>NZ_CP168509.1:0-4800000 GCF_059491535.1 Roseateles sp. Mitsp63 | reverse complement strand
AAGCAGGGCGTGGACGCCCTGGTGCGGGTGGTGCAGGCCTGCATCGATCGCGAGATCGAGTACCTGACGGTCTTCGCCTTCTCGAGCGAGAACTGGAAGCGGCCCAGCGACGAGGTGTCCGGCCTGATGGGCCTGGTGCTTGCGGCGGTGTCGCGCTACCTGGCGCGCATGGGCGCGATGGGCGTGAGGATCCGCATCGTCGGTGACCGCGAGGCGGTGTCGGACAAGCTCCGCGCGGCCTGGGCCGAGGCCGAGAATTCCACCGCCCACAACAGCAAGCTGACGCTGAACGTCGCGTTCAACTACGGTGGCCGCTGGGACATCGTCCAGGCCTGCCGCAAGGCGATCGAGGCGGGCGTGCCCGCCGCCGAGCTGACCGAGGCCAAGCTGTCCGAATTCATGGCGATGAGCTATGCGCCGGATCCCGACCTCTTCATCCGCACGGGCGGCGAACTGCGCATCAGCAATTTCATGCTCTGGCAGACCGCGTACACGGAGTTCGTCTTCTCGGACTGTCTGTGGCCCGAATTCGGCGAGGCGCAACTGGACGAGGCCATCGCCGCGTTCCGGGCGCGCGATCGCCGCTTTGGTGGCGTGAACGTTCCGGGCGTCGCCCAGGAGGCTTGAGATGCTGATCCAGCGCGTGATCACGGCCCTGGTGCTGCTGGCGATCCTGTTGCCGGCGCTGTTCGCGTCGAACCCGGTCTGGTTCGCGCTGCTGACGCTGGTGATGATCGCCGCGGCCGGGTGGGAATGGTCGCGGCTGAACGGCCGGCCGGGCGCCGCGGCGGTCGGCTTCGGCGCGGTGCTCGCGGCGCTGTGCGCGGGCACGTTCCATCTCGTCGGCTTCGGCGTGCCGGCCTGGTGCTGGTGGCTGGCCGGCGGCGTCTGGGTGCTCGGCGGCGTGCGCGCGCTGGCCGCGGGCGTCGCGGGCTGGCCGAAGATCTCGCCAGCGCTGCGGCTGGCCCTGGGCGCGGTGCTGCTGTGGGCCGCCTGGCTCGCGCTCATCGTCGCGCGGGCCCGTGGCATCAACTTCCTGCTGTCGGCGATGTGCCTGGTCTGGGTGGCCGACATCGCCGCCTACTTCGCCGGCAAGGCCTTCGGCAGACGCAAGCTGGCGCCGGCGATCAGCCCGGGCAAGAGCTGGGAAGGCGCGATCGGCGGCCTCGTCGGCGTGATCGTGCTGGGCGTGGTCTGGGTGCATGTCATCGACGTGCGCGTGCCCGTGGATTCGGCCTCGCTGTACAGCGTGCTGGTGCGGCGCATCGGCGTCGTCTCCCTCCTGGCGATGGTCTTCCTGTCGGCGATGAGCGTCGTCGGCGACCTCTTCGAATCCCTGGTCAAGCGCGCCGCCGGTGCCAAGGACAGCAGCCAGCTGCTGCCCGGCCATGGCGGCGTGCTCGACCGTGTCGACGCGTTGCTGCCCGTGCTGCCGCTGGCGCTGGCGCTGGCCTCCCTCTGACCTTCCGGACCTTCCCGATGAGCTCCCTCCACCATCGCCCGCAGCAGGTCTGCGTGCTGGGTTCCACCGGCTCGATCGGCACCAGCACCCTCGACGTCATCGCCCGCCATCCGGACCGCTATCGCGTCTTCGCGCTGTCGGCGATGAGCCGCGTCGACGACCTGGCCGCGCAATGCGTCCAGCACGCGCCCCGTTTCGCGGTGCTGCCCGATGCGGCGTTGGCGGCGCAGTTGCGCGTGCGGCTGCGCGAGGCGGGCTCGCGCACCGAGGTCCTCGACGGCATGGCCGCGCTGAGCGAGATCGCGGCGCACCCTGACGTGGACGCGGTGATGGCCGCGATCGTCGGCGCGGCCGGCCTGGCCCCGGCCATGGCCGCGGCGCGTGCCGGCAAGCGCCTGCTGCTGGCCAACAAGGAGGCCATCGTGCTGGGCGGCGCGCTTTTCATGCATGCGGTGGAGCAGGGCGGTGCGACGCTGCTGCCGGTGGACTCCGAGCATTCGGCGATCTTCCAGTGCCTGCCCGAGGACCGCGCCACCTGGGCCGACCGCATCGATCACATCGTGCTGACCGCCTCGGGCGGCCCGTTCCGCCAGCGCGATCCGGCCACGCTCGCCGACATCACGCCCGATCAGGCCTGCGCGCATCCGAACTGGGTGATGGGGCGCAAGATCTCCGTCGACTCGGCGACGATGATGAACAAGGCACTCGAGGTCATCGAGGCGCGCTGGCTCTTCAACCTCCAGCCCGAGCAGATCAAGGTGCTGATCCATCCGCAGAGCATCGTGCACTCGATGGTCGTCTGCCGCGACCACTCGGTGCTGGCGCAGCTGGGGACGCCTGACATGCGCGTGCCGATCGCCTATGCGCTGTCCTTCCCGGAGCGCATCGAATCGGGCGCCGGCATGCTCGACCTGCTCAAGGCGCCGAACCTCGCATTCGAGGAAGCCGACGAGCGGCGCTTCCCCGGCCTGCACCTGTCGTGGCAGGCGCTGCGCGCGGCCGAGGGCAGCACCGCGGTGCTCAACGCGGCCAACGAGGAGGCGGTCGCCGCCTTCCTCGACGGTCGACTTCGCTTCGATCACATCTGCCGCGTCAACCGCGAAGCGCTCGACGGCGTGATGCCCGAGGCCGGCGAGGTCGACAGCGTCGAGGGCCTGCTGGCGCTCGACGCGAGAGCCCGCCGGCAGGCCAGACAGCGGATCGCGGCGCTGGCCGCGACGGCCTGACCCTCCGGCCTTCCGTCACCCCGCCCCAGCCCACGATCCAGGACGTCCGCGATGTTTTCCCAAGTCCTCTACTTCCTCGTCACGCTGGGCATCCTCATCGTGATCCACGAGTGGGGCCACTACCGTGTCGCCCGCGCCTGCGGCGTCAAGGTGCTGCGCTTCTCGGTCGGCTTCGGCCGCGTGCTGCTGCGCCGGCGCAAGTCGCCCGAGGACACCGAGTTCACGCTCAGCGCGATCCCGCTGGGCGGCTACGTCCGCATGCTCGACGAGAGCGATGGCCCGGTGGCGCCAGACCAGCTCTCCCAGGCCTTCAACCGCAAGACGCTGTGGCAGCGCGCGGCCATCGTGGCCGCCGGTCCTGCGGCCAACCTGATCCTGGCGGTGCTGCTGTTCGCGGCGGTCGGCTGGATCGGCCGCGAGGAGCCCAAGGCCGTGATCGGCTCGCCGGTGGCGGGCGGCCTGGCCGAACGCGCCGGCCTGCGCGCCGGCGACTGGATCCAGGCCTGGTCCGCCGACGGCCAGGAGTGGGAGGACGTGCGCTCGATGCCGGACTTCGGCTGGCAGCTCGCGCGGGCGGTCGCGGACAAGCGGCCGCTGCTGCTCAGCGTCGGCGACACCGCCGGTCATGGCGCGCGCACGCTGCGCCTGGACACGGACCAGTTGCCGAGCCGCGACTTCGACGACCGCACCGCGCAGGCGATCGGACTGGGCGGCGTGTTCTTCGAGCCGGTGCTCGGCGAGGTCACCGATGGCGGGCCGGCGCAGAGCGGCGGCCTGCACCCCGGCGACCGGCTGCTGCGCGTCAATGGCGAGGCGGTGCCGGACTTCGCGTGGTTCGTGCAGCGCGTGCGCCGCGCGCAGGTCGATGGCAAGGCCGAGACGCTGCGCATCGAATTGCGGCGCGATGGCGAGGTCCTCGAGCGCGAGGTCACGCCCTCGATCGAGGGGACTGGCGATCAGCGCGTCGCGCGCATCGGCGCGGGTTTCGCGATCAAGCCGGCGATGGTGACGGTGCACTACGGCCCGGTCGATTCGATCAGGCAAGGCCTGACCCGCACCTGGGACCTGAGCACGCTGACGCTCAAGACGCTGGGCCGCATGCTCATCGGTGAAGCTTCGGTAAAGAACCTGAGCGGACCGCTGACCATCGCCAAGGCCGCGGACCAGTCGGCGAGCCTCGGGCTGGCCGCGTTCCTGAGCTTCCTGGCCGCGGTCAGCGTGAGCCTGGGCGTGCTGAACCTGCTGCCGCTGCCGATGCTCGATGGCGGACACCTGATGTATTATCTTTTCGAGGGTTTGAGCGGCCGCCCTGTCTCTGAGCGGTGGCACAAGCAGCTGCAACGCGCAGGTATCGCCGTCGTGCTGCTGATGATGAGCCTGGCCCTTTTCAACGATCTGACCCGTACGCTGGGTCTGCACTGAAGCTTCCGCATGTCCCGACTCCTGCCCGACGCTCTGCGCCCCCACGTGATCCAACTGGCGGTGCTGGCCACCGCGTTGAATGCCGGTTCCGCCTGGGCCGCCGAGCCCTTCGTACTCAAGGACATCCGCGTCGAGGGCCTGCAGCGCACCGACCCGGGCACCGTCTTCGCGGCGCTGCCGTTCCGCATCGGCGATACGTACAACGACGAGAAGGGCGCCGCCGCGCTGCGCGCGCTGTTCGCGACCGGCCTGTTCAAGGACGTGCGCATCAACCTCGACACCGATGCCGTCGTCATCGTGATCGAGGAACGCCCGATCATCGCCAACGTCAGCTTCGTCGGCCTGAAGGAATTCGACACCGAGGCGCTGACCAAGTCGCTGAAGGACGTGGGCATCGGCGAGGGCAAGCCTTTCGACAAGGCGCTGGCCGACCGCGCCGAGCAGGAACTGAAGCGGCAATACCTGACCCGCTCGCTGTACGGCGCCGAGGTCACGACGACGATCACCCCGATCGAGCGCAACCGCGTCAACGTCAGCTTCTCGGTGACCGAGGGCGAGCCCGCCAAGATCGCCGAGATCCGCATCCTGGGCAACAAGGTCTTCTCCGAAGGCACGCTGCTGGGCCTGCTCGAGCAGACGACGTCGGGCTGGCTGACCTGGTACACCAAGACCGACCGTTACTCCAGAGCCAAGCTGAACGCGGACCTGGAGACGATCCGCTCGTACTACCTGAACCGCGGCTACCTGGAGTTCAACGTCGAGTCGACGCAGGTCACGATCTCGCCGGACAAGCAGAGCATCAGCATCGCGATCACGGTGAACGAAGGCCAGCCCTACACCGTCAACGGCATCAAGCTGGAAGGCGACTTCCTGGGCCGCGACGAGGAATTCAAGCGCCTGATCGCGCTCAAGCCGGGCCAGCCCTACAACGGCGAGGCGGTGGCGCAGACGACGCGCAACTTCCAGGACCTGTACGGCACCTTCGGCTACGCCTTCGCGCGGGTCGAGAGCCGGCCCGAGATCGACCGCGCCACCGGCCAGGTCACGGTGACGCTGGTGGGCGAGCCGCAGCGCCGCGTCTACGTGCGCCGCGTGCTGATCTCCGGCAACACCCGCACGCGGGACGAAGTCATCCGCCGCGAGTTCCGCCAGTTCGAATCGTCCTGGTATGACGGCGGCCGCATCAAGGCCTCGCGTGACCGCGTCGAGCGCCTGGGCTACTTCAAGGACGTCACGATCGACACGACCGAGGTGCCGGGCTCGCCCGATCAGGTCGACGTCACGCTGACCGTCACCGAGCGCCCGACCGGCAACATCCAGATCGGCGCCGGCTACTCGAGCGCGAGCAAGCTCTCGCTGTCGGGCTCGATCTCGCAGGAGAACGTGTTCGGCTCCGGCAACTACCTGGGCGTCCAGGTCAACACGGCCAGCACCGGCCGCTCGCTGGGGGTCACGACGGTCGATCCGTACTTCACCGTCGACGGCGTGTCGCGCGCGATCGACGTGTTCTACCGGACCGTCAAGCCGATCAACAACCTCGGCGAGGAATACGAGTTCGCTTCCTACGGCGGCTCGGTCAAGTTCGGCGTGCCGTTCTCGGAGGACGACACGGTCTTCTTCGGCATCGGCTACGAGACGACCCGCATCACGACCACAACCGGCCTGCCCAACAGCTACTGGCTGTTCCGCAACCAGTTCGGCTCGTCGGCGGTCTCGATCCCGCTGACCATCGGCTGGAAGAAGGACAACCGCGACTCGGTCATCACCCCGACCGCCGGCTCGATGAAGCGGGTCAACCTGGAACTGAGCCCGGTGGGCGATTCGCGCTATTCGATCGTGAACCTGCAGTACCAGGAGTTCTTCCCGCTGGGCCGCAAGTTCTCGCTGATGCTCAATGGCGAGTTGGCCTACGGCCGCGGCCTGGGCGGCCGCCCGTACCCGATCTTCAAGAACTTCTACGGCGGCGGCCTGGGCTCGGTGCGGGTGTTCGAGCCCGGCACGCTGGGCCCGGTCGACGTGACCGGCTCGTACACCGGCGGCAATCGCAAGTTCAACCTGAACGCCGAGTTCTACGTGCCGGTGCCCGGATCGGGCAATGACAAGAGCTTCCGCCTGTTCGGCTTCGTGGACGCCGGCAACGTATGGGGCCAGGACGAGAAGCTGGATTTCGGCGGGGTGCGCGCCTCGGCGGGTGTCGGCATCAGCTGGCTGTCGCCGATGGGTCCGCTGCGGCTGAGTTACGGCTCGCCGATCCGCAAGAAGCCCACGGATAGAATCGAGCGATTCCAATTCCAGATCGGGACTGCATTCTGATGAAGAGCAAGCTGTCGCAGATCGTCGCCGCGGCCCTGTTGACGGGCGTGGCGACCCTGGGCGCGCAAGCCCAGGAAGTGAAGATCGGCTACGTGAACAGTGAGCGGATCCTGCGCGAGACCAACCTGGCCAAGGCCGCCGAGACCAAGCTGCAAGCCGAGTTCGGCCGCCGCGAGAAGGCGCTGCTGGATCAGGAGAACAAGCTGCGCGCGGCCGCCGAGAAGCTCGACAAGGACGGTCCGGCGATCAGCGACGTGGAGCGGGGCCGCCGTCAGCGTGAGTTGATCGAGCAGGACCGCGACCTGCAGCGCAAGCGCCGCGAGTTCAACGAGGACGTCGCCCAGCGCAAGAGCGAGGAGACGGCGGCGCTGGTCGAGAAGGCCAACAAGGTCATCAAGAAGATCTTCGAGGATGACAAGTACGATCTGATCGTTCAGGATGCGATCCATGCCAGCCCCCGCGTGGACATCACGAAGAAGGTGATCGACCAGCTCAACGCCCAGAAGTGACCATGAAACAGGTTCTGGTCTCGGATCTGATCGCCGCCTTGGGCGGCGATCTTGTTGGTGCCTCCGACACGGCGATCCGCGCGATCGCCCCGTTGGAGGACGCTGGCGCGGACGCGATCTCCTTCCTCTCCAACCCGAAATACGAGGCCCAGCTGGCGACGACGCGCGCCGGCTGCGTGATCGTCTCGCCCAAGCTGGCCGAGGCCGCCGCGGCGCGCCAGGGCGCGGGCACGGTGGCGTGCTGCATCGTCGCGCCGGATCCCTACCTGTACTTCGCGCGGCTGACCCAGTGGTGGGCCGCGAACATGCGCAAGCCGCGCGCGGCGCCGGCCATCCATCCGACGGCGACGGTCGCCGCGGACGCGACGCTGGGCCGCGACGTCGAGGTCGGCCCGCATGCGGTGATCGAATCCGGCGCGGTGCTGGGCGACGGCGTGCGCATCGGCGCCCACACCATCGTCGAACAGGACGCCCGCATCGGCGCGCACACGCGGCTGGCGCCGCATGTGGTGTTCGGCCATGACTGCGTGATCGGCGAGCGCTCGCTGCTGCACAGCGGCGTGGTGATCGGCGCGGATGGCTTCGGCTTCGCGCCGGCGAAGGGCGCCGCGGGCGTCGAGTGGGTCAAGATCGAACAGCTCGGCGCGGTGCGCATCGGCGATGGCGTCGAGATCGGCGCCAACACCTGCATCGATCGCGGCGCGCTGGGCGACACCGAGATCGGCGACGGCGCCATCATCGACAACCTGGTCCAGATCGCGCACAACGTGAAGATCGGCCGCGGCACGGCGATCGCCGGCGCGGTGGCGATCGCGGGAAGCGCCGAGATCGGCGCCCACTGCATCGTGGCCGGCGCGGCGCGCATCAACGGCCACATCAAGATCACCGACGGCGTGCAGATCGGGCCGACGGCCAACATCAGCAACAGCATCGACAAGGCCGGCGCCTACGCCGGCATGTGGCCTTTCGAGGACGCCGCCTCCTGGCAGAAGAATGCGGCCGCGCTGCGCGGGCTCTACGAGCTGCGCCAGCGCGTGCGCGCTTTGGAAAAGAAGACGACATGAACGAGACGATCATCGACATCCACGGCATCCTCGAGAAGCTGCCGCACCGCTACCCGATCCTGCTGGTCGACCGCGTGATCGAGGTCGAGAAGGGCGTGCGCATCCGCGCGCTGAAGAATGTCAGCATCAACGAGCCCTTCTTCCAGGGCCACTTCCCGCACCGTCCGGTGATGCCGGGCGTGCTGATCCTGGAAGCGCTGGCGCAGGCCGCGACGCTGCTGGCGGTGGAGAGCTACAACTTCACGCTGGACGAGAACCATGTCGTCTACTTCGCCGGCATCGACAACGCGCGCTTCAAGCGTCCGGTCGAGCCGGGCGACCAGCTGATCCTGGAAGTGACGCTGGACCGCGCCAAGGCCGGCATCTACAAGTTCGGCGCCAAGGCGCTGGTGGGCAGTGACATCGTGGCCGAGGCCGGCCTGATGTGCACGATGCGCAAGCTCGACTGCTGAGCGTCCGCGGCTTCCCTACTGCTTGCGTATGGCCCAGATCCATCCCACCGCCATCGTCGATCCGAAGGCGCAGCTCGATGAGTCCGTCCAGGTCGGTCCCTATGCGGTGATCGGCCCGCAGGTGCGTATCGGCGCCGGCACCTGGATCGGTCCGCACACGGTCGTCGAGGGCAAGACCACGATCGGCCGCGACAACAGGATCTTCCAGTTCGCGTCCATCGGCGCGATGCCGCAGGACATGAGCCACGGCGGCGAAGTGACCGAACTCGTCATCGGCGACCGCAACACGATCCGCGAGTTCTGCACCTTCAACACCGGCACGTTCAAGGAGCAGGGCGTCACGCGCGTCGGCTCGGACAACTGGATCATGGCCTACGTGCATCTGGCGCATGACGTGATCGTCGGCGACCACTGCGTGCTGGCCAACAACGCCACGCTGGCCGGCCACGTCCACGTCGGCGACTGGGCCACGATCGGCGGACTCACCGGCGTGCATCAGTTCGTGCATGTCGGCGCGCACGCGATGATCGGCTTCCAGGGCCATGTGGCGCAGGACGTCGCGCCCTACATGACCGTCGACGGCAATCCGCTGGCGGTGCGCGCGGTCAACCTGACCGGCCTGCGCCGCCGCGGCTTCAGCAACGACCGCATCAGCGTCATCCGCCAGGTCCACAAGCTGCTGTTCCGCGACGGCCTGACGCTGGAGCAATCGGTCGCCGAGATCGAGGCGCTCAAGCAGGGCCAGGACGCGGAGTCGCTGCGCGACATCCAGGTGATGCTGGACTTCCTGGCCGGCGCCAAGCGCGGCCTGGTCCGGTGAGACGCTGAGCGGCACGGACATCCCGACATGACCTCCACGGATCCTCGACTGGGCCTGGTGGCCGGCGAGGCCTCCGGGGACCTCCTGGCCAGCCTGCTGCTGCGCGGCCTGAAGGCACGCTGGCCGGGCCTGAGTTCGGCCGGCATCGGCGGGCCGAAGATGGAGGTGCAGGGCTTCGACGCCTGGTGGCCGAGCCACAAGCTGTCGATCTTCGGCTACTGGGACGCGATCAAGAACATCCGCGAGCTGCTGGCGATCCGCCGCCAGCTCGGCGACCGGCTGCTCGCCGAGCGGCCGTCGGTGTTCGTCGGCGTCGACGCGCCGGACTTCAACTTCGGCCTCGAGCAGCGTCTGCGCGAGGCCGGCATCAAGACGGTCCACTTCGTCTGCCCGTCCATCTGGGCCTGGCGCGCCGAGCGCGTGAACACGATCAAGCGCAGCGCCGATCACGTGCTGTGCCTGTTCCCGTTCGAACCGGAGATCCTGGAGAAGGCCGGCATCCCGGCCACCTACGTCGGTCATCCGCTGGCGGACCAGATCCCGTTCGAGCCGCCTCGCGAGGACGCGCGCCGCGAACTCGGCTTGCGCGACACGGACACGATCGTCGCGATCCTGCCCGGCAGCCGCCGCAGCGAGCTGACCTACATCGGGCCGCCGCTGCTGGATGCGGCGCAGCGCATGCTCAAGGCGAGGCCGGGCCTGCGCTTCGTGATCCCGGTCGCGCCGGGCTTGCGGGCCATGGTCGAAGCGCTGATGGCGCAGCACGGCCAGGGCCTGCCGGTGACGCTGCTCGATGGCCGCGCGCAGGACGCGCTGGCCGCCTGCGACCTGACGCTGGTCGCCAGCGGCACGGCGACGCTGGAAGCGGCGCTGCTGAAGCGGCCGATGGTGATCGCCTACAAGCTGCACTGGTTCAACGCGTGGCGGATGAAGGGCAAGGCGCTGCTGCCGTGGGTGGGGCTGCCCAACGTGCTCGCGCGCGAGACGCTGGTGCCCGAATGCCTGCAGGACGACTGCACCGGCGAGCGCATCGCGCGCGAGGGCCTGGCCTGGCTGGACGACGCGCCGCGGCGCGAGCGGCTGCACGACCGCTTCCTCGAGATCCATCAACAGCTGCGCTGCAACACCGCGCAAAGGGCCGGCGATGCGATCGCGAAGATCCTCGGCGCCTGAGAAGCCGACGCAGCTGGGCCTGGAATGGGCCGGCGAGGGCTTGCTGTGCGGCGTCGACGAGGCAGGCCGCGGCCCGCTGGCCGGGCCGGTGGTCGCGGCGGCGGTGATCCTCGACGATCAGCACCCGATCAAGGGGCTGAACGATTCGAAGGTGCTCAGCGAGAAGAAGCGTGAGCAGCTCTTCGACGAGATCCGCGCCAAGGCGCTGTGCTTCTGCATCGCGGAGGCGACGGTCGAGGAGATCGACCGCATCAACATCCTGCAGGCGACGATGCTGGCGATGCGCCGCGCCGTCGAGGGCCTGCGGCTCAAGCCGGCGCGGGTGCAGGTGGACGGCAACCGGCTGCCGGTGCTGCGCATCCCGGCCGAGGCCATCGTCAAGGGCGACGCGCTGGTGCCGGCGATCTCGGCGGCGTCGATCCTGGCCAAGGTGCATCGCGACCGCTTCTGCCTGCAGATGCACGAGCAGCATCCGCAGTACGGCTTCGACAGTCACAAGGGCTACGGCACGCGCGAGCACCTGGAGGCGCTGCGCGTGCACGGCGCGACGGTCTGGCACCGGCAGAGCTTCGCGCCGGTGCGCTCGCTGGAGATGGACGGCTTCGCCGTCTCGCTCGGCGAAGCGGCCATGGAATGAGCATCGGATGAACTGGCAATCGATCACCGCGCGGGACAACCCCAAGCTGCAGCACCTGCGCAAGCTGGCGCAGGACGGCGGCGCGTATCGCAAGCTCGGCGGCGTCTGGCTGGAGGGCGATCACCTCGCGCACGCCGCGCTGCAGCGCGGCGTGCGGCCGGCGCTGGCGCTGATCACCGACGCGGCGGCGGCGGACGCGTCGATGCGCGCGCTGGCCGACGAGGCGTCCAAGGTGCTGGTGGTCTCGGCGGCGCTGTTCAAGACGGTGTCGGGACTGGAATCGCCGGCGCAGATCGGTTTCGAACTGGCGCTGCCGGCGCAGCCGCGCATCGAGTCCCAGGCGGATTCCGTCGTGCTGGACCGGCTGCAGGATGCGGGCAACGTGGGCACGATCCTGCGCAGCGCCGCGGCGCTCGGCTTCCGTCAGGTACTCGCGCTGAAGGGCACGGCGGCGCTGTGGTCGCCGAAGGTGCTGCGCGCGGGCATGGGCGCGCATTTCGGCCTGAAGCTGATCGAGGGTCTTGGCGTCGAAGACCTCGATGCGCTGAAGGTGCCGCTGCTGGCGACGAGCTCTCATGCCGACGCGCTGCTGCACGAGGCCGACCTGCCGAACCCTTGCGCCTGGGTCATGGGCCACGAAGGGCAGGGCGTCGGCGAGGCGCTGATGCGGCGCTGCGCGCTGCGCATCGGCATCCCGCAGCCTGGCGGCGAGGAATCGCTGAACGTCGCGAGCGCGGCGTCGATCTGTCTTTACGAATCCGCCAGGCGCCGGCTGGTCTGAACCAGCCCGCGATCAGTAGATCAGGCGGTCCGGGCGGATGTCGCGAAGGATCGTCGTGGCGATCTCCTCGATCGACTTGTGCGTGGACGACAGCCAGCTGATGCCGGCCTTCTTCATCATCGTCTCGGCTTCGCGGACCTCGTAGTGGCAGTTCATCAGGTCCGCGTACTTGCTGCCGGGACGGCGCTCGTTGCGGACCTGCGCCAGCCGCTCGGGGTCGATGGTCAGGCCGAAGCACTTCTTCTTGTGCGGGGTCAGCAGCGACGGCAGCTGGCCGCGCTCGAAGTCCTCGGGGATCAGCGGATAGTTGGCCGCCTTGATGCCGTGCTGCATCGCCAGGTAGAGCGAGGTCGGCGTCTTGCCGCAGCGGCTCACGCCCACCAGGATCACGTCCGCCGAGTCGAGGTTGCGCGCCGACTGGCCGTCGTCATGCGCCAGCGAGAAATTGATCGCCTCGATCCGGTCGTGGTACTCCTGGCTCTTGGCCACGTCCGAGAAACGGCCCACGCGGTGGCTGGACTTGACGCGGAACTCGTCCTCCAGCGGCGCGATGAAGGTGCCGAACATGTCCATCACCAGGCCCTGGCATTCCTGCCGCACCACGTTCAGCACCTCGCGGTTCACCAGCGTCGCGAAGACGATCGGGCGCACGCCTTCGCGCTCGCCGGTCTCGTTGATCTCGCGCACCAGCTGCCGGGCCTTCTCGCCGCTGTCGATGAAGGGGCGGCGCACGTGGCGCGCCTTCACCGAGAACTGGGCCAGGATCGAGTTACCGAAGGTTTCGGCGGTGATGCCGGTGCCATCCGAGACGAAGTAGACGGTGTGCTGGGTCATGTCGAGCCTGGGGAAACGATCCGGAAGCGGTCCGGGAGCCTTCGCCACACCGGGCATGCCGCGTGCCGAAGCAGGAGGTTTGGACGGGCCGGGCGCCCGGCCGCGCCCCGAACGAGGGTTTACATCATAGATCGGCGACCCACTAGAATCGCCCGCAACTTGCCCCTGCCTGCCGCATGACCGCCACGCCGCGCCGCCCACAAGAATCGACAAGACCTGTCGCGCGCCGCGTCATGCCTGCCTCCCTCGAAGCCGCCGGCCGCGCCGGCCTGCTCGGGAGCGCGCGGGGAGCCCCGGTTTCTCAACATCACGGAGTTTTCCCATGTCTGATGCACGCTTCGAGGCGACCGCCCTGGTCGTACCCTTCGAGAAACTGAGGATGTCCGACGTCGAGTCGGTGGGCGGCAAGAACGCCTCGCTCGGCGAAATGATCTCGCAGCTGGCCGAGACCGGCGTGCGGGTGCCCGGCGGCTTCGCGACCACCGCGCACGCCTTCCGCAATTTCCTCAAGCATGAAGGCCTGGATGCCCGCATCCAGCAGCGCCTGGCCGACCTGAACACCGACGACGTCCGCGCGCTGGCCGCGGCCGGCGCCGAGATCCGCGGCTGGCTCGAGGCCCAGCCGTTCCCGGCCGACCTGGAGGCCGCGATCCGCGCCGAGTTCGCCCGGCTGACCGAGGGCAACCCGGACGCGTCCTTCGCGGTGCGCTCGTCCGCGACCGCCGAGGACCTGCCCGATGCCTCCTTCGCCGGCCAGCAGGAGACCTTCCTGAACGTCGTCGGCATCGAGGACGTGCTGCACAAGATGAAGGAGGTCTTCGCCTCCCTGTACAACGACCGCGCCATCAGCTACCGCGTCCACAAGGGCTTCGCGCACAGCGACGTCGCGCTGTCGGCGGGCGTGCAGCGCATGGTGCGTTCCGACCTCGGCGCGGCCGGCGTGATGTTCACCATCGACACCGAGTCCGGCTTCAAGGACGTCGTCTTCATCACCTCCAGCTACGGCCTGGGCGAGACGGTGGTGCAGGGCGCGGTCAACCCCGACGAGTTCTACGTCCACAAGCCGGCGCTGCAGCGCGGCAAGTTCGCGCTGATCCGCCGCAACCTCGGCTCCAAGCTGATCCAGATGACCTTCTCGACGCCGCAGGAGAAGGCCGCCAGCGGCAAGCTGGTCAAGACCGTCGACGTCGAGGTCGAGCAGCGCAACCGCTACTCGCTGACCGACGAGGACGTCGTGCAACTGGCCAGGTACGCCGTGATCATCGAGCAGCACTACGGCCGCCCGATGGACATCGAGTGGGGCAAGGACGGCAATGACGGCCAGCTCTACATCCTGCAGGCGCGTCCGGAGACGGTGAAGAGCCAGGCCGAGGGCCAGGTCGAGCAGCGCTTCAAGCTCAAGGGCACCGGCACCGTGCTGGCCGAGGGCCGCGCGATCGGCCAGAAGATCGGCACCGGTCCGGTCCGCCTGGTCGACAGCGTCGCCGAGATGGAGCGCGTGCAGCCCGGCGACGTGCTGGTCACCGACATGACCGACCCGAACTGGGAGCCGGTCATGAAGCGCGCCAGCGCCATCGTGACCAACCGCGGCGGCCGCACCTGCCACGCGGCGATCATCGCGCGCGAACTGGGCATCCCGGCGGTGGTGGGCTGCGGCGACGCGACCGACCGGCTCAAGGACGGGCAACTGGTGACGGTGGCCTGCTCGGAAGGCGACACCGGCTACATCTACGACGGTCTGCTCGAGACCGAGATCAGCGAAGTCCACCGCGGCGAGATGCCTTACTGCCCGGTGAAGATCATGATGAACGTCGGCAATCCGCAGCTCGCGTTCAACTTCGCGCAGATGCCCAACAGCGGTGTCGGCCTGGCGCGCCTCGAGTTCATCATCAACAACAACATCGGCGTCCATCCGAAGGCGATCCTGGACTATCCGAATGTCGACAGCGACCTGAAGAAGGCGGTCGAGTCGGTGGCCCGCGGCCATGCCTCGCCGCGCGCTTTCTATGTCGACAAGCTGGCCGAGGGCATCGCCACCATCGCGGCCGCGTTCTGGCCGCAGCCGGTGATCGTGCGTCTGTCCGACTTCAAGAGCAACGAGTACCGCAAGCTGATCGGCGGCTCGCGCTATGAGCCCGACGAAGAGAACCCGATGCTGGGCTTCCGCGGCGCGTCGCGCTACATCTCGGGCGAGTTCCAGGATGCGTTCGCGATGGAGTGCGAGGCGCTCAAGCGCGTGCGCCACGACATGGGCCTGACCAACATCGAGATCATGGTGCCCTTCGTCCGCACGGTGAAGCAGGCCGAGAAGGTCGTCGCGATGCTGGCCGAGCGTGGCCTGAAGCGCGCCGCGGCGGGCGGCACGGACGGGCTGCGCGTCATCATGATGTGCGAGGTCCCGAGCAACGCCATCCTGGCCGAGCAGTTCCTGGAGCACTTCGACGGCATGTCGATCGGCTCGAACGACCTGACGCAGCTGACGCTGGGTCTGGACCGCGATTCCGGGCTGGAGCTGCTGTCCGGCGACTTCGACGAACGCGATCCCGCGGTCAAGGCGATGATCTCGCGCGCCATCACCGCGTGCCGCGCCACCGGCAAGTACATCGGCATCTGCGGCCAGGGCCCCAGCGACCATCCGGACTTCGCCGAGTGGCTGGCGGCCGAGGGCATCGTCTCGCTGTCGCTGAATCCGGACACGGTGATCGAGACCTGGCAGCGTCTGGCGAAGCGCTGACAAGCTCCTCGCCCACGCCCTTCGCATACGCCCTTCGCGTTCAAACGGCCCCTGCGGGGCCGTTTTTCATTGCCGCCCCATACAGGGGAAGTTGTGGATGTGCCGCCCGGGCAAGACGACGATGATGCGGGCCCATGTCCCGTCCGTCATCCGACGCTGCCTTCCGCCGCCGCCTGAACCGCACCTATGCCGCATACACGCTGGGCTTCGTGCTGCTGGTGGGCGTGCTGGGCGTGCTCGAGCGGCTGGGGATGTCCAAGCAGTGGCTGGGTTTCTCGTTCCTGCTGCTGACGGTGCTGGTCTATGCCGGCATCGGCGTGTTCAGCCGGACCACCGACCCGGTCGAGTACTACGTGGCCGGCCGCCGCGTCCCGGCGTTCTACAACGGCATGGCCGCCGGCGCCGATTGGATGAGCGCCGCGAGTTTCCTCGGCATGGCCGGCAGCCTTTATCTGGCGGGCTATGGCGGGCTGGCCTTCGTGCTGGGCTGGACGGGCGGCTTCTGTCTGGTGGCGCTGCTGCTGGCGCCCTATCTGCGGCGATTCGGCGGCTTCACCGTGCCGGACTTCCTCGGCGCCCGGTTCGAGAGCCGCGGCCTGCGCGTGATGGGCGCGGCGGCGGCGGTGCTGGTGTCGTTCATCTATCTGGTGGCGCAGATCTACGCGATCGGCCTGATCACCACGCGCCTCACCGGCCTGACCTTCGAGATCGGCCTGTTCGTCGGCCTGGGCGGCGTGCTGGTGTGCTCCTTCCTTGGCGGCATGCGGGCCGTGACCTGGACCCAGGTGGCGCAGTACATCATCATGATCCTGGCCTACGTCGTGCCGGTGATGTGGCTGTCGGTCCAGCAGACCGGCTTCCCGCTGCCGCAGTTCACGGCCGGCAGCGAGGTCCGCGAGATCGCCGCCCGCGAGCAGCAGTTGCTGCGCGATCCCAAGGAGCTGCAGGTCCGCGCGCTCTTCGAGCAGCGTGCCGAGGACTTCGAGCACCTGCTGGCGGGCCTGCCGCAATCGCTCGATGCCGAGCGCCAGCGCGTCTCGCAGGTGATCGCGCAGCTGCGGGCCGAGGATGCGCCGCTGGCGCAGATCCAGGCCGCGGAGAAGGTGCGCGCCGCCTTGCCGCGCACCGAGGCGGAGGCCCGGGAGCTCTGGCGGCGCGCCGTCACCGCCAACCGGCAGCGCGCCGAGCCGCTCGCCGGCATGCCGCTGCACGCGCGGCCCTTCGCGGGCGATCCCGACGGCACGCCCGCGGAGCAGGAGGCCTACACGCTCTCGCGGCGCAATTTCCTCGCGCTGGTGCTGGTGCTGATGGTCGGCACCGCGGGCCTGCCGCACATCCTGACGCGTTACTACACCGTGCCCTCGGTCGCCGAAGCGCGCAGCTCGGTGGCCTGGACGCTGTTCTTCATCGCGCTGCTCTATCTCTTCGCGCCGGCGCTGGCGGTGATGCTCAAGCATGAGGTGCTGCACCATCTCGTCGGCATGCCGATCGCCGAACTGCCGGGCTGGATGAGGCAATGGATGCGCGTCGATCCCGGATTGCTCAGCATCCAGGACATCAACCAGGACGGCATCCTGCAGCTTGGCGAACTGCGGCTGGGCGGCGACATCGTCGTGCTGATGACGCCGGAGCTGGCGGGCCTGCCGTACGTGCTGGCCGCGATGGTCGCGGCGGGCGCGCTGGCGGCGGCGCTGTCCACGGCGGACGGCCTGCTGCTGACGATCTCCAGCGCGCTCTCGCACGACGTGTACTACCGCGTCATGAACCCGCGCGCCTCGATGACGCAGCGGGTCACGATCTCCAAGGCGCTGCTGCTGGCGACCGCACTCACCGCCGCCGCGGTCGCCGCGCAGCGGCCGGCGGACATCCTGCTGCTGGTGTCCGCGGCGTTCTCGCTGTCGGGCTCGACGCTGGTGCCGGCGCTGATCGCCGGGATCTTCTGGAAGCGCGCCAACAAGCAGGGCGCCGCGGCCGGCATGCTGGCGGGGCTGGGCGTGACGCTCTATTACATGGTGGGCGCGCACGCGGGGCTGCGCCAGGCGCTGGGCCTGGGCGGCGAGCCTCAGCTGTGGTGGGGGATCCAGCCGATGGCGGCCGCGATCTTCGGCCTGCCGGCGGGCATCGCGGCGCTCGTCGCCGTCAGCCTGCTCACGCCGCTTCCGCCGCCTGCCGCGCGGGCGCTGCAGGCCAGGATCACGGGCTCCGGATGAAAGGGCCGACGGGAGCGAAGCGCCGGCCGCTCCCGCCAGGCCTTGATCGAATGCCGGCCACGAAAGCGCTCCGACAAGAAGGGGAGCGCACATTCCACATGCAAGGGAGGATTCCTATGAAGACGCTGAACACGCTGTTCCCGACCCGCCTGGCGCGCCGCGCGCTGCTGGCCGCCGGCCTGGCGAGTGCCGCCGCGCTGGCGGTTCCCATGGCCGCGCAGGCGCAGGAACAACGCCGCGTCGCGATCGTCTCGGCGCTGGGCGACTCGATCACCGTGGTCCAGAGCGAGCCCACCACCGGCAGCCATTTCAAGGACCGCCGCGTGGAGGACGTCTTCCCGGTGCCCGAAGGCATCTTCGACGTCTACGCGCTCGGGCAACTGCAGAAGGGCCTGGCCGGCGGCAATGCGTTGCTGATCCCGCTCAAGCTGAAGTCGGCCTCGGCGCTTGGCGACGCGGACAAGCTGATCGACGGCAGCCGCTGGGTCGGCAGCGACATGCTGAACCAGGCGCTCAAGGAGCTGAACGCCTCGCACCTGGTGCTGCTGCGTCCGCTGCGCGGGCCGGCGCGCGTGCAGATGGCGCAGAACACGATGGGGCAGGGCCAGCTCCGCGGGCTGGGCTTCTACCTGGATCGCAACACCTTCGTGCGCGCCGAATCCGAAGCGATCGCGGCGCGCCGCGGCTTCCTGGCGCCTTACGTCTATGCCGAGCTGTGCGTGATCGACGTGGCCCAGGGCACGGTGAGCGCCAGCGTGCCCATCCGCTTCGCGGAGTCGATGACCACCAACAGCGTGGACGGCGCCGGCGACGCCTGGGACCTGCTGACGACGAAGCAGAAGATCGAGACCCTGCAGGAGTCCATCCGCGACGAGGTCGCGAAACAGCTGCCGAAGGTGGCCACGGGCCTGGGCGCGACGGGCGGCAGCCGGTCGACGGCCGACGCCGGCGGTGATACCGCCACGCGGGTCCGGCCCTGATCTCGACATCCGGGTGGACGGGAGGCCGCGGGTTCGACTAGAATCCGCGATTCCCTTGCCGGGCCCAGGAATTGACGCTGGGGTCCGGCTTTCAGGCCAAGGGCGGAATCCCGCCGGCGGCCGCTGAAATCCACAAGGAGTATCTATGCGTCATTACGAGATCGTTCTGCTGATCCATCCGGATCAAAGCGAACAAGTTCCGGCGATGCTGGAGCGCTACAAGGGCCTGGTCACCAACGGTGGTGGCAAGGTGCATCGCGTGGAAGACTGGGGCCGCCGTCAGCTGGCCTACATGATCCAGAAGCTGGCCAAGGCGCATTACCTGTGCCTGAACATCGAGTGCAGCAAGGAAGTCCTGGCTGAAATCGAAACCGGCTTCCGCTTCAACGACGCCGTGCTGCGTCACCTGACCGTCGTCAAGGACAAGGCCGAGACGAACCCGTCGGTGATGATGAAGGCCGTCGAGCGCGAAGAAGCCCGCAAGGCTCCGCAAG
Source organism: Roseateles sp. Mitsp63 (assembly GCF_059491535.1). NCBI lineage: Bacteria > Pseudomonadati > Pseudomonadota > Betaproteobacteria > Burkholderiales > Sphaerotilaceae > Roseateles > Roseateles sp. Mitsp63. The sequence goes on along the minus strand of NZ_CP168509.1, from coordinate 4,780,889 downwards.
AAGCGTCCGCCTGAGCTGACAGGCGCGATCACTGACGTTCCCAACTGCTGACCCGCCGATCCGCGCACGCATGAACCGACTGGTCCTGCAGGCGCAGATCCTCGAAACCGCGGCGATCCGATACACCCCCGCCGGGCTCCCGGCCCTGGACCTGATGCTCCGGCACGAGTCCCTGGTCGACGAAGCCGGCTCCCAGCGCAAGGTCGCGCTGGAGATCAAGGCGGTGGCCATCGGTGACATCGTGAAACGGGTCCAGGCGCTGAGCCTGACGGAGAAGACGGTGTTCACCGGATTCCTCTCGGCGCAGCGACAAGGCCGCGGCACGGTGTTTCACATCACCGGGCTGGCGGACTGAACGGGACGGACAGCTCGCGCATATCGTTTACATCTGGATAGATCAAGAGGTCACTATGCCCCCGCCACGTGGTAAAGGTCGGTTCTCGAAGGACCGCAAGCCCAAGCGCAACCAACAATCGCTGCTGTTCCGGCGCAAGCGCTTCTGCCGCTTCACCGTCGCCGGTGTCGAGCAGATCGATTACAAGGACGTCGACGTCCTGCGCGATTTCATCAGCGAAAACGGCAAGATCGTGCCCGCCCGCCTGACCGGCACGCGCGCCTTCTTCCAGCGTCAGCTGTCGGTGTGCATCAAGCGTGCCCGCTACCTGGCCCTGCTGCCGTACAGCGACCAGCACAAGGTCTAAGGAGTCCACCCCATGCAAGTCATCCTGCTGGAAAAAGTGGCCAACCTGGGCAACCTGGGCGATGTCGTCAAGGTCAAGGACGGTTACGCACGCAACTTCCTGATCCCGACCCGCCAGGCGCGCCGCGCCACGGAAGCCGCGATCAAGGAATTCGAAGCCAAGCGCGCCGAGCTGGAGAAGGTTGCCGCTGAGAAGCTGGCCACCGCTCAAGCCCTGGGCGAGAAGATCGGCGGCACGACCGTCGTGATCTCGCAGAAGGCCGGCGTCGACGGCCGCCTGTTCGGTTCCGTGACCAACGCCGACATCGCCGAAGCGCTGACGAAGTCCGGCACGGCCATCGTCAAGTCGCAAGTGCGTCTGCCCAACGGTCCGCTGAAGACCGTCGGCGAATTCCCGATCAACGTCGCCCCGCACACGGACGTCGTGGTCGAGGTGACCGTCAAGGTCGTCGCCGAAGCCGAGTAATCACTCGACACACCGGTTGGGCGCTGTGCGCGTCCACCGGACATTCCCCAGCTTTGCAGTCCCTTCAAGGGCTGCAACGATGGTGGAAGACCCAAGAAAGCCGACAGCTGCGAAGCGGTCGGCTTTCTGCTTTTCCGGGGTGGGAGTTATCCCGCCCGCCCCACAGGCTGTCCAGCGCTCATCCACAGGCTTGTCCACAATGTCCGCGATCTTCACCTCACCAGGGTCTGCAGCCGGCGATAGCGAGGTCGCCAAGCTGCGCGTGCCGCCGAACTCGGTGGAAGCCGAGCAGAGCGTGCTCGGCGGCCTGCTGATCGACAACACCGCCTGGGACAAGGCGGCGGACACGCTCAGCGACACCGACTTCTACCGCTACGAGCACAAGCAGATCTACGCGGCGATCGGCAAGCTGGTGAACGCCGGCAAGCCAGCGGACGTGGTGACGGTGTTCGAGGAACTGACCTCGGTCGGCAAGGCCGAGGACTGCGGCGGACTGGCCTACCTGAACGCATTGGCGCAGGGCGTGCCGAGCGCCGCCAACCTGCGCCGCTACGCCGAGATCGTTCACGAGCGGGCGATCCTGCGCAAGCTGGTGGCGACCTCGGACGAGATCGCGACGGCGGCGCTGAACCCGGCCGGCCGCGCGGTCAACGAGATCCTGGACGAGGCCGAAGGCAAGATCTTCCGCATCAACGAGGAAGGCTCGCGCGGCGGCACCGGTTTCCAGAGCATGGACCGGCTGATGGTCGAGCTGATGGACCGCGTCAACGAGCTGGCCGAGCAGGGCGCCGAGGACGTGACCGGCGTGCGCACCGGCTTCTACGACCTGGACCGCATGACGGCGGGCCTGCAGCGCGGCGACCTGATCATCCTGGCGGCGCGGCCGTCGATGGGCAAGACGGCGTTCGCGATCAACATCGGCGAGGCGGTGGCCATCAACGAAGGCCTGCCGGTCATCATCTACTCGATGGAAATGGGCGCGGCGCAGCTGGCCTTGCGGATGGTGGGCTCCATCGGCCGCATCGACCAGAGCAACCTGCGCACCGGCCGCCTCAAGGACGACGAATGGGGCCGGCTGGCCGAGGCGGTGGACAAGCTCGGCAACGCGCCGATCTACATCGACGAGAGTCCCGGCCTGTCGCCCAGCGAAGTGCGCGCCCGCGCCAGACGCCAGGCGCGCATCTCGGGCCAGATCGGCCTGATCATCATCGACTACCTGCAGCTGATGAGCGGCAATGGCGGCGGCAGCGAGGAGAACCGCGCCACCGTCGTGGGCGAGATCTCGCGGGGCCTGAAGGCGCTGGCCAAGGAGCTGCGCTGCCCGGTGATCGCGCTGTCGCAGCTGAACCGCTCGGTGGAAACGCGGCCGGACAAGCGGCCGATGATGTCCGACCTGCGCGAGTCGGGCGCCATCGAGCAGGACGCGGACATCATCATGTTCATCTACCGCGACGAGTACTACACCAAGGACGAGTGCAAGGAGCCGGGTGTCGCGGAGATCATCATCGCCAAGCAGCGTAACGGCCCGGTGGGCACGGTGAAGCTGGCTTTCGCGCGTCAGAACACCAAGTTCGAGAACCTGGCGCCGGGTTACGTCAGCCCGGGCGGCGACGAGTACTGATCCCGGCCGCCAGCGCAGGCCGGCGCAGATTCCGACCGCTTCGACGCGGTCGATGACAGGGCGCGCGCCGCGCCCCTTTGTCCGGCGCGCGGTAGCCGCCGGCGAGTGAATCCCCCAATCCGCCATTCCGCCGTGAGGCCGGAGAAGTGGCCGCGCGTGCGCCAACTTCCAACGCCCCCCGAGCGGTGCGTTGGACTTCCGTTCGCGTTTCGTTGGATTTGGTCAGACCGGCGTTTGTACTAACTTGTTTTGGTCAGGCCAAATATATGATTTAGCGCAAAATCTTGCTGCTGCGGGTTAACCGAGGGCGAGTACCGAACACAGATGTCGGGTGTGGCGCGGCCACGTATAAAACAGGAGACAAGACGTGACGAAGACGGTGTGCAAACACAAGGGAACGCTTTCGCTGTTGGCTGCCAGTGCCCTGTTGGCGGCCTGCGGCGGAGGCGGCGGCGAGGGCGGGAGCGGCTCCGGGCTGTTCCAGGCCATCAGTTTCAGCTACCCCGGCGGCGCCACGCTGCTGGCCGGACCGGTGACCTTGAAGGCCACCGCGGACTCCGGGCTTCCCGTGGCGTTCACGTCCGGAACGCCCGACATCTGCACGGTGTCGGGGGACCAGCTCACGCTCCTGGCCAAGGGCGAATGCAGGGTGACCGCCAGCCAGGCCGGCGGTCCCGGCGCCGGCGGCAAGCAGTGGGCCGCGGCCGATGACGTGGGGCAGCTGTTCACGGTGCTCGGGCATGCGCAGACGCCGGTCGTGCCGGTCGCCGTGATGCTGCGCGCGGCAACCGCCACCGTGACCTTGTCCGCCAAGACCGATGCCGGGCTGGCGGCGGCCTACCAGTCGTCCACGCCCTCGATCTGCACGGTCAGCGGCAACGCGCTGACGGTGCTCGGCAGCGGGCTTTGCCAGCTCGCCGTGACCGCCCCGGCCGATGCCAGCCACGAGGCCTTGACCGGCACGGCGATCATCGCGGTGTCGCCGCTGCCGCCGCCCGTCGTGCAGAGCCAGGGCAGGACGCAGACCGTCGCGCTCGCCGCGGTCGACGCCGCTGGCAGCGCCCTGAGCTACGCGAGCACCGCGCCCGCCGTGTGCACCGTGGCGGGCAGCGAACTCCGGATCCTGGCCAAGGGCACCTGCACCGTGACCTTGTCCAGCGCCGGCGGCGCCACGGAGAACCTCGGCGTGGTCGTCGATCCGCACTTCTTCGCCAGCGGCTTCAACCCGGCGACCAGCCGCACGCTGGAGTTCGGCGACATCAACACCGGCGCCGGCGTGCCCATCGCCGGCTGGTGCGGCGGCGCGGATCCGTCGTTCTGCCACCTCACGGTGACCAGCTTCTCGTCGACCTTCGGGTTCGACATCAAGCAGAAGGCGGGCAGCGGCTGGGATGGCTCGACGTCCGGATGGTGGGCCTACTACAACTACGAGATCGGCGCGCCCAAGACGCAGAGCGGTGATCGCCTGCCGTTCGACCTCAAGACCGAAGAGTCGCTGTTCGTCACGCTCGGGCTGAATCAGACGCTGTTCGATGGCGGCGGCGCTCTGGCCGTCCGCATCCAGACCAACAACCTGCAGAAGAAGCCCAACGGCGACGAGTGCTACATCACCGCCTCCGTCAACGTGCAGCCGGCATCCGCCGCGCTCACGGCGTACTTCATTCCGCTGAAGAACTTCTCGGTGACGGAGACCTGCGGCACCGACATCGCGCAGACCGCGGAAGCCGGGCTGGCCCAGATCCGCAGCTACGGCGTCCGCGCGCTGCAGTTCGGTCCGAGCGTCAACCTGAGCCGGCCCACGCCCAACGCGGACGGCTCGCTGCCGGCCCCGGCCGACGCGGCCTACACGCTCAGCACGGACGTCACCGTCTTCGGCCCGATCACCTTCCAGTGATCGCCCCGCGCCGCACCACCGAACCAGAAAGAAAACGATGAGACAGTTCCGCACCACCGCCGTCCATCGCGGCATGGTCCAGATGCTCCTGCTGACTGCCGGCAGCGCCGCACTGGCCCAAACCACGCCCCCCAAGGAGCCCGAGACGCCGTCCGCCCTGGGCACCGTCGTCGTCAAGGGGCAGCGCGCCGCCTTGCAGTCGGCCCAGAAGATCAAGCAGAACTCCGAGGAGATCGTCGACTCCGTCGTGGCGGAGGAAGCCGGCAAGCTGCCCGACAAGTCCATCACCGAAGTGCTGCAGCGCATCGTCGGCGTGACCGTCGAGCGTCTGCGCTCGACCAACAACGACCCCAAGCACTTCTCCGAGGGGAGCGACGACCGCATCAACGTGCGCGGGCTCTCGTGGGGCTCGTCCACGCTCAACGGCCGTGAGGTGTTCTCGGCCGGCTGGCCGGGTCGCGACCTGAGCTGGAGCGCCGTGCCCTCCGAGCTGATGGCCGGCGTGGACGTCTACAAGAACCCCTCGGCGGAAAAGATCGAAGGCGGCGTCAGCGGCCAGGTGGACCTGCGCACGGCGCTGCCGTTCGACTACGAGGGCACCAAGCGCGTCGTCTCCTTCGGCAGCAACTACGAGCAGCGGACGAAGAAGGCCTCGCCGACGCTCTCGGGGCTCTATTCGACGAGGTGGGAGGCCGAGTCGGGCCGCTGGGGCGCGCTGGTCGACCTGGCGATGAACCACTCGACGTATGAGCAGCAGAAGCTCGAGGTCCAGCCCTACTACCCGCGCAGCGACGTGGTGCCCGGCCGGACGGTGTGGGTGCCCGGCGCGGCGGACTGGGGGCAGAACGTCGGCAACAGCGACCGCAAGGGCTTCTACGGCGCGCTGCAGTGGAAGAAGAACAACATGCAGTCGTCGCTGACGGCGTTCGTCTCGAAGTCGCGGGAGGAGAACACCGGCTCGAACATCTATCCGAGCTTCGCCGATGGCAACTTCAACATGTCGCCGTACAACGTGCGGGTCGACAACCCGGTGGTCGACGATCGGGGCGTGGTGGTATCGGGCCACTACAGCTATCCGCTGCAGCTGACCCGCGATGCCAACGGCAACATCACGGACTTCAACCACGGCGGCAAGGGCTCGAACCAGTTCGCCGACGGCGGCATCATGATGGGCACCAGCCGGGCGTTCACCCAGCACCACACCAACACCGCCGAGCTGGCCTGGAATTTCCAGTGGGCCGTCAACGACCGCTTCGCCTTGCAGAACGATCTGCAATGGGTGAAGTCCACTTTCCATACCCGCGGCGAGGAAGTGCAGACGGCCACCTTCGTGCCGAGCATGGACATCACCACCTCGGGCAGCAAGCCGGTGCAGATCGGCTTCGACGAGAAGTCGCGCAATTTCCTCGCCGATCCCGGCAACTACTTCTGGCTGTCGGCCATGCCCGGCCGCTACAAGGGCGATGCCGACCTGTATGCGTGGAAGGTCGACGGCAAGTATGTGTTCGACGACTCGATCCTGCGCGACCTGAGAGTCGGCTTCCGCACCACCTACCGCACCTCCAAGCGCGAGGTGGCGGTCTATGCCGGTGACCCGACCAGCGTGGGCTGGAAGTCGATCGCCGAACCCTGGGTGGTGCGTCAGACCAGCACGCCGGGCCAGTTGCCCGGCCCCAACGATGACCAGGGCTGGAAGACGCGCGGCAACTTCGCCTACCTGAGCGATCCGCGCTACGCGGCGGCCGCGCCGGTGGAGCTGTTCAACTACACGCCCTTCGGCGGCAACAGCCCGCCCAGCGTGGTGTTTCCCACCTATGGCGCCCTCAAGGACTACAACACCTACAGCAAGCTGATCGGTGATGTCCGCTACAACCAGTGCCTGGACTCGCAGGCGTGGGCGAAGGGGCAGAACGCGAAGAACCCGCAGAACCAGATCAGCGTCCCGACCTGCAACGCCAGCGACTACAAGTACGACACGACGCTGTACTACGGGCTGAACCCCAACATGATCAGCGACATCTCCGAGCGCACCCATGCCGTCTACGGCAGCCTGCGCTTCGGCTTCGATGACTGGAAGATCCCGGTGGACGGCAACCTGGGCGTGCGCGTGGTCTACACCGGACGTTCGTCGCACGGGCACACGACCTTCGACGCGACCTACGACAACCGCACGCCGCCCGACGTGCCGCGCTTCGGTCCGATCAACGAGGACCTGAACGTCGACGCCCACCATGTCGACGTGCTGCCCTCGCTGAACCTGAAGTTCAACCTGACGGGAGACAACAAGCTGCTGGGCCGCATCGCGATGGCCCGCAGCGTGTACCGGCCGGGCTTCGACAAGCTGCAGGAATCGGTCTCGCTCAAGCAGAACATCGACACGGCCAACAACCGCATCACCTACACGGGCGAGAACACCGGCAATGCCAAGCTCAAGCCGCTGACTTCCGACAACTTCGACCTGGGGCTCGAGTGGTACCCGCGCAGCGGCCAGATGGTGTCGGTCACGGCCTTCTACAAGGACGTGAAGGACGTGATCTACGACTCGACCTACACGCGCGACTACAACAGCCTGGCCGGCAACCCGCAGACCTTCCTGATCAAGGGCCCGCGCAACGCCGCCCGCGCGTGGGTGCACGGCGTCGAGCTCAAGGCCGAGACCTATCTGGACCACTTCGACTTCCTGAAGGACCGGCTGCCCGACTGGGTCAAGGGCTTCGGCGTCTCGGCGGACTACACCTACCTGGGCAGCAGCCAGCGCTTCTACCGCGACGCCCAGGTGCAGTTCTGCCCGCCCGTGGGCACGATCACGAGCGACGCGCTCAAGGTGTATGGCTGCGACACCAACGGCAGGCCGTTCGGCGCGCTGCCGGTGCCTGGCCTGGTGAAGAACGCCGCCAACTTCGCGCTGCGCTATGACCGCTACGGCTTCTCGGCCCGGCTGGCCTACAACTGGACCAGCCGCGTGCTGAAGAACGTCGGCGTCGACTTCAATGGCCAGAACGGCACGAGCGCGGATCCGGCGCGCCCGGGGGCTCAGGACACGTGGTGGGGACTGCCGCAGTACCAGGAGGCCTTCGGGCAGTGGGATGGCGGCGTGTCGTACAACTTCACGCAGAAGTTCGGGCTGTCGCTCAGCGTGACCAACCTGAACAACGTGACGGTGCGCCGCACCTTCCAGCAGACCCCCGGCTTCATGGGCTCGAGCTGGAATTTCCCGGGACGCAGCTACTACCTGACGGGCCGCTACGAGCTCTGATCGAGCGCCGATGCGGATCGGGGCCCGCCAGGCACACGGCGGGCCCCTGCAAGGATTCGGATACTCATGCCCCATTCATTCCGGGCCGCGCTTGCCGCGGCCCTTGTCCTGTTCTCCCCGCTCTCCCTGTTCCCGGCCGGCGCTGCCCGCGCCCAGGACGCAGTCGCCACCAACCTGGAGCGCGTCGAAGTGGCGGGCCGGAAGACGGAGGTCTCCCCGTGGTTCCGCGCCGAGAGCCAACACTTCGTCGTGTACTCGGACACCCGGGAGGAGGACGTCGCGCCGCTGCTGGACAACCTGGAGAAGCTGGATCGGCTGCTGCGCGCCTATACCCAGCCGCGCCAGCCCCAGCAGCCCCAGCCCTCCGGCGCGTCCGGCGAGCCGCAGGACTCGAAGCTGACGCTGTACTACCACGCCAGCCTGTCGGGCCTGCGGTCGGTCGCGGGCAGCACGCCGGCCGACGCCATCGGCCTGTACAGCGGCGGCGCCGACGCCGCGCAGGGATTCGGCGTTCATCTGGAGCGCATCGCCGCGCTGGGCGACGAGCAGCTCGAGAAGGCGCCGCTGAACGACTCGCTGACCTATGTCTTCGAGGCCTATGCGCGGCACTTCCTCCACAGCCACACCGCCATCCGCGCGCCCGCGTGGTTCATCGAGGGCTTCGCGCAGTACTTCTCCAGCGTGCGGTTCTCGGCGCAGCAGGCGGTCGTGGGGCGGGCGCCCAGAGACGTCGCCGGCTACCTGAGGTTCCTCGGTTCAGGGCGGAAGTACCACCTCGAATGGGAGGACGTGCTGGAGCACCGGCAGCCCCTGGCGCACGGCCATGGCGGCGAGGACGGCATGCGACTGGAGTTCGAGGCGAAGTCCTGGCTGCTGATGCACTACGCGTTCTCGTCGGACGACAGCCGCAAGCGGCTGAGCCGCTATCTCCAGCGGGTCGGTGACGGCGCGTCGCCGACCGCGGCGTTCGAGCGCGCCTTCGGCGTGACGAGCGCGGACCTCGGCCGCGTGATGTGGCGCTACGGCCAGCGCGGCCTGGAGGTCGTGCGCGGCGTGCTTCCGTCCATGCCCGCCACGCAGGTCAGCTTCCGCGCGCTCACGCGCGCGGGGGGCGACGCCGTGCTGGCACAGGCCGCCCAGGCGGCGCGATCGCCGGACGAGCCGCTCAAGGAATGGACCTTCGACAAGCGCCGGGTGTTGCAGAAGGTTGAACTCAGCGCCGGCCTCGAGGATGCGGACGCCTTCATCAAGGGGCAGCAACAGCAGCAGGGCCCATCGCCGTCGCCGTCGCCAACAGGCGGCGCCGGGGCGGGCGCGGGGAGGCGGTAGTTCGCGCGGGCCTGAGCCCGCCTTAACGGTGCGCGCATCCCGGTTCACGGGACCGCCATGCCGATGACATACCCCCTGGATAGGGTCACGGGTTTTCGCACTCCCGACCCTCCACGGCCATGTCTTCCAAGTCCTCGAGCGCCACGCCGCTTTCCCTGTCGTCTCTGCGTGAACTGGAGGGCCTGCCCGATCGCCAGCGCCGTCTGCTGCTGCGCGCCGGCCTGGGCGTGTCGCTGGGCGGCTCGGCCGTCCTGTCGGCCTGCGGCGGCGGCGGCGACAGCGGCGGCGACGCCAGCGGCGATCCCGCGCAAGGCCAGGCGGCGACGCAGGTCTCGAGCTTCGCGCTGGCCGTGCTGCCCGACACGCAGTTCTATTCGCGCTACGCGACGACCGACGAGAACCTCCAGTTCCAGCGCAAGTACGGCTCGACGCCTTACATCGCCCAGACCAAGTGGATCGCCGACAACGCCGCGGCGCTGCGCATCCCCTTCACCATCCACCTGGGCGACGTCGTCGACCAGCAGGGCAAGCCGCTGCAATGGCAGGTCGCGGACGCCGCGATGAAGGTGCTCGAGTCGGCCAAGATGCCGTACGCCATCCTGGCGGGCAACCACGACGTGATCTCCGATGTCGACTACGTCGACGCCAGCAGCCAGTCGGCCAACACCGATGCGCAGCGCAATCTCGCGAAGGAGCCCTACCTGCAGGCCTTCCCGACCACGCGGGCGCAGCAGCAGGCCACCTTCGGCGGCCGCGATCCCTCGGGCTTCCACGAGTACCACGTCTTCAACGTCGACGGGAACGCCTTCATGGTGCTGTCGATGTCCTGGCGCGCCTCCGACGCCGCGATCGCCTGGGCGCGCGGCGTGATCGCCAAGCATCCGACGCTGCCGGTCATCCTGTCGACCCACCAGCTGCTCAACATCGCGGCCGACGGCGTGAGCCCGCTGGAGGTGCCCTACGGCCTGATGCTGTGGGAGAAGCTGATCCGCGACAACGACCAGATCTTCATGACCTTGAACGGTCATTACCACGGGGGCGCCCACCTGACCAAGACCAACGACTTCGGCAACGCCGTCGAGGAGATGGTGGTCGACTACCAGATGGCCTACATGGGCGGCAACGGACTGATGCGGCTCTACGAGTTCGACCTCACGAGCAACAAGATCAAGGTGCTGTCGTTCTCGCCGTGGGTGACGCAGAAGCCCACCGACACGCTCAACGAGTTCGACGTGGCCGTGCTCACCGCGCCGAACCATCAGTTCGAGATCGCCATCGATTTCAAGAAGCGCTTCGCCCGCTTCAATCCGGGCTTCACGACGCCGGCGGCCGCGAACGCGCCGATCAACGACCGCGCCAAGTCGGCGCTGCTGTCCCACTTCACTGAACCGGCCGCGAGCGCCAGGACGCCGGCCACGAGCACCTCCGACTACCCGCTGGTGGCCACCACCGTCGCCCACTGGCGCTTCTTCGGCGGCACGGACGGCGCCGTGGTGCCGGTGGGGCAGGTCATCAACGACGAGACCGGGCGCAATCCGATCGCGCGCCAGGCGCTGGCGCAGGGCGGCGCCGCGCAGGACGGCGACCTCACCTGGTCCAGCGACCACCACTACCTGTCGGCCGCGCCCGGCAGCGTGCGCTTCGCCAACTCGGTGAACTCGCCGCTGCGGATGAGCTCCTTCGCAACCGATGTCAACGCGCCGTTGAATGGCGTGAGCTTCGGCGCCGGCTACACCGTGGAAGCCTTCCTGAAGATTCCCGCGGGCTGGACCGCCTCGAACAACGCGTGGATGAACATCATGGAGCGCGAAGGCCGCCGAGGCGACGTCGCCGGCATCGACCCCGATGCCGACGGCGATGAAAGCGCGCTGATCTTCGCGATCTCCAGTCTGCGCGAGGTGCAGTGGGAAGTGACGCCGAGCACGCCGGGCACGCGCTCGCCGGCCGCCAACTTCTCCGGCGAGATCGTCACCGAGCGCTGGATCCACGTGGCGATCGTCAACGACCCGGCGCAGAACAGCACCATCATGTACGTCGAGGGCGCGCCCATCCTGCGCAACGCGTCGAACACGAACGGCATCGCCTTCACCAGCGCCACCGGCCGGATGATCGTGGGCGGCGGGGTCTACGGCGGCGCGCCGTCCAACGGCTTCCTCGGCAGCATCGGCGAGATCCGCCTGTGCAGCGAGCCGCTGACGTCGGACAAGTGGCTCACCGCGCGCCGGCGCTCATCCTGAGCGCGGCAGCGGCAGCCGCACCGTCACGCGCAGGCCGCGGCCCGTGCCGCCGGCCAGCGCGATGCGGCCGGCGTGCCGCGTGACCACCGCCCGCACGATCGCCAGCCCGAGCCCGCTGCCGGGCTCGCGCTGCGCCGGATCGCGGAAGAAGCGGTCGAACACGCGCTCGCGCAGCACCTCCGGAATGCCGGGTCCCTGGTCCTCGACCGCGAGCACGGCCTCGCCGCCGTCGCGCCGCAGGTCCACGCGCACCAGGCCGCCCGGCGGGCCGTACTTGATCGCGTTCTCGACCAGGTTGTCGGCCAGCGATTCCAGCGCGCCGCGCTGGCCGCGCACGACCAGGCCCGGCTCGGTGGCGAGCTCCAGTTCCACTCGCCGCGCCGAGGCCAGCCCGCCCAACGCGGCGAGCCGGTCCTGCAGCAGGCCTTCGAGTTCCACGTCCGTCACCGGCTCCGTCGCCGCGGCGTCGCTGCGCATCAGCGACAGCAGCTGGTTCACCAGCCGCGTCGCGCGATGGCCGCTGCTCAGCACGCCGGTCATCAGCTGGCGCTCGCGCTCGTCGCGCGTGGCCGCGCGCAGCGCCTCGACGTTCACCAGCATCGCCGCCAGCGGCGTGCGCAGCTCATGCGCCGCATCGGCGACGAAGGTCCGCTCGCGCTGCGCGCTGCCCTCGACGCGCCGCATCCAGCCGTTGATCGCGTCGACCATCATCGCCAGCTCGCGGTGGCCGTCGCGGTAGTCCAGCGGCGCGAGGTCCTGCGGCCCGCGCCGCGCGACCTCGCGCGCGACCGCGGTCCAGGGCCGCATCGCCATCACGATCGACAGCCAGGCCGGGATCACCAGGAAGGGCAGGCAGGTCAGCAGCGGCCACAGGTAGAAGCCGTCCGAGTACACGGTGCGCAGCACGTTCCAGCCGTCATCGGGCGCGAAGATCGTCACCCGCAGGCCGTCCGGCCTGGCTTCGCTGCGGGCGCCGAGTCCGCGTCCGTTCGCCTGCATCCGGACCAGCCGGCCGGTCTCGGCGGGCGGCTGGACGTCCGGCGCGTTGGGCGAGCGGTAGAGCCGCTGCGCGCCGCGCGTCACGGTGAAGGAGGGCTGCCGGTCCGGCGCCGTGTTGTAGCCCTCGACGATGGCGGAGTGCAGCAGGTCCAGCTGGCGCTGGCGGCGCTCGGGCGTGCTGGCGCTGTCATCGGCGATGGCCATGATGGTGGGATAGATCTGCGTGGACTCGAGCAGCAGCATCGCGCGGCCGCCGGCGCTCAGCAGGTAGGCCAGGCCGCAGACCCAGGCCAGCGTCAGCAGCGCCATCTGCGCCACCAGCAGCCGGCGCACGAGGCTGGGCCGCAGCGCCGATCGCACCGACATCACCGCGAGCCGCGGCAGCCGCGCGAGCTGGCGCAGCCGGCCGCGCGGCCAGGGATCGCCGGCCGGCGGGAAGCGCGCGCTCATGGGGCCTCCTGGTCGATCACGTAGCCGACGCCGCGGACGGTGCGCACCAGGCCGTCGCCGACCTTGCGGCGCAGATTGGCCATGTGCACGTCCAGCGCGTTGCTCGCGTTGCCGGCGCCGCCGGGCAGCACCTGCTCCTCGAGCGTGCGCCGCGTGACGATGCGGCCCGCGCGCATCATCAGCTGGCGCAGCAATTCGTACTCGCTGACGGTGAGGTCCACGGGCCGGCCGTCGACGCTCACGCGCCGCGTCGGCACGTGCAGCAGCACGCCGCGCAGCGACAGCGACTCGCCGTCGAAGCCGTAGCTGCGGCGCGCCAGCGCGCGGATCCGCGACAGCAGCTCGGCCAGCTCGAAGGGCTTGACCAGATAGTCGTCGGCCCCGGAGTCCAGTCCGGTGAGCCGGTCCTGCAGCGCGTCGCGCGCGCTCAGGATCAGCACGGGCAGCGTGCCGTGCTCGCGCCGCAGCCTGGCCAGCAGGTGCAGGCCGTCGCCGTCGGGCAGGCCCAGGTCCAGCAGCACCAGGTCGCAGGGCTGCTCGTCCAGCTGGCGCTGGGCGGCGGCGAGCTGGCGGGTCCAGACGACGTCCATGCCCTGGTCCGCCAGCGCGATGCGCACGCCGTTGCCCAGGTCCAGGTCGTCCTCGATGAGAAGGATCTTCATGCCGCGCATTGGACCAGCGCGCCGGCCCGGCCACGCGCGGTGGAGCCGGCGCCTTCATGCTTTCTTCATGCAGCCCAAAGGTTCACTTCATGGGGGCTTTCGACACTGCCTCCGCAATCCGGCCCTTGCCGTTTCCCCAGGTCCCGTTCCTTTACCGAGTTGTCGACATGACCGAATCCCTGAACTCCGAGCTGTTCCTCCGCCACGTCCTGCCGCGCGCCGCCGCGCTGGCCGCCGCGCTGACCTGCCTGAGCCTGTTCTCCTGCGCCGTCCGGGCGCAGAGCGCCGCGTCCACGGCCGCGCCCCCCGAGACGCCACTCAAGGCGCCGCCAAAGGCGCCGCCGGCGGCATCGACCTTCACCATCGGCGGCGGCGCCGCGGTGACGACGCGCTACGCCGGCTCCGACGAGACGCTGGTGGCCCCGCTGATCGCCGCCGAGTACACCCACACCAGCGGCCTGTTCATCGGCACGCTGCGCGGCGCCGGCTACGGCGGCGCGCTGGGTCCGGTGAGCTACAGCGCCGCGATCAGCTATCGCGGCCCGCGCTACGAGAAGAAGAAGGACGGCGCCGGCTTCGGCAGCGGCAGCAAGTACCTGAACGGCATGGGCGACGTGAAGGGCAGCGTCACCGGCAACTTCTCGGTGGGTTACGCGGTGCTGCCCTGGCTGGACCTGCAGGCGCGCACCGAGCAGCCGCTGACCAAGCGCGAGAACGGCGCGGTGTACGGCCTGGGCGTGTCGGCCAAGCTGCTGGACGATGGCAAGGACACCTGGGTGCTGAGCGCCGGCGCCAACGCCGGCGACGCCAAGTACCTGCAGACCTATCACGGCGTGACGGCGGCGCAGTCCGCGCGCACCGGCTATGCGGTGTTCACGCCCAAGTCCGGCTTCTACCAGGTCGAGGCCAGCGCGAGCTGGCAGCACAAGTTCTCCAAGAACTGGAGCGTGCTCGGCTCGGTCGGTGCGCAGCACCTGGTCGGCGATGCCGCCAAGAGCCCGCTGACGCGCCGCAAGACGACACCGGTGGCCTACATCGCCGCGGGCTACACGTTCTGAGCGGCCGCCGCCGGGTCCGCCTCCGGCATCCGGAGGAAGGCCCAGCGGCTGCTGAGCAGGTAGGTGAGGGCGGCCACCGCGACCAGCACGATCGCCAGCGCCAGCTGGTAGGGCTGGCCGCTCCAGCGCAGCATCGCGGCGTAGGCGGCCTCGTTGATCAGGAAGCCCAGGCCGGAGATCGCCGCGAAGCGCGGCGCCGAGCGCCACCACGGCGCGCCGTGCCCGCGGAAGGTCAGGCGATGGTGGCCGAGGAAGGACAGCTGCAGCGCCACCAGCCAGCCGATCACGTTGGCCGCGAGCGGGTGCCAGCCGAGTCCGCCGACGGCCGCGGTCACCACCAGCCAGTGCACCGCGGCCGCGGCCGTGCCGACCGCGACGAAGCGGGCCACGCGCGGCGCGTGCGTGGCCATGGCCTCGGGTCGCGGGGACGGCGAGGAAAGGGGCGGGGAGGGCGGCGGATGCGGCTTCATGCGGCTGTCAGCGGGCGGGCGCATTCTCGGCGCCTGGCGATTAAGGCATGGTTAAGGGCGGCCGCGCGAGCATCCGCCCTTTGCCCCGCGGCGCGCCGGTGCATCGGCCATGCCGGCGCCGCATCGGTTAGCGTTGCAGTCACGTTGCGGTCAGCGCTCTTCCCAAGGCCATGCGACTCCTGCTCATCGAAGACGACGACATGATCGGCCGCGCCGTGCGCCAGGGCCTGCTGCAGGCCGGCTTCGCGGTCGACTGGGTCACCGACGCGCGGGCGGCGCAGCTGTCCCTGTCCACCGGCGTCTACGACCTGGCGGTGCTCGACCTGGGCCTGCCGCGCGGCGACGGCATGGACCTGCTCAAGGGGCTGCGCGGCGCCGGCGATCCGTTGCCGGTGCTGATCGCCTCGGCGCGCGACACGGTCAAGGACCGCATCGCCGGGCTGGAGGCCGGCGCCGACGACTACGTGCTCAAGCCCTTCGACCTGGACGAGCTGATCGCCCGCGTGCGCGCGCTGCTGCGCCGCCATGCCGGCAGCGGCAGCCCGGTGCTCCGGCATGGCGACCTGGCGCTCGATCCGGCCCGCAAGGAAGTGACCCAGGCGGGCCGCGCGGTCGAGCTCTCGGCCCGCGAGTTCGCGGTGCTGGAGGCGCTGATGCAGAGGCCCGGCGCGGTGCTCTCGCGCGAGCGCCTCGAGGAAGCTGTCTACGGCTGGGGCCAGGAGGTGGCCAGCAACGCCATCGAGGTCCACCTGCACAACCTGCGCCGCAAGCTCGGCAGCGCGACGATCAAGAACGTGCGCGGCGTGGGCTACCGCATCGGCAACGCGCCATGAAGTCCATCGAGCGCAAGCTGCTGGTCTGGTTCCTGACGACGCTGCTGCTGGGCTCGGTGCTGGTGGCGCTGACGGCCTATGCCGTCACGCTCGCCGAGATGAACGAGGTCTTCGACAGCGACCTGCGCAACGTCGCCGAGGGGCTGGCGAACTACCACCGCGACAACGCCGCCGCCGTCCAGGCCCAGCCGCCGGTGCTGGTGATGCCCAGCGACGTGCCGGCCGACACCGACATCGAGACCTTCGCCTGGGACCGCTCGGGCCGTCGGATCTACGCCTCGGACGCGCGCGTGGCCAGCACCTACACGCGCACGCCGGGCCTGTCGCACCTGCGCATCGGCCGCGAGCGCTGGATCGTCTACACCGTCGTGCACGAGGCCGGCGTGGTGCAGGCGGCGCAGCGGCGCTCGTCGCGGCGCGTCATGGCGGGCGAGTCGGCGGCCAAGATCCTGCCCTTCCTGCTGGCGCTGGCGCTGGTGGTGACCGTGCTGCTGGTCTACGGGCTGCGGCGCGGCATGCGGCCGCTGGACGCCGCGGCCAAGGACATTGCCGGGCGCAGCGCCCGCTCGCTGGAGGCCATCGACAGCGCCTCGGTGCCGAGCGAGCTGCAGCCCATGGTCCGCGCCATCAACGGGCTGATGGCCAAGCTGGACCAGTCCTTCTCCGCGCAGCGCGAGTTCCTGAACCACGCCGCCCATGAGCTGCGCACGCCGGTCGCCGCGCTGCGGGTGCAACTGCGGCTGCTCGAGAAGAGCGCCAGCGAGGCCGAGCGCGCCGCCGCGACCGAGGCGCTGAAGCAGGGCGTGGCGCGCGCGCAGCGGTTGATCGAGCAACTGCTCGCGGTGGCGCGCACCGATCCGGTGGGCCGGCTGGAGCCGCTGATGCCGGTCGATCTCGACGAGCTGGTGCGCGCGGTGCTGGAGACGCACGCGGCGCGCGCCGAGGACTGGGGCATCGACCTGGGCGCGGAACTGCGCCGGCCGGTGGTGGTGCTGGGCGATGGGGAGCAGCTCGCGGTGCTGCTGGGCAACCTGGTGGACAACGCGCTGCGCTTCACGCCGCGCGGCGGGGTGGTGGACGTGGGCATCGACGTGGTCCAGGACCGGCCGGCGCTGTGGGTCAAGGACACCGGCCCGGGCCTGGCGCCCGAGGACCGGCCCTTCCTGTTCAGGCGCTTCTTCCGCAGCCGCTCGGCGCAGGCGGCGCCGCATGACAGCGCCGGCGGCGCCGGCAGCGGATTGGGCCTGGCGATCGTCAAGGCGATCGCGGACCGGCACGGCGCGGCGGTGGAGCTGATCGACCGGGCGGACGGACCGGGACTCGAGGTCCGCGTGAGCTTTCCGTCAGCGTCCTTAAGGACGCGATAAGGGAGGGTTTTCCACACTGCGGGGCATGTCAGATGTCCGTCCCCTTGAGCCGCGCTGGCCGGCCGCGCGGCTCACGCCGCCTGCGCCGCCGCCCGCCGCCGGCGCGCCGGCAGGCGCCGCCGGCGTGGCGCCGCGCGCGGTCCCCGACCGCGCGGCGGTCCGCGAACTCCCCCCGCGCATCTCCTGCGTCATCCCTTGCTACAACGAGGCGGCCAACCTGCGCGAGCTGCTGCCGCGGCTGAGCGCCGAGCTTGAACGCTGCAGCGAGCAGTGGGAGATCGTGCTGGTCGACGACGGCAGCGCCGACGACACGGTCGAGGTGCTGCGCCAGTGGGCGCGCCGGCCGCAGGTCGTGGCGCTGCAGTTCTCGCGCAACTTCGGCAAGGAGGCCGCGCTGACCGCCGGCATCGCACGCGCGCGCGGCGACGTCGTGGTGATGCTAGACGCCGACCTGCAGCACGATCCCGCGCTGATCCCGCAGTTCCTGATGCATTGGCGCCAGGGCGCGGACATGGTCTACGCGGTGCGCATGACGCGCGAGGACGAGCCGCTGCACAAGCGCCTGGGCACCGGCCTGTTCTACGGGCTGCTGAACCGTGAAGGGCGCTTCGAGGTCCCTGCCGGCGCGGGCGACTTCCGGCTGATGGACCGCTCGGTGGTGGACGCGCTGATGGCGCTGCCCGAGCGCAACCGCTTCATGAAGGGCCTGTACGCCTGGGTCGGCTACCGGACCGTGGCCGTGCCCTACCAGCCCGAGCCGCGCGCCCATGGCCGCACGCGCTTCCATCCGCTGCGGCTGGCGGCGCTGGCGCTGGACGGGCTGACCTCGTTCACCACCTGGCCGCTGCGCGCCGCCAGCACCGTCGGCGTGCTGCTGGCGCTGGCGGCCTTCCTCTACGGCGGCTACCTGACGGCGGTCTACCTGCTCTACGGCCATGTCGTCAGCGGCTGGACCACGATCGTGGTGAGCCTGATGTTCTTCTCGGGCCTGCAGCTGCTGTCGCTGGGCATCGTGGGCGAGTACATCGGCCGGATCTTCGAGGAGGTCAAGGGGCGTCCGCTCTACGTGATCAAGCGCGAGTGGGGCAGCGGCCTGCCCGGCGATCCGCGATGAGCCGGCCCGCTCCGATCCCGCGCCGCGAGGGCCTGCTCGCGGCGGCGCTGACGCTGCTGTGGCTGGCCTTCACCGGCTGGCTGCGGCCGCTGTCGCTGCCCGACGAGGGGCGCTATGTCGGCGCCGCGTGGGAAGGGCTGCGTCATGGCGAGTGGCTGGTGCCCACGCTCAATGGGCTGCCGTTCTTCCACAAGCCGCCGCTGTTCTACTGGATCACCGAGGCCTCGATGGCGCTGCTGGGCGTCAACGTGTGGGCGGCGCGCGCGGCGCCGCTGCTGGGCGCGCTGGCGGGCGCGCTGAGCCTGTTCGCGCTGCTGCGCCGCTGGGCCTCGCCATCGCTGGCGCGCGCCGCGCTGCTGACGCTGCTGGCGATGCCGCTGACCTTCACCGGCGCGCAGTTCGCCAACCTCGACATGCTGGTCGCGGGCCTGATCACCGCGACGATCGCGGCCGCGGTCGACGCGGCGCTGCGCATCGAGGCCGGACTGCCGCATCGCGCGATGCTGTCGGCGGCCTTCGCGCTGGCGGGGCTGGGCGTGCTGGCCAAGGGGCTGATCGGCGTCGTGCTGCCGGGCGCGGTGCTGCTGCCCTGGCTGATGCTGCGCGGCCAGTGGCGCACGCTGCGCGCGATGCTCTGGCTGCCCGGCATCGCGCTGATGCTGGCGGTGTGCGCGCCATGGTTCGTCGCGATGCAGCTGCGCTATCCGGAGTTCCTGCATTACTTCTTCATCGTGCAGCACGCGCAGCGCTTCGCGGGCGGCGGCTTCAACAACGTGCAGCCGGCCTGGTTCTTCCCGGCGGTGCTGGCGGTGGCGACGCTGCCCGCCGTGCCCTGGGTGCTCAAGGGCTGGCGCCGCGCGCTGTGGCATCCGGCGCCCGGACCCGCCGGCCTGCACTGGCTGCTGCTGTGCTGGTTCGCGGTGATCCTGGTGTTCTTCTCGATCCCGGCCTCCAAGCTGGTCGGCTACATCCTGCCGGCGCTGCCGCCGCTGGCCGGGCTGATCGCGATCGCGTGGGAGCGCGTGATCGAGCGCGCGCCCCGCTGGCGCCGCTGGGGACCGGTGTCGCTGGCGATCGGCGCGGTGGCGGGCGTGGGCGCGGTGATCGCGTTCGGCGTCGGTCCGGGCAAGTCCAACCGCGCGCTGGCCGAGGCGCTCGCGGCGCACCGCGCGCCCGGCGACCCCGTCGTGATGCTGGAGACCTATGTCTACGACCTGCCGTTCTACGCGCGATTGGGCACGCCGGCGCAGGTGGTCGAGGACTGGGACGATGCCGGATTGATGAGCCGCGACAGCTGGCGCAAGGAGCTGGGCGACGCGCGGCTGTTCGTCTCGGATGCCGCGTCGCTGCGGCGCTTCCAGACCTGGGACTCGATCGATGCCGTGCTCTGCGCTCGGCCGGTGAGCTGGGTGATCGGCGACGCGGCGCTGGCGAAGGAGCATGCCTGGCTGGGCCGCGCCGAGCGCATCGCCGAGCAGCGCCACCTGGTGCTGTGGCGCGTGCGCCCGGCCGATCTGGATTGCGCGCCGGCCGCGGGGGGCGCGCCATGACCGCGACCCGTTCCGTCTGCCTGTGCATCGATGATTTCGGTCTGCATGAGGGCATCAACGAGGCGGCGCACGCGCTGCGCCATGCGGGCCGCGTCCATGCGCTGTCCTGCATGGTGGGCGCGCCGGCGTGGACGACGGGCGCGGCCGCGCTGCGGCGCGACACGGCGGGGCCGATCGACGTCGGGCTGCATCTGGACCTGACGGCCCATCCGCTGACGATGGAGCACTCGACCTGGTCCTCGGTGTGGCTGCGCGGCGTCTTCGGTGACCTGCCGGCGGCGGGCCTGCGCGCGGAGGTCGCCGCCCAGCTCGACCGATTCGAGGATCACCTGGGCCGCAGTCCCGATTTCATCGATGGCCACCAGCATGTCCACCAGTTCCCGCAAGTGCGCGACGCGCTCTTCGACGTGCTGGTGAAGCGCTATCCCTATCGGCGCCCGTGGCTGCGTTCAACGCGCGCGGCGGGGTGGGCCTTCAAGCCGCGGCTGCTGGAACGGCTCGGCGCGGGGGCGCTGCTGGCGGACGCGGACCTGCTCGACTTCCCTCACAACGGCCGGTTGCTCGGGGTCTACGACTTCCGCGGCGGACCGGTGCGCTATGCGGCGCTGATGGCGGATTGGCTGAATGCCGCGCGGCACGGTGATCTGCTGATGTGCCATCCCAGCACGCAGGCCATCTCCGGCGACGAGATCAGTCAGGCGCGGCTCGACGAATACGAACTGCTGTCCAGCGCCCGGTTCGGCGAGCTGGTCGCGGCGGCGGCGGTGCGGCTCGATGCGATGTCGCGGCTGCTGCGGGACGAGCGCTTCGCGGCCGCGGGCGCGATGCGCTGAAGGGGACATGGCCTCCAGTAACTCCCTCGCCCCCGTGAGGGGGAGAGGGCAGGGGAGAGGGGGCTGGTGGCAAGGGCAACGGCTGTGGCACTGCGACGTGCCCCCTCTCCCTCACCCTCTCCCCCTCACGGGGCGAGGGGATAACAGCCGGGCAGCCGAATGCGCAGCGTCAGGCGCAGCGTCACGCGAGCGGCTGGGCCGGCAGCGCCGCTGGCGGCCGGCCGGCGACCGCCCGGGCCCACATCCGCTCGTAGAGCGCCTCGAGGTCGCGCGCGAAGGCGGCAGCGTCGATCCAGGGCCGGATCGCCGGCTTCGGTCCGGCGGCGAGCGCGCAGACCTGCTCGACGTACGCCGCCAGCGAATCACACACCAGGCCGGACAGGCCGGCCTGCGTCAGCAGGCTCTCCGCGACGCGCGACGCGAAGCCGTCGCCGCGCAGCGTGACCACCGGCACGCCGGCGGCGAGGGCGTCGCTGGTCGTCGTGTGGCCGTTGCAAGGCCAGGTGTCGAGCGCCACGTCCGCGGCGGCCAGGCGGTTCCAGTGGCTCGCCATGTCGGCGGGCGGCATGAACACGAGGCGCTCGGGCGGGATGCCGCGCTGCCGCGCCTCCAGGCGCAATTGCGCGTCCGCCTGCTCGCCGCCGCTGAGCTGCCAGAGCAGCGCGTCCGGCAGGCGATGCAGGATCGTCATCCAGGCGTCGAACAGCGGCGGCGTGATCTTGTAGACCGCGTTCGCCGACAGCAGCACGATCGCGTCGCCGGGCAGGCCGAGCTCGGCGCGCGGCGTCGGCTGGATCGTCCGCGTCGCGTCGCCGGGCTGGTAGCAGCGCGGCAGCTGCGCGATCCGCTCGGCGTAGACGGGCGCGTCCTCGAGCGGCGTGACGATGGCGTCGCCGATGACGTAGTCGATGAAGTCGGCGCCGCAGGTGCCGGGGAAGCCGAGCCAGGCCACCTGCACCGGCGCCGGCCGCGCGGCCAGCGCGGTGAAGCGGCTGCCGGCCGTGTGGCCCTTCAGGTCCACGGCGATGTCGACGCCTTCGGCGCGCATCCGCGCGGCGATGCCCATGGGATCGAGCTCGCCGACGTCGATGACCCGCTCGCAGGCGGCGCGGATGCGGCGCTGGAGCGCGGAGCCGTCGTCGGGGCCGTGCGAGAACAGCAGCACTTCGAAGCGCGCTCGGTCGCGGTGCTCGAGCACCTCGACCATCAACGCGGCGGTGGCGTGGGCGTGGAAGTCCGACGAGAGATAGCCGATGCGCAGCCGCGGCTTGGCGATGGCCCGCACCGCCGGCAGCGCGCGCAGGCCGCGGCTGAGGAAGCGCGTGCTGAGCCGGCCGATCTTGAGCAGGTCCGCCGGCGCATGGGGCAGGGCGGCCAGCGCGAAGGGGACGCCGAATTCGTCGCCGGCGTCCTCGGGCTTGGCGCGCAGCGCCGCATGCAGCGCCTGGAGGTTGGCGTCGAAGTCCTGCCAGCGCGCGCATTGCTGGTCGCCATGGGCCTGGTAGGCCTGGGCCATGACGCTGCCGGGCTGCAGCGCGGCGACGGTGCGGAAGCACTCCGCGGCCTCGGCCTTCATCTGCAGCGACTGCAGCGCGAAGGCGAGTTGCAGGTAGGCGTCGACGTCATCGATCTTCAGCGACAGCGCCTGCATCAACGGACCGATCGCGTCCTGCACCCGGCCGACGCGGCGCAGCGACTCGCCGAGATAGCGCTGCAGCTCGTTGGAGGCCACCTGGGCGTGCGGCTCGAGCAGCGCGACGGCCTCGGCGTAGCGCCCGCGGGTCATCTCGGCGAGCGCCGCGCGAAGCAGGTCCGGGAGCGGGTCCGTGAGCGGGTCCATCGTCGGCGGGTGCGGGGTCGTGAAGGAGTCGGCCATTGTGTGCGGGATCGACCGCGCCCAAGGCGGACATCCCGGATGGCACTGGCAATCGGCGCCGATACTGTATAAATTGACAGCATGCCGCAGCCGCCCAAGATCGCCGTTCCCCCGCTGTTCATCCAGGCCGACGCCCTCAAGGGGCGGGGCAGCGCCTGGGCGATGCCGCACCGTTTCGAATCGGTCGAGCGCGAGCAGTACGACGATGGCTGGGGCACGCTCGATCAGGAGGCCGTCGAGGAGCACGTCGCGCCGCAGACCGAGATCATCGAGGAGCACGCCAAGAAGATCGTCAGCGGCAACCAGTCGCCGGACATCGGCTTCGATCTCTCGATCAATCCGTACCGCGGCTGCGAGCATGTTATGTGAAGCAGAAAGTGTCCCTTCAAAGGACTCATTCCAAGACCTTCAAACCAACAACTGAAGCGCCCCTGTTCCCACCCCTCAAGCTTCAACCGAACACTTCGGTGTACAGAGACATGAGTACATCCCTGTTCCTTGAACTCTCATCTTCCCAGCGATGACGAGTCATCCCCTGACCTGAAGTGCGCTGTATATGTTTACAGGAAATTTCAGCCGCTTGTCGTTTCGATTGAGGCGGTCTCATGGACAGCCCTAAGTCAGCCATCGTTCGCTTCGTAAAAGGCCGTGGCGTGGGTTCAAACACTCGCTCGCGCTTCGAAAGCTGGGACCGTGACCCCTCTCTTGAACACCTTGAAGCTGAGCGACTCCATGGCGACGTCGACGAAGGCGACCAACCTTCAACCGCCACCGAGGTGACGGTGCGCGACGCACGCTCCATCCTGAGCTACAACACGTCCCCTGACATCCCTTTCAGCCAAAGCATCAATCCCTACGCCGGGTGCGAGCACGGATGTGTGTATTGCTATGCGCGGCCCACCCACGCTTATCTCGGCCTTTCGCCAGGCCTGGACTTCGAGACCAAGCTGACCGCAAAGGCGAACGCTGCGGCGCTCCTTCGCAAGGAACTCGCGAGAAGGGGCTACTTGCCCAGTCTCATCGCTTTGGGGGCCAATACGGACCCTTACCAGCCCATCGAGAGGGAACATCGCATCACGCGTTCAGTGTTGGAAGTTCTGGCCGAACACGGCGCCCCGGTCAGCATCACTACCAAGTCCGCCTTGGTCACTCGCGATATCGACATCCTTGCCCCTATGGCCGCCCTAGGGCTCGTTCGGGTGAACATCTCGTTGGCGACGGTCAATCCTGACTTGGCCCGAATCATGGACCCGCGGGCCAATGCTCCTCACCGGCGTCTTCGCGCAATGCGTGAGCTATCCGCCGCTGGAATTCCTGTCGCTGTCTTTGCCTCGCCGATGATTCCCGCGGTCAACGATGCGGACCTGGAGTCGATTCTGGAAGCGTCGGCTGAGGCCGGAGCGACCTACGCGAGCATGATTGTTTTGCGCCTTCCACTGGAAGTTCGTGACCTGTTCGTGGAGTGGCTCCGACAGCACTTCCCGCTGCGGGCCGACCACGTGATGAGCCTCATACGTCAGATGCGGGGAGGGGCGGACTACGACTCCAACTTTGGCTCACGGATGCGAGGAAGCGGCCACTACGCGCATCTGCTCCGGCAGAGGTTCACGGTAGCGCTTCGTCGATTTGGGCTGCAACGGCTAGGTGGCGAAGCAAACACCAGCCTGTTCCGCGTGCCTGACGCTCACACCGGCGACCAAGCCAGTCTCTTCTAATTCTGCATATGCCTGTCGGCTGTGTCCCAACGCGGCCCAGGAATGCCGCTGGATGGGCGGAGCGGCACAAGGGACCACGGCGCAACGGCCAGGCGCAAGGAGTTCTTTAGGCTGAAACCCGGCATGGGTGCGTTCAGAGGAGTGCGCTGGACTTCATGACGCCGGCCTCAGGCCGGAATCCTGCGGATAAGCTTTCGCGCAGGAGGAGCCATGAGCAACGAAACAGCATGGGAGCGAGCTGCCTCGGAGGAAGGAACGACGGAGTCCGAACGCATCCTCACGAAGCTTGCGAAGCGGGCGTTCCTCAGCCTATGGAGCTACCCGAACATCCACACCGACGTGGGGCGACCTGGAGCGGGAGATGGCAAAGAGCTTTGCGACCTTCTAGTCGTGTTCGGCAACGACGTTCTCCTGTTCTCGGACAAGGACTGCGAGTACCAGTCCGACGTTGATGTCGAGATAGCTTGGCCTCGCTGGTACAAGAAGGCCATCGAGAAATCTGCCAAGCAGCTTGCAGGTGCGGAGCGGTTGCTCCGGAGCTATCCGGGCCGGTTCTTCATTGACAAGGCGTGCGAGACGCCGATACCAGTTCCGCTTCCGGACGCGAGCGTTGCGAGGTACTTCCTAATCTGCGTGACCCGTGGGGGCCATGCAGCGGGCAGTCGTCACTATGGAGGCGGCAGTTCAGGAAGTCTGATGCTCGACACGAGCATCGAGGAGAGGCAGCACCTCACTCAACCCTTCACCGTGGGATTTCCCCTCCCGGGTCGCCGATTTGTCCATGTGCTGGACGAGCTAACCGCAGAAGCGCTCCTGGAGGAGCTCGACACTGTCCCAGACTTGGTGGCCTATCTGGCCACGAAGGAGGCCTATCTGAGCCAGCCGGGAATCGTGTTTTCGATTCCTGGCGAAGAGGAGCTCCTTGCCAAGTACATGCTAACGATGGAAGGCCTGGAGCACGCCTTCCCTAAGGTCCCAAAGGGCACCACCTTCGTGGGTTTTGAGGAAGGTGAATGGTCCGCCTACGTCCGAAGCCCGCAGCGTGCGGCCAAGCGAGCGGCGGACAAGGTGTCGTACATGTGGGACGCGACTATCGAGGACCAGTCGAAGTACATCAGGGCGGGCACAGCGCGTGTGGGCCCGTGGGTCGAGACAGAAGCTGTGGACCATGAGCGAATCGTCCGCGCGCTTGCTTCGGAAACTCGCGTGTCGCGGCGCCATCTGGTGGAGAACTGGATAGTTGCTCTTCAGACGAGCAACCCAGGCAACAAGTTCGCCCGGATTTTGATGACCGGGACCCCGCCAACTCGCGGATGGGTGTTCCTCACCATTCCCAAGGGCGACGAAGCTTACGAGGACTACCGTGAGCTGCGCAGCACAGTGCTTGGTACCTATTGCAGCGCCATCAAGCTGAGCGTTCCAACGCTGCAGGAAGCCGTGGGCATTGCGAGCGAGCCGTTTGCAGACGGGGAGGCATCGAGGGACTTCCTCTATGCCGACCTTCGCGAGGACATAGACGACGAAGCTCTGGCTACGCTTCGAGAGCTGATGGTGGAGCTCGACGTGCTTCAGTCCAATCCCGATGCCTACCTGTTCAAGAACTCGGTCAAAGAGTTCCCGATGCCCTTCAACGCCGGGCAGGTTCGGAAGATAGCCGGCCGAGCCGATGGATTCATGACCCGTGCCGAGCGCCGGCGGATGGACCGAGAGATTCGCAAGGCAGCAAAGAAAATGTCGCGCTGAGAGCCGGATGCCAGGTGCACCCCGCCCCATGAGTCCTCTTGCGAGCGATGGCGCCACCGGGGAGTTCAGCGCTCGTCAAACTTGCAAAGAGCAGCCTGCAGGGCTGCCCAGAGGGCCCCACGGCGCGCCAAGCGACTCGGCGCACCCTTGGAAGCGCTTCAGACCCTCTTCACGCCAGCGGCCGGAACAATCTGAAGCAGACGTAGGCGTTCCTTCATGGAGCGAGTGCCCACTGGCGTTCCGTCGGCGAGGCGATTCTCAGACAGGTTCCAACGGCCCACCAACTCGGACGCCTTCTGATGCAACCTCATGGAAACCTCGTTCCGCTCCGACTGCTTCTCCTTCGCCAAAGCCCGAGCAGCCCGGTTCGCAGCTCTCGCCGGATTCGCAATCGAAAGTATTGCTTCTCTGATTTTCGGGTAGGCCGTGTTGCGGTCCCCAATAATTCTCCGGTCGTAACCAGCAATACGAGCAACATTGGTTGCGTTCATGGCGCCGTTGCCTCCCTTCTTAACGCGCTTTAGCGCTTCCTCGAGCTTCTTTTCCGTTTCGCGTACATATCCTCGCCGAGTGCCGGTCATGACATCACCGCGTCAGGCTTCCTGAAGACTGAGAGCACCTTGGCTGCAGTCTCCTGTCGAGAGTTTTGTACCCAAAAATCAGGCGATTCTGGGCGGGGCGTGATGTTCGCGCGCGCTTCCCAATATGGACGGTGGCCGACGCTCACACTGAAGCACCCGCATCCCGCGCACATTTTGGACGTTCGTACTTCATAAGCTGGCGTCATTTGGCTCCAACTGGCTTTCCCTTGCGCCTGCCGGCAGCGTGACTCAAGGGGTTTAATCGTGATGTGACACGTGCCGTGCACATCTGGATAAATGAAATAGCCGTTCAAAAGAACAAAGTCTTTGATTACTTCGTGCCTTTCTGCATGCGACGCTGCCTCTGCCCACGCTGGGCTCCTAATCAACTCTTCGATATAAGGCGCCATCTTGCCAAAGATGACGGGATTATCTGTCATTGCTGACTCGAAGAATGCAATGGTGGCGGCGGTCTGTTCGCTGCCAAGTTCCCTTTTCAATCGCTCAACTGGCGCAAAGTAGGAGGTTGAGACAGTTGCAACATTCAAATGATGGAAGTGTCGACTGACAGGTAGGAGCATCGAACTGCGAGTGCGCAGAAGGAATGCGGCAAAAGTTTTTCGTCCCTGATGCGTTGTGATGCAGCGGCCGCGCGAACTGATGTATCGCGTAAGGTCCTCACCGGATACGCTGCGGGCCGGAAGCTGCGATAGGTCCACCTCATGGTATACAAACCTTTGTACCGCGCGACCCATCGAGGAAGTGACAACGTCGGTCACCAGTGAATCGTCAATCGGAATCGACTGCAAGTTTCGGAAGCTTTGGAATAGACCATAGGTCTTCCGTCCCTTCTTCCAGGGCAGGAATAGTTGATGTAGTACTTCAACAGCGCGCAACGTCACGGGCACCCATGACGACCCCGCGGGTCGGCATCCAATAACCCATTCCGTCGCCACTGGGCGTGAACGCTTTTTGATGACGTAGCCTTTGAGGAAGAATAATTCAAGCTTGCCGCAGTCTGAAATCTTGGACTCGACACACCCAAAAGTAAGCTTTGAATTGTTCTTAACTTCGACCGAGCAAAGTTCTGATAGGCGCATTCCGACCAGATAGCTCAACAATAAGAAGAGCGCATCGCGAAGCCGAAGAACCAAGTTCCTTACCTGCTGAAACGGCTCTTGAATAACCTCAATCACTGCATCGCGCCCATCACCGGGAGTGAGCAAAGTCTCTCGCCGTAGAGGTGAACGCCACGGTACAAGCTCACCTTCACGTGTACTGAAAGTGAACTCGGCCAAAAGCTTGTTAACCCCAGCGTAATGCTCCGGCGTTCTAAGCGCGTCGCTGCCCTGCGAAAGTTCCCGAGCGCTGAGTACTAGGTCGCGCAGCCGAAGGACGTCGTTCGATTTAAATTCCAGCCAATCCAATGCTTCTTTGAGAACGGCTAAGCAGACCTCATCCGGTAGAGGTGGGGTGATTTCTCGTGATAGTCGCGCCAGCGGGGCGATAGTTTTCTGAAGAGTGTCTCCTTGGAATGGATGCTCCTCCATGCCGCGATAGCCATGGCCGGCAAATCCCTTCCTTTGACTGAAAATGAACAGGAGGGTTTGAGCCCGACGGTTCAGTTGGTTGTAGGTCGGCCGAACATCGACCGCCGCGTCTGTCGCATCACCATTTGACGATGGAGAATCGTTCTGTTCTTCTAAAGCCTCAGGCGGTACATCGTCTTCCTGGGATTGGTCGGTCTCCGATTCCGTGTCCGGCTGCATCGCATCGCGGAAATGGTCATAGTTCTCGGCTGCAATCGCTTGCAAGTATTTTTCGCGCGCAACGTCAGCGTTGGCGACCTCAGGGCCATATCGCTTGGTGGCCGGGAATAAAAGAAGGAATGGCAGGTCCGCCAAATATTGTCTGCAAACTTGCTGGGATAAGTCAGAGAACTCCCAAATCTCCGTCTGCACCATCCATCTGAACAGCTCTCTGGCACCAATCATAAAACCTTCGAGTGACGCTAGGCTAAAGCGCAGGCCATCTTGGTCACGATTTGCCAGGAGCAGCGCGAGTAGCGTCTTGAATTGTTCTAGCAAAGCCGGGTAGTGCGTACTCAATATCCCGGGTGCCAGAGCGAACTCCCAGTAAATGATTGGCGCAACCTGTCCGGGCACTGTATTCACGTGAAAGTGCCATACGACGCTCTCCCACTCTGAAAGCAGAAGCCCGGCGAGCGCATTCGCCAAACGCGAGGTCTTCAGGGCGGGCGAAACTGACTGGCGTGAATGAGGTTTCAAGAGAGAACTCCTAAGTCGTCCAGATTCATCAGCTTTGCTGCTTCCACGATGTCGGGGTGAGCTGCAAATAGCCGAAGCCAAGTTCTATCGATGGCTTCCATTTGGGGCTGAAAGGCCGAGGACCAACGCTCAAAACTTAGGTAGTGGAAAGAGTCCTCCACCGCCTTTCTTATTTGAACTGTCCGAGCGAAGCCGTATGGGGTCAGCTGAACCATGCCAAGGGGGCATGCGGGACATTCGCAGAATCCTTCGCACAGCTTTCCCCGCTCTTGCGTGGGAAGAGGGGAGTCGTAGGGGTCCAAGCACGCCCATCCAGGAGTAGCTGAGAGCGGGTCAATTGCATCGCCGTCGCCGCGATGGTCAATTCTTCCGTCGGATGAGAGGAATCGTGCAAGTCCGTTCTGCGCATTTCCGATGGCAGCGGCCCTGCGCAATTTCGTACGCCGCCCTTCGTAGTTACGTCGATGCACAGAATCACTGGTTGTGCCCGACGCTGCAACAGTGGCCATTGGGTCGTCGCCGCTTTGCTCCCGAATGAGCTCCAATCCTGTAATGCGTACTTCCTTAATAGTGAAGTGCGGCAGCCCGTGCCTCTTGCAGAAATTCTTAAGGGCGTGGTTCCAGAGGCCACATGACTCGGTGCCGATGACGGTGCGGACGACTCCGTCTTCGTCAGTCGAAGACTTCTTTGGTCCTGCCGATGTGTTAAACCTAGAAAGCGCTCCCCACCAGTTTACGAAGATGAAGACAAGATTCTCTAGCTCGCCCGCATTGGCGCGAATTCTGCCGTTCCACTTCTTGAGAAATTCCAAGAGCGAAGACGGCGATAGTGGGTCGCTATCATCCACTGCATAAGAACGCGGGTATGGATATGCACGTGTCTTGTCGAAGAAGAGGCGAATGCGATTGGCTCCGGCTACTGTGGCGTGCTGAATGTCTGAAAAATTCAGGCGGCGCAAAGGGCTGGTATTCGCTTCGGAATAGAAGGCAAATAGAACCACGAAGGGGAAAATTGTCTCAGAGGTTGGCTGCAGACAGAATGTAGCGCGAAGCAACTCCTCCTTCCCTTTCACGGCACTTGCCAAACTCGCCGTTGCCTCTTCACGGAAGTTCGAAAGCTTTGGCACGACACCGGGGAACTGATTGGCTATGGTATTAATCAGCTTGCCGAAGAGTTCGTCATCCTGAGCATTTGCTGCATTCGATTGGGCAGAGTCAGAGCGTGCCCGCGACCAAGCGTCCCAATCTGCGTTGCATTGCTTTATGGTCGCAAGAGCGTCCCGTGCTGCAGCGGTATAGATTGCATTCCAATCTGCGTCACTGAGTTCTTCAGTGGGATTCGCTGGGCCATCACGGTCGCCCCATTTCACCTCCGGGAACTCGAGTTCGTGACCCAGCATGACGGAGTGGCGTTCAGAAGCGCGTATGGCGTCTACTAAGTGCTCCAGCGCCTTGTATTGCTTTCTTGCGGTGTCGGGCGCGCGAGGCCCATCGCCCAGCGCGGCAACTTTCCCCTTACGTTCGCGGCGTGGTGCTGTCTTGAGCCAAGTAATGAATTCCGCTATCCACGTTTGGTCGATGTCAGTTGGCGCAAGTGTTGAATAGCCTCGCTCTTCGATGAATTGCAGAACCCCGTTGCGGATTTCTCCCAACTTCACCGAGAACTGCCGATTGTGGCTTCGCGGCTTACCTCGCGTTGGCCCCGAGTTTGCCCAAAGGGTGAAGGCTTGAAGAAAGAACTCTGCTGTAGCGTGGCCGGTGACAAATTCCTTCAGCTTCTCGAGTTCGGCATAAAAGGAGTCGGAGAGCTCCCTCGGTCCCGTGAATGATTTCAAGGCAGCGTCGACAGCAACGTCTAGCTTTTTGCCTGCGGCAACTAGTCGTTCTTCACTACGGAGCTGGTCAAATATTGACGGCTTCTTAGACATGTTGCTCGGTCAAATTTTGGGGAACGATTGCATGAATCGGTCAGTGACCAGCGCTTCGAACGCAGCGCAAGCCTTCAGATAGATTCTCCGCGTTGTCTCGTCGCTGGCGTGGCGAAGCCGCACCTGGATGTCCAGCCAAGGTTCCTTCATATATTTTGCTTTGATGTGGTAATGCCAAATCGCATACGTGTGTCTGAGGTCGTGAAAAACGAATTCGGACCTCTGACGCCTCTTGCGAGTCGAAGACAGCGTTCCGTTCGGAAGAAGCTCTTGGTAGGTCTCAGTCTTGATGAACCCGCAGGCAAAGCATGCGGCCGTGAAGGCCTTTTGAATTGAGCGGGTAGTACATTTCTTGCCCGCATGCCGGCCGTACTGCGGCGGGTTAACCAGTAGCGTGTCGGCGGCTGGGTTGCAGCATTTGCGTTCGCCTTCGATATACGCGGAGATTTCGAGGAGCAATGTGCCAGGGAAGAGTGCCGGCAGAGTTTTTCCGCCTTTGCCCTTGATGGGAACCTTGTACTCCCGAGTCGGAATGATGTTGGGGTTGTTCAGAAGAACTTCTTCGATGACGGCTAAAGGCAGGCGGACCACCTCAAAAACACGCAGGGCGGCGTTGAGGGCAATTTCGCTAGCAAGTCGGTCCTTGGAGGACTGCGGAAGTTCTCCAGTTGAGTCTTGAGCGTAAGCGTTCCACTTGCGCTTCTCCTCCGATGCCCGCGGACCAAGGGTAGCGAACAGAACTTTGGCCTGGTCCGGGGTCAACGGATTGGGCATGTGCTGGTTATCAACGGCCGTTTCTGGCGGCCATTTGAAATATCGGCCTTGCGACCGCTGGCTAGCGAGCTCTAGTAGCAATTCCTTGTTCCCTCTGTCCCATTTGAAATGACTCTTCCGTGAGGCCCATCGGTAGAACTCGGCGATGGTCGCGACCAAGCGTCGAATCGTGTTCCTGCTGTACTTCCTGCCCGTCTTCAAGGACGTCGTCCGTCCGTAGGCATAGGCAAGACCCTCGATGTGCTTCTCGGTGACGTCGCACCAATCTATTGAGAAGTGCTCCAGATAGGTCAGTAAGCGAACCAAGTCCCCTGCGTAGTTGGTCAGCGTGTACTCGTAGTCGCCGGGCTGTCTCCCCTTCACCACCTCGTCATAGAGGAAGATAAGTCCAGGCTCAAAAATCGTCCCGTCTTCCTCCGTCGAAATGACGGGGAACCCGTCTGGAAGCAGCGACGGATACTTTGGGCTGTGGCAGCGTGTAATGCGCCACGTTAGCGGTGCATTCATGGCAGCCTCCAGTCAGCGAGGCCCGTAATGTGCCAGCCAGAAACCAATTTCGCAATCCACTTTTTATCACTTTGGTAGTATCATATTTTCCCATAACATACTGCTATACAGCTGCTGTAGATAATATAGGCAATAGTATATTTGCTGCGCTGTTAATCTCGGGGCTGGACGGGCAGAGGCGCATCCACTGCCGGCCGAAGATAGGGCAGAGGCGTGCCCGATAAAGGGAGTCTGTTGATGCAAGAGACGGGGAAGAAGAAGCAAGGCAGCCTTGCGACGCAAGGCGGTCCACTGTTGCCAACGGGGAAGGGCAGAGCGCCAGCTGGTGCTCGGCATATGGGGCGATGTACCGCCAAGGGTTGCTGCTGCGGTCCGTCGGCCGCTGCGAACTCGTTGCGGTGTCCGTACGTCCTGTTCCGCTTGGAGGCGCTGCGCTTCGTCGAGTCGGCTGCGGTGTACGGCTCAGGTGTCAGCCAAGAGGGGCAGTGAAGATGGATGCCTACCAAACGGCAGGTTCACAGCAGCCGACGCCGATGGAGTTCGAGCCAAGCGCCGAGCAAATTGAGGCGTGGCAGCAGGAGCTGGAATGGGGTATCCGCGCGCATGCCTCTAAACAGCACGCGGGCGAGGCGCTCGAGCTACTTGTTTCGTTGGCGGAGCGCTCCGATACGGGGCAGGCGGGTCGAGTTGCGGCGTTCATTGCGTCGGTCGTCGGGTACCACCAGTTCGACCCGTACTCGCTACGGAGTCTCGATGTGGAACTGTCAGACGCGATGCTCGCGTGTCTCGATGCAATCCGGTGGGCTAAGTGCCCGTTGCCGGACCTTCTCCCTCAAGGGCAAGCGCGCATCGAGGCGCTATGTGTGAGTTGGGGCTTTACGTAGGCGACGGGCCAATAGAGGACAGCCGTGGCGCGTCGAGCACATTTTGCGCTGGCGGCGCCTGAGGGATGAATGCTGGCTAAGGCGGATTGCTTGGCGGAGGTATCTCTGCCTATTTCCGTGAGGGGCTGCGTCGTGCTAGATAAGCAGGTAGCCGACCTGGCAAAACCAATCCGAATCTCTAAGCCCTTCGTACAGGGCCGTCTTCCACGAGTTCGGGTCCCGGGCGTGGCGGGTCTTGAACTCATCGTGGAGATGGTCTCGAACGGCCGCAGGGCCCGCAGCGTTTCCAGCTTCGTTCAAGCCATACGAGATGTCGGCCAACTCGCTGGCCGCCTGCGCGGCATAGAGGACGGCGAGGCCGACGACCTCGAAGTGATGCTGAACCCGTTTTGCAAGCACGGACGACCAGGCCGCTGGAGGCTTGACCCAGTACACGATGCTAGGAGGCGTGGTTGGTTGGACTTCGACCATCAGCCACCTTTCTGTCCCAAGGTCGTCGAAGTAGGGGTGGAAGGTCTGTTCCTCTGCCAAGCTTGCAACCCTTGCGAGCTTGGCCTTGTTGCAATCCAGGCACGAAGGCACTAGGTTGGCGGGCGTTAGATTGAACGCCGGGTGCAAGGTCTGGGGGAGGTAGTGGTCCACACTACCCACAATGCGTTGCCCACAAAGCGGGCAGATTTGATGGGCCGGTGCTGAACGAATCGCGTCATAGAGGGCTCGCGTGGCTGCACTTCGGACAAAGTGACTCTTGTAAATGACGCCCATGAGCGCGGTGGTCAGAAGCGGCGTTACTCCATCAGTCGACTGAATTTTGAAGAGCTCGCCGAGCGGCGCCAGGCTGAGGTACTGCGACTCTGCGGCATTGATGACTGGCAAGGCACCCGTCAGGGCATGGGCACGTTCGGGGATGGTGATGCCGGCCGCGCAGGTCTGAACGGTGTAGTCGGCGTTGAAGTTTGGAGGTGCGAGCTTCTTCAAGGCGCCGAACCTCAGTTTCCACGCAGAGCCACTAAGCTCCGCGCCAGGGTTCTGGCTTCAGAGCCAAGCTGATGATTGAACTGTTGAGTGACCTGCTCGAAGGTCCTGCCCGGCTGATTGGCCGCTGATGCAATCATCCGGTGAAAGCCTGAATAGCTCACCTCAAGGCCAAAAACTTCTCGGGTGAGGACCCCAGCGCTCTCGCCGAACGTCTCTGTGGTCGGTCGCTCTACCGACGCCTTGGTTCTTGTGCGCTCAAGGACCCATACGCAGCTCATCGGAACCTCCTGGAGAACAACCGGCGAGTGTGTAGAGATGAGCGCGACGCCGTTCCTCGAAATCAAGAGGTCGGACACCGCGCGAATGAACGCCGAGAGCAGCGGCGGATGGAGATGGCCTTCGGGCTCATCAAGGACGACCAGCGTGTTCTGCTCGACCAGCTCGACGAGGCGTGTAATGGTCAGTAGGACGATTGAATGCCCAGAGCTGAGCTTCCCGTAGGTATGTGCAATGGCCTCTTGCCAATCGTCCCCTGCCACCTCCAGGAACCGCTCCACGTTGACTTCCGCAAACAGAGGGTCCGTAGACAGCGTTCTGATTGCGCGGACCCACCGAGTTAGGCGAGGTTCCTCGCGGCATTTCGCGAAGGACTTGACGAAGTCTCTGGCGAGGCCATGCTTCGTCATCATGACCTCTTGGACCCGTCCATCTCGCTCCTCAATCGCGCGGAGCCCAATGAATCCAGCGCGAATCTTTAGCGCTGCGGCCGAGGGCGGAGCTTCGAACTCGTCGAACACGCTGAAGGAGACAGAAACCAGCCCGGCGAAATCCCATTGGTCAACGTTGTTTCCGAGCTTCTTCAGAACGCCCGGTGACGTTGCTGGGTTCGGCTTCTGTAGCACGGCATTGACGAGCGATTGAATGCACCGTGTTTTGCCTGCCCCGTTTCGCCCCACTAAGACATGCACGTTCGTCGGCGGGAAGGAATTTGGTTCCACATGGAATGTGAGCGTTGGAGGTTCCGGCGGGAAGAACTCCCCTGGCTCAGTGGGAGCGACGGGCAACGTGTACTGGAACTCAAAGCGCGTGAGTTCCTCATTTCCGTGTGCGAGCTTATTGAGACGGTTGCGTACGTTCTCGGCTCTTACATCGCGCAACAGCGAGACCGACATCACCTGTTCGGCGATGTAGCGGTCGAAGATGGCCAACTCGTACGCGCAGTCGCATAGACCTTTCAGGATTGCCTCGCAAAGCGCAGCTGGAAGCCTCCTCAGCGACGAGTAGTAGTCCTCAGTCTGTCCCAGGGAGAAAAAGTAGTTGACATTGAGCGCCGTGAACTTTTCCGGCAGCTGGGGCACACGAGTGCCCGGTACCGTTGGGATGCCGGGAGTCGCTCCTGCCGCCTTTAGCCCGACTTGCCCAATCTTCACCGAGCCGATGCCGTGGCGGACACCCTTGTCGTCGAAGACGAACAGGCTGTACATAGTCCTGAAGCTGAACCAGTCATCCCAACGGTCTACCACCAGGTATGCCTGCATGGTTGCCTGCTGAGGGACGTTTGACCAGGATTCGACAACAGTGAACACGGCGGCTCCAGAGGACGGGACCGAACAGGTAGTGGCCTTGGCTAAGCGCTCATACCGTAAGGGGGCGAATCAGCTTGCCTTCCCATGAGATGAGCTTGTGCTTTACGCCTTCCGTGGCCTCACGGAAGACGCTCTCCGCCTCGTCAAAGGAGGCGGCAACGACGCTCTGCAGGCCTTTCTCACCCGAGAACAGCTGAAGCAGAGCGTGCTGACTCTCCACGCGCATCGCGTGTTGGCCCGGCTCGTCGAATACCAGGAGTCCGAGATGGTGTCCGAGCTGATGGCCGACCATTGAGGGCCTTGCCGACGCCTGGTACAGCGCGAGCAGATAGCTCCAGATGAGGCGAACAAAGTCACTTGCGCTGGACTCCGCAGCGAGCGTCTTGCCCTCTACCATTCGCACCGCGGGCCCCAAGTCCTTCGAGAAGATTTCCCGCAGTTCCAGTTTGGCGAGTGAGGGAACCAGGTTCTCCCGGCTGATTTGGATGTCTTCAATCTTCGCGCTCTTGTACCCAAACGAACCAGCGTTAGCGCGGAACAGGAACTCGAACGCGCTGATGCGACTGATGTCGCTATCGGAGTACGTTTCCTTCGGCAGTTGCTCCCGGGCTTTGCGATTGGCGGCTGCCCGGTCTGCGAGCTCAACAAGCTTCTGCTGGGTTTCCGCGAGCAGCTGATGAACGCGGTCGAGGCCGCCAATCTCAAGTTCGACCTGAACCTGCCGGCGCACGACAGCTTTGGACTGGGCAGTCCCTGAACTGACGTCACCGCGCAGCGCCGAAAGATGGTCGTGCATCGCCGCCAGCTGGGTGGAGAAGTCCTGGACCTTCGCTTCGCCGCGGCGCACCTCATCCTTCAAGCCGGAAATCTGACGCCTCAGCATCCGCGTTTGGCTCTCGAGGTAGTCAATATTCGCCTGGATATCCATGCGCGGAGCGCCGGCGCCGTCGTCGAGAAGGTCGTCCTCCACCATCTGATGGCAAGTGGGGCATTGGCCGCCCGCAACGTCCAACGCGTGCTTGTGGCCGAACTCCTTAAGTTTGCGCGCGACCTTGTTTCGCTCAAGGTCTCGCTCAGCCTCCTTCAGGAGGTTCTCATACTCCACCAACGAGGAGCGTTGCAGCGCCAGGGAAGTGCCCGCGCGCTCATGGAGCACGCTTAGGTGTTGGGCCTTCTCCGTCACTCTGTCGATTTCCGCCAGCGCGTCCTTCCCCAAAGTCCTGCCGAACTCCTCGGCTCGCCGCGTCAGCTCTGCATGCTCCCCTCGTAGATGCTTCATGTGCTCATCGAAGGAGATGTTGACGTTGCCCGCGCGATGCAAAAGCACATCTGCAGCGTGGAACATTGGATTCGGTACGGCAGGGACACCTTGAACTTCCAAGGTCACCGAACGAGCTTCGCGCTTGAAGTCCGAGAGGACGCTGCGCCAAGCCTCATCGATGGCAATGGACTCCGCATCGAGTTTGTTTCGGATTGAGTTGAGCTCGAAGACTTCGAGGCCGAGCAGGAACTCGGCCACTCGCGTCTTCGCGTCTCGTATGCGGAAATATGGAACGTTGGCGATGTAGTCAGTCCAGCCGCGCTTCTGCTCAATGATGTGCGCAGCGAAGAGTGTCTGCAGGTACAGCTTGGTCTCGCCGGATGTTGTCGTTGCAACTCTTGGGAGGTCGAGCCCTAGGAACTTCTCGAAAAAGAAGTGGAAGCCTTGCTCCAGACGGCCACCCCCATCGTCGTGAAGAAACGTGGGCATCGGTTCGCCGAACGGCTCCTCATCAATCAAGTGAGAGCCGTGGTAGACGTGAACGAGCTTGGGGTTCAGCGCTTCGTCTCGAATCGCACGGCGGAACGTCACGACCTGACCCTGGGAATTCTCGACTTCCGTCAGCACTTCCGACCGGAGAATCGGGATGAGACGGTCCCCGTACTCTATGGAGTCTCGAACGGCCGACACCAGAGCCTTGGTGCCAGTCCCACCGGCAATTTCCTCCATTCCGAGACCATAGAGCAGCGTGTTGACGAGCGTGCTCTTGCCGCTTGAGTTGCCGGCTCTGATGACAGTCAAGTTCCTCGCGAACTCGAAGGAGAAGCCGAAAGGGCCCTCCGGCGTTTCTGCACGAAACGCCACGCCACGAATAATCATTAGGCCTCCCAGCCCTTGGCAACGACGTCGACCATCTCTTCAGTTATCTTCTTGCCGACCTTCTGAAGGAGTCGTTTTTCATCTGCGAACAGCTCGGCGTCCTCAAGCAGCTCCAAGAGGAACATGCGTCCCTCATCCTTCAGCTTGTACCCAGTCTTCGTTTCTTCCACGAGGCCCTCAGCTACGGCGAAGCGGAGGGCAATTGCAAGGGCTGGGTCAAAGCCCCAAGCGGTGACTTTCAGCACCTTCAATTCGACGGCCGCTATGAGCGGCTGCCATCGCTTCTCGTCCTTTAGGGCCCAGTTGAAGAGATGCAGCTTGGCGAGGCTACTTCTGCCGCCATGGCCAGCCAGGTGCAGCGTGAGCAGCAACTGCCCAATCTTGTACAGCGGCCGATGCTCCGGAAACACCGGAGCGGGGCGCCTCGTAAACTTCAAATTTGCGATGACTTCACTCATAGTCAAGCTCGCACATTGCTAGCCAACGTGCCACCATGTGGCGCGCAACTTTCGCAGCGTATGTCGCATCGAACTGGTGAGAGAACTCCTTGCCGATGCGCTCTTCGAGCCCCTTTCGAACCTCGTCCGTAAGCTGCTCTGGCGGGCCTGTCCATGTGAGCGAGCGGACCTCAACCCACTTCTCGAATTCCCGGATGAGAATCACCAGCTTCTGATGAACGACGGATTGGGCCAACTCAAGCTCACGTAGCACGCCATCGGTTGCGAGGAACTCCTCAAGAGTAATCTGATGCAACCGCGCTACCTTGTGCTCGTACCCCGGCAACCCCTCCCGAGCCCTTAATCGCAACCTAGTCTTGCGAAGAACATTGTTCTCGTAGACCTCGCCAGAAAGTGTCAGCTGCGTCAGGGCTGGAGGACCCGTAGGAGCGTCCGGGTCAAGCGAGGGAATGAGTAGGGACTCGCCGCTCGCTGCACGTATCTCGTTGATTTCCACGAGGTAGTTGTCTCCGTCGTAGAGCAGCACGCGGAAGTCGTCGTCGATGAAGGGAAGGCCCCAGGCCTTGACCTCTTCTTCCTTCTCCCGGGCATGAGCTAGCAATGCGTTCTTGTCCACCTCGGGGGTGA
Organism: Roseateles sp. Mitsp63; assembly: GCF_059491535.1. Classification (NCBI taxonomy): domain Bacteria; kingdom Pseudomonadati; phylum Pseudomonadota; class Betaproteobacteria; order Burkholderiales; family Sphaerotilaceae; genus Roseateles; species Roseateles sp. Mitsp63. Next base: position 4,741,965 of record NZ_CP168509.1, on the reverse strand, counting down.
CGAACAACCACTTGCGGAGTTTCGTTGCGCCGATGCGCTTGAGAATATCGACCTGGTAGGTCTTGAGCTTTCCCAAGTCGTGCGTAATCTTGTCGCGCTGCTTCGCGTAAAGCTCAGTGCGGGAGTAGTGCTTGTCGGGGCAGTAGCACTGAAACGCCAACCCCGATGAAAGAGTGAAGCCTTCAATCCCGAAGTCGCCGGGCGAAGCGTTGCATTGCTGGTAGTCCTCCGCAGCGTACTTCCGCTTGAAGACCTGCTGGCAAAGCTGCTCCCAACTGTCGCCGTTAAAGGCGCCAAATCGACTAGTGAACACCTTCGGCCCTCGTCAAGCGAAGTCGGCGGACGTCGGCATCTCGGCTACGTCCTTATCGGTGTTCCGTTGGTCTGAAGCCGGCAGCAGCTTTTCGAGCTTGCTCATGCTTCTCCTCCCCAAAGTCTGACCTTGTTGTATAGACCGGATGACAGCCGGTCGTCGAGCAGTTTAACTACGTTTTGTTTCAGCGGCCTAAGGCGTTCCGCGACGGCACAGCCGTGCTCTGTACATTAATCCGCAGTTCCTTGCGGGGGAGATTGGGACAGGACTTGCGATTTGTCAGAACTTGCCGTCAGGACAGCCGCGGCTCGGATGACCGGGGCCACATAGGTGTCGCTAAGCACCTCCAACAGGTCCTTCTCGCTCAGGACGTGGCCCTTGAGTTGCCCGCGCTTTGAAGCCGACGGAAGGTTCGGGCAGATGTCTATTACCAAGAGGTAGAGAGTCTTGCCACCTAGAACGATGAACGGCACCAACATCTTCTCATCGGCGAACGAAAAATGTAGGTCCGTTGGGCAGGTTCGATAGACCACGAGGTAGCCGACACCTTGATTGAAGTCCCTGGCGTACGTTAGAAGCTGATGAACCCCATGCTTCACATACGGCCGACCTCTGTCACCACCGTCGAAAATCTTGGCGTCGAGCACCAAGTCTCTTGCTACGAGGTCAGAGATTCCAGATACCGACTGAGGCTCGATGTGGAAGTCGATGCCCTGGTCGTGCAGATAGGCATAAAGGTGGGTCGCGAGAGTTCGTTCCCCCTTCGCTGAAAGTTCGAGAACCTGCTCGCGCTCGAACCACTCGACTTTCTTCTTGTACTTGATGAGCACTGAGAGGACCACTCGCTGCTGGTCGAGGGATTCGTCAACGGCATCAAAGAGCGGCTGCACGAAGTTGGCTCGGAACCACTCAAGTGACGGCCCCATTTTCCCTTGCCCGTGCTTGGCGGATAGATTGATTTCGGGCTGGACTTCGCCGTGTCCCCCGATGGGCTGCGACGCGCAGTACTCTGTGACCCGCAGCGCGAAGTTCGCGACATCATTTTCATGCGCGAACTTTGGAGGTAGTTCGTTGTCGACGAGCGCCTGCAACTCTGCAGCGTATGACGGTGCCTCAGCCTTGAGTTTTGCCATGACCCCTTCCAGCAGCGGCTGCGAGTGCAGGTAGTTCCAGAACTGATGCAAGGATGCGTGCACCTGCAGCGGGTCGCACTTGCAGAGGCGGTCATATCGCTTCTGAAGCATGTCCCGTTGCCACTTGAGGTACTGTGAATCCATGGTCTCCCTGCGTCTTGTGGTAGTTGGCCGTCCCGAGCGTATCCCACCCCCGCCTTGGGGGCGCCGATGGTCGCGCGTTTACGGCTAATCTCGCCGCACATCACAACAGACGGGTAGCGCAGCAGCGGCGCCTGCGAATCCTTCTCGACCGGGAGGGGACTCATGCTCAAGACCAGAACAACGCTGGTGCTCGGCGCCAGCTCTACCCAAGTCGGAGACCTAGCTGCAGCACAGCCATTTTCTGGAGGACCGAGGGCACTCAGCGGAACGCCCTGGTTTGAATGAAGCCGAGGGCCCCCTTCGCGTATGGCAGGAGTTCGGCCACGTTTACTTCCGTTCTGACGTCAGAACCCGCAGTGTCGTGATGGAAGGCTGAGGCGAACTCGTTGAAATCCACCAGGTCGGCGTGATGAGGCTGGAGACGATGTAATGAGTTGGGCGCCTTGGCGTTCTTCACTTGGTCAAGCATTTCGCCGACGGTGCTGCCGTCTTTGAACCTGCGCGGGAAGCAGCGGTGAAGGTGCCCCTCGTACCAGCGGGCGCAGCGCCTTCGCGACATTGAGTTCGTCGCCGACGCTTCCTCCGCCGACAAACTCCTCGACTGCCGAATAGTGCTTGTAGTAGTCCGACGCGCAGTACTCGTCCAGGTCAAACGCTGCCAGATAGCTGTAGTCATCAGCGTCTCTCAGAAGCGCCAACTCGACCACGGCTCCAACCTTCTTCTTCACGGACCGCTTCTTGACCTCCTTCAGGAAGTGCGCGTCGTGTCCGAGCGCGATAACCTGAGCGCATTCATGCGCCACTCGGACCACAGCCTCGGCCGTCTGGTGGCGGCGATGACGGTCCAGACTCGTAAAGACGTCATCGAGGACAACGGACGTTGACGTGCGCTGCGGTGAGGCGAGTAGCTGCGCCAAGAAGAATGCGAATGCGAGTGTCCTCTTGTCGCCCTCGCTGAGCGCGACGCGGAAAGAGAGGTCGCCATCGTTGCTCGGCCCGACTTTGACGGTAGCTCCTCGAACGTTCAGGACGTATTCGCTGCGGACGCCTCCGCCCTTGTAGGTCGACTTCAGCTCGGCTACCGAGAAGGGCGCGCCGAACTTGGCGAGCCAAGTGTTGATGTCGGCTTGGAAACGCTTGAGCGTTGCGTCCATCTCGGCATCCAGGCGTGCCTTCGCCGCGTTCTTTTCCTGCTCCGCAGCCTTGTGGTCGGCTTTTGCCTCCTTGAGCGAATCCACCAGCGTCACCACTTCAGGCTCGAAGCGGGAGCGACGAGCGACGAGATTGGCTCTTCGCTGCTCCAGTTCCGCCGTATTAACCTGCGTCAGCGTTTCCTTGTACGCTTCCAGCGTCGCATTGAGAGCATCGATGGCCTTGTTGAACTCTTCTGCTGAAGCTGCGAGGTCGGTTAGGAGCTGAGCTACATGCGCAAGCCGGCTTCGACCGATGTGCGCCAGAGGCTTCGACTTCTTCTCGCGAGCGATGGACACAAGGGCGACTCGCACTTGAGAAATCCTGGCGTAGGCGTCCACCATGTCGAGAGACGGAGGCGTTCGGCCTTGGATGTTGTGCGCCCAAGCGCTCAGCGTTCCCGCGTTGAACTCCATCGCCTTATCCCAGTCAGCAATTGCTGCCTGTGAAAGCAACTGGTCGACCAGTTCAACGAGGGTGTCCACTTTGGCGATGTGCTGCTGGTAAGCGGCATCGAAATAGCGGCGATACGCCTCGATGAGCTGCAGTCCCGTTGTGTCTTGTCCGCAAAACGGACAATCGGCACCCTTGGACAGCGAAATGCCTTCGGTGACCCAGGCCTCAATCTCTTCGCCTTCATGCTTGAGGAAGTGCTGCCTGACCACCTGTTCGGAGGTGGCGTTCAAGCTCTCGAAGGTGCTCTCGAGCGTCACCGCCAACTCATTCAAGTCAAAGTTGGGGACCGGAACTCGCCGGAAAGTGGGCCGAGACCGGATGCTGTTGACGCTGCGCGCCTCAACCAGCTGCTTGTCGATATCCTCAATTTGGGCGAGAACGTCTCCTTGCGGCTCAAGGGCAATGAACGACTCAAGCGGAAGGCTGCCGCGGTACCCCTGCAACCCACGCTCGATAGACGAAATCTCCGCAGACTTCTGCCTTTGGATTTCGCTGTTGCGTTCGAAGGCTTCTCGCTCTGCGACGGCTGCATTACCCAGGGCGAACTCGAGCAGCGCCTCGCGGTGTTCGGGGCGAACCCCCTCGCTTGTATAGACGTTGTGCTCGACGAAGTCTTGGTTGAAAACAGCGATAGTCGGAGTGTTCGCGCTCCATGCGGCGCCGTCGAACTCCGAATTGAAGCTGGCGGCCGGGCCAGCAAAACGAAGGGATACCTTTTGGTCGGCTGTCGAGCCGAAGGTCCTCCGCTGAGAAAGTTGTTTGGCGTCCTTGGAGCCGCACGCCCCGAGGATAGAAGAGAACGTGGACTTGCCACGTGCGTTGTCAGCGTAGACGAGCGTCACCTTCCCAAGGTCAACAGCTCCGCGCGTTCCAGCCTTCAGAACACCGATGTTCTGAATGGCGATGACTTTCTCAAGCATCTGGTCCTCCCTTGTGGGTAGTCGCTTGCCGTGTGCGACCGTCCTCGACTAGGGAGAATTCTGCACTGCTTGAGAACGGGACCAGTGCATCCTGCGTCGGGCATCTGATAGGCCTGCGACTTTCGCCTCACAGCGCAGCAGCGGCCCCGTCGAGAAGGATTCTCCGCTGCAAGCTGTTAGTCCTCCTGTCATGCTGGTGAAGAAGGCGAGCCGCGTTCTCGCCTTCTTCGCGTGGCCCCCGGTGCGACCGCGCCGCCTATGGCTTCGATTGGTCCTTCGCCAGCATCTCGTCCAGCTCTGCTGGTGTCGCTGTCAGCAGGGTTGGCCCTTGGTGCGGGAAGAGGTCCGAGAGAGAGAATGTGCTTCCGCTGTTCGCCGCGCTTGCGGCTTCGAGCGCATCCCGGCGCGCTCGCTCCTTCTCTGCTGCTTGGTCTTGAAGGGCCAGCGATATCAGAAGGTTATTTCCGCCAAGCCACATGTACGTGCGCAGCAGCGCGGGCGTCCCTGGGTGCCACAAGAAGCTGACCTTGGCTTCGAGTTGCTTGGGGACGGTCAAGCATGCCTTCAGCAAGTTCTCGAGCTGTTGTTGGTCCAGACGTGCGCCGAACTCGTGCAAGTTGCCGGAGATGTTCTCCACCTTGTGAGCGAACGAGTTCCGGATGTCGGCCAGAGCCAGAAACGTCTTTCGTTCCGTCGCGTCGATGATGCCTAGCGCTTCCGCGAGAGCCACCTTGCCGCTACGTCCATTGATGTTGAGCGAGTCGCAATGCGATGTGATGGCTGGGTTGTGCAGATGCTCAGCGATGACACGGCCAAGTGCCGCCTCAAGGAGAACCATCAGCTTGATGGCGAACTCCCAATCCGTCCCTTCCTGTCTCAGGCTCAAGTAGAAGCCGTTCGGAATACCCAGCTTCGCCTCGATTCGGCCGAGTTGTTGGTTGTCCTCCCCGATATCTGGCAGAGCGCTTTGCATGGGCTTCTCATCAGGCACGTTGGTTCCTTTGCAGTCCTGTCGCTGTACAAGCGCTGGTTGCAGTACTCGGTATGTTCTTTCCTAGGACGGGGCCGCTCACAACTTCGTCCAAGGAAAAATTCTAGGCAGAGTCACCCATATCGGTGGCAGTTGAGAAAGCGGATGGTCTGCCGGGCGCTTGAAGACCGAACTTGACCTTGCCATCGAGGATTAGCGTGGCAGGTCCACCAGCGCATCGCGTCCGTTGGAATGATGCCCAGAAATCCGGTGTTGCGGACGCAAAGCAGGGTTCCACAAAAACGGTCGCAGCCGCGACAATCCGCTGGGAAAGAAGTCGGGGAGAAGAATAGGTGGAACGGAATTGGGCAGGCGTATTGGCCGACGTGGACCGCTACCTCGCGGACGTGAGTGCGGCATCGGTTGTGCATGTCGTGCTCGACAGATTGAGAGATTTCGAACCCAACGACAGACGCAGCTTGGAGATGCTCCCTTGGCTCTGGATGTTGGTTGCCAAATGGGCGCTCAGGAGCAACGCGAGCAAGCTTCGCATCGGCAGGAGAGCCAACGCTCGACAGGTTCAGCAGCTCGTGCAGGAACTCCATCATGGTGGGGGGTTAGCGTTCAAGGAGCGTGTTGAGCGAACAGGCGAGATGCCGACGCCTGAGCTAATGATTCGCCCACATGTCAGCACGCAGGGAGCGTTCCAGCACCGAAATGTCTTCGGGCTGTTTCGCACGGGTGGCTTGTTGCGCCGCCTACCGGCCAACCATTCATGCAAGCTGTTGGTGGAGCGGGAACTGGGCATGTCGATTGAGCAGTTCATCGAACTGTCGGTAGCCCTGTTCACGGCGGCAACGTCGTTCCCGAAAGGGGAACTTCGTCTGCAAGACCTCAAGGCCTTCCGCGCTGCCTACGGAGACGATGTCGACCGCATACTTTCGTTGTTCTCGAAGACCATTTCTGAACTGCGAACATGGATTCGTACGAAGTTTCCGGTGACGGCAGGTCGCAGCCGCGAACTGAATGAGTTCCCGGTGTTCAAGATGGCCCCGCTTGTGAAGATGGGTGACGGCTCTTATCGAATGTGGCACCGGGCCGTCATGGACCGGAGCATCGACGAGTATCTTCATCTGGCCCTGTCCAAGCATGGCTCAAAGTACACCGAGCCATACAGCAAGGTGTTTGAGGCCTATGTCCTGCGGGTCGCAGCCGAGGCAGGGCTCCCTCTGATGAACGCCGAGAAGTACATCGAGAAGCACTGCGGGGGACGACTAGAGAAGAACGTCGAGGCGGTTCTGACGAGCGGCAATCGGAGGCTGCTCGTCGAGGCCAAGATGGCCCTGTTCGCCGAGGATGAGATTCTGCAAGAGACGCAGATGGGCACCCGGCACAAGCTTCAAAGGCATGTGCTGAAGGGCGTGCGGCAAGGCCGTGCGGTTAGCCGTCGTCTAGCCGCGGACAGCGGAGGAGATGAGCAACACTATCTATTCGTGGTCACGAGCGTAGACCTGCACATCGGTACTGGTGGTGTGCTGGAGCAACTTTGCGGTGAAGCGAGCCTCGTGACTGAGCCGGGTAGTGAAGGCCACCTTCTTCCGGCCAACCACATCTTCATCCTTCCAATCCATCAGTTCGAGGTCCTGATGGCTCACGTGGCAGGGGGGCGGGTCGAACTGTTCGATGTGCTTGAGCGCGCAGCGCTTCAGTGCGCCGAGCGAGGGGGAAGTAGATATCTGTTCATCGAGTTCTACCGCGATAGCCTCGACCGTGAACTGAGTGTCGAGCATGGTCCGCGTTTTCTTCAAGAGGAGTGGAAGGCGACGCTAGCGAGGCTTGAGCCGAAGCTCCTTCTTCATGACCAGCTTCAAGGTCAGGCCAAGTAGATGCGTGCTCGGGCTCGTCGCTTGGGAGCTTGACCTTCTACACTCTGCCGTGGTCCAGAACGGACGGTCACTACAGTGAGAGTCAGATGAGCACGGTTGATGTTTCGAAGTTGTCCTACGCCGAACTGGTGGAACTGAGTAAGACGCTGGACAGGGAAATCCAGGGGAAGAGGGCAGAGGAACTCAAAGTGCTTGCTGACGGCTACGTCAAGAAGATTCAGGCATCTGGGTTCACGGTCATCGAAGCTATCGAGGCTCTAGAGCCGTACGTGACCAAGTCGGGCCCGAAGCGCGCCACCGGAGCTACCGCGCCCATCCTCTATCGCGACTCCGCGAATCCCGAGAACGTCTGGAGCGGACGTGGTCGACCGGCACGGTGGCTGGCTGACTATGAGGCTCAAGGTCGTTCACGCGACGAGTTCAAGGTCTAAGGCTTTGCCCTGCCAGGTGGTGGAGTGGTGAGTGTCAGTTGGAACCGCTTGTCGGACGCGGACGTCTGCTTCCCAGCGGAAGCGGGCATGGGCGCTGAAAGCCCGAAGGGCCGTTCCTGACTAACCCCAAGCGGTCGCCAAGGGTAGTTTTCTAAGGAAGCAGCGTACGAGCGAGGAAGCTGAGCAGCAGAACGTAGGCAGCGACAACAGCCGGGGCCTTTAAGACGAAAAATCCGATGGCCGGCCAGTTCAACTGCCTTGGTGCCTCAAAGTCGTCATCCTCTTCGACCCGCTTCTCTTTCCATCGCTGATAGACGCCCCAGATGATGGCCGCCGACACGTACTGCAGGAGGTCAAGGGCCAGCCCGAACACGATGAGGACCAGCGGCAAAAGGAGTTCCTCGGGAATCTTCGGGGTGCCAGCGACGTCCGTCCTGAACAGCCAAATGACTGCGATTCCGGCCAGGCCAAGCTGACGCACCAACTCGCTCGTCTTGCCGGTGTGGAAGTAGTAGTTCTCACGGACGTCTTTGAGCTTCATGACTTCTTCCGAGGCCCACCGCTGTTGGTACCGGTGCCCTTCTTGGTGGTCTGCGATAGCGTCGAGCCGGCAGCGGACTTTGAGGCAGCGCCGGTCCGACCGTCGCGAAGCACCTTCGAAGCGTCCGTTGCGGCCTTCTTTGTTGTCACCTTGCCAGATGAAACCTGAGAGAGGGCACTACCCGCAGCGGACTTCGACGCGGCACCGGTAGAGCTGCTCTTGAGGACTGCTGAAGCCTTTTTGGCCACTGCGGGACTTGTTGCTTTAGACGACTTGCTGGCCACGTTGCCATCCCTCCACTTTGCGTCGGCGATTTGCTGACTACCCATGCTATGGGGAGACTGCCGACTTCACCTGCGGAAAAGCCCTCGACCCCAGGCGGTCAGCCCCGCGAGCCCCGCAGGACGAAGACCCGCCCGAGCAGCGGCGGCACCCCCATCGACGATTCTTGACGATTGCAGCCACACGACCAGCCGGACTCGCACCGCCCCAAGAGCCTGAAGCTGGTCTCAAGCGTTGATGCGCTGCTCCGAAAGTACGGCGTCGGTCTTCTCTGCGTCAGCTAGGTCGAACATCTCCACCGGTGCTGGTGCAAGTAGGGCGCGCGCTTCCTCCGTGGAGCCGTTGAGCCAAGTCTCCCAGCACTCCGGCTCGACGTGCACCACAGCCCGCTTGTCTTGCTTGTCCGCAGGCAGCTTGGGGTCAGGCCTGTGCAGGCGTGAGAGGAGAGGGTGGCCATCACAGGTCACCGTGACCATCGTGAACGATGGAACCACCTCACCGGTATCGCGGTCCACCCATTCGCTCCAGAGGCCCGCCAACATCCACGGCAGCCCATCTCGACGCATCAGCTGCCACCAGATGTTCCTCCCGGTCTCCCAGTTGGGCTCCTGATACCAACTGGCGGGCACCAGGCATCTACGTCCCGCGCTCCAAGCCTCTCGATACGTCGGCAAGGTCGCGATGCTCTCCGCTCGCGCCTTGTTGGTACTCAGTGGTCGCGGCGCCGGTGTCTTGCCGGAGGGCAAGGGCTTCGGCTTCGTGTACGAAATCCTCGTTGGTGACCCGGGCCGGATGAGTCCCCACTGTCCGTTCACGCCGACCAAGCCGTCATTGCCATCTGAGCGCAAGAACTGACCCTCACCGAACGGACCAACGATGGGCTTCAGCGGGGACTCTGGTAGCCAGACCTTCCCGAGATGCCGGCGCACGTAGACCTCGAACGCGCCTTTTGGGCTCATGTGATACAGGTTGCACATCTAGGCTCCAGGCCGGTCATCGACCGGTGCTGCTGGTGTTCAAGACTCACGCCATGGCGTCGAGGGCTTCGAGAAGCCGTCGAACCTCGGGGCTGCTCACGGTTGAAGGAGGAGGCTCGTGCTGGGTCTCCGGCGGCATCGGCCACGCCCAGAGAACCTGCACATACGAGGTGCGCTGCTTGCGGCTCCAAAACTCCTCGTGCCCGCCGACCAGGATGCCCCTCTCTTCGATGCGAAGCAACCGAGCGGAGAAGAGTTCAACGATGGGGACGACCCCACCGGTCTGGGGCATGAGGAGGCAGACCTGCTTGCCTCGGCCGTCGCGTCCCTGATAGGTGCTGTCGCGCATGCGAAGCACGCCAGCCAGCGGAACTTCCGCGCGCAGTTCAGCAGCAGAGAGTCGAACTCCCTGGCGTCGCAGTCGAAGTGCCCGAACCAACATGATGAAATACTGTATGAACATACAGTATAGTTGGCTCACCAACTTCAACGGGAGTGGCGATGCTGCTGGACCTGAACGATGCGAGCTCAGTCGTGGAATGGTGGGCGGTGTACCCGCAGCGCCACGGCGCGCTCTTGGCTGACTGGGCGGAGCGTCGCCCGGAACACCGCGGTGCCATCTTGGAAGCCCGGCGTCGCATCCAGGCCGACCCCGCGATGCGACGGTTGCTCGAGATGAGTCGAGCGGAAAAGCGTGCAGACCAAGTGCTGGTAGTGCCTCCTACCCACGATGAACTGGCCGCCGGCGAGGTTGACGGCGCTATGCCGCAATGACACAAGGGCTACGCCAGTCGCGGACGAAGGCTGACGCCCAACCGACCTGTAGGTCTGCCGATGGCTTCCCGCGGCCAGCTTCTTAAGAGCTCGTGCTGCGTGGGTGGGACCCGGTCTGCACTTCAGTCGGGAATCTGATGGCGCGACCGGTGCCTTGCCAAGTAGTCTTTGAGTCCAGGAGAGTCGCGGAAGACGCTGAAATTCAGCGGCGCCCCCTTTTCGGCGCCGAATCGAACGAGCGCACGTTTCCCCGCCTTCGGCCCGTAGCGCAGAAGGCCCGCCCGTGAGAAGCCGATGAGGCCCTTGTCGAAGAGCTTGTCCAGGCTCGGACTCAGAAGAAGGCCGTTGTTAACGTCCCAGCGCTCGCTGGCGCTCGCGCAGTCTGCCCATGGCCAGATGTGCGAGGCAATTAGTAGTTCAGGAGGGGCCGGGCCAAGGACCGCACACCCTTTCCATCGCTCGACCAACTGCTTCTTGAACCAGCTCTGCCCTATTCGAACCTTCATCAGAGCCTCTCGCTCAGAGTAGCCTAGGTCAAGCTCGCCGATGTGCAGAATCGCCCGTTCATCGTCCTCCCACGGCTTCTCGTCTGAGTCGGGCTTGATGTTGGGAAGGTCGTCATACGCGTCCCCACCCTCGATAGCCGCCACAACGAACGAGCAGAACTGATGCACCACGTCGCGGACGCGCTCTTGGATGAGAGCGTTTGACCAAGAATCGATTGGGAGGAGGGCTTCATAGCCAACGACGGGTCTTCCGTCCGTCGCTAATCCTGACTCCCACGAGTCGTTTCCAATGGCCGTTCCTCGACGCAATGCCATGCCGGCGAAGGAAAAATGTTTCTGGTGCCGAAGGCGCTCATACTCGTTCGCGCATCGCTCGTAGACAAAGACTCGGAAGCGCAGGTAGCTTGGCCCAGACCCTGACGAAGGCGTTATCCCGATGAAACGAATCTGCTCCATCGGGCTCAAGACTCGAAGCCAGGGCGTGCTGTCGGCGCCGTTGCGATTCACGTGCGGCGCCGTCATGGTCCTCGCAAGCGGGAAAAGCTCCTGAAGACTGGGTACCGCATGCCGTAGCGCGGCTTCCAGCGCTTGTGCGCGAGACGCCTGCTGAACCGGTGAAGGCGCGTTGTCACTGACCATGGGGAGGGCCGCAAGGCGGGAAGTTATGGGGCTGGGCGATTCGGTGAAGAAGTCGTTCAGTCTCGACGTTACCTTGGCAGGCAGTGCAGAACGCACCGCGTAGTTCCCTACATCTGTTCCGTCGTCGAAAGGAGCACAGCGGGGTAGCCAATCTCGTCGTCCGCCAGCTCAGGCTCCTCCCGCAGAAAGGTGAAGCGAGAGCCCGGCGAGCCGCACAGGCGGCAGGTCGAAATTTCCTCAATCTGCTGGCTGTTCAGCCGGGCCAGGAGTGCTGGCTGAACCGCTTCATGCAGAACCCCGCACGTGGGGCACCTGTAGACCTTTATCACTCGTGTGCTCCTGGGAGGGTTGTGTCGGCCGCCACCTGATGCCGTAACCGGATTGACCGGTGGGTGGAACCGTTGCAAGAATCGACTGGCGCGAGGCGCCTCCTCCCTTTACGGTCTCGACCTTGATGCCCGGCACCAGCTGGGCGTCCTTCTTTCCGCCGCTCGAGCTTGACATCGGGCATGAGAACTTGAGGACCATCGGCGATGGATGAATGGAGTGCAGACGTTGATGCTGAGCCCTTGCCAAACGGCATGTATGTGGCCGTCCTTGTACTGTCCCCGCCGAGCGAAGTTGGACCGCCAATTCGGCGTGTTCTCGACGGGATGGAGTACGACCACCCTGAGAAGGCCAAGCTCGCGGCGCTCGACGCATTCGTCGCGATGACGCACAGCCAACGCTCGTCCGAATGACGTGCTCGTGCTCACAGGGCACTCCTCAGCAGCTCCGCCCGCACGACTAGGTTGAACCTGCCGCGGAGCCAGCAAAGATACCGCTGGCCGTCCGCTACCTGCTCAAGCGATTCGATGCCAGGCGTGTGCGCAGTCATGGACAGCATCGTTCCTCCGTCTGTCGTGAGGTGCACCAAGCCGAAAGCAGGCACCAGTTCGAAGACTTCCGCTTGAACGACCCGGTCGAACCGCTGAGCTTCCAACGTCGCAGCCGAGGCAGAGGGCGCCGAAGCTAGGGTTCCCGCCTCGGCATAAGCGAGCGCCACTTCATCGCGCGACGGACTGCTGCTTCGCTGCATGCGCTCCACTTCCACGTCCGTCAGCTTCCGGCCATCGGCGTCGGCCACCAGCAGGCCAGCCATCGTCGCTGTATCGCTCAGGTCCAAGAATTCCGCGTTCGGAAATGCCTTGAGAACATCGGCCAGCCGCTGGGCGCGAAGGACGAGCTGCTGCTGGTGAGCATCCAACATGGGCGAAGTCAACGCTGCATCGCCGCTTGGGCCGCTGCGGTTGTCGTGATTGGCCGCACCGTCCAACCGGCAGGACTTGCGATGGGAAGGCATCAATCGACTCAAGATGCGTCGAAGCACTTGAACGGCCTCTTTTCTGAACGCGCGAAAGTTTCGGCCCGTGCGCGGGAAGTGCTTCGGCACGGCTCAATCCGGTCAATCAGCGCGGCAAGGCCGGTCGATACACAACTCGCCCTAGGGCGAGTCTTGCAGCGGCAAGGTCGGACTTCTGAAGGCAGGCGCCGGCCGTGCAGAGCACGACGTGTCCCGCTCTCTCCAACTGGGACCCCGCAAGGCTCTCCCCTGAGTTGGGGTCGTCGACCACAAGGAATGGCTCGCCTCGATGATGCTGCCGGAGCCAACGTGAGATTGCGGCCAGGCGAGATTCGCCGCGCTGGGACGGCGCATCCCAGTGCTCATGGAGGTTGTGCGCGACGCACCGAAGCCCGGTCTGCGTGAACAGGTCGATGAAGTGTTCCTTGTCCAAGACTGCGAGCCAATCGCTGGTGAGAACGAACCGCGGCTCGAACTCCTTCGCCAATTGGTTCAGAACCTCAACGGACTCAGAAACGAACAGACGCTCGTACAAGTCGGTGGGCTTGTCGCTTGGACGATGGGCCGCTCGATGCACGTGCATGCCACCGTAAGGCGCGTTGCCACAGATGCAATCGTCGATATCCAGAAGGACGGTCGGCCGCTGCTGCGTCATGGGCGGCACTCCGCAAGCGCCAGACTCAATCGAGCAGCGACGGACGGGTCGCTCAACCCAGTTGAGGCCTCGCACTGGACCAGGTGTCGCCTCGACTGCAACGAGGGAGGCCAGCCATCGTCATCGTCACTCAGCACCACCCAATGCTCGATGCCGTGCTTCTGGACGTACGTCCGCACCACGTTGAAAGCTGTGTTCACCTTCCGCAGTTCAAACAAAGCGATATAGCGCACCACGTCACCGCATGCGCCAACAATCCTCGAGCGGAGCCACTCTGGCGCCAAGCTGGCGACCGGCTCTAGTCCGAACATCATCGTCGCGCTCGAGCGAAGCACCACGTCTGCATTCCAAGCTTCCAGAACCGGGCGCAGGGACGCAGACCAGGAGAAGTGGCGAGGCCCGACATGCTCGTAACCGCGGAGAACCGCGTACTGGGTCGACCGCTCATGGCAGACGCCGTCCAAGTTCAGGAAGACGACGGGGCGGTTGGGGCGTTCACAACGCATCCAACAGCGCCTTAGGTGCCGAGAGGCGGATAGACCAGCACGCAGGGCTCAAGACCCGCTTGGCGAGGTTCGCCATCGATGCGCACCATCATCGTCGGAGCATTTGCGAAGTGGACGGAATATGAGCTGGCGTCGCGAGAGGCGAAGGCCTTTTGGACGGTGCCGAACATGACCGAATCGGTCGAAGGGCCAATTGGGGAGAAGAACGCGCTCACGCGCGATGGCTTTTTCCCTGCGAAGGCGAGAGCGGCACCGAAATCCAAAAATGCGCGCCGGCGTGTCACGACTGTGCCTTCCACCGTCTCATCAACGTCAACGATGAAGAGGTGTGTTGACGGGTCGAGGCTGATGCCACCTTCGGGCATAGCCGTGGCTTGAGCTTCCATCGGATGTCCTTCTCGCTCATGGTTGTGGAACCAGTAGGACGGCCCAACGGGCACGTCGAGAAGCCCGCGGAAGCGGCTTCAAAAATTGCTAACGAGCGATATGAATATCCAGTATACGAAAAACCAGTAGATAAATGAACTGTAGACGTTTCGACTGCGCTCCAGCACTGTGAGCGCATGGATGACGTGAAGCAGGAGGGACATGCCCTTCGAAAGGTGTTTGCAGCGGCTGTACAGGCTTATCGGAAGAAGCTTGGACTGAGCCAGGAGGCATTGGGTAGCAGGGCCGGACTTCACCGCACCTATGTGTCGCAAGTTGAGCAATGCCGCCAGGCGGCGAGCCTAGACAGCATTGAGCGACTGGCCAACGCGCTTGGCGTTGCGCCCCATCTGCTTTTGAAGGCCCCGCGGGAGCGAGGCGGGTCTGTTAGCCAGACATCGGACGAGTTGTGATGCTTCTGGCCCGCTAGGGGCCACCCGCCTGAGACCCCAGACCCCGTCGAACGGATGAAGCATCCTGGTGCGCGCGAAATCGGTGGATACACACGTCAGACACCATCCGCCCAGCTCTCGTTCCGAGCCGAAACGCCTCGATTTTTGGCGCAGGCCGGCCACTTCTATCGTGCGATGTACGACACCTCTTCTCCTAGGGGAAGAGACACTTTGTCGTTCACTTAAACGATGGCTGCATCTACTGCTTCGCGCGTCCGACGCACAGCTATCTCAACCTGTCGCCGGGCCTGGACTTCGAGACCAAGATCATCGCCAAGGTCAACGCCGCCGAGCGGCTGCGCGAGACACTGGCCTCGCCGGCGTACCGGCCGGCGCCGCTGGTGCTGGGCACGGCGACCGACGCCTACCAGCCGATCGAGCGCAAGCTGGGCATCACGCGCGCGGTGGTGGAGGTGCTGACCGAGGCGAGGCATCCGTTCTCGGTCGTGACCAAGTCCAGCGGCATCGAGCGCGACCTGGACCTGATCGCGCCGATGGGGCAGCGGCGGCAGGTGTCGGTGTACCTGTCGGTGACCTCGCTGGATCCAGAGCTGTCGCGCATCCTGGAGCCGCGCGCGGCCTCGCCGCAGCGGCGGCTGCGCACGATCAAGGCGCTGGCCGAAGCCGGCGTCCCCGTCGGCGTGAGCGTGTCGCCGGTGATTCCCTTCCTCAACGAGCCGGAGCTGGAGCGCATCCTCGAGGCCGCGGCGCAGGCGGGCGCGACCAAGGCCTTCAGCATCCCGCTGCGGCTGCCGTGGGAGGTGGCGCCGCTGTTCCACGACTGGCTGCGGCTGCACCAGCCGGACAAGGCGGCGCGCATCATGGCGCGGCTGCGCGACATGCGTGGCGGCAAGGACAACGATCCGCGCTTCGGCACGCGCTTCACCGGCGAGGGCATCTGGGCCGAGCTGCTGCAGCAGCGGCTGCGCAAGGCGGCGCAGCGGCTGGGACTGGGCCGGGAGCGGCATCAGTTCGACTTCAGCGAATTCCGTCCGCCCTCGAAGGTGCAGGGGCAGCAGTCGCTGTTCTGAACTGAAGGAGTGCAAGGTCTGGCCTCAAACAGTTGGAGGAGGTGCGCCAAGTGCTTGCGCGCCTGTGACTTGCCGATGCCCGCCCGCAGGTAGTGCCGAGGCGGGATAAGTAAAAAAACGTATCCCCTCCCGCGCTCGCAACCTTCTGCGTGCCGAACGAGCACCCATGAAGCGGCCAGCGGCCTCTTCCCGGAAATCGCCCGCCGCATCGACGCCATCGCTCCATCGCGAAGGTCCAGAGGGTTCTCTTTCGCGGGAGCGCGATGCTGTCCATCCTGATCGGCCATTCCTACTTCCTCCGTTTCGATCCCAAGCAGTTCGAGCGCGCCAAGCCCTATCCGCCGCTGGCCACACTGCAGGTCGCCGCGCAGGCGCGACGCGCCGGGCATGAGGTCGCGTTGTTCGACGCGATGCTGGCCGACGGCACCGCCGATTTCGAGGCCCAGTTGCGCGCCCGGCTGCCGCAGGTCGTGGTGCTCTACGAGGACAACTACAACTACCTGAGCAAGATGTGCCTGGCCCGCATGCGCGCCGCCGCCTGCGAGATGACGGCCGCCGCGCGGCGCCGCGGCGCGCGGGTGCTGGTCGCGGGCTCCGATCCCAGCGACGATCCCGAGCCCTACCTCGATGCCGGCGCCGACGTCGTGCTCATCGGCGAGGGCCTCGAGGCCTTGCGCCTGCTGCTCGCGCGGCTGGACCGCGATCTCCAGGCACCCGTCGAGCAGCTCTGCGAGGACCTCTCCGGCATCGCCACGCGCATCGGCGGACGGACCGCCCGTCGACAGGAAGACGCCGCCGGCGCGGCAGCAGTAGCAGCGGCGCCTGCGTCCGCGCCGGCCTCCGGGTCCGGCCGGCAAGTGCTCTGGCTGGGGGCGGGCGAACCGCCAATCCCGGCGGCATCGCGCAGCCCTGTCGACGACGTCGCCTGGGACCTGGTCGACGTGGACCGCTATCGCGCCGTGTGGCGCGGCGCGCATGGCCGCTTCAGCCTGAACATGGCCGGCTCCAAGGGCTGCTCGTTCCGCTGCGCCTGGTGCGCCAAGCCGATCTGGGGCAACCGCTATCAGCCGCGCGAGCCGCAGGCCGTCGCTGCCGAGATGCTCTGGCTCCGGCAACACCTGGCCCCGGACCACGTCTGGTTCGCCGACGACATCTTCGGCTTCCGCGCCGACTGGGTGCGCCGCTTCGCCGCGGCGCTCGCGGCCGGCGGCGGCGGCCTGCCGTTCACGATCCAGACCCGGGCCGACCTGATCACCGAGGCCATGGCCGACGCGCTGCGCGACGCCGGCTGCCAGGAGGCCTGGATCGGCGCGGAAAGCGGCAGCCAGCGCGTGCTCGACGCGATGCACAAGGGCACGACGGTCGAGGAGCTGCATGTCGCGCGCCGCCGGCTTGGCGAGCGCGGCATCCGCGTCGGCTTCTTCATCCAGCTGGGCTACCTCGGCGAGGAGATCGAGGACCTGCGCGCCACCCGCGCGCTGATCGAGGCCACGCGCCCGGATGACATCGGCGTCAGCGTCTCCTATCCGCTGCCCGGCACGCCGTTCCACGAGCAGGTCAAGGCCCAGCTCGGCGCCAAGACCCATTGGGAGGACAGCGGCGATCTGGCGATGATGTTCCAGGGCCGCTACACGAGCGCCTTCTACCGCGCCTTCCGCGACCTGCTGCATCGGCAGGTGAAGCTCGCGAACGCACCCGGCGCACCCGGCGCGCCCGGCGAGGCCGGGGATGCCGCCATCGCCGAGCTCGACGCCGCCGCGCGTCTGCGCCGCGACCGCACGCGGCTGCACCGCCAGTGGCAGGTGCTGCTCGGCCGCGAGCGCCGCCATCGCACGCCGGTGTCAGGCCGCGCCAGCGCCGAGCAGCAGGCGCAGCCGCGCGGCGTTGTCGCCGGGATCGCGGCCGCGACCTAGCTCGAAGGCCGGCAGATGCGCGCAGCGCTCGACCGTTTCCGCCCAGCCGGGACGCCAGGCGGCATAGGGCTGCGTCGCCGCGAGCCGGGCCGCGACCTCGTGCGGCGCCAGCGGCCGCCAGGGATCGGGGCCGGCGGACGGCTCCGGCGACAGGAACACCAGCAGCGCGAGCGCCGGCGGTTGTCCCGCGAGCGCAAGCCCGGTGCCGCGCAGGTCCAGCACGGCCTTCTCCGCGCCGCTGCGCCGCCGGATCACCGGCGCGGCCGCCAGCCGTGCGCGCAGCGCCGGATCGTCGAGGCGATCGAGGCTGTCGGTGCGCAGGTGCAGGAAGCCCGGCACGCCCAGCACCCGCAGCGAGACCGGGTCGAGGAAGGCCCCGTCCTCGGTCACGCCGGCCAGCCCCTGCCGCATCGCCTGCAGCGTCAGCGTCGACTTGCCGGCGCCGCTGTGGCCGATCAGCAGCGCGGCGCGATCGTCCAGCGCCACCGCGCCCGCATGCAGCGCGTGCAGGCCCTGCGCGCGGGCGGCGAGCTGGTAGACGGCGCATTCCACCAGCTCGATCCGCGCGTCCCGCGGCCGGGCGAGCAGCTCGGGCGAGATCGTCACCAGCGCGCGGCCGAGCTCCGGCATCACCAGCGCCATGTTGACGGCATCGAGCGCGACGCCGACCACGCCGGCGCCGCCGAGGTGGCGCGTGGCGGGCGGCCGCTCGAGGTCCGGCGGCCAGCCGGCCGCGTCGCCGCGCCGCAGCCGCACCTGCAGCGCCGCGCCCTCGCCGAGCCGCTGCGGCGGCAGGCCCGCGTAGGCCGCGTCGACCAGCGCGAGCAGCGCCTCGTCGTCGGCCAGGAATTCAAAGGACGCGCCCAGCAGATGCGCTTGGCGGCGCCAGCGCGGGGAGCTCTGTTCGTCAAACGGGTCGACCGGATCGCCCAGGGGAGTCATTCGCATGGCAGTCATCGATGGAAGGGATTCAATGTCAACAGGCATGAACGGCATGGCGCGCACTGAGCGCGAGGAAGCGGGCCGCCGCGGCCGTCCGCCGCTGCCGCCGGCCGCGGAACTCGCGGCAATGCTCCGGGAGAGCACCGAGCGCCTGGCCGGCGAGCTGGCGCAGCCCTCGGCCGAGCCGCCGGCCTGGCACGAGACCAGGTGGCGCGTGGCGATGGCCGCGGCGACCATCCATGGCGTCGCCGGCCTGCTCGCGGACCGGCTGCGCTGGGAAGGGCCGCCGGTCTGGCAGGCCTTCCTGGCCGATCAGCGGCACCAGATGCGGCAGCGGGAGCAGCGCATCCGCGACACCCTGCAGCGCATCGACCTCGAGGCGCGGCGCGACGGCCTGCCGGTGGTCGGGCTGAAGGGCTCGGCGCTGCTGGGCATGAACGTGTACGCGCCGGGCCGCCGGCCGATGGCCGACATCGACCTGCTCGTGCGGCCCGAGGACCGGCTGACCTCGCTGCGGATGCTGGCGCGGCTCGGCTACCAGCCCGGCGTGGACAGCGGCCGCCACCTGACGCTGCTGCCGGTGTCGTCGGCACCGGACGCGCCAGTCCATCTCGGCGAGCACGCTCGTCACCCGGTGAAGCTGGAACTCCACACGCGCGTGGCCGAGCCGCTGCCCGCGCGCGAGGTCGACATCACCTCGCGCATCCTGCCCGCATCGGCCCGGCCAGGCCTGCGTCCCTACCCCGGACAGGCAGCGCTGATGCGGCATCTGCTGCTGCACGCGGCCGGCAACATGCGCACCCGATCGCTGCGGCTGATCCAGCTGCACGATCTGGCGCTGATGGCCGATCGCCTGACCGAGTCCGACTGGACCTCGCTGGCCGCGGGCGAGGGTGTCCACGCGCCGGCCTGGTGGGCGCTGCCGCCGCTGCGGATGGCCCAGCGCCATTTCCCGTCGTGCGGCATCGACGAGCACCGGCTGAAGGCCTTCGAGCCGGGCTGCCCGCCATGGCTGCGGCGGCACGCGCGCGGCGCGTCGCTGACCGAGCTGTCGACCTCGCGGCTGTTCTGTCCCTGGCTTCCCGGCCTGGTGTGGGCGCGCGATCCCGTGGAGGCGCTGCGGCTGGTGCGCACGCGTCTGTGGCCATCGCGCGTCGCGAAGGAGCACTCGCGCGCGGCGCGTGGGGCCGAGGCCTGGATCCGGGACCACCCGACGGCCTCGCTGCCGCGCTGGGCGCGCGTCATGCGCTGGCGCATCGACGGCCTGCCGGCGGCGCGTTTCTCGGTCGAGCAGGCGATGGCCTACGAATGGCGATGAGGAGCGGCGCGATGTCATGGCCGGCTCCGGCGCGCCAGGCGTGGCGACAGGAGTTCCTCGTGCAGCGCCTCGAAGGCCGCCGCGGTGTGATCGGCGTCCTCGGCGCAGGCCAGGGCCTGCGCGCGCCGCGCGAGCGCGAGCCGCTGCGGCTCGTCGGCGCCGAGCCGCAGGATCGCGCCCGCGAGCGCCTCATCGTCGCCGACCGGCACGGCGAGGGCGCCGCCTTGCTCCGCCCACTCGGCGAAATGGCCGACCGCCGTGCCCGCGCCCGGCACGCCGGCGACGGCGGCCTCGAGCAGCGCCAGCGGTCCGGCCTCGTGCCGCGAGGCCATCACCAGCAGGTCGGCCTGCGCCATCCAGGGCCGGCAGTCGCGCTGGGGCAGGAAGCCGTGGAAACGCGCCAGCCGGTCGTCCAGGCCCAAGGCCCGGGCCTGCGCCTGGACGGTGCCGCCGAGCGTGTCGATGCCGATCACGTCCAGCCGCAGCGGCAGGCCCGCGGCGGCCGCGCGCGCCACGGCGCGCAGCAGCGTGGTCTGGTCCTTGACGCGATTCAGGCTGGCCAGGTGCAGCAGCCGCAGCGGCTCGCCGGCGCGGCGCGGCCGCGGCGCGCGGGGCGGCCAGGCGCGCAGGTCGACACCGAGCGGCAGCCGCCGCGCCGTCACGCCCTGCGCGGCGATCTGCGCCAGGATCGGCGCGCTGGCCGCGGTGACCGCCTCGGCGCGGCGCAGCACCCAGCGTTCGCGCAGGCGGCCGCGCCAGGTCAGCAGGCCGCCGTAACCGCATTCGCGCACCGCGGCCAGTTCACCGCCCGCGACGTGGACCGCGGCGGGCAGCGACAGCAGCCGCGCCGCCATCACGGCCGTCAGGCCGCAGGGGCCCGCCCACAGCGACTGCACCAGGCCGAAGGGCGCGCGCCGATGCTCGGCCGCGATCGCCGCCAGTGCGCGCCAGGGTGCCGCGCCGGCCGGACCGCCGACCGCATGCACCCGCGCGCCGCGCAAGGTCCAGCGCGCCGGCTCCGGCTGCTGGAACAGCGCGAACACATGCAGCTCGTGCCGCGCCGCGAGCCGCTCCACCAGCGCGAGCACCGCGGGAATCACGTCCTGCGTGCCCGAGGCATGCACCCCGCCAGGCACGACCAGCGCCAGCTTCGTCATGGCGTCCGCTCCTGGGCGTTCGCGCGCTGGCGCCTCATGAATGCCCCTCGCTCTTTCCACGTTCCGTCCTTCCTCACACCTTGCCCCTTGCCATGAACACGCTCCCCGATCTCCAGACCCAGCTGCGCGAGACGCAGGCCGCCTTCGACAGCGTGGCCGCCGACTACGACGGCCCGCGCGGCAACAACGCCGCGATCCAGGACATGCGCGCCGAGATGTGGCGCTGGCTCGACGCCACCTTCGCGCCGGGCAGCCGGCTGATCGACCTGGGCTGCGGGACTGGCCTGGACGCGGTCCATCTCGCCGAGTCCGGCCATCGCGTGCTGGCCACCGACTGGTCGCCGCGCATGGTCGAGCGCACCCGCGACCGGGCCGGGCTTGCCGGCGTCGCCGATCGGGTGCGCGCGCTGGCGGTCGGCGCGCACGAGCTGCACCGGCTCTCGGGCCGCGAGCTCGATGAGTCCGCCCAGCCCGGCGAACCCGGCGAGTCCGGCGCCTCGGCGGCCCCGGGCTTCGATGGCGCCTACTCGAACCTGGGCCCGTTGAACTGCGTGCCGGACCTGCGCGCCGTGTCGCGCGAATGCGCCCGGCTGCTGCGACCCGGCGGCGCGCTGGTCTTCACCGTGATCGGCCGCCATTGCCCGTGGGAGGTGCTGCACTACGCGCGCCAGGGCCGCTGGGCGCGCGCGATGGTCCGCTACGAGCCAGGCACCGTGCCGGTGGGCATGAACCGCCAGACGATCTGGACGCGCTACTTCACGCCCGGCGAGTTCCATCGTGACTTCGCGCCCGAGTTCGAGCTCGTGCAGGTGCGCGGCGTGTGCGTGTTCGCGCCGCCACCCTATCTCGTCGACTTCAAGGCGCGCCATCCGGCCTGGCACGAGCGGCTGTGGCGGCTCGATCGGCGGGTGGCGGGCTGGCCCGGCCTGCGGCAGCTCGGCGATCATTTCCTGATCGTGATGCGCAAGCGGCCCGAGGCCGCGGCGGACTGAGCCGGGCGCGCCGGGCGCGCGCCGCGGGCGCTCCGGAGACGGCTGGCGGTGCCTGCCGCCCGCAGCGCCAGCCCCCAGGCCGGCAGGGCGGCGGCGAGACCGGCGGCGGCGGCGAGCCACTCGGGCGCGCCGGCCGGGACCGCGCCGGCACCGAGCCGGGCCGCCGCGCCGGCCAAGCCCGCCGCGATCGCGCCGGGCAGCAGGGCGCGCAGCAGGACCGCGAGCCGCAGGCCCAGCCAGCGCCGGCAGAGCCACCACTGGCAGGGCAGGGCCGCGAGGCCGGCGATCAGCCAGCAGACGGCGAACCAGCGCACGGTGGCCGCGTCGCTGAGGCCTTCGCGCGGGAGCCCGTCCGGTCCGCCGAGCCGGCCGTCGAACGTCGCGGCGAGAACCATGGCGAAAACCGCCCAGGCCGCCAGCGTCACGCCTTGTGGCAGCGCCGCCCAGCCCGGCCGGCCGACGGCCGCCAGCGCCGGCCCCAGGCCGTTGAAGACCACCGTCACCGCGGCCAGCCAGGCCAGCGGCCCGACGGCGGCGGCGGCCTGGCGCCACGCGGGCCCGAACAGCGTCGTCACGAGCGGCTCGGCGAGCACCGCGGCGATGGCCAGCAAGGGCCAGGCGATGGCCGCCAGTTGCCCCGCCGACGCCGCGACCGCCGGCGCGAGCGCGCGTCCCCGGTGGTGCAGCCGGGCCCAGCGGCCGAGCGCGCCGAAGTTCAGCGCCATGCCGGCCAGCCCGGGCACCAGCGCGGTCAGCGACTGGGCACGGCCCAGCCATCCGACCTGGGCGGCACCGGCCCAATGGCCCAGCAGCAGGGAAGGCGCGGCGCCCTGGGCCGCCGTCAACGCGCTGCCGGCGACCGTGCCGCGGCCGATGCGCAGGATCGGCGCCCAGCCGCTCAGGCGCGGCGGCCCCCACAGCGCGCGCGGCCGCAGCGGCCAGACCACCAGGCTGCACACGGTCAGGTTGATGGTCTGTCCCCAGGCCGGCGCCTGGGCGCCCGCGCCGGCGACGGCCAGCGCGATGGCGACGATCGCCTGGCTGGCGTTGCCCCAGGCGGTGGTGCGCGCGAGCTGGTCCGCATCGCCGTCACGCAGCGCGAGCGCCGTCATGACGGCGCCGACCGGGACCACCGCCAGGCCCAGCGCGAGCGTGCGCAGCGGCGCGGCGAGTCCAGGGTCGCCCAGGATGGCGGCCACGCCCGGGGCCAGCGCCAGCAGTCCGCCGGCCATCAACGCGCTGGCGGCGCATGACAGGCCGAGCGCCGCGCGGACCTGGCCCGCGTCGAGCGACGGCGCGCGCTGCAGATAGGCCGAGACGCCGAGGTCGCGGGCGCCATGCAGCAGCCCGGTCAGCGCGGAGGCGATCGCGAAGAGGCCGAGCTCGTGCGGCGTCAGCAGCCGCGCCAGGATCAGCGCGACGCCGAACTGCAGCGCCTGCGTGGAGGCCAGGGAGCCAGCGTGGATCCAGGAGGCGCGGCGCTGCATCAGGGGCTCCGGCGCGCCGCGGCACGGGGGGCGGCAGGAGCGGGAGGAGGGGCGGCGGTGTGAGCAGCGGTGTGAGCAGCGGCATGAGCGGCCGCATACGCCGCCGCCAGCGCACGGCCGAGCGCCTCGCGCGACAGATGACGCTCGAAATGCGCCCGTGTGGCCTGGCGCTGCCGGACTCTTTCGTCCGGGCTGGCGGGCCAGGCGTCCACCAGGGCCCGGGACAGCGCCGCGGCATCGCCGGCGGGCCAGACCTGCCCGACGGCGCCGCGGCCCGTGAGCATCCGGTGTGACGGGATGCTGGTGACGACCGGCGGCAGGCCGCAGGCGAGCGCCTCGATGAGCGCATAGCCGGAGCCCTCGCGGTGGCTGCCGGAGACGAAGAGGTCGGCCGCTGACAACCATCCGGCGATCTCCGAGTGCGGGATCGCGCCGACCAGGTGGACGCGCGCGGCCAGGCGCGGATCGCGCCGGATGCGGGTGCGCACGGCCTCGAGCAGTGGCGCGTCGCGGAAGCAGCACCACAGCTGCAGGTCCGGCAGGACGGCGCTCGCGCTCGCGACGCCGTCGAGCACCGTGAGCGGATCCTTGTTGGCATCCAGATGCGCGACCCAGAGCAGGGCCGGCGCGCCGTGCACGCGCAGGCGCGTCCGGGCGGCCTCGCGCGCCACCGGCGCGACGTCGGTGCTCGATTCGGCCAGCTCGATCACTGGCAGGCCGCCCGGGATCAGTCCGCGGCGCCGCCACGGGCGGGCCTGCTCGGCGGCGCAGAAGAGCAGACCCGCCGCGCCCGCGAGCGCTTGACGCTGCCCCCACCAGCGGTCCCATCGCCAGGCGGGAGGCGGGCCATCGGCGTGGTCCTGGAGCAGCAGCGGCACGTCCGGCATCAGCCGGCGCAGGCGCAGCGCTTCCTCGGGGAAGTTCAGTCCATGCAGATGCAGGGCGTCCGGACGCTGGCGGCGCAAGGCCGCCGCGAGCGCGTGGTCGGCCTCGGGGCCGGCATGACGGTCCCAGGGGCCGAAGTGATACTCGACGCCCCCGCGCGTCAGCGTTTCGCGATGCGCGCTCGCCACGAACAGCGACACCGTGCAGCCGGCGCTGACCGCGGCCTCGGCGACCAGCGCGATCGTCGGCCAGGCGCGCAGCAGTTCGGCCGGCCGGCGTTCGGCCGGATCGCGCAACAGGCAGAGCTGGACGACGCGAAGGCCTGTGGCGCCACTCATCCGGCGGCTCCGTCGTCCCCGAGGCTGGCGGGCAGCTCCAGGCCGTCTTCCTCGACGCCGAGCGCCCGCAGCCGACGGATCAGGCGCCGCGCGAGGCGCTTGGGCCGGCCGTCGACGCGAACCGGCGCCAGATCGGCCAGCGCGCCGAAGGCCTCCGCGACATCGGGATCGGCGAGCAGCAGCTCGCCGCCGAGCATGACCAAGCGCAGGTCCGCGCGCGTGGCCTCGGTCAAGGGCAGGCCGGCGGGCAGGGCCAGCAGATCGGCCCGCGCGCCGGCGGTGAGCCGGCCGCGATCCGGAAGGCCGAGCCAGGCCGCAGCGCCCGACGTCACCAGCGCCTGAGCTTGCGGGTCGCTCAGCGGGTGGCATTCGCGGGCGAGCGCGAGTTCCGCGAGCAGGTCGCGCGAGCCGCTCGCGCGCGAGTCGCTGCCCAGCGCGACGCGCCCGAGCGCCAGCAGCGCGCCGGCCTCGGCGGCGCGGCCGAACAGATGCAGGTTGGAACCAGGGCACCAGATCAGCGCCGCGCCGCGCGCGGCCAGGCGCTGCCGCTGTGCCCCGGTCAGTCCGACGCCATGGACCAGCCGCGTGTTGGGCGTGATGCAGCCCAGGCGCTCGAGCGTGTCGAACTCCGCCTCGGCCGCGGCGTCGATGCCCTCGGCGGCGTGCACGATCCACGGCACGGCCGGCGGCGTCTCGCGATGCGAGCGCCGCACGGCTTCCTCGCCGTCCAGGCCCAGCGCGTCGCGCCAGGCGGGATGGACCAGGACGCGGACGGGGAAGTCCTCGGCTTCGAGGGCTGGATCGGGCGGGTCGTGATGAGCGACCGTCGTCACGCCGCTCAGCAGGTTCTTGATCGCGCCATGCCAGAAGCGCTGCTCGCGCGGACGGGCACTGTCGGCGAGGAGCACCGGATCGATGGACCGGCGCGGCGTCAGATCGGCGATCCAGTCGGCGATGTTGCGGTGATGCGTGCGGTATCGCAGGCGCGGCAGCGAATTGCGGTGCAGGTGATCGTGCGCGTTGATCAGGCCGGGCAGCAGCCGGTCGCCGCGCAGCGTGACGGCCGGTCCCGCCGGGCCGGGCGCGCTGGCCGCGACGATCCACCCGCCGGCGAGCCGCACGGGCGGCCCCGAGCCGGCGTCATGCAGCACCAGCGCGGGGAGGGCGGCGGAAGGCGTCGCGGCTGCGGCGCGGTGGGTCATGGACAGGGGCGGATGAGCGGATCGATGTCATGGGTACCGATCCAGGCCGCAAAGGTTGCGGCGGCGGAAACTGACCCGCTCGGAGCGTCCAGGCGCAATGGCTTCGCTCAGTATGCGCAGGGGGAATGACCTACCGAGATCAGCATCCCCCGTTGAAACGCCCTTCGGAGGGGCTCTCTTTCCCGGATGGCACGCAGACACTGGTGGCCTTCGAGTCGTGGACTCGCGATGAAGGAGCAGTGATGACGGTTCAGGTGAACTATGTGAGGCCAGTCAGCCGTGCCGACCATCTGGTGACGGTCATGGTGATGCCCGTCCCTACGCCCGAGGGCATGTCGGAGTTGGCCGCGGTGATCGATCTGCTGCGGAACCCCTCCCGGCTGTTCGGCGCGCCGGCGCCAGAAGGCAGCCTCGACGCGATCTGCAAGGGCACCAGCTGGGAGGGGCTCGAGGACCTGTTGTGCGCGCTCGATCGCCAGAACGTGTCGGTGACCTATGTCAGGCACCTGCTGCACTTGGCTGCCCACTTCGCACGTCGGCATGGCCTGCAACGCGGAGGCGAAGCGAGGCTCATCCTTTTCTCGCACGAGAGCACGACTGGCATTCAGTACGAACTGCCTGTGCGCGTCAGTCGGGCGCAGGCGCTGGATTGGACCTCAGAGTTCTGGGGCGAGTTGGCCTATGTCGACCTCTTGCAGCACGGCTTCCTGTTCTCTTTCGTCTGCGACATGGCGGACTGATCGGACAACGGTTCCGCCCAAGCGCTTGAGGATCGCCATGGCCATTGACTGCAAGGACCTGCTTGCCTACGCACGCCAGCTGGGGCGGCAGGATTCCGAATTGGCGTGCCGGAGCGCCATCAGCCGCGCCTATTACGCGGCCTTCCATCGCTGCAGGCTGTGGGAGCAGACGCTTCCGGAACTTGGCCGCAACGAGGGGCCCGCAGGCGGCACGCATCAAGAGCTGATCAATCGTCTCAAGCATCCGGCGGAACGGTGTGGAGAACTGCTGAAGGAACGCTCACGGCAGAACGGCGTCCAGCTTGAAGTCCAGCGGCGCCGACGGGTTCAAGCGGATTACCACCTTGAAGAGGTTGTCGTGTCCTCAGCGATGCACGATCAGTTGTCTCAAGCTCAACAGGTACTTGTGCGATGCGACGCGCCGCTTCCCCGGTCTGCCCGTTAGCCGCGGCGGCACGCCGCCACCCAATCCCAGTCCTTGCGGTACACCGCCGTCTCCACGCCGCTGAGGCTCAGCACCGTGTGGTACAGCCCGTCGTGCGACATCGGCGTGTCGCGGCGCTGCTGCAGGCACGCGCCGTCGAGCTTCTGCGATTGCCTCGTCTGCTCCGGCAGCCACAGGACCAGCGGCACGTGCTTCTGCTGCCTGGGCGCCAGCGCGTAGGGCATGCCGTGCAGGAAGAGGTTGTTCTCGCCCAGCGACTCGCCATGGTCCGACACATACAGCAGGCTCGGATCGAAGCGCTTCTCCTGCGTCCCCAGCCAGTCGATCGCCTTCGCGAGCACGTGGTCGGTGTACACGATCGTGTTGTCGTAGGCGTTGCGGACCTGCTCGACCGGGCACTGCTGCAGCGCGTTGCTGCGGCACTCCGGCTGGAAGGGCTTGC
The DNA here is from genome assembly GCF_059491535.1 of Roseateles sp. Mitsp63. Taxonomy (NCBI): domain Bacteria; kingdom Pseudomonadati; phylum Pseudomonadota; class Betaproteobacteria; order Burkholderiales; family Sphaerotilaceae; genus Roseateles; species Roseateles sp. Mitsp63. The sequence continues at coordinate 4,714,529 of NZ_CP168509.1, read as the reverse complement.
GGTCTTCCGGCGTGCGCAGGTAGTAGGCCGGGCCGTGGCTGCCCATTTGATGCAGCACCAGCACCACGCCGCGCGCCACCCGCTGCGGGTCCAGCGCCGCGATGCGCGCATCCAGGTCATGCAGCATCACTTCGTCGAAGCACTCGCCGTCCGCGCGGCACAGGCCAGCCGGGATCGGGTGGTCCGGCCGGATCGGATTGATCGCCTGGGCGTTGGGCACGCGATCGCACAGACCCTTGCAGCCCGACTGGTTGTCCAGCCACAGCACCGCGAGCCCCGCGCGCTGCAGCACGTCCAGCAGCGTCTCCTGATTGCCCGGGTGATCGACGAAAGCCTCGCGCCCCAGCTGCGAGAACATGCAGGGCAGCGAGGCCGCCGTCGACGTGCCGCAGGACGCGACCTCGCGATAGCTCAGCACCGGCTTGGCCGAAAGCTCGGGATTGGTCGGCCGCTCATAGCCGTTGAGCTGGAAGTTGACCGAGCGCGCCGTCTCGCCGACCACCAGCAGCACCAGCGGCGGCCGGGCGCCGGCCGCGCGCGGCGTCAGCTTCGCATCGGCCCCGACCACCTCGGGCGGGCCCTTGGGCTTCTTGTGCTTCTCCGCCGCCAGCGCGGCGGTGGCCCAGATCGCGTTGACCGGGCTGACCATCTTGGTCAGCGCCTTGTTGTTGCGCAGCGTCGAGGCCAGGTCCGCCGTGCGCGTCGCCGCCAGGCCGAAGCCCAGCGCCAGCGCCAGCGCCACGCTGGCCAGGTTCCAGCCCAGCCGCTTGAACCAGCGCAGCCTGGTCAGCCGCTGCCGCCAGATCCACACCATCGGGATCAGCGCGATCACCGCCACATGCGCCGCCAGGCCCCAGCCCATCAGGTCGCGGGTCTCGCGCATGTCGGTCTGCAGCGCGTTGGTGACCATCGTGCTGTCGATGATCACGCCGTAGCTGCCGATGAAGTAGGCCAGCGGCGCCGTCAGCAGCAGCATCGCGCTGAGCAGCGGCTTCACCGCGACCCGCCACGCCATCAGGCTGAAGAAGGCCGCCAGCACCATGATCACGATGCCGGCGAAGACGATCACGAAGAGCTTGCCCGAGGCGCCGGCGTAGTCCGGCATGCCCCACATCCGCTGCCACAGCGGCCAGTTGCCCAGCACGCCCACCCACAGCGCGGCCAGCCAACTCAGGGTCAACGGGGAACGGGCGCGCGGGGCGCCGGCGCGGCGCGGGGACAGGGTCGAGGAATCGGAAAGCGGCATCGTTCGGAGGGCGGGCGGCAAAAAACCGGCCCTTGTAGAGGTCGCGGCTGAAGCGGCCCTGAAGCCTGTTGGAGTAGTCGCCCAGCTTATCCGAGTGGGGCTTCAGCTTCTCAACGCCATTGCGCCGGCCGCACGGGCGGCCTTGAGGCCCTGGCCACTGGCCTGGACATAGCGGCGCTGCAATGCCTCGATGCGAGGCGCCAACGCTTCCGGGTCAGTCATGCGCTCGCGGTAGCGCTTGAGCACCAGCGCGGCCATGTCGATCAGCTTGGCATTGAGCGTCTGCGCGCCTTGCTCGAGCAGCAGTTGCACGCCCGTCTGCGGATCGCCGCGCATCGCGTGCCGCATCGCCGTCTCGGAGATCGCGAACACCCGCCCGTTGGCGTCGCGCAGCAGCTGCGTGCTGGGCTCGTGGCCCTCGGCCATGCAGGTCAGCACCTCGGTCGCCGACTTCGAGCTGCAGAAGCGCAGCCCGAGCTGCGTCATCAGCGTCTCCATCTCGCCAAGCTCGATGTCCTGCCGCGCCATGCGCACCCACAGCGCGATCAGCAGGCAGGCCGACTCCAGGTCGAAGTCCTCCCCGCAGGCCTGGCGCGCGAAGCGGCGCGCGATCTCCAGCGCGTCCGCCAGGCGCCGCTCCATCAGCAGCCGCAGGCCCTGCATCAGCTGGTCGAAGCGCAGCAGCCGCGCATCACGCGGCGCACGGTCCATGCCCTGCATCAACGCGTCGGTGGCGTACTTCAAGCCCTTGCCGTCCTTGGCGTCGAAGCGCATCAGCGCCAGCAGCGCCACGCTGTGCCAGTCGAAGAGCTTGGAGCGCAGCCCCTGCGCCAGGCTGCGTTCGAGCATCTTGCTCGACTCCTCGCGCTCGCCCGCGTAGAAGGCCAGCGTGCCGCAATGCTGCTGACGCAGCAGGCAGCCCGGCGTCAGCGTCGCGGCGGTCCGGTAGGTGGCCAGCGCGGCGCCGATCTCGCCCTGTTCCATCTGCACGCGGCCCATCAGGTCGTAGCTGTCCGCCTGGTCGGGCATCTCGCCGATCAGCGTCTCCAGCGTGCGGCGCGCGGCGCTCAGGTTGCCGCTGGCGACCTCGGTCCGCGCCACGCCCAGCCGCGCCCAGGGCACGGTGCGCGCGGCGATGATGGCCTCGTACAGCTCGCGCGCCTGGGCATGGCGCTCCAGCCGCAGCAGCAGCTCGGCGCCGATGCGCGCCGCGTAGAGCCAGTAGGTCGCGCGCTGCTGGAAGCGCGCCAGGCACAGGTCGGCCGCCCGGTCGAACGCCTTCGTGTCGATCGCCTCGAAGATCGCCTTCAGCTCCAGCTTGCGATGCCGCGCGTTGGCGAGCCGGTCGGCCAGCGCCGCGCTCGTGTAGGGCTTGACCAGGTAGGCGTCCAGCGCCGCCTCGGCGGCCTCCGCGACCTTCGCGTACGAGGCCTCGCCGGTGACCATCACGAAGACGGTGGAGTAGGGCAGCAACTGCTCCCGGCGCAGTTCGTCGAGCAGGTCCTGGCCCGAGAGCTCCGAGCCGTCGAAGTAGTAGTCGCACAGGACGATGTCGTAGGGCTGGGTCTCGAGGATCACCCGCGCGTCGCGCACCCGCGTGGCCTGGCGCACGTGGCCGACGCCCAGCTCGCGCAACTGCGCCGTCATCAGGCTGCGCGAGGTCGCGTTGCCGTCGATCACCAGCGCCTGGGTCTTCGCGAGCGGGCTGGCCAGGGTCATGACCGCCGCCTCCAAACGAAACAGCCCGCCTCCGGAGAGAGCGGGCTGGCGGTACCCCAACGATGTGTGCGAATGTCGTCAACCACGGACGGATTGTCCGCCTGTCGACAGCGGCCGGCCCCCCGTGTTTGCGTGGGGGCGGGCGGCCGGATTCCTCAATCGTGGCCGCGATTTGCGCGCGGCTGTTGGCGGCTTACTTGAAGAGATCCTTGACCCGGTCGGTCCAGGACTTCGCGTTCGGCGAGTGGCGCTCGCCGCCGTCGCGCAGGCTCTTGTCGAGCTCCTTGAGCAGCTTGCGCTGATGCTCGGTCAGCTTGACCGGCGTCTCGATGCTGATATGGCAGTACAGGTCGCCCGGATAGCTCGAGCGCACGCCCTTGATGCCCTTGCCGCGCAGCCGGAAGGTCTTGCCATGCTGCGTGCCCTCGGGCAGTTCGATCTCGGCCTTGCCGCCCAGCGTCGGCACCTCGATCGTGCCGCCCAGCGCCGCCGTCGTCATCGACACCGGCATCGTGCAATGCAGGTCGTCGCCGTCGCGCTCGAAGATGTCGTGCTGCTTGATGCGGATCTCGATGTAGAGATCGCCCGACGGCCCGCCATTGACGCCCGGCTCGCCGTTGCCGGCCGAGCGGATGCGCATGCCTTCGTTGATGCCGGCCGGGATCTTGACTTCCAGCGTCTTGGTCTTCTTGATCTTGCCGGCGCCGTTGCAGGTAGTGCAGGGCTCGGGAATGATCTTGCCGGTGCCGTGGCAGTGCGGGCAGGTCTGCTGGATGCTGAAGAAGCCCTGGCGCATGTGCACCGTGCCGCTGCCGCCGCAGGAGCCGCAGGTCTTGGCGCTGGTGCCGGGCTTGGCGCCGCTGCCGTGGCAGGTCTCGCAGCCTTCCCAGGACGGGATGCGGATCTGCGTCTCCTTGCCGCGCGCGGCTTCCTCCAGCGTGATCTCCATCGCGTAGCTCAGGTCGCTGCCGCGGTAGACCTGCTGGCCGCCGTTGCCGCGGCGCGCGCCGCCGCCACCGCCGCCGCCGAACAGGTCGCCGAAGATGTCGCCGAAGGCCTCGGCGAAGCCACCGAAGCCCTCCGCGCCCGGACCGCCGCGGAAGCCCTGGTTCGGGTCCACGCCCGCGTGGCCGTACTGGTCGTAGGCCGCGCGCTTCTGGCCGTCGGACAGCATTTCGTAGGCCTCCTTGGCCTCCTTGAACTTGTCCTCCGCGTCCTTGGCGCCCTCGCCCTGATTGCGGTCAGGGTGGTACTTCATCGCGAGCTTGCGATACGCCTTCTTGATGTCGTCCTCGCTGGCGTTCTTCGCGACGCCTAGGACTTCGTAATAGTCACGCTTGGCCATGGATCTTCCTGGGAGCCTCAAACCAAAACGCCGCGCGAGGCTGGCGACCCCGCGCGGCGGCTGTCATCGACAGCGATTGCCGATCGCGATGCCGACGTTGTCGGCAGGCGCGGCTTACTTGGAGTCCTTGACTTCCTTGAACTCGGCGTCGACGACGTTGTCGTCGGCCGGCTTGGACGAGGGCTGCTGCGCGCCGGCCGCTTCCGCGTGCCCGGCCTGCGCGCCGCCGGCCGCACCGGCCGCGCCCGCGGCGGCCTGGGCCGCCTGCGCGTCGGCGTACATCTTCTCGCCCAGCTTCTGGCTGGCGGTCATCAGCGCTTCGGTCTTGGCGTCGATGTCGGCCTTGTCCTCGCCCTTGATGGCTTCCTCAAGGTCCTTGATCGCGGCCTCGATCTTCTCCTTCTCGCCAGCCTCGAGCTTGTCGCCATGCTCGCCCAGCGACTTCTGCACCGAATGCACCAGTCCGTCGGCCTGGTTCTTGGCCTGCACCAGCTCGACCTTCTTCTTGTCCTCGGCGGCGTTGGCCTCGGCGTCCTTCACCATCTTCTCGATCTCGGCCTCGGACAGGCCCGAGTTCGCCTTGATGGTGATCTTGTTCTCCTTGCCGGTGCCCTTGTCCTTCGCGCCCACGTGCAGGATGCCGTTGGCGTCGATGTCGAAGCTCACCTCGATCTGCGGCGTGCCGCGCATCGCCGGCGGGATGCCTTCCAGGTTGAACTCGCCCAGGCTCTTGTTGGCCTGCGCCATCTCGCGCTCGCCCTGGTAGACCTTGATGGTCACCGCGGGCTGGTTGTCCTCGGCGGTCGAGAAGGTCTGGCTGAACTTGGTCGGGATGGTCGTGTTCTTCTTGATCATCTTCGTCATCACGCCGCCCAGGGTCTCGATGCCCAGGCTCAGCGGGGTGACGTCCAGCAGCAGCACGTCGGTGCGCTCGCCGCCCAGGACCTGGCCCTGGATCGCGGCGCCCACGGCCACGGCCTCATCGGGGTTCACGTCCTTGCGCGGATCCTTGCCGAAGAACTCCTTGACCTTCTCCTGCACCTTGGGCATGCGCGACATGCCGCCCACCAGGATCACGTCGTCGATCTCGCCCACCGACACGCCGGCGTCCTTGATCGCCGTGCGGCAGGGAGCGATCGTGCGCTCGATCAGTTCCTCCACCAGCGACTCCAGCTTGGCGCGGGTCAGCTTGATGTTCAGGTGCTTCGGACCGGTCGCGTCGGCCGTGATGTAGGGCAGGTTGACGTCGGTCTGCGACGAGTTCGACAGCTCGATCTTGGCCTTCTCGGCCGCTTCCTTCAGGCGCTGCAGGGCCAGCACGTCCTTGGTCAGGTCGACGCCCTGTTCCTTTTTGAACTCGCCGATGATGTAGTCGATGATGCGCTGGTCGAAGTCCTCGCCGCCGAGGAACGTATCGCCGTTGGTGGACAGCACCTCGAACTGCTTCTCGCCGTCGACGTCCGCGATCTCGATGATCGAGATGTCGAAGGTGCCGCCGCCCAGGTCGAACACCGCGATCTTGCGGTCACCGGCGCCGTGCTTGTCCAGGCCGAAGGCCAGGGCCGCGGCGGTGGGCTCGTTGATGATGCGCTTGACGTCCAGGCCGGCGATGCGGCCGGCGTCCTTGGTCGCCTGGCGCTGCGCGTCGTTGAAGTAGGCCGGGACCGTGATGACGGCTTCCGTGACCTCTTCGCCGAGGTAGTCCTCGGCGGTCTTCTTCATCTTGCGCAGCACTTCCGCGGAGACCTGCGGGGGCGCCATCTTCTTGCCGCGCACTTCCACCCAGGCGTCGCCGTTGTCGGCGGCGGCGATGGTGTAGGGCATCAGGTCGATGTCCTTCTGGACTTCCTTCTCCGAGAACTTGCGGCCGATCAGGCGCTTGACCGCGTACAGCGTGTTGCGCGGGTTGGTCACGGCCTGGCGCTTGGCCGAGGCGCCGACCAGCACTTCGCCGTCTTCCTGGTACGCAATGATCGACGGGGTGGTGCGGGCGCCTTCCGCGTTCTCGATGACGCGGGTGGTGTTGCCTTCCATGACCGCGACGCACGAGTTGGTCGTGCCCAGGTCGATGCCGATGATCTTCTTCTTAGCCATGTGGTGCTCCTGAATATGAAAAAACTGGGGGAACGGTCAGCGCGCGGGGCTCAGCCCCGGGGCGGCTGGAACATCGTTCCGGGATGCTTCTGATCTGTGGATAACTCGCCGGGATTCAAGGGCCGGTCTACTCAAGGGCCGGTCTACTTCGGCGCCGCGACGGTCACCAGCGCGGGGCGCAGGACACGGTCGGCGATCAGGAAACCCTTCTGCAGCACGCCGACCACGGTGTTGGCGTCCTGCTCGGCCGGCACCATCGAGATCGCCTGGTGCTGATGCGGGTCGAACTTCGTGCCGGCGGCCGGATTGATCTCCAGCACCTTGTTGCGCTCCAGCGCGGATTGCAGCTGGCGCAGCGTGGCATGCACGCCTTCGAGCACCTGCTCGACGCTGGCGTCGGGGCGGGCGATCGCGGCCGAGAGGCTGTCCATCACCGGCAGCATCGCGTCGGCGAAGCCCTCGACCGCGAATTTGCGGGCCTTGGAGACTTCCTCCTCGCCGCGGCGGCGGGTGTTCTCGACTTCGGCCTTGGCGCGCAGGTAGGCGTCGGACATCTCGGCCAGGCGCCGTTCGGTATCGGCCAGCTTGGCCTCGAGCGTCTCGGGCACCGAGGCGGCGGCCGCGGCGGCGGCCTGCTGGGTCAGTTCGTCAAGGGTCGGGTCAGGTTGTTGGTGGTCGGTCGTCATGGTTGCTATGCCCAGGGCGGAGCCCGGTCTGCGCCGGGCGATCCGCCGCATCTGGGGCCCATGGCCGGAAGTTCAAGAGGGTGATTTTCACATCCGGGCGCGGGCAAACCCGGGGCCTGCTAGCGCCCCTGTGCTCCCGCACCGGCCGCTGCGTACGAGAACTCCCTCGCCCCCCGCGAGGGGGGAGAGGGCAGGGGAGAGGGGGTGCTTCGAAGGGCAGCAGCGCTGTGGCACGAGCCCCCTCTCCCCTCCCTCTCCCCGCTGGGGCGAGGGGGTAAGAAGGAGCGAGCGCTGCCGGCATGAACTCCCTCTCCCCCGCCGGGGGCGAGGGGGAAGCGCGGGATGTCCAGTCACTCGTCGATGCTGGCGCTCCAGCGGTCCCACTCGGCGAGCTTGCGGCGGTCCTGCTTGGTGGGGCGGCCCTGCTGGATGGTGTCGGCCGGCTCGGGGGCGAGCCGGCGCGCCTCGGCGGCGCGTTCGCGCGCGGCGGCGCTGGCGGGCGTCTCCTCGTACAGCGCCTGGGCCACCGGCGCGGGGCCGCGCACGCCGCTCAGGCCGGCGACGCGGACCTCGCGGTCGACCTGGCCCTGGCGCAGCTGGATGAGATCCCCGACGCGCACGTCGCGCGAGGCCTTCGCCGCCTGGCCGTTGACGGTCACGCGGCCCTTGCCGATCTCCTCGACGGCGATCGAGCGGGTCTTGTAGAAGCGCGCGGCCCAGAGCCACTTGTCCAGGCGCAGGGCGGCGAGTTCGGTGGAGGAGCGGGAGGAAGCAGCCATCGGGCGCGGATTGTCCTATGTCGACAGGGGATCCGTCGATGCTGCCGAAGGCAGCCGGACCACGGCGTCCAGTCCGTCGATGACCCCGTCCCGCTCGCGGTTGTCCAGCGCCAGCGTGCCGCCCAGCGAGCCGACGATCTCGCGGCAGATCGCCAGCCCCAGGCCGGAGCCGCCATTGGGTCCCGCCGCGAACGGCTGTCCCAGCTTGGGCCGCAGCGAGGCCGGGATGCCGGGCCCGCTGTCGCTGATGCGCAGCACCACCGCGTCGCCGCCGCGCAGGTCCACCGCCAGGCGGCCGCCGTGCGGGCAGTGGCGCAGCGCGTTGTGCAGCAGGTTGCGCACCAGCTCCCGCAGCGCCCACTCGTGGCCGCGCACCGGCGCGGGCTCGGTGGCGAGATCGAAATCGAGCTCGGCATCGGCGATCAGCGGCGCCAGGTCCAGCGCGACCTCGCGCACGGTGCCGGCCAGGTCCAGCCGCGGCGGATCGCCCTGCTGGCGCAACTGCTCGACCTTGGCCAGCGCGAGCATCTGGTTCGCCAGCGCGGTCGCGCCGTCGACGGTGACGCCGATCTCGTCGATGGCCTGGGCCGCCGGCAGGTCGCCGCGCCGCGCCGATTGCACCTGCGCCTTGAGCACCGCCAGCGGCGTGCGCAGCTGGTGCGAGGTGTCGCGCACGAAGCGCTTCTGGTGCGCGAGCAGCCCGGCCTGGCGCTGCCAGGCCTCGTTGACGGCGGCGACCAGCGGCGCGAGCTCGGCCGGGACGCTGGGCAGCGGGATGGGGCTGACGTCGTCGTCGCCGCGCGCGGCGATGACGCGGCTGAGCTCGCGCACCGGCCGCGTCGCCAGCAGCACCACGCCCCATACCACGATCGCGATCACCGCCAGCAGCGCCGCCTGCCGCCACAGCGTGGAGACCAGCACCTGGCGCGCCAGCGTGCGGCGGATCTCCAGCGTCTCGGCGACCTGGATGGTCGCCACGCCCAGGCCCGCCTCGCCCGCCACCGGCTGCTTGAGCACCGCGACGCGGATCGGCTCGCCCTGGTAGACGTCGTCGTAGAAATCGACCAGCGCCGCGTAGGCGCCGCGGTCCGGCAGCGTGCCGCGCCACGCGGGCAGGTCGTCGAAGCCCGAGACCCATTCGCCCTGGAAGCCGGTGATGCGATAGAACATGCGGCTGCGGTTGTCGGCCTCGAAGGCCTCGAGCGCCGCGTAGGGGACTTCGGAGACGAGCCGCGGCGCGTCGCGTGTGCCGGCCACGTCGAGCTGCTCGCCGATGGTCTTGGCCGAGGCCAGCAGCGTGCGGTCGTAGGCGGTGTCGATGGCCTTGAGCGCGTCCTGGTAGAGGCGGTGCGCGTTGGCCGCGATCAGCAGGCCCACCGGCACGAGGATGCCGGCCAGCAGCCGGCTGCGCATGGACGAGAAGCGCTTCAATCCGCCGCCTTCAGCAGGTAGCCCAGCCCGCGCAGCGTCACCAGCTTCACGCTGCCGGCCGGCAGCCGCTTGCGCAGCCGGTAGGCGACCACCTCCACCGCGTCGGGCTGCACGTCCAGGTCGTCGGCGAAGACGATCCCGGTGAGCCGCTCCTTCGCCACCGCGTGGCCGGGCCGCGCCAGCAGCGCGCGCAGCAGCGCGGCCTCGCGCGGCGGCAGGTCCAGCGGCAGGCCCAGGTGATAGACCGCGCCGCTGTCGGCGTCGACGCGCAGGCCGCAGAAGGCCTCGGTCTCCATCGCGGCCGCCGCGCCCACACCGCCTGCGGCGCCCGCGGCGCCCGGCGAGCCGCGGCTGCGCCGCGCGAGCGCCCGCACCCGCGCCTCGAGCTCGTCGAGGTCGAAGGGCTTGGGCAGGTAGTCGTCGGCGCCGATGTTCAGGCCCAGGATGCGGTCGCCGACGGTGCCGCGCGCGGTGAGGATGATCACCGGCGTCGTCAGCTGCGCGGCGCGCGCGGCGGACAGCAGGTCCAGGCCATCCATGTCGGGCAGCGACAGGTCCAGCAGCACCACGTCGGGCGGATGCGCGCGCCAGCGCTCGAGCGCCGGGCGGCCTTCGGCGAAACCGTGCACCTGGATGCCGCGGCGCTCGAACGAGCGCGCGACCGTGGTCTGCAGCGCCGCGTTGTCCTCGACGAAAAACAGCCTCATCGCGCCAGTGTCCGACAGCCGCCGCGCCGCCGCCGCTCAGGGTGAACCCTGAGCTTGGCGACAGCCGATTGAAAGCCGCCGTGTGCAGGATGCGCCCCTACAACGAACGCCGGGCGCGAGCTCCGCCCCGGCGCGACAACCCAGGAGACATGAGCATGCGTCGAGACCAGTTCCTCAAGTCCGCGGCCGCGCTGGCCGCGCTGGCCACCGCCGGGCTGCCGCTGAGCGCGCGCGCCGCGGCGGCGCTGAAGATCCTCGTGCCGGCCAATCCGGGCGGCGGCTGGGACATGACCGGCCGCGCGCTGGGCAAGGCGCTGCAGGACGCCGGCGCCGCGGGCGCGGTGACCTTCGAGAACAAGGGCGGCGCCGCCGGCGCCATCGGCCTGGCGCAGTTCGTCAACGCCGCCAAGGGCGACCCGAACGCGATGATGGTGATGGGCGCGGTGATGCTGGGCGGGCTGATCACCAGCAAGCAGCCGGTGAGCCTGACGCAGGCCACGCCGATCGCGCGCCTGACCAGCGAGTACAACGTCTTCGTGCTGCCCGCCAACTCGCCCTACAAGACGATGAAGGACGTGGTCGAGGCGCTGAAGAAGGATCCCGGCTCGGTGAAGTGGGGCGGCGGCTCGCGCGGCGCCACCGAGCACATCGCCGCGGCGATGCTGGCGCATGAGGTCGGCGTCGACGCGACCAAGGTCAACTACGTCGCCTTCCGCGGCGGCGGCGAGGCGGTGGCCGCGATCCTGGGCGGCAACGTCACCATCGGCGGCAGCGGCTACAGCGAGTTCCAGCCCTACATCGAGAGCGGCAAGATGCGCCCGATCGCGATCACCGCCCCGCAGCGCCTCAAGGGCCTGGACATCCCGACGATGAAGGAGCTCGGCTACAACGTCGAGATCGGCAACTGGCGCGGCGTGTACGGCGCGCCCGGCATCACGCCGCAGCAGCGCCAGGTGCTGATCGACTACATCGTCAAGGCCACGAAATCCAAGGCCTGGACCGAGGCGCTGGACAAGAACGGCTGGACGCCGGCCGTGCTGACCGGCAAGGACTTCGAGGACTTCGTCGACCGCGAGTTCGCGTCGCTGCGCGCGATCATGCACAAGTCCGGCATGGTTTGATCTCGGACCGGGAGTTCCCCATGACTGATTCCATCGAGCAGGCCGCGCCGGGCCCGCTCCATCAAACCCTTGTCGGTGTCGCGGCGGTCGCCGTCGGCGGCGTGATGGCCTTCGGGGCCAGCGCGATCCCGTCCGACGCGGGCTATGCCGGCATCGGCCCGAACGCGCTGCCGTGGTTCGTCGCCGCGGTGCTGGTGCTGTGCGGCGCCTGGCTGGTATGGGAGGCCCGCACCGGCGGCTACCGCTCGATGGAGCCGCCCTCCGGCGCGCCGCGCGCCGACTGGCTGTCGGCCCTGTGGGTCGCCGGCGGCGTGGTCGCCAACGCGGCGCTGATCACCACCATCGGCTTCGTGCTCGCCTGCACGCTGTGCTTCATGCTGGCCGTGCGCGGCCTGCGCCGCGCCGAGGGCAAGGGCCATGGCGGCGCGCGCCAGGTCCTCATCGACGCCATCACCGGGCTGCTGATCGCGGCCCCGGTGTTCTGGCTCTTCAACAAGCTGCTCGCCCTGAACCTGCCGGCCATCACGGCCGGCGGCTGGCTCTGAGCCCACCGGAGTCCTGACATGCAAGACCTCTGGACCCACCTGATGGGTGGCTTCGCCACGGCCGCCTCGGGCGTGAACCTGATGTGGGCCTTCGTCGGCTGCGCGCTGGGCACCGCCATCGGCGTGCTGCCCGGCCTCGGCCCGGCGGTGACCGTGGCGATGCTGCTGCCGATCACCGCGCAGGTCGACCCGACCGCGTCGATGATCTTCTTCGCCGGCATCTACTACGGCGCGATGTACGGCGGCTCGACCACCTCCATCCTGCTCAACACCCCGGGCGAGACCGGCACCATGGTGACCGCGCTCGAGGGCTTCAAGATGGCCCGCCACGGCCGCGCCGGCGCGGCGCTGGCCACGGCGGCGATCGGCTCGTTCTTCGCCGGCACGGTCGCGACGGTGCTGGTGACGCTGTTCGCGCCGGTGCTGGCGGACTTCGCCGTGACGCTGGGCCCGCCGGAGTACTTCTGCCTGATGCTGCTGGCCTTCACCACCGTCAGCGCGGTGCTGGGCCAGAGCACGCTGCGCGGCATGACCGCGCTGTTCGTCGGCCTGGCGATGGGCCTGGTCGGCATGGACCAGATCACAGGCCAGATCCGCTACACCGCCGGCATCCCCGAGTTCATGGACGGCATCGAGACGGTGCTGGTGGCGGTGGGGCTGTTCGCGGTCGGCGAGACGCTGTACGTGGCGCTCTACGAAGGGCGCAGCAACCTGACGATGAACACCATGGGCCGCGTGCACATGACGCGCCAGGAGTGGAAGCGCTCGATCCCGGCGTGGATCCGCGGCACCGGGCTGGGCTTCCCCTTCGGCGTGATCCCCGCCGGCGGCACCGAGATCCCGACCTTCCTGAGCTACGCGACCGAGCGCAAGCTCTCCAAGCACAAGGAGGAGTTCGGCACCGTCGGCGCCATCGAGGGCGTGGCCGGTCCGGAAGCCGCCAACAACGCGGCCGTCACCGGCACGCTGGTGCCGCTGCTGACGCTGGGCATCCCGACCTCGGTGACCGCGGCGATCCTGCTGTCGGCGCTGCAGAACTACGGCATCCAGGCCGGTCCGCAGCTGTTCACGACCTCGTCGGGCCTGGTGTGGGCGCTGATCGCGTCGCTGTACATCGGCAACGTCATGCTGCTGGTGCTGAACCTACCGCTGGTGGGGCTGTGGGTGAAGCTGCTGCGCATCCCGCGCGCGCCGCTGTACGCCGGCATCCTGATCTTCGCCACCGTCGGCGTGTACGGCATGCGCCAGAGCGCCTTCGACCTCTACCTGATGCTGGCCATCGGCCTGCTGGGCGTGGTGATGCGGCGCTTCGACTTCCCGACCGCGCCGGTGGTGGTGGGCATGATCCTGGGCCCGCTGGCCGAGGCGCACCTGCGCAATGGCGTGGCCATCGGTGGCGGCCACTGGGGCGTGTTCTTCGAGCGCCCGATGTCCGCCTTCCTGCTGGGCATCGTCGCGATCGTGCTGCTGCTGCCGCGCGTCATGAAGTGGCTGGGCGCGCGCCGGGCGCGCCGGCAGGCGGCGGTGGCGCTGGGCTGAGCGGCGCGCCCGGCGCTCAGCGCGTGGCGCCGGCCGCGATCGCGGCCTCGCGCTGGCGGGCGAGGGCGGCCGCCTGGGCGTCCTTCTCGGCCCCATCAGTCACGGCGGCCGTCGGCCAGCCTTGCAGGTGCTGCTCCGCGATCGCCGCCAGCGCCCGCACATGCGAGGGCCGATCGTTCAGGCAGGGGATGTAGCTGAAGCGCTGGCCGCCGCCGTGCAGGAAGGCCTCGCGCGCCTCCATGTCGATCTCCTCCAGCGTCTCGATGCAGTCGGCCGAGAAGCCCGGGCAGATGAGATCGACCGACTTCAGCCCGCGGCCGGCCAGCTCGCGCAGCGTCGGCTCGGTGTAGGGCTCCAGCCAGCGCGCCTTGCCGAAGCGGCTCTGGAAGGTGACCTTGTACTGCGCGTGCGAGAGCCCCAGCGCCTCGGCCAGCAGGCGGCCGGTCTTCAGGCATTCGCAGTGGTAGGGATCGCCCAGCGCGAGCGTGCGCGCGGGCATGCCGTGGAAGCTCATCACCAGCAGCTCGCCGCGGCCCTCGGCCTTCCAGTGGGCGCGCACGCTCTCGGCCAGCGCGGCGATGTAGCGCTTGTCGTCGTGGTAGCGGTTGATGAAGCGGAACTCGGGCAGGTGACGCTGCGTCATCGACCAGCGCGCGACGTCGTCGGCGACGCTCGCCGTCGTCGCGCCCGAGTACTGCGGATAGGCCGGCAGCACCAGCACGCGGGTCGCGCCGCCGGCCCGCAGCGCGTCGAGCTGCGACGCGATCGACGGATTGCCATAGCGCATCGCCGGCAGCACCTTCACCCGGTGGCCCATCTCGCCGAGCTGGCCCTGCAGCAGCTTGGCCTGCTTCACCGTCCAGACCATCAGCGGCGAGCCCTCCTTGGTCCAGATGCTGGCGTACTTCCGCGCCGACTTCGCGGGCCGCGTGCGCAGGATCACGCCGTGCAGGATCGGCCACCAGGCGGCCTTGGGGATCTCGATGACGCGCGGGTCGGACAGGAACTGCGCCAGGTAGCGGCGCGTGGCCGCGGGCGTCGGCGCGTCGGGCGTGCCGAGGTTGACCAGCAGCACGCCGATCGTCGGCGCGCGCCCGTGGGTGTGTTCGGGTTCGGGGCGGAAGGACATCGAAGGGACGGAAAGGGGCGGAGGGAGGCCGGGACCGCGAGCGCGCGGGACGGCGGGAAAGTCGCCGGCCGCTCAGAACCCGCGCCGCGACAGCAGCGGGGAGGCGGATTCGGCCAGGTGCAGCACCTCGAAGCGGACCGTCGGCGCCTGCGTCTCGGACGGCGGGCCGCCCAGGCCGATCGCGCCGGCGCCATGCAGCGTGCAGGAGCCGCGGCGCAGGCTCAGCGTCTGGCCGCCGGCGCCGAAGCGCACGAAGGTGCCGTTGTAGCTGAGGTCGGTCAGGCTGAAGCTGCTGCCCTGCCAGTCGATGCGCGCATGCGAGCGGCTCACGCGGACATCGGTGATGCAGTACGTCGCCTGCGTGCTGCGGCCCAGCACGACGGGCATCTGGTCGATGTCGAAGACGCGGTCCAGGTCTTGCCACACGAGCCGGATGCCTTCCGGCGCGGCGCTGCGGACGATCTCGCCGAACTGCGTCGCCGCCGGGTCGCCGCGGCCCTGGTCCAGCACGTAGATGTGGACCGGCTCGGCCCGGCCGCGCACGCTGATGTGGTCCAGGCTGCGGAAGCGCGCCTTCTGCGCGCTGGTCAGCCCGACCACGACCTCGGCGGTGACGACGGTCTCGCCGTCGCCGGCATGGTCCAGCAGCCGCGCCGCGACATTGACCGCATCGCCGAAGCAGTCGCCATGGATCTCGACCACTTCGCCCCTGGCGAGCGCGATCTGCAGGTGCGTGTGCCGCAGGCGCTCGCTGCGCGCGGAGGTGCTGATCAGGAGTTCCTGCATCCGCATCGCGGCCTTGATGCCGTCGCGCGGGTTGTCGAACGCGGCCATCAGCCCATCGCCCAGCGTCTTGACGATGTCGCCACGGTGCTCGTCGACCGCCTGGCCCACCAGCGCCACCGTCTGCGTCACCAGTCCCGAGGCCTCCGCGTTGCCCAGTGTCTCGAACAGCGCCGTGCTGCCGCGCAAATCGGCAAACAGGACGGTGCGCTCGCGGATCTGGGTCATCGGCCTGGCAGGTGTGAGGTGTGAAGGAAGTCTCAGTGTAGCCGCGTCACCCTGGGCCAAGCGTGGTGATAAGCCCTCGCTCCGGGGGCCATCGGCGCCAGCGCGACACCTCCCCCGACGGGCGGGCGAATGCCGGAACACGCCAGGCGACAGCGCCTCGAAATGAAAAACCGGCCAGCGTCCGAAGACGGTGGCCGGTCGATGAGGCAAACCCGGTGCCCGAAGTCCGGCTGCCGTCCGGCAGCCGGGGGGCAGGGGGATTTACAGGTTGTCCAGATACGTGCGCAGCTTGTCGCTGCGCGACGGATGCTTGAGCTTGCGGATCGCCTTGGCTTCGATCTGGCGGATGCGCTCGCGGGTGACGTCGAACTGCTTGCCGACTTCCTCCAGCGTGTGGTCCGTGCTCATCTCGATGCCGAAGCGCATGCGCAGCACCTTGGCCTCGCGCGGGGTCAGGCTGTCGAGGATGTCCTTCACCACCTCGCGCAGGCCGGCCTGCATGGCCGCCTCGATCGGCGCGGTGTTGTTGGTGTCCTCGATGAAGTCGCCCAGGTGGCTGTCGTCGTCGTCCCCGATCGGCGTTTCCATGGAGATCGGCTCTTTCGCGATCTTCATGATCTTGCGGATCTTGTCCTCCGGCATCTCCATCTTCTCGGCCAGCGTCGGCGCGTCCGGCTCGAAGCCGAATTCCTGCAGGTGCTGGCGCGAGATGCGGTTCATCTTGTTGATCGTCTCGATCATGTGAACCGGGATGCGGATGGTGCGGGCCTGGTCCGCGATCGAGCGCGTGATGGCCTGGCGGATCCACCATGTCGCGTAGGTCGAGAACTTGTAGCCGCGGCGATATTCGAACTTGTCCACCGCCTTCATCAGGCCGATGTTGCCTTCCTGGATCAGGTCCAGGAACTGCAGCCCGCGGTTGGTGTACTTCTTGGCGATCGAGATGACCAGGCGCAGGTTGGCCTCGATCATTTCCTTCTTCGCGTCGCGCGAGGCTTTCTCGCCCTCGTTCATCCGCTTGTTGATGCCCTTGAGGTCGTCCAGCGGCACCACGGCCTTGCCCTGGATGTCGATCAGCTTCTGCTGCAGCTCCTGGATGGCCGGCAGGTTGCGCGACATGATGTTCGCGTACGGCTTGCCCGAGGCCACTTCCTTCTCGGCCCACTGCAGGTTCAGCACGTTGGGCGGGAAGGTCTTGATGAAGTGTTCCTGCGGCATGCCGCACTTGTCCACGACGATCTTGCGGATCTCGCGCTCGAAGCGGCGCACGTCGTCCACCTGCGAGCGCAGGATGTCGCACAGCTTCTCGATCGTCTTGACGGTGAAGCGGATCGTCATCAGCTCGGCGCTGATGGCCGTCTGGGCCTTGTTGTAGTTGGCCGACTTGTAGCCGTCCTTCTCGAAGGCCTTGCGCATCTTGTCGAAGTTCGCGGCCAGCGAGTCCAGCTTCGCCAGCGCGGCGTTCTTGAGCTCTTCCAGCTTCTTGGTCAGCGCCTTGGAGCCGCCGGCGCCGTCGTCGTCGTCCTCTTCGTCGAACTCGTCGAAGTCCTCTTCCGCGACGTAGTCGTCCGCCTCGTCATCGGAGACGAAGCCGTCCACGGCTTCCGAGATCTGCATCTCGCCGGCGCGGATCTTGGCGGCCATGGCCAGGATCTCGGCGATCGTCGTCGGGGAGGCGGAGATGGCCAGCATCATCGCCTGCAGGCCGCCTTCGATGCGCTTGGCGATCTCGATCTCCCCCTCGCGGGTCAGCAGCTCGACGGTGCCCATCTCGCGCATGTACATGCGCACCGGGTCGGTCGTGCGGCCGAATTCGGAATCGACGGTCGACAGCGCGGCTTCCGCGGCTTCTTCCGCTTCCTCCTCGGTGGCCGTGGGCGAGGTCGAGCCCTGGATCAGCAGCGTGGCGGCGTCGGGCGCCTGCTCGTACACGGCGATGCCCATGTCGTTGAGCATCGACACGATCGCCTCGAGGATTTCCTCGTTGATCAGCTTCTCGGGCAGGTGGTCGTTGATTTCCTGATGCGTCAGGAAACCCCGCGTCTTGCCCATCTTGATGAGGGTCTTGAGCTCCTGGCGGCGCTTGGCGACTTCCTCTTCGGTCAGCGCGGTCTCGTCCAGGCCGAACTCGCGCATCAGCGCGCGCTCCTTGGCGCGGCTGACCTTCATGCGCAGCGGCTTGGCCTTGGGCTTGTCCTCGCCGACCTCCTCAACCTCGACGGTCTCGACTTCCGCGTCGGCCTCGCCTTCGACCTCGCCGTCGGCGTCCGCGTCCACGTCGCTGAAGTCCTCGTCCTCTTCCTCGACCTTGGCCTTGCCGGCGGGCTTCTTCGACTCGGTCTCGGCCTTGGGCTTGCGGCCGCGCTTGGGCTTGGCGTCGTCGGTGGACGCGGTGGCGGCTTTGGTGGTCTTGGCGGCGGCCTTCGCGGCCGGCTTCTTGACTTCTTCGGTTTCTGCGGCGGCGGCCTTGGACGCGGTCTTTTTGGCGGTCATGCAGTTCCTCGTTGGCTCGGAGCCAGTAGGTGCGGAATCTATTCGCGGGGCGCGCTGGGAAAGCGCTGACAAATGCAAACGGCCACCTGCGTCGCCGGCGCCCGCAAACTCCCGGCACTTGCGGGCTATGCGGCGGCGGCGAGCCCAGGCGGCTCGAACTCGGGCCTGGAACGTCAGATCGGGGCAAACCGTCTGCCATTCAAGGCTTTGCGCGTGAAGGCTAGCGTGAACCGTTGAAGTTGCAGCCCAGGCGGTGAAGGTTGGCCACTTTGTGTATGAACCCAGGGTCAGTGGGGGGCCGGGGACCGGTTGGCGCTGCGGTCACTCTTGACGCGCGAAAACCCTTGATTATCTGCGAAGTTTCCTTTTCGGTCAAAAAGAAAGCTCAGATCGTCTTCAAATCGCGAATCTGCCGCTGAATCGCCTGGAACCGGACCATGTCCGGCTGCGGGCTGCGGGCGATCCGGTCGGCCTCGGCCTGCAGCCGGCCGACCCAGAGCTTGCCCATCGTGACGCGGAATTCCGCCTCCACGTGGTCCTCGGACGGCGGCGCGAGCAGCGGCCCGCCGCTGACGCGCTGGGCCAGTTCCATCAGGCCGGCCTCCTGCAGCGCGACCTGCAGCACCGCCCAGGGCGAGGGGCCGTTGTCGATCAGGAAGCGCTCCAGCCAGGCGATCAGCTCGCCATGCTCGCCGGGCAGGGCGTGCAGCAGTTCGAGGTCCTGCTCGCCGATCCGATGCCAGAGCTCGCCATGCAGCAGCAGCATGCGCACGGCCAGGTTCATCGGCGCCGGCGGCAGTTCGAGCGGCATGCCCATCGTCGGGTCCTGGTCGCGCTTGCGCCACTCGCCCTTGCCCCAGCTGCCCTTTCCCTTGCCTTTGAACTCCCCCTTGGGCTCCCACTTGCGTTTGGGCGATTCCCCGCCCCGGGGGGCGCCCGACGGCGCGCCCCCCGCCTCGGCGGGATAGGCGTCATGGGGCATGTGGAGATCGCCACCCGAGGCGCCTTCGTCGCCATAGGCGGACGCGGGGATGTCGAAGTAGGGCTCGTCGTGCGGGCCGCCGGCATCCGGTGCCGCGGCTCTGGGCTGGGCCCGGGGCGCGGCGGCGGGGCGCTCGGCCCGCGGCCGGGAGCCCGGCACCGCCGGCGGCAGCGCGTTGGCCCACAGCGCCTGCAGCTCCGCATCCGGCAACTGCGCGCGCCGGGCCAGTTCGCCCAGCAGCTGCCGCTTCAGCAGGCCGTCCGGCAGCGCCGCCCACAGCGGCTTGGCCACGCTCAGCATCTTCGCGCGGCCCTCCGGCGTGCCGAGGTCGCAACCCTCCGCGGCGCTCTCCATCAGCTGGCGCGACAGCGGCACCGCGCCCTCGACGCAGCGCTCGAAGGCCTCGGCGCCGAGCTCGCGCACGTAGGAATCCGGATCGTGCTCGGTCGGCAGAAACAGGAACTTGATCGTGCGCGTCTCGTTGGCGTGGGGCAGGGCGGCTTCCAGCGCGCGGCCGGCGGCGCGGCGGCCGGCGGCATCGCCGTCGAAGCTGAACACCACCGACTCGGTGAAACGGAACAGCTTCTGCACATGGTCCTGCGTGCAGGCCGTGCCCAGCGTCGCCACCGCGTTGCCGAAGCCGTGCTGCGCCAGCGCGACCACGTCCATGTAGCCCTCGACCACCAGCGCGTAGCCGCGGCGGCGCATCGCGGGGCGTGCCTCGTAGAGGCCGTAGAGCTCCTTGCCCTTGTGGAAGACCGGCGTCTCGGGCGAGTTCAGGTACTTGGGCTCGCCCTTGTCGAGCACGCGCCCGCCGAAGCCGATGACCTCGCCCTGCACGTTGCGGATCGGGAACATCACGCGGTCGCGGAAGCGGTCGTAGCGGCGCTGCTCGGCCTCGCTCTTGCCGGGGTCGTCCTGCAGGATGACCAGGCCGGTCTCCACCAGCAGCGGATCGTCGTAGGACGGGAAGGCGCTGGCCAGCGAGCGCCAGCCATCCGGCGCGTAGCCCAGGCCGAACTGCAGCGCGATCTGGCCGGTCAGTCCGCGTCCCTTGAGGTACTCGATCGCGCGCGCGTTGCCCTTGAGCTGCTGGCGGTAATGCTGGCCGGCCTTGGCCAGGACCTCGGTGAGCGTCGCCTGGCGCTGCTTCTGCGCCTTCTCCTGCTCGCGCTGCTGCGGACTGCGGTCGTCCTCGGGCACCTGCATGCCGGCCTGCTGCGCGAGGTCCCGCACCGCGTCGACGAAACCGATGCCCAGGTGCTCCATCAGGAAGCCCACGGCGTTGCCGTGCTGGCCGCAGCCGAAGCAGTGGTAGGTCTGGCGCGAGGGGCTGACGATGAAGCTGGGGGACTTCTCGCCGTGGAAGGGGCACAGGCCCTTGTGGTTGATGCCGGCCTTCTTGAGGTCGACGTGGCGGCCCACGATGTCGACGATGTCGACGCGGGCCAGAAGGTCCTGAATAAAGCCGGGCGGAATCACCGCGGCAGTTTACGTGAAGGGCCTGGCGCGGGCCGAGGCAGGGGACGAGGCCCGAAAGCAGGGCCGGAAAGCAGAAAGCCACCCGAAGGTGGCTTCCGAGGCGCGCCGGCGCGCGGCGCCGGCATCGTCAGGCGACGATCAGATGACGAAATCTTCCAGCTTGGCGCCGCCGGAGATCGCGGCTTTCAGCCACTTCGGCTGCAGGCCGCGGCCGCTCCAGGTTTCGCCGGTGGCCTGGTTGCGGTACTTGGCCGCGACCTTGGACGACTTGGCGGAACTCGTCTTGGCGGCGCGCGCGGTCAGGTCGGCGACCGTCAGGCCGTATTCCTGCATCAGCGACTTCACCTTGCCGATCGCGTCGGAGCGCTCGCGCTCCTGGGTTTCGGCGATTTGCTGTTCGAGGGCGGCCCGCTGGGCCAGGAGGTCTTTGAGCGATGCCATTTATGCAATTCCTCGCGTAGTTCAACGGCTACCCTGAAAAGGGATTGCCGCATTATAGGCAGGGAATCGAGTATGTCCGCAAGGGGGTAAATGCCGGGAGCGTGTTCCGGAAGGCATTTCCAACCAGTTTTTTGCGCCCCCTGCATCAAAGCCTGTGTGCGGGCTGACACGAATTCGGCATCGGGAATCGGTGACCAACGGTGACCGGTTGCAGGGAATCGGGATCCCCCTGCTCATGCCGGTTGGAAATCAGGCCGACGGCGGCACATATCCGGCGGGCTGCTCCGCGCCGGCGCCGAAGAAGAACTGCTCCATCTGCCGCGCGAGGTATTGGCGGGCGCGCTGGTCGGCCAGATTCAGGCGGTTTTCGTTGACCAGCATGGTCTGGTGCTTCATCCAGGCGGCCCAGGCTTCCTTGGAGACGTTGTCGTAGATGCGCTTGCCCAGTTCGCCGGGATAGACCGGAAAGTCCATGCCCTCGGCTTCCTTCTTCAGATAAACGCATTGCACGGTGCGGGCCATATCAAACCTCGATGCTCAAAAAGTGTTGGGGGGGAGTGCGCCGGCCGGCTGTCTCGGCGGCTGGCGCGGGGATGCAGGGATGCCGGGATCAGCTGAGTTTCTTGACCAGGACCTGCGAGCGCCGGTCCCAGTTGTATTTGCGCTTGCGTTCCTCGGGCAGCCAGTTCGGATCGACCGGCTGGAAACCGCGCTTGATGAACCAGTGCATGGTGCGCGTCGTCAGCACGAAGATGCTGTTCAGGCCCATGGCCTTGGCGCGCTGCTCGATGCGCTTGAGGATGCGTTCGCCATCGCCCTGGCCCTGCACGGCGCTGGACACGGTGAGCGCGGCCATCTCGGCGGTGCGCGCCTCCTGGTAGGGGTGCAGCGCCGCGCAGCCGAATATCACGCCGTCGTGCTCGATGACGGTATAGGTCTCGATGTCGCGTTCGATTTCGCTGCGCTCGCGCTTGACCAGCGTGCCGTCGCGCTCGAACGGTTCGATCAGCGCGATCAGGCTGCCGATATCGTCGTGGGTCGCCTCGCGCAGGCTTTCGAGTTTCTCGTCGACGACCATCGTGCCGATGCCGTCGTGGGTATAGACCTCCTGCAGGATCGCGCCGTCGACGGCGAAGGGCAGGATGTGGGAGCGCTCCACGCCCGATTCGCAGGCCTTCACGCAGTACTTCAGGTAGAAGCCCACGTCGGTCGGCTGGGTCGGCGGCGGGAGTTTGGCGATGAGCCGTTTCGCGTCGGCCAGCGCCAGTTCGGTGTCGATCGCGCTTTCCGGGTCGTCGGGGTTTTCACGCACGCCCTCGACCTCGGTCATGAACAGCAGCTTGTCGGCCTGCAGCGCGATCGCGGTTTCGGTGGCGACGTCTTCCATCATCAGATTGAAGGCGTCGCCGGTAGGCGAGAAACCGAAGGGCGACATCAGCACGATGGCGCCGATATCGATGGCGCGCTGGATCGCGGCGGCATCGACGCGGCGCACGATGCCGGAGTGCTTGAAATCGACGCCGTCGACGATGCCCACGGGGCGCGCGGTCAGGAAATTGCCCGACACGACGCGCACCGTGGAATTGGCCATCGGGGTGTTGGGCAGGCCTTGCGAAAACGCCGCCTCGATTTCGAAGCGCAATTGGCCGGCGGCTTCCTGGGCGCTGTCCAGCGCGATGCCGTCGGTGATGCGCATGCCGTGGCTGTATTGCGGCTGATGGCCCTTGAGCGCGAGTTGCTCGTTCACCTGCGGGCGGAATCCATGCACCAGCACGATCTTGATGCCCATCGCATGCATGATGGCCAGGTCCTGGACGAAGCTGTTGAGCTTGCCGGCCGCGATCATTTCCCCGGTCATCCCGACGACGAAGGTTTCTCCGCGGTACGCATGGATATAGGGGGCCACCGCGCGAAACCACGGCACGAAGGTATGGGGGAAGACCAGGCTCATGGGCGCGGATTGTGCAACAGGCTGTCCCCGCAACGCGGCGGCAAGGTCACTTGCGGGACACCGTCCGGCAGCGGAGCATGGCGCCACCGCAACACCCCCCAGGAGCGAATGATGGACGTGTTCAAGACGCATGGCGCCTTCAGCTGGTCGGAGCTGCTGACCACCGACCCGAAGAAGGCCTCGGAGTTCTACGGCAAGCTGTTCGGTTGGAAGATCGACGTGATGCCGATGCCGGGCGGGCCGTCGCAGGCGCCGCCGTACCACCTGATCAAGACCGCCAAGGGCGGGGAGGACGCGATCGGCGGACTGATGGCCTGCCCGCAGCAGGGCATGCCGCCCGCCTGGGGCGTGTACGTGACCGTGGACAACGTCGACGAGACGGTCGCGCAGGCCAAGGCATTGGGGGGCAAGGTGCTGATGGAGATCATGGAGGTGCCCACCGTCGGACGCATGGCGACGATCCAGGATCCGCAGGGCGCGACGATCAACGTGATCACCTACGCGGAGATGCCTGACGAGAAGAAGTAAGACCCTCTCCCCGCAAGCGGGCGAGGGGGTAAGAAAAGCCGGACGGCGCAGTAAACCCCCTCGCCCCAGCGGGGAGAGGGAGGGGAGAGGGGGCTCGTGCCACAGCGCTGCTGCTCTTCGAAGCACCCCCTCTCCCCCGCCCTCTTCCCCCTCGCGGGGGGCGAGGGGGTTGGTAAGCCGCAGCGCTTGACACGGGTGCTCTCCCCGAAGGGGGCGAGGGGACAATACCGGCCCCCGCTCGCGGGGCGCGAGATAATCCGCGCCCCGTGAGTCAGAACATCAACGCCCCCGCCCCGGCGGCCCCGAAGACGGAACGCGCCCCGCGTCCGCCGCGCCGCCCGCGCCAGCAGGCCGCTCCTCGGCCCCCCGCGCCCGCCAACCCGATCCCGCCGATCGAGTTCCCCGAATCGCTGCCCGTCTCCGGCCGCCGCGAGGAGATCATGCGGGCGCTCGCCGAGCACCAGGTCGTGATCGTCTGCGGCGAGACCGGCTCGGGCAAGACCACGCAGCTGCCCAAGATCGCGCTGGCCATGGGCCGCGGACGCGGCAACGGCGGCGGCCTGATCGGCCACACCCAGCCGCGGCGCATCGCCGCCTCCAGCGTCGCCAAGCGCATCGCCGAGGAACTCAAGTCGCCGCTGGGCGAGGTGGTCGGTTACAAGGTCCGCTTCCAGGACCGGCTCCAGCCCGGCGCGTCGGTCAAGCTGATGACCGACGGCATCCTGCTGGCCGAGACCCAGACCGATCCGCTGCTCCACGCCTACGACACGCTGATCATCGACGAGGCCCACGAGCGCAGCCTGAACATCGACTTCCTGCTCGGCTACCTGCGCGAGATCCTGCCGCGCCGGCCCGACCTGAAGGTCATCGTCACCTCCGCGACCATCGACGCGGACCGCTTCGCGCAGCACTTCGCCTCGGCCCGGCCGGCGACGGGCCGCCCCGAGCCGGACGGCACCCCCTCGGGGGGCAGCGAAGCGCGGGGGCTGCAGATGATGCCGGCGACGGGCCGCCCCGAGCCGGACGGCACCCCCTCGGGGGGCAGCGAAGCGCGGGGGCTGCAGATGATGCCGGCGACGGGCCGCCCCGAGCCGGACGGCACCCCCTCGGGGGGCAGCGAAGCGCGGGGGCTCGAGATGATCCCGGCGCCGGTGCTGATGGTCTCGGGCCGGCTGTTCCCGGTCGAGCAGCGCTACCGCCCGTTCGAGGAATCCCGCGAGTACGACGTCAACGACGCCATCTGCGACGCGGTCGACGAACTCTGGCGCGAAGGGCGCGGCGACGTGCTGGTCTTCCTGCCCGGCGAGCGCGAGATCCGCGAGGCCGCCGAGGCGCTGCGCAAGCACCACCCGCCCGGCGTGGAGGTGCTGCCGCTGTTCGCGCGGCTGTCCGAGCAGGAGCAGAACCGCGTCTTCCAGCCGCATGGCCAGCCGCGCATCGTGCTGGCGACCAACGTCGCCGAGACCTCGCTGACGGTGCCCGGCATCCGCTACGTGATCGACCCCGGCCTGGCGCGCGTCAAGCGCTACAGCTACCGCAACAAGGTCGAGCAGCTGCAGATCGAGAACATCAGCCAGGCCGCCGCCAACCAGCGCGCCGGCCGCTGCGGCCGCGTCAGCAACGGCATCTGCGTGCGCCTGTACGAGGAGAAGGACTTCCTGGGCCGGCCGCGCTTCACCGATCCCGAGATCCTGCGCAGCTCGCTGGCCGGCGTGATCCTGCGGATGAAGGCGCTGCACCTGGGCCAGGTCGAGGACTTCCCCTTCATCGAGCCGCCGCCGCGCAAGGCCGTCGCCGATGGCTACCAGCTGCTCAACGAGCTGGGCGCCGTCGACGAGCGCAACGAGCTCACGCCGATGGGCCACGAGCTGTCCAAGCTGCCGCTGGACCCGCGCGTGGGCCGCATGATCCTGGAGGCCCGCAAGCGCGACGCCTTGAGCGAGGTGCTGGTCATCGCCAGCGCGCTGTCCGGCCAGGACGTGCGCGACCGCCCGATGGAGCAGCAACAGCAGGCCGACGAGAAGCACAAGAAGTTCGACGACGAGAAGTCGGAGTTCATGGGCTACCTGAAGCTGTGGAAGTGGCTGGGCGACAGCCGCGGCGGGGAAGGGGAGCACAAGCTCTCCAACCGCAAGCAGGAACAGCTGCTGCGCGACAACTTCGTCAATCCACGCCGCGTGCGCGAATGGCGCGACATCTACTCGCAACTGCACACGGTGATCGCCGAACACGGCTGGCGCCTGAACGGCGCGCCGGCCACCTACGAGCAGGTCCACCTGTCGATGCTCGCGGGCCTGCTGGGCAACCTCGGCGTCAAGGCCGATGACGACGACTGGTACCTGGGCGCGCGCGGCATCAAGTTCTGGCGCCATCCGGGCGCGCACCTGAGCAAGAAGCCGGGCCGCTGGATCGTCGCGGCCGAGCTGGTGGAGACGACGCGGCTGTTCGGCCGCGGCATCGCGGCGATCGAGCCGCAATGGCTGCCCGGCATCGCGGGTCACCTGATCAAGACCCAGCTGCTGGAGCCGCACTGGGAGAAGAAGGCGGCCGAGGTCGTCGCGCTCGAACGCGCGACGCTCTACGGCATCGTGCTCTACAACAACAAGCGGGTGAACTTCGGCCGCATCGACGCGGCCGCCGCGCGCGAGATCTTCATCCGCGAGGCGCTGGTCAACGGCGACTGGGAGACGCGGCTGCCCTTCCTGGCGCACAACCAGAAGCAGATCGCCAAGGTCGAGGAGCTCGAGCACAAGTCGCGCCGGCAGGACGTGCTGGTCGACGACGAGCTGATCTACGCGTTCTACGACCAGCAGCTGCCGGCCGACGTGTACTCGGGCGCGACGCTGGAGAAGTGGTTCCGCGAGGCCAGCAAGGCCGACCCGAAGCTGCTGCAGCTCAGCCGCGACGAGCTGATGCGGCACGAGGCCGCCGGCGTCACGAGCAACGCGTTCCCGAAGACGATCCGGCTGGGCGGCGTCGATTGCACGGCGACCTACCTGCACCAGCCCGGCGACGCGCGCGACGGCCTGACGGTGACCGTCCCGATCTACGCGCTCAACCAGGTCAACGACGAGCGCGTCGACTGGCTCGTGTCGGGGATGCTCGAGGCCAAGGTGACGGCGCTGCTGAAGAGCCTGCACCAGAAGCCGCGCAACCGGCTGACGCCGCTGCCCGAGTTCGTCGCCGAGTTCGTCGAGCTGCACCCGTTCGCGCAGGGCGCCCTGGTCGACGTGCTGCTCAAGGCGGTGAAGGAACGCACGCAGCTCGCGGTGCAGCGCAACGACTTCAAGCTGGAGCAGGTGCCCGCGCACCTGTTCATGAACCTGCGCGTCGTCGACGAGCACGGCCGCCAATTGGGCATGGGGCGCCACCTGGCGACGCTCAAGGCCGAGCTCGGCGGCCAGGCCCGCTCCGCCTTCCAGGCGCTGGCCGCGCTGAAGCTGCAATCCTCCGCCCCCTCGAACGAGGCCAACGCCGACGCTGGTGGTGGTGCTGGTGCTGGCGCTGACGCCGATGCCAACTCCCTCTCCCGCTCGCGGGAGAGGGCAGGGGTGAGGGCTGCGGTCGACGAAGGACGGCCGACATCAACCGACGGCAAGGCCTCCCGCGGCCTCAAGGCCACCGTGGCGCCGCCGCCCAAGCCCGCGGCCGAGGCCGCGAAGACCTACACCGCGTGGACCTTCGGCGAGCTCCCTGAGCTCATGGAGATCAGGCGCGGCCCGCAGACGCTGATCGGCTTCCCGGCCCTGATCGACAAGGGCGCGCATGTCGAGATCGAGGTCTTCGACGAGCCCGAGCTCGCCGCCGCGAAGCACCGCGCGGGCCTGCGCCGCCTGATCGCGCTGCAGCTCAAGGAGCCGCTGAAGTACCTCGAGAAGAACATCCCCGACCTGACCCAGATGGCGGTGGCCTACATGAGCCTGGGCACCGCGGAGGAGCTGCGCGACCAGGTGATCGCCGTCGCGCTGGACCGCGCCTTCCTGGCCGACCCGCTGCCTGTCGATGAATTCAGCTTCAAGACCCGCCTCGAGGAAGGCCGCGCGCGCCTGAACCTGATCGCGCAGGAAGTGGCGCGGCTGGCGTACGCCGTCCTCATCGAGTACCAGGGCGCGCTGCGCAAGCTCAAGGACACGCGGTCCGCGTCCAAGGAGGTCGTCGACGACATCCAGGCGCAGCTGCAGCGCCTGATGCCCAAGCGCTTCGTGCTGCAGACGCCGTGGAGCCAGCTCCAGCACTTCCCGCGCTACCTCAAGGCGATCACGCTGCGGCTGGACAAGCTGCGCGCCGACGCCGCCCGCGACCAGAAGCTGCTGGCCGAGCTGCGGCCGCTGGAGCAGCGCTGGACGCGCCGGGTCGCGGAGCTCAAGGGCACGCCGGATGCGCGGATGGACGACTTCCGCTGGCAGCTGGAGGAATTGCGGGTGAGCCTTTTCGCACAGGAACTGAGAACGCCGCAGCCGGTGAGCGTCAAGCGCCTGGAAAAGGTGTGGGCGCAGTTACAGAACTGAGCGGAGAATCGCCCTCAGTTCTTCAGGCGAGGACGCCGGGTTTTCGGTCCAATCCAGGTTACAAAAGGTCCGTGGCCCCGCACCGACGGGTGCTGCACATCGCTCGTGTCTGACAACAACACAAACTCCACCGCCGCCCCGATGCGGCGCTTCGGCCGCTTCGAGCTGCGCGCGCTGCTGCACAAGAGCCTGCGCTCGATGCTGTGGGTGGTGTTCGACCCGGCGTCGGGCCAGGACATGTTCCTGATGATGCCGCGCGAGAAGCCCAACAGCGAGGCGGCGATGCTGCACTGGCTGAAGACCGTCGACGCGGCCTCGCGCATCCATCACCCGAACCTGGCGCACGTGGTCGAGACCGGCCGCGTCGATCCCTGGCCCTATGTCGCCTACGACCGCGCGCTGGGCGAGACGCTCGAGGAGCGCCTGGCCCGCGGCGGCCCGCCGCTGCCGCTGGACGCGGCCGGATGGGCGGCGCAGGCGCTCGAGGGCCTGGCCTTCGCGCACGAGGCCGGCCACGCGCACCGCGACATCCAGCTGGGCCACCTCGTGGTCGACGGCGCCAACCATGTCCGCGTGCTGGGCCTGGAGGTGGCGCAGGAGATCGTGCCCGCGAGCGCCGATTTCAACGCCGCGACCCGCCGCGCGGTGCGCGAGGCGGCCGAGGAGGATGTCGTCAGCGTCGGCCTGGTGCTGCACCGGCTGCTGACCGGCAAGCCGGTGCTGGACGAGCCCGACCTGCAGGCGGTGATGCAGCGCATGCAGCCGCAGGGCCACGAGCTGGTGCGCCTGGGCTGGGAGACCCCTTATCCGATCCCCGAGCCGCTGCGCGCGATCGTCAACCGCGCCAGCGACCGGCAGACGCGCCAGCGCTATCACCTGGCGCGCAGTTTCTGGCGCGCGCTGGACGGCTGGCGCCAGTCGGCCGAGCAGGACGAGGGCGGCCCGATCGCGCTGCTCAAGGACAAGATGCAGCGCTTCGGGCATCTGCCCAGCACCTCGACGCGGCTGGTGACGGCGGTGGCCTCGTCCTCGATGGAATCGCAGCATGGGAGCCAGCTGGCGGCCATGGCGCTCAAGGACATGGCGCTGTCGCTGGAGCTGATCCGGCGCGTCAACAACGCGCTGCGGCAGCAGGGTCCGACCAGCGGCGGCACGGTGCTGAACCTGCAGCGCGCGATCGCGATGCTGGGCCTGAACGGGCTGGAGGACGCGGCCCGCGCGCTCAAGCCCTGGCCGGGCCCGATGAACGACGGCCAGGCGCAGTTCATGCAGAGCGTGATGCGCCGCGTGCAGCGCGCCGGCCAGGTGTCGCAGGCGCTGCGGCCGGCGGGCTATGACGGCGAGGTGGTGTATCTGATCTCGCTGATGCAGAACCTGGGCCGGCTGCTGGTGCAGTACCACTTCCCGGACGACGCGCAGCAGATCCGCCAGTTGCAGGTCGCGCCCGAGGCGACCGAGGACAACCCCAATCCGCGCGGCATGAACGAGCAGTCGGCCGCCTACGCGGTGCTGGGCTGCGACCTGGAGAGCCTGGGCCTGGCGGTGGCCCGGTACTGGGGCCTGGGCGAGGAGCTGCAGCACATGATGCGCCGCCAGCCGCAGGAGGCGCCGGTGCGCCACGCCGACGACGACATCGAGCTGCTGCGCCTGACCTGCAGCCTGGCCAACGAACTGGTCGACGCGCTGGGCACGCCCGAGCGCAAGCGGCAGGCGGCCATCGAGCTGGCGACGCGGCGCTACGCGCGCGCGCTCGGTCTCGGACTGCGCGAGATCTATGACGCGCTCGGCGCCAGCGGCGCGCTCGCCGATGCCGGCGACAGCGGCCTGGGCGCGATGAGCGATCCGTCGATCGGCGTGGCCGCGACGGCGGCGCCGCGCTCGCGGCTGCGCGAACGCGCCGAGTCCGGCGCCGCGGCGGCGCCCGCGGCGGCAGCGTCCCCGGTTGCTCCGGCTTCTTCCGCTGCCGCCTCATCCCAGCCAGGGTGGCCCGCGGGCACGCCCCAGCCCGGCAAGGACCGTTCATGACCGTGATGCCGCCCGCCGTCGGGCGATTCAAGCCGCTGCGCGGCCTGGGCCAGGGCGCTCAGGCGCTGGTGTGGCTGGCGCATGATCCGCGGCTGGACCGCGAGGTCGCGCTGAAGGTGCTGACGCAGGGCACGGACCGCGCCAGCGTCGACGCCTGGCTGCACGAGGCGCGCGCCGTCAGCCGGCTCACGCATCCCAACATCGTGCCGGTCTTCGAGGCCGACATCGAGGCCGGCCAGGCCTACATGGTCTTCGAGTACGTGCCGGGCGGCACGCTGACGGAGCGGCTGCGCCAGCGCGGCCGGCTGCCGGCGCGCGAGGCCGTGACGCTGATGCTGGGCATCCTGGACGGCCTGCACGCCGCGCATCAGGCGGGGGTCGTGCACCGCGACCTCAAGCCGTCCAACATCCTGATCGATTCGAGCGGCCGGCCCAAGGTGATGGACTTCGGCATCGCGGCGCGGCTGCAAAGCGGCGCGCCCGCCGGCGCGGCGCTCAAGCCCAACCGCATCGTCGGCACGCCGGGCTACATCTCGCCGGAGGCCGCGCGCGGCGAGCCGGCCTCGCCGGTGATGGACGTGTTCGCGTCGGCGGTGATGCTCAGCGAGATGCTGTCGGGCCAGCGCCTGAACTACGACCCCGATCCGTGGCGCGCCGTGCGGCGCGCGATGGAGCAGACGCTGGATCCGCCGGCCGACCTCGGCGCCGACAGCGACGACGCGCTGCGCGCCGTGCTGATGCGCGGCCTGTCGCGCGAGGCGGCGCAGCGCTGGTCCGATGCCAAGGCCTTCCACGACGCGCTCGCCGCCTGGCTGCATCCGGCCAGCGAGGCGCCGGAGGCGGGCGAGGGCGGCAATGCCACGCTCGAGTTCCTGCTGCGCCGCATGCGGCATCGCAGCGACTTCCCGGCGATGGCGGACTCGGTGGCGCGCATCCAGCGCATGACGCAGTCCGAGAACGAGAGCCTCACCACGCTGTCCAACGAGATCCTCAAGGACGTGGCGCTGACCCACAAGCTGCTGCGGCTGGTCAACACGGTGCAGTTCAGCCATGCCGGGGGCGGGCACATCAGCACGGTGTCGCGGGCGGTGGCGCTGGTGGGTTTCGGCGGCATCCGCAACCTGGCGCTGTCGCTGGTGCTGCTGGAGCGCATGGAGAACAAGGGTCATGCGCAGCGGCTGAAGGAGGAGTTCCTGCGCGCGCTGATGGCGGGCTCGCTGGCGCGCGAGCTGTGCCTGGTGCCGCGCGAGAACGAGGAGTCCTTCCTCGCGACGATGTTCCAGGGCCTGGGCCGGCTGCTGGCCGAGTTCTACCTGCCCGAGGAGGCGCAGCAGGTGCGCCGCCAGGTGCGGCCCGAGCGCGGCATGGGCGAGCAGGCCGCGCCGCCGGTGAGCGAGGCGGCGGCCTCGGCGCAGGTGCTGGGGCTGAGCTACGAGAACCTGGGCCTGGGCGTGGCGCGGCAGTGGGGCTTTCCGGAGAGCCTGCAGCGCAGCATGCAGCGGCCCGACGGCGACGCGCCGACGCGGCTGGTGGACCACACGACCGACCGGATGCGCTGGCTGGGGCGCGCGAGCAACGATGTGGCCGACGTGATCCTGAACAGCGATCCGGCCGAGGCGCACGGCAAGGTGCGCGCGATGGCGCAGCGCTACGCGCGCGCGCTGGGCGTCGAGCCCAGGGCCTTCGAGGCGGCGGCCGACCAGGCGCGCCAGCGGCTCACGCAGCTGGCGCAGGCGATGGACATCAAGCTGGCGAAGAACTCGCCGGCGCAGCGCCTGCTGGCGCCGCTGACGCCGTCGCCGGAGGACTCGCTGTCGCCGCACCAGCTGCAGGCGACGATGGTGGAGGGGCAGGCGCCCGCCGGCGCGGTCTCGCCGGAGGAGGCGGCCGCGATGCTGGCCGCCGGCATCCAGGACATCACCAACGCGATGGTCGAGAGCTTCAAGCTCAACGAGATCCTGCGCATGATCCTGGAGACCATGTACCGCGGGCTGGGTTTCCGGCGGGTGATCTTCTGCCTGCGCGATCCCAAGACGGAGACGCTCACCGGCCGTTTCGGCCTGGGCGAGGGCGTCGAGGGCGTGGTGCCGATGTTCCGCGTGCCGCTGCGGGTGATGCCGGGCATGGCGGCGGACCTGTTCACGGCGATCTGCAGCAAGGGCGTGGACACGCTGATCGCGGACGCGTCGCAGCCCAAGATCGCCGAGCGGCTGCCGGCGTGGTTCCTGACCGGGGCCAAGGCGCACAGCTTCCTGATCCTGCCGATGGCGCTGCGCGGCGCGCCGTTCGCGATGATCTACGCGGACAAGGCGGATCCGGGCAGCGTGGTGCTCGACGAGAAGCAGCTGTCGCTGCTGCGCACGCTGCGCAACCAGGCCGTGATGGCCTTCAAGCAGGCGAGCTGAGCCGCCGTCAAGCGTTCCATTCCTTGGGGGGTGAACGCCGCCCCACACCCCGCGGCAGCGCGGGCGCATAGCGCGCGCCATCGCCGATTCGCCGCGGGATTGCCAAAAAGTGCCGTCAGGGTTTGTGCGGATGCCGCCAGACTCCGCCCCCTGTGGCGCGGACACATCCGGCAACAAAACTCAGCAATCCAGGGAATCGAGATGAAGTTCGAAGTGAAGAAGGCGTTCATGGTCCTGCCGCTGGTCGCGGCTCTGACGGCATGCGGCGGCGGCGGTGGCGACGGTGGCGCCTCGGCGGACGGCAATGTGAGCGCGGGCGGCAGCACGGGCACGCCCACGACCGGTGGCACCACCGGCGGCACTACCGGCGGCACCACCACCGGCGGCACCACCACCGGGGGAACGACGGGGGGTACGTCGTCCGCGACGGTCACGGCGTTTGCGAAGGGCAGCGCGCCGCGCTACCAGTTCGTCGGCATCTCGCAGCAGACCATCGGCAGCGCGGACACCCTGGAGCAACTGGGCACCGGCGGCGTGGTCACGCTCAATGGCAACACGCTGACCGGCGCCACGCAGGCGGTCGCCGACGTGGCCGGCGACGCGACCTTCGCGCTGGGCCGCTGGAGCAAAGGCACCGCGACGACCTCGAGCGGCAGCGCGTTGCTGGAATCGACGGTGAACAACGCCTACCACTACGTCGTCTACAACGCCTTGGCCGCCTTCCCGGCGAGCGGCAGCTACAGCTGCGACGCCGGCAAGTTCACCTCGCCGAGCCTGGTGAACGGTCCGTCGAGCGTCTACTTCGGCAAGGCCACCGGCACGGCGGCGATCAGCTTCTCGGCCGCCGGTGCGTCGATGGACGTCGCGATCACCGCGACGGCTGGCAGCCAGCAGGGCACGGTCTCGGTCACGGGCCGCCCCTTCAGTTCGCCGACGATGACGGCGATCACCGGCGCCTACTTCGGCAGCGGACAGGGCATGGGCCTGACCATCGGCGATGCCGGCAACGGCAAGGTGCGCATCGTCGCGGGCTTCACGGTATCGGCGGGCACGTCCGACTATCGCGGCGTGGGCACCTTCGTCTGCTCGCCGAACTGAGCGGCGAGCCAACCGGCAAGTCAACCGGCGAGTGAGCGGGGCCGCGCTCAGCGGCGCGGGCCCCAGTGGCCGGGCACCCAGCGGCGGCCGCCGCCGCGGTAGTCCCAGACGCCTTCGAACCAGACGTAGCCGACGACCGGCGGGCCCGCGACATACGCCGGCTCGGCATAGCCGCCTTCATAGCCGGCGTCGTAGGCGCGATAGCGGTGCGCCGGCACGACGACGCATCCGGTCAGCGACGCGATCAGCGGCGCGGCCGCGAGCGCGATCAGCAGGGGACGGATCATTCGCATGAGGGACCTCCAACGGGGGACTGCATGCGCATGAAAACGCGCGCCGGCCCGGCCGCGATGACGGGGCGCGCCGGACATTACCCGGCGGACAAGAAGTAACCGCGCCGTGAGGCCGCCAACGCCCCTTCCACCCCGTTACCGCACACTGTCCCGATCGTCAATCACCCCCCGTCGCGAGGTGCTGGATCTGTGTCCGGCGGATACAGTCATTTACTTCAGTTCGCTCGATTCGCGAGACATCCGTGACGGATGTCACGCCGGGCGAACCTTCCAGGGCAAAACCGGCGCGAGTCGGCGACGCAAAGCCTCCGGTCTCCTGCCGACATCCAACGGATGTCACGGCTCGAGATAGCGGGGTTGCCGGATTGGTCCTCGCCACTCCGTGACGCATTGCCGCCCCTGCCTGTCCGCCCTGGCTGAAAAACAACGCCAGATCAACGGCAGGCCATGGATGCAGAAGAAGTGTGAAAAAGCGGCGCCCGCGCGGCGGCGTCCGGCCATCGGCGCGCCGATGGCAAGCTCGGCCGCGATCGCCGCGGCGCTCCTTGCCGCCGCTCCCGGCGCCTGGGGTCAGGCCTTGCCGCCCGGCACCGTCGACCCCGACGCCCAGCGCCAGCTCCAGCAGCAGCGCGAGGCCCAGCAGCGCCAGTCCCTGGAGCGCGAACCCGACGTGCGCCTGCGCGCCAGCCCCCCGCCGGCCCGCCAGCCCCTGCGCGACGACGAGTCCCCCTGCTTCCCCATCGCCAGCGTCGAGCTGCGCGGCGTCGAGCACCAGCCGCGCATGGCCCGCCAGATCCGCGCCCTCGACGGCCCGCAGGGCGACGATTCGCCGATCGGCCGCTGCCTGGGCGCCACCAGCATCGCCACGCTCGTCACGCGCCTGCAGGACGCGCTGATCGACGAGGGCTTCATCACCACCCGCGTGCTCGCGCCGCCGCAGGACCTGTCCAGCGGCCACCTCGTGCTCACCGTCGTGCCCGGCCGCGTCCACGCCATCCGCCTGCGCGAGGGCACGTCCCCGCTGGTCCGTCTGGCCAACGCGCTGCCCGTTCAACCGGGCGACGTGCTCAACCTGCGCGACATGGAACAGGCCCTCGAGAACCTGCAGCGCATCCCCGGCGCGCAGGCCGACATCCAGGTCGAGCCCGCCCAGGGCACCATCGAACCGGGCTACAGCGACCTGGCCGTCAGCTGGCAGGGCGGCCGCCAGTGGCGCTGGCAGGTGTCGCTGGACGACAGCGGCAGCGAATCCACCGGCCGCTATCCGCTGGCGCTGACCGCCTCGCTGGACCATCCGCTGACGCTCAACGACCTCTTCTACGTCACGCTCAACCGCGATGCCGACTGGCTCTCCCGGCGCGTCGACGCGCGCGAGGGTCCGCACAAGGGCACCGGCGGCCATGTGCTGCATTACTCGCTGCCGTGGGGGCACTCGCTGATCAGCGTCACCTTCAGCCGCAGCGGCTATCGGCAGGTCGTCATCGGCGCCAGCCAGACCTACGTCTATCGCGGCAGCAGCAGCAACGGCGAGCTCAAGCTGACCCGCATGCTGTGGCGCGACGGCCAGTACAAGTTCAGCGGCTTCGTGAAGCTGTTCGGCCGCGGCTCGCGCAACTACATCGACGACACCGAGGTCGAGGTCCAGCGCCGCCGCACCGGCGGCTGGGAGGCCGGCATCAACCTCAAGCGCCAGGCCGGCGGCGTCGGCAGCGAGGCCGAGCTCAGCATGAAGCGCGGCACCGGCGCCTTCCACGCGCTCACCGCGCCGGAAGAAGCCTTTGGCGAAGGCGATTCGCGCGTGCGCCTGCTGCAGGGCAGTTTCAGCCTCAACGGCGCGCTGCCGCTGGGCAGCCGCCAGCTGCAGCTGAGCAGCTCGCTGCGCGGCCAGTTCGCGATGAACCGGCTGACGCCGCAGGACCGCTTCTCCATCGGCGGCCGCTACACGGTGCGCGGCTTCGGCAGCGAGACCTCGCTGTCCGCCGACAACGGCCTGCTCTGGCGCAACGAGGCCGAGCTGCCGCTGACCGCCGCGCAGCAGGCCACGGCGGTGTCGATGTACCTGGGCGTCGATGCCGGCCTGGTCGGCGGCGAGGGCGCGCAGCGCCTGGCCGGCCGCCATCTGACCGGCGGCGTGATCGGCTCGCGCGTGCGGATGAAGGGCCTGTCGCTCGACGTCTTCGCCGGCGCGCCGCTGTGGCAGCCGGCCCGCTTCCCGGCGGCCCGCGTCGTGGCCGGCTTCAACCTGACCTATTCGCTCTGAGTCCGTTTGGCTGACTCCGCGCTGAACCCCATTGACCCCGCCGGCACCGGCCGGCCCTTTCCCCGTTGAGATCGCGATGAACCGTCTTCAGTACCGAATCGTCTTCAACAAGCAACGTGGCCAGTTGATGGCCGTGGCCGAGACCGCCGTGAGCCAGACCAAGGGCGGCTCGAGCGGGGAGAGCGGCGGGCCCGGACGGCGCGCGCTGAACGAAGGCGCGGTGGTGGGGCCGGTGTCGCGCGGCCCGCCGGCATGTCCAGGGCTCCTGGCGCTGGCGGCGGCCTTCGCGATGGGCGCGGCGATCACGCTGACGCCGGACGCGATCGCGCAGGTCAAGGCCGATCCCGCCGCGCCCGCCAGCCAGCAGCCCACGGTGGTCAACAGCGCCAACGGCACGGTGCAGGTCAACATCCAGACGCCCAGCGCGGCGGGGGTCTCGCGCAACACCTACAGCCAGTTCGACGTCGACAAGCGCGGCGTGATCCTGAACAACTCGCGCACGGACGCCAGCACGCAGCTGGGCGGCTACGTGCAGGGCAACCCGTGGCTGGCGCGGGGCAGCGCGCGGGTGATCCTCAACGAGGTCAACAGCAGCGCGCCCAGCCAGCTCAAGGGCTACGTGGAAGTGGCGGGGCAGCGGGCCGAGGTGATCATCGCCAACCCGTCGGGGATCCAGGTCGATGGCGGCGGTTTCATCAACGCCAGCGCCGCGGTGCTGACGACGGGCACGCCGCGCTTCAATGCCGACGGCAGCATCGCCGGATACGGCGTGCAGGGCGGGCTGATCCGCATCGACGGGCAGGGGCTGGACGGCTCGCAGACGGACTACACCGCGCTGCTGGCGCGGGCGGTGGAGCTCAACGCGGGGCTGTGGGCCAAGGACGCGCGGATCCAGACCGGCACGCAGGTGATGACGGTGGAGGGCGCGGCGGCGGGCACCGGCGCTGGGGAAGCGCTGGCGCCCAGTGGCGATCGTCCGCGCTACGCGCTTGACAGCACGGCGCTGGGCGGCATCTACGCGCAGCGCATCACGCTGGTCGGCACCGAAGCGGGCCTGGGCGTGCGCCAGGCCGGGCAGATCGTCGGCGGACAGCTGACGCTGCGCGCCGATGGCTGGCTGGAGAACACCGGCACCGTCTACGCGCAGGAGGCCGATGCCAACGGCACGCCGTCGCTGACGGTGCAGTCGAACACCGGCGTGCGCAACGCGGGATGGCTGGCCTCGCGCGGGAGCGTGGAGGTCAAGGCGCCGCAGCTGAGCGGGGAAGCCGGCAGCGTGACCGTCGCCGGCATGAACTCGGAAGGCGCGGTCGTCCCTGGCGCGGGCAGCCTGGCGCTGACCGCTTCCCAGTCGGCGACCCAGCGGGGTCAACTGCTCGCGGCCGACGGCATCGCGGTGCAGGCGCCGACCATCACCGCCGATGGCGCGCGCCTCGCGAGCAACGGCGCATCGCTGTCCATCGTGGCCGATGCCTTCAGCGGCGTGGGCGCGAGCCTCGAGCAGTACGGCACTGGCGGGCTCACCCTGGACGCGCGCGCGCTCACGCTGACCGGCGCGACGCTGTGGTCCAACGGCGCGCTGTCTGCGCGCTCGACGCAACTCACGCTCGATGGCGCCGATGTCCAGGCGCTGTCGATCTCGCTGAAGGCCGATGACACGCTGAGCCAGCAACGCGCATCGCTGCGCTCGGCCGGCGCCGCGACGCTGAGCGCGGACCGCATCGACAACCGCGACGCGCGCGTCGCCGCCGATGGCGGCGTGACGCTGCAGGCGGGCACCGAGCTGCGCAACGATCGCGGCGAGCTGCACGCCGCCGCGGGTGGCATCGTGATCCGAGGCCAAGCCGACGTGGTCAACACGGCCGGCGCGATCGCGGCGCGTGACGCGATCTCGGTGGAAGCGCGATCGCTCGTGCAAGAGCAGGGCGCGTCCATCGATGGCCAGGACGTCGAACTGAAGCTCCAGGGCGCGCTGCGTCAGGACGCGAGCGCGCGGCTGTCGGCGGGCAACGGCCTGTCCGTCGAGGCGGGAACGATCGCGTCTGATGCCCAGGTGCGCGCGGGCGGCTCGCTGGCCCTCTCCGCGCGCGACGGCGCCGCGCTGGGCGGCTCGGTCTACGGCGGCAACGTGAGCGCCGCGTCCGGCGGCGACCTCAGCGTGAGCGGGCTGCTCGCCGCTCAACGCGACCTGAACGCGAGCGCCGCGCGGCGCCTGCAGACGGGCAGCGCCGCGACCGTCGCGGCCGGCCTCGGCACGGACGGCCGTGTGGGCGCGCAGGGCGCGCTCGCGATGTCGGCGGGCTCCGAACTCTCGCTGCGCGGTCAACTGCTGGCCGTCGACGCGGCATTCGACGCCGCGGGCATCGACCTGGCCGGCGCGCAGCTGCAGGCCTCCAACGCGCTGCGCATCAGCACGGCGAGCGACCTCGTCACGGAAGGCGCGCGGATGAGCGCCGCGTCGCTGACGCTGCAGGCGCGGAACTGGCGCCATGCCGGCGGCCAGCTCGCGATGAGCGGCACCGGCGACTGGACCGTCGCGCTGACGGGCCAGCTCGACAACCGCCAGGGCCAGATCCAGACGAACGCGCGCGGCGTCACGCTGACGGCGCAGGGCGTCGACAACACCGGCGGCCGCATCTCGACCGCCGGCGATGCGCTGACGATGACGGTGCAGTCGCTCGCGAACCAGGGCGGCACGCTGTCGACCAGCGGTGACCTGCGCGTGGATGCGCGCCAGCTCGACAACCGCGACGGCGAACTGAGCGGCCGTGGCGTCGACGTGCGCGGGCAGCAACTCGACAACACGGGCAGTGGCCTGATCGCAGCCTCGCGAGACCTGAGCGTCCGCGCCGATGCGCTGAACAACGCCGGCGTGATCCGCGCGGCGGGCGCGGCGTCGATCGACGCGCAGACGCTGACGCACGGCGGCACCATCGCCGCCGGCGGCGCGCTGGACGTGCATGCCGGCGCCATCGACAGCAGCGGCGCATTCGCCGCGGGACTGAAGGCGGACAACACCGTCGGCACCACGGGCGACCTGACGCTGAAGGCCGATGGCGTGCTCAAGCACGGCGGCGCGACGCTGGCCGGCGGCGCGGTGCGCCTGGAAGGCGCCGAGCTGCAGCTGCAGGGCAGCCGCACGCAGGCCGCGAGCGTGGCCGCGCAGGCGAAGGCGGGCGACCTGCGCCTCGATCGCGCGGCGATGGCCTCGGCTGGCGCGCTCGACCTGGGCGCGACCGGTGCGATCGTCTCCGAGGGCGCGCAGCTCAGCGGCGGTTCGGTGACGCTGACGGCGGCCGACTGGCGCCATGCCGGCGGCGAGCTCTCGCAGACCGACACCGCGGGACGCCTCGCGGCGACGGTGGCAGGCGCCACCGACAACCGCGGCGGCCGCATCACCGCCAATGGCGCAGCGCTGACGCTGTCGGCGCAGCAGCTCGACAACACGGCCGGTCACATCGTCCACGCGGGTTCGGCCACGGGTGAACTGCGCATCGACGCCGGCACGCTGACCGGAGCGCGCGGCGAGATCCTCGGCAATGGCGCGCTGACGCTGACCACGAGCGGCGCCGCCGATCTCAGCCAGGCGCAGACGCAGGGCGATCGCATCACCGTCAACGCCGGCAGCCTGTCGCTGCAGGGCGCGCAACTGGTGGCCAAGGGCGCGGTCGATCTCACCGCCGCGCAGGCGCTCGACAACACGAGCGGCCTGGTGCAGGGCGGCGGCCCGGTGACGCTGCAAGCGGCGACGCTGACCAACCGCGATGGCCAGATCGGCGGCGCGGCGGTCACGCTGCGCGC
This sequence comes from Roseateles sp. Mitsp63, assembly GCF_059491535.1. Taxonomy (NCBI): domain Bacteria; kingdom Pseudomonadati; phylum Pseudomonadota; class Betaproteobacteria; order Burkholderiales; family Sphaerotilaceae; genus Roseateles; species Roseateles sp. Mitsp63. The sequence continues at coordinate 4,674,910 of NZ_CP168509.1, read as the reverse complement.
GGGCGCGATCGACAACGCGGGGCAGGGTCTGGTGACCTCGGGCTCGAGCCTGACGGTGGATGCGGACCGCCTCGACAACGCAGGCCAGCTGCAAGCGACGGGCGACGCCGACGTGACGGCACGCACGGCGCTGACGAACGCCGGCCTCATCACGGCGAAGGGCGATGCGCGCGTGAACGCCGGCGCCTTTGATCACACCGGCACCGTGGCCGCGGGCGGCAACACGCGCGTCACGGCCGGCACGCTGACCAGCAGCGGCAGCTTCGCGGCGGGACTCCAGACCGACAACACCGTCGGCGATCGCGGTGACCTGACGATCACCGCTCAGCAACTGCGTCACGGCGGCACGTCGGTGGCCGGCGGTGCGCTGACGATCAGCGCCGACAGCGCCGCGCTGCAGGGCAGCAAGACGCAGGCCAATGCCGTGTCGCTGCAGGCGCTGGCGGGGAGCCTCGCGCTGGATCAGGCGACGGTCGCGGCGACGCGGCAACTGACGCTGTCCGCTGCCGGCGCGCTGGACGCTGCGGGGTCGACGCTGAGCGGCGGCTCGGTCTCGATCATGGCCACCGACTGGCACAACGCGGGCGGCACGCTCGCGCAGACCGACGCGGCGGGCGCGATGCGCGCCGACGTGGCGGGTCAACTCGACAACCAGGGCGGCCGCATCGGCGCGAACGCCCGATCGGCCACGCTGAACGCGGGCCAGCTGGACAACCGCGGCGGCGCGATCACGCATGCCGGGGCGGGCACGCTGACGATCGCGGCGGCCTCGCTGTCGGGCGCGGACGGCCGCGTCGCGAGCACCGGTGATCTCGCGCTGACCGTGAGCGGCGCGGCGACGCTGGACCGCGCGCAGACGCAGGGGCGGACCATCGCGCTCGACGCGGGCAGCCTCAGCCATCGCGATGGCCAGTTGCTCAGCCAGGGCGATGCCTCGGTGCGCGTGAGCGGCGCGCTGGACAACGCCGGCAGCTTCTACGCGCAAGGCGCGATGACGGTGACGGCGGGCGGCGCGCTGACGCACAGCGGCTTGATCGCGGCGCAAGGCGACCTGACGGTGCGCGCGGACAGCATCGCCAGCAGCGGCGCCTTCGCGGCCGGCATGAAGCCGGACACCACGCCGGCGGCGCAAGGCGAGCTGACGCTGTCCGCGACGCAGGCGCTGCAGCACTCGGGCACGGCGCAGGCGGTGGGCCGCGCGACGCTGGAGGGCGCGTCGCTGCTGCTGCAGGACAGCCAGACCACGGCCGCTTCGGTCGCGCTGAACGCGCGCGGCGGCGAGCTTCGATTGGATCGCGCGCTGCTGTCGGTGCGCGACCTGCTCGATCTGCGCAGCAGCGGCACGCTGAACACCGAGGGCTCGCGCATGAGCGGCGCGAGCGTCGCCGTCACCGCGGTTGACTGGCGCAATGCCGGCGGCCAGATCGGCCAAACGGACGTCGCCGGGCAGTTCACCGCGACGCTGAGCGGCCTCCTGGACAACCAGGGCGGGCGCATCGCGGGCAATGGCACGGCGCTGACGCTGTCGGCGGACCGGATCGAGAATGGCGCGGGTCAGATCATTCATGCGGGCGCGACGGGCGGCACGCTGCGGCTGGACGCGGCGACGCTGAATGGCATCAACAGCACGATCGCCGGCAACGGCGCGCTGGCGCTGAACATCGCGGGCGACGCGGACCTGAGCGGCGCGACGGCGCAAGGCGATCGCGTGACGGTCAACGCGGCCAATCTGAAGCTGCGCGGTGGCGAACTGCTCGCGCAGAGCTCGGCGGCCTTGACCGTCGGTGGTGGGCTCGACAACACCGGCGGCCTGATCCACGGCGCGAGCAGCCTGACGATCGACGCCGGCACGCTGACCAACCGCGATGGCCAGCTCGGCGCCGTCGACGTGACGCTGAAGGGCGGCACGGTCGACAACGCGGGCCTGGGCCTGATCGCGGCGCGCGGCAAGCTGTCGGCGGACGTGGCGAGCCTGAGCAATGCGGGCTCGATGCAGGCGGGTTCCGACCTCGACCTGCGCGCGAGCGGCTCGCTGCAGAACAGCGGCACGGTCCGCGCGCAAGGCGACGGTCATCTGAAGGCGGATGCGCTGATCAACACCGGCACCGTGACGGCGCAAGGCGCGCTGACCGCGGAAGCGCGCGACATCGCCAGCAGCGGCGCATTCGCTGCTGGCCTGAATGCCGACAACACGCTCGCCACGCGCGGCGACCTGACGCTGACCGCGAGCGGGCAACTGCAGCAGAGCGGTACGGCGCTCGCGGGCGGCGCGCTGACGATGAGCGGCGCCGGACTCGCGCTGCAGGACAGCCGCGTGCAGGCGCAGCGCGTGACGATGACGGCGCTGGCCGGCGACGCGCGCCTGGACCGCGCGACGGTGGCCGGCGGCGAGCGCCTGACGCTGTCCGCGGCCAACGCGCTGGACACCTCCGGCGCGACGCTGGGCGCGGGCTCGGTGTCGATCACGGCGACCGACTGGCGCAACGCCGGCGGCGATCTCGCGCAGAGCGCGGCGAATGGCGAGCTGCGCGTCTCGGTGGCGCAGTCGCTGATCAACCAGGGCGGCTCGATCGCGGCCAACGCGGCTGACGTGACGCTCGGCGCGGCGCGCATCGACAACCGTCAGGGCACGCTGCTGCATGCCGGCACCGGCACGCTGACGCTGAACGCGCAGCAGCTCGACGGCACCGGCGGCGAGATCCTGGGCAAGGGCGCGCTGGCGATCCAGACGCAGGGCACGCTGACGCTGGACGGCGCGCTGACGCAGGCGCGCGACGTCGCGGTGACGGCGGGCAGCCTCAGTCATCGCGACGGCAAGCTGCTGAGCCAGACCGGCGCGGCCTTCACCGTCGGCGGCGCGATGGACAACACGCGCGGCCTGATCCAGGCGAGCGAGGACCTGCGCATGGTCGCGGCCTCGCTGGACAACACGGATGGGCAGCTCGGCGGCCGCGCCGTCGATCTGACGACGACGGGCCGCCTGGTCAACGGCGGCCAGGGCCTGATCGCCTCGGTGCAGGCGCTGACGATCGCGGCAGGCCAGCTCGACAACGCCGGCAGTCTGCAATCGCAGGCGGCGATGGACCTGATGGTGCACGGCGCCTTCGGCAATACCGGCAGCGCGTATGCGCGCGGCCCGCTGACGATCACCGCCGATGGCGCGCTGACCAACGGCGGCATGCTGGCGGCGCAGGGCGCGCTGTCGGTCCAGGCGGCGAGCATCGCGAGCAGCGGCGGCTTCGTCGCCGGCCTCAAGCCGGACAACACGCTTGGCGCGCTGGGCGATCTGACGCTGCGCGCGAGCGGCACGCTGCAGCAGAGCGGCCAGACCGTCGCCGCGGGCGCGATGACGCTGTCGGGCACCACGCTGCAACTGCAGGACGCGAAGCTGCAGGCGCAGCGCGCGGACCTGGCGGCCAGCACCGGCGACCTGCGCCTGAACCGCGCGACGCTGGCGTCGTCGGGGGCGCTGACGATGTCGGCGGCCGGCGCGCTGGACACCGGCGCGGCCTCGGTCTCGGGCGACACGCTGTCGGTGACGGCGCAGCGCTGGTCCAACGTCGATGGCGTGATCACGCAGACCGGCCAGGCCGGCGCGCTGAGCGCGACGCTGCAGGGCGCGCTGGACAACACGCGCGGCGAGATCGCTGCGGCCGGCCGCACGCTGACGGTGAACGCGGGCTCCATCGACAACACGCGCGGCCGTCTGGTGCATGCGGGCGCGGAGACGCTGAGCCTCACGACCGGCACGCTGAGCGGCGTGAACGGCGAGATCCTCGGCGCGCATGCGGTGATGCTGACGGCGACGGGCGCGGTCGATCTGAGCCAGGCGAAGACGCAGGGCGGGACGGTGACGCTGCAGGCCGACAGCCTGCGCCATCAAGGCGGCCAGTTGCTGAGCGGCGGCGATGCGCAACTGCGCGTCGCTGGCGCGCTCGACAACACCGGCGGTGCCATGGGCGCGGGCGGCGACCTGCGCGCGCAGGCGGCCTCGCTGGACAACACCGGCGGCCAACTCGGCGCTCGCGCCGTCGACCTGACGCTCGGCACGCTGACCAATGGCGCGCAAGGTCTGATCAACGCGCAGACCGCGCTGACGATCGGCGCGAGCCAGGTGACGAACGCCGGCTCGCTGCAATCGGGCGCGGACACGCGGCTGACGGCGACCGGCGCGCTGACCAACAGCGGCAACGTCTACGCGCAAGGCAACGCGACGGTGAACGCGGGCCAGACGCTCACCAACAACGGCCTGATCGGCGCGCAGGGCGCGCTGACCGTCGACGCGCCCGCGCTGGCTGGCGCCGGCACGCTGGCCGCGGGCCTGCGGCCGGACAACTCGCTCGGCGCTCAGGGCGATCTGACGGTTCGCACGACGGGCACGCTGCAATCGGCTGGCGCGATGCTGGCCGCGGGCGCGATGACGCTGCGCGGCGGCGATCTGCAACTGCAGGACGGGCGTCTGCAGGCGGCGTCGATCTCGATGACCTCGACGGGCGCGTCGGGCCTCGGCGCGCTGCGTCTGGACCGCGCGATCGTCGCCAGCGCCGGTGACCTGATGCTCGCGAGCGCGGGTCTGCTGTCGACCGACGCGGCGACGCTGAGCGGCGCCAACGTCGGCATCACGGCGGCGGACTGGCGCAACGTCGGCGGTTCGCTGACGCAGACCGGCGCGGCCGGCGCGCTGACCGCGACGATCAACAACCAGCTCCTCAACACCGACGGCCGCATCCAGGCGGCCGGCACCGGCCTGCGTCTGCAGGCGCAGGCGATGGACAACGTGCGCGGCACGCTGATGGCGGCGGGCAGCGGTCCGCTGACGGTCACGACGGGCACGCTGGATGGCAGCTCGGGCCAGATCCTGGGCAACGGCGCGGTGACGATCGCCGCGACCGGCGCGGTGACGCTGGTCAGCGCGCAGACGCAGGGCGCGGGGGTGACGGTGTCGGGCAGCAGCCTGGACAACCGCGGCGGCAACCTCGTCAGCAATGGCGCGGCGCTGCTCAACCTCACCGGCGGCATCGACAACCGCGGCGGCACGGTGGCCAGCGCGGGCGCGCTCGACGTGCGTGGCGCCAGCCTGCTCAACGGCGGCAATGGCCTGATGCAGAGCGACTCGACGCTGCAAGCCACGATAGTCGGCACGCTCGACAACCAGGGCGGCCGCCTGCGCAGCGGCGCGGCGATGACGCTGAACGCGGGCAATGTCGACAACCGCGGCGGCTGGGCTGGCAGCGACGGCACGCTGAGCGTGACGACCGGCGGCGCGCTGCAGAACGCGGGCGGCTCGCTGCTCGCGCAGCAGGGCGTGTCGCTGAGCGCGGCGACGCTGGGCAACCAGCAGGGCCGGATCTCCAGCCTGCAAGGCGGCGTGACGCTGCGCGCGCAAGGCGCCATCGACAACACGGCCGGCGCGATCCAGGCCGGGCAGACGGCGGATCTGGGCTCGGCGGCGCTGATCAACGCGCGGGGCGAGGTCTCGGGCGCGGCGGTCGTGATCGACGCGCGCGGGCAGACGCTGGACAACAGCGGCGGCCGGCTGATCGCGGCGCAGTCGCTGACGGTGGACAGCGGCACGCTGGAGAACCGCGGCGGCCTGCTGCAATCGGGTGGCGGGCTGTCGGTGCAGACGCATGGCGCGGCGCTCAACAACACGCGCGACGGATCGGTGACGACGCCCACGGGCATCCGCGCGCAGGGCGCGATGACGCTGGGCGCCGGCACGCTGACCAACGAGCAGGGCATCAGCGCCGGCACGTCGGCGCAGGTGAACGTGGGCCAGCTGGTGAACCGTTCGGAGCTGTCGGCCTCGGCGCTGACGGTGTCGGTGGGCGGCACGCTGGACAACCAGGGCGGGCGGCTGATTGGCGCGCAGACGCTGGACGCGTCGGCGCAGCAGGTGCTCAACCAGGGCGGTCTGATCTACGGCGGCACCGCGCTGAACCTCACGGCCGCGGGCCGCATCGACAACACGAGCACGGGCGGGGCGGCGCAGGGCATCCAGGGCGGCGCGGTGAACGTGCGGGCGCAGCAGCTGGACAACATCGGCGGCCAGGTGCTGGCCGGCGGCGGGCTTGGGCTGACGATCACGCAGTCGCTCAACAACGCGGGCGGGGCGCTGGGCGCGTCGGGGACGCAGACGATCGGGGATGGGGCGTCGGTGTCGGCGCTGTCGCTGAACAACGCGGGCGGGCGCATCTGGTCGGGCAGCGCGATGGGGCTGAACCTGCGCGAGCTCGCCGGGGGCGTGGGCGGGCAGATCAGCAGCGGCGCGGGCATGAGCGTCAAGCTCGTGGGCGACTTCGTGTACGGCGCGGGCAGCCAGTTCCAGTCGGCGGGCGACATGGTGCTGGACGTGTCGGGCAACTTCGCCAACCAGGGCACGCTGCGCAGCGGCGGGGTGCTGTCGATCTCGGCACAGAACATCGACAACGCGGCCAGCGGCGAGCTCAGCGGCGTGAACACGCTGCTGAGCGCGGCGGGGCAGATCACCAACCGCGGGCTCATCGATGGCGATGGGGTGATGCTGACGTCGGACCGGCTGGTCAACGTGGGCACGGGCCGGATCTACGGCGGGGACGTGGTCATCGATGGGGGCGCGCTGGTCAATGGCGCGGAGGGCGGCGTGGCGGCGGTGATCGCGGGGCGGCGCTCGGTGGATGCGCAGCTCACGCGCGAGGTGTCCAACACGGACGGGGCGCTGATCTTCGCGGACGGGGACCTGCGGCTCGCGGCCGCGAGCCTGCTCAACGAGAACGCCACCATCGAGGCCAGCCGCGCGCTGGCGCTGCAGATGACGGGCGGGATCGTGAACCGGACGGTGCTCGCGGGCGTGGGCACGGGGCAGGGCGCGGGGCAGGGGGAACTGGTCGCCAAGGCCTTCATCCGCTCGGGCGGGGACATGGCGATCTCCGGCGACACGCTGCTCAACAGCGGCGCCACGATCGAGGGGCGCAGCAATCTGACGCTGACGGCCAATCGCATCGACAACGTCAATCCGTATCTGATGTGGGGCCAGTACTCGAGCGGCGGCGGCACGGAAGGCACGCTGATGATCCAGTACAAGGAAGGCAAGAACGCCGATATCAACGACACGGAGATTGACCTCAACGGCCGCACGGAGCAGCAGGCACTGGCCGACTTCGAGCGCTCGTATCCGAACCGGATCATCGTTTCCCACACCTCGACCGCGGTGGACGGCGAGGCGGGCTCGCCGGTGACGCAGTCGATGGCGGCCAAGATCATCGTGGGTGGCACCTTGAGCATTGGCGCCGGCACGATCAACAACGACATGAGCCAGGTGGTCGGGATGACCGGCGTGGCGATCACGGGCGGGCAGGTCACCAACGTGCCGCACACGGTGACGGCCACGGACGCGCAAGGCGTGGCGCACACGGTGAATCTGTCGCTGGGAGACAGCGCGGTGACGGCCGGTCCGGTTGGCCAGGCACCGGGCGGACGCCAACAAGCGGGTGCCGTGAGCACTGGAGGCGGCGCCTCTGCACAGCAGGCGCAAGGCGGTGCGTCCGCCAATGCGAGCGGTGGGGCCGGCACGGGCGGCTTGGTCAGCCGTCTGGTGAGCCAGGTTCAGCAGGGCAATGCCGCGCAGACCAATGCGCAAGGCAACGCGCAGGTGCGAGTGGGCAGTGCGATCGCGTCGAAGGCGGTGGCCACGGGCAATGGCGCCGCGGGCGCCGGCGCGTTGCAGGCAACTCAGCGCAGCGGCGCGACTGCGACCGAGCGCGCCATTGCCGCCGCGCAGGCCGGCGACGCCGGCGCGCAGGTGCAATCGACGATCGGCCACGAGCGCGATGGCGACGCGGTGCAGACGGGCTCGGCCCAGGACCTGCAAGGCGCGCGCGTGAGCACGCAGTTCCGCGATGGGCAGGCGATCGAGGCGGCGCAAGGCAACGGCACCACGCAGCAAGTGCAGGGCACGGCCCGCACCGGGCTCGTCGGCCTGCTGCAGCGGGCCCATGCCGCGGCAGCCGCTCGGGTCGACGCCTCCGCGCAGGCCGACAAGGCCACGGCGCAGATCGGCACGGTGACGACGCAGGCGGGATCGACGGATCAGCCCGGCGCGGCACCGAGCGTCCAGCCGGTGCGCTCAGGCGGCATCTTCAATGGCAAGCCGCTGGCGCTGAGCACGAGGCTCAACCTCACGCTTCCGTCCAACAGCCTGTTCAAGACGCATAGCGAGCCGGGGAGCAAGTACCTCGTCGAGACGGATCCCCGTTTCGCCAACTACCGCGACTGGCTCTCCAGCGACTTCCTGCTGCAGCAGATGGCGCTGGATCCCACCGTGACGCAGAAGCGGCTGGGTGACGGCTTCTACGAGCAACGCCTGGTGCGCGAGCAGATCGGTCAGCTCACGGGAACCGGCTATCTGTCGGGCTACGCGGACGACGAGTCGATGTACCGCGCGCTGCTCACCAACGGCGCGACCTTCGCCAAGGCGCATCAGCTGGTGCCGGGCATCGCGCTGACCGCCGAGCAGATGACGCAGCTCACGAGCGACCTCGTGTGGCTAGTGGAGCAGGAGGTGACGCTGGCTGACGGCACCGTGCAGCGCGTGCTGGTGCCGCAGGTGTACCTGGTGCCTCGCGAAGGGGATCTGTTGCCCAGTGGCTCGCTGATTGCCGGCGGCCGGGTGGAGATGGCCCTCACGGGCAACTTCGACAACGGCGGCAGCGTGCGCGGCGGAGCGGTGAACATCCAGGCGCAGAACATCTCCAACACCGGGGACATGCGTGCCACGACGCTGGCGCTGACAGCGCGCGAGGATCTGCGCAACATCGGCGGGCAGCTCGCGGCCACGGGCGACATGAGCCTGCAGGCCGGGCGCGACATCGTGATGGAGAGCACCACGGCCAGCGGCGCAAAGATCAAGGGCAATGTGGCCACGCGGGCGACGGTGCTGGATCAGGTGGCGTCGCTCACGGCGGGCGGCGTGATGGTCGTGCAAGCCGGGCGTGATGCGCAGTTGCAGGCCGTGCAGATCACGCAGGGCGGGGCGGATGGCGCGGGCAAGGACGGCGGCGTGATGGTGGCCGCTGGCCGCGACCTGACGCTCAGCACGGTGCAGACCTCGAGCTCGCGAGAGCAGATCTGGAACGCCACCAACTACAAGAAGGAGCACCAGAGCCAGGACGTCGGCACGGAGATCAAGGCCGAGGGCGCGATCGTGCTCAAGGCCGGTCAGGACCTGAGCGCCACGGCAGCGCAGATCGCCAGCGCGCAAGGGGCGGTGACGCTGAGCGCAGGACGCGATGTGGAGCTGCTCGCCGGCGAGGCCAACAAGGTCGTCGAAGAGATGACCCAGAAGACCAAGCGGAGCCTGTTCAAGAAGAAGACCGTCACGACGTACAACAAGACGGACACGACCACGGCCATTGGCACGACCGTCTCGGGCGACGAGGTCAACATCGTGGCGGGCCGGGACATCAATCTCGAAGCCGCTCAAGCCATCTCGGACAACGGGACCAAGCTCATCGCCGATCGCGACATCACCATCGACGGCGTCACCAACACGGTGAACTCGGAGCAGTTCAAGAAGACGGTGAAGTCGGGCCTCTTCGGCGGCGGTGGCATTGGCATCACCATCGGCAAGCAGGCGGTGTCGCAGGCGACCAAGACCACGGAAGAGACCAACCAAGGCTCCACCGTGGCCAGCGTGAACGGCGACGTGGACATCCTGGCCGGCGGCAAGTACCGCCAGATGGGCTCGGAAGTTCAAGCGCCCAAGGGCGACGTGTCCATCCAGGCCAAGTCCATCGACATCCTCGAAGCGCGCAACCAGTCGGCGCAGGACACGGAGACGAAGTTCAAGCAGAGCGGGCTCTCGGTGTCGCTGAGCGCGCCGGGGGTGGATGCTGCGCTCGGCGCCATCAAGGCCGCCGAGCACGTCACGCAGACGCAGGACGACCGCATGAAGGCGCTGGCCGCGGCCACGGCGATCTCCAAGGCCAAGCAGGCGATTGAGGAGATCAAGAAGTTCAACGACATGGCCAAGGCGGAGCAGGAGCAGAGCATCCGCATCAGCATCTCGGTGGGCAGCCAGCAGAGCAAGAGCACGCAGCACAACGAGTCCAACCAGGCTGCGGGCAGCTCGGTCCTCGCCGACGGCAAGCTGAGCCTCGTCGCCACCGGTGGAGGCCAGGACTCCAACGTCACGGTGCAGGGCAGCTCGCTGGCGGGTCAGGACGTGCTCATCAAGGCGGACAACAAGATCAACCTGCTGGCCGCGCAGAACTCCAGCGAGCAGCACAGCAAGGACTCGAGCAGCAGCGCGTCCATCGGGGTGGGCATCTCGTTGGGCAAGGAGAACCGGCTGGGCTTCACGGCCAGCGCCAGCGTGTCCAAGGGCAACGCGGACGGCAAGGACACGAACTACTCGACGACGCAAGTCACGGGCGGCAGCTCGGTGACGCTGCAGTCGGGTGGGGACACGACGCTCGGCGGCGCGGTGGTGACGGCGCCCAAGGTGGTGGCCGACATCGGCGGCAACCTCAAGATCGAGAGCCTGCAGGACACGGCCAAGTTCGACTCCAAGAGCCAGAGCATGGGCGGCAGCGTGACCGTCGGGTATGGAGCGGGCGGCAATGCCAACTTCAGCCAGTCCAAGGTCAACGCGGACTACGCGGCGGTGGGGGAGCAGGCGGGCATTCGCGCAGGCGATGGTGGCTTCCAGGTGAACGTGAAGGGCAACACCGACCTCAAGGGCGGCGCCATCACGAGCAGCCAGGGGGCGATCGACGCGGGCAAGAACAGCTTCAGCACCGGCACGCTGACCAGCAGCGACATCGACAACCGCAGCCAGTACAGCGCGAGCGCCGTGACGGTGAGCGCGGGCACGAGCGGCGGCATGGCCGGTGCGTACAAGGACAGCGGGGACGAGCGCAGCACGACCAGGAGCACGATCAGCGCGGGCAGCACGACGATCACGAGTGGTGATGCGGCGAGCCAGGCGGCGCTGGAGAAGCTGGACCGCGGCGCGACGAACGATGCGACGGCGGGGAAGCTGGCGAAGGGCTGGGATGGGCAGAAGCTGGCGCAGCAGGCGAAGGTGAATGCGCAGATCGTGGCGGACTTCGGGGCGCAGGCGGCGAAGGAGGTCGCCAACTATGCGGGCGACAAGGTCAAGGACCTTCGTAATCAGGCCCTCGGCGCGGAGAAGGCCGGAGATAAGGAAGCTGCGAAGGCTCTGACGAAAGAAGCTGACAAGTGGGATGAGGGTGGTGACTACCGTGCTGCGATGCACGCCGTGATTGGTGCAATCACTGGAGACTTGGGCGGAGCGCTGGGTGCCGGAGCAAGCTCCAAGGCAGCAAAGCAGTTGAACGACCTCGAGGCCGCAGTGAAGGACAAGCTTTCGGAAGCTGGCTTTGGTTCGACCGACGGTAAGAATGACTGGGCGACTGCCTTGTCGAAGCTGGCGACCGGTGCTTTGGCAACCGGCTTGGGAGCAGCCGCTGGCGGAGGCTTGGATGGCGCCGCCGCAGGTCTCAATCAGGACTACAACAACCGCCAACTGCACCAAGTACAGGTCGACGCGTTGCGCAAATTGGCGAAGCAGCAGGCGGGCCAGTCCGGGATGTCTGAAGGACAGTGGTATGCCTTGCTGCTCGCGAGGACTTGTTCCACACAGAACTGCGATGCAGGCCAGTATGGTGATCCCAACTATCAGCAGTACGTTCAACTGCAAAAGCAGGGCGAGTCGATGATCGCTGGCCCGCTGACGCGAGAACTTGATAGCTTGATCGCGAACGCGAAGCTGGCCGATGGAAAACCGCTGGTGGCACCCTATGGCGCTATGGAGGCGTTTGACGACAAGAGCGCGAGAGTGACTGATTCGGTCAAGTCATGGGTCGCCGAACAAGGAAAGAAGGGCAACGAGAGGTGGGGGAATGCAGTTGGGTCCACGTATGGCGTGATCAGAGTGGCTGGTAACGCCGTCAAGGACGGTCTGGTGACAGCGGTGGATCTCGCTGGCTACTCGGAAAGCATCCTCGCGGATTCGAGAAACGGAGTCGCCGGGAAGGATCTCGGTAAGGGTTATGAAGCGGTCGGTCCTCTGGTGGACAGCCTGCAGAAGGACTCCGGAACGACCTATGTGAAAACGATGGTGGAGGGCGTCAAAGCGATGCCTGGCCGAGTCGTCGGCACGATCGAGCGCAACGACGCGGTCGACTTCGGCTCCGCAGCTTTCGAGGTCTACATGCTTGGCAAGTCGGCCGTGGAATTGAAGAACGGCGTCACCGAGGCACTGCGGAAACCAGCGGTTGAAGAGTTCTCACTCGACTTGCCGAACGCGAAGACTGATACCTCTCCGCCAAAGGCATCTTCGTCGGAAGAGCCGGCTGTGGGGGGGAGCAAACCCACAGGGCAGCAGTCGGGGTCGACGAGGGGCGTGGAACCGAATGAGGTGCCATCGACCCTCAACGGGGAGAGCAAACCAACGGAAACCAAGGCGGCTCCGGATGCAGCTGAACGTGATCCTTCAACGCCGGTTTGCGCCGCGCCGCCGGCATGCTTTGTCGCGGGCACGATGGTGCACACGGCCACTGGACCTAAGGCAATTGAGACGTTCGTGGGCGGTGAACAGGTGCTGGCACGAAACGAAGTCACCGGCGAACTCGGATATCGCCCAGTTCTCGGAACGAAGCGCACGGATTCAGTAGAAGTTTTCGAGATTCGTCTCCAAGACAGTCTCGGTCAATTCGAGGCTCTTCACGCATCTGCAGAACATCCATTCTGGGTAACGAACAGAATCGGAGAGGCCGGCTGGATTAGGGCCGCTGATCTTTCTCCGGATGCTGAGTTGCTGGATCAGAGCGGTGGGCGTATTCAAGTTCTGTCGGTGGCGGCCCTGGGTCAACGAGAAGTCGTATTTAACATTGAGGTGCAGGAACTCCACACATACCACGTGGGTAAGCTGGCAGTATGGGTTCATAATGCCAATTGCTGTAACGTTGGGGGCGGTGATCCGGCATGGTCCGGGAAAGATCTTAGGGCCCCACCAGCCGAGGTGACCTTCAATGAAAAGGTTGGAGTGACAGAAATTTCTACGAAGGCCACGAATGTTGAGCGACAGGAGCTTCTTAAGGCGGAGACCGAGAAAAAAATAAATAATGGAGAAGGCGCAGCCGCTGCTCAATTAGAAGACGTCTTGGGTCCGATGCAAAGGTATAAAGGCGCCCCCACTTTTGGAAATAAATCCCCGGATTTCGAAATTACGTCCGGCTCACGGGCTGGTCAAACGGTCGAAATGATGTTCACTGGTGGGGACGGCCTAGCGGAAGTTGTGGGGATAAATAAATTCTTTGAAAAGAATCTTACCGTTTCATCGAAGCCAGATGGAATACCGCCGCTTCAGGAGCAAATCATCAATCATGTAAAAAAGGCCGATGTGCTTGTTCTTGATACCAGGTTCCTCACTCCGGCAAATACAACTCTGCTGGAGAACTTTGTCAGCACTTTGTCCCCGGCTTCTAAAGCAAAGATCATTATTCTCAAATGAGGAAGTGAAATGGGTGGATTAATTCGTTTGTCACTCAAGGAACCGCCAGAAGGTTCACTTTATGATAATGGATATGTTGATACATGGCTTTTCTGGGCGTTCGACGAGCTGCTGAAAGCGGCGCTCGAAGAGAAATATCCAGAAATATTAGATAAAATAGCAGAGGCAAAAGTTCTTAAGATTTTTAGCTTTGATGAATTGACGGCTGAGCAATATAACGTTGCTGTTAGGGCGTTAGATTTCTATCTTCGCTCGAAGGCGCCGGAATCGCATGAAGAGGAGGAACTAAGAAAATACTGGTACGAGATGGCTTTTGAATACATGAAGACCGACGATCGATACTCGCAGTGAGAGGAGTTGAGCGTGAGTTGTTTTTGAGCCGAACGAGAAGTCGTGTGCGCGGCGTCGTCGGCATCCGGTGCTGAGATCAGGATTGACTTAAGTCCCTAGTGATTAGGACCAGTAGGCCGCGACTCAGATCGGCGGGTGACGCAGGCGGACTCGATCCGTCAGTTGGATTCGGCATCAAGCGTCCAGCCGGTTGCGCTACGACATCACGCTGGCCGCGGCGCAAGCCGTCTCGGACAACGGCACCAAGCTCATCGCGGATCGCGACATCACCATCGACGGCGTCACCAACACGGTGAACTCGGAGCAGTTCAAGAAGACGGTGAAGTCGGGGCTCTTCGGTGGCGGTGGCATTGGCATCACCATCGGCAAGCAGGCGGTGTCGCAGGCGACAAAGACCACGGAAGAGACCAACCAAGGCTCCACCGTGGCCAGCGTGAACGGCGACGTGGACATCCTGGCCGGCGGCAAGTACCGCCAGATGGGCTCGGAAGTTCAAGCGCCCAAGGGCGACGTGTCCATCCAGGCCAAGTCCATCGACATCCTCGAAGCGCGCAACCAGTCGGCGCAGGACACGGAGACGAAGTTCAAGCAGAGCGGGCTCTCGGTGTCGCTGAGCGCGCCGGGGGTGGATGCTGCGCTCGGCGCCATCAAGGCCGCCGAGCACGTCACGCAGACGCAGGACGACCGCATGAAGGCGCTGGCCGCGGCCACGGCGATCTCCAAGGCCAAGCAGGCGATTGAGGAGATCAAGAAGTTCAACGACATGGCCAAGGCGGAGCAGGAGCAGAGCATCCGCATCAGCATCTCGGTGGGCAGCCAGCAGAGCAAGAGCACGCAGCACAACGAGTCCAACCAGGCTGCGGGCAGCTCGGTCCTCGCCGACGGCAAGCTGAGCCTCGTCGCCACCGGTGGAGGCCAGGACTCCAACGTCACGGTGCAGGGCAGCTCGCTGGCGGGTCAGGACGTGCTCATCAAGGCGGACAACAAGATCAACCTGCTGGCCGCGCAGAACTCCAGCGAGCAGCACAGCAAGGACTCGAGCAGCAGCGCGTCCATCGGGGTGGGCATCTCGTTGGGCAAGGAGAACCGGCTGGGCTTCACGGCCAGCGCCAGCGTGTCCAAGGGCAACGCGGACGGCAAGGACACGAACTACTCGACGACGCAAGTCACGGGCGGCAGCTCGGTGACGCTGCAGTCGGGTGGGGACACGACGCTCGGCGGCGCGGTGGTGACGGCGCCCAAGGTGGTGGCCGACATCGGCGGCAACCTCAAGATCGAGAGCCTGCAGGACACGGCCAAGTTCGACTCCAAGAGCCAGAGCATGGGCGGCAGCGTGACCGTCGGGTATGGAGCGGGCGGCAATGCCAACTTCAGCCAGTCCAAGGTCAACGCGGACTACGCGGCGGTGGGGGAGCAGGCGGGCATTCGCGCAGGCGATGGTGGCTTCCAGGTGAACGTGAAGGGCAACACCGACCTCAAGGGCGGCGCCATCACGAGCAGCCAGGGGGCGATCGACGCGGGCAAGAACAGCTTCAGCACCGGCACGCTGACCAGCAGCGACATCGACAACCGCAGCCAGTACAGCGCGAGCGCCGTGACGGTGAGCGCGGGCACGAGCGGCGGCATGGCCGGTGCGTACAAGGACAGCGGGGACGAGCGCAGCACGACCAGGAGCACGATCAGCGCGGGCAGCACGACGATCACGAGTGGTGATGCGGCGAGCCAGGCGGCGCTGGAGAAGCTGGACCGCGGCGCGACGAACGATGCGACGGCGGGGAAGCTGGCGCAGGGCTGGGATGGGCAGAAGCTGGCGCAGCAGGCGAAGGTGAATGCGCAGATCGTGGCGGACTTCGGGGCGCAGGCGTCGAAGGAGGTCGCCAACTACGCGGCCTCCAAGACGAAGGCGTATGAAGAGGCCAAGCTGAAGAGCAACGGTGCTCAGACCGTGCTCGACGATCCGAAGTCCTCACCCGCAATGAGGGAGCAGGCAGAGCGGACGAAGACGGAAGCGGCCACGACCATGGCCCAGAACCAGGAGGTCTACGACCAGTGGAAGGAAGGGGGCGCGTCGCGAGTGGCTCTGCATGCCGTGGTCGGCGCGGTGACTGGCGATCTCAGCGGCGCCCTGGGCGCTGCGGGCAGCGCGGCCGCGGCGGGTCAACTCGACAAGTTCCAGGAGTCGATCAAGGACACGTTGAAGCAAGCCGGGCTTGGAGGAGAGAACGGCAGCAACGATTGGGCGACCGCGTTGTCCAAGCTCGCCGCTGGTGCAGTGGCTACGGGAATCGGCGCTGCGGCTGGGGGAGGGGTCAACGGCGCAGCGGCAGGTTTGAACCAGGATTACAACAACCGGCAACTGCATCCGGATCAGACCGCCCTTGTCAAAGAAGAAGCCAAAAAGCGCGCCGGCACCCAAGGCATGGACGAGGCGGCTTGGGAAAAGCGTCTGACTCAGCAACTGCTTTATCAGAACGACAGCGCCTACGCGACCATCGCCGGCAAGGACAGCAATGACCCGCAGGCTGAGCAGATCCTCGCGAGCTTGGCTCGGGAATCCGGCGTCAGCATGGATGCGCGCGGCACAGCGGCGTACTACGACCACACCGGCAACACCGAACTGCTGAACAAGACCATCGGCAGCTACAAGCTCGTTGGGCAGACACCGTCCGGAGGTATCGAGCAAGCCAATGGAACGTGGCTCGGAACTGAGCCCGGCAAAGTGCCGATGCCCAACGGAGCGCGGACTCCAACCTCGTTCCCTGTGCCGGGCTGCAATGCGCCGGCGGGCCCCTGTACCTATACCTTCATCTTTGGCAGCGACCTTGCGTATGTGCAGGTGCCTCAGGCCGACGGCAGCTATCAGCTCTACGAGGCCAACAAGGAGCAGCAGACAACTCTGGCGGCACAACAGGCCAAGTACTACGTCGACGGCATCAAGAGCGCGCCAGGCAAAGCGTGGGATGCCGGCGTGGCGCTCGGCAAAGAAGCGCTCGCCTATGGCAAGGATCTGACGGTTGGCAACCTCAGCAATGCGGCCAATGCGTTGAACGGCCTGAACAGCGCGATGACAGGGGCCGCCGCCGCTGGGCCGCAGGGCGCGTCCTCGGCGCTGAGCGTGGGGCTTCCGAGCACCTACGAATCGAAGACGATGCAGTGGTACGTCAGCGACAAGCCGCTGGACATCACGGCGACCGGCGTGACGAAGTTCGTCGTCGATCTGGCGCCCATCAGCGTCTTCATGAATCAGGTTGGAAAGGTCAGTTCCTACGATCCGGAGCAGGTCAAGTCGGCGGGCGAAGAAGCTACGTGGATCGTTGGAGGCATCGTGGGGTCCAAGGCCGCCGAGGTCGTCCTGGGCGCGGGTAGCAAGCTCACGAACAAGGTCCTGGAAGGAATCGAAGTTCGAGCTGGAGCGAAGGCGGAAGCAGAGGCCGCAGCGGAGGCTGCCGCAGCGAACAAGACGCCGGAGGCAGGCGCTGGAGTGGTGACCTCTGGCGCCAAGACCTCAGACGCGAACGTTGGGACCGGGGCGCCGCTCCCTCCCTCTGCGAAGGCTGGGAGCGGTGATGGCATCTTCCCTAAGGCAGATGTCCAGCCGTACACATCCGCGCAGGAGGTCTTAGGCCAAGCGAACGACGCGTCTTGCGTAGCGGCCAGTTGCCGTATGGCGGCGAGAATGGGCGACATTCCTGAGGCTTATGTCAGAGGAATGCTTGAAACTGACAAGAGCGGGACACTCTTGTCAAAAGTGCCTGAGGGCCTGAAAGATCTTGGTTTCACCGGCAAGGCCACATATGTGCCCGAAGGGCTTTCAATCGCGACGATCGAAAGCTCAACAATGAGCGGAGCAGCCGTCATCGTAAATGTGAAAACGGAACTCGGCGGTGTGCACGCGATCGTCGTTGACTTCATTAAGGATGGTCGCGCATATATTCGTGATCCTTGGCCCGTCGACGTGGGCGCTAAGTACTCAGTTTCGGTTGAGTCCTTGAAGTCCAGTATGACTGGAAAAGGTGTTGTCATCGAGCATTGAGGTGTATATGGAACGTCTTTGTGATATATATGTTGACGGATCGCACTCCATCCCAGAGCTGCGATTTGTTGGATTGTTTGATAAGTCCTTCTCCTATGTGGATGGGAAAGTCTACTCGGGATATATTGGGGCTGCATTGCCCCGTATAAAAGGCGTGTTGATCGTGTCCAGACTAAAGGCGGCCGGCATTCGTGCGTTCAATGTTCCCATAGTCTATCGAGACCCAAAGTTATCCATGGCTGTCGCCCACGGCATTGCAATGGAGGAAGCGAAGCGCTCTGGACTGGATTTGTCTTCAGGCGACGGCTTTCGCGACCTTCATAC
The DNA here is from genome assembly GCF_059491535.1 of Roseateles sp. Mitsp63. Lineage (NCBI taxonomy): Bacteria > Pseudomonadati > Pseudomonadota > Betaproteobacteria > Burkholderiales > Sphaerotilaceae > Roseateles > Roseateles sp. Mitsp63. The sequence goes on along the minus strand of NZ_CP168509.1, from coordinate 4,656,686 downwards.
ACCAATGTACTGGTGCTTTGCCATAATTGATCCAACGGGGGACTTGGTCGGGGGGCGTATTATGGTGGATAAATTAGACGGTCACATTTGGAGTACGGGCGAGTACGATACCTTCATGTATGACTACAATAATGTTCTGGGGTGAGTCGTCCGGAACGCTTGCGCGGAACTTTCATGCTTTGCACAAGTCCGGGACGCCGAAACAACAGAATTACTCCCGCGAACTGCGTCGAATAATATTGGGGTTGAATGTGTCGTGAAGCTGAAATGGCAATTCCTCATCGGGGAAGCCGTATAGGAGATTTTCATATCTGTCCATCGAATCCGAGCAATCTAGCAGCGAATAGAGGCTATGGAATTCAATGAGATGATTGGGGAAAGTATCTTCCACCTCCAAGGGCGGGATGTTTCTGAGAATGCGCTGGCTCTCCTGCAAAGTGGCGAAGGAGATCGCGAGGCATGTTTGCGGGGGGTTGCGTCATCATGTGCCGCACAGGCGTTGCTCGCTTGGTTTCAATCCAAGAACTTGGAAGGAATGAAATCGTGGGCGTTTCTCGCGGCGAAGGCAACCCGAATGGTGGCTCAGGGGGAGCCTGGCGCTTGGTGGCCCGCGTACATTCATCTATATCCACTGCTCTCGGACCAGCCGGATATCATCGATTGGTTCTCAAAGAATCGCGTGTCCTACTATTTGAAGGATGAGATCGATGATCGCGATAATCCGAGAGAAGATGCATTTCACGGATTTCAGGCGTTGTTGGCCCTTCGAGGTAAATGGAGCGAACTTGAGGCGCGCTCGTTAGAGGCCATTAATGATGCAAAGGCTGGTGGATCAAAGTTCCTTGTGGACTATCGCTTTTATTTGGCGCTGGCGCGTCGAGATGTCGAAGGCATGGAAGATACTCTCGAAGAGCTTGCGGGCCCCCTTGCATCGAAAAGGAACTTCGAGCACGCCTTCGGGTTGACCCAAAATCTCATCGCGACGCATGCCGTTATTTACTCAAAGATTGCATTCCGCTGGGGACACGAACTGAAAATTCGTTCACCGTGGGTGCCCTCCAACTGGCTACCAGTCAGCCCACTGAAGGAATATGACCAGCGATGGACCTTCATGGCGAATTTCGACATTTGGGAGCCGTTCGCGCCTCCTTGGACAGATTGGTCGCCCAAGAAGGGCTAAAGCCGGCTTATACAGTGGTTGCCAGAGCAGACCATGAGGCATCGGTTCAACTCCCGAAACCGTGGAGAGAGAATGGCATGGCCACGTGGAGCCATAAACGAAACATTGAAGCGGGCATCGAGCATGTCGGCGAGCGTCGTGCAGATAGAGCCATTGAGTTATTGAATTCAGGCCTCGGATCAAGAGAGGGGTGCTTGGCCAACGTGCTAATGCATGCAGAAGCCCAGTGTTTGACGGCGTGGTTTAAGCGCAAGGATTTAAAAGAACACAAGCAATGGGCGTACGTAGCTGCAAAGGTCCAGCGAATGATCTTTCAGATCGAGCCATGGCGCTGGTTTCCCACATTCAAGCATCTGTATGCGCTGCTTTCTGATAACGAAAGTATTGTGAATTGGTATGCAGGCCATCGCGTTCCTTTCTTCATTCAAGATGAAGAGCGCGGCAATGAGTCATTGAACAAGGATGACCCCGCATTGGTGACGTTTCACAGTTATCAAACTCTACTCGCCCTCCGGGGCAGTTGGGACGAGCTGCGGCGTCGTTGCGAGCTTATTCTCTCCCTTCCTGAAACCCCCGAGGGCAAGGACTACCTTGTGGATCATCGCTTCTACTTGGCCTTGGCGAACGGGGATAAGAAGGGCATGGAGGCCGCTCTCAATTATCTGACGAGCCCGGAGGTGGCCAAGGATCGGAACCGCGGGGTAGCCTTTGGTTTCACAGAGAATCTGATCGCCACCCATGCCACCATATATGCCAAGATTGCATGGCGTCACGGATTTGAGGTCGAGGTTGACTCGCCCTGGGTGCCTCGCGAATGGCTTCCCGTGGAGCCGCTGCAAAAATATGAAGATCCGTGGTTCTTCTTGCAGAGCTTTGATATTTGGCAGCCATTTGAAGGCGGTTGGACGAACTGGTCTCCAAAGCAAAGATAAAGTCCTACCTTGCGAATGAGGTCATGTCTGTATTAAAGTCAAGACCAACCCCTGCACCGCTAATGCGGTTCCCAACTGCGATTGGCGTACCGCGAATAGAAAATATATAGACAGTCGAGGAAGACTTTGCTGAGTTCTCTCGTCGACGAAGTGGGTTGCGCGAACAATTTAGAGATGGACTTTTTCGGAAGCCTGCAGCGATTGAACAGTTCTCCCTGGAGCAGACGTAGCTGACAGCAGCAATGCCAAGTTCGGTCGGGCGCTGGTCTGCCGGTGCAGACGCACTACGGATAGCTCCGGAAAGGTTACCGGCGTCTATTCGCATCTAGGAAAGTAATGGAATGATGGCGCCTTACCTTCTGTCCCCCCAAGTTTTCGTTTGCAGAGCATGGGGCGTTTGCCGCGTCGGCAACGCTGGTCATAGGTGGTGGTGAAGGATATTTTCGCTCAGGCGATGTCGTTGATCACATGACCAGATTGATAAACAGAGGGGTGCCCTTCGATTCCCAGCAGTACACGGAACTTGGCCAATGGCTCCATCGCGCGGATGCCATTGTTGCGCCGATGCAGGTGGATGATGAGGCCTATTATGCTTGGGTCGATCCTAATTTCTGGAGTCTTGATCCTTATCTGGGGATATATACGAAATCAGATTTCATGGTGCTATTTGAAGACTGCTGCCGAAATTTCGTGGCTGAGCATATGGATAGAGCAGAAGAGTTTGCCCACGCGCTTAGCGTCAACGGCATGTCACTCTTGCCAACGATCGTGCGCCCTTGAAGAGGCTGCGGGGAATCGAAAGTGAAGGCGTCTACCTACGTTGACTCCATCGAGCAGGCTATTGAGCATGTCGGAAATAGGTGGAATCAACAAGCGATTGAGTATTTGAATTCAGGGAGGGGAGATCGATTAGGCTGCTTGGAGGTCCTTCAGAGCAACCTCGAAGCTCGGTCCTTGATGAGTTGGTTCAAGAATCATGATCTGCGAGCTAATAAGCAGTGGGCCTATCTCGCCGCGAAAACGCAGCGAATAATTTTCCAAATTAAACCTTGGCGCTGGTTTCCTGCTTATGAGCACCTCTATGCCCTCCTATCGGATCACGAAGGATTGATCGACTGGTATAGCCGGCACCGGTTGCCGTTCTATATTCAGGATGAGGAGCGCGGCAACGAAGCGCTAAACAAGGATGACCCCGCCCTGGTCACGTTTCATAGTTATCAAGCTTTGCTTGCGCTTCAAGGGAAGTGGGAAGACCTTCATCGACGATGCGAGCACATTCTTTCGTTACCCGAGACGGTTGATGGACGGGACTTTCTCGTTGATCATCGCTTTTATCTGGCTTTGGCTGAGGGAAGTATGGCTGGCATGGAGGCCGCCCTTAATCAGCTTGCTAGCCCTGAGATAGTGAGGATCCGGAACTTCGGGCCGGCTTTTGGACTGACGAGAAACCTCATCGCTACACACGCTACGATTTATGCAAAGATCGCTTGGCGTCATGGCTATGAGGTCCAAGTCGCTTCTCCATGGGTGCCTCGAGAATGGCTTCCTGTTGAATCGCTTCAGGAATATGAAGAGCCTTGGCCCTTCATGCAGACGTTCGATATATGGGAACCTTTTGATGGGAGCTGCGCGGGTTGGTCACCTAAACAGGGTTAGGTGCAGCGCCGACTGAACAAGACGACGACTCAGATCGCTTCGGTGTCCCACTAGTGACCACGCAGGGCGCGTCCACCCAGTTATCCGTTAAGTTGATGGCATGGACTCCAGAGGGAATTAAGTCGTGAAATACATTTCTCTTCACCATGCCGAATTAATCATGGTTCCTTTCTATGAAGCGGAGGCCGAGCATTATGGCTATGACGGGGAGCTTTTTGCTCTAGATCTTCTGGATCCTATTCAGGCGCAAACAGCCATTGAGAAATGGTTGATACCGCATGCGGCGAATTGGAGCGCCGGAGGCCGCAAGTTGAGGTGCGAGGCCTCAAGGTTGTGCATATCCCAAGGTATTCCATTCAGCAGTTCTTGGCTGCCTGGAATAGATGACCGAGGAAGGGTTACTGGCGACTTGAAGGAGTATTCAAGAAACCTTGCGGCATTTCAAAAGCAAGTTTGGGAGAGTCTGTTCAAGGAGCCGTATTCATCTTTGTCGCTTGAACAGTACGTTCTTCGAGTTGACAAGGGTTTTGAATTCTTTCCTGATTCTCCCGATCTTTGGACTGCTCCGGAGTACTCATCTTGGCCTTCAAGCTTCAAAGAAGGTATAGGGAAAAGTTGATCCTCACAGAGTGAGAGGCCGTGGCCCGGTAAGGGTGAGTCCTATGAGAAGTCATCAAGATGGTTTGACTGAGAGAGTGTCCAACCGACTTCAGTCGCCGAACGGATTCCCTGGCATTGGCAACGACGCACACGCGGACGGTGGTCGATTAGTCGACTGAATTTCATCGCTACTCCACATTCTGGAGCGCATCTATGACTCGTGCCCCAATGGGTGACGCTGATTATTGGAATAAGTGGGAGAAATTCAGCAGGGATAGGATTGCCAAGCGTCAAGCAGTACTGGGTGCTTCAAGCGCAAATCCAAGCTGCATGCCACAGTATGCGTTTGATCTGTCGCTTGATATTGGTAAGTATATTCTTACGCTATATTCTCGTGGCGATGCTGTTGCTGCTATGGCCGCGAACTTCCAAGCATTACTTGATGCTTGGGAGTTGTCCAATGAACTGAGTGTGGAAGTTTGCGCCGAGCGTGGGGTGGTGAGCTGTCGGGACTGGGATTTTTCTTTGAAGAATCTCAATCACTATGTTTGGTGTTTCTGGTTAATTGGCTTGGCCCTGGTTTTTGAGGTTCCGGGAAAACAGTGGAATCGCCTCTTGGCTCTTATTGGTGGCGAGGGCGAGGACACGCTGCTTGATAAGGTAATTGCCAGTCGTCAAGAGGACCGGATAATTGGTTGCGAGCTTTTGCATGAGAAGCCGTATCGCCGACTTCTCTCGGCGATAGATGCGCCAATAGAGAAGCAGCCGGAACTGCTGGAAGAATTTGTCGTCTATTGGTATGCAGAGCTGAAGCGACCCGCCCCTAAGATTAGACGGGAGCCGACCATCGAACCCTTCTGGTACACCTATGGCGATCCAGAACTGATGCCGCTGGAAGGTGGAACCTATTTTGGCCGGTGGTGCGTCGAAGCGGTCGCCGCAGTTAAGGCCTTTGGTATAGACGACGGTAGATGTTTCGGACATGAGCAATATCCGAGGGATTTGCTTCCTGCCCACGCAGGTGTCCGAGTCACGGGGGAGGCCTTAACGGCTCGCCCCGGATTGCTGTCTCGTCTTTTCGGTTCGCGAAGATGAGCCGGTATCCTCAGAACTTGCGGTAGCGAGCACCGGATCCCCCGCCCCATCCGCCTCATCCCACGAGTAATGCCGCTCCACCTTCGCGATGCGCAGCTCGTAATGGCGATACCAATCCCGCCTCCCTTGATCGCGCGCCGCTTGGTGCTCGCTGACCGCGCGCCACGCGCGGATGTCTTCCAGACTCCGCCAGTACGACACCGTGATCCCCAACCCATCCCCACCCCTCGCGCTCTCCACCCCGAGGTACCCCGGCTGCCCCGCCGCCAGCGCCGCCATGCGCTCGGCCATCTCGCCATACCCGTCCCCGGGCGTCGCCTCGGTGCGCTGGCTGCAGAAGATCACCGCGTAATACGGCGGCTCGAAGGGGCGGGTCGGTGTATTCATGGCGCGATTCTCTTCAAGCGCCCCCGCAGTGCCATCTCTCACCCCGCATAGACTCCCCCGATGCTCACCGTCCACCACCTCAACAACTCCCGCTCGCAGCGGGTCCTGTGGCTGCTTGAGGAGCTCGGGCTCCCCTACGAGATCAAGCATTACCAGCGCGACCCCAAGACCATGCTCGCCCCGCCCGAGCTGCGCGCCGTGCATCCGCTCGGCAAATCCCCGGTCATCAGCGACGACGGCCTGGTGATCGCCGAATCCGGCGCGATCCTCGAGTACCTCGTCGACCGCCACGGCCACGGCCGCTTCAAGCCCGCCGACGGCACCCCCGACGCGCTGCGCTACCGCTACTGGATGCATTACGCAGAGGGCTCCGCGATGCCGCCGCTCCTGCTCAAGCTGGTCTTCGACCGCCTCGAGCGCGCCCCGATGCCGTTCTTCGCCAAACCCATCGCCAAGGCCCTCGCCGCCAAGGCCAAGGCCAGCTTCGTCCAGCCGCAGATCGACAACCACATGAACTACCTCGAGGCCGAACTCGCCAAGAGCCCGTGGTTCGCCGGGCAGGAGTTCTCCGCCGCCGACGTCCAGATGAGCTTCCCCCTCGAGGCCGCCGTCCAGCGCGCCGGCGCCGTCGCCCGCCAGCCCCGCATCACCGACTTCCTCCAGCGCATCCACGCCCGCCCCGCCTACCAGCGCGCCCTCGAGCGCGGCGGGCCCTACGCCCTCGCCAGCGCCGACTAGCCCGCCCTGAAGGCGCTCATCGCGCCATCGGCGGCACGCCCGGCCGCGCCACCAGCGCCGCCCGGCGTGAGGGCCGGCGTCGCGGCTTGGGCGGCGCGGCCTCGCGCATCACCCGTTCCAGCCGCCGCCCAGCGCCTTGTACAGCGTGACGCCGTTCGTCAGCCGCGACAGCCGCGTCCCGATCAGCGTCTGCTGCGCGCCGTACCAGGTGCGCTGCGCATCCAGCACGTCCAGGTAGCTGTCCACCCCGCGCGCGAAACGCGCATCCGACAGCCTCAGCGCCTCGCCGCTGGCCTCCACCAGCGACTGCTGCGCCTCCAGCTGGCCGCTCAGCGCCTCGCGCTGCGCCAGCGCGTCCGCCACTTCCCGGAACGCGGACTGGATCGCCTTCTCGTACTGCGCCAGCGCGATGTCGCGCCCCGCCACCGCGTTGTCCAGCCCGGCCCGGTTGGCGCCGCCGTCGAAGATCGGCAGGCTGATCTGCGGCAGGAAGCTCCAGCTCCCCGACCCGCCCTTGAACAGGCCCGACAGCTCCCCGCTGCCGCTGCCCGCCGACGCCGTCAGGCTGATGCGCGGATAGAAGGCCGCCCGCGCCGCGCCGATGTTGGCCGTCGCCGCCTTGAGCTGATGCTCCGACTGCAGCAGATCCGGCCGCCGCAGCATCAGCGCCGACGGCAACCCCGCCGGCAACTCCGGCAGGGCGTTGAGCGCGTCCCCCAGCGCCTGCGGCGCCAGCTCCGGCGGCACCGGCGCGCCCAGCAGCAGCGCCAGCGCGTTGCGGTCCTGCGCGACCTGGCCGGCGTAGCGCGCCACGTCCACGCGCGCGCTGTCCACGCTCGTCTGCACCTGCCGCAGCGTCAGCGCCGACGCGCTGCCCAGATCGAACCGCCGCTTCGTCAGCGCGTAGGTGTCGGACTGGCTGCGCAGCGTCTCCCGCGCCAGCGCAAGCCGCTCCAGATCCGCCGCCCAGGTCAGGTAGGCCGTCGCCACCTCGGCCACCAGCGAGATCTGCGTGCCGCGCCGCGCCTCCTCGGTCGACAGGTACTGCTCCAGCGCCTGCGCGCTCAGGTTGCGCACCCGGCCGAACAGGTCCAGCTCGTACGCGCTGATGCCCAGCGTCGCGCTGTATTGGTGGCTGGTCACCGCCTCGCCAGTACCGGACAGGCCCGCCGGCGTGCGCGTGGCCGTGCTGCTGCCATTGGCGCTGAGCGCCGGCAGCGTGGCCGCATCCTGGATGCGGTACTGCGCGCGGGCCTGCGCGATGTTGAGCACCGCCACCCGCAGGTCGCGGTTGTTGTCGAGCGCGAGCTCGATCAGCCCACGCAGCCGCGCATCGGCGAAGAAGCTCCGCCAGCCGACGCCGCTCGCCGCGGCGCCCTCCGCGGGCGTTTCCTCGGCGGCCTTCGCGACCGCCTCCGGATAGCGCTGGGGCACCGGCGCGGCGGGCCGCTCGTAACCGGGCGCGAGGTTGACGCAGCCGCCGAGCAGCAGCGCGGCGCTCAGCGCCAGCAGGGCCGGCAGGGCCGGCAGCGCGCGCTTGGGGATCAGGGAATTCAGCCGGGACATGTCAGTGACCCTCGTTCAACAGGGGAGTGGTGTCGGAGTCGGCGCGCGGGACCGCCGGCGCCTTCCCGCGCCCGAACAGTCCCTGCACCACGACGTAGAAGAGCGGCACGAAGAAGACCGCCAGCACCGTGCCGGACACCATGCCGCCCACGACGGCCGTGCCCAGCGCGTTCTGCGCGCCGGCGCCCGCGCCCTTGCTGACCATCAGCGGCAGCACGCCCAGGATGAAGGCCAGCGAGGTCATCAAGATCGGCCGCAGCCGCAGCCGCGCCGCGGCGATCGCCGCGTCCAGCGTCGACAGGCCCTTCGCGTGCAGCTCCTTGGCGAACTCGACGATCAGGATCGCGTTCTTCGACGCCAGCCCCACCGTCGTCAGCAGGCCCACCTGGAAGTAGACGTCGTTCATCTTCCACGTCAGCACCGCCCCGAGCAGCGTGCCCAGCACGCCCAGCGGCACGACCAGGATCACCGAGAACGGGATCGACCAGCTCTCATACAAGGCCGCCAGGCACAGGAACACCACCAGGATGGACACCGCGTACAGCAGGCCCGCCTGGCCGCCGGCCTCGCGCTCCTGGCGCGACACCCCCGTCCACTCGTAGCCGATGCCCGCGGGCAGCGCCGCCGCGTGGCGCTCCACCAGGTCCAGCGCCTGGCCGCTGGACATCGCGCCAGGCAGCGCCATGCCCAGGATCTCCACCGAGGGCACGCCGTTGTAGCGCTCCAGCCGCGGCGAGCCCGAGGTCCAGCCCGCCGTCGCGAACGCGCTGAACGGCACCATCGTCCCGGCGGCATTGCGCACGAACCAGTGGTCGATGTCCCCCGGCAGCATCCGGAACGGCGCATCCGCCTGCAGGAACACCTTCTTCACCCGGCCCCGGTCGATGAAGTCATTGACGTAGTTGCTGCCCCACGCCGTCGAGAAGGTCGTGTTGACGTCGCTCATCGTCAGCCCCAGCGCGCCGACCTTGTGCTCGTCGATGTCGAGCCGGAACTCCGGCGCGTCCTCCATGCCGTTGGGCCGCACCGCCACCAGGCCCGGCTCCTTCATCAGCGCGCCCAGCAGCTGGTTGCGCGCCTGCATCAGCGCCGCATGCCCCAGGTTGGCCCGGTCCTGCAGCATCAGGTCGAAACCGCTCGCGTTGCCCAGCTCGGACACCGCCGGCGGCACGATCGCGAAGACGGAGGCATTGCGGATCCTCGACAGCACCGCCATCGCGCGGTTGGCCACCGCCGCGGCCTTGAGCTCCGGCCGGACCCGCTCCCCCCAGGGCTTGAGCTTGACGAAGGCGAAGCCCGCGTTCTGGCCGCTGCCGGCGAAGCTGAAACCCGCCACCGAGAAGATGGAGTCGACCGCGTCCTTCTGCTCGACCAGGAAATGGTGGTCGACCTGCTCCAGCACCTCCAGCGTGCGCGCCTGCGTGGCCCCCGGCGGCAGCTGCACCAGCGTGAACAGCGTGCCCTGGTCCTCGTCCGGCAGGAAGCCCGCCGGGATCTTGCTGAACACCAGCGCCACCACCGCCACCAGCACCGCGTAGCCGGCCATGTAGCGCCAGCCGCGGCCCAGCATGTGCCGCACGATGCCCTGGTAGCCACGGTTGCCGCGGTCGAAGGCGCGGTTGAACGCGCCGAAGAAGCCGGTCGTGGCCAGCGCGTGGCCCTTGGCCACCGGCTTGAGCAGCGTCGCGCACAGCGCCGGCGTCAGGATCATCGCCACCAGCACCGACAGCGTCATCGCCGACACGATCGTCACCGTGAACTGCCGGTAGATCACCCCGGTCGAGCCGCCGAAGAAGGCCATCGGCACGAACACCGCCGCCAGCACCAGCGCCACGCCCACCAGCGCGCCGGTGATCTGCCCCATGGACTTGCGCGTGGCCTCCAGCGGCGAGAGGCCTTCCTCGCTCATCACCCGCTCGACGTTCTCCACCACGACGATCGCGTCGTCCACCAGCAGCCCGATCGCCAGCACCATCGCCAGCATCGTCAGCGTGTTGAGCGAGTAGCCGAACGCCGCCAGCACCCCGAAGGTGCCCATCAGCACCACCGGCACCGCGATCGTCGGGATCAGCGTGGCGCGGAAGTTCTGCAGGAACAGGTACATCACCAGGAACACCAGCACCACGGCCTCCACCAGGGTCTTGATGACCTCCTCGATGGAGATGCGCACGAAGGGCGTCGTGTCGTAAGGCTTGATGACCTTCACCCCGGGCGGGAAGAACCGGGTCAGCTCCTCCAGCTTCGCGTCGATGCCCTTGACCGTCGCCAGCGCGTTCGCGCCCGTGGCCAGCTTGATCGCCAGGCCCGCCGCCGGCTTGCCGTTGAAGCGCGCCACGCTGGTGTAGCCCTCGCTGCCCAGCTCCACCCGCGCCACGTCGCGCAGCCGCACGGCCGAGCCGTCGCCCTGCGTGCGCAGCAGGATGGCCTCGAACTCCTCGGCCGTCTTCAGCCGCGTCTGCGCGGTGATGGTCGCGTTGAGCTGCTGGCCCGGCACCGCCGGCAGGCCGCCGAGCTGGCCGGCCGACACCTGCGCGTTCTGCGCCTGCACCGCGGCCTTCACGTCCAGCGGCGTCAGCTTGAAGCTGTTGAGCTTGCCCGGATCCAGCCAGATGCGCATCGCGTATTGCGAGCCAAACAGCAGCGTGTCGCCCACGCCATCGACCCGGCTGATCGGGTCCTGCACGTTGGCCGCGACGTAGTCGGACAGGTCCGAGCCGCTGAGCTTGCCATCCTCGGAGATGAAGGCCAGCACGTTCAGATAGTTGCTGGCGGACTTGGCGACCTGCACGCCTTGCTGCTGCACCTCCTGCGGCAGCAGCGGCGTGGCCAGCGACAGCTTGTTCTGCACCTGCACCTGCGCGGTGTCGGGATCGGTGCCGGTCTCGAAGGTCAGCGTGATGGTCACGCTGCCGGTCGATTCGCTGGTCGAGGCGATGTAGGAGAGCCGGTCCAGCCCCTTCATCTTCTGCTCGATGACCTGCGTGACGGTGTCCTCCAGGGTCTTGGAGGAGGCACCGGGATAGCTGGCCGTGATGGCGATGGCGGGCGGGGCGATGGTGGGGTACTGCGCGATCGGCAGGGTCAGCACCGCGACGGTGCCGGCCAGCATCGTGACGATGGCCAGGACCCAGGCGAAGATCGGACGGTCGATGAAGAAGCGAGCCATGAGGGGTCTCCGTCCGATGCTCAGTGCGCGCCGCCGGCGGCGCTGGCCGCGGCGGTCCTGACCGCGGCCGCGGCCTGGATGACCTCCACCGGCTGTCCCGGCCGCGCCTTCTGCTGGCCTTCGACGACCACGCGGTCGCCGGCCTTGAGCCCGCTGCCCACCAGCCACTGGTCGCCGATGGCGCGCTGCGTCGTCAGCGCGCGCTGCGCCAGCTTGCCGTCGCCATCGACGACGAAGGCGATGGGCTTGCCGGTGCTGTCGCGCGAGACGGCCGGCTGCGGCACCAGCACCGCCTGCTCCAGCACGCCTTCCTCGATCACCGCCTTGGCGTACATGCCGGGCAGCAGGTCGCCGCGCGGGTTGGGGAACTCCGCGCGCAGCGTCACCGCGCTGGTGTTCGGATCCACCGACACCTCGGAGAACTGCAGCCGCCCGGCCTGCGGATAGACGCTGCCGTCCTCCAGCACCAGGCGCACGGCGGCGGTGCCGCTCCTGAGCCGGCCGTCCTCCAGCGAGCGCTTGAGCGCCAGCAGCGCGCCGGCCGACTGCGTGACGTCCACGTAGATCGGATCGAGCTGCTGCACCGTGGCCATCGCGCTGGCCTGGCTGGCAGTGACCAGCGCGCCCGGCGTCACCGACGAGCGGCCGATGCGCCCGCTGATCGGCGCCGTGATGCGGGTGTAGGCCAGGTTGATGCGCTGCGTCTGCAGCGCGGCGCGCGCGGCGCCGACCTCGGCCTCGGCCTGCAGCAGGCTGGCGGCGGCGTCGTCAGCGTCCTGCTGGCTCACCGCCTTGATGGCCGAGAGCTCCTTGTAGCGGCCCGCCTTGAGCCGGGCCGACACCAGCGTGGCTTGCGCCTTGTCCAGCGTCGCCTGCGCGTTGTCGACGCTGGCGCGGTAGGTGGCCGGATCGATCTGGTACAGCAGCTCGCCGGCCTTGACCTGGCTGCCTTCCTTGAAGCGGCGCTCCTGCACCAGGCCGCCGACCTGCGGCCGCACCTCGGCCACCAGCGCCGCGGTCACGCGGCCCGGCAGCTCGGTCGTCAGCGCCAGGCGCTGCGCCGCCACCGTGACGACGCTCACCTGCGGCGTGCCGCCGGCGCCCATGGCGGGCGGGTGAGGGGGCTCGCCGCAAGCGGTGAGGGTCAGCGCCGCGGCGCTGGCCAGCAGCGCCGTCGGCAGGAAGGGATCAGGGCGGATGCTCATGGCGGAACTCCAGGTCGAGCAGGGGGATGTCTTTTGAAAACGTACCGAACGGTTCGGTATTGGCGGGCGGATTATTGGTTTGACAATTCACGGGTGTCAAGGAAAAATGGACCGATTGGTACGGTTAAGGAGTTGTCGTGAAAGTGCGCACGCAAGCGCGGCGGGAGGCGATCCTGGAGGTGGCCTCGCAGGTGTTCCTGGAGTTCGGCTACGAGCGGGCGTCGATGGCGGAGATCGTCAAGCGCATCGGCGGGTCGAAGTCGACGATCTACGGGTACTTCGCCTCGAAGGAGGAGCTGTTCCTGGCGGTCACCGAAGCGGTGGGCGACCGGCACATGGCGTCCGCGCTGACCGAGATCGCGGAGTACCGCGGCGGCACGCTGGAGCCGGTGCTGACGCGCTTCGCGCAGAAGCTGGCGGGCTTCCTGACGAGCGAGGAGGCGATCGCGGCGCACCGCATGGTGCTGGGGGCGGCGGGCCACTCGGACATCGGCCGGCTGTTCCACCAGGCGGGGCCGGAGCGCGGCATGTCGGTGCTGATGGCGGTGTTCAAGCAGGCGATCGAGCACGGCGAGCTGCGCCGCGAGGATCCCTGGGTGCTGACGCAGCACTTCGGCGCGCTGGTGAGCTCCGAGCACCAGTACCGGTGGTTCCATCGCGATCTGCCGCCGGCGACCCGCGCGCAGATCGCGCGTTCCGCCGAGCGCGCGGTGCAGGCCTTCCTGCGGGCCTACGCGGCCGAGCCGCGCAAGGCCGGGTAGGGCGCGCGGCACCGCGCTGTCGAGAATCGGCGCCGCCGCTCGTCGTGGGAGAGGAGGCCGGTGCGATCGCGCCCCGGCCACAGCACTTCAACCCGCGGAGGCTCCCATGAGGAAGATCAGGATCGCTGAACACATCTCGCTGGACGGCTTCGTCGAACCCGGCGGCCCCGGCGTCGACAGCGCTTACGCGCATGGCGACTGGACCGCCCCCTACCGCACGCCGGAGGGCGCCGCCGCCGTCGCGGCGGCCTATGGCACCGGCTACGACCTGCTGCTGGGACGCCGCACCTACGACCTGTGGTCCGGCTACTGGCCCGCGATGAAGGCCGGTCCGTTCGCGACAGGCCTGAACGCGGCGACCAAGTACGTCGCGACGCATCGGCCCGAGGGCCTCGACTGGGGACCGGTCGGGGCGCTGGGCGCCGACGTGATGGCCGGCATCCGCCGCCTCAAGGCCAGCGACGGGCCCGACCTCATCGTCTGCGGCAGCGCGATGCTGGCGTCGGCGCTGTTCGAGCAGGGCCTCGTGGACGAGGTGATGCTCGCGGTGTATCCGCTGCTGCTCGGTCAGGGCAAGCGCTGCTTCCCGGAGCGCGCCATGCCGAACACCTTCGAGCTCGTCAGCTCGACCACCACGCCGAGCGGCGTGGTCGTGGGGACGTATAGAAGGGCGGGTGCCTCATCGACCTCGCCTTCCTCCACCAGCAACTGAAGCACGTCGTTGAGGCGCTCCAGCACTTCGTCGACGGACGCGCCCTGCGTATGGGCGCCACTGATCCCCGGGATGCTCGCGATGAGCACATCGCTTCCCGGGTCTCGCTCGATGATGACGTTGAACTTCATCGGACCAGCATAGAGCGGCGCTCACTAGTCCCGCGCGACACACGATGCGCCGATCCAACAGCGCGCCTTCAACTCACCAGCGACCACAACAGCGCCACGTTCGCCCCGGTCACCAGCGCGAAGAGCCCCCAGCTCAGCGCCCGCACCACCGGCCCGCTCGCGAAGCCGCCCATCACCGCCCGGTCGCCCGTCAGCCGGATCAGCGGCCACATCGCGAAGGGCAGCTGCAGGCTCAGCACGACCTGGCTCGCCACCAGCAGTTGCCCCACCGCCGCCTCGCCCAGCCACAGCAGCCCGATGAAGGCCGGCACCAGCGCCAGGAAGCGCGTCGCCAGCCGCCGCTGCCAGCACGGGATCTTCAGCCGCAGGAAACCCTCCATCAGCACCTGGCCCGCGATGGTCCCGGTGAAGGTCGAACTCTGCCCCGCCGCCAGCAGCGCCACCCCGAACAGCACCGACGCGATCGAGCTCCCCACCAGCGGATCCAGCAGGTGATAGGCGTCCTGGATCTCCGTCACGTCGCGATGTCCATTCGCATGGAAGGCCGTCGCCGCCAGGATCAGGATCGCCGCGTTGACCATCAGCGCCAGCGTCAGTGAGACCAGCGTGTCTATCGTCGAGAGCCGGATCGCATCCCGTTTCCCCGCCGCCGTGTCCGCCACGCGCCGCGTCTGCACGATCGACGAGTGCAGGTAGAGGTTGTGCGGCATCACCGTCGCGCCCAGGATGCCGATCGCCAGCAGCAGCGCCTTCGGGTCCCGCACCGCCGTGCCGTCCGGAACGAACCCCCGCGCCACCGCGGCCCAGTCCGGCCCCACCAGCGCCAGCTGCACCGCGTAGCAGACGCCGATCGTCATCACCAGCCCGAGGATGATCGCCTCCACCTGCCGGAAGCCGCGCCCCTTCAGCCCGAGCACGATCACCGTGTCCAGCGCCGCGATGCCCACCCCCGCCAGCAGCGACATCCCGAACAGCAGATGCAGCGCCAGCGCCGTGCCCAGCACCTCCGCCACGTCGCAGGCGACGATCGCCAGCTCCGCCATCACCCACAGCGGCAGCCGCACCGCCGGCCGGTAGCGCTCGCGGCAGGCCTGCGCCAGGTCCAGCCCCGTCACCAGCCCCAGCCGCAGCGACAAGGTCTGCAGCAGCATCGCCGCCAGGCTGGACGCCAGCACCACCCACAGCAGCGCATGGCCGAAGCGCGAGCCGGCCTCGATGTCGGTGGCCCAGTTGCCAGGATCCATGTAGCCCACCGACACCAGCAGGCCCGGCCCCGCGACGCGCAGCAGCCGCTTCCACAGCGGCGCTCCCTGCTGGAGCGCGATGGAGCCGTGGACTTCCGACGGACAGAACGGGGCGGTGGCGGTGGTGGGCAGGCCGAGCATGGCGGCGATTCTCCGCGCTCCTGCCCGCAGCCGTCCGGACGGGGTCAATCCTTGCCAAGCCTGGCCAGCAGTCCTCGGGCCTTGCCGGGTTTCGCTCGGTCTTGCCGTGCCTCTTCGCCCCTACGGCCGCCGGTAGGTGTCCGCGACGTCCGTCAGCAGCGCGGCCAGCGCCGCCTCGTCATGCCAGCGGCCCGCGGCCAGCACGCCGCGCGGCGCGCCCAGCGTCTTCAGGTCGTCGAGCGGATTGGCCGCCGTCAGCAGCAGGTCGGCGCGCGCTCCCGGCGTCACCGTGCCGAAGGGCGCGAGCCCCGGCTTCGTCGCCGCGATGAAGGCGCCCGCCTGCCGCGTCGCGGTCGACAGCGCCTCGAAGCGCGACAGCCCCGCCTGCGTCAGCCAGTGCAGGTTCTCGTGCAGCGCATAGCCCGGCACCAGCCCCGGAATGTCCGAGACGTCCGTGCCCGAGATCAGCGGCACGCCCGCCCGCTGCATCGCGCGCACGAAGCGCTCGAGGAAGGCGTAGCGCCGCATCAGGTCGCCCCGGCGCCGCGCGTAGCCGGACAGCGGCCACAGCGCGCGCTGCGTCGGCGCCACGAACCGGGCCTCCGGCTGCTTCAGGTAAGCGGCCACGGCCTCCGGCCGTCCCCATTGCTCGGCCAGCTTGCGGTAGGTCACCAGGTCCGCCACCACCGCCGTGCCGTGGCGGCGCAGCAGCGCCACCGCATCCGCGATCGCGGACTCCGGCGGCGCGCCGTTGGGATCGTCCTCGCGCGCCGGCGGGAAGAAGGTGTAGAAGAACTCCTCCGCATGCGCGATCAGCACCTGGCCCGCCTCGATCTGCCGGGCGAGGCCGACCTTCGTGACCCCGTGGCCCACCACCGGCAACCCCGCGGCCCGGCCCTCGCGCACCAGCGCGGCGAAGACCTCCGGCGCCAGGTTGTTGTAGACCTTCAGGAAGTCGTAGCGGTTGGCCGTCGCGAGCCGCACCGCGGCGCGCACGTCGTCTTCGGAGCGCAGCACCAGGTGGCCGTAATCCGGCGAGCCATCCACCGCCAGCGCGACGAAGGCGCGCGGTCCCGGCACCTCGCCGCGCTCGATCGCGAGCCGCAGCCGGCCGACGAAGCTGTTGCGCGCCTCGCCCAGGTTGAGCATCGTCGTCACGCCCTGGGCGAGCAGCACCGCCATGTCCTGGCGGCTGTCGCAGTGGTTGTGCATGTCGGCCAGCCCCGGCGACAGCCACAGCGTGCCATGGCCCTCGATGCGCAGCGTGCCCTCGGGCCATGAGCCCGGGATCGCGGCCGGCGCGACGGACTCGATCAGGCCGTCGCGCACGAGGACCGTCATGCCGCGCTGCACGCGTTCGCGGTCCATCGGCACGACGTTCACGTCGACGAAGGCGGTGAGCCGCGAGGCTGCCGGCGAGCTCTGCAGGGTCTGCGCCCGGAGCCCGGCGGGCAGGCCCGTCGGCAGGCACAGCGCGGCCGCCGAGCCGATCAGGAATCCACGCCGGCCGGTGCGCATCGCTCAGTCCTTCGCCAGCGGCCGCACCGCCTCGACCAGCGTGATCAGGAACTTGCCCGGCTCCTCCCACGGCACCATGTGCGCCGAGTGCTCGAAGAAGACCACGCGCTTGGCCGGCGCCTTCAGCGTCGACATCCACTTCAGCACCGGCTCGCTCGCCGTCGTGTAGTCGTGACGGCCCGCGAAGATGAAGACCGGCAGCTTCAGTTCGTCGATGACCTGCAGCCTCGCCTCCACCAGGTCCTTGATCACGCGGTCCAGCGTCAGCAGGCTGCCCTGGTCGATGTCGCCCAGTTGCGCGTCGGTGTAGTCCGGCGAAAGGCGCCCGCCGCGGAAGTAGTAGCTCGACTCGCTGCGGTAGGCCGTCAGGCCGCCGTAGAACTGCGGCCACTTGCGCGCGACGATGATCCGCTCGCGCGTGATCGCGCCGTCGCCGGGGTAGGGCGCGATGGCCTCCATTTCCTTCACCGCCTCCGCGTTGCCGGCGCGGCGCGCCGACGCGAGCCCGTACGCGAAGCTGATGCGCTCGTTCTCGCGTCCGTCGATCACCTGGCCGATGCCGACGTAGGCATGGAACAGGTCCGGCCGCGCCTGCGCCGCCTTCAGCGCGATCAGCGTGCCCCAGCTGTGCGCCGCCAGGATCACCTTGCGCTTGCCGTAACGCCGGGTCAGATGCTCGGCCAGCTCGACGATGTCGGCGACGTAGCGGTCGACCGTCAGCGTCGGGCCGACCACCGCCGGATCGCCTTCCGCGTAGGTGCGGCCGGCGCCGCGCTGGTCCCATTGCACGACGGTGAAGTACTCCTGCAGCGGCCGCTCGAACTGCCAGGCCGTCGGCGACATCGGCGACGCCGGACCGCCGTGCACGAACAGCAGCAGCGGATTGGCGCGGTCCTTGCCGCGCACGTCGATCCACTGCGGCAGGCCGCCGAGCACCACCTTCATCGTCTCCTGCACGCCGTCCGGCGTGACGATCTTCATCAGATCGGCCATGACGGCGCGGCCGCGATCGTTGGGCGAGGAGGCCGGCGCCGCAGCCGGGATCGCCGCCGGAGCCGTTGTCTGCGCGAGCGCGCCGTCGAAGGCGGGAAGGGCGCCGAGCAGCAGGGCGAGCACGGGCGCGGCGAGCGCGCGCAGGAGGGGCGGGAGGGTCGGCAGGGGCATCGTCGAGCGGGAAGAGCGATGGGTCGGGCGATTATGGGGAGCCGCCGCCGCGGGTACCGCTCGTCACGGCGCCGGGCCCTGGATCGGCCGCTATAGTCCCGCCTCCTTCGCACTTCCCGCTGTCCCGTCGCGCGCCCATGCCCATCGCCGACCTCCGCGCGGCGATCGACGCCGAGATGGCCGCGACGCCCGAGTTCTACGACTTCAAGGTCCTGCGGGCCGTGGCCGACGGCGCGCTCTGGCGCGTGACGCTCGAGCCCGGTTACGTCTATGCCGAAGGGCAGCGGCCCGGGCAGTCGTCGGCGCAGACGCTGCTCGACGACCGCCTCGAGGGCGCCGCCGCCTGGTGGGGCGCGCCGGTCAAGGGCGGCGCGAGCGTGCTCGCCGTGATGGCGGGCGACGACCAGCTCGTGCTGAAGGACGCCAGCTCGCCACCGCCCGGCGAGGGGCATCTGATCCGGCTCTATCCGCCTCGCTTCCTCAAGGCCATCGCCGACGCCTGGGCCGATGACGGCTGGGCGCGGCGCGCGGCCGCCTGCTGGCCGGGGCTCGCGCGGCCGGGCCGCGTGGCGGATGCGCCGGTGCTGGACGGCTCGCCGTTCCGGTGGCTGCGCGCGGCGCAGCGCGAGGCGCTCGGCCTGGTCGCCGCCGACAACGCCTTCCTGTGGGGCCCGCCCGGCACCGGCAAGACGACGACGCTGGGCGTGCTGCTCGCCGAGTACCTCGACCGCCGCCCCGAGGCGCGCGTGCTGCTGCTCTCGACGACCAACCACGCGGTCGACCTCGCGACGCTGGCCGTCGACAAGGCGCTTCAGAAGGGGCGGCGCGAGGCGCTGCGCGGCGCGGTGCGGCGGCTGGGCTCGCGCTTCGACGCGACGGCCTATGCGGGGCGGGGGCATCTGATTCCCGAGAGCGGCACGCCGTCGCCGCAGGTGCTGCGCGGATGCCGGCTCGCGACGATGACGACCACGCGCGCCGCGTTCACGCTCAAGACGCTGCGCGAGCTCCGCGGCGATGGCGAGCCGCCCTTCGACCTCCTCGTGTTCGACGAGGCCAGCCAGGTGAGCCTGGCCCATGCGCTGGCGCTGATGCCGCTGGGCCGCGCGCGGCTGTTCGCGGGCGACCCGCAGCAGCTCTCGCCGGTGCTGCGCAGCGAGGACCGGCTCGCGCGGATCTGGCTCGGACGCTCGCCGTTCGCGGCCATGCCCAAGGGCGCGCCCGCCGCGGGCGCGCCGGCCTCGGTGGCGATGCTCGACGAGCAGTCGCGCATGGCCGCGCCGATCGGCGCGCTGGTCAGCGACCTGTTCTACGACGGCGCGCTGCGCGTCGCGGCGGACGCGCTGGCCTCGGAGGACTGGGGCCGGGTGCGGGCCCGCGCGCTCGGCGACATCCCGGCCGACGTCCACGTGAAGGTGCATCGCGTCACGCGCGAGGGCGGCTGGTCCGCGAAGGACCGCGGCCCGGTGCGGCGCGAGTCCGCCGACGCGATCGCCACGGCTATCGCGGAGGCGCTCGCCGGCGGCGCCTGGCAGCCGGAAGAGCTGATCGTGCTGACGCCGTTCCGCGCCCAGCGGGCGCTGATCCGGCACCGGCTCGCCGCGCTGGGCGTCGACGAGCGGGTCCGCGTCAGCACCGTGCACCGCGCGCAGGGGAGCGAGGCGCCGGTGGTGTTCTTCGATCCCGTCGACGGCACCCAGCCCTTCCTCCAGACCGAGGAGGCGCGGCGGCTGCTCAACGTGGCGCTGAGCCGCGCGCAGGCGAAGGTGGTGATCCACCTGTCGTCCGCCGACCTGACGAGCGAGGTGCTCGCGCCCATCGTCCACCGGATGCGGCTGGCGGGCGATCCGCGCGAGGCGGCGCCGCTGCTGGAGCTCGCGCAGGCGGACGATTTCCCGTTCAACGCCCAGGGGCGCCGCGTCGCGGCGGGGCGGCTGGTCGGCGAGGTCGGCCGCATCGCGCCGGATGGGGCGCGCTTCTGGGTGATCAACGAGAAGAGCGGCAACGAGGTGCCCATCGACACCGCGTTCTGGCGCGAGCGCGCCCGCCAGGAACCGGCGCCCCAATGAAAAACGCCCCGCTGGGCGGGGCGTTTCGGCTCGGGTGAGGCGGGGCTCAGACCGGCACGCGGCGCAGCATTTCGACGCCGACGTCGCCGTTGGCGACTTCGCGCAGCGCGGTCACGCCGGGCTTGTTCTTGGACTCCAGCTTAGGCGCGTGGCCTTGGCTCAGCATGCGGGCGCGGTAGGTCGCGGCGAGCACCAGCTGGAAGCGGTTCGGGATCTTGGTCAGGCAGTCTTCGACGGTGATGCGGGCCATGCTGGTTCCTGCGGGAGAGGGTTATTCGATCAGGTCGAGCGCGCGGAACACGGTCGACCGGTTGCGGCGCTGAGTCGCGTATTTTAGCCGTTGCGCCTGGACGATCGCCTTCAGGTCGAAAAGCGCCGTTTCGAACACGGCATTGATGACCACGAAATCGAAGTGCTTGGCCTGGGCGACTTCCTCCCGGGCGGTCTTCATCCGCTTGGCGATGACCTGGTCCGCGGTGTCGCCGCGGCGGATCAGGCGCTGCTTGAGCTCGTCCCAGCTGGGCGGCAGGATGAAGATCAGCACCGCGTGGGGGAACAGCTGCTTGATCTGGAGGGCGCCCTGGTAGTCGATCTCCAGGACCACGTCGTCGCCGTGCGCGAGGCGGGCCTCGATGGCGGCGCGGGAGGTGCCGTAGAGGTTGTCATGGACCTTGGCCCACTCGAAGAACTCGTCGCGGCCGATCATGGCGCGGAACTCGTCTTCGGTGATGAACAGGTATTCGCGGCCGTGCTGTTCCTGGCCGCGCGGCGCGCGCGAGGTGTGCGACACGGAGACGCTCAGCTTGGCGTCCAGTTCCAGCAGCGCCTTGACGAGGCTGGATTTGCCGGCGCCGCTCGGCGCGGCGACGACGAAGAGATTGCCCGGGTATTCCATCGGGCGATTTTATGGGAGGCGACGTGAAGAGCCCGGCACGATGGCCGGGCCCAGAGGCAGCACTAGTTCACGGCCTCAAGGCAAAGCTTCAAGCCGGCGGAGCCAGTCGTCGAAGTGCGGACAGGTGGCCCGGATGGGATCATGCCGGGCCTTCCCCCAAGGAGATTCTTCTGCCACAGGTCGCCAAGGCTGTACTGGGCCAGCCATTCCTTCAGCGCGTGCACATCCAGCCTCTTGAAGCGGGAGGCGCCTTGATGCTTGTCCACGATGATCAGATCCTCCGCCTGGAACTCATCGACCAGCGCGACCGATTGCGTGGAGATGATCAGTTGCCGCGAAAGCGAGAGCGACTTCATGAGCCCGGCGAGCACCTTGACCGCGAACGGATGGAGACCCAGCTCCGGTTCGTCGATCAGCAGCGTGCTCGGCATGAGCGCGTCCGGTTGAAGGAGCACCGTCGCGAGACACATGAACCGAAGCGTGCCGTCCGAGAGCGCGCTTGCCGTGAACGGCTCGGATTGCCCGGCTTCCGTCCATTCCAGCTGGATCTTCTCCTCGTTGCCGACGATCGGACGCAGGTGAAAGTCGCCGAAGTAGGGCGCGACCAACCGGATCACCTTGACGATCCGGCCGTAGTGCTCGGGATGAACCATCTTCAGCATCAGGAGATACGCGGCCAGATTGCGAGCGTCGTCCTGCAGTCGCACGTTGTTGTTGATGTTGTGGACCTGCTTGACTCTCGCGGAGGCGCCGGTGTCGTGGAAGTGGTAGACCGTCCATGAACGCATGGAGCGCAGAACGCTGTCGAGCGCGTTGCCGGCGCCATGGCTGTCGTAGAGGTGCGCCTGGGATTCCAGGTAACCCTGGCTGGTCGCCTCGACGCCATCGAGGAGGCCGACCACTTCGCGGCTGAAGGCGAGGCGGTTGTCGGCCGTGGCCTCGAGCGAAAAGCCGTAGCGCGCGCCTTCGGAAAACTCGATGGTGCAATCGAGCAGGTCGGTGACCTTGCGTCCGAACCTCAGCACGGCATCCGCTCCGCCGGCCAGCGTGACGCTTCGCTGCAGCTGCTGCCCGATCACCTCGTTGACGAGCCGGAAGAAGCCAATGAAATTGGACTTCCCCGCTCCGTTCGCACCAATGAGGACATTGAGCGTCCGAAGTTCGAGATCACATTCACCGATGGACTTGTAGCCGCGCAGGGAAAGGCGCGAAATTCGTCCGGAATCCTGGATGTGTGGACTGGAGGTCATGCCGCATTGTCCTTCGCCGCGAGAGGACTGCCCACATGCACCTGCGCAGAACCAGAACAGCGGCCGTCAGCGGTGCCCGCCTGGTGATGACGGCGATGCCTCAGCTTCATCGCATCGGCGGGCGAGACGCGCTGTGCACCCATGTGCATCGGTGTTGGCCAGGGCATCGCCGCCGTCATCGAGCGCGTCTGACGCCGCCGTTGGCGCGCCGGGGGGGGCGCCTCAGCCAGTCGACACGGCGATTCGCCGCGGCTGCGCATGCGCCTGCTTCGGGATCCGCAGCGTCAGCACGCCGTCCTTGACGCCGGCCTCGATGCGGGCCGCATCGAGTTCGCGGCTCAGCGTGAACGCGCGGCGGAAGCGCGGGACCTTCACCTCGGCCCACAGCCCGCGCATGCCTTGCGGCGCCAGCACGTCGGCCTCGCCTTCGATCCACAGCGTCTCGCCATCGAGCCGCACCTCCACGCGCTCGCGCGGCACGCCCGGCATGTCGGCCAGCAGCGTGATCCCCGAGGCGTCCTCCAGGATCTCGACCGCCGGCTCCGCGACGGCACGGGCATCCTGGCCGGACCGGTCGGCGCGCGAGGCGGTGTCCGAGACGGCGCGTCCTTCCGCGGAGGCAGCCTCGTCGGTGCGGGTCAGTTGGGTGCGATCAGACATGACAACTCCTTCCAGTGATGGGGGATCCGTTCATTGCACGTTGATGCGCTGCGGCTGGGCCGCTTCGCGCAGGCCGACGCTCACGCGCAGCACGCCGTCGCGATAGTTCGCCGCCACGCTGCTGGTGTCGGCGTCGTCCGGCAGGCTGACCGCGCGGCTGAAACGGCCGTGCCAGCGCTCGGCGGCGTACACCTGCACCGCCTCGTCCTGGGCGCGGCGCGTGGGCTTGCGCTCGCCCGACAGGCGCAGCACGCCGCGTTCGACCGTCACGTCGATGGCCTCGGGATCCAGGCCGGGCGCGAAGGCGTAGACCTCGATGGACCGTTCGGTGCGGCCGACGTTGATCGGCGGGAAGCTGCCCGCCGCCGACGACCGGATGCCGTCGGCGAAGCCGTCCGGCGCCAGCGAGCGCGACAGCGCCTGCTGCAGCTGCGTCAGTTGATCAAGCAGGCCACGAGGCCGATGGAATGCGGAATCGAACATGAAAGACCTCCTTTCCTGGGTCGATGGAAAACGTCGGCGGGTCGGCGCCGACGCCGATGCCCCATCGGGGCGATGACCATCCCCGGGAAGGGCGCGGCCGCGCCTTCCCCGGACGATCGGATGCGGCGCCGGTCAGCGCCGCGGGGGATGTTCGGGGGACGCCGGAGACGCCGGAGGCGGGGAGGGCTCCCGCGCGAGCAGTGGCCGGGACGGCCCCTTGAGGCGCCGCAGCGCTTCGCGCGCGATCAGGTAGGCCTGAAGCTGCGGCAGGGTCAGCGGAAGGCGCGCCGGGCGCGATGGGCGCCGCATCGGCGCGCGAGAAGTCTCGGGTTGCTGCTTGGCCATGATCCAGTCCTCATCCGAATCGAGTGATGGCTTGACGAGCCGGATTTAGGAACTGCGGGCGCGGGCTTCAAGGTCTCAAAAATAAGTGGAAACCCTAATCCGCGCTGAACGCGGCGCTGACGCCGCCTTCTCATGCAAGCCAGGGCTAACTAAGATGCCCAGCCATGGAACGAGACCTTGCGGGAGCCGACCTCTCGTCTTCTGACTTCAGGCGTCTGGCGCAGGCGTGCCGGCTCGATGCACGCTTTCCGGCCACCTACGACGCGTGGAAAGCCGCGGTGGAGGCGGGGGACAGGATGCTGATCGACCAAGGCATGCCGGTCGTCCCGGTTCCGATCGATGTCGACGACTTCGTCGCGTGGTGCCAGCGTGTCGACGTCGCCCCCTGCCTGGACGGATTGCGGGCCTACCTGATCCTGATCCGGCGCCGTCAGCACATTCCAGGAACATCGCCGACCGGACCTCGCGCCAAGCGTCGCGCGGCGCAGCGCCGGGGCTCGACGGACGCCGCGGCGCACGCATGGATGCTTGCGCGGCGCGCGGGCCAGGAGGCAGGCGTTGCGCTGGAGGGATGCCGCTCATGACGCAGCTTCCGGGGCCTGGCACGTCGGACCCTCGCTGGTACCAGCGCCTGTTCGAGGCCAACCCGGTGCCGATGTGGATCTACGACCTGCAGACGCTGGCCTTTCTGGACGTCAACGAGGTCGCCTGCCAGAAATACGGCTACTCGCGCGACGAGTTCCTGGCCATGACCATCCGCGACATCCGCCCGCCCGAGGACGTGGGCGCGATGGAGCAGTCCGTGCGGCTGACGCCGGCCAAGGTCTTCAACAGCGGCGTGTGGCGGCACCGGCTGCGCGACGGGCGGCTGATCTATGTCGAGATCACCTCGCACGAGCTGACCTACAACGGCCGCGCCGCCCGCTTCGTGGCTCCGCTGGACGTGACCCAGCGCGTGCTGGCGGAGGCCGCGCTGCGCGAGCGCGAGGCCGGCTTGAGCCGCGCGCAGGGCATGGCCCGGCTGGCCCATGTGGTGACGCGGCCCGATGGGGGCTTCGAGAGCTGGTCCGAGACGCTGCCCGTGCTCGCCGGCTGCGCCCCCGAGGCCATGCCGCGCAGCAACGCCGACTGGCTGGCCCGCCTGGTGCATGAGGAGGACCGCGGCAAGTTCAGCCACGCGATGGCCCAGGCCTCGCACACCGGCGCCAAGGTCGAGGCCGAGTACCGGCTGGTGCAGCCCGGCGGCGAGGTGGTGCACGTGGCCCAGGTCATGGAGCCCATCACGCGCTCACCGGTCGTGGGCGGCTCGCTGTGGTTCAGCACGCTGCAGGACGTCACCGCGCAGAAGGCCGCCGAGGCCGCGATGCGCGATCTCAACGAGGAGCTGGAGCGCCGCGTCGCGCTGCGCACCGGGCAGCTCGAGACCAGCAACCGCGAGCTGGTGGCGGCCACCCGCGCGGCCGAGCGCGCCAGCCAGTCCAAGAGCGAGTTCCTCACTCGCATGAGCCACGAGCTGCGCACGCCGCTGAACGCCGTCATCGGCTTCTCGCGCCTGCTGGCCGAGCCCGGCCACGGCTTTCCGGCCGAGCGCCAGGCCCAGTTCAACGCCCACATCCTGCAGGCCGGCGAACACCTGCTCACGCTGATCAGCGAGCTGATGAACCTGGCCCGCATCGAGGCCGGCAAGGTCGAGCTCGACCTGCAGCCCCTGCCGCTGCACGCCGTGCTGGCCGAGTGCGCCGCGATGATCGAGCCGCAGGCCCAGGCGCGCGGCCTGAAGACCCGTTTCGCCACGCCGCCCGAAGGGCTGGCCGTCGTGGCCGACCGCACGCGGCTGAAGCAGGTGCTGCTCAACCTGCTGTCCAACGCGGTGAAGTACAACCGCGCCGAGGGCGAGCTGACGCTGACCTTGCGGCCCGCCGGCCGCCAGCACGTGCGCATCGAGGTGGGCGACAGCGGCCGCGGGCTCACGCCCGAGCAGGTCGCCCATCTCTTCGAGCCCTTCAACCGCCTGGGCCGCAGCCAGGAAGGCCCGGGCGCCATCGAGGGCACCGGCCTGGGGCTGGTGGTCAGCAAGCATCTCGTGGAGCTGATGGGTGGCCGCATCGGCGTGGACAGCACGCCCGGCGAGGGCAGCAACTTCTGGATCGACCTCGTCGTCAAGGAGGGCGGCGAGGACGCCGCAGTGACCGCCGCGCCCGTGGCCCGGCTGCCGCAGCCCGCCGCCGACCTGCCCGGCCACCACACCGTGCTGCTGGTGGAGGACGATCTCCCCAGCCAGGAGCTCGTGCGCGCGCAGCTGTCGCCGCGCGAAGACCTGCGCCTCATCACCGCCAGCAACGGCCGCGAAGGCGTGGCCCTGGCCATCGCCCATCGGCCCGCGGTCATCCTCATGGACAACTGCATGCCCGAGCTCACCGGCCGTCAGGCCTTCGAGCTGCTCGCGCAAGACCCGCGCACGGCCGGCATCCCGGTCGTCGCCGTCAGCGCCGGCGCGGAAACCGCGGCGGCCAGCGATGCCGCCATCCCGTGGTTCCGCCGCGTCGCCAAGCCCTTCGGGCACGGCGACCTGCTGCAGGCGATCGATGCGGCGATCCACAAGGATCGCTGAGCCGCCACCCAGACCGTCCCGGCGGCGCGGAGGCTTGCAGCGCGGGGCCGCGGGTCAGAAGCGGTAGAGCCGCTCGGCGTTGCGCCGGAACACGTCCTCGCGCTCTTCGGCTGAAGGCAGCCATTCGGCGATCCATGCCGGCGAGGCCGACCTGGGCCTTTCCTGCTCGTGGGCCGTGCAGGGCCAGTCGCTTCCCCACACCAGCCGTTTCGTCCCGACGAGATCGCGCCATCGGTTGGCAAGCTGCAGGGCGGAGGCGCCGGCTGCGAGCCGATAGGGCGCGCTGAGCTTCACATGGAGCCGGTCCGCCTGGCTCGCGGACAGCCTGCCCAACTCGTCGATCGCCGCGGGCTTGCCAAAGTGATCGACGACGACGATCAGTTCTGGCGGGATCTGCTCGAGCACCTCGGTCATGCGGCCCGGCTCGGTGTGGATCTGCACATGCCAGTCGAGCGCCACGAGGCGCTCGAGCAGCCGCAGCTGCCCGCGGCCAAGAAGCGGGCTCTGGCCGGCCAGGTTCAGCCGGATGCCCCGCACGCCCTGGGCGTCCATGCGGCGCAGCGTCTCGGAATCGACGTCCGGCGCCACGACCGCCACCGCGCGCAGCTCCTCAGGGAATGCGCCAAGCAGATCCAGGAGGTGGGTGTTGTCCACGCCAAGAAAGCTCGGCTGGACGAGCACGCCCCGTGTCACGCCGTGTGGCCTCACGGCCGCTCGCCAATCCTGCAGCGGGGCGGCATAGCCGGGCACGTACCGGGCCCCTTCGACGCCGGACGAGACCCGTGGGAAGGCGTGGAAATGTGCGTCCACCACGCCGGCGCGGGCCATGGGGTTGACGTCAGGGGAGGGCGTCGGCATCATGCGGACGAATTCTAGTCCTATAGAGGACTAAAGGAAATGGCTTGATTCCTTCGAAAGTCTCCGCATCCGGCGTCAGCCGCTACGCGCAGCTGGCCGGCGAGCTTCGTCAACGCATCGTGGGCGGCGAATGGGGGGCGGGGACGCCAATCCCGGCCGAGACCGACCTCGCGCAGCAGTTCGGCGTTGCCCTGGGCACGGTCCGACAGGCCATCGCCATGCTGGCGGCCGAAGGCCTCGTGCAGCGGATCCACGGCAAGGGCACCTTCGTGACCCAGGGCTTGACCGGGGCCTCGCTGATGCGGTTCTTCCGTTTCCGCGGCCCCGCCCGCGAGATCCCGGCTTCCCGCATTCACCGGTGCCAGGCCGTGAAGCTCAGCGCGGCGCAGGCCGAGGCGCTTGGACAGGAGCGGGGCAGTCAGGGATTGAAGATCCGGCGCGTTCGTCTGATCGAGCACAAGCCGGTGCTCGCGGAAGAGATCCTTCTCCCGCTGCCGCGCTTCGCCGCGCTGCGCGACATCGCGACGGCGCAGTGGGAAGCTCTGCTCTATCCGATGCTCGCGCGGGTCTGCGGGGTCACCGTCGCCCGCGCCAATGACGAGCTCAGCTTCGGATGCCTGGACGCGGCCACCGCGGCGCTGCTGGCCTTGCCGGAAGGCGCGCCCGCCATCCGTGTCGAGCGTCAGGCCTTCGATCTGGCCGGCCAATGCATCGAGCTCCGCACCACCTGGGGCGACGCCACCGCTTTCCACTACAGCGCCGAGGTGCGCTGAATCCTTTCAGGAGACACACGATGATCCAACGACGCCAAGCCACGCTGGCGGCCCTCGCGCTGGCCGCCTCGGCCATTTCCGCGGGCGCCTGGGCCCAGACCTGGCCGACCAAGCCGGTGACCTTCATGGTCAGCTATCCGCCCGGAGGCGGCGCGGATCTGGTGGCGCGCCTGATCGCGCCCAAGGTGGGCGAAGTGCTCGGTCAGACCGTCATCATCGAGAACCGGCCGGGCGGTAGCGGCCAGATCGCCGCGGGCGCGGTCTCGCGAGCCCCCGCCGATGGCTACACCCTGCTGTTCGATGCCTCGTCGTATGCGGTGACCCCGACGCTGTTCCCCAACTCGCCCTACCAGCACGGCAAGGCGTTCAAGCCGATCGCCGTGACGGCGCTGTTTCCCAACGTGGTCCTCGTGAACTCGCAGTTCCCGGCCAGGACGGTGGCGGAGCTCGTTGCCGCCGCCAAGGTGAAGAAGGACCAGGTGGCCTTCGCCTCGTCGGGCAACGGATCGGCGCAGCACATCGCCGGGGTGCTGTTCGAGCAGTCCGCCAAGGTCGAGATGATGCATGTCCCCTACAAGGGAGGCGGCCCGGCCCTGACGGACGTCATCGGCGGTCAGGTGCCCGTGTTCTTCGGCAACGTGGCGTCCACGCTGCAGTACGTGAAGCAGGGCAAGCTCCGCCCGCTGGTGGTGAGCGGACGCAAGCGGTCCTCGGCGCTCCCCGATGTGCCGACCGGCGCGGAGGCGGGGCTCCCCGGCTTCGAGATGTACGAATGGAACGGTCTCTTTGCCCCCGCCGGCACGCCCGCGCCCGTGATGGACCGCCTGGCCAAGGCCGTGCAGCAGGCCCTGGCCTCACCCGAGGTGAAGGCGCGCATCGCCGAGCTCGGCGGCGAGGTGTTTCATGGCGGAGCGAAGGAGTCCGAGAAGTTCGTCGATGCGGAGCTGCAGCGCATGGCGACCCTCATCAAGGAGCGCAACGTCTCGGTGGAATGACGGGTTGCCGGGAACGCCCGCTTCAGCCCAGATCCACCACCAGCCGGGGACCGCGCGCCCGCGAGCAGCACGGCAGGAACTGGTCGTTGGCCGCCTGCTCCTCGGGGGTGAGGTAGAGATCCCGGTGCTCCGGCTCTCCCGCCACCACGCGCGTCAGGCAGGTGCCGCAGACGCCCTGCTCGCAGGAGGTCAGCAGCGGCACGCCCGCGGCGATGAGCGCCTGCGCGGCGCTCTGTCCCGCCGCCACGGGAATGACGCGGCCCGAGCGCAACTCGATCTCGAATGGGCGGTCCTGGTCCGGCGGCGCCGCCTGGGCGCCGGCGAAGAACTCGTGATGCACCCGCTCGCCGGTCCAGCCCAGTTGCTCGGCGGCGTCGGTGACGGCATCGATCAGGCGCCGGGGACCGCAGACGTAGACATGCGTGCCGGCCGTCTGCGCCGCCAGCAGCGCGCGCACGTCCAGCCGATCCTCGCCGACATGGAAGCGGGCCGCCCCGGCCCAGGCGCTGGCCTCGATGTCCGCGCGGAACGCGGCGCGCCCGGCGTCGCGCGCCGCGTAGTGCAGCGCGAAGGCCGCCTCCTCGCGCGCGAGCTGGCGCGCCATCGCCAGCAGCGGCGTGATGCCGATGCCGCCGGCGATCAGCAGGCTGTGGCGCACCGCCGGCACCAGCGCGAAGTGATTGCGCGGCGCGCTGATCTTCAGCGTCTGGCCCGGCGCCAGCTGCTCATGCACCGCGAGCGAGCCTCCGCGCGAGTCCGCCGCCAGCTGCACGCCGAGCACGTACTCGCGGGTCTCGGCGGGGTCGTTGCTGATGGAGTACTGGCGCACCAGGCCGCCCGGCAGATGGACGTCCACGTGCGCGCCGGCCGTGAAGGCGGGCAGGGCGCCGCCGTCCTCCGCCACCAGCGTGAGCGCGCAGACGTCCCGCGCGGCGGCGGTCTTCGCCAGGACGCGGACGCGGATCAGGTCGCTCATGCCTGCGCCGCCATCAGGCGCTCGATGACCTTGCGCGACTGCACGCCGCCGCCGTCGATGTTCAGCATCAGCAGTTGGCGCCCCGGCCAGGCCAGCAGGTTCTGCTGCTGGCGCTCCAGCATCTCCTGGTCCTCCGCGAAGATCCGGCCCTGGCCTTCGCGGATCTGCTCGGTGAGTGCCGCGTCCCGCGGCTTGAACCGGCGCGCCATGCCCCAGAAGTAGTGGATGGACGTGTCGCTCTCCGGGGTGATGAAGTCCACCACCCAGCTCGCCGCCTTGACCTCGTCGGGCGCCTCGTGGCCGCCGTGGCCCGCCAGCGCCACGCCGACCTCGATCATGATGTGGCTGGGCGGCGTGAAGTGGCAGATCTGCCAGCGGTCCACCGGCTGGTCGTGCGGCAGGCCGTTCATGCGCAGCGCCATCTGCCAGAACGGCGGCGCCTCGATGCCCTGCATGTGGCGCTCGGTGATGACATGGTCGCCATCCACGCGCGTGGTGCAGGGGATCTCGTCGATCTCCTTCTGGCCGATGCTGCCCGCATGCACGTAGGTCTCGTGCGTCAGGTCCATCAGGTTGTCGATCATCAGCCGGTAGTCGCAGGCGATGCGGTACAGGCCGCCGCCATAGCCGAAGGCCGGATTGCCCAGCCATTCGAAGGCCGGCAGCGCGGCCGGATCGGCCCGCGCGGCGTCGCCCGGCCAGACCCAGATGAAGCCGTGCGCCTCATGGACCGGAAAGCCGCGGATGGCCGGAAAGCCGCGCACGCGCTGGCAGGGCATGGACACGGTCCGGCCATCGCCGCCCATGGCCAGGCCGTGATAGCCGCAGACCAGCGTGTCGCCGGCCACGCGGCCCAGCGACAGCGGCGCGCCGCGGTGCGGGCAGAAGTCCTCCACCGCGTGGACGGCGCCGGCGCTGTCGCGGAAGAAGGCCATCGCGTGGTTGCAGATCCTGCGGCCCAGCGGCTGGTCCGCGCCGACCTCGTCGCTGCGCGCCGCGACGTACCAGGTGTTGGTGAGGAACATGGCGGAGGTCCTTGCGGCGTCAGCGCGGCGCCATGCGCAGCGCGCCATCGAGGCGGATGACCTCGCCATTGAGGTGGCCGTTGGCGACGATGTGCGCGGCCAGCGCGGCGAATTCCTCGGGCAGGCCCAGCCGCTTGGGGAAGGGGATGGACGCGGCCAGGTTCTGCTGCACCTCCTCGGGCAGCTCCTTCATCAGCGGCGTCGCGAACAGGCCGGGCGCGATGGTGCACACGCGCACGCCGAACTGCGCGAGGTCGCGCGCCAGCGGCAGCGTCATGCCGACGATGCCGCCCTTGGACGCCGAGTAGGCCTCCTGGCCGACCTGTCCGTCGAAGGCGGCGACCGAGGCGGTGTTGACGATGACGCCGCGCTCGCCGTCGTCCAGCGGCGTCAGCGCCGCGATGCGGCTCGCCGCCAGGCGCGTCATGTTGTAGGTGCCGATCAGGTTGATGCGCACCACGCGCTCGAAGTCCTCCAGCGGCGCCGGCGAGCCGTCGCGCTGCACCAGGCGCTTGGCGGTGCCGATGCCGGCGACGTTCATCAGGATGCGGGCCGGGCCGTGGGCGGCCGCGGCCGCGTCCAGCGCGGCGGTGACGGAGGCGCTGTCGGTGATGTCGCAGCGCAGCGGCAGCGCGCGTTCGGCGCCGATGCCGTCGGCCACGCGCCGGGCGCCGGCTTCGTTGATGTCGAGCAGCGCGACGCGGGCGCCCTGCGCGGCCAGCGCGCGGGCGACGGCTTCGCCAAGGCCGGAGCCGGCGCCGGTGACGAGGGCGGCTTGTCCAGAGATGTTCATGGGAGCTCAGCGGTTGGGGGTGATGACGTCGGGGTGGCCGTCGGCCGCCTCGTGCAGCAGCTTGACCAGGGCCGCGCGGCGGCTCAGCACCGCGCGCTGGTTGATCGAGCCCTTGTCGGTGATCTCGCCGCCGTCGATGGACGGCGGCTCGGCGAGCAGCAGCAGCCGCGCCGGGCGATTGGCGCTGCCCGTGCCGCCGGCCCAGAGCTGGTCGGCCAGCTCCTGGAAGAAGCCGCGCACCAGCGCATGCGCCAGCACCTCGGCGGCCGGCGCGGTGTCGGGCAGCCCGGCCAGCCGGCGCGCCTCGCCCAGGCGCGGCACGATCAGCAGGCCGATCTCGTCGCGGTCCAGGCCGGTGACGACGGCGTCGTGCACGCAGGGGAAGCCCAGCGCGATCACGCGCGCGCGCAGCGGGCCCACGCTGACGAAGGTGCCGGTGGACAGCTTGAAGTCCTCGGCGAGGCGGCCGTCGAACATCAGTCCCCGCGCCGGATCGGCCGGGTCGGCGAAGCGCGCCGCGTCGCCGGTGCGGTAGTAGCCCTCGTCGTCGAAGGCCTCGCGCGTCAGCTCGGGCTCGCGCCAGTAGCCGGGCATCACGTTGGGGCCGCGGAAGCGCACCTCGCGCTTGTCGCCCGCGGGCACCAGCTTCACGTCCACGCCGGGGATCGGGCAGCCGATGAAGCCGGGGCGCGCGTCCTCCGGGATGGCGAAGGTGCAGGTCGGGGCCGTCTCGGTCATGCCCAGGCCCGCGGCGAGGCGGATGCGCTCGCCGATGGCGGACTCGGCGAGCTGGTTGAAGGCGTCCAGCGTCTTGGCCGACAGCCCGGCGCCGCCGCATTCGGCCAGGCGCAGCCGGCTGAAGAATCGCTCGCGCAGCGCGGCGTCGGTCCGCAGCGCCGAGACCAGCTCGTCATAGCCCTTGGGCACGTTGAAGAAGATCGTCGGCGCGACCTCGCGCAGGTTGCGCAGCGTCTCCTCGAAGCGGCCCGGCGCCGGCTTGCCGTCGTCGACGTACAGGCTGCCGCCGTTGTAGAGCACGATGCCCAGGTTGTGATTGCCGCCGAAGGTGTGATTCCACGGCAGCCAGTCCAGCGCCACCGGCGGCTCCTCCGCCAGGAAGGGCAGCGTCTGCAGCGTCATCTGCTGGTTGGCGCTCCACATGCGCTGGGTCACGATCACGCCCTTGGGCGCCTTGGTCGAGCCCGAGGTGAACATCAGCTTGACGATGGTGTCGGGACCGACGCGCGCGTGGGCGGCGTCCAGTCCCGGCCCCGGCGCGGTGTCCAGCAGCTCGTCGAAGCGCTCCGCGGCCCGGCCCGCCAGCCGGCCTTGGCCGAGCAGCAGGCGCGTGTCCTCGCCCGCGACCGCCAGCGCGGCCTCGATGGCCGGCCCGTAGCCGGCATCCGACGCGTAGAGGGCGCCCGGCGTGGCCTTGGCCACGATGTGGCGCAGCCGGCCGAAATCGGTCGACACCAGCGAGTAGGCCGGCGAGATGCTGACGCTCGGGATGCCGGCCCACATCGCGCCGAGCATCAGGCTCAGGTGCTCGAGGTCGTTGTCGGACAGGATGACCAGCGGCCGTTCGACGCCCAGGCCGCGGTCCAGCAGCGCCTGTCCCAGCGAGCGCGCCCGCGCGAGCATGTCCGCGTAGCCGAGGCGGCGCCACGCGCCGTCCGGGCCGCGCTTCGCGGCGAAGAGACGGTCCGGCGCGGTCCGTGCCCAGTGCGCGAGGCGCTCGCCCATGTGCCGGGGATAGGCCGCCAGCGCCTCGGGCGAGCGCAGCACCAGGCCGCCGTCGGCGCGGTGCTCGACGAGGGCGTGTTCCAGGCAGCCGCCGATGGCGACGGGGCGATAGCGCGGCTTCATGACTTGACGATCTTGGGGCTGCGTTTCTGCAGGAAGTCCTGCAGCCGTTGCTTGGCCACCTCGTCACCCTGCGCGATGGCGGCCATCAGCGATTCCATGAAGAGGCCATCGGCCTGCGGCAGGTCGGCGATGCGCGGCAGCGCCTGCGTCACGGCGAAGTTGGACAGCGGCGCATTCTGCGCGATGCGGCCGGCCAGCTCGATGGCCTTGGCGGCGGCCTGTCCGGCCGGCACCACGTACTGCGCCAGGCCGCGCCGCTCGCCCTCGTGGGCATCCAGGACGCGGCCGGTGAGCATCATGTCGGTCATGCAGGCCACGCCGGCCAGGCGCGGGATGCGGGCCGAGCCGCCGCCGCCGACGAAGATGCCGCGCTGGCCCTCGGGCAGGCCGAAGTAGGCGGTCTCGTCGGCGACGCGGATGTGGGCGGCGGCGGCCAGCTCCAGCCCGCCGCCGACGACGGCGCCATGCAGCGCGACCACCACCGGCACGCTGCAGAACTGCAGCGCGTCCATGACCACATGCCAGCCGCGCGAGTGCAGCACGCCTTCGGCCACGCTGCGCTCGCTCAGGTCGGACAGGTCCAGGCCGGCGCAGAAGTGCTCGCCCTCGCCGCTGATGACCAGCGCCCGCGTCGACGCCGGCAGGTTGAGCAGGGCGGTGTGCAGCTGGCGCATCAGCGCCTCGTTGATGGCGTTGCGCTTGGCCGGGCGGTTCAGGCGCACCCGGGTGATGGCGCCGGCATGCTCGATGAGCAGCAGCTCGAGCTGGGCCAGCAGGCCGCTGGCGGGGAGGAAGTCGGTGGCGGCGTTCATGCGGAGGTCATGCGGAGGTCATGCGGAGGTCAGGCGGGGTCGGCGGGGCGAGGACGGCGGCCAGGCCGCCCCAGTGCTCGCGGAAGAGTCCGGCATCCATGGTCTTCACGCCGCGCATCAGCGGACGGAATTCCATGTGGGCTAGCACGTCGCGCTCGAGGTCGATGCCGGGCGCGATCTCGGTCAGCTCCAGGCCCTCCTCGCGCAGCGCGAAGACGGCGCGCTCGGTGACGAAGAGCACCTCCTGGCCGCGCCGCGCGGCATCGCGGCCGTTGAAGGTGATCTGCTCGACCTGCTCGACGAACTTGCGCGCGCGGCCTTCCTGGCGGATGCGCAGCTCGCCGCCGGTGACGGCGAGCTCCGCGCCGCCGGCGGTGAAGCTGCCGCAGAACACCAGGCGCGGCGTCGCGGCCGTGATGTTGATGAAGCCGCCGCAGCCCACCGGGCGTCCGTTGAACTTGCTGACGTTGACGTTGCCGTGGCGGTCGGTCTGGGCCAGGCCCAGGAAGCTGCAGTCCAGGCCGCCGCCGTCGTAGAAGTCGAACTGCGAGGACTGCTCGATGATGGACTCGGGGTTGTAGGCCAGGCCGAAGTCGCCGCCCTGGGCCGGCACGCCGCCGTTCACGCCGCATTCGACGCTCAGCGTGAGCAGGCCCGCCACGCCTTCCTCGGCGGCCACCGAGGGCACGCCGGCCGGGATGCCGATGCCCAGGTTGGTGACCGCGCCGGGCCGCAGCTCCATCGCGGCGCGGCGGGCGATGACCTTGCGCTCGTCCAGCGGCAGCGCCGGCACGCTGTCCAGCGGCACGCGCACGTCGCCGCTGAAGGCGGGATTGAAGGCCGTGGTGATGGTCTGCAGGTGGTTCTCCGGCCTGGCGACGAGCACGTAGTCCACCACCAGGCCGGGCACCTTGACGCTCTTGGGATGCAGGCTGCCGGCGGCCACCACGGCCTCGACCTGCGCCACGACGATGCCGCCGCAGGCGCGCGCGGCCTGCGCGATGGCGAGCTGCTCCAGCAGCACGCCTTCCTTGTCCATGCTGAGGTTGCCCCGCTCATCGGCATAGGTGGCGCGGATGAAGGCGACATCGATGCGCGGCGCCGGATGGAAGAGCCACTCCTCGCCCTCGAACTCGACCAGGCGCACCAGGTCCTCGCGCGAGGCCGCGTTGAGCCGGCCGCCCTCCTGCCGCGGGTCCACGAAGGTGCCCAGGCCCACCTTGGTCAGCAGCCCGGGCGAGCGGCTGGCGATGTGCCGCGTGAGGCTGGACAGCGAGCCTTGCGGGAAGTTGTAGGCCTCGACCTCGCCGGCCTGGACCATGGCCATCATCGCCTTGCCGGTCTGCCCGAAGTGGCCGGCGACGACGCGCCTGACCATGCCCGGGTGGGCCAGGTGGGTCATGCCGCCGCTGCCGGCGTTGCCGATGGCGCCGCAGGCCCAGGTGGTGAGCTGGCGCGGATGGCCGGTGGCCAGGAAGTGGCGCTCCAGGCCCTGCAGCGCTTCCTCGGCCAGGCCCATCATGGCCAGGCCGCCGAGGAAGACGGTCGCGCCGTCCTGGACGAGGGGGCCGACCTGGTCGGCGGTGATGATCTTCATGCGGGCCTCAGGCGTCAGGGTTCTCGATGAGCAGCGCCATGCCCTGGCCGCCGCCGACGCAGGCGGAGACCACGGCGTGGCGGCCGCCGCGGCGGCGCAGCTCGCGCGCGGCGGTCAGCGTGAGGCGCACGCCGGTGGCGGCGAGCGGATGCCCCAGCGCGATGGCGCCGCCATTGACGTTGAGCCGGTCCAGGTCCAGGCCGAGCTCCTTCGCGCAGGCCAGGGTCTGGGCGCCCTGGGCCTCGTTGATCTCGACGAGGTCGATGTCGGCCAGCCTCAGGCCGCAGCGCGACAGCAGCGCGCGGATGGCCGGCACGGGGCCGATGCCCATGATCTCGGGCGGCACGCCGGCCGCCGCCGCGCCGCGCAGGCGGGCCAGCGGCCGCAGCCCGCGATCGCGCGCCTGGGCGCCGGAGGCCACCACCACGGCCGCCGCACCGTCGACCAGCGCCGAGGAGTTGCCCGCCGTCTGCACGCCGCCGTCGTAGACCGGCCGCAGCGCGGCCAGCGCCTCGGGCGAGGAGGGGCGCGGATGGGTGTCGCGGTCGGCGATGGCGACCTTGCGCGGCAGCTGGATGCCGCGCGCTTCATAGCCGTCGAGCTCGAAGCGCTCGCTCGTCACCGGCACGATCTCGCCGGCATGGAAGCCGTCGGCCTGCGCCCGCAGCGCGCGTTCGAAGGAGGCCGCGGCATAGGCGTCGACCTCGGCGCGCGTGATGCCGTACTGGCGGGCGAGGTTCTCGGCCGTCTGGATCATCGAGACCTTGGCGGCCGGGTCGTCGAGCGCCTCCCACAGGAAGTCCTTGAACTCGACCGGCGCGCCGAGCCGGAAACCGCCGCGGTGGGTGTAGGCGCAGATCGGGTTGCGCGACATCGACTCCGCGCCCACCACCAGCGCCAGGCTGGCGTAGCCCAGCGTGATCTGGTCGGCGGCCTGCCGGATGATCTCGAAGCCGCTGCCGCAGATGCGCTGTACCAGGATGGCCGGCACCGCGATGGGCACGCCGGCATACAGGCCGACGTGGCGCGGCAGCATGTAGGCGTCGAAGGAGGCCTGCGCCATCGAGGCGGTGACGACCGAGTCGATGGCCGAGCCCGGCACCCCGGCGCGCGCCAGCGCGGCGCGGGCCGCCTTGATGCCCAGGTCGATGGGCGAGACCTCGGCCAGCGCGCCGCAGTAGTCGACCAGCGGCGTGCGCGCGCCATCGATGAGCCAGTGATCGTCGAATCGGGCGGAGAAGTCGGGCATGGGAATGTCTGGCGGGGCCAGCTTCTTGCGTGCTGATGATTAACAGTATTAACTAAAGGTGCGAGGAGACATTCAGGGTTTGCACGGATATTCTGGCCGCCATCGACGGATTGATAGGCACAGGATCGAAGAAGTAATGCGAGACGACGCGGCCAGCGGCGATGCCGCCTCCAGCCGCGAAGCGATGGATTGATTAGCGAAGTGAATTGATGACGAGGCGGAGCACCGCGTCTCAGCCCGCGGGCGCCGGCGGCTGAGCCGCGCGCTGCAGCCGGTAGGCCAGCTGCGCGCGCGTCAGGCCCAGGCGGCGGGCGGCGGCGGCGAGGTTGCCGTGCTCCGCCTCGGTGGCCTCGCGCAGCAGCTGGCGCTCGATGGCGTCCAGCGCCACGTGGCCGTCGCTGCCGGGATGCAGCGCCTCGCCCAGCAGGTCCAGCAGGCGCGGCGCGGGCGCGGCGCCCTTGCGCAGCGTGCCGTGGGCGCCGATGGCCAGCAGCGCCTCGTCGCTGAGCTGCTCGCGCCGGAACATGTGGGCCACGTCGATGGCCTGGCCGTCCTCGGCCGAGATGACGCCGCGCTCGACCAGGTTCTGCAGCTCGCGGATGTTGCCCGGGAAGGCGTAGTGCAGCATGGCCCGCACCGCGCGCGGGGTGAAGCCGGTCGGATGGCGGCCATGCCGCTGCGCCTCGCGCCGCAGGAAGTGCGCCATCAGCAGCGGGATGTCGTCGCGCCGCTCGCGCAGCGGCGGCAGGTGGATGGGATAGACGTTGAGGCGGTAGTAGAGGTCCTCGCGGAAGCGCCCGGCGCGCACCTCGGCCTGCAGGTCCACGTTGGTGGCGGCGACCACGCGCACATCGACCTCCAGGACGCGCGTGCCGCCCACGCGCTCGATCTCGCCCTCCTGCAGCGCGCGCAGCAGCTTGCCCTGGCTCACCAGGCTCAGCGTGCCGATCTCGTCCAGGAACAGCGTGCCGCCGTGCGCCCGCTCGAAGCGCCCGGGGCGCGACTGGCTGGCCCCGGTGAAGGCGCCGCGTTCGACGCCGAAGAGCTCGCTCTCGATCAGCGTCTCCGGGATGGCGGCGCAGTTCACGGCCATGAACGCGCCGGCCGCGCGCGGACTGACGCGGTGCAGCCGGCGCGCGAAGGCCTCCTTGCCCACGCCCGACTCGCCGGTGAAGAGCACGGTGGCGCGCGTGCCGGCCACGCGCGCGAGCTGATGGCAGGCCGAGTTGAAGGCCGAGGAGGCGCCCACGATGTCGTGACGTTCAGCGTGGCGTTCGGCGTGACGTTCAGCGTGACGTTCCCCGTGACGTTCGGCGGGCGGCTCGCCGCCGGCCTCGGACGGCGCGGCTGGCGGCGGCTGGGCGGGCTCCGCCGCGGCGCCGATGCGGCGGAAGTCCTTGGCCTCCAGGTAGCGCAGGTCTTCGCTGATGTCGCCCCAGGCCGCGGCGTGGCGGCCGATCACGCGGCACGCGGCCGCGCCCATGGCGCGGCACTCCACCTCGCGGAAGATGACGAGCTGGCCGAACAGGCTGGTCACGTAGCCGGTGGCGTAGCCCACCTGCGACCAGCAGGCCGCCTCGGTGCCCAGGCCATAGGCGCTGATGTGCTCGTCGTCCTCGCTGGAGTGCTCCCACAGGAACTCGCCCTCGTAGGTGCCGCGGTCGATGTCGAAGTCGAAGGCCAGCGGCGTCACCTTGACCACGCCCTCGAGCGCATGCAGCCGCGTGCCCGCCATGAAGACGTTGGCCGCGTCGGCCTGTGGCCAGCGCTCGCGCACCAGCTGCGCGTCGCGCGCGCCGGACACGTAGCCGGCGCGCGTGAGCAGGCCGCGCGCGCGCTCCAGGCCCAGGGTGTCGATTAGCTCGCGCCGCAGGTGGCCGACGGCGGAGCTGTGCAGCAGCAGCATGCGCTGGTCGTTGAGCCAGATGCGGCCGTCGCCGGGCGAGAAGAACAGCGACTCGGTCAGGTCGTCCATCGTCGGCTGCTGCGCCTCGACGAAGTGCCGGCTGTCGCCGCGGCGCAGCATCGCGCCGGTCTGGCGGGCCACTTCGGCCAGGGAGATGCGAGGCGGCTTGGTCATGGCTTGATCAATTGAGCAGATCGGCGACGGATCCGGTCCCCAAATTGTTTTCATTTCATAAATATCGATGACCCGGGATAACCCGTGACGGCGGCACCCGCATTGGGGTGAGGGAAAGTCCCAGGGTGGGAGATGGTTCCACTCTGAAATCGATCCAGGAAGGCGCATCGATGCACCGCGGCGGCGCGCCGCCCTGGCGCGGCGCGGCACGGGCGTTGCACTGCAAGAGGGCGAGCGAACACCGGGTTCGTGCCTTTCAACCTCTTCAGCGTGGCCTGACATGACCTCTCGACCCTTCCTCGATCCCGCCTTGTGGCGTGAGCACGTGTACAGCGGCGGCTGGCGCGCCGCCGCCGAGGCCGCCGACCTGATCGAGCCCGCCACCGGCGCGGTGCTGACGCGCACCGGCATCGCCGTGGCCGCCGACGTGGCGCCCGCCGCGCGGGCCGCCGCGCTGGCCCAGGCGGGCTGGACGGCCACGCCGCCGCGCGAGCGCGCCGCCGTGTTCCTGCGCGCGGCGCAGCTGCTGCAGGACCACTTCGACGAGCTGGCGCTCTTCGTCACCCGCGAGAGCGGCGCCATCCTGCCCAAGGGCCAGCACGAGGTGCGCGAGGCCATCGCGTTCTGCCAGCTCGCGGCCGCGATGCCGCTGCAGTCCCAGGGCCAGGTGTTGCCCAGCGCGCCGGGGCGACTGTCCCTGGCGCGGCGCGTGCCGCTCGGCGTGGTGGGCGTGATCTCGCCCTTCAACTTCCCGCTGGTGCTGACGCTGCGCGTCGTGGCCCCGGCGCTGGCCGCGGGCAATGCCGTCGTCATCAAGCCCGATCCGCGCACGCCGGTCAGCGGCGGCCTCCTGATCGCCCGCGTCTTCGAGGCCGCGGGCCTGCCCGCGGGACTGCTGCACGTGCTGCCCGGCGGCGCGGCCGTGGGCGAGGCGCTGGTCCAGGACCCGGCCGTCGCGATGATCTCCTTCACCGGCTCGGCCGGCGTGGGGCGCCGCATCGGCGAGCTGGCGGGCCGCCACCTGAAGAAGGTGTCGCTGGAGCTCGGCGGCAGCAATGCCCTCGTCGTGCTCGACGACGCCGACCTCGACCTGGCCGCCAGCAACATCGCCTGGGGCGCCTGGCTGCATCAGGGCCAGATCTGCATGGCCAGCAACCGCGTGCTGGTGCACGAGGCCGTCGCCCCGGCCATCACCGAGCGCCTGGTGGCCAAGGCCAATCAACTGCCGGTGGGCGACGGCGCCACCGGGCAGGTCGCGCTGGGACCGCTGATCGACGAGCGCCAGCGCGACCGCGTGCACGCGGCGGTGCAAGCCAGCGTGCGGGCCGGCGCCCAGCTGCTGGCCGGCGGCACCTTCGAGCGCCTCTTCTACCGGCCCACCGTGCTGGCGGGCGTGCGGCCCGGCATGCCGGCCTTCGACCACGAGACCTTCGGCCCCGTCGTCAACCTGGTCACGTTCAAGACGGACGAGGAAGCCGTGGCCCTGGCCAACGACAACCCGGGCGCCCTGGCGGCGGGCGTGATCTCGCGCTCGGTGGGCCGCGCGCTGGCGCTGGGCCGGCAACTGCGCGCCGGCATGGTCCACATCAACGACCAGACCGTCAACGACGACGCGGTCAATCCCTTCGGCGGGCCCGGCATCGCCGGCAACGGCAACTCGCATGGCGGACCCGGCGACTGGGAGCAGTTCAGCACCTGGCAGTGGCTGACCGTCCGGGATACGCCGCCGCAGTTCCCGTTCTGAGACGGCGGCCGCGGACATCACAAGACCAAGGAGACAAGCATGAACTTTCACGGCAAGACCATCGTCATCACCGGCGCGAGCTCCGGCATCGGCGCCGAGACCGCGCGCTTCCTGCGCCTCAAGGGCGCCCGCGTCATCGGCGTGGACCGCAACGAGCCCGCGCTGACGCTGGACGGCTTCGTCAAGGCCGACCTGTCGGAGCAGGCCGCCATCGACGCCGCCTTCAAGCAGCTGCCCGAGCGCTTCGACGCGCTGTGCAACATCGCCGGCGTGCCCGGCACCGCGCCGGCGGACCTGGTCGCGCGGGTCAACTACCTCGGGCTGCGCCACCTGTGCACGCGCGCCGTCGAGCGCCTGCCTCATGGGAATCAAGGCGGCGCCATCGTCAACATCGCCTCCATCCTCGGTGCCGAATGGCCCGCGCGGCTGGCGCTGCACAAGGCGCTGGCGGAGACGCCCAGCTTCGAGGCGGGCCTGGCCTTCCTCGCGAAGAAGCCGGTGCCGCAGGACAGCTGCTACCAGTACTTCAAGGAAGCGCTGATCGTGTGGACCGTCACGCAGTCGCAGAAGTGGTTCCTCGCGCAGGGCGTGCGGATGAACTGCGTCGCGCCCGGTCCGGTGATGACGCCCATCCTCGGGGACTTCGTGCGGATGCTCGGCGAGGAGCGCGTGCAGCAGGACGCCCACCGCATCAAGCGCCCCGCGCTGGCGGACGAGGTCGCGCCCGTGATCGCCTTCCTGTGCGCCGATGAGTCGCGCTGGATCAGCGGCGTCAACCTGCCGGTGGACGGCGGGCTGGCCTCGACCTACCTCTGATTCGTCCAAGCGGGCCGGTGAGCCCGCATCCCCTCGAGGAGACACCATGACAAGACCCACCCGCCTCGGGCTGTCGGTGGCGGCAGCGGCGGCAGGCTTTGCCCTGCCGGCCGCCCACGCCTTCGACATCGACCTGCCCAGCAGCGACTACAAGCTGCGCCTGGACCTGACGCCCAAGTACAGCACCGCCGTGCGGCTCAAGCAGCCGTCCGCCGCGCTGACGCGGCTGGACGTGGCCGTCGACCCCGGCACCGTCAACGAGGACGACGGCGACCACAACTTCAAGCGCGGACAGATCTCCAATCGCTTCGACCTGCTGGCCGAGCTGGACCTCACGAGTCAGAACTTCGGCGCGCGGCTCAGTGGCAACGCCTGGCACGACGCGGTCTACCTGCGCCGCAACCGCTACGCCGGCACCGAGGTCCAGGCCGGCGGCAACGACCTGGGCAGCGCCGTGTCGACGTCCAACGGCTTCCCCGGCCAGGCCGGCAACGAGTTCCTGCCCGACACGCGCCGCCAGCATGGACGCGGCGGCGAGTTCCTCGACGCCTTCGTCTACGTCAAGGGCGAGATCGCCGGCATGAAGGGCACGGTGCGCGTCGGACGCCACACGCTGCAGTGGGGCGAGAGCCTGTTCTTCGGCCAGAACGGCATCGCCAACGCGCAGGGACCGGTGGACGTGGCCAGGATCATGTCGGTGCCTGGCTGGCAGTTCAAGGAGGTGCTGCTGCCGGTCGAGCAGGTCTCGGGCTCGCTGCAGATCGCCGATGGCCTCTCGCTCGGCGCCTACTACCAGCTCAAGTGGCGGCCGAGCAAGATCCCGGGCGTCGGCAGCTACTTCTCCAACCAGGACTACGTCGGCACGGGCAGCGTCAACTTCGGCCAGGCGCCCGACGGCAGCCCCATCGCGCTGACCTACGACAAGCGCCGCGACCTGCGTCCGCGCGATTCGGGGCAGGGCGGCCTGCAGCTGCGCATCAGCCCGACGGGCAGCGACTACGAGTTCGGCCTCTACGCCGCGCAGTACCACGACAAGACGCCGGCGGTGCCGGTGTTCGACTTCGTCAACGGCGACGTGCACCTGGCCTATGGCGACGACATCCGCACCATCGGCGCGAGCGTCACCTCGTCGATCGGCCAGTTGAACTGGGCCGTCGAGGGCTCGCTGCGCTGGAACGCGCCGCTCAACAGCGATCCCGCCGTGCTGGGCCTGGGCCCGGTGCTGAGCTGCGGCGGCAGCGACGCGCCCTGTTTCGCGGTGGGCCGCACGGCCCACCTGCAGGCCTCCGGCATCTACGTGCTGCAGCCCGGCGCGCTGTGGCAGGGCGGCGCGGTGCTGGCCGAGCTGGCCTACAACCGCCGGCTCAGCGTGAGCAAGGACATCTTCGCCTCCAGCACCGGCGCCAGCCAGGGCATCGGCGGCCTGGACCCGAACACCACCAAGGGCGCCTTCGCGCTGCGCGTGCTGTTCGAGCCGCAGTACTTCCAGGTGCTGCCGGGCCTGGACCTGTCCGTGCCCCTGGGGCTGGGCTGGAATTTCGGCGGCCGTTCCTCGGCCGTCGCCAACTTCGCCGGCGGCGCCTCCAGCGCGGGCGACTACAGCGTCGGGCTGAAGGGCAAGTACCAGAACGCCTGGAACGTGGCGCTGACCTA
Source organism: Roseateles sp. Mitsp63 (assembly GCF_059491535.1). Taxonomy (NCBI): domain Bacteria; kingdom Pseudomonadati; phylum Pseudomonadota; class Betaproteobacteria; order Burkholderiales; family Sphaerotilaceae; genus Roseateles; species Roseateles sp. Mitsp63. The sequence goes on along the minus strand of NZ_CP168509.1, from coordinate 4,612,943 downwards.
CAGCGATTTCTTCGGCACCGCCAAGACCTTCACCGAGACCCTCGTCGCCGGCAGCGGCTCGCCGCGCCAGCTCAGCTTCGGCCAGACGCTGCGCGATCGCGCCTACGTCAGCCTCGCCGTCTCGCGCACCTTCTGATGCTCCAGGAAAGACCTGCCATGAACCGCATCCATGTCCAGGCGGGACTGCTCGCCACCGCTGCCGCCACCGCCACTGCCATCGCCGCCATGCTGCTGGCCGGTCCCGCGTTCGCCGCCGTCACAGCGGAGGAGGCCGCCCGGCTCAAGACCACGCTGACCCCGCTGGGGGCCGAGCGCGGCGCCAACAAGGACGGCAGCATCCCGGCCTGGGACGGCGGCATGACCAAGGCACCCGCCGGCTTCAAGGCCGGAGACGCCCGGCCCGATCCCTTCCCCGGCGAGAAGCCGCTGTATGCGATCAGCGCGAAGAACATGGCCCCGTACGAGGCCAGGCTCAGCGACGGCGTGAAGGCGCTGATGAAGAAGTACCCCGATTTCCGCATCGAGGTCTACCCGACCCATCGCACCGCCGCGGCGCCGCAATGGGTCTACGACAACACCTTCAGGAACGCGACGCGGGCCAGGCTGGTCGACAACGGCCACGGCACCGAGGGCGCCTATGGCGGCACGCCGTTCCCCATCCCCAAGGACGGCTACGAGGTGTTCCAGAACCATCGCCTGGCCTGGACCGGCACCTACATCCAGGCGCCGGTGCGCGTGTGGGTCGTGACGGCCGACGGCAAGCGCGCGATGGCCTCGGGCGGCACGCAGAGCTTTCGCAAGCAGTTCTATGACCCCGAGGGCAGCCTCGAGAAATTCGACGGCTACTACCAGCTCGGCAAGTTCGCCGTCAGCGAGCCCGGCTCCAAGACCGGCGAGGCCATCCTCGCGCACGACAACCTGAATGCGGCCAACCCGCGCGGCCTGTGGCAGTACCTGGTGGGCCAGCGCCGCGTGCGCAAGGCGCCGTCGGTGGCCTACGACACGCCGGACTCGGTGACCTCGGGCATCGGCCTGTTCGATGAGGCCTTCAACCTCTTCGGGCCCATCGACAAGCACACGCTGAAGCTGGTCGGCAAGCGCGAGCTCTACATTCCCTACAACAACAACCGCGCGGCCTCGGCCAAGGTGGCGGACCTGGTGACGCCGGGGACGCTCAATCCGGGCCTGGTGCGCTGGGAACTGCACCGCGTCTGGGAGGTCGAGGCGACGCTCGCCGAGGGCAAGCGCCACGTGGTGCCCAAGCGCAAGTACTACATCGACGAGGACAGCTGGCAGATCATCCTGTTCGACGGTTGGGACGCCAAGGGTGACCTCTGGCGCACCAACTACACGCTGACGCTGCTGGCGCCGGACATCCCGGCCCTGGTCGGCAACATGTACTGGGGCGGCTACGACCTGCAGACCGGCGCCTACTACCTGAACATGGCCAGCAACGAGCTGCCCAGCCAGTACAAGGTCGTCGCGCCGCTGCCGCGCAGCTTCTTCAGCCCCGAGGAGCTGGCCAACGAAGGAGCGCGGTGATGCGCGGGCTGGCCGCCTGGGCGCTGGCCTGCGCCGTGTCGGCGCAGGCCGCCGCGCCCGCGTCCATCGCACCGGCCACGCCGGCAGCCTCCGCGCCGGTCCTGCCGGCCGCGCTGGCCGAGCCCGCGCTGCCCAGCCCCAAGGCGCTGGGCGCGGCCACGCTGGCCGTGGCGCGCGCCGGCGATCGCCTGGTGGCCGCCGGCGAGCGCGGCACCGTGCTGTGGTCCGACGACGGCGGCAAGACCTGGCAGCAGGCCCGGGTGCCGGTGCGCGCCGGGCTGACGGCGCTGCGTTTCGTCGACGCCCGCCATGGCTGGGCCGCCGGCCACCTCGGCGTCATCCTGAAGACGGAGGACGGCGGCAAGACCTGGACGCTGCAACTGGACGGGCTGCGCGTGGCCCAGGCGATGCTGGCGGCCGCGGCCGACGACGCCAGCCGCCGCGCCGCGCGCCGCCTGGTGGAGGAGGGCGCCGACAAGCCCTGGTTCGACCTGGAGGCCCTCGATGCGCAGCGGGCCATCGCCGTGGGCGCCTACGGCCTGGCCATGGCCACGCGCGACGGCGGCAGGACCTGGGACCCGCTGCCGCTGCGCGCGGTCAATCCGCGCGGCCTGCACCTGTACGGCGTGCGCGCCGTCGGCGGGCACTGGGTCATCGCCGGCGAGCAGGGCCTGCTGCTGCGCTCCAGCGATGACGGCGCCACGTTCTCGGCGCTGGCCTCGCCGTACAAGGGCAGCTTCTTCGGCCTGCTGGCCTCGCGCGGCGGCGCGCTGCTGGCCTACGGCCTGCGCGGCAGCGTCTACCGCTCCGGCGATGCCGGCGCGAGCTGGGACAAGGTCGAGCTCGGCACGCCGGTCAGCCTGCAGGCCGGCATCGAGCGCACCGAACGCGGGGAGCTCACGCTGCTGGCGCAGAACGGCGAGCTCTTCGTCAGCGCCGACGACGGCCGCACTTTCACGCGCCGTCCCCCGCCCGCCGGGCCCCTGCCTGCCGCCGGCCTGGCCGCCGCGCCCGACGGCGCCTGGGTCATCGCCAGCCTGCGCGGCACCCGCCGAGCCCCACCCGCTCCCTGACCCACTCCCTGACACCGACGATGCACGCCGCCACCAACCTGGCCGGCACCTCACCCGTGGTGACCCGGCTCGACGACTTCGACACCCGCTCCGGCTCCTGGGCCGAGCGGCTGCTCTTCAACCACCGGCCCTGGGTCATGCTGCTGTGCCTGCTGGCCACGCTGTGGCTGGGCCAGCAGGCCTGGCGCCTGACGCTCAACGCCAGCTTCGAGAAGACCATCCCGACCCTGCATCCCTACATCGCCAACTACCTGGCGCACAAGGGCGATCTCGGCGGCCAGGGCAACGCGCTGCGCATCGCCGTCGAGGCGCGGCAGGGCACGATCTACGACCGGCGCTACCTCGACCTGCTGCAGAAGATCAGCGACGAGGTCTACCTGATGCCGGGCGTGGACCGCCCCTTCATGAAGTCGCTGTGGACGGCCAACACGCGCTGGGTGGCGGTGACGGAGGAGGGGCTGGACGGCAACACCGTCATGGGCGACAGCTACGACGGCTCGCCCGCGGCGCTGGCCGAGGTCCGCGCCAACGTCGAGCGCTCCGGCGAGATCGGCCAGATCGTCGCCGGCGACGCGCGGTCCAGCATCGTCTTCGCGCCGCTGCTGGACGTGAATCCCCAGACCGGCCAGGCGCTGGACTACGGCGCGCTGGGCCGGCAGATCGAGGCGCTGCGCGCGAAGTACGACGGCGACATCGTCACGCTGCATGTGACCGGCTTCGCCAAGGTCGTGGGCGATCTCATCCAGGGGCTGCGCCAGGTGCTGGTGTTCTTCGGCCTGGCCCTGCTCATCTGCGCCGGCGTGCTGTGGGCCTACACGCGCTGCGTGCGCAGCACCGCGCTGGTGGTGGCCTGCTCGCTCATCGCCGTGGTGTGGCAGTTCGGGCTGCTGGCGCTGCTGGGCTACGCGCTGGATCCGTACTCGGTGCTGGTGCCCTTCCTGGTCTTCGCGATCGGCATGAGCCATGGCGCGCAGAAGATGAACGGGATCATGCAGGACGTCGGCCGGGGCATCCATCGCGTGGTGGCGGCGCGCTACACCTTCCGCCGCCTGTTCGTCGCAGGCCTGACCGCGCTGCTGTGCGACGCCGTCGGCTTCGCGGTGCTGGCGCTGATCCGCATCCAGGCCATCCAGGATCTGGCGCTGGTGGCCAGCATCGGCGTGGCGGTGCTGATCTTCACCAACCTCGTGCTGCTGCCCATCCTGCTGTCCTACGTCGGCGTGAGCCCGGCCGCGGCCAGGCGCAGCCTGCGCGACGACCCGGTGTTCAACCCCGGGGCCGGTAGCGCCGGTAGCGCCGGTAGCGCCGGGCTGTGGCGCCAGCTCGACCGCTTCACCCGGCGCGGGCCGGCCGCGATCGCGCTGGGCCTCGCGGCCGTGCTGGCGGTGGCGGGCTACGCTGTCAGCACGCGGCTGCACGTGGGCGACCTGGATCCCGGCGCGCCCGAGCTGCGCGCGGACTCGCGCTACAACCGCGACAACGACTACGTCACCCGGCACTACGCCGCCTCCAGCGACATCCTGGTCGTGATGGTGTCCACGCCCGAGGACCAGTGCACGCGCTACGGCACGCTGGCCCGGGTCGACCAGCTCGCCTGGCGGCTGGAGCAGCTGCCCGGCGTGGAGTCCACCAACTCCATGGCGGCGCTCTCCAAGCTCGCGATGGTGGGCTACAACGAGGGCCAGCTGAAGTGGTACGAGCTGATCCCCAACGACAGCGCGCTCGGCGGCGTGCAGACGCGCGCGCCGCGCGAGCTGTTCAACCAGGGCTGCTCCTTCCTCTCGCTGTACGTCTACCTGAAGGACCACAAGGCCGGGACGCTGACGGCCGTCGTCGACACGGTCGAAGCCTTCATGAAGGCGCAGTCCGCCAAGGACGAGCGCTTCATGCTCGCCGCCGGCTCGGCCGGCATCGCCGCGGCCACCAACATCGTCGTCAAGCAGGCGATGCGCGAGATGCTGTGGTGGGTCTACGGCGCCGTCGTCGTGCTGTGCTGGGTGACCTTCCGCTCCTGGCGGGCCGTCGTCGTCGCGGTGCTGCCGCTGGTGCTGACCTCCCTCCTGTGCGAGGCGCTGATGGTGGGCCTGGGCATGGGCGTCAAGGTCGCCACGCTGCCGGTGATCGCGCTGGGCGTGGGCATCGGCGTGGATTACGCGCTCTACGTGCTCAGCGTCATGCTCGCCCGGCTGCGCGCGGGCGAGAGCCTGTCGGCGGCCTACCTGCACGCGCTGCAGTTCACCGGCCGCGTGGTCATGCTCACCGGCGTCACGCTCGCGCTGGCGGTGGGCACCTGGGCCCTGTCCCCCATCAAGTTCCAGGCCGACATGGGCCTCCTGCTGGCCTTCATGTTCGTCTGGAACATGGTCGGCGCGCTGGTGCTGCTGCCGGCGCTGGCGTACTGGCTGCTCACCCCCCACCGGAGACCCGCATGCTCGACCAGCACTTGAAGCGCCTGCTCGCCCAGGCGGCCGGCGCGCCCGACCTGTGCGACCTGCCGCCCGAAGCCGGCCGCGGCCTGTACCGCCAGATCTGCACGGCCGCCACCGTGCTGCCCGCCGACGTCGAGGTCACGCCGCACGAGACCCGCTTCGGCGGCCAGGCCGTGCGCGTGCGGGTCTACAGACCGCGCGGCACCCAGGGGCCGCTGCCGGTGACGCTCTACTTCCACGGCGGCGGCTTCGTGCTGGGCGACCTCGAGGGCTATGACGCGGTGTGCCGCCAGCTCTGCGCCGACAGCGGCGTCATGATCGTCTCCGCCGCCTATCGCCTCGCGCCCGAGCATCCCTATCCAGCGGCGATCGAGGACTGCGTCGCCGCGCTGGGCTGGACCGCCGCAGCCATCGGCGGCTTCGGCGGCGACCCGGCCCGGCTGGCTGTCGCGGGCGACAGCGCCGGCGCGGCGCTGGCCGCGAGCACCGCGCTGATGGCGCGCGACGCGGGCGGGCCGGCGATCGCGTTCCAGCTGCTGGTCTACCCGCCGGCCGCCGGCGGACACGACGGCGACTACCCGTCCCGCGAGCGGCATGCCGCGGGCCCCACGCTGACGCGCCGGACGATGGACTACTTCAGCCGTCACTATTTCGGCCCCGCGGCGAAGGCGCCCGACTGGCGCGGGGCGCCGCTGCGCGCGCCCAGCCTGGCCGGCCTGCCGCCGGCGCTGCTGGTGCTCGCGGCCCATGACGCGCTGCGCGACGAGGCGATGGCCTACGGCGAGGCGCTGGACGCGGCCGGCAATGCCGTCACCGTGGTCGAGTACCACGGCCTGGCGCACGGCTTCATCAGCGTGGCCGGCGCCGTGCCGGCCGCGCGCCTGGCGCTGGGGCAGATGGCCGCCGCGCTGAAGCAGGCGCTGGGCGGCTGAGCCGCGCCGGCGTCAGCGCGCGACCTTGGCGAGCAGCTCCTGCAGCAGCTGGCGCTCGCCGCTGGTCAGGATGCCGTCGATGGCCTGCTCGGTCTCCTGCAGCGCCGCCAGGCTTTTCTCGGCCAGGCGGGCGCCGGCGGGCGAGAGCCGCAGGTGCAGCGCGCGGCGGTCGTTGGCGGAGCGCTCGCGCTTGACCCAGCCGCGTTCCTGCAGCCGGTCCAGGATCAGCGTCATCTGCGGCGCCGGCACGCGCAGCAGGTCGCACAGGCGCTTCTGCGTGGTGTCGGGGTTGGCCAGGATCAGCTGCAGCAGCGTGAATTCCACGGGCCGCAGGCCCAGCGGGTCACCGACGCCCTGGTTGAACAGCTGGTTGGTGGTGACCGCCGCCCGGGCGATGGCGTAGCCCAGCGTGTGGGCCAGGCGGGACTGGTCGAGGGGAGGGTTTTTTTCACGCGGCGCGCTCATGGGCGAGCAGGATAAGCGCTATTCGTCCGGCGCGAGCTCGAAGCGCGCCACCGCCCGCAGTTCCTCCGGCGTGGCGCTGCCGTAGCCGAAGAACTCCAGGTAGGCCGGGATCATCTCGAACAGCATGTCCTTGCCCGCCTGCACGCGGCAGCCGCGCGCCAGCGCCGCGGCCAGCAGCGGCGTGACGTCCTGGCGCATGACGACCTCGCCCACCATGGCCGCCGGATCGGCGCGCGCCATGTCGAAGGGCAGCGGGTCGCCGTCGCGCATGCCCAGCGGGGTCGCGTTCACGATGAGGTCGTGGCCGGCCGGGTCGTTGCCGCCCACCTCGACCCGCAGCGCCGGGTAGTGCTCGCGCAGCCGGGCGGCCAGCCCCAGCGCGGCGTCCGGCCGCGTGTCGTGGAGCGTCATCGCCGCCGCCTGTGCCGCGGCCAGCGAGGCCGCGATGGCCGAGCCCACGCCGCCGGCGCCGGTGATCAGCACGCGCCGGCCGCGCGGGTCGAAGCCCTTGCGCCGCACGCCGCGCACGAATCCGGCGCCGTCGAACTGGTCGCCCAGCAGGCTGCCGTCGGCGCGGCGCAGCACCGCGTTGCAGGCGCCGGCCACCCGCGCGGCGGGCGTGAGCTCGTCCACCAGGTCCATCACCGCGACCTTGTGCGGCATCGTGATGAGCGCGCCGCGCAGGTTGGTCAGGTGGCGCAGCGCGCGCAGCGCCGCCGGGAGATGCCCGGCCTGGATGCCGAAGGGGACGACGACGGCATCGATGCCCTGGCGCTCGAACCAGGGGTTGTAGATCATCGGAGACTTGAAGGCGCCGGTCGGGAATCCGATGTGGGCGATGAGCTCCGTGGTGCCGGTGATCACTGGGAATCTCCTGGGATGGTGGGGAAGTGGCGAGGGCGATGGTGGACGGGAGCAGGGCGCCCGTTCAGGTGAACATCCGGGAGCCGTGCGACTGCGTCACCGACTGGCGGCGCTGGCGCTCGTACTCCTGCGGCGGGACCGGCTCGGCGCCGGGCCGGCCCAGGTCGTCGATGCGCACGCGGAAGGTCTCGCGGGCGGAGAACGCGGCCGCCGCGGCGACGGCCGTGATGCCGAAGGCGATGCCGCCGACGATCCAGGGCACACCGTCCGTTCCCGGCGGCGCGACGGTCGCGAACAGCGCGGGCAGCATGGCCGTGATCATCGTGCCGATGTTCTGCGCGATCGCCATCGCCGAGACGCGGGAGCGCGTCGGGAACAGCTCGGGATAGAAGCTCGGGAAGACCGCGTTGTAGCCCTGGTAGGCGACGCCCCACATCAGCAGCGAGCACACGATGGCCAGCGGCACGCTGCCGATGCTGATCGCATGCAGGTAGGCGAAGGACAGCAGGCCCGACAGCAGCGCGCCGCCGATGATGAGCGGGCGGCGCCCGATCCTGTCCGACCAGTTGCCGACGAAGGGGATGACGAGCACGGCCAGCGCGTTGCCGAGCACCGGGATCCACAGGTAGACCGACTTGTCGAAGCCGATGCCATAGCCGGCCTGCACCGCGTAGGCGGCGCCGAAGACGGTGGTGACCACGGGGATGACGTTCATCAGCGCCATGCAGACCACGCGCAGCATGTCGGGCCAGCTCTGGCCGATGGCCAGCAGCACCGGCGAGCGGACCGGCCCGCCGCGCGCGGCCTGGCGGGCGAAGGCCGGCGGCTCCTGCACTTCGCGCCGGATGTAGTAGGCCACGAGGATGACCACGAAGCTCAGCAGGAAGGGGACTCGCCAGCCCCAGGCGTTGAAGTCCTCCTTGGGCAGGAAGGCCGCCAGCGGCAGGAAGACGGCCGCGGCGAGGATCTGTCCGGCCTGCACGCCCTGCAGCGTGAAGCTGGCGAAGAAGCCGCGCCGGCCGAAGGGCGCGTGCTCCAGGATCATCGAACTGGCGCCGGAGATCTCGCCGGCGACCGCGAAGCCCTGGACCAGCCGCAGCGCGACCAGCAGCGCCGGGGCGAGCAGGCCGGCCTGGGCGTAGGTGGGCAGCAGGCCGACGGCCATCGTGGAGAAGCCCATCAGGAACATGCACACGATCAGCACGTGCTTGCGGCCGTGGGTGTCGCCCCAATGACCGAGCACGAAGGCGCCGATGGGCCGCGCGACGTAGCCCACGCCGTAGGTGGCGAGCGAGGCGATGATGGCGATGCGCGGATTGCCGGAGGGGAAGAAGAGCTGGGGAAAGACCAGCGAGGCGGCGGTGGCGTAGATGAAGAAGTCGTAGTACTCCAGCACCGAGCCGATCCAGCCGCTGGCGGTGGCCTTCCTGACCTGGCGGGTCCCGCCGGGCTCGTGGTCCGTGTCCGTGGTCATGCTTGTCTCCTGTCGTGATTCGACGTTTGTTGTGATGAAAAGGGAAGGGCGCGGGCCGCGCCCGGCAGCGGCACGCCGCGGCGCAGCACCTCCTCGGCCAGCCATAGCGCGCTGGCATGGGCGCGCGCGGCGACGAAGGGCAGTGGCAGCTGCTGGTAGTCGTCGTTGAAGACCTCGAAGCTGTAGTCGCCGCGGTAGCCCAGCGCGTCGAGCCGGCGCACCAGCGTGGCCAGCGCCTGGCTGTGCACGCCCTCGCCGGGAAAGACGCGGAAGTGGCGCGCGGTGTCGATGCGCTCCTCGGGCGTGCGGGTCTCCTGCCACATGAAGTCGGCGAGCTGCACCAGGAAGATCTTGGCCGGGTCGATGGCCTCGAGCGCGCTCAGCGGCGTGCCGGTGGCGAAGATGTGATACGAGTCCACGCCCAGGCCGAGGTTGGGGAAGTCGGCCTCCTCGACCAGGGACCAGGCGGCATCGACCTCGTTGACATGGCGGCCCCAGGACAGCGCCTCGTAGGCGACGCGGATGCCATGCGGCAGCGCGAGCATGGCGAGCTTGCGCAGGTCGCGCACCAGCGCCGCGCGCTCGCCGCCGGCATGCGGCGACGTGGAGCTGCAGGCCAGCAGCACGCGCGCCCCCAGGGCGCCGGCCATGCCGATCATCTGCCGGGCGATGTCGACCTTGTAGTCGTGCAGGTGGCCGCTCAGCCCCTCGAAGTCGCGCAGCACCTGGAAGCCGGTGACGCGCAGGCCGCTGGCGCGCACGGCCGCGATGGCGGCGTCCGCGCCCAGCGGATGGCCGGCGATGTCGCGCGCGGCCAGCATGATCTGGCTGAAGCCGGCGCGGCGGGCGGCCTCGAGCTTGGCCTCCAGCGGCCCGGCCAGCGTGATCGTGTCGAGGCCGAAGTCGACGATGTGCGCCGAGGCGCGCGGCGGCGTGGTGTAGCGATGCATCGCGGTCTCCTGCGGCGCTCAGCGCGGCTCGCGCACGAGCTCGAAGGCGGGGCCGAGGTCGCTCGGCGTCGTCAGCGCGCCCAGGCTCGCGTCCCCGGCGGACGCGGCCGGCGGGACGAAGTCCACGCCGCGGCGGCGCAGCTCGGCCACCGTCGCGGGCACGTCGGCGCAGGCCAGGGCCAGGCGGGCCAGCGACTCGCTGACCGCCAGGTCCGGCCAGGCATCGAGCGGCGGTTCGATGAGCTGCCAGTACAGGCTGCCGCAGGGACTGGCCAGGATGCAGCCGCGGGGCAGGATGCCGAAGCGGTGGCCGGCGGGCAGCTCGCGGAAGCCCAGCAGCTCGCGGTAGAACGCGATCCAGTCGGCCATGCGGTCCGGGCCGATGTACTGCACCAGGCCGAAGAAGCGCAGGCCGCCCAGGGCCGGCGGATGCGGATCGACGGTGGGGATGGGGATGAAGTCGACGTCGTAGATCGAGAAGTCGCCACAGCGGTCCACGAAGTAGACGCGGCTGTTGCCCACGCCATGGATGGCGGGGATGTTGAGCTCCATGACCTCGACGCGGGTGGGCAGGCCCCAGGCGCCCAGCTCGAGCACGCGGCGGTAGGCGCGGCCCGCGTCGCGCACGCGCAGCGCCACGGCGGCGATCTCGGCGGTGTCGGGCAGCACCGGCTGGTCGGGGTCGCGATGGGCGTTGACGATGATGTTCATGCCGCCCTGGCGGTAGAGCAGCACCTCGCGCGAGCGGTGCCGGGCCACCGGCCGGAAGCCCAGCCGTTCCAGGCTCTGGCCGAAGGTCTGTGGACGGGCGGTCGTGTACTCGACGAACTCGATGCCCTGCAGGGCCAGCGGGTTGTCGGGCCGGCTCAGGGCTTCACGGGAATCGGGAGGCATGAGGGTCATGGCGGTTCTCTCCTTGCCCTCGCGGCACCGGCGGACGCGGTCGCGAGGGGCTGACGCGTCAGAAGCGGTGGACGATGCCCAGCTGCAGGCCGTTGATCGTGCGGCCGTTGATGTCGCCGGGCGAACTGAAGGTGGTCTTGAGACCGGCCGAGCCGGACGGGCGCCAGCCGCCGCCGGCGTCGTTGCGCTGCGTGTCCAGCAGCGCGAGCAGCAGGGTGCGTTTGGACAGGTCGTAGTACGCGCCGATGGCGCCGCCGCTGCCGCCCCGGCCGCGGCCCGACCGGTCGTCGATCGTTCCCCACAGCGCGCCCACGCGCAGGCGCGCGCTGAGCTGGTAGTCGGCGGAGATCTGCACGATGTCGTAGAAGTGGTCGAGGTCCGCGCTGCTGCCCGCGTTGAAGCCGCCGACGTTGCCCAGGATCGTGCCGGCGTTGTTGCTCACCGCCGTGGCGGTGTTGTTGTTGCTGCGCAGGTAGGCGAGGTAGACCGTGCCCTTGCCATACATCCAGTTGGCGTAGAGGTTGTCGTAGACCACGTCCTTGTTCACGGCGGCGCCGGCCTGCGGGCGGCCGCGCAGGCCCAGGTAGCCCAGGCGGCAGCGCTCGCTGGCGTAGTCCAGCCCCAGCTGGTAGACGAGGGCGCGGTTGCCGCTGGGGGCCTCGGGCAACGCGACATGGGCCTCGACCTGCAGGCCGTGCAGTCGCGGCGACAAGTAGGCCAGGTCGTTGTCGTAGCGCGATGGCACGCCGAAGTTGTTGATCACCGAACCCAGCGTGCGCGCCGTGAAATCGATGTAGCCGCCCCGGGTCTGGATCGGACCGTTCTGACGGCCCACGCGCAGCTCGCCGAAGTCCTTGCTGGCCAGGCCCACCCAGGCCTGGCGGTCCCAGAAGCGCGAGCCGTCGGCCTGCGTGCCGTTGTCGGCGCTGAAGCCTCCCTCCATCTGGAACTTCGCGGACAGGCCGCCGCCCAGGTCCTCGACGCCGCGCACGCCGATCCGGCTGCGCAGCCAGGCGCCGTCCTCCAGGCTCTTGATCGTGGCGCCGGAGCTGCTGTGCAGGTAGTTGAGGTATTGATCGATCGAGCCGTAGATCGTGACGCTGCTCGACTGCGCCTGGGCGGCGCCGGCGGCGGCCAGGGCGCCGGCGCAGGCCAGCGTGCGAAGGATGCGGGGCATCGGTGGTCTCCTTTGTTGTCGTCCCGGGCGCCGATGGGCCTCGGGTGGCCGCGAAGCTCATGGGCGGCTCGCGTGGATGCAACGATAGAGAGCAGAACCCGCATCAGCAAAGCGGAAACCGGCGATGCGCGCGATAATCGCGCCGCTTGCGCGCACAGGATCCGAAGCTCGGGTTTGCACGTGGACGCGCGGCGGCAACGCGAACCCGGAGGTGGCGATGGAGATCCAGCGCAAGGACGTGATCGAGGGATTGGGCAAGGGCCTGCAGGTCATCGAGGCCTTCGACTCGGACCATCCGCGCCTGACGGCCACGGAGACGGCCGAGCGCGTGGGCATCACGCGCACGGCGGCGCGGCGCTATCTGTTGAGCCTGGTGCACTTCGGCTACGCGCAGACCGATGGCAAGCGCTTCTGGCTGCTGCCGCGCGTGCTGCGGCTGGGGCAGAGCTACCTGCACGCGGCGCGCCTGCCGCGCGTCATCCAGCCGTTCCTGCAGCGGCTGGCCGCGGAGTGCCAGGAGAACTTCAGCTTCTGCGTGCTCGACGGCCATGAGGTGGTCTACGTCGTGCGCAGCAACAACCCGCGGCTGATCACGATCGGATTTCCGGTGGGCGCGCGGGTGCCGGCGCACGTGGCGACGCCGGGGCTGGTCATCCTGTCGACCAGGACGGAGGCCTGGCTGGACGCCTGGACCGCCGAGCACGAATTCGGCGCCTTCACGCCGCTGACGGTCACCTCGCCGGAGGACTTCCGCCGCAACGTGCGGGCGGCGCGCCGGCTGGGCTACTGGATGACCGAGCAGCAGTACACGCCGGGCCTGCGCGGCATCGCGGTGCCGGTGAAGGATCGCAAGGGCAACTGCGTCGGCGCGATCGGCACGACGGTGCCGATGCAGCCGCTCAGCCGCGATGAAGCTATCGAGCGGCTGCTGCCCAAGCTCAACGACGTGGTGGAGATCCTGCGGGACGTGATCTGAGGCGCCTCATGTGGCGCCTCATGCGACGCCTCATGCGGCGCGCAGTTCCTGCTCCAGCCGGTGCAGCACCTGGTAGCAGGGCAGCACCTGGGCGACGCTGGCATTGGGCTCGCGGCCCTCGCGGATGGCGGCGAAGAACTCGCGGTCCTGCAACTCGATGCCGTTCATCGAGACGTCGACGGCCGACACATCCACCCGCTCGTCCTTGCCGGTGAACAGGTCGTCATAGCGGGCGATGTAGGTGCCGGTGTCGCCGATGTAGCGGAAGAAGGTGCCCAGCGGCCCGTCATTGTTGAAGGACAGGCTGAGCGTGCAGATCGCGCCGCTCGCCGCCTTGAGCTGGATGCTCATGTCCATCGCGATGCCCAGCTCCGGATGGAGGGGTCCCTGCAGCGCGTGGGCCCGCACGACCGGGCTGCGCGCCTGGTAGGCGAAGAGGTCGACCGTGTGCGCGGCGTGGTGCCACAGCAGATGGTCGGTCCAGCTGCGCGGCTGGCCCAGCGCGTTCATGTTGGTGCGGCGGAAGAAATAGGTCTGCACGTCCATCTGCTGCAGCGCGAAGCCGCCGGCCTGGACGCGCCGGTGCACCCATTGGTGGCTGGGATTGAAGCGGCGCGTGTGGCCGCACATCGCGACCTTGCCGCTGCGCGCGGCGAGTTCCACGACGGCCTCGCCCTCGCTCAGCACGTCGCACAGCGGGATCTCCACCTGCACGTGCTTGCCGGCCTTCAGGCAGGCCAGCGTCTGGCTCGCATGCATCTGCGTGGGCGTGCACAGGATGACGGCATCGACCTGGGGCAGCGCGAGGCTGTCGGCCAGCTCGGTGGTGACATGCGCGATGCCGTAGCGTCCGGCCACCTCGCGGGTCTTGGCCAGGTCGCGGCTGACCAGCGAGACGACCTCGACATCGGCGATGTTGCGGATGCCGTCCAGGTGCTTGATGCCGAAGGCGCCGGCGCCCGCGAGCGCGACCCTGATCTTGCTGCTCATTTACGAGTTCTCCAGGATGAGGTGACCGACGGCCGTGTTGGAGGCCGGCACGTGATAGAAGCGGTGCTTGACGACCGGCCTGGCGCCGCCGGCGACATCGGCCATCGCGCCGCGCGCGATGAGCCACATGACGAGTTCGATGGCTTCGCTGCCGGCCTCGCGCACGTAGTCGATGTGCGGGATCTGGCTGCAGGCCACGGGGTCGTCGATGAGCTGGTCGAGCCAGGCGTTGTCCCACTCGCGGTTGATGAGGCCGGCGCGCGGCCCCTGAAGCTGGTGGCTCATGCCGCCGGTGCCCCAGATCTGCACCTTCAGGTCGGCGTCGAAGCTTTCCACCGCGCGGCGGATCGCCTGCCCGAGCTGGAAGCAGCGGCGGCCGGACGGCGCCGGGTACTGCACGACGTTGACCGCGAGCGGGATGACCGGGCAGGGCCAGGCCCGCGGCTGTCCGCACATCAGCGACAGCGGCACGGTCAGGCCGTGGTCCACGTCCATCCGGTTGACCAGCGTGAGGTCGAAGTCGTCCTGGATGACGCTCTGCGCGATGTGGGAGGCGAGTTCGGGATGGCCCAGCACCTCGGGCACCGGGCGGGCGCCGTAGCCTTCATCGGCTGGCGCGTAGCGCGCCGCCGTGCCCAGCGCGAAGGTCGGGATGAAGTCCAGGCTGAAGGCCGTGGCGTGATCGTTGTAGACCAGCAGGACGACGTCGGGCCTGTGCTCGGCCATCCACTGCCTGGAATAGTCGAAGCCGCGGAACAGCGGCTGCCAATAAGGGTCGCCGGCCCGGCCCTGGTCGAGGGCGGCGCCGATGGCGGGCACGTGCGAGGTGTAGACGGATGCGGTGATGCGTGCCACGGTCAGGCGTCCTTCGCTGCGTTGCCCTGGGGCTGGTGCCGGGCCTGCGCGTCGCCGTCCTCGCCGATGCGGCGGTTGCCCTCGATGGAGCGGCCGCCGCCGATCATCATGTCGCGGTATTCGGTCTCGGTCATGCCGGTCATGCTGCCGGCCATCTGCTGGAAGCTGCGCCCGTCGGTGGCGCCGATCTTGGCCAGGAAGTAGATGTTGCCGCCCAGCCGGATGCATTCGTTCAGGTCGCGCGCCAGCACGGCCGCCTTCTGCGCCTCGGTCATCGGCCATTCGTCCAGGTAGGCGCGCTCGCCGGCCTTGAAGCGGACGCGGTTGTCGGCCTTCATCAGCGACATGCAGAACTGGTTCAGCCAGTAGCCCTTGCGGGACTGGTCGGCATCGAAGATGGTCGTGCCGGGAATGTCCTTGTACGGTTTGTCGAGTGCCATGGGGTCAGAGCTCTTCAGGCCAGTAGAGACGCATCGGGTTGTCGACCAGCAGTTTGCGCTGCAACGCGGCCGTGGGCGCGATGTGCGGGATGAAGTCGACCAGCAGGCCGTCGTCGGGCATGTGGTCCTTCAGGTTGGGATGAGGCCAGTCGGTGCCCCAGAGGACGCGGTCGGGGAAGGTCTCGACGACGCGCCGCGCGAAGGGCACGACGTCCCGGTAGGCGGCCTGCTCGCCGTCCAGCGCGCGCGGTCCGGTGACGGACAGGCGCTCGGGGCAGCTGACCTTGCTCCAGACGTTCGGGTGCTCGCGCATGAACTTCAGGAAGAGGGCGAACTCGGGACCGTCGACCGGCTGGGAGACATCCGGCCGGCCCATGTGGTCGACGACCACCGTGGTGGGCAGCGCGCTGAAGAAGTCCCACAGCTCGGGCAGGTCGACGGCCTCGAAGTAGATGACGACATGCCAGCCCAGCCGGGCGATGCGCCCGGCGATCTCCATCAGCTCGTCCCGGGGCGTGAAGTCGACGAGCCGCTTGACGAAGTTGAAGCGCACGCCGCGCACGCCGGCCGCGTGCAGGCGCTGCAGCTCGCCGTCGCCGATGTCGCGCCGCACGGTGGCCACGCCGCGCGCCTTGCCGCCCGAGGCCAGGCAGGCATCGACCATCGCGCGGTTGTCGGCGCCGTGGCAGGTGGCCTGCACGACGACGTTGCGCGCGAAGCCGAGGTGGTCGCGCAGCGCGAAGAGCTGCGCCTTGCCCGCGTCGCAGGGCGTGTACTTGCGCTCGGGCGCGTAGGGGAATTCGCCGCCCGGGCCGAACACGTGGCAGTGGGCGTCGACGCTGCCCGGCGGCAGCTGGAAGCGGGGGCGGCTCGGGTGGGCGTGCCAGTCCAGCCAGCCAGGGGTCTTGGTGAATGCCACGGCGGCCTCGGGGTTCAGTCGATGTAGCGCAGGCCGGCCTTCTCGAGGGGCTCGCGCATCTTGTACATGTCCAGGCCGAGCACGCCGGCCGCGAGCCTGGCGCGCTTCTCGCCTTCCAGGCTCTCGCGCTGGCGGGCGGCCTCCAGCGTCTGGAGGGCGCGGGCGGCCGGCACGCAGACGACGCCGTCGTCGTCCGCGACGATCACGTCGCCCGGCGTGACCCACATGCCGGCGCAGACGACCGGGATGTTGACCGAGCCCAGCGTGGCCTTGATGGTGCCCTTGCTGCTGATGGCCTTGCTCCAGACGGGGAAGCCCATCTGCTGCAGCGTCCTGACGTCGCGCACGCCGGCGTCGATGACGAGCGCGCGCGCCCCGCGCGCCTGGAAGGAGGTGGCGAGCAGGTCCCCGAAGTAGCCGTCGCTGCACTCGGCGGTGACGGCCGCCACCACGATGTCGCCGGCCTGGATCTGCTCCGCCGCGACATGCATCATCCAGTTGTCGCCGGGCTGCAGCAGCACGGTCACGGCCGTGCCCGAGACCTGCGCCCCCGGATAGATGGGGCGCATGTAGGGCTTGAGCAGGCCGACGCGGCCCATGGCCTCGTGCACCGTGGCCGAGCCGAGCGCGGCGAGCGCATCGGCCGCCTCGCGGTCGGCGCGCCGGATGTTGCGATGGACCACACCGAGTTCGTACATCTCAGAGCCCCCTTGCCTTGAGCCGCGCATCGAGCCGCGGGTAGACGCGGCGCGCGTTGCCTTCGTAGATCGCGTGCTTCTCGCCGGCCGTGAGCTGGGTGCTGGCCTCGATGTAGCGCTTCGTGTCGTCGTAGTGGAAGCCGGTCTCCGGGTCGATGCCGCGCACCGCGCCGATCATCTCGCTGGCGAAGAGGATGTTCTTCACCGGCACCACCTTCGTCAGCAGGTCGATGCCGGGCTGGTGGTAGACGCAGGTGTCGAAGAAGACGTTGTCCAGCAGGTGCTCGGTCAGCAGCGGCTTCTTCAGCTCCTGCGCGAGCCCGCGGTAGCGGCCCCAGTGGTAGGGCGCGGCGCCGCCGCCGTGCGGGATGATGAATTTCAGCGCCGGGAAGTCCTTGAACAGGTCGCCCTGGAGCAGCTGCATGAAGGCCGTCGTGTCGGCGTTGATGTAGTGCGCGCCGGTGGTGTGGAAGCAGGCGTTGCAGCTGGTGCTGACATGGACCATCGCGGGGATGTCGTACTCGACCATCTTCTCGTAGATGGGGTACCAGTGGCGGTCGGTCAGCGGCGGGCTGGTCCAGTGGCCGCCGGAGGGATCGGGGTTGAGGTTGATCGCGACGTTGCCGTACTGCTCCACGCACTTGACCAGTTCGGGGATGCAGGTCTCGGGCGCGACGCCCGGCGACTGCGGCAGCATCGCGGCCGGGATGAAGTGCTCGGGGAAGAGCTCGCTGACGCGGAAGCACAGCTCGTTGCAGATCGCGGCCCAGGTGCTGGAGACCTCGAAGTCCCCGATGTGATGGGCCATGAAGCTGGCGCGCGGGCTGAAGAGCGTCAGGTCCGAGCCGCGCTGGCGCATCAGCCGCAGCTGGTTGCTCTCGATGGTCTCGCGCAGCTCGTCGTCGCTGATCCTCAGGTCGGCGGCCCGGGGCTTGAGCGATGGATCCTTGATGCCGGCGATCTGCTGGAGGCGCCAGGTCTCCAGCGCCTTGGGGGCGGTGGTGTAGTGGCCGTGGATGTCGATGATCATGGGAGAGGTCCGGGAGGGTCAGTGGGCGAGCACGCGGGCGGCGGGCGCGTCGCCGGGCTCGTCGTCGGGATCGGTGGCCCGGTCGGCGCCGCGCTTGATCCACAGCGCCGCGGCGGCGATCAGGGCGGGAATGGCGACGACCGTGAAGACCGTGGCGATGCTGGCCTGCATCAGGTTGAGCTGGGCCACCAGGAAGGAGCCCGCGATGCCGCCGAAGCGGCCCACGCCCATCATCCAGGCCACGCCGGTCGCGCGGCCGTTGGTGGGATAGAAGGCCGCGGCCAGCGGCGCCAGCGAGGACTGCGAGGTGTTCATCAGCACGCCGGCCAGGAAGACGCTGACGACGAGCAGGCCGACCTGGCCGACCAGCTGGCCGATCGAGAAGATCGCCACCGAGGTCAACGCCCAGCCCAGCGCCAGCAGCCGGTTGGGCTCGAAGCGGTCCATCAGCCAGCCGAAGAACACGGCGCCGATGCCGCCCAGCGGGAAGAGGGCGGAGATCAGCGTCGCCGTGCGGGGCTCGAGCCCGGCTTCCTTCAGCAGCAGCGGCATCCAGTTGATCAGGCCGTAGAAGATGACCAGGCCCATGAAGTACGCGGTCCAGAGCATCAGCGTGCCCAGGCGGTAGGGCCGCGCCAGCACCTGGGCCAGCCCGCCGCGCTCGTTGGTGACGACGCGGGTCTCGCTGAGCGTGAAGCGGTCGTAGTCGTTGACGCGCGCGCCGGCGATGCGGGCCAGCGCGGCGCGGATGCGCTCGACGCTCTGGCGGCGCGTCACCAGGAAGCGCACCGACTCGGGCAGCAGGACCAGCATGGCCAGCGTCAGCAGCAGCGGCGCGACGCCGCCCAGCACCAGCACGCTGCGCCAGCCCCACTGCGGAATCATCCACGCGGCCAGGAAGCCGCCGCAGGCCGCGCCCAGCGGGAAGCCGCAGAACATCAGGTTGGTCAGCGTGGAGCGCCGCGAGGTCGGACAGTACTCGCTCATCAGCGTCACGGCGTTGGGCATGGCGGCGCCCAGGCCCAGTCCGGTGATGAAGCGCAGCGCGGCGAGCTGCGACAGGTCGGCGGCGAAGGCCGAGGCCAGCGATGCCAGACCGAAGACCAGCACCGCGATCGTCAGCACGCGCTTGCGGCCGAGGCGGTCGGCCGCCGGGCCGGCCGAGAGCGCCCCGGCGGCCAGGCCGAAGAGCGCCGCGCTGAGCACCGGGCCCAGCATCGGCTTGGTGACGCCCCACTCCTTGATCAGGGACGGGGCGATGTAGCCGATGGCGGCGGTGTCGAAGCCGTCCAGCAGCACGATGACGAAACACATCGCGAAGACCAGCCACTGCCAGCCGGTCAGCGGGTGGTCGTCGATGAGGCGCTGCACGTCCACCGTGCGGACGCCGGCGGAGGCGATCGGTCGAGGGTCCAAGGTTGTCTCCTGGCGGTTGGACGGGTCAGCGCCCGTCATGGGGATCGCGCACGGCTTGCATGCCGTGTCGCCGTTTGGAGTCGTCGGCGGCCGGGCTCGCCATGAAGTCGAGCAGCGCCTGCGCCGCGTCGGGCCGGGCCGCGTTGACCGGGACGGCGCCGCTGAAGCGGCTGACGATCTCGAGCCCCGGCGGCATGCCGCCGAGCAGCGTGATGCCGGGCAGGTCCATCAGTTCGCTGAGCTGCTGGAAGCCGAGTTCGACCTCGCCGCTGGCCACCAGGCTGCCCACCGGCACGCCGGGGCGGGCCTGGACGAGGGCGTCCTTCAGCGTGTCGGCCAGGCCCCAGCGCTCGAAGAGCGACAGGAGCGCCGTGCCGCTCGGGCCGGTGGAATAGCCGATGGCGCGGGCCCGCAGGACGGCGTCGCGCAGCGCCGCTTCGCTGCCGACATCGGGCCGCGGCGCACCGGCCCGCACGGCGATGGCGACGCTGGAATCGGCGATGGGCCGGATGCTGCCGGGCCGCAGCCGGCCCTCCGCGTCGAGCCGCGCGATCGCGTCGCTGGCCAGCACGACGGCGTCGAAGACCTCGCCGCCGCGCACCCGCCGGGCGGCATCCACGCCGCCGACCGATTCGATCCGGGTCTCCGGCCCGCCGTCCTTCGCATGGGCCTGGGCCAGGTCGGCGAGCAGGTGCCGCGTGGCCATGGAGGAGATGAGGGTCAGTGCGGTGCTCATGCGCTCGCCGGAGGAGTGGGATGGGCGCGATTCTTCGCCGTCCGGATCCATCACGCCAGGTCTGGCTCGGGTTAGCTGCTATATCGAATCGGCATGGCTTCTGCCAAGATGGCGCCATGACCTTGAACCAGCTCGAGTACTTCATCCAGGTGGCCGAACACGGCAGCTTCAGCAAGGCGGCGCTGGTGCTGGGCGTGGCCCAGCCCGCGCTGAGCCGGCAGGTGAGGGCGCTGGAGACGGAACTCCACGAGACCCTGTTCCTGCGCAACGGCCGCGGCGTGGCGCTGACCGAGGCGGGACGCCGCCTGCTGGAGCACGGGCAGGGCATCCTGCACCTGGTGGCGCAGGCCCGGGACGATCTGTCGGCCCATCGCCATGAGCCGCTGGGACAGATCGTCGTGGCGATGCCGCCGACGCAGGCGCGGCTGCACACGCTGCCCTTGATCGAGGCCTTCCGCGTCGCCTGTCCGCGCGCGCGGCTGGTCGTCATGGAGGGGTTCTCGGTCCACCTGACCGAATGGCTGGTGTCGGGCCGCGCCGACCTGGCCCTGGTCTACAACCCCGAACCGCTGCCGGCGCTGGAGATCCTGCCGCTGCGCGAGGAGTCGCTGCGCCTGCTCAGTCCCGCCGGCGCGGCGCCGCGCGAGCCGCTCACGCTGGCCGGGCTGTCGCGCTATCCGCTCGTGATGCCGCAGCGCGGCCATGTGTTCCGCAAGCGCATGGAGGAGGCCGCCGCGATGGCGGGCGTGCAGCTGCGCGTGGACTGGGAGGTGTCGAGCGTGCCGGCGATCCTGGAGCTGGTGGGCGCGGGCCTGGGCCATGCCGCGCTGAGCGAGGACGTGCTGCGCGCCTTCGAGCATCCGGAGCGTCTGGCCGTCACGCCCTTCGCGGATGTCGACGTGCGCATGACGCTGTGCCTGGTGACGCCGGCGCTCAAGCGGTCGACGCCGCTGACGCAGCGGACGGCGGCCTTGCTGATGCGGCTGGCGCGCCAGGAGCCAGCCCCGGTCCGCTGAATCACCAGGGCAGGCCGACATAGTTCTCGGCCATGGCCGTCATCGCGGCCTCGGAGCCGACGAGGTAGTCCAGCTCGGCGCGGCGCAGCCGGGCATCGATCGCGGGCTCGTCCGGCAGCGGATGCATCAGGCCGGTGAACCACCACGAGAAGCGCTCGGCCTTCCAGACGCGGGACAGGCAGCGTGCCGAGTAATGCTCGATGCCGGCCTCGCTGCGCTCGCGGTAGTGCTCGATCAGCGCCTGCGACAGGTAGCGCACGTCGGAGGCGGCCAGGTTCAGCCCCTTGGCGCCGGTCGGCGGCACGATGTGGGCGGCGTCGCCGGCCAGGAACAGGCGGCCGAAGCGCATTGGCTCGGCGACGAAGCTGCGCAGCGGCGCGATGCTCTTCTCGAGCGACGGGCCGGTGACGAGGGCCTCGGCGGTGGCGGGATCCAGGCGCCGGCGCAACTCGTCCCAGAAGCGTTCGTCGCTCCAGGCGTGCGCCTGCTCGGTCGGCGGCACCTGCAGGTAGTAGCGGCTGCGCGTGCTGGAACGCATGCTGCACAGCGAGAAGCCGCGCTCGTGCCGGCCGTAGATCAGCTCGTGCGAGACCGGCGGCGTGTCGCTGAGCAGGCCCAGCCAGCCGAAGGGATAGACCTTCTCATGGGTCTGGATCGCCTCGGGCGGCACGCTGGCGCGGCTGACGCCGTGGTAGCCGTCGCAGCCGGCGATGAAGTCGCAGCGCACCTCGACGGCCTCGCCGTCCACCGTGCAGCGGGCCAGCGGATGGCCGGTGTCGAAGCCGGAGAGCCGCACGTCCATCGCGCCATGGAAGGTCGGCAGGCCGGCCGCGGCGCGGGCCTCCATCAGGTCGCGCGTGATCTCGGTCTGGCCGTAGACCACGACCGACTTGCCGCCGGTCAGCCGGTGCAGGTCGACGTGGTGGCGCTGGCCATGGACCATCAGCTCGAAGCCGTGGTGCACCAGGCCCTGGGCATGCATGCGGGCGCCGACGCCGGCTTCATCCAGCAGGTCCGCCGTCGTCTGCTCCAGCACGCCGGCGCGGATGCGGCCCAGCACGTACTCGCCGGTCTGGCGCTCCAGGATGAGGTTGTCCACGCCGGCCTTGTGCAGCAGCTGCCCCAGCAGCAGCCCTGCCGGCCCGGCCCCGATGATGAGCACCTGGGTGCGCAATGTCTTCATGTCCCGCTCCGTTCGTCTGCTTGTTGGTCTGTTGGTCTGGCCGCGAGACTAGGCCGGCGAGGACGGCGAAGGAATGCACGCAGTGAACCAGTGATTGCACAATCCGAACCATGTCGCGCCCCACCGCTGCCTCGAAACTGCCCCTGTATGAGCTCTATGGCGAGCTAGGACGGGATGCGGCGCTGGACGGTCTGCACCTGGAATCGATCGCGGATCGCAGCCGCTTGCACAATTGGGAAATCAGGCCGCACCGGCACGCGGCGCTGCTGCAGCTGCTGCTGATCGAGCGCGGGAGCGCCCGGGTCGGGATCGACGGCCGCGAGCTGACGCTGCGCGGGCCGGCCGCCGTCTGGGTGCCGACCTTCGCGGTGCATGGATTCGGCTTCGCGCCGGAGACGCAGGGGCAGGTCGTGACGCTGGACCAGGCGCGGCTGCGCGAGTTGCTGGGAAACGCCGGCGGCCTGTGGGAGGAGCTGGGCCATGCCAGGGCGGTCGCGCTGGGACGGGGATCGCCGCCGCTGCGCGCGCTGCGCTCGGTCACCGACGCGCTGCGGGCGGAGTACGCGGCGCTGCATCGCTGGCGCGGCCAGGCGCTGGATGGCGCCGTGCTGATGCTGGCTGCCCTGGTCGCGCGGCTGCCGCGGCTGGTGGAGGAGTCCGCCGCCGCGGGCGCGGTCGAGGGGCGCGCCATGGTGCATCTGGCCCGCTTTCGCGAGCAGGTCGAGCGGCACTTCCGGCAGCATCCGACGCTCGCGGTGCTGGCCGAGCCGCTGGGCATCACGCCGACCCAGTTGAACCGGCTGTGCCGGCGGCACCTGCATTGCTCGCCGCTGGACCTGCTGCACCAGCGCCTGCTGCTGGAGGCCAAACGCGAGCTGGGCTACACGACGCTGCAGGTGCGGCAGATCTCGGATGGACTGGGCTTCTCGGACCCGGCCTACTTCACGCGATTCTTCCGGCGGCTCACGGGGCGCTCGCCCAAGGGCTGGCGGGAAGCAGAGCGGCAGCGGGACGGCGTTCGGTGATGGTGTCGGACGTGCTGCCGACGGGTGGCGTCCGGGATCGCGCCGACGCGCGCACGCCGGGCTCGCGCGGCCACCAGGGCGGAAGCAGCCGCCGCACATCGGCATGGCCGAAGCGGTCGTCGATCAGGTGGACCACCCCGCGGTCTTCCGTCGTTCGAATCACTCGCCCCGCGGCCTGGACGACCTTCTGCAATCCGGGGTAGAGGTAGGTGTAGTCGTATCCCGCGCCGAAAAGCGTCTCCATCCGCGCGCGGATCGCCTCGTTGACCGCATTGATCTGCGGCATCCCCAGCGTCGCCACGAACGCGCCGATGAGCCGGCGCCCCGGAAGGTCCACGCCCTCCGAGAAGGCGCCCCCCAGCACCGCGAAGCCGACACCGCGGCCGTCCTCGGTGAATCGATCCAGGAACTGGCGCTGCTCGGTCTCGCTCATCCGCCGCGACTGGCGCCACTGCGGCACTTCGGGATGCCGCTGCGCCAGCAGGTCCGCGACCTGCTGCAGATAGTCGTGGCTGCTCTGGAAGGCGAGGTAGTTCCCCGGCGCCCGGTGGTACTGCCCGGCGATCAGGTCCGCGATCGGACGCAGCGAGTCGGCCCTGCGCTGGTAGCGCGTCGAGATGTGCGTGGCCAGGTGGACCTGCAGCTGTTCAGCCTGGAACGGGGACGCGACATCGACTCACAGGTGGTCTTGAGGCAGGCCCAGCAGGTCCGCATGAAAGGTCCGCGGCAGCAGCGTCGCGGAGAACAGGGTGCAAGACTGCGCCGCCTGGATCCGCGGCTTGAGGAACGGCGCCGGCACGATGTTGCGCAGGCACAGCGTCGACGTGCCCGGCTTTGGCTGAGCCCCTGGCGGCCGCTGGACATCGAACAGCGAATGCGCGCCAAAGCTCTCCGCCGCGCGGCTCATCGCGAGGGCTTCGAAGTGGAAGTCGAGCAAGGCCGGATCCGCGGCGTCCGCCTGCTCGGCCAGGTGCTCGCCGATCGCCGCATGGCAGCGCTCCAATGCCGCCAGCAGCGCCTCGGGAACGCGCTCGTACGTGGCATACGGCTCGGCCTGCGCCTGGTCGAGCGCGCGCCATTGCTTCGCCACCTGGCCGAGGGCCTTGCGCACCTGCGGCGCGCCGGCCGCCGGCGAGCGCCGCGCCAGCCGGAGCAGCTCCGGTGAGAGCGAAGCGCTGAACATCTTGCGGCCGCGCTCGATCAGGTTGTGGGCCTCGTCCACCAGCAGGCCGACGCGCCATTGGTTCGCCAAGGTCAGGCCATGCAGGAGCCCGCCGTGGTCGAAGTAGTAGTTGTAGTCGCCGACCACGACATCCGCCCACCGCGCCAGTTCCTGGCTCAGGTAGTACGGGCACACGCCGTGGGCGAGCGCGGCGTCGCGGACCGCGTCCTGGGTCAGCGCGATGGCGCCCGCCGCCTGCGAGCGCAGCGCCGTGGCGCGCGCGGCCGCCAGACGATCGTAGAAGCCCTTGGCAAGCGGGCAGGAGTCACCGTGGCAGGCCTTGTCGGGATGCTCGCAGCTCTTGTCGCGCGCGACCAGTTCCAGCACGCGAAGCGGGGCGGCCGTGCCGTCCTGATCGGGTTGGGACAGGCGCGCCAGTGTCTGCAGGGCCGCCTGGCGGCCGGACGTCTTCGCGGTGAGGAAGAAGATGCGGTCCAGCCTTTGCGACGCAGCCGCCTTGAGCAGCGGGAACAGCGTGCCCATCGTCTTGCCGATGCCCGTGGGCGCCTGCGCGAGCAGACACCGGCCGTGAGCCGCCGCGCGGTAGACCGCCTCCGCGAGCGGGCGTTGGCCGGTGCGGAAGTCTCCGAAGGGAAAGCGCAGCGCCTGAAGCGCCGCATGCAGCCGCTCTCGCCGCGCCATCTCCGCCGCGGCCCAGGCCAGGAAGCGGTCGCAGTGGTCCTCGAAATGCGCGCGGAGTTCGCCGGCGCCGCAGCGCTCGACGAGAACCGTCTCTTCCTGGCTGCCGAGATCCAGGTAGACCAGCGCCACCTCGGCCTCGTCCCAGCCCTCGGCCTGACAGGTCAGCCAGCCGTAGATCTTGACCTGTGCCCAGTGCAGATGCCGGTGCGTCGGCCGCTGCCGGTCCAGCGAGCCGCGAAAGGTCTTGATCTCCTCGACGCGTCGGCGCGACGGATCGATGCCGTCGGCCCTGCCGCGTACCAGCAGCGGACCATGCTGGCCCTGCAGCGCCACTTCCTTGCGGTACTGCTCACCGCGGCGAGCCTGCACCAGGGCGTGGCCCGCCACGCCTTCCTCAGCGGTGGGCGCCGGCGTGAAACGCAGATCCAGATCGCCCTGCTTGGCGGTGAACTCGCACAACTCGCGAACCGCGACCGTGTACATGGCAGCGAAGTCCCAAAGACAATCGCTCGATCATACTGTATGCAAATACAGTCATCGGCTCATGCCAGGGAGCGCCCGTCGCGGCGCGAGGGCAAAGGGGATAGGGACCGGCGGCTCAGTGCGACGCGGGGTGATGCATGAAGAAGCACAGCATCTGCTCGGACGCCGCGGGGCCCTGCCAGTCGGCCTGCGCGCCTTGCGGATCGCCGCCCGACCAGGCGTGACCCGCGCCTTCGATCAACCACAGCTCGGCGTTGGTCCGGCCGTCGGGGGCCACGTGCGTGCGGCGCGTGTAGGCGCGGCCTCCCTCGCGGCCGTTCTCGAAGCGATGCTCGCCGGCCAGCCCCGCGACGGCGTTCTCATAGATGCGCACGCCGTTGCTGGGGTGGACGGTCATGTCCCTGGTGCCGTGAAAGACGATGGTGGGCGGGGTGGCGTCCCTGAGCGGGCGCTCGGCGCGTGCCTCTTGATCCGTGCGTCCGTAGCGCTTGAGCGAGGGCGCGCCGCTGGCGTCGTCGACGGCGCCGTAGGGCAGTCCCGAATGGATGCCCACGGAGGCGAACAGGTCGGGATAGGTCTGGCCCAGCACCGCGGCCATCGCGCCGCCCGCCGACAGGCCCGCGACGTGCACGCGCCGCGCGTCGATCTGATGCTGCGCGATGACGCTGCGGGTCAGGCTGGCGAGCAAGGCGGGCTCGCCGCGGCCGCGCTGCTGGTGGCTGTACATGTACCAGCTCCAGCCGGCCTGCTCGCCGTGGCGTGCGGGCTTCTCGGGGTACAGCACCATCCAGCCCAGCCGCCGGGCCGCGGCGTTCATCTGGGTGCTCAGGGCGAAGTCCTCGAGCCCGTGTTCGTCGCCATGCAGCATGACAAGCAGCGGCCGGGCGGCGCGAACGTCGCCTGGCGGGGTGTACAGCTTGTAGCCGATGGTGGCCTGTCCTCGCGCATGGGTGCCGGAGACGAAGCGCTCCGGGCACTCCGGGCGCTCGCGCCGCGTATCGGCCCGGGCGAGGAGCGCGGCATCGACATCGAAATCGGCCACGGGGGCCGCATCGCGAGCCCCCGGATCGTGAGCGGCGCGTGCGAGTTCTGTGGTCATGTGATTTCCTTGTGCGCTCGAAGCGACCCGGCGGGTGAGCGCCGGCGGCGCGGCCCGGACGAGCCCGTTCAGGGGAGCCAGCCGTCTTGGAGTTGCCGGGGATCGAGCTCGTCCCGGATGCCCTCGACCGTACCGCGCGGGGGATGGAGGGGAAGCTCGATGAACAGCGCCCGCTGCGGCGGGGTGTGGCGCCTTCGGAAGATCAGCGTTCCGAGTTCCGAGCGGTGAGGGCAGACGTAGATCACGTCGAATGACGCGAGATTGACGCCGCGGAGATTGGCCAGGTTTGCCTTGACGAACATGTCGCCTCCTTCGGTCAGGCTCCGCGGGGGAGCGAGTTGGTCGTCAGCGCGACCAAGCGTGCTCGCAGACGCGAAGGTCGGACGACCGAGGGGCGCGAATGTCAGTGCCGGCCATTGAAACACGGATCCGCCGATCGCGAGATTTATCTTTTCGGACCCGGGGAACGCAGGCGCCACAGCTGATAGCGCTCGGATCCGGCCTTGACGGTCCCCGCGAAGTGGCCGTTCAGCCGGCTGGCGCTGAAGACGATGTCGCCGCCGGGCGCCAGCGTGGCGGTGTCGGGCCAGAAGATGTCGTCGCTGCTGGCCACGAGCGCCGCTTCACCGGTCCGGACATTCAGCTGGACGATGCCGTTGCGGGTGACGTCGGTGATGTACAGGTGGCCGTCCCGCCCGAACACGATGCCATCGGAGTTGCCGCCGATGTCTCCCACCGCGACCACCGCCGCGGCTCGCGCGTCATCGCTGAGCGCCGGCGACAGCAGCGCCTGCGTCGGAATGCGGAAGACCGTGGTCCCCGTGGTCACCGCCCAGTACAGCGCCTGGCGATCCGGGGACAGGGCGATGCCGTTGATGCCCAGCCGCAGCGGGTTGCCGGGCCAGACCTCCTCGCCGTGCGACACCACGCTGACGCCGTCGGCCGGCATCACCGACCGGTGTTGATGCAGCACGCGCCGGACGCGGCCGGACGCGAACTCCGCCACGATGATGCCGGCCTGGTTCCTTGGCGCGCTGCGCAAGCCGCTGTCCGAGATGTAGGCGATCTTGCGCACCTCGTCGACGGCGACGTCGTTGAGGAAGCTGCCCGCCCGGTCGGCCACCGCGTCCAGCGCGATGCGCTTCACCACGCGGCCGCTCCTGAGGTCGTAGACGACGAGCTTCTGGCCGCCCGCGGGCGCTTCCTGCTCGCCCGCCACGAAGCCCATGTCGAGCGCCCACAGCCAGCCGTTGCGGTGGTCCACGTGGAAGCCCAGCACGTTGCGGAGATGCGCCGCGGGCGCCGCGGCGACGGCGTTGCCGTCCACCGAAGGGAAGGCGCGCAGCCGCGCCGGACCGTCCGGATAGCGCGTGTCCAGGAGGCTCAGCGTCGATGGCGCCTTCGCCGAC
The DNA here is from genome assembly GCF_059491535.1 of Roseateles sp. Mitsp63. Taxonomy (NCBI): domain Bacteria; kingdom Pseudomonadati; phylum Pseudomonadota; class Betaproteobacteria; order Burkholderiales; family Sphaerotilaceae; genus Roseateles; species Roseateles sp. Mitsp63. Next base: position 4,584,995 of record NZ_CP168509.1, on the reverse strand, counting down.
AGCAGTCGCGGCGTGCTCACGAACACGCGCGATCTGCTGTCCATGTGGACGCCGGCGATGGGCGCGCTCGCTGAATCGGCATCGACGTCGTTGTGAGGCCGCGGGGCGGCCCAGGTCACCCCGGCGTAGCTGCGCCACAGCTCGAGCCGCGGGCCGGCGGGTTGTGCGTGGACGGCCGTGGCCAAGGTGGCGACGGCGATGAGCCCGAGCGCCGATGCGCGCTTGAAGAGGTGAGGGGTCATTGCTTTACAGGATCGAGCGGTAGCTGCCACCTTCGACGCGAACCGCCGCGCCGTTGGACGCGGCGCCGAGCGGGCTGGCCAGCAGCGCCACCATGGCGGCGATCTCGTCGGCGTCGATCATGCGAGCGATCAGCGAGCTGGGCCGGTGCGTCTTGAAGAAGTGCGCCTCGATCTCCGCGTCGGACATGCCCGCTCGCGGCGCGGTGCTGCGCAGGTACTCCACGATGCCTTCGGAGCGGGTCGCCGCCGGCAGGACGCTGTTGACGGTGACCTGCGTGCCCTGCGTCAGTTCCGCCATGCCCCGGGCGACGGCCAGTTGGGCCGACTTGCTGACCCCGTAATGGACCATGTCGGGCGGGGTGAAGGCGCCCACCTCGCTGGAGATGAAGATCACGCGGCCCCAGTTCCGCTGCAGCATCGCGGGGAAGTAGTGGCGGGAGAGACGGACACCCGACATCACGTTGAGTTCCAACATGCGGGTCCAGTCCTCGTCCGTGATCTCGGCGAACGGCTTGGCTTCGTAGAAGCCGAGGTTGTTGACCAGGATGTCCACCGCGGGCGTGGAGGCGGTCAGCGTCTTGACGCCTCCGGGCGTCGCGAGGTCGGTCACCACGGTGTGGACGACGGCCGCCGGCGCCGCGTCCTGGATCGCGGCCGCGGCTTCGGCCAGCTTGCCCGGTCCGCGGCCCGTGATCGTCACCTCGACGCCCTCCTGGGCAAGCGTCCTGGCGATGGCCAGTCCGATGCCCGCCGTCGCGCCGGTCACCAGGGCAGTCTTCTTCTTCAGTTGGAGGTCCATACTATTGCTCGGTTGCTGGAGTCATTCGCGCCGTCCTCGATGGCGGCGCCTGGATGAACTGTGTCAGGACGATCCGGCGGCAAACAGGCCCGCCAGGGAACATCAATTTGGAATGCCGTTCAAAGGTCGGCATCGCGGTGGACGACAGGAATGGATAACCGAAGCGGTGAGATGGCGGTCTTTGTGCGGGTCGTGGAGGACGGCAGCTTTTCGGCGGCGGCAAAGACGCTGGACATGTCGCCTTCGGCGGTGAGCAAACTGGTGACTCGCCTGGAAGAACGACTGGGCGCGGTGCTGTTCCTGAGATCGACGCGGGAACTGACCCTCACGACCGAGGGCGAGGACTTCTACGAGTCCTCGCGCCGGATACTCGAGGACCTCGAGGAGGCCGAGCAGTCCGTCGGAACGGGGTCGCTCGAGCCGTCCGGCCTCTTGCGCATCAACACCTCCATCCCGTTCGGCACGCATCAGCTCGTGCCCTTGTTGCGGGAGTTCCGGGAGCGGTATCCGAAGGTGCAGGTCGACCTGTCGCTGACCGACCAGGTGGTCGACCTCACGCGAGAGCGCGTGGATGTGGCGGTGAGAGTCGGGAAACTCGCGGACGCGAACTTCAAGGCGCGGGTGCTTGGAAGAAGCCGCTACGCGGTGGTCGCGAGCCCGGACTACCTGAAGGCGCATGGCACGCCGCGCCGCCCCGGCGACCTCGTCCATCACGCCTGCGTCGGATTCAACTTCAAGCGCTCGGTGTCACAGTGGCCGTTCCAGATCGACGGGCAGGTCACCGAACTTCCGGTCAAGGCCAGCGTCTTCACCAACAACGGCGAAACCATGCTGGACCTGGTGCTGCACGGGATGGGCATCGCGCGGCTTGGCCGCTTTCATGTGGACCGGTTCCTCGGCGGCGGGCAGGTCGTCGAGCTGCTGGCGGAATTCAACCCGGGCGACGTCGAGGAGCTGCATGCGGTGTTCCCGGTCAAGCGGCACATGTCCCGCCGGGTACGAGCGTTCATCGACTTCCTCGCGGAGCGGATCAGCCCCGGCCTGCTGACCGCCGCCGAGCCGCTCGCGCCCCGGCACGGCGGCAGCGGGCAGGGCTGACCCCGTCGCCGGGAGGATCAGGCGATCTCGCGGAAGTGGGCACAGGCACATTGATTGCCGCCCACGACCATGCAGGCGAACCATGCTCCCGTCCCTTCCGTGCCGGCCGCCTCGCCGCGCCCCACCGATGTCATCCGCATCGCCGGTGCCCGGGAGAACAACCTGCGCGACGTCCATGTCGACATCCCGAAAAAGCGCATCACCGTGTTCACCGGGGTGTCGGGCTCAGGCAAGTCGTCCCTCGTCTTCGACACCATCGCCGCCGAGTCGCAGCGGCAGCTGAACGACACCTTCTCCACCTTCGTGAGGCATCGCCTGCCGCATCATGCGCAGCCCGATGCCGACGCGCTGGAGAACCTGTGCGCGGCCATCGTCGTCGATCAACGCCGCCTGGGCGGCAATGCGCGCTCCACGGTCGGCACGGCCACCGACATCCTCGCGCTGGTCCGCCTGCTGTTCTCGCGCGTGGGGCAGCCCTTCGTCGGCTACTCCAACATCTTCTCGTTCAATCATCCCGATGGCATGTGCCCGCGGTGCGAGGGACTGGGAAAGGTCGACACCATCGACGTCGACCGGCTGTTCGACCGGCAGCGCTCGCTCAACCAGGGGGCCATCCGCTTCAGCGCGTTCGCGATCGGCGGCTACCGCTGGAAGCGCTACGTGCAGAGCGGCCTTTTCGACAACGACAAGCCGCTGAAGGACTACACCGAAGAGGAATGGGACACGCTGCTGCACGCGCAGGACGTGCCCATCACGAATCCCGGGCCGGGCTGGCCGCCCACCAGCAGGTACGAGGGGGTGCTGCCGCGGATACGGCGCAACTTTCTGAGCCGCAACATCGACGAGATCAAGGGGCTGGACCGCGCCGAGTGGGAGCGGCTGGTGACGGCCGGACCCTGCCCGCAGTGCCACGGGGCGCGCCTCAACGAGAAGGTGCTGAGCTGCCGCATCGACGGCAGGAACATCGCCGACTGGTGCGCGCTCGAGGTGGACGAACTGCTGGGCGTCATCGGCCAGGTCGATGCGCCGCTGGCCGCCACGATGGTGCCGGCGCTGGCTGACCGGGTGCGGCACCTCGTGGACATCGGCCTGGGCTATCTGAATCTCGGCCGCGAGACGACGAGCCTGTCAGGCGGCGAATCCCAGCGCGTGAAGATGGTCCGCCACCTGGGCAGCAGCCTCAGCGACATGAGCTACATCTTCGACGAGCCCAGCGCCGGCCTGCATCCCCGCGACGTCGCGCGCCTGGCCGGGCTGCTGCGCCATCTTCGCGACAAGGGCAACACCGTGCTGGTGGTGGAGCACGATCCGGACATCATCGTCGCGGCGGATCACGTCATCGACATCGGCCCGGGAGCCGGCGACGCAGGCGGCCGCGTGGTCTTCGAGGGCAGCGTCGCGGCCCTGCGGCAGGCCGACACGCCGACCGGGCGCTGCCTGTCCCGGCCCGCGCGCATCAACGCCGCGCCGCGCCGCCCTTCGGGCTGGTTGCCGATCGCGCATGCGACCCTGCACAACCTGAAGGACGTGAGCGTGTCGATTCCAAGCGGCGTGATGACGGTCGTGACCGGCGTGGCCGGTTCGGGCAAGAGCAGCCTGATCAACGGCGTCTTCGTGCGCGCCTATCCCGAGGCCGTGTGCATCGACCAGGGGGCGATCGGCGGCTCGCGCCGCTCCAACATCGCCACCTACACCGGCATCCTCGACCCCATCCGCAGTCTGTTCGCGCAGGCCAATGCCGCGAGCGCCTCGCTGTTCAGCGCCAACTCGGGAGGCGCATGCCCCGTGTGCAAGGGGCTGGGCACCACGGAGACGGACCTCGCGTTCATGGAACCGATCGTCAGCACCTGCGAGCGATGCCGAGGGCGGCGGTTCACCGACGACGTCCTTCGGTACCGGCTGCGCGGCAGGAACATCGGAGAGGTCCTGGCGATGCGCGTCGCCGAAGCGAAGGCCTTCTTCGGTGAACCGGAGATAGCGCCCGCGCTGGCGCGGCTCGAAGAGGTGGGGCTCGCCTACCTGTCGCTCGGACAGCCCTTGTCCAGCCTTTCCGGCGGGGAGCGTCAACGCTTGAAGCTGGCCACGGAGCTGGGCCGGTCGGGCCGCATCCATGTGTTCGACGAGCCCACCTCGGGCCTGCACCTCTCCGACATCGACCGCCTGCTCCGCTTGTTCGACCGGCTCATTGAACGCGGCGCGACGGTCGTCGTGATCGAGCACCAGCTCGACGTGATCGCCCGGGCGGACTGGCTGATCGACATGGGGCCGGAAGCGGGCCGGCGGGGCGGGCGCGTGATGTTCGAGGGCACCGTGGCGGACATGGTGGCCACCGGCTCCGGCCACACGGCCGAGCATCTGCGGCGGTACGCGGGCTCGGCGATGGCGCGATGAAGGGATCCCCATCGCGCCTCTCGACGCGGCTTGGACCCCGGGAGGGGCCTACTCGATGTTCTGCACCTGCTCCCGCAGCTGCTCGATCGCCACCTTCATCTCCACCGAGATGTTGGTCAGCTCGATCGCCACCGCCTTGGAGCCCAGCGTGTTGGCCTCGCGGTGCAGCTCCTGCATCAGGAAGTCCAGCCGCTTGCCGATCTCGCCGCCCTTCTTCAGCAGCCGCTCGACCTCGTCCAGGTGCGCGCGCAGCCGCGTCAGTTCCTCGGCCACGTCGATGCGCAGCGCATAGGCCGCCGCCTCGTTGATCGCGCGCTCCTGCAGCGTCTGCTCGGAGATCGTCTGCGCCGCGCCGGTGGCGCTCAGCGCCTCCTGCCAGCGCTCCAGGAAACGCTCCCGCTGCCGCTGCACCGCCGCCGGGATCAGCGGCTCGGCCTGTGTGGCGAGGTCCCGCAAAGTGGCGACGCGCTGCTTGAGCATCGTCACCAATTTGCCGCCTTCGCGCTCGCGCGCTTCCAGGAATCCCTTGATGCACTGGCGCGCCGCCTCGAGCACCGTCTCGTCGTTCGCGCTGCTGCCCGTCGCGCCGGTCTTGCACCAGTTCAGCGCCTCCTGGACGCTCAATCCCTGCGCCTTCGGCAGCCACGTCTGCACCTGCGATTCCAGCCGCGCGAGCCGGTTCAGCTGCTCTGGCTGCGGGTTCGGCCACGAACTGTCGGCATCGCGCTGCGCGCTGATGCGCAACTCGATCTTGCCGCGCTTGACGTTGCCCGCCACCAGCTCGCGCAGCGCCGGCTCCAGCGCGCGCAGCTCGTCCGGCATGCGGAAACTCAGGTCCAGGAAGCGTCCGTTCACCGAGCGCGCCTCCACCGTGACGGACGGCGCGGACGCCGGGCTAGGGGTTTCGCCGGAGTGCACGGCTTGTGCCGTGGCGCTGGCATAACCGGTCATGCTGTAAACTGGCATCAGCTATCGGTAGAACAATCGAACCGCGATTATGTCAAAGCCGAAACCGGCGCCCTTGCCCGCAGGCACGGTGGTGGGGGGCTATCAGATCATCAAGAAGCTGGCTGCGGGTGGATTCGGCGTCGTTTATCTCGCCGAAGACCCCGACCATCATTTGGTGGCTCTGAAGGAATACCTCCCCTCGTCCCTTGCAGAACGATCCCCAGGCGAACTCACGCCTCGAGTGAAGCCAGAGAAGCAGCCCCTGTACCGCCTGGGGCTGCGGAGCTTTTTCGAGGAAGGCCGCTCCCTCGCGCAGATTTCGCATCCGAGCGTCGTCTCGGTGCTGAATTTCCTGCGCGAGAACGAGACCGTCTATATGGTCATGAATTACCTGCAAGGCGATACCTTGCAGGATTTCATCGTGACCGCGCGTGATTTGAAACGCGACAAGGTCTTCCGCGAATCGACCATCCGGTCGCTGTTCGACGAAATTCTCAAAGGCCTGCGCATCGTGCATCAGCACAAGATGCTGCACCTGGACATCAAGCCGGCCAATATCTTCATCACCAACGACAACAAGGCGGTGCTGCTCGATTTCGGCGCGGCGCGCGAAGTGCTGTCCAAGGAAGGCAACTTCATCCGGCCGATGTACACGCCCGGCTTCGCCGCGCCCGAGATGTACCGCCGCGACGGCTCGCTGGGCCCGTGGACCGACATCTACGCGATCGGCGCCTGCATCTACGCCTGCATGCAGGGCTACCCGCCCAACGACGCGCCGCAGCGCCTGGAGAAGGACCGCCTCGGGCTGTCGCTCTCGCGGCTGCGCAACGTCTACTCGGACAACCTCCTGGAGGTCACCGAGTGGTGCATGTCGCTGGACCCGCTGACCCGGCCGCAGAGCGTCTTCGCGCTGCAGAAGGAGCTCTCGCGCGAGACCGAGCGCCGCTACACGAAGCTCAGCTTCAGCGAGCGCCTCAAGCTGCAGCTGGAGAACCTGAAGACCGGGGCGAAGGCGTGAAGTTCTCCGTCTACCAGGTGAGCCGCCGTGGCGGCCGTGAGAAGAACGAGGACCGCATGGGGTATTGCTATACCCGCGAGGCCGGCCTCTTCGCGCTCGCCGACGGCATGGGCGGCCACCCCGACGGGGAGGTCGCCGCGCACCTCGCGCTGCAGAACGTGGCCGCGCTGTTCCAGCGCGACGCGCAGCCCGTGCTGAAGGAGCCGGCGCGCTTCCTCGAGACGGCGGTCCTGCTCGCGCACCAGCAGCTGCTGGCCTACGCCGCCGAGCGCAACATGAACGACACGCCGCGCACGACCATCGTCGTCGGCGTGATGCAGCAGGGCCAGATCTGGTGGGCCCACTGCGGCGACTCGCGCATGTACCTGCTGCGCGACGCCGAGTTGATCGCCCGCACCCGCGACCACTCCTACAGCGAGCTGCAGGAAGCGCTGGGCCGCCACGCGACCGGCGCCGAACGCTTCAACCGCCACGTGCTGTTCACCTGCCTGGGCAGTCCCGGCAAGCCGATGATCGACGTCAACGGCCCGGTGCTGCTGCAGAACGGCGACCGCATGCTGCTGTGCTCGGACGGGCTGTGGAGCTCGGTCAGCGACGCCGACATCCTGCGCCACCTGTCGGACAGCCGCTCGGTCGGCGACGCGGTGCCGGAGCTGGTCGAGCTGGCGCTGCGCCAGGCCGGCGCGCGCAGCGACAACGTCACCGCCCTGGCGGTGGAATGGGAAGGCGAGGGCGATGCCCCCGATTCCATCTCCACGCAGGACCTCGACGACCAGGGCTTCGCCTCCACGATCCACGGCGCGACCCAGGACGTGCAGCTCGACGAAGCCGAGATCGATTCCGCCGTGCGCGAGATCCAGGACGCGATCCGCAAGGCCGGCAAGAAGCCCCACTGAAGGAAGTTCCCATGAGCAGCAATGCCAGCCGCCCGAACGGGCGCGCGGCCGACGCCCTGCGTCCGGTGCGCATCACCCGCCAGTACACCCGGCATGCCGAAGGCGCGGTGCTGATCGAGTTCGGCGAGACCAAGGTGCTGTGCACCGCCTCCGTCGAGGAGAAGGTGCCGCCGCACAAGAAGGGCAGCGGCGAAGGCTGGGTCACCGCCGAGTACGGCATGCTGCCGCGCGCCACCCACACCCGCAGCGACCGCGAGGCCGCGCGCGGCAAGCAGACCGGCCGCACGCAGGAGATCCAGCGCCTGATCGGCCGCGCGCTGCGCGCCGTCTTCGATCTGTCCAGGCTGGGCGAGCGCACCATCCAGCTCGATTGCGACGTGATCCAGGCCGACGGCGGCACCCGCACCGCGGCCATCACCGGCGCCTACGTGGCCGCGCACGACGCGGTGAGCTGGCTGATGTCGCAGGGCAAGATCGCCGCGTCGCCGCTGAAGGACGCGGTCGCCGCGATCTCGGTCGGCATCCATGAGGGCTGCGCGCTGCTGGACCTCGAGTACGTCGAGGACTCCGCCTGCGACACCGACATGAACGTGGTCATGACCGGCGCGGGACACTTCGTCGAGCTGCAGGGCACCGCCGAGGGCGTCGCCTTCACGCGAGCCGAGGTCGACGTGCTGCTGGACCTGGCCGAGAAGGGCATCCGCGAGCTGCTCGCGGCGCAGCGCGAAGCGCTCGGCCTCAAGTAATCGCCGTTCGGCGTGGAGCAAGCGATGAAGTTGGTCCTGGCCTCCAACAACGCGAAGAAGCTGAAGGAACTGCAGGCGCTGTTCGAGCCGCTGGGCATCGAGCTCGTCACGCAGGGCAGCCTGGGCATCCCGGAAGCGGAAGAGCCCTTCCACACCTTCGTCGAGAACGCGCTGACCAAGGCCCGCCACGCCGCCAAGGCCAGCGGCCTGCCGGCGCTGGCCGACGATTCGGGGCTGGCGGTCGAGGCGCTCGGCGGCATGCCGGGCGTGCTGTCGGCGCGCTACGCGACGCTGTTCGGCCGCGAGAAGAGCGATGCCGAGAACAACCGCGTGCTGCTCGAGAAGCTCGATGGCATCGAGGATAGGCGCGGCCGCTTCGTCTGCGCGCTGGTCGCGGTGCGCTCGGCCGACGATCCCGAGCCGCTGATCGCGATGGGCCGCTGGCAGGGCGAGATCCTGCGCGCCGGGGAAGGCGAGGGCGGCTTCGGCTACGACCCGCTGCTGTTCATTCCCGAGCTGGGCAAGAGCGTCGCGGCGCTCGGTCCCGAGCTCAAGAACCGTCTGAGCCATCGCGCGCTCGCGTCGCAGGATCTGCTGCGCCAGATGCGCCAGAGCTGGCACCTGGGCTGATCCCGTGGCCGACATCATCCGCATGATGCGGCCCGGCACGCTGACGCTGCCGGCGCTGCCGCCGCTGTCGCTGTACGTGCACCTGCCGTGGTGCCTGCGCAAATGCCCGTACTGCGACTTCAACTCGCATGAATACCGTGACGGCCGCGAACTGGACGCCGACACCGCGCGCGCCTACCTGGCCGCGCTGCGATCGGACCTGGAGGCGGCGCTGCCGCTGATCTGGGGCCGACCCATCGTGTCGGTCTTCATCGGCGGCGGCACGCCCAGCCTGTTCGCGCCGGAGCAGATCGCCGAGCTGATCTCCGACCTGCGCGCACGGCTGCCGCTGGAGCCCGGCTGCGAGATCACGATGGAAGCCAACCCCGGCACCTTCGAGAAGGAGCGTTTCGCCGGCTTCGCGCAGGCGGGCGTGACGCGGCTGTCGATCGGGGTGCAGAGCTTCGACGATCACAAGCTGCAGGCGCTGGGGCGCATCCACAGCGGCACGCAGGCGCGCGCCGCGATCGAGGAGGCGGCTCGCGCCTTCCCGACCTTCAACATCGACCTGATGTACGCGCTGCCCGGGCAGACGCTGGCGGAGCTGGACGAGGACCTGCGCCTGGCGCTGTCCTTCGAGCCGCCGCACCTGTCGGTCTATCACCTGACGATCGAGCCCAACACGCGCTTCGCGAATTCGCCGCCGGAGCACCTGCCCGATCCCGATCTCGCCAGCGAGATGCTGGACCTGATCACCGCGCGCACCGGCGCCAAGGGCATGTCGCGCTACGAAGTGTCGGCCTACGCGCGCGACGGTCATCGCTGCACGCACAACACCAACTACTGGCAGTTCGGCGACTACCTGGGCATCGGCGCCGGCGCGCACACCAAGCTGAGCTTCGCGCACCGCCTGCTGCGTCAGGTGCGCTGGCGCGATCCGGCCACCTTCATGCAGAAGGCCGCCGAAGGCCAGGCGGTGTCCAACGAGCACGAGGTCGCGCGCGGCGAGCTGCCGTTCGAGTTCATGCTGAACGCGCTGCGCCTGCGCGAGGGCGTGACGATGCAGAGCTTCCTGGAGCGCACCGGCCTGCCGCCGTCCGCGATCGCGAAGGCCATGGCGCAGGGCCGCGCCAAGGGCCTGCTCGATCCGGATCCGGCGCTGATCCGCGCGACGCCGCGCGGCTTCGATTTCCTCAGCGATCTGCAGGAGCTGTTCCTGGCGCCGTGAGCGCGTCGCCGCGCGCCATCGGGGTCACCATCCCGGTGGACAGGCAGGTCCGCGCGCCGTCGAGCGCGGCGCGCGACTCCGCGATCTCCGCGTGCAGCCAGGCGATGAAGGCACGCACGGCGGGCTCGTCACGCACCTTCGGCGGATAGACGATGTGGTAGCGCTGCGGCTCCTTGAGCATCGCCTGCCGCGGCGCGACGCGCACCAGCCGGCCGTCCAGCAGCGCGTCGGCGGCCAGCAGCTCGCGCGTCAGGCCCACGCCGATCCCTTGCTCGGCCGCCTGCAGCAGGATGCCGAAGTCGTTGAAGATCGCCACCGGCACCACCTGGCGCCGCAGGCCCGCCTGCGCGAACCAGTCTTCCCATTGCTCGGCATCGCCGAGCAGCGGCGCCTGCGCGAGCGCCTCCAGCGGCTGCCCGATGAGCTGATGCGCCAGCGCCGGCGAGGCCACCGGCAGCATGGACAGGTCGAACAGCGGCTCGCTGGCCAGTCCGGGCCACGGACCCAAGCCCTGGCGCAGGCCGATGTCGAAGCCCTCGCGCTCCAGGTCGACGACGCGCGGCGAGGACTCGATCTCGATGGTGACCTCCGGATGCAGCGCGTGCCAGCGGCCCAGCCGCGGCAGCAGCCAGCGCTGCGCGAACGAGGGCAGCATCGTGACCCGCAGGCTGCGCTGCTCGACGCCATGCGCGGCCGTCGCGGCGCGCAGGCCCTGATCGAGCTCCTGGTAGGCGCGCTCCACGCCGCGCAGCAGCGCGGAGCCGGCCGCGTTCAGCACCACGCGCCGTCCCTGGCGATCGAAGACCGGAAAGCCGAGCTGCAATTCCAGCGCGCGAATCTGCTGGCTGACCGCGCTGTGGGTGAGGTTCAGCTCCTCCGACGCGGCGCGCAGGTTCTGATGCAGCGCGGCGGCGCGAAAGGCGGCCAGGTACTGGAGCGGGAGGCGGGGGCTGCGCATCGGTGGGGAGTCCTTGGAAAGGCTGTCTGCACAAGGAGGCAAGGATATAGCGTTTGGAAGCGCTTCGTTGGGCACCTAGCATTACCAGCACTGATTCAAACGACCTGTTCCGCTGAATCGATCCCTGTCCCCGGATGCCAGAAGGAACGACCATGAACGAGCCCGTCATCACCTGCCGTCCCGACGCCGGCCTGTTGCCCGCGACGGCCTGCTACGCGTATTCGCCCTGGGAGCGCTTCCCCGTGATCGGTCCGGCGCTGATGGTGCTGGTCGCGATCCTGGGGGCGCTGGCCCTGGTCTCGAATGCCAACGCCTTCAACGACGTCAATGCCGAGCTGCAGATCGCGGCGCGCGAGCAGCGCCTGGCGAAGGCGGAGGCGGAGCGCGTCGCCCGCGCGCAGGCGGCGCGCCAGGCCGCGCTGCTGGCGAGCGCGGCGGAGACCAAGGCGGCCGCGGCGGCCCTGCGCGCCCGGCCCGAGCCCGCCAAGAAGGACGCGCGTCCCCAATGAGGCGGTCCTGGCGGGCGGGCCGCTCTGCGGCGCGCCCGCCGCTTCAGACGCGGTTCAGCGACGCGCCCACCGTGCTGCGCAGGCGCTCGATCAGCCGCGTGGCGATCTGGTGCAGCGGCAGCACCTCGTCGGCCGCGCCGGCGTTGATCGCCTCGCGCGGCATGCCGAAGACGACGCAGGTGGCCTCGTCCTGCACGAGGTTGTAGGCGCCCGCGTCCTTCATCGCCTTCATCGCCTTGGCGCCGTCGGCGCCCATGCCGGTCAGCATGATGCCCAGCGCGTTCGGGCCGACGACGCGCGCGGCGGAATTGAACAGCACCTCGACCGAGGGCTTGTGCCGGTTCACCGGCTCGCCGTCCTGCACCCGCGCGATGTAGTTGGCGCCCGAGCGCTCGACGCTGAAATGCATGCCCCCTGGCGCGATGTAGCCGTGGCCCGGCAGGAGGCGCTCGCCATCCTGGGCCTCCTTGACGCGGATCTTGCACAGGCCGTCCAGCCGCGCCGCGTAGCTGCGCGTGAAGCCCGGCGGCATGTGCTGCGTGATGCAGACCGCGGGGCAGTCGGCCGGCAGGTTGATCAGCACGTCCTTGGTCGCCTCGGTGCCGCCGGTGGAGGCGCCGATGAAGATCAGCTTCTCGGTCGAGAGCCGGCCCAGGCTCGCGATCGGCGCGGCCGGCTTGAGCGGCGGCGTCGCGCCGCCGGCGGACGCCGGGGCGCCGGGGGCCGCGGCCGGACCCGGCGCGTTGAGGCGGCGGATGTGCGCCTTCGACGCGATGCGGATCTTGTCCGTGATGTCCTGCGCCAGCGCGCGGATGCCGTCGGCCACGCCGATCTTGGGCTTGGCGACGAAGTCCACCGCGCCCAGCTCCAGCGCCTTGAGCGTGACCTCGGCGCCGCGCTCGGTCAGCGTCGACACCATCACCACCGGCATGGGCCGCAGCCGCATCAGCCGCTGCAGGAAGTCCAGGCCGTCCATCTTCGGCATCTCGACGTCCAGCGTGATCACGTCGGGGTTGAGGTTGCGGATCATCTCGCGCGCCGCGAGCGGGTCGCTGGCCGCGCCGACGCACTGCATGTCGGGCTGCCGGTTGATGATCTCGGTCAGGATGCTGCGCACCAGCGCGGAATCGTCGACGACGACGACGGTGGTCTTGGCCATTTCTTCTTACTCCTCGGAACTTCGGGACGTCTGGCCGTCTCAGAACAGATCGATCGAGCCGCCGCTGCTCGCCACCGGCTGCGCGCGCTGCGCGGCCGCCTTGTCCTGCTGGACCAGCGCGTCGGTGTTGGTCGGCGCCAGGCGCTTGACCATGGCCTTGCCGCTCCTGGGCAGGAAGCACACCTTGCGCGGATACACGTCCATCACGTCCTTGGACACGATGGGAATGCGCTCCAGCTTCAGGAAATCGATGACGAAGTTGGTGTTGCGCTCGCCCACGTTGATCGTGTTCATGCCGGAGATCACCGCGCCGCCGCCGAAGATCTTGGCCTCCATGCGGCTCTTGGCGGCGCCGCGCTTCATCATCTCGTTGATCAGCAGTTCCATCGCGAACGAGCCGTAGCGGCCCGAGTCGCCATGCCCCTCGGGCAGCATGAAGTGGTTCATGCCGCCGATCTGCGCGTGGCGGTCCCACAGGCAGGCAGCGATGCACGAGCCCAGCGTCGTCATGACGAGCAGGTCGTCGTTGTCGACGAAGTACTCGCCCGGCAGCACCTTGACGGCGGCGTTCTTGAAGTGGGCGTCGTAGAAGAAGAACGAGGCCTCGCCGTTCTTGCGGGACACCGACTTCAACTGGGCCACGCGCTGCGCGCCGGCGCTGGCCATCGCCGCGCTTTGCTGCAGGGCGGAGGAGGCGGAAGGCAGGGTCATGAGGTGGTTCCGTTAAACGCGCTCGTAGATCGTCTTGCCGCGCAGGCGGAAGAGATCGCGGGAATCGGTGAAGTTCTCGGAATGCCCGACGAACAGCAGCCCGCCCGGGCGCATCACCTTGTGGATGCGCTCCAGGACCTTGCGCTGCGTCGGCGCGTCGAAATAGATCATCACGTTGCGGCAGAACACGATGTGGAAGGGATCGCCCAGCGACCACGAGGTGTGCATCAGGTTCAGCGTCCTGAACTCGATCATCTTCGCCAGCTCGGGCTTGACGCGGATGCGGCCCTCGTTGGCGCCGGTGCCGCGCAGGAAGAACTGCTTGAGCCGCTGCGGCGACAGGCCGCGCGACTCGGCCGCGTAGACGCCGCGCCGCGCCGTGTTCAGCACGTTGGTGTCGATGTCGCTGGAGACGATCTGCACGCCGGAGCCGCTGCCCAGCGACTCCTGGCAGGTCATCGCGATGGAGTAGGGCTCCTCGCCGGTCGAGGCCGCGCAGCACCAGATCCGGATCGGCTTGCCGGTCAGCGCCTTCAGGTCGTCGTTGAGCGAGAGGAAGTGGTGGTCCTCGCGGAAGAACGAGGTCAGGTTGGTGGTCAGGCAGTTGACGAACTCCTGCCACTCCTGGTCGCCCTGCGGGCCGCTGACGCCTTCCAGCCAGTTGAGGTAGTCGGCGAAGCTCTTGTGGCCGGTGTCGCGCAGCCGGCGCGAGAGCCGGCTGTAGACCATCGCATGCTTGCCGTCGTGCAGCGAGATGCCGGCGTGTTGATAGATCAGCTGGCGGACGCGGTCGAAGTCCGCGCGGCTGAAGCTGAACTCATGATCGATCGCCTCGACGTGCGACGGAGTCGCGGGCGAGACCGGTTGACCTTGGCGCATGGGGCTGTATTGGACTTCTTCGAAGGTGGGATGCCGTAGCACCGGATGGCCGCCATTGTCGGCAATCGCTAGTTTGATTGTGTTCGGTCGGAATGATGTGTGAAAGAGGTGGGGGGAAGCCCTCTTTTCTGCGCGCTCATTCGGGGGGGAAGCCGCTAGACTCCGCCCGAAATTGCCCCATCCGATCTTGGACGCTCCCCACAGCCTCATTGCCGCGCACAAGCTGCGCCTGGACCTGGCCCTGCAACTGCTGCAGCAGGCCGGGGCGATGCTGCCCGACGCGGAGCCCTACTCCGAGGCCTGGCTGCAAGGCATCCTCGACGCCCTGTGCGACCTCTCGAGCAAGGACGCGCTGACCGGGCTGGTCAACCGCCGCAGCTTCGAGATGGCGCTGGGGCGCGAGGTGGACCGGGTGGCGCGGTCCGGGGAGCCGGCGCTGCTGCTGGTCCTGGACATCGACCACTTCAAGGCGGTCAACGACACCTACGGGCATGCCGCCGGGGATCTGGTGATCCGCGCGGTCTCGCAGGCGATCGGCCAGACGGTGCGGCCGATGGACACGGTGGCGCGGATCGGGGGGGAGGAATTCGCCATCATCCTGCCCAACTGCCCGACCTCCTATGGCGTGACGGTGGCCGAGCGCATCCGGCAGCGGGTGCAGGGGCTGGCCGTGAGCATGGGCAGCGGCCAGCCGCCGCTGACCTGCACGATCAGCATCGGCGGGGCCTTCGCGCCGCAGTGGGTGCGGTCGTCGACGCTGATCTGGACCGAGCGGGCCGACCGCCAGCTCTACCGCGCGAAGGCCGAGGGCCGCAATCGCGCCTGTCTGGAGAGCCATGTCGACTCGCTGGTCAGCGCCGAGGAAAAAGGCATGTTGTTCGCCGTAACGCAACAGGATAGTGAATGAGCATGACAACAGCTCCTGCTGCACCGAAAGCCCGCGCAGGCGCTCGCACCTTGGCCGTCACGAGCGGCAAGGGCGGCGTGGGCAAGACCTTCGTCACCGCCAATCTGGCGGCGGCCCTGGCCGCGCGCGGCGAGCGCGTGCTGGTGCTGGATGCCGACCTCGGCCTGGCCAACCTGGACGTGGTGCTGAACCTGCACCCCAAGCTGACACTGCATGACGTCTTCACCGAGCGCTGCACGCTGGACCAGGCGATCCTGCCGGCGCCGGGCGGCTTCCACGTGCTGCTGGCGGGTTCGGGCATGGTGGAGTATTCGCGCCTGACCCCGGACGTGCGCGACAAGCTGCTGCACATCCTCGAGGTGGTGCGGCCGCGCTTCGACTACGTGCTGCTGGACACCGGCGCGGGCATCTCGGACGTGGTGCTGTTCGCCGTCTCGATGGCGCATGACGTGCTGGTCGTGGCGACCCCGGAACCCACCTCGCTGACGGACGCGTACGCGACGATCAAGGTCCTGGCGACCCAGCAGGAGCGCCGCCAGGTGCACCTGATCATCAACCAGGCCAACCGGCCGGGCGAGGGCAAGCTGATCTGCGGCCAGCTGCAGCAGGTGCTGCAGCGCTTCGTCGGACCGACGCCGGGACAGAGCTTCAAGCTCGAGCTGCTGGGCGAGGTCAAGAACGACGCGATGGTCCGGCAGGCGGTGCTCAAGCGCCAGCTGCTGCTGGAGCACTACCCGGGCAGCGACGCCGCCCAGGGCATCCGCGGCCTGGCCGCCAAGGTGCTGGAACAATCCGCGGGTCATCCTTGATCCGCGCGCCGCTCAGGCCGCATTCCCCTTCCGATGTCCGATTCCCCTGAAACCGGCGCCGCCGACGGCGCCGAGGGCACCCCGACGGGTGCCGCGCCCGCCACCCCTTTCGAGTGGGTCGGCGGCGAGGCGGCGGTGCGCCGCCTGGTCGACCGCTTCTATGACCTGATGGACCTGGAGCCGCGTTTCGAGCAGCTGCGGGCGATCCACCCGACGACGCTGGACGGCTCGCGCGACAAGCTGTTCTGGTTCCTGTGCGGCTGGCTGGGCGGGCCGGACCACTTCGTCGAGCGCTTCGGCCACCCGCGCCTGCGCGCGCGGCACCTGCCGTACCGCATCGGCATCGCCGAGCGCGACCAGTGGATGTCGGCGATGACGCAGGCGATGGCGGAGTGCGAGCTCGACGTCGAGCTGCAGCGGCGCCTGGCCGCGTCCTTCGCCCATACGGCGGACTGGATGCGCAACGTCTGAGGCCGCGCCGGCCCGCGCCGCGTGGCGGCTCGCGGGTTCCGGTTCGCTTCCCGGCGGGCCGAAATGATGTAAACGGCGCGGGCAGCGTGCATATCTGACACCGGTGCCCGCCGCGTTCCCGGCGCGGTGAACACGGGCCGGGGGCCTTCGTCTACTGTCGCATCCATGATGGAAACCCTGCTCGACGACGATGTGGTCGGCATCGATGCCAATCCCGACCTGCTGCACGTGAGGATCGACGACGGCCGCCTCTGGCTGTCCGAGGATGCCCGCGAGGACATCGAGGTCTGCGCTGGCTACTGCCCCGACACCGACAGCCCGATCCAGATGCTGAACTTCCTGCGCGCGGCCTGCGTGCGGCTGCAGCACGTGGACATGGACGGCGACGAGGCCGAGCACGCCTTCATGTCGTTCTGCGTGCTCAAGGGCCTGGAGCATGCGATCGAGACCCACTGGCAGGGCGCCGACACCGTCGGCGAATTCCGTCCGGAGCGCCTGCTGATGGCGTTCACGACGCCGGCCTCCCCCTTCGGCAGCCTGATGCTGCATTGAAGGGCGCGACCGTCAGGTCGCGTTCAGCAGCACCATCAGCGCGCCGCTGCCGCCATCGCTGGCGCGGGCCTGGACGAAGGCCAGGACTTCCTGCTTCTGCACCAGCCAGCGCCGCACGCGGGCCTTGAGCACCGGCTCCTTGCCGGGCGAGCCATTCCCCTTGCCGTGGACCACCCGCACGCAGCGCAGCCCGCGCCGGGCGCTGTCGTGGATGAACTGGCCGAGCGCCTCGCGCGCCTGATCGCGGCGCAGCCCGTGCAGATCGATCTGCGCCTGCAGCGACCAGTGGCCGCGTCTGAGCTTGCGCACCGATTCCGCCGAGATCTCCGGGCGGCGGAAGGACAGCGTCTCGTCGGTCTCCAGCAGCGAGTCGACGTCGAAATCATCCGACAGCGCCTGCCGCCAGGCGCGCTGCTCGTCGAGCTCGCGCTGACGCGGCTCCGGCTCCGGGCGGCCGGCATGCAGGAGCACGCGGTTGGCGTCGGGCAGCGGAATGACGTCGCCGACGGTGCGCTCGAAGATGCGCGCCTCATGCTCGCGCAGCCGCGCGAGCGCGGCTTCCCGCTCGCGCCGCTCTTCCTCCGCGCGCTGGCGGAGCTTCAGTTCTCGATGCAGCGTCTGCAGGTCTTGCAGGCTGCGCAGTCGGTCGGTCACAGCAGGCCCAGGTCGGTCATCGATACGGGATCGCCCGCGCCGACGATGAAGTGGTCCAGCACCTTCACGTCCACCAGCGCCAGCGCCTGGGCCAGCACGCGTGTCAGCGTGAGGTCCTGCGGCGACGGGTCGGTGTGGCCGGAAGGGTGGTTGTGGACCAGCACGGCCGCCGTGGCGTTCAGGGCCAGCGCGCGCTTCACCACCTCGCGGGGGTAGGCAATGGTATGGGATACGGTGCCCTGGAACAGGGTCTCCAGGGCGATCAGCCGATGGCGGATGTCGAGGAACATCACGGCGAAACACTCGGATTCAAGGCCGCCGTACGCGACCCTGAGGTAATCGCGCACGTCCGCGGCGGACTCGAAGACCGCTGCCCGGGACAGGGGCCGGCGGAACACGCGGCGAGAGATCTCCAGAACCGCCTGGACCGTGGTGCGCTTGGACGGCCCCAGGCCCTTGACCCTTTCCAGCTCGCCCTGGCCGGCGCGCATCAGGCCGTCCAGGCCGCCGAACTCGTCGAGCAGCTCGCAGGCCAGGCGCAGCACCGGCCGGCCGGGCAGGCCGGTGCGCAGCAGGATGGCCAGCAGCTCGGCGTCGGCCAGGGCGCCGGGGCCGAGGTCGCGCAGCTTCTCGCGCGGACGGAGCGGGGGCGGAAGGGCGTCGGCGGACGGGGAGAAGGCGGCGGTCAGGACGGTCATGGCGGCTTTCGGCGGAAGGACCACGGCGCTCCAGCCTAAAATCGCGCCTCGATTCCCAAAATCCCCCTGACTAGTGAACCTCGTTCAACCAGGATCCTTCCTGACCCTGCATTACCGGCTCAGCGGGCCGGACGGCCAGGACCTGATCAACACCTTCGCCGACAAGCTGCCGGCCACGCTGACGCTGGGCGCCGGCGAGCTGGCGCCCGCGATCGAGGCGCGCCTGATCGGCCTGGACGAAGGCACGCACACCCGCCTCGAGCTGGCGCCCGGCGAGGCCTTCGGCGAGCGCAATCCCGAGCTGCTGCAGCGCGTGAAGCGCAGCCTGATGCGCGAGCTGGGCGACCCGGACGAGGAATACCACGTCGGCGACGTGGTGCAGTTCCCCACGCCGGACGGCCAGGGCCAGTACGCCGGCGTGGTCCGCGAGCTGGGCGAGGACTGGCTGCTGTTCGACTTCAATCACCCGTTGGCGGGACAGCCCGTCAGCTTCGAGGTGCAGCTGATCGGTGTGCTGTGATGACGGACATGACCATGGACAAGGACATCGTGCTGGCGGAGCCGCGCGGCTTCTGCGCCGGCGTGGACCGGGCGATCGAGATCGTCGAGCGCGCGCTGAAGAAATTCGGCGCCCCGATCTACGTGCGGCACGAGATCGTGCACAACACCTACGTCGTCAACGACCTGAAGGCCAAGGGCGCGATCTTCATCGAGGACCTGGCCGAGGTGCCCGCCGGCGCGACGCTGGTGTTCTCGGCGCACGGCGTCAGCCAGGCGGTGCGCAAGGAGGCCCAGGCGCGCGGCTTCCAGATCTTCGACGCGACCTGCCCGCTGGTGACCAAGGTGCATGTCGAGGTGGCCAAGCTGCATCGCGAGGGCTACGAGTTCATCATGATCGGCCACAAGGGCCACCCCGAGGTCGAAGGCACGATGGGCCAGCTCAGCGACGGGATCTACCTGGTCGAGGAGGCGTCGGACGTGCCGCACGTGCGGGTCAACAACCCGGCCAAGCTGGCGGTGGTGACGCAGACCACGCTGAGCGTCGACGACGCGGCCGAGATCCTGGCCGCGGTGAAGCGGCACTTCCCGCAGATCCGCGAGCCCAAGAAGCAGGACATCTGCTACGCCACGCAGAACCGCCAGGACGCGGTGAAGGTGCTGGCGCCGCAGGTCGAGGTGGTGATCGTGGTCGGCAGCCCGACCAGCTCCAACAGCAACCGCCTGCGCGAACTGGCCGAGCGGCTGGGCACGCCGGCCTACATGGTGGACGCCGCCGAGGACGTGAAGGCCCAATGGCTGGACGGCCGCTCGCGGGTGGGCCTGACCGCCGGCGCCTCGGCGCCCGACGTGCTGGTGCAGGCCGTCATCGCCCGATTGCGCGAGCTGGGCGCGACGACGGTGCGCACGCTGCCCGGCGTCGAGGAGCACGTGCGCTTCCCGCTGCCGATGGGCCTGGGCGACAAGTCGATGGCCGAGGTCACCAGCGATCGATCTTGATCGCCGCGCGGTCCGGTCCCGGTCACGGTCGGGCCGGCCGCTGAACTCCCGCTGACCGACCCCCCATGCGATCGCCGACGCGCCCCCCGGAAAGGGGAGGCTGCCGGCGCAGAACACGAAAGACACCCCCATGCTGGACATCACCCTGCTGCGCAAGGACCTGGACGCCGTCATCGAGCGCCTGCAACTGCGCAAGAACCCGCAACCGTTCCTGGACGTGGAGCGCTTCAAGACGCTGGAGGCCGATCGCAAGCGCCTGCAGACCCGTACCGAGGAGCTGCAGGCTCGTCGCAACCAGCTCTCCAAGCAGATCGGCATGTTGAAGGGCAAGGGCGAGGACGCCAGCGCCGTGATGGCCGAGGTCGCCGGCATCGCCGATGAGCTGAAGGCCGGCGCCGAGCAGCTGGACGCGATCCAGGTGGAACTCAACGCGATGCTGATGGGCGTGCCCAACCTGCCGGACGCCAGCGTCCCGGCCGGCGCGGACGAGACCGGCAACGTCGAGGTGCGCCGCTGGGGCCAGCCGCGCGCGTTCGACTTCGCGATCAAGGACCACGTCGACCTCGGCGCGCCGCTGGGCCTGGACTTCGAGATGGGCGCCAGGCTGTCGGGCTCGCGCTTCGCCTTCCTGAAGGGGCCGGCCGCGCGCCTGCACCGGGCGCTGGCGCAGTTCATGCTGGACATGCAGACGCAGCAGCACGGCTACACCGAGTGCTACACCCCCTACATCGTCAACCGCGAGATCCTCGAGGGCACGGGCCAGTTGCCCAAGTTCAAGGAAGACATGTTCTGGGTGCTGCGCGGCGGCGACGACGAGGCGCAGGAGCAGTACCTGATCTCGACCTCGGAGATCTCGCTGACCAACACCGTGCGCGAGAGCGTGCTCAAGGCCGAGGACCTGCCCATCAAGCTGACGGCGCACAGCCCGTGCTTCCGCTCGGAGGCCGGATCGGCGGGCCGTGACACCCGTGGCCTGATTCGCCAGCATCAGTTCGACAAGGTGGAGATGGTCCGCATCGAGCAGCCCGAGCACAGCATGGCCGCGCTGGAGGAGATGACCGGCCACGCCGAGGCCGTGCTGCAGAAGCTGGGCCTGCCGTACCGCACGATGCTGCTGTGCGCGGGCGACATGGGCTTCGGCTCGACCAAGACCTATGACCTGGAGGTCTGGCTGCCGGCGCAGAACACCTACCGCGAGATCAGCTCCTGCTCGAACATGGGCGCCTTCCAGGCGCGCCGCATGCTGGCGCGCTTCAAGAACGCCGAAGGGAAGAACGAGCTGGTGCACACGCTCAACGGCTCGGGCCTGGCGGTGGGGCGGACGCTGGTGGCGGTGCTGGAGAACTACCAGCAGGCCGACGGCAGCATCACGGTGCCGCAGGCGCTGCGGCCGTACCTGGGTGGCCAGGACGTTTTGCGCGCCTGACGCACGGCTTTGGCGGTCGCGCAAGAACTTCTTGTGCTGAAGACAAAAAGCTCGCTATACTCTTAGGCTTACTCGCTAACAACCACAGCGAGCACCGAATTCGGAGAGGTGGCAGAGTGGTTGAATGTACCTGACTCGAAATCAGGCGGACGGAAACGTCTCGGGGGTTCGAATCCCCCCCTCTCCTCCAAAGAAACAAGCCCCTGGCGAATCGCCAGGGGCTTTTTTCATTGCCGCGAAATCCCGTTCCCCATGTTTGGTGTGAGGACGGCGGTAAGGGTCAGGAAAGTCGACTGGCGGCACGATGCCGGCCTGCAGCGCCTGCGCGGCGCGGGCAACGGCACGGCCCTGATCGGGTCGAATCAGCGCATCGTCAACGTGAGAAACCTTGGATATGCCCTTCACGATGCCCACGTGGCTGAGTAGCCTGACCCTGAAGGTGATGCTGGCCTACGTGGCGGGCGTGCTGCTGACCATCGCCACGCTGGCGCTGATCTTCAACGGCCTGACCACGCTGCGCGGGCCGCTGTTCTTCGACGAGGACATCACCGAGTTCGCCGAGGAGTTCAGCGAGCAGTTGCGCTTCGACGCTTCGGGCGCGCCGGTCGGCTTCGCCGAGGACGAGTTGCGCCGCGAATGGCTCTACCACCTGCTCAAGGACGACCTGGCCTACCGGCTGCTCGACGCGTCGGGCCGCGTCGTGATCGAACCCACGCCGGCCAACCCGATCTGGGTGGCGGCCGGCGAGGGCGCCCGCGCGCTGCGCCCGGGCAAGTTCGAGTTCGCCTACGGCGGCCAGCGCATGCAAGGCGCGACCGAGGCGGTGCGGCACAAAGGCCGCACCTGGTACCTGCAACTGGCCGGCAGCGCGCGGGTGTTCGAGCTCTTCCGCCTGGACTTCGCGCTGCCGTTCATGGGCATGGGGATGGTGCTGTTCAGCTCGGTGATGCTGCTGCTGTTCGGCGTGTGCGTGTTCGTGATGCTCAAGCGGGTGCTCAAGCCGCTGCGCGAGGTGTCGGCGACAGCGGCGGCGATCTCGCCGCGCTCGCTGCACGCGCGGCTGCAGGCGGATCGCGTCCCGTCGGAGATCGTGCCGCTGGTGGAGAGCTTCAACCGGGTGCTGGAGCGGCTCGAGCGCGGGTACCGCGTGCAGCAGGAGTTCCTGGCGATGGCCGCGCATGAACTGAAGACGCCGCTGTCGCTGATCCGGGCGCAGGTCGAGTTCATGGAGAAGGGTCTGGTCGACGACTCGCTGCTGCAGGACGTCGAGCACATGACGCGGCAGGTGCAGCAACTGCTGCTGCTGGCCGAGGCCAGCGAGGTGCGGAACTACCAGTTCCAGCCGACCGACATGGCGGCGGCCGCGCAGGAGGCGATCGGCTACCTGCGCCGGATGGCCGATGCGCTGGGCGTCGAGGTCGAACTCCGCGCGACCGGTGAAGGAACGGCCTGGCACGCGGACCGCGGCGCGGTGTTCACGCTGCTGAAGAACCTGCTTGAGAACGCGCTGCAGCATGCGCCGGCGGGCAGCCGGCTGAGCGTCGAGGTGGGCGCGCGGGCGGTGTCGGTGCGCGACCGCGGTCCAGGCGTGACGCCGGAGCAGTTGTCGCGGATGTTCGGGCGCTTCTGGCGCGGCGCGCACCGGCGCGACCATGGCGCGGGGCTGGGGCTGGCGATCTGCCAGGAGATCGCGGATGCCCACGGCTGGACACTGCGCGCCGAGCGCGAGTCGCCCGGACTGCGGATGGTGGTGGCCCGTCCCGAGGACGGCACGGCGGCCCTGGCTTGAGGCCGCGGGACGCCCTCATTCAAGGGGAGCGCGTGCGCCTCCCGAATCTCCGCCTTGCCGCCCTTCGAGGGGTGACGCACACTGATCCGGATGCCCCCCGCAAACGCTTTCAAAGAGGCACGCCGCTCCGTCGGCTCGTCGGTCGCCAGACACCGCGTCACGTGCCGGATCACGCGTCGCCTCGCGCTGGGCATGCTGGGAGCCGCGGCGACGGGCGCGGGCGCCCTCCAGGCGGCGGACCGGCCGCGCGTGATCCGCGCCCTGGTGGAATCCTGGGCGCCCTACCTGATCCCCGGCGCGGACGGCACGATGCGGGGCCTCGACGCCGACCTGCTCCAGGCGATCTGCAAGCAGGCGGGTTTCCACCTCAATTGGGTCCGCGGTCCGCAGCAATGGCGGCGCCGGCGCTTTCGCGAACTGCTGAATGACCAGTTCGACGTGATCTTCTCGGCCACGCCGGCACCCGCGCATGAGCGGGTGGTGTTGTACAGCCGCCCCTACCGCAGCGAGACCTTCCTGGTCGCGGCGGCGGACCGGCGGGATGCCCGCCTCGATCGACTGCATGGTTTCGAGGATGTGCTGCGGCGTCATGTCCCGCTGCTGCACGTCGACGCGTTGCGCCTGGGCGCGGACTTCGAGACCTGGCGGCCCCGTCTGGCCGAAGCCGGTCTGCTGATTCCCTATCAGACCGCGCGCCAGGGCCTGGACATGATGCGGCTCGGCCGCGCGCCGCTGATCCTGGGCGACGAGCTCGAGCTGATGGCGCAGGCGAAGCTGTCCGGCCAGCGGCTGAACCGTCAGCCCTTCGGCTACAGCGTGCAGCCGGTGAGCCTGATGCTGAGCCGGCGCCGCCTCGACGAGGCCGACGTCGCGCGCCTGGATCAGGCGATCCATGCGCTCGAGCAGCGCGGCGCGCTGGCGGCGATCCGCCGCCGCTACGGCGCGGCCTGACGCGGCGTCACGGCCCGCCGCCCCTCACGCGCGCGGGTGGTCGTCGCCGTACTTGCCGGGCGTGACGCCGAAGGTCCGTTTGAACAGCGCGATGAAGGCGCTGACGTTGTCATAGCCCAGTTCGAGCGCGATGGCCGTGACCGGCTGGCCCGCCGCGAGCAATTCGAGTCCGCGCAGCAGCCGCACGCGCTGGCGCCACTCGGTGAAGCTGAAGCCGGTTTCGCTGGCGAAGCGGCGCGTCAGCGTGCGCGGCGCGATGCCGGCCCAGTCGGCCCATTCCTCCAGACGGCGCTCGTCGCTGGGCCGCTCCGACAGCGCGCGGGCGATCTTGAGCAGGCGTGCGTCGGCGGGCATGGGCAGCCCGAGCGCCACCGGTTCCGCCGCCGCGATCTCATCGAGGATCACGCCCGCCAGGCGGCTCCGCGCCGCGTCCAGCGGCTCGCCATCGTCGTCCCAGCCTGCGGCGCGCGCGACGGCCTCGCGCAGCAGGCTCGAGATGGCCGCGATGCGCGGCTCCGCCGGCAAGGCCGCGCAGGCCTGCTCGTCCACGTACACGCTCCAGCCGGCGAAGGGACCGTGTGAGCGCAGGCCATGCGGCGTGTGCGGCGGCAGCCACACCGCATGCGTGGCCGGGACCACCCAGCGGCCATCGTGGACCTCGACCGTCAGCAGCCCCTGCGACGCGCCGAGCAACTGCCCGCTCGCGTGGCTGTGCCGCCGGGTGACGCGCCCGGCGGTGGACGCCTGCTCGACGACGCGGATCAGCGGATCCTGCGAGACGGCCGCGGTTTCGAAGGTCTTTGGAAGGCGTCTGGCCATGGGGACGGGACAAACAGGACAAATGCCGGCGTGGCGTGATCGAGCTATCTTATGTCGTGAATGGCGTACTGAAGCCACGACGCGGCTCCTAGGATTCAGTCATCGATTCACCACCAGGAGCACCTCCATGAAGGCTCAAGACATGCTGCCCGACGGGCAAAACCAGATCGAACGCAACGGCACCGTGATCCGCAAGGGCACCGTCGGCGCTTTCCTCGTCAACGCCAGGCTCTGGAGCGACCCGGCCGCCGAGGCCGCTCGCCGCGGCGACGCGGAGCGGGACATCGTCGAAGCGATCCCCGCGTTGCGGGAATTGGGCCTCTTCGATGTCCTCGAGATCCGCGACGCGCGGCTGCGCGCGCTCGTCCAGGCGCATTGACGCGCATTAACGCGCAGCGACCCGCGGTGATCCGGCTTGAGCCGCGTCATGCGCCGGTGGCAGACTCGGCGCTCATTCCATTCCAGGAGCGGCGATGAGCGATTCCTTCGATGCCATCGTGATCGGCGCGGGACAGGCGGGTCCCGCGCTCGCCGACCGCATGTCGCGCGAGGGCTGGCGCGTCGCGGTCGTCGAGCGCTCGCGCGTGGGCGGCACCTGCGTCAACACCGGCTGCATCCCGACCAAGGCGATGGTCGCCAGCGCCCATGCGGCCTGGGTCGTGCGCGAGGCCGCGCGCTGGGGCGTGCGGCCTCCCGAGCGCTTTGGCGTCGACTTCCCCGCGATCGTCGCGCGCAAGGACCGCATCTCCGGCCAGTCGCGCCAGGGCGTCGAGCAATGGCTGCGCGGCATGCCCGGGGTCGAGCTGGTCCTGGGCCATGCGCGCTTCGAGGACCCGCACACCATCGACGTCGGCGGCCGCAAGCTGCGGGCCGAGCGCTTCTTCCTGAACGTCGGCGGCCGGCCGGCGCAGCCCGGCGTCGAGGGGCTGGACGCCGTGCCCTGGCTCACCAACGCGTCCATCATGCGGTTGGGCGAGCTGCCCCGGCACCTGGTCGTCGTCGGCGGCAGCTACATCGGACTGGAGTTCGCGCAGATGTTCCGGCGCTTCGGCGCCGAGGTGACCGTCGTGCAGCGCGGCGCGCAGCTGGTGCCGCGCGAGGATCCCGACGTCGCCGAGGCGCTGCGCGGCCTGCTCGAGCGCGAGGGCCTGACGATCCGCACCGGCGCCGAATGCGTGCGCCTCGCGCCGGCGCCGGAGGGCGTGGCGGTGGGGGTGAACTGCCAGACGGGCGAGCCCGAGGTGCGCGGCAGCCACGTGCTGATCGCCACCGGCCGCCGGCCCAACACCGACGACCTGGGCCTGGACCGCGCGGGCGTGCGGCTCGATGAACGCGGCAACGTCGCCGTCGACGACCGCCTGCGCAGCAGCGCGGCGCACATCTGGGCGCTCGGCGATTGCAACGGCCGCGGCGCGTTCACGCACACCGCGTGGAACGACTTCGAGGTCACCGCGGCGAATCTCTTCGACGGCGCCGATCGCGGCGTCGGCGACCGCGTCGTGACCTATGCGCTGTACACCGACCCGCCGCTGGCGCGCATCGGCCTGGGCGAGCGCGAGGTGCGCGCCAGCGGCCGGCCCGCGCTGATCGGCACGCGGCCGATGACGCGCGTGGGCCGCGCGGTCGAGAAGGGCGAGGCCGAAGGCTTCATCAAGATCCTGGTCGATGCCGGGTCCAAGGCGATCCTCGGCGCGACGGTGCTGGGCGTCGATGGCGACGAGGCGGTGCAGTCGCTGCTCGATGCGATCGCGTTGAAGCGGCCCTATCCCGAGGTGCTGGCCGGCGGCGTGCGCATCCATCCGACGGTCAGTGAACTGCTGCCGACGGTCCTGCAATCGCTCAAGCCGCTTGATGCCGCGTGATCCCGCGTGATCCCGCGTGATCCCAGGTGACCCCGCCTGATCGGCGCCGCCGCGGGTATGGGGCTTGCCGAACGCGGTGACCGCCCGCCGGGCGGCCGCGAAAGGCGCCCCATGATCCGTCCCGGTCCACGACCCGCCGCCGCCACGCCAGCGCCGATGCAGGCGCTTCACGTCGTGGAGATCGTCGGCGCGCTGCCGCCGGACGGCGAGGGGGCCTCGCTGCTGGTGGAGCGTCTGGTCGAGCGCCTGGGCGCCGGCGACGACTTCCGCTTCACCGTGCTGTGTCCGGCCGACGGCCCCTATGCGGAACAGCTGCGCGCGCTGGGCGCGGAGACCGTCGTGGTGCCGATGCCCGACGACCCCGCCTGGCACGCGATCCAGGTGCTGGTCGGGCTCATCCGCAATCGGCATGCGGATGTGCTGCATGCGCACCTGCCCAATGCGCACCGGCTCGCCGGGCTGGCCGGCAGCATCACGCGCACGCCGGTGCTGAGCACGGTGCAAGGCGTGCAGTTGGACATGCCGGATCTGGAGGTGCATCGCCTGGTCGCGAGCCAGCTCAGCGTCGTCAGCGAGGCGGCGTACTTCCATGCCGTGGGCCTGGGCATCGCCGCGGAGCGCATCAGCCTGGAGCCCTTCGATGCCGCCGGCGAGGCCAGCGCCCAGGCGGACAGCCTCGATGCCTTGGGAGAACGCCTGCGCGCGCTGGCGCGGCCGCCTGCGGCGCCGGCGGCATCGCGCGCGCCCTTCACGCCGGTGACGCCGGTGACGCCGGTGGCGATCCGCGCGGAGCTCGATGAACTCGAGCCGTCCCGCCCGTCGAACGTGACGCGCCGGGGCTGAGCCCGCGCGCAGGCGGGTATCGGGTTTGCCCGTACTTTCCCGCAGGGCGATCCGCTCGACGCGATGTGACGCGACCCGCGGCCGCTCCCGGCACGACCTCAATCCTCAGCTTTCAGGAGATCCACATGAACCCCCGTTCCAAGATCACCACCGTGGCGATGGCGATTGCACTGGCTTCCGGCGTCGGCTTCCTGCATGCCCAGAGCGGCGGGCAGGGCGGCAGCTCGGGCTCGGTGGGCGCGCGCGACCAGACCAACGATCCGCTGTCCAACAACAACAACCAGAACAACCCGCCGCAGACCAACAGCCCGTCCACCGCGACGCCCGCCGCCAATCCGAGCACCGGCCAGCCCGCCAACGCGCAGGACATGCAGAACACGCAGCCCGCGACCAGCAGTCAATACAACGGCAACAACACCACGACCGAGCAGCGCCAGGATCCCAGCGTCCGCACGCCGGCCGCGCCGATGCCTCAGGACAACTCGTCCTCGATGAACAACGGCACCTCGAGCGATTCGTCGATCAGCAGCGACAACGCCAATCGCGACAGCACGCTGCCGGCGCGCGCCGACCGTAACTGACCGCGACTGACCGCGACTAACCGCCTTCAGGCGGCGTCCGCGTCGGACCTGACCGGTCCGCTCAGCGCGCCGCCGTCCGCCGCGCCAGCCAGACGCCGACCGCGACCAGCGCCATGCCCGCCATGGCGAGTCCGGTCAGCGTCTCGCCGAACAGCGCCCAGGCGATCAGTGCGGTGGCGGGCGGCGTCAGGTAGAAGAGGCTGGCGACGTTGACCGCGCTGCCGCGGCGGATCAGCAGGTTCAGCAGGCTGACCGCGCCCAGCGACAGCACGAGCACCAGCCAGGCCAGCGCGAAGACGAACTGGCTGCTCCAGTGCACCTGCATCGTCTCGGTCATCGCGGCGGCGGCGCCGGTGACGACGAGGCTGGGCACGAACTGGATGACCGAGCCGGTGCGCAGGTCGAAGGAGGGGCAGAACCTCTTCTGGTAGAGCGTGCCGGCGGTAATGCCGATCAGCGCGATCACCGCGGGCGCCAGCATCGCCATCAGGGCGCCGCCGGGGACGGCCGCGACCTTCTGCGCGACGACGAGTCCCACGCCCGCGAAGCCCAGCGCCAGGCCCAGCCACTGCATCGGCTGGATGCGTTCGCCGAGGAAGGCCCGCGCGCCGAGTGCCGTGACCAGCGGCTGCAGGCCGACGACCAGCGCGGTGATGCCCGCCGGCAGGCCATGGCCAATCGCGGTGAACACGCCGCCCAGGTACACGCCGTGGACCAGCAGCCC
The DNA here is from genome assembly GCF_059491535.1 of Roseateles sp. Mitsp63. Lineage (NCBI taxonomy): Bacteria > Pseudomonadati > Pseudomonadota > Betaproteobacteria > Burkholderiales > Sphaerotilaceae > Roseateles > Roseateles sp. Mitsp63. Next base: position 4,556,221 of record NZ_CP168509.1, on the reverse strand, counting down.
GGTGACCGCGATGTGGCCGAAGGCCGCGGGCGAGCGCGGCCAGGGCGCGCGAAGCAGCAGGACCACCGGCAGCATCAGCACGATGACCGCGGCATAGCGCCAGGCGAGGAAGGTCAGCGGCTCGGCATCGGGCAGGCCGAACTTCGCGCCGATGAAGCCGGTGCTCCAGACGGCCACGAAGAGCAGCGGCAGCAGCCCGTTGACGGACGGGGCGCGCGCGGCGCCGGGCGCGCCGGGCGCGGCGGAGGGCGAGGGCGAGGGCGGGGGCGATGCGGCGGGCGGGCTCATAGGGCCCCGATGCTACCGAGCCGCGATGGTGGCGGGCGCGTCCCAACCGCCGCCAAACGCCCGGAAGGCGGCGACCGCCGCCCGCGCGTGCGCCGCGTCGAGCTGCGCCAACTGGTCGCGCGCGCCGAGCAGCAGCCGGTCCTCCTGGAGCACCTCGATCAGGCTGGCGGCGCCGCCCTTGTAGGCGTCCTCGGCCGCGTCCCGCGCGACCTGATGGGCGCGCACTTCCTCCGTCAGATCGCCGCGCTGCTGCTCCAGCTCGGACAGGCTGACGATCGCGTTCTCGACGTCCTCGGTGGCGCGCAGCATGCGCAGGCGCACCTGGGCGAGCGCCTCGGCGCGCGCGCCGCGGGCCTGCGCGACCTCGGCATCGACGCGGCCGAAGTCGAACAGCCGCCAGTGCAGGCCGAGCAGCGCCTGCGGCTGGAAGGCCGCCGCCGAGAACAGCCCGCCATTGAGGCTCGAGGCGCCCAGCACCCCGCCGAGCGTCAGGCGCGGGTAGTACTCGGCCGTGGCGATGCCGATGCGCGCCTGGCTCGCGTCGAGCTGGCGTTCGGCGGCGATCACATCGGGGCGGCGGCGCATCAGCGCCGCGGGCGTGAGGTCGCCGGGCAGCGACGGCACGACGTAGGTGGAGGAGCGCGTGGCGGAGAGCGCCGCCGCGCGCGGCGCCTCGGGCGTGTCCGCGATCAGCTTCGCCGCGTAGGTGCCGGCCTGCTCGCCCATCAGCACGTCCAGGCGATGCAGTTGCTGCGACAGCTCCGTGCGCAGCGGCGGCAGCGTGCCGCGCGCCTGCAACTGCAGGGCCTGGGCTTCAGCGACCTCGCGCTGCGCCGCCAGGCCGCCGTTGAAGCGGTCCTGGATCAGCCGCAGCAACTGCGACTGGTTGCGCAGATGCGCCTCGGCGACGGCGATGCGGGCCTGCGCGCCGCGCACGCGGAAGTAGGCATCGGCTGCTTCGGCGGCGACGGTCACCCGCGCGCCCATCCGCGCGGCCTCGGCGGCCTGCCATTCGGCGACGGCGGCTGCCTCGCCCTGGCGCAGTCCGCCGGCCAGGTCTGCTTCCCAGCTCGCGCCCAGGCCGAGCGTCTGCAGCGTCTGCTCGCGTTCATAGCCGGGAAAGCCACGCGCCAGCCTGCCTTCGGGACCCTTCAGCGATTGGCGCTGATGCAGCAGCTGGCCCTGCAACTCGCCCTGTGGCAGCCGATTCGCCCCGGCGCCTTGCGCCGCGGCGCGCGCCTGCTGGGCGCGAGCGAGCGCGATCGCGAGGTCCAGGTTCTGGTCCAGCGCGCGCTGGACGATGGCGCTCAGCGCCGGATCGTCGAAGGCCAGCCACCAGGCGGCCAGCGCCGCGGGCGAGTCGCCGGTCTGATGCTGGGCGATCAGGGCCTGGCCGGCGAACTGCTCGTCGAGCGCGCGCGGGCGTCCCGCGGGATCGGTCATCGGCGCGCAGGCGGCGAGCGCCGCCGCGAGCACCGTGCCCAGCGCGAGGTTCAGCGAGGCGGAGCGCCTCGATGGGCGGGCGGTGGAGGAAAGGGGGAGCGTCATGGCGGAACTCCAGGAAGGGCGGCGCGAAGGAAGGGGAGGGCGCGGGATCTCAATGGGCATCGGCGGACGGCGCGGACGGCGGCGCGATCTTGCGCAGCAGCGGCACGAACAGCAGCGCCGCGACGAAGCAGGCCATCACGAGGAGGAAGGCATCGGAGAAGGTCATCGTCAGGGCCTCGCGGTAGGTTAGCGACCAGAGCTGGCGCAGCGCCGCGGTGGCCGCCTCGCCCGAGGGCAGCGACGACAGCGACGCGCCGGCCGAGGCGAGGAAGCCGTTCATCGCCTCGTTGCCGCCGTGCAGGCGCTCGGCCAGGCGCTGGAAGTGCAGGTTGGTGCGGTCGTTGAGCACGGTCGCGCAAGCCGCGATGCCGATGGCGCCACCCAGGTTGCGCATCAGGTTGAACAGCCCCGACGCGAGCTTGAGCCGCGCCGGCGGCAGCGCGCCGAGCGCCAGCGTCACCACCGGCGGCACGCTGAGCTGCTGCGCCATGCCGCGCAGCGCCTGCGGCAGCAGCAGCTGATGGGCGCCCCAGTCGTGGGTGATCGGCATGAACTCCCACATCGAGAGCGCGAACAGCGCGAGGCCGGCGAAGAGGATCCAGCGCAGGTCGAAGCGGCTGGCGAGGAAGGCGTAGAGCGGGATGCTCATCACCTGGAACACGCCGGTCGAGAACACGGCCAAGCCGATGTCCAGCGCGCCGTAGCCGCGCACGCGGCCGAGGAACAGCGGCGTGAGGTAGATGGTGGCGAAGATGCCGATGCCGGTGATGAACGAGAACAGGCTGCCCAGCGCGAAGTTGCGGTCCTTGAGCGCGCGCAGGTCCACGATCGGCCGCGCGACGGTCAGGCTGCGCGCGATGAAGGCGATGCCGGTCAGCGCGGCGGTCCAGGCGGTGACGGTGATGGTGGTGTCGCTGAACCAGTTCCAGCGCGGGCCTTCCTCGAGCGTGTACTCGAGGCAGCCGAGGAACGCGGCGAGCAGCGCCATGGAGAGGTAGTCGGCGCCCTTGAGCAGCGAGAGGTCGGGCTTGTCCACGCGCACCATCAGCGGCACGACGACGGTGACGACGAGGCCGGGCAGGAGGTTGATGTAGAAGAGCCACTGCCACGACAGCACATCGGTGATCCAGCCGCCGACCACCGGCCCGAGCGTCGGCGCGAGCGAGGCGATGGCGCCGATGGTGGCCGCGGCCACGACGCGCTGCTTCCCGTCGAAGTACATGAAGGCGGTGGTGAAGACCATCGGGATCATGGAGCCGCCGAGGAAGCCCTGCAGCGCGCGGAAGGCGATCATGCTCTGGATGTTCCAGGCCAGGCCGCACAGCAGGCTGGTCAGCGTGAAGCCCAGCGCCGAGGCCGCGAACAGCCAGCGCGTGGACATCACGCTGGCCAGCCAGCCCGACAGCGGGATGACGATGATCTCCGCGATCAGGTAGCTGGTCTGGACCCAGGTCGTGTCGTCGGCGCCGGCGGAGAGCCCGCCGCCGATGTCGCGCAGCGAGGCCGAGACGATCTGGATGTCCAGCAGCGCGATGAACATGCCGATGCACATCGTCGCGAAGGCCAGCACCTTGTCGCGCGTCGTCAGCTGGCCGATGGGGATGACGTCGTTGGACCAGAAGGCGGGACGCGCCCGCGGTGGCGCCGGCGTCGGCGTGGACGGCGGGGTGGCGAGCGCGGCGTTCATGGCAGGCTCGCGGTCTTGGTGGCCGGGGAGGCGCCATCGGCGGCAGTGTCTGCGGCGGTGTCGACCTCGACCACGACGGACAGTCCGGGGCGCAGCCGGCCGAGGCGGTCATCGGCGGCGTCGAGCTGGATGCGCACCGGCACGCGCTGGACGATCTTGGTGAAGTTGCCGGTGGCGTTCTCGGCCGGCAGCACGCTGAACTGCGCGCCCGTCGCCGGCGCCAGGCTGCCGAGCCGGCCATGCATCACGACGCCGGGCCAGGCGTCGGCGCGGATGCGCACGGGCTGACCGGCCTGCATGCGGGCGAGCTGGTCTTCCTTGAAGTTGGCGTCGACCCAGAGTCCCTGCGCGGGGACCACCGACATCAGCGGCGTGCCGACGCCGACATAGGTGCCCAGCCGCGCCTTGCGGTTGCCGACGTAGCCGTCGCGCGGCGCACGCAGTTCCGTGTAGCCGACGTTGAGCCGCGCGAGCTCGTGCTCGGCGCGGGCCTGGTCGAGCGCGGCCTGCGCCTGGCGCTTCTGCGTCGCGATGACGTCGAGCTGGCGCTCCGCGGCGAGCTGCTCGGCACGGGCGCGGGCGGAGCCGGCCTGCGCCGTCTTGAAGGCGGCCTCGGCGCGCTGGCTGCTTTCGACCGAGACGGCCGAGCGCCGCACCAGGTCCTCGTAGCGGGCGAAGTCGTCGCGGGCGCGTTGTTCCTCGGCGGCGGCGGCGGCGATGCCGGCGCTCGCCTTGGCGATCACCGCCTGCTGCAGCGCGGCGTTCGCGGCCAGGTTGGCGATGGCGGCCTCCTGCGCCTGGACGGCGCCGGCCGCGCGCTGCAGCGCGGCCTCGTAGTCGCGGGGGTCGATGCGGGCCAGCAGCTCGCCGGCGTGCACGAACTGGTTGTCGGTGACCGGCAGCTCGGCGATGTAGCCGCCGACCTTCGCGCCGACCACGGTGACGTCGCCGCCGACGTAGGCGTCGTCGGTTTCCTCGTGGAAGCGGCCGGTGGTCCACCAGTGCGCGCCGTAGGCGCCGGCCGCGAGCACGGCGGCGGTCAAGGCGGCCCACGACAGCGCCGCGCGGCCGAACGGCCGGCGGGAGGCGGCGGGAGCAACCGGTGCCGGGGTGGCGGCCGTGGTGGCGGCCGTCGTGGTGGCGTCGGGGGAAGGGGCGGTCATGGCGGAGCTCCGGCATCGAGGGCCCGCCGGGGTGGCGGGCGATGGAGCGGACTATAGGAATGTCACTTTCATCATGGAAGTGAGTGGCGGTGGAATGCACTGTTGCGGATTCGTCAACTGACTTCCATGATGGAAGTCATGGAGAATCGCGGGGCAACCCAAGGAGACCCGGATGCGTCGCACGAGCTTTGAGGAGATGGCCTGCCCGGTGGCGCGCACGGCCGACATGCTGGGCGACAGCTGGAGCGTGCTGATCCTGCGGGAGGTGTTCTATGGACATCACCGCTTCGACGAGTTCGTGACGGAGCTCGGCATTCCGTCTAACACCTTGACGCGGCGGCTGGCGGAGCTGGTGGATCGCGGGCTGCTGGAGAAGCGGCCCTACAGCGAGAAGCCGCCGCGCTTCGAGTACGTGTTGACGCCCAAGGGCCGCGAGCTGCGGCCGGTGATGCTGGCGCTGCTGAACTGGGGCAACCGGCACGCGTCGCTGAAGGGCAAGCCGGTGCGGCTCATCGACACGGAGACCGGCGAGCCGGTGGAACTGCAGCTGATCGATGCCAGGACGGGCAAGGCGATCGGGCCGCAGCACAAGGTGGAGCGGCGCTCAGCCGCGCCCCGGCGCGTCGAGCTGTTCGACTTCGATGGCGAAGTGAAGGACGGCGCGGACGGGTAGCGCGGACGGGCGCGAGGTCCGTCGTGCCGGTCCGGGGCGCTCAGGTCGAAGACGGCGCGTCGTCGATGTGGCGGATCGGGAGGAGCGCCGCGCCCGCGGCGGCGACACCGAGCATGGCGAGACCGCAGCCGGCGAAGACGACGGACGTCGGGACGAAGCGCAGCAGCCATCCCGCCGCGGCGGACGACAGCGGCGCGAGTCCGAGGATCAGGACCATCAGCACGGACATCGCGCGTCCCAGCATCTGGGGCGGCACGCGGCCCTGGATCCAGCTCATCACCGCGACCTGGACGAAGCCCGCCATGGCGCCGATGGGGGCCAGCAGCGCGATGGCCTGCCAGGTGCTCGTGGCCTGGCCCAAGGCGATGAACACGAGGCCGGCGAGACCGTCGATCACGAGCACCGCGGTGCCGAGCGTTCCCAGCGCGCCGGCGCGTCGCCCCGCCAGGCGGCCGGCGAGCACGAGGCCCGCCAGGATGCCGGTGCCATGCCCAGCGGTGAGCAGGCCGAGCGTCGCCGCGTCACCGTGCAGCTGGCGCGCGGCGAGCACCGGCAGCGCCACCTGCAGCGGCCCGCCGACGAGCAGCCCGATCGCGGTCACGTAGAGGCACAGCGCGCGCAGCAGCGGATCGTTCCAGAGCGCGCGCAGGCCTTCGGCGATCGAGGCCGTGATCGACTGCGGCCGGGGCGCGAGGGCGGCGTCAACGGCCTTCACCGGCAGCAGCGCGAGCGCCGCGGCGATGAAGCTCGCCGCGTCCAGCGCGAAAGCCGCGGCCAGGCCGGGACCGTCGACGAGGCCGGCCGGTCCGGGGCCGGCGCGCGTGGCGCTTCCCGCGATCAGCGCGGCGCCCAGGAGCGGGCCGGCGAGCATGGTCGCCTGGCGCATCGACATCAGCAGCGCGTTGGCGGGGCGGATCAGCGCTGGCGGCACGCAGCGGGGGAGGATGGCGCTGCTGGCGGGATGGGCGAAGGCGGTCGCGATGCCGATGGCCACGGCGAAGGCCTGGATCCAGGGGAGCGTCGCGGCGCCGGTGGCCACGAGGAACGCAAGCGCGGCGAGCAGCGCCGCGCAGGCCAGGCGGGAGGCCTGCAGCACCCGAGCGGGGGCATGCCGGTCGACGATGGCGCCGCCCACGAGCATCAGCAGCGCGCGGGGCAATCCCATCGCAGCCATGACGGTGCCCAGGGCGAGCGGATCGCCGGTGAGCCGCAGCACGAGCCAGGGCAGCGCCAGCAGCGTGAACTGGTCGCCGAGCATCGAGATCAGGCCGCCGCCCGCGAGCCAGCGCAGGTTGCGGTTGTCCCAGAGCCGGATGGGCGCTTCGGAAGCGCCGGCGGCCGGGGCCGCCTTGATCGCGGACGGCACGCCGTTCATGCGCGGCTCCCGGGCGCGGCCTTCGCGGCGTCGTCGGCCTTGGCGGCGTCGAGGGCCGCGTCGATGTAGCGCGCCAGCGCGGCATCGATGCCGCTCACCTGCTGGAAGCCGGCATCGCTGGCCAGCATGCGGCGGCCCTTCAATCGCAGGTCTTCGTCGATGGGGACGAGGCGCTCCATCGCGAGCCAGCGGCGTGACAGCTCGAGGACCTCGCCATCGCCCGCCGGGGTGCCCGCGTCATGCGCGGCGCGGAAACCCGCCAGCAGTTGCGGCATCTCGGCCTTCAGGTGACGGAGCGTGTCCGGCGGAATCGCGTCCTGCATGGCGCGCATGCGGGCGATCTCGTCGTCGGAGTAATGCTGCTCGATGACGCGCTGCGCGGTGATCAGGCGCAGCAGTTCCTCGACGTCGACGTTGTCGCCTGCGCGGGCGCGGCGGGCGACGCGCTGCAGCAGCGAGAGCAGGCGCTGCTGCTCGGCGATCCGGGCCTCGACGACCGTGATCTGGCGTGCGAGCAGCTCCGCGAGCGGCGCCTGCGCGCCGGGCGCGAGGAGCGGGCCGATGTCCTTCAGCGGCAGGCCCATGTGGCGGTAGGCGAGGATGCGATGCAGCGTGTGCACGTCGGCGTCCGTGTAGAGGCGGTAGCCGCTGTCGGTGCGCGCCGAGGGCACGAGCAGGCCGAGTTCCTCGTAATGGTGGAGGGTCCGGACGGTCAGTCCGCTGCGCTTGGCGAGATCGCCGACGGTGTGGTCCATGGAGGGCCGGCCGGGATGGGCATCCGGCCGGAGGTCGTGGAGAAGGACGCGATGATGAAGCCTCACGTGACGTGAGGGTCAAGCGTCCGGTGCGGGGTGTGCGGGCCCGATGGCGGAGGGCTCAGCGCTGCACCAGCGCGAGCTTCGCGCCCAGGCCGACGAAAGCGGCGGCGAAGCCGCGGCGCATCCAGCGCAGCACGGGCGGGCGGGCGAGCACACGGTCGCGTACCGCGGCGGCGAAGACGCCGTAGATCGCGAAGACGGCGAAGGTCATGGCCATGAAGACGAGGGAGAGCTCGAGCATCAGGTGTGTCGGGCGGGGCTCGTCGCGGGCGATGAACTGCGGCAGGAAGGCCAGGAAGAAGATCGAGAGCTTGGGGTTGAGCAGGTTCACGAGCACCGCGTGGACAACGATCTCGCGCGCGGTGCGGGGCGGGCTGGTGGCGTCGATGGCGAGGGCGCCGCGCTCCTGGAGCGACATCCAGGCCATGTAGAGCAGGTAGGCGACGCCGGCGTACTTGACCGCGTCGAAGGCGACGGCGCTGGCGTGCAGCAGCGCGGCCAGGCCGGTGATGGCCGCGAGCATGTGGGGAACGATGCCGAGCGTGCAGCCCAGGGCGGCGACGAGCGAGGCGCGGGCGCCGCTGGACAGGCCGGCGGCGAGCGTCACGAGCGCGCCGGTGCCCGGCGAGGCGACGACGATCAGCGAAGTGATCAGGAACTCGGGATTGGAGAGGGAGGCGAAGGGCACGGCGGACCTCGGTGCGTTGGCTGCGGAGAGGTCATGGTCGGGCCGCGAGGAGCGGCGCGTCTTGGACGAAATTGCAGGGCCGCGAGGCTCAGCGCAGCGCGGCCGCGTAGACGCCGGGCGGGATGCCGAAGCAGCGGACGAAGTGGCGGGTGAGGTGGCTCTGGTCGCAGAAGCCGCTGGCGGCGGCGGCCTCGGCGAGCGGGGTGCCCAGGCCGATGAGCCGGCGCGCGCGCTGCAGGCGGCGCTGGACGAGGTAGGCATGCGGGGGCAGGCCGGTCGCGCGGGTGAAGGCGCGCAGGAACTGGAAGCGGCTCAGGCCGGCCTCGCGGGCGAGGTCGGCGAGGGTCGCCGGGGAGGCGAGGTCGTCATCGAGGCGGGCACGGGCGGAGGCGATGCTGGAAGGGATCACGGCCGGCTCGGGTGCTCGAGGGTGGAGCAGGCCCTGGAGCAGCAGCAGGAGCGCGGAGTCGGCGCGCAGCGTGTCGGCGGTGGCGGCGGGGGCCGAGGTCGCCGCGCGGAAGAGCGCCTCGAAGCGGACGGTGATGCGGGCGTCGTGAAGGGTGGGGTGGTGGAACTCGACATCGCGGCCGGGATGGTCCTCGGCGATGTCGGCGAGGAGATCGAGCACGAGCTCCGGCGCGAGGTAGAGCATGCGCCAGGCGCGCCCGTGGTCGCCGAGGGGCAGGCCGTCGTGGACCTCGCCCGGGTTGACGGTGATGAGGTCGCCGGGGCCGGCCTCGACGATGCCGCGGCCGCTGGCGGACTTCTGCGCGCCGCGATCGATCAGGCCGATGCCGAACTCGTCGTGGATGTGGCGGGAGAAGGCGCGCGCGGTGTCGGCGCGGACGATGTCGACGCCGGGGAGCGGGCAGGGGAGGCGGGTGAAGGCGCCGCCGCGAGGGGCGGAGTCAGCGGCCATCGAGGAGTTCCAGCGTGCGTGGATCGGGCTGGCCATCGTAGAAGCGGTCGAGGGCTTCGAGGAAGACGGCCTCGCTGCCGGAGGCGCGCGCGAAGAGCGTCAGCGAGGAGCGGAACTTCAAGGCGTCGACGTGGCCGAGGATCTGTTCGGCGGATCGGGTGCGGTGGGAGTTCATCAGCGTCACGCATTCGCGAAGGCGTGAGCCGAGGATGGGGTGGTTCAGGTAGGCGACGGCTTCGTCGAGGGATTCGATGCCGTAGAACTGGGCGGTGCTGCTGAAACCAAGGCCGCGGAGCTGAGGGAAGAAGTACCACATCCAGTGGCTGACCTTGCGGCCGCGCTTCAGCTCGTCGAGGACGTCGGCGAGCTGGGGGGATTGGGCGGTGAGGAAGCGGTCGAGGTCGAAGGGGGCCGACATGGCGGTTCCGGACGGGCGTGGGTTCCGTGGACTCTAGCAAGGGGGACACCTGAATCGGAGGGAACCCATCTGGTGGAAGGTATTCCGCCAATGGCGGTGGTTCTCCTCACGATTGATGAGACTCCGCAGTCTTTTGAGGGTTCCTCCGATGCGCCCGGGGTAGCGCCTCTTTCAGACTGAAGTTTTCAAAGGGAGGAGACCCATATGGCGCAGATCATTTCTCGGCGTTTGCTCGTACTCGGCGGATTGCTCGCGCTCGGCGTTGGATCAGCGGAAGCGAAAGGACGGCGAGGCGGGGGAGGACGAGGCGGTAGCCGCGGTGGCCGTGGGGGCAGTGGCGGTGGAGGCGGAGATTGCGGCTCGCGCGGAGGACCGGGAGGGCCTCGCGATAAGAACGGGAAATGTCCCGGGTGGAAGAAGTAATTCTTTCGGTTGGACTCACCGAAATTTGCCTGCTGCGAATTCTCGCGGCAGGCCGCAGAAACGAAAAAACCGCCACTCGGGCGGTTTCTTTCTGGGTATGAGGTTGACGAGCCTTACCCTCGGCACTGGTCACAACGGTTAAGGCTGCTTGGTTCCCCACCTGACCCGGTTGGCCGCGCTTCCATGCGAGGAGGCCCGTTGGGGGGCGGATTCTAGCCGAGCTTTCGAGGCCCCTTCTGGGGCGCGCGACGGCCACACCTCGCCTTTGCGCTCCAACTCTTTAGGAACCCAAGGCGACGCTATTTGGCATTTCATGCGGTGAGCAGTGGTTCTAAGTCTCAGTCGCTTCAGAGGCGAGAAACCGGCACGCGGGCAGTTTCGTTCTGATGAACCTTCCCTTTCCTCCTAGCAGGCTGTTGAAATACCTCGCCGGACGCCTCGAAGGTTGTCCATGCAGGGGTGCCTCACCCCTTGGCAGGTACAAACAAATCACGTGCAGGCTGTTCTATGAGGTCAATTTCTTGGCACCACGTCCTGGAATCAGTATTTCAGCAACCTGCTAGGTGGCGGTGAGACCCCAGTCTTCATCGGATTTTGGTTGGGGTTATTGGCTCACATTCGACTCTGTACGCGAGTTTGTATCAGGAGCGGTGGCCTCCTTCATAGACCGATAACCGCAGATACTTCGTGAATGGTCTTTGCGCAGTTCAAAACAAAGGCGTCATCCACCTGAATCAGCGTCCTGACCTCTGATATATCGCCCTCATCAAAGAACTCTTCACCATCATGCTTGACGCGAAATGGAAGCTCGTCGGCGCGGGCTGTTAACGCGTTATAGCTGCTGCCTCGACCATGTTTTAGCACATTGATGGCGAAATAAAAGTCGTTGAATCTTGCCCGAAGAGCAGGCGCGTTTGCTGCCTCCAGTCGTGCATTCGCCTCTTTGAATCCATTGGAGCACTGGAGTTCATCCTGGAGCATTGCTTCAAAAATGGAAAACATTCCAACTGCCGAAACAACCCTCTGGAGTTGTACCATTTGAAGGGTCTTGACGTGTACTGTGGACGCGCTCTCGTTCAAAGCTTGAACCGACTGAATTTCCGCCTCTGTGAGAGCGCGTAAAGTGAATGCTGTGCAATGGTTGATCAGTTCAGAGAAGTTGTGCATGAAGGTTAGGTACTGCTATTTGGAAATTTTCAAGCTTTACGCCACTCTCAGTTGCCTCGGCAGACAATCGTATCCTCGCGGAGCTCAAGAATGGGACCTAAAGCGTTCCATTTGTTCTTTTAAACGGTATTTTCAATCTGATGAGCCGTTTAGCTCTTCGATAACCGACTCCACTACTTGCCGGATTGATCTATAAGGCGCGTGAAAGAATTCGCGTCCTTGATTCATCCTAAAGGCACCCAGCCGTTGGTGAATCAATCTCTCAGCCAAGACGCAATCTTTCGTATTCCACTCTTCCACCACCAAGAAGTGATCCGGCGAACTCGTAGTTCTTGTTAACTCCAAGGAGCGCTCCTCCGAGGAGCGGCGTGTGAGTCCCACTTTGAAAATGTCCTTTGCATGGGCTGCCGAGCGCATTACATAAATAAACCCCGGATTGGTTCCGGCCTGCGGAGGCTTGTTATTGCTAGCGGTCAATGAATGGGTCTGATCGGTAAATTCTCTCCAAGAGTGTGTCTGGTTCACCCAAGTTCTTCCTTGGATGGATCGTCCGTGTTTATCGCATCCTTCACTGTCAATCGGAAGCTTTTTCCAAAATCCGGACGTTTCAACGCGGTAGTTTGGTGGCGCGAACGTTCTTTGATCCGGGAAATTTCCTTTCTTCGAAGTGAGCTTTCTTACCTCTCGATGTGTGAGCCATTGTTTCGGTTCGACCTTCTCGATGGTTTTCTTGTTCTTTAGATCTTTTCGATAATCGCGAAAATCGGTCGGGTGACGCTCGATCTGAATGTCGTCGTCGTGCTCTGAAATGAATCGAGGAAGGAGGAGACAAGTCTTGCAAAGCTCGAACAGGCTGTCGTAGTCCTTCAATCCCTCGACCGCTTGCGCATAGTGCTCTTTTAGATCCGGATAGAGAAACTCTCCATCATCGTCGAGAAAGGCCGACACGTCATCCGATTTGCAAGCGTAGCTGTTGCCCCAATCTTCAAAGACATAGCGAACATCGATTGTCTTGGCGGATAGGTCAAATCGCGCAAGTAAAACCGTCTTCCACAGGGTTGAATCCGTGGAAAGCGGCTCTGCCCTTTTTGGCCACTCGGGCGCGGCCACTATGTGTTCGCGATGTGAGAATATTCTTTCCTCCTCCGCTGAATCGAGGATTTCTTTTGTTTTCTCGTCTAGGTCACATCGTCGCCCGGCCAAAACCATTACACTCACTTCGTCGCCGTGCCGGATCATCGACAGAGACGATATGCCAAATTCCAGCCCATCTGATATTCTGAAAAGTAGATCAGAGGGGATTGAGAAGGAATTGTATGAGTGGATTTCCGCTTCGGGAAGGAGGTGCGTGAGGTTGGGTTCTGAGATGTCCGTGTCAATGTCGGTGACCCACTCGATGAAGTCCGGAAAACAAAATAGATGGTCCCGTTCGTCCCGCAGTTTGAACGTGGCTGTCGGAGGCAAAAATATGTTAAATGCTTCGGCCACATTAAAGGAGCTTGGCATATCGCGCAAAGATCCGTTGAAAACTCGGCCGTTGTATTCGCGGTTGTATTCGCGCAATTGCGCGTCCGCCGCGAGGCCTGCGCCGTTCTTGCTCTGCACTTCCACTAGTGCGACGGCTTTTTGAAAGTTCTCACGTAGCGCTCGTTGGTAACGAGGATCATCTTTCATCGCCTCCATATGCGCTTCTAGCTCCCTCCTAGCCCTGGTGCCTTCTTTTGGAGCGGTCCAAAAGCCAATGTGGGCCATGCGGCTGTGATGGCTGCTCATTGCAGTAGATAGCGATGGTGGCGATGTCGCGAAATGTATCCAATCTTGCGCAGAACGAAAGTTCTACGTTGAAAGCCAGTAGTCAGACGCTGTCTGATCGTTGGCGCGAAGCACGTTGACGCGCTGTAGGCCATGGGCTGATTGGCCTCTATTCCTGCGGATCACCAAGATTCAGGCTGGGGCCGTTTGACTGATTCCGGGTTGGAGGGCGCTGCAGTGACCTTCCTCCGATTCCGCCTTGGCATAGCATCGCTGCCCGGCTTCTCCGATCTCGGCAAGGCGAACACGATATGGTTCCGGGAGGTCAAGTGATTCAGCGCCTGCTCCTCGCCTGCGTGATGCTGGCGAGTTCCTCAGCTGGGCTGCGCTGGCTGCTGTTGTTCTGAACGCCTCGATGTAACGAGGAATGCGCAGCGCACACGTCGGTTGGCATGTACGGCCTCGTCTTGGCGGCAGCGGACATGACGCTGGCTCTGGCGGGCTTGGTCGCGGTGGGGTGCTTGGCGGTCTTCCAGAGGGGGAGTTGTTCTACGTCCTGCAGCTATCGCAGCGGCACTCGTCGCTGCGGTGATCACGTGGCAGGCGGAAGCGAGCGAGGCGCCCAACCGCAACTCTCGCTGCGGGCTCCAGAAACGAAAAAACCGCCACTCGGGCGGTTTCTTTCTGGGTATGAGGTTGACGAGCCTTACCCTCGGCACTGGTCACAACGGTTAGGGCTGCTTGGTTCCCCACCTGACCCGGTTGGCCGCGCTTCCATGCGAGGAGGCCCGTCGGGGGCGGATTCTAGCCGAGCTTTCGAGGCCCTCCGGGCATGCCGCCCCCTCTCTCACCTCTCCACACGCTCTCGCGTGCGAACACCGCCGCCCCGCCGTGGACTCACCGTCCGCGCCTGTGGTTAAATCCGCCCCACGCTTCGAGGGCCACCCCTCCAAGTCCATCGCCGATTTACCAACTACTTGCGGGCGATTCACAAATGCGGCTAAAGCGTTGCGGCTCCGACTGCCCCCGGGCCGGCAAACGCCGGTGATCTCTGTGGGCTCTCGGAGTTTTTTCATGTCCGCTCGTCTGGCTCAGTTCGACTCGCTGCTGACCCGCCGCCGCGCCGCTCGCGCCACCACCGCGCCCGCCCAGCCCCTGCGCACCCTGCGCGATCCCTGGGGCGAGCCGGTCGCCGAGTTCTCCCGCTTCCCCTCCGATCTCGAGCTGCTCAAGGCCGCCCATCGCCTGCAAGGCGACGACTGGATTGGCCCGCTCGCCGACGACGCCCACGCCCAGCGCCTGAATGCCGTCTGGCGCCTCGCGCTGCTGCGCGCCGACCGCCACGGCCAGGCCCGCGTGTCGCGCGACGTCGGCCCCCAGTGGATCAGCGCGCCTCACGCCGCGCGCCCGGGCGAGCGTCCCGCCGAACTGCGCCGCGCGCTCCAGGCCGCGGCCGTCCGTCAGCTCTGGCAATCGGGCTGGAAGCTGGTCGGCTGATCCGCCAACGCGTGCGGAGCGCTCGCCCGCGCCGTCAGACCGACGCGAGCCGCTCCGCCAGCCAGGCCTGCGTCGCGTAAGGGAAGGCGATCGTCGGCGCTCTCAGTTCGGCGAACCGGTCCCGCAGCGCGCGCAGCCGCTCGGCGACCGCGTGCCGCTCCGCCTCCGGCAGTGCCGCGATGAAGCTCACCGACAGGATCCGGTCGATCACGACCTGCTCGAAGGTGCCGACGTGGCTGTGCGGCAGCACCGTCCGCTGCAGCGGGCCAAACAGCGATTGCCCCTCGAAAGGCTGCTTCCATGTCCCCTTGTAGAAGCGCGGCGCATCGCCCTCATAGGGGGTGATGATTTCCGTGATCGCGGCGACCCAGTCACGGGATTCGTCCCTGACGTTCCACACGAGTCCCAGCCGCCCACCCGGCCGCAGCACGCGATGCATCTCGCGCAGCGCCTGCGCGTTCGCGAACCAATGGAAGGCCTGTGCGCAGACGACGATGTCCGCCACGCCATCCTTTAGAGGGATCGCCTCCGCCGTGCCGCCCAGCGCGCGTACGCCAGGCAGGCTTTCCGCGAGCCGCGCCCGCATCGCGTCGACCGGCTCGACCGCCGTGACCTCCGCGCCCGTGCGCGCCAGCAACTTGGTGAATTTCCCGGTCCCCGCGCCGAGATCGACGACGCGCGCTCCCTCCCGGGCGCCGAGCGTCGCGCCCAGCCATCCGGCGAGCGCTTCCGGGTACTCGGGGCGGCCACGCTGGTAGCTGTCCGAGGCGCTGGTGTAGCCGCGCTGCGCGGCGTCGTGGATGGGGCGGGGCGAGGTCATCGGTCCATGCTACGCCCGGTCCGGCCGGCGGGCGTCAAGGCCATGTCGGCGCCGCGTGCGCGCGGTGGCTCAGAGTCCGAGCAAGACCTGGCGCGTCATCGACACCGCCACGACATAGGCCAGCGCGATGAGCGCCAGCAGATAGCCGATCACGCGGAATTCCCCGCGTCCGATGCCCCAGTGCCCGAGCGCGAAGTAGGCGCCGAGCGCGATGAACTTCGCCGTCATCCAGGGCTCGTAGCGCGGGTCGTAGTGCATCGCGCCCCAGAGGCTCAGCCCGGACACCACGATCAGCACATGGCTGCTGAACACGAGCGTGCGCAGCCGCTCGTCCATCACCCACGCCGCGCCGAACTGATGCGCCAGTCCCCGGACCAGGAACAGCCCGACGCTGCACCAGGCGAGCAGCGCATGCATCTTGACCATCGGGACATAGAACCAGTCCATGAACGCGGAGCTTCGTCACCCGGCCGGGGGATGTCAATCCGGGGAACGCGGGGCAGGGCCCTCCAGGGGCCCAGCGATTTCCCTCGAAAGAGGTCCCACTTCAAACCCCCCGACGGGAACCACTTTGAGTCATGGCAGGACGCGTCACGATTTCGAGAATGGGCGCCTTCCATCGACGTGGGTCGGTGATCCTGAAAGGCGGTTGCGATGTTGAATCAAGTCGAGTGCGATGAAGGCCTGTGGTCCGAGACGACGACGCCGCCCAAGGGATCGCTAGTGCCGAACCGATCCAGGTCGATTTGGGTCTATAGCAAGTCGCAGGCGCCGTACGAGTTCCGTCCGTGGGCGGATCCCTGCTCGCCGCGGGAGTGGCCTTACAACCTTCAGGCACTGCGTGGAACTGAGGACTACGCCGACATTCTTTCCTGGTTCTGCGCGAGGCATCCGAAGGTGTCTCGAGATGACCTTGAGCTCTTGATCGGCGAGTTGATCCGCCGCGTCGGTCCACGTCAGATCAGCGTCGAGATCTATCACGACATCGACACGCAGGAGCGATCTCCAACCTTCCTCGTCTGGGGCTTTGCGAGTCTTCCAACCGACGAAGAAGAGGCCATGATGGAGGCGTTCAGGCAGTGGTGGCGCGACAGGGCGGACCTGCGTCACCTCCGATTTGTCGTCGAGGTGTCTCCCCGATCTGGCATTTTTGAAGACCGGCACGCGTGCGATTGGAGGTGACACCATGCCGGCGCCCATCTTCGATCCGGACGACCTTCTGGAGGTCGCAGAACATCTCCTGATGCGGGATGGAGAGGCGAGCGCTCGCAGTGCGATCTCACGCGCGTATTACTGTGTGTTCCTGATAGCACGGGATCTTGCCGGGATCGATGACGAGAGCCCTTCCGTACACGCGCAGACCCTGCGGTACTTCGAGGACAACGGGGAGCGGGATATCGCCGACAGTCTTTGGGAACTGCGCCGTACCAGGAATCGCGCTGACTACAAAACCAATCTCTCGGTATCACGCGGGCAATGCGTGAGCGCCCTGCGGAAATGCCGGCAGACTCGAGCAGCTCTCAAGCAGGCTGCGGGGCGCGTGCGTTACAGGGCGCGTGCGACCACGGTGGCGCGAACCAGTTGATGGGCCCGGAATGGGAAAAGGGCGCCTCAGCGCCCTTCATTCCCTCAAGACCTGGCCCCGCTCAGCGCAGCTGCAGGTCGTCATCCCCGAAGCGGATGTTCAGCGGCTCGATCAACAGCTGCTTCTCGCCGTCCTCGACGCGGCCGGCATCCCAGGCCTCGATGCCGCATCCCTTGGCGATTTCCACCACCTTCGCCGCCTGATCCGCCTTCACGAAGATCGCGAAACCCGCGCCCATGTTCAGCGTCGAATACGCCTCGCGGTCATCCTGCTGCGCATGCTCCTGCATGAACTTCAGCACCGGCGTCACCGGCGGCACCGTGTGGATGCGGTACGTGAACTTGCCCGGATGCCGCAGCAGCTTGCGCCAGCCGTGACCGGTGATGTTCGCGCAGTAGTGCGGCGTGATGCCGGCCTTGTACAGCGCCTCGGTCACCGGCGAGTACAGCGTCGTCGGCGCCAGCAGCGCGTCACCGTAGGTCAGGCCCGGCTGGACTTCCGTCAGGTAGCCCTTGGGCAGGCGCTCGGTCAGCTTGCGCGCCAGGCTCAGGCCGTTGGCATGGATGCCCGACGAGGCCAGCAGCACGATCGCGTCGCCCGCGCCCAGCTTGTCGCCCACCGACAGGCGTTCCTTCGGGTTGATCAGGCCGGTGCACGAAGCCGCCAGGTCGATGCGGCCACCCTCGACGATGCCCGCCAGCGCCGGCGTCTCGCCGCCGCCCCAGGCCACCTGGCACACGTCGCAGGCCTTCTTCCAGCCCGCCACCAGCGCCTGCGCGCGCTGCGCGTCGCCGAACCAGTCCGAGCCGCCCGCGGCCCAGTAGGCCTGCACCACCAGCGGCGTCGCGCCCACCGTGATCAGGTCGTTCACCGCCATCGCGATCGTGTCCTGCGCGATGCCGTCGTAGTAGCTCTTACCGGTCAGCGTCGCCATCTCGTCGGCCACCAGCGTCTTCGTCCCCAGGCATTCCACGATCGAGGCGATGTAG
This sequence comes from Roseateles sp. Mitsp63, assembly GCF_059491535.1. Lineage (NCBI taxonomy): Bacteria > Pseudomonadati > Pseudomonadota > Betaproteobacteria > Burkholderiales > Sphaerotilaceae > Roseateles > Roseateles sp. Mitsp63. The sequence continues at coordinate 4,538,411 of NZ_CP168509.1, read as the reverse complement.
AAGGGACCCACGTCCACCACGTACGCCGATTCGCCGCGCGACGCCTTCACCTCGGTGAAACCATGCGCGCTCATGTGGACGGCCGTGGCGGCCGCGGCGCGCTGGGCGCTGATCTTCAGCGGGTCGATCAGGTCGTAATTGACGCCGGCCTGTTCGTAGCTCAGCGTGCCGGAGGAAGGATCGTGCGGGGCGTGGGTGCTCATGGGCGCGGATTATCCTTCAGCGCCACCGGACCCTCCTGACAAACCCGGACGCCAGCCCCCGCCCGGCCGCCCCGGCGGCGGAGCCAGCCCCCGTAGAATGCCCCGCCATGAGTTACCAGGTCCTCGCACGCAAGTACCGCTCCCGCACGTTCGAGGAGCTGATGGGTCAGGAACACGTCGTGCAGGCCCTGGCCAACGCGCTGACGCAGCAGCGCCTGCATCACGCCTACCTGTTCACCGGCACGCGCGGCGTGGGCAAGACCTCGGTGTCGCGGATCCTGGCCAAGTCGCTGAACTGCATCGGCCCGGACGGCACCGGCGGCATCACCGCCCATCCCTGCAATGTCTGCGACGTCTGCCGCGACATCGACGCCGGCCGCTTCGTCGACTACGTCGAACTCGATGCCGCCTCCAACCGCGGTGTCGAGGAGATCTCCCAGCTGCTGGACCAGGCCGTCTACAAGCCGGTCGTCGGGCGCTTCAAGGTCTACATGATCGACGAAGTGCACATGCTCTCGAACACCGCCTTCAACGCGATGCTCAAGACGCTGGAGGAGCCGCCCGAGTACCTGAAGTTCGTCCTCGCGACCACCGATCCGCAGAAGGTGCCCGTGACCGTGCTGTCGCGCTGCCTGCAGTTCAACCTGCGGCCGATGGCCCCGCAGACGGTGCTGGAGCACCTGACCCGCGTCCTCGCCAACGAGCGCGTGCCCAACGAGCCCGGCGCGCTGCGCCTGCTGGCGCGCGCGGCGCGCGGCTCGATGCGCGACGCGCTGTCGCTGACCGACCAGGCGATCGCCTTCGGCTCGGGCGAGCTCAAGGAAGCCGGCGTGCGCCAGATGCTGGGCAGCGTGGATCGCGGCCATGTGCTGGGCATCCTGAACGCGCTGATCGCCGGCGACGGTGCCGCGCTGGTCGCGGCGTCGGACCGGCTGCGCGACATGGGCCTGTCCGCCGGCGGCACGCTGGAGGACCTGGCCGTCGCGTTGCAGCACCTGGCCGTCGCGCAGGCGGCGCCGGGCGCGCTCGACGCGGGCGATCCCGATCTGGCCGAGTTGCTGCCCCTCGCGAGCCAACTGCCCGCGGACGAGATCCAGCTGATGTACAGCATGGCGCTGCATGGCCGGCAGGAACTGCCGCTCGCGCCGGACGAATACGCCGGCCTGACGATGGTCCTGCTGCGGATGATGGCGTTCCGGCCGAACGGGCAGGGCGCGCGTCAGCCGTCCGCGCCGGAAGGCACCGCGGCGCGGACCGTGCCAGCGCCGGTGGCGAGCGCCGCGCCGCCCGCCCGCCCGCCGGTGAGCATGGCGCCACCGGTCGAGGTGGAACCGGCGCCCGCGCCGGCGATGCCGGCCCCGGCGCCCGCCGTGCCGCGCGTGGCGGAAGCCGCCGCGCCCGAACCTGAGCCCGAGCCCGAGCCGGCGTCAGCGCCAGCGCCCGAACTCGCATCGGCGCCCGAACCGGAACCGGAACCGGCGCCAGAGCCGGTCACCGCGGCTCCCGAACCCATCGCCGCCGCACCGGCGCCAGAGCCCGCGCCCGCGCCCGCGCCCGTGCCGATGGCTGCCCCCGTGCACGAAACGCCTCGCGCGCCAGCGCCCTCCGGCCCGTTGCGTGCCGCACCAGCCGGCGCCCCGGCGACCCGCTTCAGCGACCGGCTGCGTCCGCGTGCCGCGCCGCCGGCGGCCGCGAATGCCGATGCCGAGGAGCCGGAAGACCTGTCCCCGCCGCACGATGACGACGGTCCGCCGCCCTGGATGGATGTGCCGCCGCCCTCGGACGAGGAAGCCTCGCTCGGCATGTCCATGCCGGACATGGACGATCCGGCGCCCGACACCGCCGTCGACGGCATTTATGTCTCGACCGCCGCCGAGGAGGTCACGCTGGTGCCGACGCCGCTGGGCGAGCGCTGGTACGCGATCGCGCCGCAACTGGGCCTGAACGCGCTGACGCGCGAGCTGGCGCTGCAGGCCGAATGCCTGGAGATCGACGAATCCACCGAGCCGCAGCGCTGGCGCTTCCGCGTCGAGCGGGAGTCGCTGCGCCAGGCCGGCCTGCTGGAGAAGCTGCAGGCCGCGCTGACAGCGCTGTCGGGCAAGCCGGCGCGGGTCGAGATCGAGGCCGGCCGCGCCACCGATTCGCCGGCGCTGCGCGACTCGATGGCGGCCCGGCTGCGCCAGCAGCGCGCCGAATCGATCATCCAGGAGGATCCCGAGGTCCGGCAACTGCTCGCGCAGTTCAAGACGGCGCGGATCCTGCCGGGCTCGATCAAGCCCTGCTGACTGACTCCCGTGCAAGCGAGGGCGGGCGTGGCCAGGCGGGACCGCGCGCCCGCGCTCGGCGACAATCGCGCCCATCGCATCGACCTCCGGGTCGCACTTCCCCGCGGTTTTTGAATCTCTGAACAAGGAATCACGATCATGATGAAGGGTCAACTCGCCGGCCTGATGAAGCAGGCGCAAGCGATGCAGGACAACCTGAAGAAGGCGCAGGACGAACTCGGCAACATCGAGGTCGAAGGCCAGTCCGGCGCCGGCCTGGTGAAGGTCACGATGACCTGCAAGCATGACGTCAAGCGCGTCGCCATCGATCCCAGCCTGCTGGCCGATGACAAGGACATGCTGGAGGACCTCGTCGCCGCCGCGTTCAACGACGCCGTGCGCCGCGCCGAGCAGGTCAGCTCCGAGAAGATGTCCAAGCTGACCGCCGGCATGCCGCTGCCCCCGGGCATGAAGTTCCCGTTCTGATCGGACGACGGTGACCGCGCTCGACCAGTTGATCGAGGCCCTGCGGCGCCTGCCCGGCGTGGGCCAGAAGTCGGCCCAGCGCATGGCCTACCACCTGCTGCAGCACGACCGCGCCGGCGCCGACGCGCTGGCCCGCGCGCTGCAGGACGCGGCGCGCAACGTGCGCCATTGCGAGCGCTGCCACACCTTCAGCGAGACGCCGCTGTGCGCGATCTGCGCCGACCGGCACCGCGACGCGCGGCTGCTGTGCGTCGTCGAGTCGCCGGCCGACCAGGCGGCGATGGAGCGCACCGCCTCGTACTTCGGCTTCTACTTCGTCCTGCAGGGGCGCATCAGCCCGCTGGATGGCGTGTCCACGCGCGAGATCGGCGTCGAGCAACTGCTCGAGCGGGCCTCGGACGGGCAGGTCGAGGAGGTGATCCTGGCCACCAGCTTCACCGCCGAGGGCGAGGCCACGGCGCATGTGCTGGCCGAGGCGCTGCGCGCGCGCGGCCTGCGCAGCACGCGATTGGCGCGCGGCGTGCCGGTGGGCAGCGAGCTCGAATACGTGGACCTGGGCACCATCGCGCACGCGCTGGTGGACCGGCGCTCGACCTGAGCGCGGAGCTGGCCGGGAAGGGCCCTCGATGACCATCGCCAACACCTGCCTGATCGCCGCCTGCCTGCTGCCGCTGCTGTGCGCGTGGCTGGCGAAGTCCCAGGGCATCGGCAAGCGCCGCCGCGATGGCGGCTTCGACAACCACGATCCGCGTGGCTGGCTCGGCCGCCAGACGGGCTGGCAGGCGCGCGCGAACGCGGCGCAGGCGAACAGCTTCGAGGCGCTGCCGCTGTTCATCGCCGGCGTGCTGGCGGCGCAGCAGATGCAGCACGACCAGGGACGCATCGACGCGCTGGCAATGGCCTTCATCGCCGCCCGGCTGGTCTATATCGCGCTGTATGTCACCGACCGGCCGACCCTGCGCAGCGGGGTCTGGGCCCTCGGCACCGCGCTGTCGATCGCGCTGTTCTTTGCTTGAGGCTCTCTTCCCCCTCGCCCCTTCGGGGAGAGCAACCGTGTCCAGTGCTTCTGCACTGCCACCGCCGCTGGCCCTCACCCCTCCCTCTCCCACTTCGCGGGAGAGGGTGAAAGAAAGGCGCGCTGGCCGGTATTACCCCCTCGCCCCTTCGGGGAGAGGGAGGGGAGAGGGGGCTCGTGCCACACCGCTGCTGCCCTGCGCAGCGCCCCCTCTCCCCCGCCCTCTCCCCCTTGGGGCGAGGGAGTTCCTTGGCGAAGCCACCGAATGAGGTCGGCCGAATGAGGTTCGGCCGAAGGAGGTCCGGCCGGATGAAGTCCGGTCAGATCCAGGCCAGGCCAGGTCAGCGCATCGCGGTCTTGGTGGCCACGGTGCGGACGGGCTTGCCGTCGCTGGCGGCGACCTTGGCCGAGCGGGTCTTCGCGCCGGACTTCTTGTTGGTCGCGCTCGACGCGACCTTGGTCGTCTTGACCGGGCGCGCCGGCTTCGCCGCCGCCGCCTTCGCCGCCTGGCCGGCCGGCTCCGCGGCCGCCAGCGTCTGGCCCTCGCGCACATAGGCCACGATCTGCTGGCCCGGCTTGAACGCGGCCTTGGTGCTCACGCGGTTCCACTGCGCCACCTGCGTGGTGCCCAGGCGATAGCGGCGCGCGACGCTCGCCACCGTGTCGCCCTTGCCGGCCTTCAGCGTCACCCGGCGCATCGGCGGCACGTCGGGCGCGAAGCCGATGCTGGCGTTGTCGGCCAGATGCTCCGAGACATCGCGGTCCCGGCCCGCGGTGCGCGGCACCAGCAGCGTCGAGCCCTTGGTCACCAGCATCCGCGCCGGGATGCGGTTGATCTCGCGCAGGCCGGTCTCGCTCATGCCCACCTGCTTGGCGGCCTCCGCCGGCTTCATCGTGCGCGGCACCACCCAGGCCGTCCACGATGCCAGCGGACCTTGATGGCGCTCCAGGTTGGCGACGAAGGTGCTGGCGTTGTCGTACGGCAGCAGCAGCTGGCCGCTGCTGGCGGCCAGGATCACCGGCTTGTTCATCGACGGGTTGAACTGGCGGAAGGTCTCCTCGTCCAGCTCCGCCAACTGCGCCGCGCGGGCGACGTCGATGTCGCGGTCGATGTTGACCGACAGGAAGTACGGGTGGTTCGCCACCGCCGGCAGTTCGATGCCGAAGGCCTCGGGACGCATCACGATGTTCTTCACCGCCTGCAGCTTGGGCAGGTAGTAGCGCGTCTCGTCGGGCATGCGCAGGCTGTCGTAGTCGATCGGCAGGCCGGCCTTCTGGTTGCGCGCCACCGCCTTGCTGACATTGCCCTGGCCCCAGTTGTAGGCGGCCAGCGCCAGCTGCCAGTCGCCGTCGAACATCTTGTTCAGGCGCTGCAGGTAGTCCAGCGCCGCCTTGGTCGAGGCCAGCACGTCGCGGCGGTCGTCGCGGAAGATGTTCTGCTTCAGGTCGAAGTCGCGGCCCGTGGCCGGCATGAACTGCCACATGCCCACCGCCTTGGCGCTGGACTGCGCGTCGTTGCGGAACGCGCTCTCGACGAAGGGCAGCAGCGCCAGCTCCATCGGCATGCCGCGTTTGTGCACTTCCTCGACCACGTGATAGAGGTACAGGCTGCCGCGGCCCGTCATGCGCGCGACGTAGTCGGGCCGGCTGCTGTACCAGTCCTCGGCCTTGCGCACCAACTCGTTGTCGAGCTCGGGCATCGCCATGCCGGCGCGCATCCGCGCCCACAGGTCGACATGGGTCTTGGGGGCGTCGAGGTCGACCTTCTCGCCGGGATTGAGGTTGTCCTCGAGCAGCACGTCCAGCTTGTCCTCCGGCGCGGTGGCGACGCGCGCCACCGGCGTGGCCGGCGAAGGCACGGCCGACGCGGCGGCTTCCACCGCCTGCACGGTCTGCTGCGCGACGGCCTGCGCCGCGTCGTTGTCGCCGCTGGCGACTGGCCGGTTGGCGCAGGCGGCCAGCACCAGCGGCAGCAGCGCGGCCAGCAGCGTCAGGGCAGGGCGTTTCGAGGGGGAGGAGGCGGCGTCCGCGGCCGGCGCGGCGCGGGAGGAAGACAGGAGCGGGGCGGTCAGGGTCGGGTGTCGATGCATCGGAGGCTCAGCGAAATTCGTTCTTCCATTGGCGCAGCCCGGCCAGGACCGAGACCGGTTGCGCGGTGACGCTCGGATCGTGGCGCTGCGCGGCCGCGCGGACGTCGGCGTGCTCGCAGCGCAGGAAGGGGTTGATCTGGAGCTCCACGGCGATCGTGGAGGGCAGGGTGGGCAGCGACTGCTCGCGCCGGGCCAGACACCAGGCCTCGTGGCGCGCGACCGCCTCGTTCTGGGGCTCGACTGTGCGAGCAAATCGCAGATTCGACAAGGTGTACTCGTGCGCACAGCAGATGCGGGTTTCCCCGGGGAGCGCCGCGAGCTTGGACAGCGAGCCGTGCATCTGCGCCGGCGTGCCCTCGAAGAGCCGGCCGCAGCCGGCCGAGAACAGCGTGTCGCCGCAGAACAGGATCGGCGCGCCGCCATCGCTCGGATGCTTCAACACGAAAGCGATGTGACCGGCCGTGTGCCCAGGGACATCCAGCACCTCGAAGACCTGGCCGAGCAGCTCGGCGCGGTCGCCTTCGCGCAGCGGCACCACGGGCACCGGCATCGTTTCGGTGGCTGGTCCCCAGACCTTCGCGCCGTCCGTCAGCAGGGGTATCAATTCCCGCAGTCCGCCGACGTGATCGGCATGGTGGTGGGTCACTAGAATGCCTCGCAGGTCCAGGCCGAGCGAGCGAAGGGCATCCTTCACCGGCGCCGCGTCGCCCGGATCCACGACGAGCGCCGATCGGCCGTCATGCAGCAGCCAGAGGTAGTTGTCTGTGAAGGCGGGGACGGCGACGAGGTTCATGCAGGCAAGGGGATCGGGTCCCAGCGATGAAGACTCCGGGTCAGGATGACGGGCGCGACGACCGCGGCCAGCGGGCCGGCGGCATGGACGGGCGAAAGGCGCCGATTGTAGAGGCGCCCTTCCAGCCGGACATCGCCGCGGCGGAGCTCGCCCACTGGCTGCGCACGCCCGCCGGGCGCTACCTGCTGGCCTGGGAGCAACGCTTCATCGACGCCGCCGTCATCGACTGGTTCGGCTATCACGCGCTGCAGCTCGGCTTCCCGCAGCTGCACGGGCTGCGCACCAACCGCATGACGAACCGCTGGCTGGCGCTCGACCACCGGCCCTTCGAGGAAATGAGCGGCCCGCCGGTGCCTGGCCTGGCCGCCCATCCGCTCGAGTACCAGCCCGAGCCGCGCGCCGAGTTCGCGCCCGGCCAGAACGGCGCGGCGCGCACGGCGGTCTATTGCGAGTTCGACGCGCTGCCCTTCGAGGCCAACAGCCTGGACCTGGTGCTGCTGCCGCACACGCTGGAGCAGTCGGCGGACCCGCACCGCTGTCTGCGCGAGGTCGAGCGCGTGCTGCGGCCGGAGGGCCGGGTGGTGATCCTGGGCCTGAACCCGGCCAGCCTCTGGGCGGTGAGGCAGAATCTGGCCCGCGTCAACGGCCGCCTGCTGGGCCGCGCGCCGCGGCTGTACCTGCCGGCCGAACGCGAATACATCGGCTACTGGCGGCTGCGCGACTGGCTGCGGCTGCTGTCCTTCGAGGTCGAGCGGGCGCAGTTCGGCTGCTACCGGCCGCCGCTGCTGAGCGATCCCTGGCTGGCGCGCTGGCAGTGGATCGAGAAGCCCGGCGGCAAGTGGTGGACGGTGCTGGGCGCGCTGTACGGCGTGATCGCGGTCAAGCGCGTGCACGGCATGCGGCTGATCGGCCTGGCGCGCGGCGCCAAGCGTGTCGCCAAGCCGGCCCCGGCCGTCGCGGCCGTGCACCATCACCACCATCAGCTTGACGATGCCGAGGTCGATTGACCTTGGCCCTTCCTGGACTCCCATTCCGTTCATGACCGATACCACTGCTTCTTCCACTCCCACTCCCGCGCCAAAGATCGCCAAGCCCCCCGTCGTCATCTACACCGACGGCGCCTGCAAGGGCAACCCGGGACCGGGCGGCTGGGGCGCATGGCTCAAGAGCGGCGACCACGAGAAGGAGCTGTTCGGCGGCGAGCGCAACACCACCAACAACCGCATGGAGCTGACGGCGGTCATCGAGGCGCTGACCTCGCTCAAGCGCAGCTGCAACATCGTGATCTACACGGACAGCGAGTACGTGCGCAAGGGCATGACCGAGTGGATCTCGGGCTGGCAGCGCCGCGGCTGGAAGACCGCCGACGGCAAGCCGGTGAAGAACGCCGAGCTGTGGCAGCGCCTGGACGCGCTGCGCAAGCTGCACACGGTGGAATGGCGCTGGGTCAAGGGCCATGCCGGCGATCCCGGCAACGAACGGGCCGACGCGCTCGCCAACAAGGGCGTGCTGGTCGCCAAGTAGGGCGGCCGCGCGGGCGCGTCAGGCGCGCTGGGGCTCCAGCGTCTTGGCGAACAGGCTGTTGCCGTCCAGGTCCTTCAGCGTGACCGTCATCGCGCGCGTCCGGGCGTCGATGTCGACCTGGCCGAAGAACTGCGTGCCCACGGCCGGCGCCGCGTTGGCGATGCCGGGCGCCTTCTGGTAGACGACCTGCATGCCGAAGGTGGCGTCGGCCTGGTTCGGGCCGAAACCGCCGGCGTGCAGCGGGCCGGACACGAATTCCCAGAACGGCAGGAAGTCCGTGTGCCTGGCCTTGGCGGGGTCGAAGAAGTGGGCGGCGGTGTAGTGCACGTCGGCGGTGAGCCAGACGATGTTGTGCAGCCGGTGCTTCTTGATCTCGCTGAGCAGGCGGGCGATCTCGATCTCGCGGCCGCGCGGCGGGCCGTCGTCGCCATTGGCGATGGCCTCCCACTTGTCGCGGCCCTCGGCGTCCTTGCCGTCATTGACGTGCAGGCCGATCGGCATGTCCGCGGCGATGACCTTCCAGACCGCCTTCGAGCGCTTCAGGCCCTCGAGCAGCCACGCGATCTGCGGGCGGCCCATGAAGGCGCTCTCGGCGGTCTCCTCGGTCTGCAGGTTGGCGCTGTTGGGGCCGCGGTAGCTGCGCATGTCGACGACGAACAGGTCCAGCAGCGGACCCTGCGGCAGGTGGCGGTAGATGCGCTCGCCCTCGGCGTCGCCGAAGCGGCGCATCGGCGCGTATTCCTGGAAGGCCTTGGTGGCGCGGGCGACCAGCAGCGGGATGTTCTTCTCGGTGTAGCGCGGGTCGCCGCTGACGTCCTTCGAGTCCGAATAGTTGTTGCTGACCTCGTGGTCGTCCCACTGCCAGATCTGGGGCACGTCCGCGGCCATGCGGCGGATGTTGGCGTCCATCAGGTTGTAGCGGTAGCGGCCGCGGTATTCGTCGAGCGTCTCGGCGACCTTGCTGGTCTGCTCGGTGATGACGTTGCGCCAGATCGAGCCGTCGGGGAGCTTGATCTCGGCGGGGATGGGGCTGTCGGCGTAGATGGTGTCGCCGGAGTGCAGGAAGAAGTCGGGGTTGATGCGGCGGATCTGTTCGTAGATCTTCATGCCGCCCCATTGCTCGTTGATGCCCCAGCCCTGGCCGCAGGTATCGCCGCTCCACGCGAAGCGCACGTCGCGCAGTCCCTTGGCGCCGGGCGCGGGCGGCAGGCGCAGATGGCCGGCCATCGGCTCGGACATCACGCGTTCGTTGTGCAGGTCCTGCAGCAGCACGCGGTAGAAGACCTCCTGTCCCGGGGGCAGGCCGCGCAGGTCGACGCGGCCGGTGAAGTCGGAGTCCTCGAGCAGATGGGGGCCGCGCACGCGCTGCGCGCCCGCGAAGCTGGCGGTGGTGGACCACTCGAGCCAGAGGCGGGCGGGGCGGTCGCTGCGGGTCCAGATGACGGCGGCGTCGGCCACCGGGTCGCCGGACTGGATGCCGTGCGGCATCTGCGGGCGCATCGCGTCGCGGGTGATGACCGCGGGCGCCTGCGCGTGCGCGCCATGCGGCGCCAGCAGCGAGGCGCCTCCGAACAAGGCGCTGGCGTGGAGGAAGCGGCGGCGGTCCATGCGGGTTCTCCCGGCGAGTCGACGAAGTCCGCGATGCTGCCGGGAGGGCGTGACGGCGTGGTGACCGCCTTCTCCCAAGCTGACAGTCGGCGCGTTTGCAACGCGTCGCATCCCCCATCTCCTCCCGCCGGAGAGGGAACTGAAATCCAATGTTGATCGCGGTCAACCTTGCTGATCGGGTATCAGATTAGCGTCGCAGAAGCTAATCAAACCGTATAGCATTCATGAATCGCATCAATTGGACCGAGAAGGCGATGCGGCAGATGTTGAGGTTGCCTCGCGAGGCGGTGAAGGCGATTGCCGGCGCCGTCGTCCTCGAGCTCGCAGACCTCAAGAACGCCCGCAACGTGAAGCGACTGTTCAATCATCCCTATGCCTATCGGCTGCGGGTGGGGGACTACCGGGTGTTCTTCGATTTCGCCGCCGAGGTGCGGATCGTCTCCATCGAGGAAGTGAGGAAGCGCGATGAACAAACGTATTGACTTTCAGACCATCCTGGGCGCCGACGGCACACCGGCATTCGTGGTCTTGCCCTACGACGAGTTCGTGCGGCATTTCGAGGCCGTGGGTGACCTGATCCCGGACGCGGTCGCGCAACTCGTGTTCAACGAGAACATGACTGGCGCGAAGGCGTGGCGCACGCACCTCGGGCTCACGCAGCAGGTCGTGGCCGACCGGCTCGGAATCACGCAGGGGGCCTATGCGCAGCTGGAGGCGAGCGGAAGGCCGCGACGCTCGTCGCGCGAGCGGATCGCGAAGGCCCTGGGCATCCGGCCCGGGCAATTGAACTTCTGACAGGACTGACCGCGGGGCCGCGCCGGGCTTATTGCCCCGCCGGCGGCTCCCACAGCTCGACCTTGTGGCCTTCCGGATCGATGACCCAGCCGAACTTGCCGTATTCCGAGTCGTCGGTCTTGTCGAGCACGTTGCAGCCTTCCTCGCGCAGCGCCTTCAGCAGCGACGCGAGATCGGCCACCCGGTAATTGATCATGAAAGGCGGATTGGCCGGACCAAACCCGTCCGGGTCCGCCGACCCGATCGACCAGACCGTCGTGCCGCCGCTGGGCTGGCCGTCGTCGCCGGTCCAGGGGAAGGCCGCGCCGCCCCAGTTCTGCACGTCGATGCCCAGGTGCTTCTGGTACCACGCCCGCAGCGCGGCCGGATCCTTGGCGTTGAAGAAGATGCCGCCGATGCCTGTGACTCGCTTCATGAAGGTTCCTTCACGCGGTTGATGGATCTCAAGGACATCGGCGAGCCAGCTCACCGACGATGCACGGCTCCGCGCTTGAGCGCCAGCAGGCACAGCAGCGCGATCAGGGTGTACAGCGCGCCGCTCCAGATCTCATAAGGCAGGCCGAGCAGCGCATAGGCGGAGGCCTCGCTGCAATTGGCCGTGACCATGAAGATGCTCGGGAACCGCTCCTCCAGCTGCAGGGCCGTCAGCACGCGGTCGGCGAAGGTCATGTCGCAGGTGGCCAGCTTGGAGGCGACCTCATGCTGGTAGCCCGCCGCGATCAGCCCGGCCACGCCCAGCGCCGCCGCCAGCAGCAGCGCCAGCACGCGCGCGAAGCCCGCGCGCTGCAGCAGCCAGCCCAGCGCGCTCACCGCCGCGATCAACAGGAAGAGGCCGCGCTGCATCACGCACCAGGGGCAAGGCTTGACCCCGAACTGGTACTGCGCCACAAGGGCCGCCGCCACGGCGGCGAGCGACGCCAGCGCGCTGAAGGCCAGCACGCGCGAGGCGGTCAGGGCGCGCATCAGCCGGCGATCTCGGCGATCAGCTCGATCTCGACGCAGGCGCCGAGCGGAATCTGGGCGACGCCGAAGGCGCTGCGCGCATGCGCGCCCTTCTCGGGGCCGAAGACCTGGCCGATCAGCTCGGACGCGCCGTTGGTCACCAGGTGCTGTTCGGTGAAATCGCCGGTGCTGTTGACCAGGCTCATCAGCTTCACGACGCGCGTGACCTTGTCCAGGTCGCCCACCGCCGCGTGCAGCGTGCCCAGCAGGTCGATCGCGATCGCGCGCGCGGCCTGCTGGCCGGTGGCCGTGTCGGTGTCCCTGCCCAACTGGCCCACCCAGGGCTTGCCGTCCTTCTTCGCGATATGACCGGACAGGAACACCAGGTTGCCGGTGCGCACGAACGGGACATAGGCCGCGGCGGGCACCGCCACGGGCGGGAGTTCGATGCCCAGTTGCTTCAGGCGGTCGTAGACGGAAGTGCTCATGAGGGTCTGCACGGAAGTGGAAAAAATCGCCGCGAATCCTACACCCCGGCCTGGCGCTGGACCACGGTGCCGCTGGCGGCCCTGCTGGGCATGGGGCTGGTGCAGGCGATGCCCGCGCTGCCCGGGTCCAGGGCGTGGGCCGCCTGGCTGGCGCTGCTGCTCGTGACCCTCGCGCTGGCCGCCTGGACCCGCGTCCGCCGCCGGGCAGCCTGGTTCGCCTGCGCCTTGCTGGCCGCGCTGGCGGGCTTCGGGCTCACCGCCGTCCGCGCGGACGCGCGCATGGCCGAGGTCCTTCCGGCCGCGCTCGAGGGCCAGGTCATGCGCCTGACGGGACGCGTCGCCAGCCTGCCGCAGCGGACCGCGGGGCTGGGCGGCATCGAGGGCTGGCGCTTCGTGCTCGAGGTCGATGCGGCGGCGAGCGAGGACGGCGCGCCGCCGCGCGTGCTGCTGTCCTGCTTCCAGATGTCCTCCGCTCCGCGCGCGGGTGAGCGCTGGGAGCTGGCGGCGAAGCTGCGCCGGCCGCATGGGCTCACGAATCCGCATGGCTTCGATCAGGCGCTGTGGATGCTGGAGCAGGATCTGCCAGCCGCCGGCGGCTGCCGGGCGAAGGGACAGCGGCGCCTGGACGAGGGCGGATGGGGCGTCGACGCGCTGCGCCAAGCGCTGCGCGATGCGATCGACCGGCGGCTGGGCGAGACCCGCGACCGGCGCGGTGCCGGCGTGCTCGCCGCGTTGAGCCTGGGCGACCAGGGCGCGGTGATGTATCTGGGTAATGAAGTCAGCCGCGAACCCAGAAGAGCGTTTCTCCTCTGAAAACGGCCTCAAAACGTCCCAGCTCAGAAAAAACTTGGGTAATTGAGTTGCCCGCAAACTCCGAGTCCGGGGGCAAAAATCTGGGAAATGTAGTTGCCCGCAAATGCGGGAACCCATGTCCGGCAGGGCTGCTGAGGTGTACGCAAAGCCCGCGGCGGCACTACCAGTAAGCGTCTAGCTACCGGCTGATTAGCTCGGCGCCGCTCAGCGTTCAGAGGCCTGCTGCTTCGTATTGGGCGACGCCGTTCGCTTGAGCTTAATCGCAGCCTGCTTCACAGCGACCGCCGTCACTTCCACCTGACGCTTCGCCTTAGCCGTGCCGTGCGCCTCGGCTGCTTCCATGAGGAACTCTGCCTCAAGCATCAGCTGCCAGGGCCGATAGCCCAGCGCATCAGAAATCTGGTCGAGCGTCTGGGCGCTCACCGACATCTCGCCCCGCTCAATGAGGCCAATCGTGTTCCGGTAGACGCCGGCCTCGTGGGCAAGCTGCTCTTGAGACAACTTGGCCTCCTGGCGAAGGGCAAACAGGGTCTTACCAAGGGCAGCGATGAAGTTCATGCGGGCAGGATTCGAGTAACCCGCCAGTGTCTAGACGCGCAATTCATCAAACTACCCAATATATTGCCCTAAAGCCGGCGAGGCCGTAGACTGCACCGACACCCTCAGCGCACTCCTAGCCGGCGTTGCCGGCACTCCCGCGCTGCTTCATCCAACCTCCGCAGACCTAGAAGCTGCCGCCATGCAAAGTCACGTCCTCCGCACGTCTCTCAGAGACGAAGTCAAACTCCCGGACCCGGGCGCGTCCGAAAGTCGTGGGGTCCGCGCATGGAACGCCGTCGAGCTTCCAGGCAAGTACTGGATACAGGCGAAGCGGACGGAGACTTCCGGACTGGGACACCTTGAGCAAAGACAGTGGCTCACCTGCGATTTCTACGAAGCCTTGCGCTATGGCCGTGGCGAGAACGTTTCTGACTTCAGCCTGTTCGTTGGCGTCTTCACGCCTAACGCAGCGAGCGGTTTCGTGTTCGGCGAGGTTACTGAGGTGCTTCGCTCTGTGCCGTCTGGCGGCTTCTTTGTCCGATATGGAAATGGGTTCTCCGTCATGGTGAGCCGAACAGGCGACGACGAACAACTCACCCCCACCAACTTCGAACCTCTCTACCGCGCTGACGCATGGCGGACGAACTGAGTACACCTACCTCGGCTCTTGCAGGGCCGACGTTGCCAGGCGTGTTGACGCCTCCGGCCCTCTTCTTGAACCTGGAAGGGACGGTGCACCCTTGGGATGTTGGGTACATCTACAACGCCAAGCTTCCGGACGAGCCTCGCCCCTTCTGTTGGTCGGAGCACTTGCGGCCGGTCATCGAGGAGTGGAATCTGGACATCGTGCTCAGAAGTTCCGCAACAACGTTCGTTCGCGAGGACATCCTGCTGTCGCAGATGCCAGCGTGGCTGCGACAGCGTCTAAGAGGCTTCACGCAACCGACGCACGTGCCAATAACCCTCGACTGGATTCGCAAGTCCAACACAAGCTATGGGGTCATCAAGAATTACGTGAAGGCCAACGTGTTGACGCATTGGGTCGCGCTAGCTGACGACGAGGACGGATGGCCCCAGGCTCCGGAAATCCGGCGGCACTTGGTGATTTGCGATGGCGAGGTGGGTGTGACGGACCCAGTCACCGTGAGGCGACTAGAGGGAGCGCTTGTCGCATGCAAGCCGTAGACGTTGCTGCGCAGGACGCGCCATCGCAGCAAGGGGTCCTTATTCTCGACTTGGACGACACGTTGTGCCTGTCGAATCCGTACGGCGGCTATCAGGCTCGCTCGGCCCTCTGGCGTCCCGCGGAAGAGCCGAAGGACATCTGGGAGAAGCTCTTCAGCCGCGACGCTGTGGAGGCTCTTCGGGAATTGATGTTGGCGACCAGGCCCAGAGTTGCGTTGAGCACGAGTTGGCTGGCCATCATGGACCGGCAGCAATTCGTCGAGGTCTTCGAGCGGACGGGCCTTGGCGTCGTAGCCGAGTCCTTCCACGAGCATTGGGACATTCCGCAGAACCTCGGCGTGCCCAGACGCGACGCTATCGCCAGATGGCTCGAGGTTCACCACAGCACCGAGCCGCTGCTGATTCTGGATGACCCAGCTAGTGGCGAGAGCCTCATCGAGTCGGTCTGGGATGCGGCTGGTCACCAGATTCTTTGTGAAGTCGACCGAGGCTTCCATGCCGGTCTGCTGCCGAAGGCGATTCAGGCGCTGAGAAGGCCCTATGTGAAACCGCTCTGGTGGTGAGCAAGAGGAGCCCAACTTGGTGAAGCCCTTCGAACCAGACGAGCGTCAGCAGCAGCTTATCGACGAGGCTATTGCCCGTGCGAGGACCGATGGGAGGGATAGGCCCTTCGCATCGGCCGAGCTGGTGGACCGGATGGCCGAGGAGGCGAGGCATGTCGCGGAGTCTGATGTCTGCCCTATCCACGTGACCCT
This sequence comes from Roseateles sp. Mitsp63, assembly GCF_059491535.1. Taxonomy (NCBI): domain Bacteria; kingdom Pseudomonadati; phylum Pseudomonadota; class Betaproteobacteria; order Burkholderiales; family Sphaerotilaceae; genus Roseateles; species Roseateles sp. Mitsp63. Next base: position 4,522,910 of record NZ_CP168509.1, on the reverse strand, counting down.
CGTTGCGACGATTGATGAGCGCATGTCTCGCGAGGCGCTTGCGGAATGGATTGGAACTGACGGCTGCATCGAAGCGACGACGTATGAGCTTCCGCAATCGATTCTTGTCGTCGAGTTCTATCGCGCTGCGGCCTCGCGTCGCGAAGCCGTTGAGCTCGCGGTCGACGATGTTCGGCGTCGCCTCCCAAATGCCATCTTTGTGGACATCAACGACCCGAATACCTTGCTCGATAACTTGGTCGAGACGACGACCAAGAGCCTGCTTTCTGATGGCGAAATCATGCGGCTAATGGTCTCGGTGGCTCCAGACCGAGAGGTTGCCTACCAGCCTTTGGTCCGCAAGGTGCGGAAGGCGCTCGCGAAAGACCCGGGAGACGACTCAGGGCGCGCGGAACCTCGGGCGGCATGGACAGAAGCGACAGTCTTTGAGGTTAATCCAGACCGCGACCTGGTTTCGCTGACCACTCTTGGCGGGACCATGCTGACCTTCAATCGCAGGACGCCGGTATCGCGAGGCCTCATCGCTTTCGAGGAAGGGCAAGTCTACAGGTGCCTCGTCCTCTCACGGCTCTCAGTAGTGCTGCGGGCGGAGCTGGTGGAGCGCCGGTAGGAATCTGAAGGGTCATGTCCCGCGGTGCCGCGCCGGCCGGAGCGCCAAGGCGTCCCGAAGTCTTGTAGCCGTGTGAGAGGCGAATCCATGTCGGCGACCCACGTGGGGGAAAACCGCGTCCCGCTTGGCCTCTGGGCTGCATTCCTCTTGAGATTGCCGGGGCGCGAACCCTCGCTCCATGTGGTCGGAGTAAACCTCCAAACAGGGCGGTCCCGCGTTTCATCCGCCATCACCCGAGTTAACGCTTCTACGCCGTGCGTCGTGACCGAGACAGGCCGCGTTTACGCCCTGTTGGGGGAACCGTGCCGGGCGGACCTTGCCGCTGCTGTTCTCCTCCGACTGACCGCAGATTGGGACGCGAGAGTACTGGGCGATGCCACTAGTTGGCTTTTCGGAACGACCGACACCGCCAATGCGCATTAGGCGGCTCACTGGCGGCATTGGGTTCGGCTACTGACCGTGTGCCGCCCAGAACTTCGCGCGCAACGCGAGGGCGTCGGCCAGCGCGTGATGGCGCCGTAGGCCGCGTTCCAGTTCAAGTGACGCGAAGCACGCCGCCGCGGCTGCCTCCAACTCCTCGTCCTCATTCAGGTAGCCGACGTGCGTGGGATAGAGGGTCGCCGCGGTAGGCGATGCGGCCAGCGCCAGCAACGCCTCAAGGAGGTCGTAGTCGACGTGGAAGTCGTAGCAGACCTCAATCGCTGACACGCCCAGTCCGTCCAGCCAAACCACCAAGTCGCGAGCGATGCATTTCGGTTCGGCAGTGCAACCCAGCTGCCTACCCATCTGGGACAGCACCTCGGCCCGAATCACCCCGTTCGCCTTCGCACGGCAGAGCACTTTCGAGGTCGCTACGACCTCCCGGTAGAACTCGTGGCCCGCTTCGGAGCAGAGAGCAATGCTGAGTAGCCACGCAGGCTCGGCTGCATCCGCGGGGATGAATTCGGTGTCTAGGAACACGTACATGACCGAATCGCCGGGGTGCTGAAGGTCTTGTGTTGGGCGAGACACGACGGGCATGCACGCTACGTTGTTTGGCCGACCTGACGCACCGAGGCGTGAACTTCGAGCGCCTTGCCGGCGAGCTGCCGAAGGACGTTTCGCCAAGCGATGGTGGCACTGGGTGTGGTGAGGATGGAGTCCACTGTTACCGACACGCGCTGGTCCTGCTTGGCGTGCACGATTGAGTTGCGAAACTCATAGAGCGACGTGGACAGAAGGGTCGCATCAGCTCGTGGGATGAGCCCTTCGCTGTGTGCATGAGCCACGAGTTCGGGCGAGGCAAGGGATGACACCAGCCTGAGCACGGTCGCTTTTTCGTCTTTCGTTAGAAGTTGTGCTGACTGCAGCAGGAATTCTCGGTCCGATAGCGAGCTATCTCGTCGCAGGACGCTCAATGTCCTGGATAGCGAGAGGAAGGCGTAGTACTCGATGACGCGATAAAACTGAATGCAAGCGGCAGCGTGCTCGGAGTTTGTCTTTGCGTAGTACATGCAACGCAGAGGCTCTATGTCTGCTGGGACGTTGGCGGTAAAGACGACGCCATCGTTGGCCGGAGCGTCCGGTTCGTCCCATGTGGCATCCGAGATGTCGTTGGGGCGGGGAAGCAAGCCGTGCCTGTCCTCGTATTTGGCGAATGCGGACAGCAGAACCAATTCCATGTCGTCTGGATGCGCGCCCAAGATGCGGCAGGAATACATCTCCGACCAGTCGCCAAAGTACTTGCTCTCGTGGTACTTGTCGAAGATATACGCGGCCAGTGGCGTAGGCTGCCCAAACGTGACCTCCACTGAGCCAAATCTGAACTCGTCGTGGCGAAGCAGGTTCCCGACGAAAAACTCTCCGTAGTTGCCAAGCACGAAGCCCGTGAAGTCGTGCAGCCGGAGCTGGGGAGTGTGCCGCGACAAGTCCTCGAAGTCAGGCCACTCGGCTTCGCCAGAATGGCAGATGCTGAGGTCAATCTCAGGCCACTTGACGTGCCAGAGGTCGCCGACCTGTCGAAACTCTAGATGCTCGTCCAGCTCTCGAAAGAGCTCGAAGGACAGGGGGACCCGGGACATGGCGCTCCTGGCGTGGTCGGATGGAACTGCGTTGCGTGAGGGAAGGGAGATGCGACCTTGTGAGCTTCAGCGTTGCGAGCTAGCGAATCCGGGCTTGCCCAAGCCCAGCGCACGGAAACCTTCTGTGAGATGGACGCGGTTGTGATTCGACGCGAACGAGGGGTGAGCCATCGGAAGGTAGTCGCGCCCAAAGAGTTTCAGAGGCTTGCCCGCGCTTGCCGCCATCTGCGCCTTGAGATTCTTCACGCTGCCGAGATTGGTCACATACGGCGCGAACTCATTCCACGCATAAGCACCCCAGGACACAATCTGGACGCGCCTGTACTCCTTGTTCAAGCTCTTCAGGAGTTCCTGGAATCCCGCGACGCACTGCAAATAGGTGAGGCCACCCGTAGGGACCTTTCCGGTCTTGGCGGCCAAAGGGCTGCGGTAGTCCGGATAGAGGTTCAGGAACAGTGTGACGGACGGGTGTTGTGGGTCGAAAAAGCCGGCGGGGCACCAGTGCTGGTACTTGGGCGTGTGATGCAGTCCTTGCACGTACAGGCCAGACTCGGCCAGTACACCGGCGCCCACCGGGTACCAGTCGTGCCCGACCACTATCGTCAGCTCATCCTTCTTGGAGTCAAACGACTCAAGCAGAAGGTTGTCTGTCCAAGGACAGATACCGAGGCTGAAACCGGTCCTGAGCTCGCGTGATGCTGCAGACAGGGCGCGGGCCTTCGCTTCAGGGCTGTCGTTTGAGGCGTGGATGGCCTCGGACCGTTGGTGGAGTTCCAGGCAGCGCCCGTAGCTCACGTGCCTAAAGTCAGTGGTCAGAAAGGACCACTGACGGCTGCGTCCGAAGTCCAGGTAGTCCTCGAAGCCCGGCGTAATGTTGGAGAAGATGTGGCCGTAGGCGCCAACGATTTTCTGAAACTGGGACTCGAGGTAGAGATGCGACATGCGTTTCGGTTGTCAATTGTTGGTGGCAGCCCAGGGCAGAAAAAGGTCAGGCTGGTACTACGTCGCTGCTGTCCGCCCCGAGTGAAGCTGCCGCTTTGGCCACGAGGGCCTCGCACGCACTGAGTAGCCTCGCGTTGTCCTTCTTGACCCACGCTATCGTGCCGCCTTCGCCCTTGCCCTGTTCAAGAGTCGCCATCGTTGCATGGCAGACCAGCGGACCTACCGAAACCCCGACCTCTCGGGCGATGGCGGACTGAAGCCTTGCCAGACCCAGCAGATTGCCGAGAGCCTTCTGCACGAAGAACTGGTAGCGATACATCGCCGTCAGATACAGCTCCCTGTTCGGTCCGAGCTTGAAGCTGATATGGCTCAAGCACTGACCGCCTCGTGGAATTTTGTGGTCCCGCTCGGGGTCGTAGAGGCTGAGTTCCATCGGTTCCAGCGACACGTCGAGCTCATAGACGGCGCGCTTGGGGGCTGGGTTCGACAACTCGCGCTTGAGCTTGTTCACTAGTAACTCGAGTGGGTTGAGTGGAGGACCTTCCACAGCAAGGCGCCGCGTCATACGCAGCGCATACGTTCCCCAATTGTTCGCCCGCAGGGGCTGGATATGCGGATAGATGGAGTCCGGATACTTGAGGACGCCGACGAAGCCGTGGGTCTTGTACTCGGCGGCGGGGAAGATGGTGTCCGCGACCGTAATGATGGGCTGAGCTTGATGCGCTCGCAAGAACTGGTCGACCATCTTCTCGATGGCTTTGTCGTGCGGCTCTTCCCTGCATGGGTCAATCACCTCAAGAATGACGTTGTAGGCCTTCTCATCGGGCTCACCCTGCAGCAGGGCGGCTGCAGCCAGCCAAGCTTCCGCGCGCGATTGCTTCGAAATGGGATGCATGCTCGTTCCTCCTCCTTACGGGGACGGCTTCACCGTCCGGAATTCCATCAACTTGGTCTTCATGTAAGAGTAGGGGAGCCATGCATGGCCCTTGTCTCCCCAGCGTATTCCCCAGCTGTTGCGGATAAGCACTAGGTCAAAGAATGCCGACTCCGGAGACCTTCCCAGCCCGACTGCGATGACTGCGTGTCCAGAGTTGTTGGATGGACCGTCCAAAACAATGTGCGGAGACGTCTGCACTCGGTAGAAGCCGTCGCTGAGCATCAGGCCTAGGACCACCGGCACACCGCTGACCAACTCAGATTCGACGGAACTTGGGTCGTGACAGCTTCCGCGCCAGAGTTGACCCACAGAGCCACTCAGCGCGGCGGCGGGAACCCCGTAAGGCCAGTGGGATTCGTGTGGCTGTCCATGTTGCCGCAAGGCCCTGTTCACAGCCTCGAAGGACAGACCTCCATTGCTGGGGGGCATCTCCTGCAGAGCGCGTGAAAAAAGGTACTCCGCCGACAGCGCGTGTGAGAGGCCGTGAGCGTGTGCGTGCGCGTCTGACGTGGTGCAGGCTAGGCAGGTCGGGCGGGAACCTTGGTCCCTGATGCCCTCCCACGTTCCACGGAGGTCGTGCTCGACCGTGATGCCGCCCACCTCGCTCATGCAGAAATCAGTCTTTCTGGACGCACCATCCCGACTGGCTCTTTGCCGAGTAGCGCGAGCCTGAGCTCAAGCGACTTGAGTGCGTTCTCGTCCGCTTCCCATGGGCGTCTCTCGTCGAGGCGCACCACAGTCTTCGAGATGGCGTTGCCCTGCAGTACGACGCGTCGGGTGACCGGAGCACCATAGACCAGCGGGGCTTCTTGTTTGCGCTGGTCGCGACGCACATCCAAAGGCGCTTCGTTCAGCGCTTCAAATCCCCACTCGTACCCGCCGGCAGCATGCTCTTCCAAGTTGAAGACGAGGTAGTCGTCCGGGCCTCCAACGATTTGCACCCCCGCGTCGCGCTCGGACATGACCCAGACGTCGCCATACCAGTTGTCAGGCTGGACGTCGGGCATGGCTCGCTGCTTCGAAAGCTTCGGGGGCATCTTGGCCAGTTGCTGAGCTACCTTTAGCGGCACGTAATCAGCTGCCACGAGCGCCCAGCAGGTCGCCGAATAGCTCGCGGCGAGTCGCAGCGACAGCTGGTAGACCACATCTGGCTGTGACAGGTCAGCGAGATTCCAATGTTGGCGCCTGGCGTGTGCGGTTATCAGCCACTTGGGTAGCAAAAATTCTGCGGCGAACGCATCCGCCTCAACCTCTTGCGCGTCATAGCCATCCTTTTCGCCGCGCGCGACGAAGCCGACATTGACATCAAGACTGAGGGCAGAGTGGTTGCAGACGTGGTGGCCAAGCTCATGTGCTGCAGTGAAGCGCTGCACGTGGTGGTCTCGCTGGGTCGTCACCAGCATTCCGGCTGCGGACGGCGTTGGTACGTAGGCGCCAAGCAGCCCTTCAAGCGGGCGGAAGAGCACCATGACTCCTACGTCCCGAATGGTCGAGAGAACATCGATGGGACCACTCCCGTCCCGAAGTCTGGCTTTCAGGTCGAACTGCTTGTGCAGCTCGGCCGCCTTGGCCACGCCAGAGAGGATGGCGTCGCGCTTATTTTTCGCCATCGCCTTGCTGAGACCGTTGGATGAGGAACTCGGTAAAGCGCATCAATTCGGAACGGTCCTTTTCAGAGAGCGTTGAGGCTTGCCGCGCCAGCATGTTGACGTCCTCTGGGAAATCCTGAACTTGCTCGCCAGTGAAGTGGCCCACAGGACGGGAGTACAGCTTTGCCAGCGCTGCCAGTTCTTGCGAGGCCACGCGGCGCTTGCCGCTCTCGATGAGAGAGACGGCAGAGCGAGGAATTCCGGTCTGGTCCGAAACTTCTTGCTGAGACAGCCCCAAATATTCGCGAGCTTCCTTCAGCCGCGCAGCGATTGCATCTTGTTCATTCATGTTGGTCGCTCCTGCTCAGTGGGCCACGACCTCCTCACTCACTTCGATTGGCGAAGAAGCTGGGACATCCGCGACGCCAACCCGGTGCTGGTGAATCTTTGCAATGATGTCGGTCACCGCGTCGGAAATGCTTCCATAGCCGCCCTTCTGAATCCACTCAGGGCGCAACGAGCCACCTGTGATTTCCTTGACGAGCGGAGAAAGTTTGGCGACCGACTTCGAGTCCACCTCTGGTGTATCCCACATGGGATTGCCTTTGAGGTCGGGGATGGCCAGGTCGTCCGCCTGCTCCTCCTCGAGCGCTTCGCTCAATCGAGCCTGAAGTCTCGGGCGCAGCTGTTCGAACTCCTGGGGACTCATCTTCGTGGCCACGAAATTCTCCTGTGCGGATTTCCAACGGAGATTAGCATGGTTTGTTGGAAAATCCAACATCACTCTCTCGCAAGGGCAATGGCCACGCTGTGCCCTTGGCAGGTCAGCGTGGTAACCGCAATCCTCCGGAGAACTTCCGCTGTAACCTTCGGAGTGCTATGAGGCCGGACCTCCAAGCCTCTCCCCGACTCTGCAGGCCAGAGGCTGACCTGCTTGAAGCCAAGGCGACGGTTTTTGGTCAGAGGGAACTGACACTTGAAGACCGCCTCCTTGGCCGAGAACGCTAATCGCTCCGCAGCCTGCAGGTTCGGCAGGCTCAAAAAAGCCTGCAGCCTTGAGATTTCGCTTTTCCAGCTGATGTCAGCCATCGCATTGGCAGGGAGGTTTCGCTCGTCGTCGACATCCACTCCGACAGCTTGAGCAGCAGTCGCGAGGGAGGCCACTGCCACTGCAACCGTACGAGAGTGGCTGATGCTGCCTCGCAGCGAGGTCGGGAAGAGGGGTTCGCCTTGGGAGCCGCGGCCGATGAGCTCGCAGGCTATTCCAAGGCGCTCACAGGCCAAGTGCGCTGCATGGCGTCCTGTGAGGAAGCCGTCGCGCTGCCGTTCGGTTGATTTGCCCAGGAGCTGATTTTCGGCCGCAGACGCTGCGCGGACATTGCGGCCGCGCCGTGCTAGCACGACAGCGAGGACGCCTGGAGCCAGGTCAACAATGACGCTGCCATCCGAGTCGGAGTGGTAGAGGATGGGCTCTTGACTGACCGGGAGGTTCAACACGTCGAAAGCGCGGAAGCTTCAGTGTCGCGACGCTAGCAGTTGGTTCCTGGCGGAGACCATCACCCAAAAAGTGGAGGTCGTCAGCGTTTCGCCACGGTAAGCCCGCACCAGTCCCAGGACGCAGTGTTGGAAAGTGTCTCCGCCAGCTCCTGTGCGCGGTTGGGCCATGGTCGAGGAGCGCGCGGTGGGTGGCAGCGATACCAGCGTTCGAGACCAATCGCGGCGGCATGGTCGACGTGTAGCCGAACTCTCCCGCGGGATGTCTCAGTTACATCCTCCACACACAGCTCGATAAATCCAGACTCCTTCCAGCGTTGAACCGTGGCCAAGACATCTGGCGTCGCAAGGTCTAGGTAGACGACGAGTGTCTTGCTTGAGTTGCTGAGCAGCAGCGCGAAGTCGTCCAAGTGCGGGCTTGGTACCAGCACCAGCGCCGCGCTCAGTCGGTCAACTCGGCCCAGTCGACCCCATGTCAGCGAGGCATGAAGTGTGGGAGTGGAGGCCCTCTGCGTTCGGGGCCGTTCTGGCGTCGTGAGCGACTGCCATTCAAGGACTGCTGCGGTCTCCACGGTTTAGCCTGGCAGGAACGTTGATGGAGTAGGGTGTGGTGAGGTGCTTTACCCAGTGGAACATCCTCTGCGTCGCCTGAGGCAGCGTTGTGTCAACAACCAGCCATGACGGTCGGCCGTTGGCTGCTGCGGGAGAGAGCCCAGGGCGGGAATTCATGGACTTCCTACCTCGTCCAGCATGCCAAAATTCGCTTGGACATTGTGCTGCGGAGACCGTTTTTGGCTGTTCTGTCTGAGTCGCTTTCGCCTCCGTCTGAGGCATTGTTAACCGCTAGGTCGGCGCTCCTCGTTAAGCGCACGCCGCCCACGCCTTCGAAGGCCTACGCCACCTACTGGAAGTTTGCTGCGGCCCGCCAAGCGCTTTATCTCAAGAGGTTTAGCGGAGCGCACGGACCTTGGACCGAAGACCCCATCCTTCGGGTCTACAAGTTCACTAACGCCTACCGAGCTGCTGATAGGGTGAGCCAGTTCCTCATCTCGCATGTCATCTACAGCGGAGCTTGGTCCCAAGAGGATGTCTTGTTCAGAACAATCCTGTTCAAGCTCTTCAACAAGATTGAGACTTGGGAACTTTTGTCGTCTGAGTTTGGTGAACTTAAGCTGACTGGATTCGACGTGCCAAAGTTTGACGCGGTGCTCTCACGAGCCATCTCGAGTGGTGCTCGCATATATTCTGCCGCATACATAATGCCTAATGCCCCGCGCCTACAGGAGGGGAGCTACAAGCATCGAACCCATCTGGACTTGCTGAGTTGGATTTTTTCAAGTGGTCTTGCAGGTAAAATTTTGACTGCAAAATCCATGCAAGAGTGCTATGAATTACTCCTTGGAATCCCAAGTATTGGTCCGTTCTTGGCCTATCAGTACGCGATTGACTTAAACTACTCCACGATTTTTGACTTTAACGAGGACGACTTCGTTCAGCCAGGTCCGGGAGCCCTTAATGGAATCAAAAAGTGCTTTTCCGACTTGGGTGAATACTCCCCTGCGGATGCAATTCGTTGGGTGACGGAGCGCCAAACTGCCGAATTTTCTGAACGCGGATTACGTTTCGGCGGACTTTGGGGGCGAAAACTGCATCTTATCGACTGTCAAAATCTTTTTTGCGAGGTCGATAAGTACGCACGCGTTGCACATCCGGAGCTCAGCGAGCTCACTGGAAGAGCGCGAATCAAGCAGAAGTACACGCCTACGGGAGAGATGCCAAGGCCGGTGTTCCCACCGAAGTGGAAGCTCGACGTGTCGCTAGCGTTGTGAGGGTCCGGCTCCCGCCGCCTACTCAATCGTCGCTATGAACTTGCCTAAACGTGAGTGTATGGGCGTCGAGGTCGAGGTCGACGATGCCTCGGCGATGCTCTTTGAGCAGCCTGAACGCTTTAAAGCCTTCAAGAATCGCTAGTTCCCACTGCCAGGCGGGAAGGGTCTGCACTTCGTAGCCCTGCACAAAGTCTTTAATTGTCTTCAGGATACTGAAGTCAAGAGAAGTCGTGGAGCGGAAGAACTTGGCGCGCTCGGCATGATTGAATACCCAGCTCGCAATGCCTTCTTCGATTAAGTTCGCGCGCGCGCCGTCTTCGTTTTCGTCAACCAATTGGTTGGACTTCCGCTTGGCGCGAAGCATTGACCGCAGCGTTGGTGACCAGCCTAGTATGGCTGCATGAGCAAGATGGAAGATGTCATGGAAGCGGTAGTCATCTTCCCTCCAGCGATTGTCGGTCAGCTTGTCACCGACGATGACACCATCTCGGCTTAGTCGCACTCTAGTACGACCGTCGCTCTCGATAATTTCATCGAAACGGAACGACATCTGTCTTGGGAAGCGTTCGTTCTGCGGGAAGTTCGCGTCGAAAGCAGGCGCCCAAATCTTCTCTCGAGGCCAGCGCCCCTCTGATTTGGCGATATTCTGCCGTGCGGCCAGGTCAAGCGGCACGTGAGCTAAGTTCGCCGCTTGGATGAGCGAACGGAAGACATCTATTAGGTCAGCCGCGAATCGGTCAAGATTCTGCTCAAACTTCCCAGCGGCAAAGCTATCTAACAACGCGCCTGTCTTGGCGGCAAGCTGGATGAGACATGCTTCCAGCGGGGCCTCTTGAAGCTCAGGTGAGAAGTGTGAGGGCTGAAGGTCCACGAAGCACTGAATGCTCTTCGCGCTCGTGGCTGAATAGTCATGACCTTGAACGGCCCTCCGGCCTAGCTCAGCAAGCGACAGCCTGCCGCGACCCGCCGCGTTCGCCAGGTACCAAAGCGCATCACCAATTTCTTCGAGAACAGAGTCCTCGTAAGTGGCGTACGCGTCCTTGTCTCGCTTCTTTTTCTTGAGCGCGCTAAGGAGGCTTCCCACCTCACCGAAAAGTCCGAGCAATACGAAGTCCAACCCACCCATTCCTGGTGAGTCCGAACGGTCCGAAATGGCCGTAAAGTTCTGATACACGTCCAGGCGAAGCGCTTCGCCTTCGGATGGGTGGACTTGGCTGCGGGTCAAGTTCAAGGGCTTCTATCCATCAGCTGGCCGAGCGGCCAAAGGAGCGGTGGAGGGGAAGATTGGGGAGCATTCTAGGACACGAACAAGATGAGCCTTCCGAAGGAAAACGCGGCGTCTGCACGCCTGCTGCACATCACAGACACCCACTTGAGCGTTTCGGGTACGGACTTCCCTTGGGACGACCTCGGGAAGGTCACCATCGGAGCCTTGGATTGGGACGGCCCGACGCGCGAGGAGCTCTACGAACGGGCTTTGGCGAGGCTCGCGGAGCATCTCGCGGACCAAAAACTAGCCCTGGATGCAGTCGTCTTCAGCGGCGACGCGTTAGCGCGCGGCCCCTCGGGAGGAGACTCGGTCTTGCTTGCGGCGCTGCTTCAGCATCTTGCACCTTTCGGAATTGAGCCGGGCCGAATTGTGGCCGTGCCTGGGAACCACGACATCGAACGAGGTACCAAGCCGACCACGAAAAAGCGGTACGAGCGATTCGTTGAGACTTGGCGTGAGGCTGGCTGCATCACGCCCTGGCTCGACGGGGTCGATAAGAAGGAGGTGGCCAGTCTAAGAAAGCACGTGCTCGTTGGCGAGGACGGGCGCTGGGCCATAGTTGCCATGAATTCATGCAACTGGTCGCAAACGTCTGCTCTCACTGATGACTTACGTAAACACTGGGATGGCATTCCAGCTTTGCTCAGCGATGTTCCAGACGTTCAGAAGAAATTCAAGGATGAGTTGGATAAGTTGCGCTATTACGATATGGCTCGAATATCTGACAATCAGTTTGAGGTGCTAAGGCTGTTGGGGCGGCAGCTCGATAGTGAGTATGGCGGAATTGGTCAGCTGAGGATTTTGGTGATGCACCATCACTTGAGGGCGCCCGACCACACCGAAGAAGTTAAACAGTTCTCTGATGTCACCAATTTGGAGCGCTTGCGAACCTTCATTGCGCAACAAGATTTTGCGATAGTGATGCATGGCCACAAACACGTGTCGAGAAAGCACTTCGACCACATTGAAGTGACTCCAGGGAAGCCGTTGCATCGTGTGCTCATGTTGTCTGGGGGGTCGACGTCCGCGCAATCACATATGCAGGCTATGAGCTTAGTAAAAGTCTCAGGACTGCCTTGGGTGCCTGAGGTAACCACGACAAGCATTCCCCTCCCCAGGACGGGAATTGAAGTGCGCTTCGAGGAGGACTCACTTAATGGTCGCCTTTGGCCATATGCTGAAGTTTGCGGGGGCGCTCCTGCTGTGGTTCAGGGGAAAGATTACAACCAAGTCTATGAGCGTGCCAAGCTCGCTGCGGCGGCAATGCGCTCGGACCCGGGTCCGCTGATAGTACACCTTGACCTAGAGGACTCTGACCAAATAAAGGACCTGCCGACGTCGTATCCGAGGATGAAGGAGCACTTCAACGCCTCAGATGAGGATATTGATGAATCGTCTGAGTGGTTGAGTCAGCTGGTGGATTGGTGGCAAACCCCGACTTCAGAAATGCGGTCGCGTGTCCCATATCGGCACGGTGAGCGTCTGCAACGATTCTCCAAAAATATCAATCAATTGGAGCAGGCGAAGAGGGAGTTGGAAGAGAATGGAAAGACGACTCGGGCGCTTGCTCTTTTGATTGACCCAGCAATTGACTTTGTTCCTCGCAAAGGTGAACGGAAGACTGAGTTTGCATCCTTCGTTCTTGTTCAATTTAAGCTGAGGGCTGGTGATAAGGATTCATACTTGGATTGCATCGCTTATTATCGAGCGCAAGAGATTTCAAAATGGTGGCCTGTGAACGTTGCCGAGCTTAGGCATATTCAACTATCGGTCGCGGGAAAAAAATGGAAGTGCGGTCGCATTACAACGATTGCTGCAGAAGCGCGATATGAGAAAGCGCCGCCGTCAGACGTTGCGGTTCCTATCATCGACCGTTGGGTTGACCAGGCTCCACATAAATTGTTCGTTGTTGCCCACGCGATGTTGGCAGGAGGGGCGCAAGGTGACGAACAGATGGCGGTTGCCACGGAATGGGTCCGTTGTCTAAAGCAGCTCGCCGAGGCCGCTAAGGAGGAGGATGGGGCCAGGACGGGCGTAACCATCGAAGGGCCTACCCGCGTGGCCGAGTACTTGAAAAGTGTTGGGGGGCGAGGTTCAAGCGCTAAGCGACATGCCGGATGCCTTGAAGAACTGGTGAGAGCAGGGACCTGGGTTCTTACCGCAGGGGACAGCGAACGTGGGGCTGCCGTGGAAAGTTTGCAGGCTGCATTGAGAACTGCAATTAAGCAGGGGAAAAAGTTGCTGGGTTCAGCCGCTTGAGGGCTTGACTTTGCGCGCTTGCTCCCGTTGAGCTTCGGTCCTCGATAGGGCGCGCAGGGCAGCATTTGGACCGATGCGGTGCGGCCGCTCGCCTTGATGCGGCAACATCTTCTTGCGGCCAGGTGTCAGACTGGTGGAGGTCGAGCATCAAGCTCGGCCTCAGCTTGTCGACGTCCGCGTACGCTCTTGACGAACCTTAGCCAGGGCTCATCGTCCTTGTAGTAGTGGTCGTCATCTTCGTCCGACTTGAGTCCGAGATGTCGAGGTTCGGCGAAGAGAGCCAGGTTCCAGCCGCCTCTGTGAACAGTGCTTCCATAGGCGATGCCGTCGATTGGGCCGTCGTCAAACTTAAAATCTCGCATGAACTCAGTGACGACTTGCGACGGCAGGTAGTCCACGTGGGGACGTTCGTCCCGGGCGACCGGCTGCATGATGTCCTCACTGAAGCTCCTCAAGAATCTCAAGGCTAGCCGCCCTTCGCGAGAGGCATTTGAGAAGACGCCTGGTACCTCAGGCAAGCGACGCAGGTCCAGCATGCGCAGTGGACGCGATGACACCCACTGTCCAACGCGAGCGTCAAACGCGCGGGCTTCGCTCAAAGCAGTTTGAAGTGTGGAGGCGAGATAGAGCATCGGAATGCCAGCAGGATTCATCCGATTAGTCTGATTCGCAAACCTGCGCGGTGGCGGTCCAAAGTCTTGCGCCGGTGCATCTTGGTTCTTCGCGATGTCAGTGCGAGCGCGCCAGAAGCGACGTCCTTCGGGCACGTCCTTGATGAGGCCACCTCTTTCACAGGTGTTCGCAATGATTGAAAGAAGCGTTGCCGGCGTGTACGAATCCGGGCCGTCCGTTCCCGTCGCCTCGAAAAAGAAGCGACGGCGGTGTTTCACGGTCTCGCAGAATTCTTCCCAGCTCGACTGCAGCGCTTGGTCATGGCCCAGCCGTGTCCATTCGAAGTCGCACCAGGGCTCATCGGGCAGCGCTCCGCGAAGCTCCCAGCGTAGCCTGTCCTTGTGGTCTCGGGGGAGATGAAGCCCCACCTTCTCAAAAAGCAGTTCCGAGGAGTCCCAGTGGTTCCCGATGTATCCGCCATCGTAAGGAAGCTGGTCGACCGCTCGCCCGTAGTGTTGGAGCAAGCAGTGCTCCATGTGGCGAGCTACGTCTTCGATTCGCTTCGTTGGAGAGTCGTGCAGACCGCAGAACTCGCATCCGCGGCGGTCCTCGCCGTCGCGGATGAACTGACGGATGTCTCGGTCGTCAAAGCAGGATGCACACACTCTCATTTTCAGTTGAACCGACCTAGAACGTTCGCGCACTTTAGATGAGGGACCGCATCTCTCTTAGTTCCACTACGCCACAAGACTCAGGGCTCGCGTCTGAACGTGCTTCAGTGCCCAGCTTCGCCGGCTAAGGCTGCGATAGCAGCACGGAGGAGATGTTTGTATTTTCGTAGTCTGAGATGCTAGTCGTCGGTACTGGGCTCACCTCGTGATTCGGCAGCGAACGCATCAATGGCCGCCCACTTTGCGTGCTCCTCGGAAGGGAAGCAGCCGCCGAGAACGCGCCGAACAGGCGGGCCAACGCTAGTTGGTGGAACGAGCAAAATGACCGGCGCGAATCCACCACCAGCCAGCGGTTCGGCTTCGACATCTGCCTGCCAGTCGTCCACCCGGTGCCCCTGTGTGGCTGTTGGTCAGACGCGGAACTCTTCTCGGCTGCGACCTTGGGCCTCATATTCGGCCAACCACTTTGCCGCACGACCCCGGCCGCTCCAAGTGTTCTCAGGGTCGGCTGGGTCGCGGAACAAAACCGCTGCACCCGACTGCTTGCGCCGCGTGTCGCTGCGGCCAACGTAGGGCTGCAGGGCCCCAATGGCTTCAGCGATGGTGAAGCCGGCAGCCTCGATTTTCTTTATGTATCCGTCAGCGAGTACCTTGATTTCCTCATCTCGTTTGGATTCGATTTGCCGCTCGAGCTCCTTTGATAGCGCTAGAAGTTCGGAGTAGGACAGCTTCGAAGTATCTACGGTGCTCATTGTTGGAATCTCGTTGGTGACGCTACGGCGTCGTTGTGTCTAACGCAGTGTATTTGGTCCGGCAGATTGCTCGTTGCCATCCTCCGCAGGCGTGTCAGGGGACAGCACCGGCCGCACACTGTGCTCGCTGCCCGCTCAGGATAAGGTGCACCAGTTCTGCCGACGTTGACCAAGTTGAGCATCCCCCATCGGCGCCCGCTCACAAAGCTCAGATGAAGCCCAGCCGCATCGCATGCTGGCTTCCTTCATTGACGTTTCGGCACCACCGTCAAGTCGGCCGCCTGGCGTGCGAGAGCCGCCCAGCGCGTGGCGTTTCCTCAACTCCGCCCTTGGAGGGGGGGGGCTCCCTGTTACAAGCTGAGATAAGCTGCCGTGATGACCAAAGTCAGTTCCGCGCCCAGTCTCGAAGATGTGAAGTCCCTGTTCCGGGACTACTCTGGTGACGAAACAGGTGGGCTGCACGCAATGCGAGGATTCAGCTTCCAAATATGGCAAGCGGTCCTCGAGACCCTACGAGCGCATGCGACCGGCGCGGACTACGCGGTGGTTCTTGAGTGGCAGCAGGATATCGCTCTGCTGAATTCGTCGACGGCTCCGACTCGGGTTAAGTTTACCCAAGTCAAAAAGAATGAGTCGTCTCACCACTGGACGTTGCATGGGTTGCTCTCGGTGCCGGATGGCGCTGGCGGGACCACTTCAGTTCCGCCGATGACTGCAACGACCGCGGAAGCCGTGGTGGGCTCCAGTACTGCCTTGACGTCAAAAGAGACAAGCGCAAAGTCGAAGACAAAGACCAAAAGTAAGACCAAGGTGACAGAGCTGTCGGTGTTGGCGAAGCTTTACTTCCACCGACGCCGCTTCTCGACTGTGTCGTCGACGGACTTGGTGTTCGCCTCAAATGCGCCCTTTTATGTCGACGTCGGTGACGCAGGGGCATCTGAGACTGTCACTCGAGTACTTCTTTCCGAGCTACCGGTAGATGCGAAGGCAAAGGTCGAGAAGGCGTTGCGTAAGCAGCTTGATATCCCTAGCGACGAGTCGATACCGCTCGAGAACGTCCTGCTTGAAGTGACCAATTGCCCCGTCGAGGACGGGGTGCAGTTCGTCGTTGGCGAGCTGGCCGTTCTCTGCGAGATGCTGAAGATTTCGCCGAAGGTGAAGGCCCCGTTTCAAGCCGTTTGCCTCATCGCTGCGGACGTCCGACAAAAGATGGGGACGGGACGCTACGCAAAAGATTTTGAAGCGCTGCTACAGCGGGCGGTTACTCGCCATGAGGTCGATGGCTACTTTGCCGCCGCGAATGATGGCCAAGTCACGACGCAAGACCTTATCGAGAAGGTAGTAACGCGATTGAACGCGGAGGCTGCCGACTACGAGATGGTGGCTGAGATGGAGCAAGAGATGAGTCTGGCTTGCTCGGAAATCACCAATCGGGCCGGGCCTGTGTGGCCCACCGTCAACGCGCTCGCCGAGCTATTCGCACTCCATGACAAGTACAAGGTCCAAGGGCCCCTGAAGGAGCGCCTTCCGGCTTGGCTCTCGGACCTGAGGAAGCGCGCGCCAAAGGACTCATCGCTATACAAGGACGGCTATCTCTTCTGCATCATGGCAATGATTTTGAACAATGCAAGACCAATTCAACACCTTTCAGCTGCTCCGACTGGTTCGCAACCTGAGGCTCAAAAATGAACCAAGCGGTCGTGTTCAACGAGCTTTGGATGCTGTCCGAAAGAGACGCGAGCGCGAGGTTGCTGCGCTTCAATCCATGCAAGAACCTTCTAGCAGGTAGCAATGGCACGGGTAAGTCCCGCGCGATAAAGCACTTGGTCTGGGCACTTGGTTGCGAGCCGCCGAAACGAGTTGCGGCGCAGTTCGACGCGAATGTCGTCGCTGCGCTAAAAGTGACGGTGGGCTCGAAGGTAAGGACCTTCGTTCGACAGAATCGAAGTCGTGCCGCATTCTCTGAGAACGGCCAACTTCTATTCGCAACTGCATCTGCATCGAGATGGAACGAGTACTTCGCGGAGCTGTTCGACTTCCCACTGAAGCTCCAGCGCAAGGACGATGGAGGCTTTGACCTTGCTGGTCCGAGCTACGCGTTGCTCCCGTTCTACATTGACCAAGATGGAAGCTGGGGATTGAAGTGGAACACCTTCTCCAATCTGGGGCAGTTCCCGAGTTGGCAGAATCCGGTGTTTCACTCATTCAGCGGGCTAAAACCGGCCGCCTATGTGAGAAGCAAGTTGAAGCGCGACGAGGTCGCCTTCCACCTTCGTAACGCCAAGATTGAAGGGAAGCTACAGCACGCCGCCTATCAACGAGTGGTGTCGATGCTTCCGGCGGAGTCCACGGTAGTGGATGAGGTCGCATTCGCCAAGCAACTCCAAGAGCTCAGTTCGGAGGCTCACGGACTTAAAGCCGCTCAGGACGATGTCCGTCGCGCTCTTGTGGCGGTAGCTGAGGAGCGCCAGCAGCGCTCCGCAGAGCTGCACCTAGCGATGAAAGCCGAAGGCGAACTAGTCGAAGACTTGGCGTATCTGTCCGAGTACAAGGACGAAGCTCCCCTGGTGTGCCCCACCTGTTCACACGTCCACACTACCTCATTCCAGGCCAAGAAGGCGCTCGCTGCAGATGCGCAGGAGATGCACGAGGTCGTTGTGAAGCTGAAGCAGCAGATTGAGGCAGCGCGAGGCAAAGAACAATCGCTGCAAGAAAAGCTTAACGACGTTTCATCTCGACTGCGTAAGCTAAAAGGAATGATGAACGAGCGGAAGGGAGGGCAGGTAGTCGCGGACGTTGTCGCAGCCAAGAGTCGCCTGACGCTGCAAGCCGCATACGATGCCACCCGTCATGAAGTGGCCGCGAAGGTAGATTCGCTCGCCGATGAGAAGAAGGAGCTTGATGACGCGCTCGCGAAGCTGACAGACGCGGGACGCGAGAAGAACGTCAAAGCCTTCTTCAAGGAAGGTGTGGTGTTGTATGCGTCTAAGCTTGACATTCACATGGCCGAGCTTGGAACTCGCATGACCATTGGAGCGCGTCCTCCAAGCGCCAGCGGCAGCTATGCGCCACGCGCGGTGCTTGCAACACATCTATCCTTGATTGCTACGCACAAGCAGTTCGGAGTCGGTAGTTCATTCCCATTTATCGTTGATACACCTCAACAGTCTGGCCAAGACCCTGAGAGCCTAGGCCGGATGCTCGATGCCATCCTGAACGAATCCGACACGAGCCAGTGCCTAGTGGCGACGGAGTCAATTCCGGAGGGATGGCTTCCGCCTGCGGACTGCAAAGTCATTCGGCTGGAGGCGAAGCGCCAGTTGCTGGAGAAGGGCCAGTACCGAGACGGCATCGCAGCGCTAAGTGAGATGGTCGTCAAGATGCGGGACGCGGTTTTGACCGAAGCTGCTGCAGGCCAGGAGGATGAGGCCGAAGACGAGAGTTCTACGGAAGATGGCGATGACGACGATGAGGCGTGAAGGCATTGCCACCACGGCGCGAGTTCAACGAACCCGGGCGTAGCCCATTCCGGAGAAAGCATGGCCACATCACGCCAGGACCGAACGCTCGATGACCTTATGACAGACCTTCGGCTCGTCGAGTTATGCGAGCTCCAGAGAACTGGCGATGAAGTCTTGGATGTCATCTCGCTCATCGAGAATCAGCACTCCGACATCCTCGCTTGGCTCTTCGATGCGAAGGAGGGCCACGGGCAGGCAGATGAGATTCTTCGTGACCTTCTCATTGCCGCCTCTCTCGCTGCGCAGGATGAGAGCTGCAAGCTAGAGCAGGGGCGAACGAAGAAGTTCTTCGCGTATTGGACGCCAATGCGCTTGAGGACAACCAGCTTTGGAGCAGCGTTCTGCGCACGCGAGCTCGGCATAGAAGCGAAGAATCGCGTCGACCTGTTTGTCATCGACGTACAGAATCGATTCATCGTTGCTATCGAGAACAAGTCTGGTGGTCATCACTGGGCGGACCAGTTGCATCGATATAAAGAGAGCATCGAGAGCGCTTTGCTTGCCAATCCTGTGCTGTCCAAGTACAGGGTCGCCTACTTGGCTCTCGACCGCTCGTTCGATGGCGATGAATCGAGCGAACGGCCACTAGCTGACTCGTGGCTGCACATCAACTATGAGTGGCTGAAGGCCTCCGCGCAGCGTGCTCGGATGCACGTCACTCGCGGGAACGCAGCTGCTCGCTTGGTTGAAAGCTATTGCGGAAGACAGACGGACGACTGGGACACGCCTGAAGCAAAGCGCTCAACAAAACTGGCGTCCGAACTTCATCGCGACTATCCGCATGCAGTGGGTCAGCTTATTGGTCTGACGTCGCGGAGAGTGGAGAAGGAATGGCTTACGAATCCCCAGGTTGACCAAGCGGTTGCACTCTTCCACCTCCAGAATCGCGCAACCGTCCGCTTACTCCGCGAAACGAAGGGGATGGCCTCGCTGCTCAATGCGATACAGGCGCAGGTGACCGAGCTTCCCAGTACGAACTTCGACCCCTACCGGACTAGGATTGACATCTGCCCAACGGACTGCCAGCAGTTCGCCATCAACGAAGTTTGGCCCGTGTTCTTCAGAGTCAAGTTCTCTTCGGAGGAGAACAAGTACGACTTGGCTCTTTGTTGGTACGGAAAGGCGGCTGCCTCGTCCCCGGAGGCCGTGAACGAGCTGCGTACTAAGCTCAGCAAGGTCCATAACGGTTTCGCGAAGCACTCGGAGAGCCTGTGGCGCCGCGTGATGCTCGACCGTGCCCTAACCCAGACAGCGTTGCTCGACACCCTGACGAAGAGAAACCGTGAAGTGTCCGCGGCCTTGAAGCCCTAGGATTCTCCTCGGCCGCTCAACCAGCAGCACTACATTGCCAAAATGCAAAGCGAACGTTCTCTCGCTATGCCGGAGCACTGGACCCGGTCGCTCGACTTCTATGCCGCGCTTGACGCCACGGTCACAGGCCTGCGAGAAATCTTTCCCAACGCTGACCGGATGACCGAGCCGCACGTCAATCGGAACGGAGCGGAGAAGTTGCCTTGGCTCAGAGTCCTAAGTCCGACGGAGCAAGTCCGATTCATCGGCATAACCTCGACGCCAGGCATTGGGCCCGACCGCCTGCGCTTTCGGGTGTTCGTCTATGAGGACTTTCGACTGGAGTACGAGCGGCTCCTGCAGCAGAAGTACTTCTCCTTCGAGGGACGTGCCCTGCGTCGAGGAGCCGTCGTAGGAAACGAGACCTGGGAGCGGGGCCTCGACTCTAGGAACATTTCGGTACTCGGCTACGAGGCGACAGTTCTCGTGGATTCTTGGACGCCGGCCACATCCCATCAAAGGCTTAGAGCGGTGGTCCATCAGTTCTGTTCGTTTGTCGCCGCAGCCATGTCAGGCGGGCGCGCATACGAGGAATTGCCGGACCTTAGGCCAGACATTCCATTGGACGCCGGTGCAGGAGATGCCGCACCGTGGAGCGAGGATGAGCGTGCCATTGAGCGCATCGAGAAGCTCGGGCTGGAGGACTCGGAACGCCTAGCGCTAGTGAAACAAAGAATCGGGCAAAGCTGGTTTAAACGGCAATTGGTCGAGAGATGGAGGGTCTGCGCGGTGGAAGAAGTTGGCTCCGCTCAGCTACTCATTGCGTCACACATCTGGCCATGGGAGAAGTGCGAAAGCACAGCTGAGCGGTGGTCGGTCGACAACGGACTTCTGCTCACTCCAAGCCTTGATAAGCTGTTCGATAGGGGGCTAATCGGCTTCTCAAACAACGGGAAGATGGTCTTCGGCCCCAAAGCCGCGAGTCTCGACCTTGTGCGCTTTGGGGCGCATAGGGAGAAGAGACTTCGGTACGGAATTTTCTCGGAATCCCCCGGCCTGAAGGAGTTCCTCGCGCGCCATCGGCAGCTCCACGGAATTGCCGGTTAGGTGGTCGCTGGCCTTTCGCTGGCGTCTAGAACGCGCTCTCCCGACGCGGTCGAGTAGCTGTGCGGTCGTACGCCTGCGACCGCTGGTTGGAGTCACCGAGATACATCTGCGGCCAAGTGAGTCAGGTTCTTGAAATGGCCAAGTCTTCAGCCGATTTTCCCTCGGCGAGCGCTTGAACGAACCATGCCGGCCGCTTCCCTTTGCCCGTCCAGGTTCTGCCGGCGCCGTCGTGATACTTCGGTGCACCCACGCGAGCCAACCTCTTCGGCGCCTTTGACTGCTCTGGCTGGACTGAGGCGTTGCCGGCGGCCGTGGAATTCCTGCGTGAACCTCCGGCAGTGGAGGCGGATGTTTGACCTCCCGCCAACAGCATCGATTCCGGCGTCTTCCCAGAAGCTAGTGCCTCCGAGAACCAGCGCGGGCGCTTACCCATGCCGCCCCAGCTCTCGCCATTCTCACCGCGGTATTTCGCGGCTCGTTTGGCTGTTCCTGCCTTGGGTGTCGCGGCCTTGCTCGAGGACTTTACTGAAGTCCTCCCAAACAGTTGCTTTGGCGTGATTCCGTAGTGGTCAATTGCTACCTTGATTTTCGCAACCACCTCTTCGACTTCCTTCGCCCTCAGCAGGTCGGCTTGGCGCTGAAGGCGGTCGATTTGGTCCAGGACTTGTTTCAGGTTCTTTGCCATTGGAGCCCCATCTATGGAGTGGAGGGTGCGAGGATGCGTTGGATTAGAACACTGCGCTATTCAGAAGCAAGCCACCCATCCTCTGGCGGAGTGCCGAGCGGCGGCCACGGGGCCACCCTCGATAGAACACCCTAAGGTGACCTTGACAAATCTATTGGAACACCACCACCCATCAGTCTGATGCTCCGAAAGTGCACGCCAAATCAGACCCGGAAGAACCTCCATGTCTATTCTCAAGGTGTCCCAGAACGGGAGTCGTGCTGAACCAGCCTTCCGCTTCTTTAGCGCCGTTCTACGTTTCTCAGACGGCGTCCGCGCCGCGAGCGGCCCACGGCTGAGCGTTCGAGGGAATGGCTAGGCCGCAGCAGTCTGTGGGCCGGGTCCATCGTTGGCCGAGGCGCGGTGACCAAGGCCTTGGTCCTCAAGGCCGCCAGGCAGCCGCACCGGTGCATGGTCTTCCGCAACCGCAATGAGTCTTTCCAGCAATCTGTCCCACAGGTCGGTTTTATTGAGTTTCTTCGAAAAGCGCTGCGCCGATGCCAGCGCCGCCGCGGGCCAGTTCAGAGCGTTCCATCGGAGCTGGCTACCCCGCTTGAACAGGAGCATCTCGAAGCGTTGTCGGAGTGTGTATGCCGGCTTGCCTCCAATGGGCGGAAATGCCTCACGCAGGTCGCCGCAGATGAGCCGCCATTGGTCGTCTGTCAGTCTGCCGTTCGAGGTGATGCGCGACACGCGTGCGTCGAAGTAGTTCCCGGTCTTGATGCCGTTTTTGGGACGGATGGGTCGCGTCGACTCGGCGTGCTGAACTTCCATCAGAACCAGGTGAGTGACGTGGAACGTCCCTTCGACGTTGAAACCCCAGACGCTGAAGTTACAGGTCTCGTCCGGCGGCGTTAGGTCGAGTCGGCCGCTCAGCGCGTTGGCGAAGACGCTTGCCCACGAGGCTTGGGTGTCGGGATGGGAGGTCAGCCAGGCGAAGGTGGCCTTGGGCGTGAATGCCTTTCGGCCCTGAAGCTTCTCAACTTGCAGAGCGCCGATGTTGAGCCCGTTCGGGTGCATAAGCCATGTCCGCACTCGCGCATGCGAACCGAATAATGCACGCACCAGAGTCTGGGCCGGAATGAGTAGGCGCAGGCCGTTCACCGTTCCTTCGAAGATACCCTGGTTTGCCGCAGCTAGCCCAGCCAGTGGGCCCTTTCGGTACTCGTTGCAAGTTGTGCGAGCGAAGTGGGAAGGGTTGACCTGGAGGTGACGGGGCGAGCCATACCTCTGTGCATCAATGCGGTAGTCGACGTCGCGTATCGCAGTCACGGACATGTTCCCGGCTGCGTCGCTGACGTGCGCCACCAACTGCCTCATGGGGGTTCTAGAGAAAGCTGTAATCCACTTCATTTCTGTACATCCTTGTGAGGATGTACAGCTCCGCAGATTTAGCCATGCTCAGCCCACGGCGAGGCTTCAGGTCGTTCTGCCTTTGCCCCAGAGCGGACGCATGCACGCGTCGGATGATTTCAACGCCTCAACCGCCGCATGCACGCGAGGAAACGCCTCGCGGTTGTGCCGATACGCGGACCAGCAGCCTGCCTCCGTCAACGCATCGCAG
This sequence comes from Roseateles sp. Mitsp63, assembly GCF_059491535.1. NCBI lineage: Bacteria > Pseudomonadati > Pseudomonadota > Betaproteobacteria > Burkholderiales > Sphaerotilaceae > Roseateles > Roseateles sp. Mitsp63. Next base: position 4,499,679 of record NZ_CP168509.1, on the reverse strand, counting down.
ATGCGGACTCGCTCGCCAAGCGCCAGATACCGTCGGACCACAGCGCGGACAGCTCTTGCGTACTTCGCATCAATCGCTACCTTGGACGCCGCCGCAGGACCGTTAGAGACGAACGTGAGGTCGATGGGCTGGCCGCCCGCTTTATAGGCCTCCAAGGCTGTGGCGAACAGCACATGTTTATACGTTCCCGGTGGATGCGATGGCTTCAGAGTGAGCATTCGAGCCATCCAGGCGAGGCTGCCGTCGCTGCCGTGTAGCCCGAGGGCAGACGGGGCGCGTGGCAGCAGCGCAAGGGCCCAGCTCGACAGACGACCTCGCTCTACATCGCGGCCGGGCGCAAGAAGGCCGCCTTCGACTAAGGCGTCTCGATAGTGGCTCGATGGAAGCACCTTAGCTGGTCCGGGAGTGCGGTTCAGAACCGCTGAGGAGATGCGGCCAAGGTGGGCATCGAAGAAGGTTCTCGGCCCCCGGACGGCTGGGTGTCCCTTCGCCTCATGGGGCAGTGACGTGTCGTAGCAGGAGTTGGCGCTCGGTAGCGTGGTCTCACGGAGCGCTTCTCCGTGCTCAAGGCAGTAGAGAACGCCGGGGAGATGGTGAGACCTTCTCCAGTGGCTTGTGCCCCATCGGGCTACGTCGGCTTCGGCACAGGTCCTACAGAATCGACGTAGAGGCACGAAGGTGGACGCGGCTTGGATGACAGAAGCGGTCCCAACCGCCGTCCTCCCTGTCGCGTAAGCATTTGAGACGGCTTGGTCGAAGGTTGGGCCGCCGAAGTGGGCGGTCAGATAGGGAAAGACGGTGTGCCGCCACAGAACTTCTTGCGGCGGGAGCCTCAAGAAGCCGGCCATCGCGCACAAGTGGCCGTATCCTAAAAGCGACGGGGTCCAGCCGAGCTGACCCACGAGTAGTCGAGCGGTTGTCTTCAAAGAAACACCGCCCACTCGGGCGGTGCGAATCCAAACGCTGCCCAGAAGTTCATCTGGCCGCGGGCGCTGAAGCAGATATCTCACAAAGCGAATTCAGCAGCGGTGACCAGCCCCAATGCCTTCGGGTCAGTCGTGCCCCGGATGTCGGCCGAGGCCGCAACAGAAGGGTCGAGAACGGCCGGAAGCGGAGAGGGAATGACCTTTTGCTTAGCCGGCCTCTTTACCTTGGTGGCTTTGGCCTCGGGTGCAGCAGCGTCCTTGGCCTGACTGCTTTCGGCTGTCGCACCAGTCCCTGCGAAGTGGCTGCTCGACTGCAGCTGATGTCCGTCCTGATAGGGATGCACGCCCAACGGGGCGAGGACCATCGGCATGCCCGTTTCATCGTAAACGCGCTGTTCCATCGTCTGGTCACTCTCGGCGAGGTCGGTGACGAACCGAACATCCTTCGGGAGTTTGCTCCGATGCTTCAGATAGAGCAGGCCGTTCTCGCTCATCGCGAAGTACTTGCCGAGCACCACACGGAGCAGCTCGGCCGAGATTGCTTCCTGCTTGTAGGAGATGGCTTCAATCTGAACGGCCTCCCAGAGCTTCACCATGATGTCGGGGACACCTTGCGTGAGGTCAAAGTAGAGGTCGGCGAACTCATCGGAGTAGCTGATGGGGTTCCGCACCCACTGATACTTGAACAGAACCTTCAACAGCGTTTCGAAGTCGCCACCGTTGTTGGTTCGAGTCCGAGTCAGGTTGCCCCATGCCGCCGAGCCGCTTCCCGACCCGCGGCGACCGGTGGTGAACCGAGCTTCCCGCTTGGTCTTCAGTTCAGGCGTACCGGCAATCATGGTCGGAACTCCGCTGGTGTTAGAAGCCGTGGTGAGGGCCTTGGCGACCGTGGTCTCCTTGGCGGTAGCTTGGGTTCCGCCGTCGCGCCCCGACGAAACGGCTTGGCTCTGACCCTCATCGACGATGAGCATCCCAAGGCCGTGCTCACGCGCGGTCCGCAACACTGCGCCGAGCCGGTAGTTGGCATTGGTCGTGGTCGTTCGCTTCATCAGTTCCGCATAGCCGGCGTCTGGGAGAAGCTTGTCCATTTCCGACGCAATCTCCGTGGCGAGCTGGTGCACATCGCGTCCGTCGGTCGACATCTCGACAACGAGGAACGGGAGCTGCCAGATGCCGGGCTGCGGGTGGTAAATGACCGGTGGCAAGAGGCCTCGGATATGGCCAATTGCGGTGCTTTTCCCTTGTCCCGAGGGCCCTGTGAGGGTCATCGAGAACTTTGCGATTTCGGCGGTCTGCTTAACCGACACGAAATCACCGGTCATCTGAGCTTGGTAGAGGGCCCGGAGCGAGCTGATGGACTCCTGAGTGTTAGGGCGACGTCGCTCATAGCCAGCATGCACCATCGACATCATGGAGCGCGCCAACTCGACCACCCGCGGAGTGGCAATGAAGATGTCGCGCACACGCCGGACCAACTGACCACGAATGTGGTCAGGAAGCCGTCGCTCCTGCTCGTTGAAGGGCGGGAGGACATGCAGCTGGCGGCGCAGCGTGGCATCGTCGGGGATAGCGGGAAGCGCCTCGATGAGGATGTTTCCGCGTTGTTCGGGAATCTCGCTTTTCCGATAGATTGCTTCGACGAACGGAAAGTCGCAGTATCCGTTGACGCCATCAATGTTCAATTCGTTCTTCATCTCGTAACTCGTTCAATCAGATTCCAAGTTCGTCTTGGAGTTCAAAGTAGTTGTCGTTGCCAGGTAGCACACGCTCCGGCGACTTCATTCGGTCGACCTTCGGTGCTTCGGGAACGTCCTTGGTCGCTGCAGCCATCGGGGGCTCAGTCGTCGGTCCGGACTTCTCGACCGGCCCGTCGGACTCCGTCGCTGTGACGCCGCCATAGATTTGTGAGCGACGTTCCTGCTTCTCCTTCTGACGCAACTCAATTCCCCCGGTCTTCGTTGTTGAGGACTTCTTTCCTCCGGTTTCCTTCTTCTTCTCCGCTGCCGCACTCTTCGCAATCGCCTCGAGGTCCTCATCCAGCGCAATCTGGTGCGCAAGCTCGAGGTGCTGACCCTGCCGACTCAATCGGCGAGCAAGGGTCTTGAAGCGCTCGTACTCCGCGAACGAGTAGTTCGAGAAGTGCGCCTTGTGCCGTGCGACGAGCCGGCCCTTGTAGGTGACCGAAGGTCGCTTCGGGTCATTGATGGTGATTTCGTCGACCCACAGAGGCGAGTAAGAGACGGTGACGGGGGATTGGCCCTCTACCGACGCAGTCGTGGCCCACCCCAGAGACCTGATTTCATCGAACTCGTAAAGAAGACCTTTGAACTTCACGCCCTTCTGGGTCACTTGCGCAGTGCCTGTGGGTTCGAGCGCCTTCTTGATGAAGTCATGCGTGTAGCGCCGGCCCATCCCACCCTCGTTCTCCATGCTGTATTGCCAGCGCTCGGCCGGGCTGAGTAGGTGTCCTCGAGCGACGTCCTGCGGATAAATCTCTTTGGACGTCCGAGCGGTGACGTTGTGACTCTGTACGGTTGCCACCACCGACGCCAGGAGATGGTCCAGGTCGTACTCTGCGTCCTTCTCGTACTTCTTTGCTCGCCGCTTTTTCGCCTGACTCGGCAGCGAACCGCCTGGTGCCATTTCGCGAATGGGAGCTTGAGTCGCGCTAATCCCAAATTCAACCGTTCCCTTCAGACTGCTCATGAAGCCAGGAAGGTTCCAGGTTTCAATTGGAAGTTTCTCGCTTAGAGTCCCGGCCATCGTGACCTGACCGTCACCTCGGTCATAGACAAAGCAGCTGGGGAAGTACCCTTGTGCAACCCAGGCCGCAGCGTTGTATGGAACGTCCAGACGTTTGCAAAGCGCTTCCCAGTCCTGAGAGATGCTCACAATCGCTTGGCACGCTCCTTCCCACTGCGGGGACTCCAAGGAGAGCGACAGTCCAACGACGAGCCCGTTGTCTCGGTCGACAACCAGATAGAGCGTTGCCTTTCCAATAATCGTCCGCCGGCTGAACTTCGATACCAGCCACAAGTCGAAGATGGTCGCGTCAATCTCGTAGACCCGTCCAGCCGTGATACTGAAGGCCCATCTGCCACCGAGCTTTGCGCGATGGTTGTTCTTGAAGTGAGCTTTGCTTTCACGTCCAGAGATGAGCTCCGCGTGGCTCAAAGCATGTCGAACGACCTTGCGAATCTGGTCTGCCGTTGGGCGCATTCCTAAGGGCTGAAGAAGAGCCGCTCCCTTGTCATCGCGGCGCATCTTTCCGTTCTCGTCCCGAGCAACGAAGAACCTTCTGAGGTAGAACTTTGCGAAGCCCCGCAACGTGTACTTTTTGTCGCGAAGGTAGTACTTGCGTCCAAGTTGAACTATCTGTTCGTGCAATGCACGGGTGATGTTCATGATGCTGTAGTTGCCATCCGAGGGCGGACGCCCTCGAGGCTTCTTCGGTTTCCTCGGCAACGTTTCATCCGCGTTTCGGCGTCGGACCTGCTCTACACCGTCCTCATGTTCGATGTCGACGCTGAAGGAGTTCCCTTCGGTGAGTTGTCCGCAACGCCAAAAGTCGCCGAGGAGGGCATCCTTGTGTTGGCCGTTAAGCCAGTATCGGCGAAGGTCGTCAAGAAGCGTCTCCTTGTTCGTCCCGATGGATGTGGCGTGCTCCGTTAGAAACTTGTTGCGAGTCGACTTCTCGTAGAGTCGGACGTCGTCGCGTATGTCGAAGATTCGGTTCCATCGAACGTCTCTACGTGCGATGTCTGCCTGTCCCTCTGTATGCGGGCGCTCAATTTTCGACGCGCCAACACGCAAAATCTGCTTCGTGTTCTCCCACTCTGTAATCTCTGAGCGTGTCCAAATTACAGGCAACGGGTTCTTGATATCTCTTTGTAGTGCAACGAAGGTACTTTCGCTGCGCAGGACCCCAGCCTTCTGCATTGAGATGATGACGTAGGTGTTGTCGCCCTTGCGGACGTCATCGTTGACTGCGTAGAAATTCACTTCCCGGGGCCCTCCGACGAACGCGGGCCGTTGGCCTCGCCCAGCAGTTGCAGCTCGACAGGTGAGAAGGTCAGGTCAATAGGAACACGGCGTTCCCAGGCGAGCGAGCGGAACAGCCGCAGACCGCAACCCCTCGGGAGACTCTGTCGGGAATCAAAATCCGCGCAGTAGGCTCGAACGGTCATCCCCTCGAAGTTGGCCGAATTCACCTCGGCTTCCATTCGTGGCGAGTAGCGGTCGAATAGGTCGACCACCGGAAGTACTTCCCCTGGCGCCGGCGACGCGCCTCGCATCCAGTCGATGTTCCGAATAACGCGCGGGTCAATGGACTTCTCAGTGAAGATGCGATGTGCAACGCCTACGTGAGCGCAATAGGCCTTGTGCAGGGAGAGCTTCTCGATGACCCGCGGGTCCGACAGCGCTCGCTCTTCTTTGATGTCGTAGGCGATTCGCGTCGTCTTGCCGTCGACCCGCCGCGTCACCAGGGCGTCGAGGGTCATCTCCACCGGAACCCGGCCACCCGGGTAGGTGGGATGGCGGATGCCTAACAAGGCTGCCGCGCCTAACGTCACAGAGCGGTCCATCGGCCGCTGTTCTTCGAGTTCCTCCACAGTCGGGTCCTGCTCAGCGGTAATGAAGAATGCGCGTTCGATGGTGGAATGAAGATGGACAGTGCGCCCGAGCTTCTCGCTCGGGATACGGCTTTGCACGCCGCGCGACGAGAAGTCTTGGACTCGGATTGCAGGCATGTAATCCGCTCCATGTCCGCGGCCGAAACCCGCCTCTTTGCGCTTCTTGAGGGTGGCTTCCGTCCATTTCCTGGGGCCGGCCTTCGATGGTTGCTTGCCGGATTTGGTCCTGTTCATCACTTGTTCCTTTGGTTCCCCGCGCGAAGATGTCGCGGCGTGACCCCGTGAAGCAGCGGCACTTATACGAATCTGCCAAACGGACGAGAGCGAGTCCCGTTGGATGAAATACTGGGTGGCTTGGAGGTAATGGCCTCCAATTGGCAGACTTTGAGGGTGATTTGGAGGACTGTGGCGCGGGCGCGAGAATTTAGGCTTCTCGCATGGAGCCAAAAGTCGAACCGAGCGAGCGCACCTCGCGAAAGCCACCCGACGAATGGGACATCGAGGCCCGAACGTTGATAGAGGTGGAGATAAAGCGGCGGCGCGTCAGCTACGAAAAGCTGAGCGAAGATTTAAATGGGCTTGGGTATGACCAAGTGACGCCGAAGAGCCTCGCACAGCGAGTGCAGCGAGGAGGCTTCTCTTTCGCGTTCGCGCTCCGCTTGCTGCGAGTGCTGAAGCTCGATGCGCTGGACATGAGCTACGTCGAACTGCATAGCCGCAGGAAGCAAAGCAAGAGCAGGACCGGAAGTAGGTAGCTGCGGCCGGGCTCGGGAGTACAGTACTCGCAACGAGTCGCCCGCAGTGGCGCGACAGTTTCATTTACGGAACGAAAGTTCTATTTATGGAACTTTAGTTCTGTTCTTGAATCCGCCTATCCCTGATTTAGGGGGGAGTGTTGAACGATTTCGATTGGAACGATGCGGCCTCGCGGCTGGTCAAGGCGGAGCTCAAACGCGCCGGGCTGAGCCTCGCCGGCTTGGCGCAGCGCCTTCGTGCGCTTGGCTTGGAGGAGACCGAAGCGTCGTTGAAGGGCAAGCTGCATCGAGGCACCTTCAGCACTGCGTTCTTGATGCAGTGCTCGGTTGCACTCGACCTCAACGTGGACTTGTTTTCAAGCGTGCTCCCGAAGGAGCTGCCGCGGGGCTCCGCTTTGGACGCCTGACTTCTCCCCCTGTTTTTATCTACCTCGCACGCCGTCGCCGTTGAGTGCGCCGTGCCGTCCGCCAGCCTCCGCCTGCGCCTCACATCGGCCCGAATCTGGGACGGTGAGCCTTGTATAGAGCCGATGTCTATACGTTTCACAACTGCCAAAGGAACGGCAGACTTAGGAACGTAATGACAGGAACCCTCGGCGAAAAGCTTCGTGCAAGGGACAGAAGAAGACTCTCCCATCTGCGCACATCTGGAGAGCCCCAACAGGTCAATGTGCTTGCGATTGCCTGGGCCGACCGGCAGTGGCGGGAGTTGCAGGATGCGGTTGCGGCGGTTTGTTCCTTGGACGGACCAACGACGTTCAACGTCCCGTTCAGTTCAGCGCGCAGATGCGGGCAACCTGCAGAAGAAGAGTGGGAGCAATTCTTCGACGCCTTACAGCAGGCCTGCCTTCCGTTGACGGTCGCCGCCGGCATTGCCCTAGAGGGCAATCCGTTTCGACACGGATGGGAGCGATTCATCGATTGGGCGTTGAGCGAGGAGCTCGTCCCTTCGCTGCACATGGCTCATGGGAGCTCAGTTTGCGAGGCGATTCTGGACGTGCACATTTCGCCCCTCCCAAGCACTTCTTGAAGGCTGATTTCTCGGTTACCCGGCCCTGGCGCCGGGTGCCATTCGGGTAGCGGGGAACTTCATTGCCCAGGTGAGCTGCGGGCTGGGAACTATTTGCCCAGGTTGAGCGGCGTGCGTAGGGCGGGATACATTTGGTTTCAGTCGGCGTTGAGCCGATATTGGCTCTGGCCACTCGAATTGGCCCGCGCAGCTCCCGGGTCTCGTTCGTGGCTCAACTGGGTAAGTCATCGACCGCTTGGTCCGATGGAATCGAACATCTAGGCGCTTGCGGGCAACTCTCCGTTGTCGCTTACGGCGGTCTGGCAGCGTGCACTTCGCCGTCGTTCAGGATTTGCGGGCAACTATTTCCACGGAGTGGGACTACGTTGCCCAGATTCAGTGAGCGCCTCGGACTGGTCGCTGTACCGCGACACCGGCGTCTCCCATCTGCTGAGCGTCAGCGGACTGCACGTGACGATGTTCGCGTGGCTCGCCGGCGCGGCCGCCGGCTGGGTCTGGCGCCGCAGCCCGCGTCTGTGCCTGCGCTGGCCCGCGCCGCGCGCGGCGATGTGGATGGGCGTGGCGGCGGCCGTGCTCTACGCCGTGTTCTCCGGCTGGGGCGTGCCGGCGCAGCGCACCGCCGGGTTGCTGACGATCCTCGCGCTGCTGCGCCAGGCGGGCGCGCGCTGGCCATGGCCGACGAGCCTGTGCGCCGCCGCCGCGGCCGTCTGCGCCGCCGATCCCTGGGCCTTGACGCAGGCGGGCTTCTGGCTGTCCTTCTGCGCGGTCGCGCTGCTGATGGCGGCTGATCTTCAATCCGGATCCGGCTGGCGCGGCGCCCTGCGCGCGGCCTGGCGCACGCAATGGCTGGTGACGCTCGGCCTCGCGCCGCTGACGCTGCTGCTGTTCCAGCAGCTCTCGATCGTGGGCCTGATCGCCAATGCCGTCGCCATCCCGCTCGTGTCCTACGTGATCACGCCGCTGGCGATGCTCGGCGCGGGCTTCGCGCCGCTGTGGACGCTGGGCGCTTGGCTCGTCGCGCTGCTGAACGCGCTGCTCGAGGCGATGCGCGGACTGCCGCTCGCCGTCTGGCATCTGCCGTGGGCGCCGGGGTGGGCGCAGGCGCTCGGGCTGCTGGGCGGCGTGGCGCTGGCGATGCCGTGGCCCTGGCGCCCGCGGCTGGGCGGGCTCGCGCTCTGCGTGCCGATGCTGTGGCCGGCCGTCGAGCGTCCGGCGCCGGGCCATGTCGAGCTGTGGCTGCCCGATGTCGGGCAGGGCGGCGCGGCCCTCGTGCGGACGCATCGGCACACGATGGTCTTCGACGCCGGACCGCGCTGGGGGCCGGGTTCCGACGCGGCCCAGCGCGTGCTGCTGCCGCTGCTGCGGGGCCTCGGGGAGCGGCGGCTGGACCTGCTGATGGTCAGCCATGAGGACCAGGACCACGCCGGCGGCACGATGAGTCTGCTGCGGGCCATGCCGGTGGCGCGGCGGCTCGGCGCCGTGCCGGGCGGGGAGGCGTGCCGGCGCGGGCAGCGCTGGGAGTGGGAGGGCGTGCGCTTCGAGGTGCTGTGGCCGATCGATGCCGGCGTGGTGGACGCGCCGGCCTCATCAAGGTTGAGGACGCCCAACGCGCGATCCTGCGTGCTGAGCGTCGAAGCGGCCGGGCGGCGCGTGCTGCTCACCGGCGACATCGAATCGCCGCAGGAGGCGCGGCTGGTGCGGGAGGCCGGCGAGGGCGGCGAGGGCGGCGGACTGGCGTCCGAAGTGCTGGTCGTGCCGCATCACGGCAGCCGGACCTCGTCCTCGTCATCGTTCGTGAACGCGGTGGCCCCGCGCGTCGCCGTGGTGCAGTCCGGCTACCTCAATCGCTTCGGCCATCCGAAACCCGACATCGTGGCGCGATACGCCGAGGCGGGCGTGATCCTGCTGAACACCGTCCGGTGCGGCGCGTGGCGATGGCGCAGCGATCGCGCGGAGCCGGTGTTCTCAGGCTGCGAACGGTCGCGGCGCCGGCGCTACTGGCTGCCGCCCGGCAGGGCGCCGTCGCCGGAAAGCCGCGACGATGAAGAGGAAGCCGCGGCCGGCGCCGGCCCCTTCCCGTGAGCACGCGCCCCTTGTCGAGGGGCTGGGAATCCTGACGGACTGGTGCTAGCTTCCCGGATCAACGCCGGATCGAATCGGCGCCAGGGAGGTTGTCATGCGGATGCTGTCCGACTTGAAGGTCGGCGTGCGGCTCGGAATGGGCTTCGCGCTGCTGGTGCTGCTGATGCTGGCGATGGGGGCCTTCTCGGCGACCCGCGTGGCGCAGGTGGAGGATCGGGTCGAGGATCTGGCCGCCAACTGGCTGCCCAGCACCCGCCTGCTGGGCGCCATGGGCGAGTCGATGAACCAGATGCGCCGCGCGGAGCTGCAGATGCTGGTGGGAGGCGATGCCAAGGCGGTCGCCGAAGAGAGCGCCCGCCTGCCCGCGCAATGGAAGCTGCTGCCGGAGCATCTGGCCGCCTACGACAAGCTCGGCATCAGCGAGCGCGAGCGCCCGGTCTTTGACGAACTGGTGCGCCAGGTCCAGGTCTACCGCGCCGTGCAGGAGCGCTATGTCCGCCTGCTGACGGAAGGACAGCGGGAAAACGCCACGGCGCTGCTGCGCGGCGACTCCCGGGCGTCCTTCCGGCTCGTGACCCAGCGCCTGGCCGAGCTGGTCGAGATCAACGGCGACGGCGCGAAGCAGGCGCATGCGCAGGCGCGCGAGGACTACCGCGTGGTGCTGGGCGCGATCTGGACGCTGGTCGCCGCCGCGATGGCGCTGGGCGCGGTCGTCGGATGGCTGCTGACGCGCTCGCTGACGCAGCCCCTGCGCGCGGCGTCGGCGGTGGCCGACCGCATCGCCGGCGGCGACCTGCGCGACCTGGCCGCGGCCTCGCGGCGCGATGAACTGGGCGACCTGCTGCGGGCCCTGGGCCGGATGCGGGACGCGCTGCATGCGTCGGTCTCCACGGTCCGCACGAGCGCCGACCAGATCGCCGAAGCCAGCCGCGAGGTGGCGACCGGCAGCAGCGACCTCTCGGCCCGCACCGAGCAGGCGGCCTCGAACCTGGAGCAGACCTCGGCCGCGATGCATCAGCTCACCGACGCCGCGCGCCAGAGCGCCAGCAGTGCCGGTGAAGCCAGCCGCATCGCCCAGGACGCGGCCGGCGTGGCGACGCGGGGCGGCGACATGGTCGGCCGCGTGGTCGAGACGATGTCGGCGATCCAGCACTCGTCGCGGCGCATCGCGGACATCATCGGCGTGATCGACGGCATCGCGTTCCAGACCAACATCCTCGCCCTCAACGCGGCGGTCGAGGCCGCCCGCGCCGGCGAACAGGGCCGCGGCTTCGCCGTCGTGGCCGCCGAGGTGCGCGGACTCGCGCAGCGCAGCGCGCAGGCCGCGCGCGAGATCAAGGCGCTGATCGCCGAGTCCGTCGAGCAGGTGGAAACGGGGTCCCGCGCCGTCGGCGACGCCGGCACGACGATGGGCCAGGTGGTCGACGCGGTGAATCAGGTCAATCAACTGATCCGCGACATCGCCGCCGCCAGCGGCGGCCAGACGCAGAGCCTGACCGAGGTCAATGCCGCGGTGTCGCAACTGGACGGCATGACCCAGCAGAACGCGGCGCTGGTCGAGGAGTCCGCCGCCGCCGCGGAGGCGCTGAAGGAACAGGCCGCGCGGCTGTCGCAGGTCGTCGCGGGATTCCGCCTGACCGCCTGACCGCCTGATCGCGTGCCCGCCTGACCGCCTGACCGCCTGGCCGGCGCGCTCAGGCGGTGAAGACCAGCGCGATCTGCTCGGGCTCGCGCATCGCGCGCGGCCTGGCCGTGGCCGCGGTTCTCGCCGCCGGCTCCGTCGCCTTCAGGTGGTCCACGAGGAAGCGCGCCGTCTCCGGCGAGCGGCTCATCTCCGCCGCCACGACCGCCTCCAGCTCCGAGGGCCGGACGTCCATCGCCGCGCACAGCTTGAGCAGGCGCGCCTCGGCCTCGAGGTAATGGCGCTCGACCGTCAGCTTGCGCGAGAACAGCCCGATCACCTGGCCCACGCGTAGCAGGTGCGTGTCCAGCAGCGCGACCTCCTCGCAGGCCGACCAGCCGCGCACGATCGCCGACGCGGTCTTCGGTCCGACCCCCGGCAGCTCCATCAGCCAGTTGCGCACGTCCGGTCCGGCCTCGAAGTCCGGCGCGGACAGCAGCGCCGGCATCACCACCGCCAGATGCCGCGCCTTCTGCGCCGCGAAGCGGAAACTCAGCAGCTTGCCCTGGACGTCGAGCGGCTCGCTCAGCCAATCGGTCAGCGTCGCTTCGGACACGCCGGGTTGCACGAAGGCGCCGCGCTCGCGCACCCGCGCGAACGCCGCCAGCCCCACGGCCGCCGGAATGCCGGGGCCGCCCAGCAGCGACGCGCCGACCTCCTCGGCCAGCGAGCGCCCCGAGGCCATGACGGCCGGCGCCTCGAGCCGGTGTTTCAGCGCCTGCTGCGTCCAGTAGGCGGGCGTCGGAAACTCCTCGATGGCGCCCCAGCGCACGCCGGAGAGGAGCAGGTGGTCAGGATCAGGAAGTTCTCGTTGAAGGGAGCCGTGGCGGGAAACGATGGCAACGATCTGGGTCATGGGACTGCGGAAACGCCGCTTCTCTGGGCGGCTGGATAAGTGGTGTTCAGCCATTGGGCGAACGTGGCGCGTTCGACCGGATCCATGGCATGGACACGCTCTTGCAGGCGTTCAAGACGCCGCTTGTTGGTCTGGCGCTCGCGGAAATTGGCCCCGCGATGCCGGCTGTCGTGAAGGATCTCGGGCGGCTCGAAGTTGAACCACAGGGTCTCCGTGCGCACGTCGGTGTGCGTCTTCGCGCGGAACTCCACCGTGCGCCACCCCCGAAGGAGCGCGTCATAAGCGGGGTGCGCGTAGCCCGACACGATCACCCGGCACGGCAGCGCCGCGAGCAGCGCCAGCAGCGCCTCGTGATCGGAGGCGTCGTACTCGTGCCGGTAGATGCGCGTCTGGCGCCGCGTCTCGGGGTGATAGGGCGGATCCACGTAGACCAGCTCATCACCCTCGAACGCATGCCGCGCGAGAAAATCCTCCGCCCGGCCGTGAACGAACTCGACACCGGGAAGCGCCATCGCGCGCCAGTGCGCAATGACCCGTTCGTCAGCGTCGATGGCGATCGACCGCGCCGCCGGCAGCTTGTGGCGCAGGACCGCGCCACCGCCAACATGCGTCTCGATGTACACCCGGTGCGGAGGCATCAGGTTGATGACGTGCTGGAACGTCTTGCCCTTGCCGCCTGGATACTTCATGCGGCGAATCATCGTCAGAAGTGACGATGATGTCAAGCGCGGCTTGCGTGGACCGGGCCTGCGTGGACCGGGCCTGCGTGGACCGGTACTGCGTGGACCGAGCAGGGACCGGCAGTGCCGGTGCCCCTTTCCGCTCAAACGCCTGCGCCCGCTCGGCATTCGCTTCAAGGGGCACCGGCACCGCCGGTCCAGCGATCGGCGCGGTCGGCTTAGAGGGCGGTCAGCCAGTCGCAGCGCAGGCGGCCCGCATCATGCAAACGGCGGCGGCCGCCCGTGTAGACCATCGGCAGCAGCCAGGCCAGCAGGCACAGCGGCAGCGCGATCCAGGCCTGCGTCAGCAGCGCGCCCGGCACGCCCATGAAACCCAGCATCCAGATCGTCAGCACCAGGTTCCAGACCGCCAGCTCCACCGGATGACGCCCGCTGTGCATCACCATCCAGCGCTTCACCTGGCTGAGCTGCTTGAGGGTCATGACATCACTCCTGAACGGGATCGGGTCGGACGAATGGGCTGGAGTGTAAGTTTCGAGTCAGGGTTTTCCCATCCCAAGAACGCGGAGTGGCGGCGGGAGAGGGTGTCCACCGGCACGGGGGGCGGCCATCCGGCCTCGTGTATGGTTCGCCCCTTCTCAGAAGGTGGACAGGAGTCCCGCGAATGAAACGACTGATGTGGGCCGCGCTGGCGTTGGGCGCCGCGGCCGGCGCCCAGGCGCATGAAGGCATGTGGATGCCGCAACAGCTGCCACTGGTGGCCAAGGACATGAAGGCCGCGGGCCTGAAGTTCGATCCCGCCCGCCTGTCCCAGCCGCTGGGCTATCCGATGGGGGCGGTGGTCAGCCTGGGCGGCTGCACCGCGTCATTCGTGTCTCCGCAGGGGCTGGTGGTGACGAACCACCACTGCGCCTTCGGCAGCATCCAGTACAACTCGACGCCGCAGAAGGACCTGCTGAAGCACGGCTTCCTGGCCGCGTCGCTGGCCGACGAGCTGCCCGCCGCGCCGGGCAGCCGCATCCTCGTCACGGTCGCGCTGACCGACGTCACCGGCCAGGTGATCGACAGGAAGACCGCCGCGCTGCAGGGCAAGGCCCGCATCGACGCGATCGAGGCCAACGAGAAGGCGCTGGTCGCGGCCTGCGAGAAGGACGCCGGCCATCGCTGCTCGGTGGGCGCGTTCTACGGCGGCCTGATGTACCAGCTGACCAAGCAGCTGGAGATCCGCGACGTGCGCCTGGTCCACGCGCCGGCCGAGGGCGTCGGCCTGTTCGGCGGCGACACCGACAACTGGATGTGGCCGCGCCACACCGGCGACTACAGCTTCTACCGCGCCTATGTCGGCCCGGACGGCAAGCCGGCGGACTTCGGCCCGGACAACAAGCCCTTCCAGCCCGCGCAGTTCCTGAAGCTGGCGAGCTCGCCGCTCGGCGAGGGCGACTTCGTGGCCGTGGCCGGCTACCCGGGCCGCACCAACCGGCATCGCCTGCCGCAGGAGGTCGACTTCGCCTTCGCGTGGGACTTCCCGCATCGCGTCAAGGCGATGGGCGAGCAGCTCGACCTGATCAAGGAGGCGACCGCCGGCCGCCGCGACGCCGAGATCAAACTGGCCAACACCGTGGCCGGGGTCAACAACTACTACAAGAACTACCAGGGCCAGATGGCCAGCTACGCGGGCAGCGACATCCTCGCGCGCAAGCAGGCGGCCTTCGGCGAGATGAAGGCCTGGGTCGATGCCGACGCCAAGCGCCGCGCGACCTACGGCCCGGCGCTGGCCGAGGTGGACCGCCTGATCGCCGAGCGCCAGGCCATCGTGCGCCGCGAGTTCCTGCTGAGCTACGCGACGCCGAGCCTGGTCAAGAGCGCCGGCGAGCTGTATGAGCAGGCGCTCGAGCGCCGCAAGCCCGATGCCGAGCGCAAGGCGGGCTTCCAGGATCGCGATCAGCTGCGCCGCAAGCAGGCGCTGGAGACGGTGGACCGCCGCTTCGACGAAGGCGTCGAGAAGAAGGTCGTCAGCCACTTCCTGACGCAGTACCTGGCGCAGCCGGCCGATCAGCTGAACGCCGCGTTCCTGAACGCGCTGGGCGTGCGCGCCGGCATGGATGCCGCGGCGGTCGCCGCGCGCGTGGATGCGCTGTACGCGGGCACGACGCTGACCGACAAGGCCGAGCGCGGCGCGTGGCTGTCGCGCGATGCCGCCGCCTTCGAGGCGAGCGCCGACACGCTGGTCAAGGCCGCCGTGGCGCTGCATGCCGACGAGCAGGCGCGCGAGGACCGCGACCGCGAACTCGCGGGCCGCATGCAGCAGGCCTATTCGGCGGCCATGCAGGCCGAGATCGACTTCAAGGCCAGCCGCGGCCAGCCGGTCTATCCGGACGCCAACAGCACGCTGCGTGTCGCCTTCGGTCAGGTGAAGGGACGCACGCCGGGCGTGGACGGCACGACCTGGACCGCGTTCACGACGCTGCGCGGCATCGTGGCCAAGCACACCGGCAGCGGCGAGTTCGACGCGCCGGCCGAGCAGTTGACGGCCATCAAGGCGCGCCGCTTCGACAAGTACGGCGTGAAGGCGCTGGACTCGGTGCCGGTGAACTTCCTGGCGACGCTGGACACGACGGGCGGCAATTCGGGCTCGCCGGTGCTCAACGGCAACGGGGAACTGGTCGGTCTGCTGTTCGACGGCACGCTGGACGCGGTGATCTCGGACTGGGACTTCAACGATCACATGAACCGCAGCATCTGCCTGGATGCGCGCTACATGCTCTGGCAGATGAAGGTCGTCGACAAGGCCGACCGGCTGCTCAAGGAGATGAACGCGCTGTGACCGGCTAGCCGGTCCCGGTGACGAACGCCCCGCCTCGCGCGGGGCGTTTGCTTTGTGCCCGTGCAACTGCAGGGGGATATGCCCATCGAAAGAGGAGCATCAACCCGAACAGGGGATGGCGGACCACCCCAATGGGCGGGTGTCCCGCCCGTTGAGGCTACTCATGTGCGGCGAAACCATGGCCTTGGAGCCATGGTTCGAATGACGGCGGATCGAGAGACTACGCGCTCCTTCAACTCTCGAACGAACGCGCCATGAGCATGACGACCTCCACCCTCTCCACGCCAGCGCCCCGGACGCTGAAGCCGACTTCCGCGCCAGACGCCAAGGAATTCCGGGTGGCTCACGCCGGGAAGCGGCGAGCCGACGAAGAGGCGACGGATCAAGCGGCGCCGCGGTCCACACCCAACAACGAAATGACTCCCCAGCTGGAGACACCCGCCGCAGGGGAGTCCGCCGGCGCCAGCGCGGCGTCTCCGACGGATCAAGAGATCGCGGCGGCGGCCGGCGATGTTGCCCAGCCAACGGCAGCCGTCGCGGGCAGTCTCTCTCAGGCGGGGCTGATTGGACTTGGATTGGGCGCGCTCACGCTGGCCGGCGTGGCAGCGGGCGGCTCGAGCGGGAGCCATGCTCCAGCGGTGCCGTCACAAACGCCTGCGACCCCGCCAGGAACGCCGCCGCTGACGCCGCCAGTAACGCCGCCGGGTACCCCGCCGAACATCCCACCGGAAATTCCACCGGGAACGCCTCCCGTAACGCCGCCGGGTACCCCGCCGAACATCCCGCCGACCATCCCGCCGGAAACGCCGCCTGGAACGCCACCGGGTACCCCGCCGAACATCCCGCCGGAGACTCCCCCCGTAACGCCGCCGGGTACCCCGCCGACCATCCCACCGGAAACGCCGCCTGGAACGCCACCGGGTACCCCACCGACCATCCCGCCGGAAACGCCGCCTGGAACCACGCCGCCGGATGCCTTGCCTGAACTGCCGCCTTCGCCTGCACCGCGGGTCGTGGGAGCGCCAAGCAACGGCGCCGAGGCCGTGAATGGCTCAGGGACGGTCCGCGTCGATGGACTGGATTCCTCGAAGGACTGGGAGTACAGCCTGGACGGCGGAAAGACCTGGCGCAAGGGACAGAACGGCGAAATCGCCGCCGGCGAGCTGAACGAGGGCCCGAACAGTCTCTCGATCGTGGAGGTCGACAAAAGCGGCCATCGCAGCGAGCCTGCGCAGATCCAAGTCGACAAGGACTCCCAGATCGCCAAGCCCACGCTGACGCTCGTGGAGGACTCTGGAGCCAGCGGCAGCGACGAGCTCACCAGCAACGGCGCCATCCGTGTCGATGGCCTGGAGCCGGGCGCCACCTGGCAGTACAGCCTGGACAAGGGCCAGAACTGGACCACGTTCAGTACAACGACCATTCCGGACCCGGGCCTGAAGGACGGTGATCACACGGTCCAGGTGCGCCAGATCGACAAGGCGCGCAACGAGAGCGTCTCCGATGAGTTCGCGTTCCGCATCGACAAAAGCGCTCCGGGCGCGCTCGATGTCCGGCTCGTCAACGACACCGCCGCGGCGGGCGACACCGCGGGGAAGAGCGACGGGATCACGAAGGAGGCGATCCTCGCCGTCTCCGGCCTGGAGGCCTATGCCACCTGGCAGTACCGCCTGGGTGACGACCAGCATTGGCAAAACGGCGATATCAGCCGCAGGTTCGATGGCAGCGCGCTGGACGATGGCAGCTACCGCCTGTTCGTGCGGCAGGTCGACCAAGCCGGCAATGCCGGCCAAGTCAAGGAGATCGGGTTCACCAAGGAAGCACAGATCGCCAAACCCACGCTGACGCTGTTGGAGGACTCGGGAATCAGCGGTGCTGATCGGATCACGAGGAACGGCGCCATCCGTGTCGAGGGCATCGAGGCGGACGCCACCTGGGAGTACAGCATCGTTGATATCGCTGGCGGCTCCTCGAAGCCTTCCTGGCTGACGGGAGGAACCACGCACGTCGTTGATGTCGGCGGCACGGCAAAGTTCAAGCTGCTGGTGCGCCAGACCGGCTTGGCGGGCAATACGAGCCCGGAGGCGGAGCTCACGGGCATCATCGACAAGACAGCACCAGAACTCGACCTGAACGGCGACGACCCCGGCATCCATCGCAGCGTGCTCGTCACTCCCGGTGCGCAGGAGGCCGCCACCATCGTTGACGTCACCAAGGCGCAGGTCGTCGAGGCGACGGGCGTGAGCCGGTTGACACTGCGTTTCGATTCCAACGTCGCCGGCGCTTTCGACAAGGCCGCCGGCGGACACGGCGAATGGATCGGCATCTTCAGCAAGCAATATGCGGATGATCGAAGCCAGATGCTCCGCCTTGGCAAGGACGGGACCTTGCAGCCGCCGTCCCTCATCGCGGGCAAGACCATCACGCTCACGCTGAGCGGTGGGGAGCATCCGGAGCTGCGGATCGAATCGAACCTCCCGCTCACGCAGGACGAGGCGACGCAGGTGCTGCGCTCGCTCTCCTATACGGCTGACGCCGATGTCGAGCCGGGCCGGCGTACCGTGAGCGTGGCGGCGACCGATGTTGCCGGCAACGTCACGGGGAAAGAAGCGAGCACCTCGCTGTACGTGCATGAGGCGTCCGATGTGGCCATCTACCTGGCGCCCGGTTCCGACACCGGCTCCGGCGGCAGCGATCAGTTCACACGCAACAATGGCTCGAAGGAGGCACCGCTGCACCTCGAGGGCATCGCGCCCGCCGGGAAAACGGTGAAGGTGTTCCTCGATGCGAATGACGACGGGAAGCTGGACGGGAGCGAGGAGGTGGGCACCGCGACGGCGGGCCACGACAGGCGCTGGAGCCTGGCGCTGGACAACAAGCTTCTGGCCGACAGCGAACACGTCTTCCGCGCCGACATGGAGGGCACCATCTCCGGTCCGCTGAAGATCACGGTGGACACGCGTCCGCCGGAAAGCGTCATCGCCATCGGGGCGGCCGTCTTGCAGAAGCCCGCGCTGGCGGGGAACGCGGAAGCGCTGACGCCGGTCATCGTGGACATCGACACCGACAACAACGAGAACAACGGCTACGAGGTCAGCTACCTCACCCAGACCGACAGCAACGGCCGCTGGGTGCTGGACACGTCGAGCGCACTGGCGGTGTCCGGCCAGCCCCATGTCTTCCACGGCGGCGAGAAGGTCAACGTCCGCGTCAAGACCGAGGACAAGGCCGGCAACGTCAGCGAGCAGAAAGCCAGCAGCACCGTCGAGGGGACGGTGTACTCCATCTCGGACGCCCAGGTGATCGAGGGAACCGATGGCACGCGCGAAATGGCCTTCGTGATCCATCGCAGCGGCGACCTCACCGCCGCCGGCAGCGTGCGCTACGTCGTCGATCCGACCGACAGCTCCGCCAAGGGTGTCTCCAACGGCGCGGCCGAGGACGACTACGCAGGCGAGGCCTACAGGCGAGTCGAGTTCGCGGCGGGGGAAGACAGCCAACTGATCCGCTTCACCATCAAGGGCGATCACTATCGCGAGGTGAACGACAAGCTGGTGGTGCGGCTCGGCATGCCACAGGGTGGAAGGATCGGCGACCGCACGGGCATCGGCAACATCGAGGAGGTCGACATCAGCCAACTGCAAGCGGCCTACGGTATGCGTGACCTGAACCCGCGTGCGGACACCTTTGCCGTGCGGGTGCGGCGCTCCTCCGACAACACCGAGAAGGACATCGGCTTCGATGCCGATGGCGAGTTTGATCGACAGGCGCTGATGGACTTCGTTGGATCCGACGCCAAGGCCAAGGGCTATGTCACCTGCTGGTACGACCAATCGGGCCATGGCCGGGACTTGGTCCAGCCAATCGCCCGTCAGCAAGGCGTGATCGTCGACGGCGGGCAGGCCGTGACGCGCGCGGACGGCTCCATCGCCATCAGCTTCAACGCGCATCGAAACGACTATGCCGACGACTACATGTACGCCAGCGGCGTTGCAGCGGCGACGTGGAAAAGCGCCGTCATCTATGCGAAGGTGCAATCCGAGGGGGATTGGCACGGCTCGCTTTTCAACCTCGGCGATACGGGGGGCGGGCGGCTCAGTGCCTCCTATCCCACAGACATCGGGGTCGCCTTCGAGATTGGAGCGACGAACCCAGGCGTCTCGCAGCTCCAGCACAATGTGGATCCGGCCCACCTGTTGAAGGGACGAGCGAACGATCTGGTGTTCGAGGCCCATGCTGGTAACACGACGCCTGGCTCGGCGGAGAAAAACTACACCGATGCCGCGCAAGCCATCTTCGAGAACGGCGTGCGCGTCGCCTCGGACGGCAGTCTGCCGCCGGTCTTCTCCACGGAAAAGGAGTGGAAGCTGGCCTGGCACGGCGGGTGGGGGGACGGCTCTGATTACGTCCAGCAGGCCATGTACAACGAATTCCTCGTCTATCTGGCCCAGGACAACAGCACGCCGGCGATCCGGACCCTGCAGGGCGGCGAGGGCGACTCCGTGCTGACCTATTCGGGCGAGACCGGCCTCAACGCGATCGACGGTCTCGGCGGCTACGACACGCTGTACCTGTCCGGCGCCACCAACCTCGACTTTTCAAAGTTGCAAGGCGGGGTGAAGGGAATCGAGCAGGTCTGGATGGCCAATGGCAGCGCCAACACGCTGACGCTGTCGAGCACCGGGCTCGAGTCCAACGGCGCGCAGACGCTGATGGTGCGGCTGGACAAGGGCGACGTGGTGACGCTGGACGGCCAGCGCATCGCTCATAAGGGCGACCTGAGCACGATGGTGATCGGCGATGCCCGCGACAACCAGGTCACCAACGCCGGCGGGCACAACCTGCTGGTCGGCGGGGCGGGCGCCGACAGATTTGTCTGGACCGCCGGCCAGGTAGGTGAGGACACCATCCAGGACTACACGTCCGCACAGAACGATCGCATCGACCTGACCCAGCTGCTGATCGGCTTTTCAACCGGCCACCAGGCGAAGTTCCTGCATAAGCTCGTCGACGCCGAGGGCAAGGTGTCGATCGAGGTCGACAGCCACGGCCGGGGCGATTTCGACCATGCCGACGTGAGCATCTCGCTGATGGGCGTGTCCAGCGGCGATTCCATCACCGTGCTGACCTCGGACGGCGCGAAGGTGCTGTAAGCCGGGACACGGGAACGCCGGGACGCTCCGCTCTCAACGTTGAGGCGCCGTCCCGGCCAGCAACACCTGGCCATCCACGCCGTCCAGCGTGCGATGCCCGCAGAACGCCATCGTGAGGTCCAACTCGCGATGGATGATCTCCAAGGCCCGGCTCACGCCGGGCCTTCCCATGGCGCCGAGTCCATAGAGGAACGCGCGCCCGATGTACGTGCCCCTGGCGCCCAGCGCCCAGGCCTTGAGCACGTCCTGGCCCGAGCGGATCCCGCCATCCATGTGCACCTCGATGCGCTCGCCGACCGCGTCGACGATGCGCGGCAGCGCCCGGATGCTCGACTCCGCGCCATCCAGCTGCCGGCCCCCATGGTTGCTGACGATCAGCGCGTCGGCGCCCGAGGCGGCGGCCAGCTTCGCATCCTCCTCGTCGATGATCCCCTTGATGATCAGCTTGCCGCCCCAGCGCTCGCGGATCCACTGCACGTCGTCCCAGCTGAGCTGCGGGTCGAACTGCTTGGCCGTCCACTCCGACAGCGAGCCTATGTCCCCCACGCCCTTCACGTGCCCGACGATGTTGCCGAACTGCCGCCGCGGCGTGCCCAGCATGCCCAGGCACCAGCGCGGCTTGCTCGCCATGTTGATCAGGTTGGGCAGCGTCAGCTTGGGCGGCGCCGACAGCCCGTTCTTCAGGTCCTTGTGCCGCTGCCCCAGGATCTGCAGGTCCAGCGTCAGCACCAGCGCGTCGCACCTGGCCGCCTTGGCGCGGTCGATGAGGCTGTTGATGAAGCCGCGGTCCCGCATCACGTAGAGCTGGAACCAGAACGGCGCCGTCGTGTGGGCCGCCACGTCCTCGATCGAGCAGATGCTCATCGTCGACAGCGTGAAGGGCACGCCGAAGGCCTCGGCCGCCTGCGCGGCGAGGATCTCGCCATCGGCGTGCTGCATGCCGGTCAGCCCGGTCGGCGCGATGGCCACCGGCATCGCGACCGGGCGGCCGATCATCCGCGCCGCGGTGCTGCGGCCTTCCATGTTGACCGCCACGCGCTGGCGCAGCTTGATCGACTGGAAGTCGGCCTCGTTGGCGCGGTAGGTGCTCTCGGTCCAGGAGCCGGAGTCCGCGTAGTCGTAGAACATGCGCGGGACGCGCTTTTGCGCGAGCACGCGCAGGTCTTCGATGCAGGTGATGACGCTCATGCGGCGGATGCTAGGTCAGCCGCCTCGCGCCGGGGCGGAAAGTTTGGCTGGCCGCGCCGGAAGAAGCTTCCGGCGGCCCCAGGGACTTCCCGGGGTCAGGCGTGGCCCGCGCCGGCGCTCAACGAGTCGCAGTGCCGCGCGAGCCAGCGCGAGAACGCCCGCGCCGCGTCGCCGTCGCCGTGGCGCACCAGCCCATAGGGCATCGCGGCGGGCACGGCCAGGTCGAACAGGCGCTTCAGGCTGCCGCCCCGCAGCCAGGTCGCCGCGAGGCTGGGCCGGCCCAGCACGATGCCCTGGCCGCAGGCCGCCGCCTCGAGCGTCAGGCCCAGGTCCACGAAGCGCGTGCCCTGCGCGGGCTCCGGCCAGTCCAGCCCGGCGGCGCGCAGCCACGGCGCCCACGGCTGCAGCGGCGTGCGCAGCAGCGGCGCCTGGGCGAGGTCCGCCGGCGCGCGGATCGCCGGCAGCCGCGCGAGCAGCGAGGGCGCGGCCATCGGCGTGACGACATCGTCGAGCAGCACCTCGCCGCCGGCCGGCAGGGCGCCGGCGAAGATCTCGACCTCGGCCGGCGGCGCCGGCTGGTCCAGGTAGGGCGTGGACAGCAGCAGCTCGAGCTCGATGTCCGGATGCGCGGCCTCGAAGCCGGGCAGCGCGGGGACCAGCACCTGGCGCGCGAACGTGGGCGGGCTGCTGATGCTCAGCCGCGTCACGCGTTGATGCTCGCGCCGGTGCAGCGGCACGGCGGCCAGCAGCGACAGCGCGGTCCGGACCTGGGCGAGGTACTCCTTGCCCGCGGCGGTGAGCCGCAGCGGCTGGCGCGTCAGCAGCGGCTGGCCCAGGCGCTCCTCCAGCGTCGCGATGCGCTTGCCGACGGCGCTCGCGCTGACGTGCAGCGTCTCGGCGGCGCGCTCCAGGCTGCCCAGCCGGGCGGCGGCCTCGAAGGCCAGCAGGCCGTCGATGGAGGGCAGGCGCGGGGAGTCGCTGGAGGCATCGCTCATGGCGGCGACTGTAGCGCCGCGATGTCCTTGCCGCGGCCAGGCGTTGGCTGCCCGGCGCACCGCCCGCCGCGCGGCGCGGCTACAGTGGCGCGATGTCCGATCCGCGAGAACCTCCGTCCCTCGAGGCCCCTCTGGAGGCGGCCGGCGGCGCCACCAGCGCGCGCCCGCCCGGGCAGGCCGCGCTGTGGCGCCGCCTGCCGTGGCTGGTGGCCGGCGCGCTGAGCCTGCTGCTCGGCGTGATCGGCATCTTCCTGCCGCTGCTGCCGACCACGCCCTTCGTGTTGCTCGCCGCGTTCTGCTTCGCGCGCGGCTCGGCGCGCTGCGAGGCGTGGCTGGTCAACCATCCGCGCTTCGGGCCGATGGTCGTCCAGTGGCGCGCCCATCGCGCCGTGCCGCTGCGCGCCAAGCAGGCCGCGTGGATCATGATGACCCTCAGCTCGGTGATCAGCGCGCTGGCCATGCCGGTCGTGCCTTGGCTGCCGGCCGTCTGCTGCCTGGCCGTCGGCCTGTGGCTCTGGCGGCTGCCCACGGCCTGACGTTGGCCTGACATTGGCCTGCGACGGCTTGATGGCGCCCTCGCTCAGCTGAACAGCGGCAGGTTCTCCGGCTTCGGCCGCGCCGGCGACCCGTCATCGGCCTTCGCCGGGGCGCGTCCGCGCCGGGGCGGCCCGACCTCGCCCGGCCGGCTCAGCTTGCCGACCCGCACCCCCAGCAGCCGCAGCCGCTGGCTCAGGTCCACGCGCTTGAGGCACAGCCCCGCCGCATGCCGGATCGAGGCCGCGTCCTGCACCGGCTCGTCCAGCGTCAGGTCGCGCGTCACGGTGCGGAATCCCTCGAAGCGCAGCTTGATGCCGATGGTGCGGCCCAGATAGCCCTTGCGCTGCAGGTCCGAGGCCAGTTGCTCGCACAGCGCCGTGAAGATGCGCGACAGCTCCGGCCGGTCGCGCTTGGCATGCAGGTCGCGCTCGAAGGTGGTCTCGCGGCTGATCGACACCGGCTCGCTGTGCGTCACCACCGGCCGGTCGTCGAGTCCCCACGCGGCCTGATGCAGCCACGCGCTGTACCCGGGCCCGAAATGCTGCAGCAGCAGTTCCTGCGGCGCGGCCGCCAGCTCGCCGATCGTGTGGATGTCCAGGCCGTCGAGCTTCGCGCCCGCCTTCGGGCCGATGCCGTTGATGCGGCGCACCGGCAGCGGCCAGATCCGCGTGGGCAGGTCGGCCATCGTGATCAGGGTCAGGCCGTCGGGCTTGTCGAGCTCCGACGCGATCTTGGACAGCAGCTTGTTGGGCGTGACGCCGATCGAGCAGGTCAGCCCGGTCGCGCTCTGCACCGAGTTCTTGATCTCGCGCGCCACCGCCCGCGCGCCGCCCAGCGGGTCATGCCCGACGGCATCGCGCGCGCCGGGCACGTCGGTGAGGTCGATGTAGATCTCGTCGATGCCGCGATCCTCGATCACCGGCGCGATCTCGCGCACCGCCGCCTTGAACAGCCGCGAGTAATGGCGATACGAGTCGAAGTCGGCCGGCAGCAGGATGGCTTGCGGCGCGCGCAGCGCCGCCTTCATCAGCCCCATCGCGGAGAACACGCCGAGGTCGCGCGCCGCGTAGGTCGAGGTCGTCACGACGCCGCGCCCGGTGTAGTCCGCCAGCTTGAAGAACTGCCGCGTGCCGTCCGGCAGTTCCTGCGGCGTGTGGGCGCGGCGGCCGCCGACCACCACCGGCAGGCCCTTGAGCTCCGGATAGCGCAGCAGCTCCACGGACGCGTAGAACGCGTCCATGTCCAGATGGGCGATCAGGCGATCGGGCAGCGCTGGCGTCGGCTCGGCCATGCGGCGGATTGTGGCGGCGCCGGCTGACAGGCGCTGTCAGCAGGGCCGGGGACGGCTCAGTGGCCGCAGGACGTCGAGCCGCAGGCCGAGACCGCGTCCTGGGCTTCGGCCGGAGCACGGACCGGATCGCGGCATTCGCCGGTCTTCGGATCGAAGCCGCGCTGCTGCATCGTGTAGACCAGCGCCGCGTCCATCATCTCCGCATGCCCGGGGAACCACTGCGACAGCTCGGTGCGCACGATGGTCAGCGGCTCGCGGTCGCCGAGGTCCTCGGCATAGCGCACCACCTCGCGCATCACGTTCAGCACCATCGCGTGCTGGCTGCTGTGGCAGTTCTCCGGCTCGAAGCCCGTGGCCGCCATCCAGCGCTCCTCCATCGCGAAGTGCGCCTCGGTGTGCGCGAGCAGCGCCTTGAACGCCGGCAGCGCGTCCTCGCCGCGGTCCAGCGCCTCGCCGTAGCGGTTCAGCAGCTCGACGAACTCCTCGTGCGTGTGGTCGAGCTCCGGCTGGTTGAGCACCAGCTCGTCGGTCCAGGCCAGCGTGCTCATGATCAGGCCTTGCCCCCGGCGCCCAGCCGCGCGCGATGGCGCGCCACCTGCGCGCGCACCTGCGCCGGCGCCGTGCCGCCCAGGATGTTGCGCGCGTTCAGCGAGCCCTTCAGCGACAGCACCTCGTAGACGTCCTCGCCGATGCGGGCGTCGAACTGGCGCAGCGCGTCCAGCGACAGCGCCGACAGGTCGATGCCCTGCGCCTGCGCGGTCTTCACCGCGTGGGCCACGATCTCGTGGGCATCGCGGAAGGCCAGGCCCTTCTTCACCAGGTAGTCCGCCAGGTCGGTCGCCGTCGCGTAGCCCTTGAGCGCGGAACGCTCCATCGCCTCGGGCTTGACCGTCAGGCCGGCCATCATCTCCGCGAAGATCCGCAGCGTGTCGCTGAGCGTGTCGACGGTGTCGAACAGCGGCTCCTTGTCTTCCTGGTTGTCCTTGTTGTAGGCCAGCGGCTGGCCCTTCATCAGCGTGATCAGGCCCATCAGGTGGCCCACCACGCGGCCGCTCTTGCCGCGCGCCAGCTCGGGCACGTCCGGGTTCTTCTTCTGCGGCATGATGCTCGACCCGGTGCAGAAGCGGTCCGGCAGCGCGATGAAGCCGAAGGCCTGGCTCATCCACAGGATCAGCTCCTCGGACAGGCGCGAGATGTGCACCATGATCAGCGCGGCGGCGGCGCTGAACTCGATCGCGAAGTCGCGGTCGCTGACGGCGTCCAGGCTGTTCTGCGCGACGCCCTCCATGCCCAGCGTGCGCGCGACGCGCTCGCGGTCCAGCGGGTAGCTGGTGCCGGCCAGCGCGGCGGCGCCCAGCGGCAGGCGGTTGACGCGCTTGCGCGCGTCGACGAGGCGCTCCGCGTCGCGCGCGAACATCTCGACGTAGGCCAGCAGGTGATGCCCGAAGGCCACCGGCTGCGCCACCTGCAGGTGGGTGAAGCCGGGCAGGATCACGTCGGCATGGCGCTCGGCCTGCTCGACCAGCACGCGCTGCAGTTCGGCCAGCAGGCCCACCAGCGTGTCGATCTCGCCGCGCAGCCACAGCCGCACGTCGGTGGCGACCTGGTCGTTGCGGCTGCGGCCGGTGTGCAGCCGCTTGCCGGCGATGCCGGCGAGCTCGGTCAGGCGGGCCTCGATGTTCAGGTGGACGTCCTCCAGGTCCAGCTTCCATTCGAAGCGGCCGGACGCGATCTCCTCGCGGATCTGCGCCATGCCGTTCTGGATCGCGGCCAGGTCGCCGGCGCCGATGATGCCCTGGGCCGCCAGCATGTCGGCATGGGCCAGCGAGCCCTGGATGTCCGCGGCCCACAGCCGCTTGTCGAAGCCGACGCTGGCGGTGTAGCGCTTGACCAGCTCGCTCATCGGCTCGGAGAAGAGGGCGGACCAGGCCTGCGACTTGTTGGCGAGCTGGTTGTCGGCGGGCTGGCCGGCGTCGGACGGGAGATCAGTGGGGGTGGAGGACATCGGCTTGCAAGGCGTTACGACTTCGCGGCGCCCCGGGCGTGTCCGCATTGGTCGCGGCTGGACGCCTGGGTGAGAATGAGCCGCCGATTCTAAAGGGGCGCCATCGGGGCGCCCGGCGGGCTGCGAGTGGTAGAGCGGCAGAGCGGCAGAGCGTCGAGGACGCAAGGCAAGGGGGCGGGACAGTGCGGGGACGGGAGGAGCCGATGGCGACCAGGGCAACGGACGGGTGGACGCAGGACACGCCTGGCGATGCCGCGTCCACGTGGCTGGAACCGATGAGCACGCAGCCGATGAGCACGCAGCCCGCGGAGACCCGGCCGCTGCCGACGCAGCCGGCCTGGGAGGAAACCCGCCTCGATGCGCGGCCGGCCGAGCCCCCGCGCCTGATCGACGCGCAGCGGCGTTTCGACGTCTGCCATGTCGGCCTGGTGCTGCGCGCGGTGCTGGGCGTGCAGCTGGCGTTCTCGCTTGGGCTGGCGATGGCCAGCGAGACCCCGGGTCAATGGCTCTGGTCGATGGGCGCCGCCTCGGTCGCGTCGCTGAGCGCGGTGCTGGCCTGGCTGCTGATCGTCTGCGCCGCCAAGCGGCTGCTGGCGCGCCTGCCGGAGTGGGCGCAGTGGGCGCTGCCGATCGCGCTCGGCGCCGCCTGCGCGCATGGCGGCGCGCTGCTGCTGGAGGCCGTCGAACTCGGCCGGCTGGGCGCGGTGCAACGCGTGGCGGCGACGCTGTCCGGCGCGGTGGCCGCGGGCGTGCTGCTGGGCTGGCTCAAGCTGCGCGAGCGCGCCCAGGCCCCGGCCGACGCGCTCGCGCGGCTGGTCGAGCTGCAGTCGCGCATCCGTCCGCATTTCCTGTTCAACACGCTGAACACGGCGATCGCGCTGGTGCGCGTCGATCCCAACCGCGCCGAGGAGGTGCTGGAGGACCTGGCCGAGCTGTTCCGCGTCGCGCTCGCGGACGAAGGCCCCGGCGCCGAGGGCGTGCGGCTGGACCAGGAGGTCGAGCTGGCGCGGCGCTACCTCGCGATCGAGCAGCTGCGCTTCGGCGACCGGCTGCGCGTGAGCTGGCAGCTCGACCCGCACGCCGCCGACGCGCGCGTGCCGCCGCTGCTGCTGCAGCCGCTGGTGGAGAACGCGGTGCGCCACGGCGTCGAGCCCAACGACCAGGGCGGCCACATCGACATCGTCACCCGCGCGCGCGGCGGCGAGATCGAGATCCGCATCGTCAATTCGGTCGGGCTGCCGTCGCGCGGCCAGGGCCACGGGCTGGCGCTGCGCAACGTGCGCCAGCGGCTGCGGCTGATGCACGACGTGGCGGCCCGGCTCGAGGCCGGGCCGGGCGAAGGCCGTTTCGTCGTGCGCATCGTGATGCCGCGCTGAGGGCGCCGCGAGAGTCGCCAGAGGAAGAGGAAGAGGGAAGGAAGGACATGCTGACGCACCCCCCACTGAAGGTCTTGATCGTCGACGACGAGCCGCTGGCGCGCCTGCGCCTGCGCGGCCTGGTCGAGGCCAACGAGGAGCCGCGCGCCGAGGTCGTGGCCGAGGCCGGCAGCGGCGAACAGGCGCTGAGCTGGCTCAAGGACCATGCCTGCGACCTGGTGCTGCTGGACGTGCAGATGCCGGGGCTGGATGGGCTGGGGCTGGCGCAGACGCTGCGGGGACGGCCGTTCGCGCCGGCCATCGTGTTCGTCACCGCCCACGCGCAGCACGCGCTGCAGGCCTTCGAGCTGGAGGCGCTGGACTACCTGACCAAGCCGGTGCGGCGCGAGCGGCTGCAGGCCAGCCTGGCGCGGGCCGCGCAGCGGATGGACGAGCGCTCGGCGGCCAAGGCGCGCGAGGCCGGCGAGGCCCAGCCGGCCGGCGCCGCGCCCGGCGCCGAGACGCCGGTCATCAACATCACCGAACGCGGCCGGCTGCTGCGCGTGCCGCTGGGCGAGGTCCTGTACTTCAAGGCCGAGCTCAAGTACCTGACGCTGAGGACCGCGACGCAGAGTCACGTCATGGACGGCTCGCTGAGCGATCTGGAGCAGCGGCTGGGCGACCGCTTCCTGCGCGTGCATCGCAACGCGCTGGTGGCCAAGTCGGCGGTCCGCGAGCTCGAGCGCCACGTGCCGACCGACGGCAACGCCGAGGGCGACGGCGACACGGCCGGCGAGCTGGGCTGGGCCGTGCGCATCGCCCATGTCAACGAATGGCTGGCCGTCTCGCGGCGGCAGGTCGCCGCAGTGCGGGAGGCGCTGGCCGGCCAGCGCTGAGCGGGCGCGGCGCCGGCGCGCCTTGCCGCTGGGGTCAGCCGGTGTTGCGCAGGCCGGCGGCGATGCCGTTGATGGACAGGTGGATGCCGCGCTGCACCCGCTCCAGCCGCGGATCCTCGGCGCGCTTCTCCACCGGGATGGCGCGGTAGCGGCGCATCAGCTCGACCTGCAGGTGGTTGAGCGGATCGATGTAGGGGAAGCGGTGCTCGATCGAGCGCGCCAGCGCCGGGTTCGCGGTCAGGCGGCCGTCCTCGCCGGTGATCAGCGTGAGGGCCTCCTCGGTGCGGTCGAACTCGGCCTCGATGGCGGCGAAGATCTTCTTGCCCAGCCGCTTGTCCTCCACCAGCTCCAGGTAGCGCCGGGCGATGTCCAGGTCGGCCTTGGCCAGCACCATGTCGAGGTTGGACAGCAGCGTGCGGAAGAAGGGCCACTGCTTGAACATGCGCTTGAGCAGCGCGAGCTTCTCGTCGCGGCCGGCCCGGTCGGCCCTATCGCCCCTATAGCCCTTATCGCCCTTATCGCCCTTATCGCCCTTATCGCCGTTCCCTTTGCCGAGGAAGGCCTGGACGCCCGAGCCGAACCCGCACCAGCCCGGCAGCGTGATGCGCGACTGGCCCCAACTGAAGCCCCAGGGAATGGCGCGCAGGTCCTCGATGGCCCGGGTGGCCTTGCGCGAGGCCGGACGCGAGCCGATGTTGAGCTCGGCGATCTCGCGGATCGGCGTCGCGGCGAAGAAGAAGTCGGCGAAGCCGGGCGTGTCGTAGACCAGCCCGCGGTAGGCGGCGAAGCTGGCGTCGGACAGCGCCTGGGCCGCGGCCATGAAGGACTGCGGCGCGGGCTTGGTCGGATGCAGCAGCGTCGCCTCCAGCGTCGCGGCCACCAGCGTCTCCAGGTTGCGCCGGCCGATCTCCGGATTGGCGTACTTGGAGTTGATGACCTCGCCCTGCTCGGTCAGGCGGATCTGTCCATTCACCGTCCCCGGCGGCTGGGCCAGGATCGCCTGGTAGCTCGGGCCGCCGCCGCGGCCCACCGTGCCGCCGCGGCCATGGAACAGGCGCAGCGTCAGCGGGCCCTGGGCGCGCAGCTCGTCGAACAGCTGCACCAGCGCGATCTCCGCGCGGTACAGCTCCCAGCTGCTGGTGAACACGCCGCCGTCCTTGTTGGAGTCGGAGTAGCCCAGCATGATGTCCTGCTCGCCGCCGGAGCGGCGCACCAGCGCGGCCATGCCCGGCAGCTCGTAGAAGCCGCGCATGATGCCGGGCGCGTTGCGCAGGTCGGCGATGGTCTCGAACAGCGGCACCACGATCAGGTCGCTGACCGCCTCGCCATCGAGCGTGCCGCGCAGCAGCCCGACTTCCTTGAGCAGCAGCTGCACCTCGAGCAGGTCGCTGACATCCTCGGTGTGCGAAATGATGTAGTGCCGCAGCGCCTCGCGGCCGAAGCGCTGGAGCGACTCGCGCGCGGTCTCGAAGATCGCGAGCTCGCCGACGGCGCGTTCGCTGTACTGGGCGCCCAGCACGCGCAGCGGGCGCGTCTGGTTGAGCAGGTCCACCAGCAGCGCGCGGCGCTCCCTCTCGTCCAGCGCCGAATAGTCCTCGCAGACGCGCGCGGTCTTGAGCAGCTCGACGATGACCAGCTCATGCTGGTCGCTGCTCTGGCGCAGGTCCAGCGTCGCCAGGTGGAAGCCGAAGACCTGCACCGCGCGGATCAGCGGCTTGAGCCGCGGCGCGATCAGCGCGTGCGCGTGGTGATGCTGGAGCGATTCCTGGATCACGCGCAGGTCGGCCAGCAGCTCCTCGGGCGTGAGGTAGGGGTCCTGCGGCGCGACCGCGTGCCGCAGCGCCTCGGTGCCGGTCAGCGTCTCCAGCGTCGCCGCCAGCCGCGCGTACATGCCGGTCAGCGCGCGCCGGTAGGGCTCGTCCATCCGGTGCTCGTTCCGGTCCGGGCTGCGCTCGGCCAGCGCCTGCATGTCCGGCGTCACGCCCGCCAGCCGCAGCGAGATCGACAGCTCCGCGCCCAACTCGTGCAGCTCGGTCAGGTAGTGACGCAGCGCGAGCTCGCTCTGGCGGCGCAGCGCCAGCCGCATCGTGTCGGCGGTGACGTTGGGATTGCCGTCGCGGTCGCCGCCAATCCATTGCCCCATGCGCAGGAAGGGCGCGACCCGCTCGCCGGGCAGCGCCTCCTCGAGCTCGGTGTAGAGCTTGGGGATCTCGCGCAGGAACGTGGCGTGGTAGTAGCTCAGCGCGTTCTCGATCTCGTCGGCGACGGTCAACTTCGAGTAGCGCAGCATGCGCGTCTGCCACAGCTGCGTGACGCGGGCGCGGATCAGGTTCTCGTTGGCGGCCTTCTCGCGCTCGGTGTGCAGGCGGTCGCGCGCGCCGACCAGCTCGGCGATCGAGCGCTCGGCGTCCAGGATGCTCTTGCGCTGCACCTCGGTCGGATGCGCGGTCAGCACCGGCGACACGAAGCCGTTCTCGAGCGTGCGCGCGACCTCGGCCGGCCGCACGCCGGCGTCGAAGAGCCGCTCCAGCGCGTAGGCCAGCGAGCCGGGCTGCAGCGAGCCCTCGCGCTCGTGGACCTCGCGGCGGCGCACGTGATGGCGGTCCTCCGCGATGTTGGCCAGGTGCGAGAAGTAGCTGAACGCGCGGATCACGCTGACGGTCTGCTCGCCCGACAGGCCCTTGAGCAGCTTGTCCATCTGCTTGCCGGCCTGCGCGTCGCGCTTGAGGCGGAAGGCCACGGACAGCTGCCGGACGCGCTCCACCAGTTCGTAGGCTTCGCGGCCCTCCTGCTCGCGGATCACCTCGCCCAGGATGCGGCCCAGCAGGCGGATGTCGTCCATCAGCGGCTGGTTCTTGTCCTTGATCGTCCTGATGGTCTTGATCGACCGGGGGGCGGAGGGCTTCGCGGCGGACTTGGAGGCCGGCTTGGTGGCACGGCGTGCGGCGGGACGGGCGGTTCGGGCGGCGGTACTGGCGGGCATGGTGTCGTCAGGAGTTCGTCGGAGACCAGAGGGAGGGGTGATGTAACTGAGTTACCTCCGGTTGACTGTAGCAGTTTCTCCGTGCGCGCCTCGCCCCTCGCCGTGGCGCATGGGCCGCGCGATGCTCCGGGATCGCGCAAGCGACGCTTCGCGGCAAGCGGTGATCCTTCGCGGGCGAAGGGGCCCGCATGCTCGGCTAGCATCCCGCCCCATGAACCAAGAATTCGTGATCGCCACGCGCGAGAGCCGTCTCGCGCTGTGGCAGGCCGAACACGTGCAGTCGCTGCTGCGCGCGCGCGGGCTGGCCGTGCGGCTGCTCGGCATGACGACGCGCGGCGACCAGATCCTGGACCGCACGCTGTCCAAGGTCGGCGGCAAGGGGCTGTTCGTCAAGGAGCTGGAGACCGCGCTCGAGGACGGCCGCGCGCAGCTCGCGGTGCATTCGCTGAAGGACGTGCCGATGGAACTGCCCGAGGGCTTCATCCTCGGCGCGGTGCTGGAGCGCGAGGACCCGCGCGATGCGCTGGTGTCGCCCAAGCACGCCAGCCTGGACGAGTTGCCGCGTGGCGCCTGCGTCGGCACTTCCAGCCTGCGCCGCGTCACGCAGTTGAAGAACCTGCGCCCGGACCTGCGCATCGAGCCGGTGCGGGGCAACCTCGACACGCGGCTGCGCAAGCTCGACGAGGGCCAGTACGACGCGATCGTGCTGGCCGCCGCGGGCCTGAAGCGCCTGGCGCTCGAGGGACGCATCCGGCAGTACTTCGCGGTCGACGCGATGATCCCCTGCGCGGGGCAGGGCGCGCTGGGCATCGAGATCCGTGCCGGGCAAGGGCCGCTCGCGGCGCATCTGGAGGCGCTCGCCCACCGTCCGACCTGGCTGGCCGTGGCCGCGGAGCGCGCGGTATCACGCGAGCTCGGCGGCAGTTGCTCGATGCCGCTGGCCGCGCATGCGGCGTGGGCGGCTGACGGCCGGCTGACGCTGTCCGCCGCATTGGGGCATCCGGTCGAGACGGACCGGGCGCTGCTGCGCTCGAGCGCGCAGGCGGCGGTGGCCGACCTGGCGGCGGCCGAGGCGCTGGGCATCGCCGCCGCGCGCGCGCTGCGGGAGCAAGGCGCCGCCGAGTACCTGAAGGACGTCTGATGGCGGCCACCGCCGCCCCGGACCTGCCGGCCAGACTGCTGCTGACCCGTCCCCGCGCGCAGGCGGACGACTGGGCGAAGCGGATGGCGGCGCTCGGCGTGCCGACGGTGTCGCTCCCGTTGATCGACATCGCGCCGGCGGGCGATCCGGCTTCGCTCGCCGCCGCCTGGGCTGCGTTGCCGGGCACGGACCTGGCGATGTTCGTCAGCCCCAATGCGGTCGAGCATTTCTTTGGCGGGCGCGCGGCTGCCGATTCGCCGCCGCGGCTGCCGGGCTGGCCTGACCGGACCTGGGCGGCCACGGTCGGCCCCGGCAGCGCCCGTGCGCTGATCAGCCATGGGGTGCCGGCATCGCGCATCGTGCAGCCGCCGGCGGCATCGGACAGCCTGGATTCCGAACACCTGTGGCCGG
Organism: Roseateles sp. Mitsp63; assembly: GCF_059491535.1. Classification (NCBI taxonomy): domain Bacteria; kingdom Pseudomonadati; phylum Pseudomonadota; class Betaproteobacteria; order Burkholderiales; family Sphaerotilaceae; genus Roseateles; species Roseateles sp. Mitsp63. The sequence continues at coordinate 4,466,256 of NZ_CP168509.1, read as the reverse complement.
AGCTCGTCCGCATCGCCGGCGAGGACTGGACCGGCCGCCGCGCGCTGCTGGTGCGCGGTGACGGCGGACGCGAATGGCTGGGCGACCGGTTGCGCGAGGCCGGGGCCGAGGTCTGCGCGATCAGCGTCTACCGCCGGACCTGCCCGGTGCCGTCGCCCGAGACCGCCGCGCTGCTGCGCGAGGCGCTGGCGGCGCCGGAGCGTCACGTCTGGCTGTTCAGCAGTTCGGAGGCCATCGGCCATCTCGACTCGCTCGAACAGGGGACGCGCGCGGACAGACCTCCCGCCGATTGGGGGCGGGTCCGCGCGCTGGCGACCCACGAACGCATCGCGGCGCGGGCGCGAACCCTCGGGGCCGGGCATGTGGTTTTGGTGCGACCCGACGCGGCCGCCGTCGCGGCCGGGTTCCGGATGCTGTCAGGGTCCACCCTAGAATCGCCGACGTGAGCGAGACCACCACCCCAGCGGCCGACGTCCCGTCGCCCCACAAGCCCGCCCGGCACTCCGGCGCCACCTTGACCCAGGCCGTCGTGGCCGGGGTCGGCCTGGTGGCCCTGCTGGCCCTTGGCCTGGCCTGGCAGAGCCAGCAGCGGCTCAAGCAGGTCGAGCAGGAGCTGGTCCGGCGCCAGGATTCCAGCCAGAGCGAGGCCAACATCGCCCGCGACCAGGCGCGTCAGGCGCAGGACCTGAGCCGCGACACCGCGGCCAAGGTCGCGCTGCTGGATGCCCGGCTGGCCGAGGTCGCCGTGCAGCGCGAGCAGCTCGAGGCGCTGATGCAGTCGATGAACCGCTCGCGCGACGAGAACGTCGTCGGCGATGTCGAGGCTTCGCTGCGGGTGGCGATGCAGCAGGGCACGATCACCGGCAGCGCCGAGCCGCTGGTGGCCGCGCTGCGCCAGGCCGACGAGCGCCTGGCCCGCTACAAGCAGCCGCGCCTCGAAGGCGTGCGCCGCGCCGTCACGCGCGACCTGGAGCGCATCAAGGCGGTCAGCGTGGTGGATGTCTCGACGCTGACGATCAAGCTGGACGAGGTCGTGCGCCAGATCGACGACCTGCCGCTGCTGGCCGTCGCCCAGCCCGGCCGGGACCAGCCGGCCGCGCCACAGGCCGCCGCCGCACATCCCGCCACCGTCCCCGCGAAGACGGCCGGCCCGCGCAAGGCGGCGCCGTCGACGCCCGCCCATGCGGCCTCCGACGGCGAACCCGGCTGGTGGGAGCGCCTGTGGGACCAGGCCGGCGAGCGCTGGGACACGCTCAGCGGCGATGTCTGGCGCGAGGCCCGCGGCCTGCTGCGCGTCACGCGCATCGATCATCCCGAAGCGGCGCTGATCGCGCCGGAGCAGGCCTTCTTCCTGCGCGAGAACCTCAAGCTGCGCCTGCTCAACGCGCGGCTGGCGCTGCTGAGCCGCCAGTTCGACACCGCGCAGGTCGACCTGCGCGAGGCGCAGGCGATGCTGGACCGCTACTTCGACGCGCGCTCGCGCAAGCTGTCGCTGACCGTGGAGCTGCTGCGCCAGGTGCAGGGCCAGGCCCGGCAGGTGAGCGTGCCGCGCCCCGACGACACGCTCGCCGCGCTGAGCGCGGTGGCCCGCTGAGGAGATCGCCATGCGCATGGTGATCTGGCTGGTGCTGCTGTTCGTCGCGGCGGTCGTCGCGGCGCTGACGCTGGGCAACAACGACGGTCTCGCCAGCTTCTACTGGCGCGGCTGGCGGATGGACCTGTCGCTCAACCTGTTCCTGCTGCTGCTGGTGGCGGGCTGCTTCGCGCTGATGACGCTGATGCAGTCGCTGGACGCGCTGCTGACGCTGCCCAAGCGCGCGCGGCTGTGGCGCATGGCCCAGCGCGAGCGCAGCGCCCAGGTCGCGCTGCGCGAAGCCTGGGCCGAGTACTTCGGCGCGCGCTACAGCCGCGCCCAGAAGGCGGCGCAGCGCGCGCTGACCATCCAGGCGCAGACGCCGGACCTGGCCCAGGATGGCGCGTTCATGGCGCTGGCCCATCTGGTCGCCGCGCAGAGCGCCCACAAGCTGCAGGACCGCCGCAACCGCGACGAGCACCTGCGCCAGGCGCTGCAGATGGCGTCGACCTCGGCCGGCGCGCGGGTGCAGGAAGAGGGCGCGCGGCTGCTGGCCGCGGAATGGGCGCTCGACGATCGCGATGCGCCGCGCGCGCTGGGGCTGCTCGGCGAGTTGACCCCGGGCGTCGCGCGCCGCACGCAGGCGCTGCGCCTGAAGCTGCAGGCCAGCCGGCTGGCCCGTCAGCCGCTGGAGGCGCTGCGCACCGCGCGGCTGCTGGCCAAGCATCAGGGCTTCTCGAAATCGGCGGCGCAGGGGCTGCTGCGCTCGCTGGCGTGCGAGGCGCTGGAGACCGCGCGCGACATCGACCAGTTGCGCGGCATCTGGCAACAGCTGGATGCGTCGGACCGGCGCGACGTGTTCGTGGCGGCGCGGGCGGCCCTGTGCGCGGCGGCCCTGGGCGCGCCCGAGGACGGCCGCGGCTGGCTGCGCCCGTTCTGGGAAGCGATCGCGGAGCAGGGCGCCGACGAGCGCCAGGCGCTGGCCGAGGCGCTGGTGCTGTGCACGCCAGGCCTGGGCCCGGAATGGCTGCAGCGGCTGGAGGGCGCGGTGCAACGCTTCCCGCGCGACGGCACCATGGCGCTGGCGCTGGGCCATGCGCTGGCTGAGCGCCAGTTGTGGGGCAAGGCGCGGCTGATGCTGGAGCAGGCGGCCGACGATCGCGAGCTGTCGATCGCCGCGCGTCGCCGCAGTTGGCTGCGCCTGGCCGAGATGGCGGAGCAGGACGACGACCCGGATCGCCGCGCGCGCTGCTTCGAGGCGGCTGCCCGGCTGGGTTGATGGCCGTTGGAAGGCGGCCTCGCGTCGTGGTGTCATGGTTCGCGGGCGCCTTGGCCCTCAGTTCTGAATATTTTTCGCAGAGATTCTTGCGCACCTCCAAAAACGCATGCTATAGTCGCAGTCTTTCAGCGGCTGTAGCTCAGTTGGATAGAGTACTTGGCTACGAACCAAGGGGTCGTGGGTTCGAATCCTGCCAGCCGCACCAGAAAAACTGTCGAATCAAAGGGAAACCAATGATTCGGCAATCACAAGAAGAAGTAACAACAAAAACCAGGGGCCGCTTCCACGACGGTGGCTTCTGATCAGTAAAAGTCGTGCGGCTGTAGCTCAGTTGGATAGAGTACTTGGCTACGAACCAAGGGGTCGTGGGTTCGAATCCTGCCAGCCGCGCCAAATCGAAAGGCCAGTGTTTCAAGACACTGGCCTTTTTTCTTTTCTGAATGGCATTCGAGTATTCGGGCCGGAATCAATTCGGGCGAATATCGTCCATGCCGGAAATTGGCTCAGCAGTATCTGAAGCGGCCGCCGAACCCGGCCTCGCCGGTGTCCGCGAGAGTTTCGGCGCCGGCATGGGCCACGCCTGGCCATCCTGAATGAAGAAATTGCGCCGGGCCTGCTGATGCGGATGATGCGGCGCCTCGGCCAAGGTCAGCACCGGCGCGGCGCAGGCATCACTGCCTTCGAATATCGCCACCCAATGCGCCAGCGGCTGTTCTCGCAGCCGCGCCGCGACCCGCTCGCGCAGCACGGGCCACTGGCCCGGATCGTCCTGTGGCGCCGCTGGCGCCAGATCCAGCCGGCGCATGAGCTCCTCGTAGAACGGCGCCTCGATGGCGCCCAGCGACAGCCAGCGGCCGTCCGCGCATTCGAAGCAGTCGTAGAAATGCGAGCCGTGGCGGAAGAAGTTCTGCGAAGGGGTGTCGCTCCAGTGCCCATCGGCGCGCAAGGCCTGGATCAAGGTGCCCATGTAGCCGACGCCGTCGAGGATGGCGGCGTCGACCACCTGACCGCGGCCGGAGCGCCGCGACTCCCACAGCGCGCACATCAGGCCGAACAGCATCGTCAGCGCGCCGCCGCCGATGTCGCCGAGCAAGGTCGCGGGTAGCGCGGGGGCTTCACCGGGACGGGCCGCGAAGGGCATCAATCCGCTCAACGCGACGTAGTTGATGTCGTGGCCGGCGCTTCGCGCCAGCGGGCCGGTCTGGCCCCAGCCGGTGAGCCGCGCGTAGACCAGCCGCGGATGCGCCGCCAGCAAGGTGTCGGGGCCGAGCCCCAGCCGCTCCATGACGCCGGGGCGGAAACCCTCGATCAGCGCATCGGCGCGAGCGATCCGCTCGCGCACGAGGGCCAGATCCGGCGGCGACTTCAGATCGGCCCGAACGATCGTCTTGCCGCGATGAAGCGCCGCGCCGCCGCCCAGTCGCGATGCGCCGTCAGGGCGGTCGATCAGCGTGACCTCGGCGCCGAAGTCGGCCAGCGCGAGTCCGGCGAAGGGCGCGGGACCGATGCCGGCGAACTCGACGATCTTCAGACCGCTCAATGGACCGTGCGTGTTGTTCGCCGTTGCTTGCGCCATGCCCGCTGTCTCCGAAGTGGGGCCCCGACGATATCGCGCCGAAGAGACGATGCCCGAACTGGTCGCCTCGTCCGCCGTACTGGACTTGCCGCGCGATGCCGCGACCGGGTGCCTCACCGATCGCGGGATTCGAGCGCCAAATTCCTCTACTTCGGAGATTCGAAGACATGTACTTCAATCAATTCCCGCCGGACTTCGCGTTCCCGGCTTCGCCCTTTCGTTCCTTCCCCGCCATGGGCTACGTACGACCGTGGAACTGGTTCGGCGCGCGGATGAGCGCGATGAACAACTGGATGGGCGGTTGGATCATGAGCCAGTCCACGGGTTGGATGGCAGGCTCCGGTTGGTCCCGATATCAATCGCTGCCGTGGTTCCAGCATCGCCCTCAATGCTGCTGGGCCCAGCGGTCCGTGGCGCCGGAAGCCGCATCCACGTTCGTGTCCGAGCCCGTGACCGAGCCCACGCGCGGACTGGAGCCCGTGGCGGTGGCAGTGGCGGTGGCCCAGCCCGCCCCATCTCCGGTGACTCCCTCGACACCTGCCGCTGCCAAGGCGCCGATCTTCAATGCGCCCAAGGAAGGCGCGTGGAGCAACGCACGCGGCGGATATGTCCTGGGCCAGAGTGGCGAGGTTCAAGTCGACTACAAGGACGGGGACGGCAACGACATGGTGCAGTACCGCACTGCCGGCGGCATGTGGACCGATCTTGGCGGTGCTTCGGACATGTTGAACCGCACCGGGACGATCACCGGGGAGCCAGGCTCGCTGGTCGAGTTCCGGATCCGCAACTTCAACAACGGCGAATATTTCCGGGGCGGCACCACGCAGAACGTCGACGGGAAGGATCACGCCAGCGTCAGGCCCACCGGCAATGGCTATCGCGTGGGCTTCGATCGTTGGGCAGATGACGACGGCGATTTCGACGACATCAACTTCGACCTCGTGGATCGCAAGGCCAAGGGCTGATAGAAGCGCACGCGTCGGGGGGCCGGTGCCGCAGGGCTCCGGCCCCTTGCCGTTTTCGTCACAATGTCCGGATGAGCAAGGCATTCACGAAGGAAAACGACGCCGCCCCCGGCGATGACGACGAGGACGGCCCGTCGCTGCCAGCGCTGCCCAAGGGCTCGCGCAACTACATGACGCCAGCCGGCTACGCGCGGTTGCGCGAGGAGTTCATGCAGCTGCTGGACGCCGAGCGGCCCAAGATCGTCGAGATCGTCTCCTGGGCCGCCAAGAACGGCGACCGCTCGGAGAACGGGGACTACCTCTACGGCAAGAAGCGGCTGCGCGAGATCGACCGCCGCCTGCGCTTCCTGACCAAGCGCCTGGACATCGCCGAGGTCGTGGACCCCAGCGCGCATCACGGCAGCGACCAGGTCTTCTTCGGCGCGACCGTGACCTACGCCAATTCGAAGGGCGAGGAGCGGACCATCACGATCAAGGGCATCGACGAGTCGGACAGCCTCGCCGGCGAGGTGAGCTGGGTGTCGCCGATCGCGCGGACGCTGCTGAAGGCCCGCGAGGGCGACGAGCTGCAACTGGTCACGCCGGTCGGCGTGGAGACGATCGAGGTTGTCGAGGTGAGCTACCCCAAGCCAGAGGCTTGATCAGGGCTTCACCCGCCAGACGCGCATCACCGCGCTCGAGCGCTTCAGGGTGCGCAGCGTGTCGGCCAGGTGCAGCCGGTCTCTCACCGCCAGCAGCAGCGTCATCTCGGCCGTTTCCTGCTGCTGCGAGTCGTCGCTCATGGCGATGTGGGTGATGTCGGCCTCGGCGCTGCTGACGGCCGTCGCGATCTGCGCCAGGACGCCCTTGCCGTTGCGCATCAGCACGCCGACCTCGGCCTCGAAGCTGCGCGAGAGTTCCTCGCCCCAGCCGACCGCGATCCAGTGCTCGCTGTCGCGCTGGAAGAGCCGCCGTCCCACCGAGCACTCCGCCGTGTGCACGACCAGCCCCTCGCCGCGGCCCAGATAGCCCTTGATGTCGTCGCCCGGGATCGGACGGCAGCAGGTGGCCAGGCGCACCGATGCGCCTTCGCTGCCGTCGATCAGCACCTGACCCTGGGCGGGGGCGTCGTCGGTCGAGAAGCGGCCCATCGTCAGCAGCACCGCGTCCGGGCGCTGTCCCTGCTCGGACAGGGTGCGCGCGAGCTTCTTGGCGACGATGGTCGCGATCTTGCGGCCCAGGCCGATCTCGACCAGCAGCTCGTCGACGTTGCGGTTGCCGGCCCAGCGCGCCAGGTCCTGCCACAGCGCGGCGGCGGCCTCGTCCTCGGCCTTCAGGCTGGGCAGCGCCAGCCCTTCGGCGCGCAGCGCCTGCGCCAGCATCTTGTGGCCGAGCTCGCGCGATTCCTCCTGCTCCAGGTTCTTCAGGAAGTGGCGGATCTTGGAGCGGGCCCGGCCAGTGCGCACGAAGCTCAGCCACGCCGGATTCGGCCGCGCGCCGGCGGCGGTGACGATCTCGATCACGTCGCCGCTGCGCAGTTCGGTGCGCAGCGGCACCGGCTCGCCGTTGACCTTGGCCGCGACGCAGTGGTCGCCGACGTCCGAGTGGATCGCGTAGGCGAAGTCCACCGGCGTCGCGCCCTTGGGCAGCGCCATGATCTTGGACTTGGGCGTGAACACGTAGACCGCGTCCGGGAACAGGTCGATCTTGACGTGCTCCAGGAACTCGGTCGCGTCGCGGGTCTCGTCCTGGATGTCCAGCAGCGACTGCAGCCAGCGCGAGCCCAGCTGCTGCGCGCCCTTGGCGTCGCCCTTGCTCTTGTAGAGCCAGTGCGCCGCCACGCCCTTCTCGGCGACCATGTGCATCGCCTCGGTCCGCATCTGGAATTCAACCGGCGTGCCCAGCGGGCTCACCAGCGTCGTGTGCAGCGACTGGTAGCCGTTGGGCTTGGGAATCGCGATGTAGTCCTTGAAGCGGCCCGGCTGCGGCTTGTACAGCTGGTGCAGCACGCCCAGCGACCAGTAGCACTGCGGCAGGTCCTGGACGATGACCCGGAAGCCGAAGATGTCGCTCACCTGGGCGAAGCTCAGGTGTTTCTCGCGCATCTTCTTGTAGATGCTGAACAGCGTCTTCTCGCGGCCCTGGATCTCGACGCGCAGGCTGGCCTCGGCGAAGGCCTTCTGGACGTCGCGCTCGATGCGCGCGACCAGGTCGCGCCGGTGACCGCGCGCCTTCATGACCGCCTTGGCCAGCGCCGCGTGGCGCCAGGGATGGATGTACTGGAAGGAGAGCTCCTGCAGCTCGCGGTAGATCTCGTTGAGGCCCAGCCGGTGAGCGATCGGGGCGTAGATGTCCAGCGTCTCGCGGGCGATGCGGCGGCGCTTGTCGAAGGCCATGTGCTGCATCGTGCGCATGTTGTGCAGGCGGTCGGCCAGCTTGATCAGGATGACGCGCACGTCGCGCGCCATCGCCAGCAGCATCTTGCGGAAGCTCTCGGCCTGGGACTCCTCGCGGGTCGAGAACTGCAGCTTGTCCAGCTTGGTCAGGCCGTCGACCAGCTCGGCGGTCGGCGCCTCGAAGCGCTCGATCAGCTCGGTCTTGGTAACGCCGCAGTCCTCCATCGCGTCGTGCATCAGCGCGGCCATGATGGCCTGCGCGTCCAGGCGCCAGTCGGCGCACAGGCCGGCGACGGCGATCGGGTGGGTGATGTAGGGCTCGCCGCTGGCCCGGAACTGCCCCAGGTGCGCCTCGTCCGCGAACTTGTAGGCCTCGCGGATGCGCTTGACGTCGGCCTTGGGCAGGTAGTGCAGGCGATGGACGAGCGCGTCGAAGGACGAGGCCTCGGCGGCCGTGTCCGGCGCGGTCCGAGGACCGGCCAGCCCGGTCAGGCCGGGAATGTGAGCGGTGGCGAAGGAGCGGAGACCCATGCGTGGCAATTTAACCGATGGCGACAGGGGTTTCCGGCGAGTGGACTTGTGGCTCCGGGCGGGTTCGGGTGGCGGGGTTGAGGGTTTTCACCTATCAAGAAAGTGCGAAAGGCGCCTCTCGGGGCCTAAAGTCCGGAGATCGCCCGCCGATAAACCGAACATGCCCAGGAAGGGCATCGGCTTGGATTCCGTTCCGAGCCCGGCGCCCGCTGGCCGGAATGTGCGGAACCCTCGCGGGAGGCTCGCCATGATTGCTGCCCTGAACAACACGACGACTTCAAATGGTCCCGGTGCGACCACCGGGCAGTCGGCACGCCTGCGTGATGCCGACGTCAACGACGCCTCGACCGACAGCTCGGCCGAGGCGTCCGCCGTGGTGAGCCTGTCACCGCAGGCGGCAAACCTGGCCGCGGCGCCGCAGCCGGCTCCGGCGCCCGCTCCCGCTGCTTCAGCGCCCGCATCCGCCGCCTCGCCGGCGCCCGTCCTGGCTCCCGCTCCCGCTCCCGCTGCGTCAGCGCCCGTGCCGGCGCCCGTGCCGGCTCCCGCGCCGACCGTGATCGCGCAGTCGACCTCGTTCCAGCCCGCGAACGCGCTGGCCGCGAACGTGGGGCAGTCGACGGTGGAGAAATTCCCGCCGCCGGTCAGCCTGATTCCGAACCTTGTTTATGCCGAAGCCGATCGGGATGAGAACGGCGTGGTCTCGCCGGCCGAGCGCCGCGCCTACGACGTCGTCCATCCCAAGCTGGGCGAGCGGCCCGCGGATGTCCCGCCAAAGCGGGTCGTCGACGCCGAACTCCGCGAGTACAACGCGATCGCGAGCAAGCAGTTCTGACGCGCCGCGCCTCTGAAGCGCCTGCGGATCGCGCGGCCCCCATCGCCCGATAGGGGGATGCTTCCGGACCACCCCCCTTACGAGGGCCCACCTCAGTTGGGTAGGCATCGCGGGTTGCGTCGCGCAAAGTGACTCCATCGCGGCCCCTTCCGGGCCGCTCGCGCTGGGCGGCGCTGAAGGAGTCAGCCATGCATTTCGCCGAAGTCGACACCGGGGACTACCGCATCTATGCCGGGGCGATCGAGCGCCCGCGCCAGTTCGGCTACGTGGCGGCGGTCGTCGTCGTGCGGATGGGCGCGATCGAGTCGATGAACCGGCGCGAGGCCTTCCGCGACGAGAACCTGGCCGGCGGCTACGGCTGGGCGACGCCGGCCGAGGCGCTGCGCTTCGCGATCAGCGCCGGCAAGGAAGCGGTCATGTGCCGGATCGGGATGTACACGTGAACGACGCGCTGTTCGAGGACTTCCTCCAGTCGCTGCCCCGCGTGGGCGCGGCACCCGGCCCAGATCCCGGGGCGGTTGCCGGCCCGGGAGCCGTGGCTCAAGCGGTCCATCCCGTGTTTCGTCGCGTGGGGCTGCGCGACCGCTTGGATCACCGTGGCGCGGCCGCTATCGTGCGGGCATGTCGACCCCGGTCCTTCCCGCCAGCCCGCCCGAGACCGCGCGCCCCGCGCATCCCGCCTGGCACGGCTTCGTCTCCTACCTGACGCCGCAGCGGGTGCTGCTGGCGCTGGCGCTGGCCACCGTCTTCGCGCTGGCGCTGCAGCCGATCTTCATCACGCCATTCCCCGTCCTGCTGGGCCGGACGATGTTCGTCGGCATGCTGGCGCTGCTGGCGTTCTCCGCGGCCGGGCAATGGCCGCGGCGGCTGCCGCGCTGGTGGGCGCGCTGGCTGTTCCAGGTGGTCGTCGTCGCCGCGGCCGTGCCGCTGGCGACGCTGGCGGTCTACATGGTCGCCGTCGGCGGCGACTTCTCCAGCTTTGTCGAATCCGAATCCCGGATGCTGGGCTTCCTCTGGATCGCCGGGTCCGGGCTGGTGGTGGGCCCGCTGCTGGCGATGGGGGCGCTCTACCGGCAGCGCGATGCCGAGGCCCGCAGCCAGGCGCTGAGCTTCGAGCTCGAACGCAGCGAACTCGAGCGCCAGGCGCTGGACGCCCGGCTGCGGCTGCTGCAGGCGCAGGTCGAGCCGCATTTCCTGTTCAACACGCTGGCCAACGTGCGGGCGCTGGTGGAGACCGGCTCGCCGCAGGCCGCGCCGGTGCTGCGCAGCCTGATCGCCTACCTGCGCGCGGCGATGCCGCGGCTGCAGGGCGACTCGACGACGCTGGCGGACGAGCTCGCCCTGGTGCGCGCCTACCTGGAGCTGATGCACCTGCGGATGCCGGACCGGCTGGACTTCGTCGTCGACGTGCCGCCGGAACTCGCGAGCCTGCGTTTCCCGCCGATGGCGCTGCTGACGCTGGTGGAGAACGCAGTGCGCCATGGCATCGACCCGGGCGAGGAGGGCGGCCGCATCGAACTCGGCGGCACGCTCGACAACGGCCAGGTGACGCTGTGGGTCAGCGACACAGGCGTCGGCATGACGCAGAGCATGGGCACCGGCACCGGACTGCGCAACCTGCGCGAGCGGATGATGCTGTTCTACGGCCTCGGCGCCGGTCTGACGCTGACCGAGAATTCGCCGCACGGCCTGCGGGCCGAACTGCGCTTCACGCCGCATTGAGAGGACTGCCTTGCCGACCGCCCCCACGGCGCTGATCGCCGACGACGAACCGCTGCTGCGCGACAGCCTCGAGCGCAGTCTTTCCCAGCTGTGGCCGGAGCTGCGCGTCGTGGCGCAGGCGCGCAACGGCCGGGAGGCGGTGGAGATGTTCGAGGATCATCGCCCCGACATCGCCTTCCTCGACGTGCACATGCCGGGCCTGAACGGCATGGACGCGGCGCGGCAGATCGCGCGCCAGGCCCACGTGGTCTTCGTCACCGCCTACGAGGAATACGCGCTGCAGGCCTTCGAGCGCGGCGCCATCGATTACCTGGTCAAGCCGGTCGACGAGGCGCGGCTGGCCGACACCATCGAGCGCCTGAAGGAGCGCCTGGCCGAGCGCGCGCCGCGGGTCCCGGGCGCGCCGGATCAGGCCGCGCTGGAGGCGGTGATCGATGAACTCGCCCGGCGCATGGTCCGGCCGCCGGGCGCTCTGGCGCCGGCCGCGGGCGGGCTGGGCGCCGACACGGGACCGCTGCAGTGGATCCGGGCGTCGGTGGGCTCGACGCTGAAGCTGATCCCGGTCGACGAGATCCTGTTCCTGCGCTCCGACGAGAAGTACACGCTGGTGGTCACCGCGGACGGCGAGGCCTTGATCCGCACGCCGATCCGGGAACTGATCGAGCGTCTGGATCCGCAGCGCTTCGTGCAGGTGCATCGATCGGTGGTCGTGAACCTGCATGCGATCAGCCACGTCACGCGCGGCCCCAACGAGACGGCCGACCTCCATCTGAAGGCGCGCCCCGAGGTGCTGCCGGTCAGCCGCAGCTACCTGCACCTGTTCCGGCAGATGTGAGCCAGCGGCTCAGCGCTTGGGCTGGGTCTGTTCGAGCGGCTGCGGCGCCGCCGGCAGGGGCACGTTCTGCGACTTGCCCTGCACGACGACCGGATCCAGCCGCCACATCTGCACGCCGATGTTCACCATCTGCGCCACCGCCATCACCGCGACCGCGATGACCGCGGCCATCAGCGCGGTGTGCATCGCGCCGTCGGAGAAACGATGCAGCGTGTGTTCGTCATTGGCCGGTGCGCGGCCGCGTCCATGCATGCGCCAGTCGTGCCAGGCTTGAGAGAGTCGGGTGTCCATGGTCTCTGCTCCTCGTCGACAACCTGAATCAAGTCTAGGTGGCGGCTTGAAGCGCTTCCAGGGGACCCGGACGTAAAAAAGCGCGGCTGATCCGCGCTTTTCCCCGCTCTGTCGCAAGGCCGGCCGCGATTGGTCTCAGACCGGTCGCGGCCAGCGCCGTCCAGGCTTACCGGGCCAGGGGCTCGGTGCGCGTGTTCAGCCAGGCCAGCGCGTCGCCCTCGACCAGCGGCGCCAGCCGGCGGCGGACCTCCGCGTGATACGCGTTCAGCCACACGAGTTCTTCATCCGACAGCAACGCGATCGCGATGCAGCGGGTGTCGATCGGGCACAGCGTCAGCGTCTCGAAGGCCAGCATCTCGCCGAACTGCCCCTGTTCGGGGGTGTCGCGCTGGACGTTGAGCACCAGGTTCTCGATCCGTACCCCCCATTGGCCGGGACGGTACAGGCCGGGCTCGATGGAGGTGATCATGCCTGGCTCCATCGCCATGTTGGCGTCGGGCACGGCCTTGGAGATGCTCTGCGGGCCTTCATGGACGTTCATGAAGTAGCCGACGCCATGGCCGGTGCCGTGGCCATAGTCCAGGCCGTGCGCCCACAGCGGCGCGCGCGCGAGGGCGTCCAGCATCGGGCTCAGCGTGCCGCGCGGGAACACCGCGCGCGACAGCGCGATCGTGCCCTTCAGCACCAGCGTGTAGTCGCGGCGATGGTCGTCGGTGATGGCGCCGATGGGCCAGACGCGGGTGATGTCGGTGGTGCCGCCCAGGTACTGCCCGCCGGAATCGATCAGCAGCAGGCCGTCGCCCTGGATCTGCGAGAAGGCTTCCTCGGTCGCGCGGTAGTGCGGCATCGCGCCGTTGGCGTTGAAGCCGGCGATCGTCGAGAACGACAGGCCGACGAAGCCCGGACGCCGCGCGCGCTCGGCGGTCAGCCGCTCGTCGATGGTGAGCTCGGAGATCGCCTCGCCGCGCGCCATCGCGGCCTCGAACCAGGCGTAGAACGCGCACATCGCGGCGCCGTCCTGCTCCATGGCCTGGCGGATGAACTGCGCCTCGGCGGCGTTCTTGCGGCTCTTGAGCAGCGTGCTGGGGTTGATGGCCTCGATGGCGGCGGCGGAGGCGGGCAGCGCCTCGCGCAGGCCCAGCGTCACGCGGCGCGGGTCGATCAGCACCTTGGCGTCGGCGGGCAGCGCGCCGAGCGCGGCGCGGGCCTCGGCATAGGGGGCCAGGCGCACGCCGTCGGCGGCCAGCCGCTGCGTCAGCGCGGCGTCGATCTTGCCGGGCTGCACGAACAGCGTGGCGCCCTGGGCGTCCAGCAGCGCATGCGCCAGGAACACCGGGTTGTAGGTCACGTCCGAGCCGCGCAGGTTGAACAGCCAGGCGATGTCGTCGACGCTGGAAATCAGGTGATGCGACGCGCCCTGGCGGGTCATCGCCTCGCGGACCTGCTGGAGCTTGTCGGCGCGGCTGACGGTGGCCTGCGGCGCGGCATGCTCGTAGATCGGGGCGTCGGGCAGCCCGGGGCGCTCGTCCCAGGCGTGGTCGATCAGGTCGCGGCTGGTGTCGAGCTTGACGCCCTTGGCGCCGAGCGCCGTGCGCAGCTGCTGCGCCAGCGCCAGGCCCAGCACCTGGCCATCGACGACCAGCGTCTGGCCGGGCTGCAGCGTCTGTGCCAGCCAGGTGATGTGCTGGGTCGACGCGCCGGTGGCGATCTTGAAGAGGGCGATGCCGCTGCCCGCGAGTTCGCGCTCGGCCTGGGTCCAGTAGCGGCTGTCGGCGAAGAGCTGCGCGTCATTGAGTGTGACGACCAGCGTGCCCATCGAGCCGGTGAAGCCCGACAGCACTTCGCGCGCCTGCCAGCGGCGCGGCAGGTACTCCGAGAGATGGGGGTCGGCCGAGGGCACCAGGATGGCGTGGGCGCCGGCCTGGCGCAGCGCGTCGCGCAGCTTGGAGATGCGCAGCTTGATCTGGGAGAGACGGGTGTCCATGGATGAGCCTCGGCGGGTTGGCGGGCAAAGACAACGGGACCAGGGCCGCCGGATGGGCGGCCCGCGTCGAAGCCAGCGATTGTGTCAGAGCTCCGTGCGCAGCGCCCACAGCTCGGGGAACAGCACGACGTCGAGCATCTTGCGCAGATAGCTGACGCCGCCGGTGCCGCCGGTGCCGCGCTTGAAGCCGATGACGCGCTCCACCGTGGTGACATGGCGGAATCGCCAGAGGCGGAAGGCGTCCTCCAGGTCCACCAGCTCCTCGCCCATCTGGTACAGGTCCCAGTGCTCCTTGGGATGGCGGTAGACCTCCAGCCACGCGGCCTTGACGCCGTCGTCGGCGGCGTAGGGCTGCGTCCAGTCGCGCTCCAGCCGCGCCGCGGGCACGGCGATGCCGCGGCGCTGCATCAGGCGTAGCACCTCGTCGTACAGCGAGGGCGCCTCGTAGGCCGAGGTCACCTCCGCCAGCAGGTCGGCGCGGTGCGCATGGGGCTTGAGCATCGCGGCGTTCTTGTTGCCGAGCATGAACTCGATGCGCCGGTACTGCGCGCTCTGGAAGCCGCTGCTGTTCGACAGATAAGGCCGGATGGCCGAGTACTCCGGCGGCGTCATCGTGCCCAGCACGTCCCAGGCATGCACGAGCTGCTCCATGATCCGCGACACCCGCGCCAGCATCTTGAAGGCCTCGGGCAACTGGTCGGACGCGACGTTGGCGACGGCGCCCTGCAGCTCGTGCAGCATCAGCTTCATCCACAGCTCCGAGGTCTGGTGCTGGATGATGAAGAGCATCTCGTTGTGGTCGGGCGAGAGCGGATGCTGCGCGCTCAGCACCCGGTCCAGGTGCAGGTAGTCGCCGTAGCTCATGTCCTTGGAGAAGTCGAGCTGCGCGCCTTCCTCGCGGACGATCGCCTCGCCGCCCGGCGCCGGCGTGTCGCCCGCGCCGGTTCCCGTGACGGCGCCGGTGCCGTGTCCCATCGGGCAGCTCATGTCACCGCCGCCATGGTGTTGAAGCGCGCCTCGCGCCATTGGCCGCTGGCCAGCACCTGATGCAGGTGCTCGACCGCGTCCCACGCGTCGGCGAAGCCGATGTACAGCGGCGTGAAGCCGAAGCGCAGGATGTGCGGCACCTGGTCCAGCCGCGCTGGATCGCCGGCGCGGAAGTCGCCGACCATGCCGCGCTCGATCAGCGCCTGCACGACGGCGTAGCCGGCCTCGTGCAGCGGCGCCTTCAGCGCCAGGCAGACCTGGCTGCCGCGCCTCGCGGCCTCGCGCGGCGAGACGACGTAGACGCCCTGCGCGCCGCAGCGTTCCTCGGCCAGGCGCGCGAAGAGCTCGGTCAGCGCGATCGACTTCTCGCGCAGCGCCGCCATGCCGCCGAAGGGCTCGGCCGCGAGCAGCGTGTCGACGCCGCACTCCAGCGCGGCGGTCGACAGGATCGCCGGCGTGCCGCAGATGTAGCGCTTGATGCCGGCGGCGGGCGCGTAGTTCGACGTGAACTGGAACGGCGCCGCATGGCCCAGCCAGCCCGACAGCGGCTGCCAGAAGCGGTCCGCGTGACGCGGGTGGGCCCAGACGAAGGCCGGCGCGCCGGGGCCGCCATTGAGGTACTTGTAGCCGCAGCCGATGGCGAAGTCGGCGTCGGCGCCATGGAGGTCGACGGGGATCGCGCCGGCCGAGTGCGCCAGGTCCCACACGGTGAGCGCGCCGGCGGCATGGGCCGCGGCGGTGACGGCCTTCATGTCGTGCTTGCGGCCGGTGCGGTAGTTGACCTCGGTCAGCATCAGCACGGCCAGGCGCTCGTCGAGCAGGCCGGGGATTTCATCGACGTGATCGACCAGATGCAGCGTCATGCCGTGCTGCCCGGCCAGGCTCTCGGCGATGTAGAGGTCGGTCGGGAAGTTGCTGCGCTCGGACACGATCACCGTGCGGCGGCCGCTGGTGTCGTCGCTCTTGACGATGCGCAGCGCCGCCGTCAGCACCTTGTAGAGGTTGAGCGAGGTCGAGTCCGCGACGATGGTCTCGCCGGGCCTGGCGCCGATCAGCCGGCCGATCTTGTCGCCGATGCGCCCGGGCAGGTCCATCCAGCCGGCGGTGTTCCAGCTCTTGATCAGGTCGCGGCCCCACTCGTCGGCGATGACCTGCTGCACGCGGGCCGCGGTCGCCTTGGGCATCGCGCCGAGCGAATTGCCATCGAGGTAGAGCGTGCCCGGAGGCAGCGAGAACTGGTCCTTCAACGGCGCCAACGGGTCGGCGGCGTCCAGGGCCAGGCAGTCTTGTCTTGTCGTCATGGGCGTTCCAGACAAAGCGATGAAAGGGAAGGGCGATGAAAGGGAAGGGCGGTGAAAGGGAGGACGGTGCACGGGGACGGCGGCGGACAGGGCGCCGCCGTCAGAGCGAGCGCAGCACCGCGCGCACCGGCGACGCGCAGGCGCCCGCCAGCTTCAGCGGCAGCGCGATCAGCTCGTAGTCGCCTTCGGGCACGTCGTCGAGCACGAGGTTCTCCAGCACGCGCAGGTCCAGGCGCAGCAGGCGCTGATGGCTGTCCAGCGTCTTGCTGGCGGCGGGATCGACCGACGGCGTGTCCAGGCCGATCAGCTTCACGCCGCGCGCCGCCAGCCACTCGACGGTCTCCGGCGCGTAGGCGCTGAACCCGGGATTCCAGACCGTGTCCGCGCGCTCGTTGCAGCGCACCAGCACGCGCGGCGGCAGCTCGTGCGCGGCGTGCTGGAGGTGCTCGACGCGGATCAGCGGGCCGCAGCCGATCGCATGGATCACGCGGCACGGGCCGAGGTAGGGATCGAGCGCGACCTCGGCGGCGCTCGCGACGCCGTCGGCGTAGTGCAGCGGCGCGTCGGCATGCGCGCCGACATGCGGCGACATCGTGATCGCGCTCAGGTTCACCGGGCATTGCGGCGACAGGCGCGCGGTCCACTTCAGCGCGTAGGGTTCGTCGCCGGGAAAGATCGGCGCGTCGGGCGCCACCACCGGCGAGATGTCCCACAGCGTGCGCCGCGGGGCTGGGCTCGTTGACTTCATCTGCTGCTCCTGCCGGTCCTCGGGACGGCGGCGCGCACGTTAGCGCCGGGCCGGAGGGCGTGGTGTCGGTTAATTCCAACAAGGCCGGATCGTTTCCGCAAGCCGCCCGGCTCGCGATGCCGATGGGCTCAGGGTTATCCAGATCGTTGACACCTCAACTATCAATGCCTAAAGTGCTCCCGTCAAGCAGTCATCGGCCGGCGCGAGCCGGCCTCCGGAACCATGCGCATCACCTGCATCGGCGGCGGTCCCGCCGGCCTGTACTTCGCGCTGCTGATGAAGCGGCAGGACCCGGCCCACCAGGTCACGGTGCTGGAGCGCAACCGCGCCGGCGACACCTTCGGCTGGGGCGTCGTGTTCTCCGACCAGACGCTGGCCGCGCTGCGCGAGGCCGATCCGAAGACGGCCGAGCAGATCCTGCAGTCCTTCAATCACTGGGACGACATCGCCGTGCACATCGGCGGCCGCACCATGGTCTCAGGCGGGCATGGCTTCTGCGGCATCGGCCGCCGCAAGCTGCTGGACATCCTGCGCGAGCGCTGCGTGGAACTGGGCGTCGAGATCCGCTACGAGACCGACGTCACCGACGATGCCGGCATCGACGCCGACCTGATCATCGCGGCCGACGGTCTCAACAGCCGGCTGCGCCAGAAGTACACCGGGACCTACCAGCCCGACATCGACCTGCGGAACTGCCGCTTCGTCTGGCTGGGCACCACCAGGCTCTTCGACGCCTTCACCTTCGACTTCCAGCAGACCGAGTGGGGCTGGTTCCAGGCGCATGCCTACCGCTTCGACGAGACGCATTCGACCTTCATCGTCGAGACCCCCGAGCAGGTCTGGAAGGCCGCCGGCCTGGAGGACATGAGCAAGGAAGAAGGCATCGCCTTCTGCGAGCGGCTGTTCGCGAAGGTGCTGGACGGCCATCCGCTGATCTCCAACGCGGCGCACCTGCGCGGCTCGGCGCAGTGGATCCGCTTCCCGCGCGTGGTCTGCAAGCGCTGGGTGCACCACAACGGCCGCGCGCCGGTCGTGCTGATGGGCGACGCGGCGCACACGGCGCATTTCTCGATCGGCTCGGGCACCAAGCTCGCCCTCGAGGACGCGATCGCGCTGGCCAAGGACATCGCCCGCCATGGCCGCGGCGTCGAGAGCCTGTCCGCCGCGCTCGAGGCCTACGAGGCCACGCGCTCGATCGAGGTGCTGCGCATCCAGAACGCCGCGCGCAACTCCACCGAATGGTTCGAGAACGTCGAGCGCCACGCGCGCCTGGCGCCGGAGCAGTTCGCGTACTCGCTGCTGACGCGCTCGCAGCGGATCTCGCACGAGAACCTGCGGCTGCGCGACGCGCGCTACGTCGGCGAGTACGAGGCCTGGCTGGCCCGGCGCGCGGGCCTGGACCGCGCCGCGCCGCCGATGTTCACGCCGTTCACGTTGCGCGGCGTGACGCTGAAGAACCGCGTCGTCGTGTCGCCGATGGCGCAGTACTCCTGCGAGGACGGCCAGCCCGCCGACTATCACCTGACGCACCTGGGCGCCCGCGCGATGGGCGGCGCGGGGCTGGTGTTCGTCGAGATGACCTGCGTCTCGCCCGACGCGCGCATCACGCCCGGATGCCCGGGCCTGTGGAACGACGCGCAGCGCGACGGCTGGGCGCGCATCGTCGATCACGTGCATCGCCGCTCGACGGCGAAGATCGCGATGCAGCTCGGCCATGCCGGCGCGAAAGGCTCGACCCGCGTCGCCTGGGAGGGGATCGATCAGCCGCTGGAGGACGGCAACTGGCCGCTGATCTCGGCTTCGCCGCAGCAGTACCTGGAGGGCGTGAGCCAGTGGTCGCGCGCGATGACGCGCGAGGACATGGATCGCGTGAAGGCCGACTTCACCGCCGCCACGCGCCGCGCCGCGCAGGCCGGCTTCGACTGGCTGGAGCTGCACTGCGCGCACGGCTACCTGCTGTCGAGCTTCCTGTCGCCGCTGACCAACCAGCGCACCGATGACTACGGCGGCACGCTGGAGAACCGGCTGCGCTATCCGCTGGAGGTCTTCACCGCGATGCGCGCCGTGTGGCCGCGGGACAAGCCGATGTCGGTGCGGATCTCCGCCAGCGACTGGGTGTCCGGCGGCACGACGACCGACGACGCGGTGGCGATGGCCGAGGCCTTCAAGGCCGCGGGCGCCGACCTGATCGACGTGTCCTCGGGCCAGGTCAGCAAGCGCGAGAAACCCGTCTACGGCCGCATGTGGCAGACGCCGTTCAGCGAGAGCGTGCGCAACCGCGCCGGCATCGCGACGATCGCGGTCGGCGCGATCTCGGAAGCGGACCACGTCAACAGCATCATCGCGGCCGGCCGCGCCGACCTGTGCGCGATCGCGCGGCCGCACCTGGCCAATCCGGCCTGGACGCTGACCGAGGCGGCGCGCATCGGCTACCTGTCGGGGCCGGGCCTGGACTGGCCGGCGCAGTACCTGTCCGGCAAGAGCCAGATGGAACGCGACTTCGAACGCCAGCGCGCGCTGGGCGGCGGCGCCGCGGCGCAGGAACAGGCCAACCGGGCGCTCGGCGTCTGAGCGGCGGAGGAACGCATCGATGAGCGGCAAGTACCCCCTCGAAGGCCTGCACGCGGTGGTGACGGGCGGCGGCTCGGGCATCGGCGCCGCGATCGCGCAGGCGCTGATCGCCGACGGCGCGCGCGTCACGCTGATGGGCCGGCGCCTGGACAAACTGAAGGAACAGCGTGACCGGCTGAGCGTCGACGGCGGGCCGTCGATCGGCCTGCAGGCCTGTGATGTCGCCGACGAGGCCGCCGTGCGACAGGCCTTCGCGGCCGCGGCGGCCGAGGCCGGTCCGGTCGACCTGCTGGTCAACAACGCGGGCCAGGTCGAGACCGCGCCGCTGGGCAAGACCTCGCTGGAGACCTGGCGGCGGCTGCTCGACGTGAACCTCACCGGCAGCTTCCTGTGCAGCCGCGAGGTGCTGCCGGCGATGACGCAGCGCGGCTTCGGCCGCATCGTCAACGTCGCCAGCACGGCGGCGCTGAAGGGCTATGCCTATGTCGCCGCCTACTGCGCGGCCAAGCATGGCGTGCTCGGACTGACGCGCGCGCTGGCGCTGGAGACGGCGCGCAAGGGCGTGACCGTCAACGCGGTCTGCCCGGGCTACACCGAGACCGACATCGTCGCTGGCGCGATCGACACGATCGTCGCCAAGACCGGCCGCACGCCGGAAGCGGCGCGCGCCGAGCTGGCCGCGGTCAATCCGCAGGGGCGGCTCGTCGACCCGGCGGAAGTCGCGGCGGCGGTCGCGTGGCTGGCGCGGCGCGACAGCGGATCCATCACGGGCCAGGCGATCGCGGTCGCGGGCGGGGAGGTGATGTGAGTCTGGACGCTGACCAGGACCTGGGCCCCGACCTCGAGTCGCGGCTGCAGGATGGCGATCACCAGGCGCTGCGCGTGTGGCTGCGGCTGCTGTCGTGCACGACGCGCATCGAGGACCAGATCCGCCAGCGCCTGCGCAACGACTTCGGCACGACGCTGCCGCGCTTCGACCTGCTGGCGCAGCTCGAGCGCAGCCCCGACGGACTGACGATGCGCGAGCTCTCGCAGCGCTTGATGGTGACCGGCGGCAACGTGACCGGCATCACCGATCAGCTGGAGGCCGAGGGACTCGTCGTGCGCGAGCCGCATCCGTCGGACCGCCGCAGCGTGACGGTGCGATTGACGCCGGCCGGCCGCCGGCAGTTCAAGCGCATGGCCGCCACGCACGAGGGCTGGATCGTCGAGCTGCTGGCCGGCTGGTCGCCCGAACAGAAGACCGCGGTGAGCGAACTGCTGGCAGGCCTGAAGGGCCACCTCGCGCAGCTCGACGCCGCCCGCAAGTGAACCCGATTTCAAGCAGTCCCCCGATTCAAGGAGTTCCGATGGACAGCCACCTCATCACCGGCAACCGGCGCAGCCTCGAAGGCTTCGCGCCCCGCCACTTCAGCTGGCGCCGGGACGGCGCGGTCGGCGTCGTCACGCTGAACCGGCCCGAGCGCAAGAACCCGCTGACCTTCGAGTCCTACGCCGAGCTGCGCGACCTGTTCCGCACGCTCGCCCAGGTGGACGAGGTGCATGCGATCGTGGTGCAGGGCGCGGGTGGCAACTTCTGCTCGGGTGGCGACGTGCACGAGATCATCGGCCCGCTGACGACGATGGCGATGCCGGACCTGCTCGCGTTCACGCGCATGACCGGCGATCTGGTGAAGGCGATGCGCGCCTGCCCGCAGCCGGTGGTCGCGGCGGTGGACGGCGTCTGCGCCGGCGCGGGCGCCATCATGGCGATGGCCTCGGACCTGCGCGTGGGCACCGCGCGCAGCAAGACCGCCTTCCTGTTCACCCGCGTCGGCCTGGCCGGCTGCGACATGGGCGCCTGCGCGCTGCTGCCGCGCATCGTCGGCCAGGGCCGCGCGTCGGACCTGCTGTACACCGGGCGCAGCCTGGGCGGCGAGGAGGCCCATCAGTGGGGCTTCTTCAACCGCCTGGCCGAGCCGGACGCGCTCCAGGCGCAGGCCGTGGCCTGGGCCGCGGAGATCGCCGCCGGTCCCAACTTCGCGCATGCGATGACCAAGCGCATGCTGCATCAGGAGTGGACGATGGGCGTCGACGAGGCCATCGAGGCCGAGGCGCAGGCCCAGGCGATCTGCATGATGACGCAGGACTTCCACCGCGCGTATCACGCGTTCGTCGCGAAGCAGCGCCCCGAGTTCAAGGGCGATTGAGCATGGCCATGAACCCCCTGAAGCATCTGGACTGGCCCTTCTTCGAGGACCGGCATCGCGCGCTCGCGAGCGAGCTGGACGCGTGGTGCGCGAAGCACCTCGCCCCGGGCGCGGTCGATCACGAGGACGTGGACGCGAGCTGCAAGGCGCTGGTGAAGGCGCTGGGCGCCGGCGGCTGGCTGACGCATGCCGTGGCCGGCGAAGGCGAGGCGATCGACACGCGCGCCATCTGCCTGCTGCGCGAGACGCTGGCCCGGCATGACGGGCTGGCGGATTTCGCCTTCGCGATGCAGGGGCTGGGATCGGGCGCGATCTCGCTGATGGGCACACCGGCGCAGCGCGAGGCCTACCTGCCGCGCGTCGCGCGCGGCGAGGCGCTGGCCGCGTTCGCGCTCTCCGAGCCGGAAGCGGGGTCCGATGTCGCGGCGATGCAGTGCGCCGCGCGCGAGGACGGCGACCATTACGTGCTCGACGGTCAGAAGACCTGGATCTCCAACGGCGGGATCGCGGATTTCCACGTCGTCTTCGCGCGCACGGGCGAAGCGCCCGGCTCGCGCGGCATCAGCGCCTTCATCGTCGACGCGGGACTTCCCGGCTTCGACATCGCCGAGCGCATCGACGTGATCGCGCCGCACCCGCTGGCGACGCTGCGCTTCACCCGCTGCCGCGTGCCGAAGTCCGCGATGGTCGGCGCGCCGGGCGAAGGCTTCAAGGTGGCGATGCGCACGCTGGACGTGTTCCGCACCTCGGTGGCCGCGGCGGCGCTGGGCTTCGCCCGCCGCGCGTTGCAGGAAGGGCTGTCGCAGTCGAAGGCGCGCGCGATGTTCGGCGCGACGCTGGCGGACCTGCCGCTGACGCAGGCCAAGCTCGCCGACATGGCCTGCACCGTCGACAGCAGCGCGCTGCTGGTCTACCGCGCGGCCTGGGAGCGCGACCAGGGCCGCACCATCACGCGCGAGGCCGCGATGGCCAAGCTGATGGCGACCGAAGGCGCTCAGCGCGTCATCGACGCGGCGGTGCAGCTGCATGGCGGGCGCGGCGTGCGGCGCGGCGAGATCGCCGAGTCGCTGTACCGCGAGATCCGCGCGCTGCGCATCTACGAAGGGGCCAGCGAGGTCCAGCAGCTGATCATCGGACGAGACCTGTTGAAGAACGGATAAGGACTTCCTCATGCACCGCAGCGCCCACCTGGACACCTTCGCCCGCGACAAGCTCCCGCCGCCGGACCAGTGGCCGGAGTTGGTCTTCGACCTGCCGGCGCTGCGATTCCCGGAGCGGATGAACTGCGCGCACGAGCTGCTGGATCGCTGGGTCGAGCAGGGGCAGGGCGATCGCGTCTGCGTGATCGGCGGCGACGGCCGCGGCGGCGAGCTGCGCTGGACCTATGCCGAACTGCGTGCGCAGGCCAACCGCATCGCCCAGGTGCTGGTGAACGAGATGGGCGTGGTGCCCGGCAACCGCGTGCTGCTGCGCGGCGCCAACACGCCGCAGATGACGGCTTGCTGGTTCGCGGTGATGAAGGCCGGCGCGATCGCGGTCGCGACGATGCCGCTGCTGCGCGCGAAGGAGCTGGGCCAGGTCATCGAGAAGGCGCGCATCTCGCATGCGCTGTGCGACGCGGCGCTAGCCGGGGAACTGGAGACGGCGCGGGCGCAGTTCCCGGTGCTGGAGCGGGTCTGCCTGTTCCGCAGCGAGGCGGCGGATGGCCTGGAGGCGCTGGCCGAACGCCAGTCCGGCCGCTTCGACAACGTCGACACCGCGTCCGACGACTGCGCGCTGATCGCGTTCACCTCCGGCACCACGGGCCAGCCCAAGGGCACGATGCACTTCCACCGCGACGTGATCGCGATCTGCCGCTGCTGGCCGGTGCACTGCCTGCGCGCGAACGCGGACGACGTGTTCATCGGCAGTCCGCCGCTGGCCTTCACCTTCGGCCTGGGCGGACTGGTGCTGTTCCCGCTCAGCGTCGGCGCGTCGACGGTGCTGCTGGAGAAGGCCTCGCCCGATGCGCTGCTGCCGGCGATCGCGAGGCACCGCGCGACGGTGTGCTTCACCGCGCCGACCTCGTACCGCGCGATGGCGGCGCAGGCGGCTTCGCAGGATCTCTCGTCGCTGCGCAAGTGCGTCAGCGCCGGCGAGGCGCTGCCCGCCGCGACGCGCCAGTTGTGGAAGGACACGACCGGTCTCGAACTGATCGACGGCATCGGCGCGACCGAGATGCTGCACATCTTCATCTCGCACACCGAGGAGACGGCGCGGCCCGGCGCGACGGGCAAGGCGGTGCCGGGCTACCGCGCGCGCGTCGTGGATGACGACGGACGCGACGTGCCGCAAGGGCAGGTCGGCAAGCTTGCGGTTCAAGGCCCCACCGGCTGCCGCTATCTGGCCGACGATCGTCAGCTGAAGTACGTGAAGCACGGCTGGAACCTGACCGGCGATGCCTATCTCATCGATGCCGACGGCTACTTCGTCTACCAGGCGCGGACCGACGACATGATCATCTCCGGCGGCTACAACATCGCCGGCCCGGAGGTCGAGTCCGCGCTGCTTGCGCATCCGGCGGTGGCGGAATGCGCCGTCATCGGCGTGCCGGACGACGAGCGCGGCCAGCTGGTGAAGGCCTTCGTCGTGCTGAAGCCGGGCACGGCCGGCGCCGGCGACGAGGCCGCGCTGGCCAAGGCGATGCAGGACTTCGTCAAGGCGGCGATCGCCCCGTACAAATACCCCCGTGCGATAGAGTTCCGCGCCAGCCTGCCCCGGACCGAGACCGGCAAGCTGCAGCGCTTCCGTCTGCGTGAGCAGTAACCGCAGCCTTCCGACCGTCCATTCCTCCGTGGAGATGCCGATGAAGAAGTCGCCGAAGTCCCTCGCGTTCCTGCTCGCCACCATCGCCGCTGGCGCCGGCCTGGGTCTGCCGTCCGCGGCCTCGGCCGCCGACAAGCTCAAGGTGGGCATGCTCAGCACGCTGTCCGGCGCGGGCGCCGGCCTGGGCGTCGACATCCGCGACGGCTTCGCGCTGGCGGTCAGCCAGGGCGGCGGCAAGCTCGGCGGCCTGCCGGTCGAGACCGTGATCGCCGACGACCAGCAGAACCCCGAGGTCGCCAAGCAGTCGGCCGAGCGGCTGCTCAAGCGCGACAAGGTCGACGTCATGACCGGCATCGTGTTCTCCAACGTGATGCTGGCGGTGGGGCCCGGCGTCTTCACGGCGCAGGTGCCCTATGTCAGCGCCAATGCCGGCCCGTCGCAGTACGCCGGCGAGCAGTGCAACCCGTACTTCTTCAACGTCGCCTGGCAGAACGACAACCTGCACGAGGCCATCGGCAAGACGGTGATGGACAAGGGCTTCAAGAAGGTCGTGGTGCTGGCGCCCAACTACCCGGCGGGCAAGGACGCGGTGGCCGGCTTCCGGCGCTACTACAAGGGCACCGTCGCCGAGGAGATCTACACCAAGCTCGGCCAGCTGGACTACGCCGCCGAGCTGGCGCAGGCGCGCGCCGCCAAGCCCGACGCGATGTACATCTTCCTGCCCGGCGGCATGGGCATCAACTTCATCAAGCAGTTCGTCGGCGCCGGCCTGTCCAAGGACGTCACGCTGTTCGGGCCGGGCTTCTCCGCCGACGAGGACGTGATCAAGGCCGTCGGCGAGCCGATGCTGGGCATGTTCAACAGCTCGCATTGGGCCCATGACCTGGACAACCCCGCCAACAAGCGCTTCGTCGCGGACTTCGTCAAGGCGTACGGCCGGCTGCCCTCGCTGTACGCGAGCCAGGGCTACGACGCGGCGCAGCTGATCGGCGCGGCGGTGCGCGACGTGAAGGGCAGGGTGGAGGACCGGCCCGCGATGCTCAAGGCGCTGAAGGTGGCCAAGTTCGACTCGGTCCGCGGGCCGTTCCGCTTCAACAACAACCAGTATCCGGTGCAGGACTACTACCTGCGCGTGATCACCAAGGACCCGCAGGGCCGCGTGACCAACCGGACGCTGGGCAGGATCTTCGAGCAGCACGCGGATGCCTATGCGCCGCAGTGCAAGATGAAGTGAGGGCCGCGGGCGCGCATCGATGGACCTCATCCTCATCGCCGAGCAGACCCTGAACGGGCTGCAGTTCGGGCTGATGCTGTTCCTGCTGGCCGCCGGCCTGACGCTGGTGTTCGGGATCATGGACCTGATCAACCTGGCGCATGGCTCGCTGTACATGGTCGGGGCCTACCTGACCGCGGCGGCGCTGGCGGCGGGCGCGTCCTTCCTGGTGGCGGTGCTCGCGGCGATCGCGGGCACGGCGCTGCTGGGCATGGCGCTCGAGGTCGCGTTGCTGCGGCGCCTCTATCAGCGCGACCACCTCAGCCAGGTGCTGGCGACCTTCGCGCTGATCCTGATGCTCAACGAGGGCGTGCGCATGATCTGGGGCGAGCAGCCGCTGATGCTCAACACGCCGGCCGCGCTGTCCGGCCCGGTCGAGCTGCTGCCGGGGCTGATGGTCCCGGCCTACCGGCTGCTGATCATCGGCGTCGGGCTGGCCGTGGCGGTGGCGCTCTACCTGCTGGTGACGCGCACGCGCTGGGGCATGTGGGTGCGCGCCGGCGCGTCCAACCGCGCGATGACCTCCGCGATGGGCGTTCCCGCCGATCGGCTGTTCACCGCCGTCTTCGGCATCGGCGCGGCGCTGTGCGCGCTGGCGGGCGCGCTGCTGGGGCCGCTGCTGGCGGTGCAGGTCGGCATGGGCGAGAGCATCCTGATCCTGGCCTTCGTCGTGATCGTCATCGGCGGCATCGGCTCGATCCGGGGCGCGCTGGTGGGCGCGCTGCTGGTGGGGCTGGTGGACACCGGCTCGCGCACGCTGCTGCCGGCGGCGCTGCGGCAGGTGGCCTCGCCGGAGCTCGCATCCAGCGTCGGCCCGGCCGTGGCCTCCATCCTGATCTACGTGCTGATGGCGGCGGTGCTGTTCTGGAAACCGCGCGGCCTGTTCCCCGCGAGAGGCTGAGCCGATGAGCACGCCGCCTTCCTCCGCGCGTCCGCCGCGTCAGACGCTGCTGCATCACCGCGGCCTCGGGCCCTGGACCTGGGCCGTGCTCGCGCTGCTGGCCGCACTGCCGCCGCTGCTCCAGGCGATGGGGCTCGAGTTCTACACGGTGGTCGCGACGCGGGTGCTGATCTTCGCCATCGCGGCGTCGAGCCTGAACCTGATCCTCGGCTTCGGCGGCCTGGTGAGCTTCGGCCACGCGGCCTTCGTGGGACTGGGCGGATACACGGTGGGCGTGCTGATGGACGCGGGCATCGGTTCGGCCTGGATCGCGTGGCCGGCGGCGATGCTCGTCTCGGGGCTCGCGGCCGCGGTGATCGGCGCCATCAGCCTGCGCACGCGCGGCGTCTACTTCATCATGATCACGCTGGCCTTCGCGCAGATGTTCCATTACCTGGCGGTCTCGCTGAAGGCCTATGGCGGCGACGACGGCCTGCCGCTGGCGGCACGGTCCAGCGTGACGGCGCTGCCGGTGAACCTGGCGGATGACGCGTCGTTCTACTGGGTCGCGCTCGGCCTCTTCACGCTGGTCTTCGCGGGCTTGCAGCGGCTCGTCAACTCGCCGCTGGGCTGGCTGCTGCAGGCCGCGCGCGAGAACGAGACCCGCGTCGCCGCCACCGGCGGCCGCGTCTTCGCCGTGCAGTGGAGCGCCTTCGTCGTCGCCGGCGCGATCGCGGGACTGGCGGGCGCGCTGCTGGCCAATCTCAACGGCCTGGTCTCGCCGCACCTGATGCATTGGTCGCAGTCGGGGCAGCTGATGGTGATGGTGATCCTCGGCGGCGCGGGCGCGCTCTGGGGCGGTCCGCTGGGCGCGCTGGTCTTCCTGCTGCTCGAGGAGCTGCTCTCCGGCGTGACCATCCATTGGCAGTTCGCGCTCGGCGCGATCCTGCTGGCGGTGGTGCTGTTCGCGCCGCGCGGCCTGGCGGGACTCTTCCGGCCACGGGGAGACGCGCATGCGTGAACGCCACGGCGCCGATCGTGCCTCGCCACTGTCGCAGTTGCCCGAGCTCTCGCTGCTTCAGGTCCACCGCCTGGTGAAGCGCTTCGGCGCGCTGACCGCGACGGACGAGGCGAGCTTCGACGTCCGCGCCGGCGAGACCCACGCGCTGATCGGCCCCAACGGCGCCGGCAAGACCACGCTGATCCACCAGATCTCCGGCGCGCTGGCGCCCGATGGCGGCGGGCTGTTCTTCGATGGCGAGGACGTGACCGCGCTGCCGATGCCGCGGCGCGTGCAGGCCGGACTGGTCCGCTCGTTCCAGATCACGAGCATCTACCGCCGCTTCACCGTGCTGGACAACGCCGTGCTGGCGGTGCTCGCGCGGCGGCCGAAGGCGCCGCCGTGGTGGCGTGCCGCGCGCGCCGACGAGGCCGCCTTCGCCGACGCCGAGGCGATGCTCGCGCTGGTCGGACTCGGCGCGCTGGCGGGCCGCGTCGCGGGCAGCCTCGCGCATGGCGAGCAGCGCCAGCTGGAACTCGCGCTGGCGCTCGCCGCCAAGCCGCGCCTGCTGCTGCTCGACGAGCCGATGGCCGGCATGGGACCGGACGAATCGGCGCGGATGGTCGAGCTGCTGCTGGCGCTCAAGGCCCAGCGGCTGACGCTGCTGCTGGTCGAGCACGACATGGACGCGGTGTTCCGGCTCGCCGACCGCGTGTCGGTGCTGGTGGGCGGGCGCGTGATCGCCACCGGGGCGCCCGCCGAGATCCGCCAGGACGCGGCGGTGAAGCAGGCCTATCTCGGCGAGGACGCGGAGGCCGGCGCATGAGCGAGGCGCTGCTCGAGATCGACGGCCTGCGCGCCGGCTATGGCGGCAGCCAGGTGCTGTTCGGGCTGGACCTGCGCATCGCGCCCGGCGAGGTCGCGACGCTGCTGGGCCGCAACGGCATGGGCAAGAGCACGACGCTGCGCTGCCTCACCGGCTGGCTGGCGCCCAGTGGCGGCCGCATCCGCTTCGCCGGCGAGGACGTCACCGGCTGGCGCGCCGACCGCATCGCGCGGCTGGGCCTGGCGATCGTGCCCGAGGGGCGGCAGATCTTCCCCAACCTGAGCGTGGCCGAGCACCTGCGCGCCTTCGCGGCCAACCGCTGCGGCGCGGCGCAGCCCTGGACCGTCGAGCGCGTCTTCGCGCTGTTCCCGCGGCTGCGGGAGCGCGCGGATCATCTGGGCGGGCAGTTGTCCGGCGGCGAGCAGCAGATGCTCGCGATCGGGCGGGCGCTGGTGACCAATCCGCGGCTGCTGGTGCTGGACGAGGCCACCGAGGGCCTGGCGCCGCTGATCCGCGAGGACATCTGGCGCTGCCTGGACACGCTGCGGCAGGCGGGGCAGACCATCCTGGTCGTGGACAAATACGTGAAGCGCCTGATCCGCCTCGCGGACCGGCACAGCATCCTGGAACGCGGCCAGGTCGTGTGGCGCGGCGATTCCGCGGCGCTGGCGGCCGACCACGGGCTGTGGCACCGCCACCTGGGCGTGTGAGCGCGGGGACCGCCATGTTCGAACCATCGAGGAGCACGACCCCATGAGCGCCATCTTCGAGCGCGAGCTGCTGATCCGCTTCGGGCACTGCGACCCGGCGGGCATCGTCTTCTTTCCGCGCTACTACGAGCTGCTGAACGCCTTCGTCGAGGACTGGTTCAACGACGGGCTGGGCGTGCCGTACGCCGAGCTGCTGGGCCCGCGCCGCGTCGGGCTGCCGACGGTGCAGCTGCAGACCAGCTTCGAGCGCATCAGCCGGCAGGGCGACCGGCTCATGCAGCGGCTCTGGATCGAGCGCGTGGGGCGCAGCTCGCTGACGCTGCGCATCAGCTTCGACGGCGCCGATGGCCCGCGCGTGAGCTTCGGCCAGGTGCTGGTGTGCACCTCGCTGGACACGCACCAGTCGCAGCCCTTTCCCGAGGACGTCCGCGCCGCGCTGGTGCGGGCGGTCCAGCAACAGCAATCCCATCAATCGTCATCGCAGTAGAGGAGTCCGACGATGAGCAAAGAGAACGACACGGCGAGCGCCGGCAGGCGCCTGCTGCAGCCGCAAGGCTGGATGGCGCCGCGCGGCTACGCGAACGGCGTCGCCGCGGCCGGCACGCAGGTGTTCGTGGCCGGGCAGATCGGCTGGAACGGCCAGTGCCAGTTCGAGAGCGACGACTTCGTCGATCAATGTCGCCAGGCCTTGACCAACATCAAGGCGGTGCTGGCCGAGGCCGGGGCCGAGCCGAGGCACATTGCGCGGATGACCTGGTACCTGCTCGACAAGCGCGAGTACGTCGCCCGAGGCCGCGAGGTGGGGCAGGCGTACCGCGAGGTGCTGGGCAGCGAGTACGGGATCGCGATGACCGCCGTGCAGGTGGCGGGGCTGATCGAGGACCGTGCGAAGGTTGAAATCGAGGTGACGGCGGTGGTGCCGGCGCGGGACTAGGATCGGTCCCAGCCTGCGCCGCGTCCCCCGGAGACGCCGTCACATCAAACAGGAACGGAAGAGACATCATGAGCCAAGCATCGAAGGCCTCGAAGGCCGCATTCCACTGGGACGACCCGCTGCTGCTGGAACAGCAGCTGACGGGCGACGAGCGCGCGGTGCGCGACGCGGCGCGGGCCTACTGCCAGGACCGGCTGGCGCCGCGGGTGCTGGAGGCCTTCCGGCATGAGAAGACCGACGCGGCGATCTTCCGCGAGATGGGCGAGCTGGGCCTGCTGGGCCCGACGATCCCGGAGGAGTACGGCGGGGCCGGCCTGAACTACGTCTGCTACGGCCTGATCGCGCGCGAGGTCGAGCGCGTGGACAGCGGCTACCGCTCGATGATGAGCGTGCAGAGCTCGCTGGTGATGGTGCCGATCAACGAGTTCGGCAACGAGGCGACCAAGCGCAAGTACCTGCCCAAGCTGGCCAGCGGCGAATGGATCGGCTGCTTCGGCCTGACCGAGCCGAACCATGGTTCGGATCCGGGCTCGATGGTGACGCGGGCGCGCAAGGTGGACGGCGGCTACTCGCTGAGCGGCAGCAAGATGTGGATCACCAACAGCCCGATCGCGGACGTGTTCGTCGTCTGGGCGAAGGACGATGGCGGCCAGATCCGCGGTTTCGTGCTGGAGAAGGGCTGGAAGGGCCTGAGCGCGCCGGCGATCCACGGCAAGGTGGGCCTGCGCGCGTCGATCACCGGCGAGATCGTGATGGACGAGGTCTTCTGTCCCGAGGAGAACGCCTTCCCCGACGTGCGCGGGCTGAAGGGGCCGTTCACGTGCCTGAACAGCGCGCGTTACGGCATCGCGTGGGGCGCGCTGGGCGCGGCGGAGTTCTGCTGGCACACCGCGCGGCAGTACACGATGGACCGCAAGCAATTCGGCAAGCCGCTGGCGGCGAACCAGCTGGTGCAGAAGAAGCTGGCGGACATGCAGACCGAGATCACGCTGGGCCTGCAAGGCTGCCTGCGGCTGGGCCGGATGAAGGACGAGGGCACGGCGGCGGTGGAGATCACGTCGATCATGAAGCGCAACAGCTGCGGCAAGTCGCTGGACATCGCGCGCGCGGCGCGGGACATGCTGGGCGGCAACGGCATCAGCGACGAGTTCGGGATCGCGCGACACCTGGTCAACCTGGAGGTGGTCAACACCTACGAGGGCACGCATGACATCCACGCGCTGATCCTCGGACGCGCGCAGACGGGAATCGCGGCGTTTTGAACGCGGTCGTCTCCGGACCAGAACGAAGGGCGCCGAGGGCGCCCTTCGTCGTTTCAGTCCCAGGGGGATCCCAACTCATATGCAGAAAGTTGCAAAAATGCAGCTTTCTGAATATGGTTTGGGAATGAATCCGCTCGACCGCTTCATCGACGACGCGCTTCAGTCCGGACGTGCGACGTCTGCCCGAGCCGAGGTCGAGGGCCGTCTGGGATTGACTGACTCCGGACTGAAGGCGGCGCTGTTGCGCCTCGGCCGGCGCCGCCGCATCGTCAGTCCCTACAAGGGCTTCTACATCGTCCTTCGTCCTGAAGACAGGACGCGAGGGGCGCCGGATCCCGAACGGTGGATCGACCCGTTCATGCGCCACCTCGGACTGGACTATCGTGTCTCCCTGCTGCGCGCGGCAGCGCTTCATGGCGCGTCGCATCAGGCGGCCATGGTCTTCCAGGTGATCGTGCCCCGGCAACTGCGCAGTTTCGAGATCGGTCGAAGCAGGATCCAATTCCTGACCCAGGGCGCCGAAGACTTTCAGGCGGTCAATCAAGCTGAATTTCTGACAAGTATCAAGACGTCCTCTGGCTTTGCCAAAGCGGCCGGCGTCGAATTGACGCTCCTCGATGCGGCACGCTATTCAGGCAAGGCGGGCGGCATCAACGGTGTCGCGCAACTGGCGATGACGCTCGGCGACAAGGCCGCTTCGCGGCGCTTGTCGACGCTCGCCGCGCATTACGAGACGCCGTGTGTGCGAAGACTCGGCTTTCTTCTCGAGCACTTCCATCACGACAGGCAGGCCAGGGCATTGGAGCGTTTCGCCGTTGCGGCGAAGACGACGGTGCTGCTGGATCCGGCGGCCAAGCCGGTGATTGCTTCGTTGGCGGAGGACTTCGAGAGGGACGCCAAATGGAAGCTCCTCCTGAATCAGGAGGTGGAGGTCGACCTTTGATTCCGAATCCTCATATCCAGGCATGGATCGCGCGTGCGCCGTGGACCGACTCCCGGCAGACTGAACAGGATTCGAGCACTGCTGCAGCGCCGAAAGAATCGAGATCTGTTCGACCTCCACCACGGCCTTGAACTGCTCGGTCTCGACGCTGAAAGGGTCCTGGCCGCTTTCCATCACTACATCGGTCTGGAAGGCGTCGAGATCACGCGGGCACACGCGGAGGAGCGGATGCTCAGGAAGCTGACCGCCAGCCTCACGGACGACATCGCGCCATTGCTGGCCGCAGGCATCTCTTTCGAGGAGTCAGATGCGCTCATCGCCTTCGAGAACGTCTGGCGCCAACTGATCCAGCGTCTGCCCGGTGACGGATGGAAGCTGACCTCCAAGGTGCTCGACGAACTGCGGGAGAAGAAATTCCCCGGCCTTCTATCGCCGACGGCCCTGTCCTGAACGCGACAGCCACTCCCGCGCTGCGGGAGGACGATCCGCCGCGGACCGGGCCAGCGCGATGGCCCGGCGCGACCAGGAGACGCGTTCATGGACGACATCACCGCCCACATCCCTTCGCTCAAGGGCCAGGTCAGCGACGCCGAATGGCAGCTGCGCGTGGACCTCGCCGCCTGCTACCGGCTGGTGGCGCGCTATGGCTGGAGCGACCTGATCTTCACGCACATCAGCGCGCGCCTGCCCGGCGGCGCGCACGAGTTCCTGATCAACCCCTACGGCCTGATGTTCGACGAGATCACGGCCTCCAGCCTGATCAAGGTCGACGCGCAGGGCAACAAGCTGCAGGACACGCCGTTCCCGGTGAACCAGGCCGGCTTCATCATCCATTCGGCGATCCACGCGGCGCGACCCGATGTCGGCTGCGTGCTGCACACGCATACGCGGGCCGGGGTCGCGGTGTCGGCGCAGCAGGGCGGGGTGCTGCCGATCTCGCAGCAATCGACCTTCGTGCTGGCCTCGCTGGCGTATCACGACTACGAGGGCGTCGCGATCCGTCCCGACGAGCAGCCGCGGCTCCAGCAGGATCTGGGCGACAAGATCTTCTACTGCCTGCGCAACCACGGCCTGCTGACCGTCGGGCGGACCATCGGCGATGCCTTCCTGTCGATGTACACCTTCGAGAGCGCTTGCCAGATCCAGATCGCCGCGCAGGCCGGCGGCGTGCCGCTGACGCCGGTCGACGACGCGATCATCCGCGGCACCGCCGAGTCGATGCGCGTGCAGACGGGCGGCCTGGGCGGCGCCTTCGTGTGGCCGACGCTGCTGAGGCAGGCGCGCCGGCAGTGCGCGGGTTTCGACGTCTGAGCGGCCTCAGGGCTTGACCACGGCGAGCCACGCGATCGCCGCCAGCCCCGCGATCGACGCGGGCGCCGCGAATCGCAGCCAGCCTGGCCCGCGTCCGTCCGCTGCCGCCGCCGATTCGAGGCGTCGCCGCAGCGTCGCCGACAGCGCACCGTGCAGTCCCGAGAGCAGCACGACGATCGGCAGCTTCGCGGTCAACCACGGCGCGCCGAACCAGCCGCCCCAGCTCGCCAGTCCGATGCCCAGCGCCCACGCGGCGAGCATGGCCGGTGTCGTCACGCGCCGGTCCCATCGCTGCACCGCGAGGCCGAGGCGCCGTTCATGCGGGAGCAGCACCGCCTCCGGCGCGGGACGCAGCGCGGCGGTGACCACGGCGAGCAGCACCAGGCCGCCGACCCATGCCAGCACCGAGGCGAGGTGCAGTGCCTTGATCCACAGGGAGCTCACCGGGCCGATCCCCGGCGGAGCGCGGCCCAGCTGTAGAGGCCGCCGAAGGGCACGAGCGCGGCGATCAGCAATCGCCAGGCCGCGCTGGCGTCGATGTCCTTCGCCGCCGCGGACTGCGCGAGGCGCCAGCAGAAGCTCAGGAAGGCCAGTCCATGGACGGGGCCCATCACGGACACACCGAGTGGCTGGCTCGCGAGGTGCTTCAACGGCACCGCGACCAGCACCAGCGCAAGCAGCGTGAACGCCTCGATCAGGCAGAACACCCGGAGCGTCGAATTCCGGTCGCGATCGCGGATGGGTGTGGGGGAAGAGGGCATCAAGCAAGGCTCCGGCGTTGTGGCGGAGTGGATTCTTGCGGCCGGGCTCGCAGTCTGAAAGTGTCTGAATAGCCAATATTCGACTGTTTTCAGTCAGACGCGACGAGAATGCGCGGTGTTGGGCGACCGCCGGCTTCCGCTTCTGCTTCGATGAACGCCTCCCGATCCCTTCCCGCCGCTGCGCATCAGGTCGCCGTCCTGGTGCTGCCCGGCGTCATCCCTTTCGATCTCGCGCTCGCCTGCGAGGTCTTCGGCAGGGCGGTGCTCGACGATGGCCGCAAGGCCTATGCGGTCACGGTCTGCGGTGAGCAGGCGCAGGTCGACGCCGGTGTCTTCACGCTTGGCCTGCGCCGGCGGCTGTCGGCCCTGGCGCGCGCCGACACCATCGTGGTTCCCGGCACCGAGACGCCGCTGATGCCGATCAGCCCCGCGGTGCGGCGGGCGCTGCGGGCGGCGCATGCGCGCGGCGCGCGGGTGGCGTCGATCTGCTCAGGCGCCTTCGTGCTGGCTCAGGCCGGCCTGCTCGATGGCCGGCGCGCCACGACGCACTGGGCGGCGGCGGCGTTGATGGCTCAGCGGCATCCCGAGGTCGAGGTCGATCCGTCGGTGCTGTTCGTCGACCTGGGCCGCATCCTCACCTCGGCCGGCGCGGCGGCGGGCATCGACCTGTGCCTGCACATGGTCCGGGAGGACCACGGCGCCGCGGTGGCGGCGCGTGTCGCGCGGCTGTCGGTCGTGCCCTTGCAGCGCGAGGGCGGCCAGGCCCAGTTCATCCAGCCGGCGGACCTGCCCGCCGATCGCGGTCTCCAGCCGGTGATCGACTGGGCGCTGCGGCACCTGCATCGGCCGATCTCGATGGAGGACCTCGCGCGCGAGGGCTGCGTCAGCGCGCGCACCTTGCATCGCCGCTTCGTGCAGCAATTCGGCGTCGCGCCGGTGCGCTGGCTGATCGAGGCCCGCGTGCGCCGCGCGCAGGAGCTGCTGGAGACGGGGTCGCTGGGCATCGAGCAGATCGTCGAGGCGGTGGGCCTGGGCTCGGCGGCCAACTTCCGGGCACAGTTCCATCGCATCGCGGGCGTCAGTCCCAGCGAATACCGGAAGAGCTTCGGAGCGCGCGGGTGAGGGCGGTCGTCTCCCACCTTTTCTGAGGAGGCGGACCGGGCTCGCCCAGCGCATCGTGGGTGAATCAAGCCGCCGGAGAGGAGGGCCACTCGAGACCAACGGCTGTCCAGCCATGCTGTGAACTTGCGAATACTCGTCCGCCGTGCATGACGGCGACGGCTCGGACAATGGCCAGGCCAAGGCCGTGATGGCTGCTCGACTTCTCCCGCGCGGGGTCGCCTCGGACAAATCGGTCAAAGAGCCGGGGCAGGAGCTCCGGCCGGATCGCCGGCCCGGTGTTTCTGACGCAAACGCGCACCAGCCGCGACTCCAGCGCCGCCAACTCGATGACGATGGATCCGCCGCGTGGCGTGTATCGCGCGGCGTTACCCACCAGGTTGACGAGCGCCCGGCGCACCAGTCCGGCATTGCCCGCGGCTTGCGCGTCGCCGTCTATGCGCAGCCGCACGCCTTGTTCCTCGAGCATCGGCTCGAAGTAGTCGGCAATGTGCTGCGCCTGCGCTCTCAGGTCCAGCGGAACCAAATGGTCGGCGAGCTGCCCCTGGTCCGCCTTGGCCAGGAACAGCATGTCGTTGACGAGGGTGGAGAGCTCGCGCAGCACCTCCAGGTTTGTCCCCACGACTTCCCTCAGCTCGGCCGCGGGCCGCTCTCGAATCAGCGCTACTTCCGCGCTGCTGATCAGCGTGGCCAGCGGCGTGCGCAGTTCATGAGCCACGTCGGCGCTGAACCCTTCGAGTTGACCGTACGCCGCCTCCACGCGGCTCAAAGCGCTGTTGAAGGCCTGGACCAGCTCCTGCAGCTCCGCGGTCTCGACCGGCGTCAGGCGCGACGAGAGCGATCCTGGATTGAGCGCCGTGGCTTCCTCGGACAGCTGTCGCACCGGGCGAAGCGATCGGCGCGCGATCCATCCTGAAATCGCCACGATGAGCGCGACGCCGACGCCGCACACGATCGCCAGCCGGGTGGCGTATCTGCGCAGCATCGCGTCCTGATCACGAGAGTCGATCGCGACGATGAGGTCCTGCTCGCCCAGGACCGGGTGGTTGCCGAGAGAGACCCGCCGAGCCTGCATCGCCAAGCCGTCCTCCCGTCGCACTTCCAGGCCGCCTGCTCGTGCTGCTGGAACGGGTGGCCGGCTGCCGCCGTAGAACACTCGGCCTTGTCGGTCCAGCAACCAGATGCGCATCTGCCCATGACCGATCAGCAGGTCATTGAGGTGATGCGTGAGTGCTGGCACGTCGGCGGGGCTTCGCACCTCTTTCAGCAGGTGCTCGACGACATCGATCTTCCCGTCGAGATCCTGCTCGCGGGCGCGTTCCAACTCCTGCCGCAGGCCGCTGTGCAGCAGCAGCGCGACCGCCACGAAGACGACGACGGCCAGCAGCGTCAACGCAAGCGTCAGGCGCTGCGCCATCGAGCGCGGAGCGCTCGGGGCGTGGCCGCGCAGACTCGGGTTCGAGCCAGTGGGCCTCACCCCCGATCCTCCAGCACATAGCCCATGCCACGGACCGTATGCAACAGCGGCCTGTCGAACCCCGCGTCCAGCT
The DNA here is from genome assembly GCF_059491535.1 of Roseateles sp. Mitsp63. Taxonomy (NCBI): domain Bacteria; kingdom Pseudomonadati; phylum Pseudomonadota; class Betaproteobacteria; order Burkholderiales; family Sphaerotilaceae; genus Roseateles; species Roseateles sp. Mitsp63. The sequence goes on along the minus strand of NZ_CP168509.1, from coordinate 4,429,123 downwards.
TGACGCGAAGCCGGCGTACCGCGACGTCGATCGCGTTCGTCTCGCTGTCGAAGTTCAGATCCCAGACCTGCTCGGCGAGTACCGTGCGCGAGAGCACCTCCCCGTGGCGCCGAAGCATGACCGTCAGCAGCGTGAACTCCTTGGGCGACAGGTCCAGCCGCCGACCCGCGCGGGTCACCTTGCGCCGCGCCAGGTCGACCTCCAGATCTCCCAATCGCAGCGAGGTCAACGGCTGGGACGAGTGGCTGGCGCCGCGACGCAGCAGCGCCTCGATGCGGGCCAGCAGTTCAGTGAAGGCGAACGGCTTGATCAGGTAGTCGTCCGCTCCTGCCTTGAGACCTTGTACCCGGTCTTCCACTTTGTCCCGTGCCGTGAGCATGAGCACCGGCGTGGACTTGTGTTCTCTCAGACGACGCAGCACCTCGAATCCGTCGATGCCCGGGAGCATCACGTCCAGCACGATCAGGTCGTACTGGCCTTCGATCGCCAGATGTGCCCCATCTATCCCGTCGCCGGCCACGTCGACCACGTAGCCGCTCTCGCCCAGGCCCTTTTTGACATAGCCGGCCAGCCGGGACTCGTCTTCGATCACCAAGATTCGCATGGGCGAAAGTGTGACGCAGGAAGTCCTTCGAGAGGAGGACGACCACATGACCGGTCTGTCATGTTCCCGTCCCCGTGCCGTGGGGACCGGACTTGTAGAGTTTCACCCCCAGGCAAACCGCCTTCTTTCAAGGAACCAGAGATGAAGGTCCAACACGCTCAACAAGCATTTGCCGCGGCACTCGTGGCACTTTTCGCCAGCGCCGCGTTCGCCTCCGGCAATCACGCTGGCGGTCATGCGCATGGCGACGAAGACGGTGCCATCGGCAAGCCTGGCAAGGCGGCCCAGGTCACGCGCACCGTCAATGTCGACATGACCGACAACATGCGCTTCACGCCCGCGAGCATTGATGTCAAGCAAGGCGAGACCATCCGCTTCAACGTCAGGAACTCCGGTCAGGTGAAGCATGAGTTTGTGCTCGGCACCGAGCAGGAACTCAAGGCGCACTACCAGGTCATGCTCAAGAACCCGGAGATGGAGCATGAGGACCCGCAGATGATCACGCTCGCTGGCGGCAAGCGTGGCGAGGTGATCTGGCAGTTCACCAAGGCCGGCAAGGTCGACTTCGCCTGCCTGCAGCCGGGCCACTATGACGCCGGCATGAAGGGCGCGGTCACCGTTGCCAAGTCCGGCGCGAAGGCCGATGGCCACGCCGGCCGCTCGCACTGAGCAACCCACGGGTTGACCCAAGGAGCTCCCATGAAGTCCATGGCGGCTACACTGCCGCCTCATCATGGTTCACCCCCTCACTCGCCGGCTGACCGTTGCGCTCTGCGCCGTGTTGGCGCTGCTGTTTTCACAGCTGGCCTTGGCGAGTTACGTGTGCCCGCAAGAGGCGGACGCGGCGGCGATGACGGCCATGATGGACGCGGGCATGCCGTGCGACGGCATGGACGAGCAGCAACCAGCGCTCTGTCATCAGCACGCTGCCGATCCGGGCAAGACCTTCGAGGCCGTGAAGTTGCCTGCGGCGTCCCTTCCGATGGTGCTGCAGGTCATCGAGCTGCCCGCCTTGCTGGAGGAAGAGGTCGCTCGCATGCTTCCAGTGGCTCAAGCCCCCGAGCTTCGACCACCGCCGGACCCGCTCTTCCTCTCCACCCTCAGACTCCGCGTCTGACCTGCTCCGTCGACTGACTGGCGCTGGTGCGGCACGTCCGCACATCAGCTGCGCTCCCGTTCGTCCTCGGAGTCTTCATGCCAACCATGTTCTTGCGCGCAGCCGCCCTGGCTGCCGCTGTTCTGCCCAGCCTCGCTTCGGCGCAGCCGCTTTCCTTCGACCAGGCCTTGAGCCTGGCCGTCCAACGCTCCGAGGCCGCTCGCGCGGGCCGCGCGGCCGCCACCAGCGCGAATGAGTCCGCTCGGGCCGCGGGCCAGCTTCCCGATCCCACGCTGCGCGCCGGGGTCGACAACCTTCCCGTGACCGGTGCCGACCGCTTCAGCACGACGCGGGACTCGATGACGATGAAGCGCGTCGGCCTCAGCCAGGAGTGGCTGTCGGCCGACAAGCGCGCCGCCCGGGAGGCGGCTGCGCGCGCGATGGCCGACCGCGAGGCGGTTCAGGGCGCCACGGCCGAGGCTGACGCCCGGCTTCAGGTGGCCCTGAGCTACGTGGATGCCTGGTATGCGGGCCAGGCGCTCCAGCTCACAACCCAGACGGAGCGCCATCTGCACGAAGAATTCGAGGCCGCCCGAGCTCGACTCGCCGCAGCCACGGGCGGCAGTCCTGAGGTCCTTCAGCTGGCGGCGGCGCGCGGCATGGCCGAGGACGAGAGCGACGAGGCTCGCCAGCAGCAGGCCGGCGCCGCGGTGATTCTCCAGCGATGGATCGGCTTCACGCCCGACGCGTTGAGCCCGCCCCCGGCGTTCGCCGTCCCGTCCGAAGACGACTTCGTCGCTCGGAGCCCGAGCATCACCGGCCTGCGGCGAGACGTGGAGGTGGCCAGACGAGCAGCTGCCGCGGCCGCGAAGGAACGCTCGCCAAACTGGACTTGGGAGGTCGCCTACGGTCAGCGCAGCGGATATTCGGACATGGTGTCCATCGGGGTCAGCATTCCGCTGCAGGTGGCGCCGTCACAGCGCCAGGACCGCGACATCGCGGCCAAGCTGGCGCTGGCCGAGAGGGCCGAAGCGGATCTGGCCGAGGCGACTCGCGCCGCGACAGCGGACTACCGCACGCTGGCCAGCGACGCCGTCCGGCTTCGGCAGCGCGTCGACCGCTACCGCGTCGCGGTGATCCTCCCGGCGCAGCAACGGACCGCCGCCGCCTTGGCGGCCTACCGCTCGAACCAGACGCCGCTGTCCGCGCTCTTCGAGGCCCGCCACGCGGAGGTGGACGCGCAGCGGCGCCTGCTCGCGCTTCAACGAGACCTCGCGCGCGCCCAGGCGCAACTGACCTTCAAGCCACTTGCACAGGGAGCAGCCCAATGACTCGCGCCGCATTCGTCACCTCCTTGGCCGTCGCCGGCGCCCTGCTGATGGGCGGTGGCTATGTGCTTGGCCGCTCCTCCGCCAGCTCGCGCACTGCCCCCGTGGCTGCGGCGCCTGACGCCAACGCCGCTTCCGCGAGCGAGCGCAAGGTCCTCTACTGGCACGACCCCATGGTCCCGGGTCCTCGCTTCGACAAGCCGGGCAAGTCCCCGTTCATGGACATGGAGCTCGTTCCCGTCTATGCGGACGAGGCAGGCGATGGCGGCGTGAAGGTCAGCCCGACCATCCAGCAGAACCTGGGAATCCGGACCGCCGCCGTGAAGCGAGCGGACATCGCTACCTCCTTCGATGCCGTGGGCACCGTCCAGTTCGATGAGCGGCTCAATGTCGCCGTGCAGACCCGAGTCGCCGGCTACGTGGAACGTCTGGCGGTGCGAGCGCCCATGGAGCGGGTCCGCAAGGGTCAAACGCTGGCGGTCGTCTTCGCGCCGGAGTGGCTGGCGCCGCAGAACGAGCTTCTGGCGCTCAAGCGAGCGGGCGTGAGCGCCGACCTGATCGCTGCCGCCAGGGACCGGATGCGCGCCATGTCCATTCCGGACGGATTGATTCAGCAAAGCGAGGAGACCGGCACCGCGCAGGCCCGCTTCACTCTCAGCGCGCCCGCCAGTGGCGTGGTCGCGGAGCTCGGCGTTCGAGAAGGCATGCAGGTGCAGCCCGGCACCACGCTCTTCCGCATCGCCGGCCTGGAGAAGGTCTGGGTCGTCGCGGAGGTGCCCGAGGCGCAGATCGCGCGGCTCGCGCGCGGTCAGCGGGTCAAGGCCGTCCTGCAAGCCGACCCGACCCACGCCTTCGATGGAGAACTGAAGGAGATCCTCCCTCAAGTCAGCGCGAACACGCGCACGCTGCAGGCGCGCTTCGAGGTCGACAACCAGGCGGGGACGCTGACCCCTGGGATGCTGCTGCGTCTGCAGGTCGCCGGCGCCCCGGCCTCGCGTTTGATCGTGCCGTCCGAGGCGGTCATCCGCACCGGGACTCGCGCGGTCGCCATCGTCCGAAACGGCACCGGCGGCTTCTCGCCTCGCGACATCCAGCTTGGCGCCGATCTGGGTGACCAGTTCGAGGTGTTGGCGGGCCTGCGAGAAGGTGACGAGGTGGTCGCCAGTGGGCAGTTCCTCATCGACTCGGAAGCCCGGCTCAAGTCCGTGCTCGGCGCCATGGCCTCCGCGCAGCCCGCGGCCCCGGCTGCTTCCGCCGCCGGAGGCGTCCAGTGATCGCCGCGCTCATTCGCTGGTCCATCGGCAACCGCTTCCTGGTGCTGATCGCCACGGCCTTCCTGGGGGGCGCGGCGCTCTTCGCGGTCCTGCACACCCCCGTCGACGCGCTGCCCGATGTCGGCGACACGCAGGTGGTCGTGCGGACAAGCTATCCAGGCAAGCCGCCACAGATGGTCGAGGACCTGGTGACCTATCCGCTGACCACGACCATGCTCAGCGTGCCGGGCGCCAAGACGGTTCGCGGCTACTCGTTCTTCGGCGACTCGTTCGTCTACATCCTGTTCGACGACAAGACCGACCCGTACTGGGCGCGGTCGCGCGTGGGCGAGTACCTCACCCAGGTCCAGAGCCGTCTGCCCACGGGAGCGACCGCCGCCTTGGGGCCGGATGCGACCGGCGTGGGCTGGGTCTATGAGTACGCGCTGGTCGACAGGACCGGGCACACCGACATCAGCCAGCTCCGCGCGCTGAACGACTGGTTCCTGAAGTTCGAGCTGAAGACCGTGCCGGATGTGGCGGAGGTGGCCAGCATCGGCGGCATGGTGCGCCAGTACCAGGTGGTGCTGGACCCGGATCGGATGCGCGGACTCGGCGTCACACAGGCCATGGTCGTCGACGCGCTGAAGAACGCCAACCAATCCTCGGGCGGGTCGGTGGTCGAGATGGCCGAGACCGAGTACATGGTGCGCTCGCGGGGATTCCTGAAGTCGCTGGACGACTTCCGGTCCATCCCGCTTGGCCTGTCGGGGTCGACCCCCGTGATGCTGCGGGACGTCGCCACGGTCCAGCTGGGGCCGGAGATGCGCCGCGGCGTGGCCGAACTGGACGGCGAGGGCGAGGTTGCCGGCGGTGTCGTCGTCATGCGCTCGGGCAAGAACGCGCGCACGACCATCGACGCCGTGAAGGCCAGGTTGGCGCTGCTCAAGCCCAGCCTGCCCAAGGGCGTGGAGGTCGTGGAGACCTACGACCGCTCCAAGCTCATCGACCGCGCCATCGACAACCTCAGGCTCAAGCTCACGGAGGAGTTCATCGCCGTCGCGCTGGTATGCGTGCTCTTCCTGTTCCACCTGCGTTCCGCGCTGGTGGCCGTGGCCGCGCTGCCGATCGCGGTCGGGGCCGCCTTCATCGTGATGCGATGGCAGGGACTCAACGCCAACATCCTGTCGCTCGCGGGCATCGCGCTGGCCCTGGGCGCCGCGCTGGATGGCGTCGTGGTGCTGCTGGAAGCCGTCCACCGGCATGTCGAAGCCTTCGAGCACGACCGGTCTCGCCCGCCGGCGACGCAGGAACGTTGGGCACTGGTCGCGGACGCTTGCACCGAAGTCGGTCCGGCGCTGTTCTTCTCGCTGCTGGTCATCACGCTGTCCTTCCTGCCGGTGTTCACGCTGGAGGCTCAGGAGGGGCGGCTGTTTGCTCCCCTGGCCTTCACCAAGACCTACACGATGGCGGCCGCCGCGGCTTTATCCGTCACCTTGGTGCCGGTGCTCATGGGCTGCCTGGTTCGGGGCCGCATTCCCAAGGAAGCCGCGAACCCGCTGAATCGCCTCTTGATGGCGGCCTACCGGCCCGCCCTCGAGACCGTGCTTCGCTTCCCGAAAGCGACCTTGGTCGTCGCGGGTGTCGTCCTCGCCCTGACCGCCTTTCCGCTGATGCGACTGGGGGGAGAGTTCATGCCCCCGCTGGACGAGGGCGACCTGCTCTACATGCCCTCGGCCCTGCCGGGCCTCCCGGTCTCCAAGGCGGCGGAGCTGCTTCAGCAGACGGACCGGCTCATCAAGACGGTGCCCGAGGTGGCGACGGTCTTCGGCAAGGCCGGCCGCGCGGACACCGCCACCGACCCGGCGCCGCTGGAGATGTTCGAGACCCTCATCCAGTTCAAGCCGCGTGAGCATTGGCGAGCCGGCATGACGCCGGCCACGCTGATCGAGGAGCTCGACCGCGTCGTCAAGGTGCCCGGTCTGTCCAACGTCTGGGTGCCGCCCATCCGCAACCGCATCGACATGCTGGCCACGGGCATCAAGTCGCCGGTGGGCATCAAGGTCGCGGGCGCGGACCTGCAGACCATTGACCGCCTGACCACCCGGATCGAGATCGCCGTCAAGCAGGTGCCGGGGGTCTCATCGGCGCTGGCGGAGCGGCTGACCGGCGGGCGCTACATCGACGTCGACGTCGACCGCGCCGCCGCCGCGCGCTTCGGCCTGTCGGTGGCGGACGTGCAGGCGGTGGTGTCCACGGCGGTGGGCGGCGAGAACGTCGGCGAGGTCATCAGCGGTCGCGAGCGCTTCCCGCTCAATGTCCGATATCCGCGTGAGATCCGGGACTCGCTGGAGCGGCTGCGGACCCTGCCGTTCGTGACCGGGAAGGGCGCCAGCCTGCTGCTGCAGGACGTCGCGCGCATCACCGTTGAAGACGGCCCGCCCATGCTGCGCAGCGAGAACGCGCGCCTGTCCGGATGGGTCTACGTGGACGTGCGTGGGCGCGACCTCGGTTCGGTCGTGCGCGACATGCAAGCGGTCGTGGCGAAGGAGGTCGCCATGCCTGCCGGGTACGCGCTCTCCTGGTCCGGTCAGTTCGAATACCTGGAGCGGGCGGCGCAGCGCATGAAGGTCGTCGTCCCCGCGACGCTGGCGGTCATCTTCGTGCTGCTCCATCTGCTGTTCCGGGACGCGACCAATGCCGCGCTGGTCATGGCTGCCGTGCCGTTCTCGCTGGTGGGCGGGTTCTGGTTGATCTGGCTGCTCGGGCATTCCGTGTCGGTCGCAACGGCCGTGGGATTCATCGCGCTCGCCGGCGTGGCGGCCGAGTTCGGCGTCGTCATGCTGGTGTACCTCGAGAACGCCTTGGCAAGACGTCTTGCCGCCGGCGAGGCGCAGACCCACGACACGCTGCTCGCCGCCATTCGTGAAGGCGCCGTGCTTCGGGTGCGGCCCAAGGCGATGACTGTCGCGATCGTGCTGGCCGGCGTCATCCCCATGCTCTGGGGACAGGGCACCGGGCACGAGGTCATGGCGCGAATCGCCGCGCCCATGGTCGGCGGCATGGTCACGGCCCCGCTGCTCAGCATGCTGGTGATTCCCGCGGCCTGGTACCTCGTTCATCGCCGGCGGCTCGCCAAACCGGCTTTCGGGAACTTTGGCGTTTGACGCGCGGATGACACATGCCATTCCTACAGTGTCGCCATCGATCGTGACAGTCCGCCGCGGGTGGCGGCGGCGCGCGGTCCCGTCTTCCCCCACGACCCTCGATGGAGCGCCCATGCGTCTCAAGTCCTTCTCGACCTTCGTCCACGCCGCCGCGGCCCTGGCCCTGGCCGCGATCGCCGCGCTCACCAGCCCAGAGGCCCACGCCCAGGCGGCCCCGGGCAAGACCGAGCTGCTGGTCTACAGCGCGCTCGAGGCCGACCAGATCAAGGCCTACAAGACCGCCTTCGAGCAGGACCATCCGTCCATCGAGCTGAAGTTCGTCCGCGAGTCCACCGGCATCGTCACCGCGCGGCTGCTGGCCGAGAAGGCCAACCCGCAGGCCGACGTCGTCTGGGGCCTGGCCGCGACCTCGCTGATGCTGCTCGACAAGGAAGGCCTGCTCGCGCCGTACGCGCCCAAGGGCCTCGACCAGGTGCGCGCCAGCATGCGCGATCCGCGGCCGCAGCCCACCTGGGTCGGCATGGACCTGTGGTCCTCCGCCGTCTGCTTCAACACCACCGAGGCCGCCAGGCGCAGCCTCCCCAAGCCGGCCTCCTGGAACGACCTGACCCAGCCCGTCTACAAGGGCCTCGTGACGATGCCGCATCCCGCCTCCAGCGGCACCGGCTACCTGATGGTCTCCGCCTGGCTGCAGATGATGGGCGAGGCCAAGGGCTGGGCCTTCATGGACGCGCTGCACCAGAACATCGGCGTCTACACGCATTCCGGTTCCAAGCCCTGCAAGCAGGCCGGCGCCGGCGAATTCCCGGTCGGCCTGTCCTTCGAGTACCGCGCCAACAAGACCAAGAAGGAAGGCGCCCCGATCGACATCGTGTTCCCCAAGGAGGGGCTGGGCTGGGACGTCGAGGCCACCGGCATCATGAAGACGACCCGCAAGCTCGAGGCCGCCAAGGCCCTGGCCGACTGGTCCGTGACGCGCAAGGCCAACGAGCTGTACGCCAGGAACTTCGCCGTGCTGGCGCTGCCCTCGGTGCAGGAGCAGCTGGAATACGTCCCGTCCGACCTCGACAAGCTGCTGGCCAAGAACGACTTCACCTGGGCCGCGGCCAATCGCGACCGCATCCTCGCCGAGTGGTCGCGCCGCTACGAGGCCAAGGCCGAGAAGAAGTGACCGGCTGAGCCGGCTCAGCCGCCCGAGACCGAGATCGACACCGAGACGGAAAGCGACCTCCCCATGCTGCATCTGCGCCAGATCACCAAGCGCTTCGGCCTGCAGACGGTGCTGCAGGGCATCGACCTGGACCTGCAGTCCGGCGAGTTCGTGTCGCTGCTCGGCCCGTCGGGCTGCGGCAAGACGACGCTGCTGCGCGTCGTCTGCGGCATCGAGACGCCGGACCACGGCCAGGTGCTGATGCAGGGCCAGGACATCACCGCCTGGCCCGCCTCGCAGCGGCGCTTCGGCGTGGTGTTCCAGTCCTACGCGCTGTTCCCCAACATGACCGCGCTGGAGAACGTCCGCTACGGCCTCTCGGAGCTGCCGAAACGCCAGGCCCTGGAGCGCGCCGCCGAATTGCTGGCGCTGGTCGGGCTGCTCGAGCAGTCGGGCAAGTTCCCGGCGCAGCTCTCCGGCGGCCAGCAGCAGCGCGTCGCGCTGGCCCGCGCGCTGGCGCCGCGGCCCAGGCTGCTGCTGCTGGACGAGCCGCTGTCGGCGCTCGACGCGCAGGTGCGCCAGGAGCTGCGCGCCGAGATCCGCGCGCTGCAGCAGCGGCTGGGCATCACGACGTTGATGGTCACGCACGACCAGGAGGAGGCGCTGGCGATGTCGGACCGCGTCGTGCTGCTGGCCAGGGGCCAGATCGCGCAGCAGGGCGCGCCGCGCCAGCTCTACGAGGCGCCGGCCAGCGCGCTGGTGGCCGGCTTCGTCGGCCGCATGAACTGGATGGACGGGCAGGTGATCGCGGAAGGGCGCGTGCGCGTCGGCACGACCATGGTCGACTGCGACACCAGCGTCTACAAGACCGGCAGCGTGGTGCGCCTGGGCATCCGCCCGGAATCGATCCGGCTGCTGGACGGGGAGGGCGCGATGATCCGCGCCCGCATCGGCGCGCTGCAGTTCCATGGCGCGATCACGCAGGTGCTGATGCGCTGCGACGCGCTGGGCGGCGACCTGACGCTGGAACTGTCCAGCCGCGAGGCCGCCGCGCTGCAGGAGGGCGAGGTCCGCGGCCTGCGCCTGCCGGCCGAGGCGGTGCGGCTCTTCGATGCGCCGCTGTCGATGCGCAGGGCTGCATGAGCCTGGTGCTCGACCAGGCGCCGGCGCTGCCGCCGCAGCCGCGCCGCCACACCGAGGCCCGGGCGCTGCGCGGCCTGCTGGCCGCCGCGCTGCTGGCGCTGACGGTGATCATCCTGCTGCCGCTGGGGTCGCTGCTGGCGCAGAGCGTGCTCGATGGGCAGGGGCGTTTCGTCGGCGCGGCGCACTTCGTCTCGTATTTCTCCAGCGGGCATTGGAGCGCGCTGTGCCACAGCGTCGCGCTGTCGGCCGTCTCGGCGGTGCTGTGCGTGGCGCTGGCCTACGGCTACGCCTGGGCGCTGACGCACACGGCGCTGCCGGCCAAGGGGCTGTGGCGCGCGCTCGCGCTGCTGCCGCTGCTGGCGCCTTCGCTGCTCGCCGCCATCGGCCTGGTCTACGCCTTCGGCAACCAGGGCCTGCTGAAGGCGGCGATGCTGGCCGTGGGCATCGACAGCATCTACGGGCCGGCCGGCATCGTCTTCGGCTCGGTGCTGTGGACCTTCCCGCACGCGATGCTGATCCTGGTGACGACGCTGTCCAGCAGCGACGCCCGCCTGATCGAGGCCGCGCGCTGCCTGGGCGCGAGCGGCGGCCGCGTGTTCCGCACGGTGACGCTGCCGGCCAGCCGCTATGGATTGCTGATCTCGCTGGTGGTCGTGTTCGTGCTGGTGCTGACCGACTTCGGCGTGCCCAAGGTCGTCGGCGGACAGACCGCGATGCTGGCGACCGACATTTACAAGGAAGTCGTCGGCCAGCAGCGGCTGGACCGCGGCGCGGTCGTGGCGCTGCTGCTCCTGCTGCCGGCGCTGGGCGCCTTCGCCGTCGAGCAGCGGCTGCGCGCCCGCCAGCGCGCGGTGCTGAGCCTGCGCGCCGTGCCGCACGTGCCGGCGCCGCATGCGCCGCGCGACCTTGCCGCGCTGCTGTACTGCGCGGCCGTCGCGACGGTCCTGGCGGGCGTGTTCGGCATCGCGGTGTACGCCTCCTTCGCGCAGTACTGGCCGTATCAGCTCACCCCCACGCTGTCGCACTACCAGTTCGACATGAGCGACGGCGGCGGCTGGGTCAGCTACGGGAACTCGCTGCGCATGGCGGCGTGGACGGCGATCGCCGGCGCGGCGCTGAGCTTCCTGCTGGCCTGGCTGGTCGACAAGCCGCGCGGCTTCGCGGCCGCGCGCGGCGTGCTGAACGCGCTGGCGACGCTGCCGATGGCGGTGCCGGGGCTGGCGCTGGGCCTGGGCTACATCCTGTTCTTCAACGCGCCGTGGAATCCGCTGCGCGGCTGGTACGGCGGGCTGGGCATCCTGGTGCTGTGCACGGTGGCGCATTACTACTCGGTCGCGCATCTGACGCAGCTCGGCGCGCTGCGCCAGCTCGACCCCGAGTACGAACGCGTCGCCGAATCGCTCGGCCTGCCGTTCTGGACCCACCTGGCGCGCGTGCATCTGCCCATCGCGATCCCGACGCTGGTGCAGGTGGCGGGCTATTTCTTCGTCAGCGCGCTGACGACGGTGTCGGCGGTGGTGTTCCTGTACTCGCCCGACACCACGCTGGCCGCGATCGCGGTGCTGGCGATGGACGACGCCGGCGACACCGCGCCGGCCGCCGCGATGGCGACGCTGTTGTTCGCCACGGCGGCGATCGGGCGCGGCGTCATCGGCCTGATCGGCCACGCGCTGGTGCAGCGCACGCAGCGCTGGCGCGCGCGCTAGCGCCGCGCTGCTGGCAAGAACTCCCTCGCCCCCCGCGAGGGGGGAGAGGGCAGGGGAGAGGGGGGGCTTCGAAGGGCAGCGGCGCTGTGGCACAAGCCCCCTCTCCCCTCCCTCTCCCCGCTGGGGCGAGGGGGTAAGAAGGAGCGAGTGTCGGCACTTGCCTTGCGCAAGAACTCCCTCGCCCCCCGCGAGGGGGGAGAGGGCAGGGGAGAGGGGGTGCTCCGGAGGGCAGCAGCGCTGTGGCACGAGCCCCCTCTCCCCTCCCTCTCCCCGCTGGGGCGAGGGTGTAGGAACGAGCGAGCGTCGGCACTTGCCTTGCGCAAGAACTCCCTCGCCCCCCGCGAGGGGGGAGAGGGCAGGGGAGAGGGGGTGCTTCGAAGGGCAGCAGCGCTGTGGCACGAGCCCCCTCTCCCCTCCCTCTCCCCGCTGGGGCGAGGGTGTAGGAACGAGCGAGCGCTTCCAGTGATTGGCTTCATTTGACGGACATTCCCATGACCTGTGATCTCCTGGTGGTCGGCGCCGGCATCGTCGGCCTGGCCCATGCCTGGGCTGGCGTCAAGCGCGGCTGGCGTGTTGTCGTCGTCGAGCGCGATGCGGCCTGCATCGGCGCGTCGATCCGCAACTTCGGCTTCGTGACCGTGACCGGCCAGCAGCGCGGCGCGCACTGGCGGCGCGCGCGGCGCTCGCGCGATCTGTGGGCCGAGCTCGCGCCGCAGGCCGGCCTGCGCATCGAGCACGCCGGGCTGCTGGTGGCCGCGCGCCATGAGGCATCGGAAGCGGTGCTGGACGCCTTCCTCGCCACCGAGATGGGCGAGGGCTGCGAGCGCCTGACCGCGGCGCAAACCCTGGCGCGCCAGCCGAGCCTGCGCGCGGACGGTCTGCGCGGCGGCCTGTACAGCCCGCATGAACTGCGCGTCGAGTCGCGCGAGGTGATCCCGCGCATCGCCGCCTGGCTGGCGGAGCGGCGTGGCGTCGAGTTCCGCTTCGGCGAATCGGTGCTCGAGGCCGAGGCCCCGCGGGTGCGCACGTCGCGGGCGGTCTATCGCGCGGAACGCGTGGCGGTGTGCTCGGGCGCCGAGCTGCACGGCCTCTTCGCCGAGCGCTGGACGCCGCATGCGCTGTCGCTGTGCCAGCTGCAGATGCTGCGGGTGAAGCCGCCAGCGGGCTTCCGGTTGAACGCGGCGCTGATGGCGGATCTCAGCCTGGTGCGCTACGAGGGCTACTCGGCGCTGCCCGAGGCGCAGCCGCTGCTGCGGCGGCTCTCGGCCGAACGCCATGACGCGCTGGCGCATGGCGTCCACCTGATCGCGGTGCAGAGCGCCGACGGCACGCTGGTCGTGGGCGACTCGCATCACTACGGGCCGGTGCTGCCGCCGTTCGCGAGCGAGGCGGTGGACCGGCTGATCCTCGAAGAGCTGCAGCGGCAGCTGGCGCTGCCGGGGCTGGAGGTGGTCGAGCGCTGGACCGGCGTCTATCCGGTCAGCGCCCGCGCGCCGTGCCTGGTCGAGGTGCCGGACGAGCGCACGCGGCTCGTCGTGGTCACCAGCGGCACTGGCGCCAGCACCGCCTTCGGGCTGGCGGAGGAGGTGCTGGCGGGCTGGTGAGGGCGGGCCGGTGACGGCGGCCGGCCGGCCGCGCGTCAGTCGTCGTTGGGCACGAACGGGGCCTGCCGCGGGCCGGTCCACTCGGTGACGAGGGACATGCCCCGCGACGAGGCCGGCGCGCCCGCATCGTCCACCGACGCCATCGCCTGGGTCAGCAGCGCGGTCCAACGATGCGCGGCGCGATAGTTGGCGGCCTCATCCGCGAGCGGCTCTGGCGGAGCCACAGTGCGCACATCCAGGAGCTTGGCGTTCTCCAGGGGCTGCAGCGCGCCGAGCGTGCGGTTCATGATGTCGAGCACGATCTGACCCTCATCCGTATCGCCGGTCGGCATCCGCAGTTGTAGAGGCTGCAGGTCCACGGCGGCCTTCAATGCCAGCAGGTTGAGGTACAGGGGAACGGTGGCCGTGAATGCCTGCACGGGGTCCTGGCCCTTGGCGAAATGGTCGAAGAGCGCGTCGATGAGACGTTCGAAGACGCTCAGGACCCCGATGGCCGTGTTGGCGTCTGTCGTGAAGGCGCCTGGCCGCGCGGGCGGTCCCAGGACGGCGAACTGGGACAGCCGCCCCGCGGTCATGCTGCCCGGGTCGGAGACCTTGAGCCGCGCAGACGTCAAGGAGGAGAGCGCATGCTTCAGTGCGCCGGTGCGCCCCATGGCGGCATCGAGGAAGTGCTGCGCGATGTAGCCGGGCAGCGCTTCGCCGCGCGCCAGGCCCCAGGTCTCGAACACCCAGCCGGCCACGCGGGAGCGCAGCGGCTCGAGCATCTCAGGCTGGATCAGCGCAGATCCGGCTGCCGGCAACTTCGATGCGATGGCCCCAACCCGGCCGGAAGGGGAACGGGCAGCGGCGAGCGCCTGCACCGGAAGCCATCCGCCGGCGATGAGCCCGGCGGCGAACTGGCGCTCGGTGTCGCCCAGCGGTGTGCGCCGGAGGAGGTCTCTGGCTTGATCGCGGCTGTAGCCCGCGTTCTCGATCCGCGCGATCAACAGCTCAACGCCTGCATCGGCGGTTTCGAAGGTGACCTCGGTGAACCAGGTATCCGTCGGAAACTGGCCGGACAGGGTATTGAGCCGGTAGGTGCGATAGGGAACGCCCTGCGCGTCGATCGTCCAGACCCGCTGCTCGTCGACGTTCCAGACCGAGACCTGGGGCGAAACGTCGAGCCAGCGGCCGTCGCGGGCCAGGGCCTCGACCCGCCAGTTGCCACCATTGCCGCCGGTCGGTGGCCCCTTGGGGTCGCCGGGCGCGGCTTGCCGCTTGAGCTGGAGCTTGATCCGGGCCAATGCGATGGCGTGTTGAAAGTCGAACCGGATGTCGGCGGCGCCGGGAACGTAGAAGCCGATGGCAGTTCCCGGCGTGCTGCGATATGGGCGCCAGGCCGTCACCTCGTCCGGTGCCGTCTTTCCGTCGACGAGGTTCCCGGGCGTGCTGCGCCCGAAGGAAGCCCCTTCCACTTCCAGCTTCTCGGCGCTGGCAAGCTGCTTGTTGAACAGCTGAACGGCGGAGGACAGCGCAGGCGTGTTCCGCCGCACGTATGAAGCGCGCCAGCCTTCGAACGTGGCCAGCTCCCGTCTTGTCCAATGCTTGTTGGGGTTGTCCAGATTGTTCTCGCTGTTGTAGTCGGCGATCAGGCTGCGGATCGTCGATGCCCGGTCCCTGTTGGCCTCGTCCGGATCGGGCGCCTGCCCGCTCGCGTCGACGATGTCACCGGGGACGAGGTGGTACTGAGCGCCGTGCTGCGGCTGCGCGTCATTGCGCTTGACGTTGCCGTCGTAATCGAACTCGATGTAGCGCTCGACCCGGTATCTCACGAGCCGGGTCCGGGGTTGTTGAAAGGGGCCGGAAGTATTGACCTCGACGAGCGCGGAGCGGTCGCCGTCGCCCTCGTAGAGATGCCGGTTGGCATTGCCGATCACCAGGTCCTGCACCGAGACTTTGGCGCCGTGCAGCTGCTTCAGCACGTCGTGGTTGTCGACGCCGGCGCGCAGCATGCCGTCGATCCAGTCCTTGTCCAGCGCGACGGCCACCATCGTGTCGACCAGGGCGTCGATCACGTCGTCGGGCCGGCCGTCTAGCCGCAGCACGATCGCGAGCAGCGCGCGGGTGTCCGGCGTGATCGCGGCGTCCGCGCCGTGGCTGCCGTCGAGCAGGCGATCGAACTCCGCCAGCGCGCGGATCGCGTGGGCGCCGCCCAGGCCGCCTTCGGCATGCTGGCTGGCCCAGGCCTCGAAGGCCGCGAGCGCGTCGCTCGACACGTCGTGCTTCAGGACTGCTTCGACGTAGGCCCACGGCAGGGCGCGCGCGGCGAGCGATCTGATCAGTGCGCCGTGATGCGATGCGTTGAGCGGCGTGTCCACGCTGCTGGCGGCGTAGGCGTCGATGAAGGAGGCGGGCAGCGTCGTGCGTCCATCGGAGGCGGCCGCGAGCAGCTGATGCACGCGCCGCAGCTGACGCGTGGTGGTGGACTGGATGGCATTGGCGACTTCCGCGCTCAGCCCCTTCAAGCGCAGATAGGTCCGCACGGCGGCGATGTCATGCGCGCTGTCTTCAGCGGGCGCGTCCTTGGCCGATGGGTCCTGTCGCAGAACGGTGGAGATCCGCGACACCGCCTTGACCACGGCGTGATCCTTGATACCAGCGGCGTACAGCAGCGGCGCGATCCAGGGGTCGGCATCGAGATCGACGTAGATGCCCAGCCAGAGGCCACGGAAGTTCTGCGGCAGCAGCGGCGGCGCATGCAGGCCGGTGAGCTGCTTCATCGTCCAGGCGGTCTCGCCGCTCAGCGGCTCGAACGTGAAGTGCCCGGGCGCGCGGAAGTAGTCCAGCACGTGGACCGTGGTCCGGTCGGCGCCTTCGCCGGCGGTGATCTCCAGCGAGCGGCCCACCATGCGCGTCGTCGCGCCCGGTCGCACGTGGATCACGCGCGGTCTGGCCGCCGACCAGGGCGCGGTGGGCCCAGACTCGATGATGTGGATGCCAGGCGCGGTGGCCTGCACGGGACGGTCGTCATCGGCGGTGTAGACCTTCGCGGCGCTCTCGCGGCTCAAGATCGGCGTGGCGGTCTTGGCCTCGACGGCATCGCCGGCGTCCTGGACGGAGGCCTGCACAGGCGTTTGAACAGGCGCTTGAACAGGTGCCTGAGCAGGACCTTGAACGGGAGTCGTTGCTGCGGGCGCCACGCGCCGCATCGCGCCTTCATCGGGATCGCCGGGCGCCGGATGCGCCAGCTTGACCGCGGCCGTCTCGCCCGCGGCGCCGCGGGCCCAGAGCGACAGCTGGCCGTGCGAGGCGGTCCAGTCCCGCTTCGCGTAGCCAGGCAGTGTCAGGCGCACCGGCTTGAAGTCCGCGGGCGCATCCGCCGGCGGTGTCTCGACGAGGATCAGGTCGTCGCCCTTGCGCTCGTAGCGCAGCCGCGCGATGTCGATGTCCAGCGTGACGTCCATCGGCATCGTGGTGCGCGGCGCGAGGCGGAAGTTGCCGCTGCCCGAAAGCAGATGGTGACGCGTATAGGCGTGGTCGCCGGTGAGCGCGCGGCGCGATTCGGGCGTGGAAGCGTCGAAGGACAGATGCTTGTCGACCGAGTCGCTGCCGCGCATCTTGCCCTCCAGCCGCCGCGGATCGGCGAGCGTCAGGTGCGTGCCGACGGCGTCGACGATGAAGAGCCCTCGCGGCTTGGCGCGCGCGGCGGGCGTGGCGTTGGGGGACGCGAAGAAGTCCAGCAGCGTCAGCGTGTCCGCGCCGTTGCCGATGAACAGCGTCGTGCCCTCGCGCCTGAAGCTGAGGGACTCGTACAGGACATCGGTCCGCAGCATCAACGGCGTGTCGGCGGGCTTGCCATCGAAGTCGATGGTGGCGCTCACGCCCCGCGACCAGATGGCGGCATCGCTGGAACTGCTGACGATGCGGTTGCCCTGGCGCAGCACGTAGGTGTTGCGACCGCCGCCGCCGGCGATGTCGGTGTGGTGGCCGGAGACATCGAAGCGCTCGTCGGCGGCGCCGCCCGTGATGTGCGCCGACTCGGCGTCTCGCACGGTGATGGCCTCGACGTTGGCCAGCTGGGCATAGTGCGCTCCCTTGAATCCGGAGGCCGCCCGGGTGATCGCGTACCGCAGTCCGGTGTGCCCCTCCCAGGGAAGCATCTTCACGTGCCGCTGGCTCGCATCGAGCACCAGCTCATCGGCGCCACCCCGTCCGTCGACGTGGACGAAGGACTGCCCATCGAGCAGGAAGACGTCGGCTTCCGCGCCGCCCGAGAAATCGCCCTGGGCGCCCTGGAGCTCGAACAGCTGCGCGCCGGTGGCCGCGGGCAGGGTGGGCCAGGACAGGCCGCGCAGGGCGAGCCAGGCGGTGCCGGAAGCGCCCGCCGGGCTCGACGGCACGGGCAGGCGCTCCCAGTCCTGCAGGACGCGCGCGGGGTCGTCCTGAAGGACAAAGGCGAACGGGGGATCCTCGTCGGGGACGCGGAAGGTGGCGGGCCAGACCTTCTGCTCCACCTTGGGATACCGGATGGCGCCGTAGCGGCCGGTCTTGGCGAGCTGCTTCGCCCTGAACGCCATGTACTCCTGCCGCTGCCTCACCAGGAAATCGGCGCGCGCCTTCGCGGCGTCGTGGGCGCTCTTGGCCACCTCGGCGCGCTTGAAGGTGTCGGTCTCGAAGCCGAACATCTTGGCCAGCGTCCCCTTGACCACCTCGCCCCAGGGCGTGGACGCATCGATGTAGCCGGCGTACTCCTGGGCCCACAGGATGCAGTTGACCGCGCCGGCGACGGCGACGGCCGCGATCGCGAAGGGCAGGGCCGCGGCGCCCATCACGCCGGCGGCGGCGCCCAGCAGTGTGCCGGCGACGGCCTCGGCGCCGCCGGCGGCCAGGACCGCCAGGTTGACGCCGGCGCTCACCAGCGAGTGCAGCAGGAACACCGCCGCCACGGTGGTGTTGGCCACCAGGCTCTTGTAGGCGTAGCCGCCCACCGGCTGACCGGACTTCCAGAAGTCCCGCCACTGCAGGCCGCACAGCACCATGCCCAGGCTGGCCAGGCCCACGTCGAGCGTGCCGGCCATCAGCACCGTCCCCAGGCGCGAGAAGGCCGAGGCGGCCAGCGTGCCGGCGCGGGACTCGGCGGACACCGCCTTGAGCTCATCGGCCCAGGTCTTGAGCCACTCGCCGACCTTGACCGTCAGCGGCGTGGTGACGATGCCGCTGGTCTGGGCGACGGAGAGCCACTTCTGCGCGGTGTCCATGTGGCGCCAGCCCTGGGCGATCTGGAAGGCGCCCAGGATGGTGTTGGCCCAGCCGAAGGCATGGCCGCCGATGGCCTGCAGATCGATGCCCGAGGACCGCGAGGCGCCTTCGGCGCGGACCTGGCGGACCTTGTCGAGCAGGCTGCGGCCGCGCGCGGACGAGGCCGCATGCAGATCGTCCAGCAGCGGCCCGGGGAGGTGGTACAGCGCGGTGCTGATCCGGTCCAGCGCCTCCATGACGTCCCAGCGCTCGACCAGCTTCAGCCTCGACAGCCAGAGGTCCAGTTGGCCGGCCAGGTCCCACGACGCCCATCCCGCCACGCCCTGCTCGCGAGTGCCGCCCAGCCTGCCGGAACGCCCCACGAGCGCGATCTTCATCGGGGTCGCATCGCCGGCCGCGTCCAGCAGGGGCTGCCCGCGCAGCACCCGGGTGGCGCCCTCGCTCCCTTGCTGAAGCCACACGGCCTCGCGCGCGTGCTTCCGGTACTGCAGCCAGGCGGCCGTGTACGCCTCCGGGGAGTTCTCCAACTGGAAGATCAGCCGCAGCCGCTGCGGGGCTGAGGCCGGCGCCGCGAGTTCTTCCGGCAACGGCAGGGCCAGGCCGTGCGCGCCCCAATGCACGGCATCGGGTGACGGCGGCGGCCCTTCGCGCATGAGCCGCAACGCGGTGACGAAATCGTCGTGGGAACGCGGCCCGTCGCTCGGGCTCAGATGTCTGAGGATGAAGGACTCCAGGGTCTGGACATCCTGGTCCTGGAGCCGCATGGCTTCCAGCTCGGAGCGCGCGCCCATGCCCTCGCCCATGCCCCGGTAGGCGGAGAGGGGGCCGACCGCCATCCGCGCGATGACGCCCTTGGCGGCGTGGAAGCGCACGGCCCCGGCCTGCCGATCCAGCGATTGCCTCACGCGGGGCGTCACCGCGCGCAGCGCCGGCATGGGCAGGCGAACGTCCAGCAGCGGCGGCGCGTCCGCGAAGAACCGGGTCCTCGCCGCGCGCTGCTGGTGGGCTTCAATGGACGCGCACAGCCGCCAGAGGCGGCCCATCCGTTCGGGGTCCTTGCCCGCGGACCGCTCGGGCAGCAGGGCCGCGACCCTTGCCCGATTCCGCCACCGGCCCATCACTTCGCCGAGCGCGTCGTTGGCCGCAGCGACGATGTCGCCCTCCCGCATTCCGGCGATGCGGCCCGCGTGCTCGATCTTGTCGTCGAGCTCGCGCCGCAGGTGGTCCAGCGCCTTCCGTTCGATGGCGTCGAACGCGCGTCCCTGCGCGATGTCAATGGCCGCCAGGGTTCTGCTGATCTCGATCCACTTCTTCTGCTTGTCGGAAAACCACTTCGCCAGGCCGCTCTTGCTGAGGCGCGATTCAGCGCGGGTCCCCACCTTCTCCTCCAGCAGAGGCAACTCATCCGCCAGCGACGCGCTGGTGGAGGTGAACTGGCCGTCCTCCGTCGCGGTCCACGCCTGCGGCTGCCACTCGGGCCGGGATCCTCGCGTGAGCACCGGCTCGGGCATGAGATCGAGCGCCGCCAGGCGTCGCAGGATGGGCTCCGAGTCGGCGAGTTGCGTGTGCCAGCCCTCGAGCAGTGCCGCCGTCGCGCCGTGCGGCCGCAGGACGTTGAACGCCGGCGGGTCCAGTTCGATCCTGAACGGCTGGCCGGTGAGGCTGGAGCGCAGCGCGCGCGTCAGGAGGCGGCGATGCGCCACCGTGCTGCCCAGGCCGTCGGACTGGTGACCCGGGCCGGCGCGTTCGAGGTTGGCGCTCAGGAAACCGTCCAGGGCGTCGAGCACCCGCATGAAGATCACGTCGGCCGAGGCCACGAACGATCGCCCCATGGCGGAAGCGGGCGCATCGGTCAGGAAGGGATCCGTGACGACGAGACGATGCGGCGCTTCGATCCAGTTGACCTCGGGCTGGATGTCCAGGCTGTGCAGGCTGTCCAGCGCCTGTTTCAGCCGGCCGGCATCGTTCAGGCCGGCGGCGAGATCGGCGCCGATGGCTTGCAGCACCGGATCGAGCGGGCTGGCGAGCAAGGCATCGGCCAGGGCCTTGGTGGCGATGCGCTGTATCGCGACGATGGTCGCGTCGGTCAGGGCGGCACCGCGCACGGAGTACAGCAGGTCGATCACCGCATGGGACCGTTCGAGGGCGGAGAGTGAGGCGATCGGCGACCAGCCGGCCGCGGGAACCGGCGATCCGGCGGGCGTGGAGGGGAGGGGATGCATGACGACACCCGGCGCGGAAGTGGACGAGCGCCGTGAGTGCCGGATCCGCCGCGGCCCCGGAGCGTCGCGCCGCCTCCCGCGGTGAGGTTCAGCGGCTGTGCGCCGTCAGCTTTGCCAGCGGCGCGGCCAGCGTGACGCCCGGCGCGCCGGCCAGCACGCTGTCGACTGCCTCGTCCAGGCCGGGCTGCGCCGCGCGCAGCACCGGCGCCGCGTTGTCGCGCCGCATCGCCACGCCCACCGCCAGCATGTCGATCACCAGCAGGTGCAGGATGCGGCTGATCATCGGCAGGTGCGTCGCGACATCCTCGACGTGATCGACGATCAGCGCCGCGTCGGCCTTCTTGGCCAGCGGCGACTGGCTCGCGGTGATCGCCACCACGTGGGCGCCGCGCTCGTGCGCCGCGTCGGCCACCGCGATCAGCTCGGGCAGCTTGCCGCTGCTGCTGATCAGCACCGCCACGTCGCCCGCCTTGAGCGTGCGCGCCGCCAGCAGCTGCAGCCGCGGCTCGACATAGGCGTTGCAGGCGATGCCCAGGCGCAGGAACTTGAACTGCGCATCCTGCGCGACCACGCCGTAATGGCCGATCGCGAAGAACTCGATGCGCGGCGCCTTGAGCAGCAGCTCGATGCTGCGGTCGATCGTGTCGCGGTTGAGCTGGCTGCGCACCTGCAGGATCGCCGACGCGGTGTTGCCCAGCACCTTCTCGCCGAGCTCCACCATCGAGTCGTCCTGCGTCACCTGCGTGTGGCTGACCGGCACCGTGCCGGTCAGGCCCGAGGCCAGCCGCAGCTTGAAATCGGACAGGCCCTCGCAGCCCAGCGAGCGGCAGAAGCGGATCACCGTCGGCTGGCTGACATGGGCCGCCTTGGCGATCTCCGCGATCGGATCGTTCAGCACCTTGCGCGAATGCGCCAGCACGTGGTCCGCCACGCGCTGCTCGGCCGGCGACAGGCCGTCGCGCGCGCGCCGGATCTGGCCCACGATCGCCGACGCGCCGCCGGTGCTCTGCAGGCTGCGCATCTGCGCCTCCAGGATCGCCGAGGCGCCCTTGAAGGTCGCGTGCTCGGCCGTGATCACGTAGGTCGGGATCGCGGCGACGTAGCTGGAGAAGCGACCCTTGTCCTCGAAGCGGGCGCGGAAGCGCGAGCGGTCGAAGTACTCGCCCAGCCGCGGCACGATGCCGCCGCCGATGTAGATGCCGCCCAGCGCGCCCAGCGTCACCGCCAGGTTGGCCGCCGCCGTGCCCAGCAGCGTGCAGAACAGCTCCAGCGTCTCCTCGCAGACCGGGTCGGTGGCCTCGAGCGCGCGGGCGGTGATCTCGGGCGCGCTCAGCGGCTCGCAGGGGCGCTTCAGATAGTCCGCCATCGCGCGATGCATCAGCTCCAGGCCGGGGCCGGAGAGCAGGCGCTCGAAGGACACGTGCTCGTATTCGTTCCAGGCGAAGCGCAGCAGGGCGATCTCGCGCTCGTCGCGCGGCGCGAAGTTGGTGTGGCCGCCTTCCGAGCCCAGCGAGATCCAGCCCTCGCCGGCCGGGATCAGGCCCGACACGCCCAGGCCGGAGCCCGAGCCCAGCAGCCCGATGACGCTGTGGGCGCGCGGCTCGCCGCCGCCGATCTGGCGGATCTCGCCGCCGCGCAGCCGCGGCAGCGCCATCGCCAGCGCGGTGAAGTCGTTGACCACCACCAGCGTGTCCAGGCCGAGGCGCTGACGCGCCTCCTCGATCGAGAACTGCCAGTGGTAGTTGGTCATGCGCACCAGGTCGCCCTCGACCGGGTTGGCGATCGCGATCGCCGCGTGCGCGACCTGCAGCTGCTTGGGCAGCCGGTCCATGTAGGCGCGCACGGCGGCGTGGAAGTCGGCGTGTTCGGAGCAGCGCAGCAGCGCGATGTGCTCGAACTCTCCCGGGGCGGTCTCCAGGGCGAAGCGGGCGAAGGTGCCGCCGATGTCGGCGATCAGCCGGGGACTGTCGAATTCACGCATGAAAGAGGGTGGATGGCCGCGGCCGGACGCGCGCGGCGGAGGGAAGGGCGATTATGTCCCGGCGCTCCAAAGCCGCCGGAAGGGTTCGCCCTAGCGATCCGAAGCGCCCCGCGCAAGAACTCCCTCGCCCCCCGCGAGGGGGGAGAGGGCAGGGGAGAGGGGGTGCTTCGAAGGGCAGCAGCGCTGTGGCACGAGCCCCCTCTCCCCTCCCTCTCCCCGCTGGGGCGAGGGTGTAGGAACGAGCGAGCTCTGCCGGCAAGAACTCCCTCTCCCCGACGGGGAGAGGGAATGACTTCGACGAGCGGCGGGCAGTTCATGCTGTAGTGTGACTACATTGTCCGTCCCCGCGCGCTGCCGGTGAAAAACCTCAATGGCGGCAACGAGTTGATTGAGCTTGCGCATCCGATTCCCACCCGGAGATGCCACCGTGTACGCCGCCTTTGGGTCTCTTCTCTTGCACAATCGATGTAGTTTTGCTACCTTGCTCGGCTACGCCGATCCGGCGCCGATCAAGCAGGGCAAGAACAGTGCAAACAGAACCAGGTGTGACCATCAGCCGGACCGACACGGCCGGCCATCAAGGCGGTGCGGGCTATCCGTGGCTGGTCGCGGATATCGGCGGCAGCAATGCCCGCTTCGGCTGGGTCGATGGCCCCGGCCGGCCGGTGGAGCATGTGCGCAAGCTGCCGGTGCCTCGCTACGAATCGCTGCATGCCGCGGCCGAGGCCTATCTGGAAGAACTCGCGGGGCTGGGTCTCGCGGCCCGTCCTCGCCGCGCCTCGCTGGCGCTGGCCACGGCGATCAAGAGTGATCGCATCGAACTGACCAACAGCCACTGGACCTTCTCGCGCAGCAAGCTGCAGGCCGACCTGGGCGTGGACGAACTGCGGCTGCTGAACGACTTCGAAGCGCTCGCGCTGTCGCTGCCTGGCCTGACCGCCGGGCAGACGGCCGCCGTGCCCGGTCCGGCGCTCGCCGGCAAGCCGCATGGCACGCTGGCCGTCATCGGTCCGGGCACGGGGCTCGGCGTCGGCGGCGTGATCGAGACCTCCGGCGGCTGGGTCGCCTTGCCGGGCGAGGGCGGCCACATGACGCTGGCGGCCACCAATGATTACGAAAGCGAGCTGCTGGCCGTCGCGCGCCGGGAGTTTCCGCATGTCTCGGCCGAGCGCTTCCTGTCCGGCATCGGCCTGCCGACGCTGCATGCGGCCGTCGCGACGGTCGAGGGGCAACCGTCGGCCCAGCGCCTGACGGCGGAGCAGATCCTCGAGCGCGCCCAGGCCGGCGATGCGATCTGCGCCAAGACGGTGGAGCAGTTCTGTGCCTTCCTCGGCAGCTTTGCCGGCAGCGTCGCGTTGGCGCTGGGGGCGACCACGGTCTACATCGGCGGCGGCATCGTGCCGCGGCTGGGTGACCGTTTCTTCGAGTCGCCCTTCCGCGCCCGCTTCGAGGCCAAGGGCCGCTTCGCGTCCTACCTGGGCGCGGTGCCTTGCGTCCTGATCACCGACACGCTGACCGCGCTCGCGGGTGCGGCGTTCGCGCTGGAGCAGTCCGTACGATGAGTACGTAGTCGGATGGAAATCAATCTGTAGTCGAGCTACATCACCCTTTCATAACGGCGGCCCCAGTGGCCGCCGTTTTGCTTTTCTGCCCCCTAACTTGCTGTTTTATTGGTGAAAACCCGAATCTGTGACGTCGTTTTTCCGCCATGAAGCGGGTCTAACCGGACTTCCAGGGTTTGCGAGAGCTTGGTTCGTCATCTAGTTTTAGTACAGAATTCTTTTCGAACGTTGGGTTCCGTGGTCCCTGCAACGTGAACCTTCAGGTCGCAGTGCCCCGCAGGGCGAGCCAGAGACGGGCGCCGGATGGCGTTCGAGAGCAGCAAGAGCTACAGGAGACAGACAAATGAAGACATCGCACGCCTCGCGCGAGCTGTTCCGCGTGCAACCGGTCGCGGCCGGCTGCCTGGTGACGCTGGCCCTGATGGCCGGCGCCGCGCACGCGCAGCAAGCCCAGACCGAAGCCGACAAGGAAGCCGCGGCCAAGGCCGCCGCCGACAAGACGCTGGAGACGGTGACCGTCACCGGCATCCGCCGCGGCATCGAGGCCGCGATCTCGGTGAAGAAAAACTCCGACCTGATCGTCGAGGCCGTGTCGGCCGAGGACATCGGCAAGCTGCCCGACGTGTCGATCGCCGAGTCGATCGCCCGCCTGCCCGGCCTGTCGGCCCAGCGCGTGGCGGGACGCGCGCAGGTGATCTCGGTGCGCGGCCTGTCGCCCGACTTCGCCACCACGCTGCTCAACGGCCGCGAGCTGGTCTCCACCGGCGACAACCGCAGCGTCGAGTTCGACCAGTACCCGTCCGAGTTGCTCAGCGGCGTGGTGATCTACAAGACGCCGGATGCCGGCCTGGTGGGCCAGGGCCTGTCGGGCACGATCGACATGCAGACGGTCCGTCCGCTGAACTTCAGCAGCCGCGTGGTCACGCTGAACGCGCGCGGCCAGCACAACTCGCTGGGCAAGGCGGCCAACGCCAGCGCCAACGGCAACCGGCTCAGCGCCAGCTACATCGACCAATTCGCCGATCGCACCATCGGCGTGTCGCTGGGTTACGCGCACCAGCAGACGCCGGTGCAGGAAGAGCAGGTCGGCTTCTACGAGCCGTGGGACCAGACCGGCCGCACCGGGCTGCCGGCGGGCACCTACAACTCGGGCGGCATCAAGGCGCTGCGCCGCACCGGCAAGACCGAGCGTGACGCGCTGATGGGCACGGTCGAGTTCCGTCCGACCAAGAACTGGACCAGCGTCGTCGACGGCTTCTGGACCAAGGCCAAGCAGGTGGACACCGCCAACCAGTTCGAGATGAACCTGGGCTGGAACGGCAACAACGCGCCGGCGGGGCTGAACTGGTCGAACCCGGTCATCAACGAGAACGGCACGCAGACCGGCGGCACGCTGCTGAACGCGTATCCGCTGATCCGCGGCATGTACAACAAGCGCGACGACAAGATCGTCGCCGCGGGCTGGAACAACAAGCTGCGCTTCGAGAGCGGCCTGTCGCTGACGGCGGACGTGAACTACTCGCGCGCCACCCGCAACGAGCTGAGCCTGGAGAACAACACCCAGCTGGCCCGGGCCTCCGCGACCAACTGGCCGCTGGACAACGTGGCGCTGGCGTTCAAGACGGGCGACTTCTCGCAGATCGTGCCGACGCAGAAGTACTCGGACCCGGCGCTGCTGTACCTGCAGGACACGATCTACGGCTCGGGCTACGGCAAGGTGCCCAGCGTCAAGGATGAGCTGACGGGCTTCAAGCTGGTGGCCAACCTGCCGGCGCCGGCCTTCGCGTCGGGGCTGTTCTCCGATTTCGAGGCGGGGCTGAACTACGCGGACCGTTCCAAGAAGAAGCGCCAGCCGGAAGGCAACATCAATGTCGGCGCGCAAGGCGCGACGCCGATCGCCTCGGACCTGCAGTACAGCCCGGTGGACCTGAGCTTCGCGGGCCTGGGCCTGATCCCGGCCTGGAACGTGCCGGGCGCGGTCGGCCGCTACATGACCTTCGTGCCGGGGGAATCGGCCAGCTACCTGATCCCCAAGGCCTGGCAGGTCAAGGAGAAGGCGACGACGGTCTACCTGAAGGGCAACCTGGACGCGACCACCTTCGGCATCCCGATGCGCGGCAACGTCGGCCTGCAGGTGGTGCACACGGACCAGTCCTCGCAGTCCAACTACTGGGACTCGACGCTCAATGGCGGCACGGGCGGCATCAAGCCGATCGAGGGCGGCAAGACCTACACGGATTACCTGCCGTCGCTGAACCTGTCCTGGAACCTGCCGGGCGATCAGACGGTGCGCTTCGCGCTGGCCAAGCAGATGGCGCGTCCGCGCGTGGAGCAGATGAACGCGGGCCTGGAGTTCGGCGTCAACGGCACGACGGGCAGGCCGGGCGCCACGGGCGGCAACCCGACGCTGAATCCGTGGCGTGCCAACGCGGTCGACCTGTCCTGGGAGAAGTACTTCGGCAACAAGGCCTACGTGGCCGCGGCCGCGTACTACAAGGACCTGCGCAGCTACATCTACAAGCAGACGGTGGATGGCTACGACTTCTCGCGCTTCGTGGTCGATTACAAGCCGCAGCCGGGCCAGCCGCCGGCGCTGATGACGGGTGACTTCACCGCCCCCTACAACGGCCAGGGAGGCCAACTCAAGGGGCTGGAGCTGACGGCGTCGCTGCCGCTGAACCTGATCAGCTCGTCGCTGAACGGTTTCGGCATCACGGCCAGCGCGACCTTCAACGACAGCAACATCTCGATCAAGGATCCGGACAGCGCGAGCAGCGTGGGCAGCGGACCGATCTCGCTGCCGGGCCTGTCCAAGCATGTGTACAACCTGACCGCGTACTACGAGGCCAATGGTTTCGAGTTCCGGATCAGCCAGCGCAAGCGTTCGGACTTCATCGGCGAGATCGGCAACTTCAACGGTTCGCGCACGCTGCGCTACGTGGTGGGCGAGAGCATCGTGGATGCGCAGATCGGCTACACGTTCAACGATGGTCCGCTGAAGGGGCTGGGGCTGCTGGCGCAGGTCAACAACCTGACCGACGAGGCGTATCGCACCTACGCGCAGAGCAAGGACCGTCCGCTGGAGTACATCAAGTGGGGCCGCACCTTCCTGCTGGGCGCGACCTACAAGTTCTGATCGCCGGCTCAGCCTGCGAGCCTGAATGACGCAGCCCCGTCCGGCGTGAGCCGGGCGGGGCTGTTTGCGTTGGGCCGAGGATCTCTTGAGATGAGATATATGTTGGCAAATTCTGCGATGTACTAATATATATGTCATGCCAAGACGCAGTGCCGCCGCCGACCAGATGCCCATCGCGGTTCTCGCCCACCTGCGGGAACTGGGCGAGAACCTGTCGCTTGCCAGGAAGCGGCGGCAGGAGCCGCTGAAGTCCTGGGCGAAGCGGATCGGTGTCTCCGAGCCCACCCTGATGCGGATGGAGAAGGGCGATCCAACCGTCTCCATGGCCGTCTACGCGACGGCGCTGTGGCTCATGGGACGGGACTCGGCGCTGCCGGACCTCGCCGCGCCCGAGCATGATCGCGGCGCGCTCGAGCAGGCCGTGCGGGTCGCGAAGCAGCGTGCCGTGCGCAAGCGCACGACGATCGATGAGCGGCTCGCCGCGGGCAAGGATCGGGGAGGTGACGCATGACCAGGGAACGGGGCTATGAGCCGTCCGAAGCGCTGTGGCTATGGTGGCTGAGCGATCCGGCGGCGCCGATGCTGATTGGGGAGCTGCGCATCGCGCGGGCGCTGAAAGGTGTCTCCCTGACCTATGGGCGGGACTGGCTGTCGAAGGGCTTTGCCTTGAGCGAGGATCTGCCGCTTGATCCCGGGGAGAAGTTCCCTGCGGAAAAGGAGACGGCCGCCGGCGCGGTCGATGACGCGAGACCCGATCGATGGGGCGAGCGGGTGATCCGTTTCCTGGACAAGCCCAAGCGCCTGGCGGTGCTGGACTACCTGTACTTCGCTGGACACGAGCGCTTTGGCGCGCTCGGCGTATCGACCTCGCCCGAGGTCTACGAGCCTCGCCGCCTGGGGCCGCTCCCCCATCTTGCGGACGTCGCATCGATGGACGAGCTGGTGCGGCGCATCCTCGCGGGCGAGCCGGTGGACGACGCGGGGCGGCGCCTGATCGCTCCGGGCGTCACGTTCGGTGGCGCGCGTCCGAAGGGGTTGATCACGATTGAAGGCGAGCAGTGGGTCGTCAAGTTCTCGGAGCCTGGCGAGGACTTCGACATGCCGCTGGTCGAGCACGCGACGATGACGCTGTGCGCGCGTGCCGGCATCCGGGTCGCGGAGACCCGTGCATTGACGCTGCCGCAAGGTCATGCCGTCGCGGTGCGGCGGTTCGACCGGGTGGGAAGCCGGCGCGTGCATGGCATGTCGGCGAATGTCGCGCTCAAGGCGATGAAGGCGGGGCTCGGCTATCCGGAGCTGTCGCAGTTGCTGCGGCGTCGAGGCGTCATTGAAGGCGATCGGTCGCAGATGGAGATGCGCGAGCTGTTCCGGCGGATGGTGTTCAACATCCTGATCGACAACACCGATGACCATGAGAAGAACCATGTGCTGCTGGTCACGCAGCGCGGGGAGCTGTCCTTGTCACCCGCGTTCGACGTGCTGCCGTCCGGACAGGCGCTGGGATATCAGCAGCTGCGGGTCGGCGCGGAGGGTCACGATTCGACGATCGACAACGCCATGTCCGAAGCTCATCTCTTCGGGATGAACGACAAGCAGGCAGCGGAAGAAGTCGTGCGCGTCGCTGAAGTCGTCAACGGCTGGAAGGCGCACTTCCAACAAGCCGGTGTGTCGTCCAGGGATATCGATCTGCTCGCCGAGCAGATCGATCGACCGGGTCTGGCGTCGCAGCGCGTGAAGCGGCGAAGCTGAATCGGGTGACCCGAATGACGCAGTCCCGTCCGGCGTGAGCCGGGCGGGGCTGTTTGCGTTGAGGCCGGGTCCGATCCGATGCGAGTGAAGGAATCAAGGCCCAGGAACTCGCCTCTGAAAGCGGTGGACTGACGCGCCTTCTTCAAGTCGACGTTGGAGCTTGTCGTGGGGTTGCTGTTGTCGCTGTGCGCGTTGCGCCGGGTGGGGGTTGTCGCCGTGGCGCTGTTGGGTGGCGTAAGCATGACGCCGGTGTCGGCGCAGTACCGCGAGCAACGCATCACGACGGCGCAGGGGACCTA
Source organism: Roseateles sp. Mitsp63 (assembly GCF_059491535.1). NCBI lineage: Bacteria > Pseudomonadati > Pseudomonadota > Betaproteobacteria > Burkholderiales > Sphaerotilaceae > Roseateles > Roseateles sp. Mitsp63. The sequence goes on along the minus strand of NZ_CP168509.1, from coordinate 4,399,885 downwards.
TGTCCTGCGCAGCGATGCTGACGACGACGAGAGGATGGAAGGCTGGTCTTCGTCGTTGATGGCGCATCGCCCGGATGGCACCGAGTTGCTGTTCGCGGAAGTCGGCCTGGTGGTGGGCTGCTGGGAATTCACGCCGCAGGTCGTGCAGGTGAGGGCCAGGTCGGGGCATCAGGTCTCCGTCGTGTTGTTGTGCGGAACGCCCGGGGGCGGAGGGCGATATGAAACGCTCATTGCGCTCCGTGACGGCACCGGCGAGTTCGATCAACTGGACGGCGGCGAAGAGAACATGGTGCCGTACGTGGCTCGGGACGGGCGGCTGATCGGGACGGTGCTGGTTCGTCAAGACGTCCCTGGTATCTCTTGGCTCGTCGAGGTACCCATGCAGTTCGAATTGAATGTCGACCGGTCACCGATCCGTTTCGAACCGGTCAAGGGGGACCTCATTGCGCCGCGGGTGGCGGAGATTCTGGAGGCCAAGCGCAAGCGGCTGCTTTCTCATCACGCAGCGGAAGACTATTTCGCGTCTGCTCATGCTGCACTGGGAGAGCGGGCTTGTGCCCACCTTCACAAGGATCTTCCAGGTCTCTGGAAGTTGTTGGGCGATGCGGAGCTGGCGGCTCTGAATCGCTGGATTACCACACGTTTCTCTTTGAAGGAGTGCAAGCGACATGGGACCCATCAGTAAACGGCAGCGCGCAGTGGCTGAACAGATAGTCGCCTACGGACGCAGCAAGGGGATAAAGCAGCATCTGATCGATGCGGCCGTGAAATTCGCGTACATCGAGTCAAAGCTTGGCGCAGTGGAATCGGGAGGGGGGAACAATGCCGATGGCCTCTTTCAGTACAAGCCGACGCCGTGGAAAGAACGGCACCAAAGGAGACTTGGTCCGAATAGGATGTCGATTGGAAATCAGATCGTCGCGATGTTCCACGATCTGCATAGATTTGAGCAGCGTTACCACGATCCCACGTCCCGAATTCCCCGGCACCGGCTGTCGTTGGAGGAGTATCTCTATATCAAACACCATGACGGCCCGAGTAGCGAGGAGTTCTGGCCGAGATTCAGTGGCCCTGGAAAGTTCAATGGACTCTGGGTCTATCGCCGCGACAACCAGAGTTACGACGCGGCCGCGATCTTCGGTGCAAGGAAACCCGGCGAACCCGGCGCAGCCAAGCCACCGGTGAGCGGCCCGCCCGCCATCCAGAACCCCTTCGAGATCAAGTTCGGCTTGTCCACCGTGGACGCGATCAATCGTGGCGGGTTTGACGTGGATCTGCCGGGGTTGGCGGTTGGCGCCTTCACGAGGCCTCCGGTGCCTTTGGCTCCGTGGCAATGGCCTGCCGTGGAACACGGATGGTCCCGCCAGGATCGAATCTCGGATCTCATCAAATCCCAGGGAGGTCAACCCCGCAGCTACATCGACACGCATTACTTCGATGCGAGCGGCGCCTCCGTTTCCACGCGTCAACGGTTCAGGCGTTCGGTGGGAGAGATGACGGAGACAATGGCCGCGATGGTTTCCCCGGGTGGGGACGCTCTGTCGCCCGGTTGGGTCTTGCCGCTGCAGATCCAGCCAACGATCAGCGTTCAGGTTTGAACTGAGCTCCTGAAGGTGAGCGGCGCAGCTCTGTTCCGGCGTGAGCCGGCCGGGTTGCGTTCCGCCACATTACTCAGTCGGCGATTGCACCTTCACGCAGACGGCTAGAACCGTGACGGCGCCGCTGGCAAAGGTGGAATTTGGCGTCGCCTCGAGACTTGTCGTACTCCTTTGCACGATCTGCTCTGGCTTAACGCCAAATTCAACAAGAGACGCGGCCAGGATCGCAGTTCGGCGGGTGGCTCCGCCATTCGAATCGGAGACATTCAGTTCGGTAAGAATAAATCGAGCTTGCTGATCGGGCTCGCAACTCAAGTTCGTGCTGTCAATAGTGTCCTTGACGTGCTTCAGATTATCTCCCTGGAACTCCTGCTCCACGTCAACGAAGATCGCTGAAGACGGCGCTGCTCCGCAAGAAACGTTCGAACAGAATCCAAAGGCCGCAAGAAGCGACAGTGCAAGGAGTTTTATCATGGCTGAGAAATATCAATTTCCTCAAATAGCGACGAGATCGGGCTCGCTGCGTGGAAATGCGCTTTCCTTGAAGCGCGCAACATAGTCGAACTGACTTTAGGCCCAGTTGAAAAATTCCGGTCACGGTGAAAATCCCTCATTTTTTCGTTCAACAGGCTCGCGAGGAAATTCGGGAAAGCACCGCCTCCTAAGCGGCGCTTGAATCACACCCGGGGTGCCTTTGACTCCGCGAGCCCGTCGTAGAACGCGGACGGTCTCGTCAGGATCGCGTCTCGGAGGTCGTCAAATTGCGGTTTTCAACCAGAGCGATCAACGAGCGGCTCGGTGCGGGCAAGGAGCCACGCCTCTAGATGAAGACGAATGTTCATCATTCTGGACAAATACCGGCTAAATTGCCTAGAATGATGAACATGCCTAGCAAACCGCCCGTCGTGTTTCCTCAAGAGCAGCGCATGCTTGCCCAGTTGGGCGAGCGCATCCGCCTGGCTCGATTGCGTCGGCAACTGAGCAGCGTCGCAGTGGCCGGGCGAGCGGGCATTTCGCGCACCACGCTCTACAAGGTCGAGGTCGGCGACGCAGGCGTCACGATGGGCACTTATCTGCGCGTCTTGGCGGCATTGGGTCTTGCCAATGATCTCGACGCTGTCGCCGCGGACGACCGCGTGGGTCGACGTCTGCAAGACCTGGCACTCGAACCCGCCGCCGGAGCACCCCAGAAGCGAGCCGCCACCAAATCCCCCATCCCCTCCGGCTCGTCTGAGGAGCAGGGGTGATGGCCGATCGGAACGAGGCATTGGAAGTCTGGCTGGACTGCGATCTCGGCCCGGCGACGCTGGTGGGCATGCTGACCCACGATCGCGGTCAAGTGCGTTTTCGCTATGAGCGCGCCTGGCTGGAAGACCCTCGAGCGTTTGCGTTGGATCCGGATCTCTCGCTGGACGCGCACCCCTTCTTTCCGAAGCCCGAATGGGGCAACTTCGGAATCTTCCTGGACTCGTCGCCGGATCGATGGGGCCAGACGCTCATGAAGCGCCGGGAGGCGCTTCAAGCCAAGGACGAGAAGCGTCCCGTGAGGACCCTTTATGCATGGGACTTCCTGATCGGAGTCCAGGACTTGACGCGACAAGGCGCGTTGCGATTCCGCCGCGCCGGTGCGCGGGACTTCCTCGGCAACGAAGGTCTTGCCGCGCCGCCTGTGACCACCTTGCGTGAACTGGAATCCGTGGCGATGGCCCTCACGAGCCGGCGCCTGGACAACCTCGATGCGCTGCGCCGATGGCTGGTGGTGCTGGTCGCGCCCGGCGCTTCGCTGGGTGGCGCAAGGCCCAAGGCCAATTTTTCGGACACGGATGGCGCGCTATGGATCGGCAAGTTCCCCGCGCGCGACGACGATCGGGACGTCGGTGCCTGGGAGCATGTGGCGCACGCGCTTGCGATGAAGGCGGGGATCGAAGTTCCTTCGGCACGGGTCGTCCGGCTGAACAGCGAGTTCCACACGTTTTGCGTGCAGCGCTTCGATCGAGTCCACGGCAAGCGGCGCTTCTATGCTTCCGCGATGACGCTTCTGGGAAAGGAGCAGAGCGAGGGGACGAGTTACCTGGAGTTGGCCCAGTTCATCCGAGAGCGTGGGGCAGGAGTTCATGTGAAGAGTGATCTCGAACAGCTCTTCCGGCGAGTGGCGTTCAACGTCGCCATTGGCAATCGTGACGATCACTTGCGCAACCATGGCTTTGTCTTGGACAAGCTCGGTTGGCGCCTCGCGCCTGCGTTCGACGTCAACCCAAATGTCGACAAGGCGGAGCACGTGCTCAACATCGACGACAGCGACAACAGGCCGGATCTAAATACCGTGCTGGCCTCGGCCGCCTTCTATGGGCTGACCGAGGTGCGCGCGCAGGCGGTCGTTGAAGAGGTCGCCATCGCGGTGGATGGCTGGCGGATGCAGGCCCGTCGCGCGCGGATCGCTGCCGCGGATATCGAGATCACCGAACCCGCGTTCTCGGCGCACGCGAAGTACCGGGGCCGCGCTGCTTGATCGCGTCAGCTCGCCTCAGCCCTTCACTCCGCCCGCCGTCAGCCCCGACACGATCCAGCGCTGGGCCAGCAGGAACACCGCCGTGATCGGCAGTCCCGACAGTACCGCTGCCGCCGCGAAGTCGCCCCACAGGAAACGCTGGTCGTGCAGGTAGTACTTCGAGCCCACCGCCAGCGTCAGGTTGGCCTCTTCGCGCAGCAGCACCGAGGCCACCGGGTACTCGATGATGCAGCCGATGAAGGCCAGCACGAACACCACCATCAGGATCGGCACCGCCATCGGCAGCAGCACCAGCCGGAACGCCTGCCAGTGCGACGCGCCATCCACCTTCGCGTTCTCCTCGATCTCCACCGGGATCGTCTCGAAGTAGCCCTTGATGGTCCAGATGTGCGTCGCCACGCCGCCCAGGTAGGCCACGATCACCCCCGCGTGCGTCTCGATGCCCAGCCACGGCACGAAGCTGCCGATGGTCTCGAAGATCGCGTAGATCGCCACCAGCGCCAGCACCGGCGGGAACATCTGCAGCAGCAGCATGCTGTTCAGGATCCCGCCCTTGAACGGGAAACGCAGCCGCGCGAAGCCGTAGGCCGCCGTCGTCGAGATGCCCACGATCAGCAGCGCCGAGATCGTCGCCACCTTGATCGAGTTCCACAGCCAGGTCAGCACCGGGAACGGCGGCTGCACCAGCGAGCCGTCGGCCGCCTGGTACGGGATGCCCAGCGCCAGCTGCCAGTGCTCCAGGCTGATCGCCGTGGGGATCAGGCTGCCCGTGGCGAAGTTGCCCGGCCGCAGCGAGATCGACACCACCGCCAGCAGCGGGAACAGCGTGACCGCCAGGAAGACCCACAGCAGCGCGTGCGCCGCCGCGACGCGCCAGCGCGCCTGCTTGCCTCGAACGATGGCCATGGTCCGGGCGTCCTTATGAGTTGGCCTTGCGCATCAGGCGCAGGTTCAGCAGCGACATCGCCGCCACCAGAATGAAGATCAGCGTCGAGATCGCCGCGGCCAGGCCGAAGTCCGTGCCCGAGTCGCGGAACGCGATGCGATAGGTGTAGCTCACCAGGATGTCGGTCTGGCCCGCCGGGATCTTGGTCGACAGGTAGTCCGGCCGCCCATCGGTCAGCAGCGCGATCAGCACGAAGTTGTTGAAGTTGAACGCGAAGGCCGACACCAGCAGCGGCGACAGCGGCTTGATGATCAGCGGCGCCGTGATCCGGAAGAAGTTGGTCAGCGGTCCCGCGCCCGCCAGCGCCGAGGCCTCGTACAGGTCCGATGGAATCGCCTTCAGCAGCCCCGTGCACAGGATCATGATGTACGGATAGCCCAGCCACACGTTGACGATCAGCAGCATCGTCCGCGCCAGCCCCGGGTCCGCGAACCACGCCGGCCGCACGCCGAAGAGCGCGTCCAGGATCGCGTTGATCTCGCCGAAGTTCTGATTGAACAGGCCCTTGAACACGAGGATCGAGATGAAGCCCGGCACCGCGTAGGGCAGGAACAGCAGCGTGCGGTAGGCCGTGCGATAGCGCAGGTCCTCCCAGTTCAGCAGCACCGCCAGCATCATCCCGATCGCCGTGGCGAAGATCACCGTCAGCAGCGAGAACGCCACCGTCCAGCCGAAGATCGACAGGAAGGGGCCGCGGAACTCCGCGTCGAACAGCATGCGCCGGTAGTTCTGCGCGCCAACCATCACCTTGTAGCCCGGCGCCAGGTGCGTGCCCGCCGCCGCGCCCTGGCCCTCGTAGTAGCCGGTGGCGGCGTCGGGACGGAACAGGGCGCCATCGGCGACGCGCTTGAGCGCGCCATCGGGCTGCTCCTCGAAGTGCGGCCGGATCGGACCGAACTCGCGCAGGCCCAGGTAGCGCAGCGCCGCCGCGCCGCCCGCCGATGCCGGCAGCCGCAGGCGCAACTGCGCCAGCGCGTGGCGATGCGCGACCAGCTCCTTGAGCGTCAGCGCCGTGCCCAGCGTCGCGTCGGCCGGACCGGCCGCCTGCATCGCGACATCGAGCGGCCGGTCGCCCTGGCGCAGCGCCAGCGGCGGCGACACGAACTGCGCGGCGCCGCTCGCGGGGTCGCGCAGCACCAGGCGGAAGTCCTTGCCCACGCCATGCACGCTGTAGTCGCGCACCTCGTCGAGCACGGTGTCGTGCTGGTCGAGCAGGAATTCGCGCACGCGCTCCTGGCTCAGCAGGTGGGCCGACGAGTAGTTGGTGAAGCCGATCTGCGTCGTGAACGCGAGCGGAAACGCGATGAACAGCAGCATCCCGGCGACGCCGGGGAACAGGTAGCGATACGCGAAGCCCGCCTTCGACAGGTAGACCGCGAAGCCCGCGCCCGCCAGCAGCAGCGCGCCGAGCGCCCAGGCGGTCAGCCCGGCCGCGTACAGCATGAAGACGAGGTACAGCGCCGCCAGCGCGATGACCGCGATGGCCGGCCAGTACAGCGCCTTGCCCAGGCGATCCAGCGCGCCGGGCGGCTGGCGGGTGTAGGCCTGCGCCAGCGGCGATCCGGACAAGGTGGCGGCGAGCGCCGAGGTCGATGCGGTCGTGGCGTTCATTGCTTCAGCAGCATCCGGCCGGAGGCGCCATCCAGCGCGTCCTTGGGGCTTTGCAGGCCGTTGGTGATCGCCTCGAGCGCCGCGTCCATCGCGGTCCAGAAGCGGCCCACCTCGGGGATGTTGGGGATGGCCTCGCCGGCGCGGGCGTTCTCCATGCTGGCGCGGATCAGCGGATTCACCGACAGCGCCTGGTAGAAGGCCTTGTTGGCCGGCACGCCGATCGGCACGTCGGCATCGAGCACCCGCAGCGCCTCGGGCCGCATCAGGTGGCGCTCGATGAACTCGCGCGCGAGGTCCTTGTTCTTCGACGGCGCCGAGATCATGCAGCCCAGCACCCCGACGAAGGGCTTGGACGGCTTGCCCGCGATCACCGCCGGGATCGGCGCGACGCCGATCTCGATGCCCGCCTTGCGCGCGTTGTCCCAGGCCCAGGGGCCGGAGATCATCATCGCGATCTCGCCGCGCGCGAAGCTCGATTCCATCTCGGCGTAGCGCGCGCCGCGCGGCATCACGCCGTCCTGGATCAGGCGCCCGAGCATCCGTCCGGCGGCCTGCGCGCCCTCGTTGTTGACGCTGACCTGGCGCGCGTCGAAATCGCCCTGCGCGTCACGGCCGAAGATCACGCCGCCGGCGCCCGCGAACATCGGCCAGCTGAAGAAGCTCTTGTTGTAGTCCCACAGGATCGCGTGCTTCCCGCGCTTGCGGAGGTCCTTGTCGAGCGCGATGACCTCCTCCCAGGTCGCGGGCGGCTTGCCCACCAGCGCCTTGTTGTAGATCAGGCCGGTGGTCTCGATCGCGATCGGGTAGCCCCAGTAGCGGCCCTGGTAGCGGAAGGCCTGCCAGGCGGTGCCCTCGACCTCGTCGAACAGCGCCTTGCGCGGCTGCACCGGCGTCAGCAGGCCGGCCTTGGCCCATTCCCCGACGCGGTCGTGCGGCCAGCAGAAGACATCCGGTCCCTTGCCGGCGCCGGCCGCCTGCGTGTACTTCTCGGGCGCGTCGACCGGATGCTCGACGACGACCTTCACGCCGGACTCGCGCTCGAACGCGTCGCCCACCTTCTGCAGCCCGTTGTAGGCCTTGTCGCCGTTGATCCAGACCAGCAGCTTCGGAGCGGCCTGCGCGGCGGCCTGCTCGCAGCCCCCCAGCAGCGCGAGCGCCGCGAGCGCCGCGGCGGCCAGCTTCATGCGCGTCGCCGGCGCCGTCATGCCGCGGCCTCGAGCCGCTGGAACGCCAGGCCCTGCGCGTCGAAGAGGTAGCAGAGGTCCGGCGGCAGGTGCAGCTGCAGCGTGTCGCCGGAGCGCACGCGCTTGCGGCCGTCGAACTCGCAGGTCAGCGCGTCCTCGACGCCGGGATAGGCGCAGTACGCATGCGTGACGCCGCCCAGCGATTCGACGAAGGTCACCGTGCTCGAGATCAGGTTGGCATCGCCGCCGACCTCGAAGTGCTCGGGCCGCAGGCCCAGCGTCACCGGGTCGCCGGCCTTGGCGCGCGACGCATCGACGTGGGCGCGGATGATCGCGCCGTCGCTCAGCCGCAGCACCGCGTGATCGGCCGCGGCGCCGACGACCTCGGCCTCGATGAAGTTCATCTTCGGGCTGCCGATGAAGCCCGCGACGAAGAGGTTGTCCGGATGCTCGTACAGCTCCAGCGGCGTGCCGACCTGCTCGATCTTCCCGGCGCTCAGCACCACGATGCGGTCGGCCAGCGTCATCGCCTCGACCTGGTCATGGGTGACGTAGACCATGGTCGTCTTGAGGTCCTCGTGCAGCTTCGCGAACTCGTAGCGCATGCGCACGCGCAGCGCGGCATCGAGGTTGGACAGCGGCTCGTCGAACAGGAACACCTCGGGCTTGCGCACGATCGCGCGGCCGATGGCCACGCGCTGGCGCTGGCCGCCCGACAGGTCCTTGGGCTTGCGCTCGAGCAGGTGCTCGATGTGCAGGATGCGCGCGGCGTAGCGCACCGCGCGCTCGATCTCGTCCTTGGGCACCTTGGCCAGCTTCAACCCGAACGCCATGTTGTCGTACAGGTTCATGTGGGGATACAGCGCGTAGCTCTGGAACACCATCGCGATGCCGCGCTCGGACGGCGGCACGTCGTTGACCAGCCGCCCCCCGATGCGCATCTCGCCGCCGGTGATGTCCTCCAGCCCCGCGATCGTGCGCAGCAGCGTCGACTTGCCGCAGCCCGACGGGCCGACGAAGACCATGAACTCGCCGTCCCGGATCTCCAGGTCGATGCCATGCAGGATCTTGGTCTCGCCATAGGCCTTGACCACGCTGTGCAGCTTCACGTCCGCCACTTGGATACCTCCGCGCGCGCCCGGGGAGGGCGCCGCCTGTCTCGCTCGTTGGTGTCGATCCATCGCCGGGCCGCGTCCGCGTGGCAGCGGCGCGTCATCCAGCGATGTTTGTAGAGAATATACATGTCTGGTGACCGGTTCACAACGCGGTCACATCCTGATTCGAAGCACTGAATCGCGTGAAATCAATGGGTTGCGATGGATTCCGGGATAACCCGATGTAGTGAAACTACAGAAAATTCTTCGGCTTGAGGGATACTTCGATGCATGACGACCACTTCCAACGACCTGGCCGCCGCCTTCCAGCAGGCGCTGCAACGCGAACTCCACCTCGCCGGCACGGCGTCCGGCCCGCAGGCGCTGATGCGCGCCGCGGCGACGGCCTGCCGGGAGTTGCTCGGCCAGCGCTGGGCTGACACGCAGGCGGCCGACGCCGCGCGCGGCGATCGGGCCGAGGTGCGCCGCGTGCACTACCTGTCGATGGAGTTCCTGATGGGCCGCGCGCTGGGCAACGCGCTCGCCGCGCTGAAGCTGGACGATACGCTGCGCGCCGCCTTCGAGGCCCGGGGCCAGTCCTTGCCCGACGTGCTGGAGCGCGAGAACGACGCGGCGCTCGGCAATGGCGGACTGGGACGGCTCGCGGCCTGCTTCCTGGATTCGTTCGCGGAGCTGGGCCTGCCGTCCTTCGGCTACGGGCTGCGCTATCAATACGGGATGTTCGCGCAGGACATCCGCGATGGCCGCCAGGTCGAGATCCCCGATGACTGGATGGCGCAGGGCAATCCGTGGGAGACCCTGCGGCCCGAGCTGCGCTACCCGGTCGGCTTCGGCGGCCATGTCGAGGTGAAGACCGACGGCTCGCGCCGCTGGTGGCCGGCCGAACACCTGGTCGCGCAGGCCTACGACTTCGTCGTGCCGGCGCATCACAGCGCGCGCGTCTCGACGCTGCGCCAATGGCACGCGCAGGCCGCGGCGCCGATCGACTTCGCCGCCTTCTGCCGCGGCGACCACCACGGCGCGGCCGCGCACCGCGTCGCGGCCGACGCGCTCAACTGGGTGCTCTATCCCGACGACAGCACCGAGGCTGGCCGCGTCCTGCGCCTGAAGCAGGAGTCCTTCCTGGTCAGCGCGTCGATGCAGGACCTGATCGCGCGCCACCTGCGCGAGTTCCCGTCGCTGGAGCGCCTGGGCCGCCTGAACGCGATCCATCTGAACGACACCCATCCCGCGCTGGCGCCGGCCGAGCTGATGCGCCTGCTGCTGGACGATCACGGCCTGGGCTGGGACGAGGCCTGGACCATCACCCGCGAGGCGGTTAGCTACACCAACCACACGCTGATGCCGGAGGCGCTCGAGACCTGGCCGGTGCGCCTGTTCGAGCAGCTGCTGCCGCGTCACCTCGAGATCGTCTACGAGATCAACCAGCGCTTCCTGGACGACGTGCGCCGCCGCTTCCCCGGCGACGTGGACCTGCTGCGCCGCGTCTCGCTGATCGACGAGGGCACCCATGGCGGCGAGCGCCGCGTGCGCATGGCCGCGCTGAGCATCGTGTGCTCGCACCGCGTCAACGGCGTCGCGGCGCTGCACTCCGAGCTGATGGTCAAGACCATCTTCGCGGACTACGCGCGCCTGTTCCCGGACCGCTTCCACAACGTCACCAACGGCGTGACGCCGCGCCGCTGGCTGCAGCAGGCCAATCCCGGACTGTCGGCGCTGCTGGATGCGCGCATCGGCACCGGCTGGCGCCAGCGCCTGGACGAGCTGGAGAAACTCCAGCCGCAGGCCGCGGACGTCGCGCTCGGCGAGCAGCTGCAGGCCGTCAAGCGCGAGAACAAGCAGCGCCTGGCCGCGCGCATCCAGCGCGAGCTGGGCGTGACGGTCAACGTCGACAGCCTCTTCGACGTCCAGATCAAGCGCATCCACGAGTACAAGCGCCAGCTGCTCAACCTGCTGCAGGTGATCGCGCGCTACCAGGCGATCGTCGCGAACCCGCAGGCCGACTGGGTGCCGCGCACGGTGATCATCGCGGGCAAGGCCGCGTCGGCCTACGTGGCGGCGAAGTCCGTCATCCAGCTGGCGCATGACATCGGCCGCGTGATCCATGGCGACCCGCGCGTGGGCGACCGGCTCAAGCTGGTGTTCCTGCCCAACTACGGCGTGTCGCTGGCCGAGACCATCATCCCGGCCGCCGACCTGTCGGAGCAGATCTCCACCGCGGGCACCGAGGCCTCGGGCACCGGCAACATGAAGTTCGCGCTCAACGGCGCGCTGACGATCGGCACCTGGGACGGCGCCAACATCGAGATGGCGCAGGCCTTCGGCGTGAAGAACATGTTCACCTTCGGCCTGAAGGCGGAGCAGGTGGCGTCGGTCAAGCGCACCGGCTACGCGCCGCGCCGCATGGTCGAGGACCAGCCCCGGCTGCACGCCGTCATCGACGCGATCGCGCGTGGCGACTTCTCGCAGGGCGACACCGAGCGCTACCGCGTGCTGGTGGACCGCCTGCTCAACGAGGACTACTACCTGCTGATGGCCGACTTCGGCGATTACCTGCGCGCGCAGGGCGAGGTGGACGCGCTGTTCCGCGACCGCCGGGCCTGGGCCGAGCGCGTGGCGCTGAACATCGCCGGCATGGGCATGTTCTCCTCGGACCGTACGATCGAGCAGTACGTCGACCGCGTCTGGTCGGCGAAGAGCCTGCGCTGACGTTCCGCCGGCGCCCGATCCCCGAGGTTCCGCCCATGCCGCTGCTGCCCGATGCCGAACTCGCGCTGCTCGCGCGCGGCGAGCACCTGCGCCCCTGGCTGTGGCTGGGCGCGCATCCGATGGCGCTGGATGGCGCGGACGGCGTGCGCTTCGCGGTGTGGGCGCCGTCGGCATCGCGGGTCGCGGTGGTCGGCGACTTCAACGGCTGGCAGGGCGCGGCGCATCCGATGCGCCGCCGCGACGAGCATGTCGCAGGGATCTGGGAAGTCTTCGTGCCCGGCGCGGCGCGCGGCCAGTTCTACAAGTACGAGATCACCGGCCCCGATGGCACGCTGCTGCCGCTGAAGGCTGATCCCTACGCGCTGCGTGGACAGCTGCGCCCGGACAACGCGAGCGTCGTCCATGAGCTGCCCGCGCCGCATCCGCTGCCGGCCGGCCGCGCCGCGCTGAACCGCCGCGACGCGCCTATCAGCATCTACGAGCTGCATGCGAGCTCGTGGCGCCGGGAGGAGGGTGGCGGTCCATTCCCCGATTGGGACTTCCTCGCCCGCGAGCTGCCGCCGTACGCGGCGGGGCTGGGCTTCACGCACGTGGAGCTGATGCCGGTCACCGAGTTCCCCTACGACGGCTCCTGGGGCTACCAGACGCTGGGCCTGCACGCGCCGACCGCGCGCCTGGGCGAGCCCGGCGGCCTGCACCGCTTCGTCCAGGCCTGCCACGCGGCGGGGCTGGGCGTGCTGCTGGACTTCGTGCCGGCGCATTTCCCCGAGGACCCGCATGGCCTGGCGCGCTTCGACGGCACGCCGCTCTACGAGTACGCCGATCCGCGCGAGGGCTGGCATCGCGACTGGCACACGCGCATCTACGACTTCGGCAAGCCGCAGGTGCGGCAGTTCCTGTGCGGCGCGGCGCTGTTCTGGGCCGAGCGCTACGGCATCGACGGCCTGCGCGTCGACGCGGTCGCCTCGATGCTGTATCGCGACTACTCGCGCCCCGACGGCGAATGGATCCCCAACATCCATGGCGGCAAGGAGAACCTGGAGGCGATCGCGCTGCTGCGCCAGCTCAACGAGCGGCTCGGCCGCGAGGCCCCGGGCGTGATCACGCTGGCCGAGGAGTCGACGGCCTTCCCGCTGGTGTCGGCGCCGGTCTCGGCGGGCGGTCTCGGCTTCCACTACAAATGGAACATGGGCTGGATGAACGACACGCTGCGCTATCAGCGCGAGCGGCCCATCCACCGCTCCTGGCACCACGAGGCGATGAGCTTCGGCCTGGTCTACGCGTTCAGCGAGAACTTCCTGCTGCCGCTGTCGCATGACGAGGTGGTGCACGGCAAGGGCTCGCTGCTGGGCAAGATGCCCGGCGAGGACGCCGATCCCACGGACTGGCAGCGCTTCGCCAACCTGCGCGCCTACTTCGGCTTCATGTGGGCGCATCCAGGCAAGAAGCTGCTGTTCATGGGACAGGAGTTCGCGCAGCGCGGTGAATGGAACTTCGAGCGCGCGCTGCCCTGGGAGCTGCTCGACGATCCGCGCCACGCGGGCGTGCAGCGGCTCGTCGGCGACCTGAACCGGCTTTATCGCGAGCAGCCGGCGCTGCATCGGCTCGACGGCGATCGCGACGGATTCGAATGGCTGGTCGAGGACGATCGCGCGCGCTCGGTCTTCGCCTGGGTGCGCCGCGGCGGCGCGGGCACCGAGCGCGCGAGCGTCGTCGCGGTCAGCAACTTCACGCCGGTGCCGCATGCCGGCTATCGGCTGCCGATGCCGCATGGCGGCGCCTGGCGCGAGGTCCTCAACACCGACGCGGCGATCTACGGTGGCAGCGGCGTCGCGAGCGGCGCGCACGATGCCGCCCATCGGGCCGTCGCGCCCGGCGGCGATCCCGCGATCACGCTGACCCTGCCGCCGCTGGCGACGATCTTCCTGATGCCGGCCTGAGCCGGTACCGCCGCCGATCTCCCATCGATCTCCCATCGATCCTCGAATGAGCGCTTCCTCCGCCTTCCCCGATTTCCTCCAGCCCGGCCGGCATGAGCCGCTGGGCGCGACCGTCCGCGACGGCGGCGTCAACTTCGCCGTGTTCTCGGAGCACGCGCATCGCATCGAGGTCTGTCTGTTCGACGAGCGCGGCACCACCGAGCTGAAGCGCTATGCGTTGCAGGGTCCGGTCGATGGCCTGTGGAGCGGCTTCCTGCCTGGCGTCCGGGCGGGGCAGCTCTACGGCCTGCGCGCGCATGGGCCGCACGCGCCGTGCGAAGGTCATCGCTTCAACGCGAACAAGCTGGTCCTGGACCCGTATGCGCGCGAGATCGTCGGCCAGTTCCGCAACCTGCCCGAGGACCACGGCTATCCCTTCGGCCATCCGGACGGCCCGGCCGCCTTCGACGAGCGCGACAACGGCGCGACCGCGCTGAAGGCGCGCGTGGCCGCGCCGCTGTCCGGCATCAGCCCGCGCGCGACCGCGCCGCGCCATGCGCCGCGCGACCTGGTGCTGTACGAGGTCCATGTGAAGGGCTTCTCGATGCGCCATCCGGAGATCCCGGAGGCGCTGCGCGGGAGCTATGCGGGCCTCGCGCATCCGGCCGCGATCGCGCATTTCAAGCGCCTGGGCGTGACGACGCTGTCGCTGCTGCCGGTGCAGTTCGCCGTCGACGAGCCGCATCTGTTCGGCACCGGCCTGCGCAACTACTGGGGCTACAACACGCTGGGCTTCTTCGCGCCCGATCCGAGGCTGGCCTCCGGCGCGGTGCGCCACGATCCCGCCGCGGTCGCCGCCGAGTTCCGCGCGATGGTCCATGCGCTGCACGAGGCCGGCCTCGAGGTCGTGCTCGACGTCGTCTACAACCACACGCCCGAGGGCAACGAATGGGGGCCGACGCTGTCGCTGCGCGGCCTGGACCAGAAGAGCTACTACCGCCTGCAGGCCGATGATCCGTCGCGGATGGAGAACCTCACCGCCTGCGGCAACACCGTCAACGTCGAGCATCCGCGCGTGGCGCAGCTGGTGCTGGACTCGCTGCGCTTCTGGGCCGGCGAGATGGGCGTCGACGGCTTCCGCTTCGATCTCGCGCCGGTGCTGGGCCGCACCGCGGCGGGCCACGATCCGCAGGCGGCGTTCTACACGGCGCTGCGCCAGGACCCGCTGCTGGCGCAGGTCCACCTGATCGCCGAGCCGTGGGATGCCGGCCCCGGCGGCTACCAGCTCGGCCGCTTCCCCGGCCGCTTCATGGAGTGGAACGACAGGTTCCGCGACGCGGCGCGAGGCTTCTGGCTCGGCCATGGCCCGGATGGCAAGGCCGTCGGGCGGGGCGAGTTCGCGCGCCGCTTCACCGCGTCGAGCGACGTGTTCCGCGCCGAGCCGCCGGTCAATGGAAGCGGGCAGCGCTCGCCGCTGGCGTCGATCAACTTCCTCGCGGTGCACGACGGCTACACGCTGAACGATCTGGTCAGCCACAGCCGCAAGCACAACGAGGCCAACGGCGAGGACAACCGCGACGGCCGCGATGGCGAGCTGTGCGGCAACTTCGGCGTGGAAGGCCGGACCGGCGATCCCGCCATCCGCCAGGCCCGTGAGCGCGCGCGCCGCGCGATGCTCGCGACGCTGCTGCTGTCGCAGGGCACGCCGATGCTGTATTCGGGCGACGAGTTCGGCAACAGCCAGGGCGGCAACAACAACGCCTACTGCCAGGACAACGAGATCGGCTGGCTCGACTGGCCGGACGCCGATGACGGGCTGATCGCCTTCACCGCCGGGCTCGCGCGGCTGCGCCGGGAGCACGCCTTGCTGCGCCACGCGCAGTGGTTCGGCGCGCCGTCGGACGGCCCGTCGCTGCGCTGGTTCCACCCCGACGGCCACGAGATGCGCGAGCACGACTGGCACGAAGGCGGCCGCCATGCGCTGGCCGCGCTGCTGAGCGACGGCCGCGAGCGCCTGCTGCTGATGGTCAACCCCGGCGCCGAGCCGGCACGCTTCGCGCTGCCGGCGGGCGAGGGCGCGCGCTGGTCGTTGCTGCTGGACAGCAGCGGCGAGCTGCAGCCGGCGCCACTGGATGCCGGCGCGATGAGCGCGCCGTCGCGCAGCCTGCTGCTGTGCATCGACCGCCGTGCCGAACACCCTGACCCCCCTGAACACCCTTGAGCGACCCACGACGATCCTGAGCGACACCATGACGATCGACCTTCACAAGCGCCAATCCGGCGTCCTGCTGCACATCACCTCGCTGCCCGGCCCGAACGGCATCGGCGACTTCGGCCCCGAGGCCTTCCACTTCGTCGACTGGCTGCAGTCGGCCGGCCAGTCGATCTGGCAATGGCTGCCCAGCACGCCGATCGGCCCCGGCGAGAGCCCCTATCAGGGCGTGTCGGCCTTCGCCGGCAGCCCGTGGATGGTGGCGCTGGAGCCGCTGGTGGAGAAGGGCTGGCTGGCCGCGCCGGCGCTGCCCGAGGGCGGCTTCGACACGCGCCGCGTCGACTACGGCCGCGTGCTGCCGTGGCGCGAGCAGCAACTGCGCGTGGCCGCGGCCGGCTTCTTCGCCAAGGCGCTGCCGCAGGAGCGCCAGGCCTACGAGGGCTGGTGCGCGTCGCAGCGCCACTGGCTGGACGACTACGCGCTGTTCATGGCGATCCGCTCGCCGCGCAACGGCCAGCCGTGGTGGGAATGGCCGCGCGACCTGGCCGCGCGCGAGCCGCGCGCGCTCGAGACCGCCCGGGCGCAGTACGCCGACGAGGTGTCGTTCTGGCAGTTCGTGCAGTGGTGCTTCGATGTCCAGGCCGGCGCGCTGAAGGCCTACGCCAACCAGCGCGGCGTGAACATCATGGGCGACCTGCCGATCTTCGTCGCGCACGACAGCGCCGACTGCTGGGCCCGTCCCGACCTGTACGAGCTGGACGAGCACTTCCAGACCACGGTCGTCGCCGGCGTGCCGCCGGACGCGCTGTCGGCCACCGGCCAGCGCTGGGGCAACCCGATGTATCGCTGGGACAGGATGGCGCACGAGCACTTCGCGTGGTGGACCGCGCGCGTGCAGCGCATGCTGAGTTCGGCCGACGTGTTCCGCATCGACCACTTCCGCGGCTTCGCGGCCTACTACGAGATCCCCGGCGACAGCCCCGACGCGACCCGCGGCATCTGGAAGACGGGCCCCGGCAAGGCGCTGTTCGACGCGATCGCCAAGTCGCTGGGCGAGCTGCCGATCGTGGCCGAGGACCTGGGCTTCATCACGCCCGACGTGCACGAGCTGCGCGACGCGCTGAACTATCCGGGCATGAAGATCCTGCAGTTCGGTTTCGGCGGCGACGGCGGCCACGAGTTCCTGCCGCACAACTGGCCGCGCGCCGCGGTCGCCTACACCGGCACGCACGACAACGACACGGTGCGCGGCTGGTGGAACCAGGCCAGCGCCCATGAGCGCGCCTTCGCCGGCTCGTATCTCGCCTGCGGCGACCACGACATCCACTGGGCCATGATCCGCGCCTGCGCCAATTCGGTGGCCAACGTGGCGGTGTATCCGCTGCAGGACGTGCTGGGCCTGGGCTCGGAGCACCGGATGAACATCCCCGGCATCCTCGGCGGCAACTGGGAATGGCGCTTCACCTGGGACATGGTCGGCCCCGAGCCGGGCCGCGTGCTGGGCCTGATCGCCGCCACCAGCGGGAGAGCCCCTATTGCCCTGGCGAAGCTCCCGGAGTGAAATGATCTGAAACCGCTTTCATAGGGGTAAGCGAGGGCGGCGATCGTGGGGCAAGGCGCCCACAATCGAAATCCGGGGTAGACAACGCTGTCAGCGATCGGCGGACGCCGTGGCGTTCCGCCGGCGGAGGCGGCGCGCGCGAGGAGCCGCCGATGAGCACGACCGAGATCTTCCTGATCGCGATGGCGATCATCTTCACCGTCCCCTATCTGGTGTGGCGGCTGGGCGGCACCGACTACGCGGCCCCGCTCGTGGTCGTGCAGATCATCACCGGCATCCTGCTGGGCCCGGGCGTGCTCGGCCGCGCCTTTCCGGACTATCACCAGTTCGTCTTCAATCCCGCCGTCGTGCAGTCGCTCAACGGCGTGGCGTGGTGGGCGGTGATGCTCTTCGTCTGGATCGCGGGCATCGAACTGGACCTGAAGAAGGCCTGGGTCCATCGCGTCGAGAGCGGCATCACCGCCGGCCTGGCGCTGGGCGTGCCGATGGTGCTGGGCTCGGCGGCCGCGCTGGTGCTGATGGGGATGGGCACCCAGTGGATGGGCGCGCGGGGCCAGGCCTGGCAGTTCGTCGTCGGCGTGGGCATGTCGTGCGCGGTGACGGCGCTGCCGATCCTGATCCTGCTGATGGAGAAGCTGGAGATCCTGCGCCAGCCGATCGGCCAGCGCATCCTGCGCTACGCCAGCCTGGACGACATCGCCATCTGGGGCGTGCTGGCGGTGATCCTGATGGACTGGTCGCGGGTGGGGAAGCAGGCGCTGTTCCTGGCGGCATTCGCGGCGGCGACGGTGCTGTTCCGCCGCCTGATGCGCGCGATCCCGGCGCGCGACCGCTGGTACGTGGGGCTGATCTGGCTGGCCGTGTGCGCGCTCGGCGCGGACTGGTCGGGCCTGCACTACATGGTCGGCGCGTTCCTGGCCGGCGTCGTGATGGATGCCGAGTGGTTCGACCAGGCGCAGATGGATGCGCTGCGGCATCACGTGCTGCTGGTGGTCATGCCGGTCTTCTTCCTCAGCACCGGGCTGCGGACGCAATGGGGACTGGAAGGCGGGACGGTGTTCCTGGCGGCCGGCCTGCTGCTGGCGGCGTCTGTCGGCGGCAAGCTGCTCGGCACCCGGATCGCGGGCCGGGTCCTGGGCTGGGCCCCGGGCGAGGCCGGCATCATCGGCTGGCTGTTGCAGACCAAGGCGCTGATCATGATCATCTTCGCCAACGTGCTGCTCGACAAACAGATCATCACGAGCGAGACCTTCACCGCGCTGCTGCTGATGGCCGTCGGCTCGACGATGCTGACCATCCCGGTGGTCGCGCCGCGGCTGGCGCGGATCAAGGAACTGGTGTTCCGGGCCAGTTGAGGGAGGCGGCGCCGCCGCGCGGGGCGAAGTGGAACCCGGCAGCCTGGCGGACCGCGCGAAGGCCAGGCGCGCAGGCTCAGCGGGCGAACGCCGCCGCGTGCGCCATCACCGGCACCTGGGCCATCAATGCCACCGGCGCCACGATCGCGGCCTGAGCCGCCGCGCTGACCACGACGGCCGCCGTGGCCGACCAGGGCAGCCCGACGCGCGCCTCCGACAGCAGCCGGCCTGGCGCCTCGAGGGCGTTGGGGACGATGCTCAGGAACTCGTCGGCGCGGGCGAGCTCGATCTCCTGCTCGGACATGCCGGCGAACACATGGGCGAAGCCGCGCTCGATCGCGTCCAGCGCGGCCTCGGTCGCACGGCGCCAGCGCTTCACGGCCGCCACGTCGGCGCGGGCGGCCGACTCCGGCACCGGCCAGCGCGGATCGCCGCCGGTCACCGCCTGCGCCGCATGGAAGGCATCCACGACGCCGGCCGGTCCGCCCAGCCGGGCGTCCAGCACCTGGCTGGCGATCACGCGCGCGAGGTCGCGCTGGTGATAGGGGACCATGACTCTCTCGAGGATGACTTCATAGCGGCGCATGACGGTGTTCCTTGGTGGCGGGCTGCTCAATGGGAGGAAGGAGAATACTGGATGGACATACAGTATTCAACCAAGACCCTGGGGGGAGAAGCCGGCGTGCTGCCAAGCACTGTCAGCATGAACAACGCCCCCGCCGGTCATCCGGACAGGGGCGTCGTGGACGGCTTCGGGCAGCGGCGGCCTCGACCGCCCCGCCCGCGTCCGTCAGCCGCTCACTTCAGGCCGTTGCCCATCGCCTTGGCCAGCGAGCCGGTCGGGTCGTCGCCCGAGAACTCCCAGAAGAACGCGCCGCCGAAGCCCTTGGACTTCACGTAGCTCATCTTCTCGGCGACCTGGGCCGGCGTGTCGAAGCTCCAGAAGGTCGTGCCGTTGTAGATCCACTGCGCGCGGCTCTGGCTGTCGACGTAGCTGGTGTAGCCGGTCAGGTTCTTCAGGACCTTGTAGTCCTCGTTGCCCGCCTCGTAGGTGCCCGGCGCCGCCGTGCCGGTCTGGTACAGCCCGTTGTTGGCATTGGGCACGTTGGTCCAGCCGCGGCCGTAGAAGCCGATGCCGACGTTCAGCTTGGAGGCCGGCACGCCCTTGTTCAGGAAGGCCTGCATCGCATCGTTCGTGTTGTACGAGCGGACATCCCCGGTCGACGGATCGGCCGTCGAGCTGTACAGCGCCGAGTGGAACCCGGTGATCGGATCCCAGCTGCCGTGGAAGTCGTAGGTCATCACGTTGATGAAGCTGAGGTACGGATGGAACTTGTCCGGATCGAACTGCCGGATCTTGTCCACGCCCGCCGGCGCCGCGATCGTCAGCAGCAGGCCCGGGCGCACCGCGTCGAGCTGCTTGCGGAACTCCGCCATCAGCCCGGTGAAGTTCTCCCGGTCCTCCGGCGCGCCGCAGGCCAGGCCGCAGGCGTTGGGGTACTCCCAGTCGATGTCGATGCCGTCGAACACGCCGGCCGCCGCGCCCGCGCCGCCCGCGTTGTCGGTCACCGGCAGGTTGCCCTTGATGTAGGCGTCGACGCAGCTCTGCACGAAGGCCGCGCGGTTCTCCGGCCGCGCCGCGCTCGAGAAGCCGCGCGACCAGGTCCAGCCGCCCAGCGAGATCAGCACCTTCAGCTTCGGATACTTGGCCTTGAGCTTCTTGAGCTGGTTCCAGCTGCCGCGCAGCGGCTGGTCCCAGGTGTCGGCCTTGCCGTCCACGCTCTGGTCGGCGCCATAGGCCTTGCTGTAGTCGGCGAACGCGTCGCCGCCCACCCCCGTGTTGGGGTCGCTGGGCACCGTCAGGCCGACTTCGCAGCGGTTGTTGCGCACGTTGCCGAAGGCGTAGTTGATGTGCGTGAGGTTGGCCGCCGAGCCGCTGGTGTCGATGTTCTTCACGTGGTAGTTGCGGCCGTAGATGCCCCACTGCGCGAAGTAGCCCAGCAGCACCTTGCCGCCCGCGGTCTGCGTGTCGGTCTTGACCGTGATCGGCGCCGACGGCTGCGACGCGCCCGCCTGGTTGAACGCGCTGACCGTGAAGGTGTAGCTGGTGTCGGGCGTCAGGTTGGCGACGCTGGCGCTGGTGGCCGCGCCCTGCGAGACCTGCGTCGCGCCCTGGTTGACGCGGTACTGCACCGTGCAGTTCGGGCCCGCCGCGACCGCGTTCCAGGCCAGGTTGACGCTGGTCGAGGACTTGGACGGCGAGGTGAGGCCCGAGGGCGTCGCCGGCGCGGCGGCGCAGTTGCCGCTGGCGGTGCTGGTCAGCAGCGCGGCGCTGGCGGCCGAGACGTTGCCCGCCTTGTCCTTGGCGCGCACCTGGTAGCTGTACGAGGTGCCCGCGCTCAGCCCGCTGTCGGTGTAGCTGGTGGCGGCCGGCGAGGCGATCAGCGCGCCCCCGCGCAGCAGCTCGTAGTTGGCCACGCCGCTGCCGGCGTCGGTCGATGCGGCCCAGCTCAGCGTGATGCTGCTGGTGGTGATGTTGCTGGAGCTCAGGCCAGACGGGACGCTCGGGGGCGTCGTGTCGCCGCCGCCGGTGTCGCAGGCGCCGAGCGGCTTCCACACATCCCATTGGCCCGAGTGCGTGGCCGGCGCTTCGTTCTGGGTCCACCACTTCGCCTGGTAGGCGGCGTTGTTCTGCTTGGCGTAGCTGTTGGAGGTGCCGGTGTAGACCGCCGAGGCGGACCACTCGGGCACGTTGGTGCAGTCATAGGCGTGGGCGCTGCCGGCAGCCATCGCGGCGGCCAGCGCGATCCCGCTGAGCCGGGCCAGTCGGTTCGTCATGTCGAGCTCCTGAAAAGGAAGTTGGGGGGTGGGTGGGGAGGTCCTGGAAATCATTGGCGCGCCTTGGCCGCGGCCTTCATGGCCGGGGCGGCCGGGGCGGAGGCGGGCACCGCGCCGCGGCGCGCCTCCTGCGCCAGCGCGTGGCTGCGGCCGTTGAAGCTCACGGTCCAGTTGCTGGGCATGGGCATAGGCAGGTAGTAGTTGAGGGTCACCGTCACGCTGGCGCCGGGGGCCAGGCTTTGCCAGCCGGGCAGCTTGAAGCTGGCGCGGTGGAAGTCGTTCTTCAGGCCGCCGACGTTGTTGCCCGCCGGGTTGGAGCCGTTGCTGATCACCGTCAGCCCGAAGCCGCTCTGGTCCGTGACCGTCGCCGGGATGGCGGTGGGGACGTCGAACTGGAACTCGGTGCCGCCCGGCAGCGTGACGCCGCTGTTGTTGGTCAGCGTGAGCTTGGGCGTGATCGGGTAGTTGCTGTCGCCCAGCGCGAAGCCGCTCAGCGCGAAGCCGATGTCCAGCGTCTCGGCGGGCAGGCTGGCCGGGGTGAGGCGGTTGCCGTAGGCGCTCGCGGTCTTGAGCTTGTTGTAGAGCAGGCTCGTCAGCGTGTTGCCGATGAAGTACTCGTTGCGGGCGGTGTTGAAGGCGTAGTCGCCGGCGAACTCCCAGAACATCACGCCGCCGATGCCGCGGTCCGCGACGTACTGCGCCTTGACGCCCAGCGACTGCTCGTCCTCGATGCTCAGGAAGACCTGCTTCTGCGCGTTCCACAGCCACGGCGCCACCAGCGTCGCGTCGTAGTTGCGGACATAGCTGCCGGTCAGGCGGTCGGCCGGGTTGTTGACTGGATCCAGGCCGTAGGCGGCCAGGTAGCTGCCCGCGCGGCCCGAGGCCAGGTTCATCGTGTGCCACAGCGGGTTGGAGCCGGCGGGCACCTCCTTGCTGGCGACGTCCAGGTCATGCCAGAGGTTGTCGATGCCGACGGCGCCGTTGCCGCACTTCTGCACGGCGGCGCCGCCGGTGCCGGCCGGGCACTTGCCCTGGTCGGGCAGCGCGGCCTGGCCGCCCAGGCCGTTCGCGCCGCCGGTGACGCCCTGCCAGCCGCGCGTGTAGTACGGCACGCCGATGTTGATGCGGCCCGCCGGCATCGCGCCGCGGAAGTAGTGGTAGGCCCAGTCGGTGTTGAGGTAGCCGATGCGGCCGTACTGGCTGCTCGAGTAGTAGTTCCAGGCCGTCAGCTCCGCGTCCTTGCCGTCGTCGTACAGCGCCGCGTTCGGGCCGACGAACTGGTTCCAGGCGCCGTGCAGGTCGTAGCTCATGATGTTCACGTAGTCCAGGTACTGGGTCACCTGGAAGGCCTCCATCCCGCGCAGCAGGTAGCCGGAGGAGGGCGCCGCGATCGTGAGCAGGTAGTGGCGCTGGTCGGCCTGGCCGGCCGCGTCCAGCTTCGCGCGCAGCGTGCGCATCAGCACCACGTAGTTCTTCATCAGCGCGGCGCGGCGCGCGTTGCTGATGGCGAAGTCCACCGGGTTGCCGGCGTCCTTCATGCTGGTGGGGTACTCGTAGTCGATGTCGACGCCGTCGAAGCCGTACTGCCGCAGGAAGGCCACCGCCGAGTCCGCGAAGGTGGCGATGCCGGCGGTGTTGGCCGAGCCGTCGGCGTTGGTCGTCATCGTGTAGAAGCCGGTGGTCTCGGCCCAGCCTCCGACCGAGATCAGCGTCTTGACGCCCGGGTACTGCTTCTTGAACTTGTTGAGCAGGTTGAAGTGGCCCTGGTAGGCGTAGGCCGGGTCCATCTCGGCGCCCGCGGTGCCGGGCCAGGTCAGGCCGGTGGCGGGGTTGGCGGCGTCGGCGGTGTTGCCGACGGAGATCCTGTTGGCCGCATCGACATGCGCGAAGGCGTAGTTGATGTGCGTGACCTGCGCCCAGGGGATCTGGTGCGCGAGGAAGGCGGGCTGCCCGGTCTTGCCGGTGCGCCAGCTGGTGAAGTAGCCGATGATGCGGCGCGGCTTGTCGGCGCCCATCTTCTCGCGGCCCTGGTCGTCGTAGACCTTGCAGTAGGCGGGCGCGGTGCCGGCGGTGGTCACCAGGCCCTCGGGGCGGCAGCGCTCGTCGCCGGTGACCTGGCCCTGCACGGTGATGCGCACGGCGCTGCTCTCGGTGGTGGCGCCCTTGTCGTCGGTGGCGCGGGCGGTGATGTCGGCCACGCCGGCCCGCGCGGTCCAGTTCACGCTGAAGGGGGCGCTGGTGTCCTCGGCCACCAGCGCGCCGTTGACGTAGAAGCCGACCTTGGCGACGCTGCCGTCGCTGTCCGCGGCGGTGGCCGACAGCGTGACCACGTCGCCCGCCGTCGGCGAGCTGCCCGCGCCGGGCGAGCTCAGCGCCACCGTCGGCGGCTTGTTCGTGCCGCCGCCCCCGCCGTCACAGGCGCCCAGCGGCTTCCACACATCCCACTGGCCGGCGTTGGTGGCCGGCGCATTGTTCTGCGTCCACCACTTGGCCTGGTAGGCATTGCCGTTCTGCTTGACGATCGCGTTGCCGCCGTAGGCGGTCGCGGCGTTCCATTCGGCGACGTTCGTGCAGTCGTAGGCCGAGGCCGGCGCGCCGGCGAAGGCCAGCATCGCCGGCAGCAGCCACGGCAGGGCCGGATGGGGAAGGGGGCGAAGTCTCATCGGGGTCTCCTGAGCAGGTGTTGTCGTGGTTGTCGTGGTTGTCGTTATCGGATCGGGGACTGCGGGATGAGCGCCGCCGCGCCGTGCGGCTGCGGATGCAGCGCGGCGGGGACGGTCGTGCTCGGGAAGAAAAAGCGCCGGCGGTCAACCGGCGAAGCGGGCGGCCAGCCGGAGCCGGCCGCCAGGGCCGGCGCTCAGGCCGGCCACTCGGGGGCAGCGGGGGAGGGAATGGGCGCGGCGGGCGCGCTCAGGCGCTCGGCGGCGCGGTCAGCGGTGCGGGCAACGGCGTGTGCAGGCATGGAGTCACTCCTTGCAGTCGACAGGCGGTCCGCGGTGATGCAAGTCCGCGGCGTCCAGGAGATCGGTACCGCTGCTGATCTCATAGTGGTATGCAATGTAGATACCACTCGCACACTCATCATTCAGGTTAACCCTTGGATAAGGGGTAACGTGTCGTAATGATGTCGCTAAAGCCGTGTTATGGCGTCAATTTCCGTCAGAAGAACGAAAAGACGGCGCTTCCACGTCGCTTTGCAGGAAAAACCAATGTGGGACCAGTTATTGCCCTGGCGGGCGCGGGATCTCAGCGCCCGACGCGCTGCCACTGCCCCTCCCGGAGCAGTTCATGCGGCAGGAAGCGGGCCTTGTAGGCCATCTTGTCGCTCTGCGCGATCCAGTAGCCGAGGTACAGGTGCGGCAGCCCCAGGTCGCGGGTCTGCCGCAGCTGCCACAGCACGTTGTAGGTGCCGTAGCTGACGTTGGCCTCGGGCTCGTAGAAGGTGTAGACCGCCGACAGCCCGTCGCCCAGGATGTCGAGGATGGACACCATCTTCAGCGCCCCCTCCGGGGTGCGGAACTCCACCAGCCGCGAGTTGACGCGGCTCTGCAGCAGGAACTGGGTGTACTGGTCGACGCTGTCGTGATCCATGCCGCCGCCGCTGTGGCGGCCGGCCTGGTAGCGCAGGTAGAGCTGGTAGTGCTCGTCGCTGTAGCCCAGCCGCATGACGCGCGCCTGCAGCGACTGGTGCTGCGCCCAGGCACGGCGCTGGCTGCGGTTGGGGTGAAACTCCGCGACCGGGATGCGCATCGGCACGCAGGCCTTGCAGCCATCGCAGTAGGGCCGGTACGTGAACATGCCGCTGCGGCGGAACCCGGCCGCCACCAGGCTGGTGTAGGCGTCGGCATGGATCAGGTGGCTGGGGGTGGCGACCTGCGAGCGGGCCTGGCGGTCGCTCAGGTAGCTGCAGGGATAGGGCGCGGTCGCATAGAACTGCAGCTCGGCCAGCGGGAGTTCCTTGGGATGCGTCACGGCGTTACGGCGTCACGGGGCAGGGCGAGGGGCGGGGCTGTCGTGCAGGCCCAGGTGGGCCCATAGGCGCGGATGATAGGTCCAATCCCCCGGCGCCTGCAGGCCCGCATGCGCCCAGAGATGGGACTCGAAGGCCTCGCGCGTGACGGGTGCCGCGCCCAGCGAGGCCAGGTGCGCGGTCTGCTGCTGGCAGTCGATCCAGGGGATGCCGAATTCGCGGCACAGGCAGATCAGCGCGGCCAGCGCGATCTTGGACGCGTCGGTCCTGCGCATGAACATCGACTCGCCGAAGAACATTCGGCCCAGGTTGACGCCATACAGCCCGCCGGCGAGCTCGCCGTCCATCCAGGTCTCGACCGAGTGCACCGTGCCTTCCTCGGCCAGGCGCAGGTAGGCCAGCTGCATCTCCGGCACGATCCAGGTGCCGTCCTGCCCGTCGCGCGGCGTGCTGGCGCAGGCGCGCAGCACGGTCTCGGTGGCGCTGTCGACGCGGATCTCGCAGCCGGGCGTGCGGATGAAGCGCGCGATCGTCTTGCGCAGTGAGCGCGACAGCTTGAAGTCCGCCGTCTTCAGCACCATGCGCGGATCGGTGGTCCACCAGAGGATGGGCTGGCCTTCCCCATACCAGGGGAAGATCCCCCGCGCGTAGGCCGCCTTCAGGCGGGCCGGCCGCAGATCGCCGCCGGCCGCGAGCAACCCCGGCGCGTCGCTGCGCGGACCGAGGGCGCGGCGCGTCGGGGGGAAGTCCAGAGAGTCATCGTCGAGCCAGGGGATCATCCGCTTCATGGTAGCGTGCCGGCTTCTTTCATCGGCTCCCTCGAAGCCCTGCGTTCCCATGATCACCCTCTACGGCATTCCCAACTGCGACACCGTGAAGCGCGCCCGCGCCTGGCTCGACGAGCAGGGCCTCGCGTACCAGTTCCACGACTACAAGAAGCAGGGCGTGCCCGCGGCGAAGCTGCCGCATTGGATGGATGAACTCGGCTGGGACAAGGTGCTGAACCGCGCCGGCACCACCTGGCGCAAGCTGGACGACGCGGCCAAGGCCGGCGCCTCGGACGCGGCCGGCGCCGCCGCGCTGATGGTGGCGCAGCCCAGCGTCATCAAGCGCCCGATCGTCGAATGGGCCGACGGCCGGCTGAGCCTGGGCTTCTCGCCCGAGCTGTTCGCCGCGCATGCCGCCCAAGCCGCCCACGCCGCCGCGCGCTGACCCGAGGAGCCCCCGCATGTTCACCGGCATCGTCCAAGGGATCGCGCAGGTCGCGGAGATCACCGACAAGGAAGGGCTGCGCAGCTTCACGCTGAGCTTCCCGCCCGGCTTCTGCCAGGACCTGGAGATCGGCGCGAGCGTCGCCTGCGACGGCGTCTGCCTGACCGTCACCGCCCTGAAGGGGGACACCCAGGCGGACTTCGACGTGATGCTGCAGAGCCTGAACCTGACCACGCTGGGCCGGCTCGAGCGCGGCGGCCGTCTCAACGTCGAACGCGCGGCCAAGGATGGCGCGGAGATCGGCGGCCATCCGCTGTCGGGCCATGTCGACTTCATGGCGACGGTCGAGTCCATCCGCCGTCCGGCCAACAACCACGTGATCCGCATCGCGGTGCCGGCGCCGTGGATGCGCTACATCTTCGCCAAGGGCTACATCGCGGTGAACGGCGCCAGCCTGACGGTGGCCGAGGCCGGCCGCCATGCCGACGGCTCGGGCTGGTTCGAGGTCTGGCTGATCCCCGAGACGCTGCGGATGACGACCTTCGCCGACAAGGGCGAGGGCGCCCCGCTGCACATCGAGATCGAGCGCCAGACGCAGGTGATGGTGGACACCGTCCGCGACGCGGTGGCCGAGAAGATCGGCGCGCTGATGCCCGCCTTGAAGGCCTTCGCGCGGGAGCGCGGCCTGGACCTGGGACTGGACTGAGCGGCCACCGAGGCACAACCCGCATAGGTGATCCCCCGGCATTTCCCATCCCTACAACACTGGGTGACCTAAGTCACCAGGCTGGCGATCCTCGCCCGCCGCCGGGTTCGATCCCGGCCCCTCCAGGCCCCGGCGCGAGCGCCCCCGCACGCGGCCGGTGCCAGGATTTGCCCTCTGCCATCGAGGCACGCCCCGCCGGCCGCCAGGCCGCGCCACGCCTGGCCGTCGCGGGGTCAGGGCTTGCGGCGGCGTTCGCCAGACCGCCCTCGCGTGCGAGTGGCGGAGCAGGAACCTCAGCCAGGCGCCGTTTCGCCATCCCGCCGTCTGGGGGGGCGTGGAATCCACCACGATGGGGGCCTCGCTTTTTCAGGTCGGGCCCCTAACAATCCGCGACGTTTCGTTGAAATCGTTTGGTTTCGAGACACGCTTCGAGACAACAGGGGGAGAAGACGAATGTTGGCCAAAGGCCTGATGGCTGCCGGATTGATTGCCGCGTCGATCGCCGCGATCGCGCAGGTGCCCTATGTGTTCAGCTACAACCCGGGTCCGACCCGGGGCACCAAATGGATGGCCAAGGCGTCCGATGGCGACACCGAGGGTTCGGCCTCGGTGGTCGCGTCGGCGCCGCGCCCGGTATGGGCCCGTGTCTGCTACACGATCGGCCCGTCGGACAGCGCCGTGTCCGTCTATGCGCAGACCCGCAACGAGGAGCCGCGCGCGCTGGAGATCGCCTGGGGCGGTTGCAGCGATGTGTTCGGCACCAGCATCTGGATCGGCAATCCGCACGGCCAGCCGGTCGGCGGCTATTACGGCGTCGCGCCCGCCACGCCGATCGATTGACCCCTGTTCCCGAAGTCCCGGCCGGCCGGGCCCGCACGGGCCGCGTCCGTTGCCGCCGACGTGTTTGCAGTCCTGAGATATCGCTAGAAAAATTGGAGGATCCCATGCTTGCCACCCCCCGCTTCACCCCTGTTTCCGGCCTCGCGCTGAAGTCCGCCCTGCTGCTGTCGCCGCTGCTGCTGGCCGGCTGCATGGCCACCGCGCCCACGATGGGCGACAACAAGGGCACGGTGTCCGGCGCCGCCGGCGGCGCGACGGCCGAGAACCAGAACAGCCAGCTCGAGCATTGCGACGAGACGCTGGGCACGCTGACGATCTTCGAGGACACGAACGCGCCGTGGTGGTCGCAGCTGCGCGACCGCCAGCTGGGCTCGACGGTGCCCGTCCTGCGCCTGATGGTCCAGCAGTCCAACTGCTTCGTGATCGTCGAGCGCGGCAAGGCCTTCGCCAACATGGAGCGTGAGCGCGCGCTGATGCAATCCGGTGAAGTGCGCGCCGGCAGCAACTTCGGCCAGGGCCAGATGGTCGCGGCCGACTACACGATGAGCCCCGAGATCCAGTTCGCCGGCAAGACCGGCGGCGGTGGCGGCGGCATCGGCACCGGCGCGATCGGCCTGCTGACCGCGGTGGCGGCCAACATCAGCCAGAACGAGGCGTCGACGACGCTGCTGCTGGTGGACAACCGTTCGGGCGTGCAGATCTCGGCGGCCGAAGGCACGGCCAAGAACTTCGACTTCGGCATCGGCGGCGCCAGCTTCTTCAGCAACACCGCGGTGGCGGGCG
The DNA here is from genome assembly GCF_059491535.1 of Roseateles sp. Mitsp63. Classification (NCBI taxonomy): domain Bacteria; kingdom Pseudomonadati; phylum Pseudomonadota; class Betaproteobacteria; order Burkholderiales; family Sphaerotilaceae; genus Roseateles; species Roseateles sp. Mitsp63. The sequence goes on along the minus strand of NZ_CP168509.1, from coordinate 4,370,817 downwards.
GCGCGTACGGCAAGACGCCGGCCGGCAAGGTGATCGTGACCGCCTTCGCGGACTCGTACAACCAGATGGTCAAGGCGCTGCGCAACTACAAGGCCCAGCAGGTCAAGGGCGGCCTGGGCACCGGCGGACGGCTGGGCGTGCAGGGCGGCTCGACCGCCGCGTCCAAGGAGCTGGACCAGGCCGCGCCGGCCGGCACGCCGAAGGCGGCGCCGAAGCCGGCCGCCAAGTCGGCGCCGAAGAAGAGCAACAGCACCTCGGGCACCGGCACGAAGTGATGGGCGCCTGACCGCCGCCGAGGCGGTCATCGCGGTCATCGCTTGCATCGGAACGAACAACGGGCGCTGGCGAAAGCCAGCGCCCGTTGTTCTTGGCGGCGCGCTTCCTGGCGGTGCGCCCGGAGGCGCCCGGCCCTCAGGCCGCGATCAGCTGCCGCAGCACGTAGGGCAGGATGCCGCCGTGGCGGTAGTACTCGACCTCGATCGGCGTGTCGATGCGCAGGATCAGCGGCACGCGGCGCTCGGGGCTGCCGGCGGACCGGATGATCAGCGTCGCGGCGGACTGCGGCTTGATCTCGTCGCCGAGTTCGATGTCGATGATCTCGTCGCCCTTCAGCCCCAGCGACTCCCAGGAATCGCCCGGACGGAACTGCAGCGGCAGCACGCCCATGCCGACCAGGTTGGAGCGGTGGATGCGCTCGAAGCTCTTGGCGACGACCGCCTTGATGCCCAGCAGCTGCGTGCCCTTGGCCGCCCAGTCGCGGCTGGAGCCGGTGCCGTATTCCTCGCCGGCGAAGATCACCGTCGGCACGCCGGCGGCGATGTAGCGCATCGCGGCGTCGTAGATGAACTCCTTCTGGCCGCCCGGCTGGAACAGTGTCAGGCCGCCTTCCTCGCGCGAGCCGTCCGGCTTGGCGGGGATCATCAGATTCTTGATGCGGACGTTGGCGAAGGTGCCGCGCATCATGACTTCATGGTTGCCGCGGCGCGAGCCATAGCTGTTGAAGTCGGCCTTGAGCACGCCTTGCTCCTTCAGGTAGGCGCCCGCGGGCGAGGCCTCCTTGATCGAGCCGGCCGGCGAGATGTGGTCGGTGGTGATCGAGTCGCCGAACAGCGCCATGATCCGCGCGCCCTTGACGCCGGCTTCGTGCGCCTCCGGCACCTGCGTGAAGCCGCCGAAGAACGGCGGCTGCGCGATGTAGGTGCTCTTGGGCCAGCCGTAGACCTGGCCGGTGCCGCCCTTGATCTTCTCCCACAGCTTGCCGGGCTCCGACTTCACCTTGCCGTAGTTGACGCGGAAGGCGTCCGGATTGAGCGCCAGCTTCAGCAGCGCGTGGATCTCGTCGCTGGTCGGCCAGATGTCGCCCAGATAGACCGGCTTGCCGCCGGTGCCCAGGCCGACCGGCTCGGTCATCAGGTCGCGCGTCACGTTGCCGGCGATCGCGTAGGCCACCACCAGCGGCGGGCTGGCCAGGAAGTTGGCCTTGATGTTGGGGTGGATCCGGGCCTCGAAGTTGCGGTTGCCCGACAGCACCGCGGCGCAGACCAGGTCGTTGCTGGTGATGGCCTCGTTGATCTCGGGCGTCAGGTCGCCGGCGTTGCCGATGCAGGTCGTGCAGCCGTAGGCGGCGACGGCGAAGCCCAGCTTCTCCAGATAGGGGAGCAGGCCGGCCTTCTCCAGATACTCGGTGACGATGCGCGAGCCCGGCGCCAGCGAGGTCTTGATGTGCGGCTGGACCTTCAGCCCGGCCTCGACCGCCTTCTTGGCCAGCAGGCCGGCGGCCAGCAGCACGCTGGGGTTGGAGGTGTTGGTGCAGGAGGTGATCGCCGCGATCAGCACGTCGCCGTTGAAGATCTCCAGGCCCTTCTGGTTGCCGCCGAGCGCGAAGGCCTTGGGCAGCTTGTCCACCGGCTGGTTGAAGCCGTTCTCCGCCACCGGCTTGGTGAACAGCGAGGCGAAGGTCTTGGCCAGGTCGGTGATGACGATGCGGTCCTGCGGCCGCTTCGGGCCGGCCAGCGACGGCACGACGCTGCCCAGGTCCAGCGACACGACCTGGCTGTAGCGGATGTCGCCGGTCTTGGGCACGCCGAACAGGCCTTGGGCGCGGAAGTAGGCCTCGAAGGCCTCGATCTCGTCCTGCGTGCGGCCGGTGCCCTGGAAGTAGTCGATGGTGCGCTCGTCCACCGGGAAGAAGCCCATGGTGGCGCCGTACTCGGGCGCCATGTTGCCGATCGTGGCGCGGTCGGGCACGGACAGCGAGGCCGTGCCCTCGCCGAAGAACTCGACGAACTTGCCCACCACCTTGGCCTTGCGCAGGATCTCGGTGACGGTGAGCACCAGGTCGGTGGCGGTGACGCCCTCGCGCAGGCGGCCGGTCAGCTCGAAGCCGACCACGTCCGGCGTCAGGAAGTAGACCGGCTGGCCGAGCATGCCGGCCTCGGCCTCGATGCCGCCGACGCCCCAGCCGACCACGCCGATGCCGTTGATCATCGTCGTGTGGCTGTCGGTGCCGACCAGCGTGTCCGGGTAGTACACCGCGGCGGCGCCGGAGCCGGCCTTGTGGACGCCGCGGGCCAGGTATTCCAGGTTGACCTGGTGGACGATGCCGAAGCCGGGCGGGACGACGCCGAAGGTGTCGAAGGCCTGCATGCCCCACTTCATGAATTCATAGCGCTCGCGGTTGCGCTCGAACTCCAGCTTCATGTTCAGGTCCAGCGCCTTGGGGGTGCCGAAGTGGTCGATCATGACCGAGTGGTCGACGACCAGGTCGACCGGCACCAGCGGCTCGATCGTCTTGGGGTCCTTGCCCTGGGCCTGGGCGACGTTGCGCATCGCGGCCAGGTCGGCCAGCAGCGGCACGCCGGTGAAGTCCTGCAGCACCACGCGGGCGACGACGAAGGGGATCTCCTCGTTGCGCGGCGCGTTGGGCTGCCAGTTGGCGAGCTGCTCGACGTGCTCGGCGGTCACCCGCTTGCCGTCGCAGTTGCGCAGCACCGACTCCAGCACCAGCCGGATCGACACCGGCAGCTGCTTCACATTGGGGAAACGCTCGGCAAGCTTGGGCAGCGAGTAGTACTTGCCGCCCTTGCCGGACGCGGTCTTGAAGCTGGCGATGGTGTTGGCGAATGCATCGGGCATGGCTCACTCCTTGGCTTTTGATCTTGGCGTTCTGGCCGTCGATGGGGGCTGATTGTGGCCTCGGCGGCCGATGTTGTGATGACCCCTTTGGGCGAGGGTGTGCGAGGGCGCAACGGCCCTCGCCGGCAGGGGGCGGGAACGCCGTTTGCAGCAATGCCCCCAATCGGGGCGGGGCGAGGACGGTTGGCTAAAAATGGCCCAGGACTTCCAGGCCGCCAGCGGCGGGGCGCGCAAGAACTGACCCCCCGGCCGCTTCCGACCAAGCTTCTTTCGTGTTTCGCGGACGAGGAATCGCATGGATCAGGAACTGATGTCCCCCACGTCGCCCACCGCCGCGCGCGCGGCCGAGGCCATCGCGAGCGCCGCCGGCGCGCCGCCGCTGCCGCCCGCCGGCCTGACGCTGCTGCAGCGGCTGTTCTCGGCCTATCCGGGCAGCATGGGGCTGAGGCTGGGGCACTGGGAGGCCCGGCTGGGCGCGCAGGCGCAGCGCGCGCCCGACTTCACGCTGGTGCTGAACGACCCGGCCGCGCTGCGCCGGCTGCTGCTGGGGCGCGATCCGCTGCGCTTCGCGGAGGCCTACTTCACGCAGCAGATCGACGTCGAGGGCGATTTCTTCGCCGCGCTGCAGCTCAAGGACCACCTGCCGGAGCTGACCCTGTCCTGGAGCGACCGCCTGCGGCTGGCCGTGCGGCTGCTGGCGCCGCCCCCGGGCGCCGCGGACGCGGACCTGCGCGCCGGCGGCGTGCGGCGCCACACGCGGGCCGAGAACAAGGCCGCCATCGCCTTCCATTACGACCTCTCCAACGACTTCTACGCGCTGTGGCTGGACCCGGCGATGGTGTACTCCTGCGCCTATTACGAGACCGCCGACACCACGCTGGCGCAGGCGCAATGGGCCAAGCTGGATCACATCTGCCGCAAGCTGCGCCTGCAGCCCGGGGAGGAGCTGCTGGACGTGGGCTGCGGCTGGGGCGCGCTGGTGATGCACGCGGCGCGTCATTACGGCGTGAAGGCGGTGGGCATCACGCTGTCGGAGCGCCAGCTGGCGATGGGCCGGGAGCGCATCGCGGCCGCGGGCCTGCAGGGGCAGGTGGAGGTCCGGCTGTGCGATTACCGGGACATGACCGGGCAGTTCGACAAGGTCTCGAGCGTCGGGATGTTCGAGCACGTGGGCCTGAAGAACCTGCCGACCTATTTCGGCAGCGTGCACCGGCTGCTCAAGCCGGGCGGTCTCTTCATGAATCACGGCATCACCCATGAGGAGGACGGCTGGGGGCAGGCGCTCTCTTCGAAATTCATCAACCGGTATGTCTTCCCGGACGGGGAGCTGGACCGGGCGAGCAACGTGCTGCGGGTGATGGAGCAGCAAAAATTCGAGATCCACGACGTCGAGGGATTGCGGATGCATTACGCGCGCACGCTGCGCGCGTGGGTGGCGCGCCTGGAGGAAAACCACGAGCAGGCGCTGCAGTACGTCGACGAGGCGCATTACCGGATCTGGCGCCTGTACATGGCGGCCTCCGCGCTGGAATTCGAGACCGGCGAGCTGGGCCTGTACCAGATCCTGGCCAGCAAGCGCGACGGCGGCCCGGCCCCCGTGCCGCTGACGCGCCGCTACATGTACGACCCGCGCTAGGCCCGGCGCCTGCGCGTCGAAAGTTTTTTCGACAGGTGATTTAAGTCCCCCGCGCAGGGGGTCGTCCTGTGAGTGGGAGGGCAGCTGAGTCCCTCGACAACGAAGCGCGAAGGCGCTTGACCCCTCTCTCTAGGAGCGAATCACCATGTTGAGCCTGCACACCAATGCCGCGGCCCTGTCGACCCAGAACTCGCTGAGCTCGACGCAGAAGAGCCTGGCCACGTCGATGACCCGCCTGGGCACCGGCTACCGCGTCAACTCCGCGATGGACGACGCCGCCGGCCTGCAGATCGCCACCCGTCTGGATGCCCAGACGCGCGGCATGGCCGTGGCCCAGCGCAACACGCAGAACGGCATCTCGATGCTGCAGACCGGCGAAGGCGCGCTGAATGAAGTCAGCAACATCCTGCTGCGCATGAAGGACCTGGCGACGGAAGCCTTCTCGGCGTCCTCGACCGCGACCGACAAGACCGCGATGCAGGGCGAGTACGACGCGCTGGGCACCGAGCTGACCAACATCGTCAAGAACACGTCCTTCGGCGGCACGCAGCTGTTCTCGAACGGCACGACCGTGGACGGCACGCTGGGCAAGATGTCCGCGGCGATGAACTTCCAGATCGGCGCGTCCGCGGGCGAGACGATGTCGGTGGATGCCAGCACGCAGCTGACCGCGCTGACGACCTCGCTGGCCGCGATCTCGACGCAGTACGCCGCCGCGCCGGCCGCCGGCACGGAGCTGTCCGCCGCGACCAACACGCTGCTGACCACCATCGGCACCGCGATCGACAAGGTCGGCGAGCTGCGCGCCACCTTCGGCGCCGCCGCCAACCGTCTGGATCATGTCTACAACAACCTGCAGAACATGAGCACCAACACCGCGGCCGCCAAGGGCCGGATCATGGACACGGACTTCGCCGCCGAGTCGTCGACGATGACGACCAAGCAGATGCTGATGCAGTCGGGCACCGCGATGCTCAAGCAGAGCAACAGCATGTCCGGCCTGGTCATGTCGCTGCTGGGCTGATGAGCGCGGGGCGCGCCGAGAGGCGCGCCCGTCCACATCGACACGCGAGGGCCGGACGGCGACGTCCGGCCCTTGTTCTTTCTGGAAGCGCAGGGCGGGGGGGGGGGCGGCCATGGCGGGATCGACATCGAATGCGGGTGCCATCGGCGGAGTCGGCGGGGTCGGCGGGGTCGGCGCCGTGGCGGCGGCGGGCCGGCTGCAGCCGGCGCTGCGGGAGTTCGCGGGCTTGGCGCCGGGGGCGGTGCTGAGGCTGTCGGGTGGCGGAGACCGGAGCGGCGGCGCGCCGGGCTGGCGGCTGGAGTCGCTCGACAGCGGCGAGGTCATGACGCTGATCGAGCCGCCGCTGGAGGACCTGGCCCCAGGGGATCAAGTGCTGCTGCGCGTGCGCGCGGTGGCGCCGCGGATGGAGCTGGAGGTGATCGAGCGGCGGCGTGATCCGTCGGCGGGGGCGGCGGCCGCGCCGGGCGGCGGGCGGGGCGAGGGCGCGTCGCCGAGCGCCTGGGGGCAGTTGCCGGCCTTGCGCGTCGATCTGGCGCAGTGGCGGCGGCAGTTGCTGACCGCGATCGTCGAGACGCCGCCGGCGCGCACGCCCGCGGCGCTGGTCTCGGCCTGGACGATCGCGCTGGCGCATGGGCAGGTGCCGGCCGGGCCGGGCGGCGAGCCCTTGTGGATGCTGCCGCTGCCGTATTGGGTCAGGGCCGAGCGGCACGACGACGTGGCGCCGGCGCCGGAAGGAGGGGGCGGCGCGGTGGAGGAACCGTCGCTGTCCCTGCTGCTGCGCTGGCGCGGCGAGGCGATCGGGCTGCAGTTGCAAGGGACGCGGGCGGCGCTGTCGCTGACGGTGCTGGCGGAGCACGAGCAGGTGCTGACGGCCTTGCGCGGCGAGCTGCCGCGGCTGGTCGCGGCGCTGGTGCGGGCGGGGTTCCGTCTGCGGCGGCTGGGATGGCGGCGGCAGCCGCTGTGGGTGCCGGTGGATCCCTCGCCGCCGATGCGGTCCGATGCCTCCTTGCTGGCGGCGGCGGCTGAATGGGTGACGGCGCTGGGATGAGCCCTGCGAAAGGGGATGTCAAGGCGCCTGTCACGGGCGCCGTGGCTTGGCGGCACTGTTTTCCGCGCCTCCCCGGGGAACTCGCGTTGACCATCCCCCCGAGGGGCGCGCAAGATGCCCCGCCATGGGGATCCGTCATGACGAAGTCCGGTGCTGGCGGACGGCGATCGAGCGGGGCGCCTTCGGCGTCTGGGACTTGAAGCCATTGCTGGAGCTGGTGCACTACTCGCCGCGCTGGAAGGAGCACCTCGGGTTTCCGCATCCGGAGCAGCCCGACAGCACCGCGTTCTGGCGCTGCCGCGTGCATCCGGAGGACCTCGAACCGATGATGGCGGCGCTGCGGGCGCATTTCGACGGGTTCACCGAAAGCTATGAGCAGCGATTCCGGCTGCGCAGCAATGGCTCGGGGTACCGGACCGTGCTGTCGCGGGGGAGGGTGGTGCAGCGGGATCACCGCGGCGATGTGGTCCGGATGCTCGGCACGATGGTGGATCTGACCGAACGGCCGGTCACGCCCTTCGACGACCGGTTCCTCGGGGAGAACCTGTCGCCCGCGGCGATGGGGTGCACGCCGTTCCATGCGCTGCTGGGCGTGCCGGCGACGGACGCGGCGCCGTATGACCCGATGGGCGACGAGGAGGCGGCGCAATTGCTCGATCTCGTCGCGGAAATCCTCGATCAGTCGTTCAGGCAGGCCATGAGCATGCCGTGACGCAGGCCCTCACCCCTCCCGCAAGCGGGCGAGGGGGTAAGGAGGAGGGAGGAGGGAGTAAGGAGGAGGGGTAAGAGGAGCCGGGCGGCGCAGTGAACCCCCTCGCCCCAGCGGGGAGAGGGAGGGGAGAGGGGGCTCGTGCCACAGCGCTGCTGCCCTTCGAAGCACCCCCTCTCCCCTGCCCTCTCCCCCCTCGCGGGGGGCGAGGGAGTTCTTGCGCAAGGCATGTGCGGGCGGCCTCGCCCGCTTGCGGGGGGCGAGGGAGTTGGTCAGCAGCAGCGCTTGACACGGTTGCTCTCCCGCGAAGTGGGAGAGGGCAGGGGTGAAGGCCAGCGGCCGAGGAAGTCGCGCCCCCTAGGTCACTGGCGCCGGATTGAACAGCACGAGCGCGTTCGCAAGCTTGTGCTGTTCCGCCCAGGTCTTCTTTCCGGAGGCCACATCCAGCATCAGCCGGAACATCTCCCACCCCAGTTCCTGGATCGTCTTCTCGCCATCGGCGATCTGCCCGGCGTTCACGTCCATCAGGTCATGCCACCGCCGCGCCAGGTCGCTGCGCGTCGCCACCTTGATGACCGGACATTCCGCCAGCCCATACGGCGTGCCTCGCCCGGTCGTGAACACATGCAGGTTCATCCCCGCCGCCAATTGCAGCGTCCCGCAGATGAAATCGCTCGCCGGCGTCGCCGCGTAGATCAGCCCGCGCTGATCGCGCCGCAGCTTGTCCCCCGGCGACAGCACGCCGGAGATCGCCGAGCTCCCGCTCTTCACGATCGAGCCCATCGCCTTCTCGACGATGTTGGACAGCCCGCCCTTCTTGTTGCCCGGCGTCGTGTTGGCGCTGCGGTCGACGCTCCCGCGCTTCAGGTACTCGTCGTACCAGGCCATCTCCCGGACCATCGCCTGCGCGACCTCGGGCGTGCTCGCGCGCGCGGTCAGCTGCGCGATCCCATCGCGCACCTCGGTGTTCTCGCTGAACATCACCGTCGCGCCCGCGCGCACCAGCAGGTCGGCGCAGAAGCCCACCGCCGGATTCGCGGTCACGCCGGAGAACGCGTCGCTGCCGCCGCACTGCACGCCCACCACCAGCTCCGAGGCCGGCACCGTCTCGCGCCGGCGCGCGTTCAAACGCGCCAGATGCACGCTCGCCTGCGTCATCACCGAATCGATCATCGACATGAAGCCGACGTGCTTCGCATCCTGCAGGCAGACGACATCGAGCGTCTCGCCCGCCGCCTCGCCGCGCTGGTCCGCGATCGGGATCACGCCCGGCGGCATCAGCCGCTCCGGCTGCAGCTTCTCGCAGCCCAGGCTCACGACCATCACCTCGCCGCCGAAATTGGGATTGAGGCTGATGTTGCGCACCGTGCGGATCGGGATCACCGCGTCCGGCGCGTCGATCGCGACGCCGCAGCCATAGGTGTGCTCCAGCGCCACCACGTCATCGACGTTCGGATACTTCGGCAGCAGCTCGCGCTTGATGCGCTCGACCGCGAACTCGACCACGCCCGACACGCATTGCACCGTCTGCGTGATCGCCAGGATGTTGCGCGTGCCCACCGAGCCGTCGGCATTGCGGTAGCCCTCGAAGGTGTAGCCCTCCAGCGGCACCCGCGCCGGGGCCGGGACCGTGGCCATCGGCAGCCCCTGCAGCTCGCGCGCGGGCGGCATGCGCAGCAGCCGCTCGTGCACCCAGCTGCCGGCCGGGATGTCCTGCAGCGCGTAGCCGATGGGCACGTGGTACCGCAGCACGGCCGCATCGGCCGGCAGGTCGGCCAGCGCGACCTTGTGGCCCTGCGGCACGTGCTCGCGCAGCACCAGGCCCGAGGGCAGCACCGTGCCTTCGGGCAGTCCGCCGTCGTTGGCGACGATGGCGACGTTGTCGGCCTCGTGCATCTGGATGGTCAGCGGGGAGGTGATCATGGGGACTTCCTGGGACGGGTCAACCTGGGAGGGGCGCGACGGGGCGGCTCAGACCGGCTTGAGCTCGACGCGCCTGATCTCGCCGACGATGAGCAGGTAGCTCAGCACCGCGATCAGCGCGTGGGCGCCGACGAACACCAGCGCGCCGTTGAATGAATGCGTGGTCTGCACGATATAGCCGATGACGATGGGCGTGACGATGCCGGCGACATTGCCGAAGGTGTTGAACAGCGCGCCCGACAGCCCGGCGATCTCCTTGGGCGAGGTGTCCGACACCACGGCCCAGCCCAGCGCGCCCAGGCCCTTGCCGAAGAACGCCAGCGCCATGATGCCGACCACGACGGCCTCGATGCCCACGTAGTTGCACGCGATCATCGACGTCGACAGCAGCATGCCGATCACGATCGGCAGCTTGCGCGCGAAGGTCAGCGAATGACCGCGGCGCAGCAGCCAGTCGGAGATCACGCCGCCCAGCACGCCGCCGGCGAAGCCGCAGATCGCGGGCAGCGCCGCGACGAAACCGGCGTTGAGCAGCGACATGCCGCGTTCCTTGACCAGGTAGATGGGGAACCAGGTCAGGAAGAAATAGGTGAGCACGTTCACGCAGTACTGCGCGATGTAGACGCCCAGCAGCATGCGGTTGCCCAGCAGCTGCCTGAGATAGCCCAGCGCCGGACCCGGCGCGGCCTTGGCCGACGCGCCGCCCGCGAGCAGCGCGCCGCCGGCTTCGATGTGCTCGCGCTCGGCGGCGGTGATGGTGGGATGGTCCGACGGGCTGTTGTGCATCGTGCGCATCCAGATCACGCTCATCAGGATGCCCAGGCCGCCCATGAAGTAGAAGACCTCGGACCAGCCGATGGCATGGACGATCCACGCCATGATCGGCGCGAACAGCACGGTGGCGAAGTACTGCGCCGAGTTGAAGATCGCCGACGCCGTGCCGCGCTCCTTCACCGGGAACCAGGCGGCGACCATGCGGCCGTTGGCGGGGAAGGAGGGCGACTCGGCCAGGCCCACCAGCAGGCGCATCAGGAACAGCGCCGACACCGCCAGCGGCAGGCCGAGGAGCATCGTGTCCATGCCCATGTGATGCACGGTGCCCTGCAGCATCGTGAACAGCGACCACAGCAGGATGCTCCAGGCATAGACCTGCCTGGCGCCGAAGCGGTCCAGCAGCCAGCCGCCGGGTAGCTGGCCCAGCACGTAGGACCAGCTGAAGGCCGAGAAGATGAAGCCCATCTGGACCGCGTCGATGCCCAGTTCCCTGGACAGCACCGGGCCGGCGACGCCGACCGTGGCGCGGTCCGCGTAGTTCAGGACGGTGACGATGAAGATCATCGCCAGCACGCCGAAGCGCGCGCGGCCGACCGCGCCCGCGGCCGGGGAGGAGAGGGATAACTGCATGTTGTCTCCGGATCGCATTCGAGGGCCGGTCTGCGCCGGCTTGCATGACAGGGGGGGAGCGGCCAGGCGCCTGCTCAGGCCTGCTCAGGCCTGCGTGTAGGCGGTCTTGACGGTCGTGTAGAACTCCGCGGCGTAGCGGCCCTGCTCGCGCGGGCCGTGGCTGGACGCCTTGCGGCCGCCGAAGGGCACGTGATAGTCGACGCCCGCCGTCGGCAGGTTGACCATCACCATGCCGGCCTGCGCGTGGCGCTTGAAGTGCGTCGCGTGCTTCAGCGAGGTGGTCGCGATGCCGGTGGCCAGGCCGAACGGCGTGTCGTTGGCCAGCGCCAGCGCCTCGTCATAGTCCTGGGCCTGGATGACGCTGACCACCGGACCGAAGACCTCTTCGCGGTTGATGCGCATCGCCGGCGCGGTGTCCGTGAACAGCGCGGGGGTCAGGTAGAAACCAGGCGCGCCCGCGCTGCTGACCGCCAGCGCCTCGCCGCCGGCCGCGAGCGTCGCGCCCTCCGCCTTGGCGATGGCGATGTACTCCAGGTCCTGCGCGAGCTGGCGCTCGTCGACCACCGGGCCGATGTCGGTGCCGGCCTTGCGGGCGTCGTCGACCTTCAGCGATTTCATGCGGTCGACCATCGCGGCGACGAAGCGGTCATGGATGCCCGCCGTCACGATCAGGCGCGAGGAGGCGGTGCAGCGCTGGCCGGTCGAGAAGAAGCCGCTGTTGATCGCGGCCGCGACGGCGACGTCGAGATCCGCGTCGTCGAGCACGACGAACGGGTTCTTGCCGCCCATCTCGAGCTGGAACTTGGCGCCGCGCGCGACGCAAGCCGCCGCGACGCGCTGGCCGGTGGCGACGCTGCCGGTGAAGCTGATCGCATCGACCTGGCGGTTCTCGAGCAGCTCGGCGCCGACCTCCGAGCCGCGGCCCATCACGAGGTTGAAGACGCCGTCGGGCAGGCCCGCGCGCTGGAGGATGTCGGCCAGCGCCCAGGCCGAGCCCGGCACCAGGTCGGCCGGCTTGAGCACGACGCTGTTGCCGAAGGCCAGCGCGGGCGCGATCTTCCAGGCGGGGATCGCGATCGGGAAGTTCCACGGCGTGATCAGGCCCACGACGCCGATCGGCTCGCGCGTCACCTCGACGCCGACGTTGGGGCGCACCGAGGCGATCACCTCGCCGCCGGCGCGCAGCGCCTCGCCGGCGAAGAACTTGAAGATGTTGCCGGCGCGGGCGACCTCGCCGATCGCCTCGGGCAGGGTCTTGCCTTCCTCGCGCGCCAGCAGGTCGCCGAGCTCGGCCTTGCGGGCCAGGATCTCGGTGCCCGCGGCGTCGAGGATGTCGAAGCGCTGCTGCGGCGTGGACAGGCTCCACTTGCCGAAGGCGGCGCGCGCCGCGTCGATGGCGGCGCGGGTCTGGGCGACGTCGGCCTGCGCGTACTCGCCGACCACGTCGCCGGTGTCGCTGGGGTTGATGTTGCGCGAGGCGCGGGCGCCGTCGACCCACTCGCCGTTGATGAGGTTCTTGAACATGGGTACTGCTCCGCGCGCGCTCACTGCGGGCCGAGCCTGGCCATCAGCGCGCCCAGTTCATCGAACTCGGCCGGCTTGAGGTCGGACAGCGGCGGCCGCACCGGGCCGGCGGTATGGCCGGCGATGGTGGCGCCGGCCTTCACGATCGAGACCGCGTAGCCCTGGCCCTTGTTGCGCAGCGCGATGTAGGGCAGGAAGAAGTCCTGGATCAGGCGGTCGGTGGTCGCGGTGTCGCCGGCGGCGTGCGCGTTGTAGAAGTCGATCGCGGTCTTGGGGATGAAGTTGAAGACGGCCGACGAGTACACCGGGCAGCCCATCGCGCGATAGGCGCCGGCGAAGACCTCGGCGGTGGGCAGGCCGCCCAGGTAGCTGAAGCGGTCGCCGAGCTGCTGGCGGATGGAGACGAAGGACTCGATGTCGCCGATGCCGTCCTTGAAACCGATCAGGTTGGGGCAGAAGTCGGCGAGCTTGCGCAGCGACTCGGGCGTCAGACGGCAGGCGCCGCGGTTGTAGACGATCACGCCGAACCGGACGCTGCGGCACACCGCCTGCACGTGCGCGACCAGGCCCTCCTGCGACGCCTCGGTCAGGTAGTGCGGCAGCAGCAGGATGCCCTGCGCGCCCAGGCGCTCGGCCTCCTGCGCGTACTGGATGGCGACGCGGGTCGGGCCGCCGGCGCCCGCGATGATGGGCATCTTCCCCTGGCAGGTCTGGACGGCGACGCGGATGACGTCGCTGTACTCCTTGGGCTCGAGCGAGAAGAACTCCCCGGTGCCGCCGGCCGCGAACAGCGCGGTCGCGCCGTAAGGCATCAGCCACTCCAGGCGCTCGGCATAGGGCTTGGGCGCGAAGTTCAGTTGGGCGTCGAAGTCGGTCAGCGGGAAGGACAGCAGGCCGTGGGAAATGGTGGCCTTGAGGTCTTGCGGCGAGGTCATGGGGGCGTGTCTCCGTGGCTACAACAGCGCTGGCAGCTCCGATCGCACCAGGATTGGTACCGGTACCAGCATGGGGCGCATCGTAGCGAGCACCACCGCGGCGTTCAAGAAGAAGTCGTACAACTGCGGGTAATCACCTAATCGCGTGCCGTGCGGCGCCGCGCGGCCCGGCGGGGGGAGAGACCCCCTAGAACCATCCCCCCGAGGCCGGGGTGCCGAGGCCGAGCTAGGGGTGGTGGGGGTCTGGAGGGCCACCTAAAACTGGCGAGCGATCAAGGGAGGGGCGACCGCCTCCGCTCGCGACGCAGTCATCAAGGAGGCACCATGAACACGGAAGCAAGATCCGCATTCCAGCAGCAGGTCATCGAGGCGCTGGTCGAGAGCAAGGCCATCAACGTGTCGGCGATCGGCGCGACCTTCGCCAAGTTCGGCGACAAGGCGCTGCTGCACGGGGAATCGCTCGTGACGATCATCAACCGCAACGCGATCTGGAATTGCGGCTGGCCCGGCCCGGAGCTGGACATCCTGCGCGAAGCGCGGCAACTGCGCGAGTGACGCGGTGACGGTCGTCTCGACGCCGGTGGTCCGGACCGCGGCGCACCGGACGCCGGCCGCGGCGCCATGCCGGGACGACCTGCCGCGGCGCGTGCGGCTGGCGCTGCGGATGGCGCGCCGCGCGCTCGAAGCCGCCATCGCCGGGATGGCGACGGCGCCCGAGACGGAACGCCGGCGGCGCCCGCCGGCGCTGGTGCCGGCCAAGGTCGCGGGGGAGTCCGCGATGCTGCTGCGCACGATGTCCTTCCTGCGCGGCGAGGATGCCGCGCTCGATGCCGAGGCGCAGGCGCTGGCGGAGACGCTCGCGCCGCTGGCGCGCGGCGCCGGCGTCGTCGAGCGGCTGTGCAACGACGCCGGCCGCGCGCTGGAGCATGCGTCGGCGCATCTGTTCCTGGGCGATGCGGGGTATCGCGACGACGGCTTCGAGCGGCTGCTCGAAGGCATCGTGGGCGGCGAGGCGTCGCGCGGGCCCGAGCGCCTGCCCAATCACCAGCTCGAGTGCGAATGGCTCGATCAGATCCGCCGCCGGCGCGTGGACGCGATGCGCGCGGACGAGGCGCTGCTCGCGGGCACCTGCCTGGGCGGGCCGCTGGACGTGCTGGGCTGCTCGACGCTCGATCTCTACATGTTCACGCACGTGGTGCTGTATGCGTCCGACATGGGGCGCCGCGCCGTGTGGCTGCCGCGGCCGACCGGTGCGGTACTGGCGGAGGCCGAGGCCGTGCTGGCGGCGGCGCTGGACGCGGACAACTTCGATCTCGCCGCCGAGCTGCTCTGGACCTGGCCGATGCTGCGCCAGGCGTGGAGTCCGGTGGCGGCGTTCGCGTTCGACGTGCTCGCGCGGGCGCAGGACGAGCAGGGCTTCCTGCCGGGGCCGGATCACGCGCGATGGGTCGACGTGGCGGGGGACGCGCTGCCGCGCGAGGACATCGAGCTGCGGACCTCGTATCACGCCAATGTCGTGATGGGGATGCTGTGCGCGGCGGCCTTGAATCCGCGCACCGCGCCGCCGCCGGTCGTGCCCGCGAGGCAGGGCGGCGCCGCGCGGATGGGGCTGCTCGAGCGCCTGCCGTCGCGGCCCGGCGCGCCACGCTGGCATCAGGCGTTCGCGATGCTCGACGAGGCGCATCAGGCCGAGCTCAGGCCGCTGTGCTTGAGCGTGTGGTTCCGCCGTGCGGCGGCCGCGAACGACTTCGACGAACTGCGCGCCGCGCTTGCCGCGACGCTGGAGTTCGGTGGCGACGACGGGCCCGCGGCGCGTCAGGCGCTCAGCCGCCTGCAGCGGGCGATGGCGGTGGCGCGGCTCGGCCGGGAGGCCGCCAGCCCGCGTTGATCGCGCCGGGGGAGGCTCGCCGCCTTCTGCCTTCTGCCTTCAGGCGGATCAGAACATCGTGTTGCCGTTGGCCGCCTTCTCGGGCACCGGCTGGATGACGTCCCAGTGCTCGACGATGCGGCCATGGTCGACGCGGAAGATGTCGACGACGGCGACGCCGCGATCGGCAGGCGTGATCTTCGAGTGCACGTGCAGGTAGACCAGGTCGCCGGCGGTGGCGGTGCGCACGATGCGGGCCGAGGACGTCGGGTACTGCTTGAAGAAGCCGGAGAAGAACGTCAGGAAGGGCGTCTTGCCGTCCGGGACCTCGGGGTTGTGCTGGCGGTAGCCGTCGGCGACGACGCTGGCGGCGCCGATGTCGTGCTTGTTGAAGAAGCGGTCGTAGAAGTCGACCACCAGCGCGCGATTGGCTTCCTCCTGCTGGAGGTCACGGGTCTCGGCGGGCGCGGCGAGGGCGGTGCCGGCCAGCATCAGGGTGGCGAGCAGCAGGGGCAGTCCGGGAATCGTCAGGCGCATCGTCAGCTCCATGAGGTGAGGGATCGGGAAGGCTGGCGGGAGGCTAGCGGGGGGATGGTAGTCGTTGGACATCCCTGATGCTTTACGGCAACGCAACGCCTGACCCTCCTGTGGCTGCGCGACATGGTCGCCTCGGTCATCCGCTGAGGCGGCGCATCACCCCAAGGTCCCCACGACCGCGATCTCCTTCTGATCCGGCACCTCGTTGTACGAGAGCACGGACAGGCCCGGCGCGAACAGCCGCGCGTAGCGCGCCAGCAGCGGCCGCACCTGCGGCATCACCAGCAGCGCTGGCGGCGCGCCCAGCGACTTCATCTGGTCCCGCGCGCCCGGCATGTGGTGCTGCAGCTGCGACAGCAGCTGCGGATCCACCGGATAGCTGTCCAGCTGCACCTTCGCGCCGCCCGAGCGTGCCTGGTTCAGCGCGTTCAGCAGGTGGTTCTCCAGCTCGCTGCCGAGGTTGAACACCTTCAGCGCCCCCAGCGCGCCTTGCGGCCCCTGCAGTTGCGCGACGATCTGCCGCTTCAGCGCGCAGCGCACCTCCGCCGCCAGCAGCACCGCATCCTTCGTCGCCTCCGCGTTCTCGACCAGCGTCGACGCGATGGTCTGGATATCCTTCACCGCCACCCCCTCGGCCAGCAGCAGCCGCAGCACCTTCAGCAGCTGCGCATGGGTGAAGGCCTTGTCCAGCGCGCCGCCCAGCTTCGGCGCGATCGCGTTCAGGCGCTCCAGCAGCGCCGTGATGTCGTCGAACTTCAGCAGCTCCGGCAACTGCTCGCGCAGCACCTTCGACACATGCGTGGCCACCACGCTCGCCACGTCGACGACCTGATAGCCCAATCCCAGCGCATGCGCCTTGTGCTCCGGCTCGATCCAGGTGACCGGCATCGCGTACGCCGGATCGAAGCCCGGGATGCCATCCACATCGCCCCACACCTGGCCCGACGCGATCGCCATCAGCCGGTCCGGATAGACCTCCGCCTGCGCCACCACCGCGCCGCTCAGCAAGATCGCGTACTGGCTCGGCTTGAGCGAGAGGTCATCCCGCACCGCCAGCGTCGGCAGCAGCACACCCAGCGCCTCGCTCATCGACTGCCGCATGCCGCGCACCCGCGCCTGCAGCGGCGCGCCCTGCGCCGGATCGATCAGCCCCACCAGCTTGTAGCCCAGGCTCACCGACACCGCCTCCACCACCGGCAGCGCGCGCCAGTCGATCTCCGGCGGCGCGGCCGCCACCAGCGCGCTCTCCAGCGGCGCGGCCGGCTGGATGCGGCCGCTCGCCCGCGCGCCCATCCGCCAGCCCGCGTAGCCCAGCGCCACCGCGAACGCGCTGAACGCCAGCCACGGCATGCCGGGAATCAGCGCCAGCACCGCCATCACGCCCGCCGCGCTGTACAGCACCTGCGGCGAGGCCAGCATCTGCTCGCTGACCTGCTGCTCGAACTCGCCCGAGTCGCTCACCCGCGTCACGATGATCGCGGCGGCCGCCGACAGCAGCAGCGCCGGGATCTGCGCCACCAGGCCGTCGCCGATCGTCAGCAGGCCGTACTGGCGGATCGCCTCGCCCAGGCTCAGCCCGTGCATGAACGCGCCGATCGCCACGCCGCCCACCAGGTTGATCAGCAGGATCAGGATCGACGCGATCGCGTCGCCGCGCACGAACTTGCTCGCGCCATCCATCGCGCCGTAGAAGTCGGCCTCGGTGCCCACCTCCTGCCGCCGCTTCTGCGCCTGCTCCTGGTTGATCAGGCCGGCATTCAGGTCCGCGTCGATCGCCATCTGCTTGCCGGGCAGCGCGTCCAGCGTGAAGCGCGCCGACACCTCCGAGATCCGCTCCGCGCCCTTGGTGACGACGATGAAGTTCACCACCATCAGGATCACGAACACCACCAGCCCGACGATGAAGTTGCCGCCGATGACCACATTGCCGAAGGACTCGATCACCTGGCCCGCCGCATGCGTGCCCTCGTGGCCGTGCAGCAGCACCACGCGCGTGGACGCGACGTTCAGCGACAGCCGCATCAGCGTCGTCGCCAGGATCACGCTCGGGAAGATCGAGAAGTCCAGCGGCCGCCGGCTGTTCACGCTGACCAGGATCACCACCAGCGCCAGCACGATGTTGAAGGTGAACAGCACGTCCAGCAGCACCGGCGGCAGCGGCAGGATCACCATCGCCAGGATCGCCAGCAGGAACAGCGGCGCCGCCACGCGCAGGTCGCGCAGCTGCTGGCCGAGGCGGCCCAGGCCGGACGCGGAGGAGGTCGTAGGGGCGGACTTCATGGGGACTCCGGATCGGAGAGGTGGCGTGGCACCGGCAGGTCGGTCGCCAGCTGGGGTTCGGTCTTGCGGCGGCCCGCGTGGAAGGCCTTGAGCTGCATCACGTGGCTGAGCACCTGCGCCACCGCCTGGTACAGCGAGGCCGGGATCTGCTGCTGCACCTGCGAGCTGTTGTAGAGCGCGCGCGCCAGCGGCGGCAGCTCCAGCAGCTGCACGCGGTGCTCGCGCGCGAGGGCGCGGATGTAGAGCGCCATCTCGTCGACGCCCTTGGCGACGACATAGGGCGCCTCGGCCCGGCTGCCGTCGTAGCGCAGCGCGACGGCGTAGTGCTGGGGATTGACGATGACCACGTCCGCCTCCGGCACCGCCTTGCGCACGCCGCGCCGCGCCATCTGCTGGCGCAGCTGGCGCAGGCGCTGGCGCACCTCGGGCCGGCCCTCGTTCTGCTTGTATTCCTCCTTGACCTCCTGCTTGCTCATGCGCTGGCCGCGCAGGAACAGCAGGCGCTGCAAGGGCACGTCGATCAGCGCGTAGAACGCCAGCACCGCCGCCAGCGTCAGCAGCGCGTCCATCACCAGCGCGGCCGCGCCCGCCACCGCCGCCGGCAGGGGCATCGCCTGCAGCTGCACGTAGCGCGCCGCGCAGGCCGTCGTCACGACGTAGAGGACGCCCAGCACGCCGCCGGTCTTCAGCAGCGTGGCGGCCAGCTCGCTGTAGTGCCTGGCACTGAACAGCCGCCCGAGGTTGGCCATCGGATTCAGCTTCGAGAAGCGCGGCAGCCACTGCGCGGTCGAGAACACGATGCCGCCACCCAGCTGCGCCGCGGCGATCACCGCCGCGGGCAGCGCCAGCAGCGGCAGCAGCAGGCGCGCGAGCAGCCACAGCGCTTCATGGGCCGCCTCGCCCCACAGGCCGTCCAGCCCCTGCAGCGCGTCGTTGCCGCCCAGCGGCGCCAGCGCCAGCCGGAACAGCCGGCCGAAGTCCTCGAGGTACAGCGGCGCCACCATCACCAGCAGCTTCAGGCCGAGCAGCAGCCCGATCGCCGCGCCGATGTCCTTGCTGCGCGCGACCTGGCCCTGCTCGCGCGCCTTGCGCAGCTTCTGCTCGGAGGGCTTCTCGGTCTTGTCGGCGCTGTCGGTGTCAGCCATCCAGGCCTCCGCCCGGCATGCCGCGCATGCCTTGCTCCAGCATGCGCAGCAGCTGCCGCGTCATCCGCAGGTAGTGGGCCGGCACCTGCGCCAGCATCCGCGTCAGCATGAACAGGCCGAACAGCGTCACCAGCGCGTAGCCCAGCGAGAACAGATTGAGCGCCGGCGCCACGCGGTTCAGGAAGCCCATGCCCAGCTGCACCACCAGCGTCGCCGCCACCACCGGCAGCGCCAGCAGCAGCGCCGCCGAGAACACCCAGGCCAGGTTGTAGGCCAAGTTCTGCAGCGTCAGCAGCGACAGCCCCGCGCCGACGGGCCAGGCGCGGAAGCTCTCGCCCAGCACCGCGGTGAACAGCAGGTGGCCGTCCATGCCGAAGAAGGCCAGCACGCACAGCACGTTGAGCAGCGCGCCCACCACGTCCGACGAGCTGCCGTTGATCGGATCGTTGAGCACCGCCATCGCCAGCCCGAGCTGCGAGGACAGCAGGAAGCCCAGCACGCCGATCACCGCCATCGCCAGGTGGAAGGTCAGGCCCATCGCCAGGCCCAGGATCGCCTGCTCGGCGGCGGCCAGCACGCCCTGCATCGAGAAGATCGGGACGTGCGCGGCCGTCGATTGCGACACCGGCATCAGCACCACCGCCAGCACCAGCGCCAGCAGCGCGCGCATCGGCATGGGCACGCCCGCGTCGCCGATGGTCGGCGCGGCGGCCAGCATCGCGATGACGCGGCAAAACGGCCACCACAGCGCGCTGAGCCAGATGGTCAGCTGGCTGAACTCGATCTCCACGGCGCGGCCTCCGCTAGGTGACGAGCTGCGCCGCGCGCTCGAAGATCGAGACGCAGTAGTCCATCAGCAGGCCCACCATCCAGCGGCCCGCCAGGCCCAGCACCAGCAGCGTCACCAGCAGCCGCGGCAGGAAGGCCAGCGTCTGCTCGTTGATCTGCGTCGCGGCCTGGAACAGCGCCACCAGCACGCCCACCACCAGCCCCGGCAGGATCAGCACCAGCACCAGCAGCATGGTCAGGTGCAGGCTCTCGCCGATCAGGTCGGAGGCGATCTCCGGCGTCATCCCGCCACCCCGCGCACGCTCGACACCAGCGTGTTGACCGTCAGCGTCCAGCCGTCCACCAGCACGAACAGCAGCAGCTTCAGCGGCAGCGAGATCACCAGCGGCGACAGCATCATCATCCCCATCGCCATCAGCACCGACGACACCACCAGATCGATCACCAGGAAGGGGATGAACAGCATGCAGCCGATCTGGAACGCGGTCTTGAGCTCCGACAGCGTGAACGCCGCCAGCTTCACCGGGAAGCTGTGGTCCTCGGGCCTGGCGACGTTGGTCTCGCCGGAGAGCTGCGCGATCTGGGCCAGCGCGCTCTTGCTGGTCTGCGCCAGCATGAAGCGCGAGATCGGCTTCTCCGCCACCGCCAGCGCCTGCATCAACGTCAGCTTGTCGTTGTCATAGGGCAGCATCGCCTGCTCGTAGATCTGCAGGCCGATCGGGCGCATGACGAGAATCGTCAGGATCAGCGCGATGCCCGTGACCAGCCGGTTGGGCAGGCCCTGCTGCAGGCCCAGCGCCTGGCGCAGCAGCGACAGCACGATCACGAAGCGCGTGAAGCTCGTCATCATCAGCGCCAGCACGGGCAGCAGCCCGAGCAGCGTCATGATCACCAGGACCTGCGTCTTGAGCGTGAAGTCGCCGCCGCCGGCGCCCGCGCCGGCGATGCGGATCGCCGCCATCGCCGGGTCGGCCGCGATCGCGCCGAGCGCCAGCAGCCCGCCCAGCGCGGCGAGCCGGCGGCCGATCGCGGGAAGCGGCCTCATGCGCCCAGCCGGTCCAGATCGAGGCCGTCGATGTCCAGCACGCGCAGCGCGTGGCTGTCGCCGCTGACCACGACCTCGGCATGGCCGATCGGCGTGCCGTTGACCTTGATCACCAGCGGCGCGCCGGCCAGCGTGTCGAGCTCGACCACGCTGTCGGCCCGCAGCTGCGCCAGGTCGTGCAGCGACAGGCGCGCCTGGCCGACCTCCAGCGTCAGCGTCACCGGGATCTTGCGCATCAGCGCGGGCAGATCACGGCCGGCCGGCCTGGCCTCGGCCACCGGCGCGTCCTGCACCGGTTCGTCGAGCAGGCCCGCGATCAGATCGGTATCGCTCATCATCAATCACTCCAGGTCTTGGAAAGAGGTCAGGCACAGCTTGCCCTGGTGCTCGGCGACGGCCGCGCTCATCAGCGCGGAGCCCTCGACCAGCACCGTCGCATCGGCGAGCCGGATCGGAATCAGCGCGCCCGGGCGCAGGTCCAGCACGGTGCCCAGATCCAGTTCGCGCTCGAGCAGGCGCGCCTGCAGGGTCAGGGACAGGCGCCGGTCCAGCGGCGCCTGCGGCGCGGCGGGCCGCGCCGGCCGCTGCCGCGCCGAGAGATGGCGCAGCAGCGGCGTCAGGTAGGCGCCGGCCAGCGCCAACGAGAGCGTCGACGACTGCTCGCCATCGCGCATCGTGGCGATCAACTCCCAGGCATCGGGGCCGAAGGCGGGCAGCGCGCCGCCTTGCATCGGCAGCGC
Source organism: Roseateles sp. Mitsp63 (assembly GCF_059491535.1). Classification (NCBI taxonomy): domain Bacteria; kingdom Pseudomonadati; phylum Pseudomonadota; class Betaproteobacteria; order Burkholderiales; family Sphaerotilaceae; genus Roseateles; species Roseateles sp. Mitsp63. The sequence goes on along the minus strand of NZ_CP168509.1, from coordinate 4,349,076 downwards.
GTCGTCCGCCGGGGCCGGGTCTTGCGCATCGTCGCTCCCGGCGCTCGCGGCCTGCGCCAGCCCGTGCACGCACTGGCGCGCGAACTGGCCGGCCAGCAGATGCAGCAGGCGGTCCTCGGTGGCGGTGGGCGGCGTGCCGGCGGTGGCCACGGCGGTGTCGGGACCCAGGCCCAGCCGGCGCGCCATCAGCGCCAGCACCAGCGGCCGGTCGATGCGGCAGGCCAGCGGACCCGACGGCCCGCTGGCGCGCAGCCAGCGCGCCTGGCCTTCGTCCGCTTCGTCCGCGCCGCGCGGCGCGGCCGCCAGCGGTCGCAGCATCAGCGCGTGCAGCTCATGGCGGCTGTGATAACGCCGGTTCCACGGCTGCACGAGCGTGCGCTGCAGCACCTCGCGCAGGCGCTGCGCCACCTGCGGCAGCAAGTGCACCGGACGGCCCAGGCTGCGCGGATCGAGCGCGGCGGGCCGGGGCGGCGGGGTGGGCGAGGGCTGGTTCATCCGTGGTTCCAGGGAGGGAGGGGCGGCGCTTTAACCAAACTGTCATCCGGTCGCGCGCCATAACCATCGAATTCTAGGAATCGATGGAGATTTAGGCCAGCATCGAAATGGCAGGCTTCGATTCATCGGGGAATAAATCACAAATGGCGGATCGCGAATCGCACACGCCGCTGAAGCGGAATTTAAGCGCCGAGACGCGCCAGTCGTTAATACCCCTGCGCGGTTGCCGGTGGATGATTTTTCATATTTATCATTCACGCCGCACAGCGCCGCGAAAATGCCCCAATGTGCGCGATCAGCGGATCAATGTTGGGGCGGCAGAGTCCGCACTCGTGAAATCCGTCACGGGTGCGGACGCTGTTTTGGTGCGGTGCAAAAAGGGTTCTTGTTGCGGACGCACACATTGACTACAGTCCGGACACATCAGGGCACACCCGAGCGAAAGCCGGGGTCGCAAAGCCTCCGGTCTACCGCCGGGCGCCAGACTGGAAACCTCCAGTCCAGGCGCCGGGTCACGATAGCGGGGTTGCCAGACCTGAGTCTGTGGGCCGCGTGACGCGCGGTCCAAGGCGCTCGCCTGCCAGGCCCCACCCGGGCTTGTTGTGACCCTGCCTGCCCCTCGCCGAGGTGCGCCCGTTCTTGCAGAGAGAGAAGGACGGACATGGTCATTCATCGACAGCTTTTCATCCCCTGACCCGGCCCGCGACGGCGCTTCGGACATCGTCCGCCAGCACCGCCGAGCCCGCGCGGCCGCGCAGCCGCAACGCGGGTTCCGGATTCCCCTGGAAACTCACCGATTCAATATCGCAGCCAATCCGGCGCGAGGGAGATTCTCGGTCCGTCATTCACTCGATGAAACTGTCTGTAAATATGCAGGAAATGTTGCGGCGGATATGCGACCGATCCATTGGTCGAAAAGAAGAATCGCGACATTGCTGTCCGCTGAAGATCTCCGAAGCCGGAGATTGAGGAATTCGCTTCCGGATCCACGTCATTCAAAAGAAGGAATGGCCGGATAAGGTCAAGTCATGGTTGCTGGATTCACCGGGCGCATGCGCACGGTGGGCCAGATATTGCTCGGAGCATAGGTATGTCGGCGACGATGCTGGAGTCCGCCATCGGCCAATCGGCGATGGACGCGCTGCTGAAACAGGATGCCGTGCGGCTGCAACGGGACGCGCAAGCGCTTTCCCAGGGCGTGGGCGATAACCTGTCTGGTCTGGGTTTCGAGCAGATGCTGCGGCGCGTCGACGACCGCGACCAGGCCGCCGCCGCCCGCATGGAGGCGGTCGAGCGCGGCGAGAGCGACGACCTTGTCGGCGCGATGCTCGCCAGCCAGGAAGCCAGCCTGTCGTTCTCGATGCTGATGCAGGTCCGGAACAAGGTGGTCGGCGCCGTGGACGAGCTGATCAAGATGCAGCTCTGAGGCCCGCGGGACGCGCACGATGAACGACCTGCAGACACTCCCCGGCCCCGACGGCGCCGCGCCCGCCTGGCGCCGCCGGCTCGGCGGCATGCTGGGCAGCCTCGGCCAGGCCGCGCCCGCGGCCGGCGCCGGCCTGCGCGGCGCCGCGCCGCTGCTGATCCTGGCCGCCGTCGTCACCGCGCTGGTGCTGGCGCTGCTGTGGCGCGACCAGGCCGGCTACAAGCCGGTCTTCGGCCAGCGCGAGCATGTGCCGACCGCCGACGTGCTGTCGGTGCTGGACGCCGAGCGCATCGCCTACCGCCTGCATCCCGAGAGCGGCCAGGTGCTGGTGTCCGGGTCCGACCTGGGCCGCGCCCGCATGCTGCTCGCGGCCAAGGGCGTCGTGGCCAAGCTGCCGGCCGGCCTGGAACTGATGGACCAGAACGACCCGCTGGGCGTCAGCCAGTTCGTGCAGGACATCCGCTTCCGCCGCGGCCTGGAGGGCGAGCTGGCGCAGAGCATGATGGCGCTCGACGCGGTCGAGGCCGCGCGTGTGCACCTGTCCATCGCCAAGAGCAGCTCGTTCGTGCTGAACGACGGGCAGAAGAGCTCGGCCTCCGTGGTGCTGACGCTCAAGCCGGGCCGCGCGCTCAACCATGAGCAGATCGCCGCGGCCATCAACCTGGTGGCCGGCTCGGTGGCCAACCTCGATCCGTCGCGGGTCAGCCTGGTCGACCAGCAGGGCAGCCTGCTGTCGGCGCGCGTCGACCTCAGCGAGGGCTTCGACGGCGGCGCGCAGGGCAACGAGGCGCAGCGCCGCATCCAGGACGAGGTGCGCCGCAACGTGCACGAGCTGCTGGCGCCGGTGCTCGGCGAACAGAACTACCGCCTGAGCGTCACCGCCGACGTCAACAACGACCGCGTGCAGGAGACCCGCGAGCAGTACGGCGATGCGCCCAAGCTGACCAACGAGGCGATGCGCGAGGAGCAGGACCGCGAGCGCATCGCGCTGGGCGTGCCGGGCTCGCTGAGCAACCGCCCGCCGGCCGCGCTGGCCGCCGCGGCCGCCTCCGCCGCGCAGGGCGAGGATCCCGGCGCGCCGGCCGCCAACGCGGGCAGCAACACCGCGCGCAAGAACGCGTCGACGCGTCAGTACGCCTACGACCGCGCGATCACGCAGGTGAAGAAGAGCCGCGGCCGTCTGGAGCGCCTGAGCGTCGCGGTGCTGCTCAACACCGCGGCCGCGCCGGGCGGCGCCAAGGACTGGACGCCGGCCGACATCGCCAAGGTCGAGCGCCTGCTGGGCGGCGGCCTGGGCATCGACACGCAGCGCGGCGACAAGCTGAGCGTCTCCACGCTGGCCTTCCCGGCGCCGCCGGTGGCCGAGCCCTGGTACCAGCAGCGCGACACCGTCACGCAGCTGGGCGGCTGGGGCATCTACGCGCTGGCCGCGCTGCTGGGCTACCTGCTGCTGGCGCGTCCGCTGCTGCGCATGGGCCAGCACGCGCTGGGCATGGGCGGCGGACGCAAGGCCAAGGAGGCCCGCGCCGATCGGCGCCAGGGCCAGCGCGCCGAGGGCCGCGAGGGTCCGGGCCTCACGCCGCTGGAACCGTTGCCCGGCGCGGCGTCCATCGCGGCGTCCATCGCGGCGCCGGCCGGCGAGGGCGCGCCGGCGCTCGGCGGCCCGGCGGGCGCCGCGCTGGCGGGCCTGGCCGCGCCGCAGTCCGGCTCCGCCGTGACGCCGCTGCTGGAGAACTACGAGCTGCCGCCGCCGGGATCGCCGGTGGACGTGCTGGTGGACCACCTGAAGGTGCTCGCGGCCAAGGAGCCGGAGCGGGTGGCGGAAGTCGTCAAGCAATGGGTGCAGAAGAAAAATGGCCGAAGCGAGTGAGTTCATTCCGCCCGGCAGCGCCGCGTCGCTGAGCCCGGTCGAGCGTGCCGCCATCGTGCTGCTGAGCATGGGCGAGGAGCCCGCCGCGGCGGTGTTGCGCTGCCTGTCGCGCGAGGAGCTGCTGGACGTCACGCAGGTGATGTCGCGCCTGTCGGGCATCAAGGTCGACTGGGTGCGCACCTCGCTGCAATCCTTCTTCGACGACTACCGCGAGCAGAGCGGCGTGCACGGCGCGTCGCGCGGCTACCTGAAGCGCTCGCTGGACCTGGCCCTGGGCGGCCAGATCGCGTCGAGCGTGCTCAACAGCATCTACGGCGACGCCATCCGTCCCAAGATGCAGCGCCTGCAATGGGCCTCGCCGAAGTGGCTGGCCGAGCAGATCAGCCATGAGCACCAGCGCATGCAGGCCGTGTTCCTGGCCTTCCTGCCCAGCGCGCTGGCCGGCGACGTCGTCGCCGCGCTGCCCGAGGGGCCGGCCGGCGGCCGCGACCGCGTGCTGCTGCAGATGGCGCGCCTGTCCGAGGTCGACGCCGAGCTGCTGTCCGAGCTCGAGGAACTGGTCGAGCGCTGCCTGGCCGGGCTCGGCCAGCAGGGCGCGACCGTCGAGGGCGTCAAGCAGGTCGCCGAGATCCTGAACCGCATGCCCGGCCAGCGCCAGCAGATGGTGGAGCTGCTGCGCGCGCACGACCCGCAGGTCGTCGGCGAGATCGAGACCTCGATGTACGAGTTCTTCATGCTGTCGCGCCAGAGCGAGGCGACGCTCACCCGCCTGATCGAGGAAGTGCCGCTGGAGCTGTGGGCGGTCGCGCTCAAGGGCGCCGAGCCGCCGGTGCGCGACGCGCTGCTGGCCGCGATGCCGCGGCGCCAGGCGCAGAGCTTCGAGGACCTGATGCGCCGCGGCGGCCCGATGCCGATGAGCCGCGTCGAGCAGGCGCGCGCCGAGATCATGGCGCAGGTCAAGGCGCTGGTGGACGCGGGCGAGATCCAGGTCCAGCTGTTCGCCGAGGACGTCGTCGAATGAAGACGCCGCGCCCGCACCGCTTCCCGCCGCTGGCGCATTTCAGCCAGGGCGCGGTCCCGCTCGCCGGGCAGACCGGCGCGCAGCTGCAGGCCAGCCTCGCGCAGGGCTTCCAGGAGGGGCTGGCCAAGGGCTATGAAGAGGGCTACGCGAGCGGCCTGCAGACCGGCCAGGACGAGGCGCGCGCCGCCGCGCAGGCGGCCGGCCATGCCGACGGCCTGGCCGAGGCGCGCCGCGACGCGGCCGCCCGGCTGGCCGGGCCGCTCGAAGCCGCGGGCGCGCTGCAGGAGCACCTGCGCCGGCTGCAGCACGACTACCAGGCGGCGATGCGCCGCGAGGTCGTGGAGCTGGTCGAGCGCGTCGCGCGCCAGGTCATCCGCGCCGAGCTGACGCTGCGTCCGGCGCAACTGCTCGCGCTGGTCGACGAGACGCTGGCGTCGATGCCGCCGGCGCGCGATGGCGTCGAGGTCTTCCTCCATCCGGACGATCGCCAGCGCCTGATGGAGCTGGTGCCGGACCGCCTGCGCGGCTGGACGATCCATGCCGACGCCGCGCTGGACGCGGGCGAATGCCGCGTCATCGCCGGCGGCCGCGAGGCCGATGCGGGCTGCCGGCAGCGGCTCTCGGCGGTCATGACGCAGGTGCGCGGGCAGCTCGTCGAAGAAGGCGTGCCCGCGGCCGGCCATGAGGCTGCCGAGACGTCCGCCGTGGTGGAGGGCGCGCCGCTCGCCACGGCCGCCGCGGCAGGCGGGGAGGCCGCGCCATGATCAGCAACGCGCTGCGCCGCGTCGAACTGGGCGACGTGCCGGTGGCCACGCCCACCGGCCGCCTGGTCGGCGCCTCGGGCCTGCTGCTCGAGGCGGCCGGCTGCACGCTGCGCACCGGCCAGCGCTGCCTGATCGAGCAGCGCGCCGACGGTGCGGGCGAGGCGTGCGCGGACGGCTGGCTCGCCGCGCAGGTGGTCGGCTTCCGCGACCAGACCGCCTACCTGATGCCGTTCAAGAAACCCGACGGCCTGGCCGCCGGCGCCCGCGTGCTGCCGGCGCCGGAGGGTGCCTCGCTGATGATCGGCCCGCAGTGGCTGGGCCGCATCGTCAACGGCCTGGGCGAGCCCCTGGACGGCCGCGGCCGCCTCGGCGGCGACCAGCCGCTGCAGAGGGTGCCGCCCAAGGTCAACCCGCTGCGCAAGCGGCCGGTGTCCGAGCCGCTGGACGTCGGCGTGCGCGCGATCAACGGCCTGCTGACGCTGGGCCGCGGCCAGCGCGTGGGCCTGATGGCCGGCTCGGGCGTCGGCAAGAGCGTGCTGCTCGGCCTGATCACCCGCAACACGGTCGCGGATGTCGTCGTCGTCGGCCTGATCGGCGAGCGCGGCCGCGAGGTGCGCGAATTCATCGACCTGTCGCTCGGCGTCGACGGCCTGGCCCGCGCGGTGGTGGTGGTCGCGCCGGCGGACGAGTCGCCGCTGATGCGCCTGCGCGCCACCGAGCTGTGCCACAGCATCGCCGCCCACTACCGCGACCAGGGCCGGCATGTGCTGCTGCTGGTCGACTCGCTGACGCGCTACGCGATGGCGCGGCGCGAGGTCGCGCTGGCGCTGGGCGAGCCGCCGGCCACGCGCGGCTATCCGCCGTCGGTCTTCAGCCTGCTGCCGGAACTGGTCGAGAGCGCCGGCAACGGCGAGGGCGAGGGCAGCATGAGCGCCATCTACACCGTCCTGGCCGAGGGCGACGACCAGCAGGATCCCGTGGTCGACACCGCCCGCGCCATCCTCGACGGCCACATCGTGCTGTCGCGCGCGCTGGCCGAGCGCGGCCATTACCCGGCCATCGACGTGGCCCAGTCGATCAGCCGCTGCATGGCGCTGGTCGCCGACCGCGGCCAGCAGCAGGCGGCGCGCGAGCTCAAGCAGCTGATGAGCCGCTTCGAGCAGGTCCGCGAGCTGATGCCGCTGGGCGCCTACGTGCCGGGCGCCGATCCGGCCACCGACCGCGCCGTCGCGCTGTGGCCGCGCATCGAGGCCTTCCTGCACCAGGGCACCCACGAGGGCGCGCCGCTGGCCCAGACCCAGGCCCGCCTGGCGGAGCTGCTGCGATGAGCTCGTCCAGCGAATCGATGCGCCGCCAGCTCGGCACGCTGGCCGGGCTGCAGCAGCTGCGCCTGGACCGGCAGCAGGCCAGGCTGGCCGCGCAGCAGCAGCTGTGCCAGCGCGTGCAGGGCACGGTCGAACGGCTGGAGGCGCTGGGCGCGCAGGCCACGCTGAGCGGCGTCGCGCTGCCCGGCCTGATGCAGAACTGCGCCGCCTACAAGCAGGCGATGCTGAGCTGGGCCGACCGCCAGCGCGAGGAGCTGGCGCGCCGCGAGGCCGAGCTGACCCAGGTCCGCGCCGAGACGCTGGCCGCCGCGCGCCAGCAGGAGACGCTGCGCCTGCTGCTTGAGCGCGCCGACGCCCGCGTCCGCGCCGAGCAGGCCCGCTGCGAGCAGAAGGCGCAGGACGAGATCGCCGCGCTTAAGTCCGCGGCCGAACCGGTCGCCTTCCACCGGGGAAGTCTCAACCCCGTCCCCTGTGGAGGAGCCCGCCATGGCGACTAGTTTCGATCCGACCTCGACGGCCACCCAGTTGGCCACCGCGTATGTCCAGCCGACGCAGAAGCTGCTCGACGCCCAGACCAAGGCGGCCCAGACGGCCTCCACCGGCCTGACCCGGTTGCAGGGCGCGCTCAGCGCGTTCAAGACGGCGCTGGCCGGCCTGTCGTCCAAGCCCGGCCAGACGGTCACGCAGTACAGCGCCACGCCCAGCGACGCGTCGGTGATGACGGCCACCGCCGCGTCCGGCGCGCAGCCCGCCAGCACGCCGCTGTTCGTCGAGCAGCTCGCGACGACGAACCAGATCGCCTTCCAGGACCTGCCGGCGGTGCCGGCGGGCCCGGGCAGCATGTCGGTGCAGCTGGCCAACGGCAGCAGCTTCAACGTCGACCTGGCCAGCGCCGACGCTGATGGCAACGGCACGCTCAGCCAAGCCGAGATCGCCCGCGCGATCAACACCTCCGCGAGCGGCAACGCCACCGCGATGGTCGTGACCGTGGGCGGCGCCACGCAGCTGATGCTGACCTCCGGCGTCAGCGGCGCGGGCGGCAAGCTGACGATCGACACCTCGGGGCTGTCGGGCCCGCTCAAGACGGCGCTCGATGACACCACCAAGCGCAAGGAACTGGTTGGCGCGCAGGACGCCGTGGTCTGGCTGGGCGCGCAAGGCAGCGGCGTGCGCCTGCAGCAGGCCAGCAACACCGTCACCGCGATCCAGGGCGTGACCATCACGCTGAAGAAGGCGCAGGCCGCCACCGACGCGCCGGTGACCCTGGCGGTCGCGCGCGACGACAGCGCCACCAGCGCCAAGCTGCAGGGCTTCGTCGATGCCTACAACACGCTGGAGAAGGCGCTCGACGACCTGACCGTCATCGGCAAGGACGGCGCCGCGAGCGGCGCCTTCGCCAGCGATGCCGGCGTGCGCGCGCTGCGCGACCGCATCGGCAGCCTGATGCGCGCCGATTACGCCGGCGCCAGCCTGCGCGCGCTGGGCGTGTCCATCGCGCGCGACGGCAGCGTCTCGCTGGACAGCGCCAAGCTGGGCAAGGCGCTGGCCGCCACGCCGGACGCGCTCGACAAGGTGCTGGGCTCGACCGCGCTGTCCAGCCCGTCGGGGCTGCTCGGCGCCATGGACAAGCTCGCCGACACCTGGACCAACAGCGCCAGCGGCCAGATCAAGCAGCGCCAGACCTCGGTGCAGGCGCAGCAGAAGAGCATCAGCGACCGCCAGACCCGTCTGGACCAGCAATACAACCAGGCGTACAGCCGCTACCTCCAACAGTTCACGCAGCTGCAGAACCTGCAGTCGCAGCTGGCGGGCACGGGCAGCATGTTCGACGCCGTCTCGGCCTGAGCACGCGCGCCGGAAAGACGCATGACCACACCATGAGCCACGACGCCTACCAGAGCTACCAGACCGTCCACCTGCATGCGCAGACCGCGCAGGCCTCGCCGCTCCAGCTGGTGCTGGTGCTGATGGACGGCCTGCTCGACGAGCTCGCGCGCGCCCGCGCCCACATCGAGGCGCGGCGCTTCGAGCTCAAGGCGGCCAGCCTGGACAAGTGCGTCGCGATCATCAACGGGCTGTCCAGCGCGCTGGACCTGGACGCGGGCGGCGAGGTGGTGGCCAGCCTGGCGCGGCTCTACGACTACTGCGCCGAGCGGCTGTACCGCGCCGGCGTGGACCTGGACGTGGCGCTGGTGGACGAGGTGCGCGGCCTGCTGACGCAGATCCGCGGCGGCTGGCAGGGCGTGCACGCCCGTCACGGCTGAGGCGGCGATGACGATGAACACCCCGCTGCGTCCCGTCCCCATCACCACGCGCCTGCAGATGCTGGGCGAGCGCCTGCGCGACGCCTGCGCGGCGCGCAACTGGACCGCGCTGGCCCGCACCGACGCCGAGCTGGCGCAGTTGCTGGGCGGCCTGGATGCCGGCGCGCTGAGCCCCGGCGAGCGCGGCGCGCTGCGGCAGCTGCGGCGCCTGCATCAGCAGGTCAGCGCGGAATGCCAGCGCGAGCTCGAGCGCGTCGGCCAGACGCTGCAGCAGATGCGCCAGCAGCGCCAGGGCTGGTCCGCCTACGCGGAAGCGGCGGACTGGGGTGTGGAGGCGCAGGCATGACGATGACGATGAATCCGCTGGCCGCGACGGCCTCGATGAACACGGCGGGCGCCGTGCCGGCGGCTGGCGATGCGGTCAACGACGCCGCGCCGGCGCGCCCCTTCGCGCCACTGCTGAAGGCGACCGATGAGGCGCGCGCGATGCCGGCGGCCGCGGCGGGGACTGCCGACGACGCCGAGGCCGCCGAGGATGAGGCCCCGGTGGATGTGCTCGACCGCGCGCTGATGCAGGCGCTCGACGAGATGCTGAATCGCGCGCCGGCGGTGAAAGCCGACGCCGGCGCCGCGCCGGCCGATGACAAGGCGTCGCCGGAGACGCCCGGCGCGCCCGCGCAAGCCGTGCCGACGCTGGCGATGCTGATGCCCACGCTGATCCCGGCCGTGATGCCGCCGGCGCCAGCGGTCCGTGATGCCTTGGTGCAGGCCACGGCGGCGGAGATCCCGGATACGGCCGCGGCGCAGTCGCCGCCGTCGTCCATCCCGGCGCTGACGGGCGCGTTGACAGCGGATCCCGCGCGCGTGCTGGCCTTGCAGGCCGCCGACGCGGTGCCCGCCGCCGTCGATGCGCCGGCCTGGCAAGGCCTGCAGCGCTGGAGCGCCGACCTGATGAGCGCGATGACCCCGGCCGCGAACGCCGCGCCGCAGGGCGACGCTGGCACGGCGGCGCCGGCGCTGACGCTCCCCGCGTCGCGCGAGGCCTGGTCGCAGCCCTTGATGCAGGCGCTGGGCGACCGTCTCCAGCTGCAGATCGCGCAGCGGACCGACAGCGCGCGGCTGCATCTGGAGCCGCCGCAGCTGGGCCGCATCGAGATCGACATCCGCCAGCAGGGCGGGGCGCTGCAGGTGCAGCTGTCCGCCAGCCATGACGAGGTGCGGCAGCAGCTGCGCCAGATCGCCGAGCCGCTGCGCAACGAACTGGTGCAGCGCCATGCCGGTGAGGTCTCGGTGCAGGTCGCGACCGCCACGCAGGCGGCCGGCGACGGCCGCGGCCGCGATGGCGCGGCCTCGGGCGGCCAGGCTCATTCCCACGGCCAGCCGCGCGACGCGCAGCGTCAGCCGGGCCGCGCGCTCGGTGACGAGGACGGCGCGGCCCCTGGCGGCTTCGCCTTCGCCGATGCCTTCGAGGCGCAGACCGGCACCCTGACAAGGAACACGCGATGAAGAGCAGGATCAAGCTGATCGGTCTGATCGCCGCGGTCGCGCTGCTGGCGGCCGGCGCCGCGGTGTGGTGGATGCGCGCCGGGGCCGCCAAGCCCGGCGCCGAGGCCGCGCATGCCAAGGCCGAGGAGGAGGCCAGGCCCGCGCCCGACTACAAGTACGTGACGCTGGACAAGGTGCTGGTGATGCTGCGCGGCCCCAATGGCGCGGCGGTGTCGCACTACATGGCCGTCGACATCGTCTTCAAGACGCTGCCCGAGCAGGAGAAGCGCACCAAGGACCATCTGCCGCTGCTGCGCACCGTCGCGGTCAAGGCGCTGTCGGCACACACCGTCGAGAGCGCCCAGGCGATGAGCGTCGAGCAGTTCGCGCAGCTGCTCAACAAGGCCTATGCCGACAGCTACGCGGCGGACCGGCGCGAGGCGCCGTTCGCCGAGGCGCTGATCGGCAAGCTGATCATCGAATGACGGCCTGAGGACGGAGCAGCACCGTGCAACACGCCTACGCCGAATGGGGCGCCGTCGCGACGGCGGGCCTGGGTGCCGACCTCGAGCAGCGCGCGCTGCGCGAGTACGCGCCGCTGGTCAAGCGCGTGGTGCGGCAGCTCTCGGCCCAGGCCAGCGCGGTGATGGACCGTGAGGACATGGAGCAGATCGGCCTGATGGGCCTGCTGGAGGCGCTGCGCCGCTACGGCCTGCCGGACGGCGGCTTCGGCGCCTTCGCGGCGCTGCGCGTGCGCGGCGCCATCCTCGACGAGCTGCGCCGGCAGGACTGGCGCCCGCGCACCGTGCGCCAGGACAGCCACAAGACGCGCGACGCGCTGCGCGCGCTGACCCGGCAGCTGGGCCGCGAGCCGGCCGAGGCCGAGATCCTCGCGCATCTGAAGCTCACGCCGCGGCAGTACCAGGACTTCCTGCAGGCCGAGGTGGCCGAGGAACTGGCCAGCTTCGACGAGCTGGTCGAGGAACTGGCGCAGCTGCCCAGCGAGCACCGCAGCCCCGAGGCGCAGCTGATGGTCACGCGCTCGATCGCGCAGGCGCTGTCGGCGCTCAACGAGCGCGAGCAGAAGGTGATCCAGCTCTATTACGAATTCGACGCCAGCCTCAAGGAGATCGCCGCCGTGCTCGATCTCACCGAGGCGCGCGTGTCGCAGATCAACAAGGCCGCGCTCGGCAAGATGCGCGCCTTCCTGCAGCGGGCCTGAGCACCGGGAACGAGGGAAACGGAAATGCAAGCACTCGTCGGAATCCTCATCGTGCTGGGCTGCGTGTTCGGCGGCTTCATGCTGCATGGCGGCCAGTTCAAGGTCATCTGGCAGCCGGTGGAGCTGCTGATCATCGTCGGCGCGGCGCTGGGCGCGATCGTGCTGGGCAACCCGCGCCACGTGCTGTCGGAGATGCTGCTGCAGCTGCGCAGGCTGGTGCGCCGCAGCGACCAGGGCCAGGAGTTCCAGCGCCAGCTGCTGCTGCTGATGTACGAGCTGCTGCAGACGGCCGCCGGCGGCCTCAAGGCGCTGGACGCGCACGTCGAGGCGCCGCACGAGAGCGCGCTGTTCCAGCGCTATCCGCTGATCCTGAACCATCGCAAGCTGCTGCACTTCATCGTCGACAACTTCCGCCTGATGGCCATGGGCAAGATCAGCGCGCATGAGCTGGAGGGCGTGCTGGAGCAGGAGCTCGAGGCCATCCACGACGAGCTGATGCAGCCGTCCAAGTCGCTGCACAAGATCGCCGAGGCGATGCCGGGCTTCGGCATCCTGGCCGCGGTGCTGGGCATCGTGATGGCGATGAACCACGTCGCCGAGGGCGCCGGCACCGGCGAGATCGCGGTGATGGTCGCGGCCGCGATGGTGGGCACCTTCATCGGCATCTTCTTCTGCTACGGCGTGATGGACCCGCTGTCCAACATGATGAAGCAGTTGGTGCACGAGGAACTGGCTTCGCTGGAGTCGGTCAAGGTGGTGCTGGTGACCCATGTGTCGGGCAAGCCGCCGCTGTTGGCGATCGACGCCGGCCGCCGTCTGGTCCAGCTCAACATCAAGCCCAGCTTCGCGCAGCTGGAGGGCTGGATCGACGCGCTGAATGGCGGCGAGGACGCGGCCGCCACGCCGCGCCGCCGCGCCACCGACCGCGCGCCGGGCGAGGGAGAGCGCCGTGCAGCCTGAGGTCGTGCCGATCGCCGCCGCCGGCCGCGGCGGCCGCGACCACCACCAGACGGTGGTCAAGCGCGTGTCGCGCCGCGCCGAGGACGATGGCCACGGCGGCGCATGGAAGGTCGCGTTCGCCGACTTCTGCCTGGCGCTGCTGTGCCTGTTCCTGGTGCTGTGGCTGCTGGCCTCGCGCAACTCGGAGCGCATGCAGGTGGTGCTGCAGAACGCCGGCGCCAACCTGATCGAGGACGGGCAGGGGCTGACGAACTCGCTGGCGGCCGGCTCGCGCGGCAGCATGATCGAGCGCCATCCGGTGCCGGCCCGCAGCGAGGAGATGAACCCCGGCGATCCACAGCGCGGCTCGAACGACGCGCGCATGGGACGCCCGAGCCTGGACTCGCCGGAGCAGCTGCAGGCGCTGGCGCGCCGCATCGCCGGCCTGGCCGCGGAAGAGGGCCTGCAGGGCCATCTGCGCAGCGCGGTCACGCCGCAAGGGCTGCGGCTGCAGCTGCACGACACCGAGGCCAGCGGCATGTTCGAGCGCGGCAGCGCGCAGCCCGCCGCGCCGCTGCGCGCGCTGCTGCGCAAGCTGGGCCCGCTGCTGGCGGAAATCCGCAACCAGCTGCTGATCGTCGGCCACACCGATGCGACGCCGTATCAGGACAAGGGGCCGGGCGCGTTCACGAACTGGGCGCTCTCCAGCCACCGCGCGATGGCGGCCCGGCATGAGCTGCTGGCCGGCGGCATGCCGGAGTCCAGCGTGCTGCAGGTCACCGGCATGGCCGACGCGGCGCCGCTGGATCCGCTCGCGCCGGCGGCGGCGGTGAACCGCCGCATCGAGCTGATGCTGCTGACCAGCGCGCAGGCGCAGGCGATCGCCGCGATGTACGGACCGGCCGGGCTGAAGTCCCTCGACCCCGCCGAACAGCTGCGGGGCGCGCTGCCCGCGACGACCACGCCGCCCGCCGCGGCGGCCTCCCGCTGACGGAGGCCCCATGCGCACCAGATCCAAGGGTGAACGAATGAAGATCACTGGCTCCAACCCGATGAACCCGGCCGCCGGCGCTAGCGCGCCTGCCGCGATCGAGGCCGCCGAACCCGCCGAATCCGCTGATCGCGCGCCCGCGTCCGCCGCGGGCAGTCCCGCGATGCGCGCCGCCGAGCTCGAGAGCGCCGTGCTCAAGCCGGCGCAGGCCGCGCTGGCGGAGATGCCCGACGTCGATCCGGTGAAGGTCGCCGCGCTGCGCGACGCGCTGGCCAAGGGCGAGATCAAGTTCGACGCGACGCGCTTGTCGCAGCTGATCCAGCGCTATCACGGAGGCCGCTCGTGAGCTCGCCGCTGACGCGCACCGCGCGCCGCGCCGACAGCACCGCCGCGACGCTGCTGCGGCAGCTGCGCGAGGGCCTGTCGCAGGACCTGAACGCCTATGGCGCGCTGCGCGAGCTGCTGGAGCGCCAGTTCCAGGCCGCGCTGCGGCACCAGGCCGAGGAGATCGCCGCGCTGTCCGCCGGCATCCTGGCGCAGGCGGCCGAGATCGACGCGCATCGCTCCCACCGCCGCGAGCTGCTGACCGCGCTGCTGGGCCGGGCGGGTCAGCCGACGCTGCGCGCGCTGCTGGACCGGCTGCCGCCGGCGGCGGGCGAGCCGCTGCTGGCGCTGCGCCAGGGGATAGAGCGCGCGCTGGCCGAGTGCAAGGCGATGAACGCGCGCAACGCGCAGCTGATCACCGAGCAGCAGGCGCTGATGCAGCGGCTGCTGGGCCGCGAGGAGCACATCTATGCGCAGCGCTGAACGCATCGCCGGCGAGTTCCCGCCGCTGGCGGCCGGACGCATCGAGCCGGCACATCCGGCTTCGAACGGTGGCGGCGCGGCGCGCTTCGATGCGCTCTATCAGGAACTGAACCGCGAGGTCATGCGCTACATCGAGCAGGGCGATGGCGGCTCCGCCTCGCAGCTGAGCCCGGAAGGCGCCTGGGGACGGATGCAGTCGATGCCGGCGCCTGGCGGCGATGCTGGCGTCGACAGCGGCGTCGACAGCGGCGTCATTGGCGGCGGCGTCGAGGGCGCGGAAGGCGTCAGCGATGCGCAGCGCCAGGCCTTCATCGACGAGGTGCTGCCGCTCGCGCGCGGCGCGGGCGCGAAGCTGGGCGTCGCTCCGGAAGTGCTGACCGCGCAGGCGGCGCTGGAGACCGGCTGGGGCCGCTCGCCGATCCGCGGGGCGGATGGCGCGCCCAGCCACAACTACTTCGGCATCAAGGCCACTGGATGGCAGGGCGCCGTCGCACGGGCGATGACGGCCGAGGTCGAAGGCGGCCAGGCCGTCGCGCGCCAGGAGGCGTTCCGCGCCTATGCCTCGCCGGCGCAGTCCTTCGACGACCTGGCGGCGCTGATCGGCAAGAGCCCGCGCTATCAGGGCGCGCTGCAGGCCGGCGCCGATGCGCGCGCCTACGGCGCGGCGCTGCAGCGCGGCGGCTATGCCACCGATCCCGCGTACGCGGAGAAGCTCGCCAAGGTCGCCTCGGCGGTCGCGGCCCGCGCTCAGGGAGCGGCGAAGTGAGCGCTGAAGTGAGGCTTCCAGTCAACGGTCGATCGAGCCGCGCCTGGCGCGCGGCCGGCTCAGCGCAGCTCGGCCGGCTCGACCAGGCCCGCGTCGAGCACGCGTGCCTGGATCACGCGGCCGCTGGCGTTGTTGCGCACGCGGATCACGCCCTGGCGCGCGCCGCTGTCGAGCGCCTCGCCGGCGCCCTCGACGCTGACGCCGCCGCGGCTCGCCTGGATGCGGACCGTGTCGCCGCGCTTGATCACGATCGCCGCCGCGAGCAGCCGTTTCTGCAGCAGCTGGCCGGGACGCAGCGTCGTGCGCGCGGCCAGGCCGGGTTCCAGCGCGGACAGCGCGTCGGGCGTCTGGCTGATGTCGCGGCGCTGCAGCTGCAACTGGTCCTCGCTCACGGCCTGGCCGCTGGCCACGCCCTGCGTGACGACGAGCACCTCGGCGCTGAGCGTGGCGCGCAGCAGGAAGTCCTGCGGCGGCACGCGCGCGGCCTCGTCGCCGCAGCGGGCCACCAGGCGCAGCCGCATCAGGCTGCGGCTGTCCTGCAGCGCGATGTCCCAGCCCGCCGGGCAGGCGGGCCGCGGGCGCGGCGCGGGCTGCGTCAGCTGGACCTCGGGCGCGATCAGGCCGGCTTGCCGGGCCTGCTCGAGCAGCGCGGCGCGCGCCGTCTCCAGCACCTGCGCGTCGAGCGCCGCGGAGGGATCGGGACGGGCTTCGGGCTTGGCGGCGGCATGGGCCGCCGCGGACGGAAACAGGGCTGAGGCCGCGCAGGCGGCGATCAGGGCAACGGAAACGAAGGAAGGAAGGGAGTCGCGCATGAGCATCGATTTCAGCAAGGCGGCCGGCGTGCATGACGACGCGCTGCGTCTGCGTGCGGAGAGGACCAAGGTCCTGGCCTCCAACATCGCCAACGTCAGCACCCCGGGCTACCAGGCGCGTGACGTCGATTTTGCCGCGTCGCTGCGCGCCGTCCTGGGCGGCGAGGGCTCGGGCGACGGCTTCACCGGTGAGCTCGCGTTGGATACCGGCGACCAGGACCTGCAGTACCGCGTCCCGTACCACCCGGCGCAGGACGGCAACACGGTCGAGCTCGGCGTGGAGCAGGCCGCCTTCGCGCAGAACGCGCTCGATTTCCAGACCAGCCTGACCTTCGTGAACATGAAGCTCAAGGGGCTGGCCAAGGCCATCAGCGGTCAATGAACGGCCGTCAGCGGTCAATGCGCGGCCGCTGAGCCGCGCGACACGGAAAGGGAACCCCATGTCCTTCAAGCAGATCAGCCAGATCGCCGGCTCGGCGATGTCCGCGCAGACGGTGCGCCTGAACACCATCGCCAGCAACCTGGCCAACGCGCAGTCGGCCGCCGGCAGCGAGGGCGCGGCCTACCACGCCCGCAAGCCGGTCTTCGCCGCGCTGGCCGCGCGCGAGGGCCTGGGCGACGGGCAACTGGCCGGGACGCGGGTGCAGGTGCTCGACGTCGTCGAGAGCCAGGAGCCGCTGCGCAAGGCCTATGAGCCCGAGAACCCGCTCGCCAACGAGAACGGCGAGGTCTTCTATCCCAACGTCAACCCGGTCGCCGAGATGACCGACATGCTGTCCGCGTCGCGCGCCTTCGAGACCAGCGTCGAGGTGCTGTCGCGGGTGAAGTCGATGCAGCAGTCGCTGCTGCGTCTGGGCGACGCGTGAAGCCAGGAGCACGGACATGACCACCGCCGTCAACAACAACGCCGCCGGCAACGGCGCTTCATCGGGCGCCGGATCGATCGCCGGCAATGGCGACAGCGCCGGCCAGAGTTCGCTGTTCACCACGCTGCTCGTCGCGCAGATCAAGAACCAGGATCCGCTCTCGCCGCAGGATCCGTCGCAGTTCGTCAGCCAGCTGACGCAGCTCAGCCAGGTCGAGTCGATGCAGAAGCTGGCCTCGCAGGGCCAGACCAACGCCAGCATGCTCGCGAGCCTGCAACTGATGACGCTGGGCGCGCAGGTCGGCTCGACGCTGCAGGCGACGGTGTCGCAGGTGCGGCTGTCGGGCCAGCCGGTGCAGCTGCGCTTCACGCTGGATGCGAACAGCCCCGGCAACACGCTGGTGCTGACCGGCGGCGACGGCCGCGAGCAGCGCATCGACCTGGGCTCGCTCGGCAAGGGCGAGCAGGGCTACACGCTGGATCCGGCCAGGCTGGGACTGGGTGACGGCCAGTACGGCCTCAAGCTCGAGACCCAGGACAAGCGCAGCGTCGCCATCGAGACGCAGACCCGCCTGGATGGCGTGCGCCTGGCCGCCGACGGCAGCGTGATGCTGCAGCTGGCCGGCATCGGCGAGGTCGCCAGCCAGGCCATCACCCAGTTCAAGGGCCGCGCCGCGTCCTGACGCGCCGCGCTTCCCGCCTTTCCCGGTTCCCTGAATCCATCGCCTACGGAGGCCCCCATGAGTTTCGAAATCGCACGTTCGGGCATCAACGCGGTCAACGCCAGCCTGGAGACCATCAGCAACAACATCGCCAACTCCGGCACCTACGGCTTCAAGGCCAGCCGCAGCAATTTCTCGTCGATGGTTGCGGACACCCACCCGACCGGCGTCGAGGTGGGCTCGGTGTCGCAGTCCATCGAGACCGGCGGCGGCCTGTTCAACACCGGCCGCGGCATGGACGCGATGATCCAGGGCCGCGGCTTCTTCGCGGTCAAGGGCAACGACGGCCAGACGCTGTTCACCCGCGTCGGCCTGTTCAACGTCGACAAGGACGGCTACGTCGTCGACAGCCTGGGCCGCAAGGCGCAGGGCTATGCCGCGGTGGTCGACGCGGCCGGCCGTCCGGTGCCCGGCGGCGGCCTGGGCGCCTTCGGCGACCTGCGCGTGGCCACCGGCACCATCCCGGCCCAGCCCAGCGATCGCCTGAGCTTCAGCGGCAACCTGAGCGCCGACTGGTCGGTGCCCGCGGTCACGCCCTTCAACAAGGACGATCCGCGCAGCTTCAACAGCTCGGTGACCTCGGTGGTGTACGACTCGCTGGGCACCAAGCACAGCGTCACGCAGTACTTCGCCAAGAGCGGCACCGGCACCGTCAACGCGTACTACAGCTTCGATGGCGCGGCCCCGGCCGGCGTCGGCGCGACGATGAACTTCGACGCCCAGGGCCAGCTGACCGCGGTGCCCGCCGTGACGCTGAACGCCACGCCCGGCAACGGCGCCGCGCCGATCGCGATGCAGATCGACTACACCGGCACGACGCAGTTCGCCGGCGACACGACCACCCGCGCCAACGCCTCCAACGGCTATGCCGCCGGCACGCTGACCGGCACCAGCCTGTCGGAGGACGGCTCGCTGATCGCGACCTTCAGCAATGGCGAGAAGCAGACCGTGGGCACCATCGCGCTGGCGACCTTCGCCAGCGATGGCGGCCTCAAGCCGGTCAGCGACACCAGCTGGACCTCCACCGCCGAAAGCGGCGTGGCGCTGTACTCGCGCCCCGGGGCCGGCACCGCGTCCAAGCTCAGTGCCGGCGCGCTGGAGCAGTCCAACGTCGACGTCACCGGCGAGCTGGTCAGCCTGATGAGCGCGCAGCGCAACTACCAGGCCAACACCAAGCTGATCTCGACCGAGAACCAGATGATGCAGGCGCTGATGCAGGCCGTCTGAGGCCCGCCTCCCGACCTTTGCCACCGACTGAAGCGAGCCCCCGATGGACGCCCTGATCTACACCGTCATGAGCGGCGCCGAGCGCATCCAGCGCGCGCAGGCCGTGCATGCCAACAACCTGGCCAACCTGGAGACGGCAGGCTTCCGCGCCAACCTGGAGCAGGCCGGCGCCGCGCGGGTCAAGGGCTACGGCTACGACGCGCGGCACCTGGCGCAGGAGCGCTCGGACGTGATCAGCGCGCGCGCCGGCAGCCAGCGCGACACCGGCCGCGACCTGGACATCGCGATCGAGGGCGAGGGCCTGTTCGCGGTCGCGCAGGACGGCCCGCAGGGGCGCGAGGCCTACACGCGCGGCGGCAATTTCAGCGTCGATGCCGACGGCACGCTGCGCCTGGGCCGCCATGCGGTGCTGGGCGAGGGCGGGCCGATCGTGCTGCCGCCGCATGACCGGCTCGAGGTGCAGGCCGACGGCACGATCGCGATCCTCGCCGGCGGGCAGCCCGAGCTGCAGACGGTGGACCGGCTCAAGCTGGTCAAGCCGCCGTTCTCGCAGCTGACCAAGAACGAGGCCGGCCTGCTGGTCGCGCGCGACGGCAGCCAGCCGGCGGCCGATCCGGCGGTGCGGGTCGCCAAGGGCAAGCTGGAGGCGAGCAATGTGTCGGCCGTCGAGGAGATGGTCGCCACGATGAACCTGGCGCGCGACTTCGAGCTGCAGATGCGGCTCTACAAGGCCGCCGACGGCATGGCCGAGACCGGCAACCGCCTGGTGCGCGACTGACGCGCGCCGGCCCATCGACAGATCAACGAGTTTCTGGAAGGAGTCCCCGATGAACCCCGCCATGTGGATCAGCAAGACCGGCGTGCAGGCGCAGGACGCCAAGCTGCAAGCGATCGCCAACAACCTGGCCAACGTCAACACGGTCGGCTTCAAGCGCGACCGCGTGATGTTCGAGGACCTGTTCTACCAGGTCGAGCGCCAGCCCGGCGCGCAGGCCGAGGACGGCAGCGCCGCGCCGACCGGCGTGCAGCTGGGCAACGGCACGCGCATGGTCGGCACGCAGAAGGTGTTCACCAATGGCAGCCTGCAGACGACCGGGCAGAACCTGGACGTCGCCATCGTCGGCAACGGCTTCCTGCAGGTGGAGGGGCCCAATGGCCGTCCGGCCTACACGCGCGCCGGCCAGCTGAGCATCAGCCCGGAAGGCCGGCTGACCAACGCGCAGGGCCAGCGGCTGCAGCCGGAGATCACCATCCCCATCAACGCCAAGTCGCTGACGATCAGCGAGAACGGCGTGGTCGCGATCACCACCGCCGACAACGCGGCGCCGCAGGAAGTCGGCCAGTTGCGGCTGACCCACTTCGTGAACCCGGCCGGCCTGCTGGCGCTGGGCGACAACCTCTATCAGGAGACGGCCGGCAGCGGCGCGCCGACCGAGGGCGTGCCCGGCGAGAACGGCCTGGGCAAGCTCAAGCAGGGCGCGCTGGAGGGCTCGAACGTGCAGGTGGTCGAGGAGATGGTCGACATGATCGCGGCGCAGCGCACCTACGAGATGAACACCAAGGTGCTCTCGGCGGCCGACAACATGCTGCAGGTGCTGGCGCAAGCCGCCCGCTGACCGGAGCCCGGCCATGACCCGCCTTGCCGTCCGCCTCCTCGTGGCGATGAACGCCGCCGCCGCGCTCGCGCTGGGCGGCTGCGCCGCCATCGCGCCGCCGGCGCTGCCCAGCGCCGATCCCGGCGGCCTGCCGCTGCCGATCGGCGAGATGCCGCGGCCGTCGGGTGGCGGCGTGTTCGTGGCGGGCCGCAGCGCCAGCCTGATCGCCGACACGCGCGCGTTCCGCGCCGGCGACGTGCTGACCATCGTGCTCGAGGAGGCCACGCAGGCCAGCAAGAGCGCCAACACGCAGAGCGCGAAGAAGAGCGGCAGCGACTTCAACCTCGACCTGAACGGCAAGCAGCGCAGCTACGGCATCAACGGCAACCGCGACTTCAGCGGCAGCGGCAGCAGCACGCAGCAGAACACGCTGCAGGGCGCGGTCACGGTGGTGGTGCAGGAGGTGATGTCCAACGGCCTGCTGCGCGTGCATGGCGAGAAGAGCCTGACGCTGAACCAGGGCGAGGAACTGGTGCGCGTGGCCGGCTATGTCCGCTCCGCCGATGTCGACAGCGAGAACCGCGTGTCGTCTCAGCGCGTGGCCAACGCGCGCATTGCCTACAGCGGCCGCGGCCATCTGGCCGACGCCAACACGCCGGGCTGGTTCTCGCGCTGGTTCAACAGCCCCTGGAATCCGATCTGAGGCCATGACCGACATGAAGAAGCTCTTGATCTCGCTGGTGTTCGGCGCGGTGGCTGCGATGCCGGCCGCGCCGGCGTTGGGCGCGCAGCAGTTGCGGCAATTGGTGGACGTGGAAGGCGTGCGGGAGAACCAGTTGCTGGGCTATGGCCTGGTGGTCGGCTTGAACGGCAGCGGGGACAGCACGCAGGTGAAATTCGCCGGGCAGTCGGTGGGCAACCTGCTCAAGCAGTTCGGCGTGAAGCTGCCCGAGAAGACCGAGGCCAAGTCGCGCAACGCGGCGGCCGTGATGGTCAGCGCGAGTTTCCCGGCCGGGTACCGGCGCGGCCAGGCGATCGATATCACCGTGTCGTCGCTGGGGGATGCGAAGAGCCTGCGAGGAGGGACGCTGCTGTTGACCGAACTGCATGCGGCCGATGGCGAGGTGTATGCGCTGGCGCAGGGCAACCTGGTCGTGACGGGGTTGAGCGCGCAGGGGCAGAGCGGGTCCAGCGTGACCGTGAACACGCCGACGACCGGGCGCGTGCCCAATGGCGCGACGATCGAGCGGGAGATCGGCACCGATTTCGATTCGCGGCCGGATGTGGTGCTCAATCTCAAGCGGCCGGGGTTCCAGACGGCGACGCAGATCGTGGAGGCGCTCAATCAGCGCTTCGGGGCCGGCGTGGCGACGACGCGCGACGGCACCAGCGTGACGGTGCGCGCGCCGGCGGAGCCGACGCAGCGCGTCGCGTTCGTCGCGCAGATCCAGGCCTTGCCGATCGATGCGGCGCCGGCGCTGCCGCGGGTGATCTTCAACTCGCGCACGGGGACCGTGGTCATCGCGGATGGCGTCAAGGTGCGGCCGGCGGCGGTGTCGCATGGGTCGCTGAAGGTCGTGATCAGCGAGTCGCCGCAGGTGAGCCAGCCCAACGCGTTCAGCCAGGGACGCACGCAGACGGTGCCGCAGTCGCAGCTGCGCGTGGATCAAGGAGATGGGCGCATGTTCCGATGGCCGGCGGGGACCTCGCTGCAGGCGATCGTCGACATGGTCAACAGCATCGGCGCGAATCCGGATGACCTGATGGCGATCCTCCAGGCGTTGGACCAGGCTGGCGCGATTGAAGGAGAACTGCAGGTCATCTGACTTCGTGACGCCGCTGGCCCTCACCCCCGCCCTCTCCCGCAAGCGGGCGAGGGGGTAATACCGCCCAGCGCTTTTCTCACACCCTCTCCCGTTTGCGGGAGCCCCTCTTTCACCCTCTCCCACGAAGTGGGAGAGGGAGGGGTGAGGGCCAGTGGCCTCCGCAGTAAGACTACAAAGGACCTCCGGAATGATCGATCTTCAGAAGGCGGCAACCGCCTCCGGCGCGGGCGACGCGATTGTCGATATCGCGCCCGCACCGGCCATCGACGCTCGCACGCAGGCCAAAGCCACCGATGCCGCCGTCAAGTTCGAAGCCTTCTTCATCAAGCAGATGATCAGCCAGATGCGCGCCGGCACGCGTGCGCTCGCCGGCGACGAAGACGGCGAAGCCAAGCGCGCCGGCCAGGACATGCTGGACTTCGCCGACGGCCTGGTGGCCGACGCGCTCGCCCAGCAGCGCGCCTTCGGCATCGCCGATCTGATGCTCCGCCAGGTGCTCCCGGCCGCGGGCTTAAGTCCCGCGCCCGCCGGGTCGCCTTCCGCTGACAAGACCCCCGCCATCCCGCGCACCACCCCATGAGCATCCTCTTCAACGGCCTCACCGGCGCGCAGGCCGCCCAGGCCGCGCTGAACGCCACCAGCCAGAACGTCGCCAACGCGATGACGCCGGGCTTCACCCGCACCGGCGTGCTGCTGGGCTCGGTGCAGACGCCCCAGGGCGGCGCCGGCGTGCAGGTGTCCAAGCTGCTGCGCTTCGCCGACGGCTTCAAGAACGTGCAGCTGTGGCAGGCCACCAGCCAGCTCGGCCAGTACAGCGCCGGCCAGTCCTACCTGACGCAGCTCGAGCAGGTCATGTCCGACGACACGGCCAACATCAACCACGGCATCGACCAGTTCTTCGCCGCGCTCAACGCCGCCAGCGTCCAGCCCGAATCCGGCCCGCTGCGCGAGGCCGTGCTGACCGCCGCCGACGGCCTGGTCAAGCGCTTCGACAGCCTGCAGCAGCTCTTCGCCAACCAGCAGACCGCGATCGCCACGCAGCGCGACGGTGTCGTCAACCAGGTCAACGCGCTGACGCAGGACATCGCGCTGCTGAACAAGCAGATCGCCGCCGGCCGCAGCGCCGGCATGAACGACGCCGGCCTGCAGGATGCCCGCGACGAGAAGATCAAGGCGCTGTCCTCGCTGGTGGGCCTGCAGGTGGTCGATACACCCGATGGCGCCAAGAGCGTCTCGCTCAAGGGCGGCCAGCCGCTGGTCGTCGGCGCCGATGCGGCGGTCCTGGCCACCAGCGGCCCCGGCGCGCTGACACTGAACTTCGCCAGCACCTCGTTCACGCTGTCCGACGTGGGGCAGGGCGGCCAGCTCGGCGGCCTGGCCGACCTGCAGAAGCAGGTGCTGCAGCCGATGCAGACCACCGTCAGCGAACTCGCCCAGGGCATCGGCAACGCCTTCAACGCACAGCTGGCGGCCGGCTTCGCGCCGCCCGCGGCGACACCGGGCCAGCCGCTGTTCGACACCAGCGGCGGCCGGCTGCGCATGACCGGCCTGACGGCCGGCCAGCTGGCCTTCTCGTCCAGCCCGTCCGTCAGCGGCGACAGCGGCAACCTGTCGGCGCTGATCGCGCTCAAGAACAAGCCGATGACGATCACCACCTTCGACGCCGCCGGCAATGCCGCCGGCACCGCCTCGGTGATCACCGGCGACGTGTTCACGCAGCTGGTGGGCAAGCTGGGCGTGGCGAGCTCGCTGAACCAGGGCTCGCAGAAGACCGCGACCACCGTGCGCGACCAGGCGGAAGAGGACTGGAAGTCCAGCGCCGGCGTCAACACCGACGAGGAAGCCATCAACCTGATGCAGTACCAGCAGATGTACCAGGCCAACATGAAGGTGGTCGCGGTCGCGAACCAGCTCTTCGACAGCACGCTGCAGATGCTGGGCTGAGGCCGCCTCCATCCCACGTTTTTCCCGAACCCCGCCGGAACCTCCCATGCGCATCGCCAGCAACCAGTACCACGCCACGATGAACAGCGCGCTGCAGGCCGCCAACGAGGGCCTGACGCACGTCATGCAGCAGATGGCCTCGGGCCAGCGCGTGCTCAAGCCCTCCGACGACAGCATCGCGGCGCTGCGCCTGGCCCGGCTCTCGCGCGAGGAGTCCACGCTGGGCCAGTACCGCGACAACATCGGCGCGCTGCAGAGCCGCCTGCGCACCAGCGAGGTCACCCTCGACAGCGTTCGCGAGGACCTGCAGGCCACGCGCGACCTGCTGGTCTGGGCCGCCGACGGCGGCAACACCGGCGACGATCTGAATGCGATGTCGGGCTCGCTCAAGACCCTGCACGACAGCCTGCTGTTCCTGGCCAACAGCAGGAATGCCGAAGGGCGCTACCTGTTCTCCGGCACTGCCAGCGACCAGCCCACCGTCGACGCGGCCTACAACTTCCTGGGCAACTCGCAGACCCAGCCGGTGGCCGTGGCGGACAGCATGTCGGTCGGCGCGAACGTGTCGCTCGAAGGCATGGGCGCCTTCCTCCAGCAGCTCAACGCGCTTGGCGGCCAGCTGGCCACGCCGGGCGTCACCGCGGAAGGCGTGCGCCCCGATGTCACCGCGATGATCGGCGCGCTCGACCAGACGCTGGGCGACGTGGCCGGCAAGATCGGGCAGCTCGGCGGCCGGCAGAACATCCTGTCGACGCTGGACTCGAACCATGCGTCGGTCAGCCTGGCCAACCAGCAGAGCGCGCTCGACATCGGCCAGGTCGACTACGGCGAGGCCGCCACGCGCCTGAACAGCTACACGCTGGCGCTGCAGGCGACGCAGAAGGCCTATGCCAAGGTCAGTCAGCTGAGCCTGTTCGATGCGATCTGACGCGATCTCCGGACCGGTCTTCGGCGCCGACCCCGCGTCGCGGGGCGCCAGCGCGGATCGCCTGCCGGCCTTGTCGGCAGGCACCGCCGGGGCGATCCCGGATGCCGCGCCGCCGGCTCGGTTGCCGGCTTCACTCGAATCGGCGGCCGCATTCCAACAGGCCGCGCCCTTGCGCGCGAGCGACGCGGCATCCGCCGCGCGCGAGCCGGGCGCGCAGTTGCAGCTCGGCCGGCTGCAGCAGGGCTTGGATTATCTGGATCGCCTCGCGTCGGCGATGCAGCAGCTCAAGGGCGGGCTCAGCGACGCGCTGGCGCGCCAGGCGCCGCCATCCGCCGCGTTGAACGCACAGGTCGAGCAGTTGCGCCTGCTCTGGTCGCAGCGCAGCCGCGATGCCGGCGGACGTGTCGATGGCGAGCTGCAGGCCGCGCCCGCGGATGGTGCGGCGCGACAGCGCTTCAAGCTGCGTGGACTCGATCTCGCGGTGCTCGAGCACGGCGGGAAGGAGACCTTGCGGCTGCAACTGCCCAGCCAGCCGCAGGACGGCGGCGGCGCGGCGAAGCCCGTGGCCATCGCGGTGACGCTGGAGGGCGAGGGCACGCAGCCGCAGCTGCAGGCGCTGGTCAAGGCGCTGACGCCGGCCGGGCTGTCGGTGCGGGCGCAGGGGACGGAGATCGTCTTCAGCGTCGCCGAGTCGCAATGGCCGGCGCTGCGCGACGGCCTGACGCTGCGCGGCGAGGGCAAGCGATTCCCGAGCGGCCAGCCGGTGCGCGCGCTGCTTGATCCGTCGCCCGAGGCGCTGCAGCCGCAGCGCTGGGAGGTCAAGGATGCGGCCGGCCAGCGCCAGGCGCTGGGTCAGCTGCTGCAGGCGCAGCCCAAGGTCGCGCAGGCGCGTGCGCAGCTGCACGGGCAGCTCGAGGCCGCGGCGCGGCCCTCGGCCTCGATGGCGCCGGCGCAGGCCCAGGCGCTCGCCGGATCGCTGGCGGGCGCGCTCTCCGGCGCCGAGTACAGCGACGTCGGCGCGCTGCTGCCGGCGCTGCGCGGCATGCACCGCGCGCGCGTGCGGCAGTTGCTGTCGGCCTGAGGCGGCGCGCCGCTCAGGCCGCCTCCAAGACGCCAGGGGGCGGCCTGTCCCCTCACCCGGGGAACGCGGCTTGCCGCCGATCGGATGCCGGACGCATGTCATCGACCTGCGCACCGCTCTGTGTAGACTGTTCCCCCGATGACTTCGACGGCCCGATTCCTGACCGCAATGCCTGACCCCGTCCCTGGCGCCGACGCCGTGGCGGAGGTCCCGTCCTCCCGTGCGGCGACGCCGCGGTTCGACCGGCTCGACGCGCTGCGCGGCGTGGCGATGGTCTGGATGACGGTCTTCCATTTCAGCTTCGACCTGAGCTACTTCAAGGTCATCCTGGCGGACTTCTACCGCGATCCCTTCTGGACCTGGCAGCGCAGCGCGATCGTCAGCCTGTTCCTGCTGTGCGCGGGCATGGGCCAGGCGGTGGCCCTGGCGCAAGGCCAGACGGCCGACCGCTTCTGGCGCCGCTGGGGCCAGATCATGGGCTGCGCGCTGCTGGTGTCGATCGGCTCGTGGTGGATGTTCCCGCGCTCGTTCATCAGCTTCGGCGTGCTGCACGGCATGGCCCTGATGCTGATCCTGGTGCGCTTCGGCTTCGCGCGGCTGCCCACCGCCGCGCTGTGGGCGCTGGGGGCGGTGGCGATCGCGCTGCCCTTCCTGATCGCGCATCCCTTCTTCGACACCCGCACCACCAACTGGGTCGGCCTGGTCACGCACAAGCCGCTGACCGAGGACTACGTGCCGGTGCTGCCCTGGCTGGGGCCGATGCTGTGGGGCTGCGCGCTGATGCGCACCGCGGCGGTGCGGACCTGGTTCGCGCGGCCGCTGCTGCCCGCGCTGAGGCCTCTGTCGGCGATGGGGCGGTGGTCGCTGTCCTACTACATGCTCCATCAGCCGGTGATGATCGGCGCGCTGATGGGCGCGCGGCACTTCGGCTGGATCTGAGGGCGGACCCCGCGACCCCCGCGACCGGTGCGCGACAATCCCGCCCCATGAGCTCCTCTCCCTCCAAGACCCAGATCCTGTTCGGCTTCCATGCCGTCACCGTGCGCCTGAAGACGGCGCCTGAATCGGTGCAGGAGATCCTGTTCGACGCCACCCGCAAGGACCAGCGCATGCGCGGGTTCCTCGAGAAGGCCGAGGCCGCGGGCGCGCGCTTGGTCGAGAGCGACGACGACCGGCTCAAGGCGCTGTGCGGCACGCACCGCCACCAGGGCGTGGTGGCGCGGGTCAAGGCGGTGGCGAAGTCGCACTCGCTGGACGAGGTGCTGGATGAGGTCGAGGGCCCGCCGCTGGTGCTGGTGCTGGACGGGGTGACCGATCCGCACAACCTCGGCGCCTGCCTGCGGGTGGCCGACGGCGCGGGCGCGCATGCGGTGGTCGCGCCCAAGGACCACGCGGTCGGCCTGAACGCGACGGTGGCCAAGGTCGCCAGCGGCGCCGCGGAGACGGTGCCCTACCTGATGGTCACGAACCTGGCGCGGACCCTGGGCGAGCTCAAGGAGCGCGACATCTGGGTGATCGGCACCTCGGACCAGGCGGAGAAGACGCTGTACGACCTGGACCTGACCGGGCCGGTGGCGCTGGTGCTGGGCGCCGAGGGCGCGGGCATGCGCCAGCTCACGGGCAAGACCTGCGATGAGCTGGTGCGCATCCCGATGCAGGGCGCGGTGGAGAGCCTGAATGTCTCGGTCGCGGCCGGCGTGTGCCTGTACGAGGCGCTGCGGCAGCGGCGGAAGAAGGGCTGAGGCCGGGGCCGGGCGGCCCGCGAGATAATCGCGCCCACAGCGGCCCCGACGCGGGCCGCGCCAACATCCGACGGGGCTCCGCGCGCGGGGCCCGTCCTCTTACCGGATCCCCAAGCGCCATGGCCGTCATCGAAGTCACGCACCCCCTCGTCAAGCACAAGATCGGCCTGATGCGGGAGGGCGACATGTCCACCAAGAAGTTCCGCGAGCTGACCGGCGAGGTCGCCCGGCTGCTGGCCTACGAGGCGACGGCGGATTTCCCGCTCGAGAAGACGACGATCGACGGCTGGTGCGGCGCGGTGGAGATCGACCAGATCGCCGGCCGCAAGGTCACCGTGGTGCCCATCCTGCGCGCGGGCCTGGGCATGCTGGACGGCGTGCTGGACATGATGCCCAACGCCAAGGTCAGCGTGGTCGGCCTGGCGCGCGACCACGAGACGCTGCAGCCGGTGAACTACTTCGAGAAGTTCGTCGGCCAGCTGGATCAGCGCACGGCGCTGATCGTCGATCCGATGCTGGCCACGGCCGGCTCGATGATCGCCACGGTCGACCTGCTGAAGAAGCGCGGCTGCAAGGACATCCGCGCGCTGGTGCTGGTCGCGGCGCCGGAAGGCGTGGCGGCGCTGAACAAGGCCCACCCGGACGTCCGCTGCTGGACCGCGGCGATCGACTCGCATCTCAACGAGAACGGCTACATCATTCCGGGCCTGGGCGACGCCGGCGACAAGATCTTCGGCACCAAGGACGCCTGACGTCCTGCGACGAGCCCCTCTCCCTCACCCTCTCCCCAAAGGGGCGAGGGGATGCTTCGCTGCTCGAAGGATTCCGGCCAACTCCCTCGCCCGCTTGCGGGAGAGGGCAGGGGAGAGGGTCTTCCAGCGGCCCATGCCGCTGGCCCCTATCCTCAAACCAGTCCCAGCGCCCCCAGCACGCCGCCCGCCAGGACCAGCCACACGATCCCGATCTTGGTCCGCATCGTCAGCACCACGGTCGCGACGATCATCGCCAGCGTGGCCCAGCGGTGGCCGGGCTCGACGAGATAGGGCGCCGCGAGCAGCCAGCCGGTCGCGATCATCAGCCCCAGCGTCAGCGGGGCCATGCCCACGGTGAACGCGCGCACGCCCAGGTGCTCGCGGTTGTTGCGGGCCCAGCGCGTCGCCGCCACGACCAGCGTCGTGGACGGCAGCAGGATGCCCAGCATCGCGGCCGCCGCGCCCATCAGCCCCGACACGTTGAATCCCAGCACCGCCACGAACAGGATGTTCGGACCCGGCGCCGCCTGCGCCAGCGCGATCGAGCTGGTGAAGCTCTGGTCGGTCAGCCAGTGCTGCTCGTCGACCAGGTAGCGGTGCATGTCCGGCGCCGTCGTGATCGCGCCGCCGATCGACAGCAGCGACAGCATCAGGAAGTGCAGCATCAGCGCGCCCAGCTCCGGCCAGCTGAGAGGGCCCATCAGCAGCGCGCTCATGCGCGGCTCCGCTTCAGCGCGATCAGCGCCAGCGTCATGCCCAGGCCGCCCACGCTCAGCAGGATCCAGAACAGCGGCAGCTTCAGCCACACGGTCGCGCCGAACACCAGCGCCGCCAGCGCCAGCCCGGGCCAGAGGCCGATCGGGTTCTTGTTCAGCGAGGGCAGCAGCTTCAGGCCCGTCGCCAGGATCAGCCCCGCCGAGACCGCCCCCATGCCGCGCAGCGCGCCGGTCATCGCGGGCGACGCCAGCCAGGTGGTCGACAGCGCGGCCAGCGTCAGCACGATCAGCGCCGGGAAGCCCATCATCCCGAGCAGCGCCACCATCGCGCCGCGCAGGCCGAAGAAGCGGTCGCCGATCATCAGCGAGATGTTCACGATGTTGGGCCCGGGCAGCACCTGCGCCACGGCCAGCGTCTCGACGAATTCCTCGCGGCTCATCCAGCCCAGGCGCTCGACCAGCTCCCGCTGCGCCACCGCCAGCACGCCGCCGAAGCCCTGCAGCGCCAGCCGGCTGAAGGCCCAGAACAGGTGGGAGAGGGACTCGGGGCGGGCCAGGGCCACCGCGCCGGGCGCCGGATCGCCGTCCGTGGAGGCGGGCGCGGGGGAGGGCGTGGAGGAGGGCGCCGGGCTCACCGGTGCACCTTCAGCGCATCCGGATTGACGATGTTGGTGGGCTTGCCCGCCATGTAATTGAGCACGTTGTCGAAGGCGGCGTCGAAGTACATCTGGTAGCTGTCCTGCTCGACGTAGCCGATGTGCGGCGTGCACACGGCGTTCTCGAGCCGCAGCAGCGGATGGCCCTGGAGGATGGGTTCGGACTCGAACACGTCGACCGCCGCCATGCCGGGGCGGCCGCGGTTCAGGCCGGACACCAGCGCGCCGTCCGCGACCAGCTCCGCGCGCGAGGTGTTCACGAACAGCGAGGTCGGCTTCATGCGGGCCAGGTCCTCGCCGGTGACCAGGCCGGTGGTTTCCTCGGAGAGCCGCAGGTGCAGCGACAGGACGTCGGCCTGCTCGAAGAAGGCCTCGCGGCTGTCGGCCGCCTGATGGCCGTCGGCCTGGGCGCGCAGGCGCGAGCCCTCGCTGCCCCACACGATCACCTGCATGCCGAAGGCCTTGCCGTAGCCGGCGACGAGCTGGCCGATCTTGCCGTAGCCCCAGATGCCCAGGGTCTTGCCTCTGAGCACCATTCCGAGCCCGAAGTTCGGCGGCATCGAGCCCGATTTCAGCCCCGACTGCTGCCACACGCCGTGCTTGAGCGTGGCGATGTACTGCGGCAGGCGGCGCATCGCGGCCATGATCAGCGCCCAGGTCAGCTCGGCGGGCGCGATCGGCGATCCGCCGCCTTCCGCCACGGCGATCCCCAGCCGCGTGCAGGCATCGAGATCGATGTGCTTGCCGACCCGGCCGGTCTGCGAGATCAGCTTCAGCTTGGGCAGCTTCTCCAGCAGTTGGCGCGGGAAGTGGGTGCGTTCGCGGATCGTTACGAGGACTTCGGCATCCCGCAGCCGGATCGACAACTGGCCGATCCCCTTGACGGTGTTGGTGAAGACCTTGGCGTTCAGCGCGTCCAGCTTGGCGGCGCAAGGCAGCTTGCGCACGGCGTCCTGGTAGTCGTCGAGGATGATGATGTTCATAGGCGTGCGGGGGTTGATCCTACTCGCCTCGCTGGACGGGCTGAAGGCCATTGGGCGAGCGCCGTGCAACAGATCGGAACAGCGACTAGCATCGCGCCGCTTCGCATCCCCCCGTCCAAGACAAGGAGACTTCCATGGACCTGTACGCCGCCACCGTGCCGGTGTTCGACCGCATGCTCGCCAACATGCAGACCTGGATCCGCACCGCGCGCGATCACGCCAAGGCCAAGGGCTTCGATGAATCGGTCTATCTGACGCTGCGCCTGGCGCCGGACATGCTGCCGCTGGCGCGGCAGATCCAGATCGCCAGCGATTCCGCCAAGAGCGGCGCGGCGCGCCTGGCCGGCATCGAGGTGCCGAGCTGGCCCGACAACGAGGCCACGCTCGATGAACTGGTGCAGCGCCTGCAGAAGACGCGGGATTTCCTGAAGGGCGTCGACGCGGGGCAGATCAATGGGTCGGAGACCCGCCCGGTGAGCGTGCCGCGGCGCGACAAGGAGCCGCTGCAGTTCGAAGGCCAGGACTTCATGCGCTTCTTCAACCTGCCCAATTTCTACTTCCACGCCACGATGCTGTACGCGCTGCTGCGCCACGCCGGCGTGCCGCTGGGGAAGATGGACTTCCTGGGACAGCCGAAGTAAGCGCGCCTGCCCTTTCAACCCCCTCGCCCCGCTTGCGGGGAGAGGGAGGGGAGAGGGGGCTCGTGCCACAGCGCTGCTGCCGTTCGAAGCACCCCCTCTCCCCTGCCCTCTCCCCCCTCGCGGGGGGCGAGGGAGTTCTTGCGCAAGGCAAGTGCAGGCGGGCCGGTATGACCCCGTCGCCCGCCCGGGGGCGAGGGGGTCATGCCGCCATCAGCTCAGCAGCCTGCGCAGCAGGCTCTTTCCCTGCTCCAGGTGCCGGTTGAGCATCAGCAGCCTTGCCTCCGCCTCCGCCTGGTCGAAGGCCCGCGCCACTTCCGTGTAGATCGCCGTCCGCAGGTGCCACAGGTCCTGCGGATGCCGCGCATGGACCACATGCCGGAGCAGGGCGCCCACGCGCTCCCGCGTCTCCTCGTCGGCGGTCTCCGCGCCGTCCACCAGATCCGACACGCTCGCCCGGAAGGCCGCCCGCAGCTTCGCCATCGCCCGGGCGCTCGCCTGGGGCCGCCGGCCGTCCCCCGGCCACAAACGCATCAGGCTCTGGAAGATCGAATCCCCGTGGCGCCGCCGCGTGAGCTCGTCATTCATCGCCCGTGTTTCGACCTCATCCAGCCCGGCGGCTGGCGCCGCTTCCACCAGGTCATCCCAACGAGACGGTCTCGGCTTCGCTTGCATGGTGCGTGCTTCTTGTGGCTTCTTGCGGGTGTGCGAAACGCGCGTCCCTCGACGTCCATCGGACCATCCTCCGCGCGGCGTCCCGGCTCTGAGGCCCGGATCGCGGGGCGATTGTGGAAGTCGCCCCTGTCCCCGGAACTCCGGATAAGACCGTGACGGAAGCCTCAAATCGTGCTCAAGTTCCCGATCCGGCGGCCGATATGGGCTCATTGGGCGGGTCGCCGGTGTCCGCGGCGCGCCCAGGGCGGGATTTCCAGGCAGGGAAATGGACGGTCGGCACCGTCCATTTGCCGGGATACCTCCGGGAACGCAGGGACACAATTCGAGAAGGCGGCCCCTGGGCCCGCGCCGGAGCGTCCGGCTGCGCCCGCCGGCTGCATCAGCGCCCTGAAAGCCCTCTCACATGGACATCGCCCGCCCCAGCATGCCGAACTTGAGCGTTCCCGCCCCGCTGGCCCCGGAATGGGAGCAGCTGCTGAGCCGCGCCCGCGAGGGCACGCTCCCGCTGCCGGAACTGATGGACCGGGGCAACTTCCTCCAAGGCCAGAACCTGGGCGACGCCGCCGCCCACCTCTACGAGACCTGGCTCGCCCGGACCGGCCAGCCGCCCGCCGCGCGCCTGGTGGCGCTCTACAACTGGGGCACGGTGCTGGGCAACATCCAGCAGCACGAGCGCGCCGAGCAGGTCTACCGCCAGGCGCTGGCCATCAGCCCCAGCTTCGCGCAGGGCCGCCTGAACCTGGGTCATCAGCTCGAGCACCTGGGCCGCGCGGACGAGGCGCTCGCCGCCTGGCGCGAGGTCTACGACAGCGAAGGCCCGATCGAGGCGCTCGGCGCCGACGTCACCGGTCTGCGCACCCACGCCTTCAACAACGCCGCCCGGCTGCTCGAGCTGCAGCGCCGCTATGAGGAGTCCGAGGCGCTGATGGTCCGCAGCCTGACCCTCAACCCGGAACAAACGGACGTGATGCAGCATTACGTCCACATCCGCCAGAAGCAGTGCAAGTGGCCGGTGTACCGGCCCTTTGGCGAGGTCACCCACAACAGGCTGCTGATCGCGACGTCGCTGCTGGCCACGCTGAGCGCCACCGACGATCCCGCGCTGCAGATGGGCGCCGCCCAGCGCTTCGTCCACGAGAAGGTGACGAAGCAGAAGGAGGCGCTCTGGAAGCACCCGGTCTCGGTCGCCGCGCGCCAGCAGGGGAAGATCAAGATCGGCTACCTCTCCGGCGACCTGTGCATGCACGCGGTGGGCCTGCTGACCGCCGAGCTCTACGGTCTGCACGACCGCGAGAAATTCGAGATCCACGCCTTCGACTGGAGCCGCGACGACGGCACCGCGCTGCGCAAGCGCATCCTGATGTCGATGGACAAGGTCTGGCGCCTGCACGGCCTGGACGACGCCACCGCCGCCAAGCTGATCGCGCAGGCCGGCATCGACGTGCTGGTCGACCTGCAGGGCCTGACCAGCGGCGCCCGCCCCAACATCCTGGCGCACCGCCCGGCGCCGGTGCAGGTCAGCTACCTGGGCCTGCCGGCGACCTCGCTGCTGCCGGGCGTGGACTGGATCATCGCGGACCGCTTCGTGATGCCGCCCGAGTACCTGCCGTACTGCAGCGAGAAGCCCATCTACCTGCCGCACTGCTACCAGGTCAGCGATCGCCAGCGCGAGATCGGCGCCGATCCGACCCGCGCCCAGTACGAGCTGCCCGAGGACGCCTTCGTCTTCTGCTCGTTCAACAACAACCACAAGATGAACGCCGAGATGTTCGGCGCCTGGATGCGCATCCTGCACGGCGTGCCGGGCTCGGTGCTGTGGCTGCTGGCGGACAACGAATGGGCCAAGGCCAACCTGCGCCGCGAGGCCGAGGCCGCCGGCATCGACGCCGCCCGGCTGATCTTCGCCCCGCGCGTGGCGCCGCCGGACTACCTGGCGCGCTTCCAGCTGCCGGACCTGGTGCTGGACACCTTCCCCTACAACGCCGGCACCACCGCCAGCGACTGCCTCTGGATGGGCACCCCCATCCTGACCCGCTCCGGCCGCAGCTACATCTCCCGCATGTGCGGCAGCCTGCTGACCGCCGCCGGCCTGCCGGACCTGATCACCTTCTCGCTGGAGGAATACGTCCAGCGCGCCATCCAGATCGGCCTGAATCCGGGCCGTGCCGCCTCCTACAAGCGCTATCTGCGCGACGCCGGCCGCGACAGCGCACTTTTCGACATGCCGGCGATCGTGCGGGCCATCGAACGTGAATTCGAGCAATTGGCCCTCGCCCATCGCGGCTGAAATTGACAAGATTCGATAAATGAACCGGCCGCACGACCCCTTCTTCGACGGCGACCAGCGCGCCCGCCGCCCCGGCCTGCGCCTGGCGGCCGAGGACGGCCAGCGCGCGCCCGGCATGCCGGAGGAGCCGCACGATCCGCTGGCGGACCTGGCGCAGCAGCCGGCCATCGATCCGCTGCTGCAGTGCCTGGCCTGGCTGACCCAGCACCATGGCCGCGCCCGCTCGGCCGAGTCGCTGCGCGCCGGCGCCCCGGTCGAGGGCGCCATCAGCCCCGACCAGGCCATCCGCCTGATGCGCGAGGCCGGCTACAACGCCGGCCTGCTGCGCAAGGGCATCGAGGAGATCAACCAGCTGCTGCTGCCGGCGGTGCTGCTGCTCAACGGCGGCGACGCCTGCGTGCTGGTGCGCCGCCTGGACGACGACGCCGCCAGCGGCGTGCGCTACGAGGTGGTGTTCCCCGGCCCGGAGGCCGCCGCCTGCGTCGCCCCGGCCGCCGAGCTGGACCAGGAGTACAGCGGCTTCATCCTGGCGGTCACGCCGCAGGAGGTCTCGCAGGCCAAGCCGCTCGCCGGCGGCGCCAAGGACGACACCCCGCTGCTGCAGGCCGGGTCGCACTGGCTGTTCGGCACGCTCAAGCGCTTCATCCCGTACTACCGCTCGGCGATGCTCGCCGCGCTGCTGAGCAACGTGCTGATGATGGTGTCGGGCCTGGTGACCTCGGTCATCTACGACAAGGTCATCCCGCACCAGGCCTTCGTCACGCTGTGGACCCTGGCGGTCGGCGCCGGGCTGGCGCTGGTCTTCGACCTCTTCGCGCGCCAGCTGCGCGCCCACCTGATCGACCTGGCCGGGCGCAAGACCGACCTGATCGTCGGCGCCAAGCTGTTCCGCCAGACGCTGGGCGTGCGCATGGAACACCGCCCCGCGTCGGCCGGCTCCTATGCCCACTACCTGGCCCAGGTCGAGGTGGTGCGCGACTTCTTCACCTCCGCCACCATGTCGGTGCTGACCGACCTGCCGTTCGTGGTGCTGTTCGTGGCGATGACCTTCATCATTGGCGGCCCGCTGGGCTGGGTGCTGATGGCGGCGATCCCGCTGATGCTCTTGATGAGCTTCGGCATCCAGGGCTACCTGCGCCGCGCGATGCGCACCAACATGACCGAGGCGGCCGACCTGCACGGCACGCTGGTCGAGGCGCTCGAGGGCCTGGAGGATCTCAAGACCACCGGCGCCGAGGGCCGCTTCCTGCGCCGCTACGAGCAGTCCACCGCCATCGTCGCCGAGTCCGCGCTCAAGGCCCGCACCATGGCCAGCTGGAGCATGAACATCTCGATGACGATGCAGCAGCTGATCAACCTGGTCATGCTGGTCTGGGGCGTCTACCTGATCAACGAGAGCGTCATCAGCGCCGGCGCGCTGATCGGCGCGGTGATGTTCGCCGGCCGCGCCACGGTGCCGCTGAACAGCCTGGTCAGCCTGGCCACGCGCTACCAGGGCGCGCGCGCCGCGATGCTGTCGCTGAACTCGGTGATGAGCGCGCCGGTCGAGCGCGACTCCACCCGCAACTACGTCCCGCTGAACCAGATCACCGGCCGCATCGGCCTGAACGACGTCGGCTTCTCCTATCCGGCGCAGGGCGACGCGCAGTCGCCCAAGGTGCTGCGCAACGTCACGCTGCGCATCCAGCCGGGCGAGCGCCTGGCGATCCTGGGCCGCATCGGCTCGGGCAAGTCGACGGTGCTGCGCATGCTGGCCGGGCTGTACCAGCCGACCGAGGGCAGCGTCGAGATCGACGGCATCGACCTGCGCCAGGTCGATCCGGCCGAGTTCCGCGGCAAGGTCGGTTTCGTCTCGCAGGAGCCGCGGCTGTTCCACGGCACGCTGCGCGACAACGTGCTGATGGGCCGCCATGTCGACGCCCAGCGCCTGGTCGAGGTCGCCAAGCTGACCGGCCTGGACCGCGTCGTCGCCGGCCATCCGATGGGCTGGGACCTGCCGGTGGGCGAGATGGGCTCGCTGCTCTCGGGCGGCCAGCGCCAGCTGGTCGCGCTGGCGCGCAGCCTGGTCACCAAGCCGCAGATCCTGCTGATGGACGAGCCCACCAGCTCGATGGACGCCCAGTCCGAGATCGCCTTCCTGCGCCAGCTGCGCGATGCCGCCGGCAACTGCACGCTGATCATGGTCACGCACCGTCCGGCGGTGCTGGAGCTGGTCTCGCGCATCGTCGTGGTCGACAGCGGGCGGCTGGTCATGGATGGTCCGCGCGACCAGGTCCTGGCCGCGCTGTCCGGCGCCCGCCCGCCGGGCCAGCAGCCGGCCCAGCCGCAACCGCAGCCGGGCCAGGCGCCGCAGGGCGCCCCGGTCCACGTGCATCCGGCCGCGCAGGCCATGAACCGCGCCGCGTCCGTCTGAGCTCCGCGCCATGTCCAAGTCCACCACCCTCAGCCGCGAGGAAGGCCTGTTCGTCAGCAGCGTCCAGTCGGCGCTGATCGACGAGCCGCTGCCGCGCGCCGTCTGGGCCCTGTACCTGCTGGCGGCGGTGCTGCTGGTGGGGCTGGTCTGGTCCGCGATCGCCACCGTCGACGAGGTCACCCGCAGCGACGCGCGCATCGTGCCCGACGGCAAGGAGCAGGTCATCGCCAGCCTCGAGTCCGGCACGCTGGGCAGGCTGCTGGTGCACGAGGGCGAGGAAGTGGAGGCCGGCCAGCCGCTGGCCGAGCTCGACCCGACGCGCGCGGAGGCCGCCGAGAACGAGAGCCAGGCCAAGCGCCTGGGCCTGATGGCGCAGGTGGCGCGGCTGCGCGCCGAGGCGCTGGGCGTGCCGCTGAAGTTCTCCGACGAGGTGCGCAAGGTGCAGCGCCTGGTCGACAGCGAGACCGAGGTCTTCGACACCCGCCGCCGCGTGCTGGACGAGGCCACGTCCAGCATCAACCGCAGCATCGGCCTGCTCGCCACCGAGCAGAAACTGGCGCAGGACATGGCGGCCAAGGGGCTGATGTCCAACGTCGAGGTGATGCGCGTCACGCGCCAGGTCAACGAGCTGCAGCAGCAGCGCAACGAGCGCATCAGCCGCTTCCGCCAGGACGCCAGCACCGAGCTGTCCAAGGCGCAGACCGACCTGGCGCAGCTGGACGAGCAGCTCGTCGTGCGCCGCGACGCGGTGACGCGCTCGGTGCTGAAGTCGCCGGTCAAGGGGCTGGTCAAGAACATCAAGATGAACACGGTCGGCGGCGTGATCGCCTCGGGCGCGCCCATCATGGAGATCGTCCCCATCGGCCCGCGCATCCTGATCGAGGCGCGCATCAAGCCCAAGGACATCGGCTACATCCAGGTCGGGCAGCAGGCCATCGTCAAGCTCAACGGCTACGACTTCAACGTCAACGGCGGGCTGCACGGCAAGATCGAGTACGTCAGCCCGGACGCGCTGGGCGAGACCGAGAAGAACAACGAGGGCACCTACTACCGGGTCCTCATCACGGCCGAGCGCAATACGCTGCGCGCCAAGGGCGAGCCGCTGCCGGTGATTCCCGGCATGACGGCGATGGTGGACATCCGCACCGGCGAGCGCTCGGTGCTGAGCTACCTGCTGCGTCCGATGCTGAAGTCCAAGGAAGCGCTGCGCGAGCGCTGAACTGGGTGGTCCGGCGCCGCCTTATCGGCGCTTCGGTTTGCTGCCAAGCTGGTCCAGTAGAGGCCATGGGAATTTGCTGGCAGTACGCGTGACCATGACCATTTCGACTCCGCGCCGGAGCTTGCGGCGCGCCTCCTCCACCCGCCTGACCGCCTGGGGCGCCGCCGTCGCGGCCGCGCTCGCGGGCTTCAGCGCGCCCGTCCTCGCGCAGGACCCGCCGCCCAGCCGCTGCTCGGACGAGCGCACGCTGCCGCCCGCGCAGCTGTCCGCCAAGGACGCCGCGCTGCTGGAGGTGGCCGACTCCGATCCGCGCACGCAGCTCCAGGAGCTCGTCAACCGGGCGATGGGCCGCAGCAAGGCGCTGGGCGCGACCCGGCTGCTGACGCAGGCCGCCGAGGCCGACTACGAGGAAGCCAAGGCGCAGCGCATGCCCACGGTGACGCTGGGCCTGACCGGCGCGCACACCGGCACCATCCTGCCGGGCGACGGCCCCGGCAACCACACCAGCGGCCTGCAGGGTCGCGGCTCGCTGAGCGTGACCGCGCCGATCTACGACTCGGGCCGCATCACCAAGCTCACCGAATGGAAGTCGCAGCTGCTCGAGGCGGCGCGCTACGGCCAGTCCAGCGCCGAAGAGCAGGTCGCGCTGCAGACCGTGTCGCTGGCGCTGGACCGCGGGCGCTACCAGCTGCAGGCGCAGGTCTACAGCCAGTACGTGCGCAAGATGGCCTGCCTGGTCGAGGCGCTGGACATCATCACCAAGGCCGACCGCGGCCGCGCCAGCGAGCTGGTGCAGGCGCAGAAGAGCCTGCAGCAGGCGGACCTGTCCTATGAGCAGACCACCTCGGCGCTGCGCCAGACCGAGGTACGGCTCAAGCGCTTCGTCGGCGACGAGCTGCCGCGCGGCGCGGCGATGAGCTCGGTGCTGGCGCGGCTGCCCGACCTCAATGAAATGCTGGCCGACGTGATGGTCTCGCCCGACGTGGCCGCCGCGGCTGCGCAGGCGCAGGCGCAGCGCAGCTACGCGGAATCGGTGCGCGCCGGGCAGCAGCCCAGCGTGAGCCTGCTGGTCTCCGGCAACACGACGGTGGGCCAGGCGCGCCAGACCGACTGGGTCGGCGGCGTGACGGTCAACATCCCGATCGTGCAGCCGGGCGCGGATTCGGCGCTGACCTCGGCACGCCGGCGCGCGCAGGCCGCGTCGCTGCAGCGCGACGAGACCATCGATGCCAAGCGCTATCGCGTCCAGGAGATGTACGAGGCGGCGTCCTCGTCGCTGGACCGTTCGCGCCGGCTGGTCGACATCCTGCGCAACAGCGAGCGGGTGCGCGGCTTCACGCTGCAGCAGTGGCAGCAGCTCGGCAAGCGCTCGCTGTTCGACGTGATGGCCGCCGAGGGCGACTACTACTCGATGCGCATCGCGCACGTGAACGCGCTCTACGACGCGCAGCAGGTCGTGGCGATCATCTGGTCGCAAGGCCGCGGCGTGGTCACGCCGCTGCGCTGACTCCCCGGCGAGGAGCCATTCTCCCAGCGCCGCCACACCCACTCCCTCGCCCCACACCCACTCCCTCGCTCCCACACCAACTCCCTCGCCCCCACGGGGGGAGAGGGCGGGGAGAGGGGGCGCGGCTTCCGGCTTCCCTATGATGCGGGGATGGACTCCGCCCACGCCGCCCTCGATCCCGTCGCCGCCGATGCGAACGCCTCGCCCGAGGTCGTCCCGCTCGCGGCCGCGTCGCCCCTCAAGCATCCGGTGCAGACGCGCTTCGCGGCCGTGACCGGCGCCGGCTCCGGCATCGGCCGCGCCGCCGCGCGGGCGCTGATGCATGCCGGCTGGCAGGTCGCGCTGCTCGGCCGCCGCGAGGACGCGCTGCGCGAGACCGCCGCCATCGCCCCTGAACGTGCCCTGGTGCTGCCCACCGACGTTGCCGACGAGGCGCAGGTGGCCGCCGCGTTCGCCGAGATCGAACGCCGCTGGGGCCGGCTCGACTTCCTGTTCAACAACGCCGGCCGCGGCGCGCCCGCGATGGACATCGACGAGCTCAGCGTCGAGACCTGGCGCGCCGTCGTCGATGTCAACCTGACCGGCAGCTTCCTGTGCGCGCGCGCCGCCTTCGGGCTGATGAAGCGGCAGTCGCCGCGCGGCGGGCGCATCGTCAACAACGGCTCGATCTCGGCGCACGCGCCGCGGCCGGGCTCGATCGCCTACACCGCCACCAAGCACGCGATCACCGGCCTGACGAAGACGCTGGCGCTGGATGGTCGCAAGCACGACATCGCCGCCGGGCAGCTCGACATCGGCAATGCGGAGACCGACCTCACCGAACGCTTCAAGCATGGCGTGGCGCAGGCGCATGGCGGCACGATGGTGGAGCCGGTGATGGAGGTGGAGCACGCGGCCAGCGCGCTGCTGTACATGGCGGAACTGCCCTTGTCGGCCAACGTGCCGTTCCTGACGGTGATGGCCACGAAGATGCCTTACATCGGCCGAGGCTGATGGCGGCTTCGTCTTCCACGCACTTGAAATCGCTTGATCGCCCCGACTTGAAAGACTGATGAACGCCCTGTCCGCTCTCTTCTCGATCGCTGTCCGCCTCGTGCTGGCGGTGGCTTCGCTGGTGCTGTTCCTGGCGGTGCTCGCCGCGGGGCTGGTGATCTTCGGCGTCGTGCTGTTGTGGAGCCTGATCCGCGGCCGCAAGCCGACGCTGCACACGGCGGCCTTCCAGCGCGCGGCGCAGTTCCGTTCGCAGGCGTTCCGCGCCGGCGGCATGGGCGCGGCGGTACGCGCGCCGCGAGGCGAGGTGATCGACGCCGAGGTCCGCGAAGTCCATGACGCGACGCCGGCTGATCCAAGGCTGGAGCGCTGATCTGCTGGGCCTGGACTCGGCTTGATCACGATAGATCACCGAGATATCACCGGGTGAGATCGAGGGATTGCGAGGCCGGCAAGGCCGAGCTTTCCCGGTGGGTGCGTAATTGATTTTGTGCGGAACAGTGCTTCGGGTAATCGTTTTTGAGCAGTGAAAACTGTTTTCGAGCAAAATCGCGGGATGGAAGACCTTATTGGCGGCGCCTGGCTTGCGCGCGAATATCGGCTGGAACTGACACAGCCTCTGGCCACCACGAGCGCCATCGGCGGGCGCCGCAGCACCCACAGCACGCCCGACGGACGAACGCAGGAGACCTACGTCGAGGCGATGCGCCCGGCGGCGTCCTTGCGCGGACATCTCGCCTTTCATCTGAAGCATGAGGTGCCGTCTCTGCAACTGCTGGCGCGGTTGTTCGCCGTGTGTGACCGCGGCGAGCTGCAGCTGTGGATCACTGACGAGCCGACCGGCCAGTACGCGCGCCGCGCGTGCTTCTTGTTCGAGTGGTTGACCGAGACCCGGCTGGATGTCGACGACGTGCCCTACGGCAACTATGTGGACGCCCTGGACGCGGACAAGGTGGTGGCCGCCAACGAGCAGGACGCCCAGTCCGTGCGTCGCTTCCGGGTGCGCGACAACATGCCCGGGACGCGCCTGTTCTGTCCGCTGGTGCGCAAGTGCCCCCAGGCTCTGGAGGCGATCGCCGTCGACGTGGCCGGTCTGCTGGCGAACCTGCGTGAGGAGTTCGGCGACGAGCTGCTGATGCGCTCAGCGGTGTGGATGACGCTGCGCGAGAGCAAGTCCAGCTTCGCCATCGAGGGCGAAGGCGATCGCCTTTCGCGCATCCAGCGCTTTGCCGCCGTCATGGGCCGTCGCACCGGGCAGGGCAGCGTCCCGCTCACCCATGAGGACTTGGCGCAGCTGCAGGGCGAGATCCTGGGCGAGCGAACGACGCTGGACGCCCTAGGCATTCGGCAATCACCGGTTTTCGTGGGCGAGTCTGTGCGGTACCAGGAGGTGGTGCATTACATCGCGCCGCCGGCCGCCGACGCGACCGCCATGCTCCAGGGGCTGGAGACGTTCCTGAACCGTACTCGAGGCCAATCGCCCGTGCTGCGCGCGGCGGTCGCCGCGTTCGGGTTCGTCTACATCCACCCCATGGCTGACGGCAATGGCCGCGTACACCGCTTTCTGGTCAACGACCTGCTGCGGCGCGACGGGGCGGTGCCCGATCCCCTGATCATTCCCATCTCGGCGATCATCACCGCCGACCACGGCGAACGTCGCGCCTACGACCGCATTCTTGAGGAGGTCTCCCGGCCCCTCATGCAGGCGCTCGCAGGCAACTACTCCTTCGGTGCCAACGTCACCTACCCCGACGGCGTCAGCTCCAACCTCCACCTGCAAGACACCTCCCGCGCCCAGCCGCTGTGGCGCATGCCCGACCTGACGGCGCACGTCGTCTATCTCGCCCAGATCGTCAGCCGCACCATCCGCGAGGAAATGCGTGAGGAGTCGAAGTACATGCGTTCGCACGCGCGCGCCAGGACGGCCATCAAGGACGTGATCGAGATGCCGGACGCTCAGGTCGATCGAGTCATCCGGTCCCTGGAGGCCAACGAGGGCAAGCTGACCAACGCGCTGGCCAAGGACATCCCCGCGCTCGCGCGTGAAGGCGTTTGGGAGGAGATCCGCGAGGCGATGCGAGCGGCCTTCGAAGACGGTCCCGATGCTGACACGGTGCGGCGCTACGAGCACCGTCCCGCTAACACGCTGTAAGGGCGCGCGGGGCGGGCTCACGGCGGCACGACGGAGTACGGGCAAACGGCCAACGCTTTCGCCGCGCACCGCAAATGAGTTGTCCAGCGCGGATTCAGTACTTCGGCGGCGCGCTGAGCTCTTCCCAGAGCTCGTCATAGATCCGATAGCGCGACGGGCTGATGCGCCCCGCCTCGACGGCCGTCAGCACCGCGCAGCCCGGCTCGTGCCGATGGCTGCAGTTGTGGAACCGGCACTCGCCCAGATAAGGCTTGAAATCAGGCATGTAGCTCGCCAGATCCGGCGCCGCGATCTGCCTCAGCCCGAATTCCTGGAACCCCGGCGAGTCGATCAGCGCATCCTCCCGCGCCGCATCCATCCAGTACCACTGCGTCGTGGTCGTCGTGTGGCGCCCGGAATTCAGCGCCTGCGAAATCTCCCCAACCTGCGCCTGCGCATCCGGCACCAGCAGGTTGATCAGCGTGCTCTTGCCAGTCCCGCTGGGCCCCAGCACCAGCGTCGATTGCCCGTGCAGCAGCGGCCGCAGCGTCTCGCGCGACTCCTCCGCTCGGCCCTTCAAGCTCAGCTCCAGCACCCGTTGACCCATCGCCTTGTACGGCGCCAGTCGCGCCCGCGCCGCATCGGCGCCGGGCAGGTCGGTCTTGTTCAGCACGATGTCGGCCGCGATGCCGGCGCTCTCCGCCGCGATCAACGCGCGCGTCAGCTGCGACTCCGAGAACTGCGGCTCCACCGCCACCAGTATCAGCAGCCGATCCAGGTTGGCCGCGAAGCTCTTGGTCTTCCACTCGTCCTGCCGGAACAGCAGGTTCCTCCGCGGCTCGACCTTCTCGATCACGCCCTCGTGGTCGCTGCTGCGCTGCCAACGCACGCGGTCGCCAACGACGCAATCGCTCTTCTTCCCGCGAGTCAGGCAGTGCACCCGCGTGCCCTCCTGGTCTTCCACGACGTAATGCCGGCCATGCCCGCGCACCACCAGTCCGATCTGCACGGCCTTGCTCATGCGGGGTGTCCCGTCGGCACGCCCAGCGCGGCGATCGCCGCCAGGCGCTCGCTGGCCGGCGGATGCGAGTAGTAGAAGCGCGCGAACACCGGGTCCGGCGTCAGCGTGCCGGCGTTGTCCTCGTGCAGCTTGAGCAGCGCGTTCGACAGGTCGGCGCCGCTGGCCTGCGCGCAGGCGTAGGCGTCGGCCTCGAACTCGTGCTTGCGCGACCAGAACGACATCAGCGGCGTCAGGAAGAACGAGAACGGCGGCAGCGCCAGCATGATCAGCAGCAGCGCCAGCGCGTCGTTGGGCGCGTCCAGGCTGGGCCGCACGCCCAGGCCCAGATAGAAGCCCGCCTGGCTGCTGAGCCAGCCCAGCAGCGCGAAGCCGGCCAGGCTCATCGCGAACATCAGCGCCATGCGCTGCGGCACGTGGCGGCGCTTGAAGTGGCCGAGCTCGTGCGCCAGCACCGCCTCGACCTCGGGCGGATTCAAGCGCGCGAGCAGCGTGTCGAAGAACACCACCCGCTTGGCCGCGCCCAGGCCGGTGAAGTACGCGTTGCCATGGGCCGAGCGGCGGCTGCCGTCCATCACGAACAGGCCCTTGGCCGCGAAGCCGCAGCGCGCCATCAGCGCCTGCACGCGCTCGCGCAGCACGGCGTCCTCCAGCGGCTGGAACTTGTTGAACAGCGGCGCGATGACGGTGGGATAGAGCACCAGCATCAGCAGGTTGAAGGCCATCCACGCGCCCCAGGCCCAC
Organism: Roseateles sp. Mitsp63; assembly: GCF_059491535.1. NCBI lineage: Bacteria > Pseudomonadati > Pseudomonadota > Betaproteobacteria > Burkholderiales > Sphaerotilaceae > Roseateles > Roseateles sp. Mitsp63. Next base: position 4,304,230 of record NZ_CP168509.1, on the reverse strand, counting down.
AGCCACCAGACCGGCCCGGCCTTGGCCATCAGCCACAGGATCAGCACCGCGATCGGCAGCCCCAGCAGCGCGCCCAGGGCCAGGCCCTTCAGGCCGTCGGCGATGAAGAGCTTGAGCGTCGTGCGGTTGAAGCCGAAACGCTCCTCCAGCCGGAAGGTGTTGTAGAGCGACCAGGGCAGGTCGAGCAGGCTGGAGAGCAGCGCGAACGCGGTCAGCAGGCCGAGCTGGTAGCCCATGTCGCCAAGCTCGGGGCGCCACGACAGCGCCCACTGGTTGAGCAGGTCCAACCCGCCGAGCAGCGTCCAGCCCATCACCAGCGCGGTGTCCCAGGCCAGGTGCAGCGTGCCGAAGCGGCCGCGGGCGACGGTGTAGTCGGCCGCCTTCTGATGCGCCGCCAGCGGCACCGTGCCGGCGAAGGCCGCGGGCACCGCGCCGCGATGCCGCGCCACGTGACGCATCTGGCGCGACGAGAGCCAGAGCTTGAACAGGAAGGACAGGATCACCGCGGCGACGAAGACGGCGGTGAGCATCAGCGGGGAGTGGCTCAGCGCCGAAGGCGCCGGGGCGGCGGCGAGCGCCGCGGGAGAGATCTGCATGGGCTCGAAGTGTAGGTCCCCGGGGCAGCGCGGCCGTTGAGCCGCCGCGAGCCCTCGGCGGCGCCGCGGTCCGGGTTCAGAGACCGGCCAGCATCCCGGCCGGCGCGGCGGCGCGCGCGGGCCAGTCGCGGCCGATCACGAGGCGCACGTCGCCGCGCAACCCCGCCTGCTCGCGCAGCTCCGGCGGCGTGCCGGGCGGCAGCGCCCGGGCGACGCAGCGCGCCGCATCGGCCTGGCCGGCGCCGTAGTCCACGCGGGTCCGCGCCACGTCGTAGGCCGGCTGGTTGGTCAGGCGCGCGCGCGGCAGGCCGCGGCGCGTCAGCCAGCCATCCACCCGGGCCGCCAGGCCGGTCGCGCCCATGCCGTTGCTGACCTCGAGCCGCTTCGGGCGCTCGCAGGCGGCGGATGGCGGCAGCGCGTCGCCGAGCGAGGCCGCCGCCGCGATCGTGGCCAGCGCGGACGACGGCACGCGGGCCGTGGGGATCACCGACGTGTCCAGCGCGGGCAGCGGCGGCAAGGCGATCGCCGTCGCCGGCCGCGCGGCGGCGAGCCGCGACATCGCCTCGTCGCGGTTCGCGCGCGCCATCGCATGCGAGGGATCGAGCTTCAGCGCCTCGTCGAGCGCCGCCAGTGCCGGCGCCGCTTCGTCCTTGAGCAGCAGCACGTAGGCCAGGTTGTTGTGGGCCCGCGCGCGCCGCGGCGCGAGCGCGACCGCGTGACGCAGCGCGGCCTCGGCCTCGTCGAGCCGGCCCGCCGACGCGAACGCGCGGCCCAGTCCGTCCCAGGCCGCCTCGGACGCCATGTCGCGCTCCGCCGCCTTGCGGTAGGACTGCGCCGCCCGCGCCCAGTCGCGCGAGCCCTCGAAGTAGCGGCCGGCGGCGAGGTAGGCCTCGACCGCCTGCGGCGTGTCGTCGACGCGGTACACCGGCGCGATCTGGTAGCCGCGCGGCGGCGCCGTGGACGGCCACAGCGCGCAGCCCGCCAGCGTCAATGCCGACGCCGCCGAGCCGAGCGCGAGCGCCCGACGCAGCCCGCCAGCGCGGCCGCCCCGTCGCCGCGCGGCAGGCGCCAGCGCCTCGTGCGGCGCGCCAAGACCGTGCGCGGGATCCAGATCGAGTGGGACGTCGACGCCATCGGGGACGCCGGGGACGCCGCCGGCGAGGCCGGGGCCGGCGCCGGCGAGCGCCGGGGCGGGCAGGGTGGACGCGGGCGACGGAAATCGGCTTTGCACACGCATGACTCCTCCTCAGTTGCCCGCCATCGTAGGCAGCAGGACACGGTAGATCTGGATCATGGCCGGGCCCATCAGCACGACCATCAGCGAGGGAAAGATGCAGAAGATCAGCGGGAACAGCAGCTTCAGCGCGATCTTGGCGGCGGCCTCCTCGGCGCGCTGGCGGCGCCGGGTGCGCAGCATCTCGGCATGGATGCGCAGCGACGCGGCGATGCTGGTGCCGAAGCGCTCGGCCTGGCTGATCATCGTGACGAAGCCGTCCACCTCCTCGACCCCGGTGCGGATCGCCAGGTTGCGCAGCGCCCGCTCCCGGTCCGAGCCGGCCCGCAGCTCCAGGTTGACCAGCCGCATCTCGTCGGCCAGCGCCGGGCTCTTGAGCTGCAGGTCATCGGCCACGCGCAGCATCGCCGCCTCGGTGCCCAGGCCCGCCTCCATGCACACCGTCATCAGGTCCAGCGCATCGGGGAAGGACTCGAAGATCTCGCGCTGGCGCACCGTCACCAGCCGGTTCAGCACCAGGTTGGGCCCGTAGTAGCCCACCGACGCCAGCACCAGCAGCATCATCATCAGCGGCGCGCCGCGCGGCAGGTCGCCGCTGGTGGACATCGCCGCGAAGCCCGCCAGCGGCAGGCCCAGCGTCAGCAGCGTCTTCAGGCCGAAGAAGGCGGTGCCCGCGATCGGGCTGCGGATGCCGGCATGCACGAAGCGCAGCCGGATGCTGGACTTCTCGAAGCCTTCCTCCGGCATCGACAGCCGGCTGATCGGCCGCGTCAGCTCCGCCACCACCTGCATCAGCCGGTCCCCCGACGGCGCGCGCGCCGGGTCGCCGCCCTCGATCGCGCGCAGCCGCTGCCGCGCCGGATCCGGCTTGAGCAGCGCGGCCACGCCCAGCACCGCCGACACCACGACCACGAACACCAGCGCCAGCACCATCCATTGCATCGGGGACATGTCGGGGACTCCTTGGCGAGGGGCGTGCCGGGGGCGTGCGGGAGGGGCGTTGCCGATGCGCGTCAGACGCGGATGCGGATGATGCGGCGCATCCAGTAGATGCCCGCGGCCATCATGGCCAGCGACACGCCCACCATGCGCAGCCCCATCGGATCGGTCCACAGCACCGCCATGAATTCGGGGTTCACGATGTTCACCACCAGGCCCACGCCGAAGGGCAGCGCCGTCAGGATCAGCGCCGACAGGCGGCCCTCGGCGGACAGCGTGCGGATCTCGCCGAGCAGGCGCAGCCGCTCGCGCACCAGCGCCGCGATCTTGTCGAGCAGCTCGGCCAGGTTGCCGCCCGATTCGCGCTGGATCATCACCGCCACGACGAAGTAGCTGACGTCGGCGATCGGCACGCGTTCGGCCAGGTGCGCCAGCGCGTCGTTGGCCGGCACGCCGTAGTTGATCTCGTCGAACAGCATCCGGAAGTCGCGGCCCAGCGGCGCGGGCATCTCCTCGGCCACCATGCGGATCGCCGACGGGAAGGCATGGCCGGCGCGCATCGCGCGGCCCATCAGGTCCAGCGCCTCGGGGAACTGGCGCTCGATGCGCGCGATGCGGTCCGCGGCGCGCGAGGCCACGCGCCACCACGGCAGGGCGCCCAGCGCCAGCGCCGCGCCCAGCCCCACCACCACCGGCTTGCCCAGCAGCGGCGGCAGCAGCAGCCCGCAGGCGGCCAGCGCGATCGAGAGCAGCAGCAGCTCCGCCACCGACGCCGTCACCGCCGCCGCGCCGGTCAGCCGGCGCAGCTTGCGGCCCGGGCCGGTGAGCGCGATCAGCGCGTTCAGGCGCGGCAGCCGCTCGGGCGCCATCGTGCGCTCGATGCTGGCCACGCCGGCCGGCGTGTCGCCCGACAGCGCCGCCAGCCGCGCCTTGATGCGGCGCGCCTCGGCGCTGTGGCGCGAGGCCCAGAGGATGTACAGCCCCTCCAGGGCCAGCAGCACCGCCAGGAAGGCGACACCGGCGAACAGGATCAGGCTCAGGTCCATGGCGGCGCTCCTCAGATCTCCACGCGCATCGGCGTGAACAGCGTCTGCGGCAGGTCGACGCCGCGCGCGCACAGGCGGTCCCAGCAGCGCGGCCGCACGCCGGTGGCGCTGAAGTAGCCCTGCACCGCGCCGCCCGCGCCCACGCCGGTCTGCTTGAAGGAGAAGATCTCCTGCAGCGTGACCGTGTCGCCCTCCATGCCGGTGAGCTCCTGGATGCTGGTCAGCTTGCGCGTGCCGTCGGAGAGCCGGTTGGCCTGCACGATCACGCCGATGGCCGAGGCGATCTGCGCCCGCGCCGCCTTGGCCGGCAGGTCCACGCCGGCCATCGCGATCATGCTTTCCAGCCGCGCCAGCGCGTCGCGCGGCGTGTTGGCGTGCACCGTGGTCATCGAGCCCTCGTGCCCGGTGTTCATCGCCTGCAGCATGTCCAGCGCCTCGGCGCCGCGGGTCTCGCCCAGGATGATGCGGTCCGGCCGCATCCGCAGCGCGTTGCGCACCAGCGCGCGCTGCGCCACCTCGCCGCGCCCCTCGATGTTGGGCGGCCGCGTCTCCAGCCGCACCACGTGCGGCTGCTGCAGCTGCAGCTCGGCCGCGTCCTCGATGGTCACGATGCGCTCGCTGTGCGGGATCGCGCCGCTGAGGATGTTCAGCAGCGTCGTCTTGCCCGAGCCCGTGCCGCCCGAGATCAGGATGTTGGCCCGCGCCTGCGACAGCGCCGCCAGGAAGCGCGCCATCTCGGCCGACATGGACTTGAACTCGATCAGGTTCTCCGCCTTCAGCGGCACCGCGGCGAAGCGGCGGATCGAGAGGATGGGGCCGTCGATGGCCAGCGGCGGAATGATCGCGTTGACCCGCGAGCCGTCGGGCAGCCGCGCGTCGACCATGGGGCTGGCCTCGTCCACGCGCCGGCCGATGCGCGACACGATCTTGTCGATGATCTTGAGCAGGTGGTCGTCGTCGGCGAAGCGCACGTCGGTCAGCTCGAGCCGGCCGCGCCGCTCGACGTAGACCTGCGCATGGGTGTTGACCAGGATGTCGGACACCGTCGGGTCGGCCAGCAGCGGCTCGATCGGGCCGAAGCCCAGCATCTCGTACTGGATGTCGCGCACCAGCGCGCGGCGCTCGGCGGCGTTCAGGACCAGGTTCTCCTCGAACAGCAGCCGCTCGACCATCTGGCGCAGCTCGTCGCGCAGCGCGTCGGTGCCCAGGCCGTCCATGGCCTCCAGGTCCAGCCGGCCCAGCAGCAGCTGGTGGATGCGCGTCTTGGTCGCCTGGTAGGCCTGGGTCGGCGCGGCGGCCGTTTCCTCGGGCGCGCCGTCGGCGGGCGCGAAGCCCGGCAGCGCGGCGCCCAGCCGCTCGCGCAGCGTCATGGTCATGTCCTTCATGCGGATGCTCCCCGGAACAGGCCCGACAACCAGCGCCGCTGCGGCTCCGGCGCTTGCGGCGCGATGCCGGCGGCCAGCTCGCGCAGCGCGCGGGCGATGCTGCTGGCGGGCGCGATGCTGTCCACCGGCACGCCCTGGTTGACCGCCGCGGCGACGGCCTCGTAGTGATTGGGCAGGGTCAGCGGCTCGTCGATGACCAGCGTGCGGCGCAGGTCCTCCAGGCTGAACTGGCTGTCCTTCTGGTAGCGGTTGACGATCCAGCGCACCTTGTCCGCCGGATAGTCGAGCGAGCGGAACACCTCCCGCAGCCGCTTGCCGTCGCGGATGAAGGGCAGCGTCAGCTGCAGCACCGCGAACAGGCGGTCGGCTTCGTCCAGCACCGCCAGCGTCGCCGCGCTCAGCGAGCGGCCGACGTCGACGACGACGAAGTCGAAACCCTCGCGCGCCTGGCGCAGGATGGCCTGCACCTGCGCGGGCGTGACGTCGGCGGCCTGGGCCGGATCCTCCGGCGCGGCCAGCACCCACAGGCCCGGGCCGGCCTCGGTCATCGCCGACTGCAGCAGGTCGGCGTCCAGCCGCGCGATGTTGCGCGCGACATCGGCCACGTGGCTGGGCGGCGTCTGGTTGCCCAGGAACAGCGCGGCGTCGCCGAACTGCAGGTTCATGTCGATCAGCGCGACGCGGCGGCGCCCGCCGGCGGCCAGCAGGTGCGCCAGGTTGGCCGCGACGAAGGTCGCGCCGCTGCCGCCCTTGCACGACACCAGCGCCAGCAGCTCGCCATGGCGCGCCGGCTGGGCGGCGATCGCCGCGCCCGCGCCGCGCTTGCGCTGCAGCCGGCGCAGCGCGGCCAGCACGGTCTCGCCGGAGGCCGGCGCGGGCAGCACCTCGCGCACGCCGGCGCGCATCGCGCGCATCAGGAAGTCGGGCGAGAGATCGGGCGCGACCAGCACCACGTCCACCTCCGGATGCGCGCCGGCGAGCCGCTCCAGCGCGAGGAAGTCCTCGGCCGCGGCGCATTCGGCGAGCAGCAGGTCGGGCCGGCTGCCGTTGACGATGGCGTTGACCTCGCGCAGCGGCCGTTCCAGCGCGGCGACCGAGAAGGCGGGCTCGGCGCGCAAGGCCTCGGCCCAGGCGAAGGCATGCGCGGGGTCGGCCGTGACGATCTTGACTTTCACTGGCACACCTCGTTGGCGGCGCTGTTCATGTACTCCTTGCGCAGCGTCGTGGCGAACGCGGGCAGGGTCAGGTTCAGCGGGACGAAAGGAATCATCGTGCGGTGCGTGTAGCCGCTCAGCGCGACCTGCACCGCCTTGCAGTCCGCCGGCGTGCAGGTGTTGGCGGCACTGGGCGGATTCAGGTAGGTCACGGTGATGTTGGACGAGCTCAGCGTCGGCAGCCGCGAGATCATCCGCGTCTTGATGTGGCTGTCGTTCATGTCGCAGACCACGGCCAGGCGCGCGCCATAGCGCGTGGCCTCGACGGCGGCGTTCCAGGTCCACAGCAGCCGGCCCATCTCGATCACGCCCAGCACCAGCGTGCTCAGCAGGCCGCAGACCAGCGCGAACTCGACGGCCGCGACACCGCGAACGCGCGCGCGCGGCCGCGGCGCCGATGGGAAGCGGACGCGGCGGTTCATAGCTGGGCCCTCATCGTCACCGCGATGGTGTTGAAGTTCATGTCGGGGATGACGAAATTGACCACCGACCGGTACGGATAGTTCTGGATGCTCGCGGACACCAGGTTGACGGTGCCGCTGCCGGTCAGCTGGTTGGCATGCGTCGAGGGGCACAGCGATGCGTCGCAGATCGCGACCATCGCGGTCGTCAGGCCGGGCGCGAGCACGCTGCCGCTGCAGTCGGTGGTGCCGTAGACGGCCAGGCAGCGCGCCTCGGTGGCGATGGCCGTGTCGCCCGGGCCGTGCTGCGACAGGTGGCGCGCGGCATCGCGCACCGACTTGTCGAGCATGTTGTAGCTGAACACCGCGCGGCCCAGCTCGCTGGCGCCGAAGACGAGCAGCAGCAGCGGCGACATCAGCAGCGCGAGCTCGACCGCCGCGATGCCGCGCGGTGCGCGGTGGCCGCGGGGCCGGGGGGAGCGGGCGGCGAGGGCGGCGAGGGCAGTGGTCATGGCGTCCTCACTGCACCAGCGCCGGGACCATCGGTCCGACGCTGGCGGAATCGCCGGCCACGCCGGAAGAGGCGCAGGGGCTGCCGGTGGCGCGCGACAGGCCGACGAACTCCATCACCAGCGTGTCGTTCGGATCCGCGATCGGCTGCAGCATCAGCATGCAGCCCCAGCCCAGCACCGTGGTGGTGTGGGAGCCGCCGGTCAGCGCGGCGCAATCGATGATGGGCGCGATCACCAGGCGGCGGTCCGCGCCGTACTGGACGTGCTGCGCGGTGGTGGTGGTCGGGTTGTAGGCGTTGCTCAACGACAAGCCGGTCACCGCGTTGCCGGCCGCGACGCTGCTGCCATAGGGCGAGTGCGTGCCGCGCTTGGCGATGAAGTCCGGCAGCGCGTTGGCGCCGCTGGGCCAGTTGGTCGTCGTGTAGCCGTAGCCGGTGAAGTCGGGCGGCGCGTTGGTGACGTTGGTCGAGCCGGACTGGTACAGGCCGAAGCGCGTGTTCCAGGCCTTGGCCGCGGCATTGCCCATGTTGCCCGGGGCGCCCACCGGCGAGCTGACGTTCAGCGAGCACATGCCGTTGCCGGTGAGCAGGCCCGAGAGCTCGCTCTCGCCGCCATTGGGCGGGCTGAAGTCGATCCAGTTCCAGTTGCCGCCGCCATCCTTGAAGCGGCCGCTGACCCAGCTGCCCGGCGTCAGGCCGAACGGCGGCGAGGCGCCCGCGCCCGCGCCGGCCTGCCGGCACACGCCCAGCGGCACCGCGCAGTTGCTCTGCGCCGGCGTGAGCGTGGCGGTGGCGATGGCCGCCACCGACTGCGCGCCGAAGCCCATCACCTGCATGAAGTAGGGCGCGAAGCCGCCGCGCTGCAGCGTGCAGCGCACGTACTTGGACGACGCGGCCGCGGCGGCGGCGTTGCTCCACAGGCTGCCCGCCGCGAGCGAGCTGCCGAAGCCGACGGTGATGTCGCCGTCGGCCACGGCGGCGCCCTGGAAGCCGACGCGGTTCTGCCTGGCGATTGCGCGGCCGGCGGCCTCGGCGCGCGGGAAGGCGGCGGCCGGGATCGAGGGCGCGCCCGTCAGTTCGTAGCTGGCCGCGAGCGCGCAGGCATCGGCGGTGTTCTGCAGCTCCGTCTTCGCCAGGTAGAGCCGGCCGCCGTCGATCGCCAGGCCGAGGAAGCCCACCATCACCGCCAGCAGCAGCGCCACCACGATCGCCACCACGCCGCGCTCGCGCCGCGCGGCCGCGCGATGCGGACGGCGGCCGCGCCGCGCCGGCGCGATCGCCGCGGGGGAGGGGGACGGGCTCGGCGTCATGGCGGGGGCTCCGGCTCAGCGATCCGCGGCGCCCGCGCCGACGCCGATGTTGATGACGTTGCTGGGCGGCGGCGCCTTGTAGCTGTCGACCACGCGCACGCCGGCCTGGCGTGTCAGGCGGCCATCGGCCTTGGTGGCTAGCGACGCGTTGCGCGAGGGCGCGCCCGGATCGAGCACCTGCTGCGCCATCAGCGCGCGGCTGGCGTCGCCGAAGTCGCGGTCCGTGGCCGGCGTCGTGGTCGCCGCGCAGCCGCACAGCAGCGCCGCGGCCGCGGCCGCGGCGGTGAACGGAAGGATGACGGGCGTCTTCATGATCACTCCTTGCTGTCGAATCCGCCGCGCGCGGGCGGTGCGTTCCTGGCGGGCGCCGGGGCTGACTCCGCGGAAGGGCTGGCGGCGGCATCGGCCGCGGGCTTCGTGCCTTCCATGCGGCCCTGCAGGATCAGGTCGCCGCGGGTCGGCGGCACGTAGTTGTCGGTGGGCAGCCGGTAGCCGGGCGGCAGCGGCTGCACCAGCCGCGGCGTGATGACGAAGACCAGCTCCGAGCGGTCGGTCTGGAACTGCGTGCTGCGGAACAGCGCGCCCACCACCGGCAGCTCGCCCAGGAAGGGGAAGGCCTTGATGTTGGTGGTCGTGTTGTTCTTGATCAGCCCGCCGATGGCGAAGCTCTGGCCGTCCATCAACTGCACCGTGGTCTCGGCCTTGCGCGAGGTGAAGGACGGCAGCACCGAGTTCAGCGAGCCGGCGCTGATCTGCACGCCGGAGGCGTTGAGCTCGGAGACCTCGGGCCGCACGCGCAGGTGGATGCGGCCGCCGCCCAGCACCGTCGGCGTGAACTTCACCGAGACGCCGAATTCCTTCTCCTCCAGCGTCACCGTGCTGCCGCCGATGCTGCCGCTGCTTTGCACCACCGGGATCAGGATCTTGCCGCCGGCCAGGAAGCTGCCGGTCTGGCCGCTGATGGCCATCACCGTGGGCTCGGCCAGCACCTTCACCAGGCCGTCGGTCTTCTGCATGTTCAGCGCCGCGTTGGTCGCGCTGCGGCCCGGCACGGTGCCGTAGGTGGTGGTGTAGGTCGGGCGGCCGAAGGCGTCGTAGGTGACGGTGACGTTGCCGCCGCTGATGCCGGGCAGCGGCACCTGGCCGCCGACCACCGCGTCGACCGAGCTGAAGGGCACGTTCTTCGGCCCGGTGCCGGTGATCTGGCCGATCACGCCGGCCGAGCCGCCGAAGATGCCGCCCAGGAAGCGCACCATCGAGCCGTCGCCCGGCGCGTAGGCGCGCGAGAAGTCGATGCCGAAGGCGTCCAGCAGCGACTTGGAGATCTCCGCCACCTTGACCTCCAGCATCACCTGCTGCGGCGCGCCGACCTGCACCATGTTGACCACGCGCGCGCCGGCCTCCTTGCCGTCGCCGCGCACGAAGGCGGTGGCCAGGTCGATGGCGCGGGTCATCGCCTCGGTGTCCGAGACCTCGCCCGAGAGCACGACGGAATCGAAGGCGGCGCTGACGCGCAGGTTGCGCTCGGCCGGCAGCAGCTGCTGCAGCACCGCCTGCAGCGCGGCGGTGTCCATGCCCACGACCACGTCGAACGCGGTGCAGGTGCCGGCGCGGTCCAGCATCACGACGTTGGTCGAGCCGATCGCCTTGCCCAGCAGGTAGATCTCGGTCGGCGCCAGCAGCAGCACGTCGACCTCGCCGACGCCCGGGCGCGTGTCCTGGGCCTGCGCGGCGCCCTTGGCATTGGCCTCGTCCTTCTTGCCGTTAGTCTCGGCAGGACGCGCGGCGCGGGTGTTCTCCGGATTGCCCAGCAGGATGCGCGTCACCGGCTGCGCCGGCCGCAGCACCGTCGACTTGCCCACCGGCACCGTGACGGCGGGCGCGGTCTCGACGCGGGCGCACATCGGCGCGCCGCCGGCTCCGGTGGCGGAGGCCCGGGCCGCGGCCGCGGTGGCGGTCACGGCCGCCGGCGCGGCGGCCGGGCCGGGCGCGCCGAGGCTGGCGGCCGACGACAACAGCATCGTCAGGGCCGTCAGCCCGGCGCGCGGCGCCGAGGCGGAGGTCAGGAGCGGGGGCGTGGACATGGGCGGTCTCCGGTGGGGCAGGCGCGGCGCGGTCAGAAGCACTCGGTGACCTTGTCCAGGCCGCGGATCAGTTCGACACAGCCGGTGCGCGCGGCGGCGGCGACCGGCACGACGGCCGGCGCGGCGGCGCGGCGCGGCGCGGGACGGGGCGCCGCCGGCGCGGGCGCCGGGGCGGGGGGATCGGTGCGCGCGGCCATGCCGAGCAGCGCCGCCTTGGTCGCGCCCAGGCCGGCGCCGGCGGCCTTGGGATCGGTCTGGTTGCGCAGCACCAGCGACAGGTTGCCGACGCTGCGCGCCAGGTCCAGCAGCTCGGCCTCGTCGGGCGTGACCTCCAGCGTCACCGCGTTGACGACCCGGGGCCGGGTCGTGTCGCGGTCGGCCTCCTGCGCCACGGCCAGCACCAGGATGCGCTCGAGCACGATCTTGGAGATCGAGTGGTCGCGGTCGTTGCGCGCCGAGCCCTCATCCTGCGTGTTCACCATCACGTCGACATAGGTGCCGGGCAGCGCGAAGCCGGCGACGCCGACCACGTCGTTGACCCGCACCGTCATCGCGCGCTTGCCGGCGGGCACCACCGCGGACAGGCCGCCCTTGGTGCCGACCGGCGCCAGCCGCGCCTCGGTCAGCGGCTCGCCGCGCTGCATCGACACCAGCACCACGCGGCCCTCCAGGGCCGCCGGGTCCTCGAAGGCGCCGGCCGGCACGCTGCCCTGCGGCCAGTCGGTCATGCGCACCATCTCGCGCGAGATGCGGCCGCCGAGCTCGATGTCGGCGTTGGCGATCGCGATGCGGCCCTGGTTGCCGCTCTGGCCCTGCATCCAGCGCGCGGCCATGACGACCGCGGCCAGGCCGGCGATCGCGGCGATGAAGAGCATCAACAGACCTCGTGACCTCATGGCTGCCTCCTGGACGGATCGGCGGTGGCGGAAGAAGGGACGGCGGCGGTCTCGCCGAAGTGGGTGCGCCAGGCCCAGTCGAGCAGGCCGGCATCGAGCGAGGGCTCGATCTCGAGATAGCGCGCGCGGCTCGCCACCAGCCGCAGCAGGTCGCGCGGATGGCAGGCCAGCAGCGAGCGGCCGTGGCGCTGGTGCAGCCCGTCGATCAGGTGCACCAGGCCGAAGGCGTCGTAGGGCACGCCCTCCTCGGCGCAGGCGCCCTCGAAGATGCGGCCGTAGGACGGCGCGTCGACCGGGCCGACCTCGATCTTGTGGCCGATGCGGCGCAGGAAGGCGTCGTCCAGGTCGCGCGGCGACAGGTTGGACGAGAACACCAGCATCATCTCGAAGGGCACGGTGAAGCGCGCGCCCTGGCGCAGCGTCAGGTGGTCGTGGCGGCGCTCCATCGGCACGATCCAGCGGTTCATCAGCTCGCGCGGCGTGACGCGCTGGCGGCCCAGGTCGTCGACGATGAACAGGCCGTTGTTGGCCTTCAGGTGCGGCGGGGCCTCGTAGTAGCCGGCGCGCGGATCGAAGCCCAGGTCCAGCATCTCCAGCGTCAGCTCGCCGCCGCAGGCGACGACGGGGCGCTCGCACAGCACCCAGCGGGCATCGGGCCGGTGGCGGCTGTCGAGCCCGCCGCGGCTGGCCGCGGGGCCGTCCAGCGGCTGGTGGACCAGCGGGTCGAAGACCCGGATCACCTCGTCGTGCACGCTGATCGCGTGCGGTACCGCGACCGGGCCGGGCAGCAGCCGCGACAGGCTGCGCGCGATGTAGGTCTTGCCCGAGCCGGCCGGCCCGTGCAGCAGCATCGGCCGGTGCGCGTTCATCGCGGTGCCGAGGCGGTCGATCAGCTCGTCGGCCAGCACCAGGCCGGCGAAGGCCTCGCGCGCGAAGCGCAGCGTGACCGGGTGCAGCGACGCGGCCTGCGCGGCCACGCGCTCGGCATAGAGCTCGGCGGGCACCGGCGCGGGCCCGATGTAGGCGCTGCGCGAGAACGCATCCAGCGCGCGGGCGCGGCCGGCCAGGGTCAGGTCGTATTCGACGTCGGCCTCGTGCGCGCCGCGGCGCGCCACCTCGAGCAGGCCATCGCGGCGCATCGCCTGGCACAGCGCCTCGACGATCACGCCGCCCAGGCACAGCCGCGCGCCCAACTCGACCAGCCGGCCGGTCGCGCCCTGCAGCAGCGTCTTGGCCACCAGGTCGGTGAGGAAGGCCGGCGACAGGCCGGTCTCCTCGATCGTGCGCGGCGCCGCCGGCAGCGTCCCGGCGCAGGGCGCGAGCCGCGGGGCCGGCGCGTGGGGGAATTGAAGCAGGGACATGGGGTGGTCCTGTCCTAGATCAGCGGGGGCGCGATCAACGCCGCGGCACTGCCCATCGCGATCGCGACCGCGTAGGGCAGCCGCGCGGCGGTGCGTTCCAGCGGCGTGGCGCCGGCGGCATGGGGCGAGGGCGCGCGGCGCCGGGCCGCCCCGTGGTCCGTCAGATGGGTCATCACGCGGGCGAGCACGCTGGCATCGCGCATCGCGAGCAGCGACAGCACTCCGCCCGCGAGCATCGTGTAGAGGACCGCCGGCACGACCGTGGCCGCGCCGACGAAGGCGCCGACCACCGCCATCAACTTCACGTCGGCGGCGCCCATCGCGCGCAGCAGGTACAGCGGCAGCATCAGCGCCAGGCCGGTGATGGCGCCGGCGAGCGGCGACCACCAGCGTTCACCCGCCGGGGCGGGACCGCCCGCGGCGATCGCCGCCGCATGCAGGCCCAGCGCCAGCGCCAGGCCGATCGTCAGCCAGCGGTTGGTCACGCGCCGCGCGCGCAGGTCGCTGCGCACGGCGCCGCCCAGCACCAGCGCCAGGGCGGCCAGCGTGACGGGGGCGCAGAGCAGGGACGACATGGCGGCGGTCCGGTCAGAGCGCGGCGGTGATGGCCGTGGAGATGGCGGTGAACACGGCGTCGAGCTTGGAGCCGACGAGCGTCACCGACGCGATGATGAAGACGGCGATCAGCGCGGCGATCAGGCCGTACTCGATGGCGGTGACGGCATCGTCGTCGCCGGCCAGCGCCTGGAGGCGGTGCAGCAGGGTCATGGTGATCTCCTTGGGGGAAGGGCGTGGGAGTCGGTGGCGGACCTTGGAAGGAGCGCGGCCGGCATGGGCCGGCACGGCCGCGCCGGCGCCTTCACAGCGCCGTGGTCAGCGCGGTCGAGATCGCGGTGAACACCGCCGCCAGCTTGGAGCCGACGATGGTGACCGAGCCGATGATGAACACGGCGATCAGCGCGGCGATCAGGCCGTACTCGATGGCGGTGACGCCCTCGTCGTCCTGGGCGAATTGCTGCAGCGCGCGGGTGGCCTTGGAGATGGGGAGCAGTTTCATGATGAAAGTCCTTGAAGTGGGGAGGAAAGGAGATCCATCGGGGTCGGATCCATACCCTGCCGGCCTGTTGGGGGAGGACGCCGGCCGGCGAGGCGCGTCTTCGGTCGTGTTCATGTCAGAGCGCGGCCACCACGGCCGACGACCAGTACTGGTACAGCGCCACCAGCGACGAGCCGGTCAGCGTCAGCGCGCCCAGGATCGCCACCGCGATCAGCGCGGCCATCAGGCCGTACTCGATCGCCGTGGCGGCGCGCTCGTCGCGGGCCAAGGCCCAGGCGATCGCGGCGGCGGGTGACGGAGGGCGGTGCGTGTCCATGGCGTTCACTCTAGGCATCGCGGTCACGGCGCGCAGCGGAGGATGGCGCCATGCCGCGGGGGGAGCTTGACCCTTGCCGGGGGGGAGTTTTGTCATGGACCGCCGGGCCGGTGGAAGCGCCTTCGGCGCCTTGCTCCTGCGGGGCGAAGGCGCTCAGCGGCGCCGCGCCGGGACGGCCCAGCCCGCCCAGCCGCACCAGCGTGCCCAGCAGCTCGGCGGCCGGCAGGTGCTTGGCGAGGAAGGCCTGCGCGCCCAGGCGCAGCGCGCGATCGCGCGTGGCGTTGTCGTCGTGGCAGGTCAGCACCAGCACCCGCGACTGGGTCAGCAGCTGCGGCAGCAGCGCCAGGCCGTCCTCGCCGTTGAGGTCGACATCGACGACGACGACGTCGGGATGCAGCTGCCGCGCGGCCAGCAGGGCCTGCTGCCCGGTGGCCACGGCGCCCAGGCAGCGCAGCGTGCGCGGCGAGCAGGCGATGAGCCGCGACAGGCCGTCACGCACCGCCTGCTGGTCGTCGACCAGCAGCACGCCGAAGGGGCCGGAGACGGCGACAGCGTTGACAGTGGAAGGCAGCGGGCTCATGGATCGATGCTAGGCAGCGAAGGCGCGCGTGGCGCGGGAGCTTGCGGGCGGCCGGGGAGGGAGATTCCTCCCACGCCGCGCGTGGCGCAGCGGCGTCGGGGACCTCAGTAGACGAAGGGGATCAGCCGGTGGGGCACGCGGCGGCGATAGGCGCGGTACTCGGCCTGCAGGTCGTCGAGCATGGCTTCCTCTCGATGCATGCGCACCACCTGCGCGACATAGAGCAGCGCCAGCACGGCGGCGTTGCGCGGCGACGCGTTGACGAGCAGGAAGCCGCAGTGGCCGATCAGGTAGCCCAGATAGATCGGGTGCCGGACGACGCGATAGGGGCCGCGCACGACCAGCCCGCGCCGGGCCGGCAGCAGGCCGAAGGAGCGGCCCAGCGTGACCTTGGATGCGAACTGCCAGCCCAGGCCGGCGAGCTGCAGCGCGGCGCCGGCCCACTCCGGCGCGAACGCGCGCGTGCCCGATGGCGACAGCAGCACGACGAAGCCGGTCGCGTAGAGCGTCGCGGCGATGGCCGGGACCGACAGGTCGCGGCACTCGGCGCGCCGCGCCAGCAGCACCAGCAGCAGCGTGTAGCCCTCCGAGACGATCAGCAGCAGCAGCGTGCCGCGCGCCGGGTCCTGCCACCAGGCGTATCCCCAGCGCGCCAGCACGACGGCCAGCGCCAGCAGCGCGAAGCTGCGCAGCAGCCATTCGGTGAGGCGGCCCTCGCGGCGGGGTGCCGCGTTCGCGCGGGACAGGCGGCGGGCGAAGGGGACGGACATGTCGGGCTCCTGGTTCAGCGCGGGATGAGAGGGTCGAGAGGGTCGAGAGGGCGGGGAGGGCGGGGAGGGCGGAGAGGGCGCCAGGCGAGGACGGCCGCCGCGACCGCGATGCCCGCGATCACGTCGACGGCGTAGTGGCCGCCGAGCACCGGCGTCGCGGCCAGCATCAGCGCGTTGAGCGCGAGCGCTGGCCAGCGCAGCGGCGTCGCGAACAGCGCATGGGCCAGCAGCACCGCCATCGCGGCGTGCAGCGAGGGCATCGAGATCAGGCCTTGCATCGCCTGCAGCGACAGCGTGCGCAGGCTGCCGCCGCGCAGCGCCTCGAAGTGCCAGAGGTCGGCGACCGGGCCGGGGCCGAAGTGCTTGAAGGCGCCCGCCGCCGGGATCGGGGCGGACAGCAGGATCACCAGCAGCGTGACGGCGGCGTAGCGGTTCATGAAATCGTGCAAGCGGTCGCCGCGGCCGCTGAAGCCCAGGTACAGCACCACGGCGAGGATCTGCGGCAGGCCGCTGTCGTAGGCGGCGCTCAACGCGATCCGCGCGAGGGCGGGCAGCGAGGCCTGGCCCTGCCGCAGCACGCGCCAGTCGATGCCCAGCGCGGCGTCCCAGCGCGCGAGCAGGGTGTCGGTCAGCGGCGGCGCGAGCGCGATCAGCAGGTAGCTGAGGCAGGCCGCGGCAGCCTGGAACACCAGCAGCAGCGCCGCGCATCGCAGCGCCGGCGCGATGCGCGCGTCATGGCGATAGCGCGGCAGCAGCAAGGGCAGCGCCAGCGCCGCCACGGCCACGCCCAGCAGGACGAAGTCGCGCGCCGCCAGATGCCAGCCGCCGAAGGCGATCCACAGCGCATCGACGGCGATCGCCGCGGCGGTCAGCAGCAGGGCCGGGCGCAGCGGCTCGCGCCGGAAGAGGGCCTGGAGCGTGCGGACGGTCCGCAGGGCGGCGGACGCCGGCGCGGGGGCGGGCGGGGGAAAGAGCGGCCAGACGGTCGATACGGTCGATGCGGTCGATGCGGTCGATGCGGCCGCGCGGATCGGCACGACCTTCGCAGCGCGGGGGCTGTCCGGGGAGCCGGGGGGCGGGCCGGGAGGCGCGTGGGCATCGCGGCCGGCGGAAGTGCTGGCGGAGGTGCCGGAGGGCGTTGGCAGGCGGTGGATCGACATGGCGGCCTCGTGCAACGAGGGCCCCATGGTGGGCGCGCGTGCGCGCCGGCGCCAGGGAGGCGCCGCGCCGCCGGCCTAGGACAAAGCTCCCCCCGCCGGCCGCGCGGGCTCGCGGTCCAGGCCGTGGGCGCTCGCGTAGACATGCAGCTCCAGCCGGCCGCGCACGCCCAGCTTGGAATAGATCGCGGTGAGGTGGTTGCGCAGGGTGTGCTCGCTCATGTGCAGCGTGTCGGCCACCGCCAGCAGCTTCGCGCCGGCCTGGCGCAGCAGCACGCCGATGATGTCGCGCTCGCGCGGCGTGAGGCCGGCGATGCGCTCGGCCTCGGGATCGCGCGGCGCCGCGGCCCGGGGCGCGCCGCCGTCGGTCAGCAGGCCCAGCACCTCGCCCATCAGCGCGCGGTGCAGCCAGACCTCGCCGTCGTTGACGCACTCGATGGCGCGCAGGATGGTCGCGGCCGGCGCGGACTTGTGGACCACGCCGCGCGCGCCGCGCATCACCGCGCTGCGATGCCGCGTGGCGTCGTCGGCGCCGGTCAGCACCAGCACCTGCGCCTTGCCGCGGCGGCGCAGCTCCTCCATCGCGGCGCAGGCGTCCTCGCCGGCCAGGTCCAGGTCCAGCAGCAGCAGGTCGGCCTGCGGCAGGCCGTCGTGACGCAGCAGCTCGTCCAGCGTCGAGGCGCAGCCCACCATCTCCATGCGCGGGCGCGACGCGTCGATCAGCTGGTGCAGGCCCCACAGCGTGATCTGGTGGTCCTCGGCGACGAAGACCCGGATCGGCCGGGGCGTCTGGCCCGGCAGGTGCGCGCTGAGGTTCATCGGTGTTCTCCTTTGTCGATCACCCGGGCGGGCATCAGGGGCATCAGGGGCATGAGGTCGGAATGCGGAACAGCAGCTCGGTGTCCAGGCCGTCGCGGCGCGAGATCGTCAGCGAGCCGCCGAGCTCGGCCACGCGCTCGTGCAGCGAGTGCGGATGGAAGGCGGGCGCGGGCCGGCCGGTGACGGAGCCGCTGTCGTCGCTGACGCACAGCGTGACCGCGCCGTCCTCGCCGCTCAGCGCGATCGAGACATGCCGCGCCTGCGTGTGCTTGCGGATGTTGTTCAGCGTCTCGTTGAGCAGGTGGAACATCGCGCCGGCCAGCGCGCGCGAGCTGGGCAGCGATTCGGGGCAGTGGACCTCGACCTCGATGCCGAACAGCAGCGTGAAGCGCCGCGCCTGCCGCCGCACCGCCGGCACCAGCGCGTTGTCGCCGCCGCGCGCGCCGGTGCGCAGGCCCGAGATCAGCTCGCGCAGCGAGGCCACCTCGGCGTTGACCAGCTCCGCCAGCGCGTCGACCTCCGCGCGCGCCGGGTTGTCGGCGGGGATGCGCAGCGCCACGCATTCGACCGCGTACTTGAGGCCGAGGTAGGGCTGGATCGCGCTGTCATGCAGGTCGCGGCCGATGCGGGCGCGTTCATGCGACGCGCTCTCATCCTGCAGCTGGTCGACCAGGCCGGCCTGCTCGATGACGCGCAGCAGCTCGGGCATCGCGTCGGTCAGCGCGCGCAGGTCCTGGCGGTGCGCGCGCAGGCCGTGGTAGCCGATCACGACGTGGCCGTGCTGCCGCTCATAGCGGGTCAGCGGCGCGATGTGCAGGCCCGCGACGTCCAGCATCCGGGCCAGCGATTCCAGCGGCGTCTGCAGCGCGCGCGCGGGCCGCGGACCGGCATGGACGCGGATGCGCGGCCGCGGATCCCACCAGCGGCGCGAGGTGAAGCTCAGCGCCTGCGGGCCGGTCTGCGCCAGCAGCTGTTCCAGCGCCTGGTGGACCTCGGGGCGGGCGCGGAAGCCGCCGTCCTCGCGGCTGGCGATCATGGCCGGCGCGCCGAAGCGGCTCGGCAGCACCAGCGCGAGCACGTCGGCCTGCGTGCCCTGGCGCAGGCGCTCGACCAGCTCGCTGCAGATCGGCTCCAGGCCGCGGCGGGGGTCGAGTCCGGCCTCGATCTCGTCGATCAGCGCGATGCGCCGGTGCAGCGCGCGCATCGGCCGGGCCAGCAGCGCGGCGGCCGGGATCAGCGCGAGCAGCAGGATCTGGGCATGGCCGCCGAGCCCGTCGGCCGTGGGCAGCGGGGCGCGGCCGGCGTCGGGGTCGATCGCGATGGCGACCGTGCCGAGCACGGCCAGCAGCAGCCCGTGGCCGACGCCGTAGCCGATGCTGGCCAGCACCACCGGATGGACCAGCGCCAGCATCAGCATCATGTTGCCGACGCTGAAGTGCCACATCATCGACGCGGCCCAGGCCACGTCCAGCCAGTAGGCGGCCAGGCCCGAGACGACGGGGCGCTCGCGGGCGTCGGACCACATCAGCGCGCCGGCCCAGGCGATGTAGACCAGCATCGTGACGCCGGCGCCCAGGTCGACGGCGGGCTTGCTCGAGATGAGCAGCAGGCTGCACATCAGCGCCGTGACGACGCGCAGGCCCGCGGAGAAGCGGCGCATCTCGGCCGACGGCCCCGGCACCTGCCGGGCCGGCGCGGCGATCCCATCCGCGAGGGAGGGGTCCAACGACTCGCGCATCATTTTGTTGACCTCTGGGCACTGCCGTGGTGGGCGGCGTGCTTGCGGCAAGTCTGACACCGGCGCCGTACGCCGTACCCCCCCGGGATCGGGTGCCGCGCCGTGGCGCCGTGTCAACTTTGCGGCGTTCTCCCGCATGGCGACTGGCCCGGCGGCCGGCGTCCGCCCCCCGGCCGCGCTGCCGGGCGGGGTGTTCCCGCGACGCCCGTCAACGCTGCGACAATCCGCGCCATTCCCGCCGGCCCGGCGGCGTTCCCCCGAGGGGACGCGCCCGGTCCGCAGACCCGCAAGACCCGCAAGACAGAAGACAAGGACGCCGCCATGAGCGACAACCCCGCGCTGCCGCTGAACGACCAGAACCTGATCTGGATCGACCTGGAGATGACCGGCCTGTTTCCCGACAAGGACCGCATCATCGAGATCGCCGTCGTCGTGACCGACGCGCAGCTGACGGTGCGGGTCGAGGGCCCGGTCTTCGCGATCCACCAGTCCGACGCCACGCTGGACGGCATGGACGCCTGGAACAAGGGCACGCATGGCAAGAGCGGCCTGATCGACCGCGTCAAGGCGTCGACGATCGCCGAGGCCGACGCCGAGCAGCAGGTCATCGATTTCCTGAAGGCCTACATCCCGGCCGGCAAGTCGCCGATGTGCGGCAACTCGATCTGCCAGGACCGCCGCTTCCTGGCCAACTACATGCCCAAGCTGGAAGACTTCTTCCACTACCGCAACCTGGACGTGTCCACGCTCAAGGAGCTGGCGCGCCGCTGGAAGCCCGCCGCGATGGAAGGCTTCAAGAAGGCCCAGAAGCACACCGCGCTGGCCGACATCCACGAGTCCATCGACGAACTGATCCATTACCGCGAGCAGTTCCTGAAGCTGGACTGAGCGCCGCGGCCGGCCCCTTCACGAGCACCGCGCACCCGCGCGACCGAGACTCCGATGGACATCCCGCGCCGCCCCCACGACCTGTGGGCGGCCTTCGACTTTCCGCGCCATCCGCTGGCGCGCGAGGACGGCGAACGCCTGCGTGGCGCCTTCTTCGCGCCGCCGGCGGAGCGCCTGATCGCGCGCGATCCGGATCGCCTGCGCGCCGTGCTGCGCCTGGCGCATGCCGCGGCGCGCGCCGGCGCCTGGGTGCTGGGCGGGCTGCGCTACGAGGCGGCCGGGGCGCTCGATCCGGTGCTGCGCACGCGGCCGGCGGGCGAGGCGCCGCTGGCGGAATTCCACGTCTGGCATGAGGCGCCGGCGCCGTGGCCGCAGGCGCTCGCCGCCGATGGCGCGCGCCGCGCGCATCCGATCACGCCTTGGCGCGACGTCCAGGAGGACGCCGCCGAGATGGCGCAGGTCGAGCGCATCCGCGGCTACATCCGCGATGGCGACTGCTATCAGGTCAACCTGACGACGCGGCTGGACGCCGAGGCGCAGCCGGCCAGGGGCGGCGGCGGTGGCGGCAATGACGACGGCGGCGGCGGCGAGGCCTTCGATCCGGCGCTGCATTTCTTCGCGCTGCACGCGGCGCAGCCGGGCGGCTTCGCGCTGTTCCTGCGCACCGGCGGCGCTGATGGCGCTGATGGCGCTGATGGCGCTGATGGCGCTGATGGCGGCGAGGGGCCGGGCAGCGTGGCGAGCGTGTCGCCGGAGCTGTTCTTCGACTGGCGTCCGCTGCCGGAGGCGCCGCAGGCCAGCCACACCTGGCTGCTGTCGGCGCAGCCGATGAAGGGCACCGCGCCGCGCGGCCGCGACCGCGCCGCCGACGAGGCCGCCCAGGCCTACCTGCGCACCAGTGCCAAGGAGCGGGCCGAGAACCTGATGATCGTCGACCTGCTGCGCAACGATCTCTCGCGCGTGGCGGTGACGGGCTCGGTGCGCGTGCCGCGGCTGTTCGAGCTGCACGCGCTGCCGACGGTCTGGCAGATGACCTCGACGATCGGTGCGGTGACGCGCGCGGGGCTCGCGCTCGACGAGGTCATGGCGGCGCTGTTCCCCTGCGGCTCGGTCACCGGCGCGCCGAAGAAGCGCGCGATGGAGGTCATCGACGAGCTCGAGCCCGGCCCGCGCGGCTGGTACTGCGGCGCGCTGGGCCTGTTGCAGCCGGGCGGCGCGGCGACCTTCAACGTGCCGATCCGCACCGTCGAGCAGACCGGCCGCGCGCTGCGCTGCGGCGTGGGCAGCGGCATCACGCTGGACTCGCGGCCGCGCGACGAGATCGACGAATGGCGCGCCAAGGCGCGCTTCCTGAGCCGCGCGCGCGCGCCGGTCGAGGCGCTCGAGACCATGCGGCTGGAGCGGGGCGAGTTCGCGCACGCGGCGCGCCACCTCGCGCGGATGCAGCGCACCGCGCGGCACTTCGGCCTCCCGTGGTCGGCGGACGCGGTCAGGGCGCGGCTGGTCGAGATCGCCCGGCGCCACCCCGAAGGCGCCTGGCGTGTCCGGCTGACGCTGGCGCGCGATGGCGGGCTGGGCGACTCGGCCCAGCCGCTGCCCGCCGGCGAGGACGCCAGCCCGCTGCGCGTCGCGCTGGCGTCCGCGCCGATCGACACCCGCGGCGCCGACGCCGAATTCATCCAGCACAAGACCACCCGCCGCGAGGTGTACCAGGCCTTCCTGGACGCGAAGCCGGCGGATTGCTTCGACGTGCTGCTCTTCAACCGGGACGGCGAGCTCACCGAGGGCTGCCTGACCAACCTCGCGCTGCGACGCGCGCCGGACGGGCCGTGGCTGACGCCGCGCGCCGATGCCGGCCTGCTGCCCGGCACGCTGCGCGAGGAGCTGCTGGAACAGGGCCGGCTGCGCGAGGCGCGGCTGACCCTGGACGATCTGCGGCGGGCGCATGCGCTCGCCATCTTCAACAGTGTCCGGGGCTGGCGCGAGGCGCGGCTGCGGCACGAGGACCTTCATGACGACGACTTCCCAACGGCGCCGCCCGGCGGCGCGCAAGACCAGAGCGGATGAGGCGGCGGCGCTGCCGGCCGAGGCGGCGATCGAGCCCGTGATCGAGGCGATCGCGGCGGCCGAGACGCCCGAGGCGCCTGAGGCGCCTGAGGCGGCCGAAGCGCCGAAGCCCGCGCGCAAGCGCGCCAGCCGCGCGAAGGCCGTGGCCGCCGACGCCGGCGGCACTGCCGCCGCCGCAGCGGTCGATGCCGCGCCGGCCGCGGCCGAACAGGCACCCGCGCCGGAAGCGGACACGCCCGTGCCCGCGCCGAGGAAGCGCCCGGCCCGCAAGCGGGCGGCCGCCGTTGACAGCGCGCCGCAGGCCCCGGTTGAGATGGCCTCGGAGCCGGTCGAGGCCGCGGCAGGCGAGGAGGGCGCGGAACCCGCGCCCGCCCGCAAGGGACGCCGCAAGCCGAAGGCCGAGCCGGCCGCCGAGGAAGCGCCGCCCGAGCCGCCGCGCTTCACG
Source organism: Roseateles sp. Mitsp63 (assembly GCF_059491535.1). NCBI lineage: Bacteria > Pseudomonadati > Pseudomonadota > Betaproteobacteria > Burkholderiales > Sphaerotilaceae > Roseateles > Roseateles sp. Mitsp63. Next base: position 4,281,416 of record NZ_CP168509.1, on the reverse strand, counting down.
CTCGGCGCGCGCGAGGACGACGGCGTGTTCGGCGACTACGAGCTGCGCGATGCCGAGACCGCCGGCACGTTCCGACTGCGGCTGCTGGGCCGCCAGACCTGGCGCTGCGATTGCGCCGGCTATCGCGCGCAAGGCACGTGCGAGCACGGTGCGCAGCTGCTGTCGCTGTTCGACGAGGCGCAGCATCAGGCGCTCGACGACGGCTGGCCGGCGCGCGAAGCCGAGGTCTGGCTGGTGCCGGGCCCCGAGCGCGGCCTGCAGTGGGTCTGCGGCCGCGACGTGCCGGAGCGCCTGCGCGATCAGGACGGCCTGGACGAGCAGCGGCGCCGCGCCGCCGAGGGTGGCCATGCCTGGCTGCAGCAGGTGCTGAGCGATGCCCGCGCGCTGGGCGTGGTGCTGCGCGTCGACGCGCCGGTGTGGCCGCAGCTCGCGTGCGGCCGCGACGCGCAGGCGCGCGTGCAGCGCATCGAAGCACTGATGGCCGACGGCGCCGCGATGCGCGCGCTGCTGGCCGACGAGCTGCCGGTCCATGCGTGGGAGGCGGCGCTGTTCGCCGTCTGCGCCGGCCGCGCGCTGATCGCCGATGACCTGGGCCTGGGTCAGCGCGGCGCCGCCATCGCGGCGATCCGCCTGTGGGCCGGGCTCTTCGGCGTGACGCCGGCCGTGATCATCGCGCCGGAAGCCGCGCATGCCGCGTGGCAGCGCGATCTCAAGCGCTGGCTCGGCGACGAGGCCAGGACGGTGACCGTCGCCGCGGCGCCGCCCGCCAAGCCGCAGCCCGCGCTGCTGATCGTCGACGGCATCGAGACCGTCGATGCCGGGCGCCTGGCCGCGTTGCGCGCGCTGCCCGCGGCGCAGTTGCTGCTGATCGCGCATCAGGAACCGCTGGGCGACGCGCGGATCGGCGAATGGATCGAGTGGCTCGACGAGGCCTGCCGCGGTCCGCTCGCGCGGCTGCGGTCGCTGCCGGCCGACGCCGGCAAGAAGCTCAAGCGCGAGGCGCTCGCCTCCGTCGTGCTGTCGCGCCGCCGGCGCGAGCTCGACGATCTGCCCGCCGCCCTGCTGACGCCGATCTGGCTCGATGGCGCCGGCGCGAACGGCGCCAGCCTGCCGGCCGCGCCGCTGAAGCAGCTCCGCCAACTGGCCGAGCGCTGGACCGCGCTGCGCTTCCTGTCGAGCAGCGAGCAGCAGCAGGTGCTGGAGGCGCTCGCGCTGCTGCCGCCGGCCTCGCGCCAGGCGCTGGCCGCGAAGGCCGAGGCCGTGCTCGCCCTGCGCCGCGAATGGATCCAGGGCGCGGTGCCGGCGGCGTCGCGCCTGGTGGTCTGCGCGCGCTCGGAGACGCTGCTGGACAGCCTGTCGATGTCGCCGCAGCTGCGCCGCCTGCCGCCGCAGCGCCTGCGCGCCGGCGACACGGCCCCGGCGCGCGAGGCCGCGCTGTCGGCCTGGCGCGGCGCCGAGGCTGGCGTGCTGCTGGCCAGCGATGACGCGCTGGGCGGGCTCGAGGCCGGCGCGCTGGCCGGCGACCGCGTGGCGCTGGTGCACGCGGACCTGCCGTGGCAGCCCGCGGTGCTGGATCACCGCGTCGACGCGACCTGCGGCGGCGATGCGCAGGGCGTGCCCGCGGCGCTGCTGCTGATCGAGGACTCGCTCGACGTGGCCGTGCTGCGCGCGCAGCGCGAAGGCGTCGCCTTCCCCGACTGGCTGGACGCCGCGCCGGCCTGGCTGGAGGGCGACCAGCTGGACGCGCTGATGGCCGTGCTGCCGAAGCTGCTGGAAGGCCTCTGAAAACCTGGGGCGCGCCGCTCGAACGCGGCCTCATTATTCTGTGCTAGGTGGAAACCCGAAAAGTCGTTATACTTTCGGGCTTCACCGCTTCGTGCGGTGCTTCGTACGTCTCCTCTGACCTCTTGCAGTCCGCTGCGCCGGCCCCTCCAACGGGGGTCACGCAGGGCCCGGTTCTCCACCGGGACGGTGATCCCCAGCGGATCGCTCGCACTTGCATGCCCTCGGGTTCGGTCGGCGGCGATGCCGTCGCTTGACTGTTCCCCGGCGCCTCACCAGGCCCTTCATGTCGATCGCAAGTCCGTGTCAACGGGCGCGCCGCGCATGTGTCTTTCTTTCCTGGTGATCGACGCGAGCTTTCTCCCAGCGACATCACTTTCCGCCGCGATCCCTTGATTTCGCGCGGCGGACTTGCGCTCCGGCGCTGGCGCCCGACACCCGGACGTCCGCCTGCCCGCGCACCATTGGATTGCAAAGAATGAGTTTCGAACACGACATGAACGCCGACGCCCAGAACCAGACCGTGGATCAGAGCCAGGAAGACGAACTCGACCAGGCCATCGATGCCATCGAACTGGGCGCCGACGCGCAGACCTCCGGCACGCCGTTCGCCGCGCTGGGCCTGCACGACGCGCTGCTGCGCGCCGTCAAGGATTCCGGCTACGAGAACGCCACCGAGGTGCAGGCCCAGGCCATTCCGCCGGCGCTGGGCGGCGCGGACCTGATGGTCTCGTCGCGCACCGGCTCGGGCAAGACCGCGTCGTTCATCCTGCCGGCCCTGCAACAGGTGCTGGACGCCCGCGCGGCCCGCGCCGCCGGCAACAAGACCAAGATGGTCGGCCCGCGCGTGCTGGTGCTGGCCCCGACCCGCGAGCTGGCGATGCAGGTCGCCAAGTCCGCGATGACCTACGGCCGCCACATCCAGGGCCTGCGCGTGGCCACCGTGCTGGGCGGCATGCCCTACGCGCAGCAGCTGCGCGCGCTCAGCGGCCAGCTGGACATCCTGATCGCCACCCCGGGCCGCCTGCTGGACCACATCAACAGCGGCCGCTGCAAGCTCGAGAACGTGACGATGTTCGTGCTCGACGAGGCCGACCGCATGCTGGACATGGGCTTCATCGACGACATCAACTTCGTCGCCCAGCAGATCCCGGCCGAGCGCCAGACGCTGATGTACAGCGCGACCTTCGCCGGCAACACCGGCCGCCTTGCGGCCCAGTTGATGAAGGACCCGCAGCGCATCGACGTGTCGGGCCACACCGAGACCCACGAGAACATCGAGCAGCGCCTGCACTGGGCCGACAACGGCATGCACAAGCGCAAGCTGCTGGAGCACATCCTGGGCGAGCGCGACGTCGACCAGGCCGTGGTCTTCACCAGCACCCAGCAGGACACCGAGTGGCTGGCCGAGCAGCTGGAGGCCATCGGCCACCGCGTCGCCGCGCTGCACGGCGGCATGCCCCAGGGCAAGCGCAACCGCACGCTGATGGCGCTGCGCCGCCGCGACCTGCGCGTGCTGGTCGCCACCGACGTGGCCGCCCGCGGCATCGACGTGCCGACCATCTCGCACGTCATCAACTTCGGCCTGCCGATGAAGGCCGAGGACTATGTCCACCGCATCGGCCGCACCGGCCGCGCCGGCCGCTCCGGCATCGCGGTGACGCTGGCCGAGCGCGGCGACATCTCGATGATCAAGCGCATCCAGCAGTTCACGACGCAGCAGATCCCGGTCTCGCGCATCACCGGCCTGGAGCCGCGCAGCGAAGAGCCGCGCATCTATCCGTCGCGCCCGGGCGGCGACCGCGGTGAGCGCAGCTTCGGCGGCGGTCGCGGCGGCTTCGGCGGCGGCCGTGGCGGCTATGGCAACCGTCCGCAGGGCGGCGGCTTCCGTGGCAACGACCGTGGTGGCGACCGTGGCGGTTTCGGCGGCGACAACCGCTTCGACAACACCGCCCGCTTCGAGCGTCCGGAAGGCCAGGGCCGTCCCCCGTTCGGCGAGCGCCGTGAAGGCGGCTTCGGCGGCGGCCAGGGCGGTCAACGCTTCGAGCGCCGCGATGGCGCGCCGCGCTTCAACGAGCGCCCGCAAGGCGATCGCCCGTTTGGCGACCGTCCGCGCTTCGGCGATCGTCCGCAGCGTGACGGCCAGGGCTTCGGCGGCCAGCCGCGCGGTGCGTTCGAGCGCCGCGAAGGCGGTAACGGCGGCAGCGCCGGCGGCTTCGAGCAGCGCCGCGGCGCCGATCCGCGCTTCGACCGCTCGGCCGAGAACAACGACCGCTACGCCCCGCGCGCCGAGCGTCCGGCGTTCAAGGGCAGCGAGCAGCGTTTCGAGCGTCCGGAAGGCCGTCCGGCCGGCAAGCCGTCGTTCAGCAAGGGCCCGCGCGGCCAAGGCGGCGATGATCGCGGCGGCTTCGTCAAGAAGGGCCCGCGCAAGGGCTTCTGAGCCCGGCGCGACCTGAGCCGAGGGATCGGAGGCCGCGGGGGACATGCGCGTCGAGGGCCGGATCGTCCAATGGGATGACGCGAAGGGCTACGGCTTCATCGCGCCGTCCGACGGCGGACCGAAACGCTTCGCGCATGTGAGCGCCTTCGGGCTGCGCCCTCGCCGGCCCTTCGTCGGCGAGCGCGTCAGCTACGAGGCGGGTACCGACGCGCAGGGCAAGCCCCGCGCGCTGAAGGTGCGCAGCCTCGAGCCCAGGCCGGCCTCCACCGGCCCGGCGCCCGCAAAGGGTGCCGACGCGACCCGGACGGGTGCGCGAGGGAAGCCGCCTGCTTCGAGCGGCTCCGCCGACACCGGCGCCTCGCTGTGGCTGGTGCCCGGCTTCGCGCTGCTGGTGCTGCTGACCCATCTCGCGTGGCCCTTGCCGCACGGGCTGTGGGGCACCTACGTCGCGATGAGCTTCGCGACCTTCATCGTCTACGCGCTGGACAAGCGCGCGGCGCGCCTGGGTCAATGGCGCGTCAAGGAGGCGACGCTGCACGGGCTCGCGCTGCTGTGCGGCTGGCCCGGCGCGCTGCTGGCACAGCACCTGCTTAGGCACAAGAGCGCCAAGCCGGGCTTCCGGCGGGTGTTCTGGTTGAGCGTGGCGCTCAACATCCTCGTCTTCGTCTGTCTTTTCACGCCGCTGCTGTCGCCGTTCTTCTCGGGCATCTCCGACCACTGGAACGCGCGATCGGCCGGCGACTTCGTTTGATGCTGCAGTTGAAAGTGATCGGCATGGCGGATGTTCCCGCCGTGCTCGCCTTGCAGGCCCAGTGCTATGGGCCCGAGTTCCTGGAAAGCGCGCAGGCCTTCGAGGCCAAGCTGAACGCGGCGCGCCATCTGCACTGCTCCTACCTGGCCGTCGAGGCCGGCGAACCGCTGGCCTACGTCGTCAGCCTGCCGGTGGATGACGGGCAGTGGCCGGCGCTCGACGCGCGGGAGATCGCGCCGGCGCGCGCGCCGCGCACGCTGTACCTGCACGACCTGGCGGTGTCGCCGGCGGGGCGCTCGCGGCAACTCGGCCGCAAGCTGCTGCGGCAGGTGGTGCACCGCGCGCAGGACATGGGCCTGGCGCAGATCGCGCTGGTGGCGGTGCAGGGCTCGGGCGGGTACTGGCGGCGCCACGGCTTCGCCGCCGGCGACGACGCGCCGGCCGGCTCCGCGCTGGCGGAGAAACTGGCCAGCTTCGGCCCCGGGGCGACCCTGATGCGAAGGGCGCTCGGACCCGTGTGAGGGGGCGCGATAATCCCGCCCCATGACAGTGACCCCGGGAGGCGCGGACGACGCTCTGCGCGACGATCTCCCCGAACCTTCCTTCGAAGACCATTTCCGCGACGGCCAGCTCCCGCAGGATTCGCTCCTGTGGTGGCAGCTGGAACGCAACGAGGCCCTGCTGAGCGCGCAGCGCGCGCTGTTCCACGGCCCGGCCACGCTGGTGCGGCTGCGCGTGTGGGTGTTCATCGAGTTGATGAGCCTGCCGCACTCGCGGCTCTCGCGCGACGACCTGAACCGCCATTTCCACGTGCTGCGCGACGAGGCGCTGGAGCTCGTGCTCAAGCGCCTGCGCGACGCGCAGCTGCTGGCCTGGGATGGCTCGAACCAGCAGTACGGCGTGACGCCGCTGGCGCAGCAGCTGATGGCGCTGGTGTCGCCGCTGACGCAGGGCAAGGGCACCGAGGCGGACGCCGATCTGGCCGGCCTGCTGGCGGGCGTGGCCGGCGCGCAGCAGCTCGGCACGCTGGAGCCGGCGCAGCTGCAGCACCTGCTGGCGCAGCTCTCGCGGCTCTACAACGAATTCGCCGACGCGATCGCGTCCGGCTCCGAGTTCCACCTGCGCCGCGCGCGCATGCGCTTCGACCGCGCGCTGACGCTGGTCGAGAAGGCCAGCGACGCGCTCTCCGCGATCATCCAGCAGGCCCAGACCGACGGGAACGCGCGGCTGGAGCGGCTGGCGCGCGAGCTCGGCCTGGCGCAGGCGCGGCTGCTCGCGATGGCGAGCCAGTTCAACCGCGCGCTGCAGCAGGCCGACCGCCAGCGCGTCACGCTGGGCACCACCGGCATCACCACCACCGACGTGCGGCGCTGGCTGCAGGACGTGCCCTTCCTCGAGAACCTCGCGCTGGGCGCGCTGTCGCGGCCGGTGCATCCGGTCTTCGTCGCGCAGCATGAGCTGCTGGACGGCTGCGAGGCCGAGTTCGAGCGCGACCGTCCCGCGCCCCCGACGCCCGAGCCGCTGCCGAGCGGGCTGGCCGCGCCGCCGGGCGAACTGGCCGTGATGAGCCTGCCGCCGGAGATGGACCAGCTGCAGGCGCTGCTGGGCCGCTGGAGCGGCGACAGCGTGGCCATGAACGACCTGCGTCCGGCGGTGCTGGGCGGCAGCTACGCGCGCGCGGCCTACCGCGCGCAGCTGCTGCCGCTGCTGGGCGATCCGCAGGCGCAGCATCTGGCCGGCGCGACCGGCGACATGGCGCGCCAGCCCTGGCGCGTGCGCTGGTCCGCCGCGCAGGGCGAGATCGACGACGAGTACGTGCGCTGGATGAGCCAGGGCGTGCTGCACTCGACCGAGGTCGAGCCGCCCGCCGAGCCCGAGCCCGAACCCAGGTGGCGCCCGCCCGAGGAAACGCCCCGGCGCGGCCGCCGCAAAGCCGCCGCGTCCGCCGCGGCCGCCGCGTCCGCCGAGGTTGCCCCCGCCGCCACTCCCGAACCTGCCGTCGGCGCCAGCGCCGACGCTGAACCGCCTTCCCAGTCATGAGCAATCAACTCGACGACGCCGCCCAACTGGCGGCTCAACTGCTGGCGCGCCGCTGGCTGCCGCGCAACCAGCCGCTGGTGCGCCGCGCGCTGATCGACCAGGAGCTCTGGCGCGCGGTCAACGAGCGCGTGGCCGCCGTGGGCCTGCGCGTGGTGGACAACGTCTACGCCGACCACATCACGCTGGCGATGCTGCGGCCGGCCGAGGTGGCCGTGTTCGGCGAGACCGGGCTGGCCTCCAACAACAACCTGGACCTGCCGCGCGACGGTGTCGCGCTGCTGGTGGTGGTGTGGTCGCTGATCGTGCTGCCCAAGCGCCAGCGCCAGCTCGCGCGCGCCGAGGAGGCCGCCGAAGGGCAGGGCGAGATGTTCGCCAAGGACAAGCCGCTGCCCAGCGCCGCGAGCAGCGCGCCGACGCTGTCCTACCGCAGCCTGCTGGCCGACTTCGGCAACCAGCTGGGCAAGAAGATGCGGCTGGACGCCAACCTCAAGCTGCTCGAGCGCCAGGGCTTCATCACCCGCAAGGGCGAGGACATCTGCGAGGGTCCGCTGCTGGACCTGCTGCTGGACTACGACACGCTGGCGCCGCGCATCCTGGACGGCGCGCTGGCCGACGTGCTGGCGCGCAGCACCGATGCCGAGGCCGGCCCGATGCTGGGCGCCATCCTGGCCGCCCGCCACAACGAAGAATCCGACCTGAGCGACGCCTGATGTTTCACCTGCAATCCCTGGAACTGCTGCACTGGGACTACTGCCGCCGCGTCTCGATGCCGCTGGACGGCAACATCATCACCATCGCCGGGCCCAACGGCTCGGGCAAGACCACGCTGCTGGACGCGATGCGGACGCTGCTGGGGCTGGAGTGCTCCGGCGGGCGGACCTACAAGACCTACGCCCGCCATGCCAACGCGGAGCACGCCTGGCTGCGCGCGCTGGTGGACAACCGGCCGCGCGGCCGCCAGAACAGCAGCCGCCCGTTCGCGAGCTCGCTGCTGTACGCGGACCAGGTGACGCTGGCCTGCCGCATCTCGCGCCAGGGCGGCGACTGGGTGCGCCGCTACATCCTGGTGGACGGCGTGCATGAGATCGAGGAGCTCGACACCAAGGGCGACAAGGACTGGCTGGGCATCGAGGCGTGGAAGAAGCGCCTGGAGGCCGCCGGCCTGACGCGCGCGATCGGCCGCGTGCTGGCGCTGGAGCAGGGCCAGACCGACCGGCTGTGCGAGCTGTCGTCCAAGGAGCTGCTGCGGCTGGTGTTCGAGGTCTTCGGCGACCAGGAGGTGCTGGACCGCTACGAGCTCGCGCGCAACCACCAGCAGCAGCTGCTCAAGGAAGTCGAGCAGGCGCAGCACGAGCTGTCGCACGCGCAGGCGCAGCTGTCGGACCTGGCCAACCGCGTCAACAGCTATCAGCAGTACCAGCTGCGGCTGAAGGAGCGCGAGCGGCTGGCGACCGAAGTCGTGCCGGTGCTGCAGTGGAGCGAGCAGCGCCAGCGCACCGCGCAGCAGCTGCGCGAGCTGCATCGCCAGCGGCTCTTCGCGCGCTCCGACGAGCGCGGCATCAGCGACAAGCGCGCGCAGCTGCTGGCGCTGTTCAAGGCGCAGGAGGCGGCCAAGGACAAGCTGGCCGACCTGGAGCAGCAGCGCAAGCAGGCGCGCCAGGCCTTCGAGGCCGCGCGCGAGGGCGAGCGCCCGATGGAGCAGCTCGCCAAGCGCGAGGAGGACCTGAAGGCGCTGGCCGCGGTCGAGACCGATGGCGCGGCGCTGACGGCCAAGCTCGAGGAGCTGGGCACGCGCCAGCATCAGCTGCGCGAGAGCTTCACGCGCCAGAACGACCAGCAGCGCAAGGCGCAGCAGGCGATGGACGAGCTGACCGGCCACCGCGTGCCGCCGCCGCCGCCCGAGGTCACGCGCTTTCGCAAGGCGCTGGACGAGGCCGGCATCGCGCACCACGTACTGGCCGACGCGATCGACATCGCCGACGAGCAGTGGCGCGCCGCGGCCGAGGGCTTCCTGCGGCCGTCGCGCTGGGTGGTGGTGCTGGCGCGCTCCAGCGACGAGAGCCAGGCCTACCGCATCGCCTCGCGCGAGCGCTACCGGCATTACGTCGTCGCCGACGGCGAGCATGCGCCGGCGGTGAGCCCGAAGGACAGCCTGCTGTCGGTGCTGAAGTTCAACGCCAAGGCGCCGGGCTGGCTGCTGCGGCAGCTGGCCTCGATCCGCTGCGTGGCGGACACGGAGAAGGGCGCCCAGGCCGGCGGCGAGTGGATCACCACCGAGGCCTACTACCGCGATGGCCGCGGCGGCCGCAGCCTGTGGGTCGAGCCGCGCGAGTACCAGTTCGGCGACTCCGCGCTCGATGCGCGGCGCGCCTCGCTGGACAAGGAGCTGACGCGCTACGACCTGGAGCTGTCCAAGCTCGCCAAGGAGCAGCTCGAGATCGAGCGCCAGCTCAAGGACGCGCAGCGCGCGGCGCAGGGCCACAAGGCGGCGCAGGAGCTGGTGGAGCGCGCCGAGGAGTTCGCCGAGGCCCGCGCCCGGCTGCCCGGCCTGCGCCAGTCGCGCATCGAGGCGGCGACGCGGATGGGATCGCTGGACCAGGAGCATGACCGCTCGGTGGCCGCGGTGACGCGCGCCGAGCGCGACTACGAGGGCGCGCAGGCCGGCCTGAAGGCCAGCGAGGAGAACGTGCTGCGCGCCGAGCGCGACTGGGCTTCCAGGCGCGATGACCTGCTGGCGATGGCGAAGGCCTCGCGCGAGGCGCGGACGAAGTTCCCGGCCGCGTGGGTGCATCCGATGCGGCTGGCCGCGCTGCGCGACGAGTTCGAGAACGCCAAGCAGGCGGAGATCGCCTCGCGCCATGTGCAGCAGGAGCTGGACACCGGCGTGTGGGAGACCGATGCCGGCGTGCAGGAGCGCCACGCGCGGATGCAGGTCGCGGTGCTGGAGCAGACCACGCAGCTGGACGACCGCCGCGCCAGCAACGAGATGGCGCGCATCGCCGCGTTCAACGCGCGCGAGCGCTACATCGACGTGCTGCGCGCGACGGTGCGGCGCTACAGGAAGAACGTGCAGGAGCTGGGCGAGCTGGCCGGCGTGCACGCGCAGGCCGAGCTGCCGCACCTGGACAACGACGACACGGTGCTGGCGCAGGCCGGGCTGCACGTGAAGTTCAACTTCGACGGCAAGGGCGAGGTGGGCCTGAACGACGGCGAGGCCTCGGGCGGGCAGCAGGTGCTCAAGAGCCTGATCCTGCTGGTGGGGCTGATGAAGGACGACGACGCGCCGGGCGGCTTCGTCTTCATCGACGAGCCCTTCGCCCACCTGGACGTGCGCAACATCCAGTTGGTGGGCCACTTCCTGAAGAGCACGCGGGCGCAGTACCTGCTGACGACGCCGATCACGCACAACGTCGAGGTCTTCGAGCCTTCGGAGATCACGCTGGTGACCAGCAAGAAGCCGCGCGGCGAGCGCTGGGCGCCGCCGATCGCGGTGCTGGCGCGGCGGCCGGAGAAGTCGGTCTACTGAGCGGAGGCCGCGGCCTCGCGCGCCGCGTCGCCGACGCGGAACATCACCCATTCCGGCCGCATGTTGATGCGGATCGGATAGATGCTGACGCCCAGGCCGCTGGTGATGTAGATCGGGCGGCCGCCGACCTGGACCCAGCCATGGGTCTGGTCCTTGGGCCAGCCATGCGGCGCGACCGCCGAGCCCACGAAGGGGATCCAGACCTGGCCCCCATGCGTGTGCGCCGCGACCGTGAGGCCGGGCAGCGGCGCGAGCTCGCGCGCGCTGGCGGGGTCGTGCATCAGCGCGAGCGCCTGCGCGCCGCGCGGCAGCTGGCGCGTGGCGCGTTCCGGCTCGCTGTGGCCGGACATGCGGTCGCCGACACCGACCACCCACACCGGCGAGTCCGGCAGCGGCACCGCCTCGTTGAGCAGCACGGTGATGCCGGCGGCGCGCAGCGCGCGGTTGAAGCGGGTGCCGTCGGTCCACCAGTCGTGGTTGCCGAGCACGGCGTAGACGCCGCGCGGCGCCTTCAGCCGGCCCAGCACGGCGGCGACGTCCTCGGGCGTGGTGCCGTCCTCGCCGCGGCCGGAGATGAAGTCGCCGGGCAGCAGCACGACGTCCGGATGGGCGGCGTTGATCTGGTCGACGAGGGCGTTGGCGCGCGCGATGGTCATCACGCGCCGCGTCTGGTGCGCGATGTGCCAGTCGGAGGCGACGGCCACCTTCAGGCCCTGCGGGCCGCGCCAGCCGGGCACGTCGACGGCGATCTCGCGCGCGGCCACCCAGCGCGGTTCGATGACGAAGCCCCAGACCGCCAGCAGCGCGGCAGCCAGGAGCAGGAAGAGCAGGGACTTGAAGAGCTTGCGGAGCGCGGACAGGAACACGGCGGGAAGGGAGGGCACCAAAGACGGGGCTGCAGTATGAGGGACGCGGCGCTGGCGCCGCGCGAAGACCCCTCACCCCTCCCTCTCCCCGGAGGGGCGAGGGGGCAGGACTGCGCCGGGTGGTGCCTCGCATGGCCGCACTTGCCCTGCGCAAGAACTCCCTCGCCCCCCGCGAGGGGGGAGAGGGCAGGGGAGAGGGGGTGTTTCGCAGGGCAGCAGCGCCCCGCGAAGGCGCGGTCAAACGACGTGCCTGCCCCCTGCGATCCGGCCCCAAAAGTCACCGCTCGTCACGAGCTTCACATCTCCCCGCATGTCTCCCATGCAACTCGTCACCCCTGCGCAAATGGGGCTCCTGAATCGGCCTCGCGGCTGGTGACTTTCGTCGCTTTACCCCTCTGGGGGGCGCTGCCTCTAATGCAAGCCCCACCGAGCACCGCGCGACATGACCGCTTCCCTACGGCTTGAATCCCCACTGCCCGACGGCACGCTGCGCGTGCACGAGTGCTACGCCCGCGAGGCGCTGAGCGAGCTGGGCGAGATCCGCCTGCGGCTGCTCAGCGAGCAGATGGACATCGCCGCCAGCGACCTGCTCGGCAAGCCGGTGACGGTGGCCATCGCGCTGCGCGACGCCGGCGTGCGGCGCCTGAGCGGCCATGTCGCCCGCTTCGTGCAGGGCGGCTTCGAGGGCCGCCACGCGGTCTACGAGATGACGCTCAAGCCCTGGCCCTGGCTGATGACGCGCACCGCGGACTGCCGCATCTTCCAGGACATGAGCGTGCCCGACATCGTGGCGGCCGTGTTCCAGGACCATCCGGCCGCGCGCTTCGAGCTCAAGCTGATGCGGCCGTACCGCCCCTGGGTGTACTGCGTGCAGTACCGCGAGACGGACTTCAACTTCGTCGCGCGGCTGCTGGAGCAGGAAGGCATCTACTGGTACATCGAGCACGACGAGCGCGGCCACAAGCTGGTGCTGTGCGACGCGGCCGGCGCGCATGACACCACGCCGGGCTGCGAATCGCTGCCGTTCTACGGCAACGTCGAGCAGGCGCCGCCGCAGCTCGAGCACATCAGCCGCTGGACCAGCGAGCAGCGCATGCAGCCCGGCAAGGTCGTGCTGACGGACTACGACTTCGAGCGGCCCTCGGCCTCGCTGCTCAGCGAGCAGGCGCGCGAGCGCGACCATGCGCTGTCCGACGGCGAGGTCTTCGACTTCCCGGGCGGCTACCGCCAGTCGGCCGATGGCTCGCAGTACGCGGAGGACCGGCTGGACGAGCTGCACAGCGCGTTCAACGTGCTCAGCGGCAGCAGCAACGCGCAAGGCGTCTGCGTGGGCCGCATGCTGTCGATGAGCCGCCATCCGCGCGACGACCAGAACGGCAGGTACCTGATCACCGCCACGACGCTGACGGTGCGCCAGGCCGCCAGCGAATCCGGCAGCGGCCGCACCGAGCTGCGCTGCGACTTCGGCGCGATCCCGGCGGCGCAGCAGTTCCGGCCGCCGCGCCGCACGCCCAAGCCGATCGTGCCGGGACCGCAGACGGCCACCGTGACGGGACCGGGCGGCGAGGAGATCCACACCGACAACTATGGCCGCGTGAAGGTGCAGTTCCACTGGGACCGCCGCGGCCGGCGCGACGAGCGCAGCTCGTGCTGGATCCGCGTGTCGCAGCCCTGGGCCGGCAAGGGCTGGGGCGGCGTGTCGATCCCGCGCATCGGCCAGGAGGTGGTGGTCGACTTCCTCGAGGGCGATCCGGACCAGCCGCTGATCGTGGGCCGGCTCTACAACGCCGAGCAGATGCCGCCGTTCAGCCTGCCCGATGGCGCGATGGTCAGCGGCATCAAGTCCAAGACGCACAAGGGCACCGGCTACAACGAGATGTCGATGAACGACACGGCGGGGCAGGAGCAGATGACCCTGCATGCGCAGTACGACATGTCCACGACGGTGCTGCACGACCAGACCAACACGGTCAAGAACAACCGCACGACCACGGTGACGGTGAACGACACGCTGACCGTCAATGCCGACCGCACGATGAGCGTGGTGGGCAAGCTGGCGGAGACGGTGAACGCCGGGCATGAGATGACGGTGACGGCGGGCGGCTACACGCAGACGATCACCGGCGCGACCGCCCGCACGGTCACCGGCGACCTGACCAACACGGTCAACGGCAAGCGCGAGAACACCGTCAACGGCCACTTCGTCGAGACGGTGACCGCCGGCGAGGAGAAGACCGTCACGGCGGGCAAGCGGCTCACCGTGAGCGGCGGCTACACGCAGGCCATCACCGGCGCGCTGGACGTGCAGACGACCGGCGCGGTGACGCACGGCGCGACCGGCACGATGGCGCTGCATGCCAACGGCGCGGGCGCCTACACCTCGGCCAGCGCGCTGACCTTCGGCGTGGGCGCGTCGACCGTCGTCATCGACGGCGGCAGCATCACGATCAGCGCTGGCGGCTCGGTCATCAAGGTCGATGCCGGCGGCGTGTCGGTCAACGGGACCGAAATCTCCCTGAACTGCTGAAGAAAGGGTGGCCATGGCCATCAATCCGGTGCAGCGCCGGCTCGCCGAGCTGCTGCAGCACTGGCAGGCGTTCATCGACCTGCCCGCGAAGCGCCTGCTGCTGTGGCAGGCGCCGGACAGCGGCAAGCGCCTGCTCGACTGCTTCTTTGAGATGCAGCGGCACGAGGAGGCCGATGGCCAGGCGGCCAGCGGCGCCAGCGGCGACACCTTCATCGTCTTCGAGGCGCCGTTCGAGCAGGCGATCGCCTATTCGCGCGCGCTGAAGGAGGCGCTGGCGGGCCAGTACGCCGCGAGCCACGACGAGCTGCGGCAAGCGGGCCAGACGCCGGACTGGCGCTTCGAGCCGGACGAGGCGCCGGACACGGCGGCGGCGTTCGTGCGCGCGCTGGGCTCGCTGGCGGCGCATCACGCGGTGTTCGGGCATCTGGTGGCGGTGCTGTCGCCGGCGGTGGTGCAGGACGACGAGGCCTGGGCCGCGTGGGTGGAGCGCGCGCTCCAGGCCGGTGTGCCCGAGGGCGTGCGGCTCGTGGTGCCGGACTTCGTCGAAGTGCCACGCCTGGAGCGGCTCGCGGCGGCGGACCATCCCGAGGTGCTGGTGCAGCCGCTGGCGCTGGATGCGTGGTCGCTCGCGCAGGAGACCTTCGCGCAGGAGCCGGCCGTGGGGCCGGGCGGGGTGTTCCGCAATCTGCTGACGGGCCTGTTCGCGCTCGCGGAGAAGGGCTCGGCCGATCAGGTCCTGCTGAAGGCGCGGGATGCCTTGGCCTTCGCGCGTCAGCAGGGCTGGCCCGACCAGGAGGTGGCGGTGCGCCTGCTCACGGCCGGCGTGATGCTCAAGGAGCGCCGCTGCGACGAGGCCGTCAATCACTATCGCCACGCGCGCGCGTCGGCGGAGACGGCGCGCGCCGCCGGTCATCCGGCGGGCGGTCAACTGGTGCTGCAGTCGTGGTTCGGCGAGGCCGCCGCGCTGCTTGCCGCGGGTCAGCCGCGCGAGGCGGCGCCGTGCTACCAGGCGGCTGAAAAGCTCGCGGGCGAGTTGCCCAATCCGCTGCTGCGCATCGAGGCGCTGCGCATGGGGACCTTCTGCCTGGCGCGCGCCGGGGACACCCAGGCGGCGCTGGCGTTCGGCCGGCCCGCGCTGGACGTGGGCGAGCGGCTGCGGGCGACGTCGCGGCCGATGACGACGCTGCCGCTGCACTGCTTCGAGATGCTGCGGCTCATCGAGCCCGAGCGCGCCGGCCGCATCGAGGCGATCCGGCATGAGCTCGATCGCGAGCAGTCGCGCCGGCGCGCGAGCCTGGACCAGCAGGCCGCGGCGCTGGAGGCCTCCAGCGAGGTGGCCGAGCTGCGCCGGGTCGAGCTGCAGCACTTCGACGAAGGCGAGGCGCTGCAGCAGCAGGCGCAGGAGCGCGCGGACCGTGAAGCGGCGAGCGGCGATGCGGCGTTCGTCGAGCTGTACACGACGTCGCGCGGCCTGTTCGGGCCGGCGTGGCCGGTCGCGATGCCGGGTGCCATCACCGCGGCCCCATCAAAGGCCGAGGGAGCCGTTGCATGAGTCTTTCCGCCAAGCATGGCGACCCGCAGCTGGGCATCGACATCCACCTGTGCACGACGCCGGCGGGGCCGATCCCGCTGCCCACGCCGCATCTGTCGGTGGTGTTCGATCCCTTCGACTACCTGCCCTTCATCGGCGCGACGGTGAAGGTGATGGGCATGAAGCGGGCGACGGCGGGCACGTCGGCGATCGTGGTGCACATTCCGCCGGGTTTCCCCTTCGCGCCGATGATCCCGGAGAAGGACGACGAGCTGTTCATGGGCAGCGCGACGGTGGTGGCCGATGGCGACCCGCTGTCGTACCAGGCGCTGCCGGTGCTGGGCTGCCAGGTGGCGGGCATGCCCAGCCCGATGCGGCTGAAGAAGAAAAAACTCAAGCTGCCCAGCCTGCTGCCCACGAGCTTCAACCTGGCGATCCCCAACACGGTGAAGGTGGGCGGGGCGCCGACCATCTCGATGGCGGGCATGGCCGCGCGGGGGCTGTTCGCGGGGCTGGGCAAGCTGGCCAAGTCGCGGCTGGGCAAGGCGCTGGGGGCGCGGTTCAAGAAGTTCCGGCAGAAGCTGTTCAAGAACATGGACCCCGGGTTCCTCAAGTGCAAGGTGCTGCGCGCGGAGCCGGTGAACATCCTGACCGGCGAGGTCAGCGTCGAGCAGAGCGACTTCAGCCTGCCGTGGCGCATTCCGGTGGACTGGGTGCGGAACTACGCGTCGGGACGCGAGCGCGTGGGCGCCTGCGGCGTGGGCTGGGAGAGCCCGGCCGATGCGCGGCTGGAGATCGACGCGGCCGATGGCAGCGTGGTGTTCCTCCATCCGGATGAAGGTCCGGCGCTCTTTCCTTCACTTCCCGATGCGCAGGGCGATGCGGCCGCGGTGCTGGAGCTGATGGACGGGGCGCTGCTGAGCGACCACGGCGACGAATGGCGCGTGCGCACCAAGGGTGACCTGACCTATCACTTCCCGAAGGCCGGGGCTGTCCTGACGGCCGAGCAGGTGAGGGAGGTGCCGCTGGGGCGCGTCACGGACCTGTGCGGCAACTGGCTGCTGTACGAATGGGTGGAAGGGCGGCTGAGCGCGATCCGCGAGTCGGGCGGACGGCACCTGCTGGTGGAGTACGCGGGGCGCTTCATCCGGTCGCTGTCGCTGTACGTGCCGGAGGCGGAGTTCAGCCACACCTTCGTGAGCTACGAGCACGACGCGCAGGGCTGCCTGGTGGCGGCGAGCGACGAGCTGGGCAATCCGTATCGCTTCGCCTACGACGGGCGGCACATGGTGCGGCACACCAACCGGACCGGGCTGTCGTTCCATTACGAGTACGACAAGAGCGGCGAGGGCAGCGACGGTGGCGGCGAGTGGCAGGTCGTGCACGCCTGGGGCGATGGCGGCCTCTACGACTACCAGTTCGCGTACTGGCCGGCGATCCGCGAGGTGCGCATCACCGACTCGCTGGGGCATGTGTCGACCGTCCAATGCGATGAGAACGGCCTGCCGATCCTGGAGATCGACCCACTGGGCGGACGCACGATCTTCGAGTACGACGAGGTCGGACGCACGACGGCGGTGGTGGATGCCGCGAATCGGCGCACGGAGTATGCGTATGACGAGCGCGGGAATCTGCTGAAGCTCACGCGGCCGGATGGCAGCGCGATGTCGGTGGAGGTGGATGGCCGCAACAAGCCGGTGGCGATCACCGATCCCAACGGCGCGAGCTGGCGCCAGCGATGGGATGAGCGCGGGTTGTTGGCCGCGCAGACGAGCCCTCTCGGCGCGGTGACCGTCTACGAGTACAGCGGAGACGGCCTGCTGCTGAGCGTGACCGATGCGCTCAAGGCCACGACGCGATTGGGCTACGACACCGACGGCTATCTGACCAGCGTGAGGAACGCGCTGGGGCATGTGACGCGGCTCGAGCGGGATCTGCTGGGCAATGTGATCAGTCAGTCCGATCCCCTCGGCCGCGCCACTCGATTCCGCTACGACCGAAAGAGCCGGCTCGTCGAGGCGAGTCTGCCGGGCGGTGGGCGGATCCGGTGTGCCTACGACGCGCAGAGCAACCTGACCCACCATGAAGACGAGAACGGCGCGCGCACGAGCTTCGAGTACTTCGGCCAGGGACTGATCGCCAAGCGGCACCAGCCCGATGGACACGTGGTGCAGTACCACTACGACACCGAAGAGCAGCTCGTCGGCGTGAGCAATCAGCGCGGGGAGACGTATGAACTCCGGCGAGATGCGCTCGGGCGCGTGGTCGAGGAGGTCGACTACTGGGGGCAGGCGACGCGGTATGTCTTCGACCTCTCTGGACACCTGAAGCAGAGCATCGACCCGCTGGGTCGGGCCATCGACTTCACGACCGACAAGCTGGGCCGCATCCGGCGCAAGCGCTTCGAGCATCCCTTCGACGCGTCGCGGCAGTTCGAGGAGACCTTCGACTTCGACGCGAACGGCAATCTCACCGGCTGCGCCAATGAGCACGTCGCGGTGCAGCGCACGCTTGACGTGGAAGGACGCCTGCTTGAAGAGAAGCAGGGCGACTTCGTCATCAAGAACGGATTCGATATGCTGGGTCGTCGCATCCGTCGTGAGACCAGCGCGGGCAACACCATCGCCTACGAGTACGACGCGCTCGGACAACCAACGGCGATCCGCATCAACGATGAGCCGCCGATCACGATCGAGCGCGACGAGGCGGGGCAGGTGGTCAAGGAGGTGCTCGCGCCGAACCTGGAACGGCAGTACCAGTACGACGCCGAAGGCAGGCTCACGGGGCAGGGCGTGCGGCGCGAGGCCGAGTGGCTGTTCAGCACGCAGTACGGCTACGACTCGGCGGGCAATCTCACCCACCGCAAGGACAGCCAGTACGGGTTGGACCAATTCCGCTACGACCCGCTCGGACAGGTCGTCGAGCACATCGACCCGCAGGGGAAGCTCAAGAAGTTCTTCCAGGATCCGGCAGGGGATCGATTGACCACTGGCGTGAAGCAAGGCGATGGACCTTGGCGGCGCGAAGGCTGGTGCGAAGGCGTGCATTACCGCTTCGATGCCGCGGGCAACCTGGTGGAGCGGCGCGATGAGCGCCAGCTTGGCGATGCCGAGATGCCGAAGATGCTGGCGTTGGAATGGGATGGCAATCAGCGGCTGGTGCGGAGTCGCACGAGGCGCACGTTCGGCCCCGATCAGTCAGAGACGGAGACCGTCTACGGCTACGACCCACTGGGGCGGCGCGTCTTCAAGCGGTCCGGGAATGGCGCAATCCGGTTCGGTTGGGATGGGGACGCCCTTGTGGCTGAGGCGCCGGATGAGAAAACGTCCGCGGCTTCGCAGCGCGAATACCTTTATCACCCGTACAGCTTCGTACCACTTGCGTTGATCGAGGACGACGTCAGCTATCGATACCACGTCGATCTGAATGGGTGCCCGACTCGATTGACTCGAGACGATGGGCAGGTGGTGTGGGCATCGCGCAACCAAGTTTGGGGGCAGGCCCAGTTGCAGCTTGCCACGACCGTTAATCCGATCCGGCTGCAAGGGCAGTATGAGGATATTGAAAGCGGCCTGCATTACAACCGCTATCGATATTTCGATCCGAACCTGGGTGGGTTTGTCAGCCGGGATCCGCTTGGACAGGCGGCCGGAGAGAATATCTACGGATTCGCGCAGAATGCATTTGGCTGGTCCGATCCGCTTGGGCTGGAAGACAGGTTCCCGTCGTGGATGCCGACCCGCCCATTGTGGCAACGTCAGCACATCATTCCGTTCTCCCTTAGAAATCATCCCGTGTTTCAGAGGTCAGGGCTCGATATCAATGCCCCCTCGAATATGATGTACATGCCAATGTTTTCCTGGATGAGGGAGGTCCAGGAAAATCCTGGGCTCGGCCTTCACAGGGGTTGGACGATCGAGCATAAGGAGTACAACGAAATGGTTGAAATCTATCTCGATGGGTTGGATGATCTCGCTCATCAGAACGGATGGGATCAACGAACGATTCGCCAGGAGATCAACGGCTTGCAGCTTGAGCTTCGCCGTGGGTCCCGGGATGGCAGATTCACTTGCGCAAGGTAACGGATCATGAATGTTTTTTCACCTCGGACGACGGTACAGGACGAAGAGGCAATCGTCGACTTTTCAGGCGATGTAAAGACCATCTCGGACTGCTTGATTCATGGGCGGGTGGACCCGTCCAAACTCAGTCTGCCTTTGCGAACCGTGGCTCAACGTGGGTATACGGTTGCCAGTCTCGCGGCGACGGATTTGATCGCCGCATCCATTCGGGTTCCAATTTTCTCGAATCGCTTTGTTGATGTGATGGGCGAAGCTCTTTCGGGGGAGATGGAATTCATTGCATGCGGCGTGGAATGTGAGGGGCGCATTGTTGAATGTTTTGCAGGTCACATCCTGAGAGAATTGCCGCTGGTTGATGCGTCAAAGTCGGAGTT
Organism: Roseateles sp. Mitsp63; assembly: GCF_059491535.1. Taxonomy (NCBI): domain Bacteria; kingdom Pseudomonadati; phylum Pseudomonadota; class Betaproteobacteria; order Burkholderiales; family Sphaerotilaceae; genus Roseateles; species Roseateles sp. Mitsp63. Next base: position 4,261,497 of record NZ_CP168509.1, on the reverse strand, counting down.
CAGGAAATTGATATCTGGCGGCAGCATGCTGCTGCGGGCGGTTTATCACTCTTCATTTGATTCCGAGTTCCTGATTGCCAGGGATGTTGAAAGCAAGGCGAGATTCGTGGTTTCGGAGCGATTCAAGTCGCTTTGTGAGGCGAATGCGCTGAACATCGAATTCGGCAAGCCCGTTTGATACGTGCGCAAACCTGAACACCATGGCAGATGCCATGGCCGCAGCGGCGGCGAAGGTTGAGGAGATCCGACCAGGCTGGGCTGGATCTCATATCGCGGTGAGCGCTGCACTCCAGGCTCCCGCTCAATTTCTTGACGGTGGACCTCCGGTGCTCCGTGCGGTCAAACGCATCGCATCAACGTGGCCTGCCCGGAGGGACTCGAACCCCCGACCTGCTGCTTAGAAGGCAGCTGCTCTATCCAGTTGAGCTACGGGCAGACTGATGTCGGTAGACCGACGGGCCCGTGCGTCCAGATGGACTTCGGGCCCTTGGAGAGCGTTCCCACGCCTCCGAAGGGCCCGAATTGTGCCATGCGTTGCGCCGTCACCGGCACCGATGGAGCGGTTCGATTTCGACCGGCATCCGGTCGACTCTCGACGATCTGAAGTTCAGATCAGCACGTTCACGATCGCGTTGCCGATGCCCATCAGCGCCGCGCCCGAGATCAGCCCCGCGCACACCGGCTCGCAGCCATCCACCCAGCGCTTCCAGCCCGCCGTGCCCGGCGTCTTGTGCACCTTCGCCATCACGAAGAACATCATCGCCCCCACCCACATCGCGAAGGTCGACTCCGGCGGCAGCACCACGCCCAGACCGATCGCCACCGACGACAGCGGGAACCTGCCCTTCGTCGCCATCTTGATCAGCTCGATGCCCACGGCGCACACCGCCGCCACCGCCATCGTGATCAGCGCCGACGCCGGCAGGCTGTGCAGCCCATTGGCGATGATCTCCGCCACGCCGCGCCATTGCACCGCCGCCGGCATCGAGAACTGCTCCGAAATGATCGTCGAGGTGCTGCGCACCCCTGCGGCGTTCTTCGGCACGAACAGCAGGAAGAACAGCGGCACGCAGAACAGCACCCCCGCCACCACGCCGATCACGTGACCGATCGCCTGGTGCCGCGGCTTGCCGCCCAGCATGTAGCCCGGCTTGATGTCGCTCAGCAGGTTGGCCGCGTTCGACGAGATCTCCGACGTCATGCCCGCCGGGATCAGGTTCGACGCCGGATTCGCCCGGTCGATCGCGCCCATCGTGAACTGCGTGATCTTGGACAGCGCGCCCGTCGGCGTCCACGAAGTCAGCGCCATCGAGTTCGTGCAGATCACCGTCAGCACGAAGATCAGCGGCAGCGAGATCAGCGCCATCATGAAAGGCACGCCGAAGAACAGGTGCGCCACGTACGACGACAGCACGCCCAGCACCGGCACCCCCACGAAGGAGATCCACAGCGGCACCTCGATGTGCTTGAGCAGGTCGCTGCCCGTGCCCGCCTGGCCCGGCTTGCGGCGCATGGACTTGAACACCGCGATGAACAGGTCCGGCTTGGCCAGCAGCGTCGTCAGCGAGCCCGCGACCATCATCGCCACGCCCCACCACATCGACCACTGGTTGACGATCTCCGCCCGCGAGATCGGGATCGGCGCGCCCGTGGCGCTCACCCGCTGAACGATGTCGCCCGCCTGGATCATGATCGGCGCCAGCACCACGAAGTTCACGAAGGCACCCAGCAGGCAGCTCGTCGCCACCGCGATGCCCATCAGCCCGCCCACGCCCAGCATCGCCACGTCCAGCGTCAGACGCAGCCCCAGGGCGCGGATGTCCGTGCCCAGGATCTTCGGGATCCAGATCTCGGCCTTGGCCGCCAGGCCGTAGTAGTACTCGTCCAGCCGCTCGTGGAAGGTCCAGGGCTCGGTCATGCCGGCCCACTGGTCCATGCGCAGGATCTTGAACTGCAGCAGCTTCATCCAGCCGTCGCTGATCACCGCCTGGTACAGCGCCGCGCCGCCCGCCACCTTCGCCAGCAGCTTGGCCTTGTAGATGCCCTCGCCACCCTCGCCGGTGTACAGCGAGTCCAGCACCACGCCGCAGGCGCGCCCCTCAGGGAAGGGCAGCTGGTCCTCGTTGATGAAGCGCCGCTTCATCGGGAACGCCACCAGCACGCCCAGCACCGCGATCAGGATCATCCAGATCGTCATCTGCCACCACGGCACGATGCGGTCCACGAAGAGCATGTAGGCCGCCAGCGACGAGAACAGCGGCGACACCACGTAGCCCGCCGCCGTCGCGATCGACTGCGTGCAGTTGTTCTCCAGGATCGTGTAGTCCTTGGCCCAGCCCAGCGTCGCGAAGATGCGGAACATCGCGAAGGCCAGGATCACCGAGGTCAGGCCCACCCCGACGCTGATGCCGGTCTTGCCGCCGATGTACAGCGAGGTCGCCGCCAGGATGCCGCCCAGCATGAAGCCGGTGAAGCCCGAGCGCAGCGAGAGCTGCGCCATGTCGCCGCGGAAGACGTTCTTGAACCACCACTCGTCCTTCTGCGCGCGCGTCCAGGTCTGCACCTGTTCGTCGGTCAAATGCTGAAGCGCCATGCTCTGCTCGATCTTTCCGGGCCAACCCGTTGGCGCGCCGGTCCCGGCTCGTGACCGGGAGGCGCAGTTCTGAAACAAAAAACAGCGCGCATTGTCCCTGGCTGACACGGTACTGACATCACGGGGGCGATGGGGTTTCCACCTACGGGCGCTCGCCGGTGCGCCCTTACGCATTTCCCCCGGCGCTGTCCTCACGGTGTGTGAACTTGCCGCCTTTGCGCGTCACGTGCCCCCGCGATCCGGTGCTCCACGCCCCCGAAGCGGCGGCTAGCGCCTAGCATCGACCCATCTTCCGCGGCTTCCGGAGCCTTTCTGATGTTGATGTGGGTGTTGCTCGGCGTCCTGTTGGGCGCGGCGCTGGCCCTGCTCCCGCTGTCGGCGGTCCAGCAGCGCTGGAAGCGCGCGCGCCGGCGCCGCCAGTGCGACCCGCTGACCGGCCTGCCGCTGTCACGCCGCTTCGAGGACGACTTCACCGCCGCGCTGGAATCGCTCGCGCGCCGTGGCGGCGAGGGTTGCCTGCTCTACATCGGCCTGGACGGCTTCCGCCTCGTCAACGACGAGCACGGCAAGGAGAACGGCGACCAGCTGCTGATCCACACCGCGGCACGGCTGCGGCAACTCGCCGGCGAGCGCGCGCTCATCGGGCGGCTCGCCGGCGACGAATTCGCCGTGTGGAGCGAGATCCCCGCCGCGCAGACCGACCGGCTGGTCAAGCAGGTGCTGGAGACCCTGGGCGAGCCGGTCGTCATCGGCACGACGGCGCTGCGGGCCGGCCTGTCGGTCGGCGTGGCGACCTCGCCGGAGCATGGCGGCTCCATCCGCCTGATCCGGCGGGCCCAGACCGCGATGCGCTCGGTCAAGCGCCTGGGCGGCAATGGGCACGCCTTCTTCGATGCAGTGCAGGAAGAAGTGATGCGCGAGGAAATGGCGCTGGCGCGCGAGCTGCGCGAGGCGGTCAAGCGCCAGCAGCTTGAACTCGTCTACCAGCCCAAGGTCAACGCCGCCACGCTGCAGGTCACGTCCGTCGAGGCGCTGCTGCGCTGGCGGCATCCGACCCTGGGCATGGTCAGCCCCGCGCGCTTCATCTCGGTGGCCGAGCGCTATGGGCTCATCGACGCCATCGGCGACTGGGTCGCCGACACCGCGCTCGCCCAGGCGGCGCATTGGCGCGAGCTCGGCCTGCGCATGCGCGTCGCCATCAACGTGTCGGGCTACCAGATGCGGTCGGACGACTTCATCGCCCGGCTCGAGAAGGGCTTGAAGACCTATCGCCTGCGCCCCGAGCGCTTCACCTGCGAGATCACCGAGTCCGTCGCGATGGAGCACGCCTCCGTCACCGAGCGCGCCTTCAAGCACCTGGGCGCGCTGGGCGTGCATGTGTCGATCGACGATTTCGGCACCGGCTACTCGAGCCTGGCGGCGCTGCGCCAGCTGCCGGCGCAGGAGTTGAAGATCGACCGCGCCTTCGTCGCCGATGTCGCCGGCAGCGTCGAGGCGCAGGCCATTGTCCGGGCAGTGGTCGAGATGGCCCGCGCGCTGCAGATGAAGGTGGTGGCCGAGGGCGTCGAGACGGTGGCGCAGCGCGACCAACTGGTCGCCATGGGCTGCGATGAACTGCAGGGCTACCTGTTCGCGAAGCCCATGTCGGCGCGCGCCATCGAAGTGCTGGCCTCCGACGCGCGTCCCGGCGCGGGCGGCGGGCCCGAGGGCTTCCGGCCGTCGATCTTCGTGGAGACGGCGGCGATCCCGCTGGACGCGCGGCCCTGAACCGGCGCCGCCGCGCCAGCGCGGCGCGACCCCCTCATTTGAAGGGGGTGAAGGGCCCCAGGGCGCTGGATCGCCGATTCCATCGGGTTTTCATCCGCGTACCGCACGGCGGCGCGGGGTCAGGTTATGACACGGCGGGATGGGGCCGATGACAATGCGCGCCGCCTTGGAAATCCCCGCCCGCCCATGCAAGTCGCCCTTCTTGACGACGATCATCACCAGCTTGATGTCCTGACCCGTGCGGTGGAAACGCTCGGTTACACCGGGCACCGGTTCGCCACCGGCGGCGCCCTGCTGCAGGCGGTGCAGCGCGCCACCTTCGACCTGATGCTGGTCGACTGGGAACTGCCCGACATGCCGGGCCTGGACGTGCTGCGCATGCTGCGCTCGCGGCATGGCGTGCGCACGCCGGTGATCTTCGTGACGCATCGCGACGATGAGCGCGACGTCGTGCAGGCGCTGACCGCCGGCGCCGACGACTACGTGATCAAGCCGGTGCGCGGCGCCGAGCTCAAGGCCCGCATGCTGGCGCTGCTGCGCCGCAGCTACCCGGGCGACGAGGCGGGCCTGCGCCATGGCGGCTTCCTGTTGCAGCCGTCGACCGGCACGGCGTTCTTCGAGGGCGAGGCGATCGAGCTCAAGCAGCGCGAATTCGACCTGGCGCTGTGCCTGTTCCGGCAACTGGGTCAGGTCTTGTCCCGCGCCTATCTGATGCAGACCGTGTGGGGCCGCGGCGAGGACCTGCCCACGCGCACGCTGGACACGCACATCTCGGCGGTGCGCAGCAAGCTGGGCCTGCGGCCGGAGCGCGGCTACCGCCTCAGCGCGGTGTATGGCCACGGCTACCGGCTCGAGGTCATCGCGCCCGGCACGCCCGCCGCGGAGACGCGGGCATGAAGCGCCCGGCGATGGCGATGGCCGCCGCGCTGGCGGCCCTGCCGATGCTGGGCGCGGTGCCTGGCGCGGCGCGCGCCGAGGAACTCTTCCCCTACGAGGTGCAGCACGGCGATTCGCTGTACGGGGTCGCCGGACGGCTGCTCGAGGACCCGCGGCGCTGGCCCGAGGTCGCGAAGCTGAACCGCCTGGCGCAGCCCTCGCGGCTGCGGCCCGGGCAGCGGCTGCTGCTGCCGGCGTCGCTGCTCAAGGGCACGGCGCGGCCGGCCCGCGCGGAGTACGTGCGCGGCCCGGTGCGCGCCGGCGGCGAGACGCTGCGCATCGGCGACGCGGTGGGCGAGGGCACGGTGCTGGAGGTTGGCGCGCAGGGCTTCGTCAGCCTGCGGCTGCATGACGGCTCGCTGCTGCAGCTGCAGGCCAACAGCCGCTCCAGGCTGCTGCGGCTGCGCGACCTGCCGGTGGGCCAGCGCCGCAACACCTTGATCGAACTCGATGGCGGACGCGTCGATGCGACGGTCGCGCCGCAGTCCAGCGGCTCGCGCTTCGAAGTGAAGACGCCGCTGGCGACGGCCGGCGTGCGCGGCACGCGCTTCGGCGTCACGGTGCCGATGGCGGGCGCGCTCGCCACGGCCGACGTGGTGGAAGGCCGCGTCGAGGTGCAGACCCAGGTGCAGGCCCAGGCCCGGGCGCGGCGCGCCGGCGATCCGGTCGCGCTCGCGGCGGGGCAGGGCGCGGTGGTGCGCCGCGGCGCCGCGCCGCAGCTCAGGCCGCTGCTGCCGGCGCCGCCGCTGCCCGGCGGCGCGATCCGCCTGGAGCGCATGCCGGGCGCGATCCCGCTGCCGGCGATGCCGGACGCGTCGCGCTATCGCGTGGAGGTCGCCGACGACGCGGACTTCACCCGCGTGCTGTGGTCGGGCGAAGGCCCGTTGCCGCTGGTGGTGGAGGGGCTCGCCGATGGCCGCTATCCGCTGCGCGCGCGGGCCATCGACGCCGATGGCCTGCTCGGCGCCGAGCGTGTCGGCGAGCTGTGGGTGCGCACGCGGCCGGTGGCGCCGCTGGCGCAGTCGCCGCGGCCGGACGAGATCGTTGCGCCGGATCAGGTGACCGTCGACTGCACCTCGGTGCCCGGCGCCGCGGGCTATCTGCTCGAGGTCTCGGCCAGCGCCGGCTTCGAATCGCCGCTGCGGCGCGCCGAGGCCCGCGATCGCTGCCACTTCGCGCTCCAGGCGCTCCCGGCGGGCGAGCTTTACTGGCGCGTCGCGTCGGTGGCGCCCATGGCCGATGGCCGCCTCGAGCGCGGCCCCTTCAGCGATCCCGGTCGCTTCGCCGTGGTCCCGTATCCGGTCACGCCCGCGGCGGCCGACATCGTGGTCGACGGCCAGCGCCTGCACTGGAAGGCGGCGCCGGGCTACCGCTATCGCGTGCAGATCGGCACCGACACGGCGTTCGCCGCCGTGGTGCAGGACGAGGTCGTCGAGGCGGGCGAGCTGCGCTTGTCGCTGCCGGCGGGCTGCGTGCCGTATGCGGTGCGCCTGCGCGCGGCCGACGCGAATGGCCGCTGGAGCGCGTTCTCGCCGCCGCGCCTGATCGAGGCCGAGGCCTCGGTCTGCAGCGGCGACGGCACGCCCGTGCGGCAGTCGGGCGGCGGGCCGGTGCGGACGGATCGCTGATGGCGCGCTGGCGCGGCCGGACCGGCGCATGGCGCCTGGGTGTCGCGCATCGCTCGGCCCTGGCGCTGCTGCTGTTCGCGGCGATGGTCGGCGCGCTGGGCGGTCTCAATGGCCTGGGCCGCGTCGACGCGCTGATCGCCGATCGCCTGATGACCTGGAGCGGCCGTCCCGCGCCGGCGGACATCGTCATCGTCGGCATCGACGACGCGAGCCTGGCCGCGCTGGGCCGCTGGCCCTGGCCGCGCGAGCAGCACGCGCGGCTGCTGGACGCGCTCAGCGCCGCGCGCCCGCGCGCGATCGGCCTGGACCTGATGTTCTCCGAGCCGGAGCCGGCCGGCGACGCGGTGCTCGCCGCGGCGATGCGCCGCAATGGCCGCGTGGTGCTGCCGGTGCGGATGGCGCCGCTGCAGTCGGGCGACGCGATGGTGTCGCTGCCGGTGCCCGCGCTGGCCGCCGAGGCCGCCGCGCTGGGCCATCTGCACCTGGAGCTGGATGACGACGGCGTCGTGCGGACGATCTTCCTGCGCGAGGGCTTCGGCGCCGTGCTGTGGGACCACTTCACGCTCGCGCTGCTGCGCGCGGCGGGCGAGGCGCTGCCCGCGCCGCCGCAGGCGCCATCGCCGGGACGTCCCGGCTGGTGGCACCGCGAGCAGGCTTTCCGCATTCCCTACGCCGGACCGCCGGGCCACGTGCGGCGCGTGTCCTACCTCGATGTCGTCGAGGGCCGCGTCGCGCCCGAGGCGCTGCGCGGCGCCCTCGTGCTGGTCGGCGCCACGGCGCCGGGCCTGACCGATGCCTATCCCGCGCCGGTGGCAAGCCAGGACACGCTGATGCCGGGCGTGGAGATCTCCGCGCAGGTGCTGGCGGCGCTGCGCTCGGGACACACGCTGCGCGACGCGTCGCCGGGCGAGGCGGCGCTGCTCACGCTCGCGGCGCTCGCGCTGGCCGTGCTCGCCTTGCGTTTCGTGCGGCCGCGCTGGGCGGCGGCCACGATCGCAGCGCTGCTGCCGCTGATCGTGCTGGCGGCCTGGGCGCTGCTGCAGGCCGGCGTGCAATGGCAGCCCGGCGCGGCGCTGCTCGGCCTGCTGCTGCTCTATCCGCTGTGGGCCTGGCGCCGGCTGGATGTCGTGCTGGCCTACCTCGCGCGCGAGTTCGACCGCATCCGGCAACAACTGCCCCCGCATGAGCGTCCGCCTTCGGCGCGGTCCGGCGGCGATCTGCTGGACCGCCGCATGGCCGAGCTTTCCGCCGCGGCCCTGCACGTGCGCGCGCTGGAACGGCAGCGGCGCGAGGCGCTGGACTTCCTCTCGCACGACCTGCGCGCGCCGCTGTCGGCGACGCTGGCGCTGATCGAGCTGCAGGGCGAGGCCTCGCGGGCCGAGCCGCTGCCCGCGATCCAGGCGCAGATGCGGCGCGCGCTCGCGCTGGCCGATGGCTTCGTGCAACTGGCGCGGGCCGAATCCGCGCAGGGCTACCGCGACGAGCCGCTGGACCTGCGCGACGTGCTCGTCGAAGCGGTCGATGGCTGCTGGGCGCAGGCGCGGCGGCACGGCAGGCGGCTCGAGAGCGAGGCGCCCGGCGACGAGTGCCTGATCCGCGGCGACCCCGGGATGCTGGTGCGCGCGCTGACCAACCTGCTCGACAACGCGCTCAAGCACGGCGGCGGGGAAGGGGACGTGGTGCGATGCCGCCTGGTGGACGGCGCCGGCCGCGCGGGTCGCGCGGGTCATTGGCGCCTGGAGGTGGCCGATGGCGGCGCGCCCTTGTCCGCGGAGATCGCGGCCGGCCTGTTCGAGCGCTTCCGCCGCGGCGCCACCGCCGCGGACGGCACCGGCCTGGGGCTGGCCTTCGTGCAGGCGGTCGCGCGGCATCACGGCGGCCAGGCCGGATGGCGGGCCGGGGCGCCCGGTAACGCGTTCTTCATCGACCTGCCGCGCGGCTGACGCCGCCGATTGTCAACAAAGGTCAACGCCTCTCCTCAAGCGCGCGGCGGCGCCGGATCATGCCGCCCAATCGCAGCTTGAGGGGGATTCATGAAGAAAGCACTCGCCGCCGAGTTCATCGGCACGTTCTGGCTCGTTCTGGGCGGTTGCGGCAGCGCCGTGCTGGCCGCGGGCTTTCCGCAACTGGGCATCGGCCTGCTCGGCGTGTCGCTGGCCTTCGGCCTGACGGTGCTGACGATGGCGCATGCGGTGGGACCGCTGTCCGGCGGCCACTTCAATCCCGCCGTGTCGGTCGGCCTGTGGGCCGGCGGACGCTTCCCCGCGTCGCGCCTGCTGCCCTATGTCGCGGTCCAGGTGCTGGGCGCGATCGCCGCGGGCGGCGTGCTCGCGCTGATCGCCACCGGCAAGCCCGGCTTCGATGTGGCCGCCAGCGGCTTCGCGGCCAACGGCTACGGCGCGCATTCGCCGGGCGGCTACTCGATGGCGGCGGCAGCGCTGACCGAGGCCGTGCTCACGGCCGGCTTCCTGCTGGTCATCCTGGGCGCGACCTCGCGCCAGGCCGCGGCCGGCTTCGCGCCGCTGGCGATCGGCATGGCGCTCACGCTGATCCACCTGATCAGCATCCCGGTCACCAACACCTCGGTGAACCCCGCGCGCAGCACCGGCGTGGCGCTGTTCGCCGGCGACTGGGCGCTGGGCCAACTCTGGCTGTTCTGGCTCGCGCCCATCGGCGGCGCCGTGATCGGCGCGCTGGCCGGACGGGTCCTGTTCGATGCGCCGCGGCCGGCCGCCGCGGAGGGCGAGCGGTGATGAACATGTGGCGCCGACACATCATGAAGCGGCCGAAATACAGGCCTTAGAGCGTCCGCTCTATGCCGGTGATGAACGTGTGAAGACTCGTCGCGGCTGATCCGCGACCGTACGCCCTCGCTCGTTGTGCCTCGCGCTCGTTGCGGTCCGCAACCAGCCGGGACCGGTGGACTCGCGTCCCCGTTTCACCGCGCCTCGCTCGCGAATTCCTTCCCTTTCCGATCTTCCTGTCTCAGCACGGGTGGCTTGCTGCTGCCCGGAGAACAACGATGACGTTTGACCGAATGTTGAATCTCCTCGCCCTTGCCCCCGCTCTTGGCTGGGCAGCGCTCCGGCGGGCCGCGGCCGTCGCCGGCCTGGGCCTGGGCCTGGCCGGCGCCGCGCACGCGCAGCTTGTCATCACCGGCATCCCGGACAGCCCGGACCCGGTGGCCGCGGGCGGCACCGTGACCTACACCGTGGGCATCGGCGATGCGACCGGCCTGGCGCGGAGCAACGTCACGCTGAACTTCGACGTCCCGGCCGGCGGGCGCTACGCCGGCACCGGCACGCTGCCCGCCGGCGTGAGCTGCGCGGGCATGGCCCTGAACCAGACCGGTCCCGGCACGCTCACCTGCACCGGCATCAACGTGCCCGCGCAGGCCACCGTGCACTTGCCGATCAAGCTGCGCACCCTGGCCGCCGGCACGCTGACCGTGACCGGCACCGTCGTCGGCGGCAGCTCGCAGAGCGAGACCACCACGGTCAACACCGGCGCGGACCTGCAGCTGGCCATCACGACGCCGGCCACGGCGGCGGCGGGCAGCACGCAGAACGTGCGCTTCACGGTGACCAACAACGGCCCCGACGCGTCACCCGGGTCCACGCTGTCCTACAACGTGCCGCCGGGCTTCGCGCTGACGGGCACGCCGGGCGGCTGCTCGCTGTCGGGCAACACGCTGAGCTGCGCCGTCGGCGCGATCGCCAATGGCGGCAGCAGCGTCATCACGGTGAGCGGCGTGATCGGCGCCGGCGGCAACTCCACGCTGACGCATGCGGCGGACGTCACCAGCGGTGGCGGCGTCGGCGACGGCGACAGCGCCAACAACGTGGACAGCGCCAGCACGTCGGTCACGCCCGGCACCAGCCTGTCGGTGACCAAGACCAAGTCGGTGGCCGATCCGGTGCAGACCGGGCAGGCCTTCAACTTCCAGTTCGCGGTGCGCTACAGCGGCGACTTCCCGAGCGCCGCGCAACTGACCGACAACCTGCCGGCCAACTTCTGCGCCGCCGCGCCCGCGACCTTCAGCAGCGGCGGCTGGACCTGCACCGCGTCGAGCACCTGTCCCTCCGCCGGCGGCACGCTGAGCTGCACGCGCGGCGGCACCGGCAGCGCGGGCAACAACGCCTCGCTGGGCACGATCAATGCGCCGGTGCAGGCGCTGACCAGCGGCATCGGCATCGTCAACACCGCGACGGTGAGCGCCGCCGGCGCCGCGCCGGTCAACGGCTCCGTCAACACGACCGTGGTCGATCCGGCCGCGGACCTGCGCGCCAACAAGGGCAAGAGCTGGCCGCAGGCCGCCGTGCCGGTGGGCCAGGCCTTCAACTACACGATCTCGACCACCAACCTCGGCCCGAGCGCGATCCCGTCCTCCGGCACGATCACGCTGACCGACACGGTCCCCGCCAACCTGCAGGTCAACGGCATCACGCCGCCGGCCGGCTTCAGCTGCCTGTCCTCGGCCGGCGGCGCCTTCCCGCAGGCCGGTCCTCTCACCATCACCTGCACGAGCAGCAACCTCGCGCTGGGCGTCGGCGCGACGACCAGCAACGTCACGATCAACGCGCAGGCGACCGCCGCGGGCGGCACGCTGGTCAACCAGATGTGCGTGAGCTCGGGCAACGCGCCGGCGGACAACGTCTCCGCCAACGACTGCGCCAGCGTCGGCGTGAACCCGCAAGCCAACGGCGCGCAGGCCGATGTCTCGGTGCTCAAGCGCGTCGTGGGCCTGGGCGACAGCGCCGGCAACCGCCAGGAGGCGGGCTCGCCCATCGTGTGGGAGATCGAGGTCGTCAACGCCGGCCCGCAGGCGGCCACCAACGTCGCCGTCACGGACACCTTCAACAACGTCTTCAACGCCAGCCCCGCGCAGTACGCGCTGAACGCGATCGCCGGCAGCGCCACGATGGGCAGCTGCGGCCTGTCGCCGTCGGCGTCCGCGGTGTCGCTGAACAACTGCACGATCGCCGCGCTGCCGGTGTGCACCGCCGGCGTCGATTGCCCGCGCCTGCAGGTGACGGTGCGCCACTTCGGCGACGGCACCGTGTCGGATCCGCAGTTCACGGTGAACAACACGGCCTTCGCGCTCGCGCAGAACGAGGCCGATCCCAACCTCACGAACAACAACGCCAACAACAACACGCCGGCGATCGCCTATTTCATCGCGCGCGCCGACGTGGCGGTCACCAAGACCGACAACCCGGACCCGGTGTCCGCCGGCCAGCTGCTGACCTACACCATCACCGCCAGCAACCCGTCGGCGACCAGCGCGAGCCGCGCCTACAACGTCGCCATCAACGACACGCTGCCGGCCGGCCTGGTGTTCCTGTCGGCCACCGCCAACGGCGGCGGCTCCTGCACCGCCACGCCCGCCGCGGGCAGCGCCACGGGCCCGGGCAACAACGCGCTGGTGTGCGGCTGGAGCTCGATCGGACGCGGCTCGCAGCAGACCGTCACGGTGCGCGTGCGCGCCAGCGCCGCGCTGGCCGCGTCGCTCGGCGGCAGCGGCACCATCACCAACACGGTGACGGTGTCCACGAGCACGCCGGAGATCGCCGGCGGCGCCGCCAACAACACCGCGACGCAGGACACCACGGTGACCTCGCCGGCCTACGACCTGATCGTCAACAAGGTCGACGACGTGGACCCGGTCAACGTCGGCGACAACGTCACCTACACGCTGACCGTCACCAACAACGGTGGGTCGACGGGCGAGAACGTCGTGCTCACCGACACGCTGCCCGCCGGGGCCGGCGCGCCGACCTTCGCCGGTCTGGTGACGCCGCTGCCCGCGGGCGTGATCTGCAACACCGCCGGCGTGACCGTCGGCGCGGCCGGCGGCAGCCTCAGCTGCACCATCGCCAGCCTGGGCGGCAGCGGCGGCGGCGCGACCGGCGAGGTCAACTCGGTGCAGGTGCGCGTGCGCCTGCAGGGCGCCGACAAGGGCACCTACACCAACGCGGCCTCGGTGCGCTTCGCCAACGCGGCGCTGGACGCCTTCGATCCGCAGGCCAACAACAACGCCACGGAGCCGACCACCTTCCGCTACAAGGCCGACGTGCAGGCCGTGGACAAGGCGGCCGTCATCAGCGGCACCAGCACGCCGCTGGCCACCGCCGCGCAGGGCCAGGCCTTCGACTGGCTGATCCACGTGCGCAACAACGGCCCGCAGGCGGCCGAGCTCACCCAGGTCGCCGACACGCTGCCCGCCGGGCTGCAGCTGGCCGGCACGCCGGTGTTCACCGTGACCGCCGGGACCTTCACGCCGGCGGCGCCGAGCTGCACCGGCAGCGCCGGCGCCACCGCCACCACGTGCGCGATCGCCAGCATGCCTTCCGGCGGCGCGGCCACGCTGCGCATCCCGGTGCGGGTGGTGGGCTCGCCGGCCAACGGCACGGTGCTGAGCAACACCGCCACCATCGTGACGACCGGATCGGGCGACACCAATGGCGGCACCGATCCCAACGGCGGCAACAACTTCGCCACCGGCACGATCACCGTGCAGACCGCGACCTTGTCGGGCCGCGTCTATGACGACCTGAACGGCAACGGCCAGGCCGACGCGGGCGAGCCTGGCATCGCCGGCGTGACGCTGACGCTGACCGGCACCGATGGCACCGGCACGCCGGTCAGCCGCACGGTCACGACCGATGCGGCGGGCGCCTGGAGCTTCTCCGTCCCGGCCGGCACCTACGCCGTCACCGAGACGCAGCCCGCGGCCTATCTGCCGGGCATCACGCGCGCCGGCGGCGCCAGTGGCGCGGGCAGCAGCGCCGGCAACGTGCCGGCCAGCGGCGCGGGCGTCACCAGCGGCCCCAACGGCTCCAACGCCAACGTGATCCAGAACGTGGTGCTGGGCGCGGGCGGCAGCTCCACCGGCAACCTGTTCGGCGAAGTGCGTGCCGCCTCGGTGGCGGGCCGCGTCTATCAGGATCGCGACTACAACGGCGCGCTCGGCGCGAGCGAGCCCGGCATCGCCGGCGTGACGCTGCAGCTCACCGGCACCGATCAATTCGGCAATGCCGTCAGTGCCAGCACCACCACCGCGGCCGATGGCAGCTATGCCTTCGCCACGCTGACGCCCGGCACCTACACGGTGACCGAGCCCACGCAGCCCGACGGCTTCGCCGATGGCAGCGAGACCGCCGGCACGGCCGGCGGCAGCACCGCCGTCAATGACCGCATCTCCGGCATCGCGCTCGGCAGCGGCACCGCCGCCACCGGCTACCACTTCGGCGAGCGCCTGCCGCGCGTGACGGTCCGCGTCTTCGAGGACGCCGACAACGACGGCCTGCCCGCCGCGGGCGACGCTGGCATCACCGGCGTGACGCTGCACCTGACGGGCACCTCCAGCACGGGAGCGCCGGTCGACATCGCCGCGACGCCGATCGCAGGCCAGCCGGGCCACTACGAGTTCCTCAACGTGCCGCCGTCGGCGCCTGGCGGCTACGCGATCACCGAGACGCAGCCCGCGACCTACGCGCCGGGCAAGGCCAACCCGAACGGCCATGCCGGCACAGCGCAGCCGGGCGGCAACGTGATCCAGGGCGTGGTCATCCCGCTGACCGGCACGCCGGCCAGCGTGGGCGACTACCTGTTCGGCGAGCTCACCAGCAGCCAGGTGCGCGGCCGCAGCTTCTACGACCGTGACGGCGACGGCAGCCAGGGCGCCACGTCGAACGAACCCGGCCTCCCCGGCGTGACGATCACGCTGACCGGCACCGACGCCAACGGCAACACCGTGTCGGCCACCGCCGTCACCGATGGCAACGGCGACTACGTCTTCGACAAGGTCGCGCCCGGCACCTACACCGTGACCGAGACGCGTCCGGCCGGCTACCTGCCGGGCCTGACCCGCGCGGGCACGGTCACTGGCGCCGGCTCGGCGCCGGGCAGCGTGCCCGCCAGCGGCGCGGGCATCGACGCGGGCCCGTCGGGTTCCAACGCGCCGGTGATCCAGCAGATCCGCCTGGGCGCGCCGGGCTCGAGCTCGAGCGGCAACAACTTCGCGTCGGTGCGCGCGGCCTCGCTGTCGGGCCATGTCTATGCCGACATCGCGCCGGCCAACGGCCAGCGCGACGCGGGCGAGCCGCCGATGCCCGGCGTGACGGTGACGCTGAGCGGCACCGACTTCCTCGGACGCGCCGTGACCAAGACGCTGACGACCGCGGCCGACGGCGGCTTCACCGCCACCGGCCTGCTGCCGGGGCGCTATCAGCTCGACGAGACGCAGCCCGCCGGCACCGGCGATGGTCCGGAGCATCTGGGTCTGGTCGGCGGCACGCCGCGCGGCACGGCCAATCCGGGCGGCGTGAACGACCGGTTCGGCGACATCGCGCTGGCCTCGGAAGAGGCCGGCACGGACTACGACTTCGGCGAGCGCGGCGGCCAGATCTCCGGCCACGTCTATGTCGACAGCAATGGCAACGGCCAGCGCGACGCGGGCGAGCCGCCGATCGCGGGCGTGGCGCTGACCCTGAGCGGCACCAGCGCCGGCGGGCTGCCCGTCAAGCTGAGCGCCGTCACCGGCGCCGATGGGCAATACCTCTTCGACGGCGTGCTGCCGTCCGACGCGGCGGGCTACGTGATCACCGAGACGCAGCCGGTGACCTACGCCGACGGCGCGGAGACCGTGGGCCGCCTCAACGGCACGGCGGCGGGCACGCTCGCCGGCAACGACCGCATCGGCGGCCTGGTCTACACCGGCGGCTCGGGCGAGGGCTACGACTTCGGCGAGCAGGGCGCCTCGATCGCCGGCACCGTGTTCAACGACGTCAATGGGAATGGCAAGCGTGAGCCGGGCGACCTGCCGCTGGCCGGCGTGACGCTGACGCTGACCGGCACCGATGCCTCGGGCCAGCCGGTCACGCGCAGCACCGTCACGGCGCGCGATGGCAGCTACCGCTTCGTCGACCTGCCGCTGGACAACGGCGCGGGCTTCACCCTCGTGCAATCGCCGGTGCCGGGTTCCACCCACGCCGGCGAGACGCCGGGCTCGCTGGGCGGCAGCGTGCCGGCCCCGGGCCGTCTCAACGTGAAGCTGCCCGCCGTGGCGGCGAATGGCACCGGCTACGACTTCTTCGAGAAGTCGACCTCGCCGGCCGCGGTGAGCGGCCGCATCTGGCGCGACACCGACCACGACCGCCAGGCCGGCAACGGCGAGCCCGCCGTCGCGGGCTGGACCGTGGAACTGGTGGCCTGCCTGGACGGCGGCACCGGCTGCGCCAACACCGGCGCGCAGGTGCTCGATACCCGCGTCACCGCGGCCGATGGCAGCTATCGCTTCGACAACGTCGTGCCGGGCGCCTATCAGGTGCGCTTCCGCGATCCGCAGGGCCATCTGGTGGGCGGCGCGTGGCCGACCGATCCGGCGCTGAACGGCCCTGGCGGCGCCTTCCCGACCGTCGCGGGCATGACCCCGCGCGGCTGGATTCCGCTGACCGTCGGCGCGGGCACGGCCGTGGTCCGCCAGGACCTGCCGCTCGATCCGGGCGGCGTGGTGTACGACAGCCTGAGCGCCCAGCCGGTCCCCGGCGCGGTGGTCGCGCTGAATGGCCCGGCCGGCTTCGATGCGGCGCTGCACCTGCTCGGCGGCAACGCCGCGATCACGACCGGCCCGGACGGCGCGTACCAGTTCTTCCTGCTGCCGGGCGCGCCGGCCGGCCTGTACACGGTGACGATCACGCCGCCGGTCAGCTACCTGCCGTCGGTGACCTATCCGGCCTCGGTCGGACCGCTGGACGCGCTGAACTGCAGCGCGCCGGGCGCGCCGCTGATCCGCGACAGCGAAGCCTGCGTCATCACCGGCGCCGCGGTGCCGGTGGCCGGCCCGGCCGCGCCTTACTTCCTGAAGTGGCAGTCGGGTGCGAACGCGCGGCCGGTGGTCAACAACCACATCCCGCTGGACCGCGAGGGCGACGGCACGGCCATCGAGCTGCGCAAGTCGACCTCCAAGCTGACGGTGAAGAAGGGCGAGCCGGTGCCGTACGTGATCACCGCGCGCAACGCGAGCAGCGGCCCGATCGGCAACGTCGCGCTGCTGGACACGCTGCCCCCGGGCTTCAAGTACCTGGATGGCTCGCTGACGGTGCAGACGCTGCCCGGCGGCCCGATCGTGGCGGTGAAGCCCACGATCGTGGGACGTCAGCTGACGCTGGCCGGCCAGTCCTTCCTCACCGGCGAGACCAAGCGCGTCTCGATGGTGCTGGCGGTGGGCGTGGGCGTGGGCGAAGGCCAGTACGTCAACAGCGTGGTCGCCACGCAGGGCACCGGCGGCCGCGCGCTGTCCAACACGGCCACCGCGTCGGTGCGTGTCGTGCCGGATGCGCTGTTGGACTGCACCGACGTCATCGGCAAGGTCTACGACGACCGCAATGCCAACGGCGTGCAGGACGAGGGCGAGCCCGGCATCCCGAACGTGCGCATCGCCACCGTCAACGGCCTGCTGGTGAGCAGCGATGCCGAGGGCCGCTATCACATCGCCTGCGCGGCGGTGCCGAAGGAGGGCACCGGCAGCAACCTGGTGCTGAAGGTCGATGAACGCACGCTGCCCTCGGGCTACCGCGTGACGACCGAGAACCCGGCGTCCGAGCGCGCCACGCGCGGCAAGGCGATCAAGGTGAACTTCGGCGCCACCGTGCACCGCGTCGTGCGGCTGGACCTGAAGGCGGCCGCCTTCGCCGACGGCCAGCTCGCGCTGCTGCCGGCGCACGAGGCGCGGCTGGACCAGGCGGTGGCGGCGCTGACGGAGCGGCCCTCGATCCTGCGCCTGGCCTACCAGCCGGCGGCGGACGAGCCGCGCGCGCTCGGCGACGAGCGGATCGCGGCGCTCAAGGCCGGACTGCTGGCGCGCTGGAAGGCGCTCGGCCAGTCGCAGGGCCGCAGCCTGTTCAACCTGGACATCGAGGTCGAGCGCGTGCCGGCCTTGCTGAACCGCTGACAAGGGGGACGCCATGACGAGGTCCCTGTCTTCTCCCTTCTTTCGCGCCACTCGCATGACCCGATCCACATTCCCCCGCGCGGCCCTGGCCAGCGCCGCGGCCGCCGCCTGCCTGGCCATCGGCCTGCCGGCCGCGGCCCAAGACGGCGCGCCGGCCCGCCGCGATGACGGCGCCTGCCACGCCGACGCGCGCGGCCGCTTCAGCGACCGCTGCGCGGCCGACCCGCGCGCCGTCGAGATCGATGGACGCGACCACCTGCCGGCCTCCAGCGAGCGCGAGCTGCCCAAGCTCACCGTGATCCTGGGCGATCCGCGCGCGCTGCGGGAGCGGCGCGACGAGACGACGCGCACCGTGCCCGGCACCTCGCAGCCGCGCGAGGAGTCGCACACGCCGCACTTCGACTCGGGCGAGGACCTGCTCAAGCCCGAGGACAAGGCGCGGCTGGACGCGATCGTCGCGCAGGTGCGCGGCCGCGAGGGCCTGCGCTTCGAGATCGTCGGCCATACCGACGTGCAGCGCATCAAGCCTGAACTGCGTCCGCGCTTTCCGGACAACCAGGCGCTCGGCCTGGCGCGCGCGCAGCAGGTGGGCCGCTACCTGACGCAGCAGCTGGGGCTGCCGGCGGACGCCTACGCGGCCGACTCGCGCGGTCCGGATGAGCCGCTGGCCTCGCCGCGGGAGGACCGCGCGAACTGGTCCGCCAACCGGCGCGTCGAGGTGCGCGTGTACTGGAAGGAGACGGCGCCCGCCAAGGTGGAGACGGTGTCCAGCGTTACGCTGGTCGACCCGAGCGCCTGCGCCATGCTGACGCCGTACGCGCCCGACGACGCGGCGCTGCGGCTGACGATCGACGGCCAGCCGGTGGTGGGCGCGGACAGCGCCAGCGCCGATCGCCAGCGCTGCATCGACGTGCGGCTCGAGCGCGACCGCCTGCGCCTGCAGTACGACAACCTGGTGCAGCTGCGCCGCCTGAACGGCACGGCCTGGCCCGCGACCGCGGTGCCCGGCGACACGGTGCGCTTCAATGGCTACAGCAACTACCGGCTGTTCCTGGCGCGCGGCGAGCTGCGCGTGTTCAGCGCCGATGGCGAGATGCGGCCGCAGCTGCTGGCCACCGTGCCGCTGGACAGCGAGCTGCGCGCGGCCTGGACCGTGCCCGCCGAGTGGGCGCAGGGGCCGATGGCGCGCCGCAAGCTCTACTGGCGCGTGCGGGTCTACGACCGCGACGGCCGCTTCGACGAAACCGACGACATCCCGCTGGCGCTGGCCGATCGCCACGCGCCGGGCTTCGAGCAGGAGCCGACCGAGGCGCAGCGCCTGCTGGCGGGCTATGGCGAGAGCCGGCTGTCCATCGCCAACATCCCGGTCACCGGGGGCACGGTGACGGCCAGCGGCGAGGGCATCGCCGCCGGCGAGCAGGTGAGGGCGCTGGGACTGGCGGTGCCGGTCGATGCGCAGGGCCGCTTCGTGATGCAGCAGCTGGTGCCGCGCCGCGTGCAGACCGGCGAGATCGTCGTGCGCGGCACCGATGGCCAGGAGCGGATCTACCGCCGCGACTTCGAGCTGCCGCCGCAGGACTTCTTCTTCGTCGGTCAGGCGGACTTCACCGTCGGCCATGACCGCACCAGCGGCCCCGCCGCGCTGGTGACGCAGGAGCGCAACCGCTACAACAACGACACCTGGACCGAAGGGCGCCTGGCCTTCTACGGCAAGGGCCTGCTGGACGAGCGCTGGACGCTGACGGCGAGCCTCGACACCGAGGAGCGCCCGCTGGGGGAGCTCTTGCGCAACCTCGACCGCAAGGACCCGACCTCGCTGTTCCGCCGCATGGATCCGGTGGACAGCTGGGGCACCTTCGGCGACGACTCGACCAGCGTCGAGGACGCGCCCACGCAGGGACGCATGTACCTGCGCGTGGACGACGGCCGCTCGCATGCGATGTGGGGCAACTTCAAGATCAACCTGGGCGCCGACAACACGCTGGCGCAGATCAACCGCGGGCTGTATGGCTTGAAGGGCCACCTCGTCGGCGAGGAGGCGACCAGCTTCGGCGACGCGCGCTTCACCGCCGACCTGTACGCGGCCGAGCCCGGCACGCTGGCCGCGCGCGAGGAGTTTCGCGGCACGGGCGGCTCGCTGTACTACCTGCGCCACCAGGACGTGAGCCGCGGCGCCGAGAAGGTGTGGCTGGAGATCCGTGATCGCGATTCCGGCTTCGTGCTGCAGCGCCGCGCGCTGATCCCGGGCAGCGACTATGACGTCGACTACCTGCAGGGGCGGGTGCTGCTGACCTCGCCGCTGCCCAGCCTGGCCGACAACGGCCAGCTGGTGCGGGCGGGCGGCCTGAGCGGCCAGCCGGCCTTCCTGGTGGTGGACTACGAGTACACGCCGCTGTCGGGCGATCTCGACACGCTGGCGGCGGGCGGCCGCGCGGCCTGGTGGGTGACGGACGCGGTGCGCGTCGGCGTCACCGCCGCGAAGCAGAAGCAGACCGGCGGCGACCAGCGCCTGGGCGGCGTGGACCTGCTGCTGCGCAAGAGCGAGAACACCACGCTGAAGATCGAGGCCGCGCGCAGCGACGGTCCCGGCATTGGCACGACCAGCTCGCTCGACGGCGGCTTCGGGTTCTCGCAGAACACGCTGGCCAGCGACACGCGCGGCGCGAATGCGTGGCGCGTCGAAGGGCAGGCGGACCTGGCCGATCTCGGCGCGGCCAAGAGCGGACATGTCGGCGCCTATGCGCAGCTGCGCGAGGCCGGCTTCTCGGCGCCCGGACAGGTCGCGTCCAACGAGACGCGGCAGGCCGGCGTCAGCGTGACCGCGCCGGTGAGCGAGCAGGTCGAGCTGCGGCTCAAGGGCGATCACAAGGACGAGCTCAACGGCTACAACACCGATGCCGGCGAGGCGCAGCTGGCCTGGCGCGTCGACGAGCGCTGGACCGTCAGCGGCGGACTGCGGGCCGACCGCAAGTCCACCGACACGGTGAACACCTCGCCGCTGCTGCCCGGATCGGGCGTGGTCAGCGGCGAGCGCGCCGACGCGGCCGTGCAGGTCGACTACGAGAGCGGGCAGGGCTGGGGCGTGTACGGCTTCGGACAGAAGACGGTGGACCGCACGGGCACGCGGCAGGACAACGACCGGCTGGGCGCGGGCGTGCGCTATCGCGTGAACGACAAGCTGTCGCTGCGGGGCGAGGCCTCGGGCGGCAACGGCGGCGCGGCGGGCAAGGCGGGCGTCGACTACCAGTACGACGACCGCTCCAACGTCTACGTCACCTACGCGCTGGACACCGGCCGCACCGACGAGACCTTGAACGCGCGCGGCGGCACGCTGGTCGGCGGCATCAAGTCGCGGCTGGCCGATGGCTTGAGCGCCTACACCGAGCACAAGCAGACGACCGGCGTGCTGAGCGGCCTGACGCATGCCTACGGCGTGCAGTACGCGCCGGACGATCGCTGGACGCTGGCGGTGAGCGCGGAGAACGGGCGGCTGGAGTCGGAGAACGCGGGGCAGACCGATCGCGAGGCGCTCGGGTTCTCGGTGGGCTTCAGCGACGCGAGCCTGAAGTACGCCGGCGGCGTGGAGTACCGGCGCGATCGCACCGGGCTGGACACGCGCCGCAGCTGGCTGCTGAAGAACTCGGTCAGCGTGCAGGATGGTCCGAACGCGCGCTGGCTGGGCAAGCTGAACTGGGCGGACAGCGACAGCGCGGCGAGCGCGCTGGCCGCGGCCAAGTACACCGAGGCGGTGCTGGGCTACGCGTTCCGGCCGGTGAGCAACGACAAGCTCAACGTGCTGCTGAAGTACACCTACCTGTACGACCTGTCGTCGCCGGGGCAGGTGGTGGCGACCGACGTGACGCAGACGACGGTCAGCACGACGGGCATCGACTACCAGCAGCGCAGCCAGGTGGCGGCGGTGGACGCGACCTATGACGTCAGCGCGCGATGGACCATCGGCGGCAAGCTGGCCTGGCGCGTCGGCGAGCTGCGGCCCAGCCGCGACGACAGCGCGCCGTGGTTCAAGAGCAGCGCGCAGCTGGCGATCGCGCGGGTGGACTGGAAGGTGGTGCGGCGCTACGACTGGCTGCTGGAGCTGCGCATGCTGCGGGCCGGCGAGCTGAGCGAGCGCAAGACGGGTCTGCTGACGGCGGGGTACTACCACGTCAACGAGAACTTCAAGGTGGGGCTGGGCTACAACTTCACCGACTTCTCGGATGACCTGACGGACCTGAGCTACCGCAGCCGCGGGGTGTTCCTCAACATGCTGGGGAAGTTCTAGGGCCCGCCGCGCCTTCGAAAGCAATTGGCCTGACCAAAAGTTTCAAAAACCTTGTATTAATTGGCATAAACCCCATATTTCGCACGGGAGGTTAACAATGAACATGCAGCTGTTCCGTTTTGGTATGACCAAATCATGCCGTGGCGCTTGTCCGACCTGAAGCGAGGCAGCCAACGCGGAATGTCCTGTCAACACGCCGGCGCCTGACCGGCACCTGGAGACAAACCGCATGAAGACCTGGATCCTCGCGCCCCTGGTGGCGTCCGTTCTGGTGCTCACGGGCGCCCCCCACGCCCAAGCCCAGTCCTACCGCTGGAGCAACGTCGCCATTGGCGGCGGCGGCTACGTGACCGCCGTCATTCCCAGCAAGACGCAGCGCAACCTGTTTTACGCCCGTACCGACGTGGGCGGCGCCTACCGATGGGACGTCACGAACGCGAAGTGGATTCCACTGCTGGACGGCTTCTCCCAAGATGACGTCGGCCTCTATCACGTGGAGTCGCTGGCGCTGGATCCGAACAACAGCGCGGTCGTCTACGTCGTCGCCGGCGTGCCTTACTTCAGCAATGGCAAGACGGTGGTGATGCGCTCCACCGACTATGGCGCCACCTGGAGCCGCATCACGGACGTGAGCAACCTGTGGCGTGCCAATGGCAATGGCATGGGCCGCGGCAACGGTGAGCGGCTGCAGGTGGACCCCGGCAACGGCAACGTGGTCTACGCCGGCTCGCGCGCCAACGGCCTCTTCAAGAGCACAGACGCTGGCGCCACCTTCTCGCGCGTGGCGTCGCTGCCCGTGACGGCCACTCCCAACGGCGCGGGCGTCGCTTTCGTCCTGATGGACCCCACCAGCGTCCTCAACGGCGCTGCCCAGCGCATCTTCGTGGGCGTGTCGCGCTACGGTTCGGTGGGTACCAATTTCTACCGCAGCGACAACGGCGGCGCCAGCTTCACGGCGGTGCCCAACGCACCTGCCGCCTACCTGCCGCAGCGTGCAGCGCTGGCCAGCGACGGCAATCTCTTCGTCACCTACGCCAACGGCGCCGGTCCGAGTCCCGACGGCAACGGCGGCACGAACGTGAACCCGGCCGAGCCGCTGGATGCCGGCCAGGTGTGGAAGTACAACGTCGCCAGCGGCAGCTGGACCAACGTGACGCCGAGCGGCACCACCCGCCCGTTCTCCGGCATCTCGGTGGACCCGGCCAACGCCCAGCGCGTCATCATTTCCACGAGCAACACGTGGATGCAACAGAACCCCAACGTCTGGGGTGACCATTTCTTCCTCTCCACCAACGGCGGCGCCACCTGGACCGACCTGGTCGCCAAGGGCTACAGCCTGGACCCCAACGGTGTGAGCTGGATCTCGACCGAGTCCATCCACTGGGCCACCGACATCGAGTTCGATCCCTTCGACAGCAAGGCCGCCTGGGTCACGTCCGGCAACGGGGTTTTCCGTTCCGCCAACGTCGACGCCGCGGCCCCGGCCTGGACCTTCACGGTCAAGGGCCTGGAGGAGACTGTGCCGCTGGGTGTGGTGAGCGTGCCGGGCGGGCCGCTGGTCTCCGTCATCGGTGACTTCGACGGTTTCCGCCACACCGGCAGCATCGACAGCTACGGTCAGGTCCACAACCCGCGCATCGGCACCACCTCGGGCCTGGCCGTCGCAGCGGGCGCGACCGCGACGATGGTGCGCGTGGGCAACTCGATGAAGCGCTCCAGCGACACCGGCGTCACGTGGACGGACGTTCCCGGCATCAAGGGCACCGCCGGCACCGTCGCACTGGCCGCCAACGGCGGCGCTCTGCTGCACACCTTCAGGAACTCCGACGGCACCTACGCCACCTACCGGTCCACCAACTTCACGGCCGGCTCGCCGACCTGGACGGCCGTGGGCGGCCTGGGCACCGGAAGCATTGCTCCCGTGGCGGATCCCGTGAACTCGAACAAGTTCTACGTCTACGACAACGGCACCATCCGCGTCAGCACCAACGGCGGCGCCAACTTCAGCCCCACCGCCACCATCGCCCAATGGGGGTCGGCATTGCTGCGCACCGCCCCGGGCCGCGAAGGCGACGTTTGGGTGGCGCTGAACGGCAGCGGCCTGGCGCGCTCGACGAACTCTGGCAGCTCGTTCAGCACCATTGCCAACGTCAGCTATGCCGGCGCCGTCGGCTTCGGCAAGGCGATGAGCGGCTCCAGCTATCCCACCGTCTTCATCTGGGGCACGGTGGGCGCGGGCAAGCGGGGCATCTACCGTTCCACCGACGCCGGCGCAAACTGGGTGCGCATCAATGACGACACCCACCAGTTTGGCGGCCCCGGCAATGGCAGCCTGATCACCGGTGACATGAACACCGAGGGCCGCGTCTACATGAGCAGCGTCGGCCGCGGCCTCATCTATGGCGCCCCGGCAGGCGGCATGCTGCAGGCCCGCCACAGCAGCAAGTGCCTGGATGTGCAAGGCGCCAGCACCAGCTCCGGCACCACACTGATCCAGTGGGCCTGCAGCGGCACCGGCAACCAGCAGTGGAACTTCGAGGACGCCGGCGGCGGCTGGTCGCGCGTCAAGGTCAGCCATAGCGGCCAATGCCTGGATCTCGCCAGCCAGAGCACAGCCGGCGGCACCGCCCTCGTGCAGGCCGCCTGCAACGGCAACACCAGCCAGCAGTGGGCCACGGAGGACATGGGCAGCGGCTACTTCCGGCTCAAGTCGCGGTTCAGCGGCCTGTGCATGGACGTCAATGCGGCCAGCACGGCGGATGGCACCAGCGTGATCCAGTGGGCCTGCGGCACGGGCACCAACCAGCAGTGGAAGAACCTCTGATCGGCCTTGGAAGGTCCGAAATTCATTGGAACGTCGCCTCGGCCCCGGAAATGAAAAAGCCGCAAGGAGCAGAACTCCTTGCGGCTTTTCGAAGAGGTGGTCGGGGCGGCGGGATTCGAACTCGCGACCCTCTGCTCCCAAAGCAGATGCGCTACCAGGCTGCGCTACGCCCCGACGAAGCCGCAGATTGTAGCCTGGAATTTCCCTCCCTCTGAAGAACGATCCGAAGTCGCTCCTTCAGGGGCGTCGCGCTCAGCCCGACAGCTTCTGCGCGAACTGCCAGCCCAGCTCCGCCATTGGCTTCGCGCCGGCGCCAGCCTCGCGCGCCTGCGCGCTCGACGCCGTGCCGTCCTCCACCCGCTTGGCGATGCCCTGCAGGATCGCGCAGATCCGGAACAGGTTGTAGGCCAGGTAGAAGTTCCAGTCCTTCATCACCGCGCCCGCATCCCCGCGCCCGGTGCGCTCGCAGTAGCGGCGCACGTAGTCCAGCTCGCCGGGGATGCCCAGCGGCGCCAGGTCCACGCCGCCCAGCCCGCGCGCCGCGCCGCTCTTGCGGATGTGCCACGACATGCAGTGGTAGCTGAAGTCCGCCAGCGGATGCCCCAGCGTCGACAGCTCCCAGTCCAGCACAGCCAGCACCCGTGGCTCGGTTGGATGGAACACCAGGTTGTCCAGCCGGTAGTCGCCATGCACGATCGCCACCTCGCGCTCGTCCCGCGCGGAGTCCGGAATGTGCGCCGGCAGCCACTCGATCAACCGGTCCATCGCCTCGTTCGGGCCGGTGACCGTCGCCTGATACTGCTTGCTCCAGCGGCCGATCTGGCGCTCGAAGTAGTTGCCCGGCTTGCCGTAACCCTCCAGCCCCGCCGCGCGGAAGTCCACGCGATGCAGCGCCGCGATCACGCGGTTCATCTCCTCGTAGACCGCCCCGCGCTCCTGCGCCGACAGGCCCGGCAGCGTCTGGTCCCACAAGACCCGGCCCTGCATGAACTCCATGACGTAGAACGCGCGGCCGATGACGGCCTCGTCCTCGCACAGCGCCAGCATGCGCGGCACCGGCACGTCGCTGCCCGCCAGCGCCCGCATCACCGTGAACTCGCGCTCGATCGCGTGCGCCGACGGCAGCAGCTTCGCCACCGGCGCCGGCTTGGCCCGCATCACGTAGGTCGCGCCCGGCGTGATCAGCTTGTAGGTGGGATTGGACTGGCCGCCCTTGAACTGCTCGATCGTCAGCGGGCCGGCGAAGCCCTCGATCTCGCGCGCCAGCCAGGCGGCGAGCGCCTCGGCGGCTATCGGTTGCGACGGGGCACGGGTGCCGGTGAATGCATCGTCCACAAGGTCTCCTGAAGTGGTTCTCTACGGCTGTCTCGAGGCCTGGCCCGAGCGCTCCGCGGAGCACCCCGGCGCGCTCAGCGGTTGGCGATGGCCAGCAGCTTTTCCTTGCTCAACACCACCAGCCGCGTCGGCTCCACGCGCACCGCGCCTTCGCGCTCGAAGCCCTTGAGCTCCTGGTTCACGCGCTGCCGCGACGCGCCCAGCAGCTGCGCCAGGTCCTCCTGCGCCAGCTGCAGGCCGATGCGGATCTCCTCGCCCTGCGACACCCCGTAGCTGCGCGCCAGCAGCAGGATCTGCTTGGCCAGGCGCGAGGCCAGGGGCCGGGTGTTGAGGTCCTCGACCTGGTCGAACATCAGCCGCAGCCGCCGGCAGTTGAGCCGCAGCAGCGCCTCGTACAGCTCGGTGTGGCGCTGCAGCAGGTCCTTGAAATCGGGCTTGCGGATCACCAGCAGCGTCGTCTCGCCATGCGCGCTGGCATCGTGCGTGCGGGGCAGGCCGTCGAACAGCGCGATGTCCCCGAACCAGATGCCAGGCTCCACGTAGGTCAGCGTCACCTGCTTGCCCGACAGCGAGACCGAGCTCACCCGCACCGCGCCGCGCGCCACGCCGATCCATTCCTCGGCCGGCTCGCCGCGCACCGACATCAGCGCGCCGTCGGCGAGACGCCGGACCGTGGCGCGCGCCAGAATGTCGCTGCGCAGCGGCAGTGACAGCTTGGAAAACCACGGCCCCGACTCGATGTTGTTGCGTTCGGAAATTGTAAGAACCGAGCTGTTCATGCTTTGTCGCTGGCGTGACAGGCCAGCCGTCTCCTGTGGAAGATGCGGACGGACCGCGTGCGTCGCGGCCTCATGTGTCCTTATCCGGCCTATTGTGAAGGACGCGCGGCGACCCCGCCGGCGGCGCGCCGCGGCGCGAATGATGCGCGGGCGATGCGCATCCGGGGCGCGGGAGGGTCGCTTTTCCGGGTTTCTCCCTGGGAGCGCCGTGCTAGAGTGAAACGCAACTCCAACGAGCAAACAGCGGGAATGGATCGAGATCATCACGACCCGCGCGGCGTGTTGCCGGCGCATAGCGTTCTCGTGCTTGCCATCCTCATGGTGTCGGCGCCGGCCGCCTGGAGCCTCGGCGTCGGCCGCCCCCAGGCCGCGTCGTCCCTGGGGCAGCCGCTGAACCTGCTGTTCCCCGTCCAGCTCAATCCGGGCGAATCCCTCACCCCCGACTGCGTCCGCGCGGAAGTCTCCGCCGGCGACAACCCGCTCTCCGCCACCGGGCTGCACTGGCAGATCGAGGGCGAGCCCGGCCGCGTCACCGGCGTGCGGCTGCGCAGCGTGCAGCGCATCGACGAGCCCATCGTCGCCGTGCAGCTCAGCGTGGGCTGCGGCTCGCGGCTGACGCGCCAGTACACCGCCTTCATCGACCCGCCGGGCCTGAACGCCGAGCCCATGGCCGAGTCCGGCCCGCCGCCCGCGCCCGGCGTGTCGCCGGCGCTGCAGGCGCAGCGCGAGGGTCAGGTCGTGCGCACGCCCGAGGCCGCCGGGAATCGGACGCCGGCCTCGAGCGCCGATCTGGCGCTCGAGGCCGCGGCGAAGCCGGGTGGCGCGTCCGGCGCATCCGGCGCGGCCGAGCGCCCCCGCCGCGCGCGCCGCGCCCCGGAAGGCGCCGAGACCTCGCCGCGCGCGGCGGCGCCGCGGCCGCTCCGTGAGTCGAAGGCCAGCCGCGAGGCGTCAGCCGCCGCCCGCGCCTCGGCGCCGCGCCTGGCGCTCGAGCCCGCCGAGGTCTTGCAGAATCCTTCGCCCGCGCTGCTGGCCGCCGAGGCCGCCGCCAGCGCGGCGAGTGCCGCCGAGCAGGCGCGCGACCAGATGCTGGCGATGCAGAAGCAGATCGCCGACATGCAGGCCGAGCAGAAGCGCGCGCTGGCCGCGATGACCACGCTGCGGCAGGAGCTTCAGGCCGCGCGCGAGCAAGCTGCCCGCCAGGGCGGCGGCGCGTCGTCGGCCTGGCTGCTGGGCCTGAGCCTGCTGAGCCTGGCGCTGGCCGCGAGCAGCCTGCTGCTGTGGCGCAGCAACCGGCTGCAGAAGCGCGAGGCGCAGCACTGGCTGACCGACTCGCGGCACAGCGAGCAGGAGGCTGGCGAGCCGCAGCTGTCGCCCGTGCCGACGGGGCCATCGCCCTTCACGCCGACCGATCCGCAGAGCTCGCCGGCGCCGCTGATGTCGCATGTGTCGGTGGATGGGCCGCCGGTCTCGTCCGCGCCCACGACGATCCCGATGCCGCTGAACCTGGCCGAGGAGCCCGCGCGGCCCGCTCCGGTGATGCCCGCTCCGGTGATGCCCGCCCCGGTGATGCCCGCGCCGCTGACGCGCCTGCCGGCCCGGCCGCCGACCACGGCCGCCGACGACGCGCTGGACGCGCTCGCGGCGCTCGACGCGATGGAGCCGCTCAGCCTGCAGCTCGACCGCGACGAGACGCGCCCGGCCCCGTTCACCTCGGACCTCGGCGCGCCCGGCGGCATGGTGACCGTCGAGGAGCTGATCGACCTCGAGCAGCAGGTCGATTTCTTCATGGTGCTGGGTCAGGACGACGCGGCGATCGAGCTGCTGTCCTCGCGCTTGAATCTGCGCGACGCGGCCAGCGGGCTGCCATTCCTCAAGCTGATGGAGCTGTACCAGCGCCGCGGCGACCGCGAGGCCTTCGACCGCGTCGGCGCGCGCTTCGCCGAGCAGTTCCATGCGCGTGCGCCGTCCTGGAGCGACGATCTCAACGAGGGCGACGGCCTGGAAGGGCATCCGGAGCTGATCGACCGGCTCGAGGCCGCGTGGTCCGAGCCCGAGGGCAGCATGAGCCTGCTGCAGGACCTGCTGTCCAAGCATCAGGAGTACAGCGGCGATCTCGGCCTGCCGGCCTACCGCGACCTGCTGCTGCTCTACGCGGTGGCGCGCGATCGCGCCGAGCACGAGGTCGATGGCAACGAGATCGACGTGGTGCTGCCGCTGGACGCAACCTCGCATCCGGACCAGATGGCCACGATGGTGTGGCAGTCGCCGCCGTCCGCGCCGGGCGTGGCGGCGGCGCGGTCCAGCCTGACGCAGTCCATCGACCTGGACCTGTCGCTGGTCGAGGACGAGGCGCCGCGCGAGCCCAAGAGGCGCTAAGGCGCTGACGCGCTGAGGCGCTGAGGCGCTGACGCGCTGACGCGCTGAGAGGGCGGCCGCCCGGTCAGACCCTGCGCAGCCGCTCCAGCGCGAGGTCCAGGGTCTCGTCCTTCTTCGCGAAGCAGAAGCGGATCACCTTCGCGTCGCTGCCGCGGCTGTAGAACGCCGACAGCGGAATCGCGGCGACGCCGATCTCGCGCGTCAGCCACTGGCACATCGCCATGTCGTCCAGCGCGGCCAGCGGCGCCTGTAGCGCCCCGTAGTCGACGCTCTGGAAGTAGCTGCCGGGGCAGGGCCGCAGTGCGAAGCCGGTGCCGGCCAGGCCGGCGCGGAAGCGGTCGCGCTTGCGCTGGTAGAAGTCGCTCAGGCTCAGGTAGGGCGCCGGATCGCGCATGTAGGCGGCGATGCCGTGCTGCATCGCCGAGTTCACCGTGAACACGTTGTACTGGTGGACCTTGCGGAACTCCGCCATCAGCGGCGCCGGCGCCGCCACGTAGCCGACCTTCCAGCCGGTCACGTGATAGGTCTTGCCGAAGCTCGACACGACGAAGGCGCGCGCCGCCAGCTCGGGCAGCCGCGACACGCTCTGGTGCCGGCCGCCGTCGTAGACCATGTGCTCGTAGACTTCGTCGCTGATCAGCAGCGCCTCGGTGCCGTCGAGCAGGGCCGCGAGCTGGCGCAGCTCGTCCTCGCTCCACACCGCGCCGCTCGGGTTGTGCGGGCTGTTGATCATGATCGCGCGCGTGCGCGGCGTGATCGCGGCCCGGATGCGGTCGAAGTCCGGGCGGAAGCTCAGCGGATCCAGCGGAACCGGCACCATCACGCCGCCCGCCAGCGCGATGTTGGGCGCGTAGCTGTCGTAGGCGGGCTCCAGCACGATGACCTCGTCGCCGGGATGCACCACCGCCAGCAGCGCCGTCAGGATCGCCTGCGTCGCGCCGGCGGTGACGGTGATCTCGCTGTCCGCGTCGTAGGCGTGGCCGTAGAGCGTGTCGATCTTCGCGGCGATCGCCTGGCGCAGCGCCGGCACGCCCGGCATCGGCGGGTACTGGTTGTGACCCGCGCGCATCGCGGCGTTCACCGCGTCCAGCAGCGCCGGGTCACCCTCGAAATCGGGGAAGCCCTGGCCCAGGTTGACCGCCTGGTGCTGCTGCGCCAGCGCCGACATGACGCTGAACACCGTCACCCCCAGATGGGGCAGGCGGCTCGCGGGAACGGGGGTGTGGACGCGCATGGTCGGGAAGCCTTCGGAGTCAGGAAGTCACAGGTCGTAGTCGCTGGCGTCGCCGCTCATCGCGCGCTGCAGCAGCGTGCGGTTGAGGCGATCCGACAGCAGTTCGGCGAAGCTGTAGACGTAGTTGCGCAGGTAGGCGCCGCGCTTGAACGCGATGCGGGCCACGTTCTGGCCCAGCAGGTGGCCCAGCGGACGCGAGACCAGCTCGCCGCCGGGTGGGTCCTCGCGCACCGCCATCTCGGCCACGATGCCCACGCCCAGTCCCAGCCGCACGTAGGTCTTGATGACGTCCGAGTCGATCGCCTCCAGCACGATGTTGGGCGTCAGGTGGCGCTGCGCGAAGGCGCGGTCGATGCGGGTGCGGCCGGTGAAGCTCGGGTGGTAGGACACCAGCGGCTGCGCGGCCAGGTGCTCCAGGTCGATGCGCTCGAGCTGCGCCAGCGGGTGCTCCGCGCGCATCACCAGCACGTGCTGCCACTCGTAGGCCGGCAGCGTCACCAGCTCCTCGAACTGCGACAGCGACTCCGTCGCCAGGCCCACGTCGGCGGTCTCGTCGATCAGCATCTTCGCGACCTGGTCCGGACTGCCCTGGTGCAGGCCGATGTTGACCTGCGGGAACTGCTTGCGCAGCTGCGTGACGGGCCCCGGCAGCACGTAGCGCGCCTGCGTGTGCGTGGTCGCGATCGACAGCGTGCCCACGTCCTGCTTGGAGTACTCCTCGCCGATGCGCTTGAGGTTGCCGACCTCGCGCATGATGATCTCGATCGACTTGAGCACCTGCCGGCCCGGCTCGGTGATGCTGCGCAGCCGCTTGCCGTGGCGCGAGAAGATGTCGACGCCGAGCTCCTCCTCCAGCTCCAGGATCGCCTTGGAGACGCCCGGCTGCGAGGTGTAGAGCGCCTTGGCGGTCTCGGTCAGGTTGAGGTTGCGGCGCGCGGCCTCTTGCACGAAACGGAACTGGTGCAGGTTCATGGCGGGGTCACGGCAGGGGAAGGACGGTCGGCGTGGCCGGGTTGAGGGGGTCGGCGGGGAGGGTGACGGCCGAGATCAGGTCCAGCGTCGCGCCGGCCATCGCGCGGATCACCGGCGGCTGTTCGCCGATGGCGTCATGCAGCACGAACAGCACGCGCGGGTGCGCCGCGCGCAGCGACTCCACCAGCGGCGGCACGTCGCGGCGCACATGGCCGCTGGCGCCGAGGAACATCGGCACGATCTGGATGCGCGTGCAGCCCACCGCGGCCAGCGCGCCGGCGGCGGTGGCGAGGTCGGGCGTCATCAGCTCCAGGTAGGCCAGCGCGATCGGCAGGTCCGGCCGCCGCGCCTGCAGCTCCGCGGCGATGGCGTGGAACGGCGCGGCCCAGGCCGGATCGCGGGCCCCGTGGGCGAAGAGCAGCAGACCGTCCATCAGAGACCTCCGTGAGTTCGATGGGATGAGGCGGTCGGCGATCGGGTCATCGATAGCGGACCAGCCAGTAGAACGCGGCCATCGAGATGCCGAGATAGACCAGGCTGGGCGCCGACGCCACGAGCCACGGCGTCCAGTCGCGCAGCAGGCCCAGGTGGCCCGTGACCGCGTTGAGCACCACGAAGCTGATGCCCAGCATGATGCCGCCGAACACCTTCACGCTGATGCCGCCCGAGCGGAAGTGCAGGTAGGCGAACGGCAATGCCAGCGCCACCATCACCATGCAGGCGAACGGATAGAAGGCCTTGCGCCAGAACTGGATCTCCGGCTGCGCCGAGGACTGCTCCTGCGACGACAGGTGGCGCGTGTAGCGATAGAGCTCCAGCGTCGACATGTTCCAGGTCGGCTGCACTGCCGCCGACACGACACCGGACGGCAACTGGCTCTGCCATTCGAACTTCGGCATCAGGATCTCGCGGATGGCCGGGTTCTCGGCCAGCTTGTCCTGCGGCGCGGCCGGATCCGCCGGCTGCGGCGCGGCGGCGGCGGGCCGGCTCAGCGGCGTCGCGGTGCGCGACCACTGCGTCAGGCGCACGTCGTTCATCAGCCAGCGGCCGCCGGCGTCGACGGTCGCGTTCTTCGCGGTCAGCCGTGACGCCATCGCGCCCTTGCTGTCGAACTCGAAGATCAGCACGTCCTCCATCGCCCCGTTCGCGCGCGCGCGGCCGACGTGGACCGCGTAGGTGAAGTCGCCGTCCCGGTCCTTCATCCACGCGCCCTGCGCGTTGGTGACGCCGCCGCTTGCCGAGGACTTCAGCAGTTGCGCCTGGCGGTCCGCCCACGGGTTGACGAAGTCCCCGACGACGAAGGCCAGCACCGCGAAGGCCAGCGCCATCACGCTCAGCAGGCCCAGCGCGCGCTGCGGCCCCAGGCCGCCGGTGCGCAGGATGGTGAACTCGCTGGACTGCGCCAGCCGCGCCATGCTGAAGATGGTGCCGATCAGTACCGCGATCGGCATCAGCTCGTAGAAGCGGCCCGGCAGCTTCAGCACGCTGGACCAGATCGCCAGCCCGATGCCCAGGCCCAGGCGCTGGAAGCGGTCCAGGTCGTCGATGAAGTCCAGGAAGAAGAACAGCGCCAGGAACCCGGCCATGACCAGGGCGAAGGAACTCAGGATGTCGCGGTACAGCAGCCGCCGCACGGTTCTCATGTGGGCACTCCCGGCGTGGACGAGGACATCGAGGCCGGCGCGATCACCGCGGCGGGAGGCGGCGCGAGCACCGTTTCCGCGTAGGCGGGGTTGTCGGGCGGTGCCCGGAGCACGCCGCTGCGCGGCGCGCCCAGGCGCGCGCCCTGTTCGCGCCAGAGCAGCAGCAGCATCGTCACCGCGAAGGCGCCGCCATGCAGCGCCAGCAGCGCGGGACCCAGCCTGGCCTTGCCGCCGACCACCCAGCTCTGGGTCAGGTTGATCAGGTTGAAATAGACGACGAACGCGAGCAGCGCGAACAGCAGGTTCCAGTTGCTCGCCCGCCGCGGATTGGTCGCCGAGATGCCGATGCCCAGCAGCACCAGGTTGAGGCAGCCCAGGATCATGCCGAAGCGCCAGGCCAGCTCGCCGTCGTTCTGCGGGCCGCGATCACGCAGCAGGTCCAGCGTCGGCCGGGCCTTGGGCGCGCGGCTGCCGCCCGCGCGCATCACCTCGTCATCGACCACCACCCGGTACTGCTGGAAGCGCGCCACCGACTTGTCGCCGTTGCGCAGGTCGACGTCGTTGCGCTGGCCATGTTCCAGCACCAGCACGCGCTGGTTGTTCTGGTATTGCAGCGCGCCGCGCGCCGAGGTCGTCACCGACTCCAGGTGCGGCGTGTTGTTCATGATGAAGACATTGCGCGCGGCGGCCTCGTCGGCGGGATCGCGCTCGATGAAGAACACCCGCGAGCCGTCGTTGGAGGTCTGGAACTGGCCCGGCGCGACCCGCGACAGGTCACTGCGCTGCTCGAACTGCTCGCGCAGCTGCGCGCTGTTGTCGTTGCTCCAGGGCCAGACGATGGTCATCAGCACCGCCACCACCACCAGCACCGGCGAGGCCATCGTCAGCACCGGCCGCACGAAGCGCGTCAGCCCCAGGCCGGAGGCGAACCAGATGGTCATCTCCGACTCCTTGTACATGCGCGCCAGCGACATGACGACCGCCACGAACAGCGACAGGCTCAGCATCACCGGCAGCTGCGCCAGCGCCAGGTAACCCAGCGACAGCAGCACGTGCTGCGGGGCCACGGAACCCTTGGCCGCCAGGCCGAGCGAGCGCACCAGCAGCATCGTCACGACGATGGTCAGGATGACCACGAAGGCCAATCCGAAACTGCGGGCGAGTTCTTTGCGTACTGATGAATCGAATAACATCCGGGCACTTTATCTACTTCTCGATATTATGGACTTTCGCTCTCAGATCGCGTCCCTCGACGCGCTGGCGTCGCACGGTGCCGACGCCCTGGTGCTGATCGTCGCGGGCGACAGCCTGCCGGCGTCGCTCGACAAGACCGTGGCCGCGCTGGTCAAGGACGCCATCAAGCTGGGCGACCTGGAGTTGAAGGCGGGTCAGGTCTTGACCCTGGTGCGTCCGGCCGGGCTGAAGGCCCCGCGCCTGGTCATCGCCGCCAGCGGCGCCGCCACGCTGAAGGCGGCCCGCGCGGCGCTGGGCGCGGCGCTGGGCCAGATCAAGGGCAAGGGCGCCACCGGCGCCTCGATCGCCTACGCCGGCTTCGGCGCCGAGCTGACCGAGTCCCTGGCCGAGCAGACCGTGCTGGCCGCCCAGGAGGCCGTGTACGTCTATCGCGAGACCAAGCCCAGCGCGCCCGCCGCGTCCAAGCTGACGAAGATCGCGCTGCTGCACGGCAAGGACGAGGCCAAGGCGGTCAAGGCCGGCCTGGCGCGCGGCCAGGCGATCGGCGCCGGCATCGCGGTCGCGCGCGAATGCGCCAACCTGCCGCCCAACGTCGCCACCCCGGCCTACCTGGCCGACCAGACCAAGGCGCTGGCCCGCAGCCACGGCATCAAGGTCGAGGTGCTGGATCAGAAGGGCATCGAGAAGCTGGGCATGGGCTCCTTCCTGTCGGTGGCCAAGGGCTCCGACGTGCCGCCGCGCTTCATCGTCGCCAAGTACGAAGGCGCCGCCAGGACGCAGGCGCCCATCGTGCTGGTGGGCAAGGGCATCACCTTCGACTCGGGCGGCATCTCGCTGAAGCCAGGCGCCGGCATGGACGAGATGAAGTTCGACATGGGCGGCGCCGCCTCCGTGCTGGGCACGCTGCGCGCCGTGGCCGAGCTCAAGCCCAAGATCAACCTGGTCGTGCTGATCGCCGCCTGCGAGAACATGCCCAGCGGCCGCGCGGTCAAGCCGGGCGACGTGGTGACGTCGATGTCGGGCCAGACCATCGAGATCCTGAACACCGACGCCGAAGGCCGCCTGATCCTGTGCGACGCGCTGACCTACGCCGAGCGCTTCAAGCCGGCGGCCGTGGTCGACGTCGCGACGCTGACCGGCGCCTGCGTGATCGCGCTGGGCGGCGTGCGCTCCGGCATGTACGCGAGCGACGACGAACTGGCGGCCGCGCTGTCGGCCGCCGGCGAGACGGCGCTGGATCCGTGCTGGCGCCTGCCGCTGGACGATGACTACGCCGACGGCCTGAAGACCAATTTCGCTGACGTCGCCAACGTGGCCGGCCGCGAGGGCGGCTCCATCACGGCGGCGAAGTTCCTGCAGCGTTTCGCGTCCAAGTACCGCTGGGGCCACCTGGACATCGCCGGCACCGCCTGGAAGGGCGGCGGCGCCAAGGGCGCCACCGGCCGGCCGGTCGGCCTGCTGACGCACTTCGTGCTGTCGCAGGTCCGCTGAGCGCGGACCGCGTTCCTCGCAAGCTGAAAAGGGAAGGGCGGGTCCGGTGACGGAGGTCAACTTCTATACCGGCGTGCCCGACCGCCAGGTCTATGCCTGCCGCCTGCTGCGCAAGACGCAGGCGGCCGGCCTGACCGTCGGGGTCTGGGGCCCGATGCGCCTGCTCGAGCGGCTGGACCAGACGCTCTGGACCTTCGAGCCCGGCGAGTTCCTGCCGCACCTGCTGCTGCGTCCCGACGCGCCGGCGCTGCTGCGCGAACGCACCCCGATCCTGCTCTCCGACCAGCTCGACGCGCTGGCCGGGTGCCAGGTCTTGCTGAACTTCGAGCCCGGCGTGCCGCCCGGCCTCGAGCGTTTCGAGCGCGTGCTGGAGCTGGTCTCCGCCGACGCCGACCAGGTCGCCGCGGGACGCGCGCGATTCAAGGCCTACAAGGCCCTCGGACTGACTCTGAATCATCATGTGATGTCGGCTTGAACGCCGGCATCGATCGCCGCGAACGATCGCGCCGCCGTGGTGCCGCCGCGCGCGGGCGTGGTGCCGCGATGCCCATGGACAGGGCGCTGGCGGGGCTTGGCGGGGGCTTGTTGGGCGGATTTCCGCACTCCTCGCGCGAGGGTTGTGCGCGCCTTCGCACTCCTGCGAAAACTATCCGGGTTTGCCCCGGTGACAGGGGCGCGACAACGCTTGGCCCGTGACCGCGTTCACAGCATTTTCACTATGGAGTCTCCCCCGCCTTCGGGGTATGGTCGCTCGCGTTGAGAACTCAACGTCATTCCACATATCCCGAGTCGGAGGTTCCTAGATGCAATCCAAGCTGAATGTGATCGTGGGCGCAATCGCCATCACCCTGGGCGGCGCCGCGATGGCGCAGGATGCGGTGGTCAAGATCGGCCACGTGGGTCCGACCAGTGGCGCCATCGCGCACCTGGGCAAGGACAACGAGCTGGGCGCGCGCATGGCCATCGATGAGTTGAACGCCAAGGGCGTGACCATCGGCGGCAAGAAGGTCAAGTTCGAACTGCTGGCCGAAGACGACGCCGGCGATCCGAAGCAAGGCACCGCCGCCGCCCAGAAGCTGGTCGACTCCAAGGTCAACGGCGTGGTCGGCCACCTGAACTCCGGCACGACCATCCCCGCGTCCAAGATCTACAGCGACGCCGGCATCCCGCAGATCTCGCCGTCGGCGACCAACCCCAAGTACACCCGCAACGGCTACAAGACCGCGTTCCGCGTCGTGGCCGATGACGTGCACCTGGGCGGCACGCTGGGCAAGTACGCGGTGACGCAGCTCAAGGGCAAGTCCATCGCCGTCATCGACGACCGCACCGCCTACGGCCAGGGCGTCGCCGACGAATTCGAGAAGGGCGTCAAGGCCGCGGGCGGCAAGGTCGTCGGCCGCGAGTTCACCAACGACAAGGCCACGGACTTCACCGCCATCCTGACCTCCCTGAAGGGCAAGAAGCCCGACGTCGTCTTCTTCGGCGGCATGGACGCCGTGGCCGGCCCGATGCTGCGCCAGATGAAGCAGCTGGGCATCGAGGCCAAGTTCATGGGCGGCGACGGCATCTGCACGGCCGAGCTGCCCAAGCTGTCCGCCGGCACGATCGCCGACAGCCAGGTCGTCTGCGCGGAAGCGGGCGGCGTGGAAGGCGAATCGAAGAAGGCGCTGGACGCCTTCAAGACCAAGTTCAAGGACAAGTACAAGGTCGACGTCCAGATCTACGCCCCGTATGTCTATGACGCGGTCAACGTGATGGTCGACGCGATGGTCAAGGCCAAGTCCGCGGATCCGAAGGTCTACCTGCCCGTGCTGGCCAAGACCTCGGACTTCAAGGGCGTGACCGGCACGATCGCGTTCGACGCCAAGGGCGACATCAAGAACGGCGCGCTGACGCTGTATACGTACAAGGGCGGCAACCGCGAGCAGATCGCCGTGGTGCGCTGATCCTCCAAGTGCTGCAAGGTTGAAGGACGCCCACTTCGGTGGGCGTTTTTCATGGCGTGCCGGGAGGGCACGCCGGGGACGGCGGCAGGGGCGACACGCGACTGTCCCCTGATCGAGGGATCACCCCCTCACTCGCGTGCATTCCCGCACGAGAGCCCCTCAAAGCATTCAGTCAGGGGGTTTGCGCCTCCCGGGGCCTACAGACAATGGCCCCCGTCAGCGTGCCGCGGGATCGATTCGGGGATCCGGCGGCGGTCGGCGGACCGGGTTCAACCGCGTCGGATTGCAAGGCGAGGGCCCCTGCAAACGGGGGGCTTTCAAGGCCAGGGGCGGGAGGCATGATGCCCCCCGCAGCGAACCGGGCCTCCTCTGGAGGCGAAGGCTTCGCGGCAAGCGGTCCTGAGAGGTTCACCCGGGTCGGCGAGAGCATCCCCAGAGGATGCCGTGACCAGCTTTGGGGACGGGCATGATTCGAATCTTTAACCACTACCTCCATCGTCGTACCCTGATCCAGGTGCTCTTCGACCTGGGCCTGATCGTTGCGGCGGTCCTCGCGGTGGCGCTGAGCCAGGGCACCAGCGAGCACATGATGAGCTTCGCGGCCTCCTACGGCCTGTCCCTGGCGGGCGGCATGTTCGTCATCAACTCCGCCTCCGGCCTCTACTCCCAATCCCACAAGCGCTCGCTGACGCAGTCCTGCGCCCGCGCGCTGTTCGCGCTGCTGATCGGCCTGCCGCTGGCCTATGGCCTGTTCAGCCTGATCCCCGCCACCGTCTCCCACCGCGACCTGCTGACCACCGCCGCGATGCTGGCCGTCGCGCTGGTCATGGTGCACCGCGTCTACGCCGCGCACTCCAGCGCCCAGGGAGCGGGCCGGACCAAGATCCTGATCTTCGGCAGCGGCCACGCCGCGCTGGCCGTCAGCGAGAGCCTGCGCGCCGCCGACCCGCACGCGCAGATCGTCGGCTTCCTGCCCGGCCCCAACGAGATCGACCCCCAGGTCCCCGCGCATGAGCTGCTGGCCACCGGCGAGACCCTGACCGACGCCGCGATGCGCCTGGGCGTGGACGAGATCGTCGTGGCGCTGTCCGAGCGCCGCGGCGGCTCGATGCCGCTGCGCCAGCTGCTGGACTGCAAGCTCTACGGCATCCGCGTCGTGGACCTGGCCACCTACTTCGAGAAGACCCTGGCGCAGATCAAGATCAGCCACGTGCATGCCGGTTGGCTGATCTTCGGCGACGGCTTCAACCAGGGCGTGCTGCGCAGCGCCGTCAAGCGCGTCTTCGACCTGGCGTCCTCGCTGGTGCTGCTGGTGGCGACGGCGCCGATCATGGCCATCACCGCGCTGCTCATCAAGCTGGAATCGCCCGGCGGCATCTTCTACACGCAGGAGCGCGTCGGCCTGAACGGCGCGACCTTCAAGGTGATCAAGTTCCGCAGCATGCGCAACGACGCCGAGAAGGACGGCCGCCCCCAGTGGGCGACCAAGAACGACGCCCGCGTCACGCGGGTGGGCAACATCATCCGCAAGGTGCGCATCGACGAGCTGCCGCAGCTGATCAACGTGCTGCGCGGCGAGATGAGCATGGTGGGCCCGCGTCCCGAGCGCCCCTTCTTCGTCGACGAGCTGGTCGCCAAGATCCCGTACTACGCGGTGCGCCACAGCGTGAAGCCGGGCGTGACCGGCTGGGCCCAGGTGCGCTACGAATACGGCTCGACCATCGAGGACTCGCTGGAGAAGCTCCAGTACGACCTGTACTACGTCAAGAACCACACGCTGTTCCTCGACCTGCTGATCATGCTCGAGACGGTGGCCGTGGTGCTGACGGGCCGGGGGGCGCGCTGAGCGCGGCCACGGAGCGTCCCGCTCCCGGTGTCCCGTGCCCGCGCCCGCCCCAGACCGCGGCGCGCGCGCCGGGACCTTGATCCATGTGGCACAACGCCTTGAGCCTCGGCGCCGCGTCGGGGATCGTCGCGGTATTGGCGCACCTGGCCCTGGCGGTGGTGGTGCTGCCGCAGTTCGGCCAGCACCGGCGCCGCGCGCTGCGGCTCGAGGCCGCGCTGGCGCTCACCGCGCTGTGGGCCGCGCTTGACGCCGCGGTCGAGCAGGGCTGGCTGGCGGACCGCCAGTGGCCCGCGCTGGTGCTGCTGCCGGTGTGCGACGCGCTGCGCTACGGCGCGTGGTTCTCCTTCATCCTGGCGCTGATCGAGGCGCGCGGCGACGACGGCCGCCCGCGCAGCGCCGGCGTGGCCCGGCCGCTGCAGGCGCTGGCCTGGGCCGGCGTGGCGCTGGCCGTGGCGATGCCGCTGTGGCGCTACTGGGGCAGCCAGCCGCTCACCGCGATGCAGCGCCCGATGACGATGGCCTGGCTGGGCCTGGGCATCTTCGGGCTGGTGCTGCTGGAGCAGATGCTGCGCAACATCGACAGCGACGCGCGCTGGAACGCCAAGCCGGTCTGCCTGGGCCTGGGCGCGGTCTTCGCGTTCGACGTGTTCGTGTTCTCGCAGGCCTCGCTGTTCCACCAGTTCGATGGCGATGCGCTCAGCGTGCGCGCCGCGGTGCACAGCCTGGCGGTGCCGCTGCTGTGGCTGGCCAGCCGCCGCCACAAGAAGTGGCTGGACAAGCTGCATGTCTCGCGCACCGCCGCCTTCCATTCGGCGACGCTGCTGATCGTGGGCGTGTACCTGCTGGGCGTGTCGGGCATCGGCTACTACGTGCGCTACACCGGCGGCGAATGGGGCCGCGCGCTGCAGCAGGTGCTGCTGGCGGTGGGCGTGCTGGCGCTGCTGACGATGGGGCTGTCGGGCTCGCTGCGGGCCAAGCTGCGCGTCTACATCAGCAAGCATTTCTTCAGCTATCGCTACGACTACCGGCAGGAGTGGCTGCGCTTCACCGCGATGCTGTCGGCGAGCGCCTCGCCGGCCGAGCTCGGCGAGTCGGTGATCCGCGGCCTGGCGCACCTGGTCGAGAGCCCGTCGGGCGCGCTGTGGCTGCGGCGCGCGCCGGCGGCCGGCGCCGGCGACGAGTACCTGCAGGCCGCGCGCTGGAACCTCAATGACGACCGCCAGCCGCTGCAGGCCGATGCCGCGCTGCTGCGCCTGCTCAAGGAGCGGGCCTGGATCGTGGACCTGGACGAATGGCGCCGCGACCCCGGCGCCTACGAGCACGCGCCGCTGCCCGGCGCGCTGGCTGGCGACGCGCGCCACTGGCTGCTGGTGCCGCTGATCAATGCCGGCGCGCTGACCGGCTGGGTGGTGCTGGGCCAGCCGCGCACGCGGCTGGAGCTGGACTGGGAAGTGCGCGACCTGCTGCGCACCGCGGCGCAGCAGGCGGCCAGCTACCTGGCGCAGATGCAGGCGGCCGAGGCGCTGCTGGAGGCGCGCAAGTTCGAGGCCTTCAACCGCATGTCGGCCTTCGTCGTGCACGACCTCAAGAACATCGTCACGCAGCTGTCGCTGATGATGAAGAACGCCAAGCGGCTGCGCGACAACCCGGAGTTCCAGCAGGACATGCTGGACACGGTGGAGAACTCGCTGGACAAGATGCGCCAGCTGATGCTGCAGCTGCGCGAGGGCGACAAGCCGCATCACGGCAGCGCCGGCGGCGTGGCGCTGACGGCGATCGCGCGGCGCCTGGCCGCGGCGGCCGTCAGCAAGGGCCGCGCGCTGGAGCTGGAACTGCGCGACGAGGTCAGCGCCCGCGGCCATGAGGAGCGCATCGAGCGCGTGCTCGGCCACATGGTGCAGAACGCGCTGGACGCCACGCCGATCGACGGCCGCGTCACGATGCGGCTGCAGCGCGTGGGCAGCCACGCGCGGGTCGAAGTGGAAGATACTGGCTGCGGCATGACCCAGGAGTTCATCGAGCAGCGGCTGTTCAAGCCGTTCCAGACGACGAAGGCGGCGGGCATGGGCATCGGCGCCTACGAGAGCTACCAGTACCTGCAGGAACTAGGGGGGAAGATCAACGTGGAAAGCGCGCCCGGACGAGGCACCAAGGTCATCATCTTGCTGCCGCTGTTTTTCGCCCAGTCGGGCAGCGACGCCGGCCTGGTGGAGGTGAGATGAGCGCGCAGACGCCGGCGTTGCTGATCGTCGAGGACGACCTCGCGCTGCAGAAGCAGCTCAAGTGGTCCATGGACCGCTTCGAGTCGGTGACCGCCGACGACGTCGCCAGCGCCGTGCTGCAGTTCCGCCGCCACAAGCCGCCCGTGGTCACGATGGACCTGGGCCTGCCGCCGGACCAGGACTCGGTCTCCGAGGGCTTCAGGCTGCTCGAGAAGCTGATCGAGCTGGAGCCCGGCACCAAGGTCATCGTGCTGACCGGCCAGAACGACCAGGGCAACGCGCTGCGCGCGATCCGCATGGGCGCGTACGACTTCCTGGCCAAGCCGGTCGATCCCGACGTGCTGGTGCTGACGGTGGAGCGCGCGCTGCGCCTGCACGAGCTGCAGCAGGAGAACCAGCGCCTGTTGACGCAGCAGGACGGCGAGCCCACCGGCCGGCTGCTCACGCGCGACCCGCAGATGCAGCGCCTGTGCCGCACCGTCGAGCGCGTCGCCGGGAGCGACGCCACCGTGCTGCTGCTCGGCGAGAGCGGCACCGGCAAGGAGGTGCTGGCGCAGTCGCTGCATGACGCCTCCAAGCGCAAGGGCCGCTTCGTCGCGATCAACTGCGCGGCGATCCCCGAGGCGCTGCTCGAGAGCGAGCTCTTCGGCTACGAGCGCGGCGCCTTCACCGGCGCGACCAAGACCACGGTCGGCAAGATCGAGACCGCGCATGGCGGCACGCTGATGCTGGACGAGATCGGCGACCTGCCGATGCCGCTGCAGGCCAAGCTGCTGCGCTTCCTGCAGGAGCGCACCATCGAGCGCCTGGGCGGACGCCAGGAGATCGCGGTCGACGTGCGCATCGTCGGCGCGACGCACCAGGACCTGAAGGCCAAGATCGCGCAGGGCCTGTTCCGCGAGGACCTGTT
Source organism: Roseateles sp. Mitsp63 (assembly GCF_059491535.1). Taxonomy (NCBI): domain Bacteria; kingdom Pseudomonadati; phylum Pseudomonadota; class Betaproteobacteria; order Burkholderiales; family Sphaerotilaceae; genus Roseateles; species Roseateles sp. Mitsp63. Next base: position 4,218,565 of record NZ_CP168509.1, on the reverse strand, counting down.
CTACCGCCTGGCCGAGATCGTCGTCGACATCCCGCCGCTGCGCGACCGCGTCGGCGACGCGGTGCTGCTCAGCCATGCCTTCCTGCGCCGCTTCTCGTCCGAGCAGCGCCGCCCCATCCTGCGCCTGGCCGACGACGCGATCCGCGCCGTCGAGGCGCACCGCTGGCCCGGCAACGTGCGCGAGCTGCAGAACCTGATGAAGCGCGCGTCCATCATGGCCGACGGCGAACGCATCACCGCCGAGGACCTCAACCTGCCGGCGCCCGGCGGCGACACGCCGGACGGCGAGCCCGAGCTCGACCTGCGCGCCGTGCGCGAGCGCGCCGAGCGCCAGGCCGTCGTGGCCGCGCTGGCCCGCACCGACGGCAACATCGCCAGGGCGGCCGACCTGCTGGGCGTCAGCCGGCCCACCCTGTACGACCTGATGGCCCGGCTCGGCGTCAAGGCCTGAGCGCGCCATCGCGACCGCACCGATCCCCGATCCACTCCGACAGCGAAAGAGACGACGCATGTCCCGCAAGCCCGAGAACAACAGCGAGTCCGGCCCCCTTCCAGGAACCCTCGGCGTGGAGGCGCCGGCGCTTCCTCGCGTTGGAGGCGGCCGCGCGGTCAGGCAGGGCGCGGCCGCGCTCGCGCTGGGCTCGGCGCTGCTGCTGGCGGGCTGCTTCGGGGAGTCGGCGCAGGACCTGGTGAAGTCCGCCAAGGAGCACCTGGACAAGAAGGACAACAAGGGCGCGATCATCCAGCTCAAGAACGCGCTGCAGAAGGACGACTCGCTGGCCGAAGCGCGCTACCTGCTGGCCAAGGCGCTGCTGGACAGCGGCGATGTCGCCGGCGCGGCGATCGAGGCCGACAAGGCCCGCGCGCAGGGCTTCAACGGCGATGCGCTGGTGGCGCTGCAGGCGCGGCTGCTGCTGATGCAGGGCAAGGTCGACGAGACGCTGGGCCAGTTCGGCAACCGCCATCTGCAAAGCGCCGCCGACGAGGCCGACCTGCAGACCACGCTGGTGGGCGCCTACGTGGCCAAGCAGCAGCTGCCGCAGGCGCGCAAGGCGATCGACGCGGCGGTGCGCGCGGCGCCGGACAGCGTGGCGGTGCGGCTGGTCAACGTGCGGCTGCTGACCAGCGAGGGCAAGCTGCCCGAGGCCCGCGAGGAGGTCGAGCGCGTGATCGCCAAGGCGCCGCGATCCGCCGAGGCCTGGGAGCTCAAGGGCGAGCTGCAGGTGCTGGCCGAGGCGCCGGCGGCCGAGTCGATCGCGAGCTTCCGCAAGGCGCTGGAGCTGGACAAGAAGCTGGTGTCGGCCCATGCCGGGCTGGTCAACCAGCTGATGCGCACCGGCGACAAGGCCGGGGCCAAGGAGGCGGTCGCCGCGATGAAGGCGGCCGCGCCGCAGCACGCGCAGACCTTCTACTACGCGGCGGTGTTCGCGCTCGATGGCGGCCAGCTCAAGGAGGCGACCGAGCTGACGCAGGCGCTGATGAAGGCGGCGCCCAACAACGAGCGCGCGCTGTTCCTGGCCGGCCGCGTGGCCCAGGCCAACGGCGACCTGCGCCAGGCCGAGACCCATTTCGCCAAGCTGATCCAGGGCTGGCCCGATGCGCAGCCGGCGCGCGTCGCGCTGGCGCAGCTGCAGCTGCGCGGCGGCGACAACGAGCAGGCGCTGGCGACGCTGCAGCCGGCGCTGGACGCCAAGGCGCCGTCGTCCGAGGTGCTGGCGCTGGCCGCCGAGATCCGTCTCAAGCAGGGGCAGGGCGCCGAGGCAGAACGCTTCCTGTCGCGCGCCGCCGAGGCCAACCCGAATGACGTGCGCAGCCGCGTCGCGCTGGCGCTCAACCAGATCCAGAAGGGCCAGGAGGCGGCCGGCCTGGCGGAGCTGCGCAAGCTCGCCGCCGCGGACAAGGACGTGGTGGCCGATGTCGCGCTGATCAGCGTGCTGGTGCGCAAGAAGGACTACGACGCCGCGACGCAGGCGATCGCGGCGCTGGAGAAGAAGGATCCCAAGTCCTCGACCGCGCCCGAGCTGCGCGGCCGCATGGCGCTGCTGCGCGGCGACCGCGCCGGCGCGCGGGCCCAGTTCGACGAGGCCGTCAAGCGCGAGCCCGGCTCGATGACCGCGGCCAACAGCCTGGTCACGCTGGACCTGCAGGACCGCAAGGCCGATGAGGCGGTCAAGCGCTACGAGACCGTGCTCAAGGCCGACCCCAGGAACCTGCGCGCCGAGATGGCGCTGATGGGCCTGAAGCTCACCCACAAGCTGATCGAGCCGGACGCCGCGGTGAAGCGGCTGACCGAGCTCGCCCGCCAGCATCCGGACGACGCCGGGCCGCGCCAGGCGGCGGTCGGCCTGCTGATGGAGAAGAAGGACTTCAAGGCGGCGCTGTCGCTGGCGCAGGAAGGCGTGACGGCCAGCCCCGACAACGCGTCGCTGGTGGACCTGCTGGGCCAGGTGCAGGCCGCCACCGGCGACCGCCAGCAGGCGATCAGCAGCTTCAACAAGGTCGCGACGCTGCAGCCGCGCTCGCCGCTGGGCGCGATGCGCCTGGCCGACCTGGCGATCAGGAACGGCGACAAGGAGGCCGCCGTCGCGGCGCTCAAGCGCGCCCAGGCCATCGCCCCGGGCGACGCCGAGCTGGCGCGCCAGGTGGTGGAGAAATCGCTGCAGCTGGGCCGGGCCGACCTGGCCGCGGCGGCGGTCAAGGGTCTGCAGGCGGCGCATCCGAGGTTCGGCCTGGGCTGGAAGCTGGAAGGCGACATCGCCCGCGCCCGCAAGGACCTGCCGGCGGCGATCGCCGCCTACCGCAAGGCCGACCAGATGGCCGCGGAGGCCGGCGCCAGCGTCGGCAACACGGAGCTCGCGATCGCGCTGCACGGCGCGCTGGTCGAAGCGGGCCGGCGCGACGAGGCCGAGCGCTACGCCGCCGCCTACACCGCCCGCTACAAGGGCGACGAGCTGTTCCTGTACCACCTGGGCGACGTGGCGCTGAATTCGGGCCGCTACCCCGAGGCCGAGCAGCGCTACCAGGCGGTGCTGGCGGTGAACGGGGACAACGCGGCCGCGCTCAACAACATCGCCTGGCTGCGCCTGCGCGCGGGCAAACCGGACGATGGCTTGAAATTTGCCGAGCAAGCGACCAAGCTCCGGCCCAACGTGCCGCCTTACCTGGACACGCTGGCCGAGGCGCTCGCCGCCAAGGGCCAGACGGCCAAGGCGATCGAGGTGCAGAAGGATGCCGTGAAGCAGGCGCCGTCCGTGCCCGCGTACCGTTTGCGCCTGGCGCAGCTGTACGTGGCCGGCGGCAACAAGGGCGACGCCGAGGTGGAACTCAAGCGCCTGGCGGACCTGGGACCGAATTTCGAGCAACAAGCCGAGGTGCGAAAGCTGCAGGCCGCGATCCGCTGAGGCGCCCGACCACGAGGTCGGACGCCCTGGCGGGCCGAGAGGCGGCGGAGACACCGCACCCGGGGAGGGGACGGTCATGAGCCAGATTCGACGATCCAGTCTTCGCAAGCGCCTGCACCAGGGGCTGCGGCGGCTGTTCTCCTCCTTGCCGCGGCCGGTCCGGTTCGCGATCTACCGCCGCATGGTGGATTGCGATCCGGCGCCGTCGCCGCGGCTGGAGCTCAAGGTCGCGGACACGCAGGAGGAACTCGACGCCTGCTTCCGCATCCTGCACGACGCCTACGTCGGCAGCGGCTTCATGAAGCCGGACCCGAGCGGCCTGCGCGTGACCATCTACCACGCGCTGCCCACGACCACGACGCTGTGCGCCAAGTACGACGGCGTGGTGGTGGGCACGATCTCGATGGTGCGCGAGGGCGTGTTCGGCTTCCCGCTGCAGTCGGTGTTCGACCTGGAGGGCGTGCGGGCCAAGGGCGGCAAGATCGCCGAGATCTCGGCCCTGGCGGTGGCGCCGGCCTTCCGCAAGACCGGCGGCGCGATCCTGTTCCCGCTGATGAAGTTCATGCACCAGTACTGCACCGAGTACTTCGACACCCGGCACCTGGTGATCGCCGTCAACCCCGACAAGATCGAGCTCTACGAGGCGCTGCTGTTCTTCCAGCGCCTGAAGGAGCAGACGGTGGCCGAGTACGACTTCGCCAACGGCGCGCCGGCCGTCGGCGCGACGCTGGACCTGCACGAGGCCGACGCGCTGTTCGAGCGCCACTACCGCGGCAGAAGGCCGCAGAAGAACCTGCACCATTACTTCTTCCGCCACCGGCTGCCCAACATCCAGCTGCCGGAGCGCCGCTTCCACACGACCAACGACCCGGTCATGACGCCGGCGCTGCTGGACCACTTCTTCAACCGCGTGGTGCCGGTGTTCCCGCAGATGGACGACCGCAAGAAGGCGCTGCTGTGGTCGGTGTACCGCGAGGACGCGCAGTTCCGCTCGGTGCTGCCGATGCTCAGCGGCGGCGGGCAGGACCTGGGGCGCTCGCTGCGGCAGTACCCGCGCTACTCGATCCGCTGCCCCGGCCACCTGGACATCCGCGCCGCCAACGACAGCCAGCTGGGCCATTTCGACCTGGACGTGATCGAGGTCTCCGCCCACGGCTTCCAGGCCGAGTGCGACCATGAGCTGCCGCTGCAGGTCGACGGCACCGTCGAGATCGAGCTCGGCCACAACGAGACCGCGCATGTGACCTGCCGCGCGGTGCGCCGCAAGGACACCGAGCAGGGCAGCTTCTACGGCTTCCGCATCGATGAACCCGACCGCCACTGGCGCAGCTTCGTCTCCACGCTGGAGATGGGCACCACCACCAAGGACCTGGCCGCATGACCCACCGCCGCACTGCTCCCCGCCTCGATCCAGCCGCCGCGATGGCGGCGCGGGCGCCGCGCCGGCGCGAACTGCTGGGGCTGGGGGCGTGGGGCGCGCTGGGCGTGGCGGACCTCGCGGGCATCACGGGCCTCATGGGACTCATGGGACTCATGGGCCTCGCGGGCATCGCGCCGGAGGCGCGGGCACAGGAGATGTCCAACACGCTGCCCGACCTGATCGACCGCAGCCGCCAGGCGGTGGTGGCGGTGGGCACCTTCGCGGCGACCGACAGTCCGCGCTTCGGCTTCCGCGGCACCGGCTTCGCCGTCGGCGACGGGCGGCGGATCGTGACCTGCGCGCATGTGATTCCGAATCCGCTCGAGCAGGAACTGATGATCACCGTGCCCGCCGCCGCCAACGCGTCGGGACAGCCGCAGCTGCGGCCCGTGAAGCTGCTGCGCCGCGATGCGGCGCACGACCTCGCGGTGCTGGAGCTGGCCGATGACAAGGGCGCCCTGATCGACGTGCTGGCGCTGGCCGAGGCCGACGGCGCGCAGCCGGTGGTGCGCGAAGGCGCGGCGGTGGCGCTGATGGGCTATCCGATCGGCACCGCGCTGGGCGTGACGATGGCGACGCATCGCGGCACCGTCGCGGCGATCACGCGCGCGGCGCTGCCCGCGCCGACGGCGGGCTCGCTGTCGGATCGCGCGGTGCGCCAGCTGCGCGAGGGCGCGGTCGAGTTCCTGCAGCTCGACGTCACCGCCTATCCCGGCAACAGCGGCGGCCCGCTGCTGGACATCCGCACCGGCAAGGTGGTGGGCGTCGCCAACATGGTGGTGCTCAAGGGCACGCGCGAATCGGCGCTGAGCGCGCCCAGCGGCATCAGCTACGCGGTGCCGGTGAAATACGTCTGGCCCTTGCTCGGCAAATAGGCCCGTAGACGCGCGGCGGGGCCGCCGACCGGCCGATCCCCCTCAGGTCGTCGTCTGCAGGTGCAGCCGGCTGGACTTGCAGCGGTGCAGCGCCTGGTAGTGCTCCACCGGCTTGCCGCCGGCGTTGAAGGCCAGCGATTCGATCCGCAGCAGCGGCTCGTGGCCCTCGACCTGCAGCAGCCGCGCCGTTTCCGCGTCCGGCAGCACGGCGTCGATCCAGCGCTCCGCCTTCACGATGCGCTGGCCGTACTGGCGGCGCAGCACGTCGTACAGCGACCGGTTCTCCAGCTTGGCCCGGTGCAGCCCCGGCGCCAGCTCGGCGGGGATGGCGGTCGCCACCAGCAGCTGCAGCTCGCCATCCACCGAGCGCAGCCGGCGCAGCGCCACCACCTGGCCGCCGGGCGGCAGGGCCAGCGCGCGGGCTTCCTCGTCGGTGGCCTCGCGCAGTTCCTGCCGCAGCACCTGCGTGCGCACGGTGCGGCCCTTGCGCGCCATCTCGTCGGAGAAGCCCAGCACGGTGGAGACGAAGTCCTCGTCCCGCTCCCGCGCCGCCACGAAGGCGCCCTGGCCGCGGATCTTGTAGATCAGCCCGGCGCGGACCAGGTCGGCCAGCGCCTCCCGCACGACGATGCGGGAGATGCCGAACTGGTCGCCGAATTCGGCTTCGGTCGGCAGCCGGGTGCCCACGGCGAGCGTGCCCCCGAGGATGCGTTCGCGCAGGACATCGCGGAACTGCGCCCACAGCGGGGCGCTGGATTGACGGTCAAGGGCCGGCGGCGGCAGGGTCATGGGCAGTTCAGGTGGCGAGCGGTTGAATGGAAGGACAGGGCGGCGGCGCGGGCGCCAATGATGCACCGGCTGGCGCGCCGGACTGGGCGCCAGGTGGCTTGAACCGGGCGTGGTGATGCTGTTGCAGGACGGTCTTGCAGGCATCGAGTTCCGCGTCCCGGCGCAGATGGTCCCAGCCCAGCGCCGCCGCGGCCAGGTCCGCCAGTTCCTCCAGCAGCGCCGGGTGCAATTCTCCCCGGATCGCGAGCAGCGAGCGCCGCAGCACCAGGTCGGTCAGGCGGACCACGCCGGTGTCGCGGCACAGGTAGTCCACCTCCGCCACCGAGTAGCCGGGATGGTGCCGCAGCGGCCGGTCCCCGGCGGCGGCGAAGCGCTCGGCCAGCGCCACCGCGCGCGAGCCGTAGCGCTCCACCAGCGTGGCGGCGCGCTGCGGCGAGCGCAGCGCCGCGCCCACCCGGCTCAGCAGCCGCTCCAGGATGCGCTCGTCGCTCGGATAACCCGCGCCGCCGCCCACCGCGATGTCGCTGGTGCTGCGCAGCCGGCCGCGGCCCAGCTGCCGCAGCACCTCGTCGGCGGCCTGCTCGGCCAGCGAGCGGAAGGTGGTCCATTTGCCGCCCACCAGGCTGGTCAGCGGCAGGCGCCGCGTCTCGTTGGCCGGCTCCACCACGACCGCATGGTCGCGTGAGATCCGCCCCGGGGAATCGGCCGGCGCGCGGCCCAGCGGCCGCACGCCCACGTAGGTGTAGACCACCTGCTCCTGGGCGAAGTGCAGGCGCGGGAACAGCTCGCGCAAGGCGTCCAGCAGGTAGGTGATCTCCGCCGGCTCGGTCCGCACCTGGTCGGGGTCCGTCACCGGAATGTCGGTGGAGCCGATCAGCACGCGGTCCAGGAAGGGATAGACGATGCACACGCGGCCGTCCGGCGCCTCGAAATAGATCATCCGGCCCTTCAGCGCCTCGCGCAGCTGCGGATGGTCCAGCACCAGGTGCGAGCCCTTGGTGCCGATGATCCGGTCCTGGGCGCCGGCCAGCGCCTGCGAGGTCTGGTCCAGCCAGGCGCCGGTGGCGTTGACCATCGTGTCGGCCGTCACGCGCGCCAGCGTGCCGGTGACCTCGTCCCGCAACACCGCGGTGCGGCCCTCGACGCGGATCAGGCGGCAGTAGTTGGCCGCCACCGACTGCGACTGGTCGCGCCAGGCGTCTTCCAGCAGCTCCAGCACCAGCCATTCGGGGTGGCGGATCCACGCGTCGAAATAGGTGGCGGTCCAGCGCACCGAGGTCCGCAGCAGCTCGGCATCGTCGCGCGAGACCTGCTCGATGCGGTGCGTGGGCATCTGGCGCTGGCGCCGGCCCAGCAGGTCGTACAGGCGCAGGCCCAGCTGCACCACGAACAGCCCGCGCGGCTCGGTGCCCGCCTTCAGGCCGGTGAAGCGCAGCAGGCTGCCGAGCAGCCCGCCGTAGCGGCTGGACAGCGGCACCAGCGTCTCCAGCGGTCGCACCAGGTGCGGGGCGTTGCGCAGCAGGCGGTTCCGCTCCTGCGTGGCCTCGGCCACCATCGAGAAGGCGCCGCCCTCGAGGTAGCGCAGGCCGCCGTGGATCATGCGCGAGGGCGCGCTCGTGGCGCCGGAGGAGAAGTCGCCCTTGTCCACCAGCAGGCAGTCCACGCCCTGCAGCGACAGGTCGCGGAAGACGCCCACGCCATTGATGCCGCCGCCGATGATCAGGGTCGAGAAATGCCGGCCGTCCAGCGCGGCGGGGCGGACCAGATGGGAGGGCGGCAAGGGGTGGTCGCGGCGCGTGCTCATGCCTGGTCCTCCGCGAGGTGGGTGAAGGCCGGGCGCAGGTGGTCCACCAGCTCGTGCAGGCCGTCGTAGTAGTCGGCGTGGGCGGACAGCGCGGGCAGGTCGGGCTCGACCCAGGTCATCGGCGGCGCCGGCAGCCCGGGAAGTCCTTGCGAGCGCGCGGCATAGCCGGCGGCGCCGCGCGCGCCGGACTCGTCATCGCCGCAGCGCTGCACCGGGTGGCCCAGGAAGGTGGCGATCAGCCGCACCAGCCGGATGTCCCGGGCGCCGCCGCCGAGCGCGGCCACGCGGCCCGGCACGCCCAGCCCGAACGAGGCCAGCCGCGCCAGGTGCCGGGCATGCAGCGCGGCCACCGCATCCACCACGGCGCGGGCCATGTGCGCGCGGTCGTGATGGGCCTTCAGGCCGATGAAGCCCGCCGTCGCGCCTTCGGGGGCGCCGCCGCCATTGATGAAGGGCAGGAAGCGCAGGCCGTTCGCGCCCAGCGGCACGGTCATGGCGCAGTCCACCGCCTCGGCCGGCGAGGCGAACTGCAGCGCCCGCGCCAGCCAGCCGATGTTGGCCATCGACGACGGGCTGTTGTCCAGATAGAGCCGCCGGTCCGCGCCCTCCGTCTCGTGGCCGACATGCACGATCGCGCCCACCGCCGGCTTGGGCTCGATCGCCCGGCCCATCACCGCGTTGACGCACCAGGTGCCGAGCACCGCCACGGCCTGGCCGCTGCGGTCCGCCCCCACGGCCGCGAGCGAGGCCAGCACGTCGATGGCGCCGGCGGCCACCGGCAGATGGGCGGGCAGGCCGGTCTTCGCGGCGCGTCCGGGCAGCAGATGCCCGATGACGGCGCCGGGCGGCAGCCGCAGCGGCAGGACGGCCGGCCCCAGGTCGGCCAGTCCGGCGGCCTCGAAGGCCAGCCGCGAGGGCGTGCCCGTCGCCAGCGACAGCAGCCCGGCGGTGCCCAGGTCGCTGGCGTCGGTGGCCAGCTCGCCGGTGAGTAGCAGCGCCAGGTAGTCCTTCGCGAAGGCCAGCCGATGCAGCGCGCCGCGCTGCACGGCGCCCAGCCCGAGCAGCTCCGCCGCCAGCAGCGTCGGCTGACCCGCCCCCGGGGGGCCGCCGACCTCGTCGAACAGCTCCGGCCCGCAGCGCACGGCCAGCGCGCGGGCCCGGGCGCCGGCGCGCTGGTCGGTCGAGGCCACCGCGCGCCCGCGCAGCAGCCGCAGGTCCCGGTCCAGCGCATAGAGGCCCGCGCCATGGCCCGTGCAGCAGATCGCCCGCACGTGCTTGCGCCGCTCCCCGAGCTGGCCGGCCACCGCCTGCAGCGCGTCCATCAGGACCCGCTCGATCGCGTCGCCGCTCAATTCACAGCCGCCGTCGGCGAGGCGGAAAAAGGGCAGGGCCGATCCCGCGCTCGCGAGCGTGGCGCCCGAGCCGGAGTCGAACGCCACGGCCTTGAGGCCGGTGGAACCCATGTCGATGCCGATGAAGAGGTGTGTGTTCATGTCATAACATCGTGCCGACGTCTTAACGCTTTCTTAGCAGTGTTTTCCCTAGTAATCGGCTATTTCGTGCGGCGTATATTACGTAGATGTCATAACAACGTTGTGACAGAAACCTAGGACAAGCGCCATGCCCGGCGCAGACAGGAGACGAGATGCGACGCGACTTCCTCAAGACTGCCGCGATCACGGCAGCGGGTCTTTCCACCGGCCCGGCCTTCGCGCAGAACCAGGCCAATCCCCAGGCCGGTTCCCAGGCCACTCCCCAGGCCGGTCCCGGCCTGCGCGGCAACGCCACCGACACCTACGTGATGAACGTGATGGTCTCGGGCGTGGAGTACTGGTTCCCGGTCTACGAAATGATGAAACAGGCGGGCCGCTCGCTGGGCGTGAAGACGCGCTACAGCGGCACGCCGGAGTACGACGTCAACAAGCAGCTGGCGTCCTTCGAGCAGGAGCTGGCGCGCAAGCCGGCCGGCATCCTGCTGCATCCGATGAATCCGGATCCCTTCATCGAGCCCATCAACCGGGCCGCGGCGATGGGCATCCCGGTGGTGACCTTCGCCGCGGATTCGCCCAACTCGCGGCGCGTCTCCTTCGTCACCTCGGACAACCAGCGCGAGGGCGAGCAGGCCGCCGACGCGATCGCCGCGGCCATGGGCGGCAAGGGCGAGTACGCGGTGCTCGAGAACCCGGGCCAGGACAACCACGACCGCCGGATCGCGGCCTTCGTCGGCCGCATGAAGGCCAGGCACCCCGGCATGAAGCTGGCCGGCCGCGCCGCCACCAACCAGGACCCGAACAAGGCCTACCAGGCGGTGCTGAGCCTGGTGCAGGCCAACCCCAACCTGGGCGCGCTGTTCATGCCGGAGGCCAACTCGGCGCTCGGCGCGGCGCAGGCCAAGGTGGAGAGCCGCAAGAACGTCCGCGTGATGTGCTGCGACGTCAACGCCAAGATCCTGGACATGATCAAGTCGGGCGATGTGTTCGGCGCGGTCAATCCCAATCAGGGCGTGCAGGGCTACATGGGGATGATGCTGCTGTTCCTGGCGCGTCATGCCTCGCTGATCGACCCGATGAACGACGCCCGGCGCAACGGCACCAATCCGATGGCAGTGCCCTTCCTGGACAACGGCCTGTCCATCGTCAGCAAGGCCAACGCCGACGATTTCTACTGGGACAGGTATCTGGCGCGCCGGGGCGGGAAGGGCATCAACGAATGAGCGCGGCCAGTCCTCCGATGCTGGCCCTGCAGGGCGTGCGCAAGCGCTACGGCGCGGTGACGGCGCTCGCCGGGGTCAGCCTCACCGCCCATCGCGGCGAGATCCATGCGCTGTGCGGCGAGAACGGCGCCGGCAAGTCCACGCTGATGAAGATCGTCAGCGGCATCGTGCAGCCTGATGCCGGCGAGCTGCGCCTGAACGGCCGCGCGCTGCGGCTGGACGGGCCGGCCCACGCCATGCGGCAGGGCATCGGCCTGGTGCACCAGGAGATCGCGCTGTGCGACGACGCCACCGTGGCCGAGAACATGTTCATGGCCGAGGTGGGCCGCGGCGGGCGGCCCTGGATGGATTACCGCGACCTGAAGTACCGGGCCGCGCAGGTGCTGGCGCGGCTGTCGCCGGACATCGATCCGGCCCGGCGGGTGAGCCAGCTCAGCCTGTCGCAGCAGCAGCTGGTGGAGATCGCCAAGGCGCTGACGCTGGACTGCAAGGTGCTGATCCTGGACGAGCCCACGGCCGCGCTCACCGGGCAGGAATCGGGCGCGCTGTTCCGCGTGCTGCACGGCCTGAAGGCGCGCGGCATGGCCATCGTCTACATCAGCCACCGCATGGCCGAGATCTTCGAGCACTGCGATCGCGCCACGGTGCTGCGCGATGGCCGGGACGTCTTCAGCGCGCCGCTGGCCAGGACCAGCGCCGATGAGCTGGTGCGCTGCATGGTCGGCCGCGACCTGACGCAGTACTTCCCGCCCAAGGCGGAGGCGATCGACACCGCGGGCGATCCGCTGCTGCAGGTGGACGGCCTGTGCGACCTGCAGGACCGGGTCAGCGAGGTCTCCTTCGCGCTGCGCCCGGGCGAGATCCTGGGCATCGCCGGCCTGATGGGCGCGGGCCGGACGGAGCTGGCCGAGACGGTCTGCGGCCTGCGGCCCGCGCGCCGCGGCACGGTGCGCCTGCGCGGCCGGCCGCTGCGCGTGCGCCGCTATCGCGACGCGCTGCGCGGCGGCCTGGCCTACCTGAGCGAGGACCGCAAGGCCGCCGGCGTGTTCCTGGACCTGTCGATCGCGCAGAACGTGGCCGCCATGGCGCTGGACCGGGTCAGCTCGCGCTGGGGCTGGCTGCGCCGGTCCGCCGAATGCGAGATGGCCCGCGACCTGGGCCGCCGGCTCAAGCTCAAGTCCGATGGGGTGGAGGTCTGCGCCGCCTGCCTGTCCGGCGGCAATCAGCAGAAGGTGGCCATCGCCAAGCTGCTGGCCACGCGGCCGTCGGTGCTGCTGATGGACGAGCCCACGCGCGGCGTGGACGTCGGCGCCAAGTCCGAGATCCATCACCTGCTGCGCGACCTGGCGCGCCAGGGCATGGGCATCGTGGTGATCTCGTCCGAGCTGCCCGAGATCATCGGCCTGTGCGATCGCGCGCTGGTGGTGCGCGAGGGGCGCATCGCCGGCGAGCTCGGCGGCGCCGCCATGACGGAAGAGGCGCTGCTGCGCCTCGCTTCAGGATTCACGAAAGAGGAGAGCGCCTGATGGCCAAGTTCGATCTGTCCCGCTTCGGCGGCACCGGGGCGCTGCCGCTGACGGGGATCTCCCCGGGCGTGGCCTTGCCGGCGGCGGCCGGCGCCCATCCGGCGGCCGGACGGCGCGCCCACCTGCGGGAGGCCGGCCTGCTGCTGATCATCGCCGCCCTGTGCGGGATGATGAGCCTCGCCTCGCCGCACTTCCTCACCGTGGACAACGTGCGCGCCATGCTGCTGTCCTTCTCCATCGAGGGCATCGTGGTGGTGGGCATGACGGTGCTGCTGATCGTCGGCGGCATCGACCTGTCGGTGGGCTCGGTGGTGTGCCTGGCCATGGTGGTGACCGGCAAGCTCTTCCTGATGGGCCTGGACCCCTGGACCGCCGGCGTCCTGGCCATCGGCGCGAGCGCGCTGGTGGGCGCGGCCATCGGCGGCTGCGTCAGCGGCATCGGGCTGAGCCACTTCATCGCCTCGCTGGCCTTCATGGTGATCGTGCGCGGACTGTGCCTGGCGCTCACGCAGGGCACGCCGCAATCGCTGTTCGCGCTGCCGGCCGGGTTCAAGTTCATCGGGCAGGGCGCGGTGGCGGGCGTGCCGGTGGTGATCCTGATCTTCCTGGCGGTGGTGGCGCTGAGCGATCTGGCGCTGCGCCGCGCCACCGTCATGCGGCGCGTGTTCTACACCGGCAGCAACGAGAAGGCGGCGCTGTACTCGGGCATCCGCACCGGGCGCGTGAAGTTCTGGGTCACGGTGCTGTGCGCCGCGCTGGCCGGCCTGGCCGGGGTCATCTACACCGCCCGCTTCGGCGCCGCGACGCCCACCTTCGGCGCCGGCATGGAGCTCAACGTCATCGCCGCCGTGGTGATCGGCGGGGCCAGCCTCAAGGGCGGCTCCGGCACGGTGCTGGGCGCCGTGCTCGGACTGGCGCTGCTGTCGGTGGTGACCAGTTCCCTCATCCTGCTGGACGTGTCGCCGTACTGGCAGGACATGATCAAGGGCGCCATCCTGCTGGCCGCCGTGACCATCGACCATCTCTTGAACGTACGAAAGGCATCGCGATGAGTGAAGACGCCATCAAGTCCGCCCGCGCGGCGGGCCCGGTCCGGCTGGGGGCCTCCGGCCTGCGCTGCGAGTCCGTCGGCCTGGGCACCTGGGCCATGGGCGGCTGGATGTGGGGCGGGCAGGACGATCAGGGGGCGGTCGACGCCATCCGCGCGTCGCTGGACGCGGGGATCTCGCTGATCGACACCGTGCCCGCCTACGGGCTCGGGCATGCGGAGGCGCTGGTGGGCGCCGCGCTCAAGGGCCGGCGCCACGACGCGGTGATCGCCACCAAGTGCGGGCTGGTCTGGCACACGCGCCAGGGGCGGCACTTCTTCGACGAGGACGGCCAGTCGGTCCACCGCTTCCTCGGCCGCGCGGCCATCCTGCACGAGGCCGAGCAAAGCCTGCGCCGGCTGCGCACCGATTACATCGACCTCTACATCACCCATTGGCAGGACGACACCACGCCGGTGGAGGAGACCATGGACGCGCTGCTGACGCTCAAGCGGCAGGGAAAGATCCGCGCGATCGGCGTGAGCAACGTGGATGCGCCCACGCTGCGCGAGTACCTGCGCCACGGGCCGGTGGATGCCATCCAGGAGAAGTACAGCCTGCTGGATCGCGCCATCGAGCGCGACCTGGTGCCGCTGTGCCGCGACCACGGCGTGGCGGTGATGGGCTACGCCAGCCTGGCGATGGGGCTGCTCTCGGGTCCCATCGACGCGGCCCGCCGGTTTTCCGGCGATGACCAGCGCGCCGGCAACCCGCGCTTCGGCGACGAGCATCGCGCCGCGCTGCGCGGCTTCTTCGCCGAGCTGGAACCGCTGCGCGCCGCGATGGACGTGACCTTCTCCCAGCTGATGGTGGCCTGGACCACGCAGAGCGGCGCGGTGGACATCGCGCTGTGCGGCGCGCGCCGGGCCGCGCAGGCGGTGGAGAACGCCGCAGCCGCCGGCGTGGTGCTGAGCGCCGCCGAGCTGCTCACGGTGGACCGGGCGGCCCGCCACTACCTCAAGGCGCTGATGGACCCGGCGCCCGCGGGAGGCTGACCCGCCTCCCGACCGCTCACCACTTCCCGCCTTCCCCGGGGCCCGGCCCCTCGTGATGGCGCCTTTCGCGGCGCCAGGGGAGGGGCTTCGCCTGGATTTCCTCGACCGACACGGAGGGCCTCATGGCCGACCACAAGATTGCCCGTCTCACCCGCCTCCTGCGCCATGGCCGATGCCTGGACATCGCCGTGGACCACGGCGTCTGCAACGAACCGTCCTTCCTCGTCGGGCTGGAGGACATGCCGCGCGTCATGGACCAGCTGGTGGAGGCGCGCCCCGATGCCATCCAGCTGAACTACGGCCAGGCCGACCTGCTGCAGCGCCGCGTGCACAAGGACCGGCCCGCGCTGGTGATGCGCGTGGACATGGGCAACCCGTACAACACCACGGTGCACCGCCACATGTGGGCCGTGCTGCAGAACGAGGCGGACCCGGTGCTGCCGGCGGTGCAGATGGATGCGGCCTGCGCCGTGATCAACCTCTTCATGCTGCCCGGCGAGCCCGACCTGTTCCGGCAGTGCATCGCCAACATCGCCCGCGTGCGCGCCGACTGCGACCGCTACGGCATGCCGCTGATGATCGAGCCGCTGGTGATGGCGCCGCACGCGGAGCGCGGCGGCTACATGGTCGACGGCGACGCCGAGAAGATCGTGACGCTGGTGCGCCTGGCCCGCGAGCTGGGCGCCGACATCGTCAAGGCCGATCCCACCGCCGATCCGGTGGAGTTCCACCGCGTGGTGGAGGCGGCGCGCTGCCCGGTGCTGGTGCGGGGCGGCGGCAAGGAGGACCTGCGCCAGGTCTTCCAGCGCTCGCGCGTGCTGCTGGACCAGGGCGCCGCCGGCATGGTGTACGGGCGCAACGTCTACCAGCATGCCGAGCCCGCCGCCGTCGTGCTGGGCCTGATGGCCATGATCCACGAGGGCGCCAGCGCCGAGACCGCCTGGCGGCTCTACCAGGAGGCCGATCCCAGGCGGCAGGCCGCCTGAGTTCCGGCGGTCCCCGCGTTCCCGCGTTCCCGCGCTCACTCCCCCCGCCATGACGGCTCCGCAGAGAGCCGCCTCGTCCAACGCCAGGAGACATCGCATGAAGGTCCGTTCAGGCGCGATCGCGCTCATTGTTCTGCTCGGGGCATTCCTCGCCCACGCCGCCGTCACCGGCACCTCGCCCGCCCAGACCCTGCAACGGGCCGTGGCCGCCGTGGCCTCACTCGCGCAGGCGCGGCTGGCCGCCACGGGGCCCGGGCTGGGCAACCTGACCTACACGCAGGCGCAACTCTTCAAGCCGATCTCCTGGATCAAGAGCGAGACCTCGCCGGGCGCGGGGGACGGCGACATCCCCTTCCGCCACGAAGGCCGCAAGGACTACGGCACCAACGTGGCGCTGATGGTCAACGGCTACTTCCTGACGATGTTCGCGCCGGACAGCGGCCAGTCCACCGGGGGCTTCCTGCTCTACGACGTCTCCGACCCGCGCAACATCCGGCTGGTCAAGAAGATCTACGACCCCGCCGGCACCACCGCCGAGTTCCGCGAGCCGCATGCCATCGGCTCGGCCACGATCAACGGCCGGCTGTACATCGTGGTGCCCAGCACCAAGGGCGTCGAGTTCTGGGACTTCACCGACGTCAACGACATCCGCCAGGTGAAGAAGGTGGTGCTGCCCACCGTGGACGGGGGCGACTACGCCAAGGTGAGCTGGCAGCTGTGGTGGCAGGCGCCCTACCTGTACGTGGCCTCGGCCGATGACGGCATCTACATCGTCGACGCGAAGGATCCGGCCAACGCCGTCATCGCCAATCGCGGCGAGGGCCGGCCCAACCCAGTCCCCACCGGCGAGCTCGGCGGCTTCCGCGTGGGCCCGATCTTCACGATGGGCAACCACATGGTGATCTCGTCGATGGAGACCAGCACCGGGCTGGCCAGCCTGGACATCTCGGACCCGCTCAATCCGAAGTTCGTCGACGGCGTGGGCGCGCTGCCGTTCTATTACGCGACCTGCTTCGACGGGCTGAAGCTGTATGGCTCGGCGCGCAATGCCGACGGCAGGATGTTCGGCTACGACCTGAGCGATCCGGGCCGCTTCGTGGCCGAGGACCAGCGCCTGGCGATTCCCGACCAGCTCTACTGCGCGACGCAGGACGATTTCGTGTTCCAGGGCGCGCAGGAAAAGGTCCACAAGGTCAGCGTCAAGGACCCGCTGAACCACCTCGAAGTGGGCCATGGCGCGCTGTTCGCCGAGGGCTCCGAGGCGGCGCATCACTCCGACCACGGGCAGGTGATGCCGATGGGCAACCTCGTCTACGTCGGCAACGACCACGGCAGCGGCAGCGGCTTCATCGTCCACGACCGCAACAAGGACCTCACGCCGCCGAAGGTGCGGACGGTGTCGCCGCGGCCGGGTTCGCAGGGGCAGGCCTTGACCTCGCGCATCGGCGTGGCCTTCAGCGACAGCATCCTGCATGGCTCCGTCAACGCGGCCAGCTTCATCGTGCGGCCCAAGGGCGGCAGCCCGATCGCGGGCACCTACAGCGTGCAGCTGGGCATCGTGAACTTCGCGCCGGCGCAGCCGCTCCAGCCCGGCACGACCTACGAGGTGAGCATCCCCGCCCAGGGCGTGCGGGACTACGCCGGCAACGCCATCACCGAAGCCTACAAGGCCGAGTTCACCACCGAGCCGGCGCAGACCGTCCACAACTGGCCGCTGAGCGCCAGCCTGGCCGACGTGGTCGGCGGCAACAACGGCCAGGCCTCGCCGGCCGATGCCTTCGCCGACGGCGCGCTGAACTTCGCCGGGCGCAGCGGCGGCGTGCCGCTGGCCAGCGACAGCGTCGCCACCACGCTGGGCGGCTCCGCCACGCTGAGCTTCCACATGCGCACGACGCAGGCCGGGGCGGCCACGCCGGCGGCGGCGCCGGGCATCTTCGGGCGCGACCAGGCCGGCGGGCAGGACGACGTGTTCTGGGGCTGGATCGACGTCCAGGGGCGCCTGCGGCTCAGCGTGGGCGAGGCGAGCAGCGCCAACCCCGGCGTCGCGTCCACCGTCGTCGTCAATGACGGCGCCTGGCATCACGTGATCCTCAGCCGCGACGCGGTCACCGGCATGCAGGTGATGTACGTGGATGGCATCCGCACCACCGCGCCCGGGCTGACCGGCGCGCGTGGACTCAACACCAGGTTCCGGACCCTGGGCCAGTTCGAAGGCGCCGCCGACTTCTTCCGCGGCAGCCTCTCCAACGTGCGGGTGTACGGGCGCGTGCTGACCGATGCGCAGGCCGTGGCGATGGCGGGCGTGGTGCATCACTGGCCACTGCTGAGCACGCTCCGGGATGTCGCGGGCGGCGTCCATGGCGTCTCGGGCGCGGGCGACGCCTTTGGCGAGGGCGGCCTGAACCTGGCCAGCCGCAGCGCCGGCGTGGAGCTGGGCAGCGACGCCGTCGCGGTCACCTTGAGCCGGTCCGCGAGCGTGGCCTTCCACATGAAGACGACGCAGACCGGCCACGCCGATCCGTGGCGCGCCCCCGGCCTGTTCGGGCGGGACGAGTCCGGCGGCACCAACGACATGTTCTGGGGCTGGCTGGACGACGGCGGCCGGCTGCGGCTGTCGGTGGGCAACCTGTCCTCGGACAACCCGGGCACGGCGTCCCCCCAGCCGGTCAACGATGGGCAGTGGCATTTCGTCGTCATGACCCGCAATGCCATCACCGGCGCGCAGGCCCTCTACGTGGACGGCGTGAAGACCACGGGCACCGGCACGGCCGGGGTCTTCGGCCTGGCGAGCAAGTTCAGGCGGCTGGGGCAGATCGAGGGCAACGACGAGTTCTTCCGCGGCGTGCTCTCCAACGTGCGCGTGTTCGACCGCGCGCTCAGCGACGCCGAGGCCGCCAGCCTGCTGACCCGGCCGACGGTCCGCGTGCCGGGCCAGGCCGGCGAGGAATGGGTGGGCGTGAACCAGCGCGTCAATTTCCATCCGGCGGCGCTGGCCCGCGCGGGCGCGCAGTACAGCTGGAACTTCGGCGACGGCTCCGCGAGGACCGCCTTCAGCGGCACGCTGGCCACCTCCCACGCGTTCAGCGCGCCGGGCCACTACACGGTCGTCCTGACGGTGCGCCAGTCCGATGGCACCGAGTCCTACTACGCCTTCCAGCGCACGGCCACCCGGCCGCTCACCGCGCGCGCGCCGGCCCACAGCACCAACATCACCGGCGCGGGCAGCCGCGTCTACAGCGTCAATCCGGACAGCGGCACGGTGGCCGCGATCGACACGGCCACGCAGTCCAAGGTGTGGGAGACCGCGGTCGGCAACGATCCGAAGACGCTGGCCGTGGCGCCGGACGGGCGCGTCTGGGTGACGGTGCAGGGCGATGACAAGCTGGTGGCGCTGGCGGCCGACGGCACGGTGGCGCGGACGGTGCAACTGGCCTATGGCAGCGGGCCGCATGGCGTGGTGTTCACGCCGGACGGGCTGAGCGGCCTGGTGACGCTGGAATCGAAGTCCCAATTGATCAGCATCGATCCGGTCAGCGGCGCCACCGTCCGGACGCTCTCGCTGGACGGCGACCTGCGGGGCCTGGCGGTGACTGCGGATTCGCAGGACGCATACGTGACCCGCTTCCGCTCGCTCGCGGGCGGCGCGCAGGTGCATCGCGTCCATCTGCCGGCCTGGCGGCTCACGCAGACGGTGCCGCTGCAGGTGGACACCACCACCGTGGATGCGGAGAACCGCGCCCGCGGCGTGCCCAATTACCTGCATCAGATCGTGATCTCGCCCGATGGCACGCGCGCCGCGCTGCCGTCCAAGAAGGACAACATCGCGCGCGGCGGCTTCCGCGACCAGCAGCCGCTGGAACATGACCGCACGGTGCGTTCCATCGTCAGCCAGATCGCGCTGGCGGCCCATTCGGTCGAGGTCTTCGCGGAGCAGCTCGACTTCAACGACCGGGCGCCGGCCCGCGCGGTGGTGTATTCGCCCAAGGGCGACTACCTGTTCGTCGCGCAGATGGAGGGCAACCGCGTCGCCATCGTCGACGCCTACAACCGCGCCATCCGCGGCGAGATCGAGACCGGCCGGGCGCCGCACGGGCTGTACCTCGACGCGGCCACCCAGCGGCTCTACATCAACGACTTCCTCGGCCGCAGCGTCACCGTGCAGGACGTGAGCGCGGTGCTGTCGTCCGCGTCCTTCGCCTCGAGGCGGCTCGCGACCGTGCCGGTGGTGGCGCGGGAGCCGCTGACGGCCTCGGTGCTGCGCGGCAAGAAGATCTTCTACAACGCGGCCGACCCCCGCATGAGCCGGGACAACTACATGTCCTGCGCCAGCTGCCATGCCGATGGCGGCGACGACGGCACGGTGTGGGACTTCACCCAGCGCGGCGAGGGCCTGCGGCGCACGATCAGCCTGAAGGGAAGGGGAGGCCTGGGCCATGGCCGCCTGCACTGGAGCGCCAACTTCGACGAGGTGCAGGACTTCGAGGGCGACATCCGGCGCCATCTCGGCGGCACCGGCTTCATGAGCGATGCGGACTTCCAGGCCACCGTCGACGCGCTGGGCATGGCCAAGGCCGGCCGCAGCGCGGCGCTGGACGACCTGGCGGCCTACGTCGGCTCGCTGACCCGCTACCCGCGCAGCCCATATCGCGAGGCCGGCGGCCAGTTGAGTCCCGTCGCCCTGCAGGGGCAGCGCCTGTTCACCCAGCTCCAGTGCGCCACCTGCCATGGCGGCGCGGCGCTGCGCGACGGGCTGCGGCATGACGTCGGCACGCTCCAGCCCTCGTCCGGCCAGGGCAACGGCGAGCCGCTGGCGGGCAAGGGCATCGACACGCCGACGCTGCGCGCGCTGTGGGTCAACCGCCAGTACTTCCACAACGGCCAGGCCGCCTCGCTCGACGAGGTGCTGCGCAAGCCCGGTCACGGCAACGCGGCGGGCCGCCCGCAGGCGGACCGCGATGCGCTGACCGTCTACCTCAACTCGCTGGATGGCTCGCCCTGAGCCGCCACTGGCGGGGCACCCCGGCGGCGCCCCGGCCCCTCTTCCGAAGGAGTATCCGCTTGAGCCTCTTCCCTCCCGAGACGGCCCCCAAGGCCCCGAGCGCGGCCGATCGTCCGCATCCTCATCCCCATCGACTGGCGGGCGCGCCGGCGGTCCAGCCCGGCCGCCAGCCCCCGGCGCACGCGACGGCCGCGCCGGTGGCGGGCACCTTCGACTACCTGGTGATCGGCGGCGGCACGGCTGGCGCGCTGCTGTGCAAGCGGCTGACCGACATCCCGCATCGCCAGACGCTGCTGGTCGAGGCGGGCGGCCGGGACGTCCATCCGTGGATCCACATCCCGGTGGGCTACCTGCACTGCATCGGCAACCCCCGCACCGACTGGCTCTACACCACGGAGCCGGAGCCCGGCCTGAACGGGCGCAGCCTGCGCTATCCGCGCGGCAAGACGCTGGGGGGCTGCTCCAGCATCAACGGGATGATCTACATGCGCGGCCAGGCGCGCGACTACAACCGGTGGGCCGACCTGCTGGCCGACGACGCCTGGCGATGGAGCCGGGTGCTGCCGGTCTTCAAGAAGCACGAGGACCATTTCGCCGGCGCCAACGAATGGCATGGCGCGGGCGGCGAGTGGCGCGTCGAGCGGCAACGCCTGCGCTGGGACATCCTGGACGCCTTCGCCGAGGCCGCGGAGCAGGCGGGGGTGCCGCGCACCTCGGACTTCAACCGCGGCACCAACGAAGGGGTGGGCTACTTCCAGGTCAATCAGCGCGGCGGCTGGCGCTGGAACACGGCCAAGGCCTTCCTGCGGCCCGCCTGCGAGGGGCGCGCCAACTTCCAGATGTGGGTCAACAGCCGCGCCACGCGGCTGCTGTGGGGCGTGGCGGAGGACGGCCGCCCGCGCTGCATCGGCGCGGAGATCTGGGACGGCCGGCAGCGCGTGACGGTGCTGGCCCGCCACGAGGTCATCGTCTGCGCCGGCGCCATCGGGTCGCCGCAGCTGCTGCAGCTCTCGGGCGTGGGCGAGCCGGCGCTGCTCCACCGGCTGGGCATTCCGGTGAAGGTGGCCTCGCCCGGCGTGGGCGCCAACCTGCAGGACCACCTGCAGATCCGGGCGGTGTACCGCATCGAGGGCGCCGAGACGCTCAACGTGCTGGCGGCCAGCCTGTGGGGCCGCGCGCGCATCGGCATGGAGTACCTGGTCAAGCGCAGCGGCCCGATGAGCATGGCGCCGTCGCAGCTCGGGGCCTTCACGCGGAGTTCCCCGATGCATGCCTGGCCCAACCTCCAGTACCACGTCCAGCCGCTGTCGCTCGACGCCTTCGGCGAGCCGCTGCACGACTTCCCCGCCTTCACCGCCAGCGTGTGCAACCTCAATCCCACCAGCCGTGGCACGGTGCGGATCCGCAGCCCGTATTTCGAGGACGCGCCGGCGATCGCGCCCAACTACCTCAGCACCGAGGAGGACCGCCAGGTGGCGGCCGACTCCCTGCGGGTGACGCGGCGCATCGTGAGGCAGCCGGCGCTGGCGCGCTACCGGCCGCAGGAATGGAAACCCGGCCCGCAGTACCAGACCGACGAGGACCTGGCGCGGCTGGCCGGTGACATCGCCACCACCATCTTCCATCCGGTGGGCACCACCCGCATGGGGCGCGATGGCGATCCGATGGCGGTGCTGGACAGCCGGCTGCGCGTGCGCGGCGCGCGGGGCCTGCGCGTCGTCGATGCGGGCGCGATGCCGCTGATCACCAGCGGCAACACCAACAGCCCGACGCTGATGTTGGCCGAGATGGCGGCCGGCTGGATCCAGGAAGAAGCGGCCGCCGACGCCGACGCCGCCGCCCTGGCGCTGTGGCCGCGCGGCGCCGCCGGCGCCGCCGGCGCCTGCTGAGCCGCCCCCGCTCCCTACTCAAGCAACGCTCGCGCACACCCCGTGGCGCGGGTGTGGGCGCCCCTGCGCCCGCGAATCTCAATCACGGGGGGAAACCACCGTTTCATGGATTGGATAGTCAGATGAAAAACAGCCTTATCGGGTCGGCTTCCACGTCGGCTTGCGCGATCACGGCCGCCATCGCGCTGGCCGCGCCGGCCGGCGCTTCGGCCCAGAGCAGCGTGACCGTCTACGGGCGCGTCGTCGCCGGCGTCGAGTACATCGACAAGGTGCGGGACCCGGCGTCCGGCCGTGCCGAGTCGCTCACCCGCACCGCCAGCAACCAGTGGGGCACCAGCATGCTGGGCTTCAAGGGGACGGAGGACCTGGGGGGCGGGCTCAACGCCTACTTCCTGCTGGAGAGCGGCTTCGGCAGCACCACGGGGCGGACCAACGCGCCGCCGTTCTTCAACCGCCGCTCGTACGTGGGGCTGGGCAGCAAGGACTGGGGGCGGCTGCAGTTCGGCAAGAACCTGTTCAACACCAATGATGTCTGGCACCTGGATCCGACCGGGCAGCAGTTCATCAGCAGCGCGACGCTGGTGCGCGGACGCAGCTGGGTGGGCGCGGACAACGTGATCGAGTACACCACGCCGTCCTGGGGCGGCTTCACCGCCAACGCGCAGCTGAGCCTGGGCGAGCAGGCCGGCGGCAACCGCAAGCTGCGGGCCGAGGGCGTGTCGCTCGCCTACGTCCGTGAAGGGCTGGAGCTGCGCGGCATCCATACCGCCCGGCGCGATGCCAACGGCCTGTTCAGCGACGTCTACACCCATTCGAAGCAGACGGTGGCGGGCGGCACCTACCGCCTGGGCGCGTCGAAGCTGTTCGCCGCGTACGAGCACATCACCGCGGGCGCGGCGCCGGCGAACGCGCCGACGCGGCTGCGCCATGCGTGGCTGGGCATCCGCCATGACGTGACGCCGGCGCTGACGCTGATCGGCGCCGGGTACCACGTCAGCGCGAACCGCAACCATGGCAAGGCGACGGTCCTGATGGTCGGGGCGGACTACGCGCTGTCCAAGCGCAGCTTCCTGTACGCCTCGCTGGGCGGCGTGAACAACTCGGGCGCGGCCAACTACGCGGCGGACGTGTCCGCCAACGGACCGGGCGCGGGCGCCGGGCAGCGCGCGGTGTACGCGGGGATGGGGCACAGTTTCTGACAGCGCGCCCCTTGGCGCTTCGAGCAGTGCGGTTGCACGCCGAAGCGCCTTTCGTCCGGCGTTTCCGGTCCGTGGGTCGCAAGACGTGCCGGCGGCCGTCTTGCAAGGAGCGGGTGAACGGCTCGCCGAGAAAAGGAAGGTGGCTCCACGTGGCATCTTGGTGGGATATGAAACAGTTGGCTTGAGGAGCTCGGAAGCGAATGGCACGTCGCCGAAGAGCCGCCGGACGGCGTAGGCGTACTGTCGGGCGGTGAATACAGGGCGCTCGTCCTCGGTCGCGGCCACCACCACTTGCTCCGCGACCCCATCGGCGACTTCCTAGTTCTCGACGATTGGCTGCAGAGGTGGGTACTTCACAAGCGCGGCCTCCTGCACTTGGCCAGCAGGATTGTCGGTTGACGCCGGCCCGACACGCGGACGTGCGGTCGAAGTGCCAGCATTCCGCTGTCAGTTCTGCTTAACCGGAATGGCCGCATCACTTGCTGCGGCGCGAGCTCTTGCGGGGGCCGCTGGCTGGAGTTGCGGCTGCTCGGTCGGCCGCTGCATCGCCTGAAGTGCCTTCTGCACTTCTAGCTGCTGCTTTAAGACCTCCTGCAGCGCATTCATCTGGTCAGAGTTCCCCTTGTCGAT
Source organism: Roseateles sp. Mitsp63 (assembly GCF_059491535.1). Lineage (NCBI taxonomy): Bacteria > Pseudomonadati > Pseudomonadota > Betaproteobacteria > Burkholderiales > Sphaerotilaceae > Roseateles > Roseateles sp. Mitsp63. The sequence goes on along the minus strand of NZ_CP168509.1, from coordinate 4,194,251 downwards.
TTCGCGAGCCACGTTCACCTGCCAGATAGTCGCAGCCGCGGTCGCGAACACGGACACAATCGCGCCTCCGAAGAACGCCCACTTCGCCCACCAAATCGAGCGGTTGAAGCGCCCCGTCTCAACCACAGCCGCTTCCTGACCGTTCTTGAGTTCGTCCTTCCAGGCGGGCAACACGTCCTTGATGAGGGTCTCGTTCAAGCTGACGACGACGTTGGTCAAATGCTCCAGTCGGGTGTTTTGCGCCCGGACCTCATCCAACGTGCTGATGGCCGTCTTGCCGTGCGTCGTGTCCTCGAAGGCAGGAGGCCGCATCACGCGAAGGACCTCGGGCGACATGATGCGCGACTCAGGCATGGACAACACCGGGGGAGTGACCTTGAATCCCTTGGCAAGGTCAGCGACGCGTTGAGCATCAAGCATTGCCCGCGCCGTCATGGTCTCCGTCTTTCGAAGATGCTCCTCGAGGGTCGGCCCCAGGCCTGCGCCTTTGAGTACGTCGGCCATCTGATTGGGATGGTTGGCCGACATCAACTTGGACAGGGTATCTGACACGCCGCCCGAGTTCACGCCCTTCAGCGCCTCGCTGAGCGCCTCCGCCGCGGTGTGACCGAACGCAGCTTGAATCCTGTCGCTCGTCGCTGCCAACTGAGCCTTCTTGAGCTCGGCCAACTGGTCCATGCCCGCCTGGAGTCGACTCATCGGCCCCTCGCCGAGATAGCTGTACTTGTCACCGATGGCGCGCCTCATCGCTTCGCCAGCGGAGTTGGCCAGGTCATCCCATCGCTTCTTTGCATCGAGCGCCGCCGCACCAATCTCTTCAAAGGTTGTCGGGGCCGTGAGCCAACTCCACCGATTCTGTTCTCTGAGCGCGATGCCTGCCGCAGCGAGGTCTTCCTCACTGAGAAGGTTGACGTCGTCCTCGCCGATGCCCGTCTTGTCTTGGAGGCCGTCGCTTCGGCCAAGACATTGAGCGAGCACCCGCCGGCCAATTTCGGCTGTCTCGCCCTCCAACGCCTGCAGCTCACGTCCTCCGATAGCTCTCAAGTAGAGCGTGCCTGCCGTCGTGTGGAGAACCTTCTTTGGTCGATTCAACGAAATCTTTACTGGGGCCTTCCCATCTGGTCGGCCGACTTGTTCCTTCTCGTCGCTCAAGCTTCCTCCCTAGCCAGTTCAGCGGTGCTACCGAGCACCTGATGCGGTCATCGCACTTTCGTTGGCGTCTCCCCTCGGACTGGGGGGAGTTCACCCGGGTACCTTCTCATCACGCGCCCGTAACGGATTGATACGATGCCCTAAAAAGCGAGATTAGGCACTACAGGGAGGCCATGAAATGAATGTCGACAACATCGTCGACGTCGGCGATTTTCTTGCCGAGCGCGGGTTGTCGAACCCGGCGCTGGAGGTCCTGCAGGCCACCGAGAAGAGTTATCGCGCGTTGCTGTTCCAACCGTCAGGCCCATTCATCGGCAACACGACACGCATCGGCCCGGCTGACCTGGATTTCGCAGACCGCCAAGCGACTGCGCTGTTTGAGATGGCGACCAAGCATGGCCACCATCTCGTCGTCACGCCCGAGTACTACCTCCCCATCAAGACGCTTCTAGCCTGCGTCCACGGGAACAACTTCCCCGCAACGGATGCCATCTGGGTGCTCGGCTGCGAGAGCATGACGCCCACCCAGCTAGCCGCGTTCAAGGCCGAGGCAGAGAGCACAGGGAAGTGCTTGGTCTTTCATGAGAAGGACAAGGCAGCTCCCGCACAGGGCATCTACTACGACCCGGTGGCGTACTGCTTCCTTTCCACAGACAAGGCGACGGGGGAAGAGCGACGCGTCGTACTTATCCAGTTCAAGACGATTTCATCGAAGGACGACCAGTACTTCGAGAACGCCGTCCTCCGCACAGGCAAGCTCATCTATCAGTTCCACGGGCCCAGGAAACGCCTCGCGCTCGCCTCCATCATCTGCTCTGACGCCTTCAATATCACAGACGACAGGGACGTCCTGCTGCAACTCACGGAGAACTCCACGCTCCTTCACATCCAGCTGAACCCGAAGCCGCGAAACGCCGACTATCTGAAGTACCGAGTAGATACCTTCCGTCGTACCGAGCGCACCAGCAATTGCGACATCGTCTGCCTGAACTGGGCGGAGGACATTGTCTTCATGGAGCGGGAGGGCGGAAATGGGCATGAGTGGAAGAACGAGGCAGGGTCTGCCTGGTATCTACCACACGACCGCGCCTCGTCCGACGACGCTCTTGTGGAACAGAACGAGCGCAACGGCCTTTACTACTCGTGGCACAGACGGAAGCGGCACGTACTCCACTTCCACTACGCGCCGGCGGTTTTCGAGTTCAGCGTGCCCAAGGTCGTGCACACGGGCCTGCAGCTCCACGCTGTCTCCACTGGCCCGACGCTGGAAGCGCGACACGTCTGGGACGAGACGACTGGCTGGGTTGCCCAGACCGCATGCGCTGATACCGGTCTCGTTCAGCTGTTCGCGTGCGATGCAAAGGTAACTACGGCCTTCTCCGAGCTCGCGAAGAATGAAAGTCGCCTTCGAATTGAGCGCGCCGTAGCGCTCTCTTGCGGCCTCACCTCTGGCGCCGATGATTGGTACGCCGCTGGGACGTTGAAGTCCCTGAGCATGAGCGATGACGAGGTGACCAGGCGACTGACCGTCCGACTGGAACGCAACGAGGATTCAGACGCCGCCAGGCATGGGCAGCTGACGAACGTGTCGCTCCTGCACGAGATTCTGGCGACCGCGCCGCTGCCTCTTCAGATTCGAAACCTAAGCGGTGGCGGGGCTTCGATTTACTGGTCCAAGAAGTCGCCGCACACCAACGTTGTAAAGAACGGCGTTGAACCCGCACACGTTGCGTTTCTTGGACTTGAGCCAGCCCCTAGACGAATAGAGGATGCCTGCGACGCCGCTTATGGACTGCTGCACCGTGAGAACGAGCCCGGACGACGGACTCGCGTAGCGGTCTGCTACCTCACTCTCGCTGGCCCTGTGTTCGCCCCCATCAAGCAGCTGACTCACATCGCCGATGACGGCAAGAGTGCCACCTCATATCTCCGGGCATGACTATGCAACTACTCGAATCTGCACGACAAAAGGTCGCTCAGCTGCTGGCGAGCGTCGAAGACGTCGAGGAAGCGGTTGTCCGCGGCGAGCGTCTGCACAAGGGCCAATGCTTTGCGGTCGCCTACGTTGACCTTGCCGATGACGTCGTCGGCCGCGCGCAAGGCCTCCGAGAGTTTCAGGAACGCATCCTTGGCGAGGACTATTTCAGTTCGCCCGGCGACCTCCGTTGGAACAAGTACATCTACATCGTCGCGGGCCCCAAGTCGGTCGAACAACCCGACTTCCAGCGAGCGAAGGCGACCATCGAAGCTGACGAGGACTTCGCCAGAAAGCTGGTCGTATCGGAGGATGAGCTTGCCTCGGTGCTAGGAGCGGCTAAGTACTTCACGCCCTCCGCGAGCTCGCAAGAGTTCGACATCGTCGGGGAGTGGGACAAGCTTCTCACCACCGAGAAAATCGACGGCATCCTCGACCGCCCGGCGAGAACCACCATGGTGGACCGAATTGGTTCGGGCGAGGCAGGTAGAGCGCCAACTTCCAAAAAGGCCCTCACCCTGCATGCCTCCGACAAGCAGTTGCATGAGCGGTGGTTGTCCAGTTTGAGGATGGCTAGCTTCCGTCCTGTGCATGACGGGCGACCAAAGTACGAATTTGGCCAAGTCACACTAATTGCTGGCCCGAATGGGACCGGTAAGACGTCGCTACTCGAAGCGATTGAGTTCTTCTATTGTGGTCAGAACCGGCGCAGTACGTCAGGCACCCATAAGGTGTATGGGACCCTTTGGGACAGTGACAAGGAGCTGTTGGCTACAACCGACTCCGCGCGCCTTCGCGCCAGGTGCTTTCATTGGTACAACCGCGAGGAAAGGACCGCCGAAGGCGTGCTTACCGGCTTCGGCAGATACAACTTCTTGGACACAGACGCCGCTTTCCGCGTGGCTGCGGACTTGGACCCAGAAAAGTTTCCGGAAGACCTCAGCCGTTTGATTGTTGGGGCTGATGCATCTCAAATTTGGTCATATGTGGCCAAACTGACCCCAGAGGTTCAGACCGCTTCTGAACGCGCCTTCCTCTATCTTCAAGATGCCCAAAGAACGCTTGAAGACTCCAAGGGAAAACTCGAAGAGTTGCAAGAGCGACCGTCAGAAGCTAAGGCTCTAAGTGACGCATTTCGGGCGAGTCTTCCAGTCCTTGGCTACCGAGGGCCGCTGTCGGCGGCGCCGTTTGTTTCTGTCGGCGAATCCGAACCAATTCAAGCCGCTTACTCTGCGGTACAGATACTGTTAGCAGCTGGTACCGCGGTCCAAAGTCTTGCATCACTGGACAGGCGAACCCACGACATTGAGAGCGCTCACAGCAAAGTGCTGCCGCTGATTGGACAAATTGAAAATGAATCCGCTCGTATAGCCGAATCGGAAGCGCAAGCCACAAACTTCGAGAATTGGGCAAAGCTGCTAAATCGTTGGAGCGAGTACGTCCAGGAAAACTACGCACCCACTCGAGACCATTACATCCACTGCCGCGACTTGGTTAGCGCAAGCGGCAGCAAACTAGGTGTATTTGCAAATACCACGGCACCCGTAATCGATACAGGGTATACGACGGTTCGCCTGGTGGATGCTCTAAATGGCGCAATTCAAGGCATTGAATCTGCCGCAAATCACGTTGATTCGTTGGATAAGCTGAGCGCGTCGTTTGGTCAAGCTGCCGCACTACGCGCGCAAAGTGCTCAAGAGCTCAAGAGCGCAGTGCTCGCGAGCTTCAGAACTGGCACACCGGCAAACATTTGTCCGGTATGCAAAACAGTGCACGGCGAAGCGGCTCTGGCCGCGCATGTTGAGAGGATTACCGCCGAACTGGCACAGCCGACGGAGCTGACCGAGGTATCGGCCCAACTCAACGCCGCTCGAGAAACGCACAAGCAGTGGTTGGCATGGAGGGGTGTGCTGGAAAGTGTTCAGCAGATTGCTCTGACCCTATCGCTCCCTCTAACTCAATCATGCGGTGAAATCGTCGGCGCACTTTCTATTGCGCAGCGCGAGTTTGAAAACGCCAAAGCGAACTTGGTTCCGGCGACTGAAGCGTTAAATCGGCTTCATCACGCCCAGATGTCTGACGCTGAATACAATCAGATGCTCGTGTCGATAAACACTATCGACACGCTAAATACTCGGGCATACGATACGACAGCGATTGCAACGCATAGTCAGACGTATGCCAATTCTGCCGTACAAGCCCGGGAGCAGATTCAGCCAATTAAGGCGAAAATTACAGAACTGGAAGCCCTGGTTGCACAAGAAATTGGGCGATTGTTCACAGACGGATGGAGGACCCGCGCCACCCAAGCTTCGGGGGTCCGCGCTTTCGCGACATTGCAGCAGGAGATGCTGACGCTGAAAAAACAGCGCGAGGAACTGGTACTCAGATTCGACGTGGGTAATGAAACGAAGCTATCGGATATTGAAGCCGCTCTGGCCGGCATGCTTCGCGCGCTGAACGAGGCAGTTCAAGCCGTATCGCGAGAGGCAACGGCGTCAGCAGATATCGCCACCCTCAGCTCAACGATTGAAAGTCAAAAGAACCATACGGCTGAATTGCTATTGCGACACATGAGACTTGCCGCAGCAGCCACCGCCCTCGACAAGTTAAATTCTGAACTCTCTCTTGAAAGTGCAACAACCAAGTCGTTGGAATCCATCGGCAAGGAGATTAACGAAGCTTTCGCCCGCATTCATTCACCCAACGAATACGAATACGTGGGTAGCGATGGCGTTCTGCTGCGTTCCAAAGAGAGTGAAGAAGATTGGACTCTCCACAAGGTTAGTACTGGGCAACGTGCAGCGTTTGCGCTCTCCGTATTTCTGGCTGTACACCGGACCGCCGCGAAAGCCCCACCGGTCATCCTCATCGACGACCCAGTCGCCCACGTAGATGACTTGAATGCACTGTCGTTCCTCGATTACTTGCGCGACTTGGCAGTGTCGTCCAAAAAGCAAGTTTTCTTTGCAACAGCGGATGCGCGCATCGCCTCGCTGTTCACCCGAAAGTTTGGTTTCCTTGGCGAGAACTTCAAACGAATCGACTTGGTGCGTGAGGTGGACGCGGCATAACCGGAGTTCAGCAGACTTCCAGAGCGCTTGCTTCACGGTGCCCGCGGACCCTCTCAATCGCCACGAGCACTACGCGTCGGTACCGTTGGCAACAAGGGGCTCGAATAGCCAACCAGTGACGTCGGCAACGACCGGCGCGTCCCAGGCGTCGGTCAAGCGCTGGAGCAGCGAGAGAGCGATATCGGCACGGCCGCGGCCACCGACCAGCGTGTAGACCCGTCCTGATTCCGTCGCGACGCATCTGGCGGAGGCGTTGATACGCGTGACCGGTGAGGACACCCGGCTGCGTCCGTTTCGCATGTTCACGCCGACGATGTGGATAGCCGGGCCATCACGCCCAGGGGTCGCAAGCAGGAACACTCGCCAGAGGGCCAGGTGTATGAGACCTTGCCCAGGGTCCCGCCGCGTCTGAGAAAGCGGCAGGTCGACGATGGGCGGCAGTGGTCGGTCAACCAAGTAAACGCTCCGCGCGCAGGACTACCCCTGACCGTCCCATCACGAGACATCGGAAGCGCTGCTCCTCCTCGACCTTCTCGAAGCCGTTCCAGACGTTGGTGCCCCTGGTGAAGGAGAAGATGCGCTCATCGCTTGCGCGCAGATGAACGAGCCCGCGCTCTTCTAGGACCTCGAACACCACGGCCTCGGCCCACGAGGCGGTTTCGCTGCGCAGCTCGTGAATACTGAGCGCTCCATCCATCACGCCTTCCCCAGGCTCCATCTCGGGCAGCGCGCCCTGCACTGCCATCTCATCGAGCGCTGCGATGAGGTTCCTCGGTAGGCCACTCATGTCGACCATCTCTGCGCGAGGGAAAGGCGCGCTTGATGTTCGCCGCGACCTTCAGCGTCGCCTCCAACCTCGTGCCGGCCTCGACTAGCCGCTCCACGGCCAGGATGAAGGGTCGGCGCCAATAGAGGTTGGCCCTGTCGAACTCCGGTCCCAGCAGCTCTTCCAATGCTGCCGGCGAGACAGCCTCATCTAGGGCTGCACCCATCGTGATGTAGAAAGGACATCGCGCCACGTTCACGCCCACGTCGGCCCCGGACTGCATGCGCTGCTGAAGCTCCTCCGGGACAAAATGACCAGCTTCAACGGATTCGCGGTTCAGCCGCTCCGCAGCTTCGATGAGCGCGCGCTGCCGGGCGTCAGGCGTGAATCCAGCTCCAGGCCGCTCTCCAACCGGCTCGGTCTTCGGGACTCTGATGCAGCAATTTGTCCATATGTCCAGAACTCCTCGCGCCATGAAATTCTTGTCTTTGATTTCACTTTGCGTAGCGTTAGGGTTCCTATTCGGTTGCTCAAAGGCCGAGAAAAATAGTGCTACGTTTACATACGCCACCGGCGTCCGGCTGATCGAAGTGTCTGAATGCCATGAAGGCATTGCAAACCGTCATCTCGAGATCAAGCAGACCGGCGCAACCCTTCTGGTGACCGGCGCTATGCCGATGCCATGCCGAGGTTCTTTGGCGGCACCGTACCTCACTGAAACCAACGAGCATCGGGCAACTCTTGTTTTGCATGAAGAGAAAAGCAACTCGCTGTTCAATTCCGGTTGCGACTGCTGGAGGAAGGTATCCATCAGCATTGAGGGTCGCTTACAGACAGGTGACACACTATATGTTTCCAATGATGGCGAAGTCGAAGGGCACTTCCTAGTTCAGTAGCTCCTCAACTAGGAGTGGTAGCTACGACAAGCAGCACGGATTCGCGTGGTCTCGAGTCAAGGGAAATAACAATGACAAATGGACTCTATATCCCGAATCATCGAGTTATGCCGTAAGCCATGATTGCGCACGTCACGATACCGATATTCTCCTCGCCTACCAATCCAATCGGAACTTCCGCAGGTCGGATTCCTTTGGAGCGTTTTCCAAAAATTGGTGAATCGTTGGTGTGGGATGAGTTGACAAAAATCGGGACGTCAACACTGGTCGCCGCGCTTAATACCAGTCGCGTGGACTACCTTGACATGTCTCCGAAAATTAAATCAGTTGACCTCGTCGTTGGACTTGATGGGGTCTATCTTGATTCCGACGCAGCTGCGAGAGAAATTGCGCTTGAACTGGAGAGTAGCTTCGGGCTGGTCTATGTGGACTATTAGAGGAAGGGCCATCAACCTTATCGGCGAGACTCTGCGCAGGTCGGGGCCGCAGTCGTGAGGACAGCGGGCAGGACAGGCAGGCGCCTGGCCTGACACGAAGGCGCGCCGGCCCTCAGGCGGGTTGCCGCAGCGCTGCGGGGCCGACCTTGTTCAGGCGCGGTTCTAGCGCCGGTTCGCGCAAGCAGCGTTTGCTGGGAGCCTGTCGGGGCTGCAGACGCATCTGCAGATGCGTCGTCGCTTGCAGTCGCGCCCGCCTCAGCCGTGTGAGGCAGCCGGCGCGGCCTCGCCCGTCTGCGGCGCCGGCTCCCTCAGCAGCAGCGCGAGCAAGCCGCCCGACGCCGCGAACACCGCGCCGACCGCGAACGCCACGCGGTAGCCGCCGGCCAGCGCCGCCGGCAGGCTGGCGCCCAGCGCCGTCAGCTCGCCGGTGCGCGATGCCGCCAGGCTCGCCAGCACCGCCAGCCCCAGCGAGCCGCCCATCATGAAGGACGTGTTCACCACGCCCGAAGCCAGGCCGGATTCGCTCGGCGCGACCTCGCTCATCGCCGCCAGCAGCACCGGGTTGAAGGCCATGGCCGCGCCCAGGCCCAGCAGCAGCATGCCGGGCAGCACGTCCAGCCAGAAGCCGCCCTCCGCCGGCGCCCGCGCGAACAGCGCCAGCCCCAGCGCCGCGGTCAGCAGGCCGACGCACAGCGGCTTGCGCAGGCCGAAACGCATCACCAGCCTAGCCGACAGTCCCACCGAGAACGACGCCATGATCAGGTTGGCCGGCAGGAACCCCAGCCCGACCCGCATCGCGTCGTAGCCCAGCACCAGCTGCATGTAGAGCGCCGACAGGAAGAACCACGCGAACATCGCCGCGGCCCACAGCACCCCGATCACGTTGGATACCGCCACCGACCTCAGGCGGAACAGCGACAGCGGCATCAGCGGATGCGCCACCCGGGTCTCGAGCGCCAGGAAGGCCGCCAGCAGCACCGCCGATGCGCCCAGCAGCGCCAGCGTCCGGGTCGAGGTCCAGCCGGCCTCGTTGCCGTTGACGACCGCGTAGACCGCCAGCAGCAGCGACAGCGTGACCGTGATCGCGCCGGCCCAGTCCAGCACCTCGTCCGGCGCCGTCGGGCCGCCGCGCTCGATCAGCCACAGGCACAGCCCGATCACCAGCGCGCCGATCGGCAGGTTGACCAGGAAGATCCAGTGCCAGCTCAGCGTGCTGGTCAGCAGGCCGCCCAGCAGCACGCCGATGCTGCCGCCGCTGGCGCAGACGAAACCGTAGACGCCCATGGCCTTGGCGCGCTCGGCGGGCTCGGTGAACATGTTCATGATCAGCGACAGCGAGATCGCCGCCACCGCCGCGCCGCCCAGCCCCTGCACGGCCCGCGCCGCGATCAGCAGCTCCTGCGTGCGCGCCAGGCCGCAGGCCGCCGACGCCGCGGTGAACAGCGCCAGCCCGGCCAGGAAGGTGCGCCGGTGGCCGTACAGGTCGCCCAGCCGTCCGCCGAGCAGCATGAAGCCGCCGAAGGTCAGCATGTAGGCATTGACGACCCAGACCAGCGAGGTCTCGGTGAAGCCCAGGTCGGCCCGGATCGAGGGCAGCGCCACATTCACGATGGTGGTGTCCAGCACCATCATCAGCACGCCCAGGCAGAGCACGCCGAGCGCCAGCCAGCGGCGCCGTGTCGGATCAAGGGAGGCAGTCATGGGGATTCGCGTCCGTGGAGTGGAGGGTGGCAGGACCCGTGACAGCTTCGTGAAGACAGACGGGGTATCGCCTCACGACGATCGGGACTGACGGATTTCGACATCCTCGCTGTCATCCTCGCTGTCGGTGGATCGCCGACGCGCGCTGACGTCATCGCAGGACCCGGTGATGCGTCATCCGCGTCTGCCTCGCGGGCCAGCGCGGGTGGACCATGCGTCAGATCGACAGGAGACCCCATGAGCATCACCAAGCACGCCAAAGCCGCGAGGACCGAACGTACCAGCATGTTCAAGACCGCGCTGTTGCTGAGCAGCCTCGCCATGGTCATCGGACTGGTCTTCAGCGCGGTCCAGGACGCGCGCGGCGCGGACCGCGACGCCGGGTCCGCCCCGGCGCCGCTCACGGCCGGGGCCGGCGACGACAGCTGACGGTCCGCCGCCGGCGCGTCAGCATTCGACGATGTTGACCGCCAGACCGCCGCGGGCGGTCTCCTTGTACTTGGTCATCATGTCCGCGCCGGTTTCGCGCATCGTCTTGATGACCTTGTCCAGGCTCACGTGATGGGTGCCGTCGCCGCGCAGCGCCATGCGCGCCGCGTTGATGGCCTTGACCGACGCGATCGCGTTGCGCTCGATGCAGGGGATCTGCACCAGGCCGCCGACCGGGTCGCAGGTCAGGCCCAGGTGGTGTTCCATGCCGATCTCGGCGGCGTTCTCGGCCTGGGCCGGCGTGCCGCCCATCACCGCGCACAGCGCGCCCGCGGCCATCGAGCAGGCCACGCCGACCTCGCCCTGGCAGCCGACTTCCGCGCCCGAGATCGACGCGTTCTCCTTGTAGAGGATGCCGATCGCCGCGGCGGTCAGCAGGAAGTCGACGATGCCGTCCTCGCTGGCGCCATGCACGAAGCGCGCGTAGTAGTGCAGCACCGCCGGCACGATGCCGGCCGCGCCGTTGGTCGGCGCCGTCACGACGCGGCCGCCGGCGGCGTTCTCTTCATTGACCGCCAGCGCGTACAGGTTGACCCAGTCCATCACCTGCAGCGGATCGCGCAGCGCCGCCTCGGGATGCGCGACCAGATCGCGGTAGAGCGCCGCCGAGCGCCGCTTCACCTTGAAGCCGCCCGGCAGGATGCCCTCGGTGCGGCAGCCGCGCTGCACGCAGTCCTGCATCACGCGCCAGATCTTGAGCAGGCCGGCGCGCGTCTCCTCGTCGGGGCGCCAGTGGCGCTCGTTGCGGCGCATGATCTCGGCGATCGAGCAGCCTTCCTGCTCCGCCAGCGCCAGCAGCTCCGCGCCGGTCTTGAACGGGTAGGGCAGCACCGTCGTGTCGGGCGCGATCTGCTTCTGCTTGGAGCCGTCCGCCAGCACCTCCTCGCTGACGACGAAGCCGCCGCCCACCGAGTAATAGACGCGGTTCTGGAGCTCGTTGCCGTCGGCGTCATAGGCGATCAGCCGCATGCCGTTGGCGTGCAGCGGCAGGCTCTGGCGGCGGTACATGACGAGGTCGCGGGCCTCGTCGAAGGCGACCGCATGGTCGCCGCCCAGCGCAATCCGCTTGTCGTCGCGGATCGCGTCGAGGATGCCGGGGATGCGCTCGATGTCGACCGTGTCGGGCTCATGGCCGGCCAGGCCCAGCAGCACGGCCTTGTCCGAGCCATGGCCCTTGCCGGTGGCGCCCAGCGAGCCATACAGCGCGGTGGCCACGCGCACGGTGCGCTCCAGCACGCCCTCGTGCCGCAGGCGCTGCACGAACATGCGCGCGGCGCGCATCGGTCCCACGGTGTGGGAGCTCGACGGCCCGATGCCGATCTTGAACAGATCAAAGACGGAAACTGCCATGGCGGACCTCGTGGCTAACCCTCGTGGCTAACCTTCGTGGGTAACGATGGCCGGATCCCGGCGCTCGTGGCGCGGGACCGGCGACTTCCGATCACTCTTCAGCGTACGCCGAAAGCGGCGGGCAGGAGCAAACCAGGTTGCGGTCGCCGTAGACGTTGTCCACGCGGCCCACCGGGGACCAGTACTTCACATGCCGCAGCGCCGGCACCGGATAGGCGGCGTCGTCGCGGCTGTAGCCGTGCGTCCACTCGGTCTTGAGCAGGCTCTCGGCGGTGTGCGGCGCGTTGACCAGCGGGTTGTCGGTCTGCGGCCAGGCGCCGGACTCGACCTTCGCGATCTCCTCGCGGATCTGGATCATCGCGGCGATGAAGCGGTCCAGCTCGAACCGGGATTCGCTCTCGGTCGGCTCCACCATCAGCGTGCCCGCGACCGGGAAGGACAGCGTCGGCGCGTGGAAGCCGTAGTCGATCAGGCGCTTGGCGACGTCCTCGGCGGAGACGCCGGAGCTGTCCTTGAGCGGGCGCAGGTCCAGGATGCATTCGTGGGCCACGCCGCCGCCCTTGACGCCCGCGATGTTGCCGCTGAAGTGGATGTCGTAGTGGTCGGACAGGCGCGCGGCCACGTAGTTGGCCGAGAGGATCGCGGTCTCGGTCGCGGCCTTCAGGCCGGTCTCACCCATCATGCGGATGTACATCCACGAGATCGGCAGCACCGCCGCGTTGCCCAGCGGGGCCGCGGAGACGGCACCGATGGCGGTCTTCTCGCCCAGGCCCGCCGAGCGGTGCGCCGGCAGGAAGGGCACGAGGTCCTCGACCACGCACACCGGGCCGACGCCCGGGCCGCCGCCGCCGTGCGGGATGCAGAAGGTCTTGTGCAGGTTCAGGTGGGACACGTCGCCGCCGAACTGGCCCGGCGCGGCGATGCCCACCAGCGCGTTCATGTTGGCGCCGTCGACATAGACGCGGCCGCCATGCTCATGCACCAGCGCGCAGATCTCCTTGACGTGCGTGTCGAACACGCCGTACGTCGAGGGGTAGGTGATCATGATCGCCGCCAGCTTGTCGCTGTGCTGCTCGCACTTGGCCTTCAGGTCGGCCAGGTCGATGTTGCCTTCCTTGTCGCACTTGGTGACGACGACCTGCATGCCCACCATCTGCGCCGACGCCGGGTTGGTGCCATGCGCCGATTCGGGGATCAGGCAGATCTTGCGGTGGCCCTCGCCGCGCGACTCGTGCCAGGCCTTGATGATCAGCAGGCCGGCGTACTCGCCCTGCGAGCCGGCATTGGGCTGCAGCGAGACGCCCGCGTAGCCGGTGGCCTGGCACAGCCAGGCCGTCAGCTGCTGGTCCAGCTGCGCGTAGCCCTGCAGCTGGCTCTGCGGCGCGAACGGGTGAACCTGCGCGAACTCGGGCCAGGTGATGGGGATCATCTCGCTGGTCGCGTTGAGCTTCATCGTGCACGAGCCCAGCGGGATCATGCTGCGGTCCAGCGCCAGGTCCTTGTCGGAGAGCAGCCGGATGTAGCGCAGCATCTCCGTCTCGGAGTGGTGGATGTTGAAGATCGGATGCGTCAGGTAGGCGCTGGTGCGCGAGAGCGCGGCCGGCACCAGGGTGGCGGCCGTGGCGCCGGCGAAGGCGTCCGCGACCGGCTTGCCCTCGGCGAAGACCGTCAGCAGCGCCTGGAGGTCGGCGCGGGTGGTGGTCTCGTCCAGCGTCAGGCTGATGCTGTCCTCGCCGGCGCGGCGCAGGTTCATGCCGGCGGCGACCGCGGCGGCCAGCACCGGGCCGGTGTGCGCGCCGGTCTTCACGTGCAGCGTGTCGAAGGCGGTCTCGTGGACCAGCGTCAGGCCCAGGGCCTTCAGGCCCTGGGCCAGCACGGCGGTGTAGGCGGCCACGCGCTGCGCGATGCGCTTGAGGCCCTGCGGGCCGTGATAGACGGCGTACATGCTGGCCACGACGGCCGGCAGCACCTGCGCCGTGCAGATGTTGGAGGTGGCCTTCTCGCGGCGGATGTGCTGCTCGCGGGTCTGCAGCGACAGGCGGTAGGCGGGCTTGCCGTGCGCGTCGACGGACACGCCGACCAGGCGGCCCGGCAGCGAGCGCTTGAACTCGTCGCGGCAGGCCATGTAGGCGGCGTGCGGGCCGCCGGCGCCCATGGGCATGCCAAAGCGCTGCGTGGTGCCGACGGCGATGTCGGCGCCCTGTTCGCCCGGGGAGGCGATCAGCGTCAGCGCCAGCAGGTCGGCCGCGGCCACCAGCAGGCCGCCGCGCGCATGGACCGCGTCGGCGATCGCCTGCAGCGGCCGCACCACGCCGGTCACGCCGGGGTACTGCACCAGCGCGCCGAAGCAGTCGGCCTGGCCGGCGTCCTCGGCCTTGCCGACCTGCACCGTGATGCCCAGCGGCTCGGCGCGGGTGCGCACGACTTCCAGCGTCTGCGGCAGCACGTCGTCGGCGACGAAGAAGGTCTGGCTCTTGCTCTTGGCCATGCGGGCGGCCAGCGTCATCGCCTCGGCGGCGGCGGTGGCCTCGTCCAGCATCGAGGCGTTGGCGATGGCCAGGCCGGTCAGGTCGCAGACCATGGTCTGGAAGTTGACCAGCGCCTCCATGCGGCCTTGCGAGATCTCGGCCTGGTAGGGCGTGTAGGCGGTGTACCAGGCGGGGTTCTCGAGGATGTTGCGCAGGATGACGCCCGGCGTGAGGGTGCCGTGGTAGCCCTGGCCGATGAAGCTCTTCAGGATCCGGTTCTTCCCCGCGATGGCCTTGAGCTCGGCCAGCGCCTGCGACTCGGTCACGGGCTCGGGCAGGTCCATCTTCGCGGCGCGCTTGATGGCGGCCGGGACGATGGCGTCGATCAGCGCGGCGCGCGACGCGGCGCCGATCGCCGACAGCATCAACTGCTCGTCATGGGCGTCGGGGCCGATGTGGCGGGCGTGGAATTCGGAGGCGTTCTCGAGCTCGGCGAAGGAGGGCAGGGCGGACATGGCGGGGCGATCCTGGGGAAAGAACTCCCTCTCCCGCGGGCGGGAGAGGGCAGGGGTGAGGGCTGGGCTTAGGAGTTCTTCACCAGCTCGTCGTAGGCCGTGGTGTCCATCAGCCCGTCGAGTTCCGCCGGATTGGACAGCTTGACCTTGAAGAACCAGCCGGTCTTGAGCGGGTCGGAGTTGGCCAGCGACGGGTCGTCGCGCAGCGCCTCGTTGACCTCGACGATCTCGCCCGACACCGGGGCGTAGACGTCGGCGGCGGCCTTGACCGACTCGACCACGCCGGCCACTTCCTTGGCGGCGAAGGACTTGCCGACTTCCGGCAGGTCGACGAAGACCACATCGCCCAGCGCATCCTGCGCATGGACGGTGATGCCCACGGTGGCGATGCCGTCGGTGGTGTCGACCCATTCGTGGTCGGGCGTGTACTTGATGCTCATGGAGGGGCTCCGTGGAATCGGAAAGGTGAAGGGGAAATCGTCTCGGAGGACGGGACGTGATCCAGGATCGCGGATCAGCCGCGGAAGTATCCGTTGGGCGTGAAGGGCGTGGAAGAGACCGTCATCGGGGTGCGCTTGCCGCGGACCTCGGCGAAGAGTTCGGTGCCCAGCGCGGCGTACGGCGTCTGGACATAGGCCAGCGCCACCGGCTTGCCCACCGTCGGGCCCAGCGTGCCGCTGGTGACGACGCCGATCTCCTGGCCGGCGGCGTCGACGAGCCTGGCGCCTTCGCGCACCGGCATGCGCTCGGCGCTGACCAGGCCGACCCGCTTGCGCGCGGCGCCTTCGGCGAACTGGCGGTCGATCACGGCCGCGCCGGGATAGCCGCCGGCGCGGGCGCCGCCGGCGCGGCGCACCTTCTGGATCGCCCAGGTCAGCGAGGCCTCGACCGGCGTGGTGGTGGTGTCGATGTCGTGGCCGTACAGGCACAGGCCGGCTTCCAGGCGCAGCGAGTCGCGCGCGCCCAGGCCGATGGGCATCACCTCGGGCTGGGCCAGCAGCTTGCGGGCCAGCTCGACGCTGCGGGCGGCGGGGACGGAGATCTCATAGCCGTCCTCGCCGGTGTAGCCCGAGCGGGTCACGAAGGTGGGGATGCCGTCCAGGTCGAAGAAGCCGCCGGTCATGAAGACCAGCTGGGCCACGCCGGGGTTCAGGCGCGACAGCGCGGTCACGGCCTGCGGGCCCTGCAGCGCCAGCAGCGCCTGGTCGGGCAGCGGGCGGACCTCGCAGCGGCCCGCCAGGTGCTTCTGCATGTGGGCGATGTCCTGGTCGCGGCAGCCGGCGTTGACGACCACGAACAGCCCGTCGGTGCGGCGCGCGACCATCAGGTCGTCGAGGATGCCGCCGTCGTCGGCGGTGAACAGCGCGTAGCGCTGCTTGAACATCTCCAGGTCGACGATGTCGACCGGCACCAGGGTCTCGAGCGCGGCGGCGGCATCGTCACCGGCGAGCAGCACCTGGCCCATGTGGGAGACGTCGAACAGGCCGGCCTTGGCGCGGGTGTGCTTGTGCTCGGCCATCACGCCGGCGGGGTACTGGACCGGCATGTCGTAGCCGGCGAAGGGCACCATCTTGGCGCCCAGTTCGAGGTGCAGCGCGTGCAGGGGGGTCTTGAGCAGGGGCGTGTTCAGGGTCTGGTCGGCGGACATGTCTCGCTCCGAGGGCATTCGTCATGACCACCCGACTGTGAACCGATCACATCCGGGTGGGGGAGATGCCCTCGCTGTCCGCTTTACCTGAGAGATTGGCCGTCGGCGGTTGACCGGCGGCTTGCCCCTTCGGTGGACGGGCTCGACCGGTGGTCCGCCCCGCCTCTCTCCAGTGAGGAACGCCCGGCATCGCGGGCGTTTCGTCAGTCCTTTTGCCTGAGCGTTCGCAGCGTGGGATCACCAGTGCCACTGCGCCTTCGGCGGCTCCCGCGAGGGAGCTCTCTCCTGACTGGCGCGCATTGTAGTCATGGAATCGGCCCGCGGAGGTTGTCGGGTGGCGAGGTTGCGGGCGGGCACTGATCGGGCGTGCCGGCAGTTCCGTGCCGGTTTCGGGAAAGGAGGCTTGCCATGACCCCGTCGACCGCGAACTTCGCCAATCCGCTCCGGCACGCGTCCTCCGTGCCGGAGCGGAACCCGCCCGATGCCGGCTCCGCCCGTTGCCCCCGGGAGGTCCGCGCCAGACTGGCGCGGTGTCTGGCCACCGTCCTGCAGCCGTTGAAGGACGCCGAGGCGGTCAAGCGGGCCGCGCCGCCGTCCGGCAAGCCGCCGATCATCGATCTCGGGCGTACGGACATGGGGGGCGGCGAACGGCTTGCGCGTCTGGCTGAGACGATGCTCGTTCACGGGGTGGCCAGCATGGCCCTGCCGACGCCCGGACCGGACTCGACGGCGGCCACGCAGGGCCAGACGGTGGCGCAGTGGCTGCTCTCGGAAGAACGTTCGGCACGCATCTTCACCTACGACGACGCCGGCGGAGACACGCTCAGGATCGAGAGCCGGCCAAGACCGAGACGTTCGGAGTCGGGCGCGGACACGATCGAGCTCCTCGTCAACTTCAACGGACATCGTTTCGAATCGGCGATGTTGATCCATGGGGCGCCAACGAGGATGGCGACACGAAGGGTCGAGCCGTCGCCGGTGATCCGCTGTCCGGAGGATCAGGCCGTGCGGCCCGTGCAGACCCCACGAGCCGTGCAGATCGCGCCGCCTCGATCCGTGCCTCGCGCGGCGGTGCCGTCCGCTCCGCCCAAGCCGGACTTCGCCGCGCTGACCGAGCTGCTAGGGCGGATGAAGGCGCCGACCGGCGTGAAGGGCTGGTGGCGCCGGACCTTCGGGCCCAAGGCCAAGCCTGACGAGGTCGTCGAGCTCGCTCGGGCGCTGGCGCGTCCGGCGATGGCCCAGTGGCGCGACCGCTGCAAGGGGCAGGATGTGACCGTCCTGCACAGCGAGTTCCGCCACTGGTGCGGCGGACTGCTCCGCGAAAGTTTCGAAGCCTCGGCCCCGCGCTCGCGCAAGCGATGGGCCAGCCGGGTTCATGGCGATGGGACCGGTGCCTTCCGCGCCGCGTGGCAGGCGCAGGGGCATCGGCTCTACGAGGTCCTGCACGATCCCCGGGCGTCCCGGGAAACCGTCGACGAGGAGGTCGGCGCGTTCATGGTGCTGAAAGCGCTGCGAGCCGCGGCGGGCTGACGGCCGCGGATCGCCCGGCGCATGCACAATCGCGCCCATGCGACTCCTGCTGGTGGAAGACGACCTGATGATCGGCGAGCAGCTGCTCGAGCTGCTGCGCGCCGAGGGTTATGCGGTGGACTGGGTGCGTGACGGCGAGATCGCCGACACCGCGCTGCAGTCCCAGACCTACGACCTGGTGCTGCTGGACCTGGGCCTGCCCAAGCGCGACGGCATGAGCGTGCTGCAGGCGCTGCGCGGCCGCAAGCAGACCGTGCCGGTCCTGATCGCCACCGCGCGCGACGCCACCGCCCAGCGCGTGGCCGGCCTGGACGCCGGCGCCGACGACTACGTGCTCAAGCCCTTCGAACTGGACGAGCTGCTGGCCCGCATCCGCGCGCTGCTGCGCCGCGCCGCCGGCCGCGCCGAGCCGGTCTACGAGCACATGGGCGTGAGCATCAATCCCGCCACGCGCGAGGTCACCGCGCATGGCCACCCGGTCACGCTGTCGCAGCGCGAATGGGCGGTGCTGGAGCCGCTGATCGCGCGGCCCGGCATCGTGCTGTCGCGCCAGCAGCTCGAGGAGAAGCTCTACGGCTGGAAGGACGAAATCAGCAGCAACGCGGTCGAGGTCTACATCCACGGCCTGCGCAAGAAGCTGGGCGCCGAGCTGATCCAGAACGTGCGCGGCGTCGGCTACCGCGTGCCCAAGGAATGAACGCGGCGCCCGGAGACGGCGCGCCGCGGCGCAACCGGTTCACGCTGCTGCCGCGCTCGCTGCGCTACCGGCTGCTGCTGTTCCTGCTGGCCGCGATGCTGAGCAGCGCGCTGATCCAGGGCATGAGCGCCTATCGCAACGCGCTCATGGAGACCGACGAGATCTTCGACTACCAGATGCAGCAGGTCGCGCTGTCGCTGCGCGCCGGCATGGGCACGGGCCTGCCGCTGCCGCTGGGCGAGGAACAGAGCATCGACCTGATCGTGCAGGTCTGGGGCCTGGACGGCACGCCGCTGTACCGCTCGGCGGGCCCGGACTGGCTGCCGCAGCGCGCGGTGCTGGGCTTCTCCAATGTCGCGCTGCGCGGCAAGCGCTATCGCGTCTTCGCGGTGCAGGGGCGCTTCCAGGTCGTGCAGGTGGCGCAGGACATCGCGGTGCGCCAGCGCATGGCCGGCCAGCTCGCCTGGCGCACCGTGCTGCCCACCGCGCTGATGCTGCCGATGCTGGCGCTGGTCGTGTGGTGGGTGGTGTCGCACGCGCTGGCGCCGCTGGAGCGCGTGCGGCAGCAGCTGTCGCGCCGCGTCGCGCAGGACCTGGCCCCGGTGGACGAGGAGGACCTCCCCGCCGAGGTCCAGCCGCTGGTCACCGAGCTCAATGCGCTGCTGGACCGGGTGCGGCAGGCCTTCGAGCAGCAGCAGCACTTCGTCGCCGATGCGGCGCATGAACTGCGCTCGCCGCTGGCGGCGCTGAAGCTGCAGCTGCAGTCGCTGCGCCGCGCGCCGGATGACGCGGCGCGCGCGCAGGCGCTGGAGAAGCTCGGCCTGGGCATCGATCGCGCGTCGCACCTGATCGAGCAGCTGCTCGCGCTGGCGCGCCAGGACAGCGCCAAGGCGCAGGCGCCGTCGCTGCCGATCGCGCTCGACGCGCTGTGCCGCGACGCGGTCGTCGACGCGGCGACGCTGGCGCAGGCGCGCGGCGTCGACCTGGGCCTGGGGCGCTGCGATCCGGCGCTGGTCGACGGTCATCGCGAGGCGCTGACCATGCTGCTGCGCAACCTGCTGGACAACGGCATCAAGTACGGCCGCAGCCGCGTCGACCTGAGCCTGGAGCGCAGCGGCGGGATGGCGCTGCTGGTGGTCGAGGACGACGGCCCCGGCATCCCGGACGCCGAGCGCGGCCGGGTGTTCGACCGCTTCTACCGCTCCGAGGCGCAGGCGCAGCAGGCGCCGGGCAGCGGCCTGGGGCTGGCGCTGGTGCGCAGCATCGCCGATGACCACGGGGCGGCGCTGCGGCTGGGGCACAGCACGGCGCTGGGAGGCCTGCGGGTGGAGGTGACGCTGCCGCTGTCGCGGGCCAATCCGCCCAAGGCGCTGCCGGCGCCGCCGGCCGGCGGAGGGTGACGGGCGCCGAGGAACCGCGTAGCGGACAACTCCAACCCAGGATGCATCGCCTCGGAAGGAATGCCCGTGAAAACGTCTGTGAACGCATCCGCCTGCGCCGGTGTCACGGCCGATGCGGTGGCGCGGGCGGATGAGCCGCCGCGAGGCTCGGCAGCGGCCGCCGTGGCGTCAATGCCGGCCGGACCGCCTCCGGCCCGGGACTTCGGCCGCCGGCGGCTGAGCGCTTCGCAGACGGTCGCGGCGACGACACCGGCAACAGCGCCGGCGCCGGCGCCAGCGCCCGCAGTGACATCCCTGGCCAGGGCGCTCCAGTTGATGGAGTTCCATCAGCGCGTCGGCGAAGGGCTGGGTGCGAAGGATGCCAACGCGATGGCGAGGACGCTCGCGCAGCGCATGGCCAAGCCGACGGGCGTCTCGGGATGGTTCCAGCGCCTGATCACGCCCAAGTGGCGGTCGATCGAGAACCTGGCGTGGTCGCTGGCGGTGATGTCGCTGGCCCGTTTGCCGCCCGCCATGGATCCCGCGCTTCGTCATGACATCGCCGCGCGGATCGGCGCCTTGTTGATGAGCATGGCTTTCCTCATGCTGGACGAGCGAGGGCGCAGCCGTTGGAGGAGGCGGACGCAGGACAAGCGCGGGGCGTTCGCGAAGGCGCTGCGCCGCGTGCAGGCGCGGAACTCAAGCAGCAGCCGCGGTCCGGCCCCCTGGTTGGGCGAGAAGGATCGCGTCACGCTGGCCATCCTGCGCGCGATGGAGGAGGAAGGCCGCCCGAAGCCGGCGCCGGGGCCCGCCACGAAGGATTAAGAGCGACCTAAGCCAAGGTGCTCACACTTCAAGCCATCGGATCGGCGGGGACCTGTTCAGTCCCGCCGGTCGCAGCGAATCTGGAGGTTCAGATGGCTCAGCAAGTGGAGAAGATGATTCCGGTGAAGAAGCTCGTGTGGGCGCTGGCCGCGGCCGGCGTGTTGGGGGCCGCTGGCGGCGCGCTGGCGATGCGCAACGCCAAGGTGACGCCGGTGGCGCAGGCGACGCAAGTGACGGGCACGCAGCCGGCCGCGGCGGCGCCGGGCGACACCCAGGTCGCCGCGGTCACCACGCCGGCGGCCAACGCCGCGGCACCCGCCGCGAACTACACGCCGCCCCCGGCCGGCATGCCCGACTTCGCGCAGATCGCCGCGACGCAGGGGCCGGCCGTGGTCAACATCAGCGTGTCGGGCACCGTCAAGACGCGCGCCGCGCGCGCGCCGCAGATCGATCCCGACGATCCCTTCTACGAATTCTTCCGCCGCTTCGGCGTGCCGGGCATGCCCGGCGGTCCGAATGGCGGCGATGGCGGCAGCCGCGAGATCCGCGGCCAGGGCTCGGGCTTCATCGTCAGCAACGACGGCATCATCCTGACCAACGCCCATGTGGTGCAGGACGCGCAGGAGGTGGTGGTCAAGCTGACCGACCGCCGCGAGTTCCGCGCCAAGGTGCTGGGCAGCGACAAGTCCACCGACGTCGCGGTGCTGAAGATCGACGCCAAGAACCTGCCGACGGTGCGCCTGGGCGCGACGCGCGACCTGCGCGTCGGCGAATGGGTGCTGGCGATCGGCTCGCCCTTCGGCTTCGAGAACAGCGTCAGCGCCGGCGTGATCAGCGCCAAGGGGCGCTCGCTGGGCCCGGACGAGAGCCGCGTGCCCTTCCTGCAGACCGACGTCGCGATCAACCCCGGCAACTCCGGCGGCCCGCTGTTCAACGCGCGCGGCGAGGTGGTGGGCATCAACTCGCAGATCTACAGCGCCTCGGGCGGCTACCAGGGCCTGTCGTTCGCGATCCCGGTGGAGGTGGCCAGCAAGGTCCGCGCCCAGATCGAGAAGGGCGGCAAGGTGCAGCACGCCAAGCTCGGCGTGATGGTGCAGGAGGTCAACCAGGGCTTCGCCGACTCCTTCAAGCTGGACCGCCCCGAGGGCGCGCTGGTCGCCAACGTCGAGGACGGCGGGCCGGCGGCGCGCGCGGGGCTGCGCTCGGGTGACGTGATCCTGGGCTTCAAGGGCCAGAAGATCGTCTCGAGCGGCGACCTGCCGGCGCTGGTCGATCAATCGCTGCCGGGCGACAAGGCCGATGTCGAGGTGTGGCGCGCCGGCAAGCGCGAGACGCTGACCGTCACGCTGGGCGACGCCAACGAGAAGGGCGCCAAGCTCGCCAAGGGCGAGGGCAATGCCGAGTCGGCGCACGGCAAGCTGGGCCTGGCCCTGCGGCCGCTGCAGCCGGAGGAACGGCGCCAGCTCGGCACCCGCGAGGGCCTGCTGATCGAGGAAGTGGGCGAGGGCAGCGCGGCGGCGCGCGCCGGCGTCCGGCCGGGCGACGTGCTGCTGGCGATCAACGGCACGCCGGTGCAGTCGGTCGATCAGGTCCGCGGCGCGGTGCAGGGCGCGGAGAAATCCGTCGCGCTGCTGGTGCAGCGCGGCAGCGACAAGATCTTCGTGCCGGTGCGCATCGGCTGATCGAGCGCCTGCCTTCCCCCTTCTTCCTGCTCCCAACCAACCGCTGCCTGTGGCGGTTGCTCCGCGGGGCCCGCGCGTGGTGGCGCGGGCCCCTTTTTTTTCGCGCCGCCGCCGCCGGGACCTCGCGCTGGCATCATGCGCGCCATGCCGTCTCCGTCCCGCCGCGCCGCCAACGACGCCTCGATGTCCTGCGAGGGCGGCTCGCCCGCGCGCTCGCCCGAGCGTGAGCAAAGCCAGCGCGCCATCGACGCCTTCATCGAGTCGCTGTGGATCGAGGAGGGCCTGTCGAGCAACACGCAACTCGCCTACCGGCGGGATCTGCAGCTGCTGGCCGACTGGCTGGCCGCCCAACCGCGCCGCCGCGCGCTCGATCAGACCGAGGAACTCGACCTGATGGGCTACGCCGCCGCGCGCCACGATGGCGGCAAGGCGAGTTCGGCGAACCGGCGGCTGTCGGTGTTCAAGCGCTACTTCCGCTGGGCGCTGCGCGAGCACCGCATCACGCGTGATCCGACGCTCAAGCTGATCACCGCCAAGCAGCCGATGCGCGTGCCCAAGACGCTGACGCAGCAGCAGGTGGAGGGGCTGCTGGAGGCGCCGGATGTCGGCACCGCGCACGGCCTGCGCGACCGCGCGATGCTGGAGCTGATGTATGCGAGCGGTCTGCGCGTGACCGAGCTGGTGACGCTCAAGAGCGTGCACGTCGGCCTGCGCGAGGCGGTGCTGCGCGTGACCGGCAAGGGCGACAAGGAGCGCATGGTGCCTTTCGGCGAGGAGGCGCATGCGTGGCTGATGCGCTACCTGGGCGAGGCGCGGCCGCAGCTGCTGAGCGCGCGCGGCACGGACGATCTGTTCCTGAGCCGGCACGGACAGGCGATGACGCGGGAGAGCTTCTGGCGCATCGTCAAGAAGTACGCGGGGATCGCCGGGATCACGAGTCCGATCTCGCCGCACACGCTGCGGCATGCATTTGCCACCCACCTGCTGAACCATGGCGCCGATCTGCGGGCGGTGCAGCTGCTGCTGGGACACGCGGACCTGTCGACGACGCAGATCTACACGCATGTGGCGCGGGAGCGCCTGAAGGCGCTGCACGCGGCGCATCATCCGCGCGGCTGAACGCGGAGCACCGGTGCCCGAACCCCGGTGGGGCGGGGGGACACACAAGGTCCATCCCAGCACCTCGCCGCGACCCTCGAAGGGTTGCCAATTGTTCGCATGGCTCACTCCTCGTACCTGCATCCGTTCAGCGTGATGCCGAATCTGGTTCCGTTTGGCCAAGCGCCCCTCGGGTTTGGCGGTGTCCCGTACCAGCCCTGGCCACCCGGCGTGAATCCGTCGCTGGCCCAGCCGATCGCCCTCGCCGCGGCGGCTTGCGGAGGCGTGCTGGAAGGCATCGTTCACCCGTTCATCCATGCATGGATCACGCCGGCCTTTGGCAGCTTTCCATCGGTGATACAGGCACGGCTGCCAGCATTGCCGGGCCCGAACCCGCACCTGGACCAGGCAAATGCCGCTGCCGCGCTTGGCTTCGTCGAGATGCTGAAGGAACGTCGTGCCACCAACCTGATCGTTGCCGAAGGCAAGGTGCCCAGCGCGTTGCTGGCTCAACTGCAGAGATCCGGTCAGACGGTGCAGTGGCAGGTCCAGGGCAATGATGGCCGGGTCCTGACGGCGCTTTTCCGCCGGCACGATGGGATGACCGATGACGGCAGTTGGCTGCTGCAATCTGAAATCCTGGACGGATCGCGGGAAATTGCCTCGACGTTCGTCCAGGTGCATCAGGCAGATCTGAGCCGGCCGCGGGAGGCCCGCGGCGCCATCGCAAGCGCCCTTGGGACAATGCGTCGTCTTGAAGATCTTGGCGAAGCCCCCCAGTTGGTCGTGGGCTGCAATGATGGCGTCTCCGACTCGAGCTCAGTCGTGCTTGAGGCGTTCGCGCACGATGAGCAACAGCGGTCGCGAGAAAAGCAGGGCCGCGACGAAGGTCCCTGGACGCGTGATGAGTCGCAGTCCTTGTCCCCGCAGGCCCTCGCGTATGCAAAATTGTTTGCAGGCCTCCATGGCGAAGGGGCCATCGATGCAGTCACCGCATTCTTGAAGGGCGGCTCCAAGTTGCCACCGCTTCACGGCTGCGACGCGCCCCCTCTTTCAGGACGGCGACAGGAGCCGCCCGATGCCGGTCATGACGCCGATTCGGAGTTCTCATCGGTGAACGGCGAGGAGGAGCAGCTCACGTGGGATGACAATCCCAGCCTGACGGCGCTTGTGTCGGACCTGAAGTCGGACATGGAAGAGCTGCGGCATTCCTACCTTCGTCCAGCGGTGAGCGAGATCAGCACGCAAACGGAGCGCAGTTCCGAGGAGTCTCCATCGCCCGCACCCGCGAAGCGGCCCGCGCCGCCCGCGCCATCAACGCCTCCACCGGCGTTGCAGACACCGCAGACACCGCAGACACCGCAGACACCGCCGACGGTGCAACTGCCCGTGGCTCCCAAGCCCAAGCCTCTGCCGGACGCGCGCCCGCGCTCCGGCCCTCGGATCGAGAGCAGCAATGCGGAGCTGGTTCAGAGGAGAAGGGCGGAGCAGGCTCGCCGGGGGCAGCGGTTCCTGATGGATGCCAATAATTTGAGGGTCAAGCGCATGCCAAATGTCCCGAGCACGCCGCTTCCCTCCGAGTCGATGCCCAGTGTCAGCGCCGACCAGCGCTCGTTGACACGGCGTCTCGAAGAGATTCGAGGCGAGTCCGATCTCCGGAATATTGATCAACGCAGGCCATTGAAGGATGGGATGAAGCAACTGTTCCTTACGATGGACGGGGCCTTGACTCGGCGGGCAGCGGTCGGGCGCGTCCTTGGCAGGACGTCAAAGGATCCTTTGGGTGACGTGGTCATCAACAGCACCATGTTGCTCATTGCCGATGTTCGACGCGCCTACGCTGCGCGGGGAGGAAATCTGATAGGAGGGGACGGGGAGTACATCATCCGCAATCTGGCGAAGGCGGCGAGGAACGCCTTCGATGAACTGCCGCCGGAGACGAGGCTTCGGATCCAGCGGGCGTTCCGTGAGGAGAGCGGCGTCATCAAGGCAGTGCAGCAATCGAGAGATGCACAACTTGCGGTGATGCACTCGTTCACTTTGTCGGACAGAACACTGGAGGATCCGGCCTACGCCGCCGCCTCTCGCCGCCAGGAGGCGCTGAGCTACACGATCGAAGCGTTGATGCACGCCGTGCGAGCCCCTGCCTAAGCCACCGGCAGCCCCGCCGGCGGCTTGATCTCCTCCAGGCAGATCATCGACCGCACGTCCGCCACCCCGTCCAGCTGCATCAGCTTGTCGGTGAGGAACTTGGACAGCGCCTGCAGGTCGCGCGCGACCACCTTGAGCAGGTAGTCCGAGTCCCCCGACACGGTGTGGCATTCCAGGATCTCGGGGAAGTCGCGGATCAGCGACTCGATCTCGCGCACGCGGGCGAAGGCCTGGGCGGTGATGTTCAGGCTGACATAGGCCGTCACCCCCAGCCCCAGCGCCAGCGGCGCGACGTCGGCCCGGTAGCCGCGCAGCACGCCGCGCTCCTCCAGCGCCCGCACGCGGCGGAAGCACTGCGGCGCTGACAGATGCACCCGCGCCGCCAGGTCCACGTTGGACATCCGTCCGTCGCGCTGCAGCTCCTGCAGGATCCGCAGGTCGATCGCGTCCAGCGCGGGGAAGGCCTTCTTGTCCATCTTGTTCATCAGCGGGATCGTGGCGAGGAATCATTGCGATTCTATGGAATCGAATGAACAAAGCGTGCGTGGCCGGCCGCCAGCATCAAGCCGGCGAAGGCCGCCTTCGGCGAGAATCGCGCCCCATGGATCACAGCTTTCTCTCCGCCCTCATCCTGCTGCTGCTGGTGCTGGACCCGCTCGGCAGCCTCCCGATCTTCATCCCCATCATGCGGTCCGTGCCGCGCGAGCGCCGCCTGAAGGTTGCGCTGCGCGAGGTCGGCATCGCCTTCGCGGTGCTGCTCGCGTTCATGTTCCTGGGCGAGGGCTTCCTGCGCCTGATGCACCTGTCCGAGCGCTCGCTCGAGGTCGCCGGCGGCGTGATCCTGATCATCATCGCGATCCGGATGATCTTCAGCCATGCCGGCGAGTCCGCCTACGGCATGGAGACCGGCAAGGAGCCGTTCATCTTCCCGCTGGCCGTGCCGCTGCTGGCCGGTCCGTCGGCGATGGCCACGGTGCTGCTGCTGGCCTCGCGCCAGCCGGACCGCGTCGCCGAGTGGATAGGCGCGCTGTTCACCGCGATGGTGATCTCGTTCCTGGCGCTGATCCTGGCCGACCGCATCCGCAAGCTGCTGGGCGACTCGGTCGTCTCGGCGCTCGAGAAGCTGATGGGACTGGTGCTGACCGCCATCGCGGTCGAGATGATCCTGTCGGGCCTGAAGCGCTACTTCGTCGGCGGGCTCTGATCGGCGCAGGCGGCGATCTCCGCCGCCGCCTGGGCCGAGGCCGGCCAGGCGCGCCACTCGTCGGCGGTCATGCCGTAGAGCGCGCCGTCGAAGTCGTACCAGTGCTCGATCGCGCGAAAGCGCATGCCCAGCTTCTGCATCACGTGCGCGGAGCCGCTGTTGGCCTGGTCGCAGAACGCGACCAGCTGCGGCGCCTTGAGGTCGTCGATCGCGAAGGCCGCCATGCGGCGCGCCGCCTCCGACGCATAGCCGCGGTCCCAGCGGTCGCGGCGCAGCCGCCAGCCGAGCTCATGCGGATTGGCGCGATCGCGGCCGATGTGCTGCACGCAGCCGGCGCCGACGATCTGGCCGCCATCGCGCTCCAGGAAGGTCCACCAGCTGTAGCCCCATTCCGCCCAGCGCGCCTTGACGCGGTCGATCATCGCCTGCGTGTCCGCCAGCGTGTCGGGCTTGCCGGTGATGTAGCGCATCACGTCGGGGTCGCGGTTCATCTCGAACAGGCCCGCCAGGTGCGCGTCGGTCATCGGCTCCAGGCGGAGCCGGGGAGTGAGCAGGATGGTCATCCGGCGACTGTATGACGGCTCAGCGCGCATGACTCCGGTCATCCCGGAGCGCCCCGTCCTCCGGGGACGGCGCGGGCCAGGCGCGTGACGGCCCGGGCGCCACGCGCAGCGCGGACAGGTCCAGTTCCTGCGGCGGCGACGCGCCGTCCAGCCAGCGGATGCGGCAGCGTCCGGCCCGCTTGGACTCGAACATCGCCTGGTCGGCGCGGCTGAGCAGCACCTCCGCGTCGACACCGTCGAGCGGGAAATGCGCCACGCCGATGCTGCTGCCCACCTGCACGACGGCGCCCGAGGCCAGCCGCACCGGCTCCAGGATCGCGCGCAGCAGGCGCTCGCAGATGGCGCGGCTCGCGTCGGGGCCGGCCAGCGGCGTCAGCAGCACGACGAACTCGTCACCGCCCAGCCGCGCCGCGGTGTCCGAGGCCCGGATCCCGTCCGACAGCCGCCTCGCCACCGCCTGGAGCACCTCGTCGCCGGCTTCGTGCCCGTGCGTGTCGTTGACGGCCTTGAACCCGTCCAGGTCCAGGAAGGCCACCGCGACGGTCCCTCCCTGCCGCTGCATCGCGCCCATCGCCTGGCGCAGCCGGTCGGCGAGCAGCGCCCGGTTGGGCAGTCCGGTGAGCGCGTCGTGGAAGGCGGCATGCTCGACGCTGGCCTCGTGGGCCTTGCTCTGCGTGATGTCGACCATCATCCAGAGCGTGGTGCCGGGCTCGCGCTCGCCGGGCAGCGCCACGCCGTGCAGATCGACCCAGAACAGCCCGCCGTCCTTGCGCCGCATCTGCACCTGGCTGCGGTAGTGGCCGCCGCGCACCAGCACCGGATAGGCGTTCTCGCCCAGGGCGTCGTAGGTGGCCTCGTCGACGTAGAGGTCGCGCACGGCCAGATGGAGCATCTCGTCCGCGCTGTAGCCGAACATCCGGCCCAGCACGCGGTTCTGCCAGACGATGCGGCGCTCGCGCAGCTTGGCGATGGCGATGATCTCGGTGTCCAGCATCGCCTGCTGGTCCAGCATCAGCAGCCGCAGGTCCTCCGTCATCGCGTCGGCCAGGGCCTGCGCGCGGACCCGTCCGGCGGCCAGCAGGTAGGTGGTGGCCGCCAGCAGCAGCGTCAGCAGCGTGCCGAACAGCCCGGGCCCCCAGCCGGCCGCGTCGATCACGGCGCGCTCATAGGCGGGGGTCAGCGCGGCCTCGACGCGGAAGGCGCGCCCCGCGATCACGAGCCGGCGTTCATCGCTGACCACCCGGTTGGCGAAGCCGGGGCGCATGTCCGGCGCGGTGTCCAGCGGCTGGATGCCGGTGGCGGAGTCGAGCAGCAGGTCCTCCGTCCCGGTGTGGTCGTCGACCAGCAGCCGGAAGTCCAGCGGCGCCGCCCCCAGGCCCTCCTTGAGGCCGGCGAGGATCTCCTGCGCCACCAGCGGCGCGTAGAGCATGCCCAGCAGCGCCTGGCGGCGCTGGTCGGGGGTGACCGGGTCGGCGCCGTCGCGGAACACCGGCACCAGCAGCAGCATGCCGGGCCCTTGCGCATGGTCCTGCACCAGCGGCACGGGCGCGGACAGCGCCGCCTCGCCCGAGGCGATGGCGCGCTCGATGGCTTCGCGGCGCACGCGTTCGGCGCCCAGGTCGTAGCCCCAGGCGGGGTAGTTCTGCGACAGCGGCTCGATGTGGGCGACGACGAAGAGGTCCGGCGCATCGCCGCTCGTGTGCACGGTGAACTGCGGCGCGCCATCGGCCCGCTGCGCGGCGATGAACGCGGGCAGCTCCTCGCGCGGCACGCGCGGCACGAAGCCGAAGCCGCGCACGCCCGGGAACTCGTGCATCAGGTCGCGGCTCTGGACGTAGGTCCGGAAGGCCTGCCGGCTGATCCGCCCGCGCAATGCGGCGATCGTGCCGCGGGCGCCCTTGAGGCCGTACACCGGCGGCACGAAGCGCTGGACGACGTCCCGCTGCAGGCGGTCGAGCTGGGCGTCGAGCACGGTGCCGGCCTCCGCCACGACATGGTTGCGGTTCCAGAGCATCGCGCTGAGCGTCAGCACCATGCCGGTGATCAGCACCAGCAGCGCGCCGACGACCGCCGTCATCGGCAGCTCCGGGGCGGCGCGCATGTCCGGCCCGGGCGGCGCCGGGTCGGTGGCGGGCTCTGCGGCCGGCTCGAGGGGGATCCCTGAAGAGGCGTTCATCGGCGGTGCGGCGGGGCCGCGGGCTCGGAACACAGCTGACAACTGTAGGCCAGCGCCCGCGCCGCCGCACGCATCCCTGCGGGCGGTCCGGATTCGTTACATCTGGCGTGACGCGCGCGGGCGCGGCGGCCTATCCTCCCTCGGTCAAGGGGGCGGCCCCGGGCAACAGGGGGCGGCGCGCGGCTTGCTCCTGTGCTGCAATCCAGATTCATCTCCGGCGAGGCGGCGGTATGGCTCAAGACTCGGACAAGGGCCCAGGGGCCTGGTGGCACTCCCTGCGGCGGCGCTGGCAGGCGCGCCGCGATCCGCCGGCGCGTGTCG
Organism: Roseateles sp. Mitsp63; assembly: GCF_059491535.1. Classification (NCBI taxonomy): domain Bacteria; kingdom Pseudomonadati; phylum Pseudomonadota; class Betaproteobacteria; order Burkholderiales; family Sphaerotilaceae; genus Roseateles; species Roseateles sp. Mitsp63. The sequence continues at coordinate 4,164,154 of NZ_CP168509.1, read as the reverse complement.
CCGCGGCCGACGAGGCACAGCTGATGGAGGGCCTCAAACGGGAGGCCGCCCGCGCCCAGCGGCACCGCCACGACGGGGTGCTGATGCTGCTGGAGCTCGATCCCTGGGCGCGGATGCAGCAGCAGTACGGCCAGGACTGCATCCAGGCGCTGGACGAGCGGCTCGACCAGCTGGTGCGCCAGCAGCTGCGCGGCGGCGACTGGCTGCTGCCGCTGCCGCGCGGCGTCTGGGCCGCGTATCTGCCCTGCACCGATCCGCTGGGCGCGCTGGACGCAGCCGACCGCGTGCGGGCGCGGGTCGCGACGCTGGACTACCGCTGGCAGGGCCAGGCCTTGCCGCTGAGCGCGAGCCTGGGGCTGGCGCACTGGCAGGACTGGCGGCGGGAGCCGCAGCAGGGCGCCGACCAGCTGCTGCAGCAGGCTCGGCAGGCGCTGGCGATGGCGCGCGGCGCCGGCTGCAACTGCGTGCGCGCCTATGCCGCGATCCCGTCGGGGCGCAATCGCTACAGCGGCACGCGGCCGGCGTAGCCCGTCATCTCCAGGTAGCCCCAGCCGAGCGCGCGGCCGGTCTCGTCGGTCAGCCGCGCGGCGCCTTCCCAGTAGGGGAAGCCGGTGCTGCGGCGCGCGTCGATCTCCTGCGCCGCATAGGCCGCCTCGACGAGGAACACGCCCTTGGGCGTGCGGATGCGCCACTTCACCGGATAGCGCGCCAGGCTCACCGGGCTCTGCCAGAAGGCGAGCGGCTCGAAGGCCAGTTGCTGCTGGAAGTCCGTCTGCGCGCCGCCGCGCGAGGCCGGCTCGCGCCAGCTGCCACCGGTCCAGACGATGCGGCCGTCCCGCGCGCGCATCTGGAACAGCGTCAGCGCGCTGCCGTCGTCCAGGTTCAGCCCCAGCCAGTCCCAGCCGGCCGCGCGATCCGGCGCGGTGTCGGCGCCGCGGCCCAGGTACTGGTTGCTCCATTCATGGTCGAGCCAGGCCCGCGCGCGCACCTCGCGCGTGCCGCCGTCGCGCAGCGCGAGCCGGCCAAGGCCGCTCAGCTGCGGCTCGCTCACGTAGCGGCTGGCCTGCTGCGCGTCCGGTCCCTTGCGCGACCAGCCGGCCTGTCCCTGCAGCAGCGGTGCCTGCGGCGCGTCCAGCGTCAGCTCGAGCGCGAAGCCGCCAGGCTCGCTGGGCATCAGCAGGACGTAGCGGCTGAGGCCGCCCGGCGCGTCGACGCGGCGCAACTGCCAGTCGCCCAGGCGCACGCGCGTGTCGCCGGTCTCGGTCCGCGCGTTGGCGAAGCCATGGCGCAGCACCCGCTGATCGTGCAGCAGCCGCTGGCGGCCGAGGTCCGACACCGCCGCATGGCCGAGCATGATCTGGCCCGGCGCGAACGCCGACGTCAGCGGGCGCGCGAGCTCGTTGCGCACCCGGAAGAAGGTCAGCTGGACGCCGAAATCGGGGCGGCCCCGCGGGCCGTGCTCCGGCGATGTCGACGCCGCTTCGCGCAGCACGCCGGTGACGTACCACCACTCGACGCGCGTCTGCGGATGCGCGCCGTGGTCGCGCGGAAAACGCAGCGGCTCGGCGGACAGCGGCTCCGCGCCGGCGGGCGGGTCCGCGGCATCGCCCGTGCGCGTCTGCGCCAGCGCGGCGCGCGGCGCGAGACCGGCCTGCGCCATCGACAGCCCCGCGGCGCCCAGTCCCGCCAGCCATGGACGGCGTCCGATCATCACCAGTCCTCCCGCACCGCGCGCAGCGCCTCGCCCTGGCCCGCGCTCAGCGCGCGCGCGCTGGCCCAGGCCGCCGTCGCGGCGGTCGCGAGCAGGCTGGCCGCCAGCAGCGCGGCCACGCGCCAGCCGGGAATGGACCAGTCCATGCTCCAGTGGAAGCTCTGCGGATTGAGCCGGAACACCAGCACCGCGCTGATCGCCAGCCCCACCAGCAGCCCCATCACCGCGCCGGCGACGGCCTGCAGCAGGCTTTCCGCCAGCACCAGCCGGCGCAGCATCGCGCGCGTCAGGCCGAGGTGGAGCAGCAGGCCGAATTCGCGCCGCCGCGCCAGCAGCTGCGCCGACAGGCTGGCCGCGACGCCGAACAGCCCCAGTCCCAGCCCGACCGCCTGCAGCCAGTAGGTGATCGCGAAGCTGCGATCGAAGATCGCCAGCGAGAAGCGCCGCAGCTCGCCGGCCGAGGCGATCTCCAGCGATTCCGGCGCGCCCGAGGCCTCGCGCAGCGCCTGCTGGGCCGCCACCGGATCGGCGTCCGGCCTGAGCCACAGCGCGAGCTCGGTGATGGCCGCGTCGCCGCTCAGGCGCTCCCACTCGCGCCGCTCGATCAGCACCGCGCCGGTCTGGCGGCTGTAGTCGCGCCAGACCGCCTTGACCGCCACCGGCAGTTGCCGGCCCTCGAGCCGCAGCATGAAGCGGTCGCCGGGCGCCAGGCGCAGTTCATCGCGCATCGCCTCGTTGATGTAGACCGGCTGCACGCCGGCGGGCAGCGTCACGGCCTCGCCCTGCAGCGGCAGGCGGTGGTCCAGCGGGCGCGCCAGCAGCGTGGTGCTGCCCGACATGCCCCGCACCGTCACGCCGATCGCGCGCGTGCGCTGCGCCGCGACCCGCTCGACGGCCGGCAGCGCCGCGGCCGACGCGGCCAGTCCCGGCGGCATCGGCTGGCCCTGCTGGGCGCTGTCGCGCGCGGTCTGGCGCGCGTAGAGGTCGGCCGGCAGCATGTCGCTCAGCCATTGATCGAGCGAGGCGCGGAAGCTCGCGACCATCACGAGCATCGCCACGGCCAGCGCCAGCGCGACCAGCACGCCGGCGATGAGCCGGCCGGCTTCGCCCGCCTGATCGCGGGCGCGCTCGACGGCCAGCAGCGGCAGCGCCCGGCGCGCCGCCCAGCCGCGCAGCAGGCCGGTGATCGCGCGCAGCGCGAAGGGCACCGTGCCGAGCGCGCCCAGCAGCAGCGCCGCCATCGCGGCGTAGGTGCCGAGCGGGATGCCCTCGATGGGCCGCATCCAGGTCAGCGGCAGCGCCGAGGCCAGCAGCACGGGGCCGAGCCACCACCAGCGTCCCGCGTCGCCGCCGCTGCCCAGGCCCTTGAGCACCTGGGCCACCGGGAGGCGGCGCAAGCGCGCCAGCGGCAGCGCGGCGGCACCCAGGCTCACCAGCGGTCCCAGCGCGAGCAGTCCCGCGATCGACGCGGGCGTCGCCTGCAGGGCCGGCCGGCCGCCGTCCAGCCCGATGAGGCCGCTGCCCAGGTCGCCGCCGAGCGCATGCAGCCCCAGTTCGGCCAGGCCCACGGCCAGCGCCAGCCCGAGCAGCGCGCCCGCCAGCCCGAGCAGCAGCGCCTCCGACACCAGCAGCGCCAGGCGCTGCCGGGCGCTCATGCCGAGCACGCCCAGCAGGGCCAGCTGGGGCAGCCGCTGCGCGACCGACAGGCTGTGCACGGCGAAGACCATGAAGGCGCCCACGAACAGCGCCATCAGCGACAGCACGCCCAGGTTCAGCCGGTAGGCGCGGGTCAGGCGGCGGGCTTCGTCGGCCTGCTGGCGGGCCTGGTCCTGCGGCGCGCGGGCGGCGACGCCCGGCGGCCAGGCCGCCGGCACCGCGCGGCCCGGGGCCATGCGCAGCAGGATCGCGTCGAGCTGGCCCGGCCGGTGCAGCAATTGCTGGGCCCAGGCGATGTCGATGATCACCAGCGCCTGCTGGCGGTCCGGCACCCGGCCGGCGACGGGCAGCGGCGCGGGCTCGTCCGGCAGGTCGACGCGCAAGGCCGCGGGCATGCCGCTGCCGCCCTCGTAGCCCAGCTTCCGCCAGGCCGCGTCGCTCACCATCAGCGCCGGCTCGCGCAGCGCGCGGCCCAGGTCCGTGCCATCGATCCTGGGCAGCCATTGCGGATGGAAGGCGCCCAGCTGCAGCAGGTCCAGGCCGATCAGGCGCACGCGCTGCCATTGGCCGTCGCGCGTCCGCAGCCGGATGCTGGCGTCGAGCCGCGGCGCCAGCGCGGCGATGTCGTCGCGCGCGGCCAGCGTGCCGTAGAAGAAGTCCGACAGCGGCGCCGAGCCGGGCGCGGCGCTGAGTTCGGTGTCGGCCTGCGCGCTGCTCTGGCGCGCGGCGGATTCGAACTGCGCCAGCGCCGAGGCATTGATCCAGTGCACCGCGCCCGCGAGCGCCAGGCCCAGCGCGATCGTCAGCAAGGCCGCCAGCTGACGCCCCCATTGCAGGCGCAGCGCCGGCCAGGAGAGCTGCCACCACCAGCCCCAGGCCTGGCGCAGCGCGACCGGCGGGGCAGGGGAGCGGGAGGCGGCACTGGTCATCGCGCGGCGCTTCCGTCAGGCCTCGATGAGGCGGCCGTTCTCGAGCCGCAGGCGGCGGTCGGCGAGTGCGGCGGCATGGGCGGAATGGGTGACCAGCAGGCAGGCGGCGTTCTGTTCGCGCAACTGCTGCCGCAGCAGCCGCATCACCTGGTCGGCATGCGCGGGATCGAGGTTGCCGGTGGGTTCGTCCGCCAGCACCAGCACCGGCCGGTGCACGAGGGCCCGGGCGATCGCCACACGCTGCAACTGACCGCCGGACAGCTGGCGCGGCAGATGCCGCGCGTGAGGGGTCAGGCCGACGGCCTCGAGCATCGCGGCGACCCGCGCCGGATCAGGCCGGCCCTGCAGCAGCAAGGGCAGCGCGATGTTGTCGTGCACGGTGAGGTGGGGCAGCACGTGAAAGGCCTGGAACACGAAGCCGAGCTGCTCGCGCCGCAAGCGGGCCTGGCCGGACTCGTCCAGCGCCAGGACATCGCGGCCCTGCAGCACGACCTGGCCCCGGTCCAGCGGTTCCAGCGCCGCCAGCCCGTTGAGCAGCGTCGACTTGCCGCTGCCGGATTCGCCGAGCAGCGCCAGCATCTCGCCGCGATGCAGCGTCAGCGACAGATGCTCGAACAGCGTCTGCGAGCCGTAACGCTTGGTCAGGCCGGAGGCAGTCAGGAGGGGAACGTCCATCGTCGGGCAGGGCGCGGGTGGCGGGCGATCCGGCGATTGTGGCGTGCGCCCGCGCCGGGTCGCCTCAGGGGGCGGAGCGCACGGCGTCCATGACGCGATCGAGCGCATCCGGCGCCTCGGCCGGCACGATGCGCCGGGCCGGCATGCCGCGCAGCCAGGTGATCTGGCGCTTGGCGAGCTGGCGCGTCGCCGCGGTGCCGAGTTCCTGCAGCGCCGCGAGGTCCGGCGAGCCCTCGTTCGCATCGAGCAGTTCCCACGCCTGCCGGTAGCCGACGCAGCGCATCGACGGCAGGCCCAGGTGCAGGTCGCCCCGCGCGCGCAGGCGGCGCACCTCGTCGACGAAGCCCTGTTCCAGCATCAGCGCGAAGCGCTGCGCCAGGCGCTCATGCAGCCAGGCGCGCGCGGCGTCGGAGGGCTCGAGCGAGATCAAGGGCCAGTCCACGCCCTGCGAGCGCTGGCGGCGGTAGAGCGCCGACATCGGCTCGCCGCTGAGCAGGCAGACCTCCAGCGCGCGCTGGATGCGCTGCGAATCCAGCGGCGCCAGGCGCGCTGCCGTCTCGGGATCGAGCGCCGCCAGCTTCGCGTGCATCGCCGGCCAGCCCTCGCGGGCGGCCTCGGCATCGAGCCGCGCGCGCAGCGCGGCGTCGGCCTGGGGCAGCTCGGACAGGCCGTCGAACAGCGCCTTGAAGTACAGCATCGTGCCGCCGACCAGCAGCGGCCGCGCGCCGCGGGCCTGGATCCCGGGGACCAGGCGCATCGTGTCGCGCACGAACTGCGCGGCGGAGTAGCTGCCGGTCGGCTCGAGGAGGTCGATCAGGTGATGCGGCACCTCGGCGAGTTCATCGGGCGCCGGCTTGGCCGTGCCGATGTCCATGCCGCGGTACACCAGCGCGGAGTCCACGCTGATGATCTCCACGCGCTGGCGGCGCGCGATCGCCAGCGCCGCGGCGGTCTTGCCGCAGCCGGTCGGGCCGGCGAGACAGATCGGGCGCAGGTCCCCGGCGGGTGCGCTCAAAAGCGTTCCCAGGGCGCGAGGTAGCGCCACTGGCCCGGCGGCAGCTGGCCCAGCGGGATGCGGCCGATGCGCACGCGCTTGAGCGCCAGCACCTTCAGGCCGACCAGCTCGCACATGCGGCGGATCTGGCGCTTGCGGCCCTCGCGCAGCACGAAGCGCAACTGGTCCTCGTTGGCCCAGCTGACCTTGGCCGGCTTGAGCTGCACGCCGTCGAGTTCGAGGCCGTGGTTCAGCAGCGCGATCGCCTTCGGGTCGAGCTGATGCTGCGGATGCTGCTCGGGGTCGCCGTTCTCGATGGCGACGCGGACCAGGTACTCCTTCTCGACATCGGAGTCCTCGCCGATCAGGTGGCGCGCGATGCGGCCGTCCTGCGTCAGCACCAGCAGGCCGGTGGAGTCGATGTCCAGGCGCCCGGCGGGCGCGAGCTGGCGGCCGTGGCCCGGCGCCCACTGGATCTTGGCGGGATCCTCGCTCCAGTGCGTGTCGGCCTTGACCAGCACCGACGCGGGCTCATAGCCGTCCTCGGCCTGGCCGGAGACGTAGCCGATCGGCTTGTTCAGCAGGATGGTGACCCGCTGCGCCTGCTGTTCACGGGCGGCCGGATCGACGGCGATCACCGCGTCCGGGCCGACGCGCTGGCCCAGCGTCGCCGGCTGGCCGTCGACGCTGACCCAGCCGGCCTCGATCCATTCATCGGCCTCGCGGCGCGAAGCCAGGCCCAGTTCGCTCATGCGCTTGGACAGGCGCTCGCCGGCGTCCGGATCGGCCAGGCGCACGGGCGCGGGCTGGCGCGGCGCGTCCGGGTGGCGAGGACGGTCGGTGCGCTCGGCGCGCTCCTCGCGTTCGGCGCGGGCGTGGACATTGGAGGCGGGCGCGTAACGGTCGCCGGCCGGCGCGCGGCGGGGGCGCTCGTCGCCGTGGCGGGCCCCGCCGTCCGAGCCGTATCGGGCGCCTTCGGGACCGCGTCCGTAGCGGTCGCCCTGGCGGTCACCGCCCCGGTCATCGCGGCGCGGCCGGTCGCCGAAGGGACGGTCACCCCGCGGCCGGTCGCCCTGCGCGCGATCGCGCGGCGGCCGGTCTCCGTAGGGCCGGTCGCCGTAAGGACGGTCACCGTAAGGACGGTCACCGTAAGGACGGTCACCGCGCTGGGGGTCTCCCTGCGGGCGGGCGGGGCGATCGCCGTAGCGGTCGCCGCCCCGGTCATCGCGGCGCGGCCGGTCGCCCTCGAAGCGGGGACGGTCCTCGAAGCGGGGACGGTCCTCGAAACGGGGACGGTCCTCGAAGCGCGGACGGTCGCCGTGAGGGCGGCGGTCGCCGCCTTCGCGCGGCCCCCGGTCCTGACGGTCGCCGTAGCCGCCTTCGCGCGGCGGACGGTCGCCGGGGCCGGCGCGGCGCTCGTCGCGGCCTTGCGGCCCGCGGTGCTCGTGGCGGCCTTCCTCGGCGCGGCGCTGCTGGAACGCGGCCTCGCGTTCGGCGCGGTCGGCCTGCGCCTGCGCGAGCGTCGGACGCGGCTTGTTGACACCCTGGCCGCGCAGCGGGGCGCGCCGGGGACCGGCGTCGGTCTTGCCGCCCGCGGACTTGGCGCCGGCCGGATTCTTCTTGTTGAGCTTGAGCGTGGCCATGTCGGTACTGCTTCTGGTGAAAGGGGTCGCTGTCGGCGACGGAATGACGGGGACGGACGGGTCGAGCGCGGTGAGTGCCTGAACTCAGCGGCCGCGCAGGAACAGCGCGTCGAGGTCGCGGATCGTGAGCTGGCGCCAGGTCGGACGGCCATGGTTGCACTGATCGGCGCGTTCGGTGCGTTCCATGTCGCGCAGCAGCGCGTTCATCTCGTCGATCGTCAATTGTCTGTTGGCGCGCACCGCGCCGTGGCAGGCCATCGTGGCGAGGATCTCGTGCTGGGCGCGCTCGATGGCGTGGCTGGCGTCGAATTGCGCCAGTTCGGCCAGCACGCCGCGAGCCAGTTCGACGACGTCGCCGCCGGCCAGCAGCGCCGGGCGCTCGCGCACCGCCAGCACCTTGGCCGACAGCGGCGCGATGTCCAGGCCGAGGCGGCGCAGCGTATCGGCGTGGGCCTCGGCGGTGGCGATCTCGGCGGGCGTCGCGGCGAAGGTCACGGGGATCAGCAGCGGCTGGGCGTCGATGCGGGTCTCGCCGAGCGCGGCCTTCAGGCGTTCGTAGACGACGCGCTCATGCGCCGCGTGCATGTCGACGATGACCAGGCCCTGCGCGTTCTCGGCCAGCACGTAGATGCCCTGGATCTGCGCGATGGCGCGACCCAGCGGCCATTCGCCGGCCTGGCTCGCGGGCAGCGGCATCGCCGGGGCGGCGCCGGGCATCGACCGGGTGGCGGAAGGGGCGGCCGGCAGGCTGCCGGCGGGCGCGGGCGCGTAGAGCGCCTCGGCCTGTTCGAGCGCGAGCGCGGTCTGGGCGCGGGTCGGGATGGGCGCGCGCCAGCCCTCGGGGCCGGCGAAGCGCGCGGACGGCGCGAGATAGGGCGCCGGCGGCTCGTAGGCCGCGGTGCCCGAGGGCGGGGTGCCGGTGGCGGACGGCTCGGCGCCGGCCATCGGGCGCTCCCAGGCGGGCGTGCCGGTCCAGCGCTGGCGGCCGCCGGCGTCGGCGGGCGCGGCGGCGGCCTGCTGGGCCTGCTCGCTGCGCGACAGCGCGAGCGCGGCCTCGACGGCGCGGCGCACCTGCTGGTGGATCTCGCGGCCGTCGCGGAAGCGGACCTCGATCTTGGTCGGATGGACGTTGACGTCGACCAGCTCGGGCTGGACGTCGAGGAACAGCACGTAGCTGGGCTGGCGGTGGCCGTGCAGCACGTCGTCGAAGGCGGAGCGGATCGCATGGGCGATCAGCTTGTCGCGCACGTAGCGGCCGTTGACGTAGACGTACTGCATGTCGGCGCGGCTGCGCGCGGCCTCGGGCAGGCCGACGCGGCCGTGGATGCGCATCGGGCCGACCTCGGCGAAGACCTCGCGGCTCTGCGCGATGAATTCCTCGTTGAGGACTTCGGCGATGCGCTGCGGCAGTGGCGCTGAGCGCCACTGGTCGACCAGCTTGCCCTCGTGCCAGGCCGCGAAGCCGACGTCGGGGCGGGCCAGCGCGTGGCGGCGCAGCGCCTCCAGGCAGTGGGCGAGCTCGGTGCCTTCGCTCTTGAGGAACTTGCGGCGGGCGGGGGTGTTGAAGAACAGCTCGCGCACCTCGACGGAGGTGCCGCGGGCGCGGGCGGCGGGGCTGAGCTCGCCGGTGCGGGCCTCCAGGCGCCAGGCATGCGCGGCGCCGTGGTGGCGCGAGACGATGGCCAGTTCGGCGATCGAGGAGACGGCGGCGAGGGCCTCGCCGCGGAAGCCCATGGTGGCGACGGCCTCGAGGTCGGAGAGGCTGCCGATCTTGGAGGTGGCGTGGCGCTTGATGGCGAGCGGCAGTTCGGCGTCGGGGATGCCGTGGCCGTCGTCCTCGACGATGAGGCTGCGGATGCCGCCGGCGACGAGCTTGAGCTGGATCTGGCCGGCGCCGGCGTCCAGGGCATTGTCGACGAGTTCGCGCACGACGGAGGACGGGCGCTCGACGACCTCGCCGGCGGCGATCTGGGAGATCAGTTCATCGGGGAGTTCGCGGATCGCGCGCCGCGTCGCGGAGGCGGCGGGGTCGGCCGCGGCGTTCGCCGTGGGGGCGAGGGTGTCGTCCATGGGGGCGGATTGTAGAAGGGTCGGCCAACCGGCGCCGCGCGGGACGGCTTTCGGTGCGGTCGGCCACACAGCATTTCCCAGTCACCGCGGGCGACGTTTCTTCACGAGTGCATAAGGAACCGGCCGCCATAATCCGCGCCCATGGATCTGCTGCAATTCCTCCTCGACTTCATCCTGCACGTCGACAAGCATCTGGCCGAGTTCGTCACCGCCTATGGCGTGTGGGTCTATGCGCTGCTGTTCCTGATCGTGTTCGTCGAGACGGGCCTGGTCGTCATGCCCTTCCTGCCCGGGGATTCGCTGCTGTTCGTGGTCGGCGCGCTGTGCGGCGCCGGCATGATGAACCTGCCGCTCGCCATGGCGGTGCTGCTCGCGGCGGCGATCCTCGGCGACCAGTGCAACTACGCGATCGGGCGTCACTTCGGGCCCAAGGTCTTCCAGTGGGAGCAGTCGCGCTTCTTCAACAAGCGCGCCTTCGACGCCGCCCACGAGTTCTATGAGAAGCACGGCGGCATCACCATCGTCCTGGCCCGCTTCATGCCCTTCATCCGCACCTTCGCGCCCTTCGTGGCCGGCGTCGCCGCGATGACCCGCAGCCGCTTCACCGCCTACAACGTCGCCGGCGGCGCGATCTGGGTCATCGGCCTCACGCTCGCGGGCTACCTGTTCGGCAACATCCCGTTCGTCCAGACCCATCTGTCCAAGATCATCTGGGCCATGATCCTGATCCCCGGCCTGATCGCTCTTTACGGCGGCTGGCGCGCCTCCCGCGCGAAACCCGCGGTCTGAATGGACGTGCACCACGAGCGGTCGGGGACGGTGGGGCTTGGGGTTCAGGCGCTTGACGCCTGCGGCCCCATGCCCCGGCGGCCAACGCTCCGGCCGGCGCAGTACGGGGTGGTCCGCAAAGGGAAAACACCGACCCGCCAAGCGCGCAAACCCCTGGGGTGCGTTTCGTCACGGTGACATCGGAGGGCTATCCTCGCCCGCTGCTTTTCACCGCCGACAAAGCCCATGCAACTCAGCACTCTCAGCCAGGCCATCACCGTGGCCCTGAGCCTGACCGCCGCGATCGCGGCGGCGCCGTCCCAAGCCCAACAGGCACAACCGGCACAACCGGCCCCACAGGTCGCTCCAGCGGCTCCCGCCCCCGCCGTCACGATGCTGCTGCGTGAGCCCGCCATCTCGGCCCGCCACCTGGCCTTCGTCTACGGCGGCGACCTGTGGATCGCCAATCGCGATGGCAGCCAGCCGCGCCGCCTCGCCGGCAACGCCGCGCCCGAGTTCGCGCCGCGCTTCTCGCCGGATGGCCAGTGGGTCGCGTTCTCCGCGGGCTATGACGGCAACACCGATGTCTACGTGATCGCCGCGGCCGGCGGTCAACCGCGCCGGCTGACCTGGCATCCCGCCGCCGACCAGGTCACCGGCTGGAGCCCCGACGGCAGGCGCGTGCTGTTCGCCTCCAACCGCGAGGTGCTGAACAACCGCAGCAAGCAGCTGTTCGAGGTGGCGCTGGAAGGCGGCTTCGAGCACAAGGTCATGGAGGCCGTCGCCTACGAGGGCGCCTGGTCGCCCGACGGCACGCGGCTCGCGTACCGGCCCTACCAGGCCGCCTACAACGGCACCAGCGGCTGGCGCCAGACCCGCGGCGGCACCACGCCGCCGATCTGGATCCTCGATCCCAAGGGCAAGACCTGGGAGCAGATCCCGCATGTCAACGCCACCGACAACAACCCGATCTGGATGGGCGACGAGGTCGTCTTCATCTCCGATCGCAACGACGGCGCGGCCAACCTCTTCGCGTTCAACACGAAGACCAAGGCGCTGCGCCAGTTGACGAAGGAAACCGTCTGGGACGTGCGCAGCGCCGACGGCCGCGACGGGCGCATCGTCTACGAGGCGGGCGGCCAGCTCAAGGAGATCGGCCTCGAAGGGGGCACGGCGCGCGTGATCAGCGTCGCGCTGAACGAGTCCGGCAACCAGGCCCGCGTGCAGTGGAAGGACGCGTCCAAGACCATCACCAGCTCGGCGCTGTCGGCCACCGGCAAGCGCGCGGTGATCACGGCGCGCGGCGAGGTCTTCACGGTGCCCGTCAAGGACGGCGTCGTGCGCAACCTGACGCAGACCTCGGGCGTGCGCGAGAAGGACGCGATCTGGAGCCCCGATGGCCAGCAGGTCGCCTATGTCTCCGACGAGCCCGGCATGCGCCATCAGGTCGTGATCCGCGACCAGCTCGGCGACCAGGCCGACAAGCCCACCCGCAAGCTGCTGCTGCCCGAGACCGGCTACTACACGTTGCTCGACTGGGCGCCCGATGGCGCGCGCCTGGTGCTGCAGGACAACCACCTCAACCTGTACCAGCTGCCGCTGCAGGGCGCGCAGGCGGGCAAGCTCGTCAAGATCGACACCAGCGAGCGCCGCGCCGGCATCGACGTCAGTTTCTCGCCGGATGGCCGCTTCCTGGCCTACACCGTGGTGGGCAGGAACTTCTTCAGCCAGATCAAGGTCGTCGACTTCCAGACCGGTCAGCAGCACCTGGTCACCGATGGCCTGAGCCACGCCAACCTGCCGGTGTTCTCGACCAAGGGCGACCTGCTGTTCTTCGCCGCGTCGGTCAACTCGGGGCCGGCGCAGGTGGGCCTGGACATGTCGACGCAGGAGCGCTCGCTGCGCATGGGCCTGTACGCCGCCGTGCTGCGCGCCGACGGCAAGTCGCCGCTGGAGCCCAAGGCCGGCGATGAAGACGGCAAGGACGGCAAGGACAAGAAGGACGGCGACGCCGACAAGTCCGGCAAGGGCAAGGACGGGGAGAAGGACGGCGACAAGGACGCGAAGGGCCAGGGCGACGGCAAGGACGCCAAGGACGGCAAGGAAGAGAAGGGCGGGAAGTCCGGCAAGGACGACGGCAAGGATGCCAAGCCCAAGGCCAAGCCGGTGCGCATCGACTTCGCGGGCCTGAAGGATCGCATCGTCGGCCTGCCGGTGGCGACGGCGCGCTACGACAACCTGGGCGTCGCGGACGACGGCGCGCTGTTCTACATCGAGCGCCGGCAGCCCGGCGTGTCGATCGACGCCGAGGGCGGCGACGGCGGCAAGGGCGAGCTGTACCGCTTCGACTTCGAGGAGAAGAAGGCCAAGCTGGTCAAGCCGCAGGTGCAGGACTACAGCCTCAGCGCCGACGGCAAGAAGATCCTGCTGAACCTGGGCGGCGGACGGCTGGAGGTGGCCGACGCGCGCGAGAAGCTCGACACCAAGAGCCTGGACCTGTCGGGCCTGCGCACGCGCATCGATCCGCGCGCGGAATGGCGCCAGATCTTCGACGAGACCTGGTGGATGGAGAAGGAGTTCTTCTACGACCCGAAGCTGCACGGCCTGGACTGGCAGGGCGTGTACAAGCGCTACGCGCCGCTGGTGGCCGGCGTGCAGCGCCGTGAGGACCTGAACGATCTGCTGGTCGAGATGATCGGCGAGCTGCAGGTGGGCCACAACCGCATCGGCGGCGGCGACGTGCAGCAGGAGGCCAAGGTCCCGGTGGGTCTGCTGGGCGCGGACTTCAGCGTGGATGGCGGCAAGTACCGCATCAAGAGGATCTTCAAGGGCGATCGCTGGGATCCCTACCTGAAGGCGCCGCTGGCCGCGCCGGGCGTGGGCGTGAAGGAGGGCGACTACCTGCTGGCGGTCAACGGCCAGCCGGTGGATGGCGCCCACAACCTGTACCAGCAGCTGGAGAACACGGTCGGCAAGCAGGTGCAGCTGACGGTGTCGGCCAGCGCGAACGGGCAGGGCGCGCGGCGCGTCACGGTCGAGCCGATCGCCACCGAGGGCCGGCTGCGCCAGTGGGCCTGGATCGATCACAACCGCGAGGAAGTGGATCGCCTGAGCGGCGGCAAGATCGCCTACGTCTACATGCCGGACACGGCGGGTCCGGGTTTCCAGCACTTCAACCGGATGTTCTTCGCGCAGGTCGACAAGCCGGCGCTGATCGTCGATGACCGCCGCAATGGCGGCGGCCAGGCGGCGAACTACGTGATCGAGCTGCTGAACCGCGGCTACCTGGGCAGCTGGAAGGACCGCGACGGCCTGATCTACGACACGCCGGCCGGCGCGATCTATGGGCCCAAGGCGATGCTGATCGACCAGGACGCGGGCTCGGGCGGCGACTTCATGCCGTATGCGTTCAAGCGCACGGGGCTGGGGCCGCTGATCGGCAAGCGGACCTGGGGCGGGCTGATCGGGATCTCGGCGAATCCGGGGCTGATCGATGGCGGCTTCCTGGTGGTGCCGTTCTTCCGCTTCTTCACGCCGGAAGGCGAGTGGCGCATCGAGAACGAAGGCGTTTCGCCGGACATCGACGTGGACCTGGATCCGGTGGCGGTGAACGCGGGCCGGGATGTCCAGCTCGAGGCGGCGGTGGCGAACGTGCTGGAGCGGCTGAAGTCGTGGAAGCCGATCCAGCGCACCGCGGCGCCGCCGATGCCGACGCAGCTGGGCAAGTGATCGCCGATCATCGCGCGCGGCTCATCGAGCTCGCGCGCGGCACTCCTTGGCTCATGGATGCGCTGCGCGCCGTGCGCTCGCTGGGCCTCGAGTCCTGGTGCATCGGTGCCGGCGCCATCCGCAACCTCGTGTGGGATGCGCTGAGCGGGCATGAGCGGCCATCGGCCTTGTCCGATGTCGACGTCGCGTTCTTCGATCCCGCCGACCTGCGTGCCGAGCGCGACGCTGAACTCCAGCGTCAGCTGTCCGGCCGTCTCCCCGGCCTGCCGTGGGAGGTGACCAACCAGGCGGCCGTGCATCTCTGGTTCGAGTCGTATTTCGGCCATGCCGTGGCGCCGTTGCGCTCGCTCGAGGAAGCTGTCGGCAGTTGGCCGGAGTACGCGACCTCGGTCGCGCTCTGGCTCGATGCCGATGACGCGATCCAGGTGATCGCGCCCCATGGGCTCGATGACCTCTTCGACATGGTGGTGCGCCGCAATCCGACGCGGGCCAGCGAACAGAACTTCAGGGACCGCATCGCGGCGAAGCGGTACGCGGAGCGGTGGCCGAAGGCACGAATCGTCGCCATGGACTGATTGCCGCTTGCGGCAAGCTGACGTCAGCCCCCTGACGGGTGGAATGACCGCCGTGTTGGGGGAGAGATGCCGTCGGGCGGCATCGAGCCCTCTACCATCACCTTGACGTGATATCACGCAAGGATTATGGTGAGCGCTTCGATTGACTGCACAAGGCAAGCCTGGGAGGTCTACCTCCACGACGAGTTCGATGTCGAGTTCGAGCAGCTGGACCGAGAGGTCCGCGTGGGACTGATCGGCGCGATGCGCGCCGTCGAACATGCAGGACCGCGTACTGGCAGGCCGCACGCCGATGTCCTTCATGGCTCGAAATTCGCCAACATGAAGGAACTGCGCTTCACCGCGAGGGCGGGACGGGAAATCTGGCGAGCGGCTTTTGCCTTCGATCCGGACCGGCGCGCTTGCGTCCTGGTGGCCGGGGCGAAGCAGGGCAGGAGTCAGGCTGCGTTCTACAAGCAACTCATCCAGGTGGCGGATCGCCGGTTCGCCGAGTTGCTGGCTCGTGCGGTCGATGGCCTGACGAAGCTGCAAAGGAGTTGAAGATGGGTCGTAGCTTGAAAACCATCATCGCGGACCTGCCGCCGGACGAACGGGCATGGGTCGAGGCGAAGGGGCGGGAAATGGCGGACGACATGATCCGCTATGCCGACACCCTGGCCGATGCCCGCCGGGCCTTGGAGAAGACCCAGACCGAGCTGGCGGATGTGCTCCAGATCAAGCAGAACGCGGTGACCCAACTGGAGAAGCGGAGCGACATGCTCTTGTCCACGCTGCGGAAGTACGTCTCCGCCATGGGGGCGGAACTTCAGCTCACGATCCGCACGGCGGCCGGTGTGGTGATCGTCCTGGACGGACTGGGAACGCTGTCGCCCGATGGCGCGCCCTCGGCGGTCAAGTCCGGCAAGGCAAAGGTGCGCCGCCGCGCCTGAGCGCGCTCACAGCGCCCGATGCCTCGCCGCCAGCGGCGGGTTCTTCGCGAAGTAGCGCGCGATGCCCGTCGCCAGCGCCTTGACCAGGTCGTCCTGGTAGTCCGGGTCGCGCAGCCGCGACTCCTCCTCCGGGTTCGAGATGAAACCCGTCTCCACCAGGATCGACGGCACGTCCGGCGCCTTCAGCACCGCGAAGCCGGCCTGCTCGACGCTGCCCTTGTGCAGCTTGGCCAGCTTGCCGATCTGCCCCAGCACCTCGCCGCCCAGCTTCAGGCTGTCCTTGATCTGCGCCGAGGTGCTCATGTCCAGCATCGCGCGCAGCACGCCCTCGTCCTTCACCGCCTTGCTGTTGACGCCGCCGATCACGTCGGCCGCGTTCTCCTTGTCCGCCATCCAGCGCGCCGCCGTCGAGCTCGCGCCGCCCGTGGACAGCGCGAAGACCGACGCGCCCCGCGCCTTCGGCGTGATGAAGGCGTCCGCATGGATCGACACGAACAGATCGGCCTGCACCCGACGCGCCTTGCGCACCCGCTCGCCCAGCGGGACGAAGAAGTCCGCGTCGCGCGTCATCATCACGCGGATGCGCGGGTTGGAGTTCAGCCGGTCGCGCAGCTTCTTGCCGATCGCCAGCACGATGTCCTTCTCGCGCAGGCCCGACGGGCCGATCGCCCCCGGGTCCTCGCCGCCATGCCCCGGATCGATCGCGATGACGATCAGCCGGTCCAGCTTCGCCTGGCTCATCTCGGGCGCGACCTCCTTCAGCGGCGGCGCCGGCGGCGGCGGCGTCTCGATCTTCGCGACGGCGCTGGCCGGTCTCGCAGGGGCTACAGCGGCGGCGCTCGCGGCCGTCGCCGCGGCGGAGGCCGCCGTCTGCGGCCGGTCGATGCGGCCGATCAGCTCGCCCAGCGCGTCATTGACCGACTGCGCCGCCGCCGTCTCGGCGGCTTCCTTCTCGCGCACCAGATCCAGCAGCGGGTCGCGCTCCCGGGTCGGATACAGGTCCAGCACCAGCCGGTTCTGGTACGCCGCCACCGGCTCGATCGTGAACACCTGCGGCGCCACCGCCTGCTTCAGGTCCAGCACGATGCGCACCACGCGCGGCTGGTTCTGGCCCACGCGCACGCCGGCGATGTACGGATCGTCCGGCTTGACCTTGCCCAGCAGCTCCTTCAACCCGGCGTTGAGCTCCAGGCCGTCGATGTCGATGACCAGGCGGTCCGGATTCGCGGCC
Source organism: Roseateles sp. Mitsp63 (assembly GCF_059491535.1). Taxonomy (NCBI): domain Bacteria; kingdom Pseudomonadati; phylum Pseudomonadota; class Betaproteobacteria; order Burkholderiales; family Sphaerotilaceae; genus Roseateles; species Roseateles sp. Mitsp63. Next base: position 4,147,244 of record NZ_CP168509.1, on the reverse strand, counting down.
ATGAAGCTCTTGGCGGCCAGCTGGCGGTCGGACTCGATCGTCACGCGGGTGTAGTCCGAGGCGGGCCAGACCCGCACCGCGACGATGTTCGCGGCGCTCGCCGCCAGCGCCGGCACGGCCGGCAGGACGGGGAAGCTCAAGACCACCGCGCCCATGCGCCGCAGCGCCTTGCGGCGGTCGCGCGAGGGCGGCGCGGCATCGCCCGGCGGGTTCGCCGGATCGTCCAGGGGCGGGGAGGGCAGTCCGGTCATGGCTCCGTTCATGTGGGGCGGGGCGGTCGCGTGCGGATCAATCGGAAGCGGCGGCAGGGCCGGGAGCAGCGGTCAGTTGCCGCTCGAGCTCCTCCAGCAGCGCCCGGCCGCGCGGCGTGTGGGCTTGGGCTCGAACGTCGCGGCTGTCGTCGCCGTTGACCTCGAGCACCAGTTTCAGGTCAGGCGGCGGCAGCATGCCGGCCGCCTTGTCGGGCCATTCGCTGAGCTTGAGCCCCGGCGCCGCGAACAGGTCGCGGAAGCCCGCATCCTCCCACTCGCGCGGATCGCTGAAGCGGTAGAAGTCGAAGTGGTGCGCCGGCAGCCCGCCCAGCAGCGGCGGGGCATAGTCCTCGACGACGGCGTAGCTGGGACTCTTGATGCGGCCGGTGACGCCCAGCGCGCGCAGCAGGTGGCGCACCAGGCTGGTCTTGCCCGCGCCCAGTCCGCCATCGAGTTCGATGCTCAGGTCTGCGATCTGGGGACAGCGGGCCAGCGCCTGCGCGAAGCGTTCGCAGGCGGCCTCGTCGGGCCAACGGAATGGGCGGGTTTCTAGAATGCTCAACAGCGATGAATTCCTTGATCAACACCCCGCGGCCCGGCGCGTCCGGCGACGCGACCCCGAGCCCCTCCCGAGACCCCGACGCGCTGGCCGCGCTGATGGTCGAGGTCCGCGCCTGGGCGCATGAGCTCGGATTCTCACAGATTGGGGTGGCCCACGTCGATTTGAGCGATGCGGAGGCCGGTCTGCAGGCCTGGCTGGCGGCCGGTTTCCATGGCGAGATGCAGTACATGGCGGCGCACGGGCTCAAGCGCGCGCGTCCGGCCGAGCTGGTGCCCGGCACGATCAGCATCCTGACCGCGCGCATGGACTACCTGCCCGAAGCCGCCGGCCCCCACTGGCAGGAGCGCGAATGGGCCGCGATGCGCGAGCCGGCGCGCGCGCAGGTGTCGCTCTACGCGCGGGGCCGGGACTATCACAAGGTGCTGCGCCAGCGGCTGCAGCAGCTCGCGGACCGTCTGCAGCAGCGCCTGGGGCCGACGGGGCACCGCGTGTTCACCGACTCCGCGCCGGTGCTCGAGGTCGAGCTCGCGAGCCGCTCCGGCATCGGCTGGCGCGGCAAGCACACGTTGACGCTGCATCGCGACAGCGGCTCGATGGTCTTCCTCGGCGAGATCTACCTGGACCTCGCGCTCCCGCCCAGCGAGCCGGTGACCGCGCACTGCGGCCAATGCCGCGCCTGCCTCGACGCCTGCCCGACCGGGGCGATCGTCGCCCCGTACCGGCTCGACGCGCGGCGCTGCATCAGCTATCTGACGATCGAGCAGGACGGGCCGATCCCGCTCGAGTTCCGCGAGGCGATCGGCAACCGCATCTACGGCTGCGACGATTGCCAGCTCGCCTGTCCCTGGAACAAGTTCGCGCGCAGGAACGCGCTGCCGGACTTCGACTGGCGCGAGCCGCTGGGCAATGCCACGCTGCTCGAGCTCTGGGCCTGGGACGAGGCGGCCTTCCTGCGCCGCACCGAGGGTTCCGCCATCCGCCGCATCGGGCACGCGCGCTGGCGCCGCAATCTCGCGGTGGCCATGGGGAACGCGCTGCGGCAAGACCTGGCCCCGGCGCTGCGGGCCGCGATGACCGCGGCGCTGACCGCGGCCCGCACGGACGCGTCGCCGCTGCTGGCCGAACACATCGACTGGGCGCTGGCCCAGGACCGCGGCGCCGGCTCCGGCGCGAGCGCGGGTGGCCGCGCGGCCGGTGAGGTCTCTACGTAGTTCCGCTAGCGCGCTGTTACCGACGAGATACTTAAGCTGTCCCGATCGATCCATCCCATTTCCGGAAGACGAGGAGAACATGAACCGTCGCTCGATCCTTCAACGCGGCCTGATGCTGGGCACGCTCTCGCTGTCGTGCGCCGCGGCGCTCGCCCAGTCGTACCCCACGCGGCCGGTGAAGCTGGTGGTCCCGTTCGCCCCGGGCGGCACCACCGACATCGTCGCCCGCGTCGTCGCGCAGCACATCGCCGGGCCGCTGGGCCAGACGATGATCGTGGAGAACAAGGCCGGCGGCGGCGGCATCATCGGCGCCAACGACACCGCCAAGTCGGCGCCGGACGGCTATTCGCTGGGCGTGGCCACCGTCTCGACGACGGCCACCAACCCCGCGATCAATCCCAAGACGCCGTACAACCCGCTGACGGACTTCACGCCCATCATCAACCTGGCGGCCACGCCCAACGTGATCGCGGTGCATCCGTCCTTCCCGGCCAAGGACTACAAGGCCTTCGTCGCCGAGCTGAAGAAGAACCCCGGCAAGTACAGCTACTCCACCTCCGGCACGGGCGGCATCGGCCACCTGCAGATGGAGCTCTACAAGAGCCTGACCGGCGTCTTCGTCACCCACATCCCGTACCGCGGCGCCGGCCCGGCGCTGAACGACACGGTCGCCGGCCAGGTGCCGATGATCTTCGACAACCTGCCGTCGGCGCTGCCCTTCATCAAGGACGGCCGCCTGATCGCGATCGCGGTCGCCGCGCCGCAGCGCCTGGCGGTGCTGCCCAACGTGCCGACCTTCAAGGAGCTCGGCCTGGAGCCGGTGAACCGCATGGCGTACTACGGCATCCTCGGGCCGAAGAACCTGCCCAAGGACGTGGTCGCCAAGATCCACGACGCCGCCCGCAAGACCGTCGAGATGCCCGAGGTCCGCAAGCGCATCGAGGAGACCGGCTCCATCGTCATCGGCAACACGCCGGAGCAGTTCACCGAGCAGATCAAGGCCGAGTACGCGGTCTACAAGAAGGTCGTCGAGACGCAGAAGCTCAAGCTCGACTGAGATCCGCCGATCCGGCTTCGGATCGGGCCAACGAAAAAGGGGCGTCCCGTGGGACGCCCCTTTGTCATGGCGATGCGGGATCAGCCGAGCATCTTGCGCAGCGTTCCCATCACGCCGTTCATCAGACCGCCGGTCATCTTGTGGGCCAGGCCGCTGATGCCGTTGGACACGCTGTTCGTCGCGGAACCCACCGCGTCGGTGGCGACTTTGCCGGCCACGTTGGAAGCCAGACCGCCAAGCAATGCAAACATTGTTTTCTCCTAGGAAGGGCCGCCGCATGTGCCGGGACATCGCCACGGTGCCGCGACGCACGGCCGGGTCCCGGCACGCGGCGGCCTGGAATCAGGTCGCGGCACAAGGCGGTAGTGCGGTGGCCGGGGCGTTCCGAATCGCTCCGCGAATTGCCGGCGATGGCGGCGCAAGTGACTCCAATGAGCGGCTGGCCAGTGATTTCATGCCGTGAAAGCGCGGGAGCTCCGCCACCGCCTCGATTTCCGGCCGAATTTCAAATCATGAAAAGAGCCTCGCGGCATGCAAAAACATCGCGTGCTGCACCGCCGCAAGATTTCTCATGATGGAAGAGCTACTCTCACGATCCGGTTTTTGATTCGCAACTCGTTGATTTGTAAGGATTAAAAAATCAGTCTTATATAAGACATTCACGCCCACGAGCGGCGGCGAGGCGCCTAGATTTGAGCCCATCGGTTTTTGATTTTCCGACCCCTTCCTCAACAACTTCATTCGAACCAGGAGCTCACCATGACGACCTTGACCCGCGAACAGCAGATCGCCGCCCTTGAAAAGGATTGGGCCGAGAACCCCCGCTGGAAGGGCATCCAGCGCGGCTACACGGCGGCGGACGTGGTCCGGCTGCGCGGCTCGCTGCCCATCGAGCACACGCTGGCCAAGCGCGGCGCGGAGAAGCTCTGGAGCCTGGTCAACACCGAGCCCTTCATCAACGCGCTGGGCGCGCTGACCGGCAACCAGGCCATGCAGCAGGTCAAGGCCGGCCTGAAGGCGATCTACCTGTCGGGCTGGCAGGTCGCCGGCGATGCCAACAGCAACGGCGAGATGTATCCCGACCAGTCGCTGTACTCCGTGGACTCGGTGCCGAAGGTCGTCAAGAAGATCAACGCCACCTTCAAGCGCGCCGACGAGATCCAGTGGAGCGAAGGCAAGAGCGACATCGACTACTTCGCGCCGATCGTCGCGGACGCGGAGGCGGGCTTCGGCGGCGTGCTGAATGCCTTCGAGCTGATGAAGGCCATGATCGAGGCGGGCGCCTCGGGCGTGCACTTCGAGGACCAGCTGGCCGCCGCGAAGAAGTGCGGCCACATGGGCGGCAAGGTGCTGGTGCCGACGCGGGAGGCGGTGGCCAAGCTGGTCGCGGCGCGCCTGGCCGCCGACACCATGGGCGTGCCCACCGTGCTGCTGGCCCGCACCGACGCCGAGGCCGGCGACCTGGTCACCAGCGACGTCGATGACAACGACAAGCCGTTCTGCACCGGCGAGCGCACCGTCGAGGGCTTCTTCCGCACCCGCAACGGCCTGGACCAGGCGATCAGCCGCGGCCTGGCCTACGCGCCCTATGCCGACATGATCTGGTGCGAGACCGGCAAGCCCGACCTGGCCTTCGCCAAGGCCTTCGCCGAGGCCATCCACGCCAAGTTCCCGGGCAAGCTCCTGGCCTACAACTGCTCGCCCAGCTTCAACTGGAAGAAGAACCTGGACGACGCCACCATCGCCAAGTTCCAGCGCGAGCTCGGCGCGATGGGCTACAAGTTCCAGTTCATCACGCTGGCCGGCTTCCACAGCCTGAACTACTCGATGTTCAACCTGGCCTACGGTTACGCGCGCAACAACATGAGCGCGTTCGTGGAGCTGCAGGAAGCCGAGTTCGCCGCCGCCGAGAAGGGCTTCACCGCGGTGAAGCACCAGCGTGAGGTGGGCACGGGTTACTTCGACGCGGTCACCACCACGATCGAGGCACAGGCGTCGACCGCGGCGCTGAAGGGTTCGACGGAGGACGAACAGTTCTTCGACGCGAAGCACGGCTGATCGCCGCGCGCGTCCCCGCGCGAGCGGGGAGGGATGAACCGGAAGGGGCTGCCGCGAGGCGGCCCCTTTTTCGTCATCCCCTGGCGCGTCCGGACGCGCGTCCGGACAACCGGCCCGTGTCCAGATGCCGCTTCGTGTGGGCCAGGTCCGCCAGCGCGTTGCCGCTGTCGGCGCGCGCGAACAGGTTGGCCTGCTCCAGATGGCGCGCCAGGGCCTCGTTGTGCCGCCGCAGGTAGGCCGCGTAGACCTCGGCGTTCCCGTTCACGAGCCGGAAGAAGGTGGCGTCGTCGTGCAGGCGCGGCCGCAGGCGGCGGTCCGCGCCGTGGAACAGGGCCTTGACCTCGGGATCGGCGCTCCGGGTCAGGTCGGAGGCCGTCTTGAACAGCACCTCGCGGCGGAACCCCGGCAGTGCGTCGATGAGGGCCGCCGCCGGGTGGCGCTGGAGCTGGAGGTGCAAGCGCTCCTGGAGCTCCAGCGCGGAGCCCCGGAACCAGCTCCGCGGATAGCTCTGCTCGCGCAGGTCGTGCAGGCGCCCGACGCCTTCGCCGAGCAGCGTCCGCTTTGCGCCGCGCGACTCGTTGCGCGCGCGCACGCGCTGCTGGCGCTGCTCCGCGGAGACGGGCGCGTTGGCACCCGTCTTGTGCTCGGCCTTGAGCACCTTCAGGATGTCGCGCCACAAGCGCGTCTGCACCGCCAACTGATGATGGTTGAGGTAGTCGGTCGAGACGCCGCCGATGACCGTGTCGATCGGCGTGGTGCGCAGGCGATCGCCGAAGTCCCCCTGACGGAGCTTGGCCTTGACCGGCGCGTCCGCGCCCTCACCCAGGTAGCGGTCCTGGCGCGTCTCGTTGGCCGCCGCTCCCACGCTGGCCGCCACGGTGAGCGTGGCGCCGGACGCGGCCAGCGGCATCGCAACCGGCGCCGCCAGGCCGCCCGTGGCGAGGGTCGCGATGCCCGTGCCTGCCATGATGGCCTGGCCGGCCGCCAATCCGGCATCACAGACCTGGCTTCGGAGACCGTCGGACGAGCGCGACCGGAAGTCCTGCTCAAAGACCCGGGCCGTGGCTCCAGGCAACTGCGGGGCGATCGCGCGCACGGCCTCCGCGTCCTCGAGGAGCTGCTGGCGCTGGGCGTGGTGGATGCGGCCGTTCAAGATGCCCGAGGTTCCCTGCGCCAGCTGCGCGCCAAGCAGGAGACCCGTGGCGGTGGTCTCGAGGATCTTGCCCGCGCCGGAGGCCATGGCCTGCCCGGTGATGTTCCCCGCGGCCCCGCAGGCCTCCGCGCCCGCGTCGGACGCGGCGGCGGCGACGGACTCCACCATGCCGGCCACCATGCCGGACATGCCCGCGGCGGTCAGCAGCGCGGCGGGGCGGGCCTGCTTGGCCAGTTCGCATCCGGTTTCCGCCTTGCTCAGGAGGTGGAAGCGATAAAGGAGTTCGCAGGTCACCGACTGCGGATCTTGCTCGAGACGCTGGTCAAGGATCGCCTTCACCTCGTCCTCGAACGCCTTGCGCAGGTCGCCATTGCTCAGCTTGCGGCGCAGCTTGTTCGCCAGGTTGTGCTTGAGCAGGGCAAAGAAGCCTTGCCGGCGTTTGCTGGAGCGCTTCTCGAAACGGTCGGCGCCCTCGTCGTGCAGCTGCTTCAATCGTTCAAGTCCAGGATCCGGCGTGCCACCGTCCCGTGTGTTGTCCGGATCGAGGACGCCGATCATGAGCTCCTGCTCATCGAGGCACGCCAGCACCTGCCCGGGATAGTCCCGCGCGTAGCCCGCGACGGCGGACTTCACCGCCTCCTTCGCCGCCCGTCCCACCAGCGGGAGCAGGAGAAGGAGCACGCTGATCTCGACATAGTGCTGGCTGGCGCCGGACAGGGCGGCGGGCAGCGCGCCCGCGATGTCGTCCGGGCCGTCCATGTTCTTCGCCTTGGCCAGGAGCCGCAGGAGCGACGGCACGTTGGTGCCCGAGAAGTCGTCGATCACCCGCGGGAAGGAGGAGAGCCGGCACCGGCCCAGCGTCACGCTGGCGGGGTCGCCTTCGGGGGCGGTGAAGAGCACACCGCCGTGGCGCGGGACATCCGCCGGGGCCTGGACCGACGGATCGTCCTCGTCGCGTTGAAGCAGGGGGATGAGATCGGCGTCGCGCCGTCCACCGGGCGCGAAGCAGAGCGCCGTCACTCGGCACCGCCCGCGACCGCGCCGGCGCGGAGGATGAGAAGAACCCAGGCCATCGTCATCGTCCTTGAACAGTGAAGGTCCGATGTAGTGCCTGGTTGTCAGGCCTTGTTCCGTTCGCTGTTCAGCGGGTCGACGCCTCCGCGGGGCGCGTGGCGCGGTCGCGCTGGCGCCATTCCTGGATCAGTTCGACCACCGCATCCGGATCGGCCGGCTTGACGAGATGCACGTCGAAGCCCGCCTCGTGCGCGCGGCGGCGGTCGTCCTGCTGGCCGTAGCCGGTCAGCGCGATGAGCAGCCAGCGATCGCCGCCGGGCAAGGCGCGCAGGCGGCGCGCGACCTCATAGCCATCCAGGCCTGGCAGGCCGATGTCCAGCAGCACGACGTCCGGCGGACGCGCGGACGCCGCATCGATCGCCCCCGGTCCGTCGAGTTCGACCTGCGTGGCCAGGCCCGCGAGTTCAAGGAACACCGCCATCGAATCGGCCGCGTCGCGGTTGTCGTCCACGACCATGACGCGGCAGCCGTCCTCGCCGGTCAGCGCGAGGGGCGCCAAGGCGGCGGCCTGCGCCGCCGGTCCCGATGCCGCGGCCGACGCGCCGGCCGGCTCCTCGGCGGCCGCCATGGGCGCGGCGGGCAGGCGCACGACGAACTCGGAGCCCTGGTCCGGCCCGTCGCTGCGCGCCTGGACCGTGCCGTGATGCAGCTGCACCAGACGCTGGACCAGCGTCAGGCCCACGCCCAGGCCGCCCTGGTTGCGGTCCAGGCCGCGCGGCCCCTGCTCGAACAGGTCGAACACATGCGGCAGCAGCGTGGGCTCGATGCCGCGGCCGTTGTCGCGCACGCTGATCAGGAAGGCCGTCCCGGCGTCATCGCTGGCGGTGTCCGGCGCGAGCGTCAGTTCGATGCGGCCTTCCGGCGCGGTGTACTTGCTGGCGTTGTGCAGCAGGTTGGTGACGACCTGGATCAGCCGCGCCGCGTCGCCGCGCACCGGCACCGGGCGGTCGGGGAGCGACAGCCGCAGCTGCTGGCGCTGCGTGTCGATCAGCGACTGCACCGGCTCCACGGCCTGCCGGACGACGTCGCGCAGGTCGAGCGTTTCGGTCTTGAGCACGATCTTCCCCTGGCTGATGCGCGCGACGTCGAGCAGCTCGTCGACCAGCCGCGTCAGATGCCTGACCTGGCGGTCGGTCACGGCGACGGCGCTGGCCAGGCGCGTGTCGTCGACCTCGCCGGTGCGCCGCGCCTCGGGGCCGGCCAGCCGCCGCATCAGCTCGATCGCGTTGCGGATCGGCGCCAGCGGGTTGCGCAGTTCATGCGACAGCATCGCGAGGAACTCGTCCTTGCGGCGGCTGGCCTCGAGCAGGCCGGCCTCGGCCTGGCGGCGCTCGACGATCTCGGCCTGCAGCGCGCCGTAGAGCCGCGCGTTCTCGAAGGCGATCGCGGCGCGGCCGGCGAGTTCCTCCAGCGTCGGCCAGTCCGGCGGCTGATGCGGCTCGGCCAGCATCAGGCCGCCGAGCGCGCGCTCGCCGGCCACCAGCGGCAGCACGACGCCGCTGGCCGTGTCGCGGCGCAGCAGCGCGCGCGACGCGGCGCTGTCCTCGTCCAGCCCGGGCGGCTCCGGCGGCTGGGTGCCGGGCTGCAGCGACGGGATCATCTGCTCGAGCGCGGTGCGCGTCGCGTTGTAGAGCACCTCGGAGAGCATCTGCGCGCGGCCCTCGATGAACAGCGGCGGCTCGCCGGCGGCGATGGGGGCGTCGCAGCGCAGCACGCGCTCGTGGCCATGGCCGGCGTCGCGCAGCCACAGCAGCGCGCGCGGCGCGAAGCGCGGCACCAGCAGCGCCAGCAGGCGCCGCATCGCGACCTCGGCATCGAGCGAGTCGGCCAGCTCGCGGCCGGCCTGGGCCAGGAAGATCGAGCGCCGGGTGTTCTCCTCGGCGGCGCGCTGCGCGGCCTCGGCGCGCGCGATGGCGATGCGCTCCAGCGCCTGCTGCCGCAGCCGCTGCTGCATGATGAACAGGTCGACGAAGACGCGCACCTTGCTGCGCAGCACGTCGGGGATCACCGGCGAGAGGATGTAGTCGACCGCGCCCAGCGAATAGCCCTGCGCCGTCTGCAGCTCGTCGGCGTAGGCGGTGACGAAGATGATGGGCGTGTGCGCCGAGCGCCGGTAGCCGCGGATCAGCCGGGCCGTCTCGAGGCCGTCGATGCCCGGCATGTTCACGTCCATCAGGATGACGGCGAACTGCTGGCGCAGCACCTCGCGCAGCGCCTCGCTGCCGGAGCGCGCGATGACCAGGTGCTGATCGAGGTCGGCCAGGATGGTCTCGAAGACCAGCAGCTTCTCGGGCAGGTCGTCGACGATCAGGATGCTGGCGCGCTCGGCGGCGTCCGGCGTGGCGTAGCCGTCGAAGAGGGCGCTCAGTGGCATGGCCCGTCCTGCCACGCAATCGATGAGGCCAGTGGCACGGCCTTGAGACGTTCGGCCGGGACCGCGGCCAACCCTTCTTCCAAGACGCACATGAGGCGACTCCCGGCCGTCTGATCGCGGCTCAACCGGCAGACTTTAGCTGCGTGGCCGTGACAACGACCCCGGGTTTTGGAGAGGTTTCATGGGCACGCCAGTTGCCAATGGGCGTTCCGAAACCTTGTGACGCCGTGCAGCGCGCGCCGAATGGCGCGGCGCGCGGGCGGGCTCACCAAGCATGCTCCAGATCGACAGGAGCGGCTGCAGTGGACCGGAAGCGACCCGAGACCCCGGACGGTGGGACGGATGGACCGAGACGGCACGTGGCGTGGCGGCCATGGCTGGCGGCGGTGCTGGTCCTCGGCGCGGGATGCGCCTGCGTCTGTGGCTATCTGTACGTGAAGAACATCGCACTGCCGGCGTACCGCCTGTCGCAACGTCTGGCGCGTGCGGAGGCGATGTTTCAAGAGCGCTGCAAGCGCGCCGGTGTCGTCATCCATCGCACCGTCCGGGACGTCGAGGAAATCCGCCTGATCAACGTCCGCACGGAGTGGCATCCCGTCGGGCAGTTCGCGCTGTGGGATCCCTACGGCCATGACCACGTGGGCGAGGGTTACATCGCGTCCTTCCTCCAACGGCCTGCGTGGGAAACGGGCGGATTGCCGAAGGGGCGCGAACCCCGATACCGGGCGGTCCATGCCGAGTTCCCGGATCCTGGCGTCATGCGGCGATTCCGCTACATGGCGCAGGCGCAGGCCCTCGACGAAATCCAAATATACGGTGACCGCTCCTACAGCAAGCAGTTCGTGACGAACGGGCAGATGCTGGCGGGCGAGCGCGTCTGCGGGCCTGGACCGCGGTATGGGCTGCGCTTCAAGGACCTCTCCACGCGCGAGGACCGCGACTACTGGATTGCCGGCAGCTCGTTGCAGGTCGTGGACCTGGAGCGCGATGAGGTGATCGCCGAGCGGATCGGCTATCTCTGGGACCCCGGGCAAGGTGACCGCGCCGGCGGCCGAACCCCTTGGGCAGTGGCCGCGCGCGACGCCTGCCCGCCGTTCACGCCCTTGCCTGGCATGCCCCCGTGGGAAGGGGGGGAGAGCGTGCAACCAGGGCAGGCGTTCCGGTTCGCTGCACAGGTCTTGATTCCCAAACCGCAGGAGTAGGAGTGGATCGTATGAACGTGAATGAGTTGAGCCGCTTGTCCCGTGTGCAGATGGCGGCCGAGGCCAAGCTATCGGAGCTGAAGCCGGCCGACGCGACATCTGAAGACCTGGAGCGGAAGCTGCTGAACGGCAACTCCTGGGCCAGCAAGTTTCCCGCCGCCGACGCTTCAGCCTTCGCCAGGGATTGGCGCGTTGTGGCTCACGAGATCGGTAATCGCTCCGGCTTCTCCGGCACCGTCTTCCGCCATCAGCAGACACGGGAGACGGTGATGTCCCTGCGGTCCACCGAGTTCATCGATGACGCGGTCCGGGACAACATGGCGACCAACGCCATGGAGATCCGCAAGACCGGATTCGCATGGGGTCAGCTGGCGGATCTCCAGAAGTGGTACGGAGATCTGAAACGGCAAGGGATCGTCGAGGATGGCAAGTTTTCGCTGACGGGCTACAGCCTGGGCGGACATCTCGCCACGGCGTTCAACATGATGAATCCGACGGCGGCGAAGCAGACCGTGACCTTCAATGGCGCGGGCGTGGGCAAGGTGAGGACCGGAACCCTGGCGCAGGCGCTCGAGGACTTCGAGCAGTTGCGCGTCTCACCACACCGGATCCTCTCGCGGCTTTCCGCCTCCGAGCGCGAGGCGGCCCTGTACCGCGATCTGCGCGATCACCTCGCCGATGGCAGCTGGACCATCGAGCAGGCGCGAGCCGAGATCAACCTGCGCTTCCCGGCCTCGCGCGTGCATGCGCCCGGCGGCCAATCGCTGAAGGTGCCGTACCGGTCGGAGTTGGTCGACGCGCTGCGGGGCTCGCTGAAGGACATGAAGTCGCTGCGCGACGAGATCGAGCGACTGAAGCACGTGTCGGCAGGCGTGCTACGGCCTGAACAAGTGCCGGCCAGCCAGATCGAGGCCCTGGACCTCGACTACCGGATGGCCGTACGCCTGACCGGAAAGCGGACGAGGTCCGCGTCGACCACTGCGAACCTCAAGCAGGGCGACGGCGAGAAGGCCATGCTCGCAGTGCCCGACGGCAACACAGCGTTGGGGAACCAGGTCGACGTCGTCGGCGCGACCAGGCCCTCGATGGTCGCCAACTGCCAATGGCATTACGGCCGCGAGGTCCGCGTGCCCGTGGAGGATCAGCCCTCGTACCGCGGCGGCATCGGGCGCAGCGTCGTCGACACGTCGATCAAGAACGGCGACGTCAAGTTGCTGGTCGACAACTTTGATCGCAAGGACTTCGGCGACACGCACAGTCTGGCGTTGCTCGTCGATTCGCTCGCGGTGCAACGGATGCTCTGTGCCTTGCTCCCCGAGTCCGCGGAAGATGGCGCGCCGGCGCTGATGTCCACCGTGATGCGCCGCGCCTCCAGCTTGCGTACCGAGGATGGCAGTCTGTTGATGGGATCGGGTCAGGGCCGTGCCGAAGGGGACGTCCTGGAGAACATCGTCAATGCGCTGGCGACGCTGTGCCTGGGGCCTGCCGAGGCTCCTCGGCTGAAAGGCAATCCAGCCGGCGGTACCTGGGCTGAGGTCAAGGACGCCGAAGGCTACAGCGGTCGGGACGCGCTCCATGCCCTGCTGAAGCGGATCGGCGACAGCCCCGTCTATCAGGCGTTGACGCATGCGTCGGTCCATCTGCGGATGGAGGCGTCGGACCGATCCACCGGGGCCGGGGCGCGCAAGGACTTCGGCGCCTTCGCCGCGCTTTTCGGATTGAGCCCGTTCACGCTGTATCTCGAGCCGGCCTTGGCCGCCTCGTCTTCGCTCGCTGCAGCCTTGTCCGCCGTCTGGGGCGAACGCTTCGAGGAGTGGAAGCAGGACCGCGCCGATCGCGGCTCCGAGGCCATCCGCGGGATTTCTGACGAGTGGATCGAGGCCCGATCCGAGATGCTGGCACTGCTCATGGACCGAAACGAGGCCAACACGCAGGGGGCGACTCGATCCGGTGGGTATCGGCGATTTCAGGATCTGGCGGGTGGTGTCGACTTTCACACCAGTCCGCCCGGCTCTGCGGCTGTTGAGCACGAGTTTGACGGGGCTCGACGCCCGAGGCGCCCGATCTCGATCACGCACCACACCGCGTTTGGCGACGCGGGATCGGATGAGCTGACGGGGCAGCAGAGGGACGATCGCCTGTTCGGCGGCGATGGCGAGGATCGGCTGTTCGGACTTGGTGGCGCCGACCATCTGGAGGGCGGCACGGGCGACGACCTGCTTGATGGCGGCGCGGGCGCGGACCTGCTGATCGGCGGTGAAGGCCGTGATATCTACCGGGTTGCCGACGGGGACGTGATCGTTGACAGCGATGGCCTGGGCCGCATCGTGCTGGATGGGCGTGAACTCGGCGGCCTGGCCCGCGTCGATGGGCCGGACCGATGGATCGGCAGCCACGGTGAGATCTATCAACGGGTCGGCACGGAGTTGTGGATCCGTCTGGACGGCGCGCATGTCAAGGTTCGGACGCCTCGGGAAGCCTTGCGACCGCTTGGTATCGAGTTGCCTGTCCCGCCTTCGACCGGAGCCCCCGAGGGCGGCGCGGGCGACGACCTTCTGATCAAGGACTTTGAGATGAACCGGCGCGTCTGGCACCGGCTGGTCTGGGACATGTTCGGCCCCTATGAGGTGCCGACATGGGAGGCGCCGGTGCTGGGCCGTGAGGTGGAACGGGTAGATCCGGCAGTGTTGCCCGGCGGATTGACGGTGCACCGCCTCCTGGGCACGGCCGCTGTCATGTCGTCACCCAGCGACGACCGCCTGTCGGGCGGTGCCGGTGCCGACTGGATCGTGGCGGGCGGCGGGAACGACGACATCGAAGGAGGCGACGGCCCGGATGTCCTCTATGGCGAGCAGGGGCATGACCGCGTGAATGGAGGGGCGCAGGACGACCAGATCAGCGGCGACAACCTGGGGTTCCTGCGTGCGACTGCAGCAAACCACGGCGATGACGTGCTCAGCGGCGAGGGCGGTGACGACCTGATTTTCGGCAACGGCGGCAACGACGTGGTCGACGGCGGCGAGGGAAGCGACGTGCTGTTCGGTGACGACGAACTGCCTTTCGTCGCGACTCCCCATGGTTCAGACCTTCTCCGGGGCGGTCCCGGAAATGATCTGCTGTTCGGCAACGGCGGTGCGGACCATCTGTACGGACAGCAAGGTGACGATGTCCTGGCCGGCGGCGTCGGGAACGATCAGTTGATGGGCGGCGACGGTGACGATCAACTCTATGGGGACGCGGCTCCCGCCGCGGTGGAGAAGCCGGCGATGCGGATCGTGGTTCGAGATACCCAGTTTGGAACGGTGCTGTTGCGCGCCCCGGCGCCGGACGAACTTGTCCCCCCGAGAAGCAGCACGGATGCGGACGATGATGTACTGGTCGGCGGCGCTGGCAACGATCTGCTCTCGGGCGGCGCCGGCGACGATCGCCTGGAAGGCGGCATCGGGGCTGATGTCTACTGCCGAGCGCTCGGACAAGGGCACGACGTCATTCGCGATTCACCCGAGGGATCGGGAACGGCGGAGATCGACGTGCTTCGGCTCGATGCCACCCTTGCGGCGTCGCGGACCGTCGCCACGCGTCTTGGCGAGGACCTGGTGCTGCGGTGGAGCCAGAGCGACAGCGTCCTGATCAAAGGCCAGTTCGCCGGGGAAGGCGGCGCCGGTATCGAACGCGTCGAGTTCGCCGATGGCGCGGTCTGGAACGCGCAAGACCTGGCGCGTCGCGCCCTGGTGGAGCTGGCGATCGAAGCGGCCGCAGGGCAGGGGTGGACGCAGGGCGCCGGGTTGCCAGTGGTCTGAGGCTGGACGCGCGCGCTCAGTGGCATAGCCAGCCCCGCAGCACGGTCAGCATGTTGGCCGGATCGACGGGCTTGGAGAGGTAGTCCCAGGCGCCGGCCTCGATGCATTTCTGGCGGTCTCCCTTCATCGCCTTGGCCGTCACCGCGATCATCGGCAGCTCGCGGCCGCGCGGCAGGCGGCGGATCTGCTGCATGGTCTCCAGGCCATCCATCTCCGGCATCATGATGTCCATCAGCACGATGTCGATCGACGGATCCTCCTGCACCAGCCGGATCGCCTCGCGGCCGTTGTCGGCCGAGACGATCACCATGCCGTGACCGTCCAGCACCGTCGCCAGCGCGAAGATGTTGCGCATGTCGTCGTCGACGATCAGCGCCTTCTTGCCGGCCAGCGGACAGCGCGCCTGCTGCGCGTCGAGCAGCGCCTGCCGCTCCCCATCGCCCATCTCCGCCGGCGCGCGATGCAGCGCCAGCGCCAGCGCGGCCAGCGCCGCGTCGCTGCCGGCGGCCGTTCGCACCGGCAGGCCCTGCGGCCTGGACCAGCGGTTCGCGCTGCCAGCCTCCTCGGCACCGCCCGCGCCCCCTGGCGCGGCCGCGGAAGACGCATCGAGCGCCACCACCGCCAGCGGCAGCGTGCCCGGCCGGCGTTCCAGCGCGTCCAGCACGTCCTGCGGCCCGAACGGGCACCAGGCCGCGTCCACCAGCAGCGCGTCCACGCCGGGCAGCACCTCGCGGGCTTCGTCGGCGGTGCGCACGATCACCGCCTCGACGTCATGCGCCAACGGTGCGAGCAGCGCCAGGCTGCCCGGTCCGTCGGGCATCGCCACGGCCAGCCGCCGCACCGGGCGGTCGAGGTAGCGCTGCAGATCGCGCAGCGCGCGGTCGACGTCGTCGCGCGACTGCAGCGGCTTGGCCAGGAAGCCCAGCGCGCCGGCCTGCAGCGCGCGCTCGCGCGCATCGTCCGTCGAGACCACGCACACCGGCAGGTGGCGCGTGTCGGGGTCGGACTTGAGCCGGTCCAGCACGCGCCAGCCCTGCATGTCCGGCAGGAAGATGTCCAGCGTGATCAGCGCCGGCCGGAATTCCTGCGCCATCGCCAGCGCGCCCGCGCCGGTCGTCGCCACCAGGCCCTTCATGCCGCCGTGGCGCGCCGCCTCGAGCAGCACGCGGGCGAAGGACAAGTCGTTCTCCACGATCAGCAGCACCCGGTCGCCACTGCCGATGTCCTCGCGGTCGTCCTTGGCCACGTTGGCGAAGACGATGCTGTCGGGCCCCGTCTCCAATTGCGTGCGCGAAGGGTCGCCCGGCGGCGGCGCGGCGGCGGCGGGCGGCGCACGGCGCGCCGCGGCGCGCTGGACCGCGGCCTCGGCGAGCTCCGCCGCGCTGATCGACGCCGGCGTGCCGGTCCTCGTGTCGTCGCCGACCGCCGCTTCGGTGCCGGCGTCGGCGCTGGCGGCGGGGGTGGACGGGGATTCGGACGGCGCCGCGCGCTGCCGCGCGGTGCGCGCCGGCGTGTAGTGCTGCGGCAGGTACAGCGTGAAGGTGGAGCCGCGGCCGGGCGCGCTCACCAGCTTGATCTCGCCGCCCAGCAGCCGCGCCAGCTCGCGGCTGATCGCCAGGCCCAGGCCCGTGCCGCCGTACTTGCGCGAGGTCGAGCCGTCCGCCTGCTGGAAGGCCTCGAAGATGATCTGCTGCTTGTCCGACGAGATGCCGATGCCGGTGTCCGTCACCGAGAACGCGATCACCTGGCCCGCGTGGTTGAGCACCTCGTGATCGGCCGACCAGCCGTCGGCGGCCGCGCTCACGTTGAAGGTCACCTGGCCCTGGTGCGTGAACTTGAAGGCGTTGGACAGCAGGTTCTTGATGATCTGCTGCAGCCGCTTGACGTCGGTCACCAGCGACTTGGGCAGCGGCTGCTCCATCTCGACGGCGAAGCCCACGTGCTTGGATTCCGCGAAGTGGCGGAAGCTGCGCTCCACCGAGCGCTGCAGCTCGTCCAGCCGCAGCTCGCTGACGTCGACGGCCACGGTGCCGGACTCGATCTTGGACAGGTCCAGGATGTCGTTGATCAGCATCAGCAGGTCGTTGCCGGACGCGTGGATGGTCTTGGAGAACTCGACCTGCTTGAGCGTGAGGTTGCCCTCGCTGTTCTTGCAGAGCTGGTCCGACAGGATCAGCAGCGAGTTCAGCGGCGTGCGCAGCTCGTGCGACATGTTGGCCAGGAACTCGGACTTGTACTTCGAGGTCAGCGCCAGCTGCTCGGCCTTCTCCTCCAGCGCCTGGCGCGCCTGCTCGACCTCGGTGTTCTTGCGCTCCACCTCCTGGTTCTGGTGGGCCAGCAGCTGCGCCTTCTCCTGCAGCTCGCCGTTGGTCTGCTGCAGTTCCTGCTGCCGGCGCTGCAGTTCCTCGGCCAGCGACTGGGACTGGATCAGCAGGTCCTCGGTCCGCGTGCTGGCCTCGATCGTGTTGATCACGATGCCGATCGATTCGGTGAGCTGGTCCAGGAAGGCCTGGTGGGTCGAGCTGAAGCGCTCGAGCGAAGCCAGTTCGAGCACGCCGCGCACGCGGCCCTCGAAGACCACCGGCAGCACCAGCACCTCCATCGCCGCGGTCTCGCTCAGGCCCGAGGCGACGCGGAAGGCGCTGCCCGGCACGTTGGGCAGCAGGATCTTCTCCTGGTCCAGCGCGCACTGGCCCACCAGGCCCTGGCCGAGCGAGAGCTCCTTGCCGTGCGTGGCCAGGCCCCCGGAGGCGTAGCTGGCGATCAGCTTCAGGCGCGGCATCTCGCCGCGCATGTTGAGCACGTAGAACTCGGCCTGCTGCACGCCGACCACGGGCGCCAGCTCGCTCAGGATCAGCTGGCCGACGGTGACCAGGTCCTTCTGGCCCTGCAGCATGCGGCTGAACTTGGCCAGGTTGGTCTTGAGCCAGTCCTGCTCGGTGTTCTTCTGCGTCGTGTCCTTCAGGTTGCGGATCATCTCGTTGATCGTGTCCTTGAGGGACGCGACCTCGCCCTGGGTCTCGACCGTGATGGAGCGCGTCAGGTCGCCCTGCGTCACGGCGGTGGCGACCTCCGCGATCGCGCGCACCTGGGTGGTCAGGTTGGCGGCGAGCTCGTTGACGTTCTCGGTCAGGCCCTTCCAGGTGCCCGACGCGCCCGGCACCTTGGCCTGGCCGCCGAGCTTGCCCTCCACGCCGACCTCGCGCGCCACGGTGGTCACCTGGTCCGCGAAGATGGCCAGCGTGTCGGTCATCGAGTTGATGGTGTCGGCCAGCGCGGCGATCTCGCCCTTGGCCTCGACGGTCAGCTTCTGCGCCAGGTCGCCGTTGGCCACGGCGGTCACGACCTTGGCGATGCCGCGCACCTGGCCGGTCAGGTTGCCGGCCATGAAGTTCACGTTGTCCGTCAGGTCCTTCCAGGTCCCCGACACGCCGCGCACCGTCGCCTGGCCGCCGAGTCGGCCCTCGGTGCCGACCTCGCGGGCGACGCGGGTCACCTCGGCGGCGAAGGACGAGAGCTGGTCCACCATCGTGTTGATGGTGGTCTTGAGCTCCAGGATCTCGCCGAGCACGTCGACGGTGATCTTCTTGGAGAGGTCGCCGGCGGCCACGGCCTTGGTCACGTCGGCGATGTTGCGCACCTGCGAGGTCAGGTTGGACGCCATCGAGTTGACCGAGTCGGTCAGGTCCTTCCACGTACCCGCCACGCCCTGCACGTCGGCCTGGCCGCCGAGCTTGCCCTCGGTGCCGACCTCGCGCGCGACGCGGGTCACCTCGGCGGCGAAGGAGCGCAGCTGGTCGACCATCGTGTTGACGGTGTTCTTGAGCTCCAGGATCTCGCCCTTGACGTCGACGGTGATCTTCTTGGACAGGTCGCCGGCGGCCACGGCGGTGGTCACCTCGGCGATGTTGCGCACCTGCGAGGTCAGGTTGCCGGCCATGAAGTTCACCGACTCGGTCAGGTCCTTCCAGGTGCCGGCCACGCCCTGCACGTCGGCCTGGCCGCCGAGCTTGCCCTCGGTGCCGACCTCGCGCGCGACGCGGGTCACCTCGGCGGCGAAGGAGCGCAGCTGGTCGACCATCGTGTTGACGGTGTTCTTGAGCTCCAGGATCTCGCCCTTGACGTCGACGGTGATCTTCTTGGAGAGGTCGCCGGCGGCCACGGCCTTGGTCACGTCGGCGATGTTGCGCACCTGCGAGGTCAGGTTGCCGGCCATCGAGTTGACGGAGTCGGTCAGGTCCTTCCAGGTGCCGGACACACCCTCGACGCGCGCCTGGCCGCCCAGGATGCCCTCGGTGCCGACCTCGCGCGCGACGCGCGTCACTTCCGACGCGAACGAGCGCAGCTGGTCGACCATCGTGTTGATGGTGTTCTTCAGCGTCAGGAATTCGCCCTTGACGTCGACCTCGATCTTCTTGGAGAGGTCGCCCTGCGCGACGGCGGTGGTCACGTCGGCGATGTTGCGGACCTGGTCGGTGAGGTTGCCGGCCATCGAGTTGACGGAGTCGGTCAGGTCCTTCCAGGTGCCGGCCACGCCCTTGACCTTGGCCTGGCCGCCGAGCTTGCCCTCGGTGCCGACCTCGCGCGCGACGCGGGTCACCTCGGCGGAGAAGTCGCCGAGCTGCTCGACCATGCGGTTGATGGTCTTGGCGGTGTGGAGGAACTCGCCCTGCAGCGGGCGGTTGTCGACCTCCAGCGCCATGGACTTGGTGAGGTCGCCCTCGGCGACGGCGCCGATGACGCGGGCCGCCTCGCTGGTCGGGTGGACGAGGTCGTCGATCAGCGCGTTGATCGACTCGATCTGCTGGCCCCAGAAGCCGCGCATCTCGGGCAGGGCGGCGCGCTGCTTCAGGCGGCCCTCCTTGCCCACGACCTGGCGCAGGCGGGCGAGCTCGGCGGCCATCGAGGCGTTCTGCTCGACCACCTCGTTGAAGGCATCGGCGAGCTTGCCGGCCACGCCGGTCCAGTGGAAGGGCAGGCGGATGTCCGGATCGCCCCGGCGCAGCGCATGCAGCGCCAGCAACATCGCGTTGAGATGCTCGGCCGGGACCACGGCCACCCCTTCTTCCAAGACGCTCATGAAGCGACTCCCGGCCGTCTGATCGCGGCTCAACCGGGCGACTTTAGCCGCGCCGCCAAATCCGTGGGCCCTGGGTTTTGGAGGGGCGGGGCGGGCACGCCGCTTGCCGAGTGACAAGGCCGACGGACGGCTGATGCCGCCCGGGCTTTGTCGCGCGCGCACTGCTGTTGCGTCGTGTTGCATTCAGGGAGAACGCCCCGTGTCCGAATCATCGTCGCAAGCGCTGAGGGTCCTCGTGATCGATGACGATCCCGAGGGCGCGCGCAGTCTCAGCGAGCTGTTCCGCTGCTATGGCTGCGCGACGGCGGTGGCGTACAGCGGCCGGGTCGGATTGCGGCTGTCCAAGCTGTTCCAGCCGGAGCTGGTGTTCGTCGACTTCGACATGCCGGACATGAACGGGCTGGAGGTGGTGTCCGAAGCCAAGCTGATCGATGCCGAGGCCGGCCGCCATGTGATGTACGTGTGCCTGACGGGCGGCGGGCCGGAGATCACCGATGAGATCGCGGGCGCGGCCGGATTCAACCGGCTGCTCTACAAGCCGCTGAAGGTGACCGATCTGCTGGCGGTATTGCTGGCGGCAAGGCCGGGCAATTTCGTGGCGGGCAACAACGCGCCGGCGATCCGCCCCTCGCGCCCGACGTACGGGAATCGCACGCAGCGGCATTGAGACGGACTTCCCGACCATCGCTTCAGGCAATCAATTGATTGCCAAAAGCAAGCATATGGCGCAGCATGCGCGCCATGACCGACAGTGACCGCATCGAGGCCGTCCGCCGCTTCAATCGCTTCTACACGCGCCGCATCGGCGTGCTCAACGAGGGATTGCTGGACTCCGAATTCAGCCTGACCGAGTGCCGCATCCTCTGGGAGCTGGCGCATCTGGAGGGCGGCGCGGGCATCACCGCGACCGATCTGGGACGGCTGCTGGATCTTGACCCGGGCTATCTCAGCCGGCTGCTGCGCGACCTCAAGGAGCGCGACCTGGTCCGCGCTTCCCGCAGCGAGACGGACGCCCGGCAGTCGCTGCTGACGCTGAGTCCTGCGGGCCGCAGGGCGTTCAAGCCGCTGGACCGCCGCTCGCGCGAGCAGGTGGGCGAGTTGCTCGATCAGCTCGGCGAGGCGCAGCAGTCCGAGCTGCTGCAAGCCTTCCGGCGCGTGCAGGGGCTGCTCGAGGATCCCGGCGCGAAGCCGGGGAAGGGCGGTTTCCTGCTGCGGCCGCACCGCCCGGGCGACATGGGATGGGTGATCTCGCGGCACGGCGCGCTGTACGCGCGGGAGTACCAGTTCGACATGAGCTTCGAGGCGCTGGTGGCGCGCATCGCGGCCGATTTCCTCGAGCAGTTCGATCCGCGCCGCGAGGCCTGCTGGATCGCCGAGCGCGACGGCCTGAACATCGGCAGCGTGGCGCTGGTGCAGGCGCGCGACGACCAGACCCGCGCGCCGGTCGAGGGCGTCGCGCAGCTGCGCCTGCTGCTGGTCGAGCCCTCGGCCCGCGGGCTGGGATTGGGCGATCGCCTGGTCGCCGAGTGCCACCGCTTCGCGCGCGAGGCCGGCTACCGGCGCGTGCGTCTGTGGACCAACAGCCAGCTCGACGCGGCGAAGCACATCTATCGCAAGGCGGGATACCAGCTCACCGGCAGCGAGCCGTACCGCGGCTTCGGGCTCGACCTGGTCGGGGAGACCTGGGAGCTGGATCTGACGGCCGCCGGCGCGCCGCGCGCGCTCAGTAGCTCAGCTGCAGGCTGAGCGTCCAGGTGCGGCCCAGCGCGGGGGACACGACGTTGGCGTTGATCGCGCCGTCGAAGTAGTCCCTGTCCAGCAGGTTCTTCAAGCCCGCGTTGACGCGCCAGGCCGGGCCGGCGTAGCCAACGCTGGCGTCGACGACCGCGTAGCCCGGCAGCGTGAACGGCAGGCTGCCGCGTTGGCGGCTCACCGCGCGGCCGCCCAGGCCCAGCGTCCAGTTCGGCAGCCAGGTCGGCTTGTAGAGCGCCCACAGCGTCGCCGCGTGCAGGGGCTGCAGATTGATCGGCTTGCCCAGGATCGCGGCGTTGTTGTCCCGGGTGACGCGGGCGTCGGTGTAGGCATAGCCGGCGGTCAGGCTCAGGCCGTCCTTGAGGCGCGCGCCGACCTCGAGTTCGACGCCGCGCGACTGCTGCTCGCCGGTCTGCACGCTGAAGCCGGCGTTGACGGGATCTGCCGTGGTGACGTTCTGGCGCTTGAGATCGAAGATCGCGAGCGAGCCGGTGAGCCGCCCATCCGCCGACTCGTGTTTCAGCCCCCATTCCCACTGCTTGCCGGTCTCGGGCACGAAGCCCTTGCCATCGACGTCCTGGCCGCTGACCGGCAGGAAGGATTCGGACCAGCTGACGTAGGCCGACCAGCCGGGCAGGAACTCCTTGACCAGGCCGGCACTGCCGACCGTGGCCGCGTCGTTCTTCAGCGACTGCGTGTTGCGGACGCGGTCCTCGATGCGCTCGCGCGAGAGGTCGCGGCGCACGCCCGCCAGCGCGGTCCAGCCCTGGCCGAACTTGAGTTGGTCCTGCAGGTAGAGGCCGGCGGCGGTCAGCGTCGACGGAGCGAAAGCGCTCAGGTTCGCGGGGCAGGTGGCGGGCGCGCCGTACTGCGGGTTGAACAGGTCCAGCGGCGCGATCGTGCAGGAGCGCGAGCCTTGCCGGCTGTGGCCGCGCCGCGCGTCGAGGCCGGCGACGAATTGATGCGCGATCGGGCCGGTGTCGAGCCTGGCCAGCAGCGAGGTGTCGGTGGCGAGGATGTCGTAGTCCAGGTACTGGCGCGTCGCCGAGCGGTTCTGCAAGCGGCGGTTGGCCTGCAAGGCCTGCAGCGCGACGAAGTTGCCGGTGCCCGATTCCTCCTCGTAGCGCACGCCCTGGCGCAGCGTCAGCGCCGGATTGAAGCGGTGCTCGAGGCTGTAGCCGAGGGTCTTCTGCTCGACGTCATAGCCGCCGAAGGAGGCGTCGCCCGTGAACATCGTGCGGCGCACCGTGCCGTTGGGGTTGGCCAGCAGCGTGCCGTAGGGCGTGGTGCCCTGCTGGCGGATCCATCGGCTGTTCGAGTAGCTGGTGAAGATCACGAAGTCGGTGTCGCGGCCGAAGTCGATCGACAGCGAGGGCGAGATCCAGCGGTCCTTGCGCCAGACCTGGTCGGTGGCATCGTCGCCGTCGGAGGTCTGCGCGGTGACGCGCAGCGCGGTGCGGCCATTCGCGGACAGCGGCTCGTTGAGGTCGGCGGACAGCGTGCGGCTGTTGAAGCTGCCGAGGTCGATGCCGCCGTCGAGGCGGCGCACCGCCTCGGGCCGCTTGCTGACCGCGTTGACCAGGCCGCCGGGCTGCACCTGGCCGTAGAGGATGGAGGACGCGCCCTTGAGCACCTCGAAGCGCTCATAGGCGTAGCTGGTGAGCCGCGTCCACATGCCGGGGCTCTGCACCAGGCCGTCGATGAGGATGGACTCGGTCGAGCGGAAGCCGCGGATGTTGATGTCGTCGAAGCCGCGGCGGCCGAAGTTCACGGGGCTCACGCCGGGCACGGTCTGCAGCGCCTGCTGCAGGTTGGTGATCTGGCGCGAGTCCATCACCTCGCGGGTCACGACGCTCATGGCGCGCGGGGTCTCGAGCAGGCGCATCTCGGCCTTGCCGGCGGTGATGCCTTGGGTCGGCGCGAAGCCGGTGTCGCGCTGCACGCTGCCGTAGATGACGACGGCGTCCATCTGGCGCGGGCCATCGTCCGGCGCGGCGGGCGGCTCCAGCGCGTGGGCCGTGGACAGGCTCGACAGGCCGATGGCGATGGCGATGGCGGTGAGGGAAGGGGGGCGGGCAAGGGCGCGCGAGGGCATGGACATCGAAGACAACGCGGCGCCGGCGCGGGAAGGCGCGCGGCGCGGGGTGAAGGAATCCGCGTTGCATGGCGACGGCGAGCAAGGCACGGCGAGATCGACCGGATCCGCGAGGCGGCGCCGGAGGCATGGGAATCGAGGGTGCTGGCGGCAGGCGAAGACCCGTGAAGGACGGGGACCTGCTGGCTCGCGCTCCGCGGGGAAGGGCGGAGGGACTCGTGACCAAGGGGCAGGGCGCTGGTAGCGCTCCCAGGTCACGAGGCGCGAAGTGTAGCGAGTTTGTTTCGCGCGACGAGGAATGACGGGCCGCTCATGGGGCCATCGACGCCGCGGGAGGTCGGGAGCCGTTCAAGCCGGCTGAGGTCCCGGCCGTCCCGCTTCGACCGCGAAGCGCGCCGCGGTGAACGACGGGCTGTCCGCATCCCAGGGCGATCGCACGCTGCGCAATTCGGCATCCAATCGATCGGGCCGGAGTTCGAAGCGCATGTAGCCGCGCTGGTCGCTGCGGCCGTAGCGGATGTGCGGGTTGAAGGGCAGGGCCTTGTCCACGTGCGACTGCGCGCGGCCTTCGCTGGAGATCGAGGTGCCGCAGAACTCGCTCGCGAGCACCGCGGCCTTCTCGTCGTCCCAGTCGAGCTTCAGGTCGGAGACATAGTTGGCGTGGACGTCGCCGCCGAGCACGACCGCGTTGGGCACGCGCCGCGACGCGAGATCGCGCAGCAGGCGCTCGCGGGCGAAGGGGTAGCCGTCCCAGCCGTCGGTCCAGTAGCGGCCGGGTCCCTGGGCCGGGTCCTGCGCGTTGAAGCGCGCCATCAGCGTCTGCTGCGCGAGCAGGTTCCAGGGGCGGGTCGCGTCCCAGCTGTCGCGCAGCCATTGCTCTTGCGGCGCGCCGAGCAGCGTGCGGCGCGGGTTCAGCAGGTCGGGACAGTCCTTCAGTTTCACGGTGTTGGAGCCGCCGCGGCCCGGCTTGGGGCAGACCTGCCGATCGCGCCAGGAGCGGTCGTCGATGGTGATCAGCCGCGCCAGGCGGCCCCAATCGACGCGGTGGCTGAGCGCGATGTCCACGCCCTTGGGCCGCATCGATTTCGGGAATGGCTGGTGCTCCCAGTACGCCTGCGCGGCGGCGATGCGGCGTTGATGGAAGTCCGGGGCCAGGTCTTCCGGCACATCGCCGGCCCAGTCGTTCTGGACCTCGTGGTCGTCCCAGATGAGGATCCACGGCGCGTTGGCATGCATCGCCTGCAGACGCGGATCGCTCTTGTACTGGGCGTAGCGGCCGCGGTAGCCGTCCAGCGTGTGGCAGGCGCCGCCGGCGTGGCGGCGGGGCGCCTTGCTGTCGATGGCGGTGGCGGATTCGTAGATGTAGTCGCCGAGGAAGAGCACCAGGTCGAGGTCCTGTCCGGCCATGTCGCTCCAGGCGGCGTACTCGCCGTGGTCCCAGCGCTGGCAGGACGCGATCGAGAAACGCAGCGAGGCGGGCATCGCGTCCGCGGCCGGCGTGGTGCGCGTGCGGCCCGCGGGGCTTTGCTGGCCCAAGGCGCGGAAGCGATACCAATACCAGCGGTCGGGACGCAATCCGGCCGGCTCGGCGTGCACGCTGTGCGCGGTTCCGGGCTCGGCCCGCTCGGTGCCGCGCGCGACGATGGACTTGAAGTGCTCGTCCTCGGCCACTTCCCACTGCACGTCAGCCTCGGCCGGCAGCGCGTCGCCCAGCAATCGGGTCCACAGCACGACGCGATCCGCCCTCGGGCTGCCGGAGGCGACCCCAAGCCCGAAGAGCGGCTCGCTGGCGGCATCGGCACGGCGCAGGAAAGCCGGCAGGCAGCCGGCGGCAAGGGCGGCCTGCAGCAGGCCGCGGCGGGACGGGGTCCAGGGCTTGGTCATGGGGCCAAGCGTAATTCCGATCTGTGTCGGTTCAGGGAACGGACGCGCGGGCATGGCGCTTGCCGCTCTCTGGTCGATGCCAGCCATCGCTCCCGCGTTGCTCCAGCGTCAATCGATTCGGCTGCGCGCCGAAGGCCCCGGTGCAACGTTGTTTGACCCATCAACCAACGAAGGGGACATCATGACAACCTCTCTCACCACCTCTCTCTCCCGGGCCACGCTCGTGGTCGTCGCCAGCGCGGCCATGGCCGTCGGCTGTGCGTCGGACCGCCATCGCCATGAAGACGTGCGCAACGCGGCGGTCGGCGCCGTCGGCGGCGCGGTCGTCGGTGCGGCCACCGGCGGCAGCGCGCTGACCGGCGCGGCTATTGGCGCGGTCGCAGGCGCCGTCATCGGACGCCTGTTCATCGAAGGCAAGGACCGCGAGGTCTACTCCGACGGCCGCGGCGGCCGCTATTGGCGCGACGAGGACGGGCGTACCCATCCGGTCCGCTGATCAAGCGCCTCCGCAGTCCGCATGCCAGAACCCCTCGCGGTTCTGATCGGTGGGGCGGTTCACCGCCCCGACGCATCGCCGGCGCCGTCTCCTTGAGGCCGCGCCCGGCGAAGCCGCACGCTCTGCGCCACGAATCCGGCGATGAAGAGCAGCAGCCATCCCAGCAACGCCGTTTTCACCACCGGGTCCTCCGGGCCGGCCGCGAGCGGATGGGCGGCGGGCAGGCGGGTGAGCGTCTCGTTGATGCCGGGCACCAGCAGCAGGAAGAAGCTGAAGGAGAGCCCGAAGGTCTTCAGATACGGCCCCAGCTTGCCCAGGAAGCGCAGCCGCGGCACCAGCAGCGTGCCGCCGAAGGCCGCGAGCAGCGCCAGCACGCCCAGCACATGACCGGGATTGACGCCCACGACGCTGGAAAGCCCGAAGGACGTGAACACCGACAGCGCGAGTCCGCCCAGATAGACGCGCCCGGAGCGCCTGCCGGTCTCGATGCGGCCGAAGCGGGCGAAACCATACAGCCCCGCCACGACGGGCGCGAGGCTGATCAGCGTGTGGGCGATGCCCAGCGGAGAGAGCGGGTGAGGCATGGTGCGGTTCACTTTCTATCTACTACTTGGTAGATATTCGGGTCAAAAGAAAGGGCGGCATCGCCGCCATCGCGAGGGGCCGCCGTCAGGCGGGCTGGGTCAACTTGAGGATCGCCGGCTGGACGATGGTGGCGAAGGACTTCGGATCATCGAGCGCGCGGGCCATCAGCATCGCGCCGTGCACGAGCGCCATGAAGGCGCGGGCGGACACCGCGGGGCTGTTGAGCAGGTGGAACTGGCCGCGCGCGACGCCGCGCTTGAGCACCGAGGCGAGCCACGCGTTCAGGTCATGGAAATGGGTGCGGACCTCGACCGCGATGTCCTCGGGAATGGAGGGCAGCTCGGTCGCCAGCATCGTGCAGATGCAGAAGGGATGCTCGCCGCTGCGGATGCAGCTGGCCCAGTAGTCCGCGTAGGCGTTGAGCTCGGACAGAGGATCGTCCAGTTGGGATTCGAGCGACGCGAGGCCCGCCTTCGCCTCCTGCCGGTACAGCGTCACCACCGTCATGACCAGCGCGGCCTTGCTCGGGAAGTGGTGATGGATGCTGGCCTTGGTGATGTTCACCCGCTCGGCCAGGTCGGCGTAGCTGAAGCTGTTGTAGCCCCCGGCGACGAGCAGCAAGCGCGTGTGCGCGACGATCTCGGCGGCCTTGGGGGAGAGCTCGGAGGTCATGAAGGCGAGGGCGGCAGAGTGAAACTGGTTCGCACTCTACTAGTTGGTAGGGTGCTTGTCAAAGAGGCTGCTGCTCTTTGGGGCGCCCCCCTCTCCCCGCCCTCTCCCCGTTGGGGCGAGGGAGTTCACGCCGAAAGCGCGCCTTCTTCGCGGGTCACATCGACTCGTCCAGCATCCGCCGGTAGTCACTTGCCGAGGCCTCGCGGGGATTGGTCTTGTGGCAGTGGTCGTGCTGCGCGCGCTCGATGATCTGCTCGTACAGGTCGACCGTCACGCCCATCTCGCCCAAGCCCGATGGCAGCCCCAGCCGCTGGTTCAGCGCCTTGACCGCGCCGGCGAGCTCGTCGGCCGGCGTGCCCTCCTGCAGGTTCATCGCGTGGCCCATGCGGGCGATCTTGTCGTCGCGCCGCATCGAGTCGTGCATCCCGTTGAACCGGATCACCGCCGGCAGGAACACCGCGTTCAGCGTGCCGTGGTGCAGCCTGGGCATCAGCCCGCCGAGCGCGTGGCTCAGCGAATGCACGCAGCCCAGCCCCTTCTGGAAGGCGAGCGCGCCCATCGTGCTCGCCGCCATCATGTCCAGCCGCGCGCCGATGTCGTCGGGATGCGTGGTCGCGCGCTCGATCTGCCGCCAGCCGCGGCGCAGGCCCTCCAGCGCGATGCCGTCCGCCGGCGGGTTGAACGCCGACGACATGAAGGTCTCCATGCAGTGCGCGATCGCGTCCATGCCGGTCGCCGCGGTCAGCGCCGCGGGCAGCTTGCGCGTCAGCTCCGGGTCGCAGACCGCCGACTTCGGCATCAGCTCCCAGTTGTGGAAGCCGAGCTTGCGGCCGTCGTCCACGATGATGATCGCGCCGCGCGCGACCTCCGAGCCGGTGCCCGCCGTCGTCGGCACCGCGATCACCGGCGCGGCCTTGGCCGTGATGTTCCCCGCGCCGCCCAGGATCGTCGCGTAATCCGTCAGCGGCCCGTCATGCGTGGCCGCGATCGCGACACCCTTGGCCAGGTCGATGCTGGAGCCGCCGCCGATCGCGATCAGGCCGTCGCATCCGCCCGCGCGGTACAGCTCGGCGGCCTCGCGCACGGCGGCCTCGGTGGGATTGGGCGGCGTGCCGTCGTAGACGGGCAGGGCGGCCGGATCGATCGGCGAGGCCGTCCAGGCGTCGAGGACCAGGTCGAGCACGCCCGCCGCGCGCACGCCCTTGTCGGTGACGATCAGCGGCCGCGCGATGCCGGCCCGGGCGCATTCGGCGCCGATGACGCGCCGGGCGCCGGCTTCCAGGTGGATGTGGGTCAGATACTGGATCAGTGCCATCTCGAGTCCTCTGCGAAAATCCCGCGATTGCGGCTCGGCGAACGGCTGAGCCTACGCCCTGGAGTTCCCGTTGAGTAGCACCTTGTTGACACCGCGGATGGCCGCCGTGCTCGAGCGCATCCATCGCGCCAACCGTCCGTCCTTCCCCAGCCTCTCCCCCAAGCAGGCGCGCATCGCCTACCTGATGGGCGCCGAGATCCTGGACCTGCCGAGGGCACCGCTGCCGCGTGTCGAGAATCGGGCAATCCCCGGTCCCGGCGGCGACATCCCGGTCCGCCTTTACGCGCCGGTGACACGCGAGGAGGCCGCCGCGCGCGATCCGCGCGGACTGCCGGTGCTGCTGTACTTCCATGGCGGCGGCTTCGTGATCGGCAACCTGGAAACGCACGACAGCCTGTGCCGTCAGCTGGCGCTGCGCACCGGCTCGGCGGTCATCGCGGTGGATTACCGGCTCGCGCCGGACCATCCGTTCCCCGCCGCCGTCGACGACTGCTGGGCCGCGCTGTCCTGGCTGGCCGAGTCGGCGCCCGGGCTCGGCCTGGACCGCGAGCGCATCGCCGTCGGCGGCGACAGCGCCGGCGGCACGCTGGCCGCGGTGACGGCGCTGCACGCGCGCGACATCCGCGACGAGCTTGGCGTGTCGCTGGCGATGCAGCTGCTGATCACGCCCGGCGCGACCGCGCACGCGGACACCGATTCGCATCGCCGCTTCGCCAAGGGGCATCTGCTCGATGCCGAGACCATCGCGTGGTTCTTCAACCAGTACATCCCGGTCGAGCGGCGCGAGGACTGGCGCTTCGCGCCGCTGCAGGCCGAGGACCACGAGGGGCTCGCACCCGCCTGCCTGATCCTGGCCGAGGCCGATCCGCTGATCGACGAGGGCATCGCCTACGCGGACCTGCTGCGCGCCAACGGCAACGCGGTGCGGCTGGAGCTCTTCCGCGGCGTGACGCACGACTTCATCAAGATGGGCCGTAGCATTCCCGAGGCCGACCTCGCGCTGGACGCCTGCGCCGACGCGCTGCGCGAGGCCTTCGGCCTGCCCGCGCCGACGCCAGCGGCATCCATCCCCTCGGCCCCTTCGACTTCTTCCGTCGAGTCCGCATGACCACCACCGCGCTTTCCCGCGATCGCTTCCGCTTCTTCGAACGCCTGCGCGTGCGCTGGGCCGAGGTCGACGCGCAGCAGATCGTCTTCAACGGCCACTACCTGACCTACTTCGACACGGCGGTGGGCGGCTACTGGCGTGCGCTGGCGCTGCCCTACGGGCCGACGATGCAGGCGCTGGAGGGCGACCTGTTCGTGCGCAAGTCGACGCTGGAATACCTGGGCTCGGCGCTGTACGACGAGCTGCTGGACATCGGCGTGCGCACCGAGCGCGTGGGCACGACCTCGCTGACGGTGAGCTGCGCGGTCTTTCGCGGCGACGAATGCCTGGTGCATGGCGAGCTGGTCTATGTCTTCGCCGATCCGGTGGCGCGCGTGCCCAAGGCCGTTCCGCAGGCGCTGCGCGATCTGCTGCTGGGCTTCGAGCGCGGCGAGCCGATGACCGAGGCGCGCGTGGGCAACTGGGCCTCGCTCGGGGGCGATGCGCACAAGATCCGCCAGGCCGTGTTCGTCGAGGAGCAGAAGATCCCCGCCGACATGGAGTGGGACGCCGCCGACGAGAGCTGCACGCACGCGGTGGCCTACAACCGGCTGGGCCGGCCGCTCGCGACGGGACGGCTGCTGGAGCACGTGCCGGGCGTGGCGAAGATCGGGCGGATGGCGGTGCTGTCGCCGATGCGTGGCAGCCGCGTCGGGCGCCAGGTGCTGGACGCGCTGATGCAGGCCGGGCGGGAGCAGGGCTACCGCGAAGTGCTGCTGCACGCGCAGCTCAGCGCCGAGGGCTTCTACACGCGGGCCGGATTCCAGCGCCGCGGACCGGTGTTCGAGGAGGCCGGGATCGCGCACGTGGAGATGGTGCGGGGCTTGTGAGCCTCATCGGCGCCGGCGCCAGGTCGTGGGAAGATGAGTAGAAGAGGGCACCCGACATGTACATCGAACGCATAAAGCTCAAGAACTACCGCGGGCACGAGAAGCTGGACCTTAGCTTCCAGCGAGGAATGACAGTCGTCGCAGGCGTGAACGGCGCTGGAAAGACATCACTTCTTCAGGCGTTCTTTGAGGTACTTACACAGGCCGTCCCCAATCTTCCGAACATCTTTTTTGCTGGTCCCTTTTCGGAGCCCGGATTCGCACGGGTGAAAGTAGTCGCGCCAAATGCGCGAGCCCGCTTCGAAGAGCAATATCCAGTGGAGGTCGAAGCTTCGGGCGAGGTCTACGGCACCCCGATGAATTGGGGCGTCTATCGAACTCTTGCAAATGTTCAGTTAGGAGGATCCAGTCCGAATATCGCGCTACAAGCGAGAGCGCTCAGTGGTGCGCAGGGTTCTGAAGGTCCTCAAATCCAGTCACTTCCAGTCGTTACGTTCTATCGTGCGAGTCGGGCTTGGCATGTGCGAGACACAGACGCGCTTAGTGCTGCAGTTGAGCGCAACTCTCGCGCACACGGGTACGAAAGCTGGGCGATCGCTGGACAAGACGCGGAAGCCCTGCAACGCTGGATAGTTGCAAAGTCGCTTGAACGTCTTCAGGTCGCGTCCGAGACCGGGCAGACGTTCTCAGCGATTCACGGCGATGAGCTCGGTCAGGCAATCCGAGCCTTGAGCGCCGCCTTGGGAACGTTCAGGTTCATTCGTTATGACTTCCAGAGCAAGAAGATCTTGGTGGAATGGCATGACCAAGATGGGGAGTTCCATGAGCCGGTTGCCTTCGAACACTTAAGCGCAGGCCAGCGTGCCGTGATCTGTTTGATCGCCGATATTGCTCGGAGGATGTGTCTCCTGAATCCGCATTTGGGTGATGAGGTGACATCTCAGACCGAGGGCGTCGTCCTGATCGACGAGCTCGACATGCATCTACACCCCGAGTGGCAACGTGCATTGACGCGTGGCCTGACGAAGGCCTTCCCGAAGGTGCAATTCATCGTTGCCAGCCATTCGCCGCAGGTGATCGGCGAAGTGCCTCACGAGAACGTCATCCTGCTGACGCCGGACGGACCCGTGAATCCGCAGGGCAGTTTCGGCATGACCTCGAATCAGGTCTTGCAGGAACTGATGGACGCTGAGGTCCAGGCCACGTCGGTCAAGAAGAAGCTGGATGAGATCGGAGAAGCTCTGACGCGGAATCAACTCGACCAGGCGGAGTTGAAGATTCGTGAACTCGCCGGTGAAGCGCCGGAGTTGCGCGAACTCGCCAGCGCTGAGGCGCTTCTCAAGCGCAAGAGGACGATCGGTCGATGAGGCATTTTGCAAAGCGAGCGTCACCGCCGGCATTTGAAGAATGGAAGAGCAGGGCAAACGACGATTGGTCGCCAAGCTACGACACGTTGGCCGGTGCTCCAAGGCGTGCACTGGTACGTGCACTTCTCGAGGAGCAGTCTTTCGTGTGCTGTTACTGTGGCCGGCTCATCGACGAGACGACCTGCCACGTCGAGCATGCGCGACCGCAGCAAACGCACGCGCAACTGGCGCTTGAATACCTCAACCTGCATGCGTCCTGCATTCGCGTTCCCGAGGTCAAGGGCGCGAGCTTGCATTGCGGACACGCGAAAGGAAATGACTTCTGCGAGGAGCGCTTCATTTCCCCCATGGACGACACGTGCGAGCGTCGCTTCATGTACGACGTGAGCAATGGCGCCGCCCTGCGCGTTGATCCGAACGACGTGCCGGCTGCGTACATGCTGGGTCTTCTCGACTTGAACGTGAATGTCCTGAAAGCGTGGCGCAAGGCGGAACTGGACGGTGTTTTCGACAATGAGTTCGTCATGACGACGACCGAAGAAGAGCTTCGGCATATAGCTGAGAGCTTCAGGCGCGCGGACGCTGATGGACGCTGCAAAAGCTTCGGCCATGTGATTGCCCGGCATGCAGAGCAACTGATCCAGGATATGCGGCGGCGGACTGAAGTGACCGGATAGCGCCTCGTCCTTCGTGCCCGGAGGGGCTTGCGTCAAGGTGTGGTGAGTCCTACAACTGCCGGCGCGGCGTGCATCCAACGGCATCGCGCGTCCGTATGTGTGGAAGCAGGAAGTCCTGCATCACGCCCACATCACGCTCGAGGAGCCCCTCATGAAGCCTTTGACCCTGTCGATCCTGGTGGCCGCCTGCGCCGCCGCTGCTTCCGTCACCCCCGCGCTGGCCGCCGACATGTCGCCGCCACCCGCCGCGAAGCCCGCGCCGGCGGCGAACCGCCTCGCCACCGCGCGCCAGTTGATCGAGGCGCGCCAATGGGATGCCGCGCGCGATGAACTCAAGCGCGTCGACGACCGCCGCAGCGCGGACTGGAACAACCTGATGGGCTACGTGTCCCGCAAGGCCGGCAGCCCCGACCTCGCGGCCTCCGAGCACTATTACGACGAGGCGCTGCGCATCGACCCGCATCACCGCAACGCGCTGGAGTACTCCGGCGAGCTCTATCTGATGAAGGGCGACCTGCCGAAGGCGCAGACCCGCCTCGCGTCGCTGGCCACGGAATGCAACGCCGCCTGCGAGCAGTACGCCGACCTCAAGGAAGCCATCGAGCGCTATCAGGCCAACGGCAACAAGTACGTGTCCAAGGGCTGGTGAACCCATCGCTCCAAACACGAAGGGCCCGGAAGCTGTCGCCTCCGGGCCCTTTCGCTTTGGAGCAGGGGATTCGAGGTCCTCCGCCGCCTTCAGCCTTCGATCAGGCTTGAATCAGCCGCCGCTCAGGCGACCGACTTCGCCGTCTCAGCGTATTCCTCGATCTGGTCGAAGTTCATGTAGCGGTAGACGCTGGCCTTGTCTGCGTCGATGACGCCCATCTCCTTGAGGTACTCCTCCTTCGTCGGCAGGCGGCCCAGGCGGGACGCGATCGCCGCCAGCTCCGCCGAGCCCAGGAACACATTCGTGTTCTTGCCCAGACGGTTGGGGAAATTGCGCGTCGAGGTCGAGATCACCGTCGCGCCTTCGCGGACCTGCGCCTGGTTGCCCATGCACAGCGAGCAGCCCGGCATCTCGGTGCGCGCACCCGCCGTGCCGAAGGCCGCGTAGTGGCCTTCCTTGATCAGCTCGCTCTGGTCCATCTTGGTCGGCGGCGCCACCCACAGCTTCACCGGGATGTCGCGCTGGCCGCCCAGCAGCTTGGCCGCCGCGCGGAAGTGGCCGATGTTGGTCATGCACGAACCGATGAAGGCCTCGTCGATCTTCGTGCCCGCCACTTCCGACAGCGTCTTCGCATCGTCCGGGTCGTTCGGGCAGCAGACGATCGGCTCGGTGATGTCGGCCAGGTCGATCTCGATCACCGCCGCGTACTCGGCGTCCTTGTCTGCTTCCAGCAGGTTCGGGCTGGCCAGCCAGGCCTCGACCTTCTCGATGCGGCGCTGCAGCGTCTTCGCGTCCGCGTAGCCGTCCGCGATCATGTTCTTCATCAGCACGACGTTGGAGGTCAGGTACTCCTTGATCGGCGCCGGATTCAGCTTGATCGTGCAGCCGGCGGCCGAGCGCTCGGCCGAGGCGTCGGACAGCTCGAAGGCCTGTTCGACCTTCAGGTCGGGCAGTCCCTCGATCTCCAGGATGCGGCCCGAGAAGATGTTCTTCTTGCCGGCCTTGGCCACGGTCAGCAGACCGGCCTTGATCGCGTACAGCGGGATCGCGTGCACCAGGTCGCGCAGCGTCACGCCCGGCTGCATCTCACCCTTGAAGCGCACCAGCACCGATTCCGGCATGTCCAGCGGCATCACGCCGGTCGCGGCGCCGAAGGCCACCAGGCCCGAGCCCGCCGGGAACGAGATGCCGATCGGGAAACGCGTGTGCGAGTCGCCGCCGGTGCCGACGGTGTCGGGCAGCAGCAGGCGGTTGAGCCAGCTGTGGATCACGCCGTCGCCCGGACGCAGGGCCACGCCGCCGCGGTTGGAGATGAAGGCGGGCAGCTCGCGGTGCGTCTTCACGTCCACCGGCTTCGGATAGGCCGCGGTGTGGCAGAAGGACTGCATCACCAGGTCGGCCGAGAAGCCCAGGCAGGCCAGGTCCTTCAGCTCGTCGCGGGTCATCGGGCCGGTCGTGTCCTGGGAGCCGACGGTCGTCATCTTCGGCTCGCAGTAGGTGCCCGGACGCACGCCCTGGCCTTCCGGCAGGCCGACCGCGCGGCCCACCATCTTCTGCGCCAGCGTGAAACCGGCCTTCGATTCGGCCGGCGCCTGCGGCAGGCGGAACTGCGTCGAGGCGGGCAGGCCCAGGAACTCGCGCGCCTTGGCCGTCAGCGAGCGGCCGATGATCAGGTTGATCCGGCCGCCGGCGCGCACTTCGTCGAACAGCACGTCGCTCTTGAGCTGGAACTCGGCCACGGTCTCGCCGTTCTTCACCAGCTTGCCGTCATACGGCAGCACGTCGATGACGTCGCCCATCTCGAGCTTGGACACGTCCACCTCGATCGGCAGCGAGCCCGAGTCTTCCTGCGTGTTGAAGAAGATCGGCGCGATCTTGCCGCCCAGCGTCACGCCGCCGAAGCGCTTGTTGGGGACGAACGGAATGTCCTGGCCGGTGGCCCAGATCACCGAGTTGGTCGCCGACTTGCGCGACGAGCCCGTGCCCACCACGTCGCCGACGTAGGCCACGACGTGGCCCTTCTTCTTCAGGTCCTCGATGAACTGCATCGGGCCGCGCTTGCCGTCCTCTTCCGGCTTGAAAGCCGCGTCGGCGCGCGTGTTCTTCAGCATCGCCAGGTAATGCAGCGGGATGTCCGGCCGGCTCCACGCGTCCGGCGCCGGCGACAGGTCGTCGGTGTTGGTCTCGCCCGGCACCTTGAAGACGGTGACGGTGATCTTCTTCTCGACCTCGGGGCGCGAGGTGAACCACTCGGCATCGGCCCAGCTCTGCATCACTTCCCTGGCCTTGGCGTTGCCCGCCTTGGCCTTGGCGGCGACGTCGTTGAAGTAGTCGAACATCAGCAGGGTCTTCTTCAGGCCCTCGGCCGCGACGCCCGCCACCTCGGCGTCGTCCAGCAGCTCGATCAGCGGATGCACGTTGTAGCCGCCCACCATGGTGCCCAGCAGCTCGGTGGCCTTGGCCTTGGAGATCAGGCCGACCTTCAGGTCGCCGTGCGCGACGGCGGCCAGGAAGCTCGCCTTGACCTTGGCGGCGTCGTCCACGCCCGGCGGCACGCGGTGCGTCAGCAGGTCCACCAGGAAGGCCTCCTCGCCAGCCGGCGGGGCCTTGATGAGCTCGATCAGCTCGGCGACTTGCTTCGCGTCGAGCGGCAGCGGCGGGATGCCGAGCGCGGCGCGTTCGGCTTCGTGTTGGCGATAGGCTTGCAGCATGCGAACTCCAGTGTGGTCTCTGCTTGGGTCGAAAGAGCGGGTCTCGGCGGTCACGGCGCGCTGGGCACGATGACCTTGAGGCCCTTGAAATAGTCTCGGAAGAAGCCCTGGTCCCGGGTGATCAGGCCGTCGCACTGCAGCATCGCGTGCGCGCCCACCAGGAAGTCGGGCATGGCCCGCGTGGCGGCGGCCTCGGGCGCGGAAGCCCCGGAGGGCGCGCCCTTGTCGGCCACGCGCTGCTTGAACTTGCGCTGCATCTCGCCGGCGCGGATCGCCGCGCGCTGGTCGATGGCCAGGAAGCGCAGGCCCATCTCCTCCAGCGCGTCCATCACCTCGGAACCGTGCCCCAGGCCGGCGGTGACCTCGGCCAGCACCACGTCGCACAGCACCACCGGGCCGCTGGACAGCGCCAGGCGCAGCGCGGCCTCGGCCGCGTCGGCGCCGGGCGCGTCGCCCAGGAGGTCGATGAGGACGGAGCTGTCGACGGCGATCATCGTGTCAGGCGTCCGTGGGCTCGTCGAAGGACTGGTCCGGGGTGCGGCCGCGCAGCTCGCGCATGACGTCATCCGTGGAGGTGCCCTCGGGCAGCTTGAAGCGGCCGCGGGCGCGGGAGATGGCGTCGTCGACGTTCTTGCGCAGGATGATGCGCGCGCCGTCGAGCTCCACCTTGAGCGTCGTGCCCTTGGTCAGTCCGAGCGCGTCGCGCACGGCCTTGGGCAGGGTGATCTGACCTCGTTCGGCAACGGTGGCTTCCATGCGGGCTCCTGGCGGTGCTGGGAGATTAGGCGACGCTTCTGGCGAATTCATGACCGGTCCATCGGCATCGGTATGATTCAGAAAGTATGCATGAATTGTACGTACTTTCGGCTCGTGAAAGCCAGTCCCGGCTCGTGAACCCGACCGCGCCGCTGCGGAAAGCGCGGGACTGGAGCGCAGGCGCGCATGAAAAAGCCGCCTCGAGGGCGGCTTCCTGTCGCGCGCGCGGCGCTTACTGGTTGCTCGGGGCGATGCCCAGGCCTTCGCCGGCGGGCGCCGACGAGGCGCGGGCGGCCTCGATGGCGGCGCGCTGCTCGGGATGGATGCAGTCGTCGACCAGGCGCTGGCCGGCCTTGACGTCCAGCAGCATCGACTTGTTGGCGATCTGGACCATCAGCGTGCGGCCCGTGATGTCTTCCAGGCGCAGCGCGCCCGTGGACGACAGCACCGGCTTCATCGTGAGGATGTCCTTCTTGAAGGCCACGTCGATGTAGCCGGCGTGCTTGGCGTTGGGCTGGATGTTGATCGACTGCTTGAACTCGCAGTCGTACTGGCCCAGGTAGGCGCGCTTGGCGGCGGCCAGCTGTTCCTCGTCGGCTTCCGGCAGCGGGGGCGGAGGCGGCGGGGTCTTGGCGACCGGCTTCTTGGCCGTCTTCGCGGGCGTCTTGGCCTTCGCGGCGGCGGGCTTGGCGCCGGCGTTCGGATCGGGTTGGGCGGCGGCGATGCCGGCGGTCAGCGTCAGCGCGGCGGCAGCGGCGCCGGACAGGAGGAGGGCGGTCAGTCGCATTCGGAGTGGGGAGGAGTGGACCTGGGAAACCACCCGCCTGCGCGGGTGGCCGAAAAACGAAACGCCGCGAGGCGGCGATGCGCAATTGTTACCGCAGCCCGGCGGCCCGCTGCGTCGAATTAATGTGTCAATCGGTTGATTCCGACTAGGGGATACACCGGTTGTGCGCGCCGCGGAGGGCGGCGGCCCGCCTCGCGTCAGCGCCGCGTCAGTGCCGCGTGAGGCGGCGGTTCGCGGGTGGATCCGCGCGGCATCAAAGGGGGGGGTGAAGGGCGGGGCGCGAACCAGGCCTGCCCGACTTCCTCGGGCAGCTTCTGCCCCGTGCCGTGCGCGCGCTGCAGCAGGTGCCAGAAGAGCCGGTAGCTGGCGCGGTCGTGCAGCATGTCGCGGTGCTGGATCGGCGCCCACTGCGCCGCCTGCGCGGCCTGCAGGATGTCGATCGCCTCGTCGATCTCGGCGACGCTCGGCGCGAAGGCATCGATGATCGGCTGGATCTGGTTCGGGTGGATGCTCCACATCCGCGTGTAGCCGAAGTCGCGCGCCGCGCGCTCGGCGGCGGACTGGATCGCTCGCTCGCTCTTGAATTCGGTGACCACGCAGTGCGACGGCGTCTTGCCGTGGCCATGCGCGGCGGCGGCGATCTCGAGCTTGGCGCGCTGCACCAGCGGATGCGTGAACTGGCCCTCGACCGTCAGCGCCGAGCGCGGGATCGCGCCGCGATGCGCCGACACGAAGTCCATCAGGCCGAAGGACAGCGACTCGATGCGCGGATGCGCCGCGATCGCCATCACGTCGCGCAGCGCGCCGTGGGTCTCGATCAGCGTGTGCAGCGGCAGCGGCTTGCGGATGCCGTGGCGCTTCAGGGCGTCGTCGATGAAGGCGGCCGCGCGGTGGAGGTCCTCGAGGCCCTCGGGCTTCGGGATCATCAGGTAGGCGAGCTTCTCGCCGCCGCCCGCGATCACGGCCTCGACGTCGGCCTCGAAGGCCGGATGGCTGAGCGGGTGCACGCGCACGCCGACGCGGCCATGCGCGTTCAGCGGGCCATTGAGAAGATGCAGCACCAGCAGCATGTGCTCGGCCTCGCCGCCGACCGGCGCGCCGTCCTCGCAATCGAGCGTGACGTCGAAGACCGGGCCCATCCGCGCCTGCAGCTCCAGGCTCTTGATCATGCGGGCCTCGACGCCGCAGTAATGGTCGACGACCGGCAGGACGACGGGCGCCTGGCCTTCTTCGAACAGGGCGTCGGCGGGATGGAGGGGCGTGCTCATGCGATGACGGCGGAAGGGGAGTGGGGTCTGGAAGGAAGAAGGGCCGGCCTTCTTGCGGAAGGCCGGCCCGTCGAGTGTCGCTCAGCAGGAGCGGCGCGCGGGCCTCAGCGGGCCCTCGCGTGCCTTACAGCAGGTGCTTGACGCCGTTCTGCTCTTCCAGCAGTTCGTTCAGCGTCTTGTTGATGCACTCTTGCGAGAAGGCATCGATCTCCAGGCCCTGGACGATCTTGTACTCGCCGTTCTCGACGGTCACCGGGTAGCCGAACATGACTTCCTTCGGGATGCCGTAGGAGCCGTCCGACGGGATGCCCATCGTGACCCACTTGCCTTGGGTGCCCAGGGCCCAGTCGCGCATGTGGTCGATGGCGGCGTTGGCGGCTGAAGCCGCCGACGACAGGCCGCGGGCGGCGATGATCGCGGCGCCGCGCTTGCCCACGGTCGGCAGGAAGGTGGTGCGGTTCCACTCTTCATCGTTGATCAGCGCCTTGACCGGCTGGCCGTCGATGGTGGCGAAGCGGTAGTCGGCGTACATCGTCGGCGAGTGGTTGCCCCACACGGCCAGCTTCTCGATGCCGGCGACCGGCTTGCCGGTCTTGGCGGCGATCTGCGACGCGGCGCGGTTGTGGTCCAGGCGCAGCATGGCGGTGAAGTTCTTGGCCGGCAGGTCCGGGGCCGACTTCATCGCGATGTAGGCGTTGGTGTTGGCCGGGTTGCCGACCACCAGCACCTTCACGTTGCGCGAGGCCACGGCGTTCAGCGCCTTGCCCTGCACCGTGAAGATCTGGGCGTTGGCGGCCAGCAGGTCCGAACGCTCCATGCCCGGGCCGCGCGGACGCGCGCCGACCAGCAGCGCGTAGTCGGTGTCCTTGAAGGCGGTCATCGGATCGCTGTGGGCCTCGACGCCGGCCAGCAGCGGGAAGGCGCAGTCTTCCAGCTCCATGATCACGCCCTTGAGCGCGTTCTGGGCCTTCTCGTCGGGGATCTCCAGCAGCTGCAGGATGACGGGCTGGTCCTTGCCCAGCATTTCGCCGCTGGCGATGCGGAACAGCAGCGCGTAGCCGATCTGGCCGGCGGCGCCGGTGACGGCGACGCGAACGGGTTTCTTGCTCATCAGAAGTCTCCGAAAAGTGCGAGTGAACGATCTAGGGAACCTAGGAGGCGCAGTCCGCGCCAGCGGCGGCAAGTGTAGGCCAGCACCGTGGCGGCACGGATTGCGAAAGGGTCTTCTTCGCCCATCCGAATGGAGCGCCGCCCCCAATTGCCGGCCGTCCATGGCGCGGAATCGACACTCTTTCGGACACTCTTGTGTCTTATATAAGACTAAATGCCTCGGACTCCCCTCGAAGGATGGACGCTCGCGCGGCGTTTGTGCTCGAATGCCGCCCCATGTCACCCCCCGCCGCCCCGGTCCATCCCGTGACGCCGCTCAACGAGCTGGCGCGCGCGGAGGCTGCGCCGTCGTTCAGTCCGCTCTATCGGCAGATCAAGGGCCTGATCCTCAAGGGCCTGCAGGCCGGCGAGTGGAAGGCGGGCGAGACCATCCCCAGCGAGATGGAGCTGGCCTCCCGCTTCGGAGTGAGCCAGGGCACGGTGCGCAAGGCCATCGACGAGCTCTCGGCCGACAACCTGCTGGTGCGCAAGCAAGGCAAGGGCACCTTCGTCGCCACCCATGCGGAACAGCAGCAGCAATACCGCTTCCTGCGCCTGACGCCCGACGGCGACGCCTCGGCGACGCTGGGCCGCCAGTTGCTGGACTGCAGGCGTCAGCGCGCG
Organism: Roseateles sp. Mitsp63; assembly: GCF_059491535.1. Classification (NCBI taxonomy): domain Bacteria; kingdom Pseudomonadati; phylum Pseudomonadota; class Betaproteobacteria; order Burkholderiales; family Sphaerotilaceae; genus Roseateles; species Roseateles sp. Mitsp63. Next base: position 4,106,658 of record NZ_CP168509.1, on the reverse strand, counting down.
CCGGCCTGGATCGCCAGGCTGATGCAACTGCGCGCCGGCGACCCGGTCATCGAGATCCGCCGCCTGCTGCACAGCGGCGGGCATCCGGTCGTGCTCGACGACATCTGGCTGCCGGGCGCGCTGTTCAAGGGCCTGACGACGGAGCGGCTGCTCGAGCACCGCGGTCCGTTCTACGGCCTGCTCGAAACCGAATTCGGCGTGCACATGATCCGCGCGCAGGAAAAGATCCGGGCGGTCGCGGCGGAGGAGGACTCCGCCGCGCTGCTGCAGGTGACGCGAGGCAGTCCGCTGCTGAGCGTGGAGCGGCTCTCCTTCACCTACGGCGACAAGCCGGTGGAGTTGCGCCGCGGTCTCTACAACACCACCCACCACTTCTATCGCAACGACCTGAACTGATGCTTTCATGTTGTGGCGATGACGCTTCCATGGCACGGCATGGAAACGACAAGCGCCCAGGACACCCTTCCGGGGTGTTGCGTTGCAATAAAATCTTCGGGTTTCACACTGATTACAAGGTCGGACATGACGGACGCCAACCAAGCCACCACCAAGAAACGACCGGTCTACACCAACATCCATGTGACGCAGATCGTGTCGTACCGCCTGCCGCCGGCGGGCATCGTCTCGATCCTGCATCGCATCAGCGGCCTGCTGATGTTCTTCCTCCTCCCCTTCGTGATCTGGATGTTCGACACCAGCCTCACGTCGGAGATCTCGTACGAGACCTTCACCGCGGCCTTCGTCTCGGGCATCGGCTTCCTGCCGGGCTGGTTCATCAAGCTGGTCACGCTGGCCCTGATCTGGGGCTACCTCCACCACTTCATCGCCGGCGTGCGCCACCTCTGGATGGACGCGACCCACAGCGTCAGCAAGCAGCAAGGCAAGAGCAGCGCCGTCGTCACGCTGGTGCTGAGCGTCGTGCTGACCATCGCGCTCGGCGCGAAGCTGTTCGGCCTGTATTGATCCGCGCCGCGGACGCGATACCGCCTGATCCCCGATCACTCCCAAGGCAACTTAAAAAATGACAACCTACGGAAGCAAGCGCACCGTCGTCGGTGCGCATTACGGCTTGCGCGACTGGATGGCCCAGCGCGCCACCGCGCTGCTCATGGCGCTGTTCACCCTCGTGCTGCTCGCGCAGGTGCTGCTGACCAGCCAGCCGATCGGCTACGACCTGTGGGCCGGCATCTTCAGCAAGCAGTGGATGAAGTTCCTGACCTTCGCGCTGATCGTGTCCCTGGCGTATCACGCCTGGGTCGGCGTGCGCGACATCTGGATGGATTACGTGAAGCCGGTGGGCGTACGGCTGGCGCTGCATGTGTTCACGCTGGTGTGGTTGACGGGTTGCGCGGGTTGGGCGATCCAAGTGCTCTGGAGGCTGTAAGAAATGCAAATCGGAACCTCGCTGCCCAAGCGCAAATTCGACGTCGTCATCGTGGGAGCCGGCGGCTCCGGCATGCGCGCGTCGCTGCAGCTGTCGCTCGCCGGCCTGAACGTGGCCGTCCTGTCCAAGGTCTTCCCGACCCGCTCGCACACCGTGGCCGCCCAGGGCGGCATCGGCGCCAGCCTGGGCAACATGTCGGAAGACAACTGGCACTACCACTTCTACGACACCGTGAAGGGCTCGGACTGGCTGGGCGACCAGGACGCCATCGAGTTCATGTGCCGTGAAGCGCCCAAGGTCGTGTACGAGCTCGAGCACTTCGGCATGCCGTTCGACCGCAACCCGGACGGCACGATCTACCAGCGTCCGTTCGGCGGCCACACCGCCAACTACGGCGAGAAGCCCGTGCAGCGCGCATGCGCTGCCGCCGACCGCACCGGCCACGCGCTGCTGCACACGCTGTACCAGCAGAACGTCAAGGCCCGCACCAACTTCTTCGTCGAGTGGATGGCGCTGGACCTGATCCGCGACGCCGATGGCGACTGCGTCGGCGTGACCGCCCTCGAAATGGAGACGGGCGAGATCCACATCCTCGAGGCCAAGACCGTGCTGCTGGCCACCGGCGGCGCGGGCCGCATCTTCGCGGCCTCGACCAACGCCTTCATCAACACCGGCGACGGCCTGGGCATGGCGGCGCGCGCCGACATCCCGCTGCAGGACATGGAGTTCTGGCAGTTCCACCCCACTGGCGTGGCCGGCGCCGGCGTGCTGCTGACCGAAGGCTGCCGCGGCGAGGGCGCGATCCTGCGCAACGCCAACGGCGAGCGTTTCATGGAGCGCTACGCCCCGACGCTGAAGGACCTGGCGCCGCGCGACTTCGTCTCGCGCTGCATGGACCAGGAGATCAAGGAAGGTCGCGGCTGCGGTCCCAACAAGGACTACGTCGTGCTGGACATGACCCACCTGGGCGGCGACACGATCGCCAGGCGCCTGCCCTCGGTGCTCGAGATCGGCCACAACTTCGCCAACGTCGACATCACGAAGGAACCGATCCCCGTCGTGCCGACCATCCATTACCAGATGGGTGGCATCCCGACCAACGTCCACGGCCAGGTCGTCGTCCAGAAGGGCGAGGAGCACCGCAGCGTGGTCAACGGCCTGTACGCGGTGGGCGAGTGCTCCTGCGTGTCGGTGCACGGCGCCAACCGCCTGGGCACCAATTCGCTGCTGGACCTGCTGGTCTTCGGCCGCGCCGCGGGCAACCACATCGTCGATGCCCACAGGAACGCGGGCAAGTCGCACAAGCCGCTGCCCAAGGACGCCGCCGAGCAGACGCTGGCGCGCCTGAACCGCCTGGAGTCCAACACCGGCGGCGAGTACGCCCAGGGCGTGGCCGACGACCTGCGCGCCGCGATGCAGTCGCACGCCGGCGTGTTCCGCACCAGCAAGCTGCTGGACGAGGGCGTCACCGCCGTCGCCGCGATCCGCGAGCGGGTCCGCAACATCACGCTCAAGGACAAGTCCAAGGTCTTCAACACCGCGCGTGTCGAGGCCCTGGAGGTGGACAACCTGATCGAGGCCGCGCAGGCCACGATCGTGTCCGCCGCCGCGCGCAAGGAATGCCGCGGCGCCCACACGGTGAACGACTTCGAGCGCGGCGCGGACGATGCGGAATTCCCGCTGGGCCGCAACGACAAGGAGTGGATGAAGCACACGCTGTGGCATTCCAAGACCAACAGCCTGACCTACAAGCCGGTCAACCTCCAACCGTTGACCGTCGAGAGCGTCCCGCCGAAGGTCCGTACCTTCTGAGCGCCGCAGGAGCATTCAAATGATCAAGCGCACCTTCAAGATCTACCGCTACGACCCGGACAAGGACGCCAAGCCCTACATGCAGACCATCGAGCTGGAGCTCGCCGGCAATGAACGCATGCTGCTGGACGCCCTGCTCAAGCTCAAGGCGGTGGACCCGTCGCTGTCGTTCCGCCGCTCGTGCCGCGAAGGCGTGTGCGGCTCCGACGCGATGAACATCAACGGCAAGAACGGCCTGGCCTGCCTGACCAACCTGCGCTCGCTGCCGGACGTCATCATCCTCAAGCCGCTGCCGGGCCTGCCCGTCGTCCGCGACCTGATCGTGGACATGACGCAGTTCTTCAAGCAATACAACTCGATCCGTCCGTTCCTGGTGAACGAGGAAGCGCCGCCCGAGAAGGAGCGCCTGCAGTCGCCCGAGGAGCGCGAGGAGCTCAACGGCCTGTACGAGTGCATCCTGTGCGCGAGCTGCTCGACGAGCTGCCCCAGCTTCTGGTGGAACCCCGACAAGTTCGTCGGTCCCGCCGGCCTGCTGCAGGCCTATCGCTTCATCGCCGACAGCCGCGACCAGGCCACCGCGGAGCGACTGGACAACCTCGAGGATCCGTACCGCCTGTTCCGCTGCCACACCATCATGAACTGCGTCGACGTCTGCCCCAAGGGTCTCAACCCGACCAAGGCGATCGGCAAGATCAAGGAACTGATGGTGCGTCGCGCCGTCTGAGTTCGACGAAGCCAAGCCCCCAGCGCGCACACGCATGAACGCCGCCGCCACGAACACCCTCATCGACGAGAGGGATCTCTCCAAACTGAAATGGCGTTGCCGCCGTGGTCTGCTGGAGAATGACCTTTTCATCGAGCGGTTCTTCCGGCGGCACGAAGGCGGGCTCACCGAGTTCCACGCGGAAGGCCTGCGGCAGTTGATGGACCTGTCGGACAACGACCTGCTCGATCTGCTGCTGGCCCGCAAGGAGCCGGCCGACGACCTCGACCGGCCCGACGTGCATGCGGTGCTCGCGATGCTGCGGACCCCTCAGTAAACAAGAACCCCCGAAGTCATAAGGAATGCCCATGACCCCGTCTGACGTCAAAGCCACCCTGTCGTTCTCCGACGGCAGCCCGCAAATGGATCTGCCCCTGTACAAGGGCACCATCGGTCCGGATGTGATCGACATCCGCAAGCTTTACGCCCAGACCGGCAAGTTCACCTACGACCCGGGCTTCCTGTCTACCGCCTCGTGCAACTCGACCATCACCTACATCGATGGCGACAAGGGCGAGCTGCTGTACCGCGGCTATCCGATCGAGCAGCTGGCGGTGAACTGCGACTACCTCGAGACCTGCTACCTGCTGCTCTACGGGGAACTGCCGACCCCGTCGCAGAAGGAGGAGTTCGTCAGCCGCGTGACCAACCACACGATGGTCAACGAGCAGATGCAGTTCTTCCTGCGCGGCTTCCGCCGCGACGCGCATCCGATGGCCGTGATGACGGGCCTGGTGGGCGCGCTGTCGGCCTTCTATCACGACAGCACCGACATCAATAACCCCGAGCACCGCGAGATCGCCGCGATCCGCCTGATCGCGAAGATGCCGACGCTGGTGGCGATGGCCTACAAGTACACGATCGGCCAGCCCTACATCTATCCGAAGAACGACCTCTCGTACGCCGGCAACTTCATGCGCATGATGTTCGCCACGCCCTGCGAGGAGTACAAGCCCAACGACGTGCTGGTGCGCGCGATGGACCGCATCTTCACGCTGCACGCGGACCACGAGCAGAACGCCTCGACCTCGACGGTGCGCCTGTGCGGCTCGTCGGGCACCAACCCGTTCGCCGCGATCGCGGCCGGCGTGGCCTGCCTGTGGGGCCCGGCGCACGGCGGCGCCAACGAAGCCGCGCTGAACATGCTGGAGGACATCCAGAAGAACGGCGGCGTGGCCAAGATCGGTGACTTCATCAAGCAGGTCAAGGACAAGAACAGCGGCGTCAAGCTGATGGGCTTCGGCCACCGCGTCTACAAGAACTACGACCCGCGCGCCAAGCTGATGCGCGAGACCTGCCACGAAGTCCTGAACGAGCTGGGCCTGCACAACGACCCGATGTTCAAGCTGGCGATGGAGCTGGAGAAGATCGCGCTGGAAGACGAGTACTTCGTCGCCCGCAAGCTGTACCCGAACGTCGACTTCTACTCGGGCATCGTGCAGCGCGCCATCGGCATCCCGGTGCCGCTGTTCACGGCCATCTTCGCGCTGGCCCGCACGGTCGGCTGGATCGCCCAGCTCAACGAGATGATCGGCGACCCCGAGTACAAGATCGGCCGTCCGCGTCAGCTGTTCGTCGGCGCCACCAAGCGCGACGTCAAGCCGATCGCCCAGCGCTGATCGCGTGGAGGTCGAACCGGTCCGCGGACCGGTCCCGACACAGCAAGCCCCTGCGCCGCGGCCCAGGGGCTTTTTTCATGCGCGGGCCTGACGTCATGTCATGCGCAGGGCTCACCCCAGTCCGTCCGCGTCAAGCTTGGGGTATGCTCTGCAAACGTTTGCAATTGACCGAACCACCAAGTTTGGCACGACCTGGGGACCGAATCTACCGATGAGCACCATCAAGGATGTGGCCGCGCTGGCGGGGGTGTCCTTCACCACGGTGTCGCACGTGTTGAACAACACGCGGCCGGTGAGCGCGGAGGCCCGCGCGCGGGTGCTGGCGGCGGTGGAGGAGATCGGCTACCTGCCCAGCGCGGTGGCGCGCTCGCTGCGGCGCAGCGAGACCAAGATCGTCGGCGTGCTGGTGCCCAACGTCCGCAATCCCTTCTTCGCGGAACTGGTGGTGGGCGCGGAGGAGTGGTGCCGGCAGGCCGGCTACTCGGTCTTCCTGTGCAACTCCGACAACGATCCCAAGCACCAGCAGTCCTACCTGCGCACGCTGCTGGAGAAGCGCATCGACGGCCTGCTGCTGAGCTCCGCCGGCGACACCGAGGCGCTGGCCAGCACCTTCCGCCACGCGAGCGTGCCGGTGGTGACGGTGGACCGCCTCGTGCCGGGCGCGCGCGCGGACCGCGTCAGCGTCAACAACCAGCTCGGCGCCTTCGAGGTCGTGCGCCACCTGCTCGAACTGGGCCATCGCCGCATCGGCTGCGTCAGCGGTCCCGCCGAATTCGAGGTCACCACCGAGCGCGTCGCCGGCTGGCGCAACGCGCTGCAGCAGCGCGGCCTGGAGGCGCGGCCCGAGTGGCTGGCCGAGAGCGACTTCAGCACCGCCGGCGGCTACGAGGCCGTCAAGGCGCTGCTGCGCCGCCAGCCCGAGCTGACCGCCGTCTTCACCTGCAACGACCTGATGGGCATGGGCGCGCTGCGCGCCGCCGCCGAGCTCGGCCTGACCGTGCCGCGCCAGCTCTCGGTCGTGGGCTTCGACGCGATCGAGCTCGGCAGCTATGTCTATCCCGCGCTGACCAGCGTGGGCTGCTCGATCCGCGACCTCGGCCGGGAGGCCGGCCGCGCGCTGATCGAGCGCATCGAGAATCCCCAGGCGCCCTACAAGGACCTGCAACTCGTGCCGCAGGTCGTGCTGCGCGAGAGCACCGCGGCGCCGTCGTCTCCGGAGCATTCATGACCTCAGCAAAGGCTGCGGCCACCGTGGTGGTGGTGGGCAGCGTCAACATGGACCTCGTGGCCCACGCCGCGCGCCTGCCCGCGCCGGGCGAGACCCTGATCGGCGAAGCCTTCGCCGGCACGCCCGGCGGCAAGGGCGGCAACCAGGCGGTGGCCGCGGCGCGGCTGGGCGCCGAAGTGGCGCTGATCGGCCGCATCGGCATGCGCCAGCATGGCCAGGACCTGCTGAAGGCCTTGGAGGCCGAGCGCGTCCACACCGCCGCCGTGCGCCGTGACGACGCGGCCTGGCCCGGCGTGGCCGTGATCATGGTGGCGAGCGAGGGCGGCGAGAACGCGATCGTCGTCGTGCCCGGCAGCAACGCGGACCTGGACGGCGCGGACGTCGAGCAGGGCGGGGCGCTGCTGCGCCAGGCGCGCGTCGTCGTCGGCCAGCTGGAGGTGCCGGTGCCGGCCATCCAGCGCGCCTTCGAGATCGCCCGCGAGGCCGGCGTCACCACCGTGCTGAACGCCGCGCCGGCGCAGGAACTGCCCGCCGCGCTGCTGGCGCTGAGCGACTGGCTGGTCGTCAACGAGACCGAGGCGCTGCAGCTGTCGCGCGCGGTGTCGCTGCCCGGCGATGCCGATGGCCTCATGATCGCCCGCGCCACCGCCGCGCACCTGCGCACGCTGGGCCCGCGCCATGTGCTGGTCACGCTGGGCGGCGCCGGCGCCTGGCTGCTGTGCGACGCGCATCCGGACGGCCTGCACCTGGGCGCCTCGCGCGTCGAGGCGGTCGACACCGTCGGCGCCGGCGACACGCTGGTGGGCGGCCTGGCCGTCGGGCTGGCCGAGGGCCTCTCGCCCGCGCGGGCCGCGGCGCTGGGCCAGTCGGCCGCCGCGCTGGCGGTCAGCCGCGCCGGCGTGCAGCAGGCGATGCCGCACCGCTCGGAGCTGCCGGAATTGCCCGACCTCGCCACGCTGGTCGCGAACGCGGCACACTCGGCCCTCGGCAACCCCTGACCCTGGAGCGCAGTAGTCCCATGGACAGCACGAACGCGGCCACCGGCCGCATCCCGGTCCTCTTCGACACCGATCCCGGCATCGACGACGCGCTCGCGCTCGCGCTGCTGGCCTGCCACCCGCGCTTCGAGCTGGTGGCCGTCACGACGGCCTTCGGCAACGCGCCGGTCGAGACCACCACCCGCAACGCCCGCGGCCTGGCCGCGCTCTATCGCAAGGACATCCCCGTGGCCGCCGGCGCCGCGGGCCCGCTGCGCGACGAGCGCCGCCGCAAGGACGCCACCCACGTGCATGGCGACGACGGCCTGGGCGGCATGAGCGCGCGGCTGCCGGCGCCCACGCGGCCGCTGGATCCGCGTCCCGCGCACCAGCTGATCTGCGAGCTCGTCAACGCGCGGCCCGGCGAGATCACGCTGGTGGCCGTGGGCCCGTTCACCAACCTGGCGCTGGCGCTGGCGCACGACCCGTCGATCGCGGGCAAGGTGAAGCAGGTCGTCGTGATGGGCGGCGCCTTCGGCCTGCGCGGCCATGGCGGCAACGTCACGCCGGTGGCCGAGGCCAACATCATGGCCGACCCCGAGGCCGCCGACCGCGTCTTCACCGCCGCCTGGCCGGTGACCATCGTCGGCCTGGACGTGACGCAGGAAGCGATCATGCGCGAGTCCGCGCTCGAGCAGCTGCGCGGCCGCGGCGATGGCGCCGGCGAACTGCTCTGGCAGGCCACGCGCCACTACCAGCAGTTCTACGACGCGCGCGACGGCATCGGCGGCATCTATGCCCATGACGCGAGCGCCGCGGCGATCCTGCTCGTGCCCGAGGCCTTCACGCGGCGCGCCGGCCCGGTTCGCGTCGTGCTGGAAGGCATCGCGACCGGCCAGACGATCCAGGACTGGCGCGGCGAGCATGGCGCCGGCACGCCCTGGAGCGGTCACCCGGCGCAGCAGGTCTGCGTCGAGGTCGACGCGGCGCGCGTGCTGGCGCTGTTCGACGAGATCTTTTGAATTCTTGAGGATGTGAGGAGAACCCGATGACGACCCAAGCCGTGAAGCTGCTGTTGCCCCGCTGGCTGATCACCATGACTCCCGGCAGCCCGGTGCTCGAGCAGCACGCGCTGGCCATCGAGGGCGAGCGCATCGCCGCCGTGCTGCCGCGCGAGGAGGCGCTCAAGCGCTACGCCGGCGCCGAGCGCGTCGAACTCCCGCAGCACGTGCTGATCCCCGGCCTGATCAACGCCCACACGCACTCGGCGATGTCGCTGCTGCGCGGCGTGGCCGACGACCTGGCGCTGATGGACTGGCTCAACAACCACATCTGGCCGCTGGAGCGCCAGTGGGTCAGCGAGGACTGGACCTACACCGGCTCGCTGCTGTCGGCCGCCGAGGCGCTGCGCGGCGGCGTGACCTACCTCAACGACATGTACTTCTTCCCCACCGCGATGGCCCGTGCCGCGGTGGACAGCGGCATCCGCGCCGGCGTGTCGATCAACGTCATCGATTTCCCGACCGGCTACGCCGCCAACGCGCAGGACTACATCGCCAAGGGCCTGGCCGCCTACGAGCAGTTCAAGGGCGAGAAGCTGCTCGACTGGACCAGCGCGCCGCATGCGCCGTACACGGTCTCCGACGAGACCTTCATCCAGCTGCGCGAGCTGGCCGAGAAGTACGACCTGCAGATGCACTGCCACATCCACGAGACGCAGGACGAGATCGACGGCAGCCTGAAGCAGTACGGCGAGCGCCCGCTGGCCCGCCTGCACAAGCTGGGCCTGCTCAACGCGAAGATGATCGCGGTGCACATGGTCCACCTGAACGGCGAGGAGATCGACCTGGTCGCCAGGCAGGGCGTGCACCTGGTCCACAACCCGAGCTCCAACCTGAAGCTGGCCTCGGGCGTGGCGCCGGTCAAGGCGCTGGAGGCGGCCGGCGTCAACACCATCCTGGGTACCGATGGCGCGGCATCCAACAACCGCCAGGACATGTTCAGCGAGATCCGTGCCGCCGCGCTGCTCGCCAAGGGCGTGACCGGCGATCCGCTGACGGTCTCCGCGCGCACCGCGCTGGAGATGGCCACCGTGCGCGCCGCCAAGGCCATGGGCCGGGCCAAGGACCTGGGCACGCTCGAGGCCGGCAAGCTGGCCGACGTGGTGGCGGTGGCGCTGGACTCGATCGAATGCCAGCCGGTCTATCACGCCGATGCGCAGCTCGTTTACGTGGCCGGGCGTGAACATGTCACGGACGTCTGGGTGGGCGGACGGCAACTGCTGTCGAATCGCAACGTTCTGACTTTGGACACCCCGGCGCTGCTGGGCAAGGTCCAGGACATCGTCGCTAAGATGCGCGCCGGGCGCTGATCCCCCCTGAATGCGGGGGAGGGCGCCGAGGGGCCGGCGCCCACCCGCGCGCCGGCGTGCAGGAGACACGGCCGGCCGCTACCCGCGCGCCGGCGGGGACAGAACACCATGAGCAAGCCTTCCTGGAGCCGGCGCCTGAGCCGGCTCGCCGCTTCCGCCACCGCCGCGCTGGCCTTGGGCCTGGGCACCGCCGCCCACGCGGATATCCTGATCGGCCAGACGGCCGGCTTCACCGGCCAGGTCTCGGCCAGCGTCAAGGAACTGACGCTCGGCGCCCGGCTCTACATCGACCACGTCAACGCCGCCGGCGGCGTCAACGGCCAGAAGATCGACCTGCAGTCGCTGGACGACGGCTTCGATCCCAAGCGCGCCGCGGCCAACGCGCAGACGCTGATCGACAAGGGCGCGGTGGCGCTGTTCCTGACCCGCGGCACGCCGCACACGCAGGCGGTGATCCCGCTGCTGGAGAAGGCGCAGGTGCCGCTGGTGGCGCCCTCCACGGGCGCGATGCTGCTGCACAAGCCGGTGCCGGCCTATGTCTTCAACGTGCGCTCGACCTACCAGCGCGAGGCCGAGCGCGCCGTCCAGCTGCTGCTGGAGATGGGCAACACCCGCATCGCGCTGGTGCAGGTCAACGACACCTTCGGCGCCGACGGCGTGGCCGGCGCGATGCTCGGCTTCGCCGACCGCAAGGCCAAGCCGGTCGCCCATTTCACCTACGACCGCGAGAAGCCGGACGTCGCCGGCATGGTCAAGCAGCTGATCGCGGCCGATCCGCAGGTCGTGCTGCTGGTCGCGTCGCAGCAGATCACGGCCGACACGATCAACGGCCTGCGCGCCGCCGGCTCGCGCATCCTGGGCGCAACCCTGTCCAACAACGCCTCCAACGGCTTCGTCCAGCTGCTGGGCCAGAACGCCGCGGGCGTCATCGTCTCGCAGGTGTTCCCGAGCGAGCGCAGCACCAACCTGCCGCTGGTGCGCGAGCTGACTGACCTGGTCAAGGCCAAGCCGGCCGAGAGCGGCGGCTTGGTCACGCCGGCCATGATGGAGGGCTTCGCCAGCGCGAAGGTGCTGGTCGAGGCCCTGAAGCGCGCCGGCAAGGACGCGTCGCGCGCGAGCCTGCTGCGGGCGCTCAACGGTATGTCCCGATATGACCTCGGCGGCATGGAGCTGAGTTTCAGCCCCACCGACCATACCGGCACCAATTACGCGGATATCGCGATCATCGATCCCCGCGGGAAATTCCTGCGCTGACGCGCGGAATTTCCTTTTCCCCAGGAACGGGCGCCTTCGGGCGCCCGTTTTTGTTTTCCCTCATCGGTGGACCGGTCGAACGGGTCTTGCGGCGCCGGTTTATCACGACTGAGTCCGTGCATTTGGCGCATTACCGCGAAATGCTCAATGACACCCGCGCCCAGGGTTGACATCCGGATCGAAGGCACGGCCTTCCGATATGCGGGCATGCATGTTCGCTATTCATGAAATTCCCGATTGGGATTTCTCGAAAATAGCAACTCCAAGTCAATCCACACATTAATGAGTGATTAGCAAACTGATCGCAGTGGATGACACTGCCCCCAGAAGTTTGCGAATGAATTTTTGCCATGAGAAACATCTACGCGGTCTCGATCGGTCTGACGCTGGCGGGGGCAAGCTGCCTGCTGATCGACAGGGCCGACCCGCCGCTGCCGGGTCATCACACATTTGAACTTACTGGAATTGGTTATCTGCTCGTGAGCGGCGGCTTGATGCTGTTGATCACCTGCCTGGCGGCGAGCGCCGATGAATGGGTCAAAGGCCGATGGGGCCGGGCGTCCACCCATTCACCGGCGGAGGGAGGCGCCGTCCGCCGGGAATCCCCGCCCCCCACTGAATCCTGTTAGCTGGCGTTTTTTGGTTTACTTGCTTCGGTGATTGTCCGATTCCTCTCGCTCGCGAAACTGTGTCCGCCCTCGGGCAATGGGAAAACGAGCGAGAAGGAGCCAACGAATGAGTATTGCCGTCGTGATCATCGAAGACGATCCGGCCGTCATGAAAAGGCTGGTGGATGTGATTTCGAACAGCAGCTTCTGTGAGGTGGTCGGTATCGCCAAGAATCGCGGCGAGGCCATCGCCGCGATCCTGGCGAACCGCGCCGACCTGTATGTGGTCGACCTGGGGCTGCCCGACGTCGACGGCGTCGAATTGATCCGCCTCATCAAGGACAAGTGTCCGGAGTCGCGCAGCGTGGTGGTCAGCACTTTCGGCGACAGCAAGCACGTGATGCGCAGCCTGCGCGCCGGGGCGAGCGGTTATCTGCTCAAGGACGAGATCCAGCCGGCGATGGTGGACAAGCTGGTGAGCGCGCATAACGGCCAGGCGCCGCTGAGTCCGGCGGTGGCGCAGCTGGTCGTCGACCGGATCACGATGCTCGAGAACAACGAGCGCCCGCAGGTCGACCGGCAGAAGGTGCTGCGCGACCTCGGCATGGGCGAGCGCGAGTGGGAGGTGCTGCGCCACCTCGTCGAGGGCCTGCCCATCGTGGAGATCGGCCGGCGCCTGAGCATCTCGCATCACACCGTCAACCAGCATCTGCGCAGCGTGTACCGCAAGCTGGGCGTGAAGTCGCGCGCGATGGCGGCCAACGCGGCGCGGCTGCATGGGCTCATCGATGAATAGTCCCCGGCGCGGGTCGCTGAAGACGGTGTTCTTCTGGCTGACCTTCTCGATCCTGTCGGTGCTGGTGATCGCCACCAGCAGCCTGGCGACGCGGGTCTACCGCGTCGAGGCGGCGCAGGACCTGGAGATCGTGGCCGTTGGCGCCGATTCGCGGGACGCCGGGCCGGAGGCGGCGCGCCTGCGCGGCCGCCGCCTCATCGACGAGGCGCGCATCGCGCTGCCCTATGTCCATGACCTCAGCCAGGTGCCCGGACTGAAGCGGGCGAGATTCCGCATCGACCTGGACCGCTTCCTGGCCCGGCCGCTCCCTTGCTGCCAGGGCCCGCGCAGCGGCGCGCGCATTCCCGGCACCAGCCTGCTGATCAGCCAGGCGCTGGACGGCATGGACGTCTATCTGAACGGGGTCTGGGTCGCCGGCCTGCCCAAGTCCAATGCCGAGGCCCGCTACAAGTGGTACCGCCCGCTGCAGGTCCCGCTGGCGCGCCGTCTGCTGCGGTCCGAAGGCAACCAGCTGACGATCGAGCTCACGACCTGGGATCCGCATCTCCAGCTCGCGCCGGTCTACATCGGCGAGCTGGCCACCGTCTCCTACATCTTCGAGCTGACCAGCTTCATCGGTTCGTCGCTGGCCAACGCCTCCAATGTCTTCTGCCTGCTGGCGGGCATGTTCATGCTGGGGGCCTGGCTCGCCAGCCACAAGGATGGCGCGGTGTTCCTGCACGCGGGCGCGACGACGGTGCTGTGGTCGGTGCTGTTCACGCTGATCCTGCTGCCCTACGTGCCGGCGCCGATGATGCCGCTGTGGACCTGGGCCCAGTACGCCTGCCTGGGCGGCGTGGTGGGGGTGCTGACGCTGTTCATCTTCGCCTTCGTCGGCGAGCCGCTGGGCCGTGCCGGACGGGTGGCGCTGTTCAGCGCGGCGTCGTTCGCGGCGCTCGCGTATCCGGTGCTGGGAACGCGCGGCCGCGAGTGGCTCGATGTCTACTGGCTGCCGGTGCTGCTGGTCTTCCATCTCTTCGCATGCTCGCGGCTGACGCTGCATGTCGCGCGCACCCGCTCGCGCACGGCGATGTCGCTGCTGTTCCAGTCGGTGCTGGCGCAGGTGTTCGCGCTGCGCGATCACAACGCGGTGGTGCAGTTGATCCAGTTCCCGATGTCGGACGCCGGATGGGCGCTCTCGCACCTGCTGGTGACGCCGATCTTCCTGAGCCACCTGAGCGTGCCGCTGCTGCTGTTCGTGGTCGCGCAGATCCTGCTGACCAAGTTCCAGGCGAACGTGAAACGCATCCGCGACCACAACCGCATCCTCAGCGACACCCTGCAGCAGCGCGAGCGCGAATTGCTGGTCAGCTACAACCGCCAGCGCGAGATGGAGAACGAAGCCGCCGCGCAGGGCGAGCGCGATCGCATCTACCGCGACCTGCACGACGGCATCGGCTCCAAGCTGGTGACGACGCTGTTCAGCGTGCGCGATCGCGACATCGACCATGAGCGGCTCGAGCTCCGGCTGATGGACGCGCTCAAGGACCTGCGCGAGATCATCTCGGTCACCGAGGTGCAGGAGCAGCGCACCATCCACGACATCCTCTTCACCTATTGCAGCAACCTCGACGAGGCGCTGTCGCGCGCCGACTTCCAGATCGAGTACGACATCCCCGAAGGGCCGGAGATCGTGCTGATGGACAGGCTCGCGAAAGAGGTGATGCGCATCGTCGAGGAGTCGGTGGCCAACACCATCAAGTACGCCCATGCGAGCCGGTTGTCGATCCGCATGGCGGTGCCGCGGGGCGAGCGGCTGGAGGTGCAGATCGAGGACAACGGCCAGTCGAGCGAGGCGCAGCGCGACGCGTCGGCCGCCAGGGCGGGCGCGGGCGCGGACGCGTGCGGTGATACGCCGCTGTCGGGCGGCACCGGGCTGGAGGGCCTGCGCCGGCGGGCCGGGCGCATCGGCGCGGCGTTCCATTTCGAGCGCACCGCGCAGGGCGCGAGGACCGTGCTGATGCTGCCGCTGTCGGCGCCGGCCGGCGGGGAATCCGCAAACGAGTCGGTCGCCGACTGTTCCCAGTCGGGCGCGGGCGAATTGCCACTGAGCTGAGCCATCGAACGCCGGCGCGATCCTGGAAATACTGACTGCCCGCCCGACACCCCGGGCCTGTCGTCGATGTCCAGGTCATGCACTCATCCCGTTCTTCCCGTGGCGGCGTCTCGCTGGCCCGGCTGCTGGTCCAGCCCGAATCCGCGTGCGTCCGCTTCGCGCGCCAGCCGGTCATCGACGGTTCCGTCGAGCCGATGGGCACCGAACTGCGCTTCCGCTGGAGCGGGGGGCTGCGCCGCGCTCCGCCGCCGCCCAGCCCGTACGCGACCAGCCTGCTGCTGAGCCAGGCGCTGCTGGATGGCGGCCTGGTGCATCGGCGGCCGGGATGCCTGTTCATCGAGATGGATGCGGTGACGCTGCTGAGCCCGATCGCCGACGTGCTGTGCGGCGAGCTCGGCGCGATCCAGTTGCCGGCGGGGGTGCCGGTGCAGGAGGCGACCACGCGCCGCGTCGCGCAACTGCATGCGCGGGGCTACCGCTTCGCGCTGGCGGGCGTCAGCGCGCCGGACGACCCGCGCCTGGACTGGCTGCCGATGCTCTCGTTCGTGAAGCTGGACGTGGCGCTCGCGCCGGTGAGCGCCTGGGCGCCGGTTCAGGAGCGGGTCCGGCGAGGGCCAGCCGTCCTGATCGCGGATCAGTTGACCGAGCCGGGCGACTACCTGCGGCTCAAGGCGCTCGGGCTGCGGTACTTCCAGGGCGACCTGCTGATGCCGCCGCAGGAGGAAACCCCGCGCGCGCTGCCGAACTGCGACCTCGACACGCTGCAGCGCCTGTTCCGGCTGGCGCGGCAAGGCGCGCCGCATGAGGCGCTGGCGATGACCGCGGCGGCCGATCCGGCGCTGGTGATCCGGTTGCTGATGCTCCACCGCCTGCACGCGCGCGGCGCGGTGCCCCGCACCTTGACCGACACGCTGGCCGCCTTGCCGGAACCGGTGCTGATCGGATGGCTGCATGTGCTGCGCAGCAGCACCTTCGACCTGGGGCCGAACAGCCAGAGCTGGTCGCACGCGGTGCGCGAGCAGATCTACAACTACCGCGCGCGTCTCATCGGCGCCCGGGTCTGCGACAGCCCGGCGGAATTGGAGGCCAAGGTGTTCGATCTCTACCGGCGCCTTTGCTCGCGGGAGCCGGTGGTGCCGTCACCGAGGCCGCTCCTGGGCAAGTCCACCGGGTCGTGAGGACGCGCCCTGCTGACGAGCGCTGAAACGACGAAGCCCCGCATCGCGGGGCTTCCGGGGAGGTGGGCCGCCAAGTGGGCAGCCGTCAGTGGATCGGCTCGTCCGGGCCCGGCCCGGCGGCGATGCTCAGGCCTGAGTCGCCCAGCGTGCCGGCTTCGATCTCTTCCTCGGTGGCCTCGCGCACGTCGTGCACCGTCACGTGGATGCGCAGGCCCACGCCCGCCAGCGGATGGTTGCCGTCCAGCACCACGTGTTCCGGATAGACCTCGGTCACCGTGTAGATGCGGTCGGCCGGCATGTCCGGGGTCGACGAGCCTTCGGGCAGGCCCTCGAACTGCATGCCGACGTCGACGTTCTCCGGGAACACGTCGCGCGGCTCGAAGCAGACCAGGTCGCTGTCGTAATCGCCGAACGCGTCCTCGGGCTCCAGCGCCACGCTGACTTCGTCGCCGGCGGCCTTGTCGGCCAGCGCTTCCTCGACCTTCGTGAACAGGTCGTCGCCGCCGTAGAAGAACTCCATCGGCGGGTCCAGCACCTCGACGGATTGGCCTTGGGCGTCCTCGAGTCTCCAGGTCAGGGAGACGACGCAGGGGGCAGTGATTTGCATCGCGCGATTCTCTCAGACAATGCGCGCCCATGACCTCCACGTCCAAGACCCCCACGAAGCCCGCGACGGCTTCCACCGCGCGTGCCGCCGGCCTGGCCATCGACGCCGCACTGCCGCTGCTCGGCGGCCTGAGCCCGGCGCAGTTCATGAAGCGCCACTGGCAGAAGCAGCCGCTGCTGGTGCGCCAGGCGCTGCCGGGCGTGCAGCCGCCGATCGACCGCGCCGGCCTGGCGCGGCTGGCCGCCAGCGACGAGGTGGAGTCGCGCCTGGTCTCGCGGCAGGAGGGCGATCGCTGGACGCTGCGCCAGGGGCCGATCGCGAAGCTGCCGGCCTGGGGCAAGCCGCAATGGACGCTGCTCGTGCAGGGGCTGGATCTGCATGTGGAGGCCGCGCATCAGTTGCTGAGCCAGTTCCGCTTCGTGCCGGAAGCGCGCCTGGACGACCTCATGCTGTCCTATGCGAGCGACGGCGGCGGTGTCGGGCCGCATTTCGATTCCTATGACGTGTTCCTGATCCAGGTCAGCGGCAGGCGCCATTGGCATGTCGGCCGGCAGGGCGTGGCCACCACCGGCGAGCTGCGCGACGACGTGCCGCTGAAGGTGCTCGCCGACTTCGAGCCGGAACAGGACTTCGTGCTGGAACCGGGCGACATGCTGTACCTGCCGCCGGGCTGGGCGCATGACGGCGTGGCCGTCGGCGGGGATTGCATGACCGCGTCGGTCGGTTTCCGTTCGCCCTGGCGCGGCGAGCTGGCCAATGAGCTGCTGGTCCGCCTGACCGACGACGAGGAAGCGCCCCGCGGCGACCGGATGTACGCCGATCCCAAGCAGGCGGCGACGAGCGAGCCGGGCCGGATTCCGGAGGCGCTCACCGCGTTCGCGCGCGAGGCGGTGCTGAAGGCCGTCGCCGAACCGCTCGCCCTGGAGCGCGCGCTCGGCGAGGCTCTGACCGAGCCCAAGCCGCGCGTCTTCTTCGAGCCGGGCGGGGCCTTGCCGGCAGGCGAGGGCGCGCGTCTCAGCCCGCGCACGCGCATGATGTACGACGCGGCGCATGTGTTCATCAACGGCCAGTCCTTCCGCGCCGGCGGCCGCGACGCCACGCTGATGCGCCGGCTGGCGGATGGGCGCACGCTCGGCGCCGCCGACGTCGCGCGCCTGAGCGAAGGGGCACGCGAGCTGCTGGACCAATGGGCCGAGGACGGCTGGGTGCTGCCCGCCTGAGTGCGTGCCATCGATCCGCCCTCGCCAGGATTCACCAGGATTCATCAGGAGCCCGCCATGTCTTCGGAACCCACGATCCCGGAAACCCTGAAGCCCGGACTCGTCGAGACGCCCGAGGAGGTCCGGCAAATGCTGCGGCAAGCGCTGCTGCTGGCCGCGGAGCAGGGCGGTCGCGAGCAATGCTGGCTCGCTCCGGATTTCAGCGCCTGGCCGCTCTCCGATCCCGCCCTGCTGGAGGCCTTGCGCGGCTGGGCGCTGCCCCACCGCCGGCTGCGGCTGCTCGCTGCTGACTACGAAGCGGTGCGCCGCGTCCATCCGCGTTTCGTCCAGTGGCGGCAATTGCACGATCACGTGGTCCAGGCCGGCGCCTACGACCCGGCCGATCTGCTGCAGCGCAGCACCCCCTCGCCGCAGGCCTTGCTGCTGGCACCCGGATTGCTGACGTACACCCTGTGGACGCCGGCAAGGGCGTCGCTCTCACTGCGCGACACCCGCGAAGAAGCCATGGCGCACGAGTGGTTTGACGCTATTGAGCAACGTTCTGCCGCTTCGTTCGCCAGCAGCACCCTAGGCTTGTAAGGAGATTACAAACTGGTGGCTATAATTGCTGGCTAGGCGAGGGAAGCGCTCGAGGTTTCTCGCGTCTTGGTCTGCTGAAGTTCGTACTCGTACTCTGGTACGACTTCATTAATTACCGGTAATTGATTGTTCGTCTAAAAGTTACTTGAGGACAAGTATGAAAAAGTCGATCCTGATGGCCTCCCTGCTGGCCGCTGTTGCACTGACCGCTTGCGGCAAGAAGGAAGAAGCCGCTGCTCCCGTGGCGACGCCCGCTCCGGAAGCTTCGGCTCCCGCCGTTGAAGCCTCGGCCCCGGCCGTTGAAGCTTCGGCTGCTGCCTCGGACGCTGCTGCTCCCGCTTCGGCCGCCAGCAACTAAGACGATCTCTCGTCCTGAAAAAGCCGCATGGGTTCGCCCATGCGGCTTTTTCTTTGCTGGTGTGTTTCCGACGAGATCCCGCCGGCCGCTCCATCCCGCATTTCGCGCGCGGCTGGTATTTGACTGGATACTCCCGCCCTCGAAAATGCCCATGAAAAACGCCACCCTCGGGTGGCGTTTTGTTTTGCGCAAAGCTGCAATTAGATGGCGTACGACACGCCATCAAAAGCCGGTCTCAGCGGACGTCTTCCATCAGCAGTTGCAGGATGCGCTTGGCCATCTCGTTGGTCTGCTGCTGGCCCTTGTCGTCCAGGACCATGACGGTGGACTTGCTGGCGTCCGACTTGACCGACACGCGATAGCGGACGGCGCTCGACGCGCTGGTCGCGCCGAACAGGCGCTGGAAGAAGTTCGGTTCTTCCTTGCCGGCCTGGTTGGGATCGGCGTAGCGCAGGAAGAACAGGCCCTGCTTGCGGTCGCGGTCCTCGATCGTGAAGCCATGGCGGTCCAGCGACTGGCCGACGCGGCGCCAGGCGCGGTCGAAGTCCTCGTTGATCTGCAACTGGTCCGGCACGTCGGCCAGCGAGCGCGGCACCTTGCCGTTCGGGGTGTCGAGCGCCGGGGCCGGCTGCTGGGCCGTCGCGACCATGGTCTTGGCGTCTTCTTCCTTGCCGCCGAGCTTGAGCATCAGGCGCGAGGTCATCTCGGCCTCCAGCTCCGGGTCCGACGGACGCGGCTGCCAGCCGGTGTCGTCGCGCTGCGAGTTCGTATAGACCTCGATCAGCCCGCGGTGCGTCACGTAGATGTCGGTGCCGCCCTGCTCGTTGCGCTCCAGGCGCGTGCGATACCGGTCGCGCTCGCCGGTCGAGTACAGCGAGTCCAGCAGGTTGCCCAGCGTCTTGCGGATGAAGTCCTGCGGCAGCTTGGCCTTGTTCTCGGCCCAGTTGGTCTCCATCAGGCCGACGTTCTGGTCTTCGGTCTCGAGCGTGAAGCCGCGGTCCTGCCAGAAGGCCTTGATCTGCGGCCAGAGCTGCTCGGGCGGCAGCGGGCTGTGCAGCCAGCGGGCATTGCCCAGGCGGTGGAATTCGATCGAGCCGGCCTTGTCCAGCGCCACCGGGGCGGCGGCGGTGGTCGCGGCGCGCTGCGCGGCATTGGGCTGGGAAGCCATCTGCGCGGCGCTGATCGGGCCGGCCGGGCGGTTTTCCTTGGGCAGCTGGGTCAGGTCCGGCGGCACGTCCAGGCCGGTGGTCTGCTTGGCCTGGGTGCGGTAGTCGACCTTGTCGCCGGAGGTCATGCTCTCGAACGTGCTGCACGCCGTCAGCGAGGCCAGCGCCATCAGGCAGGCCACGCGCACCGGGGTGGAGGCGCCGTTTTCAGAAAGGGGACGAGTCACGCTGGAGATCTCCGAGGTAGGTCACTGCGGCCCGCGGCCGCTGGGAAGAAAGGGATCGAGCCGCCGGCCAGGCCGGCGGGCGGTGATTAGAGCAGGCCGGCCTCGCGCAGGGCGCCCTCGACCTGCTGCTGGCCGGCGGCCGTCAGCGGGGTCAGCGGCAGGCGCAGGTGGTTGCCGCAGCGGCCCAGCTTGTTCAAGGCCCACTTGGTCGGGGCGGGGCTGGGTTCGCAGAACAGCTGCTTGTGCAGGCCCAGCAGCTGGAAGTGCAGGGCGGTGGCCTCGCGGGCGCGGCCTTCGATCGCGGCCATGCACATCTCGTGCATCGCCTTGGGCGCGACGTTGGCGGTGACGCTGACCGAGCCATGGCCGCCCATCAGCATCAGCGCGATGGCGGTGCCGTCATCGCCGGAATAGATGCGGAAGCCCTTGGGCGCGTGCTTGATCAGCCAGGCGGCGCGCTCGATGTTGCCGGTGGCGTCCTTGATGCCGAACACGCCGGGCAGCGAGGCACAGCGGATCGTCGTCTCGGGGCTCATGTCCGCGACGGTCCGGCCCGGCACGTTGTACAGCATCATCGGGATGTCGACCGCCTCGGCGATCGCCTTGAAGTGCTGGTAGATGCCTTCCTGCGACGGCTTGTTGTAGTAGGGGACGACCGAGAGCGTGGCGTCGGCGCCGACCTGCTTGGCGAAGCGGCTCAGCTCGATGGCCTCGGCGGTGGCGTTGGCGCCGGTGCCGGCCAGTACCGGCTTGCGGCCCTTGACGTGCTCGACGGCGACGCGGATGACCTCGCGGTTCTCTTCCATCGAGACGGTCGGCGATTCGCCCGTCGTGCCGACGACACCGATGACGTCGGTGCCCTGGTCGATGTGCCAGTCGATCAGGCTGCGCAGCCCATCGAAGTCGATGCGGCCGTCTTCGTGCATCGGCGTGACCAGCGCGACGATGCTGCCAACAATTGCGTTCATTGAGGATTCCTCGTGATCGGCGGATTCTACTGAAGCGCCGGGGCGCTTCCGGGGCTGCGTGCTCAGCGCAACTGGAAGCGCGGGTAGACCCCAGGCGCCGCGGCGGGCGCCGGCGGTTTTTCGCGAACGGCAGCAACGCGCTGGACATAGCGCCCGTTGACGCCGCCATCCCCCGGGCCGGTCTCGCCGGCGTCGAGGAAGCCGTCCTCGTACGCCACCACGCGCAACCCGCTGGCGGCCGCGAGCAGTTCGCCGGGGCGCAGCAGGAATTCGGGCCGCGCGGGCCGGCCGATGCTCTGCTGGCCGTCGGTAAAGGTTTCGTAAATCAGCCAGCCGCCGGGCGCGACGGCCGCGACGATGCGCGGCAGCAGCGGCCGCCACAGGTAGTTCGTGACGATCACGACATCGAAGACGCGGCCCGCCAGCGGCCAGGGGCCCTGCTCGAGATCGGCCTCGATCAGCTCGACCCGCCCGGACACGCCGGCGAGTCCCTCGAGCGCCGCCGCGTCGCGGTCCACGCCGGTGACCGCGACGCCGTCGCCGGCCAGCAGCCGCAGGTGGCGGCCGGAGCCGCAGGCCAGGTCCAGCGCGGTGGCGCCGTCTCGGTCACGCCAGGCCTGCGACCAGCGCAGCACCCAGTCGCTGGGGAATCCGGCCCCATGCCCGCCCGCGCGGGCGCCCAGGATCAAGCTCATGTCCACGTTCATGCCGGGCGCTGTTCCTTCTTGAGGGCCTTCATGGCCATGCGGTCGACCATCGTCGGGGCCAGCAGCTTCAGCCAGCGGCCCAGCTTGCCCTTGGTGGTCATGACGATGTCGCGCTCGCGGGCGAGGGTGCCGTCGAGGATCAGCCGCGCGCATTCCTGGACCGTCATCGCGCCGCGTTCGTCCAGGCTGCTGAGCCCGGCGGCCTGTCCCTGCGCATTGAAGCCGCGGTGGCGGATCTGCGTGTCGACCACGCCGGGATAGGCGATGGTGACGCTGACGCCGTGAGCGGCGACCTCGGTGCGCAGCGCCTCGAAGAAGCCGGTCATCGCGAACTTGCTGGCGGAGTAGGCGGTGCGGCCGGGGATGCCGAGCAGCCCCGCCAGGCTGGAGACCGCGACGATGCGGCCCCGGCTTGCCTTGAGCGCGGGCAGCGCCGCCTGGGTGCACCAGGCCGAGCCCCACAGGTTGATCTGCATCAGGCGCTGGTACCAGGCCAGGTCCTTGACCTGATCGAACAGCGCATGCGCCGACATGCCGGCGTTGTTGACCAGCACGTCGATCGCGCCGAAGGCGCCGAGCGTGGCGCGCACCAGTTCGCGGCAGTCCTCCTGCGACTCGACGTCGCAGCGCTGCACCAGCGTGCGGGCGCCGAGCGCCTCGCAGTCCGCGGCCACCTTCTCGAGCTTGTCGACGCTGCGCGCCGCCAGCACCAGCGAGAGCTTGACGCCGTCGCGCCGCGCCCATTGGCGCGCGAGTTCGGCGCCGATGCCATCGGACGCGCCGGTGATGATCACGACCATGTTGTCTCCGTTCCCCTTGTCGTCAGAAGCAGGCCCAGAATGCGTCGCCCAGCTGCTGCATCAGCGAGGGCTGCGCATAGGACAGGAACACCAGGGCGAGGGCCAGCAGCGCGGCGGCCCAGCCGGCCAGGCGCCAGAGTCCGCGCCGCGTCATGCCCGCTCCATCGGCCGTCTCTCCCAGCGCCGCCGCGATCGGCCCGGCGTCATCAGGCCGCGGCCGGCGCGCCGTGGCGCGTGATGGCGGACTCGCGCACCGGCAGGTTGGCCAGCATCGCCATCACGCCCAGCGCGATCGCGAGGTACCAGACCACGTCGTAGGAGCCGGTCGCGTCGTAGAGCTTGCCGCCCAGCCACACGCCCAGGAAGCTGCCGATCTGGTGGCTGAAGAACACGAAGCCGCCCAGCATCGACATGTGCTGCACGCCGAAGATCTGCGCCACGATGGCGTTGGTCGGGGGCACGGTGGACAGCCACAGCACGCCCATCACCGCCGCGAAGACGTAGACGCTGGCCGGCGTCAGCGGCACGTTGAGGAAGATCGCGATCGCGATGGAGCGCAGCAGGTAGATCGACGACAGCAGGTAGCGCTTGGGCAGCTTCTGGCCCAGCGTGCCGGCGGCGTAGGTGCCCAAGACGTTGAACAGGCCGATCAGCGCCAGCGCGTTGGTCGCGACCTGCGGCGTCAGGCCGTGGTCCTTCAGGTAGCTGGGCATGTGCACGCCGATGAACACGACCTGGAAGCCGCAGACGAAGTAGCCCAGCATCAGCAACTGGAAGCTGCGGTAGCCGAAGGCCTCGCGCAGCGCCTGGCCGATGCTCTGTTGATGGCCGCCATGGGCGGCGTCGCGGGCCGGCTCGCGCAGGCCGAAGGCCAGCGGGATGATCAGGCAGGCGGCGATCGCCAGCACGAACAGCGCGTTCTGCCAGCCGCTGTAGCCGATCAGCCAGTTCTCGACCGGCACCATCAGGAACTGTCCGAAGGAACCCGCCGCCGCCGCCACGCCCATGGCCCAGGAGCGGCGCTCCGGCGCGACGTTGCGGCCGATCACGCCGTAGACCACGGCATAGGTGGTGCCGGACTGCGCCAGGCCGATCAGCAGGCCGGCGCTGCCCAGGAAGCCGGCGGCCGTCGAGGACAGCGCCATCAGCGCCAGGCCCGCCGCGTAGAGCAGGGCGCCGGCCACCAGCACCCGCATCGCGCCGAAGCGGTCGGCCAGCATGCCGGCCAGCGGCCCGGCCGCGCCCCAGGCCAGGTTCTGGACCGCCAGCGCCAGCGAGAAGGCCTCGCGGGTCCAGCCGCGGTCCATCGTGATCGGGGTCAGCCACAGGCCGAAGCCGTGGCGGATGCCCATCGACAGGGTGACGATGGCGGCGCCACAGATCAGCACCTGCCGCATCGACAGCGTGCGCGTGGGGGAGGGGGACATCGGGATCGCGCTCATCCGGCCAATGTAGCGGCGACTACCGGGTGCCGGACCGCGATGCGGGTTTCCCCGAAGTCTTCTTCGCTGACTTCGAGGCCGCCTTCTTGCCGCCCCATTTCTTCTTGGACGCGCCGGACGAGTTCAGCGCGTTGTTCTCCTCGCCGGCGGTCGCGGCCACGTCCTCCAGCTGCGTCAGCACGCGGCCCTGCTTGATGCGCAGCAGCGGCTTGTCCAGCGCGGCCAGGTCCTCCAGCGGATTGCCGGCCAGCACCAGGAAGCTGGCCTCGCAGCCGGGCTGGAAGCAGCCCAGCTTGCGCTGCGGGAACAGCGCCCGGGGCGTGTCGACGCTGGCCAGGCGCAGCAGCGCCGCCTTGTCGAGCACGCCCAGCTGGTCGAGGTGGTGCAGCTCGTTGAGCGCGTTGCCGGTGAACAGGTCAGAGCCCACCAGCAATCTCGCGCCGGCCGCCTTCAGGCGCTCCAGGTTCTGCTTCTGGACCGCCTCGATGCGCGCCAGCAGTTCCGGCGCCGGCTGGAACAGCTGCGTCGCGGCCGTGGCCGTCACGATGCCGACCTTCTTCTCGGCCGCCAGCGCGGCGACGTCGGGCGGGATCAGGTGGGTCTCGGGCGCCTCGCCGTGCTGCGGGAAGTAGCCGGGCAGCTCCGCGATGAAGTCGGCGCCCGCGCGCACCGCGGCGGCGAAGTCGGCGGCGCTCTCGATGTGGACCACGACGCGGCGCTGCTCGGCATGCGCGCGGCGGACCACCTCGGCCACGACCTCCGGCGTCACGCCCAGCTTGCCGCGCAACTCGGGCTGCTGGCGCAGCTCGGGGCGGTCGTGGTAGCTCATGATGACCTTCACCAGGTCGCTGTGCCGGCCGGCGATCAGCGGCCACTTCTGGCCGACCTGCTCCGGCGTGTCCATGATCAGCACGGCCTTGTCGACGATCTGGTCCAGCGCCATCGGCGGCGTGCCGGACTGCAGCATCGCCAGCGGCTGGCCGTCGGACGAGGTGATGCAGGCGGTGGCGAACAGCACGTCCGGCGTATCCGCCTGCGCGACGCGGCCGCGGATCGGATCGATCGAGGCCGGGTCGGCGCACAGCATCGCGGCGTAGAACACGCCGTCGCGCAGATAGTCCTGCCCGAACTTGTCCAGTCCCCAGGCGCCCTGCAGGTTGTGGTTGTGCGCGTCGGCCAGCGGCGCGACCAGGGTCTGGCCGCGCAGCTCCAGCAGCCGGTTGACCTTGCGCGGGCGCTTCTCGACGAAGCGGCCGTCCTCGACGTACAGCGAGCCCGACTGCAGCTTCTCCCCGTCGAACCAGCGCGCATGGCGCAGTTCCATCGCCATCTCGGGGCTGGCCTTGTAGTTGTCGGCCAGGGCCGGACTCGCCCCGAGGAGGGTGGCCAGCGCCACCGTCAGGGGGGCCAGCAGGGGGCGCAGGGACTGGAGCAGACGGGTCGGGGGGAGCGGGAGCGACATCGGACCGGCGGATTCGGGAGCCGCGCGGGCGCGGCGAGCGGACAAGCGGCGGATGCTACGACAGCGCCCGTTGGCCTTTGGTGCTCGATCGGTAACTGGACGTGCCGCCGCGGCCACGGCCGTGCGGTCAGCGCGCGCTGCTCCGGGAAAGCCCTCGAGCCCTTTCGCCGGGGATTCCCCCGGGGATTCCCCCATGGGAACGACTGCTGCCACGGGGCGCTCCGGAGCGTCACCGGCGCTGCATAGAATCCCGCCCCATGGCAACCAAAGCAGTCACCTCTCCCGGCAGCTACGGCGAAGGCTCGATCCGCGTCCTCAAGGGCCTGGAGCCGGTCAAGCAGCGCCCGGGCATGTACACCCGGACCGACAACCCCCTGCACATCATCCAGGAGGTGATCGACAACGCGGCCGACGAGGCGCTGGCCGGACATGGCAAGCGCATCGCGGTCATCCAGCACACCGACGGCTCGATCACGATCGAGGACGACGGCCGCGGCATTCCCTACGGCCTGCACCCCGAGGAAGGCGTGCCGGTCGTGGAGATCGTCTTCACCCGGCTGCACGCCGGCGGCAAGTTCGACAAGGGCGCCGGCGGCGCCTACAGCTTCTCCGGCGGCCTGCACGGCGTCGGCGTGTCGGTGACCAACGCCCTGGCCAGGCGGCTGCAGGTGACGGTCTACCGCGAAGGGCAGGTCGCGACGCTGGCCTTCTCCGGCGGCGACGTCGTCGAGCCGGTGGCCACGCGCAAGGCCGATCTCAAGGCCGGCGATCGCAAGCAGGGCACGACGGTGCGCGTCTGGCCCGATGCGAAGTACTTCGAGAGCGCCGACCTGCCCAGGAACGAGCTGGTCCACCTGCTGCGCTCCAAGGCCGTGCTGATGCCCGGCGTCACCGTGACGCTGACGCAGGAGAAGAACGGCGAGACGCAGACCTGGACCTACAAGGGCGGCCTGCGCGACTACCTGATGCAGTCGCTCCCCGCGGATCCGCTGATCCCGCTGTTCGAGGGCGAGCAGTTCGCGACCGCCTCCGAGAGCGAGAACTTCGCCGAGGGCGAGGGCGCGAGCTGGTGCGTGGCCTTCACCGAGGAGGGCCAGGTCATGCGCGAGAGCTACGTGAACCTGATCCCGACGGTGGCCGGCGGCACGCATGAATCGGGCCTCAAGGACGGCCTGTTCGGCGCGATCAAGGGCTTCATCGAGATGCACGCCCTGGCGCCCAAGGGCGTGAAGCTGATGGCCGAGGACGTGTTCTCGCGCGCCAGCTTCGTGCTCTCGGCCAAGGTGCTGGACCCGCAGTTCCAGGGGCAGACCAAGGAGCGGCTGAACTCGCGCGACGCGCTGCGGCTGGTGTCGGCCTTCGTCAAGCCGGCGCTGGAGCTGTGGCTCAACCAGCACGTGGAGCACGGCAAGAAGCTGGCCGAGCTGGTCATCAAGCAGGCCCAGACCCGCCAGCGCGCGGCGCAGAAGGTCGAGAAGCGCAAGAGCTCCGGCGTGGCCGTGCTGCCCGGCAAGCTGACCGATTGCGAAAGCACCGACCTGCTGCACAACGAGCTGTTCCTGGTCGAGGGCGACTCGGCCGGCGGCTCGGCCAAGCTGGGCCGCGACAAGGAGACCCAGGCCATCCTGCCGCTGCGCGGCAAGGTGCTGAACGCCTGGGAGGTCGAGCGCGACCGGCTGTTCGCCAACAACGAGATCCACGACATCTCGGTGGCCATCGGCGTCGACCCGCACGGCAAGAACGACGAGCCGGACCTGTCCGGCCTGCGCTACGGGAAGATCTGCATCCTCTCCGACGCGGACGTCGACGGCGCCCACATCCAGGTGCTGCTGCTGACGCTGTTCTTCCGCCACTTCCCCAAGCTGATCGCCACCGGCCACGTCTACGTGGCGCGGCCGCCGCTGTTCCGCGTCGACGCGCCGGCGCGCGGCAAGAAGCCGGCCGCCAAGCTGTACGCGCTGGACGAGGGCGAGCAGACCGCGATCCTCGACAAGCTGCGCAAGGAAGGCGCGCGCGAGGGCAGCTGGAGCATCAGCCGCTTCAAGGGCCTGGGCGAGATGAACGCCGAGCAGCTGTGGGACACCACGCTGAACCCCGAGACGCGACGCCTGCTGCAGGTGCGCTACGGCGACCTGGACATCGCCGACACCGAGGGCGCGATGAACAAGCTGATGGGCAAGGGCGAGGCGGCGGCGCGGCGTGAGCTGATGGAGCTGCACGGCGACGCCATCGAGATCGACGTCTGACCCTCGCCGGAGCCCGTCATGCAGGACCACCGCGTCACCCTCCGCCCGACGATGCTGTCCGACCTGGACTTCGCCGTCGGCGTGGAGCAGGACGCGGCCAACCGCCCCTTCATCACGCCATGGGAACGCACGCAGCACGAAGGCGCCATCCGGTTTCCGGACGCGCGCCACTTCATCGTGGAGCTGGACGCCCAGCGCGCCGGCTTCGTGATCCTGCAGGGCTGCCGCAATCCCAGCCGCTCGGTGGAGCTCAAGCGCATCGTGCTCGGCCCCAAGGGGCTGGGCGTGGGCCGGACCTGCGTGCGGCTGCTCAAGCGGATGGCCTTCACGCAGCTGGGGGCGCACCGCTTCTGGCTGGACGTGAAGGGGCGCAACACGCGGGCGCAGTCGCTGTACCGCAGCGAGGGCTATGTCGAGGAGGGCCGGCTGCGCGAATGCGTGCGGGCCGAGCCGCTGCCCGATGCGCACGGGGTGATCGGCGAGGACGCGGGCTTCGACGACCTGATCGTGATGTCGATGCTCAAGCGCGAGTACGAGGCGCGCGTGGCGCAGGGGCTGGAGCCGTCATGAGCCACGGCCGCGGCCCCGCGACGCGCGGCGTGCGGCTGCGCAAGCGCCTGGCGCTGAGCATCGCCGTGGCCTTCGCGGCCAAGCTGACGCCGGCCCATGCGGAACTGTGGGGCTACGTGGACGCCGAGGGCATCGCGCACTTCGCGCCGATGCAGGTCGACGGCCGCTTCCAGCCGGTGATGTCGCCGCTGAGCGGCGTGCGCCGCGTGCCGGGCAAGACCGATCACGGGCAGCGGATGCTGACGTGGCTGGACATCGCGCCCGAGGTCAAGGCGGTGCAGCCCTACCTGCGCGAGGCGGCGGCGGCGACCGGTGTCGATGCCGAGCTGCTGAAGGCGATCATCGCCGTCGAGTCCGGCTTCAAGGCCGATGCGGTGTCGCCGCGTGGCGCGACCGGGCTGATGCAGATCACGGCGGTGACGGCCCAGCGCTACGCGACGCCCGACGAACTGCGGCGCCCGGGCCATCTGCACGACCCGCGCACCAACGTGCTGATCGGCGCGCGGATGCTGGCGGACCTGACGCGGCGCTTCGGCCGTCTGGACGCGGCGCTGGCGGCCTGGAACGCCGGCGAAGGTGCGGTGCGGCGCGCCGGCGGGCAGATGCCCGACATCGACGAGACGCAGGCGCATGTGCACCTGGTGCTCGAGCTGTACTGGGCGCTGCTGCAGCGCAGCCTGGGCACGCAGGCCCGGCAGCTGACGATGGTCGCGATGCCCGGCGATTGAGCCGCGCCGCATCCCGCGTTTTCCAGAGATACGTTCAAAGATACGAACCGCCGGCCTGGGCCGGCACGAGCACAGATGACCCAAGAGACCTTTGATTTCGAGACCCCGGGCGGCCCGGGCGGCCAGGCCCCGTCGGGCGACGCGCTGACGCTGGCGCAGTACGCGCAGCAGGCCTACCTGGAGTACGCGCTGTCGGTGGTGAAGGGCCGCGCGCTGCCGGCCTACAGCGACGGGCAGAAGCCGGTCCAGCGCCGCATCCTGTTCACGATGGAGCGGCTGGGCCTGGGCTTCACCGGCGCCACCGGCGCCAAGGCGGTGAAGAGCGCGCGCGTCGTCGGCGAGGTGCTGGGCAAGTACCACCCGCATGGCGACCAGGCCGCGTACGACGCGATGGTGCGCATGGCGCAGGACTTCAGCCAGCGCTATCCGCTGGTCGATGGCCAGGGCAATTTCGGCAGCCGCGACGGCGACAACGCCGCGGCGATGCGCTACACGGAGGCGCGGCTGTCGAACTATTCGCGCCTGCTGCTGGACGAACTCGACCAGGGCACGGTCGACTTCCAGCCCAACTACGACGGCTCCTACGAGGAGCCCCGGGAGCTGCCGGCGCGGCTGCCCTTCGTGCTGCTGAACGGCGCCTCGGGCATCGCGGTGGGCATGGCCACGGAAGTGCCGAGCCACAACCTGCGCGAGGTCGCCGAGGCGGCGGTGCTGCTGCTCAAGCGCCCCGACGCCAGCGACGATGAGCTCTTCGAGGTGATCAAGGGGCCGGACTATCCGGGCGGCGGTCAGCTGATCAGCTCGGCGGAGGAGATCCGCGCGGCCTACAACACCGGCCGCGGCAGCCTGAAACTGCGCGCGCGCTGGAAGATCGAGGACCTGGCCCGCGGCCAGTGGCAGCTGGTGGTGACCGAGCTGCCGCAGGGCGTCAGCACGGCCAAGGTGCTCGAGGAGATCGAGGAGCTCACCAATCCGAAGGTCAAGACCGGCAAGAAGACGGTGACGCCGGAGCAGCTGCAGCTCAAGGGCACCGTGCTGGGCGTGCTGGACAAGGCGCGCGATGAGTCCAACAAGGACGCGCCGGTGCGGCTGGTGTTCGAGCCCAAGAGCCGCGCGATCGAGCAGCAGGACCTGGTCAACACGCTGCTGGCGCACACCAGCCTGGAGACCTCGGCGCCGCTGAACCTGACGATGGTCGGCGACGACGGCCGCCCGGTGCAGAAGACGCTGCGCAAGATCCTCACCGAGTGGCTGGGCTTCCGCCTGGGCACGGTGACGCGCCGCACGCAGCACCGCCTGGACAAGGTCCGCGACCGCATCCACATCCTGGAGGGTCGGCATCAGATCCTGCTGCACATCGACGAGGTCATCGCGATCATCCGCAACTCGGATGAGCCCAAGCCCGCGCTGATCGAACGCTTCGCGCTGAGCGACCGGCAGGCCGAGGACATCCTGGAGATCCGTCTGCGTCAATTGGCGCGGCTGGAGTTCATCAAGATCGAGCAGCAGCTCAAGGAGCTGCGCGAGGAGGCCGGCAAGCTCGAGGAGATCCTGTCGAATCCATCGGTGCTGCGGCGCACGGTGATCAAGGAGATCGAGGCCGACAAGAAGGAGTACGGCGACGACCGCCGCACGCTGATCCAGGAGGACAAGCGCGCGGTGGCCGAGGTCCGCATCGTCGACGAGCCGGTCACGGTGGTCGTCAGCCTGAAGGGCTGGGTGCGCGCGCTCAAGGGCCACGAAGTGGATCCGGCAGCGCTGGCCTTCAAGTCGGGCGACTCGCTGTATGGCGTGTTCCCGTGCCGCAGCGTCGATCCGCTGGTGGTGCTGGGCTCCAACGGGCGGGCGTACTCGGTGCCGGTGTCGGCGCTGCCGGGCGGCCGCGGCGACGGGCAACCGATCACGACGCTGATCGAGCTCGAGTCGGGCAGCCAGATCGCCCATTACTTCGCCGGCGCGGCGACGCAGAAGCTGCTGCTGGCCGGCACGGGCGGCTTCGGCCTGGTGGCCGAGGTCGGCGACCTGGTCGGCCGCCAGAAGGCGGGCAAGAGTTTCCTCAGCCTGGAAGGCGACGAGCGGCCGCTGCCGCCGGCGACGGTGCCCGCCGGCGAAGTCGCCGGCGTGCAGGTCGCCTGCCTGTCGATGGCGGGCCGCCTGCTGACCTTCGCGATCGACGAGCTCAAGCACCAGCCCAAGGGCGGCCGCGGGCTCACGCTGATCGACCTGGACGCCAAGGACGCGCTGGTCAGCATCGCCGCCTTCACGACGCAGTTGCTGGTCAGCGGCACGGCGCGCGGCGGCAAGGCCAAGGAGGAGCCGCTCAAGGGCGTGGCGCTGGCATCCTATGCCGGCAAGCGGGCCAAGAAGGGCAAGACCTGCGACCTCATGCAGAAGCCGATGCGGGTGACGGCGGGCTGATCGCGTTGCCGAGGGCCGCCTCGGACGCGGGCGGGGCCTGGCGCATCCGGACCTTGGAATCGCCGTCCAGGTGGTTCACGATGCCGCGGACGACTTCCCGTTTCCGGTCCGGCTCGCCGTCCAGCGCCTTCACCATCTCGACCGTGAGGAGAAACGCCTCCACCATGGCCAGGTAGCGGCCGGGACACAGATTGCGGCCGGTGTAGAACATCGGCATCACGGCGCGGTTTCGCCGGTCCATCATCTTGAGCGCGGGTGCGCCGTCCGGCTCGGCCGCCAGCCGGGCGTCGAGCGCGGGCCGCTGCCGCGCCTGCATGCCCTCGACGTCGAAGATCAGCGCGTCGCCCTTGCACAGGTCATGCCGCCGACCATGACAGTCGGTGAAGGAGGTGTTCATCATCACGTCGCGAGAGACGATGGTGACCGGACTGTGGGCCGTCAGCAGCGACAGCATCATGCGGTAGGTCGGGCACTCGCGCAGGGTGGAGACGCCGCCGACGCCGTCTGGGTAATCGTCCTGAATGGCTGCTCGCAGCTGCTCCAGTTCCTTCGGATGGGTGTAGAGGTGGTGCAGTGTCATCTCGATGAGATTTGCCGTGGTGAACAGCGATGCGGCCAGATCCATCGAGACCCTGGCCTTGAGATCCGGCGGGAAGTCGCTGTCCTCAGTGACTTTCGTGGGATCGATGCCGTAGCCCTTCATTGTGGCCAGCGCCAGTGAGGGGCGCAGATCATGCTGCTGTGCCGCCGCCACCAGCATCAGCCGCCCGGCCTCCTGGAAATTGGCGGCCTCCCGGCGTGCCCTTGGCGCCATGAACTCGGCCGCCTCAGGTTTGTTTGCCGCGATCGCGGTCTTCAGCATCGAGGTGGCCTCCTCGTGCAGCGCATCGACGCCGCGCTGGAACACGGCCACCTGCGTGGACAGGTCCACCTTGGTGTTCGCGATGGCGAAGGCGCCCGAGTTCATCAGGTAGTGCAGCACCACCTCGCGCAGGTCCACGAGCGCGGACGCCGACTTGGACGTCGCGATGCTGTGCCGTATGCCATCGACCGCCTCGACCGCGAAGTTCGCGATCTCGGGCGTCAACTCGTTGATCCTGAACCGGTTCAGATGACGATTGAGGTGGCCCACAGCCTTGCTGTGCGCCGGGCCGTGCGGAGCCAGGAAGGTCGTTTCGGCGCCGAAGATGGAGCGCAGCAGGTTCGCCCCGGGGCCGCGATCCACTGCGCGATCCTTTGCCAGCTGTTGCATCGCCTCCGGGTCGCGGACGTAATGGAGTTTTGTGTTGCCGGGCAGGCTGCAGGAGCGCGTTTTCGTGTCATCGGGCAGCTGGCGCACCTTCTCCTGCGGAGGGGTCCACAGCAGGTCAACCAGGTTGGCCAGGGGTTGAAGGGCGTTGGGAATGAAACTGAACATGCGCGCTTCGAGCGGGGCTGATGAAGGGCGCTGTGTGAGGGGTGTGGCCGGTTGCGGTTCTCGGCCGCGCGGGTTGAATGCAGCTCAGGCTCCGGCGCGGCCGCTTGAACCGGCGCTGCTTGCGACATCAACGGGGGTGCTTCGCAATGTCCGCCTGATGACCGATTTGCGCAAAATTGGTCAGTAGATACCCTGGCGGGTTATACTTGTCAGGTTTACCCGCAACCTACCGCGTCCCGCACACTTCCTCCCCCGATCGCATCGGATCCCCTTGGATCGACTCCCTCACAGGAGACCCGGTCGCACCCGCGCGCCAGCCGTCCATGGCGCGTGCCGGCGGCGGTCAGGACCCTGAAGCAGAGCCGGGCGCGCGCACAACAATGGAGTTCCCCGTGCTGCCCGATCTGCTTTCCGCTCCTCCCGCGATTCTTGCCCTGGCAGACGGCACGGTCTTCAAGGGTTCCGCGCTCGGCGCCGCCGGCCGGACCGTCGGTGAAGTGGTGTTCAACACCTCGCTCACCGGCTACCAAGAAATCCTCACCGACCCCAGTTACTGCCGGCAGATCGTCACGCTGACGTATCCGCACATCGGCAACTACGGCGTCAACGACGAGGACGTCGAGGCTTCGAAGATCCATGCCGCAGGCCTCATCATCAAGGAAGCCCCCGTCCTTGATTCCAACTTCCGCAAGAGCCGCTCGCTCCAGCAGTACCTGCGCGACGAGGGCACCGTCGCCATCGCCGACCTGGACACGCGCCGCCTGACGCGCGTGCTGCGCGAGAAGGGCGCCCAGAACGGCTGCATCCTGGCGCTCGGCGCCGGCGAGCAGATCACACAGGCCCACATCGACGAGGCCATCGCCGCCGCCCAGGGCGCGCCCAGCATGGCGGGCCTGGACCTGGCCAAGGTCGTGAGCCGCACCGGCCGCGAGACCTGGACCCAGACCGAGTGGACGCTCGGCAAGGGCTACGGCGAGCAGGCTGCGCCCAAGTTCCACGTCGTCGCCTACGACTTCGGCGTCAAGAGCAACATCCTGCGCATGCTGGCCTCGCGCGGCTGCCGCATCACCGTCGTGCCGGCGCAGACGCCGGCCTCCGAGGTCTTCGATCTCGAGCCCGACGGCGTGTTCCTGTCCAACGGCCCCGGCGACCCGGAACCCTGCGACTACGCGATCAAGGCGACCGCGCAACTGATCGAGGCCGGCATCCCGACCTTCGGCATCTGCCTGGGCCACCAGATCATGGCGCTGGCCTCGGGCGCGAAGACCTTCAAGATGAAGTTCGGCCACCACGGCGCGAACCATCCGGTGAAGGACCTGGACAACGGCCGGGTCAGCATCACCAGCCAGAACCACGGCTTCGCGGTAGATCCCGGGACGCTGCCCGCGAACCTGCGCCCGACGCACGTCAGCCTGTTCGACGGCACGCTGCAGGGCCTGGCCCGCACCGACAAGCCGGCGTTCTGCTTCCAGGGCCACCCGGAAGCGAGCCCCGGCCCGCATGACATTTCGTATCTGTTCGACCGCTTCATCGGTCTGATGTCCAAGGCCTGATGAAGAGGGAGCCGACACATGTCCAAGCGTACTGATATCAAGAGCATCCTCATCATCGGCGCCGGCCCGATCATCATCGGCCAGGCCTGCGAGTTCGACTACTCGGGCGCCCAGGCCTGCAAGGCGCTGCGCGAGGAGGGCTACAAGGTCATCCTGGTGAACAGCAACCCGGCGACCATCATGACGGACCCCGACACCGCGGACGTCACCTACATCGAGCCCATCACCTGGCAGGTGGTCGAGAAGATCATCGCCAAGGAGCGCCCCGACGCGATCCTGCCGACCATGGGCGGCCAGACCGCACTGAACTGCGCGCTCGACCTGCACAAGCACGGCGTGCTGGACAAGTACCAGGTCGAGATGATCGGCGCCAACGAGCATGCGATCGAGAAGGCCGAGGACCGCCTGAAGTTCAAGGACGCGATGACCAAGATCGGGCTGGGCTCGGCCCGCTCGGGCATCGCGCATTCGCTGGAAGAGGCCTGGAGCGTGCAGAAGCGCATCCACGCCGAGATCGGCGGCGCGGGCTTCCCGATGGTCATCCGCCCGAGCTTCACGCTGGGCGGCACCGGCGGCGGCATCGCCTACAACCCGGAGGAGTTCGAGGAGATCTGCAAGCGCGGCCTCGACCTGTCGCCGACCAATGAGCTGCTGATCGAGGAATCGCTGATCGGCTGGAAGGAATACGAGATGGAAGTGGTCCGCGACAAGGCGGACAACTGCATCATCGTGTGCTCGATCGAGAACCTGGATCCGATGGGCATCCACACCGGTGACTCGATCACCGTGGCCCCGGCGCAGACGCTGACCGACAAGGAATACCAGCTGCTGCGCAATGCCTCGATCGCGATCCTGCGCGAGATCGGCGTCGACACCGGCGGCTCCAACGTGCAGTTCTCGATCAACCCGGTCGATGGCCGCATGGTCGTCATCGAGATGAATCCGCGCGTGTCGCGCTCGTCGGCGCTGGCCTCCAAGGCCACCGGGTTCCCGATCGCCAAGATCGCCGCGAAGCTGGCCGTCGGCTACACGCTGGACGAGCTCAAGAACGACATCACCGGCGGCATCACGCCGGCCTCGTTCGAGCCCAGCATCGACTACGTCGTGACGAAGATTCCGCGCTTCGCCTTCGAGAAGTTCCCGATGGCCGACTCGCGCCTGACGACGCAGATGAAGTCGGTCGGCGAGGTGATGGCCATGGGCCGCAGCTTCCAGGAGTCGTTCCAGAAGGCGCTGCGCGGCCTGGAGACCGGCATCGACGGCCTGAGCGAGATCAGCGCCGATCGCGAGGAGATCGTCCAGGAGATCGGCGAGCCCGGCCCGTCGCGCATCCTGTTCCTGGGCGACGCGTTCCGCATCGGCATGACGCTGGACGAGGTCTTCGAGGAAACGAAGATCGATCCGTGGTTCCTGGCACAGATCGAGCAGCTGATCAAGATCGAGCAGTCGCTGGGCGGCCGCGCGCTGGCCTCGCTGAGCGCCGACGAGCTGCGCCTGCTGAAGAAGAAGGGCTTCTCGGACAAGCGCCTGGCCAAGCTGCTGGGCACCAACCAGCACGAGGTCCGCAAGGCCCGTCACGCCCTGAACGTGCGTCCGGTCTACAAGCGCGTCGACACCTGCGCCGCCGAATTCGCGACGCAGACCGCCTACATGTACTCGACCTACGACGAGGAGTGCGAGGCCAATCCGTCCGACAAGAAGAAGATCATGGTGCTGGGCGGCGGTCCGAACCGCATCGGCCAGGGCATCGAGTTCGACTACTGCTGCGTCCACGCGGCCCTCGCGATGCGCGAGGACGGCTACGAGACCATCATGGTCAACTGCAATCCGGAGACCGTCTCCACCGACTACGACACCTCGGACCGCCTGTACTTCGAGCCAGTGACGCTCGAGGACGTGCTGGAGATCGTGGCGAAGGAAAAGCCGGTCGGCGTGATCGTGCAGTACGGCGGCCAGACGCCGCTGAAGCTGGCGCTGGACCTGGAGGCCAACGGCGTGCCCATCATCGGCACGACGCCGGACTCGATCGACATCGCCGAGGACCGCGAGCGCTTCCAGAAGCTGCTGCATGAGCTGGGCCTGCGCCAGCCGCCCAACCGCACCGCGCGCAACGAGGACCAGGCCGTCGCGCTGGCCAACGAGATCGGCTACCCGCTGGTCGTGCGCCCGAGCTACGTGCTGGGCGGCCGCGCGATGGAGATCGTTCATGGCGACAAGGACCTGGAGCGCTACATGCGCGAGGCCGTGCGCGTCAGCGAGAAGTCGCCGGTGCTGCTGGACCGCTTCCTGGAGGACGCGGTCGAGGTCGACGTCGACTGCATCTGCGACGGCGAGGACACGATGATGGGCGGCATCATGGAGCACATCGAGGCGGCCGGCATCCACTCCGGCGACTCGGCCTGCTCGCTGCCCCCGTACACGCTGTCCAAGGAGCTGCAGGACGAGCTGCGCCGCCAGACCGCGGCGATGGCCCGGGCGCTGAAGGTCGTGGGCCTGATGAACGTGCAGTTCGCGATCCAGGGCGACGTGACCAAGGGCCTGGCCGAGAACACGGTGTACGTGCTCGAGGTGAACCCGCGCGCGTCGCGCACGGTGCCCTTCGTCTCGAAGGCGACCAGCCAGCCGCTGGCCAAGATCGCCGCGCGCTGCATGGCCGGCGTCAAGCTCAAGGACCAGAAGGCCGCCGGGGGCAAGCCGCCGGTCGAGATCCAGCCGCCGTACTTCAGCGTCAAGGAGGCGGTCTTCCCGTTCAACAAGTTCCCTGGCGTGGATCCCATCCTCAGCCCGGAAATGCGTTCGACCGGCGAAGTCATGGGCGCCGGCCGGACCTTCGGCGAGGCGATGCTGAAGAGCCAGCTGGGCGCGGGTTCGCGCCTGCCGCGTCAGGGCAACGTGCTGATCACCGTCAAGAACAATGACAAGGACCGTGCCGTCGCGCTGGCGCGTGACCTGGCGGCGCTGGGCTTCGGCGTGGTCGCGACCAAGGGCACGGCCGCGGCGATCGAGGCCGCCGGCGTACCGGTGCGCGTCGTCAACAAGGTCAAGGACGGCCGTCCGCACATCGTCGACATGATCAAGGGCGGCGACATCCAGCTGGTGTTCACGACCGTCGACGAGACGCGCACGGCGATTGCCGACAGCCGCCACATCCGCCAGGCGGCGCTGGCCAACCGGGTGACCTACTACACGACGATGGCCGGCTGCGAAGCCGCGGTCGAAGGCATGAAGCACAAGGACGGCCTGCTGGTGCAATCGCTGCAGGAACTGCACGCCGAACTGCATTAAACTGCCCCATCCATTCCGCCGCCGCTGCTCAGCGATCCTGAGCGGCAGCGGCGGTTTGTTTTGTTTTTCAAGGTTCTAGAGACATGGCCACGATTCCATTGACCAAGCGCGGCGCTGAGAAGCTCAAGGAAGAACTGCATCGGCTGAAAACGGTCGAGCGGCACGCCGTGATCAACGCGATCGCCGAGGCGCGCGCCCAGGGCGACCTGTCGGAGAACGCCGAGTACGAAGCCGCCAAGGACAAGCAGGGCTTCATCGAGGGCCGCATCCTGGAGATCGAGGGCAAGCTGTCGTCGGCCCAGGTGATCGATCCGTCCGAGGTGGACGCCGGCGGCAAGGTGGTCTTCGGCACCACCGTGGACCTGGAAGAGGAAGAGTCCGGCAACGAGGTCACGTACCAGATCGTCGGCGACGACGAGGCCGACCTGAAGCAGGGCCTGATCTCGATCAGCTCCCCGATCGCCCGCGCGCTGATCGGCAAGGAGGCCGGCGATGTCGCCGAGGTCGTGGCGCCCGGTGGCATCAAGCGCTACGAGATCGTCGAAGTCCGCTACATCTGAGGCGCTTGCCGATGCTGCTCCGGATCCGCGCGCTGCTGGCCTCGCTGTGGGCCGGCGAGCTGCTGGCGGTGGCGCTGCTCGCGGCGCCCAATGCCTTCGCGACACTGGAGCGGGCGGTGGCCGGCAGGTATGTCGCGCGGCTGTTCGAGATGGACGCGCGCTTCGCGCTGGCAGCGGGCGTGCTGCTGATCCTCATGGAGCGGCGGCTGCATCGCGATGGCGTGGTGGGCGGCTCGGCGATGAATCCGGGATTCCTGCTGCCGCTGCTGGCCATCGGCTTCACCGCCGCCGGCTATTTCGCGCTGCAGCCGATGATGGAGGCCGCGAGGCAGGGGCAGGGCAGCTGGAGCTTCCTGCAGTTGCATGCGGTCTCGCTGGTGTTCTTTGGTCTGCGAACGATTGCCGTGCTGACGCTGGCGTGGCGCCTGAGCGGCCCGCCAACGCGTTGATCGACCAGCAGCGAGGCGAGCGCAAGAGAAAAGACGGCCTGCGGGCCGTCTTGTTGTTGGAGCCGGGGAAACCGGCGGCGCCTTGGCGCGATCAGCCTTGGCTGGATTTCTTGACGCTGGTCTGGCGCGGCTTCTTGGCGCGCTTGACCTCGCCGCCCTGGGTGACGCGCTGGTTGCCCAGCACGGTGACCTTCTTGATCTGCGGACGGTTGTTGCCGCTCTTCGAGAACTTCACGATCTTGACGGTCTTGGGTGCCGGGCGGGCATCTTCCTTGACGGCCTTTTCCTTCTCGGGCATCGGGCGCCACAGCACCAGCAGCTTGCCGATGTGCTGGATCGGGGCGGCGTCGAGCGCGTCGGCGAGCGTGGCGAGGATCTCCTCGCGGCCCTGTCGGTCGTCCGACATCACGCGGACCTTGATCAGGCCGTGGGCCTTCAGGGCGCCGTCGACCTCCTTGGTCACAGCAGCCGTCAGGCCGTCGGCGCCTATCATCACCACCGGATCCAGGTGGTGTGCATCGGCGCGTTTTTCCTTGCGCTGGGCAGGGGTCAATTGAATAGCAGGCATCTGCCTATTATCCGTGCAATGAAAGTCGATACCAAAAGCAAGAAGGTGAACAAGGCGTGGCTCAACAACCACGTCAATGATCCCTACGTGAAATTGGCCCAGAAAGAGGGTTACCGCTCGCGCGCCGCCTACAAGCTCAAGGAGATCGACGAGGAATTCCAGTTGATCCGCCCCGGGCAGGTGGTGGTCGACCTCGGGGCGTCGCCGGGGGCCTGGAGCCAGTATCTGCGGCGGCGTTTCGCGCCCAAGGAGGCCGGCGCCGGGGGCGCGGCGGTCGGGCAGTTGAACGGCCGCATCATCGCGCTGGACCTGCTGGAGTTCGAGCCGATCGAAGGCGTCGAATTCATCCAGGGCGATTTCCGGGAGGACGAGGTGCTGAGCCAGCTCGAATCGGCGCTGGGCGGGCAGAAGGTGGACCTGGTGGTGTCGGACATGGCGCCCAACCTGTCGGGCATCGAGAGCACGGACGCCGCCCGCATGGAGCATCTGATCGAACTCGCGCTCGATTTCTCCCGGCAGCATCTCAAGCCGGAAGGCGCGCTGGTTGCCAAGGTGTTCCACGGCAGCGGCTACGACCAGTTGGTTCATGCCTTCCGCGCCCAGTTCAAGAAGGTCAAGACCAGCAAGCCGAAGGCGTCACGGGAAAGATCGTCCGAGAACTTCCTGGTCGGCATCGGCTTGAAGAAGGTCTGAAAAGCGCCGCGAACGGGGCGCGAAGGCGGTCTCTTTCGACTGAAGGGCCGATCAGGCGTCAAAGTCGGGTCCGCTTCGGCCCGTCGCCAAACGGTGCGCGTGGCAATATCTATCGTGGCGTATGGGAATGCCAATCAGGGCTGGGGACTTGACTGGCCTAGAATCCGCCCCATATGCCGTGAAAGTCCGCTGCCCAAGGCTGTACTCAAGGGCGTGCGGTGATGGAATGACAAAGGAGTCGCGGTGAACAATCAGTGGTTCTCGAAAGTGGCTGTGTGGATGGTGATCGCCCTTGTGCTGTTCACCGTCTTCAAGCAGTTCGATCGCAGCGCAACCCAGGGGAATCCGATCGTCTACTCTGACTTCCTCGATGAAGTCCGTGCCAAGCGCATCAAGCAGGTCACGTTGCAGGAGACGCCCGCCGGTACGGAGATCGTGGCGCAGACCAGCGATGGCAACAAGCTGCGCACGACCGCCCCGTACATGGATCGCGGCCTGATCGGTGACCTGATCAACTACGGCGTCAAGTTCGACGCCAAGCCCCGTGAAGAGCCCTCGG
The DNA here is from genome assembly GCF_059491535.1 of Roseateles sp. Mitsp63. NCBI lineage: Bacteria > Pseudomonadati > Pseudomonadota > Betaproteobacteria > Burkholderiales > Sphaerotilaceae > Roseateles > Roseateles sp. Mitsp63. The sequence continues at coordinate 4,065,991 of NZ_CP168509.1, read as the reverse complement.
TCCTGATGAGCATCCTGCTCAGCTGGGGGCCGATGCTGCTGCTGATCGCCGTCTGGGTGTACTTCATGCGCCAGATGCAGGGCGGCGGCAAGGGTGGCGCGTTCAGCTTCGGCAAATCGAAGGCGCGCATGCTCGACGAGGCCAACAACACCACGACCTTCGCCGACGTCGCCGGCTGCGACGAGGCCAAGGAAGAGGTCAAGGAACTCGTGGACTTCCTGAAGGATCCGCAGAAGTTCCAGAAGCTGGGCGGCCGCATTCCGCGCGGCGTGCTGCTGGTCGGCCCTCCGGGCACCGGCAAGACGCTGCTGGCCAAGGCCATCGCCGGTGAGGCGAAGGTGCCGTTCTTCACGATCTCGGGCTCGGACTTCGTCGAGATGTTCGTCGGCGTCGGCGCGGCCCGTGTCCGCGACATGTTCGAGCAGGCCAAGAAGAGCGCCCCCTGCATCATCTTCGTCGACGAAATCGACGCGGTCGGCCGCCATCGCGGCGCCGGCCTGGGCGGCGGCAACGACGAGCGCGAGCAGACGCTCAACCAGATGCTGGTCGAGATGGACGGCTTCGATACCAACCTGGGCGTCATCGTGATGGCCGCGACCAACCGTCCGGACATCCTGGATCCGGCGCTGCTGCGTCCGGGCCGCTTCGACCGCCAGGTCTACGTGACGCTGCCGGACGTGCGGGGCCGCGAGCAGATCCTGAACGTGCACATGCGCAAGGTGCCGGTCGGCCAGGACGTCCGCGCCGACATCCTGGCGCGCGGCACCCCTGGTTTCTCGGGCGCCGACCTGGCCAACCTGGTCAATGAGGCCGCGCTGTTCGCCGCCCGCCGCAATGGCCGGGTGGTCGACATGCAGGACTTCGAGAAGGCCAAGGACAAGATCATGATGGGCCCCGAGCGGAAGTCCATGGTCATGCCCGAGGAAGAGCGCAAGAACACCGCCTACCACGAAGCCGGCCACGCGCTGGTGGCGCGCCTGCTGCCCAAGACCGATCCGGTCCACAAGGTGACGGTGATCCCGCGCGGCCGCGCCTTGGGCGTGACGATGCAGCTGCCCGAAGGCGATCGCTACAGCATGGACAAGGAACGCATGCTGTCGACGATCTCGGTGCTGTTCGGTGGCCGTATCGCCGAAGAAGTCTTCATGAATCAGATGACGACCGGCGCGAGCAACGACTTCGAGCGCGCCACCGCCATCGCCCGCGACATGGTCACCCGCTACGGGATGACGGACGAGCTGGGGCCGATGGTCTATGCCGACAATGAAGGCGAGGTCTTCCTGGGCCGCTCGGTCACGAAGACGACCAACATGTCGGAAGAGACGATGCGCAAGGTGGACCAGGAAATCCGCAAGATCATCGACGAGCAGTACACGATCGCGCGTGACCTGATCGAGGGCAACAAGGACAAGATGCATTCGATGGCCACCGCGCTGCTTGAATGGGAAACCATCGACGCCGACCAGATCGACGACATCATGGATGGTCGTCCGCCGCGTCCTCCGAAGGACTGGACGCCGCCCGCCAACAAGTCGGACAGCGGCGGTACGCCGGCTGTCAGCACGGGCAGCGCTCCCGCCGCGGCTTGATGCCGATGGATTCACGGGCGGCCTGAACGTCGCCTGACAGCTTCCCGAAGGGCCGGTCGAAAGACCGGCCCTTCTGCTTTCCGGGCGTCTCGGCGGGGTTACGGAGGAGCAGGGCTGCCGAGAGGGGGAACTGCTTGCGTCATACTGCTCATTTGGCGTGGCCGTTTCGCGCGCACGAGCGCGAGGCCGGACGCCCGACACTCACCCGCCCATGACTTCTCCTTCGATCTGGAAAACCACGCGCTTCGACCTTGATCTGGCGGAACGGCCGCTGGTCATGGGCATCGTCAACGTGACGCCTGATTCGTTCTCGGACGGTGGCCAGCATGCCGATGCATCCAGCGCCATCGACTTCTGCGAACGGCTGCTAGGCGAGGGTGTCGACATCCTGGACCTGGGCGGTGAATCGACGCGTCCGGGCGCGCCGCGTCTGGAGGCCGATGAGGAATGGCGCCGCCTCGAGCCCGTGCTTCGGGCTGCCTTGAATTTCGGCGTGCCGGTGTCGGTCGATACCTGCAAGACCGAGGTCATGCGGCGCGCGCTGGACCTGGGTGTCGACATCATCAACGACGTGCAGGCGCTGCGCGACGAGGGGGCGGATGCGTTGCTCGCCGGCCATGGCAGCGCCGGCATCTGTCTGATGCACATGCGGGGGCAGCCGGCCGGCATGCAGCAACTGACCGATTACGGGGATGTCGTGACCGAGGTCGCCGCTTTCCTCGCCGAGCGATTGCGGCACCTGGTTGAAGTCGGCGTCGCGGCCGAGCGGATCACGCTGGATCCGGGCTACGGTTTCGCCAAGACCGTCGAGCAGAACCTGGAACTCCAGCGGCGTCAGCGCGAGTTGCTCGCGCTGGGGAGGCCGCTGCTGATCGGGTGGTCGCGCAAGTCGACGCTGGGTGCCGTCACCGGAAAGGCGGTGGACGAGCGCATGCCCGCCAGCGTCGGCGCCGCTCTGGCGTCGGTGGCGCTCGGAGCGCGCGTCGTTCGCGTGCATGACGTCGGTGCGACCGTCGATGCGCTGAAGGTCTGGCAGGCGTTCGGCGCTCCGCAGGCCTGATCCTCGCGGGCCACGCCGCCGGCTCGTCCCCCGTTCGCGGGTGAGTCTGGCGGGAAGGAAGTGGCTCCTCCGCGTTCGGCGACAATCCTCCGATTCGAGATTGAGAAGTCGCAGGAGGTCGCTTCGATGAGCCGGAAGTATTTCGGAACCGACGGAATCCGCGGGACCGTGGGCCGCACACCCATCACGCCCGATTTCATGTTGCGCCTGGGTCATGCGGTCGGCCGCGTGCTCAAACGCAGTTACGCCAAGCCCAGCGTCCTGATCGGCAAGGACACCCGCATCTCCGGCTACATGCTTGAATCGGCGCTCGAGGCCGGCTTCGCCTCGGCCGGCGTCAACGTGCTGTTGACCGGTCCGCTGCCGACCCCCGGCGTCGCCTACCTGGCCCGGGCATTGCGCCAGCACCTGGGCGTGGTGATCTCGGCATCGCACAACCCGTTCGCGGACAACGGCATCAAGTTCTTCTCGTCCAAGGGCGAAAAGCTGCCCGACGCCTGGGAGCTGGACGTCGAGGCAGTCCTGGATGAGCCCCCAGTCTGGGTCGATTCGGCCAGTCTGGGCCGGGCCCGCCGCCTGGATGACGCGCAGGGCCGCTACATCGAGTTCTGCAAGGCGAGCTTCAGCGGCGACCTGAGCCTGCGCGGCATGAAGCTGGTGGTCGACGCGGCCAACGGCGCGGCCTATCAGGTGGCGCCGTCGGTGTTCCATGAGTTGGGCGCCGAGGTGATCACCATCGGCAACAAGCCCGATGGCTTCAACATCAACGACAAGGTGGGCGCCACCTCGCCCGAGGCGCTGGTCGCCGCGGTCAAGGAGCATCGCGCGGACTATGGCATCGCGCTGGACGGCGATGCGGACCGGCTGCAGATGGTGGACGGCGAGGGCCGTCTCTACAACGGCGACGAACTGCTGTACGTGATGGTGGCGGACCGGCTGGCCCGCGGCGAGCGCGTGGCCGGCGCCGTCGGCACGCTGATGACGAACATGGCGATCGAACTGGCGCTGCGACAGCGCGATGTCGAATTCGTCCGCGCCAAGGTCGGCGACCGTTACGTCCTCGAGGAACTGGCTGCCCGCGGGTGGCAGTTCGGCGGCGAGAGTTCGGGCCACCTGCTGGCACTGGACCGTCACACGACGGGTGACGGCATCGTCAGCAGCCTGCTGGTGCTGGAGGCCATCTGCCGCAGCGGCCGGCGGCTGTCCGACCTGCTCGACGGCGTCTCGCTGTTCCCGCAGACGCTGATCAATGTCCGTCTGCAGGCCGACCAGCAGGATTGGAAAAGCAACGCCGCGCTGGCCCGCATCGAAGCCGAGGTCATGGCCGAGCTCGGCGACCGGGGGCGGGTGCTGATCCGCAAGTCGGGCACCGAGCCGCTGCTGCGAGTCATGGTCGAGGCCAGCGACGCCGGGCTGGCGCAACGCTGCGCCGAACGTCTGGCCGACGCGATCCGCCACTGATCCGCCGCCCGGTCCGCTGGGCGCGGATCTCCGAGTGAAACCAAAGAATGGCCGCCGATGCGTGAGCACCGGCGGCCTGATTGCATTGGTTGCGGCCGCGTCGCGCGTGGCTCTTCGGGCTGAGCGGGGCGGATTCCTCCGGATCATCGGCACCGTCATGGTGCCGACACCGTCATCAGGAGGGTCTTCCCGCGCCTGAGCAGGCTAGGGATCGAAGATGACAACGGGGTGAATCGAATATGACAATGCCCGGCGCACTGTCCGCCACGCCCCGTTTCTCCTCTGGGGCGGTGTGCGTAACGAGATTTTTCCGGTTCCGGTCCGGCGTCACGGATGTGTCACATTGGGGTCATAGCATCCGCTCCGTTCGCCAACCAACCCTCGCGATAGGACTGAATGACCATGACTCAACTGCGTGCTGGCCTGCTGTTCGCCGCTTGCGCCGCGATGTTCTCCGTGGCCCATGCTCAAGAAGTGACCGGTGCGGGTGCCTCGTTCCCGGCTCCCGTGTACGCCAAGTGGGCTGACGCCTACAACAAGGCGACCGGCGTGCGCATCAATTACCAGTCCGTCGGTTCGGGCGCCGGCATCAAGCAGATCCAGGCCAAGACCGTCGACTTCGGCGCGTCCGACGCCCCCCTGAAGGACGACCAGCTGGCCAAGGATGGCCTGGTGCAGTTCCCGACCGTGATCGGCGGCGTCGTGCCCGTCATCAACGTCAAGGGCATCGCCGCCGGCCAGCTGAAGCTGAACGGCCAGGTGCTGGGCGACATCTACCTGGGCAAGGTCGCCAAGTGGAACGACCCCGCCATCGCCGCCCTGAACCCGGGCGTGCAGCTGCCCGATGCCGCGATCGCCGTGGTCCGCCGCGCCGACGGCTCGGGCACCAGCTTCCTGTTCACGAACTACCTGTCCAAGGTCAACGCCGAATGGAAGTCCAAGGTCGGTGAAGGCACCGCCGTGAACTGGCCGACCGGCGCGGGCGGCAAGGGTAACGAAGGCGTGTCGGCCTTCGTGACGCGTCTGCCGAACTCGATCGGCTACGTCGAATACGCCTACGCCAAGCAGAACAAGATGACCTACGTGCTGATGAAGAACGCCGACGGCGCCTTCGTCAGCCCGAGCGACGATGCCTTCAAGGCCGCCGCAGCCGGCGCCAAGTGGAACGAATCGTTCTACCAGGTGCTGACCGAGCAGCCCGGCAAGGCCAGCTGGCCCATCACCGGCGCGACCTTCATCCTGATGCACGCCGCCCAGGACAAGCCGGCCCAGGCCGCCGCCGCCCTGAAGTTCTTCGACTGGGCCTACACCCAGGGCGACAAGACCGCCGACGAGCTGGACTACGTGCCGCTGCCGGCCGCCGTGAAGGACCTGGTGCGCAAGCAGTGGACCGACCACGTGAAGGACGCCGCGGGCAAGGCGGTCAGCTTCAAGTGATCGTCGCCTGACGAAGACGGCCCGGTGCTCCGAAGAGGAGCACCGGGCCTTCGCACAGGACCGCATCGCCTCACAACAAGAAGATCTCTCCAGAGACGTCGTGAACGACGCGCCGGCGCCGGAGGAGGCGGACGGCGCGCAGACTCCAAACATTCCAGCGGAGGCCCCGTGGCCGCAATACTTCCAGCCAATTCCCTTGACCGAGAGCGCGGCCAGGCGCGCGCGAAGCCGGACGGACGTCCGCCGCAGCGCCGCCGTGTCGCCCCCTGGGCCGACACGGTGTTCTCGCTGCTGACGCACGGCGCGGCATGGCTGACGCTGGCGCTGCTGGCCGGCATCATCGGCTCGCTGCTGGTGGGCGCCGCGCCCGCGATCAAGCAGTTCGGCCTGAACTTCCTGATCACCGCGGACTGGGATCCGGTGCAGGAGAAGTTCGGCGGCCTGGTGATGATCTACGGCACGCTGATGACCTCGCTCATCGCGCTGCTGATCGCCGTGCCGGTGAGCTTCGGCATCGCGCTGTTCCTGACCGAACTCTCGCCGGGCTGGCTGCGCCGCCCGCTGGGCATCGCCATCGAACTGCTGGCCGCCGTGCCCTCGATCGTCTACGGCATGTGGGGCCTGCTGGTGTTCGGCCCCATCCTGGCCACCTACGTGCAGCAGCCGCTGCAGTCGCTGCTGGGCGGCGTGCCCTACCTGGGCGCGCTGGTGTCCGGCCCGCCCGTGGGCATCGGCATCCTGTCGGCCGGCATCATCCTGGCCATCATGATCATCCCGTTCATCGCCTCGGTGATGCGCGACGTGTTCGAGGTCACCCCCGCGATGCTCAAGGAGTCCGCCTACGGCCTGGGCTCCACCACCTGGGAGGTGGTCTGGAAGGTCGTGCTGCCGTACACCAAGACCGGCGTGGTCGGCGGCGTCATGCTGGGCCTGGGCCGCGCGCTGGGCGAGACCATGGCCGTGACCTTCGTGATCGGCAACATGAACCAGCTGAACTCGCTCTCGGTCTTCGAGGCCGCCAACAGCATCACCTCGGCGCTGGCCAACGAGTTCGCCGAAGCCGGCGCGGGCCTGCACCAGGCCTCGCTGATCTACCTGGGCCTGGTCCTGTTCTTCATCACCTTCGTGGTGCTGGCGTTCTCCAAGGTCCTGCTCAACCAGCTGAAGAAGAACGAGGGAGTCCGCACATGAGCGCCACCAACGCCAAGCGTCTGGCGATGTACAACAAGCGCAAGCGCATCAACCAGATCGCGCTGACGCTGTCGATGTGCGCGATGGGATTCGGCCTGGTGTGGCTGATCTGGATCCTGCTCGAGACCCTGATCCAGGGCGTCGGCGGCCTGACGATCGCGACCTTCACCCAGATGACGCCGCCGCCGATGGCGGAGGACGGCGGGCTGGCCAACGCGATCTACGGCTCGCTGCTGATGGTCGGCCTGGCCACCTGCATCGGCACGCCGATCGGCGTGCTGGCCGGCGTGTACCTCGCCGAATACGGCCAGAAGACCTGGCTCGGCGCCTCGGTGCGCTTCATCAACGACATCCTGCTGTCGGCCCCGTCGATCGTCGTCGGCCTGTTCATCTACACGGTGGTCGTGACGCGGATGAAGTCCTTCTCGGCGCTGGCCGGCATCCTGGCGCTGGCGCTGATCGTGATCCCGGTGGTGATCCGCACCACCGAGAACATGCTGAGCCTGATCCCCAACGCGCTGCGCGAGGCCGCCTACGCGCTGGGCACGCCCAAGTGGAAGGTCATCCTCACCGTCACGCTCAAGGCCGCCCGCGCCGGCGTCGTGACCGGCGTGCTGCTGGCGCTGGCCCGCATCTCGGGCGAGACCGCGCCGCTGCTGTTCACCGCGCTGTCCAACCAGTTCTGGACCAGCTCGCTGGGCAGCCCGATGGCCAGCCTGCCGGTGACCATCTTCAAGTTCGCGATGAGCCCCTACGAGAACTGGCAGAAGCTCGCCTGGGCCGGCGTCTTCATCATCACCATCGGCGTGCTGCTCCTCAACATCGTCGCGCGCGTGATGTTCAAGGAAAAGCATTGATCGGCTGAACAGCCTGCGCTCAACGAATCCAAGGAATCGAGAAACAACATGGACGTCAAAGTCGATATGCCGGTGACCGAGAAGGCGAAGCTCTCGGTGAAGAACCTCAACTTCTACTACGGCAGCTTCCACGCGTTGAAGAACATCAACCTGGACATTCCCGAGAACAAGGTCACCGCCTTCATCGGCCCGTCGGGCTGCGGCAAGTCGACGCTGCTGCGCACGCTGAACCGGATGTTCGAGCTCTATCCGGAGCAGCGCGCCGAGGGCCAGATCCTGCTGGACGGCGAGGACATCCTCACCAGCAAGGAAGACGTGTCGCTGATCCGCGCCAAGGTGGGCATGGTGTTCCAGAAGCCGACGCCGTTCCCGATGTCGATCTACGACAACATCGCCTTCGGCGTGCGCCTGTTCGAGACGCTGTCGCGCGTGGAGATGGACGAGCGCGTCGAATGGGCGTTGAAGAAGGCCGCGCTGTGGAACGAGGTCAAGGACAAGCTGAACCAGAGCGGCTCGGGTCTCTCGGGCGGCCAGCAGCAGCGCCTGTGCATCGCGCGCGGCATCGCCATCAAGCCGGAAGTCCTGCTGCTGGACGAGCCCTGCTCGGCGCTGGACCCGATCTCGACCGGCAAGATCGAGGAGCTGATCCACGAGCTCAAGCACGACTACACGGTCGCCATCGTGACGCACAACATGCAGCAGGCCGCGCGCTGCTCGGACTACACCGCCTACATGTACCTGGGCGACCTGATCGAATTCGGACCGACCGCCGAGCTCTTCATGAAGCCCAAGCGCAAGGACACCGAGGACTACATCACCGGACGATTCGGCTGATCAGAGGGGAGAACACACCATGACCGACAAGCATCTCTCAACCCAATTCGACGCCGAGCTCAGCGGCATCTCCACGCGCGTGCTCGAGATGGGCGGGCTGGTGGAGTCGCAGGTGGCGCAGGCCGTCGAGGCGCTGGGCACCTTCAGCGGCGACATCGCCAGCCATGTGCTCAAGCAGGAGGAGATCGTCAACACGATGGAGGTCGAGATCGACCGCGACCTGTCGACGATCATCGCCCGCCGCCAGCCGACCGCGCGCGACCTGCGCCTGCTGATCGCCGTCTCGAAGACCATCGCCAACCTGGAGCGCGTCGGCGACGAGGCCGCGCGCATCGCCCGCACGGTGCAGCGCCTGATCAACACCGGCGTGTCGAGCCGCCTGCGGCTGCCGATGTCGGACCTGTCGTACGAGGCCGAGCTGGCCACCGCGCAGCTGCGCAAGGCGCTGGACGCGTTCGCGCGCCTGGACGTGGATCGCGCGCTGGAAGTGCTCAAGGCCGATGACCAGATCGACAAGGAATTCGACGGCCTGATGCGCAAGCTCATCACCTACATGATGGAAGACCCGCGCACGATCTCGTCGTCGATCGACCTGGTGTTCGTCGCCAAGGCGATCGAGCGCGTCGGCGACCACGCCAAGAACCTGGCCGAGGTCATCATCTACGTGGTCAAGGGCACGGACGTCCGGCACAACTCGCCCGACGCCGTCGAGCACATGGTGCGCTGAGCACCGAACGCGATCCACCCGTCCGGCCCGGCCCCGATCGGGGCGCCAGGACCGGCGGGACCGAACAAGAGGAGTTACCCCGCATGAGTCGCATCCTGGTCGTCGAGGACGAGTCCGCGATCGCTGAACTGATCTCCATCAACCTGCGCCACGCCGGCTTCGAGGTGACGCTGGCCGGCAATGCCGAGCAGGCGCAACTCGAGGTGGATCGGGTGCTGCCCGATCTGGTCGTGCTCGACTGGATGCTGCCGGGGCAGACCGGCCTGGCGCTGGCCCGCCAATGGCGCGGCGCGACCCGCACCCGCGAGCTGCCCATCATCATGCTGACGGCGCGCGCGGAAGAGGTGGACAAGGTGTCCGGCCTGGACGCCGGCGCCGACGACTACCTGACCAAGCCGTTCTCGACCAACGAGCTGCTGGCGCGCATCCGCGCGGTGCTGCGCCGCAAGGCGCCGGAGGCGCTGGACTCGGCGGTGGAGGTCGGCGGCCTGGTGCTCGATCCGGGCACGCGCCGGGTCAGCCGCGAGGGCGTCGAGGTGAAGCTCGGCCCGACCGAGTTCCGCCTGCTGCATTTCTTCATGACGCATCCGGAGCGCGTGCACAGCCGCTCGCAGCTGCTGGACCGTGTGTGGGGCGACCACGTGTTCATCGAGGAACGCACGGTCGACGTCCATGTCAAGCGCCTGCGCGAAGCGCTCGAGAAGGTGAGCTGCGCGCGGATGATCGAAACGGTGCGAGGCGCCGGCTATCGACTGACCCAGCAAAGCAGCGCCCTGTCGGCCTGAGTCCGCCATGGCCTGGATGTTGTCGCGGGTGCTGATGCTGGTGCTGGGCACCGGCATCGCGGGCGGGTTGGGCTACTGGTTGGGGGAATGGCTGCGGATGCCGCAGCTGGCGGCGGCGCTGGCCGCGGGAGCCGCCGTCGTGATGATGGCGATCTGGGACGCGGCGCGCGCGCACCGGCTGGTGGTCTGGCTGCGCGGCGACCAGGACGACGACGCGCCGCGCGTGTCGGGCCTCTGGGGCGAAATGGCCTATCGCGTCGAGCGCGGCCTGCGCGACCGCGAGCGCCGCTACGAGCGCGAGCGTCAGCAGCTCGAGCAGTTCCTGCTCGCGATCGAGGCCTCGCCCAACGGGGTCATCCTGCTCGACGGCCAGGACCACATCCAGTGGTGCAACGTCGTGGCCGGGGACCATTTCTCGCTGGATCCGCAGCGCGACAAGCTGCAGCGGATCACCAACCTGGTCCGCTATCCCGCGTTCGTGTCCTATCTGCAGCAGGGCAATTTCCAGCAGCCGCTCACGTTGACCAATACCCGCGCCAAGTCGACGCTGCAGGTGCTGGTGCGCGATTACGGCGTCGCTGGCGAATCGCGCAAGCTGGTGCTGTCGCTCGACGTCACCGACCGCGAGCGCAACGAGGCGATGCGGCGCGACTTCGTCGCCAATGTCTCGCATGAGATCCGCACGCCGTTGACGGTGCTGGCCGGATTCATCGAGACCATGGCCAGCCTGCAGCTGACCGAGGCCGAGCGCAAGCGCGTGCTGCACCTGATGCAGCAGCAGACGACGCGGATGCAGACGCTGGTCGGCGACTTGCTGACGCTGGCGCAACTGGAAGGCAGCCCGCGTCCGCCCGCCGATCACTGGATCTCGCTGGATCCGCTGCTGTCGCGCATCGCGGCGGACGCTCAGGCGCTGTCCAACGGGCGGCATGAACTCGTGTGCGAGCGGCAGACGGGCGTCGAGCTGGCGGGGACCGAGACCGAGGTGCTCAGCGCGATCGCCAACCTGGTGAGCAACGCGGTGCGCTACACCCCCGAAGGCGGACGCATCGAACTGCAATGGCGCTGGCTGCCGGACCATGGCGGCGAGATCTCGGTGATCGACAACGGTCCCGGCATCGCCCGCGAGCACCTGCCGCGGCTGACGGAGCGCTTCTATCGCGTCGATGGCAGCCGGTCCCGGGACACCGGCGGAACCGGGCTCGGGCTGTCCATCGTGAAGCACGTGGTGCAGCGCCACGGCGGCGAGTTGCGCATCGACAGCGAGCCGGGGAAGGGCTCCAGGTTCCGGCTGCAGTTTCCCGCCGCGCGCATCCGCCTGGCCGACGCGACCGCCATGGGCGACGAATCGGCGCCGGCAGCGCTGGCGGGCGGCGAAGACCTTTGAGCTGAGCCGGGCGCCTAGCGCTCCTTCTGCATCACCAGATAGGTCGCGAAGCGATCCGTCGGTCTGCGCACCACGCCCAGCACGCGCCAGCCATTCGGTGGCATCGGCGTGCTGTCGGCCTGCACGGAGATCGCGACCGAGCAGCTCGTGCTGCTCAGATCCCGCGTGGCATCGATGCGCCAACGGCCCTGGAACTCGAGCGCGGCGAGCGCGTGCGTCGGCAGCGTCGGCGCGGCGATGCAATTGAGGTCCTTCGGCAGATGGGCCCCGATGCGGTCCACCAGCGGCTTGTTGCTGCGCGCGTAGTTCAGTGGATGCAGGCCCAGCGTCATCGTCAGCAGCCAGGCGAGCGCGACGCCGCCTGCCGGCAGCGCGAGGCTCTTCCAGATCGCGTGGCGGTGGCGGGCGGTGCGCCAGCGGACCAGCCCCAGCCAGACGATGGTGCCCAGCAGCGCCAGCACGAAGGTCAGCAGACCGAATTCCGGCTCGTAGCCTTGCGCCAGCTTGCGGACGTTGGCCAGCAGCTTGGGCGGCCAGCCGAGCTGCAGCGCGGTGTAGTAGAGCCACAGGAAGATGGCGCCCGCGGTGAAGAAGAACACCGAGAACCAGTCGAGCAGGGCGCTTGCGCTGCGCTGGAAGGTCGGCAGCGCGAAGCTCGCCAGCACCGCCAGCGGCGGCAGCGCGAGCAGCAGGGCGCGGTCGTCGGCCCCCATCAGCAGGCTGGTGACGAGCGGCACCAGCGAGGCCAGCAGCGGCACGGCGATGTGGCGGCGCATCAGGTGCGCGCGCCAGCGCCAGAGCGACCATGCGGCCAGGGGCCAGACCGGCCAGCAGAACCAGCCCGTCAGCCGCAGCCAGTCGAGCAGGCTGCGCTCGCTGGCCCGCACCCGCCAGGCCCAGCCGTGCATGGGCCAGGCCACCAGCGCGGCCAGCACCATCGCGCCCAGGATCCAGGGCAGGAACTTGCGCGCGTCCTCATAGGTCGAGCGGTAGCTGAGCCACAGCGCGCCGACGGCCAGCGCCAGCGCGACGGCGGGCGCGCCGCTGGTGGCCAGGATCGGCAACGCGGCGAGCATCGCCGCCCGGGCCTTCCATTGCCGGAACGGCACGGCCGCGAGGCTGTAGACGAAGAGCGTGATGCCCAGCAGCTGGAGGATCTCCGGCGTGATCTCGTGGCCCAGGCGCAGCAGGCCCAGGCTGGCGATCAGCGCCAGCAGGCAGCCGTCGGCCATGGCGCGGGCGTAGTCGACCGCATGGGCCTCGCCGCCAAAGGCGAAGGCGACCGGCTGGGCGGCTTCGGTGCGGGCCAGGTGCAGGCAGCTGTACCAGGCCAGCGCGAGCACGGCGGCCAGCATCAGGCCGAAGGGGATGCGCGCGGCCACTGCGGGCTCGAGGAAGGGCAGCAGCTTGACGCCCAGTGCGCCCATCCAATAGGGGAGGAGGCCGCCATCGGCCGGCAGGCCGGCGATCGCCGGCTGCAGCCACGGGGCGTGGCCCTGCACGATGCTGGCGATGTAGCCGTAGGCGGTGAGGTCGGCATTGCGCCAGGGGTCGCGGCCGAAGAGGCCGGGCAGCACGTAGGCCGCGCACAGCAGCAGCAGGGCCCAGCGCGGGATGGGGTGGGTGCTGCGCTCGGCCACGACGGCCGGGGTGGGCAGATTCATGCGCGTCTGTCTCGTTGTCGTTGTGGGTGCCGGTGCGCATCATGCCGCAGCTTCGGTGAGGTCCGGACGACTCTCCTGGCAGGGCGCGGTAAAGGAGCGTCAAGCAGCGACAGGCAAGAGGCGGCGCGAATGGGGGCGGCATCTGGCGCGCCATGAAAAAAGGCAGCCGGTGAGGCTGCCTTCTTCGCGGGGACCGGATGCGGATCCGGTCCACTGGGCCGCTTAGGCCTTCTTGCGCAGGTTCGCAAACTTGTTGCGGAACTTCTCGACGCGGCCGCCCAGGCTGTCCACGCTCTTCTGCGTGCCGGTGTAGAACGGGTGCGATTCGCTGGAGGTTTCCAGCTTGACCAGCGGCAGTTCGCGACCGTCGTCCAGCTTGATCGATTCCTTGGTCACCACCGTCGAACGGATGACGAACTGGGCGCCGTTGGACTGGTCCACGAAGACCACGTCACGGTAGTTGGGGTGAATGCCTTCTTTGGCCATCTTGGAGTCCTCGCTGCAGTGCCGCCAGCCACACTGCCCCTTGCAGTGCACTTGTCGACAGCGGAAAAACGCGGAGTATAGCTGGAAATGAAGAAGCCGCCCAGTGGGCGGCTTCGTGAAGTCCGTGAGGGGTGGGGCTTACCCCCCGCGCCTCATCATGTCGAAGAAGTCATGGTTGTTCTTCGAGGACTTCATCTTGTCGAGGATGAACTCCATCGCCTCGATCTCGTCCATCGGGTAGAGCAGCTTGCGCAGGATCCAGGCCTTCTGGAGGATTTCCGGCTTGAGCAGCAGTTCCTCGCGGCGGGTGCCCGACTTGTTCAGCAGGATCGACGGATAGACGCGCTTCTCGGCCATGCGGCGATCCAGGTGGATTTCGCAGTTGCCGGTGCCCTTGAACTCTTCGTAGATCACCTCGTCCATCTTGGAGCCGGTGTCCACCAGCGCGGTGCCGATGATGGTCAGCGAGCCGCCTTCCTCGATATTGCGCGCGGCGCCGAAGAAGCGCTTGGGGCGCTGCAGCGCGTTGGCGTCCACGCCGCCGGTCAGCACCTTGCCGGAGCTGGGCAGCACGTTGTTGTAGGCGCGGGCCAGGCGGGTGATCGAGTCCAGCAGGATGATCACGTCCTTGCGCAGTTCCACCAGGCGCTTGGCGCGCTCGATCACCATCTCGGCGACCTGCACGTGGCGCGCGGCCGGCTCGTCGAAGGTGGAGCTGATGACCTCGCCGCGCACGGTGCGCTGCATCTCGGTCACTTCCTCGGGGCGCTCGTCGACGAGCAGCACCATCAGATGGGCGTCCGGATAGTTGGCCGCGATCGAGTGGGCCAGGTGCTGCATCATCATCGTCTTGCCCGACTTGGGCGGGGCGACGAGCAGTGCGCGCTGGCCTTTGCCCAGCGGCGCGATCAGGTCGATGATGCGGCTGGTGATGTTGTCCTCGCTGCGGATCTCGCGTTCAAGCTTGAACTGCTCCTTCGGGAAGAGCGGTGTCAAGTTCTCGAACATGATCTTGTGCTTGGATTCCTCCGGGGTCAGGTTGTTCACGCGGTCGACCTTGACCAGCGCGAAGTAGCGTTCCCCGTCCTTGGGGACGCGCACTTCGCCTTCGATCATGTCGCCGGTGTGGAGGTTGAAGCGGCGGATCTGGCTCGGCGACAGGTAGATGTCGTCCGTGGACGCCATGTAGCTGGTCTCGGGCGAGCGCAGGAAGCCGAAGCCGTCAGGCAGGACTTCGAGGACGCCGTCGCCGAAGACCTGCTCGCCGGCCTTGGCGCGCTTTTTCATGATCGCGAACATCAGCTCCTGCTTGCGCATGCGAGCGACGTTGTCGATCTCCAGTTCTTCGCCCATTTTGATCAGGGCGGAGACGTGAAGCGCCTTCAGTTCAGAAAGATGCATGGGGGGGTTGACCCGGTCTGTCGTCCAGGGCCTGCCAAGGCCAGGGACACAAACAACGGCGAGCCCAAGGGACGCGTGCCGCGTTGTAGCGGACCTGAGAGATGCGTGGAGTCTTGGGCGCCGAGTCCACGCGCTCACCCGGAACGATCGACGGCGTCCGAGGACGCCGCGGGGCCCGGGCGGGCGTGTTGGCAGTTGACCGCCGGGGCCGCTTGGGCCCTGACGGATCGGATGATTATAGGTGGGCGTCCAGGAACGACGTCAACTGGGCCTTCGACAGGGCGCCGACCTTGGTCGCCGCCAGCTGGCCGTCCTTGAACAGCATCAGCGTCGGAATGCCGCGGATGCCGAACTTCGCGGGCACTTCGCGGTTGTCGTCGACGTTGAGCTTGGCGATTTGCAGGCGGTCGCCGTAGTCCTTGGCCACTTCGTCCAGGATGGGGGCGATCATCTTGCAGGGGCCGCACCACTCGGCCCAGTAGTCCACCAGCACGGGCTTGTCGGACTTGATGACGTCGCTGTCGAACGAGGCGTCGGAGATGTGTTTGATCTGTTCGCTGCTCATGGAGATGGTCCTTGCGTGATGTCCCTGCCGGGCGGATGCCACGGACGGGCGGCCAGCCGGGCGACAATGTGTACCGCTTCGGGGGCCCCAGGGTTGCAGGGAATGATCATTCTCACACAAGCCCGGAAACCTCGGCCCGAGTAGGCGCTCGTCCCACATGAGGGGGCGCGGGGCGGAACTCAAGCCGTCCGGGGCCTCGCCGTCGCTATCGTCGCCATTGACCGCCGCCATTGACCGGATCTTCGGATCGACCCTCCGCCACCGCCTTGCCGATCACGCCGCCGCCCCCGATGCCTCCCGCCGCGCCGCCGGCGGATTTCCCGTTGTCGCCAGCCCACACCAGCGCCGCGATCTGGGATGGCGTGGCGCGCCGCGCCGCCGGCTGGCTGGAGGCGCGCGGCCTGCCGGCGCGCGACGCGGTGCTGCTGCTGCCGTTCGCGCAGCACCTGCAGCCGGCGCGGCTGGCCTGGATGAAGCTGTCGCGCTGGCAGCCGCGCATCGAGACGACGCGCAGCCTGGCCTCGGCGCTGGGCCCGAGCCCGCTGCCGCAGGCGCAGCAGATCACCGGCGATGCCGCCATCGACGCCCTGGCCGCGCGCGCGCTGCTGCGCGGGCAGAGCTGGGCCGAGGCGCTGCGCGAGCAGGATCCGCGCGCCCACCACGCGGCGGTGCTGCGGCTGGTCGAGTCGGCGCATGCGCTGGCGCGCGAGGCCGCGCTGCGCGACCCGGCGCGGCGCGCGGCGTTCTGGGAGGAGGGCCGGCAGGCGCTCGCCCAGCAGGGCGGCGTCGGCCATCTGGAGCGCGCGCTGCTGGCGGTCGCGCTCGAATGGGCGGCGGCTGACGGCCGCGCGCCGGCGACCGATGCGCTCTTCCAGCTGCGCCCGAGCGCCTGGCTCCATCTGCAATGCGGCGGGCCCGACGCGCTGGCGGACGCGCTGCTGGCCAGCGCCGAGGCCGCCGGCATTCCCTGCCTGCGCCTGAACGCCGACCTGCCGCTGGATGCGGCGTTCGAGGGCGGCGCGCCGGTGGGCCGGCTGGAGCAGGCCGTCTGCGACGACTTCGAGGACCTGGCCCAATGCAGCGCCGCGTCGGTGCTGGACCATCTGCAGGCAGGCCGCGCGCCGGTCGCGCTGATCGCGCAGGACCGCGTGCTGCTGCGGCGCGTGCGCGCGCTGCTGGAGCGGCAGGGCCTGGGCATCAAGGACGAGACCGGCTGGACGCTGGCCACGACCGCGCCGGCCGCGCAGCTGATGGCGATGCTGCGCGCGGCGCGGCGTGACGCGGGCGTGGACGACTGGCTCGCCTGGCTGAAGACGCCGCTGGCCGCGTCGCTGCGCGAGCGCGGCGGCAGCGCTTCGCTGAGCGCGCTGGAAGGCCATTGCCGCAAGCGCGGCTGGTCCTCGCCGCAGGCGGTGCGCGCCGAGCGGCTGCCGCCGGGCAGCGCGCGCCTGTGGGAGGCCGCCCGCGAGGCGCTGGCGCCGCTGCAGCAGCGCGGCGTGCAATCGCTCGAGGACTGGATCGCGGCGCTGCTGCAGACGCTGCAGCAGCTCGGCGCCGACGAGCAGCTCAAGCGCCAGCCCGCCGGCGGACCGCAAGTGCTGGAGGCGCTCTGGCTGAGCAAGACGCCATGGCCCGGCTCGGGGCATGAAGCGGTGCTCAAGGACGCGCAACTGAGCGCCTCCGAGTTCGTCGACTGGGTCTCGCAGACGCTGGAGGCTGGCGAGTACAAGCCGCCGCTCGAAGGCGGCCTGCAGATCATGATCACGCCGCTGGCGCGGACGATGCTGCGCCCGTTCGGCGCGATCGTGCTGCCGGGCGCGGATGCCGCCACGCTCGGTCCGGTGCCGCCCGGGCCGGCGCTGATCGGCGACGCGCTGGCGCGCCAGCTCGGCCTGCCGACCGTCGAGGACAAGCGCCAGGCGCTGGCCTGGCAATTCGCGCAGCTGCTGCGTGCGCCGGCGGTGACGCTGCTGCGCCGTGGCCACCTCGGCAGCGAGCCGCTGGCGGCCAGCCCGCTGTTGGACCGGCTCGAACTCGCGCTGCAGGCGGCCGGGCACGCGCTGCCGCACTGGCGAGATCCGCGGCTGGAGACGGCCTTGACCGCAGGCCATGCCGCGCGCGCCGCCGCGCGTGCCGGAGGCCGGCTGCCCGCGGCGCTGAGCGCCAGCGCGGTCGAGTCGCTGCGCCAGTGCCCCTACCAGTTCTTCGCCCGCGTGCTGCTGGGGTTGCGCGAGGCCAGTGAGCTCGATGTCCAGGCCGACAAGCGCGACTACGGCACCTGGCTGCACGCCGTGCTGCACCAGTTCCATACCGAGCGCGCGCAGGGGCTGGACCCGGTGCTCGACGACGCGGCGCGGTTGCAGCGCGCGGCGCAGGATCAGATGCGCGAGCTGGGGCTGGCGCCCGCGGAGTTCCTGCCGTACTCGGCCAGCTTCGCGCGCTTCCTGCCGGCGTATCTGGAGTGGCTCGCGGGGCGTGAGGCCGAGGGGCAGCGCTTCGAGCGCGGCGAGGTCGATCGCCGCGTGCGTCCGTGGGAGGGGATCGAGCCGGCGCTCGAGGACCTCGCGCTGCTCGGACGCATCGACCGCGTCGACGCGCTTCCCGATGGGCGGCTGCTCGTCGACTACAAGACCGGCAGCGTCAAGGGCTTGAAGGACAAGGTCGCGAATCCGCTCGAGGACACGCAGCTCAGCGTTTACGCGGTGCTCATGGGGTCGGACTCTCCCGCGCCGCTCCGCGCGCAATACCTGGCCCTGGACGATTCGAAGGGCATCACCGCGATCGAGCATGACGGCGTCGCCACCACCGCGGCCGTGATGCTGGACGGCCTGCGCGGCGACCTGCTGGCCATCCACGCCGGCGAGCCGCTGCCCGCGCTGGGCGAGGGCGTCGCCTGCGCCTACTGCGAGATGCGCGGCCTGTGCCGCCGCGACGATTGGGAAGGGGCCGCGCCATGACCGCGCCGGCGATCGCCGCCTACACGCTCGATGGCGCCCCGGTGGCGCGCGAGCGCTTCTACGCGCTGGCCTGCGATCCGGCGCGCAGCGTCGTCGTCGAGGCCTGCGCGGGCGCGGGCAAGACCTGGATGCTGGTGTCGCGCATCCTGCGCGCGCTGCTGGACGGCGCGCGGCCGCAGGACATCGTCGCGATCACCTTCACGCGCAAGGCGGCCGGCGAGATGCGCGCCCGCCTGAACGAGTGGCTGCACGAGTTCGCCCACTGCGACGACGCCGGCCGCGTGCTCGCACTGCGTCAGCGCGGGCTGCCCGAGGACGAGGCCCGGGCCCTCGCGCCGCGGCTGGCGACGCTGCAGCAGCGGCTGCTGCAGGACGCCCGGCCGGTGGAGATCCGCACCTTCCACGCCTGGTTCTCGCAGCTGCTGCGCGCCGCGCCGCTGGAGCTGCTGCGCGCGCAGGGGCTCTCGCCGGAGCTGCAGCTGCTCGAGGACGAGAGCGACCTCATGCCCGAGCTCTGGCAGCGATTCCACACGGCGGTGCTGGCGGACGACGCGCTGCTGACCGTGTACCGCGAGCTGAGCCTCATCCACGGCCGCAACAAGCTGATCGGCTGGCTGGAGTCGGCCTTCGACAAGCGTGTCGAGCTGCGGCTGGCGCATCAGCAGGGACGGCTGCTCGAGAGCATGCCGGCCGCGGCGGAGGTGGTGCCGGAATTCGCGGGCTTCGCTTCGCCGCTGGATGCCTTCGCCGCGATGCGCGCCGGCCTGCAGGCGCTCGCCATCGAGCTGGGCCAGGGGAAGAACAAGACGCAGAAGGCCGCTGCCGTGGCGATCGAGACGGCGCTGACCACCTTCGGCCCTGGCTCCGACGCCGACGCCGATGCCGACGCGCTGGCCGCCGTGCGCGCGGAGCTCTTCACGCAGAAGGGCACGCTCGTGAAGGCGCTGGGCGATTCGCCGCTGCTGACGCAGCTCGGCGATCAGCTGAGCCGTCTGCAGCAGGCGCTCGACCAGGACCGCGCGCGCGCCTGGCATCAGCAGATGTGCGCGCTGGCGCTGACCTTGCTCGACGAATTCGAGCGCCTCAAGCGCGAGCGCGGCTTCGTCGACATGAACGACCTCGAGCGCGGCGCGCTGGCGCTGCTCGGCGACGCGGACCTGTCGGGCTGGGTGCAGGAGCGGCTCGACAGCCAGGTCCGCCATCTGCTGATCGACGAGTTCCAGGACACCAGCCCGCTGCAATGGCACGCGCTGTATGCCTGGCTGTCGGGCTACGTCGGCGCGGGCGGCGGCGCGAGCGGCCAGCGTCCGCCGTCGGTCTTCATCGTCGGCGACCCCAAGCAGAGCATCTACCGCTTCCGCCGCGCCGAGCCGCGCGTCTTCGCCGCGGCCCGCGACTTCGTGCGCGAGGGGCTCGATGGCGTGCTGCTCGCCTGCGATCACACGCGGCGCAATTCGGCGCCGGTGCTGGCGGCGGTGAATGCGGTCTTTGAATCGGCGAGCCTGGCGCAGCAGTACAGCGGCTTCCGCGCGCACACGACCGAGGCGGGCGATGGGGACGCGCTGGATGGTGTGTTCTTCATCGCCGGCGATCAAGGCGGCGATGACGATGAAGAGGCCGCCGCCGAGGGATCCGGGCGCGACCCCGAGGCATGGCGTCCGAGCCTCACCGAGTCGCGCCGCGAGCCCGAGTTGCATCGGCGCGAGGCGGAGGCCGGGCGCATCGCCGCCTGCATCGCCGAGTTGCTGGCCACGGGCGCGACGCAGCCCGGCGAGATCTTCGTGCTGGCGCGCAAGCGCGAGGGACTGCGCGTGCTGGCGCAGGAGTTGAAGGCGCGCGGCATCGCGCATGCCGCGCCCGAGGACATGGCGCTGCTGGATGCGCCCGACGTGCGGGATCTGCTCGCGTTGCTCGATGCCATCGCGTCGAGCGGGCATCAGCTCTCGCTGGCGCATGCGCTGCGCAGCCCGCTGTTCGGCGCGAGCGAGGCGGACCTGCTGTGGCTGGCCGAGCAATCGCGCTCGGTGAAATGGCTGGGCCGGGAGATCCTGGCCGAGGATCAGAAGGATGTCGTCGCGCTGAGCTGGTGGGAGACCCTGCTCCAGGCCTCGCCGGATGATCTCGGCGAGCCGTTGCGCCGCGCCCGGGAGCTGCTGTCGCGCTGGGCCTCGATCGCGGTGCTGCGCAGTCCGCATGACCTGCTCGATGCGATCGTGCATGAAGGCGATCTGATGGCGCGGCTGGCGGCCGCGGTGCCCGCCAGCGAGCGCCGCGCGCGCCTGCATGCGGTGGAGGCGCTGCTCGCGCTGGCGCTGGAGCTGGATGGCGGGCGCTACGCCGGCCTCTATGGCTTCGTCCGCGCGCTCAAGAGCCGCGCGCTGAAGCTCGCCGCGCCGGCCGAGCCGGACGCGGTGCAGCTGCTGACCGTGCACGGCGCGAAGGGGCTCGAGGCCAAGGTCGTGATCCTGATGGACGCGGAGGCGGGGCCGGCGCGCTCGGAGAGCATGGCGCTCGCGATTGAATGGCCGGTGCAGGAGGCGGTGCCGCGCACGGTGGCGTTCATCGTGTCGGAGGCCAAGCCGCCGCCGTCGCTGCAGGCGCTGCTCGATGACGAGAAGGACCAGCGCCAGCGCGAGGAGCTCAATGCGCTGTATGTCGCGATGACGCGCGCGCGGCATCGGCTGCTGCTGAGCCGCACGCCCGCGAAGCGGCAGGCGGCGACGGCGAGCTGGTGGACCCGGGTGCAGCCGTACGCCCAGGCGCTGGCGGTGCCGGAGGCCGGCGCCGGCAGCGGGCCGCGGGATGACGAGCCGGTGCGGCTGAAGGTCCTGCCGCGTGTCGAGCCATTGCCGGCCGAGGCTTCGGACGCGGGGGACGCGGTGGGCCAGAGCCCCGACGAAGTGGACGAGAGCGCGGCGCTCGGCGAGGCGCTGCATCGCGTGCTCGAGTGGCACAGCGGACCGCAGGGCGGGGCGCATGCGCTGGAACGGCTGATGGCCGCGGCGGCGCAGATGTACGGGCTCGATGCGCGCCGGGATGAGCGGCTGCAGCGCAGCGTCAAGGCGATCCTCGGAAGCGGCGAGTGCGCACCGTTCTTCGAGGCCGAGGCGCTCGACTGGAGCGGCAACGAGGTGCCGCTCAGCTGGCATGGCCATGACATGCGGCTGGATCGGCTGGTCAGCCGGCTCGATGCGAGCGGCGTGCGCACGTGGTGGGTGCTCGACTACAAGCTGAATCCCGCGCCGCAGCGCAACCCGGAGTACCTGCAGCAGCTGTGGCGCTATCGCGAAGCGGTGATGGCGCTGCAGCCCGGCGAGCCGGTGCGCTGCGCGTTCATCACGGGGCAGGGGCGCCTGATCGATTGCACCGAGGCGGTGGCCGGTTCAGCCGACCTATTCGCCTGACGTTGCTGGCAGCACGAACTCCCTCTCCCCGCTGGGGCGAGGGTGTAAGAAGGGGCGGGCGCTGCCGGCAAGAACTCCCTCGCCCCCCGCGAGGGGGGAGAGGGCAGGGGAGAGGGGGTGCTTCGAAGGGCAGCAGCGCTGTGGCACGAGCCCCCTCTCCCCTCCCTCTCCCCGCTGGGGCGAGGGTGTAGGCCCGCCCGTCAAGCCGGCGCGTTGTAGTCCCCTTCGGAGGGCCGGCTGTGCCAGGCCACCGATGTCGTCGTCGGCCACGGCCCGCCGTCGCCCAGCCGCTGATGCACCGCCTGCGCGCTCGTCGACGCGGCGTCCAGCACCTGCGTCAACGCCTGCACCTCCGCCAGCGCCGGCTCCGCCATCGCCGTGCGCAGGTACACATTCCCTCTCAAGCTCAGCAGCACGAACGGCCGCCCCTCGATCAGCACATCCTGCGTCGCCTGCGCCAGCCGGTCGGATAGCTCCTTGTCGAGCCAGGCCATGATCAGCTCGCGGTTGATCCCCACCGCGCCGAATCTCTGCCGCACGAGCTTGGACTCGATCTGCGACTGCTTGGGGAACATCACCAGCCAGCGCATCTCCTCCGGCGTGTCCGTGTCCACCCGCGTGCGCAGCGTGTCGGTGTAGGCCTCGAACACGTTGCTCTCCAGACGCTCCATCAGCTTGCGCTCGATGACCATCATCTGCATGTCGGGATTGATCTTGAGCTCGCAGCGCATGCGCAGCTCGAAGCCCTCGATGTAGCTGCGCTGCGAGGGGCCCCACTCGATGCGGGTCAGGCCGGGCAGCGTGCGGGGCAGGTCGATGACGAAGCCGCGCCCGTCACGGGCGTGGCGCAGCTGGCCGCCGCGTTCCGCGGCCCAGTCGCTCAAGGGGCGCCACCGCGCCGCGTTGGCGCGGGCGGCAAACCACTGTTTGATTTGTTTGATTACCATGAGGCGGGACGGTGCGCGCGTGGCCAAGGGTCCGTGCATTGACGTGTCGACGACCGGGGCCTCGCGCTCCTACGGAGATCGCAGAATGATCGAAGTGTATTCATGGCCCACGCCCAATGGCCACAAGGTCCACATCATGCTGGAGGAATGCCGCCTGCCTTACCGGGTGATTCCCGTGGACATCGGCAACGGCGACCAGTTCGACGCGAGGTTCCTCGCGATCAGCCCCAACAACAAGATCCCCGCCATCGTCGATCCCGACGGGCCGGACGGCCAGCCGATGGCGCTGTTCGAGTCGGGCGCGATCCTGCTCTACCTGGCCGGCAAGACCGGCCGCTTCCTGCCGGAGGACACGCGCGGACGCTACGAGGCGCTGCAGTGGCTGATGTTCCAGATGGGCGGCGTGGGGCCGATGCTGGGGCAGGCGCACCACTTCCGCATCTACGCGCCGGAGAAGCTGCCCTACGCCATCGACCGCTACACCAACGAGGCCAAGCGGCTGTATGGCGTCATCGACAAGCGGCTGGCGCACAGCCGCTACATCGCGGGCGGCGAGTACGGCATCGCCGACATCGCGATCTTCCCGTGGCTGCGCAGCTGGAAGAACCAGGGCGTGGAGCTCGCGGACTACCCGCACCTGAAGGGCTGGTTCGACGAGATCGCGGCGCGGCCGGCGGTGCAGCGCGGCGTCGAGGTGCTGGCCGACCGGCGCCGGCCGCTGGTCGATGACAAGGCCCGCGAGCAGCTGTTCGGCGCGACCCAGTACAAGCGGCACTGAGGTCCCGGCGCGCGCGGGGCGCGGGGTCAGATCTTGCCCAGGCGCGCGCGGTCGCCGAGCTCGGTGAGCCAGCGCCGGCCGTCCTCGCGGATGCCCGTCGCCAGGCCCTTGTCCTGCAGGCGCTGCTGCAGTTCCTCGCTGACCGGCATGCCGCCGGGCGATTGCGGGATGAAGTAGAGCGCGGCGCGCTCCTCGGGCGTGATCACCAGATCGGCGGGCGGGACGGGGAAGCTGAAGGTCGGCGGCGTGGACATGCGCCGCAGTATCCCTCAGGCCCTGGCCCGCATCGGGGGGGGGCGAAGGCGCGCTCAGGCCCGGCGCGCGCGGCGCCGGGCGGCCAGGCCCGCGGCCACCGCCGCGATGCCCAGCAGCGCGAGCGAATCCGGCTCCGGCAGCTCGCCGGCCGCGAAGGCCAGCGTGTTGGCCATCAGCAGCGCGCCGTCGCTGGAAGTCCTCCACAGGTCGGCGCGGATGTCGCTGGACTCGGGGAACAGGTTGAGGCTGGCGACCATGCCGTTGTGGTCATCGCGATAGCCCAGCAGCGCGCGGCCGTTGGTCCAGGAGGCGACGACGGTGGCGCCGGCCTTGGGCGTCAGCTTGAAGCACAGCGCCGACGCGCCGCCATCGAAGCTGTCCACGCCGCGCAGCATCGGGCTGCCGGCGACCGAGATCGCGCCCAGGCCGCCGCAGCTGGCCTGGCGGTTGTCGATGTCGAAGACGTCGTAGTTGCCGGTCACGAAACGGCCGTTGAGACCGCCGAAGGGAATGGTCGCGTTCGACAGGCCGGCCTCGACCACGCCGCCGCCGGCATCGACGTAATCCGCCAGCACGTTGCCCAGCTCGATCGCGTTGGCGAAGCCGCCGATCGCCGGGTTGTTCTTGATGTTGGTGTCGGAGAACACGAGCACCGCGTCATAGGCCGTGAGCATGGCCAGCGTCGGCGTGCCGGTGTGGACGTTGAAGACGTCGACCACGCCGCTGAGCACGCCGGCGCCGGCGATCTTGGACTGCACGTCGGCCAGGCCGCCGCCCAGCGCCGGCGCGCCGAGGATCAGCACCGAAGCCTGCGCGGCGGCGCCCGCGGCGCACAGCGCGGCGGCGGCCAGCACGGACCGGAGGCGGGGAAGGAGGGGCGAGCGGGTCATCGTGGTTCTCTCTCTCGTGGCAGTCGTTCTTGTGGTCGTTCCCTGGGGGCGGGAGGCCGGGAAACCGGTCCGGGCAAGCAACATCCAAGCCACCGGCGGGGATTCCCTGCGGCCTCAAGCACTTGCCGGGGATGTCCCCGGAGAATGGGTCAGCCGGTGTAATGAATCCCGACACTTCCGGCGTGGAAGTTGCTTCGCGCATCGCCCGTGCAGGCGTGTGGCGGACCGCCATGTAATGCGGGGGTAAAAGATCGTCGGCCTGCGTGGCGCGGGGCGACGCTTGGAGGGAAACTTGCCCAGGCGTGCTGGCGTTTCCTGCTTGCACGGGAACGCGACACTTGATTAACGGGCCATCACGGGCTTTCGCGCCCCGCAAGGAGATGCCTTCATGTCAGCCAAGCCGGACCAGACCGATGCCGTGGGCGGCGTCGAGAGTCACAACGGACGATGGTTCGTCCGCGAAGTCGTGGGCGAGGGACCCTTTCGAGCGCGCTACCTGGTGATCGCGGCGCATCCGGCGCCCGGCGGAGCGCCCGTGCTCGACGGCTACTGGCACGAGCTGGAGCGCAGCTTCGATTCGTGGAGCTATGCGGCCGACGCGGCGCTGGAGGCCGCGCAGCGGGCGATCGACTTCAGACCCTGATCCAGACCCTGGCGCGGCGCGCGCGCCGGTCTCACATGCCGACGCCGATCTTCTTCTGCAGCGCCTTGTACTGGTCCAGCCGCGGGCCGCCGAGCGCGACCGCGCGCTCGATCGCCAGCGAGGCCTTGTAGCGCAGGCCCTGCTCGTAGAGCACCTGCGCGAGGTTGTTCCAGCCCTCGGGAATGTCGGGCCGCACGTCGGTCAGCCGCGCATAGGCCTTGGCGGCGGCGCGGCGGTCCTTGGCGGCATAGGCCGTGTTGCCGGCGCCCAGCAGCAGCACCGGCTCGCCGGGCCAGCGCGCGAGCGCGGCGGTGTAGCCCTTGCGCGCCGCATTGCCGTCCAGGCGTTCGAGCGCGGCCAGCGCCGCGCCGGTCTGCGCGCCATCCAAGGAGGCCGGCAGCTGATCCGGCGGCAGCGTCGTCATCGCCCAGTAGTCGCCGCGCGCCCAGGTGCGCTCGAAGACGGGCAGCTCCATCTCCTGCCGAGCCGTCTTGCCGCTGTGCAGCAGGATGGTGCGGCGCTCCTTGTCGTAGCCGACCGCGACCGCGTAATGCCACACCGGCGCGATGTCCAGCGACAGATTCTGGAACACGATCACCGGATGGCCGGCGGCGACCTCGGTCAGCAGCGCATCCAGCCGCGGCGGCACGACGTAGGCCGGCAGGCCCTGGCGGCGCACGGCCACCAGCATCTCCGCCTGCAGCGAGCCCTTGCGGCCGGGCAGGAAGACCTGCGGCTTGAGCTGCTCGATGGTGGCGGGCTTGCCGGCGGTGCGCAGCAGCATCGCCAGCGCGGCGGGGCCGCATTCGTAGTCGTCCTGCGCGACGAAAGGCGTCTGCGCCGACAGGTCGATGCGCGCCGGCAGGTCGGCCGGCCACTGCTTCTCGAGCGCGCTCAGCTGCGGCGGCGTGCTGGCGCAGCCGCCCAGCAGCAGCGCGGCGGCCAGCATCGGCGCGGCCAGACCGGCCAGGCCGGAAAGCCGCGCCGCGCGCGAGGAACGCGGGGAGGGCGTGTCGACGGCGCGCATGGCGGACCTCAGCGGATCGAGCGCGTGAAGGGGAAGACCTTGGTGAAGCCCAGGATGTCGGTGATCAGCAGGATCACGAACACGGTGAAGATGATGCCCAGCACGTCGCCGCCGGCCGGCGCGTCGGCGATGCGGCCGTCCAGCGAGCGGATCTCGTCATCGGACATCGCGTCCACGCGCGATTGCGCGGCGCTCGGATCGACGCCTTCCTTGACCATGGCCTGACGCACGTCCTCGCGGGCGAAGAAGGCGTTGACGCGGGCGCGGCTGTCGGCCACGGAGCCGGCCGGCGCGGCCGGCTGGACCAGCGCGTCGGTGGGCACGACCTGGGCGAAGGCGTGCATCGGCAGCGCCATCAGCGAGCACGACACGATCAGCGTCGAGGCGATCGCGCGCTTGGCCAGCGAGGGGCGGGAGGTCTGTTTCTGGTTCATGGGAGGACCTTGAAAGGGGTGGATGCCCTGAAATCGTAGGTCCGTCCGCGGTGTTGTTACAAGTTCGATTACCGAGCGTCACATTCGATGCAACTTCTCAGACCGGGTTTTCGTGGCACGTGCTGATCCGGGAAGGGCGCGATTTGCTGGTGACAAGTCTCTTGAAACCTGTTGACTCGGGTCGTTCACTAGGTCGGATCAATTTGATCGACTTTCGAGTCACCAAAGGGGTTTGAATCATGAGAATCGGTGGTGCGTCTGCGCACGATTGGAATCACGAGGCCGCCATTAGCGAGGACAGTCAAGCCATCGAGCCGATAACCAGCCGTGATGATGACGCCGCCGGCCTGCAATTGTGCAAACTGGGCCGGAATGATGCGTGCAAGGTACTGGCTGATTCACTGTCCAGGAAGAGGTTTGCGAGCGGTATGCAGGCCAAGGTTTACCGGATTCCGGACTACCAGGATCTCCTGCTTCGAGTGCCTCGCAGGTTTCCCGAAACAAGCGAGGAGATGCTTGGACGAGGTCAGGTGGTTCTGGCTCCCATCGACTGGCCGGCCAGGATGCGTCAAAACCGCTGCTTGGGCATTGCGCTTGCGAGCGTGGAAACATCGCCTGGGCCCGATGCTGGCCAGGACGGGGTTATGCATCGGCCGTTGAGCGAATTAAGTATGCTGCTGCTTCGGAAGGTCAGCGGAAGCCGTCCGGCGGACAGCTATTGGGATGCGATGAAGCGCCTCGACAAGGTGATGAATAACACCGTTGCTTGCTCTACGCTCAGCCAACTTGTCAAATTTAACTCACGGCAGTGCGATGAGGAATCGGGTCTAAAGGCCGCTCGCTATTTCCTGGAAAAATTGAGCTCCGGTGAGCCGTTTCGGATCGGAAAAGAGGAGGCGGCCGAGCATGGCTTTCAGTTACCCGGCTTCAAGGTCGAAATGAATGAATATGGTCCCGTTCCGCGCAGGCCGGATTTAAATCACGGGAAGGATTTTCATGAGAAATATCTTGAATTTTCGCGCGCCTACTCGAAGCGATTGAAGGGTATCTCGGAAATGCCGCAGAAGGCTTTCGATGACGCGATTTTTCTGATCGCTGAAATGAATGATTGCTACCATATCGATCTGGATTTTTTTGGACGAAATATATTGATCGATCAGGAGGCGGGCAGCTTTGGGTTTGTTGATGTATTTCCGACGGCCGGCAGCCCTGTTGTGGCGAAGGGAATGGACCGGGAGACGCCGCCCTTTGCCAGTTCAAACGCCTTGGCAATACATTTTGGTGCGCATCTGTTTGGCGTCGACAGTTGCTCGAGGATCATCGGTGACCCTCATCGGCTGATTTATCGTGAGCCGGACCTTGCGCGCATGCGGCGGAGTACTGAGCTCCTCCTGGCAAAGCTGGAGAAGGCGGCTCCGGGGCTTGGCCAAAAGGTTCGGGATGAGGTTTTCCATTACTGGAAAGCGCGTTGAAATTTTTCGCTCAATGGAGTCACTAGCCCGCTTTCGAGCATCGAGACGCTTCAGCGCAGGCCTTCTCAACGCTCGCAGCGCTGACCGCTGGCGCTGCGCAGGATCCAGCGATCGCCCTTGCGGGTGAGCTGCGCCAGCGACGCGAGCGTCCCGATCGCGCAGGTCGAGGGATCGACCTCGGCGAACTGTTCCAGCTCCACCGTGTCCGCGTCGCGCCAGCGCATGAAGCGGAAGCTGATCGGCGGCTGATCCGGCGTGGGCTGGAACTTGTAGCGCTCGACGAGCTTGCCGTCGCTCAGGCTCCAGATCACGACGCCGTTGAACTCCACCCCCGGCGACGCGTGGGTCACCACCAGATGGCGGCCGTCCGGCGAGGGATGGACATTGCCATGCATCTCGTAGCGCGTGCCGTCGGCGCGCGAGATCCACAGCAGCTCGTCGCCAAAGGCCAGCGTCACGCGGACCACGTAGAACTCGCGGTCCGGCGACAGGCCGTCGAGGCGGTAGTCGACATACGGCACGGTCGGATCGGCGGGGTCGGGCCGCAGGCTGTCCAGCATCACCGGACGGCCCTTGGCCACCGGCAGCATCAGGCGCAGGCCGGTGCGGCGGACCTGCAGTCCGAGGCGGCGCAGCAATTGGGCTTCGGCGTCGGCGCGGAAGGCCTCGTCGGAGCCTTCCTCGGGAGCCGCACTGGCCGGCGCGCTCGCCGAGGAGTCCGGGAACAGCGCGCCGTGCGGCGCGATGCCGATGCTCGGCGCGGTCTTGGGAGGCGGGGCCGCCTGGACGGCGAGGCTCGCGGCGAGCAGGGTCAGTGCAGAGAGCGTGGACAGCGGCGTGGACAGCGCGGCGCGAGCGGGGACGGAGACAGGCATCGGACAGGCGGGCGGAGGCCGACGTGGTCGGCGGGCGCGCGAGTCTAGGGGCCGTCTCCCGGCGGGGTCCAGGCTGCCTTACCGCTGGTGACAACGCCCCGCGCCGTGAGGCGCGCGGCCGTGAAGTCGGTCACGAATGCCGGGGCGAGGCGCCGCCGTCAGCCGTGGATCGCCGCCGCGACGATCTGTCCGATCGAGATGCACATCGCCGCCACCACCACCGCCAGCGCCATGTTCTTGTGCTCGACGATCTCCTCCCACAGTTTGTAGGGGGTGAGCTTGTCGATGATGATGAAGCTGACCCAGAACACCAGTACGCCGATGACGGCATACAGGATGGAGCCCAGCACGATGCCGGGCTTGAGCCATTCGAATCCTTCCATGTCGTTCTCCTGGTCGGGCGCTGTGGCCGTCGTGGGTCGTCGATGCGGGGGGAGCAATGCGGGCGCTACTTGTGCCCGCCACCGCCGCTGCTGTATCCGCCATAGGAGCCGCCGCTGGAGCCGACATAGCCGACCCCGCTGCCGCGGCTGCTGCGCTTGCACTGCTGGTACTCGGCGCTGCTCTCGCCGTAGGTGGACTTGTAGCGGTCGCACTCGTCATCGCTGCAGGCGCGCAGCAGCGCGAAGAGCACCACGATGATGAAGATCGCGATCACGATGTTGCGCAGCATCGTGCCCTGGTCCATGCCCGACGACACGTCGCGGCTCAGCGCCGGCATCTGGTCCTCGGGCAGCGCGAAGAAGCGGCGCACCTCGGCGGCCTCGACGGCGCGGCCATGGCTCCAGGTCACCTCGTTGCCGGTCTGCTCGCTGCTGAGCAGCTCCAGCCGCGTGCCGTTGCGCCATTCGTAGTCGCGCACCAGCGCGCGCTCCTCGCGCTTGACGCGCCAGTAGAACTCGCCCAGCACGTAGGTGACCTTGGCGGTGTAGGTCCACTTGTGCTTGAAGTCCTTGTCCTGGTGCTTGACGGTCTTCGCGCCCGCGTTCGACGGCGCGCCGGTGATCGGTCGGACGAGGCTCCAGCCGTCCTCGGTGTCGACCAGGAAGGCGAAGCCCTCCATCTGGTTGAACAGCAGGTACTCGCGCCAGAAGGTCTGTTCGTCCTCGCTGGACTCGGGCAGATCGCAGCGTTCAAGGTAGCCGACGACCTGCCAGGACTTGGGCGTGCCGCCATTGAGCGCCAGCTGCCCGGTGGTGCCCAGCGGGATCTGCGGCTGGCCGCCGGTGTTCTGGCGATAGGCCGCGAGATCGGCGCCCGCGCCCTTGGAGATGTCGACGACCGACTGGCACTGGCCGCAGACGATGGACTGCGTGGACTCCAGCTTCGGCTCGAGCGAGGCGCCGCAGTTGGGGCAGGGCATCGCCCTGGACTTGAGCGAAGCGCCGCTCGCATCGCGCAGGCCGGTCAGCTGCAGGTCGGCGAGCTGGACCGCGCGGCCCACCGACCAGACGGGCTGGGCGGGATCGCTGTACTCCAGCGTCGCGACCTCGCCGGCGGTGTTGCGCAGGTCGATGACGGGATAGCTCTGGTCCAGGCGCGGCGGATGCGGCAGCTCGCCCTGGGCGGCGGCCAGTGTCGCGTCGACGATCGACGCGACCTGCCAGGCCGAGCCCGCCAGCATCTGCAGCCCGCCGGGGCGCAGCGTGGCGGGGTCCGGGGCGGGCTCGCGCAGCGGCGCCTCGAAGCTGATGACGAAGCTGCCGTTGTCCTCGGCCAGCCACCCGCTGCGGGGCGGCTGGTCGGCGCTGGCGTCGAAGAGGAGGTGCCACTCGTTCCAGCCGCCGTCGGCATAGGCCATCTGCAGCCGGCCGACGACGGCGAAGCCCGCGCCGGCGTAGCGCCCGGCGGCGCCGAGCTGCAGCGGCGAGTAGTCCTCGAACAGTTCCGCGCTGGTGCCGATCTTGCGCAGCGTCTCGCCGTCACGCAGCAGCGTGGAGCGGCAATAGCTGCAGACGGCGCTGGCGGACGCGGCCGAGGCGAACTCGACCGGCGCGCCGCAGTTCGGGCACGGCGCCTGCCAGCGGCGCTGGGGGGAAGCGGTAGCCAATCAGGTTCCGGAGCGGGAGGCGCGCGACGGCGTCAGCTGAGTTTCTTCAGCAGCTCGGCCTTCTTGGCCGCGAATTCCTCGTCGGTGAGGATGCCCTTGGCCTTGAGGTCGCCGAGCTTCTCGAGCAGCAGCAGGACCTCGTCGGCGCTCTGGCTGACGGGCTGGGGCTGGACCGGCGGGGCGGCCTGTGCGGCGGCCTGGTTGGCGCCGGCCAGTCCCTGCTGGAGCTGCTGCGCCATGGTCTGGCCCAGGGCCAGGCCCGCGCCCAGGCCCATCGCGTCGCCGGCCACGCCGCCGCCGCCCGAGCCCACGCCCTCGGCGAGCTTGGGGATGGCCTGGGCGGTCTGGTACTGCATGAACTGGCCCATGTTCTGGCCGATCATGCCCATGCCGATCTTCTGGTCGAGGATCTTCTGCAGTTCCTCGGGCAGCGAGACGTTCTGCAGCGTGACCATCTCCAGCTTGAGCCCGAGCGCGTCGAAGGCGGGCTGGGTCGCTTCCTGCAGCGCCTTGGCGAACTCCACCTGATTGGCGGCCAGGTCCAGGAAGGGGATGCCGGACTGGGCGACGGCGTCGCTGATGTGCTGGAGCATCAGGCCGCGGAGCTGGCCGTCGAGTTCCGTGACGGTGTAGCGCTCGCGGGTGCCGGAGATCTCGGTGTGGAACTTCTTCGGGTCGACGACGCGGTAGCTGTAGTTGCCGAAGGCGCGCAGGCGCACGGCGCCGAAGTCCTTGTCGCGGATCGTGACGGGCTGGGTGGTGCCCCAGCGCTGGTCGACCTGCTGGCGGGTGGAGAAGAAGTAGACGTCGCTCTTGAAGGGGGACTCGAAGAGCTTGTCCCAGTTCTTGAGGTAGGTGAGGACCGGCAGGGTCTGCGTGGTCAGCTTGTACATGCCCGGTCCGAAGACATCGGCGACCTTGCCTTCGTTGACGAAGACGGCCATCTGCGATTCGCGGACGGTGAGGGAGGCGCCGTACTGGATCTCGAAGTCCTGCATCGGGAACCGGTAGGCCAGGACGCCGTTGTCGTCCTCGGTCCACTGGATGATGTCTATGAACTGTTTCTTGATGAAGTCCATCAGGCCCATGGCGCTGCTCCACGAAAGGCGCGGTCCAGATCGACCGCCGGCGGCGAGTATCCCTCAGCGCCATCGCGACCTTGGTCACCCTGAGGGGGGAGGTTCCACGGAGGGCAGGGGCGTCACGCCCTGGCGCGGCACACCTCCAGCACCACCTCCCTGAGCCATCGGTGCCCCGGATCGCGCTCCATGCGCGGGTGCCACATCTGCGAGATCGTGATCGGCGCCGTCTCCACCGGCAGCGGGAGCGCGCGCAGCTCGCCATTCGCGAGGTCCTGGACGAAGTACGACGCCGGCACCAGCGCCACGAGGTCGGTCGCCACGGCGATCGACAGCGCGGCGCGGAAGCTCGGCACCACGACGGCCACGCGCCGCGCCAGCCCGAGCGCCGACAGCGCCTCGTCCACCGGCCCCAGGCGGCGGCCGCGGCGCGACGTGACCACATGCCCGCAGGCCGCATAGCGCGCGGCATCCGGCGCGGGCTCGTCCAGCAGCGGATGCCCCGCCCGCACCGCGGCCACGAAGCGGTCGCGATAGAGCGTCTGCAGCCGCACCTCGGGGCCGGTCTCGCCGAGCACGCCGATGTCCAGATCGATGATCCCTTCGCGCAGCGGCCCGACGTCCTTGTCGACCTTGGGCGCGAAGCGCAGGCAGGCGCCGCCGGCGTCCCGCGCGACCCGCTTCACCAGCGCGGGTCCGAAGGCCTCGATGAAGCCTTCGTTGGCGCGCAGCGTGAAGGTGCGCTGCAGCGTCTTCAGGTCCCATCCGGCGCCGGCTGGCTGGAGCACCGTCCGCGCGCCCTGCGCCAGCTCGCGCACCTGGTCGCGCAGCGCCAGCGCGTGCGGCGTGGGCACCATCGTGCGGCCCGCGCGCACGAGCAGCGGATCGCCGGTGGCCTCGCGCAGGCGGGCGAGGGTGCGGCTCATGGCGGAGTCGCTGAGATGCAGGCGCTGCGCGGCGCGGGTCACGCTGCCCTCGGCGAGCAGCGCATCCAGGGCGGTCAGCAGGTTGAGATCGATGTCGTCGGCCATCGGGCGACGCTAGCACGAGCCCAGGTGCGGATGGCGTGCCGTGCAAGGTGTCCCTGCGCGCCACGCTCTGGCCGCGGCCCGGACCGGCTCCTATGCTGACCGCATCTCCTCTCGAATCTCCATTCCGATGTCCTCGCTCAACCCTGCTTCGTCGAATACGTGCGCGGATCCGCGGTCGCCCGCGCAGTCGCAGTCGCAGTCGCAGTCGCGGCAAGAGCCGGCCGCGCCCGCCGCCGACAGCGACGGCGTCCCGATGCCGCGCCGGCTGGCGGCCGTCGCCGCGATCCTGGGCGCGCTGGTGCTGGTGGTGCTCGATGGCGCGATCGCCAACGTCGCGCTGCCCCACATCGCGCAGCGCCTGAACGCCACGCCCTCCGATGCCGTCTGGGTCGTGACCGCGTATCAGCTGGTGGTGGTCATGTTCCTGCTGCCGGCCTCGGCGCTCGGCGAGCGCATCGGTTACCGGCGCGTCTTCGTCAGCGGCATCGCGCTGTTCACCGCGGCTTCCGCGCTGTGCGCGATGGCGCCGTCACTGCCCTGGCTGGTGGCGGGGCGATGCCTGCAGGGACTGGGCAGCGCCGCGGTGATGCCGCTGGGCCTGGCGCTGCTGCGCTTCACCTATCCGAAGCGGCTGCTCGGCCAGGCCATCGCATACAACGCGCTGACCGTCGCGGGCGCCTCGGCCGCGGGGCCGGCGGTGGGCGCGGCCATCCTGTCGGTGGCGAACTGGCCGTGGCTCTTCGCGGTGAACCTGCCGGTGGGCGCGCTCGTGCTGCTGGCCGCGCGCGGCTTGCCGGCCACGCCGGGAACGAGGCAAGCGCTCGACCTCTGGAGCATCGCGCTCAACGCGGGCCTGTTCGCGGCCTTCGTGCTCGGCGGCGATCGCGTGCTCGAGCATCCGGTGGAGGGCGGCGCGCTGCTGATCGCGGCGGCGGTCTGCCTGACGCTGCTCGTGCGCCGCGAGCTGCCCCGCGCGGCGCCGCTGATCCCGCTGGATCTGCTGCGATCGCCGCCGTTCCGGATGTCGATCATCGCGTCGGTGTGCTGCTTCACCGGCCAGATGGCGAGCTACGTCGCGCTGCCGTTCTACATGCACCACGTGCTCGGGCTGGGCGTGCTGGACACCGGGCTGCTGATGACGCCGTGGCCGCTCGCCGTGATGGCCGCCGCGCCGCTGGCGGGCAAGCTGGCGGACCGCGTCTCGACATCTAGGCTGTGCGCCGCCGGCGCCGGCTGCCTGGCGGCGGGACTGGCGCTCTGCGCGGCCTGGCCGATGCAGGCGGACTCGACGCTGCTGCTCGTGGCGTTCACGGTGCTCGCGGGGCTGGGCTTCGGGTTCTTCCAGACGCCCAACAACCGCAACATGCTGCTGTCGGCGCCGAAGGAGCGGAGCGGGGCGGCGGGCGGCGCGCAGGGCGTGGCGCGCCTGACCGGTCAGACGCTGGGCAGCCTGCTGATGGGCCTGCTCTTCGCGTGGCTGCCGGCGGCGAAGGCCTCACACGCCGGCCTGGGCCTGGCGGCGGGCTTCGCGCTGATCGCCGGGCTGGTCAGCCTGGGCCGCAGCGAAACGCACCACCGCACGTGATCACCGCGCCTTGACGATGCCTCGATAGAGCAAGGCCGTGGCCGCGAGCCCGACCGCCGCCGCGCCGCTCATCCACAGCCCCGGGGCGGCCTTGTCGCCGGTGGTCTGGATCAGCCAGGTGGAGACCAGCGGCGTGAAGCCGCCGAAGATCGCCGTGGCCAGGCTGTAGGCGAGCGAGAAGCCGGTGGTGCGCACCTCCACCGGCATGATCTCGGTGAGGGCGACGATGGTGGCGGCGTTGTAGCTGGCGTAGAGGAAGGAGAGCCAGAGCTCGACGGCCAGCATGCGCTCGAAGGACGGGGCCTGGACCAGCCAGGACATCGCCGGATAGGCGGTGAGCAGCGTGAGCAGGCTGAAGACCGCGAGCAGCGGCCAGCGCCCGATGCGGTCGGACAGGGCGCCCATCGCCGGCAGCCAGACGAAGTTGGACAGGCCGACGCAGAAGGTCACGAGCAGCGCGCTGGTGGCCGACAGGTGCAGCACGGACTTGCCGAAGGTCGGCGTGTAGACGGTGATCAGGTAGAAGGACACCGTGGTCATGACGACCAGCATCATTCCCGCGCCGACCAGCGCCCAGTTGCGCAGCATCGAGGCGACGATCTCGCGCAGCGACGGATGGTGCTTGCGCGCGAGGAAGGATTCCGTCTCCGCGAGCGAGCGGCGGATCTGGAACACGAAGGGCAGGATCAGCGAGCCGATGAAGAACGGGATGCGCCAGGCCCACTCGCTGATCTGCGCGGTGGAGAACCACTGGCTGATGCCGTAGCCGAGCGCGGCGGCGACCATGATGGCGGCCTGCTGGCTGGCGGATTGCCAGCTCACGTAGAAGCCCTTGCGGCCGGGCGTGGCCATCTCCGAGAGGTAGACGGACACGCCGCCGAGCTCGACGCCTGCGGAGAAGCCTTGCAGCAGGCGGCCGGTCAGCACCAGCGCCGGCGCGAGCAGCCCGATGGAGGCGTAGGACGGCGTGAACGCGATCAGCACGGTGCCGCAGGCCATGATGGCCAGGGTCAGGATGAGGCCCTTGCGGCGGCCGATCTTGTCGATGTAGGCGCCCAGGATGATGGCGCCCAGCGGGCGCATCAGGAAGCCGGCGCCGAAGGTGACGAAGGTGAGCATCAGCGACACGTACTCGCTGTCGCTGGGAAAGAAGGTCTGGGCGATGTAGGTGGCGTAGAAGCCGTAGAGGAAGAAGTCGAACATCTCCAGGAAGTTGCCGCTGGTCACGCGCAGCAC
Source organism: Roseateles sp. Mitsp63 (assembly GCF_059491535.1). Lineage (NCBI taxonomy): Bacteria > Pseudomonadati > Pseudomonadota > Betaproteobacteria > Burkholderiales > Sphaerotilaceae > Roseateles > Roseateles sp. Mitsp63. Next base: position 4,029,884 of record NZ_CP168509.1, on the reverse strand, counting down.
GGCGCCGAGGGCGGCGCGGCGGGGCATCCTGGGCGGGGGCGTCGACGGGGCGGACGGCGGGGAGGCCGGCGGGATCGAGGAGGGGTGCGCGGCCGTGGCCGCCGCGGAGGCAGGGGGCATGGGAGTCTCCGATCGGTTTTTCTGTTGTGGCCATCATGCTTTCCCGGCAGAGTTGCGGGAAGTGCAAATAACAGGACGATTGGTGCGTCATGAGAATCAATTTCGACCTCGGGGAGCTGGCGGCATTCGTCGCGGTGGCGGAGCGGATGAATTTCCGGGCGGCGTCGGAGGCGCTGTTCATCTCGCCGTCGGCGCTGAGCCGGCGGATCGATCGCATCGAGGAGGCGCTGGGGGTGCGGCTGTTCGACCGCACGACGCGGCGGGTGAGCCTCACCGAGGACGGCGAGCAGTTCCTGACGCATGCGGGCGAGGCGCTGGCGGCGTTGCAGAACGCGATCTCGGACGTGGGCGACCGGGCCGAGCGGCGGGCGGGTCTCGTGACGGTGGCCTGCATTCCGTCGGTGGCGAATCACCTGCTGCCGGCGGTGCTGGCGCAGTTCGCGCAGCTGCATCCGGACACGCGGATCAAGATGCTGGACCACAGCGCGCCGGTGGTGCTGAAGGCGGTGGTGGAGAAGCAGGCGGACTTCGGCGTCAACTTCCTCGGGGCGCAGGAGCCGTCGATCGACTTCAACGCGATCGTGAAGGAGCGCTACGTGCTGGCGGTGCCGGCGCGGCATGCGCTGGCGAAACAGCGGGCGGTGGGATGGGACGAGCTGGCGGGGGAACGCTTCATCTCGCTGGCCGCGGACAGCGGGAACCGGATGCTGCTGGACAACGCGGTCGCGCAGGCGAAGGCGCGGCCGGCGACGCATGTGGAGGTGAATCACGTCGAGGGCGCGCTGGCGCTGGTGCGCGCGGGGCTGGGCGTGAGCGCGATTCCGCGGCTGGCGCTGACGGGGACCTCGGCGAAGGAGCTGGCGGGGATTCCGCTGACGCGGCCGCAGGTGAGCAGGACGCTGGGGCTGATCACGCGCAAGGGGCATCGGCTCTCGCCGCAGGCGCAGGTGCTCGCCAAGCTGCTGGTGCAGGGGCTGCGCCAGGCGGGCGTTCCTCAGGAGTCCGGTTCACGCGCGAGCCGCAAGGCGGCTACGGAGCGGTGATGCGCGCCGTGCAATGAATGTTTGGAAAGTTGCACTGGACGCATGAGCGTGGCATCTCGAAGATGCGGCCACCTTCATTTCGGACCATGACATGCGCAGCCCACGCTCATCCCTTCGCCGCCGACTGGTGCTCTCGACCGCCTTGGCGGGGACGCTGCTGGTGCCGCCGCTGGCGCGGGCCGCCGACAGGATCGTCGCGGTGTCTTCGGGCGGCTTCGCCGAGGCTTTCAAGGAACTGGCTGTCAAGTACGAGAGAGAGGGCCCCTCCGTGAGGGTGGATCAGCAGTTCGGCCCCTCGATGGGGGAGACCTCGAAGGCGATCCCCGCGCGGCTCGCCCGCGGGGAGGAACTGGACGTGCTGATCATGGTGGGCCCGGCGCTGGACAAGCTGATCGAGCAAGGGCTGGCGGATGGCGCGACGAAGGTGGTGCTCGCGAACTCGTACATCGCGTGCGCGGTGCCGGCGGGTGAGCCGGGCCCCGACCTGAGCACGGTCGACAAGGTGAAGGCGGCGTTCCTGAATGCGCCGTCGGTGGCCTGGTCGGACAGCGCCAGCGGGGAATACATCCAGCACGTGCTGCTGAAGCGGCTGGGTATCGAGGCGGAGGTGAAGGCCAAGGGCCGGCAGATTCCAGCGACCCCGGTCGGGGAAATCGTGGCCACGCGGCAAGCGGCCTTTGGTTGCCAGCAGCGCAGCGAATTGCAGCCGGTGAAGGGCATCCGCATCGTGGGCGAATTGCCCGACGAGATTCAGAAGGTCACGCCCTATGCCGCGGCGGTGGTGAAGTCGAGCAAGCGGCCCGAGCAGGCGCAGGCGTTCATCCGTTATCTGGCGTCGCGGGAAAACGCAGAGGCCTTGGCTCAGACGGGGTTGCATCCGACGGCGAAGTGATGACCTGGCCGTCCGTTTCGGACGGAAGTCATTGACCTCACCAATGCAAACACCTAGAGAGCGCCGTGGGATCCGCGGTCATCCTGCCGGGGCTGATCACTCCGCAGCCGCACCTTCCTGAGCACAACATGGCCCTCTTGCGACGTCCCCTTTTCACCCGCCGCAGCCTGCTTGCCGCAGCCGCGGCGCTGCCGCTGGCCGGCGCTTCAGGCCTGGCTGCCTCGGCACCGCGGCGCGCGCTGGAGCGGGCTGACCACCTGCTCTGGTACCGGCGTCCCGCCATGCGCTGGGAGGAGGCGCTGCCGCTGGGCAACGGCCGGCTGGGCGCGATGGTCTTCGGCCGCGTGGGTCAGGAGAGGTTGCAGCTCAACGAGGACACGCTGTGGGCAGGCGGCCCGTACACCCCCGACAGTCCCGACGCCCTGGCCGCGTTGCCCGAAGTGCGTCGCCTGCTCGACGAAGGCCGCTACAAGGAGGCCACGGACCTGGCCAGCGGCAGGATGATGGCCCGCCCGTTGTGGCAGATGGCCTATGGCTCGCTGGGTGACCTGCTGCTCGACTTCGACGGCGCCGAGGCGCCGCGCGCCTACCACCGCGAGCTGGACCTGGACACCGCCATCGCCACCTTGCGTCACGAGAGCGCCCGCGCCTCCATGCGACGCGAGGTCTTCGTGTCTGCACCCGACCAGGTCGTCGTGTTGAACCTCCAGGCCGCCCGCGGGCGCATTGCCTTCGAACTCGGCTACCGCGGGCCGCGCAAGGCGAAGTACGACAGCCCCGACTACCAGGGCGCCGCGACGGTGCTGATGACGGACCAGCCTGTCGACTGGCTGCAACGCGAAGCGGTTGGATCAATGCGCCCGGACAGCGTGCAGACCGTTGACGAGCGGGGGGCGCTGCTCGTCACTGGCCGCAACGAGGCTGGCCCTGGCACGGCCCCGGGACTGACCTACGCGATGCGCGTGAAGGTCGTCACCGACGGCCGCGTCGAGGTGACACCCGAGGGCCGGCTGCGCGTCAGCGGTGCGCGCAACGCGACGCTGTTGATCGCGGCGGCTACCAGCTACGTCAACTTCCGCGACACCAGCGGCGACCCCGTCGCCAAGGTTCATCGGCACACCGAGGCCGCAGCCGCCAAGCCCTACGCCATGCTACGCCGCGACCACGTGCGCGACCACCAGTCGCTGTACCGCCGCTTCACGTTGGACCTGGGCCGCACGGCCGCCGCAGGGCTGCCCACCGACGAGCGAATCGCTGCCGCGGAAAAGTCCGACGACCCGGCGCTGGCCGCGCTGTACCTGCAGTACGGCCGCTATCTGCTGATCGCCTCATCGCGCCCCGGCACGCAGCCGGCCAACCTGCAGGGCCTCTGGAATGAGGGCGTGAATCCGCCTTGGGGCAGCAAGTACACGATCAACATCAATACCGAGATGAACTACTGGCCCGCGGACGCGGCGGCGCTGGGTGACTGCGTGGAGCCGCTGCTGCGCATGGTGGAGGAACTGGCGATCACTGGCGCGCAGACGGCCAGGACGATGTATGGCGCGCGAGGCTGGGTGGCTCACCACAACACCGACCTGTGGCGGGCCGCGGCCCCGATCGACGGCCCGCTGTGGGGCCTGTGGCCCTGCGGCGGCGCCTGGCTCTGCAACACGCTGTGGGACCACTGGGACCACCAGCGCGACACGGCGCTGCTCCAGCGGTTGTACCCGCTGCTGAAGGGGGCTTCACAGTTCTTCCTGGATACGCTGGTGAAGGACAGGCAGGGTCGCGGCCTTGTCACCTCGCCGTCCCTCTCGCCGGAGAACTGGCACCCACACGGCTCGTCGCTGTGCGCCGGCCCGGCGATGGACCGGCAGATCCTGCGCGACCTGTTTGACCGCACCGTGCATGCCGGCAAGCTGTTGCGCGCTGATGCGGAGTTCCTGGACCGAGTGGCTGCCGCGCGCTCGGCCCTGGCGCCCGATCGCATCGGCGGGCAGGGACAACTGCAGGAGTGGCTGGAGGACTGGGATGCTGGCGCGCCGGACCAGCAGCATCGCCATGTGTCGCACCTGTACGCCGTCTATCCGAGCAGCCAGATCAACGTGCGCGACACCCCCGAGCTACTGGATGCGGCCAAGGCCAGCCTGCGAAAGCGCGGCGATCTGGCCACCGGGTGGGGCACGGCCTGGCGGTTGTGCCTGTGGGCGCGGATGGGGGAGGGTGACCACGCCTACCACGTGCTGAAGATGCTGCTCGGGCCCCAGCGCAGCTACCCCAACATGTTGGATGCGCATCCTCCATTCCAGATCGACGGCAACTTCGGCGGCGCGGCCGGTGTCCTGGAGATGCTGGTGCAGTCATGGGGCGGCGAACTCCACGTGCTGCCCGCCCTGCCGCAGGCCTGGCCGCGAGGCGCGGTACGTGGCATGCGCGTGCGCGGCGCCGTGGACCTGGACATCGAATGGCGCGACGGCCGTCCGACTCGGCTCTCGCTCCACGGACCCGCCGGCACGGAGGTCGTGCTGCGCCACCGGGGCAAGCGAATGGCGGTGATGCTGGACCACCGGGGAAATGCGGAACTCGGTGCCCAGGCGTTCTTCCGCCAGTCGTAGCCGGGGATCGGAAGTGTCGGTTCACCGCATGGCAGGCGGCGAACCGCTCGAATGCGGGTGCTCCCGGTTATTCGTGCGGCCCATACCGGTGGGTGGCGTGCCGGGCCAGCCAGGTGGAGAGCGCTGAGGTGACGAACGACGCGTTCTCGAGGTTGGAGACGTGGCCAGCCTCCGGGATGAAGATGTGCGAGCAGCCGATGAGGCCGGCCATTTCCGCGGTTTCGGAAGGTGGGCGGGCAATATCCAGCGCGCCGCACATCAACAGGGTTCGATCGGCATCCAGACCTCGCAGTCGAGACAGCTGATCGGTCCGGCCAAAGATCAGGCGTCCCATCGGCACCACCGATTTCCGCAGCGTGCGCGAAGAAATGCCCTCGAGTGAGCGCCGGAAGGCGGTCGGCAAGGGGGCGCTCATATCGGCGCCTTTTCGGAAAAACAGCGGGACGACGGCATCGAGGATGGCCGGCGGGAAATAGCCAAGCGACTCGACCGTGTCCAGGATCTGGAAATACCGCGCCTGCGAGGCGGACGGCTCCGCGCCGAGGTAGGTATCCATCATCACCAGGGCGCGGACGCGCGAGGGCTCGCGCAGCGCGAGTTCGGCTCCCCACATGCCGCCCACCGACAGGCCGACCACGGCGCACTCTCGAATATGGAGCGCGTCCAGCAACTGGCCCGTCTGGATCGCGAGATCGCCGAGCGATTGAGTGGTGGCCGGCATGTCGCCGGATCTGCCATGTCCCCAGAGGTCGGGCACGATCACCCGATATCGGCGCGAGAGCGCCCGGATCTGCGGTGCCCACATCTGGGAATCCCACAGATAACTGTGACCCAGCAGGATCGGGAATCCCTTGCCGCAGTCCAGGTAGTGCACCGGCTGACCGTCGATTTCGACGCAGGAGGGCCGACGCGCGGCCGCCACCGGGAAGTCATTAGCGCGGTCCGCCTGCGCACGGACGTTTTCCGCGAAAAGGCTGGCGCCAAGCAGCGGCGCGGCCAAGGCGGTGCGCCGAGTCAGTCCATGGGGACGAACCGCGTTTCTGTTTCTCAAGGGTTGCTTCATGTGGGTGTTCCGCTGAGGCATCGCGTGGGTTGCTCTCACGAAAGGCTAGCGGCGGTGATCGGATTCAGTTCAAGCCCCTCGAATCGATACTGGTTCCCCGACCGGAGCGCAGTGGTTCCGGTGCGACAGCTCATGAGATTTTTGTGTCCCATGGATTCGGGAAGCTCAACACCTGCGCAGGGCTTGGTGAGGATGCTTGTGAAAATCTCGACGAGCATGTCCCGACACTTGAAAACTCCTACAGTGGCGAGCGTCAAGGAAAGTCGCTAAGGGAGCACGCGTGTCAGCCTCCCGGGGACTTTCCCCGGATTCGGACGAGCCACTCTTTTCCTATAGTCGGCCGCTCAAGAATAGGGAGTGGCCAAGGGATGGGCACGCGTCGTCGCGAATCGGGTTTCGTGCCAAGGCAGCCGGTCGTTCGTTTGACGCGGCGAGCGCCCTTGGAGCCGCTTGTCGGCGTTCTGCTCTTCGAAGGTGGCGACTGCCTCGTGTTGTCCAAGGTTTCAGCGTCGCTGGACCCGGATGGCTACTGCTTGTTGCCAAGGTCTGACATCCTGGCGATCGATCGCGATTTCGACGACCTAGCGTTTTATCGCGCGGCCTTGGAGGCTTGGAAGCCTGTGAGCCTGAAGGGATCTGAACTCGAGATGAGTGATGGGTTCGCCCATGTCCTTCGGTCTCTTGGCGAGCGTTCGAGGCTCTGTGCCATTCACTTGGAGATCGATGACCCTGACGTCGCCTATATCGGGTCGGTCGTTCGCGTGATTGAGGATCGCCTGTCGTTCAGGAATCTGTCGACGCGTGCTCAATGGGTGCCCGAGCTGCAGACGATACGGTTCGATCAGATCTCCAAGATCGAGGTCGGGACGAGATATCTGACGTCGCTGGCTACAGCTGTGGCTCAGAACGGCAGCGATCACGGCCTCGCAATGGCAGCGCGTGAGGGATCGTGGCGTCCAATCACGCGCTTGGAACTCGAAACCCTTGTCGAGGATGAGCTCACGCGCTGTTCGCCGGGGCAGTCGCAGTTCTTCGCGCGATACCGAGTGCCGTTCTTTGAGGCGCCGATACACCGCTCGGGAGAAGTCGAGAAGGTCTTCGTCGTCGCTCAACTGCCCGCTGGGGTCATCTACTACGAGGATGTTGAAGACGGCTTCGAGTTTTCAAGCCTTGCACGAGACGGTTCGATCGAGGCGCCCGGCTCCAATCAGTTCGAGCTGAGGCACGTGCTTTCGCAACTCGGTGCCTGAACTCTTGCCCATGTCGTGAGGCCGTGTCGGTTTTCGATGCTGAGGGCGATCCCATTTTTAGCGCGCGGCGATGAACGGATCAGTGCAAAGACATTCCATCGCGTTCGAAGCGATCATTTCATCCGACCGGGCGCGGCAGCTTACTTTGGCTGTGATCGATGTCGTCGTTGATCTGCCTGCACCGGACGCCTATCTCCTGCTGTGCGCCGACTTGCATCACAGGAATTTCTATCGCGACATCGAGAAGCGGGTCGGCGCAGTAGTGCGTAGCTTCATTCCGCGTGATCCGCACCGATTACTCCAGTTGGGATTTGTTGCGCTCTTCGGCCGGCCGGCGCTCGTGAAAATCGACCGTCCTGAATTGGCGGAATCGATATTTCAGGAGATCTCGGCACAGGCGCATGCTGCCGTGCTGGTTGCGAGCGAAGCTACGACTTCCGGTCTCATGTCATCGGAGAGTTTTGCTGACAATGAGGACCCGATCGAACGCGTTTCACGGGATCCGCGGCATCTGATCTTCGAGGTCAACGAAGACGTCAGCAACAAGGATGAGGTGCTGGTGAGGTGCCGCTTGGGTCCGGAGTGCGCTGAGCCTCTGAGGATCTTGCTCGCCGAATGGCAGCGTATTGTGTTTGCGATGAAGTAAGGGATTAACCGTGGCATTTCAAGCGAACGTTGAACTGCTGAATCAAACCGTTGTGGAGCTCTCCAACAGCGGACCCCCGAACTGGACGATGCTCGTCTTCTATCTCGAGTTCCTTGAGGACGAGCAGATTGGTCTGAGAAACAAGTTCACCGGAAGAGCTTTGGGCGGGGAGGGCTTCGAGATCCGCTTGGAGAGCTACCACGTTGGCAACACGACGCGGATGTTCGACTTGGTCCAGACTCTGTATCGCGAAGCCGCTCAGCATGGTGATAAGTGGACGGGCATTCTCTTGACGCTCTTGTCGAGCGGGATCTTCAAATGCCGCTTCTTTTATGGCAAAACGCCGCTATTGACCGGCGACGATGCTGCGCTCGGACGGATTCTGTCGGAGGGCATCGGCGAGTTGGCGCGTGAGCGATTCGGCGCGAAGGGTAGTCAGGGAGCAGCGCCCACCGCCGACGAGATCTACCAGCACATCAAGTCGCACAACCTGTTCAGGGTGATTTGCGGCGAGTCGGGTGTATTCCGCACGCCAGCCAATATCAATGCGGATTTGCTCCCCACAGACCATAACGAACTACTGATCAAGGCGCTCTATCCGATCGCCGAGAAATACAACGCCAAGTTCGTGGAACGTGAACTGGATCTGGCGCTCCGAGTGGCTGCGCGTGATGCGCTGGGGGTGTATTGCGCGATTCAGTGCTATTACATGCAGATCGTCAATGAGGACGGCGGTCTAAGCAATATCCGATTGAGCAGAACAGATCTGCCGCAGCTTCTGACCGCCCGCTACTTTGCGTTGCTGGACGATTTGAAGAAGCTCAACCTGAGTGGGAATGACGCCCCCGATTTCGCGCAAAGGAGCGCCTTGAGCTATCTGACCATTCTTTCCAAGCAGCATGGGGTACAGGTCGGCGCTTAGGCGCGGATTTCAGGGAAGCGGGATCTCCCGCGCTAGCTCAAGGAGGACTTGACGAGCGCCCATGCCGTGATGAGTCCGAAAGCCAACTCGATAGTCAGCAGCCGGCGACGCAGCGCGGGATCGCGGCCGGCACCTCTGGTCTTGCCTTTTCTGAGCTCATGGCAGTGAGCCAGGAACGTGACCAGAACGCCGATCCCGATGACGATCCGCGACGGCGTGCCGCCCCATTGGAATGCCAGATACAGGCATGAAAAGATGCCGGCGACGCTGGTGGCGAAGAGGGCAATCCAAGGGGAGTCGATCTTCATTGCGATACCGCTCACTGATCAAAAGCTGAGGGCCGATTCGAGAGGAATGTCGATCGAGCATCCATCCCACCAAAGAAGGGGCTGCCAATTTCTCACGCTCAATGGGCCCACCGACGAGGCGATTCGCGGCGCCTCTTTATGAAATCTTGATACCCCCTCGCCGAGCTTCTACGGCCCCTTGATGCCCTGATTCCTAGAGTCCATCCATCCCATCACGCCCTCATGTCGAGGTGCATGGGTCCCCCAAGAAATGGATGCACTCTTCCTCGGACTGAGCGTCGTCTTGTTCCTCGTCGCGGTAGGTCTGGCCGTCGCCAGCCATCGCCTGGAGGTCAAGCAATGACTGCCCTCTACTGGCTCACCGGCCTCGTCTCCACCGGCCTGTTCGTCTACCTCCTGATCGCCCTCTGGCGCGCCGAGGAGTTCTGACATGACGAACCTCGCCTGGGCCAACCTGGCCTTCTATCTCCTCGTCACGCTGCTGCTCGCCTGGCCGCTGTCCCGCTGGGTCACGGCCCTCGCGCAGGGCCGCGTCCCCTCGTGGCTAGCCGCCATCGAGCGGCCCCTCTTCCGCCTCTGCGGCATCAAGCCCGATGAGGGCATGGGCTGGAAGCAGTACGCCCTCGCGCTGCTGGTCTTCAACTTCATCGGCGTCATCGCCGTCTACGCCCTCCAGCGCCTGCAGGGCGTGCTGCCGCTCAACCCGCAGGCGATGCCCGCGGTCAGCCCCGACTCGGCCTTCAACACCGCCATCAGCTTCGTCGCCAACACCAACTGGCAGGGCTACAGCGGCGAGTCCACGATGAGCTACCTCACCCAGATGCTCGCGCTGACGGTGCAGAACTTCCTGTCCGCCGCCACCGGCATCGCCGTCGTGTTCGCACTGATCCGCGGCTTCGCCTCGCGCCTGTCCGGCCACGTCGGCAACTTCTGGGCCGACATCACCCGCTGCACCCTCTGGCTGCTGCTGCCCCTGTCCATCGTGCTCGCGCTCGTCTTCGTCCAGCAGGGCGTGATCCAGAACTTCGACGGCTACAAGACCTTCCAGACCGTCGAGGCCCAGGACTTCCAGACCCCCAAGCTCGGCGCCGACGGCCAGCCGCTCAAGGACGGCCAGGGCCAGCCCGTGATGGAGAACCAGCACACCCGCGAGCAGCAGCTCGCCATGGGCCCGGTCGCCTCGCAGGAAGCCATCAAGATGCTGGGCACCAACGGCGGCGGCTTCTTCAACGCCAACTCCGCCCACCCCTACGAGAACCCGACCCCGCTCACCAACCTGCTGCAGATGGTCGCGATCTTCGTGATCCCCGCCGCCCTGTGCCTGAACTTCGGCCAGCTCGTCGGCGACCGCCGCCAGGGCGCCGCCATCCTCGCCGCGATGAGCACGCTGTTCATCGCCGGCGTCCTCGTCGCCACGCCCGCCGAGCAGGCCGGCAACCCGCTCGTGGCCGCCAAGGGCGTCGACATCCAGGCCTCCGAGCTCCAGCCCGGCGGCAACATGGAAGGCAAGGAAACCCGCTTCGGCATCGGCGCCAGCTCGCTCTTCGCGGTCGTCACCACCGCCGCCTCCTGCGGCGCGGTCAACGCGATGCACGACAGCTTCACCCCCATCGGCGGCGCCGTGCCGCTCGTGATGATGCAGCTCGGCGAGGTCGTCTTCGGCGGCGTCGGCACCGGCCTCTACGGCATGCTGATCTTCGCCATCCTCGCCGTCTTCATCGCCGGCCTGATGATCGGCCGCACCCCCGAGTACCTCGGCAAGAAGATCGAGCCCTTCGAGATGAAGATGAGCGCCGTCGCCATCCTCGTCACCCCCATCGTCGTGCTCGCCGGCACCGCCATCGCCGTGCTCGCCGCCGACGGCAAGGCCGGCATCGCCAACCCCGGCGCCCACGGCTTCTCCGAGATCCTCTACGCCTTCACCTCCGCGGCCAACAACAACGGCAGCGCCTTCGCCGGCCTGTCCGCCAACACCCCCTTCTACAACACGCTGCTGGGCATCGCGATGTGGCTCGGACGCTTCCTCGTGATCGTCCCCGTCCTGGCCATCGCCGGCAGCCTGGCCGCCAAGAAGCGCATCCCCACCGGCGAAGGCACGCTGCCCACCCACGGCCCGCTCTTCGTCGTCCTGCTCATCGGCACCGTGCTGCTCGTCGGCCTGCTGAACTACGTGCCCGCGCTCGCGCTCGGTCCCGTCGTCGAGCACCTGACGCTCTGGAAGTGACCCTTCGGAGCCCGACATGACCCAATCCCCCAAGACCCCATCCCCCGTCCCGCGCGCGGCGGCCCGCACCGGCCTGTTCGACCCCGCGCTGGTGAAGCCCGCGATCGCCCAGTCCTTCGCCAAGCTCGCGCCCGAGGTGCAGCTGCGCAACCCGGTGATGTTCGTCGTCTACGCCGGCAGCATCCTCACCACCGGCCTGTGGCTCGCGAGCTTCTCCAAGCCCGAGCTCGCGGGCGCCGAGGGCCCCGGCTTCATGCTCGCGATCGCGCTGTGGCTGTGGTTCACCGTGCTGTTCGCCAACTTCGCCGAGGCGCTCGCCGAGGGCCGTTCCAAGGCCCAGGCCGCCTCGCTGCGCGGCCTCAAGGCCAAGACCTGGGCCAAGAAGCTCGAGGCCCCGCGCCACGGCTCGTCCTGGCATCCCGTCCCGTCCGAGGAGCTGCGCAAGGGCCACGTCGTGCTGGTCGAGGCCGGCGACCTCGTGCCGCTGGACGGCGAGGTCATCGAGGGCGTCGCCTCGGTCGACGAGAGCGCCATCACCGGCGAATCCGCGCCCGTGATCCGCGAGTCCGGCGGCGACTTCAGCGCCGTCACCGGCGGCACCCGCGTGCTCTCCGACTGGGTCGTCGTGCGCATCGCCGTCAACCCGGGCGAGGCCTTCCTCGACCGCATGATCGCGATGGTCGAGAGCGCCAAGCGCCAGAAGACGCCCAACGAGATCGCGCTCACCATCCTGCTGGTCGCGCTGACCCTGGTCTTCCTGGTCGTCACCGTGACGCTGCTGCCGTACTCGCTGTTCAGCGTCGAGGCCGCCGGCGCCGGCACCGTCGTGTCCATCACCGCGCTCGTGTCGCTGCTGGTCTGCCTGATCCCCACCACCATCGGCGGCCTGCTGTCCGCCATCGGCGTGGCCGGCATGAGCCGCCTGATGCAGGCCAACGTGATCGCCACCTCCGGCCGAGCCGTCGAGGCCGCCGGCGACGTCGACGTGCTGATGCTGGACAAGACCGGCACCATCACGCTGGGCAACCGCCAGGCCAGCGCCTTCCTGCCCGCGCCCACGCTGCAGGAACAGCTGCTGGCCGATGCCGCGCAGCTCGCCTCGCTGGCCGACGAGACGCCCGAGGGCCGCAGCATCGTCGTGCTGGCCAAGCAGCGCTTCAACCTGCGCGAGCGCGAGCTCGCCACGCTGCAGGCGCACTTCGTGCCCTTCACCGCGCAGACCCGCATGAGCGGCGTCGACTTCGGCGATCCGGAGCACCCCAGGCGCCAGCTGCGCAAGGGCGCCGTGGACGCGATCCGGCGCTTCGTCGAGCTGCACGGCGGCCAGATGCCGGCCCAGGTCACCGCCGTGGCCGAGGAGGTCGCGCGCCGCGGCAGCACGCCGCTGGTCGTGGCCGACCTGAATGACGGCCAGGCGCGCGTGCTGGGCGTCGTCGAACTCAAGGACATCGTCAAGGGCGGCATCAAGGAGCGCTTCGCGCAGCTGCGCCGCATGGGCATCCGCACGGTGATGATCACCGGCGACAACCGCCTCACCGCCGCCGCGATCGCGGCCGAGGCCGGCGTCGACGACTTCCTCGCCGAGGCCACGCCCGAGGCCAAGCTCAAGCTGATCCGCGACTACCAGGCCGAGGGCCGCCTGGTCGCGATGACCGGCGACGGCACCAACGACGCCCCCGCGCTGGCCCAGGCCGACGTGGCCGTCGCGATGGCCAGCGGCACGCAGGCCGCGAAGGAGGCCGGCAACATGGTCGACCTGGACTCCAACCCGACCAAGCTGCTGGAGATCGTCGAGACCGGCAAGCAGCTCTTGATGACGCGCGGCTCGCTGACCACCTTCTCGATCGCGAACGACGTGGCGAAGTACTTCGCCATCATCCCGGCGATGTTCCTGGGCGTGTACCCGCAGCTGGGCGCGCTCAACGTGATGGGCCTGCACAGCCCCGCGTCCGCGATCCTGTCGGCCGTGATCTTCAACGCGCTGATCATCGTGGCGCTGATCCCGCTGGCCCTGAAGGGCGTCGCCTACCGGCCCATCGGCGCGGCCGCGCTGCTGCGCCGCAACCTCTGGATCTACGGCCTGGGCGGCCTGATCGTGCCCTTCATCGGCATCAAGGCGATCGACCTGCTGCTGGTCGCGCTGCACCTCGTCTGACCGTCTGATGACGCGCAAGGACTCCACCATGACCTCCACTCTCAAGATGCTGCGCCCCGCGCTCGCCGGCTTCGTGCTGCTGAGCGCCGTCACCGGGCTGCTCTATCCCGCGCTGGTGACCGGCGCCGCCCAGGCGCTGTTCCCGTACCAGGCCGAGGGCAGCCTGATCGTGCAAGGCGGCAAGGCCGTCGGCTCCGAGCTGATCGGGCAGACCTTCACGTCGCCGCGCTACTTCTGGGGCCGTCCGTCGGCCACCGCGCCGATGGGCAACAACGCGGCGGGCTCCGGCGGCTCCAACCAGGGGCCGACCAACCCGGCCCTCGCCGACGCCGTGCAGGCGCGCATCGAGGCGCTCAAGGCCGCCGATCCCGGCAACCAGGCGCCGGTGCCGGTCGACCTGGTCAGCGCCTCGGCCAGCGGCCTGGATCCGCACATCAGCATGGCCGCGGCCCGCTACCAGGCCGCCCGCGTCGCGCGCGAGCGCGGCCTGACGCTCGAGGCCGTCCAGCGCCTGATCCAGGCGCACACCGAGGCGCGCGACCTCGCCGTGCTCGGCGAACCGCGCGTCAACGTGCTCAAGCTCAATCTCGCGCTCGACAAGGCGCCACTCCCCGCTCATTGATCTTCATGAAAACCCGTCTTCTCTCGCTGTTCCTGATCTCCTCCTGCTTCCTGCATGCCGCCGCGCGCGCCGAAGGCGAAGCCCCCGCCGCCGCGCCGGCGCCCGCCGCGCCGATGGCCGCGCCCGAGCACGGCTTCACCGGCAACCTGGCCTTCGTCAGCGACTACCGCTTCCGCGGCATCAGCCAGACCTGGAAGCGGCCCGCCGTGCAGGGCGGCTTCGACTACAGCCACGCCAGCGGCCTGTACCTGGGCGCCTGGGCCTCGAATGTCTCGGGCAACAGCTACAACAACGGCGCCGGCATGGAATGGGATCTCTATGGCGGCTGGAAGCTGCCGGTCTCCGAGGCCGTCACGCTGGATCTCGGCGCGCTGGCCTACGTCTATCCCGGCGCGCGCATGAACGCCGCGCCCGGTCAGCCGACCTCGCACAAGTACGACAACGTCGATGTCTACGCGGCGGTCACGGCGGGCGCGTTCTCCGGCAAGTTGTCGGTCGCCGCGACGGACTACTTCGGCCTGGACGGCGAGACCGCCGGTTTCGCGTACTTCAGCGCGCTGCCGGACAGCGCGCCCGGCGGCTGGGCGACACCGGCGTCGTGCTGAGCGTGAGCCGCGCGTTCTGAGGCCCGCGGGTGAGCGTGCATCCGGCTGCTCGCGCCGGACCACTGACGCCGCCCCGATCGTCTCGATCGTTCAGCAGGATTGGCCGCATGCATCCCCTTTCGCGTTCCGACTCGACGACACCGACCACGGGCGGCGAGCCCGCCGCCAGCGGGTCCTCGCACGCGGGCGGGCCGAGCGCCCCGAAAAGGGCGCGCCACGAAGCGCCAGCAGCGCGCGCGCCCGTGATCGAACTGGAGCGGCCCGCGTTGCTCCAGCCTGCCGGTGCGAGTGAACCGCCCTCGGATCACTTTTTCAGGCCGGTCGGCCGCGGCGATGTCAACGGACCGGAGAACGAGCGGATCTCCCCGGCCGGCCAGGCCTGGTGGCTGGGCCGCGCCGCGCAGGAGGAACTGCACGCGCGCCTGCCCCCGCAGACGGCGGCGTGGACGCGGCGTCTGGAGTTCGGCGCCTTGCCGCAGGCCGAGGACTGGCGATGGCTGCCCGCGTACCGCCAGCGCTGCCCGAACCTCCAGGAGATCGCGTTGCCGATGGACAGCGATGCCGTGATGCCCGCGCTGCGCGCGCATGCCGTCCGGGAGGTCCGCGGCCGCTGGGTGCTGCGCCTGGCCGGGCGCGAGGACGGCGTCGGCGCGTTCCAGCGGCTGTGCGACGAGCTGGGCCGATCGCTTCACGGCCTGGTGAAGCGGCCGGGTGTGCTCGGGCTGCACGGCCGGCCCCGGCTGTTCATGCAGCTGGCCAGGGACCTGCCGATGCTTCGCCGACAGGGAACGCCCGAGCCGGCGCTGATCGACACCATCGGACAGCTGGTGGCCGCCGCCGTCGACGACCACCAGATCGCCTGGCGCTGCTCGCACATCGCGCAAGTCCAGGGGGGCGCCGCCGAGCGGCTGGCAGCCATGAGCGCGGTCGCCGACGAACTGCAACGGGCCCCGATGCCCGCGCCCCCGAGCTTCCTGCCCGAGCAGGGCAGCGACGCGGTGGCCGACATGATCCTGGGCTTCTCGCGCGGCCCGGATCCCGGCCGGCGGAGCGCGGAGCCGGCCGGGCCGCCCTTCGGGTCGATCCGGCCTCGCTGGCTGGACCGCGCCGAGGCGCGCGCCATGGCCGGCCGGCTGGAGGCCTTGCCGTCAGCCCCGCTGATACCGGTCCTGCGGGCGATGCGCGATGCGGCGCTGCGGGCGCTGCGCCCGGACGCCGCCTTCGACGGCCTGGTGTTCCTCTCCCGGGAGGAAGAGGAGCTGGTGATCGAGGCGCTGCATCTGGTCCGGCTCTTCGAAGTGCGCGTGTTCTGGCGGGCATCCTCGGGTTCCCGGGGGCTGCATCCGATGCCGGACGGCGCGAAACGGGCGCTGGCCCGCCTTCGGGACTGGGTCGACGAAGGCCCGGGCGACGAAGGGACGCTGCGCCGCGAGCGCTGGTACCTGCACCTGACGGGCCAGGCGCACGCCGGCCCGGTGACCTTCCAGACCACCGCCGGACTGCTGCGCGGCGCGCCCGGCCAGAAGGACCTCGACGCGCCGCCGGTCGAGCTGGTCGCGGCCATCGCCCGCGCGCGGGGAGAGCCGCTGGGGCTGACGCTGGACTACCGGGGCGAGCTGGTTTCCTCGCCCGTGACGGTGAACGGCGAGCTCTCGAAGCGCCTGGTCTTCGGCATCCGCCTGTCCAGCGCCTGGCTGGTCGAGGAGGCCGCCGGGTCCGCGGCGCCGCGGGCGCGGATGCCCGCCGCCCTTCAATGGTCGCTCGCGGAATGGCTGACGATCGAGCTGACGCCGGAAGACGCCAGCCGCGGCAGCCTCTGGCGCGAGCGCGTGGGCGCCGGGCTGCTCGCCGACTTCCCCGCCATGACGCGGCTGTTCGTCCAGGGCGAGGGGACGCCGGACGCCGAATCCTTCCTGGGCGCCCAGGCGCGGACCGAGCGGCATGAACGCCTCCGGAATTTGGAGGAGGCGAACCGGCTGCTCGGCGCCCTGGTGTGGAATGGCGCACAACGCTTCCACCTGCATGTCCATGCCGCCTTCACCGACTGGGCGGTCCACCTCATCGAGCTGGACCGGCTGACGGCGAAGCGCGCGGGGCGCGCCTGGCCGCCCTTCCTGGCGCAGGTGGTCCAGCGCGCGCTGGACGACGAGGCCTTCATCACGCAATGCGAGGAGCTGATCCACGGGCAGGACGGGCACTGCGTGGATGCGCACGTGCGCGTGCTGCATCAGATGGGCGTGTTGATGGACGGCAGCGAGGCGCGCGGCGGGGCCGAGGTCGCCCAGGCCGCGCTCGCTTTCGCCTGCGCGCTGCGCGCCGACCAGGCGGTGATCGAGTCGCAGGGCAACTTCTCCGAAAACCTCGAGGACGCGATGCTGCTGCGGCAGACCCTGAGGCAGCGCCTGCATGCGCGGCTGGGACGGCCGCCAGCCGGCGGCGAGCCGCCGGTCCACGCTCGTCTGGGGCGCGCCGGCGCGCGGTGGAACACCGCTGACGAGATCGCTCGGCGGGAGCGCCGCGCCGATGCCCTCATCGAGGACGAGGTCCACAGCGGCTTCGCCGTTTCGCTGGATTGCCTGGACGCCGCCGGCCTGGTGGGAGACGTCCTGGTCAGGGCGTTGAGGCGCGATCCCGGCTACGCCGCGCTGGAGGCGGCGCGCCTGGGCGAGGCCCAGGCACGCTTCGCGATCGCGATGGATGCCGCCGAGCTCCTGACGGAGGACGCCCCGCGAAGGCAGGCGGTCACCGATGCCGCCGCCCGCCGCGCCGCCGATGACGCCGTGCAGCTGCGGCAGGCGCTCCAGGCCTATTGCCGCGCGTTGTTCCTCCCCCTGGCCGCACGCCTGTCGCGTGATCCTCAACCGCCCGCGTCCTGACGCGACAATCCCCCACCCATGCGCAGTCCCGCCGACGACCGTCCCGACCCCGATGCCCTGCTGGCCGACCTGCGCCGCCAGGCGCAGTCCGAGGCGCGCGGCCGCCTGCGCATCTACTTCGGCGCCTCGGCCGGCGTCGGCAAGACCTTCGCGATGCTGCAGGCGGCCCGGCAGCTCGCCGCGCAGGGCCGCGCGCCGCTGATCGGCGTCGTCGAGACCCACGGCCGCGGCGACACCGCCGCCTTGCTCGACGGCCTGCCGCGCCTGCCGATGCGCCAGGTGCCGTACCGCGGCCGCGCGCTGCCGGAGTTCGACCTGGACGGCGCGCTCGAGCGCCTCAAGGACCAGCCCGGCGCGCTGGTCCTGGTGGACGAGCTGGCCCACTCCAATGTCTCCGGCTCGCGCCATCCCAAGCGCTGGCAGGACGTCGAGGAGCTGCTCGCCAACGGCATCGACGTCTACACCACCGTCAACGTGCAGCACCTGGAGAGCCTGAACGACGTCGTCGGCGGCATCACCGGCGTGCGCGTGCAGGAGACGCTGCCCGACACCTTCTTCGACCGCGCCGACGAGGTGGTGCTGGTCGACACCCCGGCCGACGAGCTGCTCGCGCGGCTCAAGGCGGGCAAGGTCTACCAGGGCGCGCAGGCCGAGCGCGCCGGCCAGCATTTCTTCCGCAAGGGCAACCTGATGGCGCTGCGCGAGCTGGCGCTGCGCCGCACCGCCGACCGCGTCGAGGACGACGTGCAGGCCTGGCGCAGCAACGAGCGCATCGCGCCGGTGTGGAAGACGGAGGCCGCGGTCCTGTGCGCCATCGGGCCCGGCGACGAGGCCGAATCGATCGTGCGCAGCGCCGCGCAGCTCGCGCGGCAGCTGGCGGTGAGCTGGCATGCGGTGCATGTCGAGACGCCGGCGCTGCACCGGCTGCCCGACGCGCGCCGCGAGCGCACGCTGCGCGTGGTGCGGCTGGCGCAGGATCTCGGCGCGACGACCGCCGTGCTCGCCGCGCAGGATCCGGCGCTGGCGCTGGCCGACTACGCGCGCGAGCACAACCTGTCCAAGCTGCTGATGGGGCGCGGCCAGCCGTCGCGGCGCCGCTGGGGCCGGCGCGAGCTGGCCGCGCATCTGGCCGCGCATCTGGGCCGCGCGGCGCCGGAACTGGACCTGATCCAGGTCGGCGCCTCGGCGACGCAGCGCGTCCATGACGACGCGCCCACGCCCGCGCTGGGCGCCGCGCCGCGCCGCTATCTCTGGGCGGCGCTGGCCTGCGTGGGCGTGGCGGTCCTGTGCTGGCCGCTGGCCGGCCGCATCGCCACCGACAACCTCGTGATGCTGTTCCTGCTGGGCGTCGTCGGCGTCGCGATGCGCTGGGGCCGCGGGCCGGCGGTGCTGGCGAGCTTCCTCAGCGTCGCGCTGTTCGACTTCTTCTTCGTCGCGCCGCGGCTGAGCCTGGCGGTCAGCGACGTGCAGTACCTGATCACCTTCGCCGTGATGCTGGCCGTGGGCCTGGTGACCGGCCAGCTGACGGCCGGGCTGCGCTATGAGGCGCGCGTCTCGTCGGAACGCGAGGCGAGGGCGCGCGGCCTGTTCGAGCTGACCCGCGAGCTGGCCGGCGCGCTGCAGACCGAGCAGGTCGTCGCGACCGCGGAGCAGCAGCTGGCGCAGCAGTTCGGCGGACGCGCGCTGCTGTACGTGCTCGATGCCGACGACCGGCTGCAGCCGTCGCCGGCCGAGCCGGGCCTGGCCCTGGGCGATCCGCCCGACGCCGGCACGGCGCGCTGGGCGCTCGATCACGAGCAGGCGGCCGGGCTGGGCACCGACACGCTGCCGGGCAGCCATTGGTTCTACCTGCCGCTGCGCGCGCCGATGCGCACGCGCGGCGTGCTCGCGCTGCGGCCCGGCGACGCGCGCACGCTGCTGCTGCCGGAGCGCCGCGCGCAGCTCGAGACCGCCGCGCGCATCGCCGGCCAGGCGCTGGAGCGGGTGCATTACGTCGAGGTCGCGCAGCAGGCGCTGCTGCAGATCGAGTCCGAGCGGCTGCGCAACTCGCTGCTCTCGGCGCTGTCGCACGACCTGCGCACGCCGCTGGCGGCGCTGCAGGGTCTGGCCGAGACGCTGGCGCGGCGCTCGCTCGATCCGGGCGCGGCCGAGACCGTGCAGGCGATCGAGCAGCAGTCGCTGCGCATCAACGCGATGGTGCACAACCTGCTCGACATGGCGCGGCTGCAGAGCGGCGCGCTGACGCTCAAGCGGCAGTGGCAGCCGGTGGACGAGGTGATCGGCAGCAGCCTGCAGCTGATGGGGGCCGCGCTGGCGCGGCATCGCGTCGTGCTGGACGTGCCGGCGAGCCTGCCGCTGGTGGAGCTGGACGCCGTGCTGATCGAGCGCGTGCTGGCCAACCTGCTGGAGAACGCCGCGAAGTACACGCCGCCCGGCAGCGAGATCCGCGTCATCGCGCGCGCGCAGGGCGCGGCCGCGGGCGGCGAGATGCGCCTGTCCGTCGAGGACAACGGCCCGGGGCTGCCGCCGGGGCGCGAGGAGGCGCTGTTCGAGAAATTCGCGCGCGGCCACAGCGAGTCGCACCTGCCCGGCGTGGGACTGGGGCTGGCGATCTGCCGGGCCATCATGCAGGCCCATGGCGGCCGCATCTGGGCCGAGCGCGTGGCGCCCGCGGGCGGGGCGCGTTTCAGCCTGGCGCTGCCGCTGGGCGAGCCGCCGGCGCTGCCGGCCTTCGAGGAAGATCCACAGGACCCAGGGAGTGAGCACCGTGAGTGAGCCGCAGCCGGTGGCGCTGATCGTCGAGGATGAGCCCAACATCCGCCGCTTCGTGCGGCTGGCGCTGGAGGGGGAGGGCTGGTCCGTGCATGAGACGGGCACGCTGCGCCAGGGCCTGATCGACGCGGGCACGCGGCGGCCGGACCTGGTGATCCTGGACCTGGGGCTGCCGGATGGCGATGGGCAGGACTTCCTGCGGGATCTGCGGGCGTGGTCGTCGGTGCCGGTGATCGTGCTGTCGGCGCGCGGGGCCGAAGACGACAAGATCGCGGCGCTCGACCACGGGGCCGACGACTACCTGAGCAAGCCTTTCGGCGTCGGCGAGCTGATGGCGCGCGTGCGCGTGGCGCTGCGGCGCAGCCAGGCGCGCTCGAGCGAGCAGCAGGAGCCGGCCTTCCGCTTCGGCGATGTCGAGATCGACCTGGCCGCGCGCCGCGTGCGCCGCGGCGGCGAGGACGTGCATCTGACGCCGATCGAGTACCGGCTGCTCAGCCACCTGATCGGCAACGCGGGCAAGGTGCTGACGCACCGGCAACTGCTGAAGGCGGTGTGGGGGCCTTCGCACGTGGAGCAGAACCACTACCTGCGCGTCTACATGGGCAACCTGCGGCAGAAGCTCGAGGCCGAGCCGGCGAGCCCGAAGCATCTGCTGACGGAGACGGGGGTCGGATACCGGTTGATGCCTTGAACATATCGGGAAAGCGGCGAACGACTGCTCTTGATCGCCCTTTGCCGCGTTCGCAGAGAACTCGGCAGCAGTTCGCGTGGACTGACCTGACCACTCTTCAAGGTCCAGAATGAGCTTTCCTCTTCCCAGCGATTTCCCGCTTCGTGCAGCGGTTCCCGTCGTCACCGACGAAGCGGACCTGAGCATGGACCCAGCCGATATTCCCGGGTTCGATTTTTCCGAGATCGATCCGGAAGCCGAGCAACTGGCCATGAATCGCCGATATGGCTACATGCGGATGTCCGCGATGCGGATGACTCTGGCTGCGAACAATCGGCCAATGGGGTGGGCGCTGAGCTATCCGCCGCCGTCGGACGACCGGCTCGCCGGGCATAACGCCAGCGCCGCGGCACATGCGCTTGGCGTGGTCCGTGCCACGCTCTGCAATCGCTCAGCGGGAGCTGCCAAGCCAGCCAACAAGTGGTCGAAGGGGCGGAGAGATCCGCTGCTTCCTCGCCAGATTCTGGTGATCAAGGACGAGTTGAACATCCAACGTCTTCGCGACCGGTTGCCTGGGGATGATGAGGTGCGCCGCCGCTTTGAATCCGCCGCCTTTTCGTTCGAGGCCTGGCAGGGCACGGGACATGGCAACTGCTCCGGGCTGACGCAGGCGGCGCAGGATGTCCTCACGGACCGACATCCAACGACTCAGGCTTGCGCAGCCTTGCTGATGGGAGATCATGAAGTTCTGATCGTCGGATCAATCGACAAGGCGCTCCTTGCCCGCCCCTTGGCCGAGTGGCCCGCCCATCTGAGCGTTTGCGATCCTTGGGCCAACATCGCCTGCGCCGTGCCGGATTACCCGCGACGGTTCCGGGAGAAGATGACCAGATGGGAACAGAAGGGCAAATTGCTTCGCGAAGGAACGGAGTGGAGATCGCCCATAGGCGGGTCGTGGATGACGTGTCCCGACAGCATCCGCAGGGTCGACGTCTGCCAGCGCTACACCTCGACCCAGTACCGGATCGAAAGATGCATCGTCAGCGATGGCGAGGAGTCCTCTCGGCCCAAGGCTTGAGGCGAGGCGAACCCGAACGAGCGCGAGGAAGACTGGTGCAAACCACTTCCGAGAGGGTTTGTCATGTTCTCTTGCCGCATACCCGGGCGGGCGTCTCCAGACCCGCAGAGCGAATTGCTCATTCGCGACGACAAGGATCCCGCGCCATGCGTCGAAGACCCGGCTCGGGCTCAGGGCGATTCGCCACGCCCAAGGCCTCAAGTGCTTTCCTCGCGCGCGCAATGGTTGGCGGATACGCGAATGGGATTCTTCAACCGGTCAATGCAAAGGTGGGTCACGGCCATGAGGATGGAGCCGCTTGGGCCGCCGGTCGTCTATCCGGACCCCGAGGACGTCAAGCAGAACTCGTTGAACGAGCGGGTGGCTCAAAGCGCATTGAAGCTGGTTCGCGAGCTTCTTCACAGCCGCGAGTGTGGGGACAAGGCAGCGAACAAGTGGTCGCCCGGCTGGAAGGACCCGCAGGACGGCCTCGTTCAAAAGCGCCTGGATCTCGGACCGATCGAGGACATGTCACTCGAAGCGTTGCTGGAGAAGGCGTTGAGCGAGGCTTGGGCGGGTTACCGGCGGAACTGCGGGGCACTGGCCCTTGCGGCACTGGACGTTGTCGCTCAGCAGACGCCGCCGGTGCAAGCGTCGATCGTGGAGCTGAGCATCGACCACGAGTTCACCGTCATTGGAACGATGACGCCCGAACTGCTCCTGAAGCCCTTCCGCGAATGGCCGTCGCATCTGCATGTCTGCGACCCCTGGGCGAATATCTGCTGCCCGGTGCCGGAGTATCCCGAGCATTTCGAGAAGAAGATGGCGAAATGGAGCGAAGGGCGGAAGCTGATCTCGGCAGAAGAGGGGACCTGGGACCTCCCTAGCCGCTGCCCGCGCTGGATGCAGGGCGCTCACCAGGCGTCCGCGATCAAGGTCGAGCAGCGTGACGAGCAAGGGCGCCGAACCATGCCGAGGTATGTGCACAGGACTGAACAAGGAGGAACTCCTGTGTAGGATGGCCGCTCTGCGCTTCGCCGAGGCGCAGGTCGAGACCCCCCGCACAACAGGAGACAGCACATGATCCAGCAGGCTCAGGTCGAACTCGCGAAGACTTTCTTCGAGCAGTCCAAGAAGGCCTTCGAACAGAACTACGCGGCGTGGAGCACGGTGCTCACGTCGCAGAAGGCGATCATGGAATCGATGCGCGCGGCGGGCACGCCCTTCGAGGTGGCCGCCGATGAATTCCAGAAGCTGATCGACTTCCAGGAACAGCAGTTTCGCGCCTCCCTCGACTTCATGACCAAGATGCAGGCGGATTACGCCAAGCTGGTCCAGAAGAAGGGCAAGTAAGCCCATCGCGGCGTCCGGGTTGACGCCGCCAATGGCGCGATGGAAGAATCGCGCCCACGCCGGGCGGCTCCGCCCGGCGTCTGCCCACCCTCTTCGATCCAGGAGGTGCCCGATGAAGATCCGTACATCCTTCCCCTGCTGATGGCCGACGGCTGCCTCCCCGCAGCATCCGTGTCGGCGCGCTGAGCGCCTCCTGCACGTCCGTCGGTTCCCTGACTCCACCAGGACCCGCCCGCGCCAACGCGGCGGGTGACGGACATCCATGCATCTCCAATCCCTGCCGCCGCTGCGCCATCCGCGCACGGCGCATCTCGCGGGCAGCCGCCCGCAGGCGGGCGACTCCGCCCATGACCCGCTGCCGCTGGCGGCGCTCGAGGGCCGCCATGTGGTCATCGAGGAAAAGCTCGACGGCGCCCACGCCGGCCTGTCGTTCAGCGAGGACGGCGACCTGCTGTTGCAGTCGCGCGGTCGCTACCTGACCGGCGGCTTCGGCGAGCGCCAGTTCAATCCGATGAAGATCTGGGCGCTGGCGCACGAGCGCCGCTTGATCGAGCGCCTCGAGGACCGCTACGTGATGGCCGGCGAATGGGCCTATGCCAAGCGCAGCGTCTGGTACGACCGGCTGCCGCATTACTTCAACGAGTTCGACATCTTCGACCGCGCGACCGGGCAGTTCCTGTCGACGCCGCGCCGTCACGCGCTGCTCGCGGGCTCGCCGGTGCTGTCGGTGCCGGTGCTGTACGCGGGGCCGATGCCGACGCAGCCTCATCTGCTCTGGGCGCTGGTGGCGCGCTCGCTGGCGAAGTCGGCCGGCTGGCGCCAGGCCTTCGAGGCGGCGACGCGGCGCGAATCGCTGCCGCTTGAGCGCTGCTGGAGGCAGACCGACAGATCGGACCAGTCAGAAGGCCTGTACCTGAAGGTCGAGGACGACGAGCAGGTGCTGGCCCGCTACCAACTGGTGAGGCCGTCGTTCACGCGGACGATGCTCGATGGCGACGGGCCTCACGCCCAGCGGCCGATCCTGCCCAACGGGCTCGCGCCGGGCGCGGACCTCTTCGCCGAGGCGCCGACGGTCACTTGGCGCGACCTCGGGCTGCGGACGATCACGTCGCTGCCAACGCTCAAGGCGTTTGCCGCGGAGGCCGCCAGCGCGGGCAAGGCGCGTGAGCTCCGATGCTCCTGAGGCGCTCGATGTCCGACGCCCGAGACCGCGCGGCCGGACGCTCAGGCCGCCAGCCAGCGATCGATGACCTGATCGAGCGCCGCGCGCAGGCCCGCGCCATGCCTCGCCGCGTCGCGCCGCAGGGCGTCCAGCGGAACGCGGGCCTGGGCCAGTTCGCCGGCATGGCCGATCAGCCATTGCTCCAGCCGCGCCGGGTCGCATTCCAGGTGGAACTGCAGCGCGAGCGCATGGCCGCCGACAGCGAAGGCCTGGTGAGGGCAGAGCGGCGTCGAGGCAAGACTCGGCACGCCTTCGGGCAGGTCGAACTGGTCGCCATGCCAGTGCAGCACCGGCTGGCCGCTCGCGAGCGGCGCCAGCGCGGATGCGAGACTCGCCTCGGTCAGCGTCAGCGGCGCGAAGCCGATCTCCTTCCCGCCATGGGGCATGGGCTTCACCGCGGCGCCCAGGGCGCGCGCCATCAACTGCGCGCCCAGGCAGATGCCCAGCAGCGGGCGCCGCGCGGCGAGGCGGCGCTGGATGAGCGCGACCTCGTCGTGCAAGTACGGATAGAGCGCGTCATCGCAGGCACCGATCGGCCCGCCGAGCACGACCAGCAGATCCACCGCATCGAGGTCGACATCGCGCAGGTCGTCGACGCCGGCGTCCAGCGTGACGAAGCGCTCGAAGCCGCGGGCCTCGAGCACGGGACGGAGCAGCCCCAGGTCCTCGAAAGCGAGGTGGCGCACGGCGAGGAGGGTCTTGGTGTGGGTCATGTCGGCATCATCACGTGGTTGCGACCGCGGCCTGGAGCACGGCCAGAAGGATGGCCTGCGAGCGCCGCTGGCCATATCCGCGGCCATAGGCCTGCGACGTGACGGCCACCACGAGCCGCAGTTCAGGCACGACGTAGATCTTGTTGCCGCCATTGCCCGACGCGAACCAGACCGGCACGCGCCGGCCGCCGAGCGTGTGGACCTTGTAGTACCAGGACCGCGCGTACTGGTCCGCATAGGGATCCTTCGCCGCGATCGCGACGCGGGGCTGCATCAGGGCCTCGGTGCCGCCGGCGCTGACGATGAGCCGGCCTTCGTGCTCGCCGCCGCGGCGGACCATCTCGCCGATCGCGGCCAGCGATCGGGCGCTCAGCCAGAGGTTGCCCTGGCCCTTCGTGTGGCCCGCGGCGTCCTTGTCCCAGCGCCAGGCCGTGATGCCCAGGGGTTCGAACAGCGCGGAGGAGGCGAAGGCGCCCAGGTCCATGCCGGTGGCCTTGCCGATGACCAGCCCGGCCGCGTACGAACTCAGCGAGTTGTAGCGCCAGGTCTTGCCCGGCGCCTCCTTGGCCGGCACCGACAGCAGGAAGGCCACCGGATCCGGCGCCTCGTCCAGCCGGTCCTCCTGGCCGGGGGAGGCGGGATCCTCGTCCTCCGCCGCCAGGCCGGAGCGCATCGTCAGCAGGTCGTCGACGCTGGCTTTGCCCAACGGGGCCTGGCTCGCCGCCGCCCAGTACCGGGAGACGGGATCGGAGGCGCTGGCGATCGCGCCGCGGTCCATCGCGATCGTCGCCAGCAGCGCGGTGATGCTCTTGCCGGCCGAGCGGACATCGTTGAGCGAGTCGGCTGTGGCGCCGTTGTAGTAGCGCTCCGCGACCCGCTGGCCGTCGCGCAGCACGACGACGCCTTGAAGCGTCCGGTCCTCATCCCGGTCCCAGGCGGCCAGCGGCGCGGTGAAGCGGGCGTCATGCTCCGGCGCGGGCGGGGCCGGCCTGGGCGAGGGGGCCGGCGTCTGGCAGCCCGCCAGGACGGCGAGCGACAACACAAGGGCAAGGGGGCGAGCGGCGGACAGCGTCATGAAGGGCGGCTCCTGACAGGCGTGCGAGGGCGCCCATCGTCGCCTGCCGGCCGCGCAAAGTCACGCGGCGCGCATGCCCCCGAAAACTGGCGGGCGATCCAGCTGCCCGATCCAGTGGCGGTAGACGCTCGCCGCGGCGCAGCGCAGGCGGGCCAGGCGCTGCGGCAGCGCGGCGAGGATCTCGTCCTCGCTCTGCACGGTCACGCAGCGGCCGCTCCGCAATTCGTCGCGGCCCTGCGCGCACCAGTCGCGCAGGCTCTGCGCGGTGACTTCGAGGTGGCTCTGCAGGGCGATGTGCGGTCCGAGCGCGAAGCCCTTGTTCAGGCAGTTCGAGCCGAACAGCGTGCGCGTCGCGCCGGCGGGGAGCTGGAAGCTGTCGTAATGCCAGTTGAAGCTCAGGAGGCGGTCCTCGCCGCCGAAGAGCGGCCGCGCGGCGAGCGTGATCCAGAGCTCGCGCCAGCCGATGTCGGGGCGCGGATTGCGGGCCACGGTCGCGCCCATCGCCCTCGCGAGCTGCTGCGCGCCGAAGCAATGACCGAGTACCGGGCGGCTGAGCCGCAGCGCGTCGATCAGCAGTGCCTGCTCGGCGCGGATCCAAGGGGTGCCGTCATGGACGCTGTGATCGCTGCCCAGCAGCACCAGGCCGCTGAAGGCCGAGGCCGTGCGTGGCATCGCGTCGCCGAGGTCGGGCCGGATCAGGTGCACCGGGACATCGCGGGCTTGCAGGCACTGGAGCAGGAAACCCGGACCCTGGGCGGGTTCGTGCTGAAGGATCAACACCGGTCTCATTCGGGTGGGCGCGCACCGGGAGCGCCGTGGTTGCGAGGAGTCCAGCGTACGGAGCACCGCCTCAAGGGGAGGGCAAGACCCGGTACCGACGCGTAAAGAACTCATCAATGGCTGGTGCGAGGGGACGGCACGGCCGGATTTGCTTCCACCCACGCCTTCATCAATGCGTCGAGGTCTCGAGAGAGAGGTTCGTTCTCATGCCCGGCACGGCATTGCCCCGGCCGTGCGGCGCGCACGGCGATGCCACAATCGCCGGATGAATTCGCAGTCCTCGCGCCCCCCGCGCGTCTCCGTCCAGACCGCCGACTTCGACCTCTCGGCCGAGACCCTGGCGCTGCGCGCGGACGACGGCGGCATCGGCGCGGTGGTGAGCTTCGTCGGCACGGTGCGCGACGGCGCGGACGGCGCCCCGGTCACGCTGATGGAGCTCGAGCACTACCCCGGCATGACCGAGGCCTCGATCGAGGCCATGATCGACGAGGCCTTCCGCCGCTTCGACCTGCGCGGCGCGCGCGTGATCCATCGCGTCGGCGCGCTCCGGCCGCGCGACCAGATCGTGCTGGTGCTCGTCAGCTCGCGGCATCGCGGCCAGGCCTTCCAGGCCTGCGAATTCCTGATGGACTACTTGAAGACGCAGGCGCCGTTCTGGAAGAAGGAACACGGACCGGACGGCGCCCGATGGGTGGACGCGCGCGTCGCCGACGACGAGGCGCTCGCGCGCTGGGGGATCAACGTGGAGGGGAATGGCCGATGAGCTGGGTGCAAGTGGCGGCGGTGTCCGCCGGCGCGTCGGGTGGCGCGCTCGCGCGCTGGGGCGCGGGGATGTGGTTGAACACGAAGTGGCAAGGCTTCCCGCTGGGAACATTGGCCGTCAACCTCGTCGGCGGTTTCCTGATCGGCATGGCGCTCGAATGGTTCGGCCGCTACCCCGACGACTTCCTCAAGCTGTTGCTCGTCACCGGCTTTCTCGGCGGCCTGACGACCTTCTCGTCGTTCTCCGGCGAATCGCTCTCGCTGCTGCAGCGCGGCGAATTCCTGCTGGCGCTGGGCCACTCGGCCGCGCACGTGGTCGGCTCGCTGGCCGCCGCCGCCGCCGGGCTCAAGGTGATGCAGATGCTGACCGCCGCGTGAGCGGCCGGTGGTGCAGGGCGCGCTCGGGCGTCTGGACTGGAGCGGCGGCCGCGCGGTCCTGACGCAGACCCTCGCCTGATGCCGACCCTTTCCTGACGATGGGCATGGGGCTTGCCGCGAACGGCGGGCTCTTGAAAATGGGGGACACACTCCCACTTGGCTTCGCAACGGAGGTTTTTCACCCATGCGAGTCGACAAGCTCACCACCCGGTTCCAGGAAGCGCTGGCCGAGGCCCAAAGCCTCGCCGTGACCAGCGACAACCCCTACATCGAACCCGTCCACGTCCTGGCCGCGATGCTGGCCCAGGACGAGGGCCCCAAGGCGCTGCTCGAGCGCGCCGGCGTCAAGGTGCCGGCCCTCAAGGCCGCCGTGGACACCCTGCTGGCCGGCCTGCCGCAGGTGCACGGCGAGGGCCAGCAGGTCCAGCCCGGCCGCGACCTCGTCAGCCTGCTCCAGGCCGCCGAGAAGGAGGCGTCCAAGCGCGGCGACCACTTCATCGCCAGCGAGATGTTCCTGCTCTCGCTCGCCGACGCGAAGTCCGACTTCGCCGGCGTCGTGCGCGGCCACGGCCTGACGCGCAAGGCCCTGGAGACCGCCATCGAGGCGGTCCGCGGCGGCCAGAAGGTCGACAGCCAGGAATCCGAGGGCAACCGCGAGGCGCTCAAGAAGTACACGCTGGACCTCACCGAGCGCGCCCGCCAGGGCAAGCTCGACCCGGTCATCGGCCGCGACGACGAGATCCGCCGCGCCATCCAGGTCCTGCAGCGCCGCAGCAAGAACAACCCCGTGCTGATCGGCGAGCCCGGCGTCGGCAAGACCGCCATCGTCGAGGGCCTGGCCCAGCGCATCGTCAACGGCGAGGTGCCCGAGTCGCTCAAGGACAAGCGCGTCCTCGTGCTGGACATGGCCGGCCTGCTCGCGGGCGCCAAGTTCCGCGGCGAATTCGAGGAACGCCTGAAGTCGGTGCTCAAGGAAGTGGCCGCCGACGAGGGCCGCATCATCCTGTTCATCGACGAGATCCACACGATGGTCGGCGCCGGCAAGGCCGAGGGCGCCATCGACGCCGGCAACATGCTCAAGCCCGCGCTCGCGCGCGGCGAGCTGCACTGCATCGGCGCGACCACGCTGGACGAGTACCGCAAGTACGTCGAGAAGGACGCCGCGCTCGAGCGCCGCTTCCAGAAGGTGCTGGTCGACGAGCCCAGCGTCGAGGCGACGATCGCCATCCTGCGCGGCCTGCAGGAGAAGTACGAGGTCCACCACGGCGTCGAGATCACCGACCCGGCCATCGTCGCCGCGGCCGAGCTCTCGCACCGCTACATCACCGACCGCTTCCTGCCCGACAAGGCCATCGACCTGATCGACGAGGCCGCGGCCAAGATCAAGATCGAGATCGACTCCAAGCCCGAGGCGATGGACCGGCTCGACCGCCGCATGATCCAGCTCAAGATCGAGCGCGAGGCCGTGCGCAAGGAGACCGACGAGGGCTCGCAGCGCCGCTTCACGCTGATCGAGGAAGAGCTGCTCAAGCTCCAGCGCGAGTACAACGACCTGGAGGAGATCTGGACCGCCGAGAAGGCCCAGGCCCAGGGTTCCGCGCACGTCAAGGAGGAGATCGACCGCATCAAGTTCCAGATCGAGGAACTCAAGCGCAAGGGCGACTTCAACAAGGTCGCCGAGCTGCAGTACGGCCAGCTGCCCGAGCTGGAGAAGCGTCTCAACGAGGCCCAGGCCAAGGAGGCCGGCAAGGCCAGGGACAAGACCGTCCCGCAGCTGCTGCGCACCATGGTCGGCGCCGAGGAGATCGCGGAAGTCGTGGCCCGCGCCACCGGCATCCCGGTCGCCAAGCTGATGCAGGGCGAGCGCGACAAGCTGCTGCACATGGAGACGAAGCTGCATGAGCGCGTGGTCGGCCAGGACGAGGCGATCGTCGCGGTGGCGGACGCGATCCGGCGCTCGCGCGCCGGGCTGTCCGACCCGAACCGGCCGCTGGGCAGCTTCCTGTTCCTGGGCCCGACGGGCGTGGGCAAGACCGAGCTGTGCAAGGCGCTGGCGGGCTTCCTGTTCGACAGCGAGGACCACATGATCCGCATCGACATGAGCGAGTTCATGGAGAAGCACTCGGTCAGCCGGCTGATCGGCGCGCCCCCGGGCTATGTCGGCTACGACGAGGGCGGGTACCTGACCGAGGCCGTGCGCCGCAAGCCCTACAGCGTGCTGCTGCTGGACGAGGTCGAGAAGGCGCACCCGGACGTGTTCAACGTGCTGCTGCAGGTGCTCGACGACGGCCGCCTGACCGACGGCCAGGGACGCACGGTCGACTTCAAGAACTGCGTGGTCGTGATGACGTCCAACCTCGGCTCGCAGCACATCATGGCGCTGCAGGGCGAGCCGGACGAGGTCATCCGCGACGCCGTGTGGGGCGAGGTCAAGGCGCACTTCCGGCCCGAGTTCCTCAACCGCATCGACGAGACGGTGATCTTCCATGCGCTGGGCGCGACGCACATCAAGTCCATCGCGAAGATCCAGCTCAAGCAGCTCGAGCAGCGGCTCGAGAAGCTGGAGATGAAGCTCGACGTCAGCGACGAGGCGCTCGACGAACTGGCCAAGGTCGGCTTCGATCCGGTCTTCGGCGCGCGGCCGCTCAAGCGCGCGATCCAGCAGCGCATCGAGAACCCGCTGTCCAAGCTGATCCTGCAGGGCCGCTTCGGTCCGAAGGACGTGATCCCGGTCAGCGTCGAGATGGCGCCGGGCGGCGAGCCGGGCGAGTTCAGCTTCGGGCGCGTCGTGCACTGACCGCGCCGCCGCCGGGCGTTCAGGGCCGCAGCTTCTCCAGCACTTCCGACCGGAACTCGCGCTGGTAGAGCACGTAGACCACGCCCGCGGCGGCCAGCATCAGCGCCCAGGGCGAGAAGAACCAGCCCACCACCGGGAACGCGAGGTAGTAGCCGCGCAACCCGTCGTTGAAGGCTTCCGCGGCCATGCCGACGACGGCGCCCGCGCGGTCGGCGAACTGCTCGCGGGCCTCGTGGCCGAGCTGCGCGAACTGGCCGGCCTCCGGCGCGGACGCCACCAGCAGTGCCCCGAAGGTGTACTGCCGCATGCTCCAGGTGAAGCGGAAGAAGGCGTACACGAAGATGCCGGTCAGCAGCGCCAGCTTGAGGTCGAACACCAGCGTGCTGGTCTTCACCGTGAAGGGCAGCTCCAGCACCAGCGCGCTGGTCTGCTCGCTGGCGCCCAGCGCGGCGAGCAGGCCGCCAATGATCAGGATGGTCGTGGAGGCGAAGAAGGACGGGCTCGACAGCAGCGCCTGGCTGACCGCGCCGTCCAGCACCCGCATCTCGCGGTAGGTCAGCTGCAGCATCCATTGCCGCCGCACGCGGTTGGTGATGGCGAGCAGCGAGCCGCGTTCCTCGGCATGCCGCTTGGAGAACTGGGCATAGCCCACCCAGGTCAGGAAGTACAGGGCGAGCGCGAACCAATCGAGCAGTGGCAGCGCGGACAGCAGGGGGCGGAGCGTGGGCATCGCGCGAGTGTAGGGGCGCTCCGCGCCGCGTCCGCCTCGGCCGGGTCCGGCGGCGGGTCCTGCGGCCACAGCGCCAGCAGTGTCGAGAGGTCCATCAGCGCGGCCGCCACGTGGGCGGCCAGGCCCTTGAGCACGGCGTCGACGACCTGGACTTCCGGCGACCGTCCCAGCCAGGCGGGCAGCTCGAAGCCCGTGGACTGGCAGCTCAGGCACTCGAAGCCGCCCGTCTCCGGATCGAACCGAATGTCGATCACGCGGCGCGCCGTGGCGATGCGGCCGGCGGTGAGCGGGGAACGGCGGCCGAAGCCGGGGCGCGTGCCGTCGACGCGTACGCCGTGGTCGGCGGGCCGTTCGCCGCGGCCGGCCAGCAGGCCGCCCCGCGCCGCCAGCGGTTGGGTATCGGGGCAGCCCATGGACACGGGCGGCGGCTGAACGAGGCACGGCAGG
The DNA here is from genome assembly GCF_059491535.1 of Roseateles sp. Mitsp63. NCBI lineage: Bacteria > Pseudomonadati > Pseudomonadota > Betaproteobacteria > Burkholderiales > Sphaerotilaceae > Roseateles > Roseateles sp. Mitsp63. The sequence continues at coordinate 3,997,805 of NZ_CP168509.1, read as the reverse complement.
CGAACTGGCATCGCGAGACTCCGCCCGGACGCCGGCCGGCCGCGACATGTGGCCGGCCGGTCCGGGCAGGGCGGCAGTGCGACCCGCTGGAAGCGGAGTTCCAAGGGCGCCCGCCGGGGGGAGGCTCAGACCGGCAGATCGAACACCAGCACCTCGGCGTCCTGGCCGGCCTCGACCGCGAGGCGGTCCTCCTTGGCGAGCTGCAGCGCATCGCCGGCGCCCAGCGATTCGCCGTTGACGCGGACCTGGCCGCGCACCACATGCACGTAGGCGAGCCGGCCGGCGTCGAGCGGCAGCTCGGCGCGTTCATCGCCATTGAACAGTCCGGCGTACAGGCGCGCGTCCTGGTGGATGGACACCGAGCCGTCCGCGCCGTCCGGCGAGGCCACCAGGCGCAGCCGGCCGCGCTTGTCGGCGTCGGCGAAGTGCTTCTGCTCGTAGCCCGGCGTCACGCCCTGGCGGTCCGGCATGATCCAGATCTGCAGGAAGTGGGTCTCACCCTCCTTCGAGTGGTTGAACTCGCTGTGCATGACGCCCGTGCCGGCGCTCATGCGCTGCACGTCGCCGGGACGGATCACGCCGGCGTTGGCGCCGCCGGGCTTGCCGTTGCCCATGCTGTCCTGGTGCGCCAGCTCGCCGCTCAGCACGTAGCTGATGATCTCCATGTCCCGGTGGCCGTGGGTGCCGAAGCCGGTGCCGCCGGCGATGCGGTCCTCGTTGATCACCCGCAGCGGGCCGAAGCCCATGCGGCGCGGGTTGTAGTAGTCCGCGAACGAGAAGCTGTGGAAGCTGTTCAGCCAGCCGTGATCGGCATGGCCGCGGTCCGAGGACTTGATGACTTCACGCATTTGAATGCTCCTTTGTCCGGCCCGTCCGGGCCTGCTGTGTTTGCGATGACTTCACTGTAGGCAAGCGGGCTTCTCCCGAGGGGGAGGGGCCTTGAAGCCAGCGTTCAAATAAGATGAAGGGATGTCACAGCAAGACAAACGACGGGTGCTGACGCCCGAGGCGCTGGCCATGATGGACAGCATCGCCCGCAGCGGCAGCTTCGCGGCGGCGGCGCGGGAGATGGGGAAGGTGCCGTCGGCGCTGACCTACTCGGTGCGGCAGCTGGAGGACGCGCTGGATGTGCTGCTGTTCGACCGCAGCTCGCGCCAGGCGGTGCTGACGGCGGCCGGGCAGGAGCTGCTGACCGAGGGCCGGCGCCTGCTGCAGGAGATGGACGCGGTCGCGAACCGCGTCAAGCGCGTGGCCACCGGCTGGGAGAGCGAGCTCACCATCGCCTTCGACGACGCGGTCGCGCGGCGGGCGATCTTCGATCTGATGGAAGCCTTCTATGAGCAGAAGGAGGACGGCAAGGCGCCGCCGACCCGGCTCAAGCTGCGCACCGAGGTGCTGTCCGGCACCTGGGAGGCGCTGATCTCCGGCCAGGCCGACCTGGCCATCGGCACCACCGCGCAGCCGCCCGGCAGCTCGGTGGTGTGCGAGGTGCTGGGGCCGATGGAGATGGTGTTCTGCGTGGCGCCGCATCACCCCTTGGCGGGGTTCGAGGGGGTGCTGACCTCGGCCGACATCGCGCGGCACCGCATCGTGGCGGTGGCGGATACCGCGCGTCATCTGGCGCCGATGACGGTGGGCGTGGTGCCCGGGCAGGAGGTGCTGACCGTGCCGTCGATGGCGGTCAAGCTCGAGGCGATGCTGCGCGGACTCGGGGTCGGCTCGCTGCCGACGCCGATGGTGCGGCGCCATGTCGAGGCCGGCCGGCTCGTGATGAAGCAGACCTTCCAGGGCGTGCGCGTGTCGCCGATGCATTACGCCTGGCGCAACACCGGCCACCGGCCGGCGAAGGCGCTGGCCTGGTGGCTGGAACGCCTGAAGAGCGAGGCCACGCGGCGCTCGCTGCTGGAGCAGCACGAGGGCCTGCTGCTGTGAGTCCGGGCCGCTACGTCGGGCGCTTCGCGCCGTCGCCGACGGGGCCCCTGCATGAAGGCTCGCTGGTCGCGGCACTGGCGAGCTGGCTCGACGCCCGCGCGCATGACGGGCGCTGGCTGATCCGGATCGAGGATGTGGATGGGCCGCGCTGCCCGCCCGGCGCGGATGCCGTCGTGCTGTCGCAACTGGCGCAGGCGCGGCTGCTGCCGGACGAACCGCCGGTGTGGCAGTCCAGGCGCGGCGCGGCTTACCAGCAGGCGCTGGACCGGCTGGTCGCGGCGGGGTGGGCCTATCCGTGCGGATGCTCGCGCAAGGACATCGCCGAGGCGATCGCGGCCCGCGGCGGGCACAAGCCGCGGCATGGCGAACTCGTCTATCCCGGCACCTGCCGGCATGGCCTGAACGGCAAGCCCGCGCGCGCCTGGCGCCTGAGAAGCACCGCCACGCTCGCCGGCGATGCGCCGCTGCGCGTCGACTGGCGGGACCGGCGTCTGGGCGGGCAGTCGCAGGACTTGACGGCGGAGGTCGGGGATTTCGTGCTCAAGCGGGCGGACGGGCTGTGGGCGTACCAGCTGGCAGTGGTCGTCGACGACGGTTGGCAGCGCATCACGGACATCGTCCGCGGCGAGGATCTGGCCGACAACACGCCACGGCAGATCCGGCTGCAGCAGCTGCTCGGGCTGCCGGAGCCGCGCCATCTGCACACGCCGCTGGTGCTCGGCGAGAACGGCGAGAAGCTCTCCAAGCAGAACGGCGCGCTGGCGCTGGACCTGCGCGATCCGCTCGCCGCGTTGAGGCGGGCCGGCGCGCGGCTGGGGCTGCCCGTGATCGACGCTTCGACCACGCCCGACTGGCTCGCGCACGCCGTACGGGCGTGGAGCGCACGGCTGCGCATGCGATAGGGCCTTCGGCGGCTGGCATGATCGTGGTTTTCGCTTTTTGAGGACCTCCCACCATGCAAACGACCGACAGCGGCCTGCAATTCGACGACACCACGCCAGGCACCGGCGCCACCGCCAAGGCCGGCCAGGATGTGAAGGTCCATTACACCGGCTGGCTGTTCAAGGACGGCCAGAAGGGCGCCAAGTTCGATTCGTCCAAGGATCGCGGCGAGCCGTTCGAGTTTGAACTCGATGGCGGCATGGTCATCAAGGGCTGGGATGAAGGCGTGCAAGGCATGCAGGTCGGCGGCACGCGCGTGCTGGTCATCCCGCCGCAGCTCGGCTATGGCGCCCGCGGCGCGGGCGGCGTGATTCCGCCCAATGCCACGCTCATGTTCGAGGTGGAGCTGCTCGGAGTGTCTGGCGGTTCCGAGCCGCTGACGCTGGGCAACCTCGCCAAGACCGCCTCCGGACTCCAGTTCGAGGACGTCAAGGAAGGCGAGGGCGCCATCGCCGAAGCCGGCAAGCGCGTCACGGTGCACTACACCGGCTGGCTGTACAAGGACGGGCAGCGGGGACGCAAGTTCGATTCGTCCAAGGATAGGCGCGATCCGTTCCGCTTCCACCTGGGCGCCGGGGAAGTCATCAAGGGCTGGGATGAAGGCGTCCAGGGAATGAAGGTCGGCGGCACGCGCTTCCTGGTCATTCCGTCGGAACTTGGCTACGGCGCGTACGGCGCCGGCGGCGTCATCCCGCCGCACGCGACGCTGCTCTTCGAAGTGGAACTGCTTGCAGTCTGACCGCGCGAGCCCCCCAACCCCTGCTGAGTTAGAACTCCCTCGCCCCCCGCGAGGGGGGAGAGGGCAGGGGAGAGGGGGCTGGTGGCCAGCGCTCAGCTGCTCCCGATCGCCAGCAGCGCATTCACCGCGCTGCCGGTGCTGCTCACGCTGGTGTCCTCCAGCCTGACCCGAGGCGCCGCGGCCAACTGCGGAAAGTGATTGGTCAGCGACCGTTCATACCCCGGGTCGTAGTGCTCTCGCATGAGCTCCCCGAAGAGCTCGGCCCATTGCCCGCCTCGCGCCATTCCTTGCCATCGCTCGACGCGTTCCCTGCCGCGCAGCGTCGCCAGCCCGGCGATGAGTGCATTGAACCCTTCGGGATCCGCCTTGAAATGGGCGTAATCCTCCAGCAGCAACTGCACGCGCCCTGCCTCGGCCATGTCGATCCACACGCAGCGCCCGTGCTGCCGCAACCGCAGATGCAGGGCTTCCGGCAACTGCACGCCGCCGATCTTGCGGCTCTCGCTCTCGACGAAGACAGGCCTTGCCGGATCCAGCCGGACCAGCGCCTGCCACAGCGCCGTGTCGAAGGCCTTCTGGCTGGGCTGCGGCTGATCGGGCAGGGCGCCGAGCACCGACCCGCGATGGCGCGCCAGCGCCTCCAGATCGAGCGTTTGCGCCCCCGCCGCCGCGAGCGCCTGCAGCAGCCGCGTTTTCCCCGACCCGGTCCGGCCGCACAGCACGACGAAGTCGAAGCGGCCCGGCTGCTCTCCCAGCGTTTTCAGCACCTCGCCCCGGAACGCCTTGTACCCGCCGACGAGCTGCAGCGACTTGAAGCCGATCTGGTTCAGGAACCAGTTCATCGCGCCCGAGCGCTGCCCGCCGCGCCAGCAGTACACCAGCGGCCGCCAGTGCTTCTGCATCATGGGCCGGTGCGTGTCGAGATGCCGGGCGATGTTGCGCGCCACCATCGCCGCGCCGAGCTTGCGGGCCTCCAGCGGATCCTGCTTGTACAGCGTGCCGACGATGCGCCGCTCGTCGTTGTCGAGCACCGGCCAGTTGAGCGCGCCGGGCAGATGGTCCTCGGCGAACTCGCCGGGCGAGCGCACGTCGATGACGGCGCTGAATTCCCCCAGGCGCGCGAACGCGTCGGCCGAGGGGATGACGTGGTACTGGCTCATTGAACGGACAGCGCGTCCAGCAGCTCGCTCTCGATCTGGAGTTGCATGCGGCTCTGCTGCAGCGCCGCGCCATCGAGCAGGAAGGTGTCCTCGACGCGCTCGCCGAGCGTGGACACCTTCGCCAGCTGCAGGTTGATCCCATGCCGCGCCAGCACGCGCGCGATCGCGTAGAGCAGGCCGGCGCGGTCGGTCGCGCTGACCGACAGCAGCCAGCGCTGTGCCCGCTCGTCGGGCCGCAGCGAGATGCGCGGCGTGAAGGGGAAGCTCTTGACCCGCCGCGACAGCCGGCCCTTGCGCGGCTCGGGCAGCGGCCCCGGCGCCACCAGCGCCTGGCCGAGCTTGGACTCGACCAGCGCCGTCAGGTCGCGGTGATGCAGGTCCAGCTCCGGCGCGATGACCTGGAAGGTGTCCAGCGCATAGCCGCTGCGCGTCGTGTGCACCTTGGCGTCCAGGATGTTGAAGCCCGCGCCATCGAAGTAGCCGCAGATCCGCGCGAACAGGTCCTGCTGGTCGCGCGCGTAGACCAGCACCTGCAGGCCTTCGCCGACCGGCGAGGGCCGCGAGCGCACCACCGGCTCGGCGCTCTCCACGTGGCGCCACAGCGCCCGCGCATGCCAGGCCAGGTCCGGCGCGTCATGCCGCGCGAAGTAGCTCAGGTCCAGCGTCTTCCACAACGCGTCCTCGGTGCCCGGCAACTGCGCCTTCAGCGCCAGTTCCTGCCGCGCCTCCTGCTTGCGCGCCTCGATCTCGGCCGCCATGTTGAGCTTGGCGCCACCCAGCGCGCGCAGCGTCAGCCGGTAGAGGTCCTCGAGCAGCTTGCCCTTCCATGCGTTCCAGACCTTGGGCCCGGTGCCGCGGATGTCGGCCACGGTGAGCAGGTACAGCGCCGTCAGCGTGCGCGCGTCCTTCACCCGCCGCGCGAACTGCTGGATCACCTCCGGATCGGACAGGTCCTCCTTCTGCGCGACGCGCGACATCGTCAGGTGATGCTCCACCAGGAACACCACCAGCGCCGCGTCCGCCTTGGGCAGGCCATGCGCGCGGCAGAAGCGCCGCGCCTCGACCGCGCCGAGGTCCGAGTGGTCGCCGCCGCGTCCCTTGGCGATGTCGTGGAACAGCGCCGCGATGTACAGCAGCGAGGGCCGGTCGAACTGCGCCGCCAGCTGCGAGCAGAACGGGTATTCGTGCGTGTGCTCGGGAATGAAGAAGCGCCGGATGTTGCGCAGCACCATCAGGATGTGCTGGTCCACCGTGTAGACGTGGAACAGGTCGTGCTGCATCTGCCCGACGATGCGCCGGAACACCCACAGGTAGCGGCCCAGCACCGAAGTCTGGTTCATCAGCCTGAACGCGTGGGTCTGGCCCTGCGGCTCCTCCAGGATGCGCAGGAACATCGCGCGGTTTGCCGGATCGCGCCGGAACGCGCTGTTCATCAGCCCGCGCGCGTTGTACAGCGCGCGCAGCGTCTTCGCGGACAGGCCCCGGATGCCGGGCGCCTGCTGGTAGATCAGGAAGGTCTCGAGGATCGCGTGCGGCTCGCGCTCGTAGAGATCGTCGGCGGCAATCTCCAGCATGCCGCTGCGCTCCAGGAAACGCGCGTTGATCGGACGCGGCTCGTTGCCCTGCGTGCCGTTGATCTGGTCCTCGAGGTTGAGCAGCGTGATCTGGTTCAGCTGCGTGACCGCCTTGGCCGCCCAGTAGTAGCGGCGCATCAGCTTCTCGGACGCGCGCAGCGAGCGCGTGGACTCGTAGCCGAAGCCTTCCGCCACCGCCGTCTGCAGGTCGAAGACCAGCCGGTCCTCGCGCCGCCGCGCCACCAGGTGCAACTGGCAGCGGATGGTCTTGAGCAGGCCCTCGTTGCGCTGCAGCTGGCGGGCCTCGAAGGGCGTGATCAGGCCCTTGGCGGCCAGCTGGGGCCAGGTCTTGCCCAGGCCCGCGCCGCGCGCGATCCAGATCAGCACCTGCAGGTCGCGCAGCCCGCCGGGGCTCTCCTTGCAGTTGGGCTCGAGCGCGTAGGGCGTCTCTTCGTACTTGGTGTGGCGCTGGCGCATCTCCAGCGTCTTGGCGCGCATGAACGCGCGCGGATCCAGCGCGTTGCAGAAGGCCTTGTCGAAGCGCCGCACCAGCGGCCGTGAGCCGGCGAGCCAGCGCGACTCCAGCAGCGCGGTCTGGATGGTGACGTCGGCGGCGGCCTCGTCCAGGCATTCCCGCAGCGTGCGCACCGAGGAGCCGATCTCCAGCCCGATGTCCCAGCACGAGGTGATGAAGGCCTCGATCGCCTGCTTGAGCGGACCGGGCTGGTCGGGCGCGAGGCCCTCGGGCAGCAGCACCAGGACGTCGACGTCCGAATGCGGGAACAGCTCGCCGCGCCCGTAGCCGCCGACCGCGACCAGGGCCGCGTCCGGCGCCGCCGCGGCGATGCCGGCATCGGCCCACAGCGCCTGCAGGCTGGCGTCGACGTGCCTGGCCAGCTGGCGCATCAGCCGCGTGGCGGCGGAGACGCTGGTCTTGGCGGCAGCGAATTCCTCGAGCAGCGCCTGCTTGCCCGCCTTGAAGCGTTGGCGCAGTTCGGCCACCGGCGAAGCGCCGGCCCCGCCGGGCATCCTGGCGTTCATGGACGCTCCGCGGCGGTCAGGCCGGGACGGCCGGCGGCTGCACGAATTCCGGCGGCGGCGGGGTGCCGGCGGACTGGGTCAGGATCTCGTAGCCGGTTTCGGTGACCAGCACCGTGTGTTCCCACTGCGCCGACAGCGAGCGGTCCTTGGTGACGATGGTCCAGCCGTCACCCATCTCGCGGATCTCGCGCCGGCCGGCATTGATCATCGGTTCGATCGTGAAGACCATGCCCGGCACCAGCTCCTCGAGCGTGCCCGGACGGCCGTAGTGCAGCACCTGCGGCTCCTCGTGGAACTTCTGGCCGATGCCATGGCCGCAGAACTCGCGCACGATGCTGAAGCCGGCGTTCTCGGCGAAGGTCTGGATCGCGTGGCCGATGTCGCCCAGGCGCGCGCCGGGCTTGACCTTCTGGATGCCCTTCCACATCGCGTCGTAGGTGAACGAGCACAGCCGTTTCGCGGCGATCGAGCCCTCGCCGACGACGAACATCCGGCTCGTGTCGCCATGCCAGCCGTCCTTGATCACGGTGACGTCGATGTTGACGATGTCGCCGTTCTTCAGCGGGCGGTCGTTGGGGATGCCGTGGCAGACCTGGTGGTTGATCGAGGTGCAGATCGACTTCGGGTACGGCGTGTAGCCCGGCGGCTGGTAGTGCAGCGGGGCGGGGATGCCCTGCTGGACGTTCACGATGTAGTCGTGGGCCAGCTTGTCGAGGTGGTCGGTCGTGACGCCCGGCTTGACGTGCGGGGTCAGCATGTCCAGCACCTCGGACGCCAGACGGCCGGCGATGCGCATGGCGTCGATGTCGGCGCCGGTCTTGATCGTGATGGTCATAGGGCGCGCATTTTAGGCGCTTGGCCATCCCCTCGCCGGGGGAAGGCCCGGCGCCTCCCCGGCGCCGGTCTCAATCGGCCCAGACGATCACGCCCGTGTAGGCCGTCACCAGCACCACGATGCCGAAGGCGATGCGGTACCAGGCGAAGGGCACGAAGCTGTGGCTCGCGATGTAGCGCAGCAGCCAGCGCACGCAGATCCAGGCGCTGACGAAGGAGAAGAACAGCCCCACCGCGAACAGCGGGATGTCCGCCGCCGACAGCACCGCGCGCTCCTTGTACAGGCTGTACAGGCCGGCGCCGATCAGCGTCGGGATGGCCAGGAAGAAGCTGAAATCGGTGGCCGCCTTGCGCGACAGGCCCAGCAGCATGCCGCCGATGATGGTCGCGCCGGAGCGGCTCGTGCCCGGCACCATCGCCAGGCATTGCACGAAGCCGACCTTCAGCGCGTCCAGCGGCGACATCTGGTCGACGTCCTGGATGCGCACCGCGGTCTGCTGGCGGCGCTCCGCCCACAGGATGATGAATCCGCCCAGGATGAAGGTGCTGGCCACCACGATGGGGGTGAACAGGTGCTCCTTGATGACCTTGCCGAACAGCAGGCCCAGCACCACCGCCGGCAGGAAGCCGATGGCCACGTTCAGCACGAACCTGCGCGCGCGCGCGTCGCTGCCCAGGCCCGCGGCCGTCTCGCGCAGCCGCTGCCAGTAGACGATGACCACGGCCAGGATGGCGCCGGTCTGGATGGCGATGTCGAAGACCTTGCCCCGGGCGTCCTCGAAACCGCCGAGCAGCGAGCCCGCCAGGATCAGGTGGCCGGTCGACGAGATCGGCAGGAATTCGGTCAGGCCCTCGACGATCCCCATGATCGCGGCCTTGATCAGCAGCACAGTGTCCAACTTCGACTCCAATTCGGGTCGCCTCGCGCGGGTCCGGAGGCGGTCGGCGCGGATCATAGCCGCGGGTCGTGACCGGCTTGACCGCCTCGAAAGCCCACAGCTACATTACTGACCGGTTAGTCAGTTAGCAGTCCCGCCCATCCCCATGCCTCGCGCTTCCGCCAAGACCGCCAGTCCGGCGCCCCCCTCCGCCCGTCAACGGCGCAAGGAGGCGCGGCCGCAGGAGCTGCTCGAGGCGGCGCTGTCGCTGTTCGTCGAGAAGGGCTTCGCCGCCACCCGTTCGGAGGAGGTCGCCGCCCGGGCGGGGGTGTCCAAGGGGACGCTCTATCTCTATTACCCCTCCAAGGAAGAGCTCTTCAAGGCGGTGGTCCGCGAGTCGCTGGGCGCGAAGATCGCCGAGGGCGTCGCCGAGCTGGGCAAGCACCAGGGCTCGATGGCGGAACTGCTGACCTGGATGCTGTGGAGCTGGTGGGAGCGCCTGGGCCTGACCCCGGCCGGCGGCATCCACAAGATCATGATGAGCGAGGCCGGCAACTTCCCCGAGCTGGCCGCCTTCTACACCGCCGAGGTCATCGAGCCCAGCTGCGCGCTGCTGGCCGAGGTCGTGCAGCGCGGCATCGCCTCGGGCGAGTTCCGCGACGTCGACCCGGACGCGACCGTGATGGTGCTGATCGGTCCGGTGCTGCATCTGGTGCTGCACCAGCATTCGATCGGCGCGGCCGGCGTCGCGCATACCCACAAGCCGACGCCTGAGCAGGTGCTGGACCTGCAGCTCGAACTCATGTTCGAGGGACTTCTCAACCGCCCGCGCGATCCGGCCACGGCCCGCCCGCCCGCCTAGAATACCGCCCGCATTCGGCGCGCCATGGGGCCGCCCAGAGGACTGAACATGAACTTCGAACAAGCCCGCTTCAACATGATCGAACAGCAGATCCGTCCATGGGATGTGCTGGATCCCTCGGTGCTGGCCCTGCTGGCCGTGGTCAAGCGCGAGGACTTCGTGCCGGCCGCCTATCGCAACGTGGCGTTCACCGACGTCGAGCTGCCGCTGGCCAATGGCCAGAAGATGCTGCCCCCGCGCGTCGAGGCCCGCTGGATGCAGGAACTGCAGATCGAGCGCCACGAGAAGGTGCTCGAGATCGGCACCGGCAGCGGCTACATGGCCGCGCTGCTGGGCCACAAGGCGCAGCAGGTCTTCACCGTCGAGAAGGACGAGCAGTTGGCCGCGCAGGCGCGCGACGCGCTGCGCCGCAACGGCGTGCTGAACGTGACGGTCGTGGCCGGCGACGGCGTCAAGGGCCTGCCCGGCGAGGCGCCGTTCGACGTCATCCTGCTGTCGGGCTCGGTGCCGCAGGCGCCGCAGGCGCTGCTGGACCAGCTCAAGATCGGCGGGCGCATGGGCGTGATCGTCGGCGAGGAGCCCGCGATGACCGCGCGCATCGTCACCCGCACCGGCGAGCGCGAGTTCGCCACGAAAAACCTGTTCGAGACCGTCGTCCAGCGTCTGGACGGCTTCGACACGGCCTCGCACTTCACGTTCTGAGCGGCCGGCGGCGCGGCTGGCCCGGCAAGCAGCCCGTCGCGCCGTATTGCCAACAAGGGGTGCGAAGTCTGCAAGTCGTCGCATTTCTTTCGAGACAGGCGGGGGAGGTGATCTATAACCTCGCCCGCGGCACCGTCAGGCGGATCGGAGGCGATCGATCCGGCCGTGCCGAGCTACTGAATCCCGGCCGCGGCGTTGTCGCGGCCGGTCCGCAGTCGGACCGATCCGAAGAACATTACATCGATACGAGGATGCCTCATGGCCGCTGAACGCCGTACGTCTCCGACCTCCCGCCTGCCGCGGGTCTCGCTTCTCGCCGCGGCGCTCGCGCTGATGGGGGGGGCGGCCCAGGCGCAGAGCCTGCAAGAGCTGTACGACGCGGCCCGCGCCTACGACGCCACCTACCTGGCGGCCCGGGCGACGGCGGATTCGGCCCAGTACCGCTACGGCCAGACGCAGGCGCTGGCACGGCCGTCGGTGGGCCTGGGCGTCGGGGCCACCCGCAGCGAGACCGACCTGCCGGCCATCCCCACCCTGGGCGGCACCACCAATCCGGGCTGGCAGGGCAACACCACGACCAACGCCGGCCTGAACGCGAAGTACGCGATCTTCAACCGCCCGAACGCCGGCAGCATCGAGCAGGCGCGCCTGGGCGTCGACGTCGCCCAGTCCGATCTGCAGAACGCCGAGCAGGACCTGATCGTGCGCGTGGCGCAGGCCTATTTCGACGTGCTGGCGGCGAAGGACACGCTGTCGACGTCGAGCGCGAACAAGGCTGCCATCGCGGAGCAGCTGGCCTCGGCCAAGCGAAATTTCGAGGTCGGCACCGCGACGATCACCGACACCCGCGAAGCGCAGGCCCGATATGACCTGGCGACCGCCCAGGAACTGGCCGCCGACAACGACCTGCGCGTCAAGCGCGTGACGCTGGATCAACTGGTGGGCCGCGCCGGCGTCGAGCCGCGTCCGCTGGCCGTGCCCGTGGCGCTGCCGCCGGTGGCGCCGTCCACCGTCGAGCCCTGGGTGAGCCAGGCCGAGAGCGCCCATCCCTCCATCCGCAAGGCCCAGCTGGGCCTGGACATCGCCAAGATCGAGATCGAGCGCGCGCAAGGGGCCCGCTATCCGACCGTCGACCTGAACGCCACGCTGGGCGTGCAGCGTCAGACCGGCGAAGGCCTCAGCTACACCGGCACCACGAAGTCCGGCACGCTGGGCGTGTCGGTGAACCTGCCGGTCTACAGCGGCGGCGCGATCACCAACCGCATCAAGGAAACGATGGCGCTGGAGGAGAAATCCCGCAACGACCTGGACTTCGCCCGCCGCAGCGTGGAGGAGGGCACCAAGCGCGCCTTCTTCGGCGTGCAGTCGCTGCAGGCGCAGGTCAAGGCCTACGAGGCCGCCGAGGCCTCGTCCAAGCTGGCGCTCGAGGCGACGCAGCTCGGCTACAAGGTCGGCGTGCGCGTCAACCTGGACGTGCTGAACGCGCAGACCCAGCTCTACACGACGCAGCGCGACCTGGCCAAGGCGCGCTACGACGTGCTGGTGAACAGCCTCAAGCTGCGCCAGGCCTCCGGCCAGCTGCGCCCCGAGGACGTCAGCGCGATCAACACGCTGCTGGCGAAGTAAGGCGCCCGCGGACCTGATCCGGCGAAGGCCGCCCGCGGGCGGCCTTCGTGCATCCGGGCCGCGCCGCGAGCGGCCGGTGACAGGTCTTGCGTCCATCCCGCGCGACAATCCGCCCCCATGCTGTACGTCATTTCCCCCGCGAAATCCCTGGACTACGACACGCCCACGCCGCCGGAACTGGCCGCGCTGGCGAGCCGCCCCCAGTTCGTGCCGCAGGCGGCCGAGCTCATCGGGATCCTCAAGACGAAGTCGCCGTCCGACATCGGTGGCCTGATGGACATCTCCGAGGCCCTGTCGACGCTGAACGTCGCGCGCTACCACGCGTGGTCGACCCGTTTCACCGACAAGAACAGCAAGCCCGCCGCGCTGGCCTTCAATGGCGACGTGTACGACGGCCTGCAGGCCGCGACGCTGTCGATCGACGACCTGCAATGGGCGCAGCGCCACCTGGCGATCCTGTCGGGGCTCTACGGCGTGCTGCGGCCGCTGGACCGGCTGCAGCCGTATCGCCTGGAGATGGGCACGGCGCTGAAGAACGACAAGGGCGGCAATCTCTACGCCTACTGGGGCGACGTCATCGCCGAGCACCTGAACGCGCAGAGCGCGCAGCTCACCGCGCCGGTGATCGTCAACCTGGCCTCGCAGGAGTACTTCAAGGCCGCCGCGCGCAAGGCCTTGAAGCCGCGCGTCATTGAATGCCAGTTCGAGGACTGGAAGGGCGGCCGCTACAAGGTCATCAGCTTCTTCGCGAAGCGGGCGCGCGGCCTGATGGCGCGCTACGCGATCCAGCAGCGCGTCGGCACGCCGGCGGGGCTGCTGGAGTTCGCCGCCGACGGCTACGCATACGCCCCGGAGGCGAGCGAGCCGGACCGGCTGGTCTTCCGGCGCCGGATCGCCGAGTGAGCCGCTTGAAGGGCCTCGATACAAGCGGAAACGGATCCTTTTGATACTGTCGCGGACATGAGCACCACGCAATACCTCACGCCGGAACTGCGCGACTGGGTGGCCGCCCAACTGGCCAATGGCATCACCCGCGAAGCGCTGTACCAGGCGATGCTGACCAGCGGCTGGCAGCCCGACATGGCGCAGCAGGCGCTGGCCGAGCACCGGCCGTTCGAGCCGCCGCTGCGGCTGCCCGAGCTTCCCGAGCCGGCCATCGAGCCCGGCACGCTGCCCGAACCCGACTTCAGCGAGCAGCGCAGCGTGCTGCTGCCGGACGGTCACCGCGTCCAGATCGTGATGGCGCTGCAGCGGCCCCGGGTGATCGTGTTCGGGAACCTGCTCTCGGAAGAGGAGTGCGACGCGATCGTCACCGCCGCGGGGGCGCGGCTGGCGCGCTCGGAGACGGTCGCGGCGCGGCGCGAGGGCAGCGAGGTGAACTCGGCCCGGACCAGCGAGGGCATGTTCTTCGAGCGGGGCGAGAACGAGGTCGTCGCGCGCGTGGAGCGCCGCATCGCGTCGCTGGTGAACTGGCCGGTCCGCAATGGGGAAGGCCTGCAGGTGCTGCGCTACCGCGCCGGCGCCGAATACCAGCCGCATTACGACTACTTCGACCCGCGCCATGCGAGCAGCAAGGCGATCCTGGATCGGGGCGGCCAGCGCGTCGCGACCCTGGTGATGTACCTGAACACGCCCGAGCGCGGCGGCGCGACGGTGTTTCCGGACATCAAGCTCGACGTGATGGCGCAGAAGGGCAACGCCGTGTTCTTCAGCTACGACCGGCCGGATCCCAGCACGCTGACGCTGCACGGCGGCGCGCCCGTGATCGAGGGCGAGAAATGGGTCGCCACGAAATGGTTACGTCAGGGCGAGTTCGTTTGACGCGGCCTTGACCGGCCGGGCGCTAGACTCGGCCCATCGCGCCGGCCGCCATCCTGGGACGGGCCGGCGTTCGTTGTCTTGAAGAAGGAACTCTCATGAAGTCGTTGATCGCCGCCTTGAGCACCGCCTTGCTGGCCACCCTCGCGCAGGCGCAGAGCCAGCCGATGCCGCCCGCGACGGCGCCGATTCCGGCCGCCCAGGCCGACATGGCCGCCCCGGCGGCCAAGCCCGCCAAGTCCGGCGCCAAGCACAAGGCCGCCGGCAAGACGGCGAAGAAGGGCAAGCACACGGCCAAGAAGTCCGGTGCGAAGAAGCCGGCCCAGCATGCGTCGTCGGAGAAGTCCGGCTCGAAGAAGGTCGCCCACGCCGGCAAGGCCAGGAAGGCCAAGCGCAGCGCCAGCGCCTGAAGACGGGCCGCGGTCCGATCCCCGTGCCGCGCGCCCCAACGAAAAAAGCAGCCCGAGGGCTGCTTTTTCATTGGGCTCCGGCCGGAGGCTCAGACGCGCTTGCGGTACTCGTGGGTACGCGTGTCGATTTCGATGTTGTCGCCTTGCGCCACGAAGATGGGCACGGGGATTTCGAAACCGGTGGCGATCTTGGCGGGCTTCAGGACCTTGCCCGAGGTGTCGCCCTTGACGGCCGGCTCGGTCCAGGTCACTTCGCGCACGACGCTGGTGGGCATTTCCACCGAGATCGCCTTGCCGTCGTAGAACACCACTTCCACTTCCATGCTGTCCTGCAGGTAGTTGATGGCGTCGCCCATGTTCTCGGCTTCCACCTCGAACTGGTTGTACTCGGTGTCCATGAACACATACATCGGATCGGCGAAGTACGTGTAGGTGCACTCCTTCTTGTCCAGGATGATCTGGTCCATCTTGTCGTCGGCCTTGAAGACGACTTCGGTGCCGGAGTTGTTCAGCAGGCTCTTCAGCTTCATGCGCACCGTCGCGGCATTGCGGCCGCCGCGGCTGTATTCGGTCTTCAGCACGACCATGGGGTCCTTGCCGTGCATGATCACGTTGCCGGCGCGAATTTCTTGAGCGATCTTCATGATGATTCCGGGAGATTGGGTCCGGGCACAGTCACTTGGATGCTTGGAGATCCGAACTGTTCCGGCGGTGTGAGGCGTTCGGCGCTGGTTCGGAAACCGCGCGTTCAGAACGCGAAAAGCCGCGCATTCTAGCTCGAAAGGCCTGTCACGCGCCACTCGCGCGCCGTGCAAACGCCTGCAGCCGCGAGGTCAAATCCGCCTGCGCGGCCAATTTGGCACGCCAGGCGTGCGCATGCGCGGCCGCGGCCGGCAGTTCCCGGAGCGCCGCCGCCGCGTCCGCGGTCCAGGGCGCGAGCCCGTTCCAGGCTCGGGAAAGGGCGCTCCAGCGCGCGCGCAGCGGCGCCTCGGCGCCAGCCAGCGACCGGTCCAGGAAGGCGTCCAGCTTCGGCCCGTGGGCGCCGTCCTCCTGGAAATAGATCTGCCACAGCATCGGCCGCCCGGCCCATTGGGCGCGGACGAACGAGTCCTCGCCGCGCACCAGGTTCAGGTCGCAGGACCAGAGCAGGTGGTCGTAGCCGTCCTGCGTCAGGTGGGGCAGCGCGAGCGCGCGCTGCCCGTCGCGCAGCAGCGGCGGCACGGCGGCCTGCGGCGCGCCCGGGCAGAGCAGCAGCAGCCAGCCGGGGCCGAGGGCCTCGAGCAGGGGCGCCAGCGGCGCCTGCGGATATGCGAACAGGCTCAGCACCCGTTCGCCCGGCCGGCGTCCCCAGCCGCGCGCCGCAAGCCACGCCTCGCCGCCGTGCGAGTCCGCCGCCTCGAGGAGGCCCGGCTCGCGCAGCAGCCCGCCGGTGCGTTCATTGAAGCCGGGATAGAAGAACCACTTGTCGAGCCCGGCGCCGGGGCCGGAAAACTGCGGCGACTTCAGTCCGTGGCTGCGCTCGACGTAGCTTTCGGCGCTGAGGTATTCGAGGTTGATCCATGCCGGCCGGACCGGCCGTGCCGCCATCGCGGCGACGAAGGGCGCGGGCAGTTCGCAGCCGAAGGTCTCGACGACGACATCGCCCGGCGCGGCCTGGGCGCTCTCGTCCCAGGGCCGGCAGGCCAGGCCCTGGACCGCCTGCGGCTGCATCCAGGCCAGCGGCGACAGGTCGTCGCACCAGAGCCGGGCCTGCTCGCCTCGCCGCGCCAGATCGCGCGCCAGCCGCAGGCAGACGCCGAGATCCCCGTAGTTGTCGATGACGCGGCAGAAGATGTCCCAGATCGGCATCGCGCGATTATCAAGCGGCACAATCGCGCCCCATGAGCACGATCCCCGCCGGCGCCAGCGAAGTGCCGGATCCGAATCCTTCCGCGCCCCCTGACTCCCCCGCGGACACCGGCACCCCGCAGTCCGCCGCCATCGAGGCCGCCGAATCGCGCCGCGTGGCCGACCTGGAACGCGCCGCGCGCGAGGTCCGCGACCGCCTGCTCGCCGAGGTCCTCGCGCTGCCGCAGCTGCCCGGCGTCTATCGCTACTTCGACGCGCAGGATCAGGTGCTCTACGTCGGCAAGGCGAAGAACCTGAAGCGGCGCGTCTCGAGCTATTTCCAGAAGGACCATGGCGGGACGCGGATCGGGATGATGGTCGCGCGTATCGCGCGGCTCGAGACCACGGTGGTGCGCACCGAGGCCGAGGCGCTGCTGCTCGAGAACAACCTGATCAAGGCGCTCAATCCGCGGTTCAACATCCTGTTCCGCGACGACAAGAGCTATCCCTACCTGCGCCTGTCCGGCCACGCCTGGCCGCGGATCAGCTACTACCGCGGCGCGGTCGACAAGCGCCATCGCTATTTCGGCCCGTTCCCGAGCGCCTGGGCGGTGAAGGAGTCGATCCAGCTGATCCAGAAGGTCTTCCAGCTGCGGACCTGCGAGGACACCGTCTTCAACAACCGCAGCCGCCCCTGCCTGCTGCACCAGATCCATCGTTGCACCGGCCCCTGCGTGCCCGAAGGGCGGAACGACGCCTACCGGC
Organism: Roseateles sp. Mitsp63; assembly: GCF_059491535.1. Lineage (NCBI taxonomy): Bacteria > Pseudomonadati > Pseudomonadota > Betaproteobacteria > Burkholderiales > Sphaerotilaceae > Roseateles > Roseateles sp. Mitsp63. The sequence goes on along the minus strand of NZ_CP168509.1, from coordinate 3,980,695 downwards.
GCAATGTCAGCAACGCGGAGCGCTTCCTGCTCGGCGAGACGCAGGAGGTGATGGACGCGCTGCAGACGCAGATGATGTCGCACGCCGAGCGCTTCGAGTACGAGCAGGCGGCGGGCATCCGCAACCAGATCACCGCGCTGTCGAAGGTGCTGCAGCAGCAGGCGGTCGACGAGAACAGCGCCACCGGCCGCGATCGCGACGTCGACATCCTGGCGGTCAGGCTCCAGGGCGGCCGCGCCTGCGTGAACCTGGCGATGGTGCGGGGCGGCCGTCATCTGGGCGATCGCGCCTACTTCCCCAAGCACGTCGACGACGCCACCGCCGTCCAGCTGCTGGACGACGAGGAAGTCGCGCCCGCCGGCGGTACGCCGCCCAGCCCCGAGCGCCAGGTGCTGGAGGCCTTCATCGCCCAGCATTACCTGGAGATGCCGGTGCCGTCGCTGCTGGTGCTGTCGGACGCGGTCGATCCGGCGCTGGCCGAGGCGCTGAGCGCGCAGGCCGGCTACCGCGTCACGACGCAGGCGCAGCCGCGCGGCCAGCGCCGCATCTGGCAGGAGATGTGCATGAAGGGCGCGGAGATCGCGCTGGCGCGGCTGCTGTCGGAAGAGGGCTCGCAGCAGGCGCGCACGCGCGCGCTGGTCGATGCGCTGGACCTCAGCGTCACCGAGCTCGACAAGTTCCGCATCGAGTGCTTCGACATCAGCCACACCGCCGGCGAGGCGACGCAGGCGTCCTGCGTCGTCTTCGAAGGCCACCAGATGCAGAGCAGCCAGTACCGGCGCTTCAACATCGAGGGCATCACCGGCGGCGACGACTACGCGGCGATGCGCCAGGTGCTGACACGCCGTTACAGCAAGATGGCGGAGGCCGCCCAGAATGGCACCGGCCGCATGCCCGACCTGGTGCTGGTGGACGGCGGCAAGGGGCAGGTGTCGATGGCGCGCGAGGTCTTCGAGGAGCTCGGCGTCGACCTGGGCCTGATCGTCGGGGTGGAGAAAGGCGAGGGCCGCAAGGTGGGGCTGGAGGAACTGGTCTTCGCCGACGGCCGCGAGAAGGTGTACCTCGGGCGCGACTCGGCGGCGCTGATGCTCGTAGCCCAGATCCGGGACGAGGCGCACCGCTTCGCCATCACCGGGATGCGGGCCAAGCGGGCGTCGATCCGCACCGGCGGCTCGCGGCTCGAGGACGTGCCCGGCGTCGGGCCGAAGAAGCGCGCGCAGCTACTGCAGCGCTTCGGCGGTGTCCGCGGCGTGGCCGGCGCGAGCGTTGAGGAACTGTGCTCGGTCAAGGGCATCTCGCGCGAGCTGGCCGAGGAGATCTACCGCGCGCTGCATTGAACGGCGCGCGGATGTTGGGAAAGCAAAGGCAAATGGACACCATCGATCGAACTTCAGTGAAGCGCCTGGCGCGCTGGACCGGCAGGCTGGCGCTGGCCCTGTCGCTGGCGGCCTGCGGCGCGCCGGCCTCGCGCGCGCCTTCGCCGCCCGCGGCGCAGGAGCCGCCGCGCGAGATGGCCGCCACGCCGATCGCGCCGGCCACGCCGGTGCCCACGCCGCCGGCGGTGCGCCGCGGCCTGCCGCTGCCGGCGCCGCGTGCGGTCACCACGCACGAGGACCTGCGCCGCCAGGCGGCGATGCGCATGGTCGCGGCCAATCCGGAGGGCACCTACATGGGCGAGGTCCCGCCGGAGCTGCTCGCGATCCCGGTGCTGGAGATCGAGCTCAACCAGGACGGCTCGATCAAGCACATCCGCGTGCTGCGCAAGCCCACGCAGGCCGAGGACACCATCGAGGTCGCCATCGCCGCGGTGCGCCGCGCCGCGCCGTTCGGCGATGTCAGCCGGCTGCCCAAGCCCTGGAAGTTCGTCGAGGTGTTCCTCTTCGACGACGACCGCCGCTTCAAGCCGCGCACGCTGGACGATTGAAGGCCGCGCGCGGCCCGCGCCGATTCAGCGAAGACCGGGGACCGGGCACACCGAAACCTGGGCACAATGCCGCCCATGTTCTGGACGCTGCCAACCTTGCTGACCTGGGCCCGCATCGTGGCCATCCCGCTGATCGTCGGGGTGTTCCACCTGCAGATGGCGCCTGCCCATCAAAACCTGCTGGCCACCGTCCTGTTCATCACGGTCGCGCTGACCGACTGGGCGGACGGCTACCTGGCGCGCAGGCTCAACCAGACCTCGTCCTTCGGCGCCTTCCTGGATCCGGTGGCCGATAAGTTCCTGGTCTGCGCGGCGCTGCTGGTGCTGCTGGAGCAGCAGCGCGTGGACGCGCTGGTCGCGCTGGTGATCGTGGGACGCGAGATCGCGATCTCCGCGCTGCGCGAATGGATGGCGCAGATCGGCGCCTCGCGCTCGGTGGCGGTGCACATGCTGGGCAAGCTCAAGACGACGGTACAGATGGTGGCCATCCCCTTCCTGCTGTTCGACGGCAGATTGTTCGGCCTCATCAACACCCGGCTGTGGGGCACCTGGCTGATCTATCTGGCCGCGGTGCTGACCATCTGGTCGATGGTCTATTACCTGCAGAAGGCGCTGCCCGAGATCCGGGCCAAGGCGCGCTGACGCCCCTTGTATCGGGACTTCCCCCTTGTCGGTTGGTGCGGGCAATGCGTCTAGAATCCGCTTCCCGCGCCGTTCGGCGGCCTGGCAAACCAATGAGGGGATACCTTCGTGAACAAGTCCGAATTGATCGAGCACATCGCCAAGCAGGCGGACATTTCCAAGGCCGCCGCGGGGCGCGCGCTGGAGGCCGTGATCGGCGGCGTGAAGACCACGCTCAAGAAGAACGGGACGGTGTCGCTGGTGGGCTTCGGCACCTTCAGCGTCACGAAGCGCGCCGCGCGTACCGGCCGCAATCCGCGCACGAACGAGGCGATCAAGATCAAGTCGGCCAAGGTTCCCAAGTTCCGTCCGGGCAAGGCCCTGAAGGACGCGGTGAACTGACCCAGATGCCGGGCGCTTAGCTCAGTTGGTAGAGCACCTCCCTTACACGGAGATTGTCGGCGGTTCGAGCCCGTCAGCGCCCACCAGAAATCCGAGGCAGGTCCATGGTTCCCGTGGACTAGAATGCCGCGGCCCAAAGGCGAACCCCGGTTCGCCTTTGTCGTATGTGAAATGACCCGAGGTTGTTGATGTTTGATTTCGTTCGCAAGCACACGAGGCTGTTTCAGTTCCTGCTGCTGATCCTGATCCTGCCGTCCTTCGTGCTGCTCGGCGTGGAGGGCTACAGCCGCTTCATGGACGGCAGCAACGCCACGGTCGCGACCGTCGACGGCCGCAAGATCACGCAGTCCGAGTGGGACCAGGCGCAGCGCCAGCAGACCGAGCGCATGCGCCAGCAGGCGCCGACGATGGACCCGAAGGTGTTCGACTCGCCGGAAGTGCGCAAGGACGTGCTGGAGAACCTGCTGCGCGAGCGCGTGCTGGCCGCGGTGGTGGCCGACGAGCATCGCAGCATCAGCGACGACCAGTTGCTGGACCTGATCCGCAACGACCCGCAGTTCGCGCCGCTGCGCAATCCTGAAGTGGCCAAGCAGATCGCCGCGCAGCAGGGTCTGACGGTGGACGGCCTGCTGCAGCGCCTGCGCCAGGAGCTGCAGATGAATTCGGTGCTGGGCCCCTTGGCGCAGAGCGCGCTGCCCACGCAGGCCAGCGCCACGCTGGCCTTCGATGCGCTGCTGCAGCAGCGCGAGGTGCAGTTCCAGCCGTTCGCCGCGAAGGACTTCGCCGCGACGCTGGCGCCGAAGGACGCCGAGCTCGAGGCCTACTACAAGGATCCGAAGGTGTCCGCGAAGTTCCAGCTGCCCGAGAGCGCCGACATCGAGTACATCGTGCTGGACGCCGCCGCGCTGCAGGCCGGCGTGACGGTGCCGGCCGACGAGGCGCAGAAGTTCTACGAGAACAACAAGGCCCGCTACACGACCGATGAGGAGCGCCGCGCGAGCCACATCCTGATCAAGGCGGGCGCGGACATGCCGGCGGCCGACAAGGCCAAGGCGAAGGCCAAGGCCGAGGAGCTGCTGGCGCAAGTGCGCAAGAACCCGGCCAGCTTCGCCGAGGTCGCGACGAAGAACTCGCAGGATCCGGGCTCGGCCGCGCATGGTGGCGACCTGGACTTCTTCGGCAAGGGCGCGATGGTCAAGCCGTTCGAGGACGCCGTCTACGCGCTGAAGAAGGGCGAGATCAGCAACGTGGTGCAGTCCGACTTCGGCTATCACATCATCATGCTGACCGATGTGCGCGGCGGCCAGGTGCGTCCGTTCGAGACGGTGAAGGCCGAGATCGAGGCCGAGCTGCGCAAGCAGCTGGCGCAGAAGCGCTACAGCGAGATGGCCGAGGACTTCGGCAACACGGTCTATGAGCAGAGCGATTCGCTGAAGCCGGCGGCCGACAAGTTCAAGCTGACGATCCAGAAGGCGACGGTGCGCCGCAAGCCGGCGCCGGACGCGGCCGGCCCGCTGGCTTCGGCCAAGCTGCTGGAGGCGGTGTTCGACAACGACGCGCTGAAGAACAAGCGCAACACGGCGGCCGTCGAGGCCGGCGGCAACCAGCTGGTGTCGGCGCGAGTCGTCGACTACAAGCCGGCGCGCGTGCCGGCGCTGGCCGAGGTCAAGCCGGCGGTGACCGCGGCCTGGGTGCAGGAGCACGCGGCCGAGGCCGCGAAGAAGGCGGGCGAAGCGCGCCTGGCCGAGCTGCGCAAGGGCGGCGACGCCAAGGGCCTGGGCGAGGTGGTGACCGTGTCGCGCGCCAAGCCGGGCGTGCTGCCGCAGAAGGCGCTGGACGCCGTGCTGCGCGCGGACGCGTCGAAGCTGCCGGCCTATGTCGGCGTGGACGCGGGCGAGGGCAGCTACATCGTCGTGAAGATCGAGAAGCTGCTGCCGCGCGACCCTGCGCTGATCGATGCCAAGCGCGCGGCCGAGCAGTACGCGCGCGCCTGGAGCACCGCCGAGATGCAGAGCTACTACAACGTGCTGAAGGCCGAGTACAAGGCCTCGATCAAGCCGTCGGCGCTGAAGGCGACGGCGGCGGCCTCCGCGCCGGCCAACTGAGGCCGCGGCCGGGCCTCTGGGCGGCATTCGCGCGGACCTGCGGTGCTCTGGAAGGAATTTTCAAGAGAACCGCAGAAAGTGCTTCCTACAGAGGGAAAAGTCGGCCATAATCTATGTCTTCGCCGGTGGCTGTAGCTCAGTTGGTAGAGTCCCAGATTGTGATTCTGGTTGTCGTGGGTTCGAGTCCCATCAGCCACCCCACCGGATAGAAAAAACCCCCGCAAGACGCAAGTCCTGCGGGGGTTTTGCTTTTGGCGGCCGCTATGTCGCCAGCGACAGCCGCCGCCGCTGAACCACGCTGCCCGCCTTGCGGCATGCGATCTCCAGCGTCGTTCCCCTGGAAGGGCGGGGCAGCGTCAGCGTCCCGTCGGCGATGGGACGCGCCGCTTCCGCGGGCCGGCCGTCGACGTAGATCTCCAACTCGTCGAGGCCCTTTGTCGTGATGCTCACTTCGTCCGTCCTCAGCGTCACCCGCAGCGTCGTGCGCGGCGCGCCGGTGAGCATCTCGGCGCAGTACGCGATCAGGTCGACGTTTCCCTCCAGCACATCGCGGCGCGTCATCGCGTACGGGATCCCCGCGACGCCAAGATCCTCGATCGGCACCCCTGCCGCATCGCCACAGCGCAGCGCCCGGCGGAAGGCCATCGTGAAGCTCACGCCCTTGGGCAGCTGAGCAATCTCGAACTCCGTCCCTTCGAGCGCATCGGTCAGGTCCTGGCTGGTCCACACGTTGGCGCCGCCGGCGCCCGTGGCCTGCCCGACGCACACCAGCGCGCCGATCTCGTTGTCGACGAAGCCGGCGCAGAACAGATCCCCCGACGAGTACGTGTTGGCGTCCGCTACGCACACCACCGGTCCCCCGTACCGTTGCCCCACGTCGTTGCACCAGGCCGGATCGGTGATCGGCAGCGCTTGCGAATAGGTCTCGCCCGTCGCGATCGCCGATTCCAGCGAACTGATCCACGGCTCGAGCTCCATGCGATTGAACGCGCTGCGCGCCATCGCGCGGGTCAGTGGCGTGGCAACGAGGCTGAAGCGCGTCGGCGAGACCGGATTCGGCGTGAACAGCTGCAGCAGCCGTTCCGCCGCCCAGATGAGGCCGCCCGGATTGCCGCGCACATCGACGATCAATCCCGCATCCGGCAACTGCTCGACGAGCTGCGCGACCTCGTCGACGAAGGCGTCATGGTCTTCGACGTCGAAGGTCCAGATCCGCAGGTAGCCGATCTCGCGGAGCGGCGTGTCCGTCGCGATGCGGCGCGCGGACAGCGCGTCGGGGAAACGCGTCTCGAGCCAGTCCGTGTCGCGGGCCACGCGGCGCTGGTCCTCCGCCTCCCATTGCGCGCCGGAAAACATCAGCTTCTTCGCGCGCCGGACGTGCTCCGCGGCGGGGCTGACGGCGAGCCGCAAGGCCGCGTGGGCGCCCGGTTCCACGCCGGACTTCGCGCGGCCCGGATGCACTACATGCCATGGGATGCGGATCTCGCGCACCGGCTGACCCGCGCGCTCGCGAAAGCCGATGTCCACCCACATCTCGTCCGGCGGCGGCCCGTACTGCAGCGAGCGGAAGGTCAGCGATTCCAGCGCCCGCGCCAGCCGCGCGTCGGGCCGTCCGCCGGTCTCGCGGTCGGCGTGCAGCGCGACGGCGCGCTCGAAGCGCATGCCGTTCCAGGTCTCGAGCAGCACGCCGGGCTTGAAGCGCGCGTCCTGGATCAGCGTCGACGGCGCCACCTTGCTCACCACGAAGGCGGGCGCGTCGGTCGAGCCGTACTGCTCGACCAGGAAGGGCAGGCGCGCGACGGCCTCGCCGCGCCCCTTGGGGCCCGCGTAGAGCGTGTGGGCGTCGCGCAGGTCGACCACGAGGCCGGTGAGCGCGAGATGGAAGGCCGCGTCGCTCATCTCCGCGGCCTGCAGGCGCAGCAGCTGCAGCGCCTGCACCGGGTCGTTGGCATAGCCGGCGCGCTTCTGCGGCAGGTGGCAGTACGCGCCGCCGAGCGCCGTCAGCAACGCGTCGACGACGAGCTCGCGGTCGGCGGCATCCAGCGTGTCGCCGGACGGCGCCGTCGCCTTCGCGCGGCTGAGCGCCGTGCGCATCGTCCGGCCGCCGATCGGCGTGCCGGCCTGCGCCTTCAGCAGCGCGCTCGCGGGGCTCGCCTTGGCCGGGCGGGTCGGCTTTGCCGCCATGCTTGTCTCCTCATTCGTAGAACGCGGCCAGCCCGTCCAGGAGCCCGCCGTGGAAGCCGCGCCCGGGGATCGCGGCGAAGAAGGCGGCGTCATGCTCGAGCGGCTGCAGCGGCGGCACGACGACCTGGACCAGGTCCTTGGGCAGGCCACCGATCGGCACCTTGCCCAGCGGCATGTCCAGCGCCAGCCGCAATCGCGGCGGGCCGCCCGCGCCCCGGCTCGCGGCGAAAGCCTTCTTCGCGGCGTCGATCTCCTGCTTCGGCGCCGCGCGCACCTGCTCCATCCGGGCCAGCACCTCGGCGAAGTCCCAGGGCTGCGAGTGATCGTCGAGGCGCACCATCGACAGCGTCCGCTTCTTCCCCGCGATCGTCAGCTTCGACGGCGCGCTGGCCTTGGCCGCCTTCATGAGGGCCGGATCGCCGTACAGCGGCCGGCCGCCGACGGCGACGAAGCGCACGTCCTTTTCCGTGGCCGCGAGCACCGCGGCGAAGGGCTCGGCGTTGCTGGCGGCGTCGATGACCACGACATCGCCGAGCGCCTCCGGCTGCAGGCGTCCCGCCTGGGCGCCCCAGGCGCGCAGCAGCGCGTCGCCCGGCACGCAGGTGATCATCCGCACGAGGTCGAAGGGCGTGAGGCCCCAGCCCTTGTCCTGGCTCACGAGCGCGGCGACCTTGAGCTCGCCCAGCACGTTGCGCGTGCCCGAGGGTCCCCAGTCCGAGCCGATGCACACCGGGATGCCGCTGGCCAGCGCCGACGGCACGTCGGTCGTGCTGCCATACAGCCAGAGGTTGGAGAACGGCGACCAGACGATCGCGCCGGGCTCGGTCCAGGCGCCGTAGTCGCCGGGGTTGACCGCGTTGGTGTGGATGGCGACGAAGCCGCGCTGCAGGCAGCCGCACTTGCGCACGCTCTGGTACTCGCGCTCGACGACCGAGTTCACCTGGCCTTCGGCGCAGTGGTAGATGAACGAGGCACCGGCCTTCATCTGCGCGGCGCGCGACGCGAGCACGTCGGGCTTGAGCGTCAGCGTCGAGGACAGCACCTGATTGGACTTGACGCTGCCGCCGAAGCTCTCGTCCTCGACATTGCGGACCATCCAGCCGTCCAGCGGCCGGTTCTTCGGCGGCGAGCCCTGGATGCTGGTCGTGCCGCCGACCAGCGCCCGCACCTCCGCGTACGCGAGCAGTTCATGGGGCGAGGCCTCGATGAACGCGTACGCGGGCCAGGTGATGTCGGCCGCATAGGTGCGCGCCGAGGGCCAGGAATCGTGATGCAGGAAGGGCATCGTGCGGCCGGGTTCGGTCCACAGCGGCAGCGTGGCGTAGGCCAGGTGGCTGTGCAGGTCGACGAAGCCCGGCAGCACCAGGTCGTTGCCGACGTCGACGACCGGCGCCTGGTCGAAGCCGGCCGGGCCCGCCGCATTGCCGCGCGTGACGCGCTCGATGCGGCCATCGTCGCCGATCCAGACCTTGCCCGCGAAGGCCTCGCGCTCGGTGGCGGCGACGGCGGTGTCCTGCGTGAGCGGGACGATGCGCCCCGAGATGACCAGACTCACAGGGCCTCCCATGTCGCGCGTGGATCGTCGCGGGCATCTTCGATGGCGCGGGCCGTCGCCGTCGAGGGGTCTGCGCCCGCGCCATCCTCTGCCTTGAGGATGACGCCGGCCGGCGGCGCGCCCGACGATGCCTGGATCCATGGAGGCCGCGATGAGCAACGACCCCTTCGACACCGGCCCGACGGGCGCGTTCAGGACGCTGTGCCGCAACTACCCCGACGACACGGTCTATCCGGGCGCCAACGGCTTCCGCTCGCTCTGGGGGCCGATCTTCTACCGCGGTCGCGCCACGGGCAGCGCGCGGCTGCTGGTCATCGGCCAGGATCCGGCGCAGACCGAGGCGGTCACGCGCCGCATCCTGTCGGGCCAGGCCGGCCGGCGCGTGCAGGGCTTCGTCGAGAAGCTGGGCTTCACGAAGAGCTACCTGATGATCAACACCTTCCTGTACGGCATCTACAACCAGGACATGGCGCTGCCGCATCTGAACGATCCGGCCATCCAGGCCTATCGCCACCAATGGCTGGAGGCGGCGTTCGCGCCGGGGAAGATCGAGGCGGTCGTCACCTTCGGCACACCGGCCTTCGAGGCCTGGACCGCGTTCAAGGCGACGCCGGCGGGGCAGGCCGTCACCGCGGTCCATCAGCGGGCGCTGCATCCGACGGCCGACAAGCCCGGCGGGCCGATCACGCGCAAGGACCTGCTCGACAACTGGAACGTCGCGTTGAAGAAGCTGCATCCGACGATCCAGCATCCCGACGAGGCCCGGGCGCTGGTGCCCTACGGCAGCGACTTCAAGGAAGAGGAGCTGCCGGAGATCCCCAGCCTGGATTTCCCGATGGGGCTGCAGGCCTGGATGCGCAGCACGGACTTCTGGGCCGGCATGTCGTCGACGCCGGGCACGGAGCGGGCCAACATCTCGATCGTGGTGCCGTGATGCGTGCCTGGTCCGATGGCGCCGGTCAACCGAGGCGGCGCCGCCGCCATTCGAAGACGGCCATGCCCGCGAGCATGGCCAGGACGAAGACCACCGCCTGTCCGCGCCCGCTGCCGGCGAGGACCAGCGCCGGGCCCGGGCAGAGACCCGCCAGGCCCCAGCCGGCGCCAAACAGCAGGCTGCCCAGCATCAGGGGGCGGTCGATGCGCGTGGCGGAGGGCAGGTCGAACTCACGCGCCAGCACCGGCGTGCGGCGGCGCCTGCTCCACAGGTAGGCGGGCATGGTCACGGCGATGGCGCCGATCATCACGAGCGCCAGTGACGGGTCCCAGCGTCCGGCGAGGTCCAGGAAGGCCAGCACCTTGGCGGGATCGGTCATGCCCGAGATCTGCAGGCCCAGGCCGAAGACGAGGCCCGACAGCAGAGATGCGAGGTCGGATCACGGCGCGTGATCAGGGACGCTTGGTCACGGTGGCCCAGAGCTCGCGCAGCGTGGCGGCGATGACGCCACGCGCATTGGGATCGCCGTGCAGCAGCGCCTTGGCGTACTGCAGCATCTGCTTCTTTTCGACATGGGGCGGCAAGGGCGGAACGTCCGGGTCGACGACCATCTGCAGCACCGTCGGCCGGTCCGCGGCCAGCGCCCGGTCCCAGGCGCCCGCCACGTCGCCGGGACGGTCGACGCGGACGCCCTCCAGCCCCAGCAGGCGCGCGTAGTCCGCGTAGGGGAAGGCCGGCAGGGTCTGCGAGGCCTCGAACTTGGGGTCGCCCGCGGTGACGCGCTGCTCCCAGGTCACCATGTTGAGATCGGCGTTGTCGAGCACCATGACCACCAGGCGCGGATCGGCCCAGTCGCGCCAGCGATGAGCGATCGTGACCAGCGTGTTGATGCCGGTCATCTGCATCGCGCCATCGCCGACCAGGGCGATCACCGGCCGGTGCGGATGCGCGAGCTTGGCGGCGAGCGCGTACGGCACACCGCAGCCCATCGATGCGAGCCCACCCGACACTGATCCCATCATCCCGGGCTGGGCCTTCAGGTCGCGCGCGTACCAGCCGGCCGCGGTGCCGGAGTCACAGCACAGGATCGCCTGGGCCGGCAGGCGCGGCGACAGCTCCCAGAACACGCGCTGCGGGTTGACCGGCCTGGCCTCGGCCATCGCGCGCGCCTCCAGCACCTGCCACCAGTCGCGCACCTCGTCCTCGATCCGATCGCGCCAGCGGCGGTCTTCCTTGCGGACGAGGTAGGGCAGCAGCGCCTCGAGCGTGAGGCGGCTGTCGCCGATCAGATTGGCCTCCATCGGATAGCGCGTCGACACGCGGCGGCCGTCGATGTCGATCTGTACGCCGCGCGCCTGGCCCTCCTTGGGCAGGAACTCGGCGTACGGGAAGTGGGAGCCGACCATCAGCAGCGTGTCGCACTCGTTCATCAGCGTCCAGCTGGGCTTGGTGCCGAGCAGGCCGATGGCGCCGGTGACGAAGGGCAGGTCGTCCGGCACGGCCATCTTGCCGAGCAGTGCCTTCGCGATGCCCGCGCCCAACCGCTCCGCCACCTGCACCAGCGCGTCGCCCGCGTGCAGCGCGCCCGCGCCGGCGAGGATGGCCACGCGCTCGCCAGCGTTGAGGATGTCTGCGGCGGCGCGCAACTGGGCCTCGTCCGGCACGCCCGGCGGCGCGGTCCAGCCGATGCCGGTGTGCACGGTGTCATGCGCGCGCGGCGGCTCGGTCACCGCATCGAGTTCCTGCAGGTCGTGCGGCACGATCACGCAGGTCACGGTGCGCTGGTCCCGCGCGATCCGCATCGCGCGATCGATCAGGTGCCGGACCTGGGCCGGCGCCATCGCGGTGTGGACGAACTCGTGCGCGACGTCCTTGAAGAGGCTGTGCAGGTCCACCTCCTGCTGGTAGTCGCCGCCGATGGCGGTGCGCGCGCTCTGTCCGACGATCGCGACGACCGGCATGTGATCGGCCTTGGCGTCGTACAGCCCGTTGAGCAGGTGGATCGCGCCGGGGCCGGAGGTCGCCATGCAGACGCCGACCTCGCCGGTGAACTTCGCGTGCGCGGTGGCCATGAAGGCGGCCAGCTCCTCGTGCCGCACCTGCACGAAGGCCATGCCGTGCTGCTGGCGCCCGAAGGCGCCCATCAGCCCGTTGATGCCGTCGCCGGGGTATCCGAACACGCGTTGCACGCCCCAGGCGTGGAGGCGGTCAAGGATCTGGTCGCTGACGGTGGCGGTCATGCCCCGGCTCCGTCGGCGGCGGAATCGTCGCAGCAACGGCGCAGCGTGCCGGCGGCCAGGCGCTCGCGGTAGTCCTCGATCGGCATGGAGCCGCGGCGCTCCTCGCCATCCTCGGTCCAGCGCAGCACCGCGCGATGCTCGCTCTGCTCGATCGTGCACGGGCCGCGCGGCACCTGCGCCGCTTCCTCGACGGTGGCCTGCAGCGTCATCGGCTGTTCGACGAAGCCCTCGCACGGGGCGGACAGTTCGGGCCCGCCGGGCCCGCCCGCGTGATCGGCGCGCGCCGATTCGCTGCCGGGCTTCAAGGTCCAGTCCTTGGCGCGGCCAGCGAGGCGCTGGTCCTGCTTCTTCGATTGATCGGCTTGCGGCATGGGCGTTCCTTCGTCGTGGCGGCTGCGGCCGGCGCGTGGACCGGCTGCGACCCTGGCGGGCAAGCGCCATACCCATGCGCGATCCGGAGCACTTCCGCTGGTCGCCCGAGGGCCGCTGGAGGACGGCCGGCGGTCGTGGTTGAACGCGCGCCGCGGGTTTAGACTCGCGCCCCCTGACGCCTTCCTCCGGAGCCCAACCATGAAATCCCGAGCCGCCGTTGCCTTCGCCGCGGGCCAGCCCCTGCAGGTCGTCGAGATCGATGTCGCGCCGCCCCGCAAGGGCGAGGTGCTGGTCAAGATCACCCACACCGGTGTCTGCCACACCGACGCGTTCACGCTCAGCGGCGACGATCCGGAAGGCCTGTTCCCCGCGGTGCTGGGCCATGAGGGCGCGGGCATCGTCGTCGAGGTGGGCGAGGGCGTCACCAGCGTCAAGCCCGGCGACCACGTGATCCCGCTCTACACCGCCGAGTGCGGCGAGTGCCTGTTCTGCAAGTCCGGCAAGACCAACCTGTGCGTGGCCGTGCGCGCGACGCAGGGCAAGGGCGTGATGCCCGACGGCACCACGCGCTTCAGCTACAACGGCCAGCCCGTCTACCACTACATGGGCTGCTCGACCTTCAGCGAGTACACCGTGGTGGCCGAGGTCTCCCTCGCCAAGATCAACCCGGACGCGAATCCCGAGCAGGTCTGCCTGCTGGGCTGCGGCGTGACCACCGGCCTGGGCGCGGTGAAGAACACCGCCAAGGTCCAGCCCGGCGACAGCGTCGCGGTGTTCGGCCTGGGCGGCATCGGCCTGGCGGTGATCCAGGGCGCGAAGCTGGCGCAGGCCGGCCGCATCATCGCCATCGACACCAACCCGTCCAAGTTCGACCTGGCCAAGGTCTTCGGCGCGACCGACTGCGTCAACCCGAAGGACCACGACAAGCCCATCCAGCAGGTCATCGTCGAGATGACCGGCTGGGGCGTCGACCATTCGTTCGAGTGCATCGGCAACGTCAACGTGATGCGCGCGGCGCTCGAGTGCGCGCACCGCGGCTGGGGCCAGTCGGTGATCATCGGCGTGGCCGGCGCGGGGCAGGAGATCTCCACGCGGCCGTTCCAGCTGGTCACCGGCCGCACCTGGAAGGGCACGGCCTTCGGCGGCGTCAAGGGCCGCTCCCAGTTGCCCGGCATGGTCGAGGAGGCGATGCGCGGCGACATCCAGCTCGCGCCCTTCGTGACCCACACCATGCCGCTGACCGGCATCAACGAGGCCTTCGACCTGATGCACGAGGGAAAGTCGATCCGCTCGGTCGTCCACTTCTGAGTCCTCGGGCGCGACGCGGCGCTACACTCCGCGCCTTATGCGCCGCTGGCTCACGATCCTCCTGCTGGTCCTCCTGCCGCTCCAGTTCTCCTGGGCAGCGGCGGCGGCCTATTGCCAGCACGATCGCGCCGGCCATGCCCGCCATGTCGGGCATCACGAGCACGCGCATGGCGGCGCCGAGGCCTCGCAGCAGGCCGCCGGCGACAAGGCCAAGGCGGCCGGCGGCAAGCTGACCGTCGACAACGATTGCGGCGCCTGCCACTTCAGCGCCGCCAAGTCCCTGGCCATGAACGGCGTGCCGCTGCCGCGGCCCGGCGCGCAGGTGCTGACCGGTCTGGCCCAGCAGCCGTTCTCCTCGCGCGCGCCGGATCATCCGGAACGCCCCAACTGGCGCATCGCCTGATTCGGCGATCGCAGCGGACTTCTCCTTCGTCCTGATCCCCCGTTGAGCGGCCCTGGCCGCGCTGCCTTCGTCGAATCCCCGTGTTGTTCCCACAACCCTGGAGTATTCGATGCGCAGATTCCTTGTGCCGCTGGCATGCGCGGCACTGACTTCCTTTCCTTCCTTCCCCGCCTCATCCGCCGGCGCCGAGCCCGGCCTCACGCTGGACGCCGCGGTGCAGACCGCCTTGCGGCAAAACCCGCTGCTGCGGGCCGGCGGCCATGAACTCGCGGCCAGCGACGGCGCCATCCGCCAAGCGGGACTGATCCCCAATCCCTCGCTGAGCCTGGACGTCGAGGACACCCGCCGCGAGACGCGCAGCACCTCGCTGATGCTGAGCCAGACCATCGAGCTCGGCGGCAAGCGCGCCGCGCGCGTGGCGCTGGCCCGGCGCGATCGCGACGTGGCCGCGCTGGCGCTGGAGGCCCGGCGCGCCGAGGTGCGCGCGAGCGCCATCCAGGCGTTCTTCGACACCTTGATCGCGCAGGAGCGGGTCAAGGTCTCGCAGGCGTCGCTGGAGATCGCCACGAGCGGCGCGCAGGCGGTGTCGCGCCGGGTCACCGCGGGCAAGGTCTCGCCGATCGAGGAGACGCGCGCCCGCGTCGCCGAATCCTCGGCGCGCATCGAGCTTCGCCAGGCCGAGGCCGACCTCGCGTCGGCGCTGCGCGCGCTCGGCGCGGTGATGGGCGAGGCGCCCGGCGCGATCGTCCGCGTCGATGGCAGCGCCGATGCCTTGCCCGCCTGGCCGGAAGGGCCCGCGCTGGACGAACGCATCGAGCAGTCCCCGCTGCTGCGCCGCGCGCGCATGGCGGTGCAGCGCGCCGATGCGGCGTTCGAGCTGGAGCGCTCCCGCGCCACGCCCGACGTGACCGTCGGCGTCGGCGGCAAGCGGGCGGCGGAGCTCGGCCGCACGCAGCCCTTGATCAGCGTGTCGATCCCGATCCCGCTGTTCGATCGCAACCAGGGCGCGCAGTTCGAGGCGCTGCGCCAGCGCGACGCCGCGCAGGCGCTCGCCCAGGCCGAGGAGCAGCAGCTGCGCGCCGAAGTGCTGCAGGCCGTCGATCAGCTCCGCGCGCGCGCCGACGAGATTGCCACCCTGCGCCGCGACGTGCTGCCCGGCGCGCAGGCCGCCCATGAGGCCGCGCGGCGCGGCTTCGAGCTGGGCAAGTTCGGCTTCCTCGACGTGCTCGACGCGCAGCGCACCTGGCTGCAGGCGTGCGGGCAGTACTTCGCGGCGCTCGCGCAGGCGCACCGGCTCGGCGCCGAGATCGACCGGCGGCTCGGTGCCGCCGACGCCCGCCCGTGACCGGGCGGCCGATCGAACGACCCCATTTCAACCAGATTCCCCATGAACACCCCACACGATTTCAACGACGACACGCGCCGCGGCGCGCGCAGGAAGCAGGCCATCGCGATCGCGGCGATCCTGCTGCTCGGCACGGCCGCCGGCATCGGCATCCTCACCGGAGCCGGCCGCTCCGGCGGTGACTCGCACGCGGAGGAGGACCACGGCCATGAAGAGGCCCAGGGCCATTCGGACGACGAGGGCGTCATCCGCCTCACCGACGCGCAGGTCAAGGCCGCTGGCATCGCTGTCGAGCCGGCCGCGAGCGCGACGCTGCAGGGCAGCTTCCAGCTGCCCGGCGAAGTGAAGTTCAACGAGGACCGCACCGCCCACGTCGTGCCGCGCGTGACCGGCGTGGTCGAGGCGGTGCCGGTGTCGCTGGGCCAGGTGGTGCGCCAGGGCGAGCTGCTCGCGGTGATCAGCAGCCCGGCGGTCTCGGACCAGCGCGCCGACCTGCAGGCGGCGCAGAAGCGGCTGCAGCTCGCGCGCGCGACCCAT
The DNA here is from genome assembly GCF_059491535.1 of Roseateles sp. Mitsp63. NCBI lineage: Bacteria > Pseudomonadati > Pseudomonadota > Betaproteobacteria > Burkholderiales > Sphaerotilaceae > Roseateles > Roseateles sp. Mitsp63. The sequence continues at coordinate 3,964,765 of NZ_CP168509.1, read as the reverse complement.
GAGCGTGAGCGGCGGCTCTTCGAAGAGAAGATCTCGCCGCAGCAGGACGTGCAGGTGGCCGAGCAGGCGCTGCGCGAAGCCGAGATCGCCGTGGCCAACGCGCGCCAGAAGCTGCAGGCGGTCGGCGCGGCGCTGGACAGCGGCGCGCTCAACCGCTTCGAGCTGCGCGCGCCCTTCGACGGCACCCTCGTCGAGAAGCACATCGCGCTGGGCGAGCAGGTGCGCGAGGACACGGCCGTGTTCACCGTCTCCGACCTGCGCAGCGTGTGGGCGCAGATCAGCGTGCCCGCCAAGGACCTGGCGCAGGTCCGCGTCGGCGATGGCGTCACGATCCGCGCGACCGCCTTCGAGCAGTCCGCCATCGGCAAGGTCGCCTACGTCGGCGCGCTGATCGGCGAGCAGACCCGCACCGCGCAGGCGCGCGTCACGCTCGACAACCCGAACAGCGCCTGGCGTCCCGGCCTCTTCGTCAACGTCGAGGTGCGTGGCGACGCCTTCGCCGCGCCGGTCACCGTCGCCGCCGACGCGGTGCAGACGATGGCCGGCACGCCGGTCGTCTTCGTCAAGACCGCCGGGGGCTTCGCCGCGCAGCCGGTGCGCGTGGGCCGGGGCGATGGCAAGCGGGTCGAGATCCTCGACGGCCTGCGCGCGGGCACGCCCTACGTGGCGGCGGGCAGCTTCGTGGTGAAGGCGGAGGCCGGCAAGGCCACCGCGTCCCACGCGCATTGAAGGGCGGCCGACCATGTTCGAACGCATCATCCGCTTCGCCATCGAGCACCGATGGCTGGTCCTGCTCGCCGTGCTCGGGATGGCGGGGCTGGGCCTGTACAACTACCAGAAGCTGCCCATCGACGCGGTGCCCGACATCACCAACGTGCAGGTGCAGATCAACACCGGCGCGCCGGGCTACTCGCCGCTGGAGACCGAGCAGCGCGTCACCTATCCGATCGAGACCGCGATGGCGGGACTGCCGGGGCTGCAGCAGACGCGCTCGCTGTCGCGCTACGGGCTGTCGCAGGTGACGGTCATCTTCAAGGACGGCACCGACCTCTACTTCGCGCGCCAGCTCGTCAACGAGCGCATCCAGGCCGCGCGCGGCGAGCTGCCCGCCGGCGTCACGCCGCACATCGGACCGATCTCCACCGGCCTGGGCGAGATCTACCTGTGGACCGTGGAAAGCGAGCCCGGCGCGAAGAAGCCCGATGGCCAGCCCTACACGCCGACCGACCTGCGCGAGATCCAGGACTGGGTCATCAAGCCGCAGCTGCGCACGGTCGCCGGCGTGACCGAGATCAATTCGATCGGCGGCTACGCGAAGGAGTACCACGTCGCACCGGATCCGGGGAAGCTGTCCTCGTACGGGCTGTCGCTGGGCGACGTCGTGGCGGCGCTGGATCGCAACAACGCCAATGTCGGCGCCGGCTACATCGAGCGGCGCGGCGAACAGGTGCTGATCCGCGCGCCGGGGCAGGTGGGCACGATGGCGGACATCGGCCACATCGTGCTGCGCAACGAGGGCGGCGTCCCGGTGCGGGTGCGCGACGTGGCGTCGGTCGAGATCGGCCGCGAGCTGCGCACCGGCGCCGCCACCGACAACGGGCGCGAGGTCGTGCTGGGCACGGTCTTCATGCTGATCGGCGAGAACAGCCGCACCGTCTCGCAGGCGGTGGCCAAGCGGATGGCGCAGATCAACGCCAACCTGCCCCGGGGCGTGCACGCGGTCACCGTCTACGACCGCACGACGCTGGTCGACAAGGCGATCGCGACGGTCAGGAAGAACCTGATCGAGGGCGCGGTGCTGGTGATCGCGGTCCTGTTCCTGTTCCTGGGCAACATCCGCGCGGCGATCCTGACGGCGATGGTGATCCCGCTGTCGATGCTGTTCACCTTCACCGGCATGGTCCAGCAGAAGGTCAGCGCCAACCTGATGAGCCTGGGGGCGCTGGACTTCGGGATCATCATCGACGGCGCGGTCGTCATCGTCGAGAACTGCGTGCGCCGGCTGGCCCACGCCCAGACCCACAAGGGCCGCGCGCTGACGCGCGCGGAGCGCTTCCACGAGGTCTTCCTCGCGTCGCAGGAGGCACGGCGGCCGCTGCTGTTCGGGCAGCTGATCATCATGATCGTGTACCTGCCGATCTTTGCGCTGGCCGGCGTCGAAGGGAAGATGTTCCACCCGATGGCCTTCACCGTGGTGATCGCGCTGATCGGCGCGATGGTCCTGTCGATCACCTTCGTGCCGGCCGCGGTGGCGCTGTTCATCGGCGATCGCGTGGCCGAGAAGGAGAACCGGCTGATGGGCTGGGCGCGGCGCGCGTACGAGCCGATGCTCCATCGCGTCATGCGCGCCAAGCCGGTGGTGCTGACCTTCGCGGCGGTGACCGTCGTGCTCTCGGGCCTGCTGGCCACGCGCATGGGCAGCGAGTTCATCCCCAGCCTCAACGAGGGCGACTTCGCGATCCAGGCGCTGCGCATCCCGGGCACCAGCCTGACGCAATCGGTGGCGATGCAGCAGCAGCTCGAGGCGCGGCTGAAGCAGAAGTTCCCCGAGATCGAGCGCGTCTTCGCGCGCACCGGCACGGCGGAGATCGCGGCGGATCCGATGCCGCCCAACATCTCCGACGGCTATGTGATGCTCAAGCCGCGCGACCAGTGGCCCGAGCCGCGCCGCACGCGCGACGAGCTGCTGGCCGCGGTGCAGGCCGAGGTGGCGACGCTGCCGGGCCAGAACTACGAGTTCTCGCAGCCGATCCAGCTGCGCTTCAACGAGTTGATCTCGGGTGTGCGATCGGACGTGGCGGTCAAGGTCTTCGGCGACGACATGGCCGTGCTGGAGGCGGCGGCCCAGCGCATCGCCGCGCTGCTGCAAGGGATCGCGGGCGCATCGGAGGTCAACGTCGAGCAGACCACCGGCCTGCCCATGCTCAGCGTCGCCGTGGATCGCGAGCGCGCGGCGCGTTACGGCCTCAACGTGCAGGACGTGCAGGAGACGCTGGCCACCGCGATCGGCGGCCGCGAGGCCGGCACGATGTTCGAGGGTGACCGCCGCTTCGACATCCTCGTGCGCCTGCCCGAGGCGCAGCGCGCGGACCTCGAGGCGATCAAGCGCCTGCCCATCCCGCTGCCGGTCGGCGCGGACGGGGCCCGCCGGTTCATTCCGCTCAGCGAGGTGGCCGATCTCACGACGGCGCCGGGGCCGAACCAGGTCAGCCGCGAGGACGGCAAGCGGCGCGTCGTCGTCAGCGCCAACGTGCGCGGGCGCGACATCGGCAGCTTCGTGGCCGAGGCGCAGCGGCTGGTCGGACAGCAGGCCCAGCTGCCGACCGGCTACTGGCTGGCCTGGGGCGGCCAGTTCGAGCACCTGCAGTCCGCCACCGAGCGGCTGAAGGTGGTGGTGCCGGTCTCGCTGCTGCTGGTCTTCGTGCTGCTGTTCGCGATGTTCGGCAACATGAAGGATGGCGTGATCGTCTTCACCGGCATCCCGTTTGCGCTGACCGGCGGCATCGTGGCGCTGTGGCTGCGCGACATCCCGCTGTCGATCTCGGCGGCGGTGGGCTTCATCGCGCTGTCGGGCGTGGCGGTGCTCAACGGGCTGGTGATGATCTCGTTCATCCGCAACCTGCGCGAGGCGGGTCAGCGCCTGGACGCCGCGATCCACGAAGGCGCGCTGACGCGGCTTCGGCCGGTGCTGATGACGGCGCTGGTGGCGTCGCTGGGCTTCGTGCCGATGGCGCTGGCGACCGGCACCGGCGCCGAGGTGCAGCGCCCGCTGGCCACCGTGGTGATCGGCGGCATCCTGTCCTCGACCGCGCTGACGCTGCTGGTGCTGCCGGTGCTGTACCGGCTGGCGCACCGGCGCGGCGAGGAGGACAGGGAGCGGGCATGACGCGGCTCCTCGCCGCGGCGTGACGCCTCAGCGCGGCGCGTCCTTCGCGGCCTCGATCCAGCCGTCGAAGGCCGCCTGATGGGCGCGGATCCAGCCGTCGACATGGCGCTCGATGTCCTGCGCTGAATCGGCGCCTTCGCTCATCCGCAGGTTCTGCGCGTTGATGTCGGCGATCGGCAGCTTCATCGCCGCGAACAGCCGGCCCGCGGCCGGGTGCTGCTCGACGAAGGCGCGGTTGGCGACGATCTGCTCCTGATCGGCCTCGAAGCCGTAGTTGCGGCCGTTGGCCAGCCGCGTGTCGCCGCCGTCCACCGAGGCCGAGAACGGCACCTGCAGCCACACCACGTCGCGGCCCGGACGCAGCACCGCGCTGACCCAGTACGGCGTCCAGGTGTAGTACAGCACCGGCTTGCCTTCCTTGAAGCGCGCGATCGTGTCCGCCATCAGCGCCGCGTAGCTGCCCTGGCGATGCGTCACCTGGCCGCGCAGCCCGTAGGCCTGGAGATGGCGTTCGATCGCGAGCTCGCAGCCCCAGCCCGGATTGCAGCCGGTCAGGTCGGCCTTGCCGTCGCCATCGGCGTCGAACAGCTTCGCCAGCGCCGGGTCCTTGAGCTGGTCCAGGCGCGTGATGCCGTACTGCTCGGCCGTCTTGCGGTCGATCAGGTAGCCCTGCACCGCGCCCTCGGCGTACGAGCCGGCGCGCACCAGCTTCGCGTCCCCGCCGCTGTTGCGATAGAAGTCCTCGTGCAACTGCCGCCAGTGGTTGGCCATGAAGGTCGCGTCGCCGCTCGCGATCGCCAGGTGTTCGGTCGCGGGCTCCAGGTCCTTCATCGGCCGCACCGTGTAGCCGAGCCGCTCCAGCGCGCGCGACACCAGCAGCGTCTGGAAGGCTTCCTCGGCGAGCGAGCTCTTCAGCGGCTGCACCGTCACGCCCTGGCCGGGCAGGGCGGCGCCGGGCTCCTGCGCGTGCGCCTGCGGCGCCAGGCCGAGCACCACCAGCAGGGCCGTCGCGCCGCGCAGCCCGATCGCGGCGAGCGGGCGCAGCGGTCTGAGCAGCAGCCCGGCCGGGCCGGTGCGCCACCAGCGCGGCTGGCCGCGGCGCGGCCGCGCCACGGCCTGCGTCAGGCGGTCCAGCGTGATGGCGAGCAGCACGATGCCCACGCCGCCGATCGTCGCCAGGCCCATGTCCAGCCGGCCGATCCCGCGCAGCACCATCTGGCCCAGGCCGCCGACCGCGATCATCGACGCGATCACCACCATCGACAGCGACAGCATCAGCGCCTGGTTGATGCCCGCCAGGATCGACGGCATCGCCAGCGGCAGCCGGACCTTCACCAGCATCTGCCAGGGCGAGGCGCCGTAGGCGCGCGCGGCCTCGATCAGGTCGGGACGCACCTGGCGCAGGCCCAGGCTGGTCAGCCGCGCCAGCGGCGCGATCGCGAACACGATGGTCACGATCACGCCCGGCACGTCGCCGATGCCGAACAGCATCACCACCGGCACCAGGTACACGAAGGCGGGTGTCGTCTGCATCGCGTCCAGCACCGGACGCATCCAGCGCTGCGCGCGGTCGCTGCTGGCCAGCAGCACGCCCAGCGGCAGGCCGATCAGCACGCAGAACACCAGCGAGGTCAGCACCAGCGACAGCGTCACCATGGCCTCGGGCCAGATGCCCAGCAGCGCCACGATCAGCAGCGACAGTGCCGTGCCGACGGCGATGCGGGCGCCGGCGAACTGCCAGGCCAGCAGGCCCAGCACGCCGATCGCCGGCAGCGCCGGCAGGCTGGTCAGCATCGACTGCACCGAATGCAGCGTCGCATCGATGGGCAGCCGCGCCGACTGGAAGAAGGGGCGCGCCTGCTCGACCGCCCAGCCCAGGCCCTGGTTGATCCAGGCGGCGATCGGCAGCGAGCCGTCCCACAGCTGCTGCAAATGGAAGCCGCCCGCGGCGGTGTCGGCGTGAGTCGCGGCATGGGCCGCCGCCTGTCCCGCGGTCTGTCGCGCAGCTTGCGCGGGCGCGTCGAGCCAGGCGCTCGCGGCCGCTGGATCGGGCGCGGCGGCCATCGCTTCCCAGGGATCGGGCGAGGGCGAGGGCGCCGGCATCGGCGGCGTCAATTGCATCGCCGCGCGCGCGGCGTCGGACGAGGCGAGCTCGACCGGTTGGAGGAGGGTGTCGTTCATCGAGGAGACCTTCAATGCGTGAGCGTGGCGGGCGCGGCGGCTTCCGTGCGCCGGCCGGCGTTGAGGAAGCTGCGGACGAAGTCGTCGGCGGGCTCGCGCTGGATCTGCTCGGGCGTGCCCACCTGCACCACGTGGCCGTCCTTCATGATCGCGATGCGGTCGCCGATGCGCATCGCCTCGTCCAGGTCGTGCGAGATGAACACGATCGTGCGGCGCCGCACCTGCTGCAGCCGCAGCAGTTCGGCCTGCATCTCCGCGCGGATGATCGGATCGAGGGCCGAGAACGCCTCGTCCATCAGCAGGATCGACGGGTCCGAGGCCAGCGCGCGCGCCAGCCCGACGCGCTGCTGCATCCCGCCGGACAGCTCGTCCGGATACTTCGCGCCCCAGCCGGCCAGGCCGACCTGCTCGAGCGCCTGCCCGGCCTGCGCGAGCCGCGCTCGCCGGCCGGTGCCGGCGAGTTCCAGGCCGAACGCCACGTTGTCGAGCACCGTCATGTGCGGCATCAGCGCGAAAGACTGGAACACCATCCCGAAGTCCTTGCGGCGCAGCGCGCGCAGCTGGCCAGCGCCATACGCGTTGATGTCGCCGCCATCGATCACGATGCGGCCGGCGGTCGGCTCGATCAGGCGGTTGAGCAGCCGCACCAGCGTCGACTTGCCCGAGCCCGACAGGCCCATCACGACGAAGATCTCGCCGGCGCGGATCTCGAAGCTCGCGTCGAACACGCCGATCGACTGGCCCGTGCGGGCGAGGATCTCCTGCTTGTCCAGGCCTTCGCGCACCAGCGCCAGCGCCTGCTCGGGGCGGTCGCCGAAAACCTTGAACACGTGATCGATGTGGATTGCCTTGGCCATGTGCCGTGACTCCTTTCCTGCAATGAGGGACTGGGGGAAGGGACGCCGGCCGGTCCGCGTCGCGAGGTCGCGAGGTCGCGAGGACACGGGCGCGCGAACGCGCGGGCACGGCGGCGGTCACGCCATCAGTGGAGAGGAGGCCGGATGGGCACGCGGCGGCCCCGGCGGGCCTCTCGGGCTGCCAGCGGGCACGGCGGAAAGCGAAGGCGAGGCCAGTGCCCGCTGGGGACTCGGTTCGCGGACGGCGGGCCTGGTCGAGGGGCGCCGCCCGGTCGAGCCTGGCGTGGCAGTGGGGCCGGATGACCGGCCGGAGATGCCGGGACGGGCCCGGCGGCGAACCTGCCGCGCGACGGGAGTCGATGCTCCGCGAGCCGCGCGAGGGCAGTCAACAGATGAGTTTGACTGACATTTAATGAATAAGTATAACTTTTCGATCTGAACCGGTCAATCCAACCGCAGATCTGGCGAACGAAGCCCTAGGGACAACCGAAACATCGCAGGGCCTGGGAGCCTCTAGAGTCGGCGGGATGGACACCCGATCCGACTCCCTTTCCGAGATCCATGGCGGGCCGCGTTCCGGCGAGGCCGAGCCGCTGCTGGTGGGCTGCGCGGCCGGCTTCTCGGGCGATCGCACCGATGCCGCGCGGCCGGTCGTCGACACGCTGATCCGGCTCGGCGGACCGGCGGTGCTGATCTTCGAGACGCTGGCCGAGCGCACGCTCGCGCTGGCGCAGCTCGCCCGCCAGCGCGATCCCGAGGCCGGCTACGAGCCGTTGCTCGATGACATGCTCCGGCCCGTCCTGGCGGACTGCCTGCGGCATCGCATCCCCATCGTCGGCAACTTCGGCGCGGCGAATCCGCCTGCCGCCGCGCGTCGCGTGCGGGCCCTGGCGGCCGAACTCGGGCTCGGCGAGCCGCTCGTGGCGATCGTCGGCGGCGATGCGTTGACCTCGCCGCCGCAGCGCGCATGGCTCGCGGAGGCGCTCGCACGCGACGGGCAGCCGCTCGCCGACGCCGACATCGCGTGCGCGAACGTCTACCTCGGGGCCGAGGGCATCGCTGATGCCTTGAGGGGCGGCGCCGAGGTCGTCGTCACGGGGCGCGTGGCCGATCCGTCGTTGACGGTCGGGCCGGCGCTGGCGCATTTCGGCTGGGCGCTCGACGACTGGGACCGGCTCGCGGGTGCCACGATGGCGGGCCATCTGCTCGAGTGCGGCGCGCAGGTCTGCGGCGGCTACTACGCCGATCCGGGCTTCAAGGACGTGCCGGGTCTTGCGCGGGTCGGTTTCCCGATCGCGCGCATCGAGCCGGATGGTGCCTGCACGGTGTTCAAGGCCGACGGCACGGGCGGGGGTCTCGACGAACACACCGTCAAGGAGCAGCTCCTGTATGAGCTGCATGATCCGGCGGCCTATCTGACGCCCGACGTCATCGCGGACATCGGCGAGGCGCGGGTCGAGTGCGCCGGCGAGGATGCGGTGAGGCTGAGCGGCGTGCGCGGTCATCGGCGGCCCGATGCGTTGAAGGCGAATGTGTTCTTCGCCCATGGCTGGCTGGCGGAGGGTGAGATCTCTTATGCCGGGCCCGGCGCGGAGGCGCGGGCGCGTCTCGCGGCCGAGGTTCTGCGGGAGCGGCTCGATGCGAGCGAGCGGCAGGGGCCGCTGCGTGTCGATCTGATTGGCGTGACCAGCGTGCTGGGCGATGACGCGGGGCGGCAACTGGCCGCGCATGCGGCGGGCGATGCGCGCGACGTGCGCTTGCGTGTCGCCGCGAATCATCCGACGCGTGCGGGTGCGGACCGTCTCACGCGCGAGGTCACGGCGCTGTACACCTGCGGCCCCGCGGGTGGTGGAGGCGTGAGGACGAATGTGAGGTTGCGGCTGGGGCTGCGCTCGACGCTGTTCCCGCGCGAACTCGCGCCGCACGATGTGGTGTTCGGCCACGCCGTCAGCGAGCGCGTCGACGGACGTGAAGTCAACGAGCTTCGATGGGGCCGGAATGGGGCTTGGGGGTCCAGGAGGGATCCCCCATGCCCCGTGGAGAGCCCGCGCTTGCCCGACCGCACGAAAGCATCCTCCCCCACCTGCCGCTCCCTGACCGTGCCCCTGCGCCATGCCGCTCACGGCAGGACGGGTGACAAGGGCGACCGTTCCAACATCAGCGTGATCGCCTGGTCCCCGGCGCTATATCCGCTGCTGGTGGAGCAACTGACCGAGGAGGCGGTGGCCCGCCAGTTCTCGTCGCGCTGCCCGACGCGCGTGACGCGTCATCTGCTGCCGCATCTGCACGCGATGAACTTCGTGCTTGATGGCGTGCTCGATGGCGGCGTGAATGATGCGTTGAATCTTGACAGCCACGGCAAGGCCTTGTCCTTCGTGCTGCTGGCGATGTCCTTGAGGGTGCCTGGGGACCTGCTCCCCTGGCTCAGGAATTTTGATGATCACCTGATGGAGACGACCTGATGATGCAGAAGCCGTTGATGACCCGGCGCGTGGCCGTGCTGGCCGCCGTGGGTCTTGCCGCGATGACGATGGGTGTGCCGGTGTTCGCTCAGGGCGCGGCGGGTTATCCGGCCAAGCCGGTCACCTTCCTGGTGCCTTTCGCCGCGGGCAGCGCGACGGATCAACTGGCGCGCGCGCTGGGGCAGGCGATCTCCGAGCAGACGAAGCAGGCGGTGGTGGTCGACAACAAGGCGGGCGCGAGCGGCATGCTGGCCGCGCAGCAGGCGGCGCGGGCGGCGCCGGATGGGTACACGGTCCTGATCGCGACCAACACGACGCAGTCGGCCAATCCGCATCTGTACCGCAAGCTGTCCTATGACCCGGTCAAGGACTTCGCGCCGGTGACGGGGCTGGGCAAGGGCGGGCAGGTGCTGGTGGTCAAGGCGGATGGTCCGTACAAGAGCGTGGCGGACCTGATCGCGCGCGCGAAGCGCGAGCCGGGCAAGGTCAGCTTCGGCAGCGGGAGCGCGTCGAGCCGTGTCGCTGGCGAGCAGTTCCAGCAGCTCTCGCACACGCAGCTGTTGCATATCCCGTACAAGAGCAATCCGCCGGCGCTCACCGATCTCATCGGCGGGCAGGTCGATTTCATGATCACGGATACGGCCACCGGCCTGCCGCAGATCAAGGCGGGCAAGGTGAGGGCGCTGGGCTTTTCGATGACGAAGCGTTCGGCGCTGCTGCCTGACGTGCCGACGATCGACGAGGCCGGCGTCAAGGGCTACGACATGAGTTACTGGTTCGCCGCCTACGTGCCGGCGGCGACGCCGGCGCCGGTGGTCGAGCGGCTGCGCGAGCTGCTCATCGCGGCGCTGCGCAGCGCGCCCGCGAAGACCTTCTTCGAAGGCGCCGGGGTGAACGTCTGGTCGAGCACGCCGGAGGAGCTGCGGGCCTTCCAGGCGGCCGAGACCCGCAAGTGGGGGCAGATCATCAAGGCGGCCGGCATCGAGCCGGAGTGAACCGCAGGCGGCTGGCGCGCGAGGTCAGTTGTGCAGCAGCCCGTCCGCGTCCAGCGAGGGCGGCCGCAGCAGGTCGGCGTCGACGCCCATCTGCTCGCTCGCGCGCTCCACGGCCTGCCAGAGATCGCTCGGCATCGCCAGGATCTGCTCCGGCGTGCGCGAGCGCTCGATCCAGGCGCCGATCTCCCGGTGCTGCTCGATCGTGATCAGGTCCAGGTTCAACATCTCGTCGATGGTTTTCACTGCGCGTCCCTTGGTCTTGTCGATCCCGGGGGAGCCGGGATCCTCCCTGAACAGGGTACCTCAGCGTCCGTGACGCGGTCGCGGCGCGAACGGAGGGATCTGGTCCAATGCACGGTTTTCAACCGGACAAGGTCCCGGCCTCGCGCCTCCTCCCCGGCAGTACCTGGAGATCGACTTGAGCCTCTTCCGAACCAAGAACCTCGACGACCTGCTCGCGCAATCGCGCGCCCCCGGCCACGGCCTGAAGAAGGTGCTCGGTCCGCTGGACCTGGTGCTGATCGGCATCGGCGCCATCGTGGGCACCGGCATTTTCGTGTTGACCGGCACTGGCGCGCTCACCGCCGGGCCGGCGCTGACCATCTCCTTCGTCATCGCCGCGCTGGCCTGCGCCTTCGCCGCGCTGTGCTATGCGGAGTTCGCCAGCTCCATCCCCGTCGCCGGCTCCGTCTACACCTACAGCTACGCGACGCTGGGCGAGCTGGTCGCCTGGATCATCGGCTGGGACCTGATGCTGGAGTACGGCCTGGCGGTGTCCGCGGTTGCGGTCGGCTGGTCGGGCTACTTCCAGTCGCTGCTGTCGGGCCTGGGCGTCTCGCTGCCGGTCGCGTTGACGGCGGCGCCCGGCGCGCTGCCGCACGCGCACACCTGGTTCAACCTGCCGGCCTTCCTGATCGTGCTGGTGCTGGCGGGGATGCTGTCGCTGGGCATGCGCGAGTCCAGCCGGCTCAACAACGTCATGGTGGTCGTCAAGATCGCCGTGGTGCTGCTGTTCATCGTGGTGGGCGCGCGTCACGTCAGACCGGAGAACTGGCAGCCCTTCGCGCCCTTCGGCGCCAGCGGCGTGCTGAGCGCGGCGGCGCTGGTGTTCTTCGCCTTCATCGGCTTCGATGCCGTGTCCTCGGCCGCCGAGGAGGTCAAGCGCCCCGACCGCGACCTGCCGATCGGCATCATCGGTTCGCTGGCGGTCTGCGCGGCGCTGTACGTGCTGGTGTCGCTGATCATGACGGGCATCGTCCCGTTCCGCGAGTTCGTCGGCGTCGACCATCCGGTCTCGCTGGCGCTGCAGCGCGCCAACGAGACCTGGTTCGCCGGCTTCGTCGACCTGGGCGCGATCGTCGGCATGACGACGGTGATCCTGGTGATGACCTATGGCCAGACGCGGATCATCTTCGCGATGTCGCGCGACGGCCTGCTTCCGCGCCGCCTGTCGGCGCTGCATCCGCGCCATGGCACGCCGTTCTTCGCGACCTGGCTGGTCGGCGGCCTGTTCGGCCTGATCGCGGCGCTGGTGCCGCTGAACGTGCTCGCCGAGCTGATCAACATCGGCACGCTGGCGGCCTTCTGCCTGATCGCGCTGGCGGTGATCGTGCTGCGCCGCACGCGGCCGGACCTGCCGCGCGCGTTCCGCTGCCCGGCGGTGCCGGTGGTGCCGCTGCTGGCGATCGGGCTCTGCGTCACGCTGATGACCTTCCTGCAGCCCACCACCTGGATCGCCTTCGGCGTGTGGGTGGCGCTGGGGCTGCTGATGTACTTCGGCTATTCGCGCCAGCGATCGGTGCTGGGCTGAGCGAGGGCGCGCCCGAGTCAGTGTGCGTGCGCCAGCGCGAAATCCAGCGACGCGCGCACGGCCATCACCTGGGCCTCGATGCACTCCTCGGGATTGGTGCGCGGGCTGTCGGGGTAGACCTCGGTGGTGGTCGAGAACTTCGCGCGGGTGAGGCCGGCGCACAGCCCCGCCTCGCGGACCGGAAACTCGATCACGCCCTTGGCGATCACCGGGAATCCGATGATCCGGCCGTTCGCGTCGGCCGGCGCGATATGGGTCACCTGCTCGACGGCCCGGATCACCGATTCCTGGAAATCGAGCCGCGACGTTTCGCTGTTGCCGACCAGGTAGAAGCCGTCGGGCACGGTTTCGGGCTCGTGCGGCTTGCCGTCGCGGGCGGCCTTGGCGGGCGTGAATTCGCTGGCGTCGGTGTCGGTCGTTTCGTGCAGGTCGATGTGCAGCAGGAACTGCCCGGCGTAAGGGGCGAGGAAGTCGATCAGCGCGGAGGATTCGGCGGCCTCGCGGCTCGCGCCGAAATTCCGGTTGGGGTCGACCGCGAAGTAATTCCAGCGGCACACGCGTTCGTAGGCCCAGGGGCTGACGCACGGGACGATGAGCAGGTTCACGTCCTTCGCATACCGGGCCGCGTGGGCCTCGGCGAAGCGCAGCGCGCCCAGCACGCCGCTGGTTTCATAGCCATGGACGCCGCCGGTGACCAGCACCACGGGGCGCATCGCGTTCCAGGAGCGGCTTTTCAGCGCGAGCAGCGGAAACTCGTCGCCGTCATGGGTCAGCTGGCCGTAGCGGATGATTTCAAACGGCTCGCCGAGCGCCTCGACGCGGCGGACCACGTCGTCCCGATAACTGCGTGAGCGCACCTGGCGCTCGCGCCAGGCGGCGCGTTCCGGTTCTCCCCAGGGCACGCCCGGGGTACCGATGGGATAAAAGCGCGTGAGGCTCATGCGGGGTTCCGATCTGAGATGTCCAGGGGGCCGACGTTAATGCAACGCCGGCCGTGGCGCCCGAAAGTCATTCAGGTCCGGATCTGCTGCGCGGGCAGGATCGCGCCGTCGGCCGCCGCGCCATGCCAGCGGCGCAGCGCGCGCTGGAAGAACAGGCTGTTGGGCAGCTGCAGGCTGGTGCCGCTGGCCGGGTCGCCGCTTTCCAGCAGCGTCGTATAGACCAGGTTGATGTCGATCACGCGGCCCTTCACGCCGGGCTTGTCGCCGGACTCCAGCAGCTCCACCACGTCGCCGATCCGGAAGGCGCGGGTGACGTAGATCAGCAGCGCGCAGAAGAGGTTGGACAGCACGCTCCAGGCGGCGAAGAACGCCACCGCGCCGACGGTGGCGAAGCCGGTGAAGGCGGTCCACAGGACGGCGCCGGAGACGCCCAGGCGCTCCAGCGACCAGAGCACGGCGCCGCCGTAGATCAGCACCGCGACGGAGCGCAGGAAGACCGTGGCGACGGTGACCGGCAGCGCGTAGGTGCTGGTGAGCTTGCGGGTGAGGTGGCGCGCCACGCGCATCACCAGCCAGGCGCCCAGGCCGATCAGGACGACCTCGATCAGCGGGACCAGGATGTCGAGCCACTCGGCGGCCCAGGCGGGAAGGAAATCGTGCAGGAACCGGTTCAACTTGTTCATAGGGGGCGAGTGTCGGTGCGCTGGGCGGGGGATGTCTGTATCGAAAGCGTTCCTGGGGATGGCCGGGCCCCGGTCGGGCGGGCAACATCATCGCCGCCCGCGCCCGGCAGGTGCCGCCGCGCAGATCAGGAGAACGACATGGATGCCTCCAAGCCCGCTGACGTGCCCCGCTTGACCGCTGTCGCGGCCCTCATCCTGGCCTTCGCCTCCACGGCCGGCGGCGCGGACGCGGCCTTCGATCCGCTGTTCGCGGGCCCGGGCGGCCTGTGCGCGCCGGCCGCCCCGGGACGCCCGGCGCTGCTTGAGCGGCTGGTGCTCGCGCAGACCGAGACCAAGCCCTTCAAGCCGCAGCCGATGCGGGCCGCGGCCGGCCAGGTGCCGCTCTACGACAACCTGGGCAGCTTGAGCTTCAAGGCCGGCACCGCCAACCCGAAGGCCCAGGCCTACTTCGACCAGGGCCTGCGCTGGGCCTTCGCCTTCAACCATGCGGAGGCGCAGCGCGCGTTCCAGACCGCGCGCCGGCTGGACCCGCGCTTCGCGCTCGCCTGGTGGGGCGAGGCGCTGGTGCTGGGCCCCAACATCAACGCGCCGATGATGCCGGACGCGGCCGCGCCAGCGCTCGCGGCGCTGGCCAAGGCGGTCGAGCTCGCGCCCCGCGCGCCGGAGAAGGACCGCGCGCTGATCGCGGCCTTGCGCACGCGCTATTCCGCGGACCCGAAGGCCGAGCGGGCGGCGCTCGATGGCGCCTACGCCGATGCGATGAAGGCCGTCGCCAAGCAGTTTCCCGATGACGACACGGTGCTCACGCTCTTGGCCGAGGCGGCGATGGACACGCAGCCCTGGGACTACTGGGAAGCCGGCGGCGCGCGGCCCAAGGGCCGGGCGGCGGACATCGTCGCGGCGCTCGAGACGGTGCTCGCCCGGAACCCCGATCACCCGGGCGCGATCCATCTCTACATCCATGCCGTCGAGGCGTCGGCCAAGCCCGAGCGCGCGCTCGAACCCGCGCGGCGCCTGGCGGCGCTGATGCCGGGCGCCGGCCACGTCGTGCACATGCCGGCCCACATCTACTACCGCGTCGGCCTCTACAAGGACTCGCTCGACATCAACAAGCGCGCGATGGCCGTCGATGAGCAGTACTTCGGGACCTCGCCGTCCGACCCGATGTACAAGTCCGCGTACTACCCGCACAACATCCATTTCGTGCTGGTGTCGGCGCAGATGGGTGGCGACGGCCCGACCGCGATCCAGGCCGCCGGCAAGCTCGACGCGGCGCTGCCGGACGCGATGGTCGCGCAGTTCGCGGGACTGGAGCCGGTGAAGGCCGCGCCCTATCTGGCGCATGCGCGTTTCAGCGCGCCGGACGTGATCCTCGGCTTGAAGGCGCCGCCGAAGGAGCAACTCGTGGCGACCGGTCTGGCGCATTACGCGCGGGCGCTGGCCTTCGCGGCGAAGCAGGACGCGGCCGGCGCGCAGCGCGAGATCGACGCCATCGCCGCGCTGGCGCGTGATGCGGACTTCAAGCCCTATGCCGACTGGGGCGTGCCGGGCAAGGAGATCGTGCAGACCGCGCGCCTGGTCGCCACCGGCCGGCTCGCCGACGCGCAGGGCGACCTGGCCGCGGCGGCCAAGGCCTACGAGGCGGCCGTCGCGATCGAGGACCAGCTCGCCTACACGGAGCCGCCGTACTGGTACTACCCGATCCGGCAGTCGCTGGGCTCGGTCTATCTGCGGCAGGGACGGCTGGACGCGGCGGAGGACACGCTGCGCGAGTCCCTCGCGCGAGTGCGTGGCAATGGCTGGGCGCTGGCGGGGCTGGCGGAGGTCTACAAGCGCAAGGGCGATGCGAAGTCCGAGGCCGCGACGCGCGAGGCCTACTCGCGCGCGTGGCTGGGCGGCGACGCGCCGGACATCGCGCGGCTGTAGCCCTTCCGGCCCGTTGCTTCATGCTGAATTGACGCTGCCTTTGCGCCGCATTGACGCCAGGCGACGCGCATGTGCCCGATGGGCGGGACAGCTGACGAGCCGGCGGCGCAGCGGCACGCGGTTAACCTCCGGCGGCCGCTCACGCCCCGCGGGGCGGCCCGCTCATGCGGAGCGCCGGTCAGGCGCTCCGCCGCTTTCCTTCACTGCCCGAGAGCCTTCATGCATCGACTGTTCCGAGTCCTGGTCTCCGTGTGCGTGCTCGGCCTGACCGCCACGGCCGCGCGCGCCGACGACAGCACCCGCATCGCCTTCGACAGCTTCACGCCCAAGTCGCTCTTCGACCTCGCGCGCGAGCGCCGCGCGCAATGGGTCCCGACGCCGGTGTGGGGCGACCTCAGCCTGCCCGCCGGCTTCGCCGGGCCGGTGCCCGCGATCGTGCTCGCGCACGGCAGCGATGGCGTGGGGCCGGGTCTGCAGCAATGGGTCAAGGCCTTCAACGGCATCGGCGTGGCGACCTTCATCGTCGACAGCTTCGCGCCGCGCGGCGTGTCGTCGACGGCGGCGGACCAGACCAGCGTGCCGGCCGCCGCCAACGTGATGGACGCCTTCCAGGCGCTGCGCCTGCTGTCGGTCGACCCGCGCATCGACGCGCGGCGCATCGGCATCATGGGCTTCTCGCGCGGCGGCACGGTGGCGCTGCAGACGGCGGAGCTGCCGTTCCTGCGCGCCGTCGTGAAGACCGATCAGGCCTTCGCGCTGCACATCGCGGCCTATGCCGGCTGCTCGCAGATCTATACCTCGCCGAGCGTCACGCGCGCGCCGCTGCTCAACCTGGTCGGCGCGGCCGATGACTACACGCATCCGGAGCCTTGCGAGGCCCTGGGCCTCGAGTACGCCGCGCTGGGCACGCCGGTGGAGACGCACCGCTACGCGGATGCGAACCACGCGTGGGACAGCCTGCTCCCGGTGCGCTACCGGGCCGACGCGACCAGCGGCTACGCCTGCGGCGTCATCCGCACCGACATCCCGACCTGGGTCGTGACCTCCGAGCGCACCGGCCAGGTGATTCCATCGGACCAGCTCACCGCGTTCATCAACGCCTGCATGACGCGCGGCGCGCACGTCGGCCGCAACGAGGCCGCCTTCCAGGCCTCGCGCGAGGACGCGACGCGCTTCGTGCGGCGCGTGTTCTTCGGCCAGTGAAGGCCGCGGCGCCTTACTTGCAGACGGCGGCGTCCACCGCCGAGCCGTCCCACAGCCGCTTCAGGTTGTTGTACTTGTCGAGCGAGACGCTCTGCCAGTCGTCCTGCAGGATGCCGCCGGTGTCGCCGGAGTTCGGGTTCCACGACCAGTAGAAGAAGTTGCGCACGCCCTTGCACTTCAGCCAGTCGACGAACTTGACCTGCCACTGGCGGTCCTTGTCGGTGAAGCGGCCGCCGAACTCGCCCAGCACCACGGCGTTCTTGCCCATGAAGCGGCCGAGCTGGTTCTGCCAGATCGCGGGCATGTTGTTCGGGAAGCCGGTGCCATCGCCGAAGTAGGGCTGGCTGCTCACCGACGGGCCGTAGATGTGCGGCGACAGCACCAGGCGGTTGCGCGGGATCCTGGTCTCGTCGAGGGGATAGCAGGCGTAGGGCTCGATGTTGCCGCCCCACCAGTGGGCATCGGGGTTCTCGCAGCGGCCCTGGTTGTCGGACACGCCCTCGACGAACACCAGCAGCTTGGCGTTGGTGCCGAGCACCGCGCTGCCGGCGCGCTCGGCGGCCAGCTTCCAGTCGTTGCCGGCATCGGCGGTGCCCCAGAAGGCGCCGCTGCCGCCGCTGCTGTGCGGCTCGTTCTTCAGGTCGATGGCGAAGACGTTGGGCACGTTGCGGTAGCGGTCGGCGACGAACTTCAGGTCCGCCACCCACTGGTCGAGCGTGTAGCCGGGGATCTGCGGCGTGGTCGAGATCGCGTTGCAGTCCGGGCGGTGATGGTCGAGCAGCACGTAGAAGCCGCGCGAGGCGAACTCGGCCACGACGCGGTCCAGCACCTGCAGCGGCGTCTTGTCGGCGAGGTCGGGATTGATGCTGGTGTTCAGCGCGCCGCTGGGGCGGCCGGTCGAGTGCAGCGTGGCGGGGCAGAAGGGCAGGCGGACCGCGTTGAAGCCCAGGTCCTTCATCTGGCCGATCATGTCCTTGTAGTTGCGCTGCCACAGGCCGTGCGCGACGAGATCCGGCGTCTCGAAGCCGAACCAGTTGACGCCGCGGATCGAGACGGCGGCGCCCTGGCTGTCGAGGATGCGGCCATCGGCGGCGACGCTGAACGGCAGCTTGAACTGGCCTGTCGCGGGAACGGAGAGGTCGCCGCCAGGAGCAGGAGCAGGCGCGGGAGCGGGAGCGGGAGCCGGTGCGGGCGCAGGAGCCGGCGCAGGTGCGGGCGCTGGCGCGGGGGCCGGAGCTGGCGCGGGAGCCGGAGCCGGAGCGGGGGCGGGGGCGGGGGCCGAGCCTGCCTCGGCGATGCGGAACGAGGTGGTGCTGGGCGCGGTGCCGGTGCCGCAGAAGCCGACCTCGAAGCTCTGGCCCGGCGCGACCGGCGAGTTCCAGCTGAGGCCGGTGACGGCGTAGGTGGTGCCGGACTCGAGCCTGAACTCCCCGCTCCAGCTGTTGTTCATCTGCCCCTTGGGCATGTCGAAGCGCAGGGTCCAGGCGCCGCTGGGGGCGGTGCCGGGGTTGCGGATCGTGGCGCGGGAGCAGAAGCCGCCCGACCAGATGTCCTGGGCGACGTTGACGCTGAGGGCCGCATACGCGGGCGCGACCGCGCCGAAGGCGAGGGCCACGAGGCTGGCGCGCGGGGCGAATCGACGAGGAAGTGGGCGCATGGGGGTGAATGAAGTTGAAGAAGGGGTGAATGCCGGCAGTGTCGAAGCTTCGATCGCAAGGGCTCGTCAGAATGCGTAACGGCTGATGACTACGTTGTCATCGCGTGGGCATCGGGGTTGTGGCGCGGTCGGGGAGGGCGCGCGGCCGCGACCGTTCCGCGCGGCGTAACGATGTCGACGCGCTGCTTGATTGATCGGGGCGGGGTGTCCCGATAACTTCGCCGCCCAGGGCAACAGACCGGCGCATCCAACCGGCGACTTCACCTGGAGACAAGACATGGTCATCTACGGCACGGCGCTGCTCGCCATCTGCCATCTGCTGGGCATCTTCCTGGGGGACCTGCTGGGGCAGGCGCTGGGCGTCAAGACCAACGTGGGGGGCGTGGGCATCGCGATGCTGCTGCTCATCGTGGCGCGGCTGCAGATGCACCGGCGCGGCATCCTGCCGCAGCTCACCGAGCTCGGCGTCGAGTACTGGGGCGCGATGTACATCCCGGTGGTGGTCGCGATGGCGGCGCAACAGGACATGGTCGCGGCGCTGCGCGGCGGTCCGGTGGCGGTGCTGGCGGCCGTGGCCGGCGTGTCGGTGTGCGGCTGCGTGATCGCGCTGATCAACCGCGCGGAGCGCCCCGAGGGCGGCGAGCGGGAGCTGCCCGCGGCGCGCCTGGAGAACCCCTTGCTCAACGACGCGGAGTGACGCCATGCTGGACATCCTTGAAAAGGCGGCCGCGCACAACGGCCTGGTGGCGGCTTTCGCGCTGGTGGGCGGGGTGGTGCTGGTCTCCGGGCAGATCTCGCGGCGTCTGACGTTCGGACGCGTGCATGGCTCGGCGATCGCGGTGTTCCTGGGCCTGGCGCTCGCGTGGTGGGGCGGCAAGGTGACGGGCGGACACAAGGGGCTGGCGGATGTCTCGCTGTTCTCCGGCGTGGGGCTGATGGGCGGGGCGATGCTGCGGGATTTCGCGATCGTCGCGACGGCGTTCGAGGTCCAGGCCACGGAGGCGAAGCGGGCGGGGCTGGTGGGCGCGCTGTCGCTGGTGCTGGGGACGGTGCTGCCGTTCGTCGTCGGAGCCAGCATTGCGCGGGCCTTCGGCTATACCGATGCGGTGAGCATGACCACGATCGGCGCCGGGGCGGTGACCTACATCGTGGGGCCGGTCACCGGGGCGGCGATCGGCGCGAGCTCGGATGTGATGGCGTTGAGCATCGCGACCGGCGTGGTGAAGGCGATCCTGGTGATGGTCGGGACGCCGTTCGCGGCGGGCTTCCTCAAGCTGGGGACGCCGCGTTCGGCGATGGTGTTCGGCGGGCTGGCCGGGACGGTCAGCGGCGTGACCGCGGGGCTGGCGGCGACGGACCGGAAGCTGGTGCCGTATGGGGCGCTGGTGGCGACCTTCCACACGGGGCTGGGATGCCTGCTGGGGCCGTCGGTGCTGTACTTCGCGACGAAGGCGCTGGTGGGCTGATGAGGGGGTAATACCGGCCTTGCCCGCACTTGCCTTGCGCAAGAACTCCCTCGCCCCCCGCGAGGGGGGAGAGGGCAGGGGAGAGGGGGCGCTTCGAGGGGCAGCAGCGCTGTGGCACGAGCCCCCTCTCCCCTCCCTCTCCCCGCTGGGGCGAGGGTGTAGGAACGAGCAAGCGCTGCCGGCAAGAACTCCCTCGCCCCCCGCGAGGGGGGAGAGGGCAGGGGAGAGGGGGTGCTTCGAAGGGCAGCAGCGGTGTGGCACGAGCCCCCTCTCCCCTCCCTCTCCCCGCTGGGGCGAGGGGGTAAGAAGGAGCGAGTGCCGGTATTGCCCGCTTGCGGGCGAGGGGGTAAGAAGGAGCGAGTGGGCCGTTGCAATCGAAAACCCTCAATTTCTTGAAAGCGCTTTCAAGATTGCCTGATCTTCCCTAGGATGCGTCTCGCAGGAGAAGTCGCGGACCTGGACGAGCGCCGCAGAGCGTTGGCCGGACCGCGCCGATCGGTGCCCTCCCGCACACCTTCGACACCTTCTGGAGACATGCATGGAATTTCCAAACCGCCTTGGCGCGCGAGCCGCCGCATTGGGCCTGCTGGTCACCGCCGCCACACAGGCCGGTGCCAGCGTCACCAACCCGACCATCGGCCGCCTGCTGTGGTCCGAGGAGTTCAACGGCGCCACCTTGAACACCGCGCTCTGGACCCCCTTCGACGGCAACGGCTGCCAGATCAATCTCTGCGGCTACGGCAACGCGGAGCTCGAGTCCTACAGCCCTAACAACCTTTCGATCGCCGACGTGCCCTTCGAGCCCGGCACCCGCGCGCTCGCGATCCGCGCGCTGAGGCAGACCGTCGGCAGCAACGAGTTCACCTCCGGGAAGATCGATTCCTACGGCAAGGTGCAGGTGCAGTACGGGATGGTCGAGATCCGCATGGCCACGCCGCAGGTCACCACCGGCCTGTGGCCGGCCGCATGGATGCTGGGCACCAGCCCGCAGGTCTGGCCGCGCAAGGGCGAGATCGACATCGTCGAGCAGGGGCATCGCGCCGCCGCCTGGTCCGCCGCGGGCGCGCCGTCGGCGGACTACTTCGCCGGGTCCAACGTGATCACCTGGTCGCAGGCTGCCTGCGTGCCGGGCAATGAATCGTGCGCCGCCTCCACCTCGTGGCAGACCAAGAGCTGGTACCGGCCGCAGGTGTCCTTCGCGAACCGCTTCGTCAAGTACCGCTTCTACTGGACCGAGAGCCAGATGCGCTTCACCGTCGTGGACAACGATGGCGAGCACGACATGTACGACGCGCCGCTGCCGGTGAACTCGAGCGCCTTGCAGGCGCCGTTCTATCTGCTGCTGAACATGGCGGTGGGCGGCAATTTCACCGACGCGGCGAATCCGTCGCAGGTGACCGCGCCGCTGCCCGCCACGATGTACGTCGACTACGTCCGCGTCTACGAGCTCGATGGCAAGGGCGAGGTGAAGCTGGGCAACCAGGTCGTGCCGGAGGTCGGCAAGTTCGGCGTGTTCACCGACAACACGGTGGTCAACAACAAGCTGGTGGCGGGCACCACGTCCGACATCTTCCTGTGGAACGGCGCCTCGACCGGCGCCGGCAACATCCTGCCGTACGAGGGCGGCAACGTGATCGCGTGGAGCTACAACACGCCGGGGCAGTGGTTCGGCGGCGGCATCCAGTCGCGCCAGGTCCGCGACCTGACCAACTTCCGCAATGGCCAGGTGAAGGTGCGGATCAAGATCCCGGCCGACGTGTCCTTCAACATCGGCATCGGCGACACCTACACCAACCAGTCGTGGGTGAACTTCCCCGCCAACACGACGGCGTTCGGCATGGTGCGCAATGGCGATTGGGCGCAGGCGACCATCCCCGTCTCGACGCTGATCGGACCGAAGGTGGCGCTGCAGTCGATCGCGGACATCTTCATGATCTCGAGCGACAACAACCGGCTGCCGGCCTCGGCCTTCCAGTTCGCGATCGACGACGTGGTGTGGGAGTCCGGCACGACGACGCAGGAGCCGCCGCCGCCAGCGGGCATCAGCCAGCCGACGGCGACGACGGTCAAGTTCACCGAGCCGACCGGGACCTGGGCCGACGTGCATTACACGGTCAATGGCGGCGGGCAGTTGAACGTGCGGATGCTCAAGGAAGGCAGCGGCAATGCCTACACGGCGACGGGGCTGAAGAAGGGCGATGTCGTGCGATTCAACTTCACCTACTGGGACCCGGCGCGCAATGGCGCGTATGACACGGCGGCGCAGAGCTATACGGTGAAGTAGGACATCCCGGCGCACCGATACTTCGCACTTTCGCGCCAGGGAGGGCGCCGCAGGGGGCGGCGCTCAAGCGCGCTTTCCTCAACTGCCATGCCACTCGACAGAATCGACCGACGTCATCACGACGCGCGCGCCGCCGCGCCTTTCCGCCGTCTGCTCGCGGCCGGGATTGCCTGCTCCACCGTCCTGCTGAGCGCTTGCGGGGGCGGGTCCTCGGACTTGACCGCCAAGCCCGAGGAGGTCCCCGACGACACCCGGCCCACGCTGGTCCGCGTGGCGGTGGAGGCCGCGGGCAGCCACTGTCCCGCCGCGGGCACCCGCATCGAGTCCGGCCGGGATGCCGATGGCAACGGCGTGCTCGTTGACGCGGAAGTGTCTTCCACGCAGTACGTCTGCAATGGCCTGGACGGACGGCCAGGCGCCAACGGCCAGTCGGTGCTGGTGCGCGTGCGCGCCGAGGCGGCCGGCGCGAACTGCGCGCTCGGCGGCTCGGCGGTGATGGCCGGGACGGACGCCAACGGCAATGGCTCGCTCGAGGACAGCGAGGCCAGCAGCGTGGCCTACGTGTGCAGCGGGGCCAGCGGCGCCACCGGGCCGAGCGGCCCCACCGGCCCCGCGGGACCGACCGGTCCCACCGGCCCCACGGGGCCGACCGGGCCGACTGGCCCCACCGGTCCCACCGGTCCGACGGGCCCGGGCGGCGCCTCCGGTCTCGACGCCTTGGTGGCGCTCGCCTCGGAATCTCCTGGCGCCAATTGCACGCACGGCGGGCAACGGGTGCAGTCGGGGCTGGACAGCAACCGCAATGGCGTCCTGGACGCGGGCGAGGTCACCTCCACGGCCTACCTCTGCAGCGCGGCGCCCGCCGACACGCGATGGGTGAACGTCACCGGTTCCGCAGTGCAGGCGGAGTCGAACACGGGCTACCTGGCCAACGCGGCCACGCCGGTGGTCATCACGCTGCCGGCGTCGCCCGTCATCGGCGACTGGATCAAGGTCACCGGCGTGGGCGCGGGCGGCTGGACCATCGCGCAGAACGCCGGGCAGCGCATCGCGACGGTCGGCCTTCCTGGCGGCAACAAGATCGACTGGACCGCCGACACCCCCACGGGCGCCTGGTCCGCCACCAGCGTGTCCGCGGACGGCACCCAGCAGGTCGCGACTGCCTCGTCGGGCGAGCTGCTGACCTCGAGCGACACGGGCGGCCACTGGACGCAGCGGCTGACGGGTCAGGTCTGGTCCGGCGTGGCGATGTCCTCGGACGGCAGCCGCATCGTGGCGTCGACCAACGGCGGAGCGCTGTTCACCTCGCCCGATGGCGGCAACACCTGGAACAACGACGGCAGCAGCCGCGCATGGAGCGCGGTCGCCAGCTCGGCGGACGGCATGCGGCTCGTCGCCACGGCCTATCTGGGGCAGATCTGGACCTCCGCCGACGGCGGCGCCAGTTGGACTCCGCGCGACTCCAACCGTGCCTGGCGCACGGTCAGTTCCTCGGCGGACGGCCGCGTGCTCGTCGCGGGGACCAACGGATCGCAGCTGTTCGTGTCGACTGATTTCGGCGTCACCTGGACCGCGCGGGCATCCGCCCAGTTCTGGTGGAGCGTGGCCTCGTCGGCCGATGGCAAGCGCTTGTACGCCACCGTCGATACGGGCAACGTCTGGCGTTCCAGCGATTCCGGCACCACCTGGGAGCCCGTGGACACCAGCCGCGACTGGCGGGGGATCGCGACGTCGGCGGACGGCCGCTATGTCGTCGCCGCGACCAACGGCGGCACGCTCTATGAGTCTCCCGACGGCGGCACGACCTGGCGCGCTTCGGCCGATGGCGGCGCGTGGTCGGCGCTCGCCAGCAGCGCGGATGGCCGGACGCTGCTGGCGGCGAAAGCCGGCGCCGCGCTTTACGGGGGCGTCCGCCGGTCGTCGACGACGACCGGTGTCACCGGATCGCTCTCCGGCGGCCAGGCCGACGCGCTGCACCTGCAGTACGTCGGCGGGGGCGTGTTCATGCCGATCAGCTACGTGTCGTCGAACCTGGAATTCACGCCGCGCTGAGCCGGACCGGGGGCCGCGCTCAGGCCGCGAGCGCCATCCCGGCGATGTCCCGGGTCCACCACAGCGGGTCGCGCTCGTGCTGCCGGCGCAGATGGTCGACGAGGTCGCCCGCCGCGCGGCGGCCGTCGCCCACCTGCGCGACCAGGGTGGCGGACTCCTCGTCGACGAGCAGTTCCATGCTCCAGCGGTCGAAGAGCCGCCCCTGGATCGGCACGTCGATGACGAGCCGGACATTCAGGTGGCGCTCGTCGGCGCGGATCCGGGTGAGGGTGTTCTCCACGGCGTCAGGCGCGCCTTCTAGGATTTGCGCGAACAGGCCGGGCCCCAGCGCCAGCACGCCGGAGAGGTCGTGCCGGCGATTGTTGAGCTGGGCCTTGGCCACGATCCGCTTGATCGCCTCGTCGGTCGTGCCCTCGGCAATCTGGCTGACATAGGCAACGCGGCGGAGCATGGTCGTCATGGGCGGCTTTCGTGAGGGCAGGGAGTCGTGGGGAGTGGCGGCACGGCGCCGGGCCGAAGCGTCGGCGCGGCCGTGTCGTCAGATGAGAGCCTCGATTCTGTTGATGAGCGCGTCGCGGCGATAGCGGCGATCAATGGATGGACGTGTAGGTGAACGGATGACGCGCCGCTCGCGTCACACGTGTGCCCCGATGATGAACAGGACGCCGAGGCACAGGCAACGAAGCGGCGCCCACTGTCCGGCCAGGCCGCCGTCAGGCTTCGACGATGATCTGGAACCCGCCGAAGATCATGCGCTGGCCATCGAAGGGCATGTTCTTCGGATCGTGGTTCATGCGCGGGTCCTCCATCGACTTCTTCATCCCCGCGTCGCGCACTTCGCGCGACGGCCAGACGATCCACGAGAAGACCACGGTCTCATCAGGCTTTCGCTGCACGGCCATCGGGAACGAGGTCACCTTGCCGTCCGGCACGTCGTCGCCCCAGCATTCGACGACGCTGAGCGCGCCGTGGTCCTTGAACACGGCCGAGGCATCCTGCGCCAGCTGGCGATAGGCCTCGCGCTTGGCGGTCGGCACGGCGATCACGAATCCATCCACGTAGTTCATTGCGGTTCTCCGGTTGATGGCGCGGCGTGCTGCCGCCCCCTTGCACGACGAATGGCGACGGGAGAAATCGACAGGGTAGGGGCAACACGTGAGCACAGCGGCGCATCTCCCTGGCCGCCGCGCGGGAGATCAGGCCTCGGGTTCGGGTTTGGGCTTGGGCTTGAAGATGTGAACGGTCTCGCCCCGCGCGAGCATGGCGACCAGCTGCGCGATCCGCTTGGCCCGCGTTTCTGCCTTCACTGCGGTCTGGATGCGCCATAGCACCGCGTAGCGGTTCGCCGCGTTGAGCGTCGCGAAGAACGTCTTGGCCTTCGGCTCGGCTTCCAGCGCGGCGAGCAGGTCCTCGGGCACCGTCGCCGAACGGGAACCGTCGTAGGCGCTCTCCCAGCGGCCACTGGCCTTGGCCGCCTCGACCTGCGCGAGTCCGGCTGGCTGCATCCGGCCCGCCTCGATGAGCTTCCCGACCTTTTCCACATTGACCTTGGACCAGACGCTGCGCGGGCGCCGCGGCGTGAAGCGCTGCAGGAAGTGCGTGTCGTCCAGCCCCCGCTTCTGGCCATCGATCCAGCCCCAGCAGAGCGCGATCTCCACCGCCTCGGCATAGGTGACGCTGGGCTCCGCGCACCCGCGCTTGGCGATCATCAGCCAGGCCCCGTCGGCGCTCGCATGATGCTTCTTCAGCCAGGTCTCGAAGGCCTTGGCCGTCTTGAAGAGGATGGGAGCGGGATCGGTGGGAGCGGTGGACATCTCGCGGAGTGTGCCGGATCCTCCCGGGCCGCGAGTCGGGAGAATCTCCTGGCGCTGTCGATTTCCGATCTCCCGCTTCGTCGTCAAGGCATCAACCCTGAAAGGACCTCCCGTGAAATATCTTGGCCTGGCCTACTTCACCCCCGAGAAATTCGCCCAGATGGCGCCGGACGACGTCAAGGCGCTGGTGAGCCAGTGCCCGGCGCTGGACGAGAAGATGCGCGCGACCGGCAAGGTGCTCGTGTCCGCGTCGCTCGGCGACCTGGAGCACTGGAAGACGCTTCGCCCGCGCGGCGGCAAGACCCAGGTCACCGACGGCCCGTACACCGAGGCGAAGGAAGTCGTCGGCGGTCTGTTCATCATCGATGCGGACACGCCGGAGGAAGCGCTTCGCCTGGCCTCGATGCATCCGGCCGCGACCCTGGGCGAAGAGGGCGGATGGGCCGTCGAGCTCATCCCCATGGACTTCTATCTGACCCCCTGATCCTCGTCCACCCGGATCACTTCCTCGGCCGCGCGCAGGTAGGCCAGCGCCGCCTCGGGATCGCGTGACGCGCGCGCCACCTCCTCGAGCGAGCCCGCGCGCCGCAGCGCCTTGTTGAGCTTGGGCACCTCGTCGCCGAGTGCGCGGGCCGCCTCGAGCGCGCGCATCAGGTCGAGCAGGCCGCCGCTCTTCGGACGCGAGACGTCGGGACACAGCCGCCGCACCATGGCCGGCTGCGTGCGCAGCGCGTCGGCCAGCGCGATGGACTCGCGGTCGCGCAGGGGCGCGAGATGGCGGGTCCCATGGAGGAACATCGGCGCCAGCGCCCGCAGCAGGCGCGAGGGGAGGTTGGCATGGAGCTCGCGCAGCAGGGACGCTGCGTCGTCCAACTGCAGGCGGATCGCCGCGCGCGCCACCGGCAGCATCGCGGGATCGCTCTCGACCTGATAGCGCCACACGCAGGCCGCGGCCAGGTACAACGCGGCCAGGATGTCCCCGAGTCGCGCCGACAGCAGCTCCATCCGCTTGAGCTTGCCGCCCAGCAGCCCCATGGCGAGGTCGGCCGTGAGCGCGTAGCGGGCCGACAGCGAGGCGATGAGCCTGGCCTCGCGCCGCAGGTCGTCCGGCGGCTGACCGCGCAGCGGCGCGTGCGCCAGGCTGCGCCAGAGGTTGCGTAGCACATGGCCGGCATGCCCCGTCAGCGCGCGCCCGAGCCGCTCCGGATCCTGCGCCTGCACGGCCGCCATCTCCTCCAGCACGAAGGGATGGCAGCGGGTCGCGCCCTGGCCGAAGATGATCAGCGCGCGCGACAGCAGGTTGGCGCCTTCCACCGTGATGGCGATCGGCGCATGGCGGTAGGCCACGCCAAGCAGGTTGCGCGGCCCCGCGATGATGCCCTTGCCGCCGAGCACGTCCATGCCCTCGTTGACCGCGCTGCGGCCGGCCTCGGTGAGCTGCACCTTGAGGATCGCGCTGGCGACGCTGGGGCGCTCGCCGGCATCGAGCGCCGCGGCGGTGTAGCGCCGCGCGGCATCGGTGGCATAGAGCCGCGCGGCCATGCGCGCGGTGATGCCGGCGATGGCGTGGAAGCGCCCGATCGGCAGCCCGAACTGCTCGCGCACCTGGCCATAGCCGTTGACCACGAACAGCGCCGTCTGCTGCATCGCCGCGCCCAGCGCCGGCAGCGAGATGGCGCGGCCCGCGGCCAGGCATTCCATCAGCATGCGCCAGCCCTGGCCGACCCGTTCCTCGCCGCCGATGACCCAGTCCATCGGCACGAACACGTCCTCGCCGCGGATCGGGCCGTTCATGAAGGCCGAGTTCATCGGGTGGTGGCGCCGGCCGATGTCCATGCCGGGCGTGGGCACCGGCAGCAGCGCGCAGGTGATGCCGAGCTCCTGCTCGCCCTCGGGCCGCGACGGGTCCACCGCCTGGAACGCGAGGCCCACCACGCTGGCCACCGGGGCGAGCGTGATGTAGCGCTTGTCGAAGCGCACGCTGAAGCCGCGCACGGCGCGGCCCTCGATGGTGCGCTCGGTGAGCACGCCGCGGTCGGGAATGGACGCGGCATCCGAGCCGGCGTACGGCGAGGTGAGACCGAAGCACGGCAGCTCGCGGCCGTCGGCCAGCCGGGGCAGGTAGTGCTGCTGCTGGGCCGGCGTGCCGTAACGCAGCAGAAGCTCCGCGGGACCGAGCGAGTTGGGCACCATCACCGTCACCGCGCAGGCGGTGTTGACGGTGGCGATGCGGGTCACCACCTCGGCGTGCGCGTAGTGGCCGAAGCCCAGGCCGCCGTAGTCCTTGGGAATGATCATCCCGAAGAAGCGGTGCTCGCGCAGGTAGCGCCACACCTCGGGCGGCAGGTCGCCGGCCGCGTCGATCGCGTGGTCGTCGAGCATGCCGACGAGCGTGCTGACCTCTTCGTCGAGGAATCGGCGTTCTTCGTCGGTGAGGCGATTCGGGCCTTGCGCGAGCAGCGCATCGAAATCGGGCTGTCCCGCGAAGAGCTGCCCCTCGAAGCCGACCGTGCCGGCTTCGAGCGCCGCCCGCTCGGTGTCGCCCATCGCGGGCAGGGCCTTGGAGAAGGGCGCCATCGCCAGACGCCCGATGAGTCGGTGTACTCCCATGGGTCCAGCCTAGGCGTGACGGCCTGGGCGGCGGTGTCAGGCAAGGGCGCGCCCGCGCGTAGGACGCGGAGCCGCCCTCGGCTCCGCTGCCGAGGCTCAGGGCAGGGGCACGCCGCACCAGCGCTGCAAGGCCTCGGCGAGTCCCCGCGTGCCTCCTTCACCGGCCCAGGCCACGTAGCCATCCGGACGGATCAGCACGCCCGTGGGCGGTGTGACTGCGCCGATCACCGGAAGCTCCCAAGGTCCGTCATGGCGTGCGCGCAGGCATCGGATGCGATCCGATCGCGGCGGTGGTGACGCATCCATCGCACCCTCGTCGCCCAGATCGAGCAGCATCGCGTGCCCGTCATGCAGCAGGCTGTAGACCCGGCATGGACCGTCCTCGGTGTTGAGGTCCAGATCCGGTATGCGGCGCCCGAGCTGTGGATGCCCGGGGCCGAAGTCGTAGCGGATGCCCAGCCCCGAGAGATCCCCGGCGAGCCGCTTGCGCGGCTCGTCCAGGATGAGCAGTTCCCCGAGCGTGTCGCGCAGCGCGCCGATGCCGTCGTCCTGGCGGAGCAGCGCGGCGCCCGCCATCGCGTAGCGCAGCACGCGCGCTCCGACGGGATGGCGTTCGGCGTGATAGGTGTCGAGCAACTGTTCGGACGAGGTTCCCTTGACGACCTGGGCGAGCTTCCAGCCCAGGTTCATCGCGTCCTGGACGCCGGTGTTGAGCCCCTGTCCGCCCACCGGCGAATGCACGTGCGCGGCGTCGCCGGCCAGCAGCACCCGGCGGTCGCGATAGGTCGCGGCCTGGCGCGCGGCATCGGTGAAGCGGGAGATCCAGGTCGGCGAGTGCAGGCCGTAATCGGTGCCGCATGCGGCGATGAGCGCGGCGCGGGGGTCTTCCAGCGTGGGCTCGCCGCTCGCGCCGGTCCCGCCCTCGGGCACCATCACGCGGATCGGGCCGCCGTCCTTGTAGATGATTTCGCCGTCGCGGATTTCGTAGTCGCGCTTGCCGAACGAGTGGGTGCCGCGCGGCGTGCGATGGATGCCGAGGGGCGGCGGCTGCGTCATCTCGACTTCGGCGAGCAGATGGCTCTCCGTCGCGTCCCATCCCGGGAACGCGATGCCCGCGCGCTTGCGGACGATGCTGCGCCCGCCGTCGCAACCGGCGAGGTAGGCGGCCCTCAGCGTGAGGCCTCCGCAGGCCTTGATGGTCACGCCGTTCTCGTCCTGGGCGAAGTCCTCCACGGAGCGCTCGCGGTGGAAGTGCACGCCGAGTTCCTCGGCCCGGAGCGCGAGCAGCTGCTCGATGCGGTTCTGCCACAGGCCGAGCGTGCAGGCGTGCCGGGAGGGGAAGTCGCTCAGGTCCAGCTTCGTCGAGGCAAATCCGCAGCGCTGCGCGACCTGTCCCTCCGCGAGGAAGCGCTCGACGATGCCGCGCTGATCGAGCTCCTCCAGCGTGCGCGCATGCAGGCCGCCGGCCCGCGAGCCGGCCAGCGCCTGGTTTGGGCGGCGCTCGACGATGGCGACGTCGATGCCGGCCAAGGCCAATTCGCTGGCGAGCACCAGGCCGGTCGGGCCGCCTCCGGCGATCACGACCTCATGTGAAGTCATTCCGGTGGCATCCATCGTGTGCATGGCAGTACTCCTGATTCGTTGAATCGCTGGTGATCGGGGGGCGATTCTGGAGTTCGCCCGGGGTGCTGGTGCAAGCCCCCGGGCGGTCGCTACACTGAAGGCAACAGGTGGCGCTTCGGGCGCCCCGTTTGCTCCGCCTCCGCCATTGGCTTCGAAATGGAGACTTCAATGGCGAAGTTCATCACCGTGGGATACGGCGACGAGGACGGTTATCGGCGGACCGATGCCGCCGTGCGCGATGCGGCGCATGCGCATGACGCGCGCTTGAAGGAGGGCGGTGCCTTGATCGGCATCGCGGGTGTTCCGGTCCAGGTGCGCAACCCCGACAGCGCCGGCGTGGAAACGACCGAGGGCGCCTATCTGCGCAGTGACCTGCCCATCGCCGGCTTCGCCGTGATCGAGGCCAAGGACCTGCAGGAGGCGATCGAGATGGTGTCGAAGACGCCGTGCGCGGTGGCACATGGCGTCGTGGAGGTGTGGCCCTTGCAGGAGAGGCTGTGAGGCCGGCAAGAAGAACGCCCGGCAAGGGCCGGGCGTTCGTGGGGGAAGGGCGATCCGTTCGGTCAGTCCGCGGATCGCTCCCCGGAGACAGCGCAACCGTTCGGACTCACTGGGCCGAGGCCAGTTCGCTGGTGCTGGCCGAGGCGTCGCGGCGGCCGGTCACGTAGACCGTGGGCAGCTGCTCGCGCTTGACGGAGATGACCACCGGATCCAGCGTCACGATCGAGGCGCGCAGCTCGCGCTGGCCTTGCGCGTGGGCAATGCCGAGGACCAGGGCCATCGATGCCAGGGCGCCGAAGGCGACGGCCTTGATCGTGGTGTTGGTGGCGGAAGCGATGTGGAAGCGGGTGGTGGTCATGGTGGGCTCCTGAGGCGGTTGGCTGTGTCGATGGAGTCAGTGTCGTCATCGGCCAGCCGTGTTGCGAGGAGCAGGCGACCAGGGCGCAGCGGCGCGGCGTGAACTGCAGGAACGGGCGACGAACGGGAACCGCGCCCCAGCACGATCCAGCTCGCCGCCGCGGTGAGCCACGCCATGAGGCCGCCGTAGAGCATCACCCAGCCGAAACCCTGCGTCACCGCCGCGTGGACCGTCGCGGCGGCGCTCTCCGGGCCGGTGACCACGGCGAGCAGTCGCTCGCCACCAGCCGCGTCGCCGCCCGCCAGCCGCTGCGCGACCGCCGCCAGGCGCCCCGGGTCGATCGACTCCCCCAGCGCATCGCCCAGCCCGGCCGCGATCCCCGACACGAGCAGCAGTCCCATCACCGCGATGTTGATCGCCAGCGTGATGAGCCGCGCGCTGACGTCCATCCCCGAGGCCATCCCGGCCCGATGCGCCGGCACGGAGGAAGTCGTCATGCTCGTGGCCGGCGTCGTCGTCAGTCCCAGCCCGATGCCCGCGACGAGCGCTCCGGGCAGCACGGCCCAGGACACCAGCCCGGTGAGCCGGCTGCCCAGCAGCATGCCCAGGAAGCCGGCTCCGATCGCGAACAGCCCCGCCGGGATGACCACACGGGCCTCATGGCGCAGCAGCAGCCACTGCGCGACCGGCGGCATCACGAGGAAAGGCACGGTGTAGGCCAGCAGCGCCAGCCCGC
Source organism: Roseateles sp. Mitsp63 (assembly GCF_059491535.1). Classification (NCBI taxonomy): domain Bacteria; kingdom Pseudomonadati; phylum Pseudomonadota; class Betaproteobacteria; order Burkholderiales; family Sphaerotilaceae; genus Roseateles; species Roseateles sp. Mitsp63. The sequence continues at coordinate 3,932,720 of NZ_CP168509.1, read as the reverse complement.
CCGTCGCGACGTCGTAGCCCAGCCCGGCGCTGAAATACAGCGGCAGGTAGATCATGAACGGCCAGTAGCTGCAGTTCATCCCGATGCAGCCGAGGATCGCGCCGGAGAACTCGCGGATCCGGAACACGCTGAAGTCGAACATCGGATGAGGATGAGCGCGCTCCGCCGCGACGAAGCCAGCCAGCCCGAGCACGGTCGCCGCCAGCAGGCCCAGCGCGGCCGGGCTCGTCCAGCCCAGTCCCGCCCCCTGCGTGATCAGCGAGCTCAGGCCCAGCACCGCGACCGTCAGCGCGGCGATGCCGCCGAGGTCCAGCCTCTGCCGGCGCGCCTGCGGATCGCTCGATTCGGTCACGCCCATCGCGATGAGTGCCAGGCCCGCCAGCGCCAGCGGCGCGTGAACGGCGAAGACCCATGGCCAGCCGGCCAGCGCGACGATCGCGCCGCCGATGACCGGTCCGAAACCCAGGCCGATGCCCGCCACCACGCCCCAGATCGCGAAGGCGCGGGCGCGCTCGCGGCCCTCGGGGAACTGGTGCGACAGGATGGCGATGGCGCAGATGAACATCGCGCCGCCGGCCATGCCCTGCAGGAATCGCGCGGCGATCAGCAGCGCGGTGCTCGTCGCCAGCCCGCACAGCAGCGAGGCGGCGCCGAACGCGAGCACCGTGACCGCGAAGACGCGGCGCCGGCCGTAGCGGTCCGCCAGCGTGCCGGTGGCCATCAGCACGCTGGTGCAGGCGATGGTGTAGGCATTCATGATCCATTGCATGTCCTGGAAGTCCGCCCGCAGGCGGGCCTCCAGGACCGGCAGGATGATCGGCACGCTGGAGATCTCGAGGCCGAACATCAACGCCGCCAGACAGACGGCGGCGAGCGCGAGCAGGGGATGACGAGCAGTGGACATGCGGGTCCTTCGACAGCGGGAACAACGAGGTCCGGCCATTCTTATGACCCTGGTTTCATGGGGCAAATGATTTAAATCGTTGTGATTGATTGACTGCCTTGATTAATCTCGCGGCCATGAGCTTCGACCCCACCCTCTTGCAGGCCTTCCTGGCGGTGCACCAGTCCAACGGCTTCACGCGCGCGGCGGAGCGCCTGCATCTGTCGCAGTCGGCGATCAGCCATCAGATCCGGCGGCTCGAGGAGCTGGTGGGCCGCCCGCTGTTCAGACGCACGACCCGGCGCCTGAGCCTCACGGCCGATGGCGAGGATTTCCTGCGGCTCGCGCAGCGCATCCTGCAGGCGCAGGATGCGCTGACGCAGCACTTCCGGCGCTCACCGATCTCGGGCACGGTGCGCTTCGGCGTGCCGGAGAGCTTCATGAGCGAGGGCCTGCCGCGGCTGCTGCGGCAGTTCTCGCGCAACTGCCCGAACGTGCGGCTGGAGGTGAACGTCGGCCTGACGCTGGACCTCGCGGCCATGGTGCGCGAGCGCGAGTTGGACATCGCCGTCGTGGTGTCGCGGGCGGAGGAGGGCCGGGGTCAGCTGTTGCATCGCTCGCCGATGGTGTGGGCGGCGGGCGAGGACTTCTCGCGGGCCGGTCACGAGTCGTTGCCGCTGGCGTACTCGCCGCCGCCGTGCGTCTGCCATCGGATCAGCATCGATGCGCTCAATCGCGCCGGCATCGCCTGGCATGGGGCGTTCAGCTCGCACAGCCTGCAGGACCTGCGCGCGGTCGCGCTGAGCGGACTGGCGGTCGCCGCGTTCACGCAGGATCACTTGAGGCCGGGAATGATCGTGCTCGATGAGCGCGACGGGCTGCCGCCATTGCCGTCACTGGATCACACGCTCGACTTTGGCGAGGACGACCCCGAGGCGCGCAGTCCCGCCGCGGCGGAACTGGGGCGGCTGATCGCCGAGGCATGGCGTGGGAGCTCCCACGCCCCGCTTCGCGGGAGCGGGCGGGGGTGAAGGCGTTCGTTCGCGGGAAAGACCCTCATTGACCCGGCTTGCCGCCGCAGACCTGGGCCAGCGCGCTGACCATCGCCAGACGGTTGGCGTCGGACATCGATGCCGACGCTGCTCCCGCGGCAGTCAGCGCATTGGAGATGCATGCCGAGACGGCGCCGACCTTCGTCGCTTCCGTGAGGTTCTGGGAGGCCAGTCCGGTGGAGAAGACCTTGCCGACGAGCAGGCCGGCCCCTGCGGCATTGCCTGAGGCCGCCCCGCCGGGCACCGAACCCGAGGCATTCGAATCGAACCGGCCGAACACGGACATCGCATCCGTCTTCGTGGTCTGGGTCTGACGCGCCGCGTCCGCCAGGTCCTTGAGCAGCCGGTCTGCGATGGCCTTCTTGTCATTGGCGGCGGGCACCGCGAGGGTCAGCGACTTGTCGAGCACGTCGATCTCCGTGTTCACCTTCTGCTGCGCCGTGACCACCGCGGCGCGTGTCGCGGACAGATCGCCGTCGCTGGCGATCGGCGGGACGCCGGCATCCGCCAGCTCCGCCAGACGGGGCTTGACGGACTTGTCGAACACCTCCTTGCGCGCGGCCAGCCGGGCGGCCTGCGTGGTCTGGAGTTCCGTGGCGCTGGCGGGCGACATCGCGGCGACGACCGTGCTCGAAGGCGCGGGGGGCAACGGGCCAAGCCCATCGATCGCCACCAGCGCCGCCGCGATGCTCGCCAGCTTCTGCTTGGCCTGGTTCGATGCGGCCTGGAGCCTGGCGACATTGCTGGCGGCCTCGGCGGCGGCGCTCTGGGCCGCGGCGTAGTCGTCCGCCTTCTGCTTGTTCTGCTGCGCATCGCGTTGAAGCGATCCCTCGCCGTAGTTCGCATGGATCGGGACGATGTCGGGCGTGCGCTCGCCGGCAGGCGCCTTGTCATCGGCCTTCTTCGACACGGCCACGGGCACGTAGGCCGCATCGACGGTCTTCACGCCCAGGCTGATGGACACGCCGGGACTCTCGGCCGCGTTGCTGGAGACGTCGACGCCCACGGCGACCTTGGACGAGTAGACGAGCGGCGCCTGCTGCAGCGGCGCGCAGCCGCAGGCTCCAGCGGTCAGCAGGGCCAGGGCGCGGCGGGTTCTGGACAGATGGATCATGGCGGGCCTCCCAGCGGTGGTTGTGGTTCGTTGCGTGACTTGACGACGCACAGGTCGGCGATGAGCGGCCGGGTGGCCAGCGTCTCCTTCAGCGACTGCAGCTGCTGCTCGTTCTGGATGACGATGATGGTCCGGCAGCGCGAGGCGTCCGTCGCGAGGAAGGTCGTCTCGCGCAGCGCGCCCAGCGTCGCCGAGTGGACGCCCATCACGAGTCCGAGACCGCGCGTGTCGATCACCGAGACGCCGCTGGCGCCCGGCACGACCTGGAGCACGGTGAGTCCCGGATAGCGGCGCTCGATGACCTCGGCATTGGTGATGCTGACGGTCGTGCAACCGGCGAGGCCGGCCGCCGCGATCAATGCGGCGAAGTGGCGAGAGCAGCCGCTGGCGGCGCGGATTGGCGGCATGGGGACCGCGAGGCGGTGGCATCGGGTCCGTCGGGGCATGCGTGGCGTCTCTTTCGGCTCATTCTGTCGAACAAGCCTCCAGGGCGCGTCGTCAAGCTTGAGGATGGCGGCCTCCGGAGCGCGGCCCGCTTGGCTGCGGAGGCGGTCCGATCCGGGAGGAACATCGCGCCGAATTGGCAGATCACGACGTCGAATGAGCTGTCGTCGCGGTATAAGGCGTCCCGTGTCGTGTCGGCGATGTCGCGCCGCGGGTCGGGGGTATTCGATTGAGCAAGTGGAATGACGGGATCGCCGCGGCGATGGCCCGGAGACTGGGTGCCTGGACGGCCCCGTTGATGGTGGCGGCCGCGCTGGCGGGCTGCTCGACCTATCGGCCGTGGATCAACGGCGTGCAGCCCGTGCCGGCGGTCCAGGCGGTGACGGCCGGACCGGAGGGCTCGCTGGTCGAGACGCCGGCCCCGCCAACGCGGCGCCGCACGGGGCCGGTGGTGGCCGCGGTCACCCTGTCGGGCGGTGGCGCGCGGGCGGCCGCCTTCGGGCTCGGCGTGCTGCGCGAGCTCAAGGCCACGCAGTTCAGCGTCAATGGCCAGACGACCACGATGCTCGACCAGATCGGCCTGATCAGCGGCGTGTCGGGCGGCAGCATCCTGGCCGCGCACTACGCGGCCTTCGGCGACGAGACGCTGACCCGCTTCGAGCCGGACTTCCTGCTGGTGCCCTTCGAGGCCGGCCTGATCCGCCAGGCCTTCGCGCCGACGCGGCTGTATCACCTGACCTCGCCCTGGTACGGCCGCAGCCACATCCTGGCGCAGCGGCTCGACGAGCTCTATCGCGGCCGCACCTTCGGCGACCTGAAGTCGCGTCCGAACGCGCCGGACCTGATGGTGACGGCGACCGACCTGACGACCGGCGCGCCCTTCGACTTCACGGCCGAGCAGTTCAGCCTGATCTGCTCGGACCTGGACCGCACGCCGCTGTCCTTCGCGGTGGCGGCCTCGTCGGCGGTGCCCATCCTGCTGTCGCCGATGACGCTGCAGAACCATGCCGGCGAGTGCGCCGTGCCGCCGCGGGCGCTGCGTGGCTCGACCGCGGCGGACGATTACCGCAGCCGGCTGCTCGCGCTCAGCGCGGAGAGTTACCGCAACGCGAAGGAGCGCCCCTTCATCCACCTGGTGGACGGCGGCGTGTCCGACAACACCGGCGCGCGGCTGATGCTGGACCGGCTGCTGGCGGGGGGGACGATGGCGTCGTCGTTCCAGGACTCGCCGCCGGGCTCGATCCGGCGCATGGTGCTGATCACGGTGAACTCGGAGCGCGACCTGGCCGAGCGCATCGACGCCAGCGACCACGTGCCCTCGACCGGGCAGGTGATCGAGACGCTGATCTTCGGCGCCGGCGCGCGCGAGACGCAGGTCACGCTGGCGATGCTCAAGGACGACAACCGCCGCTGGCAGGCCGAGCTGCTGCGCACGCGCGGCACGCCGGGCAGCCCGTTCGCGGCGGACGCGGAGCTGCACATCATCAGCGTGAGCCTGCGCGACGCGCCGGACGACAAGATCCGCCACAGCCTGCTGCGCGTGCCGACGGCCTTCACGATCGAGGCGAACGACGTGATCGAGCTGCAGAAGGCGGGCGCGGAGACGCTGCGCGCGATGCCGGCGTTCCAGGCGCTCAAGGACAGCCTGGATCGCCTGGAGCCGGCGCAGGCGGCGAGCGCGCCGGCGCGATGAACGCGTTCAGCGCCGTGCGATCTTGAGAGCGCTCGACGACGCCACGCGCTCGCGGTGAGATTCCGGTCACGGGGCCGTCACCCCGCGCCGACAGACTCGCGGGTTTTCGCAACCACCCGCATCGCTTCGGCCGCGCCTGACTCCCGTGAAGACTGACTCCATCAACTCCAAGGCCCGGCGTGGCCGTTTCCTGTCCACGCTGCCGCTGACCGGCCTGCTGACCCTCGCCGCCTGCGGCGGCAGCAGCGGCGGCGGCAATGGCAACGAGCCGGAGCCCGGCGCCTGGACCACCGGCGACCTGCACGTCCACACCGTCCAGTCCGACGACTCGCGCACCACGCAGACGCTGGACCTGGTGCTGGGCAAGGCCTTCACCTCGAACAACCTGGACTGGATGGCGGTGACCAACCACCTGCGTTCGTCCAAGTACGACAACAACGCCAACCTGCTGGCCGCCCCGGTGGCCTTCGCCTACGGCATGGAGTCCTACGAGCTGCCCCGCATCCAGGCGCTGCAGGCCGCCGGCACCTATGACAAGAAGCTGATCTTCTCCGGCTTCGAGTGGGACACGCCCACCCACGATCACCTGGGCATCGGCATCTTCGAGGGCAGCACCACGCTGGCCAGCTCGCCCCATGCCGCGCAGGAATTCCAGTACGTCTTCACCACCGCCGACGAGTCGCTGTTCAAGGCGGACGACGTGACCCGCTGGAAGGCCAAATACAGCCAGCGCGCCAACGCCACCGCCGCCGACGCGCTCAAGGGCATCGCCTGGCTGAAGGACAACTATCCGGACTCGAGCTACGCCGTCATCAACCACCCGTCGCGCAATCCCGGCAAGTACACCATCGCCGACTTCAGGCAGATGAACGACCTGGCGCCCAGGATCGTCTTCGCGATCGAAGGCATGGTCGGCAACCAGATGGAGCCCGATCGCGGCGGCTACAACTCCGCCTACATCGACGCCAACAAGCCCAACCGCACCTACGGCGGCACGGACTACGTCGTGGCGCAGCTCGGCGGCGTGTGGGACGCGCTGCTGGGCGAGGGCCGCCGGATCTGGAACGTCGCGGACTCCGACTCGCACTTCGAGATCGACGCCGCCGGCAACAGCAGCGGCTACTTCCCGGGCGAGTACGCGAAGAACTACGTGTGGCAGCCCAAGGACAGCACCGGCATCGCCGGGCTGCTGGGCAGCCTGCGCGCGGGACGCAGCTTCGGCGTGTTCGGCGACCTGATCAACGCGCTCGACTTCAATGCCGCTGCGGGCGCCGGCAAGGCCAGCATGGGGCAGGAACTGATCGCCGGCGCGGGGCAGTCCGTCACGGTGACGATCCGCTTCAAGAGCCCCTCGGTGAACAACTACCAGCGGCCGGTCAACAGCGGCAACCTCGGCAACATGGTGCCCAAGGTCGATCACGTCGACCTGATCGCCGGCGACGTCGGTGCCAAGGCCGCGCCGGGCACGCCCGCGTACGACGTGGCGACCAACCCGTCGACGCGCGTGCTCAAGCGCTTCACCAGCGCCGACTGGACGCTGGGCGCCGACGGCTACTACAGCGTCACGACCACGCTGACCGCCAGCAAGAGCCAGTACTTCCGCCTGCGCGGCACCAACCTGGCCGTGGACGTGCCCAACCTGAGCGCCGGCGGCGAGCCGCTCGCCGACCAGCGCATCACCACGACCGACAACGCCACGCGCCACGACCAGATCAACGACCGCAACTACGGCAGCCTCTGGTTCTACTCGAACCCGATCTTCGTCACGGTGAAGTGACCGGCCGGCGCGGGCCGCGCTCAGACCGCGGCCAGCGCCTGATCGAGATCGGCGATCAGGTCGTCGATGTGCTCGATGCCGACGGAGAGCCGCACCGTGTCCTCGGACACGCCGGCCTTGTCGAGCTCGGCCGGCGAGAGCTGGCGGTGCGTCGTCGAGGCCGGATGGGTCGCCAGCGACCGCACGTCGCCGATGTTGACCAGGCGGGTGAACAGCCGCAGCGCGTCGAGAAAGCGCGCGCCGCGCTCGCGGCCCTCGCCGGCGGCGCCCTTCAGGCCGAAGGTGACGATGCCCGAGGCCTTGCCCGAGAGGTACTTGCGCGCCAGCGCGTGATCGGGATGGTCCTCGAGGCCCGCGTAGTTCACCCAGCCCACCTTCTCGTGGTGCGTCAGGTGCCGCGCCAGGCGCAGCGCGTTGTCGCTGATGCGGTCCAGGCGCAGCGCGAGCGTCTCGATGCCCTGCAGGATCAGGAAGGCATTGAACGGCGACAGCGCCGCGCCGGTGTTGCGCAGCGGCACGACGCGCGCCCGGCCGATGTAGGCGGCGGGGCCGAGTGCCTCGGTGTAGACCACGCCGTGATAGCTCGGGTCAGGCTCGTTCAGGCGCTTGAAGCGCTCCTTGTGCTGCGCCCAGGGGAACCTGCCCGAGTCGACGATGGCGCCGCCGATGCTGGTGCCGTGCCCGCCCAGGTACTTGGTCAGCGAGTGCACGACGATGTCGGCGCCGTGCTCGATGGGACGGCTCAGGTAGGGCGAGGGCACCGTGTTGTCGACGATCAGCGGAATCCCGTGGTCATGCGCGATGCGGGCGATGCGCTCGATGTCGGTGACGTTGCCCTGCGGGTTGCCGAGCGACTCCACGAAGATCGCCTTGGTCCGCGCGTCGATCAGCGCGGCGAAGGCGTCGGGCTGGCGGTAGTCGGCGAAGCGCGCCTGGATGCCGTACTGCGGCAGCGTGTGGGCCAGCAGGTTGTAGGTGCCGCCATACAGCGCGCTCGACGCGACGATGTTGTCGCCGGCCTCGGCGATGGTGAGGATCGCGTAGGTCACCGCCGCCTGGCCCGAGGCCACGGCCAGCGCGCCGATGCCGCCCTCCAGCGCGGCGAGGCGCTTCTCCAGCACGTCGTTGGTCGGATTCATGATCCGGCTGTAGATGTTGCCGGGGACCTTCAGGTCGAACAGGTCGGCGCCGTGCTGCGCGCTGTCGAAGGCGTAGGCGACGGTCTGGTAGATCGGCACGGCCACGGCCTTGGTCGTCGGGTCGGGCGTGTAGCCGCCGTGGACGGAGAGCGTTTCGAAGCGCCAGGAATCGGACGCGGCGGACTGGGTCATGAGGGCCTCCTCGGTCTGGGTCGCCGCAGGCTACGGCCGCGATGTGGCGCCTGGAACTGAGGTTTGCTCATGAGCTCATGAGGGCTTTGCCGTGACTTGCGGACCGTCCCTCGGGCCGAGGTACAAGAACGCCTTCGGCCATCGAGGCCTTCAAGTCCCGGGAGTCCCCATGTTCGATCACGTGAAGTTCGGCGTCAGCGACTACGCAGCGAGCAAGACCTTCTTCCTCAAGGCGCTGGAGCCGATCGGCGTGCGCATCTGCGGGGAAGGGGAGCCGTCGTACGGCATCGAGATCGCGCAGGGAGACTCGTCGCTGTGCCTGTTCCAGACCGCCGAGAAGCCCGCGCCCCTGCACATCGCCTTCGTGGCGGCCTCGCGCGACCAGGTCGATGCGTTCCATCGCGCGGCGCTGGCGGCCGGCGGCAAGGACAACGGCGGGCCCGGGCTGCGTCCGAACTATCACGCGAACTACTACGCGGCCTTCGTCATCGCGCCGGACGGACACAACATCGAGATGGTCTGCCACAAGCCGGACGCCTGATCCGGAGCGGCGCGATGGCGATCAGTCCTGCTCGCGCTGCAGGGCCTGGCTGATGATCAGGCAGCATGGCTGCCCGAGGTAGTCGAGCGGGACGGCGTTGAGCATGGCCCGGCCGGCCTTGCCGGCCGCGTCGCGCGTGCGCACGGCCATGTCGGTGACGTGGCCCTGAGCCTGCAGCACCTGATAGAAGACATCGCGGTCCTGCGCGATGACACCGTAGGCATGCGATGCCGTCGTCGTGCCGATGACGTCCTCGCGCGTGAGTCCGTAGCGGCGGCACAGTGCCGGGTTGGCCTCGACGATGCGCCGGTCGGCCACCGCCACGATGGCCATCGGCACCGGAGCGGCCTCGAACAGGCGCTGGAAGCGGTCGCGGCCGGCCTCGATCTCGCGGGCCGCGGCGTCGCGGGCCTGGCGGCTGTCGACGCTGTCCAGCGCGAAGGACAGGTCGGCCCCGAGTTCCTCGAGCAGCGCCATCAGTTCCGCGTCGAAGAAGTCGGGCTGGCGCGCGCACAGCATCAGCGTGCCGGCGACGGCGCCCGCGCGCCGGATCGGGATCCAGGCGATCGCGCGGATGCCCTGCGCGACGGCCTCCGAGCGCCAGCGGCCGGCCTGGGAGTCGAGCACGTAGTCGTTGCTGACGGCGCTCACGCCATCGCGCAGCACGCGCGCGGTGTAGGTGCCCTGGACCTCGGGCAGGCGCAGGTCGAGTGGATCGGGGACGTTGCGCAGCACGTCGACGGCCGGGCCGGCGCTGGCGACGCGGTGGGCGAGGTCGCCCTCACGCACATAGACGGCGGCCAGCATCGCGTTGCCGGCGTCGACGCAGAGCTGGCAGGCCTCGGTGAAGAGCGCGCGATCGTCGTCGATGCGCAGCACCATCCGGTTGGCCCGCGACAGCGTGAGCAGCACCTGTCCCATGCGCTCGGCGCGGGCGAGCGCGGCCTGATGCGCGCGGCGCTCGCGGATCAACCGGATCAGCAGGACCGCGATGCCGGCGGCCATCAGCAGGGCGGCCAGCGTCGTTGCACTCATGGGCAGCAGCTCCTCCGAGGGGTGTGGGGCCCATCCGGGCGTGATGCCGGGGCGGCGGGCCCGGTCCTTTGGTCGAGTATCTCCTCACGTGCGTCGGCGTCCCAAGGGCGGCTGCCCTCCAGTTCGGGGGACGCCGGGTCGGAAAAAGTTGCGGGGAGGCTGTCGAAACCGGCCCTTGCCGTCCGTCGTCCAGGTGTGAGAGCGGCGGATGCCGGGGAACACCGGTTGCCCGCCCGTCCGGCCGCCTCCACAGTCCACCCCCATCGCATCGCTCAAGGAGACTTCCATGCTCGCCAAGAACACCATCTGCATCTGGTACGACCGTGACGCCGAAGAGGCCGCGCGCTTCTACGAGAAGACCTTCCCCGACAGCAAGGTCGGCCGCGTCACGCGGGCACCGGGCGACTTCCCGTCCGGCCAGCAGGGCGACGTGCTGGTGGTCGAGTTCAGCGTGTGCGGCGTCGCCTGCATCGGCCTGAACGGCGGGCCGCAGTTCAAGCAGACCGAGGCCTTTTCATTCCAGATCGCGACCGACGATCAAGCCGAGACCGACCGCCTGTGGAATGCCATCGTCGGCAATGGCGGCGCGGAGAGCGCCTGCGGCTGGTGCAAGGACAAGTGGGGCGTGAACTGGCAGATCACGCCGCGCGTGCTGACGGACGCCTTGCACCACCCGGATCGTGCCGCGTCCAAGCGGGCGTTCGACGCGATGATGGAGATGAAGAAGATCGACGTCGCCCGGATCGAAGCCGCGCTGCGCGGCTGAGGTACAACCGCCCCTCGATTCCGAGGAGGCGGCCATGACATCCGAACCCATTCCCCATGAGATGCCCGAGGCGCTGCGGTCGCTGCTGGACCGGCGCTTCGAGCGCATCGTGGTGTTCAGCGGGGCGGGCATGTCGGCGGACAGCGGCATCCCGACCTTCCGGTCGGGCAGCAACGGCCTGTGGGGCGAATTCGATCCGCAGCAGCTCGCGACGCCCGAGGCCTGGCGGCGCGACAGGGACACCGTCTGGGGCTGGTATGAATGGCGCCGTGGTCAGGTGATGGCGGCGCCGCCGAATCCGGGGCATGTCGCGGTCGCGCGGATGCAGCAGGCGCTCGGCGCGCGGGTGGTGACGCAGAACGTCGACGATCTGCATGAGCGCGCGGGCGTCGAGGGCGCGCTCCATCTGCATGGCAGCCTGTTCGCGGCGCGATGCGATCGCTGCGGCGCGCCGCATGAGCTCGCGGATCCGCCGCCTGAGGCGCAACGGCGATTGAAGCCGCCGGCTTGCGAGCATTGCGCGAACGGGTCGATCCGGCCTGGCGTCGTGTGGTTCGGGGAAGGGCTCGACGACGACGTCGTGAATGCGGCGGCCGGGCTCATCGCCGCGTGCGACCTGCTGCTGATCGTTGGCACGTCCGGCGTCGTCTATCCGGCGGCGGGGATGGTGAGGCTCGCGCCGCAGGGCGCGGTGATCGTCGAGATCAATCCAGCGCCCGGCGACGTCGCGGCGCAGATCGCTTTCCGATGGCAGACGACGGCGGCAATCGGGTTGCCGGCGGTGGCGGATCTGTTGGGGGCCGCTCGCTGACAGGCGATCAAGCGCGGCCCCGGCAATCGTGTCTCGCCTTGTCCCTTTCCGCTTCCCCGGCTTGGCGCTTGCCGGATGAGGGCAGGGCATCGCGCGCCGATGTTGGCGCTGTCCCTTTTGCCAGCGAAGGAATCGTCATGGATCCAAATGAACGCGAGGCGTTGTCGCGCCGCAAGATGGTCGGCGGGGTCGTGACCGGGCTGGCCGCTGTCGCCAGCGTGGCCGGCAGCGGCCCGGTGATGGGAGCTCCCGTGCCGTCGCCCGGCGCGCCGCCACCACCGCTGCGCAATCCGGCAGAGCTTTATCCCAAGCCGCCTTTTCCAAAGCAGGAACAGCCGTGGCCGGGGCTCGCCAGCAAGATGACGCCGCGGCCCGACCATGGCGAGACCAGCTACGTCGGCCGAGGCCGTCTGGCCGGTCGCAAGGCCTTCATCACCGGCGGCGACAGCGGCATCGGCCGCGCGGCGGCGATCGCCTTCGCACGCGAGGGGGCGGACGTCGCGATCAACTATCTACCGGACGAAGAACCGGACGCGCGCGAGGTCATCCAGCTGATCCGCGATGCTGGCCGCAAGGCGGTCGCGCTGCCGGGCGACCTGAGAGAGGAGGCGTTCTGCCAGCGCGTGATCGCCGACGCGGTCCGTCAACTTGGCGGCCTGGACATCCTCGTCAACAACGCCGCCCGGCAGCAGAGTCACGAGTCGATCGTGGACATCGCGACCGACCAGTTCGACTGGACCTTCAAGACCAATGTCTATGCGCCGTTCTGGCTCAGCAAGGCGGCGATACCGCATCTGCCACCGGGTGCGGCCATCATCAACACGGTCTCGGTGAATGCCTACGACCCGGGCGAGAACATCGTCGATTACGCGATGACCAAGGGCGCGCTGATGATCTTCACCAAGGGCCTGGCGAAGCAGCTGGCCAAGCGCGGCATCCGGGTCAATGGCGTCGCGCCGGGGCCGTTCTGGACGCCGCTGCAGGTCACCGGCGGACAGACGCAGGAGAAGCTGCAGAAGTTCGGCAGCGACACCCCGATGGGCCGCCCTGGGCAGCCGGCGGAACTGGCTCACGTGTATGTGACGCTGGCGTCATCGGAGGCGAGCTACATCACCGGGCAGATCTACGGCGCGTCCGGTGGGCGCGGGAATCCATGAGGAAGACGGCGGCTAGGTTTTTCCCTAAATAGTTCGCGCGACGCATGAACTAGGATGGTCACGGGATTTAGCGCTATATCAACTCCGAAGTGATGAGCGCGTTACGTTGAAAGGTTCCGAGACATGACCGGTCATCGTCGTTCTGCCAGGGCGTCCGCTCCCCGGCATTTCCTTCATTTGGCTCTGATGGGGATCGCGATCTCCGGCAGTGCGCCAGTCCTGGCGGGCACCGGCAACGGTGACCTCACGGACACCAACATCAACTACGTCGGGCGCTGGGACAAGAGCAGCAGCGCCCTCTATCGCAGCTATTGGAACGGCTCGTATCTGTCCACCAAGTTCACCGGCACCACGGTGAAGGTGAACCTGGCCGAGAAGACCGTCTTCATGGCCATCGTGGATGGCGTCCCCACGACCTACTGGGATGCCGTCGGCACGATCAACCTCACGCCCACGCCGCTGGCGAGCGGGACGCACACGCTGAAGATCCTCGCCAAGTACGAGAAGATCGAGCTGCCATTCCAGGGCCTGGTGCTGGACGCCGGCGCCTCCACGGTGCGGCCCGACACGCTTCCACTGGTGGAGTTCGTCGGCGACTCCATCACCTCCGGCGTGACGACGACCGACGCCGCGGTCTCGGACTACGCCTGGCTCACCGGCGAGCGAATGGCGGCCGATCACACCCAGATCTCCTATCCGGGGATCACGCTGTCCGATGGGTATCACTACTCGGACAACACCTTTCCGGGCATGGAGTCGCTGTACTTCAAGCTGTGGCAGGCCAACCGCTGCCCCGACGTGGCGTGCACCGGCAACCCGGCCTGGGACTTCTCCAAGTACACGGCCAAGCTGGTCGTCGTGAACCTGGGCAGCAACGACTCCTTCAACTCGGTGCCTTCGGCCACGTTCCAGAGCCGCTACACCGGCTTTCTGCAGAACATCCGGGCCAAGTATCCGAACGCGGACATCTTCGCGCTGCGCACCTTCGGCGGCTTCTACCAGGCGGAGACGCAGGCGGCGGTGACCGCGCGCGTCAACGCGGGCGATGCCAAGGTGCACTACATCGACACCACGGGCTGGCTGGATTCGTCGAGCGGGTCCACCGACTTCACCGACGGGCTGCACCCCAGTGACACGGGCCACGTCAAGGTCAGCAACCGCCTGCTGCCGATCCTGCTGCCCTACCTGGGCAGGGTGACGCGCAACGACGCCGGCTTCAGCTACGACAACGCCGCCAACTGGCCGGGCGGCAGCCAGACCGGCGCCTATCAGAACGACAACCATTGGTCCGGGCTCGCCAACGCTTACTACCAGGTGCCCTTCACCGGCACCCAGGTCAAGGTGTATGGCGGGCAAGCGCCGGCGCACGGCATCGCCGCGGTGTCCGTCGACGGCGGCGCGGAAGTCGCCATCGACACCTATTCAGCCGCTCGCAAGGACGACGTGCTGCTGTGGAGCAGCCCCGTGCTGGCGGCGGGCAGTCACACGCTGAAGGTGCGGGCCACCGGCGCGAAGAACGCCAGTTCGTCGAACACCTTCGTCACGGCCGACCGGGTCGACGTGATCGACGGCGGCGTGAACCTGCTGAGCAACGCCGGCTTCGAGAACGGGCTGGGCGGCTGGTTCACGGGGTCGCAAGGCGGCACGGTGTCCACCGCCACGACGCGGCCCAATTCCGGTTCGTTGCACCTCGTGCACAGCGGCACGGGAGCGTACTGGGCCTACACCGCGCAGACGCTCACCGGCCTGCCCAACGGGCAGTACACCGTGAAGGCCTGGGTGCGGGGCACGGGCGGGCACCAGCTGTACGTGAAGAACTTCGGCGGCAGCCAGGTGTCCGTGGCCTCGATGGCGTCCGACGGGTATACGCAGCTCAGCATCAGCAACATCAATGTGAGCAATGGGAACGCCGAGATCGGGTTCTGGACGAGCGACTCGACGGGCTCCGCCTGGCTCAATGTCGACGACGTGACCTTCTACAAGCAGTAAGACCGAACTCAACCGGCGTCGGGCTCCTGAGGCAACTCAGGGGCCCTTCGACTTTTCACCGCTCGAACCGATATCCCACCCCATAGATCGACCGGATCCGGTCCGCCCCCGCGCCGGCCTTCTCGAGCTTGCGCCGCAGGTTCTTCACGTGGCTGTCCACCGCGCGCTCCGTGACCTCGCGGCCATCGACGTGCAGCAGGTCCAGCAGCTGCGTCCTCGCATACACGCGCCCGGGCTGCGCGGCCAGGATGTGCAGCAGGCGGAACTCGATCGGCGTCAGGTCCAGCGCCTGGCCCTGCCAGCTCGCTGTCCATCCCGCCTCGTCGATGCGCAGCGGCTCGCCGCCCGACGCGAAGGCCGCCACCGCGGCCGCCGTCGCCGCTTCGTGCGCGCGGCTGCGCCGCAGCGCGGCCTTCACCCGCGCCATCACCTCGCGCGGACTGAACGGGTTCTTCGCGATGTAGTCGTCCGCGCCGGTCTCCAGCCCCATCAGCCGGTCCGATTCGTCCGCCCGCGCCGTCAGCATCAGGATCGGCACGCTGCTCCTGGCGCGCAGCTCGCGGCACAAGGTCAATCCATCCACGCCCGGCAGCATCAGGTCGAGCAGCACCAGGTCATGCCGCCTGGCCGTCCAGGCCGCGATCACCTCGGCGCCGTCAGCCACGCACTCCGGCTCGTGACCTGCCGCCCGCAGGTAATCCGCGAGCAGCGCCGCCAGCTTGGGTTCGTCCTCGACGACCAGCACCCGCGCCGGCCCCGGCTCCATCGGCATCGGCGCCAGACCCGGTCCGCTCACCGGCAACGGGACATCCGCTTCAGCCATGGGCCGGCAGCTCCACTCGCATCCACAGCCCGCCCAGCGGCGACGGGCGCGCCTCGATGCGGCCCTCGTGCGCCTGCGCGATGCGCTGGCAGATCGACAGCCCCAGCCCCGAGCCGCCGCCGCGCCGGCTGCGCGAGGCCTCCACGCGGAAGAAGCGCTCGAACAGCCGCGGCAGATGCTCCGGCCCGACGCCGGGCGCCGTGTCCTGCACGTCGATGACCACCTGCCCGCCGCTGCGCCACGCGCTGATGCTCAGGGCGCCGCCGGCCTCGGTGTAGCGGCAGCTGTTCTCGACGAGATTCGCCATCAGCTGCCGCAGCCGCCGTTCATCGCCGAACACCCGCAGCGGCTGCTCCGGCAGATCCAGCCGCAGCTCGAGCCCGCTCCCGTTGAGCCGCTCGCCGAAGGCGCCCGCCGTCACGCCGATCAGCTCGCGCAGGTCCAGCTCCGCCTTGCGGTAGGCCAGCGCGCCCACGTCCGCCATCGACAGCTCATGCAGGTCGTCGACCAGCTTGTGCAGCGTCGCGACCTCGCCCTGCAGCGAGCGCAGCGCCTGCGCGTCGAGCTTGCGCACGCCGTCCTCCAGCGCCTCCAGCTCGCCATGCAGCACGCCCAGCGGCGTGCGCAGCTCATGCGAGACGTCGGCCAGGAACTCGCGCCGCATCGCCTCGTTGCGCTGCAAGGTCAGCGCGAGCTGGTTGAAGTCCCGGCCCAGTCCGGCGATGTCGTCGTTGCCGCGCGTCTCGGGCACGCGGACTTCGAATTCCCCCGCCGCGAGCCGGTGCGTCGCGTGCGCCACCCGCCGCACCGGGCGCAGCAGCCGCAGCGAGATCCAGTACGCCACCGCGCCGGCCAGCAGCACCGCGGCGCCGCCCACCACCCAGGCCGAGCGCAGCTGCGCGTCGTAGAAATGCTTCTCCGCGCCCGGGCTCACCGACTCGATCGGCGTCAGCGCCAGCCAGCCCACCGTCAGCCCGTCGACGATGATCGGCCGCTCCACCGTCGGCTCCACCGGCCCTGCGTAGCCGGCGACACGCACGCGGTTCTCGTCGAACAGCGTGAAGCGCCGCGTCGCGCCGGTCAGGTCGGCCGGGCCGTGCTTGACCGCCGGCATGTCCGCCTCCGGCACCAGCGGCCGCAGCAGCCGGCCCCACAGCTCGGGTTTCTCGCGCAGGAAATCCCAGCTCCGGCCGTTCTCGCGATAACCCGCCGTGACGCTGGTGCGTGCGAGCTCCAGCCGGTTGACGGCCTGCTCGTTGAGATAGCCGATGAAGTCCCGGTTCAGGTTGATGTGCGAGAACACGCCCATCGCCAGCGCCACCGCCATGGCGGTGCTGAAGACGGCGATGAACAGCCGGACAGTGAGGTTGAACGGAAGCTTCAACGCGTTCTTCAAGGTCTCTCCACATTCGTCGGCCAGCATCCGCCGCCATGCCGAAGATTCTGACACTCCTCGCGCGCGCGGCCGGTCCGCGCGCGCCGACGCCGCGCCCGCTGCCCCGCTCGATGCCCCGCTCGATGCCGCTCCCGATCGCGCTGCCGGCGCTGCTGGCCATGACTTTCGTCGCCGCCGGCTGCGGCGAGAAGAAGCCCGAGGCCGCCAAGCCCTCCGCGCCCGAGGTCGGCGTCGTCATCGTTTCGACGCAGGACGCGCCGCTCGCGCTGGAGCTGCCGGGCCGGCTGTCCGCGAGCCAGGTCGCCGAGATCCGCCCGCAGGTCAGCGGCATCGTGCAGAAGCGGCTCTTCGACGAGGGCAGCACCGTGCGTGCCGGCCAGGCGCTGTACCAGCTCGACGCCGCCACCTACGAGGCCGAACGCGCCCGCGCCGCCGCCGCGCTGCAGAAGGCCGAGGCGCAGGCCGCCGTCGCCCGCAGCCGCGCCGAGCGCGACGCCGAGCTGCTCAAGGCCGATGCGCTCAGCCGCCAGAGCGCCGACGACAGCGCCAGCGCGCTGCGCCAGGCGCAGGCCGACGTGGCCGTGGCGCGCGCCGCCCTCGACGCCGCGCGCGTGCAGCTGGAGCGCACCCGCATCGCCGCGCCGATCTCCGGCCGCATCGAGGTCTCCACCGTCACCCCCGGCGCGCTCGTCACCGCCAACCAGACGCAGGCGCTGACCACCGTCCAGCAGCTCGATCCGATGCACGTGGACATCGTGCAGAGCAGCGCCGAGATCCTGCAGCTGCGCCGCCAGCTCGAGGGCGAGGGGCCGTCCGGCAAGGGCAGCCGCCAGATCCGGCTGCTGCTCGAGGATGGCTCCGAGTTCGCACAGCCCGGACAGCTGCAGGTCAGCGGCGTGACCGTCGATCGCGGCACCGGCGCGGTGACGCTGCGCGCCGTCGTGCCCAATCCCGGCGGCCTGCTGATGCCGGGCATGGTGGTGCGCGCGCGGCTGCTCGCCGGCATCGACCGCGATGCCGTCGTCGTGCCGCAGCAGGGCGTCACCCGGTCGCCGACCGGCGAGGCCACGGCGCTCGTGGCCGGGGCCGGGAACAAGGCCGAGCTGCGCCGCCTCGCGCTCAAGCGCGCGCTGGGCAACCAGTGGGTGGTGGCCAGCGGCCTGAAGGCGGGCGACAAGCTCATCGTGGAGGGCCTGCAGCGCGTGCGGCCCGGCCAGCCGGTGACGCCGGTGCCGGCGGGGCCGGGCAGGAAGAAGGGCGCCGAGAAGGGCGCCGAGAAGGACATCGAGAAGGGCGCGGGCGCCTCGGCCCCGGCCGGCGCCGCGTCCGGGAGCGTCTGATGGCCGCCTTCTTCATCGACCGGCCCATCTTCGCGTGGGTGCTGGCCATCGTCGTGATGCTGGCCGGCGCGGCCGCGGTGCTCGGCCTGCCGCTCGAGCGCTACCCCGACATCGCGCCGACGCGGATCTCGATCAACACGAGCTATCCGGGCGCATCGGCCAAGGCGATCGAGGACTCGGTGACGCAGGTCATCGAGCAGAACCTCAAGGGCATCGACGGCCTGTTCTCGATCGAGTCCTCGAGCAACGCCTCCGGCGGCGCCAACACGCAGCTGAGCTTCGTCGCCGGCACCGATCCCGACCTGGCGCAGATGCAGGTGCAGAACAAGGTGTCGCAGTCGCTGTCGCGGCTGCCGCAGGCGGTGCAGGCGCAGGGGGTGCGCGTGACCAAGGCCGGCTCCGAGCCGCTGATGGTCGTCATGCTGACCAGCGACAACCCGGGCGTCAGCTCCGCCGACCTCGGCGACTACCTGTCCAGCACGCTGCAGGACATCATCAGCCGCATCGAGGGCGTCGGCGACATCAACGTCTTCGGCTCCGGCTACGCGATGCGGATCTGGCTGGACCCGGCCAGGCTGCAGCGCTACGCGCTCGTGCCGGGCGACATCCGCAACGCGCTGCTGGCGCAGAACACCGAGGTCTCCGCCGGCCAGCTCGGCGCGCAGCCCGTGCCCGACGGCCAGCGCCTGACGGCGATCATCACCGCGCGCGCCAAGCTGCAGACGCCGGAGCAGTTCCGCGCGATCGTGCTGCGCGTGCAGCCCGACGGCTCGGCGCTGCGGCTGGGCGACGTGGCGCGGGTGGAGCTGGGCCGCGACAGCTACACCACCAACGTGCGCAGCAGCGGCGTCACCGCCGCCGGCATGGCCATCGTGCCGGCCAGCGGCGCCAACGCGCTCAAGACCGCCGAGCTGGTCAAGGCCAAGTTCAAGGAGCTCGAGCCCTTCTTCCCGCACGGCATGAAGGTCAGCTTCACCTACGACACGACGCCCTTCATCAGCGTCTCCATCGAGGGCGTGGTGCACACGCTGATCGAGGCGATGGTGCTGGTGGTGGTGATCATGTACCTGTTCATGCAGAACCTGCGCGCGACGCTGGTGCCCGCGATCGCGGTGCCGGTCGTGCTGCTGGGCACCTTCGGCGTGCTGGCGCTGGCGGGCTACTCGATCAACACGCTGACGATGTTCGGGCTGGTGCTGGCCATCGGCCTGCTGGTGGACGACGCGATCGTGGTCGTGGAGAACGTCGAGCGCCTGATGCGCGAGGAGGGGCTGAGCCCGCGCGACGCGACCCGCGCCAGCATGAAGGAGATCAGCGGCGCGCTGGTGGGCATCGCGGTCGTGCTGTCGGCGGTGTTCATCCCGATGGCCTTCTTCGGCGGCTCGACCGGCGTGATCTACCGCCAGTTCTCGATCACGGTGGTGAGCGCCATGATCCTGTCGGTGCTGGTGGCGATGAGCCTGTCGCCGGCGCTGTGCGCGACGCTGCTCAAGCCCGTCCACAAGGGCGAGCACGCCGCCCATGGCGGGCCCTTCGGCAAGCAGCTGGACTGGTTCTTCGGCGGCTTCAACCGCGGCTTCGACCGCTTCACCGAGCGCTACGTGTCGCGGGTGCGCTGGCTCACCGCGCGCGGCGTGCGCAGCTTCGCCGTCTACCTGCTGCTGATCGCCGCGCTGGCGGTGCTCTACAAGACGCTGCCCACCTCCTTCCTGCCGGACGAGGACCAGGGCGGCCTGCAGATCCAGGTGCGGATGGCGCCGGGCGCCACGGCCGAGCGGATGGAAGCGGTCGCGCAGAGCATCGAGACCTATCTGGGCGAGCAGAAGGAAGTCCGCTTCTACAACATCGTGCGCGGGGCCGGTGGCGACCAGGGCTCCGGCCAGGGCTTCATCCGCCTGACCGACTGGCCGGAGCGCACCGGCCGGGAGCAGGGCGCGGGCGCGCTGGCGGAGCGTTTCAGCCGCGAGCTCGGCAAGCGCGTGCGCGATGCCAACATCTACGTCGTGCAGCCGCCGACGGTGCGCGGCCTGGGCGGCAGCGCCGGCATCCAGCTGTTCCTGCAGGACCTGGGCGGCGTCGGCAGCGAGGTGCTGATCGAGTCGCGCGACCGCCTGATCGACCTGGCCAACCAGCGGCCCGAACTGACCCGCGCCCGCACCAACAGCCTGACCGAGACGCCGCAGCTGCAGATCGACATCGACGACCACAAGGCCGGCACGCTGGGCGTGTCGACGGCGACGATCAACGACACGCTGTCGATCGCGCTGGGCAGCAGCTACGTGAACGACTTCATCGACCGGGGCCGCGTCAAGCGCGTGCTGGTGCAGGGCGAGGGCGCCTACCGCGCCGATCCCGAGGCGCTGCGCTACTGGTACGTGCGCAATGCCGCCGGCGAGATGGTGTCCTTCAGCGCCTTCGCCAAGGCCGGCTGGACCAACGGTCCGCGCCAGCTGGTGCGCTACAACGGCAGCGCCGCCTACGAGATCCAGGCCGACGTGCGGCCCGGCGTGAGTTCCGGCGCCGCGATGGCGGCGATGGAGCAGGTGCTGCGCGAGATGCCGCCCGGCATCGGCTACGAGTGGTCCGGCCGCAGCTACCAGGAGCGCCTGTCCGGCGACCAGGCGCCGATGCTGTACGCGGTGTCGGTGCTGTTCATCTTCCTGTGCCTGGCGGCGCTGTACGAGAGCTGGTCGGTGCCCTTCAGCGTGATGCTGGTGGTGCCGCTGGGCATCATCGGCGCGCTGGCGGCGAGCCATCTCGGCGGGCAGATGAACGACGTGTTCTTCCAGGTCGGGCTGCTGACGACGGTGGGCCTGTCGGCGAAAAACGCCATCCTGATCGTGGAGTTCGCGCAGACGCTGCTGGGGCAGGGCATGGGGCTGGTCGAGGCGACCTTGAAGGCCTGCCGGCAGCGCCTGCGGCCCATCCTGATGACCTCGCTCGCCTTCATGATGGGCGTGCTGCCGCTGGCCTACGCGAGCGGCGCGGGCTCGGGCTCGCAGCGCGCGATCGGCGTCGGCGTGCTGGGCGGCATGGGCAGCGCGACGCTGCTGGGGATCTTCTTCGTGCCGCTGTTCTATCTGTGGGTCAAGCAGCGCTTCAGCCGGGGCGGGCAGGCCAAGGCCGGCGGGCCCGGTGCCCTCGAGGGACCCCCGCGCGAGCCGGGTGACGCCGCGCAGCCGGAGGTGCGGGCATGAAGCGCGCCGTGACCTTCGCCGGGATCTTCGCCGTGCTGCCTGCCGTGCTGGGCCTGGGCGCCTGCGGCAGCCTCGTGCCTCCCACCGGCACGCCGCGTCCGCCGATGCGCGAGGACTTCCGCGCGGCGGCGCCGGCCGCCGCCAGCGCCAGCGCCGCCGCCGTGGAGGCCTCGCATGAATGGCGCGGCTTCTTCAGCGACGCGCGGCTCGATGAAGTCGTTGCCATCGCGCTCGACCAGAACCGCAGCCTGCGCGCGAGCGCCGCGGCCGTGGAGCGGGTGAGGGCGCAGTACCGCGTCACCGCCGCGGACCGGCTGCCGGAGATCGGCCTGGGCGCTTCCGCGACGCGGCAGCGCACGACGGGCAGCGGCGCGGCCACGGCCTATGCCGTCAACCTCGGCCTGGCGAGCTATGAGATCGATCTGTTCGACCGGCTCGGCAGCCTGGAGGGCGCGGCGCTGTCGCGCTTCCTCGCGGAACAGGAGACGCAGCGCAGCGCGCGGCTGAGCCTGGCCGCGGAAGTGGCGACGGCCTGGCTCGGCCTGGCGGCGGCGCAGCAGCGGCTGGTGCTCAACCAGGAGTTGCGCGAGAGCCAGCGGCGCTCGCATGAGCTCGCCGAGCGCCAGTACGCGCTGGGCGCGGCCTCGGGGCTGGAACGGGCACGGGCGCGCACGGCCTTCGAGTCGGCGCGCGGCGACGCGGCCGAGAGCGTCTCGGCGGTCACGCAGGCGCGGCTGCAGCTGGAGCTGCTCGCCGGTCAGCCGCTGCCCGATCGGCTGCTGCCCGCCGCGCAGGGCGCGCAGTCCGCGATGGCCTTGCCGGCGGTGCCGGGCGGCCTGCCGGCCGAGGTCCTGCTGCGGCGTCCCGACCTGCGCGCGGCCGAGGAGCGTCTGCGCGCCGCGTCCTTCGACGTGGGCGCGGCCCGGGCCGCGCGCTTCCCGCGCCTGACCCTGACGGCCAGCGGCGGCACGCGCAGTCCGGACCTCGACGGCCTGTTCAAGAGCGGCAGCGGCGTGTGGAGCATCGCGCCGCAGATCGACCTGCCGCTGTTCGACGGCGGCCAGCGCCGCGCGCAGGTGGCGGTCAGCGAGGCCAGCCGGCAGGAAGCCCTGGCGGGCTATGAATCGGCGCTGCAGTCGGCGTTCCGCGATGTCGCGGACGCGCTGGCGGTACGCGACCAGCTGGACGAGCGGCTCGACGCGCAGCAGGCCCAGGTCGACGCGGCCGAGCGCTCGCTGCAACTGGCCGAACGCAGCTACCGGCTGGGGGGCAGCAGCCAGCTGGAGCTGCTCGACGCGCAGCGCCAGCTCACGACCGCCAGGCGCGTGCTCGTGACGCTGCGCCAGACCGAGCAGGTCAACCGCATCGCACTGCTGCGCGCACTGGGCGGGCGCTGGACGCCTTGAGCCGGGCGAGTAGCGGCGCGGGGCTGGGGAGGCTTGGCTTATCTTCACTGCCACGGCCGCAGGCCCTCACCCCTCCCTCTCCCACTTCGCGGGAGAGGGTGCAAGAAAGGGCCGCTGCACCCCGCGCGTCTTCACCTTTGATGCTCCGCCCCTCTTACTCCCTCGCCCGCTTGCTTCACCTTTGATGCTCCGCGCCTCTTACTCCCTCGCCCGCTTGCGGGAGAGGGCAGGGGTGAGGGCCAGCAGCCTCCGCATGCCACCCACTTCAACCGAGCCCGAGTTCTCCCTTCGCAAGATCGCGGTCCCGGCCTTCGGTCCATCGCTGCTGTTCGGCGTCGGCGAGGGCGCGATCCTGCCGATCGTGCCCTTGATGGCGCGGGACCTGGGCGCCTCGGTCTCGATGGCGGCCTTCGTGGTCACGCTGATCGGCCTGGGCTCGCTGCTGAACAACATTCCCGCGTCGGTGATCACGATGCGCTGGGGCGAGCGCTGGGCGATCGTCGCGGCCGGGGTGTGGAGCGCGCTCGGCATGGCGCTGTGCGTGTTGACCTCGGGTCTGGTGCCGTTCTCGATCGGCTGTTTCATGGTGGGCATGTCGCAGGCGGTCTACATGCTGGCGCGGCAGAGCTACCTGACCGAGGCGGTGCCCGCGCTCTACCGCGCGCGCGCCTTGTCGACGCTGGGCGGCGTGATGCGGATCGGCATGTTCATCGGGCCTTTCCTGTCGGCCGCGGCGGTGCATGCCTTCGGCCTGCAGGCGGCCTTCGCGGTCGGCATCGCGGGCGTGCTCGCGGCGGCCTCGATCGGGCTGCGGCTGCCCGACCTGCATCCGCCGCCGCATCCCCCTGGCGCTCCCGCGCCAGCGCCGGTCTCGCTCGGCACCATCGTGGCCGATCACCGCCGGGTATTCCTGACGCTGGGTCTGGGCGTGGTGCTGGTCAGCGCGGTGCGCGCCTCGCGCCAGGCGGTGATCCCGCTGTGGGCTGATCACCTCCTGCTCGCGCCGGCCGTGGCCTCGCTGATCTACGGCATCTCCGGCGGCATCGAGATGCTGCTCTTCTATCCGGCGGGCCGCGTGATGGACACCAAGGGCCGCCGCTGGGTCGCGGTGCCGTCGATGGCGATCATCGGCGTGGCGCTGCTGGCGATGCCGTTCACCGCCGGTTTCGCGACGCTGCTGATCGCGGCGACGGCGATCGGTTTCGGCAACGGCATCGGCTCGGGCCTGATCATGACGCTGGGCGCGGACTTCGCGCCGCGCCACGGCCGCGCGTACTTCCTGGCGGTGTGGCGCTTCCTGTCGGACCTGGGCGGCTCCTGCGGACCGGCCTTGCTGTCGGCGCTGGTCGCGACCGCGTCGCTCGCGGGCGGCATCGCGGTCACGGGCGTGCTGGCGCTGGCGGCGGCGGCGCTGCTGGGCGCGTGGATTCCGGCCCGTCACGCGGCTGCGCCGCCGGATCCACCGCGCTGAGCCGCGCTGAGCCGCGGCGCCGGCGCCGCTACGGCGCATCCCATTCCGCCTGATACCGCGACACGTCGATGCCGGCCTCCACCAGCGGCTTGCGGTTGCGCTCCCGCGTGATCCGCGGGCTGGCGAGGATGAAGCCGCGAATGACCTCCTCCGTGCCCACGCTGTGCCCCGGATCGGCCAGGCTCTCCGTCACGCGCGTCACCTTGCGGCGCGCCAGGGCCCGGAACAACGCGGGCACCCCCTTCAGCAACTGCTTCAACAGCGCGTCGGCTTCGGGCGTCCACGCCTTGACCTTGGGCAGTTCCGGCGCCGTGTCGTACTCGTCCTCGCTCAAGTGGCGCCAGACGCAGATCGCATGTCCGTCCTGGTCCTGCAGCGTGGCGGCCAGCGTGGACTCCGCGCTGCGCTGCGCGGCCAGGGTCAGCGACAGGCCGTTCGCGACCAGCGCGTCGACGCAGGCCTGGACATCGCCAACGCGAACGCGCAGCAGACAGCGATGCTCCACCCGCGCGACCTGCATCAGGCGCAGGGCGATCGTGCCGCCGGCATCCAGATCGATCCATCCGTCGCCTCTGGCCGTCTCGCAGAAGCCCAGCAGGTCGCGATGAATGCGCAGCGCGCGCGCCAGGTCCGTGGTGGGCAGGTCGGCATGCGTGATGCCGAAGACGGCGAGGGAGGGCGAGGTCATGGCGCGTCGGGGTGGAGGGGAGAGAGGTTGGGAAGGCCCAGGGCCCGGGCGTCAGGCCGCGGTCATGGGCGCGGTCACGGGCGCGGTCATGGGCGCGCGGTCAAGGGCGCCAGCAGCGCGACCATGCGGGCGCAGCCCAGGGCGCCCGCGTGGCGGAGCAGCGCGGCAGGCACGTCCGGCGCGGCGTGCAGCGCCAGCAGATAAGGCAGCGGGCCGATCGCCGAGAAGTACCAGGGGCCGCCGTCGGTCCACACGAGCACCTCGCGGGCGCTGCCGACTTCCCGCAGCGGGCCCAGGTGCGTATCCATTTCGTCCAGCAGGAAGGCCGAGGTCGCGGACAGCGCGTCGGCCTGCAGGGCGCCGGTCGTGGCCAGCGCCAGGCCATCGCGCGAGGCGATCGCCGTGCTCAGCAGTCCGGGGCAGTGGTCGGCCAGGCCCCGCAGCTCCCGGGCGAGCAGGTCCTCGACCGGGCGGGCGGGTTCCGCCGGCGGTGCCGGGGCGACGGCCGTGTTCAGCCGCACCAGGCGGCGCGCGAGCCGCACCAGCGGCGGGCAGCGCTCGGGGGCGAGGCCCTGCAGGGCCAGGCCGTAGACGGCGGCGTTCGCGCCGTCGCCGGCTCGCAAGCGCACGCAGGCCTGGGGCGGCGATGCCGTGCCGCGGTCCCGGCGGTCCTGGCAGTCGGCGCCCAGCGCCTGAGCCACCACGAGTCCGTCCGCATCCAGCAGGGCCGCCTGCGAGGCGCCCAGCGCCACCATCGCCGCGAGGTCCGACTGGACGCCGGCCCAGCGCGGATCCGGATTGGCGGGCGGCGCGAGGAAGGTGTCGATGCAGGCCGCGCGCTGGAGCTGGAACATCAGGCGAGCCCAGTCCTGCGCCCGCCTCGGCGGCAAGGCCGCCAGCTCGGCGGGCTCCCAGGCGCGGCCGGGATCGCGCAGCAACAGCGCCTGCAGCAGCGCGCTGGCATCGTCGCGGCGCCCTTCCGACAGGCCGCGCATCACGCCCAGCGGCGTGAGGTCGACGTAGCGGACGGTGGTCATCGAGCCCCGCCCGTCATCCCGCCCGTCATCCCACCCATGAGCCCCGCCATCGCCAGCGCCGCCGTGCGCGCCCCGATGAGCAGGCGCCCCAGCGGGCATTCGGGCGACGCCGCGACCGCCAGCACGCCGTGCTCGCCGGTGCGCGTGAGCAGGACGGGACCCGCCTGGCCTTCCAGGATCAGCTGCTGCAGCTCGCCGCGCTGCGCTTCCCGGGCGGCGCGGCCGCCCAGCGCGAGCAGCGCCGCGCACATCGCGCCGAACCGGTCCGGATCGATGTCCTGGCCCAGCACGGAGGCCACCACGCGGCCGTCGCTGGTCATCAACGCGCAGGCTTCGATGGCGTGGTGATCGCCGCGCAGCGCGCGCAGCACCGAGCGCGCCTGGCTGGACTGCGCCGCGGAGAGGGCGGTGGGGGGCGTCATCCGCTCAGAGCGCCGCTTCGATCTCGGGCAGCGCCATGCGCGCCTTCGTCAGCACCATGCCGAGGTTGGCGCCCTTGCGGCACACGTAGGTCGCGACCTGTTGCTGGCGCTTGCCGCGCAGGAACACGTGGATCAGGTTGTCGCTGTTCACGATCATTTCCTGGAAGTAGTGATGACCGTCCTCGGGCACGCCGCGGGCCGAGCGGAACAGCCGTTCGATGGCGACCACGCTGGGACCCTGGAACAGGTCGGCGGTGGCGGCGGCCAGCATCTCGATGACCTCCTGCGGATGCGAGTCGACGGTCTTGACGCCCAGCAACATGCCGGAGGCCAGGTCGACAAAACCGGTGGCGACGCAATCGGGAACACTGGTGATGGCCTTCTGCAGGGCTGCGTCGAGCTTGGACATGGGATGCCTTTCGTTGGAGGAGAAACGTTGGAAGAGAAACAGGGGGAATGCCGCGCAAGCGGCTAGCAGGGAGACGGGGAGATGCGTGCCGCGGGAGCCAGGCCCGCCCGCTCGCCCAGGACTTGCAGTCCGCCCGCGACGTCGCGCGCGAACCTGTCCAGGAATTCGATCTGCGAGGGGGACTGCACCCACCCCGGGTGGCGCTGGCGCACGTCCCGCAAGGCCCGGCCCCCGTCCAGGCGTCCGGCATGACGCCATATCCAGTAGGCGGCCAGCAAGGTGCCGGTGCGGCCCAGACCCGCGCGGCAATGCACGGCCACGACCTCCGCGCGGCCCAGCCACTCGTCCAGGCTGCGGCAGAGCCGCAGCGCCTGTTCCGCCGTCGGGGGCTGCATGTCGATGATGGCGTCATGGCTGACGGTCATGCCGCAAGCCGCGGCCCGCGGGGCGTCGAACGGCCGGTCGGTCAGCGACACCAGCCGCGTCACGCCGACGCCCTGCAGCAGGCCCAGGTCATAGTCCGCCGGATGCACCAGGCCCGGCCACGGGGTTCCGGCAAGCTGCCCGGGCATCAGCCAGGCGAAGCCGGTGGGCCCGAGCGAACGCGGACGGGCCGGCGCGGGCGCCACGGCCGGGGCCGCGGTCCGTCCGGGCTCCGGCGCGGGAGGGTCTTGAGGCGCGGCGTCGATGGCCGCCAGCGGCTCCTCGGGGCAGGAGCCGGTGCGCAGGAACTCGCGTCCGGCGTCCGAGCGCGGCGTGTCGAAGAAGGCGCCCGCCGGTCCGAACTCCTGCACCCGGCGGCTGGCGATCAGCAGCACG
The DNA here is from genome assembly GCF_059491535.1 of Roseateles sp. Mitsp63. Taxonomy (NCBI): domain Bacteria; kingdom Pseudomonadati; phylum Pseudomonadota; class Betaproteobacteria; order Burkholderiales; family Sphaerotilaceae; genus Roseateles; species Roseateles sp. Mitsp63. Next base: position 3,905,119 of record NZ_CP168509.1, on the reverse strand, counting down.
TGATCCGCCATCGCGCGGGCATGCCCGAGGTGGTGCGTCGCCACCAGCACGGCGCGCCGCGTCCCGAGCAGGCGCAGCAGGTCCACGATGGCGGCGGCCTCATCCCCGTGCAGGCCGGCGGTCGGTTCGTCCACCAGCATCAGCGGTGTCTCATGCAGGGCCGCGCGCAGGATGGCCACCAGGCGCTGGTCGGCGGGCGGCATGTCGAGCACGGCGTCCCGCAGGTGTCCGCTCAGCCGTTGCAGGCCGAGCGACGCCAGCCAGGCCGACACATGAATGACCTGTTCGCGGGCGGTCATGCGCGCGCGCGCCGGCCATCCGTCGACCAGGTTCTCGAACACGCTGGAGACCATCAACGGGGTCTTCTGCATGACGAGCGGCGGGCGCTGGTCCCTGGCCTGGTACTGCCGGTGGCCGTCGAGCCGGAGCAGGGGATGGCCGTCGTTGACGCCGGACAGCGTCCGGAGCAGCGTGGACTTGCCGGTGCCGCTGGGGCCCAGCAGCACGGTGACGCCCTTGCCCGGCAGATCGAGGTCGATGTCCATCAGGACGCGGCGCTCGCCGTACGAGACACCGAAGCCTCGCAGCGCGAGCACCGTGCCGTGCGGCGGATCGCCGTGTCCCGTGAGCGCGTTCACGCCAGACAAGGCCGGGTCCTGAAGCGCTGCTGAACCTCGAGCATGGCGGCCAGCCCGGTCAGCAGGGCCCGCACGTCATCGCTCTCGCGAGCATCCAGCACCTGCACCGGCGGTGAGCACGACAGGCAGCCGCAGGCCACGCGGGCCGGCTCCAGCACCGCTTCGTAGCGGGCCAGGTCGCCGTCGGGGCGGCCGTCGAAGTGCGTCACGCCCACCATCAGCGGACGCCGCTTCTGGCCGGGCTGCATCAGCAGGCCGTAGTAATGCGCCAGATCCGCCACCGGATCCTGCGCGGAGTCGTCGATCAGCAGCAGCACGCCTTCGCATTGCGCGAGCAGGATCTCCCACATGAAGTCGAAACGATCCTGCCCCGGCGCGCCGTACAGGACGATGCGGTCCCGTTCGTCGAGCCTCACCACCCCCAGGTCCATCGCCACCGTCGTGGTCGCCTTCAGCAGCGCCACGTCGTCGGACGGGCGCACGTCGGTGTCGACCGTCTCGATGTCGCTGATCGCGCGGATGGCGGTCGTCTTGCCGGCGCGGACGGGGCCGAGCAACAGGATCCGGCTTTCCATCGTCAGCTCCTGAGCCGCTTGAGCAGCTTGCTCCAGAGGCTGTCGCCGCGCACCGGCTCCTCGAATCCAGCCGCCGGGGCGCTCGCTGCGGCGGCACGTCCGGCGGCGCGCAGGCATCCTTGATGGCGCAGTTCGCGCAGCAGGGCCCGCACCGTCGCCACGGGCAGGTCCAAGCGGCGATGGATGAGGAAGCTGGCCGAGGGCGAATGCGCCAGCAGCGCGCAGATCCGGGCCATGTCGACCTGCTGCGCGGCAGGCAGCCGGCGCATCTGGGGCCAGCGCACGAGCGCGATTACGGTGGAGGAAGGGGCGGCATCCGCGTGCGGGGCGGAGTCGGCGAAGGCGGAGAGCGCGAAACCTGCGTCGTCCTCCGCGAATCGGCTGTCGGCTGGCGCCGCGTGGCGTCCCGCGGGTGGCGGGCTCTCCTCCGTGGCCGGAGCTTGGGATCCTGAAGTCATCAACTGCGCCTCATGTCCTGGCGCCCTGCGCCCGGTGCAAACGGATGGCGGGGCGGATGGCGGGGCGCCGTCTCAAGCCGGCGCCATCACCTTGTAGTGTTTCGTCGATTTTGTAGTTGAAGCACTACAAACTCCTAGCGAAAAAAGTCACGAAGGTGATGAGTTTTTATGGCGAGGTCCGCGCGGGGCAGGGCATCCCAATCCGCCGGATCGAGGCCGCGCCGGCCCATCACCCGGGGGACAAGGAACGCGCGCCAGCGATCCTCGAAGGCCTCCACCTCGCGCAGGTAGCGAACGTGGCTGGCCGCATCCGTGCCGGCCAGGCGCTCGCCGGCCAGCACGAGCGCAAGCCCGGGCGACGTCCACGACCAGCGCTCGACGAAGGCCGCCTGCTTCAGGCGGCTCTCGTCGAAGCGGCGCATCAGCGGGCGCAGCCGCTTGTCCTGCTCGAGCACGCGCGCCGCGAAGCTCGCCGGCCACACGGCCGGCAGCGAGGCGGGGACGTCCGGATGCGTCGCGTACCAGGCCCGCGCGAGCGCCTCCTCGCGCTCCTCGCTGTCCTGCTGCGCGTCGCGGATCGCGACGATGGCCGCGAGGCGCGAGGGCATTGACGATTCGCGCTCGGCGAGTGTCATGAGCGTGGCCGGCACCGCGAAGGTCAGCAGCAGCCACGCGCCGAGCGCCAGAAGCATCGCCGCCGCGCCCGAGACGGGCAGCCACGACAGCAGGCCGCCCAGCACCACCCATGCCGCGCAGAACGCCGCGAGCGCCGCCACCCACGCCGTGATGGCCGCCAAGGACGTCCCCGGGTCCAGCAGCAGCGCCGGCAGCGTGCCGAGCATCGCGACGCCGCACAGCGCCAGCCATCGCCAGCCGAGCGCGGCGGCGATCACGGGCGCGAGTCCGTGCCTGGCCTGCACGCGCAGCAGGCCGAGGCGGCCTTGCTCGCGCTCCTCCTGCAGCAGGCCGGCGCACAGCAACAGCGCGACCAGCGGCAACAGCAGCGCCACCATCGCGGGCACGCCGGGCAGGCCGCCTTCGGTCAGCAGCGGGTTGCGCAGCGCGCCCAGCGGACGCGCGTCGACATGGCGGCTGTCGAGCGTCGCCTTCTCACGGACCGGCAGCACCTCCAGACGCTGAACGCCCAACGCAAGCCCGTCGCCCACCGGCATGCGCGTCGCGCCCAGTTCACCGCGTCCGAGCTGGTAGGTGGCCTGCGCGGCAGCCGGCCCGGCGGGCTTCTCGCGGAGCTGGTCGAGCGCTTCCTGTCGGGCGGCGGCGAACCGGATCCCGTCCTCCACCGCGGCCTGTCGCCAGGCGCGGGCTTCCAGCCCCGCCGCGGTCGAGACCGCGATCAACACCGGCAGCAGCGCGCCAAGCGCCACCCGCGCCAGCGGCAGCCGCCGCAGCCTCAGGCCCTCGGCGCGCCAGGTGTCGAGCGATGGCGGCAGGTTCAAGAGCCTCATGGCGCCACCCTCCGCGCCGTGAGGGCGAGCGCGGCCACGGCCGTCACCAGCCACAGCGCGAGCGCGGCGAAGTCCGGCCACGCCGATCGCAGCGCGAAGCCGATCCCGGGCGGTTCATAGGCCCAGGCCGGCATCGCCTGCCACTGCGCGTCGCCTGCGTACTTGCGGTCGGAGGCCGTGAGGCCGCGCGTCGCCTGGAGGTCCCATTCATCCATCAGCGTGGTGAAGCGCTGGCGGTACTGCTCGGCGGCATCCTCGAAATGGCGCCGGTGCGCCAGGTCGGTCCCCGCGAGCGCGCTCCCGATCGCGCGCATCGGCGCCATCGGGCTGGGCCAGGTGATGCCGCGCAGCAGCACCTGCTGCCGCAGGCGCGCCTCCCACAGGGCGCTGAAGTGCAAGGCATGGACGCGCGCCGCGTAGGCATCGCGGAACATCCGGCGTTTCGCGTTCGCGCCGAAGGGCAGGTCGTCGAGCCGGGTCACGCCATGTCCGGCGAGGAGGGTGGCCTCATGCGCGCGCAGGCGTTCCCGCGCGTTGCCATCGCCGGGCAGGCCGTCCTCGATGTCCTTGGCGATCGCGGCCCAGAAGACCTGACCCGTCGGCAGCGGTGTCGAATGCTCGACCAGCGCCGCGCCCAGCCGCGGCACGATGAACATCGCCATCACCCACGCCGCGATCAATGCCAGCAGTGCCGCGCGCGAGCTGCGGCTGTGCATCGACACCAGCACCGTCAGCGCCGCCCACACCGCGTAGTACGCGATCAGCGCCGCGCCCAGCGCCAGCGCCTGCGGCAGGCCGCGCCGGTCCACGACCAGCCACGCGCCGATCAGCAGCGCTGGCATCAGCACCAGGCTCATGCCGGCGCACAGGCCCAGCCACTTGCCGAGCACCAGGGGCCGGGCGCGCGCCCCGCAGGCCTGCAGCAGGCGCAGCGTGCCGGACTCGCGTTCCTGCGCCACCGTGCCGTGGCCGAGGACCGCGATCAGCAGCGGCACCAGCGTCAGCAGCACGAAGGCCGGCGTCAGGCGTCCGAGCCCGATCGACGGCGCCGCGTCCGCCGCGGGCGGGAACATCGCCATGTTGCGCCGGTGCGGCTCCAGCCACAGCGCCTGGCCGGCATGCGCGTCGATGCCCGGCTCGATGCCGGCCAGCGGCGATGCCGGCTTGAACGCGTACAGCCCGAAGTGCGCGCCGCGATGCGGGTGCTTCTCGCCCTGATGGTCCCATTGCGCGCGTGACGCGGCCTCGGCCTCCTGCCGTTCCTGCCCGGCCCGCTGCAGCCGCAGCTGGGCCGTCGCGAGCATCGCCACGAAGAGCAGGAACAGCGCCCCGCCCAGCATCCAGAGACGGCCGTCGCGCAGCAGCGCGCGCGTTTCCTTGAGCACCAGCGCGCCCATCATGGCGACACCTCGTCCGCGGCGCGCGCATGGCGCAGGTAGATGCGCTCGAGCTCGTCGTGCGCGATGTCGCGCGCCGGGAGCTCGGCGACCAGCCGGCCTTCGCGCAGGATGCCGATGCGGTCCGCGACCTGGAGCGCGTTGAACAGGTCGTGCGTCGCCATCAGGATCGCCAGGCCCTCGTCGCGCGCCGCGAGCACGCCGCGCGCGAACTCGTTGGCGGCCGACGGGTCCAGGCCCGAGGTCGGCTCGTCGAGCAGCATCGCGCGGGCCTTGCGGGCGCGCGCGATCGCGAGCCCGACCTTCTGCCGCATGCCCTTGGAGTAGCCGCCGACGCGGCGCGGCTGGGCCTCGCCGGCCAGGCCGGCCGCGGCGAGCAGCGCACGGGCGCTGTCCGTGCCCAGGCGCAGGCCGGACAGGGCACAGAAGTAGCGCAGGTTCTCGATGCCGCTGAGGTAGGGGTAGAGCGCGACGTTCTCCGGCAGGTAGGCGATCCGCGCGCGCGCCGCCTGCGGGTCGCGCGAGGCGTCGATGCCGTCCACCAGCGCCTGGCCGGAGGCCGCGGGCACGAAGCCCAGCAACGCGTTCAGCGCGGTGGTCTTGCCAGCCCCGTTGCCGCCCAGCAGCGCGTAGACGCAGCCGGCGGGCACCGTCAGGTCCAGCGTGTCGAGGGTGACGCGGTCGCCGCGGCGGATGACGAGGCGCCGGGCCTCGAGCAAGGCAGCGGCGCTCATTGGAAGAAGACCTTCAGCGAAGCGCCGGCGGTGGCGCGCGGCACCGGCGACAACATCAGCCCGGCCGCGCTGCCATAGGCGATCTCGGAGGCGAAACGCCGGGGCTGGAAGACCGCGTACAGCGTGGCCTGCATCGAGCCCCAGTCGTAAGTCGCGCGCAGGTCGTAGCGCATGTATGCCGGCATCGTGCGCTCCTGCGTCTGCGGCGTGCCCGCGTAGTACGGGATGCCGCCGAGGGCGTAGGCATCGGCGTTCAGCGTCAGACGGCCGGGGCCGAGCGCGAAGCGGTGCCGCGCGCCGGCCTTGAACTGGCGCGCGGGCACGGGCAGCTTCGCGCCGGTGTTGGGGACGGGGTTGTTGATCGTGGCCTCGACGATGCGGGCGGCACTGGCATGGATGCTGGTTGAACTGGCGAGCTGCCAGCGGGCCTCGAGCTCGAAGCCCTTGCGCGAGGTGTCGCCGACCGATCTGAAGGAGCCATCGGGCTGGCCGGTGATCTCGTCGTCGTTCTGGATGAGGTAGGCCGAGCCGGAGACGGTCCAGCCGGTGAGCGGCGCGGCGGTGAAGCCGGCATCGTAGGAGCGTACCTTGCTTGGCGCGACCGGGCTGACGATGCCGCCTCGCGCGCCGAGCGGGCCGGCCGGGCCGCTGCTGCTGATCTGCTCCGCGGCCGGGGAGCGCATGCCCTGCGCGACGTTGGCGAACAGCTCCAGCGCCGGCGTCACCGACCAGGACGCGCCCAGCTTGGGCGTCATCACGCCCTTGCGGTAGCCGGTGCTGGCGGCCGGCAGCTTGAGGTTGGCGATGTCGTAGTCGAAGCGGTCGTAGCGCGCGCCGGCGCTGAGCTTGAGGTCGCGCCGCGGCCGCCATTGCGCCTGCGCGAAGACGCCGTAGGTGAGCAGGTCCAGCTCCTGCGCGTTGATGTAGTTGGCGGTCGGGACGCGTCGGACCTCGATGCGGCGGGAGGCGTCGCCGCGATCGGCGCGGGCCTCGGCGCCGAGCAGGAGCGTGGCGTCCTCGCCGAGCCGTAGGTGGCGCAGCGCGCGGCCGCCGAAGATGTCGCGATGGTCCGTGCCCACCGTGTGCTGTGTCGCGCTGGTCGCGATGCCGCGCGTGCGGTCGAAGCGCTCGGCATAGGCGGTCGCCTGCCAGCCGACGTCGCCGTCGGCGGGCGCGCGGTTCAGCACCAGCATCGTGCGGCGCGCGTTGCCGAAGCCCGGATTGCCCGCCTGCGTCGAGCGTGGATCCAGGCCCCGCTCCAGGTCGGTCAGCAGCAGGTAGCCCGCGGCGTCGAAGTCGGCGACGTAGCGGGTGAAGCGCAGGCTGTAGCGGGCATCGCCCACGCGCGTGCCCAGCTTCCAGAAGAGCGTGTCGCGGTCGGTGCGGGAGTCGCGGCGATAGCCGTCGTTGCGATGGATGTCGGCGATGAGCAGCGAGTCGATCGCCGCCAGCGCGCCGTCCGCGCCGCCGCCGAAGGTGTTGGAGAGCACCAGCGACGCGCGGCGCAGGCCGTGGTGCTCGATGGTCACGCCGAGGCTGGAGGGCGTCGCCGCGCCGCCGTCGCGGGTGCGGATGTCCACCGCGCCGGCGCGGTTCTGGTCGCCGAAGAGCGCCGAGATCGGCCCCTTCACGACGTCGATGCCGCCGATCATGTCGCCGCTCAGCCATTCGAGGAAGACCGGCCCATGGCCCGCGCCGCCCTGGCCGGAGGGGATGTTCTGCGGCACGCCGTCGACGAGGACGGCGGTGTCGGCGCCGTGCGTGCCCTGCGTCGCGAAGCCGCGCATGCGAAAGCCGTTGCCGGTCTCGCCCTGGTCGATGTTGTGGGCCAGCACGCCGGGCACGCGGCGGAAGACGTTGGAGATGTCACGGCCGATGTTGGTGGCGGCCATGTCCTCCTCGCCCAGGTGCTGGACGGCGGCGGGCAGGGCGGCGGGCTTGAGCGAGAGCTCGTTGCGATCGCCGGGCTGACGCGCCGGCGACGTGGGGCGGCCGGAGACTTCGACGCGGCGCAGCGCTTGCGCGGAGGGCGCCTCAGACGACGCGGACGACGCGGACGACACGGACGCGTCCGTGGCCTGGGCGTTCGCGTCGAACGACGTGAAGGCGAGTGTCAGCGCGAAGGAGAGGGGCGTCGGCGCGAAGGCGGAGCGACGGCCGAGGGCGGGGGAAGCGGAGATGGTCATGGCAGGACGAGGGCAGGTCCCGCGGCGCGCCGGGGAGCGTGGCGCGCGCGGGCAGGCCGCCGCGCGGATCGGGAGATCCGCTCAGGGCAGCGCTGGACTGGAATCGGCGCGATGCGCGGCGGCCGTCCGGCGCCGGTGGCGCGGACGGGGATCGGGCAAGGCGAACGGGGGTGTCAGGCGTCCGGCGGGGGACGCGTCAGGCCCGGGGCGGTCCTCGGGGATCGGCGGCGAGCGCGCAGCGTCCGGTGGGGAGGCCACGGGGCGGGGAGGCGGGAGGCGCGGAGGCTTCGGCGTGGAAGGCGAACGGCAGCGGCGCGTCCGCGGCGACGGCGTGCTGCGCGTGGAAGAGACACCAGGCGCAGCCGGCGCCCTTTGCTTCGGAGGAGCCGGTGTCGTCGTGCCCGTCCGCGTCGGCATCGATGCCGGCACCGATGCCGGCATTGGCGAGCGAGGCGGCGGCCGTCGTGGCCTCGAACGCCGCCGTGGCGATGGCCACCTGCTCGGCGATGGGCTGGCTCACGTGCCGGGCTTCGTGCAACGGCCACGCCAGCAGGAGGCTCGCGACCGTGAGGGCGAGCATCCACAAGCGGACGGAGCGGCTGAAGCGAGGCATGGGCCGGAGCTGGAAGGGGGAGGCCGGAAACGGCGGCCGTGATTGTGCACCCGCTTTCGCGACGAGGCGTTGGTCATGTGGCGCGGGACTACAGTGGCGGGATGTCTTCCTCTTCTTTCACGGTGGGCCGCCGCGCGGGCTCGCCGCTCAAGCAGATGCGCACGGACCGGTTGCTGATGCGGGCTTCGGCGTCCGCGCTCGCCGAAGCCACGATCGACTATCAGGCCCGCAACGCCGAGCACTTCGCGCGCTGGGATCCGACACGCGCGGCGGACCATTGGGAGCTCGAGGTGACGCGAGCCCGGCTCGCCCGCGAGGAGTCCGCCTTCGACGCGGGCACGTCCTGGCGCTTCTGGCTGTCGTCGCTCGACGCGCCGGAGCGCGTGGTCGGCCAATGCGCGCTGTCGGACGTGACGCGCGGCGTGTTCCAGAGCGCGATGCTGGGCTACAGCCTTGATCGGGCGTGCGTCGGCGCGGGGCTGATGCAGGAGGCGCTGAGGCGGCTGCTCGACGAGGCGTTCGGGCCGGCGGTGTCGCTGCACCGGGTGCAGGCGTCGGTGCGGCCGGACAACCAGCGCAGCCGCCGGGTGCTGGAGCGGCTCGGCTTCGAGCGCGAGGGCTTCAGCCCGCGCTACCTGTTCATCGACGGCGCCTGGCGCGATCACGAGACCTTCGCGTTGATCAATCCGGAATGGGGGGAGACGCAGCGGCCGGTGGCGTGAGGGGCGGGGCTGTCGAATGCTCCCTCCGCATGAGCATCTGCGCCGAGCTTCTTTGCCCGGGCACGCCGGCTCACGCAGGCTATGGGGCTGTCTTGATCGATGAATACTCGAAAGCCCCCATGTCCCTTCGTCTGCCGTTTCGCCCTCAGCGCCCGTTGAGCGCCGTCGCGCTCGCCTCCATCGCCAGCCTCGCGCCGACCGTCCATGCTCAGACCTCGCCGCCATCCGCGACGGCCGCATCGGCCGATCAGCTCCAGCAAGTCGTCGTCACCGGCACGCGCCGCGTCAATCGCACCATCGCCGAGTCCGAGTCGCCGATCGACGTCCTCAGCGCCGCCGACCTGCAGCGCACCGGCGCCAGCGAACTCGCCACCGCGCTCGCGCAGCTGCTGCCCTCGCTGAACTTTCCGCGTCCGTCGCTGACCGACGCCTCCGATGCGGTCCGGCCCGCGCAGTTGCGCGGCCTCTCGCCGGACCAGACGCTGGTGCTGATCGACGGCAAGCGCCGCCACACCACCGCGGTCGTCAACATCAACAGCACGCAGGGCCGGGGCTCCGCGCCCGTCGACCTGAACACCATCCCCTTCGCCGCCATCGAGCGCGTCGAGGTGCTGCGCGATGGCGCCGCGGCGCAGTACGGCTCCGATGCGATCGCCGGCGTGATCAACATCGTGCTGAAGAAGGGCGCGCGCGGCGGCAGCGTCGGCGTCGAGGTCGGCCAGACCGACGCCGGCGACGGCTTCCGGCACACCGAGTCCGTGAGCGCCGGCCTGGCGCTCGGTGCCGATGGCTGGCTGCGCGTCGCGCTCGAGAACCGCCATCAGCAGCGCACCAATCGCGCCGGGCTCGATACCCGCGAGGCCGCGACCGAACCGCGCTTCGGCCAGATCAACAACCGGCTCGGCGATCCGGACAGCCATCAGCAATCCGCCGTGCTCAACGCGGAACTGCCGCTCGCCGGCAGCCTGCAGGCCTACGCCGTCGCCACGCTCAGCCACCGCGACACGGTCACCGCCGCGTTCTGGCGCACCCGCGCCACCGCGGTCACCAACAACGTCGCCGGGCTCTATCCCGAGGGCTTCCTCCCGCTGCAGCAGAGCACCAGCGTCGACCTTGGCCTGATCGCCGGCCTGCGCGGCGAATGGGCCGGATGGTCGTGGGACGCCAGCGTCAACCACGGCCGCAACCGCTTCGACATGGACGTCGCGAACACCGCCAACTACTCGCTCGGCAACGCCAGCCCGACACGCTTCGATGCCGGCCGGCTCAGCAACCAGCAGACAGTGCTGAACCTCGATGTCTCGCGGGAGGTCGACCTCGGCCTCATCTCGCCGTGGACGCTGGCGCTCGGCGCCGAGGCCCGCCGCGAGCGCTACGAGATCGATGCCGGCGAACCCGGCTCCTATCAATCCGGCGGCGCCTCGGGCTTCCCGGGCTTCCAGCCGGGCAACGCGGGCGCGCACTCGCGCCACGACATCGCCGCCTACGCCAGTCTCGAGGGCCGCGTCACGCGGGCCTTCAGCGCCTCCGCCGCATTGAGGGCCGAGCACTACAACGACTTCGGCTCGGCCACCTCGGCCAAGCTCTCCGGGCGCTATGTCTGGTCGCCGGCGATCGCGCTGCGCGGCACCGTGTCGACAGGCTTCCGCGCGCCTTCGCTGGCGCAGCAGTACTTCGCCACCACCTCGACCAACCTGATCAACGGCGCGCTCGTCGAGGCGGGGACCTTCCCGGTTGAATCGGCGGCGGCCGCGGCGCTCGGCGCGCGCCCGCTCAAGGCCGAGAAGTCCCGGAACTTCAGCGCTGGCCTGCTGCTGCAGCCGCTGCCGCAATGGCAGACCACCGTCGACGTGTATCAGATCGACATCGACAACAGGATCCTGCTCTCCGCCAACCTCTCGCTGCCGGCGGCGCTGCGGAGCCAGCTCGCGGCGCAGGGTGTGCTGGTCAGCGCCGGCCGCTACTTCACGAATGCGCTGGACACCCGCACGCGCGGCGTGGATCTGGTGAGCACCTGGCAGCAGGACTGGGGCGCCGCGGGTCGGGGGCAGTACACCGTCGCGTTCAACCACAACAAGAACTCGATCCGCCATGTCGACGACAACCCGGCGCTGCTGACGGCCAATGGCCTGGAGCTGATCGACCGCGTGACGCTGGCGCGGGCCACCGTCGGCTCGCCGAAGGACAAGCTGGTGCTTGGCGCCGAGCATCGCTGGGGACCATGGATCGGCCGCGCGGCCGCGAGCCGCTATGGCAGCTTCATCGTCCGCCAGTCCAATGCGGCGAACGACCAGACCTTCGGGCCGGCCTGGCTGCTGGATCTGTCGGCGGGATGGGAGCAGGGCGCCTGGCAGATCAGCGCCGGTGTCGACAACCTCACCAACCGCTATCCGGACCGCGTCATCACGGCCAATGCGATCGGCGGCATCCTGGCCTACAGCCAGTTCTCGCCGTTCGGCTTCAACGGGCGGCAGTACTACGCCAAGGCCGCCTATCGGTGGTGAGGGTGGGGCCGCACGGCCTCAGACCAGGCCCTGCTTGCTGGCCAGCACGGCCGCCTCGGCGCGGCTGGACACGTTCAGCTTCTTGTAGATCGACTTGATGTGGTCGTTCACGGTGAACCACTTGATGCCCATCAGGTTCGCGATCTCCTTGATCGTGAAGCCCTTGCTGAGGTAGGTCAGCACCTCGTTCTCGCGCGGCGTCAGGCGCTCCCATTCCGGCAGCGGGTCCAGCGTCACGCCGCGCGTGCTGACCGTGGCCGTCGAGGTCAGGCTGCCGAAGCCGGAATTCAGTCCCATCGGGCCCGAGTCCCCCGTCGACCCCGGCCGGAAGTGCGACAGCAGCCGCCGCGCGATCGCCGGCGACAGCGGCGGCTGGCCGCGCACGATGCGCTGCAGCTCCTCGACCAGCACCTCGAAGCGGTCTTCCTTCAGCAGGTAGCCGTCGGCGCCGCGCTGCAGCGCCGGGAACAGGTGGTCGTCATCCGAGTACAGCGTGGTGACGATCTTCACCGCCGGCCGGCCGGCCAGCTCGCCCAGGAACTCCATGCCGTTGCCGTCGGGCAGTTCCAGGTCGATCAGGATCAGCTTGTAGCCGTTGCCCGGCCCGCCTTCGGCTTCCACCTTGGCCAGCTGGCGGCGCGCGCCCTCCAGGTCACCGGCCTCGGTGATCTCCATGCCGTCGCTGAAGCTCTCACGCACCACGCGGCACAGGAAACTGCGGGCAACGGGGTTGTCTTCGACGATGAGAACTTTGACGGCCATGGTGTGGGGAGCAAAAGCTGCCCGCATCCTAGCAGCGCCCCCCCGGCTTGCATGCCCCGTAAAGCGGGGTGTCGGGCCGCCGTCAGCCGCTCATTCAGCCGTTGACCACCACCAGCTTGCCCACCACCTGCCGCGAGGCCATCCGCGCGAAGGCTCGCGGCAGCTCCTCCATCGGCAGGACCTGGTCGATGACCGGGCGGATCTTGCCCGCCGCGTACCACTGGGCCAGCGTCATCATCATCGCGGCATTGCGCTTGGGTTCGCGCTTCGCGAACTCTCCCCAGAAGACCCCGACCAGCGACGCCCCCTTCAGCAAGGCCAGGTTCAGCGGCAGCGCCGGGATCGCGCCCTGCGCGAAACCCACCACCAGGTAGCGCCCGCGCCAGGCGATCGAGCGGAAGGCGGCCTCGGCCAGGTCGCCGCCCACCGGGTCATAGATGACGTCCGGGCCCTTGCCCCCGGTCAGCGCCTTGAGCTCGTCGCGCAGCGAGCCCGTTGCGTAGTTGATCGTCGCGTCGGCGCCGATCTCGCGGCAGCGGGCGCATTTCTCGTCCGACGAGGCCGCCGCGATCACCCGCGCCCCGGCCGCCTTGGCGATCTGGATCGCCGCCGTGCCGACACCGCCCGCCGCGCCCAGGATCAGCACCGTCTCGCCGGGCTGCAGCGCGGCGCGGTCCATCAGCGCGTGGTGGCTGGTCGCATAGGTGCAGATGAAGGCGGCCGCGTCCTCGAACGGGAAACCCGCGGGCAGCGGCAGCGCCAGCGCGGCGGGCACCAGCGCCTCGGTGCCGAAGCCGCCGGTGCCGGTGAAGGCCGCCACCGCGTCGCCGGGCTTGAAGCCGGTCACGCCGTCGCCGACGGCCTCGACCACGCCCGCGAACTCCGTCCCCGGCACGAAGGGCAGCGGCGGCTTCATCTGGTACTTGTCCTGGATGATCAGCAGGTCGGGGAAGTTCAGGCTCGCCGCCTTGATCGCCACCTTCAGCTGGCCCGGACCGGGCTGCGGCGACGGCAGCTCCTTCCACTGCAGCGCCTCAACGCCGACGGGGTTCTCGCACAGCCAAGCCTTCATGCCGTCTCCTTGATGCTGGAAGCCAGGGCGCATGATAGGCAGCCCGCGCAGGGGCTCGCGTCGCCCGGGTGACGGCCTGCCTACAATGCCGCCCCATGCGCATCCTCATCGCCAATGACGACGGCTACCTGGCCCCCGGCCTGGCCGCCCTGGTCCGCGCGTGCGAAGGGCTCGGCACGGTCGAAGTGATCGCCCCCGAGCAGAACGCCAGCGGCACGTCCAACTCGCTCACGCTGCACCGGCCGCTGTCGGTCTACAGCGCGTCCAACGGCTTCCGCTACGTCAACGGCACGCCGTCCGACTGCGTCCATCTGGCGCTGACCGGCCTGCTCGACTACCGGCCCGACCTGGTGCTCTCCGGCATCAACAACGGCGCCAACATGGGCGACGACACGCTCTATTCGGGCACCGTCGCCGCCGCCACCGAGGGCTACCTGTTCGGCATCCCGTCGATCGCCTTCTCGCAGGTCGAGAAGGGCTGGGGCCACCTGGACGCCGCCGCCGCCGTGGCGCGCGCGCTGATCCAGGACGTGATCGCCGGCGGCCTGGGCCAGCCCTTCCTGCTGAGCGTCAACATCCCCAACCGCGCCGACGCGGCCGCGCTGCCGCGCCGCGTCACCCGCCTGGGCCGCCGCCACGCCAGCGAGGCGACGATCCAGCAGCGCAGCCCGCGCGGCGACATGATCTATTGGATCGGCCCGGCGGGCGCCGAGCGCGAGGCCGGCGAGGGCACCGACTTCCATGCGACCGGCAACGGCGCGGTGTCGGTCACGCCGCTGCAGGTCGACCTGACCGAGCACGCCACGCTCGGCCAGTGGGCCCAGCGCCTGCAGAACGACGGCCGTCCATGACCTCGCTGCCGCCGCGGTCCAAGCGCTTCCCGCTGTCGCTGGACAAGCTCGGGACGGCGCGCGCCGGCACGCCCGGCGCGGCCGCGGCCGCGGATGCGCGCGAGCCGCTCAAGCCGCAGGGGCACTGGCAGCAGGCCGCGGCGATCAAGGCGCGCCAGACCACGCCGATCGGACTCGGGCTGGACTCGGCCGGCGTGCGCCAGCGCATGGTGCAGCGGCTGCGCCGCGACGGCCTGAGCGACGAGCGCGTGCTGCAGGCGCTGGCCACCGTGCCGCGCCATGAATTCGTCGACTCCGCGCTGGCCACGCAGGCCTACGAGGACACCAGCCTGCCCATCGGCCATGGCCAGACCATCTCCAAGCCGTCCGTGGTGGGCCGCATGATGGCGCTGATGCTGGCCGCGCCGGGTGCGCAGCAGCGCGGCCATCTGGGCAAGGTGCTCGAGATCGGCACCGGCTGCGGCTACCAGGCGGCGCTGCTGATGCAACTCTCGAAACAGGTGGTGTCGGTCGAGCGGCTCAAGCCGCTGCACGACAAGGCGCGCGCCAATCTGGCCGGCCATCACCAGGTCCGGCTGGTCTACGGCGACGGCATGCTCGGCCACCGGCCGTCCGCGCCGTACGACAGCATCATCTCCGCCGCCGGCGGCGACGACATCCCGCAGGCCTGGCTGGACCAGCTCGCGCCCGGCGGCCGGCTGGTCGCGCCGATGACGGCGCCCAGCGGCCGGGGGCAAGTCCTGGTCCTCATCGACCATGTCCGCGACGCCGCGGGCTCGCGCTTCCTGCGCAGCCTGCATGAAGCGGTCCTGTTCGTGCCCCTAAAATCAGGGGTCCTGTAGCGCGGTTGCCTCACGGCGCCGCGCTTCGGCTTTCCCAAACGACACACACGCGCGCATGCAACAACTCTTCCGTCTTCCGCTGCTTGGAGCCACCGTGGTGCTGATGGCGCTCGCAGGCTGCCAGAACACGCCGCACCGCGCGCCGGTGGAGGACCGCACCGTCGGCAAGGGCTCGACCGCGCAATCGTCCATCCCCGGCACCGCCGTCACGCCGGCGCCCGAATCCAAGCCGCTCCCCGGCGCCGAGAACGCCGGCAAGCCCGGCTACTACACGGTCAAACCGGGCGACACGCTGATCCGCATCGCGATGGACAACGGCCAGGGCTGGAAGGACGTGGCGCGCTGGAACGGCATGGACAACCCCAACCTGATCGAGGTGGGTCAGGTCTTGCGCGTGGTGCCGCCGGGCGTCGACCCGACCGCGGTGACGACCAAGCCGCTGGCGACCTCCAAGGTCGAGACCCGTCCGCTGGATGGCAAGTCCCCGGCTCCGGCGACGACCGCCGCCGCCGCCTCGGGCCCCGCCAGCGGCGCCGCTGCGCCGACGCCGCCGGTGGCGACCAAGGACGATGACGATATCAGCTGGGGCTGGCCCTCGTCCGGCCCTGTGGCGTCGCCCTTCGACGAGGTCCGCAACAAGGGCCTGTCGTTCTCCGGCAAGGCCGGCGATCCGGTCTTCGCGGCCGCCGATGGCCGCGTGATGTACGCGGGAGCGGGGTTGCGCGGATACGGCAACATGATCATCATCAAGCACAGCACGAACTATCTGACCGCGTACGCGCATAACCAGACGCTGCTGGTGAAGGAAGACCAGGTGGTGCGCAAGGGTCAGAAGATCGCCGAGATGGGTAGCAGCGACGCCGACGCGGTGAGACTGCACTTCGAGGTGCGCAAGCAGGGCAAGCCGATCGATCCTTCCAGGCTGCTGCCCGCGCGCTGAGGCGCTCAAGGAGGCGCCGCGACATGAACCTGCAACGCGCCTCTTCCTCCGACGGACACCTGCCCGATGGCCTGGATCACCCTGGCCACCCGGGCCGTTTCCAACTCCCTCCCGAACTCACGGCCGACGCCGCCGCGGAGCCGGCCGATGAGCGCGAACTCGCGCCGGCCGCCGATGGCCCGGCTCCGGCCGCGGCCGCCGATGGCGACGAGGACGACGACGTCCGCGCGCTGCGCGACGCCGAATCGGAAGCCGGCCGCGCCAAGGCGCGCAAGGGCGATCTCGGTCCCGCCGACGGCGATGCGACCAATGCGCTGCAGGCCTACCTGCGCGACATCCGCCGCACCCCGCTGCTGACCCCCCAGGAAGAGTTCGCCACCGCCGTCAAGGCGCGCGCCGGCGACTTCGAGGCGCGTCAGGCCATGATCGAGCACAACCTGCGCCTGGTCGTCAGCATCGCGAAGAACTACCTGGGCCGCGGCCTGCCGATGAGCGACCTCATCGAGGAAGGCAACCTCGGCCTGATGCACGCGATCGGCAAGTTCGAGCCCGAACGCGGCTTCCGCTTCTCGACCTATGCCAGTTGGTGGATCCGCCAGGCGGTGGAGCGCGCGCTGATGCATCAGGCGCGGCTGGTGCGTCTGCCGGTCCACATCGTTCGTGAACTGAATCAGGTGCTGAAGGCGCGCCGCGCGCTGGAGGCGGCCGCGGCGCAGCGCGGCGGCGAAGGCGTGGTGCGCGCCGAGGACGTGGCCCAGGCGCTGGGCCGGCCGGTCGACGAGGTGGCGGAACTGCTGGCCTACGCGGAGCTGCCGAGCTCGCTGGATTCGCCGGTCGACCGCAACGGCGACGGCGGCGAATCGATGCTGGACCTGGTCGCCGATGAACAGGCCATCGATCCCGTCGGGCACCGGCTCAGCCATGAACTCGAGGATCTGCTCAAGAGCGGGCTGGCCTCGCTCAGCGACCGCGAGCGCGAAGTGCTCGCCGGCCGCTACGGACTGGCCGACCGCGAACCGGAGACGCTGGACATCCTGGCGGTGCGGCTGGGCCTCACGCGCGAACGCATCCGCCAGATCCAGATCGAGGCGCTGGCCAAGCTCAAGCGCAACATGATGCGGCAGGGCATCAGCCGCGACTCCATCTTCTGAACCCCATCGGCTGAATTCAGTCCCCTCGGGCCGCGCTGGGATAATGCGCGCCCATGACTGACGTATCGGAATGGCTGAAGGTCGAATCGCTGGACCTTGAAGCGCAGGGCGTGGCCCACAACAGCGAAGGCAAGGTGGTGTTCATCGAGGGCGCCTTGCCCGGCGAGGAAGTCCAGGTCGCCGTCGGCCGCAAGAAGAACAACTGGGAGCAGGCCGCGCTGGTGGCGATGCGCCGTGAGAGTTCCCAGCGCGTGCGTCCCGTCTGCCCGCATTTCGGCCTACACCCGGGCGCCTGCGGCGGCTGCAAGATGCAGCACCTGCACCCGGCCGCGCAGGTCGCGGTCAAGCAGCGCGTCCTGGAGGACAACCTCTGGCACCTGGGCAAGGTCAAGGCCGAGGCGCTGCTGCGTCCGATCGAGGGGCCGGCCACCGGCTACCGCTACCGCGCCCGCCTGTCGGTGCGCTACGTGCCGAAGAAGGGCCACGTGCTGGTCGGCTTCCATGAGCGCAAGAGCCGCTACATCGCCGACATGCAGGTCTGCAAGGTGCTGCCGGAGCAGGTCAGCGCGATGCTGATGCCGCTGCGCGACCTGATCGGCTCGATGGACGCGCGCGACCGGCTGCCGCAGATCGAGCTCGCCATCGGTGACACCGGCGGCACGCAGGTCATCGCGCTGGTGCTGCGCCACCTGGAGCCGCTGAGCGCGGGCGACCTCGCCAAGCTGCGCGCCTTCGCGGCCGGGCGCGGCGTGCAATGGTGGCTGCAGCCCAAGGGGCCGGAGACGGTGCACCTGCTCGATCAGGGCGGCCCGGAACTGGCGTACACGCTGCCGGAGTTCGGCGTGCTGATGCCGTTCAAGCCGACCGACTTCACGCAGGTCAACCACCACATCAACACGGTGCTGGTCGGCCGCGCGCTGCGCCTGCTGGGCGTGCAGGCCGGCGAGCGCGTCATCGACTGGTTCTGCGGCCTGGGCAACTTCACGCTGCCGCTGGCGACGCAGGCGGGCGAGGTGCTGGGCATCGAGGGCAGCGAGGCGCTGGTGCAGCGCTCGCGCGAGAACGCCAGGCGCAACGGGCTGGATCACAAGGCGAGCTTCGTCGCGCGCAACCTGTTCGAGATGACGCCGCAGCTGCTGGCCGCCGATGGCGCCGCCGGCCGCTGGCTGATCGACCCGCCGCGCGAGGGCGCGTTCGCGCTCGTCAAGGCGCTGGCGGAGCTGGTCAAGGATCCGTCGCTGGCGCCGGGCTGGACGCCGCCGGAGCGCATCGTCTACGTGTCGTGCGCGCCGTCGACGCTGGCGCGCGACGCGGGGCTGCTGGTCCACGTGGCCGGCTACCGCTGCACGATGGCGGGCGCGGTCAACATGTTCCCGCACACGGCGCACGTGGAAAGCATCGCCGTCTTCGAGCGCGATCCCGCGGCACAGGCGCGCATCGCCCGCGAGGCCGCGGCCGGCGCCGATGCCTCGCCGGACCCGAGCGCTGAGTTCATCGCTGAAGGAGCCTGAAGCGGCCGCGGGCGGGCGCATCTCGGGCCGTCCTCCGGGGACGCGCTCGTAGAATCGTCGACTTCGGTTTCTCCCGCCCAGGCAGGTTCTCCAGATGTCCGGCAGCACTTTCGGCAGCTTGTTTCGCGTCACCAACTTCGGCGAGAGCCACGGTCCGGCCATCGGCTGCGTGATCGATGGCTGCCCGCCGGGGCTGGCGCTGTCGGCCGAGGACATCCAGCCTGAGCTCGACCGCCGCCGCCCCGGCACCTCGCGCCACGTGACCCAGCGCCAGGAGCCGGACCAGGTCGAGATCCTGTCCGGCGTCTACGAAGGCCTGACCACCGGCACGCCGATCTGCCTGCTGATCCGCAACGTGGACCAGCGCAGCAAGGATTACGGGAACATCCTCGACACCTTCCGCCCCGGCCACGCCGATTACACCTACTGGCGCAAGTACGGCCTGCGCGATCCGCGCGGCGGCGGCCGGTCCTCGGCCCGGCTGACGGCGCCGATGGTCGCGGCCGGCGCGGTGGCCCGCAAGTGGCTGAAGCAGGAACTGGGCATCGGCTTCCGCGGCTGCATGACCGCGCTCGGCGAGATCGACGTCGCCTTCGAGGGCTGGGACCACGTCGGCCAGAACCCGTTCTTCGCCGCCAACGCGTCGCAGATCGAGGCGCTGGAAGCCTACATGGACGCGCTGCGCAAGGACGGCGACTCGGTGGGCGCGAAGCTGATGGTCGAGGCCACCGGCATGCCGGCCGGCCTGGGCCAGCCGCTGTTCGACAAGCTCGACGCCGACATCGCCTACGCGATGATGGGCATCAACGCGGTGAAGGGCGTCGAGATCGGCGCCGGCTTCGAGAGCGTGCGCCAGCGCGGCAGCGAGCATGGCGACGCGCTGACGCCGGAGGGCTTCGCCAGCAACAACGCCGGCGGCGTGCTGGGCGGCATCTCCAGCGGCCAGGACCTGCGGGTGTCGATCGCGATCAAGCCGACCAGCTCGATCCGCACGCCCAAGCCGTCCATCAACCGCGCGGGCGAGCCGACCGTCGTCGAGACCTTCGGCCGCCACGATCCCTGCGTCGGCATCCGCGCCACGCCGATCGCCGAGGCGATGCTGGCGCTGGTCGTCATCGATCACGTGCTGATGGACCGCGCGCAATGCGCGGACGTCGAGCTGCCGATCCCGGCGATCGCCGCCCGGCGGCCCGAGGCCAGCTGAGCCTTCCCCGCCGTCCGTCCCCCACCTGGATCTGCATTTCGTCCTTCATTCGAAGGATTTCAGTCCCGGAGAAAAGCAGGCCATGACGCGCAAACTGCAATTCGTCGCAGGTCGCTCACAGGTCAAATTCGGGATTCCTACACTCCGCCGCATTCAAGGATCATCGGACCGGTGATCCCATGTCGACGGATGGGGGAGATCATGCGCAAGCAGTGGTGGTTGGGTGGTGTGGCGGTGGCCGTGCTGGCTGGCGGTGCCGGCGTGTACGCCACGAGCGCGGGCCATGCGTCCGCGCCCAAGAAGGACGCCGGCAAGCCGGCCCTGGAATTCCAGGCCAGCGAGGTCGTCAAGCCGGTGCTCGCCGCGATGCCCGGGGTGATCGAGTTCTCCGGCCCGCTGGTCGCGCCCAACACGGTGGTCGTCCGCGCCAAGGCGTCGGGCAGTCTGGACCGCCTCGCGGTCGTGGAGGGCAACCGGGTGCGGGCCGGCCAGGTGCTGGGCCAGCTGGACCTGGAGGAACTCCGCCACAAGGTCGCCGAGCGCAGTGCCAGCGTCGAATCCGCGCGCGCCATGTACGAGCAGTCCGAACGCCAGTTCAAGGCCAATCAGGGACTGGCGTCGCAGAACTTCATCGCGCCCACGGCGCTGGACAACTCCCGCGCCCAGCTCGAGTCGGCGCGCGGCCAGATGCTGTCGGCGCAGGCCCAGCTGGGCACCAGCGAGGTCCTGCTGCGCCAGGCGGCGCTGATCTCGCCGATCAACGGCATCGTCGCCAAGCGCCACACGCTGCCCGGCGAGAAGGTGGCCGCCGAGCAGCAGGTGCTGACCATCGTCGACCTGTCCAAGCTGGAACTGGCCGGCCTGGTCGGCACGCATGAGGTGGGCAAGCTCTCGCCCGGCATGTCGGTGCAGGTGAAGGTCGAGGGCGTCGACGAGCCGGTGACGGCCCGCATCGCGCGCATCGCGCCGGCGGCCGAGCCGGGCACCCGCTCGATCGGCGTGACGCTGGCGCTGGACAACCCGGGCGAGCGCTTCCGCGCCGGCCAGTACGCGGTGGCCCGCGTCGAGCTGGCCGACGACAAGCAGCGCCTGACCGTGCCCGCGACGGCCATCGGCAGCGTCTCCGGCCAGGAGCATGTCTGGCTGATCGACAAGGGCGCGCTGGTGCGCCGCATCGTCACCACCGGCCGGCGCGACGCGCGGGAAGGGCGGGTCGAGATCCTGGCCGGCGTGACGCCGCAGTCGCAGGTGCTGGGCGCGCGCTTCGACAACCTCAAGGAGGGGGAGCGCGCCGAGATCCGCGTTCCCAAGGCCAGTGTCGCCAGCGCGGCCGCCAGCGGCGCCGCCGCTCAATAACCGGGGAGCCGCACCATGTGGATGACCCGCGTCTCGATCCGCAACCCCGTCTTCGCCACCATGGTCATGGTCGCGCTGTGCGTGCTGGGGCTGGTCGCGTATTCCAAGCTGGGCGTCGAGCAGTCGCCCGACATCACCTTCCCCGGCGCGCAGATCGACATCCAGTACCCGGGCGCCTCGCCCGAGGCGGTCGAGCGCGAAGTGGCCAAGCCGCTGGAGGAGGCGCTCAACACCATCGCCGGCGTCGAGCGCGTGCAGTCGCGCAGCTTCGAGGGCCGGGTGCAGACCTCGGTCGAGTTCTCGCTGAACGCCGACATGAACCGCGGCATGCAGGAGATCCGCGACCGCGTCGCGATGGCGCAGGCGCAGTTCCCGCGCGACGTGAAGCCGCCGATGGTGCAGCGCTTCCAGGGCGAGAACGCGCAGCCCATCATCGTGGCCGCGCTGATGAGCCCCAACCGCACGCTGCGCGAGCTGTCGATGCTGGCCGACCTGACCGTGTCCAAGCGGCTGGGCCGCGTCGAGGGCGTGGCCAAGGTGGACGTGGGCGGCATGGCGGTGCGCGAGGTCCGCATCGACCTCGATCCCACCCGGCTGCGCGCCTACAACATCACCCCGGCGGAGATCTCCAAGGCGCTGAACGCGGCCAACACCGACGCGCCGGTGGGCCTGATCTCCAACCACTACGACGACGCGATGCTGCGCGTCGAGGGCAAGGTCAAGGATCCGAAGCAGTTCGCCAATGTCGTGGTGGCGCGCCGCGGCGACCTGGCGCTGACGCTGGGCGACCTGGGCACGCTGAGCGAGCGCGAGCGCGAGCTCGACTCCATCGCCCGCATCAACGGCCAGCCGGCGGTGAGCTTCAACATCTTCAAGCAGCAGGACGCCAACATCGTCGCCACCGGCGAGGCCGTCAAGGCCGCCGTCGAGGAGCTGCGCAAGACGCTGCCCAAGGACATGGAGCTGCGCCTGGTCTACGTCAACAGCGACTTCGTGAAGCACTCGCTGGACGGCCTGCGCCACACGCTGATCGAGGGCGCGCTGCTGACCGTGGCGATCGTGTTCCTGTTCCTGCACAGCTGGCGCTCGACCATCATCACGGGGCTGACGCTGCCGATCTCGGTGATCTCCAGCTTCATCGCGATCTACGCCTTCGGCTTCACGCTGAACTTCATGACGATGATGGCGCTGAGCCTGTGCATCGGGCTGCTGATCGACGATGCCATCGTCGTGCGCGAGAACATCGTGCGCCACGTCGGCATGGGCAAGGGCCACCACCAGGCGGCCGAGGACGGCACCAACGAGATCGGCCTGGCCGTGATGGCCACGACCTTCGCGATCTGCGCGGTGTTCGTGCCGGTCGCGTTCATGGGCGGCATCGTCGGCAAGTTCTTCTATCCGTTCGGCATCACCGTCGCGGTGGCGGTGCTGGTGTCGCTGTTCGTCAGCTTCACGCTGGACCCGATGCTGTCCTCGGTCTGGCCGGACCCGCCCAGCGCCTACGTGAAGAAGGTGCCGGTGATCGGCCACCTGATCCGCGCCACCGATGCCGCGATGGACGTGCTGCACACCGTCTACGAGAAGACGCTGCGCTGGGTGTTCTCGCCGCGCCGCTACCGGCTGTGGGTGCTGCCGTCCTTCGGGCGTCCGTTCGGCGCCGATGGCGAGCGCGACAAGTCCGCGCCGCGCCGGCTGCGCCCGGCCACCATCACGCCGCGCGGCATCGTGACGCTGTCGGGCATCGGCAGCTTCGTGCTGGCGATCCTGCTGGTGCCGGCCGTGGGCAGCGAGTTCCAGCCCCAGGTCGACCAGGGCTTCACCCATCTGACGCTGCGCATGCCGGTGGCCACCAGCCTGGACCGGGGCGATGCCAAGGTGCGCCAGGTCGAGGAG
The DNA here is from genome assembly GCF_059491535.1 of Roseateles sp. Mitsp63. Taxonomy (NCBI): domain Bacteria; kingdom Pseudomonadati; phylum Pseudomonadota; class Betaproteobacteria; order Burkholderiales; family Sphaerotilaceae; genus Roseateles; species Roseateles sp. Mitsp63. Next base: position 3,882,244 of record NZ_CP168509.1, on the reverse strand, counting down.
ATCCTGGCGAAGTTCCCCGAGATCAAGACCGTCTCGACCGTCGTGGGCAGCAGCGGGGAAGGGCTGGCCACCGGCCGCAACCAGGCCAACCTGGACATCGCGCTGGTGGACCGCAAGGAGCGCAAGCGGACGCAGACCCAGGTCGAGGACGCGATCCGCGCCGAGATCGCGCGCATCCCCGGCGTCGAGGTCAGCGTCGGCTTCAACCGGCCGGTGTGGGTGACCATCCTGGGCTCGGACCCGGAGGTGCTGACGCAGGTGGCCAAGGACTTCGCCGAGAAGGTCAGGAAGATCAAGGGCGCCGTGGACGTGGACACCACCGTCAAGCCGGGCCTGCCGGCCTTCGCGGTGAAGCTGCGCGACTCCGCGGTGCGCGAGCTGGGCTTGAACGCGGTGCAGGTGGCCTCGTCGCTGCGCGCCTACGTCAACGGCGACATCGCGACCTACTGGACCACGCCGGACGGCAACCAGGTCGAGGTGCTGCTGCGCCTGCCCAAGGCGCAGCGCCAGAGCATCGAGCAGATGCGCGGCCTGCCGGTGGCGTTCGCCAAGGACGGCTCGCCGATCGCGCTGGAGCAGGTCGCCACGATCGAGCCGGTGTTCAACCCCGAGGTGATCCGCCGCCAGAACCTGCAGCGCCGCGAGGCGGTGTATGCCGGCGTGCAGGGCCGCCCGGGCGGCGACGTCAACGCCGACGTGCAGAAGCTGATCAAGGAGACGCAGTTGCCCCCGGGCATCAGCTTCATGGTCGATGGCGACGGCAAGCAGCAGGCGGAGGCCTTCAACGGCCTGCTGATCGCGATGGGCCTGGCGCTGATCTTCATCTACATCGTGCTGGCCAGCCAGTTCGGCAGCTTCGTGCAGCCGGTGGCGATCATGGCCTCGCTGCCGCTGGCGCTGATCGGCGTGATGCTGGCGCTGCTGCTGTGGAAGACGACGCTGAACGTGTTCTCGATGATCGGCCTGGTGATGCTGATGGGCCTGGTGACGAAGAACGCGATCCTGCTGGTGGACTTCGCCAACCATGCGCGCAAGGACCAGCAGCTGTCGGTGCCCGAGGCGCTGCTGCAGGCGGGCCTGATCCGGATGCGGCCCATCATCATGACGACCGCGGCGATGGTGTTCGGCATGCTGCCGATGGCGATCGCGCTGAACGAGGGCGGCGAGATGCAGGCCCCGATGGGCCGCGCGATCATCGGCGGCGTGATCACGTCGACCCTCCTGACGCTGGTGGTGGTGCCGGTGATCTATTCCTACCTGGTGAAGGGCCGCAAGACCTTCACGGCGGAGGCGGCCGGCGCATCGCCGTCCGCACCGGCCACGGCCTCCGAGGGGAACGCCGTGATCGGGACCCCGGGCACGCCCGCGCCGGGGATCGCCGATTGAGGGTTGAAGACGGAGCTGACTCATCGGAGCTAGCTCAGCAAGGTCGGCGGACGACAGCGGTTGACCCGTCTAGACGATGGCGCGGAGGCGGAGCGGCGACGGACAGTCGCCGTTCCGTCAACGTCTGGACGATTCCGCGATGTCCTTCCAGCCCACGCCGCCTTCGATCCGCCTGCCGCTGCGCAGCCAGCTGCGCACCCTCTCCCTCGCTCCGTGCGTCGCCGCGACCGCGCCGGACTGCCGCGCCGATCCGGTCGCCCAGACCACGCTCGCACTCCGCGACCTGCGGGTGACCCCGTCCTGGCTGTCACTGGTCCTGCTGGCCTGCGCCGTGCCCTTGCTGACGCAGGGCCTCTCGTCGAACGCCTGGCTGCCGATGGCCTTCGGGCTGGCGCTGATGGGGCTGCTGACGGCCTGCTTGGCGGTGGGCATCGAGACCCTGCGCGGTTTGCGGCTGCGGGTCGCGCCGCCATCGCTGTGCTTCGCCGGGGACACCGCGATGCTCGCGCTCTCGGCCCGGAACCCATCCGGACGTGCGCGCAGCCACATCGCCGTGACGCTGGGCGAGCCATCGCTGCCGGGCGGCACGCGCTGGCTGGCCGTCGCGGCGCGCGCCACGGACTCGGTGCTGATGCCGCTGCCGGCGATCAGATGCGGCTCGCAGGCGATCCCGCGCGTCCGCCTCGAAACGCGCCATCCCTTCGGTCTCCTGCGCGTGCGCGCCACCTGGCGGCCGCCTGGCGAGTGGCAGGTCCGGACCCGGCCCGCGCCGTTCTGAACGCAGACCTGGAGGGAAGGGCGCCGGGAGGCGCTCAGCAGCTGTCCCGCATCACGAGCTGGAAGCCGAGGTCCACGCAGGTCTCGGGCACCGGCTCGTTGTGCATCAAGGCCACCAGCATGCGGGCCGCGTGCAGGCCGATGTCGCCGCGAGGCGTCCGCACCGTGCTCAGCGGCGGGAGCATCTGGTCCCCGCCAGTCAGGTCGTTGAAGCCGACGACGGCGACGCGCTCGGGCACCTTCAAGCCCAGGCGCAAGGCCTGCAGCAGCGCGCCCTGCGCCAGGTCGTCGTTGTTGAAGAAGATCGCGTCGACGTCCGGCGCGGCCCGCAGCACGCGCTCGAACATCGCCGCCCCCAGCGCGAAGGACGACGGCGCCGAGTCCATGAACTCGAGCGCCGGATCGTGGGCCGCGCCGAGCGCGGCGCGGTAGCCCTCGGCGCGCTGCAGCGTGCGCGGATCCAGCTGCGCCGCGGCGAACGCGATGCGGCGGTAGCCGCGCCGCAGCAGCTCGGCGGTCATCGCATGGCCGGCCGCCTGCTGCGAGAACCCGACGGAATAGAGACCGGGCTCGCCGCGGTTCTCCATCACATGGACGCAGGGCACGCCGCTGCCGTGGAGCAGCGCGCGCGCCGCGTCGGTGCGGTCGAAGCCGGTGACGAGCAGTCCGGCGGGCCGGTTCATCAGATAGGTGCGCAGCAGCGCTTCCTCTTCCTCCGGGTGGTAGTGGGTGACGCCGATGAGGCTCTGGTAGCCGGCGGCGAGCAGCGTGCGCTGCGCCGCGTCGAGCAGGTCGACGAACAGCGCGTTCGACAGCAGCGGGATGAGCACCACGACCTGGTTGCTGCGCGCCGAGGCCAGCGCGCGCGCCGCCGGATCGGGGATGTAGCCCAGCTGCGCGACGGCGGCGGTGACGCGTTCGACCAGCTCCGGTGCGACGCTGCGCTCGCCGCGCAGCGCGCGGGAGGCGGTGATCGGGCTCACGCCGGCCGCCCGTGCGACGTCTTGCAGCGTGGCGCGGCCGGTGGCCCGGCGGCGTCTGGGGGAGGGAGCGTTCATCGGCAGGAGGATAGCGCTGTCCTCCCTGCGCGGGATCCGGGCGCTGCCCCAGGGCGTGGCGCGGGGGAGGCACTGAAACCTCGCGTAATCCCTATCCTGGTGCCACGATGCACCACCTAAGATAGCGCTATCCCGCCGTGTGAAAGGCTCTCGCGGCGGGTGGCCCTCCAGTGACGAGGACTCGACGGCGACCCCGGAATTTCCGGATCGCCGTCTCTTTTCAGCATTTGGGATAGCGCTATCCAATGACGCCGCCGACCGCCTCCACCCCCTTGCCCGCTGCCCGCGCCATCGTCGTGATGGGCGTGGCCGGCTGCGGCAAGACCAGCGTCGGCGAGGCGCTGGCGCAAGCGCTGGGCTGGCCCTTCATCGAAGGCGACGCCCATCACGCCCCGGCCTCGATCGCCAAGATGCAGGCCGGCCAGCCGCTCACCGACGAGGACCGCTGGGGCTGGCTGGACCGGCTCGGCGAGCTGCTCGCCGGCCAGGCACCGGTGGTGCTGAGCTGCTCGGCGCTCAAGCGCGCCTACCGGGACCGTCTGCGCGCCGCGTGTCCGTCGCTGGGCTTCGTGTTCCTCGAGATCGACAAGCCGCTGGCGCTGAAGCGGGTCGCCGCCCGCGCGGCGGGCCACATCTTTCCGGCGAGCCTGGTCGACAGCCAGTTCGCCACGCTGGAGCCGCCCACCGGCGAGCCCGGCGTCGTGACCGTGCCGGCGGCGCTGCCGGTGGCGGAGCAGGTGCGGCACGCGCTCGCGCCGCAGCACAACCAGGAGACCGCGCCATGACCCCCATCCATCAGGACGTCCCCGCGCCCGCGCGCCGTTCGCGCTGGCAGACCGCCAGCGAGGCCGCGATGGCCCTGTGCCTCGGCGTCATGGCACTCGCCGTGTTCGTCAACGTCGTGCTGCGCTACGGCTTCGGCAGCGGCATCGCAGCGAGCGAGGAGCTCTCGCGCCTGCTGTTCGTGTGGATGGTCTTCATCGGCGCGACCGCGGCCTATCCGCTGGGCGAGCACATGGCCTTCACCAGCCTGCTGCTGCCGCTGCGGCGCAAGCCGGCGGCGCTGCGCGCGATCACCGCGCTGATCCGCGTCGCCGTCATCGCCGCGGCCGGCCTGGTCGGGTGGGGCGCCTGGCAGCAGGTCGTGGTGGGGCTGGAGAGCCGCTCGGTGGTGCTGGGTTACTCCAACGCGCTGCTGCCGCTGCCGGCGCTGCTGTCCTGCGCCGCGATCGCCGTGATCGCGCTGTGGGAGCTGATCCGCAACCAGCCGCTGGACCTCGATCACGAGTCCGACGTCGAGTAAGGGCAGGACGACCATGAGCAACGAGGCACTGTCCTTCATCGTCTTCTCCGGCGGCATGCTGCTGCTGATGGGCCTGGGCATCCCGATGGCCTTCGCGCTGGTGCTGACCGGCGCGGGCATGGCCTGGGCGCTGGAGTTCTGGGACACCCAGCTGCTGGCGCAGAACCTGGTGGCCGGCATCGACAGCTTCCCGCTGCTGGCCGTGCCCTTCTTCATCCTGGCCGGCGAGCTGATGAACGCCGGCGGCATCAGCCGGCGGATCATCCAGATGGCGCAGGCCTGGGTCGGGCACATCCCGGGCGGGCTGGGCTTCGTGGCGATCGGCGCGGCGGTGCTGATGGCCAGCATGAGCGGCTCCGCGCTGGCCGACACGGCCGCGCTGGCCACCATCCTGCTGCCGATGATGCAGCGCCACGGCTATCCGATGGCCACCTCCGCCGGGCTGATCGCGTCGGGCGGCATCATCGCGCCCATCATTCCGCCGTCGATGCCCTTCGTGATCTATGGCGTGACGACCAACACCTCGATCTCGGCGCTGTTCATCTCGGGCATCGTGCCGGGGCTGGTGATGGGGCTGGGCCTGCTGATCGCGTGGAAGCTGCAGCTGCGCCGGATCGACCTGCCGCCGGGCACCGCGCTGCCGATGCGCGAGCGCCTGACCGCGACCGCCAAGGCCTTCTGGGCGCTGCTGATGCCGCTGATCATCATCGGGGGCATGAAGACCGGCGTGTTCACGCCGACCGAGGCGGCGGTCGTGGCGGCGTTCTACGCGCTCGTGATCAGCTTCGCCGTCCATCGCGAGATGGGCCTGCGCGAGCTGCATGGCGTGCTGGTGCGCGCGGCCAAGACGACGGCGATCGTGATGTTCCTGTGCGCTGGCGCGCAGGTGGCGAGCTACATGATCACGCTGGCCGACCTGCCGGGCGTGCTGACCGGCTGGCTGGGCGGGCTGATCGAGTCGCCGCGCCTGCTGATGGCGCTGATGATGCTGATCCTGGTGGTGATCGGCACCGCGCTGGACCTGACGCCGACGATCCTGATCTTCGCGCCGGTGATGCTGCCGATCGCCGTCAAGGCCGGCATCGACCCGGTGTACTTCGGCCTGATGTTCGTGCTCAACGGCGCCATCGGCCTGATCACGCCGCCGGTGGGCACGGTGCTCAACGTCGTGGCGGGCGTGGGCCGGCTGTCGATGCACCAGGTCATCAAGGGCGTCAATCCGTTCCTGATCACCTACACGCTGATCCTGGTGCTGTTCACCGCCTTCCCCGCGCTGGTGACGGAGCCGATCCGCTGGATGCGCTGAATCCGGATCCGAGTCCGAATTCGAGTCCAAATCGAGTCCAAATCGAGTCCTTTCCCCCCTAGGAGACAACCATGAGCTTCAAGACTCGCCGCCGTACCCTGGCCGCCGCCGCCGCGCTGGCCACGATCGCGCTGGGCGCCGCGTTGCCGGCCGCCGCCGCCGACGTCAAGCCGCGCCTGATCCGCTTCGGCTACGGCCTGGCGGAGAACAGCAACCAGGGCCGCGCCGTCAAGGTCTTCGCCGACGAGGTGCAGAAGCTCTCCGGCGGCAGGATGCGGGTGCGCGCGATCGGCGGCGCGGCGCTGGGGCCGGACACGCAGATGCAGCAGGCGCTGATCGGCGGGGCGCAGGAGATGATGGTGGGCTCGACGGCGACGCTGGTGGGCATCGCCAAGGAGATGGCGCTGTGGGACACGCCCTTCCTGGTCAACAACGTCCGCGAGGCCGACGCGCTGCTGGACGGGCCGGTGGGCGACAAGGTGCGCGGCAAGCTGGCAGAGAAGGGCCTGGTCGGCCTGGTCTACTGGGAGAACGGCTTCCGCAACCTGACCAACAGCAAGCACGCGGTCAACAAGCTGGAAGACCTGAACGGCATCAAGCTGCGGGTGATGCAGAACAACGTGTTCCTGGACAGCTTCAAGCAACTGGGCGCGAACGCGGTGCCGCTGCCGTACTCGGAGCTGTTCACGGCGCTGGAGACCAACGCCGTCGATGGCCAGGAGAACCCGTACAACACCATCCTGTCGGCCAAGTTCTACGAGGTGCAGAAGTACCTGACGGTGACGAACCACGTGTACAGCCCGTGGATCGTGACGGTGTCGAAGAAATTCTGGGACGGCCTGTCCAAGGACGAGCAGGGGATCCTTCAGCAGGCGGCGGTCAAGAGCCGCGATTTCGAGCGCAAGGACACGCGCGACGAGGCCGCCAAGGCGCTGGCCGAGCTCAAGGCCAAGGGGATGGCGGTCAACGAGCTGAGCCCCGCCGAGACCGCCCGCATGCGCGACAAGCTGACCCGCGTGAACGCCGGCATCGCGACGCAGGTCGGCATGGACCTGTGGACGCAGACGCAGGAGCAGCTGGCGAAGCTGCGCGGCGGGAAGTGATCGCGTGACGCGGGGCACGCCGCCACGGTAGGCTGCGGGCTTCGCCGCCACCGGACGCCGCCGCGCGCCCTTCCGACATGCCGACCGCCAAGCCCAGTGCTCCATCCAACGTCAAGACCGCTGCCAGGTCCAAGGCAAGAGCCGGCACCCGACCCAAGGCTGTCCCCGAGACCGGGCTGGCGGCCGAGCCGTCGGCCGCTCCCCGCCTGATCGACCTCGCGCTGCAAGGCGGCGGCTCTCACGGCGCCTTCACCTGGGGCGTGCTGGACCGGCTGCTCGAGGACGGCCGGCTCCAGGCCGACGGCGTCTCCGGCACCAGCGCCGGCGCGATGAACGCCGCCGTCCTGGCCACCGGCTTCGCCAAGGGCGGGGCGCTCGGCGCGCGGCAGGCACTGTCGCGCTTCTGGCAGGACGTGTCGGGCGTGCCGGCCTGCTTCGGCGTCGTCGGCGCCGTTGGCGAGACGGCCGGCCCCGGCCACGCCGCGCGCATGGAGCTCCCCGCCTGGGTCTACAACCGCAGCGCCTGGCCCGGCTACGCGGCCTGGGACGCCTGGATGCGGCTGTGGAGCCCCTATCAGCTGAACCCGTTCAATCTCGATCCGCTGCGCGACATCGTCCGGCGTCACGTCGACATCGAGGCGCTGCGCGACGGACCGGTCAAGGTCTTCGTCGTCGCCACCTCGGTGCGCACCGGCCAGCCGCGCGTCTTCAGCGGCGAGGACCTGAGCATCGAGGCGCTGATGGCCTCGGCCTGCCTGCCGCACGGCGCGCAGACGGTGGTGATCGACGGCGAGCCGTTCTGGGATGGCGGCTATTCGGGCAATCCGGCGCTGTGGCCGCTGGTCTACGGCACCGCGTCGGACGACGTGCTGCTGATCCAGATCAATCCGCGCGAGCACGCCGGCATCCCGCGCACCGCGGCCGAGATCGACGACCGCATCAACGAGATCACCTTCAACGCCAGCCTGGTGGCCGAGCTGCGCGCGATCGCCTTCGTGCAGCGGCTGCTGCGCGACCGGCGCGTCGATCCGACGCATTACAAGCAGATGCGGCTGCACCGCATCGCCGACGAGGACGGCCTGGCGCCGTTCGGCGCGTCGAGCAAGCTCAACACCGATCCGGGGCTGCTGACGACGCTGTTCGGGCTCGGCCGGACGGCGGCCGACAAGTGGCTGGGCACCTGCGCCGCCCATGTCGGCCACGAGAGCACGCTGGACATCGGCGAGGTGTTCCTCGCCAACCGCGTGCACAACGCCAAGCCGGCGGTCAAAGCGCCCGGTCGTACGCCCCGGCCCGCGCGTCCAGGACCATCCGGCCCCACTCGTTGAGCACCAGCGCGCTGCCGCGCGGCTGGATGAAGCGATGGACGACGGCGTCCTCGGGATCGAGCTCGACGGCGCTGCCATCGGGCCGGTGCGCGATCAGCACCGGGCGCTGCCAGCTGACCATCTTCGCGCGGCGGTTGCGCGGATCCAGGTCGAGCGCCCACTGGAAGTTTGGCCGGCCCAGGATGATGAGCTCGCCCAGCAGCAGCCCGAGGTCGCCGAGGAAGGAGAAGACCAGCTCGTCGCCGCGCCGGTGGCTGGCGAGCCAGCGCGCCGTGGACGCCAGCGCCCGGTGCCGGTCGTGCAGCGCGGGCATCGCGTCTTTCATCCAGACATGCAGCGCGTCGAGCAGGGCCGACGGGTCGGCGCCGGCCAGCGCGGGCGCGGCATCGATGCCGGCCTCGTCGCGCAGCAGCGCCGCGACGATCTCCAGCCGGGCCGCCCGCTGCGTCAGCAGCGCCTCCAGGTTGGCCTGCGCCTGGGCGGGCGTCAGCGACGCGCCGTCCCCGGGATGGGGCAGGGTGTAGGCCGGGTAGCCGGCCAGGCGCCGCTCGAGCGTGGACCCGGGCGGCGGGGCGATCTTCTTGAGCCAGTTCAGCATCGCGCCATCTTCGCAGGCGCGGCGTTCAGAACCATCCCTTGATCGTGTCGAAGGCCCCCTTGGCGAGCTGGTCACCGCCGAAGGCACCGATCGCGCCCCCGATCAGGCCGCCCACCACCGTGCCGCCGACCGGCAGGATCGCCGTGCCGATGGCCGCGCCGGTCGCCGCGCCGCCCCAGCCGCCCAGCGCGCCGCCGGCCACGCCGGCGACCGCGCGCCCGGTCTTCTCGCCGACCCGGTTGCCATCCGCGTGGAAGGCGCTGCCGACCTCGATCGCATCCATCACCGCGCCCACGGGCCGCAGCACCTTGCCGGCGCGCTCCAGCGCCACGCCGGTCTGGCGCAGCGTGCGGTTCTCGGCGAGCGCCTGGGCATCCTTGGCGACCTGCTCGACGATGGTGCTGCTCTTGGACGTGTAGCCGACCTTGGACTCGATCTCGAAGCGCGTGCGGTTGCGCGGATCGCCGCCCCGCGTGTCGGCGACGACGTCGACGCGCCGGCTGCCGCCGTTGCGCGGCTGTTCGATCGACACGTCGTGCCCGGTGGCGCGCCAGCGGTCGGCGATCGCGTCACGCGCCAGCGCGCCGTTGGTGTTGTTGGCCACCGCCTTGGGGATGCCGGCCGACTTGCCCACCGAGTTCGGCGGCGCCGCGTGCGGCGTGGCGTTGAACTCGATGCCGTGCGAGCTCAGCAGCTCCCGCAGCGGCGACGAGAAGCCGCTGCGGCCGGTCCAGGCGCTGGTGGTGTTCTCCCAGCGCTTGACCAGGATGGGGTTGTCGATCAGCAGGTTCTTGCCCTGGCTCGCCATCGCCTGGCCGGCGGCCCACAGGCCATTGGGCGCCAGTTCGGCGGTCGCCGTGACCACGTCCTGGTTGAAGCGCGACAGGTCGCCGACGCGGCCCTGCGCGATCAGCTCCTTCTCGATCGAGGCATGCGCCTGCGAGGCGGCGTCGAAGTCCTTGACGCTGGCCTCGGCGACCCAGCCGGCCAGGCGCCGGGTGTCGACCGCGCCGGTCTTGGGGTTGGCCGCCTGGGCGATCAGGTCCCGGGCCTCGCCGCGCTGGACGGCGGGGGACGCGTTCGAGACGTTCGAGGCGGCCGGCGCCGGGGCGGGCGCGGGCGAAGGGACGTTGGATGTACGGGTGGCGTCGGCCAGCATCGCGTGCTCCTTGCGTTTCGGGCTGGCTGGCATTGCATCGCGCGGTGGCCGGCGGTGAAAGACGGGACCGTCCCCAGCTAGGGGCGTCCCTAACCGGGGCCGGCCCGGTTGTCGCTGGCCGCATCCGGGCCCTAGCCTGTGGCCGCGAACCGCGCGTGGATTCCACCGACTGTTTCCAAGTGAAAACCAGCGGCGGGCCGTCGCGTTCCCTTAACGGAAGCCTCACGAGCGCCTCCGAACATCGCGCCCCAGCTTTCGGCGTGCGCTGATCGCGCAGCCATCACGCCCCCTCGCGGGCTCATCACAGGGAGACTTCGATGCGATCCGTCCAGTTGCTCGCCGCCACCGCCGCCATGGCGGCCGGCCTCGCCCAGCCGATCGAGGCCAATGCCTTCGCCCAGGAGACCCACAGGCGCATCGCCATCGACGCGGTGCGCTACATGCAGCGCCATGCCGGCGCCACGAACTACGCCAAGCTGCTGGCCGGTGTCACGCGCGCGGGCTACACGATCGACCAGTTCGCCGAGCAGCTCGGCCAGGGCGCCTATGACGTGGACGACTTCGCCGACACCTACCTGTGCGGCGCGATGACCGGCGACTGCGTGCTGGCGCCGGTCTGGGGACTGGGATCGGGCATCGTCAACTACACCTCGTACTGGCACTTCCAGAACCGCACGCAGGGCCCCGACGTCCATGGCAACCCCTTCGGCGGCTACAACTACGCCAAGCTGACCGTGAAGGGCGACATCGACGACCTGGCCGCCGCGTGGCTGGTCGGCGACCACCTGGACGACGGCAAGGGCGGCATGAAGGGCTGGTTCGGCGACGGCAGCAAGTACAACGCCTACGGCCTGACCGAGGCCAACTACCGCCAGGGCGGCAGCTCGACGCCGGCGATGTACGCGGACTTCGAGAAGGCGCCGTTCCAGCCGGTCGACAACCTCGGCCAGTACTGGTGGTCGCAGTTCCTGGCGCGGCCGACGGTGCAGAGCTTGGGCTTCGTGATGCACACGACCGACCTGCTGCAGCCGCATCACACCTGGACGACCTCGGCGCTGAACCACGCCGGCTGGGAGACCTGGGTCAAGGACTACTACGACAGCGAGGCGCTGGGCGACGACGCGCTGGTGACCGCCGCGCTGGCGGACTACACGCCGCTGGCGCCCACCGCCACCGACATCCGGCCGCTGCTGCGCCAGGGCGGGCAGATCTCGTACAGCCGCGGCGGCCAGGTGCTGTCGACGACCGATCACGCGGTGCGCAGCGACGTCGGACGCGTCGTCGTGCCGCACGCGATCGCGATGGTCGTGCATCTGCTGAATCGCGCGGCTGAGCGGCTGTGAGGGACGGGCGCGCGACTCGGGCCGGGCACGGAGTCCGCGCTCCGGGGGCATCCGGGACCGTGATGCTGGCCCTTGCGGCCCTTGCTGCCCTTGCGGTCCTGGCGGTCTTCCCCGCCGGCGCGGCACCCGTGCCGGTGGCCGCATCCGTCGCGGTCGACGCGCGGGCCGCGCCGGCCTGGGTCGCGCGTTTCGGCGACCAGACGATCCCGCGCCGGCCGGCCCAGGCGCTGTTGATGCTCGCCCGCCGCGAGCAGCCGGCGCTGACCCTGCCCGAGCTGGCGCGCTACCTGGGGCTGGACCTGCTGCTGGGCGACGCGGCGGCGCGCGAGGTCGGCGATGCGACGCTCTTCGCGAGCCGCCGCGTCGGTTTCGCGCCGGAGGTCGACGTGCGGCGGCAGTGGCTCGCGACGCTCCAGCAGATCTGGCCGGAACGCATCGAGCGGGCCTGGACGGGCGCCAGGCTCGAGCAGCCGGTGACCGTCGACGCGCGGGCCTGGACGGCGCTGTGGGCGCAGGGGCAGGGCGGCGGCCTGCGTCTGGACGAGGCTCTCGATGACGGGCAGCGCGACGCGGCCTCCCGGCTGGTGCTGCTGCGGCATCGCGCCTTTGGCGGCATGCCGGCGGGCGCGATCACCGTCGCCGACGTCTGGCCGATGCAGAACGTGCAGGGGCGGCGGATGCTGCGCATGGGGGACCTCGACTTCGCCCGCGCGCAGGCCCGTCAGCTGCTGCGCGAGCACTTCGTCGAGCAGTGGCTGCGCCGCGAGAGCGGATGGAACGGCGTGGAGCTGGACTTCGTCCGCCGGGTCGTCCAGGCGCGGCAGCGCAAGCTCGCCTGGGTGCGCTGGCAGGGGCTCACCGGCGATCCGCACGGCGACGCGCCGGCGCGCGATGCGCTGGCGGCGTCGGTCTCGGCGGACGAGATCGGCGCGTACTACCGCACGCATCTGGATCGCTTCACGCGGCTGGAGGCGGTCGATGGGCTGCATCTGCGCTGCCAGGAGGCCGCCTGCGGCGAGGCCCGCGACCTGCGCGGTCAGGCGGGAGTGATGCCGCTCGCGTGGCGGCTAGGCGATCCCAAGCCGGCGGCCGAGCTCGATGCCTGGGCGCTCGACCTGCTCCAGGCCTGGCCGGCCGGCATGGCCTCACCGGCGATCCGCCATCCCGACGGCCATGGCTGGGAACGGGTGCAGGCACTGGCGGTGAAGCGCGGCCACCATCCGGTCGACAGCGAGACGGTGCGCCACGAGGCGCGACAGGCGATCGCGCAGGAGAAGCTCGAGGCTGCGTGGCGCCGCCGGCAGCGCGAGCTGCTGGCGTCGGCGGGAATGCAATGGGCGCCGGACATGACGCCGCCGGCCTCGCCCTTCGAGCCGGAACTGCCGCCCATGGGTGGCGAGGAGCATGGACATGCGCATTGATCGCGGACGCGTCGATCTGAAGATCGCGGTGGCGCTGGTGGTGATCGGCGCCGTGGCGGCCTGGCTCGCGATGGGCGGACCCGCGGATGCCTGGGACACGGCCGCCGCCGCGCCGACTCGGGCGCCATCGGCGCCCGTGACGCCACGGTTTGGCGCCGGGCCCCTCCAGGCAGCGGATCCCGCCGCATCCGGCTCGGAGGGCGTTGCCGCGGCGCCGGACGTTTCCTCGCCGCAGGCACCTTTGGCGCCGCCATCGCAGGCGCCTTCGGAGGTGCCGGCCGCCTGGACGCTGGCCGATGCCCGCGTGGCCGGCGACGACCGCGCGCCGCCCGTGCAGCGTCCGGCAGCCGAACCGGCGACGCCCGCATGGCAGCTTGACGACCATGCGGGCTATGTGCGCCGCGAGCAGGACCGTCATCAGAGGGTGCAGAAGGCCTTCGTCGACGCGGCCGACCGCGAATTACCGCTGATCGACCAGCAGCTCGAGCGCGGCCGCGCGATGGGCCTGCCGGCGGAGCAACTGGCCAAGGGCGAGGAGAAGCGCCGCCGCATCGCCGAGATGCGCGCGCGGATGCAGGCGGAACTCGCGGCGAGCGGCGCGGCGCCTTGAGTTTGGTGATGGCGCCGGTCAGCTCAGGCGGCGGAACTGCAGATCCTCGATCAGCGTCTCCTTGCCGACGGTCTTGACCCGCTGCTGGGTGACCTCGACGCGGCCGTCGGCGGCGAGCTGCTGGATCTCCCGCGCCGCGCTGTCGAAGACGAGGGGGTGCTCGAGCCCGGAGCCGGCGTGCGGCAGCTCGACGAGCTCCCCCGGCGTGGAATCGAGGAACACGGCCATGGCGATCGAACTCATGCTGGACCTCACGAGTTGAAGAACACCCCGCCACTTTATGCTGCGGCGCAGCAAGTTCAATGAGGGTTGCGTCCGGTTGCGGCCGGACGCTCCGGAGAACGCACGCCGCCCCAAATGAAACGGGAGCCCGCGGGCTCCCGTTGTTGGTGCGTCGCGGCCAGCCCCGGCCCGCGGGCCTGGACCGGCACTCAGATCGCGGCCAGGGCGCCGCGCACCTTGAAGCGCGAGATCGCCTCGGTCAGCGCCAGCGCCTGATGGCGCAGGCTCTCGGCCGCCGCCGCGCTTTCCTCGACCAGCGCCGCGTTCTGCTGCGTGCCGCGGTCGATGGCCGCGACCGCCTCGTTGACCTGCACGATGCCCTGCGATTGCTGCTCGGTGGAAGCGTTGATCTCGCCCATCAGGTCGGTGACCTTGCGCACCTGGTTCAGCACCGCGTCCATGGTGCGGCCGGCCTCGTGCACCAGCGCCCCGCCGGCATCGACCTTGTCGACGCTGTCCGAGATCAGCACCTTGATCTCCTTGGCCGCCTGCGCGCTGCGCTGGGCCAGGGCCCGCACCTCGCTGGCCACCACCGCGAAGCCGCGGCCCTGCTCGCCGGCGCGCGCCGCCTCGACCGCCGCGTTCAGCGCCAGGATGTTGGTCTGGAAGGCGATGCCATCGATCACGCCGATGATGTCGCCGATCCGCTTGCTGGAGCCGGTGATCGCTTCCATCGTCGATATCACGCGATGCACCACCTCGCCGCCCTGGCCGGCGACCTGCGCCGCCGCGTCGGCCAGGCCGGTCGCCTTGCGCGAGGACTCGGCATTGACCTGCACCGTCTCCGTCATCTGCGCCATCGACGAGGCCGTCTGCTGCAGCGCGCTGGCCTGGGATTCGGTGCGGCTGGACAGGTCGTGGTTGCCGCTGGCGATCTGCGTCGACGCCGTCGCGATGCCATCGGCGGCCTGGCGCACGTTGGACACCATCGCCGAAAGGTTGCCGCTCATCGCCTTCAGCGCGGTCAGCAGCTGGCTCAGCTCGTCGCGCCCGCTGACCTCGATCTCCTCGCGCAGATCACCGTCGGCCACCGATTGCGCCACGCGGATCGCCCGGTTCAGCGGCGCCGTCACCGCGCGGCTGATCAGCCAGCCCAACAGGCCCGCCATCGCCACGGACAGCACGGCCGTGACGATGAGCAGCGTGCGGTCGGTGGCGAAGAGCTCGCTGGCCGCCTGCGTCTCGCCGGCGGAGCGCTCGTCCTCGTAGCGGATGAACTCGCTGGTGGCCGTCAGCAGCGCGGCCAGCAGCGGCCGGCACTCGGCATTCATCTTGGCGACGGCGTCGTCGCGCCGGCCTTCATTGGCCAGTCCGACGATCGCGAGCGCGACCTTGCCGTACTGTTCCTCGACGCTGGAGACCTTGTCGAACAGCGCCTTGTCCTGCGCCGTCGCGTCCTGCGCGCCGGCCAGATGCTCCTTGAGCTTGCCCAGGGACTGCTTGACCTCCTCATGGGACCTGGTGACCGCGTCCAGCTCCATCGCGCGGTCCTGTGGCGTGGTCACCAGGACCAGGTTGCGCGCGGCGATGGCGCGGGACTTGGCCGCCGACTGCACCGCGATCACCAGCCGCTCGCGGGCCGCGACGCCATGCAGGTAGTTCTCGACGCGCGTGCTGGACTGGTCCAGCTGATGCAGCGCCTCCGCCGACACGGCGACCACGATCAACGCCATCAGGCCGAAGCCGGCCCAGAGTTTGGTCTTGACCTTGAGGCTCGAAAAATTCATGGTGTTTCCCCCTGACGGATGCGGGCACGCTGATGCCGGTGCCAAATCTCATCTTCGGCGGCGGCCAGGGAGTTCTCAAGGCAGCCAGCGCGGATTCGCGCGTGAGGGAAATGCCTACATCGATCGAGGAACGGCCGATGGACCCGGCGGAATCAGGCCCCGAAGGCGTGCGCCAGGCCGGCGACCTCGCGCTCGAAGATCATCCGCTCGCGCTGCACCGCCTGCTGCGCGGGGCGCGAGAGCTCCAGGTAGAGCCCGTACTGGCGCATCAGCTCGCCGGCGCCGGCGAAGATCTGGTCGACCTGGTCCGGCTTGAAGTAGCACTCGCCGGGCAGCGCATAGTCGCGCGCCGCGCCCACGTCCAGCGCGAAGACGCAGCAGTCGCGCATCAGCGCCTCGCGGGCCAGCCGGTCCTTGCCGGGGAAGTTGCCCAGGTCGATGAACAGCTTGCTGCGGTCCAGCGCGTCATAGACCTGCGCGCGGGTCAGGCCGCGGATCAGGTGCACCTTGCAGCCGTTCTCGCGCTCCAGCCGCGCGGCGATCGCGCCCACGTCGTAGATCACCTTGTGGTTGGCGTTCAGCGCGATGTCGGTCTTGGCGGCCGGATCGAGCGCCGGCTCGCCTTCCGCGGCGACCGGCTTGCCGGGCGTGTAGTCCGACAGCGGCAGCGTCCGCGCGCAGCCCAGCGCGCGGATCACGTCGTGCGCGTAGCTCGACTGGTAGGTGTGCAGCACCCGCTCGCTGCGCAGCAGGTTCATGTTGATCCGGTTGACCGCCAGGTACTCGAAGGCGTTGTCGATGCTGAGCCACCACACCATCGGCGTGCAGGGCTGGAAGTAGCGCAGCCAGTGCACGTAGGTCTCGGCCAGGACGACGCAGGTGTCCGGCGTCATCGCGATCTCCTCGGCCAGGCGCACCTGGTACTTCTGGTAGTCGGCCACCGTGTTGGGCCGGGGCTGCAGCTTGAGCGCCGTGCCGGCGGTCAGGCCGTTGCGGCGCTGCAGCTCGTCGATCGCGGGCAGGTCGGTGGGCAGCACGTACCAGACGCGCGCGTCGTGGCCCTGGCGGATCAGCGAGTCCGACAGCTGGTGCAACGCCTCCGGGCCGCCGGTCTGCACGCCGTGGGGGATCAGGATGACGATCTGTTTCTTCGCGTTCATTTGGGGGCTTTCGGGGGGCTTTCGCGGGCCTTCTTGGGCTTTCTTGGGAGTCGTCGCCGGGATCAGGCCAGCGCCGCCAGGCGCGCCTGGAGCTTGAGCGCGGCCTCGGGCGCGACCGCCTGCAGCCCCGGCAGCAGGAAGCCGCTGCGGCTCTTGACGATGCGGTCGGAGAGGTGGTCCAGCAGGAAGTCCGGCATCTCGCGGTAGACGCTGGGCAGGTGGAAGATGCCGTGGAAGCCGAAGGTCGGGTAGGGCACCGACGGGAACTCCACCGAGAAGTGCGAGGCGATCGCCTGCGGCGCGAAGCGGCAGCCGGCGCGCTCCAGCGCCCCGCGCATGGTGCGGCAGATGAAGAGGTCCTCGGCCTCGGCCGGATCGGGATAGTCCAGCTGCGCCACCGCGTGCACCAGGCGCCGCGACCGCCACGAGAAGCCGCCGTTGCCGACGTTGTTGTCCTCGTAGTTGGGCCAGGGCGCGCCGATGTAGTCGTAATGCAGGAAATGCGGCGAGAACTGATCGGCGTTGAGCACGAAGCCGTCGTACTGGATCACCAGCACGTGGTCGGCGCTCAGGTGCTCGGCCAGCTGGCGCGTGATGATCAGGTTGTAGTCGTTGATCGAGCGCAGCGTCGGCACCGGGATCACCGGCAGGCCGGGCCACAGCTCGGGCCGGTCCGAGTAGATCAGCACCTGGCTGAACGGCAGCCCCTGCTGTTCCATCAGCCGCATGCTGTGCAGCAGCGCCTGGCGCGCCAGCACATGCAGGTCGGTGTCGACGATGGCGACGGCGATGCTGGGCCTGGCGCTCATCACATCAGGTCCAGCAGCTGCCGGGTCACCGTGCCCCACGAGAAGCGCTGCGCCAAGCGCTGGCGGGCGGCCTCGCGGCGCGGCGCCGGGGTCAGGCGTTGCTCGACGACCTGCAGCATCGCCTCGCGCAGGTCGTCCAGGTCGGGCACGACGAAGGCGCCCACCGGCTGCGGCGCGTCTGCATCGGTGCCGGGGCGGGTGTGCAGGCGATGGCAGAGCTCGGGCGGCGTGAAGTCGTCGGTGGCGCCGCCGCCGCTGACGATCACGTGCGTGCCGCAGCCCATCGCCTCCAGCACCGGCAGGTTGAAGCCCTCGGCCCGGTAGGGCGAGACATAGGCGTCGGAGAGCGCGTACAGCGAGCGCAGCTGCGGCAGGTTCAGGCTGGTCGACAGGATGGAGATGCCGTCGCGCACCTGCGGCGAATTGAGCTGCGGCGCCCGCGCGGCGAGCTCGCCGAACAGGCGCTCGACGCCGATGCCGTACAGCCCCTGGTGGTCCTTGAGGATCAGCCGCACCGGCAGGCCCTGCAGGCGCAGCTCGGCGAAGGCCAGCAGCAGCAGGTCGATGCCCTTGTTCCAGGTCGCGACGCCGACGTTGGCGAACACGGTCTCGTGCGGCTGCAGGCCCAGCGCCGCGCGCGCGGCCTGGCGCTGCTCGGACGTCATCGGGAAGAAGGTGTCGGTCTTGTAGCCGTGCGGCACGACCTGGACCTTGTCCGCGTCGAAGCCGTAGTCCACCAGCCGCGCCTTGGACCAGCGCGTCGGCGTGACGACGAAATCGTCGCCCTGGGTCAGCGCGGACGGCGCCATCTCGGGCGGATCGAAGCTCTTGCCCGAGAGGCCGAACTCGGTGACCACGAAGGTCGCGTTGCGGCGCGCCGCGGCCGGATCGCCCAGCCGCACCGGCGAGGCGATGCGCAGGCGCAGGTCCATGACGCGGTCACCGGGATCGGGCAGGGCGTCGATGATGGCGCGCTCCTCGGGCGCGAAGCCGGAGTCCAGCTTGCCCTTGTCCCAATGCGGCATGAAGAACGGCGCGTCCTTGTGGAACAGCTCGAACCGCGGGTCCTTCACCATCTCCAGGATCTGGTTCTGGTTGACCATCGCGATGGAGTGGTTCACCCCCCGCCAGCCTTCGATGCAGAGTGTCTTCATCCGGCCGATTGTGTCCCCAGGGGGCCCGGGGCATGCGCGGATAAGGGGGACAGGGACGGCCTACTCCGGGGCGAAGGCGCCGGGGCCAAGGCGCGGGGGGCGAGGGTCGGCGAGGGGCGCGGCGGCTCAGGCCGGCGCCGGGCCGGCGGCCAGCAGGAGCAGGTCCCGGCCCGAGTGCGCCGAGTTCACATGGGCGCCGAGCGCGAGCCGGCCGCCGGCGCGCAGGCGCTCGACGAACCCGCCCGCGGACGGGCTACGCGGCGTGGCCGGCGTGACGAGGGCCTGGGCGCCGAGGGAGAACTCGCGCGTGGCCGAGACGGTTTCGTTGACGACCAGCTTCGACGGCTCCCAGTTGGCGGGGTCGTCGGCCTGGGCGGCGATCTCGCGCTGCAGCGCGCGGATGCGCTCCTCCGTGCGCCGGTCCGCCGGCATGCCGGGCCGCGGGCGCTGCAGCACGGCCAGGCGTTCCATGCAGGCGTTGATGCGCTCGCCGGCTTCCGGTGTCAGGCATTGCATCTCGATGAAGAGCCGGTTGCTGGAGGCGGCGGGCGGCAGATCCCGGATGCGCTGGAGGAAGGCATCCAGGACGCCCGGGCCCAGGCGTGGCTCCCAGGCGGCGCGCCGGGACTCGATCAGCTCGAGGAACTTGTCCTGCCGGGCAACCAGGCGCTCCTTGAACGAGAACCGCGGCAGGACCTTGCCGTCCTGGGTGGTGATGCGGACGCTGCCGCTGCCGCCCTTCAGCAGCAGATCGGTCTCCACGCCGACCTTGTGCTGATCGAAGAGGATCAGGCCCTGGCCCGTGGGCAGCGGCACGGCGGGATTCGTGATGCCGATGCCGGCGCCCAATCCGGCGGACGCGTGGGAGGCGCTGATGTCCTGCTGGACGCGCGCCGCGCCGCCGGTGTCGCGCAGGCGCTGGCTGTCCAGGACGGTGCGCTTGAGTCCGGCGCCCGCGGTCGCGAAGGCGCCGATGCCCATGCCCAGCTCGGCGCGCGCGATCGCGTCGAGCGATAGCGAGACCTCGGCCGAGCGGGCGTGGGCCTCGTTCCAGCCGAAGGAGATGTCGCGGCGATCGCCCAGCCGCTCCACCATCCGTGTCCACATGGCGCCGCCATCCTCCGGCCGCTTGTCCAGCCCCGCGATCTCGAAGATCGCGTTGACCACGAGCTCGCCCATGCCCCGCCAGTCGGTGGCGGTCAGGCGCGCCCGCTCGCCGGCCGGCAACGCCTGATGTTCGCGGCCCTCGCGGTTGGTGCGGATCATCAGGCCCCGGGTGACCAGGTGCGACCCGCCCAGCCGCGCCATCGCCTGCGCGGACAGGCCCACCGGCCCCAGTTCCATGCCCGCGCGGACGCCGGCGCCGATGGACCCGCTCACCTTGCGTTCGCTGCCCAGGAACAGCACGCCGCTGTTGGCGCTCGGGCCGGCCTTGAACACGGCGGCGCGGCTGCGATCGGCGCTGAGCTCGACGACGGGCGTGATGCCGATGGTGAGTCCGCCCGCGACGCCGATGCTGGCCGCGGTCGCGCCAGCGGTCACGCCGATGCCGTGGCGCCGGCCATCCCGGTAGGTGGCGATGTCGTTGCCGGTCACCACCGCGTTCATCACCCGGCGCAGGATGTCGCGGCGGCGGGCCGGTTCGGCGCCATCGAACTCGGCCTGCATCTCGCGCAGCATCTTCTCGGACGCCGCCTGGTCCCGGGCCGCGGCGGCTGCCTTCGCCTCGGCTTTGGGGTCCGCGCGATGGTCGGGAATCATGCCCAGTTGCGCGGCCAGCGGCCCGGCCCGGAGCAGCGTCCGCAGTGGCGACTTGTCCTTGCCGGCCAGGCGGCGCAGCGCGCGGATCGGCGCGCGCAGCCGGTCGCCCTTGGTCGGCGGACGGCCCTGCGGCGTCTTGCAGGCGAGATCGATGTAGGTGATGAACTTGCGCAGGCGCTTGGCCATCAGGTGGAAGGGCGATCCCTGTCCGCTCTCGGTGAATCCGTTGCGCAGCGCGACGCATGCGGGCTTGAACTCGGACCGGCGCTCAGCCTCCCCGAACGGGCGATCGCGGTTCTCCGTGGCGTGCAGGAAGGCCTGGGCGGCCAGCGTCATGGGCGGCTCGGCCTCATGCGGTCCGCCGGGCCGCCGGCGCGCGTTGCCGGTGCCCAGCCAGGCCGGGTCGAGCAGCCGCTCGCGCAGCGGATGGGCCTGCAGCGCGGCGCGGATGTCCTCCGTCGAGGCGGCGCCCTTCACCGTCAACCCCAGCCGGAGCAGGGCGTCCTCGGCGCGCAGGCCGAGCTTGTAGTACTCGAGCGACTGCTCGGCGGCGGCGCGCGAGGGATCGCCGGCCGGCGGCAAGGCGATTCCCTGCAGGTCGAGCAGCGCCTGGAAGCCGCCGGCGGTCGAGGCCAGGGCCCGGCGCGCCGCATGGGCCAGGCGCGGGATATCGCTTGCGCCCGGCGGCTCCTCGCCTGGCGGCGACGTTGCCCCGTCCGTCGAAGGCCGGATGCCGGCCAATTGAGGCGGCGGGCTCCGCCGGAGCCAGGCATGGACCTCGCGCGCCTGACGGGCATCCGGGGTCACCGAGCGCAACACCGTGGCGATCAGCAGGGCCTGTTCATGGCGCAGCGGGTGTCCGTCCGGACGCCGTGAAGGCTCGGGGTGGGCCTGGTCGAGCAGGGCTCGCGTCAGTTCGTTGACCGTGACCGTGGCCGCGGGGGTCGCGCCGGCGAACAGGCGCCCAAGCTCCGCTTCGAACCCGGTGGCGCTCGAGGTGGCCGTGGTGGCGGGTGGCGGGGAGGGCGGCGGAGGCGTCGGCGTCACGGGCTCGACGACGGGCTCGACGACGGGCTTGACGACGGGTTTGGCTGCGGGGCCGGCCGCGGGCGGGACGGCGGGGAGGCGGCCGCGCGAGGAACTGGTGGGCGACGTCCTGCTGAACGACGCGCTGAACGGACCCGTGCTGAGGGTGAAGCGGGGCGCGCTGAACCGCGCTCGCAGGCTGCGCAGCGGGCCCAGCAGCGTGTCGGCGATGCGCGCCTTGCGGGATCGCGCCGGGGCGTCGTGCGCCGCTGCGTGTTTGAGTTCGCGTTCGCGTGCGCGGGCGGGGTCAGGGTCGGGTTCGTCGGCGCGGGCATCTGCCAGGGCTGCGTGGACGGTCGTGTCCACCTGGGGGCCTGGCGGGAGGGTGAGCGGCATCGTCGTGCTCCATGGGCGACGACGCGTTCATCCAGCGATGCTTGTGCTGGCCACCCGCGGGACGACGTCGTCTGTCGAAGGTGCAGGCCTAGTGAACGCTCCCGCGTTCACTGTTCGGCTGACAACCCATGGTTTACGTCCGGGACACATCGATTGCTCGATGGCGTCCGATGGAACCGCTCAGAAGGGAACCGGTCAGAGCAGCGGCCCGGAGCCGTCTTCCTCGCCGGCCTTGCGCATCGCCGCATGCAGGGCCGCCATGGCGGCGTGGTGGACGCGCGCGCCGTCATCCGGGATGGCGGCCGTGGAGAGCGCCGCGGCCGCCGCGCCGCCGTGCGCGGCTTCCGGCAGCACGGGGGCGGATGGCGCCGCCAGCACGTCCGCGGCGGACGGGTGGGCTTTCTGATCGTCCCCCGACTTCGAGAACCACACGTCGCCCATCTGGTGGGTGACGCCATCCGCGGTCTTGTAGCCGGAGATCAGGCCGATCACGTTGCCGTGATCGACCGTCGCGCTCGACTTGGCATTGAGGTCCAGTTCCACGATGCCGAGCTCCGCCAGCGACTTGAGTTCGCCCGCGTCGGTCTTGCCGTTGCCGTTGGCGTCGGCCCAGATCCGCAGTTGCCCGAAGCCGGCGTCGAGCGCGTTCAGCACGTGGTCGCCGTTGCCGTCCATGGCCTGCATCGCCTCGTAGCCGTTGGCGGCATGCCGGCCATTGGCCAGCGTGGTGCCGGTGCCGAAGAGCTCGGCGCCGGAGTCGATCTGCCCGTTGCCGTTGAGGTCGCGCGCGAGCAGGCCATTGCCCTGGGCCATCCAGCCCCATTGCTGGTTGTGGCCGGTGTTGTTGAGGTCGAAGCCGACGCCCTGCGCCGCCGCCACCGTGCCCAGCCCGTGCCCATCGAGGTTGAGCATGATCGGCGTGGCCAGGAACAGCGCGTCCAGCTGCTTGCCGGACATCGCGTGCAGCGCGTCGGTGGAGAAGGCCAGCACCTGGTCCATGTTCAGCGCGGCCAAGTCGAGGGTCTCGAAGCCGATCACGGCGTCGCTGCCGATGGCGTGGATCTGGTCGACCGTCAGCGCCTTGGCCTGGTCGCGGCTCAGCGCCGCCAGCTCGTCGCTGGACATGGCCGCGAAGCCCTCGGACGAGATCGCCGCCAGTTGCGCGGTGGTCAGCGCCATGACCTGGCGGCTGTCCAGTGCCGCGATCGCGTCGCTGTTCATCGCCGCGATCGACGCGCTGTTCAGGCTGTGCAGCACCTGCGTGCCCAGGCCGTGCACCTGCTCCGCGCCCAGGCTGGCGAAGACATCGGTGGACAGCGTGTTCAGCGTCGCCGTCGTCAGCGCGTGGAAGGCCGACGAGGTCAGCGCCGCGAAGTCGTCCGTGCCAAAGCCGCCGAGCTGCGTCGTCGTCATTTCCACCAGCTGCGTGCTGGTCATCGCATGCACCTGGTCCGTCGACAGCGCGGCGAAGTCGCCGGCTGACATGACGCGGATCGCGCTACCGCGCAGCAGCGCGAAGTCCTGCGACTCCAGCGCCGCCATCTGGTCGGTGCTCCAGGCCAGCACCTGCACGTTGGTGATGCCCAGCATCTGCGCCGTGCTCAGCGCTTGGATCTGGTCCGTGGTCATCGCCGCGGCCTGCTGGTAGGTCAGGTTGCCGACCTGCTCCGCCCGCAGCGCGGTGAATTGGTCGGTGCTCAGCAGCGCGATCTGGTCCGAGCTCAGGGCGCGCAGCGCCGTCGAGTGCAGCACCGCCAGGTCCTGCGTCTCGATCGCGGCCAGGTGCGCGGCGTCCAGCGCCGCCAGTTGCGACGAGCGCAGCGCCGCGAACTGCGCCGTGGTCAGCGCCGCCAGCGCATCGGTGGCCAGTGCCTCGATCTGCATCGAGTTCAGCGCGGCGATCTGCCGGGGCGAGAGCGCCGCGATCTGCGCCAGGTCCAGCGCGCCGAACTGGTCGCTGGTCATGCCGATCAGCGCGCCGGTGCCCAGGCTCGCCAGCTGGGCGGTGCCGAGGTGATCGATCTGGTCGGCCGTCAGTCCCTGCAACTGCCGCGAGGACAGCGAGGCCAGCTGCGCATTGCTCAGCGCGGCGAGGTTGTCGCCGCTGATCGATGCCAGCTGCGCCGAGCTCAGGCCCTGCAGCGCCCGCGTGGTCAGGCCGACGATGTCGTCGAGCTCGAGGTTGGCGAGCTGATCGGTGTTCAGCGCCGCCAGCTGCTTCGACGAGAAGACCGCGAACTGCGTCGAGTCCAGCGCGTTCAGGTCGGCCTGCTCCATCGCGGCCATCTGCGCCGTCGTCAGCGCCGCCACCTGGCCGGTGCGCATCGCCGCGAACTGCTCGGGCACCAGCGCGTTGAGCTGGTCCGTGGTGAAGCCCTGCAGCGATTGCACCGTCAGCCCGCGCACGCCGTCGGTGGACAAGGCGTCGATCTGCGACGGCGTCAGCGCGGCCACCTGGCCGGTCGACAGCAGCGAGGTCTGGCCGCTGCCGAAGGCGCCGACCTGCTCGCGGCTCAGCGCGTGGATCTGCGCCGTCGACAGCATCGTGAGGTAGGCCGGGCGGACCGCGGCGAGCAGGTCCGGCGTCAGCGCGCCGATCTCGTCGGTGGAGATCGCCGCCAGCTGGTACGACGACAGCGCCGAGAAATGCTGCGATCCCAGCGCGTTCAGCGTGTCGTGGTCGAGGCTGCGCACCTGCGTGGTGGTCAGCGCCGCCAGCTGCGCATCGCGCAGTTGCGCCACGCCCAGCGGGCCCAGCGCGTCGAGCTGCGCCGCCGACAGGCCGCGGATCGCCAGCGTCGTGATGCCCTGCAACGCGGCCGGGGCCAGCGCCTGCAGCTGGTCCGCCGTCAGCGCGGCGATCTGCACCGTGCTCAGCACGCCGGTCTGCAGCGAGGTCATGCCGCCCACCAGCGACAGGTCCAGCGCCTGCACCTGCGCGCTGCTCAGCGAGCGGATCACCGTGCCCGACAGCGCGCCGAAGTCCTCGGCCTGCAGATGCGACACCTGGTCCGTCGTCAGGCCGCGGAACTGGGCCGAGCCCATCGCGGCGAACTGCGCCGTGGTCAGCGTGTTGAGCTCGTCCGGCGTCATCGCCGACAGCTGCGCCGTGGTGAGCGCGCGGACCTGGTTGCTGGTCAACGCGGTCAACTGGTCCGAGCTCAGCATCTCCAGCTGCGCGTTCGTGAGCGTGGCCACCACGCGCGTGGACAGCGCCTGGATCGCCGACGGCGTCAGCGCCGCGAGCTGCGCGTCGGTCAGGTCGCGCAGCTGCAGCGTGCCCAGCGCGCCGGTCTGCGCGCTGGACAGCGCCGCCACCTGCTCCGGATCCAGCGAGGCCATCTGCGCCGCGGTCAGGCCGCGCAGCGCCACGCTGCTCAGCGCGGCGAGGTCGTCGGTGCTGAGCGAGTGGAACTGGCCCGGCGTCAGCGACGCGAGCTGGGTCGAGGTCAGCGCCGCGATCTGCGCGGTGGAGAAGGCGGCCAGGTCCTCGGTGCCGAAGGCCGCCAGCTGGCGCGTCGTGATCGCCGCCACCTGCAGGGTCCTGAGCGCGCCGAGCTGCTCGGCGCTCATCGCCGCCAGCACGTCGGGTTTCAGGCCCGCCAGCGCCGTGCTGCCGAGCGAGCGCAGTTCGTCGGTGCCGAAGGACGGCAGCTGCGCCGTGTTCATGCCGATCAGCTGGGTCGAGGTGAGGCTGGCCACCTGGCGCGAACTCAGCGCGTCCAGCTGGTCGGAGCTCAGCACCGACAGCTGCAGCGAGTCCAGCGTGCGCAGGCCCTTGGTGCCGATCGCGGCCAGGTCCTGGCCTTCGAGCGCGGCCACCTGCGTGGTGTTCAGCGACTTGATCTGCAGCGTGCCGACGGCGGCGTACTGGTCCGTCGTCATCGCGACCAGCGCGTCGGTGCCCAGCGTGCGGAACTGCTGGCTGGTCAGCGCGGCGACCTGCTGGCTCGCGAGCGCCTGGATCGCTTCGGACGTCAGATGCGACACCGCCGCCGTGCTCAGGCCGCGCACCGCGCCGGTGCTCAGCGCCTGCAGCGACTCGGTGTGCAGCGCGCTGAGCTGGTCGCCGCTCAGGCCGCGGGTCTGGCTGCCGCGCAGCGCGCCGATCTGGTCGGTGGCCAGCGCGTTGAGCTGGTCGGTGCTGAAGGCGCCCAACTGCAGCGTGTTCAGCACCTGCATCGAGGCGGTGCTGAACACCGCGACCTCGTCGGTCGTGAGCAGCCCGATCTGCTGGCTGTTCAGGCCGCGCACCTGCACCGAGGACAGCGCCGCCACCTGCGCCGTGTCGAGCGCGCTGAACTGGTCGCTGTCCAGGCGGCGCAGCCGGTCCACGGTCAGCGCCGGGATCTGCGCCGTCGTCAGCGCGTGGATCTGGTCGGAGGTCAGCGCGGCGACGGTGGACGTGGTCAGCGTCCGGATCGCCCCGGTGTTGATCGCCTGGATGTCCTGCGCCTCCATGGCCGACAGGTGGCCCGAGGCCAGGCCATTGAGCTGCCGCGCGGTCAGCGAGGCCACCTGCAGCGTCGTCAGCGCCACCACCTGGTCGGCGCTCAGCAGCGCCCATTCCGCCCCGGTCAGCGTCGCGAGCTGGGTGGTGGTGAGCGCGGCGATCTGCTCCGGCGTGAGCGATCCGACGTCGAAAGTGGCCATGCGGTGTGGAGGAACTTCTGGAGCCTGGCGGTTTGCCGTTTGCGGCCGGCGGGGGCAGCCGCAAACGGCAAACCGGGGGCCGAAGCCCCCGGTTCCGGTGCGTCGCTTAGATCAGCGGGGCGCTGCCGTTCTGGTCGTCATCATGCAGCTTCCGGTAGGCCGCGCTCAGGACGTCGTGGCTGACCGTGTCGGCCGAGGCCGCGGTGGTTGCCGCCGTCGCCGCCGTCGCGGTGTGCGCCGTGGCGCCGCCCAGCAGGTTGGCCTCCGGCTGCGCGAGCAGGTCGCCCAGCTGCGGCGTGGCGGCGTGCGCCGTGCCGGTGACCTGCTGCGTCGCGCCGTCCTTGGCGAACCACACGTCCGACATCTCGTGCGTCGTGCCGTCCGACTTGGTGTAGCTCGACACCAGGCCGACCAGGTTGCCGTGATCGACGTCCGTGCCCTTGGCGGCGTTCAGGCTCAGGTCGGTGATGCCCAGGTCCGTCAGCGAGTGCAGCTCGCCCTTGTCGGTCTTGCCGTCATGGTTGGCGTCCACCCAGACCTGCAGCTTGCTGAAGTCCAGGTCCTTGGCGTTGACGTGGCCGTCATGGTTCGTGTCCAGCGAGCCCAGGGCGGAGAAACCGTCCAGGTTCTTGCGGCCGTTGACCGTGGTGCCCGAGCCGAAGAGCTCCGCGCCGCTGTCGATCGAGCCGTTGCCGTTGCGATCCATCACCAGCAGGCCGTCATTGCCGCCGACCCAGCCCCACTTGTCGTTGTGACCGGTGGCGTTGAGGTCGAAGTGCACGCCGTCCTTGGCCGCCAGCGTCTGGATGCCGTTGCCGTCCAGGTCCAGCACGATCGGGGTCGCCATGAAGCGGGCGTTGATCTGGTCGTCCGTCCAGCCGGCCATCTGGTCGGTGGTCATCGCCAGCACCTGCTCCATGCTCATGCTGGCCAGGTCCTGCGTGTCCCAGCCGATGAACTGGTCCGAGGTCATCGCCACGATCTGGTCGGTGGTGATGCCCTGGATCTGCAGCGACGTCAGCGAGTGGATGTCGTGCGAATCCAGCGCCAGGATCTGGTCCGTCGTGAAGGCATGCATCTGCGTCGAGGTCAGCGCCGCGAAGTGCGTGCTGGTCAGGGCGCCGACGTCGTCCGTCGTCAGGGCCACGATCTGGGCCGTGTCCAGCGCGTGCAGCTGCGCGGTGCTGAACTCATGGACCTGGTCGGTGGTCAGGGCCGCGATCTGGTCGGTGTGCAAGGCGTGGATCGCCGCGGTGCCCAGCGCGTGGATGCCGTCGGTCGTGATCGACGCGATGTCGGCGGTGTCGATGCCGACGATCTGCGACGAGCCGATCGCGCTCCACTGCGACGAGGTCAGCGCATGGATCTGATCCGAGGTGAAGGCCTGGAAGTCCGCCGAGTCGAAGGCCACCAGGTTCGCGCTGCCGATCGCCGCCAGGTCGCCGCTGTCCAGCGCCATCACCTGGTCGGTGGTGAACGCGTGGAGCTGCGCCGAGCTCAGCGAGACGACCTGCTGCGAGGTCAGGGCCTGCACGTCGTCGGTGGCCAGCAGGCTCACCTGCAGCGTGCTCAGCGCCGCGACCTGGGTGGTCGACAGGGCTTCGATCTGGTCGGAGCCCAGCGCCGCCAGCTGCGCGCTGTCGAGCGAGCGGATCGCCGCCGTGCCCAGCAGGCGCAGGTCACCGGTTTCGAAGGCCGCCATCTGGTCGGTGGTCAGGCCGTCGACCTGCGACGAGGTCAGCGCCGCCGCCTGCGACGAGGTCAGCGCCACGATCGAGTCGGTGCTCAGCGCGCCGATCTGCGCCGAGCTCAGCGCCAGCAGCTGGCTGGTGGTCAGCGCCGCCACGTCGTCGGTGTCCATCGTCGCGATCTGCGCGGTGGTCAGGGCCTGCAGCTGGCTGGTGCCCAGCGCGCGGATCTGGCCGCTGGTCAGCGCGTTCAGGTCATCGCTGGTCAGGTTGGCGATCTGGCCGGTCGTCAGCGAGGCGACCTGCGTGCTCGTCAGCGACTGGATCTGATCCGAGCTCAGGGCATCCAGCTGCGACGAGGTCAGGGCGCGCAGGGCGAGCGTGCTCAGCGACTTGAGGTCGCCGGACTCGATCGCGGCCATCTGGTCCGTCGTCAGGCCGGCCACCTGGGCCGAGCCCAGCGCGGCGACCTGGCCGGAGGTCAGCGCGACCACCGAGTCGGTGCTCAGCGCGCCCACCTGGGCCGAGTTCAGCGCCTGGATCTGCTGCGAGCTCAGCGCCGCCACGTCACCGCTTTCCATCGTCGCGATCTGGCCGGTGGTCAGCGCGGCGACCTGCTGCGTCGACAGCGCCTTGATCTGGCCGCTGGTCAGCGCGTTCAGGTCGTCACTGGTCAGGTTGCTCACCTGGCCGGTGGTCAGCGCGGCGACCTGGGCGGTCGTCAGCGCACCGATCTGGTCGGTGTGCAGCGCGTTCAGCTGGTCGCTGGTCAGGGCGCGCAGGGCGGCCGTGTTCAGGGCCTTCAGGTCGCCGGTTTCAAGGGCGCCCATCTGGTCCGTCGTGAGGCCGGCGACCTGCCTGGTCGTCAGCGCGGCCACCTGCGTCGAGCTCAGGGCCACGATCGCATCGGTGCTGAGGGCGCCGACCTGGGCCGAGCTCAGCGCGGCCACCTGGTTGGTGGCCAGCGCGGCCACGTCGGCGGTCTCCATCGTCGCGATCTGGCCGGTGGTCAGCGCGGCGACCTGCTGCGTCGACAGCGCCTTGACCTGCGCGCTGGTCAGCGCGTTCAGGTCGTCGCTGGTCAGGTTGCTGATCTGGGCGGTGGTCATCGCGGCGACCTGGGCGGTCGTCAGCGCGGCGATCTGGTCGCTGCCGAGGGCCTCCAGTTCAGCCGAGGTCAGCGAGGCCACCTGGCCGGTGGTCAGCGCGCGCAGCTGGCCGGTGGTCAGCGCGGCGAAGTCATCGGTGGCGAACTGGCTGATCTGGCCGGTGGTCAGCGATGCGACCTGGGCGGTGCTCAGCGCCTCGACCTGGTCGGAACCGAGCGCCTGCAGCTGGTCGCTGGTCAGGGCGCGCAGCGCGGTGGTCGAGATCGAGCGCAGGTCACCGGTTTCGATGGCGGCCATCTGGTCGGTGGTCAGGCCCGCGACCTGCTTGGAGGTCAGCGCCGCGGCTTGCGCCGAGGTCAGCGCCACGATCGAGTCGGTGCTCAGCGCGCCCACCTGGGCCGAGCTCAGCGCGGCGACCTGGTTGGTGCCCAGCGCGGCCACGTCGGCCGATTCCATCGCCGCGACCTGGGCGGTCGTCAGCGCGGCGACCTGCTGGGTCGTCAGCGCCTTGATCTGGCCGCTGGTCAGCGCGTTCAGGTCATCGCTGGCGAGGTTGCTGATCTGGGCGGTGCTCAGCGCGGCGACCTGCTGGGTCGTCAGCGCGGCGATCTGGTCGCTGTTCAGGGCGTCCAGCTGGGCCGAGGTCAGCGACTGCAGCGCGTTGGTGCCCAGCGCCTTGAGGTCGGCCGTTTCCAGCGCGGCCATCTGGTCCGTGCCCAGGCCCGCGACCTGCTTGCTGCTGAGCGCGGCGACCTGCGCCGAGGTCAGCGCCACGATCGAGTCGGTGCTCAGCGCGCCGAGCTGGGCTGAGTTCAGCGCCGCGACCTGGGCGGTCGTGAGCGACTGCACGTCGTCGGACTGCATCGTCGAGAGCTGGGCGGTCGTCAGCGCGGCGACCTGCTGCGTCGACAGCGCCTTGATCTGGCCGCTGGTCAGCGCGTTCAGGTCATCGCTGGTCAGGTTGCTCACCTGGCCGGTGGACAGCGCGGCGACCTGCGCGGTCGACAGCGCGGCGACCTGGTCGGAGCCCAGCGCGTTGAGCTGGTCGCTGGTCAGGGCGCGCAGCGCGGCGGTGTTCAGGGCCTTAAGGTCGCCGGTTTCAATGGCGCCCATCTGGTCCGTCGTGAGGCCGGCGACCTGCTTGGTCGTCAGCGCGCCCACCTGCGTCGAGCTCAGGGCGACGATCGCGTCGGTGCTCAGGGCGCCGACTTGCGCCGAGCCCAGCGCGGCGACCTGGCCGGTGGTCAGCGCGGCGACGTCGTCGGACTGCATCGTCGAGATCTGCGCGGTGGTCAGCGCGGCGACCTGGGCGGTGCCCAGCGCCTTGATCTGGCCGCTGGTCAGCGCGTTGAGGTCATCGCTGGTCAGGTTGCTCACCTGGCCGGTCGTCAGCGCGGCCACTTGCGCGGTCGTCAGCGACTGGATCTGGTCCGAGCCCAGGGCATCCAGCTGATCGCTGGTCAGCGCGCGCAGCGCGGCGGTGTTCAGCGACTTGATGTCGCCCGACTCGATGGCGGCCATCTGGTCGGTGGTCAGGCCGGCGACCTGCTTGGTCGACAGCGCGGCCACCTGACCGGAGGTCAGCGCCACGATCGCGTCCGTGCTCAGCGCACCGACCTGGGCCGAGCTCAGCGCGGCGATCTGGTTGGTGTTCAGCGCGGCCACGTCGGCCGATTCCATCGTCGCGACCTGGCCGGTCGTCAGCGCGGCGACCTGCTGGGTCGACAGCGCCTTGATCTGCGCGCTGGTCAGCGCGTTCAGGTCGTCGCTGGTCAGGTTGCTGATCTGGGCGGTGGTCATCGCGGCGACCTGGGCGGTCGTCAGCGCGGCGATCTGGTCGCTGCCGAGGGCCTCCAGTTCAGCCGAGGTCAGCGAGGCCACCTGGCCGGTGGTCAGCGCGCGCAGCTGGCCGGTGGTCAGCGCGGCGAAGTCATCGGTGGCGAACTGGCTGATCTGGCCGGTGGTCAGCGATGCGACCTGGGCGGTGCTCAGCGCCTCGACCTGGTCGGAACCGAGCGCCTGCAGCTGGTCGCTGGTCAGGGCGCGCAGCGCGGTGGTCGAGATCGAGCGCAGGTCACCGGTTTCGATGGCGGCCATCTGGTCGGTGGTCAGGCCCGCGACCTGCTTGGAGGTCAGCGCCGCGGCTTGCGCCGAGGTCAGCGCCACGATCGAGTCGGTGCTCAGCGCGCCCACCTGGGCCGAGCTCAGCGCGGCGACCTGGTTGGTGCCCAGCGCGGCCACGTCGGCCGATTCCATCGCCGCGACCTGGGCGGTCGTCAGCGCGGCGACCTGCTGGGTCGTCAGCGCCTTGATCTGGCCGCTGGTCAGCGCGTTCAGGTCATCGCTGGCGAGGTTGCTGATCTGGGCGGTGCTCAGCGCGGCGACCTGGGCGGTCGACAGCGCGGCGATCTGGTCGCTGTTCAGGGCGTCCAGCTGGGCCGAGGTCAGCGACTGCAGCGCGTTGGTGCCCAGCGCCTTGAGGTCGGCCGTTTCCAGCGCGGCCATCTGGTCCGTGCCCAGGCCCGCGACCTGCTTGCTGCTGAGCGCGGCGACCTGCGCCGAGGTCAGCGCCACGATCGAGTCGGTGCTCAGCGCGCCGAGCTGGGCCGAGTTCAGCGCCGCGACCTGAGCGGTCGTGAGCGACTGCACGTCGTCGGACTGCATCGTCGAGAGCTGGGCGGTCGTCAGCGCGGCGACCTGCTGCGTCGACAGCGCCTTGATCTGGCCGCTGGTCAGCGCGTTCAGGTCATCGCTGGTCAGGTTGCTGACCTGGCCGGTGGACAGCGCGGCGACCTGCGCGGTCGACAGCGCGGCGACCTGGTCGGAGCCCAGCGCGTTGAGCTGGTCGCTGGTCAGGGCGCGCAGCGCGGCGGTGTTCAGGGCCTTCAGGTCGCCGGTTTCAATGGCGCCCATCTGGTCCGTCGTGAGGCCGGCGACCTGCTTGGTCGTCAGCGCGCCCACCTGCGTCGAGCTCAGCGCGACGATCGCGTCGGTGCTCAGGGCGCCGACTTGCGCCGAGCCCAGCGCGGCGACCTGGCCGGTGGTCAGCGCGGCGACGTCGTCGGACTGCATCGTCGAGATCTGCGCGGTGGTCAGCGCGGCGACCTGGGCGGTGCCCAGCGCCTTGATCTGGCCGCTGGTCAGCGCGTTGAGGTCATCGCTGGTCAGGTTGCTGACCTGGCCGGTCGTCAGCGCGGCCACTTGCGCGGTCGTCAGCGACTGGATCTGTTCCGAGCCCAGCGCATCCAGCTGATCGCTGGTCAACGCGCGCAGCGCGGCGGTGTTGAGGGCGCGGACGTCGGCGGTCTCCATCGCGCCGATCTGGTCGGTCGTCAGGCCGCCGACCTGCTTGGTCGACAGCGCGGCCACCTGGCCCGAGGTCAGCGCGGCGATGTTGCCGGTGGACAGCGCGGCGATCTGGTCGGAGCCCAGCGCGACGACCTGCTGGGTCGTCAGCGCCTGCACGTCGTTGCTTTCCATGCCGGCGATCTGGCCGGTGGTCAGCGCGGCGACCTGGGCGGTGCCCAGCGCGCGGATCTGGTTGGAGTTCAGCGCGTTCAGGTCATCGCTGGACAGCGCCTGGATCTGGGCCGTGCCCAGCGCGGCGACCTGGGCGGTCGTCAGCGCGGCCACCTGGTCGGAGGTCAGGGCGCCGATCTGGTCGGTCGTCAGCGCGCGCAGCGAGGCGGTGGTCAGCGCCTTGACGTCGACGGTCTCGATCGCGCCGACCTGGTCGGTCGTGAGGCCGCCGACCTGCTTGGTCGACAGCGGAGCGACCTGCTGCGAGCTCAGCGCGGCGATGTTGTCGGTGGACAGCGCGCCGACCTGGGCCGAGCTCAGCGCGGCGATCTGCTGCGTGCTCAGCGCCTGGACGTCGGCGGATTCCATCGTGGAGACCTGGCCGGTGGTCAGCGCGGCGACCTGCTGGGTCGACAGCGCCTTGATCTGGCCGCTGGTCAGCGCGTTCAGGTCATCGCTGGTCAGGTTGCTGACCTGGCCGGTCGTCAGCGCGGCGACCTGGGCGGTCGACAGCGCGCCGATCTGGTCGGAGCCCAGCGCGGCGATCTGGTCGGTGGTCAGCGCACGCACGGCCGCGGTGCCCAGCGCCTTCAGGTCGCCGGTCTCGATGGCGGCCATCTGGTCGGTGGTCAGGCCGCCGACCTGCTTGGTCGACAGCGTGCCGACCTGCTGCGAGGTCAGCGCCTCGATGTTGCCGGTGGACAGCGCGGCGATCTGGTCCGAGCTCAGCGCGGCGATCTGGCCGGTGCTCAGCGCCTGCACGTCGTCGCTGGTCATGTTGGCGATCTGGCCGGTCGTCAGCGCGGCGATCTGGGCCGTGCCCAGCGCGCGGATCTGCGCCGAGCCCAGCGCGTTCAGGTCGTCGCTGGCCATCGCGGCCACCTGGGCGGTGGTCAGGGCGGCGATCTGGCCGGTCGTCAGCGCGGCGACCTGGTCGGAACCCAGCGCATCGAACTGGTCGGTGGTCAGCGAGCGGATCGCGGCGGTCGACAGCGCGCGCAGGTCGGCGGTCTCGAAGGCGGCGACCTGGTCGGTCGACAGGCCGGCCAGTTGCTTTGTGGACAGCGCGGCCGCCTGGGCCGAGGTCAGCGCGACGATGTTGTCGGTGGACAGCGCGCCGATCTGGGCCGAGCCCATCGCGGCGACCTGGCCGGTGGTCAGCGCCTGGACGTCGGCGCTTTCCATGTTGTGGACCTGGTCGGTCGTCAGCGCGGCGATCTGGGCGGTGCCCAGCGCGCGGATCTGGGCCGAGCCCAGCGCGTTCAGGTCATCGCTGGCCATCCCGGCGACCTGGCCGGTGGTCAGCGCGGCGATCTGGCCGGTGGTCAGCGCGGCGACCTGGTCGGAACCCAGCGCGTCGAACTGGTCGGTGGTCAGCGAGCGGATCGCGGCCGTGGACAGGGCGCGCAGGTCGCCGGTCTCGATGGCGGCCATCTGGTCGGTCGACAGGCCGGCGAGCTGCTTGGTGCTCATCGCGCCGAACTGGCCGGAGGTCAGCGCGACGACGTTGTCGGTGGACAGGGCGCCGACCTGGGCCGAGCTCAGCGCGGCGACCTGGCCGGTGCTCAGCGCCTGGACATCGGCGCTTTCCATGCCGGCGATCTGGCCGGTGGTCAGCGCGGCGACCTGGGCGGTGCCCAGCGCGCGGATCTGGGCCGAGCCCAGCGCGTTCAGGTCGTCGCTGGACATGGCGGCCACCTGGCCCGTGGTCAGCGCGGCGACCTGCTGGGTCGTCAGCGCGGCGACCTGGTCGGAGCCCAGCGCGTCGAACTGGTCGGTGGTCAGCGAGCGGACCGCGGCGGTCGAGAGGGCGCGCAGGTCGCCGGACTCGATGGCGTGCATCTGGTCGGTCGACAGACCGGCCAGCTGCTTCGTGGACAGCGCGCCGACCTGCTGCGAGGTCAGCGCGACGATGGCGTCGGTGGACAGGGCGGCGATCTGGGCCGAGCTCAGCGCGGCGACCTGGCCGGTCGTCAGCGCCTGCACGTCGGCGGTCTCCATGCCGGCGACCTGGTCGGTCGACAGCGCGGCGATCTGGGCGGTGCCCAGCGCGCGGATCTGGGCCGAGCCCAGCGCGTTCAGTTCATCGGTGGACAGCACGGCCACCTGGCCGGTGCTCAGCGCGGCGACCTGCGCCGTGCTCAGGGCGGCGACCTGGTCCGAGTTCAGCGCCTGGAACTGGTCGGTGGACAGCGCGCGCAGGGCGGCGGTGTTCAGCACCTTGACGTCGTCCGAGCTCAGCGCGGCGACCTGGTCGGTCGTCAGGCCCTTGACCTGGGTCGAGCTCAGCGCGGCGGCCTGGGCCGAGCTCAGCGCGGCGATGGAATCGGTGCTCAGCACGCCGATCTGGCTGGAGCTCAGCGCGTGGACCTGGGCGGTCGACAGCGCCTGCACGTCGGCGCTGCCGACGCCGGCCATCTGGTCAGTGGTCAACGCGGCGACCTGCTGGGTGGTGATGGCGCGGATCTGGTCGGTGCCCAGCGCGGCGATCTCGTCGCTGGCCAGCTGGCGGATCTGCTGCGTGGACAGGGCGCCGATCTGCGCGGTGGTCAGCGCGGCGACCTGGTCGGAATTCAGCGCGCCGATCTGGTCGGTGCCCAGCGCCTTGACGGCGGCGGTGCTCAGCGCGTGGACGGCGTCCGAGGTCAGCGCCGCGGCCTGCCCGCTGGTCAGCGCGGCGGTCTGGGTGCTGGTCAGCGCGGCGGCCTGGCTGGTCGCCAGCGCGGCGACGCCCTCGGTGGCGAGGGCGGCGACCTGCTGCGAGCTCAGCGCCTTGATCTGGTCGGTCTTCAGGGCCTGCAGGTCATCCGAGGCCAGGCTGTTCATCAGGCTGGTGGAGATGGCCGCCACCTGCTGCGTGCTCAGCGCGCGGATCTGGTCGGAGGCCAGCGCGTTCAGGTCGTCCGACTCCAGGTTGCGGACCTGCTGCGTGGTCATCGCGCCGACCTGGCGGGTCGTCAGGGCGCCGAACTGGTCGGAGCCCAGCGCGTTCAGCTGCGCGCTGGTGAAGGTCTGGATGCCGGACGTGGACAGCGCGCGCAGGTCATCGGACTCGATCGCGGCGATGTTGGACGTCGTGAACAGCGAGATGGCCTTCGTGCCGAGCGACGCGAACTGCGACGTCGTCAGCGCCTGGAACTGGTCCGTGGTGAAGGCGGCCCAGTCTTCGCTGGTCAGGCGCGCCAGGGTCGTCGACGTGAGGGCGGCGATCTGGTCGGTCGTCAGGTTGGTAATCAGCGATGCCATCTTTGGAACTCCGTGAACCTATGGGGCGGATGCGCCCATAGGCGCGTGGTTTTGGTCAGCGTGTGGTCGAAAGACACCCGGTCTTCCGGCTGCCGTCATTCGGTTTTCGGACGCGGAATGACGAACTTGAGCTAGCCCAGAAATGTTATTGGTGGCTTGCTTAACCTGAACGGAACAAAAGGGCGGGGAGTCGGCCTCAGTTCACGGTTACAGAAGCTGCGTAAAGCCCGCGAACGCGGGGGATCGGATGCTTGCCCCGGCAAGGGTTTCGCGGCGCGGAAGCGCACGGCTGTTCGATTTCCGTTGGACGGACTTTCAATGTTGATCGGTACTTACGCGCGGGACTGAAGGGTGGGGTGCTTCAGCGGTTGTGCGGAGTCAGCGGCGGCAGCCCGGTGCGAGCGACTGCAACAAGATGTGAAACATGTGAACGAAGACCAAGGCCGGCGGTGGGCGGTCTTGCGGGGCAGGCGGCCAGCCGTGAG
Source organism: Roseateles sp. Mitsp63 (assembly GCF_059491535.1). Lineage (NCBI taxonomy): Bacteria > Pseudomonadati > Pseudomonadota > Betaproteobacteria > Burkholderiales > Sphaerotilaceae > Roseateles > Roseateles sp. Mitsp63. The sequence continues at coordinate 3,845,837 of NZ_CP168509.1, read as the reverse complement.
GCTTTCGTGACAAGTTCACGAGTTTTCCGGGGGCGCCTGAGGGGGGATTCGCAGGGGAATCGCGAGGTATCGCGGGTATTAATGCCGCTATTTGTTATTGCGCGAAATTAATACGCCTGGGTTTCCTGAATGGAACTCGCGCGCGCGTGCGCTCAATCGGCAGAACGGCCCGTCGCCTTGAGTCCATTGTCGAAGTGACACCGGACCAGCCGCGCGGCCCGGTCGGGATCGCGCTCGAGCAGCGCCGCCAGCATCTCCCGATGCTCCTGCAGCGACTCCTGCAGCCGCCCCTGCTTGAACAGCGAGTGGTGGCGGTTGAGCTTCATCACCCGGCGCAGGTCCGTGATGATCTGCATCCGCCAGCGGTTGCCGTCGATCTCGACGATGCGCAGGTGGAAGCGCTCGTTGGCGGCGAAGAAGCGCTCGCTGCCGGCCTCGCCGGCGGCCAGGCTCTCTTCGAGCGTGCGATGCAGCTCGCGCAGCTCGGCCAGTTCCGCGTCGCTGGCCTGGCGCGCCACGACCGAGGCCGCGTCGCTCTCCAGCAGCGAGAGCAGCTGATAGGCCTCGCGCACGTCGCGCTCGGACATCTCGGTGACGTAGGCGCCGCGGCGGACCCGCATCGTGACCAGGCCCTCGGAGGCCAGCACCTTGAGCGCCTCGCGCATCGGGGTGCGGCTGATGCCGAGTTCGGCGCAGAGCTTGAGCTCGTCGATCCAGCTGCCCGGCTCCAGCTCGCGGGCGAAGATGCGCTGGCGCAGCCGCTCGGCCACCTCCTCATAAAGAGGGGCGCGGGGAGCGAGCGGGGCGGTGAGCGACATGGCGCCGGAGTGTAGCGAATCTGAAATTCATAATTATGAATTCGGCCCGCGCTATGATCCGCCGCTTCCAGGAGTCCCCTCATGTCGAACGAACAACAGGTCCCCTCCGCCGCGCCGTCCGCCACAAGCGGGACGAACACTCCCCCGGAGTTCGCGCCGGCGACGCTGGAGCAATGGCACAAGGCGGCGGCCAAGTCCGCGCCCGGCGGCGACCCCGCCAAGCTGAACTGGCACACCCCCGAAGGGCTGGTCGTCAAGCCGCTGTACACCGCGGCCGACACCCGCGACCTGCCGCATGCGGACACGCTGCCCGGCTTCGAGCCCTTCCTGCGCGGCCCGCAGGCCACGATGTACGCGGTGCGGCCCTGGACGATCCGGCAGTACGCCGGTTTCTCGACCGCCGAGGAGAGCAACGCCTTCTACCGCAAGGCGCTGGCGGCGGGCGGGCAGGGCGTGTCGGTGGCCTTCGACCTGGCCACGCACCGCGGCTACGACTCGGACCACCCGCGCGTGACCGGCGACGTCGGCAAGGCCGGCGTGGCGATCGACTCGGTGGAGGACATGAAGATCCTGTTCGACGGCATCCCGCTGGACAAGGTCTCGGTCTCGATGACGATGAACGGGGCGGTGCTGCCGGTGCTGGCCGGCTACGTCGTCGCGGCGGAGGAACAGGGGGTCGCGCAGGACCAGCTCAGCGGCACCATCCAGAACGACATCCTCAAGGAGTTCATGGTCCGCAACACCTACATCTACCCGCCCGAGCCGTCGATGCGCATCATCGGCGACATCATCGAGTACACGGCCAGGTCGATGCCGAAGTTCAACTCGATCTCGATCAGCGGGTACCACATGCAGGAGGCGGGCGCGAACCAGGCGCTGGAGCTGGCCTTCACGCTGGCCGACGGCAAGGAGTACGTCAAGACCGCGATCGCCAAGGGCATGGACGTGGACGACTTCGCCGGCCGGCTGTCCTTCTTCTGGGCGGTGGGGATGAACTTCTACCTGGAGATCGCCAAGATGCGGGCCGCGCGCCTGCTGTGGTGCCGGATCATGAAGGGCTTCGCCGCCAGGAACCCCAAGAGCCTGATGCTGCGCACGCACAGCCAGACCTCCGGGTGGAGCCTGACCGAGCAGGACCCCTACAACAACGTGGTGCGCACCACCATCGAGGCGATGGCGGCGGTGTTCGGCGGCACGCAGTCGCTGCACACGAACTCGCTGGACGAGGCGATCGCGCTGCCCACCGAGTTCAGCGCCCGCATCGCGCGCAACACGCAGCTGATCATCCAGGAAGAGACCCACATCACGAACGTGATCGACCCCTGGGCCGGCAGCTACATGATGGAGTCGCTGACCCAGGACATGGCCGACAAGGCCTGGGCCATCATCGAGGAGGTCGACGCGATGGGCGGCATGACCAAGGCGGTGGACTCGGGCTGGGCCAAGCTCAAGATCGAGGCCAGCGCCGCGGAGAAGCAGGCGCGCATCGACAGCGGCAAGGACGTGATCGTCGGCGTCAACAAGTACCGGCTGGCGAAGGAAGACCCGGTGGACATCCTGGAGGTCGACAACGTCAAGGTGCGCGACAGCCAGATCGCGCGCCTGCAGCGCATCAAGGCCACGCGCGACGGCGCCAAGGTGCGGGACGCGCTGGCGGCGCTGACCGAGGCCGCGCGCTCGGGCGGCGGCAACCTGCTGGATCTGAGCATCCAGGCGATGCGGCTGCGGGCGACGGTGGGCGAGGTGTCGGACGCGCTGGAGACGGTCTTCGGCCGGCATCGCGCGGACACGCAGAAGGTCACCGGCGTCTACGCGGCGGCCTATGACTCGGCCGAGGGCTGGGCCCGGCTGCAGGACGAGATCGCCGCCTTCGCCGAGGAGCAGGGCCGCCGGCCGCGGGTGATGATCGCCAAGCTCGGGCAGGACGGGCATGACCGCGGCGCGAAGGTCGTCGCCACGGCCTACGCGGACCTGGGCTTCGACGTCGACATGGGGCCGCTGTTCCAGACCCCGGACGAGTGCGCGCGCCAGGCCATCGAGAACGACGTGCACGCGGTCGGCGTGTCGACGCTGGCGGCCGGCCACAAGACGCTGGTGCCGGCCATCATCCAGGCGCTCAAGGAGCAGGGCGGCGATGACATCGTCGTGTTCGTCGGCGGCGTGATCCCGGCGCAGGACTACGACTTCCTCTACGAGGCTGGCGTCAAGGGCATCTACGGGCCCGGCACGCCGATCCCGGCGAGCGCCAAGGACGTGCTCGAGCAGATCCGCAAGACGGTCGCGGCTTGAGGGGAGCGGACCGCGTGAACGCGCCGCTTCCGCCCGACATCCCGGATCACCCGCTGGCGGCGCCGCTGCTGGGCGGGCCCGGGCCGGCCCAGCGCCGCGCGATGGCCAAGGCCATCACGCTGCTGGAATCGACCCGCGCCGACCACCGCGCGCAGGCCGACGCGCTGCTCACCGGACTGCTGCCGCGCACGGGGCGCTCGCTGCGGCTGGGCATCTCGGGCGTGCCGGGCGTGGGCAAGAGCACCTTCATCGAGGCGCTCGGCCTGGACCTGATCGCGCGCGGCCACCGCGTCGCGGTGCTGGCGGTGGACCCGTCGAGCACGGTCTCGGGCGGCTCCATCCTCGGCGACAAGACGCGCATGGAACGGCTGTCGATGGACCCGCGCGCCTACATCCGGCCCAGTCCGTCCAGCGGCACGCTGGGCGGCGTCGCCGAGAAGACCCGCGAGGCCATGCTGGTGTGCGAGGCCGCCGGGCATGACATCGTCATCGTCGAGACGGTCGGCGTCGGCCAGAGCGAGACCGCCGTGGCGGGCATGACCGACATGTACTGCCTGCTGCAGCTGCCCAATGCCGGCGACGACCTGCAGGCGATCAAGAAGGGCGTGATGGAACTGGCCGATCTGGTCGTGATCAACAAGGCCGACCTGGACGACGCCGCGGCGACGCGGGCGCAGGCGCAGATCACGTCCTCGCTGCGGCTGTACGGGCAGCATGGCCGGCCCGATCACGCCCATCACGACACGACGATCTGGCATCCGCGGGTGATGCGGATGTCGGCGCTCAGGGGCGAGGGCATCGAGGCCTTCTGGACCGCGGTCACCGAGTTCAGGGCGATCCAGCAGGCCAATGGCGCGTTCGACGAGAAGCGCCAGCAGCAGGCGCTCGCGTGGATGTGGGAGCGCATCCAGGCGGGGCTGAAGCAGCAGTTCAAGGCGGCGCCGGCGGTGCGCGCGGCGCTGGGCGAGATGACGGCGCGGGTGCTGGACGGGCGCCTGGCGGCGTCGACGGCGGCGCGCGAGCTGCTCGCGAGATTTTCCGGAGACAGGAATCCCGAGGATTCAAAGGACCAACGACATGCATGACATCCAACAGATGCTCGAGGACAAGCGCGAGCAGGCGCGCCAGGGCGGCGGCGAGAAGCGCATCGCGGCGCAGCATGCCAAGGGCAAGCTGACCGCGCGCGAACGGCTGGACCTGCTCTTCGATGACGGCACCTTCGAGGAATGGGACATGTTCGTCGAGCACCGCTGCGTCGACTTCGGCATGGCGGACAACCGCATCCCGGGCGATGGCGTGGTCATCGGCTACGGGATGATCAACGGCCGGCTGGCCTTCGCCTTCAGCCAGGACTTCACCGTCTTCGGCGGCGCGCTGTCCGAGGCGCATGCCGAGAAGATCTGCAAGGTGATGGACCAGGCGATGAAGGTCGGCGCGCCGGTGATCGGCCTGAACGACTCGGGCGGCGCGCGCATCCAGGAGGGCGTGGCCTCGCTGGGCGGCTATGCCGAGGTGTTCCAGCGCAACGTGATGGCCTCCGGCGTGATCCCGCAGATCAGCATGATCATGGGCCCCTGCGCCGGCGGCGCGGTGTACTCGCCGGCGATGACCGACTTCATCTTCATGGTGAAGGACAGCAGCTACATGTTCGTCACCGGCCCCGAGGTGGTGAAGACCGTGACGCACGAGGAGGTGACGGCCGAGGAACTGGGCGGCGCCTCGACGCACACGTCCCGCAGCGGCGTTGCCGACCTGGCGTTCGAGAACGACGTCGAGGCCATCCTGATGCTGCGGCGCTTCTTCAACTACCTGCCGCTGAACAACCGCGAGAAGGCACCCTGCCGCCCGAGCGGCGATCCGGGCGCGCGGCTGGACCATTCGCTCGACACGCTGGTGCCGGACCACCCGAACAAGCCCTACGACATGAGGGAGCTGATCCTCAAGGTCGTGGACGACGGCGACTTCTTCGAGCTGCAGGCCGAGAACGCGAAGAACATCCTGACCGGCTTCGCCCGCATGGAAGGGCAGACGGTGGGCATCGTCGCCAACCAGCCGCTGGTGCTGGCGGGCTGCCTGGACATCAGGAGCAGCATCAAGGCGGCGCGCTTCGTGCGCTTCTGCGATGCGTTCAACATCCCGGTGATCACCTTCGTCGACGTGCCGGGCTTCATGCCGGGGACCTCGCAGGAGTACGGCGGCATCATCAAGCACGGCGCCAAGCTGCTCTACGCCTACGCGGAGTGCACGGTGCCCAAGGTGACGGTGATCACGCGCAAGGCCTATGGCGGCGCGTATGACGTGATGAGTTCCAAGCATCTGCGCGGCGACGTCAACTTCGCCTGGCCCAATGCCGAGATCGCGGTGATGGGCGCCAAGGGCGCGGTGGAGATCATCTTCCGCGAGGACAAGAACGATCCGGCCAAGCTGGCCGCGCGCGAGGCCGAGTACAAGGCGCGCTTCGCGAACCCGTTCGTGGCTGGCGCGCGCGGCTTCATCGACGACGTCATCCAGCCGCACGAGACGCGCAAGCGCATCTGCCGCTCGCTGGTGATGCTCAAGGACAAGCAGCTCGAGAACCCGTGGCGCAAGCACGGGAACATTCCGCTCTGACCGGCGCGCAGGAGACGCAGAACATGTTCAAGAAGATCCTGATCGCCAACCGTGGCGAGATTGCCTGCCGCGTGATCAAGACGGCGAGGAAGATGGGCATCGCCACGGTGGCGGTGTATTCGGAGGCCGACAAGGACGCCCGCCACGTGGAGCTGGCCGACGAGGCCGTGCTGCTGGGCCCGGCGCCGTCGCGCGAGTCCTACCTGGTGGCCGACAAGATCATCGCCGCCGCGAAGCAGACCGGCGCCCAGGCCATCCATCCCGGCTACGGCTTCCTGTCGGAGAACGAGGACTTCGCGCGCCGCGTCGAGGAGGAGGGGCTGGTCTTCATCGGGCCCAAGCATTACTCGATCGCGGCGATGGGCGACAAGATCGCCTCCAAGAAGCTGGCGGGCGAGGCGCGGGTCAACACGATCCCCGGCCACAACCAGCCGATCGAATCGCCCGACGAGGCCGTGGCCATCGCCAACCGCATCGGCTACCCGGTGATGATCAAGGCGAGCGCGGGCGGCGGCGGCAAGGGCCTGCGCGTCGCGTTCAACGACAAGGACTGCCACGACGGCTTCACCAGCTGCCGCAACGAGGCGCGCGCGAGCTTCGGCGACGACCGCGTGTTCATGGAGAAGTTCGTCGAGTCGCCGCGCCACATCGAGATCCAGGTGCTGGGCGACGCGCAGGGCAATGTCGTCTACCTGTGGGAGCGCGAGTGCTCGATCCAGCGCCGGCACCAGAAGGTGATCGAGGAGGCGCCGTCGCCATTCATCAGCGAGGCCACGCGCCGCGCGATGGGCGAGCAGGCGGTGGCGCTGGCCAGGGCGGTGAAGTACCAGAGCGCGGGCACGGTGGAGTTCGTCGTCGGCAAGGACCAGTCGTTCTACTTCCTGGAGATGAACACGCGGCTGCAGGTCGAGCATCCGGTCACCGAGTGCATCACCGGGCTGGACCTGGTGGAGCTGATGATCCGCGTCGCCGCGGGCGAGGCGCTGCCGTTCAAGCAGGACGAGATCCGGCGCGAGGGCTGGGCGATCGAATGCCGCATCAACGCGGAGGACCCGCTGCGGAACTTCCTGCCGTCGACCGGCCGGCTGGTGAAGTACCAGCCGCCGGAGACCTCGATGGAGGCGGCCGGCGAGGAGCGCTTCGGCGTGCGCGTGGACACCGGCGTCTTCGACGGCGGCGAGATCCCGATGTTCTACGACTCGATGATCGCCAAGCTGATCGTGCACGGCCGCGACCGCGACGACGCGATCGCCAAGATGCGCGAGGCGCTCAATGGCTTCGTGATCCGGGGCATCTCGAGCAACATCCCGTTCCAGTCGGCGCTGCTGGCGCATCCGGACTTCCGCGCGGGCGACTTCAACACCGGCTTCATCGCGCAGCACTACGGCGGCGGATTCCACGCCGAGGACGTGCCGCACGACGATCCGGACTTCCTGGTCGCGCTGGCCGGCTTCATCCGCCGCAAGGCGCGCGAGCGCGAGGCCGGCATCACCGGCCAGTTGCCGGGGCATGAGGTGCGCATCGAGCACGACTACGTCGCGGTGGTCAACGAAGGGCAGGGCCAGTTCAGCCGTCATCCGCTGAGCATCACCGAGTACGTGGGCAGCCTGGGCGAGGCGCTGGTGGCGATCGGCGGGCACAAGCAGTACCGCATCGTGAGCCAGTCGCGGCTCAACGACACGCGGATCGTCGGCACGGTGGATGGCCGGCCCTTCGTCGCGCAGGCCGAGCGCGGCACGCCGAGGGCGCCGCTGGCATATCGCATCCAGCACAACGGGCGCGCGATCGAGGTCACGGTGCTGTCGCCGCGCGCGGCGGAGCTGCACCGGCTGATGCCTTACAAGGCGCCGCCGGACACCAGCAAGCTGCTGCTGTCGCCGATGCCGGGCCTGCTGGTGCATGTCGCGGTGGAGCCGGGGCAGCGGGTGCAGGCGGGCGAGCGGCTGGCCGTCATCGAGGCGATGAAGATGGAGAACATCCTGACGGCGACGCAGGACGTGACGGTGGGCGAGGTGCTGGCCAAGGTGGGCGAGAGCCTGGCGGTCGATCAGCCCATCGTGCGTTTCGAGTGAGGAGGGGACGATGACCGCATCGAACGGACAGGGCGCGAAGCCCTATCGGATCCTGGGCATCCAGCAGATCGCGATCGGCGGGCCGGACAAGGCGGCGCTGCGGCGGCTGTGGGTGGACGTGCTGGGGCTGGAGGTCACCGGGAACTTCGTCTCGGAGCGCGAGAACGTCGACGAGGACATCTGCGCGATCGGCAGCGGGCCGCACAAGGTCGAGGTCGACCTGATGCAGCCGCTGGATCCGGAGAAGAAGCCGGCGGTGCACACGACGCCGCTGAACCACGTCGGGCTGTGGGTCGATGACCTGCCGAAGGCGGTGGCGTGGATGACGGCCCATGGCGTGCGATTCGCGCCGGGCGGCATCCGCAAGGGCGCTGCGGGCTACGACATCTGCTTCATCCATCCGAAGAGCAATGACGAGTTCCCCATTGGAGGGGAGGGCGTGCTGATCGAGCTGGTGCAGGCGCCGGCGGATGTGGTGAAGGTCCTGGGCGGAGCCGGTGGCTGATGGGGCTGACGGCAGCCGGCCCTGGTGGGGCGCACCTGGCGCTTCAGGCGTGGTCCTGAAGCGTCAGTCGACGAGGATGTTCCGGTTCTTCAGCGTCAGGTGGATCTTGTCGCCGACCGTGTCCTTGTTGAACGGCTTGACGATGTAGCCCGATGCGCCGAGTTGCGCGGCGCGGATGATGTCTTCCTTGCGGCCCTCGGCGGTGACGAGCAAGACCGGGATCGTGCGCAGCTGATCGCCTTCGGGCTTGGTGCGCAGCGCCTCGAGCAACTGGAAGCCGTTCATCACCGGCATGTTGACGTCGCTGAGCACGAAGTGCACCGGCTCGCCGGATTCGGCGGCGATTTCGAGTTGGCGCAGCGCGGCCCTGCCGTCTTCGGCCTCAAGAATCTTCTTGAAGCCGAGCTCGCGCAGCAGGCCGGAGATGATGCGCCGCATGGTCGAGAAGTCGTCGACCACCAGGAATGTGAACTCTTCGCGCTTGATCGTCGTGACCATCTGGAACCCCTTCAAGCGCGGAATCGTAGCCTGAAGGGGACGACCCTTGGCGCGTGTCGCGGCGGGTGGTGCGCCAGCCGAGCATTCGTACACGCCATGTCAGTGGACCCTCCTCAGCCGCTGCGGAACGTTGACGTGTCCCTCGTGCCTCATGGGGGCAGGTCATGCGCAAGCGGCCCGCAGCGCGGCTCGCGCGAGCAGCCGCGTCGAATCCAGCGTCGGCAGCGAGGCGTTCGCGTCGCTGATGATCAGCGGGATCTCGGTGCAGCCCAGCACGACGGCATCGCAGCCCCGTTCGCGCAGCTCGTCGATGGCCAGCTGGAATCGGCTGATCGTGCCGGGCTGGATCCGGCCCGGCACCAGCTCGTCCATGATCAGCGCGCCGAGTTCGTCACGCCATGCGTCGGCCGGGCGCACGGCCTCGAGTCCGACAGCCTTCAGCGCCTGCGGATAGACCTCGCTGCGCACCAGCCAGCTCGTGCCGAGCACCCCCACGCGGTGAAAGCCGCGATCACGCGCCTCGTCGGCCACGACGCGCGCGATATGCAGCCAGGGCAGCGGCGACCGCGGCGCCACGAGGTCGAAAGCCTGATGAATGGTGTTGTCGGGGCAGAGGAGCAGTTGAGCGCCGGCCGCCTTGAGGCGGCGCGCCGAGTCGAGCATCAACGCGGCGACCGCCTCGAGATCGCCGCGATCGAGCGCCTCGACATAGCGGTGCAACGACGGCGTGTGCAGGCTGATCTCGGGATGCGCGTGCGGGCCGAGACGCGCGGCGCCTTCCGCGCAGATCGTGCGATAGCACAGGGCGGCGCCTTCGGCGGAGCAGCCGACGATGCCGAGGTGGAGCGGGGCGGTCGAGGTCATGTCGTCGTGGAGGAGTCCGGACGGAAGCGCGATCAGATCACATCGGGCACGGACGCGCGCGAAGGGGATACTCCGACGCCATGAAGCCGTCCGACGGTTTCGACCCGCGTTCAGCCGTTGAAGTCCCGCCACAGCTCGGTCTCGACGAACCAGCGCGGCATGGCGCCGGATTCGATCTCCATCGACTGGCCGTCGATCACCTGCACCAGCAGCTTGTGCTTCGCGCCGGAGTTGTCGAAGACGTAGGCGCGATGGGCCGCGTCGGCGGCCTCGGTCAGCAGCGCTATCGAGCGCACGTAGCGCTCCCGGATCTTGTCCACCGGCACCGGATGGCCGCCCCGCTTGACGCGGTTGCGCACCCGGTCCACGTTGATCGCGGGATCCTTGGTCGCGACGAAGTAGAGGTAGACGCGATAGCCCCGCTCGCGCGCCTCGCGCATGAAGGCGATCTTGTCGGGCGAGGACATGACGGTCTCGAAGGTGAAGGTCTGGCCTTCCTCGAGCAGCTCCCGCCGGATGGCGTCCGCGAGCACGGAGGCCAGGTACGAGTCATACGGGCCCGGCACCCGCAGGCGCAGCGCGTCGTCGACGCCCAGCTTGCCGAGCAGGCTGTGCAGCCCCAGCTTGCGCGCGAAACCCGATCCCTGGATGTGCGACTCGAGCGCCGCCAGCAGCTGCGCCGGCGTCCCGGACAGCCCCAGCGCCTTCAGGTCGAGCTGTCCTTCGGATTCGCGCAGCGTGCGCTCGATCTCGTCGGCGTTGATGAACACGCCGATCCATTGGGGCTTCAGTTCGAGCTTGATCGTGCTCTTGCCCGACCCGTTCGGTCCGGCCAGCACGCGCAGCCGCGGCTGCGAGGCCTTGCCGGACTCAGGCGGCCTTGCGCTTGACACGCTGGAGCACGACGCCGACCTTGACGCGCTTGTCCGGCGGCAGGGTCTTCAGGACCGTCGTCGTGCCATCGGCCTTGCGCTGGACCAACTGGCCCTTGCTGGTGGCGACCATCACGGCGCCGGTCTCGGCCAGCGCCTGCCGGTAGGCCTCCCGGCCGGCCTTGGCGGCCAGCTCCGGGAAGCGGCGCTCGGCGGCGCGCATCGCGGATTCGGTGAGGTCTTCGGGACGGCGGGACATGGCAGGGTGCTTTCGAAGAGACGTAGGCCGGAGTCTATCGCTTACACCGCCACCGGCGCCTTGATCGCCGCGTGGTGCTGGTAGTCGCGCAGTTCGAAATCCTCGAACTCGTAGTCGAAGATCGATGCCGGCTTGCGCTTGATGTGCATCGTCGGATAAGGGAACGGCGTACGGGAGAGTTGCGTCCGGACCTGCTCGAAGTGATTCGAGTAGATGTGGCAGTCGCCGCCGGTCCAGATGAAATCGCCCAGGCCCAGCCCGCATTGCTGCGCCAGCATCTGCGTCAGCAGCGCGTAGCTCGCGATGTTGAAGGGCACGCCCAGGAAGATGTCCGCGCTGCGCTGGTACAGCTGGCAGGACAGCTTGCCGTCGGCCACGTAGAACTGGAAGAACGCGTGGCAGGGCATCAGCGCCATCTGGTCGAGTTCGGCCACGTTCCAGGCCGACACGATGATCCGGCGCGAATCCGGATTGGTCTTGAGCTGCTTCACGACCTCGGCGATCTGGTCCACGTGGCCGCCGCCGGCCTTGGGCCAGCTGCGCCACTGGACGCCGTACACCGGGCCCAGGTCGCCGTCCTCGCGGGCCCATTCGTCCCAGATGGTGCAGCCGCGCTCCTGCAGCCACTTGACGTTGGAATCGCCGCGCAGGAACCACAGCAGCTCCAGGATGATGGACTTCAGGTGCACCTTCTTGGTGGTCACGAGCGGGAAGCCCTCGCTCAGGTCAAAGCGCATCTGATGGCCGAACACGCTGCGCGTGCCCGTGCCGGTCCGGTCGCCCTTGGCGACGCCATGCTCGTAGACATGGCGCATGAAGTCTTCGTACTGGCTGCGCACCGGGCGTGCGGAGGTGGTTTCTGCGGTCATGGAGCGGGATTTTATAGAGAGGCAGACCACGGACGCTGGCCCTCACCCCTTCCTCTCCCGCAAGCGGGCGAAGGGGTAAGACGGGGCTGCCCGCACTTGCCTTGCGCAAGAACTCCCTCTCCCCGCTGGGGCGAGGGGGTTTATTACTACGACGTCCGGCTCTTGCTCCCTCGCCCGCTTGCGGGAGAGGATGGGGGTGAGGGCCAGCGGCCTCACGCATTGAACTGCAGCGCCGCCAGGCGCGCGTAGAGCCCGCCGCGCGCCACGAGTTCCGCATGCGTGCCTTGCTCGACGATGCGCCCATGGTCCATCACGACGATGCGATCCGCGCGCTGCACCGTCGCCAGCCGGTGCGCGATGACCAGCGTCGTGCGGTCCCGCATCGCCTCGTCCAGCGCCTGCTGCACCAGCCGTTCGCTCTCCGCGTCCAGCGCGCTGGTCGCTTCGTCGAGCAGCAGCAGCGGCGCGTCCTGCAGCATCGCCCGCGCGATCGCGATCCGCTGCCGCTGACCGCCCGACAGCCGCACCCCGCGCTCGCCCAGGAAGCTGTCGTAGCCCTGCGGCAGCTGCCGGATGAACTCATCCGCATGCGCCGCCTGCGCCGCGGCGATCACCGCCTCGCGGCTCGCGTCCGGGCGCCCGTACCGGATGTTGTCCAGCGCGCTGGCCGAGAAGATCACGCTCTGCTGCGGCACCAGCGCCATGCGCCCGCGCAGCGCCGCCAGCGCCACCCGGTCGACCGCCATGCCGTCGATCCGCAGCTCGCCCGCCTGCACGTCGTAGAACCTCTGCAGCAGTTGCAGCACCGTGCTCTTGCCGGCTCCGCTCGGCCCCACCAGCGCCACGGTCTCTCCGGGCTCGATGCGCAGCGTGAAGTCCTCCAGCGCCGCGCGGTCCGGCCGCGACGGGTAATGGAAGCGGACATTCTCGAAAACCACCCGGGCCGGGCCGGTCGACGCCGGCAGCGCCGCCGGCGAGGCCGGATCCGCCACCGGCGATCTCGCCGCGAGCAGCTCCATCAGCCGCTCGGTCGCGCCGGCGGCGCGCAGCAGGTCGCCCCAGACCTCCGCCAGCACCGCCACCGACGACACCAGCAGGATCACGTACACCACCGTCTGCCCCAGATGGCCCGCGGTGATCCGCCCCGCCATCACCGCCTGCGTGCCCTGGTACAGGCCCCACAGCAGCGCGCCGAAGGTCGCCGTGATCACGAAGGCCACCAGCATTGAGCGCACCTTGGTGCGCTTGCGCGCGGTGTCGAAGGCGGCCTCGCTGGCGGCGTCGAAGCGCGTGGCCTCGCGCACCTCCTGCGCGTGCGACTGCACGACCGCGATCGCGTTGAGCATCTCCGCCGCGATCGCGCTGGTGTCGGCGATGCGGTCCTGGCTGGAGCGCGACAGCCGCCGCACGCGCCGTCCGAAGAACATCGCCGGCGCCACCACCAGCACCAGGATGCCCAGCACCTGCGTCATCACCCACGGGTTGCTGGCGATCAGCAGCGCCACCGCGCCCAGGCCCATGATCAGGTTGCGCAGTCCCATCGAGAGACTCGAGCCCACGATGCTCTGGATCACCGTCGTGTCGGTGGTGATGCGGCTGATGACCTCGCCTGTCTGGGTCGTCTCGAAGAATTCCGGGCTCTGCCGCAGCACGTGGCTGTAGACGGCGGTGCGCAGGTCGGCGCTGACGCGCTCGCCCAGCCAGGTCACCGCGTAGAAGCGCAGCGCCGAGAACACCCCCAGCGCCGCGCCGGTGGCGAACAGCCAGACGAAATGCTCCCGCAGCGCCATCAGGCGCTGGCCCGGATCGGCCGACACCAGGCCCTGGTCGATCAATTGCCGCAGCGCGAGCGGGAACACCAGCGTCGCCGCCGCCGCCAGCATCAGGAACACGATGGCCGCGGCGATCCGCCCCCGGTACGGCCGCAGGAAGGGCCACAGCGCCGGCCACATCGCCCTCAGCGGGGGCGGCGTGCGCACGGCGTTTGCCGTGCCGGTCGAGCCGGTTGGCGCATCGGATCGGGGCGTCGTCGAGGAAGGGGACAGGGCGGACATCAGACCAGTGTAGGGGCCGTCCGTTGCTGGAATATCCCCATCGGCGGAAAGCCCATCCCAGGCAGTGATTGGCAGGGCAATGATTGCCTAAGCAATAATTGTCATCAGCTTTTTCCAGAAGCTCCCTCCCGGAAAGCCGCCGCCATGACCGCCACCTTGCCTCCGCCCGCCGATTTCTACAGCGCCGACAGCTTCACGTCGGAGCCCAGCCTGGGCTGGCTGCTGCGCCAGATCAAGCAGTCGATGGTGCTGCAGGCCGACAAGATGCTGGGGGAGCACGACCTGACCCATGCCCAGTGGGCGCCGATGCTGCGCCTGCGCTTCAACGGCCCGATGTCCAGCGCCGCGCTGGCGCGCGAGCTGGCGATGGACGGCGGCGCGATGACGCGGCTGCTGGACCGGCTGGAGGCCAAGTCGCTGGTGCGCCGCGAGCGCTCGGTCGAGGACCGCCGCGTCGTCATGGTCTCGCTGACCGAGGTCGGCGTGAACGCGATGGCGGCCGCGCCGGGCGTGCTGTCCAAGGTGTTCAACGACCACCTGGCGGGCTTCACCGACGAGGAGTTCCGCACGCTGATCGGCCTGCTGCAGCGCATCGTCGCCAACGGCCATGCGATCCGCGACGCCGGCCTGTCGTCGGAGAGCTCGACCCTGGACGACAAGTGCGAGTGACCCCGCGGCCGGCCGGTGGCGCCGTCCCTTTTCAGACCTTCCACAAGAACAACATTCACGAGGAACCCCCGATGAGCTCCCATTCCCTTCACCGCACGACGCTGGCCCTGGCCATGGGCGCCGCGCTGCTGATGGTGCTTGCCGCCTGCGCGCCCATCCCCAAGCTCGCCGAGCCCGGCCAGCCGATCGACGGCCCCGAGGCCGCCGCCCGGCTGGGGCTGGACGCCGGCCCCGGCGAGGCGATCGATGCGTCATGGTGGAAGACCTTCCGCGATCCGCAACTGGACGCGCTGGTCGAGCAGGCGATCGCGAACTCGCCGAACCTGGCGCTGGCCCGCGCCCGCATCGCGCGCGCCGCGGCGATGACCGAGAACGCCGAGGCCGCCAAGCGGCCGTCCGCGCAGCTCGAGGCCGATGCCACCCGCCAGCGCTTCAGCGAGCACGGCATCTATCCGCCGCCGCTGGCCGGCAGCGTCCAGACGCTGGCCAACATCCAGGCCGGGCTGAGCTACGAGTTCGACTTCTTCGGCCGGCATGACGCGGCGCTGCAGGCCGCGCTGGGCCAGAAGCGCGCCGCCGAGGCCGATGCCGCCGCCGCCCGCCTGAGCGTGTCCAACGCCGTCGCGAAAGCCTATGTCGCGCTGGCGCGCAGCCAGGCGCAGGGCCGGTTGCTGGAGCAGCAGAAGACGCTGCGTGACCAGAGCCTGGACCTGGTGCGCCAGCGCAGCGCCGCCGGCCTGGACAACGGCCAGGACCTGCGCGTGGCCGAGGCGCCGCTGCCCGACATCCAGCGCCAGCAGGTCGTGCTGCGCGAGCAGCAGCAGCTGTTGCGCCACCAGATCGCCGCGCTGACCGGCCAGGGGCCGAAGGCCACCGAGTCGCTGGACGCGGCACTGCCGGTGGCGCTCGACTGGCAGCAGGCACCCCGCCTGGACCTGCTGGGCCGCCGTCCGGACCTGGCCGCCGCCCGTGCCCGCGTCGAGGCCACCGCCCAGGACATCCGCGCCGCCCGCGCGCAGTTCTATCCGAGCGTGAGCCTGACGGCCTTCGTCGGCCTGAACGCGATCGGCCTGGACGACCTGTTCAAGAGCGGTAGCCGCCAGTACGGCGCCGGTCCGGCGCTGCACCTGCCGCTGTTCGACAGCGGCCGGCTGCGCGCCAACCTGCGCGGCAGCGCCGCCGAGCAGGACGCCGCGATCGCGACCTACAACGCCGCCGTGCTGGACGCGGTGCGCGACGCCAGCGACCAGTACAGCACGCTCGAATCGCTGCGCCAGCAGCGCACGCAGCAGGACGCGCTGGTCGCCAACGCCGACAGCCAGACCGCGCTGGCCGAGCAGCGCCACCGCGCCGGCCTGACCGGCCGCATCGCGGTGCTGGGCGCCCATCAGAACCAGCTGCTGCAGCAACGCGGCCAGATCGACCTGCAGGCGCTGACCGTCGATGCGCAGATCAACCTGATGCGCGCGCTGGGCGGTGGCTATGCCGAGCCCGGCCGCGCCGAGGCGCAGTCCCGGCCCGTCAGCGGCGCCGGGCGCGGCTGACGCCGTCCCGATCGACCTTGCCATGGCGGCGGCGCGAGGGCGCCGCCGCGTGACCGAATCGCGCGGTCCCCCGCGCCTCCGACAGAACAACATCTCCCAGAGCCCACCATGAGCGCTACTCCCGAGAACAAGCCCCAAGCTCCCGCCGCCAACGGCGCCAAGAACGGTTCCCGCAAGAAGGGACTGACGGTCATCGCCGCGGCGGTCATCGTCGCCGGCCTGGTGTACGGCGGCTATTCGTGGATCGTCGGCAGCCGCTACGAGACCACGGACAACGCCTACGTGCAGGCCAACGTCGTGCAGATCACGCCGCTGGTCGGCGGCACGGTGCGCGCCGTCTACGCCGACGACACCGACTTCGTGAAGGCGGGCCAGAAGCTGATCAGCCTGGACCCGGTCGATGCCCGCGTCGCGCTCGAGCAGGCGCAGGCGCAGCTGGCGCAGACGGTCCGCGAGGTCCGCACGCTGTACGCCAACAACAGCGGTCTGGAAGCGCAGGTCAAGGTCCGCGAGGCCGACCTGCAGCGCACCGTCGCCGAGCTCAGCCGCCTGCAGGCCGACGTCACCCGCCGCCAGCCGCTGGTGGCCACCGGCGCGGTCGGCAAGGAAGAGCTGGAACACGCCCAGTCGCAACTGACCGCCGCCCGCGCGCAGGCCGCCGCCGCGCAGTCGGCGCTGCAGGCCGCCAAGGACCAGCTGGCCTCGAACCAGGTGCTGACCGACGGCGTCAAGGTCGAGGAGCACCCGAACGTGCTGCGCGCCTCGGCCCGCCTGCGCGAGACCTACCTGGCGCTGCAGCGCTCGGAGCTCATCGCGCCGGTGGACGGCTGGGTCGCGCGCCGCTCGGTGCAGCTGGGCCAGCGCGTGGCCGCCGGCGCGCCGCTGATGGCGGTGGTCGGCCTGCAGCAGGTCTGGGTCGACGCCAACTTCAAGGAAAGCCAGCTGGCCAAGCTGCGCATCGGCCAGACGGCCACGCTGGAGGCCGACGTCTACGGCAAGAAGACCGAATACCACGGCACGGTGCAGGGCCTGGGCGCGGGCACCGGCGCGGCGTTCGCGCTGCTGCCGGCCCAGAACGCCACCGGCAACTGGATCAAGGTCGTGCAGCGCGTGCCGGTGCGCATCGCGCTGGACCCCAAGGAAGTGCAGGAGCATCCGCTGCGCGTGGGCCTGTCGATGGACGTCCAGGTGGACATCCGTGACCAGGGCGGCCCGATGCTGGCCGCCGCGACCGGCGCCAGCGCGCCGCGCCTGCAGACCACGATCTTCGACGCGCAGGAGAAGGCCGCCGACGAGCAGGTGGGCCGGATCATCGCGTCCAACCTCGGCAAGGCCGCCAAGGCGAGCCCGGCCCGCGTGCAATGAGCAGCGCCACCCCGACCGCCCCGGCGGCGCCGGCCGCTCCACCCGCGGGTCCTCCGGCGAGCCCCGCGCCGCTGAGCGGCACCGCGCTGGTGCTGGGCACGATCTCGCTGTCGCTGGCCACCTTCATGAACGTGCTGGACTCGTCCATCGCGAACGTGTCGCTGCCCGCCATCGCCGGCGACCTCGGCGTCTCCCCGGTGCAGGGCACCTGGGTGATCACGAGCTTCGGCGTGGCCAACGCGATCTCGGTGCCACTCACCGGCTGGCTGACGCAGCGCTTCGGCGCGGTGCGGCTGTTCACCACCAGCGTGCTGCTGTTCGTGCTGGCGTCCTGGCTGTGCGGCTTCGCCCATTCGCTGGAGATGCTGGTGGCCGCGCGCGTCTTCCAGGGCCTGGTGGCGGGACCGATGATCCCGCTGTCGCAGACGCTGCTGCTGTCGAGCTATCCCAAGCACAAGGCGGGCACGGCGCTCGCGTTATGGGGGATGACGACGCTGGTCGCGCCGGTGGTCGGGCCGCTGCTGGGCGGCTGGATCACCGACAACGTCACCTGGCCGTGGATCTTCTACATCAACGTGCCGGTGGGGCTGTTCGCGGCCGGCCTGACGTGGAGCATCTACCGCACCCGCGAGACCCCGACCAAGAAGCTGCCGATCGACACCATCGGGCTGGCGCTGCTGGTGCTGTGGGTGGGCTCGCTGCAGGTGATGCTGGACAAGGGCAAGGAGCTGGACTGGTTCGAGTCCAACCAGATCATCGCGCTGGCGGTGATCGCGGTGGTGGGCCTGGCCGTGTTCATCGTGTGGGAGCTGACCGACGATCACCCGGTCGTCGACCTGCGGCTCTTCGGACGGCGCAACTTCCTGTTCGGCGCGTCGGTGCTGTCGATCGCCTACGGGCTGTTCTTCGGCAACGTGGTGCTGCTGCCGCTGTGGCTGCAGCAGCACATGGGCTACACGGCCACGGCCGCGGGCTTCGCGCTGGCGCCGGTGGGGGTGCTGGCGATCCTGCTGTCGCCGGTGGTCGGCCGCAAGGTGGCGGTGTGGGATCCGCGCGCGATGGCCAGCTTCGCCTTCGTGATGTTCGCGATCGTGCTGTGGATGCGCGCGGCGTTCACGACCGACACGGACCTGGGGACCATCATGATCCCGACCATCCTGCAGGGCGGGGCGCTCGCGTTCTTCTTCATCCCGCTGACGACGCTGACGCTGTCGGGCATCCCGCCCGAGCGCATCGCGGCGGCGGCGGGGCTGTCGAACTTCGTCCGGATCACGGCGGGGGCGATGGGGACGTCGATCTCCACGACGCTGTGGGAGAACCGCGCGGCGCTGCACCACCATCACCTGGCGGAGCGGCTGGCGCTGGGCGATCCGGCCGAGACCGCGGCGATCGACACGCTGCAGCGCACCGGCTTCAGCCACGACCAGGCGCTGGCCTACCTGAACCGGCTGGTGGACCAGCAGGCCTTCACGCGGGCGGCGGACGACATCTTCCTGGCCTCGGCGATCCTGTTCCTGGTGCTGATCGCCTTCGTCTGGCTGACCAAACGGCCGCCGAAGCTGGGCGCGCCGGTGGATGCCGGCGGCGCGCACTGAACCTGTCAAGCGCTGCCGCGGGCATGAACTCCCTCGCCCCGCTTGCGGGGAGAGGGCAGGGGAGAGGGGGCGTGCCAGTACGCCGGTGTGGCCCTGCGCCGAGCCCCTCTCCCCCTGTGGGGGCGAGGGAGTTGGTAAGCAGCAGCGTTTGCCTCACGCACTTGCCTCACGCACGCCGACGGACTTCAGCCGCCGTTCACGCCTTCGACGACGCGAGGTCCAGGCAGTAGGCGATGAGCTCGTCGAGCTCGCTGGACTTGTCGAAGACGCCGTCCGCGCCGAGCTGCGCGCAGCGCCGGCGCATGTCGGCGGTGGCGTAGTTGCTCAGCACGATCAGCTTGGCCTCGGGCTGCAGCAGCCGCGCCTTGGGCAGCAGCGACAGCCCCGACCCGCGCTTGAGGAAGAGGTCCACGATGACCAGGTCGCAGGGCACCGCCTCGTCATGCAGCCAGCGCAGCGCGGCGGCCTCGTCGTCGGCCTGGCCGACCACCTCCAGCGACAGCATCTCCTGCAGCGTCGCCACGAGGTTCTCGCGGATCAACGGACTGTCTTCCACCAGGAAGCAGGTCAGCGTGCCGGGCGTCGATGCGGTGACGGGAACGGTGGACATGGGCATGGGTGAAAGCGAGGCGCCCATTATCACGATCCCGTCACCGCTTCGAGACCGGGCCCAGCCGGGCGTTGCATTCCGACAGCGCCTTCAGGCTCTCCGGATCCGGATCCTCGCCCAGGTCCACCAGCGGCAGCACCGCCGCCAGCGGCGCCACCGCCAGTCCCAGCACCGTCGCCGGGACCAGCTTGCGCAGCAGCGGCCCCTTCTGCAGGCTGAGCCGGGGGCTCCCGAGCGTGCCCTGGATGTCCAGCGGTGTGCGCAGGGTGAGCGGACTCTTGTCCTTGGGCTCGACCTTGGCCGTCAGCGCGAGCTTCTCGGTCGCCAGCGACATGGCGCCGTCGACCAGCACGATCGAGTCCTTGGTGTCCACGACCATCGGCCGCGGCGTCACGGTCCCGTCCTTGACCCGCAGGTCGGCGACGCCGCAGGTCACCTGCAGCGCGTCGTCGCCGCGCACCAGCATGCCCAGGCCCTGGGCGATGTCGATGCCGGCGGCCTCGACGAGCAGGTGCGAGACCGTGCCGTCGGTCCAGTACAGCACCATGCGGCCGTCGGCGCTGGCCAGCAGCTCGGCGGTCGAGCGTCCGGTGCCGTCCAGCGCGATCCGGCCGCCCATCAGGCCGGTGACCCAGCGCTGGCCGTTCTTGCGTTCCAGGTTGAGCCACTGTTCCAGATGGACGCCGCTGACGCGCAGCCGCGCCTCCCACTTCGCCTTCGGCTCGCGGCCGTCGAGCAGCATGCGGCCCGCCAGCTGGCCGCGGGCGACGCGGGCATCGATGTCGCGCAGCTCGAGCACGCCGTCCTGCAGCACGATGCGGGCGTTCAGCGGCTCGGCGGCCTGCAGCATCGAGGTGCCGGATTCGAAGCGCGCCAGCTTCACGTCGACATTGGCGTTCATCGCGCGCAGCGAGGGCAGGTCGTACTGCTTGTCCGGCAGCACGCGCGCCGGGCGGCCGGACTTGGGGGCCTGCGGATCCGCCGGCACGCCGACGGCCGGCCCCAGGTCGGCCAGCCACAGCTCGCGGCCGCGCAGCTGGCCGGTCAGCTTGGGCACGGCGTTCTCGGGCCTCAGGTATTCGAAGTCGCCGCTCAGCCGGCTCTTGCCGATCGTGGCCTGGCTCACCGCCGTGGTCCAGCGCGGACCCTCCCGCGTGAGGCGGCCCCGCATCGAGAACGCCGGCGTGGAGGGCAGCGTCACGCCCAGCGGCTCGCCGACCGCGGCGAGCGACGGGCCGCTCACCGTGTAGTCGCCGGCCAGCGCCTGCGACACGAGCAGGTCGCGGACGGTGCCGTCGAAGCTCAGCTGCGCCTTGCCGATGTTGCCGCGCAAGGTCACCGGCACCGCCGGCGCATTCGGGTCCGAGGACAGCCAGGGCAGGGCGGAACCGGTCTCCAGCGTCGCCTTGAGCGGCAGGTCGCGGTAATGGCCCTCGGCGCTCGCCGTGACGCCGAAGCGGCCGCCCTGGCCCGGGCCGGGTTCGCCGGCGGGGCCGGAAGCGCCCTGGGGCTTGCCCGCGACCCGCTCGCCGAAATCCACCGCCAGCCGTGTCCCGGAAGCGGCCGCGCCGGGCGCGCTGGCCGAGCTGGCCGCGCTGGCCGCGCGTGCCGCCGGCTGCACCGCCGACGACGCGGCCTGGCCGGCCGTCGCCCAGGTCTCGCGCAGCGCGAAGCGCGCCAGCAGCGACAGCGCCTGGATCTTGTCGTCGACCAGCGCGGTGCCCTCGCGCACTTCCAACAGGTCGAAGCGGACGCCGTCGATCGCGGGCCGCTTGCGGACCTGCGTGTCGCTGGACGGCTGCTTGCCGAACTGCCAGCTGGCGCGGCCCTCGATGTCGCGCTCCAGGCGCAGCGCCAGTTCGCCGGCCCGCAATGACTTGACGCGCAAGGCCTGACCCTCGTGCCGCAGCCCGAGCAGGTCGCTGTAGCGCAGCGTCAACTCGGCATCCTGCGCCTGCAGCGTCGGGCCGCCCAGCGTGCTCCAGCTCGGACCGGCGATGGTGACGCTGTGGGACTGCAGCCGCGGATGGCCGATCAGCCGCAGCTGCCAGCTGTCGCCCTCGGTGCCGTCGAAACGGACCTGCCGGTCCAGCTTCTGGCTCAGCCACTGCTCGGCCGGCCGCCGCAGGAAGGGCCAGCCCAGCCATTCGCACACACCGACCGCGATCAGCAGCAGCGCCAGCAGCGTCAGCAGGCCCATCGCCCAGCCAGACCGCACGCGGCGCCGGCGGGGACCCGGGCCCGGCGCGGGCGCGCCGTCCGGCCCGGTGGAGGTCTTGTCGTTCACCACCATTGTTCAAACATCCTGGAGAAGAATTCCTTGCCGCGCTGCCACAGGCCGCGGTCCTGCCAGAGGCGCAAGTCGATCGCGCGCGACGCGGCGCGATCGCGCTCGAACATCCGCGTCATCGCCTCGCCGAAGTCCTCGCCAAGCACGACGGCATTGACCTCGTTGTTGTGGACGAAGCTGCGCCAGTCCATGTTGCTGGAACCGACCGTCGAGACGACGCCGTCGATCACCGCCGTCTTCGCATGCAGCACCGCGTCCTGCAGTTCATGGATGCGCACGCCGGCCTGGAGCAGGCGCTCGTAATGGCTGCGCCCCGCGTGCATCACCGGCGAGAAGTCGCTGCGCGAGGGCAGGATCAGTTCCACGTCCACGCCGCGCGCGGCCGCCTCGCACAGCGCGTCGACCATGTCCTGACCCGGCGCGAAGTAGGCCATCGTCAGGTAGACGCTGCGCTGCGCCGCGCGGATGCTGCCCAGCAGCAGCGTGTAGATGCGGTTCTCGGTGTCCTGCGGCGTCGAGGGGATCACGCGCATCAGCTGCTTGCCCGGCGGCGGTCCCGGCGGGAGCTGGATCTCGCTGACCGTCCCCTCGCAATGCTGCTGGGACCAGACCTCGCGGAACATCTGGTGCAGCGCCTGCGTCGCCGGGCCGCGCACCTGGATCATGGTGTCGCGCCAGCCGTTGTCGTCGGCCTGGCCGGACGGGTCCGGCGCCCCGCTGGCGGCCGAGGCCGGCGCCGTGGCCGCCCGTGGCCGCGCCGGCTTCGACGGCCCGCGGCTGCCGAAGCCGCCCGAGCCCGACGAATAGACCGCGCTGATGTTGATGCCGCCGGTGAAGCCGGTCTCGCCATCGACGATCAGGATCTTGCGATGGTCGCGGTGGGTGATCTTGTGATACCTGGCGCGCTTGAGCGGATTGACCGGGTTGAACGCGCAGACGGCGATGCCGCCCTGGCGCATCCGGTCGAAGTAGTCGTCCTGGGTGCCGAAGGAGCCGACTGCGTCGTAGAGGACCGCCACCTCCAGGCCTTCCGCGCGCCGGCGCAGCAGCAGGTCGGCGAGCTGCCGCGAGACCTCGGCGTCCTCGATGATGTAGCTCTCCAGCACCACCTGCCGGCGCGCCTTCTCGATCGCCGCGAACATCGCGGCGAAGGTCGCGGGGCCGTCGACCAGCAGCTTCGCGTCGTTGCCGGCGTACAGGTCGACGTCGCCGAACGCGGACATCGCGGCCAGCTGCCGCTTCAGCAGTTCCGCCTTGCCCTGCGCGGCGGCGGCCTGCAGGGCCTGCTCGCGGCTGGCCTGGTTCATCGGGCCGCGCGAGCCGACCACGTCCACCTGCGCGGCCACCCGCGTCAGCGCGGGCGCCGAGGCGGGTGGATCGGGGATGCGTCCATTGACCGGCGGTCGCGGCGTGCCGCAGGCGACGAGTCCGACGCTCGCGCCGAGCGCGAGAACCAGGGCCGCGACGCGCCGGCGCACCGCTCACTCCCTCAGCAGGTCGGCGAGGTCGTCGGCATGCTCTTCCTCCTCGGCGAGCACCTCCTCGAGGATGCGGCGCGTGGTCGGGTCCTTGTCGCCGATCAACTGGATCATCTGGCGATAGGCCTCCACGGCGATGCGCTCGGCCACCAGGTTGGCGCGCAGCATGGACTTGAGGTCCTTGGTCTCGTCGTACTCGGCATGGCTGCGCTTGGTCAGCGAGTCCGGATTGAAGTCCGGATCCGCGCCCAGCTGCACGATGCGCTCGGCGATGCGGTCCGCGTGCACGGCCTCCTGGTTGGCGTGCTCCAGGAATTCCTCGGCGATGCGCGGCGAGGCCAGGCCATGCGCGGTGAAGTAATGGCGCTTGTAGCGCAGCACGCAGACCAGCTCGGTCGCGAGCGCGTCGTTGAGCAGGCGCACGACGTCGTCCCGCCACGGGCCGTAGCTCGGGGTGACGGGACCTTCGTCGAGGTGCTGGCGCGCGCGCTGCAAGGCCTGCTCGTCGAGCTGCAGGTGCTTGTGTTCAGGGGCGTTCATGGGCTGGCTCCTCTGGATGGACGGGGATGGGCGGGGCGGTGGCGGTCACTTCCGCAACGCGTTGACACCGGTGATGCCCAGCACCAGCAGCACCAGACAGATGACCAGGAAGATCCCGAACAGGATCTTGGCGATGCCCGCCGCGCCGGCGGCGACGCCGGTGAAGCCGAGCACACCCGCCACCAGCGAGATCACGGCAAAGATCAGGGCCCACTTCAACATGACGATGTCCTTTCCTGCTGTTGGCCGCGGCGCGGCGCTTGCAGCCACTGTAGAAGCGTCCTCCGCCGCAAAGGATCAGCAGGGCCCACGTCCGCATGTAGGACAGGACGCCGCGCGCTCCGAGGACCATGACAGTAGCCCCGCCCACCGAACTCCCTCGCCCCGCTGGCGGGGAGAGGGCAGGGGAGAGGGGCCGGCCCGGTGCCGGACTCGTCCTACAGCCGGCCCCGGCGCGGTACGACAGACGGCCCCCGCCGGCCGGCCTACGCTTGCCTCATCCTCCCTTCCATGTCCGCCCTCTGCGCCGTGTGCGCCGGAAAGGAACCCAGATGATCCCGATGAACAAGTCCCTTCGCTCGCCGTCCGCGGCCGGACTGATCGCCGCCGGTGCCGTGCTGTCGGCCGTCATGATGGTGGCCGCGCCGGCTTTCGCCGCGGGTGCCGCATCCAAGTCCGACATCCAGTCCACCTATGAGCAAGAGCGCGCGAACTGCCTGTCCGGCCATACCGGACAGGCCCGTGCCACCTGCCTGAAGGAAGCCGGCGCCGCACGCCAGGAGGCCTTGCGCGGCCGCCTCAGGACCGCCAGCACGCAGGAACTCGCGAACAACGCGATGCTGCGCTGCCAGCGCGTCAAGGAAGAGGACCGCGAGGACTGCCGCATGATGGTCATGGGGCAGGGCACGCGGGATGGCAGCGTCGAGAGCGGCGGCATCCTGACGCGCATCGACCGCATGGTCCAGGAGAACCCGACCGCCGCCGGCGCGCCGTCGCAGCCGCCGAGCGCCACCATGCGTCCGGGTCCGGACGTGCCCCCGCCGCGCCAGCCCAAGGCGAGTTCCCCGGCCCGCTGACCGACCCAGGAGCGCCACCATGCTGATGAAACGCCTTGTTCCGATCGCCCTGTCCAGCCTGGCCGGTTATGCGCTGTGGCAATGGCAGGCCCGCCGCACCACGCAGCGGCTCAAGACCTCCCATGCCAAGCCCGAGGAGGTGACCACCTGGGAAGGCGAGGGCGGCGCGCTGCATCGCACGGGACCGCACATGGGGCCTGAGCCGGCCAAGCCGGCGCAGTATTGAGATTCAGCGGCGCCTCGCCGGCGCCGGTGCCAGGTGTTGCGCGACGGGCCGCGGAGAAGTCCAACGGGCCCTGGCGCGCAGCGGCCCGCCTTCGGCATTCGAAGGCGGGCCATTCTTCATGGCCCGCCGGGAATCAGCCGCCGCTGCCCTGCTGCGGTTCGCGCAGGAAGATCTCGACGCGGCGGTTCTTGGAGCGGTTCTCGGCGGTGTCGTTCGACACCAGCGGTTCGCGCGAGCCGCGGCCCGCCACCTCGATGCGGGCGCTGCTCACGCCGCGGTCGGCCAGGTAGCCGCGCACGCTCTCCGCGCGGCGCAGCGACAGCGGATCGTTGATCGCGTCGGAGCCGGTGTTGTCGGTGTGGCCGACCACCCGCACCATCGTCGGCGACGGGTTGCTGTTCAGGCCGTTCGCGAACGCATCCAGCACCGGGCGCAGCCGCGGCTCGAGCGTCGCGCTGTTGGTCGCGAACGAGATGTCGCTCGGCACGTCCAGCTTGAGCTGGTTGTCGGCGGTCCGGGTGACCTCCACGCCGGTGCCCTGCGTGGCCTGTTCCATCGCGCGGCGCTTTTCCTCCATGTGGCGCGACCAGACGTTGCCGGCCACCGCGCCGAGCGCGCCGCCGATCAGCGCCCCGGTGCCAGCCTTGCCGCCGGTGGCGGAGCTGATCACCGCGCCGGACACCGCGCCGATCGCGGCGCCTCCCGCGGTGCCGCGCTGGCGTTCATCCATGTTCGCGCAGCCGGCCAGGACGGCGGCCGCGAGCGCGGCGGCGGCCAGTCGGGTGTGTCGCATCTGCATTTGCTTCTCCTTGTGCTTCGGGAAAGAAAACCCGGCGGTCCGTTGCCAGGCCGGCGGATCGGTTGCCCGCGCGCCGCGCCGGAGATCCGGCGCGCACGCCCGTCGGACGACGCAGGCCTCGGGGCAAGCGCGGGGCCCGTTTCGCCGCTCCGTCACCATGGGGGGCAACCGACCAATAACTGTTAGCGGGTCCTCGGGGATGACAGGAGTTTGCTATTCGCGTTTGCCAAGGGCGATTCATAGCATGAAGCCCTGCTTTCCACTCGCCCAGCGAAGCGCCTCATGACCCGCTCTTCCGATCCCGGCCACACCCCCGTCAGCGGTGCGACATTCCCCTCCACGCTGGCTCTCCAGCACGAACATCTCACCTCTCATGTCCGATACGCCTCGCAGCCGATCATTGATCGCGCGGGCCGCGTCGTCGCCTCCGAACTGCTGTTCCGATGGAACGCGAGCGATGCCCTGGTCGAACCGCACCTGGGCGCCTACGCGACCGCGTCCGTGCTCTCCAATGCCCTGCTCGATGGCGAATTACTGACCCGTTCGCCGGCCGCGGAGCATCCGATCGGTGATCTCCTGGTCAATGTCGACGGCGCCACGCTGATGGGCCCGATCGCCGAGGCGCTGACCCCGGACGTCGGCGTCATCGAACTGCTGGAGACGGTCGAGGTCGACGAGGCCATCACGGCACGCATCCGGGATCTTCACGGCCGGGGCTATCGGTTCGCGCTCGACGACGTGGTCTGGATCGATGATCCGCGCTGGGCCCTGGCGCCCTGGGTGCAGTTCGCGAAGGTCGACATGCTCGGCCTCGCGCCGGCGCAACTGCGGCGGCTGGTCCGCAAGGCCCACCGGCTCGGCCTGGCCGTGATCGCCGAGAAGATCGAGGACGCGCACGCCCATGAGCGCGCCCGGGCCGACGGCGCGGACTACTTCCAGGGCTTCGGCATCGCGGCGCCCATGACGCTCGCCGTGCCGGCCCTGCCAGGCTGCGAGGCGCGCGTGCTGGGGCAGCTCTATCTGCTGGCCTGCGCCGGTGTGCGGGCCTCCTCGCTGGCCTTCGTGGCGGGGCGGCACCCGGCAGTCGTGGCCCGGCTGCTTCGCATGCAGGAGATTCATGCGCCGCAGTTCGCGGCGTCGGCACAGTCGCTGACCGACGTGCTGGAGTCCTTGCCCCGAGCGGTCCTGACCGCCTGGCTGGCGGTGCTCAACATCGCGGCGGCACACGGCCGCGACCGGGACCTGGCGCTGTGGCTGCACGGCGAACTGGCCCATGGCCGCGCGCGTTTGAAGCAGGACGGCGGGATCCGGTCCTCCGAGGTCCTCGAGCGCGCCTCGTTCCTCATCTGCAAGCAGCTGTTGAGGATGCGCCTGCAGCCCCGTCCGGAGAGCGGCTTCCGGTCGCGGGGAAGGACCATCGCCGATGCCGAGCCGCACCTGGCCTGATGCCTGCCGGGACCCCTGGCGCGGGGGCGCGCCAGGGTGGCCGCGACGGTCAGTCGTCGACCAGGCCGTGCATGCGCGCGACGCTGGTCGCCATCGCGCGGGAGTTGACGTTGAGCTTCCGGTAGATCGAACGCAGATGCTGATTCACCGTGAAGCGCGAGATCGACAGCCGGTTGCCGATGTCCACGATCGGCAGGCCTTCGATCAGGAGATTCAGCACGCTCCACTCCCGCTGCCCCAGGCCGAGCTCCTTGAGCTTCTGCGCCTTGTCGACCTTGGGCTTCACGCCGGTCTCCAGGCTCTCGAGCTTGTCCAGCACCAGCCGGGACACCGCCGGACTGAGCGGCGCGTGGCCGTTGTGGGTGGCGATGATCTTGTCGATCAGGCTGGGCTGGATCTCCTCCTTCAGCAGATAGCCGGAGGCGCCGGAGCGCAGGCTGCGCATCACGTGCTTGGCGTCGCCGAAGGTGCTGATCACGATGCTGTGGGCGTCGCTGCATTTCTCCTTGATCAGCTTGATCAGGTCGATGCCGTCGACATCGGGCAGGCCCAGATCGACCAGGTAGATGTCGGCGCGGTTGGCGAGGATCGCCGAGACGGATTCGCCGCGATTGCGGCCGATGCCCACGATCTGGCAGGCGCTGCTGGCGGACACGACGTCGATCAGTCGCTGCAGGACAGTGGCGTCGTCTTCGATGATGGTGACGGTGATCATGTGGTGTTCCCCTGAGGTTCCGAGTTGTTGTCGGTGAGGCCCGAAGAAAGTGGTTTGACGAGAAGTGAGTGGCGATCCTGTCGACCTTGTGCGGCCGGTATGGAAATCAGCGCTCGCCCAGCGATTCCGACACGGTCTTCCTGACGGGCTTGAGCAGATAGTCCAGCACCGTGTGCCTGCCGGTGATGATCTCGGCGGTGGCGGTCATGCCGGGCTGGAGCACGATCTGGTCCGCCTTCTCCCCCTTGAAGCGCTTGCCGCTGATGCGGATGTGGGTGCGGTAGTAGGGCTGTTCACCCTGTGGCGTCCGCTCGGTCAGCGCGTCGGAGCTGACATAGCTCACCACGCCGTCGAGCGCCCCATAGATGCTGTAGTCGAACGCGTCCAGCTTGACCGCCGCCAGCATGCCGGGGCGCACGAAGCCGATGTCCGCCGCGCGCAGCCGGGCTTCGATGATGAGGTCGTCGCCGGTGGGCAGCAGTTGCATGATCTCGTCGCCGGCGCGCAGCACCGCGCCCTGCGTGGTCTGCGTGATCAGGTTGACGACGCCGTCGACCGGCGCGCGCAGCTGGGTGTGCTCGAGGCTGCCCCGGCGGTCGTTCAGCATCTGCTGGACGCTGGCCAGGTCCTCCTCGGTCTTGGCGAGTTCCGCCTGCGCGTCCTGGAGGAACTTGTTGCGCCGCAGGGTGACCTGGCCGGCCGTTTCATTCGCGACGCGCTGCAGCCGCAGGAACTCCGCCGCGCTGATGTCGCCGGCCCGGTGGAGCGGTTCGTTGAGTTCGACCTCGCGGCGGGCGAGCTCCGCGGACTTGGTCAGCACCGACAGTTCTTCGTTCAACGCGGTCTGCCGGCGCTCGTAGAGCCGGTGCTGCAATTCGCTGAACGCGCCGGAGCCGGTGGGACGGTAGGGCGTGCCGAGCGTCTCGGCGCGCAGCCGGGCGAGCGACGCGTTGAGCGCTGCCGCCTTCTCGCTGGAATCCGCCAGCGCCGCGCTGGCCTTGGTGTTGTCGAGCTGGACCAGCAGATCCCCCTTGCGGACCGCGGCCCCTTCCTGCACGAACAGCTTCTCCACCACACCTCCATCGGGCGTCTGGATGACTTGGGTGCGGGAGGATGCCATGACCTTGCCGCCCGCGCGAGTGACCTGCTCGATCTCGGCCTGGGAGGCCCACCACAGGCCGGCGCCCAGCGCCGCCACCGTCGCGATGACGGTCCACCGGATGCGCGACTGGCTGTCGCTCGGGATGTGCGTCTTCTTCATGGGAGTCTTCTGATGTCGGAAGTCATCGGGGCGGCGGCCGCGCTCAGGCGGCGGTCGCGGCGGGATTGGCGACGGCCCCGGGCGCCGGCCGGGCGTCGATCGCGGCCACCGGTGGCGGACGCTGCGCGGCGCTGCGCCCCTGCAGGTGCGCGAGCACGGCGTCGCGCGGGCCGTCGACCAGGACGCCTTGAGGGGACAGCACGATCACCCGCTCGACCAGCGGCAGCATCGACAGCCGATGCGTGACCAGCAGCAGCGTGGCCTCGGGCTTGAGCAGCTGCGTCATCAGGCGCACGGTCGCCTGTTCCAGGCCGTCGTCCATGCCCGAGGTCGGTTCGTCGAGCAGCCAGACCGGCCGGTCGGCGAGCACCAGGCGGGTCAGGGCCACGAGCTGGCGCTGACCGCCGGACAGTCCGCGGCCTCCTTCGGACAGCCGCCGGTCCAGGCCCAGCGGATGCTGCGCCACCATGGGCCACAGACCGGTCTTCTGGCAGGCGGCGACCAGTTGCTCGTCGCCGACCTCGGGGAGCCCGAACATCAGGTTGTCGCGCAGCGTGCCGGAGAACAGCCAGGCATGCTGCGGGCCGTAGGCCATCTGCGTCGCCCGCCATCCGGCATGGAGCTGCTGCTGGTCGACGCCATCGAGGTAGACCGTGCCGCGGGTCGGCTTGGACAGCCCGCAGGCCAGCGACAGCAGCGTCGTCTTGCCGGCGCCGATGGTGCCCAGGATGGCCACCTTCTCGCCGGGCGACACGCGCAGGTTGCCGATGCGCAGCGCGTCCTTCTGGCCGGGATAGGCGAACTCGACCTCCTCGAAGCGCAGTTCCCCGCGCAGGGTCTCGGGGACGATGGGACGCTCGATGGCCTCGTTGTCGACCTCCAGCCTGAAGATGGCGTCCAGCGCCTTCATCGCGGCGCGCGCGCTGCCCAATTGCACCAGCAGCGGCGGGATCGAGGCCAGCGGCGACAGGACGCGGCCGGAGAGGATCGAGCACGCGACGATCGCGCCCTGCGTCAGCTGGCCCTGGATGGCCAGCACGGCGCCCATGCAGATCAGCGAGATGTAGCTGGCCTGCTGCAGCGCGGCGGCGATGTAGGAGGTGGTGTCGCTCTCATGCTTGAGGGACAGGCCCTGCGCGGCGTTCACCTCGCACAGCGAGGACCAGCGGGCCTCGAAGCGCCAGGCGGCGCCCAGACCCTTGATGGCCTCGCTGCCCTCGATGGTCTCGACCAGCAGCCCGGTCTTGGCGTTGGCGCCCGACTGGTTGCTGGCGGTCAGGCGGGCGATGCGCCGGGCGCGCAGCAGGCCGGTCATCACGGTCACGGCGAACAGCACCACCGCCGGCAGCGCCATCCAGGGGCCGCCGATCATCGCGATCACCAGCGCGAAGATGAGCGCCATCGGCATGTCGAACAGCAGGAACAGCGTGCTGGCCGAGAGGATCCCGCGGATCGATTCGAAGCTCTGCACCTGCGAGGCCAGGGTACCGACCGAGCCGGGCCGCTGGTCCAGGCGCACCGCGTTCAGCCGCGCCATCAGCGCCTGGGAGATGCCGACGTCGAGCGCCTTCAGCCGGGGCTCGAGCAGCGAGGCGCGGGCGAGCTTGAGCAGGAATTCGATCAGCACCGCCAGGCCGACGCCCACGGTCAGCACCCACAGCGTCTGCAGGCCCTGGTTCGGGATGACGCGGTCGTAGACCTGCATCGAGAAGAACGAGATCGCGATCCCGATGACCGAGAGCACCAGCGACAGGCCGGCCGCCTCCACGAAGATCGGCCACTGGCCGCGCACCTGCGACAGCATCATCGCCTGCGCGCTGCGGGTCGCGGCCGGATCGGCCTCGCCATCGGCGATCGCGTGGAGGCAGGGCGTGCCGTCGAGGACCAGCTCCCGCCTGACACCGTCGCTGCCGGTGCAGTGCCACAGGCCCTGGGCGCTGCGCGAGGTGACGATCTGCCAGCCATGCTCGCCGTGCCGGCACAGCAGTGGCAGCGCGGCCAGTTGCGGGGCGGGCAGCAGCACGAAGCGGGAGCGCGCATCGACGGCGGCGGCCAGCTCACGCGCGGCCGCGGCGTCGTCTTCGGCCGGCGCCAGCATGACCAGGCGCTGGCGCACCAGATCGAGCGGCACCGGGCGCCCCTTGAGACGCAGCCAGTGCGTCAGGCAGGCGGCCAGCGCCTCGTGCGGTGGCCCGGCGTCGTTCGATGGGCGCGGCTTGAAGGGATTCCAGGACATGACGGCCTCGTGGGAAGGTGCGGAAGATGCGAATCGGGTGGGCGAGGGCGGGGCAGCGGCGCTGACGCTCAATCGCCGGACGGCGCGCCGCCGAGCAGCAGGCTCAGCCGGTACAGGCCGGCGCGCTCGTCGATGGCCGCGTCGCGCTGCGACTGACGCGTGGCATGGGCCTCGCGGACCATGTTCAGCAGGTCGAGCCAGGGGCGCTTGCCGGCGTCGAACTGGCGGCGGTACGAGGCCAGCACCTCGTCGCTGGTCGCGGCGGTGAGCGCCGCGTTGCGCAGCGAGGAGGCCGCGGCGGCGAAGCGCGTGTACTCCAGCTGGTAGTTGCTGATCTGGTCCTGCTCGGTCGCGGCGACGGCGGCCTCCGCGGCCGCGATGCGCGAACGCGCGGCATTCACGCCCGCGAGCCCGGCCAGCCCCCCTTGCAGGCCCGCCTGGAAGACCAGGCCGATGCGCTGGTCGTGATAGGCGCCGGATTGGTGGTCAAGCCGGAGACTGACCGTCGGCATGAGGCCGGCCTTGGCCTTGGCCAGTTCGTCGCGCGCGAGATCGACATTGGCGCGGGCCATCGTCATTTCCGGCGAGAGCTGGATCCGGTCCAGCACCTGGGCCAGCGCGGGCGGCCGCGGCAGCTCGCCATCGAGCACCGCGCGCAGCCCGGCGTCGACCGGCCGGCGGGACAGGCGTTGAAGGCGATCGCGCTGGAGAGCCTCCTCCAGGCCCGCCTGCGCGACTTCGGCCTGCACGGCGCTGAGCCGGGAGGCGGCGAGCGCGGCGTCGGCATGGGTCGCGACCCCGGCCTGGTAGCGGCGCTGGATCATGTCCAGCAACTGCTGGTGGGCATCGCGCAGCGCCTCGAGGCTGTCGACGCGCCCGCCCGCCTTGGCCCAGTCGGCCCAGGTCTGGACGATCTTCAGCTTCAGCTGCAGCCGCACGGCGAGCAGGTCCTGCTGGCTGCTGCGCAGGGTGGTCCGCGCGGCGTTCAGATTGGCGGACAGCAATCCCCCGGTGTAAAGCGGCTGCTGGATGCGCAGGACGTTGACGTAGCGGTTCGTGCCGCTCGCGAGCTCCCGGGAGACGCTGGGGGAGGGGCCGAACTGCCATTTCGCCGCCGTGATGCCGTCCTCGGCCGCCGCGATGCCGGCGCGGGCGCGTTCGATGGACGGATCCTCCGCGAGCGCCGTGGCGATGAAGCCGTCCATCGCCGCGCCCCAGCGGCCGGGGACCGCATCAGGAGCGGCCAGGGCCTCGGATGGCGGGGGAAGGGGGGATTCGGCCCAGGCGGGCTTGCAAACAATCGCCAACAGGGCAATTGAATACTGGGTGAGGGCGGTCGCCCGGATATTCGCTCGGCGCGGGTGAATATCGATGGAAGCGGTTGACAAGGGAAACTCGCTGGGCTGTTTTGCGAAGACGCCCAGTTTCGTTTCGTGCCTCTTTTGCTCGCAATAGCATAGATTTGCTAGCAATTCAGCGTCGGCCGCGATCGATGACTTATTTGTGTGGCCGGTATAGCAAAGATGTGTCAGTCAACCTCGGGTCCGGGGCACGGCGGTTGCCGGATCGGGGCTTGTCGTCACTCTGACCAGGAACTGCCATGACCACCCCGTCCGAAGACCTCGAGCCCTGCATGAAGACCTGCGCCGAGGCGCTGCTCGCCGCGCGCCAATGCGCCAACGCGTGCATCCGTTCAGGAGACCGGCTGCTGGAGCGCTGCGCGCTGCTGGACCTCGATTGCGCCGCGATCTGCGAGGCGACGATCAGCGCGCTCTCCCGGGAATCGGAGCATCACGGCGACTTCTGCGCCTTGTGCGCGCACGTGTGCCGCGCTTGCGCGCAGGAGTGCGAAAAGCATCAGCACGCCCATTGCCGGCGTTGCGCTCAAGCCTGCCGGGCTTGCGCGGACGCGTGTGCGCCTCACGCGGCGGAACGGCACGCCCTGTCCTGATTCCCCGGCGCGCGGCCCCTTCGGGCCCTTTGAATGGGGCGTTCCATTCCAGATATCTGGTATTTGGGCCCTATTGCGAGGGGGGGCGAATGGGCGAGCGGGCTCCGCATCTCAAGATATTGGAGATGCGGAGCCTCTCGGAATTTTCTCGATCCCGGGGAGCCGGACCGTTGATTTCCGGAAACCGGTCAATGCAGCGCCAGGTTGAGCTGGTCGACCACCTCGGCCCAGTCAGCGTCGTCCAGCAGCATGTCGCGTAGCGCCTTGGCCTGCGCCGGCGTCCAGAACGGCGCCTCCTGCACCCGCACGTCGCCGGGCAAGGGGCGGTGATCCTCGATGAAAGCGCGGATGTCCGCCTCGCTGGCGGGCAGGCCCAGTTGCTCGAACAGCGCCGAGAACGGGTGGACGACAGGTTCCATGGCTGTGCTCCTCGGAAAAGGGGAATGGAAGGGAAGGCCCTTGCCCAGGCAATCGGCCGGCCGCACCCGGCGATCCGGGCGATGAGCGCGTGATTCGGTCGCATAACGTACACCCGCTTCACGGCTAACATCAACGAGTCAATCCATAAGAGCCAGGCCACTGGTCGAATCAACTCGGGTCGGAGGACATCCGCAGGCAGGACCGCGGATGTTGTGAGAGAGCAGTGACGATCACAACCCATTTCCACATTTGTGCCTTCTTCGACAGCCGGGAGGAGGCCTCGCAGGTGCTGGCGCCCTTCTACCAGGAGGCGCAGCGGCGCGGCGAGCGCAACCTCCACCTGGTATCGGACGCGCTGGACGCCCATCGCGCCTGCCTGACGTCGGCCGGCATCGACGTGGCCGGCTGCGAGCACAGCGGCCAGCTGACCTTGCGGGCGTGGCCGCCCGCGCCGGGCGGCATCGACGTCGACGGGCTGCTCCAGGCGATGGACGAGGCGACGGCCCGGGCCGGGCATGAGCCGGACGGCCGCGACGGGTTCGAGGGCCTGCGCGTGATGAGCCAGATGGGCTGGGCCGTCCAGCACGGCGGCGACCGGCTGGACCTGCTCGAATACGAGGCGCGCCTGAACGAGGTGCTGGACGCGAATCGCCGTCCGGCGATCTGCGTCTACGACCTGGCGCCGCTGGATGGCGCCACGATGATGGACCTGCTGCGGACGCATCCGCTCACCATGATCGGGGGTGTGCTGCGCGAGAATCCCTTCTTCACGCCGCCGGCCGAGATGTTGCGCGAGCTGTCCGCGCGCCGCGCCACCGGCCGGCGCCGGGGGCGGCCCGCACCGGCGGCGCTTCCAGTCCCGGCCAGGAGCCGGCGCGCCGAATGACGACGATGTCCCGAGAACGAGAACCCTCCGCCGCCGACCGGGCGCTGCGGGATCTGATGGGCCTGCTGGCGCTGCCGGCGCTCTGGGTGGGGCGCGATGCCGCCACCGTGCTGCAGCTGACGACCGAGGCGGTCAACCGCATCGTCGGCACGGCGGTCTGCCTGGTGCATGCGCCGCTGGTGCCCGACGCGCCGCCCACGACGATGCTGCAGCTGGGCGGCGTGCGCGTGTCGCATGAGGCCTGGACCGACTTCATCGACGCCTGCCGCCAGATGCCCGACACGGCGGAAACCGCGACCGCGCTCGAATCGCCGCTCGGCACGCTGTGCGTGGTGCGGCTCTACCTGGGTCCGGCGGGACGCGCGGGCAGCCTGTGGTTCGGCTCCTCGCGGCCCGACTTCCCGTCGGCGCACCAGAGCGCGTTCATGCGCGCGGCGGCGACGCTGGCCTCGACCGGGCTGCACGCGGCGCGGCTGGACCACGAACGGGAGAGAGCGGCCAGCGCCAAGGACGAGTTCCTGGCGATGCTGGGTCATGAGCTGCGCAATCCGCTGGCCCCGATCTCGACGGCGCTGCACCTGATCCGGCTGCAGACCGGCCAGTTGTCGCGCGAGCACGAGATCATCGAGCGCCAGGTCGGCCATCTGTCCAAGCTGGTCGACGACCTGCTCGACATCACCCGCATCACGCGCGGCAAGATCGAGCTGTCGCGCGAGCCGGTCGACGTCCAGTTCCTGCTGACCGACGCGATCGAAGGCGTGAGCCCCCTGCTCGAGGAGCGCAACCATCTGCTGCGCGTGAGCTGCGACGTGGGGCCGGAGCTGCGGCTGGTCGGCGATCGCGCGCGCCTGCGGCAGGTGGTGGTGAACCTGCTCAGCAACGCCGCCAAGTACACGCCGACCAACGGCGAGATCCGCGTGGCCGCGCGCGCCGAGGGCGGCGCGCTGGTGATCGAGGTGCAGGACAACGGCGCGGGCATCGACGCGGCGATGCTGCCGCGGGTGTTCGAGCTGTTCGAGCAGGGGTCGACGACGCTGGACCGCTCCAAGGGCGGGCTGGGCATCGGCCTGGCGATCGTCAAACAACTGGTGGAGATGCATCACGGCCAGGTGGCGGTGCAGAGCGCCGGCCCCGGCCTGGGGGCGACCTTCCGGGTGACGCTGCCGGCCGAGATCCACGCCGCGCCGCCCGAGCCCGGCCCGGCCGCCGAGGCGCTTGACACCCTCCCGCCGGTGCAGGGCCGGGTGCTGGTGGTGGACGACAACCGCGACGCTGCCGAGACGCTGGGCATGGCGCTGCGCTACGCGGGCTACGACGTGGCCACGACCACCTTGCCGCAGGAGGCGCTGGACCGGCTGCAGGGGTCGCATTTCGACGCGGCGGTGCTGGATATCGGCATGCCGGTCATCGACGGCTACCAGCTCGCGGCGCTGATCCACCGCGAACTGGGCGACGCCGCGCCGCGGCTGATCGCGCTGACGGGGTATGGCCAGGCCTCGGACCGGGACAAGGCGCTGGGCAGCGGCTTCGACGAGCACATGGTCAAGCCGATCGACCTGGACCGCCTGACCCGGACGCTGGAGCGGCTGATCCGCGCCGATGCCGCGTGACACCCCCGGGAACGCCGCGCGCGGACCCCGCGGGCGGCCTCCTAGAATGCGGCCCCAATGACCACGCCCGGACCTTTCCCGCCCGCTTCCTCTGCCGTTCCCTCGGCCGCCCCGGCCCGCCTGCCCGCGCCGGCCCACTTGGCGATCCTCGACGACGAGCCGGACATCACCCAGCTGCTGGCGGGCTATCTGGCGTCGCATGGTTTCCGCACGACGCAGCTGCATGACGGCCGCGCGCTGATGGACCTGATGGCGGCCGATACGCCGGACCTGGTGCTGCTGGACCTGGGCCTGCCCGGCGAGGACGGCTTCGTGATCGCGCGGCAGTTGCGCGAGCACTGGCGCTGCGGCCTGGTGATCGTCACCGGCCGCGGCGATGCCGTGGACAAGGTCGTCGGCCTCGAGGTCGGCGCCGACGACTACGTGACCAAGCCGTTCGACCTGCGCGAGCTGGTCGCGCGGGTGAAGGCGGTGCTGCGCCGTCTCGCGCCCGCGCCCGCGGCCGATGCCACCTCCGTGCCCGCGCCCGTTCCGGTGTCCGCCGGCGAGGCGGCGCACGATCTGTCGGCGGGCCGCGAGCGCCTGCACTTCGAAGGCTGGATCGTCGACGTGGCCGCGCGGCGCGTGACGGATCCGGACGGCGAGGAGGTCGCGCTGACCACGGGGGAATTCGATCTGCTGCATGTCTTCCTGCTGCACCCCGGCCGGGTGCTGTCCAGAGACTTCCTGCTGGAGCACACGCGCGGCCGCGAGTCCGGCCCCTTCGATCGCACGATCGACGTGCAGGTGGGCCGGCTGCGCCGCAAGCTCGGCGCCGACTCGGGCGAAGGCCTGTGGATCAAGTCCGTGCGCGGCGCCGGCTATCTGTTCGCCTCTCGCGTGACGGCCAGCCTCTCGCCCTGAGGCCCGCGATGAAGGACTGGCCGCCCGGGATCGATGAGCACGCGGTGTTCCGCGCGCTGTTCGCCGCGTCTCCGGACGGGCTGGTGCTGGTCGATGACGCGGGGCTGATCCAGCTGGTGAATCCGACGGCGCTGCAGTTGCTCGGGTACTCGCTGGCCGAGATGGTGGGTTCGCCGGTCGAGATGCTGGTGCCCGACAACATCCGGCCGCGCCATGCGGCCTATCGCCACGCCTACGAGCACGCGCCGCGCTCGCGGCCGATGGGCGGCACCGCGACCGAGCTGGTCGCGCGGCGGCGCGACGGCACGGAGGTGATGGTCGAGATCGCGCTGAGCCCGCTGCAGCCGCTCGGACTGCCGTACACGATGGCCTCGATCCGCAGCGTGGCCGAATACCCGCGCGTGCGCCAGGCGCTGCAGCGCGCCCGCTACAGCGAGCACCTGGCCCAGTTGGGCCGCATCGCGGTGGACTCGCTGGACCCGCAGGCGGTGCTGCGGCAACTGCCGTCGATCGCCGCCCAGGCGCTGGAGGCCGACATGGCGGTGGTGTTCCTGCTCGAGCCGTCGCGGACGCTGCTGCGCGTGGCGGGCGGTGTCGGATTGCTCGATGACGAGCAGCCCGGCGCCAGCGTCCCGAACCGTCCCGCGACGCCGCAGGGCTATGTCCTGGCGCAGGGGCGGCCGGTGGTGGTGGAGGATTTCGCCGCGGAGCGCCGCTTCGAGGTGCCGGACAGCTACCGCGACGCGGGGCTGGTGTCGTCGCTGGCCGTGCCGCTGTCCGATCGCGGGCGGCCGGTGGGCACGCTGGCGGTGCGCTCGCGCCAGCCCAAGCGCTTTGGCGAGGCCGAGGTGCGTTTCCTGGAATCGGTCGCCAACCTGCTCGGCACCTGCCTGCAGCGCGCCCAGACCGAGGAAGCGCTCAACCACTCGCAGCGGCTCGAGGCGGTCGGGCAGTTGACCGGCGGCATCGCGCATGACTTCAACAACCTGCTGACCGTCATCCAGGGCAACCTGCAGGTGCTGGCGGACCTGCCGGCGGTGGCGGGGGACGGCTTCGCGCCGCAACTGGTGGCGGCGGCGACGCGCGCCTCACGGCGCGGCGCGGAACTGACCGGGAAGCTGCTGGCGTTCTCCAGACGGCAGATGCTGCAGCCGGCCAGCGTCGACGTGGCCGCGATGATGCGTTCGCTGGCGGACATGCTGCGCCGCACGCTCGACCAGCGCATCCGCATCCGCATCGAGGTGGCGCCCGATTGCCCCGATGTCCAGGCCGATCCGGCGCAACTGGAGTCGGCGCTGCTGAACATCGCGATCAACGCGCGAGATGCCATGCCGGAAGGCGGCGAGCTGGTGTTCGAGGCCGCGCCGCTGGCCGCGATGCCGCCTGAACTGCGCCGCGGTCTGGAGGAAGACGATGAGCCCGGGCCGGCGCCCGCGCGGTACGTGCGCATCGCCGTTTCGGACAGCGGATCGGGCATGCCGGAGGAGATCAAGGAGCGCGCCTTCGAGCCCTTCTTCACGACCAAGCAGGCCGGCCGCGGCACGGGACTAGGCCTGAGCACGGTGTATGGCTTCGCGCGCCAGTCGCGCGGGGCGATCGGCATCGAGAGCGCGCCGGGGCGGGGGACGACGCTGACGCTGGTGCTGCCGCAGCCGCCCGTCGCCGCGGCCGCCTCGGCGGACGGGGAGGGCGCGGCCGATGGACAGGTGCTCGAGGGGCTTCGCGTGCTGCTGGTCGAGGATGACGCCGAGGTGCGCGCGGTCGCGCGGCGCTTCCTGGCCGACCTGCGCTGCCAGGTCGTCGCCTGTGTCAGTGGCGAGGAAGCCCTGCGGCACCTCGAGGAGCTGCCGGAGCGTTCAGAAGGGGGCGGCCCGCGGCAGCTGCCGCAACTGCTGCTGAGCGACATCGCGCTGGGCGCGGGGATGCGCGGCACGGAACTCGCGGCGCATGTCCAGAGGGCGTGGCCCGACATCGCGGTGCTGCTGGTGTCGGGCTTCTCCGCCGAATTGCTGACCTCCGGGCCGGAGGGCGCACTGGGCTGGGAGCTGCTGTCCAAGCCCTACGACCGGGCGGCGCTGGCCCGGGCGATCGCGAAGGTGATGTCGCGCTGACGCGGGCTCACTGGACCGGTGACTGGCCGCGGACCACGGAGCCGCCGATGACGAACTGCTCCAGGCTTTGCAGGCTGGGAATCGAGATCTGACGGCGGCCGCGCTCGCCGAAGCGGATCAGCTTCTCGCGGTTGAGCTTGGACAGGCAGCGGCTCACGGTCTCCAGCGTCATGCCCAGGTAGTTGCCCAGATCGGCGCGGGTCATGCGCAGGGTCAGCTCGTCGGCGCGCAGGCCGCGCTGATGCATGCTGCGCGCCCAGGCGCAGAGGAACTCCGCCACCCGCGCCAGCGAGGCCAGCGTGCACACCGACATCAGCGACTGCCGCTCGTGCGTGATCTCGGCGCTCATGGCCTCGTGGACGATGGCCATCATCTCCGGATGGCGGGCGCAGGCGGCCGTGAGCGTGTCGTAGGGAATGATCGAGATGTTGCCCGTGTCCATCGCGACGGCGTCGCAGGGATGGCGGCCATGGGCGATGCCGCTGAAGCCGAGCCAGTCGCCGCGGAACTTCAGGCTCACGATCTGCTCGCGGCCGTCCAGGCTGCGGCTCACCAGCTTGAAGGCGCCGGCGTTGATCAGGTAGACGGTGGAGAAGGGCTGGGCGGCGCGGAAGATCATGTCGCCGGCGCGCACGACCTTGGCGGCCGGCTGGACGACGTCCCGGATGATGCGCATGACCTCGAGCATGCGCTGCTGCGGATCGCGGGGCGAGAGGTGGGGCGCCGTGGGCACGGCCGGGAGCGGCACGCGGGTCAGGGGGCGGAGGTCGGGGACGATCAGGCCGGAGGGGACGGTGCAGGTGGCCAGGGCGGGGCTCGGGATCGAGGCAGTCGCGGCGGGGGCGGGCCGGGGGCGGGGAGCGGGGGCATCGCGCCGACGCTCGCGGGAGAGTTCGCTGGGGAGGTCGAGGTCGATGGCGCTTTGCATGAGGGTCTCGCGGGTTGAAAGGTTGGAGGGATGCTAGGAAGCGGCCGAAACGGGAGCGCCAATCCTTGACATCGGTCGGAAACAGTCGGTGAACCCTCGGTGACGGTTCGGTAACGGGCGGTCAAGGCCCGACAGCCGCGCGGCGATCCCAGCCCCGCGCCAGGCCCGCGTTGACATCGATCAACGCGTCCTTCCGCCAGGTGACTACGCTGCGCGACTCGCCCCGCGGCGCGTCCAGCGCGCCTTCGCCGCCCCTGACTGCCCATCCCCCACGTCCTCCTCGCCCTGCGCGTCCGACCATGCCGCATTCCGATCCGCTGTTGCCGCCGCCGCCGTCGATGCCGATGCCCGTCCTGCCGCTGACAGGCCTGCGGGTGGGACTGGTCTGTGGGGATTCGGAGGCGGAACTGGCCGCGCAGTTCAAGGCCGCGGCGCAGGGGCTGGGCGCCCAGGTGACGCTGCTGGATCCGGCGCGGATGCTGGGCGAGGGCACGGGCCTCGATCCGGTGGCGCGGATGCTGGGCCGGCTCTATGGCGCCGTCGCCTGCCACGGCCTGCCGAGCACGCTGACGCAGCGCCTGGCGAGGGCCGCGGCGGTCCCGGTGGTGGAGGTGGAGACGGTGCTCGCGCTGCTGCGCGGACACGAGGGCGGCGCCGAGCGGCGCCGCCGGGCCGCGCAGGCGGCGGTGCTCGCCGCGCTGCGCTGACGGGGCCGCGAGCGCGGCCCGCCGATCACGGCATCACTTCTTCTTGTCGGCCGCCTTGGTGGTCTTCTCGAGCGCCTGCGCCTCCTGCAAATGGTGCTGCAACGTCGGCAGCATCTTGGCGGCCCACGCCTTGACGTCGGCGTCCTTGGCGTTCTTGGAGGCCTTCTCGAACAGCTTGACCGCGTCCTTGTGGGCGCTGACCTGGTTCTCGGCGTAATGG
This sequence comes from Roseateles sp. Mitsp63, assembly GCF_059491535.1. NCBI lineage: Bacteria > Pseudomonadati > Pseudomonadota > Betaproteobacteria > Burkholderiales > Sphaerotilaceae > Roseateles > Roseateles sp. Mitsp63. Next base: position 3,804,541 of record NZ_CP168509.1, on the reverse strand, counting down.
TGGTCGAAGCTGGTGCCGTCACGCTGCTCCAGGATCTTGGCCTTGCCCTTCTGCACCATCGAGGCATCCGCGGGCAGCTTCACGTCCTTGGACGCGGCCAGCGTCTGCAGCTCGGAATCGGCCTTCTTGTGGTCGTCGAGCATCTTCTGGGCGAAGCTCTTCACGTCCGCGCTGGTGCCCTTCTGAAGGGCGAGGTTGGCGGCGTTGATTTCCGCGTTGTTGGCCTCGGCGGCGTCCTTCATGAAGCTGCTGTCGGCATGCGCGGTGCGGGCGCCGGAGGCCGGCGTGGCCGCGGGCATCGTGGATTGCGCGAAGGCGGCGCCAGCGGCCAGCGCGCCGCCACAGGCGACGGCGATCGCGGCGAACACGGGCAACGCGCCGCGGCGCGGGGAAACATGGCGAGTCATGAGGGGGCTCTCCGTGAAGTGAGGATGCCCCCTGCCCAGCAATCGAGGTTCCCGCCGCCGCGAGCGCCTCAGGAGCGGGGCAGCGCCTTGTACTGCTGGCCGACCTCGGTGAGCACGCCCGGCGCGCCCAGCAGGCTCGTGAAATGGGGGTCCGGCGCCCAGCGCCCGGTGAACCAGGCATAGCGGACGACGTCGGCGCGCGACTCGCAGATCTGGACCATCTCGGCCATCTGCGCCTTCTGCTTCGCGATGCTGTCGACCTGGGCCCCGTCGTTCCGCGAATGCCAGTTGGCCATCTCGGTGACCCAGAACGGCTTGCCGTACTTCGCGAGCCGGTCCAGCTGTCCGCCCAGGCCGTAGTCGTACCAGTGGAAGGCGAGCGCGTCGATCTGCGGGTCGCGCCCGCCGTTGGCGCCGCGGTAGGCCGCGAGGAAGGCGTCCAGCCAGGCCACCGGATCGGCGAATCCGGTCATCGTGCCCCAGGTGATCGCCGGGCCGACCAGCTTCACGCCGGTCTGGCGCGCGACGTCCTCGTAGCGGGGCCACTGCGCGGCCGCCTGAGCCGGCGTCACGTTGGCCTGGTCGGTCAGGTTGGGCTCGTTGAGCACCAGCAGGAACTTGACCGACGGACGCGCCTTCAGCGCCGCGACGGTCTGCGCCGTGTCGAAGTTGAAGTTCCACAGCATCGGCACGTGCTCCATCGCGCCGGCGATCGAGGGCTGCGCGGTGACGGCCGCGTTCGGCTGCAAGGCCCAGTTGACCCACCAGCCCACGCTGCCGCCGGCGAGCGCGCTGAAGTCCGCCGCGTCCTTGAGGTCGTAGGCGATGCCGCGCTTGACGCTGACCGTCGCGGGAGGATTCCCGACCGGCGAGGCCGGCGAGTCGTCCGAGCCGCCGCCTCGGCCGCCGCAGGCGGGCAGCGTGGCGGTCAGCGCGCTGGCGCCGGCGAAGGTCAGCAGGCGGCGCCGGCCGGTGTCGGGCGAGCGGGGCGCGGAGGTCGGGAATGGCTTCATGGTCAGGTCTTGCGGGGGCGGAGTATGGCGGCGGCCCGTTGTTCCTGTCCCGCGCGGAAACATGTTGTTAATGTTTCTGACGGCCACGTTCAGGGGGGATCAAAGTGACTTTCGACCACTGTGCGCCGTAACAGCTGTCAATAGAGTGCGTGGCATGCAATTGTTCCGCTGCCTCCGACGCGATGGCTGACCTCGACCTCGACGCGCTGCTTGCCCCGCTGCAGGACGACGCCCCATGTGGCGCCGACCTGGAGTACGACCCTGCCTTCCTCGCGCTGGAAGCCGCGGGCGCGGGCAAGCCCGAGCAGCAGTACGGCGACACCGTCATCCCGGCCGAGGAACCCGACTGGGGCGCCGTGCACGAGCAGGCGCTGGCGCTGGCCCGGCGCACCCGCGACCTGCGCGTGGCCGTGTGGCTGCTGCGCTCGGGCGCCCGGCTGCAGGGTTTCGGCGCGGCGCTGCAGGGACTGGCGCTGATCCGCGGGCTGCTGGAACAGCACTGGGCCCATGTGCATCCGCAGCTGGATGCCTCCGATCACGACGATCCGACGATGCGCCTGAACGCGCTGCAGCCGCTGGCCAGCGGCACGGCCGCGATCGCCGACCTGCGCGCCGCGAGCCTGACCGGCCAGCGCGGCGGTCCGCGCCTGCGGGACCTCGAGCTGGCGCTGGGCAACGCCGATCCGATGGGCGATGAATCCGTGCCGTCGCCCGAGGGTCTGATGGCCGGGCTGGCGGCGCAGGCGGCCAACGACCCTGCCTTCGCGGCCCGCATGCACGACGCGCTGCCGGCGGTGCAGGGCATCGTCGCGGCGATCGAGACGCACCTGGGCGCCGGCCAGGCCCCCGATTTCTCCACGCTGCTGCGCCTGTTCAAGCCGCTGGCGGCCGCGGCCGGCCAGCTGGCGGGGCAGGGCACCGACGCGATGCCCGCCGGCGACGGCGCCGCCGCCACGCCGCCGCAGGGCGCCGGTGTGGCGCCCGTGGCCATGGCCGCGCCCGGCACCATCGGCAGCCGCGACGACGCGGTCCGCGCGCTGCAGCGCGTGTGCGAATGGATCGAGCGTCACGAGCCCAGCAATCCCGCGCCGCTGCTGATCCGCCGCGCGCAGCGGCTGATGAGCAAGTCCTTCCTGGAAATCATGCGCGACCTCAACCCGGACGGCGTGCATGAGATCGAGAAGCTCGCCGGCACGCCGAGCGAGTGATCCGCGCCTACTCCCTTCAACTCACGGTTTCGACCCTTCACCCGATCCACGCTTCAAGGAGCACCCCATGGCCACCAGCAGCCAGAAGTTCATCGCCAGGAATCGCGCCCCGCGCGTGCAGATCGAGTACGACGTCGAGCTCTACGGCGCCGAGAAGAAGGTCCAGCTGCCCTTCGTGATGGGCGTGCTGTCGGACCTGTCGGGCAAGCCGGCCGATCCGCTGCCGCCGGTGTCGGACCGCAAGTTCCTGGACTTCGACGTCGACAACTTCGACGCCCGCATGAAGGCCATGAAGCCGCGCGTCTCGTTCGCCGTGCCCAACACGCTGACCGGCGAAGGCAACCTGATGGTGGACCTGACCTTCGAGTCGATGGACGACTTCTCGCCCGCCGCGGTGGCGCGCAAGGTCGACGGCCTGAAGCAGCTGCTCGAGGCGCGCCAGCAACTGGCCAACCTGATCACCTACATGGACGGCAAGGCCGGCGCCGAACAGCTGATCGCCAAGGTGGTCAAGGACGAGGCGCTGCTCAAGTCCCTGGCCTCGGCCCAGAAGCCCGCCGACGAGGGCGCGCAGTAAGCGCGGCCCGGACCCTTTCCAGAACCCCCAGCCGGACCCCACGGAGCACGCACCATGGCCGATGAGACCCTCGCACAAGCCTCGCCATCGCTACAGGGCATCGAGTACGAAGGCGGCGAGTTCGCCTCGCTGCTGAACAAGGAATTCAAGCCCAAGACCGACGAGGCCAAGTCCGCCGTCGAGCAGGCGGTGCTGACGCTGGCGCAGCAGGCGCTGTCGCAGACCAAGCTGATCGGCAGCGACGTCATCGTCTCGATCGAGGCCATGATCGCCGAGATCGACAGGAAGCTGTCGGAGCAGGTCAACGCGATCCTGCACCACGCCGAGTTCCAGCAGCTGGAATCGGCTTGGCGCGGCCTGCACTACCTGGTCAACAACACCGAGACCGACGAGCAGCTCAAGATCCGCGTGATGAGCATCTCGAAGAACGACCTGGGCAAGACGCTCAAGCGCTACAAGGGCACGGCCTGGGACCAGAGCCCGATCTTCAAGCGCGTCTATGAAGAGGAATTCGGTCAGTTCGGCGGCGAGCCCTTCGGCTGCATCGTCGGCGACTACTACTTCGACCACAGCCCGCCGGACGTGGAGCTGCTGGGCGAGATCGCGAAGGTCTCGGCCGCGGCCCACTCGCCGTTCATCGCGGCGGCGAATCCGTCGCTGATGCAGATGGGCTCGTGGCAGGAGCTCGCGAACCCGCGCGACCTGACCAAGATCTTCAGCACGCCGGAGTACGCGGCCTGGAAGTCGCTGCGCGAGTCCGACGACGCGCGCTACATCGGCCTGGCCATGCCGCGCTTCCTGGCGCGCCTGCCCTACGGCGCGAAGACCAATCCGGTCGAGGAGTTCAACTTCGAGGAAGAGACCGGCGGCGGCGAGCATGCCAAGTACACGTGGGCCAACTCGGCCTACGCGATGGCGGCCAACATCAACCGCTCGTTCAAGAACTACGGCTGGTGCACCCGCATCCGTGGCGTGGAGGCGGGCGGCGCGGTCGAGGGCCTGCCGGCCCACACCTTCCCCACCGACGAGGGCGGCGTGGCGATGAAGTGCCCGACCGAGATCGCCATCAGCGACCGCCGCGAGGCCGAGCTGGCCAAGAACGGCTTCATGCCGCTGGTGCACCGCAAGAACTCGGACTTCGCCGCGTTCATCGGCGCCCAGTCGCTGCAGAAGCCCGCCGAGTACGACGATCCGGACGCCACCGCCAACGCCAACCTGGCCGCGCGGCTGCCCTACCTGTTCGCCTGCAACCGTTTCGCCCATTACCTGAAGTGCATCGTGCGCGACAAGGTGGGCTCCTTCAAGGAGCGCGGCGACATGGAGAAGTGGCTGAACAAGTGGATCATGAACTACGTCGACGGCGATCCGGCCAACTCGTCGGAGACCACGAAGTCGCAGAAGCCGCTGGCCGCCGCGGAGGTCGTGGTCGAGGAGATCCCCGGCAACCCGGGCTACTACTCGTCGAAATTCTTCCTGCGTCCGCATTACCAGCTCGAGGGCCTGACCGTGTCGCTGCGGCTCGTGTCGACGCTGCCGTCGCAGAAGGGCAAGTAAGGCGCGGCCTGCCGCGTCCGAGGGGAATGAAAGAAGAAATCGCGCGCGACGACGCGCGACGCGTCCAAGGGAGCGCTGTCGCAGGCGCCGTTCTGAGTTGTCGAGGCTTTAGCCATCCGGGCCGTCCGGTCCGATATCCCGGCTCCCGCAGGCCCTCCCGGCCGGCGGAAGCTGTTTTCAAGAGTCCATCAAGGAGAAACCGATCATGACGATCGACGCCAATCTGAAGTTCGCCGGAGTCGAGGGCGAATCCACCCACAAGGACCACAAGGGCGAGATCGACCTGCTGGCCTGGTCGTGGGACGTGCGCCAGGAAAGCACCGCCAACGCCGGCACCGGTTCCGGCAAGGGCAAGGGCATCCCGGGCTCGTTCGTGTTCGCGCACTACTACGACAAGGCGTCCCCGGTGCTGGCCAAGGCCTGCGCCTCGGGCAAGCACTTCGACCAGGCCGTCCTGACCTGCCGCAAGGCCGGCGAAGGCCAGCAGGACTTCCTGAAGGTCACGCTGAAGCAGGTCCTGGTGACCAACGTCGCGCCGTCGGCCTCCGCCGGTGGCGAGATCAGCGAGAGCGTGGCCCTGTCGTACGCGGACATCGAGTTCGAGTACAAGGCCCAAGACGCCAAGGGCGGCCTGGGCGGCGCGGTCAAGTTCGGCTGGAACGTGGCCACGACCGAGACGCGCTGATCCCGCGTCAAGTCCCCGCGCGATCGCGTGGCGGCCGGCCCTGGCCGGCGCCACCGGTCCGCGGAACTCCGCGGCGCGGCGGCCTTCGGGCCGCGCGCCGCGCTCGGACAACGCATGACGGCGCCACGCGCCGGCCGGCGCCTGGAAGCCGTCATCCGTTGTCCATGCCGGAGCGAAAGATGAATCCGTTGACCAGCGGCGCGAGCAGCGCCGACATGTACCTCGATCTGTCGCTCAAGCGGGCGGGCAAGGTCAAGGGCGAGTCCACCGCGGCGGGCCACGCCAACGACCTCGTCGTGCGCGGCTTCAGCTGGGGCGTGGGCGCCGCCGGCGATGCCGTGGCGGGCCAGCAGACCGGCCGCCGCAGCTACCGCCAGCTGACCATCACCAAGAACCTGGACAGCGGCAGCACGGCGCTGATGAGCGCCGTGGCGACCAACGACGAGGTCAAGAGCGCCAAGCTCTACCTGCGCAAGGCGGGCGGCGCGCAGGAGGACTACTTCTGCCTGACGCTGGAGAAGGCGCGCATCGCGTCCTACGACATCGAGGCCGACGAGCGCGGCGAGCCGCTGGAGCGCATCGCGATGAGCTTCCAGAAGGTCTCGGTCGAGTACCGGCCGCAGAGCGCCAAGGGCCAGATGGGCGGCTCGCACACCTTCGACGACGACCTCACCTGAGCGTCGGCGCGAGCGTTGAAAACATCCGGGAGCGATCGATGAGCGCAGTGCAGGAACTGCTGGCGGCAGGCCGCCCGACCGAGGCGCTGGCCGCGGCGCAGGCGCAGGTGCGTCAGCATCCGCAGGACGCGAAGCTGCGCACGATGCTGTTCCAGCTGCTGGCGGTGACCGGCCAGTGGGCGCGGGCGGCCGCGCAGCTGGAGGTCTGCGGCGAGCTGGACGCGGGCACGCTGGCGATGGTGAACACCTACCGCGAGGCGCTCAAGTGCGAGCTGGTGCGCGAGGCCGTCTTCGAGGGCCGCACCACGCCGATGGTGATGGGCGAGCCGGCCGAGTGGGTCGCCAACCTGGTCCACGCGCTGAAGGTCGAGGCCGATGGCGACGCGGCCGGCGCACGGCAGCTGCGCCAGCAGGCGCTGGAGGCGGCGCCCGCGACGGCGGGCACGCTCGATGGCACGGCCTTCGAATGGATCTGCGACGCCGATTCGCGCCTGGGGCCGGTGCTCGAGGCCGTGATCAACGGCCGCTACTGCTGGGTGCCGTTCTCCGCGCTGAAGGAGATCCACATCGAGCCGCCGACCGACCTGCGCGACCTGGTCTGGACCGCGGCGCACCTGGAGTTCCCCAATGGCGGCGCCTCCGTGGCGCTGATCCCGACGCGCTATCCGCGCAGCGTGGCCTTCGACGACGAGCGCGTCTGGCTGGCGCGCCGCACCGAATGGCAGCCGCTGCCGGGCTCGCAGGACGACCAAGACGACCAGTATGCCGGCATCGGCCAGCGCGTGCTGATGACCGGGCAGGGCGAGACCGGCCTGCTCGACGCGCGGCTGATCGAGCTGCGCCAGCCATGATCCAGGCACCGCGCACCGGTGGCCGCGAGGCCGTCCGGGGCGCGCCGCCGCTCCCCCACCGCCCATGAGCCAGATCCATCGCGACCGTCTGCAACCGGCCCTGCTGGACCGGCTGACCGACGACGACCCCTATCACCGCGTCGAGGCCGAGGAGCGGCGCGTCATGTCCAAGTCGCAGCTGCGCCAGGCGGTGCTGCGCGACCTGGGCTGGCTGTTCAACGCGATCCAGCCGCTGGGCAAGGAGACCGAGGCCTACGCCCGCGTCGGCGACAGCGTGCTGAACTTCGGGCTGCCGGCGCTGTCGGGCCAGCTCGCGTCGCGCGTGGACGTGCACCTGCTGGAGAAGCAGATCCGCCAGGCCATCCTGCGCTTCGAGCCGCGCATCCTGCCCGACTCGCTGCAGGTGCGCGCGGTGGAGACGCAAAGCGTCATGGACACCCACAACGTGATCGAGTTCGACATCCGCGGCCACCTCTGGTCGCAGCCGGTGCCGCTGGAGATCCTGCTGCGCACGCAGCTGGACCTCGAGGCCGGCCAGGTCGAAGTGCGCGAAGGCTGAGGACGGCGATGGATCCCCGGCTGCTGCGCCTGTACAACGACGAGCTCGCCCACCTGCGCGAGGTCGGCGCCGAGTTCGCGCGCGACTTCCCCAAGATCGCGGCGCGCCTGGGCATGGAGGAGGCCGAGGTCTCCGATCCCTATGTCGAGCGGCTGCTGGAGGGCTTCGCCTTCCTGTCGGCGCGCGTGCAGCTGAAGCTGGACGCGGAGCATCCGCGGCTGATCTCGCATCTGCTCGAGTCGATCTATCCGAACTTCCTGGCGCCGGTGCCGTCGATGATGATCGCGCGGCTGAGCGTCGATCCGACCGATCCCAACCTCTCCAAGGGCCACCCGGTGCCGCGCGGCAGCGTGCTGCAGGCCGGCGTGCCGCGCGGGCAGGACACGCGCTGCGAGTTCCGCACCGCGCATCCGGTCACGCTGTGGCCGCTGACGCTGGAGGACGCGCAGTACTTCACCCACGCGCCGGACCTGCCGATGTCGCGCCTGCCCGATGCGGCCGGCTGCCGCGGCGGGCTGCGGCTCAGGTTCAGGACCGGCGGCGGCCTGCCGGTGCGGCAGCTCGGGCTGGACCGGCTCGCGCTGTACCTGAGCGCGCCGGACGAGGTCGCCTACCGGCTGCATGAGCTGGCGCTCGGCGCGCCGCTGGGCACCTACGTGAACGGCGAGGGCATCGACGCGCCGCTGGTGTCCGCGCAATGGCGCCCGGCGGCCAGCATCCGTCCGATGGGCTTCGGCGCCGACGAGGCGCTGCTGCCCGAGACGCATCGCAACTTCTCCGGCAGCCGCCTGATGCAGGAACTCGCCGCGATGCCGCGGCGCTTCCTCTTCCTCGAGATCGGCCACCTGGCCGACCGGCTCGCGCGCATCGACGGCAACACCTTCGAGATCGTGCTGTTCTTCAGCCGCGGCGATGGCGGGCTCGAGGCGATGGTCGATGCCGACAGCGTCTCGCTGCATTGCACGCCGGCGATCAACCTGTTCCCGAAGCGGCTGGACCGCATCCAGCTCGGCACGGGCAGCTGGGAGTACCACGTCGTGCCGGATCGCACCCGGCCGATGGACTACGAGATCCACAGCCTGCAGTCGGTCACCGGCTATGGCGCGGGGGCGCTGGCGCAACAGGGCTTCGAGCCGCTGTACGCGACCTATCACGAGGCGCGTCCGGACGCGCCGGGCTTCTACACCGCGCGGCGCGAGCCGCGGCTGATGTCGACGCGTCAGAAGGAGCACGGGCCGCGCACCGGCTACATCGGCGACGAGGTGTTCCTCTCGCTGGTCGATCCGCGCCACGCGCCGTATCGCGAGGACATCCGCCAGCTGTCGGTGTCGGCGCTGGTGACCAACCGCGACCTGCCGATGCTGCTGCCGCACAACGGCGCCGGCATCTGGCGCCTGGACGCGGCCGGGCCGGTGCTGAAGGTCGAGGCGGTGCACGGGCCGACGCGCCCGGTGAGCCGCCAGCCGGCCGGCGAGGCGGGCTGGAACCTGGTCGGACTGCTGACGCAGCAGCAGCTGCCCTGGGCCGACGAACCGCCCGCGCAGGCGGCCGCGACGCTGCGGCGCCTGCTGGCGCTGTACGGGCCGCCGGCCGATCCGGCCTGGCTGCGCCAGATCGAAGGCGTGCGCGCCGTCGAGGCCAGGCCGGTCGTGCGCCGGCTGCCGTTCAGCGGTCCGCTGAGCTACGGCGCGGGGACGGAGATCGAGCTGGAGCTCGACGAACTCGCGTTCCAGGGGCACAGCGCCTTCCTCTTCGCCAGCGTGCTGGAGCGCTACTTCACGCGGCACGCGGCGATCAACAGCTTCACGCAGCTGAGCCTGCGTTCGCCGCAGCGCGGGCTGGTCAAGCGCTGGGCGCCGCGCATCGGCGGCGATGCCGAGGGCCGCGACGAGCGTGGCGGAGAGCGCGCATGAACGTGCGCGACGCCGGCTCGGCCAGCGACGGCGCCCATGACGCCAGCGGCGGCGACGCCGTCGCGCCGGCGGCCGCCGCGGCGCCGGAGCTGCCGCCGGAGCATCTGCTCGCGCGCCGGCCCGGGAAGCGCGGCGAGCGCGGCGAGCGGGATGAGGCGCTGCGCGCGCTCTTCGAGGACGTCGAGTCGACGCCGTGGGCGCATGACTTCTTCGCGCTGCTGCGCCGCATCGAAGGTCTGTCGCCGGACGTGCCGCGGCTGGGCCGCGGGCTGCGGCCGTCGCAGGAGGCGATCCGCCTGGGCCAGGAGCCGGAGCTCGATTTCGCGCCGGCCGCGCTGGCCAGCCTGACGCGCGGGCAAGGCCCGGCACCGCGGCTGGGCGTGCGCTTCTTCGGGCTGCTCGGTCCGCAGGGGCCGATGCCGCTGCACCTCACCGAATACACGCGCGAGCGGCTGCACCAGCGCGGCGATCCGACGCTGAGCCGCTTCCTCGACGTCTTCCATCACCGGCTGCTGCTGCACTTCTACCGGGCCTGGGCGCAGTCCCAGCCGGCGGTGCAGCACGACCGCCCCGCCTCGGACCGCTACGCGGCCTGGCTGGGCGCGGCCACCGGCCTGGATGGCGCGCTGCGCCCGGGCGACTCGCTGCCGCAGACGGCGCGGCTGTTCCAGGCCGGGCTGCATGGCGGCCGGGCGCAGCATCCGGAGGGCCTGGCGAAGATCCTGTCGCTGCACTTCGGCGTGCCGGTGCGCATCGAGCAGCATGTCGCGCACTGGCTGCCGGTCGAGGACGGCGAGCGCACGCGGCTGGGCTTCGCGCGCCAGCGGCCCGAGCGCATCGGCCGCGAGCTGCCGCGCCTGGGCCAGAACACCACGGCCGGCAACAAGGCCTGGGACCGGCAGTACCGTTTCCGCGTCGTGCTGGGGCCGCTGACGCTGCGCCAGTACGAGGGCTTCCTGCCCGACGGCGACGCGTGGCGGCCGCTGAACGACTGGATCCGCCAGTACGTCGGCCACAACCTGCAATGGGAGCTGCAGCCGGTGCTGCGCCGCGACGAGGTGCCCGCCGCGGCGCTGAGCGGCCAGGCGCGGCTGGGCTTCACATCCTGGACCGGCCGCGCGGGCGGCCGTCCGCATCGTCACGACCGGGGCGACCTGCACCTGCATCCGCGACAGCGGGTCCGCGGGCGGGCGACGCCGCCGGCATCACAGGGAGCATCGTCATGACTGAAATCGCCCGCACCAGCCTCTTCGGCAAGCTCAATCCGCTGGCCTACAAGGCGATCGAAGGCGCCACCGTGTTCTGCAAGCTGCGCGGCAATCCGTACGTGGAGCTGCAGCACTGGCTGTACCAGATCCTCAACACGCCGGACTCCGACCTGCATCGCATCGTCAAGCACTACGGGCTGGACGCGGCGCAGCTGTCGGCCGATCTGATGGCCTCGCTGGACCGGCTGCCGCGCGGCGCGACCTCGGTCACCGACCTGTCGAGCTGGGTGGAGAACGCGGTCGAGCGCGGCTGGGTCTATGGCTCGCTGATGTTCGGCGACCAGCAGGTGCGCACCGGCCATCTGGTGCTGGGGCTGCTGAAGACGGCCTCGATGCGCAACGTGCTGCTGTCGGTGTCCAGGCAGTTCGAGAAGATCCCGGTCGATGACCTGAGCGAGCACTTCAACCAGATCCTGGAAGGCTCGCCGGAGCGCGCGATGCGCGCGGCCGAGCCGGGCGCGGCGCCGGGTGACGCGAGCGGCGCGATCGCGCCGGCGGCGATGGGCAAGCAGGAGGCGCTCAAGCGCTTCGCGGTGGACCTGACCGAGCGCGCGCGCAATGGCGAGATCGATCCCATTGCCGGCCGCGACGAGGAGATCCGCCAGATCGTCGACATCCTGATGCGCCGGCGCCAGAACAACCCCATCCTCACCGGCGAGGCGGGCGTGGGCAAGACGGCGGTGGTGGAGGGCTTCGCGCTGCGCCTGGCGCAGGGCGACATGCCGCCGCAGCTCAAGGACGTGTCGCTGTACATGCTGGATATCGGCCTGCTGCAGGCGGGCGCGAGCATGAAGGGCGAATTCGAGAACCGGCTGCGCCAGGTCATCGACGAGGTGCAGGCCTCGCCCAAGCCGATCATCCTGTTCATCGACGAGGCGCACACGCTGATCGGCGCGGGCGGCGCGGCGGGCACGGGCGACGCGGCCAACCTGCTCAAGCCGGCGCTGGCGCGCGGCAAGCTGCGCACGATCGCGGCGACCACCTGGGCCGAGTACAAGAAGCACATCGAGAAGGACCCGGCGCTGACGCGGCGCTTCCAGGTCGTGCAGGTGCCCGAGCCGGACGAGCACAAGGCGGTGCTGATGCTGCGCGGCGTGGCGTCCATCCTGGAGAAGCATCACCGGGTGGCGCTGCTGGACGAGGGCATCGAGGCCGCGGTGCGGCTGAGCCACCGCTACATCCCGGCGCGGCAGCTGCCGGACAAGGCGGTGAGCCTGCTGGACACGGCCTGCGCGCGCGTGGCGGTGAGCCAGCACGCGACGCCGGCCGAGCTGGAGGACTGCCTGCGCCGCATCCAGGCGCTGGAGATCGAGCGCGAGATCATCGCGCGCGAAGGCGCGATCGGCATGGACGTCGCGGAGCGCCAGCAGCGCGTGGCGGCGGCGCTGGACGAGTCGCAGACGCGCAAGGCGGAGCTCGAGGCGCGCCACCTGAAAGAGAAGGGCATGGTCGACCGTGTGCTGGACCTGCACGCGCTGCTGCGCAAGGACGGCGAGGGCGCGCCCTCGGACGAGGAGCGCGGCCCGCTGCTGAGCGAGCTGCACGGTCTGCGCGCCGAACTGGCGGCGTTGCAGGGCGATGCGCCGCTGATCCTGCCGCAGGTGGATGAGCAGGCGGTGGCTGCGGTGGTGCAGGACTGGACCGGCATTCCGGTCGGCCGCATGGTGCGCAACGAGCTGCAGGCGGTGCTGCAACTGGCGGACACGCTGAACCAGCGCGTCGTGGGCCAGCGGCATGCGCTGGAGATGATCGCCAAGCGCATCGAGGTGTCGCGCGCCGGGCTGGACAACCCGAGCAAGCCGATCGGCGTGTTCCTGCTGGCGGGCACGTCGGGCGTGGGCAAGACCGAGACGGCGCTGGCGCTGGCCGAGGCGCTGTATGGCGGCGAGCAGAACGTCATCACCATCAACATGAGCGAGTTCCAGGAGGCGCACACCGTCTCGACGCTCAAGGGTTCGCCGCCGGGGTATGTCGGCTACGGCGAGGGCGGCGTGCTGACCGAGGCGGTGCGCCGCCGGCCGTACAGCGTGGTGCTGCTCGATGAAGTCGAGAAGGCCCATCCGGACGTGCACGAGCTGTTCTTCCAGGTCTTCGACAAGGGCTGGATGGAGGACGGCGAGGGCCGCTACATCGACTTCAAGAACACGATCATCCTGCTGACGAGCAACGCGGGCAGCGACCTGATCATGAAGCTGTGCGCGGATCCGGAGCTGATGCCGGAGCCGGAGGGCATCGCCAAGGCGCTGCGCGAGCCGCTGCTGAAGGTGTTCCCGGCGGCGCTGCTGGGCCGGCTGGTGACGATCCCGTACTACCCGCTGAGCGAGGAGATGCTGGGCCAGATCGTGCGTCTGCAGCTGGGCCGGATCCAGAAGCGGGTGGGCGAGAACCTGGGCGTGCCGCTGAGCTTCGGCGACGACGTGGTGAAGCTGATCATCAGCCGCTGCAACGAGGTGGAGAGCGGCGGCCGGGTGGTGGACGCGATCCTGACGAACACGGTGCTGCCGCGTATCAGCCGGGAATACCTGACGCGCCTGACCAATGGTCAGACGATCACCAAGGTCGAGCTGCAGGTGAAGGACGGGGACTTCGAGTACGGGTTCGATTGAATGGTCGATGGGGGCCGAGGGCAGGCCGATGGCGAGCCGATAGCAGGCCGCCGCCCCGAATGACTTTCTCGCCCAGTGCGGACCCTTCCGCATGAACTCCCTCGCCCCGCGCGCGGGGAGAGGGAAGGGGAGAGGGGTCTCGCCTGCTGAGCAAGTCCGAGCACTGCGCCGACCCCTCTCCCCCGCCCTCTCCCCGCTTCGCGGGGCGAGGGAGTTGAACGGCCGCATCCTGCGCGAAATGCCGCGTCCTGCTTGAAACGCCGCGTCCTGCTTGAACGGCCGCGTCCTGCTTGAAATGCCGCGTCCTGCTTGAAAGGCCGCATCCCGCGGCTGGCATGACCCGCCCCTTTTCGACGGGCGTTTATCGCCCTGATGGCCAGGAGTGACCTTCGACAGTTGCCCGGGCAATGGCTGTTCCCTAGCCTGCGAGGCATCGTCCCAGCACCTGCGAGCCATGGCCTCACCGTTCCGTCTCAAGACCGCCTTGCCCGATGAAACCCTGCGAGTGCATTCATGCGTGTCGCGAGAGGGCCTGAGCGAAGCCGGCGACACCATGCTGACGCTGCTGAGCGAGCAGCGCGACCTGTCGGCGTATGACCTGCTGGGCAAGCCCGCGACGCTGACCGTGGCGCTGCGCGACGAGGCGCCGCGCTACATCAGCGGCTACGTGACGCGCTTCGCGCAGCGCGGCTTCGAGGGCAAGCACTGCGTCTACGAGATGCAGATCCGCCCCTGGCTGTGGCTGCTCACGCGCACCTCGGACTGCCGCATCTTCCAGGAGATGTCGGTGCCCGACATCGTCAAGCAGGTGTTCGAGGACCACCCGGTGGCGCGCTACGAGTTCAAGCTGCTGCGCCCGTACCGGACCTGGAACTACTGCGTGCAGTATCGCGAGACGGACTTCAACTTCGTGGCGCGGCTGCTGGAGAACGAGGGCATCTACTGGTACGTGGAGCACGACGAGAACGGCCACAAGGTGATCCTGTGCGACTCGGCCAGCGGGCATGACGCGGTGCCGGGCTGCGAGTCGCTGCCGTTCTATGGCTCGGGGGCGCAGTCGGCGCCGCAGCTCGAGTACATCCAGAGCTGGAACGGCGTGCAGTGCGTCAAACCCGGCAAGGTGGTGATCACGGACTACGACTTCCAGCGCCCGTCGGCATCGCTGGAAGCCACGCGGAGCCAGGAGCGCGACTACGACCTGTCCGATGGCGAGGTGTTCGACTATCCGGGCGGCTACATCCAGAACGGCGATGGGGCGCAGTACGTGGAGGACCGGCTCGACGAGCTGCAGACGGCCTTCGAGGTGTACGACGGCACGACCAACGCGCAGGGGGTGCACACGGGGCATCTGCTGTCGATGACGCGGCATCCGCGGGACATCGAGAACGACGAGTACCTGGTCACGGGCACGGTGCTGAGCCTGCAGCAGGCGGGCAATGAATCGGGCTCGGGGGATGCGGGGCTGCGCTGCAGCTTCAGCTGCATTCCGTCGGGGCAGCAGTACCGGCCGGCGCGGCGCACGCCCAAGCCGCTGGTGCCGGGGCCGCAGACGGCGATCGTGACGGGTCCGGCGGGCGAGGAGATCCACACGGACAAGTACGGCCGGGTGAAGGTGCAATTCCACTGGGACCGGCGCGGCAAGCGCGACGAGCGCAGCTCGTGCTGGGTGAGCGTGGCGCATCCGTGGGCGGGCTCGAACTTCGGCGGCATCCACATTCCGCGCATCGGGCAGGAAGTGATCGTGGGGTTCATCGAAGGGGACCCGGACTCGCCGATCATCATCGGGCGCACGTACAACGGCGAGAACCTGCCGCCGTGGGACCTGCCGGCCAACGCGACGCAGAGCGGCTTCCTGACGCGCTCGAGCAAGGGCGGCAGCTACGGCAACGCCAACGCGATCCGCTTCGAGGACAAGCAGGGCGCTGAGCAGCTGTGGATCCACGCGGAGAAGAACCAGGACATCGAGGTCGAGAACGACGAGACGCATTGGGTCGGTAGGGATCGGACCAAGACGATCGACCGGCATGAGACGACGCTGGTCAAGGGCAACCGCACCGAGACGGTGAACCTGGACGAGACGATCACGATCCACCAGAACCGGACCGAGCGGGTCGACCTGGACGAGAAGATCTCGATCGGGATGAACCGGACCGAGGACGTGGGCGTCAACGAGACGATCAGCATCGGGTCGAACCGGTCGGTGACGATTGGGGGCATGAAGACGGAGACCGTCGCCCTGGCCAAGGCCGAGACGATCGGGCTGGGCAAGGCCCTGACCATCGGCGCGGCTTATCAGACGACCGTCGGCGGCCTGATGAACACGACGGTCGGTCTGCAGCAGTCGGAACAGGTGGGGCTGAGCAAGACCACGCGCGTGGGCAAGACCTACGAGCTGGTCGCGGGCGATGCGATCCGCTTCGTCGTCGGCAAGGCCAGCCTGACGATGACCAAGGACGGCAAGGTGACCATCGTCGGTTCGGAGTTCCTGTTCGACGCGTCGGGTCCGGTGCAGATCAACGGCAAGGACATCGACCTCAACTGAGGTCGGAGCGTCGTATGGAACTGGTCAACCTCACGCCTTTTGGCGCGGCGGGTTATCGCGGCATCGACACGCAGGACCGCGAGCATGAGGTCGTCGCGCTGCGCACCGTCTACAGGCTGGTGCCGGCCTGGCAGCTGGAAGGCGCGGCACCGACCGCCGCCGGTCCGATGCGCCTCGTGCCGCAGGTGATCGACGACGGTGCGCCGCCGCTGGTCACCGAGGATCAATATGTCGGCGAGATCGGCGCGAGTAGCGTGCGCGCGGAGAGTGACCTCGCGCCGTTCAAGCCGAAGTGCGACGTGATCGTGACCGGCACCAGCCACGCGCCCGGCGGGCAGGCCAGCGAAGGCTGGCTCGCCAGGTTGCGCGTCAGCCAGCCTTCGCGTCATCCCCAGGCGGATCGCTCGGCCGGCTACGTGCCCCCGCTGACGGACCCCGATACCAGCTTCGCCGATCGCGTGGCGTGGCAGGAACAGCGGCGCATCGCCATCGACGGCTGGCTGAGAGCGCCGGGCCCGAACGGCGACCGTAGCCGCGAGATGCTGCTGGACAAGGCGCTGCATCTGCGCGCGCCGGCCGAGTTCTCGCGCGACGCCAAGGGCGCATGGACACGCAGAACGACGGCGCTCGCCAGCGCCGTTCCGTTGTTGTACGAGCTGGCCTATGGCGGCAGCAGCCGCGTGCCTCATCCCGAATTCGGTCGACGCGAGGATGCTCCGGAGCTGCTGCTCAACGAGGTCTGTTTCCTGAATCCGCTGGGCCGCGGCTGGATGCACGCCGATCTGGAGCGCGCGTCTCGGGACGCACGGATCCCGCTGCCGTCGAGTTGGCCCGCGCCGCAGATCGAGTCACCGGATCGTCCGGTCGATAGGCCGGACATCACGCCACAGGCGGCAGGTCAGCAGCCGCCGCAGATGCTGGAGCAGGCCAGGGCCTATGCGCACCGGCCGGCGGGCTTCGGCCCGGTCGGACGCGCATGGACGCCGCGCATCCAGCGCGCGGGATCCTATGACGATCAGTGGCTGGCGGAGCGATGGCCGAACCTGCCGAAGAACTTCGACATGGCGTACTGGAACGCCGCGCCGGAGGATCAGCAGATCGCTTTCCCGCGGCCGGACTGCTACATCGAGCTGGGCAACCTGATCGATCCCAAGCTCTGCCCGAGCGGGCATGCCTTCATCGCGATGCCGGGCCATCGCGTGTCGGTGCTGTTTCACACGGCCAGCGGCCTGATGCTCGGCGGCGTGTGCGCGATCGACACCTTGCATGTCGACACGGACGCGATGGAGCTGGCAATCGTCTGGCGCGCGAGCGTGTCGGCGGAGATGAACGTGAAGACGGCCGAGCTGCGCTTCGAGACCGAGCTGTCGGCGCCGCTGTTCAAGATGGAGGAGGCGGCTCATGGCCAATAACCTGGGGGCCCGCAAGGAGAGCGGCTGGGTCGTCTACAGCATGCCGCCGGACGTCTGCAAGACGCCGATGGGCAGTTCGATGGTGCCGGTGCCGTATCCGATCACGTCGCAATTGAGCGATGCGACGGGCGTCGTCAAGAGCGTGAAGATCAACGGCAATCCGGTCGTGGTCTTCGATCAGAGCAAGACGCCCAGCAGCGCCGGCGACACGCCCGGGAGCGGAACCGGCATCAAGAGCGGCACGGTGGGCAAGAAGTGCGAGCCGCTGGACAAGAGCTCGACGGTGCGCGCCGGCAAGAAGTGGATGGTCCGCCACGGCGACAAGTTCTGGATGAACGGCGGCTGATCGCATGGGAAGCTACAACACGACGGGCGTCCTGCAGAAGCCGGCCGCCAGCGCAGGGAAGGCGGAGGACGCGAACGCGGCGGTCAAGGTGGAGACCATGGAGATCTCCAAGCTCGACGCGCTGCAGATGCTGCTGGACGTGGTGGGATTGATCCCTGGTCTCGGCGCGCCGGCGGACGTTCTCAACGGCCTCATCAGCGCGGCGCGCGGCGACTGGCTGGGTGCGGGTCTGTCCCTGCTCGGTGTGGTGCCGATCGCCGGCGAAGCGGCCGTCGCCGGCAAGATCGCAAAGAACGCCGATCGCTACGCCGCGGGCGTGCGCAAGGTCGCGGACGAGATCCTGCCGCATCTGCCGGAAGGGGTGCAGCGCAAGCTCCGCGATGCGATCGAGAAGGCGGAAGCCAAGATCGATGAATTGGCCGGAAGGGAAGCCAAGCCAAAGGCCAAGCCGGATGAAGCGCCGAAGGCCAAGGACGAAGGCGATGACGGCTTCAAGGGCAAGCCCAAGCCCAAGCCGAAGTGCGGTCAGACGGGGCCTTACAAGGATCGTGACAGTCACGACAATGCAGGGTTCAACTGGGACCACGTGCCGTCGAAGGCCGCGCTGCTGGTCAAGGCCGAAGAAATCAAGGGCGATCTGCTAACCGCCGCAGAAAAACTGGCCATCATCGAAGGCGCCCCCACGATTGCGATTCCTGAGGAGTTGCATCGCAAGCACAGCGAAACTTTCGGGGGCAGGCAGAACCAGACGGTTGAGGGCCAGAAGCGGATCATGCGCGACGCCGGCAATCTGCAGAAAGCCGCCAAGGAGAACACCGATAACATCCTCAAGCACGTGGACGATTTTGATCCGGGTTGCCGTGGCGCCTACGAGAAGGCGGCCAAGACGTTCTCCGCCATCACCAACGAAGAGTGGGAAAAGTGGCTGGACCAGACCATGAAGGCGGCCCGAAAGAAGAAGTAGCAAAGGAACCATATGAACATCGAAAACATTCACCAACTTCTCGGCCTGAGCAACACGGATGCGCAGATCATCGAAGCCATCGAGGCGAACGGTGGATCGGTATCCACGTTGTCACCGAAGAAGCTGAGCTCGGAAGGCAGTGATTTTGTTCACCTGAAGGCGAAAGGCGTGAGTCTGACCTTTGTTCCTCGCGCGGCCTTTCAGATGAGGCGTGGCGAACCACGCGGGGACGGTCCCTATATCTTCGCGGGCGCATTCTTCTATCCCGCAGGCGCTGAGGACGTGGACGCGTATTCAGGTATTGCGCCCTTCGGTCAAGCACAAGTCGCCACGCGGGAAGATGCGCTGCGCGTCTACGGCGAGCCTCAACGCTCGATGGAGGACGACGATGTCTTCGAGTGGGACCAATGGATGTTTGATGGTCGCCAGGTGCGAACGAACTACAGCGATGGCGTCCAGATCGACAACATCTCGGTGTCGGTGCCGATGGTGCAGAAGAAATGAGCGTCTTGCCTCTGGAACTCCTGGGCAGAGGTTGGCTCGACCCTGGGCTCCAGGGGCTGATCGCCACTTGGCCGGATCGTCCCTTCATCGATGAGGAGTCGATCGAGAAGGCCGTGGTGGACGGCAGGCTCTCGCTCTTCGATCTCGAACAGGGTATCTACCTGTTTTTCACCGATGCGCCTTCGTACATGGCCCGCTTCGGGGTCGCGAAAGGAGAGGGGCCGATCGTCATCAGCCGGGTGGTCCTTTTCGGGAGCTACCACGCCCACGTGGCGGCCTATCGAGGAACCGCTCCTGGCAATGTGACGATGGATGCTCGGTTCGATGTCTGGGCCGATGCGCTGGGCCGCCCCGAATGGATCCACGACGTCGCCGGAGTCATCCGGAAGGCGAGGTGGCTCGTCGATGGCGCGCAAGCGGATGTCAGCTTCACGCCATCGGGCGAATGCAAGCTGGTTTCGTTGACGCTGCCGTATGCGCCTGAAGCCCAGGCCATGCGCGCCGAGGCACGACAGCGTCAGCTGACCCTGCCTGGCCCGGATCGGATCTTGGCTGCGCTGGGGACGCCGATATCTTCGGACCCCGTCAGGGCAGCGTTCAGTGCCGTCGACTACGCCGGAAAGCTCCCTGAAGCCAGCAGTTACGGCGAAATGGATTTCTCCAGGACTGATGGTTTCGAACTCTATGCCGCGCCAGCCGAGTGCCTGTTCCAGGAGCGCGCGAAGGAAGCGTCCCCAGGAACGCTGTGCTTGTCCGGGGCGCGTTATCGATGCGACCTCGATTTCAAGAGCGTTCAATGGGAAGGCCCGCTTCTGTTCGGCATCACATTCGATGATGGACCGGACACGGTAGTTGCCAAGGTCGGGCGCGCTCCGGACCGGCAGAACATGGATGAGATGCAGGGCCATCATCGGTGGCGTTTTGGCGCTTTCGATCTGCACATCCTCTACAGCCTCGCCGAAGACCGTGTCTGTCGATTGACGCTGCTTGGCCGGACGAAGGACGCCGACTGACCTGCCGTCGATTCCCACTTCCGGCGGCAAGGCCTGGCGCAACCTCGTGACGCCGTACAAGGACTGACCGACCCGAGGTCTTACACTGCGCCCGCCCCAGCCGGCCCAGAGGTCAGCGCATGAACGAATCGACGAGCCCCACGATGGCGGTGCACGGCACCGACGCCTCGCCTCACGCCTGCGCCAACTGCGGCGCCGCGCTCCATGGCGCCTTCTGCCACGCCTGCGGCCAACCGGCCCACGTGCACCGCTCGCTGCTCCATCTCGTCGAGGAGCTGCTGCACGGCATCCTCCATTTCGAAACCCGCGCCTGGCGCACCCTGGTCGAGCTCGTCTGGCGCCCCGGCGAGATGATCCGCGAGTACACGCACGGCCGCCGCGCCCGCTACGTGGCGCCGCTGCCGTTGTTCCTGTTCATGATGTTCGCGCTGTTCTTGGCGTTCTCCCTGACCTCGACCTCGCTCATCTCCGACGCGCCGCGCGAGCAGGACACCGCCGCGACGCCCCAGCCCGCAGCCAGCGCGCCGCAAACCGCCCCGCGCAAGGACGCCCACTGGCTGCCCGCCCTCACGCGGGGCATCCGGCCCGTCGGCGCCGAGGAACTGCATCGCGAGCTGATGGAGAACGTGCCCTGGGCCGCGCATCCCGCGCTCGAACGCAAGATCCTGCACGCCGCCAACAACCGCGAACTGACCCTCTACAAGTTCAAGAACGCCGCGCCCAAGTACGCGATCCTGCTCGTCCCGCTGACGCTGCCCCTGCTGTGGCTGATGTTCATCCGCCGCCGCGACGTGCAGGTCTTCGACCACGTCGTGTTCTCCCTCTACTCGCTGTGCGCGATGGCCATGCTGCTGATCCTGGCCTCGCTGCTGGATGCCTTCGGCCTGACCATCCTGGGCCTGGGCCTGGGCCTGGGCGAGCTGCTCAAGCTGCTCCCGCCCGTCATGTTCTTCATGCAGCTGCGCGGCGCCTACCAGCTCACCCGCTGGGGCGCGCTCTGGCGCAGCGCGATCCTCGTCGTCCACGCCCTGCTGGCGATCAGCGTCTACCTGCTCATCGTCATCGCCATCGCCATGTGACGCCGCCGCCGAGGTATCGTCCCACCCCATGACCACCGCACCGACCCCGACGCTGTCCCACCTCCATCAACTGCTCGGCCTGACCGACCTCGACCCCCCGCTGGTCGCCGCGCTGCTCGCGCACACGACGCCCGCGGGCGCCCCGGCCCCCACCGAGCTCTCGCAGAAGCGCCGCAAGGAGATCCGCGCCGGCTTCGTGCTGCTCAAGGACGCCGGCGTTGTGATGTCGTTCACCCCGCGCGAAACCCACGCCGTCGACTTCGGCGAGCCGCTCGGCGCCGGCACGCATGTGCTCAGCGCGCTCTTCTACTACCCCGAAGGCAGCGAGGAAGTCGAGCCCTACACCGGCCACGCCCCCTTCGCCGAGGCGTCCGTCCAGACCCGCGAGCAGGCGCTCGCCGCCTATGGCGCCCCGTCCGATGGCGAAGAGGAGGAGGGCGTCGTCGAGTGGGAGCAGTGGCAGCTCGACGGCCGCGAGCTGACCGCCGACTACGCCGACGACGGCGCCGTCCTGACCCTCACCGTCGCGCTGCCGCTGGCGATGTAACGGCCCGAACGCGGCCTGCCGCACCGTTCCCGTGCGGGCGTCACCCACTCCGGTGACAGGCCGTGGCCCGCCGCATCACCCCTTTACAAGGGGCCCGCGCGCGAATGACTTTGGTCGCTTCCGGCGATCCTCGCACCGGCCTACCGTGAAGGTCCGATCGCTCAGGTCCGGCTTCCCGGTCCGCTCATGGCCGCTCCTTTCCGCCTCCAGTGCGCCCTTGCCGACGATGTGCTGCGCGTGCATGCCTGCGCCTCGCGCGAGGCCCTGAGCGAGCTCGGCGAGACCACGCTCACCCTGCTCAGCGAGCGCAAGGACATCCGCGCCGCCGAGCTGCTCGGCAAGCCCGCCACGCTGACGATGGCCCTGCGCGACGACGGCCCGCGCCATCTCTGCGGCTACGTCACCCGCTTCGCGCAGACCGGCTTCGAGGGCAAGCACACCGTCTACCAGATGACGCTGCGGCCCTGGCTCTGGCTGCTCACCCGCACGGCGGACTGCCGCATCTTCCAGGAGATGACGGTCCCCGACATCGTCAAGCAGGTCTTCGACGACCACCCCGTCGCCCGCCACGAATTCAAGCTGATGCGCGCCTACCGGCCCTGGACCTACTGCGTCCAGTACCGCGAGACCGACTTCAACTTCATCGCCCGGCTGCTCGAGAACGAAGGCATCTACTGGTACTTCACCCACGACGAGGGCGGCCACACCCTCGTGCTGACCGATGCGGCCTCGGCCCACGACTGCGCGCCGGGCTGCGAGTCGCTGCCGTTCTACGCCGGCGGCGGCAACGCGCCGCCGGTGCTCGAGTACATCGACACCTGGATCGCGCAGGAAGGCCTCAAGCCCGGCAAGGTCGTCATCACCGACTTCGACTTCGAGCGCCCGTCGGCCTCGCTGGAGACGCACCAGGATCGGGCCCGCGGCTACGACCTGTCCGACGGCGAGGTCTTCGACTACCCCGGCGGCTACCTGCAGACCGCCGACGGCACGCAGTACGCCGAGGATCGTCTCGACGAGATCCAGACCGCCTGCGCGCGCTACGACGGCGACACCAACGCGCAAGGCGTGCGCACCGGCCATCTGCTGTCCCTGGAGCGCCATCCGCGCGACGACCAGAACGCCAAGTACCTGATCACCGGCACCACCATCCAGCTGCGCCAGGCGGCCAACGAGTCGGCCTCCGGCGACTCCGAGCTGCGCTGCCGCTTCGGCGCCATCCCGGCCGACCAGCAGTTCCGGCCCGAGCGCCGCACGCCCAAGCCGATGGCCCCGGGGCCGCAGACCGCCATCGTCACCGGCCCCTCGGGCGAGGAGATCTTCACCGACAAGTACGGCCGGGTGAAGGTGCAATTCCACTGGGACCGCCGCGGCCAGCGCAACGAGACCAGCTCGTGCTGGATCCGCGTGTCGCAGCCCTGGGCCGGCAAGGGCTGGGGCGGCGTGTCGATCCCGCGCATCGGCCAGGAGGTCGTCGTCGACTTCGTCGAGGGCGATCCCGACCAGCCCCTCATCACCGGCCGCGTCTACAACGCCGAGCAGATGCCGCCCTACGGGCTGCCGGCCGCCGCCGTGATCAGCGGCATCAAGTCCAAGACGCACAAGGGCGCCGGCTACAACGAGCTGTCGATGGACGACACCGCCGGCAAGGAAATGATCACGATCCATGGCCAGTACGACATGGCCACGACGATCGAGCACGACCAGACCTCCACCATCCACAACAACCGCACCGACACCGTCGACGTCGACGACGCGGAGACGGTGGGCAACAACCAGACGCAGACGGTCGGGGTGAACCAGTCGATCAGCGTCGGAACCAACCAGACGATCAGCGTAGGCGCGGACCGCAGCAAGACCATCGGCGCGAACGAGACGTTGACGGTGGGCGCCAACCAGGTCGAGCGCATCGGCGCGACCCGCACGCTGACCGTGGGAGCGGCGGACACGCAGAGCTTCGGCAGCACGCAGACGGTGACCGTCGCGCTGCTCAAGGCCGAGACCATCGGCGCGGCGTACGCGCTGACGGTGGGGGCCGCGATGAATCACGCGGTGGGCGCGGCGTTGATCCAGGAGGTCGGCGCGGCGAAGGTGGTGGCGGTGGGAGGCTTGAGTTCGGAAGAGGTCGGCTTGAGCAAGGCCGTCTCCGCCGGCACCAACATGAACCACGAGGCCGGCGCCAAGATGAGCCACAAGGCGGGGGCGAGCTACGCGGCCCAGTCGGGTTCGACGATGAGCTTCCAGTCCGGGGGCGACTACAGCGTCAACAGCAAGGCGAAGGCCGCCGTGGAAGCCGCCTCCGAGCTGGTGCTCAAGTGCGGCTCCGCCCAGCTCATTCTCAAGAGCAGCGGCGAGATCACGCTCAAGGGCTCCACCATCACGATCCAGGGCAGCGGCAAGATCGGCATCAAGGCCGGCGGCAACCTGGACCTGAAGGGCTCACCCAATATCAACCAGAACAGCTGAAGGCGCCGAGATGTCCAACCCCTTCGATCTCGCCCCGCTCATTGGTCAACCGCAGGCCTTGAGCCGCGGCCAGGTCACGGCCATCGACGAGGACGGTTATCTGCGCGTGGCGCTGGCCGGCGGAACGACGCTGCGCTGCGAATTGCTGCAACCCGACGCACCGGGCGTGGCGTGCTCGAGCGGCGACGCGGTGCTGGTATGGCAGGACGGCGCCGGTGGCGGCGTGGTGTTGGGGCGCATCGGGCATCAGCCGACCCGGCCGCAGGCCGTCGTGGAGGCGAGTGCCCTGGCCGATCGGCCCGAGCACCTGGTGCTCGAGGCGCGGGGCGACATTGTGCTGCGCAACGGCCAGGCCCGCCTCCGCCTGGGCGCGAACGGGGAGGTCGAGATCGTCTGCGCCAGCTTCGCCGCGCGCAGTCGCCGGCTGCTGCGGCTCCTGGCGCCCATGATCAAGTTGAATTGAGGCCATCGATGGGTGCGAGCGAACGACCGGCGGAGCAGCCGCGCCTGTCGCGGATCCAAGGCCCGCAGGCGCATGGCCGGTGGATGACTCGCCTGCCGGCCTGCCTGTCCGTGGAGTTGCTCGGCGCGCCACCCCCCTCGCTGCGGATCGTGGCGACCGGTGGATGGCGGGCTTCGTTCGGCGTGGCCGGACCTGGTCCCGCCGCGGGTGGCACGGCGGCTTTCCGCCGGCGCGCGGCCGAGGAGTGCCTGGACCTGGCTGGCCTGCTGCGCGAGTACCGCGTGCCCGAACCCGAGGAACCCTGGATGGCCCCCGAGCGATCCGAGGAGCGCCTGCTGGCGCAGGTCAATGCCATCGTCGGACTGGGGACGGATGCCATCGATCATGTGGCCGCGCTGGCGATCGATCCGGATGTGCCGGACCCCGGCCGGGTCTTCGGCGCGCTCTTCGTTCTGGGTTGCATCGCCGAGGATGCATGGCGGAATGAGCTGCGGCGGATCTTCGAGACGGCGGTGAGCCGGCATCCGGAGGAGGGTGCCGCCGCGGTCGAGGCCCTGTGCCTGAGTCCGCGCAGCGACCTGGCGGCGATCGCCAAGGGATGGCTCCGGCATGAAAGGCCTGCGCTGCGGGCCGCGGCTGTACGGGTGCTCGCCTTCCGTTGGGAACTCGCCGAGGAGGATTGGGACCTCGCGGCGCAGGACGAGCATCCGTCGGTGGTCGCCGCGTCGACAGCGGCGCCGGTGCATCGCTACGACCCGGCGCGGGTGGAGCGCGGCCTTCAGAAGGCGCTGCGCAGTGGTCTCGATCCCCTGGTGGGCAGCGCGTTGCGCGCGGGCGCGTCCATGGGCTTGAGCGCGCTGCTCCACCAGGTTCAACATCGCGCCGGTGACGATGCCCGCTGGGCCGATGTCATGGGCGCGGCGCAAGCCCTTTACCACCGCACTTCCCATCCCCGCGATATCGCGTTGCTCATCGCCGGACTGCAGGATCCCGCAGGGGACCGCGCCCTGCGCCAGGACCTTTATCTGGAGTTGCTGGCGGCCACGCACGGCCGGGCGCCTCGCTTCAGCCCCTTCGATTTCGTGGCCGCGCAACGCCATGCCCTGGATCGCATCGCGACCTTGTCGGGCGCGGCGGCAGCCATGGGGTCGCCAGCGCATCGACCGCCTCGATGAGTCACTGATGGACGAACCGATCCTCTACAACCACAGCGGCCACGTCGCCGAGGTTTATCCGGTGCTCGACCGCGAGGGCGCCGAGGCGCGTCTGGTGATCGTCAAGGCCAGTCTTGCCGTGCTTCCTGGCGGTGGGCTGGGTCCGATCCCGGTGCCGCGGGAGTTGCGCCTGGGCGATGTGCCCTGGGGGGCGCCCGAGATCGCCGACCTGCGCCTGCCAGCCGACTATGGCCTCGAGAAACCGGGCACCGATGTGGTCGTCAGCGGTCACGCGGTGCCGCCGCCGGGCAATGCCGCGTCCAGCATGGACGTCGGCATCCGCGTCGCGGACCGGGTCAAGGTATTGCGCGTCCATGGGCCTCGGACCTGGATCCGGCGGCTGGGCGCGGTGGTGCCTGGCCCCGCCTCAGCGCTCGAACGCACGCCGCTGTCCTGGTCGCGCGCCTATGGCGGCGCTGATTTCAGCGACCCGCGCCGTCCGCTGGAGGAAGCCCGGAACCCCGTGGGCAGCGGGGTGTCGCGCCGCCCCGATCTGCTCGTCGGCCTGCCGGCTCCGCAGATCGAGGATCCCTCCGAGCCGGTGACCGGAGCCGGCGGGCGGATCGTGCCCGCCGGATGCGCGCCGATCGGGCGTCACTTTTCTCCGCGGCGGCAGCGCACGGGGACCTATGACGGGGCATGGCTGGCCGGCGCCTATCCCGGGCGCCCCGGGGACTACGACGCGGCGCACGAGCATTGCGCCGCGCCCGGGCTCGTCTTCGACAGCGCGTTGCAGGGCGGAGAGGCGATCCGGATCGTGGGCATGCATGAGCAGGTGCTCGATTTCGTCCTGCCCCGCCAGCGCGTGCGGATCGAGGCCCGCATCGATGGCGGGAAGGTCGAACGGGCGCCGCACCTGGACACGGTGGTGGTCGACACCGATTCGCTCGCGGTGGAGATGGTCTGGCGGGCCGTGTTCCGCTGCCCCCGGAAGATGCGCGGTCATTTCCCGGCCATCACCGTCGAGGTCAAGGAGTGGCTGACATGAGTGCGCGCCTGTCTCCCGCCGGCTGGCGCGTCGGGCTTTCCCACGCCGAGGCGGCGACCTGTCTGGGCGAGACCCTGTCGGAGACCTCGCTGCTGCTGCGCGCCGGCATCTCGGGCGTCGGCCTGGTGGATCTCATCGATGCCGACGGCCGCCGCGTGATGGCTTGCGCCAGCCCGGCCCTGCCCGTGGACCTGGGCGCGACGGAGCGCATGGTCGCGCTGGCCTCGCATGTGCTGGGACGCGTGCCGCCCGGCGCCGGAGCCGATGCGCTCGCGACCCGGCGGCCACCCATCCTGTTGCTGTGCCTGCCGGAGAGATTCGCCGAGCCCGCGCGGCCCTTCGAATTGAACGCGCCCGGGCGTGACTTCCTGGCGAAGTTCACCGCGGCCTTGCCCGCCGGCTGGGCGAGCGCCGACATCGAGACCTTTCCCCTTGGCCGTGCCGCCGGCGCCACGGCCATGGCCCGCGCCATGCAACTGGCCGAGTCTCGTCGCGACATGGTCTGGGGCGGGGTCGACAGTCTGCTGGATTGGCCCAGCCTGGAGCCGCTGGTCCGGCAGGACCGGCTCATGACGATGGAGAACGTCGATGGCCTGCGCCCGGGCGAGGCGGCGGCCTTCAGCCGGATCACGGCGGCCGCGCGCGGTCAGGCCTGGGTCGCGGGGCTGGGGCTGGGCCGCGAGCCCCATCCGGGAGGACACGGCGGCATCTGCCTGTCGGAAGGTTTCTCCCAGGCGCTAACGGGCGCGACGGCCCCGCTGCGATCCGCGGGAGAACGCTGCGGCCTGTGGCTGATGGATACCTCGCATGAGCGTCATGCGACCCGCGAGCTGCAGCAGGTGCTCGCGCGCTTCGGCGATGTGCTCGGGACCCCAGCCGATGTGCGCATGCCCTTCAAGGAGCTGGGCGACGTGGGAGCGGCCTCGCTGCCGCTGCTGGCGGCGCTGGCCTTGGCCGCATGGGAGCAGGGCACGGCGGGCGACGATATCGCCCTGCTGGCCGCCGGCTCCGAGGATGGCGCGCGAGGCGCGCTGTTGCTTGAAACACCTGGCGCGCACGGCGCGCCGCAGGGAGAGGCTCGATGAGCGTCATCGCCAATCACCGTGAGGTCGCCGGCGAATCCACCGGCCATCAGATCGTGTACATGAACCCCAGCGTCTGTTTGACGCCGGCGGCGCCGAGCCCCGTCCCCATCCCGTATCCGATCGTGACGCCCAGCGGATCGGGCTCATTGGATGACGACACCCGCAAGGTCAAGCTGGGCGGCAAGCCGGTCTTCCACGTGGATTCGGCGGTGCACAGCTGTGTCGGCAACGAGCCCGGCGCCCAGAAGGAGGTGGTCAGCCACAAGACCAGCTCCAGCGCGTTCATCATCGACGGCAGCCCCAACGTCATGGTCGAGGGCAAGGCCGTGGTGTACACGGGCAGCGCCGGCATGGGCAACCAGATGTGACCCGGCATGCCGAGAACCGCAGCATCCGTACAAGCCCGGGTCGTTCGCGCGGGAGGCGCGGGCGGGACCGGGCGCATGAGTTGCGCCACGGTACTGGCCAGCTTTGATCCGCCCATCAAGTTCGGCGAGCACTCGAAGATGCAAGGCAGCAAGGCGAACTACCAGTCGGAGCACATCATCCCAACCTCGGCGCTGCACAAGAAGGGGCGCAAGGGCCCCCGCATCAAGGGCGCGGAGGGCTACTCGACCCCCAAGGCCCTGACCTGGATGGTGCGTGACCGCCAGAAGGCTTCGCAGGAACACAAGCTGCTGACCAACGCGATGCGCAAGTTCTCGCAGGCCAACGACCTCGCCGGCGGCCGCCAGGCCCCGTTGAGCGAGTGGCTCGACAAGTACCAGGAGGGTGCCGAGGACGCGCTCAAGAACGCCAAGCCCAAGCGCAAGATCACCAACGACAAGGTCGATCCCGACAAACTGATCAAGGCCGCCGCAAAATGCATCCGCGCGGCCGCGGCTCGCGCCTTCGCGCGGATGCGGCCGCCGGTGAAAGCCTCCACGCCGCTGCGCAACCCGTGGAAGGCGACCAAGGACCAGCGGGCGGCCGCCCAGGCGGCCGCGAGCCGCGCTGCCCGCGGACGCCGCCGCTGAGCGCAACGAACACTGAATTCCAGCAAGAGGACATCCGATGAGCGACATGGACGACGAGGTTCCCGAGATCCTGCACGCGGTGGAGACCGGCGGTGCGGTCTATTTCCTGCGCATCGACCCGGAGGAGGGCGATGACGCGGACGCGCCGGGACACGTGTTCAGGATGAAGGACACCCGCAAGGACGGCGAGGTCCCAGTGCAGGTGCTGGCCAGCAACGACACGCTGCGCGTGCTCTGGGCCTCTCCGTCCGGCGCGCTCTGGGTGGCGAGCGCGGACGGGAACGTCGGTACCACAGCGAAGGTCTCCTGGCAGGCGCCGGCAGATGGCACCGAATACCGCGCCGTCGGCCGCACGCCCAAGTGGTCGGTGACGGCGCTGCCCCCGTCGGAGTCCGATCGGCTGCCGCCCAACGTCACGGCGCTGTGGGGAACGGGCGACGACGACGTGTACGCCGGGACGGACATCGGTGACATCTATCGCTGGGACGGCCAGGCCTGGACGCAGGCCCAGCGGGGCGTGGATCTGGGCAAACCCGGGATCCGCGCCTTTGGCGGCGCGCCGGGCGACGTGTACGCGCTGGGCAGCGGTTCGACCCTGCTGCACTTCGACGGCAGTTCCTGGACGCGGCTGACCGCGCCGGGCAAGCCCAACGGCCACGAGACCTTCACGGGCCTGGTGCGCCGCGCCAACGGCGAGGTGTTGATCGCCGGATCGGGCGACGAGGGGCGCCTGTTGTCGGGCACCGCGAAGGCCTTGACCGAGTTCGGGCGATATCCGATCGAGCTGATCGACATGGCGCCGCTGGGCGATCGCATCCTGTTCGCGACAGGCAATGGCGTGGCGGAACTGGTGGGGCGCAAGGTCAAGATGATCCGGGACACCTTCGAGACGGCGACCATGAGCGCGGGCGAGGGCCGGATGTTCTTCTTCGAGCCCGCGCCCGAGTTCCCCGGGTTCATCGAGTACGACCCCACCAAGGGCGACGACGCCTGGTGGGGCGTGGACTTCTGAGGGGCGCATGAGCGACGCGGTCGATCGGGCGTTGTTGCTGGACCTTGAGCGGGAGCTCGAGGGGGAGCTGGAGATCGATCCTCCGAGCACGGACATGGCCGTGTTCGCCGCCGTGACGGTGTTTGTGAAGGGGCCCTTGCCCAAGCCGGACGGCCTCGCGGCCGAGTTCGCCTCGGTACTGCCGGCGCTCAGCCCGGCGGCCGGCGGCGCCGGCGGACGCGAGTACCGGATCGAGGTGGCGGACCGGCCCTGCGCGCAGGGCCTGGAGAGAGCCAGCCACGTCCGGGTGATGTTCCCGCGTCATGTCGAGTCCTCCACGCTCGTGGCGGTGCTGCGTTGGTTGCAGCGCCGCATCCCCGTGTGGTGGGGCACCGCGGGGTTCGTGTTCGACCACGAACGGCATGGCCGCGCCACCGCGCATGCGCGCATGGCGGTCTGGGCGCGGCGCTTCTGGGGCATCCAGATCCAGGATCTATCCACCTTGCAGTGGGACGCCCTGGAGGGCCTCCCGGGACCGGGCTGGCTGACCGTGATCGGCCGCGCCTTCGCCCAGACGCGTGGCACCTCGCTGGAGGCGCTGGGGGACCTGCTGCGGGCGTCGCAGGTCCAGGGGGTGCACCTGCGCCGGGAAGACGACACGCTGTCCATCGCCGCGGGCTCCCGGCCGATCTACGGGGATGTGAACGCCGGAGAGGATCTGACGCCCTATGTCCTCATCGGCCGCGCGCTGTCCGGCTGCCTGCCGGACACCCATACGCCGCTTGCCGGACCCTTCGGGGACGCCGGTGTCATCGATGCCTGGATGAGACGCTTCCTCGAGCCGGACGCGTGGTTGAACGTCGACCTGGACGTCTAGGCGGCGCGCTTCGCGGCTCGATCCGACGGCGATCGGGCCACGCTGCGCCGTGGCGGGCGTCCGGATGACTTTCGTTCATTGCCCCCTCTGTGCGTGACACGACAATGCGCGCTTGGCGGCGATCCTCGCCGCGGCGAGGCGTTCGATGTCACGACCTGAAGGCAATTCCCGTCCGGCCAAGCCGGGCAACGCGCCGGCCGAGGCCGGCGATTCCGGGTTCGACCCCGACGCGACACGCATCGTGCCCGCGTCCTCCGGCGCCGCGCCGCTGGACCACATGCCGCCGGACACCGCCGCCAACCGCTCCGCGCCGCCTGCTGCGACATCCCAGGCCGCGCCCCCCGCCACCGACCCCCCGCACGACGACGGTCCCGAGACCGTCCAGCACGAGCGCGAGGTGAGCTTCATCGATCCCTCGTTCCCCGACACCTTCTCCATGCGCTCCGGCCGCAAGCCCACCGACATCCCGCTCGACAACGACCACACCGTCATCGCGCCCGCCGCGCTGCTGACGCCGCGCGCCCCGGACACCGCGGCCCCGCCGGCCGAGCCCGCCGCGCCGGCGCCCGCCGCCACGCCCGCTGCCGAGTTCTCACCAACCGGCAACGAGACCGTCATCGCCCCCGCCGTGATGCCGCCGGCGGCGAAGCCGCCCGTGGCGCCGCCGGCCGCCGAGGTGGCCGCGCAGGTGGCCGCGCCGGCTCCCACCGCTCCGCCCGTGACGGCCCCCGTTGCCGCTCCTGTCGCCGCACCCGCCGCCGACGCGGGCGACTCCGGGTTCCACGCCTCCGAATTCGCCGAGACCGTGCTCGATCCCGACGCCGTCGCCGCCGTGGCGGCGATGCGGGCCCTGCCGCCCGAGCCCACGCCGGTGGGCCGTCCCTCCACCGGCACGCTGCCCGGCGGCGCGCTGGCCGCCGCGAAGGCCAGCGCCGACGCGCCGGTGCGTCAGGTCGGCCGCTTCCAGGTGCTCGACCGCATCGGCCGCGGCGGCATGGCCAGCGTCTTCAAGGCGCACGATCCCGGCATCGGCCGCGACGTCGCCATCAAGTTCCTGCACGCCTCGCTGTGCGAGGACGAGGAATACCGCGCCCGCTTCCTGCGCGAGGCGCGCGCCTCCGGCGGCCTGTCGCATCCCAACATCGTCACCGTGCACGACGTGGGCGAGGTCGACGGCCGCCCCTACATGGCCATGGAACTGCTCGACGGCGAGCCGCTGGCCGACCTGCTCGAGCCCGGCCAGCCGCTGCCCATCCGCGACACCGTCGTGATGGCCGTCCAGCTCGCCCGCGCGCTGGACTACGCGCACAAGCGCGGCATCGTCCACCGCGACATCAAGCCGGGCAACATCGCCCGCGTGCGCGGCACGCTCGACATCAAGGTGATGGACTTCGGCATCGCCCACATGGAGTCGACCAAGGGCGAGCAGCGCACCCGCGCCGGCGACGTGCTCGGCACGCCGCAGTACATGGCCCCCGAGCAGATGAACGGGCAGAAGATCGACGGCCGCTCGGACCTGTTCTCGGTCGGCATCGTGCTGTACCAGATGCTCACCGGCGTGCGCCCCTTCACCGGCGACAGCGTGGTGAACCTGGCGCTCAAGATCGCCAAGGACGATCCGACGCCGCTGAACAAGCTGCGGCCAGAGATTCCCGCGTCGCTGCGCCGCGTGGTCGACCGCTGCCTGGCCAAGGCGCCGGACAACCGCTTCCAGACCGGCGCCGAGCTCGCCGACGCGCTGGTCAAGGTCTTGCACGACATCGACGAGGAAGCCCGCAACAAGGGCCGCTCCAAGCTGATCCCGCTGCGCGTGAAGTGGGCCGCGATGATGGCCGGCATCGTCGCCATCGTGATGGCGGTCAGCGGCTCCATCATCAGCCAGCGCCAGAACGCCGCGCTGATGCAGCAGGTGGCCGACTACGGCACGGCGCTGTCGCGCTTCATCGCGGCGCAGAACGCGACCTCGGCGCTGGGCGAGGACTGGGTCTCGGTGGACGTGTCGCTGCAGGAGATCATGAAGACGCGCGACTTCGAGAGCGTCACCGTGATCGACCGCGCCGGCGTGGTGGCCGCGTCCAGCCTGCCCGACACCGTCGGCAAGCCCTACCAGCCGCCCGCGGGCGAGACGCTGGGCGAGCAGGGCGGGGTCAAGCGCACGCGGTACCACGCGGCCAATGGCGCGGCGGTCCTCGGCTTCGACTCGCCGATCACCTTCCAGGACAAGACCGTGGGGCGCGTGGCGCTGGGGCTGCCGGAGCTGCCGCTGGAGAGCGTGGCGCGGCTGTCGCGCACGCTGATGGGGGTGCTCGCGGTGACCACCGTGCTGGCGGTCGGGATCGCGATGTTCTTCGTCGCCAACTGGTTCTCCCGGCCGATCAAGCTGGTCGTGGAGGCGCTGGAGGAGGTGGGCCGCGGACGCGTCGACTTCCGGATCCGCGAGCAGCGCAAGGATGAATTCGGTCTGCTCTACGCCGCGTTCGACCGCATGGCGCAGGCGCTGCAGGACCGGCAGGCGCTGGCCGCGTCGGCCGCGAAGGCCGAGGCGCCGACGACGATCGGCCGGCGCTCGGGCGCCCGCGCGGCGCTCACGCCGCCGGCGGCGGTGCCCGCCGCGCCCGTGCCGCCACAGGCGGCGCCGTCCGGCGAGCAGACGCAGCCCGCGCCCGCGGAGCCGCCCGCCGGCCCAGGGGCGGCCTGATGCCCGTGAAAGGACTTCCACCGATGCTTGGCCTTCCCCTCGCGGGCCAGCGGCCGTTGCTGGCCGCCGCCCTTGCGGTGCTCGCGCTGACCGGCTGCGTCACGACGCCGACCGCCACGCCGCCGCTGAACGAGCCGCCAGTGGCCGCGCCCGCGAAACCCTCCGCGACCGGCGAGATCATTGCCCGCAGCGACCGCCTGCTGATCTACGTCCCGGTGGCCGGCGACTCGCTGCGCGGCATCGCCGGCCGGCTGCTGGGCAGCGAGGACCGCGACTGGCAGATCAGCGAAGCCAACGCCGGCACCACGAAAGCCGATCCGGGCCAGCCGCTGATCGTCCCGCTCAAGCCGATGAATCCGCTGGGCGTGCACGCCGGCAGCTACCAGACGGTGCCCATCCTCTGCTACCACCGCCTGGGCACGACCGGCGGGAAGATGGCGGTCTCCCCGGCCAACTTCGCGGCGCAGATGGAGTGGCTCGCGAAGAACGACTACCGCGTGATCAAGCTGTCGCAGATCAGCGGCTACCTGGAAGGCAAGGAGCCGCTGCCGCCCAAGTCGGTGGTGGTCACCTTCGACGATGGCTACGAGTCCGTCTACAAGTTCGCCTTCCCGGTGCTGCGCAAGCTGGGCCTGCCGGCGACGATGTTCGTCTACACCGATTTCGTCGGCGCGGGCGGCGACGCGGTGAACTGGTCGCAGCTCGCCGAGATGCAGGCCTCGGGCCTGATGGACATCCAGTCCCATTCCAAGTCCCACCGCAACCTGATCGAGCGCACCGCCGGCGAGAACGAGGAGCGCTACAAGCGCAACCTCGACACCGAGACCGCGGGCCCGCGCGACCTGATCGAGCAGAAGCTCAACACCGCCGGCCAGGTGCGCCATTACGCCTATCCCTTCGGGGACGCCAACGAGCAGGTGCTGGACGCGCTGACGCGCCAGAAGTACACGCTCGCGGTGACCGTCAACCCGGGCGGCAACGCCTTCTTCGCGCAGCCCTTCATGCTGCGCCGCACGATGATCTTCGGCGACCACGATCTCGAGGCCTTCAAGGCGCGGCTGCAGACCAGCCGGCGCATGGGGCAGACGCCATGAGGGCCGGCGCACTCCTGGCCGCGCTGGCGGCGCTGGCGCTGGCGGCCTGTACCGGCGGCACGGGCGGCGTGCTGCGCGGCCCCGATGCGACGGGCGGCGCGCCTTCGGGCTTCGAGCTGGCGCAGGTCCAGCGCGCGCAGGAACAGGTG
The DNA here is from genome assembly GCF_059491535.1 of Roseateles sp. Mitsp63. Taxonomy (NCBI): domain Bacteria; kingdom Pseudomonadati; phylum Pseudomonadota; class Betaproteobacteria; order Burkholderiales; family Sphaerotilaceae; genus Roseateles; species Roseateles sp. Mitsp63. The sequence continues at coordinate 3,769,778 of NZ_CP168509.1, read as the reverse complement.
AAGGAAGGCCAGCTCGCCGACGCCGCCTGGACCTGGGAGGCGCTGACGGTCCTGCGCCCCGACAACGCCGGCTATCGCGACAGCCTGGCCGCGACGCGGCAGCTGATCGACAGCGGCGTCGCCGAGCGCCTGGAGAAGGCCAGGGCGGCTCAGAAGCGTGGCGACCTGGATGGCGCGAGCACGCAGTTCCTGGGCGCGCTGGCGCTGCAGCCGGACAACGCGGAGGCCGCCGACGCGCTGCGCGCGATCGAGAAGGAACGCAACCAGAAGAGCTACCTGGGCAAGCCCGCGCGCCTGACGCTGCGCAAGGGCGCGCCGCCGCCGCCGGTGGCGGCCGCCAAGCCGGCCCCCAAGGGCAAGGCGCAGGCGGCGGCATCGAAGGACGGCAAGGACGCGAAGGACGCCGGCAACGGGAAGGACACGGTCCAGGCCGCGGCCACGCCGCCGGGCCAGGACCGCAACGAGCTCGAGCACATCGCGATGCTGGCCGCGCAGGGCGAGCTCGACGAGCCGATCCGGCTGCTGGAGCGGCGCGCGCCGCAGGATCGCAACGATCCGTCGGCCAAGCGCCTGCTGGCCGACCTCTACGTCCGCAAGGCCGAGAAGGTCGCGGCGATCGACAAGTCCGGCGCGGTGATGCTGCTGCAGAAATGCCTGCGCGTGGATCCGAAGAACGCGCGCGCGACGGCGCTGATGCGCCAGCTCATCGACGAGTCGGCCGCCAAGGCGCCGGGCTCCGGCTCGACCTCGAGCAACAAGGCCGAGCGGCGCTGAGCCTGCCCGCCGGCGCTCAGACCGAGCGGGTCAGCCCGCCGTCGACGCGCAGGCTCTGTCCGGTGATGTAGCCCGCGCCTTCCGAGGCGAGGAAGGCGATCGTCGCGGCGATCTCCTCGCTGGTGCCATAGCGCTGCATCGGTACCGACTCACGGCGCGCCTCGGTCGCGGGCAGGCTGTCGATCCAGCCGGGCAGCACGTTGTTCATGCGGACGTTGAAGGCGGCATGCGTGTCGCTGAAGATCTTCGTGAAGGCCGCCAGGCCGGCGCGGAAGACCGCCGAGGTCGGAAACAGTTCGCTGGGCTCGAAGACCCAGGCGGTCGAGATGTTGATGATCGCGCCGCCGCGCTGCGCCTTCATGATCGGCGCGACCAGCCGCGTCGGGCGGATCACGTTCATCAGGTAGGTGTCCATGCCGCGATGCCAGTCCTCGTCGGTGATCTCGAGGAGCGGCGCGCGCGGCCCATGGCCGGCGCTGTTGACCAGCACGTCGACGCGGCCCCAGCGCGCCATCGCGAGGTCGACGAGCTGCTGGAGCGACTCGGCCGACTGGTTCGAGCCGGTGACGCCGACGCCGCCGAGCTCCCCGGCGAGCGCTTCGCCCTTGCCGGAGGCGGACAGCACGCCCACCTGGAAGCCATCCGCCGCCAGGCGCCGTGCCGCGGCGGCACCCATGCCGCTCCCGCCGGCGGTGATCAGGGCTACGCGTTGTGTCATGTCGAAAGGTCCTGTGGAAGTCGGCGAAGCGGTCATTCTCTTCGCCGCCCCAAGGCCCGTCCGTCAGAAGGTCACTGTGACCGACGGCGCGCTGCGCTGCGCTTCGCCGTGGAAGACGGCCTCGATGTTGTTGCCGTCCGGGTCCAGCACGAAGGCGGCGTAGTAGCCCGGGTGATACGGCCGCTCGCCGGGCCCGCCGTTGTCGCGGCCGCCGCTCTGCAGCGCGAGCTTGTGGAAGGCGTCCACCGCCGCCCGGTCCTTGGCCTGGAAGGCCAGGTGGTGCCGGCCGGTGAGATGGCCTTGCGCGGCCTTGCTGTCGGCGGTCGAGACGAACAGCTCATCCGCCCAGAAGTAGTCGGGACCCTCGCCGCCGATCGGCACGCCGAGCAGCGGCAGGATCGCGCCGTAGAACTTGCGGCTCGCGGGCAGGTCGCGGACCACCAATTGCAGGTGATCGATGAGGCGGCCGCGATGCAGTTGCTGGGCTTCCATGAGAACTCCTTGTGATCGGTGGTGGAGAAAGGAAGAACGCCGGGTCCGTCGAGGACACGCGAGGGACAGGAGCAATCCGCGTTCTCACCCGGCCGGCTACGCCCGGTCCGCGGCGCCGATTTCCCTCGCCTCGGAAACGGCGGGCGCGGCCTTGCCCTTCGCCGGCGCCGCGCCGATCGGCACTCCGGCGACCAGGCGTTCGAGGATCAGGGCCAGCAGCACGCACAGCGCCACGGCCGGCAGGTAGACGGCGAAGGTCCAGGCCTGCGACGAGCCCAGCACGCCGCGATACAGCGCGACGGTGCCGAGCACGACGAACATGTGGGACAGATAGAGCTCGTAGCTCAGCCGGCCCATGCGCGCGAGCCCCCGTAGCCCGCGCCGCGGCGCCGCCGGCTGGGCGCGGAACGCGATCAGCATCAGCGCGGTGCCCAGGCACAGGCCGTACATGCCGGACTTCAGCAGATGGCGATGCACCAGGTCGCCCCAGCCCATCACCAGCAGCACGCAGAAGGCGCCGAACAGCGCGAGCGCGCGCGCCTCGCGCGGCCCCGGGCGCCAGTGCCGCGCGGCCAGGGCGGCCAGCACGCCCCATGCGATCGCGGCCATGCCGGGCAGGTAGGCCTTCTCCCACCAGACGTCGTTGCCGACCGGGACCAGCGCACGCAGCGGCACCAGGCTCACCGCCAGCGCCGCGAGCGAGACCACCAGCAGCGGCCGCGGGAACACCATGCACATCAGCGGGAAGCCGACATAGAAGACTTCCTCGATCGACAGCGACCACAGCACGTCCCAGGCCGCCGGCGCCCAGCCGGTGCGGCCCTCATACCAGTTGAAGGTGAAGCTCAGCGCCGAGCCGAGCAGCCCCGGCACGCTCTGCTCGCCGGAGGGCGTGAAGCCCTCGACGCCGAGCAGCGCCAGCAGCGTCAGCACCGCCAGCACGATGAACAGCAGCGGCAGGATGCGCCGCGCGCGCGCCAGGTAGAACGGCCGCAGCTCGACGCGGCGCAGATCGCCGTCGCGCTCGAGGATGCGCGTCGCGATCAGGAAGCCGGAGATCACGAAGAACATGAACACCGCTTCGTAGCCGTTGAAGCTGATCGCGTCGATCAGGCGCTTGGGCATCCACTCGCCGATCAGGCTGGGCGCCAACGGCAGACGGAAGGGCAGGGCCAGATGGTGGATCACCACCAGCAGGATCGCGACGCCGCGCAGGCAGTCGATGGCGAAGTTGCGCGGAGAGCGGCTATCCATGTTGCTGCAACGTAAAGAGGCTGCGGATCGTAACGTCAGATTTGTTGCCCGGCGCACGTTGGTGCGCGTGCGCGCGTTGCTCGCACGGAAATCCAACCGATGGCGTCATCCATCACCGTGCATCAACGCGGCGCGCACCGGCGCCATGAGAAAGAGGCGCACGCGGCGCCTCTTTCGTCGTCCATCGCCGCTTGCGAGCGGCACCGGGATCACTTCAGCTGATCGGCCTTGGCCTTCAGCGTGACGGCCTTCTGGCGCTCCAGCTTGGCCAGCTCGTTCTCCGGATCGAGCTGCAGCACGGTGTCCCAGCCCTTGATCGCACCGGCCAGGTCCTGCTTGGCGAAGGCGGTGCGGGCCGCCAGCGTCGCGCGGGCGATCTGCTTCTTGCGCACGGCCTCGACCTTGGCCGAAGCGCCCGGCTGGTCGGCGGCCTCGGCGCGGCGGTATTCCTCCAGCGCCTTGTCCAGACGGCCACCGCGCTCATGCGCTTCGCCAGCGCGCATCGCCTTCTCGCCGGCCGGGATCTCGGGCGCGGGCGGCGGGGCCGGCGGCGCGGCGGGAGCGGCGGCCGGCGCCTGGGCAGCGGCTGCCGCGGCCGCGGCCGCAGCGGCCGGCGACACCTTGGGTTCCGACTTGCCGGGGCGCGGATACAGCGGACCCGCCGGCGGCTTGCCGGGGATGCGCAGCACCTGGCCGCCCGACACCTGGCGCGGCACGCGGATGTCGTTGTAGCGGGCCAGGATGTAGAACGAGTAGATGTCGCCCATGAAGCGGCCCGCGATCCGCGACAGCGTGTCGCTGGACTGCACCGTGTAGGCGAAGGACTCGCGGCCCAGCAGCGCCACCGGATCGGCGGTGATCTGCTTCATCAGGCTCACGGCGAGCTTGTTGTTCGGATCCAGCTGCAGCGCGCGGTGCAGCTCGGCGCGGGCCTGTTCCTCCTGGCCGGTCTCGAGCAGTTCGATCGACTGCATCGCCGTCTTCTGCGCCAGCGCCTGCTCGGCCGGCGTCGGCGGCACGGGCTCGGGCGGCGGGGCGGGCGGCGGCGCGGTCACCGCCGGTTCGGCGGGAGGCGGGGGCGGCGGGGCCGGCGTCTGGCAGCCGGCCAGCAGCAGCGCGCTGAGCAGCAGCGCGGAGCCGGCGGTCAGGCCGCGACCCCGCGCCGCCAGGGCGGCCGGGGTCAGGGAGTTCGGGGCATCGGGACGGAAGAAGGTCGACATCGGCATCACGTCGGGATTCGAGCGGGGTGGAGTATGAAACAGCGATAAGCCCCCTGCAGGTGACTTTCGTTCATTGAAGCGTGCGCTCTGACACGGAAACATCCCTGTCAGTTTCCCGTGGTCCCAAAGGCAGCCCCCATGACCCTCACCCTGCGCGCGGTGTCGCTCAACGACCTGCCCCTGACGCAGCCCATCACCGCGCGCTTCGACGCCACCGGGGGGACCATCGGCCGCGCCGACCACAACACGATGGCGCTGCCCGACCCGGAACGCCACATCTCCCGCCAGCAGGCCGAGATCCGCGCCGAAGCCGGCAGCTTCGTGATCTGCAACGTCGGCAGCGCCAACCCGATCACCGTCTCCGGCCAGGCCGTGGCCCAGGGCCAGGCCGTGCCATTGCGCCATCAGGACCAGATCCGCATCGGCGGCTATCTGCTGGAGGTGCAGAGCGACCTCATCGACGACAGCGGCGCCACCGTGATCCGCCGCGCGCCGGACCTGGCGCGCCCCATCACGCAAGGTCCGGCTCCGGTGCCGGTCCACACGCCGCCGCCGTTCGCGGCGCCGGCGCCGGCCGCGCTGTCGAACTCCAACCCGTTCGCCGACCTGCTCGGCGGCCTGCCGCCGTCGGCCGACGTCTTCAGCGCGACGCCCGCCGCGCCGGCGCCGCTGTCACCGTTCGCCGCGCCGCCGGTGCAGGCCCCGGCGCCCGCGCCGTCCGGCCCGGTGCTGCTGCCCGACGACTTCGATCCATTCGCGCCGCCCCCGGCGCCACCGGCCCCGGCCGCCGGGTCCAAGGCCGCCGCCTTCGACCCGTTCGGCGGGCTCGACCTGCCGGGCGCGCCGCCGCACGCCGCGCCGCCGCCGCCGGCCAACGGGCTCGGCGACCTCGGTGACCTGGGCTTTGGCGGCGCCTTCTCCGACCTGGTGCCGGGCGACGGCAACCGCTCGCTCGACGACCTCTTCGGCCTGAAGCCCGGCGCGTCCGATCCGCTGGCCGGTTTCATGGCCGGCGCCGGCGCGACCGCCGAATCCGGCGCGCGCGACGGCCTGTCGTCCGATCCGCTGGCGCTCTTCGGCGCCGCGGCCCCGGCCACCCACTCCGAACCCCAGACGCCCGCGCTGCCGGATCACACGCCCGCGTTGAATTCGGCGTTCCGTCCGCCGGAAGTGCGCGTCCCGGCGCCGCCTTTGGCGCCCCCTCCCGCACCGTTCGCGCCGGTCCCGCCCGTGGCGGCCCCGGTGATGGCGGCCCCAGTGATGGCGGCCCCGGCCATGCCGCCGGTGATGCCCCCGGTGATGCCTCCCGTGGCGCCGCCGCCCGTCATGCCGCCCGCCGCGGCGCGAGCGCCTGCGCCCGCTCCCGCGATGCCGGCCGCCTCCGGCCCGGGCGCCGACACCGCCGCCCTGTGGAACGCCTTCTGCGAAGGCGCCGGCGTGCGCATGGCCGCGCCGCCGCAAGGCCTGAACCCGGACCTGATGCGCGTCATCGGCCAGTTGCTGAATTCCTGCGTCGACGGCGCGCTGCGCATGATGGCCGTGCGCGCCGCCACCAAGCACGAGCTGCGCGCGCAGGTCACCGTGATCCGCTCGCGCGACAACAACCCGCTCAAGTTCTCGCCCGATCCGCAGTCCGCGCTGGAGCAGCTGCTGCAGCCGCCGGTGCGCGGCTTCCTGCCCGGTCCCGCGGCGATGCAGGACGCGATGCGCGACCTGGTGGGCCACACCATCGGCACGATGGCCGGCACCCGCGCCGCGCTGGAGGGCGTGCTGACGCGCTTCCAGCCCTCGGCGCTGGAGGCCAAGCTGACCAGCCGCTCGGTGCTCGACAGCGTGCTGGCGATGAACCGCAAGGCCAAGCTCTGGGAGCTCTACCTGCAGCATTTCGAGTCCATCCGCGACGAGGCGCAGGAGGACTTCCACACCCTCTTCGGCAAGGCCTTCCTGGAGGCCTACGAGGACCAGCTCGAACGCCTGAGCCAGAACGGGCCGGGTCCGTCGCCGTCCCCGCAACCACAACAGAGCGAGGCTTGAGCCCCGCCATCCGTCCTACACGTCGTTATCACCATGCTCAAGATCCGGGTCGCCGCCTGCAGCGAACAAGGCGCGCGCGCCAACAACGAGGATGCCGTCGTGGCCCATGAGAACGGCCCCGGCTGGTATGCCGTGCTGGCCGACGGGGCCGGCGGCCACCGCAATGGCGCGGAGGCGGCGCGCCGCGCCGTGCATCGCATGCAGACCAGCCTGGGCGACGCCACGCTGCCGTGGCGCCCCGAACTGCTCACCGGCGCGGTGCTGGACGCGCACGACGACGTGCGTCGCGGCGTGGAAGGCACCGGCCGCGACCGCATGCACACCACCGTGGTGGCGCTGTGCGTCGACGCGCAGCGCGGCTTCGCGCTGTGGACGCATGTGGGCGACTCGCGCCTGTACCGCATCCGCGGCGGCCGCATCGACACCATCACGCAGGACGACAGCGTCGTGCAGATGCTGATCGAGGCCGGCCTGCTGACGCCCGAGCAGGCCGAGGACCATCCGCACAAGAACCACCTGGTGGCCGCGCTGGGCATCGAGGACGACCTGCATCCGCACACGACCTCGCCGCAGCCGCTGCAGGAGGGCGATGTCTTCCTGCTGTGCAGCGACGGCTGGTGGGGCAGCGCGGGCGACGCGCTGATCGATGCCACGCTGAAGCATTCCGCCTCGCCCGACGACTGGCTGGCCGCGATGCGCGCCGCCATCGAGGAGCGCGGCCTGCCGGACCAGGACAACTTCAGCGCGATCGCGCTGTGGGTGGGCGAGCCGGCCTTGAACGAAGCCGCCCAGGCGCCGGCCGGCGAGGCCGGCGAGGCCGCCGGCGAACCGGCCGTCGAGTCGGGCCCGATCCCGCTGGAAGCGGAGGACGAGGACGAGTCGACGCGCCGGATGCCGCTGTGAAGCTGGGTCGGGGGGTCAGGCGCCCTTGGGGGCCGTGTCCGCGGCCGGGTTCGCGGCTGGCAGGGGCCGCCGCCGCACGGTCGGCGACGCGACGAAGGCGCTCAGGCGCTGCGCGGTCCGCGACAGGGCTTCGGCGGTCCGCAGGTTGCGCTGCGCGACGTCCTCGGCGTCGCTGGTCGCGCGGCCCACGTCCGCCAGCGCGGTCTCGAGCTGCCGTCCGGCGCTGGACTGCTGGTGCGTCGCCATCTTGATCTCCTTGCTCGCCAGTTCCGAGGCGCCGACGCGCTCCGAGATCAGCGCGAGCATCGACGTCACGTCCGAGAACAGCGTGGCGCTGGCGGTCACCGCCTTGGCCCCGGCTTCGGTGGACATGATCGTGGCGTTGGAGACGTTGCGGATCGACTCGAGCTGGTTGCGGATGTCGAAGGCGTCCGCGCGGACCTTCTCGGCCAGGCGGCGGATCTCGTCGGCCACCACCCGGAAGCGCTCGCCGGCCTCGCCGGCGCTGTAGGCCTCGATGGTCGCGTTGATCGCCAGGATGTTGGTGCGCTCCGCCAGGTCCTCGATGGCACCCAGCACCACCGACGCGCCCTGGACCTCCTTGCCCAGCGTCGTCATCTGCGTGACCACCTGGTCGACCTGCCGCTGCATCGTCGCGGTGGCCTCGCGTGCCTGGCCCATCGCCACGCCGCCGGAGTGCGCCGCCTGAGTACTGGCGGAGGCCATCTCCTCGACCTCCGTGGAGCGCTGCGCGATCTGGTGCGCGGCGGCCTGCACCTCGTGCATCGTGGCGGTCAGCTCGACCGCGGCCGACGCCGTCTGCTTGGCCGCGGCGGCCTGCTGCAGCGACGAGGCCTCGAGTTCGCGCGCCTGGCGGGCGACGTCGGCGGCCGCCGCGCCGACCATCTCGGCCAGCAGGCGCTGCAGCGCGACCCCAGTCACCGCCACGATCAGCAGGCCCAGCACCGAGCCGCCCAGGCCGACCCACTTGACCAGGCGCGTGGTCTCGCTCATCGCGCCGGTGCGGGCCTCCAGGTGCGCGACCTCATCGGTCTCCATGCGCTCGAAGCGGGCGCGCAGCTGTTCCATGCGCTGGCGCACCAGCGCCACCTTGGGCGAGCGCGTGACCTCTTCCATCGAGATCGAGCGGCGCTCGGCGATCCGTTCGCGGAAGAGCTGGAAGAGGGCGGTGATGTCGCGCTGCGTGTCGTCCAGGTCCTTGCCGTGGGAGGCCCAGGCCGGCGCCGCGCGCATCGCGAGGAGGCTCTCCCTGACCTCGCCGGTGGACTTGTCGAGCGCGGTCACGTAGGCCTCGTCCTTGGTCAGCATGAAGGCGCGCTGCGCGGCCTCGGCTTCCGTGACCTCGTTGAGCAGGTCGGCGAGCAGGCGCAGGCCCTGGTGGCTGCGCGTCACGCCCTCGGCGGCGTCCTCCATCAGGAAGGCGCTCCGCAGGGCCACCGCGCCGACGATGCCGAGCACCGCGACCGCGAGCAGGAATCCCAGTGCCAGGCGGCGTCCGAATGTCGTCATGTTGGCTCTCCCTGGCGCCGACTGTCTCACACGGCGGCGCCTGGCGCCGTCAAGCCGCCTGCTTGGTCAGCATCGCGGTGAAGGCTTCGACGTACGGCAGTCCCGGCCCCCAGCGCATGTGGACCTGCTGGCCCGGCTCCGGGTTGGGCGACCACACCGTGCAGCCGGCCAGGCGCTCCATCAACTCGCCCGCGGCCAGCATCGGCACCGCCGAGGTGAGCAGGCCCGCCGGCGCGGTGTACGTGACCCATTGCACCGCGTTCTCGGGCGCGGGCAGCGTCGCCGCATGGCTGGGCGGCCAGGGCGGGGCCGAGGCCAGCGCCGCCTCCAGCGAGTCCACCGTCGCGGTGTCCTCCAGCGTGCGCATCGCCGCGTTGGCCAGCACCGCGTACCAGCGGTCCAGGTGATCCAGCCCGGCGCGGTCCACCGGCGGCTGGGTCCGGGGCTGCGCGATCACCAGCGGGAAGTAGCGCCCGACGTTGTCGCAACTGGCCATCAGCACGCCGAACCACCATTTCATGTCGACCACGCCCGGCGCCCAGGCGAAGCGCAGCACCGGCGCGGTCAGGTAGGTGTCCAGCCAGCGCGGCCCCAGCACCTTGGGCAGGTCCTGCATCACGCCGGACAGCCAGGCATCGCAGTGGCGCACGAAGTGCTGCGGCAGCCGGCGCTGCGCGAAATCGCCCAGCGCGGCGACCTTGCCGTACCAGCCGGGCGCGGTCTCGCCGGAGGGGTTCAGGGCTTCGGGCAGCGCGCTCATCGTCGGACTCTCCTGGTCATCACAGGCCGCTCGGGCAGCGGAACTCGTTGAGCTCCGGCAGCCGGAAGGGGTTGCGGACGCTGCTCGCGGTGATTTCAAAGACCGCCTTGCGGCCGTCCACGTCGAAGGTCGCCCGGAAGCGCTCCGGGGCGTTGGTCTTCTCGATCTTCACGCGGTCGAACATCCGGAACAGCGCCCAGGGACCGTCGTTGACCATGCCGGACGAGCCGCTGGCGCTGGCCGGACTGATCTGCACGCGCACCTGCGAGCTGCCGCGCGGGCCCGGCCATTGCACCGAGGTCGGGATCTGCGGGCCGTGGCTGTAGCGCACGATCTGGCCGTCGACGTCCAGGATGAACTGCTGGATCGTGGTGTCCATCTCGACCGGCTTGAAGTCCAGCCGCAGCGAGGGCGTGGCGCTGCCGGGGAAGAAGGTCTCCTTGATCGCCTGCGCGCGCTGGAACTGCGGCAGCGTGCCGCTGTCCCCGCCCAGCGGCGTGCCCTCGACGGCGCGGAACTTCCACGGCCGCGTCGTCGTGTCGACATAGGGCGCGAGCTTCTGCTGGAACAGCTGGTCGATCTTGCCGCCCGGGCCGAACAGCATTGCGAAGTCGGCCTGCGTGGCGTCGCGCGCCGAGTTGCGGTCCAGCGGATAGCGCCCGGCGACGGCCTGGTTGCAGAACTCGCCGACCTGCGAGCGCACCTCCATCGCCAGGTTCTGCCGCATCGCGCCTTGCGACACGCGGGCGCTGCTGCTGCCCAGGTCGTCGAGCATGGTGCGCAGCGGCTCGGGGCTCATCGCCGCGGCGGCCTTCAGCCGCGTGGGCACCGGCGACGGCGGCGGCGCGCTGCCGCCCTTGAGCGCCGAATCGGCGGCCGTCAGCATGATGTTGGCCTCGGCGATCAGGCCGACGGTCTCGTCCAGCGGCGCCTTGCCGCCGCCCGCCGGCGCGGTGACCATGCTGCGCAGCGCGGTGAAGCGGTCGTCGACGATGCTCTCGATGCGCGGCGCGTTCGGATCCGGCTGGGCGCCGGGCTGGCCGGGCTTGCCGAACATGCCGGCCACGCGCTCGCGGGTCTGCTGGACCAGGTCGGCGGCGCGGCGCTCGGCGTTCTCGATCGCGTTGCCGGGCTGCGTCAGCGTCGTCTCGCGCGAGGCCGCCCGCAGGAACGGGCCCAGCGGGCTGTCCGGCGCGGACAGCATGCGCGAGCGCTCCACCGACTGCGGCACCGTCGCCATCGGCAGCAGCTTGACGCTGTTGAGGAAGGCCTCCCAGGCCGCGGCGTAGTCGTTCAGGTAGAGCCGGCGCACGTCGTCCACCAGTGGCGCGTTGGCGCGCACGATGGCCTGCGCGTCCTTGGGCGCGGCGGCGACGCCCAGCACCCAGGGCTCCTCGGCCGACAGCTCGTCGGCGACCTGGCCCACCCGGGGCTGGAAGCCGCGCAGGTAGGCGTCGCGGGTGAAGAAGCCCGGCACGCCCTGCGACAGCGGCGCGCCGTTGGTGCGCGTGAACAGCAGCGGCGCGTTGTGGCCGCCCGCGCGCGAGACGGTGAACTCCGGATACTCGTTGCCCAGCCCCTGCGCGCGCAGCCGGTTGTAGATGCGCTGCGGCAGCGGCTGCGTCGCGAGCTGGGTGCGCACGGCCGTCAGCAGCGAGGCGTCCTCCGGCAGCGGCGAGGCGATGCCGCCCTGCGACAGCAGCGCGTCCAGGTGGGCGCCGAGCTGCTCGCGCTGGTCCGGCGTCAGCTCGCGGCGCGTGGTCTCCCAGTCGCTTTCGATGTGCTGCTTGAGCGCCCGGGCGTCGAAGTGCTGCGGGTCATGCAGCATCACGTAGGCCTTGAGCGCCTCGTAGAGCGTGACCGGCGTCGCGGCGCCCTGGCGCAGCTGCTCCTCGATGCGCAGCACCAGCCGCGGCAGCACCGCGTCGCCCAGCATGCGCTGGTAGGACGCGCGCGCCGCGCTGTCGAGCTTGCGGCCCTGGAACAGGCCCATGCGCATCGACAGCGGCACCTGGTCGTCGAGCGCCGCGAGCGCGCGCGTGGCCTGCAGCGCCGGCAGGATGGGCAGCAGGTCCGCGGTGGCGCGGTTGGGTGTGGACTGCAGCAGCTCGCGCACCTGGTCGGCGCGGGCCGAGGTGTCCTCCAGGTACTTGCGGTTGTTGAAGTAGCTGACGGTCCAGGCGGTGATCAGGCCGATGCCGGCGATCGCCACGACGGCGTAGCCCGCCAGCGCCAGCGCATTGCGGCGGCGTTCCCAGCCGCGGTGCGTGCCGCCCAGGCCGGCCTCGGCGAACACCACCTCGCCCAGCAGCCGGTTCAGGAAGTAGCTGCGGCCGCTGGCCTGGTTGGGCGCCAGCACCGCGTGCTCGATCTGATAGCTGCGCGCCACCGAGCCCAGCACCCGGTCGATCGGCGTGCCTTCCTGCGTGCCGCTGACGAAGTAGACGCCGCGCAATTGCGGCTGCGCTTCGTAAGGCGTGGGCGCGAAGACGCCCTCGGCGAACTCGGCCAGCAGCGCGCGCAGGCTCGCGAACTGCGCCGGGAAGCCGTAGATGCGGGCGCGGCGCTGCGGATCGCGCTCGGCCTGGAGGCGGTCGATCAGGCCGTTCTGCAGGCGCTGCTCGAGCGCGTCGAACTCGGCGCCGAAGCCGGCCAGCGGCGAGGCGCTGCTCCGCGGGAAGGTGAAGCCCCACGGCGCGGCGCGCTGGTCCTTGTCCAGCGTCGCGAAGTAGTCCATGAAGCCCGACAGCAGGTCGGCCTTGGTGACCAGCAGGTAGACCGGGAAGCGGATGTCCAGGTCCTTCTGCAGCTCCTGCACGCGGGCGCGCACGGTGGCGGCGTGCTGGGCGCGCTCGGACGGGCTGCGCGAGAGCAGGTCCGTCACCGACACCGTCACCAGCGCGCCGTTGATCGGCTGGCGCGGCCGCGAGCGGCGCAGCATCTGCAGGAAGCCGCTCCAGGTCGCCTTGTCGTTGTCCGGGTCGCTGTCCTGCGTCGTGAAGCGGCCGGCGGTATCGATCAGCACCGCCTGGTCGGTGAACCACCAGTCGCAGTGGCGCGTGCCGCCGACGCCGCGGATCGCGTGGTCGCCCATCTGCTCGGCGAGCGGGAAGTTCAGCCCGCTGTGGCGCAGCGCGGTCGTCTTGCCGGAACCGGGCGCGCCGATGATCAGGTACCAGGGCAGCTCGTAGAGATAGCGGCCGCCGAAGCGCGAGCGCAGCTTGGACGCGAAGCCGGCCGACCCCTCGGCGCCGAAGCGCGAGCGCTGCAGCATCTGCAGCGCCTGGCGGAAGCGCTCGCGCACGGCCACCATGTCGGCGCTCTCGCGTTCGGGCGTCTCGCCGGCGGGCTGCTGCAGCAGCTGGTTCACGACCGCCGTGTTGCCGCGCCTGGCGCGCCAGCGCGACCACGCGATGCACAGCGCCACCACCAGCACCAGCACGCCGATCGTGATCCAGCGCGAGCGTTCGGTGTCCAGCGGGCGCGACTCGCCGATCGCGACCAGCGGGCCGACGATCCAGATCAGCAGCGCGACCGCCAGCACCAGCACTGCCAGCAGGACCCAGCGGTTGAAGATCCATCCCAGGACGCGTTTCATCGCGAAGCTCCGCGCGCCGGCGCATCGGGCGCCCGGCCATTGACCATCAGACTGATTTCCACGCGCCGGTTCAGCGCGCGGTTGGCGGGCGTGTCGTTGGGCGCGACCGGCTCGGCGTCGGCGCGGCCCTCGGCGCGGATGCGCTCGGGCGCGACGCGGCGCGCCACCAGCAGCTCGCGCACGGTGTTGGCGCGTTCCTCGGACAGGTGCCAGTTGGACGGGAAGCGCGGCGTGCGGATCGGCGTGCCGTCGCTGTGGCCGGTCACCAGCACCGTGCCCTGCACCTGCGTCAGCGCGTCGGCGATGCGCGTCATCAGCGCCTCGCGTTCCGGCACGATGGTGGCGCTGGCCGGCGCGAACAGACCGTCGCCGCGGATTGTCACGACGCTGCGGTCGACCTCGTCGCGCACGGCGACCAGGCCGGCCTTGATGTCCGATTGCAGGAACTGCGCCAGCCGCGGCTTGGCCGGCGGCGGCGGGGGCGCGACCACCGGCGGCGACAGGCGCAGCGACTGGATCTGCCCGAACACCGGATCGGAGCGCTCCGCCAGCGACAGCGTCAGCGACAGGTACACGCCCACCAGCAGCAGCGCCGTCAGCGCGGCGGTGGCGGCCAGCGGCAGCCAGCCGATGTGGCGGCGCTGGACGATGGCCTCGACCTGCCAGTGCTGCGCCAGCGCGGCGGGGTAGTCGCCGCGCTGCTGCTTCAGGATCTGCGCGAGGCGGTCACGCACCGCCTCCAGCTGCGCGGGGCCGTTGTCGATGACGCGGTAGCGTCCGGCGAAGCCCAAGGTCAGCGCGGCGTAGATCAGCTCGAGCAGGTCGCGGTTGGCGTCCGGCTTTTCGGCCAGGCGGGCCATCAGCTGGAAGACCTTCTCGCCGCCCCAGGTCTCGTTGTGGAACATCGACAGCAGGCTGTGCCGCGCCCAGACGCCGGAGCCGCCCCAGGGCGTGTCGGCGCAGGCCTCGTCGATCATGGTGCAGAGCACGTAGCGCGTGGCCATGACGCGCTCCGGCGGGATGCCGGCGGCCGCGGCGCGGCTGGCGAAGTCGCGGATGCCCTGCGCCAGGTTGTTGCGCAGCGAGCCCACGTCGTCGACCCTGCGGGTCGCGCGCAATTGCGGCACCAGCAGCAGCAGCGGGTTGGCCAGCGTCAGCAGCGGGTTGAGGCCGGCGGCCGGGGGCGCGGCGTCGGGCTGCGCCGGATCCGGGGACGGCGGCGCGCCGCGCGGCGCCTGGGCGCCGCCCGGACGGGGCTTGATGAAGGTGCGCTGATCGTCGAAGCCTGCGAACGGATCGTTGAGCGCGGAGGGGTCCATGCCGGCTCCCGGGGTTGCTTGTCTTGATCGGTGGAAGGGCGGAGGGGCCCGGCGCGGCGCCGCGGACGGCGCTTACTGCCGGATGGCCCAGAGCTCCAGCTCCAGTCCGGGGAAGTCGCCGGCGACGTGCAGCGCCAGGCTGCCGCTGCGCTCGAGCTGCTTCCACAGCTCGCCGCCGCGGTCCAGCTCGAAGTAATGGAAGCCCGCGTGGAAAGGCAGCTGGCGCGGCGCGACCGGCAGCGCGCGCAGGCCGATGCCGGGCAGCTGCAGGTTCACCAGGTCGCGGATGCGGTCCACCGGACCCAGCTTGGATTGCGCCGGGAAGCGCTGGCGCAGTTGCTCCGCCGCGACCTGCGCGTTGACGGCGATGACGAAGCTCGCGCTGCGCAGCAGGTCGGCGTCGGGCACGACGGCGGTGCGCACGCCGTGGGTGCGCTCGGTCAGGTCGATCTGAAGCGCGTTGCGTTCCAGCACGACGCTGAGCATGCGGCGCAGGTCCTCGAGCAGCGGCGCGAAGCTGCCGCGCAGGTCGTCGTGGCGGTACAGCGGGTACTCGGAGGCCAGGCGGGTGTCGCTGACGAAGGTCGCCATGTCGCCGGCCAGTTGCAGGCAGTCGCGGTGCAGCGTCTCCGGATGCACGTGCGGCGAGGCCGCGTGCTGGCGGAACAGCGGATCGGCGCGGTTCAGCGCCTGCAGCATCAGGAAGTCGGCCAGTTCGGACACGCCGTTGCCCAGTTGCCCCATGCGCGAGGACAGCAGCTGCGCGCGCTGGCGCACCAGGCCGTGCAGCAGCGAGGCCATCGCCGAGAGGTGGCCGCTGGCGTCGATGCGGGTCTGCGGCGGGATGTAGCTGCGGTCCAGCACCAACTGCTGGTCGGCGCGGCGCTCGGCGATGCGGGCCACGCCCAGCGCCGCGTAGGCGTCGTTGAGCTCGCGCGCCGGCAGCAGGCGCAGCGTCAGCGCGCCGGTCTGGACGGGCTCGGGCTCGTCGCCGGCGCTGGTCTGGTCGCGCAGGTCCTGGTCGATGACGTGGTAGCGGTGGAGTTCGCCACCGTCATGGCCGCTGTGACCGTTGTTACCGTTGAAGGCGACCTGGTCCGTGCCCGGGCGCGCGATCGGCGCGGCCAGCACGACCATGTCGCCCTTGAGGTCGGCGGGAACCTCCAGCGGCGCCATCGCGGCGTCCGCCTGCGGGATCTGGAAGGGCGTGCCGTCGGGCAGGATGCCGCTGGCGCGCACGATGCCCAGGCGGCCGACGCTCAGCAGCGCCTCGTCCAGCACCAGTTCGGTGAAGCCCCAGCCATGCGGCGCCAGCGCGCGGGCGCGGCTGTCGACCAGGTGCTCGAGGTAACGGGTTTCCTGCTGGAAATGGTGGGGCAGCAGGAACATGCCCTGCGTCCAGATGACCTTGCTGTGCCAGCTCACGGCTGCTTGACCGAGGCGCTGACCGACAGCTCGTCAGCCTGGATGAGGACTTCCTGCTTCTTGCCGGCGATCACCGGGACCACCGCGCGCCAGCGCGCGTGCTCCAGGTCGCGGTAGGCGCCGAAGACGGCGATGAAGCGCGTTTCCGGCGACAGCGTCTTCTTGTTGATCGGGCGCGATTCGCCCGGCTGGAGGGTCATTTCCTCGCGGGCGACCATCTCGGTGCCGAGCTCGGCCTGGTCCTTCTGGTACAGGCTGATGAAGTCGGCCGAGTTGAAGGCGTTGGCCGATTTCAGCTCATAGACGCGCACCAGCAGCGGGGAAGGGCGCTTGGTGACGCTGGGATTGAGCTGGGCCGAGGCCTGGATGCTGCCGCGCACCTCGGTCGGCTTGGGCGCACCCGGGCCGAAGGGGTTGAGGCTGGACATGGACGAGCACCCGCCCAGCGCCCCGAGGGCGATGACCGCCGCGAGCGCGGCGGGGGCCGCGGCGGCGGCCCTGCGAGTGAGGTGCTTGGATCCCTGGTTTCCCGAACGCGGCGTGAGCATCTGGCTGTCCTTCTTGACCGGAGGAAAGGATAGCCAGCGGGGGGCTCCCGGCCTCGTGACTTAGGTAATCGCCGCCCGCAGCCGGAACTGGCTCACCAGCCGGGCCAGTTGCTGGGCCTGGCCGTTGAGGCTCTCGGCCGCGGCGGCGCTTTCCTCCACCAGGGCGGCGTTCTGCTGGGTGACCTGGTCCAGGTGGGTGACGGCGTCGCCGACCTGCTGGATGCCGCCGTTCTGCTCCTGGGTGGCGGCGGAGATCTCGCGGATCAGCGTGTCGACCTGGCCCACCTGGGCCACGACGCGCTGCATGACCTCGCCGGCGCTGGCGGCCTGGCGGGCGCCGGTGTCCACGCGCTGCGTGCTGGCCTGGATCAGGTCCTTGATCTCCTTGGCGGCGCCGGCCGAGCGCTGCGCCAGCGCCCGCACCTCGGAGGCGACGACGGCGAAGCCGCGGCCCTGCTCGCCGGCGCGGGCGGCCTCGACGGCGGCGTTCAGCGCCAGGATGTTGGTCTGGAAGGCGATCGCGTCGATGACGCCGATGATGTCCTCGATGCGGCGCGAGGCGTCGCTGATGCCCTGCATGGTCTGGACCAGGTCGCCGACGGCCTGGCCGCCTTCGCCGGCGGCGCCGGAGGCCTCGGCCGCCATGCGGCTGGCCTGGCTGGCCGAGGCGGCGTTCTGGGCCACCGAGCTGGTCAGCTGCTCCATCGACGCGGCGGTCTGCTGCAGGCTGCTGGCCTGGCTCTCGGTGCGGGAGCTCAGGTCCGCGTTGCCCTGGGCGATCTCCTGGGAGCCGGTGGCGATGCTCTCGCTGCTGTCTCGCACCTGGCCGACCAGGCGGCCGAGCTGGTCGACCATGCGGCCCATGGCGCGCAGCAGGTCGGCGGGCTCGTCGCGCTCCTCGGCGCGCAGGGCGATGGTCAGGTCGCCGCCGGCCACGTCCTCGGAGGCCCGGACGGCTTGCGCGATCGGCGCGGTGATGGACCGCGTCACCTGCCAGGCCAGCCAGATGCCGATGGCCAGCGCGACGGCCACGGCAATGAGGGTCACGCGCAGGCCGTCGGCGTAGGACACGGCGGCGTCCTTGGCGGCGGCGCCGCCGCCGTCGCGATTGAAGTTGACGTCGACGTCGATCGCCTGGGCCAGGTCGCTGAAGATGGCCGACGAGGCGCCGGCGGACAGCTTGCGGGCGGCCTCATGCTGGGCCTCGCCGCCGGCGACCACCTTCGCCAGCTCGGCGTCGGCGTCCTGGTAGGCCTTCCAGGTCTCGCGGATGCGGGTGTAGAGCTCCTGCTCGCGGCCCGGCGTGATGGACGCCTCGTAGATCTTTGCCGCCTTCTCGAACTCACGCATCGCGGCGTCGTGGTCCTGGACGATCTTGGTCCGGCGGGTCTCGTCGTTCTCGAGCACGGATCGCAGCGACAGGCGGCGCGCCAGGTTGGCGGCGTCCTGCATGTCGGCAAGCTTGGCGACGCTGGGCAGCCAGTTCTCGTTGAGGTCCTGCACGTTGGCGTTGATGTGCGCCATCTGCTGGATGCCGAAGCCGGCGATGAAGCACAGCAGGAGCAGCACGGCGGCGAAGGCAAGTCCGAGGCGCTTGCCGATGCGGAAGTTGCGGAGGAGGGACATGTTGTGAACCCCTGGCGAAGCGGGTGTTACGGGAGGTTTCGCAAGCGTGCGCGCTGAACCCGTCGGAAACCTTGCCGTCATGAATCCGTCGCCACGTCTTCACGCTTCCTTGGCACCTCCAAGCGCAATCCCGGGATGTTGTTCACGCTGCAACTCCCTCGCCCCGCCTTGCGGGGAGAGGGCAGGGGAGAGGGGCCTTCGCAGTCCAATGGTGCCGCTAAGGCGATTCCCGAGGCTGACAGCGTTGTCATGGTGTTCTATGCTGCGCGCCAAACAGGAGACAACGATGAGTGCAGATCTTTCCCGGCTGCCGGGCGATGGCGCGCAGCCGTCGCGGGCAGCAGCGGGGCTGGAAGAGGGCGCCGCGCCGGCCGCCGAAGCCGGATCCGGCCCGGGCAAGCCGGGTCACCACCCGCTGAGCTGGGTGCCAACGCTCTACCTCGCGATGGGCCTGCCCAACGTGCTGGTGGGCGCGGTGGCCGCGATCCTTTACAAGAACATGGGCGTGTCCAACGCGGACATCGCGCTGTACACCTCGCAGATGTACCTGCCGTGGGTGCTCAAGCCGCTGTGGTCGCCGCTGCTGGAGCCTTACAAGACCAAGCGCTGGTGGGTGATCGCGATGCAGTTCGTGATGATGGCGTCGATCGGCGCGATCGCGTTCTGCCTGCCGCTGGAGGGCTTCCTGCGCGCGTCGCTGGCCTTCTTCTGGATCACCGGTTTCGCGTCGGCGACGCAGGACATCGTGGCCGACGGCGTGTTCATGACGACGATGCCGCCGCGCGAGCAGGCGAGCTACGCCGGCCTGCAGGGCATGTGCTGGAACCTGGGCGCCGTGGTCGCGTCGGGGTTGCTGGTGTCGCTGACCGGGTGGCTGCACGACGCGCTGGCCTGGACCTGGGTGCAGTGCTGGATGGCGGTGATGCTGGGCGCGGCGGCGATGATGGGCGGCTTCGGCCTGTGGCACCTGCGAGTGCTGCCGCCGGGCGCGCCGGCGGCGGTGCATGGCCAGGACCTGCGCACGGCGATGGTCTCGCTGCGCGAGTCCTGGGCGACGCTGTTCCAGAAGCCGTCGATCTGGATGATGCTGGCGGTGGTGTTCTTCTACCGCTTCGGCGAGGGCTTCATCGAGAAGTTCGGGCCGCTGTTCCTGCTCGATCCGCGCTCGGTGGGCGGGCTGGGGCTGGACAACGCGGCGCTGGGGCACATCTACGGGACGGCGGGCACGGTGGCCTTCATCGCGGGCGCGTTCCTGGGCGGCTTCATCGCCGCGAAGATGACGCTGCGGCGCTCGTTCCTGCTGCTGGCGATCGCCCTCAACCTGCCGCACCTGACCTACTACTACCTGAGCCACGCGCTGCCGGCGGACCTGTGGTGGATCGGCGCCATCGTCGCCGTGGAGAAGTTCGGCTTCGGCATGGGCTCGGTCGGGCACATGCTGTACATGATGCAGCAGATCGCGCCGGGGCCCTTCAAGATGACGCATTACGCGATGGCCACGGGCGTCATGGCGATGACCAAGTGGGCCACGGGCAGCGTCAGCGGCTGGCTGTTCTCGGGCGTGGGCGAGCATTACGCCAGCTTCTTCGGCTGGGTGCTGGTGTTCTCGCTGCCACCGATCGTGCTGGCGTGGTTCGCGCCGTTTCCCGTCGACACCGCGCGGGACGGCGATGGGCCCGCGCACGCGGGGCATTGACGGCTGAACCCGGCGAAACGGGATGGCCACCTTCCGCGCCGCCGAAGGCGCGCGGGAGCGGGGCGGCGCACTAGCGCCGTGGGTGTTGAACGGACGCCCCGCGGCGGTGATGTGCTGGTCCTGGCGTCTCCGCCGCGTCCTGGTCAGGACCGGATGTTTCGACGGAAGGAAGCATGGCGATGCAAACCTTGAATGAGCAAGAAGCGGCCTGCGTTCACGGCGGCGGCGCGGCCTGGTGGGAATGGTTTCTCGGGGCGCTGTGCCCGCCGCTGCTGTCCGTCGCGATCGCGAAGGAACTGACGCCCGCGCCCAAGCCGGCCGGCGGGCAGACGGGCGCGGTACCTGGCGCGCTGGCGATCGTGTTCGGGTTGCCTTCGCCGGCCGCGCCGAAGTAGTCCCTTGACGGACGCCTCTCGCCGAGGCGCGGCACGGTCGAACGGGAGTTGGCATTCGCAATAGCCATCTCCCGGTCCAGGCGCGCTGATCCACTAGCGCTGCGGGCGTCGACGAGGCGCCTGCGGCGGTCGCTCCGATGTCCTGGGGGTTGCTCCGGTTGATCCTCAGGACGAACGGAGATTGCCGGAACTGACCCCCGGCGATTGCGGCTTTTGACGTCTTCCGACCCACCGCCGCCTGACGCGCCCTCGGCGCTTTTCCGCGCCGAGGCCCAGCGCGAGGGCAATGCGCTCCACGGCGCGATCCTGCTGGCGCGGCCCGCGAGCTTCGCGTTGCTGACCGGGCTTGCCGCCGCGATCGTGGCGTCGCTGCTGGCGTTCTTCCTGTGCTTCTCGACGAGCGCCACCGCGCGGCTGTCCGGCGTTCTCACGCCGGCTGGCGGCGTGCTGCGTGTCGTCGCGGACCGGCCCGGCCGCGTCATCGAGCGGCGCGTCACGGACGGTCAATCCGTGCGCGCGGGCGAAGGCCTCTTCCTGCTGGGGAGCGAGCGGAGCGACGCGCGAGGCGGCATCGTCGACGCCGCCGTGTCGCGGCTGATCGCGCAGCGCCGCGACAGTCTGACCGCCGAGACCAGCCATCGCCAGGCGCAGGCACGCCAGCGCCTGGCGGCATGGCGCGACCGGATCGCCGCGCTCGACGGCGATCTGCACCGGCTGGATGACGAACTCCGCTTGTCGCATCGCCGCGTCGAACTCGATCGCGCGGCACTCGATCGCCAGCGCGCGCTGCAGGCCCATGGCATGAGCACCGCCACCGCCGTCCAGGAGCGCGAGGCCGCGTTGATCGACGCCCGTCAACGCCTGTCGCAGCAGGCGCGCGCCAGCGCCTCGGCGCGGCGCGATCGCGCGGCGGCGCAGCAGGACTCGCGCGACCTCGAACTTCAACTGCGCCGCGATGACGAAGCCGCCGCCGGTGCGCTGGCCGCGCTCGAGCAGGAACTCGCCGAACACGAAGGGCGGCGCGAGACCCTGATCCGCGCGCCCCGCGCCGGGGTCGTTTCCGCGCTCCGGGGCGAGCCGGGGCAGAGCGTCGCCGCGGGCGAGGTGCTCGCGCAACTCTGGCCCGCGGGCGACGAACTCGAGGCCGACGTGCGCGCGCCCTCGCACGCGGCGGCGTTCCTCGCGCCCGGCATGGCGGTGCGGCTGCATCTCGACGCCTACCCCCATCAGAAATTCGGCGCGATCGAGGGCCGCGTGCGCGGCGTCGACCTGCTTGCGTCGGATCCGGCGGCCGCTGGCGGGCCCTCCGCCTACCGCGTGCGGGTGCGTCTGCCCCGGCAGTCGCTGTCCGCGCGCGGCGCCGGGCAGGCGCTGCGGCCGGGTATGACGCTCGAGGCCATCGTGCCGCTCGAACGCCGCCGCCTCTACGAATGGGTCATCGATCCCCTGCGGCGCCTGGGCGGCGCGACGGTGCGTGCGCCATCCGATGCCGCCGGGGGCGCGCGATGAGGGCCGTTCCCGATCTGTCGTTCCGGTCCCGCCGGCGCACGCCCGAGCTGCGCCAGGACGAGGCCGCCGAATGCGGCGCCGCCTGCCTCGCGATGATCGCCAGCCACTGGGGCCTGCGCATGGATCTCCCGGCGATGCGGCGCCGCTTCTCGATCTCGGTCCACGGCGCCACGCTCGCCAGCCTGATCGACATGGCGGACGCGCTGCGCCTGCGCAGCCGTCCGCTGCAGCTCGATCTGGACGAACTCAAGGCGCTGTCGCTGCCCTGCGTCCTCCACTGGGACATGGAGCACTTCGTCGTGCTGGAGCGCGTGGCGCGCCATGGCGTGACCATCATCGATCCCGCCTGCGGGCGGCGTCGCGTGCCCCTGGCGGAGGTGTCGCGGCGCTTCACCGGGATCGCGCTCGAGCTCGCGCCCGACGAGGACTTCGACGCGACCGATGGCGGGACCCCGCCGCCCGCCGAGGTCCAGCCGCCGCGCTGGCGCGCGCTGCTCGGGCCTGTCGTCGGCCTGAAGCGCTCGGCCGCGCAGGTGCTCGTGCTCGGCATCGCGCTGCAGGCGCTGGCCTTGGTGGCGCCGTTCCATCTGCAGTGGCTCACCGACCACGCGCTGGGTACCGGCGACCACGATCTGGTGATCGTGCTCGGCCTGGGCTTCCTGCTGCTGGCGGTGATCCGCGTCGCGCTCGGCGCCGTGCGCTCGTGGATGACGACGGTGCTCTCCACCAGCCTGGCGTTCCAGTGGCAGGGGCGCGCCTTCGGCCATCTGATGCGCCTGCCGCTGGCGTGGTTCGAGAAGCGCCATCTCGGCGACATCGTCTCGCGCTTCGGCTCGATCGAGACCATCCAGCACACGCTCACCACGCAGTTCATCGAGGGCGTCATCGATGGCCTGCTGGCGCTGGTCACGCTCGCCGTCATGCTGATGTACAGCGGGCCGCTGACGGCGGTGGTGCTGGGCGCCGTGCTGCTCTACGGCCTGCTGCGCTGGAGCGTCTTCCGCGCGCTGCGCAGCGCCAGCGCCGACAGGATCCGGTGCGGCGCGCTGCAGCAGACCCATTTCCTCGAATCGGTGCGCGGCGCCCAGGCGGTGCGCCTGTTCGGCCGGGGCGAGTTGCGCCGCGTCGGCTGGATGAACCTGCTGGCCGACGAGTTCAACGCCGAACTGCGCCTGGCGCGCTGGTCGGTCGGCTACGAGACCGCGCGCGGCCTGATCTTCGGCATCGAGCGCATCGCCGTGATCTGGCTGGCCGCGCTGGCCGTGCTCGACACCCGCATGAGCGCCGGCATGCTGCTGGCCTTCCTCAGCTACAAGGACCAGTTCAGCGACCGGATGGGCGCGCTGATCGACAAGCTCTTCGAACTGCGCATGCTGCGGCTGCATGGCGAGCGGCTGTCCGACATCCTGGCGGCGCCGGTCGAGGAGACCGGCGCATCGGCGCCGCTGGACCTGAGCCGCCTGCCGGCGTCGATCGAACTGCGCGGCGTGGCCTTCCGCTATGGCGACGGCGAGCCCGAGGTGCTGTCAGGCATCGACCTGCGGATCGAGCCCGGCGAGTGCGTCGCGGTGACCGGCGCCTCGGGCAGCGGCAAGACGACGCTGGTGAAGCTGATGCTGGGTCTGCTGGTCCCCACGCGAGGCGAGATGCTCGTGGGAGGCCATCCGGTGAAACGTCTGGGACTGGATGCCTACCGCCGCATCGTCGGCACGGTGATGCAGGACGATCTGCTCTTCGCCGGCAGCATCGAGGAGAACATCAGCTTCTTCGACCCCGCGCCCGACCTGGAACGCGTGGCGGACTGCGCGCGTCAGGCGGCGGTGCACGAGGAAATCGCCGCGCTGCCCATGGGTTACCGGACCCAGATCGGCGACATCGGCACCGGTCTGTCGGGCGGCCAGCGGCAACGCCTGCTGCTGGCGCGTGCCATCTACAAGCGGCCGCGGATCCTGGTGCTGGATGAGGCCACCAGCCACCTCGACGTCGCCGCGGAGCGCCGCGTCAATGCCAGCGTCGCCGCGCTCGGCGCGATGCGCCTCATCGTGGCCCACCGCACGGAAACGATCGCGATGGCGGACCGTGTCATCGTCATCGACCAGGGGCGCGTCGCGTCCGATACGGCACGCGGCGGCGGCTCGATGCGGTCCGGCCATGGCGACCCATCGAATTTGCCGGCGTGCGCGGAGTGAGGAATGGTTACTCAAGCGGCGGGTTGGCAATCGCAGCCCCGGCTCTGTCATCGTGATCCCGGTGCGGGCTGCGTTTCATCTGGGATCGAAGGAGTATTTGCATGCGAGTTCTGAACACGCGGGAAACCGCCCTTGTCGGCGGCGGTCGGCGCAAGATCCGTTATTCCGTGGATATCAAGTTTGGCTCAAGAACGGTGCGGACCGCTGAGGTGGTGGAGCAGGCTAAAAAAACCATCGATCCAGCTCGCTGACGAATCGATCGGGGAAGACTTGAGCGCGCTTTAGTCTTTGACCCGCCACCCCCGGAGACCGCCGAGCTGATCGGCGGTCTTTCTTTTTTCCTGCTCAGGACGTGTAGTTTTCTGAGGACTTTGATTGGTTTTCGAGTGGCTGGATTGTTGGATTCTTTTTGCGACGACGCTACTGAGGTATTCCTCTGTCAATCATGGGTTTTCGCATGAGCTTCAATCTGCTTTCCGGCCTGCGTACGGCGGTCCCGCATGTGCTCTTCGCTGCAGTAATCACAATGGGCGCGCCCGAGGTGTCGATGGCAAATCCCCACATCGCCTCGACTTGGGAGGTTGACCCCGTGCGCATTTATTCTCACGATGGTTCGGTGGGGCAACGTTTTCGCTTCGATGAACAAGGTGAGTTCCAGTGCTACAGCGAAGACGGAGAAACATGCAAGCCAGGGGTTCCAAATGGCGATGTTTCCATCTGGAAGCCTGTCAGTTGCACCGTCCTCCTGGACGCGCGTCTCGCGAGAACTGGCTATGAAACGCCGGGCCATTGGTGCAACCGGAGCATTCATCCCGTCGCCGCGGGGCTAGACGCGCAATCGGCCGGCGGTGGATCGTGGAGAACTCTGGCTTATGCGCGAGTCGCCTGGGATGATCCGCCGGTCGACGCCAACGGGTATCCGGCATACAGCGCAGGCCCGCTCCTTCCGCGGACCGGATGGATGAAGGACGGGGATCAGTACTATCGCATCGAGCGCGACGGGTATTTCAGCTGCTACAGCGAGGATGGGAAGTCCTGCACGCCCGGGGAGCCGACACTGGGCGCGCGCGACGTGCAGCCGCGCAAATGCGACAAGAAGTCGGAATACGATGATCCCGCGCATTGGTGCAACACTGCCTTCGCCAATACGTTCGCGCATTGGAAAAACTACGCGCCGCTCGGGCTTCCGTTCGTGATGGCGCCGAATCAGGATGGCCGGATGATGTGCGTCAGTGCCGATGGAAAATCGTGCCTGCATGCTGATGACCCGAGGCACGAGGACGAGAATGCCAATCTCACGTATGCGTTTTGCGCAGACCCGAAAATCCAACAAACGCTAGGCAACGGTTGGTGCCAGTCCTTTGAGATTGTCGAGGAGCACAAGATTGACCTTGACTCGGCCAATTTAAGGGCCAGCGTCGCCAAATATTTTGGGGATAACCAACTCGCCTTTGGGTTCGACAATGCGTCGGAGCATCCTGTCCAGCTATCGCTGAAGCTGGGTACCATGGGTTATGAGCCGCCGGAGGTCTCTTTTGACATCACTTCGCCGAAGGGGATCGGGATGGCAAGGATGTCTCGGGATCCGGATGGCGCGGTGAAATGGATGTCTGGCCTCGGCTTCGGACACAACCACCGCAAGCTGCCTCGTTTCTGGCAGGGAATTGAAATCCAATCGCTCAGCGCCAATCCCGAGGTGGGCATCACGATCTTCGAAGTCAGGCAGCCAAGATCGCAATTCCAGTGAGTGATCGTGGTCACTGCCGGCCCAGCGTGTTCAACGGGATCTTCAGATAGCTGACGCCGTTGTCCTCCGCGGGCGGCAGGTGGCCGGCGCGGATGTTGACCTGGATCGAGGGCAGGATCAGCGCCGGCACGTCGAGCCGCGCATCGCGCCCGGTGCGCAGCGCGACGAACTCGGCCTCGGTCACGCCATCGTGGACATGGATGTTGCGCTCGCGCTGCTCCGCGACCGTCGTTTCCCAGGCCGGCGCGCGGCCCTCGGGCGGGTAGTCGTGGCAGACGAAGAGCCGCGTCGCCGGCGGCAGCGCCAGCAGGCGCCGGATCGAGCGGTACAGCGTCGCCGCGTCGCCGCCGGGGAAATCGGCGCGCGCCGTGCCGACGTCCGGCATGAACAGCGTGTCGCCGACGAAGACGGCATCCCCGATCCGGTAGGCCAGGCAGGCCGGCGTATGGCCCGGCACCAGCACCGCCTGCGCCTCGATGCCGCCGATGCGGAAGGTCTCGCCGTCGGCGAACAGGTGGTCGAACTGCCGCCCGTCGGGCAGGAAGCCGCGCTCCAGGTTGAAGAGCTTGCGGAACACCGCCTGCACCTCGCGGATGTGCTCGCCGATGGCGATGCGCCCGCCGACGCGTTCCTGCAGGTAGCGCGCCGCGGACAGGTGGTCGGCATGGGCGTGGGTCTCCAGGATCCACTGCACCTGCAGGCCGGCCTCCGTGAGGTAGGCCAGCACGCGATCGGCCTGCGCCGTCGAGGTGCGGCCGGACTTCAGGTCGAAATCGAGCACCGGATCGACCACCGCGGCCTGCCGCGCCGCCGGATCGGACAGCACGTAGGTGACCGTGCCGGTGCGTTCGTCGTGGAAGGGCCGGATGGCCAGGGCAGGGGTGGCATCGCTCATGATGCCGGGGACTATACCGACGGCGGCGGGCCGCGCCGGCGCCGCTCCCCGCCGCTGGCGATGGCCGTGCACTGCAACGGATGGCGCACCTCATGCGCCACGCCGCCGAGCAGGAAGAGCAGCGCGAACAGCAGGCGCTTCATGGCGGCTCCTCCAGGCCCGGCCGGCCTCAGGCCAGCTCCAGCCCGACGTCGATGTTGCCGCGCGTCATCTTCGAGTAGGGGCAGGTGGCGTGGGCGCGCTTGATCAGCTCGTAGGCGGTGTCGCGCGGCAGGCCGGGCAGGCTGACGCGCAGCCGGGCGCTGAGCGAGTAGCCCTCGCTGCCCTTGTTGAGGTCGACGGCCGCCTCGACGTCCGCGTCGGCGGGCAGCTTCACGCCGATGTCCTGGGCCGCCAGGCCCATGGCGCCGATGAAGCAGGCCGACCAGCCGACCGCGAACAGCTGCTCCGGATTCGTCCCCGGGCGCGAGGAGCCGGGCGAGCCCAGCTGGACATCGAGGCGTCCGTCGTCGGACTGGCCGCGGCCCTCGCGGCCGCCGGTGGTGCGGGTGCGGGCGGTGTAGAGGACTTGAACGCGGTCGGGGGTGGTGACAGTCATGGTGGGCTCCGTGGATGCAGCGACATCCGCTGCGTGACCCGTATTTCATCGGCCGCATGTATCGACGGTGTGTGGACGCCGCGGCGAATTGGCGCGCCGCGTGTCCGGGTCCCCGCCGGACACACTGGCATACAAAAGGCCGGGAAAGCTCAGTCCGGCGGCGCCGCGGGCGGCTGGACCGGGATCCACACCCGGAAGCGCGTGCCCTCGCCGGGCGTGCTCTCGACCTCGATGCGCCCGGCATGCTTCTGCACGATCGAGTAGGACAGCGACAGCCCCAGTCCCGTGCCCTTGCCCACCGGCTTGGTGGTGAAGAAGGGCTCGAAGATGCGGCGCCGGACCTCCTCGCTCATGCCCGAGCCGGTGTCCTCCACCTGGACCCAGACCCAGTCGCCCTCGGCGCGCGTCGTCAGGCGGATCTCGCCGCGCTGCGGGATCGCATGCGCGGCATTGACGATCAGGTTCATGAAGACCTGGTTCAACTGCGCCGCGATGCAGCGCACCGGCGGCAGCGGGCCGTAGTCCTTGCGCACCTCGGCCTTGTACTTGACCTCGTTCATGACGACGTTGAGCGTCGAGTCCAGGCCGGCGTTGAGGTCGGCGTCCTGCCACTCGGCGTGGTCCACGCGCGAGAAGTCCTTCAGATCCTGGACGATCTTCTTGACCCGCACCAGGCCGTCCTCGCTCTCGTCGAGCAGCTGCGGCAGGTCCTCCTTGACGAAGGACAGGTCGATGCGGCGGTCGAGCTCCTTCAGCGCCGCCCGCACGGCCTCGGGCAGTTCGCCGACGGCCGACTGCATCGCGTCCAGCAGCCCGAACATCGGCTCGACATAGCCCCGCAGCGTGCCCAGGTTGGAGGTGACGAAGCCGATCGGGTTGTTGATCTCATGCGCCACGCCGGCGGCGAGCTGGCCGATCGAGGCCATCTTCTCGGATTGCAGCAGCTGGTTCTGCGCCTCCTCGAGCCGCGTGTTGGTGAGCTTGATGCGCTGGTAGTTCTCGGCCAGCGCCTGCTGGACGCGGCGCTCCTCGGTGCGGTCCTGCAGCAGCCACCAGGTCTGGGCCAGCCGGTCGTGCGGGTTGGCGACGTACGCGATCATCTGGATCCACAGGCGGCGGCCGCTCAGGGACTGCATCTCCATCTCGTGCTGCAGCGACTCGCCGCGCGAGAGCACCGGATAGGCCACCGCGGCCAGCGTCTGGAAGTCCTCGTCGCTGGCGAAGAAGCTGCGGGTCGGGATGCCGCTGGGCGACTCCTCGCCGAGCTCGAACATCTCCGCGAACTTGCGATTGCCGCGCACCAGCCGCTGGTTCAGCGTGGTCACGATGCCCACCGAGGCGTTCTCCAGGAAGGCCTCGAGCTCATGGTGCGTCAGCAGCAGCTCGGCCGTGCGCTCGGTCACCAGCTCCTCGAGTTCGGCGCGATGGCGGCGCAGCTCCTCCTCGGCGCGGCGGCGCTGGGTGACGTCCTGCAGCGTCTCGATGGCGCCGACGACGGCGCCTTGCGCGTCGAGCAGCGGCGCGGCGGTGAAGAACAGCCACCGGCCGCCGTCGTCCATCTTCGGGAAGAAGGCCTCGACCTCGTAGGCGTCGTCGATGGTCTCCGAGCGCCGGCAGCGGCCCTCGTACAGCGGGCCGTTCTGCGCCTCGATGGTGCCGTCGATGATCAGGTCGGCCAGCAGCGGCCGGGCCTCGGGATAGAAGGCGGTCCAGGCGTCGCGGCGCCCCAGCATGTCGAAGCGGTCGATGCCCGTGAGCTTGCTGCAGGCCATGTTCCAGTGCGTCACGCGGTGCTCGGCATCGAGCACGAAGCTCGCCACGGGGCTGTTCTCGATGATCTGGTGCAGCACGCGGCCGACGTCCAGCAGGCTGGTCTGCACGTGCCGCATGTCGCTGAGGTCCTGCACCGTCAGCACGTTCAGCCGGCGGCCCTGCAGCGTGTACGGGCGCGCGCTCAGCTCCAGCGAGCGCACCGAGCCGCTGGCGGTCTCCGCGTCGATCTCGATCGCGGGCGGCAGCGCGTCCTGCGCGATCGCCTGCAGGCCGTAGCTGCGCAGCGACCCGCGCTGCGCCGGCACCGCCCAGGCGTCGAAGGGCAGCGCGAGCAGCGCGCCGGACTCGTAGCCCAGCAGCCGCAGCATCGCGGCGTTGGCGTGGACGATGCGCTCCTCGTCATGGACGAGCAGCGGCGTCGTGACGGCCTCCCAGGCGGCCACCAGGTGGATGGGCGGCGCGCCCGCGGACGCGATCGAGGCGGTGTCCGGCGCGTTCATAGCTTCACGTCGCCCGGGTCTTCCAGGATGAAGGATCCGTCATCGGCCCACTGGACCTGGGTGATGCCGGGCTCCAGGCGCTCCAGGCGCCGCAGCTCGGCCTCCTGCGCGCTGATCTGTCCCTGCTGCGCGCGCACGAGGTCGGCGAGCCGCCGGTTCTCCAGCTGCAGCTCGCGCACCTGCAGCACCTGGCGCACGGCGCTCAGCAGGTCGTAGTCGGCCCAGGGCTTGGCGATGAAGCGCGCGATCGCGGCCTCGTTGACCGCGCGCACCAGCGCGTTCAGGTCGGCGTAGCCCGACAGGATGATGCGCTGGCAGTCCGGCTGCAGCGCGCGCAGCGCCGTCAGGAAGTCGACGCCATTCATCTCGGGCATGCGGTAGTCCGAGATCGCCAGCGCGTAGTGATGGCTGCGGGCGCGCTCCAGCGCCTGCGCGCCGTCGGCGCATTCGTCGACGACGTAGCGGCTGCCGTCGGCGGCGGTGAGGCCGTGGCGCAGCAGCCGCTGCAGCGCATGCAGGATGCCGGGCTCGTCGTCCACGATCAGCAGGCGTTCAGCCATGGGCGGCTCCTTGCGGCGCGGCGGCGCGGTGCGGCGCGGGCGCGGTGTCCCCGTCGGGCGGCTGGACGAAGAGCGCCAGCTTCACGCCCTCGCGGCCGGCGAACTCGCGGATCTGGCGCACCAGCCGCGCGTCGAAGACGTGCCCCGCCGCGAGCAGCAGGGTCCCCTTGGGCGTGAGCAGGTCGCGCGCCAGCACCATGCCGGGCTCGATGTCCTGCGGGCTGATCTGGCGGTCGCGCGGCACGTCCTCGGGCTCGTCGGTGAGGGCGAGCTCGAAGGCCTCGACGATCTCCGGCTCATAGCGCGTGCCGGCGCCGCCGCGCGCCAGCTGCAGCGCCTGCGCCGGCGTGAAGCGCTGCTCGGCCATGCGGCCCGACAGCGCGGCGAGATAGTCGCTGGCGATGCCGAGCGCCTGCGCCGCCAGCGGCACGGCGTCGCCCGAGAGCCCGTCGGGAAAGCCCTTGCCGTCGATGCGCTCGTGCTGCGAGCGCACCAGCCGCGCCACGTGCTGCAGCTGGCCCAGCGGCAGCAGCGCCGCCTCGGCGTTGAGGGTGTGGCGCCGGTAGCGGGCCATCTCCTCGGCGTTCATCGTCGACACCGGCTTGCGCAGCAGCGCGTCGGGGAAGCCGAGCTTGCCGATCTCGTGCAGCAGGCCGGCGCTGTGGACGTCCTCCTCGACGCGCGGACCCAGGCCCATGCGGCGCGCGGTGCGCCGCGCCAGGTCCGCGACCTGCCGCGAGTAGCCCGCCAGGCCGCCTTCGCGCAGCTCCATCAGGCCGGAGAACACCTGGATGGACAGCAGGAAGGTCTCCTTCACCTGCTCGAAGGATTTCTCCAGCATCGCGTTGACCTGCTCGAGCTCCATCGTGCGGGCGCGCACGCGCTGCGAGAGGTCGGCATTGAGCGATTGCAGCTCCGCGTTCTGGCTCTTGGTGAGCTGCAGCAGCGCGCGATTCTCGACCTCGAGCCGGCGCCGCGACAGCGCGTCGTCGATGGCCATCAGCAGCTCGCGATCGTCCCAGGGCTTGGCGATGTGGCGCTGGATCTGGCCGCGGTTGACGGCCGCCACGGTGGCCTGGATGTCGGCATAGCCGGTCAGCAGGATGCGGCCCACCGCGGGCCAGCGTTCGCGGACCTGCTCCAGGAACACGGCGCCATCCATCTCCGGCATGCGCATGTCGGAGACCACGACATCGACCGGCTCCTGCGCCAGCAGTTCAAGCCCGGCGGCGCCTCCGGACGCGAGCAGCACGCGATAGCCCTGGGGCCGGACCAGCCGGCGCAGCGCGCTGAGGATGGAAGGCTCGTCGTCCACGAACAGGACGACGGGCGCCGCAGTCTCTTCGGTCATCTGTTGTCTCCCTGGGCGACCTGCTGGCGAACGCGGTCCGAGTGTAGGAGCGACGCGGGCCGGACGCCAAGCCCGCGCCCGGCGCCTTGAAACGGGCAAGGGCGATGCCGGGGGCGCGGCGCCGCGGCGTGCATGGCCGGTGACGGTGCGTGACGATCGGTGACGCCGGCGTTGCCGCTGCGTAATTCCCCGTGCGCGGAGCGCCAGGTCGTGCCTGGAATCGCGCCGGAGGGCCTCTGCTTAAGGTCTCTCTAATTCGACAGGCGCACCTTACGTCCAGGGCACACAGTTTTTGACGCAATCGGCCCGACCGGCCCCGCGGCCCACGGCGACGCCTTCCTTGAGACGCCACCGGCGCGGTGCCTGCCGGACCCAGGAGATGCACATGAGCAAGTCCACCCCGATCCTCGCCATGGTCGCCGCCTTCGCGGCGGCGTCGGCCCAGGCCTCGACGAACACCGACGACCTGGCGCGGCGATCGGAGCGCCGCGCGATCGTTCACCAGCAACTGCGCGCGGTGCAGGTCGAGCTCTATTGCGACCACCAGGACAACGCGATGCATCTGCTGCGCGATGTCCGGCGCCAGTTGATGGCGCAGCGCGATCCGGACAACGCTGGCGACCTGCGCCAGCTCGAGAAGGTGAGCTGGCTGGTCCGCCATGGCGACACCGTCCAGGCCATCGCGACGATCGATGCCGCCCGGCGCGACCTGGCCTGAGCGCTGACCGCGCGGCGGGCGCCGGTGCCGTCGGGAGACGGCCGCTGAACCCGCCGCGTCCGCGTCCTTCATCCCTGCGCCCCGTTCGGCGCGATTCGCTGACCCCAGTTTGTCGCGATATCCCCTCCGCCTACTTTCTTGCGTGGTTTTGATAGCAAGAAACTCGCAAAAGGCGGGGATGGGTGATTTGGCGGTGATTCCAGTGACCCTAGGATCGTTGTCTTCAACGGACCTCAGGAGTTGCAGTGGCACCGGAAACAACGGCATTTTGGCTGGCCGGCACATGTCCGCCTTTGATCCGGAAGGGCATTACTTTCTGTTCATAAGGGGGTTTCATGCTGATTGAATATTTGCTCAATTGCGCAGCTGCGGGCGTCTTCTTTGCCGTGTTCTTTGGGGTGGCCAATTACATCGCCTACAAGAAGGGGGTTTTCGGAGACCCCAATCAATTTGGCGACGATCCCGAAAAGAATGCGCGGTCCAAGGAATGAAGCACTGGCGCCGGCCGGCGAGGAAGCGCCATGTGGAAAGAACCTAGCTGACCCCGCAAAGTGGCGCGCTAGCATCGCGCGCCATGCGGATCCTCCTCGTCGAAGATGAAAAGCCCCTGGCCGACTGGCTGGTGAAGGCGCTCGGCCAGAACGACTTTGTCGTCGACTGGGTCGACGACGGCCGCCTCGTGCTGAACCAGCTCGTCACGACCCGCTACGACGCGATGATCCTGGACCTCGGCCTGCCCGGACTGGGCGGCCATGAAATCCTGGCCAGGCTGCGCGATGCCGATTCCCGTGTCCCCGTCCTGGTGCTGACCGCCCGCGACTCGCTGATGGAACGCGTCAGCACGCTTCACGAAGGCGCCGACGACTTCCTCGCCAAACCCTTCGAGCTCCAGGAACTCGAAGCCCGCCTGGTCGCGTTGATCCGCCGCTCCCGCGGCCGCGACCAGCCGCGTTTCGCCTGTGGCCCGCTGGTCTATGACGCCGCCTCCAAGCTCTTCACGCTGGACCGGGAACCGCTGGCCTTGTCGCCGCGCGAGCACGCGGTGCTGCGCACGCTGATCCAGCACAGCGGCGAGCCGATGTCCAAGCAGGAAATCCTCGAGCGCCTGTTCTCCGACGAGCAGGACGTCCGCCCCGAAGCCGTCGAGGTGCTGGTCCACCGGCTGCGGCGCCGCATCGAATCGGGCAAGGTCCGCATCACGACGCTGCGCGGCCTGGGCTACGTGCTGGAAGCGGCATGAGGCTGACGCCGCCGGACGCGGACTCGCGCCGGCGAGAGGGGCGGCGAGAGGGGCGGCGAGAGGGGCGGCGAGAGGGGCGGCGAGAGGGGCGGCAAGAGGGAGGGCTGGAGGGACGGCAAACGGACCGGAAAGGGGACCGGCGCTGGTCCTGGCGTCCGTCGCTCCCCGCGCGCTGGCATCGCTTCAGCGTCCGCCGCACGCTGCTCACGCTGGTGCTGCCGGTGATGCTGGCCGCCGTCGGGCTGGAGCTCGCGCTGACCTGGGGCACCGCGCTGCAGGCCGCCAACTCGGCCTACGACCGCTCGCTGCTCGGCGCGATCAAGGCCATCGAGAACAACGTCTCCACCGAGACCGGCGGCCTGTCCGTCGAGATGCCGTACCGGCTGCTCGAGTTCTTCGAGCTGACCGCCAGCGGCCAGGTCTACTTCCGCGTCAGCACCGAGGACGGCCTGGTCGAGATCGGCAACGCCGGCCTGCCGCTGCCCGCGCAGCCGCTCAAGACCGGCGTGCCGCGCTTCATCGATGCCGAATACTTCGGCGCGCCGGTGCGCGTCGGCGCCTGGGCACGCGAGCTCGACCCCGAGCGTCCCGGCCGGCGCCTGATCATCCAGGTCGCCGAAAGCACCAACTCCCGCAACGCCTTCTCGCGCGCGCTGCTCATCCAGGCGATGTGGCGCGACCTGCTGACCGTGACCATCGTGGCCGGCACGCTGGCGCTGGTGATCGGCTGGGCGCTGCGGCCGCTGGACCGGCTGCGGCGCGAGGTCGAGGCCCGCGCCGACGACGACCTCTCGCCGGTCGACGAGTCCGAGGTCCCCGCCGACGCGGCGCCGCTGGTGCGCGCGATCAACCACCACCTGGCGCGGCAGCGCGAACTGATCGACGGCCGGCGGCGGTTCGTCGACGACGCGTCGCATCAACTGCGCACGCCGCTGGCGACGCTCGCGACGATGGTGGGCTATGCGCGCCGCGAGCGCGATCCCGAGCGGCTGGCCGAGGCCCTCGAGGCGCTCAAGGTCCAGATCGACGACACGGTGCGCCGCACCAACCAGATGCTGGCGCTCGCGCGCGCCGACACGGCTCGGGTCGAGATGGCGCCACTCGCGCTGGACCGGCTGGCCGAGCGCTGCGCGCGCGAGTGCTGGCCGCTGGCGCGCGAGCAGGGCATCGACCTGGGCGTCGAGCGCGAGCCCGGCGACATCGTCGTGCTCGGCCATGAAGGGCAGTTGCGCGAGGCCTTGCTGAACCTGCTGCACAACGCGCTGCGCTACACGCCGCGCGGCGGCCGCGTGACGCTGCAGATCGGGGTCGACGGACCGGCGGCGCTGATCCGCGTCGTCGACGACGGCCCTGGCATTCCGGCCGACGAGCGGCCGCGCGCGGGCGAGCGCTTCTTCCGCGGCTCCAACGTCGACCTGCCGGGCTCGGGGCTGGGGCTGGCGATCGTGCGCTCGATCGCGCGCCGCCACTTCGGCGACATGGAAGTCGCGGCCGCGCGCCTGGATGCCGATGGGCTGGAACGCGGCACCGCGGTGACGCTGCGGCTTGCGCTGCAGGCGCCGGCGGTTTTTCCTTTCACGCTGAAAGCCGGCTGAAAGCGCCGTTTTCCTAGAGTCCGCAACAAGCAGGTGGCGGGCGACCGCGCGGGCCTGCCGCCGTGTCGCGAGCATTCGCGGGCGGCGGCGGACGGCGGCGACCCAGACCACCGCGAGGAGACAAGATGCGATCGATCCCGACATTGCGGGCGGGCCGGCGTTGGGCGGCCGCGCTGCTCGCCGCCGCCTGGATGGCGGCGCCCTGGGGCGTCATGGCCCAGCCCGGCCGCGCGGCGTCCGCCGCGCCATGGCCCATCGGCGACGCCGCGCCGGAATGCATCGCCCCCGCCAAGCCCGGCGGCGGCTTCGACCAGAGCTGCAAGCTCGCGCAGGCCGCCTTCCAGCAGGCCGGTCTGACCCGGACGCCGATGCGCATCAGCTACATGCCGGGGGGCGTCGGCGCGATCGCCTTCGATCAGATCGTCACCCGCCGGCCCGCCGAGCCGCAGACGCTGGTGGCCTTCTCCAGCGGCTCGCTGCTGAACCTGTCGCACGGCCGCTTCGGCAAGCGCAGCGTCGACGACGTGCGCTGGGTCGCCGCCGTGGGCATCGACTATGGCGTCGTGCTGGTCGGCCGGCAGGCGCCCTGGAAGACGCTGCCCGAGCTGCTCGCCGCGCTCAAGGCCGATCCGGGTCACATCAGCTTCGCGGCCGGCGGCACCATTGGCAGCCAGGACTGGGTCAAGTCGGCGCTGGTCGCCGGGGCCGGCGGCGTGGACCACAAGTCGATGCGCTTCGTCGCCTTCGAGGGCGGCGGCGAGGCGATGGCCGCGCTCAAGGGCGGCCATGTCCAGGTCTACATGGGCGACGCCTCCGAGGTCTTCGACAAGCTCTCGCCCTCGGGGCCGTTCCGCGCGCTGGCGGTGCTCGCCGACAAGCGCCTGCCCGGACCGCTGGCCGGCGTGCCGACCGCGCGGGAGCAGGGCGTGGACATCGTCTGGCCCGCGATCCGCGGTTTCTACGTCGGCCCCAAGGTCCCGGACGCGGCCTATGCCGCCTGGACCGCCACCTTCGATCACCTGATGGCCGCGCCCGCCTTCGACGAGATCCGCGCGCGCCATGGCCTGTTCCCGCTGGCGCTCACCGGCCCGGCGCTGCGCGCGTTCATCGACCGGCAAAACCGGGAGTACGCCGAACTGGCCATCCGCTTCGGCCTGAGGCGCTGAGCGCCTGGGCCCCCATCGATTCCGAATCCCCATCAACGACAACGAGGAGACACCTTTGAACCACGTCCACCACATGGCCGCCCCATCGACCCGACCGGCCCCATCGGCCCAGTCGGCCCAATCGGCCCGACCGGCCCGCCGTCCGCGCTCGAGCGGCTTCAGCGGCTTCAGCGGCTTCAGCGCGCCGTGCGCCGCCGGCCTGCTCGCGCTGTGCGCCGCGCCGTCCGCCTTCGCGCAGAGCAGCGTCACCATCTACGGCATCGCCGACATGCTGGTCGAGTACCGCGACCACATGAACGCCAATGGCGATCACCGCTTCGGCGTGACCTCGGGCGGCATGAACACCTCGCGCTGGGGCCTGCGCGGCGCCGAGGACCTGGGCGGCGGCCTGAAGGCGGTGTTCCAGCTCGAGGCGGAGGTCGGCTTCGACACCGGCGCGGCCGGCTCGTCCTACTGGGGCCGCCAGGCCAACGTCGGCCTGGAGGGTGATTTCGGCCGCGTGATCGTGGGCCGCTCGTACTCGACGACCTACGACTTCATGCTGCCCTTCGATCCGATGGGTTACGCGCCGTTCTATTCCTGGGCCACCTCGGGCGGCCAGATCGCGACGCTGCCGCGCAAGGACGGCATGGTCACCGGCGTCTCCAACCTCCTGAAGTACCAGGGCAGCTTCGGCCCGGTCAAGCTCGGCGCGAGCTACGCGCTGGGCGAGGTGACCGGCTCCAACGCGGCGGGCCGCTTCATCTCGCTGGCCGGCACCTACGGCAGCGGCCCCTTCGCGGCGACGCTGGTGGTGGATCAGCGCAATGGATCGACGCTGGGCGCCAACGGCCGCTACGACAAGGAGAAGGCGCTGCACTGGGGCCTGTCCTATGACCTCAAGCCGGTGAAGCTGTTCCTGGCGCAGCGCGTCTACAAGAAGACCTTCGCGGCCGGCGGCGCCAGCGCCAAGAGCACCATGACCTGGCTGGGCGCGACCTGGCAGGCGACCCCGGCGCTGAGCATCACGCCGGCGATCTACTTCCAGGACATCTCCAGCGGCGCCAGCGGCACCGACGATCCCAAGCTCTTCGCGCTGCGCGCCAAGTACGAGCTGTCCAAGCGGACCAGCCTGTACGCGGTGGCCTCGACCGCCAAATCCGGCGACAAGGGCGTGGTCAGCGTCTCGCGCGACGACAACGGCTTCGCCGACAGCCAGTCCAGCCTGGGCCTGGGCATCCAGCACCGCTTCTGACCGGCCGCCCCGATGGGCATGGAATCGGGGCGTTCGCCCCGGTTCACGCCGGGGGCGCGGCCTGGCCCGGCAGCAGCCCTTCGGCGCGCAGCCGGGTCAGCACGTCCAGGAGCAGGTCGCTCTTGATCCCGTAGGCCGCCCGCGGCGAGCTGACGAAGCCCGACGCATTGAGCACCAGCTTGTCGCCGTCGATGCCGTCCAGCTGCACGTTGGGCGCGGGTGCCGTCAGCACGCCGGGATGCGCCTGGAACGAGGCCAGCACCACGGCCTTCACGCGCTCGGTGTCGGTTGCCAGCGGCATCGGCAGCTTGAACTGCACCATGCCGAGCGATTCGCCGTAGGTGACGTTGCGCACGATCTTGGTGATGAACTCCGAGTTCGGCACGATGACCGTGGAGCGGTCACCCATCTGGATCTCGGTGGCGCGCACGCTGATGCGGCGGATGTCGCCCTCGACCCCGGACAGCGAGACCCAGTCGCCCACCTTCACCGGCCGCTCCGCCAGCAGGATCAGGCCGGAGACGAAGTTCTGCACCACCGACTGCAGCCCGAAGCCGATGCCCACCGACAGGGCGCTCGCGACCCAGGCCACGCTCTGCAGGCTGAAGCCGACGGCCGAGAGCGCCGCGGCGATCACCGCGACCGTGCCCACGTAGCCGAACAGCGTCGTCGTCGACGAGCGCATGCCGCTGTCCATCCGCGTCGTCGGCATGTAGCGCTGCGACAGCCAGCCCTTGAGCAGCCGCACCGCCACCAGGCCGGCCACCAGCACCAGCACGCCCTGCAGCAGCGCCATCGGACGCAGGCTCAGCTCGCCGATCGACAGGCCCTGCTCGAAACGGCCCGCGCGGCGGAACAGGTCCAGCGGCCCCTCGCCATACGGCGCGATCAGCAACAGCAGCGCGAAGAAGCCGATGGACACGCGGCACAGGCCGGACAGGAGCAGGGCGGTCTGCTCGCGCGTGCGGGGCGGGGCGGGCGCGGCGTCGGAACCCGTGGCGGACCCCGCGGCGGGCGCGGGCGGGGCGGCGTGATCGGCCGCGCCCGGCGCGGGCACCAGCAGCGTCATGAAGAGGTCGTCGACCAGCACGCTCAGCAGGTAGGCGCCGCCCAGCACGATCAGGCCCCAGACGAACTGGTTCATCGCGAACATGGCCAGCGAGACGAAGCCCGTCAGCAAGGCCACGCCGGAACCGGCGAAGACCAGCCAGGCCGCGGCGCGCAGCACCGACAGCCACAGCGGACGGATCTCGAAGGCGGGGTGGCTGCCGCCGCGATCGCCGCCGTCGGCGCCACCGCCGGCGCCGGGCCTGGCGTCCCGGCTCCGCCCTTGCAGCTGCACCGTCGCGAAGGACAGTACCGCGATGAAGGTCAGCGCGGCCAGCGCGTGCACGGCGCCATTCCAGGGCAGGCTGATCTCTAGCGTGGCCGCCGTGCGCGACGACAGCCAGCCCAGCATCACCACCGCCGCCAGCGTGTGCGGGAACCAGGCCAGCCGCGCGGCGGTCTCGTCGGGCAGCGGCAGCAGCCGCCACGACGGCTTGCGCGGCATCAGCGAGGCCGTTCCCAGCCCCGCCACGAAGCCGCCGAACCAGACGATCGCCTCGACCGTCTCCAGCCAGCCCACGAATGCCGGGTTGGCCGGCGCGCTGGCCGTGAGCGTCAGCACCACGCCATGGGCGATCAGGCCGGGACGCAGCGTGCGCAGCACGACGACGCTCACCGCGTAGAGCGAGCGGCGCAGGCGTCCGGCCGGCACGCGCGTCGCGCACAGGTGCGCGATCAGGCGCCGCAAGGCATGGGCGACGAGGAGGATCACCGCCACCGCGCCGGCGAGCGTGAGCCAATCACCCGTCGGCACCGCGCGCCAGACCGAGCCCAGCTGATCGGCGAAGTCGCGCGTCCGGTTCAGGTCCGGGATTCGCTCGCGCGCGAGCGAATCCCAGAACGCGGACTGCACGACCGACGGCATCCGCTCGCCGAGCCGCGCGCCCAGCTGCATCCGGCGGTTCGCCTGCGCGGTGGCGATGGCCTGCTCGGCCTCGACGGCGGTGACCTTGGCCAGCTTGATCTGGGCGTCGATGGCGGAGACCTCGCGCGTCAGCTGCGAGCGCTGGGACGCCAGTTCAGCGGCCTCCTTCACGCCCGCCTGCGGCGTGCCCAGCTGCGCGAGCCGCGCCTGCGCGTCGGTCAGCCGCGGCGCCAGCGCCGAAGCGGCTTCCTCGGCGCGCGACTGCACCGACTGCGCCGTCTTGCGGAAGTCCTGCAGCTCCGTGTCGTCCAGCGCGTCGTCGAGCTGCTTGCGGATCGCCGCCATGTCCTTGCGCGCGCCGTCGAGCAGCTTGTCGGGATCGGGCGGCTCGACCGGCGCATCCTGAGCCAGCGCGGGTAGCGCCAAGGCCGCGACGGCCAGCATCAACGCGACCAGGAACCACTTCATGCAGTGCCAGGGCTGCCGCGGCAGGGGCTGATGGGTCATCCTCTCGTCGGAAAGCGGGGGTGCCGCCAGGCGGGCAAGCCGCGGGCCCGGCGACACGAATCGCTACATCGCGAGACGCTTGGCCACGGATGAGCCCCGTGGCTTCCCGGCGGGCGGCCTGCGACCAATGTGCCCGCGCCGCGTCAGGTATCGCCGCGCGTGATGCGGGCGGTACCAGGGAGCGGGTAGAGTCGTCGCCAGTTTTTCCTTCGGCTTCGAGGACCTCGCGATGACCACTTCCGCTTCCTATCCCGACACCCGTCTGCTGATCGCCAATGAATGGGTCGAGGCCGCCGGCGGCCGCACGATCGCCGTGCGCAATCCGGCGACCGGCGCCGTCATCGGCAAGGTGGCCCATGCCAGCACGGCCGACCTGGACCGCGCGCTCGAGGCCGCGCAGAAGGGCTTCGAAGCCTGGCGCAACATCTCCGCCCATGAGCGCGCCGCGACGATGCGCCGCGCCGCCGCGCTGCTGCGCGAACGCGCGCCCGAGATCGCCCGGCTGCTGACCCAGGAGCAGGGCAAGCCCGTCGCGGAGGCGAAGGTCGAAGTGCTGGCCGGCGCCGACATCATCGAGTGGTTCGCCGATGAAGGCCGCCGCGTCTACGGCCGCATCGTGCCGTCGCGCAACCTGGCGGCGCAGCAGCTCGTGCTCAAGGAGCCCGTCGGCCCGGTGGCCGCCTTCACGCCGTGGAACTTCCCGGTCAACCAGATCGTGCGCAAGCTCGGCGCGGCGCTGGCCACCGGCTGCTCCTTCCTGGTGAAGGCGCCAGAGGAGACGCCGGCCTCGCCGGCCGCGCTGCTCCAGACCTTCGTCGACGCGGGCGTGCCCCCTGGCACCGTCGGACTCGTCTTCGGCGATCCGGCGGAAATCTCCAGCTATCTGATTCCTCATCCGGTCATCCGCAAGGTCACCTTCACCGGCTCGACGCCCGTGGGCAAGCAGCTCGCCGCGCTGGCCGGCGCGCACATGAAGCGCGTGACGATGGAACTCGGCGGTCACGCCCCGGTGATCGTGGCGGAGGACGCCGATGTCGCCCTCGCGGTCAAGGCGGCCGGCGGCGCGAAGTTCCGCAACGCGGGGCAGGTCTGCATCTCGCCGACGCGCTTCCTGGTCCACAACAGCCTGAAGGACGAATTCACCGCCGCGATGGTCAAGCACGCGCAAGGGCTGAAGCTGGGCGACGGCCTGGCCGAAGGCACGACGCTGGGCCCGCTCGCGAATGAGCGCCGCGTGGTCGCGATGTCCAGGATCGTCGCCGAGGCCCGTGAGCGCGGCGCCAAGATTGCCACCGGCGGCGAGCGCGTCGGCAATGCGGGCAACTTCTTCGCGCCCACCATCCTGGCCGACGTGCCGCTCGATGCGTCGGTCTTCAACGACGAACCCTTCGGCCCGATCGCCGCCATCCGGGGCTTCGACTCGCTGGAAGACGCCATCGCGGAAGCCAATCGGCTGCCGTTCGGGCTGGCGGGGTATGCGTTCACGAAGTCGATCAAGAACGCCCATCTGCTCGCGCAACGCGTCGAGGTCGGCATGCTCTGGATCAACCAGCCGGCCACGCCCTCGGCGGAAATGCCGTTCGGCGGGGTCAAGGACTCGGGCTACGGCTCCGAAGGCGGGCCCGAGGCGCTCGAGGCCTATCTGAACACCAAGGCGGTGTCGATCCTCGGGGTTTGAGCGCACGCCGCAGGGCCACTGACCATTGGACGAAGGGCGCCTCGGCGCCCTTCGCCTTTTGTTGCACGCCGGAGAAGCCCCTACACACCGGTGGTTGAAAGCGCTTGGTAGCCAGCACGGCCGGAGATTCGCTTCAGTGCAGAACGGACTCGGCGAGAAGTCTTGAGCGATTCGTCGCAGATTCGACGTGGGACATTGAGATCGGTCCTGTAATCCGCCATGTTCCTGGCGCTGCGGAGATCCCAAAGATCCTTCGCCACTTGCCTTTCTCCGCTGTCGACGTAATGCTTCCACGTCTTGAAGTGGGCCCGGGAGGTCTCGTCCTTGATCTCTGCGACTTCGCGGGCAAACAGGAATGCTCCGTAGTAGGCACGGGAGATCGCGCTTCGATCGCTCGCTTCGTCCCCCACCGAGGAGAGCCGTTCAGCAACGTCGAGCACGCTTTCCGGATCGAACACAAGCGTCTGCATGAGCTCACTCCCTGATCGTGAGATGCCGATGCTCGAACCGACCGCTGCGCGTGGAGAAGCCCACCTTGCAGAGCATGTGGGTCAAGGCGGGCATCGACAGGTGCAGGTCTTGAAACCTGTCCATCCGGGCGGACGCTTCCTGCCAGGTGAGCTCCCACACCGTGAACCACAGGTGCCGGCTCCCGGTGTCGATGTCGTGGTAGACCGAGACGCTGATCTGTCGTTCTCCGACGCATTGGACGAGGACCTCCAGAAGCAAGTCCAGATCGGTCGGGGAGATGTCCGGATGCCTGCTGAGGTACCACGCAACGATGTCGTCGTAGTCCTCGGTACCACGCATGCCTTGGAGGTTATAGGGCCACTCGTGCGGCGAGCATGGGTCCATCCACATCCGGAACTCGTAGGGCGCCTGTGCCTTGCTGTATACCCAGACCGTCTTTGCGCTCGCTGGCGGCGCGTGCGCCGCCGGTTGAGCTGCCGCCGTGCATTCGACTTGATTCAACATCGCTACTGCCTTTCGCCGTCATCGACCCCACGTCGATGGAAGGTGCCCATTCTCGAAATCGAGCAGCGTCTTGCCATGACTCAAAGTAGTTCCCGACGGGGGGAATGGAGAGGGCCCCCGTTGGTGGGGTAAGTCAACAGACGGTCAGGGCTTGACCCCCGCGGCGATGTCGATCAGGCCACCAGACGCGGCCACCAGATCGTGACCACGCCCTGCACGCAGATCCATCCCCACAGCAGCACGACCGCCTCCCGCGTCGCGTGCTGCCTCGGCCGGATCAGCCCGCTCGCCAGACGCGCGCCGTAGTAGAGCGCCAGCATCGCGGCGACCGCGAGCTGCAGCCCCTGAAGCCCGTGCAGCGCCGCCAGCGTGCCCGTCCAGGCATCCAGCGTCGGCGGCCGCTCCGCCGGCCATGCCGTCCTCAATCCGTCGTGGAAGGCCAGCGCCGCCATCGCGAACGCCGGCACCATCAGCAGCCCGCGCCATCTGGGCACCGGCGCGCGCCAGGCGCCGGCGCCCGCCCACGCGGCGAAGGCCAGGCTCAGCCCATAGCCCAGCGTCTGCATCGCCAGCATGCCCTTGTCCGCGAGGCCCACGCCCTGCGGCGGACACACGTCCAGCCTCATCGCGACATGCAGATGCGCGAACGCCATCGACGCGAAGATCGTCGCCTCGACCACGACGAGGATCACGACGCCCCAGAACGACGGCGACTGCCGTCCCGACGCGCCCATCGGCAGCAGCACGCCATCCGCCGCTTCCGCGTCCTCGAAGGGCGGCGCGCGGTCCGTCTGCCACAACCAGGCCCACAGCGCAACGATTGCCAGCACGCCCCCCGCCGCCGTTCCCGCCACCGACTTCACCGTCATCAGCAGGAAGAACGCGGCCGTGCCCACCGCCGCGAGGAAAGGCCACAGGCTGTCCCCCGCCAGCATCACCACCCGCAGGGGATGCGCCCTCGCTGGACTGGTGAGCAGCGTCTCCCGTCCGCCGCTGATCGTGCCCGGGAGCCAATGCGCGCCGGCCTCGACCTCCTCATGCAGCTCGGGCCGGTGCCACAGCGGCTCGTGATGCTCGACCTGCGGGATGCTGCGCGTGCCGTAGAGCTCCGATGGCAGCCATTCCAGCGTCGACGAGGTCCACGGATCGTGATGCTTCCGCGCCGGTCCGCGCTGGCTGCGCACGAAGTCGATGACGAACAGCAGCACGCCCGCCGCGATCACGGCGGCACCGAGCGACGACAGCAGGTTCGGCCACTCCAGCCCCAGTCCGGCCGGATAGGTGTGCACGCGCCGCGGCATGCCCAGCAGGCCGGCCACGTGCATCGGGAAGAAGGTCAGGTGGAAGCCGCCGAAGACCAGCCCGAAGACCCAGCGCCCGGCGCGCTCCGAGAGCGCGCGGCCCTTCCACAGCGGCAGCCAGTGATAG
The DNA here is from genome assembly GCF_059491535.1 of Roseateles sp. Mitsp63. Classification (NCBI taxonomy): domain Bacteria; kingdom Pseudomonadati; phylum Pseudomonadota; class Betaproteobacteria; order Burkholderiales; family Sphaerotilaceae; genus Roseateles; species Roseateles sp. Mitsp63. The sequence goes on along the minus strand of NZ_CP168509.1, from coordinate 3,725,851 downwards.
ATCGCCGCGAACATCGGCAGCACCATGCCGCCGATGAGCACGTAGTGGAAATGCGCGACGACGAAGTAGCTGTCGTGCACCTGCCAGTCGATGGGCAGCAGCGCCAGCATCACGCCGGTCAGCCCCCCCAGCACGAAGGTGACGACGAAGCCGACCATGAAGAGCGTCGCCGTGGTCCATTGCAGCCGGCCGCGCCACAAGGTGCCGATCCACGCGAAGACCTGCAGCGCGCCCGGGATCGCGATCGCGACGCTCAGGATGGACACGACGCTCATTCCCAGCCCGCCCAGTCCCGCCGTGAACATGTGATGCAGCCACAGCAGGAAGCTGACCACCCCGATCGCGATCAGCGCCGCCACCACCGCATGCCGGCCGATCAGCGAGGTCCTGGCCAGCGCCGGCACCATCGTCGAGACCAGCCCCGCCGCCGGCAGGAAGATGATGTAGACCTCCGGGTGGCCGAAGAACCAGAACAGGTGCTGCCACAGCAGCGGATCGCCGCCCCGCGTGGCATCGAAGACCGGCCAGTCGAAGGCGCGCTCGATCTCCAGCAGCGCCGTGCCGGCGATCACCGCCGGGAAGGCGAGCACGATCATCCCGCCCACCACCAGCATCGACCACGCGTAGACCGGCATGCGGCCCAGCGTCATGCCCGGCGCCCGCGTCATCAGCGTGCCGGTGATCAGCTCGATGGCGCCGGCGATCGCGGAGATCTCGATGAAGCCGATGCCCAGCAGCCAGAAGTCCGCGTTCAGCCCCGGCGAGTACTTCGCGCTGCTCAGCGGCGGATACATGAACCAGCCCGAGTCCGGCGCCAGCCCCCAGAACAGGGTCGCGTAGAAGGCCAGGCCGCCGATGGCATACATCCAGAACGAGTAGGCGGACAGCCGCGGGAAGGGCAGGTCGCGCGCGCCCAGCATGTTGGGCAGCAGGTAGACCGCGATGGCCTCGACCATCGGCACGGCGAACAGGAACATCATCACCGTGCCGTGCATGGTGAACAGCTGCTGGAACGCCGGCGCGCCGATCAGCGTCTGCGACGGTGCCGCCAGCTGCGCCCGCATCAGCAGCGCCAGCACGCCGCCCAGCAGCAGGAAGAGGAAGGCCGTCGCGATGTAGAGCTTGCCGATGAAGACGTTGTTGACGCTGCCGATGCGGCGCCAGCCCGCTGGCGGCGCCCAGGCGGCACGCAGGCGCTCGAGCTCGCCGCCGGGCCGCGGCAGCCGGTTGACCGGGCGGGCGGGGACCGGCGCGCTCATGGCGCCGCGGCGACCAGGGGCCGCTCCGTTCCGCTGCCCGCGGGCGGCGGGCCCGCGAGGAACTCGGTCAGCGCGTCGATCTCGTCCGCCGGGATCTGCTTGTAGGAAGGCATCCGCGCGCCGGGCTTGGCCTGCTGCGCGTCGGAGATCCATTGCCGCAGCGCCGTCCTCGGGTCGCCCAGCGGATCGCGGTTGCGCAGCGCGCCCGCGCCCAGCCAGAGCCGATCCGCCACATGCGTGAGATCAGGGCCGAGTGGCACGAGCGGCGGCCGGTCGGGCGCCCCGTCCGCCGCCGGGGCCCGATCCAGGCCGCGCACCGCGTGGCAGGCGACGCAGCCGTGCTCGCGGAAGAGCGCCGCTCCGCGCAAGGCCTGGCGGGAGACCGGCTCCGGCGCGTCGCCGGCCTGCGCGCGGCGCCAGCGCGCGAACTCCTCCGGCGCCATCGCCACCACCTGCAGCACCATCGCCGCGTGCTGGGTGCCGCAGTACTCCGAACACGGTCCGCGGAACGTGCCGGGCCTGGCCGCCGTGAAGGTCAGGCGGTTCAGGCGCCCGGGCACCAGATCGACCTTGCCGCCGAGTTCCGGCACCCAGTAGCTGTGGATCACGTCTTCCGACGCCAGCGTCAGCGTCACGGGACGTCCCACCGGCACGCGCAGTTCATTGGCGGTCGCGAAGGCGGCGGCGTCGCCATCGGCCTCGTAGCGCAGCGACCACCACCACAGATGGCCCGTGACGGCGACGCGCAGCGCGCCAGGCGGGGCCGGCGCGTCGAGCCCCTCCGCCGCGCGCTCACCGTGCAGCAGCAGCCCGCCGAAGACCAGCACCGGCAGCACCAGGCCGCCGGCCCAGAGCCAGAGCGCCGCTGGAACCGGCCGCCGCCGCTTCCACCACAGCGCCGCCGCGAGGCAGGCCATGGCGACAACGAAGGCGAGGGCGCAGACGGCCAGCGTCGTGTTCATGACGCCCGCGAGCGCCTGGGCCTCGGGACCCGCCGGACGGAGCACGCCGCCGTTCATGGCCGGGCCTTCATTGCAGCGACATCAGATAGCCGGCAATGTCCCGCGCGTCGCGCTCCGACACGCCGAGCCGGGGCATCGTCGTTCCGGGCACCAGCGCGGGCGGGTCCTGCAGCCAGCGCTGCAGCGATTCCGGCGTGTTGGGCACCTGGCCGGCGATGTAGCTGCGCCGGCCGAAGCGGTACAGCTCCGGCGCCCGCTGGCCGTTTCCCGGCACGCCAGGCGCGGCGTGGCACGAGCCGCACTGGTAATGCGCCATCAGCTGGCGGCCGCGCGCGAGGTCCGCGGTCTCCACCTGCCAGCGCTGCATCGGTTCGTCCGGCGCGGGGCCGCAGGCGGCAAGCGCGACACCGAGCAGCAGCGCGGCCGCGGCGAGGACCGCCACCGGCGAGCGGGCGAGGGGCTGGCGGGGAGGGCGGTCCGGGGGCGTCATGCGCGCTCCCCGGCACACGAAGTGCCTGCCCTGGCAGCGGTCCGGCATCGCGCTTGCCTTGCTGCGGCCATGAGCGATCCACGACGCCCCCCGGATGGCGCGAGCCCGCCCGCGCCACGCGCGGCCAAGGCCGCGATCGCGGCCCTCGCGGCCGCGGGCGTGCTGGGCGCGGCCGGCGCGGCGGCGTTCGTCTGGTTCGGGGCGTATGACGTGTCGGCGACCGGACCGCACCTGCAGCCGGTGCATTCGCTGCTGGAGTTCGCCCTCAAGCGCGCCGTCCAGCGCCGCGCCGATGCCCATCAGCCCCCCGCCGACCTGCTCACGCCGGCCCGCGTGATGCAGGGCGCGGCCTGCTTCCGCGACCGCTGCGTGACCTGTCATGGCGCGCCCGGCGTGGCGCCCGAACGGTTCTCGCTCGGCATGCAGCCGGTGCCGACCTCGCTGATCGAGGCGACCCGCCATTGGCGCCGCCAGGACCTGTACTGGATCACGCGCAACGGGATCAAGATGAGCGGCATGCCGGCGTGGGAGTACCGGCTGGACGAGCGCGAGCTCTGGTCCGTCGTCGCCTTTCTCGACGCGCTGCCGCTGATGACGCCCGATCAGTACCGGGCGCTCACGGCCGGGCCGGCCGCGCCGGCCGCGGGCGCGGCCGTGACCCGGTCATCGTCCCGGATGCCGGCGCCGATGCCGGCGCCGGTGCCGCGTTGCGACGGCGTCGTGGACGCGCCCGCGCCGCTCGATCCGCCGCTGGCGACAGCCGAGCTCGCGCAGCGCGCCTTCCGCCAGCACGGCTGCACGGCCTGCCACGTCATTCCTGGCGTCGTCGGCCCCGACACCTCGAACGGGCCGCGCCTGAGCGGGCTCGCCGGCCGCGACCGCATCGGCGGCAAGGCCTTCCCCACCGAGGACGGCATCGCCGCCTGGATCCGGGATCCCCAGGCGATCGATGCCCATTCCGCGATGCCGACGCTGGGGATCAGCGACACCCAGGCGCGGTTGATGGCGCGCTATCTGCTGGCGCATTGACCGGGCCGGCCGCGCCGCGTCCTCTACTTCTCCAGGATGAAGGAGCCGATGACCAGCGCATCCAGCGGCGTGCTGAAGAAGGCCTCGATCGCCGCCTTCGGCGTGCCGACGATGGGCTCGCCGCGCACGTTGAACGAGGTGTTCACCAGCACGGGCACGCCGGTCTTCTCGCCGACCGCCTTCAGCAGGTCGTGGAACAGCGGGTTGGTCGCGGCATCCACCGTCTGCACCCGCGCGGTGCGGTCGCTGTGCAGCGCCGAGGGAATGCGCTCGGACTGGCCCGGCTTCACGCGGTAGACGAAGAGCATGAAGGGCGATTCGCCCTCGTTGGCATCGGCCGGCTCGAACCAGTCCGCCATGTCCTCGCGGTTCACCGCCGGGGCGACCGGCCGGAAATCCTCGCGGTCCTTGAGCTCGTTCAGGCGCGCCTGCATCTGCGGATCGACCGGCGACGCCAGCAGCGATCGCGCGCCCAGCGCGCGCGGCCCGAACTCCATCCGGCCCTGGAACCAGCCGATGATCTTGTTCTGCGCCAGCAGGGTCGCCGTCTCCCGCGCCACGTCCTCGACCTTGCGGTAGCGCAGCTGCGCCCACTGGAGCAGCGCCTCGATCTCGCCGTCGTCGAAGGCGGGACCCAGGTAGGCGTGTCCCATCCGCCAGCGGCGCTCGGCCAGTTGCAGCGGCTGGTCCTCGGCCACTTCGGTGGGCTGTCCGGCGGGCTGTCCGGCGGGCTGCCCGGCGCGTTCTCGCGCGTCGACCCACAGCGCCGCGCCCAGCGCCGTGCCGGCGTCGCCCGCCGCCGGCTGCACCCAGACGCGCCGGAAGATGCCCGCGTCGCGCAGGCGCGAGTTCATGACGCAGTTCAGCGCCACGCCGCCCGCCATCGCGAGCTGATCCTCGCCGCTGCGCTCGCGCAGCCACACGCCCAGTTGCAGCACGGATTCCTCGAGCACGTCCTGCAGCGAGGCGGCCAGGTCCAGGTAGGTCTGCGTCATCGTGGCGCCCGGCACGCGCGCGGGGCCGAAGCGCTCGATCAGGTCCAGCGGCAGGTTGCGGTACTGCCCGTCCGCGTCGACGGCCAGATGCTCGCGCAGCACGCCGGCATGCCGGGGCGTGCCCAGCGCGGCCAGCGCCATCACCTTGTACTCGTCGCTCGAATGCAGGAAGCCGAGGTAGGCGGTGACCCGCTCGTAGAGCAGGCCCAGCGAATGCGGCACGTGGACCTCGCCGAGCGGCTCATAGCGGTTGTCGCGGTAGCGGCCGTAGCAGGTGCTGGCCTGCTCGCCGCGGCCGTCGATGGTCATGACCGCGCAGCGGTCGAACGGCGCCGCGAGGAAGGCGCTCGCCTGATGGCAGAGATGGTGCGGCACGAAATGCCAGCGGTACGGCGCGCTTGCGTGCTTCACGCCGCCGAAACGCTTGCGCAGGTGATGCGGGACGGCGTCGGTGAGCATCCGCGGCGCATTCAGCACGTAGGCCGCGAACAGCGGATCCCACGGGTTCTCCCAGGGACCGGCGTCGAAGTCCGAGGGCTTGAGCGGCAGCGTGAAGCGGCCGTCCGGCACCCGGTCGCCGAGGAATCGCGCCGGGTCGAAGCTGTACGCGACATGCCCCACGTCCGCCAGCGTCGCGCCGGCCTCCTTCAGGCAGTAGTCGATCGCGTGGTACGGCAGCTCCCAGGCGGTGAAGGGCACGGGCCGCTTGCCGTGCTTGATGCGGGTGAAGCGCTCCTCCTCGGCGGCCGCCACGACCTCGCCGTCGCGCATCAGCGCCGCCGCGGAGTCGTGGAAGCTCGCGTTGATGCCCAGCGTCAGCAAGGGGCGAGGTGATGTCGGGTTCATGAGGGCTCCAAGGGGGTGAAGAAGCTTCTGCAAATTTGAAGTTCGTGCCGGTGTCCGGAAAGATCGACCGATGGCGACGCCGTTCAGGCCGGCACGTGCGCGAGGTCGTGCAGCGTCCGGATCAGGTCCTCGGGCACGACCGGCTTGGCCATGTGGCGCTGGAAGCCGGCCACCAGCGCGCGCAGCCGGTCCTCGGGCTGGGCCATGCCGGTCAGCGCGATCGCCGGAAGACGCCGTCCGAGCGGGACCTGCCGCTGCGCCTCCAGCGCGCGCAGCCCGCGGACCACGGCGTGGCCGTCCTCGGGACCGAGCGCGATGTCGCAGACGAAGACGTTGGGCCAGGCGGCCGGTTCGCGCTCGGCCAGGCGCCGCAGCGCCTCGCGGCCGGAGGTGACGCGCTCGGTGCGCGCGCCGTCGTGCTCGAGCAGCAGCCCCAGCGACTCCAGCGCGTCCTCGTCGTCGTCGACGCACATGACGTTGAGGCCCGACAGCGGATGCGGGTCGAGCCCGAAGACCGTCTCCAGCGCGGTCTCGCGCTGCTCGATCGCCGCCTGGGCCAGCTCCGGCGGCGCGGCCCGCAGCTCGTCCTCGGACAGCGGCGCCTCGGCCAGCGCCGGCAGCGGGAAGTCGACGATGTACTGCTGCAGGCCCGCGTCCGGATCGCGCTCGATGCCGAGATGGCCGCCCGCCTCGTTGACCAGCGTGCGCAGCTCCAGCGTGTCCGGCGCTCCGGTGCCGGGATCCAGGCGGCCATGGAAGCCGACCGTCAGCTGGCTGGTGCGGTCCACGCGCTGCAGCCGGCCCTCCATGCGCCCGTGGCTCGCGCCGCGCAGCGCCAGCAGGCAGACCAGCTGGACGATGCGCGCGATGCGGCTGGCGTCGCCGTGGATGCTGGCCACGTTCAGGTCGATGTCGGTGTAGAGGTCGATGTCGGCGTCGGCCAGCGTGTCGCGCAGCCCGTCCAGGCTGAGCACCAGCAGCCCGGCGACGTTGACCGGATGCTGCGTGATGCGGCGCTCCAGCGACTCGGTCTGCTGCTGCTGGCGCTGCAGTTCCCAGAGCTGCGCGTACAGTCCGCGCCGCTCGAGCAGCTCGTCATGCCGGCCGCGCTCGACGATCTCGCCGCGGTCCATCACGATGATCTGGTCGGCGTCGACCACCGTCGACAGGCGGTGGGCGATGATCAGCGAGGTCCGGTCGCGCGCGACCTCGTCGAGCGCGCCCTGGATCGCGCGCTCGGCCTTGGTGTCCAGGGCCGAGGTCGCCTCGTCCAGCACCACGATCGGCGGGTTCTTCAGGAACGCGCGCGCGATGGCGATGCGCTGCTTCTCGCCGCCGGACAGCCGCGCGCCGCGCTCGCCGACCCGTGTCTCGTAGCCGTCGGGCAGCAGGCTGATGAACTCGTCGGCCTGGGCCGCGCGGGCCGCCGCGACGATGGCCTCGCGCCCCGCCTCGGGCCGGCCATAGCCGATGTTGTAGGCGATGGTGTCGTTGAAGAGCACCGGATCCTGCGGCACCACGCCGATCGCCTGGCGCAGGCTCTGCTGCGTGAGCGCCTTCAGCGGCAGGCCGCCGATGCTGACCTCGCCGCCATCGGGGTCGTACATGCGCATCAGCAGCCGCGCCAGCGTCGACTTGCCCGAGCCGCTGCTGCCCACCACCGCGAAGGTCTGGCCATGCGGGATCTCCAGCGTCAGGCCCTTGAGGATCTGCCGCTCGCGCTCGTAGCCGAAGCGGATGTCGTCGAAGCGCACGGTCGTGTCGCCCGGCGGCAGCGCCCGCGCGCCCGGCGCGTCCTGGATGTCGGGCGCGCGCGCGAGCAGGTTGAAGAGCATCTCGGTGTTGAGCAGCGCGTCGCGCGTCTCGCGGAAGACGAAGCCCAGCGTGTTCAGCGGCAGGAAGACCTGGATCAGGTAGGCGTTGACCATGACCAGGTCGCCGATGCTCATCCGGCCGGCCACCGTGTCGAAGCCCGCCAGCAGCATCACCCAGCCGACGCCGACGGCGATGATCGCGGCCTGGCCCAGATGGAGCATGGACAGCGTCCGCTGGCTGCTGACGCTGCCCTCGACCCACCGCGCCAGCACGCCCCCGTAGCGTTCGCGCTCGCTGTCCTCGCGGCCATGCGTCTTGACGGCCTCGTAGTTCAGCAGCGTGTCGACCAGCAGCCCGTGCGCGCGCGAGTCGTACTCGTTCATCGCGCGCTGCTTCTCGACGCGGCTGCGCGTCATCCAGCCGGTCCAGACGCTGTACGCCGCCATCGCGCCCGCGATGACGAGGACGAACTTGGCGCCGTAGCCGCTGAGGATGATCACCAGCACGGCGCCGAACTCCACCGCGGTGGGCACGACGGTGAAGACGCCGGCCCCGAGCAGATAGCCCAGGCCATCGGTGCCGCGCTCGACCTCGCGCACCAGCGAGCCGGTGTTGCGCTGCGCGTGGAAGCGCGGGCTCATGGCCAGCAGTTGCGCGAAGGCGCGCTCCGAGAAGCTGCTGACGACCTGCTTGCCGACGCGCGCGAAGGCCAGGTCGCGCAGCTCGGTGAAAAGGGTGCTCGCGTAGCGCAGCAGCGCGTAGCCGATCAACAGCCACACCGGGACGGACAGGCCCACGGCCAGCGCGCTCGCCGCGGAGGCCGTCGCGGCCGCGGGCTGCGCCGGGGTCAGGTGGTCGACGATCGCCTTGAGCACCGCCGGCACGCCGACCGCCGCGAGCTTGGAGAGGATCAGCAGCAGCATCGCGAGCAGCGTGCGCGCGCGCCAGCGCCACAGCGCCCGCGCCAGACCGGCGAAGACCTGGCGCGGGGAACCGCGGGCGGGAAGGGCAGGGGGAGAAGCGGCGGCGGGGGCGTCCATCGGTGTCCCCTTCGCAAGCGGGATGCCTGGAAAGCGTGAGGAAAGGGACACGCCATCCGTACGAGATCGCCGAAGAACCCCGTGTTCATCGGTAATCCGCGTCGATCACGATCCGCAAGCGCTTCGGCAAAAGCGGCGCTCTGGCAAACGTGATGCGAAGCGGTGTGCTCCGTCGCACACAAGCGCATGACCGTCCCGTGAATGGGCGACGAGTGCGAGCCGATGCGATCGAGAGCGCTGTACGGCAACACCTCGGGATTCGGTCTTGCCGAACCGGTCGTCACGCACATCCGAAGAGACCCTCCATGCCACAGCAGCCTTACCTCCTCGTGTTCTCGCATCTGCGCTGGGACTTCGTGTTCCAGCGTCCCCAGCACCTGATGTCCCGGCTGGCGGCCGGCTATCGCGTGCTCTTCATCGAGGAACCGGTGCACGATCCCGCCGGCGCGGCGCGCATCGAGACGCGCCGCGTCGGCGGCCCCGCGGGCGAGATCGAGGTGATGGTCCCGTTCACGCCGGTGGCCGCGCCCGGCTTCGACGACGCGCAGCTGCCGTTGCTGCTGCCGCTGCTCGAACGCGAGCTCGCGCAGCGCGAGGTCCGCGATTACCTGGTCTGGCTCTACACGCCGATGGCGTTGCCGCTGATCGCCGGCATGCACCCGCGCGCGCTGGTCTACGACTGCATGGACGAGCTGTCCGCCTTCAAGAACGCGCCGGCGCAACTGCGGCAGCGGGAGAACGCGCTGATGAGCACGGCCGACCTGGTGCTCTGCGGCGGCCCGGCGCTCTATGAAGCGCGCCGGGGCCAGCATCCGCATCTGCACTGCCTGCCGAGCGCCGTCGACGCCGCGCATTTCGCGCCGCCGACGACCGGTCGCGACCATCCGCTGGCATGGCGGTCGCGGGAGCTGCAAGGGCACATTCCGCATCCGCGGCTGGGCTTCTTCGGCGTCATCGACGAGCGCATGGACCTCGCGCTGGTCGCGGCCATCGCCCAGGCGCGGCCGGACTGGCAGCTGGTCATGGTCGGCCCGGTCGTGAAGATCTCGGAGCAGGACCTGCCGCGCCATCCCAACATCCATTGGCTGGGCATGCAGCGCTACGAGCTGCTGCCGCACCTGCTGGCGGGCTGGGACCTGTGCCTGATGCCCTTCGCGATGAACGACTCGACGCGCTTCATCAGCCCGACCAAGACGCTGGAATACCTGGCCGGCGGCAAGCCGGTGGTCAGCACGCCGATCCGGGACGTGGTCGGGCTCTATGGCGACGTGGTCCGCATCGGCGCCGACGCCGCGTCCTTCGTGGCCGCCTGCGAGGAGGTGCTGGACGAGGATGCCGCCTCGCGCGAGTACTGGCATGGCAGCGCCGCGGCCGTGGTGCAGGCCAGTTCCTGGGACGCGGGCGCGCAACGCGTGCGCGCGTGGCTGGACGAGGTGGCGCGTCCCGCGCAGCCGGACGCGCCGGTCATCGGCCACTCGCTGCGCGCGGCCTGACGGCGTCCTTGTCATGATCATCGACGCCCACCTTCATTGCACCGGCCGCGAGACGGCCGACGACGTACTGCGCACGCTGGACGAGGCCGGCATCGACGTCGGCGTGCTGCTGGCGCCGTTCCTCGGCGACGGCTACTCGCTCGACGACGCCGCCTCGCTGCGACGCGGCAACGCGCACCTGGCGGCGCTGGTGCGCCATCACCCGGACCGCCTCATCGGCTTCGCCGTCGTCGACCCGCGCCATGCCGACGCGCCCGACGATCTGCGCCACGCGATCGAGGAGCTCGGCCTGCGCGGCTGCAAGATGGTGCCCACCGGCTGGTATCCCTATGAAGAGCGCGTGCAGCCGGTCTTCGCCGTCGCCAACGAGCACGCGCTGCCGCTGCTCTTCCACAGCGGCATCTTCATCGACGGCCGCTCGGGGCGCTTCTGCCGGCCCACCTACTTCGAGGCATTGCGCGACCACCCCCGCACGCGGGTCGCGCTGGCGCACATGGGCTGGCCCTGGACCGACGAGGCGCTCGCCGTCGCGCTGATCGACCGCATCCACGGCGTGCCGCACGACAAGGCGCAGTTCCGGCTCGACATCTCGTTCGGCCCGCCGCCGCCGTACCGGCGCGAGGTGCTGGCGCGGATGCTGGACGTGCTGGGTGCGGGCTCGCTGCAGTTCGGCAGCGACTGTTTCCTGCCGTGCTCCGGCGCCCATGTCCTTGAACGCAAGCAGTGGGTCGTCGACCTGATGGACGAGCTCGACCTGGGCGCCGACACGCGCCAGCGCCTGTGGAGCGGCACCGCCGCGGCCTGGCTGGGCATCGAGGACAAAGCCCCTCTTGACCGCTCGCAGCCGACGCCCCATGGCGACCGGGCCGCGGCCGATCGCCCGCATGCCGGCCTGCTCGCCGGCGCCTCGCTGTCGGGCAGCGGCGGCGATTACGCGCCGCGGCCCTGGCGTCCCATCTGCTGCTGATCCGCATCGTCCGCCGCGCCTTCGATCTCGCGCAGCGCCCATCCACGAACCCGCCTCCACCATGGACATCGCCTCCGACAGCCCGCTGCGCTCGGTGCCGCCTTCTCCTCAATCCCCCGCGCCGCTGCACGTGCTGCAGGTCGTCGGCAACGGCATCGTTGGCGGCATGGAACGCTGCGTCGAGCGCCTGGTGGCCGGCCTGGGCCGCACCGGCGCCTTCCGCTTCACCGTGCTGTGTCCGTCGGAAGGCGACTTCGCCGAACGCATCCGGGCCGCGGGCGGGGAGATCGGCGTCGTCGCCATGCCGGAGGATCCGCCGTGGGCGTCGATCCAGATGGTCGCGTCGCTGATTGCGGCGGAACGCGTGGACCTGGTCCACGCGCATCTGCCCAATGCGCATCTGCTGGCGGGCCTGGCCGCGCGGCTGGCCGGCGTTTCCGCGATGACGACGATCCATGGCCGCCAGGTGCTCCTGCCGGACCTCGAGGTCCACCGGATGGTCGGCAGTCATCTCAGCGTCGTGTGCCGGCAGAGCTACTACCACGCGCTGGGCCTTGGCGTGGACCGCGAGCGCGTGAGCCTGGAGCCCAACGGCGTCGACGTCGACGAGTTCCGCCCCGGTCCGCGGCCGGCGCAGGGCCTGCGTGCCGCGCTGGGCCTCGCGGACGATACGTTGCTGACCGGCTTCGTCGGCCGCCTGTCGCCGGAGAAGGCGCCGGAGGTTTTCGTCCGCGCCGCGGCACTGTTGCTGCAACGGCTGCCGGATGTGCATTTCGTGCTGATCGGCGAAGGGCCGATGAAGACGCAGCTGCGCGAGACGGTGGAACGCATGGGCCTGGCGTCGCGCCTCCATCTGCGCGGGGGCGTCGCCGACGTGCGGCCGGTCTTCCACGACCTGGACCTGCTGGTGTCGAGCTCCAACTCGGAGGCGATGCCGCTCGCGCTGATGGAAGGCATGGCCAGCGGCCTGCCGGTGGTCGCCACGCGCGTGGGCGGCGTGCCGGAGATCGTCGAGCACGGCGGCACCGGCTGGCTGGTCGCGCCGCGCGACTACGAGGACCTCGCCGGCCGCATGCATCAGATGCTGACGCTGCATGAGCTTCGCCGCCACATGGGTGCGGCGGCCCGGGCCCGGATGGAGCGGCATCACCGGCTGGACCGCGCGCTGGAGCGGGTCGCGGACCGGATGCGCGCGCTCGCGCGGCCGGCGGGCGCCGCCGCCTCGACCCTTGCCGTGGCACGCGTTCCGCGCGTGGCCGCCGGCGCCTCGCACGCCGGCGGCCGGAAGGCCCGATGAACACGTGGAACCGCGGCGACGGGGCGGCCATCGCCACCCGCGCGCCGACTCGTCGCGAAGCGGCATGTCATTTGCCTTTCAAGCTTGATCCCGGCACTGGTCCGGGGCAGATGGAGCAGTCATGATCGAAGCCCCCTTGAGAGTCGCGCTGATCAGCGAACACGCCTCCCCGCTGGCCCAGCAGGGCGGCGTCGATGCCGGCGGCCAGAACGTCTACGTGGCCCATGTGGCGGCGGCGCTCGCGCGGCGCGGCCATCACGTGGACGTGCTCACGCGCCGCGACAGCCGCGCGCTGCCCACCGCGGTGGACATGCGTCCCGGCGTGCGCGTCCTGCACATCGATGCCGGTCCGCCGGAGTTCGTGCCCAAGGAGCAGCTGCTGCCGCACATGCGCGCGTTCGGCACGGCAGCGCTCCGGCTGATGCGGCGCAGCCTGCGCCATGACGCGGTGCACGCCAATTTCTTCATGTCGGGGCTGGTCGGTCTGCGGCTTCAGCGGCAACTGAACCTGCCGCTGGTGCAGACCTTCCATGCGCTGGGCGCCGTGCGGCGCCTGCATCAGAAGGAGGCGGACCGCTTCCCGCCCGAGCGCATCGAGCTTGAGAGCCGCATCGCGCGCGAGGCCGACTGCGTCGTCGCCGAGTGCCCGCAGGACGCGGCCGACCTGATCGAGCACTGCGGCGCCTCGCCGGAGCGCATCGCGCAGGTGCCCTGCGGCGTCGATCTCGACGAGTTCGGTCCCGGCGACAAGCTGCAGGCGCGGCGCAAGCTGCATCTGCCGGAGGACGAGTTCATCGTGCTGCAGCTGGGGCGGCTGGTCCCGCGCAAGGGCGTGGACAACGTGATCCGCGCGGTCGCGGCGATGCAGCGGATGCCGGAGCGCCGCGCGTTCCGGCTGCTGATCGTCGGCGGCGAGTCAACGGTGCCCGACGAGACGCGCACGCCGGAGATCGGCCGGCTGCGCCGCATCGCGCAGGAGGCTGGCGTGCAGGCGCGGGTGACCTTCGTGGGCCGCCGTGATCGCGACCAGCTGCGCGACTACTACCGCGCGGCGGACGTGTTCGTGACGACGCCCTGGTACGAGCCCTTCGGCATCACGCCGCTGGAGGCGATGGCCTGCGCCACGCCGGTGATCGGCGCGGCGGTCGGCGGGATCCAGCACACGGTGGTGGACGGACTGACCGGCTATCTGGTGCCGCCGGAGGATCCGGAGACGCTCGCGCTGCGACTCGACGATCTGCGGCGCCATCCCGAGATCGGCCGCCTGATGGGGCGCGCCGGCCTGCTGCGCGTGCAGCGCGAGTTCACCTGGGACAGTGTTGCCTTCCGCCTGGCCGGCATTTACGCGCGGGTCGCGGCTCGGCGGGCGATGCTGGGCGCGCAGCCGATCCGGCTGCTCGAGCCCGACCTCGACGTGGCCGAGGCTGCCGACGCGATGCCGCTGCGCCACCTGTCGCGGCCGCATCTCGCGACCGTGGGCGAGGCCGTCGACGGCGGCCGCGCCGATGTCGTGCCGATGCCGTTGCAGACCTCGGGGGCGCAGGGATGAGCGGCGAGGCGGCCATCGATCTGGATCGCATCCGGCGCTGGAGCACGGCGCGGCGCGTGCTGCTGATCCGGCTCGACAACCTGGGCGACGTGTTGATGACGACGCCCGCCATCGCGGCGGTGCGCGAGTCCTTGCCCGACGCGCACCTGACGCTGCTGGCGGCGCCCGCGATGAAGGGGCTCGCGCCGCATCTGCCGCAGCTCGACGAGATCGTCGGCTTCCATGCGCCCTGGATGAAGGCGGGCGCCACGGCGCTCGATGCCATCGAAGCCGGCGCCGCAGCGGGGCTGGACCCGGAGGTCGGGTCGCGCGGCGGGCACGAGCGGCGCCTGCTGGCCCGCCTGGCGATGGAGGGCCATGACGCGGCCATCGTCTTCACCGTCTGCACCCAGAGCGTCTTTCCGGCGGCCACCTTGTGCCGGCTCGCCGGCATCCCCAACGTGCTGGGTCATGCGCGCGAGCGCGCCTATGGCCTGCTCAGCGACGAGATCCCGGACCGCGACGTGGTCGGCGAGGGCATGCGGCATGAGGTGAGGCGGCAACTCGATCTGGTCGCCGCCGCGGGCTTCAGGACACAGGACGAGCGGCTGCGCTTTCGCGTGCTCGATCACGACCGCGCCGCCGTGCGGCGGGGATTGCAAGCCGCGGGGCTGCGCCCGAATCAGCCCTTCGTGCTGCTGCATCCGGGCGCGAGCGCGCCCTCGCGGCGCTATCCGGCCGATCGCCTGGGCGAGTCGGCCCGCCTGCTGCGCCAGGCGCTGGCGGCGGAGCCGGGCCTGAGTGGACGATTGCCGCCCGCGATCGTGCTCTGCGCCGGCCCTGGTGAGGAGCCGTTGGTGCGCGAGGCCCTCGACGCGCTCGGCGGGGATGCGCTGCTGCCGCCGCCACCGGCCAGGCTGGGCGAGCTGGCCGCGCTCATCGAGGCCGCCAGCCTGCTGATCGCCAACAACAGCGGTCCGGTGCACCTGGCCGCGGCGGTGGGCACGCCGGTCGTGGACCTGTACGCGCTGACCAATCCGCAGCACACGCCGTGGCAGGTGCCGTCGCGCGTGCTGTTCCGCGACGTGCCGTGCCGCTTCTGCCAGAAGAGCGTCTGCCCCGAGGGCCATCACGGCTGCCTGAGCGGCGTGAGTCCGGGCGAGGTGGCCGATGCGGCGATCACCCTGATGCCGCGGCGCGCGCGTGAACCGGCCATCACCGAGCAGGCGCTGGGGGCCGCGGCATGAGCGAGCCGGCGCCCGAGATCACCGTCGTCATGCCGACCTACAGGCGGCCGGACCTGCTGGAGCGCTGCCTGAAGGCGCTGCTGGCGCAGACGCTGGCGCCGCAGCGCTTCGAGATCGTGGTCGTCGACGATGGCAAGGAGGATCGCTGCCGCGAGCAGGTCGAGCGGATCGCCGCGATGACCCGGCAGCCGGCCATCGTCTACCGGCGTCCCGCCGTCGGCCGCGGTCCGGCGGTGGCGCGCAATGCCGGCTGGCGCGCCGCGCGGGCGCCGCTGATCGCCTTCACGGACGACGACACCATGCCGGATCCGGATTGGCTGGCGCGCGGCCTGGCGGCGATGCGGGCGAATCCGCAATGGGTCGCCGCCGCCGGGCGGGTGCGCGTGCCTGCGCCGCTGGAGCTGGGCGGGGCGCAGCGGCCGGAGCGGCCGACCGACCATGAGCTGATGACGCGCGGCCTCGAGACCGCGGAGTTCGTCACCGCCAACGCCTTCGTCCGCCGGCACGTGCTGGTGGCGATCGAGGGCTTCGACGAGCGCTTCCTGCGCGCCTGGCGCGAGGATTCCGACCTGCAGTTCCGGCTGCAGGCGCAGGGGCCGGTGGGCCGGATCGAGGAGGCACTGGTGTGGCATCCGGTCCGGCCGGAGCGCTGGGGCGTATCGCTGCGGCAGCAGCGCAATGTCTTCTTCGATGCGCTGCTGTACCGCAAGCATCCGGCGATCTACCGCTCGCGCGTGCGGCCCGTGCCGCCGTGGGACTACTACGCCATCGTCGCGTTGACCGTCGGCGCCCCGTTCGCCGAGATGCAGCGCGAGCCGCGCGCCGCGGCGTTGATGCTGGCCGTCGCGCTGTTGCTGGTGCTGCGCATCGCCGTGAAGCGGCTGCGCCGGACCTCGCTCGCGCCGTCGCATGTGTGGGAGATGCTCTGCACCTCGGCGGCGATTCCTTTCCTCTCGGTGTACTGGCGGCTGCGCGGCGCGTGGCATTTCCGGACGCCTTTCCTGTGAGGCCGTCATGAATCCGTTGCCCACGCCCACGCGGCCATCGCCGCCGCCGGCCTTCATCGACGGCGCGGTCCGCCGCATCGTGGTGCTGCGGGCGCTGATGCTGGGCGACACGATCTGCGCCGTGCCGGCGCTGCGTGCGATCCGGCGCGCCTGGCCGCAGGCGCACATCGCGCTGATGGGGATGCCGGTGGCGCGCGAGTACCTGTCGCGCCTGGATTGCGTCGATGAATGGCGGCCGTTCCCCGGCTGGCCGGGGCTGCCCGAGCGCGGCGTCGACGTGCGGGAGCTGCCCGCCTTCCTGTCGGCCATGCATGCCAGCGACTGGGATCTCGCGATCCAGCTGCATGGCAGCGGCGAGTCGACCAACCCCTTCGTGGCGTTGCTGGGCGCGCGCTGGAACGCGGGATTCCGGGGCACGGCGGCGTGGGCGCCGCCCGCGGACGCGGAGCGCTTCGCGCCGTGGCCGCTGCTCGGTCACGAAACGCAGCGGCTGCTGTCGCTGTGCCGGCATCTCGGCCTGCCGGTCGAGGACGAGCACCTGGAGTTCCCCCTGCGCGAGGCCGATGACGACGAGTTGCTGCGCGCCTGGCCCGGCCGCGCCGGCGCGGGCGCCTATGCCTGCCTGCATGTGGGCGCGCAGCTGCCCTCGCGCCGGTGGCCGCTGCGCCGCTTCGCGGCGGTGGCGCAGGCGCTGCATGACGGCGGCCACACGGTGGTGCTCACGGGCACCGCGGGCGAGCGCGCGTTGACCACCGAGCTGGCCGCGATGCTGGCCGCGCT
This sequence comes from Roseateles sp. Mitsp63, assembly GCF_059491535.1. Lineage (NCBI taxonomy): Bacteria > Pseudomonadati > Pseudomonadota > Betaproteobacteria > Burkholderiales > Sphaerotilaceae > Roseateles > Roseateles sp. Mitsp63. The sequence goes on along the minus strand of NZ_CP168509.1, from coordinate 3,709,096 downwards.
CGACGTGCCTTGCGTCGACCTCGCGGGGGAGACCACGCTCTGGACGCTGGGCGCGCTGCTGCGCGGCGCGCGGGTGCTGGTGTGCAACGACACCGGCGTCTCGCACATCGCGGCGGCGCTGCGCGTGCCGAGCGTGGTGCTGTCCTGCGGCAGCGAGCCGATGCGCTGGGCGCCGCCGGACCGGGCGCGCCACCGCGTGCTGGCCAAGCCCGCCCCGTGCCGGCCCTGCGCCTATCCGGAATGTCCCAACGGCCATGCCTGCGCGCATGCGCTGTCCGTCTTCGACGTGCTGCAGGCGCTGGAGGAGGTGCTCCGGCAGCCGCTCGCGGCGCCGGGCGCCGGCGGGCCGTCATCCGATTCCTCATCGATTCCGAAGGAGGGCGCCCATGCCCCGCCGACTGCGCATCCTGACCTGGCACGTCCACGGCAACTATCTCTACAACCTCACGCAGGTACCGCATGACTTCCACCTGGTGACCGATCCGGCGCGCACGCCGGGCCGGGTGGGCCGCGTGGGCGCGCTGCCGTGGGGCGACAACGTGCACGAGGCGCCGGTCGAGGAGATCGCGAAGTTGCCGTTCGATGTCGTGCTCTACCAGCATCGCGCCGGGTGGGACGAGGACCGGCCGCGCTGGCTGTCCGAGGCCCAGCGCCGGCTGCCGAGGATCTACCTGGAGCACGACCCGCCGCAGCAGCATCCGACCGAGACGCTGCACTGGGTGCAGGATCCCGGCGCGCTGCTGGTGCATTGCACGCATTTCAACGCGCTGATGTGGAACGCCGGCGTGACGCCGTCGCGCGTCGTGGAGCATGGCGTGCGGCCGCTGACGCAGGACGTGTACCGCGGCGACGTGGAGCGCGGGCTGGTCGTCGTCAATCATCTGCAGCGGCGCGGAAGGCGGCTCGGCGCCGACCTGTACCAGCAGCTCATCGAGCGCGTGCCGCTGACGCTGGTGGGCATGGGCAGCGAGACGATGCCCGGCGGCTGGGGCGAGGCCTCGCAGCAGGAGTTGCCGAAACACATGGCGTCGCACCGGTTCTTCCTGCATCCGGTGCGGTACACGAGCCTGGGGCTCGCGCTGATCGAGGCGATGCTGATCGGGCAGCCGGTCGTCGGCCTGGCCACGACGGAGCTGGCGACGGTGATCCGCAGTGGCGAGAACGGCTTTATCGACAACCGGCCGGCGGCGCTCGCCGACACGATGGGCAGGCTGCTGCGCGACCCGGGGCTGGCGCGCGAATGGGGCGAGCGCGGACGGCAGCTGGCGCGGGAGCGCTTCAACGTCGACCGCTTCGTCGCCGACTGGATGCAGGTCCTTCACGAGGTCACGACATGAACCAAGCTCACGACTCGATCCATGAGGCGCCGCGCACGGTGCTGGTCACCGGCGCCGCCGGCTTCGTCGGCAGTCATCTGTGCGAGGCGCTGCTGGCGCGCGGTCATCGGGTGATGGCCGTCGACAACCTCAGCACCGGCGATATTGATCACCTCGACCGGCTGCTGGGGCACAAGGGGTTCACCTTCCATCGCCGCGATGTCTGCCTGGAGCCGACGCCGGAGATGGCGCAGGCCGATCGCATCTTCAACCTGGCATGCCCGGCGAGTCCGGCGTATTACCAGACGGCGCCGGTGGATACGGTGCTCAGCAGCGTGCTGGGCGTGTGGCGGCTGCTGGAGCTGGCGCAGCACAGCGGGGCGAGGTTGTTGCATACGTCGACGAGCGAGGTGTACGGGGATCCGGACTGTCATCCGCAGCATGAGGACTACTGGGGACACGTCAATCCGAATGGCGCCCGGTCCTGCTACGACGAGGGCAAGCGCTGCGCGGAAGCGATGCTGATGGCGTACCACCAGGAGCGGGGCGTCGATGTGCGGGTGGCGAGGATCTTCAATACCTACGGACCGAGGCTGCGGCCTGGGGACGGGCGGGTGGTGAGCAACTTCATCGTGCAGGCGCTTCAGGGGGAGGACCTGACGGTCTATGGGGATGGGACGCAGACGCGCAGCTTCTGCTATGTGGATGACACGGTGCGGGCGTTGATGCTGTTGATGGAAGGGGAACACATCGGTCCGATCAATGTCGGGAATCCGGGCGAGCACACGATGCTGGAGCTGGCGGAGAGGATCCTGGCGATGACCGGCAGCCGGTCGAGGATCGTGTTCCGGCCGCTGCCGCAGGATGATCCGAGGCGTCGCTGCCCGGACATCACGCGCGCGAAGACGCTGCTGAACTGGACGCCGGATGTGGACCTCGAGGATGGGCTGCGCCGCACCATCGAGCACTTCCGCGGCGTGCTGGGCGAGCGCAGCGTGACGGTCGCTTAGCAGGAGGACTGCGGCGTGCCACCGCCGCTGGCCCTCACCCCTTCCTCTCCCGCAAGCGGGCGAAGGGGTAAGACGGGGCTGCCCGCACTTGCCTTGCGCAAGAACTCCCTCGCCCCCCGCGAGGGGGGAGAGGGCAGGGGAGAGGGGGTGCTTCGAAGGGCAGCAGCGCTGTGGCACGAGCCCCCTCTCCCCTCCCTCTCCCCGCTGGGGCGAGGGGGTTTACTACGACGACGTCCGGCTCTTACCCCCTCGCCCGCTTGCGGGAGAGGGTGGGGGTGAGGGCCAGCGGCCTGCGCAGATGGAAGGCTCGCGACCAGGCCGCGAGCGCCCGCGCATAGGGCCGAACGAGTCGTCGCCCGACCGGCCGCCCATGCGCATCGCGAGGCACATGCCAGAGCCCGCTGCGATGCCAGCGCTCGGGCTCATGCCAATCCGGCCGGTCGAGCATCGGATAAAGGCACACCCCCGCGAGCGGGACGCCTTGCTCGATCGCTCGACGCGCCTCGCCGGCGATGTCGTTCAGCCAGTCCGCGCGTCCACGGCCGATGTGCCCGGTTTCCGCGACGATCAGCGGCCGCCGATATCGCTCCCACACCAACCCCAGCAGCTCCGACAGCGGTGCCCGCCTCGGATCCCCGAGGTGCCAAGCCAGCCGCTTCTCACTCGGCACCTCCCACTGGCTGCTGTGATAGTGATTGAGTCCGACCCAGTCCAGCGCCGCCATCGATCCCCCGAGCTCCGGCTCCTGCATCCCCGCCAGCATGTCGAAGGCCTGCCACTGGTACGACGCGATGCGCGTGGCCAGCTCGCGATGCTCGGGCGCTTCATCCGATGGCACCACGTGGATCACCGGATCGATGTGGAGGAAACGCGCCTGCGGATCGACATCGCGGATCGCCGCTATCCCCGCCAGCGCCGCGCGCACGAGCCGCCGTTTGATCTCATAGCCGCTGATGCGCGAGTCCTCCTTCCCGGCGTCCTCCGGATGCGCGCCCGCCGGTCCCATCGCGTTCGTCGACGAGGCGGCCCAGGCGAGGAAGCTGATCTCGTTGATCGGCGTGTACACGCGCGGCCCCGGCGACAGCGGCTTCAACGCGCGCGCCGCCTCCGCCGCGAAGCGCGCGAAGCGCGGGATCAACGCGTCGTCGAGCAGGCTCAGGTCCGGCGGCACGCCGTAATGCATCAGCGTCCACAGCACCTGCAGCCCATGACGCCGCGCGGTCCGGGCCACCCGCTCCGCGCGGCTGAAGTCCCAGTGCGCCGGTCCACGCTCCGTCAGCCGCCAGCCGACGCTCTCCCGCACGCATCGCAGCCCATGGCGGCGCGCCGCGCGGTAGTCCGCCTCGAGGAATCGGTCATGGCCCGTCGCGCGAACCATGTCCAGCGCGTCGCCGCGTCCATTGACGTGATCGGCGCCCTCGTAGCCGCCCATCCAGAACGAGCGGAATGGCGAGGGCTCGGTCGGCCCCGCGCTCACGGCTGCGCGATGAGCATCTGCTCCACCAGCGCGCACCAGGTGTGGCCGATGAAGATATGCGCTTCCTGGATGCGGGCCGTGTCCGCATGCGGCACGACGAGGCAGACATCGCACAGCTCACGCAGCTCGCCGCCATCGCGGCCCGACAGACCGATCGTCGTCATGCCGAGCTGGCGCGCCTGCACCAGCCCGCGCAGCACGTTGGGCGAGCGTCCCGAGGTCGAGATCCCGATCACGCAATCCCCAGGCGCGCCGATGCCGGCCACCTGGCGCGCGAAGACCTGCTCGAAGCCGTAATCGTTGCCGATGCAGGTGAGCGCCGAGCTGTCCGTCGTCAGCGCCACCGCCGCCAGCGGCGCGCGCTCCTGCTTGAAGCGGCCGGTGAACTCGGCCGCCAGATGCTGGCAGTCGGCGGCCGAGCCGCCATTGCCCATCAGCATCAGCTTGCGGCCGGCGCGCAGCGTGTCGGCCATGAAGGTCGCCGCGCGCAGGATCTCGGGACCCATCGCGTCGAGCCGGTCGAACAGCGCGCGATGCTCGCGCAGGCCATCCTCGAACGGCGACTCCGCCTCGGGCGGGAAAAGGGGCAGGGCACTCATGCGGGAACTCCCAGTTCTTCAAGCGTGACCGAGGCCGTGCCGAACTTGCCGACGACCAGGCCGGCCGCGCGGTTGGCCGCGCGCACTGCCTCCTCGAGCGCCGCGCCGCGGGCCAGGAAGCAGGTCAGCGCGGCCAGCACGGTGTCGCCGGCGCCGCTGACGTCATAGACCTCGCGCGCCTCGGTGGGGATGTGCAGGCAGGCGCCGCCGCGCGAGTACAGGCTCATGCCCTGCTCGCCGCGCGTCAGCAGCACGTGATCGATGTCCAGCCGCTGCTGCAGCGCGGCCAGCCGGTCGCAGAGCTCGTCCTCGGTGCGCCAGTCGCCGACGGCCTCGCGCAGCTCGGCCAGGTTGGGCTTGATCAGCCAGGCGCCGCGGTAGGCCTCGAGGTCCTTGCGCTTGGGATCGACCAGCACGCGGCAGGGCAGGCCGCGGCTGCGCTCGAGCAGCGTGCGGACCTCCCGCAGCGCGCCCTTGGCGTAGTCGGAGACGAGGATCCACTGGTGACGGGCCGCCAGATCGCCCGCGAGCGCGGTGAGCTCGTCGATGCGACGCTGCGGCGGCTCGGACTCGACGTCCATGCGCAGCAGCTGCTGGCGCTGGCTGACCATCCGGATCTTCTGGATGGTGTCGATGTCGGGGCCGCGCACGAAATGCTGCGTGATGCCCGGCTGGTCCAGCAGCGCCGCGAGGCAGGCGCCGGCGGTGTCGGTGCCGACGAGCCCGCTGACCGTGCACGGGCAGCGCAGCCGCGCGAGGTTGAGCGCCACGTTCGCCGCGCCGCCGGCGCGCTGCGACTGGCGGTGCAGCCGCAGGATGGGCACCGGCGCCTCGGGCGAGATGCGATGCACCGCCCCTTCGAGGTACACGTCCAGCATGCAGTCGCCGACGATGAGCACCTGCGGCGGCGCGAGTTCGGGCGGCAGGGCGTCGTTCATGGCGCGGGAGCCCTCAGGTGCTCGATCAGCTGCGTGCTGGAATGGCCTGGCAGATAGGGCCCGATCGACACCCGGCCGCCCCAGCTGCGCACCAGCGGCGTCTCGGGCAGGTCCTCGATGCGGTAGTCGCCGCCCTTGACGTACACGTCCGGCCGCAGCGCGCTCAGCAGCGCCTCGGGCGTCGGGTCGTCGAACCAGGTTACCCAGGACACGCAGGCCAGCGCGGCGACGACGCGGGCGCGATCCTCCAGCGGGTGATACGGCCGGTCGCCGCGCTTGCCCAGGCCGCGGGCGGAGCGGTCGGTGTTCAGCGCGACCACCAGGCTGCTGCCCTGCGCGCTGGCCGCCTCCAGGCTGCGGACGTGGCCGGCATGCAGGATGTCGAAGACGCCGTTGGTCACGACCAGCGGCCGCGCCAGGCGCGGCACCATCTCCTGCAGCCGCTCGGGTGGCAGGCATTTCAGCGAGCTGTCCCATTTATCCAGCATGACGGTCTCCAGCAGGCGTGGCCGAGGCGGCGAAGGCAAGGGCGGGGGGCTTCATGCCGATGCCGGAGCAGCCGGCGTTCCCGAGTGCCGCGCGGCGGCCGCGTCCTGCAGCGCGAGGCCGGCCAGCACATGCGCCGCTAGCGCGGTCCAGTCGGTGAACACCGCATCGGGCGCGCGCAGCGGCGAGCGCCGCCACACCGTCTCGCCGCCGCTGTCGAACAGCAGGCCGCGGGCGCCGGCGCGGCGGCCGGCCTCGACGTCGTCCAGCGTGTCGCCCACCATCCACGACCGCGTCAGGTCCAGACCATGGCGGCGCGCGGCGCTGATCAGCATGCCGGGCGCCGGCTTGCGGCACAGGCAGGCGGGACGGCCCTGGGCATCGGGCTCGTGCGGGCACAGCATGACGTCGTCGATGACGACGCCGGCCTCGTCGCGCAAGCGCTTCAGCAGCGCGTCCTGCAGCTGCGCGAACTGGGCGCGGGTGAAATAGCCGCGCGCCAGGCCGCTCTGGTTGGTGACGATCACCAGCGCCAGGCCGGCGCGCGCCAGCCGCGCCAGCGCCTCGCCCGCGCCGGGCATGAAGCGCAGCTTCGCCGGGTCGACGTTGTAGGGCACGTTCTCGATCAGCGTGCCGTCCTTGTCGATGAACAGGCAGGGCCGCAGCGGCCCGGCGGGCAGGCGCTCGCCGGGCGCCGCCGACAGGTCCAGGTCCTGCACCGGCAGCATGCTGACGGGATCGACGGGCGTGCTCACGGCCAGGAGGTCTCTTGGGTGGGCAGCACGGTGAGCTCGGGGATCACCGTGCCCTCGGGCTGCTGCAGCACCCAGCGCACCGCGCGGGCCACGTTCATCGGGTCCTGCAGCTTGGTCTCGTCGATGCCCGGGAAGCGGTCGAGCAGGAAGGGCGTCTTCATGCCCCCGGCGACGATCGCCGAGACGCGCACGTTCTGCGCGCGCAGCTCCGCGTGCAGCGCGTGCGACAGGCCCAGCAGCCCCCACTTGGTGGCGTGGTACGCGCTGGCGTTGGGCCAGGCGCGCTTGGATGCCGTCGACGCGATGTTGACGATGTGCCCGCCGCGCGGCTGCGTCAGCATCCGCGCCGAGGCGTACTTCGTCATCAGCAGCGGGCCCGACAGGTTGGTGTTGAGCACGCGCTGCCAGTCCTCGACGGCGAGCTCGGTCAGGGGCGCCGTGACGTCGACCGCCGCGTTGTTGACCAGCACGTCGAGGCGGCCGAAATCGCGCACGGCGGCGGCGATGACCTCCTCGCACTGGCGCGGATCGGAGACGTCCAGCGAGATCGGGACGGCCTCGATGTCGCGCTCGCCGAGCAGGGCGGCGCGATCCTTGGCGCGGTCCAGGTCGATGTCGGCCAGCAGCACGCGCATGCCGGACTCGCCCAGCACCTGCGCGATCGCGGCGCCCAGGCCGCGGCTGCCGCCGGTGATCAGCGCGACCTGGCCATTGAGCGACGGCGCGTCGGCCGCCAGGGTCTCGGCGCGGGAGGAGGGCGTGGCGGACGACGCGGCCGTGGCGGTCGTCGAGGGACTGTCGATCATGTCGGGGCTCCGGCAGGTGGGATGAAGAGAGGGGAAGGAAGCGGAAAGCGGGGACGCGCGTGTCGTCGCGCGGTCAGCGCGCGCGCTCGGCGGCGGCGCAGGCGCGGGCGCGCAGCTGCACGGCGACCATCATCGAGAAGCACTCGTCCCAGATCGGGAAGGCGCCGCTGGCGGCGACGACGAGGCCGTCGAGCCAGACACCACCCCACAGCAGGCTGTCGTCGCCGGTGAGGCGATGCGGCTCCAGCAGCTGCAGGCGGCGGCTGTCCATGCGGTGGCGCCACGACAGCAACGCCTTGCGGCGCGCGTAGTCGGCGTAGTCGACGTCCCAGCGGGCGCGGTCGCCGACCGAGTGCTCGGCCAGCACCTTCGGCTGCGAGGCGCCGTCGAGGCAGGGCACCGAGGGATCGAGCACGACCAGGTGCAGCACGCCGAGCCCGCTGATGTCGGGCGACGCGAGCTGCGCGGCGATGGCCGGCGTGAGCGCGTCGAACGCGGCGCGCGCCAGGTCTTCGGTAACGAAACGACTGCTCATTGAACGGGTCCTGATGAGGGGAAGGGGAGAAGCGCTGAGGCGACTCATCCAGCAAGGCGCGTACCCGCGCCGGTACGGGGCCTTGGGGTGGGCATAGGCCTTGCCAGAGCCTGGCTTCCGGCGCGCCGCGAGGGCGCGCATCCCAGCATCCATCAACGCCAGGAGACCTCTCATGCCTTCTTCTTCCACCGGGACCGCGAGCCGGAAAACGACGACGCGCCGCACCGCGGCCAAGAGCAAGACGCCCGATGCCATCAGCCTGCTGCGCGCGGACCACAAGGAGGTCAGCGCGCTGTTCGAGCAGTTCGGAAAGACGCGCTCGACCGCCAAGAAGCAGCAGCTGGTCGAGCAGATCTGCATGGCCCTGACCGTCCATGCGCAGATCGAGGAAGAAATCTTCTACCCCGAAGTGCAGGCCGCGTTGAAGGACAAGGAGCTGGTGCCCGAGGCCAAGGTCGAGCACCAGAGTATCAAGGACCTGATCGCCGCCGTCGAAGGCGTGGCGCCCGATGGCGAGGACTACGACGCCAAGGTCACCGTCATGGGCGAGTGGGTCAAGCACCACGTCAAGGAGGAGCAGAACGAGATGTTCCCCAAGGCGAAGAAGGCGGGGCTGGATCTGGCCGAACTCGGCGAGCGGCTGCAGCAGCGCAAGGAGGAGTTGATGGCCGAGCAGCAGATGAAGCACTGACGACGTCCCCGCGCCCGCACGGCGCACAAGCGCGATTCCTTGCCGTCAAGCCGTCGGCAGCGGATGCCGGAGCGGCCGTGCGGGGGAGCAGGGACCGGGCGTTGCAGTTGCCTGTTCAACGCGACACCTCGCCATTCCCCTGTTGAAAGGCTCTCCATGCTGGCTCTGACCTACCACGGCGCGCACGACGTGCGCGTCGAGACCGTGCCCGATCCCGTGCTCGCCGCGGAGGACGACCTCCTGCTGCGCGTGACCGCGACGGCGATCTGCGGCTCCGACCTCCACATCTACCGCGGGAAGATCCCCGACATGAAGGACGGGGACATCCTCGGCCATGAGTTCATGGGCGTGGTGGAGGAGGTGGGACGCGGCGTCGTCAACATCAAGCGCGGCGATCGCGTCGTCGTGCCGTTCACGATCTCCTGCGGGGACTGCTTCTTCTGCGGGCGCAAGCTCTTCGCGGCGTGCGAGACGACCAATCCGGGCCGCGGCGCGATCCTCAACAAGAAGGACGTCCGTTCCGGCGCGGGGCTGTTCGGCTACAGCCACCTCTACGGGGGATATCCGGGCGGGCAGGCGCAGTACGTTCGAGTGCCCAAGGCCAATGTCGGACCGCTGGTCATCCCGGATGGTTCGCTGACCGATGAACAGGTGCTGTTCCTCTCGGACATCCTGCCCACGGGCTATCAGGCGGCGCTGAACGCGCAGGTGACGCCGGGTTCGTCGCTGGCGATCTTCGGGGCGGGGCCGGTCGGCATGATGGCGGCGGCCTGCGCGCGGATGATGGGCGCGGAACGGATCTTCATGATCGACCACCATCCCTACCGGCTGGCGTTCGCGAAGGAGACCTACGGCGTGCTGCCGATCGACTTCGATCAGATCGACGATCCGGCGCAGGTCATCATCGAGCAGACCGACCATCGCGGCGTGGATGCATCGATCGACGCGGTCGGTTTCGAGGCCAAGGGCAGCACCGTGGAGACGGTGCTCTCGACGCTGAAGTTGGAGGGATCGAGCGGGACCTCGCTGCGCTGGGCGATCGCGGCGACGCGTCGCGGCGGGACCGTCAGCGTGCCCGGCGTGTATGCCGGCTTCATTCACGGCTTCCTGTTCGGCGACGCCTTCGAGAAGGGCCTGAGCTTCGCCAGCGGGCAGACGCACGCGCAGCGCTTCATGCCGGAGCTGCTCGGCGCCATCGCGCGAGGCACGCTGAAGCCGGACGTGATCATCAGCCACCGCCTGCCGCTGGTCGAGGCGGCTCGCGGCTACGAGATCTTCAACAAGAAGGAAGAGGACTGTCGCAAGGTGGTGCTGTCTCCGGGATGACCCGCTGATCCCCGCCGACAGACCCCTGCACGAGATGGCGGAGGGCCGTCCGCCGAGCGACTAGTTCCCGGCGGGGGGATCGAGGTGGGCCTCCCTTCGGGGGATGACCCCGAGCGCCGCCTTCTCCATCTGCCCTCCATATTCCGTCCACGGACGATCCACACCGGCGGCCCAGACTGGCCGCCATGTCCTCCCCCACGCTCCCTCCGTTGACGATCGTCCACGTCGTCTTCTCGTCCCGGCTGGCCGGCGCCGAGCGTCATGCGTTCGATCTGGCCGCCGCCCAGGCGGCCGCCGGCCATCACGTCCACGTGGTGAGCGGCGGCAGCCCCCGGTTGCGGCGGGTGACGCCGCAAGGCGTGACGCATCACGCCCTGCCGCTCCCGCTGCTGCGCGGGGCACGCCTGGCGGCGCTGGTCCGGCGGCTGGGCGCGGACATCTGCCACGGCCACCTCGGCCCCGCCTGCAAGGCGGTGGCGCGCTGCGCCGACACGATCCGCATCGGCACGCTGCACGTGGGCTACAAGCCGCATCAGCATGAACGGCTGGACGGCCTGATCTGCGTCAATCGCGACCAGTGGGCCACGCTCGGCGCCTACCTGGGCGCCGCGCGCGTCGTCTACAACTGGCCGCCTCAGCCGATGACCGGCCCGCGCGGACCTGGTCTGCGCGAGCAACTCCAGCTCGGCGGCGATCAGGTCCTCGTCGGCACCGTGGCGCGCCTGCACCGGAGCAAGGGCGTCGACCTGCTGATCCGCGCCTTCGCCCAGTACGCGCCCAGCCACGCGGCGCTGGCCATCCTCGGCGAAGGGCCGCAGGAGCGCGAGCTCAAGCGCCTGGCGGGCGGCCACCCGCGCATCCACTTCCTCGGCTTCCGCGAGGACGTCGACGCCGCCCTCGCGGACATGGACCTGTTCGTGTCCCCATCGCGCGAGGAGGCGCTCCCGCTGGCGGTGCTCGAGGCCATGCGCGCCGGCCTGCCCATCCTCGCCACGCGCACCGAAGGCCTGCAGCAGCTGCTGGCCGAGGCCCCCGCCACGTTGGTGCCGGTGGGCGACGTCACCGCGCTCGGCACCGCGCTGCAGGCCCGCATCCGCGGCCTGCGCCTGCCCGGCCACACGCATCAGATCTCCCGCGTGCGCGTCATGTACGACATGGGCCTCTACGACCGCGACAGCGCGATCGCCCGCATCGACTCCTTCTACCGATCGCTGCTGCCGGTGGAGGGCCAGACGCGCCGCCCAGGGCCCTCGCTCGACGGCTCCTACGCCTGAGCGGCGGTCGGCTGCTCCGGCGCCGGCGCGTCGGGCCAGGTCAGCTCGATCGCGGTGCCGCCGAGCGGCGAGGGCACGCAGACCGCATGCCCGCGGTGCCCGCGGGCGATCGCGCCCACCACCGCCAGGCCCAGGCCGCTGCCACCGCTGTCGCGCGAACGCGAGCTGTCCGCGCGCCAGAAGGCCTCGAAGACCCGCTGCGCGACCGCGGCCGGCACGCCCGGTCCCTCGTCCTCGACGCGCAGCACGCAGCTGCCGCCCGACACGCCCGCGTGCACGCGCACCACGCCCGGCACCGCGTACTTCTTGGCGTTCTCCAGCAGCGCCAGCAACACCTGCCGCAGCCGCACCGGATCGCAATGCGCCCGGGTCGGCGGCAGGTCCAGCTCGATGCGCTGGCCCGAGGCGGCCATCGCGTGCTCGTACACGTCGACCACCTTGCGGACCTCCTCGCCAAGGTCGGTCTCGACGATCTGCAGATGCAGGTGGCCGCTCTCCGACAGCCCCAGCGTGCGCAGGTCCTCGATCAGCCGCGTCAGCCCCTCGACCTGCGCAAGCAGCTTGCTGAACTGCTCCTGCGACGGCGTGAAGACGCCATCGGCCAGCCCTTGCAGCCGGCCGCGCAGGATGGTCACCGGGGTGCGCAGCTCATGCGCGATGGCGGCGTTCCACTGCGCCTTCTCGTGCGTGATGCGCTCGAGCTGGTCGGCCATCGAGTTGAAGTCCTCGGCCAGCCGCGAGGCCTCGCCCAGCGACAGGTCGCCGCCGACGGCCCGCGCGCTCAGGTCGCCCGCCGCGACGCGCCGGATGCAGTCGGCCACCGAGTTCAAGGGCACCAGGATGCGCCGCGCCAGCCGCGACGCGACCCAGCCCGCGCCGGTCATCGCGGCCACCGTGGTCGCGATCATCCACACGATCTCCGGCGAGGAGAGCTCCCAGTTGTCCGTCTCCATCAGCTCCGGCCGCACTTGCGCCAGCACGTAATAGAACGCGAACGAGGTGCCGATCACCATCAGCGTCACCCAGAACGCGACGGTCGTCATCGCGCGCACGAGCTCGCGGCTGAGGCCGCCGGCGCGCGCCGCGCTCGCGCCGTCGGGCCTGGCCTCGAGGCGGCGGCCGTCGGCGGTCCGGCTCTCGACGTTCATTCGACGCCCCGGAAGCGGTAGCCGACGCCGCGCACGCTGGCGGGGACGCCATCGATGCCCAGGTCCTCGAGCTTCTTGCGCAGCTTGCTGATGTGGCTGTCGACGGTGCGCTCCAGCGCGTCACCCTCGGGCAGGCAGGCCTCGAGCAGCTCGGCGCGGCTGTAGGCGCGCTTGGGATGGCGCGCCATCTCGGCCAGCAGCCGGAACTCCGTCAGCGTCAGCGTGAGCGGCTGCGCCTGGCCCTCGACATCGACGGTGGCGACGTGGTTCTCGAGATCGATCTCGAATGGCGCGACGCGCAGCACCTGGCCCGGCGGGCGGCTGGGCCGGCCCGCGCGGCGCAGCACCGCGTGCACGCGGGCCACCACCTCGGCGGGGTTGAAGGGCTTGACGACATAGTCGTCGGCGCCGATGCGCAACCCGGTCAGCTTGTCGACGTCCTGGTCCAGCGCGGTCAGCATGATCACCGGCGTGTCGCCGCGCTGGCGGATCGCGGCCAGCACCTGCCAGCCATCCAGCAGCGGCATCTGCACGTCCAGCAGCACGAGGTCGGGCTTGAGCGCCTGGTGGGATTCGAGGCCGCGCCGGCCATCGGTGGCGCGCACGGTGCGCAGGCCCTCGCGCTCGAGGTAGGCCTGCAGGATGTCGGCGATCTCGGGCTCGTCCTCGACGATCAGCACCAGCGAACTGTTCAGGGTATCCGTCATGGAGCCGGATTCTCACTCCGGCGGCGGCGATCCACCGAATCTCCATCCTTCCTCAGCCGGCCCTCCATCCAGGCCTTCCAGACTCCACGGCTGCGGCGACATGACCGGTCGCCACGATCTTCCAGAAGTCTGAAAGCAGTGAATCACATGAATCATCGATCGCCATGGATCCGGCGCGGCACGGGCGCGCTGGGACTGAGCCTGCTGAGCGCCTGCGGCATGGAAGCCGCCGAGATGCCGGCGGCGGTGCCGCCGGCAGTGACCATCACCACGGTCCAGCCGGAGACGATCGCGGTGACCGAGGTGTTCCCCGGCCGCGTCGCCGCGCTGCGCGTGGCCGAGATCCGCCCGCAGGTCAGCGGCATCGTGCAGCGCCGCCTGTTCGAGCAGGGCGCCGAGGTGCGCGCCGGGCAGCCGCTGTTCGCGATCAACGCCGCGCCGTTCAAGGCCGAGGCCAGGGTCGCCGCCGCCGCGCTCGAGCGCGCCGAGGCCGCGCTGGCCCGCGCGCAGCAGCAGGTCGACCGCCTCGCGCCGCTGGCCAGGGCCGAGGCCGTGAGCCGCCAGTCCTACGACGACGCGCTCACCGGGCGCGACCTGGCGGCCGCCGATGTCGCGCAGGCCCGCGCCACGCACGAGCGGCGCAAGCTCGACGTCGCGTTCTCCACCGTCGACGCGCCGATCTCCGGCCGCATCGACCAGGCGATGCAGACCGAGGGCGCCCTGGTGGCGGCCGGCGACAGCACGCCGATGGCGCGCATCGTGCAGATCGACCAGGTCTATGTCGACGTGCGCCAGCCCGCCTCCGCGCTCGGCGCGATCCGCCAGCAGCTCGAGGCCGGCGGCGCCAGGGGCCGCGCGGCGGCGGCGGTGCCCGTCACCGTGCTGAGGTCCGGCGGCGAGCCGATGGACCTGAAGGCGCGCGTGCTGTTCTCCGGCATGTCCGTGGACATGGGCACCGGCGACGTGCTGCTGCGCGTGCTGGTCGAGAACCCGAAGCGCGAGCTGCTGCCCGGCATGTTCGTGCGGGCGCGCCTGCCGATGGCCCGCTACGACGCCGCGCTGCGCGTGCCGCAGCAGTCCGTGCTGCGCGGCCCGGCCGGCGCGCAGGTCTGGGTGCTGACGCCCGCCAACGAGGCCCGCCTGGTGGACGTCACGCTCGGCGAGCTGACCGATCACCACTACCGCATCGCCGGCGGCCTGCGCGCGGGCGATCGCGTCGTGGTCACCGGCATGGACCGCCTGAGCGCGGGCGTGAAGGTGGACGTGGCGACCGCCAGCGTGGCCAGCGCCGCCAGCGCCGCGAGCGCGGCCGGCACGCCGGTCGCCGCTGCGCCGGCCGCCGCCGTGCGCTGAGGACGGAGCGCCAACATGCCCCAGTTCTTCATCCAGCGGCCCATCTTCGCGTGGGTCATCGCGCTGTTCATCGTGCTGTTCGGCCTGATCGCGATCCCGCAGCTGCCGATCGCGCGCTATCCGTCCGTCGCGCCGCCGTCGGTGACGATCTCCGCCTCCTATCCCGGCGCCACGCCGCAGGCGATGAACGATGGCGTCATCGGGCTCATCGAGCGCGAGCTGTCCAGCGTCAAGCACCTGCTGTACTTCGAGTCCTCCGCCGATTCCTCCGGCGAGGCCAGCATCACCGCGACCTTCAAGCCGGGCACCGATCCGGAGATGGCGCAGGTCGACGTGCAGAACAAGATCAAGGCCGTGGAGGCGCGGCTGCCGCAGTCGGTGCGCCAGAACGGCCTGAACATCGAATCGTCCTCGTCCGGCTTCCTGATGATCATCGGCCTGCGCTCGGACGACGGCCGCGTCGGCGAGACCGCGCTGAGCGACTACCTGGCGCGCAACACCGTCGAGGAACTGCGCCGCATCGAGGGCGTGGGCCGCGTGCAGCTGTTCGGCGCCGAGCAGGCGCTGCGCGTCTGGGTCGACCCGTCCCGGCTGATCGGCTACGGCCTGTCGATGGCCGACGTCAACGCCGCCATCGCGCGCCAGAACGTGCAGATCGCGCCGGGACGCCTGGGCGACGCGCCCGCCGTCGCCGGCCAGCGCGTCACCGTGCCGCTGACCGTGCAGGGCCAGCTGGAATCGCCCGAGCAGTTCGCGGCGCTGGTGCTGCGCGCCAATCCGGACGGCTCCAAGCTGCTGCTGCGCGATGTCGCCAAGGTCGAGATCGGCTCGCAGTCCTACAACTTCATGAGCACCGAGGACGGCAAGACCGCCTCCGCGATGGGCATCCAGCTCGCGCCCGGCGGCAACGCGGTCAAGACCGCGCAGGCGGTGCTGGACCGGCTCGAGCAGCTCAAGCCCTCGCTGCCGCGCGGGCTGAGCTACTCGGTGCCGTTCGAGACCGCGCCCTTCGTCAAGATCTCGATCGAGAAGGTCGTGCACACGCTGCTCGAGGCGATGGTGCTGGTCTTCCTGGTCATGTACCTGTTCCTGCAGAACGTGCGCTACACGCTGATCCCGGCCATCGTGGCGCCGATCGCGCTGCTCGGGACGATGGCGGTGATGCTGGTGGCGGGCTTCTCGATCAACGTGCTGACGATGTTCGGCATGGTGCTGGCGATCGGCATCATCGTGGACGACGCCATCGTGGTGGTCGAGAACGTCGAGCGCCTGATGGCCGAGGAGGGCCTGGGGCCGCGCGAGGCCACGATCAAGGCGATGAAGGAGATCACCGGCGCCGTCATCGGCATCACGCTGGTGCTGACGGCGGTGTTCCTGCCGATGGCCTTCTCCAGCGGCTCGGTCGGCGTGATCTACAAGCAGTTCACGCTGTCGATGGCGGTGTCCATCCTGTTCTCCGCCTTCCTGGCGCTGAGCCTGACGCCGGCGCTGTGCGCCACGCTGCTCAAGCCGATCCCGGCCGGCCACCACGACAGGCGCGGCTTCTTCGGCTGGTTCAACCGCCGCTTCGACCGGCTGACGCGCCGCTATGAATCGGGCGTGGGCAAGCTGGTCGCGCGCAGCGGCCGGATGATGCTGGTCTTCGTCGCGCTGTCGGCCGCGCTGGCCGGCGCGCTGCGCCTGCTGCCGTCGTCCTTCCTGCCGGAGGAGGACCAGGGCTACTTCATGACGATGTTCCAGCTGCCGCCGGACGCGACGATCGAGCGCACGATGGCGTCCATCCACGCCTACGACCGCCACCTGGCGACGCGGCCGGGCATCGCCTCCAACATGTCGGTGGTGGGTTACGGCTTCTCGGGCAATGGGCCGAACGCGGCCATGGCCTTCACGATGATGAAGCCCTGGAAGGACCGCGGCGGCGCCACCACCGCCGACGAGGCCGCCCGCGCGCAGGCCGCGATGGCCGGCACCGAGGGCCTGTCGATGAGCCTGATGCCGCCGGCGATCGAGGAACTCGGCAATTCCTACGGCTTCACGATGCGGCTGGTCGACCAGGCCAACCAGGGCGTGGAGGCGCTGCAGGCGGCGCAGGCCCGGCTGCTGGAGCTGGCGGCGCAGAGCCGGCTGGTCGCCGGCGTCTACCCCGACGGCCTGCCGCCGGGGCGCAGCGTGAAGCTGTCGATCGATCGCCAGAAGGCGCAGGCGCTGGGCGTCGAGTTCAACGACATCAGCGACACCATCTCGACCGCGATGGGCTCGCAGTACGTCAACGACTTTCCCAACCGCGGCCGCATGCAGCAGGTGATCGTGCAGGCCGACGCGTCCTCGCGCATGCAGCTCGAGGACCTGCTCAAGCTGACGGTGCGCAACGGCGCCGGCGGCCTGGTGCGGCTGTCCGAGGTGGTGACGCCCGAGTGGCGCGAGACGCCGCTGCAGCTGGTCCGCTACCAGGGCTACCTGGCCGCGCGGATCTCGGGCAGCGCCAACTATCCGGCCTCCAGCGGCGAGGCGATGGCCGAGATGGAGCGCCTCGTGGCGCAGCTGCCGCCGGGCTTCGCGGTCGCGTGGACCGGCCAGTCGCTGCAGGAGCGCGAGTCCGCCGCCGAGGCGCCGATGCTGCTGGCGCTGTCGATGCTGGTGGTCTTCCTGGTGCTGGCCGCGCTCTACGAGAGCTGGTCCATCCCGGTGTCGGTGATGCTGGTCGTGCCGCTGGGCCTGATCGGCGCGGTCGCCGCGGTGTTCCTGCGCGGGCTGCCGAACGACGTGTTCTTCAAGGTCGGGATGATCACCGTCATCGGCCTGTCGGCGAAGAACGCGATCCTGATCGTCGAGTTCGCCAAGCAGCTGCGCGAGGAGGGCAAGGGTCTGGTGGAGGCGGTGGTCACGGCCGCGCGGCTGCGGCTGCGTCCGATCCTGATGACCTCGCTGGCTTTCGTGCTGGGCGTGGTGCCGCTGGTGATGGCCTCGGGCGCGAGCGCCGAGACCCAGCACGCGATCGGCACCGGCGTGCTCGGCGGCATGCTGAGCGCGACCGTGCTCGCCATCCTCTTCGTCCCGGTCTTCTTCGTCTTCGTGATGCGCCTGACCGAGCGCGTCGCCGCCTGGCGCGGCCGCCGCGCCGGCAGCGCGGGTCACGAGACTTCCGCCAACGCCCGGGAGCACGCATGAAGCGGCTGACCGTTCCAAGCCTGCCGGCGCTCGCGCTGGTGGCCGCGGCGCTGGCCGCGCTGCTGGCCGGCTGCTCGATGACGCCGCCACTGACGCGGCCCGAGAGCCCGATTCCATCGCAGTACCCGCCCCACGAGCATGCGGTGACCGACTCGATGGCCGCCGACATCGGCTGGCGATCGATGTTCAACGACGCGCGGCTGCAGCGGCTGATCGAGATCGCGCTGAAGAACAACCGCGACCTGCGCCTGGCCGCGCTGAACGTGGAGATGGTCCGCGCGCAGTACGACATCCGCAAGGCGGCGGAGCTGCCGCAGCTCGGCGCGGCCGCGAACGTGACCCGCGAGCGCGCCAACACGGGCGGCACGGCGCTCACGCAGACCCAGGCAGGCGTCAGCGTCGGCATCACGGCCTTCGAGCTGGATCTGTTCGGACGCGTGCGCGCGCAGTCCGAGGCGGCGCTGGCGCGCTACCTCGCGTCGGAGCAGGGCCGTCATGCGGCCCAGATCTCGCTGGTCGGCGCGGTGGCCGAGGCCTACTTCGCGGAGCGCCTGGCGCAGGCGCAGCTCGAGCTGTCCGCCCGGACCGTCGAGGACTGGCGCGGCTCGCTGCAGCTGGTGCGCCAGCTCAAGGCCGCCAACCAGACCGGCGCGCTGGAACTGGCGCAGGCCGAGGCGCAGGTCGCGACCTCCGAGGCCGACCGCGAGGCGCGCCAGCGCGAGGCGGAGAACCGCGCCCATGCGCTCGCGCTGCTGATCGGCCAGGAGCTGCCCGGCGATCTGCCCGAGGGCGCGTCGCTGATGGCCGATTCGGTCATCACGCGGCTGCCGGCGGGGCTGCCGTCGCAGCTGCTGGCGCGCCGGCCGGATCTTCGCCAGGCGGAGCTGGGGCTGGTCGCGGCGAATGCCGAGATCGGCGTCGCCCGCGCGGCCTTCTTCCCGCGCATCGCGCTCACGGCCTCGGTGGGCACGGCGAGTCCCGGCCTGAAGGGGCTGTTCAAGGGCGGGTCCGGCGTCTGGTCCTTCGCGCCGCAATTGACGCAGCCGCTGTTCCCGAACGGCGACCTGAAGGCGGAGCTGCGGCTCGCGGAACTGCGCAAGACCGGCGCGGTGCTGGAGTACGAACGCGCGGTGCAGACGGCCTTCCGCGAGGTCTCCGACGGGCTGACCGGCCAGGAGCGCTACGCGCGCCAGGCCCAGGCGCAGCAGCGCGCGGTGCAGGCCGCGGACCGCCGCGCGGCGCTGGCGGAACTGCGCTACCGCGCGGGCGTCGACAGCCGCCTGGAAGTGCTCGACGCGCAGCGCCAGCTGTACGCGGCGCGTCAGGCGGTGCTGGACCTGCGCAAGGAGGAGATCGCCCATGCGATCGCGCTCTACAAGGCGCTGGGAGGCGGGCTCGAGGAGCGCGGCGGCTGAGGCGGCGAGGCCACGGCCGAGCGCCTCGGTGCGCTCGGCCACACTGCGCGGGGCGTGGCGGACGCCTGTTTACCGGGCCCGCCTAAACAACCGGAAAAGTCCCGCGACCCGGTTGACCCCTGGCAAGGAGGCTCCAAGAATCTCCCCCCACCACCCACGTGGACACAAGAGGAGACAACGCATGAAGACGAACATCTGGACCCGCCGCGGCTTGATCGCGGCGGCGGTCGCGACGCTGGGCGCGATGGCCGCGCCGGCGCGGGCCGGCGACCTGGAGGTGCTGCACTGGTGGACCAGCGGCGGCGAGGCCAAGGCCATCTCCGGCCTGAAGGACGTGCTGCAGGCCAAGGGCCATCACTGGAAGGACTTCGCCGTCGCCGGCGGGGCGGGCGACGCGGCGATGACGGTGCTGAAGTCGCGCGCGATCTCGGGCAACGCGCCCACGGCCGCGCAGATCAAGGGCCCGCTGCTGCAGGACTGGGCGGCCGAGGGCATGCTCGCCAACATCGACGACGTGGCCAAGGCCGAGCGCTGGGACGAGCTGCTGCTGCCGGTGATCAGCAACATCGTGAAGTACCAGGGCCACTACATCGCGGTGCCGGTCAACGTGCACCGGGTCAACTGGCTGTGGATCAACCCCGAGGTGATGAAGAAGGCCGGCGTGAAGCCGCCGACGACCTGGGACGAGTTCTTCACCGCCGCCGACGCGCTGAAGAAGGCGGGCGTGACGCCGCTGGCGCATGGCGGGCAGTCCTGGCAGGACTTCACCACCTTCGAGACGGTCGTGCTGGGCACGGGCGGGCCGGAGTTCTATCGCAAGGCGCTGGTGCAGCTCGATCCGGCGAGCCTGAAGAGCCCGACGATGGAGAAGTCGCTGACGACCTTCCGGCGCCTGAAGGCCTACACCGACCGCAACGCGCCGGGCCGTGACTGGAACCTCGCCACGGCGATGGTGATGAAGGGCGATGCCGCGATGCAGATCATGGGCGACTGGGCCAAGGGCGAGTTCCTGGCGGCGGGCAAGGTCGCGGGCAAGGACTTCCTGTGCGTGCCGGCGCCCGGCACGGCCAAGGGCTATACGTTCAACGTCGACTCGTTCGCGATGTTCAAGGTCAAGGGCGAGGCCAACCAGCAGGCGCAGCGCGACATGGCTTCGGCCATCCTGTCGCCGGCGGTGCAGGAGTCCTTCAACCTGGAGAAGGGCTCGATCCCGGTGCGCAAGGGCGTCAACCTGTCCAGGTACGACGACTGCGCCAAGACCTCGGCGGCGGACTTCGCCGAGGCGGGCAAGGCCGGCACGCTGCTGCCCTCGATCGCGCACGGCATGGCGGTCAAGGCGGCCGCCGAAGGCGCGATCAAGGACGTGGTCAGCCAGTTCTGGAACACCCCGGCCATCACGCCCGCCCAGGCGATGGACCGGCTGGTGGCGGCCTCGAAGACGCAGTGACCGTCGAAGCGGCCGGGAGGGCTCGCCGGCCTCAGTTCTGCAGCTCGTCCCGCTTGGTGACCATCAAGTCGCCTCGCTTGGACTTGCCGGCGTGATAGTCCGTCTGCGGTCCCTCGCTGCCGGCCCATTGCTCGGCGACCGCCTCCTTGGGCACGTCGCCGGTGACGATCTCCATGTTGCGATAGCCGCTGCGGATCACGGTGTTCTCGCGCTTGGAGGCCGACACCTTGGGCTTGAAGGTGCCGCCGGCCCGGCTCGCCTTCAGGCCGATCGACGTCAGCGAGCCCTTGGCGAGCGGGATCTTGTGTCCGCCCTCTGACTCGGGCGCGAGACGCCATTGCGCGCCGAGCTGGGTCTGGTCGACCTTGGACAGGTCCGTCAGGATCGCGCCCTTGGACAGCGCGCCGAAGCTGTAGTGCTTGTTGCTGAGGATGGGCCGCTTCGTCGACGTGTGGCTGAAAGCGAACTGGTGCCCCCCGCCTCCAACGCTCTGCTGCAGGAACTCCCGCTGGCCCCAGGTCAGCGGGGTGCGGGTCCTTTTCAGGTCCACGTTCTTTTCGTTCACCGCGGCGGTGTCGGTGCTGGCGCCGGTGGGCTGCATGCCGCCGTCCGGCTCGTCTTCGTCATTGAGTTCCCGCCGGACATAGCGGGGAATGAAGGTGCCCCGGGTGTCCTTCACGTATTCCTTGCCGTTGTCCGTGCGCTTGAACACGTTGCCGCCGGCCGAGGCCCCGTAGTACGCGTCACCGGTCACGAGCGCTTCCGACACGCCGAAACTGCGGGCCAGCCCCCGCACTTCCTGCTCATAGGTCTTGCGGGCCAAGGCGATCGCCGCGTTGTAGGAGTCGTCCGAAGCGGGATCGGTCACGCCGGCCGCGTTCTGCGCCCAGCTCGCGGTCGCGACCTGCTTGCTGTCCTTCTTCCTCTGCTTGATCTCCGCCAGCATGGTCGACAGCTCGTCGCGCTCGACCTGGCTCATCCGCGTGACGTGGCGATGGTCGAGGTCGATCCGCCCCTTGCGCTGCACCGTTCCCGCCGTGGGTGCGGCAGGCCCGCGCGCGGGCTCGACGGCCGCGCGCTGCGCCGCCGTCCCTGTCATCGCCTTCGCGCCCATCGCATCCGCCTCGCGTTCCAGGTGCTCGTGGTCATTGACCGGCACGCCGCCCCCCATCGTCAGCGTCGGCTTCACGCGCCCCTGGGCCTGCTGGACCACGTGCCAGGCCTCGTGCGGCAGGTGCTTCTCCTGACCCGGCGCGAGGTGGATGTCGCGGCCCTGCGCGTAGGCATGGGCCTCGAGCTGGGCCGGCTTGGACGAGCCGTAATGCACGCGCACGTCGCCCAGGCTCATGCCGGAGAGCGCCTCCATGCCCGCGCGCAGCGGCGCGGGCAGGCCGCCTCTGCCGGGATCGGGCGCGGACTGTCGCTGCACGGTCTCCGCGCCCGCGGCGGCCGGCCGCGCCTCGCCCTGGCGCAGCCGCGCGAGCTGGGCCGCCTGGCCGGCGATGCGCGCGCTGTCCGCCGGCGCGCTCGGGCCGTCGACCTGATCGGCGGCGGCAGGCTGTCGCGCGGACGTTTTCGCCGCCTGGGTGTCGTGGTCCTTCATGGCTTCTCCACCGTGCGTTTCAACAAGGCCGTCACCAGGAACACGGCCAGCGCCACCACCAGCGCGCCGAGCAGCGCCGTGCCGTTGCGCAGGAAGGCCATCGCCGGATCGCAGGCCGCCAGGGCGAAGGCCACCAGCGCCGGCGGCAGCCCCGCCAGCAGCGCGACGCGGCCGTAACGGCGCCGCCATTCGCAATTGAGCTGCAGCGCGATCCAGATGACCAGCCCCGCCAGCACCAGCAGCTCCAGCGCGAGCCGCACCGCCCAGCGATGCGGGCACACCCAGTCGCAGAGCAGCGTCATCGGCGCGGGCGACGGCGCGGGCCCGAAGGTGGCGCGCAGCGCCTGGAAGGTCTCGCGGCCGGCCGCGGGCGTGGGCCAGAAGGCGACGCCGCCGAAGTTGTCCTGCGCGTAGACCAGGTCGTCGCCCAGCTGTTGCTGGTCCACGGCCGGGAATTGCAGCACCGGCACGATGCTGCGCAGGAAGGCGCGGCGCGTCGTGCCGTGCAGCACCGCGCTGTCCTCGACGATGCGCCGCAACTGCCGCTTGGTGTCGGAGGTCGGCTCCGGCAGCGGGACCAGGAAGCGCAGCTCGACATTGCTGCGGCGGCGATAGTCGGACAGGTCCGCGACCACGCGGCCGTTGTGCAGCTCCGGCTGCTCCACCGCGGCGAGCAGCTCATACAGCGCCGGGACCTGGAAGGCCGCCAGGCCGCCGTCCTTGGGCGCCACCATCGCCGGCAGGGGCACCACGAGGTTGATCGTGTAGCTGCGCCCGGGATGGCGTGCCATCACCTCGGCCAGGGCACGGACGTAGGCGGGATAGAACTCCTCGAAGCGCGCGAGTTCCCTGGCGTCCGTGGGCAGCTCGTCGACCACGAGCGTGATGCCGTCGCCCACGTACTGCCGCTCGGCGAAGAACGGCATCCACGCCTTGACCGTCTGCCACCATCCCGGCAGCGGCGTGTCGATGATTCCCCAGGCCCGCTCGGCGAGCTGGCGCGGGATCTGCTGCCGCGCCAGCTTCCACTCGTCCGGCGAAGGCGCCGTGATGAAGCGCCAGTTCCTGGCATAGAGCGTCAGGTCGAGCTGCGTCCCGTGGCTGCGGGCGGCGCGCAGCAGGGCGGTGGTGTCGGGATCGCTCTCCCACCGCTTGGGCAGGATCAGGTCGCCGGCCAGCGGCAGCGCGAAGACGTTGAGCCGGTTCACGAAGGCGAAATCGATCGGCTGCGCGGTGTCCGCGTCCTTCCAGAACGGCAGGAAGGCATACAGCGGGTTGTCGCCGCGCGGCGCGGCGCAGCTGCAGCCGGCCTCGTCCTGCCAGAGCATCTTCTCCGGGGGCACCAGCGGCTCCTCGCGCCGGGCGGCGCCGACGAGCCACGCCGTCAGACCCGGCGGCAGCAGCCAGCCCCGCATCTGCGCCGGCTTGAGCTCGCCCTTCGCCGCGGCGGCCAGCGTCTTCTCATGCGCCTCGGCGCTTTCCTCCGCTTCCTTGAGGCAGGCGGCCACGCGCTCGTCGACATCGGGCAGTTGCGCGTTGCGCCGCCGGGCGTCGTTCACGAGCAGCTGCGCCACGTGCCGGCAGACCCGCACCCGCACCGCCCGTTCGAACAACTGGGCCGAGAGATAGTCCTGCTCCAGCATCGGCGCCAGGATGGCTTCGAGCTGGGCCTGCTGCGTGTCCGTCCATTTCAGCTGCGGCGGCACGGCCGGCGGTGGCGGCGCTGGCCGTCCCGGCGCCGAGGCCGGCTCGGCGGGGGCGGGCGGTGCGGGCGGTTCCACCGCCGCCACGGGCTCCATCGGGCCGGCGCCGGCGCTGTCGCTCGCGCCGGTGGCAGCGGCCGCCGCGGCGGTGGCCGCGATGTGATCCTTCAGCGCATCGAAGGCGTTGCTGGAGAGCCGGTAGATCAGCGCGGTCGGCACGCTGGGCGCCTGCAGGCCGGTCCGGGGATCGAAGGGCACGGCGTCGCTGGCGGGCGCGGACGGCGCCGGCGCCGCGGCGGCTGGCTTGCGCGCGGCGGCCGCGCGGACCTGCAGGTCGAAGGCCTGCTGCAGCGCGGCGCCGCCGCGATCCTGCACCGACACGACAAAGCGCGCGACCTGCGGCCGCTCGGGCGTGCCGGCGATCATCCCGCGCGAGCCCAGGGTCAGGCCTTGCGGCAGGGCGCCGTCCACCAGCGTGAACTTGTAGGGTGGCCGCCCGCCTTCGGCGGCGATGGCCTGGGTGTACTCGCGGCCCTGCGTGGCGGCGGGCAGCGATTCCGGCGGGCGGGCAAGGCGCAACGGTTCGCCCGCGCCGCAGCAGGCGGAGCCGCAGGCCTCGGCCGACCCGCCGGGCAGCAGGGAGGTCTCCTTCGGCAAGGCGCAGGCGGCGGACGCCGCGGCGGCGGGCAGCGCAGGCACTGTCACCGGCGCTGGCGCCGGGGCGGACGCCGGCGCGGAGGCCATGGCGGAGGCCGGTGCCGCCGCGGCCGCCGGCGGCGATGCGCCCCCCGCCTGCCCGGCGAGGCCAGCCCAGAGCAGCGCCATCCCGCCGATCACCCAGGCGCGTCCACGCCGCCCGGCCGCGCCGGTCCGTCCCCCGTGCTCATGCCTGCTCACAGCGTCCTCCCTTCCTTGCGCAGCTCGCGCGCGATGCCGGCGCGCAGCTCCGACGGCGAGATCTGGTCGCCGCCGCGGCGCCGGCTCGCCAGCGCGGCATGGCGGATCACGTTGGCGATGGCGCCGCCCGACAGCTCATAGCGCTGCGCCACGCCATCCAGGTCGACGTCCGCGGCCCAATGGCGGGCCGGCAGCATGCCCCGCCACAAGCGCAGCCGCTGGCCGGCATCGGGCAGCGGGAAATACACCATCGACTGGAAGCGCCGCGAGAACGCCTCGTCCAGATTGCCGCGCAGGTTGCTCGCCAGGATCACGACGCCGGGGAAGTCCTCGACGCGCTGCAGCAGGTAGGCGATCTCCTGGTTGGCGTGGTGGTCGTTGGCGTTCTGCGCCGCGCCGCGCTTGCCGAACAGCGCGTCGGCCTCGTCGAAGAACAGCACCCAGCGCCGGTTCTGCGCCTGGTCGAAGACACGGGCCAGGTTCTTCTCGGTCTCGCCGATGTACTTGGAGACCACCATCGACAGATCGATGCGGTACACGTCCGCGCCGGCCGACTGCCCGATCAGGGTCGCGGTCAGCGTCTTGCCGGTGCCCGGCGGCCCGTGGAACAGCGCGCGATAGCCGGGCTTCAGCGCGCGCGCCAGCTGCCAGTCGCGCATCAGCGTGGCGCCCTCGCTCATCCAGGCGCGGATCTGGCCGACCTCGTCCATCACCTCGGGCGCCAGCACCAGGTCGTCCCAGTGCAGCGCGCTGGTGATGCGGCGTGCCGGGAACTGCAGGCTCTGGTCGGGCTTGTCGGCATCGCCGGAGCACAGGCGCTGCAGCGCCTCGCCGCTGATCAGCAGCAGGCCCGCCAGGCGCGGCTCGCCTGGCGGCGCGCTGTCCAGCCGCAGGTAGCCCGCGTCCGTCACCGGATGCGGGCCGTCGAGCCAGGCCATCAGCGCGAAGCGCGCCGGCAGTTCGTCGCCGGCGACCAGGAAGGCCGCCGTCTCGCCCGTGGGCAGGAAGCCGCCATGCGCCTGCGCGCGGATGCCGCCGAACTCGGTGAAGCCGCGATCCAGGTTCTGGTTGCGCATGAACAGCAGATCCAGCGCGGCGGGCCGCAGATGCGGGGCCAGCGCGAGCGCCAGCACCAGCCGCTGCGGCGGCGTCAGCGCGAAGGCCTCGACCCAGCGGCCGAGCTCGCTGCCTTCGGGCAGCGCGGGCGGCGGGTCGAGCTCGGCGAGAAAAGTCCCCGCGGCCTCGAAGACCTCGTGGCGGGGAAGACCGCCGGCGGTCTCGTCGCTCTCGTCGTCGTCATCGCCGTCCTCGTCCGCGCGTGCCGGCCTGCCATGCCGGAAGTGCCGCGCCAGGCGCCGGTCCAGCGCATGGGACAGCCAGTCCAGCTCGGCCCGCAGCGCGCGCGCGTGCGGCGTGTCAGCGCCATTCCACATGCAGCGCTCCTTGCATCCAGGGCAGGCGAATCGTGTGGAAGCTCCACGGCAGCCGGTCCAGCAGCACGTCGAAGCCGCGTGTCTGCACGCGCAGCCGCCAGCGCGCCGGATCGCCGCCGCGCGGCGGCTCTTCCCACAGCCGGCCCTGGCGCTGGAGGAAGCTCTCGCGCAGCCCCGCGACCGAGGTGCGGCCCACCGCCGACCAGTGCGCGATCACGGCGCCCAGCAGCTGTTCGAGCAAGGTCAGACGCTCGCCGCCCAGCGGCTCGGGGACCGGCAGCACCTCGTGCGGGGACACGCCGCACAGCAGGCGCGACAGCGCGGTGCAGGACTCGTCCGGCGGCGCCGGCTCGGGGCCGTGGCACAGCGCCTGCAGGCATTGCACGCCGACGGCGCGCGCGCTGTCGTCGACGAAGCGGCCGTTGTCGACCAGGCGCAGGTGCTTGAAGAGGCGCTCCGCGTAGGCGGCGAGCAGCACCTGGCCGGCATCGTCGACCCAGACGGGCTGGCGCTCGGTGGCGCGCGCCGGCGCGGAGGCTGGCGCGACCGCCAGCACCGCGGGCTCGGGCGGCAATTCGTCCTGGTAGTGCCGCCGCAGCGAGGCCGCGTCCGGGCTCAGGCCGCGGATGAACAGGTGATGGCACAGCCGCCGCCAGTGCTCGGCCAGCGCGGCGGCGGGCTCGCGCACCAGTCCGCGCAGCCAGCTCGCGAGCCGCCCGGCGCGCTGCCGCAGCGGCGCCGTCAGCGCGCCGAACTGCGCCTGCAGCAGGTGCCAGCGGCGCTCCTCGGTGAACAGCCGCAGCCAGCGCTCGCAGCCCAGTGGCGTCTCCAGCAGCCGGGCCAGGCGCAGCCGCTGCGGCCAGTGCCAGCGGCCCGCGCGGCAGTCGCGCTCGAGGTGGAGCAGGGCGCGGCTGGTCGCGTCCGTGGCAGTGCCGGCGCCGCCCTCCGTGCCGACATCCGCGCCGACATCCGCGCCGACATCGGCACCACGCCGGCGGGACGGCGGGGCCGCTTCGCCGCGCGTGGCCGCCGGTTCGGCGGGCCGCGGCCGGTCGATGGCCTCGGCCTGGGGCGCCGGGTCGAACTCGCCGCGCTCCCAGTCGAGCCAGGCGCGGCGCCACAGCGACAGCCAGCCGGAGTGCTGATCCGGCAACCGGTGGCCCTCGACCAGATGACGCAGGCTCGCCTGCATCAGCAGCGCCTGCAACCGGCCCAGGCCGGGACGCCGGCTCGCCGGCGCCTCCGCCTGCAGGCGCAAGGCGGCCTGGCGCAGCGACTCCGCCCAATGCAGGCGCGCCGAGCCGCTCAGTCCGGGCGCTGGCCGCGGGCTCATCGCCGTGAGCACGAGCGCCATGCCGGCGGGCGCGAGCGCCAGCGACCAGGCGCGGCGCTCGCGCCGCTGCAGCGCCCAGCCGCGCAGGCGGCGTCTGAGCTGCAGCGGATGCGAGGCCGCGAGCTGCGTCAGCAGATGCCGCAGGCGCTCTTCCTGTCCGGGGCGTCGCTGGCGCAGCAGGGCCTGCAGCCGCAGCAGCGCCTGTTCCCAGGTGCGCCCCGGTGACAGGGCGGCATCGCCCTCCGGCTCGCGATC
Source organism: Roseateles sp. Mitsp63 (assembly GCF_059491535.1). Classification (NCBI taxonomy): domain Bacteria; kingdom Pseudomonadati; phylum Pseudomonadota; class Betaproteobacteria; order Burkholderiales; family Sphaerotilaceae; genus Roseateles; species Roseateles sp. Mitsp63. Next base: position 3,681,421 of record NZ_CP168509.1, on the reverse strand, counting down.
GATCGGCGTGTTCGTGTCGCCGCCCGCCAGCAGCGCGGCGATGCCGCCGGAACGCACGGCATGCACCGCGTCCTCGACGGTGCCGGTGGCGTGGGGCGGGGCGGCGCTGGCTAGTCCGCCGATCGCCTCCCGCCATCCACCGCCGAGCGCCCCGGCGATCAGCGCGCGCCAGGCCGCCAGCAGCGCGCGCCGTCCGCGGCCGCCGAGCCCCGCGCCGCGCGCATCCCACAGCTGCGTCAGGGCCGCCGCGCGCAGGGCCTGTTGCAGGCGCGCGCGCTGGTAGGCGCTCAGGCGCCCGCGTCCCTGCAACGGCAGCAGCACCTCGTCGTCCATGCGCGCCAGCGTCCCCGCGAGCCGCTCGTCCCGCTGCGCGATCAGCGCGTGCAGCCCGTCATGCGGGCTGATCGCCGACAGCCGCGCGAGCAGCCGGTCCCGCGCCGGATCCTGCTGCAGCGCGCGCCACAGCGCCGCGCCATGGCGAACCGCCAAGCCCGCGAGCCAGCCCGACAGCGCGCGCCGGCCATGCAGGTTCAGGCCCCAGGGCAATTGGCCGTGGCGCAGGTAATGCAGGAACTGTCCGATCTCATGCCGGTCCGCGCCCTCGCGCCGGATCGCGAGCGCGGGGTGGACGTCGCCGTCCTCGCCCAGGCCGCCACCTTCGGCGCCGCCAGCGCCGCCAGCGCCGCCAGCGCCGCCAGCGCCGCCAGCGCCGCCAGCGCCGCCAGCGCCGCCAGCGCTGCCCGCTCCACTGCGCGCGGCACGCGCGAGCTCTCCTCGCAGCGACGCGGTGAGCCGTTCCCGCCACTGCGCCTCGCCTTGATGGCGGTCCAGCGCGCCGAGGTCCAGCGTGAGCCGGGGCAGCACCCACACCTCGCCGGCCGGGCAGGCGTCCTCGAAGCAGGCCTCGATGGCCGCGAAACCTTCGCGGCGCAGGAAGCTCATCAGGCGGCGATGCAGCTCCTGTCCGCCGCTGGCCGAGCGCGCGCTGCGATGGGCGAGCTCCACGCGCAGGGTCTCGATGCGATGCGTGCTCATCGGCGGTCCCTCGCCGTGGCGGCATCCGGCGCGGGCCGTCCCGCCGCATGGCGGCGCCGCTGACGCCGATGCCAGCCCTCCAGCCACCGGCTCAGCGCCAAGGCCGCGTTGTCGAGCTCGGCGAGCGCGGCGGGCTCCGGATCGCCGTCGAGCCGCGCCTGCTCATGCGCCTGGCGCCGCTGCAGCCACGCGCGCCACAGCGGCTCGAAGGCCAGCATGTCCAGCGCGTCCAGCCACAGCAGCTCGCAATGCAGGTGGATGGGCGCTTCGCGCTCCACGGCCTGGGCGGCGAGCATGCGAAAACGGGCATCGGCGCCGCGCGCGGTCCAGCCGCTGAGGACGATGCTCACGCGCTGGTCGGCATCGGTGACATCGGGCAGATCGGACCCTTCTGGCAGCGGCGCCGCGAGCGGCCGCAGCAGCAGATGCTCGACCAGGTGCAGGCCTTCGCCGTCCGCCTGCAGCAGACAGGCCGCGGCATGCAGCTCGCGCGCGAAGGCCACCGCCTCGGCCGCTTCGACGTCGTCGGCGATCACCCAATCCCGATCCGTGTCGTCCGTGGCCAGGCGCAGGGACCGCGCCCGCGCGTCATGACGGAAGCGCGAGGGATCGACCGCCGCGCGCAGCACGCGCAGCGGGAAGCGGGCCAGCCCGTGTCGCCGCGTCCATGCGATCAACCGGCCCGCGAGCCGTGTCCAGTCCACGTCGCCCGCCGGCAGCCGGGGCACGCGGGGATCGAGCAGGGCCTGCGCGGCGTCGGTACGCGATGTCCGCGCGAGGCTGGGCCGCGCGGCATCGCGGCGCGGGTCGACGATCGTCCGCGCGTCGTCGCGACGGACCGTGCCTTCACGGCGCCGCGATCGCGGGCCGTCGCGACCGAGCTGAAGTCCAGCCGAGGCCAGACGCGCGAGCACGCGCGTCAGCGGCCGGCTTTCCGTCTTCGCCAGACCCAGCAGCAGCCCCAGGCGCTCCTGGAGGGGCGGCGTGTTGCCGGCGCTGCCGAGCAGGGGCTGGCTGTAGTCCGCGCCCGCGCCGCGATCGCGGCCCAGGCGGATCACGCGCCGCATGAACTGCCGCTTCAGCGCCAGCAGGTGCAGCGGCCAGGCCTCCGGCGTGAAGTAGCAGGGCAGTCCGTCCAGCACCGAGACATCGAGCGCCTCGCCATGCAGCGCCAGCTGGAAGTCGAGGAAGCGATGGCGCCGGTCCAGCCGCTCGGCGTCCAGCGCGGGATCGTCCTGCGCCTGACGCCGATCGCGCAGATGGAGCGCCTCGACACCGGGCAACTGCGCGTCGCCCGGCCATTCATGCCAATAGCTGCGCGGGTCGGGATCGTCGAGGGCGAACAGGCGCGGCAGCTGCTCGCGCTGCTGCTGGACCTGGTTCAGTCCGAGTTCCAGCAGCGCGGCGTAGCCGGTCCATTGCGCATGCAGGCCGGGCTGCGCCGCGTCGCGCAGGCGCAGGGCCTCGTGGTAGAGCGGCGGCAGCGCGCTGGTGGCGGCGAGATGACCGTCTCGGCGCGCGGGCAGCGGCGGCGGCGGATCGGGCGGCACGGGCAGGAGCTCGCTCGATCCCAGCGTGCCCCACGGGCCCGCTTCGCCGCGGCCGCCCGCGGCGGCGCCCATGCCGCCGCGCCGCGCCGCCATGTCGCGCGCGTGATCGACGCGGCGCTGCAGCGCCAACTGGGCCAGCAGCGCCTCCTCGGGCAGCTGCACGCGCAGGCCGTCGCGCCGCACCACCCAGCCGCGCAGATCGTCCGGCGTGGCCGGCCAGCGCAGCCGCAGCGCCCAGTCCTTGCCGCGCCGGGCGACGCTGCCGGGCGGCGCGGCTGCATCCTCGGGCCGGTCGTCGCCGGCATCGAGCCCGCGCAGCCGCAGGCCGTCCACGCTTGCCACGCCGGGCACCGCCTGCAGCAGCCGGGCCAGGTCGCTCGCATAGAGGAAGTCGTCGTCCTCGGCGAGCCATTGGCGCTCGGCGCGCGTCGTCGGCCGGCCCATCGGACCCGCCGGAAGATCCGGATCGTCCTCCAGGGGCGCGGGCGCCTCGGGATCGTCCTGACCGTCGACCGGCGTCTGCAACTGGCGCGACACGCCGGCGTCGCAGCGCCGCAGCACTTCGGCGAGCAGGTCGCCCGGCTCGCGCTCCCCGGTGATGCTGAGCTGGATCTCCAGCCGCACCCACCGCGGCCGCAGCAGCCGCGGCGCCTCGGCCAGGTCCTCGCCGAGCGAACGCGCCGCGCGGAAAGCCCGCAGCGCGCGCTCGCGCAGCAGGCGGTCCGCGTCGGGCTGTTCCGCGCTGGCCTGCAGCGTCAGCCGCCACAGCCCGAGCGGCCGCCCGCGCCAGTCGCGCAGCGCGTTCATCGCCAGTTGCCGCGAGCCCGGCAGCGCCCGCAGCAGCCACAGCCGCCAGTCGGCTTCGCTGACCGGCCGGCAGGGCAGCAGCGCGTCGCGGTCGTGCAGGCCGAGCCGCTCCCAGGCCGGCAACCCGTCGCGCTCGCCCAGGCCCAGCAGCGCCGGCACCGGCCGCCGCGCGGCGAACACGTCCTCGGTGAGCGCGAAGCACAGCGCCTCCAGCAGGCTGACGCCGGGGTCATGGAGGTTGTAGTCGGTCCAGAGCTCGCCGCTGGCGGCCTGGGCCCGCTCGATGGCCAGCGCGCGCAGCGCGTCGAAGCCGAGCGGATCGGGCTCGGTGCGCCGCGTGATCGTGCGCGGCGGCGGCGAGGTGAACGGCGCATTCATCGATCGAGGGCCCGGAAGGGATCGGACGCCGCGTCGGACTGGTGCATCTCCGGCCAGAACCAGAGCTGCGTGAGCTGCACGCGCAGCGGGACGTCGTCGCCGAAGCGGCAGCCGCTGCGGATCTGCAGCCGGTAGCTGGCGTCGCGGCCCTGGCTGCCGAGCCAGCGCAGCTCGATGCGGTCGCAGCGCCGGCCCCACCAGGCCTGCGTCTGCCGGATGCCGCGGCGGCTGCCCCGGCTGGGGAACCAGCTCGGCGTCGGGTTGTAGGTGCTCAGCGCGACCGCGTGCACCAGGCCGAAATGGCCGCTGTGCTTCAGCCCCGCGCCGGCCATCACCTCGAAGCCCTGGCAGCCCTGCAGCGGCGGCGTCAGGTCATGCCACCGGCCGTCGGCCTTGAGCTCGTCGCGCAGCTTCTGCGGAATCGGCAGATGGCCCAGGCGGCCCTCGGCGGCCGCCACGCCGCGCACGTCCAGCCGCGCGCAAGGATCCTCGGTGCCCAGGCCGACCCGCTGCCGCGCATCCAGCGTCATCGCCGGCGGCGGCGGCGTGTCGGGCGAGGCGGCCGCCGCGGCCCCTGCGGCCGCGGCGGCGCCGGGCTCGGTCCTCGCCACCGCGTGGAACTGCAGCTGGTTGTTGACCTGCCCCAGCCGCACCTGCCACAGCGGATCGTCGGGCTGCTGGTCGCGGTAGAAGCTGATCAGCGCGTCGTGGCCGATCGGGGCGTAGAGCTGCTCGCCATGTTCGACGGTCTTGCGGAAGCCCTCGTCGTTCATGTTGAGCATGGAATCGATGAGCGCCTCGAAATGCCGCTGCGACGGCATCTGGCCGTCGCGGAAATAGTTCTTGAGGGTTTCGCGGTTGACGGTCTTCATGCCACGGCCCGCCCGATGATGAAGCTGCCGCCGACGCTCAGCTGCGCCAGGCCGCTGACGGCCGGTTGCTCGCCGGGGTCGCCGGTGAGTTCGAGCAGATGGCCGCGCGTGGGCAGCGCCAGGCTCCAGGGCGCGCGCGGGCGCAGCGCGCGGTCGCCGCGCGCGGAGTCGCCCAGGCGGAACATCCCCGTGTCGTCGCGCGTGACGTGCAGCAGCGAGGCCCCGCCCACCGCCTCGACGCCGGGCTGCGCGCGCAGGAAGGCCTCGATCTCCTCGGCGCGCACGCGCCAGTCGAAGCGCGCGGTCAGGCCGCCCGGGCGCCAGGGCGAGAAGAAATCGCGCAAGGCCTGGTTGAGTTCGCGCAGCCGGCGGCCGGCGGGTTCGCCGGGACTCAGGCGCAGCGCGCAGCGGACCTGGATGCGGTCGTAGGTGGCGTTGCGGACCAGCAGGCGATGGCCGGGCGCGATGCGCGGCAGCAGGAAGCGCCGCACGCGCAGCAGCGTGGCGGCGTCCAGCCGCGGTCCCTCGGTGCCGTCGACCTCATGGCCCGGCGGCAGCGCGGGCACCACGACGACGATGACGCGGTCCCCGGACGGATCGCGCGGCCCGGCCCCCTGGCCATGCGCGGCGGACAGCGGCAGGCACTTGACCTTGAACACCTGCGGGAAGGCCTCCAGCACCAGGCGCTCGACGTCGCCCGGCGTGACGGCGCGGTCGCGATGACGCATCCGCTCGGCCACGCGCTGCTTCCAGGCCGGCCGGTCCTCCGCCATGCGCTGCGGCAGCGAGGGCCAGGGCTGATGGATGCCGGCCAGCCCCGGCACCGGCGTCTGCGCCGCGCGGATGCTGCCGGGCGGCAGCACCTCGTCGCGCGGCGGCCCTTCCAGCCGCACCGCCACGCCGTTGACCCACACGCCACGGGCGGCGGCCAGCAGGTCGAGCTGGCCATCGCCGAGCAGCCGCAGCCAGAACAGGCCCGGCGGCAGCGAAGGGCAGTCGGCGCTCAGGCCATCGGGCAGGTCGAGCAGCACCAGCCCGCTGCGCAGCAGGCCGTCGGTCGCGTCGAGCAGCACGCGATGCGGCTCCAGCGCGCGCCAGTCGCCGCCGCACCAGGTCTCCCAGCGCAGCGCGGGCGCGGGCCGGCCGAGCGCCTCGAGCGCCGACTCCGCGCGCAGCAGGAACAGCAGGCTCAGCGTGCCCGACGGCGCCTGGCCCGCCAGGCCGATCAGCAACTGGCCATCGGCCGGCTCGGCCGGCAGCACGGAGACCGGATGCCGCCGCGGCAGCGAGCGCAGCGGCTGAACACCGAAGGGCGCCAGATGGAAGAGGCGGCTCTGCGCGGGATCGGCGGCCGCGCCGGGCAGGTCGGCGCCGAGCGGCCGCGCGGTGATGCGCTCCTGCGCGGCGTAGTCGATGCGCAGGAACTCCAGCACCGGCGTGTAGGGCGGCAGGGGCAGCGGGAGCGGCTCCTTGCGGCGGCTGTTCTGCGTCAGGCGCTCGCCGAGCACGCGCGGATAGAGCGCATGGCCGAAGGCATCGGCGGGACCGTCGAGCTTCAGGCGGAAGAAGCCCTGCCGGCTGCGCAGCGAGTAGTCGGCGCTCGTGGCCTCGGGCTGCGGCGCATGCAGGCTCAGCCAGGCGGGCGAGGACAGGTCCAGCGCCTGGTCCGCTGGCGGCTGGCCGCCGCCGGCGGCGGGGAACAGCGCCATCGGCGGCTGGCCGGCGTCCTGCCAGCGGCCATCGCGCAGCAGTTCGGCGCGGACGCGGAAGGCCTCGGGCGTCCACGGATCGTCCGGGTAGCCGGCGTACTGCTCGGCGAAGGCGATCGCCGGCAGTCCCGCGAAGCGCAGCCGCGCGCGCAGGCGCGTCAGCGGCTTGCGCATCAGCTCGACATGGCTGAACTGCAGGTAGGCGCTGGTGTCGGGCAGCGGGCCGAAGGGCATGAAGGGCTTGCTGGGATCGAGCTGCCCGAGCTGGTTGTAGAGCTGCACCGAGCGCAGTCCCTGCACCTCGACCTGGACGCGCACCGCGGCCAGCGTCAGCTGCTGCAGCAGGCTGGCGGGGAACAGTCGGCTGCGGCCCTCGAGCACCAGCTGCAGCACCGGCTGCTCCGGCCAGCCGGGCCCGTGGACATCGGGCTTCGCGACGCCGATGGCGGGCAGGTCGGCCCCGAGCTGCAGCCGCAGTTGCAGGCCTCGCGGTCCGTCGGTGGGCCAGGCCACCAGGGCCGCGCCCAGTTCCAGCCAGCCGGTGTCGCTGCTGGCGCGGACGCGCCAGGCGTCGTGGAAGACGCGGTTGAAGATCAGCGAGCGCTCCAGCGGCTGATCGCTGTAGAGCATCGCCAGCGGGTCGTCGACGTCCACCGGCGGGGCCCGCAGGCCACCGCGCTCGAGCACGCGGCGCGCATGCCGGCGCAGCAGCGCGAGCGCGCGCTCGTCGAAGGCCTCGGAGGTCGCGCACAGCCAGACCGCCAGCAGCCGGCCGAGCCGCCTGGGCAGCGCGGCGGGATCGGCGCTCGCCAGGCAGCGCGCCCAGAGATAGGCCAGCCACGGCCGGTCCGCCAACGAGGGGCAGAGACGGCGCACGCGCGTCAGCAGACGGTCCGCGCTTTCGCGCGGTCCTGGTTCCGCCTGTTCCGAGGCCTCCTGCGCCATCGCCTCGAAACGCGCGACTTCGGCGAAGCGATCCTCCATGCCGCCGGCCGGCAGCGCCGGACCGGCGATCTCCAGGTTCAGTTGAATGCGCCGCGTCCCTTCGCGCAGCAGCAGGAGCGCGGATGCGATCGCCAGGCCGATCCGGGCCGCATGAGCCCCCGGCCCGCCGCCGAGCGGTGACCAGGCCGGCGAGCGCGGCTCGGCCGCGGCTTCCGGCGTCGGCGGATCGATGCCGGCGGCGACGATGGCGCTGGCATAGCCGTACTCGCGCTGCGGTGAGATCAGCGGATCGCGGAGCTGCCGCAGCGTCAGCAGGCGCGCCACGCGCGAGGGCTGCAGCGCGGGCGCCTGCTCGACGGCGAAGCTGCGGCCGCCGCGCGGCAGCGCGGCCACGAAGCGCTGCGAGGGGTCCAGCGGCATGGGCTCGGCGAGCAGTGGCGCGGCGTCCAGCACCAGCCAGACGCGCTGCGCGCCGGCTGGCAGCCGCGGCAGCGCGAGCCGCTCGGCGTAGTAGTGGTCGACCAGCCGCTCGTCGAAGGCGTTCAGCGGCGCGCGGCTGGCCTGCAGCAGCTGGGTCCAGGCGAGCAGCAGGCCGGCCGCCGGATCGTGGCGGCCGCCGGCCAGCGCCGGTTCGATGCGGATCGCGGCGGATTCGCGCAGCCGCTGCAGCACCCGGCACAGCGCCAGCCACAGCAGCCGGATGTCGGCGGGACCCGGTGCGGGGCGCCCGGGATCGGCGGTGGAGGCCGAGGTGGCCAGCCAGTCGGCATGCCAGGCGCGCGGATCGGCGATCAGCGGGCGCAGGCGCGGGCCGAGCTGGGTCCGCAGCACCTCGCGCAGCCAGGCCGCCAGCGGGCGGAACAGCGTGTCGTCCGCGGCCGCCGCCTCGGCGGCGTCCCGCAGCGCGGCGTACCAGCGGTCCAGCCGCTGCGCCAGGCCCAGGCAGGCTCCGCGCAGCGCCTCGTCGAGCCAGGGTCCGTCGCCGCGCAGCCGTTCCTGCCATTGCGCCACCGGCAGCGTCGCCAGCTCGGCCAGCAGCAGGGCGCCGTCGCCGGCCAGGGTGTCGCCCCAGCGGCCGGCGGGCCGTCCCTGCGCGTCGACGAAGCGCAGCTGGCGCGCCATCGCCAGCGTGCGCGCGAGCCGCGCGGCCACGTCCTGCTCGTCGGGCCGCGCGTAGCCCGGCGCCAGCGCCGGCGGCAGCCGTTGGTCCTGTTGAGCGCCTGGATGCATCGCGTCCTCGCGTGCTGGCGTTCAGCCGGAGATCACCGGATGGGTGGCCTGGTCCAGGTACAGCGGATAGACCATGTTGTGCCGCGTGTTGGTCGTGCGCACGCGGTACTCGAGCTGCAGCAGCAGCGTGCCCAGGTCGTCCGGCGAGACGCGGACGTCCAGCCGCTCCAGCGCGATGCGCGGCTCGAAATACAGCACGGCCTTCTCCAGCATCACCCGCAGCTCGGTCAGCGTCTGGTCTGTGATCTCCTCGAAGACCATCTGGTGCAGCAGCGTGCCGTAGGCGTGCTGCATCACGCGTTCGCCGCGCCGCGTCCTGAACAGGATGCGCAGGCTCTCCTCGATGTCCTCGATGCCGGACACCATGACCGCGCGGCGGTCGGTGTCGAATCGGGGCGGGAAGCTCCAGCCGCGGCCCAGGAAGTTCATGTCAGCCTCCGATGAGGACGGTGAACAGGCCCAGCGCGATCTTGCCGCCGTGCGCCGTGGTGTCGCCCATGCGCGCCGCCGGCTTGCCGCCGATCATCACGGTGGCCGAGCCCTGCACGATGCTGTCGGGCGGGCCGACGCAGACCGCGCTGTCGCCCACCACCGCCGCCGGCAGCTTGCCCACCAGCACGGTGGGCACGCAGGGCCCGACCACCGGCCCGCCGACGTGCGGGACCGGCGGCAGGCCGGGCGTCTGCATCGGGCAGGTGTGCAGGTCGGTGATGCGGGCGGCGGGGGGCATGGCGGCGCTCCTCAATTGATCATGACCATGCCGCCCTTGACGGTGGTCTGCCCGGCCGCGGACAGCTCCGCCGTGGCCGAGCCCTTGCCGGTGAAGCCGATCCTGGCCTCGGCCTTGATGTTGGCGCCGCTGGCGTCGATGTCTGCCTCGCAGCTCAGCGTCATGCCGGTCTTGGCCTTGAGCGTCATCGCCGTGCCGGCGGTCAGCGTGATCGCCTTGGGGCTGTCCAGCGCGATGCCGTCCGGCGCCAGCTCGACGCTGTTGCCGTTCTGGTCCTCGAGCCGGATGCGCTTGTTCTTGTCGTCCAGCACCACGGTGTTCTTCGCCGGCGTGACGATGGTGATCACCTGGTCCGCCTCGTTGAACTCGATGCGGTGCAGGCAGCGGGTGACGATGGCCTTGATGTCGTTCTTCGCGTCCAGCGCGTAGGGCATCGCGCGGCTGCTGCTGTAGAGCGAGCCCAGCACCACCGGATAGGACGGGTCGTCGTTGAGGAAGCCCACCAGCACCTCGTCGCCGATCTCCGGCACGAAGAAGTGGCCGAAGCCTGACGACGCGTGCCCCTGCGCCAGGCGCGCCCAGATGCCGGGCGTCTCGACCTGCAGCGCGGGCAGCCTGACCTGGATGCGCAGCTCGCCGAGCGGGTCCGCGTCCAGCTTCATCACCACGCCGGCGTGCAGGCCGCCGATGCCGGGCAGCAGCCCGCCGTTGAGCGGCGCGACCACGTCGCGGCGCTCGACGTGCCAGTCGGCGGGGCGGCCGAACTCGGCATGCGTGATCCAGTTGCCGTCGGTCAGCTCATGGCGCACGGCGCTGAGGTAGACGCGGCCGCCGAAGCGCGGCCCGACGCCCGAGAGCTGCATCACCGCGCCCGGCACCGCCAGCGCGCTGCCCTGGAAGGCCAGCCGTCCGCGCCGGCGCGCCAGCGTGGCCCGCATCTGCGCCGCGGCGGCCCAGGCGTCGAGCGCGTCCTTGGCCAGCGGCGCGCAGCTCTGCAGCGACAGCGGATCGACCGCGCCGATCGCCGCCAGGTCCGCGCCCGGCAGGTCGCCGGGCTCGGGCGGATCCACCGGCGCCTTGGACTCGCCCTGCATCAGGTCCTGCTGCGACGGGTCCCAGCTGGCCGCCTGCACCGAGGCCCATTGCGTGCGGGCGTCGATGTCGACGTTGAACTCCATCAGGTCCAGCCCCCAGGTCACGCCGAGCACCGGCTCGCCCGTGAAGGCCGGCGGTTCGACGACCAGCGTGTCGCCCGCCATGTGGGCCACCATGCCCATCGCGTCGGCGCGCGCGACCAGGAAGTCCCAGTCGCTGCAGTAGTGCTGGGCGAGCTCGGGATGCCGCACCGCGGTCGAGGTGACCTGGCCCGGCACGCCGTGGCGGCCCAGCAGCGACTCGATGATCGCGCTGTCGGTCTGGTCGATGTAGTGGGCGCTGCGCCGGCCCAGCGTGGCGTGGTACGCGGCGTGGCGGCAATCGATCTCGATGCGGCTGTAGTTGTTGCCGCCGACCTTGAAGCCCAGGCGCACGACCTCGCCGCGGAAGATCTCGGTCTCGTCGTCGCCGTAGCCGGCCTGGATGGTGATCGGCGTGCCCGGGCGGAACAGCGGCCCGCCGCCGATCGGCACCTGGTGGGCGGGCATGTCGCCATCGGCGATGACGATCAGTGCCGAGGAGATCAGGCTGAGCTCATGGCGCACGGTCACCGACACGATCGGCAGGCCGGGCTTGGCTTGGCCATTGCAGGAGACGGTCACGCGCAGCGGGCCGGCGTCGGACTGGGCGGGACTGGGCGGGGCGGCGGGCATCGGGGGCTCCTCAGGCCGGTGGCGGGGTCAGCGGCGGTGTCAGCGGCGGTGCCAGTGGCGGAAAGTGCAGCCGCTGACCCGGCTGCAGGCGCCGGAAGCCGGCCAGGCCGTTGAAGGCCGCGACCTCGGGGTAGTAGCGCGCGTCGCCGTAGACGCGCAGGCACAGCAGCGGCAGCGTGTCGCCATCGACGACCAGCACGCTGTGGCTGAGGTCCGGCGACGACGGGTTGGCGGCGAGCATCGCGTCCTGCGGCGTCGCGAAGCCGGTCAGCGCCAGCTCGACCCGGGCGCGCAGCGGCGCGCCGCTGGACTTGAACAGCGTGTACGTGGTGTCGAAGCTGGTGAGCCGGCAGTCGAAGCTGAGCTTGCCCCAGGCCACGCGCAGGTGATTGGGCTCATGGTCCGCGCTGCTGTAGTCGTAGATGACCTTGCACATCGCGTCGATCTGGCCGGCGACATCGTCGGGCTGGTCCGGCCGCGACGGGATCACGCCGGTGCCGTCGAAGACGACGCTGAACGAGATCTGGTCCGGGTTCATCGCCGAGAAGCGCGCCGGGTTGCTGGTCTGACCCAGCGTCTTGCGGGTGTTGTAGCAAATGCTGCGCGAGTGCGAGAACTCGGCCGGGTTGACCATCAGCCGGTAGGGCGCGCCGGTGGGCTTGGGCGGGTCCACGTCCACGTCCAGCGCGGTCAGGGTCAGGGCTTGCTTGGCCATGGCTCAGCGCTCGTCGAGCCGTCGCAGCTGTTCGCGCAGCCACACCTGGCAGGCGGCCAGGATCTCCTCCTTCAGCGTCTCCTTGTCCTCGCAAGGATCGCCGCCGGCGCCGCCGCAGCCGCCGGCGCGCGCCTTGCCGGCCGGGCGCGGGCCGTCCGGGCCGCCGTCCTCGTCCTCATCGTCGTCGTCGCGCACCTGCGCGCGCAGCACCAGTTGGCGGACTTCCAGCGTCATGGCAGGCTCAGGCATTCGCGGTAGGCCAGCTCGATCTCCTCGATCGCCGCCTCGTTGCGGGTCGATTCGAACGGGTCCATCGTCCAGCGCACCGGGTAGGCGCCCTGGCACACCCAGCCCAGCCGCGGCGCGAGCCGCTCGTCCAGCAGCTGCACCTTGACGTCGGCCGGCTGCAGCGGGACTTCCAGCCCGCCCTGCAGGCTCAGCCGCACCCAGTCGACGAAGGCCGAGTTGCGCTGCACCAGGCCGCGCTTGAGCGTCAGGCGCCGCGCCTTCGCGCGCGACGGCAGCTGGTGCACGAAGGCGTTCTCGCCGCCCTCGGGCAGTTCCTCGGTCTCCAGTTCCAGCGCCAGGCCCGAGACCTCCTGGAAGGAGCAGACCAGCGGCGCCGGGAAGCGGCGGCCGTTGAAGAACTCGACCTGGAAGGCGAAGGCCGGCGGCGGGTCGTCGCGCCGGGGCACGTTCTCGCCGCTGACGATCTGGAGGAAGTCGGTCGGGCCGGGCATGGCGCGGCCGTCAGGCGTTGGCGATGGTCAGGCCCTCGTGGACGAGCTCGATCGTCTCGACGGCGACCTCGTTGCCCTCGGCCTTCAGATCGGTGCCGGTGATCTTGGTCGGCCAGGCATTGGTCAGCGTCCACACCATGGTGGGCTTGCCTTCCTCGTCGAGCAGGCTGATCGTCACCGGCAGCCGCTTGATCGTGTTCATCTTGATCTGGTTGAACCAGTCCCAGAACTTGTTGTCCGACTTGAACACGCCCTTCTTCATCGTGACGTTGCCGTACTTCTTGAGGCCCGGCATCTTGATGGGCGCGAACACCGGGCTGTCGCCGTGCCGGTACTCGATGGGCTGGGCCTCGACGTCCAGCCCCGAGACTTCCTCGAAGGACAGCACGGCGGAGTCCCACTTCACCTGGAAGTAGAACTTGGGCAGGGGCCAGACACTGGTGGATTGCTTGGAACCGTCATCAGCCATTTCGGTTGCTCCGTGAGGGTCGATGGATGCGGGGATTCAGGCCTGGGCGCGCGGCTCAGGACTTGGGCATCTGCTGCTGGAAGGTGATCTCGATGAACTCGGCCGGCCGCACCATGGCCACGAGCACGGTCACGCGCAGGATCCCTTCGAGGACGTCGTCGGGGGTCATGGTCTCGCCCAGGCCGACGTGGACGCTGAACGCGTCCTCCGGCACCGCGCCCATCAGGCCGCCGCGCTTCCAGATGCCGGTGAGGAAGTTGGCGATCATGCTTTTGATCGTCACCCAGGTGTTGGCCGTGTTGGGCTCGAACACCAGCGCCTTGGCCGCGAGGCGGCAGGACTCCTCGAGCATGATCATCGTGCGGCGCACGTTGATGTAGCGCCAGTCCAGGCTGTTGCCGTCCAGCGTGCGCGCGCCCCACACCAGCACGCCCTCGCCGATGAAGCTGCGGATCGCGTTGATGGACTTGCCCTGCGCGGTGACGTTGAGGTCCTCCTGCTGCTCGGCGGAGATGCTGACCGTGGGCGAGATGACGCCGGCCAGGCTGACGTTGGCCGGCGCCTTCCAGACGCCGCGGCTGTTGTCGACCATCGTGTAGATGCCGGCCATGGCGGGTCCGGGCGGCATCACGTTGAGATGGCGGCGCGCCTCGGCCAGCACGGTGTTGAAGACGCCGCTGGCGGTGCTCAGCGTCTTGTTGAGCAGCGACTTGCGCGCCAGCACGCCGGCCTTGATCTGGTCGGGCGTGGGGTCCTTGGCCGTGGGGTCGGCCTTCTTCTGGTCGTCGAAGGCGGCCTTGACCTGGGCCTCGAAGTCCGCGTCGATGCTGCCGATGGCCTCGGCCATGGCCTTGTCGCGGGCCGAGGCGTCCGGCGGCAGCGGATCGGGCAGGCGCAGCTCGGCGAGCATCAGCGTCTTGAGCTGGGCGACGCTGTCCTTGTGGATGTTCTCGAAGCTGAGGTCCTTCTCGCCCACGATCGAGGTGTTGAGCCACGGGTAGTAAGCGGCCGCGAAGTCCAGGTAGTTGATGCCCAGCTTGTCGCGGAAGGTGTCCACCGGCGCCGAGTTGTCGTTGAGCGCCTTGTCGCCGCCGTAGATGTCCAGGATGGCGATGCGGCTGCGCATCTTGCCGCCGCAATGCGCCAGCATGGCCTGCTGCACGTCCGTGCAGTCGTCGATCGTCTTCAGGCGCACGGCCTCGGGCACCAGCACCATGGTGGGCTCCTGCTCCTTGAGCAGCTCGTCGATGCCCTTGACCATGAGCGCCTTGTCCAGCTCGTCCTTGTAGGTGCCCACCGAGACGATGTAGCAGGGGCCGCCGCCGTTCTGATAGAAGTGGCGCAGCGCCTGGTAGAGCGCGTACTGGCCGCCTTCGGCGCCGTCGGCCTGGCGCATGACGAAGCCGGCCGCGTCCTGGTCGGGCGCGGGCGCGGCCTGGAACTCGGCGGGGTTGTCCTTGTCCGCGGCGGCGATCTTGAACACCGGCCGGGGCGGGCCGCCGAAGAACTGGTGGTACTCGGCCATCGAGCTGATGCGCCAGGGCTTCATCGCCAGCGGCACGTTGCGGTTGTCGGCGTATTCGGTGTGGCCGATGAACGCCGGCACGGCGGTGGCGACTTCCACCACCGAGTTGGGGAAGGCGTTCTTCTCGACGATGTAGACACCAGGCGTTTTCATCACGGCCATGGCTGGCTCCTTCGGCATTCAGCGGTTGAGGAAGATTTCGTGGACCGGCCGGCGGCGGCCGTTGCGGTGCTCGCAGGTCAGGCCGGCGGGCGCGGCCAGTGGAACGGGGGACAGGAGCCGGCGCGCCGCGCCGCCGGCCTCGCGCAGCTCCAGGCGCAGCGCGCCGCGCTCGCGCAGCGGCAGCCGACGCGTGGAGCGGAACACGGCGGCGACACGGCCGTCGTCCAGCGTCTCGGGCGCGTCGCGGCGGAACCGGGCGCGGCCATCGCGCTCGACCAGCTCGATCGGCTGGTCCGGCCAGTCGCCGAGCAGCAGGTACTTCCAGGTGCTGAGCCGGCTGCGCAGGCGCAGCGTCGTGCGCAGCGGCAGCGCGGCGGTCCAGGCGGCCAGGCCGGGCAGGTCGCCGATGCCGGCCGCCACGCGATGCGGCGCGCGGCGGTCGGTGTACATCGCGTGCGCCGGATCGGCGGCGCGCAGCCGCCAGGCCAGCAGGTCCTGGCCGCGCGTGGCGGCGTCGCGCAGCTCCTGATGGAGCATGGGCAGCTGCGGCTCGGCGGCGGCCAGCAGCAGCGCGCCGTCGCGCTGGCGCGTGATCAGCCCGTGGCGGCCGAGCCAGGCGGCGCAGGCCGGCTCGGGCTCGAAGCACAGTCCGCGCGCGAGGCCGCCGTCGAAGTACTCGTGCTCCACGCGCAGGCGCAGCAGCTCGACGAAGCGCAGCGGCGCGGCCGTGGCGCCCGTGGTGGGGCTCATGGTGGCGCTCATGGTGGCGCTCACGACAGCGAGCCCCGCACGTCCTGTCCCGCCTGGCCGACGAGGATGTCGCGCCCGCGCGCCCACTGGCCATCGACGCTGACCAGCCGCACCCGGTACATCACCGACGGCAGGTAGCGGCCGCTGTGGATGGACCAGAGGCTGTGCATCTCGGCGCTGCTGAGGTTCTCGATGTTCAGCATCAGGCGCTCCAGCGCGCTGTCCATGCCGGGGCAGTTCTGGTGGTCGAGCACCGGCCGCGCCTGGAAGAACGCGATGGTGGCGGACAGGCACTTGAGCGCCTCGGCGTAGTTGGTGCCGCTGAAGTTGGCGGCGCACATCACCAGCAGGTTCAGGTAGACCGGCTCAGGCGTCAGCATGCGCGGCTGCAGGCCGCCGGGCGGCTGGGCGCGATGGGCGATGACGTCGCGCTCGATGCCGGCCAGGAACAGCACCAGCTTGTTCTGCGCCAGCGGTACCGGGCCGCCGTTCTGCTCGAGCAGGTTGCTCAGCACGACCAGGTCCTCGTCGCCGCCGAAGCGGTGACGGAAGTGCTGGTTCAGCTGCTGGGCGACCTGCTTCAGGGCGGCGTCGATCATGCGGAAGCCTTGTGAGGGGGCAGGACCCGGAGGTCCGTTCGAGTGACGCAAGGGTAGGGCGGGGGCCGCCGCGGGCCCATCGGCAAACGGCTGATTCGGCGCGGCGGAAGTGCTGAGCCGGGGCCTCCGGTTGTCGCGGGAGTCGCCGCAAGGGGCATGCCGCTGCGGGTAGCATGTCCGGATGAACTCGACGCCGATCCCGATCTCCGCCTCATCCGCGCCCGCAAGCCCTGACCCCGTCGCCGCGCTGTTGCGGCATGCCGCCGCGACGTGGATCGCGCCGCGCTTCCGCCGCCTGGCCGACGACGAGGTGATGCAGAAGGCGCCCGGCGAGTGGGTGACGACGGCGGATCGCGAGGTCGAGGCCTTCCTGACGCCGGAGCTGCGCGCGATCGCGCCGGGCTCGCGCGTGGTCGGCGAGGAGCAGTGCGCCGAGACGCCGGAGCTGCTGGACCAGCTCGACGAGGGCGTGGTGTGGCTGGTCGATCCGCTGGACGGCACCTTCAACTTCATCTCGGGGCGGGAGCCGCTGTCGTCGATGGTGGCGCTGCTCGAGGACGGCGTGACGGTCGGCGCGTGGATGCTGGACCCGATCTCGGGCGTGCTGCATCACGCCCGGCGCGGCCACGGCGCCTGGCGCGAGGGCGAGCGGATCCGCTCGGCGCAGGGGCCGGGCCTGAAGCGGGCGGTGGTCAAGACCCGCTTCCTGCCGCAGGAACATCAGGCGCGCGTCGCGACCTGGCCGGGCGTCGAGTTGCTGCCGGGGCTGAATTGCGCCGGCGCCGAATACCCGGCGCTGGCCGCGGGCGACTTCGACGCGACGCTGTACTGGCGCAAGCTGGCCTGGGATCACGCGCCGGGGACGCTGTTCATCACCGAGGCGGGCGGCCATGCGGCGCGCCTGGACGGCACGCCGTACCGGGCCGGCGACCGGCAGCCGGGACTGCTGGTCGCGCGCAGCCGCGAGGTGTGGGACGAGGCGGCCGCGGCCTGGCGCTGAGAAAGGACGCTGATCATGAGCGCGAACGATGCGGACACGACCTCGCCGGGCACGGCTCCGGATATGGCTCCGGACCTGGCGCCGGACACGGACCGGCTGCTCCACGGCGCCTGCCACTGCGGCGCGGTGCGGCTGACGCTGCCGGCGATGCCGGACAAGGCGACGAGCTGCAACTGCTCGCTGTGCCACCGGCTCGGCGGCGTGTGGGGCTACTACGGCTGGGGCGAGGTCCGCATCGAGGACGCCGGCGGGGCGCTGACCGACTACGTCTGGGGCGACCGGTCGCTGCGCACGATGCGCTGCGGGCACTGTGGCTGCGTGACGCATTGGGAGCCGATCGAGCCGAAGGCGGGCGACCGGCATGGCGTCAACCTGAAGATGTTCCCGCGCGAGCTGCTCGAGCGCGTGCGCATCCGGCGCTTCGACGGCGCGGACAGCTGGACCTTCATCGACGAGTGAACGCGGGCGGCAAGGCGCGGCGGTAAGGTGCAGCGGTAAGGCGGGGCGGAACGCTTCTTGCCGCTCCGGCCGTCGATGACGGCCTCCCTCGATATCGCCCGCAGGCTCGATCGCCTGCCGTGGTCGCGCTGGCACTGGCGCGTGGTGCTCGCACTCGGCGTGGCCTGGGTGCTCGACGGCCTGGAGGTCACGCTGGTGGGCTCGGTCGGCGCGGTGCTGGAGCGGCACGACACGCTCGGGCTCAGCGCCGTGCAGGTTGGCTGGTCGGGCTCGCTGTACCTGGCCGGGGCCATCGTCGGGGCGCTGGTGTTCGGGCGGATGTCCGACCGGCTCGGTCGCAAGCGGCTGTTCCTGGCGACGCTGGCCGTGTATGCGGCCGCGACGCTGGCCACGGCGTTCTCGACCGACTTCGCCTTCTTCGCGCTCTGCCGCTTCGTGACCGGGCTGGGCATCGGCGGCGAGTACGCGGCGATCAACTCCGCCATCGACGAACTGGTGCCCGCGCGCGTGCGCGGACGCGTGAACCTCGCGATCAACGGCAGCTTCTGGATCGGTGCCGCGCTCGGAGCCGCGTCCAGCCTGGTGCTGCTGCATCCCGACGTGCTGGGGCCGGTGCGCGGCTGGCGCGTCGGGTTCGCGATGGGGGCGATCCTGGCGGTCGCCATGGTGCTGGTGCGGCGCCATGTGCCGGAGAGCCCGCGCTGGCTGCTGCGCCATGGCCGGGCGGAGGAGGCGCAGCGCATCCTGGCGGACATCGAGGCCGAGGTCGCCGCCCAGCACGGCCCGTTGCCGCCGGTCGAGGCCTCGAGCGCGCGCGAGCATCGCCGCGCCGTGCCGGCGATGCGCGAGGTGCTGCATGTGCTGCTGCGCCGCTACCGCATGCGCAGCGGCGTGGCGCTGTCGCTGATGCTGGCGCAGGCCTTCTTCTACAACGCGATCTTCTTCAGCTACGCGCTGGTGCTGACGCGCTTCTATGGCGTGCCGGACCATCGCGTGGCGCTCTACATCTTTCCGTTCGCGCTGGGCAACGTGCTGGGGCCGTTGCTGCTCGGGCCGTTGTTCGATCGGGTTGGCCGGCGCCGGATGATCGCGCTCACCTATGGGCTGGCCGGCGTGGGCCTGGCGGCGACGGGCGTGGCCTTCGTCGCGGGCGTGCTGGACGCGCGCTCGCAGGCGCTGTGCTGGTCGGCGGTGTTCTTCTTCGCGTCGGCGGCGGCGAGCTCGGCCTATCTGACCGTCAGCGAAGTCTTTCCGCTCGAGATGCGGGCGATGGCGATCGCGATCTTCTATGCGGTGGGCACGGGGGCAGGCGGCTTCGCGGCACCGCTGCTGTTCGGCTGGCTGGTGGAGAGCGCCCAGCGCGGCAACGTCGCGATCGGCTACGGCATCGGCGCGGCGCTGGTGATCGTGGCGGGGCTGCTCGCGCTGCGGTTCGGGGTCGATGCGGAGTGCAAGCCGCTGGAAGAGATTGCGCCGTCGATGGATCACCGTTGACGGCGGCGGCATGCCGCACTGCGACGGCCGCTGGCCCTCACCCCTCCCTCTCCCACTTCGCGGGAGAGGGTGTAGAAGGAGCGCTGCCCGCACTTACCTTGCGCAAGAACTCCCTCGCCCCCCGCGTGGGGGGAGAGGGCAGGGGAGAGGGGGTGCTTCGAAGGGCAGCAGCGCTGTGCCACCAGCCCCCTCTCCCCTCCCTCTCCCCGCTGGGGCGAGGGGGGAAGAAGGGGCAAGTGCCGCCGGTATTGCCCCTCGCCCGCTTGCGCGCGAGGGGTATGGCGTCAGGCCTTGCCCAGCCAGCGCCGCACGCGGCGCTTCCAGTCCAGCCACTGGCGGTGGCGCGATCGGTCGATCCGCTTCACGTCGATCAGCGTGAGCTCGCCGCAGGCGGACATCGTGTGCAGTCCGCTGGCGAAACCGTCATGAGCCAGGTCTCCGGTGAAGGTCTCGGGCAGCGCCCGGACCTCGACTGAATCCGGCGTCAGCCGGTCGAAGCGCACCCAGCGCGCCGCGCCGCCGTAGCTGGCGCGGCTGTCCTGCACCGGCAGCGTCACGTGGCCTTGCGCATCGATGAAGGGCGTCCCCGCCGGACGCGCCCCGTCCTGCGCCGAGCGGACCGGGTTGGCGGCATGCGGCGTCCACGGGCCCTGCAGCGTGTCCGCGAACGCGACATGCAGCTCGCGCTGGTCGCGCTTGTCCGGGCCGATGACCGCGTAGAACATCCACCAGCGGCCATCGTGCTTCAACAGCGAGGCATCGACCGCGCGCATCGGCAGCAGCGCGCAGACCCGCTCCCATCGCGCCGAGCGCGCATGGCCATCCACCGCGCGGTACAGCGCGACTTCCTCGGCCTGGCTCGATTCGGGAACCATCCAGACCTGACCCTCATCCTCGAAGACGAACGGATAGGAGAGATGGAAGGGTTGCCGCAGCACCGGCTGGGGCGCGCCCCAGCGGCCATCGCGCAGATCCAGCGTCAGGCGCTGCAGGTCGGCGCGCTTGGTCCGGTAATCGAAGTGTTCGACGAAGACATGCAGCTCGTCGCCGTCGCGCATCGCGAAGGGGTCGGCGTAGTAGCACCAATCGCCGGCCGGCGGCATCCAGATGATGCGCTCGCGCAGCTCGCGCAGGCGCTGGGGGGTGAGGCGATCGAGACGCTCGGGGACGATGCCGACGGTCCAGAAGTCCGACTTCGGCCGCTTAACCACGCACGTCTTCCACGCTCAGTCCGGCCAGGTCGTGCACCTCCACGCCTTGGCGCGCGAGCACGTCGTGGTACAGCCCCAGCGTGGCCCGCACCGCGCCGGCGCGGTCATAGCGGTCCATGTCGTAATCCACCGGAAGGCGGTTGCCGCGCACGCGCGCCTCGAGCGCCATGGCGATCGCCCGGCCCATCGCGGCCGCGTCGTCGACCGGCACGATGGCCGAGCGGGCCGGGTCCAGCATCTCGCGCGCGCCCAGCGTGGCGGTGGCCACGATCGGCAGCCGCGCGCGCATCGCTTCCAGGATGGCCAGCGGGAACTGCTCCTCGCGCGACGAGGACACGTACAGGTCCATCTCGCCCAGCAGCTCGTCGACGTTCCAGCGGAATCCCAGCAGGTGGATGCGCGGATCCTCCTTGCGCAGCGCCTCGAGCTCGGCGCGCTGCGGTCCCTCGCCGATCAGCACCAGATGCGCCTCGGCCGGCGCGTGGCGGTGGAAGGCCTCGATCAGCGTGTGCATGCCCTTGGCCGCGTGCAGCCGGCCGACGCAGCCGATCACCAGCGCGGAAGCGGGGATGCCCAGCTCGGCCCGCAGCGCGCGGGCGCCCGCCTTGGCGGCGCAGGCGGCGGAGCTGCGCTCCGGCGCCCAGTTGTAGATGACGCGATGCATGCCGTCGAAGTCCTTCAGGTGACCGACCTGCGCCGAATTGACGCACACCAGCGCGTCCATCCTCGCATGGTGATGCGCCTTGTAGCCGACATGCAGGGTGCCCACGCGCGCCCGGCCGGTCGCCGCGGCGGTCGCCTTGCAGGCGGGGCCGAGATGGCCATGGACGATCTCCGCGCCCAGCCTGGCCGTCAGGCGCTTGACCCGCAGGCCGCGCAGCAGCGGCAGCCGCAGGCCGTGATAGCGCACGCGGGCGTCGAGCGCGTGCTCGATCGCGGAGCCCGCCGGCCCGATCACGTGGACCGTGTGGCCAAGCGCCGCCTGGGCGTTGGCCAGGTCGATGCAATGGTGCTCGCCACCGGCGATGCGAGAGGAAAACACCACATGAGCTATTGAAAGTGCGCGCATGACGTCAAAACGGCAAAAAGGATAGGCCAAAGGCTAAAAAACGTCTGGAGTCTATTTCTTAACATTCAGCAATGTTGGGCGGATTTTCCCCGTAGTCGCGGGGGCTCCCACCAATGAAAGCTATTGCGTGTGCGCAATTCCCGTCCCGCGTTGACGCGGGAGGAACAAGTCCGGCCATGGCCTCACCCGCGTAAGCGGTGAGTGGGGCAGGGATCGGTAGTAACCCGAGCGGGCCTTTTGCGCCGGCTCCGGTGGCGCGACGAAGCGCAGATTCACGAGGATGAAACGCAGCCGTGACCACCTGCATGCAAGGGCATTGAAGTTAAGCTAGCGCGCCTTTTTGCGCCTTGCGCACGAAGAACATCTTTTTACGCTACCGCCACGTTCCCCGGAGCCCGCTTCATGTTGCGTTTGTCGTTGCTTGCCCTTGTCGTCGCCTCGCTGCTTGCCGGTTGCGGCAAACCGTCTCCCGACAAGAAGGCATCGCCCGCCGCGGAGGCGGCCAGCGCGCCCAGCCTGCTGGTGGCCGCCGAGGACGTGCAGACGCTGGGCGTGAGCGAGTACGCCAGCGGCCCGGTGATCACCGGATCCATCCAGCCGGAACGCCGCGCCGACCTGCGCGCCGAGCTGCAGGCGATCGTGCTGCAGGTCCACAAGGAGAACGGCGAGCGCGTGAAGCGCGGCGACCTGCTGGTCCGGCTGGACGACACCGCCATCCGCGACACCGTCCAGTCCGCCGACGAGTCCGCGCGGGCCGCCGCGCAGAGCTTCGAGCAGGCCGAGCGCCAGTACCAGCGCCTGAAGACGCTGCAGGCGCAGGGCATGAGTTCCATCCAGGCGATGGAGGACGCCGAGATCCGCCGCAACAACGCGCAGAGCGACCTGGTCGCCGCGCGCGCCCGGGTCGCCACCGCGCGCCAGCAGCAGCAGCGCACGGAAGTGCGCGCGCCGTTCGACGGCGTCGTCAGCGACCGCAAGGTGTCGCCGGGCGATTCGGCGCAGCTGGGCAAGGAGCTGATCAAGGTGATGGACCCGGCCTCGATGCGCTTCGAGGGCCTGGTCTCCGCCGACCGCATGTCCGAGATCAAGCTCGGCCAGACCGTGTACTTCCGCGTCAACGGCTATCCGCAGGTGGACTTCCAGGGCAAGGTGCGCCGCATCGCCCAGGCCGCCAACGCGAGCACCCGCCAGGTCGAGGTGCTGGTGGACTTCGCCGGCGCGCAGCAGCCCGGCGTGGCCGGCCTGTACGCCGAGGGCCGGGTGCAGACCAACAGCGTCTCGGCGCTGATGGTGGCCGACGGCGCGCTGGTGCGCGAGGGCGACAAGGCCTATGTCTGGCGCATCGACGGCGGCAAGGTCGCCAAGTCCCCGGTCAACCTGGGCGCGCGCGACGACCGCCAGGGCCTGTATGTCGTGACCGGCGGCGTGAAGCAGGGCGACCGCATCCTGCGCAACCCGACCAGCACGCTGATCAACGGCCAGCGGGTCGAGCTGAGCAAGGCGGCCGTGGCCGCCGGCGGGACCGGCATGACGGTGGCCAGCGGCGCGCCGTCCGGTGGCAAGACGGCCGTGCCGGTGGCCGCGCCGGTGCCGGCGCCGCTGGCCTCGGCCGCCTCGGCCCAGTGACGCGCGAAGGAGCCTGAGCCATGTTCCTGTCCAATTTCTCGGTCAAGAAGCCGATCGCGATGATCGTGATCATCATCGGCTTGATGGCCCTGGGCCTGCTGGCCCTGTCCAAGCTGCGCGTCAACGAGCGGCCCGACGTGGACCTGCCGCTGCTGGTGGTCAGCATCAGCTATCCCGGCGCGTCGCCGGAGACCTCCGAGCGCGAGATCGTCAACCGCATCGAGAAGTCGCTGCAGAGCATCTCCGGCGTGAACGAGGTGCGCTCGACCTCGAGCGAGGGCTCGGCGCAGCTGCTGCTGTTCTTCAACTTCGACAAGAACATGATCGAGGCGGCCGACGAGGTCCGCAACGCGATCGCCGCGGTCCGGCACAAGCTGCCCACCGAGATGCGCGAGCCGGTGCTGCAGCGCGTCGACCCGTCGGCGCAGCCGATCATGCAGCTGGCGCTGTCGTCCAGCAGCCAGTCGCACGCCGAGATCTCGCGCATGGCGGAGGACCAGTTCGCCGACCGCTTCCGGGCCATTCCGGGCGCGGCGACGGTGACGGTCAACGGCTCGCTCAAGCGCGAGCTGTCGGTGCTGCTGAACGCGCAGAAGCTGCGCGAGTTCAACGTCTCGGTCACCGAGGTCGTCAACGCGCTGCGGATGCAGAACACCACGGCGCCGGTGGGCAAGGTGCGCGGGCAGCTCGAGGACCAGAGCATCCGGCTGCTGGGCCGCATCGAGTCGCCGGCCGACTTCAACCAGATCGTGGTCAAGCGCGCGGGCACCGAGCTGATCCGGCTCGGCCAGGTGGCGACGGTGCAGGACGGCTTCGCGGAGCAGACCGGCCTGTCGGTGCGCAACAGCCACCCGAACGTCGGGATCATGGTCACGCGCTCGCGCGATGCGTCGACGGTCAGCGTGGCCAAGGAAGTGCGCCACCTGGTCGATGAGATCAACGCGTCGCTGCCCAAGGGCACCAGGCTCGAGGTGGTGCAGGACGGCGGGCGCGACGCGCAGGACAGCCTCAACAACGTGATCCACGCGCTGGTGTTCGGCGCGGGGCTGACGATCTTCGTGGTCTACGTGTTCCTGAACTCGTGGCGCTCGACCATGATCACGGCGCTGTCGCTGCCGACCTCGGTGATCGCGGCCTTCATCGCGGTCTGGCTGTGCGGCTTCACGCTGAACTTCATGAGCCTGCTGGGCCTGTCGCTGGCGATCGGGGTGCTGATCGACGACGCGATCGTGGTGCGCGAGAACATCGTGCGCCACATGGAGCGCGGCGCCGACCGCCGCACCGCGGCGCTCAAGGGCACGGCCGAGATCGGCCTGGCCGTCGCGGCGACGACGTTCTCCATCGTGGCGGTGTTCATTCCGGTGGCCTTCATGCCGGGCGTGTCGGGCGAATGGTTCCGGCCCTTCGGCCTGACGGTGGTGGCCTCGGTGCTGGTGTCGCTGTTCATCTCGTTCACGCTGGACCCGATGCTGTCGGCCTTCTGGGGCGACCCGCCGGGACATCACGCGGCGCCCAAGACCAACTTCGTCTCCAGGCGGCTGCATGCGTTCAACGAGTGGTTCGACCGTCAGGCCGATCGCTACGGTCAGGTGATCGCCTGGGCGCTGCATCACCGCAAATGGATGGCGGTGTTCGCGATCCTGAGCTTCGTCGGCGCGATCGCGTTGCAGTCGACCTTCGGCGGCACGAGTTTCCTGCCGGCGTCGGACTACGGGACCATCGCCATCGAGGTGCGCACGCCGGCCTCGTCCAGCCTCGAGTACGCGCGGCTGAAGATGGGCGCGGCGGCGGCGCTGGCGCACGAGATCCCCGAGGTGGAGGCGACCAATGAGAGCGTCAACGCCAGCGGCGGCCGCATCTACGTGGACGTGGGCAAGAGTTCCAAGCGCAAGCGCAGCGCGTCCGAGATCGCGGCGGACCTGCGCACGCGGGTGGCGCGGCTGGTCGGCGCGGAGTACGTGGTGCTGGACGACCTGAACAACGGCGCGCAGAAGCCGGTGCAGATCCGCTTCTCGGGCGCGGACTCGCGCAAGCTGATGGAGATCACGACCGACTACATGGAGAAGCTGCGCCGCGTGCCGGGCGCGGTGGACGTGGGGCTGTCGGAGCAGGATCCGCAGAACGAGCTGCAGATCGAGCTGAACCGCGGCCTGGCCAACACGCTGGGCATCTCGGTGGGGGACGCGGCGAGCGCGCTGCGGGTGGCCTTCGCCGGCGTGGAGGTCGGCGACTGGATCGATCCAAGCGGCGAGACACGCGATGTCGCGGTGCGGCTGGCGCCGGAGGACCGCGTCGACGCGAGCAACATCGAGCGCCTGCCGATCGCGGTCAGCGGTGCCGGGATGATGGTGCCGCTGGAGCAGATCGCGACGGTGACGATGGGCAAGGGTCCGGCCAAGATCCAGCACGCGGACGGCAAGCGGATGATCGCGGTGTCGGCCAACGCGCATGGGCGCTCGCCGGGCGAGGTCACCGGCGATGCGCTGAAGCTGGCCAAGTCGATCAACTTCCCGCCGGGCTACGGCATCGAACTGGCGGGGGCGGCCAAGGATCAGCAGGAAGTGTTCAGCGCGATGTTCGTGGCGCTGATCTCGGGCATCGGCCTGATGTACCTGATCCTGGTGATGCAGTTCGGCAGCTTCACGGCGCCGCTGGGGGTGATGCTGTCGTTGCCGCTGTCGCTGATCGGCGTGGTGGTGGCGCTGCTGCTGACCAAGGGCACGCTGAACCTGATGAGCTTCATCGGGATCATCATGCTGGCCGGCCTGGTGGCGAAGAACGCGATCCTGCTGCTGGACGCGGCGCGCCAGGAGGAGGCGGCCGGCGTGCCGCGCGAGGAGGCGCTGATGCACGCGGGGCGCAAGCGCTTCCGGCCGATCCTGATGACGACCTTCGCGCTGATCGCCGGCATGCTGCCGGTGGCGATCGGGGTGGGCGAGGGCGGCGAGTTCTACCGGCCGATGGCGGTGGCGATCATCGGCGGCACGATCACCTCGACCTTCCTGACGCTGCTGATGGTGCCGAGCTTCTACGACAGCATCGAGATCAAGCGCGACAGCTTCATGGAGAAGTTCCATCGCCGCGAGGCGCGCTGGTCGACGGCGGGAGCGGTGGTGATGGGGCTGGTGGAGGTGGTGCTGTTCCTGACGCTGATCCGCTTCGTCTTCCGCTCGGTGATGAGCGGCTGGCGCCTGGTCACCCGCCGCCGCAGTGGCAAGGTGGCGGCGCAGGGCACGGGAGACGATTGAGCTTCCCAGCAGCAACTACCTGCTTGAACCAGACAAGGGGCGCCTCGTGCGCCCCTTGTCGCGTCTGGAAGTTGCTCATCAAGAGCCGTTTCGATTTATACCTGTTGTGGTATAAATTCAAGGATGGTGGGCAAGAGCGAAAAGGCGCTGGCTTTCGTGGGCAGCAGCAAAAGGGACTTGATGGCCCTACCGCTCGATGTGCGAAAGTTCTTTGGACATGCACTCGACTTCGCTCAGCGAGGCGAGCAGCACGACGCAGCGAAAGTGCTCAAGGGCTTTGGAGGCGCGGGCGTGCTCGAGATCATTGAGGACGACCTCGGAGGCACCTATCGGGCGGTCTACACCGTTCGATTCGCGGAAGCCGTCTTCGTCCTTCATTGTTTCCAGAAGAAGAGCAAGAGCGGCATTGCCACGCCAAGAGAAGACATGGACCTCATTCGCGATCGACTGAAGATCGCCGAAGCGTATGTGAAGGAGATGCGACATGGCAGCAAGAAAGCCTGAACCGCTGGACGTGGAGATGGGCTCCGGCAACGTCTTTGCCGACCTGGAGCTCCCCGATGCCGACAAGCTCAAGATCAAGTCCGGCCTGGTGCTGGAGATCACGCGTGCGATGCGCCGCCTCGGGCTCACGCAGATGGAGGCCGCCAAGCGAATGGGCATTCCCCAGCCAAAGGTGTCAGGGATGCTCAGGGGAGATTTCACCAATCTTTCTGAGCGGAAACTGATGGATTGCTTGAATCGCCTGGGCTACGACATCGAGATCAAAGTCACGCCGACGCGGGAGCCCGTCGGGCATCTCGTGCTCGCGTTCGCCTGACCTCGCCAGCGGCTGAATGCACGAGGGCGCCTCGATGAGGCGCCCTTTTCATTGACCGGACCGTGGCGCTCAGCCGCGCCGCAGGCGCCCCCACCAGGAGGCGCCGCGCGCGCCGGCCGGCTCGGCGTCCGGTTCGTCGTAGGCGCGGCCGGCGGGAACGGAGAGTTCGACCTCGGTGCCCTGGCCCTCGCGCGACGCGAGCCGGTAGGCGATGCCGGCCAGTTCGGCCCGCTCGCGCATGCCGGACAGGCCCCAGTGACCCGGCCGGCCGCCTCGCGCCTGCACGTCCGCCGGCACGCCGATGCCGTCGTCGCGCACGAACAGCGAGAAACCTGCCACCCCGTACGTCAGCGTCACCTCGATGCGCGCGGCCTGCGCGTGCTGGAACGCGTTGAAGATGGCCTCGCGGGCGATCAGGCACAGCGAGGCCGACAGCGCCGTCGCCAGCGGGCGCGGCGCGCCTTCGACCTGCAGCGCGAAGGCCGCGCCGTGCGTGTGCGACAGCTCCCGGCCCAGCGCCTCCAGCGTCTGCTCCAGCCGGTTGAGATCGGGCGGCGGCAGGCGCAGGTCGGTGACCCGGTCGCGGCCTTCGATCAGCAGCGCGTCGGCGTCGACCAGCACCCGCTCCATCGCCGCGCGCTCCGTGCCGGGCAGGCGCCGCGCGATGGCCTCGAAGCGCAGGATCAATCCATACACGCCTTGCAGCAGCGTGTCGTGCAGGTCGCGCGCGATGCGCTCCCGCTCCTGGACGCGAGCCGCGAGACGGTCCTGCTCATGCGCGCGGCGCTGGCGCGCGCGCAGCGCCGCCACGCCGGCGAGCGCGGCCAGTCCGGCGACGACGGCCGCCGCGCGGAACCAGGCGTTCTGCGTCAGCGTCGGCGCGATCTCGAAACGCATCGCCGCGGCCTCCGCGCTCCAGGGGCCGCCGTCCTGCGCGGCCTCGACGCGGAACTCGTAAGCGCCGGGTCCGAGGTTCGTATAGAACGCGCGGCGCCGCGCGCCCGCCTCCTGCCAGTCGCGGTCCTGGCCGACGAGCCGATAGCGGAAGCGCGTGCGCTCCGGCTGCGCCAGGCTGATCGCGGTGTAGGCGATCTCCAGGTCGCGCGTGCCAGCGGCCAGTTGAAGCGGGCCATCGGGCGCCGCCGCGGTTCCGGCCGGCTCGCCATGGATGAGCAACTGCTGCACCTCGACCCGTGGCGGCGCCGGCTCGCCCTTGGGCAGCCGCGCCGGATCGATGCGCACCACGCCGTTGCTGAGCGTGAACCACAGCAGGCCATCCGGCGTCCGCGCCGCCGTGCGCAGCGGCCACGACTGCTCGGCGCGGCCGGTGAGCCCGTCGCTCAGGTCGAAGCGGCGGCCCATCGGCCGGCGTCCGCCTTCCGGCTTCTCGGCGAGCGCGCGCCGCACCTCGTCGGCGCTGAGCCGCGTGATGCCATTCGCGCCGTTGAGCCAGAGCTCGCCCTCGGGCGTCTCGACGATGCCGGTCACGCCTTCGAGCGCATCCGCCTGCGCCAGCCGCAGCAGCGGCATGCCGGGCTCGGAGACCAGCTGGACGCCGCGCTCACCGCCGATCCACAGACGCGTGCCCTGGCGCGTGATGACCCTGATGGCGCCGACCTTGAGGCCGTCGGCCGGCGTCAGCTTGGCGGTGTTGTCCCCGTCGTGCCGCAGCAGCGACCCGTCGCCATAGCCGATCCAGACGCGCCCATGGCCGTCCGCGCCGATGGCGTCGGGCCCCGTGAACGGGTAGCCATCGCGTCCGGACAGGCGAGTGAGCCGGCCGTCCGCATAACGCATCAGTCCGAAGCGGTGCGCGTTGAACCAGATCGCGCCGCTGGCGTCCTCGGTGATCTCGAAGACCGCGGCGCGCCACGGCAGGCCGTCCGGCGTCGGCAGCTGGACGAAGCCGTCGCCCTCCTGGCGCCACAGACCCGTGCGTCCTCCCACCCAGAGCCGTCCATGCCGGTCACGGAAGACGGCGGTGAAGGTTTCCATGCCCGGGTCGGTGGGCACCTTCTCGGGTGTCGTGCGGCCCGGGTCGATGCGCTGCAGCGTGCTGCCGGAAGCGAGCCAGAGATGGCCCTGGTCATCCGCCGTCATCGCGATGCTGGCGCTGCGGTCGGGCAGGTCGATGCGATCGGCGGCGGCACCGCGGAAGCGGTCGAGCCCGGCATTCGTGCCGACCCAGATCGCGCCGTCGCGGTCCTGGAAGACGCGGATCACCAGCTCGCCGGACAGGCCCTTGTCGGTACCGAGGAACTGATGCGTCGCCGCGGCGGCCGCGGGCGCGGCGCGCAGGTCCAGGCGATTGAGCCCGTCCTTCGCGCCATACCAGAGCTGGCCGGCGCGGTCGACGGCGGGCATGAAGAAGCTCTTGGGCACCGCGTACGGCGATGCGGCGGCGGACGCGGCGCTCTCGCCGGGAAGCGGCAGGCGCTGCAGTCCGCGGACCTCGGGCGACATGTCGTTGCCCCAGGCGCGGCCGTCGCCGCCGATGAAGAGCTGCGTAAGGCCCAGCGCGGGCGTCTGCGTCGCGGTGAAGCGCGCGCTGCCGGCCGGCTTCATGAAGACGGTGCGGTCGGTGACGGCCCAGACGTTGTCCTGGCCGTCGACGGCGACGTTGAGCGTCGGCGGCACGTGGCCTTCGCCATCGTCGTAGCCGGACTCCGTCCCGATGGCGATCCAGGCGCCGCCCTGGCGCTTGAGCAGCGCGCGGCCCGTGGCGGTCCATAGCGTGCCGTCGCGCTGCGTGGCGAAGGCGCGCGTGGAGGTCGCGAAGTTGCCGCCGGCCGGGTCCAGATGCAGGATCTTTCCCCGGCGCACGAACGCGGCGCCGCCCTCCAGCAGACCGACCCACAAGCCGTTGTCCGGCGTCGCGAACAGCGACATCACCTGCCGGCTGGGCAGTTGCTCGCCGGCAAGGGTCTCGAAGCGCTCGAAGCGCAGGCCATCGAATCGATACAGCCCCGAGCCCGTGCCGAGCCAGAGGTAGCCATCGGTGGTCTGCGCGATCGCCATCACCGGGCCGGGCATGCCGTCCTTGAGCGACCAGCTCGTGTGCTGCAGGTGCGCGAGGGGCTGCTCGGACGGCGTCGCGGATTGCGCGCGGGCCGGCAGCGGAGAAAGCGCGGAGAGGAACGCGAGGAAGAGCGCGGGTAGGAGCGAGGGTAAGAGCGTGGGTAAGAGCGCGGCTAGGAGCGTCGAGAGTCCGCGGAGGGTGAGGGGCGGAAGCAGCGGTCGCGTGGAAGACGTCAGGAAATTCATCAAACTCAGATCACCCGGCCGGGATTCATCAGCCCGCGCGGATCGAGCGCGTGCTTGATCTGACGCATCAGCCGCAGCGCCACCGGGTTCTTGCGCTGCACGAGCTCCTCGCGCTTGAGCTGGCCGATGCCGTGCTCGGCCGAGATCGAGCCGCCATGCGCCGAGACCTCGTCGTAGACGATCGCGTTGACCGCCGCCTCGTGCTCGCGCAGGAAGTCCGCCGCCGCGATGCCTTCGGGCGCCTGGACGTTGTAATGCAGGTTGCCGTCGCCCAGGTGGCCGAAGTCCACCAGGCGCGAGCCGGGAAAGCGCTCGGCCAGCAGCGCGTCGCAGCGCTCGACGAAATGCGGGATCCGCGACACCGGCAGCGCGATGTCGTGCTTGATGTTCAGGCCTTCCTCGCTCTGCGCCAGCGGGATCGATTCGCGCAGGTGCCACATCGCGTGACTCTGCGACAGGGTCTCGGCGACCGCGGCGTCGTCGATCGCGCCGCGCTCCAGCGCGTCCTCGAGCAGCGACTCGAACTGCGTGCGGGCGTGTTCCTCGCCTTCGCTGTCGGAGAGTTCCAGCAGCACCGTCCAGGGCCGCGGACCGAGCGGCTGCGCCAGTTGCGGGAAGTGCTTGCGGACCAGCGCCAGCGACAGCGCGTTCATCACCTCGAAGCCGGTCAGCGCCGCGCCGCAGCGCGCCTGCGCCAGACCCAGCAGCGTCACCGCGTCGCGCAGCGTGTCGCAGGCCGCCAGCGCGGTCATGCGCGCCCGCGGCAAGGGGTGCAGCTTCAGCGTCGCGGCGGTGATGACGCCGAGCGTGCCTTCGGAGCCGATGAACAGGTCGCGCAGGTCGTAGCCGGTGTTGTCCTTGCGCAGGCCGGAGAGGCCATCCCAGACCTCGCCGTCCGCCGTCACGACCTCCAGGCCCAGGCACAGTTCGCGCGCATTCCCGTAGCGCAGCACCTGTGTGCCGCCGGCGTTCGTGGCCAGGTTGCCGCCGATCGTGCAGCTGCCTTCCGCGGCGAGGCTCAGCGGAAACAGCAGGTCCGCGTCGCGCGCCGCCTGCTGCACGCCCTGCAGCACGCAACCGGCTTCGACGGTCATCGTGAGGTTGGACGGATCGATCTGGCGCACGCGGTTCAGCCGCTGCAGGCTCAGCAGCAGCTGCGTGCCCGAGCCGTCCGGCACGCCGCCGCCGACCAGGCCGGTGTTGCCGCCTTGGGGCACCAGCGCCACGCCGTGCTCGCGGGCGAGCGCCACCACCGCCGCGACCTGGGCCGTGTCGGCCGGCCGGACCACCGCGAGCGCGCGGCCCGCATAGCGCTTGCGCCAATCGCGTTCATAGCCGGAAAGGTCATGGCCGCCCGGCAGCAGCACGTGGGCCTGGCCCAGTTGCGCGCGCAGCGCGTCGATCAAGGCGGTGCTCATTCAGGCGTCCTTCGCCGCGGCGGTCTCCGCGAGGCGGGCTTCGGCCAGTCTCAGCCGGATCTGCGCCGCGCAGGCGATGAAGATCGTCACCGACAGCGCCACCTCGATCCACGCCAGCGCCATGCCGATGCCGCGCTCGGACGTGCCGCGCACCAGGCCCTCGGTGACGTAGAGCCAGATCATCAGGCTGAGCCAGCGGTAGGTGTACATGCGGTAGCGCCAAAGGCCGGCCAGCGGCAGCAGCAGCGGCAGCGCCTTGATCGCGAGCGTGCCGCGCCCGGTCGGCGCCAGCCACAGCTCCCAGGCGAGGCAGACCAGCGCCAGCGCCAGCGTCGCGAAGAAGGCGAGCTGGCGGCTGCCGCGTTCGCGAACGGTCGGCTCGGTGCGCGAAGTCGGCATCGCGGGGGCGGCGTCGAGGGTTGACATGGCTGGCATCATAGCCAGCATGATCAGTCGAGTAGAGGGCCGGACGCAGCGCTGGCGGGAGGGGTTGAGGGAGCTCGGGCGCGAGCTGCTGACGTGGCCGTACGCGCGCACGCTGCGCCTGTTCGTGCAGCGCTTCCGGGAGGAGCGCCTGGGCCTGACGGCCGGCAGTCTGACCTTCACGACGCTGATCTCGCTGGTGCCGCTGCTGACGGTGGCGCTGGCGCTGTTCACCGCCTTCCCGATGTTCTCGAGCTTCCAGTCGGCGCTGGAGAAGTACTTCCTGAAGTCGCTGATCCCGGACAACATCGCGCGCCCGGTGCTGATGTCGCTGACGCAGTTCGCGGCCAAGGCGAACCGGCTGGGCACGGTCGGCCTGATCGTGCTGGCGGTGACGGCGCTGTCGCTGATGCTGACCATCGACCGCACGCTCAACCAGATCTGGCGCGTGCAGCGGCCGCGGCCGATCGCGCAGCGCGTGCTGGTGTACTGGGCCGCGATGACGCTCGGGCCGCTGCTGCTGGGCGGCAGCCTGACCGTCACCAGCGTCCTGATCACCGCCGGCCGCGACCTGGTCGACAACATGCCGCGCGGGCTGGTCGTGCTGCTGAACTCGGTGGACCTGCTGGTGCTGTGGGGCGCGATCGGGGCGCTCTTCCACTATGTGCCCAACACCGACGTGCGCTGGCGCCACGCATTGACCGGCGCGGCCTTCGTCGCGGTGGTCTTCCATCTGGCCAAGCAGGTGCTGGCCTGGTACGTGAAGCAGGTGCCGACCTATTCGACGCTCTACGGCGCGTTCGCGGCGGTGCCCATCTTCCTGATCTGGATCTACGTCGGCTGGTCGATCGTGCTGCTGGGCGCGATCCTGGCCGCCAACGCGCCGGCGCTGGCCGGCGGCGTCTCGGTGCGGCGCAACAAGCCGGGCATGCCGATGGCGCTGGCGCTGGACGTGATCGGCGAACTCGACAAGGCCCGCGTGGGCGGGGAGTCGGGGCTGTCGATGCTCGCGCTGTCGCAGCGGGCCTGCGTCGATCCATTGCAGCTCGAGCCGGTGATCCAGCAACTGCAGAAGCTGGACTGGGTCGGGCGGCTGGAGGAGGCGGGCGCGCAGCGGCTGGTGCTGCTGTGCGATCCATCGTCCACCATCGCCGAGCCCTTGATCCGCGCGCTGCTGGCCGAGCGCCAGCAGGGGCTGTCGGCGCTGTGGGAGAAGGCCGGCTGGCAGCAGACGACGCTGGGGATGCTGATCGATCGCGCCGCGCCGGCGGCTATCTCAGGAAAGTGACGGCCGCCGCGCCGCCGATCACGGCCAGCAGCGCCACCACCGAATAGAGGGCACGCCGGTACGGCGGCTTGGGCCGCGTCGCGCCGGTGGGTTTCATGCCGTACTTGGGCGGCGCGCCCAAGGGCAGGGCGGCCTTGTCGATCAGCGGCGTCGAGCGGTGATCGCGCGCGCGCTGCTCGGCGGCGCGCAGGCGCGCGGTGCCCTCGAGCAACTGGAGCTGCTTCGCCTGGGTTTCGCTGTCGATGGTCGCCGGCTGGGTCGGTGTGGGGATGTGGGGGTGCTTCTCTGAAAACGAGCGTTGCTGCATGGGTGTACTGCCTGTAATGCCTGGAACGCTCCCTCGCCTCCGCGAATCGGGCGATTGTCGACACGGGGCCGCGAGGGTCAAGGGCAACGTGCGTAACAGGAGGTTCAGGCAAGGCGGCCCGACGCGGTCGAGCGGCCCGGCGGCTCGAATTCGGCTGACCGAAGCGGCGATAGACTGGAAGGCATTTCCTTGGTGGAGCGATATCAATGGCGGCAGTCACCGTTCGGAACCTCTCGGACCTCACGCACGAGGCGCTGAAGCGCCGCGCCGCTCGGCATGGGCGCAGCACGGAAGCAGAGATCCGCCAGATCCTGGAGGATGCGATCCGTCCATCGGAAGGCATGGGTACGGCGCTCGCCCGGATCGGCGAGCGATTGAGTGGGAGTGGACTGAAGCTGCCACGCCGGACGACGAAGGTCTCGCCAGCGGAATTCGAATGATCCTGCTGGACACCAACGTGCTGTCGGAGCCGCTCAAGCCGCGGCCCAGCGCAGCTGTCCTCGGTTGGTTGAATGCGCAGGATCCCATGGATCTGCATATCTCGACGATCACGGTCGCTGAAGTTTTCGCCGGTGTCGAGGTCATGCAGAAGGGAAACCGCCGTACGGGTCTGCATCGCCTGATTGAGCGCGATCTGCTCCCGTTGTTCGAGGGGCGGGTTCTGTATTTCGATGAAGACGCGGCGCGCGAGTTCGCGAAGATCTTTGCGTTCAGCAAGGCAAAGGGGCGTCCAGTCAAATTCGACGACGGCGCCATCGCTGCGATCGCCAAGGCCCATCGGATGAAAGTGGCGACCCGCAACGTCAAGCACTTCGAGCCGACCGGGGTTGCATTCGTGAATCCCTGGGAATGGACGCCTCGATAAGGCGACAACCGCTTCGCTCCAGCGCAGCGGCCTTGTTCAGGCGTGCAGCACCACCAGCAGCGCGGTCGCGGCCTTCTTCGACAGATTGCGGATCGCATGCGCGCCGTCGACTGCGTAGCGGGCGGTCTCGCCCGGCTTCACCACCTGCCGGCTCCCGCCGGCGGTGACTTCGAGTTCCCCGCTGAGCACGCTCAGGTGTTCCTTCGAGCCCGGCTCATGCGCCTCGGATTCCAGCGCGCCGCCCGGCTGCACGGTCAACTCGTACCACTCGAAATTGCCCGCCAGGTCGATCGGCCCCAGGATGCGCAACCGGCACAGCCCATCGGGGCTGGACAGCCCCGGCGTCGCGTGCGCCGCGACCACCTCGATCGGCGGCGCGGCCGGCCGCTCGCCACCGAGCAGCTCCGACAACTCCACCCGCAGCGCATTGGCAAGCCGCCACACCACCGCCACCGTGGGATTGGCCTGATTCCGTTCGATCTGCGAGAGCATCGACTTCGACACGCCCGCCCGCCGCGACAGCTCATCCAGCGACAGGCCCTGCGCTTGCCGCAACGCCTGCAGCGTCGCGCCGACGCGCGGAGGTTCTAGCTTTTCGGAAGGATTGACGGACATCGCGAGGCGGGGCAGGGGCGTGGGCGAGGCCATCCAGCTTCGGAAAGCCCGCCTTGACCGGCTGGAACACTTCCTTGATACTGCACGGCTGTTCGATATAGCGAACGCGTTCGATTTAACGGATTGTGCCGCAGGAGCACCGCATGACCAACACCGCCATCCCGACGACGCCGTCCACCGACGACTTCTACCGTCACCTGCAAAGCGAGCTGCAGGGCATCCGCGACGCCGGCCTGTTCAAGAGCGAACGCATCATCACCAGCCCGCAGGGCGCGATCGTCCGCACCAAGGACGGCCGCGAGGTCATCAACCTGTGCGCCAACAACTACCTGGGCCTGTCGGCCCATCCGCGGGTGCTGGAGGCCGCCCACGAGGCGCTGCGCACGCATGGCTACGGCCTGTCCTCGGTGCGCTTCATCTGCGGCACGCAGGACATCCACAAGGAGCTGGAGCAGCGCCTGGCGCGCTTCCTGGGCACCGAGGACACCATCCTCTACGCGGCCGCCTTCGACGCCAATGGCGGGCTGTTCGAGCCGCTGCTGGGCGAGCAGGACGCGATCATCAGCGACGAGCTGAACCACGCGTCCATCATCGACGGCATCCGCCTGTGCAAGGCCAAGCGCTACCGCTACAAGCACAACGACATGGCCGACCTGGAGGCGCAGCTCGTGGCGGCCCGCGCGGCCGGCGTGCGCCACGTGATGGTGTTCACCGACGGCGTGTTCTCGATGGACGGCACGATCGCGCAGCTCGACAGGATCCGCGAGATCACCGACCGCCACGGCGCGCTGCTGGGCATCGATGAATGCCATGCCAGCGGCTTCATGGGCAAGACCGGCCGCGGCACGCACGAGCACCGCAGCGTGTTCGGCAAGGTCGACATCATCACCGGCACGCTGGGCAAGGCGCTGGGCGGCGCGTCGGGCGGCTTCACGACCGGCCGCAAGGAAGTGATCGAGCTGCTGCGCCAGCGCTCGCGTCCCTACCTGTTCTCCAACACCGTGGCGCCGAGCATCGTCGGCGCGTCGATCGCCGTGCTGGACCTGCTCGAAGGCAGCACCGCGCTGCGCGACAAGCTCGAGGCCAACACCACCTACTTCCGCGAGGCCATCCAGCAGGCCGGTTTCCAGATCAAGCCGGGCACGCATCCGATCGTGCCGGTGATGCTGTTCGACGCCGTCAAGGCGCAGCAGCTGAGCGCGCGGCTGCTGGAGCTGGGCGTGTACGCGGTCGGCTTCTTCTACCCGGTCGTGCCGAAGGAGCAGGCGCGGGTACGGGTGCAGATCTCGGCGGTCCATGAGCGCGAGCATCTGGAAAAGGCGGTCGCCGCGTTCGCGCAGGCGGGCCGCGAGCTGGGACTGGTGAAGTAAGGCGCTGAGAAGAAGATTCCCATGACGACGAAGATCCTCTTGATCGGCGCGAACGGCCAGATCGGTTCGGAACTGGCGGTGGAGCTGGCGCGCCGGCACGGCAACGCCAACGTGGTCACGAGCGACGTCGCGCCGCAGGGCCGCGTGCCGCAGCTGACGCACGAGATGCTGGACGTGACGGACGCGGCGGCGCTGGCGTCGGTGGTCAAGCGCCATGGCATCACGCAGGTCTATCACCTGGCGGCGGCGCTGTCGGCCACCGGCGAGAAGCATCCGATGTGGGCCTGGGACCTGAACATGAAGGGCCTGCTGAACGTGCTGGAGCTGGCGCGCACGGTGAAGCTGGAGCGCGTGTTCTGGCCGAGCTCGATCGCGGCCTTCGGTCCGTGCACGCCCAAGCAGGGCACGCCGCAGACGACGGTGATGGATCCGACGACGATCTACGGCATCTCCAAGCTGGCGGGCGAGGGCTGGTGCCGCTGGTACCACGCCAACCACGGCGTGGACGTGCGCAGCCTGCGCTATCCGGGGCTGATCAGCTGGAAGACGCCGCCCGGCGGCGGCACCACCGACTACGCGGTCGAGATCTTCCACGAGGCGCTCAAGCACGGCCGCTACACCTGCTTCCTGAAGGAAGACCAGGCGCTGCCGATGATGTACATGCCCGATGCGCTGCGCGCGACGATCGAGCTGATGGAAGCGCCGGCGGAGCGGATCACGGAGTGGGGCAGCTACAACCTGGCGGGCGTGAGTTTCACGCCGGAGCAGATCGCGGCGTCGATCCGCCGCCGCGTCGCGGGTTTCGAGATCGGCTACGAGCCGGACTTCCGTCAGAACATCGCGGCGAGCTGGCCGCAGTCGATCGACGACACGGTTGCGCAACGCGACTGGGGCTGGAAGCTGGGTTACGACCTGGACGCGATGGTGGACGACATGCTGGCCTCGCTGAAGGCGCAGGCCGGGGCAGGCGGCTAGTCCGACGCAGTTCGCGCTCTGGCGATTGAGGTGAGCGAAGCTCCGCGCCTAGCGCAAAAGCGTCATGGCTTCCTGGCGGCTCGATCAGAACTCGGGGTTGCCGAGCGGGGCGCCCCAGGACTCCACGTAGCCGAGCAAGGACTCTCGCTGGATGCGGTCGCGCACCCGCCGGGCCGCGTACGCCGCTTCGTTCTCGAAGGGCAACGGGGCCCGATGTCGGTGTGACTGGACATTACGCGTGCGGCACATTGAACGTGCCACGCTCCAGGGTGCCGGTGAGCGCCGATGGCACACGGGTGCAATAGTCCAGTGGAAAGACGTTTTGATGGGACAGTCCAAGCCGTTTCAGGTTGTGCCGGGTCTCGGCGGCCGAATCGCCTTGCGAAAACAGGACCCGACCCTCAGTCGTGAGAAGCGCGATCGCTGCGACGTCGAATCCGCCATGGGTGTCGCAGAACATCACAGCGGGGTAGACCTGCCCACTGGCCAGCCTGACTGCCGCAGCGATACTGAGCGACGAGCTGTTCGCCGGCACGTTGCTCGTCGGCACAGGTTTCACCCAAGTTTCGTCCCGCTCTTCTCCAGCGTCCTCCTCATCGATGGCGAACTCCCAGACGGGAAACGCCTCGAGGTCCACCGCGGTGATTTCGTCGACCGGCTTGCGGGTGGTGATGGTGGGGGGCATGGGCTGCGCTCCAGAGTTTGACGGAAGAGTTGGCTTCAGGAGATCCCAGTAGCCGATGACGCGCTACGCAAGCGGCGATTTCCTCCATACCTCGGATATTGGCCGCATGAGGATAGCGACAGACTTGCGGATGGCATGTGAGTGAACTGGGGGGCCGGTCAGGCGCCCGATCTCGCGCGGCTTCGCGGCGGATACGTGGGCGCATGGCGATCTGCTGTCTGGTCCGTCACGGTTTCCGCGGATCAGGACCGAACGGGCCGATCCAACGATGTCGAAACCTGCTCGGCCGTGAGGCCGTAGAGCGAGAAGCCCAGGTTTGGAACAAAGGACCCGTCGATGGGTTCAGGATCGTGATCGAACAGCACACGGGCCCCGAAAGTTGCGCTGCTGTTCAAGCGGAGATGGTTTGAGGTCATCTCGACGACCTCACGGATCTTGGTCACGCGAAACCAGACCGTCCCCCACTGGGGAGCGTCAATCGCGACGAACCGTCCCGTCGCATCAAGTTCTGTCGCCAGCTCTTCGGGAGCGATCGTCCGAAGGTTTCGCTTGGACTCCTTCTTCTTGAGTTCGTCGTACAACAGAACGAACGGCGGCTCGGCGCGCGAAAAGCAGCGGCCGATCAGGAAGATCTGGTTTGCGTCGATGGGGCGCTTGGCACCGATGTCGATGTTCATGGCGAGTCAGCCAATGCGCGGTTATGCGCGATTGCGATCGGCCGGATGATTGACGCCGTCTTCCACGGGGACGTCCGGGATGGCAAACGGATTGACACCTTCCAGACAGCCGACGTTGAAGCCGTACTGCTCCGGGTTGGACCTGCGCTGGTGGTGCGTATAGATGCCGCAGATCTCGCAGAAGTAGTGCCGGGCCGTGTGCGTGTTGAACTGGTACAGCTTCAAATGCTCTTCACCCTTGACAATGCGCAGTCCTGACAGGGCCACGGATGCCACCACGGCGCCCTTTCGCCGGCAGATGGAGCAGTCGCAACGACGGGGTTTCTCGATGCCATTGGGAAGGGTCAGTTCCAGTTCGACAGCACCACAATGACAGGTCGCCCGATGCTTCGGGAGTATGGCAACTCCCCCGACTTCCTTGAGCATGCCGAATCCTTTATGACGATGCTTGGCCAAACGAGCTGCGGAATCGAGTTGACCGCAGTCCTGAGAAGGAAAACTCACTATAGCTCCCATGGATAAATTCTTGCTGCAGCAGCAAGTGCTGGAACGGCTCGCCGAAGACCTGCAGCACGTCGAACAGGCGGCGCGCGCGGCGCATGAAACGGCGACTCACGAAGAGAACATCGCCGAGAACAAGTACGACACCTTAGGTCTCGAAGCCGCCTACCTGGCCACCGGCCAAGCTCGCCGCGCCGAAGCCATCCGCCAGGCGATGGCCAATTGGCGGCAGTTCCGTCCCGGCGCCTACGACGCTGCGAGAGGCATACAGCTCGGCGCGCTGGTCTGCCTGGTCGATTCCAGCGACCAGCGGCAACATCTCTTTCTCGGCCCCGATGGGGGCAGCATGACGTTGATGAGCGACGCTCAGCTCGTTCAGGTCCTCAGCACCGAAGCCCCGTTGGCCCGAGCCATGCTGGGCAAATGTGAGGGCGATGAGGTATCGATCCAGGTCGCTGCCATCCGGCGGCAATTCGAGGTGCTGTGGGTTCAATGAGCCGCCAGCAGTCGCCGCAATGACCCGACCCCCGCAAGCATCGACGCTGACGCCTCCGGGGCCCCTTTCGCCAGCGGATGCCCAGTTGCCGCGGCTCTACACCT
The DNA here is from genome assembly GCF_059491535.1 of Roseateles sp. Mitsp63. Classification (NCBI taxonomy): domain Bacteria; kingdom Pseudomonadati; phylum Pseudomonadota; class Betaproteobacteria; order Burkholderiales; family Sphaerotilaceae; genus Roseateles; species Roseateles sp. Mitsp63. The sequence continues at coordinate 3,641,482 of NZ_CP168509.1, read as the reverse complement.
TTCGCCGATGCCCCTACGCGATGCGCGCGCGGATGGCCCTGTTGCAAGCCGGGCGGGCCTTCGAGGCTGTGGAGGTCAGCTTGCGCGACAAGCCGGCCAGCTTGTTGGCTTTGTCTCCCAAGGCGACGGTGCCGGTACTGCAGCTGCTCGACGGCAGCGTCATCGATGAGAGTTGGGACATCATGCGATGGGCACTGGCCACGTCCGATGCGCAGGGCTGGTGGGCGAGGGCGCAGTCGCCTGAGAACCTCGATCTGGTGCGGCGAAACGACGGCGACTTCAAGCATCACCTGGACCGCTGGAAGTATCCGCAGCGCTACGCGAGTGAGACCCTCGCGCCGGACGCGCACCGCGACAGGGCGGTGGATGTGCTGCTGCGACGGCTGGAAGCACGGCTGCTTGACGCACCGTTCCTGGGGGGCGCCAACCCCTGCGCCACTGATCTCGCCGTGTTGCCCTTCGTCCGCCAATTCGGCGCGGTGGAGCCGGGATGGTTTGCAACGCTGGACTTGCCGTCGGTGCGGTCGTGGTTGAACGGCTGGCTTGTCAGGCCGCTCTTCACGGCTTGCATGTACAAGCTGCCAGCGGAAGGTGCGAATCGATTTCCCACGCTCTGACTTTTGCTTGGGTGTCGGCACCGGGCTGGAGTTGACTTCCGCTTCAGGTTGATCTCGGTCGTTCGCCGATGGAGGCCCAAGCGACTGCTTTGCCAGAAGCGGTCAACTGACCCGCGGCAGCCTCACCGGCAGCTTGCCCCCCGGAGCCGGCCGTTCGACGCTCGCTTTGGCAATTGGGCTTTCGGGTTAACCGCTTCCAAGGCCCGCGACTGTCACCAGCATGAGCACTCGTAACGGGGCGGCCAACGTACCCACGCTTTCGCTAAGCCTGCTCAACGGCGGCGCATACATTCTGCCCACGAGTTCGTTGACCTGCTTGGGCGTCGACAGCTGCGCAAGGTGGCAGTCCATTGTTGTTTTTGCAGCCTATTCGAAAGCCGTCCTGACCTGCTCGGGATTTCGCGACAAGCCCCGGCCAACCGACGCTACCAGATTCACGCCGTCGACTACGAACCGATCGGCAAGCTCGGCTACGCGGCTCATCGCATCACCGACGGCGGTCGTGCATGCACTGTCACTTGAATCTCGACGACCGCTGACCTATCAGCAGCGTCCTGCCACTGCGCCTCCAGGTGAAATCCAGAATACGGGCCAGGTTTCACAACCAGCGCCTCGACTTCATCCATGGGCAACACATAGCAGGGACCGCCGGTGTGTCGCTGCAGGATTGGAGCGCCATTGATGTGCAGACGTTCGTCGCCATCAATACCTGAGCGCACGACCTGGTGCCTGGAGGGCATCGGCTGGCGGCCAGCCATTGCCCGGTAGGTGTCGGGTCGCAGTGCGATCGAGCCGCGGCCCGCCCACAACACAACCGCGGGTTCTCGCCCCACTGACCGCATTGCGTCAACAGCATCGCCCACGCGGTCAATGAATTCAGCGGCCTGACCTTCGTCCCAGACATCGTTGGTCCATTGGGGTTCGACGATCTCCGACGCACCATTGCGTTCGATGACCAAGTGCAAGGCCCGCGCGTCTATCCAGGCGCGGCAATGGCGCCCGTCGTCACGGCCAGCAGCCTCGGCGGACGCCTCGTTCCTGATGAGGTCCTCGCGATCATGTTTCAGCTGCAGGTTGACCAGCAACCCTTCGACCTCGCCCTTGATGACAGGTACCGCCGACCTCGATTCGTTGGCCTTGGGGACGAATGCGCCTTGGGCGAATCCAGACAGGTACGCTGCCTTGAGTGCGTCCGTCAGCACCGGAATCCGGATCGACATATTCCGGTACCAGGCAGCTTGCTCGGCAAGGTCCGCGCAGACCTTGCGAATGGCCTCGAGCTCCTCATCCGTGACTGGGCCTTTGCCCAGCCGCGACCGCAGTTGATCAACTACGTTGCGCTCTGCGGCACCAACGGCAAACCCGCCCTTGGAAAGCTCGGAGGACAACCGTTCAAAGAACTCGGCCGCGTTCTGTAGCGCTAGCGGCGATCGCCAGGCTCTTGCGAGCATCTGCGAAGCCTGCGCGGTGGCCGTGCTGACCACGCCGCGGCCCGCTGTGACGAGTATGGCCAATAGGCGGGCCCAGCCAACGATAGGTTCCGTGATGCCGAACCTGGGCAGGAAGCCGCCAAATGGCCAGCCACTGACGTCAGGTGCGTCTCGGTCGTGATGGGCCTGTCTCGAGACATGTTCGAGCTCGCCCCAAGTTGCGGTGTCCACGAATGCACCGTGGACAAGGCGCTCAAACACTTCGTCAAGCGTCGAGAACGACGCGACGGTTACGTCGCCACCTCGATGCAGCGGCTTGCCCTCAATCAAGGCTATCGCCATTCGCATGGACAGCGTCGCCCGCGCCCCGAATGCGTCTCCCGATGACTGCACTGCTTCAAGCAAACCAAGAACAAGGTGCAGACGCCTGGCTTCGTAGTAGCGCCTCAGCGCCAGGTCGATGGCTTGCTTTGCCACGTTGATGGTGGCAGGCTGGTTCGAGCTGACCAACGTCATCCGCGCGGTGGTCCAGTCCTCGCGTAAGAGGCTGAGTCCCACTTTGAGGAAATCAGGGTGGTATTCCAGGTAACCTGCCTCCCGAATGCCCTGTTGGAAATTGACCCACTTCAGAAAGAAATCGCAATACCGGGTCGCTGCCAGCTGATCCAACCGGGCGATCGCGCGAGTGAGTAGGGTCGCGGATTCGTTGAGATGAACGACCAGCACCCGGGCTCCGGTGGCCTCTTCGCGCCAGACCGCCTGCTCAGCGGCCGTTGCTGGGAGCCTGCTGCTTCCGCGTGCCTCCGTCCACGCACCCACCATGACGGCCAACAACTCTGCATAGAGGGCACGACTGGCCTCGGGAAGCACGGGTAAGGCCGAGGGATCCGTCTCGTCAACATGAACTTGGCGTTCCCACCATTCCGACAGGTGGTGATCCAACATGCCGAAGACGCCCATCGCCGGCTGGGCAATTTGAAGGTTCGGTGAGCTCAGCCCTATCAAGAGACTCTGCGTGGCGTGGGCGACAGCGCGGAAGAAGTCGGTCGAGTGCTGGGTGGTCTCGACGGCCTTGCGGGAGATCTCACGGAAGGCATCAAGCCACGTCCATACGATGGGGCGCGCCATCCAAAAATACTTTGGCTCCGGAAGCAGCGCCATGTTGTCTTCCTCGCCTGCCCCATTTACGAAGCGCCCCGCATCGATGAGTTCGGTGATGAGCTGGCGCATATCGCGGACGGACTCGGCTGCTTCAGCGAAGTTACCGCCGTCTGCGGTGCTGATGCTGGCCGACGCCAGCTCGGACATCAACTTCGACGTGGGGACACTGACGATGAGGCTGGGGCGGCGCGTGTAAATGAACGCCAAGCGGACCAACAGACGTTCCCATAGCAGCAGCGGCGGTCCGCCTTCGACGACGGCGAGCCGCTGCACGCCATCGGTTCGGCCCATCGTGGCGCCGATGTTGAGCGCAGCTTTGTTGAAGTCCGGTCGTCGCTTCGCTCGACGCAGCCATGAGCGCGCGGCAAGAGTCAGGAAAGGCATGTACAGCTCAGCCAACACCGATCCATTTGCGACATCGCGCTTGACCGATGAGATGCCCTCGCTACTGGACCAAAGTGGTCTGATTGCAGAAAGTCGGCGCTCCGGCCGCGCATTGGGCCCGTTCAAGGCCATCAGTTCCTGGTTCACCAGTCCCTGCTTGATACCGCCGTGGATCTCGTCCTGGAAAAATACGCCGATGGCCGCGGCCCAGAGCGCTTCCTGTTGCTCGTCGAACTGCATGAACTTCAGCGTCCGCGCGAGAAACCAGGTCGTCAGCACGATGTTCAGCGCGAACCAGAGACCGACGGCAGTCAGCAACGGCCGGAACAGAGTTGGCCACTCGGCCAATAGCAGTGGCGTAGCGAAGTACCCGGCTGTCAGGACCGCCAACAACGCTAGCGAACTGGCGCCGGCCGGGATGATGCCGCTGTCGAGCACATAAACCCTGAGCATGGCTTCGGCCTTGCCGCGCCCCTGTAAAAACGAGGTCACGAAGGACAGCACCAACGGGAAGACCAGCGCTACCAGAGTCGCCTGCACACCCCAAGGCACGCCGACGAACGCACCGACATCGACGTCGGCATCCAGCCACTTCTTCGGCATTGCCGGCAGATGTGGAGCCCAGCTCCCCATCAATTTCTCCAGCCACAGCCAACCCCAAATGCCCGTTGCTGCGCACAGCGCACCGGCGGATAGCGCAAAGAGGACTGGGTGACGCGCAGCCCAGTACATGAAGCTCCGAATCCAGCCCGGCTTGTAGGCGCCATGCGTGCGGTTTCCGCGCAGAGATGCTTTGTGCGCCGAGCGCGCACGCCACGACGCGGATCCAGGCAGCAGTGAAATCAGGTTGGCCAGCATGCGGGAATGTCAGCCGAGCAGACCATAGTCACTTCTTGATGAAGACGCACTCGAAGTTCAAGACTGGCGTCGGCCGGTTGCCGTTTGTGTATGGATTTTGATGCAAGGCGATCGCCTTGCAGCTTATCTGCTTGGAGCAGCTCACGGCTTGATGCCCGCTTCGCTGCTGACAAGGGCCGCCGCCGTTGGGACAGTGTTCGGTGCGCCGATGGTCGCTTCGGAGCAGTTGCCGTGACGCTGCCTGCCGACAGCGATGAACTCCACCCACTGCACCGCAGCCATCAGTCGTGCCACGGGCCGGTGGCGGTGGGGCGATCTGAGATGGTCGTACGCCCGTGTGGCGGTGACTCAGCCGTTGCGAGCGCTTCGGCATCATTTAACGGCCGGTCTAACCATCAGGCCGGTCGGTTGGGGGGTGACGCGGCCTGCGTCTGGACGACCGGAGCGCGCTGAGAATCGGTCGCGCGACGGGGAGCGCCGACCGACCGAGAACGCTGCAGAGCCGCCCCTCTCACCTGGCGTAGAGTTCAACGCTTCGCTTCGAAACGCTTCGCCTGCCGTGTCCCGACTCGCCACTGAAATCCAACGTCTTTACGCCGCCGGTCCCGACGGATCGGTGCGCGCGCTCGTGCTCGATGTCGGGCGTCCATCGGACTGGGAACTGATGAGCGCCATCTGGCGCGGCGTGCAGCTCGATCTGTCGCTGCCGGCGCCCGGAATCGCCATCGCGGGGGAGAACAGCTATCAGCTGTGGTTCTCGCTGACGCGAGGCGTTTCCCCGGAGGCGGCGAAGGCATTCTTCGATGGCCTTCAGACGAAGTACCTGAGCGGCGTTGCCGCGTCGCGCGTCCGTTGCCTGACAGCGCCGCCGCCCATTCCGTCCGAGATCAAGGAAGGGCAATGGTCAGCGTTCGTCGCGCCGGATCTCGCGCCCGTCTTCGTCGAGGCGACCTGGCTGGATATCCCTCCTGGGGTGGAAGGGCAGGCGGACCTGCTCAAGGCGCTGAAGAGCATCACCCCTCAAGAGTGGGAGACGGCGCTGTCGCAATTGAGTCGAGAGGGGAGGCAAGACCCGGCCCCGGCAGCGGCCCCTTCGCTCTCCTCCACGCCGGAATCACCGCCGGCACTGGCGCCGGCCACGGCGTTCAGCGACCCCCGCGCCTTCCTGCTGCACGTGATGAACGATGCATCCGTGCCGATCGCGTCGAGGATCGAGGCAGCGAAGGCCTTGCTGCGCTGATCCACCCTTTGTGGGTGCCATGTAAGGAGAGCCGCGCCTTCCCACTGATTCGAGTGAAGTCTGCTCATTTCCAGTCAATGACAAGCGCTTCCGCGAGTGCAAGAGTTGCGTCCCTTCGATCCTGCGATTGAGCATGGGGTGCTGGAAATGAACGTTGAACTGCAGGCTGGACGCGCCTTGTTCGTCCTGTTGCCGCCAGAGCCGCCGAGGCGACTGAATCGCCTCGCTGTGAATGCAATGGGCGTGACGTCATCGCTCAATGCTGGACGCCGCTCCATGCCGATGGCGCCTTTGACGCAGGTGCTGCTCGACCTCGAAGTGTCGGTGATGGACCAACTGGGCCCTGGCGACGCGACGCTGGTGGCGTTGAATGCTGGCGAGCGAGCGTCATTGCTTCAGGCGCTGCCCGCGGTGAGGCTCGTGTCAGCGGAGTTTCTGGAGCCGATGTGGCTGCATCGCGCGAGGGTCTGCCCCGATCGGTCAGGAGTGGCCGGTTCAACGTCGTTCCTGGAAGTTCAGGTGGTCGATGCGAAGACCCGAAAGCCGCTTTCGGGTGTCGATGTCATGGTGCTGACGGATCGCGAGGCGCGTACTGGCGCGAGCGCCATGACGGACCGGCGCGGTCTGGCCGCCTTGCACCTGGCGTTCCCGCGGAGCGCCATCCGGTCCATCGAGGCGTATCCCAGGATCGGGCATTGGCCATCCTGGAGCACCGTTCGATCGTCCAACGGCGGACGATGTCTCATTGCCTGCATGCCTGTCGATCCGGCCGTCGCCGATGTTCGTCGGCATTTCGATCTTGAAGGCTGCGATGAAGATGGCCGTGGTGTCCGGGTCGCGGTCATTGATACCGGCTGCGACTGCCATCCCGATTTGTGCATCGCCGAAGGCAGCCGGAATCTGGTGAAGGGCGAGCCGGAGATGGACATCGCCGATGCGCTGGGTCATGGAACCCACGTCGCCGGCGTGATCGCGGGACGCGGCGCTCGCGGCCGAGGGATGCGCGGCGTCGCGCCGGCCGCGGATCTGCTGGTTTACCGCGTGTTCGGCCGAGGGGAGGCGACCTCGCTCTCCTTTGACGTCGCGAAGGGAATCCGGCAAGCCGTGGCCGACAGGTGCGATCTGATCAACCTGTCGCTCGGAGGCGCTGTCGACGTGCCGGACATTCACCGTGAAATCGAACTGGCGCGCGACCAGGGTGTCGTCTGCCTTGCTGCGGCGGGCAACGACTATCGGCAGCCGGTGTGCTACCCAGCGCGCTATCCAGCCACCATCGCCGTCAGTGCCTTCGGAAGGCAGGGCACGTGGCCGGAAGGCGCGGCCCAGTCGCTGGAGGATTCAGACCCTCGCGGTCACGATGCAAAAGACTTCATCGCGGCGTTCAGCAACGTGGGACGCGAGATCCAACTGACCGCGCCTGGCTTGGGTGTCGTCTCGACGAGCCCAGGCGGCTATGCCGTCATGGACGGCACGTCCATGGCTTGCCCTGTGGCGACCGGAGCAATGGCGCGACTGTTGAGCCGCCGTCCAGAGATCCTCTCGATGGATCGCACGCGCGATCGCGCCGACCTGATCGCTCGGCTTTCCCTCGGCGCTGAGACGATGGGATTTGGGGCCAACTATGAGGGGGCGGGATGTTTGAAGTAGCATGCCGCGCACTCATGGCGCGCTTTGTCATCACCTACCGCGGAAGGCATTCCCCGTCGAGCGACGAGGAGCAGGCGCTGTTGTCCGCGCTGGGTTCAACGACGGTGGTCGATCGCATGCCCGGTCTCTTGCTGGTCGAGGGCGTGGAGGCGACGGTCGCCGCAGCCGTCCAACGAAATGAGCGCTGGGCGTTCTCGGCTGAGGTTCGCTTGTCGCCTCAGCCGCATCGTCGACGCTGACTCGACTCCGGACAGCCAAAGGCTCGCGAGGACCATGGGCCGCCCTCGTCTCGCCAAGCCGTTCGCGCTTCTTTACCTTTCATTGCCGTTCACGCCGGCCACTCGTGTCGACTGCTTCGAATTCCGAGGCGTTGTGTCGTCGCAGGGCAGCCTGCATCTCCCACGAAAGGAAAGATCGATATGAAGTTCAACGCTCGACTGCTGACGGCCACCGTTCTGATGACTGCTTGCGCCGCGAGCTTCGCGCAGTCCACGGCCACGACCGTCCAACGCGATGTCAACCAACAGCGCCGCATCGACGAAGGCCTGAAGAGCGGCCAACTCACGGTCAAGGAAGCGGGGAAGCTCGAGCGCGAAGAGAGCCACATCGACAAGCTCCAGTCCCAGGACCTCAAGGACGGCCACCTGTCCGCCGCCGAACGCGAGCGCCTGCGCGCCGCGCAGAACCGCGCGAGCGCCGACATCACGAAGCTCGAGAACAACGGCCAGGTGGCGTCACCGAACTCGCGCTCCGCCAAGCGGATGGAAGCGGACGTCGAGCGCAACGCCAATCAGCGGCGCCGCATCGAAGCCGGCCTGCAGGATGGCTCGCTGTCCCGGCGCGAAGTGGGCGGTCTCGAGCGCGGGCAGGCCCAGGTCACCCACAAGGAAGCGGCGTCCGCTCACAACGGACACATCTCGCGCTCCGAGCAACTGCGGGTCCAACACGCGGAGAACCATCAGAGCGCCCGCATCCATCACGAACGGGACGCCGGCGCCAACTGATCGGGACCGAACGCGCCCGACCCCGCCGGCCTCGCCGGGTCAGAACGGGATCTTCCCGGTCCAGATGTCCTTGTACATGACCCAGTCGCCCATGAAGCTGTAGAGCGGGCGCTTGAACGAGGCCGGCTTGTTCTTCTCGAAGCCGAAGTGGCCGATCCACGCGAACGCGTAGCCGCACAGCAGCCCCACCAGCACGAAACCCCATCGCTGCGTCACCAGCGCATAGGCCAGGCACGCCAGCCCCAGCGTCGACCCGGCGAAGTGCAGCCGCCGGCAGGTCGTGTTGCGATGCTCCCCGAGATAGAACGGATAGAACTCCGCGAAGCTGCGCATCGCCTTCACGCGGTCCGCCGTCGTCTCCGAGTCATGCGGCGCGTGGGGCAGGGGGCTGGTGCTCATGGCGGTCTCCTGGCGAGGCCCTCTGTCGGGGCCCGCTCGCTGATTGAACGGCGCTCAGTCCAGCGCCGCCTTCAGCGCATTCAACATCCCTTCCGGCGCCTCGGACATCAGTGAATGCCCGGCGGGCAGCGTCTGCACCCGCGCGCCCAGCATCTCCGTCAGTTGCTTCGCCGCCTTCGGGGGCGTCATCGCGTCCTTCGCGCCCAGCACCATGTGCGCGCGCACGTGGCCGGCCGCGGCCACCGTCGCGGCGGCTTGCGGCGCGCCCTGGTAGCGATCGCAGACCAGGAAGTCGTGCTCGAACAGATTGCCGAGCTCGGCATACCCGTCCTGCATCCGTTCCATCAGCGCGAGGTTGCCGCCATGCAGCCATGCGCCCGGGCCCGGGTAGGACGGCTTGCCCGCGGTCGTCGAGTGCGAGAACGCGTTGACCATCGCCATCGCGGCCTTCGGGCGCTCGCGGCTCGTGTTCAGCAAGGCGTCGGACACCTTCATCGGCCAGGCCGTGCCGACCATCACCAGCCGCGCCACGCGCGCCGGCGCCTGCGCCGCCGCCTCGAGCGCGATCAGCGATCCCATCGAATGCCCGACCAGCGACACCGCGCCCGCCGCCGTCACGCCGGCCGCATCGAGCAGGTCGTTGATCCAGCCGCCGAGCGAGGCCACGTCGGCCAGCGCCGGTCCCGCGCTGCGGCCATGCCCCGGCAGGTCCACCGCCAGCACGCTGCGCCCGTGATGCGCGAAGTGCCGCGCCAGCAGCGTCCAGACGCTGTGGTCGTGCAAGGCGCCGTGGATGAACACCACGCAGGGCAGCATCGCGTCGAAGCGCTTGCCGCCGGTGTAGGCATAGGCCTGGCGGCCCTGGATGTCGAGTCTGATCGCGCTCATTTCGCGGCCACCTTCAATGCGGTCTTCAGGTCGGCGATCAGGTCGTCGGGATCCTCCAGGCCGATCGACAGCCGGATCGTCCCCGCGCCGATGCCCGACGCCGCCAGCGCCGCGTCGTCCATCCGGAAATGCGTCGTCGACGCCGGATGGATCACCAGCGAGCGCGCATCGCCCACGTTCGCGAGATGCGAGAACAGCCGCAGCGATTCGATGAAGCGCCGGCCCGGCTCGCGGCCGCCCTTCAGATCGAAGCTGAACACCGCGCCGCTGCCCTTGGGCAGCAGCCGGCTGGCGAGCGCATGGTCGCGATGCGAGGCCAGCCCCGGATAGTTCACGCGCTCGACGAGGTCCTGCGCCTCCAGGAACTCGGCGACCTTCTGCGCGTTGCTCACATGGCGCTGCATCCGCAGCGGCAGCGTCTCGATGCCCTGCAGCATCAGCCAGGCCGTGTGCGGGCTCATGCAGGCGCCGAAGTCGCGCAGGCCCTCACGTCGCGCGCGCAGCAGGAAGGCGCCGATGGTGCTTTCCTCGCTGAACACCATGCCGTGGAAGCCCTCGTAGGGCTCGCAGAGCTCCGCGAAGCGCCGCTCCCCGCCGCTCGCGGCATGGGCGCGCTCCCAGTCGAAACGGCCGCCGTCGACCAGCAGCCCGCCCACCACCGTCCCGTGTCCGCACAGGAACTTGGTCGCCGAGTGATGGACCAGGTCCGCGCCGAGCGCGATCGGCTGCTGCAGATAGGGCGTCGCAAAGGTCGCGTCGACCAGCAGCGGCCGGTGCGCCTCATGGGCGATCTGCGCGATCGACGGGATGTCCAGCACGTCCAGCCCCGGATTGCCCAGGCTCTCGCCGAGCAGCAGCTTGGTCCGCGGCCGGATCGCCGCGCGCCAGCCGTCCAGGTCGCCGGGCCGCACGAAGGTGGTCTCGATGCCGAAGCGCTTGAGCGTGTAGTGCAGCAGGTTGTGCGAGCCGCCGTACAGCGCGCTCGAGGCCACGATGTGGTCGCCGGCGCCCGCGATCGTCGCGATGGCCAGGTGCAGCGCCGCCTGGCCGCTGGCCGTGGCGATCGCGCCGGCGCCGCCGTCCAGCGCAGCGATGCGCTCCTCCAGGACCGCCGTGGTCGGGTTCGACAGCCGCGAGTAGACGTGGCCGCTGCGCTCCATGTTGAACAGGCCCGCGGCCTGCTCGGCGCTCTCGAACACGAACGAGGTCGTCAGGTGCAGCGGCACCGCGCGGGCGCCGGTGGTGGGGTCCGGCGCGGCGCCGGCGTGTAGCGCCAAGGTATCAAAGCCCGGGTCGGATGGACCTGACATGGGGGTCTCCTGCTTGTTGTGATGACCGCTGAGGTCTGGCGCCGGGCATTGTGTGCTATGTTGGCAGCCAACTTTTTCTCCTGCGGCCATGAAAGTCTCAGACATCCTGCGCGTCAAGGGCAACACGCTCTTCACCGTCTCCCCGGACCAACCCCTGGCCCACGCCGCCGAGACCATGGCCGAACGCGACATCGGCTCGCTCGTCGTCATGGAGTTCGGCGACCTGGTCGGGATGCTGACCTTCCGCGAGGTGATCCAGGCCGTGGTCGCCAACGGCGGCAGCGTCGGGACGCGGCTGGTGCGCAGCGTGATGGACGACGCCCCGCTGACCTGCACCCCCGAGACCGAGATCGACGAAGTGCGCCGCATGATGCTGGGCCGCCACGCGCGCTACATGCCGGTGCTCAACGGCAAGCAGCTGATGGGCGTGATCTCGTTCTACGACGTGGCCAAGACCGTGGTCGACGCGCAGGACTTCGAGAACCGCATGCTCAAGGCCTACATCCGCGACTGGCCCTCCGAGGACGGCGCCAAGGCCTCCTGAACCCCGGTTCCCACACCCCTGGACGACGCCCCGGCAACCCCGGGGCGTTTTTCATGGGGGAGCCGCGCCGTTTTGGGCTCACCAAAGTCCGCCATTCGGACGAACGACGCCGGTGGAAGGCCCGTGGTTGCGTCTTCAAACAGGCGAGTGGTCAGGACTGACTGATAATCGCGGCCCCCGGCTAGCCGGATCCTGGTTTTTTACTGGAAGCATTGATGAACAAGAGTGAACTGATCGAAGGCATCGCCACCAAGGCTGGCGTGACCCGTGCCGTGGCCGCGACCGCGCTGGACGCGACCCTGGAAACCATCACCGAAGCGCTGGCCGCTGGCGACCAGATCGCCCTGGTGGGCTTCGGCACCTTCAAGGTGAGCGAGCGCGCCGCCCGCACCGGCAAGAACCCCGCCACGGGCGAAGCGCTGGAAATCCCGGCCTCGAAGGTGGCCAAGTTCACCGCCGGCAAGGCGCTGAAGGATGCGGTGAACAAGTAAGCCTCCCGGCTTCCTTCACCGGAACGACGCCCGCGGTGCGAGAGCACCGGCGGGCGTTGTTGTTTCAGGACCAGGCCGAGCGGATCACCGCCTGCCGCCGGGCGCCGGAGGCCTCGGCCCGCACCAGGGCCCAGCGCGGCGCCGGCTCGCCTTCGTTCAGCAGTTCGAGGTAGGCCAGCAACGCCTTGTAGTCGTCGAACTCCAGCGTCACGTCGGCGCCGCCGCGCGCGGCGTTCAGTTCGATGGCGGTGACGCGCACGCCGTCGACGGCGACCGTCTCGAGCGAGCGCAGCACCGGCTGCATCGGGAAGGCGGCGGCCTTCGCCACCACGAGCGCGTCGCGGGCATAGGCCGGCGCGGCGGCCGAGGCCGCGGCGCGGTCGGCGCGCTCGCGCAGCACGGCGCGCAACCGCGTCGCTTCCTGCGTGTCGCTCGCGGTGCGAGCTGCGACGGCCTGGCGATGCTCCCACGACTGCCAAGCGGCAATGCCAAGCGCGAGCGCCGCCAGCGTGCACGCCGCGCCCCAGAGCGCCAGCGCGACGACCGGGCGCCGGGCTGGCGCGAACTCCACCTTCAGGGACCTCATGTCGCGAGCTCCTTGCTCGGCGCCTGGTCGACGACCTTGCCGATGGTCGTGCTGATGGTCTTGCCGAAGGGCAGCGGGTCGCCGACCGCCTGTCCCGGCTGAGCGCCACCGTCGAACTCGACCAGCCGCACCGCCTCGGCCGGCCAGTCATGGGTCACCAGCGCGCGGCTGAGCACGGCCCGCGGGGACTCGCCCTCGAGCGGATAGGTCTGTGCGACGCGATAGATCTCGCCATCGGCGAGCAGGAGCACGAGCATCTCGCTGTCGGCGACGGCCAGGCCGTGCAGGCCGGCGGAGAAGGGTGAAACCGCCTCGCCGTCGATCGCCAGCGCCCACCAGGGGCGGAGGCTGTCGAGCGCGCGTCCGCCCAGCGCCTGGAGCCCGCGCAGCCACGCGGCGTCGATCGCCACCGCGAGCCGCGGCGAGATCTGGCCGCCATCGAGCCACACCGCGCTGCCCGCGGGCAGGCCCGTGGCCTCCTCGACCATGGCCGCCGCGATGGCCGACCATTCGGCCTCGCCGGTGGCGCCAGCGATCTCCGGCAGCAGGAAGGGCCGGCAGGCCGCGCCGCCCACCGCGATGCGCAGCCGCGTGCCGCGGGGCAGGTCCCGCACGGCAGCGGCCAAGGCGGCCAGGGCCGCCTCGCGTCCGTCCACCGCCGACGCGAGCTGCATCACCCCGCCCAGCGCCAGCCGCACGGCGCTGTCGCTCGCATAGGCGATCGCCGTCCGTGACGTCATCCGGGATGCCGTCGAGGACGCCGCGCGCCCGGCGGGCGCCTTGCGCTTACCAACCCACCACACGCTTGATCTCCTCCGCGCTCGATTCGCGCCGGCTCACCATGTCGGCTCCCAATTGCGAGAGGCTCCTCACGCCCTGCCGCAGCACGTGCTCGCGCAGCGCGGACACCGGCGCCCCGGTCGTCACCAGGTCGCGGAAGCCGTCATCGATCGTGTGGACCTCCGCGATCACGCGGCGCCCCTTGTAGCCCGTGCCGGCGCAGCGCTCGCAGCCTTGCGCGCGCGGCATCGCCGCGGGCCTTGGCAGCCCCATGTCGAGGAACCACTGCTGCTCGCGCGGCGTCGCGGGGCGCTCGCCGGCGCAATGCGGGCACAGGCAGCGCACCAGGCGCTGAACGATCACGCCGTTGAGCGCCGCCATGAAGCCGAACATGTCGAGGTCGAAGTGCTTGAAGCGCCCGGTGACGTCGAACACGCTGTTCGCGTGCACCGTCGTCAGCACCTGGTGGCCGGTGAGGGCCGACTGCACCGCGATCTCCGCGGTCTCCGCGTCGCGGATCTCGCCGACCAGGATGCGGTCCGGGTCGTGGCGCAGGATCGAGCGCAGCCCCTTCGCGAAGGTCAGGCCCTTGCGCTCGTTGACCGGCACCTGCAGCACGCCGGCGAGCTCGTACTCGACCGGGTCCTCGATGGTGATGATCTTCTCGATGCCGTTGTTGACCTCGGACAGCGCCGCGTAGACGGTGGTCGTCTTGCCGCTGCCGGTCGGCCCGGTCACCAGCAGCATGCCGTGCGGCAGGCCGGCGAGCTCGCGGATCATCGCGGCGCCGGCCGCGTCGAAGCCCAGCAGGTCCAGCGACACCTGGTCGGCCGGATCGCGCAGCTGCGCCTTGTCCAGCAGGCGCAGCACCGCGTCCTCACCGAACACGCTCGGGATCACGGACACGCGCAGGTCCAGCTCGCCGCCGCCCAGCGCCACGCGGAAGCGGCCGTCCTGCGGCAGGCGCCGCTCGGTGATGTCGAGCTGCGCCAGCACCTTGATGCGGGAGATCGCCTCCTCGGCCTGGCGCGCGCCGTCCAGCCGCGCATGCGGCATCAGCACGCCGTCGCGCCGCAGCCGCACGGTCACGCCGTGGCGGTCGCATTCGAAGTGGATGTCGCTGGCGCCGACCTCGTAGGCGCGGCGCAGCGCCTGGTCGACGAAGGCCACCACCGGGCCATCCGGCGATTCGGCCGCGGCGGCGCTGGCGCTGGGTTGAGCGCCGCACCAGGCGTCGATCCGCGCGCCGGTGGCCGCGATCGGCGGCACGCGGCGTCCCATCGCCTGCGCGGCGCGGCGCAGCGCGGCCTCGTCCCAGGGATCGGCCATCGCGAGCCGCAGCCGGTCGGCTTCGCCGTCCAGACGGACCGGCACCGCGCGCAGCTGCCGCGCCAGGCCGGCACCCGCCGCGCCGAACAGCGACAGGTCCGGCAGCGCGCGCGTCTCGCCATCCAGCATCTCCATGCCGCCGGTCTCGCGCAGCAGCGCCGGCAACTGGTCGCGCCAGGCGGCATCGCGCAGCAGGTGATCGAGGACGCTGCCGGTGCCGGCCTGCGCGGCCTGGCGCCGCGCGGCCTGCAGCGAGGCGCGGAAGTCGGCGCGGGGATCCGGGCGGGGATCGGCGTTCATCGGTGGCGGTCTCTCATCGGAAATCTGGGAAGGCCGGCGCTCAGCGGATGCTGCTCGCGATGTCGAAGATCGGCAGATACATCAGCACCACGATGCTGCCCACGAGCAGCGACACCAGCAGCAGCATCAGCGGCTCGACGATGCGCGTGGCGCGGTCCATGAAGGCGGCGAAGGCGCCGGCATGGCGCTCGGCGATGGTCTGCAGCACGCGCTCGAAGTTGCCCGAGCGCTCGCCGACGGCGAGCAGGCGCTGCGTCACCGTGTCCGTCAGACCGGACTCGGAGAGGGCCGCTGACACGCGCACGCCGCGCGTCAGCGCCAGGCGCGCCTCGCGCATCGAGGCGTCCATGCGCTCGCCGAGCGCGAGGCCCTCGCAGCGCAGCAGGGTTTCGTCGAGCGTGTAGCCGCCGCGGAACATCACCGTCATCGAGTGGTACAGCTTGGCCAGGCGGAACTCGCGCAGCGCGCGCCGCACCGGCGGGAAGGCGTTGGCCGCGCGCATCGCCAGGCGCTGGATCGCGCCCTGGCGCCAAGCCATCACGGCCAGGGCTACAAGCGTGGCGGCCGCGGCCAGGATCGCGAGGCGGTGCTCGCGCACGAACACGCTGGCGAGCGTCAGCAGATGGGTCGACCAGCTCATCTCGCCATGCAGGTCGGCGTACATCGACGCGAAGCGCGGCAGCACGACGACGATCAGGAAGCCGCTCACCAGCAGGCCCAGGCCCAGCACGAGGCTGGGATAGATCGCGGCGCTGACGACCTTCTTGCGCAGCGCCTCCACCATCTCGTGATAGCGCAGGTACTCGGACAGCGCCTCGGCCAGCGAGCTGCTGCGCTCGCTGGCGCGCACGCTGGCCACCAGCACCATCGGGAAGCGCTCCAGCGATTCCATCGCCACCGACAGCGGCTTGCCACGGTGCAGCTGTTCCAGCAAGGCCGTCTGCAGCGCGGCGCGCGCCGGGTCCGAGCCGGACTGCGCCTGCAGCGTCTCGATCGCCTCGACCACCGTCATGCCGGCCACCAGCAGCGTGCGCAACTCCTGGCACCACCAGGCGATGTCGAGCGCGTTCGCGCGCAGGCCGGCCGCTCCAGCGGTCCCGGCCGGACCGGACGCCAGGGCGGCCGCGCGCGGGCGAGCGGCATCGCGCACCGGCTCGGCGCCCAGCACCTTGCGGCCATCGGGCAGGCGATCGCCGAGCGCTTCACGCGACGGCGCCTCCATCAGCTCCTCGCTGACGGACAGGCGCACGGGGTCGAGCAGGCGGACGCGGAGCTTCATGCGAGACGGGAAAAGGGGGCAGGGCGCGGTGGCGGAGCCGGGGCTTCAGAGCTGGATGTCGGCATCGTCGCCGGTGCCGCCCGCGACGCGGTCACGGCCGAAGCTGAACAGCTCGTAGTCCTTCCCCGGCTGCTGCGACGGAATGCGGTACTGATAAGGCATGCCCCACGGGTCGTTGGGCAACTCGCCCTTCAGATAGGGGCCGCGCCAGCGCGGATCGTTGGCGTCGCTGCGCACCAGCGCGGCCAGGCCCTCGCCGGACTCGGGGTAGCGGCCCATGTCGATGCGGTAGGCCTGCAGCGCCTTGTCGATGGCATCCAGCTGCGCCTTCGCCGTCGTGACCTCGGAGCGCGAGATCTGGCTCAGGAAGCGCGGACCGACGATGCCGGTCAGCAGGCCGATGATCAGGATCACCACCAGCAGCTCGAGCAGCGTGAAGCCGCGGGCGCGGTGGAGGGCGGCTGGCCGCCGGCGCGCGGTGGCCAGCGGCGCCTGGGGAGCTTGGGGCTCGATGGGATGCATGGGGTTCTGGTCCTTCATTGCTCGGAGTCCACGACGAACTTCCAATCCGAATAGCGGCGCGCCGCGGGAAGCCGCACGCCGGGGCGGCGCACCGGGCCGCTGATCAAGGGCTCGGCCTCGCTGAGGCTGTAGACCCCGCGGACGCGGCCGTCGTCGCCGCGCACGATGCCCCACTGGCCGGTGGCGCCGACCGGGTCCGGGTAGAGCTGGCGCAGATGGCGCACGGTGCCGACGAAGCGCTCGTCGCGCTGCAGTTCCGCGAGCTCCCGCGGCAGGCGCTTGTCGGTGCCCGGCGAGCTGCGGCGATAGCGCTCGAGCGCCTGCACGTAGAGCGTGCCGATGCGCAGCAGTTGCTGTTCCTTGTCGCGGCGGACGTCGGCGGACCAGGACTGCGCCGCCACCGACAGCGCGAGCGAGGCCAGCGCCAGCAGCACGAGCACGGCGACAAGGCCATAGCCCCGGGTCCTTGACCGCGTCGCGGCCGCGCGCTCACCACGACGCATAGCTGCTCCCGTCGGGCGCGATGCCGCGCGCGCCGCTGCGCACGTCGGCGATGCCTTCGCCATCGCCCGCGCCACTGGCATCGCCGGCGCGCGGAGGCACGGCGACCCAGCTGTCCGCGCGCTGCGTCACCGGGTCGAGCGGGATCGCGCGCAGGTAGCGGCGCTCGACCAGCTCGGGCAGTTCCTTTGGATAGCGGCCCTGGTCGCCGTAGAACTTGTCGATCGCGTCGCGCATCGCCTGCAGGTTGTGACGCAGCGCGGTATCGCGCGCGCGGTCCACGTGCTGCACGTAGCGCGGCGCCGCGACGCTCAGCAGCAGCGCGAGCGCGGCCAGCACCACCAGCAGCTCGATGACGGTGAAGCCGCGCGCCGCGCGGCGGATGGGGGCGGTCATCGCGGGCCTCACCATTGCTTCAGCGGCACGCCGTTGAGGCCGACGGCAGGGGACATCGAATGGACGTCATAGACCTCGGGGCCGGGCTGCGGGTTGTCGGCGTCGGACTGGTAGCCGCGCAGGCCCCAGCTCTGCTCGGCCGGCACGCCGGGTTCGGCGAAGGGGTCGCGCGGCACGCGGCGCAGGAAGCGCATCGTCTGGCCCTGGCGGTCGGCGCGCGCGTCGGGCACTTCCACGGTCAGCTCGTGCAGCGTGGCGGGATACGGCGGGCGGTCACCGGGACCCAGCACGGCACCGGCCTCGCGCGCGACGCGGTAGGCATCGAGCGCGTCGCGGATCTCCCAGAGCGCGCGCTTGAGCTCGCGCTCCTTCTCGCGCTGCACCGTCATCTCGGCCATCGGCAGCGCGAGCGAGGCCAGGAAGCCCAGGATCGCCAGGCACACCAGCAGCTCGATCAGCGTGAAGCCGCGCGCGCGCAGGCCCGCCGCGCGGCCATCGCGGCGGCGGACGTGGGCGGACGCGCGGCGCGGTGCCATGGTCACTTCACCTCGATGACGGCGGGCATCGGCAGCACCGGCTGGCCGCTGCCCGGCTCGAGCGAGACGGGCTGCGCGGTGCCCACGCGCACCTCGGCGCGTCCCGCCGCGGTGGCCTTGAAGCGCAGCTTGAACACGCCGCCGGACGCTTCGCCGGCCGTGGCCGTGGCCTGGTTGCGCAGCACGCTGAGGTTGACGCGGCCGGCCTCGGCCCGCTTGCTGAAGCTGGTCACCGCGCCACCGCTGCGGAAGTAGCCGTCCTCCTCGGCGTCGATCAGCGTGAGTTTGTCGGCGCTGTACTGGACTTCCGCCATGAGCCCGCGCAGCGAGGCATCGCGCAGGTCGACGCGGACCTCGACGGTCTCGCCGGCCTTGGCCTGAGCTGGCGCGGCGAGTGTCATCGTCGGCGTCTTGCGGACGGGCAGCGCGGGCGGGCCCGCGGGCGTTCCCTGCGGCGCAAGGGCGCCACCGCCCGGCGCCGCCGCTGGCGGCGCGCCTGGAGCGCCGCTCGCGGCGGGTGCTGGCGGCTTGGTCTCGGGCTGCGGCGTATTGAACTGCAGGCCGCCGACCTGGCGCAGCTTGGGCGAGGCCTCGGTGCCGACCCACATCTCGGATTCGCTGGCGTTCAGGCGCTTGACGTTGCGCAGCACGCGCGGCGTGATGGCGAGCAGCAGCTCGGAGCGTTTGCCGTCGTCGAGCTGGCTGGAGAACAGGCGGCCCAGCACCGGCACGTCGCCGAGACCGGGCACGCGGGTGGAGGTGGAGCGTTCGTCGCGGCTGATGAGGCCGGCGAGCAGCTGCGTCTCGCCATCGCGCAGGCGCAGCAGCGTGTTGGCGTTGCGCGTGCCGATCTGGTACGCGATCGAGCCGGCGGAGGTCTTGGTCGGGGTGCCGAGCGAGCTGACCTCCAGGCCGATCTTGATGGCGACCTCGTCGTCGGCGTAGACGGTGGGCTCGACCTCGAGCTTGAGGCCGACGTCCAGGTAGCTGATGTTCTCGGACACGAAGCCGCCGGTGCCGGTGGTGGTCGACACGATGGGGATCTTGTCGCCGATCATGACCTTGGCCTTCTCGCGGTTGCGCACGCGCAGCTTGGGATTGGCGAGGGTGGAGGTGTCGCCGACCTCGCGGCGCAGGTTGACGGTCAGGCTGCCAGGCGAGAGGCCGACGCCGATGCGGTCGCGGTTGATGTTCTGGAGATTGCCGAGCGTCAGCTGGTCGCCCGAGGGCGCCAGCGGCGTGAGCGAGAACGAGGACGGCAGCTTGACGCCGAGTTCATTCAGCCGCGAGGCGCTGACCTCGAGCACCTCGACCTCGAGCAGCACCTCGGGCTCGGCGCTGTCGAAGACGGCGAGCAGGCGTTCGGCGAGCTGGATGTTCTCGGGCGAGTCGCGCAGCGCGAGCAGGTTGCTGCGCTCGTCGACGAAGGGCTCGCGGATCTTGAGCATCGCCTTGAGGAAGGCGGCGGCGCCCTTGGGATCGCTGTTGGCGAGGTTGAACACGCGCACCAGCTGCTCCTGGTACTCGCGATGTTTCTCGGCGGTGTTGGGATAGATGACGACGGTGCGGGCGTCGATGACCTTCTTGGCCAGCTGGTTGCTGGAGGTGATCAGGTCCAGCGCGTCCTCGACCTTGGCCTGGCGCAGCAGCACGGTGACGCGCACGTCGGCGCGCACGTCGCGGTCGAGCACGAAGTTGATGCCGCTGTGGCGGGTGACGACGTCGAGCACGGTGCGCAGGCTGGCGTCGCGGAAGTCGAGCGAGATCGGGCGGGACTCGGTCAGCACGCCGTTCAGCGCCTGGACCTGGGCGGCGCGCTGCTCGCCGAGCAGCCGGCGCTGCAGGTCCTGCAGGCCGCCGTGGCGGGGGTTGTCCTTGAGCGCCTGCTCGAGCACGCGCAGCGCGCGGTCGGGCTGGCGCGCCTCGGCCCACTGCTGGGCGACGGCGAGGTCGGCGGCGCCCTTGCGTTCGAGCTCCATGTCGGCGAGCAGCGATTGCACGCGCACGTTGGCGGGATCGAGTGCGAGCGCCTGGCGCAGCGTGGCGGCGGCCTCGTCGAACTGGCCGGCGGCGCGCTGCGCGAGCGCCTGCGAGGTCAGGCGGGTCTGCGTGTCGGCGCGGGCGCGCAGCAGCGCGGTGCGCAGCGGGGTGCTGTCGGGAAATTCCTTGAGGCCGTTCTCGAGCGTGGACATCGCCTGCTGGTACTGGCCGTCGGCCATGGCCTTGCGGGACTCGTCGCGGATGCGGGTCTCGGCGCAGCCGGCCAGGAGCAGCAGCACCGCGAGCGCGGCGGCGGTGCAGGCGGCCGGATGCCGGGAGGAGCGGAGGCGGACGGGGCGTGAGGACATCGGAGCGGGCGGATCAGGGCGCGGGCGCGGCCGGCGGAATGCGGATGACGGCGCGCTGCTGCAGGGGTTCGTAGACGAGGCGGACCTCGTCGTCAGTGATCGATTCGACGCGGTAGCCCTCGTCGAGGCGGGTGCCGGCCTCGACGAGCAGGTCCTTGTCGGCGCGGGCGAGGTAGACCTTGCGCAGGCCTTGAGGGTCGATGAGCTGGCCGAGGTAACGGTAGTTCAGCGGCGGCGCCTGGGGCGGGGGAGGCGGCGGTGGCGGAGGAGGGGGCGGCGGTGGCGGCGGGGCCGGGGGTTGCGGGATCGAGAACGGGTCGCGGTCGGCGGGCTCGAGCGGGTGCTCGGGCAGGTCGGACGGGACAGGGGGAAGCGGCGCGGGGGCGCCGGGACGCGAGATGAGGGCCGCCACCGGGGGACGCGGAGCGGGAGTGGTCGGCAGGCTCTGTCCGGCTGGAGCCGGTGCAGTCGCGGCGACGAGCGGAGGATCCGCGGGAGAAAGCAAGGCCCAGGCGCTGGCGGCCGCGCTCAGGCCGAGCGCCCAGCGCAGGCCAGGACGCAGGCCGGGCGAGGGAGCGTCCGCGGTCGCGTGGGTGGGGGTCGAGCGCTTGAACATCGAGGCGCTTTCAACGGCGGGTCGACGGCGCGGAGGCCGATGACGACGGGGATGCGGGCGAGGAGGCCGCGGTCGAGACTGAAGCCGGCTCGGCCAAGGGGCGGCTCAACCACGTGGCGACGACGCGCGCTTCCAGCTCGCCGCCAGCCGGGCTTGCGATGGCGGCACCGGGCGCGGCGGCGCTCGCTCGGCGAAGGGACAGCTGTTGAAGCACGGCCTGCTGCGCGTCACGGCCGAGGACCTCGGCGAGCACGGTCTTGATCGCGGCGTAGCTGCCGCGCAGGTTGACGTCCAGGTTCAAGCGGCCGAGGGTGTTGGCGGTTGGCGCCTGCTGCGTGGCCGAGATCGTGGTGACGAGCACGGACTGCGACTCGGCGGCTTCGCGCAGATGGGTCACGGCGCGCGCGGAAGACTGCGTCAGCGGCAGGCGGGTGGCGAACGGGGCCTGGTCGGCGGGCGGCGCGGCGGCGGCTTTCGCGCGGAGGTCGAGGAGCTCGGCGTGCAAGGCCTTGTCCTGTGCGATGGCGAGGCGCTCAGCTTGACGGGTGGCGAAGAGCACGGCGCCGGCAAGCAGCGGCGGCACCAGCGCGAGGCCGATCCACACGGGCGTCGGCGCGCGCGCGGCGCGTTGCTTGAGCGTGGCGACGTCGGTCAATGCGCGCCAGTTGAGCGAGTTCAGGCGCATGACGGGACGGGGACGAGGGCACGGAGGACGCGATGCGGCGATCCGGCCGGGACTGCTGCCGAATGCATGGGAGCAGGCGGCTCAGCGCGCGGGAGCGGACGCGGCGCGGCGCGAGGCTGCGCCTCGCGTGACGCGCGACAGTGCGCCCGATGCGCGGTGGATGGAAATGTTCATGGAGCCCTCCCGTCTTGGCGGCGCGTGCGCGCGCCGCGTGGCCTTGATCTTCTTTGCGGCCAGGGCGCGACTGTATCGCGTTGATCCGTGGAATCCCCTCCCGACTCGCCAAAAGTGGGTAGAGAAATCCCGGCATGACGAAGAACTGCAACGGCGGCGACTTCTCAGGGGACCGACGTCCTCAGCTATCGATGCGACTGTCGCTCACCCATCGGGGGGAGTTTGGTTGGGACACACGAGCGTAGTAAACGTATACGTATACGCGTATGCGCGCGCATGCGAGCGGGAGTGCCTTACCAGAACAGCAGCTGCAACAGCGGTTGCCATTAAGGGTTTCGCGTCATCGCTTACCTCGCGTCAGTCCCGTCTAATCGGGCGAAAACGAGGTATGCAGGGAGGAATCATGCAACTGGGCCGTGGCGGCCTCGGTGCGGCGTTGTCGCGCATTCGGGGAAAACAATCGAACACATTCAGGGCGCGCCGAGTGCTGACCCTGCTCCGAGGGAATGCGGTCGCCGCAATACTTGCGACGACCGGCTTGGTAGGGGCAGCGTTCGCTCAAGCCGTCAATGTGACACCGCCAAATCTTTCCGGTGGCATGACCGGCGGCATCAAAGGCAATGAGCTTGTGTTGCCGGATGGCGGAGCGTCGTACTCGATTCCCCTAGAGGTACCACCTGGAACGGCTGGAGTCGCGCCTGCACTGGCTTTCACGTACGTCAGTCGTGCCGAGGAGGGGCTTCTCGGGCGTGGCTGGAGCATCGCCGGGCTGTCAAAGATCACGCGTTGTGGGAAGACGATCGCGCAGGACGGGATCCGACGCGGTGTTGACCTGAGCATTTCCGATCAGTTCTGCCTCGATGGGCAGCGCTTGATATTGCAGTCTGGAACCCATGGCGTGGACGGGGTGTACCGCACCGAATTGGATCAGTTCAGTCGAGTTGAAACTGGTCGAGACGCCGTCGGACTGCTTGAGAGCTTCGTTGTACGTTCCAAGGATGGATTCATCCACACCTTCGGTGGCACAACCGGCTCTCGCCTTCGGGCACAAGGTACATCCGCATTGCTGATCTGGGCGCTGTCCCGTGTGGAAGATCGGCGAGGGAACTACTACGACATCGACTACGACCAGAACGAAGCCACGGGCGAGCTCTACCCGGTGCGTATTCGCTACACAGGCAATTTGCGCACGGCACAGCCAACCTATAACGCTGTTCGCTTCATTTACGAGACCCGTCCGGATCCGTGGAGCGGATATGTGATGGGGTCCGTCATGCAGCGCAATCGGCGGCTGGTGGCGATCCGGACCGTCAAGAACACCGACGGAAACGGTGAAGGCGGCAGCGTGGTCCGCGACTATCGAGTCGCTTATGCGGCCAGCCCGAACTCGGGAAGGTCGCTCGTCAGCAGCGTCACGGACTGCGATGGAGCCGGCGCCTGCCTCCCTGCAACCAATTTCTCCTGGACCATGCGCGACCCGGCGGCGAACACCGCGAATGCGCCCGGGAGCGGCGTCTGGGGCGGGCCGTCGATCAATATTGAATCGACATCGAAGCAGCCCATTCCGTCGGAGCAGATCAAGGCGAAAACCGTCGCTGGCGATTTCAATGGCGACGGTGCCACGGACTTGCTGTACGCGGATGGTGGCAACAACTGGAAGGTTTGCCTTGCCGCGAAAACGACCTTCAACTGTCAAACGTGGACGGCCGTCGCGGGACGTTCCGAAGAGGCGGTGACGGGCGATTTCAACGGCGACGGACTCACTGACATCGCTCTCCTGCCTGCGGCCTTCAACACGACGGCCAACTACACCGTTTGCTTGTCGACCGGCAGCGGGTTCTCATGTCAGGCATGGTCCGCAAGAGCGGCTGGCCAGGGCGCGCAACGGTATCTGGTCGCCGACATCGATGGTGATGGGCGGGACGACCTGCTCGTGCTCGATTTCTCCGGCGGATACCTCTGTCGCTCCAATGGCGCGGGTTTTGATCCCTGCACCCCGTATGACAACTTGGCCGCAGCCCTCACTTCAGGAAGCGACCCCGAGCTTCGAATGAAGGTCGTGCAGCGGATGGGCGATTTGAACGGTGACGGCCGTCCGGATGTCATCAAGTTCAACATGGGGAGTTCGCTCAACCCCTTCGGCAACTGGACGGCGTATGTCGCCGGAGATACGGGATTCATCGCTTGGCCCTCGGTGCCAAGCGCCGGTATCGCCCTGGGGGCACTGCAACCGGGTCAGTCCCTGGTGGCGGACTACAACACCGATGCCTATGGCGAGTACGGCGATACGGCCGCCGTGGTGGGGACACAGGATCCCAATCTGCCGGTGATGGAGGTCTGCAAGTCCACGGGGCGTTCGTTGGTCTGCTCCACGAGGCCCTATTCGCCAAGCACGCAGATGCCATTTGAGACGATGGCCGACGTGGACCGCGACGGAAAGATCGACGGCTTCGGCTTTGGTCACCTGTGCCAGATCTCCGATACGGCGGTCACGCCATGTGTGGCAATGCCATCTTCCGATGCGCCTGGTCCGGCAGCCCCGACATTGATCGCCGATTTCAACGGCGACGGCATTCCTGACAAGGCGCTCTATGACGCGGGCAGCGGCGGTGCGCCGGGTCGGTGGTATGTCCGCCTTACTGGCACCGGCGGCTATGTGGATCTGCTGGAGCGGGTGGATGAAGGCGGCGGACGCGCGGTGCGTTTCAGCTATGCCGGACTCGACGACCCGACGGTCCACGATCCAGGTCCTCTCGTGCCATACCCGACGCGTCGGATGACCGTCGGCCTCTCGGTGGTCTCTCGCATGGAGACGAGCAATGGCAACGGCGGCTGGTTGAGCAAGGACTATCGCTACGAAGGCGCCAAGAACGACCTGCGGGGTCGAGGCCTGTTGGGCTTCGCGCGGGTGACGGAGATCGACCGGGTTCGCAATGTCACGACCGTGACCGCGATGTCTCAGGTGTTCCCCTACGTCGGCATGTCGACATCACGCACAAGCACGCACGCGAACGGCGTGGTGCTATCCCAGTCGACCTCTCAGCTGGCGACGCTCAGCACGGGATCTGGCACCTTCTATCCGTATGTGAAGACCGTCAGCCTCGCGGAGCGGGATCTGGATGGCACGCCGCTCCCGACGGTCGTTCAGGGTGTGGACGACGCCGGCATCGATGCCTACGGCAACGTCACCAACGCCACGGAAACCATCACCGAGTCTAGCGGTGAGGTTTGGCAAACGCGTACCGCAGTGCAATACGACAACCGCGTCCAGGACTGGCTCCTTGGATTGAGGACGCGGCAGCAGGTCACGAAGACTGCGCCCGTGGCGGCCAGCGGCATCGCCCCGCCCTCACTCACGCTTAATTGCTCAGCCGGACTCGGGGCAGTAGAGCCGAATCGGGACTCGGCCACTTGCAAGCTGGGCAATGCTGGCCAAGTGGCGGCAGCGGGAATCGTCTACTCCGCGCCGTCGGGGATCACGATCTCAGGGCCTGCCAGTTGCAGTGCCGGCACAAGTCAGTGCGGCACCGTCACCATTCAGAGCAATGCTGCAGCTGGGCAGTACGCCGGCGCGATCTCTGCAGCCCCCTCGTCCGGCACGCCCGCGACTGCCAATGTCAGTCTTTCGGTGCTGAGCCCGGCCACGCTGATCCTGGACAGCTGCTCCGCGAACTCCGGCACGATCACTCCGACGCCGGCAAGCTTCAGTTGCCGAGTCCGGAACGCCGGACAGGTCGCCGCACAGTCGATCGCGTACGGCGGTGTTGCGAACTCAACGGTTTCCGGCCCCGTGGGGCGTTGCGAGGCCGGGGCGGTTTGCGGCACGGTCGCCGTCACCACCGCAACGGGCGCCGGCAACTACGTTGGCACGTTGACGGCCACGCCGGATGCCGGTGTTGCTGGCAGCGCCGCCGTGAATCTCTGGGTCTACACGCCAGGACAGCTAGCCTTCGGAAACTGCTCGGTGAACTCGCCGACCGTGGCTCCGTCGGCAGCGTCGATGAGCTGCACGTTGACCAACACGGGGCAGACCGCGATCGCCAGCGTCGCTTACAGCGTGCCCAACATGGTCAGCGTCGCGGGACCGACGGGTCCCTGCGCGGCGGGCGCTCAGTGCGGGACGGTCACGGTGACGAGCAGCACCGGTGCCTGGACCTATGTGGGAACCCTCACCGCCACGCCGAATACCGGAGGTGCCGCGCAGGTCACCGTCAACTTGATGGTGCAGAGTCCGCCGCAGATTGCGCTGACTGGCTGCACCGTCAATTCACCGACGACGACGCCATCTCCCGCCTCGATCAGCTGCACCGTCAGCAATACCGGCGAGGCAGGAGCTTCAGCGATCGGGTATCGCACGATCTCGGGCACCTCTGTGACCGGCCCTATCGGCGCATGCGCGGGCGGTTCGACCTGCGGCACCATGACTGTCACCACCAGCGGCGACGCCGGCACGTATGCGGGAACGCTCCTGGTATCGCCGAATGCCGGAGGAAGCGCCACCATGCCGGTCGACCTGCGTGTGCTGACTCAGCCGCAACTGGTCCTCGGTAACTGCTCGTCGACTTCGCCGACGACGACACCGACCGCGGCGACCATGACGTGCACGCTGACCAACGTGGGCCAGACCGCCACGAGTGCGATCGGCTATGCCGCGCCAAGCGGCATGACGGTGGCCGGGCCGATCGGTGCATGCGGCGCTGGTGCTCAATGCGGCACGGTCACGCTCAGCAGTGGGACCGCGGCAGGGATCTACACGGGGACGCTGATCGCGTCGCCGACAAGCGGAATCTCCGCCTCTGCGCCGGTGAATCTGCAGGTATATCCGCCGCCTCCAGCAGTGTCGACGACTCCGGGCTTCCCGCTTTCATTCAGCGGTCGGGGACTGCCGACGTACAACGTCAATGTGACGGCCAATGTGACGAATGGCCTGGCTCCATTCAGTTATCAATGGTCGGTGGTCAGCAACTGGAACACTTCGGCGCAGATCACCAATGGCACATCGGCGACCGCGTCCCTGTCGACCCATTCAACGGTGTCGTGCGAATCGGGTGGGGCGGTGTATCGCGTGGTGGTGACCGACTCGTTGGGGCGCACTGCCAGCATCGATATGACCATGAACATGAGGTCCACCAGTCCGCCGTCCAATCAAGTGTGTCCTTGATCTGAGAACAACACTGGCGTAGACCCACAAGAGGGAGTTTCCATGTACACGAGACAGCAATCGACTGTCCTTGCACGGGCAATGGCGTCTGCCGTTGTCGCGCTCGCCGGAGCGTCGCTGGCCCAGCCCGCCGCGGCGCAGGTGACGCGAACCACGGCCTTTGAATACGACGCCTTTGGTCAACTGACCAAGCAGATCACGGAGCCCGAAGGCGACATCAGCACCGTCCGAAGCGCGGAAGTGATTCTTCGCGATCCAGGTACGGGCATGCCGACCAAGCGGCAATGGCTCTATCGCGATCCGCAAGCGGCCAGCGATGTCGTGCGGGACGTGGAAACCTATTCGTACGACGCCCGTTTCCGCTATGTCGTTCAGACGCTCAACGCGAAGTCGCACAAGGAAACGAAGGCGTACGACGAGGGCAGCGGCGCCCTGGTCGCCCTCACAGGTCCCAACAACCTGACCACGTCTTTTGTGTTCGATTCGTGGGGGCGCAAGGTCCGGGAGGACCGCCCGGACGGCACGAGTCTGACCTTCGCCTATCGCAATTGCGTGGACGCCTGCGCCAATGGGGCCTCGCGCGTGCTGATCACGCAGTCGTGGTTCGGGGCCTCGCAACGTGCGGTGCCGCGAGAAGAATTCTTTGATGCCCTTGATCGGCGCGTTCAGACGCGGACGTGGGGCTTCAATGGAGAACAGATCCTGACCGACAGGATCTTCGACGCGAAGGGACGACTGGATCGCGTCTCGCGGCCCAGATTTGCGGGAGCGAATCAGGTCTTCACTGGCTTCACGTACGACGATTTGGGCCGAGTGGTCGAGGTCCGCACGCCAACAAGCGCTGGCGGCACGGACGTGAGCACCCAGACCTTCTCCGGTCCGATGCTGACTCGCGTCAATGCAAAGGGCCAACGCCGAGTGGAGGTCCGCAGCGGCCTGGGAATGCTTCGCTCCGTGCGCGACAACGACGGCTTCACGACCACCTTCGTGCATGACGGCTTCAATGGACTCGCAAGGGTGGTCGACGCCAAGGGCAACGAGATCCAGATCGAGCGCGATGTCCTGGGCCGTCGCACCAAGCTGACCGACCCGGATCTGGGGACGCGGACGTATGCGATCAACCCCATCGGCCAGGTCTATCGGCAGACGGACGCGAAGGGGCAGGTCACGACCATGGAGTTCGACGTGCTAGGCCGAATGACCCGGCGGCTGGCACCGGACCAGGACGCCCGCTGGGATTACGACACGGCGACGACTGGAGTTGGAAAGATCGCAGAGGCTTCCACGTGGACGGGCGTGGGCAAGGACTATCGGCAGGTCTTCGAATACGACGTCGCAGGCAGGCCGCTGCGCACGACGACCATGATGGACTGGGCCTACGTGGCTGAGAACAGCTACGACGGGCTTGGCCGCGCATCGGGCACGCAATACCGGCGTGGCGCCATCGGCTCCTCCAGTACCGTCGGCAACGGTTTCTCGATCCAGTTCAACGCGTATGGCTACGTCGCCGGCATCAACTGGACTTCGGATCAGGGCAGCGGCACGTTGCTGACGAGCAAGGCCATGAGCGCTGATGGGGTCATCACTGAAGAACAACTGGGTAACGGCATGGTGCGTCGCCGAGCGACGAACCCCTACACCGGGCGGCTTGAAGGACTGACGGTCGGAGTTGGCGGCGCAGACGCAAACAGACAGAACGATTCCTATGAGTACGACGCGCTTGGCAATCTGACGGTTCGTACCCAGTCGATGTGGAGCGACGGCCCCCGGTTTACCGAGGTTTTCTCCTACGACGGATTGAATCGCTTGACCAGTTCCCAGGTCGCCGGGGAGGCATTCAAGAGCTATTCCTATGACGCGATCGGAAATCTGGTCAGCAAGACGGGCACCGGCGACTACGTCTATCCGACTTCCGGCTCGAACAGCGTGCGCCCGCACGCGGTGAGTTCGATTCAGGCGGCGACGCCGATTGCCGGCATTTCCAATCCCGGCTTCTCGTACGACAGCAACGGCAATCTGCTGGAAGGACTTGGGCGCAGATATGCGTGGACCTCCTTCGATCAGCCGGTGACGATTGATGCGCTTTCTGGAAGCGCGGCCGTGCAGCGGACCGCATTCGCCTTCGGCCCTGACCGGCTACGGGTACGGCAAACCATCAGCCCGATGTCTGCAGGCGTGCCTGGAGCGCCGACGAGGACCATCTACTACGCGGGCGCGATGGAGAAGGAAATCGACGTCGCAGGGAATTCGACGACCATCCGCACGTACATGCCTGAGGGTCTCGGTTACCTCGAGGAGCGCCTAACAGGTGTATCGGTCGCTCCCAGCGACCAGGCGGGGCGGGCGCAGCGCTATTTCCTGAACGATCACTTAGGCAGCGTGCTTTCCGTCGCCGAAGAGGCGGGCGCTCTGCTCAACCGCCTTAGCTACGACCCGTGGGGACGTCGGCGCGGTCAGCATGGCGAAGACGATCCGGCCGGGGCAAGTAGCTTCGGATCGATCAACAATACCCAGGACCATTCGGGTTTCACGGGGCAAGAACAGTTGGACCAACTGGCTCTGGTACACCTGAATGGTCGCGTGTATGACCCGATCATTGGTCGGATGATCAGTGCCGATCCGACGGTGCCGGACACCGACGATGGTCAGCACTACAACCGCTATACCTATGTTCTGAACAACGGGTTGGCTTACGTCGATCCGAGCGGATTCAGCAGCGCCGATCCGCAGCCTCGCTATTCGAACGAAGGGGGATTTGCCAACGGCATCAGCTATGCGGATGTGGGAAGGCTGCAGAACCTGGAGAAGCAAGAGCCGATATTTCTGGGACAGGTCAGCATCTATGGAACCTCGACACCTCAGCCGATCAGTACAGGGTTCAGCTACTTGTCGATGTCTTTGGCCATTCCGCTGCCGAACGCCACGTTGCCAACGACGAAGGTATTTGGGACTCGTGTCATATCACGCATTGCGGGCGCGATCATTCCGGTCGCAGAATGGTTATTCACAACCCCGCCAGGCCAATTCGTAATCTTGATGGTCATTCCTGCCAACGCAGGGCAGAATGATCCTTGCCAGACTGGATCGCTCTGCCGTTGGAGTGATCGGGTCAAAATGACCTCGGTGTGGGATGTATATAAGTCGGATTCTGCTAACGGCGACGGATCAGATGAGCCATCAAACGTACGCGAAAATAATCGCAAGGGGAAAGATTATGAAGAAGAGATCGCCGCAGATCTCGAGGCCAGTGGTAGACAGGTGGATAGGCAAGTTCGAAAAGACACCCCCTTTGGATCCAGAACGGTTGATCTGGAGGTGAAGGACAAGGACGGGAATGTTCTTGGAGGGGTGGAAGTGAAAGCAGGTGGCAGTCGTTATCGGTCAGATCAGAGATCAAAGGATGAATGGTTGAGGCAGAATGGATATCCAGTTAATGTTGTTCGACAGAGGTGAAGGGTAATGACAGCAGCAAAGATCTACTCAGACTTCAAGATTGCCTTAGCTAAGTGTCTGGCGCCCAGTGAATTTCGAGCCTCAGGTGATCTCCTCTGTCGCAGGGTGCGCGATGTCTTGGTAGTGCTGGAGATTCAAAGAGACCGAAAGCACAGCACTAAAAGCGAGATTCGGTTCACCATTAATGTCGGCCTCTTTGCAATGGCGTTGGGAATCGCTGATGAGGAAACGTCCTCGGCGTCAATCCCTTCGACAGAGAGATGTCATTGGAGAGCACGTCTTGGACGCCTGACTTCCGCGCAGAGTGACTTATGGTGGGTGGTCGGCGAAGGCCATGAGGCGCAGCGAGTTTCCGAAGAAATTGCGACGGAGATTGTGGGCAGCGCCCTGCCGAAGATTGAGCCACTCACTTCATCCGAGGCGCTGATTAAGGAATGGTTGGATGGGCGTGGGCAGGGGTTGACGGAATACGAGCGTCGACTCAACCTTGCAAGATTGCTCATCGCTTCCGGACGCAAAGAAGAGGCTCGAACGGCTATCCAGGTGTTGGAGGAAGCATCCACCGGAAAGTCCTGGGAAGTGTCGGCTCGATACGAAGCGAAGGCTCTCATCGCGCGGCTTGAAAACGCCGCTTAATTCCAATCTTGCGGAGATGGAAATCACCCCTCCCTGAAATACCTCAACCCCGCCAGATCCGGAAACGCCGTCGGCCGTTTCGCCTGCGCCGCCGCGAACGCCTCCATCAGATTCCGGTTCTGCCAGATCGCCGCCTGCAGCCATCCCATCTGCTGCAGGCTGTCCTTCACCCCGTGATCCCTTGCGTAGTGAATCGCCTGCTTGCTGCCCCACACCGCCACCGGCGGCCTCTGCGCGATCTCCCTGGCGCATTGCAGCGCCGCTTCCACCGCCTCGGCCTGGCTGCCAAACACCTCGTTCACCAGTCCCACCGCCTGCGCCCGCGCCGCCGGCATCCTCCGCCCCGTATACGCGAGCTCCTTCACCACCCCCAGCGGCATCAGCTTCGGCAGCCGCTGCAGCGTCCCGAGGTCCGCCGCCATGCCGATGTTGATCTCCTGGATGCAGAAGAACGCGCCCGTCTCCGCATACCGGATGTCGCAAGCCGCGACCAGGTCCACCGCGCCGCCGATGCAGCCGCCCTGGATCGCCGCGATCGTCGGCACGCGCAGGTCGTCGAGCTTGTTGAACGCCTGCTGCATGTCCGCGAGCAGGTCCACGATCGCCGCGCGGCCCTCCGCGCTGCGGTCATCGAGCTGGATCCCTCCGCTCTGGAACACGTCCAGCGACATCCCCGCCGAGAAATGCTTCCCCGTCGACGAGATCACCAGCGCCCGCAGCGTCGCGCTGCGATGCAACTGATCGAGCACCGACTCGAGCTCGCGCCACAGCTGCGGCGACATCGTGTTCATCGCCTCCGGGCGGTTCAGCACCAGGTGGCCGACGCCGTTCTCTTCGGTCAGGGCAAGGCATTCCATGCGGGTCTCCTTGGGTCGTCATGAATGGGGAACGGACCATGCTAGCGGGAGACCCCGGAGCGCCGCGTCATCGGCGCGACGCCCGCTTCCGATTGGAGAGCGCTCTCGAACCCGGCATCCCGCGCGGGTCCTCGAGCGCCGCGCTCACGCGCCCACCAGCTCCTCGGCCGGGCCGAAGAACTCATAGCGCAGCTGCGCCGCCGGCACGCCGAGCTTGCGGCCCGCCTGGTACACGGCCTTCATGAAAGGCTTCGGACCGAGCAGGTAGAGATCGACATCGCGATCCTCCGGCAGATGCCGCGCCAGCAGCGCATCGGTCACGAGGCCGATCTCATGCGGCTCATCGCCGTCGCGCGGCGAGTCGTAGACGTACATCGCCTCGACGTTGCCGTGCGCCGCGGCCAGGACATCGACGCGCTCCCGGAACGCATGCACGCCGCCATGGCGCGCCGCGTGGATGAAGCGGATCGGCCGCCCGCTGGCCGCCGCCGATTCCAGCATCGACATCGCCGGCGTGATGCCTACGCCGCCCGTCACCAGCACCAGCGGCCGCTTCGCCGATCCATCCAGCGTGAACTCGCCCGCGGGCGCCTGCACCTGGATCGTCGCGCCAACCTCGATGCGGTCGTGCATCCAGCTCGACACCAGCCCGCCGGCCTCGCGCTTGATGCTGACGCGGTACCAGGGCTTGCCCGGCGCATCCGACAGCGAGTAGTTCCGGCGCACCGTCCGTCCCTCGATGTCCAGCACCAGCGTCAGGTATTGCCCTGGCTGAAACACCGGCAGTGGCTGGCCATCCTTGGGCTCCAGATAGAACGAAGTGATCAGCTCGCTCTCGCGCTCCTTGCGCGTCACCACCATCTCGCGCTGACCGCGCCAGCCGCCCGGCAGCGCCGCGGTCGCGGCATAGACCTGCTCCTCGGCGTCGATCAGCAGCTGGGCCAGCGCGCCATAGGCCTCGGACCAGGCGCCGAGGATCTCGTCGGTCGCGACGTCGGCGCCCAGCACCTCGCGGATCGCGCGCAGCAGGCATTGGCCGACGATGGGGTAATGCGCCGGCTGCACGCCGAGCGCGACGTGCTTCTGGACGATGCGGGGCAGGGCAGGGGCGAGTTCATGGACCCGATCGATGTGGCTCGCGTACGCGAGCACCGCGCCGGCCAGCGCGCGGGCCTGGGAACCTTCGGCCTGGTGCGCCTGGTTGAAGAAGGCATTCAGCTCGGGGTGCTCGGACAGCATCACGCGGTAGAAATGACGCGTAATCTCCTCGCCGCGTGACCGCAGCAGCGGCACCGTGGCCTGGATCAGGGCAATGGTCTGAGGCGAAAACATGAGATCTGGAACTCCGGTCTCGTTGGGATGACCCCTTCCACTCACGAACCGTGCCAGCGCCGCGAGAGGCGGCCGCCCTCCGTAACCCGTTGATCGTCAAGGACTCGCGGATCTTGCCGGCTCAGGAGGGGTCAGAATGACCGAAACTCCACCGATGTTGAATTGACTGCATTCAGGTTCAATTGACCATGGATTCCCGCTACCGCCAACTGCTCGCCGCCGTGCGCGGCCTGGTGCGCTGCGACGCCGCCGCGCTGCTGCGCCTGCTGCCTGACGAAGGCATGCCGGTGCTGCAGCCGGTCGCCGTGGATGGCCTTGCGGAAGAGGCGCTCGGGCGGCGCTTTCCGGCCTCGGCGCATCCGCGGCTGGCGCGCCTGCTGGAGAGCGGCAACGGCTTGCGCTTCTCCTCCGATGCCGGCCTTCCGGATCCCTATGACGGACTGCTCGAGCACCAGCAGGAGCTCGAGGCCGTCCACGACTGCATGGGTGCGCCGCTGCGCATCGACGGGCGCCTCTGGGGGCTCGTGACGCTGGACGCGCTCGACCCCAACGCGTTCGACGACGTCGACCCGCAGCGCCTCGCGGGCGTGGTGCGGATGCTCGAGGCCGGCATCGCCGCCGAGGAAACCATCGCCGCGATGGCCCGCCGCGCCGATCAGGAACAGGCGCTCGCGCGCGCCAGCCAGCGGGCCGGCTCGCGAGAACTGCTCGGCCGCAGCGCCGCGATGGTCCGGCTGCGCCAGGAGATCGACACCGTCGCCGGCTCCGACCTCACCGTGCTGATCCTCGGCGAGACCGGTGTCGGCAAGGAACTCGTGGCCGAGCGGCTGCATGCGCGCTCGGCGCGCCGCGACCGGCCGCTGGTGCAGATCAACTGCGCCGCGTTGCCCGAGACGCTGGCCGACAGCGAGCTCTTCGGCCACAAGCGCGGCGCCTTCACCGGCGCGGTCGCGGATCGCGCCGGCAAGTTCGAGCTGGCCGATGGCGGCACGCTGTTGCTCGACGAGGTCGGCGAACTGCCGCTCCCCGTTCAGGCCAAGCTGCTGCGCGTGCTGCAGAGCGGCGACGTGCAGCGGCCCGGCAGCGATCGCGTGCAGCGCGTCGACGTGCGCGTGCTCGCCGCCACCAACCGCGACCTGCGCGAGGAGGTCGCCCGCGGCCGCTTCCGCGCCGACCTGTACCACCGGCTCTCCGTCTACCCGCTGCGCGTGCCGCCGCTGCGCGAGCGCGGCCGCGACGTGCTGACGCTCGCGGGCGGCTTCCTGGAGGAGAACCAGCATCGCCTGGGCGCGCGCAACCTGCGGCTGTCGCCGGCGGCGTCGCAGGCGCTGCTCGCCCACGACTGGCCCGGCAACGTGCGCGAGCTCGAGCACCTCATCAGCCGCGCGGCGCTGCGCGCGCTCGCCGCCGCGGGCCGGGGAGGGCGCTGGATCGCGATCGAGCCGGAGCACCTCGGGTTCTCCCTGATCCCGGCCGCCAGCCCAGCCATCCACTCGCCTGTGCGAACGCCGTCCTTGTCGGACGGGACAGCCATGGCACCCCGAATGCCCCCGGATCAACATCCGGCCCTGCCGGCAGGACTTGGCCTGCGCGAGGCGACCGAGCGCTTCCAGCGCCAATGGATCGAGCAGGCCTTGAAACGGCACGGCGGCGCGATGGCCGCCGCGGCGCGGGAGGCAGGCATGGACCGGAGCAACTTTCAACGCCTGGCGAAACGGCTGGGCGTGAAGACCTGACAGCCTGAGGTGCCCGACACTCGACCGGGGCCCAGCGATGGAAGAATTGACAGGGATGATCGGCTGACGGGCCATAGAGCCCGCGGTCGAGGATGCGATTGGAGAACCCGCATTGGGAATCGAAGACGACGACGTGCGACGTCTGCACCAGGCCGGCGACGCGGTATACCGCCGCCTGGTCGAAGGCGTGCTGGATTACGCCATCTTCCTGTTGACGCCGGCTGGCCGCATCGCGACCTGGAACGCCGGCGCCCAGCGCATCAAGGGTTACGAGGCCGAGGAGGTGATCGGCCGCCATTTCTCGATCTTCTACACGCCGCCGGACATCGACCGCGGCTGGCCCGACGAGGAACTGCGCCTGGCCCGACGCGACGGCCGCTTCGAGGACGAAGGCTGGCGCGTGCGCAAGGACGGCACGACCTTCTGGGCCAATGTCGTGATCACGGCGATCTTCCATTCCGACGGCAACCTGCTGGGCTACGCCAAGGTCACCCGTGACCTGACGGCCCGCATGGAACGGGAACGCGAGCAGCGGCGCATGGCCGAGCTCGTCGAGGAGAGCCGCCGCATGACCGAGTTCATCGCGATGCTCTCGCATGAGATCCGCAATCCGCTGGCGCCGATCATGAACGTGCTGGCGCTGCTCGGCCGCGAGAGCCTGAGCCCGCGCGGCGAGTGGTGCGTGGAAGTCGCCAGCAAGCAGGTGCGCCAAATCAACCGGCTGGTGGAGGACCTGCTCGACGTCAGCCGCGTCACGACCGGCAAGGTGCGGCTGTCGGTGGCGCCACTGGAACTCGGCGCGGTCGTGCGCGACGCGGTCGAAGGCATGCGGCCCGCGGCCGACGAGCGCGATCAGCTGCTGAGCGCGCATCTGCCCGAGGAGGCGCTGCGCCTCACCGGCGATCGCACCCGGCTGATCCAGCTGGTGTCGAACCTGCTGAACAACGCCATCAAGTTCACGCCAGCCGGCGGGACCATCAGCGTCGACCTGCGGCGGGATGGCGAGGACGCCGTGCTCACGGTGACCGACAACGGCGCGGGCATGACCGCGGAAACGCTGGAACGCGCCTTCGAGCCGTTCTCGCAAGGCGCCGAGCAGGCACGCAGCGCAGGCGGCGGACTCGGACTCGGGCTGGCGCTGGTGCGCTCCATCGCCGAACTGCATGGCGGACGCGCCAGCGCAAGCAGCGGCGGGCTGGGGCAGGGATCGGCTGTCACGGTGCGGCTGCCGCTACGGGCCTGACGTCATGCCAACGGCCTGCGAAGACTTCACCTGTCGATCTGGACCCCCGTGAAGTCCAGGTTGGGGTGATAGGAGCACGCATTCACGAGTGCCCGCTGATGGTCTCCGAGCACCGCCGAGAGCCGCGTCGGCTGGCTGACGTACTCGTTCTGCTGGCTGCTGTTGTTGCTTCTCAGCGCGTTCTCGAATGGCGTCAGGTCCATGTCTTCGATCAAGGTGCCTCCCTGCAACTCCTCGAAGGTCAATGGCTGTACGAGGTTCTGGAGATAGCTCTCGAACGCCTTGGACCGCTCGAGAGCCGCCAGCGACTGCTTGTCGCCCCGCTTGTAGTTAGGCGCTTTCCCGCGCTTGGCGGCCGTGAGCAGCCTTTTGATGATCAGGTTTTGCCGGTCCGTTTTCGGGATGGAGGGCTCGTTCCGGAATCGCTCGATCATGGCCGTGTTGTTCCAGATCTCCGGCGTCGTGTTGACCTTGACGAGCTTGCGGAGCGCATCCGGATCAGGATCGTCCACTTGATTCAGGAGCTCTGAGATGTCTCCCAGCGTCGCACCCAACGGCGCGGGGCGGATGACGCTGGAAGTCTTCGGTATCTTGAACTTCTCGATCTTCCCCGACTGCGTTCGGCTGATATCACCGTGCCCGCTGATCGTGCGCCGCGTCTTGGCTTTGACGGGCGATTGCTTCTTGCGGCCCAACTGCGCGGGCATCGTCCCTTGCAACACCTGCATGGCCTTGCGCTGGGCGACCATGCGCGGCGATTCATCGATGGCGTGCTGGAGGGCGCTCCTGCCGCCATCGCGCGATGGCGCGGCGTCTCGCGCTGATTGACAGGACGCTTGCTCCGCCGCTGGTTGGCGCTGCGGCTCCTGCGATGCAGGCTGGCGGAATCTCATCGGCAGGGCTCCTCACTGCGGCCTTCATGGACGCTAGCAGGCCGCGGTGGCCGAAGGCATCGGCGGATTGCTGAGATCAGCGACGACGCAGGCTGATTTTCTCGCGCCAGCAGCACTCCGAATACCGCAGAGACGGTATTGCCGCCGGCTTGGGCTGCCGCCGAGGATATCGGCCGAGCCAAGCCAAACCGGACTTCGCTGCAACCTGTCGAATGGGAGATTAGGAAATGGCAATTCGCCAAGTCATTGTTCCGTGGCAAAGGGACTACAACTTCGGGATCGGCGTAGACCTCGTATCCACCAGCCCGATGGCGCGTGTCGTGAACGACATCCATGTCGGCGTGGCTCTGGCCGCCGGCGCCACCGTGGAATTCCAAGTCCAACGCATTCGCACCACCAGCGACCTTGAACAGTCGCTTGGCATCGATGCCAGCGCAAGCTATGGGTCCGCCGCGTTCGGCGCCGGTGTGGATGCACGGTTTCAGTTCGCCAAGAGCGTCGGCGTCCAGACAGCCTCTCTCTTCATGGCGATCACGGCGCGAATCAGCCTGGAGTACCTGTCCATTGATGATCCTGCGATGACGGCAGATGCCGCCTCGCTCATCGACCGACCCGACATCTTCGAACAGCGCTTCGGCAATGTCTTCGTGCGCGGTATCTCTCGAGGCGGTCTGTTCGTCGGCGTGCTTCGTGTCGATACCCAAAGCCAACAGGACTCCGAGAGCCTCGCCACCGAGCTGAGGGGCTCCTACGGGCTGTTCTCAGCCGAAGCGAAGGCGAAGTTCCAGAAGGTGCAGGAGACGTATCGGGCATCGTCTTTCGTGCAGATGCATCACGAGGGTGGCCCCACCAACCTCAAGATAAACGACCCTACCGATCCCGCCGAACTGCTCGCCAACGCCAACGCCTTCCTCCAGTCCTTCCAGGACAGACCCGGCGAGGTCGCGGTTCCGTATGAGGTGACCCTGGCGCCGATCTCCATCGCTCGCGGCCCACTGACCCTCAATGCACAAGACATCGAGCATGCGCAAGACGTACTGGCGTTCTGTGCCAAGCGCCGCTCTGCGCTTCTCGACCAGTTGAACGGCCTCCAGTACGTCGTCGACAACGCAGCGCGCTTCGATTTTTCCAACGGCGCAAAGATGGAAGCGGTGCAAGAGGCGCTGGCCGATACGCAACTGGATATTGAGCTGATCGCCGACTGCGCCAGCGCCGCTATCAACCATCCGCGCGATGCCGCGATGCCGGTTGAATTCGCGAAGGCCGCAGGCGGCGTCTTTCCAAAGGCCATCCTGCCCACTCCCATGCCGCTGTCGAAAGCAGGGGCGGCTCCTGCCCTTGGCAGCACGCTCAACCTGACGCTGGACGGCATCCTCCTGTGGGGCGGGTGGCACACCCCCGAGGAGCTTGCCAACGCGTCGCTGGACGATAAACGCAACGCCATCATCAGCGAGGCGACGAAGTTGACCCGCGTGCCCAATCCGTACTTTCTCCAGGGCTTCGACAACGACGCCCTGATCGCGAAGGCGGCAATCATCATCTTCCTCATTCGCGCCAAGGTTCGGCGGCCTGAGGACATGAAGACGATGACGGTGGACGAGCAGCGCGCCACTTTGATCATCGAGAACCACAACCACACGAACATCGCCACGCCCAACCTGCAGGCCATGGCAGATGCTGACCTCGTGCATCTCGGCGTCACGTGGGCGCCGCTTGTCATGCAATGAGTTCCATGGGGCATGGACAGTCCCGCCACAGATCTCTTCGCGGCGAACCGCGCTGGTTCCTTTCATTCAACAAGGAGGATGCATGCCAGATTCGACCATTCCCAGCACCTTGACGACCGGCTCGGCCGGCGAGGATGTCGAGCTGCTCCAACGGTTTCTCGTCGCGCTTAGCTTCGCGCCTGGAGACGTCGAGCCCGATGGCACATTCAGCGACACGACGTCTGAACAGGTCGCGGCGTTCAAGAACTCCCAAGGACTGCCGGACGACGGCACCGTTGACGCAGACACCTGGATGGCCCTATTTGCCGCCATCGGGCCGACTCCGTCCGCGGACATGCCTGTCGTCAATCTTCAGGACTATCCGGCCCTATCGCAGCTGCTCGCATACGCGGCGAACAGCGACGTCGATGGCTACGTCAGCGCGGAAAACATTGGCTGAACCGGGAGCAGGAAATGAGTTGTGACCTTGAACTTGCATTGGCGCTGGTGGCATTCGGCAACGCGTTTGTAAGCACGCCGCCCGCTGGGGCCGGTGAGCTGCTGGCTCCGCCGCTGGAACCTTTGCTGCTGGCAAAGATGTGGCTGAGCTGGGTGGGCGCCATGTTGGCGATCCGGAGACTGGCAGATTGCTATGACGCAAGCGGGCGTCAGGAAGACGCCGCCTCCCTGCGCAGGCGGCTCCAGCAACTGGAGCAGGAAGTTGACCGCAT
Source organism: Roseateles sp. Mitsp63 (assembly GCF_059491535.1). Taxonomy (NCBI): domain Bacteria; kingdom Pseudomonadati; phylum Pseudomonadota; class Betaproteobacteria; order Burkholderiales; family Sphaerotilaceae; genus Roseateles; species Roseateles sp. Mitsp63. The sequence continues at coordinate 3,601,709 of NZ_CP168509.1, read as the reverse complement.
GAAGCGGCAGGTCGGTTCCCGCTGACTTCCCGAACTGAGGCGTGAACAGAGGTGGCTATGGCTCTTTCAAAGGATGAGTACGTCGCACGTGCGTACGCCAACGCGTTCGGTGATCGTGGCGAGGACTGGTTGCCGGACCGGGGCTTCGGCGCCAACCGGCCCCGCATGATCCGTCTGTATGACTATTACCGGGATGTCTACAACAGATCGCCAGAGGTTCTGCTCTGGGCGGGGCTTGGGCGCATGGCCGGCGCCGAAGTCGTCGCGGGCTTGGACTTCCTGGTGTCGACACAGGGGGACGCTGGTCCGATTCAAGCGGGACTGGTCGCGACCGGACGAGCCATCTTCGACGACTTGGCCTGGCTTCATGAAGCTTGGCTGGACGACCCCGAAGGGGCAGTCGACCTTGCCCGTGAGCACGATGCGCAAAGCCCGGCGCAAAGGTCCTACGCCGACGCGCTAGCCGCTCTGAACAGCGGCGATGCGGCTCAGATCGTTGCCGGCAACAAGCTCTTGCTCGAGATCGAGCAGTTCTCCATCGTGCAGCCCCGTTACGACGCCATAGGAAGCGCATTCTCGTTCTCCTTGACCCGTACGGCGGCTGAGAATGTCCATCCCTACCATCGCAGTTTCATCGAATCCTTCCCAACCACGGTGACCAAGGACGTGATCGTGGCGGCTGACCGCTGGGAATGGATCAACCAGGCCGGCGGGATGTGGGAGAACTGGGCTGGGGGCTTGCGGAATCCAGCGGTTGGCGTCGACAGTGCGGAGCGGTTGCGGCTCGTCAACCTGCCTTTCGATCAGCTGCTGCAACGCAACTTCGCGGTGCCACAGGAGTGGACCCGCCTGTTGCCGCCGGGGGCACCCTGATGCCCGGAGTTGTTGGCATTGCCGATCGACCCCCCTGCGCCGTGCCAGTCGCTCATCCGCGCAGCGCTGCTGGTTGGCCGTCTCCCCCTGAATGCAAAGAGGCCGTGGCGTCGAGCCACGGCCTCCAGTTGGTTCAGCTGGCGCCGGTCAGCGCTTCGCGTGCGATTACAGCGAGCGCAACCAGGCGAGCAGGGCGTCGCGGTCGGACTTGGGCAACTGCTCGAAGCGCTGGCGCGACTTCTCAGCCTCGCCGCCGTGCCACAGGATGGCCTCGGTCAGCGTGCGGGCGCGGCCGTCATGCAGATAACCAACCGGCGTCGAGGCCTGCACCTTGTCCGTGTACCCAATGCCCCACAGCGGCGAGGTGCGCCACATCGCGCCCTGCGCCTGACCCTCCGGCAGGCTGTCCGCCAGCGCCGGACCCATGTCGTGCAGCAGCAGGTCGGTGAAGGGACGGATGGTCTGGTCACGCAGCTCCGCGAACGGATGGTTCTTGCCCGTCTTCATCTCGGCCGTGTGGCAGGCCGCGCAGCGCAGCGCGTCGAAGACCTTGCGGCCCGCCTGCACCTGCACCGCATCGACACGGTGCTCGTCCGTCGGCATCACGCCCTTGGGGAAACCGCTCGCCAGGCTGCGCTGCGCCGGCACCGCCAGCAGCTGCATGTACTGCGTCAGCGCGGTCAGGTCCGCCTCCTGGATGCCCTTCTGCGCCGGCGCCGTGCGGCAGCCCGCCGGGTCCGTCGCGCAGCTGCGGTTCGGGAACACCGGCGAGGTCACCGACATGTCGTTCAGCAGCGCCGCGGCCGCCTGGTGACGCACGCTCGCCTTGTAGGCCTTCCAGCCGAAACGGCCCAGGCGCGTCGCGCCAGTCTCGGGATCGAAGACGAAGTTCGCCTTGCCCAGCACGCCATCGACATCCGGCTGGTTGCGCACGCGGGCCAGGATGTCGGCCTCGGGCACCGCCTCGAGCAGGCCGACACCGATCATCGGCTGCGCCGCGCGCGCCGACCACAGCTGCGGCACCGGGCCGTCGAAACCGAACGTGGGCTTGCGCAGCTCGACCTTGGTGCCATCGGCCAGCGTGACGCTGCGCGTCTCGAAACCGACCACCCGCACGCCGTTGCCCCAGTCCTGCGGCACGCCGCTGGCGGAGAGCGCGTTCATCTGGATCGCCGAGCCGTAGCGCGGGTCCGGACGCACCGCGCCATCGGCGCCGCGCACCGCGACGTGGAAGGACATGCGGTCCATGCGCTGGTCCACCGCGAACGGCGCCGGGCTGCGGCCGTTGTTGGTGTGGCACTGCACGCAGGCCGTGGCGCTGAAACGCGGCCCCGCCAGGTTCTGGATCGAGGTCATCGGGTCGTTGCCCGCCTCCGCATGGGCACCGGTGATGAAGCTGCTGTGCACCGTGCGGCGGCCTTCGACGAATCGCTGCAGGTTCTGCATGCCGATGTTGTTGAAGGGCTGCTGGAACATCCGGAAGCCTTCATCCGAATAGTTGTACGAGACGGAGCCCAGGCCACCCGACCAGGTCGACTCCGGCAGCGGCACGCTGTTCAGGCGCGGCTGCACGCCGTACCAGGGCTGCAGGCCGCTGCCCATCACGTAGATCACCTCGGAGGTGTAGTAGCGGAAGTCGCCCTTGTCCCCGATCGCGTCCATCGCGGCGCGGCTCGAGAAGAAGGAGCCGGTGAACTCGATCGCCTCGCCCAGCTTGAGCGCGCGCGACGGGATGTTGACGCCGTTGGGCACCAGCACGCCGTCGGCGTTGGGCGCCAGGTCGGAATGACCCGGCATGTTGTCCAGCACGACCGAGCAGCCGTCATTGGCGCCGATGACGCCCTTGAAGCCGGTGGTGGGCTTGAGCAGGGCGTTCTGCGGCGGCTTGGGCACGACCGGGCAGGAGGTCAGGTCCTTGAAGCCGTCGGTGTAGGTGGTCGGGTCCAGCAGTTGGCCCGGCGACATCCAGCCGTAGCCGGTGACGTTGGGATCATCGATGCGGCGGAAGAAGGAATGGCCGCCGCCGCGCTGCGCCTGCGGGAAGTACTGGTTGACGATCAGGCGCGGCTTGGTGACGCCGGCCACGCGGCTGTTGTCGATGAACTCCACGCCCCAGGTGCGGTTCCTGAAGTAGTTGGCGACGAAGTTCATGTAGTTGCCCGGGCCCTTGTCGACCGGGTTGCCCTGCGCGTCGACGGTCTCGTTGGGACCGAAGCCGATCTCGTTCCAGGCCTCGCCGCGCTCGCGGCCGTGACGGCCCACGCCGCGCTGGCCGAAGCGCGTGACCAGGGTGCCGTCGGGCAGCGTGAACTGGATCGTCTCGATCGGCGCCTGCGGCTGGAACAGCGCCGCGAGGTTGGCGCCGCTCGCCGGGGAGGGGAAGGGCGTGGTGGTCGCCGCGGGGATGCTGTTGTCGCTGCCGGTGGTCTTGAACTCGACCTCGAACAGCGAGTAGCCGTACTGCGTCGCGCGGGCGATGCCCTGCATGCGGACGAAGCGCGTGGTGACGCCGAGGTTGAAGTACTCCTCGGTGCCGCCCTTGCCGCTGCGCTGCTCGCGCAACTGCGTCCAGGCCTTGCCGTCGCTGGAGACCTGGATCGCGTAGGCCTTGCCGTAGGCGTTCTCCCAGACCAGCTTCATGTAGCCCAGCGGCTGCGCCGTGCCGAAGTCGTACTGGATCCACGCGCCATCCTCGGCCTTGCTCGCCCAGCGCGAGGACAGGTTGCCGTCGATGGTGTTGCCCGCGGCCAGGCCGCCGTTCTCGGCGCTGGAGGCCAGCACCGCCACCGGCTTGATGGCGACGCCGGGCTTGCTGACATCACCCGGCTGCGTGTCGGGAGGCGTCGTGGGGTTGGTCGGCGTGGTGGGATCCGTCGGCGGGACCGGCGTGCCGGTGAAGGCCTGGATCTCGAAGATGGAGTAGCCATAGCCCGTCGAGCGCGCCAGGCCCTGCACGCGCAGGTAGCGGCCCTGGCCCGCGAGGCCGGTCAGGTCCTCGGTGCCGCCGGCGCTGTTCTCGATGGTCTTGATCGTGGTCCAGGTCTTGTTGTCCTCGGACGTCTGCAGCGCGTAGCGCGTGGCGTGGGCGTTCTCCCACTGGATGCGCACGCGGCTGATGGCGACGCTGCTGCCGTAGTCCAGCGTGAGCCATTCGTTGTCGCTGAAGGCCGAGCCCCAGCGGCTGTTGTCGTCGTGGTCGATGGCCTTGTCGGCGCTCAGGTCGCCGCGCTCCATCGAACTGCCGGTGGCCGCGACCGGCGTCAGCGCCGTCTCGCTGCCGTTGTCGCCGGCCTGCGCCTTGGCGCGGGCGGCCGCGTCGGCGCTGCCGCCGTCCTGCGACGCGATCTGCGCCGCGGGGTCCTGCTGCGCGCTGCCACCTCCGCCGCAGGCGGCCAGCAGCGCGCTGCCCAGCAACGCGGGGACGATGGCCCTGCCCATCGTCGTTCCGATTCTCTTGAATGCCATGGTGATTCCCTCCCGTGCCTGTGCCGGTGCGATCTGGTTTGTCCCCCATGAAGGGGGCATGCGGCGCGGAGTGTCCTCGCCGGATTTGCCGCCCGGCAAGTTTTAATGTGTGTCCAAATGCTCACCAAACCTTAACCGGGCCCTGGAAGAGCCGGCCGATCGGCGGGTCGTGACAGCGGCATGATGGCGGGCATGAGCACTTCGGATCCCTCTCCACCCCGGCGGCGCGAGCAGCAGCGCTCGGTCGACACGAAGCAGGCGATCCTGCGGACCGCGCTGAAGGAATTCGCCGAGCGCGGTTTCGAGGCCGCCAGCATGCGGGCGATTGCCGAGCAGAGCGGCCTGACGCATCAGCTGATCTGCTATCACTTCCAGTCCAAGGAGGTGCTGTGGCAGGCGGTGGCGGCGCTGGTGTACGAGGAACTCGCGCGCGGGCGCGAGGCGCTGCTGGCGCAGGGCCGGCCGGAGCGGGCGATCGATCAGCTGCGGCAGGAGTTCGTCGCGTACTTCCAGTTTTCGATGGCGCAGCCGCATCTGCACCGCTTCATGCTGCAGCGGCGCGAGGGCAGCCAGTGCGAGGATCGCCAGGATTGGCTGGCGCAGCAGTTCCTGCGGCCGCACTTCGAGGGAGCGAAGCCGCTGATCAAGGCGGCGCAGAAGGCAGGAGACCTGCCCAAGGGGGATCCGGCGCTGCTGTACTACGCGGTGATCTCGCTGGCCAATACGCTGGCCATGATGGGGGCGGACATCGAGGCCACCACCGGCCAGGCGGCCTCGGACCCCAAGACGATGAAGGAGTTCCTGAAGGTCGTGGACGCGCTGGTGTTCAAGGCTGGCGCTGCCTCTGCCGCAGGCAAGCGGGTGAGGGGGGATGAAGCTGGTTGCACTGCGGCGGATGCTGGCCCTCACCCCTCCCTCTCCCGCAAGCGGGCGAGGGTGTAAGAGCAAGAGCCCTTGCGCAAGAACTCCCTCGCCCCCCGCGAGGGGGGAGAGGGCAGGGGAGAGGGGGTGCTTCGAAGGGCAGCAGCGCTGTGGCACGAGCCCCCTCTCCCCTCCCTCTCCCCGCTGGGGCGAGGGGGTTTACTGCGCCGCCCGGCTCTTCTTACCCCCTCGCCCGCTTGCGGGAGAGGGAGGGGTGAGGGCCAGCGGCGGTGGCAGTGCGAAGGTCTTGCTTTCATCTCCCCTAGCAAGCGGGTGAGGGCGCCGTCGGGGCGCCGCTGATCATCAACTCGCCGCTGCGTCCCGGCACCGTGCCCCATTCGAGCGGCGAGTCTGGAAATCGCCTGCCAGCGATGGCTCCATGCAGGTCCTGCAGCGCGCAGAGCGTATGTCCCTGAGCCCGCCAGCCGGCGAGCAGCCGATCGAAGACCGGCGCCAGCGCGCCGCCTTCAAGCTCCGCATGCAGCGTGAACACGTGATCGGCGTCTCCCTCCGTCAGCCGAAGCAACGCCTGATCCACCGACGCTTCCATCACGCCATCAAGCCCGATCAGCTCATCGAAGGTCGGCAGCGTCGTCGGCATCTGCAGGTGCTCGAGCCGCGTTCCTCCCACCACCGGCCGATAGGGCCCATCGCCGCGCCCATCGGACGCATAAGCCATTCCCCATTCATCGATCTGCCTCAGCGCGAATCCGTTGCTCTGCCAGCCCGCCGCCCCATGCGTCGATGGCGCGGCGCCAAAGATCTCCTGAAAGCGCGCATACCCCCGCGCCATCTGCGCGCGGGTCCAGCGCTCGTCGCGATGCCGCACATGGTCGTGCCACACGACATGGTCCCAGGCATGCAGCCCGCATTCATGGCCGTCCCACGCGCATTCGCGCATCGGCGCCGCCGCCCGGCGGCCAATGTCCGGCGCGGGCAGCAGCACGCCATAGGACAGCGTCTTCAGCCCGTAGTGCCGCACGACCGAGGTCCGCGAGACCTTCGTCAGGAAGCCCGGCCGGAATACCCGCTTGAGCGCCCATCCGGTGTGATCCGGCCCCAGGCTGAAGAGGAAGGTCGCCCGCGCGCGATGCCGCCGCAGCACCGCCAGCAGCCGCGGCACGCCTTCGACCGTGCCGCGCAGCGTGTCGACGTCCACCTTGAGCGCGATGCGGGCCATGCCGGCCTGCGGCGCGTCAGTGCGCCGCCGCGACCAGCCCGCGCGCCTGCTCGACGATGCCGCGATACGACTCGAAGATCCGCCGCAGCGAGGTGTCCAGATTGATCGCCGGCGCCCAGCCCAGCCGTCGCCGCGTCTCGTCGATGTTGGGCCGGCGCGCCTGCACGTCCTGATACCCCGCGCCATAGAAGCTGTCCGAGCTCGTCTCCAGCAGCCGCACGCGGCTTGCCTGCGGCGCGTACTCGGGAAACTCGGCGGCGATCGCCAGCATGCGCTCGGCGAGCTGCCGCACCGACATCACGTTGTCCGGATTCCCCACGTTGAAGATGCGCCCGCTCGCCGCGCCGCCCTCATTGCCGATGATCCGCACCAGCGCGTCCACGCCATCCTCGATGTCGGCGAAGGCGCGCCGCTGCTGACCGCCGTCGACGAGCTGGATCGGCTCGCCACGCACGATCTGTCCCAGGAACTGCGTCACCACCCGCGAGCTGCCTTCCTTCGTGTCGAAGATCGAGTCCAGCCCCGGGCCGATCCAGTTGAAGGGCCGGAACAGCGTGTAGTTCAGCTGCTGCTCCTGGCCGTACGCATGGATCACGCGGTCCATCAGCTGCTTGCTGCAGGCGTAGATCCAGCGCGGCTTGTTGATCGGCCCGTAGATCAGCGGCGAATGCTCCGGATCGAACTCGCCATCGGCGCACATGCCGTAGACCTCCGAGGTCGACGGGAACACCAGGTGCTTGCGGTACTTCACCGCCGACCGCACGATCGGCAGGTTGGCCTCGAAGTCCAGCTCGAACACCCGCAGCGGCTCGCGCACGTAGGTCGCCGGGGTCGCGATCGCGACCAGCGGCAGGATCACGTCGCACTTGCGGATGTGGTACTCGATCCACTCGCGGTTGATGGTGATGTCGCCCTCGAAGAAGTGCATGCGCGGGTGGTCCACCATCGCGCCGAGCCGGCTGCTGGACATGTCCATGCCGTAGACCTCCCACGGCGTGGTCTCCAGCAGGCGCCGCGTCAGGTGATGGCCGATGAAGCCGTTGACGCCGAGGATCAGGACTTTCTTCATGGGGAACTGCTTTCCGCGAAGGACAACAAGGCGACGGCGTCGAGCGCTCGCCCGCCGTCCAGGACTTCGATGAGGCGCAGCACGCCCCCGTCGCCGCAGACCGCGGCCGGCTGGCCGCCGATGACGCGAGGCCCGGGCGGCGCCGCGACCGTGCCGGCCTCGGGCCAGGGACGCGCGCGGGCGATGACCAGGCGCCGGCCGCCGTGCTCGACGAAGGCGCCAGGGTAGGGCGGGGCGACCGCGCGGATCAGGCGATCGACGGCGGCCGCGGGCCGCGACCAGTCGATGCGGCCGTCCTCGGGCTTGCGGCCGCCGAAGTAGCTGCCCGCGGCCAGATCGTTGACGCGCCGCGGCGCCGTGCCCGCCAGCAGCGCCGGCAGGCTGCGCCACAGCACCTGCTCAGCGGCGACGGTGACCTTGTCGAAGACCTGGCGCGCGTCGTCCCAGGGCAGGATGGGCACGGCCTGCTGGTCGACGATCGCGCCGGCATCGGGCTTGGCGACCATCTCGTGCAGCGTCGCGCCGGTCTCGGCCGCGCCGTGCAGCACGGCCCAGTTGGTCGGCGCGCGGCCCCGGAACTTCGGCAGCAGCGAGCCATGCATGTTGAATGCGCCCCGCGGCGCCAGCGCGAGCAGCGATTCCGGCAGCATCGCCCGGAAGTAGAACGAGAAGATCAGGTCGGGCGCCGCGTCGGCAACCGCCCGCGCGAGCGCGGGATCCGCGACGTCGTCCCCGTGGATCCACGGCAGGCCGAGTTCCTCGGCGGTGTCGGCCACGCGCCGGACCCAGAGTGTCTCGCCGGGATGGTCACGGTGCGTGACCACCAGCGGCACCTCGACGCCGCCGGCCCGCAGCACGCGCAGGCAGCGATCGCCGACGTTGGAATAGGCGAAGACCACGGCCCTCATGTCGCTTCCTCCGAGTCCTTCTCCAGCACCGCCGCGATGCGGTAGCGCGGCCGGCGCCGAACCTCCTGCTGGATGCGGCCGACGTACTCGCCCATCAGGCCGATGCCGAAAAGCACGATGCCCACGAAGAAGAACAGCAGCGCGAAGAGCGTGAACACGCCCTCGACCTCCGACCCGAGCAGGAAGCGCCGCGCGACCAGCAGCAGGAACAGCAGTCCGGCGCCGATCGAGAGTCCCATGCCAAGCAGCGAGAACCACTGCAGCGGCACGATGGAGAAGCCGGTCATCAGGTCGAAGTTCAGCCGCAGCAGCTGGTAGAGCGAGTACTTGGACTCGCCGGCGTGGCGTTCCTCGTGCGCGACCTCGATCTCGGTGGGCGTGGCGGCGAAGGTGTAGGCCAGCGCGGGGACGAAGGTGTTGACCTCCTGGCAGGCATTGAGCGTGGCGACCAGCGGCCGGTCGTAGGCGCGCAGCATGCAGCCCTGGTCGGTCATCTCGATGCGCGTGATGCGCTCGCGCAGGCCGTTCATCAGCCGCGAGGCGACGCGCCGGAAGGCGTTGTCCAGCCGCTGCCGGCGCACCGTGCCGACATAGTCGTGGCCCGCGCGCACGGCGGCGATCAGGCGCGGGATCTCCTCGGGCGGGTTCTGCAGGTCGGCGTCCAGCGTGATCGCGATGCGGCCGCGCACCTGCGCGAAACCGGCCATGATCGCCATGTGCTGGCCGAAGTTGCCATTGAACAGCACCACCCGCGTCACGTCGGGGCGGCGCTGGAACTGCTCGCGCAGCAACGCCACCGAGCGGTCGCGGCTGCCGTCGTTGACGAAGATGAGCTCGTAGGGTTCCGCCAGCGCGTCCAGCGCCGGGTAGAGGCGCTCGAACAGCGCGCCCAGCACGCGCTCCTCGTTGTAGACCGGGATGACCACCGAGACCGCGATGGCGGACGGCATGGCGGGATCGGAGCCGCACGGGTGGGCGATGTCGCTCATGCGGGTCTCAACTGCGGTACATCACGGCGACGCCGGCGAGGATCAGCGCCATGCCGGTCCAGCGCATCGGGCTGACGGTCTCGCCCAGCAGCGCCGACGCGGCCAGCGCGTTGACGACGTAGCCCAGCGACAGCATCGGATAGGCGAGCGACACGTCAACGCGCGACAACCCGACGATCCACACGCCGACACTGACGACGTAGCAGCCCAGGCCGGCGAGGATCGGCCACTGCGCGAGCACGCGCAGGATCGTGCCCGGCAGCTGCGCGGGGTCCAGGCTCAGGCTGCCCAGCGGAGTGACGCCGGCCTTGAGCAGCAGCTGCGCGCCGGCGTTCAGGAGCACGCCGGTGAGGATCAGGGCGAAGGTGGCTGGGGTCATGGCGGTGGCGCCGTGAAGTTGGCGACGACGACCCGCCGCGCGTCCCGCGCGACGACGCGCATCGGCAGGCCTTGCGACTGCAGGTCGCGGAAGGTCTCGGGCGCCATCAGCGCGAGCGCCTGCGGGCCGTGGGCCCAGCGCTGCCTGAAGGCGGCGAGCGTCGGCAGCCAGCGTTCGGGCGCCTGGCTGACGCCGTAGGCGAGCTCGTCCGGCTCCTCGACCATCACGAGCGTGCGCCGCAGGTAAAAGGGCAGCGTGTGGTCGAGCTTGCGCACGCCGTAGAGCGGCATGCCGGCGCGCAGCTCGCGCTGGATGGCGGGCACCAGGTCCACGCCGGAGGCGGACCGTCCGAAGGTCTCATGCCCCAGCAGCGCCAGCGTCAGGCCGAGATAGAGGCCGAGCACGTAGGCCGCGCGGCTCGCGGTGTGCCGGCCACCGCGTTGCAGACGCAGCGCCGCGGCGGCACCGGCCGCGAAGGCCACGCTCGCCGCGCAGACCCAGCGGCCATAGGCGAGGAAAAGCTCGGCCTCGCCGCGCTTGGATCCGGCCTCGATGAACGAAGGCGCGGCGATCGCCGCGACGGCGAGTAACGCGAAGCCGATCAGCATCGTCCACATCCAGCGGCGCCACGTTGCCGCGCTCAAGCGTTCGAGCGAGGCGCCGCAGAGCAGGGCGAGGGCGGGGAAGACGGGGACGATGTAGCCCGGCAGCTTCGAGGACGATGCGCTGAAGAACACGAAGATCGCCGCGGCCCAGATGGCGGCCAGCAACGCGGGCCGCAGCGGACGCGCCGCGGGGCCGGAGGAGGGGGCTGTCTCGCCCTTGACGGCGCGCGCCATCGCCGCGGCGAGCCCCAGCCACGGCAGGAAGCCGAGTACCAGTTGCGGCACGAAGAACCAGAAGGGGCCATCGCGGCGATGGACTTCCGAGGTGAAACGCTGGAAGTGCTCGTGGATGAAGAAGAAGCGCGGGAAGTCGGGATGACGCAGGCTGATCGCGATGAACCAGGGCAGCACCAGCCCGAGGAAGACCAGCCCGCCCGCCGCGACGTGCAGCCGGCGCCAGAGCGCGAGATCGCGCGTGACGAGGCTGTAGACGACGAGCACCAGTCCCGGCAGGACGATGCCGATCAGGCCCTTGGCGAGCACCGCCATCGCCATCGCGGACCAGGCCGCGAGCATCCATCGGCGCCGCTGCGCGGCGGCCGCTTCGGGATGCTGCGCGATCAATGTCGCGGCCAGCACGACCGCCAGCGCGGCCGAGACGGTGATGTCCAGCGAATTGAAGTGGGAGGCGATGTACCAGCTCGGCGACGTCAGCAGGACGCCGGCGGTCCAGAGCGCGGCGCGATCGCCCCACCAGCGGGCCGCGGCAAGGGCCGTCGCGGCGATGCCGGCCAAGCCCCAGACCGCGCCGAAGAAGCGCGTCTGCCATTCGCCAAGCCCGAAGAGCTGGTATGACAAGGCGGTGAACCAGAGGTGCAGCGGCGGCTTCTCGAAGTACAGCAGCTCGTGATAGCGCGGCGTGAGCCAGTCGCCGCTGGTCCACATTTCACGGGCGATCTCGGCGTAGCGGCCTTCGTCGCTGGGCAGCAGATGGCGGGCATCCAGCGTCCCGAACCACAGCAGCAGCACGGACGCGGCGGCGAGCCAGAGCCAGGCGGACCGGTGGCCAGCCGCGTGGGCCGGCGATCGGGAATGGGCGCTTGCGTGCAGGGTCACGGCGAAGTCCCGGCGCGGCCGGGTTCGGACGGAGTGATGCGCGGCATCGTGCGGCGAGCTGACTTAACGTCGATTTAAGAGATCGACCGCAGTGAGCGCGCGCGGCCTTCGGTTCGGTGGACTGTGCACACGCAATGCGGTCAGCTTCGTGACATGCGCTGGTCGAGGTAGGCGAACACCCGGGCCGCGCTGGCAAGGCCTGGCCCCGCCGGACATCAATGAATCTGACAATGTGCATTATGTGATTGTAGGTGGACACCTTTCCGGCTCACCTTCTGTTCGGCAACCCACGAGATGCGTCAGACTGGGTTGCACGTCTGAGGAACCGGCCCTAACCCGTTGATTCTTCGTTGGGCCGAGGCCGTGTGGAAACGCGGTTTGACTGCGGCCCGCCACGAGCTTAGGCCAAGCACGTCCCCAGCGAAGCGCCCACGGGCTCTCCGAGGGCTCGTCTGAGCTTGAGGAGTGCTCAGGGCATCCGAGCTGCGATGCGATGTTTAAAGGGCGCTCATGCGCCCACCAGCCTCATCGCCTGCGCTGCCTTCTTGATGCCCAAGATCTGCATCACCCGTTTGAGGTTGTAGGCCAGGACCTGCAAGCTCATCTCGGTGCTGACGTTGCCGAGCCTGCGCGTCAGGAAATGCGTGCTGCCCATCCAGTGTTTGAGCGTGCCGAAGACATGCTCTACCGTCCGACGTCGGATCATCATGGCATCCGTGTTTCGATCCAATCGCAGCTGCATGGCATCGAGCACGCCCTGGTGTTCCCATCGCGAGATGCGGCGGTGCTTGGATGGCGTGCACTGCGTCTTCATCGGACATGCGGGGCACGCGCTGCTCCAATAGCGGCGGATCTGCAGCCCGTGCTCATCGCGCGTGAAGCGATAGGTGGCCCGCTCGCCTGCTGGACATCGGTACTCGTCGTCCTTGGCGATGTAGATGAAGTCAGTCTTGTCGAAGCGACCCTCGGCCTTCGCGCTTGACGTCATCGGCCTGGGCACGAAGGGCCTCATGCCGTTGTCCGCGCAACGCTTGATCTGCGGGGCGTTGAAGTAGCCCCGGTCGGCGTAGACCTTCAGATTGGGCTTACCCATCGCCTCCTGCGCCGCGAGCGCCATGCCGCTGAGCTGTGCTCTGTCGCTGCCGATGTTGGTGACCTCGTGCGCGACGACCAGGTGGTGCTTGGTGTCGACCGCTGCCTGCACGTTGTAGCCCACGACGCCGCTGCCCGCGGCCTGGGTCGCCATCGCACGCGCGTCCGGATCCGTGAGAGATACCTGCTTGTCTGGCTGCTTCAGGAGGTGCTGCTCCATCTCGTCTAGCCGCTGCATCTGCTCACGCAGACCATCCAGCTTGTGGCTGAGTTGGGCATACCTTGGGCCGAACTCCATGAGCGGCAACGTCCTGTCCGCGGTGTCGAGCGCCGCGAGGTAGCGCTGGATGCTCTCCTCGATCTGTTGGCGCCGCTTTTCGATCTTGGTGGCGGTGAAGTTCTGGTCGCGGCTATTGACTGCCTTGAACTTGCTGCCGTCGACCGCCACGCCGTCACCGCTCAGCAGCTTCAGCTGCCGGCACAGCTCGACGAAGCGACGGCAGACGCTGCGGATGCCCTGTCCGTTGTCACGGCGGAAATCGGCGATGGTCTTGAAGTCCGGAGCCAGCCGCTCAGTCAGCCACATCAGCTCGATATTGCGCTGTGCTTCGCGCTCAAGCCTCCGGCTTGACTGGACACGGTTGAGGTAGCCGTAGATGTAGATCTTGAGCAAGACCGCCGGGTGGTAGGCCGGGCGGCCCGTCGCCGCTGGCGTGGCGCCAGCGAAGCCAAGCGCTTCGAGATCAAGCTCTTCAACGTAGGCATCGATGACGCGGACAGGATTGTCTTCAGCGATGAAGTCATCCAGGCACTCTGGCAGCAGCGTCACTTGATGCCGCCCCTGACCTTCGACGAATCGCGCCATCGTCACCTCCACCATGTCGCATCGACACGATGAATCTAGGCAGCGTCGATCAGATCACCAGGAGGGTTTTCACACAGCCTCGGTCTAAAGGCGCCATCCCCGGATGAACGCGACGTGGGTGGCGACGACCCCCGGATGAACCGAACTGGGTGGCGACCCCCGGATGAATTCTTGTGGGTGGAGAGACCCCTGGCCTGGCGGGCCTACGTGGCCGTCGGCCGCTGGCGGATGGAGTCGTAAACCGCGACTGGCGCGGTCATTCCGTTTTCAGACGAACTGGGGAAGTTTTAGCCGGCCACCGGCAGAGGTCTTCTGCAAGACTCGGCGGCGGCTCGACAGGCGCGCAGTAACTCATCGTCCGACATCCCGTCGGCAATGAACAAACCCTTGGAGGTCGTGATGACCTTCGCGCGTCGCGCATCTTCAAAATTCCAGAATGCCTCGGACCAGCCATGCTTGGACACCGAGCCAAGATGTTCCAACGCGTCCACGATGAAGAGCCGCAGCTGCTCTCGGGCGACCAGCGGCTGCGCCAAGGCCGGCACCGAACGGTCGGCCGCCCACAACGGGGTGCTGCCACGGAACGATGGCCACTTGGCCAGCGGCTCGGGCTCAATGCCCATGGCAAGTCCGGCTTGGAGAAATGCCGAAGCCACAGGACACGTGAAGGCACGCGCACCGCGGTACTGCCCCATCGAAGATACAGCCTCTCCTTGTGCGCACTGCCGATGGTCGCCGGCGATGCAGTCCCAAAGGGCACAGAGCTGGTCGAAGAGCCACACGTCGACCTCGTACCGGTCGTCGCTGAAGAACTTTGCGCTCTCTGCCGCGACCCATACTGATGCGCCGTCATCCGCTCGCTGCCATGGAAGCTGTCGACGCTCAGCGGTCCTGACGTGCATGCAATCCGCCGTGAACCCCGCTCGCCAGTCGTCCGGCGCGTAGGCTAAAGGCTGCCGACACTCCGGACAGTTCCACGGAGTCACTAGCAGCGGGTCCACAACGCGGCTGCAGTGCTGGCATCGTTCCAGAAGTGGAACCTGGTGGACAGGGCACTCGGCAATGCGCGCATCCTGGAACAGCGGTGAGTGGTACCAGCTCGCCAAGCATTGTGGGCACCAGCGCAGCGCTAGCCGATAGTGCTCTCGCTCATGCAATGGAAGTGGCGCCTCCGAGCAGAAGCTGGCGGCGCTCCATTGCGGCGGAAGATGAAGCTGCTCCCCTACCCTTGCGATGGAGCTCCGAGACCCAAACCACAGCAGCGCACGGTGGGTCTGCGACACACCGACCAGGTATTCAAGCACTGTGAGGATGGTGGCCGTGCTGACGAAAGCAATGCGGGCCGCGAGCGTCCACAGCGAGATGCCCTCGACATACCACCGCGTCGACCACGGCAACGGAATCACCGCCGGCTCCCCTTGCTCTTCTTGGTGTGTTCCGTGCGAAGTTCTTGTGCCACCGCCATACCTGAATCGCGCACAGCGTCGGCCACGAGACGCCGCATATCTCCAGCCAGGCTGGCATCCTGCTGTAGCCGCAAGAGGATGAATCGGATGGAGCGGACGGCAAAGCGCGGCGTTACCTCAAGCTCAGCGGTTTCCAGCCCCATGGCCCTTGCTTGCTCTCGGAATTCATCCCACAGCAGGGAAGCCTGGGTCTCCAGCCGCCACCCTGCGCGAAACAACTTCGGCACGAAGTGTTCGGTGTACGTTGGCCCGCCGTTCTCCGGCCAGCGGGCATGGTCAACGTGCTTCATCAGCAGGACCAGGTCCGAAGCCTTCAGTCCGTGAAACTCATGTATTGACGACGCAAAGAAGCGCTCAGCGAGCGAGCGACCCGCAGGAATGCTGAAGAGGTCAACCGCCTTGCTCCGGTAGTCCGGCTCTGCGAGCAGAAGAACGAGCAACTGAATACGCTTACGCGCCAGGTCCTCCAAAGCCGCCTTCAGCGATTCGAGAACGGCGGGCCCCAACTGGTGTGCTTCGTCGATAAGCAGCGCAGCACGCTGCGTTTGAGCTTCGTCACAAGAGAGCGCGATAGCGTTGACTGCATTCTCATAGTCGCTGTGAACCGGCAGCCGCCTCGAGCTCGGACCCTTTGCCGTCTTAGCACGCTGGAAAGAGCGGTAGAACTTGGGAATGTCACCGCGGGAGTGGACGCCAATGGCCGACGCCCACCAAGGAACAACCTTGTTGTCTCCAGCGAGGAAGTCAAATAGGTCGTAGGCGGCGGTTGTCTTGCCAACTCCCGGCGGCCCCATCACCACCAGCGACGGCAAGCTGAGCTGCAACGCGTTCGTCGCCGCTGTATTGAAAGCACTGATGGGCCCCGTGCTCGCAACCCATCCGTGGTCGAGCAACAAGGGGTGCAGCGAGTTCATTTGTACCGCTGCCGATTGATGATGCCGAACTCGTCCGATGTCATGCCAGGCGAGGCCCCATCAGTTCCTGCCGCCGAGAGCTGGTCTAGCGCAGACGCCGGTGCGACCTCGATGGTGGGCTCGTCCTCGTCCGGGTCGTAGCCCTCCCCCTTCATGATGTCCTTGGCTTCCAGTAGAAGCCGCTCGCGGTCTTCCTCGCTCAGGTCGATGTAGGTCAGATTGCCCGTGCCCGCGCGTCCCATGAAGCTCAGCAGCCCGCCCATGAAGTGCTGGAATGCCTTGTCGTTTGTCTTCTGGCTGGCCAGCGCACCCACAACTCCCGCCATGGTGTTGGCCACAGATGCGCGATGCTGCGTGGTCACGCGCTTGGCGTACCGATTGGTCAGCAGGCGCATCTCGATGGTGTGCGGCGTCTCCGCGTACCGTCCAGCAATCGCGACCGGATAGGCCCGGTCAGGGAAGGCATGCGGGACGACGATGGCAAATCGAGCATCCTCTTGAACGTAGATGTCGACCTCCCGATTCGCGACGTGGTACAGGTCTCGATGCAAGTTCAACGCAGCGCTGGTGTAGACGGCGTCGCCGTGCCGAACCACAAGAGGGCTGAGCGAGTTCCCGTTGCGAAGGTGGCCAAGCGCTGGCGACCGCTTGCCTGGGTTCTTCGGCAGGAAGCGGAACAAGCTGGGTGGGGTGAACTGACCGAAGCCACTACGGAACACCCTGCCCTTGCGCCACATGTCTTCGGCGGCATGCAGCGGCGAGACGCCGCCGAGTGCCAGCATCGGCGTCACGTTCCAGTTGCGGCACAGCACGTCGAGGATTTCTTCGGCAAGCCACCATGTGATGCGATATCGAACGGCTGCCTCTTGAGCGTCGGGCTGCCTGGCTGGGTCGTCGATGCCGGTGCCGGTGGCAGATGGCAGCATCGACATGGCCGTTGACCACGCCACAAATAGATGCTCAACGAATGCATGCTTTTCCGGCACGCCCACGCGGCCGTTCACGATGCTGCAGCGAAACGTGTCTCGGATGCTCTCGAGCGTGTCCTCCGCCAAGTGCGTCGAGTCGTTGTCCAGGCACAAGGTCTTGCACATCGAGCCGCTAAAGACGGAGGGCTCCAGGCCATATGCGGCGCCCTCGTGGTACCGATACTCGGCATGCTCCAGCGTGAGCTTTGGTCGCGCCGGCGGGAATGCGGCGCGGTACAACAGCCGCTTGATGTCCTGAGTCCGATATCTCGGTGAGTGGCTCACGCAAGAAGCCATGCGCAAGAACACGGAGCAGTCCACGACACTCAGCCCCCACAAGCGCCTCGTCATTACCTCCTGGAACTTGCCGTTGAGCATCGGCAACAGCATGGTCCAATGGGCATTCAGCTTGTTCTCATCGAGCTCCCAGCGTTCGAACAAGTCGTAGCCGCGCGGACGGACAGCCTGGCCTTCGTTCAGTCGTGCATGGTCTCGCTTGAAGAGCGCCGCCTTGTCGGGAGGCATGACGCGGTATGCAGCCTCTGCTGGGCGCAGGAAACATTGCTTCTTCCACCATCTACGAACGGCCTCGTTGCCGACCGTGGTCGTGTCGACCGTCCTCCGAACGCCGGTTTCTTTGTCGACCTCTTGTCGAACGTAGGGCCACTGCTTGGGAGAAGCTTCGTGCAGCCCCCGAGCCCTGCAGAGCATGGTGAAGTGGTCGTGGACCTTGCGGGGCGTCAGGTGCTTCAAAGGCACCTCCGACTTCTTGCCATCAGGGAAGCAAAAGATGCAGAGGTCGGCTTCGATGTCGGGGTGCTGGTCGAAGAACTTGCGAAGCTCCTTGCCGTACGGCGATGCGGCAGGGTCGTCGGGCGGCACCTTGGCCGACCAGCCGGGCACACAGGCCCAGTAGCCGTTTATCGCGCCGGTACGCGGGTTGTGTTCCAGAGCCCGCCGCAGCAGGCGATAGAGCTGCCCCCTGGTTAGCCTGGCGAGCGGCCGCGCGTTGACGATGTCGAGTTCCTTCTTGCCGTCAACGTAGTCGTCGAGTGCGCCCCACGTGGCCAGATACCGGTCTTCGAGCTCCCTGCCCTCCCGGTCCTTCGCGAAGTAGCTGCCGCGGTCCGGGCGAGGCCAGTTCGCCCTTGTGGGCATCCCATCGACCAGTTCCTGACGCGTGCACCGCAGCTGAACTGGGTCGGGACTACCGGAGGCCATGGGTAGCTCCTTGCACGAGCCATTGCTCGCTCATGCGCACCGAGGACATCGGCAGGTCGACCAGTCGACGGCGCCACAACCGCAGCGCCGCGGCCTGGACGTGACTCTCGGGTCGGTGGAGCTGGCTGGCCAGCTGCGCGATGGTTCGCGGTGAACGGTGCACTGCCATGAGCAGGTCCCGCTCGATGTCGGAGCTGTCCCAGTCGCGCGCATGCGCCAGGAAGTAGTAGGCGTCGGTGCGGTTGGTGAACTCGACGCGGCTGTGCTGGATGAATTCGTCGGTCAGCACCCAGCTGCTGGCACCAAGCCGCTCGGCATGGAACTGCTGCACCTTGGCCCAATCCGGCAGCTCGCCGGCGTAGTGCGCGTCCATGGCGCTCCAATAGGCCGTGCCCCCATCCGACAGCGTCAATGTCAGGCCTGGCTTGGTCCGCGCTTCCTCGCCGTTGCGGTGGAACAGCCACTCTGGTCCACCGGTGACCGCGTCGACGCAGCCCTGCGACATCCAGGCCAGCTCGAACAAACGTGCGGTCATCCAAGTATGGGCATGCCGGTACCCGGGAGTTTCGGGCAGGGGTATGCCGTAGTTGGCGTAACTACGTGCCATGGGACACCTCAATATCAAAAATGCGCCTGGAGTTATTTACAGGGGCGCAGTAATCAGAGTGAGGAAAACAATTCTGAATCATATTTTTGAGTTTGTGTCGAAGTTTTAGATTGAGCGCCATGCAAATTTATTGATGCCACATTGCTAATCTAATATCAACTCGCTGGAAACAAATACGCCTGCTGCGCTAAGTATTCGAAACCGCAATTTGAATTGCGGCACCTTAATGTCAGACGAGCAATTTGCGGGTGCATGCATACCGGCGGAACTGACCGATGACGACGCCGACCACCTCGCAGTCCTCGGCGGGATAGATGTCGGAGAACTCGGGGTTGCACGCCTTGAGGTAGGGCGCCCCGCCCTCCTCCTGCGCCAGTCGCTTGACGGTGTATTCGCCGCGAAGCATGGCCACGACGATGTCGCCGAGCGTGGGAATAGCTCCGCGCTTCACCACCACGGTGTCGCCAGGCAATAGGCCGGCGTCGCGCATGGACTCACCCCGAACGGTCAACAGAAACGTCCGAGTGGGCTGGTCGACCAGGTATTCGTCGATGAGCATGCCTTCGGATTCGAGGTCCGCGGCTGGCGCTGGCAACCCGGCTTGGACGGGGCCGAGAACCTGGCGCTCGAAGAACCTCTTGCCGGGCTGCAGACGGCCGGTATCGCTTGCGCGCAGATACCCGGTCGACTTGAGCTTGTTGACGGCGTCAGCAACGGTTGAGACCGAGACCCTGGTCAGCTTGGCCAGCGCACCGAACGACGGCATTGCGCGGTTCGTGGCGTAGTAGTCCTGAAGGGCTCCCAGGGCGCGCTGCGGGGTGGAGAGAAGGCTCATGCTGGATGTTCATACAGTGTCGTAGCCGTATGTTCATTCGGTTACGACGGGCTGTCAAGTCCCAGCGGCCCCTCCCTCGGGCTGGACCGGCTGGGTGGCTATACGAATCCCGAAACCGCATAGGAGTACCCCATGTCGCTAATCAGAGACTTCTTCGCAAGCTCCCCGCCTAGTCCAGAGAACGCCCATCGCTTGTTCGTTCGTGAATCGCTAGCCGAGCTGACTGCGCAGGCAAGGGCTTTTTGCCAGCAGTACCCATTCGTGCTTAGCCCACCACACGTAAGAAGCGTCTATAGCGACTTCTGTTTTGGAATATTGCTTGGCCAAGCGGAGCACTTCCGCGAAGCTGGCCTATTCCTCAATGACGAGAGTCGTCAACGGCTCTGCAACTGGCTTCTAACGGAGCACGCCCAAGTGCATGAGACTATCGTTGGCGCCTTTGCCGCGGAAGTAACCGGTGGCTGGAACTACCTATTGGCTAGTGCACTGGTATCGGCGGACCCATACACTTCGACGATAACCCGGCTAGGTCGGCACGCCTATTCATTGCTAGCCCGTAAGGCATCGCAAGCGGCACAAGCCCGGGCTGCGGCAGCGCTTATGCAACTAGTTCGCTTGGCTGCCAATTCGGGCGGCAATGACCATCAGCTCTGGGCAGGAGTGATGGAGGTCGAGCGGCAGCTTTACGGTGACTGACCTATTTCGCTGGGTCGCTGCACGGCCCGGCTTGCTTTATCGGTATGACCGAAACTGCGCGACTACGACCGCAGCCACCTTCCAGCCATCGGCAGGGGCTGACGCCAAGACTCGCCTTCGGCCCTGCGTCAGCAGGAAAGTGCCGGACAAGTCGCTTCGGCTTGCGGGCGCGAGAACGAGGTAGTCGCCGGCGAGCACACCATCCGTCACCAGTGGTGAGCCTCTGGGAACCTGAAGCACGTTGAGCTCAATGCCCTTGGGTAGCGCTTCCAGCAGCTCGGGCGGGATGCTCGGGGTGCGCTTGCGACTGCCGTCGAACAGCGGGCCTGGCAGGAGGCGGCCGGCGCGCTCGTCCTTGGCCAAGTAGCCTTGCCTAACCAGGGCATTGGTCACATCGTGTGCCGACGAGGGCGAGGCATAGCCCATCAACTCGGCGAACGCTTGGATGGACGGCATGCCGCCATGGGTGGCGTAGTGCTCGCGGAGCTTTTCCTTGGCTTCGTCGATGCGGGACGGACGGGGCATGTCTGGGAGGATACCGCCTCGCCGAGCGCGTAGTCGAACGTTTGTTCGCCTTCGACGAAGCCCCTGAACTTTTCGAGGGGGCCATATAAACATCGGCGGCTATGCAAGACACCTATTCCCTTGTGAGCCCGCCATGAACGCCAAGCAACAATATCTCCTTACGCTTCACAAAACCGCAAACCAAGAACTTCTGCATCAACCTGGCATCACTTCTGCTGTCGACGTGGATGCTCTCGCCATGTTCGTCAAAGGGCCCAAAGCACGGGTGCAGGTTTGTCTTAGCGAGGTTCCGCCAACGAAGGGGTCGAGTGCGCCGACGGTCCAGGTCTTGCAAGAGTGCCAAGTACTTGTGCCGAACCTCGATGAAGAGTCGTTCACTGCTCCCTGGAACCTTCCCAACGACAGCGACTGGGAACCTATTGCAATCTTTCATGGGAAGGAGTTAGCGCGAATTGTGCTGCTCGGACCTTGGACCTAACGCATTACTCGAAGGTGCCAAGCTCAGTTCACGCCGAGCTCTTTCCAAAGGTCCCTTCGTAGGTCCAGGGGCAAACCTTCCGCCAGTTCATCGGGCAGAGAGATTGAGCACTTCAAAGAGTGCTGGTTCAGTCCACTGCTTTCGCTTTGAAAGCTACGCGGTGCCAGCATCGCCCATGCACCAACAAGCCCACGGTCCTGCGTACAAATCGCAACCTTGCTTTCGCCCAAAACCGAATACGCCTTCATTGCCATTTCTAGCAACCACACGTCAGAGCAAACGTTGTATAGATTTTCATCGGTAGGTGGCAGATGTGGCTTCACGACCGCAGCGCCAGGACACCAATGCTTTGGGCGCTGCTTGGGCGCAAAGAGAGCGTCAACAACAAGCAAGTACAGAAAGGAGAGCTGGGGTAGACCAGACCGTTCTCGCTCCTCTTGAACGGCTCGTAGCACCGCGCAATGGTCCGGCGCCCTTGACGCCATGGTCTTGAAGAGCGGCCACACCTTACGAAGGAAGTCCCGTTCACGCGGCCATCGTTCGATGTGCTCAGAAACTAAACCGTAAGCCGCTAGGACCTGAGCCTGCGACAGCGGTAATGCTCGACCAGGAAATCGTCTCTCGAACTTCTTGCAGACCTCAATGGCACGAGCTTCGATTTCAACCAACGAGGGGAACCGTCTATTGTTCCCCTCGATAGCAGGCAGCATGGGGTTCAGTCGCTGAGCGCCCATGTGGAGTGCGTCCGATTGATGAACTTTTCGCGACCCAAGCGCCTCTTTAAAGCCACCCAGGTTACCTGCGATGTTTGAGTCCGGAAGAAAGACCTCGACTTGAGCAATATTCGCAGGAAGCCAGCCTCCAGGAACCAGCGCAGCGTATTCGAGGCCCGACCCGCTTCGGGTCATGCTGAAGTTGACGGCAGCTGAAACGTCAACGTCGTTGTGTTCGGGACCCGCAATGTTCACTCTTGCGTTCTGGATTGAAAAATCGACGGCTCCTTCTCCAACATAGCACTTGCGGTATGCGGCGAGCCCCATGGGCCTAAACTCTAGTCGCTCACCCTGTGGGCGCACGTCGACAACGTGGCCATCGTGCTGTTCGAAGCGGAGAGCATGCATGCGTCTGATTCGGCTGATTTCGTGGCTATTGTGTAGTGCGCCTGTTTAGCCTCCTCTGGTCCACAACAGAGTGACTACCTGTGCTCTCTCTCGCTCTCATCAGTCAACGGCAGGCAGGGCCCTGTGGGGTCGAAGACGGAAGAGTGGCTATACGGCGGACATTATTTTTCAGGGAGTCGCCGTGTCAGAAGGACCATCCAAAAATAGCTTTTCTCGTCGGGGCCTTGTCCTCCTAGGCCTGGCGTTCGGAGCACTAGCACTCTACTTCTTCATGGGCCACTCCCCTGAACCCGAGACGCTGAGCCCTACTACTAGCTCGGCGCAAGCCGACGCGCAGCCCGCACCCCCTAGCCCCGCCCAAGCCGAGCAAACACCCGCTCCTCCTGTCATCTCCGCCCTCAAAACGCCTGAGGAGAAGCTTGCAAATGCGCAAGAGACGTTCGGCACCCTAAAAGGGTTCATTGAACTGGCCTCAGCCTTTCATGACATGGGAGTTGGGAAGGTACAAATGGACCTTCGCGCCAATGAAATTGCGAGCGCACGAAAATTCGCCCACACCTTGATTGAAATGATGCAGAAGCGCCAAGACGAGGTCTGGGCAATCACAAATCGGCTCTCGGCTGACGAAGAGCTGGACCCGACGCTTGTGGAAAAGGTTGAGGAAGCGTCTAACGCACTAATGGGCGACTTTGCGAGTTCGGCGGCTGGAATTGCAAGCATTGCAGACTTCGGGATGGGAGAAAATCGCTCGGACTTGGCTGAAGCCAAGAAAGATTTGCGGGCGCTGAAGAACGCAATGCTTGCGGTCTACAAGGCCTATGGCTACTCCGCGAACCAAGTAGACATGGAGACCTGGCGGCTCAAGCCCGCAGCGGGAGCGCAAAAGCAGATGCAGCCGGGCACCACAGCCACGTAACACCGGCCTCGCCTATGGATTCTTTGCCGAAGCAAATCGCAGCTGCTTCGGCAGCATCTTGTTCAACTCCTCGTCGGTGAAGAACAGCTCTTCCGCTTCCTTTAGGGCCTTCTGCGCGGCGGCGTAGGCCTTATTGTTCGTTCGAGGTGCCGCCTTGTAGATGTCTTCCAAGGCAGCGTTCAGGCGGTCGCGCTCCTGGCGAACTTCGTCCACCGCCCGGCCGTCTTGCAAGTCGACCAGGAGGCTGAGGAGCGCCTCGCGGGCACCCCACAGCTTGGCGCCAACCTCGGTATGCAGTTGGGCCTGCTCGCCGAGCGAGGCCTCCTTGAAGTACAGCGTGAAGCCCAGCAGGATGGCCGACAGGACGGCGCCGATGATGGTGCCAATCGGCTTGTCCCCAAAGATGGCCAACAGCAAGCTGCTCGCGGTCGCTGCAGACAAGACGATTTCGGCGACCTTGATGCGCTTGTAGCGCGCCACGTACTGGTCTGCCATCTTCTGGTGGGTCTTGTGCGTGTACGCGGCGCGGCCGTACATCTCGCGCAGCTGCCCTTCCAGCGCGGAGGTCGGGTTAGCTGGGGAAGTCGGTGCCATAGATGCCCCTGTAGAGTTGCTTTGCGGTGTAGTCATAGTTGTGCTGCTGGTTGTCGATGGCTTCTATGGTGCGCAGCTCGGCCTGCCGTGCCTTGTACTGGAAGCCACTGCCATAGACCCAGGAGCCGCTGCCCGGCGCCGTCCAATACGTCTTGCCGGAGTCTTGGGCCGCCAGGAAGGCGAAGAAGTCCCGGGTCATCCAGTCGTAGTAGACGTAGGACTTGTCCTTGTACGCCCAGCCGTCGATGAACTGATAGGCCAAGGTGTCGATGAGCATCCCGCTCATGGAGACGTTGTTCTGGTCACGCCACGCACGAGCCATGCGCGCCAGCTCGACCAAGTTGCCGTTGCACGCGGTATTGCGAGTGCTGAAGGCGGTCATCTCCTGCT
Source organism: Roseateles sp. Mitsp63 (assembly GCF_059491535.1). Lineage (NCBI taxonomy): Bacteria > Pseudomonadati > Pseudomonadota > Betaproteobacteria > Burkholderiales > Sphaerotilaceae > Roseateles > Roseateles sp. Mitsp63. The sequence goes on along the minus strand of NZ_CP168509.1, from coordinate 3,577,516 downwards.
TGGGCTTGCAGGCGCGCCAGGTACCGCCGTTGTTGGTGTCCGCAAACGTGTAGCCGCCCTCGGTGTTCAAGAAGGCCGGCAGCACCTCGAACCTCACACCATCATCAAACCGCAGGACGACGACCTGTCCGTCCCCGCCGATTTCGGTCACGGAGTAGGTCTTCTGGATGGACGCGCGCACGTGGGCCAACAAGGCCGACTGCCCGTTGCCGGCGTGGCCGTTGAAGCGTGTGTAGAGCTCGTTGGGCAGCTCGTACAGCAAGTCGACGTCGCTCACGCTCGGGATGGCCGTCGAGCGCCCGTAGGACCCAACATAGAAGCGATAACTCGTCTTCGAGTCGAGGCCGCGCAAGTCGGCGTTCAGCTGGCCGGCGATGCGCCCGGTTCGATAGCCGATAGAGCCGCGCTTCTCCGTGCCGATGCGGATGTTCCCGCAGAAGGTTTGGAACCAGTCACCAACACCCACAACATCCTCCCCTCTTGTTCAAGATAAAGGCCCAAGGCCTGCACAACGCTTGTTCCGTCATGCCCTCCCCTACGCCGCCGACCTGGCGAACTGCGCTTCAGCCGGCACGAGCATGTCGTGCACGCGACGCGGCCTCAGGCGCCGAGGTCGAAGCTTGTCGAGCTCGTGCTGCTGGGCACACAGCAAGTCGAAGAAGTCTTCAGCCCTGACATTGCGCGTATCGGTCGGCCGAATTCGAACCAATGGCAGGCCCGCGAGGCCCAGCAGTTCGTCCTTCAGCCGGTCCCGTTCTGCAGCGTCTTCCGTGTCGTGATGAACCGAGTCCAACTCGAAGGCTGCCACCGGGTCTTCGTCGTCAGTGCAGAGCAATACGTCCACTTGCGCCGACCAAGAGAACGTCCGATGCCGCTCGGACAGGCGGCCGACGAAGCTCTCCACGTCGATGAAGTTCCGCAAGGGCACGTTGGGGTACGCCCAGAGCGAGGGAAAGTATTGCCGCACGGCCTTGAGGAACTCCCTCTCTTGGGAGCTGAGGCACAAGTTCCTCTTGAACGACGTGCTGTCGCTCATGCGCACCGGTCCGATGCAGAACGTGCTCGACACCACGACACGCTGCATGGGCACAGCAGGGGGCGAGTCGCTGGACGCGGAGGGGCGCCGAAGTTGCGCGGGCTGCTCGGGGTCCAGCACCAGCAGCTTCTCCGGTGCCTTCGCGTCGGGGCCATGCACAGCCGCCCAGGCAGCGTCCAACCGCTGGTTGACGGCCTCAATGAGAGTGTTGTCGACGAGAAGCAAGCGGCCGGTGCGTGCCAGCTTCCAGAGCGCCAGCGTCTGCGCATGGTCCACCCGGTCGGCCATGAAGAGCTCGAGGAGCACGCCGGGCAGGATGCGCTGTGTCACCGTGGTCAGCTCGATGGAGCCTGCACCACCGAGCTGCTCGAACTCCACCAGGAACGCGGACAGGTCACGTGCTTCGAGGTGGGTGCGAAGGTCTTGGATGTTGGTCGTGCTCATGCCCCCTCCTCGATGCGGTCGATGTCCAGGTAGATGGCGTGCCCGAAGGCGTACGACCACATGTTGGGCAACTTCTCGACGACGCCTTCGGTGGAGATGAGGTGCGGCATCACGCCGACGTACATCTCCAGGCCCAGCTCTTCGAGCTTCAACCGCAGCTCTTCGCCGTCGCCCGCGTAGCAGAGGTACGGCAACGGGTCATCGGGGTTGGTGAACTGTCCCAACTGCTGCATTCTCTGGATGCGGATGGAGGCGCTGAAGTCCTCGATGGCGTCGCGAATGCCCTCGACCTGGTCGGGGGTCAGGTCACGCGGTGTCCGGTAGCGGACGAAATCCACGCGCGGCATCAACGAGCGGATGAGGGTGTCGTCAACAGCCTTGGCCAGCTTCGTCCGAGGCGGCGAGGCGAAGAGCTTGTTGGGGTCCTTGAGCTTGAGGTGCTCGGCCAGCGTCATGACGAAGCCGACCTTGACCTCAGGAACCTTGTCCTGCTGGATGCCCGTCTCGGCGCAGAACGAGTCCCAGTCGTGGCCGGCGTCGTTCAGAGCGTGGAAGACCCGGTGCAGGTCAACGCGGTAGGTGTCGTCAGGGCCGCTCAGGTACTTCAGCTGCTTCGTGACGTGGTGGTGCTTCACCTTTCCACCGAGGATGCGCTTGGCCAGGCGGTAGCGCCGCAGAAGCTTCTCGGCCTCGGCCTCGGTGAGCACGGTGTGCACCTGGCCGGGAACATAGTCCTCGGGGTGCAGGGTCGTCATCTGCCACACGTAGCGACCCTTGCCGACGCGCCAAGCGCCCTCCTCGTCCAGAGAAATCTCCAGCGGCTGGCCCTTCGCCTCGTCTTTCACGGCCAGTTCGAGCTGGGACCAGCACGACATCTCGTCGCCGCGGGCGATTTCAAAGCCCTCTCCTGGCATGTCGTCCTCCCGCAGGAGAACCAGCTCGGAGTTGCAGGCGTCGTCGGACGTGACAGGCTGCGGGATGGCCGGCAGCTTCGCCAGAACGTCGGGTCCGTTGCGACCGCAGACCTGGAGCGTGGCCACCCCGTCCAGGATGGCCTTGTCGGTTTCCTCCAGCCGCCGGCGCACCATCTCGAAAGCTGCCGGTGCCTCGGTCAGCCAGCCCTTGACGTCGCCAATCGGGTTGATGGCCAGCGCCGGCATCATGTCGGTCTCGCCGGCCGGACTGTCCTTCTTCGGTTCTGGGACACAGACCAGGATGAAGTCGCTGCCGAACCGGACCTCGAACACCCTGGTGGGCTTGACCTGATGCCAGGCATCGAGCCACTCGGCCAGTCTTGGCGCGAGCTCGTGCCAGCTCGAGAACTGTTCCTCCGGGGCCTGGGCGACCACGGTGAGCTTGAGCTTCGGCGAGGCCGGCTCACGGTTGAGGGCGTGCCAGCTGGAGCGACCGAGGATGCGGGAAGCAGCGTCTAGCGCCGCCGTGTGCTTGAGCGAGACGCCGGCGTCGCTCAACGCCTTGCGCAGGCGCTTGGCCAGGACCTTGGGGTCCTCGTCGGGCTGCGCGTGCAGACCTTCGACGACCTGGAGGGCCGCCTCGGAGGTGAAGCGTGGGACCTTGAGATGGACGAAGGTCCAGAGGGCTGCGGCCGTGGCCTGCAGGTCTTGAGGGGAAGTGGATTGCGCCGTCGGCGCAGCAGTGGCTGCCATGGATGAACTCCTAGAGAGCATCGAGGGACGGCACGCGTTGTCCGGCTCTCCAAGTGGAGGTCATCGAGCCGGGGGAAAGAGGTCTCGCATACGAACTGGCTTTGCCGTGCCGGACAGGGTCCGGTGCGTGCACTGACGGGCGCCAACTTGCCCGCGATTCGGCTTGAACCGCGCGAGAATCGTAAGCAAAAGCAGCTAACGCTGTCAACTACCGCAAGAAATCGCCGCGAGGAGGTCCGATGTCGAAGGAGATTGCCCGGAAACCCGAGTCGTACGAAAACGAGGCCCTGGTCCTGGCGCTGATGCCGTCGCTGCTCGAACAGCACGGGTTCTCGGCGGTGGCCACCAAGCGCGAGCAGGCCATGAAGTTCGTCGACGCGAAGGCGGCTGACGGCTCCGACGTTCGGTTCTGGCTCAAGCAGGGGTGGACGGACGAGCGGAACTACTCAGCCATCCAGTTCGCGTTGTTCAAGGAGCCCGGTGCAGCGGCCTTCCCAGACTCGCACTTCATCGAATTCGTGGAAGCGCGAGTGGCCAGCGCCAAGGCCAAGGGTGCGACCCACGCCCTTCTTGTTCACATGAACGATGGCGACATCGTCAACTATGTGGCGCTGGAAATCGACGACGTGGCCGAGGCCTACCGTCGGCAGATTGCGCACTGGCCGAAACGGGCCAGGAACACGAAGACGCCCACGCTGTGGTTCGAAGATTCCCGCGGCAACCCAGACTCAGATGCTGCGACCGCGGTCACGGACCTGGAGCTGCCCCTGTCGACCATCTGCGGCATCACCGCGAGCCCTAAGGGCACCGTCGACGTCAAGAAGGTGAACGCCGAGCTGGAGGTGCGCATGCGCCAGCAAGCATTCCGCTTGCGCGTCGGAGCTCGGTGCGGCTGGCGCTGTGTTGTCACGGGCACAGCCATAAAGGACGTGCTCGACGCCGCTCACCTTCCCGGCAAGAACTGGCGGACCGACAACCAGGCCGAAGACGGCATCCGGACGGACCTCCATCGCCTGCTTGACCGCCGCCTGGCTGAACTGCGTGACGGCAAGTTCTGGCTGGCCGAAGGCCTGCGGCGGGGTGACTACGCTGCCTTCCACAACAAGTCGCTCGCGGCCTAGGAGCCACAGTGGACATCTCTTCCGAGCGGCTCGCGTACTGGTTCCTGCGCCTCAACGGGTTCCTGACGCAGTACAACTTCGTCGTGCACCCTGAAGGCGCGGACCAGTACGGGCACTACAACCAGCAAACGGAGGTGGATGTCATCGGCGTCCGCTTCCCGCATCGACGGGAGAACCGCGTCAACCCAATGCGCGACCACGACCTCTTCCATGGCGATGGGCGGTTGCAGCTGGTGCTTGCCGAGACCAAGTCGACACGCTGCACGCTGAATCCCTCTTGGCGTGACCCGGCCAACGAGAACATGCAGAAGGTGTTGACGGCCGTCGGTGTGCTGCCGCCTGAGCACGTGGAAGCAGCCGCTGCCGGCCTCTACAAGGACGGCATCTGGACCGATGGAGCCGGCGTCTCAGTTCGTTGGGTGCTGTTCGGAAAGCAGCCGAACGGGACCCTACGAAGGGAGCTCCCACAGGTGCTCCAGCTGACCTGGGACCGCGACGTGTTGCCATTCATCTTCCAACGATTCTTTGATTACCGCCTGGAGAAGCAGTCGCACGGACAGTGGGATGCTGATGCCAAAGGACTGTTCAGCGCCATAGCCGAAGCGGGATACAACCGCGACAAGTTCATCGAACTTGTTCGCATCGACCCCAAGGCAGAGGACGCCTGAGGACGTCGCCGCTCGAACAAAGAGGGAGGAACGCAATGGCAGCAAGGATGCTGACGGATAGCCAAGCCGCGAAGGAAATGCTCAGGCTGGCCAAGCATTCACAGGACATCTCGCTTGCGGTCGCTTGGGCGACGGAGGGCGACGTGACGGACGCCATCCTCCAATCGGGGAAGGTTTCGCGCGCTGTGATTGGGACGCACATGTACATCACGGCGCCGGCGACGCTTCGAAGGTTCGCAGACTTGCCTGCGGCGCGCGTCGTCGCACCCGACAAGCCTAGGCTGTTCCACCCGAAGGTCTATCTCTTCAAGAACGGCACCACAACCACTGCTGTCGTCGGCAGCCACAATCTCACGTCCAGCGCCTTCGACTCGAACATCGAGGCAAGCGTGCTCGTTGAAGGCGAGGACGGTGACGACCTTCTCCAAGAACTGAGCCAGTTTATTGCGACCAACTGGCGAGCGGCGGAGAGCATCGACGACGACTTCCTGTTCGCCTACGAGAGACAGTACGAGGCGATGCGCCCGCATCAACAGGCGCTTCGGAAATTCCACCGCATACGGAGGCCTGCCAAGAGCTCAAAGCAGCCCTCCCCGCTCGACATCAGTTGGCAAGACTTCGTTCGTCGCGTCAAGACGGATGACCGCCATGACTTCGAGAAGCGCCTGGAACTCTTGGAACGAGCGCGAGTGCTGTTCGCCACACGCCTGTCGTTCTCGCGGATGGAGCGCGACGAGCGAAAAGCAATTGCCGGCACGTATGGCTCACGGGAGCCGCAACTTGATGGCATCGAGTGGGCTTGGTTCGGAACGATGTTCCCTCAAGGCGACTTCAAGAGTCTGGTGAACAACTCAGCTGACGGGCTGTCCGCGGCCCTTGACCACATCCCGCTGGTTGGCGAAATCACCCAGGCCCAGTACGAAGCATTCGTCACGGAGTTCCGGACTGCCTTCACAGGCAAGGCGCACCATGGCGGCTATGCCGTGGCTTCGAGGCTGCTGGCCATGAAGCGACCGGATGTTTTCGTTGCGGTCAACTCGCGGAACCGGGAGGGTCTCTGCAAGGCTCTTGTGGTTGCGCACTCCACGCTCGACCTGGACAACTTCTGGGAGCGAATCGTTGAACCCATACGCATGAGCCCGTGGTGGCTCGCGGGGCGGCCGAAGGGTCGGCTTGAGGCCCGACTGTGGGACTGCCGGGCCGCGATGCTCGACTCGCTCTACTACGAGGGGCAGGGGTAACCCTGCGCGTCTGCGTCACGACGAGGAGGCTCTTCACAAAATTACGGGACCCGACCGTAATTCTTGGTACTGCCGCGCACCACGCGGCCTTCCACAGCAAGCCACTGGCTGTCTCGCCGCCGCATGGGTTGCCATCAAGGAGCAGCGCCCAGCACTGCAGCCCTACGCAACCTTCAGCCCGAACTTAGCCAGCGCTTTGCGTACGTACCCCGTGCCGACCTTCCCCGCCAGGTAGTGCGATTCGAGCTTCGACCGACCATGACTCGTTGCCCGGTTGTGAAATTCCTCGGGAGTAGCGATGCCCAAGGCGACTTCCGTGAGTGCTAGGTATTCGCCGCGTTGGGCATCGGTGAACGCATCGAGTAGTTGTCGCACCTCTGCTCGCAACGGGTCCGCTGCTGTCTCCCGTATGCGTTTGGCGATGTCTTTGCCGTACTCGATACCGCCACCGCCCGTCTCTGCCCGTTGCTTGAGCACCGCATCGTCCAAGTCGAGCAACTGCCACAACATGTCTGCGGTCAAGTGCTCAAGGGAGAAGGGAACTCGCTTCAACGGCTCGGCCTGTAGGCGCACAACCGGGATGAGGGAACGGGCCGGAGCCTTGTGCGTGCCCGCCTCCAACATGGACTCAAACTGCTCTCGCAGCCCCTCCACGCCAAGGCGCTGTGCAGTGCCCATGTAGTCGTCCATCTTGTTGTAGACGCCCCGGGTAGGGGCGATAACAAACAGCCCGTCCTTGAAGCGGCGCGAACACACGTGCCCGACCCCACGATAGCTAGGCTCGTCTTCATCGGAATCATCTACGACATAGTCATAGTCATTGAGCCATCGCAGCCGTTCTGTTGGGCCGTCGAGAAAGCGATTGCCTTGGGTTAGCCGGTCAACGTTGCCCACTTGTAGCACGGCATACCCAAGTTCTGGATGGTCTGGAAAGCGTTCCAGAGTGAGCTTCAAAGGATGAACTATGTAGTCGGGCCCGCCTTCAGGAATGTGCAGCATGAGAAGTCGCCCGCCTTCGTGGGTCGACGCGCCGCTGATGTGCGAGCCGCCGAATTCTGGATAGAAGCAATGGTTCATCCCGTGGTGCCGCGAAAGCAGATTCACCACCTCAACGATATCCGTCACCCTTGTCCACTCCGCTCGGGTCACACCTCGACTTTTCAGTGCAGCAGAGTTCGCAAACTCCCACTGCAATGGGTTGCTCTTGTCGAAGTCGTACTGGAGCGCTGCCACCTCCTTGAGACGCGCGGAAAATTGCGCCGCGGTTGGACGGTCTTCTGGGCGGGAACTCGTGGCATCTATGAGAAGCGTCTCCAAGGGGTCCAGGAACAACTGCTTTGAACCGTCGCAGAGTGACAGCGCCTCCTTGCCATTGGGAACGTACTGACCCGGGAATGCGAAATCCTTGCCTGCCATCAGCGCCCAAATCGACTTGGCGAGGCTGTAGACATCTGCCAGGTACGGGTCGGCTGTGCTTGTATTCGACTCCATCTCAGGGGCCATGAAGGTAGCCGGCCCCATGGGCTCATCCATCCGCGTGACGCCCGTGCGTTCAGGAAACGACGCAATGCCGAAGTCGCCGAACCGGTAAGACCCTGCGAACTGGAACATGTTCTCAGGCTTTACGTCACGATGCGCCACCCCAAGCTGATGCAATTCCGCCAAGCCATCAGCGAGCTCGATGAACGCCGGCAACATCCCCCGCCAGTCGGCCGTGGCGAGGGCCGCTTGAATCTTCTCCGCTGTCGGCATGACGTACCAAGGCACTCCGCCGGTTGCCGCGTCAGGGAGGCTGAACTCCAAGATGGGAAGAACCCGCGGAGACCCCTTCAGCCGCTCGGTGACTACCTTGACCTCATCATCGAACCGAACTCGCCGGCGAACTTCAGTGTTCAAGAAAAACTTGATAGCAACCTTGCCATGCACTGCATGCGTCGCCGCGTAAACAGTCCCGTTGCCACCTTGGCCGAGCGTACCTCTCAGCTTTACAGCCGAGCATTCGGTGGCGAGTTCCCTTTTTGTTTTGCTGACCAGAGCCATGGAATATGCGAGAGAGATGAGGGCCGCAAGGGTCCGATGTCCCGTATAGAGCGACCGGGACCAGTGTCTGTGCGGCTACTTGGCCGTCAGTTCAAGGGCACGCTTCATCGCCGCGTAGCCGTCGTGCGGGTACATAGGCCAGCCACTGGGCATGCAGAAGCCCTTGCGACGGTCGATGCTTCGAAACCGTCCATGCCAAGCACTAGTCAAGGGAACAACCCAGCCGTCAACGCCGGTTCGGCCGAACTGGTCGTGCGTGATGTCGATGATGCAGTCGGTGACTTCCACCCAGGCATGCGACTGGTTAGTTGAAGCCAGGCCTTGATGGTCACTGCCACGCACGTAGGTGCCGTGGAGGCCAAGCCGCTCCTGGAGCAATCGGCCAATGAGCTCTGCGGCCGGGCCACACGCGCCCTTCGGAAAGCCCTGGAACATCGACCCCTGCTTGACTGCCAGCGTCTCTAGCTCTCGACGACATGCCTCCGCGAAGCGTTCCAACGTCTGCTTATCCGGAGTGGTCATGCACGTGCTGAGGCCTTGCTGGAGTCAAGCGTAGTACTTGAAGTTGTGCCGCCACTTGTCCGAAGTGAGACCAGGGTTGGCTAACAGGATTTCGCCGACGCGGTCAGAGTACTTGATGGTGATGGGCCGCCCCTCGCCCAGCTGGCACGAGTTGTAGTTGAGCTTGGTCAGCCCCAGGATGTCCTTGGCCACCTGCACGATGTCTCCGTCGCCATGCTGGATGGAGATGGACAGCGGGACGGGAACCTCGAAGCCGTCATACGTCGCGATGCGCGGCTTGAAGCCGTTCGTGAACAGGAGTCCATGACGGGCAGTGCGCTGCCAGAAGACGCCGCGCTGAACCGGATGCTTGCCCCGTTGTCCCGGCTCGGGGTGCTCGTCATGGCGGTAGAGGCGCATCCCTCCCCTGTCCTGGCGCACCCGGATGGCCACCAGCTTGACTCCTTCCGGCAGGGCCTTCTGAAACCCGCGGTACTCCTCCGCGTTGATGCCGGAGTGCGCGTGCAAGAAGATTTCCTTCAGCGGTCGGCCATCCTGTTCTTTGTAGGTAGCGATGGTTCCGCGAAGCAAGGCCTCCGCCTTGTCGGGCGGCAGATGGAACTCGCCCTCCTTCGATGAGTACCACGGGCCGAACTCGCCGACGAAGACGATGCCGTCACCACTGTCGAGGAACATCTGCGCCGCGCAGCACGCCGTGCGCTGGTCTTCGGACAATTTGTAGGCCAGGCCGACGTAGCAGACGCCCTCGCGGGCCCACGGCGTCTTCCAAGGCTTCGAACCGCACTTGTAGAAGATGGCGGTGCCGAAGTTCCACAACCGGTCGGACAGCGGATTGGTGCCCTTCTCACCGTTGCGAACCTGCGCGGTGATGAGCAGGGTCGATTCCTTGATGATTTGGACGGGCAGCTCGTGTCCCATCATCCGGCCCTTGAGCTGCCGCCTGAAGTCAGGGGAGTAGCCTCGCGCCTCCTCGAACGCGTCCATGCCGTCCAGCAGCGACGCGATGGCCGGGTCTTCCGCCTCGAACAGGCCGCCCTGCCCTTGGTCGCGGTTGGCAATCGTCTGCTTCAGGAACGCCACTTCGTCCCTACTTCGGCCGGTATCACTTCGGTTGGCTCGGGAGACCGTGGAGTTGGGCCGGCAGTTGTCGAACACCTCGTCCGGAACGATGCAGATGGCGAGCGCCGGACGCGCATCGAGCTTGCCGAGGCGGTCAACCTGTTCCATGTAGAGGTTGGCCACCTCGAAGGCGCGGTCGTGCTTGTCGGTCTTGCGCGATGCCTCGGACAGCTTGCTGGCGTCCACCACGTAGCTGCGCACCGGCAAGGGCCACTTGGCGCCAAACGCGACGTCGAAACCAGGAAACGGTGGCCAGGCACGATGACGGCTGGGGTCAATACACGCTGCCGGCGCGTTCAACGCGGCACACCACTGCTTCCACGCCTCGACACCGCGCTCCGTGCCGATGACGATGTTGCTGGGAAGCTGGCTGCAAGGCTCCGCCGGTCCAAACAGTGCCAGGCCGTCGTGAGGGTCCTCCGCTGTCTGGCCATGCCCGAACTCGAGCAGCGGCTCGCCAAGGAAGTGGAATGTGTTCGTCATGCGGCGGGACCTTCGGTGGCGACCGACGTCGCGTCGGCATCGTCAGTCTCTTCGTCGTCGCGAGTTCGATACGCAGCAAGCTCCTCGCCCAGGTCTGCTTGGCCGGACAGAGCGGCCACGTCCAGGCCCACCGGGCACTGCCAGCTCAGGGGAGCGGTATCTACCGTCACCGCGCGCTTGCCCTCCCCCACTTCGATGCGCCCCTCGCTGGTTTCGAGCGCCTGGATGACCCCCAACATGCGCGCCAGGAAGTGGTTGTTCCACCAACCCTTGGTGACAGCCTTGCGGCGCCGAGCAATTTCCTTGAACTCGTACGGCTTGCCATTGACGTCGGTCACTCGGATGTAGATGTTGAGCACCACGTTCCAGGAGCCGTCGAACTCATGCTGCGGACGGAACTTTGGCGCCAGCTGGTACAGAGAGGTCTGCACGTCGTCGCCTCGGGTCCTGGTACGTTCACCCGTCAGCTGAACCCTCGTCGTGCGTCCATCGACGTGCCGGAAAGGCTGGTTCCATTCGCCATCCTCACGCTCGGGGAAGTAGAAGACCTTCCGGTCTGGGCAGTACTTCAGCCCTTTCTGCCTGCAGACCAGCTCGAGACTGCGGGACGCAAGCTCCTTGGCCAGGTCTTCAGTCTTCTTGCCCTCGCGGAAGGGGACGTCCGCCCACGAGAACTCCGTGTGCTGGTTGTGGCTCCTTAACGGGAGGCTGCCAGCCGGGTGCGGGCTGAAGGACACCAGGAGGTCAGAACTCAGTTCAGCGAACGCCCACCGGGCGCGCAGCTCCTCCTTCTCATCCTCCTTGAGGGCGCGTGACAGGTCGTGAATGAGCATCGCCGCCGGAAGGTGCAGCGCAAACATGTTGGCAAAGACCGGTTCAGGCTTGGCGACCGTGACTCGACTGGGCAGGTAGTCCCGCAACGCAATCTGCTTCCCAAGGTCACCTTCCAAGCTCGGCCGGATGCCAAGCGTAGCGAGCCTCGCCAGGACCTGGGCGAGACCCTCGTTCCAGGAGCCTGCGAAGTTCGCCGCAGCCACGGACCGCATCCTTGACGGAAGGCGTGACTCCTGCCCCGGCGCACAGCTGCACGGCAACACGAACGAGTCTTTGGCGGCAGCGAGGCCGCAGCGCTCGAGTAACAGCGCGTCGGAGAGGCTTGCTTCAGACAGTACGGGCAGGTACTGAGAACCTCGCAGGTCAATGAGCTTGCGGACGCTGTCGTCGGGGTTCTCGCCGGCCATCGGTGCCGTGCCTCGACACCAGGTCCGGTAGCCCGCCAACGTCAACCGGCGCGACAGCCAGGTTGCCAACGCGTGGTCGGCATCAACGTGGTCGATGAGCAGCGTGTCCCGGCTCTCGGCCAACGACTGGCCGCCGGACTGAGGAAAGAACGGTGGCGTGAAGATGCTCGGATGCTGCGCGACGAGGTGCCGCTGCGGCCCGACGAACTGCACGCGCAGCCGTTCGAGGTCGTACAGGTCGAGGGTCCAACCATAGTTCTTGGCGACCAGGTCGTGTGCGCGGTCCTTGTCTGCGGCACTCAAGGCCTCCGTGCAGACGAAAACGAAGACGCTGGGGTTGTGGGCCCGCTCCTGGACCCGATTGCAATCGCTCTTGAGCTTCGTCAACCAGTCCCCGCGGACGGTGTACGCGAAGACGATGCGCCGGCCGGAGGCGTCCGTGCGGATGATGGCGTCGCGCCCCTCGTCGCCCGTGCCTCCAAGCGGGTCGATACCGGGATAGTCGGTCCCGGCTAGGAGCGCTGAACAGAGGCGCTCAAAGTCCCTGTAGTCAGAAACGCGTTCAAGGCAGTAGACGATTCGGTCAGCAGACATTCACAAAGCATACCGGCAGCGAGAAGCTGCAGACATGCGGTTAGCTCCCAGGGCGCACATGGCTCAGTCTTGCGCGCCCTGCCCCAGGCCGAAATTGCCTAACAGGACGGTCACTAGGCGGTCCTGCGCTGCCGGTTCCATGAGGCCGAGGCAGCCATTCGTCGTGACCAGGTGGCCGCGGCGCTCGTCGGCATTCCAGAGCGACGATTCATCGTCGATGGCAATCCAGGCTGCCGGCCGTAGCCACGCCAGGTGCCGCCGAACGATGTCGCACTTCATCAGGCGCCAGTAGTCGTCGCTGTCGATGGGCTTGTGCCGCGGCGGGACCGCTGCATGCCGGGTCAGGTCTTCGAACGTGAAGCCGATGACGCGCGCGGCGAGACCCGGCCCGAGCCGCTCGAGCACCTGGTCGAGCCCCTTGGACCAAGGCTGCGTGCTGGTCAGCACGATTCGAGCGTCAGGCCACGGCGCCAGCGCCAGTTCGAGAAAGGACGCCGCTTCGTACTTGTGATGCCCGTCCGCCCACGGCGAACTCCCGTGCACGAGCTGGTAGAGCGTCGCGCTGGGATGCAACACCCCTGAGACCCCGAGGTACACGACCTGCAGGGGTTCGTCGTTGGCCACCGGGACCAGCATGGGCTGTCTCGGACGCTCCTCCTCGGGCAGAAGTGTCTCGCCTTGGCCAGATGAGGCAGTGACGAGGTCACGCACAGGCGTGGCTTCAATGGTCAGCATGACGACCCTCCCCTAGAACGGCCTGCTCGACGAGCTGGCCGTTGACATACGTACGCCCGTCGCGCACCTCGATGAGCATCGAACCGAACTTGCCCTCCCACACGTAGCGCAGCACACCCTCGGTAGCCAGCGGCAGGTCGGACTGCGGTGTGCCTTCTCGGCGCGTGAGAACTTCGGTGAGGAGAAGAGGTGCGTTCATGGCGAGCTCGGCCGCGGCCGGCTCGCAACGGTCGGCTACGACAACGGATTGGGGGACGTCAGAGCCAAGCCCAGATGCGGCGCAGCCAGTCCGGCGTCCGGTCTGCCTTGGGTCGATAGCGGTATTGGGCTGATGGGTGCATAGGAAGCCTCCGTCGAGAGTAGTACTGTATGCCCATACAGCCTTTTGTGCAAGGCGGGCCTTGCTGCCAAGGTTGGTCGGAGGGTGCCTGCCGACCCGGCGCACAGCCACCGTTGCCTATACCAGGCCACATGAGGACGAGGAGTGTTCGCGGCCTTATGAATTCAACAACAAGAACGACTCACCCATCGAACCTATGCCAACACTACGTCGACTCCTGCTTCCCATTCTTGCGGTGGCGGGACCCCTTTTCGCCCTCCACTACCTTCCCCCTCGGAATGCCAATCCGGATGAGGTGCGAGCCCTGCTTGATGCCGAGGACGGCTCCCGCCCTTCACAGGTGCAGGCCTTGAATCTCACGAATCAGCCTTGGACGAAGGTCTGCCTCACTGATAACCCAAAGAACCTGAGCCAAAACGCCGTAGGTCGGGTGTTCTACGACCAGTATTACTTCCTGTTGGACGGCAGCATGAAAACGTGGTGGCTTGTGTTCTGGGATGGCGAGTCGCGAAGCGACGCATTGACCTTCTCCCAGAAGGACGTTCGTGCAGTCGCGAGCCGAAATGCACAGTCGGGTAATCACCCTGACCATAGCCAATGCGTTGGCCGCGCTAATGCGCTGTTAGTTCCCACTGAGGTTGCACATGGCGACTGGCGTCTTCACCTCATCGAAGGAGCCAAATGAGCGCATCAATCTTTCTGCATCTCCCGGTGCTGACACCCAACATTCTTACGACTGGATTGACTCTCACCTCTCAGGCTCGCAATGAATTTGAAGCCTATGTCGCGGAGCACCCGGAGATGTTCCCTGCGGGGGGCGGCCACAATGATTTCCAAGACGCCTTTAGACACGCCTACGTTAGCGCCCGATTGACAACCCAACTTGGCGCTGACATCACGGAGGCGTTAGGTGACCTGAACGAAGTCAAGACAGAGGTCCTCTCCTGGGAAGGAGACCCCGCACTAGAGCTGAACATGGACTTGTTCAACAACGCCGTGGGGCGGCGAATTGGCAGTGGCTATGACGTCACTGTTTCGGCTGCAACGCTTCTAGAACAAGTGAAGCTGTCCCTGCAGAACGATGAGCTGATTACCAGCTTGTCCGACCCCAATCATCGCCAAGCTTCGACCAGCTACTTCTACGCTGGTGTCAAGCTCATCACGGATTTTGGGAAGGACGCATATATCGAATGGAAGAACGCCGTAGTCACAGCGTTCGACTTCATCATGGGAACCCCAAGCACAGAAGCCATATTTGGCAGTCCGGACGCGGACACTTTGACTGGGACTTCTGCCGCCGAACACCTGTACGGCTTTGAAGGCAGCGATGAGCTGACTGGAAATGGCGGTGCCGACATCTTCGAGGGTGGCTTGGGCAACGACACGCTACACGGCGGGGTGCAAAACGACACCTTCATCTGGCGGTCTGGCGATGGAAACGACGTCATTGATACCCGCGGAGGCGCTGACCAGCTCCAAATTTCGGGAGCGCTTCCTGTCGTCTTCGCACGAAGTGGAAAAGACCTACTAGTCTGCGTAGGCTCGTCGCCGGACGGCTTCGAGACAATCCGCGTGAAAAGCTGGTTCACGCCCGATACGACAGACCACATGCTCGACTCAGTGGTGACGGGCGACCACATCTACGTTCGAAATGCCATCACGAGCGAAGCTCTGCACATTGATGGCTCGGACGACTACGACTACATCACGGGCTTGGGCGGGTTCTCTGACAGCATCAATGGCAACGGAGGCGGCGACTACATCGACGTATCGCAGGTGTCGACAGTAAGTGCCTCGGACGAGGTGCACGGCGGCGATGGCGGCGACACCATCTACGCAGGGAGTTCCAACGACTTCTTGTACGGCGATGCAGGCGATGACTACATCGACGGCGGCACGGGTGCAGACGTCATCAAAGGCGGCGCGGACAACGACATATTGGCCACCGCAGGCGAGCACGCTGAGTTGGACGGTGAAACTGGCATCGACACGCTGTGGGACTCAGGAACGTCCAATCGGTTGCACGGTGGTGCCGACAACGACAGCATTTGGCTGCAGGGCGTTGACGCCATCGGCTACGGCGATAGTGGAAATGACCGCATTCAGGTCTTCAACGCCAATAACAGCGCCCTGGGTGGCAGCGGCAATGACGTCATCAGCAACTACGGGACAGGAAGCACGCTAGAAGGTGGTCAAGACAACGACACCATCTTCGACTACGCCGGCGGAGCGACCATCAAGTGGGCGCAAGGCGACGGTGCTGACCACGTGGTGCAGGCAGGCCTCAGCACGACCGTCCAATTCGCGCCAGCAGTGGCGCCTTACACAATCACTGCGTACCTCAATGGTGACCAGGGGCTGGTGCTACAGGCGTCAAGTGGCGGCAGCGTGACCGTCGACTACTGGGGCTACGGTGCCAACCAGGTCAACGTCCAAACGCCCGATGGCTCCGTATGGACGTCCGAAGACATCCTTGCACAGTTCAAGCCCGCGACCTACAGCGTCACCTACACACACGGGCCGGTCGTCCGTATCGAAGATGCCTTCGACTTGTTCATGAGCTACTGCCGTCCGACACAGGACCTCGCCCTTCCTGGCGATGGTCGCTGGGACAATGACACCCGCGCAGACAACTTAGCTCTCTTCGTGTCGCAGACCAGCGGCGGCCAACGAGTTGACGAGTCGGGTCTCTGGTACACGACCTGCACCAACAGCTTCACCTACAGCGGCGGCACGACAACCCCGTTCTCGTTCCAGACAGACCACGGCACCTTCAATGGCTACTACGGTGTACGAGGCTCGGTCGACATGAGTTGGGACCGCTGGACGGATGAGTCTGGCCAGACATACGTGGCGCTGACACACGTCAGCAACTACGTCCTGACCCAAGGGACCTGGATGGAGCCTCCTACTGTCGATGAGCCCAACTGGACCCAGCACAGCCAGGTCTTCCAGTACGTCCCGGTCTACGACTACAGCGAACGCGAAGTGACCCTGACAGCGCCGCCGGTGGACCATGTAGTGCTGGGCAGCAATCCGGGGCATGCGTCGAGCATGTCGATGATGTCCTCGGAACTGACATCGTTTGCCGCTACAAGCGCCAGCGTTCCGCAGCTCAGCTCCGTCGACTCGCCCGAGATGGCTCAGCTGCTGGCGAATATGTTTGGCGACGACACACTGGCTATCTGGGATGCACAAACTCAGAAGGTCCAAGCGAACAGCGGCCACTACCTCCCTGACGGGATGGGCCTGGTGGACGCGCCTGTCATCGGGTTGGTTGGAATCGCCGGTTTGATGCAGGAATCGTTCGCGATGTGACCAGGTCCGCGCTCCGGCGCATACGCGAGAACAAAGTGGTCCGTGAGGGCCACTTCCATTGGAGCTGTCAAAAATATAAAGCACTGCGCTAGACGCTGCGCCGTTTTTGGCCCACGGCGCTAGCTATCCACTAGCGGCCCCAATACAACAGGAGCATAGATGCAGCATCATCCAATTCCTTCAAAGACAAGCAACCCAATCGACCAACTTCTTTCATGGTTTCAGGCGCTGAACGAGCCAGAAAGGGAAATCATTGCCCTAGCTGCGTTTCCTGTCCTGCGAGGTTCGCAAGTAACGCAGGGCAACTACATTGCGTCGAGTGAGGCCGTCAACGAATTGGAAGAGTACATACTGGCCCAACGGCAAAACGGTACTCACGTAGCAGCTCACTGCATCGGAGCTCTCGCAGGTGCGATTGACCTTCAAATCGCAGTGTGGGCTTCCGAGACCCACTGGGACAAATCCGAAGCATCGCTACGCAAAAAGGAGCAGCACGCAGCCTCGCATCCGGAAAAGCTTCAAGGCTCGCGACATCTGGTGCTGGAGGCAATCGCCACCTTGCCAACACGAAAGCAGCGCGCCATCGCCCACGCCAAAGCTTGGTGTGCTCTTCGTGCTGGCGAGCTATCCATTCAAGGCCTATCGAATTGGGCTGATACAGACCCGAAGCTCCACTTCTGAGCGAACTAGTGACGTCGGTCTGCCCCACTTGAAGAGCGCTGCACAGCGCTCTTCGTTCGTCTTGGCAAAGCAACGGTAACTTCTGAAGTTGTCACCGCAACCGCTCACACGCCTCGATGAACTCGTCAAACGGGAATCGAGGCGTCTTGTCGTGTCCTAGCGCGCACTCAAAGGCCCACAGCATCACCCTCCGCTCGAGGTCGGGCATCTCGCTGTGACGCCAAGCAAGGCGAAAGCACTGGCACTGAGGATGGAACGGCGGCAGCTGGGCTTCTTCCGGCGCAACCACCCTGGCATGCTTCGACCCGACGCAAGCCTCGCAAGGTTCCTCCAGCTCAAGATGGGTTGGTCGCAGCGCGGCCAACTCGGCGTGCAGGTCGCTTGTGCCCTCGAGCACAGCTTGAGCTCGCGTCAAAGCCGCCTGGACGCGCAGCATCGTTGCATCAGCCTCCTCCTTTGAGACCCGGCCCTGCGAGAAGATGCCTCCCTTGTGGATGCTGTTGAGCAGTTCTTGCGCTTGCCACCAGGGCTGGCGTTTGAACGCGATGAATCGCTCGAGCATCGTGGTCATGTGGTCCAGGTGAGCAGGCCCGTGCCGGGCGTTCTTCACCGTGTGATACGCCAGCAGCCGCTGGCACACCAGGCAAACGTGATGCTCTGTCAGCGGTTCAAGTGCCACCTCAACGCCAGCCAGGGTGAGTAGCTGGCGGTCTGTGGCGGTGGCCCGGAAGTACGCCTTGTGAATCTCCGACGGCATCGGCGCGAGGTGGGCTAGGTTCTTCCTAACCCATGTCAAGGTCCGCTGGTTCTCTGGCAGGTATGCATTGCCCCAACGACGAAGGTCCACCGCCGGGACGAACTGCAGCCAGCGCGCAAACTCTGGCTCATTGGCGAAGCGCCGCCAACGAAAGGTGTTCCATTGCACTGACCACTTCTCGCGCTCCCAGGCCATCTCCTGGTGAAGATTCCGCACGTGGGTCAGCACGTCGGTGTAGTTATGCGCATGCTCATGCCGGTAGTCCACCAACAGCGCACGGTTTGGCTGCTCGAAGAGGTGAAGGCGCAGGAGCCGCTTGGTTGCCTCCCGGGCCACGGCCTTCACGTACACCGGCCGCTCGCCGAAGGCGACCTGTTCGGCGACGCGTTGAGCGACCACTCGGAAATGACCGGGGTCGGGCCGCGGGTCGCTCTCCTCATGGAAGCCTGTGCCCTTCGGCCAGTCTTTCTGGATGCTCCGGGCACGCCGGGACTCAGGCTCGAAGCCCGGCGGGCCAACAGGAAGCTTAGGAGGCATGGCGGGCTCGACCTGAAAGTGAGCCTTCCATTGAAGAAAACCTCAGCGGCCGACGCCAGTTCGGCCCTCCGCCGCGGAATGACCTCCGGATGAACGCGGTGTGGGTGGCGCGCGAACCCCGGATGAACCGAACTGGGTGGCGACTCCCGGATGAACGCCGAGTGGGTTGCGCAAGCGGCCGAGCCGTTGCTTTGGTGCGGAACAGGCCCGTGGGCGGGCTCAGAAGGCTCCACCCAGTTCGATGCAGGAATTTTGGCCAGCCGAACAAACATTCGGCCTGGCAAGGGTTTAGCGTTCGTTCTTCAAGCTACCGTCCAGCGTTGCCGAACACCTTCCTTCACCACTTTGGCCGTGGCCACGTCAGACCAACCGCACCTCGATGCCGCGGCCGGTGTAGACCAGTTCCTGCAGCGATGCCGATTGCAGCGGCGGCTGGCCGGGGCCGGCGCGGTGCAGCCTGAAGCGTCGCGTCGTCAACATGCCGTCGAAGCGCCCGCGGCGCGCCGCCAGGCGAAGCACGCCGCGCTTGTCGTCCCAGGTCAGGCGTATCACGCTGGCCCCGCCCTTCTCGTAGGCGTAGCCCAGGCCGTCGTCCTCGTAGAGGTCGAAGGCGCCGTCGCGGCCCGGCACGATGACCAGGTCAATGACCTCGCCGGTGGCTTCGGCGGTGGACTGCAGCACCGGCCCGAGCGGCAGGATGCTGCCGGCGCGCAGATGCAGCGGGATGCGCTCCAGCGGCGACGGCACGTCATGCGTGCGGCCGCCGGCGCGCCGCTCGCCGGTCCAGAAGTCGACCCAGCCGCCCGCTGACTCCGGCAGATAGACCGGCCAGTTCGACACGTCGGGCGCCAGGACCGGCGCCACGTGCAGCGCGCGGCCGAAGAGATAGCTGTGCGCCTGGTCCAGCGCGTGCGGGTCGTCCGGGAAGTCGAATACCAGCGGTCGCATGATGGGCCCGCCCTTGGCGTGCACGTCGTGGGCAACGCTGTACAGATAGGGCAGCAGCCGATAGCGCAGCTCCAGGTACTGGCGCGACACGGCCTCCACCTGCTCGCCATAACGCCAGAACTCGGTATCGGTCATGTAGCCGTGCACGCGCTGCAGCGGCAAGAAGGTCGCGTACTGGAACCAGCGCAGAAAGCGCTGGTGGTAGGCCTTGTCGGTGTACTGGCCATCGCCCGGGCGGAAGAAGCCACCGGCGTCCACCGTCCAATACGCATATCCGGCGGCGGCCATGTTGAGGCCGGCGGGGATCTGGCGCTTCAGCGTGTCCCAGTCGTTGCCGATGTCGCCCGACCAGGTGGCCGAGGCATGGCGGTGCTGGCCAGGGAAGGCCGAGCGCGTGAGGATCATGACCCGCTGGTTCGGCAAGGCCTGCCGCTGGCCTTCGTAGACGGTGCGGGTGACGTGGAATGGGTAGGCCAGGCGCACGCGCTCGCCGCGGCCGGCAGCCGTGCGCCGGCCGACGAGGTCGTCGTTCTCGGGCTCGGTCGCGTCCTGCCACCAGGCGTCGATGCCCAGCTTGAGCAGACGCTCGCGCTGGTTGTTCCAGTAGAAGGCGGCCGCCTTGGGGTCGAAGAAGTCGATCCAGTCGGTCCCGGCTATGTAGTGGTCCGCGGCCGCGGTGGCGCGGCCCAGCTCGGTGTCGCGGGCGATCCTGGCCCACACCGACAGCATGAGTCGCCCGTTCATGCCGTGCACGTCGCGCGTCAGCACGGCGGGGTCGGGGTAGTGGGCCTCGTCGAAGCGCATCGCGTTCCAGCCGTGGCGGCCCCAGTACTGCCAATCCTGCACGATCACGTCGACCGGCAGCTTGCGGCGGCGGAACTCGCGCAGCGTGTCGACGATCTCCTCGGAGGAATGGAAGCGCTCGCGGCAGTGGATGTAGCCATAAGCCCAACGCGGCATCATCGGCGTGGCGCCGGCGATCTCGCGGTAGCCCTCGAACACCTCGTCGGCGCTCGGTCCGGCGATGACGACGTAGTCGATGGCCTCGGCCACCGGCGAACGCCAAGTCGTGCGGGCCTGCAAGGGGCCGAAGTGCAGCGACGGCTTGTCCTGCTCTTCGGCGTTCACGCGCACGCGGTGCTCGCCCGCCGGCAGCTCGACGACAAAGCCGACCGTCGGCGGCAGCCACAGGTTGGCCATCTCGACGCAGGACTTGCCGTCGATCTCCACCGAGTGGCGCGAGCCCATGCCGCGGCCCACGTCCAGCAGGAAGGCGTAGCGGCCGGCCGCCTCGGTGCGGAACGTGCCTTCGAAGCGCACGCCCTTGCGCTCGACCTGGGCGTTGCCGGTCGTGGTCGTCACGTCCACCCGCTCAGTCTTGCCGTCGGCGCCGGCACGGGTGAGCGCCACCTGCTGCTCGGGCGTGTTCAGCTCGGCCATGCCGTTGTTGTGCCAGAGCAGGCCATACCCGCGGCTGGACAGCATGAAGGGCAGGCTGATCTGCGTGTTCACCTGCGTCAGGCGTCGCGGCAAGCCGCGCAGGTCCATGGCGCCGTCCTGGAAGCAGCCGGTGCCGTAGAGGTGTTCGCCGGCGGGCGACTCGAAGGCTTGCTCGGCGATGAAGACCGGCTCGTCGCCGAGCTTGGACGGTGTGAGGCGCCGGCTGCCCGGCGACTCGCTGAGCAGCAGCGCTCCCCTGCGGTCGAAGAAGCGCAGCGCGCCGGTCGCTTCGTCCACCTCGCAGCGGATGGCCGGCAGCGCCAGGCTCGTCGTGGTCGCGCCCGGTGTCTGCTTCAGGCGCGGCGGCGTGCGGCCGGGCAGCAGCGTGAGGCTCGGTGGCGCCTCCTGCGTCGCAGCCGGTGGGGGCAGGAAGCGCACGCGCAGGGCGCGGTCGCTGAGCGGGCTGATCCTCAGCGTGCCCTGAGGCGTGGTCAGCACCCAGTCGGCCCTCTGCGAGGGCTGGGAGGTCGCCGGTTGCGCCGCTGCGCCGGGGGTGCCGGTTGCGCCTACAGCTGCGAGTGGCGCGGCAGCTCCGGCCAGCGCCGCCTGAAGGGCCTTGCGTCGAGACAGGGACGTTTCGCTCATGGCGTTCATGGTTCGCAAATGGTCTGACCAGTTTATCGATTAATTTCGTTTGGTCTTACCAACTATGGCGGCCGTGGTTCGCGCTCGATCGCCTTGTCGACATCCGCTTTCAGTTCATGGCGCAAGTCCGATCTGCTTCATGAAGGAGGCGTTGTCCCAGAACAGCCATTCCTCGTCCATGACGCCGTCTTTCCAATGCCCGATCGTGACCATCTCCAGCCGGAAGGCCTTGCCGGTCGGAGCGATGGCCTTGCCGCCACCGATGTCCATCGGCTTCGTGAACGTTCCCGCCAGGACGCCCGTGACAGCGGTCCATTCGCCGGATGCAATGCGAATCGGATGCTGCTTGATCGACGTGTCGGGCGCGAAGGTGAACTGCGGCTTCAGCTCTTCGATGTGCGCATCCAATCCCTTCGTCGTGTGCCCATCGGGATAGTGCACGACGATGTCCTTGCCGTGGCTCTTGCCCAGCAGCTCCCACCTCTGGCCGCTGTAGACGTTGAAGTCGAGGTCGTCGAAGTTGGTGAGATTGGCTTGCTCCGAAGCACGGGTCTTGGCCACGGCGGCGATCTGCTGTTTCAACACCTCGACCTCTGAGCTTGATGAGGAAGGCGACGCGCAGCCGGCCAGGGTGACGGTTGCGATGACAAGTGCGGAGTGCAGGGTTCTCATTGCACGCTTTCAGTGATTGAGTGGAATCGGGCCAGGCGCGGGGGCTCGGCAGGCCGGGTTCGTGGCGGTCAGGAGGTTGCCATGGCGGCCACCTGCGGCGCCGTCAGCGCGCCGCGATAGATCCTGAAGTCCTGGATGAGCCCGTTGAACGTGGGATCGTTCGGCCACTGCGACTTCCCGATCCAGCTCTGCGTCGTGTGGCGCAGCTGGAATGGATTGATGAACACATTGCCGTTGCTGCCCACCGCAACGCCGTTGACGAAGAGCGTGAGCGTCGTCCCGGACAGCGTGACGGCGACATGCGTCCATTGGCGGCTGGGAAGCTCTTGACCGCCGTCCACGCGCAGGAACGGGCCGTTCTGGGTGAGCGTGCACTCGAAGCGGACGACACCGTTGCCTGCGTGAGGCGTGAGAAACATGTAGTGGTTGCCGTCGGAGCCGATGTCGAAGATGCGCGCCCACGTCTGGCCGCCATTCCAGTTGACCCAGGCCGTGATGCTGAAGTCGCCAACGTTGACCAGAAGGTCGGCCGGCAGCGCAGCACAGGCGCCCCCTCCACCCAGCTGCAATGCGCTCCCTCCCGAGCGACCCTTGCCCCAGGTGGCGCCGCCGATCAACTGGACCGGGGCCCCGTTGCTGTTGCTGTCGCGAGCCGACGTACCCTGGCCGTCGTCGAAGGCCCAACGAGCCCTCACGAAGGTGACCGACGTACCCATGGCCTGGTTCGACGGGGCCGACTCGCCGGAGGGTGTCTGCGCGGTCACCACGTAGTAGTAGATGCCCGGGGCCGGGCCGGCATCCGTCCAGGTGCGCGGTTCGGTGATACCGGTTGCCACGACGGCGTATGGGCCGCCCGCTTGGGTCGCGCGCTTGACCGTGTAGCTGCTGGCATAGGCGGTCCCCCACCAGGACAGCACGATGTCGCGCCCCCTGGTCAGCGCCACCACGCCGCTCGGTGGCGAGCCGGCGGCGATCGGGTCGCGGCTGAAGGTCAGCGTGCCGAGACCCTGCTGATCCATGGCGCCCCCGCCTGACCACATGGGGGGGCCGGGTTCGGGGGCGACCTTCTTGGCGAACATCTCCGAAAACGGCGCGGCAATCCCGCGCCTGTTCACATAGTGGTTGACGATCTGCGCCCACGCGGCGCGGGTCGCTCCCTGGCCGCCGGTCGCGAACACGGCCGCGTCACCGCACGGGACGTACGGTACCGCGTAGTAGCTGGATCCGCTCTCGATGAGATTGGCCCTGGCCACGTACTCGCACGCCGACAGCACGCGGTTGTTGTCATACCCGTAGAGGTCGATGCCCTGGTTCCAGGCCATTTCGCTCAGCAGGCTCACCAGCGCGACGCTGAGCGAGTTGTGGCCCTGGTCGCGTCCCGACTCCTGCGTCTGGCCCATGAAGCCCGGATGCAGGTAGTAGGTCATCATGTTGATGGCGCCATTGCCCATGCCGGACTTGAAATAGTCGATCACGGCATTGACGATCTTCTGGTTGTCGCAAAGCACCCCGGTGGCGAACGATGCCGCCATGGCGCACAGGCCCCAATTGGAAAAAACCGACAGCGAGTTGTTGATCGCCCAGGGCGTATCGCCGACGCCGCCGCCGTTCATGGGCTGGAAAACCTTGAGCATCATGGCCTGGAAGGCAGCCAGGTTCGCAGCGCCCAGGCCGGCGTAGTCGCGCATCAGTTCTCCCACGTTGGCGAACTGATAGCCTTGAAGGCCCGCGACGAGGTACCCGTCGTAGGCGCCGTTCTGGACGGCGATTTCGGTGAGCGTGGATGACCAGGCATTCATGACACGCACTGCACAGTCCGCCGCGGCCTTGTTGCCCGTGATCTTCCAGATCAATGCGTTCTGGTAGGCCACAGTGATGTCCCATTGCAGGAACTGCGCGTTGTCCGGGAAGCCCGGCTGATGGGCGTACACGATCGGCTTGGGATTCGGCTTCCAGTCCGGGTCGGCAAATCCGCTCGCCTGCAATTGCTTCCAGCCGTCGATCCACGGCGACGCCTGGGCCGCAACCTTCGCCTTCATGCGATCCAGGTCGGCCTGGCTGTGCAGCAAGCCGGGATGGACGAATCGGTCCGGCACCGTCAAGGCCTCCGTAGCAGCCGTGCGGCCGTTGTTGGCGCCCGCGTCAGTGCCAGCGGTCGGGTCAGCCTCGTCCGAGACAGCGCCCGCACCGCATCCCGGCAGCATCGAGAACATCGGCAACAGCGCCAGGCCCAGGGAGAGCGAGCGCCGTGCCTGATCGAGCATCTGGTCGGCCCCCTGGTCCGGACTGGTGGCTTGTGCGAATTTGAATTTCTTTGATTCGTTCACTTCACGTGACTCCGAGTTTTGATCGCCGCACGGTAGCTCTGCCAAATCGCCGAAGTCATAACCAAACAACGGCAAAGACACGCGCACTTACAGCTCGAAGCGCTTCATGCTCATCGTCGAGGCCTCGATCTTCGACATGAACGTCGCGGCGGCGGGAGCCTTCTCGAACGAGGCCATCGATGCGTCGGCGTCCTTCGTCGACCGCCAATGGACGATCACCAGCCACTCGCCATCTGCGCCGTGCGCGCTCTCCCGCGACACGAAGCCCGGCTGCTTCGAGACGTGCTCATGCTCCACCGCTTTATCGATCGGCGCGAACTCAGCTGCAGAGACTCCTGCCTTGAGCTTGAACGTGACGACTTCGATGATCTTGCCGCCTCCGGCAGCCAGGGCCGGCTGAACGACGCACATGGCTGACAACGCTCCACCGAGCAGGAACTTCAACAGAGTCATGGGTTCGCTCCTTCCTGCTTCAGAACTTGCCGTTGGCGTTCTTCCAATCCGACCGCGCCGGGATGGTCTCGATCGTGTCCCAGTGCTCGGCGATCTTGCCGTTCTCGACCCGGAAGAGGTCATAGAACGCGCTCAGCTTGCCTGCGAACTCGCCCTCGCTGACGACGAGCACGAAGCTGCCCTCCCCCAGGACTTTGTGGACACGGTGGTACTTCATGGTCACGCCCGCCTTGGCCATGGCCTGCAGCGCGGCGCCGAGGCCGGACAGGCCGTCGGCGATCTGCGGGTTGTGCTGGTGGTAGCGGTCGCCGTCGTAGTAGCCCGCCAGCCGGTCCATGCGGCCGTTCACAAGGATGTCGTCCACGAACGCCGCCACCAACTGCTTGTTGGCCGCCGTCTTGTCCAGGTCCGCCGCGGTGGTCGGCCCGTCGATCATCGTGCGCCCGCTCGGGTTCGGCTTGGCGGGCGTTTCCTGCAGGTTGTCCCAGTGCTCGACGATCTTGCCGTCCTCGAAACGGAAGATGTCGAAGCCGATCTTCGGACCGAAGAAGTCGTACTCGGTGTGGGCGAAGACGACATCGCCGTCCTGGAACACCCGCACTGTGTTCACCCGGGCCGACCCCTTGGGCAGCGACTGCAGCAGCGCGCCGAAACCGGCCAGGCCGTCCCCGACGGCGAGGTTGTGCTGGATGTACTTGGTCGGATTGACGACGGCCACCGGGGCCGACTCGCCGGTTTCGATGGACTTGAGCAGCGCGACGACCTGCGCCTTGCGATCGGTAGACATGTGAGGTCCTTCCGTGGACGTTGGGGGGTGAATTGCGCAGCCGGCAACAGCCGCGAGAAGGGCCAGCGCGAAGACTCGCCGGGAGTGGATGGGCAGGAAGTTCATCGCCTGACTTTGCCCACGGCCTGTCCTGGCACCAAGGTCATGGCGGCGCAAGTGATGGTAGAAATCGCGCATCCGCGCCGTCCGGCGCACAGTACGGAGTGCATGTGCCTGAAATCCGCAAAGCCCTGCGCGAGACACGCTTCGCGAACAAGCGGCTGAACTCGGTCGGCGTGGAGTTGATGACCTTGGCGCAGCTGCGCGCCCGCGTGCCGCCCGGGCAGTTGTACGAGCCCGAGCGCGTCGCGTTCTTCATGGTGCTCGTGGTGACGGGAGGGCATGGAGCGCATGTGGTCGACTTCGAGCGCTTTGCGCTGCGCGCCGACGATGTGGTCTTCGTGCGCCCCGGGCAGGCGCAGCAGTGGCAGCCGACCGGCGGTCTGCAGGCTGATCTGCTGCTGATCGATCCCTCCGTCGTGAAACCCGTGGCGTCGGCGCCCGGAGCTGACGCGATGGCGCTGCTGCGCCTGGAGGACTGGGCGACCCGCTTCAGGATGGACGCCGACAGGTTGGCTGCCTGGCGCGCGCTGGCCGCGGAGCTGTGCCGGGAACTCGGCCGGCCGTCGTTGGACGAGCTGTCCGCCGCCATGGCGCGGGAGCTGCTCGTCTGTCTGCTGCTCGGCATCAGCCGGCCAGCCATGGAACATTCGACGGCCTCGACGGCGCAGGCTTCGTTGGTCCGGCGCTTCCGGCGCGAACTGGATGGACGGGTCTACAACCGGCCATCCGTCGCCTTGCTCGCCGAGAGATTGGGCGTCTCCACGAGCACGTTGACGCGGGTCTGCAACGACGTGCTGGGCCATTCGGCCAAGGAGGCGGTGGACCGGCGCGTGGCGCTGGAAGCGCAGCGCCTGCTCGTCCATTGCACGTCGACGTCGGTCGCCATCGGCGAGCTGCTCGGCTTCAGCGAGCCGACGAACTTCGTCAAGTTCTTCCGGCGGCGCGTCGGCACGACGCCAGAGGCGTTCCGGCAGGCGCACCGGCTGTAGCGCTCCTAGCCGGACGGATGCCGGGCATTGGCCACGCGAGGCAGCGCCAAGCGCAGATGGGTGCCGCCGTCGCTCGACTCGATCGTCAGCCGCGCATTCAGCGCCGCGGCGCGCGCACGCATGTTGGCGATGCCGCGGCCCGCACCGGCAGAGTCCGCCGGAAAGCCGTGGCCGTCGTCGATGACCGCGACAGCCAGCAGGTCCCGCGTGGAAACGACCTCGACACGCATCTCGCTCGCGCCGGCATGCTTGACGACGTTGGTGAAAGCCTCCTGCAGCAGCCGCAGCAACTGCAGCGTGGCATGAGCCGAGATCCAGGCCACGGGCTCGGCGAGGTCGATGCGCCAGGCCGGTTGCACGCCGGCCTCGTGCAGCAGCGGCCGCCAGCGGTAGAGAAAGTCCGCCAGGGCGCTTTCCAGGCCCGCGTCCTGAGCGGCCGACGCGTCCAGCGACAAGCGCATGTCGGCGATGCAGGCGCGCAGCGACTGCGACACCTCCCGTGCCTGCACCGCGCCGCGCTCCACGCGCGACAACAGGATGAACAGCTGCGAGCCCAGCCCGTCGTGCAGGTCACGCATGATGCGCCGGCGCTCCTCCGCGGCCGCTTGCTCCTGCTGCATCACGGCCATGCGGCCGTAGCTGTCGGCCAGTTCCGCCTCACGCGCGGCCACGCGTTCTTCCAACGTGCGGTTCAGTGTCTGGATGCTGGTCAGCGCCTCGATGAAGCGCTGCGCCAGCAGACCTCCCATCACCACCAGCAGCAGGTTGGCCGCATGGTGTAGCAGGAAGAAGCGCTGCTGCGCCCACTCCGGCAGCCAGCGCGACAGCGCCGCGGCGTCGTAGGTCATCAGGTAGTCGTGCACGCCCGCGCTGGCGGCCACGGTCAGCGCGATCAGCAGCAGGCCGGCCGTCCGTTCGCGCCGCCTGACGGCCGCCCAGGCGGTGACCAGCACGGCGCTCACGCCCACCGCGATCAGGCCGCCGCCCCAGGCGTAGCCCACCAGCACGTCCGCGTCAGGTCCCTGGATCAGCAGCCACAGCGGTCCCAGCAGCGCATAGACGACCAGCGCCCGGTCGAGCAGCGGATGGCTCAACCGCGCGAAGCGCAGCGCAAACAGGGCCATCACGACCACGAACCCGCCGGTGGCCGCGTGGTAGCTGATCCGCCACCAGCTGAATTCATGCTGCGGGATCACCTCCACCACGAAGGTCAGCGTGCGCACCGCCCACAGCAGCACCGCGATGCCGAACAGGCCATACAGCACCTCGCTGCGCTGCCGCCACCAGATGAACAGCACGAAGCACGGCAGCAGCGTGCCCACGGCCACCGTGATCTGCGGCATGGTGCGTACCCAGAACAGGCGGCGGTCGTAGACGGGCATCACCAGCCGCAGCGGCGCCACCACGAGCTTGGGCATGCGCAGCACGGACGTGGACGATGCGGGCGGCAGCCGCAGCACCAGCTCGTTGCCCTGCGCCTTCAGCAGCCCGTTGGGCAGCGCCACGAGGAAAGGCCGCGCCCAGCGCACGTGCAGGTCCGGCTGCGCCGACAGCACGGTGGCGATCGGCGTGCCGTTCAGCCAGAGCGTGCCGCCGTTGTAGAGATAGGGCAGATAGACCGCCCAGGGATCGGCGTCGGACGCGGTGCTGTCGAACGCGATGCGGTACCACGACGCCGCTTCCGCACGGCGGTCCAGCAGCCGGTAGTGCGGCAGCTTCACGCGCCGCCAGCCCTCGGCATCCAATGGCGGCGTGGCGGAAGCCGACAGGGCATACGAGACCGACAGGGTGGCCGCCTCACCCGAGGGCCCGAGCGCCGACACCCGCGAGGGCTGGAGCAGCAGCACCGGCAAGCCGCCCAGCGCGAGCAGCACGAGCGCCAGCAGCAAGAACGAGGTCGGTGGCCCGCCCAGCAAGACCCGGAGCGACCGACTCCCCTGCCGCCTTGCCGGCCGCGCGCCGTTCATCGCAACAACCCGAGCTGGCTGGCTTCGTAGACCGCCTCGCCGCGGGAATGGACGGCGAGCTTGCGGTAGATCTTCTTGACGTGGGTCACCACGGTGTGGGGGGAAATGCTGAGCACGTTGCCGATGGCGTCGAAGCTCAGCCCCTTGGCCACCATGCGCAGGATCTCGGTCTCGCGCTCGGACAGCGGCGAATCGGCCGACGGCTCCGCCGCCGCGCCGGAGCGGCCGGCGCCGATGCGGAACGACGCCAGCACGCGCCGCGCGATGCTCGGGCTGATGGGCGAGCCGCCGGCGAGCAGCTCATGGATGGCCGCGATGATGCGCTCGGCGCTGGCGTCCTTGAGCAGATAGCCGGTGGCGCCGGCTTCGATGCAGGGCAACACATGCTGGTCGTCCTCGAACATCGTGACCACCAGCACCTCGCACTGCGGATGCCGCAGGGCCGCGTGGCGGATGACCTGCACGCCGTCCATGTCGGGCAGGCCCAGGTCCAGCAGCATCACGTCGGGGGGATGCGTGTCCAGCAGCGCGAGCGCCGCGGCGCCGGTTGCCACCGCGCCGAGCAGCGTGAACGAGTCCGTGGCGCTGACGGCCTCGGAGAAGCGCAGCAGGAATTCGGGCTCGTCTTCGACGATCAACACCTGGGTCACCATGCTGGTTCCGATCGGTCTGGCGGCCCGCCCGCGCTATGGGTTTGGTGGATGAGGCCGCATCGAGCCGGCGCCGCTCCGCCCTGCCCGGCTGAGCACGTCCGCGCCGGACACCGGGCGCGGCGTGCCCGAGACGTCGATGCGGACCGGTTGCAGATGCCAGTCCCTGACACCCGTCGCGGTGACGGTCATCCACAGGATGGAGCCGGTATTGTTGTCCACATCGTTGAAGCCATCGAAGACGAAGTTGCCCAGGCTGTAGATGACGGGCTTGCCGTCGATGAGCTCGGTGTCCTGGCGCACATGCGGATGGGTGCCGACCACCGCGTCCGCGCCGGCGCGGATCATCAGCCGGGCCAGCGCGCGCTGGCGAGCGTGGGAGATGTCGCTGTGCTCCTGGCCCCAATGCATGTAAGGGATGACGATGTCGGCGCGTGCCCGGGCGGCGTGGATGTCGGCCACGACCTGCTCCTCATCGGCCCAGGCGATGCCCGAGCTGCCGGGGCCGGCTTCGAACCGGCGCGGGAACATCTCGTCGTAGCCCAGCAGCGCGATGCGCAGCCCGTTGCGCTCGATGATGGCGGGCTGGTGGGCCTCCCGCAGATCGGCACCGCCGCCGAAGAAGGGCACGCCCGCCTGCCGCAGGCGGCCCAGCATCTGCGCGAAGGCCTCGGGGCCGAAATCGCCCGAGTGGTTGTTGGCCAGCGAGACCGCATCGACATGGCGGCGCAGCACCTGCAGCACGCGGGGATGCGCGCGAAAGGTCCAGGGCTTGACGTCGCGCCGGCCGCCGGTGGCGATGACGCATTCGAGGTTGGCGATGCGCAGGTCCGCCTCCTTCAGGCTTGGCATGACGGCCATGAAGGGGTCTTGCCCGCGCGAGATGACGCGCCCCGGCCCGTCGTCCAGCATGACGTCGCCCATCCACGCCAGCTTGACCGCGGCAGCGCTCGCGCCAGCGTCGGCGGGGTCTGCCCGGCGTGGCGATGCAGCTGCGCCCTCGCCGGTCGCGTCCACGCGGTCCCAGCCCTCGGGCGACGTGCCCTTTCGCACCAACGCACAGCCCCAGGCCAGTTCACGGCCCAGCTTGGGCGAGTAGGCGCGCTCCCAGCCCGACAGGGTCGGCCGCCACGATGCCCGCCCGTCGAGGACCTCATGGCCGGCCGCGGACCAGCGGCTCTGGGTGAGGACGGACGGCCGCGCGGCGCCTTCCAGGTCCAGCACCGTGACGACAACCTGGCCGATGCGGTCCCGATCGGCCGGATCGCTGAGGGCCACGGCCCGCAGCTCGTAGCTCTCGCCGACCTTGGCGATGGCTGGCATCAGCGCGTCGCCACCCGCGGCCACGCGCAATGTCGACGTGGTGCCGCCGGTGCGCATGCCGCAGAGCAGCTCGGTCGGCTCGACCGGCGCGGCGAATGCGACGCCCCCGGCCAGGCCCAGCAACAAGGCGGTGACGGTGGCGTGGCGTGGCGGCTTCAGTGACGAAACGGAGGGGATGGGAGGCGCTTGCACGAGGTGATGGGAATGCGGGGCCCCGACAGCGCGCGGTGACGCGGCATCGGCATGGACCACATGTTCCGCAGCACGGCGATCGCCGTGAATACCGCGTAGGCGGTATTCGTGCGCGTCCCCTCCCCTTGCTTCCCTCCCCTTGTCGCCGCCTGAGGCTTGCCCAGCGTCACGATGTCATGGCCGATGGCGATGCGTGGCTCACTGACCCGGCTGCTTGGATGCCTGGCCCTTGGCCTCCACGCTCACCCCACCCTGCGCGCTCACGCCGCGCGTGTCGCGTTGGGCCTGCGACGAACCCGTGGCGTTCACGCTGCCGCTGCCCTGCGCGCTCTTGGACGGCGCCGCTTGCGACGGCGTTGTCGAACCCGTCGAGGGGCTGGCGGGCGTCGCCGGCGTGGCCGCATCACCGCTCGTCGACGGCTTGACGCGCGACGCGGTAAGCTGGCCCGCGCCATTCGCGGCGCCGGAGCCTTCGGCGCTCAGCGCACCCGCTTGATGCGTCGTCTGATCCAGTTGACCACTCGCGTCGTGAGCGCGGTCCGTGACCTGACCGGCCGCTTGATCCGCCCGGTCCTTGAGCTTGCCGCCCGCCTGCTGCGCGCGATCGCCGACCTTGCCGGCGGCCTGGTCCGCGCGATCGCGCGTGCCCTCCAGCGCGTCGCGGCCGCGGCTCAGGTCAGGACGCTGACCCAGTCCACCCAGGTTGCCGCCCAAGGCGCCGCCCGCGTGGCCGCTCGCGCCGCCGGACAGCCCGCCACCACCACCCAGCAGGCCGGCGTGCGCCGGCTGGGCCATCGCGGCGAGCACCGCCACCAGCGTGCCCGCCACCACGGGCCACAGACGTTGCGAGTGCTTGGAAGTTGCGTTCATGTCGATCTCCTGGTTTGAGAGCCACCGGAACCGTTCCGTGGCCTGCAAAGGGACAACGTCATGGCCCCGGCCCTTCTTCCATGCCGATTGCAACGAATGGTTATCAGCGCAGATCGCTCGCGCTCACGCGCAACGACGCGCCCACGAGGCCGATGCCGTAGACCTCGTCGCGCCCCGGCGCGCCCAGATCGATCGCCTCGCGCGCGAGCGCATTGAACGCCGACGAGGCCGCTGCCCGATCGGGCGACGGCAGGCGCGCGGCGAGCAGCCCCGCCACCAACGGCGACGCGAAAGAAGTGCCGCGCACGGGCGCATACATCCGCGAGCCGGCTTGCGCGGCGACCATGTCCGCGCCCGGCGCCGCCAGGGCGACCTGCGCGCCACGCCCCGCCTCCACGAGGACCCGCCGGCGCGCGTCGACCGCGGTCACGCCGATGACGCCGGGCCACGCGGCCGGATACAACGGTGGCGCGGCCGGCCCGTCGTTGCCCACCGGCGCGACGATCAGCAGCCCCTGCGCCTGCGCGGCTTCGACCACGCGCCGCAACAAGGCGTTGGGCGGTCCGACCAGACTGATGTTGACCACGCCCACCCGCTCGCGCGCGAGCCAGGCGAGGCCCTCGGCGATGGCTGCCACACCGCCGCCCGCCTGCGCGCCGCCTTCGCAATAGACGTCCATCGCGAAGAGCCGCGCCCGCGGCAGCGCGCCGTGGAAGCCGACGTCCGAGTCGCCCACCAGCAGCGACGCCACCGCCGTGCCGTGCGCGGCGGGCCTGGCCTGCCCCGCGCAACCGCGCCGCGTCACCGTCGACCGCTGCAAGGCGGGATGCGCGGTGTCGACGCCGCTGTCGATCATGCCGAGTCGGGGACCACCCGCGGCGGCGACATCGGTGCCCCCCGCGCTCGCGGTCGCGCTCGCCATCGTTCCGATCACGCCTGACGAGCCGGGCGCGCTGGTCGCGGCGGCCGCGCCGACGACGCCCGAGCCCACGTCGCCAGCGTCCAGATAGATGTGGTGATAGTCGTAGGCGCCGTCCGGGTCCTGGGCCTTGAGGCGCGCGATCAGCGCCGCGAGCGCGGCCGGCGTCGTCCTCGACGTCGCGCGCAGGCGCAGCCAGGCCACATCCAAGCCTTCGAGCGTGGATTCCTCGACGAGCCTCAGTCCGTCGTCCTCCAACAGGCGCCGCCGCGCCGCGTCGGACGACGGCAGCGCCAGCACCTCGCCGCTGAACACGAGCTCCTCGGCCGCGCTGCGCTGCAGTTGATCGGGAAAGCGCCTCAGCAGCTGATCGCCCAGACGCTCGCGCCAGCGCAGCGGATCCGCCGGCACCAGCAGTTGGCTGGTGGACGTGAGCAGGCTCTCGTTGCGGCGCAGCAAGTCGCCACCCGGCAGCTGCGCGCCACCCGGCAGGTTCGGCAGGCTGGGCAAACGAATCTGCGCCCAGGCCGGCGTCGCCGCGTGCAAGGTCGCGCTCAGGCCGGCGATCAGGAGAAATTTCAGGCTCATGGGCGGATAACGTCCGGGACACGGAAGAAAATCCGCGCCGCCGTCGTTCTACTCATCAGGCATCCCATCGCATGAGCATATTGGAGTTGCAATCCGCCCTGGCCGCGCTGCTGCCCCGGTTGCGGCGCTTCGCCCGCAGCCTGACGCATCACCGCGAGGACGCGGACGACCTCGTGCAGGTGGCGGTGGAACGCGCGTTGCGGGCGCTCGATCAGTACGAGCCCGGCACCCGCCTGGACAGCTGGATGTTCCGGATCATGCAGAACGCCTGGATCGATGAACAACGCGCGCGCGGCCGCCGCGCCGAGGTGCTCGCGCCCGAGGAGGCGGGCGAGCATGTCGGCGTGTCCGAGACGGGCCGGCATATCGCGCGGCTCTCGGTCGAGGCGGCCATGGCCCGGCTGCCCGGGGAGCAGCGGCT
Source organism: Roseateles sp. Mitsp63 (assembly GCF_059491535.1). Taxonomy (NCBI): domain Bacteria; kingdom Pseudomonadati; phylum Pseudomonadota; class Betaproteobacteria; order Burkholderiales; family Sphaerotilaceae; genus Roseateles; species Roseateles sp. Mitsp63. Next base: position 3,543,679 of record NZ_CP168509.1, on the reverse strand, counting down.
GGTGGTGGCCCTCGTGCTGGTGGAGGGGCTGCCGTACAAGGAAGCGGCGCAGGTGCTGGAGCTGCCCATCGGCACCGTCACCAGCCGGCTCGCGCGGGCCAAGGACACGCTGCAGCAGCTGCTGGGCGACGGCGACATCGACGCCTGAGCGGCGAAGGACAGGACATGAACGGCCCCATCGATTCCCGCGACGACTCGCGACCCGATCTCCCGCCCGATCACGAGCGCGACGGCGATCGCCGCCTGCGCGCGATGCTCGCGCAGACCTACGACCCCGTGCTCGACGAACCCGTGCCCGAGCGGCTGAGCGCGCTGTTCGACGCGCACGCGGCTCGCGCCGCCAACGCCACGGCCCCAGCAGTGGCCCCGGAGGCCGCGCCCTCCCCCTCTCCCTCCGCCGCCGCCCCGGCCGGCTTTCCCAACATTCCCGCTGCCCCTGTCGACCTCGACGCTGAACGGCGTCGCCGCCGCGGCGGCTGGATGGCCTGGGGCGGCATGGCCGCCGGCCTTGCGCTGGGCGTGTTGATCGGCGCGAAGGGCCTCGCGCCTGGCGGTGATTTGGAACGAGCCGCGGACGGTGCCTGGGTCGCACGAGGCAGCCTCGCGCGGGCGCTCGACGAGCAGGTCTCCGGCGCCGCCGTCACGCCTGGCGCCACGCGGGTGGGCATGAGTTTCCTGTCGCGCGACGGCCGGTACTGCCGCGCGTTCCTCGTCGATGCCAGCGCCTCCAGCACCGGCAGCGCCGGGCTGGCCTGCCGCGGCGGCGATGCGTGGCGCGTGCGGCAGATCGTGGCGGTGGCGTCGCGCTCGCCTTCGGCGGCGGCGTCCGGCGCGTTCCGCACCGCGGCCTCGCCCTGGCCGGAGGCGCTGCTCGACGACATTGACGACCTGCGCGACGGCGATACGCTATCTCCCGACGCGGAACGGGTCGCGATTTCGCGCGGCTGGTCGCGCTGATTTGGAGCCCCATGCACCGAGATCCCCACACCCCCGCCGGCACGGTCCATCGCCTGACGCTCGACAGCAAGGTCCTCGCCGGCAACCTGGTCGGCGCTCCGTCGCGCCGCCGCGTCGATGTCTACGTCCCTCATGGCCATGACGGCCGGGGCCTGCCGCTGCTGGTCGACATCGTCGGCTTCACCGCCGGCGGTCCCGTGCACACGAACTGGAAGAACTTCGGCGAAAACGTGCCCGAGCGGCTGGATCGCCTGATCGCTGCCGGCGAGTTGCCGCCGGTCGTCGTCGCCTTCCCGGACTGCTTCACCAAGCTCGGCGGCAACCAGTACGTCAACTCGGCCGCCATGGGCCGATGGGACGACTTCCTGCGCGACGAGGTCGTGCCGCTCGTCGAGGAACACTTCGCCTGCGGCGGCTCCGGACGTCGCGGCCTGTTCGGCAAGTCCAGCGGCGGATACGGCGCGATGGTTCATGCGCTGCTTCATCCCGACTTCTGGTCGGCCGCGGCCGTGCATTCCGGCGACGTGGGCTTCGAGCTGATCTATCGGCACGAGTTCGTGCCGGTACTGCGCGCGCTGGCCAAGGAACCGGACATCGGCCGATGGGTGGACGCCTTCTGGGCCGCGAAGAAACCCAAGGACAGTGACGTCCACATCCTGATGATGCTGGCCCAGGCCGCGAGCTTCGACCCCGATCCGGCGGCGCCCTACGGCGTGCGGCTGCCCGTGACGCTCGACACCTGCGAGCTGATCCCGGAGCGTTGGGCCAACTGGCTGGCCTGGGACCCGCTGACGCTGGTCGAGTCGCATGGCCGCGGCCTGTCCGCGCTCAAGGCGCTCTACATCGACTGCGGCGACGTCGACCAGTACAGCCTGGTCTACGGCGCCCGACGCATTCACAAGCGCTTGAACGAGATGGGCGTCAAGCACGTCTACGAGGAGTTCCCCGACGACCACACGGCCGTCGACTACCGCATGGACGTCAGTCTGCCGATCCTCGTGAACGCGTTGTCGTGACGGTCAGTGGCGCTCGAACGCGCCAAGGTCGGGCGCGGTCCCCTTGTACGGCAGGCCGACGTCCGTACCCTTGTTGATCAAGGTGCTGTGCGATGTCAGATGCAGGTGATTCAGCCGCGGCAGGCTGCCGTCGGCTTGTCGAGGCGCATCCCATCCCGTGGTTGAAACATCCTCGAACTGGGCGTCCGACATGATTTCGCGCAGGTTCCAGGAGTTGTGGGCGTCATTGGCGCCCGACACATTCGACACCAGCGTGCCCGTATAGGCGATGTTGTTGCGCAGGTTCCCGAGGTTGATCGCCGCACCGCTGGCATCGATCCCCAACATATTGAAGTCGGCGTAGTTGCCGTAACTCGTGTTGTTGAAGAAGTCGTTGGCCACCGGATGGTGGTTGGCGTAGAAGCCCGAGGCCCGGTTGTTGAAGGCGACCGAGAAACGGACGGTGTGTTTCACCGCGTTGGGCACATAGACGCCCCCATATCCTCCGGCCTTGAAACCATTGCCGTTTCCGTAGGGAGCCGGCTTCATGGTATCCGGCACATAGCCCTGCAGCCAGGCCCAGGAATTCTCGATCGTCACCGATGAATAAGCGTTGATGAGGTCGAAACCATCGTCCGAATTCAACCAGGCACGGCAGCCTCGGAAGATATTCCCAGGGTGATTGGCGGAAATGTGGGCGCCGAAGCCGTCCGCGCTTTGGCCCGCCCCATTGGAGGTGAGCGGATCGTAGTTGTGATGGGAGTCGGTATTCAGGACCAGGTTGTCACCGCCATCCTTGATGAAGAGGCCCGGGCCCATGTTGTGATGGGTGTCGAGCCGCTCGAAGATGTTGTGGCTGCCATGGATCCAGATCCCCCAGGACTCATGATTCAGGTTGTTGTTCTGCCGGACATGCGTGATTTCAAGCCCTTTCAGGTGAACCCAGTCGGCCGTCACGTTGAAACCCTTGACCCGGCAATTGTCCCGGATGCCATCAAAATCGAAGACCGGAGTTTCTCCGGGGTAGGCCCAGTACCGAATGGGTTGCTGCGGGGCGCCATTCTTATTCAGATCGATCCCGCTCACCGTGTCGTGCGCGTCTTGGCACGAGGTGGTGCCCTTGTGATAGGCATAGATGCCACCGCGAAAATAAACGGTGTCGCCGGGCTGGACCACGTCCTGCGCGTGAGCGATCGAAGCCCATGGCGCATGCAGCGATCCCGGGGCGGTATCGTTTCCATTGGGCGCGACATAATAGGTATTACCAAAGGCGGCGGCCGTGGCGGCACTCAGCCCCAGCAGCGTGAAGATTCTGTTGTATTTCATATCGACAGATCAGTGCGGAGCGCCCATTAAACAGGAACACCCGCCAGCGGTCCTCACCAGGACGTGATGGCCGGGAGAAGATTCGGTCACCGTTTGGTGAGGACCTATTTCCGCCTGCTTCCTACACTGCGTCCGCGACTGGGGCGGGCGTATGCCGTTCCATCAATCAGCCGCGGCTTTCACGAGCTCAGTCCACCGAGCTCCGGTTCATTCGATTCCCAGATGAACAACGCATCGAGCAAGCACGCCGGACGATTCCGTATCGGCACCGCGCTGGCTGGCGCATGCGCGCTGGCCCTGCTGCACGCCTGTGGCGCCGCGGATCCCGTCATGGACCAGGCAGCCACCGCGACCGCCGCGTCGGCCTCCAACGACGGCGCCATCGTGCCGGCCGACGGGGACGTGCGCCAGAAGGTGCTGGTCGTGGGCCCGGCGAAGGGATTCGTCGCCTCGGCGCTCAGCGCCGCGATGCCGGCCGGCACCGAGGACGACTATGACCTGCTCGTCATCGGCGATGCCGACCAGAGCAGCGATGCCGCCCTGTCCCTCATCCAGAGCGCGCTCGCCGCGGGCAAGCAAGTCGTCTTCGACGCCGCCAGCGATGGCTCCGGCCGCTCGACGCACGGCGCGATCCTGCGCGAACTCGCCGGCACCCGCATCGATGCCGCCGCCGTCCGCGTGCAGAAAGCCGACGTCGGCTACTACATCACCCCCATCGATCCCCCGGCCGTCGCGGCGGCGAAATTCCAGGCCTCCGCCCTGCGCGGCGAAACCCCGAACAGCAACTCGCTCCAGAGCGTCTTCGGCATACCCGATACGGAGTTCGCCAAATGAGGCCGGCCCGCCTCGTCCGCCCGGCGTTCGTGATCGCGGCCGCCCTGTCTTCGGTGCAGGCCGCGACCGCGGAGGACGCCTGCTTCTCGAAGGAGCAGAGCAACAACTACTCGGACTTTCTCGGCGACCGCACCTCCTGGGGAATCGCCAGGAAGCAGGCCCACCGCAACTGGGAGGACTGGATCTGGCGCGGCGCGGAGTTTCATTGCAGCTCCGCCGCCGGGGATTGCGGCTATTCGACGGCGCAAGGCCGCAGCGCCGGCTATGACTGGTCCGTCGGCGTCGACATGAAACTCGACAATCTGCCCGTCATCGGCAGCGCCCTGAACATGTTCAATATCGGCGGGCAATACCAGCATTCGGATTCCTATACCGAGACCTTCGGCTGGTCGCAGCAGATCAAGCCCGGGCAACACGCCCGGCCCCTGCAGATCGTCGTGCGGCGGTGGAAATCGGGCGACTTCCAGGGCGGCTGGTGGCGGGTCCACGGCGGCGGATGCTGGATCGACAACGGCGTCCGAGGCGCCGGCGCCGTGGCGGGCAATCGCTACTGGTGGGACGGCAATGCCCGTTACGGCAGCTGGAGCGCCAACGTGGAGGAACGCCGCTTCGCCATGTATCACGTCTGGTAGGCGCCGTTGCCCTCAGACGGCCCCGTCCTGCCCCAGGAGCGTCCTCATCACGAGCGCGTCGGCCGTGGCCGCGCCGGACGCGGTGTTGTCGAAGACGCACCAGACCTGCGTTCCCGCCGGCCACTCCCGCAGGACGGGCACCTTCGCTCGCAGCCACTCCTGCGCATACGCCGACCAGTACATGCGCGGCGCGCCGTGCCACCGGTAGTACACGACCGCGCCCCGGCCATCGCCGTGCTCGCCAAGCCAGCCGCCCGGCTCGCCCGCGCCGGCCGGCTTGGCCGGATCCGCGGCGACCCGGCCCACGCGTTCCTCGACCAGCAGCCGGTCGCCCGCCTCGGTGAACCAGCTCGCATGACGCGGCTCGCACACGACCGGCCCATCGAAGGCCTTGCGCAACGCCCGGAAGAACGCCCGCGCGACGCGCGGCTCCAGCGCGAGCGACGGCGGCAGCTGCACGAGCAGCACCCCCAGCCGATCGCCCAGTCCCTGCAGCGAGGCCACGAAGGCGCCGACCTCGCGGGACGGCACCTTCAACCGGGAGTCGTGCGTCATCGCCTTGGGCAGCTTGACCGCGAAACGGAACGCCGGCGGCGTCTGGGCCGCCCAGCGTGCGAAGGTCTCCGGCCGATGGGTCTTGCTGAAGGTCGAGTTGACCTCGGTGCATGGAAACACCCCGGCATAGCGGACCAGCAGGCTGCCGCCCTCGGGGAAGGCCTCGCGGGTGGCGCTGGGCAGGCTCCAGGCGGCGGTACCGATGAGGACGGCGCGATCTCGCTTCGGCATGCAGCGCCAGCGGCAAGGGCCATGCCCTGCCCCGCCGCGGCCGTTTCGCGCTACGCTGCCAGCGCGTCGCAAGCGGCAAAGGACTCGGCGTGAACGCACTGGACAGCCAACCTCCACGAGGCTCCTTGCCCGGACTGCTCCTGGCGTTGGCCGCGTTTTTCTTCGCGCCCCCGGCCCTCGCGGCCGATCCGCCGCTGCAGATCGCCCAGTACGCGCATACCTCGTGGACCGCGCGGGACGGCGCCGCGCTGGGCCTGGTCTTCGCGATGGCGCAGACCCCCGACGGCTACCTCTGGATCGCCGGATCGCTCGGCCTGTTCCGCTTCGACGGACATCAGTTCACCCAGTGGCAGCCGCCCGACGGCCAGGAACTGCCCAGCGGCCCCTACAGCCTGCTGGCGTCGCGGGACGGCACGCTGTGGATCGGCACCTTCAGCGGGCTGTCGAGCTGGGATGGGCGCGAGTTCGTCGCACGGCATCCGGAGGTCGGCCACGCCTTCGTCGCCTCGCTCTACGAGGACCGGGAAGGCACGGCCTGGGCCGGTCTGCACGGCGGGACCGGACGTCTGTGCAGCATCCGCGGGAAGCGGATCCAGTGCGACGCGCCGCAGGAGGGATTCGGCACCTTCGTCTGGAGCATCGCGCAGGATCGCGCCGGCCAGCTGTGGGTGGGAGCGGACTCCGGCATCTGGCGCTGGAGTCCCGGCACGCCCCAGCGCCATCCGATCCCCGGCGCGCGCGTGGGCGACCTCACCACGACCGCCGACGGGCAGGTCCTGGCCGGCATCGCGTCCAAGGGACTTTGGGAACGGGCCGGCGACCAATGGGTGCCCCATCGATTCCGCAGCGTTTCCGCGCCCGACGAGTGGATGGCCGACCGCGAGATCAAGTCCAACAAGCTGCTGCGCGATCGCGACGGCGGGCTGTGGATCGGCACCGAAGGGCTGGGCCTGATCCACGTCAAGGACGGCCAGGCGGACAGCTTCACGCGAACGGAGGGGCTCTCCGGGAACATCGCGTGCAGCCTGTTCGAGGATCACGAGGGCAACATCTGGTACGGCAGCGAACGGGGCGTGGACCGCTTCCGCAAGCTCCCCGTCACCACGCTGTCAAAGCGGCAGGGCCTGCCCGACGACGTCACGAAATCCGTGCTGGCCGCGGCCGATGGCGCCCTGTGGGTGGCCACGAACGACGGCCTGGCGCGGTGGAAGGACGCGCGCCTGTCCATCTTCAAGGAGCGCCAGGGACTGCCCTCCGCGCAGGCGCATGCCCAGTACCAGGACGCGCAGGGGCGGCTGTGGGTGAGCACCGCCGCGGGCCTGGCCTACTTCGACGGCGAGCGCTTCGTCGCCGTCGACGGCGGGCCCAGCAGCGAGATCTACGCCATGACCGGGGACGCGGCGGGCAACCTCTGGCTGTCCGGCAACAAGGGGCTCGCGCGGCTGCGCCAAGGCCGCTTCGCGGAGAACATTCCCTGGGCGGCGCTGGGGCATGGGCAGCAGGCCCAGCTGGTGGTGGCCGATCGCGGCGGCCTCTGGCTGTCCTTCTGGGATGGCAGCGGCGTGTCGTATGTCAAGGACGGCAAGGTTCAGGCGAACTACGCCTTCGCGCAGGTGCCGGGCCATGGCCAGGTCACGGGCCTGCGCGTGGATGACCAGGGGGCGCTGTGGGTGGCCACCGGGTCCGCCGGCCTCAAGCGGATCAAGGATGGCCGCGTCACGACGCTCGCGCCGGCCAACGGCCTGCCCTGCGAGACGATCCACTGGTCGACCCTGGACCAGGACGGCGCCCTGTGGATCTACGCGGCCTGCGGGCTGGTGCGGGTCGGCCGCGACGATCTGGCGGCCTGGATCGCCGACCCGGCCCACCGCGTCACGCCGGCCTCGTGGGGCGTGACCGATGGCGTGCCGCTCCTGGTCACGCCGGCGGCCTATTTCAATCCGCCGGTGGCCAGGCAGCCCGATGGCAAGCTCTGGTTCGTCGCGGGCGCGGAGCTGCTCTGGGCGGATCCCGCGCACATGCCGTCCAACGCGGTGCCGCCGCCCGTCCACATCGAAGGCCTGACCGCCGACCACCGGTCCTATCCGATCGAGCAGGGCCTTCGCCTGCCGCCACGGATCCGGGACATGACGATCGAGTTCGTCGCGCTGAGCCTGGCGGATCCGTTGCACACGCGCTTCCGCTACCGGCTCGAAGGCCACGACAGCGACTGGCGCGAAGCCGTGGACCGGCGCCAGGCCAGCTACACCAACCTGCCGCCGGGCCGCTATCGATTCCAGGTGAAGGCCGCCAACAACAGCGGCGTCTGGAACGAGGCCGGCGCGCAGCTCGAGTTCACGATCCTCCCCGCCTTCCACCAGACCGCCTGGTTCCGGCTGGGCAGCCTGGCCGTGCTGGCCGTGCTGGGCTGGGCCGGCTTCCAGCTCGCGCTGCGCCTGCGCGTGCGGCGGCTGCAGCGGGAGTTCGAGGCGACGCTGGAGGGGCGCGTCGCCGAACGCACGCGCATCGCCCGCGATCTGCATGACACGCTGCTGCAGCGCTTCAACGGCCTGCTGCTGCAGTTCCAGGCCGCGTCCAACCTGCTGCCCGATCGCCCGCGCGAATCGAAGCGGGTGCTGGACACCGCCATCGACCAGGTGGCCGGCGCGATCACCGAGGGACGCGACACCGTGCAGGGCTTGCGGGCATCGACGCTGGAGACGAACAGCCTGGCGGAAGCCGTGCGGACGCTCGCGCGCGAACTCGCCAGCGAAAGCGGCCGCGCGATGCCGGTGAACGTCGACGTGCAAGGCCAGCCCCAGGAGCTGCACCCGCTGCTCCGCGACGAGACGGTGCGCATCGCCGGCGAGGCGCTGCGCAACGCCTTCCGCCATGCCGAGGCGGCGCGGATCGATGTCGAGATCCGTTACGACCCGCGGCAGCTGTGCCTGCGGGTGCGGGACGACGGCAAGGGGATCGATCCCGAGGTGCTGCGAAGGGGCGAGCGCGAGGGCCACTTCGGCTTGGGCGGCATGCGCGAGCGCGCCGGGGTCGTGGGCGGGCAGCTCGCGGTGCGCACCCCCGAGGGCGGCGGCACGGTGGTGGAATTCACCGCCCCGCTGCATCGCCCCCCTGCCCTTACTCGACCTTGACCCAGTCGTACTGGGCCGGCCCGCCGCCGCCGTTCCACTGCCCGAGGAAGCCGATCGCATCGGGGCTGTTGTCGCCGCGCCAGTGGTTCAGCATCAGCCGCATCGGCGCGGAGACCGACACGATCTGATGACGGATCGTCGTCTCGCCGCCCTGCGCGTTGACGGTGAACCAGCGCACGAAGTTCTCACGCCATTCGAAGCCCAGCGTCTGCCAGCCGGTCGCGATCGGGAACTGCTTGTAGTTCTGCACGCCGGCCTTCCACACATTCGTGTGCAGCACCGTGCCGCCCTTGATCAGCTCGATGTCGATCTCGAAGTGGCTGGGCGTGCCCGCCGTGCCGGTGTAGAGGAAGAACGAGGTGTTGCCGCCGGCGAAGGTGCTCGCCTTCAGGCGCGTCGTGAACTTGCCGTAGGTGAAGCTCTGCAGCGTGCGGATCTCGCCGCAGCGCCCGGTGCCCGCGTTGACGTTCAGCACCAGGGTGCCGGCGTCCTTCCACACCTCGCTGTAGGCGAAGCCGCAGCCGAAGGGCGCGCCGTTGTGCCAGGTGGCCGTCTCCCACGCGGAGCCGGCGCCGCCGGTGCCATCGAAGCCGTCGAAGAAGCTGGCCGCCTGGGCGGTGCCCGCGGCGCCGACCAGGGCGCCGACCAGGGCGCCGATCATGCCGGCGAGCCAGGCCGCGCGCCGCGCGCGCTTGAGATCGAATGTCATCGTTGTCTCCTTGGTTCTTGGGGTGCTCAGAAGTCCGCGCGCACCCGCAGGCCGTAGCTGCGCGCGTCGTTGAGGAAGCGCACATTGAGGCTGGAGCCCACCAGTGCCTTGGTCGAGGCCTGCTCATTCGTCACGTTGGCCGCGAAGGCCTCGATGCGATAGCGGTTCAGCGTGTAGCCCACGCCCAGGTTCAGGGTCGCGAAGCCCTTCTGGCGATCCGGGAAGCCCGCCGCCAGCGCGCTGGTGCGGGCGCCGGCGAGGGTCACCACGTCCAGCTCGTTGTACTGGGTCAGGTAGTAGGACGAGCGATAACTCAGCAGCGCCTGCCAGTCGAAGCGTCCCGAGCCCAGCGCGAAGGCCTGCTGCAGCCGCGCCGACACGCTGACCTTGGAGGCCAGCGGCAGCTGGTTGCCGGCCAGGCTGATCTGCGGCGCCTTGCCGCCCTGGCCGTAGTCGATGGCCCGCGCGTCGGCCACCACCGCGCTGCGGATCCGGGTCTGCAGCAGCACCGCGTTCAGGTCCAGCGCGAAGCCGGCCGGCAGCGGCATGCGCAGTTCCCCTTCCAGCCCGTACAGCCGCGAGGCGCCGATGTTGCGGTTCACCAGCGAGTAGCCGTTGCAGGTGTTGGGCGTGACCTGCGTGTTGACCTTGATGCAGCTCAGGTCCTGGAAGACCTGGTTCTTGTAGTCGTAATAGAAGCCCGAGAGATTGACCACCGAGCGGCGCCCCATCAGCTCGATCACGTTGCGCGAGCCGAGCTCCAGCACGCTGAGCTTCTCCGGGCCATACACCTCGGGGATCGGCGAGGTGGCGAAGGTGTCGTTGAAGCCGCCGGCCTTGTGGCCGGTCGAGAACTTCGCGTAGACCATCGCATCGCGGCCGAGGTCGTGCTCCACGCCCACGCGGAAGTCGTTGTACTGCGCGCTGCTGGTGCCGTACTGCTGGGTCGGCAGGTCCCAGGAGTTCACGTAGGAGAAGCCGCCGTTCGTCGTCGCCGGATTGGTGCGCGGGCAGGACAGGCGGCCATTGCCGTTGACGTCGGGCCGGTCGATGCAGGCGCCGTTGGGGTTGGAGCCGTCGGCCACCGGCCCCAGCTGCTGGCCCACCAGGTCGCGGCGTCCCGGCATCAGGAAGGTCTGGAGGATGAACTGGGCCCGCTGCGCATCGGTCGTGATCTTGCTCATGTCGAAGTTGGGACGCGACAGCAGCGCGGGCTGGAAGCCGTCCGTGCCCCAGCGCGTGGCGTAGCAGCAGTCGTAGTTCTCGCCGCCCAGCACCACGCCCAGGTTGCCGCCGATGCCGTAGCGCGACTTGCTCTCCTTGGTCCGCCGGAAGCCGGCGAGCGCGCGCCAGTCCGGCGTCACCTTGTAGGTCGCGTCGAGGTAGGCGGCGGTGGACTTGCCGCGCACGTCGGGCATGGTGAACTCGCTGCCCCAGTAGCAGCAGCCGCCATCGGCCAGCGACAGGTAGCCCACGCCCTGCTTCTCCTTGAAGTGGAAGAGCCCGGTGGTCCATTGCAGCGGCGATTGGCTGTCGTTGGAGCGCAGCACCAGCTCGTAGACGTTGCTCTTGGACAGCGTCTGCCAGTACTGCGTCGAGTAGTTGTCGTAGTTGACCGCGGACAGGTCGCGGCCCGGCCAGTCGATGCCGTCGGACTGGCCGTTGCGCTGCCAGAAGTCCACCGAGCGGCGGCTGGCGTTGAACTCGGCGCTGACCGGGCCGAGGTCGGCCTCGACCTTGCCGAGCAGGCCCCACAGGTCGTTGCGCATGTCGCCCTGCGCGCCGCGATACACGACGTGGCGCAGGTCCAGGTCCTCGGCGCGCAGGCCGCTGGCGCTGACCGCGCTGAAGATGTTGGCGCCGGGATAGCCGGTGCCGCGCTCGCGGCCCGTGTCGGCCACGACGCTGAAGCGCAGCGTCTCCATCGGCTCCCAGCGCGCCGACAGCCGCAGCGCGCGGTTGTTCTCCTGCCCGGCCGGCTTGAGCTGGCTGGCCACGGGATCGGTCGACACGCTCGTGAAGCCGTAGTCCTTGGTGCTCTGGTAGCCGGCGATGCGGATCGCGGCGTCCGAGCCGATGGGCACGTTGACCGCCGCCTCGGCGCCATGGCCGCTGCGGTTGGAGACCTCGGCCTGCGCGTAGCCGGAGAACTGGTTCAGGCGCGGCTGCGCGGTGATGATGTTCAGCGTGCCGGCCAGCGCGTTGCGGCCATACAGCGTGCCCTGCGGGCCCTTGTTCACCTCGACGCGCTCGAGGTCGTAGAACATCAGCCCCAGGCCGCGCGGGCGCGGGATGTAGACGCCGTTCAGATGCGGCGCCGCGCCCGGATCGCCCAGCTCGGTGTTGTTGGCCGAGCCGACGCCGCGGATGAAGATCTCGACGTTGCCTTCCTGGTTGGCGATGCTCAGGCCCGGCACCGCGGCCTGGAGCTGGCGCACCTCGGTGATGCCGTCCTTGCGCAGCTGCTCGCCGCTGACGGACTGCACGACGCCGGAGACCTTCTGCGCGGTCTCCAGGCGCCGGTTGGAGGTGACGGTGACCGTCTCGAGGCGGCTGGAATCGGTGGCGGGCTGCTTGTCCTTCGCGGCGGGCTGCTCATCCGCGCGCGGGGCGTCGGGCGCGGCCTGCGCCATCGCATGGCCGTGGCACACGGCCAGCGCGGCGGCCATCACGAGGGGGATGGCGAACGGGTGGGCCGGCGCGGATGGCTTCGAGGGCGTCGGCGGCGTGGTCTGGCGGGGGGCTTGTCTCTTTGTCATTGTTGTCCTCTGGCGGGAGTCAGGGGTGGCGGGTCAGCGCGGCCCTCGGGCCCTGGCGCTGGTGGAACTGCGTTGGCGGAAAGGAATCGGAAGGAACTCGGCCGGGGCGCGGATCAAGCAGCAATCGCGCGGCCCTCGGCATCGAAGAAGTGCGCGCGCTCGGTCCGGATGCGCAGGCCGACGGCGTCGCCGGGGCGAGGGGGTGGCACGTCCGGCGTCAGGCGCACCGCGATCAGCGGCTGGTCCGGCGCCCAGCGCGCATGCGCGATCACGGTGTCGCCCAGGTGCTCGATGACCTCGATGGCCGCGGGCAGGCCCTGCTCAGGCGCGCTCAGCGCGATGTCATTGGCGCGCACGCCCAGCGTCAGCGGTGTCCGGGCCGAGGCGCCGCCCGCGGGCAGCCGCACGCCGGCGCGCAGCAGGCGCTCGCCGGGGCCATGGGCCGCATCGGGCACCGCCAGGAAGTTCATCGTGGGCGTGCCGAGGAAGCCGGCGACGAAGCGGCTGGCCGGCTGATCGAACAGCGACAGCGGCGTGCCCACCTGCTCGACCCGGCCCGCGTTGAAGAGCGCGATGCGATGGCCCAGCGTCATCGCCTCGACCTGGTCGTGGGTCACGTAGACCATGGTCGTGCCGAGCTCGCGATGCAGGCGCGCCAGCTCCAGGCGCATCTGCACGCGCAGCGCGGCGTCAAGGTTGGACAGCGGCTCGTCGAACAGGAAGACCGAGGGCCGGCGCACGATCGCGCGGCCGATGGCCACGCGCTGGCGCTGACCGCCGGAGAGCTCGCGCGGACGGCGCTGCAGCAGCGGGCCGATCTGCAGGATCTCCGCGACCTGGCCGACGCGCTCGCGCACCTGGGCGCGCGGCAGGCCGGCCATCTTGAGCGCGAAGCCCATGTTCTGCTCCACGGTCATGTGCGGGTACAGCGCGTAGCTCTGGAACACCATCGCCACGCCGCGCTGCGACGCATCCAGCGCGGCCACGCTGCGACCGCCGATGCGCACGTCGCCGGCATCGATGTCCTCGAGCCCCGCGATCATGCGCAGCAGCGTCGACTTGCCGCAGCCGGACGGGCCGACGAACACGGTGAACTCGCCGTCGGCGATGTCCAGGTCGATGCCCTTGAGCACCTCGACGCCGCCGCTGTAGCGCTTGCGCAGGCCGCGCAGTTGCACGTCAGCCATGCACGGGCTCCTGCGCGGCGGCGCGCCGGCGCGCCTCGGCGATCGTGGCGCTGTACCAGTGCGCGCTGTCCTTCAGCGTGCGCTGCTGCGTCGCGTAGTCCACGTGCACCAGCCCGAAGCGCTTGGCATAGCCCGAGTCCCACTCGTAGTTGTCCATCAGACTCCAGTAGAAGTAGCCGCGGATGTCGACGCCCGCGGCCTTGGCCTCGGCCAGCGACTCGAGGTGGCGGCGCACGTAGTCGATGCGCGCGCGATCGGGCACGCGGCCGTGGTCCAGCGCGTCGGCGTTGGCCATGCCGTTCTCGGTGATGAAGATCGGCGGCAGGCCGGGGTACTGCGCCTTGAGGCCGACGAGCAGCTCGCGCAGGCCGTCGGGGTGGATCTCCCAGCCCATGTCGGTCGCGCCCAGCGCCATCGGCGGCGGCACCTGCGGCTCGCCGCGGCTGGCCCAGATGCGGGCGTAGTAGTTGACGCCGAGGAAGTCCAGCGGCGCCTGGATCAGCGCCATGTCGCCGTCCTGGACCCGCGGGTAATGGGCGATGCCGGCATCCTGCGGATAGTGGCCGTGGAACAGCGGATCCATGTACCAGCGCACGAAGCGCGCGTACTCGGTGGCGGCCGCCGCCTGGTCGGCCGCGCTCGCGGTCGCCGCGGTCACGCTGGACTGGTTCAGCACGATGCCCAGCGGGCACGTGGTGCCGCTGGCCCGCATCGCGCTCATCGCCAGGCCGTGCGAGAGCAGCAGGTGGTGCGACACCTGCGCGGCCAGCTGCGGATCGCTGGCGCCCGGGGCGAACTTGCCGATCTCGTGGCCCAGCACCGCGGTGCACCAGGGCTCGTTGTGGGTCGCCAGCGAGGCCAGCCGGTCGCCCAGCCGGCGCGCGATCGCGTCGGCATAGATCGCGAAATGGAAGGCGGTGTCGCGGTTGCCCCACCCTCCCCGGTCCTGCAGGTGCTGCGGCAGATCCCAGTGGTACAGCGTCGCGTGCGGCGCGATGCCGCGCTCGAGCAGCGCATCGACCAGGCGGTCGTAGAAGGCCAGACCACGCTCGTTGAACGGCCCCTGCCCCAGCGGCTGCACGCGCGGCCAGGCGATGGAGAAGCGGTAGGCGTCGACGCCCAGGTCCGAGATCATCGCGACGTCGTCCTTCCAGCGGCGGTAGTGGTCGCAGGCGACGGCGCCGCTCTCGCCATTGACGGTGCGGCCCGGCTGGCTCGCGAAGGTGTCCCAGATCGATGGGCCGCGCCCGTCGACGTCGACGGCGCCCTCGATCTGATAGGCGCTGGTCGCGACGCCCCAGGTGAAGGAGTCGCCCAACTGCCGCAGCGCGGCGGGGGACAGGCGATCGGCGGAGGTGGAGGCGGCGGTCATGGAAGGCGTCGGGCTCATGAGGGATGGCGGGCTTGAAAGCGGTGGAAGGAGGTGGTCGGAGGTGGAAGGAATGAGGCTTCCGGTGCGGCTACTTGACCGCGCCGGCGGTGAGGCCGTCGATCAGGCGCCGCGACGCGACGACGAACAACAGCAGCAACGGCAGCACCGCGATCGCGGCGCCGGCGCACAGCGCGCCCCAGGGCGTCTGGCCGCTGCCCTGCAGCGCGCGCAGCGCCAGCGGCACGGTGTAGAGGTCCATGTCGCGGATCACCACGAGCGGCCCCATGAAGTTGTTCCAGGAACCGATGAAGGTGATCAGCCCGAGCGTGCCCAGCGCCGGCAGCGTCAGCGGCAGCACGATGCGCCAGAAGATGCCGAACTCGCCGCAGCCGTCCAGCCGGGCGGCATCCACCAGCTCGCGCGGCACCGCGCTGCCGATGTACTGGCGCATCATGAAGATGCCCAGCGCGCCGCAGGCGCCCGGCACGATCAGCGCCTTGTGCTCGTTGAGCCAGCCCAGCCAGGCCATGGTCAGCACCGTCGGCACCATGCCGAGGAAGCCGGGCAGCAGCATCGTGGCCAGCACCACGCCGAAGAGGCGGTCGCGCCCCGGGAAGTCCAGCAGCGCGAAGGCATGGCCCGCCAGCGAGCACAGCAGCAGGTTCAGCACCGTGACCGCGCCGGCCACGTAGAAGCTCCAGCCCAGGTTGCGCCAGAAGAAGGGCAGCCGCTCGAGCAGCAGCGCCAGGTTGTCGCGCAAGGCATCGCCGAACCACAGCGGCGGCGGCACCGAGAGGATCTCCGCGTTGGTGTGGGTCGCGAAGACCATCATCAGGTAGAACGGCGCGAACATCAGCAGCGCGCCCGCGATCACGATGGCATGGCCGATCACGCGCGGCAGCGGCCAGCGCCGCCGCCAGCCGGCGATGGCGACGGGGACTGGGACGGCCCGCTCGGGGCCGGCCTGGGTGGGAAGGGGCGTCGACATGGGGAAGGTCCTCGCGGCTTCAGCGCTGGCGGCCGAGCAGCCGGTTGTTGAGCCAGGTGGCGGCGGCGATCAGCAGGAAGAGCAGCCACGCGATCGCGGAGGCGGTGCCGAAGTCGCCGTCGGTGAAGGCCACCGTGTACAGGTGCATCGCCACGGTCTTGCCCGCCTGGCCCGAGCCGCCGGTGCCGCTGGTCAGGATGAAGGGCTCCTCGAACAGCTGCAGGCTGCCGATGATCGCGAGCGTCACCGCGAAGAAGATCATCGGCCGCAGCTGCGGCAGCACGATGTGCAGGAAGGTCTGGCGCTCGCTGACGCCGTCGACGCGGGCGGCCTCGAAGAGGTCGCGCGGCAGCGTCTGGATCGCCGAGAGGTAGAGCACCGTGTTCCAGCCGACGTAGCGCCAGAACACGACGATCGAGATCATCCAGCGCGTGTTCTCCGCCTGGTCCCAGTCGATCGGCGTGGAGGGGAACAGCGCGCCCAGGAGCGGCAGCTCATGCAGCCCGCGCAGCGCCGCGTTGATGGCGCCGAAGTCCTTGGAGAACAACGCCGAGAACACCAGCGACACGGCCACCGTCGAGGTGATGAAGGGCAGGAAGTACAGCCCCACCACGCCGTTGCGCCAGCGCCGGAACGCGGTGTGCAGGTAGTAGGCCAGCGGCAGCGCCACCAGGTGCTGCGGCACGCAGCCCGCCAGCGCCAGCCACAGCGTGTTGAAGAGCGCGGCGCGCAGGCCGTCGTCGCGCGTCAGCGCATAGATGTAGTTGTCCAGGCCGGCCCACTGCATCGCGCCCAGGCCCGCCGACGCGTCCCAGTTGTGCAGCGACAGCACGATGGAGAACAACAGCGGGAACAGGCCGAAGGCCGCGAACAGCACGAAGAACGGGCTGATGAAGAGGTAGGGCATCCAGCGGCGCGGAATCCGCCAGCGTTGGGGCCAGGTGAGGCGACGGGTCATGAGCGGGGTTCCCTGCGAAGGCATCAGGCGCGGCGGCGCACGCGGCGCTCGACGGTCGCGCGCGCGTCGGCCAGGGCCTGGTCGATGCTCTTGCGCCGCAGGAGCACCTGGTCGAGTTCGGCGCGCACGACTTCATCGGCCACCGGGTCGTAGCGGTCGATGGCCAGCGCCGGGATGCGGCGGGCCGCGTCGCGCCATTGCAGGCGCGCCGGCTGGCCGCCCAGGAAGTCGATGGGCTCCGACAGGAAGCCGTCCTCCTGCGCCGGCAGCAGCACCGGAAAGGCATCGAGCGCGCGGAAGGCCGCCACCTGCTGATCGCGGTCCAGCGCCAGCAGCTGCAGCAGGTCCCAGGCCAGCGCCTTCTGGCGCGAGTGCACGGGGATCGCATAGAACGAACCGCCCCAGGCCGCCGCCACGCCCTCGGGCAGCGGCGCCGACCGCCACAGGCCGGCCGTGCCGGGCGCGATCCAGCGCTTCAGGTGGCCGCCGAGCCAGCAACCCATCATCTGCGTCGCGATCGCGCCGCGGCGGAAGCCTTCCGACCATTCATTGCTCCAGGCCCGCACGCCGGCATCGATGCCGCCGTCCCGCGCCCGCAGCGCCAGCTCGAAGGCGCGGCGGAAGCGCTCGGTGTGCACCTGGGTGCGGCCCTGCCGGTCGAAGAACACCCCTTCCCCATCGGCCAGGCCGGCCCGGATGCGGATGTCCTTCAGGTCCTGCGCGTGGGCGACGAGGTAGGCGCCGGTCTTGGCCTTGAGCGCGCGGCCGGCGTCGACGAAGCCTGTCCAGGAGCGCGTGAGATCGGTTTCCTGCAGCCCCGCGCGCGCCAGCAGGTCGCGCCGGTAGAACAGCGCGCCGGGGCCTGTGTCCACCGGCAGCGCCTTGAGCTCGCCGCGCCGGTTCACCGCGGCCTGCCAGGCGTAGGCGGGGAATCTCGACTCCACGGCCCGCCCCAGATACGGCGGCTGCGCGAGGTCCTCCAGTCCGGCGGAGTCGACGAACTTGCCCATGAAATCCATATCAAGGGCGATCAGGTCAGGGAGCGCGGCGCCCGCGGCCAGTGCCGTCGTCATGGCCGTGTGGTGGTCCTTGTGCGAGAGCGTCACCACGTTGACCTCGACGCCGGGATGCCGCCGCGCGAAGGCCGGCAGCGCCAGCTTCAGCGCTTGGTCGAGGTCGGGATAGCTGGCCACGGTGATGCGCGCGGGCGCGGCGCTCACGCCGCCAGCGGCGGCGCAGCTCAGCAGCACCAGGGCGTCGCGTCGCCTGAGCGATCTCATGTTCATGCTTCTCGCCGGCGTCCCGTGAACCGGAAACGCCGCCTTGTCTCGTTGTTTTGAAATCGAATTCACGAAGTCTGCATGCACAGGAATTGCGTTGTCAACGTTGTCATCGCAGGAATCCGCCTCTCTTGGGGAAGTCCCCTAGCGCACGGGAAGCCCGGTGTCTCACCCCAGCCGCGAAATCGTTATCATGCGGAGCTCCGGTCTCCCCTGGCGCCGTCGCGCCGCCTTCTCCATGGATTCCAGCCCCTCTCTCCCACGCCCGAAGTCCGAGCCGGCGACGGTGCAGGACGTCGCCCGGCTGGCCGGCGTCTCGGCCGCAACGGTGTCGCGCATCCTCACGGGCTCGGCCCGCGTGGCCGAGGACAAGCGGCGCGCCGTCGAGGCGGCGATCCAGAAGCTGAAGTTCCGTCCCAACCTCTCGGCGCGCGGGCTGCGCAGCGGGTCCACCCACACCATCGGCGTGCTGACGCAGGAGCTCGAGAGCCCCTACTTCGCCAATGCGGTCAAGGGCGTCGACGAGGGCCTGACCGGGAGCGGCTACACGCCCATCGTCGTGCCGGGTCACTGGAATCCCGACGAGGAGTCGGAACGGGTCGCGCTGCTGACGGCGCGCAAGGTCGACGCGCTGATCGTGCTGGGCGGACGCCTGGGCGAGGCCCGGCTCGCGGAACTCGCGCAGCAGCTGCCGGTGGCGATCATCGGCCGGCGCTGCGAGGCGGCCGGCGTGCTGTCGTTCTATCAGGACCAGGTCGAAGGGGCGCGGCTCGCCACCGCGCACCTGATCGGCCTGGGCCACCGGCGCATCGCCCACATCGCCGGCCCGTCGGCGCAGATCGACGGCCAGGAGCGCAAGGAGGGCTTCATGCTGGCCCATCGCCAGGCCGGACTGAGCGTCGATCCCGCATTGATCGTCGAAGGCGACTTCATGGAAGGCGGCGGCATCGCCGCGATGGAATCGCTGCTGGCCGGCGGACCTGCGTTCTCCGCGGTGTTCTGCGCCAACGACCAGTCGCTGTGGGGCGCGAAGCTGGTGCTGCATCGCCGCGGCCTGCGCGTCCCGCAGGACCTCTCGCTCGTCGGCTTCGACGATCTGCCGCAGTCGAAGTACATGACGCCGCCGGTCACCGCGGTGCGCCAGCACACCTTCGCGATGGGACAGGCCGCGGCCTGGGCCATGCTGCACGCGCTGGGCCGGGAGATGGAGGCGCCCGCGCCGACGGTGCCGGACATCCTGCTCGAGGTGCGCGAGACCACCGGGCCCTGGCACGCGCCGGCCTGATCCGGCCGCGGCCGCCGCGGTGCTACAGTCCGCCGCCTTGCGCTGCCATGACTCGAGCCGCCGTGCCCGCCTCGCCGCCCAAACCTCCGTCCGACTCCCCGCCCCGATCGACGCGCCGCCGCAGCGACGCGCCGACGCTCGCCGACGTTGCCCGCGCCGCCGGGGTCTCGGACATGGCCGCCTCCTCCGCGCTGAACGGCGGACGCCGCGGATCGGCGCGCGTGTCGGCCGAGACGCGCGAACGCGTCCTGGCCGCGGCCGAGCGGCTCCAGTACCGGCCCAACGCCACGGCGCGCGCGCTGGCCAGCCAGCGCACGAATGCGATCGGCTTCGTCGCCAACTTTCAGGGCGATGAGCCCAACCTGTATGTCCTGGAGGTCTTCAGCGGCGTCATCCAGGGCGCGACCGCGGCCGGACAGACCCCCGTCGTCTTCACGCTGAGCGACTGGCAGGAGGCGCGGGTCCGCCTCCCGGCCCTGTGCGACGGGCGCGTCGACGGACTGGTCCTGCTCGCGCCTCGCCTGCCGGACGACGGCGCCACCTGGCTCCCGCAGCACACGCCGATGGTCTCGGTCCACTCCGACCGTCCATTGGCCGGCGTCGCCAACCTGGAGACGGACGACGAGGCCGGCGCGCACGACATGGTGCGCGAGCTGCTCGCGCGCGGCCATCGCCGCATCCTTCACATCGGCGGGCCCGAGGCCTACGCCGGATCGAACCACCGCGTCGACGGCTATCTGCGCGCCCATGCCGAGGCGGGTGTCAAGCCGGCCGCGGGCCACGTGATCCGGGCCCCGCTCAGCATCGAGGGCGGCCGCGAAGCCATGGCGGCCTGGCTGGGGCACCAGCGCGGACGGCAACTGCCCGACGCGGTCTTCGGCGGCAACGACGCCATCGCGTTCGGCGCCATCGAGGCGCTCCGCGCCCGGGGCCTGCGCATCCCGGAGGACGTGTCGGTCGTGGGCTACGACCACACGCTGATGGCGCGGTCGGTGCAGATGGCCACGATGCGCCAGCCGCTGCATGACATGGGCCGCCGCGCGGTCGAGATGCTGCTCGAGCGCATCGAGGCCATGCGGCGCCAACAGCCCCTGCCCGCCGCCGGCAACCTGGTGCTGCCGACGGCGATCATCCCCGGCGTCACGCTGGGGCCGCCGCGAGCGGCGCGGCTGACCATCACCTGACCGGCGCCTGATCAGCGCCTGCGCGCACCGCTCCCGTGCGCCGCACCGTTCCGGTGAGGTCTTTCCCCTAGATAGTTCATTCAACACACAAATTAACATCACGCCAGCTTGATATAGCGGAATATCACGCGCCCTCATCGGGCGCCCATCCGTTCCATCACGCTCGCGCCCGGAGGAGACAGCCCGGCCGGGCCCGTCGTTGAAAGGTAGACCCATGACCCTGCAGTCATCGACCCTGTTGCTGGCCCTGGCGGCCGCTGGCATGTCCTCCGCCGCGGCCCAGACCTGCACCCCGACGCCCATCCAACCCTATGTGAATGTCGGCGGCACCTGGTCGCCGACAGCCTCGGCCACGCTCAAGACCGGCGGCTCGGCCATCCTGGGGCCGCAGCCGATCTCCGGCGGCACCTGGAGCTGGAGCGGCTGCGGCACCGTCGGCGCGTCGCGCGAGCAGACCGTGCAGCCCGCCGCGTCCTGCACCGCCACGGCCACCTACACCAATGCGTGCGGCGCCAAGAGCCAGCAGGCCTTCTCGATCAACACCGGCACCTGGGCCAGCGTGAAGTTCGGCGGCGGCGGCTACGTGACCGGCCTGGTCTTCCATCCGGCCACCAAGGACCTGCTGTACGCGCGCACCGACGTCGGCGGCGCCTACCGCTGGAACGCGAGCGCCTCGTCCTGGGTGCCGATCAACGACGGCTTCACCGCGGCCGAGGGCTTCCATCACGGCGTCGAGAGCATCGCCCTGGATCCCACCAACGACCAGCGCGTCTACATGGTCACCGGCATGTCCGCGTCGGCGGATGCCACGGCCCGGCTGTACATCTCCGGCAATCGCGGCGGCAGCTGGACCTCCGTCAACCTGCCCTTCTCCGCCGGCGGCAACAACAACGGCCGCGCCATCGGCGAGCGCCTGTCGGTCGACCCCAACAACCCGGCGATCCTGTTCTACGCCTCGCGCACGGCCGGGCTGTGGAGGAGCGCCGATTCGGGCCGCACCTGGGCCCAGGCGACCGGGCTGTCGTCGACGAAGCTGACCGCCGACCAGATCAACAACCTGGGCGGCCAGGTCATGGGCGTCGAGCACCTGGTGTTCGACACCTCGACCAAGGGCTCCGGATCGCCGACCTGGATCCTGTGGGCCGCCATCGCGCCGGACTACGTCAACGCGGCGGGCCTGAGCTCCAACCTCTACAAGTCGGTCAACGGCGGCGCCACCTGGACGCCGGTCTCGACGCCGGTGTCGGGCTTCCACATCCCGCACATCGTGCGCACGGCCGACGGCGCGCTTTACATGCTGTTCACCAAGGGCGCGGGCCCGGGCGACGCCGGCCCCGCGCGGCTGTACCGGTTCGATGGCAGCAACGGCAACACCTGGACCCTGCTCAACAGCAACGATGGCGCCGGCTACGGCGGCCTGTCGGTGCTGGGCACCGGCGCCACCGCGCGCATCGCGCTGGGCGTGAGCGGCACCTGGGGCAACTACAGCGGCCAGCAGGTCGTGCAGCTGTCCGACGACGGCGGCCGCAACTGGCGCGAGATCGCCGCCACGATGCCGCACACGCCGGCCAGCGACGGCTTCTCCGGCTGGATCGACGATGTCGAGATCGATCCCTTCAACCGCGACCGCGTGCTGCATGTCTTCGGCGGCGGCATCTGGGAGACGCGCAACGCCTCGTCGTCGACGCCGAGCTGGAACTTCGCGGTCAACGGGCTGGAAGAGACCTGCACGCTGGCCCTGAACACGCCGCCGGCGGGCGCGCCCTACACGCTGCTGAACAGCTCGGGCGACGTCGGCACCTGGATCCACACCGACCTCACGCAGGCGCCGACGCTGAGTCCGTTCAAGGGATGGAGCAACGGCAACTCGAGCGACATGGCGTGGTCCGATCCGAACTACATCGCCGCGGGCGTCGCCGTGAACAACCCGTCCGGCTCCCAGTCCGGCGCGGGCTACTGGTCCGGCGACGGCGGCCGGACCTGGGCCTCCTTCGCGCGGCTGCCGGCCGGCGTGGCGGACCACCCGAACCAGGCCTCCAACCTCGCCGTCACCGCCCGCAACCGGGTGGTGTGGGCGCCGGCCGATTCGGTGCCGTCCTACACCACCGACAACGGCAACAGCTGGACCGCCACCAATCTGCCGGGGCTGGCGGTCGTCGGCGGGGTGCCGCGCAGCTACCGCCTGGTCCCGGACCGCAGGAACGCGAACAAGGTCTATGCCTACGACTCGGGCGGCGCCTGGTGGACCTACACCCAGGCCAAGGTCTATGTCTCGACGGATGGCGGCCACAACTTCGCGCTGAGCCAGGGATCGGTGTCGGCCAACATGCGCTTCGCGCCCTGGGGATCGTCGTCGATGGCGGTGAACCCGAACGCCGAGGGCGACCTCTGGGTGGCCGACGGCCTGGCCGTGTATCACTCGGTGGACTCGGGCGCGAGCTGGACCCGGATCAACGCGTTCGCGCCGATCTGGGGCGGCCGCCAGGACTGGCTCGGGCCTGAAGTGGCGGGCGCCAGCATCGTCGCGCTGGGCAAGGCCAAGCCGGGTTCGTCCTACTCGGCCGCGGTCTACGTGGTGGGCGTGATCAACGGGCTCTGGGCGGTCTGGCGCTCCGACGACGGCGGCGCCACCTGGGTCCGCCACAACGACGACGCGCACCAGTACGCCGGCGTGGGCGTGGTGGCCGCCGACCAGGGCCTCTTCGGACGGGTCTACGCCGGCGGCACCTGCCGCGGCGTGGTGTACAGCAACTGACCACGGGGCCCGGCGACGGGCCCTCCTCTTTCTCCGCATGAAGACCATCACTCGCATCAGCCGCATCACCCGCGTCACTCGCATCGGCGTGGCCGTCCTGGCGCTGGCCGCCTCCGGCGCCCAGGCGGCGGACGCCCTGCTCTCCTCGCCCGACGGGCGCATCACGCTGCGCGTCGCCGACGACGCCAGCCGCTTCAGCATCAGCCGCCATGGCGAGACGGTCATCGCCGACTCGGCGCTGGGGCTGGAGCTGGACGGCCAGCCGCCGCTGGGCGCGCTGACGCTGGAATCGCGCCAGGACACGCGGGAAGACCGCGTCATCCCGCTCGTGGCCACCAAGGCGGCCACGGCGCGCGATCACTACCTCGGCGCGACCCTGGCCTTCCGCGAGGCGGGCAGCGGCCGGCGGCTCTTCATCGATGCGCGCGCCTATGACGACGGGGTGGCCTTCCGCTACCGGCTCGAGGGCAAGGACCCGGTGCGCGTGCGCGCCGAGCGCACGGCCTTCGTGCCGGCGGGCGATCCGGCCTGCCTCGTCACCCCGGTGGAAGGCGCGCATGAACGGCCGTTCGAGCGGCTGCGGATCTCGCAGCTCAAGCGCGACGAGGGCTACGACGTGCCGGTGGTCTGCGCCACGCCGTCGGGCCGCACGCACTACGCCATCACGCAGGCCCACCTGGAGGGCTACACCGGCGCCTCGCTGTGGCGTGACGGCGCGGCGCTGCAGGTCCGCCTGTCCGCCGTGCCCAAGCGCGAAGGCGCCGCCTACGTCTCGGCGGCCGGCCTGACGACCGCCTGGCGCGCCGTCATGATGGCGGACCGCGCCGGCCAGCTGATCGAGTCGCACCTGGTGGGCAACCTCAACCCGGCGCCGCGCGGCGACTTCAGCTGGGTCAAGCCGGGCAAGGTCTCGTGGGACTGGTGGTCGGGCCCGCTCGAGGGCGTGAAGCCCGACCTGGCCGCGTACAAGCGCTTCATCGACTTCGCGGCGGAATCGGGCTTCCCCTACCACCTGATGGACGCCGGCTGGGCCTTCGGCACTGGCGCGTGCTGCGACGCGCTGCCCGGCACCGACATCACGCGGGCGGCCGACGGCATCGACATGCCGGCCCTGGTGCGCTACGCCGCCGGCAAGGGCGTCGGGCTGCTGCTGTGGGTGCACTGGGAGCACCTGGCGCCGCGCATGGACGAGGTGCTCGACACCTACGCGCGCTGGGGCATCAAGGGCATCAAGGTCGACTTCATGAACCGCGACGACCAGGACATGGTGGCCTTCTACCAGCGCCTGGCCGAGGCCACCGCCAGGCGCCACCTGCTGCTGGACCTGCACGGCGCCTACGTGCCCGCCGGCCTGCAGCGCAGCCATCCCAACTTCATCACGCAGGAAGGCGTGCTGGGCGCCGAGTGGAACAAGATGGACCGGCGCATCACGCCCCAGCACAACCTGACGCTGCCCTACACCCGCATGCTGGCCGGGCCGATGGACTACACGCCGGGCGGCTTCCGCAACGCCACGCCGCAGTCCTTCGAGGTGCACGCCGTGATGCCGCAGACGCAGACCACGCGCGGCCAGGCGCTGGCCATGTACGTGGTCTACGACAGCCCGCTGCAGATGGTCTCCGACGATCCGTCCAACTACCGCGGCGAGCCGGGTTTCGACTTCGTGCGCCGCGTGCCCACGGCCTGGGACGAGACGCGCTTCATCGATGGCGAGCCCGGTCAGGACATCGTGCTGGCGCGGCGCAGCGGCAAGACCTGGTTCATCGGCGCGATGACGGCCGACCGCGCGCGCGTCGAGACGGTCAAGCTCGGCTTCCTGCCGCCGGGGCGCTGGCGCGCGACGATCTGGCAGGACGGCGAGGTCGTGCGCGAGGTCCGGCGCAGCGTGCGGGACGTGACGAACGCGGATGCGTTGACCCTGGCGCTGGCCGCCGCGGGCGGGGCCGCCGTGATGCTGGAACCGGCGCCTTGAGGGCCGGCGCCCGCCGCGGCCGATGAACGGGAGGATGCGCTGAGATGAGACGCCGTGATGTGTTCGGGCTGATGGCGCTGACCGCGGCCGGCCCCCTGGCCGCGGCCTCGAGCGCCGCGGGCACGGCGGGCACCGCGCCGCTGCCTTCCGCGCTCGACGCGGCCGGGCAACTGAGCGCGCTGCCGCTGGACGGCCCGCAGGACGGCTTCCGCTGGCGGCGTGTCGCCGAGGGCGTGCAGTTCCGCCTCGACGGCCTGACCAAGGCCGTCCTGTTCTACGGTCCGGGCCTGGTGCGCATCGCCGCCCACCTGGGCGTGGCGCACACGGCGCAGCCCAGCCTGGTGGTCGTGGCCAGGCCCCGGCCGGTCGCCGTGGAGGTGCGCGATCAGGCGGACAGCCTCATCCTCATCGGCCCGGGGATGCAGGTCCGCGTCGACAAGCGCAGCGGCGCGCTGAGCTTCCTGGACGGCGACGGCCGGCTGCTGACGCGCGAGCGCGGCGACGCGCCCACGGAGCTGGCGCAGGTCGAGATCGCCGGCGTTCCCAGCTACGCGCTCGCGCAGCATTTCAGCCTCACGCCGGACGAGTCGCTGTACGGCCTGGGCCAGTACAACGAGCCCTACATGGACTACCGCGGCCGCGAGGTCCTGATGGTGCAGACCAACATCGGCATCGTCGTGCCGTTCATGGTGTCGACGCGCCGCTGGGGCCTGCTGTGGGACGTCTACTCGAAGATGCACTTCCGCGACGGGCCGGACGGCGCCACCTTCCGCGCCGAGAGCGCGCCTGCCGGGGCCGACTACTACGTCGTCGCCGGCGGCGACATGGACGGCGTGATCGCCGGCTACCGGCAGTTGACCGGCGCCGCGCCGATGTTCCCCAAGGCCGCGTTCGGGCTGTTCATGAGCAAGGAGCGCTACCAGACCCAGCAGCAGTTGCTGGACGTGGCGCGGCACTTCCGCGCCGACGGCTTCCCGCTCGACTACATCGTGCAGGACTGGCAGTACTGGGGCGGCGAGCAGGACGGCGTCTGGGACGGCAAATGGAGCGGCATGGTCTGGGACAGGGAGCGCTTCCCCGATCCGGCCGCCATGACGCGCGAGCTGCACGGGCCGCTGCACACGCGGCTGATGGTGTCGATCTGGCCCTCGGTGGGCAACGACACGGCGCTGGCGCGCGAGCTCGACACGCAGCGCCTGCGCTTCGAGCCGCTGCACTGGATCTCCAAGCGCGCGCGCATCTACGACGCGTTCAGCGCCACCGGACGCCGCATCTACTTCAAGCACGTGAAGCAAGGCCTGCTGGACGCCGGCGTGGACGCGCTGTGGATGGATGGCACCGAGGTCGAGGTCGGCGGCGCGGCGCACGATCCGGCCGAGGTCGAGGCCGACATCAAGCGCCTGGGCCGCAACGCGATGGGCGACTTCACGCGCTACCTGAACGTCTACAGCCTGCTGACGACGCGCGGCGTCTACGAAGGGCAGCGCGCCGCGGGGCCGTCGGGCCGGCGCGTGTTCACGCTGACGCGCTCGGCCTGGGCCGGCCAGCAGCGCTACGCCGCCCTGCCCTGGTCCGGCGACACGGAATCCAGCTGGGCCTCGCTGCGCGCGCAGATCGCCGGCGGGTTGAACGTCGCGATGGCCGGACTGCCCTACTGGTCGCAGGACACCGGCGGCTTCTTCGTGAACTTCGCCGGCGGGGAGCGCAACCCGGCCTGGCGCGAGCTCTACGCGCGCTGGAACCAGTTCGGCATCTTCAATCCGATCTACCGCATCCACGGCACCTCGGTCGAGCGCGAGCCCTATCTGTTCAAGACGCTGGATCCGGCGCTGTACGCCTCGCTGCGCCGCGCCGCCGAGCTGCGCTACCAGCTGCTCCCCTACCTCTACAGCCTCGCCTGGCGCGCCACGCAGGAGGGCTATCTGATGATGCGCGGCCTGGCGATGGACTTCCCGGACCAGACCGCGCTGCGCAAGGTCGACGACACCTACATGTTCGGGCCGGCCTTCCTGGTGCAGCCGATCACGCGGCCGATGTTCCATGCCGTGCTGCCGCCGCCCGCGACCGTGCCGCCGGCGCAGTTGCGCACGCCGGACGGCCAGGGCGGCCTGCTGCTCGAGTACTTCGACGGCATGAACTTCGAGAAGCCCGCGAGCCGCACCGTCGACACGGTGATCGAGCATCGCTGGCCCGATCCGCCGCTGGGCAGCGTGCCGCCGGGACTGAACGGGCTGATGCGCTTCTCGGCGCGCTGGACCGGCGAGCTCATCGCCGCCGAGAGCGGCGAGCATGAGATCGGCCTCGAGGGCGACGACGGCTTCCGGCTGTGGCTGGAGGACGAGCTCGTCGTGGACGACTGGAACCTGGGCCCGCCGCGCTTCAAGGGCTATCGCCTGACGCTGCGCGCGGGGCAGCGCCTGAAGCTGCGCATCGACTATTTCCAGGAGACACGCGGCCGGCTGCTGCGGCTGGCGTGGCGCACGCCGGGCCAGGCGCGCGAGCTGGCCGAGCTGCAAGGCCGGCTGGATCGCAACCAGGAAACGCTGCTGCCCGCCGGCTGCGACTGGTTCGACTTCTGGACCGGTCAGCGCCACGCGGGCGGTGGCCGTGTCGCGCGCGCCTACGCGCTGGACGAGTTCCCGCTGTTCGTGCGTGGCGGCGCCATCGTGCCGATGGGGCCCGTCGTCGAGCACACCGGCCAGGACGCCGGCGCGCCGTGGGAGATCCGCGTCTACCCCGGCGCCGACGGCCGCTTCGTCCTGTACGAGGACGACGGCGAGACCTACCGCTACGAGCGCGGCGAGCGCGCCACCGTCGCGCTGCGCTGGGACGATGCCCGCCGCACGCTGCACATCGGCGCCCGCCAGGGACGCTTCCCCGGCCTGGTCGCGCGTCGCGAGCTGCGCGTGCGCCTGATGGCCACCCCCGACCGGGTCGAGCAGACCCGCACCGTGCGCTACCAGGGCCAGGCCCTGGCAGTGCCTGTCGATTCCCCTGCCCTTCCTCCATGAAGAAAACCGCTCTTCCCCTGATGCTGGCCCTGGTGGCCGCGACCGCCCAGGCCGACGTGCGCCTGTCCGAGGTTTTCGGCGAGCACATGGTGCTGCAGCGCGACCGCCCCTTGCGGGTCTGGGGCCAGGCCACGCCGGGCCAGTCGCTGACCGTGACGCTGGGCGGCCGCCAGGCCTCCACCCGCGCCGGCGCGGACGGCCGCTGGCGCGTGCAGATGGACCCGTTGCCGGCCGGCGGCCCGCACCGGCTGCAGGTGACCGGCGACCAGACGGTCACGCTGGAGGACGTCCTGATCGGCGACGTCTGGCTGCTGGGCGGGCAGTCCAACATGGAGTGGCCGCTGGCGCAGACCGACACCGGGCCGCAGGAGGTGGCCTCGCCGCAGGACGCGCGGCTGCGCCACCTGCGCGTGCCGCAGCGGGCCAGCGTGCGGCCGGAGGCGGAGATCGCGCCGGCGCCCTGGGTCGTCGCCGAGCCCGGCGGCGTGGGCGGGTTCAGCGCCGTCGGCTATCACTTCGCGCGCCGCATGCAGGCGGTGCAGGGCATCCCCATCGGCCTGATCGACACGGCCTGGGGCGGCTCCATGCTGGAGACCTGGATGAGCCGCGCCGCCGCCCTGCGCGACGCGGACCTCGCGCCCGCCGTGCGGGCGCTGCCCGAGGACAACGCCGCCTTCAGCGCCGCGCTCGGCCAGCGCCTGCAGCGGCGCGTGGCGGCCTGGCAGCCGGGCCTGCCGCTGGAGCGCGTGGACGCCTCCGGCTGGAGCGCCGCCGCCGACCTCGACCTGAAGTGGCCCACGCTGCAGGCGCCCGGCCTGTGGGAAGGCCAGGGGCTGGCCGACGTCGACGGCATCGTGTGGATGCGCAAGCGCGTCGAGCTGACCGCGGCGCAGGCGGCCGGCGCGGCCGAGCTGCATCTGGCCAAGGTCGACGACTGCGACGAGGTCTGGATCAACGGCCAGCGCGTCGGCGGCCAATGCGGCTGGGAACTGTCCCGCCGCTATGCCGTGCCCGCCGGCACGCTGCGCGCGGGCGCCAACTGGATCGCCGTGCGCGTGACCGACACCGGCGGCGGGGGCGGCATCCACGGCGATGCCGCCGACCTGCGCCTGGACACGGCGGCCGGCGCCGTGACGCTGGCCGGCGCCTGGCGCGCCCGCGTCGAGAAGCTCGCGCCGGCGGCCGGCCCGGTCGCCAACAACGCGCCGGCGCTGGGCCACAACGGCCTGATCGCGCCGCTCCAAGGCCTGTCGGTGCGGGGCGTCCTCTGGTACCAGGGCGAGGAGAACTCCGGCCGCGCGGCGGCCTATGCCGACGGCTTCAAGCGCCTCATCCAGGACTGGCGCCAGCAGTTCGGCGACGCCGACCTGCCCTTCCTGTTCGTGCAACTGGCCGCGTGGCGGCCGCTGGCCGACAACCGCCCCGACGGCAACGGCTGGGCTGAACTGCGCGCCAGCCAGGCGGCCGCGCTCGTGCTGCCGCATACCGGCATGGCGACGGCGATCGACGTCGGCGACGCGGTCGACATCCATCCGCGCAACAAGCGCACCGTCGGCGAGCGCCTGGCCGCCGTCGCGATGCATGAGCTGGGCCTGCGCGCCGCGCCGGCCTCGGGCCCGCGCCTGACCGGCAGCCAGGCCCGCAGCGCGGAGTTCGAGCTGCGCTTCGACCGCACCGAGGGTGGCCTGCGCACCGCGCGCGCCGGCGAGCCGCTGCGCGGCTTCTACGTGGCCGGCGCCGACCGCCGCTGGGCGCCCGCGCAGGCCCGCTTCGACGGCGATCGCATCGTGCTGGGCAGCAGCGCGGTCGCCGCGCCGGTGGCGGCGCGCTATGCCTGGGTCGACAACCCGAGCGAAGCCAACATCGTCGGCGGCGACGGCCTGCCGCTGCCGCCGCTGCGCACCGACGACTGGCCGCTTGCCTCGGCGGGCCGCCGCTACGGACGCTGAAGACCCCGCTCTCTTTCCTGAATCCACTCAAGGACCTTCCTGATGCATTCCCTCCTCCGACGCGCCGTGCCGGCCCTGGCCCTGATCGCGCTGCTCGCTGGCGCGGCCATGGCCCCCGCGCAGGCCCACGAGACCCTGAAGCTCGACGCGCCCAAGCCCGCCATCGCACCGACACCGCCGATGGGCTGGAACTCCTGGAACAAGTTCGGTTGCAACGTCAGCGAGCAGTTGATCCGCCAGCAGGCCGACGCGATGGCGGCCTCCGGCATGAAGGACGCCGGCTACCGCTACATCGTCATCGACGACTGCTGGCAGAAGAGCCGTGACGCCGACGGCAACATCCAGGCCGATCCCGACCGCTTCCCGTCGGGCATCAAGGCGCTGGCCGACTACGTCCACGGCAAGGGCCTCAAGTTCGGCCTCTATTCCGACGCCGGCTCGCTGACCTGCGGCGGACGTCCCGGCAGCGCCGGCCACGAGTTCCAGGACGCGCGCCAGTACGCCCGCTGGGGCGTCGACTATCTGAAGTACGACTGGTGCCACACCGGCCCCCGCAACGCCGAGGCGGCCTACACCATCATGGCCAAGGCGCTGCGCGAGTCGGGCCGCGACATCGTGCTGTCCATCTGCGAATGGGGTACCGACCATCCCGAACGCTGGGGCCCGGTGGTGGGCCATCTGTGGCGCACCACGGGCGACATCTTCGACGCCTGGGAGGGCAAGAAGGACTGGTCGCACGGCATGACCGACATCCTCGACATGCAGGTCGAACGCGCGCCGCACGCCGGCCCCAACGGCTGGAACGACCCCGACATGCTGGAGGTCGGCAACGGCGGCATGAGCACCACCGAGTACGAGTCGCACTTCTCGCTGTGGGCCATGCTGGCCGCGCCGCTGATCGCCGGCAACGACCTGTCGAAGATGGACGCGGACACGCGCCGCATCCTGACCAACGCCGACGTCATCGCCGTCGACCAGGATCCGCTGGGCCGGCAGGGACAGCGCCTGTGGAAGCAGGGCGAGCTCGAGATCTGGGCCCGCCCGCTCAAGGACGGCGATCACGCCGTGGTGCTCTTCAACCGCGGCCGCGCGCCGGCCGACATGCGCGTGGACTGGAGCCTGCTCCAGTGGCCCGCCGATCGCAAGGCCGACGTGACGGACCTGTGGAGCAAGCGCGTCGCCAAGGGCGTAAGCAAGGGCTACGGCGGCACCGTCGCGCCGCACGGCGTGATCATGGTGCGGCTCACGCCGGCGCGTTGAAGCAGTCAAGCAGTTGAAGTAGTTGAAGTAATTGAAGTCGTTGGAGCAGTGTGATGGTTGAAGCAGTCAAGATGACGAAGCCCGCGGTTGAATCGGCAACGATCGACGGAGCGCCCGATCCCCGGCGCCGCCTGTTGACCTTCGGCGCGGGCCTGCTGCCCGTGCTGCCGCTGATCCCGGGATGCGGCGGCGGCCCCAACAGCGAAGCCGGCACGCCCGTGGTGGGCACCGCCTCAGGCAAGGGCGAGCCGGAATTCGTCATCCCATCGCCGCCAGAAGCCGATCCGCCGGCCGCGCCTCCGGGTGCGCCGCCTGCACCCGTCCCAGCGCCAGCGCCCGTGCCGCCTACGGCGCCCACGCCGGCGCCCACGCCGGCGCCCACGCCGGCACCCACGCCGGCACCCACGCCGGCACCCACGCCGGCACCCACGCCGGCACCCACGCCGGCACCCACGCCGGCACCCACACCGGCACCCACGCCGGCACCCGCACCGGCACCCGCACCGGCGCCCGCACCGGCGCCAGCGCTTGCGCCCGCGCTACTGCACACCAAGGCCGATTTCCAGCGGATGCACGACAAGGTCGCCGCGGGGCTGCAGCCATGGCTGGGCGGGTGGAACCAGTTCCTGGGCGCGCGCAGATCCGATCTGGGCGCCACGCCGAAACCGCTCCCGCTCGTCATCCGGGGGGGCGACGGCGAGAACTACGGCGCCATGATCGTCGACATGATGCGCGCCTATCACCTGGCGGTTCGTTGGAAGATCACTGGAGACACGGCCTACGCCAACGACGCCGTGAAGTTCCTCAACGCCTGGGCGGTCACGCTGAAGGACCTCGGCGGCAACTCCAACCTGTTCCTGGCCTCGGGGCTGTATGGCAACCAGTGGGCCAACGCGGCGGAGATCATGCGCAGCTACGAGGGCTGGGCGAAGGACGACGTCGCACGGTTCCAGGACATGCTGCTCAAGGTCTTCTACTCGCGCTGCCATGATTTCCTGACCAACCACAACGGGACCGAGCGGCGAAAGGTCACCCATTACTGGGCCAACTGGGACTTGGCCAACCTGTGTGGCATGTATGCCATCGGCGTGGCCTGCGAGCGTCCCGACATCGCCGCGGAAGCCGTGCGTTACTACAAGACGGGCCGCGGCAACGGCGCGATCAGCAACAGCGTCTACTACCTGCATCCCGGCTACCTGGGCCAGTGGCAGGAAAGCCACCGGGATCAGGGGCACTCGACCCTCGGGATCGCGCTGGCGGGCATGCTTTGCGAGATGGCCTGGAACCAGGGCGAGGACCTCTACGGCCTTTGGAACAACCGGCTGCTGGCGGGGGCGGAGTACGTCGCCAAGACCAACCTCAGCGACGCCAACGGCACGCCTTACGTGATGCCGTTCGCGCCCTACAACGGGGTCTGGGGCGTGGGCACCGCGGCGGCCGGCAGCGGCAGCCGGCGCCCGTGCTGGGAGCTGATCCTCAACCACTACGTCGGCCGCAAGGGGCTGTCGGCGCCCTGGACCCAGGCGATGGTCGACCAGGTCCGGCCGGAGCGAAGCGATGGCGGTGACTGCGTGGGCCTGGGCACGCTGTTCTTCGTTCGGGCCCCCGCGGCCCCCGCCCGGCCTTCCGGCCTGAGCGCCCACCTCAGCGATGCCAAGGTGCAGCTCTCGTGGTGGGGCTGCGCCGACGCCACGCAATACCTGGTCCAGCGGTCGAATGCCGCCAACGGCCTGTTCACGACGGTGGCCACGGTCGTGGATCCCCGCACGTACACGGACGCCCCTGGGCAGGGCACCTGGTTCTACCGCATCAGTGCCGTCACGCCGCTCGGTGAGCGCGTTGGCGCGGAGACCGCCCGCGTGGCCGTGCCGGGCGAGCTGTGGCTGCACCTGCCGCTCAACGGCAATGTCAACGACGTGAGCGGCCGGGGACTTCACGGCCAACTGGTGGGCGGCGCAAGTTGGGGGACGGGGCGCAATGGCGGCAACGCCGTGGCGCTCGACGGCCGCGATGGGCACGTGCGCCTGCCCGATGGCGCCGTCTCGACGCTCGGCGACTTCACGCTCGCCGTGTGGGTGTACTGGGAGACCAGCGCGGTCAACACGCGGATCTTCGATTTCGGCTCGAACGACGTGGCCTACCTTGCCCTGACCCCGCGCGACGGCGGCACGCCGAACCAGATGCGCGTGCTGGCCTCGCGCAACCAGTTCTGGACCGAGCAGCCGCTGGCCGCGCCCGCCCTGCCCGCCGGCCGCTGGGTGCATGTGGCCGTGACGCTGGCGGGCACCGTCGGCACGATCTACGTCGACGGCGCGCCGGCCGGCAGCCATGACGGCATCTGGATGGCGCCGAACCAGTTCGGCCAGACGACGCAGACCTGGCTGGGCCGCTCGCAGTACGGGGGCGACCCGTTCTTCAAGGGGCGCATGCAGGACCTGCGGATCTACAGCGGGGCGCTGACGCCGGCCGCCATCGCCGAGCTGGCGCGCTGACGGGCGATGGCCCGCGCTACTCGCCGGGCCATTCGCCGCGCTACTCGCGGGCCATCTGGCCGATGCGCACCCGCCGCGCCTCGATGGCCGCGTCCAGGCGCGGCATCACGCCGGCGAAGCGGCTGTCCTTCGCGACGGCGAAGTGCACGCCTTCCTCCACCAGCGGCCGCTCGCCGATGACCAGCGCCTGCGCGTCGGCGCCCGCCGCGCGCAGGCGGTCGCGCATCGCGGCGGCCGAGGCATTGCGGCCGGTCACCAGCAGCACGTCGCAGCGGCCGGCCTGGAAGGTGCGCAGCCGCTGGGCGAGCCCGCCGGCCACGTACTCGGTGCGGAAGGGACGGCCCGCCGCGTCGTCCAGCTCCGCGCCGTAGCTGGCCTGGCGGGACGTGCACACCGACAGCCCGCGCAGGTCCTCCAGCCGGCGCGCGTCGATCGCGTGCCCGCGCCGGCTCACCGCCCAGACCGCGCCGCGGAACACCTGCGTCGAGAAGCGCCAGCGCGCCGCGCGCGCGTCGGTCGGACTGGCGCCGAAACCCATGGCCTCGCCCTGCTCGACCATCATCAGCAAGCGGCTGAACGGCACTGGCAGGAGCGTCCAGCGGACGCGGGCCGGCTGTTCGATGAGCCGCAGCAGCGGCGTCACGAATTGCGGATCCAACGCCTCCGACAGCGCCAGCGGAATCTGCAGCGGGACCTCGTCCGCCGCCGCGGCCCGCCCCTGCGGCCATGCCGCGATGGGCGACATCGCCGCCGCCAGACCGCAGAACCGCCGCCGCGTCACCCCCGGCCCCATGGCCGTCCCGGTGGCCGACCCATTGACCGACCCATTGACCGACCCCATGGCCGCGGCCTCCTCCTGTTGAACCCCTGGATTCATTGCCTCCCCTGCTACTCCAACCCGTACTGCCGCAGCTTGCGATACAGCAGCTGCCGATGAATGCCCAGCCGCCGCGCGGCCTCCGCCCGGTTCCCGCGCGACTGGTCCAGCGCGCGCCGGATCATCACGCGCTCCAGTTGCTCGACCGCGGCGGGCAGCTCGCCATCGAGCCAGGCCTGCGGCGCGGCGTCCGGCGCGTCCGTCGCCGGCGGCCCGGCTTCCAGGTGCGCCTCGATGTCCCGCGCCGACAGCACTTGCTGGCGGCCGAGCGCATGGCAGCGCTCCATCGCGTTGCGCAGCTCGCGCACGTTGCCCGGCCAGCGATGGGCCAGCAGCGCCTGCCCGGCCCCGGACGACAGGACTTTGGCCGGCGCTGGCCCCGCCGCCGCGCGCAGGAAGTGCGCGGCCAGCGGCAGGATGTCCTCGACCCGCTCGCGCAGCGGCGGGATGCGGATCGGCAGCACGTCGAGCCGGTAGCGCAGGTCCTCGCGGAAGCAGCCGTCGCGCACCGCCTCCGCCAGGTCCTTGTGCGTCGCGGCGACCACCCGCACATCCACGCGCAGCGGCCGCGCCGCGCCGACCGGTGTCACCTCGCCCTCCTGCAGCGCCCGCAGGATCTTGGCCTGGGTCTCCATCGCCATGTCGCCGATCTCGTCGAGCAGCAGCACGCCGCCGTCCGCCGCGCGGAAGCAGCCGGGGCGGTCCGTGGCCGCGCCGGTGAAGGCGCCGCGCACATGCCCGAACAGCTCGCTCTCCAGCAGCTCCGACGGGATCGCCGCGCAGTTCACGGCCACGAAGGGCTTGTGCGCCCGGCTGGAATGCCGGTGCAGCGCGCGCGCCACCATCTCCTTGCCGGTGCCGGTCTCGCCCAGCACGAGCACCGGCATCGCGCTCGCGGCGGCCAGGCCGATGCGCTTGTGCACGTCGCGCATCGCGGGGCTGTCGCCGACGAAGCCCACCGCGGTGTCGGCACTGCCGGCACTGCCGGCCCTGGACGCGGGACTGTCCCCCGACGCCGGCGCCGCGGCGAGCAAGGCCCGCTCGAGCACCTCACGGACCGCGTCGCGCGTGATCGGCTTGGGCAGGTGATCGAAGGCGCCCAGGCGCATCGCCTCGATGGTGTTGCCGGGGCTCGCATGCGCGGTGAGCATGACCACGGGCGGCCCGCCCGGTCCCTGCGCCTGCAGCGCCTGCAGGACGCCCAGCCCATCCATGCCGGGCATGCGCTGGTCGAGCAGCACGACGTCGTAATGCTCGCGCTCGAGCAGCGTCACCGCCTGCGCGCCGCGGGACACCTCCTCGGGCTCGTGGCCGAGCGAGGCCACCGTCTCCGCGAGCGCTTCGCGGAAGGCCACGTCATCGTCGACGATCAGGACGCGCGCCACGGGATCTCCAGCTCGAAGCGGGTGCCTCGCGGCAAGGGCACGTGACGCAGGTCGCCGCCGTGCGCGAAGGCCACTTCCCGCGCCAGCGCCAGGCCCAGCCCGGTGCCATCGGCGCGGCCGCTCGCGAAGGGCTCGAACAGCGCTGGACGCAGCGCCGGCGGCACGCCGTCGCCGTCATCGTCCACCTGCAGCAGCAAGGGGCCGCCCGCGCTGGCGGCGGCGCGCAGCACGACCTGTCCCCCGGGCGCGGCGTGCCGCATGGCGTTGTCGATCAGGTTGTCGACGGCGCGGGCCAGATGGACCGGATCGAAGCAGGCCGCGTCCGGCGCCTCGACCGCCAGGGACAGCCGGGGCGGCTCGCCATCGACGCGCGGCGCGGCGGCCAGGCGCTGCTCCAGCCAGGCCCTGAGCGGCACCGGCTGCCATTGCACCGTGATGGGCTGCACCAGGCCGAGCAGGCTTCTGACCAGGCCCTCCAGCCGGTCCACCTGGCCGACGATGGCGCGCAGGGCATCGGCCTGCCGCTCGGGCGGCCCGGCCAGCGCGTTCTCCGCCTTGAGCCGCATCGCCGCGATCGGATGACGGATCTCATGCGCGATCGCGCCGGACATCCGCCCCAGCGTCGCCAGGCGCTGGTCGCGCCCGCGCTGCAGTTCGGACTCGCGGATGCGGGCCTGGGCCTGGCCGAACCGGATCCGGAAGCGGTTGAAGCCGTCGACCACGCGGTCCAGCTCGCGCACGCCGGTGCGCGCCAGTTCCGGCATCTCCGCGTCCGCCACCTCCGCCTGGCCGAGCCGCGCCTGCAGCGCCCCGACCTGCGTGAGTCCCCGCCGCAGCAGCCAGCCGAGCCAGGCGGCGGATCCGAGCACCAGCGCCAGCAGCACCCCCAGGCCGGCCCGCAGCGACCCCTGCGCGGCCAGCGCGTTGCCGCTGGCGCGCGTCATCGTCCAGGCGGCGAGCGGCGCGCCTTGCGCCGCCAGCGGGCAGGCGGTGATCACGATGGCCTCGCGGCGGCCGCGCACCACGTCGGTCTTGAGCTGGCCCGCCCGGGCCGCCTGCGCGCTCATCTCGGCGATCAGCGGCTGCTCGGCGGCGGGCAGGTCGCGCTTCTCGCCGCTGCCCTCGTAGGTGGGATAGGCGTAGGCCAGATTGCCCTCGCCCACGCGCCAGACGCCGCCTTCCAGCTGTGGCGCCTCGACCAGCACCAGGTGGAGCAGCACCTGCAACAGGTCCACCCGGCCGGCCGCCGCCGCATCGGTGCTCACCGATCGCCGGTAGCGCTCGGCCAGCGACTCGCAGGCCGCTTCGGTCGCGGCCTGGCTGGCGGCGATCTGCGCGCCGGCGCTCGACCGGTACAGCACGGTCATCGCCACCGCGAGCGCGCCACAGGTCGCCAGAAGCAGGATCCAGAACAGCGTCAGCTGGCTTCGCAGGGAGGTCATCGGGCGCCGCGCAGCGCGTGGTGGGAGACGAGGAGCGGGATGATAGTCAGCCCGGCCGCACCTGCCGCCGCGCGGCGCCGGATCTGTCTCCGATCCGGACACCCGCTGTCCGCGTTTCATCCGCCGGAGCCCCAGCCGGAGATCGCAAGCCGTTGATTTCATTGGGCGCTCGCGCTGGCACGGGTCTTGAGAAGGACGGACCGGCCGCCGCAGCCCGGCGCCGGCCCGGCGCGCCGCCCCCCTCGCGCGCTGGGCGAGCTGACGGCGAGCGGCCGCATCGAGCGGCTGCTGTTCAACGATCGCGGCGACCTGCATGGCCTGCTGCTGTCAGACCGGACAATCGTCCGCTTCCCGCCACATGTCGGCGCCGCGCTGGCGGCGCAGTGGCGACCCGGTACCCTGCTTGCCGTGCCCCGCCGCCCTCCTCTCTGATCCCTGCGACGATTCATGACGATGTCAACGCCCCCGTCTTCCCCATCTTCCCCGGCTTCCCCTTCGACCTCCGTGTCCTCCCCGGCCGGCGCGCCGGGCGACCATGACCTGGGCCCCGGCGGCAACAAGCTGCTGTGGTTCCTGCTGTTCGCGGCCGCCGTCTTCGCGGTGCTGCGGCCGATGCCGCCGCGCGAGTGGCTGGGCCTGATCGACTGGCAGACGATGGGGGCGTTGACCGGCCTGCTGGCCATCACCCAGGGCGTGGAACGCAGCGGCGTGCTGCAGTCCGCCGCGCGGGCGCTGCTGGCGCGCACCGGCAGCGCCCGCCAGCTCGCCCTGCTGCTGTGCGCCGTCGCCGCGGCGCTGGCCGCGCTGGTCACCAACGACGTCAGCCTGTTCCTGCTGGTGCCGCTGACCCGCGAGCTGGCCGCGCAGGCGCATCTGCCGCTGGCCCGCCTCGTCGCGCTGGAAGCGCTGGCGGTCAATGCCGGATCGTCGCTGACGCCGATCGGCAATCCGCAGAACCTGTACCTCTGGCACAAGTCCGGCGAATCCTTCGGCGGCTTCATCGCGATGATGGCGCCCTCGGTGGGCGTGATGCTGGCGCTGCTGCTGGCCACCATCCTGATCACGATGCCGCGCGCGCCGATCACGCTCGCGGCGGACACGCACCGGTCGCCGACCCGGCCCGGGCTGCTCGCGCTGTCCGGCGCGCTGTTCGTCGGCTTCGTGCTGGCGCTCGAGCTGCACCACTGGGCGCCGGCGCTGGCGGTGGTCCTGGCGATCTACGCGCTGTGGCACCGCCAGGTGCTGCTGAAGCTGGACTGGGCGCTGCTGGCGACCTTCGCGCTGATGTTCGTGGTCCTGCACCAGCTCGCGGCCCTGCCGCAGGTGGCCGGGCTGCTGCGCGCGCTGCCGCTGGACCAGCCGCTCACCGCCTACCTGACCGCCATCGGCGCGTCCCAGGTGATCAGCAACGTGCCGGCCACGCTGGTGCTGGCCGACGCGGTCCCCAACGCCGCCGTGCTCGCGGTCGCGGTGAACGTCGGCGGTTTCGGCTTCGTGGCGGGCTCGATGGCCAACCTCATCGCGCTGCGGCTGGCGCGCGTGCCGGGCGCGCTGGGGACCTTCCATCGCATCAGCCTGCCCTTCCTGGCCGTGTGCGCACCCCTGGTGGCCTGGCTGGTGTTGTGAGGGGCTTCCTGCCGTCCGCCCATTCGCGGTGACGACTTGGTGCGGCGTCAATGAGATATTCGCGGCATGCCGCCAACGCCCAAGAGCGGCGAAGGAGTGCCCGTGAGTCGCCTGCCCGGCTGGTGCGCCAAGCTGCTGATCCTGTGCCTGCTCCTGGGCGGGACATGGCGCCTGGGCTGGCCGGCCCCGGCCCCCGAGGCGCCGCCGCAGACCGCTCCCCAGATCAGCCAGTACGCCCATGCCTCGTGGACCGCACGGGACGGCGCGCAACTCGGCCTGGTCTTCGCCTTCGCGCAGACGCATGACGGCTACCTGTGGGTGGGCGGCTCCTACGGGCTGTTCCGCTTCGACGGTCTCCGGTTCGTGCCCTGGCAGCCCCCTAAGGGCCCCGCGCTGCCGAGCAATCCCTACTCCCTGCTGGTCTCGCGCGACGGCACGCTCTGGATCGGCACCTTCAACGGCCTGGTCAGCTGGAACGGCAGCCAGCTGACCCGCTACCCGGAGACCGATGGCTGGCTCATCACGTCCTTGATGGAGGACAGCGAGGGCACGGTCTGGGCCGGCCTGTTCTCCACCCCCGGCCAGCTGTGCGCCATCCGGGGCGGACGGGCGCGCTGCGAGGACGCGCACGGCGGCTTCGGCCTGTTCGTGTGGAGCCTGGCGCAGGACCGGTCGGGGACCTTGTGGGCCGGCGCCGAATCCGGCCTCTGGCAATGGCGGCCCGGCACGCCGCGGCGCATCGACACGCCCGGCGCGCGCCTGGGCGACCTGAGCCTGACTCCCGACGGCGAGCTGCTGGCCGGCATCCGCGGCGCGGGGCTCAGGCGCCCGGCCGGGGACCGCCTCGTGCCCTACCCGCTGCGAAGCGCCACGGGCGCCGCGGCGCTCCTGTCCGATCACGACATCAAGTCCAACAAGCTGCTGCGGGACCGCGACGGCGGCCTGTGGATCGGCACCGAAGGCCAGGGGCTGCTGCACATGCGCGACGGCCGGACCGACGCGTTCACCCGTGCCGACGGCCTGTCGGGCAACATCGCGTGCAGTCTTTTCGAGGATCGCGAGGGGAACATCTGGTTCGGCAGCGACAAGGGCGTGGACCGCTTCCGCAAGCTGCCCGTGACCTCGCTGTCCAAGGCGCAGGGCCTGCCCCATGAGGCGACGCGGTCCGTGCTGGCCACGCGGGACGGCAGCGTCTGGGTGGCCACCGACGACGGCCTGGCCCGCTGGAAGGATGGCGGCGTGGCCGTCTACAAGGAGGCGCAGGGCCTGCCGGACCTGCGCGTGCAGTCGCTGTACGAGGACCACGAGGGCGTGCTCTGGGCGAGCACGGCGCGCGGACTGGCCTACCTGGCGCCCCCGCCGGCATCGCGCGCGTCCTCGCCCCCGTCCGCGCGCCCGCCGGCCGACCGCTTCTCCCGCGTCGACGGCGTGCCGGCCAAGGAGATCTACTCGATGACGGGGGACGACGCGGGCAATCTCTGGCTGTCGGGCAACGAAGGCCTGATCCGGCTGCGCCAGGGGCGCTTCGTCGAGACCCTGCCCTGGTCCGCCTTCGGCCGCCGGCAGCAGGCCAAGGTCATCGCCGCCGACCGGGGCGGCCTGTGGATGGCCTTCTGGCAGGACGGCGGGGTGATGCGCGTCAAGGACGGCAAGATCCTGGCCGCCTACGGCGTCGCGGACGGACTGGGCAGCGGCCATGTCGCGGGCCTGCGCGTGGATGCGGACGGCACGGTCTGGGCCGCCACCGAGGAAGGCGGACTGAGCCGGATCAAGGACGGCCGCGTCAGCACGCTCACCACGGGCGAGGGCCTGCCCTGCAACACCATCCACTGGTCCATCGTCGATGACGACGGGGCGATGTGGCTGTACACGGCCTGCGGGCTGATCCGGATCCAGCGCGACGACCTGGCCGCGTGGGAGACCGACCCGCGGCACCGCGTCACGCCCAAGGCCTGGGGCGGCTCGGACGGCGTGCCGCTGCTGGCGCTGACGGCCGCCTACTTCAATCCGCCCGTGGCCAAGGCGCGCGACGGCCGGCTCTGGCTGGCCTCGGGCACCGACATCCAGCTGCTGGACCCGGCGCACCTGCCCTTCAACCCGCTGCCGCCGCCGGTCCGCATCGAATCGCTGGTGGCCGACCACAAGTCCTACGCCGTCGCGCCCGGCCTGCGCCTGCCGCCGCAGGTGCGCGACCTGACCATCGAGTTCGCCGCCCTGAGCCTGGTCGATCCGAAGAACACGCGCTTCCGCTACCGGCTGGACGGTCACGACACCGACTGGCAGGCGGTCGTCGACCGGCGCCAGGCGAGCTACACCAACCTGCCGCCCGGCGCCTACCGCTTCCGCGTGAAGGCGGCCAACAACAGCGGGATCTGGAACGAGGACGGCGCGCAGCTCGCGTTCTCGATCGAACCGGCCTTCCACCAGACCGCCTGGTTCCGGCTGCTGGCGCTGGCGCTGCTGCTCGCGCTGGCCTGGAGCGCCTTCCAGCTCTGGATGCGCCTGCGCATCCGCCGCGAGCGCCGGCAGTTCGAGGCGACGCTCGAGGCGCGCGTGGCCGAACGCACGCGCATCGCCCGCGATCTGCACGACACGCTGCTGCAGCGCTTCAACGGGGTGCTGCTGCAGTTCCAGGCCGCCTGCAACCTGCTGCCCGACCGGCCGCGCGAGTCCCGGCAGGTCCTGAGCGTGGCCATCGACCAGGTCGCCGAGGCCATCACCGAGGGACGCGACACGGTGCAGGGCCTGCGCTCCGCGGCCAGCGCGGCGAACGACCTCGCGCAGGCGCTGCGCGAGTTCGCGGCGACGCTCGCGCGGGAATGCGGGCGGGCCGCTTCAGCGCACGTCGAGGTCCAGGGGGCGCCCCGGATGCTGGACCCGGGCGTGCGCGACGAGGCCTTCTTCATCGCCGGCGAGGCGCTGCGCAACGCCTTCCATCACGCCGGGGCGGCGCAGGTCGACGTGGAGATCCGCCATGACCCGCGGCAGCTGCGGGTGCGGGTGCGGGACGACGGCCAGGGCATCGATCCGGCGATCCTGCAGGCGGGCAAGGAGGGACATTTCGGGCTCAGCGGGATGCGGGAGCGGGCCGAGCTCCTCGGCGGCCGGCTCACGGTCCGCAGCGGCGCGGGCGCGGGCACGGAGGTGGAACTCAGCGTGCCGGCGGCGCGGGCTTATAGTCCCTTTCCGCAGGCCCGGTCATGGTTTCCGTTCAAGAGTCCCGCCACCCGGGAGATCGTCCAATGATTGAAGATCCAACCCGCATCCAGGTGCTCTGCGTCGATGACCATCCCATCGTGCGCCAGGGGATCGCGACCCTGCTGTCGGTGGAGCCCGACATGGCGCTGGTCGCCGAGGCCTCCAACGGCCGCGAGGCGATCGAGCAGTTCCGCGCCCACCGCCCCGACGTCACGCTGATGGACCTGCAGATGCCGGGCCTGGGCGGGCTCGACGCGATCGCGGCGATCCGCGCCGAGTTCCCGGACGCGCGCATCATCGTCCTCACCACCTATGTCGACGACGTCCAGGCGCAACAGGCGCTGCGGGCCGGCGCGCTGGGCTACCTGCTGAAGAACGCGCTGCACAAGGAGCTGCTGGACGCCATCC
Organism: Roseateles sp. Mitsp63; assembly: GCF_059491535.1. Classification (NCBI taxonomy): domain Bacteria; kingdom Pseudomonadati; phylum Pseudomonadota; class Betaproteobacteria; order Burkholderiales; family Sphaerotilaceae; genus Roseateles; species Roseateles sp. Mitsp63. The sequence goes on along the minus strand of NZ_CP168509.1, from coordinate 3,500,921 downwards.
GCGCCGTGCATGCCGGCCGCGTCGCGCTGCCCTCCGAGACCTCCTACGAGCTGGCCGAGCAGATCGCCGTGGACACCCTCACGCCCGCGGAGATCGGCCTGCTGCGCTTCATCGCCCAGGGCAACGCGTACGACGAGATCTCCAAGGTGCTCGGCCTGGGCACGACGGTGGTCGAAGGCCAGGTGCGGGGCATCCTGTCCAAGCTGGATGCGCAGGAGCGCACGCGCGAGGCGGCGCCCGACCACCACCAGGGCCTGCTCGAGACCGAGCGCGCCGCGCGCCATGCGGCCGAGGCGGCCAATCGGGCCAAGAGCGAGTTCCTCGCCGGCATGAGCCACGAGCTGCGCACGCCGCTCAACGGCGTGCTCGGCTACGCGCAGCTGCTGACCATGGAAGGCGGGCTGAGCGCCCGCCAGGCGCGCGGCCTGGAGACCATCCAGCAGAGCGGGCTCCACCTGCTGGCGCTGATCAACGACATCCTGGACCTGGCCCGCATCGAGGCCGGCCGCACCGACCTGACGCTCGCGCCGGTGGACCTGCCGGAACTGCTGCGATCGGTCGTGAACCTCATGCGCGTCAAGGCGGAGGAGAAGCGGCTGGCCTTCGTGTTCGACGCCGCCGGCGCGCTGCCGCCGGCCGTGCTGACGGACGCGCGCCGGCTGCGCCAGGTGCTGCTGAACCTGCTGGGCAACGCCATCAAGTTCACCGACACCGGCACCGTCACGCTGCGCGCCGGCGCGGGTCCGCTCGACGGCGGACAGGTGCCGCTGCGCCTGGACATCGAGGACACCGGCATCGGCATGCGGCCGGAGGACCTGGACCGCATCTTCGAGCCCTTCGTGCAGGTCGGCAGCTCGCAGCGGCGCGCCGGCGGCACCGGCCTGGGCCTGGCGATCACCCGCGCGCTGGTGAACGACATGGGCGGCCGGGTGACGGTGAGCAGCGCGCTGGGCGCCGGCACCCGCTTCCATCTGGACCTGCCGCTGACGCCCACCGACGCCGAGACCGGCGCCACGCCGCGCGCGGCGGCCGGCGTGCCGCGCTACCTCGGCGCGCCGCGGCGGGTGCTGGTCGTCGACGACGTGCCGGCCAACCGCGCGCTGCTGTGCGACTTCCTGTCCGACGCCGGCTTCCAGGTGGACCAGGCGGGTGACGGCGCCGAGCTCGCGGCGGCCGTGAGCCGGTTCCGCCCGGACCTGATCCTGATGGACAGCATGATGCCGGCGATGGATGGCATCGAGGCGACGCGGCAGCTGCGCCGCAACGCCGAGATGGCGACGGTGCCGGTGATCGCCATCTCTGCGACCGCCACGGCCGAGCACCGCGCCGCCTGCCTGCGGGCCGGCGTGAACGTGTTCCTGACCAAGCCGGTGTCGCTGGGCGCGCTGCAGACGCACATCGGCGAGCAGCTGGGGCTCCAGTGGCTGGACCCGCCGTCCGGCCACGGCTGACCGGCGCAGCTTCCGAGGACAATGCCGGGCTTCGCCCGAGATACCGCATCCACCATGATCCAGCCTCCCTCCCGCCGCCCGTCGCGCGGCGTCCCTCTTCCCGTCCCGCCGCGCGGCCGCGCCGCGCCGGCCGCCACCGCCACCGAACAGGGGTGGCCGCGATGACGGCGGACGGCGCCGTCCGGGTGCTCATCGCCGACGATCACGCGCTGGTGCGCGAGGGCCTGCGCAAGGCGCTCGAGCTCGAGGAAGGCATCGCGCTGGCGGGCGAGGCGGCTTCGGCGCCCCAGGTGCTGGAGCGGCTCGCCGAAGGCGGCGTCGACCTGGTCCTGCTGGACCTGCTGATGCCGGGCGCCAAGGACGTCGACCTGATCGAGCGCATCCATCAGGCCCATCCCGACCTGCCGGTGCTGGTGCTGACCATGCACGCCGATCCGCACATCGCGAGCCGGGCCATGGAGGCCGGCGCGCGCGGCTACCTGACCAAGGACATCTCCACCGACCTGCTGATCGATGCCGTGCATCAGGTCGCGGCCGGCCGCACCTACGTGGACCCGTCGCTGAGCGCCGAGCTGATCCGGCCGCGCGCCAAGGCGCCGGAGCCGCTGGAGTCGCTCTCGCCCCGGGAGCGGCAGGTGCTGGTGGCGCTGGTGCGCGGCAAGTCGCTGGTGGAGACGGCCGCGGAACTCGACGTGGCGCCCAACACCGTCAGCACCTACAAGACGCGCCTGATGGACAAGCTGAACCAGGCCTCGCTGAGCGATCTCGTCCGCTATGCCATGCGACATGGCCTCGTCGACTGAGTCGACGAGCGGCCGCCGCGTCCCTGCCCGCCCGGGTGTCCAGCGCCTCGCGATCGCATGGGCCGCATGGGCCGCGCGCGCGGGCCGCGGCGCGCTGGCCGGGCTGGCGATGCTGCTGCCGCTGGTCCTCGCCGCGGCGGGGACCGCGCACGCGGCCGAGCACATCGTGCTCGCGTCGTACCAGGAGCGCGAAGGCCTCCTGAGCCTGACGCCGACCTGCCTGCTGCAGGACCGTCAATCGACGGTCTGGATCTGCACCGAGAACGGCCTGTTCCGCTTCGACGGTTTCCGCGTCCGGCCCGAGCCGCTGCCCGCCGCGCTGGGCTCGGCGCTGTGGGGCGGCCGCATGGATCCGTCGGGCCGCCTGTGGCTGACGACCGACCGGGGCTTGTTCGTGCGGCAGCCCGCGATGCCCGCGCCCGACCGTCACGACGTGCTGGAACCGGCGGACTGGGTGACGGTGTCGCGTCCGGACGGCGCGCCGCTGGATGTGTTCCATGCCCAGCAGTTCGACGTCGACGAGCGGGGCGAGATGGTGGCCTATGACCGCGACCACCGCTACTGGACCGCCACCGTCGGCCTGCGCGCGACCGGCGCCGTGGCGGCCCGCGCGTTGGCGGTCCCCGCCCATGCGCGGTCGCCCGGCACGCCGTTCGTCGATTCGAGGCCGCTGCGGCTGCTCGGCGGCCGCCTGTGGTTCGGCTGCGGCGGCGGGCTCTGCTCATGGGACCGGCAGCAGCCGGAAGTGACCCGCTGGGCGGGCCCGCAGGGCCTGCCGGAAGACAACTGGGCAACGCTGCACGTCGGCCGCGACGGCAGTCTCTGGGCGCGCGGGCGCACCCGTGTGGCGCGGCTCGCGCCCGGGGCGCAGCGCTTCGAGGTGATGGCGGCGCCGCCGCCGAACCGGACCTGGGAGGCGTCGAGCCCGATGGTCGAGGACGCGCGGGGGCGGCTGCTGCTCTCCACGGAGCACGGCTTCGCGCGCTGGGACGGCCGCGCCTGGCGGGAATGGTCGCGCGAGGAAGGCCTGCCCGACGCGGCCGTGCGCGTGCTGCTCAGCGACGCCTCGGGCTCGCTCTGGCTGGGCGCGTCCGGTCAGGGCGTGCACCGCTGGATCGGCTATGACCAGGTCGACCACTGGACCCGCGAGTCGGGGCTGCCCTCCGGCGTCGTGTTCCGGATCCTGGAGGACGGCAGCCGCCGGCTGTGGGCGTTCACGCGCCGGGGCCTGGCCTGGTTCGATCCCGGGAAGCGCCGGTTCGTGCCGGTGGGCCCGACGCTGGCCGGCCCCAGCGCGCTCGATGGCGCCGCGGTGGACGCCGCGGGAAACCTCTGGTGGCTGAACAACGGCAACCTGATGACCATCAAGGCGGGCAGCACGGCGGCCCGCGAGGTGCTGCGCGACAAGGCGCTGCTCACGCTGATGGGCGGGCATGACGGCGCGCTGTACCTGGCCACCGCGGACCGCGTGGAGCGGCTCGCCGCCGCCGGACGCGCGCCGGACCGCACGCCGATCGCCGATGGCCTGCCGGACGGCCTGACGCCGGTCGAGGTCTTCAGCGACGGGACGACGGACTGGTTCGTCGACACCGGCTGGCACATCCATCGCGCCGAAGGCGGCCGATGGCTGCCGCTGCTGGACGACCGCGGCGGGCGGGTGCAAGGCTCCTCGCCGGTCGTCGCCGAAGGGCGCCTGTGGGTGATCGACCGCGAGGGCATGGCCGTGTACGCGCTGGCCGGCGATCGGGCGCATCTGCTGCGGCGCCTGTCGCGCGCGGCCTTCGGCGGCGCCGACCTGATGTGGCTCAAGCCCGGGCCCGCGGGCGGACTGTGGCTGGGCACGGACCGGGGCGTCTTCCGGCTGGACGGCGAGGCGGGCTGGCAGGGCCTGCTCGATCGCACCTCCGGCCTGGTCTGGAACGACACCAACAGCGACAGCTTCCTGATCGATGACGCCGGCGACGCCTGGATCGGCACCAGCGCCGGACTCACCCGTGTCCTGGCGAGCGGTCAGGCGGCGCCGGCGCCGGCCAGGCTGCGGGCCGACCTGCTCGAGTTCGGACCGCTGCGCTTCGACGCGCCGCCCCGGGATCCGGTGCCCTGGCACGCGCGGCAGCTGCGCGTGACGCTGGGCACGCCGGCGTTCGCGGCGGCGCGCTCGCTGCGCATCGAGTACCGCCTGTCGCCGGAGGCCGCCTGGCGCGCCAGCGAAGGCGCCATCATCGACATCGGCATGCTGGACGCCGGATCGCATCTGCTGGAGGTGCGCGCCGCCGCGCGGGTGCCGCTCGAACCGCCCGGCGAGGTGCTGCGCCTGCCCTTCGTGATCGCGCCGCCCTGGTGGAATTCCGCGGGCGCGAAGCTGGGCGTGCTGGCCGCGCTCGCGGCGCTGTACTGGACGCAGACGGTGTGGACGCAGCGCCGCGCCCGGCTGCGGCGGCGCGAGCTGGAACGCGCCATCGCGGCGCGGACCGAGGAGCTGGAGGCCTCGCAGGCGGCGCTGCACCGGCTGAGCGCGCACAACGCGATGGCGCTCGAGGAGGAGCGCAAGCGGGTGTCGCGCGAGCTGCACGACGAGCTCGGCCAGCAGCTGGCCGCGCTGCGGCTGGAGATCTCGGTGCTGCGCTCACGGGCGGCCAAGGCCTCGCCGCCGGGGACCGCGCAGCTGGACCTGCTGCACGAGCGGGTCGACGGCCTGATCGCCACGATGCGCAGCGTGGTCTCGCAACTGCGTCCGCCCGCGCTCGACGGCGGCCTGAGCGCCGCGCTGCGCTGGCTGGGCTCGGAGTTCAGCCGCGCCACCGGCGCGCCCTGCGCCATGTCGATCCCGGCGGAGGCCAATCAGCTGAACGCCGAGGTCGGCACGCTGATGTTCCGGATCGTCCAGGAGTCCCTCAACAACGTGCGCCGTCACGCGGGGGCCTCGCACGTGGACCTGCGGCTGACCGGCTACGAGGGGGCATGGACGCTCACCGTCCGGGACGACGGCCGCGGCTTCGATCCTGGCAGCCGCTCGGCGGGCCACGGCCTGCTGGGCATGCAGGAGCGCGCCCGCCTGATGGGCGGCACGCTGCACATCACCTCGGCCCCCGGTCAGGGCACGACGATCGAGCTGAGGGTCGTGCCGGGCGCGCCGTCCTCGCCGCCGTGATCTCGCGCCGCGGGCGGCGCGGCGACGCCGGCGTCATGGAAGGCGACCTGGTTGCGTCCGCCGCGCTTGGCGCGATACAGCGCCTGGTCCGCGGCCTCCAGCAGACGCTCGTCGTCGAGGGTGTCCGCGCCCAGCATCGCGGCGCCGAATGAACTCGTCACCACGCCGATCACGGTCGGCGCGCGGCTGACCTCGACCTGCATGCGGCGCAGCCGCTCACGATCGTCCGTCTGCCCCAGGTCCAGGCCGGGGAGCACGAGGCAGAACTCCTCGCCGCCCAGCCGGCCCACCGCGTCGTAGGGCCGCACCGCCCCGGCGAGCCGGCCCGCGAAGTCCTTCAGCACGGCGTCGCCGGCCGGATGGCCGTGGGTGTCGTTGACCTGCTTGAAATGGTCGATGTCGACGATCGCCAGCGTCAGCGGCGTGCGCTCGCGGCGGGCGCGGACGACCTCGCGCCGCAGGATGTCCGCAAGCGCGCGGCGGTTCCAGAGGCCGGTCAGCGCGTCGCGGCTGGCGAGCTCCTCGAGCTGCGCGCGCGAGGCTTCCAGTTCGCGCGTGCGCTCGCGCACCAGTTGCTCCAGACGAAGCTGCCGCTTGCGCCATTGATGGCGCCGCCACAGGTATCCGCCGAGCGACAGCGCCACCAGCGCGCACAGGCCGAGCGCCCTCGCCCAGGCCCGGTGCCACCAGGGCGGCTCCAGCGCGAAGCCGAAGGCCGCCGGCGCGGAGTGCCGGCCGGTCTCCGGATCGGCGAGCCGGAGCTCGATCCGATAGGCCCCGGGCTCCAGGCCGGACAGCTCGATCTCGGGGCTCGCGGACGCGATCCAGCCCTCGTCGCGCCCCGCCACGCGGTGCTCGATGCGCAGGCGGCGATCGCTGAACTGCAAGGACGCCATGCGGAGTTGGATGCGGTCGCGCGTCCAGGCCAGCGTCTCGCCGTCGCGCACGGGCACCCGGGCGGCGCCGCGCGTCGCGGCCATCAGCACCGGACGCGGCAGGTCCGTCGCGAAGACCGCGGCGGGATCGATCAGCCGTGACAGGCCGCGGCTGGTGCCGATCCACAGCGAGCGGTCGCCGTCCTCGTACAGCGCGTAGCCGGAGGTGTCGTTCCAGGCCAGGCCCTGCGAGCGGTCGAGCAGTTTCCAATGCGTGCCGTCGTGCGCCACCAGGCCGGCATCCGTGCCGAACCAGAGCCAGCCCCGGCTGTCGATGAGCAGCGACATGATCAGCCGTCCCTGCAGGGGCGGTCCTTCCAGCGCCTGGAGCGAGGGCTGGGCGCCGCCGGGCGCGCGGACACGCCAGGTCCTGCCGCCCTCGCTGGCCGCGACGACGGAACCGTCCGCGCCGCAGGCGACGAACTCGGCGCCGCCATCGACCGGCACGGACGGCAGCCAGTGGCCGCCGCGATGCCGGGCCAGCGCGCGATGGCCCGCGAACCACAAGGTGCCATCGGGCGTCTCGCAGAGATCGGTGAAGCCTTCCTGCTCGTCGCCGGGCGGCCCCGGCACGCGCTGCGCCTGGCCCTGCCCCGGCACCGCCCAGCGCTGCAGCTTGCCCGGCGTCAGCACCCACAGCGCGCCGTCCCGCGCCGTCAGCGCCCGGTTGAATCCATCCTCGGTCCCGCCGGGCGTCACGAGCGCGCCCGGCAGCACGCGCGCGTCGCGCACGCGATGAAGCGCCGCGACATCCGTCACCGCCCACAGCCCGCCCAGGCCATCCGGCGTCAGTTGAAGGACGTCGCCGGCATGCGGGATGGGCAGGCTCCGGAAGCTGCCGCGCGCCGCGTCCAGCACCGCCAGCCCGCGCCCGGTGCCGACATGCAGCGGGCCGCTTCCGTTGCCGTTGCTGTTTCCGTTTCCGTTTCCGGCGCGCTGCATCGTCCAGACCACGCTGCTCGGCAGGCCGTCCGCGTCCGTCCAGGTCTCCCAGCGCCCGTATCCGCGCCATTGCAGCAGTCCGGTCCCGCGCAGTCCGAGCCACAGTCCCCCGTCGCGATCGCTGAGCAGCGCATGGACACGGCCATCGCCCGGCAGGCCCTGCCGCTTGCCGAAGAACTCCCAGCCCTGGCCCTGCCAGCGCAGCACGCCGTGCTGCGACGCGGTGAGGATGCGATGCGACGCATCCTCGACCAGCGGATAGCGGTGCATCGGATCGCCGCGATCGCTGGGGGCGGTGCGGTCGATGAAGACCTCGGCGCGGCCGGCCAGTTGCAGCGTCGCCTGCGTCGAGCGCGCCCAGATGCTGCCGTCGCTGGCCTCGAGCAGCGCATGCCACTCCTGGCGCGGCACGCCGCCACGCGCGTCCCATCGCTTGAGTTCGCCCCGATGCCAGCGGCAGATGGCATCGCCGCAGCCCGCCCACAGCGCACCGTCCCGCGCCAGCATCACGCCCACGGGCCGCCCCATCTCGGGATGGCTGGCCAGTTGCGCGGGCGTCAGCACGGCGTCCGAGGACCAGGTGCCGGCCTGCCGGTCGACGCTGACGTGCTGGATCCCGGTCCTGGTGACGAACCAGGCCTCATCGCCGCGCGCGGCGATCGCCATGGGCGAGTCGCCCGCCACCTGCACGTCCGGGGCCAGCACGCGCTCGAGCCGACCGTCATGCCACCACCACGCGCCCGACTCGGACAGCACCCACAGGTGTCCGCCGGCGCTGGCCATCGCGATCACCCGCCGCAGCTCCTGCGTGGCGACGCGCTCGATGCGCTGCCCGTCGTGGCGGTACAGGCCGTTGTCCGTGCCGATCCACAGGAAGCCTTGCGCATCCTGTTGCAGTGCGTTGAGCGCCAGATTGCCCAGGCCGTCCGGCTGCCCGAACTCCTGCAGGTTCATCTGCTCGCAGCGGCCGGCCGGCGATCCGGCAATCAATGCCAGCAGCCATGCGGCGCGCGCGATCGCGCGGGCCCACGCGTTCCTCATGTCGTCTCCGCGGTCATCCTTGGCGGCGAGCTTAGCGAGACGATGCCCGCGTGCGCGCCCGAGGCACGGCCGCGCCGCTCGCGCGAGTGAAGAAATGCCTCGAAGCGCGCGTCCGTTTCCGGGGTTCGGCGACGGTGAGGTGTCAGTGAAGGCATGCCGCGCCTCGCTCAGGAGAATGCCGCCAGCGCATCCGCACTGGCGATGCGCCCTCAGCTTCTGGATTCGACCGCAGTAGAGACGAGATGACCCGACCAGCGATCCGCGTCGTTGACTTGACGACGCGCCTTGGCGACGCGGCGCTGGCCCAATGCACGAGCACCTCGCCGGACAGCACGGGGCTGCGCCTGGTCCGGCCCGGGACCATGCCGCACGGACCGGCGCTCGAATGGGTCAAGCCGCCCGGCCACCTCGACGGCCTGTCCCCCGGCGACCGTCCGGATGGACTCTTCCTCCTCGTGGGGCCCGGCTCGGTCCGCGCCGCCACGCAGGCCCTGCGGCGCGCCATCGACGCGGGCGTGCGGTGGATACGCGCGCTACTGGCGCCCAACGCCCTCGTCGAGGAAACGGCGCTGCAGTCGATGCTGAGCCGCGATGACGGCGCCACCCGTCTCCACCATCTCCACCGCCTGCCCGACAGCAGCCCGGAGACGCTGTGGTTCGTCCTGATCGACGAGAGCAACCGCCTGTCAGGCCCGCTGGGCCTGACGTCCTTCCCTCCCCCTGACCTCAAGAAAGAACCCATGAGCAACCTGCAACAGTCGATGACGACCGCCATGACGATCGACGGCGCCCTGGCGGCCGCCCTGGTGGATTTCCGCAGCGGCATGTGCCTGGCCCAGGCCGGCACCGGCCTCAACCTGGACCTGGCCGCGGCCGGCAATACGCAGGTGGTGCGGGCCAAACTGCAGACCATGGAGTCGCTGGGCCTGCGCAAGGGCGGGATCGAGGACATCCTCATCACGCTCTCGGACCAGTACCACCTGATCCGGCTGGTGCCCAACAACGCCGGCCTGTTCCTCTACCTGGTGCTGGACCGCAGCAAGGGCAACCTCGCGCTGGCACGCTACAAGCTGACCGAGATCGAACGCGGCCTCAAGGTCTGAGCGCCGATCCCCCGCCAGGAGCATCCCCATGCGATCGATCCACCATCTGCTGGCCGCCGCCCTCACCGCGGCAGCGGCCGCGACCTTCGGCACCGCGTTCGCGGCCGAGCCAGCGGCCACCGGCACCCTCCTGCTCGGACAGGTCGCGCCCTTCAGCGGCCCCTCGGCGCGGCTGGCCGAGGACTACAACCTCGGCGCCCGCATCTTCTTCCAGGCGCTCAATGAACACGGCGGCATCAACGGCCAGCGCATCGAGCTGCGCACGCGCGACGACCGCTACGACCCCGCCGAGACCGCGCGGCTCGCCAAGGAGCTGATCACGCAGGACGGCGTCTTCGCGCTGTTCGGCACCGTCGGCGCCAGCACCACGCTGGCCGCCATGCCGGTCGCGGCGGCCGAGGGCGTGCCGCTCTTCGCGCCGTCGACCGGGGCCGAGTCCCTGCGCTCGCCCTTCAACCGGCTGGTGTTCCACATCCGCGCGGGCGATCACGAAGAGGCGGACTACATCGTCGAGCAGTTGGCCGTCAGCAGCCTGCGCCAGATCGCGGTGTTCCATCAACGCGATGCCTACGGCAAGGCGGGGCTGGAGACGGTGACCAAGGCGCAGGAAAAACGCGGCTTCAAGATGACGGCCATCGCATCGGTCGAGCGCGATGCCACCGACGTGGCCGCGGCCGCCCACGCGCTGGCCGCCGCCAAGCCGCAGGCCGTGGTGCTCGTCGCCTCCTACACGTCCAGCGCCGCGCTGGTGAAGGCGATGCGCAAGCTGGGCTACGCGGGCCAGTTCGTCGCGACTTCCTACGTCGGCGGCAAGCCGCTGGCCGACGAACTCGGCAACGAGGGCAGCGGCCTGTGGATGTCCGAGGTGGTGCCCTTCCCCTGGAGCGACGGCACGCCGCTGCAGCGCGAGTACAACCAGGCCATGCAGCGCGCCGGCGTGCCGCATCGCAGCTTCGGCTCGATGGAGGGCTACCTGGCGGCCAAGGTCTTCGCGGAAGGCCTGCGCCGCGCCGGCCGCGACCCCACCCACACCCGGTTCGTCACCGCGCTGGAATCGATGCAGGGCTGGGATGCCGGCGGGTTCCGGATCTCGTACTCGCCCACCGACCACAGCGGCACGCATCGCGTCGAGATGACGATGATCGGCCCCGGCGGCCGCTTCGTGCACTGATGCCGCGATCGGCGCAGCGGTTTACATCTTGTAGGGATTCGGTGACAACGCCCGCGCAAATCGTGGACAAATTCACAGCGCCACACCCCGGTGTCTTGTAGAGTTTCACCTACGTTGTCGTTGTAACCCTACAGGAGGGCCGATGTTTCTCGCGAATTCCCCCATTTCCGCCCAGAGCCGGCCGACCGAAGTCGATATCGAACTCGACCTCACGCGCGCCCCTGCCACTGCGGCGGTCCAGGCCTCGTGGACAGAGCAGCCGCAAGGCGAATCCTGCTGGCGCTTCGGGTCCTGCTCGGTCCGTCCGGCCTGCCGGGAGGTGGTCGTCGGTGGCGAGTTCCGCTACCTGCAACCGCGTCCCTTCGACCTGCTGGTGCATCTGATCGAGTGCCGCGACCGCGTGGTCACCGCCGATGAACTGCTCGACGCCGTCTGGGGCGAGCAGGAAGTCCAGCCCGGCGCGCTGAGCATGGCGATCGCCCGCGTGCGCGCGGTGCTGCAGGACGCGATGGACGGCCGAGGCGAAGCCATCCGCACTTATCACCGGATCGGCTACCGCTTCGTCGCGCCCATCGAGGGCGACGTCATCGCCGCCGCCGGCTGAAGCGCCGCGCAGGGCGCGTCAGGCGCGGCGCAGGATGGGGCGGTCACGTCCCATTCGACGCGATCGGCGCTGCCGCGATCGTCCTGCACGCGCAGCGTGACGCGGCCGGGCTTGAGCGCGACGGACCAGGTGGCGACGCGATCGATCACCGGCACCGTGCCCGCATCACGGCCGTCGACCTGCAGCGTCGCCCGCGTGCCATTGCCATAGGCCTTCACGGCCACCGTCCCGGCGGGCCGCGGGCTGGCCCGGCGATTCGCCAGGTGCAGCACCGGCGCGCGCTGCCACCAGGCACGCCACAGGTGATACGCGTCCTTCAGATAGCGCCTGTCGTAGGTGATCAATCCCTTGTCATTGAGGCCGGGCGCGTCGCCTTCGTTGCGCCCGGCGGAAGCGTGATCGAAGCCGAGCCATACGAACTGGGCCCACACGAAGGGCCGGGCGGCGAGCTGCCGCGCATAGGCCTCGTGGAAGAGCGCCTGGTACTGCTCCGGGTGCCAGCGGCCGCCGGGCTGCGGGCGCCGCGGCGGATCCTCCTGCTGCAGCACGCTGCCGCCAGCGCCGAACTCGCTCAGCGCGATCGGCTTGCCGGGCAGCCGCCGATGCAGTTGATCGAGCCACGGGCCGATGTCGTCGAGCCCGCCGTCGTACCAGCCCCAATAGCGGTTGTAGGCGGCCAGATCCGTCTGCAGCGCCATCGGATGGTCGTCCGCGGCGCAGCAGTGGGCGTAGCTGGTCGGGCGCGATGGATCCTCGCGATGGGCCAGGCCGTGCAGATGGGCGAGCAAGGCGCGGACCGGCTCGTCGCTGCGGTAGACCTCGTTGCCGATGCCCCAGACGGCCACCGACGGATGCTGCCGGGTCTGCCGCACGAGCTCGCGCAGCTGTTCGTCGAGCTGGTCGCGGAAGGATGGCGTCTCCTTCATCGCCGCGTTGAACGGGATCTCGGTCCAGAGCAGCAGGCCGAGCTCGTCGGCGCGCTCGTAGACCCGCGGCGGGTGCTGGTAGTGCACCAGCCGCAGGCCCGTGACGCCCAGATCCATGAGCAGGCGCAGGTCCTGGTCGATCTCCGCGTCGCCGACCGCCACGCCGCGGCCGGGGCGTCCGGGATGGAAGTAGTTGACGCCGCGCAGCGGGTACGGTCTGCCGTTGAGCAGCAGGCCGCGGCCGGGATCCACGGCGATGTGGCGCAGGCCCACCGGGAGCTGGACCGCGTCGACCACGGCCGCGCCGCGCCGCAGTTCCACGCTGAGACGGTACAGATACGGATCCTCCACGCCCTGCCAGCGATGCGGCGCCGGCACGCGCATCACGGCCTCCGACACGCGCCCGCTCCCGCCCTCGAGACGCAAGTCCTGACGCGCGCGCTGCACCACGCGGCCTCGCGCGTCGCGCAGCGTGACGAGCACGTTCCCGGCCCGCGCCGCGCCCGCATCGTTGCGCAGCTGCACGCGGACGCGCAGGCGCGCTTCGCGCGCATCCAGGGCTTCGGTGTCCACCGCCACGCCGGGTCCGCCGTGATCCAGCAGCTCGATGTGCAGCGGCGCCGTCTCGATCAGGCGCACCGGGCGGATCAATCCGCCGTAGATGGTGAAGTCGCCGCCCAGCGGGGCGACCTCGGGCAGTTCGCCGTTGTCCACCCGCACCGCGACCAGATTCGGTCCGGGCTGGAGGAACGCCGTGATGTCCAGGCGGAACCGCGCGTAGCCGCCTTCATGGCGCCCGGCATGCCGGCCATTGATCCAGACATCGGCCGCGAGCGTGGCGGCGTCGAATTCGAGGAAGCGGCGCCGCGCCTGCGGCCCGGCCGCCGGCAGATCGACGATCCGCCGGTACCACGACGCCCCGCGTCGATAGGCGCCGCCGCGCTCGCCATCCACGCCGTTCCAGGTGTGGGGCAGCGTCACCCGTGGCCAGGCGCCGTCGTCGAAGGCGGGATCGGCGGCCGCCGCGGCGTCCCCCGTGGCGAAGGCCCATCCGTCGACCAGCGGCGTGGAGGTTCGTTGCGCGCGGGCCGCGCCGCAGAGCGACAGCAGCAACAGCAGCAACAGCAACAGCAACGGCACCGCCCGCGTCCCCTCCGCGGCGCCCGCACGCCGCGGCGGCATGAAGAGGCGATTCATCGGAAGAGACGCTGCGAGAACTGGTACAGGTTGTCGCTCCAGCTCTCGCGGTCATGCCCGCTCGCATCGACATTCCAGACATGACGGATCCCTTGCCCGAGCAGGTCCCGGTGCACCCGCTGCGAGACGCTGATCAGCCCGTCGCGGTTGCCGCACGACAGGTACAGCAGCGCCAGCTGCTTGCGCAGCGCGCCGGGATCGGGCGTCAACTCGGCGGTGGGCCGCGTGTTGGGCGCGGAGGAAAAGCCGCCGATCCACGCGAAGGTCTCCGGATGGGACAGGCCGATGTTGAGCGCCTGCCCGCCGCCCATCGACAGGCCGGCGAGCGCGCGATGCCTCGCATCCGCCTGGACCGGGTAGGCGGTCTGGACCGCCGGGATGAGGAAGTCCAGCAGGTCGCGCTCGAACTTCGCGAAGCCCGCCGCGTTGGCTTCGGTGAACACCTGGTCGGGCGGCGGCACGCTGTCGTCCTGCAGCGCGCGGCCATTGGGCATCACCACGATCATCGGGACCGCCCGGCCATCGGCGATCAGGTTGTCCAGCACGGCATTGGCGCGCACGTAGCCGGTCCATTCGTGCTGGTTGCCGCCGATGCCGTGCAGCAGGTAGAGCACCGGATAGGTCCGATCGCGCGAGTAGCCCGCGGGGAGATAGACCAGCGCCTTGCGCCGCCCGCCGGTGACGCCGGACAGGTAGCTGAACTCCTCCACCTGGCCCTGGGCCACGCCGGGACGCGCCGTATCGAAGCCTCGCGGCGGCTCGGGCGTCACCCGGACATCGTCGGCCGCCAGCACGATGGCCCGGCCGAAGTTGGCCCGGGCCGACTCCGGACTGACGGGATCGGCCTGCCGCGCGTGCGCGACGGCGGAGAGCAGCAGCACAGCGGCGCAAGCCCGCGTGGTGAAGGAACGGCGTGTCATCGATAAGCGTCCAAAGGCATGTGGCCAGACCAGTATCCCCATGGCGGATTCCGGTCTTACCGGTGAAAACACTGAAGGCGCCCAACGCGAAAGTCCCCGGATTTTGGTCGGACCAATTTGAAACGAATCGAATCAAGGGAAGTCCCCTACTGGGGACGAATGCACACCCTGGCCTAAACTGGTCAGACCTCTTTGCCGGCCGAGCCACCGTGGACATGCCCCTCACGCCCCCTTCCGCCGCTGGCGCCCTGGCCGGCAAGACCATTCTGATCACCGCCGCCGGCCAGGGCATCGGCCGCGCCAGCGCGCTGGCCTGCCTTGCCGCCGGCGCCCAGGTGATCGCGACCGACCTCGCCCCCGCCGGCCTGGACAGCCTGCGGGAGGAAGCCGGGCCCGCGGCGCGGCTGCGGACCGCGCCGCTGGACGTGCGCGACGACGGCGCCATCCAGTCCCTCGCCGGCCAGTTGCCGCCGCTGCAGGGGCTCTTCAACTGCGCCGGCTTCGTGCATCACGGCTCCGTCCTCGACTGCGACGAATCGGCCTGGGACTTCAGCATGGACCTCAACGTCAAGAGCATGTGGCGCACGCTGCGCGCCTTTCTCCCCGGCATGCTGGCCGAGGCCGCGCGCGCCGGCGGGTCCGCCTCGGTGCTGAACATGGCCTCGATGGCCTCGTCGGTGAAGGGCTTCCCCAACCGCTGCGTCTATGGCGTCAGCAAGGCGGCGGTGATCGGCCTGACCAAGTCGGTCGCCGCGGACTTCGTCAAGCAGGGCCTGCGCTGCAATGCGCTGTGCCCCGGTACGGTGGACACGCCCTCGCTGCGCGGGCGCATCGCCGCGGCCGCCGATCCGGCCCAGGCCGAGCGCGACTTCATCGCGCGCCAGCCGATGGGGCGCCTCGCCACGGTGGACGACATCGCGCCGCTGGTGGTGTTCCTGCTCAGCGACGCGTCCCGCTTCATCACGGGCCAGGCCGTCAGCGTCGACGGCGGCGTCACGATCTGAACGCCAGCGCCGCCTCCGGTCTCTCCGATCCCTTCCCGCCAGGACTCCCATGAAACTGCTCCGCTACGGCCCGCCCGGCCACGAACGCCCCGGCCTGCTGGACGCCGACGGTCATGTCCGCGATCTCTCCGGCCATGTCGACGACCTGGCCGGCGACGTGCTGACCGAGGCCGGCCTGTCGCTGCTGCGCAAGCTCGATCCCGGCGCCCTCCCCCGCGTGCCGGGCATCCCGCAGCAGGACCTGCGGCTCGGCCCCTGCGTCGGCCAGGTCGGCAAGTTCGTCTGCATCGGCCTGAACTACGCCGACCATGCCGCGGAGTCCGGCCTGCCGGTGCCGCAGGAGCCGGTGGTCTTCGCCAAATGGACCAGCGCGATCTGTGGGCCCGATGACCCGATCCGCATCCCGCGCGGCTCGGTCAAGACCGACTGGGAGGTCGAGCTCGGCGTCGTCATCGGCGAGGGCGGTGCCTACATCGACGAGGCCGACGCCATGAAGCATGTCGCCGGCTACTGCGTCGTCAACGACGTGTCCGAGCGCGAATGGCAGCTCGAACGCGGCACGCAGTGGGACAAGGGCAAGGGCTGCGACACCTTCGGCCCGATCGGCCCCTGGCTGGTCACCGCGGACGAGATCCCGGACCCGCAGCAACTGGGCCTGTGGCTGGAGGTCGACGGCCACCGCTACCAGGACGGCAACACCCGCACGATGGTGTTCAGCGTGGCGCAGATCGTCAGCTACCTGAGCCGCTTCATGAGCCTGCAGCCGGGGGACGTGATCTCCACCGGCACGCCGCCCGGCGTCGGCCTGGGGCAGAAGCCGCCGGTCTTCCTCAAGCCCGGCCAGACCGTGCGCCTGGGCATCGCCGGACTCGGCGTGCAGACCCAGCGCACCGTCGCCGCCTGATCCCCGCCCGCCGCCACGCCATGACCCGCATCACCGATCTGCGCACCATCGACGCGCGCTTCCCCACGTCCGCCCATCTGGACGGGTCGGACGCGATGAACCCGGATCCGGACTACTCGGCCGCCTACATCATCCTGACCACCGACCAGCCTGGCCTGGAGGGCCACGGCCTGACCTTCACCATCGGCCGCGGCAACGACCTGTGCTGCCGCGCCATCGAGGCGATGCGGCACCTGGTGGTCGGTCTGGACCTGGACTGGATCGCCGCGGACATGGGGCGCTTCTGGCGGCACGTGACCTCGGACAGCCAACTGCGCTGGATCGGTCCCGACAAGGGCGCGATCCACCTGGCCACCGGCGCCGTCGTCAACGCGGTCTGGGACCTCTGGGCGAAGGCCGAGGGCAAGCCGCTGTGGCGCCTGGTCGCCGACATGAGTCCCGAGGAGCTGGTGCGCTGCATCGACTTCCGCTACCTCACCGACTGCATCACGCCGGACGAGGCGCTGACGCTGCTCACCCGCGCCGCCGAGGGCAAGGCCGAGCGCCTGGCCCTGCTCGAGCGCGAGGGCTACCCCTGCTACACGACCTCGGCCGGCTGGCTCGGCTACCCGGACGACAAGCTGCGCCGGCTCTGCCAGGAGGCGGTGGACGCCGGCTTCAGCCATGTGAAGCTCAAGGTCGGCCGCGACCGCGAGGACGACATCCGCCGCCTGCGCATCGCCCGCGAGGTGCTGGGCCCGGACCGCCGCCTGATGATCGACGCCAACCAGGTCTGGGACGTGCCGGTCGCGATCGACTGGCTGAAGGACCTGGCCTTCGCGCACCCGTGGTTCATCGAGGAACCCACCAGCCCCGACGACGTCGAGGGCCACCGCGCCATCCGCGAGGCGGTCGCGCCGATGCGGGTCGCCACCGGCGAGATGTGCCAGAACCGCATCCTGTTCAAGCAGTTCATCATGCGCGGCGCCATCGACGTGGTGCAGATCGACAGCTGCCGCCTGGGCGGCGTCAACGAGGTGCTGGCGGTGCTGCTGATGGCGGCCAGGCACGGCCTGCCGGTGTGCCCGCACGCCGGCGGCGTCGGCCTGTGCGAGTACGTGCAGCATTTGTCGATCATCGATTTCCTATGCGTTTCCGCGACCCGCGAGGACCGGGTGATCGAGTACGTCGACCATCTGCACGAGCACTTCGTCGATCCCTGCGTCGTGCGCGGCGCCGCCTACCTGCTGCCGACCGCGCCGGGCTTCTCCATCACGATGAAGCCCGAGTCGCTGGAGCGGCATCGCTTCCGGGGATGAGCCGGCGGCTCGGTGTTTACACCGGTAAGACCAGAAATCGTTTCTGAGAAACTGGTAAGACCAAATTAGAGGCCCTCAGAGCCTCGACGGGCCCATCGCCGCTACGGCGGCGCGGTCCTCGCCATGGAGACTAGATGCTGAAGATCCTGCTGCGGCCTGCGTCGCTGATCCGTGGGCTGACGATCGCCTGGATGACGGTCACGGCCCTGATGCCCGCCGCCGCGAACGCGCAGGCGCCGGGCGAGCGTCTGTCGCTGGACGCCGGCTGGCTGTTCCATCGCGGCGAAGTGCCGCCACCGCCCGTCAAGGGGCACGGCGCCAGCTATCACCAGGCCAAGGCGGGCGGTGTCGTGGGGGCCGGCGGCGCCGAGTTCGACGATTCCGGCTGGCGGCGGCTGGACCTGCCGCACGACTGGGCCATCGAGAACGCCTTCGACCCGGAGGAGAACGCCTCGCAGGGCTACCGCGCCCGGGGCATCGGCTGGTACCGGCGCTACCTGCAACTGCCGGCCTCCGACCGGGGCCGCCACATTGAGCTCCAGTTCGACGGCGTCGCCACGCACAGCACGGTGTGGGTCAACGGCATCGTGGTGAATCGCAACTGGTCCGGCTACAACGGCCGCGCCATCGACATCACGCCCTACCTGCGCTTCGGGGACGACATCAACAGCATCGCGGTGCGCGTCGACGCCGAGGCCCAGGAAGGCTGGTGGTACGAGGGCGCCGGCATCTACCGCCATGCCTGGCTGGTCAAGCGCGACCCGCTGCACATCGCCACCGACGGCCTCTACGCCAACCCGGTGGAGCGCGGCGGCCGCTGGACGCTGCCCGTCGAGGTGCAGGTGGACAACACCGGCGAGGCGGCCCGCGCCGCGATCGTCGCGCTGCAGGTGACCGGCCCCGACGGCCAGGTCATCGCGCAAGGGGACACCCGTGTCAGCGTGGCCGCGCTGGGATCCGCCACGGCCCGCATGACGCTCCAGGTCCCGCGGCCGCGGCTGTGGTCGCCGCGCTCGCCGCAGCTGTACCGCGTGCGCGCGGTGCTGCGCCAGCCCGGCGCCGGCCCGCTGCGCGAGATCGACAGCACCGAGCTGCACACCGGTTTCCGCACGCTGCGCTTCGATGCCGCGCGGGGCTTCTTCCTCAATGGCGAGCCGCTCAAGCTGCAGGGCGTGTGCATCCATCAGGACCATGCCGGCGTCGGCGTCGCGGTGCCCGAGGCGATCTGGGAGTTCCGCCTGCGGCGCCTGCAGGAGATGGGCGTGAACGCGGTCCGTTTCGCCCACAACGCGGTGGCGCCGGAGGTCATGGACCTGGCGGACCGCCTGGGCCTGCTGGTGATGGACGAGAACCGCAACTTCAATCCGAGCCCTGACACGATGGCGCAGCTGGAGTGGCTGGTGCGGCGTGACCGCAACCGTCCCAGCGTGATCCTCTGGTCCATCTTCAACGAGGAGCCGCTGCAGGGCACCGCGCAGGGCCGCGAGATGGCCCGCCGCCTGGTCGCCGCGATCAAGCGGCTGGACCCAAGCCGCCCCGTCACCGCGGGCATGCACGACGGCCTCTTCGCCGAGCGCAACGCCTCGCAGGTGCTGGACGTGGCCGGCATCAACTACCAGGTCTACGCCTACGACCGCTTCCATCGCGAGCATCCCGGCCAGCCGATGACCAGCACCGAGGACACCTCGGCCTACATGACGCGCGGCGCCTGGCGCAGCGACCGGCAGGCGCAGGTGATGGGCAGCAGCGACGACGAGCCCGCCTCGTGGGGACAGACCCATCGCGACGCGTGGCGGCACATCGCCGAGCGGCCGTTCATGGCGGGCAGCTTCGTGTGGAGCGGCATCGACTACCACGGCGAGCCCACGCCCTTCCAATGGCCCAGCGCCTCCACCTTCTTCGGCGCGCTGGACCTGTGCGGCTTCCCGAAGGCGGCGTTCTACATCCACCAGGCGCAATGGGTGAAGGACCGGACCGTGGTCAAGGTGCTGCCGCACTGGAACTGGTCCGGCAGCGAGGGCCGGCCGGTGAAGGTGATGGTCGCCACCAATGCGCCGCGTGTGCGGCTGCTGCTCAATGGCCAGCCGGTCGCCGAGCAGGCGCCGGACCGCGACGGCATCGTCAGCGTCGATGTGCCTTATGCGCCGGGCCGGCTCGAGGCGGTCGCGCTGCAGGGCTCGCGCGAACTGGCCCGCGACGCGGTGGAAACCAGCGGCGCTCCGGCGCGCCTGGTGCTCACGCCCGACCGCGCCGCGCTGGCCGGCGACGGCCGCGATGCCGTGCCCGTGACCGTCGGCGCGGTCGACGCGCAAGGCCGCGCGGTGCCCACCGCCAATCTGAAGGTGCGCTTCGAGGTCTCCGGCGCTGGCCGCCTCATCGGTGTCGGCAACGGCGATCCCAACTCGCACGAATCATCCAAGGCGCCGGAGCGCTCGCTCTTCAACGGCCTGGCGCAGGTGATCCTGCAGACGGACCGCGACGGCCAGGGCCCGCTGCGCCTGCGCGCCACCGCCGACGGACTGGAGAGCGCCGAAGCCGTGCTCGACGTGCGCGCGGCCCGCATCGCGTCGGTGCCGGGCGCCGAGGCGATCAGCCGCGTGGGGGGCTGGCGCATCTCGCCGCCGCAGGCCGCGCGCCCCGATCCCAACCAGGTGCTGGCCGAGAACGACATGAACAGCTGGGGCTGGGGCGAGCCGCCGATCCGGCAGGTGGTCGAGGGCGGCGTCTGGCGCGCCTATCGCGCCTCGCTGCGGCTGCGCGCGGACCGCAACGATGGCCGCGGCCGGCTGCAGTTCCAGGAGATCGCGGGTCAGGCCGAGGTGTGGGTCGACGGCGTCAAGATCGGCGAGAAGACGTCGCCGGCGCCGGGACCGCTGAGCCTGCCGATCGCCCAGGGGCCGGGCTGGCGCACGATGACCGTGCTGGTGCGCGCGCAGGCGGGCGAGCCCTCGGGCCTCATCGGTCCCGTGTCGCTCGAACGCGGCGCGGCGGCATCCGCCCCCTGACGCGAGAAGGCCCCGATGAACGCGCTGCCGTCCCCATCCCCCGCGCCCGCGCCCAGGCCCGAGCCTGCGCTGCTGGGCATGCGCGGCGTGTGCAAGCGGTTCCACAACGTCGTCGCGCTGGCGGACGTGGCGCTGGACGTGCATCGCGGCGAGGTCCATGCGATCTGCGGCGAGAACGGGGCCGGCAAGTCGACGCTGATGAAGATCCTCAGCGGCGTGCAGGCGCCCGACGACGGCGAGATCCACATCGACGGCCAGCCGGCCCGCATCGACAGCCTGGCGCGCGCGCAGGCGCAGGGCATCGTGATGATCCATCAGGAGCTGAACCTGGTGCCGCACCTCACGGTGGCCGAGAACATCTGGCTGGGCCGCGAGCCGCGGCGCGGCTGGTTCGTCGATCGCGACCGCCAGCGCGACGGCGCGCGCGCCTGCCTGGCGCGCCTGGGCGCCGCCATCGACCCGGACGCCCTGGTCACGACGCTGCCGATCGCGCAGCGGCAGCTGGTGGAGATCGCCAAGGCGCTGTCGCTCCAGGCGCGGCTGCTGATCATGGACGAGCCGACCTCCTCGCTCGGCGAGGCCGACGCGGCGCGCCTGCTGCAGGTGGTGCGCGAACTGCGGCGCGAGGGCGTCGCCATCCTCTACATCTCGCACCGGCTCGATGAACTCGGCGCGATCGCCGATCGCGTCACCGTGCTGCGCGATGGCCGCCACATCGCGACCCGGCGCTGGGAGGAGACCTCGATCGACGAGATCGTCAGCCTGATGGTGGGCCGCGACCTCGACCAGCAGTTCCCGCCGGCCACGCGCCGTCCCGGCGGCGAGGTGCTGCTGCGGGTGCGCGGCCTGCGGCGCCGCGGCGTCCTCGGGCCGCTGGACTTCGAGCTGCGGCGCGGCGAGATCCTCGGCTTCGCCGGGCTGGTCGGCGCCGGCCGCACCGAGACCGCGCGCGCGCTCTTCGGCGCCGATCCGCTGGATGGCGGCGAGGTCGCGCTCGGCGGCCGCCCGCTCGACATCCGCTGCCCGCGCGACGCGATCGAGGCCGGCATCGCCTACGTCTCCGAGGACCGCAAGGCCCACGGCCTGGCGGTGACGATGAGCGTCGCCCACAACATCACGATGGCCAACCTGCCGGCGCTGACCCGCGGGCCCGGCATCATCGACGCGGCGCGCGAGCGGCAGACCGCCGAGCGCTTCATCGAGCAGCTGCAGATCCGCACGCCGTCGCCGGACCAGATCGCGCGGCTGCTCTCCGGCGGCAACCAGCAGAAGGTGGTCATCGCCAAGTGGCTGTTCCGCCAGGCGCGGGTGATCGTCTTCGACGAGCCCACCCGCGGCATCGACGTGGGCGCCAAGTACGCCATCTACGCGCTGATGGACCAGCTTGCGGCGCAGGGCGTCGGCGTCGTGCTCATCAGCTCCGACCTGCCCGAGATCTTCGGCCTGACCGACCGCATCGCGGTGTTCCGCCAGGGCCGCATCGCCGGCGTGCTGGACACGCGCCGCGCCAGCCAGCAGGACGTGATGCGCCTGGCCTCGGTCGGCCCGGCCTCCCCTTCCCTCGCGCCGCACGCGGCGCCCGACCCGGTGTCTCCATGAACGAACGACAGAAAGACCTGCTCCAGAAGTTCGCCGCGCTGGCCGGCCTGCTGGCGCTCGTGCTGGTGTTCTCGCTGACCAGCGGCGCCTTCTTCAGCGTGGGCAACGCGATGACGGTGTCGCTGCAGGTGACCACCATCGTCTACCTGGGTCTGGGCGCCACGCTGGTGATCCTGACCGGCGGCATCGACCTGTCGGTGGGCTCGGTGCTGGCGCTGTCCGGCGTCGTGGCCGGGATGCTGGTCAAGCAGGGACTGCCGGTGGCGCCCGCGATGGCGGCCGGCGTCGTGGTCGGCGGGCTGTGCGGCGCCGTCAACGGCCTGTGCGTGACGCGGCTGCGGCTGCCGCCCTTCATCGCGACGCTGGGGATGATGCTGGTGGCCCGCGGCCTGGCGCTGCAGCTGACCGACGCGCGCGCGATCTCGGGCCTGGGCGAAGCCTTCGGCGTGCTGGGCAACGGGGCGCTGTGGCGCGTCGAGGAGATCGATGCGCAGGGCTTCCCGAACGTCCTCTTCCCGGGCATCCCCTATCCGGTGCTGCTGATGGTGGCGCTGGCGGTGATCGTGGGCCTGCTGCTGCGCCGCACGCTGCTGGGCCGGCATCTGCACGCGGTGGGCTCCAACACGGAGGCGGCGCGCCTGTCCGGCGTCAACGTGGGGGGCGTCGCGATGTTCGCCTACGTCTGCTCCGGCGCGCTCGCCGGCCTGGCCGGCTGCGTGCTGATGTCGCGCCTGGTGACCGCGCAGCCCAACGAGGGCGTGATGTACGAGCTCGACGCCATCGCCGCCGCGGTCATCGGCGGCACCTCGCTCAGCGGCGGCGTGGGCAGCGTCTCGGGCACCGTCATCGGCGCCTTCGTCATCGGCATCCTGCGCAACGGCCTGAACATGAACGGCGTGTCGGCGTTCTCGCAGCAGATCATCATCGGCCTGGTCATCCTCGTCACCGTGTGGATCGACCAGCTCCGCAACCGGCGCTGAAGACCGGCCCATCCCTCCAGGAGACCCGCATGCCCCGCACCCCGTCATCCGCCTTCCCGTTCATGGCCCGCGCGCTGCGGCGCACGCTGCTCGGCGCCAGCCTGGCGCTGCTGGGCGCGGCGGCCCAGGCCGGCGAGATCGCCGTCATCGTCAAGACCACCAACTCCAGCTTCTGGCAGAACGTCAACAAGGGCGCGGACGCCGCGATCAAGGAGACCGCCGGCCACACGCTGACCTTCTCCGGCCCGGCCTCGGAATCGGCGGTCGCCGACCAGGTCAACCTGGTGGAGAACGCCGTCAACCGCCGCGTCGCGGGCATCGTGCTCGCGCCCTCCGATCCCGACGCGCTGGTGCCGGCCATCAAGCGCGCCTGGGAGGCCCGCATCCCCGTGGTGCTGATCGACTCCCGGCTCTCGGACGCCGGCAAGACCTACTACCAGTCCTTCCTGGCCACCGACAACAGCGCCGCGGGCGAGCTCTGCGCCAAGGCCCTGATCGCCCGCATCGGCACCACCGGCAAGGTGGCGCTGATGTCCTACGTCGCCGGCGCCGGCTCGGAGGCGGATCGCGTCGGCGGCTTCAAGCGCTACCTGCAGGCGCACTCCAAGCTGGAGATCGTCGGGCCGTACTACTCGCAGTCCCAGATGGCCACGGCGATGAACCAGACCACCGACGTGCTGGCCGCGCATCGCGACCTCAAGGGCCTGTTCGGCGCCAACGAGCCCACCGCCGTGGGCATGGGACGCGCGCTGCTGCAGAGCGGCCGCGCCGGCCAGGTGGTGGCGATCGGCTTCGACGGCAACCAGGACCTGCAGAAGTTCGTCCAGGACGGCACGCTGGAGGGCATCGCGGTGCAGAGCTCCTTCCGCATGGGCTATCTGGGCGTGAAGACCATCGAGGAGCTGCTGCAACGCAAGCCGGTGCCCAAGTTCCGCGACACCGGCGTGGTCTGGGTCAACAAGGCCAACCTGCAGTCGCCCGAGGCCCGGGCCGTCCTCTACTGATCCGTGACCGCCGATCCGATGACCGAGCTCCTGATGCCCGCCGCCCCGCTCTCTGCCATGGCCCCCGCCGATCGCGTGCTGCCCCGCGGCGGCCTGCGCCTGAGCGCGCTCGGACTGGGCGCCGCCGCGCTCGCCGGGCTCTACGACGCGGTGGACGAGGACACCGCCGCCGCGACGCTGCGGGCGGCCTGGGACGCGGGCCTGCGCTACTTCGACACGGCCCCGTTCTACGGCTACACGCGCAGCGAGCGCCGCGTCGGCGCCTTCCTGGCCGGGCGGCCGCGCGACGGGCTGGTGCTGTCGACCAAGGTGGGCCGGCTCATGGAGCCGGACCTGCCGGCGCGGCCCGGCAGCGATGGCTGGGCCGATCCGCTGCCCTTCCGCCCGGTCTTCGACTACAGCCATGACGGCGTGATGCGCTCGTTCGAGGACAGCCAGCGGCGCCTGGGCGGCGCGCGCATCGACCTGCTGCTGGTGCACGACATCGGCCGCGCCACGCACGGCGCCCAGCACACCCGCCATTGGCGCGCGCTGACGCAGGGCGGCGGCTTCCGCGCGCTGGAGTCGCTGCGGAGCCAGGGAGCGGTGCAGGCCATCGGACTGGGCGTCAATGAATGGGAGGTGGCCTGGGACGCGTTGTCGGCCGCCCCGATCGACTGCGTGCTGCTGGCCGGCCGCTACACGCTGCTGGAACAGGGCGCGCTGGGCTTCCTGGACCGTTGCGCGGTGGACGGCGTGGGCGTCGTCGTCGGCGGGCCGTTCAACTCCGGCCTGCTGGCCGGCCAGGCCAGGTACGACTACGGCGGCGTGCCAGCCGCCGTGCGCGAGCGCGCCGACGCGCTCGCCGCCCTCTGCGCCGAATGGCAGGTGCCGCTGCCGGCGGCGGCGCTGCAGTTTCCGCTCGCCCATCCGGCGGTGGTCAGCGTGCTGTCGGGCATGCGCGCGCCGCAGCAGGTCCAGGACAACGTGGCATGGATGCGGCAGGCGATCCCGGGCGCGCTGTGGCGCGCGCTGCGCGATCGCGGCCTGATCCACGCGGGCGCGCCGCTGCCGCGCGATCCGGCGGAGTCCGCATGAAGGTCGACGCGCACCAGCATTTCTGGCGCCTCGCGCAGCGGGAGGGCCAATGGCCGCCGCCCTCGCTGGCGGCCATCCATCGGGACTTCGGCCCGGCCGATCTCGAGCCCGAGCTGCGCGCCTGCGGCATCGACGCGACGGTGCTGGTGCAATCGCTGCCCAGCGCCGAGGACACGCGCTGGATGCTGTCGGTCGCCGCGGCGACGCCGTGGGTCCGGGGCGTGGTGGGCTGGGTCGACTTCAAGGCCCCCGACGCGCCGGCGCGCATCGAGGCGCTGGCCCGCGATCCGCTGCTCAAGGGCCTGCGGCCGATGCTGCAGGACCTGCCCGAGGACGACTGGATCGCCGACCCCGCCTGCGATCCCGCGGCCGCGGCGATGACGCGCCTGGGCCTGGTCTTCGACGCGCTGGTGCTGCCGCGGCAGTTGCCGGCGCTGCACCGCTTCGCCGCGCGCCATCCCGATCTGGCCATCGTCATCGACCACGCCGCCAAGCCGCTGATCGCGCGCGGCGAGATGACGCCCTGGCGCGGCGATCTCGCGGCGCTGGCCGCCCTGCCCCGCGTCCATTGCAAGCTCTCCGGCCTGCTGACCGAGGCGGGAGACCGGCGCGGCGACGCGGCGCTGCATCCCTACGTCCAGGCGCTGTGGACGCTCTTCGGCCCGCGGCGGCTGCTGTGGGGCAGCGACTGGCCGGTGCTGCGCCTGGCCGCCGATTACGCGCACTGGTGGACCCAGGCGCGGCGCCTGGCGCAGCAGCTCGTTCCCGCGCCGGCGCCCGCCGACCTCGATGCCCTGTTTGGCGGCAATGCCGCCGCCCTCTACCGACTCCCGCCATGCTGACCGTCCTCTGCGAATCCCCGGGCCTGCTCGCCGTCCATCAACGTCCCAAGCCGGAACGCCGTCCCGGCGAGGTGCTGCTGCGCGTGCGCCGCGTCGGCGTGTGCGGGACCGACATGCACATCTTCACCGGGCATCAGCCCTACCTCGCCTACCCGCGGGTCATGGGTCACGAGCTCTCCGGCGTGGTCGAGGAGGCGGACCCCGACAGCGGCCTGCAGCCCGGCGACGCGATCTATGCGATGCCCTACCTGTCCTGCGGCGACTGCGTCGCCTGCCGCCAGGGCAAGACCAACTGCTGCGTGCACATGCAGGTGCTGGGCGTGCATCGCGACGGCGCCTTCACCGAGTACCTCAGCCTGCCCCGGCGTTTCGTCGGCAAGGCCGACGGCCTCACGCTGGACCAGGCGGCGATGCTGGAATTCCTGGCCGTGGGCGCGCATGCGGTGCGCCGCGGCGAGGTCGGCAACGGCCAGCGCGTGCTGGTGGTCGGCGCGGGACCGATCGGCCTGGGCGTGATGATCTTCTCGGCGCTGCGCGGCGCCGCCGTCGCGGCGCTGGACAGCCGCGAGGACCGGCTCGACTTCGCGCTGCGGCACACCGGCATCGCGGCCGCGGTGCCGCTGGGCGACGGCGATGAGGACGAGCTCGCCCGCATCACCGATGGCGAGTTCTTCGACGTGGTGTTCGACGCCACCGGCAATCCCGCGGCGATGGAGCGCGGCTTCCGCTTCATCGCGCATGGCGGCCGCTACGTGCTGGTGTCCATCGTGCAGGGCGACATCCGCTTCTCCGATCCGGAGTTCCACAAGCGCGAGGCCACGCTGCTGAGCAGCCGCAACGCCACGGCGGAGGATTTCGGCACCGTGATCGCCGCGATGCGCCAGGGCCAGGTGCCCCACGAGGCGCTGGCCACGCATCGCCTGGCCCTGGACGACCTGCCCCGGAGCTTCCCGTCGCTGCTCGATCCGCGCCAGGGCGTCATCAAGGCGCTGGTCGAATGCTGAGCGCCCTCATGAGCACGCCCGCGGCCGCCCCGTCGAGCGTCCGGCCAAGCGTCCGGCCGAACGGCGACTCCCCCATCCTGCAGTTCGGCACCGGCCGGTTCCTGCAGGCGCACGTGGGCCTGTTCGTCAGCGAGGCGGCGGAAACCGGCGAGGCCCTGGGCGGGATCACCGTGGTCCAGAGCACCGACGATCCGGCCAGCACGCGCCGCGCGCAGGCGCTGGCCCGCGACGAAGGCGTGCCCATCGTGCTGCGCGGCCTGGTGGCCGGCGTGCCGGTGGAGACGCGCCGCATCAGCCGCTCCGTGCGCGAGATCCTGCATGCCGCGAGCGACTGGCACGCCGTGCGCGAGCGCGTGCGCGGCCCGGTGCGCGTGATCGTCTCCAACACCGGCGACGACGGCTGGGCGCTGTCCCTGAGCGACGGCCCGGCGCTGCTGGCCAGCGCGGCGCCGGCGCCGCGGTCCTTCCCCGCCCGGCTGCTGGTGCTGCTGCACGACCGCTGGCAGGCGGCGCCGGAGGCCGGCCTCACGGTGCTGCCCTGCGAGCTGGTGTCGCGCAATGGCTCGGTGCTGGGCGACCTGGTCGTGGGGCAGGCGCGCGCGTGGCAGTGCCCCGCGCCCTTCATCGACTGGCTGCTGTCGCAGGTGGTGTGGGCCAACTCGCTGGTCGACCGCATCGTGGCCCAGGCGCTGGAGCCGGTCGGCGCGGTGGCCGAGCCCTACGCGCTGTGGGCCATCCAGGCGCAGCCCCGGCTGCAGCTGCCCTGCCGCCATCCGGCCATCGTCGTCACCGACGACCTCGCGCGCCATGAGCGGCTCAAGCTCTTCCTGCTGAACCTGGGCCACACGATGCTGGCGGAACTCTGGCGCCTCTTCGAACGCCCGGCCGGCATGACGGTCCGGCAGGCCATGGAGGACGGCGCGCTGCGGGAGCCGCTCGAGCGCACCTGGCTGGACGAGGTGCTGCCCGTGCTCGACGCGCTGGGGCAAGGCGACGAGGCGCTGGTCTACCTGGCCGCGCTGCGCGACCGGCTGCTGAACCCCTTTCTCGAGCACCGGCTCGCCGACATCGCGCAGCACCACGCGCGCAAGAAGGCGCGGCGGCTGCAGCCCGTGGTGGAACTGGCGCGGCGCCACGTGCCGGGCCTGGCCCAGCCGCGGCTGCGCGCCGCGCTCAGGACCCCGTGATCAAGGAGCAGGACATGGAACGGATGGGCATGGTGATCGGCATCGCGCCGGAGCACATCGCCGAATACAAGCGCCTGCACGCGGCCGTCTGGCCCGCCGTGCTGGCACGGCTGGCGGCGTCCAACGTGCGCAACTACAGCATCTTCCTGCGCGAGCCGGAGAACCTGCTGTTCGGCTACTGGGAGTACCACGGCAGCGACTACGCGGCCGACATGGCCGCCATCGCCGCCGATCCCGAGACGCAGCGCTGGTGGACCTTCTGCGGCCCGTGCCAGCGGCCACTGGAGAGCCGCGCCGGCGGCGAGCACTGGGCCGCGATGGAGCAGGTGTTCCATGTCGACTGACGGCGCGGGCGAAGCCGCCACCCCATCCGCGCTGATCGTGCTGCACCCCGGCGACAACGTCGCGGTCGCGCGGATCGCGCTCGGTGCCGGCGATGGCATCGCGCGGCCGGACGGGACGGCGCTGCGGATCGCGGCGCCGATCGACGCGGGACACAAGGTCGCGCTGCGCCCGATCGGGCGCGGCGAGCCCGTGTTCAAGTACGGCCAGCCGATCGGCCTGGCCAGCGCGCCGATCGAGGCCGGTGCCCACGTGCACGTGCACAACCTGGAGATGGGCGACGCGATGCCCGCTCGCGCCGCCGCCGGGCGGACCGCCCTCCCGTTGCTGCCGGCCGGGGCGGCGGCGACCTTCGAGGGCTACCGCCGCGCCGACGGCCGCGTCGGCACGCGCAACTACATCGGGGTCATCGCGTCCGTGAACTGCTCCGCGACCGTCTGCAAGGCGATCGCCCAGGTCTTCCAGGGGCCGGGTCTGCCCGCGGGCGTGGACGGCGTGGTCGCGATCACCCATGGCAGCGGCTGCGGCATGAGCGCGGACGGCGAAGGCTTCGTGCTGCTGCAGCGGACGCTGCGCGGCTATGCGTCGCATCCCAACTTCGCCGCCGTGCTGCTGGTCGGGCTGGGCTGCGAGGTCAACCAGATCGAGCCTCTCATCGAGGCCCTGCCGGGCGCGACGCGCGAGCGCCTGCGCACGCTGACCATCCAGGACGCCGGCGGCACCCGCGAGGCCGTCGAGCAGGGACAGGCGCTGGTGCGCGAGCTGGCGGAGCAGGCGGCGCTGGCCCGGCGCAGCACGGCGCCGATGTCGGCCCTGGTGGTCGGGTTGCAGTGCGGCGGCTCGGATGGCTACTCGGGCATCAGCGCCAATCCCGCGCTCGGCGCCGCGGTCGACCTGCTGGTGCGCCATGGCGGCTCGGCCATCCTGTCGGAGACGCCGGAGATCCACGGCGCCGAGCACCTGCTGACCGCGCGGGCCGCGTCACCCGAGGTCGCGCGGCGGCTGATGGCGCGCCTGCACTGGTGGGAGCGCTATGCCGCGAGCCATGGCGCGCAGCTGAACAACAACCCGTCGCCCGGCAACAAGGCCGGCGGCATCACGACCATCCTGGAGAAGTCGCTGGGCGCGGTCGCCAAGGGCGGCAGCAGCCCTTTGAACGAGGTGATCGAGTACGCCGAGCCGGTCCGCGCGCGCGGCCTGGTCTTCATGGACACGCCCGGCTACGACCCGGTGTCGGCCACCGGCCAGGTCGCGGGCGGCGCCACGCTGATCTGCTTCACGACCGGCCGCGGCTCGACCTATGGCTGCAAGCCGGTGCCGACGCTGAAGCTGGCCACCACCACCGCGCTCTTCGAGCGCATGCGCCTGGACATGGACTTCAACGCCGGCGGCATCGTCGACGGCACGCAGACCGTGGCGCAGGCCGGCGAGGCGCTCTTCGCGCTGATCCGCGAGGCCGCCTCGGGCCGCCGCACGCTCAGCGAGGAGCACGGCCTGGGCGACAACGAGTTCGTGCCCTGGCAGCTGGGCGCGGTGATGTGAGCGGTCCGGCGCCGGCGCGGGGCGCGGCTCAGAGCGTCAGCGCGCCGCGGGCCGGGATCTCCGCGCCATCGCCGATCCATCGCGCATGCGAGGCGATCAGGTGGCGGCACACCGCCGCCGAGGCGGCCTGCGGATCCCTGGCCTCCAGCGCCTGCAGGATGGCCTCATGCTCGGCCAGCGCGTCCTTCCACGTCAGGGCCGACTCGACCTGGCCGCACATGCGCAGCGACAGCGGGCTGTGGCGCCCATCGAAGAGCGAGCCCACCATGCCCACCAGCACCGAATTGCCGCTCATCTCGGCGATGCTCAGGTGGAAGCGGCGGTCCGCCTCGACCGGCTTGAGCCCGTCGGCCAGCTCGGCGCGCATCGCCTCCAGCGCCTCCTGCACGCGCTGCAGCCCGGCCTTGGTCACGCGCGCCGCGGCCAGCGTGATCACGGCGCTCTCCAGCACCAGCCGCGCATGCATCAATTCAGCCGGGCTTTCGCCCAGCGACGGCGTGCCGGCGTCCTCCTGCGGCGCCAGGCTGGTCACATAGACGCCGGACCCGCCGCGGATCTCGATCCGGCCTTCGATCTCCAGCGCGATCAGCGCCTCGCGCAGCGAGGGCCGCGAGACGCCCAGTTGCAGCGCCAGTTCCCGCTCGGCGGGCAACCGGGCGCCGGCGGAGAAGCCCCCGGCGTCGATCAAGGACCGGATGCGGTCGGCGACCAGTTGGTATTGCCGGCGTGCTTCGCCGCGTTGTTGGATGGCCATGCGCTCCCCCGAGCTCCTGAAAGTGGACTGACCAATGGTACCGCTCCCGGCTTGCAGCCGGCGGCGGCGCGGTGGCAGTCTGGTTGAACATCGGTCGCAAGTTCGTGATCCGACCGTTGTAGTCACAAAATGTGCGATTAGGGGTATCCACTGGTCAGACCAACATTTATCGATGGCAAAGTGGCATGACCAAAGCGGTTTGACCGACCACGTCTCGCCTGCCGCCCCTGGATGACAACGTTGCCAGCGACTCCGCACCCCCCGGAGTTCCGACCCTGGCCCCGCATCCCGCGCAGGCGCCGCCGAGCCGGCAGCAAGACCCAAAAACTTCCCAGGCGTCCAGGCGCCATGAGAGGAGACATATGAACCACCTTCGGCGCACCGCCGTTTCGCTGGCCGCCGCGCACGCGGCGCTGGTCTGCAGCAGCCTGGCCGCCGCGCAGACGCCACCGGCTCCGCCCGCCTCGGCCGCCAGCGAGGCGGCCAAGGACGAGAAAGCGGACAAGGCGGACAAGGACAAGCCCGCGCGCAAGATCGAGACCGTCGTCGTCTCCGGCCAGCGCGCGGCGCTGCAATCGGCGCAGCGGATCAAGCAGAACGCCGATGAGATCGTCGACTCCGTCGTCGCGGACGACATCGGCAAGCTGCCCGACAAATCGATCACCGAAGTGCTGCAGCGCATCGCGGGCGTCAGCATCGACCGCACCCTCAACCGCTCCGATCCGCAGCAGGGCGTGGGCGACGGCATCGCCCACTTCGCCGCCGAAGGCACCGGCGTGATGATCCGTGGCCTGAGCTACGTGCGGTCCGAGCTCAACGGCCGGGATTCCTTCTCCGCCAATGGCGGCCGCTCGCTGAGCTTCGAGGACGTGCCGCCGGAACTGATGGCCGGCGTCGACGTCTACAAGAACCCGTCGGCCGAGCAGATCGAGGGCGCGGTCGGCGGCCTGGTGAACCTGCGCACGGCCATGCCGTTCGACTTCCCGGGCTTCAAGGCCGCCTTCTCGGCGGAGGTCTCGCGCGCGCCGCTGCGCGGCAAGACCGAGCCCTCGTTCTCCGGCATGGTGTCCAACCGCTGGAACACCGACCTCGGGCAGTTCGGCGCCCTGCTCGACCTGGCCCACTCGCGGATCGCCACGCACAGCGACGGCCTGTCGATCTCCCCGTACTACCCGCGCAGCAACGCGGTGAGCGGCGACACCAGCGGCACGCAGCGCTGGATCACGCCCGGCGGTTCGTGGACCTCCAACGACTTCGACCGCACGCGCGACGGCCTCTATGGCGCGCTGCAGTGGCGCAAGGACAGCCTGAGCTCGTCGCTGACCTTCTTCCGGTCGAAGTACAAGATGAGCACGACCGAGCACGCGTTCTTCCTGGCCACCGACCCGACCAAGCTGCAGGTGGACGCCGACGCGGTCTTCGACGCCAGCGGCGCGCTGCTGGCCGGCACGCTGCGCGCGCCCACGGATGGCGCGCCGGACCAGCCCGGCGTGCGCGGCATCGGCTTCGGCACGGACACCCGCGTGGCCGGCCGCAAGGCCGACACGCGCGACATCTCCTGGAACCTGGCCTGGAAGGCCTCGGACCGCTGGGAGCTGCGCTCGGACCTGCAACATGTGAAGGCCAAGACCGACGGCTACGACTACACGGTGGGCACCGGCGGCTGGACGCCCAAGCAGACCGTGGACCTGCGCGGCTCGCTGCCGGTCTTCAGCTTCGACGACACGGACCGGGCCTTCCTGACCGACCCGGCCAACTACTACTGGGGCTTCGCGCAGGAGCACCGCGACCGGGCGGTCGCCAGCGAGACGGCCTGGCGCGGCGACGCGAAGTACACCTTCGACCACCCGGTGCTGAACGACCTGCGCTTCGGCGTGCGGCTGACCGATCGCAACGGCTCCACGCGCTCGACGCACGACAGCGAATGGGCGCAGATCACCGCGCCCTGGGCCGTGATCCCGGCGGGCTCCACCAACGCCTGGCAGCCGTTGAAGCAGCTGTCCTGGATGAGCGATCCGCGCTTCTCCGGGGACAACACGCTGTTCCACTTCAACAGGTTCTTCGACGGACGCGTGTCCGTGCCCCCGACGGTCGTGGTGCCGGACATGTCGCTGGTGAA
This sequence comes from Roseateles sp. Mitsp63, assembly GCF_059491535.1. Taxonomy (NCBI): domain Bacteria; kingdom Pseudomonadati; phylum Pseudomonadota; class Betaproteobacteria; order Burkholderiales; family Sphaerotilaceae; genus Roseateles; species Roseateles sp. Mitsp63. Next base: position 3,468,016 of record NZ_CP168509.1, on the reverse strand, counting down.
CGGCTTCCCGGCCAGCTTCCGCAAGCTGCACGACTACGCCACGGCGGTGTGCATCGACCCCTGCCCGTCCTGGGTGCCCTGGAATCCGGCGCCCTACGGCGACGACAAGGGCATCAACGAGCAGGGCGAGCGCACCCAGGCCGCCTACACGCAGCTGCGCTTCGGCTTCGAGGACCTGCCCTACCCGGTCGACGGCAACGTCGGCGTGCGCGTGGTGCATACCAAGTCCGACGCCACCGGCTACACGCTGTTCACGCCGCCGCAGCCGATGCCCGGGCTGCCGGCGATCCCGCAGCAGTCGGACCGGCAGTCCTTCAACAACAGCTACACCAACGTCCTGCCCAGCCTGAACCTGCGGATGAAGACCAGCAACGAGCTGCAGTTCCGCTTCGCGTATTCCAAGGGCATGACGCGGCCCGAGTTCTGGCAGATGCAGGCCTACACCACGCTGAGCCAGACGCCCAAGACGCATCAGGAGAACGGCCAGACCGTGCTCGACTCGGTGAGCTACACCGGCTCCGCGCGGGGCAACCCGATGCTCAAGCCCACCCAGTCCAGCAACCTGGACCTGACGGGCGAGTACTACTTCGGCCGCTCGAGCTCGTTCACGGTCTCGGCGTTCAACAAGCAGCTCAAGGACATCGTCATCGGGCGCACCTCGCTCTACCGCCTGAACGACACGGACGGCCAGCCGCACGACTTCATGATCACCTCGCCGGTGAACGGCGCCCGGGGCCGCGCGCGCGGCATCGAGCTCGGCTACCAGCAGTACTTCGACGGCCTGCCGGGCTGGCTCGCGGGCCTGGGCGTGTCGGGGAACTACACCTACATCGACAGCCGGCTGAAGATGAACCAGTCGGTGAACGCCCAGTGGTGCACGCCCAAGGACACGGTGGACGCCAACCTCGCGCGCGACCTGATGGGCTGCGACACCGACGGCCGTGTGCTGGGCGGACTGCCGATGACCGGCATGTCGCGCAACTCCTACAACATCGCGCTGCTGTACGACCATGGCCCGGTCTCGGCGCGGCTGGCCTACAGCTGGCGCTCGAAGTACCTGCAGGCGGTCAACGCCTACGGCACCGCCGACGGCAGCGGCATCGACCAGAACCCGGCGAGCCCGAACTTCGGCCAGTCCTATTCGGTGAACTACGCGCTGCCGACCTGGGGCGGCGATTACGGTCAGGTGGACCTGGGCATCCATTACCGCGTCAGCGAGGCGATGAGCATCGGCTTCGAGGCCCAGAACCTCAACAACGCCATCTACAAGCAGTACATGCAGCAAGGCATCGGATTGAAGGAGCGCGCGCTCTTCTCGACCGGACGCCGCTACACGCTGCAGATGCGTTACGCGTTCTGATCCCCGGCTCCTCACTTGTTCCCTTTCTTTCCCTTCGCATGAAGCAGCTGCTTTCCTTCGCCACCCTCACCTGCGCGCTGCTGGCCGGCGCGGCCTCGGCACAGACGCCGCAGACGGTGCAAGCGCGCCTTGAACTCGGCCAGGACGCCGCGGGCCCGGCCATCGAGCCCGCGATCTACGGCCATTTCGTCGAGCACCTGGGCGCCGGCGTCTACGGCGGACTCTGGGTCGGTCCGGAGTCGCCCATCCCCAACACGCGAGGCTGGCGCGACGACGTCGTGCAGGCGCTGCGCCAGGTCGGCATCCCGGTGATGCGCTGGCCCGGCGGGTGCTTCGCCGATGACTACGACTGGCGCGACGGCATCGGCGATCCGGCCTCGCGCCCGGTCCGGGTCAACCGCTGGTGGGGCGGCACGGAAAGCAACCGCGTCGGCACGCACGAGTTCATGGACCTGGCCGAGCAGCTCGGCAGCGAGGTCTACCTGGCCGGCAACATGGGATCGATGCCGCCGCGCGCGCTGAGCCAATGGCTGGAGTACATGACGGCCGACGGCGGCTCCACGCTGGCCCAGGAGCGCCGCCGCAATGGCCGCGACCAGCCCTGGAAGGTCAAGTACGTGGGCATCGGCAACGAGAGCTGGGGCTGCGGCGGCAACATGCGCGGCGAGTACCAGTCCGACCTGCACAACCGCTACGCCACCTTCCTGAACCAGGTGGTGCGCGTCGCCTCCGGCGATGGCGAGGGCAACGACCAGTTGATCGACGTGCTGATGGCGCGCTCGGGCAAGCACATGGACGCGCTCACGCTGCACTACTACACGATGCCGGGCGACTGGTCGGCCAAGGGTGCCGCGACCGGCTTCGACGCCACCGCCTGGGCGCGCACGCTGAAGTCCGCCATGGGCATCGAGGGCCGCATCGCCGCGGTGTCCCGCGTCATGGACAAGCACGATCCGAAGCGCCGCGTCGGCCTGTATGTCGACGAATGGGGCAGCTGGTACGACACGCCGGCCGGCGCGCCGGCGCTGCATCAGCAGAACTCGCTGCGCGACGCGCTGCTCGCGGCGCTGACCTTCAATGTCTTCCACCGCCACACCGACCGCGTCCGGATGGCCAACATCGCGCAGATGGTCAACGTGCTGCAGGCCCTGGTGCTGACGGACGGGCCATCCATGGTGCTGACGCCGACCTACCACGCCTTCGACCTGTACCGGCCCTTCCGCGGCGCCACGCCGCTGCGCGCCACGCTGCAGACGCCAAGCTTGCGGATCGGCGATGTCGAACTGCCGTCGGTGGACGTCAGCGCGGCCCGCACGCCGGATGGCCAACTGGTGCTGGCGCTGGTCAACCTGGATCCGAAGCAGCCGGCGCGGCTCGCCACCGGCCTGCAGCGCGCCGCGAGCGGCCGGCTGCTGACCGCGGCCGCGATCGACGCCCACAACACCGCGGCGCAGCCGCGCGCGGTGGTGCCCGTTCCCTTCGACGCGCGGCCCGGCAAGGACGGCCTCACGCTGACCCTGCCGCCGGCCTCGATCGCCGTCGTCACCCTGGGACCCGCGTCCCCGCCCAACCGGTAAGGCGGTCAGGCGAGCCGTTCCGGACTCGCCGACCTTTGGCCGGCACGACGGCGACCGTCGTCGTGCCGGGTTTTTCTTCTCGACAGCTGCCACTGCACTCATGCAAGACCTGTTCAAACGTCATCCGGGGACATCCGCCCCCTGGTCGCGCCGCTCCTTCCTGCAGGCCGCCGCCGCCGGCGCGGGTGCCGCGGCGCTCGCGCCCGCCCCTGCGGCCGCCGGCGCGGCGCCCTTCGCGCCAAGCTGGGACTCGCTGGTCGACGGCTACCAGACGCCGGACTGGTTCCGCGATGCCAAGTTCGGCATCTGGGCCCACTGGAGCGCGCAATGCGTGCCCGAGATGGGCGACTGGTACGCGCGCCACATGTACATCCAGGGCAACTGGCAGTACGACCACCACCTGAAGACCTACGGCCATCCGTCCAAGGTGGGCTTCATGGAGATGCAGAACCGCTGGAAGGCCGATCAGTGGGATCCGGACGCGCTGCTGGACCTCTATGTGAAGGCGGGCGCGAAGTACTTCGTCGCGCTGGCCAACCATCACGACAACTTCGACAACTACGACTCGAAGTACCACGCGTGGAACAGCGTGCGCGTCGGCCCCAAGCGCGACCTGATCGGGGCCTGGTCCAAGGCGGCCCGCGCGCGCGGCCTGCGCTTCGGCGTCAGCAACCATTCGGCCCACGCCTGGCACTGGTTCCAGACCGCCTACGGCTACGACGCCGAGGGCCCGCTGGCCGGCCAGCGCTACGACGCCTTCCGCCTGACCAAGGCCGATGGCCGCGGCACCTGGTGGGAAGGCCTGGATCCGCAGGACCTCTACACCGGCCGCAACATCGTCATGCCCGACGGCTTCCGCACGGCGCGCGCCGCCAATGCCTGGCATGACGAGAACACCCGCTACTGGGACGAGAAGGCGCCGCTGCAGAACCCCGCGTTCACGCGCCAGTGGTTCCTGCGCTGCCGCGACCTGATCGACAGCTACCGGCCGGACCTCGTCTACTTCGACAACTCCGGCCTGCCGCTGGGCCAGGCGGGGCTGGACATCGCCGCGCATTACTACAACGCCAGCATGGCGTGGCACGGCGGCAAGCTCGAGGCCGTCATCAACGCCAAGGTGCTGCCGCCGGAGCGCCGCGCCGGCGTGGTCGAGGACGTCGAGCGCGGCTTCCGCGAGAACATCGAGCCGATGCCCTGGCAGACCGACACCTGCCTGGGCGACTGGCACTACAACCGCGGCCTGTTCGACAACCACGGCTACAAGCCCGCCGCCACGGTGATCCACCGGCTGTGCGACATCGTCTCGAAGAACGGCAACCTGCTGCTCTCGGTGCCGCTGCGCGGCGACGGCACCATCGACTCGGACGAGCGCAAGATCCTCGAGGACATCGCCGCGTGGATGGGCCGCAATGGCGAAGCGATCCACGGCACCCGCCCATGGCGCGTCTACGGCGAAGGCCCCACGCGCGTGGCGGGCGGCATGTTCAGCGAAGGCACCTCGCAGCCGCTGTCCGCCGAGGACATCCGCTTCACGACCAAGGATGGCGCGCTCTACGCGATCGCACTCGGCTGGCCCCGGACCGGCACGCTGCGCATCGCCGCGCTGGCCCAGGATTCGGCGCTGGCCCCCGGTGTGATCGAGCGCGTCGAGCTGGTCGGCGCGCCGGGCAGCGTGCCCTTCACCCGCACGCGCAAGGGCCTGGAGCTGCGCCTGCCCGAAGGCCTGGCGGGCGCGCCGGCCGTGGCCTTGAAGATCCGCGGGAACGGGCTGGTGACGTCCGCCCCGGCGGCGTGAACGTGGCGCGCGGCTCAGTCCGGGAGGCCGGCCCAGCGCGCGTGCGCCGCCAGCAGGTGGCGGCACATCGCCGCGGCCGCGGCCTGCGGGTCGCGCGACTCGAGCGCGCGCAGGATGGCCTCGTGCTCGCCCAGCGCATCCATCCACGGCGGCGACACCGATTCGACGCGGCCGCTCATGCGCGTGGAGATCGCGCCATGGCGTCCGTCGAAAAGCGTGCCCACGACGCCGGCCAGCACCGTGTTGCCGCTCATCTCGGCAATGCTCAGGTGGAAGCGCCGGTCCGCCTCGACCGGCTTGCGCCCCGCCGCGACGTCCGCGCGCATCGCCTCGAGCGCCTCGCGCACGCGGTCCAGCGAGGCCTTGTCGACCCGCGCGGCGGCCAGCGTGGCCACCGCGCCTTCCACGACCACGCGCGCGTGCATCAGTTCGGCGGGGCTCTCGCCGAGCGTCGGCGTCACGCCGAGGTCCGCCGGCGTGGCCGCGCAGACATAGACGCCGGACCCGCCGCGGATCTCGATGCGGCCTTCGATCTCCAGCGCGATCAGCGCTTCCCGCAGCGATGGGCGCGACACGCCGAGCTGTTGCGCCAGTTCGCGCTCCGCGGGCAGCCGCGCGCCGGCGGCGAAACCCCCGTCCCGGATGAGCACGCGGATCCGGTCGGCCACGACCTGGTATTGCCGGCGGACGTCGCCGCTGAACGGATGTGGTGCCATGGCTCCCTGCGCGCTGTCTCGTGTTCTGTCTCTGTTTATAGGCGTGGCCCCGGGGCCCGAGGAACAGGGTATCTACCGGTCTGACCAACAAAACAGCGTGGCAAATTGGTAAGACCAAACAATCGACCGGGTCCACCGGCGTCGAGGAGCAGCAGATGATCCAGCGCATCGTGATCGTCGGCGGCGGAGCCGCCGGATGGATGACCGCCGCCGCCATGGCGACGAGCCTGCGCGGCCGCTGCACGGTGGAGCTGGTCGAGTCCGAGGAGATCGGCATCATCGGCGTCGGCGAAGCGACCTTCCCGTCGATCCGCGCCTTCAACGAACGGATGGGCATCGACGAGGTGGAGTTCCTGCGCGCCACCCAGGGCACCTACAAGCTGGGCATCGAGTTCCGCGACTGGCACACCGTCGGCGAGCGCTACTTCCACACCTTCGGCAACTTCGGCAGCCTGCTGGGCCCCTACATGCTGTGGGGCCAGTACCGGCGCGTGGCCGATCCGTCGCTGGGCGAGTTCGGCGAGCAATGCCTGCCCACGGTCATGGCGATGCAGGGCCGCTTCGTGCGGCCCGACGAGGAGAACGGCGCGCCCTTCAAGTACGCCTACCACTTCGACGCGACGCTCTACGCGGCCTTCCTGCGGGATTTCTCGATGCGCCGGGGCGCGCGGCGCATCGAGGGCCGCATCGTCGAGGTGCTGCGCGGCGCGCAGGGCGATGTCGAGCGCCTGCGGCTGGCCGATGGCCGCGAGATCGAGGGCGACCTGTTCATCGACTGTTCCGGCTTCGCCTCGCTGCTGCTGGGCCGCGCGCTCCAGGAGCCCTTCGTCGACTTCAGCCGCTGGCTGCCGGTGGATGGCGCCTGGGCCTGTCCCTGCGAGCGCACCGGCGACGCGCTGACGCCTTACACCCGGGCCACGGCGCTCGAGGGCGGCTGGGCCTGGCGCATTCCGCTGCAGAGCCGCACCGGCCATGGCCATGTCTTCAGCAGCCGCCATGTCGATCCCGAGGCGGCGCGCGATCAGCTGATGGCGCGGCTCGACGGCAAGCCGCTGGCCGAGCCCCGGCTGCTGCGTTTCACCACCGGCCACCGCGAGCGCTTCTGGGTCCGCAACGTGGTGGCGCTCGGGCTGTCGTCGGGCTTCCTGGAACCGCTGGAGTCGACCAGCATCTTCCTCATCCAGAGCAACCTCGCCCATCTGATGATGCTGCTCGAAGGCCAGGCGCCCCTCGACGCGGCCGCCGCGGACGATTTCAACGCGCGCGGCACGCGCGAGTTCCGCCGCATCCGCGACTTCATCATCCTGCACTACTGCCTGACCGCCCGCCGCGACAGCGCGCTGTGGCGCGACATGGCGGCGATGGCCTTGCCCGACACACTGGCCTACAAGATCGAGCTCTGGCGCGATCACGGCGTGCTGCATCAGCAGCGCGACGAAGGCTTCGATGAAACCAGCTGGCTCGCGATCCATGCCGGCATGCGCCACTGGCCGCGCCGCGCCGACCCGGTCCTGGACGAGCTGCCGCTGGACCAGGCGCGCGAGCTCCTCCAGAAGCGGCGCGACGCGATCGCCCGATCGGTGGCGCCGCTGCCGCCGCACCACGGCTATCTGGCCCCGTTGATGAACCTGGCGCGTGGCGCCGAACAACATCCCCGATGAACGCAATCCCGCATGTCTCCTCCCTCGCTTCCGCCGCTTCCGGCGCTTCGAGTCCCCTCGCCGGGCGGATGCCCTTGAGAAGCCTCCTCGCCGCCTGCGCGCTGGCCCTGGCCGCACTGCAACCGGCGCTCGCCCAGAGCGCCGAGGGACACCCGGACTGGCCCGGTCCCGGCCAGCTCTTCGCCGGCGTCAACTACCAGCCCGTCGACCGCAGCCTGGAGCAGGTCAAGCGCGACGTGGCGCTGATGAAGCAGGCCGGCTTCAAGGTCGTGCGCATGGGCGACCTGTCGTGGGACTACTTCGAGCCGGCCGAGGGCCGCTTCGATTTCCGCCACTTCGACGCGGTGATGGACGAGATGAAGGCCGCCGGCATCCAGGTCGTCCTGGACATCCCCGGCTTGCCCGCGCCGATGTGGCTGCATCACCGCTACCCCGGCGCCGACATCGTCAACCAGGCCGGCACGCGGCTGGCGCCGGCCGAGCGCTACATGGACAACATCGGCGATCCGGACTACCGGCGGCTGGCCCGCCGCATGGCCGACACGCTCACCCGGCGCTACGCGAAGCACCCCGCGCTGCTCGCCGTCGGCTACGACAACGAGATCGGCAACGGCTTCATGTCGTATTCCGAGGCCGACCGCCAGCGCTTCGTCGAGTGGCTCAAGAAGCGCTACGGCGGCATCGACGCGCTCAACAAGGCCTGGGCGACGCAGCGCTGGTCGCGCCGCATCGGCAACTGGGACGAGGTGCGCCTGCCCTACGCCGACGGCCCCGGTCCGGCCGAGCGCTACCTCGACCTGCGGCGCTTCTGGTCCGACGTGACCATCGCCACGCTCGACGACCTGGAGGCGGTGCGCCGGAAAAACGTGCCCGACAAGCCGGTGCTGTCCAACTACTGGGACTGGTCGGGCCGCAAGGGCTTCGACTTCCTCGGCAGCTACCGCCGCCACACCACCTATGGCGCGATGGGCTTCTACGCCGGCGATGCGCTCAATGGCGGCTGGGAGGCCACGATGATCAAGGGCGGCATGAGCACGCCGACCTGGTTCAACGAGTTCGCCGCCGGGGGCGGCGGCTCGTATGGCAGCAAGGGCTGGTCGCGCATGTGGGCGCACTTCGTGCTGCTGATGGGCGGCCAGGCCGCGCTGGCCTGGACCTTCAACAGCCACCTCGGCGGCGAGGAGCAGGCGCTGATGGGCCTGATCGACCACGACGACCGCCCGTCCTGGAAGCTCGGCGAATGGGCCACCATCGCCCGCGAGTACGCCGTGCTCGAGAAGCTGGGCTTTCCACGCCGCGTCGAGCCCAAGGTGGCCATCGCGTACTCGTTCGAGAACGTGCACGCCACCAGCCCCAACGGCCCGTCGAACACGGCGCGCCAATACCTCAAGACGCCCTACCTGAAGCAGGCGCAAGGCGCGTTCGAGCCGCTGCTCAAGGACAACGTCGACGTCGTCATCATCAAGCTGTCCTACGAGGACCTGAGCCGCTACCGGCTCATCATCCTGCCGGGCATGTACCTGCTGGACCAGGCCTCGACCGCGGCGGTGCGCCAGTTCGTCGCCAATGGCGGCACGGCCGTGATGACCGCGCAATCCGCCAAGGTGAACGACAACAACCAATGGCATGCCACGCCGCTGCCGGGCGGGCTGACCGACGTCTTCGGCCTGCGCACCAACGAGTTCTACGACGCGGCCGGCACGCTGACGCTGGGCGGCGAGGAGATCAAGGGCACGATCGAGCATTACGAGGTGCTGGAGCCGTCCAGCGCGCAGGTGCTGGCGCGCTTCACCAACCTGGAGGGCACGCCGCCCGCGATCACCGTCAACCGCTTCGGCAAGGGCAAGGCCTACTACGTCGCCACGCCGGCCCAGCCGCAGATCATGCGGCCGCTGCTGCGCCAGCTCTACGCGGAGGCCGGCATCGAGCCCGGGCCGAAGACGCCCGACGGCGTCTTCGCGCGCGCGGTCGACGGCCGCGTGCTCTACGTCAATACGAACCACGCGCCGGTGGACCTGCCCATCGAGGGCGACATGGACGGCGTGCTCGGCGGCAAGCGCTGGCACGGCACGCTGCGGCTGGAGCCGCGCGGCGTGGAGCTGCTGCAGCGTCAGCCCTGACTCGAGGCCCGGTCATGCGCAAGTTTCCCGCCCTGGCGATCGCGCTCTGCGTCGCCCTGTTCATTGCCTGCGTGCCCGCCTCGGCGTCCGAGCGCAGCAGCGAGGTCATCAACCGCGACTGGTCCTTCACGCCCGGCGATCCGGCCGATGGCCAGGCCGTCGATCGCGACACGGCGGACTGGCGCCGTGTCGACCTGCCGCACTCGTTCTCCGAGCCCTACTTCCTGGGCACCGGCTTCTACGTCGGCCACGGCTGGTACCGCAAGCAGCTGGCGCTGCCCGCGGCCCTCGCCGGCCGGCGGGTCTCGCTGGAGTTCGACGGCGTCTTCCAGGACGCCGAGGTCTTCGTCAACGGCCGCCGCGCCGGCCGCCACGTCGGCGGCTACACCGGCTTCAGCATCGACATCACGCCGCTGGCCAAGCCTGGCGCCAACCTGATCGCCGTGCGCGTGAACAACGAGTGGAACGCGCGCGTGGCGCCGCGCGCCGGCGAGCACGTGTTCTCCGGCGGCATCTATCGCAACGTCCGGCTGGTGATCACCGGCCCGGTGCATGTCGCGTGGTACGGCACCTTCGTGACCACGCCGCAGGTCACCGAGGATCGCGCCACGGTGCGCGTGCAGACGGAGGTGCGCAACGACCGGCCCGGCGCCGCGGCCCGGATCGCGCTCGTCTCCGAGGTGCTGGACGCGGCCGGCCGGCGCGTCGCCATGCAGCGCAGCGAGCGCGCCGTGCCCGCCGCCAGCACCGTCACCTACGACCAGACGCTGCCCGCGATCGCATCGCCGCGGCTGTGGTCGCCCGATCAGCCGCATCTCTACCGGATGGTGAGCCGCCTGTACGTCGACGGCCGCCCGGTCGATCGCTACGAGACGCCCTTCGGCATCCGCACCGTGAAGTTCACGGCCGACCGCGGCTTCTTCCTCAACGGCAAGCACCTGTACCTGATCGGCGCCAACGTGCATCAGGACCAGGCGGGCTGGGGCGATGGCGTGACCGATGGCGCCGCGCGCCGCGACGTCCAGATGATCAAGGACGCCGGCTTCAACTTCATCCGCGGCTCGCATTACCCGCACTCGCCGGCCTTCACGAAGGCGACGGACGAGCTCGGCCTGCTGTTCTGGTCCGAGGCGCCCTTCTGGGGCATCGGCGGCTTCGGCGCCGATGGCAACTGGCTCTCCAGCGCCTACCCGCCGGATCCGGCCGACCGCCCCGCCTTCGAGGCCAGCGTGCTGCAGCAGGTCGAGGAGATGGTGCGCATCCATCGCAACCGGCCCTCGGTCTTCGTCTGGAGCGCCAGCAACGAGCCCTTCTTCACCAAGGGCGAGGCGATGCCGGCGATGCGCGACTTCCTCCGCCGCGAGGTCGACTTCTTCCATCGCATCGATCCCACCCGGCCCGTGGCCATCGGCGGCGCGCAGCGCGGCGAGATCGACCGGCTCGGCGACGTGGCCGGCTACAACGGCGACGGGGCGACGCTGTTCCTCGACCCGGGCGTGCCCTCCGTGGTGTCGGAGTACGGCTCCACGATGACCGACCGGCCCGGCGAATACGAGCCCGGCTTCGGCCTGTTGCCCGACACGCCGGACCAGAAGGCCATGGCCCAGGCGGCGGCCGCCAGCGGCGCGGCCGCTTCGGCGCCCGCCTACTCGTGGCGCTATCCCTGGCGTTCGGGCGAAGCGCTGTGGGCCGGCTTCGACCACGGCTCCATCGCCTCCATCGAGTTCGGCTCGATGGGCTTCATCGACTACTTCCGCCTGCCCAAGCGCCAGTACCACTGGTACCGCCAGGTCTACGCCGGCGTGCCGCCGCCCGCCTGGCCCGTGACGGGCACCCCCGCGCAACTGAGCCTCACCGCCAGCCAGACCGTCATCCGCGGCACGCAGGGGCTGGACGACGCGCAGCTGGTGGTGACGGTGCGCGACGAGGCGGGCCGCGCGCTGAGCAACTCGCCCGACGTGACGCTGACCATCGTCAGCGGACCGGGCAAGTTCCCCACCGGGCGCAGCATCCGCTTCAGCAACAAGTCGCTGGTGGCCATCCGCGACGGCCAGGCGGCGATCAGCTTGCGCTCCTACTTCGCGGGCCGGACCGTCATCGAGGCGAGCTCGCCCGGCCTCAAGCCGGCGCGGCTGGAGATCACGACCACCGGGCCGGACCGCTTCATCCCCGGACGCTCGCCGCTGGCGCCGGACCAGCCGGTCGTCGCCTATCCGCCGGTGACCCGCAAGGCCTTCGAGGGCGATCCGATCAACGTGACCATCAGCCGGCCCACGTCCACCAGCGGCTCGCTGCCCGGCCACGATGCCCCGCTGGCCAACGACGACCAGCCGCAGACCGAGTGGCGCGCCTCCGCGCGGGAAGGCCAGGCGTTCTGGGCCGTGGACCTGGAGAACCTGTACACGCTGCACTGGCTGTCGGTGATCCTGCCCGATGACCAGGCCCCGGCCTTCGTGGTCGAGATCAGCAACAACGCGAGCGACTGGCGCCAGGTCGGCGAGACCAAGCCCGGGCGCAAGAGCTACGAGTTCGCGCTGTTCGATCCGGTGGTTTCCGCCCGCTTCGTGCGCATCCGCTTCCCCGCCGTCAGCCCCGACCATCCCGCCGCGCTCAGCGAAGTGCGGGTGATCGGCAAGCCGGCCAACTGACCAACGCCTTCGCCCATGAGAAAGAACCTGATCACCGCCTGGCTGATGGCCCTGGCGATGCTCATCGCCGCCGGCCACGCCGCGGCCCAGGACGTCCGCCAACGCACCCGCATCGACGACGGCTGGCGCTTCGCGCTGGGCCACGCCTGGGACCCGGCGCAAGACTTCGACCACGGCACGCGCGCCTTCTTCTTCGCCAAGGCCGGCTTCGGCGACGGTCCGGCCGCGGCGGACTTCGACGACCGGGCGTGGCGCCGCGTCGACCTGCCGCACGACTGGGCGGTGGAGCTGCCGTTCAGCGGGCGCGGCAGCTCGCCGCACGGCTCCAAGGCGATCGGCCGCGCGTTCCCGGAGAACAGCATCGGCTGGTACCGGCGCGAGCTGGTCATTCCAGCCGCGGCGCGCGGCCAGCGCATCGCGCTGGAGTTCGATGGCGTCTTCCGCGACAGCGTCGTCTGGATCAATGGGCATTACCTGCGGCGCGAGGCCAGCGGCTACTCAAGCTTCCGGGTGGACCTGACCGACTACCTGAACTACGGCGGCCGCAACGTCGTCGCCGTGCGCGTGGATGCCACGACGCAGGAAGGCTGGTGGTACGAGGGCGCCGGCATCTACCGCCATGTGTGGCTGACGCGGACCGATCCGCTGCACGTGGACCAGTGGGGCACCTTCGTGCGCGCGACCGTCAGCGGCCAGCAGGCCGAGGTCGCCATCGACGCCACCGTCCGCAACGAGGCCGGGACCGCGGCCTCCTTCACGCTGGAGCACGAACTGCGCGATCCCGACGGCCGCGTCGTCGCGCGGGCCCGCACCGCGGCGCGCCAGGTCGCCGCCGACGCCAGCGCCACGGCCTCCGCGACGCTGCGGGTCACGCAGCCGCGGCTGTGGTCGCTGGAAACGCCGCAGCGCTACACGATGACCACGCGCGTGCGCCGCGGCGGCCAGGTCGTCGATCGCTACGACACGCCCTTCGGCATCCGCACCCTGCGCTTCGATGCCGACAACGGCTTTTTCCTCAACGGCCGCCCGGTCAAGCTGCACGGCACCAACAACCACCAGGACCATGCCGGCATCGGCATCGCGCTGCCGGACGCCATGCACGACGCGCGGCTGAAGATGCTCAAGGCCATGGGCGTCAACGCGATCCGCTCGGCCCACCATCCGGCCACGCCCGAGCTGCTCGACGCCTGCGACCGCCTCGGCGTGCTGGTCATCGACGAGCACCGCATGATGGGCACCGCGCCGCAGATCCGCGACGAGCTCGAGCGCATGGTGCGGCGCGACCGCAATCACCCGTCCGTCATCCTGTGGTCGGTGGGCAACGAGGAATGGGCGATCGAGAACACCGAGATCGGCACGCGGCTCGCGCGCGCGATGCAGGCCATCGTGGCGCGCATGGATCCCACCCGGCCGGCGACGCTCGCGGCGTCCAGCTCGGGCCAGGCGGAAGGCACCTCGGTCGGGTCGCAGGTGATCGGCTTCAACTACAAGGGCCAGCACGACATCGACGCGATGCACCGCCGCTTCCCCGATCGGCCGATGGTGGTGACCGAGGAAGGGCTGACCTACGCCACGCGCGGCGTCTATGCCGACGACCCCGCACGGGTGCAGGTGGCCGCCTACGACCGGCGTTCGGGCGGCGCGTCGACGTCGACGATCGAGGAGGCCTGGCGCTTCAACGCCGAACGGCCCTTCCTGGGCGGCATGTTCGTCTGGACCGGCTTCGACTACCGCGGCGAGACCACGCCCTTCGGCTGGCCGGCCGTGTCCTCGCAGTTCGGGATGATGGACACGACCGGCGCGCTGAAGGACAGCGGCTACTACCTGAAGGCCGCGTGGACCACCGAGCCGATGGTCCATCTGCTGCCGCACTGGAACTGGTCCGGCCGCGAAGGCCAGCCGGTGGACGTGCGCGTGTATGCCAACACCGACGAGGTCGAGCTGCTGCTCAACGGCCGTTCGCTGGGCCGCCAGGCGCTGCAGCGCTACGGCCACCTGCAGTGGACCGTGCCCTATGCGCCGGGCACGCTGACGGCGCGCGGCTACAAGGGCGGCGAATGGGTGGCCTCGGACACCGTGGCCACCACCGGCGACGGGGCCGCGGTGCGGCTGACGGCCGACCGCGCGAAGATCCGCGCCGATGGCACCGACGTGGCGGTCGTCACCGTCAACGTGGTGGACAGCGAGGGCCGGGTCGTGCTCACGGCGGGGCAGCGCATCGGCTTCGAGGTCGAAGGCGCCGCGCGGCTGATCGGCATGGGCAACGGCGACCCGGGCTCGCACGAAGCCGACAAGCCGGCCGAGCGCCACCGCTTCGTGCCGCTCAGCGAATGGGGGCATCGCGGCATCGCGCGGCCCGAGGACGCCGCCGCGCTGATCGCGGACGCCGGCGCGCTGATCGCGGACGCCGGCGCGCCAGCCTGGCGCGAGCCCTTCGGATGGGTGCCGCCCGAGCAGCAGCCCGCCGACAGCGCCTGGAATGTCGTGCGCGCCAGCTTCCCGCGGCCGACGGCGGCGGCCGGCGAGCGGTCGACGCTGTTCATCGGCGATCTGGGCCCCGGCCAGCAGCTCTACGTGAACGGCCAGGCGGTCACGCCGCGGCTCGACCAGGGCCTCGGCGTGGTGGACCTGGACCCGGCGCGGCTGAGCGATCGCAACACGCTGACCCTGGTCTTCCCCACCCCCGCCGGGGGCCTGCGCGCGATGACCGACAACGCCCAAGGCGGCAAGCGCTGGGTCACCCTGCGCGTGACCACGCCGGCCGCGCCCTGGGAGCGCCGCGTCTTCAACGGTCAGGCGCAGGTGATCCTGCAGTCCACCGGCGCGCGCGGGCCCGCCACGCTGCGCGCCCGCGGCGACGGTCTGCCGGCGACGGCCTTGACGATCGAAGCGTTCTGAACCGCCATGCACGAGATGACCCGTACTTCCTTCCTGACCCCACGCGCGGCGACCGCCGCGGCCCTGCTGCTGACCCTGTCGATGGCCACCGGCAGTCTGCCGGTGATGGCCGCGTCGCCGGATTCCTCGATGGACAGGGCCCGCGCGCTGGTGGCCCGGATGACGCTGGACGAAAAGGCCAGCCAGATCCAGCACGAATCGCCAGCCATTCCGCGCCTGGGCATCCCGGCCTACAACTGGTGGAGCGAAGGCCTGCACGGCGTGGCGCGCGCCGATATCGCCACGGTTTTCCCGCAGGCCATCGGCCTGGCGGCGACCTGGGACACGCCGCTCGTGCGGCGCGTCGGCGAGGTCACCGGCATCGAGTTCCGCGCCAAGTTCCTGAACACCGTGGGCGCCGACGGCGCCTCGGTCCTGTACCGCGGCCTGACGGTGTGGTCGCCGAACGTGAACATCTTTCGCGATCCACGCTGGGGCCGTGGCCAGGAGACCTACGGCGAGGACCCCTTCCTGACCTCGCGCATGGGGGTGGCCTTCATCCAGGGACTGCAGGGCCCCGACCCGCGGCGGCCGCGCGTGTCGGCCGCGGTGAAGCACTTCGCCGTGCACAGCGGCCCCGAGGCCGACCGCCACAAGGAGGACGTGCGGGTCTCGCCGCGCGACCTGGTGGACACCTACCTGCCGGCCTTCCATGCGGCAGTCACGCAGGGCCGCGCGGAATCCGTCATGTGCGCCTACAACGCCGTCGATGGCGTTCCGGCCTGCGCCAACGAGCACCTGCTGCAGCACTACCTGCGCGGCGAGTGGAAGTTCCAGGGCCACGTGGTGTCCGATTGCGGCGCGGTGGCCGACATCCACATGGACGGGGCCCACCACCATGTGAAGACGCCTGAAGCGGCAGTGGCCCTGGCCGTGCGCGCCGGCACCGACCTGATCTGCGACTTCAGCGTCAACAGCACCGCCGCCCCCGCCACCACCGTGGCGGCCGTGCGGCAGGGGCTGCTCAGCGAGGCCGAGCTCGACCGGGCGCTGCATCGCCTCTTCGACGTGCGGCTGCGCCTGGGTCTGCTCGACCCGCCCGGGCAGCGGCCCTTCGCCGGCATCACCGCGCGCGACTTCGATACGCCGGCGCATCGCGCGCTCAACCTCGAAGCGGCCCGTCGCTCGCTGGTGCTGCTCAAGAACGATGGCCTGCTGCCGCTGAAGACGCCGCCGCTGCGCATCGCCCTGATCGGCCCGAACGCGGACAGCGTGGACGCGCTGGTGGGCAACTACAACGGCACGCCGTCCCGGCCGGTCACGCTGCTGGCCGGACTGAAGGCGCGCTTCCCGCAGGCCCGCATCGATGTCGTCGAGGGCGCCGCCAGGGTGGCGCTGCCGGAAGGGCAAGGCAAGCCCCGTCCCGATGCGCAGGCCGCGCTGGCGGCCGCGCGCGAGGCGGATCTGGTGGTCTTCGCCAGCGGCCTGAACTCGGAGCTGGAAGGCGAGGAAATGCCGGTGGTGGCGCCGGGCTTCGCTGGCGGCGATCGCACCTCGATCGATCTGCCCGAGCCGCAGCAGCAGCTGCTCGATCGCCTGACCGGTCTGGGGCGCCCGCTGGTGCTGGTGAACTTCAGCGGCAGCGCCATGGCCTTCGGCGCCGCCACGCGGCAGGCCTCGGCCATCGTGCAGGCCTGGTACCCGGGCGGCGAAGGCGGCCAGGCGGTGGCGGAGCTGATCGCTGGCGACTTCAGCCCGTCGGGCCGTCTCCCGGTCACCTTCTACCAGTCGGCCGGGCAGTTGCCGCCGTTCAAGGACTACGGCATGCAGGGCCGCACCTACCGCTGGTTCAAGGGCGAGCCGCTGTTCCCGTTCGGCCACGGGCTGGGCTACGCGCGCTTCAGCTACGCGCAGGCGAAGCTGGCCAAGACCCGCGTCACGGCGGGGCAAGGCACGCGGCTGTCGGTGCTGTTGAGGAACGAGAGCGGCCGCGAGGCGGCCGAGGTGGTGCAGGTCTATGCGCGGCGCGCCGGTGACATGGCGCCGGAGCGCACGCTGGTGGCCTTCCAGCGGGTCGTGCTCGGCGCCGGCGAGTCGCGCCGGCTCACGGTCGAGCTGGACGCGAAGGCGATGAGCGTCGTGCAGGCCGATGGACGGCGCGTGGTCGAGCCCGGCCCCGTCACGCTGTGGATCGGCGGCGGACAGCCGGTGGCCGCGATCACCGGCGCGCGCGCGCCGGGTCAGGCCCTGACGCTGCAGGTCACCGGACGCGCGCGGTTGCAGGAATTCTGAACATGACATCGAAACAAGCATCGGGCGCGGCGTGGGCCGTGATCGCCGTCGGGGTGGCGCTGGCCGCGGGGAGCTGGCTGTTGAGCCGTTCGGAGGATGCGGCGCCCAGCGGAGCAGCGACGGCGTCCTCGACGACGGACGCGCCGCCATCGCCGAGTCCCGCGCCCGCGTTCCATGCGGCCTCCGGCGCCTCGCCCGCGGTGTCGTCCGCGCCGGAGCCGGCCGCCTCGAAGCCTCCCGCGCTGCTCTCGCCGGCGGAAGCGCTGCGCCTGGTGCAGCTGGCCTTGGACGGTGGCGGCACGCCGAAGGACATGCTGGACGCGGCCACGATGCTCTCGGCCTGCCAGGGCGCCGACATGGCGGTGGAACACATGTACCGGGAGCGCGACCAGCCGTCCGCGGCCGGCCAGCAGCTCCAGCGCGTCACCGGCATGTCCAGCCAGGAACAGATCCGGCAGCAGCAGGATTTCCAGCGCCGCTGCCAGGTCTTCGACGCGGCCACGATCGCGCGACGGGGCGAACTGCTCAAGCGCGCCTACGACGGCGGCGTCAAGGATGCGGCGCTGCCCTACCTGCAGTGGCTGGCCGCCAGCGCGCAGCCGATCGATCCCCAGCTCCGCGGACGGCTGCAGCGCGAGGCGCGCGAGACCGCCGAGGCCGGCGACCTGACGGCGCTCACGAGCTACAGCTTCGGCTTCAATGCGAGCACGCTGGGCATCAACGAAGTCCAGCGGCAGGCCTACAAGGAAGCGTGGCTCCGCATCCAGGGGCTGATGGCCGGCGCGGAGATGGAACGGGCCAGCCGCGTCTCGATGGCCGACATGGAAAAGCTGATGGGCCAGTGGGGCGCGGCGCCCCCGGCCTTGGACGCGGATCAGCAGCGCCAGGCCGACGCGCTGGCCGCACAGGTGATCGAGGCGTGGCGCAAGCGTCAAGGCAAGCACGGCTGAGCACGCGGCGGGCCGGGGTCTCCCGCGCCTCGTGATTTCCTGGAGAGATTTCCGCCACCGGGGCGTCACCTTGGGTGAAGAAGATGCGACCGCTTTCCGAGCATCCATCAAGCATCCACCAAGGACCCCCGATGCACCTTCGTCTGCTTCCCCTCGCCCTCGCCTCGCTGCTCGCCAGCGGTGGCGCCTTCGCCGCCAGCGGCAGCTTCAGCACCCTCGCCTACAACGTCGCGGGCCTGCCCCAGGGCGCCTCCAGCGCGGCGGGCGACCGTTCCACCGCGACCCGGAAGATCAGCTGCTACGTCAAGGCCTTCGACATCGTCAACGTGGAAGAGGATTTCAACTACCACGCCGACCTGTACGACGCCTGCGACGACCACGCCTTCCGCACCCCGACCAGCGGCGGCGCCGGCATCGGCAGCGGCCTCAACACGATGAGCCGCTTCCCGTTCGACGACCTGGCGCGCGTGCGCTGGAGCGACTGCAACGGCGTGGACTGCCTCACGCCCAAGGGCTTCACGATGGCGCGCACGCGCCTGGCCGAAGGCGTCTATGTCGACATCTACAACCTGCACGCGCAGGCCCAGGTGGAGACCGCGGACCTGGCCGCGCGCCGCAAGAACGTCGAGCAGATGCTCGCGTACATCGAGTCCGAGTCGGCCGGCAACGCGGTGATCGTGTTCGGCGACACCAACACCCGCTACACGCGCGGTGGCGACAACATGGGCCAGTTCCTGCGCCACGGCTTCACCGACGCCTGGATCCAGGGCGTGCGCGGCGGCAGCGTGCCGCCGGTGGGCGACCCGCTCCTGTGCGAGCCGGCGTTCACCAGCGCCAACTGCGAGATCGTGGACAAGGTGCTGTTCCGCGGCAATGGCCAGATCACGCTCACGCCGTCCGGCTACGCGGTGCGCACCGATGCCACGGACGCGAGCGGCACCGAGCTGTCGGACCACCGTCCCGTCTCCACGCAGTGGAAGTGGAGCACCGCCGACAACCGCCGCCTGAGCGACACCGTCGGCGGCCCGCACGGCACCAGCTTCAACGAAGTGAACCTGCTGCCCGCCAGCCCGGCGGTGCGCCAGCTCAAGATCCGCAGCGGCAGCCGCGTCGATCGCGTCGAGGTCGTGCTGTCCAATGGCTTCCCGCTCGGACACGGCGGCACCGGCGGCAACGAGCAGGCCCTCACGCTGGCCGATGGCGAGGTGCTGACCTCGGCGAGCCTGTGCGCCGACCAGTACAAGGGACAGACCCGCATCTTCTCGGCCGCCATCACCACCAGCGCGCATCGCACGCTGGCCGGTGGCAGCACGAGCGGCAGCTGCACGACCTTCACCGCGCCGTCGGGCTGGGCCATCGTCGGCTTCCATGGCCGCGACGGGGATGAGGTGGACAAGCTCGGCGTGGTGTACGCGCCGGTGGCCTCGAACACCGGCGCCAAGGCCGCGGCCACGCGCCTGGTGAACGTCGGGTCGGGCCTGTGCATGGACCTGAACCAGTCGCGGGCCGCGCAGGGCAACGCCGTGCTGCAGGCCAGCTGCAACGGCGGCAGCGCCAGCCAGACCTGGAACTACGACGCCGCCACGGGCCTCGTGCGCAGCATGCTCGACCCGCACTACTGCCTGGACAACGGCGGCGGTTACGCCGACGGCGCCGCCCTCGTGGTGGCGCAGTGCACCGGCAGCGCCAACCAGCGCTTCAGCTTCGATGCCGCGAGCGGCCGCTTCACGCTGCGCACCGCTCCCGATCAGGCGGTGGATGGCGGCGGCGCCCAGGCGGGCGGCGCGCTGAAGACCGGCCGCTACCAGGGCACCCGCGGTCAGCTCTGGAAGCAGCAGCCCTGAGCGCCTGAGGCGCTCGAGCTCGCGCGGGCGCGGGTGTCCTAGTGGCGCGGTCCGTGCCCGGCGCCCGCGCCATTGGCGAGCTTGAACAGCGACACCGCCTGCAGCAGCTGTTGCGCCTGGGTCTTCAGGCTCTCGGCTGCGGCGGCGCTTTCCTCGACGAGGGCCGCGTTCTTCTGCGTCACCAGGTCCATCTGGCTGACGGCGTCGCTCACCTGCGAGATGCCGGAGCATTGCTCGACACTGGCCGAGGCGATCTCGGCCACGATGTCGCTGACGCGCTGGATCGCGGCGACGATCTCGTCCATGGTCTTGCCGGCCTGGTCCACCAGCCCGGTCCCTTGCTCGACCTGCTGGACGCTGTTGCCGATCAGCGTCTTGATCTCCTTGGCCGCTTCGGCGCTGCGCTGCGCGAGGCTGCGCACTTCCGACGCCACGACCGCGAAGCCGCGGCCCTGCTCGCCGGCGCGGGCCGCCTCGACCGCGGCATTCAGCGCCAGGATGTTGGTCTGGAAGGCGATGCCGTCGATGACGCCGATGATGTTGCCGATCTTGCGGCTGCTGTCGCTGATGCCCTGCATGGTCGTCACCACCCGGCCGACGACCTCGCCGCCCTGCATGGCGATCGTGGAGGCGCCCTTGGCCAGCTGGCTGGCCTGCTTGGCGGCGTCGGTGTTGTTGCGTGCCGTGGCGTTGAGCTGCTCCATCGTCGCGGCGGTCTGCTCCAGCGCGCTGGCCTGCTCCTCGGTCCGGCTGGACAGGTCCAGGTTGCCCTGCGCGATCTGCGCCGAGGCCGAGGCCACCGACTCGCTGCCCAGGCGGACGCTCGCGACGGTCTGGACCAGCGCGCCGTGCATCAGCCCCAGCGCGGCATACAGCGAGGCCGTGTCCCGCGGCGCGACGGTGATCGAGCGGGTCAGGTCGCCCCGGGCGATGCGCTGGGCCTCGTCGCGGGCGGCCGCGGGTTCGCCGCCGAGCTCCGTCAGCACGGAGCGGGTGATGGCCCAGGCCATCAGCAGCGACAGGACCAGGACGGCGCTGGCGACGCCCAGCGTGGAGGCGATGGTGTGTGCGATGCGCTTCTCCGCATCGGCGCCGCCGGTGCGCATCTGGTCCTCCTGGAACACGACCATCTCCTCGACCTTGGCGAAGAACAGTTCCTGCTTGGCGCGCGCCTCGCCCAGGGAGAGCCTGGCGGCGTCCTCCCACTTGCCTTCCCGCAGCAGACGCGCCTGGTCCGCGCGTGCTCGGGCGTAGTCGGCGTGCAGTTCCACCATGGCCTTGAAGAGCTCGTTGCCCTTGTCCATGCCGATCAAGGCCCTGAGCTTGTCGAACCGCGCCTCGTTGCCGGAGACCGCGGTGTCCAGCTTGTCCAGCTGGCCGTTGACCTCGGACGGCCGCCCCAGGCTGGCGGCCACGATGGCGCTGCCCAGCATGCGCGCCTGCACGTTCACGGCGTCGTAGATGTCGCGCGACACATCGATCGTGGGATAGCGGTCGTCGACCACGCGCGAGACGGCCGCATTGATTTCCTGCAGCTGGATCCAGGCCATGGCCGCGAAGGCGAGGATCAGGGCGGAGACCAGCCCGAAGCCGAAGGTCAGCCGCCGGGCGACGGTGAGGCGGGCGAGAGCGTTCATTCGAAGCTCCTTCTTGCGGGAGGCGTGAGCGAGTCGCGCATGAACCGTTCCTGCGCGATCGGTCGTCCCAACGACTTCATGCAGCTTAGGGTCCGACCCACTGCAAGTCATCATCGGCGGCCTGCAGCCCCCCCCAATCCGATGGCCCGGCGTCCCGGCGCCCGGGGGCATGACGGCCTTTCGCGCCAGGCCTTCCGCTGGCCCGCGAATTGCATTGCTCCGCGCGCACGACATGCGAGCCGGGTTCCTCCTCCCCTCTCTGACATTCCTTGGCTGCGATGGATGACAACGTTGACAAATTTCGTCAGCGCGGTGCATCCGCATCACGGAAACATCACCGCCTCGCGTGCATGACGCTTCACATCATTCGAAAGGAAACCATGTCGTCCACTCCGAACGCCACGCCCGCGGTCCAGCGGCTCGCGCTCGCCCTCCTGATGGCCGGCCTCGCCTCCTGCGGCGGGGGCGGATCGACGACCTCGCCAGGTACCGAGGCGACGGCACCACCGCTCGGAGCGGCGCCTTCGCCCTCGCCTTCGCCCTCGCCTTCGCCTTCGCCCTCGCCTTCGCCCTCACCTGCGCCCTCGCCTTCGCCCTCACCTGCGCCCTCGCCTGCGCCCTCGCCTGCGCCCTCGCCTGCACCCTCGCCTGCGCCCTCGCCTGCACCCTCGCCTGCACCCTCGCCTGCACCCTCGCCTGCACCCTCGCCTGCACCCTCGCCTGCACCCTCGCCTGCACCTGCACCTGCGCCGGCTCCCGCGCCGGCTCCCGCGCCGTCGATCACGACGGCCCTGGGCGTGCCCAACCGGATGCTGGGTGGCCTGGGCGCTGGCAACCCGATCGCGGAGATGACGGCGCAGCAGATCCGCCCGGACATCATCGACACCTACCTGGTGGGCGTCGGTGACGGTTCCTGGTTGACCTGGAACAGTCCCAACGGCGCCTACGTCACCTATGTCTCGGCCAATGTCTCGGCCGCTGGCGCGGTGCCGATGTTCACGCTGTACCAGATGACGGCCCGGGGCGAAGGGAACCTGGCTGTGATCAATGACGCGTCCTTCATGGCCAGCTACTGGGCGCAGGTCAAGCTGATGTACCAGAAGATCGGCGCGACCGGCCTGCCCACGCTGGTCAACCTGGAGCCGGACTACTGGGGCTTCGTGCTCGCGGGCGCGCCGAACGGCGATCCGGCGCAGCTGCCGGCACGCGTGAGCCAGGTGGCGGAATGCGCGAACCAGCCGGACAACGCCGTCGGCATGGCGGGCTGCCTGCTCGCGCTCGGACGGACCTACGCGCCCAAGGCCAGGATCGGCTTCCCGCCGTCCTTCTGGGGCCGCGATGCCGCCACGGTCGGCGCCTTCATGCGGAAGCTGGGCGCGGACAAGGCCGACTTCGTCGTGGGTCAGACCAGCGACCGGGACGCCGGCTGCTTCGAGGTCTCCCCGCCGCCGGCCGAATGCGCGGGGCGTGGCAACGGTCCGTTCTACTGGGACGTGAACAACGTGGCGACGCCCAACTTCCATCAGGACCTCGCGCAGTGGGCAGCGGTGCGAAGCGCGCTCGGGAACCTGCCGATCCTGTTCTGGCAGACGCCGATGGGCGTGCCCTCGTCGACGCCGGGCGGCACGCCGGGGCACTACCGGGACAACCATGTCCAGTACATGCTGACCCACGCGAGCGAGTACACGGCCAGCGGCGTGTTCGCGATCGTGTTCAGCGGCGGTGGCAGCGGCTCGGTCAACATCACGACCGACGGCGGGCAGTTCGCGCGGCTGTTCAAGGCCTATCTGGCGAATCCCGCGCCGTTCACGCGCTGAGGCTCCCGCACTTCGCGGCGCCGCTGGCCCTCACCCCGCCCTCTCCCGCGAGCGGGCGAGGGGGCAATACCGGGCTGCCCGCGCAAGAACTCCCTCGCCCCCCGCGAGGGGGGAGAGGGCGGGGGAGAGGGGGTGCTTCGAAGGGCAGCAGCGCTGGGGCACGAGCCCCCTCTCCCCTCCCTCTCCCCGCGGGGGCGAGGGGGTTTACGACGACGTCCGGCTCTTACTCCCTCGCCCGCTTGCCGGAGAGGGCGGGCTGAGGGCCAGCGGCCGCCGCAGTCCTTCACTCCTGCGGTGCCAGCAGCCGCCCGAACAGCAGCTTCACCATCAGCAGCGCCACGCCCGCGCTGCCCACCAGTGCCGCGTGCAGCGCCCAGAACTGCGATCCCGGCAGCACGTCCAGCAACCCGGCCAGCCAGCCGACGAACGTGTTGCCGAAGAACAGATGCAGGTAGTAGATGCCGATCATGACGCCCTGCAGCCCGCGCGGCGCCGCGCGCGAGTACAGCGCCAGTCCCACCGGCATGATGTTGGCGAAGCCGATGTCGTTGACCAGCGTGTAGGCGAAGGTCCACAGGATGCTGATCTTGGCGCCTCCCGCCTCCAGGGACATCGCCGGAATCAGCAGCAGCGCCGGCGCGCCGGCCGCCACGAAGCATCCCAGCGCGATCTTGGTGATTTCGTCCGGCTCGCGGCGCCGGGCGCCCCACCAGCGCCAGAACGCGATGGAGCCCAGCATGGTCAGGAAGCTCACCGTCGCATCCACCGACTGCAGCCAGGTCACCGGCACGAGGAAGCTCCCCACGGCCATGTCCATGTACTTCTGCGACCACAGCGGATAGGCGTTGTAGAACTGCTGGTTGCCCACGATCGACAGCATCAGCAGCGGCAGGATGGCCACCAGCAGGATCACCTGCATCACGCCGCGGCGCCCGATGGGCGGACTCGGCGCGCGCGCCGCCGCCTTGCGCGCCGGTTCAGGCGGCAGGAAGCGGCGCCCGGCCAGGTACACGGACAGCCCGATCAGCATGCCCACGCCGGCCGCGCCGAATCCCCAATGCCACCCCACGCGCTCGCCCAGCGTCCCGCAGACGATGGGCGCGGCGATCACGGCGATCTGCACCGCCAGCATGAAGATCTGGAACGCGCTCGCGCGCCGCTTGTCCTCCGGCCCGTAGAGGTCGCCCACCTGCGCCGCGATGTTGCCCTTGAAGCAGCCCACCCCCAGCAGCAGGCAGCCCAGCGCCGGCAGCAGCGCCGCTTCGATCGCCATCAGGAAATGGCCCAGCGCCATCAGCAGCGCACCGACGACGACGGTCCGGGTGCGGCCCAGCACGCGGTCGGCCAGCAGGCCGCCGAAGATGGGCGTGAGATAGACGAAACCGGTGTAGAGCCCGAACACCACCGAGGCCAGCTGCTGCGTCGAGCGCGCGCCGGTGACGCTTTCGATCATCGCCCGCAGCGTGTCCATGCCGGCCACCACGCCGATGGTCTCGGGCATGAACAGGTAGTTGCTGAGGTACAGCACCAGCAGCGCCTGCATGCCGTAGTAGGAGAAGCGCTCCCACAGCTCGCAGAAGGCCAGCCAGCCCAGGCCGGCGGGATGGCCCAGGAAGGATCGGTCATGGCGGGCGGGCGCGTCGCTCGTGGCGCCGGCTGCCGCGGTCAAGGGGACGGTGGTCAAGACGAGTCCTGTGAAGTCCGGAAACGGCGCGACTGTCCCTCAACCGGCGCCGGCCGGCAATGCGCACTCGCCCGCGTGTGACGAGGGTCATGGGTCCGCGGCAGGGGCGGGACGCTCTTGCCCATTCATCCCCTCCAGAGCAGGAATGGGCAAGACGAAAGCAGCTTCATGCCTTGCCCGGACCTGGGCGACCGCGAACAATCCGCCCCATCGCATCGAATCTTCCCCGATCACCGTCACGGAGCCGACAGCCATGAACAACTTCAGCCTCAACACCCCCACCAAGATCCTGTTCGGGAAGGGCCAGATCGCCCAGCTCGGCCAGGAGATCCCCGCCGACGCCCGCATCCTCATCACCTACGGCGGCGGCAGCATCAAGAAGAACGGCGTGCTCGACCAGGTCCGCGCCGCGCTGGCCGGCCGCGCCGTGCTGGAGTTCTCCGGCATCGAGCCCAACCCGACCTACGAGACGCTGATGAAGGCCGTCGAGGTCGTCAAGGCGGAGAAGATCGACTTCCTGCTCGCCGTGGGCGGCGGCTCGGTCGCCGACGGCACCAAGTTCATCGCCGCCGCGGCGCGCTACGAGGCCTCGCAGGACCCGTGGGAGATCCTGCCGACCCACGGCGCGAAGGTCGCCGGCGCCGTGAAGATGGGCGTCGTGCTGACGCTGCCGGCCACCGGCTCGGAGTCCAACAACGGCGCCGTCATCAGCCGCCAGGCCACCGGCGACAAGCTGGCGTTCTTCTCGCCCTTCACCTACCCGGTGTTCGCGGTCCTCGACCCGGTGACCACCTACTCCCTGCCCGCCCGCCAGGTGGCCAACGGCGTGGTGGACGCGTTCGTCCACACCGTCGAGCAGTACCTGACCTACCCGGCCGAAGGCCGCATCCAGGACCGCTTCTCCGAGGGCATCCTGCTGACGCTGATCGAGGAAGGCCCGCGCGCGCTGGCCGAGCCCGAGAACTACGACGTCCGCGCCAACGTGATGTGGAGCGCGACGCAGGCGCTCAACGGCCTGATCGGCGCGGGCGTGCCGCAGGACTGGGCCACGCACATGATCGGTCACGAGCTGACCGCGATGCATGGGCTCGACCACGCGCAGACGCTGGCGATCGTGCTGCCTTCGCTGCTGGCCTACAAGAAGGAACAGAAGCGCGCCAAGCTGCTGCAGTACGCGGACCGCGTCTGGGGCCTGCGCGACGGCAGCGAGGACCAGCGCATCGACGGCGCGATCGCGGCGACGCGCGCGTTCTTCGAGCAGCTCGGCGTCGGCACGCGCCTGTCGGCCTACGGGCTGGATGGCAGCACCATCCCGGCGATCATCGCCAAGCTGAAGGAGCACGGCGGCACGGCGCTGGGCGAGCACCAGGACATCCGGCCCGAGGACAGCCAGCGCATCCTCGAAGCGGCCCGCTGATCCGGCCCCTCCCCCTCCTCCCGCGGCGCGGGCGGTCCCAGGGCCGCTCGCGCCCGATGTCCTTCGAGGCCCCATGGCGACCACCCTCAACGACAGCATCCGCCGGCGGATCATCGAGGCCGCGACCCGCTTCTCGACGGGATCCTTCTCGACGCCCTCGCCGGTGGCGGGCGTGCGCGTCCTCTACACCGAGACGCCGCACCCCCGCACGCCGGTGCTCTACGAGCCCTCCATCGTCATCGTCGCGCAGGGCGCGAAGGTGGGGCATGTCGGCGACCGGAGCTTCCGCTACGACGCCGACAACTACCTGCTGCTGACCGTCCCGCTCCCCTTCGAGTGCCAGACGATCGCGAGCCGCAAGGAGCCCTTCGTCGGCGTGTCGATCGACATCGACACCGCGATGCTGCAGGAGCTGCTGATCGACCTCGAGGACGAGGACTTCGACCGCCCGGCCACGCTGGACTGCCCCGGCGTCAACAGCGCGCGCTTCACCGAGGAGGTGCTGTGCGCGCTCGAGCGGCTGGTCGACGCGATGAACCATCCGCGCGACGCCAAGGTGCTGGGCCGGCTGATCATCAAGGAGATCATCTACCACGTGCTGTGCGGCGACAGCGGCGCGGCGCTGCAGGCGCTGGCCCATCGCCACACGCACTTCGCGCAGGTGACGAAGGCGCTGCAGCACATCGAGTCGAACTACGCCAAGCCACTGAACGTCGAGCAGCTCGCCAGGCTGGTGAACATGAGCGTGTCGGCCTTCCATCACAATTTCAAGGCGGTCACGAACACCTCGCCGTTGCAGTACGTGAAGAGCTACAAGCTGCACAAGGCGCGGCTGATCATGCTCAACGAAGGCGTGAAGGCCGGGGTCGCGGCCACCCGCGTGGGCTACGAGAGCCCGTCCCAGTTCAGCCGCGAGTTCAAGCGCTACTTCGGCGCCACGCCGCTGGACGAGGTGGCGCGGCTGAGGGCGCCGCGCTAGGCGGGCCGGCCGCGCGTCCATGCATGCAAGAAACGACATGAAGGAGACAGGATGAAAGCTGGAGCTAACCTGAGGCTGTTGCGCATGACCGCGGCGGGCCTGCTGATGGGCAGCGCCTTGGGCGCGGCCGCCGCCTGCGGCGAGGACGCGCTGGGCACCGCGCGCGTGTTGACGCTCCCGCGCGAAGCGGCGGCCTATGGCCGCGCGCAGCATGCGCCGCTGCCGCTGGCGCCGGGCGAGGTGGTGATCACCTTCGATGACGGGCCTCACCCGGAATCCACGCCGCTGGTGCTCAAGGCGCTGCAGGCCGAATGCGTGCGCGCCACCTTCTTCATGGTCGGCGAGCCGATGCGCGCGCACGCGGCGCTGGCCCGCGAGGTGAAGGCGCAGGGCCACAGCGTCGGCGTTCACGGCTGGCGTCATGAGCACTTCGCGGCCTTGACCGAGACGCAGCAGCTCGCCGACCTGCGCGCGCTCGAGGCCGCCTATCGCGAGGTCCTGGGCGGCACCGCGGCCGCCTATCGCTTTCCGTTCCTCGAGGAGACGCCGGTCCTGCGCGCTGCGCTCGCGGCATCGCGCACCACGCTGATGTCCGTGGATCTGGGCGTGGAGGACTGGGAGCCCCAGACCGCGCGGCAGATGGCCGACAAGCTGGCGCAGCGCCTGGCCGACTCGGGCGGCGGCATCGTGCTGCTGCACGATGCGCAGGACCGCACCGCGGCGGCCTTGCCGCTGCTGCTGCGCACGATCAAGACTCACGGCTACCGCGTGGTGCACCTGCAATGGGCCGATGAACCGCCCGCGGCCGGCCTGAAACCGGGCGGCAGCTAGGACGGGTCGCGCGGCGTGGCACCGGCCACCGCCTCGCCGGCCGGCGGCGCCAGCATCACCCGGTTCCGCCCCGCCGCCTTGGCCTGATACAGCGCGGCATCCGCGGCCGCGATCAGCGCCTCCGCGTCCGCGAGCGCGTCGCGGTCAAAGGCCGACGCGCCGATCGAGCAGGTCACCTGTCCCACCACCGCCATCGGCGGCGCGGTGACGCCGACATGCAGCGCCTCCAGCCGCGCGCGGTCCCCCGCGATGCGCAAGTCCAGGCCGGGCAGCACCAGCAGGAACTCCTCGCCGCCATAGCGGCCCACGGCGTCGTAGGGCCGCACCGAGGCGTCCAGGCGCCGCGCGAACTCCTTCAGCACCGCATCGCCGGCCGGATGGCCGTGGGTGTCGTTCACGCGCTTGAAGTGGTCGATGTCGGCCAGCGCGACCGTCAACGGTTCCCGCTCGCGCGCGGCGCGCGAGACCTCGCGGGCCAGGATCTCCATCAGCGCGCGCCGGTTCCACACGCCGGTCAGCGGATCGCGCAGCGCCTGCTCGCGCAGCTGTTCGCGCGAGGTCTCCAGCTCCCGCGTGCGCTCGCCCACCAGCCGCTGCAAGGTGCGCTCGTTGCGCAGCAGCGCCCTCACGCGCCACCGGTAGCTGCCATAGGACAGCAGCGCCAGCGCGGCGCAGGCCGCCGCGATCGCCGCCGTGGAGCGCCACCAAGGGGGCTGGACCTCGATCTCCAGCGCGACGATCGGCGATTGCGTGTCGAGGTCGGGATTGGCGGCCATGATCTGCAGCCGGTGCGCCCCGGGCGCGAGGCCGTCGAAACGGATGCCGCCGCGGCCGGCCTCCGTCCAGGGCAGGTCCTCGCCATCGTCGCTGCCGAGCAGCCGGTAGCTCGTGCGCAGCGAATCGCGGTTGAGCGGGCTCAGCACATGCCAGTCCACCAGCACCGGATCGCGCGAAGCGGCGGTGATCTTCGTGGCCTGCGCCGGCCAGGACCGCGCGCCGGTCCGCACCGTGTCGACCACCACCTCCAGCGTCGCCGGCACCACCAGCGCCTCCGGATGGACGATCTGGCTCACGCCGCGGCTGGTGCCGACCCAGATGGCACCGGCCACGTCCTCGTGCAAGGCGCTCAGGTTCGCGTCGGGCCACACCAGGCCCGCGGACTCGTCGAAGCGGCGCCAACCCGCCGGCGTGCGCAGCACCAGGCCGCTGTCCGTGCCGACCCAGAGCCAGCCCCGGCTGTCCTGCATCAGCGACACGATGCCGCGGCGCGTCAGCACGTCGGGCGTCAGGCGCCGGGCGGTCCAGCGGCCGCCACCGGACCGCGCGATGTGCCACAGCTGTCCCGGCTCCATCACCACCCAGACCTCGTCCGTCCCGCAGGCCAGGCTGGTGGCCCGTCCCTTCGGGAGGTCATCGACGTCCGCCGGCACCAGCCGCCTGCCCGGCGCCGTCCAGAACACGCCCTCGTGCGCCGAGACCCAGAGCTGGCCGGCGCTCCGGCAAAGGCGGTAGACGCCATTGCCCGAACGCCGCTCGTCCGCCAGCCCGTCCCAGCGTATCGGCTGCGCATCCGGCGCCTGCGGATCGATCGAGTACACGCCGCCCTGCGTCCCGATCATCAGCGCGCCCGGGGTGTCCAGCAGCAGCGCGCGGATCTCCGGCAGGCCGCGCGCGACCGCCCGCCAGCCGCGCGGACCGTCCAGACGCCGGAGCGTGCCCTCGAAGGTGCCGGACCACAGCCGCCCCGCCCCGTCGCGCGCGAAGCTCGACACGGCCTGCTCGTCCCGCGGCGCGGGCAGCAGGCGGCCGGCCCGCGCGTCGAAGAGCAGCGCGCCGCGGTTGCTGGCCATCCACAGGCTGCCCGGGTCGCCGCCGGCGAAGCCCCAGGTGTCGCCCCAGGCGCTGCCCAGCTCGGTCGTCCAGTTGCGCCAGTGGCGATAGCCGCGCCACTGGGCGACGCCCCAGCCCGTCGTGCCGAGCCACAGGTCGCCGTCGCGATCGATGTTCATCGACATCGCGTCGGCGCCGGCCCACGAGGCCGAGCGCATCAGCTGCCATTGGCCGCCGGACCAGCGGCGCAGGCCCTCGTTGGAGAACACCAGCACGCGGCCTTCCCGGTCCTCGGCGATCGGGGGCGTGCGGCAGTCGCCGACGACGTTGTCGACCACCGGGGGCGAGCCCGGCGGCGTGGCGTCGACGAAGCGCCCGGCGCCGGCCAGCCGGCGCAGGATCCGATTGCCGCTGCGTGCCCAGAGCGCGCCGTCGCTCGCCAGCAGCGCGCTGCCCCAGCATCCCGGCGGCACGCCCTGCGCGGGCCCGAGGCGTTCCAGTTCACGGCCGTTCCAATGGCACAGCGTCCGCCCGCAGCCCAGCCAGAGTTCGTTGTCGCCGACCGCCAGCAGCGAGCGCAGCGGACCGGCGCGATGCTCGTCCAGCGCCACGCGCACCTGGGCCGGGGCGCCGGGCTGCTGCGTCACGCGCAGCAGCCGGCGCTGGCTGAGCACCCACACGCCATCGGGCGCCGTCGCCAGCGTCGCGCCGGTGTCCACCGGCACCGACTCGCCGACGCGCGTGGCGTGGGTCTCGCCTGGGTCGAGCACGAACAGCTGCTGCCGCATCCCGATCCACAGCCGGCCGCGGGCATCGGCCGCGAGCGCGGCCACGATGGTGTCCTGCAAGGGCTCGGCCACCACGTCCATGGGCTCCACGCGCTCGCCGGCGTAACGGTACAGGCCGTTCTCGGTGCCTATCCACAGCCGGTGATCGCGATCGTGGGCCAGCGCGGTGACGGCCATGTTGGTCAGGCCATCCTTGTTCTGCAGGAAGCGCAGCGCCGGCGTCTGCGCGGCGGCCAGCGCCGCGCATCCCCACAGGGCGGCGGCGGCCAGCAGCCGCAGCGTCAGCCGCAACGACAACCGCCACAGGCGCGCGGACAGCACGCGCTCGATCCAGGGCCAGCACATGACACGCATCTCGCCGCGCCGCTCCTTCCAATGCGGGACAAGCGGCAATATTCCCATAGCCGGCAAGTGGCCGGCAGGTGGAAACTCACGCCATGGCGATCGTGGCGCCAATGCCTCATCGGATAGGACTTTCCATGGGGCATGCGCTACGAGGCTGCGGTTCAATGTCGCGGAGATCCACGTGCGCGGGCACGTCCCCTTCCATCGGAGACCATCTTGACCACATTCGCCAACCTGAAGATCGGCATGCGTCTGGCCCTGGGATTCGCCGCGGTGATCGCGCTGCTCACGCTGCTGGCGGTGATCGGCGTCAGCAAGATCGCGGCGGTCGAGACCAACACCGAGGTCATCCTCCATGACCGCTTCGTCAAGGTGAAACTGGCCCAGTCCATCGAGAACGAAGTCAACAAGCAGCTCCGCGCGATCCGCACCGCGCTGATCGCCTCCGACCGCGCGGTCGTCGACGGCGAGCTCGGCAAGCTCGAGGCCTCGCTCCCCGTGGTCGCCAAGGCGATCGACCAGTTGTCCGCGACCGTCCACAGCGAGCGCGGCAAGGCGGCCCTGAACAAGCTGATCGAGAGCCGCTCGCGCTTCCGCGAGAAGGAGGGCCGCCTGCTCGAGATGGCCAAGGCCGGCAAGATCGACGAGGGCCGGATCTACCTGGTGTCGGAGATCCTGCCGGCGCAGACCGTCTACCTCGCCGCGGTCGAGGAGTTCGGGGTGTCGCAGGCCGACGGCATGGAGGAGTTCGGCGCGCAAGCCGCCGCGCTGGCGCATGGCGCCAAGACGCTGATGATCATGCTGTCGGTGATCGCCGTGCTGCTCGCGGTCGGCATCGCGCTGCTGCTGACGCGCTCGATTACGCGCCCGATCGCCGCGGCGGTCCACGTCGCCCAGACGGTGGCGGCGGGCGACCTCACCTCGCGGATCGACACCCGCGCCCGCGACGAGACCGGGCAGTTGCTGACCGCGTTGAGCGCGATGAACGAGAACCTGGTGCGCATCGTCGGCCAGGTGCGCCTGACCAGCGACTCGATCGCCACGGGCTCCCATCAGATCGCCACCGGCAGCATGGATCTGTCGCAGCGGACCGAGGAACAGGCCTCCAGTCTCGAGCAGACGGCGTCCGCGATGGAGCAGGTCGCGGCGACCGCGCTGCGCAGCGCCGATTCCGCGCGCGACGCCTCGTCGCTGGCCACGACGGCCAGCGCGACCGCGACGCGCGGCGGCAATGCCGTGGCCGAGATCGTCTCGACGATGCGCGACATCAGCGCGAGTTCCAGCAAGATCGCCGACATCACCGGCGTCATCGACGGCATCGCGTTCCAGACCAACATCCTGGCGCTGAACGCGGCCGTGGAGGCGGCGCGCGCGGGGGAACAGGGCCGCGGCTTCGCGGTGGTGGCCGGCGAGGTCCGCACGCTGGCGCAGCGCGCGGGCACCGCGGCCAAGGAGATCCGCGCGCTGATCGGCGAGAACGTCAGCCGCGTCGAGGCGGGCTCGCGCCTGGTCGAGGGCGCCGGCAGCACGATGGACGAGATCGTGCGGCAGATCCAGCAGGTGGCGCAGCTGATCGCCGAGATCGGCACCGCCACCGACCAGCAGAGCCTGGGCATCGGCGAGGTCAGCAAGGCGGTGCAGGTGCTGGACCAGGTGACCCAGCAGAACGCCGCGCTGGTGGAGGAGTCCGCCGCCGCCGCGGACAGCCTGAGTCAGCAGGCCCGCCGGCTGACCGAGGTGGTGGGCGCCTTCAAGCTGTGACGGACGGGGCCGCCGGGCGCGCGGCCCGAGGCTCCGCGTCCGTGCTCAGCGGTTCGCGCAGAACCCGAAGCTGGTGTTCGCGCCGGCCTGCAGCGTCTGGTTCCAGGACACGCCCAGGGCGCTGGCCGTCGCGCCGCTCTGCGTGACCGTGGCGTTCCAGGCCGTGTAGACCGAGCCGGTCACCGGGAACGACACCGTCCAGTTCAGCGGCGTCGCATTCGGGTTGGTCACGGTGACATTGCTGCAGTAGCCCTGGCCCCAGTCGTTGGCCACGCTCACGGTGACGGTGGCGGGCTGCGGCGGAGTCGCCGGCGGCGTCGGCGGCGTCGGCGAGTTGCCGCCTCCACCGCCGCCACTGCCCGATCCAGGCTTGGGCAGCACCGCGGGGAACTGCTGGCCGAGGTCGATCTCCGTCGTCACCGCCAGCGCAACACCTGACGCCAGCAATTGCTGACCGAAGACATCGGTGATCCGGATGTCATAAGGCCCCGGTCCCATGCCGCTCGGCGCGATGAAGTAGTTGTACATCTCGCGGCCCAGCGTCATGAATGCACCGCCGCTGCTGGGCCGGTACTCGAGCGTCGCCACCGGGCTGCTCTGGTCGCGCACCTGCACGCCGGTCCACCACTGGCTGGACCCTTCCTTGAAGAAGAGCTTGGCCGAGCGGGCCGGGCACGACACATAGCGCCAGCTGATCGGGATGCGGCCCGCCTCGATCGGCGAGATCTTCGCGAAGGCCTCCTGCGACAGGTCCACGTCGCCGGGCGCGCACTCCGGGCAGCGGTCGTCGACGCGGGCCGTCACCGACTGCTGGGTGTTGAGGTTGGTGACTTCGATGCAGGCGCCGCAGGCCTGCGCGGTGTTGTAGTCGGCCGTGTTCATCGCCACGGTCAGCAGCTCGGTGGGCTTGGGCAGCGAGCAGTTGCCGCCCCCGCCATACCCATAGAAGGTGCCCTGCCCGGTGTGGGTCTGCTGGTAGTTGCCCTGGGCCGTGGCGATGAGCGGCAAGCCCGCCGACAACAGGCCGCCCGCGAGCAGCGGCACAAGCGCGCGGCGATGGGCCGCATGTGGTGAAGTCATGGTGATCTCCCTTCGTTGAACCTCGTCGAACCTCGATGAACACGGTTGAAAGCGTCAAGCAGCGCGAGTGTCCGGACTTCCCTCGCAAGCCCTGGTGAGATTGGGTAACGCCATATGACTGCGTTGTCATCGCCAGGACATGCAGGCTGCCTAGAGTGCGCACCCGTTCTCAGCCTCCCCTTTCTTCCTCGCATGTCCAGCACCAATTTCCAACCCAAGCGCAACGCGCTGTGGCTCGCCCTCCTCCCCGTCCTCGTGCCCGCGCTGCTGCTGGGCGCCTGCTCCTCCGATGACGACAACCAGGACGCGCCGCTGGTCGTTCCCGCCGCGCCCAAGGGCCTGGGCACGGTCGACACCGCCACGGTGCAGGACGAGACCCAGGTTCCGCCCTTCATCGACAACATCGCGAGCAACCAGCGCGGCGATGCCCGCTACGCGACGCTGCAGACCAACGCCGGCGTGCGCGTGGTCGCGGGCTTCCTCGACATCTGGCAACCGAGCACGCTGCTGGTCGATGCCGGCGTGACCGCGCCGGCGCGCGACGGCTTCGCGGCCGTGGCGACGTCCGCGTGGTCCGGCATCCCCGGCGACGCGACCGACGGCAAGGTGCTCAACGCCGCCGTGCATGCCGCCAACGTGCAGTACGTCGTGGACGCGACCGCGCGCCGCACGCCGGCGCAGGAAGTCGCCGCCTACCTCGACGACCGCCGCAACAAGGGCTACAGCATCGGCGACGGCATGGGGCCGCTGACGGCGGCCTGGCGCACGCTCAGCGAGCAGACGACCACCATCACCGACATCGCCCCGGACGCGACCACGGTGCTCTACAACGACAAGGGCAACGACATCGGCAACGCCGGCGCCGCCAACAGCCATGGCTTCGGCGCGGCGATCGACCTGGTGGGCAACATCGGCAACAACGCCTCGACCGAGCCAGCCAAGCGCTTCTACAAGTACGCGCGGCCCTGGCGCTGGAGCGCCAGCGTCAAGGTGGTGCCGGCCCTGGAGCCCGCCAAGAGCGGCACGCCCACGACCGACGGCGGCTTCATCAGCGGCCACACCGCGGAAGGCGTCCGCAAGGCGCTGGCGATGGCCTACCTCGTGCCCGAGCGCTATCAGGAGATGGTGACCCGCGCGCTCGTGCTGGGCGAGAACCGCATCCTCGCGGGCATGCATTCGCCGCTGGACGTGGTCGGCGGCCGCATCCAGGGCGTCGCCGCGGCGGCGGCCAACCTGGCCACCGATCCCAACAAGTCCGGCCGCCAGGCCGCCTACGCCCAGGCCCACACCGCGCTGATGGCGGCCGTCGGCGCGAAGGACGGCGCGGCGCTGCAGGCCTACGCGCACTCGCTGCCGGCCTCGCAGGATGCCTACGCGGACTACGCCACCAACAAGGCGACGGTGCAGCGCCTGATGACCTTCGGCCTGGCGCCCATCGGCGCGACCACCAAGGCCGCCGTCGTGCCCAAGGGCGCGGAAGTGCTGCTCGAGACCCGCCTGCCCTACCTGAGCGCCGACCAGCGCCGCGTGGTGCTGAAGACGACCGCCCTGCCCTCCGGCTCGCCGGTGATGGACGACGCCGAAGGCTGGGGCCGCCTGAACCTCTTCGCCGCGGCGGACGGCTACGGCGCCTTCGATGGCGACGTCAGCGTCACGATGGACGCGGCCCAGGGCGGCTTCCAGGCGCTGGACACCTGGCGCAACGACATCCGCGGCGCGGGCAAGCTGACCAAGCTCGGCAGCGGCACGCTGGTGCTGGCCGGCGGCAACAGCTTCAGCGGCGGCACGCAGGTCTCGGCCGGCGTGCTGCGCGCCGACAGCGCCAAGGCGCTCGGCGCGGGCGACGTGTATGTCGACACCGGCACGCTGATGACGCAGGCCGCCACGCCGGTGGCCGTCACCAACTACACGCAGCTGGCCGGCGGCACGCTGGAGCTGCATGTCGGCGCCTCGGGCGCGGGCAGCCTCGCGGCGCAAGGCAACGTGGTCATCGCCGGCGGCACGCTGACGCTGAAGTTCCAGCCCGGCTTCACGCCGCGCAGCGGCGACACCGTCACCCTGATCCAGGCCGCGTCGCTGAAGGGCGTGTTCGACAAGGTCGTCGCCGACGGCTACACGGTCACGGCGAACTACACCGCCACCGGTCTCCAGATCCGCATCAACTGACGAGGACCCGCTGCATGCATCGCTTCCGACTCGCGTCTCTGACGCTGCTGGCCGCGCTGGCCGCCACGGCCGCGCACGCCGACGACTTCCCCGCGCTGTCGGCCGCCTGGCCGGCCAACGTGCCGATCGCGGCCAACTACCCGCTGTTCGACTTCGACACCGACGGCTGCCTGCCGAGCGCCGGCATCAGCCGCGGCGGCCAGCAGAACGGCGGCCTCAAGACCTCCGGCGGCATCACCGCCGGCTGCCGCCGCTCGGACTTCCTGGACTACTCGAACACGCTGCACCGCCATGCCTGCGTGAGCAGCGGCGGCAACGTGTACTGCGGCCACTTCTACGCGCTGTACTTCCTGAAGGACCAGGTGACGCCGTTTGGCGGCGGCCATCGCCACGACTGGGAGCACGCGGCCATCTGGACCGTGAACGGCGTGGTCACGCATGCGGGCTACAGCGCGCACGGCAAGCTGTCCAACGCGGAGGTGAACACGCTGGCCGTGCAGAACGGGCATGTGCGCTTCGTCTATCACAAGGACGGCGCGCTGACGCACGCGATGCGCTTCGCCGGCACCGGCGAGCTGGCCGCCGAGAACCCGTATGGCCAGTGGGTGACGCCGGCGATCATCAGCTGGACCACGATGACCGGCGACGGCGTCAGCAACGCGACGCTGCGCGGGCTGTTCAACAGCTACGACTACGGCTCGGGCAACGTGCCGGTCAAGGACAGCAACTTCCTGGGCAACCTCAACAACGGCCGGCCCGCCGGCTATCCGGAGTTCACGCCGGCTAGTCTGGACGCGGCGCGCTGAGTCCGGAGCCGCCGCCCGAGGTGGTCCGCCATCTCAGGCGGCGGCGATCCGCGCGCCACACAGGCCGGCGAGGATCAGCGCCGCGCCCGTCGCCGACGCGAGCAGGCCCCCAGCCCAGGCGCGATCGACGAGCCGCTCCCGCGCGCCATGCGCCAGCAGCACCGCGCGCAGGCCACAGGCCAGGTGCGCCAGCACGCAGAACACGCCCAGCGCGTAATGCGGCACGAGGCGGATGTTCCAGGCGTCGGGCAACAAGCCCTCGGGCGCGCCGGACGCCCAGCGCCAATCGGTCTCGGTGCCATGCAGCCAGCGGGCCGACACCAGCGCCGAGTTCATGTGCGTCAGCGCGAAGACGCCGATGTACACGCCGGTCGCCACCTGCACGGCGCGAAAGCCGTCGATGGCGCGCCGGCTCCAGCGGCGCGCCAGCCAGGCTCCCAGCGCCAGCTGCGACAACAGCGCAAGCACCAGCAAGGCCTCCACGGCGGGCAGCCGATAGAGCTGGCGGCCCCATTGCATGACGGCCCGGTGCATGTCCGGCCCGAGCCACCCGGCCAGGTGATTCGACAGGTGGAAGCCGATGAACACGAGGATCAGCGCCGCGAGCACGCCATGCGCGACCCGCGCCGCGGCGGCGGGGACGGACATGGCGGGCGGCGCTGCCGTCCGTGAGCCCGTGATCGTCCAGACACCGGCCAGCAGCCACGCGATCACCCAGGCCACGGTCTCCGGCACCGGGCGGCCCAGCACGCCGAGCAGGAAGGCGATGAACACGAACATCGGAGGCGCCGCGGCGGCGAGCAAGGCCAGCGTGCGCGCACGGTGCTCAAGCACCGATTCAGGCGCCCTTCCCGCCGCGCGGAGCCACAGCGCCGCGGATGCCAGCGGCATCGCGAAGGCACCAAGCAGGAGCAGCGCGGCAAGCGGCCACGGGACCGCTCGGCTGAATGCCGCATGGAAGGCCTGCAGCCAGAACGGATAGGCCATCGCCGTCAAGGCGGGCAGGAAGGTCGGGACATGTCGCATGACCCGCACTCTCCTGGAGAATGGCCCGCCGACACAGGGCCATTTCCTCGCGATCCGACTGAGCCATGATCCCGCCGACCCCACCCGCGATGCCTCCACTGGTGTCCGCATCGGACCAGCCGCTCCAGGAGCAGGTCTATCTGCGCCTGCGTGAGGCGATCGCCGAAGGCCGTCTGGCGCCCGGCGAGCGCTTGCCTTCGACCAGAAGCCTCGCGGCGCAGCTCAACGTGTCGCGCGGCACCGTGGACGCCGCCTATGGGCGGCTGGCCGGCGAAGGTTGCATCGTCGGGCGCGGCGCGGCGGGCACGATCGTGGCGCCGGGCTTCGGGGCGGAGCGCGCGGCTCCGGGATCGACGCCGCCCACCGCCTCGGCGCTGCCCGCGTTCACGCCTCCCGACGACTACCTCTGGCCGCTGCGGGGTGGCGTGCCGGCCGTCGATCTCTTTCCGCGCAAGCTGTGGTCGGGTCTCGCGGCCAAGGCGGCGCGGCAGCTCGACGAAGCCCGCTTCTGCTATCCCGATCCACGCGGACTGCCCGGGTTGCGCGCCGCCATCGCGGCCTACCTGCAGGTGTCGCGCGGCATCGCGTGCGGCGCGGATCAGATCTTCGTCACGGCCGGCTATCAGGCGGCGCTTCAGCTCGTGATCGGCCTCATCGGCCTGCGACCTGGCAGCGAGGTGTGGTTCGAGGATCCCGGCTATCGCTTCGCGCGCCGGGCGCTGGAAGCGGCGGGCCTGCGCCTGGCTCCAATCCCGGTGGACGCGGCCGGCATGGACGTCGGCCATGCCACGCGCCGTCACCCGTCAGCGCGGCTGGCCGTCGTGACGCCAGGGCATCAGAGTCCGATGGGCGTGACGCTGTCGGCGCCCCGCCGGCAGGCGCTGCTCGATTGGGCGGACGCCACTGGCGGCTGGGTGCTCGAGGACGACTACGACAGCGAATTCCACTACGCCGGCCGCAAGCCGCCGGCGCTGAAGGGCATCGATCGGGGCGACCGCGTGTTCCATGCGGGGAGCTTCAGCAAGACGCTGTTCCCCGGTCTCCGGCTGGGTTGCCTGGTCGTGCCCGCCGCGCAGGTCGAGGCCGCCATCGCCGCGTGCGAGCTGTCGACCCGCGGGCATGCGCCGCTGGAGCAGGCCACGCTGGCCGCCTTCATGACCGAAGGCCATTACGCCCGGCATCTGAGACGCATGCGGCTGCGTTACGCGGAGCGCAGCATCGCGCTCACCGAAGCGCTGCGGCGCGCCTTTGGATCAGGCATCGAGCTGGCCGCGCCCGAAGGCGGGCTCACGTTGCTCGCGCGCTTCCCGGGTCGCGAGGCCGATGCCGAACTTGTGCGGCGGGCCCGCGCCAACGGACTGGCGCCCGCGGCGCTCTCCGCGCACGGGGTCGCGATGGACCCGAGCCAGGGGCTGTTGATGGCCTTCACCAACGTCCGGCCCGATCAGGCGGACGAGGTCGCGCGGCGCTTGCGCGCCGCCCTGGATGGCACTCAGGCCTGAGCCAGCGCCTGGATCTGCGCCGCGGACAGCGCGCCCCCATGGATGCGGAAATCCTGCAGCCGGCCATTGAAGTACGGGTCCTGCCCGTACTGCGCTCGCCCCAGCCAGTTCTGCCCGGTGCGGCCCAGTTGATACGGCGCCAGGTCCATCGTCGCGATCGAGGCCGCCGCCGCGCCGTCGACGTAGAGCGTGCAGGTCCTGTCCTTGAGCGTCATCGCCAGATGCACCCAGCGGCCCTTGGCCAGCGGTCCGGTCGACACCGTCTGCTCGCCGAAGTAGGTGGTGTTGGTCACGCTCACCCGCATCGTGTCCGGGCTCACCAGCAGCGTCAGATAGGTGATGTCGCTCGAGCCGAAGTCGAAGACGCGCGCGCTGCCCTTGCCCACGCCGTTCCACCAGACCCAGCCCGAGATCGTGACGTCGCCGACGCCGGCCAGCACGCCTTCCGGCAGCGAGAGATAGCCGCTCGCGCCGTCGAGCGCGAGCGCCTTGGTGCCGGCCTTGCGGCCATCGCCCCAGGAGGCGCCGCCATTGAGCGTGCCCGCGAGGCCGCGGCCGCCGACATCGCGCGCCGTCGTGCCCTGTCCGTCGTCCAGCGGCAGGCTCAGCAGCACGGGCGCGCCCAGGTCCACCGTGGACGTGGCCGAGGTCGCCAGCGTCGCGCCCGCGCCGTCGAGCGCGCGGATCTGGTACTGCCACCGGCCCTGGCTGACCGCGGTGTCGGTCCAGGTGTTGAGCTCACCGGCCTGGATGCGGCCTAGCTCGGTGTAGGCGCTCGAGCCCGCCGGCGCGCGCATGACCGCATGCGCCGCGGCATCCGCGCTGCCCCACCAGGACAGCTGCGCCGCGCCGCCGCGCACGATCGCCTGGAGCCCGGCCGGCGCCACGCGCGACACGTCCGCGTCGCGCGAGAAGGTCAGCGTGCCGAAGCTCAGGTCGTCCCCGAGCCAGGTGTTGCCCTCCGGCCGCAGTTGCGCCGCCAGCGCGCTCACCCACGGCGCCGCCAGGCCCTTGCGCTTCACGTAATGGTTGTAGATCGGCTCCCAGCACGGACGTCCGTTCGGGCGCCCGCCATCGGACACGGCCGTGAAGGTGCCCTGCCGGTTGCTGTAGACGTAGAACGGCAGCGTGTAGAACGCGCCCGCCGCATCCTTCAGGTTGGACTTGGCGACGTACTCGGCGCCGGCGAGCAGCCGGTTGTCGTCCATGCCGTAGAGATCGTCGCCCTGGTTCCAGGCCATCTCGCACAGGTAGCCGGCCATGCCCAGGCTCAGCGTCGAATGGCCCTGGTCGCGGCCGCTCTCCTGCCATTGGCCCATGTGGCCGGGATGGCGCGCGTAGACCATGTGCTGCGACGCGCCGTTGCCGCGGCCGCGGTTGAAGTAGTCCAGCGCCTCCTGGTAGACATCGGCCCGGTCGGCGAAGACGCCGATGGCCAGCATCCCCGCCAGGCTCACCAGGTCCCAGTTGGCCCACTGGTTGGTGATGTTGGTGCTGTTGTGGTCCTTCAGGAAGCTGCTCTGCAGCGGATAGAAATGCGTCAGCAGC
Source organism: Roseateles sp. Mitsp63 (assembly GCF_059491535.1). Lineage (NCBI taxonomy): Bacteria > Pseudomonadati > Pseudomonadota > Betaproteobacteria > Burkholderiales > Sphaerotilaceae > Roseateles > Roseateles sp. Mitsp63. The sequence goes on along the minus strand of NZ_CP168509.1, from coordinate 3,426,959 downwards.
CACTGCTTGCACGCGGCCTGGTCGGCGGCGCTCCAGCCGGCGTGGGTGCGCAGGATCTCGGCCGCGTTGGCCCATTGGTAGCCGTAGATGCCCGCGGCGAGGAAGCGGTCGCCATTGCCGGTGAGCGTCGTCATCGTCGTCACCCAGGCATTGACGTAGCGCACCGCCTGGTCGGCGTAGGTGACGTCGTTGGTCACCTTCCAGCGCAGCGCCAGCTGATAGGCGCGCTGCACGTCCTCGACCATCGCGCGGAAGTTCTCGCCGTCGCCGCCGCGGATGGCCGTCACCACCGGCTGCGGATCGCGGCCGAGCTGCGCACGGCCGCTCGAGGTCAACGCCCGCAGCCCGGAGACCCAGGGCTCGCGTCCGGCCGCGAGCTGCGCGCGCATGCGGGTGAAGTCGGCTTCGGTGTGCAGCAGGCCCGGGTGCTTGAAGACGCGGGCGCCGGGTGTGGCGCCGCTGGCCGCCGTGCCGCCGGCGGTACCACTGGTGCCGCTCGTGCCGCTCCCGTCGACGCCCGCCGGACCGCCCGCCGCCGCGGCCCCATCCGACCCGCTCGAGCCGCAAGCCGCCAGGCCGAAGGCGGCACCACCGGTGACGAGGGTCTGACGCAGCCACTGGCGGCGGTTGCTGGTGGATGCGAGCCACGCGTCGAAGTCGAAGTCCATCACGATCGGAATGCCTCAGTCCAAGGGAGAGAGAAAGCGCGACGCCCGGCTCGCAGGCGCGAGCGCGCCGCGCATCTTGTTCCGACATCGTTGTCAGGCCGCCTGCTGTTTCACTCTGTGACCGCTTGCCGTCGGAGTCGCACAACATCCGGCAAGGCCTGCCCCCGACTTCTCACCAAAGAATCACGACGCGATCACGGACCGGTTCCGACCGCCATGCTTGGCGTCGTAGAGCGCCGCGTCGACGCCCTCGATCAACGCCTCGAGCGACGCATCGCCGCCCGCTTCCACGCCGATCGCGCCGGCGCTGCAGGTCGCGGTCAGCGGCCCGCCGGCGCCGATGTCGAAAGGCTGCGCGCCCACGCTGCGCTGCAGGTGCTCGACCCGCCGCCGGCCGTCCTCCTGCGCCAGCGACATCCCCGGCAGCAACAGCAGGAACTCCTCGCCGCCCCAACGGCCGATCGCGTCGTAGTCGCGCATCGCCAGGCGCAGCCGTTGCACCAGCTGCACCAGCACCGCGTCGCCGGCCGGATGGCCGTGCGTGTCGTTGATGCGCTTGAAGTGATCGACGTCGATCAGCATCAAGGTCATTGCCGCCTCGCCGCGCCGCACCCGCGCCAGCTCCCGTGCCGCCATGTCGGCGATCGCGCGCCGGTTCATCGCGCCGGTCAATCCGTCGGTCAGCGCGAGCGTGCGCATCTGCTCGTAGGAATCCTTGAGCTCCGCCGTGCGCAGTCCCACGAGGGCCTCGAGCTCGCGCTGCCGGCGCACCCAGGCGCGCATCCGCCAGCGATAGACCAGCGCCACCAGCGCCGCCGCCATCGCGGCATAGGCGGCCCAGGCCCAGGCGCTGCGCCACCAGGGCGGACGGATCTCGAAGGACAGCGACGCGATGCCGGAGACCACGCCCAGGTCCGGGTTCTCCACCTGGGCCTCGAAGACGTAGCGTCCGCCGGCCAGCGCGGGAAAGCTGACGTCGTCATGCCGCGTCGTGCTCCATTCCTCGCTCAGCCCGCGCAGCCGGTAGCGCACCTGTTGCGCCGGCCGGTTCATGAAGGCCGGCGCGGCCCAGGCGATCTGCAGCGCGCCGGCCGACCAGTCCGCGGTCCAGGCGCGGTCGCGCGGCATGGACCGGCCATCGCGCGCCACCTGCGTGAAATGCAGGTCGACCCGCACGGGGTCGAGCAACCGCTCGGGCGCCATCACCTGCGTCGCGCCGCGGCTGGTGCCGATCCAGATGCCGCCGGACGCATCCTCATGGAGCGCGCCCTGGTTGCAGTCGTTCCAGCCCAGGCCATTGCTCTCATCGAAGCGCCGCCACGCGCTGCCGTTCCAGACGAGCACGCCGTCGTCGGTCGTCGCCCACAGCCAGCCGCGGCGGTCGGACAGCAGGGCCATCACCGAGCGCCGCCCCAGCGCCGTTTCACTCGGCAGCGCCTGGGCGCGCCAGGTCCCGCCGCTGCCGGAGATCCGCCACAGGCGCCCGTCGCGCGTGCCCGCCCAGACCGTGCCGTCGCGGCCGCAGGCGATCTGCTCGACCGCCAGGCCGGTTGGCAGGTTGGCGACCTTGGGTTGCGTGATGCCGGACGCCGCGTCATGGGCCATCAGCCCCGCCGACGTGGCGAACCAGGTTCTGCGCGGCGGTGTCGTGCAGGCGGCGAAGACCGTCATCGACAGTGCGCGCCGCGGGTCCATGCCCGGCGCGGGAAGCAGCTTCGGATGCGCGGCGCCGGTCTCCGAAGGGGGCACCGCATACAGCCCCTTGTCCGCCCCGACCCACACACCGCCATCGGGGGTGGCGTGCAGCATCAGCACCAGCGGCAGGCCTGCGGCCACGCGCTGCCATGCGTCGCCGCGCAGGCGGAGCAGCTCGCCCGCGTACGTGGCCATCCACACCTGGCCCGACGCATCCCGCGCGAGTCCGCCGACCTGGTCGGACGTGCCGCGCCGCGGCAGCGTGACCGGCGACGCGCCCGCGCCCGCGGTGTCGATCAGGGTCACGCCGCGGCCGGTGCCCAGCCACAGCCGGCCGTGCGAATCGTCCAGGAATGACCAGACATCGTCGCTGCCCACGCCCTGACGGCGCGTCCAGTGGCGCCAGTGTTCATAGCCGCGCCAGTGCACCAGCCCGTGCCCGGCCGTGCCGATCCACAGGTCGCGATCGCGATCCTGCAGGATCGCGTGGATGCCGCCGGGCTCCAGCTCCTGCGCCTCGCCGAAGCGCGTCCAGCGGCCCGATTCCCAGCGCAGCAGGCCGGCGTCGCTGGACGTCAGGATGCGGCCCTGGCGGTCCTCCACCAGCGGCTGGTGCAGCAGCACGGTGCCTTGGCTCAGGTGCTTCGGGGTGAGGTCCTCGAAGCGCGGTTCGCCCGGCGCCGCGCGCAGCACCTGCTCCTGGCTGCGCGCCCACAGCGCGCCATCGCGCGCGCGCAGCAGGTTGGCCCAGCGCGCGGGCTTCACGCCGTCGCGCTCGCCGAAGCGCCGCAGCGTCCCGCCCTGCCAGTGGCACAGCGCCTGGCCGCAGCCCATCCACCAGCCGCCGCCCGGCTCCGCCAGCACGGCATGAATCGCCGTCAGCGACGGCTCTCCGTCGCGCAGTTCTTGCGGGAAGGCCAGTGAGGCGCGCAGGCGCCCGTCGGCGGGATCGCGCCGCACCGCATAGAGGCCATCGAACGCGGCCACGAGCGCACCGCCATCCGCGGTGGCGGCGATCGCGCGCTGCCCCTGGCGCACGACGACCTTGGGCTGCCCCATGTCGACGGGCTCCAGTCCGCGCTCGTCCAGATGGAAGACGCCGTTGATCATCGCGACCCAGAAGCCGCCCCGGCCGTCGGGCGCCATGCCGCTCACGAGCCGGTTGCCGATCGGCGCGTCCCGCTCGTCCACGCGGGAGATCCGGGCGCCGTCGTGGCGGTACAGGCCGTTCTCCGTGCCGATCAGCAGGCGGCCATCAGGCATCTGCATCAGCGCGGTCACCGCCAGATTGGACAGGCCGTCCGACTGGGTGTGATGGGTGAGCGCGAGACCCTGCGCGAGCGCGCCGGTCGCGAGCCCCGCGGCGGCCACGCCGCCGGCGATGGATCGGAAGAAGCGGCGCAGCCGCTTCAGCATGCGGGGGTCCTTGTCCTGCTCAACGCTGGTCTCCTGGCCCGGGGCTCACCATGCGTCCGGACTATGCCTCGCTTCTCCGCGGCGTCGCGCCCGGATGCGCTCCTCGGCGCGTTCACTTTTGCTCACGGGGACATTCACGCCGATCAGGGAAAACCTGTGTAGGATGGCCGCCGATGCAAATCGTTCGCATTTGCATCTGACACCGATCCACAGGCGCAACGCCGGACAACCAGAAATCGAGAAGCCATGCGCGGAGAACCCGTCCACCGTCCGATCCCCTCCCCCGTCACGCTCGCGGCGCGACTGATGATCGCCGCCGCGGCCTGCGCGGCGGCCCAAGCCCAGGCCCAGGAAGCCGCCCCGGCCGCTGCCGACGCCGCCGCGTCCCAGGCCGCCGCGTCCCAGGCCGCCGCGGCGCCGCCCTCGCGGCTCGACACCGTCACCGTGAGCGGCGGCTGGCTGGGGTCGCCCACCGCCGCGAGCGCCCGCAAGCATCCGGGCGCCCGCACGGCGATCGACGCGAAGGATCTGCTCGACAGCGGCGCCCGCAGCGTCGACGACGCCCTGCGCCAGGTCCCGGGCATCACGGTGGTCGACGAGAACGGCTCCGGCACGCTGCCCAACATCGGCGTGCGCGGTCTCAACCCGCTGCGCAGCGAGCAGGTCCTGCTGCTGCAGGACGGCATGCCGATGACGCTGGCCCCGTACGGCCAGACCGGCGCCTCGCTGTTCCCGCTGACGATGCAGTCGGTGGAGGCGATCGATGTGGTGCGCGGCGGCGTCGCCGTCCATTACGGGCCCAACAACGTCGGCGGCGTCATCAACTTCGTCACCAAGCGGATCCCGTCCAAGACCACCTTCACGGCGAGCGAATCCCTCACCATCGGCCGCTCCGGCCGCGTGCTGACCGACAGCTACGTGCGCGCCGGCGGCTTCCTGAACGACCACCTCGGCGTGCAGCTGCAGGCCAACGTCATCGATGGCGAGGGCGAACGCGCCCATTCCGACACCTCGGTGAAGAACGTGACGCTGGATGCCGAATGGCTGGTCACCGACCGCACCGAGGTCCGCGCCAGCCTGCAGCGCTACCTGACGCGCAACGAACTGCCCGGCGCGCTGACGCCGGCCGCCTACGAGCAGGACCGCCACCAGTCGACGCGGCCGCTGGACCGCTTCGACGGCGACACCACGCGCGGCTCGCTGATCCTCAGCCACGACTTCGGCACCGGCACGCAGCTCACGTGGAAGACCTTCGGCCACCGCAGCACGCGCGTGTTCGAGTTCGGCAACGCGACCAACGCCGACACGCTCTCGACGCTGCGCCAGACCTCGCCGCGCGAGTTCCGCGTCTACGGCACCGAGCCGAGCCTGAGCATCGACCTGCGCGGTCCCGTGCCGCAGAAGATCCTGGTCGGCGCCCGTCTGATGCGCGAGGAGGTCGACTACAAGGTCGACAGCCGCGTGCTCGCCACCGGCGCCTACAGCGTGACGCGCGACTGGCGCTTCGAGAGCGACGCCTACGCCGCCTACCTGAGCGACACCTTCTCGCTGCTGGACGGCCAGCTCAAGGTGACGCCGGGCGTGCGCCACGAGGACCTGCGCCTGCGCTACCGCAACAACGCCACGCAGGCGCAGACCGACAACCCGACCAAGGACTGGCTGCCCGGCCTGGACGTCGGCTACCAGGCGAGCGCCGATGTCTTCCTCTTCGCCAACGCGCACCGCTCGCTGCGGCCGGTGCAGTTCACGCAGATCACCTTCGGCGGCGACCTGGCCGCCGAGCGCGCGAAGAACTACGAGGCCGGCGCGCGCTGGGCCGCGACGTCCTCGCTGGACCTCACCGCCACGGCCTTCCGCTTCGACTTCGACAACAAGCTCGAGTTCATCAGCGCCACCGCCGGCTACCGCAACCTGGGCCGCGCCCGCCACCAGGGCGCGGAACTCGAGGCCAAGTGGCGCCCGGCGATGCTGCGCGGCCTCGAGCTGGGCGCCGCTTATACGCGCGTGGACACCGAGCAGCGCTCCGGCGCCTTCCTCGGCAACGACCTGCCCTACGCGCCGCATCACCAGCTGGCGCTGGACGTCCGCTACCGCGTCGACAACTGGAGCTGGAACCTCAACGGCCAGTACCAGAGCGCGATGTTCAGCGACGGCGCCAACACCGTCGCGGAAACGGCCACTGGCTCCGCGGGCCGCATCCCGGGCTACTGGCTGATGAACGCGCATGTGAGCCGCGGCTTCACCTGGGCCGGCACCCGCATGACGCTGGGCCTGGGCGTCAACAACCTCTTCGACCGCGACTACTACTTCCGCGGCGTCGACTACAGCCAGGGCCGCATGCCCCAGCCCGGCCGGGCCGTGATGGCCCGCCTCCAAGTGGACATCTGATGAACCTCTGACCCCCGTCACCGATCCAGGGAGAAAGCCAATGAAAGAACTCGTGGTGCTGGCGCACGTGCCCACCGATGCCGTCAACGAAGGATTCCTGCCCGCCGCGCGGCGGCTGGGCCTGGCCGTCACGCTGGTGACCGATTGCGCGGAGGCGCATCGCGCGCACTTCGCCAGGCCGGACCTGGCGGCGTATCCGGACGAGATCCTGAGCTGCGACGTCTTCAATCCGATCGCCGTGCTGGACCTGCTGTCGCATCGCGCCGGCCGGCCGGCGGCGGTGTTCTCCAACAGCGACCACCTGCAGACGAGCACCGCGGCCGTGGCGGACTTCCTCGGCCTGCCGCGCAAGGACTGGCACACCGCCTACCGCGCGAAGAACAAGGCCGAGATGCGCCGCCGCCTCGCGGCGCTGGGCATCGACACGCTGTGGCATGCCACGGTCTGCGATCCGGACATGCTGGACGCGGTGGCGTCGCCGCCCTTCCCCGTCGTGGTCAAGCCGCGCGAGGGCGTGGCCAGCCTGCAGGTGAGCCTGGCGCGCGACGCCGCCGAGCTGCGCGAGCAGTGCGCGCGCGTCTGGGCCGGGCATCCCGGCCGCCCGATGCTGATCGAGGAGTACATCGACGGCCCGCTGCACACGCTCGAGACGCTGGGCGATGGCCGCGACATGGCGGTGCTGGGCGGCTTCCGCGTCAAGCTCTCGCCGCCGCCGCACTTCGTCGAGCACGAGGCCGTGTGGCAGAGCGGCGCGCCGCAAGGCCCGGCGGCCCGGGTGCTGGAAATCATCCGCGCCTTCGGCGTCGGCTTCGGCGCCTGCCACACCGAGTACGTGATGACCGAGCGCGGCCCGCGTCTCATCGAGATCAACTACCGCAACATCGGCGACTACCGCGAGTTCCTGCTGCAGGACACGCTGGGCATCCCGCTGTTCGAGACCGTGCTGCGCCTGTACCTGGGCGAGCCGCTGCCGTCGCTGCGCCTGGCCGACCATGCCGCGCGCATCCGCTACTTCGTCGCGGCGCAGGCCGGCGCGGTCGCGAGCGCGCCCATCGCCTTCTCCGAGGACGGCGAGCATGCCCGCCTGTCCTTCCAGCCGCTGCGCACGACCGGCGACAGCTTCTCGCTGACCCATTCGAACAAGGACTACCTCGGCGTGCTGCGCGGCTGTGGTCCCGATGCGGGCCGGCTCGCCGCCGCGATGGACCAGGTGTCGCGCCGCCTGACCTGGGAGATCCGGGCATGAACCGCCACGACCCGCAAGGCCCGGCGCTGGCCGATCCGGACGCCGTCCATATCGCCACGCGCGTGATCGACGCGCTGCTGCGCGAGGACGTGCGCGGCTGCGTCAGCCAGGGCCGGATGATCCAGGAAGCGGCCATCGCCGCCGGCATGACGCTGCCCGGCGGCCACGCCTGGCTCGCCATCGAGCATCTGGGCCCGGGACGTCTCTGGATCCCGGTGGCGCCAGAGCGCTTCATGCAGACCTGGCGCCTGTCGCGGCTGCCGCTGCTGTCCGAGCGCGAGGGCCGGGTCGAGGCGCTGTTCGGCATCGGCGAGATCCTCGCCCGCTTCGCCGACGGCTGCGATGCCGAGACCGCCGCGCGCTTCGCCGATTTCGCCGTCGAAAGCGAGGTCGCGCTCGCGCACCGGCGCGCCGCCGAGTCGGCCCGCCGCGACTGGTTTGCCTCGTCGCCCCAGGCGGCGGCCGAGGCCGAGGCGGGCGAGTGGCATGCGCGCATGCAGCATCACGACCGCCTCGCGTCCTACCTCGACCATCCGCTGTATCCGACCGCGCGCGCCAAGCTCGGCTTCGAGGTCGAGCACCTGCGCCGCTACGCGCCGGAGTTCGCGCCCTCGTTCGAGCTGAACTGGCTGGCGGTGCCGCGCGCGCTGCATCACCCGCGCGGCGACGGCCTGCCGCCGGGCTGGCCGGGCTTCGCGGACGTGGGCCTGCCCGCCGCGCTCGAGGCGGACCACGCCCTCATGCCAGTGCATCCCTTCCTGTGGCGCAACGGGCTCGACGCGATGCTCGAGGGCGCCGGGCTCGCCGGCCGCGTGAGGCGCGCGCCCCGGACCCATCTGCGCGTGACGCCGACGCTGTCGGTGCGCTCGCTGGTGGTGCTGGACGCGCCGGAGTGGCACATCAAGCTGCCGCTGACGATCCGCACGCTCGGCGCGAAGAACATCCGCACGATCAAGCCCAGCACGATCGGCGATGGCCAGCGCGTGCAGGACCTGCTTGCCGCGGTGCTGGCCGCCGAGCCGGCGCTGCGCGAGCGCGTGCTGCTCACCCGCGAGGACACCGGCGCGCATGTCGGCGGCCACAACTTCCTCGGCATGATCGTGCGCCGCTATCCCGCGCAGGCCCTGCGCGGCAGCACGCCGGTGCCCGTGGCCGGCCTGCTGGCCGGCACGGCCGACGGCCGCTGCGTCAGCCAGTTCCTGGCGGACCGCTTCCATGGCGGCGACCTCGCGGAATTCTTCGACGAGTACCTCGACCTCACGCTGCGCCTGCACCTGACGCTGTGGGTGCGCTACGGCATCGCGCTGGAGTCCAACCAGCAGAACTCCGTCGTCGTGCTGTCGGAGGCCGCACCGCGCCTGCGCCTGCTGCTCAAGGACAACGACGCCGCGCGCCTGCACCGCGCGAAGCTGAACGAGGTCTCGCCGCCGCTCGCCGCGCGGCTGGACGCGCTCGAGGACCCGCGGCTGCTGGTGCCGGACGAGCTGCCGCTGGCGCAGATGTTCACGACGATCACGCTGCAGCTCAACATCGCGGTGCTGGTCGAGGGCCTGGCGGCGAAGGTGCCGGGCTTCGACCGGGCGCGCGCCTACGCGGCGGTGCGCGACCGCGTCGCGGCGATCCTCGACGAGCTGGCCGCGGCCGGCGGCGATGTCGAGCTCGCCCGTCAGACGCTGCTGCGCGACGACCAGCTCTGCCTGAAGTACCTGTTGACCGCCGCCACGCTGCTGGACAAAGCGACCACCGGCGCCGCCGACGTCAACAAGTTCTACGGCAAGACCGCGCCCAACTTCCTGAAGTTCCCCGCGTGAGCGCCGCAGGATCGCGCATCGTCGTTCCGGCGGTGATGGCCGGCCACTTCGTGGCCTCGTTCGCGGCGCTGGGGATGCCGCCCTTCTTCGGGCTGGTGCTGGAGCAGTCGCTGCACAACGACGCCCGATTCCTCGCGGGCTGGCTCTACGTGCTGCCGACGCTGCTGGCGGCGCTCAGCAGCCCGTGGTGGGGACGGCTCGCCGACCGCTACGGCAAGAAGCGTCTGCTGATCCGCGCGCAGCTCGGGCTGGCCGCCAGCTTCCTGCTGGCCGGCTTCGCCACCAGCACCTGGACCTTCGCCGCGGCGCTCGCGCTGCAGGGCCTGCTGGGCGGAACCTTCGCCGCGTCCAACGCCTACCTCGCGACCGTCGCCAGCGGCCCCGCGCTGGCGCGCAGCCTGACCGCGATGCAGTGGTCGGCGCGCGCGGCGCTGGTGGCCGCGCCGGCGGCGCTGGGGCTGGTGCTGCAGGCCGGCGGCGGCTCGCCGATCGAGGTCTACCGCTGGATGGCGCTGCTGCCCTTGGCGGCCGCTGGCCTGGCCGCCTTCCTGCCCGCCAGCGGCGCGGTCCATCGCGCGCCGGGAAAGGCGCCGCCGGCGGCCGCGCCGGAGCTGTCCGCGCGCGGCGTCTATCTGCTGCAGTTCGTCTTCGTGTTCGGCACGGTGTCGACCTTCCCGTACTTCGCGCCGCACGTGCAGCAGCACTTCGCCGGCCTGTCGACGGCCGCGGCCGGCCTGCTCTTCGGCCTGCCGCACGCGGTCTACCTGGTCGCCGCCTGGCCGCTGACGCGCTGGAGCGCCAGGGGCCGGCGCAGCGCCTGGCTCGCCGTGTCCTTCACCGCGCTGCTGGTCTCGCTGCTGGGCCAGGCGGCGGCCGATTCGACGCTGCTGCTGATCGCCTGCCGCCTGCTGATGGGCGTGGCGATGACGCTGGGCTTCATCGCGCTGCACGGGCTCATCGCCGCCACCGTCCATGCCGGCAACGCGGGCCGCAGCTTCGGCTGGTTCGAGAGCAGTTCCAAATGGGGCGGTGTCGCCGCCGGCCTGGCCGCGGGCGTCGTCGCCCAGGCCTTCGGACTGCGCTCGCCCTTCCTGCTGGCAGCCGCCGCGCTGCTGCCGGCGCTGATCGGGCTGGCCGTGCTCGCGCTCAGGCGCAGGGCCCAGGCCGGCTTTTTCCTGAATGAATCCCTGGGAGTATCCGCATGCAAGAGACCCAAGTCCGGCCTGATGCGCTGACCGACCTCGCCGCCAGCGCGGCGGGCCAGCGCAGCCAGGAGTCGCTGCTCAACTGCTACTGCCGCGAGGTCGCCGGCCCCGCCGGCGAGATGAGCGTGGGCCCGATGTTCTGGCAGAACGACTGGCCCACCGCGATCCAGCTGACGCTGCAGCGCGAAGGCGGCCAGGTGCTGCACGTGCAGCTGCCTCACAGCGGCGAGCGTCTGCTCGTGGTGGTCGCCGGCCCGGCGCTGACGGGCAGCTTCCGCTACCGCTCGCCGGTCTTCCACAAGGCGCCGGGCAAACCCTGGACGCTGCTGGACTGGCAGAGCCAGGCCGCCGCGCTGCTGCGCGAGATGGCACTGCGGCACGACGTGCCGTCCAACATCGAGCTGATGACGCAGGTGCGCGACAGCGTCGCGATGGCCACCCTGGCGCTGCGCACGCCGCCCGCCGCCACGATCCCTTCCGATCCCGTCGAGGCCTTCATCGAGTCGGAGCAATCGCTGGTCTTCGGCCATCCCTTCCATCCGGCGCCGAAGAGCCGCCAGGGCTTCTCCGCGCCGGACCTGCGCCGCTATTCGCCGGAGCTGGGCGCGCGCTTCGCGCTGCACTGGTTCGCGGTGCGCGAGGAGTTCGTCATCCAGCAATCGCTGCTGCCGCAACGCTGCGAGGAACTCGTCGCCACCGGCGCGCTGGCGGTGGACCCGGGCTACGTGGCCGTGCCGGTGCATCCGTGGGAAGCCGCCCACCTGCTGCGTCTGCCGCTGGTGCGCGAGGCCATCGCCGATGGCCGGCTGCGCCACCTCGGCGAGCACGGCGAGCCCTTCCATGCGACCTCGTCGGTGCGCACGCTCTACCAACCGGGCAATCCGTTCTTCTACAAGTTCTCGCTGCATGTGCGGCTGACCAACTGCGTCCGCAAGAACGCCTGGTACGAGCTCGAAGGCGCGACCCAGGTCAGCCGCATCCTGCGCGGCCTGCTGCCCGGCCTGCAGCGCGAATTCCCCGGCCTGGAAGTGCTGGAGGAACCGGCCTTCCTGTCGGTCGACCTGCGCGACGCCGACGAGGCGCGCAACCGCGAGGTGGTCGAGGCCTTCGGCATGATCCTGCGCCGCAGCGTCGAGCCGCGGCTGCATCCGGGCGCGACGGCGCTGCTGGCGGGCTCGCTGTTCGGCAATCACGTCTACGGCGAGCAGCGCATGGGCGCGCTGCTGGACGCGCTCGCCGCGCGCGAAGGTAGTCCGCGCGCGGCCGTGCTCGAGCGCTGGTTCTCGGCCTACGTCGAGCTGCTGATGCCGCCGGTGCTGCATTGCGCCTTCGCGCATGGGGTGATCTTCGAGCCGCACCTGCAGAACGTGCTGCTGGGCCTGCAGGATGGCTGGCCGCGGCAGCTCTTCCTGCGCGACTTCGAGGGCGTGAAGCTGGTTCCCGCCTTCCATCCGCAGCACACGCTGGAGGGTGTCAGCGCGCGGGCGCGCGAGGCGCTCTGGTACGGCGAGGAGCAAGGCTGGAAGCGCATCGCCTACTGCCTGTTCGTCAACAACTTCGCCGAGGCGATCGCGCAGCTGGCGGCCGACGACACGGCGATGCAACTGCGGCTGTGGGCCGTCGTGCGCCAGCAGCTGCAGCGCTATCAGGCGCGCTGGGGCAATCCCGCGTCGGCGCGCCGCATCAACGCGGTGCTGGCGGGCGAGCCCTTCCCGGGCAAGACCAACCTGAGCAACCGCTTCCTGCAACGGCCGGATCGCAACGCGGGCTACGTGCCGGTGGGCAATCCGATCGCGCTGGCCGGCTGAACGCGGAGGATCCCGATGGAACTGCGAATGGAGGCGGTCGAGCGCCGCCTGCGCGAGCTGCTGGACGAGACGTCCGAACCGCTCTGCGCCTATGTCTATGACCTCGAGGCGCTGCGCCGCCACGCGGCGGCGGTCGTCGCGGCGCTGCCGCCGCGCTGCGAGCTCTTCTACGCGATCAAGGCCAACTCCGACCTGCCGGTGCTGCGCACGCTGGCGCCGCTGGTGGCCGGCTTCGAGGTCTCATCCGGCGGCGAGCTGGCCTGGGTGCGCGAGCATTTCTCCGACACGCCGGTGATCTTCAGCGGCCCGGGCAAGACCGATGAGGAGCTGCGGCTCGCGATCCAGTCCGAGGTCGAGGCGATCCACGTGGAGAGCCTGAACGAACTGCGGCGCCTGGCCTGGCTGGCCGCCGCGCAGGGCCGGCAGGCGCCGGTGCTGCTGCGGATGAATCTGTCGCTGCCCGGGCTGGCCGCCACGACGCTGATGATGGGCGGCAAGCCGACGCCCTTCGGCATCCCGGCCGATCAGTTGCCGCAGGCGCTGCATCTGCTGCGTGATTCGCCATCGCTGCGCCTGCGCGGCTTCCACTTCCACCTGCTGTCGCATCAGCTCGACGCGGCGGCCCATGTCGAACTGATCGCCGGCTACGCGGCGCAGGTGCGCGACTGGTGCGGCGTGCACGGCCTGTCCATCGATCACATCAACGTCGGCGGCGGCATCGGCGTGAACTATCGCGAGCCCGCGCGCCAGTTCGACCTGGCCGCGTTCTCGGAGGGCCTGCGGCGCCTGTGCGAGCGCGATCCGTCGCTGCCGCGCCTGCGCTTCGAATGCGGCCGCTACATCACCGCCGCATGCGGCTACTACGCGATGCAGGTCATCGACCTGAAGCACGCCTTCGGCCGCGACTACGTCGTCGCGCGCGGCGGCACGCATCACTTCCGCACGCCGCCGGCGCAGGGGCACAGCCATCCGTTCACGGTGCTGCCGGTCGAGCACTGGCCCTATCCCTGGGAGCGGCCCGCGCTGCGCGACGCGACGGTCAATGTCGTGGGCCAGCTGTGCACGCCCAAGGACGTGCTGGCCTTCGACGCGCCGGTGGCGCGGGTGCGCGCCGGCGACCTCGTGGTGTTCCCCTTCGCGGGCGCCTACGCGTGGCACATCTCGCACCACGGCTTCCTGCGCCATCCGGCGCCGCGTCAGGAGTTCCTGCCCGTGGAGGACGCCCATGCTGCGGCCGAATGAACTCCGCGCCCGGCTGGCCGCCGGGCGGCGCGTGCATGGGCTGATCAACTCGATCCCGGCGCCGCTGCTGGTCGAGATGATCGGCTACGCCGGCTTCGATTTCGTGATCCTGGACCTGGAGCATGTCGGCGTGAATCCGCAGACGCTGGAGGACCTGATCCGCGCCGCCGAGTGCTGCGGCCTGACGCCGCTGGTGCGCGTGCCCGGCGTCGAGCCCGGGCCCATCCTGCGCGCGCTCGATGCCGGCGCGATGGGCATCGTGGTGCCGCGGGTGCAGGATGCCGCGCAGGCCCGGCAGGCGGTGCGCGCGGCGCGCTACCACCCGCTGGGCGAGCGCGGCATCAGCGGCGGCCGCACCACCGGCTTCGGCACGCTGCCGCTGATCGACTACATGGCCATGGCCAACCGGGAGGTGATGGTGGTGGCGATGATCGAGGACGCGCTGGGCGTCGAGCACATCGATGCCATCGCGGCGGTGCCCGGCATCGACATGGTGCTGGAAGGCGCGATCGATCTGTCCCAGTCGCTGGGCGTGCCGGGCCAGGCGCAGCATCCGTCGGTGCAGGACGCGATCCATCGCGTCGCCGCGGCCTGCCGCGCGCGCGGCGTGCCCTTCTGCGCGATCCCGCGCGCCGGCGGCCAGTACGAGGCCTGGTGCGAAGCCGGCGTCAGCGCCTTCCTGCATGGCGACGACCGGGGCATCGCCGCGAAGGCGCTGCGGGCGCATCTGGCGGGGGTCACTGCCGGGGTCACCGCCGGGCTCAGCCCCGGCCGCGCCACGGCACCAGCCGGCGCTCCGCGTGGCGCATGAGCAGATCGATCGCCCAGGCCACGCCGCCGATGACCAGGATCCCCATCAGGACGATGTCGGTGCGCAGGAAGTTGGACGCGTTGAGCACCATCTGACCCAGGCCGGACGAGGCCGCGACCATCTCCGCCGCGACGAGCGTGGTCCAGCCGAAGCCCACCGCGATGCGCATGCCCACGAGGATCTCCGGCAGCGCCGCCGGCAGCGCGACGTGGCGCAGCAGCTGCCATCGGCTCGCGCCCATCGAGAGCGCCGCCTGCAGCTGCTCCGGCGACGCGGCGCGCATGCCCGAGCGGGCCGCCAGCGCGAGCGGCGCGAAGCACGACAGGTAGATCAGCAGCACCTTGGGCGCTTCGTCGATGCCTCGCCGGACTCGATCAGCGTGCGCAGCGGCACCAGCATGTCCTGGTAGGCGAAGGTCACCTCGCGGGTCTGCGCGGAGGACGCGCTCGCGCCCAGCACGCCGGCGCCCAGCATCAGCGCGCCCGCCAGCCATCGGATCCAGGTTCGATTCATCGCCGCCCTTTCAGTTCGCTGTTTCACGGGCTCGCCATCGGGCCCTGCGGGCGACTGTAGGAAGCGATGCGTGCCGCGGCCACGAAGGAAATGGCGAATCGATATGCGCGCGGCGGCACGGCAAACGAAAAAGCCCGGTGCGCTCGCACCGGGCAAGGAAGACGAAAAAGCCCGGTGCTCGCGCACCGGGCTTCGGGGCTCACCGCGTCCGTCGCGCGGTTGGAGCCGGAATCACCAGCCCAGGTCCTTCAGCAGCGGCTTGGTCAGGTCCTTCGGCGGCACCAGCACCAGACCCAGGTCCGGGGAGATGTTGGGCTCCATCAGCAGGTTGGGCGAGGCCGACACGTCCCAGTGCGACACGGACGAGCCCGGCACCAGCGGGTTCGGCGTGTACAGCAGCGGACGGCCCAGCGCGTCGGCGCCGGCGCGGCGGCTCGGGTCGCTGGTCAGCGAGCCCGTCGCCACGCCCGGCTTGCTGCGCGTGCCGTAGGGGATGGACGCCGTGATGGCCGAGCGCAGCTTGACGCCGTCCGCCTGCGACACGCTCACCGTCGGGATGGTGATGGTCGGATCGGAGCCGCCCAGGCCGGGCGCGGCGCCCGCGACGTTGTTGGCGATGATCACGCCGACCGCGCCCGCGTTCTGCGCGTTCTTCGCCTTGACCGCGAAGCCGCAGATGCCGCGATCGATGACCGCCACCTTGCCGGTCACGGCCGCCATGTCCGCCGCGCTGAACGCGGTGCAGCCCTGGCCCTGGCCGGCGGCTGGGGCGGCGATCGTCGCCAGCGCGCCCAGGCCCTGGCCGCTGCTCACCGCCGGTCCGAAGGACGCGGTGCCATAGGGGTACTGGCCCGAGGCGCCGGGCGCGGAGCTCGCCACCTTGAGCACCGGCGTGGCCGACAGCATGCCGGCGCCGGCCACCACGTTCGGGCCGGTCCAGGCCAGGCCCAGCGGGTTGATCGCCGAGGCCTTGCGCTCCGCGCTGGTCATGTTCAACCACGACTTGCCGGCCGTGTTGTCGAACATGTAGCGCTCCCAGATGCTGGGCAGGCCGTCGTCGGCGTACACGCTGCCGTCGGCGCTGATGCGCTTGCCGGTGGAGGTCTGCACCGACAGCACGGTGAAGCCCAGGCCATGGCCCAGTTCATGCAGCAGCGTCTCGACGAAGTTCACGCCGGTGCCGAAGTTGCCGTCCAGGCCGAGGTAGAACGGCGAGCCGTCCAGGCAGCCCGGCTGGCCCAGGTTGACGTTGAACTGGGTCTTGATGTCGACGCCGGCGTAGCCGGTGCCGTCATCGGGCATGCCCTCGCTGAGGTTGACGCCGGACAGCTTGTTGGCCAGCGCCTGCGGATACCAGGTGCCCGCGTCGCCGCCGGCGAAGTCGTGCCACAGGTTCCAGGGGCTGGCGCTGCCCAGCGTGGCCGACGACGAGGTGCAGCTCAGCGCCTGCCAGCCGGCGTTCACGGTGATCGTGACGTTGCTGTCCAGCGCCTTCTCCCACACGTCGGCGACGTAGCGGTAGACGTACATGCGCTGCTCGCCGAGCGTGGTGCCCGGGTTGCCGCCCACCGGCGCCACCGGCGTCGGGTCGTTGAAGCCCACGCCCGCCGGGTCGCGGCTCTGGATCACGATGGTGGCGGCCTGCGCCAGGCCGGCGCCGCACAGCGCGGCCAGCACGGCCGAGCGCAGCAGGGTTTTCTTGAAGGTCTTCTGCATGGCTTACTCCGTGGGCAGGGCCGTCTTGGCGGCGGTGGCGCCGGACTTCATGAAGTGCTCGGCTTCTTCCTTGCTGGCGAAGCAGGCTTCGATGAGCTTGCCGTCGGCGCCGCGCACGACGACCGACTGGCTGGCCATGTCGTCGGTGACGCGGATGCCCACCGCGCCGCTGCTGTGGCGCTTGAGCTGCGGGCCGATGGCCATGGCGCGGAACGCCACGCGGGCCTTGCCCGACGCGGGCAGCGCCTTCAGCGCGGCATGCTCCTCGGCGGTGGCCGGGCGCAGCTTGCCGGTGTCGGCGTCGCGCACGATGACGAGCGACTCCTGGGGCGCGGCGGGCGCGGCGGCGGCGGTGTCCGGGGTCGCCGGAGCGGCGGCTTCGTGAGCCTGCGCCGCCAGCGGCAGGGCCGCGGCGATCGCCAGGCCCAGGGAAATGCGGGTGATCATGGTCGTGGTCCTTGCGGAGATGACTCGGATGCGTCGATGACTCGAAGGCTCAGCGCTGCGCGCGGCGGCGGCGGGCGGCCGCCAGGCCCAGCAGGCTGATGCCGGCCAGCGCCCAGCTCGACGGCTCCGGCACATTGACGGCGACGTTGTCCACGCCGACGTAGTTCGCCTGGTCCGCGCTGCCGATGTACTGGATCGCGAAGCGCGCGGTGGCGCCGGCGCCCTGGCCGCCCAGCAGGAAGCTGTAGCGGGTCCAGTCGCCCTGCGCGGTGATCGTGGCCTGCGGCACGAAGCTGCTGAAGATGCCGGCCGCGTCGACGAGGCCGTAGGCCAGCTGGTCGATGTAGCCCGGAACGATGTCGCCACGCGCCCAGAAGGAGACCTCGAGGTTCTCGGCGGTCGAGAACACCGGGCTGATCAGCCAGCTCGACAACGTGCCGCCCGCGGGCACGTTGTTGAAGTTACTGGCGATGTAGGCATTGGGCGCGCCGCTGAGCGCGGTGAAGAACGACTGATCGCCCTGATACCAGGGCACGGTCAGCCCATCGCCGCTGCCCTGGTTGGAGCGGATCCAGCCGGCGCCGGCCAGCGTGTCGACGTTGTCGAATCCCTCGTTGATGAGTGTCGGGCCCGCCTGGGCCGCGGCCGCGGCGCCGAGAAGCGCCAGGGCCAGACAGGTTTTCTTGAACATTGCTGCGTCCTTCTTCGAAAGGAAGGTGGGATGTCCACCTGGACTTGGACAGCGGCGCTCCGTGATGCGGAGCGCCGCCGTGACTGCTGAGGGCCGGCGGGAGGGGCGGCCTTCGGGCGTGTCGATTCTGTGACGCATGTCACGTCCCCCAGGAGAGGGGCATGACCCGGTTCCCCCTTGGAGAAGGGGGAGTTGTTTCCCTACCCTGTATCGGGCAGGGCCCGATCAGGCCGGGGACAAGCCGGGGTCAGGGCTTGCCCGGCGGGGGACGGCCGCCGCGCGAGTGTGGCGGCCTCGGGGGAAACACCGATGGGCAATCACCGCTCGGCCATGGCGCCGCCGGACCGGCCTCGGACATTCGTCCGATACCGGCGCGGGCCCCTTTCCCGGACAGTCGAGTCCTGTTCCAACACCCCACACCCTTCACCGGAGCCCACCATGAACCTGTCCCGCCGACTCCTCGCCGCCGCTGCCGCCGCCACCGCCCTCGCCGCCGCCGGCTTCTCCGGCGCCGCCCTGGCCGCCACGCCGGCTGCCCAGCCCTCCGTCGTCATCGTCCACGGCGCCTTCGCCGACGGCTCCGACTGGGCCAAGGTCATCCCGTTGCTGCAGCGCGAGGGCGTGCAGGTCACCGCCGTGCAGAACCCGCTGAGCTCGCTCGCCGACGACGTCGCCGCCGCGCGCCGCGCCATCGACGCGCAGCCGGGCAAGGTCGTGCTGGTGGGCCATTCCTGGGGCGGCACGGTGATCACCGAGGCCGGTAACTCGCCCAAGGTCGCCTCGCTGGTCTACGTCGCCGCGTTCGCGCCGGACGCCGGCCAGAACACCGCCGAGCAGGGCAAGGGCTTCCCGGTGCCGTCCGGCTCGGCCCACTTCAAGGCTGACGCGCAGGGCTGGCTGAGCCTGAGCGCCGAAGGCATGAGCCACCACTTCGCGCAGGACCTGCCGGCCTCGGCCACCGCCGTGATGACCGCCACGCAGGGTCCGATCCAGGCCAAGGCCTTCGAGCAGACGGTGGGCACGCCGGCCTGGAAGACCAAGCCGTCCTGGTATCTGCTGGCGACCTCCGACCGCATGATCGCGCCCGAGGCGCAGGCCGCGATGGCGCAGCGCGCGGGCTCGCGCGTGACCAAGGTGGACAGCAGCCACGTGCCGCAGCAATCGCAGCCGGAAGCGGTCGCGAAGGTGATCCTGGACGCCGTGCGCCAATCCCGGTAAGGTCCGCGCCGGCCGCGGGCGCCCCGCTCCCCGGGCGCGCCCGCGGCCATCGACGCCTGACCCCGCCGTGACCCGTTCCACCGCCCCCCACCCCGACTCCCCTTCCCTCGCCCCGGCGCCGCCGGGTTCGCGCGTGCCGGTGCTTGACGCCGTGCGCGCGCTCGCGTTCGTCGGCGACCTCAGCATGGGGCAGCCGGTCGATCACTCGACCCGCGCCGCGTGGCTCGCCACGCGCATCGCGCAGGCCGCGCGCGCGGCCGGCATCGGCGCGCCGGGACCGGCCGGTCACGCGGCCTGCGTCGCGCTGCTGCGCTGGTCCGGCTGCACGGCCAACGCGCCGGAGTTCTCGGTGCTGATGGGCGACGACGTGAGGGGACGGGACGCGATGCTGTCGATGGCGTCGGCCTCGGAGGCCACCGCGCTGGCGGGCACCTTCGGCGATGCCGCGCTGATCCATTGCGAGGTCGCCGGCGAGATCGCGCGCCTGCTCGGCCTGCCGGCCGACATCGAGCAGGCGATGCGCTGCCTCTTCGAGACCTGGGATGGCGGCGGCAAGCCGGCGGGCCTGAGCGGCGACGCGGTGCCGGCCGTCGTCTTCCACGTCGCGCTGGCGGGTGATCTGGAGATCTTCTCGCGCGTGCACGGCCTGCCGGCCGCGCTGCGGTACATCGCGGAGCGCGCCGATGGGAAGTACCCGAGGGCGCTGGTCGATGCCGTCGCGCGGGAGGCCGCCGGATGGATGGCCGCGCTCGACGACGGCGCGCATGAACGCGAGGACGGCGCCGGCGGATTCGATGCCGGCCTCGGCGGCGGACTGGCGACGCTCGAGACGCCGCTCGAGCTGGTCGCCGATGTCATCGACCTGAAGATCCCGTGGATGACCGGCCTCTCGCGCCGCGTCGCCGAGGCGGCGCGTGATGCGGCCATCGCGCTCGGACTCGACCCGGCCGAGCAGGAACGGCTGCATCGCGCCGGCCTGCTGCATGGCATCGGGCGGGCCTCGGTGCCCAACGCGCTCTGGCAGGACGGCCGCCGGCTCGGCGAGGCCGACCGCGAGCGCCTGCGGCTGATGCCCTACTGGACCGGCCGCGCCGCGCGGCGGCTGATGGCCCTGCAAGAGGAGGCGGAGCTCGCGTCCTACGTCGATGAACGGATGGATGGCTCGGGCGCGTTCCGGGGCGTGGCTGGCGCGGCCATTCCGATGCCGGCGCGCGTGCTGGCCGCGGCGTCCCGCTGGGTCACCGTGCGCACCGCGCGGCCGGGCGTGGCGGCGCTCGACAAGGAGGCGGCGCGCGAGGCGCTGCGCGCCGAGGTCGACGCGGGCCGGCTGGACGCGCAGGCCATGGCGGCCGTCTGCGGCGCCACGGGCCGGCCGGCTCGGCCCGCCACGCCGGCCGGCGCGTCCGCGGTGTCGCTCTCGGCGCGCGAGACGGAAGTGCTGGCGCGCATCGCCGTCGGCGACAGCAACAAGGAGGCGGCGAAGGTGCTGGGCATCAGTCCCGCCACGGTGCGCACGCATCTGGAGAGCGCGTTCCGCAAGCTCGAGTGCAGCACCCGCGCCGCGGCGACGCTGAAGGCGATGACGATGGGGCTGCTGCCGGTCTGAACCGGCGAGGAAAAAGAAAAGGCCCTGGTCGTGAGACCAGGGCCGAAAGTTCGTCCGTCTGCAGAGGGAAAAGACGGACCATGCGAGAGAGAAGCATGAACAACGGAAGCTCGAATTCCGTTGTCAGGATCAACTGTAGTGAAGGCCGCCCGGCCTGACACGAGGCCGATGGCGCAAGCCGGCGGCAGTCATCGCCCGATGCGCGTGTCGGTCGATCGCCTACAGGCTCGCCGTCGCGCGCCCCACCGGCGCCCCACCGGTGCCGCGCGGGTGATCAGTCCGCGGAGGCCGGCTCGGCGCCGCGCGGCTGCGTGACGCCGAGCGCGCGCTGCGCGCTCATCGCCATCACCAGCGCGAAGACGACCACGCAGGCCAGGCCCGCCGTCAGCGACGAATGCTCGGCGATCATGCCGATCAGCGGCGGCCCGGCCATCATGCCGAGGTAGCCCAGCGACGACACCGCCGCGATGCCGTGCGCCGCGCTGACGCCGGGCACCTTCGAGGCCGCCGAGAACAGCACCGGCACCACGTTGGAGAGCCCCAGCCCCACCAGCGCGAAGCCGAGCAGCCCCGCGCCGGCCACCGGCACCAGCAGCGCGGCGGCCATGCCGGCCGCGGCGAGCAGGCCGCTGGCGGCCATCAGCGGCACCGGCGCGACACGCGCCCGCACCCAGTCGCCGCCGAAGCGGCCCAGCGCCATCGCCAGGCTGAAGCTGGCGTAGCCCAGCGCCGCGACGCTGGCATCGCTGGCGCGCTCCTGCTTCATGAACAGCACGCTCCAGTCGTACATCGCGCCCTCGGCGATCAGGCCCAGCGCGGCCAGCGCGCCGATCAGCGCGAGCACGCCGCGCGGCAGGCTCATCGGCTGCTTCTCACCGGCCTCGGTGCGCATCTTCAGCATCGCCGCGCAGGCGCCCAGGATCAGCGCGATGCCCACGCCGCAGGCCGCGAAGAGATGGGTCTGCGGCGTCCAGCCCAGCCTGGGCAGCAGGCTGCCGACGCCCGCGCCGACCATGCCGCCCAGGCTGAACATCGCGTGGAAGCCGCTCATCAGCGGGCGGGCGGCGAGCCGCTCGATCTCGGTCGCCTCGGCGTTGATGGCCACGTCGAACAGACTGGCCGTGGCGCCGAACAGCATCAGCAGGCCGACCAGGCCGAGGTACGCGTCCGCCGCGATCAGCAGCGAGACGCCGCTGGCGCAGAGCACGCCCATGAGTCCCGCCACGCCGCGCGGCCCGAAGCGCGCCACCACGCGGCCGGCCTGCGTCAGCGCCAGCAACGCGCCCACGCCCGAGGCCAGCATCGCGATCGCCAGCGACTGCTCGCCCAGGCCGTAATGCGCCTTCACCGTGGGAACGTGCACGCCCCAGGTCGCGAA
The DNA here is from genome assembly GCF_059491535.1 of Roseateles sp. Mitsp63. NCBI lineage: Bacteria > Pseudomonadati > Pseudomonadota > Betaproteobacteria > Burkholderiales > Sphaerotilaceae > Roseateles > Roseateles sp. Mitsp63. The sequence continues at coordinate 3,405,100 of NZ_CP168509.1, read as the reverse complement.
CAGCGCGCCGGAGACGAAGAACTGGATGCGCAGGGCCCATGCGGCGGCCTGCAGGCGGCGCGGGGACGGGGGAGCGAAGTGGGCGGTCGAGGACATCTCGGAGCGGCGTGAAGAACCCGTGAATATAGGGGCCACCGGCGTGCCCGGGCACGACCCGCGCGCGGATCGCGCGGTGCTCGCCCGCCGCTCAGGACACCATGCCGCGCAGCGCGTTGAACAGCTTGCGCGGCTGCAGCGGCTTGAAGAGCACCGTGTGGCCGCTTTCGGTCGCGCGGCGCAGTTCCTCGCGGCTGGTATCGCCGGTGACCAGGATCGCCGGCACGTCGGTGCCGCAGAAGGCCCGCACCGCGCGGATCGCGGCGATGCCGTCCGGGCCGTCGCCCAGGTGCAGGTCGGACAGGATCAGGTCCGGCGGCAGCACCCGCGCCCGGACCGCATCGGCCGCGTCGACCGCCGTGGCCGCCACGATGGCCTCGTAGCCCCACTCCTCCAGCAGCAGCTTCAGGCCGATGCGGATCGACTCCTCGTCGTCGATCACGAGCACCGAGCGCGGCTCCATCACCGGCATCGGCACGGTGTCGGCGGCGGTCGTGAACTCCGGGATCTCGGGCAGGCCGCCCAGCGGGATGCTCAGCCGGAACATCGTCCCCTTGCCCGGCCGCGACGCGACCATCAGGCGGTAGCCCAGCAGGTGCGCCAGCCGCTTGACGATCGCCAGCCCCATGCCCAGGCCCTGCGTGCGGCTGCGCTCGCTCTGCCCGACCTGATAGAACTCCGCGAAGACCCGCGGCAGGTCGGTGGCCTTGATGCCGATGCCGGTGTCCCAGACCTCCAGGTTCAGATGCGTCGCGGTGGAGCGCGCCACCACCACCACGCCGCCCTCCTCCGTGTACTTGAGCGCGTTCTGGATCAGGTTGCCCAGGATGCGCTCGAGCAGTTGCGGATCGCTGGTGACCGACTTGCCGCCCGGCGAGAAGCGCAGCCCCAGCCCGGACGCCTCCGCCTGGCCGGCGTAGTGCATGTGCAGGCGCCGGAACAGGTCGCGCAGCGGGAAGTGCTGCAGGTTCGGATCGACCGTGCCCGCGTCCAGCCGCGAGATGTCCAGCATCGCGTTGAAGGAGCGCTCCAGGCCCTCGATCGAGCGCATGACGTTGCGGATCAGCGGCTCTTCCTCGGTGCCTTGCAGGCGCCGCTCCAGGCTGGCGGCGAACAGGCCCAGCGCATGCACCGGCTGGCGCAGGTCATGGCTGGCGATGGCCAGGAAGCGGCTCTTCTCCTGGTCCGCGCGGATCGCGCCGTCGCGGTCGTGCTCCAGCGTGCTGACGTGCAGGTCCTGCTCCATCAGCAGGCGCTTGGCGCGCTGCCAGCGGTGGTGCTCGAGCAGCGCGAGCCCGCCGATGACCGCCGCGGCCAGGAACCAGACCGGCCCTGCGCCGGGCCGGGCGGCGGGATCGAACAGGCGCGCCAGGCCTTCGGAGGCCGGCAGCAGCGCGATGACCGCCGCCCAGCGTCCCATCGGCGCGAGCAGCACGCCGATCACCGCGGCGGCGGCGGCGAGCAGCGGTCCGGTGAGCAGGCCGCGCGAGCCCGGCGACTCCGCGAGCCAGGGGTGCAGGCACAGCAGGCCCAGGCAACCCGCGGCCTGGAGATAGAGCAGGCGGCGCCCCTCGCGGTCGCTGAACAGCGCCGGCCCGCGATGGTCATGGCCGCGCGGCGCGGCCCGGTGCGACAGGGAGCGCGCGGTGAAGACGCAGCCCGCCGCCAGCGCGATGACGCCGACGATCCAGGCCATCAGCCCCGGGGTCGGCGCCCCACGCAGCAGCGCCGAGACCAGCGGCGCGGCGACGGCCACGAGCAGCCAGGGCCAGTGGCTCCAGGCCTCTTCGAAACCGGCGTCCTGCAGGCGGCGCGCGATCGCGCGGCGCTCGCGGCGCTGGCCCTCCTGCATCGCCTCGTCGGTGTCCGGCGTGGCGCCGGCCACCGCGACGAACAGGCCCGAACGCGGCGGGCGCTTGGCTCGACGCGGGCGCGGCGCGGCGTTGGGAGACGGCGCGCCGTCGCCGTGGGGCGCGGCGGCGGGCGCGTCGCTGAGCAGTCCCGCTTCCTGCCTCGGCGCCGCGGCGCCGGCGGTGGCCGGACGTGCCGGGGCGGCACGCGCGGCGGCGTGAGCGGTGCCCGAAATGGCACTCGCCGGCACGTCTGGGACGTCCGGCGAGTCGATCAGGATCTCGGTCGGCGGGAAGGTGGTGTCGGGGGCCGCCGGCCCCGTCGCCCCGCGGCCGCCGCCGCGGTGAACCGTGGCCACTCCGTCAGCGGAACAGGCTGATCATGTGCGAGCGCGACTTGACGTCCAGCGCCAGCAGCAGCGACGACACGTAGTTCTTCACCGTGCCCAGCGACAGCTGCGTGGAGGTGCTGATCTCCTGGTTGCTGCAGCCGGACAGGACCAGCTCCAGGATCTCCAGGTGGCGCGGCCCCAATTCGGCCACGCGGTCGTACATCGCCGACGACGGGAAGCGCGGGAACAGCGAGCCCGCCTGCGCCGCGCGATGGCGCGGCCCCTCGGCCAGCAGCGCGCGCAGCGTGCTGCGCATCTCGGCCATCAGCGCGCCCTTGGGCAGGTAGCCCACCGCGCCCAGCGCCCGCGCCTGGCGGACGACGAATTCATCCTGCGTGCCGCTGAAGACGACCACGCGCGCCTCGGGGAAGGTTTCCATGAAGTGCCGCAGCCCCTGCAGGCCCTTGCAGTCGCCCAGGTTCAGGTCCAGCAGCACCGCGTCGACCGCGCCCCCATGGCTGTAGGCCTGCAGGCCCTCCTGCAGCGAGGAGGCTTCCACCCATTCGATGTCGATCTCGTCCAGGGACTGGTACAGCGTGCGGATCCCCGCGCGCACCAGCTCATGGTCATCCACCAGCAACACCCGGCGCTTGACTGCCGGCATCGCATAGCCACCATTCCCGACCGACTCGAAAGTACGGATAACGGACACTGCTTCCATAGGGCCTCCCTTCTTTTGACTAGCCGATGCTCTCCGGCTCGGCTGTCATCACCCTTCGCTAACCGCCGGAGAAGGCTCGCATGATAGGCCGATGGTCACTTGCGTCGCCCCCTCTTCAGGGGGAAGCCGGAGGGGCGCCGTTAGAAACACTTGTGACTACATGTTGCTAGCCTGATTGTGGGTAAACGGGGCGCGGAGGTCCTTCCCCAGTTCCGTCATTGAAACCGCGTGAAACACGATAAAAAAGAAAATGCGGGCCTGCCCTGATTCCGGATTTGGCATTGCACATCCGGAAAATGTGATTGGCCTCGAATCGGTCGAATTCCTAGCATCAGCTCCGCTCGACAAACAACCCTGCGGGTGTTGTGGGCGTCATCCGGGTCCAGCCGGATCGACCAGCAGAAAAACGACGGAGACAACATGAGCCACATTCCATTCGCGTTGCGCGGCACCGCGGCTGCCGCCACCGTCCTGGGCCTGATCACCGGCGCCCAGGCCCAGCAGGCCCCCGAGGAAAAGAAGAAGGACGACAGCCAGCTCGAGACGGTGGTCGTGACCGGCATGCGGCGCTCGGCCGAGTCGGCGCAGACGATCAAGCAGAACTCGGACCAGGTGGTCGATTCCATCGTCGCCGAGGACATCGGCAAGTTCCCCGACAAGAACGTGGCCGAGATCCTGGGCCGCGTCACCGGCGTGCAGATCCAGCGCGGCAACGGCGAGGCCGGCACGGTGATCATCCGCGGCCTGGGGGGCGTGGTGACGCTGCTCAACGGACGCGAGTTCTTCTCGGACTCCGGCCGCAGCCTGTACCTGGCGGACGTGCCGGCGACGATGCTCAAGCGCATCGACGTATACAAGACGCAGGAGGCCGCGCTGCCCGAGGGCGGCACGGCCGGCGTCATCGACGTGCGCACCAACCGCCCCTTCGACTTCAAGGACGCGCAGTTGGTCGTGTCGGCGCGCGAGGAACACCGCGACAAGGCCAAGTCCAACAACCCGGACATCTCCGGCATGGCCTCCAACCGCTGGAAGACCGACCTGGGCGAGATGGGCGCGCTGATCGGGCTGTCCTACCAGCGCGGCAAGTACCACGATGAGCGCGCCTTTGTCGGCGATCCGCAGTCCATCGTCGTCGACGGCCGCGCCGACCCGGTCAAGGGCACCGACGCGATGGGCCGCGTGCTCGACCTCGGCGACCGCAAGCGTCTGGCGGGGAACTTCGCGCTGCAGTGGAAGCCCAGCAAGGAGTCGGAGGTCTACCTCGAGGGCTTCGGCACCCGGATCGACCATCGCTACCAGCAGTCCTTCCTCGTCGGCGGCATCGGCATGATCAATGACGCCGGCGTCTGGCGCCCCGCGCCCGGCACGGTGATCACCACCCGTCCTGGCACCGACAACCTGGACACCGCGGTCAATACCAACTATCCGGGCTGGGGCTTCACCTCGACCCAGGCCAAGCATGACGAGGCCAGCAACAACCAGTTGGCGCTGGGCGGCAACTGGCGCGTCAATGAGCGCCTCAAGCTCAGCACCGAGCTGGTCCGCACCCGCAGCCAGATCGACTGGGTCAACCGCATCCTGGACACGGGCTACAACCCCACCAGTACCGTGGCGGCGGTGCGCGACGGCGGTGGCTTCATCGACTACCCCAACCTGGACCTGACCGACGCGGCGAACTTCCACATCAATGGCGGCGTCGACGTGCGCGGCCGCCGCGAAGGCCGCGCCACCGACTGGCGCGGCGACGCCGACTACGACCTGGGCGATGGCTTCTTCAAGGAGTTCAGCACCGGCGTGCGGCTGGCCAAGCGCGACGCGATGTCGATCGCCACCAGCATGCCGTGGACGACCACCTTCCCGGCGGCGGGTCAGACGCTGACCAATTTCCCCGGCCTCTATGAGGTGGCGCAACCCACTTCCGGCGACTTCGGCGTCAAGCGATATGTCTTCGCGTCGCGGGACTGGCTGCTCGACAACGGCGAGGCCTTCCGCCAGATGCTGACGGGCAACACCGCGCTGACGCCCTACGACCCGATGACGCTGTTCAACGACACGGAGAAGACCAGCTCGATCTATGGCCGGCTGAAGTTCGGCTTCGATGCGCTGGGCGTGCCGGTCTCCGGCGTCGCCGGCGTGCGCTGGGTGCGCACGCAGCAGACGCTGCGCGGCAACTCCAAGGACGCCGCCACCAACGACATCACGCCGGTGCTGGTGGACACGGCCCGCACCGACGCCCTGCCCTCGCTCTCGCTACGCGCCGAACTGACGCCGCGTCTCGTGGGCCGCCTGGTCTGGGGCAAGACGATCGAGCGGCCGGCCTTCGACCAGTACAACCCCGGCCAGACGAACAGCCCTCCGGGCGGCGGCACGATCTTCGGCACGCTCTCGGGTGGCAATCCGGAACTCAAGCCGACCGAGTCCAACAACACCGACGTCGCGCTGGAGTGGTACTTCGCACGCACGGGCTCGCTGACCGGCACCGTGTTCCAGCACAAGTTCAAGAACCGCGTCGCGACCGAGACGATCCAGACGACGATCAACGGCGTCCCCTACAACGTGACGCGGCCGATCAACGTCGCCACCGCCGACCTGCATGGCTACGAACTGGGCTACCGCCAGTTCTACGACTTCCTGCCGGGCTGGCTGGGCGGATTCGGGATGGAGGTCAACTACACCTTCATGACCGGCAAGCAGGGCGATGGACCGTTCCTGGGACAGTCGAAGAACGCCTTCAACGTCGTCGGCATGTACGAGCGCAACGGCATCTATGCGCGCCTGGCCTACAACTGGCGCGACAAGTTCCTGGCCGAGGCGCCGTACCGCAGCACGCAGAGCAAGCTCTACGTCGCGCCGCTCAAGACACTGGACCTGTCGCTGGGCTATGAGGTCACACCGAAGATGACGGTGTCGCTGGACGTGACCAACCTGCTGAACCAGGCGTACCACGACTACTTCGACCAGGATCCGTCGCGGGTGCGCGATGTCCGCTACTACGACCGCACCGTCGCGCTGGGCCTGCGCTGGAAGCTTTGATCCGATGACCGCTCCGACCTTGGCGCCCGAGGCGCACGAGCTGGCCCCGCTGATCCTGCAGCGGGCCGATCCGCACCTCACGCGCCATGTCGACGGCGCGGGCCGGGCGCGCTACTTCTTCACCGCCTCGGTGCCGGAGTACGACCGCATCGAGCTCCGCGCCGCCGACCGGTGGGACGGACTCGCGGCGGCCGAGCCCCGCGTGATCTGGCGCAAGCCGGACGCCGGGCGCTGGTCGGAGCTGATCTGGGCGCCGGAGCTGCACTGGCGCCAGGGCGCCTGGTACGTGTACTTCGCCGCGGCGCCGAGCCGCGAGATCGTCGGCGGCCTGTTCCAGCACCGCATGTATGCGCTGCGGAACACCGCGCCCGATCCGATGACCGGCACCTGGGAATTCCTGGGCCAGGTCGACAGCGGACTGGACACCTTCTGCCTGGACGCGACCACCTTCGAGCACCACGGGCGGCTGTACTACCTCTGGGCGCAGAAGGACACCGCGATCCCCGGCAACTCCAACCTCTACATCGCGCCGATGCGCACGCCCTGGCTGCTCGACGGCGCGCCGGTGCTGCTGAGCAGGCCGGAGTTCGAGTGGGAATGCCGCGGCTTCCTCGTCAACGAGGGCCCCTCCGTCCTGCATCGCCACGGGCGGGTGTTCATCAGCTACTCGGCCAGCGCGACCGACCAGAACTACGCGATGGGCCTGCTGTGGATGGACGAGTCCGCCGATCCGCTCGATCCGGCGAGCTGGACCAAGTCCCCCGCGCCGGTGCTGACGACCAGCCCGACGCGGCCGGTCTTCGGCCCGGGGCACAACAGCTTCGCGCTGGACGAGGACGGCGAGACGGTGCTGCTGGTCTATCACGCCCGCACCTACACCGAGATCGTCGGCGACCCGCTCTGGAACCCGGACCGCCACACCTTCATCAAGCGCCTGCGCTGGACGCCGGACGGCATGCCGGACTTCGGCGACGCCGGACTCTCCTGATATCCGATCCGATATCGAAACCCGAGAAGTTTTGATTGGATCCGAATCACCCGTCTCCCTAGCATCCTTCACGGAGACATCACAGAACATCTGCAATGACCGAGGCCAAGAAGAAGATCAAGCTGCGTTCCGCCGAGTGGTTCGGAACGCAGGACAAGAACGGATTCATGTACCGGTCCTGGATGAAGAACCAGGGCATTCCGGACCATGAGTTCGAAGGCAAGCCGATCATCGGCATCTGCAACACCTGGTCCGAGCTGACGCCGTGCAACGCGCACTTCCGCAAGCTGGCCGAGCACGTCAAGCGCGGCATCCTGGAGGCCGGCGGCTATCCGGTGGAGTTCCCGGTGTTCTCCAACGGCGAGTCCAACCTGCGCCCGACCGCGATGCTGACGCGCAACCTGGCCAGCATGGACGTCGAGGAATCGATCCGCGGCAATCCGATGGATGCCGTCGTGCTGCTGGTGGGCTGCGACAAGACCACGCCGGCGCTGCTGATGGGCGCGGCCAGCGTGGACCTGCCCACCATCGTCGTCACCGGCGGGCCGATGCTCAACGGCAAGCTGGGCGGCAAGAACATCGGCTCGGGCACCGCCGTCTGGCAGCTGCATGAGCAGGTCAAGGCCGGCGAGATCTCGATGCACGACTTCATCGCCGCCGAGGCCGGCCATTCGCGCTCGGCGGGCACCTGCAACACGATGGGCACGGCCTCGACGATGGCCTGCATGGCGGAGTCGCTGGGCACCTCGCTGCCGCACAACGCCGCGATCCCGGCCGTCGACGCGCGCCGCTACGTGCTGGCGCACCTCTCCGGCATGCGCATCGTCGAGATGGTCTGGGAGGACCTGAAGCTCTCCAGGATCCTGACCCGCGAGGCCTTCGAGAACGCGATCCGGACCAACGCCGCGATCGGCGGCTCGACCAACGCGGTCATCCACCTGAAGGCGATCGCCGGCCGCATCGGCGTGCCGCTGGAGCTCGAGGACTGGACCCGCATCGGCCGCGGCACGCCGACGCTGGTCGACCTGCTGCCCTCGGGCCGCTTCCTGATGGAAGAGTTCTATTACGCCGGCGGCCTGCCGGGCGTGCTGCGCCGCCTGGGCGAGCACGGCCTGCTGCCGCACAAGGACGCGCTGACCGTCAACGGCAGGACGCTCTGGCAGAACTGCCACGACGCGCCGATCTATGACGAGGAAGTGATCCGCCCGATCGCCAAGCCGCTGATCGAGGACGGCGGCATCTGCGTGCTGCGCGGCAACCTCGCGCCGCGCGGCGCGGTGCTCAAGCCGTCGGCGGCGACGCCGGCGCTGATGCAGCATCGCGGCCGGGCCGTGGTGTTCGAGGACTTCGACGACTACAAGGCGCGGATCATGGATCCGAACCTGGAGGTCGACGCCGATTCCATCCTCGTGATGAAGAACTGCGGCCCCCGGGGCTACCCCGGCATGGCCGAGGTCGGCAACATGGGCCTGCCGCCCAAGCTGCTGGCCCAGGGCATCAAGGACATGGTCCGGATCTCCGACGCCCGCATGAGCGGCACCGCCTACGGCACCGTCGTGCTGCACGTGGCGCCGGAGGCCAAGGCCGGCGGCCCGCTGGCGGTGGTGCGCGAGGGCGACTGGATCGAGCTCGACTGCGCGGCCAACCGGCTGCACCTGGACATCGCCGATGAGGAGCTGCAGGCGCGCCTGGCCGAGTGGGCCGCGAAGCAGCAGCCCGATCCCGCGGACCAGAGCGGCTACCGCAAGCTCTACGTCCAGCACGTGCTGCAGGCCGACGAAGGCTGCGACTTCGACTTCCTGCGCGGCTGCCGCGGCTCGGCGGTGCCCAGGCACTCGCACTGAGCGCGCGATGACATGAAAGCGAAGGACCGGAGACGGTCCTTCGTCGTTTCGGTGCCCAGGAGCCCGGACGTCCACAACGACAACAGGAGACAAGCATGACCCTCAACAGAACGGCCATGGGCCTGGCCACGGGCGCCCTGCTCGCATGGAGCGCGCACGCGGCCGACATCCAGCTCAGCATCGACGCCGGCAAGCCCGGACCCGTGATCCATCGCAACGTGTACGGCCAGTTCGCCGAGCATCTGGGCACCGGCATCTACGAAGGGATGTGGGTCGGACCCGACTCGAAGATCCCCAACGTGCGCGGCTGGCGCAAGGACGTGGTGGGCGCGCTCAAGGCGCTGCACGTGCCGCTGGTGCGCTGGCCTGGCGGCTGCTTCGCCGACGAGTACCACTGGCGCGAGGGCATCGGCCCGCGCGGCAAGCGGCCGGTGAAGGTCAACACGCACTGGGGCGGCGTGGCGGAGAACAACGCCGTCGGCACGCACGAGTTCTTCGACCTGGTCGAGCAGCTCGGCGCCGAAGCCTATGTCAACGGCAACCTGGGCACCGGCAGCGCGCAGGAGATGGCCGAATGGCTGGAGTACATGACGGCCGAGGGCGACTCCACGCTGGCGCAGCTGCGCCGCAGGAATGGCCGCGACAAGCCCTTCAAGGTCAGCTACTTCGCGGTCGGCAACGAGGCCTGGGGCTGCGGCGGCAACATGACGCCGGAGTACTACGTCAACCAGTACCGCCAGGTCGCGACCTTCCTGAAGACGCCGGAGAACAACCGGCCGAAGTTCATCGCCAGCGGCGGCAATGCCAACGACACGCGCTGGACCGAGGTGCTGTCGACGCAGAACATCAAGTTCAACTTCGACGCGATCGGGCATCACTACTACGTGTTCCCCAGCGGCAAGTGGGAGGGCAAGGGCGCCGCCGCCGGCTTCAAGGAAGACGAGTGGATCTCGCTGCTGTCCGCGACGCAGGACTTCGAGAAGACGGTCGCCGCCAACATCGCGATCCTGGACAAGAACGATCCGCAGAAGCGCATCGGGCTCTACCTGGACGAATGGGGCAGCTGGTACGACCCGGAGCCGGGCACCAACCCGGGCTTCCTGGTCCAGCGCAACACGCTGCGCGACGCGGTGCTGGCCGCCCTGCACTTCCACATGTTCCATGCGCACGCGGACCGCGTGCACATGACCAACATCGCGCAGATGGTCAACGTGCTGCAGGCCATGATCCACACGGACAAGACCCGCATGGTGCTGACGCCGACGTACCACGCCTTCGCGCTGTACACGCCGTTCCAGGACGCGACCTCGCTGCCGGCGGCGCTGAGCGGCAATCCCGAGTACGCGCTGGCCGGCAAGTCGCTGCCGGCGGTGAGCGCCTCGGCGGCGCGCGGCAAGGACGGCAAGCTGTACCTGGCGCTGGTCAACGTCCATCCGCGTGAGGCGCAGACGGTGAAGCTGGCCCTGCAGGGCGCGGCGGCGACGCGCGCGGTCGGCCAGGTGCTGAGCGCCGACGCGATGGACAGCGAGAACACCTTCGCCAAGCCGGACGCCGTGAAGCCCAAGGCCTACGAGGCGCAGGCGAAGGACGGCGCGCTGAGCCTGCCGCTGCCGCCCAAGTCCATCGTCGTCGTCGCGCTGGAGGGCTGAGCATGCGCACGATCAAGCGGCGCACCCTGCTCGCGCAGGGCGGCGCGGCGGCGCTCGTCCTGACCGGCTGCGGCGGCGGAGGCGGTTCATCCGGCGCGGACGCCGCCGCGGCCGCGCCCTCGCCGGCCCCCGCGCCCGCCCCCGCGCAGACGCCGGTGACCTTCGCCGATGTCTCGGTGCACGATCCCTCGGTGATCCGTGTCGACGGCACCTTCCATGTCTTCGGCTCGCACCTCGCGGCGGCGAAGACGGCCGACCTGATGAACTGGACGCCGGTCGCTGACGGCGTCAACGACGCCAATCCGCTGTTCAACAAGGTCACGGCCGAGCTGGCCGACACCTTCGCCTGGGCGCAGGTCACCGACCTGTGGGCACCGGATGTCGCGCGGCTCGACGACGGCAGGTTCCGCATGTACTACTGCGCGTGCAAGGGCGACTCGCCGCGCTCGGCGCTGGGCGTGGCGATCGCGGACGCGGTCACCGGTCCCTACGTGAACCAGCAGATCCTGCTGAAGTCCGGCCAGTGGGGCCTGCCCAGCGAGGACGGCACGATCTACGACGCGACGGTGCATCCCAACGTCGTCGACCCGCAGGTCTTCAAGGATGCGGGCGGACAGCCCTGGATGGTCTACGGCTCGTACTCGGGCGGGCTCTTCATCATGGCGCTCGACAAGGCGACCGGCCTGCCCTTGCCGAACCAGGGCTACGGCAGGCACCTGATGGGCGGCAACCACGCGCGCATCGAGGGCGCGTACGTGCTCTACAGCCCGGTGTCGCAGTACTACTACCTGTTCTGCAGCTTCGGCGGCCTGGACGCCAACGGCGGCTACAACCTGCGCGTGTCGCGCTCGCGCAATCCCGATGGCCCGTATGTCGACGGCCGCGGCACCGACATGGCGACCGTCAAGGGCGCCGCGGGCACGCTGTTCGACGACGCCAGCATCACGCCGCACGGCCAGAAGCTGATGGGCGGCCACCAATGGGCGCTGGCCGCGGGAGAGACCGGCACGCCGCTGGGCTATGTCTCGCCGGGGCACAACTCGGCGTACCACGACCCGGCGACGGGCCAGTACTTCCTGATCTTCCACACCCGCTTCCCGGGCACCGGCGAGCTCCACCAGGTCCGCGTGCACGAGATGTTCCTCAACGCCGACGACTGGCTGGTCGCGGCGCCCTTCCGCTACGCGCCGCTGTCGCTGGCGGTTCCGGCGGCGCCGGCCGCCGTGAGCGCGGCCGAGACCGCCGGCCGCTACAAGCTGATCAACCACGGACTGGACATCACGGCCACGGCCAAGACCTCGGTGGCGGTGACGCTCGCGGCCGACGGCACGGTCAGCGGCGGCGCCAGCGGCAGCTGGACGCATCAAGGCAGCAACCGCGTCGCGCTCACGTTGACCGGCAGCGGCACGGCGGGCGGCACCTTCTCCGGCGTTCTGTCGCGGCAGTGGAACACCAACGCGGGCGCCTTCGTCGTGACGCTGACGGCTCAATCGAGCGGCGGCGTGTCGATCTGGGCCGCGCGCACGGGCAGCTGATGCGGCGCGACCTCGGACGGCGCGGCTTCCTTCGAGGATGCCTGTGCGGCACCGCGACCGCGTCGGCCAGCGCGGTCTGCGGGCCCGCGTTCGGCGCGCTGGTCGCGGCGGACGGCGCGACCGGCGCGACCGACGCGGCGGACATGGCTGCCGATGAGAGGCCGGCAAGGCCTGGCACCGCCGCGGCCAGCCGCTTCCCGCTCGCGCGGGTGCGCCTGCTCGATGGACCGCTGAAGGCGGCGCAGGACGTCGATCTGCGCTACCTGATGGCGCTGGACGCGGACCGGCTGCTCGCGCCCTTCCGCCGCGAAGCCGGCCTGCCCTTGCCCAAGCCGTCCTATGGCAACTGGGAAAGCAGCGGCCTGGACGGCCACATGGGCGGGCACTACCTGTCGGCGCTGGCGATGATGGCCGCGTCCACCGGCGACGAGCGTGTCCATCGCCGCCTCGTGGCGGTGCTGAGGGCGCTGCGCCTGTGCCAGCTCGCCAATGGCGATGGCTACCTCGGCGGCATTCCCGATGGCAAGGCGGCGTGGCGCGAGGTCGCGCGCGGCGAGCTCAAGGTCGACAGCTTCTCCGTCAACGGCCGCTGGGTGCCTTGGTACAACCTGCACAAGACCTTCGCCGGTCTGCGCGATGCCTGGCAGCTGACGCGCGAGCCGCTCGCGCGCGAGATGCTGATCGACCTCGGCGCCTGGGCGCTGGCGCTGCTCGAGCCGCTGAGCGACGCGCAGCTGCAGGACATGATGCGCGCCGAGCATGGCGGCATGAACGAGCTCTTCGCCGACATCGCCGCGATGAGCGGCGGCGCCCGCTACCTGCGGCTGGCCGAGCGCTTCTCGCACCGGGCGATCCTGGACCCGCTGCGCGAGCGGCGCGACGCGCTCACCGGCCTGCATGCCAACACGCAGATCCCGAAGGTGATCGGCTTCGCGCGCATCGCCGAGGAACGCGGGCACGGCGCCGCGGACGAGGACTGGCTCGCGCCGGCGCGCTTCTTCTGGCGCACGGTGCGCGAGCGCCGCAGCGTGGCCATCGGCGGCAACAGCGTCAGGGAGCATTTCCACCCGCTGACCGACTTCCAGCCGATGCTGGACGAGGTGGAAGGCCCGGAGACCTGCAACACCTACAACATGCTCAAGCTCACCGAGCTGCTGCATGCGCATGCGGCCGATGACGCCGAGCGGGCCGCCCTGGCCGATTACCACGAGCGCGCGCTGTTCAACCATGTGCTGGCCTCGCAGCATCCGGCGGGCGGCTTCGTGTACTTCACGCCGATGCGGCCGAACCACTACCGCGTGTATTCGCAGGTGGACCTGGGCATGTGGTGCTGCGTGGGGTCCGGGCTGGAGAGCCATGCGCGGCATGGGCAGTTCATCTACTCGCGCGATGAGGGCGGGGACGGGCAAGGCGCGCCGGTGCTGTTCGTCAACCTGTTCGTCGCGTCCTCGCTCGACTGGCGCGAGCGCGGCCTGCGCCTGACGCAGCACACGCGCTTCCCCGATGAGGCGGCGACGCGGATCGTCGTCGATGAAGCGCCGCGCGGATCACGATTCACGCTGAAGGTGCGGCATCCCGGATGGCTCGCTCCGGGCGCCTTGCGGGTGAAGGTCAACGGCCAGGCCGTGGGCTTGAGCGCCGCCGAGGCCGCGCCAGGCGGCTACGTCGCCTTGACGCGCGAATGGCGCGCGGGGGATGTCGTCGAGGTCCGCCTGCCGATGCGCACGACGCTCGAGCCCATGCCCACGCGCACCGACTTCGTCGCGGTGTTGCATGGCCCGATCGTGCTGGCCGCGAGGACCGCGCCGATCGCTGGCGAGCGGCTCGAATTCCGTGCCGGCGAGGCCCGCATGGACCACGTCGCGCACGGCGCCCTCGTGCCGCTCGCGCAGTCGCCGCTCTTCGTCAGCGCGAAGGCGGACTTCGGCGGGCGACTCGCGCCGGTGGCGGGCCGCTCGCTGACCTTCAGCGCAGGCCCGCTGCTGCAGGGCGCCGATGGCGCGCCGGTCCGGGACCTGCTGCTCGAGCCCTTCTTCCGCGTGCATGACTCGCGCTACGTCGTGTACTGGCCGTACAGCACACCGGCCGACGCCCAGGCCCGCCGCGAGCAACTGGCCCGCGAGGAACGCGAGCGCCTGGCGCTGCAGGCGCGCACGGTCGACGCGGTCGCGCCAGGCGAGCAACAGCCCGAAAGCGATCACGGCTTCACCGGCGAAGGCGTCGAGACCGGACTCAACAAGGGACGCCGCTGGCGCCATGCGACGGCATGGCTCAGCTATCGCCTGAACGATCCGAAGCGCGAGGCGCGCGTGCTGCGGCTCGCCTTCTCGTCGCTGGACGACGGACGGCGCTTCTCGATCTGGGTCAACGACCGGCGGCTGGCGGACCTCACGCTGCGCGCGGACGGCGTGCCTGGACGCGCCGCCGGCGCCGAGATCTACAGCCGCGACTTCCCGCTGCCCGAGGACTGGCCGCGTCCGGCGGACGGCGCGCTGCGGGTGCGCCTGGTGGCCGAGCCCGGGTCGATCGCGGGCGGAATCTACGATCTGCGGCTGCTTCGCCCCTGAGCGCCCGGGGGCTGACAGACAAGCGCAAGGTTGAGGCGGAGCTCGCTGCCTAGAATCCCGCGATCCGTTTCGCGATCCGCTTTCAGCCTTGCGCCGATCCGTCCTGCCCCGTTCCACGCGCGGCCCTGCCGCTGACCGTTTCCTGCCGTGGTCTCCCCTCCCCGCGCTGTGCGCCGCCCTGATGGCGGGCGCCGCGCCCGCGTGGGCGTCCGGCAGCCTGGTGCTGATGGATGCGCCGCCGGCGGAGCCGAGCTGGTCCGGCGGCATCTCGCTGCACAGCTGGCCGTCCGCGCCCGGCAGCAGCGCGCACAGCGACAACGTGCTGCCGGCCTTCGAATACCTCTCGCCCAAGGGGGCCTTCGTCTCAACCGACCTGGGCGTTGGCTGGAACCTCGTGCCGCTGCTGGCCAGCGCCGAGACCGCCAAGACCTGGCAGGCGGGCGCGCGGCTGTGGCCGCAATTCGGCCGGCCGAGCCGCTTCACGCCCAAGGGCATCGACCGGCTGGGCTCGCGCCTGACGACCGAGGCCTTCGCCAACGTGCAGGCGACCGGCTTCCTGCTGCTGCAATCGGGCCTGTCGTGGGGCAGCGGCCGCAGGCACGATGGCGTCGAACTGGAGCTGGGCGCCACCACCGGCATCCCCATCGGCGAGGACTTCCTGGGCCTGACCCTGGGCGCGACCTGGGCCAATGGCGCGCATCTGCGCGGCGGCTATGGCATCGGCGCCGGCGAGGCCCGCGCCAGCGGCCTGCCGGAATGGCACCCGCGCGCCGGATTGATGGACTGGAGCCTCACGCTCACCGGCGAGCACAAGTTCTCCGAGCGCTGGTCGATCAGCGGCGAATGGCAGAACGCCTGGCTGGTCGGCGATGCGGCGCATTCGCCGCTGACGCGCTCGAAGCTGCAGCAGACGGTCAGCGTCAGCCTCTGGTACCACTTCTGAGCGCGCGCCATGCACCTCGTCCTGCTCATCGCCGTGCCGCTCTTCGTGCTGTGCATCGGGCTCGAATGGTGGTGGGACCGGCGCGCCGGCCGCGGCGGATACGGCTTCGCCGATTCGATCAGCAGCCTCAGCCAGGGCCTGATGAGCCTGGCGGTCGCGGCGGTGACGCCGCTGTTCCAGGGCGGGCTGTATGCGTGGCTGCAGCCGCATCTCGGCCTGGTGCCGGCGTCCGCGTGGAACGGGTGGTGGGGCTGGGTCGTCGCGATCGTGATGTACGACTTCTGCGACTACTGGCTGCATCGCGTCAGCCATGAGAGCGCGATCTTCTGGGCGGCGCACACCGTGCATCACCAGAGCGAGCATTTCAACCTGACGACGGCGCTGCGGCAGGAGAGCTTCTACGCGGTGATGGGCCTGCCGTTCTTCGTGCCGATGGCGCTGATGGGCATTCCGCTGGAGCAGTACATCGGCGCGGGGCTGTTCGTGCTGCTGTACCAGTTCTGGATCCACACCGAGCACATCGGCCGGCTCGGCTGGCTGGACCGCGTGTTCTCGACGCCATCGAACCACCGGGTGCATCACGCGGTGAATCCGGGCTATCTGGACAAGAACTACGGCGCGGTGCTGGTGATCTGGGACCGGATGTTCGGCACTTTCGCGGAGGAGCGCGAGCCCTGCGTCTATGGGACGGTGAAGGCGCTGCACAGCTGGAATCCGCTCAAGGCGGTGGGGCAGTTCTATGGCGAGCTGTTCGAGCGCGCGCGGGCCACGCCGCGGTGGAGCGACCGCGCGCGGGTGCTGTTCAAGTCGCCGGGCTGGATGCCGCCGGGCGTCAGCGTGACGGCGGTGCCCGATGGCGAGCGGCTCAAGCAGCCGCGCTTCGATCCGCCGGTCGGCGGGCTGGACCGCTGGCGGGCGCTGAGCCTGTTCCTGGTCACGGGCGTGGCGACGGCGGTGTGGCTCGACGTCAGCGACGACATGGGCGAGACGCTCAACCTCGCCGCGGCCGCGGTGATCGCCGCGGGGCTGTACGGGGCTGGCGCGTTCATGTCACGAGGCATCCGGCCCGAAGGCCGCGGACGATGGAACGGATGGGGCCTCTACGGCGCGTCGATGGCGCTGTGCGTGGCGTTGATCGCCGCGCTGGTCTGACTCGGCGCCAAGCTGGCGAGGCACACCATCGTCGCGCCGCCAAAGGCGATGAGATCCTCGACCGCGGCCACCGGCACGTCGCGCCCGAGCGCGTTGGACAGCCTGCCGCGCAAGGCATGCGCCGCATAGGTCGAGAGCACGGCGCCCATCGTCCCGGCGAGCGCCGCCGGCCATGAGCGTCCGCCGGCGAGCGCGGCCCCCGAGATCGCGCCGCTGACGGCGCGGGCCGCGAGCCCGGCGGGCTCCGTGCGATCCGGCGTGGAAGGCAGCTTGTCGACGATCAGTTCGCCGATGGCCATCGAGGTGGTCGCCGCGACGGCCGTCTTCGAGGCCAGGAACGAGAGCGGCGATTCCTTCGTATCGATCCATCCGCAGCGGGCGGCCCAGCTCGCGACCGCGAGCGGCGCGCTCGTGCGCGGCCCCGCCATGGCGCCGAGCAGGAAGGCCATCGTCAACGTCCGCCGGGAATCGGGCAACGGGCGCGCGGGAACGGCGGCGCCCTCCTCCTTCGCCTGCCGGACCACGTCGGCGCCATCGCGCACGTCGCGGAAGAAGCTGCGGAACATCCTGCGCGCCGCCTCGGTGAAGGCGCCGTAGACCAGGTGCGAGATCAGCGAGTACGGATGCGACCGCAACGGCGCGCGCGTGACCGGGTCGCCCAGCCGCAGGGCCGGGACCAGCGTCTCGTCGACCAGGGCCGATGACACGACGCCAAAGGCCAGGCCCGAGCCGCGGGTCACGCGCGGGTCGACCTCCGCCGCGGCGCCATAGACGCCGCCGACCACGGAGCCGATGACGTAATGGACGGCCTCGCCCGCCGCGGGGCGGTCCCTCGACCGGAGCCGGTGCCCGCCCAGCCGCGCGAGGCGATCGGCGGCGCGCTCGGTCGACGGCCAGCCTTTCACGCCCGAGGTGATGCCCACGCGCCCCAGCGCGGCCTGGAAGGCGCTCATCGCCGCGGAACCCGTCAGTCCGCCCAGCAAGCCGGAGGTGATGCCCAGGCCGAGGTCGGCCGTCCTGTCGTGAGGCGTGTTCATGCGCGTTCCCGTCGAAGTGGATCGAAACCGCGAAGGTGGCAAGGGCCGTGCCCCGCCGCTTGCCGCACCGCTGACGGGCTCCGCGGCTGGCGTCCCTGCTCAACGCCGTCCGCGAGCCTCCAGGTAGGCGACGAGCGCGCCGGTCTCGTCGGTCTGGATCGCTCCGGCGCCCGCCGACAGCAGCCGGCCCCAGACCGCGTCCGGATCGGCCAGCGCGCGCGCGTCGTTCAGGTCCAGGCTGTGCGAGACCTGGATCGTGTTCACCCACAGGCGCGCCTGCAGCCGCGCCAGCTCCGCCCGGGCCGCCTCGAGTTCCTCCAAGGCCGTGAACGCCACCTCGGCCATCGGACAGCGCAGCGGCGCCAGGCGGCGCAGCTCGGCCGTCAACTGGCCGCTGGGCGGCCGCAGCATCGGCACGAACGGCACCCGGCCGAAGAACGGACTGGACCGCGCCGCCTCGATGTCCTCCTCCGTGTCGACGAAGGCCTTCACGAAGACCTGGTCCGCCATGCCCGCATCGATCACCGCCTCGGCCACCTGGCCGGCGAGCGCCTGGACCTTGGTGTCGATGTTCAGGATCACCCGATCCCGCGCGCGGACCAGCGCATCGGCGAGCGTGGCCGGCCGCTCGCCGGTGACGGCCGCCTCGGCGCCGCCCGCGCCGGCGCGCAGCCAGCTCGCGCCGAGTTCGGCCCAGTCCAGCCCGGCGATCGCGCCGCGGGCGGTCGTCATCCGGTCGGCCGTGTCGTCGTGCATCAGCACGAGCACGCCGTCGCGCGTGGCACGGACATCGCATTCGACGATGTCGGCGCCCAGGCCGATGGCATCGTCGATCGCGGCCAGGGAGTTCTCGGGCGCCCGGTGCCAGGCGCCGCGATGAGCGGCCACGAGCACTCGGGGATTCGACGGATTCAGCAGGCGCGACAGCGGCATGAAGGCGGATCGCGTGTTCAGGGCAGACGAGGTCATCGAGCAGGCAAGCGACGGAAATCAGAGAAACGGAGACGAACCGGAAAGGTCGGCGGGCGGGCGGGCATCCTCACAGCCGGCCCATGCCGGAGGCCATCAGGTCGTCGCGCAGCAGGCGTCCCGACAGCACGAAGACGACCAGCACCGGCACCAGCAGCACGAGCGCCGTGGCCGCCGCCAGCGGGAACTGCAGCGAGTACGGGTCCAGGTGGTGGTACAGCAGCACCGGCAGCGTCTGCACGACCGGCGCGCCGACGATGAAGGTCTTGTCGAACTCCTCGAAGCTGCCGACGAAGGACAGCAGCGCGCTGGCGGCCAGCCCATGCCAGGACAGCGGCAGCACCACATGCCAGGCGACGGCGGCCGGACCCGCGCCCAGCGAGCGCGCCGCGTGGAGCAGCTCGTCGGGCAGCGCCTCGAAGCTGGCCGTCAGCAGGCGCACCGCCAGCGGCAGCGTTCCCACCGTCTGCACCAGCACCACGCCGGTCACGGTGTACGAGAGCCCCAGCACCTGGAACACCAGGCCCACGCCGGTCGCCACCACGATGCCGGGCACGATCACCGGCGCCAGCACGAAGAGCTCCACCGCGCGGCGCCAGCGCGGCGGAAAGCGCGTCAGCGCCCAGGCCGTCGGCGCGGCCAGCGCCGTCGTGAGCAGCGTCACGGCGATCGCGATCCAGGTGCTGTTGACGGTGGCCGCCAGCAGGTCCCGATCGCCGAGCACGGCGCGCCAGGTGTCGGCGGCATAGGCGCGCGGCAGCAGGTCCGGCGCCGGCCACCGCGCCGCGACGCTCCACAGCAGCAGCACGACCAGCGGCACGCCGACCGTCAACGCCAGCGCGGTGAACAGGCCGGCCGAGACCCACAGGCGGTCGTCCGCGCCGAATCGGCGACGGCGCGCGGCCACGTGATCGGGCGCCGGCATCGAGCCGCCCGGGGCCATGTTGGATGCCCCGTTCATGGCATGTCCTTTCCGTCCGGCGCGCCGCCCAGCAGCCGGCGAGCCCTGCCGGCCAGCGACTGGTAACCCAGCAGCACCGCCATCGCGAAGACGCTGAGCACCACGCCGATCGCGTTCATCAGGCCCGGATGGCCGTCACCGAACTCGCTCAGCATGTGCACCGCCAGCGGACGCGGAATGGCCGGCCCGAGCAGGTCCGGGATCGCATAGGCGCCCATGGTCCCGATGAAGGTCAGCAGCACCGCGGCCGAGATGCCGGGCATCGCCAGCGGCAGCTCCACGCGCAGCAGCGTCGACCAGCGGCCCGCGCCGAGGCTGCGCGACGCATCGATCACGTCCTGCGGGATCGAGGCGAACGCGCCGGTGATCACCAGCGTCATGAACGGCAGCTGCTTCCAGACCGTGGCCATGATGACGCCCACGCCCCACGGATCCCGCACCAGGCGCGGCAGCGCCAGGCCGAGCGGCTCGGCCAGGCGGTCCAGCAGCCCGCCCCGCTCGGCCAGCGTCATGACGATCAGCGCCACGATCAGGCCGGGCACGGCCATCGGCAGCTTGTACAGGCCACTGAAGAGCGTGCTGCCCCGGAACGGCCGGCGCATCAGCAGCGCCAGTCCGATCGCCAGCACCAGCGTGACCGGCAGCGGCGCCAGGCCGTAATAGATCGACATCAGCAGGCCGACCTGCAGCGTCCGGCGATGCAGGAACTGCGCGTAGTGATCGAGGGTCGGGCCGTCCTGTCCGGCGCCGATGCCGACGCTGCCCAGCAACCCCATGAGCAGCGGCGCGGCGAACAGCAGCACCAGGAATCCGAGCCCGGGCAGCACCAGCATCCAGGTCCCGCGGCGGCGGGCGCGCTCCTGTCCGGTCATGGGCGGTCCCCCTCGAGCGCATGCAGCGGCCAGGCGAGGGTCTTCAGCGACACGGCCTGGCCCACGTCCAGCAGCGGCGCGGCGCCGCCCAGCGTCGCCCGCAGTGCGCGCTGGCCGACCTGCACGGTGTACTGGACCGACGCGCCGGTGAAGCAGCTCGCCGTGACGCGGCCGGCGCCCGCCTCCACCGCCGTCAAGGCGATGTCTTCCGGGCGCAGCGACACCAGGGCGCCGCGCGCGCCGCCCACCGCGCCGGCGACAGGCCCGCGCTGCCCCCAGGGCAGCGTCGCCTCGCCCTGCTCGACCGGCACCTCCAGCAAATTGGCATGCCCCAGGAAGCCGGCCGTGAACACGTGGCGCGGCCGGCGGTAGAGGTCCACCGGCGTGCCGGCCTCGACGATGCGCCCGCCGTTCATGACCACGATCCGGTCCGACATCGCCATCGCCTCCGCCTGGTCGTGCGTCACATGCAGGCTGGTCGCGCCGGTGGCGCGGTGCAGCCGCACCAGCTCGTCGCGCAGGCCCTCGCGCAGCTTGGCGTCGAGGCTGGACAAGGGTTCGTCGAACAGCATCAGCGCCGGCTGCATCACGACGGCGCGCGCCAGCGCGACGCGCTGCTGCTGGCCGCCGGAGAGCTGCGCCGGCATGCGATCGAGCAGGCCGCCGAGGTTGCAGATCTCCACCGCATGGGCGATGCGGCGCGACTGCTCCGCCGCGGCGACCCGCTTCATCCGGAGTCCGAAACCCAGATTGGCGCGCACGCTCATGTGCGGGAACAGCGCGTGCGACTGGAACACCATCGCGATGTCGCGCCGCTCCGGCGGCAGCGCCTCGATGCGCTGTCCGGCGAGCGTGATCGCGCCGCCGCTGGCCTCGGTCACGCCGCACAGCAGGCGCAGCAGCGTGCTCTTGCCGCAGCCCGACGGGCCGAGCACGGTGACGAACTCGCCAGGCGCCACCGACAGGTCCGCAGAATGCAAGGCCACGCTCGCGCCATAGCGCTTCGTGAGGCCCTCCACGCGCAGGAGCGCCTCTTCCACCGGGCCCTCGCCGTGTTCAGACTTCGTCATCACCACCACCATCGCCTCAATACCTTCTCTTCCAGCGCCCGCGACAGGCCGCGCGCGATCGACCAATTGACCGGCACCGACCATTGCCGCGCTTGCGCCGGCGGCACGAGATAGAGCGCCGTGCCGGCGCCGACGCCGCCCGGGTCCACGTCGTCGCGCGGCGAGCGCGACGCGTAATGGTCCAGCTTCCAGGCCTGGAACTCGCGCGAGAACGCCATGTCGATGAACAGCAGCGCCGCGGCGGGACTGCGCGCGCCGGCGGCGACGATGAGGCCGTCGCCACCCGCCGCGAGCCCCGGCTCGAGCGAGGTGACCCGCAGGCTCGGCGGCAGCAGCCCCGCGCGCACGAAGGTCAGCGCGTGATCCTCCCAGGCGGTGCCGATCAGCGCGCGGCCGTTGTTCATCAGGTTCAGCGTGTCGGCATTGCCGTTGGTCAGCTCGGCGACCTTCAGCAGCCGGGCCAGGTAGTCCCACAGCGGATCGAGGCATCGCGCCTGCATCGCCCAGTCCTGCGCGCGGTCCGGCGACAGCGAGCCATCGGCCAGCGTGACGCGGCAGGCCGGGTCCTTCACCAGATGCAGCGCGGCCGAATAGACGAAGGCGCCGCCGGATCCGCCCTTGGCCGGCGACGTGAAGGCGAACTGGCCCGGATGCGCCTGCGCCCAGGCGAGCAGCGACTCGAAGCCGCGCGGCACCTGCGCCTCGGGCAGCCGCGCGCCGTCATAGGCCAGCACCGACTGGCTCAGATGAACGATCGGCCAGCGGCCGCCGGTGTCCACGCCCAGCGGGTGATCGCCATACACCGGCGCCAGTCCGCGCAGGTTGGGCAGCAGGCGGGTCAGCGGATAAGGCGCCACCACGGACGCCATCGTCGCGAAGTTGTCCGGGCCGCCGGCGAAGTACACATCCACCGGCGACGCCCCGCCCGCGCGCCGCACCGCCAGCAGTTGCTGATTGGCCTGGTCCTTGCGGACGTTGTGGTACTCGACCTTGACGCCGAAGCGGGCCTCGAAGCGCGGGATCAGCCCGTCCTTCCAGACCGGGTCGAAATTGCCGGCGAAGTTGTAGAACACCAGCCGGCCCTCGCGGCGCGCGATCGGGTCCAGCACCTGATGGAAGTTCTCCGGCGTCAGGCGGCCGGCGTCGAACGCGGCCGCGGGCTCCTGGGCCCGCGCCGCGCCGGCCATGACCGTGACCATCACCGTGACCAGGAGCAGCGCGGCGCGCTCGCGGATCCGCCGGCCCCGGGAAGGTCGCTGGCCCACGCCCCTCATGCCGGACGCAGCTCGCGGAACGCGAACATGTCGCGCAACGTGCAGTAGTGGAAGGCCGGGATCACCAGCGGTCCGCGCTCGGCCAGCCGGCGGCACCAGTCCGCGGTGGCATCGCGCAGCGCGATCGCCTCCGCCTCGTCGAGGACTCGGACGAAGTAGCCGATGGTCACGTGATAGTGATACGCGTCATGGTCCGGCCGCCGCAGCTGGAACAGGTCCGCATACGCCTCGCGCGCCTCGCCCAGGCGCCGCTCGGTGGCGGCGTCGGCCGGCCGCAGCGGCATGCCCAGCGTGCCATCGCGGCGCAGCGTGGCCGGGGTCCGCGGATCGACGGCGAAGGCGCACGGGCCGGTCTCCGGCCGGCCCAGCCGCTCCAGGCGTTGCAACATGAGGCGGTTGACCTCGTCGATCGGCAGGTCGCGCGCGAGGCCGCGGGGCCAGGCCGGCGTGCCGCGGTCGACGTCGTTGACGCCGCCAAACAGCGTCACATGCCAGCTCGACGTCGGCGTCTGCGTCAGCTTGCGGGCGAAGCCGTGACGCGGCAGTTCGCGCGCGATGTCCAGCCAGGCATCGAAGGTCTCGTAGTCCGCGCCTTGCGGGCGCAGGTGGCCGACGATGGTGTTGCCCTCGAAGGTCATGGGGCTGCCGTCCGCGTTGAACTTGCGGCCGACGTCGCGCGCCCGCGGCGTCCTGCCCTGAGCGTCGGCGTCGGCATCGGGATCGGCCGCCGCGTGCGCCGTGGCGGTCAGCAGGGACGGCAATCCAACCGCGGCGGCCAGCAGGCGGCGGCGTGTCGGCCGCGGGACAGCCGGGGAAGTCGTGTCGGGGGTCATGGCGGGCGGGATCCTCACAGCTTCACGTTGAGCCCGACCATCACGATCGGCGCGACCTTCCAGGCCGACTGCACCAGTTCCTGCGATCGGCCGTAGTTGTACTGGAAGCCCTGGCCGGTGACGTTGAGCGCATCGAAGGTCAGCGACAGGCGGCGCGAGACATCGTAGGCGAGCTGTACATCGAGCTTGTCCGTCGGCTGCTGGAAGCGGTTGCGATAGAACTGCGGCAGGCTGTCGTAGTTGGGGAAGCGGTCGTCCCACAGCGCGCCGGTGTGATTCCACGCGGCCTTGGCATGCCAGGGGCCTTCCTCGTAGGTGAGCGCGGCGTTCCAGAGCGACTTGGGCTGCTGCGGCAGGATGCTCAGCGTGGTGGAGGTGCCGTCGCCCAGCGTGACGGGGTAGCGCACCTTCATCGACATCGCGTTGATGCTGACGGTGAAGCCCTTCAGCGTGGGGTGCAGCGAGCCGAGCTCCTTGATCGCGCCGATCTCGATGCCGGTGAGCCGGACCCGGCCCGAGGCATTGCGCGGCTGGGTGACCAGCGTGTCCACGCCATCGATGGTCTGCATCGCGCCGTAGCGGAAGATCTCGTCGCTGATGCGCTTGTGGAACAGCGCCACCGACAGCAGACCGCGGCCGCCGTCGATCACCCAGTCATGGCCGAGGTCGACGTTGTCGCTGCGGCGGGGCTTCAGCCCGGGGTTGCTCTGGGTCAGCGTGTCCGGCGTGGCCGCGGTGTTGAGCGTGCCGCCCTTGAGCGCCATCTGGTCGGGCCGCGGGCGGCCGATCGTGCGCGACAGGCCGAAGCGCAGCTTGCTCGCCGGCCCCGTGGCATAGAAGCCGGCCAGCGACGGCAGCCAGTCGCCGTACTTGCGCTCCGCGCCGACGGGGGTCCACGCCGTGCCGTTGGACAGCTGCCAGCCGGTGCTGCCGAAACGGGTGTGCTCATGGCGCAGGCCGCCGGCCACCAGCCATGCTTCGGCGCGCCATTGCAGCTGGGCATAGGCGGCCTGGATGTCCTCGTCGACGGTGTAGGTCGCGTTGTTCTGCGCGGCGACGTCCGTCACCGGCGTCACGCCGGCGCGGCTGGCGTTCCAGGCATCGCCGGCCTTGCCGGTGTCGATCAGGAACAGCGGCGAGCTGCAGTTGAAGCCGCAGGTCGTGCCCCCCAGCACGTCGGCCAGCGTGTAGGGCATCGCGTTCCAGGTCTGGCGCGAGAACGCCGTGTCCATGCGCGTGCGCACCAGGCGCGCGCCGGTGGCCGCGCCCAGGCCGCGGCTGTCGTCCTCCATGTTGTGCCGCAGGTTGGCCTGCAGGTCAGTCACGCGCTGGGCGTAACTGGTGTTCTCTTCCTGGTGGTAGCCATTGCCGTAGCGCGCCGGATTGCTGGCGTTGGCGGCGTTCACCGGCGTGAAGACCGGCGTCGGTGCGCTCCAGTCGTAGCGGTAGGCCAGGCCGTTCTGCGTGAAATGGTCCCAGCTCTGAGGGTTGTCGACGGTCGCGCGCGACACGCTGCCGCGGAGGTCGGCCTGCCATTGCGGCGCGAGCTCCGCCTTGAGCTCGCCGTTGACGCCGTACAGCGCGCGGTCCCAGCGCAGCCGGCCCATCTCGACGTACTGGCTGACGTTGCTCAGCGTGCCGGACGTGGGCGTCTGCCCGCTCACGGTGGCGGTGGCCGCGACCTGCGCGTTCTGCGTCGCGCGGTCGGAGCGCTCGCGCTGCTTGAAGTAGTAGCCGGCGAGATGTCCGCTGAGCGCGCCCTCGGGCTGCCAGTCCAGCCGGGCCGTGAGGCCGCCGCGATCGCGGTCGTTGTCGTAGTTGTACCAACGGCGCTCCGCCGGCACCGCGAAGCCGGTGCCGCCATACGGCGTGCCGTTGCGGGTGCCGTCGGCGTTGTACCAGTTGAGGCTGCCGCCGCTTTCGACCTGAGGCACATGGATGTGGCGCGTCCAGTAGCTGGCCGAACCGAGGAAGGCGAACTGGCTGGCCGGGCCGAAACGCCGTCCCCACTTGGCCGAGGCCTCGCCGGCCGGCTCGGCGCCGCCGAAGGCGGGGTCCATCAGGCTGGCACCGCCCTTGGCCTGCAGCGCCAGCGCGCCGTCCGGATGGTCGAAGCCGCTGGCGGTGACCAGGTTGGCCGTGCCGCCGATCGATCCGCCATCGCTCGCGGGCAGGAAGGTCTTGGTGACGTCGATGCGCTGCACGAAGTTGGACGGCAGCACCTCCATCAGGATCTGGCGGCTGCCGATGTCGGTCGTCGCGAAGGCGAAGCCGTCGATCAAGGTCGTGTTGTAGTTGCCGTTGAGGCCGCGGACGATCACGTAGCGCGGCTCGCCCTGGTACTCGAGCGTGCTGACGCCGGTCACGCGCTTGAGCGCGTCGCCGACGTTGAAGTCGGGCAGGCGGCCGACCTCGTCCGCCGCCACCGTGTCGACGGTCTGCACCGCCGAGGACTTGGTCGCGATGCTGCGGGTGTTCTGCGTGCGGAAGCCGGAGACCTGCACCGTCTCCAGCGCCTGGGCGCCCTCCCCCGATGCATTGGCCGAAGGCGCTTCGGACTGCGCGATCGCCGGACCGCAGGCGGCCAGCACGGCGCAGCCGATCGCGCTCAGGGCGGGATGACGGCGGGCGCCGCGGCCGCGCCACTGGCCTGGCCATCGATGGAATCGGGGGGAAGACATGCCGCTCTCCTGTTCTGGATGTCGCTGGGAACAGGTCGAACATTAAATTAGCGTCGTTAATTTAATATGACACGACGCATGTCACGGAACCCTCACCGGCCTGCCTCACGGAGGCGCGGGTGGCCTGTGTAGACTGCGCGCCGACCATGAGCAGCCCCTTCCCCACCCCGCCCCTGGCCTCGGTCCCGATCGGGCGCCGGTTCCTGCGCCACGACGACGGACCGGTGGCGAGCGACAGCGAGCGCTGGATGCTGGAGCTGGTGCGGCGCGCCGGTGTGATGTCGCGCGCCGACCTGACGCGCGCCAGCGGACTGAGCGTGCCGGGCGCCAAGGGCCTGATCGACGGACTCGTCGATCGTGGGCTGCTGCGGCTGGGGCCGCCGGCCATGCGCGGGCGAGGTCAGCCGAGCGCCACCGTGTCGCTGGTCGCCGACTTCGCGTACAGCCTGGGGCTGTCGATCATGGTGGACGGCTTCGAGCTCGCGTTGATGGATCTGTCGGGCCAGGTGGTCGGCCACTGCGCGGTACCGGCGTTCCCCTTGCATCTGGAGGAGGCAATGGCCGAGGCCGGCCGCCAGATCACGCGGCTGCTGCGGCGGCACGGCGTCGCGCGCGAGCGCGTCTTCGGCATCGGCGTGAGCATGACGGGCCCGCGCACGGGTCAGGGCTCGCGGGTCAATCCGCCGCTGTCGCTGGGCGCGGAGTGGGCCGAGGCAGAACTGGACCGGGTGCTGGCCGAGCGGCTGGGCCAGCCGGTCTGGATGGACAACGACGCCAACTGCGCGGCGCTGGCGGAATGCCTGTTCGGCGTTGGCCGGCGCTGCGCGGACTTCGTCTATCTGCACTTCACGGACGGCTTCGCGGCGGGGCTGGTCAGCGGCGGCGCGATGCTGCGAGGCGCCCACGGCAATGCGGGCGAGATGGGGCGGATCTTCGCGCTGACCGGTCTGCCGCGGCCGACGCTGGAGTCCTTGCGCCGGCGCTTGAGCGACGCGGGTCACGACCTGCCCGACCTGCACACGATGCTGGATCGCTACGACCCGGCATGGCCGCAGATCGCCGAGTGGATCGAGGAAGTCCGGCCGAGCATCGTCGTGGCGGTGGCGGCGTCGATGGCGCTGGTGGATCCGCAGGCGATCGTTTTCGGCGCACGGCTGCCGGAGGATCTGGCACGGCGGCTGATGAGCCAGGTGGCGTTCGAGCAGGCGCCGCGGCGCGGCACGCCGTCACCGAACCCGGAACTCGTGATCGCCGAAGTGACGCGGTCGCCGGCGATGGTCGGCGCCGCGGCTTTGCCGCTGAAGCAGCATTTCTTCGCGTGAAGGGCGGCGGAGGCGGCGATCAGCCGATCGCGCGCCGCAGGTTCTCGCGGGCGCGGGTGTCGAGCCGCTCGTGCAATGCCGGCGTGCTGTAGAGCACCGGCCGGTCGAGGAAGGTCTTGAGGATCTGCTTGCGCTTGCGGCGGAACAGGAAGCCGGGGACGAAACCGTATTCCTCGCGGATCTGGCGCTCGTACTCGTCGAAGCGCGGGCGCTCGGCGCCAAGGATCGCGAGGTCGATGTCGACGAGGACCTGTTCATCGAGGCTGGAAGGCACACCGTCGTGCTTCGTCACCAGCACGAGCTGGCGCACGCGATCAGCGCTCGCGGCGTTGACGCCGGCATCGACCAGCGCGCGACGGGCCCAGTCGGCGCTGCGCTCCTCGTTGCCGCTGCCCTTGACGTCGTAGATGGCGTCGTGGAACCACAGCGCCATCTCGACCTCCGCGGGACGCGGGGCGAGCGCGCTGACCTCTTCGAACAGCGCGAGGCATTCCTCGAGGTGCTGACGCGTGTGGTACTTGCGCTGCGGCTCGGCGTAGCGCGCGAGCAGCTCATCGCGCAGCGCGTCGCCATCGCGCTCACCGGCCAGGGCGGACCAGGCGCGGTGCCAGGAGCGTTCGAGGAGAGCGGTCATGTTGGGCGCGGATGGTAGCGGCTCAGGCGAATCCCTCTCGCTTACCGGTCTGACGCCGCCGGCACGTCCCTGTCCCAATACGGCGGCTCCCCGAACGCCTCCTTGAGCGCATCGGCAAGCGCCCTCAGCTTCGTCGACGCGCGGCGCCCCTCCGCGTGCGCGATGTAGAGGAACTCCGTCTCGGGCGATCGGCCGACGTCGACGATCTCCAGCTCGCCCGAGCGCAACTGCTCGCCGATGATGAAGGTCGGCAGCAGCGCCAGGCCGAGCCCGGCCATCGCGGCCTCGCGCATCATGTCGCCGTTGTTGACGCGCAGGACCACATGCGGCCGCGCGAAGTCGTCCGCCTTGGCCTCCAGGAAGCGCCAGTCGGCGATGCCGCGGTTGCTGTAGCGGATCGCGCGATGGTCCGCGAAGTCGGCGGGGTGGCGCGGCCGGCCATGCCGCTTCAGATAGCCCGGCGAGGCCACCAGAAAACGCCGGCTCGGCGCCAGCACCCACGCGACCAGCCGGGAGTCCGCGATCGCGCCGTGACGCAGCACCGCGTCATAACCATCGGCCTGCGCGTCGACACGGCGATCGTCGAGCTCCAACGTCATCGAGATGCCGGGATGCCGGCTCAGGAACGGATACAGCGCCGGTCCCAGGTGCATGCGCCCGAAAGTCACCGGCGCCGAGAGCCGCATCGGGCCGGTCAGTTGACCGCGGCGCTCGCTGACCTCGGCGGCGGCCTCTTCCACTTCCCGCACGATGCGCAGCGCTCGGTCGAGGAAGGCCTGACCGTCCTCGGTCAGGCTCAGCTTGCGTGTCGTGCGGTGGAACAGCGGCGCGCCAAGCCCCTGCTCGAGTTCCGCCAGCCGCTCGCTGACCACCGATTTCGACATCGACATCCGCCGCGCCGCGCCGCTGATTGAACCGGCTTCCGCAATCGCCACGAAGCTGGTGATCCCATCGAGCTTGAGCATGTTCCGACCCCTCCTTGGAAGGCCGCCAGAGGGCGGACTCGCGAGGGGCGATTCTGGCGCATTGTTCGGAAAGCCAGAACAGCAGTTCCGCCATTGGCCGGCTTCCGGAAACGCCGGCCGTCGCCGACATTGGACTCATCGATCAACCCCCGACCGGTTCCCCGGTCAAGCCCCCCAAGGAGTTCCCTCATGAGCCATCGCCTCCAAGACAAGGTTGCCCTCATCACCGGCGCCAGCTCCGGCATCGGCCGCACCACCGCCCTGCTCTTCGCCGCCGAAGGCGCGAAGGTCGTCGTCGGCGCCCGCCGCGCCTCCGAGCTGGACCAGCTCGTCTCCGAGATCCACGCCGCCGGCGGCCAGGCCGTCGCGCTGGCGGGCGACGTGCGCTCCGAGGCCTATGCCAAGGCGCTGGTGGACCTCGCGGTCGAGCGCTTCGGCCGCCTGGACGTCGCCTTCAACAACGCTGGCACGCTCGGCGAAGGCGGCCCCAGCACCGAGGTCTCGGAAGCCGGCTGGACCGACACGCTGGCCATCAATCTCACTGGCGCCTTCCTCGGCGCGAAGCATCAGATCGCGCAGATGACGAAGAACGGCGGCGGCTCGGTGGTCTTCACCTCGACCTTCGTCGGCCACACCTTCGCGTTCCCCGGCATGGCGGCCTATGCGGCCAGCAAGTCGGGGCTCATCGGCCTGACGCAGGCGCTCGCGGCCGAGTACGGCCCGCAGGGCGTGCGCGTCAATGCGGTGCTGCCGGGCGCCGTCGACACGGACATGTTCCGCGAGAAGAACGACACGCCCGAGGCGCAGAGCTTCGTCACCAACCTGCACGCGCTCAAGCGCGTGGGCAAGCCGGAAGAGCTGGCACGCGCGGTGCTGTACCTGGCTTCGGACGACTCGTCCTTCGTGACGGGGACGGCCTCGCTGGTCGACGGCGGCGTGTCGATCACGCGGACCTGAGGCTGGGCAGACAGGCGGCATGCGCTGGCCGCCCGATCGCAGCACTTCCTTCGCCGGATCGCACGGCATGCGCGGCGGATCGCCTAGGATCCGCCGCGCATTGCGGGCAGCAAGGGAGATGTGAATGAAGCGGCAGTCCGAGAACGCCATCCAGGCGCTGTTGACGGAGAAGATCCGGGCCTTCTCCAGCGAGTTCCTCGAGAACTCGCGCCAGCTGTTCGTCGACGACGAGGGTCACCTGATCCATCCGGGCGAGTTCGGCACCTATCGCGAGGCGATCACGCGGGAGTTCCTGCAGGCGATCACGCCACAGCGCCTGGCCATCGACACGGGTTTCGTCGTCGACTCAGGCGGGCGGATCAGCTCCCAGTGCGACATCGTCATCTACGAGCGCTCGATCACCCCGCTGCTGCAGAACGCCAACAAGCAGCGCTTCTTCCCGGTCGAGTCGGTGTGCGCGGTCGGCGAGGTCAAGTCCGTGATGACGCTCACGGCGCTGAAGGAGACCCTGCGCAAGCTGGCGATGGTGAAGTACATCCGGGACTGCCTGCATGAGCCGATGTACGTCCACTCGAAGAAGGACATCGACCGGGAGACTTTTGCGCCGCAGAGGGACGAACGGGACCAGATGGTGACGTTCCTGATCTGTGAGCGCTTCGACTTCGACATGACGGACAAGCTCAAGGACGTCGTGTCGTGCTACCGGGAAGAAGCGCCGGATCTTCCCGCCAATCTGCGGCACAACCTGGTGCTGAGCATCAGGGACGGACTGCTGTGCTATCTCCATTCCCATGGCGACGGTGTCCTCTATCCCTTTCCCACCAAGCTGACGCAGGTCGAGGATTGCAAGGGGACGTCGCAGGTGCAGGAAGTGCGTCTGCAGGCACGCCCGCTGAAGAATCGGGCGCTGCTGCCGGAGGAGGGATCCCTGGACCACATCCGGCATTTCTGCACCATGCTCAATTCGACGCTCAATCTGGTCTCTGTCTTCTTCCCCGACATGGCAACGTACATTGTTCGCCCTGACCCGATCCGGTACATCGACGCCGATCCCGTTTGAGATCTGCACACTCCGAGCCTTTCCCGATGCCCATCCATCTCCCCACCCCGACCGTCGACTCCGACGCCTTCAGCACCCCCGATCAACGCCTCTGGCTGAAGCTCGAAGCCCTGCAACCCTGCGGCTCGTTCAAGCTGCGCGGCATCGGCCACGCCTGTGAGGTCCATGCCGCCCGCGGCGCGAAGCGGCTGCTGTCGTCCTCGGGCGGCAATGCCGGCATGGCGGTCGCGTACGCGGGACGGCGGCTCGGGCTGCCGGTCGTCGTGGTCGTGCCCGAGACGACGCGCGAATGGCCCAAGACGCTGATCCGCCGCCAGGGGGCGGAGGTCATCGTCCACGGCAAGAGCTGGATGGAGGCCAACGAGCATCTGATGTCGCTGCGCCAGCCGACGGACGCGTTCATCCATCCGTTCGACGACCCCCTGCTGTGGGACGGCCACGCGACCATGATCGAAGAGGCCGCGACGCAGTGTCCGAAGCCGGATGCGGTCGTGCTGTCGGTGGGTGGCGGCGGATTGATGAGCGGCGTGCTGCAAGGGATGCATGCCGTCGGCTGGAGCGACGTGCCGCTCGTCGCGGCCGAGACAATCGGTGCCGATTCGCTCAATGCCGCGATCACGGCCGGCGGACTCGTGACGCTCGATGCGATCACAAGCATCGCGACCTCGCTCGGCGCGCGCCGCGTCAGTGAACAGGCCTTCGAATGGACGAGGCGGCATGAGGTCGTCAGCGCGACCGTCACCGATGCGCAAGCCGTGCAAGCTTGCCTCGACGTTGCCAAGGAGCACCGCCTGATCGTCGAGCCGGCTTGCGGCGCGGCGGTCGCGGTGGCGCGCCAGCGCGCCGTGCCGGTCCTGCAGAAGGCGCGCAACGTGCTGGTGATCCTCTGCGGCGGCGCCTGCGCGACCTATGAGGACCTGCAGGCCTGGGCCGCGGAAAGCGCCAGCAAGGCCTGAACGCTCGCCGCGGTCACATCCGCTCGCCCGGCAACTCGCTCGCGGCCTTCACCCAGGCGATGAAGGCGGCTTCGTCGAGCGGCCTCGGCTCAGCGGTCCATGCGCACCTTGCCGGTTTCACCGAGGTTGGTCGGCGGCTTGCCGGTGACGGCGGACTTCGCCATCGCGTAGAGCTGCATCAACTTGGAGGACTTCACGTCCCAATAGCTCGCATGGCTGATGCGCACCTTCACGAGCGCCAGGTCGGGATCGTCGATGCCGCCAGGGAACCAGGCCTCGGCGGCCTTGTTCCAGAGCTGCTGACGCTTGGCGCGGTCCTCGCTGAGCGTCGCGGTCCCGGACACCGACACGTAGGTGTCGTCGTCACGGTTGGCGAAGGCGACGTTCACCTGCGGCGACGCGACGATGTCGCTGAACGGATCGCCGCTGCGGGACATGAAGAACCAGAGGTTCTCGTCCTCGTGCAGGTCCTGGTTCTGTAGCGTCATCGGGCGCGAGTGCAGATGACCGTTGGCATGCTGCGTGGTGAACAAGCCGATCCGGATGTCCTTGATCAAGCTCCAGAGCTTGGCGCGGCGTTCGGCATCGGAGGGCGAGTGGTCGGTCATGGAGGGCTCCTGGGTTGCTGAGGAGGTTCAGCAAGAGGCGCTCCTGTGACTCACGTCCAGGATCGCCTTCACCGATACCAATCCCGACATCACCCCCGCATCAAATGTGATTGGTCCGGCATCCCGCCCCTCCCTAGGATCACGAACACCTCACAAGGGGCGCTGCCGCATCGGCGCGCCCCGACATCAACAACCAACGAGGAGACAACGATCATGAAGACCACGCGTCGTCAGCTGCTGGCCTTGAGCGCACTCGCGCTGGGCACCGCCCTCCCCGCCCTGCCCGCCTTCGCGGCGGACGGCAAGCCGCTCGTCCTGGGCTTCTCCCAGGTCGGCGCCGAAAGCGAATGGCGCACCGCCAACAGCAACTCGATCAAGGACGCCGCCAAGCAGGCCGGCATCACCCTCAAGTTCGCCGACGCCCAGCAGAAGCAGGAAAACCAGGTCAAGGCCATCCGCTCCTTCATCGCCCAGCGCGTCGACGTCATCGCCTTCTCGCCCGTCGTCGAGTCCGGCTGGGACACCGTCCTGCGCGAGGCCAGGAACGCCAAGATCCCCGTCATCCTCACCGACCGCGCCGTCAAGGTCAGCGACCCCTCCCTCTACGTCACCTTCATCGGCTCCGACTTCGTCGAGGAAGGCCGCAAGGCCGGCCGCTGGCTCGTCGACTGGGCCAAGAAGAACGCCCCCACCGGCGAGGTCAACATCGTCGAGCTCCAGGGCACCGTCGGCTCCGCACCCGCCCTGGACCGCAAGCGCGGCTTCGAGGAAGTCATCCAGGCCGAGCCGCGCCTGAAGATCATCCGCTCGCAGTCCGGCGACTTCACCCGCGCCAAGGGCAAGGAAGTCATGGAGGCCTTCCTCAAGGCCAAGGACAAGAAGATCCACGTCCTCTTCGCTCACAACGACGACATGGCCATCGGCGCCATCCAGGCCATCGAGGAAGCCGGCCTCAAGCCCGCCAAGGACATCGCCATCGTCTCCATCGACGGCGTGCGCGGCGCCTTCCAGGCCATGGCCGCCGGCAAGCTCAACGTCACCGTCGAGTGCAATCCCATGCTCGGCCCGCAGCTCATGCAGCTCGCCAAGGACGTCGTCGCCGGCAAACCCGTGGCCAAGCGCATCACGACCGAGGAAGGCGTCTTCACCGCCGACGTCGCCGCCAAGGAACTCCCCAACCGCAAGTACTGATGGACGCCCCCGGACTGCTGCTCTCGCTCAGCGGCATCGACAAGGGCTTCCCCGGCGTGCAGGCGCTCTCCGGGGTCTGGCTGCGTCTGTTCGGCGGCGAGATCCACGCGCTCATGGGCCAGAACGGCGCCGGCAAGTCCACGCTCATCAAGGTCCTCACCGGCCTGTACGCGCCCGATGCCGGCCGCATCGAGCTCGCCGGCGATCCCATCGCCCCGCGCTCCACCGCCCACGCCCAGGACCTGGGCATCAGCACCGTCTACCAGGAGGTCAACCTCGTCCCCAACCTCTCGGTGGCCGAGAACCTCTTCATCGGCCGCTACCCGCGCCGCTGGGGCCAGATCGACTGGCCGCGCATGCGCGAGCGCTCCCGTCAGCTCCTGGCCGAGCTGGAACTCGACATCGACGTCGACGCCCCGCTGGCCCGCTACTCGCTCTCCATCCAGCAGATGGTCGCGATCGCGCGCGCGCTCAACATCTCGGCGCGCGTCCTCATCCTCGACGAGCCCACCTCCAGCCTCGACGAGGCCGCCGTCCAGCACCTCTTCCGCGTCATGCGGCGCCTGCGCGAGCAGGGCATGGCCATCCTCTTCGTCACCCACTTCCTCGATCAGGTCTACGCCGTCTCCGACCGCATCACCGTCATGCGCAACGGCCGCACCGAGGGCGAGTTCCTGCCCAAGGACCTCGGCCGCCTCGAGCTCATCCAGAAGATGGTCGGGCCGCACACGGCCGCTGGCCAGCCCCTGACGGCCTGCGCCCAATCGACGGAGCCCGCGCTCGTCACGCATGGCCTGGCGCGCAAGGGCGCGCTGCAGCCGCTTGACCTGGAGATCCGCCGCGGCGAGGTGCTCGGCCTGTGCGGTCTGCTCGGCTCGGGCCGCACGGAGACGGCGCGGCTGCTCTTCGGTGCCGACGGTGCCGATGCCGGCGACATCGAGATCGACGGGAAGCGTCAGCGCTTCGCCTCGCCGCGGCAGGCGATCGCGAATGGATTGGCGTTCTGCTCGGAGGACCGAAAGCTGGAAGGCGCGGTGCTCGCGCTCTCCGTCCGCGAGAACATCGTGCTGGCCCTGCAGGCGCGGCAGGGATGGTGGCGCGCGATTCCGCTCAAGCGTCAGCAGGCCGTTGCCGACGACTACGTGCGCCGACTGGGCATCAAGACCGCGGACATCGAGACGCCGATCGGTCTCCTGTCGGGGGGCAACCAGCAGAAGGCGTTGCTGGCCCGATGGCTGCTGACGCAGCCGCGTCTGTTGATCCTGGACGAGCCGACGCGGGGCATCGATGTCCGCGCGAAGGAGGAGATCATGGACGAGGTCCGCCGCCTGTGCGCCCAGGGTGATGACACCGACCGCCGCATGGCGGTGCTCTTCATCTCGTCGGAGCTTCCGGAGGTCTTGCGCTGCAGTGATCGTCTCGTGGTCCTGCGCGACCGCCAGGCCATCGGCACCTACGTCCGGGGTGATCTTGACGAACGCTCGGTCCTCGAAGTGATTGCCGGCGATGGTCCCCGGTAGCAGAACCGTTGAAGGTGGCCCCATGCCATGGCGGCCAACGCGCTGCTCGTCGAAGTGAAAGCAACCTGTGATTGACACTCTTTCCATGAGCAGTGCCCCTGCCGCCGCCAAGCCTGCGCGACGCCGTGTGTTCGCGTGGATGGTGGCGCATCCTCTGCTGCGTCCGGTTGCCGCGTTGGCGATCCTGTTGCTGATCGATGTGATCTGTCTGCCGGGTTTCTGGCACCTGGAGATCAAGGATGGTCATCTGTATGGTCCGTTGATCGACATCCTGAACCGTGCGGCGCCGCTGATGCTGGCGGCGTTGGGCATGAGTCTGGTGATTGCCACGCGTGGCATAGATGTGTCCATCGGCGCGGTGGTTGCGATTGCCGCGACGGTCGCGGCCTCGCTCGTCAACGCGGATCACTCGCTGACGACGGCCTATGCGGGTGCGCTGGGCGCCGCGTTGTTGTGCGGGGTGTGGAATGGTGCGCTGGTGGCCGGGCTGAAGCTGCAGCCGATCATTGCGACGTTGATCCTGATGGTGGCTGGGCGCGGTCTCGCGCAGTTGCTGTCGGATGGACAGATCCTGACTGTCTACCGCGATGACTTCTTCGTCCTCGGTGGGGGCTACCTGCTCGGGTTGCCGGTGTCGCTGTGGGTCGTCGCGGCGCTGGCGCTCGCGACCACCGCGCTGCTGCGCAAGACCGCATTGGGCCTGTTCGTCCAGGCCGTCGGCCTGAACCCGGTGGCCTCGCGCCTGGCGGGCTTGCGCACCGCCACGCTGATCTTCGGGACTTATGTGTTCGCGGCCGCCTGCGCAGGACTGGCCGGCTTGATGATCGCGTCCAACATCAAGAGTGCCGATGCCAACAACGCCGGCCTGCTGCTGGAGCTCGACGCCATCCTCGCGGTGACGCTGGGCGGCGCGTCGCTGGCCGGCGGCAAGTACCACCTCGGTGGCGCGCTGGTGGGGGCGCTGATCATCCAGACGCTGACCACCACGATCTACTCGCTCGGTGTTCCGCCGGAGATCAACATGGTGGTCAAGGCCGTCGTCGTCTTCGTGCTCTGCATCCTGCAGTCCAGCGAACTGCGTCCGATGCTGCAGCGTCTGCGCGGAGCCGCCCGATGAACGCCGTCGTCTCGCCCAGCCCCCTGGACCTGCTGCGCCGCTGGCTGCGGCAGCCCGCCTTCAGCGCGCAGATCACCGTCGTGCTGCTGCTCGCGCTGATCGCGGCCGGTGGCGCGCACTACACCGGCTTCGCGTCGCCGCAGGTGATGCTCAACCTGGTGATCGACAACGCCTACCTGCTGGTGCTCGCCGTCGGCATGAGCCTGGTCATCCTGTCCGGCGGCATTGATCTCTCGGTGGGCGCGGTGCTGGCGCTCTCGACGACGATCGCCGCCTGGCTGCTGCATCAGGCCCATTGGCCAGCCTGGGCCGTGATCGCGCTCGTGCTGGGCGGCGGCGCGGTCTTCGGCGTGCTGCAGGGCGCGCTGATCCACTTCTTCAAGCTGCAGCCCTTCATCGTCACCCTCGCCGGCATGTTCCTGGCGCGCGGGCTCTGCTACCTGATCAGCGTCGACTCGATCACCATCGACGATCCCACCTTCGTCGCCATCTCGCAGACGCAGTGGTCCGTTCCGGGCGGGTTCATCTCGCCGAGCGCCGCGATCGCGCTCGCGGTGCTGGCCGCGGGGATCTGGGTCGCGCATCGCAGCGCCTTCGGGCGCGCGGTGTACGCGCTTGGCGGGAACGAGCAGTCGGCCCTGATGATGGGACTGCCGGTCGGAAGAACCAAGCTCGCGGTGTATGGCGTCAGCGGGTTCTGCGCCGCGCTGGCGGGGCTGCTGTTCGCGTTCTACATGCTCAGCGGCTATGGCTTGCATGCGCAGGGCGCGGAACTCGACGCGATCGCGGCCGTCGTCATCGGCGGGACGATGCTCAGCGGCGGCTATGGCTATGTCGCCGGCGCGCTTTCCGGCGTGCTGGTGCTCGGCGTCATCCAGACCCTCATCGCCTTCGACGGCACGCTCAGCTCCTGGTGGACCAAGATCGTCATCGGCGCGCTGCTGTTCGTGTTCTGCGTCGTCCAGCGGCTGCTCGCCCGGCCGGCGGGGCAGGCTTGATGGGGACGCGTGGTGCCTCTTCTTCGTTTCGCTTTTTCCGGAAGCTTTCCTTGATGAAGACCTGCATTGCCGCCGCGCTGGCCGCGGCGCTCGCGTTCGCCGGCGCTCCGGCGCGAGCGGCGAATCCGCTCTTTCCGCAGCTCTATACGGCCGATCCCGCCGTGCTGGTCGACAACGGGCGCGTGTACCTTTATGTCGGGCATGACGAGGCCGAGCCGGGCGGCAAGGACTTCGTCATGAACGAGTGGCGCGTGTTCTCCAGCTGCGACATGACGCATTGGACCGACCATGGCGCGCCGATGAAGGCACTCGACTTCAAGTGGGCCAAGGGCCGCGCGTGGGCATCGGATATCACCCGGCGCGTTGTCGATGGGAAGCCGAAGTATTTCTTCTATGCGACCGTGGAGCATGCGTCGATCCCGGGGTTCGCGGTCGGGGTCGCGACGGCGGAGAGTCCCCTCGGCCCGTTCAAGGACGCGCGCGGGTCGGCGTTGATCACCAACGACATGACCACACAGACCGACATCGCCTGGGATGACATCGATCCCGCGATCTTTGTCGATGATGATGGGCAGGCTTATCTGTACTTCGGGAACACGGTGCTGAAGTACGTGAAGCTGAAGGGGTCGATGACGGAACTCGCGGGGTCGATCAATGCCGTGGCGGTGAAGGACTTCACTGAGGCGTCTTACCTGCACAAGCATGGCGGGACGTACTACCTGTCGTACTCGCAGCACTTTCCGGAAGAAACCGCGTACATGACCGGGCCCCGCGCCGTCGGGCCTTGGACACCACGCGGCGTGATCATGGCGAAGAATGAGAAGACACCGACGATCCATCAGGCGATCTTCGAGTTCAACGGGAAGAGCTATATCGCGTATCACAACGCCAAACTGCCTGGCGGTGGGGAGTTCCGGCGATCGGTCGCCGTCGAGGAACTGCACTACAACGCGGACGGGACGATCCAGTTCGTGCCGCAGACGGACGCCGGGCCAG
The DNA here is from genome assembly GCF_059491535.1 of Roseateles sp. Mitsp63. Taxonomy (NCBI): domain Bacteria; kingdom Pseudomonadati; phylum Pseudomonadota; class Betaproteobacteria; order Burkholderiales; family Sphaerotilaceae; genus Roseateles; species Roseateles sp. Mitsp63. Next base: position 3,366,369 of record NZ_CP168509.1, on the reverse strand, counting down.
CAGCGAATCCGTCGCCAGGATGCAAGGGCTGAAGGCCTGCGGAGGCCGCTGGCCCTCACCCCGCCCTCTCCCTCTCGCGCAAGCGGGCGAGGGGGTAGGAGCCGGACGTCGTCGCAGTAAAAAACCCCCTCGCCCCAGCGGGGAGAGGGAGGGGAGAGGGGGCTCGTGCCACAGCGCTGCTGCCCTTCGAAGCACCCCCTCTCCCCTGCCCTCTCCCCCCTCGCGGGGGGCGAGGGAGTTAGCAACGGGGGCCAGCGGACTCAGCTTGGCTTTGTTGTCGGCTGGTACAGCTCTTTGCCGACCGCGCGCACCTCGTGGAGCAGCGCGCGGGCGCCGGGTGACAGCAGATGGTCTTCGCGCGTGATGATGCCGAAGGCATCCATGCTGCATGGCAGCTCGATCGGCAGGATCGCCAAGGCTCTCAGCGATGCGTAGTAGCGCGCCACCTCGATCGGCATCACATGCAGCGAATCCGTCTGCTGCAGCAGCGCCGTGATCACCAGCAGCGCCGTCGTGTCCACCGCATCCGCCGGCGGATCGATCGCCGCCCGCCGGAACATCAGCTCCCATCGGTGTCTCAGCACGCTGCCCGGCGGCGGCAGGATCCACGGCTGCGTCGCCAGATCCTGCAGCGTGAGGTCCGTCCGCTCCAGCAGCGGATGCCCCAGCCGCGCCACCGCGCAGGCCGGCTCGCCGCTCAGCTCCTCGTACTGCAGACCGCTCGCGCTGTCCTCCTCGAGGATGCGGCCAATCATGAAATCCAGCGTCCCGCGCTTGAGCTGCTCCATCAGCACCTTGCTGGTCTCCATCTGCACGCCGATGCGCAGCAGCGGCGCCTGCGCCTTCACCCGCGCGATCGCACGCGGCAGCAGCGCCATCCCCGGCGTCATGATCACGCCCACCTCGACCTGGCCCGTCAGGCCCTTCTTCAGCGCGACGATGTCGTCATGCGCCGCGGCCAGGCTGGTCAGCGCCATGCGCGCGTGGCGGATCATGGTCTCGCCGAACAGCGTCGGCTCCATGCCACGCGGCAGGCGCTCGAACAGCCGCACCTCCAGCATGTCCTCCAGGTCCTTGAGCTGCTTGGACGCCGCGGGCTGCGTCATGCACAGCGCCTCGGAGGCGCGGTGAATATTGCGGTGGTCATCCAGCGCGATCAGCAGCAGCAGCTGGCGCGTCTTCAGCCGCGCGCGCAGGAACCAGTTGGGATTCGGGGCGTCATCCATCACGTTCTTCCGTCAGGCCAGGTCCACGATGCCCTTGGTGGACAGCACGCTGCTGAGGTCATCGCCGGTCTCCTGCAACTGGACCAGCGTCGCCTGGCGCGCGCCCAGCGGGTCGCGGTTGCGGATCGCCGTCAGGATCGCCTCGTGGCGCGGCAAGGACAGCCCATGGGTGTTGGGCAGCTGGCTGCTCAGGATGATGGATTCGCGCAGCGCCAGCGACAGCATGTTGCCGATGTAGGCCATCAGGTCGTTGTTGGTGGCCTCGGCGATGTGGCGGTGGAAGGCCAGGTCGGGCTCGAGCAGGTGCTCGGTATCGGTGGCGGCGGACATGCCGTCGAAAGCCTGCTCGATGCGCTCGAGCTGCTCCGGCGTCGCCGCCTTCGCGGCCAGCGCGGCCGCGGCCGGCTCGAACACGCGGCGCACTTCCATCAGCGTGTTCAGGAACTCCTGCTGCGGCTTGGACTGGATCAGCCAGTACAGCACGTCCGGGTCCAGCAGATGCCACTCGTTGCGCGGCCGCACGATGGCGCCGGCGCGCTGGCGCGACACCACCAGGCCCTTGGCGACCAGCACCCGCACGGCCTCGCGCAGCACCGGGCGGCTGATGTCGTAGCGGTCCAGCAACTGCTGCTCGGCGGGCAGCCGGTCGCCGGGCTCGAGCTCGCCGGAGACGATGGCCAGGCCCAGCTCGCTGACGATGCGGCCATGCTGGCTCTTGCCCTCGGCGCGGCGCGCGCGCGGGCTGTAGGTCGAATGATCGGCGCGGGTCTTCATATCGGGCGGCAGGCTATCACGGGCGCCCGGCCCCGGAACTCGCGACAAATCCTCCCTTGGCGAGTGGCGCCGCGCATTGCAGGTCGCCGCCGGGAAGCCTCGCGAACCACCGGCGCTTCATGCCTCCACCGCCTGCACCGGACCGTCGGGCTGCGGCTGACCGAACGCCGGCAAGCCGTCGGCACGCCATTCGAAGGGCTGCACCCGGGCATGGCGGTTGGGATCGTGCAGCGGATCGCCAACGATCTCCCGGTAGTTGCGCGCGTGATAGACCAGCAGGTCCGTGCGGCCATCCGGCGTCGTCGTGAAGCTGTTGTGGCCCGGGCCGTACTGGCCGTTGGCGCTGGCGAAGACCGGCACCGGCGACTTGTGCCAGACCGAGGCATCGAGCAGGTCCGCCGCCGCGTCCGCCCACAGCAGGCCCATGCAGTAGTTGGCATCGGTCGCCGCCGCCGAGTAGGCAACCAGCACGCGGCCATGCCGCTGCAGCACCGCCGGCCCCTCGTTGACGGCGAAGCCGATGCGCTCCCACGGCAGCACGGCCTCGCTGATCAGCGTCGGCGCGCTCTTCAGCGTCCAGGCGTTGGCCAGCGTGGCGAGATAGAGATTGGTCTTCCCCTGGCGCGAGGTATCGGCCTCGGCCCAGCACAGGTACTGCTCGCCGCCATGGGCGAAGGTCGTCGCGTCCAGCGCGAAGTCATCCAGCGGCGTGCGGATCTGCCCGCGCTCGATCCATTCGCCTTGCGTCGGGTCCTCATGCGCGTTCTCGAGCACATGCATGCGGATCTTCCAGATGTCGTCGCGCTCGCCGCCCGCGAAGTAGATCAGCCAGCGGCCATCGACGCGATGCAGCTCCGGCGCCCAGATGTGCCAGCTCGCCGGTCCCTGCGCATGGCGCGTCCAGACGATCCGGGGTGCCGCCCGCGGCAGGTCCTCGATGCTCGCGGCGCCGCGCAGCTCGATCGCATCGAAGCCGGGCACCGACGCGGTGAACCAGTAGCGGCCATCGTGCAGCGACAGGTGCGGATCGGCGCGCTGGGGAATCAGCGGGTTGGACCAGTTCAGCGTCATGGCGTCGTCTCGCGCTTTCATCGTCTGACCTTCTTCAAGGCCTTGTTGACCTGCTTCTCCACGTCGGCCTGCACCTCGGCGATCGGCTTGTTGGAGACCATCAGGTTGCTCACGTCCTCGCCGATCAGCAGCTCGATCGCGCGCTGGGTGGGCACGTTGCCCGGCATCGACGTGCCGGTGCGGGTGATCTCGGTCAGGTTCTCGCGGAACGGCAGCGCCTTGAACGCCGCGCTCTCCGCCACCGAGCGGCGCACCGGCAGGTGCCCGGTGCGGGCCCACTCGGCATTGCGCTTCCAGATGAACTGCAGCAGCTTGAGCGCGGCCGCGTGCTGCTCGGGCGTCGCGGCGCCGCCCTTGAACAGCGCCCAGCTGTGGCCGTCGGCGAACACCGCCGGCCGCTGGTACAGCCGCGGGAACGGCACCACGGTGTAGCCGCCCTTCAGCGGCGATCCGGGCTTGCGGGCCTCGCGCAGGAACTGGTCGATGGTCCAGGTGCCGACGACCACCACGCCGGCCTCGCCATTCAGGAAGGCCTGGTTGGCGCCACCGTAGTCGAGGTTGGGCTTGACCAGCCCCTCGGCATACAGCTGCTGCATCAGCGCCAGCGCGTTGACCACCTGCGGCTGATGCATGTCGATGCGCTTGCCGTCCTCGCTGAACAGCTTGGTTTCCTGCTGAGCGATCAGCGTCTGGAAGGTGCGGTTCGTCGCCGCGGTCTCCTTGACGATCGCCCACGCGAAGTACGGCTTGCCGGTCCGCTGCTTGAATTGCCGCGCCATCGCGAGCAGTTCGTCCGGCGTGTGCGGCAGCCTGGGCTTGCCGTCCGCGCCCATCAGCCCGGCCTGGGACATCAGCGTCGTGTTGACGTGCCACAGCCAGGCCCAGGTGTCGAAGGGCAAGGCGTAGATCCGGCCGTCCAGCGTCACGCCGCGGCGCGCGTGGTCGGTGAAGTCGGCCGTGTCGATGCCGAGCGCGGGGAGCTCCGCATCCAGCGGCTCGATCAACCGGCGGCGGACATAGTCGCCCAGCGCCGATTCATGCATCACCGCCACCGTCGGGATGTCCTTCGCCACCAGGCGCGCGGTCAACTGGTCGTAGTACGGCGCCCATTCGGCGACCTGCGTCTTCACGACGATGCCGTCGGGATTGGTCGCGTTGAACTCGTTGACCATCGCGGTCACGATGCCGCACTCGCCCACGCCCTGGCTCGCGTCGTTCACCGCGCCAAACTTGGCGTCGCAGCTGCCGAAGAAGCGCATCAGCGTGATCTCGGTCTTCGGCCTGGCGCCCGAACCCGTCGCCGTCGCGGCGCGGTCGCCACAGCCGGCGAGCAGCGCCGCGCCAGCCAGCATCGCCATGAGCAGGGAGCGCCTCATCACGACCGCCCCGTTCCCGCCACCGCGGTGACCAGATGCTTCTGGAAGAAGAGATAGATCATCAGCACCGGCGCGCCGGCGAAGACCGCCTGCGCCATCAGGAAGCCCAGTCCCTCGGACTGCGCGAAGTTGGTCTGCGTCGACGCCAGCCCGCGCGTCAGCGTGTACATCTCCGGCTGCGTCGCGATGACCAGCGGCCAGAGGTAGTCGTTCCAGCAGGCCAGGAAGGTGAAGATGCCCAGCGTCGCCTGCGCCGGCAGCGTCAGCGGCAGCACCACGCGCAGGAAGGTCTTGAAGCGCGAGGCGTTGTCCAGCAGCGCCGCCTCCTCCAGGTCGATCGGCACGGCCTTGAAGTACTGCGTCATCAGGAACACCCCGAACGGCGCCGCCAGCCCCGGCAGCGCCAGCCCCGCGTAGGTGTTCTGCAGGCCCCAGTCGGAGAACAGCCGGTGCAGCGGAATGAAGACGCTCTGCGACGGCACCGCCAGGCCGAACAGCACCAGCGGGAACAGCCAGCGCCGCCCCGGGAACTCGCAGCGCGCGAAGCCATAGCCCGCCAGCGACGACAGCACCAGCACGCCCAGCGTCTGCAGCGCCGCGACCAGCGCGCTGTTGCCCAGCCAGCGGAACACCGCGGAGGTTTGCAGGATGTCCGCGTAGTTGGCCAGCGTGTACGGCGGCGCCAGGAAGACGTCGGTGCGCACCATCAGCAGCTCGTTCGGCTTGAACGACAGCGCCAGCACCCACAGCAGCGGCAGCATCCACAGCGCCGCCAGCGCGACCAGCAGCGCCATCACCGCCCGGTCGAACCAGCCCTTGCGCAGCATCGGGGTCATCGGCGCGCTCCTTGCGCGGCGTCGCGCCGCTCCAGCCACATCTGCACCGACACGCCCACCAGCATCACGGCGAGCAGCACCTGCGACGCGGCCGTCGCGTAGCCCAGCGAGAGCTGCATGAAGGCCTGCTCGTAGATGAACTGGACGATGGGCCGCGTCGTGTTGTTGGGGCCGCCGTTGGTCATCAGCATGATCTGCGGGAAGACCTGGAACTGGCGGATCACCTCGATCACCGCCACCAGGGCCACCGTGCGCTTGAGCGCGGGCAGCGTCACATGGATCAGCGTGCGCCAGCGGCTGGCGTTGTCCAGCGCGGCGGCCTCGTAGACGTCCGACGGGATCTGCTGCAGCGCCGAGAGGAACAGCATCATCGGCAGGCCGATGATCCACCACACCGTCACCAGCGCCAGCGTCGGCAGCGCCAGCAGGTCGCTGGTGAGCCAGGGCAGCTGAGGAATGCCCAGCGCCGCGCTGCCCTGCGCGACCAGGCCGCGCTCGGGCATCAGCGCCAGCTGCCAGACCAGCGTGATCAGCGTGACCGAGAAGACGCTCGCGCAGAAGAACACGGCGCGCAGCAAGGCGGCGAGCCGCCCGGGGCGGTTCAGCGCCAGCGCCAGCATCAGCGACAGGACGACGAAGACCGGCACGCTGATCAGCACGAAGCGGATCGTGTTCCAGACGACCTGGTGGAACACGTCGTCGTCGAGCAGCTCGCGGTAGTTCTGCAGGCCGATGAAGAAGCTGTCGTTGGACAGCAGGTCATGGTCGTGGAAGCTGATGAACCAGCCCTTGGCCAGCGGCCAGAGCAGCAGCAGCACGTAGACCGCGACGAAGGGCAGCACGAACAGCGCATGCGCCGGACGTGAGGCGCGAAGACCGACGGCAGGCGCGGCGCTCATGCCGGCTGTCCCTGCGCGAGCGCATGGTGCGCGCGCCCTTGCGCGTCGAAGAGGTGCGCCTCTTCCATCGCGAGTTCAAGCTGCACCGGCTCGCCGGCCACCGGCGACGCGCCCGCCACCGTGGCGATCGCCCGCGTCCCGTCGACGAGCCGCACATGCGCCAGGCTGCGCTCGCCCAGGAACTCGACCATCTCGACGACCGCCGGCAGCGGTCCGCGCGCCGTGGTGACCAGATGCTCCGGACGGATGCCGAGCGTCAGCTCGCTGCCCGGCACGGTGGCGGCCACGCGGGTCGCGAGCTCCTGCCCGCCGGGCAGCTCGATCACGGCCATGCCCTGCCGGTCGGACAGCCGCCGCGCCGGAATGAAGTTCATGCCCGGCGTGCCGATGAAACCGGCGACGAAGCGCGTCGCCGGGCGGCGGTACAGCTCCGACGGCGGCGCCACCTGCTCGATGCGCCCGCCGTTCATGACCACGATCCGGGTCGCCAGCGTCATCGCCTCGATCTGGTCGTGCGTCACGAAGATCATGGTCGCGCCCAGCCGCCGATGCAGCTGCGCCAGCTCCAGCCGCGTGCGTCCACGCAGCGCCGCGTCGAGGTTGGACAGCGGCTCGTCGAACAGGAACAGCGCCGGCTCCTTGACCACCGCGCGGCCGATCGCCACGCGCTGGCGCTGACCGCCGGACAGCTGCCCCGGCTTGCGCGCCAGCAGCGCGTCCAGCTCCAGCATCCGGGCCGCCTCCTGGATGCGGCGGTCGATCTCATCCTCCGCCAGGCCGATGTTGCGCAGGCCGAAGGCCAGGTTCTCGCGCACCGTCATGTGCGGATACAGCGCGTAGTGCTGGAACACCATCGCGAGCTGCCGCTGGCCGGGCGGGGCATGGGTCACATCCTTGCCGCCGATCTCGATGCGGCCGGCGGTGACTTCCTCCAACCCCGCGATCATGCGCAGCAGGCTGGTCTTGCCGCAGCCCGACGGGCCGAGGAACACGATGAACTCGCCCGGCGCCACGTCGAGCGACAGGTCCGGGATGACCTGCACCGCGCCATAGCGCTTGCCGATCTGCTCCAGCTTGAGGGCTGCCAACGGAATGTCTCCTGATGTCTTTTTGTCTTCTTGAAGGGCCGCGGCCATCCGCGGGCCGCGTGCCGCGTGCCGTCTCAGCGCCCGCCCGGCGCCAGCGCGGGCCAGCCGTCGCCGGTCCACCGCAGCTCGTCCAGGCGCAGCTTGGGCTTGCCGCGATCTTCGCCGTCATAGGCATGCCGCACGATCCATCGGCCAACGACGTCCTGATGGCCCGGTCCGATCCAGCGGCCGCCGCCCTGCTCCACCAGCGTGCCGCCGCCGTCCATCAGATCCCGCCCTTCCTTGTCGAGGAAGGGCCCTAGCGCCGAGCGCGAGCGCCCGACGCGGATGTTGTAGCTGCTGGCCATGCCGCGGCAGCACAGGTCGTGCGAGACGAACAGGTAGACCCATTCGCCGTGCCGCACGATCGTGGGCGCCTCGATGCCGGCCTTGCGCCGCGCGATGAAACGCGCCGGACCGCTCGGCCGCATCGTCTCCGGGTCGAACGCGGCGACGCGGATCCCGCCCCAGAACGAGCCGTAGCTGAACCAGATCCGGCCGTCACCGCCCGCCTCCTTCGCATCGACGAAGAGGTCCGGATCGATCGCGTTGAAGTCATCGCCCTCAACGCTGTGCACGACCATGCCCTCGTCCTGCCAGGGGCCGTCGAGCGTCCCGCTGCTCGCCAGGCCGATCGCCGAGCGGTTCTTCCCGAAGGTCGAGATCGAGTACAGCAGCCAGTAGCGCCCCTTGAGCGCGACGACCTTCGGCGCCCAGACGTCCAGCCCGCGATGCGCCGGCACCGCCTCGGCCCACCAGGCCGGAGCCTGGGTGAACGCGGGCGCCAGCCGCCGCCACCGGCGCCCATCGTCCGAGCGCAGATGCTGGATGCCGGGCCCCGTCGTGAAGACGTGGAAGGCGCCGCCCTGCTCGATCAGCGTCGGGTCGTGCGCGCCGGCCGGGTCCTCGGGACCCGCGCCGGGCGGCGGCGCGCTGGAGCAGGCCGCCAGCGCCACCGCGGCGATCACCGCCACGGCGCCGCGGACGCGAGGCGCGGTCGAGGCCATCAGCCGGGGAAGGTGTAGGCGGTCTTGACCGTCGTGTAGAACTCGCGCGCGTAGCTGCCCTGCTCGCGCGGCCCGTAGCTGGAGCCCTTCGTGCCGCCGAAGGGCACGTGATAGTCCACGCCCGCCGTCGGCAGGTTGACCATCACCATCCCCGCCTGCGAATGCAGCTTGAAATGGGCCGCGTGCTTCAGCGACTGCGTGCAGAGGCCGGCGGACAGGCCGAACTCGGTGTCGTTGGCCAGCGCGAGCGCCTCGTCGTAGTCACGCGCCCGCACGACGTTGGCCACCGGGCCGAAGACCTCCTCGCGGCTGATCGTCATCGCGTTCGTGGTCTCGGTGATCAGCGCCGGCAGCTGGTAGAAGCCGGCCGTCTCGCGCTCGACGACCTCGCCGCCGAAGGCCAGCGTGCCGCCGTCGCGCTTCGCGATCTCGACATAGCGCAGGTTCTGGTCGAGCTGGCGCTGGTCGACGACCGGGCCGATGTCGGTGCCGGCCTTGAGCGCGTGATCGATCTTGAGCGTGCGCAGCTTCTCGACGACGGCCTGGACGAAGCGGTCGTGGATGCCTTGCGTGACGATGATCCGGCTCGACGCGGTGCAGCGCTGGCCGGTCGAGAAGAACGCGCTCTGCACCGCCGAGTTGACGGCCACGCCCAGGTCCGCGTCGTCCAGCACGATCAGCGGATTCTTGCCGCCCATCTCCGCCTGCACCTTCGCCTGGCGCGCGGCGCAGGCCGAGATGATGCGGCGGCCGGTCGCGACCGAGCCGGTGAAGCTCAGCGCCTTGACCTGACGCGAATCCACCAGCGTCTGCCCCACCTGCGAGCCCGCGCCCATCACCAGGTTGAAGGCGCCCTTGGTGAGCGCGGTGCGCGACAGGATCTCGGCGATGGTCCAGGCGCAGCCCGGCACCAGCTCGGCCGGCTTGAAGACGACGGTGTTGCCGTAGGCCAGCGCGGGCGCGATCTTCCAGGCCGGGATCGCGATCGGGAAGTTCCACGGCGCGATCAGGCCGACGACGCCCACCGGCTGCCGGATCACGTCCACCGACACGCCGGGCCGCACCGAGGCCAGCGTCTCGCCGCCGCAGCGCAGCGCCTCGGCGGCGAAGAACTTGAAGATCATCGCGGCGCGGTGGGTCTCGCCCAGGCCTTCGGCCAGCGTCTTGCCCTCCTCGCGGGACAGCAGGCGGCCGATCTCGTCGCGGCGCGCGAGCAGCTCGTTGCCCACCGCGTCCAGCACGTCGAAGCGCTGCTGCGGCGTGCTCGAGGCCCAGGCCGGGAACGCGGCCTGCGCCGCGGCGATGGCGGTCTCGGTCTGCGCGGCGTCCGCCTGCGCGTACAGGCCGATCACGTCGCCGGTGTCGGACGGGTTGATGTTGGGACGCTGGTCGACGCCGGCGACCCATTCGCCGCCGATGTAGTTCTTGAACTCGGGGATCTGGCTCATGACAGGGCTCGGGTGGAAGTCGAAGGGATTCAGCGCGCCCAGCGCAGCACCAGCGGATCGAGGCGCTTGGCCGCGTCCAGCAGGCCCGCGCGCACGTGCGGGTTCATCGTCGGGAACGGATGGCGCGGCAGGTCGCAGGCGATCACGCCGCCCTCCTTCATCAGCGCCTTGGCGGTCAGGATGCCGCCCTGGCGGTTCTCGTAGTTGATCAGCGGCAGCCAGCGGCCGTACTCGGCCACGGCGGTCTCGCGGTCGCCCGCGGCGTAGGCATCGACGATGCGGCGGATGCCGTCCGGGAACGCGCCGCCGGTCATCGCGCCGGTCGCGCCGGCATCGAGGTCGGCCAGCAGCGTGATCGCCTCCTCGCCGTCCCACGGGCCCTCGATGGCCTCGCCGCCCAGCGCGATCAGCTCGCGCAGCTTGCTCGCGGCGCCGGCGGTCTCGATCTTGAAGTAGCGGATCTGCTCGAGCTCCTTGGCCATGCGGGCCAGGAAGGGCGCCGGCAGCGGCGTGCCGGACATCGGCGCGTCCTGGATCATCACGGGGATGTCGATCGCATCCGACAGCCGGGCGTAGAACTCGTGGATGCCGGCCTCGCCGACGCGCAGCGTCGCGCCGTGGTACGGCGGCATCACCATCACCATCGCCGCGCCCAGCGCCTGCGCCATGCGGCTGCGCTCAATGCAGATCTGGGTGCTGTAGTGCGTCGTCGTGACGATCACCGGCACGCGGCCGCCGACGTGCTCCAGGATGGTCCGTGTCAGCACGGCGCGCTCGTCGTCGCCGAGCACGAACTGCTCCGAGAAATTGGCCAGGATGCACAGCCCGTTGGAGCCGGCGTCGATCATGAAGTCGATGCAGCGCTTCTGGCTCTCGAGGTCGAGGCCGCCCTGCTCGTCGAACGTGGTCGGGACGACCGGGAACACGCCCTTGTAGGGCCGAGGGAAGCTCAGGCTCATGTTGTCTCCAGGGTTCTCAGGACTCTTGTGGGATCGAATTAAAGTATTACTTTATGACTGTACGTATCCGGGCAAACCCTCAATCGAATGGATTTGACTCAATAAATAGTCAGACTTATAGAATCAGCGCCTCGGAAGCCGGCCGCGTGGCGGCGGCTTCGCGCACGACCCCACGAAGAGGCGCGACACTCGCGCCCGCAGACACGGAGACGACATGACCAGCGCCATCTATCCCAGCCTGCGCGAGCAGCGCGTGCTCATCACCGGCGGAGCGACCGGCATCGGCGCGACGCTGGTGGAGCGCTTCGCCGCGCAGGGCGCGCGGGTGGGCTTCATCGACATCGCGGCCGAAGCCGGCCACGCGCTCGCGGCGAAGCTGCCGGGCAGCGCCTTCGTCGCCGCCGACCTGACCGACATCGCGCAGCTGCGCGCCGCGATCGCGACGCTGCGCGAGCAACTGGGCGGGCCCTTCAAGGCGCTGCTGAACAACGCCGCCAACGACAAGCGCCACGCGCTGGAGGACGTCACGCCCGAGTTCTGGGACCAGGCGATCGCCGTCAACATCAGGCACCAGTTCTTCGCCGCGCAGGCGGTGGCGCCCGACATGAAGGCGCTGGGCGGCGGCTCCATCATCAACTTCGGCTCGTTCAGCTGGATGCTGATGCAGGGCGGCATGGCGGCGTACACCACGTCCAAGGCCGGCGTGCAGGGCTTGACGCGCTCGCTGGCGCGGGACCTCGGGCCCTTCAACATCCGCGTCAACACGCTGGTGCCGGGCTGGGTCATGACGGAGAAACAGCTCCAGCTCTGGGTCAACGACGAGACCAAGAAGGAGATCGACGCCAACCAGTGCCTGAAGCAGCCGCTGATGCCGGACCATGTCGCGGCGCTGGCGCTGTTCCTCGCGGCCGACGACAGCGCGATGTGCAGCGCGCAGGACTACATCGTCGACGGGGGCTGGGCATGACGGCACCGGATCGCGCGGTGGCGGGCGCGGCCCGGGTCCATGTCGATTGCCGGGAGCGGCTCGGCGAATGCGCGCTGTGGTGCGACCGCGAGCAGGCGCTGTACTGGACCGACATCGACGGCCAGCGGCTGTCGCGCTGGCAGGCGCATGGGAGTCAGGCCCAGGGCCAGGCCGAGGGTCCGGCCCAGGGCCAGCTCACGCACTGGGCCATGCCCGAGCCGCTGGGCAGCTTCGCGCTGTGCGACGCGCCGGGACGGCTGCTGCTGGGACTGGCGTCCGGCGTGGCGCTGTTCGACCTGGCGAGCGGCGAGATCGGCCCGCTGGTCCCGGTCGAGGCCGACGAGCCGCGCACCCGCATCAACGACGGGCGCTGCGATCCGCAGGGCCGTTTCGTCTTCGGCATGTTCAATCCCCATGGCGCTCCGGTCGGCGGCTATTACCGCGCGGAAATGGCGGGCATCGGCATCGGACGCGGCCTGAAGGTCGAGCGCCTGCCGCTGCCGCCCGGGATCGTGGGGAACTCGCTCAACTTCAGCCCCGATGGGGGAACGCTCTACTACACCGACTCCCCCACCCGGACGATCTGGGCGATGGACTACCACGCCGATGGGCGGCTTGGCGAGCGGCGCGTCTTCGCGCAGCTGCCGATGGAGGGCGGCGAACCCGATGGCGCGGCGGTCGACTCGGACGGCGGACTGTGGTCGGCGATCTGGGGCGATGGCGTCGTGATCCGTTTCGACGCGCAGGGGCGCGAGACCCTGCGCCTGCCCTTGCCGGCCTCGCAGCCCACCTGCCCCGTGTTTGGCGGGCCCGCGCTGGACCGCCTGTTCGTCATCACCGCCCGCAAGCAGTGCGAACATGAAGCGCTGGCGGGCGCCTTGTTCGAGCTCGACCCGCAAGGCCATCGCGGCCTGGCACCTCACCGATTCCAAATCACATGACACCGATTCAACGCAAGGTCTACGGCCACCTGCCCGACGGGCGGCCGGTGCATGAGTACACGATGGACAACGGCCGCGGGCTGCGGCTGTCGGCGATCACCTATGGCGGGCTCGTCACGCGGCTGGAGGTGCCCGACGCGCGCGGCGAACTCGCGAACGTCGTGCTGGGGCTGCCGACGCTCGAGGACTACGTGCTGCGCAATCCGCATTTCGGCGTGATCGTGGGGCGCTACGGCAACCGGATCGCGGATGCGGCTTTCCGCCTCGATGGCGAACGCCAGGCACTGCTGGCCAACGATGGCGTCAACTGCCTGCACGGCGGCCCGCGCGGCTTCGGCCTGCAGCTCTGGCGCGCCGAGGCGGAGAGCGACAGCTGCCTGCGCTTCGACCTGGACAGCCCCGATGGGGATCAAGGCTTCCCGGGGCGGCTGCAGGCGACGGTGCGCTACCGGCTGGTCGAGGACATGGGCTGGCAGATCGAGTACGAGGCGACGACCGACCGCCCGACGGTGGTGAACCTGACGCACCACGACTACTTCAACCTGGCGGGGCGTGGCTCGGCGCTGGGGCATGAGCTGCAGATCCCCGCGAGCCGCTACTGCGAGGTCGACGCGGCGGCGATTCCGATCGCGATCGCGCCCGTGGCCGAGACGCCCTTCGACTTCCGCGAGCCCCGGATCATCGAATCGCGGCTGCGTCATGCGCATCCGCAATTGCAGCGGGGCAAGGGCTATGACCACAGCTGGGTGTTCGATGCGCCCTTCGACGGCGAGCTGCATCTGGCCGCGCGGCTGCGTGATCCGGTGTCGGGCCGGACGATGGAAGTGCTGACGACCGAGCCGGCGATGCAGTTCTATTCGGGGAATTTCCTCGATGGCAGCCTGCTCGGCAGCGGCGGGGAGTTCCACCGCCAAGGCGACGGCATCTGCCTGGAAACGCAGCACAACCCGGACTCGCCGAACCGCCCGGTCAGCCCGGACTGGCCGTCCACGGTGCTGAGACCCGGGGAGGTCTATAAGAGCCGGACGCTGCATCGGTTTTCCACGCGCTGAGGTCCATCTCATCGAGCGAGGCTGCGGACAGCAGCCTCGCGCCGTCCATCCGGGCCGCTTGTCGATCGAAGGTGAACATCGGGCATTCGCCGGATTGATTCACGAGCGCCAAGTGAAAACAGTCCGCGAGATCGGCAACGCTCGTGCGGTAGGAGCGAAGCGCCTTCCTGACCGCAAATAGCGATTCAAACGCAAGTTCGTTTGCAGAGAACAGCGTATGGAACGCTTCTATCACGCTCTCCTTGCTGAACTTGAATCGAGTTCGGAGCACCCATTCAAGTTCGAGCAGGACCGTGACCGGCACGAACATGGGTTCACCGCGAGCGATGCTCCGTTCCATGAGTCGAACGACCGACTGCAACTGGAGCGCATCGTCCCGGACTATGTAGCGAACCAGGACATTGGTGTCGACGGCGCTCATCAGACCCAGGGATTCATTTCTTCGATCGACACATGAATCCCGTCCTGAGGGACCAGCATGCCGGCCATGTCCAGGATGGACCTGTTCTTCGGCTGCACGAGCAGCGTGCCATCGGGCATCAGTCCCCAGAGAAAGCGCGTACCGGCTTTGGCACCCAGCTTCTTGCGGATCGACGCGGGCAAGGTCAGTTGCCCCTTCGCGTTCAGGAATGACTCTTCCATTGAATGCTCCTTCTTGCTCATTGTTTGAACTCCTTGCTTTGAGCTGTGCTTTCGCCTTCTGGCGGCAATGACGTCTGGTCGGCGTCCGTCGGACGCCTCGACTTGGCGGTGACCCGGATGCTGCCGTCCTCCTGAAGCTCCCAAGTAAAGCGGGTACCCAGCCGGGCCCCGACCGCCTTGCGGATGTCCTTCGGCACCACGATGCGGCCGTTCATCTCCATCCTCGATGTCGACAAAGCGCTCTCCTTTCGAAGCGAGGCACCCACTGTAGGAACACCCCGCTGCCGGTTCCATGACTCGGACCTGTCGACATGGGCTCATGCCGACTCCGACGAGGCATCGCGCTCCCGTGGATGAGTCGTGTCGCTGGACAACCGGAAGCTCCGCATCTCATCCACCTGCGTCGCCAGATGCAGATTCACGCGCACCGCCGTCCACGCCTCGCGCCCACGCGCGTACACCCGTCCGTTCGAGGCCTCCTGGATCTCGTGCTCACCCCACAGGCCGCGTTCCCCGAACGACGGCGCCGCCGCGACGATCGCCAGCGCCGCGTCGCGATTCGCCTCGTCGCTGGTCTCGCGGCGGCGGCGCTCGAAACGCCATTCGCCCTGCCACGGATAGTCGATCCGCACCACCCCGCCCGGCAGCTCCGGCCCGGGCTCGCTGGGCGCGTGGATCGCGGCGTGATCGCCGTAATCGACCAGCGGCCAGCCGCCCATCCGCTGATGCAGCTCCCGCTCCAGGATCGCGAGCCGCCCCGAGCGCGGCGTCTCGCCGAACGGCGCCCGGCCCACCCACTGCGCGGTCGCCGGGAAGCTGTTGCCCATCACCACCACCCGCAGCCCGGGCCACCGCGCCCGCCAGCGCGCGAGCAGCTCCCGCCCGCTGCCCGCGCAGCCCAGCAGCCATTCGCGCTCGGTGCCGAAGTCCAGCACGACGATCGCCCGCTCGGGCCGGATCAGTCCGTCGATCGCGCGCTCCATCGCCGCCGCCAACGGCACCGGCCCGCGCAGCCGGAACACCGCGAGCCCGAAGTCCCGCTCTATCCCCGCCGCCTGCTGCACGATGGCGCGCTCGCCGGCGGTGGCGTTCATCTGCACCACCGGAATGACGTCCTGCCGAAGCCCGCGCGCGAATTCCCGCCACGCGCGGAAGCCCTGCGCCGGATCCGCCAGCCGCCGCCAGGCCAGCGCGTGCTGCAGCGGCGCCCGTCCGAGATCGATCAGATGCGGCAACCCCTGCATCACCTCCCCGGCCTGCTGCGCGGCGCGGCGGAAGTCCCCCACGTCCGGCATGCGCGCCTCGGGCACCAGCTGCATCAGCGGCAGCATCCCGCGCTTGCGCGCCCTGTCCAGCTCGCGCAGCGCGCGCAGCTCCGCCGGCTGCGTGCGCAGCGACGGAAAGTAGACGATCTCGTCCAGCGACACCTCAACCATTCGCATGCTCCCCCCGGGCCTTCGCCCTCGTCCGTCCGGACGCACCGCGCGCCCGGACGGGCAGGCTAGGAACGCCTGGACGCGAAAGCCAGGGGACGGTTTGATCGATGTCAGAGATCGCGCCGCTCTCCGCCGCTCTCCGCCGCTCTCTGCCGCTTTCCGCCGCTTCGCCGCGTCTTCTCCCGGTCTTCTCCGGGTTTGTATGGCCGTGTATCCACCGGCTTCGCGCTCACAGCCGCATGCAAACCGGGTCGTTGCCTGACAAGCCGGGGATACATCGCGCGGGTCCACTGCGGTTGTCCCCACCACACATCGAGACCCGACATGACCGATCCGATCGAGACTCCCCTGCCCCGCCGCCAGTTCCTGCGCGTGGGCGCCGCCGCCTCGGCCGCGGCCGTCCTGCCGCTGGGCGGCTTGCTGCCCGGCATTGCATTCGGCGCCAGCCCCGCGCCTGCCGGCGGGTCCGCCATCGCGATCGCGCCCTCGTTCGGCACGCTCAAGCACATCGATGCCGGCGACCTGCGCGTCGGCTACGTCGAAGCCGGCCCCGCGGACGGCCCGCCCGTGCTGCTGCTGCACGGCTGGCCCTACGACGTGCACACCTATGAGGAGGTCACCCCGCTGCTGGCCGCCGCCGGCTATCGCGTGATCGTTCCCTACGCCCGCGGCTATGGCACGACGCGCTTCCTCTCGGACGCCACGCCGCGCAACGGCCAGCAGGGCGCGCTGGCGCGCGACGCGATCGCGCTGATGGATGCGCTGCGCATGCCCAGGGCGATCGTCGCCGGCTGCGACTGGGGCGCGCGCACGGCGGGCATCCTCGCCGCGCTGTGGCCCGAGCGCTGCACCGCGCTGGTGTCCGTCAGCGGCTACCTGCTGGTCAGCCGCAAGGTCAACGAGCAGCCGCTGCCGCCCGCCGCCGAGTTGCAGTGGTGGTACCAGTACTACTTCGCGACCGAGCGCGGCCGCCTCGGCTACGAGAAGTACCGCGCCGAGTTCTCGAGGCTGATCTGGCAACTGGCCTCGCCGCAATGGCGCTTCGACGACGCGACCTTCGCCCGGAGCGCCGCCGCCTTCGACAACCCGGATCACGTCGCGATCGTGGTCCACAACTACCGCTGGCGCCTGGGCCTGGCCGATGGCGAATCGCGCTTCGACGAGATCGAGGCCCGCATCGGCGCCGCACCGCGGATCGCGCTGCCGGCGATCACGCTCGAGGGCGATGCCAACGGCGCGCCGCACCCGGCGCCGTCGGCCTACCGGGCCAAGTTCGCCGGCCGCTACGAGCACCGCGACCTGAGCGGCGGCATCGGCCACAACCTGCCGCAGGAGGCGCCCAAGGCCTTCGCGCAGGCCGTCATCGACGTCACGCGGCCCTGAGCCGCGGGGCGCGTCCGGCGCCCCAATGAAAGCGGGGCTCCCGCGTGGGAGCCCCGTTGCTCGAAGTGGAGGATCGTTCGTTCCTGGTCGGATCCTCCCGGCGTCCATCCTTCGGTCCGGCTGGCCGGCACTGTCTCGCTCGGACCCGACACGCGGATCGTCGCGGCCGGTGCCGCGCAGACGGAGCGTTCAAGGACGCGACGAATGCGCCGCCTCGAACTCCGGCGCATATCCCTGCTCGCTCCAGATGCGGTCCAGCGACCCATCGGCGCGAGCGCGTTCCAGTTCATCGATCACCTGGGCACGCGTCTTGCCGCCTGCCGCTGGAGCCCCGAAGCGCAGCTCCGAGTTGGTGTCCGAGGACATGCCCACCGTCGTGTCGGCCTCGGCCTGACGATTGGAATAACGGACATCCAAGCCCCTGGCCTCGTCGAAGTCGGGCGCGTAGGTCTGCTCGCCGCGCATCTGGTCGAGCGCGCCGTCGGCGCGCGCCTGCTCAAGCTCGGCGACCACCTGGTCACGCGACTTCGGGCCGGACATGATTTCCTCTTCGACCTGCGCGAACGCAGGCACAGCCAGCGCCGCGGTCACCGCGGCGATGCCGATCGGGATCGACAGCTTCTGGAAGTGACGCATGGTGAAACTCCTTTCAAACAGGTTGGCATCCACTCTACGGCCGGCGTGCTGACGCGAGGCGGACATGCGGATGACCGTTTTGTCATCGTTGCGCAGCGCCGGCGGACTGCTGCGCGCGCTGCGCCAGCGCGTCGACCAGCTCAACGCGATGCTGGAGCGCCAGCGGCGCTCCTATGCGCAGATGGAGGCCTTCAGCGCCAACGTGGCCCATGAACTGCGATCGCCGCTGGCGACGCTGATCACCGGCACCGAGCTCGCGATGCGCGATCGCGGCCTGCCGCCGCAGGCGGTGGACCGGCTCGGCGCCAACCTCGAGGAATTGCGGCGCATGGACGGCATCGTCGCCGACATGCTGTTCCTGTCACGGGCCTACGGCGGACAGCGCGCGCGGCGCGAGCGCGTCGACAGCCTGGCCGCGCTGGCCCGCGAGGTCGTGGCGTTCCACGACGCGGCGCTGGAGGACGCCGGACTCGGCTGCCGCGTCGAGGGCGACGCCGCGGGCGACTTCGACGCGGCGCTCCTCAAGCGCGCGCTGTCCAACCTGATCGGCAACGCCACCCGCTACGCGACGGCGGGCAGCGCGCTGCGCGTGGGCATCGAACGCTCGCGCTCGGGGCTGGTGCGCCTGTGGGTCGCGAACGAGGGGCCGGTCATCCCGGCCGACCGCCTGCCGCGCCTGTTCGACCGCTTCTACCGCGCCGAGCCCGCCCCGCGCCGCGCGCACGGCGCCGACCACCTCGGCCTGGGCCTGTCGATCGTCGACGCGATCGCGCGGATGCATGGCGGCGCGCCGTTCGCGCGCTCGGATGTGGCGCAGACCCGCATCGGGTTGACCTTGACCGGCGCCTCGGCACCGCGCGCCTACACTGCGCGCCGCTCACACCCCTTGCCCCCGTCCACGCCGTCCACGCCGACATGACCGACCGCCTGCTCTCGTTCGTCCAGCATCCCCTGGGCCGCCGCCTCGCGCGCGCCTTGAACCTGCCCCGGCCCGTGGCGCTCGCGCGGCGGCAGGACGCCTGGACGGACAAGGAACTCGCGGGCCGCACGGTGCTCGCCATCGCGCCAGGAAGCGCCGCGCCGATGCCGTCGCTGCTGGCCGCCATCGTCGCGGAAGGCGGCTCGTCCAGCGGCGACGGGCCGGTGCAATCGCTGGTCATCGACGCGACCGGCTGCCGCGACATCGCGGCGCTGCATGCGCTGTTCGAGCAGGCGCAGCACGCCGTCGCGCGCCTGGCGCCGCGCGCTCGCGTGCTGGCGTTGACCTCCCGCGGCGTCTCCAGCGCCGCCGAGGCCGCCTGCCTGCAGGCGGTGCCCGGCTTCATCCGCGCGCTGGCCAAGGAGATCGGACGCCGCGGCGCGACGGCCAACGCCCTCGTGCTGCAGGAAGGCGCCGCCTCCGCCGCGGCGCTGGCGGGCGCGCTGGGCTTCTTCGCGACGGACCGCTCGGCCTATGTGTCCGGCCAGGTGCTGACCTGGCGCAAGGAGCCGGATCACGCGGCCGCCGCCTTGATCGGCGAGCCGGCCCGGACGCGCGTGGCACTCGTCACCGGCGCGGCCGGCGGCATCGGCGCGGCGACGGCGCGCCGGCTGGCGCTGGACGGCCTGCGCGTCCTGTGCATTGACGTTCCCGCGGCCCGGGCGCCCCTGGAGGCGCTGACGCGCGAGATCGGCGGCGCCCTGCTGGCCGCCGACCTCACGGCGCCGGGCGCGCTCGATGAACTGGCCGACGCGGCGCGGCGCCTAGGCGGCATCGACGTGCTGGTGCACAACGCCGGCATCACGCGCGACCGCACGCTGGCCCGGATGTCCGCGGCGCAGTGGGACGCGGTGATGGCCGTGAACCTGGCGGCGATCCTGGCGATCGATGCCAGGCTGGACGAGGCGGGCCTGCTCAACGCCGGCGCGCGCGAACTCTGCCTGTCGTCGATCAGCGGCATCGCCGGCAACGCGGGACAGACGAACTACAGCGCCTCGAAGGCCGCGCTGATCGGCTACGCGGCGGCCCGGGCGGCCGCGATGGACACGATCGGCGGCACGATCAACGCGGTTGCGCCGGGCTTCATCGAGACCGCCATGACGCGCCGCATGCCGGTGATGGTGCGCGAGGCCGGCCGCCGGCTCAACGCGCTGAAGCAAGGCGGCACGCCGGGCGACGTGGCGGAGGCGATCGCCTTCCTCGCGTCGCCGGGCGCGCTGCCGCTGACGGGCCAGGTCTTGCGCGTGTGCGGGCAGTCGCTGCTCGGCGCCTGACCCGCTCCGGCGGAAATCGGCGCGAGGGCGCCGTCAGATGTAGCCCAGCAGCAGCAGGATGATCAGGATCACCACCACCAGGCCCAGGCCGCCGCTGGGGTAGTAACCCCAGCCGCGGCTGTGGGGCCACGACGGCAGCGCGCCGATCAGCAGCAGGATCAGGACGACAAGCAGGATGGTGGTGATCATTCGGACCTCCGGGTCTCGTGAATCGGATCCGCGCCCGGGCGTCATCGCGCCGCGACACGGGGATGCCGGGGACTTGGCAACCCCTGTGCCCGGTTCACGGACCCGGTGACGACGCCGCCGGGCGGCGGGGCGTGATCGGGCGCGTGGCTTGCTCAGAGGCGCGGCCCTCCCCTCGACACCGCCCATGCCCGCACGCCGCCGCCCCCCCGCCGAGAAACTCATCCAGCAGCAATTGCGCCGTTTCGGCTTGCGGGTCTGGCGGCCGGGACAGAAGGACGTGGTCGACCGCGTGCTGCGCGGGCTCGGCACGCTGGCGGTGATGCCGACCGGCGCGGGCAAGTCGCTGTGCTACCAGTTGCCCGCGGCGCTGCTGCCGGGCCGCACGGTGGTGGTGTCGCCGCTGATCGCGCTGATGAAGGACCAGTGCGAGCGGCTGGAGGCGCTGGGCATCGCGTCGGCGCAGGTGCACAGCGGCCTGGACGCCGCCACGGCCGCGGCGCAGGAACGCGCCGCGCTGGACGGCAGCGCGCGGGTCGTGCTGCTCACGCCCGAACGGCTGGCCGACGACGGCTGGCTGGACCGGCTGGCCGAGCGGCCGACCGATCTGCTGGTGGTCGACGAGGCGCACTGCATCTCGGCCTGGGGACACGACTTCCGCCCCGCGTTCCTGCGCATCGGCGAGGCGCGCGAGCGCCTGGGCAAGCCGCCGGTGCTCGCGCTGACGGCGACGGCCAGCGCCGAGGTCGTCGACGACATCGCCCGTCAGCTCGACATTCCGGCGGCCGGATGCCTGGTCGGCGGCAGCTTCCGGCCCAATCTCCATTACCGCGTCGAGCCGCTGGCCGACGAGGACGACAAGCGCCGGCGGCTGCTGGCGCTGCTGGAGGCCGGCGGGGACACGGCGGATGCCGGCGGCCTCCCTTCGACGATCGTCTACACCGCGACGGTAAAAGCCGCCGAGTCGGTGCACGAGGCGCTGCTGGGCGCGGGCATCGCGTCCACGCTCTATCACGGCCGGCTGCGCGCCGCGTCGCGCCACGAGGCGCAGGACCGGTTCATGGGCGGCCAGGCGCGCGTGATGGTGGCGACGAACGCGTTCGGGCTGGGCATCGACAAGCCGGACATCCGGCGCATCGTCCATTACCAGTTGCCCGCCGGGCTGGACGTGTATTACCAGGAGTCGGGACGCGCCGGCCGCGACGGCGGGCGGGCGGACTGCACGCTGCTGTTCGTGCCGGGAGACCGGTCGGTGCAGCAGTTCTTCCTCAACGGCCGCTATCCGTCCGAGGCGGACGCGCAGGCCCTGATGGAGGCGCTGCGCGCGCCGCCGCCCGACGGCGCCGGATGGACGCTGGAGGCGCTGAAGCGCCGCACCCGGCGGCCGCTCACCAAGCTGAAGGTGCTGGCGGGGCTGCTCGCCGACGAGGGCTGGCTGACCGAGCACGACGGTGTCCTGGACGCGGCGGCGCGGGGACCCGGCGCCGCCCGCACGCTGGCCGAGGCGATCGCGCGCTACGAGGCCAAGGCCGGGCAGGACCGGCGGCGGCTGGCGCAGATGGTGGACTACGCGCAGAGCGGCCGGTGCCGGTGGCGGCTGATCCTCGAGGCCTTCGACGAGTCGGCGGACTTCGAGCGCTGCCACGCCTGCGACAGCTGCGAGCGGATGGACGCGCACGAACGCGAGACGGCGCGGCAGGCCTGAGGCCGTCCCCTTGGCGCTCCCACGAGGCGCGCGGCGCGGTTAGGATGGCCGGTCCCGCGCGCATCCGATGGAACGACCCGCCCCCTACACCCCTCGCTCGCTGACCCGGCTGGCCGCCTGGCTGGCCGCGGGCAACCTCGTCATCGCCGCGGCCATCGTCACCGCGACCTGGCTGGCGCTGCAGGCCGGCCGCGAGTCCGACCTGACCCGCGCCCGCGAGACCACCGAGAACCTCGCCGCCAGCCTCAGCATCGAGATCGGCGCCGAGCTCAAGCAGGTGGACAACGCGCTGTCGACGCTGGCGCTGCAGTACCGCCGCACCGGCGGCACGCCGGAGCAGGCCGCGCAGACGCTGGAACGTGCCCTCGCCGACCAGCGCAGCCTGCTGCCGCAGGTCGACGCCATCCGCATGACCGACGCGCGCGGCCAGGTCGTCCACGGCCTGACCGCCGGCGAAAGCTCGGTGAACGTCGGCGACCGCGACTACTTCCAGCGCGCCCGCGACGGCGACGGCGCGGTGATCTCCGAGCCGCTGTTCGGCCGCGTGCTGCGCAAATGGGGCATCGTCGTGGCGCGGCGGCTGGAGACCGACGACGGCGCCTTCGCCGGTGTCGTCTACACGACGCTGTCGACCGAGCACTTCATCGAGGGCTTCAAGGGCCTGACCATCGGGTCGGAGGGCGCGATCTCGCTGCGCACGCGCAGCCAGCGGCTGATCGCGCGCTACTCGGCGGCCGAGCCGCATTCGATCCGCGGCGTCGGCGACGTGATCGTGTCCGAGGACCTGATGCGCAAGATGGCGGCCAATCCGCAGCAGGGCTGGTACATGACGCGCACCCGGCTCGACAACATCGAGCGCATCACCTGCTACCGCCAGGTGCGCGGCTATCCGCTGGCGGTCTTCACCGGGGCCAGCACCGCCGACTTCCTGGCCGCCTGGCGCGGCGAGGCGCTGCAGCAGGGCGCGCTGGCGGCGGCGGTGATCCTGACGGTGCTGGGCTGCTCGGTGCTGGTGTTCCTGCAGCAGCGCCGGGACCGGCGCGCCGCCGCCGGCCTGCAGCGCCTGGCGCTGGAGCAGGCGCTGATGCTGGACAACGACATGGTCGGCATGATGCGGCTGCGCGACCGCACGGTGGTCTGGAAGAACCGCGCCATGGCGACGCTGTTCGGGTACGCCGCGGACGAACTGGTCGGCGAGCCGACGCGGCTGCTCTATCTGGACGACGAGAGCTTCCGCGAGGTCGGCGACGCGGCCTATCCGGCGATCGAATCGGGCCGGCGCTTCCGGCGGCAGCTGCGGATGCGGCGCAAGGACGGGACGCCGGTGTGGATCGACCTGAGCGGCGCGTCGGTGTCGGCGCGCGAGTCGCTGTGGATGATGGTCGACATCACCGCGCTCAAGGAGAGCGAGGCGACCGCGCAGCACCTGGCGGTGCATGACGGGCTGACGGGCCTGCCCAACCGCGTGCGCTTCACCGAGCGGCTGGCCGGCGCGCTGACGCTGCTGGGCGAGCGCGTCGGGCTGGTGGCGGTGTGCTGGGTGGACCTGGACCACTTCAAGGAACTGAACGACGAGTTCGGCCATGAGGCCGGGGACGTGGCGCTCCGGGTGGTCGCGCAGCGGCTGCTGGGCGGGGTGCGCCACCACGATCTGGTGGCGCGCATGGGGAGCGACGAGTTCGCGCTGCTGCTGACCGCGCTGCGCGCCGAGCACGAGGCGGAGCCGGCGCTGCGGCGGATGCTGGATGCGCTGCGGGAGCCGATCCGGCTGCCCGACGGCGGCCACTGCGCGGTGACGGCGAGCATCGGCATCGCGTTTGCCCCGCACCACGGCCGCCAGGCCGAGTCGCTGATGCGACTGGCCGAGACGGCGATGACCATGGCCAAGCGGGCCGGCAAGAGCCGGATCGTGTCGGCCAGCAGCATGCCGGGAAACACCATGAACGCCACGAACGCGCCCGCGACCTCGGTCGGGCCGGATGCGCCGACACCGGTCGACGCGATCGACACGCCTTCGAGCCCAGCGCCGGAGCCGGGGACCGACCGGGGGCCGGCCGCGGAACCGGCGCGGCCGAAGGATCCGGGGCCGCCGGCCGTGCCGGACCATTCGTTCGACGAATCGGTCGCCGGGGAGGAAGATCCAGGCGCCACGCTCGACGGGGAAGACAGCAGCCGGCTGCCGCCGTCGAAGAAGGCCCGTTGAGGGAGAGCGCCATGACCGAGGAAACCTCCAGTCCGCACACCAGCGACCGGCATCGGGTCAATGTGCAGGATGACTATGAGCTGCGCTATTGGGGCGAGCGCTTCGGGGTCTCGCCGGAGTTGCTGCGGCACGCGGTGGATGCGGTCGGGACCAGCGCGAAATCCGTCGAGGAGTGGCTCCAGGCGCACCGATGAGGGGCGCGTGAGCGCCAGCGGCGCAAGCAGTACTGCGGTGCTCGCTCCTTCTTACCCCCTCGCCCCAGCGGGGAGAGGGAGGGGAGAGGGGGCTCGTGCCACAGCGCTGCTGCCCTTCGAAGCACCCCCTCTCCCCTGCCCTCTCCCCCCTCGCGGGGGGCGAGGGAGTTCTTGCGCACCAGCTTCCGCTAGGCACATCGATTGCTGCCTGGATGGTTTGCCGATCCCGGCCAGCCAGGAGTACCCAGCATGGATGCCGACACGGACTTCGCGTCTTCCCTGTCTCCCCCGGGCGCAGTCCCACGCGACGCTGAATCCCCTGCGATCTCCCGCCGGGGCGTGCTGATCGCCGGGGCGGGCGCTTCAGCCGCCGTCGCCGCCGGCGCGCCGCTTGACGCCGCCGCCCAATCCGCCTCCCGTCCCGGCGCATCCCCACAGGAGAACCTCGTGGCCAGCACCCGTGTCACGCTCACCGTCAACGGCCAGGTCCACACGCTGGCCGTCGACAACCGCACCTCCCTGCTCGACCTGCTGCGCGAGCACCTGCAGCTCACCGGCACCAAGAAGGGCTGCGACCACGGCCAATGCGGCGCCTGCACCATCCATCTGGACGGCCGCCGCGTGAATGCCTGCCTCACCCTCGCCGTGATGCACGAAGGCGCCGCCATCACCACCATCGAAGGCCTGGGCACGCCGGAAAAACTCCACCCGATGCAATCCGCCTTCGTGCGCCACGACAGTTACCAATGCGGCTACTGCACCCCGGGCCAGATCTGCTCCGCGGTCGCGGTGCTCGATGAGATCAAGGCCGGGCAGCCCAGCCACGTGACGCCCGACCTGACCACCCGACCGCTGCTCTCCATCGACGAGCTCCGCGAGCGCATGAGCGGCAATCTGTGCCGCTGCGGCGCCTACTCCAACATCATCGACGCCATGGCCGAGGTGGCCGGCGTCCCCGTCCCGGGTGCCAACGACCGGAGGCCCGCATGAAGCCCTTCACCTTCGAGCGCGCGCCCTCCCCGGCCGCCGCCGTGGCCGCCGCGGCGCGCGAACCCGGCGCCCGCTTCATCGCCGGCGGCACCAACCTGCTCGACCTGATGAAGCTGCAGATCGAGACGCCCGCCCACCTGATCGACGTCAACGGCCTTGGCCTGGATCGCATCGAACCGGCCGCCGACGGCGGCCTGCGCATCGGCGCGCTGGTGCGCAACACCGACCTGGCCGCCGATCCGCGCGTGCGGCGCGATTACGGCGTGCTGTCCCGCGCCCTGCTGGCGGGCGCGTCGGGCCAGCTGCGCAATCGCGCGACGACGGCCGGCAACCTGCTGCAGCGCACGCGCTGCCCCTACTTCTATGACACCGACCAGCCCTGCAACAAGCGCCGCCCCGGCAGCGGCTGCCCGGCGATCGGCGGCATGAGCCGGCCGCTCGCGGTGATCGGCGTCAGCGACGCCTGCATCGCGCAGCATCCCAGCGACATGGCCGTCGCGATGCGCCTGCTGGACGCGACGGTCGAGACCTCGCGCCCGAGCGGCGCCCCGCGGCGCATCCCGATCGCCGACTTCCATCGCCTGCCCGGCGACACGCCGCACGTCGAGACGGTGCTCGAGCCCGGCGAACTGATCACCGCCGTCACGCTGCCCCGCCCGCTGGGCGGGACGCACCTGTATCACAAGGTCCGCGACCGCGCGTCCTATGCGTTCGCGCTGGTGTCCGTCGCCGCGGTGATCCAGCGCGACGGCAGCGGCCGCTTCGCCGTCGGCGGCATCGCGCCCAAGCCCTGGCGCGTCGAGGCCGCCGAGGCGGCGCTCCGCCAGGGCGCCGCCTCGGCGGCGCGGATCGTGCTCGCCGGCGCGAAGCCGACGGCGGACAACGCCTTCAAGCTGCCGCTGGTCGAGCGCACGCTCGCCGCGGTGCTCGCGCAGGCTTCGACGTCCGGGAGGACCGCATGAAATTCGATACCCCCGCCACCACCAACCCGATCGACCAGGGACGGATCGTCGGCCGGCCGACCGACCGCATCGACGGGCCGCGCAAGACCACCGGCACCGCGCCCTATGCCTACGAGCGCCATGACGTCGCGAGGAACCCGGCCTATGGCGTCGTCGTCGGCGCCGGCATCGCCAAGGGCCGCATCGCCGCGATGGACGTCCACGCCGCGGAGAGCGCGCCCGGCGTGCTGGCCGTCGTCACCGCGAAGAACGCGGGCAAGCTGGGCAAGGGCCGCATGAACACCGCCTCGCTGCTGGGCGGGCCCGCGATCGAGCATTACCACCAGGCCATCGCCGTCGTCGTGGCCGAAAGCTTCGAGCAGGCGCGCGCCGCCGCGGCGCTCATCCGCGTCGACTACACGCCCGAAGCCGGCGCGTTCAGCCTGGCCCGCGCCAAGGACCAGGCCAAGCCGCCCAAGCAGGACGACGGCCCCGGCGGCACGCCGCCCGAGACCCGCGTCGGCGACTTCGATGCCGCCTTCGCGCAGGCCGCGGTGAAGCTCGACGAGACCTACACCACGCCTGACCAGAGCCACGCGATGATGGAACCGCATGCGACGCTGGCGGTGTGGGAAGGCGACCGGCTGACGGTCTGGACCGCCAACCAGATGGTGGACTGGGGCCGCGGCGACCTGGCCCGCACGCTCGGCCTGCCGCGCGACAAGGTGCGGCTGATCTCGCCCTTCGTCGGCGGCGGCTTCGGCGGCAAGCTGTTCCTGCGCGCGGACGTGCTGATGGCGGCGCTTGGCGCGAAGGCCTCGGGCCGTCCGGTGAAGGTCGCGCTGCAGCGCCCGCTGATGATGAACAACACGACGCACCGGCCCGCGACGATCCAGCGCATCCGCATCGCCGCCGGCCGCGACGGCCGCATCACCGGCATCGCCCATGAGAGCTGGTCCGGCGACCTGCCCGGCGGCAGCCCCGAGACCGCGGTCGCGCAGACGCGGCTGCTGTACGCCGGCGCGCACCGGATGACGGCGATGAAGCTGGCGGTGCTCGACCTCCCGGAAGGCAACGCGATGCGCGCGCCCGGCGAGGCGCCCGGCCTGATGGCGCTGGAGATCGCGATCGACGAGATGGCGGAGCGGCTCCGCATGGACCCGGTGCAGTTCCGGATCCTCAACGACACCCAGGTGGATCCGGAGAAGCCGGAGCGCCCCTTCTCGCAGCGGCGCCTGACGGAATGCCTGCGCACCGGCGCCGAGCGTTTCGGCTGGAGCCGCCGCGCCGCGCCCGGCCAGCGGCGCGAGGGGCCGGGCGGCCGATGGCTGATCGGCCTGGGCATGGCGGCGGCCTTCCGCAACAACCTGGTGATGAAGTCCGGCGCCCGCGTGCGCCTGGACCGCAACGGCCTGGTCACCGTCGAGACCGACATGACCGACATCGGCACCGGCAGCTACACCATCCTGGCGCAGACGGCGGCGGAGATGATGGGGGTCGGCCTGGAGCAGGTCGTGGTGCGGCTGGGCGATTCGGCGCTGCCGGTGTCGGCGGGCTCCGGCGGCCAATGGGGCGGCAACAGCTCGTGCTCCGGCGTCTACGCGGCCTGCATGGCGCTGCGCGAGATGGTGGCGAAGAAGGCCGGCCTCGATCCGAAGGATGCGGTGTTCGCCGGCGGCCAGGTGCGCGGCGGCGGACGCAGCCTCGCGCTGGGCGAGGTCGCGGGCGTGGAGGGCCTCGCGGCGGAGGACCGCATCGAGTTCGGCGATCTGGACAAGAAGTACCAGCAGTCGACCTTCGGCGGGCATTTCTGCGAGGTGGCCGTCGACGCGTACACCGGCGAGGTGCGCGTGCGCCGCATGCTGGCGGTGTGCGCGGCGGGCCGCATCCTGAATCCGAAGTCGGCGCGCAGCCAGGTCATCGGCGCGATGACGATGGGCGTGGGCGCGGCGCTGATGGAATCGCTGCATGTCGACGAGCGTCGCGGCTTCTTCGTCAATCACGACCTCGCCGGCTACGAGGTGCCGGTCAACGCCGACATCCCGCACCAGGAGGTGATCTTCCTCGACGAGACGGATCCCATCTCGTCGCCGCTGAAGGCCAAGGGCGTCGGCGAGCTGGGCATCTGCGGCGTCGCGGCGGCGGTGGCCAACGCCATCCACAACGCCACCGGCGTGCGCGTGCGGGACTATCCGGTCACGCTGGACAAGCTGTTGAAGGGCTTGCCAAAGGAGGCCTGACGCGACATGAAGCTGCTCGTCATCGAAGACGAGGACAAGCTCGGCGACTACCTGCGCAGCGGCCTGACTCAGGAAGGCTTTGTCGTCGACCTGGCGCGCGATGGCGTCGACGGGCTGCACCTGGCCAGCGAGGCGCCCTATGACCTGGTGCTGCTGGACAGCGTGCTGCCGGGCATCGACGGCCTGGCGGTGCTGGCCGCGCTGCGCCAGCAGGACCACACGCGCACCCTTCCCGTGCTGATGCTCACGGCGCGCGCCGAGGTCGAGGACCGCGTCCGCGGCCTGCAGGCCGGCGCCGACGACTACCTCGTCAAGCCCTTCGCCTTCTCCGAACTGGTCGCGCGCATCCAGGCGCTGCTGCGCCGCGCCAGCGCGGCCCCGTCCGCCGAGGCGGCGGTGCTGCGCCTGGCCGACCTGGAGGTCGACCTGCTGCGCCGCAAGGTCCATCGCGCCGGCCAGCGGCTGGACCTCACGCCCAAGGAACTCGCCCTGCTGACGCTGCTGCTGCGGCGCGAGGGCCAGGTCTTGTCCCGCACCGAGCTCGCCGAGCAGGTCTGGGACATGAACTTCGACAGCGAGACCAACGTGGTCGAGGTCGCCGTGCGGCGCCTGCGCGGCAAGCTGGACAAGCCCTTCGACCGGCCGCTGCTGCACACCGTGCGCGGCATGGGCTACGTGCTCGAGGACCGCGCGCCCGCGGCCACCGATGCCGCCTGAACCGAAACGTTTTGGCACACCTGTCACGCGCGCGTGAGGCCCGCGGCGGCCGGCGGGCACGTGAATTGCCAAGCGCTCTGGTTGGAACAGTGGTCCCGTTCCAGGAGCGATTGATGTCCTTGTCCCTTGCCGCAAACCCTTCCGCCCCGTCCCCGCGCGCCAACCTGCTGCTCGCGCAGATGCCCGCGGAAGACCAGGCGCGCTGGTCCCCTCAGCTCGAGACCGTCGAGCTGTTGAAGGGCCGCGTCCTGTTCGAGGCGGGCAGCCCCGCGTTGCACGTCTACTTCCCCATCACCGCGATCGTGTCGTTGATCCACACGACGCATTCGGGCGATGCCACGCAGATCGCGATGATCGGTTCGGAAGGGGCCGCCGGTCTCGCGGCCGCGCTGGGGGGCGAGTCGCCCGCCTGCCGCGCCGTGGTGCAGCGCGCGGGCCTGGCGTTCCGCATGCGCATCCCGGTGGTGCGCGAGGAGATGCTGCGCAGCGGGCCCGTGGTGCAGCGCCTCATGCGCTACCTGCAGTCCTTGATCACGCAGGCCGCGCACACGGCGGTGTGCAACCGCCATCATTCGCTGGAGCGTCAGCTGTGCCGCTGGCTGCTGCTGTGCCTGGATCGCCAGCATGGCCATTGCGAACTGTCGGTGACGCAGGAGCTGGTGTCCAGCCTGCTGGGCGTGCGCCGCGAGGGCATCACCGAAAGCGCCCAGCGCCTCCAGGCCGCCGGCCTGATCCGTTACTCCCGCGGACATGTCGCGGTGCTGGACCGGCCGGGGCTGGAGGCCCGGGCTTGCGAGTGCTATGCCCTGCTCAAGCAGGACTTCCTTCGCTTGCTGCCCCAGGAACCGGACGGCGTGAACGCGGCCACCTCTGCCACCTTCGCGCCCGTCGCCGTGCAGGCCTGAGGACCACGAGGTCCGGGATCGAGGGCACCCGCATGCCCTGGGGTGATCCCGGGACCTCCGACCGGCCCGCGCGGGGCCGGTCTCCCGATCACTTCTCCGACCGGGTGCGGCGACGCGCCACGAAGCCGACCGCGCACAGGCCGGCCAGCAGCATGGCGTAGGTCGAGGGCTCCGGAACCGCAGCGGCCGCGAAGTTGATCGAGCCGCCGCCCTGACGGATGCGGAAGCCGCCGGCAAACGGCTCCACCTGCGAGGTCGTGTTGGAGAACGACGTCAGCGCCATGTTGTAGAGCGGCAGCGAGGTCTGGAAACCGGGTACCAGCCAGTTCAGGGTCAGCTTGGCGTTGGCCGACGGGTTGAAGGTGCCGTCGCCCAGCGGCGTGGTGGCCACGGTGCCCAGCACCAGCGAGCCGGAGGCCAGCGCGACTTCATTGGCGGCGGTCTCGGTCGGGGTGTTGCCGCTGAAGCCGAACGACGCGGTGCCGTTGTAGCCGTACAGCGTGTAGGACAGCGAGGTCAGCGTGCCGGTCGTGGACACCTGGCCGGGGTTGCCATTCTGCGTCAGCGTGCCGGCGCCGTCGAAGCGGATGTAGAACCCGTAGTCCGAGTTCAGACCGCCCGAGGGCAGCGTCGTGCCGCCCAACTGAGCCGCGCTGATCGACAGATAGCCCGATTCAGCGAACGCGTTGCCCGCGCCGAATGTGATGGTGGAGTAGTTGGAAACCAGCAGGTTGTCGGCAGTGAACGACGAGCCGTTCAAGCCGGCAGCGGCCGGGTCCCAGGTGAATTGCGGCAGCGCGGATGCGCTGGCGCTTGCAGCCGCCAAGGCGAGAGCCAGCAGGGTACGCTGGAACGCCACGGGCTTGCGGGAGAGCAAAGGCAGAGTCATGGTGGTTGCTCCGATAGAGAGATGTCCGCACATCGCGGACGCTGAAGTTCACCACCCCCTACAGAGGGAGTCTGTGCGTCCACCCACATAAAAATGCGCCCCCGCGCGGATGTACCGGGAAGGTGCGACGAAAGGGGGAGGCCGTGCCTGAAATGCCCCCGCATTCGCGGGGATGGCCGGCGTGGTGAAAAGCCCGCATCCCCGATGGCATCGGGGCCAAATCGAATCGCGAGGCCGCGAATTACTGCGCTCGCCAGCGCCTTTTCCCCGTCTCCCGGCCGAGGCCGCGGCCGGACAATCCCCCACATCCCGACGTTTATCCCCCAGGTTTATCCCCCAGGTTTATCCCCCAGGGCCTCCCCGGCCCGCGCACACCTTCCTCCGCCATGTCGCAGTCCCCCCGCTCCGCCGCTTCGTCCGCCCTCTCCTCCACGGCTGCTTCCGGCATCGCCGGCCTGATGCTGGGCCAGGTTGTGCTCGCACTGGCCATGCATCACGGACGCTCGGTGGAAGGCCTGGGCTTCGCGCTGGTGTTCCTGCTGGCGGGCGGCGCGGCGGTGGCCTGCTTCCTGGCGCATCGCCATCAGTTGCGCCGTCCGAAGACCGAACCCGCGCCGCTGCGCCTGTGGGTCGCCGCGCTCGCGGCGGGCGTGCTGGCGTCGATCTACGCGACCGGCTCCTTTTGAAGGCCCGACGGTCTGACGGCTCGACGGCTCGACGGTCTGATGGCTCGACGGTCTGATGGCTCGGCGGTCTGACGGTCTGACGGCTCGGCGGTCTGACGGTTTGACGGCGGCATCACGGGGCCGCAGCGGGCACAGTGCTTGCCATCCATCGCGCGATGCCAGCCTTCTGTCACATCGCCACCTCCCCCATCGCCGCGTCGCTCGCCCGTGAGTGCTCCGCGTCGATGACACCTTGGTGTGGTGGAAGGCCGGCTTCGCCGCATCGGGCCCGCAACCGGCGCGGCTGAGCAGCGCCGGCGGCGCACGGGCGCTGCCGGCAGCTTCTCTTGCAGCTTCTGCCAATCGAACTCAGTCAGACCACTTGCCCCAGAGAACTCCCTCGCCCCGCGTGCGGGGAGAGGGCGGGGGAGAGGGGTCTTCGCCACCGCTGGCGTCCATCGAAAGACCCCTCTCCCCTACCCTCTCCCCGCAAAGCGGGGCGAGGGAGTTCTCGGGGGAGAGTAGAGCTAGACCTCGTCGGCATCGTCAGCGTCGGCGTCGTCCGCGTGTTCCGGATCGGGACCCGCCGACGGGTCATCGCCGCTGGCCAGCTCTTCGACGTCGATCGATGCATCGATGTCATCCGCCTGCGGCTCGCTGCTGACGCGGTCGGGCAGGATGTCCGCCGCGTCCAGCTCCCCGCCCGGCGTGGCCGAGGCCCGCTCGCCGGTGCCGAAGCGGTCGGTGTCGCTGCCCTTCTCCGCCGGCGTCGCGCCCAACTCGTCCGGATCGTCCGGTCCGGTGCTCATCCGGCGCTCGCCAAGCACGTCGCTGCCGCTGTCGGAGCTGTCGCTCGGACCCAGCGCGTCGGTGCCGCGCCCCTTGGACTGTTCCGGCACCGGCGTGCCGCCAAGAATGCTGCTTGTGGCCATGGTGGTTCTCCTTTGCAAGACCTCTCGGTCGCTGCAGGAGATTCGGCAAGCTTGGGGCCCGCGGCGCCGGCGCGCTCAATGCGCGGTCAGTGGGCGTGTTCGCCGTGGCCCATGTCCTTGCCATCCTTCGGCATCGCCGGCGTGTTGAGCGCCCGCGCCGTCGCCTTCACCTCGACGGTCTGGCGCGCGCCGGCCTTGTCCTCGAAGGTCAGCGTCAGCGGCACCGTGTCCCCCGCCTTCACCTGCGCGGCCAGGTCCAGCAGCATCACGTGATGGCCGCCCGGCTGCAGCGTCACCGGCTTGCCGGCGGGCAGCTCCAGCGCCGTGATCTGGCGCATGCGCATGACGTTGTCCTGCATCGCCATCTCGTGCACTTCCGCCTTGGGCGTGAGCGGCGTGCTGACGCCGACCAGGCGGGCGTCCTTCGCCGCGGTGAGCTGCATGAAGGCGCCGGTGGCGCGCTGCTGCGGCACGGTGGCGCGCACCCAGGCGTCCTTGACGACGACCTGCGCCTGCGCGGCGGCGGCCATCGACAGGCCGGCGAACACCGCGAGAACGCGGACGGCATGCTTCGGAGAGATCAGGGAAATGGTCATGGAAAGGTCCTTGTTGAAACGGGGCATGAGGAATTCGCAGGGCTCACGGGATGAGCAGTCGACGCACGTCGCTGGCGACGTCGGCGGCGCTCATGTCGTGCTTGATCGCGACGCGCAGGCGTCCCTGCGGATCGAAGAGGTAGCTGAGCGTGGTGTGGTCCAGCGTGTAGCTCGAGCCGGTGGGCATCTTCTCGAAATAGACCTTGAAGTCCTTCGCGACCGCGGCCGTGCCGGGCAGGTCGGTCCACAGGCCGAGGAAGCCGGGATCGAAGGCGGTCGTGTAGCTGCGCAGCACCGCCGGAGTATCGCGCTCCGGATCCAGCGTCACGAACAGCACCTGCAGGTGGTTCGCGTCCTTGCCGAGCAGCTGCCGCACGGCGGCGGCGCGGGTCAGCGCGGTCGGGCAGACGTCGGGGCACTGCGTGAAGCCGAAGAACAGCAGCACGGCCTTGCCGTGGAAGTCGGCCAGCCGGCGCGTGCGGCCGTCGGGATCCTTCAGCGCGAAGTCGCGCCCATAGGACGCGCCGGTGAGGGAGACGCCGTGGAACGGCGGCTCCTTGTCCTGGCACGCGGCCAGCGCGGAGAGAGCCGCCAGCGCGCTCACGAGAGCGGCGCGGCGGCTCATGTCGGTGTTCAACATGAGGGTGTCCTGTCGGAACTCGGGGCCCTGGGCGCGCGGCCAAGCGGCCTCACGGCCCGGCGGCGCCCCGGGGGATCAACGGCGGAGTCAGGCCAGGACGGGCGGCGCGCGCGCGAGGACCGGCGTCCACGCGAACAGCGGACGCGGCGAGGACAGGAACAGGCGGGGTTGCTCGAAGCGGAGCGCATCCGGCGGCGTCCACTGGACACCGGCCGGCGGCAGCGCCGGCGCGCCATGATGGATGGCGCAGTACGGACACACCATGGCCGCCTTCATCGGCGCGTGGTCGCGGCTGCCGGCGCCGGTGTCCGCCGCGGCCTCGATCGCGGGCTCGATCAACACGACCTTCGCGCCGGTCGCGGAGCAGATCTCCGCGAAGGTGGCGCCCTGCTTCGCGAGCACCGCATGCGAGAGCGACGGCAGCATCGCCGCCAGCAGGATCGCGAGGGCCACGAGCCATGCCAGGCGTTGGATCGAAGTCCGCGTCGCGTGCATGGGGCGGCATTCTAGGGGCCGGAGCCGGATCGCGCCGGCGCGCCCTCATCCGCCGGTGCGCTTCTGGTAGATCCGCTCCTTGGCGGCGATCTCGACGTACTCGCCGGCATGCTGCGAGAAGCGCAGCGTCTCGCGCGCGCCCAGGCCCAGGAAGCCGTTGCGGCACAGCGCCTCGGTGAAGAGGCCGAAGGCGCGGTCCTGCAGCGCGCGGTTGAAGTAGATCAGCACGTTGCGGCAGGAGACCAGCTGCACCTCGGCGAACACGCTGTCCGTGGACAGGCTGTGATCGCTGAAGACGATGCGGTCCTTCAGCGACTTGTCCATCAGCACGTGGTCGTACGCAGCGGTGAAGTGCTCCGACAGCGCGCCCCTGCCGCCCGCCGCGCGGTGGTTGGCCGAGAAACCCGCCGCCAGGTCCAGCCGGTAGACCCCCGCCTGCGCCTGCGCGAGCGCCTCCTGGCTGATGTCGGTGGCGTAGATCAGCGTGCGCTCCAGCAGGCCTTCCTCCTTCATCAGGATGGCCATCGAGTACGCCTCCTCGCCCGCGCTGCAGCCGGCCACCCACAGGCGCAGCGACGGGAAGGTGCGCAGCACCGGCACCACCTGCTCGCGCAGCGCGAGGAAGTACTCCGGGTCGCGGAACATCTCGCTGACCTGCACCGTGAGGTCGCCCAGCACCGAGCGGAACACCTCCGGCTCGCGCAGCAGCCGGCCCTGCAGCATCGACAGGTTGGCGCAGCCGAAGCGCTGCATCGCCGCGCGCAGCCGGCGCCGCAGCGAGCTGCCGGCGTAGTCGCGGAAGTCGTAGTGGTAGCGCTCGTAGATCGCCTCGAGGATCAGCCGGACCTCGATGTCCTGCTCATGCGATCCCGGCGGGCCGGAGGGTCCGTTCGCCATCGGCCGCCGGTCCTCAGCGCGGCATCCAGACCCGGACCAGCGAGAGCAGCTTCTCGATGTCCAGCGGCTTGGCGATGTAGTCGTTGGCGCCGGCGGCCATGCACTTCTCCTGATCGTCCTTCATCGCCTTGGCGGTCAGCGCGATGATGGGAAGCCGCTTGAGCTCGGGCCGCGCGCGGATCTCGCGCATCGCGGTGTAGCCATCCATCTCCGGCATCATGATGTCCATCAGCACGAGGTCGATCGGCGCCTGCGCCCCCGGCCCCTGCGCCGGCGCGTCGAGCCGCTCCAGCGCCTCGCGGCCGTTGCGCGCGATGTCGACCTTCACGCCCTTGGGCTCCAGCACCGCCGACAGCGCGAAGATGTTGCGCACGTCGTCCTCGACGATCAGCACCCGGCGCCCCTCCAGCATGTTGTCGCGCGCGCGGACCTCCTTGAGCATGCGCTGGCGCTCCGGCGGCAGCTGCGATTCGACCTGGTGCAGGAACAGCGTGACCTCGTCCAGCAGCCGCTCCGGCGAGCGCGCGCCCTTGATGATGATGGAGCGCGAGTAGCGCCGCAGCTGCTGCTCCTGCTGCGGCGACAGCGAATGCCCCGTGTAGACGATCACCGGCGGGAAGGCCACGTCCTCCTGCCGCGCCATCTGGTCGAGCAGGTCGTAGCCGCTCATGTCGGGCAGGTTCAGGTCCATGACCATGCAGTCGAAGGTCGACTGGCGCAGCGCGTCCAGGGCCTGGGCCGCGGTCGCCACGCCCTGGATGCGGACCTCGTCCGCCGCCAGCAGGTGGCGGATGCTGTCGAGCTGGCGCGCATCGTCCTCGACCACCAGCACCGTGCGCACGCGCTGCGAGAACTTGGCCTCGAGCTTGTGCAGCGCGACCTCCAGTTCCTCGCGCTTGACCGGCTTGAAGGCGTAGCCGATGGCGCCGCGCTCCAGCGCCTCGTGCGTGTAGTCGGCCACCGAGATCACATGCACCGGGATGTGGCGCGTCAGCGGCTCGCGCTTGAGCCGGTCCAGCACGCCCAGGCCGGAATGGTCCGGCAGGTTCATGTCCAGCAGGATCGCGCTGGGCGCGTAGCGCTGCGCGACCGACAGGCCGTTCTCGGCCGTGTGCGCCATCAGGCAGACGAAGCCCATCTCGCGGATCAGGTCGCGCAGGATCAGCGCAAAGCGCTGGTCGTCCTCGATGACCAGGATCGCGCGGTCGCCCGGTACCCAGGACAGCCGGTCGTCGTCGAGCTGCGGCAGGCGCGGATCGGGCGCGGCGAGCGCGGGCTCGCGCAGCAGCGAGACGGCCAGCTCGCCGGCCATGTCCTCGTCGGTGCCGTCCGGCAGCGCCGCGCCGAAGGCCGGCGCCGGCGCCATCGCGGGCGGCGCCGTCAGCGGCGCCTGGACCGGCGACAGCGGACGCGGGCGGTCCTGCTCGGCCGGCGCCTCGTGGCGCAGCGGCAGCACCAGGCTGAAGGTCGCGCCCTGCCCCGGCTCGCTCTGCAGGTGGATGTCGCCGCCCAGCAGCCGCGCCAGGTCGCGCGAGATCGACAGCCCCAGACCCGTGCCGCCGTACTTGCGATGCGTGCTGCCGTCGGCCTGGCGGAAGGCCTCGAAGATCAGCGCCTGCTGGTGCGGCGCGATGCCGATGCCGGTGTCCTTGACCGCGAAGGCCACCCGGCCGTCCGCGGTCGCGCCGACCTCCATCCGCACCGAGCCGCGCTCGGTGAACTTGAGCGCGTTGGACAGCAGGTTCTTGAGGATCTGTCCGAGCCGCGACTCGTCGGTCTCGATCCACTCGGGCGCGCCGGGCGCCATCTGCAGCCCGAAGGCCAGGTTGCGCTGCGCCGCGATCGGCGCGAAGACCTGCGTCAGCTGCTGCAGCAGGCGCGGCAGCGAGACGCGGTCGACCTGCATGTCGACCTTGCCGGCCTCGATCTTGGACAGGTCCAGGATGTCGTTGATCAGCATCAGCAGGTCGTTGCCCGCCGAGGTGATGGTCTGCGCGAAGCGCACCTGCTCGTCGGTGAGGTTGCCGTCCTTGTTGTCCGACAGCAGCTTGGCCAGGATCAGCGTGGAGTTCAGCGGCGTGCGCAGCTCGTGGCTCATGTTGGCCAGGAACTCGCTCTTGTACTGGTTGGAGCGCTCCAGCGCCTCGGCGCGCTCGGTGAGCAGCGTCTGCGCGTGGGTCAGCTCGCTGCGCTGCATCTCCAGCTGGCGCGCCTGTTCCTCCAGGCGGACATTGCTTTCCTCCAGGTCGGTCTGCTGGCGCTCCAGCCGCAGCTGCGAGTCGCGCAGCGCGTTGCCCTGCTCCTCGAGTTCCTCGTTGGAGGCGCGCAGCTCTTCCTGCTGCATCTGCAGCTCCTCGGCCTGGCGGCGGCTCTCCTCGAGCAGCGATTCGAGGCGGCTGCGGTCGCGGGCGGCGCGCAGCGCCATCGCGATCGGCTCGGCGACCCGGGCCAGCAGCTCGCGCTCGGCGTCGCCGACGGGATGCAGGTAGCCGAGCTCGACGGCGCCATGCACGCGGCGGTCCAGTCCGACCGGCGCGATCAGCAGCTCGGCCGAGCCGGCGCGGCCCAGCGACGAGCTGACCGGCAGGTAGTCGGCCGGCAGCGCCGTGACATGCACCGGACGGCGGTCGCGCACGGCCTGGCCCAGCAGCGTGTCGCCGCCGCGCACCACCGGCGGCACGTCGCCCTGCGGCAGCGGCAGCGCGTAGCCGCCGACGCGCAGGAAGCTGCCGTCCTCCTGCGACACGTAGAAGGCGCCGACGCGCGCGCCGGTCCAGCGCGCGAGGAAGCCCGTGGCGATCTCGGCCAGGCGCTCCACGTGCGGATCACCCTGCAGCTCGACGCTCAAGCCCGCCAGGCCGGCCTTCAGCCATTCCTCGATCTTGGCGGCGCGGTGGGCGCGCGCGCTCAGCACCGCCGCCACGGCGGTCAGCACCAGCAGCAGCGCCGAGCCGCCCCACATGACGGCCGTGGTCTGCTGCACGGCCGCGTCCCAGAGCGCGCGGCGCTCCGCCGCGCGATCGCGCTCCTCGCGTTCCATCTCGCCGAGCAGCGTGCGGATGCGCTCCATCAGGATGCGGCCGCGGTCGCCCTGCACCACCGTCACCGCGCCGACGCCATCGCCCTTGCGGCGCATGGCGATGGATTCCTCCATCTCGCCGAGCTTGGCCTTGAACAGCTGCTCCACCGTCTCGAGCCGCGCCAGCTGCGGGCGGTAGTTCTGGAACGCGGCGCGCAGCCGCTCGGTGGCCGCGGGGATCGTCACCTGCGCGGTGTTGAACGGAATCAGGTAGTTGTCCGAGCCGGTGATCAGGAAGCCGCGCTGACCGGTCTCCGCGTCCTTGACCGCGGAGCCGAGCGCCTGGATCTGTTCCTGGACCGCGAGCGAGCGCGCCATCGCGTCGGCGGACTCCGACTGCCACTGCTGCGAGCGCCAGGAGAACCAGGCCGTGACCAGGATGGTCAGCGCCGCCAGGATGAAACCGAGCAGCGTCGGCAGCGGCAGCCAGTCCAGGTGGCGCAGCGCCGATCCGCGCGAGAAGCCGGCATCCAGGGGTGTCTTCGTGCCGTTCATTCGCGGGGCTCGCCGCGCGCGTTGACCGTCACGGTGGCGCCCGGCGGCTGCCGGGTCTGCATGTAGTGGTCCTGGCCCTTGAAGCGGTAGGTGACGTCCCAGAACTGCGGCGTGCCGCGGTCCGGCACGGCGCCGCAGCGCTGCACGTTGCGCACGTCCTTGCGGTTCACGTTGCTGCCCACCACCGCGCCGCCGATCGCGCCGGCGGCGGTCGTCACCGCCTGCCCGCTGCCGCCGCCGAACTGGTGTCCCAGGATGCCGCCCAGCACGCCGCCAACCACGGCGCCGCCGACATTGGGCCGGTCGCGCACTTCCTTCTGCTCGATCCAGCAGCGCTGCTGCTCATCCCCCATCACCGCGCGCACGGACACGACCTGCGCCTGATAGAGCGCCTCCTCGCCGCGGCGGTAGAAGGTGGGCTCCGGATCGGGGCCGTAGCGGTCGCGGCCGACGTCCATCTTCTCGTCGACGCGGCGCGCGGAGCTGATGCGGTTGTCCAAGCCCATCGAGCGCAGCGACGGATAGCTGCCGGGCTGCAGCACGCGGCAGCGGCCGCGGTAGCCGGGGTCCTCGCAGACCTCCCAGCGCTCGCCGCGCACCTCGATGGAGGACGCGCGATCGTCGAAGCCGATCTCTTTCAGGAAGTTCACCTGCGAGTCGATGCCCGCGGTGCGGCCGCGGAAGTTCTCGTTCTCGTAGAAGGTGATGTCGGCCATCGCATGACTGGCCAGTGCGCAGGCGGCGGCCGCGACGGCCGCCTTCATCGCGCGAACGGTGGATCGGTTCATGACTGTCCCCATCTTGGTTGGAATCAACGTTCGGACTGGAGCCGGGGCAGCAGCAGCTCGAACAGCGTGCCCTGCCGCGCCCGCGAGGTGCCGATCAGCGACCCGCCATGGGCGCGCGCGACCCGCTCCGGCTCCTGCAGGCCCGGGCCCACCTGGGCCGAGGACATGCCCGAGACCGGCTCGCCGCCGCCGAACAGATGGATCGAGGCCTCGGCGTTCAGCACGTTGTCGAAGCTGATCCGCAGCGCCAGCGAGCGCTGGGCGCCGCCATCCACCTGGATGCGCAGCGTGCTGTCGCCCGCATGCGTGGCGGCCTGCATCAGCAACTGGTCGATGGCCTGCGCCATCAACTCGGGATCGAAGTCGCCGCGCGTGTCGCCGACGCGCTCGAAGGCCGGCGGCGACCACAGCACGGTCTGGTTGCTCTCGATGTCCAGGCGCTGCGCGGCCAGCGTGGCCAGATCGCCGCTCACCGCCCGCACCTGCAGCAGTTCGCAGGGCCGGCGCGCCAGGCTGCCCAGGTGATCGACCTGACGCCCCAGCAGCGTCGCCGCCGCCTTCACGCGCTGGCCGGCCTTCTGCAGCGAGGGGGATTCGGTCTGACGGATGAGCAGTTCGGCGTTCAGCATCATCACCGACAGTGGGCTGCGGATGTCGTGGCTCAGCGCGCTCAGCATCAGCGCGTTCACGCGCGCCAGGCGCTCCTGCTCGACGATGCGCTCGGCCAGCAGCAGGCGCTGGCGATGCAGGTCGGCGAAGACCGCGACCTTGCTGCGCAGCACATGCGCGTCCACCGGCTTGTAGATGAAATCGACGGCGCCGGCCTCGTAGCCCTTGAAGCTGCGCAGCGTCTCCTGCGAGCCGGCCGTCAGGAAGATGATCGGCACGTGGCGCGTGCGCTCCGCGCCGCGCATCAGTTCGGCGAGCGAGAAACCGTCCATGCCCGGCATCTGCACATCGAGCAGCGCCAGCATCACGTCGTGCGCGAGCAGCAACTCCAGCGCCTGCGCCCCGCTCTCGGCGGTCAGGACCTGCAGGCCGGAATCGGCCAGCAAGGCCCGCATCGCGAGCAGGTTCTGCGGCTTGTCGTCCACCACCAGCACGCTCATCGCTTGCGTCACATCACTCTCCCAATCGTCGGTCTTGTCGTCGATGACAGCGGCATCGGGCAAGGGGCATGCCCGCGCCGGTTCCGGACAAACCCGGAGCGCGCACCGCGGCGCGGCGGCGGCCGAACGCCGCGGCGGGTTCGGCCGCTTTTTCGAGGCGGCGCGGCCGGCGGATGACGAATGTCAACGCCGGTGTCGACCGACATCGCGCGGCCGCATGACACAAGCGGTCTGTCCAACAACGGAGATGCGGCATGAGTTCCCGCTTCCATGGCGCGGTCGCGACGGACCGCGAGGAGACCGACGGCGACGCGCGGCGCGCTGCCGCCAGCCGATGCTGGTCGGCGGCGAAACGGCGTGTCCAGGCCTCGCTGGACGACCTGGCGCCGGTGGTCCGCGAGCGCTGCGCGCCGCTGCCGGACGCGGCCACCATCGAGGAGGCGCTGGCCGACGCGATCGCCGAGATCACCGCCGGGCTGGACCGCTTCGGCGAGGAACTGGCCCGGCTGGGCAGCGACGAGGCCGCGTCGGATCCGGGCGCCGGGCTGCGCGCCCTGCTCGCGCGAGCCGGCGACCTGCTGCCGCCGGACGAACTGATCCAGTTGATGGACGAGAACGGCTTCATTGAAATGTCGCTGGAGGCGACGCTGAAGGCGGCGCTGCGCAACCTGGAGCGCTTCGCGCAGGGAGATCGCGCCCATGTTTCCCGTTGATGGTTCCGCCTTTGCGGCCCACGCGACCGTCCCGTCCGAGGAAGAGCCGCTGATCGAGGCGCCGACGCCGGCCAAGGTCATCGAGAAGTCGCTCCTGGACGATCCACGGCTCCTGGCCAAGGCCCGCGCTGCGGCGCTGCCAACCTGCCATTGCTTTTGCCGCCCGACGGGAGGCGACCCGGCCTTCGTCTCGCTCTGCGATCTGGCCAGCGACGTCTGCAACGCAAAAGAAAGCTGGGCGTGGAATCCGGACCCGCTCAAGGAGCTGCTGATCCAGATGTTCGAGGCCGCCGACCGCTACCTCGATATTGCCGCGCCGGGGAAACTGTTCGAGTCGCGCTGCGACTTGGCGGAGCGCACGGCGGACGCCGCCCTGCGCCAGTTGAGCGAGCTCTGCGAAGCAACAAAAGAGGTCCCGAAAGCCCACAGGATGGCGACTCCGCGCCATTTCTTCCGCATGACCCCAGTCGACATCGACTTCGACTTCGACTTCGATGACGAGCTCCCTGCCGGAGCGGGCAGGCGCCGCTACTCCGCCGCCTCTCTCGCCCCCAGCGACAGCCCGACCCAGAACGAGCGCCCCGGCGCCGGCTCGAAGAAGCGGCCATTGCCGTCGTTGACGATGACGCTGCCGGCGTATCGGCGGCCGGCGGCGTTGTCGACGCGGGCGATCAGTTCGGCGCGCGTCGAGCCCCATGTCCATGCCCGGCTCCCGCGCAGGTTCAGCACGCCGTAGCCGGCCGCCCATTCGCTGTTGACGTCATTGACGGCGGTGCGCTTCACGCCGCGCCATTCCAGCGCCAGCTCGCCGTCCTTCACCGCCGTGAAGGGCCGCCACGCCAGTTCGGCGTAGGCGCTGCCGCCGTTCGTGCCCGCGATCCGGTTGCCGGCGGCGACCGGCGCGTTCGCGGCGGCGCAGGGCGAACCCAGGCAGGTCAGGAAGCCATCGCGATAGCGGGCCTTGAGCGAGCCGACGGCCCCCATCGCCCGCCATCGCGGCGCGAAGTCCCAGGCGCCGGACAGCTCCACCCCGCTGCGCCGGGTGCGCCCGACGTTCTGATAGCTCGACCGGCCGCCGCTGTTGGACAACACGGCGATCTCGTCGCGCGTGGCGACATGGAAGGCGGCGACATCCAGCTCGACCTCCTGGCCGCGCCACTTCGCACCGATCTCCTGCTGCAGGCTCTTCTGAGGCCGCAAGCCGCTGTTGAATCCCCCCAGCCCATCCGCGCGGTAGGCCAGTTCGTTGAGCGTCGGGGACTCGAACCCGCGGCCGACCGCGGCATGCAGCAGCAGCGCGGGCGTGATGCGCCATCCCAGGCCCGCCACCGGGTTCACGTAGCCATAGCGGCGCGAGCCCGAGTCATCGCCGTTCGACAGGAAGCGATCCCGCGCCGACAGCGTCACGCGGCCGGCGCGCGCGCCGGCGCTCGCGCTCAGCGTCTCGGTGAGCGGCAGCTCCAGCTGCGCATACGCCTCGCGCGTGATGGCCTCGTTCTCCTCGTCGCGCCGCAAGGCGCCGGTCACGCCGAGCTGCTGCGCGGCGCCGGCACCGATGAAGTTCTCGTAACCCTGGCGGTCATCGCGCTGGCGCTCGACGTTGAGACCCGTGGCCAGCCGCGCGTCGCCGATCCGCCACGTCGCCCGCGCATCGGCGCCGCCGTAGCGCCGATGAAAGTCCACGACGCCGCCCCCGCTGCCGGGGGGCGTCTGCGCGCCGACCGGAATGGCCTGCCACTGCGCCACCGCGCGGCGTCCCGTGTAGACGGTCAGCGCGGTCTCGGCCAGCGGGCCCGGCGCGTCGAAGCGATGACGCCAGCGGGCGCCCAGCTGGGTCTGACGCGCGTTCTTGCGGGTGTCGAACTGCTCGGCCTGCGAGGCGGTCTGATCCGGATCGGCCGCCAGCTGCGCCGCCGTCAGGCCGAGCGGATCCTGCGCGCGCTGATCGATGCTGTTGAGCAGCACCAGCACCTGATCGCGCGGGCCGTTCCAGGCCAGACGCCCTTCGGCCAGATCGCGGCGCGCGGCGCTATGGGGCCGGTTGCCATCGAGTTCCAGATGCGACGCGCCGATCCGCGCCTCCCAGCCGTCGCCGAACGGCAGGCCGGCGGCGACGCGCGTCTGGCGCAGTCCCGCGTCGCCGGCGTCGAGCCCGAGCTCGGCGAACCGTTGCCGCACCGGCGCGCCGACCAGCGCGATCACGCCGCCCGAGCTGTTGCCGTAGAGCGCCGAGAACGGTCCGCGCAGCACTTCCACGCGCTGCGCGCCGGCCAGGTCGAAATGCGTGACCTGCCCCTGGCCGTCGGGCATGGTGGCGGGAATGCCGTCGGTGTAGAGCCGCAGCCCGCGCACGCCGAACGGCGCACGCGCGCCGAAGCCGCGCGACGACAGCTGCAGGTCCTGCGCGTAGTTCTGGCGGTTGTTGGCGGTCAGGCCCGGCACGCGGTTCAAGGCTTCCGACAGCTGCAGCCGCGGGCCGGCGGCGCGCAGCGTGTCGGCATCGATCACCGTGACCGCATAGGGCGCGTCGTCGCTCGCGCGCTCCGACACGCTGCCGGTCACCACCACGGCCGGCAGCGCCGCCGGGCCGGCCTGCGCGGCCACGGCGCCCGACAACACGCCCCCCAGGAGCGCCACGGCTCCCGCTCCCCGATGCACAGTCGTCATGCTGCTCCTTGATTCGAACGGACAAGACCTTAAGCCTTCAGCGAACAAGCCGCAGGAAGAGCAAGCGGGGTGCCAGCCGACAACACAGATACAGCCTGTTTCGCGGAACCTGGACCGGCCGTCATCGAACCCAGATCCCAACTTCCCGCTTCGGAATCGCCGATTCCGGCGGACGGAGTCACCAGGAGATGCGCTGAATGACGGTCACGAAAGCCGGCAGCCCGCAGGTAGCGCACGGGCAATACGACGACGGTCCGGTCGTGCAGGAAGGGAAATCCGCGCAGTTCTTCAACCGCTTGCGGCAACGTGTCACAGGCGCGGCCTCGAACGTGAAGACAACGGTCCAGGTCTTCGGCGACAAGGTCGTGAATGGTCTGATGCATGCGGTGAATGTCGAGACGGCGCCCCCGGCCGCCAAAACGCCTGAGCCCAGATCCAAACCCGAACCCGCGCCATCGCTCTTCGACCTACTCTCGGACCAGGCCATCCGCGTGCAGCAACGGGATACGCCGCTGGCACTCGAGGACGCTCGCCTGTTTCGAGACAACGTCTCCCGCTACTGTGACGAAAACCCCGGCGCGCCGGAGAACCGGGCCAAACTGATCTCCAGTTGGCTGGCCGCCCTGCATCAGCGCCGCCAGCAGCAGCTCGACAAGCGATTTCCGAGTCGGCCTCGGGATGCCGCCGGCCGCCAGGCCCACGCCGCG
Organism: Roseateles sp. Mitsp63; assembly: GCF_059491535.1. NCBI lineage: Bacteria > Pseudomonadati > Pseudomonadota > Betaproteobacteria > Burkholderiales > Sphaerotilaceae > Roseateles > Roseateles sp. Mitsp63. The sequence continues at coordinate 3,321,583 of NZ_CP168509.1, read as the reverse complement.
TGTCTGCTCGATCCCTGGAAAGAAGGTCATTGCAAGGTGCCCGAATCGGGCGTGATCGTCGACCTGCTGGATCGACCGGTCTACCAATTTGCTCCCTTGGATTCGCCCGACTCGCCTCCGATCACCGGCTTGCCGAGTCAGCGGCGCTGGCTGGCGGATACCGTGGCCCGGACGCTGCGCCAGGTGCACCCCGGCGGCTTCGAACTCCACGGGCCGCAGGAGGAAGGGACGCCGGCCAAACTTGGCGACGTGGCGGGAACCCTGGTCGATTCACCTCCTGAGTTCGATCCCGGGCTCCTGCAAGCCGTGCCCACGAAGGCGCTGCAGTGCGCTGCGCTCGGACAGTGGCTGCTGGGTCGCCATGGCGCGGCCTGGGACGACTTCCATATCGGCAAGGATGGTGTGCTGCGGCCGCGCCGCGATGCCACGCCCTGGCCTGTGACCGGCACGTACGCCGCGGACGAGGCCAGCTGGCTTCTTCCGGCGCTGTTCCAAGACGAAAATCTGTTCCGGAAAGAAGGGCCGATCCAGGACGAAGACGATGCGACGGCGGGCGTACGCCTGCTGAGGCAACCGCTTGACGACGATCTGCGCAAAGGGCTGCTGGCGCTTGAAGTCGGACCCCAGAGTGACTTCGAACTGCAACTGGACAACGCCGTGCTTCACCATCGCAACGAGATCTACGGTGAAGTCGGCCAGGCGCGCCCCGAACTCCTTCCCGACGACACGATCAAGCAGGCCAAACGCAATCTGCAAGCGCTGCGCCAGGCCGTCGCCCGAGTCCCGGCCACCGCGACCTTGCCATTGGTTCTGGCCGAGGCGGCGGAGGTCCTCGAGGAGATCAGCGGGAACGGTCTGGTCCCGGCGGAAGCGCCTCCCGCCGCCTGTGCCGCCCCTGTGAAACCCTTGAAGCGCGTGAAGCGCTCGGCGATCTCCAGGGTCATGGCGCGCATCGCCCGCTTCGGCCGGATCGTGCGCCGCCGCGGCGCCGAACTGCGCCGGCGGCTGCCCTCGCGCCGGCGCCGCGTGAGGACGGCGGACCACCCGGCGCGGACGCCGCTCCTGCGCGCCTGACGTCACGCGTTGCGCGCCGGGCGACCAGGCAGCGCATCCGGCAAGCGGGGTCGCTCACGACCCCGCAGCCCTGGCCTGCGCGCGAGAACCCGCGGGGAACGGGCCGGGACAGATGCGCAGGCGCCTCCGCGGCAGTTCCTCCGGACCTGGCGGCCGGGCGCTGAAATGGACCCATCATGGCCAAAGGTCTCTCACCCTCGCGCACCCTGCCGGCCGCCTCGGCCGATCCGTCCCTGACGCCCAGCGGCGGGATCTTGATCGGCAAGCAAGGCGTGTTCAAGAAACGGCTGCTGAACTTCTGGAGCTGCAAGTCGGAAAAGAAGGCGTGCCTCGCCGCCGCCGAACCCAGTCCGTCCAGGCAGTTCTCGTTCAGGCGAACCAAGGAGGCCTTCCAGAGTTTCCAAAGGACGCTCACGGCGCCGAATCTGGGCACGTTCAAGGCGCTGGAGGCGGACTTCCGCGCGATGGAACTCGCGTACCCGTTCGATGAAGACAGGGCCCTGTCCACGCGGGAGCTCGCCACGCAATACCTGGAACGCCATGCCGGCGACTCCCATCCAGGCAAAGTGCGGCAGCTCAGGCTCGATCAGGCTCGGCGCTACGTGGCCTGGATCGATGCCCGCGTCCTGAAGCATCGCCTGCTGCTTCAGCGAGGGATCGACGACTCCTGTCCCAAGCTGCTGTCCCCCGACCTGGCCGAACGCACCGACGAGCGGCAACGGCACGCGGACTGCATCGTGAAGAAGCTGCCCAATGTCCAGGGGACCTGGGATGGCACCTCCGAGCGGTTTGTGATGCGCGGGGACGGCCGCCGGCTCTATCGCTTCTGCCCCATGCCGACCCGGCAGGCCATCGCGCCGGCCGACGCCGGCCCGCAGCATGCGGTCCTGGCGTCGGTCCTGCACCGGAAGATCGTTGATCAGACCCGCCTGGATCTGCGTTTCCCGTGCGCCACCTCGGCAATCCTCGACGGCGTGCCGGGCGTCCTGGTGGACGACCCGGACCCCTCCCCGCCCGACGCCTGGCTCTCCGAGCTCCCGGCCGCCGAGCTGCAGCGCGCGGTGCTGGCGCAATGGGTGCTGGGGCGGCCCGGCGCGACATGGTCGGACGTGAACTTCGACGAACAGACGCGTCTGCTGCGCCCTCGCCGATTGCTGGACGCCGCGCACGAGCCGCTCGACATCGCGCGCGATGGACTGCGGGGCATGCCGCCCCTGCTGTTCCACCCCGCCACTGGCGAGCCGATCCCCGCCTTGCACCGCCCGCTCGACGCGGTGCTGGGAGGACCGCTGCGCTCCCTCGACCTGCAAGCCCTGGCCAAGGACATGACAACCGCCCGGGACCTGATCGACCTTCGCAACTCGGTCACCGGGGTCACCGCCCGCGCGAACGTCGCTGCTTCCCGCGAGGATGCGGTCCCGCGCCTGCTGGAGCCGCTGCGCGCCTTGCAGACCGCCTTGAGGGCCGACCCGGAGCTGCCGCTGGCCAAGGTGCTGGTCGACGCCGCGGAGGAGCTGTCGCTGTCGCCCCACCAGTGATCGACGGGCAAGGCGGCCGCGCCGGGCACCCCGCTTGCTGGAGGGTCCGCTGCAGCCGGCCGCCGTGAAGCGGCGCATCGATGGAGAACCCGATGAACCACAACATGCCCCCTCGTGCCCGCCGCGTCCGTCGCAATGCGGGCGTCCTGTTCACCAGTTGCCTGCTCGCCGCCCTGGCCGGCGGCGCGGGCGCCACGCTCGCGCTCGAGGCCCAGCCCGCCACGCCGCCCGGCTACGGCCCGAACCCCACGCTGCCCGAGCCTCAGAAGGGCCTGCTGCCCACCATCAACGTCGCCAAGGCGGTGGGCTGGCCGGCCGGCGGCAAACCGCGCGCGGCCGCGGGCCTGGCGGTCGCGCGCTTCGCGGACCAGCTCGATCACCCGCGCTGGCTCTACGTGCTGCCCAACGGCGACGTGCTGGTCGCCGAGACCAACGCGCCGGCGCGCCCCGACGACGGCAAGGGCCCCAAGGCCTGGATCACCAAGCAGTTCCAGAAGAAGGCCGGCGCGACCCCCAGGAGCGCCAACCGCATCACGCTGCTGCGCGACACCGATGGCGACGGCGTCGCCGACCAGCGCTTCGTCTTCGCCGAGGGCCTGAACTCCCCCTTCGGCATGGTGCTGATCGGCAACCAGTTCTACGTCGCCAACACCGACGCCGTCGTGCGCTTCCCGTATGCCACCGGCCAGACCCGGCTCGGCGGCCAGCCGGAAAAGGTGGCCGACCTGCCCGGCGGCTCGATCAACCACCACTGGACCAAGAGCCTGGTCGCGAACGCCGAGGGCACCAAGCTGTATGCCGGCATCGGCTCCAACAGCAACGTCGCCGAGAACGGCATCGAGAACGAACAGCGCCGCGCCGCGATCCTGGAAATCGACCTGCAGAGCGGCGCCACGCGCGTGTTCGCCTCGGGCCTGCGCAATCCGGTGGGCCTGGCCTGGGAACCCACCAGCAAGGCGCTGTGGGTGGCCGTGAACGAGCGCGACGAGCTCGGCGACGACCTGGTGCCCGACTACATCACCTCGGTCCAGGACGGCGGCTTCTACGGCTGGCCCTACAGCTGGTACGGCCGCCACGTCGACGATCGCGTCAAGCCGCAGCGGCCCGAACTGGTCGACAAGGCGCTGATGCCGGATTACGCGGTGGGCGCGCACACGGCCTCGCTGGGCCTGGCGGCCGCGGACGGCAATGCGCTGACGCAGACCTTCGCGCACGGCATGTTCGTCGGCCAGCACGGCTCGTGGAATCGCAAGGTGCCGTCCGGCTACAAGGTCATCTTCGTGCCCTTCGTCGGCGCCAAGCCCAGCGGCATGCCGGTCGACGTGCTGACCGGCTTCCTGAACGCCAAGGGCGATGCCCAGGGCCGGCCGGTCGGCGTCGCGCTCGACCGCCAGGGCGCGCTGCTGGTGGCGGACGACGTTGGCAACGTGATCTGGCGCGTCACCGCGGCGGGCGCCGCGGGACCGAAGGCCGCCTTCCCGGCCGCCGCCGGCGCGGCCAGCACGCCGGCTTCACAGTGAGCCGTAGTGAGCTGCGGGCGCGCGGGCGCGGACATCCGGTCTCAGTGATGCGCCTTCGACGCTGAGCGCTTGGCGGGCACCTTGGCGCCCGCCTTGCGCGCCTTGGACAGGCCGATCGCGACGGCCTGCTTCGGGTTCGTGACCTTCTTGCCGCTGCGGCCGCTCTTGAGCTCGCCGTGCTTTTCCTCGTGCATGGCCTTGTGCACTTCGTCCTGGGCCTTCTTGCCGTATCGCGCGGTCATGGCGTGTCCTTTCATGCAACAGGAAAAAAAGGGGATGCCTGCACGCGGCAACCGGCGTGCCGCGCGGCGGCATCGCGATTGCCATCCCTGGCTGGACGGCTGCGCCCGCAGCCACTCCTCCACGCCAGCCAAGGACATTGCATGGTCACGAAGAAAACCGCTCCCGCTGCCAAGCCCGCTGCCAAAGCCGCCGCCAAGCCCTCCGCCAAGCCCGCGACCGGCCCGTCCAACGAGGGACTCGGCTCCGCGCTGAGCACCTTCGGCGGACCCGCGCGCGCCGAACTCAGCGCCGCCGCCGGCCTGACCGAATCGCAGGTGCGCCTCGCGCGCAAGGCCGGCGGCACCGCGGCGCTCGCGGAATCGATGCCGACCAATCCGCTCAAGGCGGTCGAGCACGGGCGCGACAACGCCATCCACCCGGTGCCCGGCGCCGCCACGGGGCCGTCCGACGAACTCGTCGCCGGCAGCACGGTGAGCGAGGATTTCGCCTCCGACAAGGTCGGCGACGGCCTGCCCGAATCCGGCTACAACGCGACCACCGAATCGCTGGACCGCGTGCGCGTGGACAGCGGCGGACAGCCGCTCACCACCAACCAGGGCGTGCGCGTGGGCGACAACCAGAACTCGCTGAAGGCGGGCCTGCGCGGACCGACGCTGATGGAGGACTTCATCCTCCGCGAGAAGATCACCCACTTCGACCACGAGCGCATCCCGGAGCGCGTGGTGCATGCGCGCGGCTCGGGCGCGCATGGCTACTTCGAGTGCTACGACGCGCTGGATGAGCTGACCATGGCGGCGCCGTTCGCGGCCGCCGGCAAGCGCACGCCGGTGTTCGTGCGCTTCTCCACCGTCGCCGGCGAACGCGGCTCCATCGACACCGCGCGCGACGTGCGCGGCTTCGCGGTCAAGTTCTATACCGACGAGGGCAACTGGGACCTGGTGGGCAACAACATCCCGGTGTTCTTCATCCAGGACGCGATGAAGTTCCCCGACCTGGTCCACGCGCTCAAGCCCGAGCCGCACCACGGCATGCCGCAGGCGGCGAGCGCGCACGACACCTTCTGGGACTTCGTGTCGCTGATGCCGGAGTCCACGCACATGCTGATGTGGGCGATGTCGGACCGGGCGATCCCGCGCAGCTACCGGATGATGCAGGGCTTCGGCGTGCACACCTTCCGCTTCGTCAACGCGCAGGGCGTGGCGCGCTTCGTCAAGTTCCACTGGACGCCCAAGGCCGGCACCCATTCGCTGGTCTGGGAGGAGGCGGTGAAGATCGCCGGCGCCGATCCGGACTTCCATCGCCGTGACCTGTGGGAAGCGATCGAGGGCGGCGTGCTGCCCGAATGGGAGCTCGCGGTGCAGGTCTTCACCGAGGAGCAGGCGCAGGGCTGGTCCTTCGACATCCTCGATCCGACCAAGATCGTGCCGGAGGAACTGGTGCCGCTGCGGCCGGTCGGGCGCATGGTGCTGACGCGCAATCCGGACAACTTCTTCGCCGAGACGGAGCAGGTCGCGTTCTGCACGGCGCACGTCGTTCCCGGCATCGACTTCACCAACGACCCGCTGCTGCAGGGCCGCATCCACTCGTACGTGGACACGCAGATCTCGCGGCTGGGCGGGCCCAACTTCCACGAGATCCCGATCAACTCGCCGGTGGCGCCGGTGCACAACAACCAGCGCGACGGCATGCACCGCCAGGCGCTGAACCGCGGGCGGGTCGCGTACGAGCCGAACTCGCTCGGCGGCGGCTGTCCGTTCCAGGCCGGCGCGAGCGGCTTCGTCTCGTTCCCGCAGCCGGTCAACGGCGAGTCGCTGCGCGGCAAGCCGGAGCGCTTCGCCGAGCACTTCGCGCAGGCGACCCTGTTCTGGAACAGCCAGAGCGAAGCCGAGCAGGCGCACATCGTCAACGCGTTCCGCTTCGAGCTGACGCGGGTGCAGGTGCCGGCGATCCGGCAGCGGATGGTGTCCAACCTGCTGCGGGTGGATGCGGGACTGGCCGCGCGCGTGGCCGAGGGCCTGGGCATGGAGCTGCCGGCCCCGGCGCCGGACCTGCTCGCGCCGACGGCCGTGGGCGCGGCGGTGGAGGGATCGGTGCAGGCGCCGGAGGTGCGGCGCTCCGGCGCGCTGTCGCTGACGGCGCATCCGGGCGACGGCACGCTGCAGGGCCGCAAGGTCGCGCTGCTGGTGCACCAGGGCATCGAGGCCGATGGCCTGCGCGCGGTGCATCAGGCGGTGCTCGAGGCGGGCGGCGTGCCGCGCTTCGTCGGTCACCGGCTGGGCGAGGTGGTGCCGGCGGGCGGCGGCGATCCGATCCAGGTGGAGGTGACGGTCGACACGGCGCCGGGGCCGGTGTGGGACGCGGTGGTGGTGCCGGCGGAGTCCGACGAGATGCCGACGCTGTCCACGTCGACGCTGGCGGTCAACTTCGTCCAGGACATCTACCGCCACTGCAAGCCGATCCTGGTGCTGGGCGCGGAAAGCGCGCTGCTGGAAGCGGCGCGCGCGCCCTCCTCGGCCGACGAGGCCAGCGGCGACGCGATGCTGTTCTTCCAGGGCGCGGCGGGCAACGACGCGATCGCGGCCTTCGTCACCGCGCTGGGCCAGCCGCGGCGCTTCGATCGGGAGAAGGAGCCGGTGTTGCGGTGACGTGGCGTCCGGCCCTCTCGAGGGCCGGACCACTCACGGCAACAAAGTTCCAATTCAACCGGAAATGGAACTTTGTTGCCGTGCCAAGGTCGTCAGCCGACCACCTTGGCGCTCACGCGTCCTGCTGCCGCTCGTACTCCGAGCTCTCCAGGCTGAGCTCGTCGCGCCACTGGCGTTCGAGCTCGTCGCGGCGGCGCCGCAGCGCGCTGGACAGCGCGCGCCAGTCCACCGACGACGCATGCGTGAGCCGCGGCAGGATGCCCTGCTCCACGTCCTTCGCGTGATGCGCGACGTAGCGGCCCAGCACGCCCACCAGCGGCGCGAACTGCGAGTCGTCGGATCGCATGCGCCGCAGCTGCGACATCAGGATGCGCACGACCAGGTGCTCGATCTCCGCCTCGTTGATCAGGCGGCGCTCCACGGCGCCGATCTCCGGACACCTGCGCACCGCCGGATAGAACAGCTCTTCCTCCAGCGTCGCATGCACCGTCAGCAGCGCGCAGGTGCGGCGCACGAGCGCCTCGCAGGACTCGTGTTCACCGCGCTCCCACAGCCGGTCGAACTGGTGGAAGGCATGCTGCGCCCGCTGGTGGTCATCCACCAGCAGCGCCACGACCTCGTCGCGCGCCAGCAGGTCCGCGCGGAAGCCGCTCTGCGGCAGGACCTGGGACCTCATGCCGGCACCCCTTCCTCCGCGCTCTGGCGCGCGGGCGTCGCGTGATCGTCGTGATAGCGGCGCGGTCCGTCGGGATGCACGCCCGGATCGTCCGGATGCTCGTGCGGCGCCTGCTCCGGCCCGGGCGCGGGCGGCTCGGCGGGACGCTCGCGTCCGGCGTCGGACTCCTTCTCCGAGCCCTGCTCCCGCTTCGGCGCTCCGCCCGCGGCGATCAGCACGGCTGGCGGACGTTCCCGCTCAAACGGGGCGCTGACGTGCGGCAACTGCAGGCTCGCCGCATCGGCGCGCCGGACCCGTTGCCAGGGCGTGTCGAAAGCCTTGTCCTTCATGGGCCTCTCCTTGATGCGGCTGCGGGCAATCGGGATGCCCCCGCCCCGCGGTGGCCACGAACGGCCTAGATCGCGCCGACGCTGCCGGTCACCGGCAGCACGATCCCGGTCACGTAGCCCGAGCACACCGGCGAGGCCAGGAACACATAGGCCGGTGACAGCTCCTCGGGCTGGGCGGCGCGCTTCATGTCGCTCTTCGCGCCGAATTCGGGGACCTTGTCGGCCGGCGCATCGGCCGGATTGAGCGGCGTCCACACCGGTCCCGGCGCGACCGCATTCACGCGGATGCCCTTGGGCAGCAGGTTCTGCGCCAGCGACTTGGTGAAGGCGTGGATCGCGCCCTTGGTGGAGGCGTAGTCCAGCAGCGTGGCGCTGCCCTGCAGCCCCACCACCGAGCCGGTGTTGATGATGCTGGCGCCCTTCTTCAGATGCGGCAGCGCGGCCTGCGCCATGTGGAAGTAGCCGAAGATGTTGGTGCGGAAGGTCAGCTCCAGCCGCTCCTCGGTGATGTCGGCCAGACCCTGCGCGTGCTCCTGGAACGCGGCGTTGTTCACCAGCACGTCCAGGCGCCCGAAGCGCTGCACGACCTTCTGCACCGCTTGCAGACAGAACTCCCGGTCCTGCACGTCGCCCTTGATCAGCTCGCATCGACGGCCCTCCGCCTCGACGTGGCTGGCGGTCTTGCGCGCGTCCTCGTCCTCATCGAGGTAGACGATGGCGACGTCGGCGCCCTCGCGCGCGAACAGCACCGCCACCGCGCGTCCGATGCCGGAATCGCCGCCGGTGACGATCGCGGTCAGGCCCTCGAGCTTGCCGCTGCCTCGGTAGTCCGGCGCGAGGAAGCGCGGCGCGGTCGCGAGATCGCCCTCTTCACCGGGCTTGTCCAGGTGCTGTGCCGGAAAGCGGCCCGGCTCCTCGCGCGGGCCGGCCTGTACCGGCTCGTCCTTCGCGGACTTCCTGCCGGCCTGCTTCGCGGCCCTCTCCTGGTCCTTGACGTCCTGCTGGTGCTGGACGTGCTGCTGTTTCTCCACGGTGTCCTTCGCGGTCTTCGTCGTCATGGGGTACTCCTTCGGAACGGTCATCGATGCCGGGAATCGGCAAGCGCCGGACCAAGCTGTACTTCCACCGCCGCGGGCCCTCACCCCCAACCCTCTCCCGCAAGCGGGCGAGGGGGCAAGAGCCGGACGTCGTAGTAAACCCCCTCGCCCCTGCGGGGAGAGGGAGGGGAGAGGGGGCTCGTGGCACAGCGCTGCTGCCCTTCGAAGCACCCCCTCTCCCCTGCCCTCTCCCCCCTCGCGGGGGGCGAGGGAGTTGGTAAGCAGCAGCGCTTGGCACGGTTGCTCTCCCGCAAGCGGGCGAGGGAGTAATGCCGGCGCCACTCTTCGCACACCCTCTCCCCGCTGGCGACTAGCGCCATTCCTCGCACACCCTCTCCCCGCTAGCGACTGGCGCCACTCTTCGCACACCCTCTCCCCGCTGGCGGGGAGAGGGAGGGGTGAGGGGCCGTCACATTGCGGCGAAGCCGCCACTTGAAAGCCGGGCGCGCCGCTTGCAGGCGGTGGGGCGACACAAGGACCGCCCATGACGCCATTCGCCCCGCCGCTCCACGCCCACACGGTGCCGCCGAGCCCGCCGCATCCGAACGAAGTGCCCTACGTTCCACCGCCGCCGCATGGCCCCACGCCGGGGCCCGATACCGATCCCCCGGACGTCATCGACCCCCCGATCCCTGGCGAGAACCCCATTCCGGTGCGCGAACCGCCCTACATGCCGCCGCCCACCGCGATGAACTGAGGGCGCGTCCAGGCACGGCACGGCGATTGCCTCTCTGGAGGGCTGTTTCCCTCTGTCACAGGAGTCGCCTTTGAATGCATTGCTGCTCCCGGCCCTGCGCCGGGCGTGCGCCGACGGCGTGTTGGCCAGCCTGTTCTCGGGTCTGGCGCTGTTGCGCGGCAGCGGGTCCGATCAGGCCCATCTGGTCGGCCGTTCCGAGTACCGCGTCGGCCGTCCGCCGCTGAAATCCTCCGCGGCCGACATCGCGCTGCACGCCGCCACCAGCCTGGTGTGGGGCGCCCTCTACGACCGGCTGCGCGCCCTGCGCGATCGTCCCACCCCCGCCAACGCGGTCACCGACGCGCTGCTGCTGACCGCCGTGGCGGTCGGCGTCGATCGCGTCGTCACGCCCAGCGTGCTGACGCCGGGCGCCGACCGGCGCGCCACCGCCTCGGGCACGCGTCCGCCCTCGGCGATGAGCCTGCTGATGGTCTACGGCGGCTTCGCGGCCGGCCTGGCGCTCGGCGGCCTGCACGCGCTGCGGGGACGTCCTCGCGTGGCCGCGGACCCCGGCGGCATCGACGGCATCGATGACGACGACGAGGACTTCAGCGTCCTGGCAGACCCTGCGCCCCGACGCGCGGGCAGCCGCGCATGAAGTCGCTGCATCTTCAGATCCGCTTCCTGGTTCCGCTGCTGATCACGCTGACCGTGGCCGCGCTGCTGGCGCTGCCGCTGCTGGACCGGATGACACTGCGCTGGTTCTCGCGCGACCTGAGCGCGCGCGGCGAAATGGTGGCCAAGACGCTCTCCGTCGCGATCACCGACATCGATCCCACCGCCCAGCGCGACCGCCTGCGCAACCTGCTCGAGCGCGGCGTGCTCGACGAGCGCCTGGTCGGCATCGCGATGTGCGCGGCCGACGGCACGCAGGTGCTCAGCACCAAGGGCTTCCCCGACACGCTGAGCTGCAAGGAGGCCGAGGTCACCGCCACGCGCAAGGACCCGCGGCTGGAACTGGCCAGCGGCGCGGTGCACGTGGGCGTGTTCCCGGTCAACCCGCAGCAGGCCGATTCCGACCGCCTGGTGCTGCTGCACGACCTCAGCCTGCCCGATCGCCGCAGCCTGGACACGCGGCGCTACATGATCATCTTCATCACGGTGCTGGGCCTGGCGGTCGCGGGCATCACGATGATCGTCGCGCAGCTGAGCTGGCGCGGCTGGGTCTCCGGCATGCGCGCGATCCTGCGCGGCGAGGGCCTCGTGCGGCCGCTGCTGGGCGGCGCCACCGAGCGCGGCGGCCCGCAGACCGCGCCGCCGGAGCTGCAGCCGCTGGAGGTGGAAATCCGCCAGCACATCCGCGAACTGGAGGACAACCTCTACCGCGAGCACGGTCCGCTGACGCCCTGGGACCCCGACCGCCTGCGCGGGCTGCTGCGCACGCAGCTGCGCGGGGATCAGGTGATCGTGGTCTCCAACCGCGAGCCCTACATCCATCAGCGCGGGCCCAACGGCATCACCGTCAGCCGCCCGGCGAGCGGCCTGGTCACCGCCGTGGAGCCGGTGATGCGGGCCTGCTCCGGCACCTGGATCGCGCATGGCAGCGGCACCGCGGACCAGGACGTGGTCGACGCGCAGGACCGCGTCGCCGTGCCGCCCGACACGCAGGAATACGTGCTGCGCCGCATCTGGCTCACCGAAGAGGAAGAGCGCGGCTACTACCAGGGCTTCGCCAACGAAGGACTCTGGCCGCTGTGCCACGTCGCGCACGTGCGGCCGGTGTTCCGCGAATCGGACTGGGCGCAGTACCGCGCGGTCAACCAGCGCTTCGCCGACGCCGTCGTGGCCGAGGCGCGCGGCGACGACCCCGTGGTGCTGGTGCAGGACTACCACTTCGCGCTGCTGCCGGCGATGGTGCGCGAGAAGCTGCCCAAGGCGACCATCATCACCTTCTGGCACATCCCCTGGCCCAACCCGGAGTCCTTCGGCATCTGCCCGTGGCGGCGCGAGCTGCTGCAAGGGATGCTGGGCAGCACCATCCTGGGCTTCCACACGCGCTTCCACTGCAAGAACTTCACCGAGACGGTGGACCGCTACCTGGAGGCCCGCATCGAGCACGAGCACTCGACCATCAGCTACCAGGGCGAGCCGACGCTGGTGCAGAGCTATCCGATCTCGATCGCCTGGCCCACCGACGAGGAGCGCGCCGGCTGGCCCTCCCCGGCCGACGCGCGCGCCGCGGTGTTCGAGCGGCTGGGCCTGGCGCCCGACACGGTGATGGCCGTGGGCGTGGACCGCTTCGACTACACCAAGGGCATCCTCGAGCGCTTGCACGCGGTGGAGCGGCTGCTCGAGAAGTACCCGCAGTGGCAGGGCCGCTTCGTGCTGGTCCAGGTGGCGGCGCCCACGCGCAGCGCGCTCGAGGAGTACCGCGAGTTCCAGGACCGCATCCACCGGGTCACCGAGCGCATCAACCTGCGCTTCGGCGAGGCCGGCTACAAGCCGGTGCTGCTGCTGGCCGAGCACCACGACCACTCGGCGCTGATGGAGCTCTATCGCGCCGCGCACATGTGCGTGGTGACCAGCCTGCACGACGGCATGAACCTGGTGTGCAAGGAGTTCATCGCGGCGCGCGACGACGACCAGGGCGTGCTGATCCTGAGCCGCTTCGCCGGCGCGGCGCGCGAGCTGCCCGAGGCGCTGGTGATCAATCCGTACCACGTCGAGGAGACCACCGATGCGCTGCATCGCGCCGCGACGATGCCGGCGCAGGAACAGCGCGAGCGCATGGCCAGCCTGCGCATGACGGTGCGCGAGTTCAACGTCTACCGCTGGGCCGGCCGCATGCTGGCCGACGCGGGCCAATGGCGGCTGCGCGAGCGCATCACGCGGCGCGTGCAGCGGCGCGCGCGCGAATCGGGCGAGGAGGCGCTGTCGCCATGATGCCGACCCGCTACCTGCTCGACGCCGAGGGCCGCGCGGCACTCGGCGATCTGATGAAGCGCCGGCCGCTGCTGGGCTTCGACTTCGACGGCACCCTCGCCCCCATCGTCATGCACCCGGACGAGGCGCGGATTCCGGAGCCCACGGCACGCCTGCTGGAGCGGCTCGCCGCGCGGCTGCCGGTGGCCGTGGTGAGTGGCCGCCAGGTCCTGGACGTGCGGCACCGGCTCGGCTTCAAGCCGACGCACATCGTCGGCAACCATGGCGCGGAGGATGAGTTCGACGGGCCCGATCCGCGCGTGGTGGCGGCGCTCGCGCCCTTTCGCCGCGAGGCGCGGCGGCTCGAGCCGATGCTGAACGAAGCGGGCGCGACCATCGAGGACAAGGGGGCCTCGATCGCGATCCACTACCGCATGGCGCCCAACCCGGTGATCGCCCGCGAGGCGATCGCCGAGCTGATGCGGGATCTGCCGCCTGGCGTCGAGGCCGAGAACGGCAAGCGCGTCGTCAACGTGCTGGTGACCGACGCGCCGCACAAAGGCGACGCGCTGACGCGGCTCGCACGGCGCTACGGCACCGATGCCGGCTTCTTCATCGGCGACGACACCAACGACGAGCCGGCCTTCGAGCAGGTCGGCGGCAGCTGGGTCACCGTGCGCGTCGGGCCTCGGCTCGACCACAGCCACGCGCGCTACTTCCTCAACGAGCAGGCCGAGATCGACGAGGTGCTGCGGCTGATGCTGGACGCGATCGGCTGAGCCGCGGCAAGCATCGGATGCGGGGACAGGAGACCCGGAGACGGGGTCAGGGCGCCGGCGACGGCGGCAGCGACGGCTTGACCACCGGCGCCGCCGGCGCGGGCAGGTCCTCGACGAGCGCGCGCACGCGCGGCAGCGACTGCGGGTGGGTCTTCTGCAGCCAGGCGATCAGGCCCTCGCGCAGCTCGCATCGCAGGTCGAAGGCCTTGCCCGAGTCCTTCGCGCTGACCAGCACGCGGATCTGCATCGTGCGCTCGGTGGTCTCGACCACCTGCACGCCGCACACGCGTCCGTCCCAATGCGCCGAGGCCTTGCACATCGCCGCCGCCTTCTCGCGCAGCTCCGACACCGGCAGCGTGAAGTCCACCCACAGCATCACCGTGCCCAGGATGCTCGCGCTGGTGCGCGTCCAGTTCTGGAACGGGTTCTCGATGAACCACTGAAGCGGGATCACCAGGCGGCGCTCGTCCCAGATCTTCAGCACGACGTAGGTGGAGGTGATCTCCTCCACCCGGCCCCACTCGCCCTGGATGATGAGCACGTCGTCAAGCCGGATCGGCTGCGCCATCGCGATCTGCAGGCCGGCCAGCAGGTTGCCGAACACCGAGCGCGCCGCCAGGCCGAACACCAGCCCGGCGATGCCCGCCGAGGCCAGCAGGCTCGCGCCCACCTGCTTGGCGCGCGGAAAGGTCATCAGCACGAAGGCCAGCGCCGTGAGCAACACCGCGCCCTTGGCGATGCGCGCGAGCACCCGGGTCTGCGTCTGGATGCGGCGCGCCTGGAGGTTGTCCTCCACGTCCACGCGGTGCATCGCGGTGACGCCGTTGGCCACGCCGGTGATCGCGCCGCTCGCCACCGCGCCGATCGCCACGATCGTCAGCACGCCCAGCAGGTGCTGGACGCCGTTGATCCCGGGCACCGTGTCGGGCACGCCTTGCGTGGCGATCAGCAGCCCGGCGAGCGGCATCGCCCATCGCGCCGGGTTCGTGCAGCGCTGCACGACCGAGGTCAGCACGGACGAGAAGCGCGTCAGGCGCAGCGCGATGGGCTTGAGCACCGCATGCAGCAGCAGCGCGCCCGCGACGATGACCAGGCCGCCCAGCAACAGCTGACCCCAGAGCATGAGGTCGGCGTCGAGCAGCGTGAATCGGGATTGCCAGGCGTTCATGGCGGGCGGTGCGGCAAGCGCCGTTCCGGCGCCTGACGGCGCCCGCCGCCTCAGCGCTCCCGCAAGGGGCCGGGCGACGGCGGCGGCGTGCTGCCGTCCGCCGAGTGCTCCGGCTCGTCGAAGCCCGGCGCCTCCAGCATCACCATCTCCACGGCATCCGGCACCTGCCTGGCTCGTGGCGCCTGCATGGCCCGCCGGCCAGCCGGACACCCGCTGTCGAGCAGTTGTCCCAGTCGCTCCCGGTAGCCCGACGGTCTGTCGAGCTCGTCGACGTCAAGCGCATCCAGCTTGACGAGGCACGGTCCCAACTGCGCCGCCGGCACCTGCCGGCGCGCCCGGGCGACGGCTGCCTCGTACTCAGCCAGGGCGCCATGCGTGCGCGGCGTCATCGGGGATCCCGCCTCGGAGAGCAGTTGCGTCAGCCGGGCTGCCGCGCTCAGACTGGCGTCCAGCCGGAGCTGCGCCTGCTCGAGCTGCTCCCGCGTGCGCTGGCCTGTCCAGGCTCGCCAGACCTGCTCCGTGTCCATCGTTTCCGGCAACCCAAGGCCGCGGCTCGCCTGCATGAGGCCCTCGACCAGACGGTCGCGGCGAGGCATGAGGGGCTCATGCGTCGCGACGCGGGATGCGTCGATGTCCTTCAGGACGTCGATCAGTTGCGCATGCTTGCTCAGGATGCGCATCTGGAACGCTCGCAGGTCCGCGGTGAGGATGGCCTGCTGAATCTGCGCGGCGCGTGTCTCCGACGCGTCGAGGCCTGTCGCGCCAGTGGCCGACGGGGAGGCGCTCGATGGCGCGGTGGGTCTGAAGGTCATGAATGTCGTTTCAATCGAAGTCCGAGGCGCCATCAGTGGGCGCCGACAGGCCTTCGGATTGCCTGGAATCGGACATGACCACGAACAAGGATTCCGCCATGGCCACCAGCCACGACGACAAGACCGGCACGCGGACCGGCGATGCCGCTCCGCGGCGCATGCTCGACAAGGCGCCCGTCGCGCCGGGGACCGCGCATGCGGACGAACGCACCGCAGACGCCGATGCCCAGCTGCCGCACGAGCGCGACCAGAGCGTCGGCGGCGACTCGACGGGAAGTCTCGGCACCGGCGCCGCGGGCGACCGGCAGCGCGAGGTGATGGGCCAGGCCGGCAAGGACCTCAGGCAGGGCCAGGTCGACACCGAGATGCGGGCCACGCCCGGGTTGGACGCGCAGCAGCGCGATCAACTCGTCAAGGAGGACGCGACCAAAGGCGGTCCGGCCCCGAAGGAGACCGGCCGCCGTTGACCCGGGTGATCATCCCGGTGATCCCGAGGCGCCGCCGGCTGGCGGCGCTCAGCTGTGCTGGCGGCGCCGCTCCACCGCGTCGATACGCAGCATCTGGCGGTACTTGGTGACGGTGCGCCGCGCGACCACCAGGCCCTGACGCGCGAGCTGGCGCGTGATCTCGGCGTCGGACAGCGGATTGTCCGGACGCTCGGCTTCGATGATGTCCTTGATCAGCCCGCGGATCGCCGTGCCCGAGCACGCACTGCCGTTGCTGCTCACGATCGCGCGCGAGAAGAAGTACTTCAGCTCGTACACGCCGGTCGGCGTCGCGAGGTACTTGTTGTTCGTCACGCGCGACACCGTCGACTCATGGATGCCGACCTCGTCGGCGATCTCCTTCAGGCCCAGCGGCTTCATCGCCATCGCGCCGAACTCCAGGAAGTGGCGCTGCCGGCGCACGATCGCGCTGGCCACGTCCAGGATGGTCGAGAAGCGCTGCTCGATGTTGCGCATGGTCCAGCGCGCCTCCTGCAGATGGTTCGCCATCTCGGCATGCCCCTGCTGACGGTGGCGCTGGAACAGCTCGGCATAGACCTGGTTCATCCGCACCTTGGGGATCACCGCCGGATTCAGCTGCACCCGCCACTGTCCGCGCACCTTGGTCGTCAGCACGTCCGGCACGATGTACGCGGCCTGCGTGGTCTCGTAGCGCCAGCCCGGCCGCGGATCGAAGCGGCGCAGCTTCAGGCAGACCGCCTCCGCTTCCGCCACGCTGACATCCAGCAGTTGCGCCAGCGCCGGGATGTCGCG
The DNA here is from genome assembly GCF_059491535.1 of Roseateles sp. Mitsp63. Lineage (NCBI taxonomy): Bacteria > Pseudomonadati > Pseudomonadota > Betaproteobacteria > Burkholderiales > Sphaerotilaceae > Roseateles > Roseateles sp. Mitsp63. The sequence goes on along the minus strand of NZ_CP168509.1, from coordinate 3,304,845 downwards.
CGAGGCCAGCAGGTTCAGATGCTGCGTGATGATGCGCTCGGCCAGCATGCGGCTGCGCGGTTCCTCGATCTTGGGCAGCTGCAGCAGCAGGCATTCGGCGACGCTGCGCGCGCCCACGCCCAGCGGGTCCAGCGCCTGCACGCGCTTGAGCGCGATCTGCATCTCCTCGATGGCCACCGGCGGCTGCATCTGCGCCACCGCCGCCAGCTCCTCGAGCGAGCTGCGCAGATAGCCGTCGTCATCGACCGACTCGGCCACGATCGTCGCCAGCACCAGGTCGCGCGGCGAGAGCCGCAGCACGTTGAGCTGGCTGCGCAGATGCTCGCGCAGGCAGGTCTGGGCCGCGGTCATCTCCAGCGCGCTGAGCTCGCCGTCATCGGCGCGCCGCATTGAACCGGAACTCTCGGCGCGCCAGATCTCGCGGTCGTCGGGCAGCGGCTCGGGCGTCTCCGACATCACCGGCGACGGCGCCACCGGGACGTCGGCGTCCAGCGGCAGCGAGTCGTCACCGCTCTCGGTCACCTCCAGGAACGGATTGCGTCCCAGCATGTCGGTGACCATGGTTGAAAAGTCCAACGAGGACATCTGCAGCAGCCGCACGGCGTGCTGGAGGCGGGGCGACAGCGTCTGCGTCTGTTTGTGCTCGTGCCTGAGTTCCATTGCTCCCACTTGCGAGACTCCTGTGCGAAAGGGTTTGAAACCGCCTGCAACCGATTCCGGCGTTTCCGCGCAAGAAGGAACAAGTTGTAGGCAGTGCCGGTGGTCGGCCTGATGGAACCCATAGCGCAAGGACCATGCCACCGCCGCCGCGCGGTTTCACATCGCGGACGCGGCGTCATTCGGCATGCCCGCCCATGTCCCGCAAACCCTTTAGGCACGGGGCCTGCCGGCGTTTCGTCCACCCATGCGACGACGCGGTCGCGCGGACCGCGCCATCGCCGCCTCCGGACGGACCCTCGGTCCCGCGCGGGCGCGGCGCGGCAAGGCTTTCCGCACCATTTACCGATCGGGCCCGCCGATTGCCCTCCCCGCCAGACGTAACGCCTCGTACCCACGTCCGCAACGCGGTTGGCCCGGCGCTTGCTTGGAATGGCTCGTCCCGATCCCGTGACGTCATCCTTACCATCTTGCGTTCCGCCGCCCTGCCCCCGATCGCGATGCGCCGCTGGGCGACGCGCGGCCTCCTGTTGATCGCGCTGGTCTTCCTGCTCAAGGAAGCCAGCGCGATCGTGCTGCCGGTGCTGGTCGCGCTGATCCTGACCTTCGTGCTCGCGCCGGTGGTGCGGACCATGCGCCATCACGGCATTCCGGAAGCGGTGAGCGCCGCGATGCTGGTGACGACGCTGGTCGGCTGCACGGTGCTGAGCGTGGCGCTGCTCGCGGAGCCCGTGGCGGACTGGTGGCAGCGCGCGCCGGTGGCGGTGTCGCAGGCGCTCAACCGGGTCGACCGCTGGCGCGCGTCCATCCCCGGCTTCGGCCCGCCGGTGGAGCGGCGCGCCAGCGGCCGCGCGCCGGCCCCGCCCGCCGACCCGCTGCGCGAGCGGCTCGCCAGCGAAGGCGTCGCGCTGACCGCGCAGGTGGTCGGGACCAGCCTGAAGTTCCTGATCTCGGCCGCCGCCACCACCATCCTGCTGTACTTCCTGCTCGCGTCCGAGCACTGGGTGCTGTCGCGCTGCATCGAGCTGCTGCCGCACCGGCCCCGCCTGCGCGCGATGGTGCTGGGCGGGTTGCGGGCGGCGCAGCGGGACATCTCGCGCTATGTGGTCTCGGCCTGCGCGATCAACCTGGGCGTCGCCCTGGTCGTGGCCGGCACGATGTGGTGGGTGGACCTGCCCAATCCCGGCCTGTGGGGCGCGCTCGCGGGCCTGCTGAACTTCGTCCCCTACCTCGGCCCGCTGATCCTCTCGGGGCTGCTGCTGGCCGCGTCGCTGGCCTCGTCGCTCGGCGACGCGGGCTTCGCGGCGCTGGCCGCGCCGGTGGTGGCCTACCTGTGCATCCACGCGGTCGAGTCCAACTTCGTGACGCCCATGGTCATCGGCAGGCGGCTGTCGATGAATCCGCTCTCGGTGCTGCTGTCGGTGATGTTCTGGGGCTGGCTCTGGGGCGTCGCGGGGGCCGTGCTCGCGGTGCCGCTGCTGATCTGCCTGCGCAGCATCAGCCAGCGCAACCGCCACATGCGGCCCGTGGCCGTCTACCTGCGCGGCAGCGACCGTCCCTGCGCGCCGCTGAACACGCTGCTGCGGCCCGCGGCCGCGCCCTTCTCCGCCCACAGTGCCAACCATGCCGACACCGCCGTCCCGCCCGGCCGTCCCGATCCCCTTGAACAGCACCGCCCATAATCTGCCGCCCCGGCGCCTCGGCGCGCGGGCACTGGCTGCCGCCTGGGCGCGGCGGCCCGACCGTTCCTCCGCCACATCCCCCATGCCGCTGCCGATCCGATCCCGCCTGCTCGTGCTCGTCCTCTCCGTGATGCTCCCGGGCATCATCGCGGCGCTCTGGGTCAGCTGGCAGACCTGGAGCGACGAACAGGAAGCCACCGTCCGCCACATGCGCGACAGCACGCGCGCGCTGTCCATGGTCGTGGACAAGGAGCTGGCGCGCCGGGCCGGCATCGCGCGGGTGCTGTCGCTGTCGCAGATCCTGGACAGCGCGCCGCAGATCGCGCCCGAGGACCTGGCCATGCTGGAGCTGCAGTCGCGCCGCGCGATGCAGGGGCTGTCGGGCTGGGTCGAGCTGACCGCGCCGGACCGCACGCTGTTCAGCACGCGGCTGGCCGCCGAACGCGCGCCCGAGGCGCCGCTGGCCGCGCCCGCCACCGCCGCGCCGCTGTCACCGCCAACGGCGGCCGCGCCGATCGCGCCGATCGCGCCGGCCATGGCCGCGTCCACGCCGGCCACCTCGCGCCCGCCCGGCCTGCCCAGCATCGCCGCCTCGCGGCCGGTGCTCGCGCGCGAGGCGGTGCCGCTGCTGGAGCAGGCGGTGATCGGGGATCTCGGTCCGGATCCGGCCACGGGGCAACTGCGCGCGCAGATCGTGCAGCCGATCGAGCGCGGCGGCCAGGTCTGGCTGAACATGAACATCACCGTGCTGCCGCAGGAGCTGCAGCAGATCATCGATGGCCAGCGCCTGCCGGGCGACTGGACCGCCACGATCATGGACGGCCGCGGCACCATCGTCGCGCGCCATCCCGGCGGCATCAGCTACGCCGGCCGCACGCCCAGCGACGACCTCCGGCGCCTGATGGCCACGCGCGACGAGGCGCGCTTCGAGTCCGTCAACCTCGATGGCAAGCCGGTGGCGGGCTATTTCAGCAAGTCGCCGCAGGGCTGGACCGTCGTCACCGCCGTGCCGCGGGACTTGGGCCTGGCCGGCCTGGGCGGACGCACCGCGCTGCAGCCGATCGCGATCGGCGCGCTGCTGCTGGTGCTGGTCGGCATGTTCGGCGCGCTGTGGATCAGCCGGCGGATCTCCGGCCCCATCCATGCGCTCAACGAGATCGCCAATGAGCTGCGCGCCGGCGAGCCGGTGCGCGCGCCCAAGACCGGCATGCTCGAGTGCGACGAGGTCGCGCTGGCGCTCGAGGACGCCAGCGCCGCGATCCGCCAGGGGCGCTCGGAGCTCGAGGACCGCGTCAACGAGGCCATCGACCGCACCCGCGAGGCGGAGCAGCTCAGCTCGCGCGCGCAGCGCATCGCGGCGCTGGGCCGGCTGACCGGCGGCGTGGCGCATGACTTCAACAACCTGCTCGGCGTGATCAGCAACAGCGCCCACCTGATCCAGCGCAGCCCGCACGCCGAGTCGCTGGCGATGCCGCTGGGCGCGATCATGCGCTCGGTGGACGTTGGCAGCCGCCTGACGCAGCATCTGCTGCGCGTGGCGGGCCGGCAGTCCGTCCATCCGCAGGTGATCGACCTGCGCTCGACGCTGGGCGAGATGAACGAGCTGCTCGCCACCGTGCTGGGCAAGCGCATGCAGCTGACGACCACGATGGCGCCGGACCTGCCCAGCGTGCGAGTCGATCCCTCGGAGCTGGAGCTCGCGCTGATCAACATCGCGCTGAACGCGCGCGACGCGACCAACGGCATGGGCGAGATCACGCTCGAGGCCGGCCGCGCCGCGCCGGGCGACACGCAGGACCTCGCGCCCGGAGAGTACGTCGCCATCACGGTCACCGACCGCGGCCCGGGCATCCCCGAGGACATCCTGTCGCGCGTCTTCGAGCCCTTCTTCACGACCAAGCAGGTCGGCAAGGGCACCGGGCTGGGACTGAGCCAGGTGATGGGCTTCTGCGTCCAGGCCGGCGGCACGGCGCGCATCGCGAGCCAGTCCGACGCCGGCACCACGGTGACGCTGCTGCTGCCCGCGCAGGCCAATGCGCCGGCGCGCGCGCGTCCCGCGCAGCCGCGCGAGGACGCCCGCCCCAATCACCTGGCCGGCGCGCGGGTGCTGCTGGTCGAGGACAACGAGGAGCTCAACCGCGTCACCGCCAGCCTGCTGCGCAGCTTCTCGTGTCAGGTGCTGTCGGCCAAGGACGCGGACGAGGCGCTGCAGCTGTTCGGCAGCGGCGCGGCGGTCGACGTGGTGCTGTCGGACGTGGTGATGCCCGGCTCGATGGACGGCCAGGCGCTGGCGCGCGAGCTGCGCCGGCGCCGCGCCGGCCTGCCCATCGTGCTGATCAGCGGCTTCAGCGAGGCGCTCACGGCGGAGTCCTCGTTCATCGTGCTGCGCAAGCCGGCCTCGCCGTCGCAGATCCTGGAAGCGCTGCAGCGCGCGATGGGGCTGCCCACGGGTATGTGACTTGCTGATTCCCTGGCGTCTCCACTCCCTTTCTGAAGGACTGCCATGGACAACAAGGATGTCATCGACGAACTGAACACGCTCATCGAGACCTGCAAGGACGGCGAATACGGCTTCCTGAGCTGCGCCGAGCACGTCAAGAGCGCCAGCCTGCGCGAGGTCTTCGCGCAGCGCGCCGCGGACTGCCGCCAGGCCTGCGCGGAACTGCAGCAACTGGTGCGGCAGCACGGCGGCCAGCCCGAAGACGAAGGCAGCACCAGCGGCGCGATGCATCGCGGCTGGGTCGCGGTCAAGGGCACGCTGACCGGTTACAGCGACAAGGCGATGCTCGAGGAATGCGAGCGCGGCGAGGATGCCGCGGTGGCCCGCTACCGCAAGGCGGCGCAGAAGGACCTGCCGGCCGGCGTGCTGGAGGTCGTCCAGCGCCAGCTCGCCGGCGCGCTGCGCAACCATGACCAGGTCAAGATGCTGCGCGACCAGGCGCGCAACGCCGAGAAGGTCTAAGGGGCCGCGGGCCGGTCCTGACCGGCCCGCTGCGCCCGTTCCGCCCGCTGCGCCGCCTGGCCTGCGCCCTCCTCCTCCCGCCGCTGCTTGCGGCCGTGGAGGAAGCCGGCGACGACGCCCAGCAGCAGCTGCGTCAGCTCCGGACCGACGCGGCCGCGCAGGCTGGCCGGCGCGAAGCCCCACAGCACGGTGAGCAGCTGCAGCATCCCGAGCTCGGGACGCTCGGCGTCCTGTCCGCGGGCCGCCTGCGCGTCGCGTCCGCCATCCGGGCGATGCGCATCGACACGCTCGCGGCGCCCATGCCGCTCGTGCTGCCGCTCATGCCGATGCCGGCGGCCCCGCACCAGACGCCAGAACAGCCAGCTCGCGCCGGTGCCAAGCGCGGGCAGCAGCCAGCGGCTGGGCACCATCACGGCCTTGCCGCGCTGGCGCAGCGAATCCCAATGCAGCTGGAACTCGAGGTCGCGGCGGACCACGCGCAGCTCGGCCATCTCGATGCGCAGGGTCAGGTCCTGGATGGTCTCGGGCAGCGCCGGATCGGGGAGATCGGGAATGCGGCGCGGGTCGGGGCGATCATGGCGTTGGGGGGGGACGGACATCGGGACTCGACTCCTCGGGATCCATCGGATCGTTGAACAGCCAGTGGAACTGGCGCCGCGACGCGGGCAGCGACAGCATCGGCGCGAGCGCCTTCATCGCGGCGGCGACCCACAGCAGCACCAGCAGGTTCAGCACCAGCACGCCGGCGAAGGCCCAGGGCCAGCTCAGGCCGAAGTGCACCGCCAGCGCCGCCAGCAGCGCCCACAGCGCGAGCCAGGCCGTCGCGCCCGCGATCGCGGCGATGACGCCGAGGATCGCCAGGCTGATCAGGCCATGCCGGGCGCGGCGCAGTTCCAGCGCCAGCAGCAGCAGGCGGCCCGACACCATGCCGCGCGCGGCGCGGGCCATGCCCTGGACATCGCCGAGCCAGCCGGTCTCCGGGGGCGGGACCGGCGGAGCGGGCGGCGATGGCGGGGGCGGGGGCGATGGCGGGGGCGGAGAAGGCGGCAGGCCGCCAGCAGAAGCAGCCGCCGAGGCGGCTGCGGAAGACGCGGACGTGCCGGCGCTGTCGCTCATGGGCGCGCCGGACTCAGCGCGTCAGGCGCGCGATCAGCAGGCCCACCGCCAGCGCGGTGCCCACCGCCATCAGCGGATGCTCGCGCACGTTCGCGCGCAGGCTGTCGCACCATTCGTTGCCGGTCGTGCGCAGGCGGTCGGCCCGCTCGTGCAGCAGGTCGTTGGTGTCCTCCAGGCTTTTCTGCAATTGCTGCGCGGCCGGCGCGGCGGTGGTGGCGAGCCGGTCGATCGTCGCGTGCGCCTTGTCGGCCACGCGATTCACCAGGTCGGCCGCCGCCGTGCTGGACGGCGTGCTTCCGTTGGCGGCCTTGGCGGCATCCTCGGCCGTCGTGAACGGCACGGTCTTGTCGCTCTTCTCGTTGTTCGGCGTGGTGCTCATGGCGTGGATCCTTTCGTCGTGCACGGGGCAGTGGTGGAAAGCGGTGAGTGAATCGATGGCAAGCGTGGATGGCAAGCGGCGTACCGCCTGGCGTGCTTCTCCGTCAGCACGCGCCGCGCGTCAAGCGTCATCGCGGCAGTGGGGGCTTGGGATGGGCGTCGAGCCCGCGATGCGGGGACTCGGCGACCTGCGGCCGGCCGCCCTCGGGCTCCAGCATCTCCTCGATGATGAAGTGCCCGTAGTACTGGGCGCGCTCGGCGCGGTTGCGGCGCGCGATCTCGGCGATCTCGCGCGCCTGCTGGTCGTCCTTGGCCTTGACGACCAGGAAGTGATAGCCGCGCTCCGCCAGCTCGCCGTGACTGCGCAGCAGGTTGATTTCCTGGCCGATGGCCGCGAGCGGGCTGGCCCGCTTCAGGTCGCGCTCGACCAGCGCCACCATCTCGCGGTCGTCGATCGCATGCAGGTCCTCGCCGGCGATGCCGTGCGCGCTCAAGGCGGCGCGCGCCTGGGCGGCGTCGGCGGGGGCCGCGAAGCTGATCACGAGATGATCCACCGGCTTGTGCACGCCGAAACTGGTGGGGCGCTCATCGTCGCGGCCCGATGCCGCGCCGGAACGGAGGGAGGTGGCCATGTCGGGCTCCTTGAAGTCGGACGGACTCTCCCGGCAAGGCAAGCCTCGTACCCATGGCGCCTGCTGCCTTTCCGGCGCACGAAGCGAGGGGACACGCATGTCCCCGCTTCCGTGTCGACCCCGTTGACGATCGGGTCATCGGGGGGTTACACCGGACGCGCTGAATCCCCTGAATCCGTCGGTGAAATCCCCAAGCTTGGGGAGCCCGCCGGGCACGGCGATTGCCATTCGTCCCGACCAACTATCGAGACAGGGAAGGAGCGAGCGATGAATGACGGCCTCACGTCGGTGCTGTACGTCGAAGACAGTCCGCTCAACGTCATCGTGATGGAGGCGATGTTCGAGCAACGCCGCGACCTGCGGCTGCACGTCGCCGAAGCCGGCATGCCCGCCTGGCGCTTGAGCGCGCAGCTGCAGCCGGCCCTGCTCCTGGTCGACCTGAACCTTCCCGACTGCCACGGCTCGGACCTGCTGAAGCTGCTGCGCATGCGGCGCGGCTGGTCGCAGGTGCCGGCCATCGCGGTCACCGCCGATTCCGATTTCGACGCGCTGGGCGCCGGCTTCCTCGAGTTGTGGGCCAAGCCGCTGGACGTGCGCCGCACGCTGGACCGGCTGGCCGAACTGCTGCCGCCGCCCCGCAGCGGGCTGCTCGCGGCGCCGCCCCGGCCGGCCGCCGCGCACGACGCCGGCGGCGGTCCGTCGGGTGTCGCGATCGATCCGGCCGCGGATGGCGGCCGGCGCGAACCGGGGATGATGGCCCGGCACAAGCAGTCGCTGGCGCCGCGCCAGACCGATTACGGCTGGGTGCGCTGAACGCAGCGCGGAGGCCCCCGTGACCGCCTGGCTCGATGCACCGCTGAGCACCCTCTCCCTCCACCACATCGACTTCCCGGGCGAGGCGCGCGAGGCCGCGCCGCGCCTGCGGCCGGCCGTGTTCGTCGACAAGGACGGCACGCTGGTCGAACCCGATGAACAGGCCGTGGCCGACCCGTCGCGGCTGCGCTGGATGCCCGGCGCCGGCGAGGCGCTCGCGCGGCTGCAGGCGGCGGGGCTGGCGCTGGTGCTGGTCACCAACGAGAGCGGCATCGCGCGCGGCGCGTTCACGCGGGCCCAGTTCGCGCGGCTCCAGGGCACGCTGCTGCGGCGGCTGACGGACGAGTTCGGCGTGACGCTCACCGATGTCGCGGTCTGTCCGCACGCGCCCGACCCGCAAGGCCGCCCGGCCTGCCTGTGCCGCAAACCGGCGCCCGGCATGCTGACGCGCGCGGCGCGGGCGCATGGCCTGGACCTGGCGCGCTCGTGGATGGTCGGCGACCTGCTGGACGACGTCGAGGCCGGCCATCGGGCCGGCGCGTCGGCGCTGCTGCTGGACACCGGCGGCGAGACCGTCTGGCGGCGCTCGCCGCTGCGGGAGCCGGATGGTGCGTTCAGCGACTGGCCCTCGCTGGCCGATCATCTGGCGCGCGTGTCCGCGACGACGAACGCGCCGCCCGGCGCGGCGCTGGCACCGGCGTAGCGACCTCCACCCGCGGCTGCGTCTTCAGCAGGCCCATGAGGCGGCGCTCCGCGGCGCTCAGGCCCGGCGCGGCCGCCGGCGCGCGCACCCAGCGCTGCGATGGCAGTTCCGCGAGCTGCCGCGCCTGTCCCCACTCGAGCACCGCCGGATGGATGTAGGACTTGCGGCAGACCGCGGCCGTGTTGCCCAGCCGCGCCGCCACGTCCTTCACCGTCTGCTTCAGCGCGTCGGCGGGCGCGGTGCCGGCGCGCGCGTGACCCAGCAGCAGGTCGAGCGCCAGCACGCTCGCGTGCCAGGTCCGGAACACCTTCGCGCTGCAGGTCGGACCGCCCACGGTGCCCAGCCAGTCGTTGACGTCGGCCGCGTCGATGCGGTGAGGCTGGCCCGACTCGTCCTCGTAGCCGAACAGCTCCCGCCCCGGCAGGTCGCGGCAATGGCGCACCAGCGCGGCCACGCGATCGTCGCGCACCGCGAGTTCATGGCGCACGCCGCTCTTGCCCGGGAAGCTCAGCAGCAGCCGGTCGCCGCGCACCTTCACGTGGCGAGACAGCAGCGTGCTCAAGCCATAGGAGCCGTTGCTGCGCGCGTATTCGCGGTGGCCGATGCGCATCCAGGTGCGGTCCAGCAGGCGGACCAGCGCGGCGATGACGCGATCGCGGTCCAGCCCGCCCTCGCGCAGCCGGCGCTGCACCTGGCGGCGCAGCCGCGGCAGGCGCTGGCCGAAGTCCAGCAGCAGGCCGAACTTGTTCTCGCCGCGCAGCGCCATCCAGTCGGCGTGATAGCGGTACTGCTTGCGGCCGCGCGCGTCGCGGGCCGTGGCCTGGATGTGGCCGTCGTCGCGCGCGCAGATCCAGACGTCGACATAGGCCGGCGGGATCGCCAGCGCGCGGATGCGCCGCAGCGTGCCTTCATCGCGCACCGGGCGGCCCTGATCGTCAACGTAGCGGAAGCCCTTGGGCGCGCGCAGACGGCGCAGCCCCGGATCGCAATCGGAGACCCAACGAAGCGGCATGTCTGTCCTCCTTGCCCAGGCAAGGCAGGCCGCATGCCGCAGCCGCCTACTGCGCGGCCTTGTCCGCCGCCGCCGCGTCTTCCGCGGCGTACTCCTTCAGGCGGTTGTAGAGCGTCTTCAGGCTGATGCCGAGCACGGCCGCCGTCTGCTCCTTGTGATGCTTGTAGTGCTGCAGCGTCGCGAGGATGAAGGCCTTCTCCACCTGCGCCATCGAGCTGCCGAGCGGCATCGTCACCGCCGGCCCGGACGACTCCGACGGCGAGGGGGCCGCGAACGCCGGCGCGGGCGCCGCCGCTGCCGGCGCGGCGAAGCTCGTCGCCGCCGCGGCGGAGGCCGCCGTCGACTGCGGCTCGGCGCCCTCGCCCTTGGGCAGCCACTGCTCGTCGACGACCTCGCCCGCCGCCATCACGTACGCGCGCTGGACCGCGTTGCGCAGCTCGCGCACGTTGCCGGGCCAGTGGTAGGTCTGCAGCTGCGCCAGCGCCTTGGCGGTGAAGCGCTTGTTCTTGCCTTCCTTGGCCGCGATCTGGCGCAGGAAGTGGTCGGCCAGCAGCGGCACGTCGTCGAGACGGTCGCGCAGCGGCGGCATCTCGATCGGGAACACGTTGAGCCGGTACAGCAGGTCCTCGCGCAGCTTGCCCGCCTGCACCGCCTGCAGCAGCGGGCGGTTGGACGCGGCGATCACCCGCACGTCGGCGTCCAGCGTCGTCGTGGAGCCCACGCGCATGAAGCGGCCCGTCTCCAGCACGCGCAGCAGCTTGACCTGCAGCTCCATCGGCATCTCGGTCAGCTCGTCCAGGAACAGCGTGCCGCCGCTGGCGCGCTCGAAGAAGCCTTCGTGCTGCTTGTCCGCGCCGGTGAAGGCGCCCTTCTCGTGGCCGAAGATCTCGCTCTCGATCAGGTTGGGCGAGATCGCGCCGCAGTTCACCGCCAGGAACGGCTTCTTGCGGCGCCGGCTGAGGTCATGCACCGTCTGCGCGACCAGTTCCTTGCCGGTGCCGCTCTCGCCATTGATGAACACCGAGACGCTGGTCCCGGCCACGCGCGAGATCTGCTCATAGATGCGCTGCATCGGGACCGTGCGGCCCCACAGCAGGCCGAAGTGGCCGCTGTGCGCCAGGTTGGCGTTCAGGTCGGCGACCTCCGCCTGCAGCGCCGCCGGCTTCATGACGCGCGACAGCACGCCCTGCAGCTGCGTGATGTTGATCGGCTTGACCAGGTAGTCCGCGGCACCCATGCGCAGCGCCTGGATCGAGGTGTCGAGGCTGGCATGGCCGGTGATCAGCACCACCTCCGAATTGGCCACCAGTTGCGGGTCCTGGAACAGCTCCATGCCGTTGCCGTCCGGCAGCTGCAGGTCCAGCAGCACCACGTCGGGCTGCTGCAGCGCGATGTGCCGCCGGGCATCGCGCAGGGTGTGGGCCACCGAGACGGTGAACTTCTCGCTCGCAATCAACTCCTGCAGGGTGGCGACGGAATCGACATCGTCATCCACGATCAACGCATGGGTCACCGGTACATCCTTGATGGTTGGGAGCCGCCTGCATTGGCGCTCCGTGTGGCGGGCCGGCCGTCAACGTCACAACCCGTTGCCAGCGCTTGCCGCCTTCTGGTTTCTGTCCGTGACGCGTGCCCTCGATGCCTGGGACATCGCCTCCACTTGCACGCATCACCCGCGGTTCGGTTCTTCGTGAGAAATGTCTGCTGAACCTCCATAACTCATTCTTGCAGCAAGCGGACCGCTTGCCAGCCCCCATGGGGATTTGATTTGAAAAAAATTCCGGCGACGCGGCGCGATGCGGGGAGCATCACGAACGCGATACGAACAACAGGCACGAAAAAGCGGCACCGGAACGCCGCGCGAGGACGGGCGGGGTCCGGTGCCGCGAGCGGTCAATGACCGCGATGGGTCGCGTGGTCAGGGTCAGGCATCCCGGCGGCGGCGCTGGATCCAGCCCACCAGCGCCAAGGCGACGACCAGGGTGAGGAAGTTGCGGATCTCGAAGGTCGTGCCGGATTCAGCGTCCGCGTCGCGCGCGGGCGCCGGGGTCGCCGTCGCTGAGGTGGGCGAGGTCGGCGCCTGGCCCTGGGGGGCGGTTCTGGCGCTGGCCGGAAGACGGTGGGAGGGGCTGGTGGCCGGAGTCGTGGTCTCCGGGCGCGTCAGCGCCGCGAGCTTGGCACCCTCCAGGAAACTGCCCGAGCCCTCCGCATGGGCCGCGGACGCGGCCAGCAGCAGCGGCATCGCCCAGGCGAGCTTGCGCAGGTGCATGAAAACCTCCTGTGATGAAGACGAGCCAAGGGAGTCGGCTCCGTCTGCGGCGGCCGGACATCCGCCCAGCCGCCGCGGTCGCCACACGTCCACGCGCGGCCGGGACAGGAGGCAAGCACCGTGCCCGGACGAACGATCGGTGACGATTTCACACGTGTTTCCGGGACAGGCCGAAGTGGCGCGGCGGCCATCGCTGGCCGCCACGGTCAACGCCTCAGCACCAGGGCCAGCCGGGGCCCCATGGCGCGGCCCAAGGCACGCCGAAGCAGGCGTGGTGGAAGCCGCCATATGGCGGCATCGGCGCGCAGGGGCTCAGGACGGCCGCGGCGAAGTGGCCCAGCAGCGCACCGAGGCCGAATCCGATGCCGCCGGCCAGCAGGCCCGCTCCTGCGCCTTGGAACGGGGAGAAATTGGGGGAGAAATTTGGAGGGAAGGAAAAGTCCGGCGAGTACGTCCCTGCGCCGGTACCGAAGGCGTAAGGGGTGAATGGCACGGGCGAGGAAGAAAACAGCGGCACCGGGTTCGGCATTCGTGCCGCCGCGGGCATCGATATCCGCGGATGCTGCACGGCAGGAGACCAATGCCTCTGCACAGGGGCTCTGGCGCGCAGTTGGTCGGCGCGCTGCCGATTGATCGCGTCGCCTAACTGGCGTGATCGATCCGCACGACCTCGCAGGTCATCGGAGACGGCCTCCTCATCCGCCAGATCCGATCCGCTGTCGCGGTCCGTCTCCCACGCCGCGGGCTCCTCCGCGTACGACGAATGGGCAACGCCAGGGCGCGCTGCATTCATTGGGTGCATCGAGACCTCCTTCGAACGACATCGACCCCGGCTCGGGGACTGCGCTTCGTCGGCGTCCCGTCAGGAGAAGTTCCTCTCACGCCGCAGCGCCTCGCCGGGCAGCACCGCCGGCACGCGCGCGGCGGCGGCGATGGTGAGCGGCAGGTCGTCGGTCGCCACCAGCACGCGGGCGTCCGCCGCGAGCGCCGCCAGCTCGCCGATCGAGCCGACCGGTGGCAAGGCCTGGCCCCGCGCGGGCATCGCCGCCCGAAGCTCCAGCAGCGCGGCCTCCTCGCCGGGGAATGCGCACAGCACGATGGCGGTGTCGTCGGCCCAGGCATCGACCAGCGTCTCGGCGGCCGCCGCGAAGGCCGCCGCCGGACAGGCGCGCGCGCCGCCGCCGCCCGGGCAGACGAGCACGTAACGCTGACCGAAGCGCAGACCGGCTTGCTGCAAGGCGTTGCGCATGTGGTGGCTGTCCTTGGGCAGCAGGCGCAGGCGCGGACGTTCGTCCGCCGTGCGCATGCCGATGTGGGCGACCAGGTCGAGCTGGCGGCGCGTGTCGTCGTGGACAGCGCCGTCATCGAGGAGTCCGTCGCTGAGCAGTCCATGCGCCGGCTCGCGCACGTGGGCCAGCACCAGGGGGATGCCGGCCATGCGGCACAGCAAGGCGGGCGGCAGGGCGTCCTGCGTCGACGGGGAGAACAGCACCGCCGCATCGAAGTGGCTGCGCCGCAGACGGCGCACGAGATGCATCTCGGCGTCGCCGCGCATGGTGGGCGGCTCCGCGTTGAGCGCGGCGGCGCCGGCGGCGGTCCAGGGCGCGTTGAAGGTCATGACGTCGTCGACGGCCTGGAGGTGGGGGCGCAGGGCCAGCGCCTGCGGCGCGGCGAGCAGCGTGAGCTGCGTCCACGGCATGGTCTCGTGCAGGGCCGCGAACGCGGCCGTCGAGGCGAGCACGCCCGCGAGACCGTCCAGCCGCACCAGCAGCACGCGCCGCACGTTGCACCAGCGGCGATGGCGTTCGCCCGCCTGCGTGGCCGCGTCGACCGGCGCTGGCGCCTCGAGCACGGAAACGCCCGCCTCGCCGGATCCCGGAGGGTCCGGCGGGCGGGCGCGCAGTTCGAGCGAGGTCGCGATCATGCCGCTGGTCCGGGCAAGCGGCATGCCGGACGCGGAGCGAGCAACGGCGCGCCTTCGCGCGTGATCGCACGCTCGCGTTCCGCTAGATCACTTCGTCTTGCCGGCGGAACTGCCGGACGAAGCGCCGGTCGAACCCGGCGAGGTGCCGGTGGACGCGCTGGACAGGCTCGACGACCCGGTCGAGGTCGAGAGGCTGCCCTCATGCGTGCCCGTGCCGCTGCCGAGCGAATTGCCGCCCTGCCCGTAACGCGTCGAGTCCGACGTGTCCTGCTGGCCCGCCTGCTGACCTGACGAAGATCCGGCCGAGCTGAACTGGCTCGACGATCCCGACGATCCCGTGGACCCCGTCGCCCCTTGCCGGCCCGAGCGCTCCGAACGCCACTTGTTGAAGTCCTCGGAGAACTTCTGGTACCGGTCCTGGCGCCAGCTGTGATAGTCGTTGTCGAGGTTGCGCACCTGCTCCGCGCGCCACTGCTGGTAGTCGGGGTCATGCGGGAGCTGCCCTTGCGAGCCGCCCTGATACCCGCCCTGGCCGCCGCCTTGATAGCCCTGGCCGCCATAGTGCTCGCCCAGCGTGCTGCCATAGCTGCCGGAGCCGCCGCCGGACATGCCGCCGTAGTCACGGCGGCCGCTGTCCTCGCGCCAGCCTTCATGACGCGGCCCCTGGTCGCGATAGCCGCCGCCCTGGCTGCCCGGGCTGCCCTGGCCATAGCCGCTCGACGCACCATAGCTGCTGGTGCCGTAGTTGCCCGAGCCGCTGTAGCCGCCATAGCCGCCCGATCCGCCGTAGCTGCCGCCGCCGTAGTTGCCGCTCATCGAGCGCTCGCGGCCGCCGCCCCAGCCTTCGTTCTCGTAGCCGCCGCGATAGCCGCCCTGGCTCTGCATGTCGCCGTGGCCGCGGTAGTCCTGACGGTACTCGTCGCGGTAGTCGCGTCCGCCGCCCTGGCCGCCGCCATAGCCGCCGCGCTGCTCATCGCGATCCGCCTGGAAGCTCGAGCCTTGATAGGCCGGCTGGTAGTCCTCGCGGGAGCGGTCCTGCGACCGGTAGCCGCCGCTCTGGGCGCCATAGTTCGGTCGGTCGCGGTCGTTCTGATCCCACTGGCTGTCGTGACGCTGATCTTGTCGTCCTCGTTGCCCATACTGGTTCATGGCGCTTCCTTTCAAGCGTTTGGCCGGTTGTACAAACCCGGCGGCCCACGCCGCCGAATCACACGTGAACAGGCAAGCCCCATGCCTCCTCCATGAAGACTTCAAGCATCCCTTCATCACGGGAGATCACCGTGTTCATCGGCCATCCCGGCGATTCGACGGGCGCACGAACATCCCTGCCCTGGCGCGGATTCAAACCGGCTTGAGCGTTCGTTCGGCGGTGGCGGCGGCCTCCTCCCGCAGGCTGTGGCGCTTGGCGAAGGCCCAGCTGAGTTCGGCGCCCATCAGGAACACCTGGGTCGAGTAGTAGACCCACAGCATCATGACCACCAGCGAAGCGGCGGCGCCGTAGGCCGAACTCACGCCGCTGCGGCCGATGTAGAGCCCGATCAGCGTCTTGCCCAGGCTGAACAGCGCCGACGTGATCAACGCGCCGACCCACACGTCGCGCCAGCGCACGGGAACGTCGGGCACCCACTTGTAGATGACGGCGAACATCACCGTGATCAGCGCATAGGCCAGCGTCGCGTTGAGGATCTGCGCGAGCAGCACGAACTCGGAGCCCAGCCACGGCGTCCACCATTTGCTGATCGCGGCGAGCGCGGCGCTCGCGACCATCGAGATCATCGACAGGAAGCCCAGTCCGAGGATCAGGCCGAGCGACAGCAGCCGCTTGCGCAGCAGCGTCAGCAGGCTGCTCCAGACCGGGCCGGAGCGCGCCAGGGGCGCCTTCCAGATCCGGTTGAGCGCGTTCTGCAGCTCCGCGAACACCGAGGTCGCCCCGATCAGCAGCACGACGGTGCCGATCACCGCGGCCCAGCCGCCCTCCTCGGGCCGGTTGACGCGCTTGAGCAGGTCCTCGACGGCCATCGCGCCCTGCAGGCCGATCAGGTCGGCGAGCTGGTCCATGACCTCGCCGCGCGCCGCCTGCTGGCCGAAGACGATGCCGGCCACGCTGATGACGATCAGCAGCAGCGGCGCGATCGAGAACAGCGTGTAGTAGGCCAGCGCCGCGCCCATGCTGGGGGCGTTGTCGTCGCTCCAGCCCTGCGCGGCCTCGCGGACGATCTCGACGGCTTCGTGGACGGCGGGCGGCAGCTTGAGCATGCGGGAAGGCCGCCGCGTGGCGCGGCGGGAAACGGGCGTATCCATGGTCGAGGCAAGGGAAATACCCGCCGCGCCGCGCCCGCGGCGGCCGGGATGGCGGCACGCGATTTGCCTCGTTGTCCTTGTCCCAACTGACTAGGAGATCTCCTCATGGCCAGCACCACCATCGCATCGGACCGTGTCGAAGGCACGAAGGTCTACAACGGCAACGGCGACAAGCTCGGCTCGATCGACAACCTCGTGATCGACAAGCGCTCGGGCCTGGTCCGCTACGCGGCGCTCGAGTTCGGCGGCTTCCTGGGCATCGGCACCGACCGCTACCCGATCCCGTGGAACATGCTGAAGTACGACACCAGCCTGGACGGCTATGTCGTGCCGCTGCGCGAGGATCAGCTCGAGAAGGCGCCGCGCTACGCGCAGACCGACCGGCCCGAGTACACCGACGAGTACGGCCGCAAGGTCTACGACTACTACGGCGTCGCCTGGATGTGACGATCTGAGCGCCCGATGCGCGCCACCGGCGCCATCGGCGCGGCGGGAGACGGCCATGACCGGCCGCCTCCCGCTCCGCATGCGCCTCTCGCGCGTGAATCAGGCCGAGCGCGGACCATGGCGGCTTGCCATCCGCTCGCGCAGCCATCGCGCCTCGATGCCCTTCCCCACGGCCTCGGCCGCGCGGATCGCCAGTTGGAAGGCGCGGCGTGTCGGACGCTCGCGCAGGTTGGCTTGAGACCAGGTCCAGGCACGCAAAGGGTCCTGCCCGACACCCAGATAGAACTCGGCGGCGTGGTCCGCGAAGGCTTCCGGGTGATCCCGCAGCAGCGCCTCATAACGGCGGCTTGCCGCCAGGATCTCGTCCTTCGACAGATCGAGGCGCCCTTGCCGCCGATGCAGCTCCCCGAGCAGCGCAAGCGCTTCGGGCTCACCCGAACGTTCAGCCACGCGGCGCAGCCTCGCTTGCGCCCGCGCGTGCTCGCCCCGCGCCAGCTCGATCTCGGCCAGGTGAATGGCCGCCGCCGCGTAATCGGGCAGCAGGCGCAACGCCTCGGCATAGAAAGCCGCGCCGCGCGCCGCGTCGCCGCCCTGCTCGTTCCACATCAATCCTCGGGCGAAGGCGATCGATGCGCCCGGAAAGGGCGACGTGGTGTCCAGCATGGCCAAGGCCTCGGCGTAATGCCGGTCCGCCTCCTCGAGCCGTCCCACGGCGGCCTCGGCGCGCGCGAGCGCCGCGAGGCTCGAGAAGCCGCGCCGCCGCGCCGCTTCTTCTCGCAACGCGGGCAGCGCCTCGGCCGCCCGCCCTGTAGCGATCAACACGCCGGCTCGCCGCAGCGCAGAGGCACCGGCTGCGGCCAGGTCCTGCTCCGCGGCCGCGAAGCGATGGAGCGCCGTCCGTGCCCGCGCCCGCCGCAGCAATGCCGGGGCGCTCATGGCGGGCTCATCGGCCATCACCGCGACGTCATCGAGCACCTCGTAGTCAGCGACGAACTGCAGGCGCATCAGCCGCAATTCCAGCCCGGCCGGGTCACGGCCCATCTGCTGAATCTGCTGGTCGAGATTGACGAGCGCGATCGCGCCCTGCGTCGTGGACTCGACCGTCCGCGATGGACCAGGCAGCGCCGTCGGCTGAGAAGCGGGCATCGTGCCGCCACCCGCCAGCGCGGCCAGAAGGATCGATGCGGCCTTCATGGCGCCGCCAGGAATGGAAACTCGACGATCGAATGCCGGTGGTCGTCGCGCGTGACGCCGTCGTCGGCCACGTCGGGCGTGCCCCGGATCAGCAGCGACCGGAACACCGCGTTGACGTTGTGCAGCGGCGTCCGGCCGCCGCAGTCGGGCGGGTTGGCGGCGCCGAAGGCGCGCCGCTCGACGGCCAGATAGTCCTCGCAGCGCGTCTGCCGGCTGTCCACCCACAGGCGGTCGTCAGCGAGCAGCTCCGCCAGTCTCCGATAGCGCCCCGCGCCCGCGGCCTTCGTCTCCGCCAGCCACTGGTTGCCGGCGACCCCGTCGAAGCTGTCATACAGCGCGAGGTTGCGGCCGATCTCCGCCGCGAAGTCCGGCCAGTGGACAGGATCGGCGCGGTTGTAGGCCTCCTTCATCGCATCGGCGGCCTCGTCCGTGCCGATGGTCCCGAGCAATGCGTTGCCGGTCAGTGCGCGGCCCATCCGATCGATGGGCGCGCCCGGCGGCGGCGGTCCGGCATCCGCCGGCTGGCGCCGTTCCGTCCGCCCCCACACGGCCAGCATCGGCCCGCCGGCATCGACCAGCCCGAGGTCCACCGAGAGCACCAGCGCCGAGGTGGTCCATCCGGCGAGGAAGTTCCGCGCGGGTCCACCCTCGGTCTGTCCCCAGAGGGTGCCGATGCGCCGCAGCGTGTCCGTGTCGAAGCGGTAGCCGCTCGCCTCCCGCGGCGCCTTGCCGGCGCGGATCGCGTCGGCGGCGGCGTTCAGCGCGGCCCGCGTCCCTCGGACGTTGTTGAAGTAGGGATCGTCCCGCTGCCCGGCGAAGACGCGGAAGCGACCGCCCCGGCTCGCGAGACCCGATGGCGCGCTCGCGTCGCCCTCGGCGGTGTCTTCGCGCCCGGCCCAGCATCGGATCGCTCCAGCCGCGTCGAACTGGCAGAGCAGCCGCGTGCCCACGGTCGCGTCGCCAAAGCGGGAGCCGCTGTCGACGTGGAAGACGTATTGCACCTGGTCGGAAAAGCGCTTGCCGACGATGTCCATGACCAGGTTCAGGCGCTTGCCATCGGCGGAGGTCCATGCGAACAGGTCGCCGATGTCGGCGGCCGGATCGGCGGTGACCGTGGGCGTGTCCAGGTGATCGGCGGCCAGCGCCGGCGCGGCGGCGAGGAGCGCGGCCCAGATCAGCCGGCGCAGAGGGAGGAAGGCGGTGTGGTTCATGCCGCCGAGAGTAGGGATCGCGGCCTCGGAAAACTTGGCAAAAACTGCGGTCCTGCTGACAGTCCAGGGAAGCCGGCGGCCTAGCATCCCGGACACGCCGCCCCTGGAGCCCACCTGGAGGCCCGCTTCGATGCCCTTGCCGATGCCAACACCGCTGTCCGCGCCCCCTCCCGCCCCGCCTGGATCCGAGCGCCGATACCGTCCGCTGCGGTCGGACGATGGCCTGCGCCTGATGCATTGCCAATGCCGCGCGCCCAAGGGCGCGCGGCCGGTCGACGAGGAACATCGCGCCTTCTCCATCACGCTGGTCGACCGCGGCCAATTCACCTACAGGACGCGCGCGGGTGGCGCGCTGCTTGGCCCGGGCTGGCTGATGCTCGGGAACGCCGGTGACGGCTACGCCTGCTCCCATGAGGACTGCGATGGCACCGGCGACGACTGCACGGTGCTGTCGCTGCCGGCCTCGATGCTCGAGGACACGCTGGAGGCGCTCGGCGGCGCCGGTGCCGCCAGGGACGCCGGGCGCTTCGAACGCGCCTGCCTGCCGCCGCTCCCGCGCGTGGCCAGCCTCTTCCGCGGGCTGGACGACGGGGGCGGCGAAGGCTTCGCGCTCGAGGAGGCCGCGCTGGCCATCGTGGCGCAAGTGCGCCGGGCGCTGGATGGCGGCGAGGCGCCCTCCCCGCTGCCGCGCCAGGACGAGCGGGCCCGCGCCGCGGCGCATTGCATCGAGGCGCGCAGCGCCGAGGCGCTGACCCTGGATGAGGTGGCGCTGGCCGCCGGCCTGAGCCCGTTCCATCTGCTGCGCGTGTTCCGGCAGTCGATCGGCGTGACGCCGCACCAGTACCTGATGCGCCAGCGGCTGATGCACGCGCTGCGCCTGCTGCGCGACACCGGCCGCCCGGTCACCGACGTCGCCTACGACACCGGCTGGGCGGACCTGTCGAACTTCAACCGCGCCTTCCGGCGCGAGTTCGGCTGTTCGCCGCGAGCGCTCCGGCAGGGCGATCGCCGGCTGCTGACGACGACCGCATGAGCGGCGGCCGGGGCGATGGCCTGCGCGATGGCCTTCGCGGCCTCACTTCACCGCCACCTTGCCCACCATCCCGGCTTCGACCACCTGAACAGGGGGAGGCCGAGGCTTCCCGCCGGGGTCAAGGTCAAGCGTGCGGATCCGCCGCGCCTCAGCGGATGTCCGAGATCGCGCTTCCGGAAATCCGAGACCGCGCCGCCCCGATGCCGAGAAGGCGACTGCGCCGCGCACAACGTAATCGCGCGCGCCTTCCCGACATGCCCAGCCCCCTTCGGCTCCTGCAAGGTCTCACAGGTTGACGCTGGTCATGCGCGCTCACTACCCTGCGCGTCCGCCCTCGCAGAGCGGCTGACACGGCAGAACGCCGGCAGGGAGGACCCATGCAGGAACTGACCCAACTGTTGACGCAGGCGCTGCTTCAGCTCGAGCACGCGCACCCGCCCTCGTCCGCCGCGCTGCGGACCCGGCATCTGCTCTCCGAGGCGCTGGCCGCCAGCCGCGCGCCGGTCCGCGCGGCGCCGGCCACGATGCTGCGCGTGATCGTGGCCGACGACCACCTGCTGGTGCGCGACGGCCTGGTCGCGCTGCTTCGGCGCGAGCCCGACATCGACGTCGTCGCGCAGGCCCGGGACGGCCTGGAGCTGGTGCGCCTGGCCCGCGAGCACCGTCCCGACCTGCTGCTGGTGGACACCGACATGCCGGTCATGAACGGCCTGGAGGCGCTGCGGCGCATCCGCGCCGAGCCGATCGCCTGCAAGGCCGTGTGCCTGTCCTCGCGGGCCCTGCCGCGCGAGGTGGTCGCCGCCATCGACGCCGGCGCCCAGGGCTTCGTGCTGAAGGACAACTCCTTCGACGAGCTGGTGCGCGGCGTGCGCCGCGTCATGCAGGACCAGATCTTCATCAGCGGCGAGCTGCTGCAGGGCACGCTCGCCGGCATGCGCCAGGACCCGCGCGAGCTCGCCATCGCTCAGCTCACGCCGCGCGAGCGCGAGATGGTCCAGCTCTTCGCCGAGGGCTACAGCGCGCAGCAGATCGCCGACCAGCTCCACGTCAGCGCCAAGACCGTCGCGACGCACCGCGAGCACGTCTACGCCAAGCTGCGCATCCAGAGCATCGCGGAGCTGACCCGCTTCGCGCTGCGCGAGGGTCTCACGACGCTCGACGCGCGCCCGCCGCGCTGAGCCGGCCCGGGCCGCGCGCCGCGCGGCGCCGTTCAGTCCCCCTTCAGTACCGCTCCGGCACGAACATCTCCGGCGGCACCGGATGCCGCACGTAGTCGTCGTGGCGCTCGCGGTCGGGCAGCCGGATCTCGGTGCGCTCGACCTCGTGGTAGGGGAACTGGTCCAGCAGGTGCTGGATGCAGTTCAGCCGCGCGCGCTTCTTGTCGTCGGCCGCGACCACCCACCACGGCGCCTCGGCGATGTGGGTGCGGTCCAGCATGATCTCCTTGGCCCGCGTGTAGTCCTCCCAGCGCCGGCGCGACTCCAGGTCCATCGGCGAGAGCTTCCACTGCTTGAGCGGGTCGTGGATGCGGCCCAGGAAGCGCAGGTGCTGCTCCTCGTCGCTGATGGAGAACCAGTACTTGATCAGCGTGATGCCGGAGCGCACCAGCATGCGCTCGAACTCGGGCACCGAGCGGAAGAACTCCTCGACGTCGCCGTCCTCGCAGAAGCCCATCACCCGCTCGACGCCGGCGCGGTTGTACCAGCTGCGGTCGAACAGCACGATCTCGCCCGCCGCCGGCAGGTGCGGCACGTAGCGCTGGAAGTACCACTGGGTGCGCTCGCGGTCGTTGGGCGCGGGCAGCGCCACCACGCGGCACACGCGCGGATTCAGGCGCTGCGTGATGCGCTTGATCGCGCCGCCCTTGCCCGCAGCGTCGCGCCCCTCGAAGAGGATCACCACCTTCTGCCGCGTGTGCTGCACCCAGTCCTGCAGCTTGACCAGCTCGCGCTGCAGCCGGAACAGGTGCTTGAAGTAGGCGTGCCGCTCGTCGTGCGCGCTGTCGGTGTCCTCCTCGTCGAGCGCGCGCAGCGCCTCGTCGACGTGGCGGTCCTCGATCTCGAGCTCGAGTTCCTCGTCGTAGCCGTCCTGGAGGTCTCGGCGGATGCGTTCGACGAGATCGTCGCGGTCGTTGGCAGCGGTCATGGGGGTGCGGGAATCAGAAGAGTTGAACGAAGAGCCAGTACAGCGAGCCCGACAGCAGGATGGCCGCCGGCAGCGTCAGCACCCAGGCCATCAGCAGGTTGCGGATGGCGGCGGCTTGTTGCCCTTGGGCTCGTCGTAGAGCTCGCGGTTCTTGACGGCGGCCTTGAGCACCAGCAGCAGGATCGCGGCCAGGCCGAAGCCGATCAGCGGCGACAGCAGCAGCGAGTAGCCCACCTTGGCGGCCTGGCTCCAGTCGACGCCGCTGGTGCCGTCGCGGCCGTGCATCAGCGCGTTGGCCACGCCCACGCCGATGATCGAGCCGATCAGCGTGTGCGAGGACGAGGCCGGCAGGCCCAGCCACCAGGTGCCCAGATTCCAGACGATGGCCGCGATCAGCAGCGCGAAGACCATCGCGAAGCCCGCGCCGGAGCCCACCTGCAGGATCAGCTCGACCGGCAGCAGCGAGATGATCCCGAAGGCCACCGCGCCGCTGGACACGACCACGCCCAGGAAGTTGAAGAGTCCCGACCACACGACCGCGAAGTGCGGCGGCAGCGAGTGGGTGTAGATGACGGTGGCGACGGCGTTGGCCGTGTCGTGGAAGCCGTTGACGAACTCGAAGCCGAGCGCGATCAGCAGCGCGACGCCCAGCAGGAGCAGCGGCAGCCAGTGGGCCGAGATCGTGCCGGCATCGGCCACGTCGCTGTAGAGGCTGTGCGCGCCGAAGGCCAGTCCCAGCGCGAGCAGCGCGCCGAAGATCAGCTTGACCAGCGGGCTGGCGCCGCCGTCGAGCTTGGGCCGGGTGTCGGCCGCGGCATGCGCGGCGGCGGGAGAAGGCAGTCCTGTGTCCATCGCGGGGCCCTGTCGGTGAATCGTTCGGTGAATCAACCGGACGAGCATCGGCGGGGGCGATGACGGCTTCGTGACTGCGCGGGCTCGTGTTGAAATGCGCCGCCCCGCTTCACCTCCGCCCCGCCCCCCGTTTCGAAGGACCGCCGATGATTCTCGAAGTCGCCCCCTTGCCCGTGCGCCCCGGCCAGGAGGCGGCCTTCGAGGCCGCCTTCGCGCAGGCGCAGAAGATCATCGCGGCCATGCCCGGCTACCTCGGCCACGAGCTGCAGCGCTGCCTGGAGCGGCCCGGCGAGTACCTGCTGCTGGTGCGCTGGCGCTCGCTGGAGGACCACGAGGTGGGCTTCCGCAAGTCAGCCCACTACCAGGAGTGGAAGACGCAGCTGCACCACTTCTACGACCCCTTCCCGGTGGTGTCGCATTACGAGGCGGTCGAGGGTGCCGAGGGCTGAAGCGCCGCCGCGCCGCCCGCGCTAGGGCGCGCCCAGTTCCGGCACGCGCGCTTCGAGGTGACGCGCGAGTGCCCGCGCGATGCGCTCGTCGTCCGCCACGCTGGGATGGAAGTTGCAGCCGGACATCGACAGGCCCGGCACCGTCACCAGCCCGATCCGCGCGTCGCCCGACTGCCGGACCTGCCGCAGGACCTTGCGCACCTGGACGACCAGCTCCGAGTCCTCGCCGGCCGCGGCCCAGAGCAGCAGATAGGCCTGCGGATGGCGTTTGCGCAGCGTCTGGATGAAGTCGACATAGCCGGCCACGTAGTCCGCCTGCAGCTGTGCCCTCGTGGTCCATCGCTCGCCGCCATGCAGCGGTGTCGCGAAGTCGTTGGTGCCGAGGTTCACCATCACCGCCTGCGGCCGCCACGCCGGGTCGGCGGCGGCCGTGGTCTTGTCGAACAGCGCGAAGGGATAGGCCGCGGGCAGCACGTCGGCCGCGAAGCCGTCGAAGTTGCGCACGACGCCGCGTCCCGAGATGGCGTTCACCTGATAGTCGGCGTCATAACGGGCGGCCACCCGGGGGGCCACCCCCAGGGTGGTGTCGGTGAAGGCCCAGACCTGGTCCTCGCTGCACGCCCGCGATGGGGCGGTGTTGCCATAGCCCACCGTGTGGGAGTCGCCGATGAACTCGATCTGATGCATGCGCGCGGGCAGCGGCGCCCGGCGCCCGTCCGCGGCCAGGAAGAAGCCGCCGAAGCTGGTGGCGCCAGCCTGGCTCTCGCTGGCCACGTCGATCCGCAGCCGATGGGGCGCCGCCTGCGCGGAGGCGGTCACGCGATACAGACCGGGCGAAGGCCTGACCAGGGCGACCGGCGCCTGCGCGTCGAGCCGCACGCGCAGGCTCACCTCACCCGGTCCGACGCGGAAGTAGGCCTCGCTGCCGATGAAGGCGGCCTCGGCATAGGTGCCCGGCCACTGCCGGCGCAGGCTGCCGTCAGGACCCGCCAAGACGCGCCCCGACACCTGGGCCGTCAGCGGTTGCAGGCCGGGCGGCTCGGCCTCCAGCCGCACCACGGCCTGGGCCATGGCGGCCGAAGCGCCGGCCAGCGTCATGCCGAGGCAGACCGCCGGCAGGATCGGAATCGTGAGAGGACGTCGGGTGCGCATCGGTCGTTCGGTTCAGTTCGGAAGCGGGATCCGCGCATATTAGTTCGGCCGCCAAACGAAACTCCCTTCGCCGACGAGGTCGACACCCTTAAACTTCCGCGCCTGTCTTCCCGCTGCCCCATGCCCCACCTCACCCTCATCGCCGCCCTTGACCGCGCGCGCGGCATCGGCCGCGACAACGAACTGCTGGTCCGACTGCCCGAGGACATGGCGCGCTTCAAGGCGCTGACGCTCGGCCACACGGTGATCATGGGCCGCAAGACCTGGGACTCGATCCCCGCCCGTTTCCGGCCGCTGGTGCAGCGGCGCAACCTGGTGCTGTCGCGCCAGTCCGGCCTGCGGCTGGACGGCGCGGAGGTCTTCCCGGCGCTCGACGCCGCGCTGGCCGCCTGCGGCCCGGAGGAAGCCGTGTTCGTCATGGGCGGCGCGCAGGTCTACGCGCTCGCGCTGCCGCGCGCCGACGCGCTCGAGCTCACCGAGATCGACGCCCGCTTCGAGGCCGACGCCTTCTTCCCGGCCGTCGATCCGCGGCTGTTCGCGGAGGTCTCGCGCGAGCGCCACCACAGCCCCGCCGAGCGCGGCCACGACTGGCCCTACGACTTCGTCCGCTACGAGCGCCGCCGCTGATCGCGGCCGGCGCCCGCCCCTTCCACCGCTCTTGCATTCAACCGAACCCGCTGTCCCATGTCCGGCAATCATTTCCACGTCCACGGCCCGCACGATCACGAACTCGAGCACGCCGCCCAGCATGAGCCCAACGGCCTGGCCGGCCAGTTGGCGGTGATCACGGCCATCCTGGCGACGCTGGGCGCGATCTTCTCGTACATGGGCGGCGCCACGCAGTCCAACGCCGGCCTCTACAAGAACAACGCCGCGATCACCAAGACCGAGGCCGCCAACCGCTGGAACTACTTCCAGGCCAAGAGCAGCAAGCAGAACCTGGCCGAGTTCGCGCTCGACCTGACGGCGAGCGAGGAGCAGAAGGCCAAGTACCGCGAGAAGATCGCCCGCTACGAGACCGAGAAGAACGAGATCAAGGCGCAGGCCGAGAAGCTCGAGGCCGAGTCCGCCGAGTGGGACCACAAGAGCGACGAGCAGCTGCATCTGCATCACCGCTGGGCCCAGGCGACGACCGTGCTGCAGGTGGGCATCGCGATGGCCGCGATCGCGCTGCTGACCAAGCGCCGCTGGCTGGAGTACGGCACGCTGGGCGCCGGCGTGATCGGCATCGGCCTGGGCATCGCGGCCTGGCTGCACGTCTGAGACGGGCGATCCGCGGACGCCCGGCCTCAAGTTGGGGCGTGGCCGGTCGATAGCGAAGGGACCTCCGCCGCCATCCAGAGCGGCGCGGGACGGCCGCCAGGGAGGCGCTTCGCATGACATCCATTTCAGCGGCGGGCGCCAGCCTGCTGGACCGCATCGGCGCGAGCCGCGCGTCGACCGCCTACCGCCCCGCGGCCGGGACGTCGCAGGCCCGCGATGAGGCCGCCGCCGCGGCCTCGCGCCGCACGCAGCTGACGCTCAACGCCGGCAGCGCCGGCAGCGCCGGCGATCTGGTCTATGCGATGCCCAAGGGCCCCGCCCTCGGTGCCCAGCGCTTCTGGTCCGCCACCCGCGACGATGACATCAGCGCCTTGATGGCGCGCAACAGCGGCCGCGAGGCCCACACGCTGTCCGACCGCTGGCGCGGCCTGGGTGGCGCGCTCCTCAAGCAACTCGCCGGGACGGGCGGCAGCTATCAGCAGACCCTCGCGGACCATGTACCGCCGGTGGAGGGCGACGCGGTCGGCGTCGCCTCCGGCAGCGATCCCGCCACGGCGGCCGCCGCGCTGAAGAACGAGGCCGTGAGCGGCGTCTCGACGAGCGCCGCCACGGTCGAACTCAAGATCAAGACCCGCTCCGGCCAGACCGTCGAGCTGAAGATCGGCGTCAACGACGGCAGCAAGGGTGGCACGCGCGGCCTGCAGGTCGACGTGAAAAGCTCGGGGCCGCTCAGCGACGGCGAGCGCGACGCGTTGACCGAACTGGCCGGCGGGCTCGACCAGGTGCTGGAAGGCCTCGGCGAAGGCGCGCCCTCGCTGGACCTGTCCAAGCTGGCGGCCTTCGGCCAGAACGGCGCGCTCGCCGAACTCGATCTGAAGGTGGACGATCCCAACGCGCCGGCCGATGTCCCGGGCCGGATGAAGTCATTCGCGATGCACCTGGGCGCCGACAAGAAGTCGCTGTCGCTGCAGACGACCAGCGGCGAGATGAACCTCGAAGTCGACGCCACAACGGGCGGCACGGCCAATGGCCAGCAGCGCTGGAGCGCCATCGATCGGCTGCTCAAGCAGATCGACGCCGCGGCCGAGCGCGGGCATGCCGATGCCGGCATGACGAGGAACTTCAAGGAGGCCTTCAGGCAGTTGCAGGCGCCGGCGTCGGATGTGGCGGACGCGGCCGGCGGTCCGTCGGCTGCCGTCAAGGGCCGGGACATCGCCATCAAGGCCGGGAACCTGGAGCCGGCGGACAAGGATGCTGCCGTGCCGGCACTGAGCGACCCGCTGCGCTCGCAGGTGCAATCGATGCAAAGCGGCCTGGCGGATTTCAAGGCCAGCTTCAGCGCGGATTCGCAGCGCACGAACCGCTTCGGCGGCGTCAAGGAGGCTGGCCATGCCGAGTACCGCATCGGCCAGACGACGTCGAGCCGCGCCAACGAGGCGACGGGCGGCCAGTCCATCACGCAGTCCCAGACCGAGGAGCTGACCGCCAGCTATCAGAAGTCGCGGACCTATCTGCTGGACCGCGCGGGTGGCAACTACGACGCGACGACCGTGCAGGACAGCAGGACGGTGACGACGCTGATCGACACGACGCGGGATTCGATCGCGCGCGCGATGCGCAAGACCGACGAGCACCAGCTCCGGACCTTCACCGAGCTCGAGAACCAGCGCCCCACCGCCCACCAGGAGTGGCCGGAGCAACGAAGCATCGTGGAGCGGCTGCGGTAGGGGCCGCCCTCAGCCCTGGCGGAACAGGAAGCTGTAGGCGTTGAGCGCCGGAACGCCGCCCAGGTGCGCGTACAGGACCTTGGAGCCCGCCGGGAACTCTTGCCGCCGCACCATCTCGATCATGCCGTGCATGGACTTTCCTTCGTAGACGGGATCGGTGAGCATGCCCTCCTGGCGCGCGCACAGCCTGATGGCTTCGAGCGTGCCGCTGCTGGGCAATCCGTACTCGGGCCCGCCGAAGCGATCGTCGAGCACCACGTCGGCCTCCTCGATGGCCCGCCCCAGGTCCACAAGCTCCGCCGTCTGCCTTGCGATGCGCAGGATCTGGGCGCGCGTCCGCTCGGGCTTGGCCGACGCATCGATGCCGATGACGCGGTCGGCGCGACCATCCGCGGCAAAGCCGACCACCATGCCTGCTTGCGTGCTGCCCGTCACCGAGCAGACGACGATGTAGTCGAATCGCAGGCCGAGCTCGGCTTCCTGCTGCCGCACCTCTTCCGCAAAGCCCACGAAGCCCAGACCTCCGAGCGGGTGCTCGGAGCATCCCGCCGGGATCGGGAAGGGTTTGCCGCCGCCACGCCGGACCTCTTCCAGCGCCTGCTCCCAGCTCGGACGAATGCCGATGTCGAACCCCGCGGCATCAAGCCGGACGTCGGCGCCCATGATCCGGGACATCTCGATGTTGCCCACCCGGTCGTAGACGGCGTCCGAGTAGTTCACCCAGTTCTCCTGCACGAGGACGCACTTCATCCCGAGGTGCGCGGCAACCGCCGCCACCTGCCGCGTCTGATTGGATTGGATGCCGCCAATGGACACCAGCGTGTCGTAGCCACCCTCCAGCGCCTCGGGGATGAGGTACTCGAGCTTGCGTGTCTTGTTGCCTCCGAAGGCCAGCCCGCTGTTGCAGTCCTCTCGCTTGGCGTAGAGCTCGACCCGCCCCCCCAGGTGCCTGGACAGCCGCTTGAGCGGATGAATGGGCGTGGGTCCAAAGGTCAGCGGGTAACGCGGGAACTTGGAAAGCTTCATCTCGCGGCTCCTGTCGTGGTGAAGAACACAGTCGCTGGATGATAGGAATTCGAGAGGTTTTTGTTCTTGCAAACATCGCCCCCCGGACCAACACTTTGGCGCTCCATTCGCGCCTCACTTCGCCAAAATTCCGTGGAGAGCAGATTGAAAGAAACTTTATTGCAAGCCAAGAATGGCAACGCGTCCGCGCCCTACGCGCTTGACCGCACGGACAAGGCCATCCTTCGGCTCCTTCAGCGCGCCGCCTCCATGTCCAACGTCGCGCTTGCCGGCCAGGTGAACCTGAGCCCGCCCGCGTGCCTGCGACGAGTGGACCGACTCAAGCAGTTGAGGCTGATCAAGGCCGTCGTCGCGCTGCTGGAGCCCAAGGCGCTGCAGGCTGGCACGCTGGTGCTCATCGGCGTGGTGCTGGACCGATCGACCCCCGAGTCGTTCGCCCTGTTCGAGAAGGCCGTGCAGAAGGTGCCGGGCTGCCTCGAATGCCACGTCGTCACCGGCGAATTCGATTACTTCATGCTGGTGCGCGCGAGAGACAACGAGCACTACAACAGGCTGCACGCCGAGCACCTGCTCTATCTGCCGGGCGTGCGCCAGATCCGCACCTTCATGGTCCTCAAGGAAGTGCTCTCCACGACGGCCATCCCCGTGCCATGAAGAGCACCGTGCGCTCCCTGGTCATCGTGCTGGGAGACCAGCTGGGCCTGCACAGCTGTCGGATCTCGCCGCGGTGCGGCTGGGCGCCTCGTTCAGAACTTGAAGTTGCCGTCGGACCGGGCCTGTGAGCCGCTCGCGCAGCTCGTGAACTCGCGGTTGCCGCTACCGGTGGCCTGGTTGCTTTCCCACACGGCGGCCGAGCCGTTCCACTTCACGTATTTGTACTGGACGGCCGCGCCGGCGGGCAGGTTGACGGTGCCGGTCCACGGCACGTTGGCGCCTGATCCCTGGATGGTCAACGCGAAGCCCGAGCCCGGCGCCCAGGCGCCGAGGCCGCTCACGTTGCCCACCACGCGCAGGTTCTGGCCCGGCACCGTGTTGGCATTGGCGATGGTGAAGGTCACGGCGCAGTTGCCGGTGCCGCCGCCGCTGATCTGCTGGCCCGTGTAGATCGCCACCGCGGGCGTGCTGCCGCTGGTGTTGGCCGGCACCGTGAAACTGGCGTTGCCGCCGGCGTCCACCGTCACCGAGTCGGCCGTGCAGCCGGTGCCGGCGGTGTTCCTGGTGCCGTTGATCACATTGCAGTAGGTGCCGGCAGGCAGGCCGGTGGCGAAGCTCCGGGTCCAGGCGCTGCCGCTGTTGTTCAGCGCGACGAAGCTGACGCTGCCGCGGCTGAAGGCGACCTGGTTGCCGTTGTCCCCGACGATCCAGTTCTGCTGCGCCTGTCCGATGCTGGCATTGCGCAAGCCCACCATGTTGGCCAGCGGCGTCCAGCGGTGAGCGAAGTCCCACACCACGTTGATCTGCGGCACGCCGCCGCTGTAGGGGCTGGCCGTGGGGCGGTCGGCGTCGGTGCTGCTGAACTTGAAGCCGGAGTACAGCTGCGCCTCGCCATAGCCTTGGGCCAGCATGAAGATGTTGGCCAGCGTGTAGCGCTGGTTCGCGGCGTCGTTGTTGGCGGCGTTGTTGATGTTCAGCGAACTGCCATTGCGCTCGGTGTCCCAGTTGGTGACGAAGACCGTGGCGTTCTGCGGCTGGATGAAGCCCCAGCTGCCGCCCCAGTTGCCCCACGTGCCCATGATCCCGGGGATGCTGGACAGCGTGTTGCCGTTCTGGCCCCGGAACACGTCGCGCATCGCGTAGGGGAACTGGAACTCGTTGATCGTGCCGATGGGGAAGTAGCTGGGCCGGTCCACCTCGCCGTCGTTGATGATCTCCTGCGTGACCCAGAGGTTCTCGCCCTGCAGCGTCTTGGGATAGGCGGCCGTCACCGCGCTCATGATGGACGTCCACGCGCTGGCCGGCATGTGCTTGGCCGCGTCGATGCGGAAGCCGTCGACGCCCAGCGCCAGCAAGGCCTTCAGATAGTTGGCGATCTGGCCCTGCACGTAGCTGCTTTCCGTCGCCAGGTCGGGCAGGCCGCCGAGGCGGCAGTTCTGCACGTTGCCGCGGCCGGCCGGCGAGTTGTAGTCGGCATCGTTGATGGCGCAGTTGGCGTGGAAGTCGCTGGCGCTGAAGAAGGGGTAGCTCAGCGTCGCGGCGTTCCAGGTCGAGCCGTCCGTGGCCGTGCCGCTGCCGTCGGCCATCTGATTGACGACGATGTCGGCATAGACGCGCACGCCGGCCGCGTGGCAGGCGTTGATCATGGCCTGCAGCTGCGCGGGCGTGCCCATGCGGCTCGTCAGGTTGGCGTAGTTCACAGGCTGGTACACGCCCCACCAGCCGCTCGCGTTCTTGGACGCGCCAGGCGGTGAGATCTGCACGCCGCCAAACCCCTTGGGACCCAGCCATTGCGTGCATTCGGTGGCGATGTCGGGCCAGGCCCATTCGAACATCTGCACCGACGTCGAGTTCGGGTTGAGCGCCCGCGCGGGGCTGGCGAAGACGGCAAGGGCGGCGCTGACGGCGACGGTCAAGGCGCGGGCGAGCCTGCGGCTCGAAAAGGGCAGCTGGGGCATGTCGTGTCTCCGGTGTTGAGGACCGCCGCCCTTGTCGCGGGCAGCTGGCTTCGGCCACTCGACTGCATGCCATGGCCGCACTTTCCGCAGTCGGAAAGTGCGGCGACTCTAAACACGCCCACGCAAAAATTCCGTAGGAAAACTACCAAGTCACGCCGTTTGCCCTTAAATATGGAGAGGTCTGGTCGTTTTCTAATGTAGTTTCGCTACCGATCCCCATGAACTCGGTTCAACATCAACGCGATGAGGCGCCGGTACAAGAATGGCTATGTACGATGCCCGTCAGTTCAGAACCTCACGAGCCCCATGAAATTCGCCACCTGGAACGTCAACTCCCTGGCCGTGCGCCTGCCGCAGCTGCTCGACTGGCTGGCCGCCAATCCGGTCGACGCGATCGTGCTGCAGGAGACCAAGCTCACCGACGACAAGTTCCCGACCCTGGAAATCGGCGAGGCCGGCTACCAGGTCCAGTGGTTCGGGCAGAAGACCTACAACGGCGTGGCGCTGCTGTCGCGCGAGCCCGCCCAGGACGTCGTCAAGAACATCACCGGCTATGCCGACGACCAGGCGCGGCTGATCGCCGGCACGGTCGGCGGCGTGCGCGTGATCGGCGCCTACTTTCCCAATGGCCAGGCGCTGGACAGCGACAAGTTCGTCTACAAGATGGCCTGGCTGGACGGCCTGCGCGCCTGGCTCGCCAGCGAGATGCAGCAGCACAAGCAGCTGGTGCTGATGGGCGACTTCAACATCGCCCCCGAGGACCGCGACTGCTATGACCCGGCCGCCTTCGTCGGCCAGACGCACACCTCGCCGCAGGAGCGCGCGCACTTCCAGGCCTTGATCGACCTCGGACTCACCGATGCCTACCGGATGTTCGAGCAGCCGCCCAAGAGCTACAGCTGGTGGGATTACCGCATGCTCGGCTTCCAGAAGAACAAGGGCCTGCGCATCGATCACATCCTCGTGAGCGAGGCGCTGAAGCCCCGCGTCACCGCCTGCACCATCGATCGCCAGATGCGCAAGCTGCCCAAGCCCAGCGATCACGCCCCGGTCATCGTCACGCTCGACTGACCTGAGCGCCGCCGCGGGCGGCGCTCAGGCCGCGTCGCCGTCGAGTTCGTCCGGATCCATGTCGCCACGCATCAACGCGGCGCATTCATCGAGCAGCGCATGCAGGCGCCGCACGCGCTCATCGCCCAGGCGCTCGTTGAGCGAGAGCTGCGCGCGCTTCCAGGTCGCCTTCATCTGCCTGCGGCGGGCGTGGCCCTCCTCGGTGGCCTGCAGCTGACGGCTGCGCGCGTCCGGCCCGGGCAGGGTCTCCACCAGCCCCATCGCGAGCAAGGGCTGGATGTTCCGGGACAGCGTCGAGAGGTCGAGGTCCATGCGGCGCGCGAGCTCGCTCGGCTGGATCGGGCCGAGCACCACGATGTGCGACAGCAGCGCGTACTGCGTGGTCTTCAGGCCGGTCTCGGCGAAATGGGCCTCGCAGTGGTTGGAGACCAGCCGTGTCACCTGACGAAGCTTGAAATTGGTACAGCCCTTCGGCGAGATCGGCTCGGCCTGGGCGGCGCTCGCCGCGGCGGACGTCTTCGTGGCGGTGACGGAGGCGTTCATGAGGCCCTTCCAGTGGAAGCCTGCGGTTGTCGCAGGGGTGCTTGACAGCGGAAGATTGTAGCTGCAACCATTGCAGCCACAAGTTTCCGGATGACCTCCCCTTCACCCGACAGGAATGCACGATGAGCGCAGCTTTGACCCCCTCGCACGACGAAGCGCTGGCCCAGTGGCTGGCTGAAGAGAAGGCGGTCCGCGCCCATCTGCGGCCCGAGCATGGCGTGGCCACCATGGCGGAGATCGCCGGGCTGAACGGCCTGCAGCAGATGCAGGCGATGCTGGACGGCAAGCTCCCGCCGCCGCCGATCGCGCAGACGCTGGATTTCACGCTGCTGAGCGTGAGCAAGGGCGAAGTCATCTTCCAGGGCTCGCCGAAGTTCCGGCACTACAACCCGATGGGCACGGTGCATGGCGGCTGGTACGCGACGCTGCTGGATTCGGCACTGGGCTGCGCCGTGCATACGACGCTCGAGCCAGGCCGCGGCTATACGACGCTGGAACTCAAGATCAACCTGGTGCGGGCGCTCAACGAGCGCGTGCCGGTCGTGCGCGCCATCGGCCGCGTGCGACACGTCGGACGCCAGATGGCCACGGCGGAGGCCGACCTGGTCGGGCATGACGGCAAGCTGTATGCGCATGGCAGTACGACTTGCTTGATATTCGATCCGGCCGCGCGCTGACCCCACTCTTTTTCACCCTCTCCCCGCCTGCGGGGAGAGCAACCGTGTCAAGCGCTGCTGCTTGCCAACTCCCTCGCCCCCACAGGGGGAGAGGGTGGGGGAGAGGGGGCGTTTCGAAGGGCAGCAGCGCTGGGGCAAGAGCCCCCTCCCCCACCCTCTCCCCCTGTGGGGGCGAGGGGGTTTACTGCGCCGCCCGGCTCTTCTTCCCCCTCGCCCGCTTGCGGGGAGAGGGGCCGTCGAAGTACGGCAGTCGTGCCCGTAACGCGCCCGCGTTCGAGAAAACTCAAGCGCGCAGCGCGCTGGCCTCCTTGGCCAGCTGCGTGATGCGGGCCCAGTCGCCCGCCTTCACCGCGTCGGCCGGCGTCAGCCAGGAACCGCCGCAGACCTTGACGTTCGGCAGCGCCAGGAAGTCCGGCGCCGTCTGCACCGTGATGCCGCCCGTCGGGCAGAACGCCACGTCCGGGAACGGCCCCGCCAGCGACTTCAGCAGATTCACGCCGCCCACCGCCGTCGCCGGGAACAACTTCAGGAAGGTGTAGCCCGCGTCCGCCGCCATCATCACTTCGCTGGCCGTCGACACGCCCGGCAGCAGCGGCAGGAAATGCGCCTCGCAGGCACCAGCCAGTTCATGCGTGAAACCAGGACTGACCGCGAAACAGGCCCCGGCCTGCTTCGCCGCCGCCGCGTCACCCGGCGCGCGCAGCGTGCCGGCGCCGACCAAGGCCTGCGGCACCTCCTTGGCGATCGCCGCGATCGCCGCCAGCGCCGCCGGCGTGCGCAGCGTCACCTCCAGCACTTTCACGCCGCCCGCCACCAGCGCGCGCGCCAGCGGCACCGCATCCTCGACGCGGTCGATGACGATCACCGGAATCACCGGACCGTGCTGGGCCAGGCTCAGGGTGTTCAGGATGGAACTCATGCGATCTCCTCGTAGTCCTCTTCGATTTCGCCCCGTCGGCGGTCCGCGGTCAAGCCCGGCTCACAGCCAGGTGACCGCGCCCTCCTCCGCCGAGGTCACGTTGCGCCTCATGCCGGCGAACAGCTCCCGGCCCAGGCCCGCGCCGTTCTCGGCGACCGCATCCGCGGTGATCTGGGCCAGCTCGCGCCGGTCCCACTCCGCCGCCGGCACCAGCGCCGTCAGCTCACCGCTGCCCGCGCACACGCGCACCAGATCACCATCGCGCAGCTTCGCCAGCGGACCGCCCGCCAGCGCCTCGGGGCTGACGTGGATCGCCGCCGGCACCTTGCCCGACGCGCCGCTCATGCGGCCGTCCGTCACCAGCGCCACCTTGAAGCCCTTGCCCTGCAGCACCGCCAGCGGCGGCGTCAGCTTGTGCAGCTCCGGCATGCCATTGGCCTGCGGCCCCTGGAAGCGCACCACGACGACGACGTCCCGCTCCAGCTCGCCCGCCTTGAACGCGGCCTGCATCGCCTCCTGGCTGTCGAAGATGCGCGCCGGCGCCTCGACCGTGTGCCGGTCCTCCGGCACCGCCGAGACCTTGATCACCGCGCGCCCCAGGTTGCCCGCCAGCAGCTTCAGGCCGCCCGTCGGCGAGAACGGCGCCGCGGCCGTGCGCACGACCGCCTCGTCATTGCTCTTGGCGGGCAGGCCGGTCCAGGTCACGCTGCCGTCCTCCGCGCGATGCGGCAGGCGCGCGAAGGCGTTCAGGTCCTGGCCCGACACCGAGGTCAGCACGTCGCCATGCATCAGGCCGGCGCCGATCAGCTCGCGGATCACGAAGCCCGGGCCGCCCGCGGCCTGGAACTGGTTCACGTCGGCGCTGCCGTTCGGATAGACACGCGCCAGCAGCGGCACCACCGCCGACAGCTCGGAGAAATCGCTCCAGTCGATCAGGATGCCGGCGGAACGCGCCACCGCGATCCAGTGGATCAGATGGTTGGTCGAGCCGCCCGTCGCGAGCAGCGCCGCCATCGCGTTGACGATGCTGCGCTCGTCGACCATGCGGCCGATCGGCGTGTAGTCACGCTGCGGGATGATCTTCAGCGCCTGGCGCACGGCCTCGCGGGTCAGCGCCTCGCGCAGCCCGTCATGCGGATGCACGAAGGCCGCGCCCGGCACATGCAGGCCCATCGCCTCGAGCAGCATCTGGTTGCTGTTGGCCGTGCCGTAGAAGGTGCAGGTGCCCGCGCCGTGATAGGCCTGCGATTCGGCCTGCAGCAGCTCGTCGCGGCCCACCTTGCCTTGCGCGTACAGCTCGCGGACCTTGGCCTTGTCGTTGTTCGACAGGCCCGAGCTCATCGGCCCCGCCGGCACGAACACGCAGGGCAGATGCCCGAAATGCAGCGCGCCGATCAGCAGGCCGGGGACGATCTTGTCGCAGATGCCCAGCAGCAGCGCCGCGTCGAACACGTCGTGGGACAGCGCCACCGCCGTGCCCATCGCGATCGTGTCGCGCGAGAACAGGCTGAGCTCCATGCCCGGCGTGCCTTGCGTGACGCCGTCGCACATCGCCGGCACGCCGCCGGCGACCTGCGCCGTCGCGCCCTGGCGATGCACCTCGTCCCGGATGATCGCGGGATAGCCCTCGTAGGGCTGGTGCGCCGACAGCATGTCGTTGTAGGCGGTGACGATGCCCAGATGGGGCGCCTTCTCGGCCACGATGCGCAACTTGTCGTTGGCGGGCATCGCCGCCACGGCGTGGGCCACGTTCGCGCAGCCCAGGCGCTGCACGCCGCGCTGGCGGCCCGCCATGCGCTCGATCAGGTCCAGATAACGCTCGCGCGAAGCGGCGCTGCGCGCCTTGATGCGCGCGGTGACGTCCAGAAGCGTCTTGTTCATGCCGTCTGCCGATGTAACTCGGCCAGGGTTAGATTGGTAACCATATTACACGCCCGCAGGGCCGGCGTCGCCTCCCGATCTGGTTTCCCAGGTACAAGGTGGTTACAGAAACGCGCGCGCCCCGAAACCCTGGCGGCATGCCACGTACCCGCGCCATGGCAGCATGTCGGCCATGATCGACGATCCCCTCGCGCAGGCCCGCCTCGAAGACCTCCCCGCCCACAGCCAGCAGCTTCTGGACATCGCCGAGCGCCAGTGGGACCGCGAGCACGGGCTGATGCTGTTCGCCTACGGTTCACTGATGTGGAACCCGGGTTTCGTGCCGGCGCAGACGCTGGTGGCCAGGGTCCAGGGCTATCACCGCGCGCTGCGGCTGCGCTCGCTGGTGAATCGCGGCAGCGCCGAGCAGCC
Organism: Roseateles sp. Mitsp63; assembly: GCF_059491535.1. NCBI lineage: Bacteria > Pseudomonadati > Pseudomonadota > Betaproteobacteria > Burkholderiales > Sphaerotilaceae > Roseateles > Roseateles sp. Mitsp63. Next base: position 3,267,783 of record NZ_CP168509.1, on the reverse strand, counting down.
CGGCCTGGTCATGACGCTGCTGTCCGGCGGCAGCTGCCGCGGCCTGCTGTACCGGGTCGAGCCCCAGGACAGCGAAGCGACGCTGCGCCGGCTCTGGCTGCGCGAGATGGTGGTCGGCACCTACGTGCCGCGCTGGCTGGCGTGCCATTGCGCCGGCGGCGGGGGCACGCGCAAGGCGCTGGCGTTCACCTTGTCGCGGCGCAGTCCGGGCTGGGCCGGCGACATCGCCGACGACCGCCTGCTGCACATCCTGCGTCACGCGCGCGGCCGCTACGGCACGACGCTCGATTACCTGCAGCGCGCCGTGGCCTGCCTGCGCGAGCACGGCATCCACGACCGCGCGCTGGAGCGGCAGCTCGCGCTGGCCCGGCAGAACGGCCTGTGAGTCAGCCCAGGGACCGCAGGCCGACGTCGCTGGGGCGCGGCGTGGACGGATCGATCGCCAGCCGCTCCAGGTCCTCGACGGTGTCGACGTCGATGAGCACGCCGGGGTCGTCGACCTCGACCGCCTGGGCGGGATAGCGCGCCAGCAGCCGCCTCGCGCCCTCGTCGCCCTGCAGGCTGGTGAGTTCGGAGAACAGCTCGGCGCTGAAGCCCACCGGATGGCCGCGCCGGCCGCGGTACTGGGCGTAGGCGATCGGGTCCTTGGCGATCGCGCCGGCGACGGCCGCGAGCGTGCTGGCGCGCACCATCGGCATGTCGGCCGGCAGGATCAGCCAGCCCGGCGCGTCCCCTGTCGCGGCGACACCGGCGGCGATCGAATGCCCCATGCCCAGCGGTGCCGGACGGCCCAGGCGATCCTGGTCGGGCAACACCAGCATGTCGCGCGAGGCCACGTGACGTCGGACCAGCGGCGCCAGCGCGGTCGAGGTCACCACCAGCATCTGCAGGCCGGACGCCAGCGTCTGGCGCAGCGTGAGCGCCAGCACGGTGTCCCCGTTCAAGACCTGTTCCAGCTTGTGGCCCTCGCCGCGGAAGCGCTGTCCGCGCCCTGCCGCGAGCACGACGACGGCGGGTCGTCGTTGATTCATGCGTACTTCCTTCTGGTTTGGTCCCGATCCCCCTGGCCGCCTCTCGTGGGCGCGGCTTCGTGCGGAGAGCATGCCTGCCGCGCGGGGACGGCCGCACCCGGAGTTTCACGAGTGGGAGCTTTACTTAAGGATTCGCCCGATACTGGGTGAATGGACAAACTCTCCGATCTGCGCAAGAGCTACGAGCGCGACGAGCTCGATGAACAACTGGCCGCCAACGAGCCGCTGCGCCAGTTCCGGGACTGGTTCCAGCAGGCGCTGGACGCCAAGGTGCCCGAGCCCAATGCGATGACGCTGGCCACCGTGGGCCGCGATGGCCGGCCGTCGACGCGCATCGTGCTGGTCAAGGACATCGAGGAACGCGGACTCGTCTGGTACACGAACTACGACAGCCGCAAGGGCCGCGAGCTCGAGGAGCACCCGTTCGCCGCGCTGCAGTTCCACTGGGTGGAGCTGGAGCGCGTGGTGCGCATCGAAGGGGCGGTCGAGAAGGTCGACGCGGCGCAGTCGGATGCGTACTACGCGTCGCGGCCGCTGGACTCGCGGCTGGGCGCCTGGGCCTCGCCGCAGAGCCAGGTGATCGCGTCGCGCGCGGTGCTGGTGGCCAACGCGGCGAAGGCGGCGGCCCAGCATGGGCTGAACCCGAGCCGGCCGCCGCACTGGGGCGGCTTCCGGCTGGTGCCTGAGCGCTGGGAGTTCTGGCAGGGGCGCAAGTCGAGGCTGCATGACCGGCTGGTCTATCGCCGAGACGGCGCGGCATGGATCCGCGAGCGCCTCGCACCTTGAGGCTGCGGGCCCTCGCCTCTCGTCTCCACGCTCTGGCCTCACGTCAACGCGCAGTTTTATCCCCTCGCCCCCTCGCGGGGGGCGAGGGAGTTCTTGCCGGCAGCGCTCGCTCCTTCTTACACCCTCGCCCCAGCGGGGAGAGGGAGGGGAGAGGGGGCTCGTGCCACAGCGCTGCTGCCCTTCGAAGCACCCCCTCTCCCCTGCCCTCTCCCCCCGCGCGGGGGGCGAGGGAGTTCTTGCCGGCAGCGCTCGCTCCTTCTTACACCCTCGCCCCAGCGGGGAGAGGGAGGGGAGAGGGGGTTCGTGCCACAGCGCTGCTGCCCTTCGAAGCACCCCCTCTCCCCTGCCCTCTCCCCCCTCGCGGGGGGCGAGGGAGTTCTAGCGCGAGGTCACCGCGCTCGAGTCAGAACCTGACCTGCATCCCGGCGAACAAGCTGCGTCCCGGCAGGGGCGTCAGCGGCCGGATCGTCTGCACGCTGCCCGCGCTGTAGGCCAGCTTGTTGGCGAGGTTGTCCAGCTTCACGTACCACATCGCATCGAGCTTGCCGATGTCGAAGTGGCGCGCGATGTTCAACCGCAGGATGCCGTAGCCAGCCGTCGGCGTGTCGAAGGCCGGCACGCGGTCCTGGCGCATCGCGCCGCGCAACTCGGCCTGGATCAGCCACGGCCCCCGTTCCGCCTGCAGCGACAGGCTGCCCCGCACCGGCGACAGGCGCGGCAGCGCCTCGCCCGTATCGCGATTGATGCCGCGCACCAGATCCACCGTCGTGCCCAGCGTCAGCCCCCAGCCCGCCACCGCCGGCAGCGGCTGGCGTCCTTCCAGCTCGACACCATGCAGGCGCGCCCGCACGCCGCGATAGAGGAACTCCGGCACCGACTTCGTCTCACCGTCCTCGCCCACCTCATCGATCGAGCGCCCGCTCGCATCCAGCGCGATGTAGTTCGCGAAGCGCGTCTCATAGACCTGCACGCTCCACTTCGCGTCGCCCTGCTTCCAATGCAGGCCAAGGTCGATCGCCTTCGCGCGTTCCAGCCCCAGGTTCACGTCCCCGACCTCGAAGGCCCCCGACGCCACGTGCTCGCCGTTGGCGAACAGCTCGTAGAAGGTCGGCGCGCGCTGGCTGCTGCTCAGGTTGCTCGACAGGCTGAAGCCGTTGCCCAGCTCGTACGCGCCGCTCAGCGAGAAGCTCTTCGGGCTGAAGCGCCGTGTCACCGGGTCGCCGAAGCGCTCCTCGTCGCCGCCGGTCGACGACACGTTCACGCGCTCGGCGCGCGCGCCGGCCTGCAGGCTCCAGGGACCGGACTTGAACTGCTCGATCAGGAACAGCGCGTGATTGCGGGTCTTCGTGCCCGGCACCAGCGCCTCCTCGCCAAGCGCGGAGAAGTCGCTCTGCTCCCACTGCCAGCCGAGCACGCCCTGCATCCTTCCCCAGTCCCCCTGCAGCGCCGCGTGCGTCGCCTCGACGCGGCCGTCCTTGCCCTTGGACGAGAAGACGGTGCCGACCTCGCCGCTGCCCTCCAATTCCTGATGCTTGTAGCGGCTGCTCGCGAACTGCCAGGTCACACGCGCCAGCCCCGGCAGCGGATCGCGCCATTCGCCGGCGGTGGCCAGGCGCTGGCGCTGCATCTCGATGCGCACGTCGGGCTCCACGGTGACGCCGTAATCGTTGTGATAGTCCTCGACCGAGACGCCGGCATAGCCTTGTGCGAACAGCAGCGAGCCGCCCACCGCGCCGCTGCGGCCGTGGCTGTCGGAGTTGCGGACGCGGGAACGCCAGCCGTCCTCGCTGAGGAAGCGCGGCACGCGCTGGTCGTCGGCATGACGGTCGGCCGCGTCGACGTGCCAGGCGAAGGCGTCGCCGCCGCCATCGAGCACGACGGCGCCGCCGCGCTCCTTGGCCGCGCCGCCCAGGCGCACTTCCGCCGCGCCATTCAGGCCAGGCTGCGCGAGACGGGGAATGCGGTTGTCGATCGCATTGACGACGCCGCCGATCGCATTGCCGCCGTACTGCAGCGCCGCGGCGCCGCGCAGCACCTCCACGCGCGTCAGCACCAGCGGATCGACCGGCAGCGCGTGATCGAAGCTGAGGCTGGACGCATCGACGGAGGCGCCGGAGTTGCTCAGCATGCGCACCCGGTCGCCATCGAGGCCGCGCATCGTCGGGCGATTGCTGTTGGGGCCGAAGTAGGTCGAGCCCACGCCGGCCAGGCCATCGAGCGTCTCGCCGAGGTTGGCTCCGCGCTTGAGCGTCAGCGCATCGCCGCTGAGCACCTGCACCGGCGCGGCCAGCTCGCGCTGGCTCAGCGGGTTGCCGGTCACCACGACCGCATCGAGCTTGTGCTTGTGCGCGCGGGCGCCGCCGCCGGAGGCCGTATCGGCCGCGGCCGCGGGGTCGGCCCCGGCGCCTTCAGCGGCGGCCTGGGCGGCTGGCACCGCCGGCGCCTGCTGCGCCCACGCGCCCGCCGACGCGGCGCTTAAGGCCAGGGCCAGCAGCGTGGGCTGGAGGGCGGGTTGGAAAGCGGCGCGCGACGGCGCCAACGAACGGATCGAAGCAAAGGGGATGGCCATGAGGACACTCTCGAGCGCCGGCGGCCGAGCGCCGCGGCGCCATCAATTTCTTGGAGAGCCCGCGCGAGGCCGCCGCGACACCGAGGACGGGCGCGAACGGCCCGGTCACGTCAACGGACGTGTCTGAGCGCGGGCGGAATCGATGGAGGGGTCAGGCTCTGGGCGGGCCGCGGGCGGACTTGCGCCACAGCTGCGCGAGCGTGGCGTCGTGGGGCTGGGCGCCGCCGAGCGGATGATCCGGCAGCGCCACGGTCCAGGCGAAGGCCTGGACGATCGGGCCCAGCGCATGGCTGAGCTGGTCGAGCAGCTGGCAATCGCCGGAGCCGGCGACATGCCCGATCTTGAACAGCGACGCGCCCTCGTCGGCGCCGCTGGCCGCCGCGACGCGCTCCAGTTCGGCCGCCTGCTTCGCGGCCTGCACCGCGAGCCGCACCGGCTCGGGCATCGGGCCGCCGTGCAGCGCCCGGTGCACCAGGCCCAGCGCCTGGAAGCCCAGCAGCGCCACCACGCACAGCCAGACCCAGCCGAGCGGCGGGCGGGTCATCGGCGAGGTGGACGCGGCGCGCATCGGGTCGATTCCAGTCCGCGCGCCTCAGCGGGCCGCGGGCACCGCCTGCATGACGCGGTAGAACATCCCGTAGGGATCGTCGTTGAGCACCGTCATCTGGCCCTCGACGGTCACCACGTCCAGCGTGTAGCGCACCGGCGACCTGCTGCGCACCTCGACCAGCCCTTCCGGACCCGCCGGCACGCAGAACGAGCAGCTTGTCGGCACCGACGACAGCAGGAAATGGCTCTGCTTGTCCCCCGGCTCGAGCGGCATCATGAATCCCTGGACCTTCACCGTGCGCTTGTCCAGCGCGAGCACGCCGGCCGGGAAGCTCGGGATCACCTTGCTCTTGTCCGCCTTGACCGTCACCGAGGACAGCAGCTTCCAGCTGACGACGCCGTCGACTTCCTGCAGCGGCTTGAACGGACTGCGCGGGTCGTGATAGCCCGGACCGGAGCCCATCGGGATCGCACCGCCCGCGGCGGCCTGCGCGATCACGTCGCTGGCCGAAGCCAGCGCGGCGGCGCCCGTCAGGCAGGCAGCCACGCCGGCAGCCAGGAACCGGCGCGAACGGGGAGCAGCGGTGACGGAGCGTGCAGTCATCGGCGGAGGAGCGTGAACGCGGCCTCAACGCCGCGTGAAAGCGAGCATTGTGCCTCGCGCGGACGATGGCTCAAACGAACCCGCGGGCGAGCCGCGATCACCGCGGCGTCTGCAGCAGTTCGGTGACTTCCAGCCGATAGCCGCGCCAGGCCGGCCAGGCCGCGGCGATCAGCGCCAGGCCCAGCGCCAGTGCCGGCACCAGAGCCTCCCACGGCGAGAGCCAGGCGCCCGAGATCCGCACCGACTGCTGCGCCGCCAGCACGGCGCCGAGCCCGGACGTCAGCGCGTGCGCCAGCGCCAGCGCGATCAAGGCGGCGAGTCCCGCCAGCATCAGCGCCTCCATGCCGATCAGCGCCGCGACGCGCGCCGGCGCCGCGCCCAGCATGCGCAGCATCGCCAGATCGCCCTGGCGCTCGCGCACCGCGTTCAGCAGCGCCACCAGCACCGACAGCGAGGCCGCCAGCAACAGCACGCCGCCAAAGCCCCGCAGCACTTCCACGCCCACACCCAGCAGGCTCAGCAGCCGAGCCGTTTCCAGGGCCGGCACCGAGGCCTGCAGGCCGGCCTGCGCATTCACCCAGCGCGGCAGCATCACCGCGGCCAGCGGGCTGCGATAGCGCACCAGCACCATGCTGACCTCCAGCGCCAGATCGTCAGGCGCCGCGCCAGGGTCCTCATGCGCGTGGTCCTCGTGGTCCTCATGGCTCGCCGGTCCGTGCCCGTGCGCCGCATGCGCCTCCCAGACCGAGGCCAGGTCCGTCAGCACGAGCCGATCCACCACGCCGCCGGTGGCCGCCAGCACGCCGGTGACTTGATAGGCCTCTTCGTGCTCGCCGCCGCCCGAGGCCAGGCCGTGCGTGCCGTGGAAGCGGTCGCCCGGCTTCAAGCCCGTCAGCGCCGCCACCTCCGCGCCGAGCACCGCCTGCATCGGGGCTTGCCAGCCCTTCCCTTGCGCCATCTCGAGCCGGTAGAGCTCGAGATAGCCGCCCGTCGTGCCGACGATGCGGAAGCCTCGGAAGCTGTCGCCCAGCGAGATGGGCACGGCGGACGCCACCAGCGGCTGGGCACGCAACTGCGCGACGGTCGCGAGCGGAATGTTGCCGGTCGACTGGTCCAGGTGGAACACGCCCGCCAGCAGGATCTGCATCGGGCTGCCCTTGGCGCCGACCACCAGGTCGATGCCGTCGAGATCGCGCTTGAGGCCCTGCTCCAGCTGCTCGCTGACCAGCACGACGAAGCCGATCGCCGCCAGCCCCAGGCTCAGCAGCAGCAGGTTGAGCGCCGTCAGCATCGGACGGGCCCAGAGGTAGCGCCACGCCAGGCGCGGCAGGTTCAGCGGCGCGCGGCTCATGCGGCCTCCGCGGCCCGCGAACCCAGCGCCAGCCGGCCAAGCGCGCTCCAGCCCGCCCAGGCGCGCTCGATGCGGGCGTCGTGCGACGCGATGACGAGGCACACGCCATGCTGATCGGCGGCGCGCCGCAGCAGCGCGAGCGTCGCGTCGCAGGCCTCGTCGTCGAGGTTGGCGGTGGGTTCGTCGGCGAGCACGAAGCGCGGCGCCCGCAGCAGCGCCCGCGCCAGCGCGACCCGCTGCGCCTGCCCCTGGCTGAGCGCGTGCGGCCGGCGCTCGAGCAAGGCGCCGACACCGAGTTCGCCGAGCACCGTCCGGATGCGCGCCAGGTCCGGCGCGAGCCCCGCGGCGACATAGGGCAGCGACAGGTTGTCCCGCACGCTGAGCGAGGGACTCAGGTGCAGGCGCTGCGGCACGAATCCGAGCTTGGCGCCACGCCACGCATCGCGCGCGGCCGGCGCGAGCGCTCCGACCTCCACCCCATCCATCGCGAGCCGTCCCGCCGACGGCGTCAGCAGCCCCGCCATCAGCGCGAGCAGCGTGCTCTTGCCGCTGCCGGACGCGCCACGCATCAGCAGGTGCCCGCCGGCGTCCAACGAGAAGTCAGGGAAGCGCAGCTCGGCCCCTGCGCCGTAGCGATAAGCCAGGCCGTCGAACCCGACCAGCGCTCCCTCGGCCATCAGCCGGCCGCCTCGTCCTTCAGCAGCGCCTTGAACTTCAACGCGAACTTGTCGACCTTGGGCGCGACGACGAAGGCGCAGTAGCCCTGCTCCGGATGGTTCGCGAAGTAGTCCTGGTGATAGGCCTCGGCGGGCCAGTAGTTCTGCTCGGGCTGGACCTCGGTGACCACCTTGCCGCCATGGGCGCGCTGGGCTTCGTCGAGCACCTGCCGGATCACGCCGAGCTGCTCGGGCCGGGTGTAGTAGATGCCCGAGCGGTACTGCGTCCCGGTGTCCGCGCCCTGGCGGTTCAGCGTGGTCGGGTCGTGGATGGTGAAGAACACCTGCAGCAGGTCCTCCAGCGAGACGGCGCTGGTGTCGAAGCGCACCCGCACGACCTCGGCATGCCCGGTGTTGCCGGAGCAGACCTGCTCGTAGTTGGGCTGGACGACCTGGCCGTTGGTGTAGCCGGACTCGACCGCGCGCACGCCCTTCACCCGCAGGAAGACCGCCTCGGTGCACCAGAAGCAGCCGCCGCCGAGGGTGATGAGGTCCTCACCGGGCGCTAGCGTGACGGGGTTGGGCGTGGTGCTCATGGCGTGTCCTCTTGAAAACTGTCGGCCGGCTCAGATCGGGCCGGATCATCGCGGATCAAGTCCCGCCGCCGGCCGCTCACTGTGCGCTCAGCGCCAGATCCACGCGCGGCTGCCAGGGCTTGTCCCTGTCCTCGCCGCGATCGTCCGCCTTCGCATGCAGCTTGGGCGAAGCCAGGAACATCCGCGCGTTCGGCACCCCGCGCTCGATCAGCGCGTCGCGGACCGCGACCGCCCGCTGCAGCGCCAGTTCGCGCAGCTGCTCGTCGGTGACGGTGTAGCTGTCCATCAGCAGCGTCCTCATCTGCTCGGCCGGCAGGTCCTTGGCCAGTCCGATGAAGTTGCGCGGCTTATTCGGCAGCTTGGCGCTGTCATAGACCACCTTCAGCAGCCGCGCGCGCTGCGCGTCGTCGAGTGCCACCGGCGCCTGCGCCGCATCGGATGCCGCCGAGGCCGCCGGCGCCGCCGACGTGAAGGACGCCCGGCGCAGCTCGCGGCGGCGCTCGGCCACCATCGCCTCTTCCAGCCGGGCCGCCTGCGCGGCGCGGCGCTCCGCTTCCGGATCGACCCAGCCGGTGATGCTCAGCTGCAGCGCCGGCTTGTCCGCCAGCACCTGGGTCAGCGGGTCCAGCTTCTTCGCCGTCTCGGGCGCCAGCGCCGCGGTGCCGGGAGGGAACTCGAGGTGACTCGTCTCGCCACCACCGCCGCCCGAAAGCAGCGAGAACGGCGCCGTCAGCGCCTTGGTCAGCAGGTTGATGATCAGCTTGACCACCAGCCCGCCGACGCTGAATTCCGGATCGTTGAGGGAGCCGCTGACCGGCAGGTTGACGTCGATGACGCCATCGCGGTCCTTGAGCAGCGCCACCGCCAGCTTGACCGGGAGCCTGGTCGCGGACGGGCTGTCGATCCGGTCGCCGAAGGTCAGCTGGTTCAGCACGATCTTGTTGTCGGCCTGCAGCCGGCCGCCGGGCTCGATCTGATAGTGAACCCGCGTGGACAGCTTGCCGCGCTCGATCGCGTAACCGGCGTACTTGCCGGCATAGGGCGACAGCGGCGCCAGTTCGACATCGGTGGCGCTGGCGGTGATGTCCAGCGCCAGCGGCGCGCCGCTCGGATTGAGCTGGCCGCTGATGTCGAGCAACCCGGTGCCTTCGACCTTGCCCTTGAGCTGCAGCGGCGCCATCGCCGCCGAGCCGGCCGAGAACGCGCCCAGCGTGCCGGTGAGCTCGCTCAGGTTGGCGCTGTAGTTGGGCTTGATGAAGCGGTCGTTGAAGTCGACCTTGCCGCCATTGACACGGGTCTCCGCGATGCTGAGCCGCAGCGGCGGCTCGCCCGCCGCGGACGAGGCGGCCGCGGACGCCGCGGTCGGCTGCGGCGCCGAGGCCACGCTCGCCACCGTCGCGGCCACCGGCGCGGAAGCGGCCGGCGTGCCCGCCGCGGCGGCCACCGCCTGGCCCTGGGCGGTCTGGTTCAGGTCACGCAGGTTGAGCCGGCCCTGCTCGTTGACGATCAGGCGCGCGTAGAACTCGTCCAGCACCGCCTGCTGGATCTTGACGTCGGGCGCGCCGCCCGGCGCCAGCGCGAGCTTCAGCCCGGCGAGCTTCAAGCCCTGCCAGCTCAGCAGGTCCTCGGCCGAACGCCGCTTGCCGTCCTGCAGGCGCGCCTGGCGCAACCGCAGGTCGGCGATCAGCAGCTCGCCGCCCGCGCGCACCGACGGCCCCTTCGGCGTCTCGGTGAAGTCGAAGTCGCCACGGATCGAGCCCTCGGCGCGCTGCAGGTGGATGCCGATCGCCGGATCGAGGTAAGGGTCGGCCCAGTGCAGCGGCAAGTGCTCCGCGGTGATCCGGCCCGAAGCCTTCAGCGGCGCCAGCGCGAGCTGGCCATCCCAGCGGAACCGGGGAACGTCCCTCGCCGCGCGCCGGGTCGAGTCGGGGCGCCGCAGCGTCGCGCTCAACTGCGCCGGCAGCGGCTTGCGCAGCTGTCTGCCATCCCAGTCGATGCCGGCCACTTTCAAGCTCAGTTCCTGGACGCCGATCGGACGCGCGGGTTCGTCATCGAGCACGTGGGTCGCCAGGTCCAGCAGCGTTGCCTCGCCGCCCTCCACGGCGATCTCCGCGATCTGCGCGCTCCAGGGCGCGTTGCCGGCGGGCTTCGCCGCCACCTCGCCGTGCTCGGGCGCGTCCAGCGTCAGGCGGTCGCCACGGCCCGCGGGCGCGCGGCGACCGGAAGGCGTCGCGGCGCCCGGTCCGGCCGGCGTGGCGGAAGCCGTCATCCAGCCGTCCCAGCTCCACTTGCCCGCCTTGTCGCGGCCCAGGTCCAGCTTCGGCCCGGAGAGCGCCACCCGCCCGGCGGTCAGCCTGTGGCTGTCCAGCGCGACCTCTCCCTGATCCAGGCTGAGCTGCTTCAACGCCAGCACCGTCTTCTTCCCGTCGGCGAGCTGCACGTCCTCCAGGCTCAGGCCCTTCAGCGACAGCTTGAGGTCCTCGCCATTCGGCCCGGCCCGCACGGCCCCCTGCGTCGCGAAGCGCCCCTGCAGCGACAGCGGCGTCGCGCCCTTCAGATAAGGCGCCAGGCCGTCGAGCGCGAGGTCCTTGAGCGCCCATTCGAGCGCGATGCCCGCGGCCCCGACCTGGCCCTGGCCGGAAAGACTGGCCGGCACCTTGGCGCCTTCCGGCGCGAGGCTCGCGGAGATCTCGACGGGCGCGGCCTTGGCCGCCAGCGGCCAGCCCAGCCCGGTGCCCTTCAGGGTCAGACCGTCGACGCGCCATGTCGTGGCGGGACGCAGCGTCTCGTCGGTCCAGCCGACCCGCCCGCCTTCGAGCACCAGCTGCTGAACGCCGACGCGCCAAGGCGCGGGCGCCGCGGCGCCGGACGCCGGCTTGGACGCCTGGGCCGGCACCGCGGCCGAGGGGGCGGGCGGCGCCATCTCCGGCAACCACAAGCGCCCTTGCGCATCCCGGCCCATCAACAGCTCGGGCTGCTTCAGCGAGATCGCGCCCAGCAGCACCTGCCGCTTCAGCGGCTGCACGTCCGCCAGATCGACGGTCAGCGCCTGCCAGCGCAGCCAGTCCTCCCAGGCGCCTTCAGCGCCGCCGGCTCCGCCCGAGTCCGCGCGCCGCTGCAGCGACAGCTCGCGCACGGCGGCGCGCCCGCTGAGCTTCACCTCCGGCGCCTGCTTCGGCGGTTGCCGGAAATCCACCTTCACCTGCGCGTCGATCAGCCCCTTGGCCAGGCGCATCGGCACCGCCTTGGGCCAGTAGGCGCGGTACGCCGACAGGTCCAGCGCGTCGAGCCTGACGGTCATGCTCGCGCTGCGCGTGTCGGCGAACGGCTGCGCCTCGCCCTCGCTCTGGAAGCCCACGCCGTTGAGCTGGCCCGACAGCCGCGGCAGCACGTGGACCTCTTCATCCGCGTCCAGCGTCGACAGGAACGGGATGCCCAGGTGCAGCGCCTTGAGCTCGTGGACCATGCCGGCCGCGCGATCGTCGAGCCGGAATTCGCCATCGGTCAGCTCGATGTTGTAGACGGCCACCTCGGCCGGCCCGTCGTCAGGCTTGGCCGGCGCCTTCGACGCCGCGTTCAGATGCGCGACGACGTCGTCCAGGTCGGTCTTGCCATCGGGCAGCAGCGCCACGCGCACCCGCGGCGCGTCGACCGTCAGCGAGGACAGCACCGGCGCCAGATGCCACAGCGAGCGCGGCGACAGCGCCGCCCGCAAGCGCTTGACCTCCAGCTGCGGCGGCGCGGAGGCCGAGGGGCCGCCGATCCTCAGCTCGTCCAGCGTCAGCGCGAGCCGCCACGGCGTGAAGCTCGCGCCGCCCAGCGTCACCGGCCGGCCCAGCTGCTCCGAGGCGATGCGCACGCCGGCCCGCTCGATCCACATCGGCAGCGCCACCCACGCGACCAGCAGCAGCGCGACGACGGCCAGCACCAGGCCCGCGAGCGCGCGCAGCGCGCGGCGGGGCCAGACGGGAAGAGCGGAGAGGAACACGGGATCCACCGGCGTTCGCCGGACAAGTCGTCAAGGAAGCCGATTATGCTGGCGGGCTCAACACCTGACACCGTCCAGTGCCTCGATGAACGACCTGATACATGCGGTGGCGGCCTTCCTGCTGCCTCCCACCGGCGCCTTCCCGCTGCTGCTGCTCGCGTGGTGGCTGCGGCACCGCCGGCGCTGGCTGTCGGGCGCGCTGTTCGCCGCCGGCCTGGTCGCCGTGTGGGTGGGCAGCACCGAGTTCGGCGCGCTGTGGCTGCAGGACCGGCTGCTCGGCCGGCAGCAGGCGGTCCGGATCCAGGCGCTGCGCGACAGCCCGCCGCGGCACAGCGTGATCGTGGTGTTGGGCGGCGGCGCCCGCAGGCTGATGCCGGAGTACGGCACCGCGCAGCTCAAGACGGCCTCGATCGAGCGGCTGCGCTACGGCATCTGGCTGTCGCGCCAGACGGACATCCCGCTCGTCTTCACCGGCGGCACGCCGCGCGACGCGCCCGGCGAGACCCTGACCGAGGCCATGCTGGCCGAGCGCACCGCGACGCAGGAGTTCGGCTTCACGCTCGCCTGGAAGGAGGATCGCGCCACCGACACCCGCGAGAACGCGAAGTACACCGCCGAGCTGCTGCGCGGCAAGGGGATACGGCGCGTGATCCTGGTCACCCACGACGTCCACATGCGCCGCGCGATGCGCGCCTTCCGCGAGGCGCTGCCGCCGGACGTCGAACTGATTCCCGCGCCCATGGGCCTGGCGCTGCCCGGCGTCGAATGGCGTGACCTGCTGCCCTCGCAGGAAGGCACGGCGCGGGCGCGCTACCTCGGCTACGAATGGCTGGGCTACGCCGCCGGCCATTGACGCCGGGACGCCGGGACGCCGCAAATAGAAACCCCTTCCGCTCCGGGCAACCCGGTCGCGGAAGGGGTGGGCGGACCAGCCGCCTTTGGGGCTCCACGGCCATCTGCCGCAGGGCTCCTGGCGCGCAGAGACTGCGCCAGAGAAAGTGCCGGAAAGGCCTGACAACCTTAGATCCGCCCCCCGGCCCTTTCAAGCCATGATCCCTAGGAACTGGTGAATACCTAGCCCCCGAACAAACGCTGATAGAGATCCGCCGCCCGGGTCTTCTGCTCGGCCGGCATCTCGATCACGCGGCCCCACTCGCGCCTGGTCTCGCCGGGCCACTTGTTGGTCGCGTCCAACCCCATCTTCCCGCCCAGGCCCGACACCGGCGACGCGAAGTCCAGGTAGTCGATCGGGGTGGACTCGACCAGCGTCGTGTCCCGCGCCGGATCCATCCGGGTCGTGATCGCCCAGATCACGTCCTGCCAGCTGCGGATGTCCACGTCCTCGTCCACGATCACGATGAACTTCGTGTACATGAACTGGCGCAGGTAGCTCCACAAGCCGAACATCAGCCGCTTCGCGTGTCCCGGATAGGCCTTCCTGATCGAGATCACCGCCATCCGGTAGCTGCAGCCTTCGGGCGGCAGATAGAAGTCGGCGATCTCCGGGAACTGCTTCTGCAGGATGGGGACGAACACCTCGTTCAGCGCCACGCCGAGCACGGCCGGCTCGTCCGGCGGCTTGCCGGTGTAGGTGGAGTGATAGATCGCGCCGTCGCGCTGGGTGATGCGGTTCACCTCGAACACGGGGAACCAGTCCTGCTCGTTGTAATAGCCGGTGTGGTCGCCGTAAGGCCCTTCCAGCGCGTGCAGGTAGCCGCCCTTCTCCTTCAGCGGGATGCCGTCCTCGCTGTGGCCGGTGAAGCCGGGGGCGGCGGGCGGGATGTGGCCCTCGAGCACGATCTCCGACGTCGCCGGCACCTGCAGCATCCGGCCGGACTCCCCGACCTGGGTGTCGGCCACCTCCGTTCGCGAGCCGCGCAGCAAGCCGGCGAACTGGTACTCGGACAGCGAGTCCGGCACCGGCGTCACCGCGCCCAGCGTCGTCGCCGGATCCGCCCCCAGCGCCACCGCGATCGGGAACGGCTGTCCCGGATTCGCGATCGCGAAGTCGCGGAAATCCAGGGCGCCGCCGCGATGCGCCAGCCAGCGCATGATCAGCTGCCGCTTTCCGATCAGCTGCTGGCGGTAGATGCCCAGGTTCTGGCGCAGCCGCGGGTTGGGGATAGCCTGCGGTCCCCGCGTGACCACCAGGCCCCAGGTCAGCAGCGGACCGGCGTCGCCGGGCCAGCAGGTCTGGATCGGCAGGCGCTTGAGGTCGACGTCGGCGCCCTCGAACACCTGCTCCTGGCAGACCGGCCGCTTCACCAGCGCCGGCTTCATGTCCCACAGCGCCTTGCCCATCTGCGCCAGCTTGCCGACGTCGCGCAGCCCGCGCGGCGGCTCCGGCTCCTTCAGGGTCGCCAGCAGCTGGCCAACCTCCCTCAATTGGGTGGTCGACTCGGCGCCCATGCCCAGCGCCACCCGTCTGGGGGTGCCGAACAGGTTCGCCAGCACCGGCATCGCATGGCCGGCCGGCCGCTCGAACAGCAGCGCCGGGCCCTCCGCCCGGAGCACCAGGTCGCTCAGCGCCGTCATCTCCAGCACCGGGGACACCGGCTCGGCCACGCGCCGCAGCTCCCCCATGCCCTCCAAAGCGCCCACAAAGTCACGCAGATCTCGGTACTTCATAACCAATAGTTGTTTAGAACAAGCCCTATGCGGTTGACGGGTTATTTTTGATCCATAGAATCGCGCCCTGCCCTGGACCCCCAGGGTTATCCCGGTCTTCGCTGTGGGACGCGAAGCCGGTCCGCTGCCAATGGACGCTGGATCGCCGTCCGTCGCGCCAAGCGCCCGGAGCCCTCTGAGAGCCCTCCGGGCCGTCGACGACGTCCGAACCGGCCCATTATCGCCACGCACTGCCCCGCGCCCGACGACGGAACTCCGCTGGAGCTCCCCGGTCGCCGCGAGGACGGACGTGGTCGGAGAAAGGAGTCGCATGACAGCGCGTTCTCAATTGCTATCCCTCCCCCGCCAGGCGCGTTCCGCCCTGGTGCTGTTCGTCAAGGACATCGGCCAGGGCCTGCTGGTCGTCAGCCACAACACGCTCGCCCTGGTGGGTTTCGCCGTGATCGCCGTCGGACTGGTCTTCGCCAGCCAGGCGGACCTGCGCCAGCAGCTGGAAGGCCAGGTGCTGGGCTGGCTCAACGCCCGTCACGAGGCGCGGGTCGAGGCCTCGGGCGACGTCCTCGCCCTGATGGCCGAACCTGAGGCGATCACCCGCGCCACCGCGGTCGATCCCAAGGAACTCACGCGCCAGCAGGCGCTGGTGGCCAACTACCTGGCGCGCCGCTACCGCGTGGCGCCGGAGCCGGTCAGCCGTCTGGTCAAGGAAGCCTGGGATGTCGGTCAGCGCGCCCGCGTCGATCCCACGCTGATCCTGTCGATCATGGCCATCGAGTCCGGCTTCAATCCGTTCGCCCAAAGCGCCGTCGGCGCCCAGGGCCTGATGCAGGTCATGACCCGCGTCCACGACGACAAGTACGAAGCCTTCGGCGGCAACCTGGCCGCGTTCGATCCGATCACCAACCTGCGCGTCGGCGTGCAGGTGCTCAAGGAATGCATCCAGCGCGCCGGCAGCCTCGAGGAAGGTCTGCGGCGCTACGTCGGCGCGGCCAACCTGCCCGATGACACCGGCTACGCCGGCCGCGTGCTGGCCGAGCAGGAACTGCTCAAGGCCGTCGTGCAGGGCCGCAACGTCAGCCCGTCGGCGCCGCGTCCGATCCGCGAGCCGGCCTCGGCACCCGCGACGACCGGCGAGCAGGTCGCGATGACCGCCGTGATGCACTGAGCGGCGCCTGCCGCTGCCGCGTCCGCGGCCGTCCCCGGAACAATGTCACGGCGCGCGCCGTGCCCCTCTCCGGTGCGGCTACACTGCACGCTTCGCGCAACTGGCGATCAGGGCGCCCTGACCGACGACATGCTGTCGCCCGGCAGGCGTCGCCCGAGGTGGGTCACCACCGGGAAGCGCGAGCGGCCGGAGAATTCCTCCGGTTGTCCGTGCCGTTCGCCTGGGCCGCCGCCGTTCCGGTTTCCGCCGCCGGGTCGCCTTGTCGACCCGCGTCCGCGAGGCCGGGCGGGCGGCGCCAACCCTTGAGCCGACATCATCATGTTTGACCGCACCCAACACACCCTCGCCACCGTCGACGCCGACATCTTCGCCGCCATCCAGCAGGAAACGAAGCGGCAGGAAGAGCACATCGAGCTGATCGCCTCGGAGAACTACACCTCTCCGGCGGTCATGGAAGCGCAAGGCAGCCAGCTGACCAACAAGTACGCCGAGGGCTATCCCGGCAAGCGCTACTACGGCGGCTGCGAGTACGTGGACATCGTCGAGCAGCTGGCGATCGACCGCCTGAAGCAGCTCTTCGGCGCCGAGTTCGCCAACGTGCAGCCCAACAGCGGCTCGCAGGCCAACCAGGGTGTGTTCTTCGCGCTGCTGCAGCCCGGCGACACCATCATGGGCATGAGCCTGGCCGAAGGCGGCCACCTGACGCACGGCATGTCGCTGAACATGAGCGGCAAGTGGTTCAACGTCATCTCCTACGGCCTGGACGCCAAGGAAGAGATCGACTACGACGCCATGGAGGCGCTGGCGCGCGAGAAGAAGCCCAAGCTGATCATCGCGGGCGCCTCGGCCTACTCGCTGCGCATCGACTTCGAGCGCTTCGGCAGGATTGCCAAGGAGATCGGCGCCTACTTCATGGTCGACATGGCGCACTACGCCGGCCTGATCGCCGCGGGCGTCTATCCGAACCCGCTGCCGCATGCCGACGTCGTGACCTCCACGACCCACAAGAGCCTGCGCGGCCCGCGCGGCGGCATCATCCTGACGAACGACGAGGCGATCGCCAAGAAGATCAACTCGGCGATCTTCCCCGGCATCCAGGGCGGCCCGCTGATGCACGTGATCGCCGGCAAGGCGGTCGCCTTCAAGGAGGCGCTGACGCCAGAGTTCAAGGCCTACCAGCAGCAGGTTGTCGCGAACGCGAAGGTGCTGGCCCAGACGCTGATCGAGCGCGGTCTGCGCATCGTGTCCGGCGGCACGGAGAGCCACGTGATGCTGGTGGACCTGCGTCCGAAGAACCTGACCGGCAAGGAAGCCGAGGCCATCCTGGGCGCGGCCCACATGACCTGCAACAAGAACGGCATCCCCAACGACCCGCAGAAGCCGATGGTGACCAGCGGCATCCGCCTGGGCACGCCGGCGATGACCACGCGCGGCTTCAAGGAGGAGCAGGTCCGCAAGACCGCGCACCTGATCGCCGACGTGCTGGACAACCCGCACGACGAGGCCAACCTGGCCAAGGTGCGCGCGCAGGTGGCCGAGCTGACCCGTCAGTTCCCGGTCTACCGCTGAGCGGAGCCGACGGCGCATGCGCTGCCCCTTCTGCGGTCACGGTGACACGCAAGTCTCGGAGACCCGGGAGTCCGACGAGGGCGACGTGGTGCGCCGGCGGCGGCGCTGCCAGTCCTGCGAGAAGCGCTTCACGACCTATGAGCGCGCGGAGATCGCGCTGCCCATGGTCGTGAAGAAGGACGGCACTCGCGCCGAGTTCGACATGGGCAAGCTGCGCGCGTCGATGACGCTGGCGCTGCGCAAGCGTCCGGTCAGCATCGAACAGATCGACGCGGCGCTGGAGCGCATCCAGGAAAAGCTGCTGAGCAGCGGCGCCCGCGAGATCCCGTCGACCAAGCTCGGCGAGCATGTGATGCGCGAACTCAAGCGCATCGACAAGGTCGCCTACGTGCGTTTCGCCTCGGTGTACCGCTCGTTCGAGGACGTCGACGAGTTCCGCCAGCTGATCCGGGACATCTGATCCGCGCCGGGCGATCGCTCCGCGGACATCTCTCCCCCAAAAGCCGGCCCCCTTCAGGTGGCCGCTTTTCCCCTCCTGAAGGCGAAGCGCGATTTCGCCGGTCTCCCTAGAGTTCTCAGCAACTCTTCCGGAGACCCGCCGTGTCCGCTTCCGTTCCGCGCCTTCCGCTCCCGCTTCCGCTCCCGCCTCGTCCGCCACATCGTTCGCGGCACCGTCCGCCGCCGCGCGGATTCAGCCTGATCGAGGCGCTGATCAGCGTCGCGCTCGTGGCCCTGCTGGCCACGATGGCCGGCCCCGACCTGCGCGACTGGCTCTGGCGGCAACGCCTGGCCAACCTGGCGCAGGCGGTCCTCGGCGACCTGCAACTCGCGCGCAGCGAGGCGATCCAGGGCGCGCGCAACGTGATCCTGCGCTTCGGCGGCGACGAGTCCGGCCTCGGCGGCAGCAGCCGCTGCTACGTGCTGCACACGGGCCCGGTGGGCGGCTGCGCCTGCCGCCTGGACGCGCCGCCCGTCTGCGACGCCGGCGCGCAGGCGATCAAGCAGGCGCGCTGGCAGCGGGCGCGAGGTCAGGCGGAGGTGGTCTCCAACGTTCCCTCGATGCTGTTCAGCGGCCGTCAGGGCACGGTGTCCGTCAGCGGCACCCTGGAGGTCCGGATGGCCGGCATCGGCACCGTGCGCCACGTCGTGCACATCACCGGCCGCGTGCGCAGCTGCTCGACCGACGGCGCGCTCACCCGCCTGCCGAGGTGCGCATGAAGACGCGGGGCTATTCATTGGTCGAGATCGTCGCCGTGCTGGCGATCCTCGCGGTGCTGGCCGCGCTGTCGCTCCCCGGTTTCCGCGCCCAGGTCCTCAAGGGGCGCCGCGGCGAGGCCCGCGATGCGCTGCATGCCGTTCAACTGGCGCAGGAACGGTTCCGTTCCCGCTCGCCGCGCTACGCCGGGACCCTCGAGGAGCTGGCCCTGGCCAGCGCGACGCGCAGCGGGCTGTACCAGTTGCGGATCGTGCAGGCGGATGCCGTCCGCCACGTGGTGGAGGCGATCGCACAAGGCAGTCAGACCGGCGACAAGTCCTGCCGCGTGCTCACCCTGCGCGTGGAGGCCGGCACCGTCCAGACGACCGGTTTCGATGACCGGGGCACCGAGCAGGCCGACGCCTGCTGGCCGCAATGAGGAGCAGCGCCATGAAGCGCCACCGCCGCCAACCCGCGCCTCGTGCCGCTCGAGGCTTCACGCTGGTCGAGCTGATGATCGGACTGGCCATCAGCCTGGCGCTGATGGCCGGCGCCTTCGCGATGGCCGGCGTGCAGTTGGGCGAGCATCATCGATTGCTGCTTGAACTGCAGGTCCAACAGGAACTGCGCGCGACCGCCGAGCTCATGCAGCGCGATCTCCGCCGCGCCGCGTTCTGGGACAGGGCGCAGGACGGCGTCTGGCACGACCCGGCCATCACGCCCGATGCGAATCCGTACGCGGACCTGTCGATCGACGATGCCGGCGCGCGTCTCACCTACAGCTATGCGCGCGACGGCAGTTCACCGAGCGGAGGCGCCGGTGGGCGGGAAGGATCGGGATTCCGCCTGGCCGAGGGCCGGATCGACCAATGGATCGCGGGCCGCTACCAGCCGCTGACCGATCCCGCCGTGATGCGGGTCACCCGGTTCGACGCGCGGGTCGGCGCACTGCCTCATCGGCTCGGAGACGCCTGCGATCCGCGATTGACCGCCCGTCTGATCGAGCTGTCGCTGGATGTCGAGGCCGCCCATGACCGCCGGGTCAGTCACCGCGTGACGCTGACCAGCCGCCTGCGCAATGACGCCTTCTCGCGAGCTTGCCCATGACGCGGCGCGTGGAACAAGGCTTCAGCACGCTGGCGATGTGCGCGGTGCTTCTTGGCGTGCTGGCGCTCGGTGCGGCCTGGGCGACGCGCCAGCTCACGACCGCGCAGCGCGTGGCCGCCAATGATTTCCGCGCGGCGCTCGCCTTCGAGGCGGCCGAGTCGGGACTCGCCTGGGCGGTCGCGATGCTCAATGGCGGAGCGATCGACGATGCCTGCCGCCCGGCCTCGGCGCCGGGCTCGAGCGCATCTCCTGGCGCTCCCTCCGCCTCCGATTTCCGCAACCGCTTCCTCGAGATCAGCATGAACGGCCACTATCGCGCGCCCTTCGACGCGGCGCCCGCGGGACTGCCGGGCTGCTCGAACGCGGAACCCCTGCGCTGGATCTGTCGCTGCGCGACGAAATCCGGCGGTGCGATGGCGGGCGCTGGCGACCCGGCGACGCCAGGGGCTGGAGCGCGCCCCCAATTCAGCGTGCGTTTCGCCGACGCCGGCTGGCCGGGCCAGGTGAAGCTCATCGCGCGCGGCTGCAGCGACCAGCGCGCGGACTGCGACGACCTGTCCGCCGGGCCCGTGGCGGTGGCGGAGTCGGCCCAGCATCTGGCGCTGCTCAGCGCGCTGCGTTCGCCGCCGGCGACGGCCCGCGTCGAAGGACCGGGCAGCTTCGTCCGCGTCTTCGGCATTCCGCCGGCCCGCTATCGCAGCCAGCCGGCCCTGGTACGCCTGCGCTGCGCTGGCGATTGCGCCGAGCCATTGGCCCAGGCGCTGGCGCGGGGTCGCCGGCTCATCTGGTTCGACGGCGACGCGCGCCTGTCGCGATGGCCCGACGCGGCGTTGAACGGTGAACCGCTGGTGTTGATCGTCGACGGTCAGCTCGACCTGTCGGCTCCCGGCCACCCACAGGGCCTGCTCTATGCCCGCGGCGGCGTCAACTGGCACCCGCCCGCCGGACTGGCGGCCTCCCTGCGCGGTGCCGTCGTGACCGATGGGGTCATCGGCCACGGCCGCTCCGTTCAAGTGATCCACGACGGCGCGGTGCTGACGCGGATCCAGCGCCAGATGGGCAGCTTCCTGCCAGTTCCGGGCGGATGGACGCCGACGCGATGATCCGCCCACCGACTCCCCGGCCACGCCAACGCGCCCGAGGCCGCGGCTTTGGCATCGTCGAAGCGCTGGTGGCGCTCGTGCTGCTGAGTCTCGGCACCGTCGGCCTCCTGTCGCTGCAGTTCCGGCTGCGGCTGGCGGCGGACGAGATCCGCCAGCAGGACCAGGCCCTGCGGCTGGCCCGCAATGAACTCGAGCGCTGGCGATGGCGTCCCGAGGCCCTGCCTCCGTCATTGACCTGGGAGGGTCCATCCGCCGCGTTTGAAATCTCCGGGCAGACCACCACGGCGGCCGAGGCGCTGGGCATCGCCCACGCCGACGCGGACGTCCAGTCCTCGCTCACGATCCGTCCAGCGCGGCTGCGCGCGCAATGGACCGATCGCACCGGACAGACCCAGTCGCTCGCGCTGGACAGCCTGCTGCCGACCAACGATCCGGCGCTCTCCGCCCTGCTGCTGCTCAGCCCGGAGGCGGCCGCTAGACTGCGCGCCATGCAAGACGCCCGACCGCCTTCCTCGCTCCGCCCCCCCGCGCCAGCCTCCCGCGACGATCACTGGATGGCCGCGGCGGTCCGGCTGGCCGAGGACGCCATTGGCCTCACCGACCCCAACCCGCGTGTCGGCTGCATCCTGGTCGACGCCCAGGACCAGGTCATCGGCCAAGGCCACACGCAGCCGGCCGGGCAGGCGCATGCGGAAGTCATGGCGCTGCGCGATGCGCAGGCCCGGGGCCGCGATGTGCGCGGCGCGACGGCCTACGTCACGCTCGAGCCCTGCGCCCACCACGGCCGCACGCCGCCGTGCTGCGACGCGCTGATCGCGGCCGGTGTCGGCCGGGTGGTCGTCGCGCTCGGCGATCCGAATCCGCTGGTCGCGGGCCAGGGATTGGCGCGCATGCGGGCCGCGGGCATTGCGACCGAAGTGCTCCCGCCCGGCCACCCGTCGGCGATCGAGGCGCGCGAACTCAACATCGGCTTCCTGACCCGGATGCGCGATGGGCGTCCCTTCGTGCGGATGAAGATCGCCGCCTCGCTGGATGGCCGCACCGCGCTGGCGAACGGTGTCAGCCAATGGATCACGGGGCCGGAAGCGCGCCGCGACGGCCACGCCTGGCGGCGCCGGGCGGGCGCGGTGCTCACCGGGATAGGCACCGCGCGCGAGGACGATCCGCGCCTGGACGTCCGCGACGTCGAGACCGTGCTGCAGCCGCGCCGGGTCTTGGTCGACTCCCGCCTGGAGCTGCCGCCAGCCGCCCGGCTGCTGGATCCGCCGGGGCAGTTGCTGATCTATCACGCGCTCCCCGAACCGGGTGAGCGCGGCGCGGCGCTCGCGGCGCGCGGCGCCGAGCTCGTCTCCGTCGCCGAACCGGCGCGGGGCAAGGTCGATCTGGCCGCGGCCATCCGCGACCTCGGGCAGCGCCAGGTCAATGAGTTGCATGTCGAGGCGGGCTACAAACTCAATGGCTCGCTGCTGCGCGCCGGCCTGGTCGACGAACTGCTGATCTATCTGGCGCCGATGCTGCTGGGCGACGGCCGCGGCATGGTGGACCTGGGGGCGCTCACCGCGCTGGACGGGGCGCCGCGCTTCCAGCTGATCGAGGCCCTGGCCGTCGGCGGCGACCTCCGCCTGCGCCTCAGACCGGCCGCGAGCGACTGAACCAGCCCCCGCCTACAATCGCGCCCATGCCTATTTCACCGATTCCCGAGCTGGTCGCCGAACTGGCGGCCGGCCGCATGGTCATCCTCGTCGACGAGGAAGACCGCGAGAACGAGGGAGACCTCGTCCTCGCCGCCGATCACGTCACGCCCGAGGCGATCAACTTCATGGCCAAGCATGGCCGCGGCCTGATCTGCCTGACGCTGACCCGCGAGCGCTGCGAGCAGCTGCAGCTGCCGCCGATGGCCACGCGCAACGGCACCAAGCACGGGACGGCATTCACCGTGTCGATCGAGGCGGCCACCGGGGTCACCACCGGCATCTCCGCCGCCGACCGCGCGCGGACCGTGCAGGCCGCGGTGGCCAAGGGCGCCGTCGCGTCGGACCTGGTCCAGCCCGGCCACATCTTCCCGCTGCAGGCGCAGGACGGCGGCGTGCTGATGCGCGCCGGCCATACCGAAGCCGGTTGCGACCTGTCGCGCATGGCCGGCCTGACGCCCGCCGGCGTGATCTGCGAGATCATGAACGACGACGGCACGATGGCCCGTCTGCCGGACCTGGAGATCTTCGCCAAGGAGCACGGCCTGAAGATCGGCACGATCGCCGACCTGATCGAGTACCGCAGCCGCAACGAGTCGATCATCCAGCGCATCGCGCAGCGGCCGCTGGAGACGCGCGAAGGCCGCTTCGAGTGCCACGTGTTCCGCGACCGCTCCAACAACGTGCACATGGCGCTGGCGCTGGGCCAGTGGCAGAAGGACCAGGACGTGCTGGTGCGGGTGCATGAGCCCTTCTCCGCGATGGACCTGCTGGATGCCGGCCGCTGCGGCCACAGCTGGCCGCTGCCGCAGGCGCTGGCCGCGATCCAGCGCGAGGGCGCCGGCGTCGCCGTGCTGCTGAACTGCGGCGAGGACGCGGACGCGCTGCTGGCCCGCCTGCAGCCGCCGTCGGCGGACGAACCCCGCCAGACGACCATGGACCTGCGCACCTACGGCGTCGGCGCGCAGATCCTGCGCGAACTCGGCGTGCACCGGATGAAGCTGCTCGGCAGCCCGCGCCGCATGCCCAGCATGACGGGCTACGGGCTCGAGGTGACTGGTTTCCAGGCCGCGCAGGCCTCCCCCAACGACTGCTGAACCCGAGGACCGCATGCAAGGATCTGACAAGGGTCAGTCGACCCGGCTGGACGGACGCGGACTGCGCGTCGGCATCGTCCAGGCTCGCTTCAACGACGCGCTGACGACGGCGCTGGCCAAGGCCTGCCTGGCCGAGCTCGGCCGCCTTGGCGTCCAGGAGGCGGACATCCGCCACGTGACCGTGCCGGGCGCGCTGGAAGTGCCGGTGGCGCTGCAGGCCATGGCGGTCAGCGGACGCTTCGACGCGCTGGTGGCGCTGGGCTGCATCATCCGCGGCGAGACCTACCACTTCGAACTGGTCGCCAACGAGAGCGGCGCGGGCGTGACGCGCCTGACGCTCGATCACCGCCTGCCGATCGCCAACGCGATCCTGACGGTGGAAAACGAGGAACAGGCCTGGGCGCGGGCCGAGGACAAGGGCCGGGATGCCGGAACCGTCGCCGTCGAGATGGCGCAGCTGCTGAAAGAACTCAAGTGAATAGCAAGGACACCTCCTCCCCCGCCGGCAAGAACGGCGGCAAGCCCGCCGCGAAGAAGGCGCCGGCCAAGTCGGCCCGCCGCCGCTCGCGCGAGCACGCGCTGCAAGGCATCTATCAATGGCTGGTGACCGGTGACGACCTCGGCGTGATCGACGCGCACACCCGCGAGCAGGACGGCTTCGAGAAGGCCGACCGCGGCCACTACGACAAGCTCTTCAACGGCGCGATCGAGGAAGCGGCCGATCTGGACGCGGTGCTGGCGCGCCATGCGGACCGCAAGACGACCGAGCTGTCGCCGATCGAGCACGCGATCCTGATGATCGGCGCGTACGAGCTGAAGAACTGCATCGACATTCCGTACAAGGTCGCGATCAACGAGGCGGTCGAGCTGGCCAAGTCCTTTGGCGGCACCGATGGGCACAAGTACGTCAACGGCGTGCTGGATCGCGCGGCGATCGACCTGCGGCCGGTCGAGGTGAAGGCCGTGCGCGGCTGAGGCCCAGGCGCGGCAGGCGCATCAGGCGCATCAGGCGCCAGACGCTTCAAGGGCCCGGGACGCTCCGTCCGCGGGCCCTTTGTCATGGCCGGGCGTCTCAGGCCGCTGGCGTGCCGAGGGGAACGCCGGGCGTCAGCAGGCGCTCCAGCAACTGCCTCACGCTGGCGATCTGGCTGCCGAACGGCAGCGCGCCGCGTCCGCGGAAGAACAGGCCCTTCGCGGTCTCGCCGCGCAGCGCCGACGCCAGCCGCTGATCGATGCAGAACTGGCCCCAGTCCTTCAGGCCGTCACGCAGGCCGCATTGGCTCAGGCAGTCGAAGGCCATGGTGCAGCGCTTCTTGAGCTGCGCGACCGACTGCAGGCGGGCCTCCGCGCCCAGATACTTCTTCAGCCAGGGCGTCATCACGGCCCGCGCGGGCAGGCCCGCGACGCTGCAGAACTCGACCAGGTCCTCGTCGCGCGCCTCGGCCAGCACCCGCTTGAACGAAGGGTGCGCGTCGCACTCCAGGGTCGCGGCGAAGGGCGTGCCGAGCTGCACCGCATCGGCGCCCAGCGACTGCAGGCGCTGGATGTCCTCGCAGCGCCGCACGCCGCCGGCCGCGATCACCGGCACCTGCCCCTCGACCCCGGCCTCGCGGATGAAGCGCCGCACCGCGGGCAGCACGGTCTCGAAATCGAAGCGGCCATCGCCGGCATCCGCGACCCGCGCCGCGCCGAGATGCCCGCCCGCGTGGCCGGGGTGCTCGATGACGACGGCCGCCGGCAGCCGCTGGCGGCGCTCCCACTTCCTCCACAGCAGCGTCACGCCGCGGGCCTCCGACAGGATGGGGATCAGGGCCGTGCGCGGATGGTCCTGCGCGAGTTCGGGCAGGTCCAGCGGCAGGCCCGCGCCCACCACCAGCGCGTCGATGCCGGACTCGAGCGCGGTCCGCACCGACGCCGCGTAATCGCTCACCGCGCGCATCACGTTGACCGCCAGCAGGCCGCGCCCTTCGGAGATCAGGCGGGCCTGCCGGATCTCGCGCGCCAGCGCCTCCTGATTGGCCTGTTCGATCACGGCCTTCTTCTCGTCGCCGTCGCGCAGCGGCTCGCTGCGGGCCATCAGGTCGGGATGATGCCGGCGCAGGTCCACCGACGCGATCGTGCCCCAGGCCCCCTGCCCCGCGACGCTGCCGGCCAGCCGGTGCGCCGAGACGCCCACGCCCATGCCTCCTTGAACGATGGGCAGCAGCTCGCGGCCGGCGAGGCGCAAGGGGCGCAATCCGGCATCGCGGACGCGGTCGAGGAGCGAAGGCATGGTCATGGTCGGGATTCCGGGGAAGACGAAAGCCCGGATGGTGGCGGCTCAGGCGCCGTTGCGCCTTGACGCCGCTCAAGCAAAGGCGATTCCGGCGGGTCGGGCTCGAAAAGCGCGCGTGCGATGACGGCCGGTCTACATGAAGAGTTCGTTAACCTGCGGGCTTCCACGCGTGGACACTCCGGTCCCACGCGCAAGGACGATTGCGGGAATGGGCCGAGGGCGATGAAGGTTCTGCTGTTGGAAGACGATCTGGAGCTGGGCAATGGCGTGCGCATCGCGCTGTCGGACCAGGGCATGGAGGTGGTGTGGGTGCGCCGCCTGTCCGATGCCGCGAGCAGCCTGGATGCCAACACCTTCGACATGGTGCTGCTCGACCTGGGCCTGCCCGATGGCGACGGCTTGGAGCTGCTGGGGCGCCTGCGGCGCCACCGCAAGAACCTGCCGGTGTTGATCCTGAGCGCGCGCGACCGCCTGCAGGACCGGCTGCGCGGCCTGGACGGCGGCGCCGACGACTACCTGGTCAAGCCCTTCGCGCTGGCGGAGCTGCTCTCGCGCGTGCGCGCGCTGGCGCGGCGCAGCTACGGCTTCGAGGAGGACCAGCTGACGCTGCGCGGCCTGGCGCTGGACGAGGCGACCCGTTCCGTGAGCGTGAACGGGCGCGAGGTCGAGCTGTCGCGCTGCGAGTTCGACCTGCTCGCGCTGCTGCTCAAGCGCATGGGCCGCGTGGTCACGCGGCGCGCGCTGGAGCAGCAGGTGCTGCCCGGCGGGCCGACCAACGAGAGCAACGCGCTCGACGTCCACATGTCCAACCTGCGCCGCAAGATCGGCAAGGGCTTCGTGCGCACGGTCCGCGGCATCGGCTACGTGGTCGACGCGCGGCAGCGCGAGGAGTCCGCGGACAGCGCGCTGGACGGCGCGCCATGAATGCCTCGATCGCGGTGAATGCCCTGAACGCCGTGCACGCCGTGGCGCGCCGGCTGAAGCGGCTCTGGTCGCTGGTGGCCTTCCCGTCGCTGGCGCGGCGGCTGGTGGTGGCGCAGATGGTGGTCCTGGTGCTGCTGTGGACGCTGCTCTTCGCCTGGGTGCTGTACGAGTCCAGCATGCGCAACGAGCTGATCGAGAGCGGTTCCATCCACGATGCCTTCATCGAAGTCGCGGAAAGCCTGCGCGACCAGCCGGCGCGGCAGCACGCCGCGCTGCTGGCGATGGATCGCGCGGTGCGCAACGAGCAGAGCGATCGCGCCGAGCGCCGCGCGCAAGGGCGTGCCACCGAGCGGGACAAGGAGGACGAGGACGCCGAGGCCGCGCTTTCGCCCAGCCTGCTGGTCTGGCAGGGCGAGACGCTGATCTACCGCACCTCGCAGGAGGCGCCGCTGCTGCGCAATTCCGCCCCTGGCGTGCTGGAAAAGCTCACCGCGCCGGATGGCCGCCGGTGGCTGGTCAAGACCTCGCGGTCGCGCCATTCCGACGTGCGCGTGACGATGATGGCGCCCGGCCTCTGGCAGATGGTCCTGACCATCCACGACCATGGGTACTACCTGCTGCCGCTGCTGGTGAGCCTGCCCTTCCTGGTGCTGCCGGCCTGGCTCACGGTGCGCGTCGCGCTGCGCCCGTGGCGCGAGGTCAGCGACGAGGTCGCCTCGCGCGGCTGGAACGACCTGGCGCCGCTGCGCTTCCAGTCGCGGCACCAGGAACTCAAGCCGCTGGCGCAGGCCATCGACACGCTGCTGCAGCGCGTGCGCGAGAGCGCGGACCGCGAGCGCAGCCTGATCGCCGACGCGGCCCACGAGCTGCGCACGCCGCTGGCGGCGATCCGCGTCAATGTCGAGGCGCTGAAGGACCAGGCCACCGATCCGCGCGAGCGCGCGCTGATGGGCAGCCTGCTGCGCAGCAACGAGCGCGCGTCGCGGCTGGTCAGCCAGCTGCTGCAGCTGATGCGCAGCGACGCCGAGAAGAGCCCGGACGCCTACGCGGTGCTGGACCTGGAGGAGCTGATCCAGGATCGCCTCGCGCTGCTGGAGACGCTGGCCGACCTGCGCGGCGTGACGCTGGAACTGGTCTCGCCGGGTCCGCAGCCGGTCTTGGCCGAGCGCGAGAGCCTGGTGTCGATGATCGACAACCTCGTCGACAACGCGATCAAGTACAGCCCGGCCGGCGGCGAGGTCGTCGTGCGGCTGTCCAGCCGCGCCGGGCGCGCGACGCTGCATGTCGACGACCAGGGCCCCGGCATTCCGCAGGCGCTGCACGCGCGCGTCTTCGACCGTTTCTTCCGCAGCCCCGACCAGGCGCAGAGCGGCAGCGGGCTGGGCCTGGCGATCGTGAAGTCGGTGGTGGAGCGCCATCTCGGCCAGGTCCGCCTGACGACGCCCGGCCCGGGCCCCGGCCTGCGCGTCGTCGTCCATCTGCCGCTGCACGGCCAGACCATCACGCAGGAGGGGCCGGGCCTGCCCGGCCCAGGCATCGCGCAGCCCGCGGCCGCCGTCTGCCCGGATCCCGTCAGGGGAAAGTGAAGTTGGTCGTGGTCGTCACGCCGGCCGCGAAGGTGATCGGTCCGGCCATCTTGACGCTGGCGCCCGAGCTGGCCTCGAGGCCGTACTTCGCCGCCGCGGCCGCGTCGGCGCCGAAGTTCAGCGCGCCCTGCGGCGCCACATAGGCCGCGACCATCGGCGCGCCGACCGGCAGCGTCAGGCGGTAGGCGCCAGTGGCCGAGTCGACGCCCTGGGCGAATATCTCGACCTTGTCGCCATTGGCCAGCGTCTGCACCGCGCGCACGCTGGCGTCGACGGGCATGGCGCCGGTGGTCACGGCGCCGGCGGCCGTGGCGCTCAGCGAGCTGCCCAGCGTCACGGGCGAACTGGCGGCGTTGAGCAGCGTCACCGTCGAGGCGGTCACCGTCAGGCCCGTGACCACGTCGGTGGCCCGGCCGGGCGCGGTGATCACCAGGTCGTAGCTGCCCGGCGCGACCGGCTGCAGGAGGAACTTGCCGGTGGCGTCGGGCGCCGTCGCCTTGATCACCACCCCGCCCTGCTGCACGGACACCATCGTGTTGCCATTGGCCAGCGACGGGTCCACGTAGCCGCTCACGCCGGAGATCAGGTTCGGCGTGACGCGCACCACCGGCTTGAGCAGGAACTTGCCGGAGTTGCCGGCGGTCACCACCGACTTGCAGGCGTCGAAGTCGAGCACGAAATCGGCCAGTTGATCGGCGGCGATCGTGATGTCGACGTTGAGCTTGAGCCCGGACTGGACCGCGCTCGGCGTGTCGAGGGCGACCTCGGTGCCGCCCGTGGGCACGACCGAATTCATCAGCGGATTGGCGCCATCGTTGGCTGCCAGCACCAGGCGCATCTGCGTGTAGTGCCCGGCCTGCAGCGGGATCTGGCCGAGCGAGGCCAGCACGCCGTTCGTCAGGCTCAGCAGGTCGACGCGCCGCGGCGTGGCGAAGCTGAGGTCGGTCCAGCCCGCGTCGGCGTCGCCGGCGGTGGCGCTCTGGTTGACGCGGATCTTCTGGATCGCCACGTTCACGTGGTCGTAGCCGCAGGCGGGCGCGTCGGTGAGCGAAAGGGCGAGCGTGCCGTTGGCGCCGGCCATGGCATCGCCGCCGCCCCCGCCGCCACAGGCGGACAGGAGCGCGAGGGTCGCGACCGAAAGGATCGCGGAAAGGGAGCGATGGAACTTCATGATGGTTTCCTTTACCGGTCGTCATTGCCGGAAAAGAGGACCCCGTGCGACCGGTCCGAAAAGCCTACGCTCCGGGCAGCGCTTCGGATAGACGCTGAAGTTCAATCAATCATCACCAGTTGCAACCGGCCCGCGGCTCCTGCGGCTGCTGCCTTTCGACTACATTGCCTCAAGGACGCACGACCGCCGCAGAGCCTGGCGTGCCCAGGGAGTTCTGCCCAAAGGCGCCTCGGCGCCCTGCTGATTCATGAACGGCAACACGCGATACCCGGATCGACGGGCGTGTCTGCGCGCGTTGACGGCGCTTCCCGCGCTGCCGGCGCTGGCGGTCCTGCCCTGCGCGTCCGCCGCGGCGCAGCCCCGCGTGCTGCGTTTCACCTTCTCACGCCGGCGCGACGATCCGCGGACCCAGTGGCTCATCGCGGTGTACCGCGAGGCGCTGGCCACGCTCGGCGTGGAGTTCGAATTCCTGGACGTGCCCGCCGGCCGCGCGCCGCTCGCGATCGAGTCCGGCGACGCGGATGGCGAGCTCGGCCGCACCTGGGGCTACGGCCAGCTCTATCCGTCGCTGGTGCGCGTGCCTGAACCGAACAACAACGTCGAGTTCGCCGTCTACGCGGCCGGTGACGCCGGTCTGACGGCGTTCCCGGGATGGCCCGCGGTGCGGTCGAGGGGGCTGGACTGCGAGCATCGCCGGGGCATCCTCGAACTCGCCGCGCTGCTGGGGCGCGAGGTCGCTCCGGCGCATGTGTCCACCGTCACGACCATCGAGCAAGGGATACGGCGGCTTCAGCTCAAGCGCATCGCGCTGTATTTCGACGTGCGGGAAGCCGTCGACGACTACCTCTCGTTCGGCGACGCGAGCCCGGAACTGCGCGCGGGCGTGGCGCCGCGCCTGCTGAAGGTCGTCGAGTCCACGACCGGCCACGCCTACCTGCATCGCCGCCACGAGGCGATCGTGCCGGCGCTGTCGGAGACGCTGCACGCGATGAAGCGCCAGGGCACGGTGGCCCGCTATCGGGAGGAAGCGCTGCAGCGCTTCCTCACCGCGCGCGGACGCTGACCGGCCCTCAGTCGGCCAGCGCGGCCGCGAGGTCCTTGACCCGCTGCGCGTCGGCGTTCACGGCCTTGGCGATGGCGGCGCCGTACTGGCTGTCGGCCTTCTGGAAGAACGAGAGCATCGTGTACTTCGTCGTCTCGTCCTTCACCTGGCCGAGGTCGCCGGCCAGGTTGGCGACGAGGTTGGCCTGCTCCTGCTTCGACAGCGAGCGGTAGAAGTCCCCCGCCTGCCGGAAGTTCTGCGTCTTGGCGATGCGTGCCTGCTGCGTGGTGCCGCTCAGCGGCAGGGTGCTGTAGCGCAGCGCGGCATCCTGCGGCTTGGGCTCGAGACGCGAGGGCTCGTAGTTGACCTTGCCGACCCGGGCGCCGCCATTGAGCGCGCCATCCTGGTTGTTGTTGTTCACCGCCGCCTTGGGCGCGTTGATCGGCAGTTGATAGGCGTTGGCGCCGATGCGATGCAGCTGCGTGTCGTTGTAGCTGAAGACCCGGCCCTGCAGCAGGCGGTCCTCCGAGGGCTCGATGCCCGGCACCAGGTTGCCGGGCGCGAACGCGGCCTGCTCGGTCTCCTGGAAGACGTTGGCGGGATTGCGGTTCAGCGTCAGCGTGCCCACCTTGGTCTCGGGCACGCCGGGCCAGATCTTGGTCGCGTCCAGCGGATCGAACTCGAAGGCGCCGAGCTGCTCGGGCTTGAGCAGCTGGACGTAGAGGTCCCACTTCGGGAAGTTGCCGGCGTTGATGGCCTGGACCAGGTCCTCGGTGGCGTGATTGAAGCTGCGGCCCTGCACTTCCGAGGCCTCGCGCGCCGTCAGGTTCTTCAGGCCCTGCAGGCTCTTCCAGTGGAACTTGACGTAGGTGATGCCGCCCTGCGCGTTGACGAACTTGTAGGCGTGCACGCCGTTGCCGTCCATCGTGCGGTAGCTGGCCGGCGTGCCCTGGTCCGAGTACACCCGGGTCAGCATGTGCGTCGCCTCCGGCACGTGCGAGAAGAAGTCGAAGAAGCGGTTGGGATCCTGGACGTTGGTGTCCGGACTCGGCTTGAGGCTGTGGACCATGTCCGGGAACTTGATCGCGTCGCGGATGAAGAAGACCGGCAGGTTGTTCCCCACCAGGTCCCAGTTGCCCTCGGCGGTATAGAACTTCGTCGCGAAGCCGCGCGGGTCGCGCAGCGTTTCCGGCGAATGGTTGCCGTGGATCACCGTGGAGAAGCGGACGAACACCGGCGTGCGCGTGCCCGGCACGAAGACCTTGGCGCGGGTCACGCCGGAGAGATCGGCCGAGGCGACGAATTCGCCGTGGGCACCAGTGCCGCGCGCATGCACGACGCGCTCGGGCACGCGCTCGCGGTCGAAGCGCTGCAGCTTCTGGATCAGCTGCACGTCCTGGAGCAGCACGGGGCCGTTCGGTCCGGCGGTCTGCGAGTTCTGGTTGTCGCCGACCGGCGCGCCGTTGTCGCGGGTCAAGGCCTGGCACCAGGCCAGGGTCGGCGTGGACAGCAGGGTCGCCAGACCCAGGGTGGCCAGCGGCAGCCGGCGGGTGATCGAGCGCATCATGGGATCGGTCCTCCTTGATCGATACAGGGATGCGCGAGCGTAGTGACACCCCCCTGCCCGTTCAATTGAACCTTTCTGAATCAGCGATTGATGTCCTCGATCACCGCCTGGCCAGGCGCGGACGCCAGCGGCAGCACGCCGTCCGGCAGCGGCGCCTGCAGGCTGGCCGCGAGGCTGGCCAGTTCCTCGCGGCGCGGATGTCCGGCGCGCCAGGCCAGGCCGATGCGGCGTGACTCGCCGCCGGCGGAGGGCCGCACGAGCAGCCGCGATGCGCCCTGCTCCGCGCGCGCGGCCAGCGCGGGCAGGAAGGTGTAGCCCAGGCCGGCGGACACCAGCTGGCGCAGCGTTTCGAGGCTGGTGGCGCGGCAGTCCGAGGCATGGTCCGGCGCGATGCCCCGCCGCTCGCAGATGGCCAGCGCCTGGCCGCGCAGGCAATGCCCCTCGGTGAGCAGCAGCAGCTTGAGATGCGCCAGCTGCGCGGCATCGATGGGCCCGTCGGGGAGTCCTTCCGTCCGGGGCGGACAGGCGACGAAGAACGGTTCGTCGAACAGCGGATGCTCGACCACGTCGGAACGGCGGAACGCGGGCAGCGCGACCACGGCGGCGTCGATCTGTTGCTCGTCGAGCTTCTCCTCCAGCCGGCGGGTCGTGTCCTCGACCAGGACCAGGTGCAGGCGCGGATATTGGCGCGACAGCTGGGGCAGCATCCACGGCAGGTAGTACGGCGCCAGCGACGGGATGACGCCGATGTTGAAGGCGCCTTCGAGCGGACCGCGCCGCTGGCGGGTCAGCAGCAGGATCTCGTCGGCCAGGCCCAGCAGGCGCGCGGCGCGCTCGGCGATCACCTCGCCCATGGAGGTCGGCACCGGACGGCGGCCGCTGCGGTCGATGAGCGTCACGCCGAGGTAGTCCTCCAGCTTGCGCAGCTGAAGGCTCAGCGTCGATTGGGTCACGCAGCAGGCTTCGGCCGCCTGGCCGAAATGCCGATGCTCCACGAGCGCCACCAGATAGCGCAACTCCCGCAATGTCATGGTGTCTTCCTTGAGCTTGCGGCGAGGGTATCGAAGCCTGGCCGCCGAACTCGCGGCCCGCGCGAAAACATCGCTATGGCGGCGATACATGCAATCGAATGGACGGCGCGCCGCGGGCGCCCGTCCAACTGAGGCGTCCGCTCAGCTGGCAGTCTGGCGCGCCAGCCAGGCCGTCAGCGTCCGCGTCACGAAGCCGGGGTTCTCCAGATTCGAGATGTGACCCGCGTCGGGAACGATCACCCGCTCGCAGCCGATGACTTCGGCCATCCGGGCGGTCTCGGCTGGCGGACGCGGAATGTCCAGCGCGCCGCACATCAGCAGCGTGCGCCCGGCATCCAGCGCCGACAGGCGCTGCACCGACTCCGGACGTCCGAAGATCAGGCGCCCCAGCGGCACGATGGCCTCGCGCAGCCGCGCGGTGGAGAAGCCCTCCAGCGCGCGCCGGAAGGCCGTCGGCAAGGGGCCGCTCAGGTCGGCGCCGCCGCGGAAGAACAGCGGGACCACCGCGTCGAGGATGGGCGGCGGGAAGCTGCCCAGCGACTCGACCGTATCGAGCATCTGGAAGTAGCGCATGCGGGTCGCGTCCGGCTCGGCGCCGAGATAGGTGTCCATCATCGCCAGCGCGCGCACGCGTCCGGGCTCGCGCAGGGCGAGCTCCGCGCCCCACATGCCGCCGACCGACAGACCCACCACCGCGCATTCGCGGATGTCCAGCGCGTCGAGCAGCAGGCCCGCGTGCGCGGCCAGGTCGCCCAGCGTGCGCGTGCCCTCGGGCGGCGCGTCGGATCGTCCATGGCCCCAGAGGTCGGGCGCGATGACGCGATGGGTCCGCGAAAGCGCCTCGATCTGCGGCGCCCACATGGCGGAATCCCAGAGGTAGCTGTGTGCGAGCAGAAGAGGAAATCCGGTCCCGCGCTCCTGGAAATGCAAGGAGCGGCCGGCGATGTCGATGATGGGCATGGGGTGCGTGAAGTGAGGGGAATGGGGAAGCCGCGGGAGGGGCATCGCCCACCCGCTGAGCGGCCGCCGGGCGTGAGTGTGTCCAGGTCAGGAATGCGTCTGCGCGTCCTCATGCGCGTGCCGATGCCTAAGCTGCGGCTGCCCCTCCCCGGTCTCGATCAACGGCCGCGGCGGCACGAGTTCCTGCCCGGGCTCCGCGGGCACCCGGACCGGCTCGGCCCGCACCGCCCCGTCGGCCTGCCAGGTGCCGCCGATGGTCTTGTACTTGAGCCCTTCGTACGCCGCCTCCACCAGGTTGGTGACTCCCACCCGCAACCATTCCGGCTGGTCCTTCAGCGCGAAGCCCAGGCCGTTGAAGATCGCGTTGCCGGCGCCGATCGCCGTCATCCGCGCCGGCGTCTGATCCAGCAGCCGGCCGTAGTCGCGCTTGGCGGGATCGAGCGCCTTCAGCTGCGGGCTCCACTGCTGCACCGTGCCGGCCTGCTCGGCCTCGTGCTGCGTGACCGAGAACCAGTCGGAGGCCTCCACCGCCGTGTTGATGGCGGCCTTCACCGCCGACACCGCCGCCTTCGTCATCCAGGCCTCGCCCCGCGTCATCGCGGTGCTGGTGCCGCGCAGCACCGCGTCGGCCTCGGCCGCGCCGGGCACGGCCGACGGCAGATAGCTGAACGCGTGATTGCCCACCGCGTTGGCCATGCCGTAGAACTTGGCCGACGCAACCATGTGGATGCCGCTGACGCCGCCGTTCGTCGGCCCCGCCGTGCCCACCATGGAGAACGAGGCCTGCAGCGAATCGCGCATGCCGGAATACAGCATGGCCTTGAAGTCGGTGACGAACAGCCGCGTGGCGCGCTCGTTGTCGGGGTTCGCGCCACGCGCGGCCAGCTGGCCCACCGCGATGTGCGTCAGCGACGCCACGACCTGCAGCGTGCTGACCGTGCGCGAATGCTTCTGCTGCTCCAAGCGCTTGCTCGCCTGCGCGTCGGGCGGCAGCGCGTCCCACTGCGCTCGCGACATCGCATGGAAGCCGCGCGCCGCCGCGTCCGGATTGCGGCTTTCGCGGTAGCGGCGCAGCGACTGCGCGCCCACGCTGACCACGGCCATGCCGACCTGCAATCCCAGCGCGTGATTCGGCGGCATGTGCCGCATCGACAGGATCATCGCCTCGGCCATCATCTCGCGCAGGAAGGTCGGC
This sequence comes from Roseateles sp. Mitsp63, assembly GCF_059491535.1. NCBI lineage: Bacteria > Pseudomonadati > Pseudomonadota > Betaproteobacteria > Burkholderiales > Sphaerotilaceae > Roseateles > Roseateles sp. Mitsp63. Next base: position 3,232,350 of record NZ_CP168509.1, on the reverse strand, counting down.
ACGCCCACGGTGATGGACTGGTGGATCAGGTGGCCCGCCGCCGCGCCGGCGAGGCGGCCGCCAGGGTTCAGCAGGCTGAGCGAGGACGCCTGCTCGAGGGCCTCGTTCCCGACGCTGCGCGCGGCCCCGGCGACCCGGTGGCCGGCGGCGGTCGCGCGGCCGGACACCTCGCTCGCGACCTGACCGGCCGCGTGACGCACGGTGGCGGCTGTCTCCGTGGCGGTCTGCCGGACCGTGGTGGCCGCCTGTGCCGCAGTTCGCGCCGTCGCGTCCGCCGCCCGGCCCAGCGTGGCGCCGGCATCGCTGAAGACGGCGGCGATCGTCGCCCGCCAGCTGCGCGCCGCGGGCGGCTCCTGAACGACCGCCTGACCGGTCTCGATGTCGCCATGGCCGGAGCGGCGCTCGGACCAGACCTCGCTCGCCGAATCCCACGCCGGCAGTGCCGTGGTCGAGAACACGCTGCTCCGCCCCGAGTGCCCCGGCAGCATGGCTTCGGTGTCCTGCGAACGGCCGGGGCTGAACTGCGCCTCGAGCGTCGGTCGGCCGCCGGGCACCTCGGCCCGTGGCGACATCGGCCCCGCGTGCGGCATCGACGCCGAGCGGCCCGTCAGGTGCTCATGCGTCAGCGTGGGCTGCCGGCGGTCGACGTCGGTATCGGCGCGCCGCGTCAGCGAGGAGTCGCCGCCGGCCGTGGACGCGGGGGCGCCGGTCGATCGGACGTTGGGGATGCTGGGAATGCTCATGATCGCGCGGCCTCGGCAAAGGAGGACCGGGACGGCGTGACCGACGCGGCGGCGGTCAGGCCGGCCAGCCGCGGCACCGCGACCGTGACGAGGTTGGCCAGCGCGGCGAACTCGCGCAGCCAGGCGGCGAAGGCCGGCGCGCGGCGATCGCCGATGGACCAGCGGCACAGCAGCGCGGGTCCCGTGGCGGTGCGGGCGATGGTCACGCCCGATCGCACCATCAGCGGCACGCTGGCGCGCAAGGCATCGCGCCGCGTGGCGGCATCGTCGAGCCAGGTGGCCGGCAGCGCGGTGCTGAGCACCAGCGCGCCGTCGCCGTCCGAGAAGGCGGCGGCGATGTCGCGGCATTCCAGCGCGATGACACCGGTGCGCGCGGCCTCCGCCGCCTGCGCGCCCGTGGCGCCGAGCGCGAGCGCCGCGTCGCGCCACAGCGCCAGCGCGGCGGGCGGCGCCTCGAGTTCCTGTTCCAGCGCCGCTGGCGCGTCGAGCGTCCTGTCGTTCATGCGGCGGCTCCTTCGCGTCCGGCTTCGACGGCCTCGACGGTCTCGACGGTCTCGACGGTCTTGAGGCCCGCGGCCGCCGCGGCGCCCGCGCTGACCGCCCGGGCCAGTTCGAGCATGCCGTCCAGCCGTGCCGCCAGCAGCGCGGCATCGTCCAGGCCGGCGGGCAACGGCATCAGCAGGACGGCGTCGCCGTCCTCCTCCAGGCCGAAGGCCCAGGCATGGGCCAGCATGGCCTGGCCGTTGGCCAGCAGCAGCGCGTCGGCCCAGACCGAGGCCGGCACGCCGTCCGGCTGCGGCACCTGCAGGGTCATCAGCCAGGCGCCGTCCTCATCCGGCGATGGCATCACCCGCGCCACGAGGCCGTCCACCGCGATGGCGCCGCTGCCGGCGAAGCGCCGGGCCTGGGCCGGGCCGGCGCCGAGCGAGATGGCGGCGTCGTTCAAGCACTGCTGCTGGCGAGGCGACAGGGCTGACGCAGCCTCCGCCGTGTGCGCCGGCTCTGACGCTGGCGATGATGTGAATGTCATGACCCTTCTCCTGCGGCGCTGGGGGGCCGCGCGCTCGGCAGGACGGAACACCCGCGCTGCCGATGGCCCGTTGGGACCATGACTCGATGCTAGGAATTGCAACGGAGCTGCAACCGCATCGCGCGAAGGGCCGTGCGCGGGAACGAATCCATCGGGGTCAGTCGTTGCCCCCCGCCGGGCTGGACGACGGCATCACCACGGTCGCGCCCTCGGCATTGGCCGGCGTGCCCATCATGACCTGGAGGCGGCCCGTATCGGTGCTGACCTTCGGGCCGATGCGCAGCGTCGAGTCGCGGTCGTCCAGCCGCACCAGGTGCGATCGCACGCCGCTGAACTGCGAATCGTCGATCGACACGTTGGCCTTGATCGGCTGGCCGCCCAGCGTCACCAGCAACTGGCCGACGTCCTCGGCATAGACGCCGCTGAGCTTCACGTTGGCGTCGCCATTGACCTGGATCGCCTTGTCATGCGAGTGCCGGAACGAGGAGTTCCGGATCTCGACCTCGGCAGGCCGGTCGTTGGGAATCGATCCCGGAGAGATCCCCGCCAGCTGGGCATCGTGGGCCCGGTTGCCCGGTCCGTCGATGGTGATCATGTCGTCCGGGCCGCCCTGCACCGCATGCACGTTGTCGATCTTGGCGTCGCCCAGCAGATGCACGCCGTCGCCGCCCTTGAACTGCACGTTCTTGAGCGTGGCGCCCGGGCCGAGGATGAACACCGGCTGGTAGGTCTCGGCCGAGTTGCCGTTGAGCCCCGACCCGGCGGTGAACAACTGATCCTTGCCGTCGAAGGTCTGGCCGGCGCCGACGACGATGGGCTTGTCCACCACGACCTCACCGCGATGGGGCGGCAGCACCGACGTCGCCGGGGAACTCGTGGACACCGGGCTCGTGCCATCGGGCTTGCCAGCGGGTCCGATGGAGGGCGCAGGTGCCGGCGCGGGCGCGGGATCGAGCAGCGGATCGGGCGTCGCCGGAGCCGCCGCGTGATGGTGATGGTGATGACGGCCATGAGCCGGAGCCGCTTCCGGCGGCGCGGGCACAGGCGCTGGAGCTGGCGGCACATCGCCAGGGCCGGCGGCCCCGGAGGCTCCGCTCCCCGTGCCACCGAGGCCACCACCCATGCCACCACCCATACCGCCGCCCATGCCGCCGCCCGGGGCACCACCCATGCCGCCTCCACCACCTCCGCCACCTCCTCCGCCAGGCATGCCTTGCTGCCCTTGCTGCCCCTGCTGCGCGGCCTGCAGCGACTGCAGCAGCTGCTGCACCAGCATCGCGATGATCTGCTGGACCAGCTGCGTCATGAGCGGAGCGATGGTGTTGGCCTGCGGCGCGGGCTGCGGGTCCGCGTAGAGCTGCTGCTGGTACAGCTGCTGCATCGGCGACAGGCTCGAGCCGCTGCCGCTGCCGCTGCCGTTGAGGGAAGAGATCGGATCGATGGCGCTCATGGAAGCTCCTTGGCGTTGGAATGACGAACGCCGCAGTCAAGCCGCGGCGGTGGGAATGAAGCGGGGGCGTGTCACCGCTGGCGAGCGGCGCGCATCTTGGAGAGCCCGAAAGCAGTGGCGGCCAGGCCGCCGGCGGCGACGGCGCCTTGCGCCAGCAGCGCCCCGACGCCGGGCCCGTCCGCGGCCGCTTCCTGCGGCGAGTTCCGCGCCACCGGGCCGGCGACATGCGCCGCGTCGGCCAGGCGGCCCGCCCTCACCGCCGCGATGCGATCGGCGTCGAGCGCCTGCTTCTCGACCACGAAGACCTTGGTCCGCAGGTCGACCAGCTCCTGGTTGCGTCCGGTCTCGATGTGCTCGCCCGGCTTGAGCTCGATCCGCAGGCCGGAATGACCGCGGGGCAGCGTCGTGTCATGCCGGGCGGCGTAGACCTCTTCCTCGGGCTGGTCGGTGAGCGTGTTCTCCCCGGCGTGGCGCAAGGTGCCGGCGGTCTCGGACTTCGCGCTGGCGGCGTTGGCCGTCACGTCGGTCATGCCGCCCAGGATCTGCCAGGTGAAGAACTGCCGGTCGCCGCCTTCAGGCTTCACCGAGAAGTCCTCGTAGCGGTAGGCCGCCGAGGTCGCGGCCTTGCCCAGGCCGTCCTTGTCCGCGGCCATGCTCTGCCCGACCAGCGCCATCGCCTGGCCCGTGACCGAGCCCGCCCCGGACGACGGCGCCTCGATCACCTTGATGGCCATCGCCTGCCAGCCCTGGATCCAGGCCAGCGCCGTGTCCGCCATCCCCTGCGCGCCCTGCGGGTCGTGACCGGGCTTGGCCGGGTACAGCCGCCGCAGGTCGGGGTTCTCGATGAAGCTTTCGCTGAACACCGGCACCACCTTGATCCCCTGCAGCGTCTGCAGCAGCTCCTGGCGGCGCTCGCGGTCCTCGGGCCGGGTCGGATGGATGCCGTAGCGTTCCTGCAGGTTGCCCAGGAACTGGTCGAAGCCGCCGGGATAGGCCTTCGCATAGAGCTTCAGCGCGGTGAAGCGCTGCAGCTCCGGTTGCTGCCTGAGCAGGTCGAAGGCCGCCTCGGCGGTCTGCTCCTTGCAGTCCAGCGCGATCGACATGCCGGGCTTGGTGCGGGCGATGTCGAGCAGCGCGTCCTTGACCGTGGCGATCTTCTGGTCGGTCTGGACGAAGTCGCCGCTGGCCGGATGACGGATCACGAGGGGCTTGGCGGTCAACTCGGCCGCGTCGACGTGGCTGACGAGCCGGTTCTTCGGGTCGTCGGTCATGCGGCCGATGGTGAAGTCGTGCAGCATCACCGGCACGCCGTCGCGGCTGACCTCGATGTCGAGTTCCAGGCTGCGATAGCCCGCCTTGTAGGCGTTGTCGATGGCCGCCAGCGAGTTCTCCGGAATGCCGTTGCGGTTGTCGATCAACCCGCGGTGCACGACGATCTCCTTGCCCAGCGCCTTCGTGTCGGCAGCGTCGAAGTAGTTGGGATGCGTGAACGCGCTGACGTCCTGGCGCTGGCCGCCGATCGCCTCGTGCCTGTTGGGCTGGAAGAAATCGGCGCCCTGGGTCGAGGACGGGATGGCATGGCCGGCGTAGGCTGGCAACAGGTCCAGCGGTTTCGTCTGCGGGCCCAGGGCCGCCTTCAGGCCGCGCTGGGCGGCGGGCGTCAGGTCGTCGCTGGCGGCGAAGGCCTTGTCGATGTTGACGACCAGCTGGTTGCGCGCGGTGTCGATGAACACGGGGAACCGGTCGGGCTGACCGCTCACGGACCGGGCGTCCCGCGCCAGCGCCTTGAAGTGGCTGGCGTCGACATAGACATGGTCCAGCCGGCCCGACGTGAACTTGCCCAGCGCGCTGCCGCTCGGCGGCTTCGCGTCGCCCAGCGCCTTGGCGACATGGGCGCCGGCGGCTTCCAGCACGATGCGATGGGCCGCCAGCCGCGCGTCGGCGCCCTTCCACAGCGGCGCGTCGATCGCGAGCAGCGTCTTGCTGTTGCCCGCCACCTGATGCTCGAAGGTGTAGGGCCGCAGGATCGCGTCGGCCAGCGCGCCCTGGCCCGGCAACTGCGCGCGCAGCTGGCGGGGGCCGCCGGGATCCTTCGGTCCGGCCCGGCGGCCGCCGAGGCCTTCCGGCCCCTGGAGCAGGGCCGGCGCCGCCAGCGGCTCGGCGGCCTTTGGAGCGAGAGGCGTGGCGGCCGTCGCGATGGACGGCGCGAGGGAGGAGGCGACGGGAGTGATGGGCGGCATGACAACGATCTCTGAGGGAGGAATGACCGTCACTGTCGAAAGCCGACCTGACCGCCTTTTGACACCCGCCGAAGCGCCGTCCGAGGGCGCGAAGCCGCCGCGGCCCTTCGCGCGGGACGACGCTGCTGCGCCCGGGCGCGGCGCCGCGGATCACCGGCCCGCCACGATCCTGGCGAAGGAGCTGTCCATGTCCTTCACCACCCGAATCGCGCGCCAGCTTGGCATCTCCCGTGTCAACGTCGACACGCCCCTGTCCCAGGAGCAGCGCACGCCGCTGCTGCCCAGCACGGCCATCCGCCCGCTGGAGATCCCGCCGGCGCGGCCGCAGCCCGACGCCGGCGCCGCGCCGCGCGCCCCGCTTCCGGCCCAGGCGATCGATGCCGGCGCCAGCGCCGCGGCCGCCGTGTCCGCGCCAGACCTGGCGTCGCGCGCCGCGCCCACCGGCGCGGTGCTGCTCGACGCGATGCGCGCCGCCCGTCCGGATTTCGCATCGCTGACCGCCACCCTGTTCGCGCGCGACACCGCGGTGCCCGAGGACCTGGCGCTGCTGACCGCCCGGCTGTCGCGGCTGGACCTGTCCGGCGCGCCGCCGACACCCGAGCTGCCGTCCGCGCCGGTGGTGCTGCTGACGCAGTCGCTGGCGGCCGCCTGCGACGGCGACGCGCGCCTGGCGATGGATGCCTTGGACTCGCTGGCCGCGCTCGACGCGGAGGCGGAGCTGATCGCGGCCTGGCAGGCCGGGGCGAACCGGACGCCGGCGGGCTCGCCGCTGCCGTCCGCGTCGCCATCGCCGTCCGCCGCGCTGCTGGGTCCCGGGCGGCTCACCGACGTCGGGCGCCGCCGGCGCCAGGACGGGCTGCGCAACAACCGGCTGGGCTGGGGACCGATGCTGATCGAGCACGCGGCCGCGGACGAGCTCGCTGCCCGCCAGGCTGCATGGCGGACCTCCTCCGCGCTGGGCGGCACGCCGGCTGGCATGGACGTGCTGATGGCGGTCACCGCGCGGCCGGTCGATCCCGCGCGGCGGCGCGACTTCGCGCTGCTGCTGAAGGCCTCGGAGGGCGCGCCGCGCGAGCTCGGTCATCGCGGCGATCCGACGGCGCTGCTGCGTGATCCGGCCGCGCTGCGGTCGCTCACCGGCGAGGCGGTCTTCTGCGCCGCCGCGCGGATGGCGGGCGACGTGGAGGCCGCGCAGCCGCATCGCTGGGCGCTCGCGGCCGTGCGCAACGACCTGCACGAGTCCGGCCCCGGCACGCTGTTCGCGGCGCTCGACGCGCGGCTGATGAAGATGGGCCGCTGGATCGACCGCGCCGCGCCGCGCGACGGCCTGGGCCTGCGCAATCCGCTGATCGGCAAGTCCCCGTTCCGGGCGCTGCGGCATGGCGTGCAGGGCGTGGAACGCGGACCGGCCGCGGCACGCCATCGCCCGGCGCGCGAGCGCGCCTTGACCGAAGCCGCCACCGCGCTGCGGGACGAGCTGCTGCGCGCGCCGGCAGGCCGCTCGAGCGGGCCGGCCTCGGTGCCGGCCGCCCTGTTGCGCGCCGCGGTCCTGTCGCACTGCCTGGAGGACACGAGGCCTGCCTTCGAGCGCGCCGGCTTCGATGCCGATGCGCGCTCGGCGATCGCGGAGCGCCTGGCGCGGCTGATGCTGTCCGAGGCGGCCGCCGCGGATCCGCCGGTGGTGAGCGCCCTCGCCCGCCGGCTCGGCGAGCTGCCCGAGATGGAGGCACTGGGCGCGCTGCGCCTGGATTCGGCGGCACTGACCGCCTGGGTGGCCGATGCCCGCTCGGACGGCGCGAGTTCCGCCAACGCGGCGTCCGGTCCGTCCGGATCCCTGCTCCTCACCGCATCGGCCGCGCTCGCCCGCGCCGAGGACGAGGCCAACGGCCGCGACACGCGCGTGAAGGCGGTCGACCGCGAGACGCTGCGGACCGCGCTCAAGGACATCGTCGCCAACATCGAGGGCTCGTCGCGGCTGCGCTTGACCGGTGGCGGCATCGCCGGCGTCGGGCTGCGGCAGATCACGGCGTCGATCAGCGCGGTGGCCTCGGCGCTGTTCGTGCGCGGACGCGTCGATGCCCGCGCGCAGCGGGCGCGGCATGCCGTCTTCGAGATCGCCATGCCGCCCTACGACATGGAGATCGTGCTCGGGACGCAGCGCCAGGCCACGCACCAGGTGGGCGTGGGCGTGAGCGCGGGGCCGGATCTGGGCCTGTTCAAGGTCGGCGGCACTGTCGACGCGCTGCTCTACGGCCACGACCGCTCCGAGCTGCAGGGACTGTCGCTGCGCCTGCCGCGCGTGGGACGGCCGGTGGCCGAGCTGCGCGAGGACTTCTCGCGCCTGATCGACCGGCTCATCGACCACAGCGCCGGCGGAGCGGCCCGCAACCCCGGCGACCCATCGCTGCTGCGCCAGCTGCTGCAGGAGTTTCCGGACGTGACCATCAACCACATCGGCGACGCGGGCGACGCGCGCCGCCGGCACGGCCTGGGCGCCGACGTCACCGCGTCGCTGGGCAAATGGCGGCTCAAGGCGACGGCCAGCGCCGGAGGCTACGTCGAGACGCAGCGCGACGTCACCCGCCGCTACGGCGACGCCAGCGGCGCGATGCGCGTCGAACGCAGCATCGACGGGCATGGCAGCCGCGCCGGCGTCGCCGTGCGGGCTTCGCTGGGCGTGTCGCAGACGGTGGCCGGATCGGTCGGCGATGCCGGCAAGGCCGACCTCACGATGGGCGCGCTGCAGGCGGGCATCGGCGCGGAACGCATCCTGGGCGGCGTCTTCGAGCGCCGCGAGGCCGTCTACGAGGACGGCCGCCTGCATCCGCTGTCCTTCGTCGAGACCGAATACCAGGACCTCGAAGCGTTTGCCAGGCAGGTGACGCCGCAGCTCGGCGACTGGGTCGCGGCCGGCGCGGATCGCCGGCGGTTGGAACAGTTGGTCGCCGATATCCAGCAGCACGCCAGTCCCAACCACAGCGCCGCGGCGCGGATGGTGGTCGGGACGGCGATGCGGCTGCGCGACGATGCGTTCCGCTCCGCGCTCGCGCTGTGCGAGCGCCAGCCGGGCGGCCTGCCGGCGGAAGCGGCCGCGCTGGAGCGCGAGATCGAGTCCCAATGGCGCGATCCCGCCGCGATGCGGCCGTACTCGATGCGCTCCTACGAGCGCAACATGGCGCAGCGCACGCACGGGCTGGACCTGGTCGTCCAGCTCGGCAGCGTGACCGCGGCCGAGGCCTCGCACATCGACGCGCGGGTCGACGTGCCGGCGCGCTGAGCCCGCGCGCGTCCCGCCGCGAACCTTCCTCGGCAAGCCCTCGTCCGCGAAGCCCCGGCACCAGGCCGGGGCGGTTCACGATCAGCCGCTGTAGGGCTTGTAGTCCCAGGCACCGACGCCGCGAACGTTGGCCGTGTCGGGCGCGAGCACCTTGTCCGGCGTGCTCTCGATCGCCACGTCCGGCGCGATGTTGATGTTGGCCTTCTCGACGTCGCTGCGCACCACGGCCTCCTTGCCGTTGCGGAAGACCGAGTTGCGGATGTCGATGCTGATCGGGAAGTCGTGGCCGCCGTTGGTGCGCACCGCCTTGCCGAAGCCGTCCGCGGTGAAGCCGTCGATCGACAGCGAGCCCGGCGCGTTGATCTGGAAGATCTTGTCGGCGGCCGCGTAGGCGCCGCCGCCGATCACGTGGACGTTGCCCGGGCCCTTCATCGTCATCGCGTCCTCGCCGACGTCCTTCCACCAGACGTTCTTCAGCGTCGCGTCGCCGCGCGTGTGGATGCCGTCGCCGCCGGCGACCTGCACGTTCTCCAGCTTCGCGCCGGGCTCGAGGATGAAAACCGGCTTCTGGGTTTCGCTCTGACCGCCGTCGCCCAGCGACGGGCCGGCCTGGTAGAGCTTGCCCTCGCCGTTGAAGGTCTGCCCGGCCTTGACCACGATGGGCTCGTTCACGATCACCTTTCCGGTCGCCGGCGGGATCTCGGTCGGCTTGCCCGCGCCCGAGGCGGACGTGGGCGCGGGTGGAGAGGACGGAGACGGCGGCGCGGACGGCGTGCTCGGCGTGCTCGACGTCGACGGCGTGCCCGGGTTGGCCGGTGTCGATGGCGTGCTCGGCGACGACCAGGGATCGGACTCCGGCGAAGAAGGCATCGATGGGATCGATGGGATCGATGGCATCGACGAGAACGGCGAGCCGCCGCCCGGTCCACCCGCGCCCGGCGACGGGCCGCCCATGCCGCCGAATGGCGAGGCGCCACCGCCGCCGCCGCCGCCGCCGCCCGCTCCGCTGCCGAAGCCCCCGCCTCCACCGCCGCCGAACTGGTTGGCCAGCTGATTGGCGGCACTGGTGGGCTGCAGGCCGTTCTGCGAGAGCGACTGCAGCAGTGGCAACAAGGCCTGCAGCAACTGGAGGATGCTGTTGACCAGCGCGACCTGGCCGGGCGACCCGCCGCTGGCGGGCCCTGACGGCTGCGCGGCGGGCGCGTTGAGGTACATGCTGTAGAGGTCGAGCGGCGACGGGCGCTGCACGGACGAGGGGCGATCGATCGCATCGATGGACATGGCTGCTCCTGGGTAAGGCCGGAATGGCGCGGCGCGCTGCGCGTGATGAATTGGTGAGCGTAGGCATCGCCCTGCGCACGCTGCGCCCCTGGGCGAAGCGGCGTACCGGGCGGCGAAGCGCCGTGGGGCCGGGTCTTGCCCCCTTCGCTCGCCGGAGCCCCGCTTCGCGAAATGCGCCGTGCCGGATCACGCGGCTTCCTAGATTGCAGGCATCCAAGACTTCCGCGCCGAACCGCCATGCACGCGACGACCGATGCCCTGCCCGCTTCCACCGCGTTCGCCGTGGCCCTGGCGGCGATCACGGGCGAGCCGCCCATCGCGGCCGCGGCGGCGATCGCGGTGCGCCCGGCGCTGGACGGCGATCTCGCGGCGATCACGCGGATCTACAACGAGTCGCTGCCGCCGTTGCCCGCGCCGCTGCCCAGCGTGGACGCGCGCGCGGGCTGCCGGCCGCTGCTCGGCAGCTGCCTGCAGCAACTGCCGGCGGACGGTCTGGCGAACTGGATGGCGTCGCATCGCGCCAATGGCCGTCCGCTGTGGGTCGCGCAGGCCGGCATGGAGGTCGTGGGATGGCTGAGCCTGCTCGGCTTCGCCGACCGGCCCGCCTGCATGCCCGCGGCCGAGGTCGCGATCTACATCGCGCGCGGCTGGCGCGGCTGCGGTGTCGGACGGCGCCTGCTGTCCCACGCGCAGGCCGAGGCGCCGCTGTGGCACATCGACCGCCTGATGGCCTTCATCTGGCACGACAACGCGGCCAGCCTGGCGCTGTTCCGCGCCGAGGGCTTCAGCGCCTGGGGCCGCCTGCCCGGCATCGTGTGGGCGGATGCGCGGAGCCGGGACATGGTGATCCTCGGACGGGCGCTGGGCGCGGATTGAGCCTGAACGGCACCGGCACCGGCCCGGCTTCGGCCTGGCGGCCATGACGCGCTACCTCGGAGGAGATGGACGATGCGCGGCGTAACAGTCCAGCCGGCAGGCCTCGAATACGATGGTCCGTTCCTCCATCGGCAAAGACCCAGCTCATGCGACGCGCCGGCATCACGATCATGCTCACCCTTGCGGTCACCACTCGTGTGAACGCGCAGGACGGCAAGCCATGACCCCGATTCAGCAATGGCACGCCACCCGCAGCCTGCGCCTGCTGCTGCAGACGCTGCGCGACATGATGGTCTCGATGGGGCCGCTGCTGCTGCTCGGCGGTGGTCTGCTGGTGGCGGCCTACTGGTGGCTGGATCCGCAGCCGCCGCGCCAGGTGCGGCTGGCCACCGGTCCGGCCGGCAGCGCCTACGCCGGCTTCGGTGAGGGTTATGCGAAGGCGCTGGCGCGCGAGCGCATCCAGGTGGAGCTGATCGGCAGCGAAGGCGCGCAGGACGATCTCGCCCATCTGCGCGCGGGCACGGCCGATGTGGGCTTCGTGCGCGGCGGCATGGCTGATCCGGTGGCCGATACGGAGGCGGGCATCGTCTCGCTGGGCAGCCTGTTCTACGAGCCGATCTGGATCTTCTATCGCCGCGATCTCGGCATCGCGCGCCGCCAGCCTGGCGGCGAACTGCAGCGCCTGACCCAGCTGCGCGGGCTGCGGGTCAATGTGGACCAGGACGGCAGCGGGGTACCGCAGATCGTCGAGAAGCTGCTGACACTGAACCAGCTGAAGCCGGCCGATCTGCGGCTGTCCAATCTGGCGCCTGACGCCGCCGGCGCGGCGCTGCGCGAGGGCCGGCTGGACGCCGCGGTGCTGATCTCGGCGCCGCAGGCCGGGCTGATCCGCGCGCTGCTGCGCGACCCGGCCATTGGGCTGATGGCTTTCGAGCAGAACGAAGCCTATTCGCGCCACCTGCCCTTCCTGTCCACCGTGACGCTGCCGCGCGGCGTGGTGGACCTGGCGGCCGATCTGCCGCCGCACGACGTGCCGCTGCTGGCCACCACCACGGCCCTGTTGGCGCGCGAGCAGACGCACCCGGCGCTGCGCCAGCTGTTCGCGCAGGCGGCCCTGGGCCAGCACAGCGAGGCTGGCTGGTTCAACGGCGCGCGCGACTTCCCCAACACCCGCACGAGCGAGCTGCCGGTCAGCGCGGAGGGTGACCGCGCGATCAACGGCACGCCGCCGGCCTGGGCGCGCTACCTGCCGTTCTGGGCCGGCAATCTGCTGGAACGCATGTGGCTGGTGGTGGGCGGCCTGCTGGTGCTGATGCTGCCGCTGTCGCGCGTGGTGCCGCCGCTGTACACCTTCCGCGTGCGCTCGCGCGTGTTCCGCTGGTATGCGCGGCTGCGCGAGGTGGAAGCGAAGCTGGAAACCGGCACGGGCGAGCGCGAGGCGTTGCTCGATGAGCTGGACGAACTGGATCGCGTCACGCACCGGATCGCGGTGCCGCTGTCGTATGCGGAAGAGCTTTATGCGCTGCGCAACAACATCTATGCGGTGCGAAAGCGCCTGCTGGCGCAGCGGTCGCGGCCGGTGGATGGGACGGACGACTGATCATCGGGGAGTGTCAGAAATTCTGTGTTTGAGGCATTCCTGGGGGGCTACACGCCGATCTTGGTGAATCGGTCAGCGTAGAGGATGGGGAATTGGTTCATGGCGTCGCGCCAGTTCTTTGCGGCTCGGCCCCATTCGGCAGTGATGTTGCGCAAGGCCAGCCAGCGCAGTTTGCTCGCCGCATCGTCGCTGGGGAAGTGACTGCGTGACTTGATGATCTTGCGCAACTGCGCGTTGATGCTCTCGATGGCGTTGGTCGTGTAGATCACCCGACGCACCTCCGGCGGCAAGGCAAAGAACGGAATCACGCGGTCCCACGCCCTGCGCCAAGCCGCGACCACGGTGGGGAATTTCTGCCCCCAGGGGCCTTTCTCGAAGGTATCGAGTTCGTCCCGCGCCGGCTCCGCGCTGGGGGCCGTGTAGATCCGCTTATGGCCGCGGCGAGTTGCTTGCGGTCCTTCCAGTTGGCGAACTCCAGGCTGTTGCGGATCAAGTGAACGATGCAGGTCTGCAGCGTGGTGGCCGGGTACACCACCTCCAGCGCCTCGGGCATGCCCTTGAGCCCGTCCGTGACCGCGATGAGGACGTCGTTGACCCCGCAGGTCTTCAGGTCGTTGAAGACCTTCATCCAGAACTTGGCACCTTCGGTTCCCTCGATCCACAGCCCCAGGATGTCGCGGGTGCCGTCCGGCAGTACGCCCAGCGCCAGGTAGACGGCCTTGTTGCGCACCACCGCGTCCTCGCGGATCTTCACGCGCAGCGCATCGCTGTCACGCGGCACGTCGATGCGCAGCGGCCCATCCTCGGTGATCACGGTCTTGCCGCTCTTGCCGTTGCGCAGGTGCTTCGTGGCCTCGGGCTTGGCCGCGCCGCTGGGGTAGTCCAGGTGGAACCTCCATCTCGGCCCCGAGCGCCCGTTCGATCAGGGCCTTCTTGAAGGCTCGTGAGGCGGCATTCACCTCCTCGCCTGTCATGGGCTGGCCCCTGACGATCTGGTCGATCAGCTCATTGGGGACCTTCGGCAGCGCCGCAGACTCCGCCGCAATTGCGGCGTTGCGCCGCTTCGTCTTGCTCACAGGCTTGTCGATTGGCATAACTGCTCCCGGGTCGGGTCATGTTATGCCTCGCACACAAAATTCAGGACAGGCCCCGTCGTTCGGAATCCACTTCTTCGTCGGGGCGTCTTTCCAAACCTCCGCGTCCCCTGTCGGTGCCAACTCTACGGGCGCGCCGCGCGCCCGGTATCCGCACGTGCCCGCAGCGCCTCGTAGAGCTGCGCCGGACCCAGCAGGATGTCCTTCAGGCCATCGCGAACGCGCTCCGAGCCCAAGGCCTGCGTGCTCATGGAATGATGGGCCTCGAATGCGTCGATGATGGCGTCCATCAGCGCCCTTCCGAGGTCGGGCGAGTTCGCGAACTGCTCCTTGCTGTTGCTGGCCGCCTGCTGCATCAGCGTGTCGTTCTCCAGCAACTTGCCTCTGAGCACGCCGTTCACGTAGACCAACTGGTCGTCGTCGCTCAGTTCGCCCTCGAACAAGCCGTTCACCTTCTGGATGATTTCCACCAGATAGGCCTGCTGCTTCTCCTGCACCGAACCGCTGCCCACCGCGTCCATCGGTGGCAGCTTGTAGCTGCCGTCGGCGTTCAGGTTCAGCGGCTGCTTGCCGGCGTTCTTCAGGGTGTGGTGGGTCAGCACGACCTTGCTCAGGTCCACAGTGTCGCGCTCGCGGCCGAAGTCCAGCAGCGGGATGAGCCGCTTGTAGAACAGGAAGCGCTTCTCGATGTCGGTGTTGCCGTAGTCGAAGATTTGCGAGAGGAAGGCATAGAGCCGCACGTAGGCGCCCATGTCGTTCTTGAACAGCACCAGGGCATCGAGTGTGTCCTTGGCCGCCTGGCTTGCCTTGCCGTCCTGTTCGGCATCGGCTGCGGCCTTGGCCTGCTGGGCTGCCTTGTAGCGCTTGAGCAGACGGTCGGCTACCGGCGCAATCGCGGCGTCCAGGACTTTCTGCGTACCGTTGGGGTCCGTGTCCACCTTGGCCACGCGCTCGACCTCGTAGTCGTCGTAGTGCCCGCTGGCATCGAGCTTGGCGCGCAGGTCATAGACCAGATGCGGGTCGGTCTTAGCTTCCAGCTCAGCCGTCTCGTAGTAGGTCTTGAAAGCCTCCAGGATGTCGTCACCGTCGTTGACGAAATCGAGGATGTAGGTTGTGTCCTTGCCGGGATGCGCGCGGTTCAGCCGTGACAGCGTCTGCACCGCCTGGATGCCGCCCAGCATCTTGTCCACGTACATGCCGCACAGCAGGGGCTGGTCGAAGCCGGTCTGGAACTTGTTGGCCACCAGCAGCAGGTGGTAGTCGGGCTCGGCGAAGGCTTCGCGGATGTCGCGGCCCTTTAGCCCAGGGTTCAGGTCTTTGCTGGTCTCCGTCACGGCCTGCGGATAGCTCTCCGGGTCGTCGACTTCGCCCGAGAACGCGACCATCACACCCAACAGGTAGTGCTGCTTCTCGATGTAGGCGCGGATGGCCTTCTGCCAGCGCACCGCCTCGCGGCGAGAGCCCACAACCACCATGGCCTTGGCGCGGCCCTGCAGCAGCGGTTGCACGTTCTCGCGGTAGTGCTCGACGACCACCTGCACCTTGGAAGCAATGTTGTACGGGTGCAGCCGTACCCATTGCATGATGCCCTTCATCGCCGCGCTACGCTCGACCTGGCTCTCGTCGTACTCCTGGCCGTTGTGGGCCAGCTTAAACGCCAGCTTGTAGCTGGTGTAGTTCTTGAGCACGTCGAGGATGAAGCCCTCTTCGATGGCCTGGCGCATCGAGTAGACATGGAAGGGCTGCGGCAGGCCGTCGGGGCCGGGTCGACCGAACAATTCCAGCGTCTTCTGTTTGGGTGTGGCGGTGAAGGCCACATAGGTCAGGCCCTTGGTCTCGCCGCCGCTGCGCGCGGCCATCTGTGCGGCCAGCAAGGCCTCGGTGTCCACCTCGCCGCCGTCCTGCAGCTCTGCCCATTCCTGTGCAGACAAGAGCTGCTTGAGCTTGGCGGCGGCCTCGCCGGTCTGCGAGCTGTGGGCCTCGTCGGCGATGACGGCGAAGCGCTTGCCCTCGGTCGTCGCCAGCTCCTGCACGGCCTGCAGGGCGAAGGGAAAAGTTTGGATGGTGCAGACGATGACCTTCTTGCCGTCCTTCAGCGCCTGCGAGAGCTGGGCGCTCTTGCTGTCCGACTCGTTGGTGATGCTGGCCACCACGCCCGTGGTGCGCTCGAAATCGAAGATGGCCTCCTGCAGTTGCGCGTCCAGCACATTGCGGTCGCTCACCACCAGCACGCTGTCGAACATCTTCTGGTGCTCGGCATCGTGCAGGTCGGCCAGGAAGTGCGCGGCCCAGGCAATCGAGTTGGTCTTGCCCGAGCCGGCCGAATGCTGGACCAAATAGCGTTGCCCCGCACCCTGGGCCAGCACATCGGCCACCAGCCGGCGCGTGGCGTCGAGCTGGTGATAGCGCGGGAAGATGACGCTCTTGAGCTGCTTCTTGTCGTCGCGTTTGCCAATGAGATAGCGATGCAGGATGTCCAGCCAGCTCTCACGCGCCCAGACCTCTTCCCACAGATAGGCCGTGGCGAAACCGGCCGGGTTCGGCGCATTGCCGGCGCCGCCGGCATTGCCGCGGTTGAAGGGCAGGAAGTGCGTCGCCGGCCCGGCCAGGCGGGTGGTCATCATCACCTCGCTCTGGCTGACCGCGAAGTGCACCAGGGCTCCGCCAGGGAAGCCCAGCAGCGGCTCTTGCACGCCCCCCTTGGGCTGCGGATGGCGGTCGAAGCGGTACTGGTCTACCGCGTCGTGCACGCTCTGCGTGAAATCGCTCTTCAGCTCGGCGGTGGCCGTCGGGATGCCGTTCAGGAGCAGCACCAGGTCCAGTTCTGCCTTGGGGTTGTTCGGCGAATGGCAGACCTGCCTCACTACGCGCAGCCGGTTGGCTGCGTAGTGGGCCTGGGTCGCTGGATTGATGGCCAGCGCCGGCTTGAACTGAGCCAGCATCAGGGACTCCTTGAGGCCGAGCAGCTCGACGCCGCGCCGCAGCACCTCCAGCGTGCCGCGCTCGTTGAGGCTCTTGCGCACGCGCTCGGCCAGCACCTGGGGCAGAGCCGCACCATGGGTCTTGTTCAGGCGCTGCCAGCTATCAGCCTGCGTGGCTTCCACCCAGGCCAGCAGGTCGGGCATGAACAGGCCGCTGGCCCGGTCGAACAGCGCCGCATCGCCCTCGGCATAAAGCCAACCGTTCGCCGCCAGGCTGGCACAGACTTCGGCTTCGAAGTGGTGTTCCTGGTGCAGGTTCATGCTTGGCCGCCCATCCAGTCAGGGTGCATCTGCGTCAGCCACTGCTCGGTGTGCGCCAGCAACTTCTTTGCCTCGTCCAGGCACGACTTCAGCGTGGCCGCAGACACCGGGTCGCCTTCGTAATCGCCCAGATTGCGCTTGCGGCGCAGGGCGTCTAGAACAATCATGTCGGCTGCCGGTACTTGCATCGTCAAGCCCAGGCTCTGGATGGCGGTTTGATGATGGCCCGGTTGGCTGGTCGATGTGCGATAGCCATTGGCCCACAAGCCCAGCATGGCGCATTGCATGATGCACTTGTAGGCGGCGTCAAAGCGGTTGTCGGCGCTGACCTGCGTCACCTGCGCATCGGCCAGATTGCGGCGCGCCGCCTCCAGCAGTTTGCGTATGGCCGCGCCCTCAGGCGTGTGGGCTTGCAGGCGCTGGATGGCCAACAAGTTTTGCAAGGTCATCGTCCGCTCCCTTCACCCACAGCTTGGGCTTGTCCAGCAACTCGCGCGCAAAGGCTTCGCCGGCCTGCGCGCGTTCCACAAATTCATGCGATGAGTACAGCACCGGGTTCACTTCCCGCTTGAGCGCGTCGTGCAGCGGATACAGCGCCTGCACCAATTCGCCAAAGCCCACCTCACCCAATACCAGCAGGTCCACATCGCTCCCCGCAGTCTCCGCGCCGCGGGCAACGGAGCCGAACACCAGCGCGAGTTCAATCCGCGCCTCTAGCGGAGCCAGTGCCTCGCGCAGCATCGGAACCACGCCGTGCGTCTTGCGGAACATCGCCGCCAGGTCCTCGAACAGCGGGTGGCCCACGCTGGCTTGGTAATGCACCTGATTGCCCTGCTCGCCCCGCAGCAACAGCCCCACCTGCGTGAGCTTGTCCAGTTCGCGCGCCAAGGTGCCAGCATGGCTGCCCGTCAGCCGCGCCAGCTCGCGCAGATGAAAGCTCACCCGCGGCTGGAGCAGCAGCAAGGCCAGCACCCGCTGGCGCGCTGCGGGGAACAGCAAGTCCATCAAGGATGTGTTGCTCATTGGGCGACGATTGTTGCCTAAAAGGCGACTTTTTGAAAGCCCGCGCGGCGCCCCTGCCGGCTGCCCCATGCGCAATTCGCGAATTGCGAATCAGCCGCCAAGTGCGCTCGCAAGTCGCCCGTCTGGCCGATGTAGACCTGCGGGCGGCTACCGTGCTCGGGCGTAGCGACCAAGTGGCAGACCGCGACGTGCGCGCTCTCGGGCATCCTGAAGAACTCGGGCAGCAGCTTGCGCTGCACCTCGATGACCTGGACGATGCGTCTGGTGATTTCGGCCACCCGCATGCCCGTGGGCTCGCCGCCTGGCATGAACATCTGGATGGTCTTGGGTGCGGCAGCTTTCATAGGCCCTATGCGGCGACAGCGCCGAGCACGTTGATTTGGCCGGTGACGGCGGCGGCGATGAGAGCACTGCGGCGTTCTTTTAGCAGGACGATGGCGTGCTCCGCTTGAGCTTTCAACGCGTCGAGCTTGCCTGCCTCTGGCTCGATGAAGCCTACGATGGCCCCTTGTTCTGCTGCAGGCGGTATGGGAATTCGCAGCGCAGATAGCATTTCGCAGTTCATGGCTGCCTGATTGCCCCCGCGGCCAGCTTCCCGAAGCCACTCGTACATAGCGTGGAACACATACAAGATGTACTCGCCTTTGATGCTTGGACCTGGGCAAATCGCGGCGAGGTTCTGATTGATAGTCGCTGAGATTTGCAGGATGGCCGACATGCCGCGTGTCTTGCCCTGTCCAATCATGCCAACGACAACTGTGCCGACCGGCAGCAACCTTAGCGAGCAACCTGCGAGTGCGGCTGCCGTAATGAACTCTGATGCCTCGCTGATTTTCAGTTGGTTGACTTCGCCCGATGCGAGCCACGGAATGTTCCCACCCTCCCAGTACTCCATGACCGCCCGGCTCGGAGTGGTCCCGTTCTCAACAGTAGCGTAGAGGCCGAGCTTGGCAAGTTTCCAATGCGCGGGCACTTCCCCCAACCAGGCCACGCCGGAATCCTTCATCGGCGCGTTGGGGTTGAGTCCCTTGGTGACGGCGTGGGAAATCGTGGCCTGGCGCTTTTCGGCCAGCAGGGCGATGAGCTTTTCCTGCTCGGCAATTAGCGCGTCGATTTTTGCTGTTTCGCGGTCGAGGAAGTTGGCAATGGCAGTTTGCTCACGATGCGGGGGAAACGGCAATTCGACGTTGTCCAGAGCGTACTGCCCCAATCCAACCCGCGTCAGTCCATTCGCTGCGACTGCGAACTTCGCTTTGGCGTAGACCGAGTCGAACAGCCGCTTCACGAATGCACCAGCAGTCCCGGCGCGTGGGCGAACCATGGACAAGTGGTAGCCGCAGACCACGCCCGGTAAGTCCTCCGGAACATAAGCCGCAATTGCGATGTCGTCGGCTGTCTCCGAGTCCTTAGTGACGATGGTGTCGCCCGCTCTGAGCGTGAACTTGGAAATCTGGTCTTCCGACGCTGTCGCTTCCATGAACGGCATGTCGGCGGTGATTCGGTCGTTGTAGTAGACGTCGGTGTAGTTGCAGAGTCGAACCGTGGCTTCGTCGTCCCGAGAGTGCTTATCAACATTGCTCGGAAACACCGTGCATGCGTACTTGAGCCGTTGCACCTGCCAGTGCGAAGGAACTGAGCCCAGCCAAGCTATGCCACTGTCCTTGTACTCCCCATACCTCGGAAAACTCATTCCGCCAGCTCCTCCAGCATCTTCATGATGCTGGCCGTGACGGTCTTCAGCTCTTCGTCGATAGCGTGCAGGCTGCGCGGCGGCTCGAAGACGTAGAAGTGCCGGTTGAACGGAATCTCGTAGCCGACCTTGCTCTTCTCTTCGTCAATCCAGGCGTCCGGCGCGTGCGGCAGCACCTCGCGCTCGAAGTAGGCTTGGATGTCCTCGCCCAACGGCACGTTCTCGGTGTCGCGCAGCGCGCTGTCGGCCTGGGGCTTGCCTTTTTGCTTGCCCTTGAAGCCCAGCACGACCTGACCCTGTTCGTCCCGCAGCGGACGCTCCACCGTGATGGTGGTGTAGCCGAAGTCCTGGTTCTTGAAGATGCGCGAGATGGGCACGCGCCTGAGCTTGCCGCCCTCGGGTGCGGCAGGCAGGTTGTCGGTGCCCGTGACCAGCTGCGGCTCGCCCTGGACCTGGCCGGCAGCGTCGAACCCCGTGACCAGCTCAGCCTCGGTGAAGTCGCCGAACAGGCGCGTGACGGTGGCGATGTGCGCCTCGCTCATTTCCTTGCGCTTTGAACCGAGGCTCTTGCGCATCTTCTGCCAGAAGCTGCAGGCGTCGATGAGCTGCACGAAGCCCTTGCGGTCGGCCGGCTTCTTGTTGGACAGAATCCACACGTAGGTGGCGATGCCGGTGTTGTAGAACATGTCGGAGGGCAGGCCGACGATGGCCTCCACCAGGTCGTTCTCCAGCACATAGCGGCGGATTTCGCTCTCGCCGCTGCCGGCGCCGCCCGTGAACAGAGGCGAGCCGTTGAGCACGATGCCGAAGCGGCTGCCGCCGTCCTTGGCCGGACGCATCTTGGACAGCAGGTGCATCAGGAACAGCATTGAGCCGTCGCTGACACGCGGCAGGCCGGGGCCGAAGCGCCCGTCGAAGCCCTTCTGTTCGTGCTCCCGGCGCACGACCTTCTCGACCTTCTTCCACTCCACACCGAAGGGCGGGTTGGAGAGCATGTAGTCGAACTTGGTGTGGGCGTGGCCGTCGTCGCTGAGCGTGTTGCCGACGACGATGTTCTCGACCGGCTGGCCCTTGATGAGCATGTCGGCCTTGCAGATGGCGTAGCTCTCGTCGTTGAGCTCCTGGCCGAACATCGTCAAGCGGGCCTGCGGGTTGTGCTCCAGCAGATACTCGCCCGCCACCGACAGCATGCCGCCGGTGCCGGCCGTCGGGTCGTAGATGGTCCGGACCACGGCGTTGCCGGGCGTGAGCACGTCGTCGTCTTCGATGAAGAGCAGGTCCACCATTAGGCGGATGACCTCGCGGGGCGTGAAGTGCTCCCCGGCCGTTTCATTGCTGATTTCGGCGAACTTGCGAATCAGTTCCTCGAACACTGCGCCCATACGGGCGTTGTCGACGGCCTCGGGATGCAGGTCGATATTGGCGAACTTCTCGACGACGAGATAGAGCAGGTTGGCTTTGGCCAAGCGTTCGACCTGCGTGTAGAAGTCGAAGCGCTCGAAAATATCGCGCGCAGCCGGCGAGAAGGCCTGCACGTAGGCATACAGGTTCTGCCGGATGTGGTCCTGGTCGCCCAGCAGGGTGACTAGGTCAAGGGCCGAGCTGTTGTAGAAGTTCTGGCCGGACTTGCGCAGCAGAAAGGGCTCGGGGTTCAAGCCGGCCTTGAACTTGGCTTCGAACTCCTTGAGCACGGCGGGCTTGGTCGCTTCCAGCACGCAGTCCAGCCGGCGCAGCACGGTGAAGGGGAGAATGACGCGGCCGTACTCGGATTGCTTGTAGTCGCCGCGCAAAAGGTCGGCGACCGACCAGATGAAAGACGACAGCGCTTGATGGTTCATGGAGCCCCAGCTTTTATTGTTCGAGGCCGTGACCCCTGTGAAGCTACTGATTTTCTCAGCAAATAGGGTCGTGAAATCTGCGGGAGATATGGAATTCGGGGGAACTGCCTGCGGAACTGAGCCCGGACAAACTCAGTTCGGGGCAGATTTCCGTATTGCGCAACCCGGACATCGCCCATGTGCTGTATCTGCAAGGCTTGATGGAGAAACTGGGCCGTGGCGGCATGCTGATCGCCAAGGCCTTTGCGGATGACGGGTTGCCGCCCCCCGAGTGGCACAGTGACGCCTCAGGTGTGACGCTGACACTGCGCACCACGGAAGTCGCCACGGAAGTCGCCACGGAAGTGACCAGGGTGGTGGATGCCCTGGAGGGCGAATTCTCCCGGCAAGCGCTTCAGCATGCGATGGGCTTGAAAAACGGTGAGCACTTCCGGAAGCACTACCTTCAGCCAGCCCTGGCAGCCGGGTTAGTCGAGATGACCCTGCCAGACAAGCCGACCAGCCGCATGCAGCGCTACCGCTTGACGGTCCAGGGCCAGCGCCTACGCCGGCAGCACGCCAAGCCGTGAGCGAATACAAGTCGCCTACACGTCCTGCAACAGCTGAATTGAGAAGCCCCGCGTCGCACTAGCCTCCCGACCGGTGCCAACGGCGCCGTCGACCCCATGGCTTCAAGCGAAGCGCAGCTCAGTCTCTTCACCCACCACGCTCGAGAAGCGCAAGGCATGTTGCGCCGGATCCTTGAAGTTGATCCACAGCTCGGCCCGGTGCTCCCCGTGGGTCCAGGCGAGTCGAAGCTCGTCGTCACCCCCGCCGAGCATCTCGAACTGGCCGCCGAAGGCCGGATGCACGTTGCGCAGTTCAATCAACCGCAACAGCTGCTGGACCACATCGCTGCGCAGATGCTCATCGATCTCGGCCCGCGTGTAGTGATGGCGGTTGATGTCCCGCCCGACGCCGGTGCGCTGCAGCAGCGCCAGATCGTTGCGGCCCGCCAGCAGGCCGACGTAGTACACCTGCGGAATGCCGGGCAGGAAGAACTGGACCGCGCGCGCCAGCAGGTAGTCGCGCTCGTTGCCGCCCAGCGCGTCGAAGAAGGTGCAGTTGACCTGGTACAGGTCGAGGTTGGAGGCCGCCGCGCCGGTGGCCAGCCGGCTCTCGCCCTTGCTGTTGCGGTGGATCCATTCGACCAGCGCATCCAGCTCTTCCGGCGGCACCAGTCCCGGCGATCCGGCGCGGTCGGCGGCATCCGCGCCAATGTCGATGATGCCGATGCCGTCATGCGTGTCCAGCACCGTCAGCGCATTGCGAGGCCGCATGTCCACCCACTGCTTCAAGGGCCCGGCCGTACCGAAGGCGAAGGCATGCAGCACCAGCGGCGGCAGCGCGAAGTCGTACACCCAGTCGACCTGGCGCGCGATCTCGATCTGCCGGCGGTAGTAGCTGTGCACCTCCACCAGCACCTCGATGCCCAGCGCCCGCGCCTTCGCGCTGAAGGCGGCGATGAAGTCGAAGGTCTCCGGCATCATGAAACACGAGCGCCCCGCCCGCTTGATCGCATACCCCGCCGCATCCAGCCGGATGCTGCGGATGCCGGCCGAGGCGAAGCGGCGCAGGATCGCGTCCAGATAGGCCTCGCCGCTCGGATGCTCGACGTCGATGTCGATCTGCTGCGGCGTGAACGTGGTCCAGAAGAGGCGCCGCGCATCGCCCGCCGGCAGCATCGTCAGCGGCAGGCCGGGACGCGGGCGGTAGACCGCCGTCAGCAGCGCCTCGTTCGCGCCGTCGGGGAACACGGCGTCCAGCGTCAGGAACAGCCCCGCATGCTCGGACGCCTCGCCGCGCGCCTGGTAGTCCAGGAACTGCGGCGACTGCGAGGACATGTGATTCACGATCACGTCGGCCATCACGTCCAGCCCGGTCTGCGGCGCCGCCAGCGCCGCCAGGTCCGACCAGTCGCCCAGGCGCGGATCCACCCGCGTGTGATCGATCGGATCGAAGCCCGCGTCCGCCCCGTCGATCGGATGGAAGAACGGCAGCAGGTGCACGCCGCCGAAGCGGCCGCGCAGCGGATTGCCCTCGCCTTGCGTCAGCAGCGCCTGCAGCGCGCGCAGGTCCCCGCCGCCCAGGCGGTCGACATAGGTGATGAGTTGGACTTGGTTCTTCATGGACGGTCGAGGGTGACGGGGGGCGGAAGCGACGGCGCGCGCGCGGGCGCCTTCACCCGTAGCGTCGCCAGCGCGGCCAGCAGCATCAGCGTGCCGGCCAGGCGCAGCACATTGGCGGGATCGCCGTGCAGCACCGTGTCGTAGAGCAAAGGCAGCGTGAGCATCTGCAGCAGCATCGGGATCACGATGAACATGTTGAAGATGCCCATGTAGACGCCAGCCCGCGCCGGGGGAATGCAGCCGGCCAGCATCACGTAGGGGTTGCCCATCATGCTGGCCCAGGCCACGCCGATGCCCAGCATCGGCACGAACAGCCAGGCGCGCTCGCGCACCAGCGGCAGGCTCCACATCGCGATGCCGGCGGCCACCAGGCAGGCCGCATGCACCCGCCGCGCGCCCAGGCGGCGCGTCAGGGGCAGCATGGCCAGCGCGGCGAGGAAGGCGACGAAGTTGTAGAAGCCGCCGATCTGCCCGTTCAGCAGGCCCGCCTCGCGGAACCCGGCCGAGGACGCGTCGCCCGTGCCGAACAGCGAGCGCGCCAGGCTCGGCACGATGTAGATCCAGTAGCACATCATGGCGTACCACTGGCACAGCTTCATCCACCACAGCCGGCGCATCGTCTCGGGCATCTCGCGCAGCGCCGAGACGATCTCGCCGACGATCGCGCCCGGCGTGCGCGGCTGGGCACGCAGCGCGTCGAGTTCGCCCGGCGTCAT
The DNA here is from genome assembly GCF_059491535.1 of Roseateles sp. Mitsp63. NCBI lineage: Bacteria > Pseudomonadati > Pseudomonadota > Betaproteobacteria > Burkholderiales > Sphaerotilaceae > Roseateles > Roseateles sp. Mitsp63. Next base: position 3,208,082 of record NZ_CP168509.1, on the reverse strand, counting down.
CGGCAGCTCCGGCACGCGGCGCACCGACCACCACACCGTCGTGAACGACAGCAGCGCGCCCAGCCCGAAGGCCACCGTCGTCGTCTGCGGGATGTGGTTGCCGCCGACCGCGTCGCGGCTCATGCCCATCGCCACCAGCAGCGACGGCGTCAGGTAGGCCAGCGTCTGCGCCAGGCCGGTGAAGGCGCTCTGGATCATGAAGCCGGGCACGTGCTGCGACTCGTCCAGCCGGTCGCTGACATAGGCGCGGTAGGGCTCCATCGTCACGTTGTTGGCCGCGTCGAGGATCCACAGCAGGCCCGCGGCGAACCACAGCGCCGGGCTCATCGGCATCAGCAGCAGCCCCAGGCTGCACAGCAGCGCGCCGAACAGGAAGTACGGCGTGCGCCGGCCCCAACGCGTCACCGTGCGGTCGCTGACCGCGCCGATCAGCGGCTGCACCAGCAGCCCCGTCACCGGGCCGGCCAGCCACAGCAGCGGCAGCGTGGCCTCGTCGGCGCCGAGGTACTTGTAGATCGGGCTCATGTTGCTCTGCTGCAGACCAAAGCTGAACTGGATCCCGAGGAACCCGACGTTCATGTTGACGATCTGCGCCAGGCTCAGCCGCGGCTTCATGTCGTTCATGTCCGCTCCGGCGCGGCCAGCTTCAGAACCGGCCGCTCGGGCTGCGGTGTTGGATTGTGCATGCGGGCCTCAGAAGTCGATCTTCAGCGTGGCGCGCAACGTGCGGCCATTGAGCGCCCGGGCCGCATGGCCGTCACCCTCGATCTCGGTGTAGGCCAGCTTGTCGAACAGGTTGTTGGCCGACAGACCCAGCATGACCTTCTCCGTCAGCGCGTAGTTCACGAAGGCATTGACCACGGCATAGGCTTTCATCGTGATGGTGTTGGCATCGTCGCCGTAGGACTTGCCCGAGCCCACCACCGCCGCGCCCAGTTCGAGGTCGCCGGCGGTGTACGACGGCGCCAGCTGCCACACCAGGGCGGCCTGCCGGCGCGGCTTGTTGCCCACCAGCGCCGGGTCGCTGGCGCTCCGGATGCGGGCATGGGTCCAGGTCGCGCCGGCGGTCAGCCGCCATGGGCCACTCGCGTAGGCGCCTTCCAGCTCCAGGCCGCGGGCGCGGTAGCGGTTGGCGGTGAAGGTCCGGGTCGTGACCTCGTAGTTGCTCTCGTTGGTGCGGGCATCGAAGGCGGTGACGAACAGGCTCAGGCCGGACTTGTCGCGCCACTTCAGGCCGAGCTCGGTCTGGTCGATCTCGTTGATCGCCACCGGCACGGAGCCATCCAGCGGATTGCCGTAGAGCAGGCGATCGGCGGAGAAGGCCACGCCGTTGCTGACGCGCCCGAACACCGCCAGGTCGCTGCTGGCCGCGTAGTTCACCCCGCCCGAATAGGAGGTGTGGGAGACCTTGTAGTCCACGTCCTGGCGCGACGCGGGATCCCAGCCGCGCGTCTGGGCGTTGCCGGCCAGCGTGTAGCCGCTGGCCCGCTGGCCATCCCGGCGAACGCTCAGGTCGACATTAACCGGGCCGCCCTCCCAGGCGAGCGCCAGGTACGGGGAGGTCTGCGTGTACTGCACGTCGAAGGTCCGTGCGCAGCAGCCGCCCCAGGTGTCCCAGCCGCTGCTCACCGGCAGCGCCGAGGGCTGGCCCGCGGCATCGACCACGCGCGCGCCGTTGTTGCTGAAGCTCAGGTTGTACTGGTTCCAGAACCAGGTCTGCGCCACCTGCTGCACGCCGTTGAACAGGCCGCCGAGCACCGTCGCCGATCCTCCGGCCAGCTCGAACTTGCGGCTCAGCTTCAGGTCGTTGAAGGTGTTGCCCAGGTCGTCCAGCGAGGTGTTGAACAGCGTGCCCGTGAAGAAGGCGTTGCTGCCGTTGTTGCCGTTGTCCGCGGGGAACAGCGCCATGAAGCGGCCCGAGTTGCTGGTGCGGCGGAAGCGGTCCTCCAGCGTCCAGCCCCGGCCCAGGTCCAGGCTGGTCTCCAGCCCGATGGCCAAGCTCTTGACCCGCAGCCCGTCGCGCGTGCTCGTGGTGACGGGATTGCCGTTCCTGTCGACGCTGGTGTCGGCCGGCAGGCCCGAGGTCAGGAAGAAGGCCTGGCGCGGATCGATGCCGGCGACGGTCCGGATCTGGCCGTCGACGACCCGCACCGGCACCGGCATCAGCGAGGGCGTGCGGTCGTCCAGCGCCTTGAGGTTGAGCCGCAGATAGCCGGCATCGAAGGTCTGGGTGACGTTGGCCTTGATCTGCCCGCCCTGCTCCAGGGTGCGGCCGGTGGGACGGCCGCCTTCGCCCTGGCGCTGGAAGCCGCCGATGTGGAAGCTGGTGCCACGCCCCAGCGAGCCGCCGTAGTCGGCCTCCAGGCGCCACAGGCGGTGGTCGAGGCCGCCCGTCAGCGCCATCGATCCGCCCTGCTCGCCTTTGCCGGTCTTGCTGATGAAGTTGATCAGGCCGCCCGGTGAATTGCTGGCCAGCGTCGAGGCCGAACCGCCGCGCACCACCTCCAGCCGATCGATGTTGACGTCGGCGCGCAGGAACTGGTCGGCGGTGCCGAAGGCGATGTCGCCGAACAGCAGCACCGGCAGGCCATCCTCCTGGATCTGCACGTAGCGCGAGCCGCCGGCCGACAGCGGCACGCCGCGCACGGTGATGTTGGCATTGCCCTCGCCACCGGAGGACTCGGCGCGCAGGCCCGGCACCGCGCGCAGCAGCTCCGCCGCGTTGGTCGCGCCGGTCTTGGCGATCTGCTCGCTGCCCATCGAGCTGATGGACAGGCTCTGCTTCATCTTGCTGGTCTTGGTCGAGGCGCCGGTCACGACGACCTGATTCAGCGACAGCGCATCGGACGGCGCGTTCTGAGGAGCCGCGGCGCCGGCGGGCTCGCTGGCCGAAGCGGCGGCAGGCGAGGCCTCGGGCGGGGCCGTCTGGCTCCAGGCGGCGGGAAATGCCAGCGCGAGGGCGATCGCCAGCGGCAGCCGGCGCAAGGGCGTGGAAGGACGCATGTCGGTGTCTCCGGATCGTTGTGCCGCGCCGGCCTCGACATGGGCCGACGGGGATCACCGCACTGATGGCGGCGTGCATGCATTGTGGTCGACCAATCTCTTCATTGCAATCGATTGCAATGCAGCGAAAACCCTAAGTCTCGACCCTGGAAATCATCTTGTACGTCCAAAGACAACGGCATATTGGCGCGAGAGCACACCGTTCGCCTGATCAAGAGACAAAAGAAAATGCAATCGGTTGCAATCAAGCCTGCGACGCGCTGTGACGTGAAAGCCGGCGTTTGAGCCTCAGCCCGGCGCGCGCTGGGAACTGTCGCGAACGACGAGGTGGACCGGCAGCGTCAGCGGCGCGACGCGCTCGCCGGCGAGCATCTGCATCAGCGCATCGACCAGGGCCTCGGCGGCCTCGGCCACCGGCTGATGCACGGTGGTCAGCGCGGGCGTGCCATAGGCGGCGAGCGCCATGTCGTCGTAGCCGGTGACGGACACGTCCCCCGGCACCGAGCGTCCCGCCGCGCGCAGCGCGCGCACCGCCTCCAGGGCCAGCAGGTCGGAACAGGCCATCACCGCGTCGACCTCCCGGTGCGCGGTAAAGAAGGCCTCGATCGGCGCCCGCGCGGCGGCCGGCGCGAAGGAGACCGGCAGTTCCAGCGCCGGTTCGGGCGCGAGGCCGGCGTCGCGCAGCGCCTGCCAGTACCCCTGCCGGCGGTGCAGCACCTCGGGCAGCTGGGCATCGCCGAGGAAGGCGATGCGGCGGCGGCCGGCCTCGATCAGGTGCCGCGTGGCGATCAGCCCGCCCGCATGGTTGTCGCCCCCGACGGTGCAGTAGAGCTGCTGCGGCAGCTCCGCGCCCCAGACGACCACCGGCATGTGCCGCGCGGCCAGCTCGTTGAGCTGATCGTGGTGACGCCACTGGCCGATCAGCAGCAGCCCGCAGGCCTTGCCCATCTCGACGCCGCGCACGGCCTGGTCCAGATGGTCCGCATCGACGCGCGACAGCAGCATGTCGAAGCCGCGCGCGGTCAGCACGTCGGCGATCGCGCCGACGATGGTCAGGAAGAAGGGATCGGAGATGTGCTGGCGCGAGTCGCGGTCATAGGGCACGACCACCGCGACGGTGCGGTTCTCCTGCAACCGGAAGCTCTTGGCGCCGAGGTTGATGGTGTAGTTCAGCGACTTGGCCAGTTCCTCGACCCGCCGGCGAGTCTCCGCGTTGACGAGCGGACTGCCATTGAGGCAGCGCGAGACCGTCGAGACGGACACGCCGGCCATCCGCGCGATGTCCGCCATCTGCAAGCGCCGCCGGTCGGCAGCCTCCCTCTCATCCGATTTCATGAACGCGACCTTCTCGAGCGAATCGGCGCGAGTTTCGCAGATGGCTAGCCCACCCGATAAAGCCCCGCGCCGTGCGCCGGCAGCGTCCGCGCGAACCGGTCCGAGGCCTCGCCGAGCGGCCGTCTCGCCCACAGGTCGCGCGCCGGCTGCGCGCCCTCGAGCGCCAGATCCCGCAACGCGATGGAGACCTCCCTCGCCTTCTCGCCAGGATTGAAAAGCGCGACATAGCGCCCCTTCCCGTCCGCTGGCCGCGCGGACCAGATCCGCACGCCGTCCTCGACGAAATGGGGCCGGTTGTCCGAGCTGGCCTGGTCCACGGCCAGCACTTCGGGATTGGTCAGCAGCGCCAGCGTCGGCTCGTCCAGGTGCCTCAGATCACCGCCCATGATCAGCGGCGAACGCGTGATCGCCCACAGCGTCATCAGCGTGCGCTGCTCATCGGGCGTGAACTTGGTGTCCCGCTCGCCCAGCGCCAGGCGCCCCAGCGGCAGCATGTCCGGATCCGGCCAGGCGCCCGGCCGGCGCCATGGGTTCCAGTTCTCCAGCCGCGTGAACTGCGCCTCCAGCATCTTCCAGTCGTCCCAGAAGTCGTCCGAGATGCGCCACATCTGCGCATGCTCGCGGACATGCTCGCCGCGGATCACCGGCGTCTCGCCCGGCGACAGGCTCAGCACCATCGGCCGCTTCGTGCGCACGATCGCGCGATGCGCCGCCTCGATCTCCGCCGCGTGCGCGTCATACGGGCGGCTCATGTCGTCCATCTTGACGAAGTCCACGCCCCACGACGCATACAGCGCGAAGACGCTGTCGTAGTACGCCTGCGCCCCCGGCTTGCGCATGTCCACGCCGTACATGTCGGGATTCCATGAGCACACGCTCGCCGTGTCGGCGATGTCGGCGGCCCGGTACGACGTGCCCAGGATCGGCAGGTTGCGCTTGACGGCCAGGCGCGGGATGCCGCGCATCAGGTGGATGCCGAACTTCAGGCCCATGGCATGCACGTCGGCCGCGAGTGCGGCGAAGCCCTTGCCGCCGGCGCTGGACGGGAAGCGGTTCTCGGCCGGGATCAGCCGGCCGTGGCCGTCCATCGCCGGCTCCGGGTTGGCGGCATAGGTGTAGCTCGATGCCCCGGGCTCATACCACTGGATGTCGATGGTGAAGACGTTGTAGCCGGCCGGCAGCAGCTTGTCGGCCATGATGCGGGCGGTCTCGCGGGCCTGCTCCTCGTTGATCGTGGTGGCGAAGCTGTTCCAGCTGTTCCATCCCATCGGCGGCGTGGGAGCGAGCACGTCCGCCGCCACCCCACTCGATCCGGCTGTTGCGGCCATTGCGGCCGTGGTGGCCGTGGTGGCCACACCGGCCGTTGCGGCCATGCCGGCCAAGCCCGTGCGGATCACCGCGCGACGACTGATCATTCCTGTCTCCGTGAGTTCTGCTTGTATGGCGCCGCCAGGCAATGCCTGGCACCGCGGCCATGCCGTCCATGCTCAGCGCCGGAGGCGGCAGGAAACTATCACGGGGCGTCGCGGCGTTCGTCCGGCACCGCGATCACAATTTGCCGCCCATCGATATCCAAGCCGATATCAGTGTCCCGGGCCGACGGCCGCGTCGAGCACGGGCCTGAGCGCCGCATGCGCCCCGACCGCGCTGCCGATCGCCACGGCCGTGCGCGGATCCACGCCGCGGTCGCCTTCCGACATCGTGCGCACGGCCGGGGGAGCCGCGGCGGCCGCATCCGCCGGCACGGCCTTGATGCCCTGCACCAGCGATTCGCGGGACGCCGCCATCCGCGCGCGCTGGCCCGCGTCAGCAGCCGGCTCGGCCGTCCCTCGCAGCTGCTTCGCGAAGAACAGCGGCACCTTGTGCGCCGTGGGATGCTCGCCGCCGCTGGCCTTCATCAGTTGTTCCAGCGCCCGCGCGCCATCGTCCGGGCGCGACGCCACCAGCGCCCTCAACTGCCCGGCGTCCGGCACGGTGAGGGTCGCCACCGACTGGCGCATCGCCATCACGCCGCCGACGACGCCGCCCGCCGCCGCCTCGGCCCCGAGGCCCAGCCCCGCCTGCCCGGCCAAGCCCAGCGGCGTGGCCATCGCGGCCACGCGCGCGCGATTCGCGGCGTCGTCCGACAGCGCCGCGAGCTTCGTGTTGCTGGCGCTGCCGAGATCGGCGATCTCCGCCTGCCGGGCCGGCACCGATGCGCGAAGCCGGTCGCCCGATCCGGGCACCAGCGCATTCATGTCCCGCACGATCTGGTCCGGCACCACGGCCCTGGCGTCGATGGCATCGAACTGACGGGGCAGCCGGTCGATCAGCGGTCCCACGAGCTTCCTGCTCAGCACCTCGCCGGTCTGTCCCGCGGCCAGACGCGCGAACAAGGATCCCGATGCCGAGGCCGCCACGCGATCCACCTCCGCCGCGGTGGTGGCCATGGCCTGGCGCAGCACCGAGTGGACCAGCGGCACCGTCCGGTCCAGCCAGGTGGCCGAGCCCTTCCCGTACGCCACGGCCGCCGCATGGGCGTCCAACTGCGCGGCGCCCTGCGCCAGGTCGCTCCGCAGCGCCGATTGCAGCGGCGCGCTGGACACCACCGGCCGCACGAACTGCTTCACCGCCTTGATGCTGGTGGCGAGCGCGCTGCCGATCATCGACACATTCGGCAAGGCGAGGTCCTTCGCCGCGCTCATGACCGAGGGCAGGCTGACGCGGCGCGCCGTCGACGCGGCCGGCTCCGCGGCGGCGGCCGGCGGACGCTGGCGAAGTCCCTCGGGGGTCTCGAGCGTCTGCGGTCGCGCCGGCTCCGGCGACGCCGATGAACGCTGGCCATCGACGGCGCCCGTGCCCGCCGCCAGCCCATGCGAGACGCGGTGGATGCCGCCGGCGCTCATCGCAAGCCCCGCTTCATTGCGTCCTGGTCGCGGTGAAGTCCTGCAGCAGCAGCGCCAGCTGCCGCACGGCGAGCAGGTCCCGCGCCAGGCTCGCCGATGTCGCGGTCCCGGCGTCCGCGGTGCCGTGCAGCATCAGCTCGCCGTCGGGATCGCAGCCGATGGTCATGCGGTGCACCGCGAGCAGTCCGGGCGCCTGCGCCAGCACGCTGGACAAGGCCGAGACCGGCATCTGTCCCACGCGCCGCCCCAGGCTCACCGAGATCACCAGCGAGTTGGCGCCCTCCGTCCCCAGCGCCACGGGCGACACGAGGACCACCTCGCCATCGAGCACCAGTCCGCCGTCGAGCGCGGCCTGCTCGGCCGCCGCGGCATCCATGCCGAGCGCGCGGGCCGCCTCGCGCGTCAGCGCATGAACGCGGGTCAGCAGGTTGCCCGCATCCGATGGCGGCCTGAACTCCGGGTCCGCAAAGAGGGTCGAGCTGTCGAAAGTCGTGATCATGAAGACGTCTCCAGGAGGTGTCAGGGTTGCGGGGGCCGCGGTTCGTCCGGAGGCGTCCCAGGGAGTACCGGCCGGTCGCCCGGGCGCGGCGTGAGATGGCGCAGCGCGAGCTCCTCGGCCTTGGGCTTCACCACCTCGTTGAGCACTTGCTTGCCGGTTTCCTTGACCGCGGCCTTCGCGGCGGTCTTCGCGATCACGCCGGTGCTCGCGGTGACGGCCTTGCCCGCCCCAGGGGCCGCGAGCACGCCCAGCGCATTGCCGCCGAAGCTCTTGCCGGCATTGGCCGCGGCCCGCTTCACGTCACCGCCGTCGATGGCGGTGCGTCCCACGTCGAGCCCGCCCGCGATCGCGTTCGTCACCATCGATCCGGCCGCGGCGGCCTGGCTGATCAGCGGAATCTTCAGCGCCGCGATCGCGCCCAGGGTCGTCGAGCCGATCTTCTCGAAGATGGACAAGCCCTTCATCACGCCGGTCACGACGCCCCTCAGCTTGCCGCCCTTCACGGCGCGCGTGTCGGGCTGGTTCCAGCGGCCATCGACCATCTCGCGCACCGCCGCCGGGTCGCGCTCCGGCGCCGCGTCGCGCGACAGCCCGGCAGGGACCTCGCCGCGGGGCGGCGTCTCCGCCGGCGGTCCCGCGTTGACGTCGACCCGCTCGATGAAGCGCCGCAGATCCTTGCGCCCGATCCGGCCGTCGTCCGACGAGCGCCAGGCGTTGCTCTTGTGTCCGCGTTCCGCGTTGTCGAGCAGGCCGAACAGCACGGGATCGGCCAGCAGTACCCTCGCCGCCTCGACATGCCCGCGCGGCTGGCGCGGATCCTCGACGATGCGCCGCAGCTTCTCTCGATCGAACAGACGCCCGTCGAAGAAGTCATCGGCATGGTGCTCGATCGTGCGCACGGCGCGGCGCTCCTCCGGGCGCAGCTGGACGTTGCGGCCCAGCGCATCGGCCAGCCGGGCGCGGGGGATCGCCTCGTCCTGCGTCCGCCCGGTCACCTGCTCCCATTCGCCAGGGCGGTCGGCGAAGTAGCGCGCCGCCGCGATCACCTGCGGCGGCCGGCGATCCATCGACAGCGTGCCGTCGACGAGCTCCCGCAGCGTCTGCAGCGACGTGGCCTTCGGCAGGTAGTCGGAGTACTTGTAGAGCTCGCGCGCCGCGTCGGAGCGCGTCATCTCCCGGACCTGCTCGCGCACTTGATCGCCGTTGTCGGAGGCGAGGTAGTGGTGGCTGAAGCTCTCCGCACGGCGGCGGTTGTAGCGGATCAGTTCATGGGATTCCGACACGTTGCGCAGGTCGCCGCGCCCGATCAGGCCATCGACCCGGCCATTGCTCGCGCTGTCCAGCCCCTGCTTCAGTTCCTCGTCCACCAGGACGGTCCGCAGCGCGCGCCCGAGTTCCGGCGCGGTGTGCGGATCGTCGGCCAGGCGCCGCAGGTCCTCGTCGGACTTGGGCTTGTCGAACAGCCGCTCGTTGCGCTGCAGCGTGGAGACCGTCTGCAGGCGGTCCATCGGCACCGGGACGGCGACGGGCGGCGCCTCGGGCCCGGCCTGCGGAGACGGCGCGTCGGCCGACCGCCTCAGCGACGTGGTCACCACCGCATCCAGCCGCTGCTGGTAGTCCGGCGGAAGTCCGGCGGCGGGGTCCGCTGTCGGGCCACCGGTCGCCGGGAGCGGCGGCGTGGGCAGTCCCCGGTTCACGATGGGCTGGGACATCACTCTTTCCTTGTGCGTGGGCCGATGCAGGCCGATGGGAAGCAGCGCGGCCTGACAGCGCCTCGACACATGCTCTTGCAGCGCCCGCGGCCTCGAATGGCGGCAGGCGAAGCGCGGGCCGCTCGAACGAAGCCGGCCGCGCGAGGCCGCCCGCGGCCTGCACGATCCGGGCGCATGCCGATGCCAGCTGGCGCGGCGATGGCCCTCGATCAGGGCTGCTCCAGCCCTCCGGCTTCGCATGCCGGGCGATCGTTTCGCCCGCACCCCACACCGGTGCGCGTCTGCACCGAATCTGGCGCCTTCCAACGATCAGCTCACCTGAGGCCCCCATGCCGGAAATCCCCAGCTCCAGCAGCCCCGCGCCGCTCCTGTCGGCCAGCACCACTCCCAGCATTGCGCAAGAGACCGCTCAGCAGCCGGCCACGCCGCCAGCCGCCGAGGCCTCTTCCTCCCATTTCTTCGGCCTGCGCCGCCGTCCGAATCGCCAGGGCGACATCGAGTCCGGCAGACCTCCCGCGGACGACGCGTCCATCGGCTTTTCCTCGGCGCTGGCGCCCAAGCTGCAGCAGGGGCTCATCGCCACCTACGGCTCCAAGATGCAGCACCCGGTCACCACCACGGGGACGGTCCTGGGCTATCAGGCGTGGAACCAGCTCTCCGCCGGCGGCCCGCCCGGCGAGATGCCGAAGGCGCCCAAGCTGCCGCCGCTGGAGCCGGACCGTTTCAACTTCGCCGTTCCCGCGGAGCGCGGTGCCCAGTTGAAGCTGGCGACGGCACTGCTGGACACGCCCGCGCTCGACAAGTGGCTGCCCGCGCCGCAGACAGCGGCGGGCTCGCCCGGTGCGGCCTCGCCGCTGTCGCAGATCCTCGGCGCATCGGCGCAGGCCGTGGTCGGCGCCACCACCGTGGCGCTGCAATCGGTCGGGATCGCCGCCCGCCCCACGGCGACGCTGGCCGACATGGCTTCGCCCGAGGCGCGCGCGGCCGCCGAGTCCGGCTCGCCGATGCTGAACGCCCGAGTCGGCGAGCAGCGGGCCTTCATCGAGCTGGCCGGCGCCCGGTACGCGGCCCGCGGCATCGAGATCGAGGTCGACAAGGCCGTGCAGTGCCTGCAGGCCGCCGCGGGGGACAAGGGGTCGCAGGTGGAGGCCGTCGTCACCGGCTTCAAGCCGCTGCTGACCGCGCTGCGCCGTCTGCCCGCGGACGCGCCGCCGGAGCAACGCGAAGCGGCCGAAGGCGCGTTGCGCCTGCATGGCCAGAAGATGCTGGACCTGCCGCCCGACGTGCAGACGGCGCTGCATCAGGCGATGAGCAAGTTCGACGGCGCCGTCATGGCCGAGGCCCAGGCCACGCAGCGGCATGCCGCCGCGCAGGAACGCCTGTCGACGCTGCAGAACGAGCGCATGGACACGCTCGTCGACCAGGCGCGCGGCCTCCATGCGCCGCTGGGCGGCGAGCTGCGCGCGGTGGCGGACCGGCTCGGCGCCCGGCCGCCCAAGGAGGATCAGCTGCCGCGCGACACGGTGCTGGAGAACGTCTTCAACGCCGGGATCGTGGCCTTCGCGCCGCGCGCGGCGACCGGCCCGTTGAGCCTGGGAGAGGGACAGGCGGCGCAGATGACGCATGCCTTGCAGACGCTGGGCGCGCTGGATGCGGGCCAACTGGCCAATCTCACCGCCGACCCCGGATCGCGCACGCCCGCGCAGTCCGCGGCCGTGGCCCTGGCGCGGGAAGTCGCGGTGCTGCCCCGCGGCGTGGAGATGCTGTCCGCGCTGATCGCGCCGCCGCCGGCAGGCGCGCCGGCGCTCGACCTCGAGACCTCGGATCGCCGCGTCGCGGCGCTGCGCGTGCTGTTCACGGCGGACGCCGCGCTGCAGGCCTCCGGCGGCGAGCTGCCGCAGCTGGCCCGCAGTGCCGCCGCCCAGGCGCTGCAGACCTCGGACTTCAAGCTGGACGGACTGCCGCCCGAGCAACGTCATGCGTTCAACGCGGTGCGCAACGAGTTCTTCGAGAAGGGCCCGGGCACGCCGCTGCAGCAGGCCGACGACTACCTCAAGGGCCTGACCACGGACATGCTGTCGAGCGTGTCTCGGGAGAACTCCCTGAAGGGCATGATCGCGCGCACGCTGCCGGTGGGCGGGGCCACGGCGCTGAATCCTTCGGCCATCGCCTCGGCCACGCGCACGCTGGCGCAGGCCGGCCTGATCACCAGCACGGCCGTGGCGGTGGACGCGATGCGGGACGGCATCGGGACGCTGCGTGATGGCGACGGCGCCCTGCCGGCCGAACGCGCGCTGAAGACGCTGGCTGGCGCGCTCGATGCTGCGGTGCCGAGGGAGACGCCGGAACACCTGCTCCATGCGACGGTGGCCGAGGTGCAGGTGCCCGTGCGCTTCGGCCTGGATGACCGGACCCTGCAGTCGCATCCGAAGCTGGCCGAGCTGTGGGGCCGCTATGCCGACGGCGAGATCAAGCCGGCCGAGGCCGCGCATCAGCTCGCGCGGCTGGCCGCCACCGATCTCACCGCAGCTGGCGAGCCTGACGCGGCCAAGACCGTCGGCGCGTTCCGCAAGACGCTCGATGCCGCGGTCGGCTCCGCGATCTGGAACCGCGGCCAGATCGACGACAGGCAGCAGCTGCTGGACGGCCTGATCTCGATCGCCCGGCTGATGTCGGTGCGGGACAAGTTCAAGTTCAGCGGCGGCAACAGCTATGGCTTCGACACCTCGCGGGTGCAGATGGGCGTCAAGCCCAGCGATTTCCCGGACCCGCTGTCGCTGACCATGCGCGTGGCGGCGGCCGGGAAGTACCAGCACGACCTGGTGATGGAGGTCGGCATGACGACGGCCGCCTATTACCTCACCGCCGGCACCCAGAGCACCGTGGCGGGGAAGCTGGGCTTCGGCACCGGCGCCTCGACCCGGCTCACCACCGGCGAGGTGTCGCTGAGCCTGCGGGCGGCGGACCTGACCGCCGCCGCCAGCTACGAGAACCAATGGCAGAACGGCCTGCAGGTGCGCGTGCCGCAGGACGTGCCGACCCAGCCCAAGAACCAGCTCGAGTTCGAGGACATGCTGCGCCACGCGGTGATGTGGGAGGAGATGGGCCATGCCGGCCCCGTCGACGCGATCCTCACGAAGGTCGACGTGGCCTCGCTCAACCTGCTGGGCAAGTACAACCGCGAGGCCATCCGCGGCGAGCTCTCCGGCACCGTCGCCAGTCCGCAGCTCACCTTCTCCCGGCCGGTGGCCGGCGCGCCGGCGGCAGCGGCGGCGCCGGCGTCAGGCGCCTCGGAGCTCGCCCCGGCCCCGTCCCCATCGGCGGCGACCGCCCCGCTGGCGCAGGTCGCGCAGGCGCGCGCGGCGTTGTGGCAGGGGCGCACCGTGGGCGAGGTCCGGCACGCCATGGCGGATGAAGCGTCGGGCTACTACCGCTATCCGGAGGAGCGGGCCGGCGCCCGGACCCTGGTCCAGAGCGGCATGGCGGCCAGTCTCAGCGTGAACCTGAAGAAATTCGGCGATGGCAAGACGATCAACGCGGCCGACGTCGCCGGGGCCAGCCGGATGGGGGACCACATCGGCGGGACCGAAGTGACCAAGCGCCTGGTCACCGTGGACGGCGTGACGGCACCGATGCGCACGCGCCGCATCACCGAGTTCGTCGACCTGCCGCGCTTCGAGCAGGCGATCGAAGCCGATCGTGCCCGCTGGATCAACCACGGCAACACCTACACGAAGTTCCCGGAGGACTTCAAGAAGGAGGCGGGCGACTTCCGGCTCCGGCAGCAGTCGTCGGAGTCGGACCTGCGGCAGATCTTCCAGGACGCGGGCAAGCTGGACAACCAGTTCAAGCAGTACCTGGCGGTGGATTGCATGCAGGTGCCGGCCGCGGCCATCGTCGATGGTTACGACGCCAGCGCCGTCCTGGCGCGCAAGCTCGGCAAGCCCGAGGAGGCAGCCGCGATCCACGCCGAGCGCGAAGCCTTCCTGGCCGAGGACTCGAGCTGGCAGCCGCGCCGGATGGCGATCAACAACGTGTTCAACACCGCCAACCAGCCCGGCGTGACGCTGCTGGGCCTGGAGGTGCGCGTCGCCGACAACTCGGAAGGCGCGCACAACGACGTGCTGTTCCCGCGCGGGTGACGGCTTCGCGCGGCCGTCGCCGCTGGCCCTCACCCCCGCCCTCTCCCGCAAGCGGGCGAGGGGGTAAGAAGAGCCGGGCGGCGCAGTAAACCCCCTCGCCCCAGCGGGGAGAGGGAGGGGAGAGGGGGCTCGTGCCACAGCGCTGCTGCCCTTCGAAGCACCCCCTCTCCCCTGCCCTCTCCCCCCTCGCGGGGGGCGAGGGAGTTCTTGCGCGAGGCAAGTGCCGACACTCGCTCCTTCTTACCCACGGAGTCCATCGTCACGCCGGCTTCGCGCCCGATCGCATCGCTTCGCCTCGCCGCCCGGACGCGATGGCTCCGGCTCTTAGATTGACTCCTGTCGCAGCGCCCGCGCTGCTCCTGCCTGCGAGGCCCGTCCATCATGTCCGGCGAAAAGACCGAAGAGCCGACAAAGAAGAAGCTCGACGATGCCCGCAAGAAGGGCCAGAGCCCCAAGAGCCAGGACGTCAACGCCGCGCTCAGCCTGGTGGGCCTGCTCATCGTGCTGATCGTGATGGCGGAGTCGACGCTGGACCAGCTCTGCGCCCTGATCGCGCGCGCCCTGCGCGAGGGCGTCGCCGCCAGGAGCAACGAGGAACTCCTCGCCCTGACCATCGACATCACGCGCTCCGGCTTCCTCGCCACCCTGCCCTTCGTCGCCGTGTCCGTGGCGCTGGGCGTGATCGCGTCCTTCGCCCAGGTCGGCTTCAACCTGTCGTTCGAGCCGCTCAACCTGCAGTTCGACAAGCTCAATCCCGCCGAGGGCGTCAAGAAGCTCTTCTCGGTCCGCTCCATCGTCGACTTCCTGAAGATGGTGGCCAAGGCCATCGCCCTCGGCGCCGTGCTCTGGGTCATGATCCGCGGCCTGGTGCCGCTGCTCGTCGGCGCCGCCTACTTCGACGCCGCCGGCGTCGGCGTGCTCGGCTGGAAAGCGCTGATCAAGCTGATCTCCGCTGGCTGCCTGGTCTTCATCATCGTCGGACCAGTCGACTTCGGCCTGCAGCTGTGGCTCTTCAAGCGCGACCAGAAGATGTCCAAGGACGAGATCAAGCGCGAGCACAAGGAGAGCGAGGGCGACCCGCAGCTCAAGGGCAAGCGCAAGGAGCTCGCCCATGAGATGGCCACCACGCCGCCCGAGCAGCGCGTGCCCGGCTCCACCGTCGTCGTCACCAACCCGACCCACTACGCGGTCGCGCTGCGCTACGAGCCCGGCGAGACACCGCTGCCGGTCATCGTCGCCAAGGGCATGGACGCCGAGGCGCTGCGCATCCGCGCGATCGCCGAGAAGTCCGGCGTCCCCATCGTCGGCAACCCGCCGCTGGCCCGCGCGCTGCACAAGCTGCCGGTGGACGACGCCATCCCCGAGGAACTCTTCGAGGCCGTCGCCACCGTGCTGCGCTGGGTCGCCTACCTGCACACGATGACCTCGCCGGCGCCCATCCCGGCGCCCGCCGCGACCGCCGCGACCGCCGCATCGGCGCCCCCGCCCCCCTGACCCCTCCCGGAAGGATCCGCCGCCATGGCCACCCTGCGCCTCAGTCCCACCATGGGCAACGACCTCACGATGGCCGGGCTCATCGTCGCCATCGTGGCGCTGATGATCCTGCCGCTGCCCACGATGCTGATCGACACGCTGCTGGCGATCAACATCGCCGTCAGCGTGCTGCTGCTGATGACCACGCTGTTCATCCCCAACGCGGTGTCGCTGTCCTCGTTCCCGTCGCTGCTGCTGTTCACGACGCTGTTCCGGCTCTCGCTCAACATCGCCTCGACCAAGGCGATCCTGCTGCACGCCGACGCCGGCCACGTGATCGAGAGCTTCGGCAACCTGGTCGTCGGCGGCAACCTGGTGGTGGGCATCGTCGTCTTCATCATCATCACGGTGGTGCAGTTCATCGTGATCTCCAAGGGCTCGGAGCGCGTGGCCGAGGTCGGCGCGCGCTTCACCCTCGACGCGATGCCCGGCAAGCAGATGAGCATCGACGCCGACCTGCGCGCCGGCATCCTCACCGCCGAGGAAGCCAAGCGCAAACGCGCCATGCTGGCGATGGAAAGCCAGATGCACGGCGGCATGGACGGCGCGATGAAGTTCGTCAAGGGCGACGCCATCGCCGGCCTGATCATCACGATGGTCAACATCCTGGCCGGCATCGTGGTCGGCGTGCTGTACCACGGCATGACCGCCGGCGAGGCCTCGACCCGCTTCGCCGTGCTGTCCATCGGCGACGCGATGGTGTCGCAGGTGCCCTCGCTCTTCATCTGCGTGGCCGCCGGCGTGCTGATCACCCGCGTCGCCGACGAGCAGGAGAAGAAGCCGCGTTCGCTCGGCCAGGAGATCGGCGCCCAGCTCTCGCGCAACCCCCGCGCGATCTACCTGGCCGGCGGGCTGACCATGGCCTTCGCGCTGGTGCCGGGCTTCCCGGCGCTGCAGTTCCTCGGCCTGGCGGCGGGACTGGTGGCCATCGCCCACTGGCTGGGCAGGCGCCAGCGCAAGGAGGAGGCCACCGTGCTGTCCAAGCCCATCGGCGCGCTGCAGCGCGAGGGCGGCAAGGGCGAGGCGCCCGCGATCCTGCAGCAGCCGCCGCACTTCGCCAAGCCGCTGGCGATCCGGATGTCGCGCCCGCTGGGCGAGCTGCTCGAAGCCGACCGCCTCGACGAGGCGCTGGAATCCGAGCGCCACAGGCTGCAGGCCCATCTGGGCCTGCCCTTCCCCGGCGCGGCGATGTGGGTGTCCGCCGAGCTGCCGGAGCACCGCTTCGACGTGCTGCTCAACGACGTGCCCGCGAGCCAGCACACGGTCCCCGGCCGGCTGCTGCTGCTGACCGACCCGGCCAGCGCGCTCGCCGGCGCGGCCCAGCGCCACGGACCGATCCTGCATCACGCCGAGTCGCTGTGGCTGCCGCTCGCCGCGGTGCCCGAGGCGCAGCGCGGCGCCTGCATGGACCTGGAGTCGGTGATCGCCGCGCAGGTCTTCGGCGTGCTGCGCCGCCACGCCCACATGTTCATGGGCGTGCAGGAGGTGCAGTGGGTCATCGACCGCGTCTCGCCCGAGTACCCCGGCCTGGTGGCCGAGGTGCAGAAGGTGCTGCCGCTGCAGCGCATCGCCGAAGTGCTGCGCCGGCTGCTCGAGGAGCAGGTCCCCATCCGCAACGTGCGCTCGATCTTCGAGAGCCTGATCGCCTGGGGCCCGAAGGAGAAGGACATGCTGCTGCTGACCGAGTACGTGCGCGGCGACCTCGGCCGCTACCTGGCCTTCGAGGCGACGGCGGGCCGCGGCCACCTGTCGGCGGTGCTGCTGGATCCGGCCATCGAGCAGGCGATCCGCCAGTGCATCAAGCCCACCCCGGCCGGCAACTACCTGGCGATGCCGCCCGAGAACGCGATCGCCTTGACCGACCGCATCGCCGAGCTGGCCGGCACGCCGGCGCAAGGCGTGGCGCTGGTCACCTCGATGGACATCCGCCGCTACGTGCGCAAGATGATCGAGGGCCGGCTCGACTGGCTGCGCGTCTACTCCTTCCAGGAACTGGGCAGCCTCGTCGAGCTGCGGCCGATCGGCCGCGTGAGCGGCTGAGCCCGCGGACCGCCGGCGTCCCATGTCGCGCACCGAGCCCCGCCGCCCCTTGCGGCTGCTGCAGCCCGCCGAGGTCGCGGGGCGCCCCGCCGCGGCCGCGCAAGCGGCGGCGCAGCAGTCGGCGGACCGGTTCCGGCGCACGCTCGGCGCCACGCGCCGGCAGGAGCCGGCCGAGGCCGCCACGCCGGCGTCGTCGAGCGCCCCGGCCGCGCAGGACACGGCCGCCTCCTCCGCCCATCCGGAAGGGCACGGCCCCCAGGCCCGCGCCGACCATCCCCCCACCCTCGCCGGGCCGGCGGCGCCCCTGGCCGCGCAGCGGGCCGCGGCGGTCCTTCACGCGCTGCTTCCGCGGGACGACGGACCTGCACCGGAAGCGATCGATGTCCCGGCCGAGGGTGACGGCCTGGACACGCCGGCCGCCGCCGCCGACGACTGGCCGCGGCGCATGGCCGCGTCGATCGCGACCCTGTGCGCCCGCGCCGATCCGGCCATCGTGAACTGGACCGTCACGATCCCGATGGATCCGGCGGTCCTGCCGGAGACGACGCTGCAGTTGAGTCTTTCGCAGCACTGGCTCGCGCTTCGCTTCTCGACGCAGTCGCCGCGGTCGCACCACCTAGTCTGCCAATACCGCCCCCGGCTGCTCGAGCAGCTCGAGCGCCTGCCCCACCTGCCCCACGGCATCGACATCGAAGTCCTATGACGCCTGAGCTGCTGACCGCCACGACGCCGATCCCCGCCCCGCCGCCGCGCGCCGCGGTGGCGCGCGCGGAGAGCCTGACCGGCCGGCTGCCGGCGCTGCGTCCGGCGGCGGCGCGCGCGGCGCGCGTCGGCTTCGACGGCCGCTTCCCCCGCTGGCTCTCCGAGCGGGTCGGCGTGGCGGCGCAGGTGCATGCCGCGCGGCCGCCGACGGAGCTGCTGTCGCTGGACCTGCGCAGCGCGGCCGGCCGCGCCGACGTGGCGCTGGATCCGGCGCAATGGCCGGCGCTCGCGATGGCGGCGGCACTGCCCGACGCCGAGCTGGCGCGCGAGGTCGCCGACGCGCTGCTGGCGCCGCTGGCCGCGCGGCTCGCGCCGCTGCTGCCCGGGCTGCGCCTGGGCGCGATCCGCCGCTATCCATCGGCGGCCGTCAGCGACGGCGGCCTGCCGGCGCTGGCGGTCGGGGGCGGGCAGCTGTCGCTGGTGCGGCTGGACCGGGCGCTGGCGGATCACCTCGACGCGCTGATGCGCGATGGCGCGGCTTCGCCGCTGGGCCGGCTGGCCGCGCTGCGGGTGCCGATGCGCCTGGCGCTGTTCGACCGGCCGCTGGGCCAGCGCGCGCTGCGCGGCCTGGCCGCTGGCGACGTGGTGCTGGCCGGCGCCGCGCGCCGCGCCGGGCCGCGCTGGCGCGTCACCTTGAAATTCGGACTGGGAATCACGATGCAAGCCACTGCCGACCTCGACCTCGATGCCTCCCGCGCCCACCTCGCGGCCCCGCCCCGCCTCGTCGACGAGGCCGCCATGGCCGCGCCGCTCGCCGCGCCGCAGGCCCAGGGGCTGGAGCATCTGCAAGTGCCGGTGTCCTTCGAGATCGACAGCGCCCGCATCGCGCTGGGCGAGCTGGCCAGCCTGGGCGAAGGCGCGGTCATCGAACTCGACGTGCCGCTGTCCGAGGCCAGCGTGCGCCTGGTCTGCCATGGGCAGACGCTGGGCATCGGGCAGCTGGTGGCGATCGGTGACCAGCTCGGCGTGCGCATCCTGCGGATGGGCCTGGGCGCCACCGGAACGGGGCCCGCGGCCGGCCTGACCGCAATGGCGTCAATGGCCGCAATGCCTGGCGTGACCGGCATGGGGCAGCCGTCATGATGCCGCTGCCGAGCACCGATCCGGTCTCGCTGTTCCTGGTGCTGGCGGCGATGGCGGTGCTGCCGTTCGCCGCCATGGTGGTGACCTCGTACACCAAGATCGCGGTGGTGCTGGGCCTGCTGCGCAACGCCATCGGCGTCCAGCAGGTGCCGCCCAACATGGTCCTCAACGGCGTGGCGATGATCGTGTCCTGCTACATCATGGCGCCCGTGCTGATGGAGGCCTCCGAGCAGATGCGCGGCGCCTCGCCGACGGGGACGCAGTCGAACGCGCAGCAGCTGCTGGGCGCCGCCGACGCCGCGCGCGAGCCCTTCCGCCGCTTCCTCGACAAGCACGCCGATCCGGCCGAGAAGGCCTTCTTCCTGAAGTCCGCCGCCGCGATCTGGCCGGCCGAGCGCGCCGCCCAGCTCAAGAAGGACGACCTGCTGGTGCTGGCGCCGGCCTTCCTGCTGACCGAGCTCTCCGCCGCCTTCCGCATCGGCTTCCTGCTGTACCTGGCCTTCGTCGTCATCGACCTGGTGATCGCCAACGTGCTGCTGGCGATGGGCCTGTCCCAGGTCACGCCGACCAACGTCGCCATCCCGTTCAAGCTGCTGCTGTTCATCGTGCTGGACGGCTGGCCCAAGCTCATCCACGGGCTGGTGCTGACCTACCGCTGAACTGCCCCTCAACCGCCGCTGACCGCCGTTGACCGCCACCGCCATGCACTTCGAGAACATCATCCGCCTCACCTCCGAAGCCCTCATGATGTGCCTGATGCTGTCGCTGCCCGCGGTGGCGGTGTCGGCCATCGTCGGCCTGCTGATCTCCTTCGTGCAGGCGATCACCTCGCTGCAGGACTCCAGCATCTCGCAAGGCATCAAGCTGCTGGCGGTGACGGTGGTGGTGGCGATCTGCGCGCCCTGGGCCGGCTCGACGCTGCTGCGCTTTTCCGAGAACCTGCTGGCGGCGATGTTCCTATGAGCGCCGGATCGATCCGCCGCCAGCTGACCGCCCAGGCAGCCCAGGCCGCCGAGACCGCCGCCGCCGCCTCGCGGGTGACCGAGGCCCGGAGCGCCGCCGTGGCGCACCGGCACAACCTCGATCCGCATGAGAGCGAGCTGCAGCGCAGCCAGGGTCATCGCGGCCATTTCCGCGGCTACGTGTTCCGCAACGTCCGCGCGCCGACGCCGCCGCCCACCCGGCGCACGCCGACGCCGCGCCGCCGGCCGCCCGCGCCGCCCGGCGCCGGCGCCTCCGAACTGGATCACGACGAGCAGGCCCCGCCGCCGCCAACGCCGGGTGGCGCGGCGGCCGGCGAGGCGCTGCTGGCGCCCGGCTTCGAGCCGGGGCCGCTGACCCGCCATGACGAGCCGGGCGAGCGCGACCAGGAACATCGCCGCGAGGAAGCGCGCGGCCGGCTGCGCTGGCGGATCGGCGCGCGCTCCGAGCCGCCCGCCGGCCCCGCGGCCTGGCAGGCGGCGCTCGAGGCCCGGGCCGGCGCCAATGCGAAGGCGCTGGCGCCCGTGGCGCCAGGCATGATCACCGCCGCCTTGCCGGAGTACCGGGCGATGGCGCTGGTGGGCACGCTGCTGGCGCTGGAGGCCGCGCCGGCCACGCCAGCCGGTCCATCCGGTCCATCCAGTTCAGCAGGTTCATCCGGTTCATCCGGGCAGACCACGGCGCTGGCCCTCGCCGCCGTGCGCGCCTACCTGCTGCATCGCGCGGAACCCGGACCGCTCGCGACGCTGGCGCGCGTCAAGCAGGCGCTGCTCGACCAGCGCTCGGAGCCGCGTCCGCCCGCGCCCGCCGCGGCCGATCCCGCCGATCCGGCCGTGGAGGCGCGGGAGAACCGCAACCTGCTGCGCCCGCTGCAACTGCTGAACGCCGACCGGCCGCGCACCGAGGCGCAGAACGGCCAGGCCTGCGACCGCATCGCGCTGGTCTGCGCGGCGTCAGGGGCGCCGGAGCGATGAGCCAGGAACGCTTCCAGGCGCTGGTGCGCGACCTGTGCCGGCACATCGACCTGCCGGACCCGGAGGACGTGCTGCGCCGCGGGACCATCGAGGTCGAGGGGTTCGAGGTCAACCTCGCCAACTTCTCGAACGATCCCGGCGCGATGTACCTCAACTTCCATTACGGCATCGTCACCGCGGGGCGCACGCTGCGCGTGTTCCGGCTGCTGCTGGAGGCCAACCTCAGCGTCTACGCGCAGGACCAGGCGCAGCTGGGCCTGCACGCCGACACCGGCGGCATCGTGCTGATCGTGCGCGTGCCGCTGGGCGACACCATCGACGCGCCCTGGCTGGCCGAGACGCTGACCCACTACGCCGAGCACGGCCGCTACTGGCGCGACAACATCGCCAACGCGACCGAGGAAATGTTCCTCGGCATCTGCGCCGGCGACTACTTCTGGATCCGCGCCTGAGCCGGCGCCCGCCCGCGCGGCCGGGCCGCGCTCAGAACTCCCCGGGCCAGAGGTGGCGCAGGTAGCCCGGCGGCTGCTCCTGCGGCTGCGCATGCAGCGGCAGCCCGGGAGCGGCCAGACCGTAGTCCGGCATCGCCCAGCCCAGCGGCTGCTCGTGCAGCAGGTCGAGCCGGTAGCCGATGCTGTAGACCGCCTGGATCCGCACCACCGACTCGCGCGCACCGCAGCTGAGCTTGCGCCGCAGCCGGTAGACATGCTGCTCGAGCGTGCGCTTGCAGATGTCGGTGCCGCCGCCCCAGACCCGCGCCGCCAGGCTGGAGGCGCTGACCACGCGCCCGGCGTTGGAGAACAGCACCCAGGCCAGCGCGAACTCGCGCGCGGTCAGGCTGATCTCCCGGTCGTCGCGCCGCACCGCCGACGCCGCCGCGTCCAGCGAGTACGGCCCGACCTCCAGCCCCATGCGCCGCAGCTGCTGCGGCCGGCCCACGCGCGCCCGCAGCCGCGTGAGCAGCGGCTCGACCGAGTCCGCGTAATCCGCGTAGTCGGTCGCGCCGTGCGCCAGCGCATCGACCATGCCGACAGCGTTGTCGCCACTGACGACCAGGATGGGCACGACACCGCCCAGGCGCAGCTGCAGCATGGCAAGCCAGTCGATGAGGCTGGCATCGGCATCCTCCAGCAGCACGGCCTGCGCCTCCCCGCGCTTGATCGCATGCAGCAGCGCCGCCGGCGACGCCATCGGCCGCAGCTCGACGCCATGCACCGACAGATCGCGAACGAGGGCGGCCTGCCTGGCCTTGTTGATGAACAGTCCAACGAGCTTCACTGAAATTCTCCTGTGCCACGCCGGTGGAATGTGTCTTCCATTGCTTGCCGGCGTGACGGCTTGGAACGGTTGCCCGTTCCGGTATGACGGCCCATCCCGAAGCCGCCGCCGTTAGCGAAATAGTTCATTCGCTGATCTATCAGGGTTCCAGTTTGGCTCACGTTCAGTTGCGTCTCGATGGCCATTGTTGTGACAAGAAGCACAACCTGAGGCTGTTAATCAGCGGTTCACGCGAACGCCATGTAACGTTCACCTCGCGTCCACGCGCCATTCACTTTCATCCCATCAATAGTTTCGGATCAAGGTTGTCACGCGGCGCTTCGGGGCCGCGCGGAAGACTTCGCGCCGCCCGCCGCGCGGCGCCGGCCGGCGCCGCAAGCTCGCCCGGCGGCTGTCCTGGCGGGGAATGGCCCAAGTCCCTCCCCTCCCCGCCCACGGAGGCCTTGATCCATGAGCAGCACGCGCGGATGGCGCACCCTCGTCCGGCTGAAGGAGCGCCGGCTGGAGCAGCTCGACGCGGCGCTGGACGCCGCCCGGGCCCAGGCGCGGCAGCAGCAGCAACAGCTGGAGGCGCTGATGTCCGAGGCCGACGGCTGCCGCGCGCGCGAGGACGCGCAGCGCGCCAGGCTCGACGCCCTGGCCGGCACGGCGGCGGGCTTCCGCCCCAGCGACCTGGTGACGCTGCAGCACCTGCTCGAGGAAGCGGCGCGGACCACGCTCGCCGCGGCCAAGCGGGTGCAGGACGGTGAGCGCCAGGCCGAGGCCACGCGGCAGGCGGTCGTGTCGGCCCAGCACGCGCGCCGGCGCGGCGAGCAGCAGCTCGACGGCTGCCGGCAGCGGCTGGAGACCACGCTCCGCACGCAGCAGGCGGAGCAGGACGACCAGCAGGACGAGGAGGCCGAGGAGGCTTCGGTCGCCCGGATGCTGGCCGCGCGGCCGGACCGCCAGCCGGAGGCGGCCTGAGATGGCGGCCCCGGATCCGCTGGGCGGCACCCAGGCGCTGATCCACCTCGGTGAATCGGTCAAGAGCCTGCTGACGCTGCTGGCGCTGAGCAGCCTGCGCGGCTATGTCGCGATGCTGGTGCTGCCGGTCACCAACGACCAGGTGTTGCAGGGCGTGGTGCGCAACGGCCTGGCGCTGACCATCGGCATCTTCATCGCCTGCGGCCAGCCGCTGCAGGTGGTGGACGGCCTGTCGACCTTCGCGCTGTGCGTGCTGATCGCCAAGGAAGGCCTGATCGGGCTGCTGCTGGGCTACGCGGTCTCGACCGTGTTCTGGGTCGCCGAGGGCATCGGCGTGCTGATCGACAACCAGGCCGGCTACAACAACGTCCAGCAGACCAACCCGCTCAGCGGCGAGCAGAGCACGCCGGTGGGCAACCTGCTGTCGCAGCTGGCGATCTGCGGCTTCTATCTGCTGGGCGGGCTGATGGCGCTGGTGGGATTGCTGTTCGAGTCCTTCCAGTGGTGGCCGCTCAACCGGGCGATGCCCGACTGGTCCAACCTGCTCGAGCGCTTCCTGCAGGCGCAGATCACCGGCTACCTGCAGGCCATGATCAAGATCTGCAGCGCGGTCGTGATGGTGCTGCTGCTGATCGACCTGGGCATCGGCCTGATCTCCAAGACGGCCGACAAGCTGGAGCCCAACAACCTGAGCCAGCCGATCAAGGGCGCGGTGGCGCTGCTGATGCTGGTGCTGCTGGTGGCGGTGTTCTTCGACCAGGTCAAGCCGCAGCTGGCGCTGCACACGATGGCGCGCGAGCTCTCCGCCTGGTTCCAGCCGGCCCATTGAGGCGGCCGTGCCGTGAGGAACGTTTCATCCGGATCGTTTCGTTTCGTATCCAACGGCGGCGCTTCGCCTGCCCGGCGCCCGGCGCCGCGGTGGCGCGGATGCTCTGCATACCCAAGCTGTCCCTGGAAGGAGGACCCGTCATGACCCTGGCTTCATCATCGACCGCGCGGCGCGGCACGCCACCGCTGACGCCGCACATCATGCTGGACCCGCCGTTGCCGCCCGCGCGGCGCGACGGGCCCGCCGCCCCCGGCACGGGGCTGTTCGACATCGACGTCGGCACTGTGTGGAAATCCGCCCACGCGATGCCCGACGGCAATGACGCGCTGCTGACCATGCGCTGCTTCAGCATCGAGGGCCTGCAGCTGCGGCTGGCCCAGCTGCTGCTCGGCCAGGAAGGGCTGCTGCGGCCCGAGGCCGTGCGCTTCCTCGCCGGCGGCCTCGACCAGGCCTACGTGGACGCGCTGAGCTACCGCCGGCTGGCCGCGGCCGCGCCGCGCGTGATCGGGGATCCGGACAGGCATCCGCTGTATGTCGACCTGCTGGCGCAGCAGCTGGTGATCGACACCTCGCGCTGCTTCGTCCGGGGCCAGGCGCGCCTCACCGGCGAGACGGTGCACGGCGTGGTGGCGCTGCTCGAGTCGCCGCAGTTCCGGACCGTCGCCCTGCATCACCGCTGCGCGCTGGGCCCGGAGGCCTCGGAGGCCGAGGTGGCCCTGGCGGTGCGCGCCCTGCTCGACGCCGCCCGCCGCGTCGCCCGCCAGGTGCTGCAGGAGCCGGACTTCGCGCTGACCGGCACCGCGGAGCAGCTCGCCCGCGACGTCGGACCCAAGCTGGTGGCCCGCGCGCTGTTCACCGGCGCCGTCAGCGCCACCGGCGCCGTCGCGGCCGCCTTCGCGGCCCGATGGAAGACCGGCGCGCTCCCCTTGCCCATGGACTGATCCCCCGACCGCGCGCCCGGTGAGGACGCGCCCTTCCCTTAACCGACTGCCGTGCAGTCTTCACCAGGAGCCCTTCATGTCTGTCAACAACATCCCCGGCAGTAATCCTGCACTGGTCCGTCCGTCGGACTTCCTGCCCACCCCCGCCAAGCCCTCGGACTTCCAGGCGCCGCCCAAGACCCAGGAGGCGCCCGTCGGCCTGCAGACGCGCGCCTCGACCGACACCGGCATGGCGCCGCGCGCGAGCATCGGCCAGCAATTCGGGCTGGTGCCGCCGAGCTCCGGCGGCCCGGACGGTCCGAACAAGCCGGGCCCGCGCAACGAGACTTCCAACAGCATCCTGGCCAATGGCGGCAAGGAGTCCACGACGCAGGCCAAGGAAGATGCCAAGACCTCGATGGACAACCTCAGGGAGATCAACGAGATCAACATGAAGTTCCAGATGGACATGGCGCAGCTGCAGATGGTCAAGGGCTTCGTCGAGGCGCAGGCCAAGGCGATCAAGGACATCGGCACGAAGATCGCTCAGGCGGCCAGCTGACGCTGGCGTTCCTCGCTCCTCGCGGCGTCCGCCGCGCCCTCGCCCCCCACACAGGCCCGCCCGTCGGCAGACGCGCGGGCCTCGCTGCTTTTGCACGCGCGCCGTGCGCCCGCAAGCGCTGTTGCGTCCGTTCACCAATGAGACGGCAACGTCGTGAAACTGGAGGGAAACGAACAGAGGATTCGTGAGGATTTCGCCGAGGCCTTGTGATCCATCGCGAAGGGGCTCGCTCCTAGCATGAGCGCATTCCGTTCACGACCTCGTTGGAGATTTCATGCTTCTGCTTGCAATGACCTCGCTGCGCGCCATGCCCCTGCACGGCGACCTGGCCCGCCTGACCCTGGAGGGTCAGTTGCCCGCCGCGCTGCGGATGGGTGGCGACCACTTCGAGCGCCTGCAGCGCACGCCCGACACCGCGCCGCAGCGCTCCGCGCTGGGCCAGCTGCTGGGCCGCATGCTGCTGGCCTGCGGCCGCGAGGAGGAGGCCGAGGAGCTGTTCCAGCGCCAGCTGCGCCACTACGAGGCCATGTCGCGCCACATGGTGCGCTGGTACGGCGCGATGGACCAGGGCGCGATGCTGCTGCACCTGAACAAGCCCGGCCGCGCGATCGAATGCCTGGGCCAGGTCGGTGACGACGTGCGCGCGCCGGTCGCGGCCCGCGTCGAGGCGATGGCCGGCGTCGCGCAGGCGATGCTGCGCGCCGGCGACTGCGGCGGCGCGATGCGCTCGCTGGACGCGGCGCGCAACCTGACGGCCGCGCTCGGCGACCCGCGCTTCGCGCAGCTCGTCGACTGCATGGCGCTGGAGCTCGCGACGCTGCACCGCGAGCGCGGCGGCGACGCGCTGAACGACCACGCGCTGGGCTCGGTCTACCGCGAAGGCGCCGGCGACGCGCCGGACCACACGCTGATGCATCAGCAGCTCGGCGCGGCCGCGGACGCGGTCCGGAGCTGGTCGCCGCTGGTGGCCGCGCGCATGGATCACCTGCGGCGGATGCTGGCCGCGGACTGCACCGGTCCGGCCGCCGCGGCGCAGGTCGCGCAGCACCTGAACTGGCTGCGCGAGCGCCGCATGAGCGAGCTCGAGACCCAGGCCCGCATCGAGGGCGCGCTGATGCTGATGGGACGCGGCGCGTCGCACGCCGCGTCGGAGCTGCTGGCGCCGCTGACCTTCAACGAGCAGCAGATGCACCGCAGCCGCCATGCGCTGGAACTGCAGTACTGCCAGGCCAAGCTGCACCAGCAGCAGGGCCGCCACCTGGACGCGCTGCGGCTGTACCGGCTGCACACCCAGCACGCGGTGCAGTCGCTGCGCACCTACGCGGCGGCCGCGCGCGCGCCGGGCTTCCTGCAGCAGGCCAGGGCCGGCGCGGACGCCGGCGATCCCGCCAAGCTGCGCCTGCCGCTGCGCTACCGCCGCGCCTACCAGTTCATGATGGATCACCTGACCGACGAGCATCTGTCGGTGCGCCAGGTCGCCGCGCATGTCGGCGTCACCGAGCGCGCGCTGCAGCTCGCGTTCCGCACCCACCTGGGCGTCACGCCGGCGGAGATGATCCGCACCCGCCGCGTCGAGCGCATCCACGGCGACCTGCAGGCGCATGGCGGCGAGGCCGGCGTGCTCGAGATCGCCTCGCGCTGGGGCGTGAAGAACCGCTCGACGCTGGTCCACAACTACCGCAGCCGCTTCGACGAGACGCCGACCCAGACGCTGCGCGGCAGTCCCGAAGACGACGTCATGGCGACGCGCTGAACCGCTGAACCGCTGAACGGCTGAACGGCTGAACGGCTGAACGATTGATCGGCTGAATGGCGGGGCGCGGCTCACAGGTCGTTCATGAACGCCTTCATCCGGTCGAGTTCGGGCCGCACGGCGGCCAGGCGCCAGCCTCGGCGGTCGACGAGCTCGGCCACGACGGCCGCCTCGAGCAGGTCCTGCTTCAGCTGGATCGCCAGGCGCTCGTCGACCGGCCGCCGGCCCTGGTAGCGCGCGATGACCTTGCGCTCCTTCGCGCTCAAGGGCGCGCCGCCGGCGCAGGCCTCGGCGTTCTGAGGGCCCTTGGCCTTCAGGTCGGTCTCGCTGTCGCCATAGAGCTGTTCGAACCGGTTGTTCACCCGGCCCGCGAGGGTGCCGATCTCGTCGCGGATGAGGTCGGCCGTCGGCTCCCCCGGCAGCAGCGACAGGTCGATGCCGTCGACGCAGTAGAGGATGCGCTGCACGCAGCCGGTGTCGCAGTAGCCCGCGCTCATGTCGACCATGTTGTCGAGCAGCGAGCGCGTCAGCGCGCCGTGCAACGCGTGCCGCCGGGCCGCGTCGGCATCGGATTCGTCCGCCGATGCGGGCGCCGCCTGCGACGCGATGTGGTTCCACATCGTCACCAGCGCCTCGCTGACCGTGGTGTTCAAGCCTTCACCGACACGCGTGGTGTGTGCGAGGGCCTTGTCCAGGCCGAGCGCCGCCTTGCGCCGCCAGTCGGCATCGACATCCGGCGCCTCGCGAATGGCCGTCCGCACCGCTTCGATGCATTGCGCCTCGGTCAGCCGCTCGGCGGGAAGCCGCTCGTGGATGGCCTGCATGATCAGGTGGCCGCGCGCGGTCAGGCCGATGTTGTGCGCATTGGCCAGCCCGGCCTGCGCGACGCGTGCGTCGATGAGCCGGTTCACGCCGCCCTCGGGCAGCCGGCCCGCGGCCCAGGATTCGATCTCGGTGCGGGAGACCTCCACGCCTTGCAGATTGAAAGTCCGAAGCGCTGCCGGCGCCTGCGCCAGCAGCGCGGCCGCCCGCTCGGCCAGCGGGCGATATTGCTGCGTGTCCAGGCACTGTTCCACCGCGAGCGACAGCCGGAACACCGCGCCCTTGGCGCAGTCCGCGGGCGGCGGATGGCCGGCACCGGGCCCGGCCCGCTCCCGGGCAGCCAGCCGCGCGCCGAGCGCCGCATTGCCGGCATGCGCCAGGCGATGCCGCCTGCCCGCCGCGTCGGTCTTGTCGGCCCACTGCGCCAGGGTCTTGTCGACGAAGCGCTCGAGTTCCGGCTGCGACAGCCGCCTGCCCTGCGGCTGTAGCAGGCGATGGGCCTGTTCGGGTGACTCCGTCAGCCATCCCGCCAGCACATTGGGATCGGAGCGGGGATCGTCCAGCAGGAGACGCAGGAGATCGGGGCGCGTCGCGCCGACCGCGGCCTCCAACGGCGTCTTGCCGTGGGCATTGGCCTTGTTCAGGTCCAGCCGGCCGCCATCGCGCTCCAGGAGGCTGGCCAGCGTCATCGACGCGAGCTTCCGGCCGGTCCGCGGATCGCCGCCGGGCGGGTGGGCGCACAGCTGGGTGAGCAGCGTCTCGCCGCTGGCGAAGACCTCGTTGGGATCGACGGTCGGTCCCGTCATCAGGACCCGGAGCGTCCGGATGCGGCGTTCCTGGTCGCGCGTCGCGGGCGCTTGCGCGATGCGTTCCAGCGCCTGCTGCAACGGCCCGCGCAGGTGCTCGTCGAAACGCTCCGTCTCGACCAGGTCGCTGCCGAGCAGCCCGGCCAGCGCCGCATGCTGGTCGTTCGCGATGGCGAGATCCAATGGCGTGCGGCCGAGGCCGTCGGGCCGGTTGGCCAGCATCGGATGGGAGGCCAGCAGCGTCACCCAGGCCGGCTCGAAGCCGCCCACGGCCGCCATCCGATGAAGCAGGGTCGCGCCGTCCCGATCGTCCAGCACGCCGAGATCGACACGCGGGCTTGCCAGCAGCACGCGCGCCGCCTGCAGCCGGCCGGTCTGGATCGCGAGCTGCAACGGCGATTGCCCCCGGGCGTTGGCCAGGTTGACCGCCGTCCCCGGTGCCTCGAGCAGCAGTTCAAGGCACAGGGCATCGTCGCGCGCCGTGGCCAGATGCAACGCGGTGTCGCCGTTGGCATCCTGGAGTCCGGGGCGGATGCCCTCGTGGGCCAGCAGCGCGCCGACGATCAGCGCGCTCGCGCTCTGCACGGCCTGATGCAGGGCCGTTTCGCCCTTGGCGTTGGGCGCGTTGACATCGATGCTGGCCGCCGACAGCAACGCGAACACGGCGTCGAAGGAGGCGCCTGCCGCCGCCAGGGCGAGCGGCGTGTCGCCCTTGGCATTGCGGTGATTCACGAGGGCCGTCTCGCCGCCGGGGAACAGGCCGCTGTAGTCGAGCAGCACGCGGATCGCGTCGACGTGGCCGCCGCGCACCGCCACGCCAAGGAGGTTGTCGCCATGGGCATCCTGCGCCACCGCGACCTCCGGCGACGCGGCCAGCAGCTGCTCCAGCCGGGCCATGTCCGCCTCGCGCATGGCTGCGCGGGCTTCGCTCGCCGGTGACCGGACCGGCGGACGGCGGCCGATCTGCAGCAGGCCGCTCAGCAAGCCGCAGGCCGGCGCGCCGCCGGCAACTGGCGAGGACGGCGCGCCGGCCGCGGCCGTGGACGCGGTGGCGCCCGCGGAAGCCTCCGGCGGCCGGAGCGCGGGCGGCGGCAGGCGGTGGATGCCCATGGCGGCTCAATCCCCTTCGTACAGCTTCAGGATCCTGCGCACGTAGTCCTGTGTCTCGGGATACGGCGGGATGCGGTTGCCGTAGCGCTTCACCGCGCCCTCGCCGGCGTTGTAGGCGGCGAGCACCAGGTCCACGCGGCCGTCGAACATCTCGTTGAGGTCGCGCAGGTAGCGCGCGCCGACGTCGATGTTGGTGGCCGGATCGAGCAGCTCGCGCGTGGAGCCGACGCCGTAGCGCGCGCCGGTGGCCGGCATGATCTGCATCAGCCCGAGCGCGCCCTTGGGCGAGCGCGCCTGCGTCTGGTAGGCCGACTCGACATGCACCAGCGCGCCGACCAGGCGCGGATCCAGGCCGTGCTTGCGGCTGGCCTGCTGCACCATCAGCTGCAGGTGCGGCGCGCCCAGCGCCAGTGGCGGCCGGTTCGATCCCGGCCGCCAGGGCATCGGCGAGGGCCGCGGCCGCGCGAACGCCAGGCTGGCCGGTTCGGCCTCGATCCGGGCCGGCAGCTCCGCGGCCTCGAAGGCCGCGCAGCGGCGCACCGCGGCGCTGAAGCGCGCCGACAGATCCTCCAGCGCGATCCGCTCGCTGCCGTCGAGCATCTCGCAGCGATAGCGCACGCCGGCCTCGGCCGGACCCGCCCACAGCGCCATCAGCACCATCGGCAGCGCCGCGCGGACTTCAGGCATCACCGCGCAGCGCGGCCAGCTCTTCGCCGGCCTGCGCCAGGAGCAGTTCCGCCTCGGTCGACGCGAGCTGGGTACGGCTCAGCAGCGACGAGAACTCGGCCATCGCGCCGTCGAGGTCAATCGCGCCATCGTCCGCGCCATCGTCCGCGCCATCGTCCGCGCCATCGTCCGCGCCGTCCGCCGCGGCGGCGGTCCCGGCCGGCTGCGCCATCAGCGCGCCGCCGAACAGCAGCGTGTGCACGCGATGCAGCTTCAGCGCGATCTCGCCCGCGCTGCGCAGGCTGTCGTCGTCCTGGCGCAGCGCGCTGACGCGCTTGATCTCCAGCATCAGCCGCTGGAAGCGGTCGACCTGCGTCTGCACGGTGGCTTGCACCGTCTGCAGCGAGGCGAAGAGGTCGTGGTAACCGGCGGCGGCCAGCGAGGGGGCAGTCAGCATGAGGGACTCCTGGTTGAGGACGAGGGATGAGGGACTCCCGCGCGACGCGCGCTCCGGTCCCGCCGGCAGTGTCGGCAGCGGGCGCCGGCGGCGGCCCGGCCGCGCGAACGCCGGTCCGCCGATGCGAACGCGGCGGCGCGCGCGGTGCCGTCCGCGAGGCGCGCGCGGTGCCGGCGCGGCCCGCGCATTCGCGGTGACGCACGGCGCTTCGCGTCCATCCGGCGACGCCGTGGGCCGGCGCCCTAGCCTCCCGATCGTCAACAAGAAGGAGCTGACCATGTCGGTGAATGGCGTCAACGGAGTGGGCGGACCGGGCCCCTCGCCCTCCAGCAGTCCGCCGGCGCCGCCGGGCGATGACGGCGGCGGCGACATCACCAAGTC
Organism: Roseateles sp. Mitsp63; assembly: GCF_059491535.1. Lineage (NCBI taxonomy): Bacteria > Pseudomonadati > Pseudomonadota > Betaproteobacteria > Burkholderiales > Sphaerotilaceae > Roseateles > Roseateles sp. Mitsp63. The sequence goes on along the minus strand of NZ_CP168509.1, from coordinate 3,176,586 downwards.
CAAGGCCTTCCAGCAGGTGGTGAGCGGCATCTTCCAGGGCGGCCAGGGCATGATGAAAGATGCGCTGGGCAAGTTCTTCGAGGAAGAAGAGCCCGACGAGGACGACCCCGACGCGGAGCCGCTGTGATGCGGCCGCCCGTCTTCAGGCGCCGCGCGCTCGCGGCCTGCGTGGCGATGGCCGTCGCCGGCTCGGGCAGCGCGCCCGCGACGCTGCTGGCGCAGGACGCGCACGAGGCCGCGCCGGCCTCATCCGCGGCCACGCCGGCCGCCAAGCCTCGCGTACGCGCGGCCGGTAGCGACCGCCGCCTGGAGCGCCGCTTCGTCTACCGCGCCGAGAGCCGCCGCCTGTCCGACGTGCTGCAGGACTTCGCCGCGAGCCAGGGCGTGCCGGCGGTGGTCGGCGATGGCGTCGACGGCGTGGTCAACGCCAGCTTCGACAGTTCGCCGCAGGTCTTCCTCACCGCCATCGCCAAGGCCTACGGCCTCATCTGGTACGACGACGGCACCGCGCTGTACTTCTATCCGGCGCGCGCCGTCCAGAGCCGCATGTTCCGGCTCAAGGGCTACAGCCGGCGCGAGGTGACCGAGCTGCTGAACTCGCTGAACCTGGGCGACAAGCGCTATCCGCTGCGCTTCAACGACGCGCAGCGCACCCTGCTGGCCTACGGCCCGCCGCGCCACGTCGAGCTCATCGCGCAGGCGCTGGACTCGCTGGACCTGGGCGCGGCCGAGGGCAACGAGCGCGTCGTGCGCGTCTTCCCGCTGCGCTTCGCGTCCGCCAACGACCGGCTGCTCGGCGAGAGCAACGTGCCCGGCGTGGCGACCATCCTGCGCAATCTCTACGCGGCGCAGAGCATGCAGCCCGACACCGTGACCGGCCAGCCGGCCAGTCCGGTCGACCAGAAGATCAAGGCCATGCAGTCGATGTACGGCGCCGGCAAGCTGGTGCCGGACCTGCCCTCGGCGACGCAGGGCGGCGGCGGACCGCCGGCGGAGAAGCCCGGACAGAGCGCGCGCATGCTGCGCAGCCCGGTGAACTTCGAGGAGGACCAGCCCCGCTTCGAGGCTGACGAGGGCACCAACGCCGTCATCGTGCAGGGCCGCGCCTACCGCATGCGCGAGTACGAGGCGCTGATCCAGCGCCTGGACCAGCGCCCGGTGCTGGTCGAGCTGCAGGCCATGATCATCGACGTCAGCGAGGACAACGCCCGCTCGCTGGGCATCGACTGGTCCGTGCAGGGCAACCGCGGCCAGCTGTCGGTGACCTCGCCCGGCGGCGGCCCGCCGCAGACCGGCGGCGGACAGGGGCTGCTGGGCAACGGCACCTACACGATCGGCACGCTGGTCGCGGACGCCGGCCGGCAGCTGATGCTGCGCATCAACGCGATGCAGGGCGAGGGCAAGGCGCGCGTCGTCTCCAAGCCCTCGGTGCTGGGCGTCGCCAACCGGCCCGCGGTGATGAAGGAGAAGCGCGTGGCCACGGTGCGCGTGGCCGGCAACCTCGATGCGAAGCTCTACCAGATCGAGGCCGGCACCCTGCTCCAGGTCACGCCGCAGGTGGTGTCCTCGGGCGGCGTCAACCAGATCAAGCTCTCGCTCTACATCGAGGACGGCAACTTCGAGGCCACCTCGGTCGACCAGGTGCCGGTGCTGAAGAAGACCGAGATCCGCACCGAGGCGCATGTGCGCGAGGGCGAGAGCCTGCTCATCGGCGGCCTGATGGTGGAGGCCAGCACCGACCAGCAGTCCGGCGTGCCGCTGCTCAAGGACGTGCCGCTGGTCGGCGGCCTGTTCCGATGGAGCGGCAGCCGCGCCACGCGCACCGAGCGCCTGTTCCTGATCACGCCCAAGCTGGTCGGCGGCAACGCCGCGGCCGCCCTGGCGCCGCCCCCGGGCGGCGACCTGGATCCGGGCGCGCCCGCCGCGCCGCTGGCGCGTTGAAGCGCCCCGCCGCCAACCCTCGCGCAGGCATTCGCAATCCATGAAACAGCTTCGTGTCCTGACCGGTGTGCATGCGGGGGTCCACCTACCGTTGAGCCCATCGACATACCGCATCGCCGCGGACGAGCAGGCCGACATCCAGCTCGTCGACTGGCACGCGGATCCCCTGGTCCTCGAACTCACGGAGAACGGACAAGTGCTCGCCCTCGCCTCCCCGCTGAACGCCCTGCCCGGCGCGGCGCCCGATGACGCCGCGCCGATGGCCGACTTCGAGCCGCGCCGCTTCGGCGACGTGGTGCTGTGCGTGGGCCCCGCCGGCGCGGCCTGGCCCTCCGACATCGAGCTGATGGAGCGGCTGATGCGTCCGGCGCGCGCGGTGGCCGAGGCGGCCGCGCCCGTGGTCGAGGCGGCCGCGGCGGGCAGCCGCCGCCTGCTGGCCTGGGGCCTGGTGGCCGCGCTCACGCTCGGCGGCCTGCTGGTCACGGTGATCGCGCGGCACGCGCAGGCGGCGCGCGGCGCGGTCAGGCCCGAGCCGCTGGTGGGCCAGGTGTACCGCGCGATCGCGAACGCCGCGATCCCGGAGATCACCGTGCGCGCCGCCGGCGAGCACGTGATCGTCGAGGGCCTGCTGCCCGACGCCGCCGCCGCGCAGACGCTGCGCCAGCTGCTGGACCGCTTCCCGGCGGAGCGCATCCAGCATCAGTACGCCTCGGCGGCCGACATCGCGCAGAGCATCTCCGACGCGCTGGACACGCCCGGGCTGGTGGTGCGCTACCGCGACCGCGGCGTGTTCGTCGTCGGCGGCCGTGCCGCGCATCCCGACCAGGTGCGCGACGCCTCGACGCGCGTGGCCGCCGATCTCGCGCCGCTGGTGCGCGGCATCGAGGTGGCGGTGGCCTCCGCGCCGGTCCCCGACAGCGTGCCGGTGGGGGCGATGCTCGCCACCGACGGCCTGCAGTACGTGCAGACGCGCGACGGCGCCAAGCACCTCTCCCTGACCCCGGAGCCCATCGGCGAACTGAGCGATCCGCCGACGCCGCCGGCCCGTTGACCCCAACCGGACTTTCATCCGCCCCTTTTTCACGGAGCAACTTCGACCATGAACGAGCAACTCGAGCAAACCGTCTTCGGCGACCTGGCCAACCTGGAGAAGTCGCTGGCCGAGGACGCCACCGGCGACCGCGCGCGCGCCATGCTGTCCTACTTCGCCGACGTGGCCAGGAGCAGCGAAGGCCTGCTGCAGACCGCCGCCGCCGCCGAGCGCCAGCTGATCTCGCAGCTGATCGAGGCCTTCAACGCCGCGCAGCGCATCGTGCGCCACATCTGGGAGACGCTGCACAACGCGTCGCTCGCCGTCTGACCCGCGGAGGCCCTCCATGCAACACATCCACGCGAGCGCCGGCGATGCGCCGGGCGCCCAGTACCCCGAGGTCTACCGCAACCTGATGGCCATCGGCCTGCTGGGCGCGATCTATCGCGCCAGCGAGGACGCGGCCATCGTGCACCAGGCCGTCGAGATGACCCTCGAGGACTCGACCATGTACGTCATGCACCGCGCCATCGCGGTCGCGATGGGCGGCGACGCCTCCTATGCCAAGACCTCGCTGGGCCGCCGCATCGAGCAGCAGCCCGACGACGACAACTCCAAGGTGGCGCTGGGCGTCTCGATGATGCTCAGCGGCGACCCGGAGTGGAAGCACTGGCTGAACAACGTGCTGGCCACCAGCACGGACCAGCAGGCCCGCGAGGCCGCCAACGGCGTCCTCGCCTACCTGGCCGGTCTGCGGACCAGCCACTGATCCCCGGGGGCGCAGTCCCGGCTCCCCTTCTCGAGCAAGCCGCATCCCGCGGCGCAACCCACGCGGAACTTCCGCATTCCCTCAGGAGCAGACGATGTCAATTCCCAGCACCAGCACCAGCAGCAGCACCGGCACCGGCGCCGGCACCGGCGCGAGCATGGGCAACACCATGAACATGTTCCAGTCCGGCGCCGCCGGGCTGAGCGCGCAGGGCACCCAGGCCGCCGGCAGCGACGGCTCGGCCATGATGGACCAGATCCAGCAGACGGCTGCGATGCAGATGCAGTTCCAGACGCAGATGGGGATCATCCAGATGGTCGTGAAGATGAACGAAGCGCTCGCCAAGCTCTTCAAGGCCATCGGCGAAGCCATCAAGGGTCTCGCGTAAGCGGCGCCGCCGCCCTCCTCGCACCCCCTCTCATCCACCCGAATCCGTTCTCGATTCATTCCTCATTCCCACGGGAGATCTTCATGAGCGTCAATTCCCTGCAGCAGTCCCAGGTCAACAGCTACAACATGCGCCTCGGCCTGGAATCCACCAGCTCGTCCGCCGTGTCCAGCCCGCTGGGCGCCGTGCCCCTGTCGCTGGACCCGGCCCGGCTGGGCAACGTCCTGAGCTCGATCGGCGACGTGCTCAACGCCGTCTCGCCGCTGCTGATGGCGGGCCTGCAACGCATGCCGATGCTGCCGACCCTGCCGGCCAACGCCTTCGGCGGCCATCCCTTCGCGCAGCAGCCGATGCCCGGCCTGCAGCAGCCCTTCCTGCCGCAGATGGGCATGAACCCCGCCTTCGGCGCGGGCATCAATCCGATGCTGGCCAACCCGATGCTGGCCAATCCGATGCTGCAGAACCCGCTGGGCGCGGTGCAGCAGCTGCTGCAGATGCTGGGCGGCGGCGGATTGCCTGGCGCGGCGCTGCCCAATGGCGGTGTCGCCAACGGCGCGCCCCTGCCCAACGGCAACTTCCCGAACGCGCCGCAGACCAACGCCTTCGGCGCCGCGCCCAACGTGCCGACGCAGGTCGCCCCGACCGGCGAGGTCAAGTTCGACGCCGCCGGCAACGTGCAGATGGACAAGGACCGCGCGACCCGCGAGATCGCCCGCAACTTCGACCAGCTGACCAGCGGCAAGGACAAGTTCATCACCAAGGATGACCTGAAGGCGATCGCCAACGGCGAGATGCAGCGCTTCCAGGTCTCGGCGAACTACACGCCGGAGCTGCGCGCCGCCGCCAAGTACCTGCTCGACCATCCGGACGACTTCAAGTCGCTGGAGACCGCGGACTCCAAGGCGCAAGGCTTCAAGGGCCATGCCGACGGCAAGATCGGCAAGGGCGACACCACCGCCGCGATGCAGGCGACCAGCTTCAGCGTCGGCGAGAAGGAAGCGCTGCAGACGCTGGCCAAGTACGGCAACAGCTTCTTCGCCTCCGGCGACAAGATGGTCAGCAAGCCCGAGCTGGAAGCCATCGTGAAGACCGGCAAGATGCCCGACGGCACCGCCGCGCCGCAGGACATGAAGGACGCCGCCAAGCTGATCCTGAGCCAGCCGGAGCTGTTCACCAAGCTCGACAACGCCTTCCAGATCCGCCAGAAGCATCGCGGCGACCAGCGCGGCGACGGCCTGATCAGCGCCGACGACCTGCGCGACGTGCTCAAGGGCGCCGACACCCAGCCGGGCCCCAGCGGCCTGAAGGGCGAGATCTTCGGGAACGTGCGCGCCGATTCGCTCGCCGGCCTGCTGCTGCGCGGCCTGAATGACAACGTGCCGCAGGTGCCGCAGTCGTTCAAGGACAACGTCTCGACGACCTTCCAGAACGTGCCGACCTCGGTGCGCCTGTACTGATCGGAACGCTCGCACCACCCGCTTGAAAGGATTCCCACCATGAGCTTCTCGATTCCTCCGACCTCTCCGGTCTCGTCGTACGCGCCCCAGTCGCCGCTGGGCTCGGCCCTGTCCAGCACGATGGACATCGCCTCCACGCTGATGCAGTTCAGCACCGGCCTGCTGCAGAACCTCGTGCAGGCGCAGCAGAGCCAGTTCGGCGGGCTGCCCGGCGCGGGCGCGCCGGGTCTTGGCGCACCGGGCCTGGGCGGCCCGCAAGGCGCCGGCCAGGGCCTGCAGGGCATCCTGCAGGGCGTGGTCCAGCTGCTGCAGGCGCTGACCCCGCTGCTGCAGGCGCTGGGCGGCGGCGGCCTGGGCGGCCTGGGCACGGCCAACCCGCTGGCCAACTCGGTGGCCAGCCAGTTGGGTGGCGGCTTGGGTGGCGGCTTGGGTGGCGGCCTCGGCGGCGGCATCCCCGCCTACCCGCAGCCCTTCGCCCAGCAGCCGTCCGTGGCCTCGCCGTACACGCAGTCGTTCGCCCAGCAGCCGTTCACCGCGTTCCAGCAGCCGTACGCCGGTGGCACGGCCTCGCCGTACAACGCCTCGTTCGCGCAGACCCCGTTCACCAGCCTGAACCAGCCGTTCACGCAGACGGACGCGCTGAACTGGGCCCAGACCTTCGGCGGCCCCAACCTGTCGCAGAAGGAGCTCACGCAAGGCGTCAACCTGTTCAACATCTTCAACGGCCGCACCACCGGCATGTTGTTCTGATGCGCGCGGGGGCCGTTCGCGGCCCCCGCCGGGCACGCCGCGTCTTGCACGCGACGTGCCTGTCCCGAGCGGACACGCGTCCGTTCAGGACAGGCACTTCCCCAGGAGCACACAGATGGATCCGACCTTTCATCGCAAACCCTTCGTCCGCGCCCTCATCGAGGTCGTCAGCCTCGGCATCACGCACAAGCGCATCGAGGATGCCGAGACGGTGCTGGTGGCGGTGCGCCAGCTGCGCCCTCACCTGACCGAGCTCGACACCTTCGAGGCCTGGATCGCGATCAGCCGCGGCCACTGGCACGACGCGATCCGCACGCTCAACAACCTGGACGCCAACACGCGCAACTGGAGCCTGGGACGCGCGCTGATGGCCTTCTGCCAGTTCGCCGTCGGCGATCCGGCCTGGAGCGTCAGCGCCCACGAAGTCATCGAGGGCGACTCCACCCAGGAGGCCCGCAGCCTGGTGCGCCTGCTGCTGGGCAAGGACGTCAACGTCGGCGAGCCCGAGCCCGACGCCTCGGCCGCCACCAGCTTCGCGGACTACGACCCGCGCTCGCTGCCGCACGCGCCGCTGCTGCGCGCCTGAAGCCACTTCCGCAGGAGATCCGCATGACTGTCCCCGCCATCGGCGCCGTGTCCGGCGCCTCCCCGACGCAGGTCCTGGATCGCGCCGCGGCCGCGCCCGACGCGCTCGGCGGCCTGTCCGACCGCTTCCAGCGCCTGATGCTGGAACATCCCGCCGGGCCCGCGCCGCACGGCACCGAGGTCGGCGAGCGCTCGCCGGTCTCGCACTTCATCGAGGCGCAGGAAGGCGTGCTGCGGCAGACCTTCGACAGCGTGCGCGCGTTCTCGCAGCAGGCGCCGGCGATGAATCCGGGCGAGCTGGCCGCGCGCCACATCTCGCTGAGCTACCAGCTGGCGATGGTGCAGGTCCAGTTCAACGCCGGCGTCTACGTCGCGCAGAGCAGCAAGAGCGGCCTGCAGACGCTGATGAAGAACCAGTGACGCGCCCCCGGGGCCGGCGCCGTCCGGCCGCGAAGAACGGAGAACGGAGTTCCGACATGCCTTCCCCAACCGAAGGGCGCGCCGCCTGGTGCTGGCCGCGCCTGCTGCTGGGCGCCGCGCTGGCGCTGTGCCTGGCCGCCTGCGACACCGACCTCTACACCAAGCAGTCCGAGGCCGACGCCAACCACATGGTGTCGGCGCTGCTGGAGAGCGGCATCGCCGCCGGCAAGCAGACGCCCGACGGGGGCAAGACCTGGAGCGTCAAGGTCGACGAGGCCGACGTGGTGCGCGCGCTGGCCGTGCTGCGCGCGCAGGGCCTGCCGCAGGACAAGCACGTCAGCCTGGGCGACATGTTCAAGAAGGAGGGGCTGATCTCCTCGCCGACCGAGGAGCGCGTGCGCTTCATCCACGGCGTCTCCCAGGAGCTCTCCGAGACGCTGAGCCAGATCGACGGCGTGGTGACCGCGCGCGTGCACATCGTGCTGCCCAACAACGATCCGATGGCGCAGGAGAACAAGCCCTCCAGCGCGTCGGTGTTCGTGAAGTACCGGCCGCAGGCCAACCTCACGGCGCTCACGCCGGCGATCAAGAACATGGTGGCGCGCAGCGTCGAGGGCCTGTCCTACGACAACGTCTCCGTGACGCTGGTGGCCGGCGCGATGATCGCGCCGCCGCCGCCGCCCGCGCCCGGCGGGATCGGCGTCTGGATCGCGGCGGCGCTGGCGCTGCTGGGCCTGGGCGGCGCGGCCGGGGTCGCGTGGAAGAAGCCGGAGTGGCTGCCCGAGCCGCTGGCGCGCCGGCTGCGGCCGGGCGTGATCGAGCCCGCCGCGCCGCCGGCCGCGGACGCCGCGAATGGCGTCACCAATGGCGTCACCAATGGCGCCACGACTGGCGGCGCGAGCGGCGCCACCGCGGCCGGCGCGGCGCAAGCCTCCGCGACCTGAGGCCCGCGATGGACACCGCCCTGACGCCCGCGCCGGCCGCGACGCCCGCGGATCCCGGCGAACTGGCCCGGCTCGCGTTGATGTTCCAGCGCCGGCTCGACCAGTTGCCTGAAGGCTTGGACGATGGCTGGGCGGCGCTGAACGCGCTGCGGCCGGCGCTCGACCAGTTGCCGGACGGTCCCTCGCGCCGCCGCCTGATGCTCGCGCTGTACCGCCGCTGGTGCGGGCCGCTGCCCGACCTGCGGCTGCTCGCGACGCCGGGCGGCCGCCTGGCGCTGCATGGGCGGCTGGGGCTGCTGTCGCGCCTGTGCGCGGTGGCGCTGGCGGGCCGGCCCGGCGTGCTGCGCTGCTGCGTCGAGATCCGCGCGCGCCAGGCGCTCGAAGGCGCGCTGGGTCCCGCGATGGCGGCCTTGCGCGAGTCCGCGCGCCAGGGCGCGGTGGTGCCGGCGCATGTGGCGGCCTGGTCGCCGATCCAGTGGGCCTGCGTCGGCTACGCCGACCTGGCGCTCGCCGGCGCGTGGCCGCATCGCGGCCTGCGGCGTCTGGTGCGGCTGGCGCTGCCGGCGCGGTGGCCGGTGCCCGGCGGCCGGCACCAGGTGCCGGTGCGCCACGCCTGCGCGCTCGAGGGCCTCACGCGTCTGGACGCGCTCTTCGCGAAGGAACCGACATGATGATCTGGCTGCATGGCGGCGGCGCGGACCGCCTCGGCGGACTGGGCGCCGAGGACGGCATCCTGCGCGCCACCGAGCTCGACGGGGCCGCGGAACTCGACGCGCTGCGCCGCGCGATGGACGGGCAGCGCGATGCGGTCCTGACGCAGGCGCGGGACGAAGCCCTGCGGCTCGTGAGCGAGGCGCGCGAGGAGGCGGCCCGCCTGCTGGCCGAGGCCCGCGCCGAGGCCGCACGGCTGCGGGTCGAGGCCTGCGAGGCCGGCCGGCGCCAGGCGGCGCTCGAATGGCACGAGCGCCAGACGGTGCAGGCGATCGACAACGCGCAGGTGCTGCGCGGCATGCACGAGAAGCTGGCGACCATCGTCACCGGCGCGGTCGAGCGCATCGTCCACACCGAGGAGCGCGCGGCGCTGTACCAGCGCGCGCTGCGCAGCGTGCGCAGCTTCGCGCGCGGCGCGAGCACGCTGGCCCTGCGCGTCAGCGCCGACGACCACGCCCACGCGCGCGCCGCGCTGGACTCGCTGAAGGCGCTGCAGACGCAGGGCCTGCACATCGAGGTCAGCGTCGACCCGGCGCTGCGGGCCGGCAGCTGCGTGTTCGAGTCGGAGGTCGGCATCCTCGACGCCAGCCTGCAGACGCAGCTCGACGGGCTGCGCGCGGCGATGGACCGCGCGGTGCGCAAGGCACTGGCGAGCAGCCTGCCGCTGGCCGGCGCCGGTGAGGACGGCGATGACGCCCATCACGGCCACGAACTCGCCGAACACTGAACCAGGAGCGCCGGATGAAGGCATTGCAGGGATTCACCGAGCTGATGGAGGCCGAACTGGCCTCGGCCACGATGGTGGGCCGCACCGGCAAGGTCACGGAGGTGATCGGCACGCTGATGCGCGTGAGCGGCCTGGACGCCCGGCTGGGTGAACTGTGCGAGGTGCTCGACGACGACGGGGGCGTGCTGCAGACGGCCGAGGTGGTGGGCTTCGCCGGCGGGCGCAGCATCCTGTCGCCGTTCGGATCGATCCTGGGCGTGCGCGGCGGCACGCGCGTGGTGGGCCTGGGCCAGGTCTTGTCGGTGCCGGTCGGCGAGGCGCTGCTGGGCCGCGTGATCGACAGCCTGGGCCGGCCGATCGACGGCAAGGGCCCGGTGCGCACGACCGAGACCCGCCCGGTGTTCGCGCTGCCGCCGACACCGATGGAGCGCGAGATGATCGAGCGCCCGCTGCCCACCGGGGTCAAGGTGATCGACGGGCTGATCACACTGGGCGAAGGTCAGCGGATGGGCATCTTCGCGCCCGCCGGTGTCGGCAAGTCCACGCTGATGGGCATGCTGGCGCGCGGCACGCAATGCGACGTCAGCGTCATCGCGCTGATCGGCGAGCGCGGCCGCGAGGTGCGCGAGTTCATCGAACTGATCATGGGCGAGGCCGGCATGGCGCGCTCGGTCGTGGTGTGCGCGACCTCGGACCGCTCGTCGAGCGAGCGCGCGAAGGCGGCGCACGTCGCCACCGCAGTGGCCGAGTACTACCGCGACCAGGGCCTGAAGGTGCTGCTGATGATGGACTCGCTGACCCGTTTCGCGCGGGCGCAGCGCGAGATCGGCCTGGCGGCGGGCGAGCCGCCGGCGCGGCGCGGCTTCCCGCCGTCGGTGTTCGCCGAGATCCCGCGGCTGCTCGAGCGCGCCGGCATGGGCGCGCGCGGATCGATCACCGCGCTCTACACCGTGCTGTACGAGGACGAGAGCGGCAACGACCCGATCTCGGAGGAAGTGCGAGGCATCCTGGACGGCCACATGATCCTGTCGCGCAAGATCGCGGCGCGGAACCAGTACCCCGCGATCGACGTGCTGGGCAGCCTGTCGCGGGTGATGTCGCAGATCGTGCCCAAGCCGCATCAGGCGGCCGCCGGCCACCTGCGGGCGCTGATGGCCAAGTACGACGAGATCGAGCCGCTGGTGCAGATGGGCGAGTACAAGCCCGGCAACGACGCGCTCGCCGACGAGGCCATGCGCAAGCTGCAGCCGGTGCGCGAGTTCCTGTGCCAGTCGACCGACGACCTCTGGGACTTCGACCGCACGCTGGGGTCGCTGGGCCAGGTCGTGGCGGGATGAGCGGCTGCGCCCGTCCCGATCCCCGCCGGCCCTGAGGCCGGGCTGTTTCAACGATCCGGAGTTGCTTGATGAATGCACACCATCGCTCCCTTCGCGTCCCGGGCCGCGGCCGGTGCGCCGCGCGCGTGATTGAACGGCTGGCGCTGCTGGCGCTGCTCACGCTGGGTGCCGGCCTGAGCGGCTGCGCGTCGCGGCGCCCGCCTCCGGAGCCGCCCGCCGCGGCGCCGGCACCTATCCCGGTGCCGCCGCCGGCCCCGCCGCTGGACGTCAAGGAGGGACACGTCTGGTCGCCGGACATGGCGGCGGTGGCGCGGGAGCTGCAGCAGCTGGCGCTGGACAACGGCCAGGTGGAGGTGATGCGCACGGCCGCCAACCAGGTGCGCGTACGCATCGACGCGGCGGACGCGCTGGACCGCCGCGATGCGCTGCAGCCGCGCTTCCGGCGCTTCGTGGAGCGCGCCGGCGAGGTGCTGGCGCGCGCGCCGGCGGTGCGGGTGCGCGTCGAGGCGGGCATCCGCGGCAGTGCGCCGGGGAGTTCGCCCGCGGCGGCGAAGGCGCGCAACCAGGCGCTGGGCTGGGCCCGCGGCACCGAGGCGATACTCGCCAGCCGCGGCATTCCCGCCGAACGGCTGACGTCCGAGGCCCGCTCCGGCGGCGACGCGGAACTGGCGGGAAGCCTGGACACCGGCCCGCGGCGCTACATCGAGCTGCTGGCCGCCGACCCGATCGCGCAGTGATGCACCCTCCGGTGCCCTCTCCCCGCTCGCGGGGCGAGGTGGCAAGAAGGCTCGGGTACTGTGGCGGGCGCTGGCGGCACTCGGTCCTTCTTACCCCCTCGCGGGGGGCGAGGGAGTTCTTGCCGGCAGCGCTCGCTCCTTCTTACACCCTCGCCCCAGCGGGGAGAGGGAGGGGAGAGGGGGCTCGTGCCACAGCGCTGCTGCCCTTCGAAGCACCCCCTCTCCCCTGCCCTCTCCCCCCTCGCGGGGGGCGAGGGAGTTCGTGCCGGCAGCGCTCGCTCGTTCCTACACCCTCGCCCCAGCGGGGAGAGGGAGGGGAGAGGGGGCTCGTGCCACAGCGCTGCTGCCCTTCGAAACACCCCCTCTCCCCTGCCCTCTCCCCCCTCGCGGGGGGCGAGGGAGTTCTTGCGCGAGGCAAGTGCGGGCAGCCCTGTCTTGCCACACCATGCAGACGCGCCGAGGGCCCCAACGGGGCCCTCTCTTCATTTCACAGCTCCGCCGCCTGCAAGGTGCGGCGCGGCACATGCGGATGCAGGTGCGACACCACCACCCTGCCCTGCACGAAATCCAGCGAGTAGCTGCTGTGCTGCAGCGGCGTTGCCCGCTCGGTGCGGTCCAGCGCGTTGCTGAAGCCGCGTCCCACCTGGCGGCCGTGATCGAACACCAGGTCGGTCACGCCGCCCGGCACGCGGGCCACGGCGCTGTCGAACTCGCGGCGGTTGCGCGCCGCCAGCACCGGCCGCAGGTCGGCATGCCAGGACACATGGGCATGCAGATCGGCGACCACCTGGGACAGCGTCGACAACGAGTCATAGCTCCCCACATGGCCGGTCTCGGGCGCGCGCTCCCGCATGGCCTCATCGCTGATGCCGACGTGCCGGTCGATGGCGCGCTCCCAGGCCAGATCGCTGATCGCGGCGCGGCGCGGCGGCGCCTGATGCAAGGTCTCGCGGACCTCGCCGATCCGGGCCTCGGTCACCGCGAGCCGCTCGCGCAGCCCGGCCTGGGCGGCACGGACTTCGTCGTGCTCGCGGCTGGCATTCGCGGTCTCTCGCGCCAGCGCCGCGGCGGCCGCCTCGTGCGCTTGCGCGGAGCGGCGCAGGTCGGCCTGCGCTTCGCCGATGTCGCGCGCGGTCCGGTCGACCCGGCCGCGCGCCTCATCCGCATGGGCGGTGTGCCGGTCCACGTCGCCGCGCAGCCGCATTCTGCGAGCTTCGACATCTGGCGACGAGGACCCGGCCACCACCGGGAGCTGCGGAATGGCCGCGTCCGGCCCGGCATCGCGCGAGACCGGCTGCGCCGATGGCGCTGATGGCGCCGATTGCGCCGACTGCGCCGACTGCGCCGACTGCGCGGCATCCCGCTGCCGGCGCTCGTCGCGAAGGCCGCTGAGCGCCGCCAGCGCGGCGCCGAGTTCGTTCTTCAGCTGGTCACCGCGCTCGACGAGGGCGCTCCGGTCCTTCAACGCGCCGTCCAGCGCGGACTGGGACCGCTGGACGTCGCCACACGCCTCGCGGTACTCCTCGGCGATGGTCTCCATCATCGAGGTCGCCTGCTGGATCGCGCCCACGACGATGCGGCCGCGATGCGCCGGCAGTTCCTGCAGCGGCATCAGCTCGCGGGCCCGAGCGCGGCCTTCGGCCAGCGCCGTCTGCGTCACCCGGCTGCCGCTGCTCAATCTCACGCGGCGCGCCGTCGTGCCATCGGGCAGGCCCGTGTTGGCCGCCGCCAGCGCGCAGTACCTCATCTCCTCCGTGAACTGCGCCAGCACATGCCGGCTCACCGCATTCCCCAGGCCTTCGCCCCCCGTGCGCACGGCCGCCATCACGGCGCTCATGTCGCCGCCAAGCAGGTTCCTCAGCAGGCTCCCGTTGACGCGATCGGGCCACAAAGTGCTGTACAGGGCGGAGAACGCCGAGAAGCTGTGCGCCGGGTTCTGCAACAGCGACTCGTCCAGGCGCCGCGCGCCCGCGTCGACGTTGGTGAACGCGGCCAGGTAGCGGGCATGCCTCGTGTCCTCGCCCGGTGGCACCTGATCGATGGCGGGAAGCTCGTAGTGCGCCAGGAACGGGTTGAGGTGGGTGGCGGCGGCCTCGTCGATCCGTGGCTCGTTGAAGCGGGGATCCAGCACGAGCTCCGCGAAGTCGGTGTCGCGCTTCAAGGTCGCGCGCGCCTCCGCGACGCGGCGACTGGCCGCCTCCATCTGCGTCTTGAGGCTGTCGCGTTCCCCCTCCAGCCGCTTGATGCGCGCCTGGGCCTCGACCTCCGCGGGACTTCGGGGATCCGGTTTCGCGGCCGCGGGCGTCGGTCGCGCCGGTTTGGCGCCGCCACGCCGGCCCGTCCGCGCGCGCCCGGATCGAGCCGGTTGCGCCGGCCGCGGCTCCGCCGCCAGCGTCAAGCCCTCGAGCTGCCGCCGCGCGGACGCCAGCTTGCGCTCGGCATCAGCCAGCTCGCCAGTCTCCTTGTCATGCCGGGCCTGCAGCGAGGCCAGCTGGCCGCGCGCGTGATCGGCGCGCGACTGAAGACGGCCGACTTCGTCGCTCCGCTCGCCCGCGCCGGAAGCGCGCGCGTCGTGACGCCGCTCCTGCAGCTCGGCAAGGCGCGCCTGCAACGCCGCCCGCTCCGTCTCCAACCGGGAGAGCTCGTCCGCGAGCGACCTCAGCTGGACCGACGGCGACGCCACTGCCAACGGCGCCCCCGCGGAGGAGCCCGCCATCGCCGCGGCCTCCGTCGGCCTCGACACCGGCAATGAGGCGCGCCGCTGCGTGGCCGCTGACGCGCTGTCGGCCTCACCGGCTCCGGATGCGCTGGCCAGCCGAGGCGGCGCCCGGTCGAGTTCGGGAGGTCCCGCCGCGGGACCGACCTGGCCGGAGGAGGCCTGCGCGGGAGGCCGGCCTGCGGGCAGTACGGTGGCGCGCGATGGCGCGCCTCCCGAGGGGGAACGGATCGGACCGGTCATGGCTCCTTCAATCGAGTTCGTCGACGTTGACGCGTGGCGTGCGCCGCTGCGGCACGGGGATGTCCGCCACCGACGAGGCCGAGCTCGACGGCAGACGCGGCGAGTCCGGACGCAGCGCCAGCTCCAGATCGACAGGCGCGTCCGGCACGGGCTTGGCCCGCACCGCCTCCTGCGCCTGCCACAGGCCGGTGATCGGCGAATCGAGCATCGCGCCCAGGGCCGCTGCCCCGACGTTGCCGATGAGCTGCTGCACGGCGGGCGGCAGCTGGCTGTGCGCCATGCCCTGCCCCGCCGCGGTCAGCGCCGAGAAGAGCGTGTTGGCGAGCGAGGTCCGCGCCTGCGCCTGGTCCAGCACGCGGCCGCGGTCCGTGCCGGTGCGCACCGGCGCCCACTCCTGCGTCGCGCCGGGCGTCTGGTTGGCGAAGAGCTGCAGGCGCTGGAACCAGTCCGTCGTCTCGCCCAGCGTGTTGGTCAGCGTGCTGATCGCGGCAGCCCCGGCCGCGACGCGCCAGGCATCGCCCGCACCCATGGCCGTGGACTGCCCAAGCAGCACCGCGGCCGCCGCGCCTCGATGAGGCACCCATGCGTCCTTCAGCGCATCGCCCAGGAAGCCGTTCACCACGTTCACGCCGGCGTAGGTGGCCACGGCGGCGGCCTGCGCGGCACCGGACATGCCGGCCGCCAGCTCCGGCTGCGGGCCGCCGTCCGCGGGCGCCGGCGGCTTGTTCACCTTGACCATGCTGAAGCTGGCCTGCAGGCCATCCCGCATCGCGGCGTAGACGCCGACCTTCAGTTCGTTGGCCAGCGGTTGGAGCGCGGCCGCCCGGTCCCCCTGCTGGAACCCGTGATGCATCAGCATCAGGTTGGTGAAGGAGGACGACGCCTGCAGCACCGTGAACAGCCGCGAGATCTTGGCCGTGTGATCCCGCATCGCCTGCTGCTCGCCGGGCGTCTTCGCCTGCCACTGCTCGGGAGTGAGCGAGTGGTAGGCGCGCGCCGCCTCGTCCGGATTGCGCCGCTCGCGCAGCTCCCGCACCACCTGCAAGGTCAGGTTGACGGCGCCCACCGCGGCCTGCAGGCCCATCACGGCGGGCGGGGGCGCGGCCCGCAGCGCGTGCATCACCGCGTTGGCGAGCATCTCCCGCGCGAAGGTCGGCAGCGCCACCGCGACCGTCTGATGCACGGCATGCCCCGCCACCACGCTGGCCAGGCGCGCCTCGGGCATCGGCGGAACGACGGCGCCCAGCGTGCGCAACGCCTCGCGGCCCGCCACGCCGGCCAGCCGGGTGAGTTCGCCGGACATCGCGCTCGCGACGGAGCGCCAGCTGCGCTCCGCCGCCACGGGACGGGACAGGTTGAAGGTCGGTTCGGCCCGCAGTTGCCGGCCCAGGTCCGAAGGGGTGGCCGAGAGCGGCCCGCTCAGGCCGCGCGCCCGCGCCAGGTTGTCCAGGCGCCGCGACGACCACTCGCGCGAGTCCGACAGGCTGTGCGAGTCCCCCAGCAGCGAGCGGTTCGGACTCGCGCCGATGAGCTCCGGCAACGGCCGGCGCTCGCGCGGTTCCTCGCCGCCCGAGGCCGACGGCGGGGTGGCGCGCGACGACGGCACATCGTGCGGCCGCTCAAGCGCGGCAGGGGTGATCTCAGCCGCAGTGCCCGCGGGACCCGCGGCGCCTGGGACAGGCGTGCCTGCATCGGTGGGCAGGCGGAACGATTCGATCCGGTTGGACGTCGAAGGCGTGATGGATCCGGGCATGTCGACTCCCCCCTTTCAATGCGCGGCCGCGGTGTCGCGGGACGCCGCCGTGGCCCGGGCCAGGCGCGCGAAGTCGCGCAGCCAGACGGCGAAGCCGTCGGCGAAATCGACGGCGCTGCGGCCATCGACCGGGCAGCGCGACATCAGGCGCGCGCGGCCGCGCTCGCGGGCCACGGCGACGCCGGCCAGGGCCATCAGCGTCGTGTTGGCCTGCAGCGCGAGCCGCCGCCGCTCGAGCGTGTCCAGCGCCTCGGCGCCGAGGTCGGAGACCAGCACCAGCGTGTCGGTCCCGTCCTCGCAGGCCAGGCCGATCGGCATGCCCTCCAGCGTGAACGAGCCGCTGCGCGCGCCGGCCAGCGCGTCTCCCGCGGGCAGGCCTGCTTGCAGCAGCGCCCCGTGCACGCGCACGAGCACGCGCTCGGGGGCTTCCAGGAATGACGCGTCGACATCGGCCACCTCGGCGCCTCGGCCAGGCGCCGCGTCCGCGGGCCGGGCGGCAAGCATGGCCGCTTCGGCCGGCGCCGACACGCCCTCGAGCAGCGCCTGCCGCAGTTGCAGCAGCCCGGCCAGTTCGACGGCGAGCAGATCGGGATGCTCATGCCCGGCGGCGGTGCGCAGGATCAGCACGGCCTCGCCGTCGTCGTTCAGTCCGAAGGCCGCGTGCGTGCCGGCCAGCGCCTGCCCGGTGGCGAGCAGCAGCGCATCGCACCACGCCTCCTCGCCGACCGCCGCCGGACGCGCGGCGCGCGTGACGGCCAGCCAGGGCCCCGAGGGCTCGTCCCGCAGCGGATGCAGCGACAGCGGCTGCCCGTCGAGTTCGATCAGGCCGGTCTCGCCGAAATGCCGCGCGACCTCGGGGCTGGCGCCCAGCCGCTGCGCGGCCTCGCGGCGCCAGTCGCCGATGAGCGTGGAAACGGCGGCGGCGTGGCCGGGGATCATCCCGTTCGCCGGAGGTGTCGTTGACGCGAGGGTGGTCGTCATGGGTGCTCCCTGGCCGCGTTGTGGAGTGAGGGGGTTCGGCCGGGAATGACGATAGGCACGGCGAGATGACGCTCGCGCGATGGACGCGAAGGCTGGCGCCCCGAAACGAACGCGGCGTCGTCATCGGCCGCGCGGTTCCAGCGAGCGCGCTCAGCCGGCGCGGGTGCCGGCCGACGTCCGCGCGATCGCCGGCAGCACGTCCTTCAGCTTCTCGCGCGCGCGCATCAGGCGCGCCTTCACCGTGCCCGAGGGGCAGCCCATGATCCGGGCGATCTCCTCGCAGGACTCGCCCTGGCAGTAGGCCAGCTCCAGGGTCGTGCGCTGCGGCAGCGGCAGCTCGGCCAGCCCGCGGTTCACCCAGTCCCGCAGTTCGCGATCGGGGCCCTCGTCGAAGGCCGGCTCCGCCGCGAGGAGCTCCGCCTCCGGCACCGCCGACGCATTGATCTCCTGCGCGTTCTCGCGGTCCCGCAGCGCCTTGAGCATGCAGCGGTACGCGATGCCATGGATCCAGGTGGTCACGCGCGACTCGCCACGGAAATTGGCGGCGCTCTTCCAGACCACCCACAGCGCATCGTTGACCGCCTCCTCCGCCAAGTGCGGCCGCGAGCAGCAGCGCTGGATGAAGCGCGTCAGCCGCGGATGGAAATACCGGTACAGCTGCTCGAACGCCGCGCGGTCCCCCGTGCCGGCCGCCTGCAGCCAGGCCTCGAGCAGCGCTTCCAGATCCTCGTCGTTCATTGATCCACCTCGAAGGCCAGCACCTGCGTGCGCTGGTGCGGCGAGAAGTTGTCGTCGGAAATCATCACCAGCGTCCGCCGGCCATCCGGCCGCGCCGGTCCCCAGGCCATGCCTTCGAGGTTGTCGATCGGTCCGCGCGCGCCGGTGGCCTGGAGATCCAGGACCAGCCGCTTGCGCATCGGCACGACGTCGGCGTCGCGCAGCGAAGCCACGGCCGCGATGTCCGTCGCGCCGTCGGCGCGCGCCTCGTAGAGCCGCACGTGGAACTCGAACACGCGCTCGGCGACCTCCCGGCCGGACCTCTCCAGCACGAGCAGCGTGCCGGCCGGCGTGACCAGCAGTTCGCTGACGCCGTTGTCGGCGCGGCGCTTGCCACCCGTCGGCGCCCGCGGGACCGCATCCACCGGATAGGCGTACTGCCCCAGCACCTGGCCTTGCCGGTCCAGGTGCGTGAAGCGGGTCAGCGCGCCCGCCTGCAGCGTGGGCGGCTCGCCGTCCTCGATCAACGGCGCCTCCATGCTCGCCCACACGGAGCCGTCCGCCGCCAGGCCCAGCCCTTCCAGGCTGAGGTTGTCGCGCGCGCCGCGAGGCTCGCCGGGATGCACGCGCAGGCGCTCGGGCAGTGGCAGCTCGCCGGCGAAGCGCCCGTCCCGCTCCGACCAGCGGATGAAGGGCTGGATGCCGCGCGGCCGGTCGCCTTCGCTGGACCAGAGCAGCCGGCCGGTGCGCGGGTCCAGGCGGATCGCCTCGGGATCGGGGATCTCGGGGCGCGGCTCGCCGGGATGCGCCGCCGCGCGGCCATTCGGATAGGGCTGGCCATCCCGCTGCAGCAGCGTCGTGAGCCCCGTCACGCGCACGTCCTCCAGCCCATCGGCGTTCCAACGCAGCGTCGCCGTGTAGAAGCGCGCCGGCGCCTCGTCGGACCGGTCGTCGCTGAGCAGATACCAGGTGTCCCGGGCGGGGTCGTAGTCCAGGCCGGAGATGCCGCCAAGGTGGCGCAGCAGCGGATCGGCATCGACGCGCGGGATGAGGGTCTCGCCGATCAGGCGCAGGCGCATCGGCGGCTCCGCCCACCGCGTCAGCGGCGCGCAGCCGCCCAGCAGCGCCGCGGCCCAGGCGGCGGCCGTGAGCAGGACCGCCGCGCCGCCGGACCGGACCAGCGCAGGGCGCGTCACAGTTCCATCCTTGCCCACACCACGACCGTGCGCGGCGCGCCGATGAAGTAGCGCCCGATGCTGGAAGGGCTGGTCATCAGCTCGGGCGCGACGCCGGAGAGGTAGTGCCTGTTGGTGATGTTCTCCAGGTTCAGGCCGAGGGTCAGGCGTTCCCACTGGTACGACCCGCTCGCGCCGAGCAGCGTGTACGCCGGCATGCGCTCGTCGACGCCGCTGCCCGCCACGCGCGGATTGGCGTAGTAGCCGGCCTGGCTGGAGACGTGGCGCAGGTTGGCCCCGAGCCGCCAGGCGTCGCCCGGGCGCCAGGTGGCTTCCAGGAACAGGTTGCGCGGCGCGATGCCGACCAGGTCCGCGCCGTCGCGGATGAAGCCCTTGGCCGGATAGCCCTGCGCGTCGACATCGCCCAGCGCGTAGCGCGCCTTCTGGTACGTGAAGGCGCCATACAGCCGCCAGGCCGCGCCGACGCGGGCGTTGGCGCTCAGCTCAATGCCATCGATGCGGCGGCCCTGGTCCACGTTCTCCGACTGGAGCGTGCCGGCGATGTCCGCGGCCACCGTCTCCTTGGAGCGTATCGAGAAGCCCTGCACGCTCAGCGCATAGCCGTCGCCCTTGTGGCGCAGGCCCAGGTCGAAGGCCTTGGCGCTGTCCATGCCGCTGGGCCGCGCGGCCGCGGCCATCGTCGCGGCCGCGCCGCCCTCCAGCGTCGCGTCGGTCACCGTGGCCGCGTTCTTGGCGTAGCCCGCGAACAGCTCGGTGTTGGCGCCCAGCGGCACCAGCGCGCCGAGCTTGGGCAGCACGCCGGAGTTCACCCGCGCCTCGTTGACGAAGTTCAGCCTGCCGGTGCGCGAGTCCTGCGTCGGCGCCCGGTAGTCGACGCGGTTGTCCAGGTAGGTCAGGCCGTAGTCCAGCTTGATCCGGCCATCGAGCAGGCTGCTGCGATTGGCCAGGTACACCATGGTGCTGCGGTTCTTCCAGTGCTTGTCCTCGCTGATCGCGACCGGCGCCGCCGCGTAGTCCGGCCCCGCGGCCTCGTCGACGACCGGATGCCAGCGCCGCACCTGGCCGCGCTCATAGCTTTCGTACCAGGCGCCCGCGCGCCAGTCGAGCAGGTCGCCGTGCCGGGCGCCCACCTCCGCCAGCGCGCCGTTGCGCGACAGGTCGTAGCCGTTGCCGCGGAAGTACAGGCTGCTGGCCGAGCCATCGAGCCCCGGATAGCCGCCATTGCCCAGGCCCGTCTCCTTGCCGGTCCCGTCCTGCCCATGGTGATAGGCCTTGGCCGACACCTTCAGGGCGCCCAGCGCGGTGCTCAGGCTCAGATAGCTCAAGCGGTCCTCGCGCGGGTTGCCCTTCAAGCCGCGATAGTTGCGGTCGACGCCGGGCACGCCGGTCCAGTGGTCGGTGTAGCCGTCCTGCTTCGGATCGGCCTGGAACTGCTTGAGCGTGACGATGTTGCTCGCGCTCGTCTCCTTGCGCTCGTTGAAGCTGGAGTACAGCTTCAGCGTCGTGTCCTGACCCAGCCGCCACGCCAGCTTCAAGTCGGCGTGATCGCGGGTGTCATGGCCGGAGGGATCGTCCACGTAGGACACCTGCCACTGCTGCCGGGACACGCTCAGGTAGGCGCTGAGGCCGGGCGCGAGCTCGCCACTGTCCACGCGCGCATGGAGCCGGCCGAGCGCGGCGCTGCCCGCCGCGCCTTCGACGCGCAGGCCGAAGGCGCGGCCCGGATCCTGGGTCAGGTAGTCGATGTGGCCGGCCAGCGCCTGGTGGGACGGCGCGCCGACGATGCCGGCCGACTGCGACACGTCGATCGCGGCCAGGTTGCTGCTGTCGAAGAAGCGCGTCGGCACCGAGCCGCCGCCCAGCGTCGTGCGGCCGTTGGGGATGCCGTCGATCGAGAAGCCGATGCTGTCCTTGCCGAAGCCACGCATGCTGATCGTGCTCTCGAAGCCGTCGCCGCCGAAGGCATTGGACGAGCCGACCTGGATGCCGGACACGCGCTCCAGCAGCTTGTCGGCCGAAACGCCGGTCGGATAGTGCTCCAGGTCGGCCGCGGTGATCTTCACGTTGGCCCGCGACTGGCGCATGCCGATGGACTCGCCCATCACCGTCACCTGGCCCAGCGACTGCGAGGCCGGCTGCGACGCCGGCGCGGCCTCGCTGGCGGGGCGGGCCGTGGCCTCCTGGGCCAGGACCGGCTGGACGTGGGCGGCCAGCAGCAGCGTCGCCAGGGGCAGCGCCGCCAGCGGCAGCGGCGGGAAGGGTTGTCTTGCGAGGGAGCGCATGGTGGAGGAGCTTTCAGCGGAATGACCGGAACACGGGGTGGGGAGGTACTGCGTGGTTCGGGCCGGATGATCATTCACTGGTACGTACCACGTCAATCTCACCACGACATCTTTTCGTTAGAACTCCGGGTTTTCCTTCTGGCACAACACCTGTCACGGCGGCGTAAGCAAGCCATGCGAAGCGGCCGGCGAGGACGCCTCTTGACCGTCTGGTACGTACCATGAGAGCATTGATGGACATGAGCAAACGCCCCACCGAGGCCTCCGCGCCCCCTCCCCGCTACCGTCAGGTCGCCGATGCGCTGCGCGCGGCGATCGATGACGGCCGGCTCGCCGACAACGAGGCCCTGCCCTCCGAGCGCGAGCTCACCGAACAGCACCAGGTCAGCCGCGACACCGTCCGCAAGGCGGTGCGGCTGCTCGAGGACCACGGGCTGGTCTACAGCGACCATGGCCGCGGCACCTTCGTGGCGCCGGCGCTGGTGCGCCGCATGTCGCGCTACATCGATGGCTTCTCCGAGGACACGCGCCAGCGCGGCGGCGTGCCCAGCCAGCGCATCCTCAACCTCGAGTTCAGTCCCGCCACGATGGCGATCGCCCAGCTGCTGCAGCTCGAGTCGGGCCACCCGCTGACCCGCGTGCGCCGCGTGCGCCTGACCAACGGCGTCCCCATCGGCCTGCACGACGCCTACTTCCCGCTGCCGCCCGGCGTGAAGCTGGAGCTGCAGGAGGTGGAGCGCACCCGCTCGCTGTACCAGCTGCTGATGGAGCGCGCGGGCTTCGCGCCGGTGGAGGCCGTGGAGAACCTGTTCGCCGCCACCGCCGACGCGGAGGAAGCGCGGCTGCTCGGCGTGCCGGAAGGCGCGCCGCTGCTGGTCTGCGAGCGCATCACGCTGTCCGAGCGGCGCGAGCCGATCGAGTACTGCCTCATGAAGTACGTGTCCAGCTACCGGTACAGCGCGCGGATCACGCAATCCACCCGGCTGGCCTGAGCGCCTTCGGCCGCCCTCTTCCGCCCCCCTTCCCGGCACCGCCGCCGATGCGCCCTTCCCTCCGCTTCCTCCTGGGCCAGCTCCTCTGGCTGCTCGCGGCCGTGGCGCTGCTCTACGCCCTCAAGGCGGCGGGCGAGCGGCTGCTGCCCCGTGCCCAGGCCGGCCATGGGCTGCGCGCGGTCCTCTTCATCAACGGCACGCTGGGCGACAAATCCTTCTTCGACGGCGCCGCCAGGGGCATGCGCGAGGCGGCGCGGCAACTGCCCGTCGCGGTCCGGATCGTCGAAGGCGGGACCGATCCGACGCGCTGGCTCCCGGCCTTGACGGCGCTGGCCGACAGCGGCGAGTTCGACCTCATCGTCACCGGCACCTTCACCATGGCGCCCTACGTCGAGCAGTTGGCGCGGGCCTATCCGGACCGTCGCTTCGTGCTCTATGACGCCGCCGTGGACGCCGGCCGCTGCGCCTGCCGCAACGTGCGCTCGCTGCTGTTCCGCCAGAACGAGGGCGCCTACCTGGCCGGCTGGCTGGCGGCGCGGCTGGACCGGGCCGGCCTGCCCGGTGTCGCGCCCGGCGGCGGCCTGGGGGTGATGGGCGGGATGCAGTTTCCGGTGGTCGACGATTTCATCGTGGGCTTCCGTGCCGGCGCCAAGGCCGCGGCGCCGGATCTGCCGGTCGCGACCCAGTACGCCAACTCCTTCTCCGATCCCGCGCTGGGCAAGGAGATCGCCAAGACGCTGTTCGCGCGCGGCGCCGGCATCGTGTTCCATGTGGCGGGCGCCAGCGGCCAGGGCGTCAACGAGGCAGCGCTGGAGACCGGCCGCTACGCCATCGGCGTCGACGTGGACCAGTACGCGCTCTACCAGACGCGCCAGCCGGCGCTGGCGGCGCGCATCGTCACTTCCGTCGTCAAGAACGTCGACGTCGCGGTGCTGGAGGCGCTGCGCGCGTCCTTGCGGCAGCCCGCGGCGCCGGGCGGCGTCGTGTCGCTCGGCCTGGCCGAGCGCGGCGTGAGCCTCGCGCCCCGGGCCGGCCTGCTGGCGCAGTGGCCGCCGGCGCTGTGGCAGGAGCTGGAGCAGGTGCGCGCGGAGATCGTCGCCGGGCAGCGCCGCGTGCCCAGCGCCTTCTCGCGGGGGACGCCCGGAGGAACGCCGGAATGAATGCCGGGATGAATGCCGGGATGAGCGCCGCCCCGCCCGGCCTGCTGTCGCTGCACGGCGTCTCCAAGCGCTATGCCACCGGCACGCTGGCGGTGGACCAGGTGAGCCTGTCCATCGCGCCGGGCCAGGTGCATGCGATCGTCGGTGAGAACGGCGCCGGCAAGTCCACCGTCATGAAGATGCTCTACGGGCTGGAGCAGCCCAGCGCCGGAGAGATCCGCCTGGACGGCCGGCCGGTGCGCTGGCGCACGCCGCGCGAGGCGATCGCCGCCGGCATGGGCCTGGTGCCGCAACACGTGACCCTGGTGCCGTCCTTCAGCGTCGCCGACAACGTGGTGCTTGGCCAGGAGCCGCGCCGCGGTCCGCTGCTCGATGCGCGCGCCGCGGCCGAGCAGGTCGCCGAGACCGCGCGCCGCTTCCGCCTGCCGCTGGATCCCCGCACGCCGGTGTCCCGGCTCTCGCTCGGAGAACAGCAGGCGGTGGGCCTGCTCAAGGCCCTGCACCAGGGCGCCCGCATCCTGATGCTCGACGAGCCGACGGCGGTGCTGGCGCCCCAGCAGGCCGCGGCCCTGATGGAAGCGCTGCGGCGCTACGCCGACAGCGGCCTGGCGGTGGTCCTGATCACGCACCGGATCGCGGAGATCCGCGAGGTCTCGGACCGCTTCACCGTGCTGCGCGGCGGCCGGGTGGCCGGCAGCGCCGCGACCCGGGACGTCGGCGAGCCCGAGATCGCCGCGCTGGTGATGGGCCACGCCGCGGCGCCGCGGCGGCCGCGGTCCTCGCCGGCGCCCTCGCCCCGCGCGCCGGTGCTGAGCGTGCGCGATCTCTCGGCCCGCGATCCCGGCGGCCGCCAGACGCTGGAGGACCTGACGCTGGAGATCGCCGGCGGCGAGATCCTCGGCGTGGCCGGTGTCGAGGGCAATGGCCAGGGCCTGCTCGCGGACGTGATCGCGGGACTGACGCGCGCCGCGCGCGGCCAGGTCTCGGTCGACGGCGTGCCGCTGAGCGGACAGGGCGACGCCGGCATCCGCGCGGCCCGGGCCGCGGGCGTCGCGGCGCTGCCGGAAGACCGGCTGCGCGACGGGGTCGCGCCGGACATGAGCATCACCGAGAACGCCATCGCCAACCGGCATGCCGCGCCGCCGCTGGCGCGGCGCGGCCTGCCCGGCTGGTTCGGCGCGCTGGACCTTGCGCGGGCGGCGCGCGAGACCGCCCGGTTGCTGCGGGACTTCGGCGTCGTGGCCGCCTCGCCCGAGGCGCCCATCCGCTCGCTGTCGGGCGGCAACATGCAGAAGGTGGTGCTGGCGCGCGAGATCGCGCTCGCCCCGCGCCTGCTGATCGCGAGCCAGCCGACGCGCGGCGTCGACATCGGCGCCTGCCAGGCGCTGCACGAGCGGCTGCTGGCCCTGCGCGACGGCGGCGCGGCCGTGCTGCTGATCTCGGCCGACCTGGACGAACTGCTGGCCCTGTCCGATCGCATCGCCGTGATGTCGCAGGGCCGGCTGGCCGGGCACTTCGCGGCCGCGCAGGTCGACGCGCGGCGCCTGGGCCTGTACATGACCGGCGTGCGCCGCGATCCACAGGCCCGCGCCGGCCTGGCCGCCCCCTTCACCCCCGACGAGGATCTCCTGCCGTGACGCCCGCCGCCCCTCCCGCGCTCCGGAGCTCGCGCCGCACCGGCCTCATGACCCTGCTCGCACGGGCCGGCGCCCGCATCGGCACCCTGCCCCTGTCCCTGGCCGCGGCGCTGCTGGCCGGCTTCGGCCTGACCGCGCTGGTCAGCGACGAGCCGCTGCGCGCCTGGCTGGCGCTGCTGACCGGCCCGCTGCCGGAGCTGCATCTCGGCCCGAACGGCTGGGAAGCGCGGCGCCTGGTCCTGTTCGGCGCCGCGATCGAGGACGCGATCACGCTGGCGCTGCTGGGCCTGGCGATCGCACTGCCGCTGCGGGCGCGGCAGTTCACGCTGGGCGCGGACGGGCAGATGTTCCTGGGCGCGCTGGCCGCCGTCGCGACCAGCCTGGCGCTGGCGGCGCTGCCGGCGGTCATCGTGCTGCCGGCCTCGTTCCTGGCGGCGATGGCCGTGGGCGGCGCCTGGGGCCTGCTGCCCGGATGGATGAAGCTGCGCCACGGCGCCAGCGAGATCGTCACCTCGCTGATGCTCAACCTGATCGCGGTGCAGCTGTTCCGGCTGATCCTCAGCGAGTGGATGAGCGATCCGCAAGCCGGATTCATCGCCACGCCGCTGCTGCCGCCGGCCGCGTCGCTGGGCGTGCTGATCCCCGGCACCCACGTGAGCGCGATGCTGCTCCTGGTGCCGCTGCTGGCCTGGGCCGCCCAGGCGATGCTGGACCGTACCAGCGCCGGCTATGCGCTGCGGGCCGTCGGGCAGGCGCCGGACTTCGCGCGGCGGATGGGGCTGCCAGTGGCGCGCACGGTGATGCTGTCGACGGCGCTGGGCGGGATGTTCGCGGGACTGGCCGGCCTGCATGTCAGCCATGCGCTGCTCGGGCGGCTGCCGGTGGACCTGCCCGCCGGCCTCGGCTATGAAGGGCTGGTGGTGGCGCTGCTGGCGCGCAACGAGCCGCGCGCCATCCCGATGGCCGCGCTGCTCTACGCCTACCTGCGCGCCGGCGGGCAGGCGATGGAGCGCAGCACCGACGTGCCGCGCGAGATGGTGCTGGTGATCCAGGCGCTGATCATCCTGTTCGTCGTCTCCGAGCGCCTGTGGCCGAGGCTGGCCGACGGCCTCGCGCGCCGGCGGTCCCGGCGCGGCCCCCGCGCGATCGAACGCGCCGAGCCCTCCCCCGGAGCCGCCTCATGACCGACGCCTGGACGCTCGCCGCCGCCGGACTCGCCGTCGCGCTGCTGCGCGCCACCACGCCGATTCTTTTCGCGGCCCTCGGCGCGCTGGTGTCGGAGCTGGCCGGCTGCATCAACGTCGCGCTGGAGGGCCTGATGCTGATCGCCGCGTTCTCCGGCGTCATGGGCGCCGTGCAGGCCGCCGAGCTCTGGCCGGCGCTGCCGGTCTGGGGCCATGCGCTGGTCGGCGGCGGCGCGGCGCTGCTGGCGGCGCTCGCGCTCGCGCTGCTGCTGGCGGTCTTCCATCTCGAGTTCGGCGCCGACCTGATCGTCGCGGGCATCGCGATGAACCTGCTGGCCGCCGGGCTGACCGTGTTCCTGATGGCCAGCTGGGTGGGCGACAAGGGTTCCACCGCCGCGCTCGTCAGCCCGGCGCTGCCCGCGCTGCGGCTGCCCGGCCTGGCCGGCTGGCCGGCGCTGGATCTGCTGGTCAACGGCGAGGGTGGCCGCGGCCATCCGCTGCCCCTGCTGCTGGCGCCGCTGGCGGTGGCGGCGGTGGGGCTGCTGCTGTACCGCACCCCATGGGGCCGCTGGCTGCGGGCGGCCGGCGAGAACCCGGCCGCCGCGCTGGCCGCCGGCATCCCGGTCAAGCGCATGCAATACCTGGCCCTGCTGGCCAGCGGCGCGCTGGCCGGCCTGGGCGGCGTCTACCTCAGCATGGGCTACGTGACCCTGTTCCAGGCCGACATGAGCGCCGGCCGCGGCTTCCTGGCGCTGGCGGCCGTGTTCCTCGGCGCCCGCGCGCTGGCGGGCACCACCGCCGCGGCGCTGCTGTTCGGCGCCAGCGCGGTGCTGGCCACGCAGCTCGGCGCGCTGGCCTGGCGGCCGCAGCTGCCGCAGATGCTGCCGCCGGCCGTCACCCTGATCGCCATGGCCGTGGCCGGCGCGCGCCGCGCCCGGCGGCCCAGGCCCGGCGCCCCCGAGATTCCCCACAGACTTTGAAGGACCTTTCCAGGATGAACCAAGAGCAACTGCGCGAGCGCATCCAGGCGTCGCTGACGCTGGCCGGCATGGGCGACGCGCTCGGCGCGCCGACCGAGCAATGGAGCATCGACGAGATCGCCGCCAGCTTCGGCGGGCTGGTCACGCGTTTCGAGACGCCCACGCCCGACACCTTCGCCGGCGTGAATGGCGGCTTGCGCGCCGAGGTGACGGACGACGCCAGCCAGATGTACTACCTGGCCCGCGCGCTGGTGGCCGCCGATGGCCGGCTGGACCAGCCTGGCTGGGTCGCATGCCTGCTGGACTGGGTGCGCACCAGCCCCAAGGCCGGCTTCATGGGCCCCAGCACCGCCGGCATCGTCAAGGCGCTGCAGGACGGCACGGACCTGGCCAGCGTGGGCGTGATCGGGCAGTCGCGCCGCAAGCTCACCGGCATGGGCACGACCAACGGCGCCGCGATGCGGGTCGCGCCGGCGGGCCTGATCCACCCCGGCGACCTGGCCGCGGCCTGCGAGCAGGCCTTCGTCACCTGCATGCCCTCGCACGACACCGGCGTGGCGATCTCCGCGGCCTGCTCGATCGCCGCCGCGGTGTCGCGGGCGCTGGTCACGCCGGACGCGCCCGACGCGCTGGGAGAAGTGCTGGCCGCCGCCGTGGACGGCGCGATCCGGGGCGAGGAGATCGCCCGCCAGCGCGCCCGCGGCGTCGCCGGCCCGCGCTACCTGGCGCGGCTGGAGGCGGCGCTCGAGATCGCCGTCGAGGCGCGCGACGACCACGGCTTCATGACCCGGATGGAGGGGCTGGTGGGCAACTCCGTGCTGGCGGCGGAGTCCGTCCCCGCCGCCGTCGGCATCGTGGCCTACACCCGGGGCGATCCGATGCGCACCATCGCGATCGGCGCGTCGATCGGCAACGACACCGATTCCATCGCCACCATGGCCGGCGCGATCGCCGGCGCGTGGCGCGGACTGGCCGGGGTGCCGGAGGGGCTGCGCGCGGAGTTCGAAGCCGCCAACCGCGCGGACTTCGACCTGGACGCCCTCGCGTCCGGCCTGGGCGCGCTGGCCTGGCGCCACTGGCGGGAGCGGCGCCATGACTGAGCGCCGCCGCTGGGATCTGCTGGCCTTCGGCGATCCCTGCATGGACCTGAACCTGGACGTCGAGCAGTGGCCCCAGGCCGGCGGCAAGGTGATGGCGCGCGCGGCCGGCCATTCGGCGGGCGGCACCACGGCCAACGCGGCCTGCGCGCTGTCGCGGCTGGGCGGGCGCGCGGCGGTGTTCGGCCGCATCGGCGCCGACCTGTTCGGCGAGCAGTTGCGGCGCTCGCTGCGCGACGACGGCGTCGACGTCGAGCACCTGCAGGTCGCGCCGGGGCTGCCGTCCGGCCTGGCCATCTCGCTGCTGCCGCCGGGCGGCGACCGCGGCCTGGTGGTCGCGCCGATGGCCGCCGCGCCGCCGCCCTTCCCCGCGCAGCGCCTGCACGATGCGTTGCTGGAGTCGCGCGTGCTCTACGCCATGCCCCGCGACCAGGCGGAGCTGACGCGCATCAGCCAGTTGGCGCGGCGCACCCGGACGCGCGTGGCGATTGATCTTGAACCGACGGCGGCCGGCGACCCGCAGGCCCTGTCGCAGCGCCTGCCCTGCGCCGACCTGGTGTTCTTCAACGAGGCCGGCTTCCGGGCCGGCACCGGGGAAGCGCCTTCCGCCGACGGGCTGCGACGCCTGCTTGAGCTGGGGCCGTCCTGCGTCGTCGTCACGCTGGGCGCGCGGGGCGCGATGGCGGCGGACCGCGATGGCGCCGTCCGCCAGGCAGCCTTGGACGTGCCGGTGCGCGACACCACCGGTGCTGGCGACGCGTTCAATGCTGCCTTCGTGCTGGCCCAGCTCGAGGGCCAGCCGCTGGCGGCGTGCCTGCGCTTCGCGTGCGCGGTGAGCAGCTTCGTGATCGCGGAGGTCGGCGCCCGCGCGGGCCTGCCGTCGCGGGCCGCGGTCGACGCGCGGCTCGGCGAGGCGCGCTCGCGACGCCCGGACGGTCCCGACACCGTCTGGTGATTCGCAAGGCCCTCACCCCCGCCCTCTCCCGCAAGCGGGCGAGGGGGTAAGAGCCGGACGTCGTCGTAGTAACCCCCCTCGCGGGGGGGCGAGGGAGTTCTTGCCGGCAGCGCCCGCTCGTTCCTACACCCTCGCCCCAGCGGGGAGAGGGAGGGGAGAGGGGACTCGTGCCACAGCGCTGCTGCCCTTCGAAGCACCCCCTCTCCCCTGCCCTCTCCCCCCTCGCGGGGGGCGAGGGAGTTCGTGCCGGCAGCGCTCGCTCGTTCCTACACCCTCGCCCCAGCGGGGAGAGGGAGGGGAGAGGGGGCTCTCGCCACAGCGCTGCTGCCCTTCGAAGCACCCCCTCTCCCCTGCCCTCTCCCCCCTCGCGGGGGGCGAGGGAGTTCTTGCCGGCAGCGCTCGCTCGTTCCTACACCCTCGCCCCAGCGGGGAGAGGGAGGGGAGAGGGGGCTCGTGCCACAGCGCTGCTGCCCTTCGAAGCACCCCGGCGGTTGCGCGCCCGAAGCGCGCCGCTTCGCCTCCCCGCTCGGCGCTGCGCTTCCCGCGCCGGCGCGGCACGGCGCCGCCCTAGCCTGCGATCCAGCGCGCGACTCCTCGCGCATCGCATCCCTGGAGCGCCCCGCCATGGTCACGCTGACGCCCGTCGGTCCGACGTCCCCTTCGTCCTCCGCCGTCGAACTCACGCCCCCGCCTGGTTCGTCCACGGGCACCGTGCTCCCCCCCAGCACCGCCGGCTCGATGCCGACCGGCTCCGGCGGCCAGGCGCTGGAGCGCAACCCGCGGGCGTCCTCGCAGCCGCCGCTGCAGCCGCCGCCTCGCGCCGACGTGACCACGCTGGCGCAGCTGCTGTCGCGCGGCACAGCCGCCGCGGCGCCATTGCCGGGCGCGCCGCCCACCACCGCCGCGGGCGCGCCATCCACCGCCGCCGCAGCCCAGACCGGTCCCGTCCAGCGCATCGATCCCGTCGCTGCCGTCGAGCGGGTCCTCGCCGCGGCGCCGGCCGATCCGGCGCGGCTGGCCCAGCTGAAGACGGATTACGGCGCCACCCGCGAAGACATGACGCGCTTCACCGCGCGCTTCGAGGCGGCGCTGGTGCCCTCCGCGTCCGCGGGCGCGCAGCTGGAGGACCTCAACGACCACAGCCACGTGCTGAAGCTGACCGGCCACGGCCCGCACGGCATGACCGTGGCGGAGCGGCTGCCCGTCATCAGCCAGACGCTGCCCGGCGAAGCCGAGCCGCGCTTCTTCGTCAAGGGCTACGGGGACCGGCTGATCAGGCTGGCCGACCTGGAGGCGCTCGAAGGCAGGGGCGTGCTCGCCGGCCGGCCGCCCAGCGGCGGCGCCGCGCCCGACCTGGAGGCCGGCCCGCCTCCCTCGGGCCAGCCATCGCCGGCCCGCGGCGACATGGAGACCTCGCTGCGCTCCGCGATCAAGCAGCTGTCGATGGACTCGGCGCTGCACGCGCGGCGCTCCCATGCCGAGTCCGACGACCCGATCATGCAGGTGCCGCCCAACCCCAGCGCGATGCCGAAGGAAGCCCAGTGGTGGTCCAGTCCCGAGACGGCGACGCTGCCGGGCTTCGGGCCGACGCTGCCCAATGGCCTGACCGCCCTCACGCCGCACTTCTACAAGTCGGAACGCCTGTTCCTCATCACCGCGATGGAGGGCTACGAGGAGCACCGCGGCCAGTTCACCCCGCCGGCCGAACGCCCGCCCGCGCTGCGCGCGCAGACCGCCGGGGACCTGGAGCACCCGCCCTCGGCGGTGAACGTGGGCGGGCCGGTGCTGGCCAAGATCCGCGGCATCAGGCAGTGGGAAGTGATGGGCCCGACCGAGCTGACCGGCGTGAAGTCCGCCAAGGGCGCGCGCGCCTTCGAGGCGCTGATGGACACGCTGCGCGAGCACCTCGGGCACGCGCGAACGGACGCGAGCGGCGACAAGCCGGTCGTCATCCGTTTCACCACGGACGACCAGGCCGTGCATGAACTGACCGCGGGCGCCAAGGGCCTGCACATGAAGCTGCTCAACCCGACGCCCAGCGCCGGCCACGGCGACAGCGCAGGGATGATGCAGGCCGGCCATGGCGCCGCGGCCGACATCGACCTGTACTCCTACGAAGGCCAGTACAACGGCCTGCGCGCGAGCAGGTCCGGCACGGCCGAGCCGGCGCTGGTGCTCTCCACCGGCGAGGCGCTGCCGGCCGGCCCGCTGATCAAGCAGGCGCCGTCCGTGCCGCGTTCGGTCATCGAGCGCACGGCACGCGCGACGCTGCGGCTGATGACCTCGCAGCCGGCGGTGGGCGTCGGCACCGAGCGCACGCTGGACTACACGATCAACACCGCCGTCAAGGTGGCCGCCAAGACCGGCGTGGTCTACGGATTCAACATGCTGGGCCGCATGGCGGCCGCCGGCATCGGCGTCGCCGGACTGAGCAGCCAGGGCGGCGGCGGCATCGGCTTCGAGGGCCTGGCCAAGGCCGTGGGCTGCATGGTGGCGGCGCAGGAGGCCACCACCTTCGCGATGACGCAGTTCGGCAAGATGATGCCGGCGCACTTCCAGTGGCCCGAGGGCCGGATGGGCCGGTTCGCCATCCGCGCCATGCTGCCCGGCGCCGAGGAGATGCTGCGCCTGTCCCTCAACATGAAGCTGCAGCAGGCCTTCGGGCTGCACCGCGGCAACGCGGTCGACGTGATGTCGCTGGCCTCCGCCTCGGTCGCCAAGGGCGGCGTCGAATGGATGAAGTCGCGCGCCGGCGATCCCGCGAACCATGCCGCCGCCCATCTGTCGCTGACCCTGCTCTACAACACGATCTACAACGTCGCGCGCGGCGTCTCCAACGCCTTCACGCTGCCGGGCGGCGACGGCCATCCATCGGCGCGCACCGTCGGCGCGACGCTGGCCGCGCGCGCCATCGGCCGGCTCGACACGATGTACGAGCCGATGCTGGCCACCATGCTCAACAGCGCGGGCTTCGTCGGCGAGAACGCCAGCGCCTACGACCACCAGATGAGCCGCGAGACGCGCGGGATGGGCAACCCGATCTCGATCATCGACCGCGCCATCACCGACGTCTCCAACGCCGCCGCCGATCTGGCGGGGCGCAAGCTGGAGGAGAACCGGACCGCGCTCATGATGCTGCTGAGCGTGCGCGAGGGCATGGAGGGCGTGCGGCAGTACCTGAGCCGCTTCCCGCTCGAGCACGAGGCGGGCCGCTTCAGCGAGATCGGCTCCGAGCTGGCGGCGGTCCACGAGTCGATCAGGCATGCCTCAAAGCCGCTGACCCCGGACCGCGAGCGGGCCATGAACGAGCGCCTGCAGGAGAAGCTGGACGCGCTCATCGAGGCGGCGGATGGCGGGCCGGCGGCCACCGAGGCGCAGGCCCGGGCCGAGGCGCTGCGCTACGACGTCGCGCTGCTGGATGCCAAGGACCGCGAGACCTTCGAGCGCCAGAGCCGCGCCGCGCGCGAGCAATGGTCCCGGCGCGGCAGTTCGCCGCAGACCAGCCAGCACCACGAGATCGTCAACGACTACAGCAACCGCGGCCGGCCGGTCGACGCGCGCCCGGGCCTGCTGCTCGACTCGGCCGAGGTGCCGCGCAACGTGACCACCTGGACGCGGCGCGGCCAGGCGGCGGCCTGGCCCACCACCGCGCTGATGGCGGGCGCGCCCGGGATCCACACGCCGCGCCAGGACACCGGGCTGCCGCCGGTGTCCGATCTGCTGCGCCAACGCGCCACCAACTCGGCCTTCCTCTACACGGTCGAGTCCGGCATGTTCCACCTGCCGCTGCGCTTCGACTACGTCGGCCAGCTGCAGTACCAGCCGATCCGGCCCAAGAGCCTCATCAGCGTGCCGCACATGGTGCTCACCACCTCGGGCCGCAAGCCCGATGGCGGCGAGGGCCTGGTCGATCCGAGCGCCATCCTGGACGTCAACCTGGCGGCGCGCTACGCCCCCAAGTTCCCGGCCAACCTGGACCGCGCCGCGGTCACCGAGGCGTCCTACATCGCGCCGGGCGGCCAGACCCGCTTCGGGCAGCCCGTCGAGCACGGCGCGTCGCCGAACAAGACCGTCACCGAGGGCGAGGTGGTGGCGCTCACCGAGATGTACTCGGCCACCACGTCCAGCCGCATGGCGGCCTACTTCGGCGCCGGCATCAACGCCGGGGCGACGCGCGACCGCAGCCTGCGCATCCACGCCAAGCTGCTCAGCGGCGTCAACTTCGCCAAGGTGAGCGACCTGGCCCAGGGCGAGGTGGTGGCCGTGCCCGGCGTGCTGATGCGGGTGCGCAAGATCGACGCCGACGCGGGCAAGGGCCCGGGCGTGGACGCCCCCGGCAAGAACGTGCAGGACCTGGGCCAGGTGGTGTATTTCGAGCAGGTCAACACCTACGAGCTGGAGCAGCGCTTCCATGAGAAGAAGGCGCGGCCGTCGGTGGACCTGCGCGAGGGGCAGGAGGCGATGGAGCCGCGCTCGGGCCATCTGCTCAAGGCCACCCGCCAGCCGGCGCCGGATGCCTGGGTGTTCGACCTCGGCGAGGACCGCTTCCGGCGCCTGGACAGCGCGAAGGACGCGGGCCGGCAGGTGCTCGAGTGGTCCAACAACAAGAGCTACTTCCTCGGCCGCGGGCTGGAGGACCTGGACCGCGCCGGCGAGCAGGGCCCGCCCGAGCGCGCGCGCTGGCTGCATCCCTACAGCGGCGACCAGTCGATGCGGGCCATCAAGGAGGCGACGCATGCGCTGATCCTGGGCAAGGACCCGCTGGTGGCCGAGGGGCTGCTGGACCTCGCGACGGAGAACGTGCACCACGCCCACTTCCGCGAGGCCGGCGGCTATGCCGCCACCGCGGCGGCGCGCGAGGCCGCCGCGCAGCGCCAGGCCGTGCGGGAGCAGGCGCAGGCGGTGGCGGACGGCATCGGCGCGAAGGCGCTGTCCAGTCCGCTCTCGGCCCGGGATGCCGAGTCCTTCAGCTGGCTCATGACCAGCCTGCTGCGCAAGCGGATCGAGCTGGTGGTGCTCGACGCGTCCGGCCAGGCCGAGCGCAAGCCCTTCGACATGACCTACGACAAGATCGACCTCAAGCGGGAGGCCGAACTCAGCGATCTGACGGACAAGCGCCACGAGCCGGCGCACGTGATCGTGGTGGCGCCCGATGGCGTCTTCACGCCGCAGGTGCGCGGCGGGCGGCGCGAGATGGCCAGGATGGACGAGGCCGGGGCCGGGACCGGCCCGACGCTGGGCGGCCTGGTGCATGCGCTGGTGCGGCAGGCCTATCCCGAGGCCGGCCGCTACACCGAGGACGCCGCGGGCGCGCTGCGGCCCGACAAGGCGGCGCAGCGCGGCGCCCAGGACATCCTGGACACGATGAAGGACGCGGTCCGCGCCGACTACCTGCCGCTGCAGGCGGCGCTGGTGAAGCAGTTCGGCGCGCCGGAGGAGACGCGGGCCGCGGCGCGCCCGGCCTGATCCGGCGCCGGGCGCGGACGCCCTAAGATGGGCGCCGCTACTGACTCCTCCAAGCCATGAGACTTGCCAGCCGCATCGGGAACATCGAACCGTTCTACGTCATGGAATGCGCCAAGCGGGCCGACGAGATCGCCCGCTCGGCGGTCTGCGATCCGGCCCAGGGCGGCCGGCACATGATCTACCTGAACATCGGCGAGCCCGACTTCGGCGCCAGCGCCGCCGTGCGCGAGGCCGCCACCCGCTTCACCGCCGCCGGCCGCATCCCCTACACGCATGCCAACGGCCTGCGCGCGCTGCGCCAGCGGGTCTCGGACTGGTACCGCAACACCCAGCGGCTGGACATCGATCCGGAGCGCATCGTCATCACCGCCGGCGCCTCCGCCGCGCTGCAGCTGGCCTGCCTAGCGCTGTTCCAGGCCGGCGACGAGGTGCTGATGCCCGATCCCAGCTACCCCTGCAACCGCCACTTCGTCGCCGCCGTGGACGCCACGCCGGTGCTGATCCCGTCGACCGCGGCCGAGCGCTTCCAGCTCAGCCTGGAGCGGCTGCGCGAGCGCTGGACCGGCCGCAGCCGCGGCGTGCTGCTCGCCTCGCCCAGCAACCCGACCGGCACCTCGATCGCGCCGGATGAGCTCGCCCGCATCCACGCCTTCGTGCGCGAGCGCGGCGGCGTCACCATCGTCGACGAGATCTACCAGCCGCTCAGCTACGACGACCGCTACGCGCGCAGCGCGCTGGCGCTGGGCAGCGACGTGGTGTCGATCAACAGCTTCTCGAAGTACTTCGGCATGACCGGCTGGCGGCTCGGCTGGCTGGTGCTGCCCGAGGCGCTGATCAAGCCGGTCGAGAAGCTGGCGCAGAACCTGTACATCTGCCCGTCGACGATCGCGCAGCAGGCCGCGCTGGCCTGCTTCGAGCCCGAGTCGCTGACCGAGTACGAACGCCGCCGCGAGGAGCTGCGCCGCCGCCGCGACCTGGTCGTGCCCGCGCTCGAGGCGATGGGCCTGCCCGTGCCGGTCGTGCCCGACGGCGCGTTCTACGCCTGGGCCGACGCCTCCGGCACCGGCCTGGGCAGCTGGGACCTGTGCATGGACCTGATGCAGCACGCGCAGGTCGCGCTCACGCCGGGCCGCGACTTCGGCCCCGCCTTCGGCGAGCGCTTCCTGCGCCTGTCCTTCGCCAGCGGCATGGACGACCTGCGCGACGCGCTCGCGCGCGTCCAGGCCCGCCTCGAGCAACTCAAGCACCGCTGAAAGCCGCGCCGCATGACCGTCCCCGCCTACCAGCATGAGCTGCGCGTGTACTGGGAAGACACCGACGCCGGTGGCGTCGTCTTCTATGCCAACTACCTGAAGTTCATGGAGCGCGCCCGCACCGAATGGCTGCGCGCGCTCGGCTTCGAGCAGGAAACCATGCGCCGCGACGAGGGCCTGATGTTCGTCGTCAGCGACACCGCGCTGCGCTACCTGGCGCCGGCGCGGCTGGACGACTGGCTGCGCGTCAGCGTCGAGCCCGTCGAGACCGGCCGCGCCAGCCTGACGATCGACCAGCAGGTCTTCCGCGGCGAGCAGCTGCTGACGCAGGGCCGCATCCGCATCGGCTGCGTGGACGCGCTCAGCCTGAAGCCCGCGCGCATCCCGGCGCGCATCCTGCAGGCGCTGCAACCGGCCGCCGCGCTCCCGCTCCCGCGGGGCTGACACGCTTCTTTGCATGTTGGCTGGCCCGCCGTTTGCCGACGAGGGCGCCAGTCTTGTCACAATTCGGCCTTCGCGCCCCTTGACGACCGCCCCTTGACCTCATGAACCAAGACCTCTCCATCATTTCCCTGATCGCCCATGCCAGCCTCACGGTGCAGTTGGTGATCGCCGCGCTGCTGCTGGTGTCGCTGGCGAGCTGGAGCGTGATCTTCAGCAAGTTCATCGCGCTGGGCCGGGTCAAGGCGCGCAACGAGGGCTTCGAGCAGGAGTTCTGGTCCGGCAAGAACCTCAACGACCTCTACAACAACGTCTCCAACCGCCAGGACGGCGCCCCGCTGGAGCGCATCTTCGCCTCCGGCATGCGCGAGTTCCTGAAGCTGCGCGAGAAGCGCGTGGTCGACTCCGGCGCGCTGCTGGACGGCGCCCGCCGCGCGATGCGCGCCAGCTTCCAGCGCGAGCTCGACGCGATGGAATCGCACCTGTCCTTCCTGGCGTCGGTGGGCTCGGTGTCGCCGTACGTGGGCCTGTTCGGGACGATCTGGGGGATCATGCATGCCTTCGTCGGCCTGTCCAACCTGACCCAGGTGACGCTGGCCACCGTGGCGCCCGGCATCGCCGAGGCGCTGGTCGCCACCGCGATCGGCCTGTTCGCCGCGATCCCGGCCGTGCTGGCCTACAACCGCTTCGCGCGCCAGATCGACCGCAACGCCATCACGCTGGAGAGCTTCATCGAGGAGTTCTCCAACATCCTGCAGCGCAACGCCGGCCAGCCCGCCCCCGCCGCGCAGCGCTGAGCGCGCCGCGATCCACCGGAGCCCCGACATGCCCGCGATGTCCTCCCGCGGCGGCTCGCGCCGCCGCACGATGAACGAGATCAACATGGTCCCCTTCATCGACGTCATGCTGGTGCTGCTGATCATCTTCATGGTCAGCGCGCCCCTCATCACCACCGGCGTCGTCGACCTGCCCAGCGTCGGCACCGCCAAGGCCCAGCCGCAGCACGTGATCCAGGTGATCGTGGGCACCGACGAGCAGCTCAAGATCAAGCTCGACGGCGACCAGGACCCCTCCCCGGTGCCGCTGAAGGCGCTGGCCGCCCGCGTCAAGGACGCGCAGAAGGGCGACGCGGCGACGCCGGTCGTCATCTCCGCCGACCGCAACGTCAAGTACGAGGCGGTCGTCAAGACGATGGACGCGCTGCAGCGCGCGGGCATCCAGCGCGTCGGGCTGTCCGTGAAGAACGGCGCCCCGGCCGATCGCTGAGCGCCGGGAGCGACCCCCTTCGATGAGCAACGCCGCGAATCCCGCCATGGGCCTGGCCTCCCGCTTCCATCCCGACCGCGACCCGCTGCGGCCGCCGCCCGCGCCCGGACTGGGCCGCGGCTTCAGCCTGGCGGTCGTCGCGCACGTGCTGCTGGTGGTGGCGCTGAGCTTCGGCGTGAGCTGGCGCTCGACGCCGGTGCCGGCGCTGGAGGCGGAGCTCTGGTCCGCCGTGCCCCAGGCCGCCGCGCCCAAGGAGCAGCTCCCCACCCAGCCGCAGCCCGAGCCCCCCAAGCCGCAGCCCGAGCCGCCGCGCCCCCAGCAGCCGACGCCGCAGGAGGTCCAGGCCCAGCGCGACGCCGACATCGCGATCGCCAAGGCCAAGGAGCGAAAGCAGAAGGAAGAGCAGGAGCAGCGCGAGGCCGACGACAAGCGCAAGCAGGAACAGCTGCGCAAGAAGGAGGAAGCGGACCAGAAGGAACGCGACCGCAAGGCCAAGGAGGAGTTGGCGAAGAGGGACGAGGCCAAGGAGAAGGCCGACAAGGCCGACAAGGCAAAAGCCGAGAAGGCCCGCAAGGAGTCCGAGGCGCGCGCCGAGGCGCAGCGCCAGGAGAACCTGCGGCGCATCCAGGGCATGGCCGGGGCCAGCGGCGGTCCGACCTCGACGGGTTCGGCGCTCAAGAGCTCGGGGCCGTCGGCCAACTACGCGGGCCGGATCAAGGCGCGCGTGCGGCCCAACATCATCTACAGCGATCCGGGCGGCCCGTCGAATCCGGAAGCCGAGGTCGAGGTGCGCGCCGCGCCGGACGGCACGATCATCGCGCGCCGGGTCGTCAAGTCCAGCGGCCTGCCCGACTTCGACAACGCCGTGCTGCGGGCGCTGGACAAGACCGAGAAGTTCCCGCCCGACACCGACGGCCGCGTGCCGCAGGTGATGATCATCACCTTCCGCCCCAGGGAGTGAGGCCGCCGGCGCCGGTCTGGACGGTCTAGACGGTCTAGACGGTCTCGACCCGCGCCAACCAGCCGCGCGCCACGGCCGCCGGCAGCCAGGCGCTGAAGTCGAACGCCAGGCCGGCGTCCAGCAGCGCGCGTTCCAGGTCCGCGCCCTCGCGCAGGGCCTCGCACCAGCGCAGCACCGATCCGTCCAGCGCGGCCCACTGGCCGCGCCAGCCGTCGCGCCAGACGATCACGGCCTCGCGCGGCCCGGCGCCGAAGCATTCCGGCGGCAGCGCCAGCAGCTCGCGCATCGCGGCCGTGTCGCCGCGGTGCAGGTCGACGTGGTCCGCCAGCACCAGCCGCACCGCCCGGGCCGGCAGGCGGCCCAGCAGCGCCAGCGAGCCCAGGTCCTGCACCGGATCGGCGACCCGCTCCGCGCGATGCAGCGCCCACTCGAGGCGCGCCAGCGCGGTCCAGGCCGGCGGCAGGCCATCGGCTTCGGCCTCGGCGAGCAGGCCGGTCAAGGCCTGGCCCCATTCGCCGAGGTCGCCCTCCACCGGCGCGTGACGCCGCCAGCAGGACCAGGCGATGGCCGCGAAGCTGCCGGGATGGCGGCCCTCCATGCGCTCGCGCAGCCGCGGAAAGATCGAGGTCAACGCGCGTTCCGACAGCGCGCGCGCATGGCCGCGGTAAGCCCGCAGCGCCTGGGGCAGCGCGCCCCTGATGCCAGGCAGCGCCTTCAGCCCCTTGGGCGCCAGTTGCGCGGGCTCCAGGCCGGGCGGCGCGAGCACCGCGTCCACCAGCCCCGCCTGCAGCGCCGCGAGCTCCTGGCGCTCGTCCTCCCCGCCGGATTCAAGGCGCCGCATGACCGAGCTCCTGCGTCAATGGCTTGCTCATGCGCCGGCGCGACGGCGATCGCGGCGCCGGCCGGGCCGGCGGCGGCGCGATCAGCTCCCGCTCGAAGGCGCCCTGCTCCCGCCGCGCGCGCGCGGCTTCCCCAGCCAGCGTGGACAGGACCGGCGGCTCCGCGTCCCACTCGATCAGCGTGGGGCGCGCGCCGATGCGCCCGAGCGCGTGACGGTAGATCGACCAGGTCGCCTCGGCGACGCGCCCGCCGTGATGGTCGAGGACCATGCCGTCCACCCGCGCATGACCCGCCAGGTGGTATTGCCCGACCGCGCCGGCGTCGATGCCGTCCAGCCACGCGGTGCAGTCGCAGACCGCCGCGTCCTCGTCCAGGCCGCGGTTGAGCGCGTTCACGTGCAGGTTGTTGAGATCGAGCAGCAGACCGCAGCCGGTCGCCGCGGCCAGGCGGTTGAAGAACTCGGGCTCCCGGATCGTGTCCTCCTCCCACGCGACGTAGGCGCTGAGGTTCTCGATCAGGATCTGGCGGCCCAGCGTCTGCTGCGCCGTGTCCACCTGCGCGACCAGCAGCGCCAGGCCGCGCTCGCTGAACGGCACGGGCAGCAGCTCATGCGCGTGCATCGGGCCCTGGTCGCGCCGCACGCGGCTGAAGCCGGCATGCTCGGACACCAGGCCGGGGCGGACCTCGTCGACCAGCGCGCGGACCTGCTTCAGATGCCCGAGGTCGATGCCGGCGGCGGATCCCAGGCTCATCCCCACGCCATGCAGGCTCAGCGGGAACTTGAGCGCCGCGTCCCGCAGCAGTTGCCGCGTGGCGCCGCCGGGCGCCAGGAAGTTCTCGGTGTGGACCTCCAGGAAATCGATCCCCGGGGCGCCGGTGGCCATCACCTCCCGGTAATGGGGCTCGCGCCAGCCGACACCGACCGCCACCGGCCACAGCGAGGCGGCGGCCCTCATCGAGGCGCCTTGCCGGCCTTGGCGGCCCTGGCCTCCTCGGCGGTCTTGCCGCCCGCCGCATGACAGCCGCCCTGCGGCAGGTACTTCCATTCCTCGGGGTCGTTGTCGAAGCGCGCCTGGCCGGCGCAGCCATGCAGTCCTGACAGATCGGCACAGTCGTTCTGACCTGCCTTGGCGATGCCGTAGCACTTCTCCTTGGCCTTGCCGTCGGCGGCATGGGCGGTGACGGCGGTGCTGGCCGACAGGGCGGCCGTCAGCGCGGCCAGGACGATGGGACGAGTGGACATGAGCAACTCCGATGTGCGGGGCCTCGCCCGCGAGGGGGAAAAGGAGGCGTCCGACGGCGGGTCCTCCGACCGTGTCCGCCAAGCGCCGGCCCCTCAGTTGGGTCACCCGCCTCACTCGCGCGCCGGGAGCCGCCCTGTCATTGACATCGGTCAAGGCGTGCGCGGCGCGACTGAGAACCGGCAGGCGCTCAGGTCAGCGGCGAGGCCGACTGCACCCAGGCCTGCCACGCGGTGTAGAGCGCGGTTGCCCACAGCAGCAGCCCGACCAGGCGCAGCAGCAGCCGCTGCCGGCGCAGGGCCGCGGCATCCGCGCCCTGGAGCCGGCGCCGTCCGCCGGCCGCCAGCCACGCCAGCCCGCCGTAGACGCCGATCTGCGTGCCCGCGGTGACCAGGCCGATCAGGCCGAGCTGAAGCGCCAGGCCGCCGCGTTCCGGATGGACGAACTGCGGCAGCACCGCGAGGCTGAAGAGATAGGCCTTCGGATTGAGCAGGTTGGTCAGCATCGCCCCGAAGAAGGCGGAGCGCGCTCGCGGGCCGCCGACGGGGCGCGCCTGCGGTGCGGCGGTTGGCTGGATGCGCATCAGCCCCCATCCGAGCCAGGCCAGGTAGGCCGCGCCGGCCACGAGCATGGCGGTGAACGCGCCGGGCAGGGCCTTGAGCAGCAGCGCCAGCCCCATCGCCCCCATCGTGAGATGACAGAACGCGCCCGCGACGATGCCCGCGAGCGCGGCCAGCCCGGCGCGCAGCCCGCCGGTCAGGCTGTGGCCGACGACGAAGGCCATGTCCATGCCGGGGATCAGCACGATGCCCAGCACCAGGGCGAAGTACAGCGTCAGATCGGCGGGATTCATTCGGGGCTCTCCTGGTTCGGCGCGGCCGTGGCGCCTTGGCTGCGCCTGAAGCGCGGAATGGCCCGCAGCGTAGGACCGATATAGGACGGAACCGGACCTATATCGAACGCAGCGGCCGTAGACTCGCCCGCATGCCGCTCCCTGCCTCCCGGATCCTGGCCTTGCTCGAACTGCTGCAGTCGCGCGGACAGCTCGATGGCGCCGCGATCGCCGCCGAACTGCAGGTCGAGCGCCGCACCGTGCGGCGCTACATCGTGGCGCTGGAGGCGCTGGGCATCCCGGTCGACCGCGAGCGCGGCCGCTTCGGCGGCTACCGTCTGGCGACCGGCTTCCGGCTGCCGCCGCTGATGTTCAGCGAGGACGAGGCGCTGGCCCTGGGCCTGGGGCTGCTCGCGGCGCGGCAGCTGGGCCTGGCCGACACCGCGCCGGCGGTCGCCAGCGCGCAGGCCAAGCTCGAGCGCGTCCTGCCCGCGGCGCTCAAGCAGCGCCAGCGCGGCATCGCCGAGCGCGTCGCCCTCGACCTGCAGCCGGCCGTGCCCGCGCACCCGGCGGCGCTCTCGACGCTGGGCGCGGCGGCCTTGGCGCAGCAGCGCGTGGCGCTGCGCTACCGCGACATGCAGGGCCGGCTCAGCGACCGGCCGTTCGATCCGTACGGACTGGGCTACCGCGGCGGGCGCTGGTATGCGGTGGGCCACTGCGGCTTGCGGCGCGCGCTGCGCTCGTTCCGGCTGGACCGGATCGAGGCGGTCGATCCGCTGCCGCAGAGCTTCGGACGCCCGGAGGGCTTCGACGTGCTCGCGCACCTGAACGCCTCACTCGTCGAGATGCCGCGCGCCCATGCGGTGCGGGCGCTGGTGCGGGCGCCGCTGGAGGCGCTGACCCGCCAGCCGCTGGCCGCGATCAGCAGCCTGGAGCAGCGCGAGGACGGCGTGCTGCTGCGCTGCCAGGCCGATGAACTGCCCTGGATGGCGCTGTCATTCGCCGCCCTGCCCTTTCCGTTCCGCATCCTCGAGCCGGACGCGCTGGCGCGGGAGATCGCCGCGCATGCCAGGCAACTCCTGGCCCTCGCCGGTCAAGCGCCGGCGCCCGCCTGAACCGGCCGCTCAGTCGAGCTGGCCGCCGCCGATCCGGGCTTCCTCCGCGGTCACGGCCAGTTCGACGGCCACGCGCGTCGCGGCGACCAGCGTCGGCAGCGGCAGGCTCGGCGCGCCGGGATGGCGGGCCGCCTGCTCCGGCAGGTAGGGGATGTGCATGAAGCCGCTGCGCACGCCGCGTCCATCCAGCAGGTGCTGCAGGCCATAGAACAGGTGATTGCAGACGAAGGTGCCCGCCGTCTGCGACACCGAGGCCGGATACCCCGCCTCCCGCAGGCCCGCCACGATCGCCTTGATCGGCAGCGTCGAGAAATAGGCGGCCGGTCCGTCCGGCACGACCGGCTCGTCGATGGGCTGGGCGCCGGCGTTGTCCGGGATGCGCGCATCGTCGACGTTGATCGCCACGCGCTCGAGCGACAGGTCGCAGCGTCCGCCCGCCTGCCCGATCGCCAGCACCACGGCCGGCTTCACGCGGGCCAGCGCCTCGTCCAGCCGCGACAGGGCCTGGCCGAACACGCAGGGCAGTTGCACCGCCACCACCCGCAGGCCGGCGATCACCTCGCCGTTGAGCGCCCGCGCCAGTTCCCAGGACGGATTGACGGATTCCCCGCCAAACGGCTCGAAGCCGGTGAGCAGCACGTTCTTCATGGCGGCGAGTCTACGGCGCCGGGCACGCGGCCAGGTCTTGCCCCCCCGGCGCCGGGCCGGTTCATGCGTCCCGGGCGGTCCGGGCAGCGCCGGCCGCCCGGGCGTTTGAGGCGGGCACGCCACCTGCTTATCCGGCTAGTGAGCCCCTCTCAAACGGGTTACCCTCCCGCCTTGAAACGTCCAGAGACAGACTTCCCCGCGGAGACCGCCAGATGACCGACCCGTCCGTGCCGCTGCAATGGCCCAATGCCCAGCCGGGACCCGCCCCGGCTGAAGCGGCACCGCCGTTCGAATGGCCCACGCCGCCGTTCGCCGCCTATCCCCGCCCCCGCCCGCAACGCGAGCCGCAGGCCTGCGAGATCCTCGGCCTGAACGGCAGCCGCACGGTCGGCAAGGTGATCCTGATGGTGCCGTCGGAGCGCCTGGCGCAGGTGGTGGTGCCGCCGGCGCGCAACGCGATGCCGCTGAAGTTCTCGCAGTTCAAGGCGCTCAAGCTGCTGCACGCCGTCGAGGTCCCGCCGCGCGACCCCGCCACGGCGAGCGATCCGCTGTCGCTGGACCAGCGTCCGCGCAGCGAGTTCAAGCTGGTCTACCAGGGCGGCGAGGAGCAGAAGGGCACGACCATCGGCCACCACGAGACCGACCTGGGCCTGTTCCTGTTCCCGCCGGTCAGCGACACCAGCGACTGGGTGCGCTGCATGTTCGTGCCGCGCGAGGTGCTGGTGAGTTTCGAGGTCGGCGAGCGCATCGGCGACCTGCTGGTGC
This sequence comes from Roseateles sp. Mitsp63, assembly GCF_059491535.1. Lineage (NCBI taxonomy): Bacteria > Pseudomonadati > Pseudomonadota > Betaproteobacteria > Burkholderiales > Sphaerotilaceae > Roseateles > Roseateles sp. Mitsp63. Next base: position 3,132,069 of record NZ_CP168509.1, on the reverse strand, counting down.
GCCAGCAGGTGGCGACGCAGGCGCAGGTCGACGACGCCGCCGACGAGCAGCGCGAGCTGCGCGACCGCCGCGTCGGCGACATCCTGGTGGCGCAGCACATCGTGTCGGCCGAGCAGCTGATGATCGCCATCGAGCAGCAGGCCAAGATGCCGATGGTGCGCATCGGCGAGGCGCTGCTGGCGCTGGAGCTGGTCACGCAGGCGCAGCTGGACGAGGCGCTGGCGCAGCAGAAGCAGGACCGCTCGGTGCCGCTGGGCGAGCTGCTGGTGCGCAAGGGCATCGTGACGCGGGCGCAGCTGCAGTCCGCGCTGGCCCGCAAGATGGGCTATCCGCTGGTCGACGCCGACAACTTCGCGATCGAGCCGGACGCGGTGCGCAAGCTGCCGTTCTCGGTGGCCAAGCGGCTGGAGGTGCTGCCGCTGGTGCTGCGCGACGGCCGCCTGATCGTCGCGATGGAGGATCCGACGCGGCGCGACTGCATCGACGAGGTCGAGTTCATCACCCAGCTCAAGGTCGTGCCGGCGCTGTCCCGGCTGGGCTCGCTGGCCTTCGCGATCCCGACCTCGTACGAGCGCTTCGGCGGGCAGCCGGTCTCGGCCACGGGCCTGCCGGCGCTGACGATGGATTTCGAGCTCGACAGCTCCGACAAGCTGATCGAGACGCTGGAGCGCGAGGGCCAGGAGCAGGTCGCGCGCGAGGCGGCGCGCGAGGAGGAGAAGGACCGCCAGATCGAGCAGAGCGACAACTCGCTGGTCCGGCTGATCAACACGATGATCATCGACGCGCACAACCAGAACGTGTCGGACATCCACATCGAGACCTATCCGGGCAAGGAGAAGGTCAAGATCCGCTTCCGCAAGGACGGCGTGCTGCAGCCCCACCTGGAGCTGCCGCACACCTACCGCAGCGCGATGATCGCGCGCATCAAGATCATGTGCGACCTCGACATCTCCGAGCGCCGCAAGCCGCAGGACGGCAAGATCAATTTCGCCAAGTTCTCGGAGCGCCACAAGATCGAGCTGCGCGTCGCCACGATCCCCACGAACAACGGCCTGGAGGACGTGGTGATGCGGATCCTGGCCTCGGCCAAGCCGATCCCGATGGAGAAGCTGGGGTTCTCGGAGCGCAACCTGCGCGAGCTGAAGGCGGCGTCGGAGCGGCCCTACGGCATGGTGCTGTGCGTGGGGCCGACGGGCTCGGGCAAGACGACGACGCTGCACTCGGTGCTGGCCAACATCAACACGCCGGAGCGCAAGATCTGGACGGCCGAGGATCCGGTGGAAATCACGCAGGCGGGGCTGCGGCAGGTGCAGGTCAATCCGAAGATCGACTGGACCTTCGCGAAGGCGCTGCGCGCCTTCCTGCGGGCGGACCCGGACGTGATCATGGTGGGCGAGATCCGCGACGAGGAGACCGCGGAGATCGCGGTCGAGGCCTCGCTCACCGGCCACCTGGTGCTGTCGACGCTGCACACCAACAGCGCGCCGGAGACGGTGACGCGGCTGCTCGACATGGGCATGGACCCGTTCAACTTCGCCGATTCGCTGCTGGCGGTGCTGGCGCAGCGGCTGGTGCGGCGGATCTGCTCGTCATGCCGGACCGCCGAGCCCATGCCGGATACGGTGCTCAACGAGCTGCTCGACGACTACCTGCATGTGTTCTCGGCCGAGAACCGGCCGTCGCGCGAGTCGGTGCTGGCCGAATGGAAAGGCGCCTTCGGCCAGCCCAACCTGCTGCACTACCACTCGCCGGGCTGCGACAAGTGCGATCACACCGGCTTCAAGGGGCGCGCGGGGCTGCATGAGCTGCTCACCGTCTCGCGGCCGATCCGGCGGCTGATCCAGACCGGCGGCCGGGCCGAGGAGCTGATGCACCTGGCGATGTCCGAAGGGATGCGCACGCTGCGGCAGGACGGCATCGCCAAGGTGCTGCAGGGCGTCACCACCCTCGGGGAAGTCAGGTCGACGAGTAACCAGTGAGCGCCAGGATGGGCGCGGCCATGCGCTGTGCCGCGCCGCGATGCGCGGCGGCGAAGGCCGTCGCGGCGGCCGCCATCGCTTCGCGCTCATCGGGCTTCGTGAGCAGCGCCAGCGCTTCGTTCAGCGCCTGCGGCAGCGTCTCCACGCGGCGCGACGCGCCCGCCTGCAACGAAAGCTCCGCCGCCTCGGCGAAATTGAAGGTGTGCGGACCCATGAACAGCGGCACGCCGCAGGCGGCCGTCTCGATCAGGTTCTGCCCGCCGAGCTTCTCGAAGCTGCCGCCCAGCAGCGCGACATCGGCCAGGCCGTAGTACAGCGCCATCTCGCGCATCGAGTCGCCCAGCCACGCGTCCGTCACGCCCGCGCTCAAGGGCGGCGTCGCGATCGCGCTGGCGCCGAAGGCGCTGCGGCGCGCCAGCGTCAAACCCGCGCCGGTGACCAGCGCCGCGATCTCGTCGAAGCGCTGCGGGTGCCTCGGCACGATCAGCAGCAGCGGCGAACCGGCCTGCGCCCTCGCCGCCTTCGCGTCCTTCCACGCGGCCAGCATCGCGGCCTCCTCGCCCTCGCGCGAGACCGCCAGCATCACCACCGGCCGGTTCAGCCCGGCGCGCCAGGCGCGGCCGCGCGCCAGCAGCGCCTCATCGGGCTGGAGGTCGAACTTGAGGTTGCCGCAGACCCGCACATCGGGCACGCCGGCCTGGCGCAGCCGATCGGCGTCGGCCGCCGTCTGCGCCAGCGCCAGGCGCAGCGCGCGCGCCGCCGGCGCGAGCAGCGCCTTGAAGCGCTCGCCGCGGCGCAGGCTGCGCGCGGACAGCCTCGCGTTGGCCAGCACCATCGGCACGCCGGCCTTCAGCGCCTGATGCTGCACGTTGGGCCAGATCTCGGTTTCCATCAGCACGCCGACCGCCGGCCGCGTGCGCTTGAGGAAACGCCGCACCGCGCCCGGCGTGTCGAAGGGCAGCCAGCGCTGCGTGTCGCCGTCGCGCAGCAGCGCGCGGCCGGCCTCGCGGCCCGTCGCGGTCGTGTGCGTGAGCAGCAGCCGCATGCCGGGCCGGTCGTGGCGCAGGCGCTCGATGAGCGCCGCCGCCGCCCGCGTCTCGCCCAGCGAGACCGCATGCACCCAGATCGAGCCCGGCTCGATCGCCGCGCCGAAGCCGAAGCGCTCCGCCGGATGCGCCTGGTACAGCGGCTCCTGGCGTCCGCGCAGGAACAGCCGCAGCAGGTAGGCCGGCGTCGCCAGCCTCAGCACGGTGCTGAAGACGCCGCGCGCCAGGCGCTCCTTGAACGAGTCGGCGCTCAACGGAGCGGACGGATCGAACGGATGGGCACGACGCTCAATGGCCCGACGTGAAGGTGATGTCCGGCTTCACGCGCGCCAGCTGGGCCAGCACTTCCTTCTGGATGCGCTCGAGCGCCTCCTGCGTGTGGCCCTCGAAGCGCAGCACCAGCACCGGCGTCGTGTTGGACGCGCGCACCAGGCCGAAGCCGTCGTCGTACTCCACGCGGATGCCGTCGATCGTGATGATGTCCTTGGCGTTCGGGAACTCGGCGATCTCCTTGAGCTTGGCCACGACCTCGTGGTGCTCGCCTTCCTTGCAGGGGACGTTCAGCTCGGGCGTATTGACGCTGTTGGGCAGGTCGTTCAGCACCTGGCTGGGGTCGTCGCTGCGCGACAGGATCTCCAGCATGCGCGCCGCCGTGTACATGGCGTCGTCGAAGCCGTACCAGCGCTCGGCGAAGAAGATGTGGCCCGAGAGCTCGCCCGCCAGCGGCGCGCCGGTCTCCTTCAGCTTGGCCTTGGCCAGCGAGTGACCCGTCATCCACATCAGCGGCTTGCCGCCATGCTCGCGGATCCACGGGGCCAGGCGTTGCGTGCACTTGACGTCGAAGATGATCTCCGAGCCCGGCAGCCGCGTCAGGATGTCGGCCGCGATCAGCATGATCTGGCGGTCCGGCATGATCATCGTGCCGTCCTTGGTGACGATGCCCAGGCGGTCGCCGTCGCCGTCGAAGGCCAGGCCCAGCTCGGCGCCGGTCGCGTGGACGATGCGCTTGAGGTCCTCGAGGTTCTCGGGACGCGAGGGATCCGGATGGTGGTTGGGGAAGTCGCCATCGACCTTGGAGAAGATGTCCACCACCTCGCAGCCCAGCGCGCGCAGGATGGCCGGCGCGGTCGCGCCGGGGATGCCGTTGCCGCTGTCGACCACGATCTTCATCGGACGGGCCAGCTTGGCGTCGTTGACGATGCGGTGGGTGTACTCCGCGGTGATGTCCATCTTCGCGACGCGGCCCTTGCCGGTGGCGTAGTCCTCGGCCTCGATGCGGCGCTTCAGGCCCTGGATCTGCTCGCCGTAGACGGCGGCGCCCTTCAGGACCATCTTGAAGCCGTTGTAGTCCTTGGGGTTGTGGCTGCCGGTGACCTGGATGCCGGAGTTGCAGCCATGCTTGCCGCGCGTGGCGGCGACGTAATACAGCATCGGCGTCGTGACGGCGCCGATGTCCACCACGTCCAGGCCGGTCGACTTCAGGCCGCGGATCAGCGCATCCACCAGCGCCGGGCCCGACAGGCGCCCATCGCGGCCCACGGCCACGGCCTTCTCGCCGGCCGCGACCGCCTCGGTGCCGAAGGCCTTGCCCAGGTGCTCGGCCAGGGCCTCGTCCAGCGTCGTACCGACCACGCCCCGGATGTCGTAGGCCTTGAAGATGGATGCGTGAACTTGCATGTGCGTCCTTGCAGGAATTGGTGATGGTTCAAAACTGGGGCGCATTGTAGGCAGGCCCTTTGAAGCCGCCGTGTAACCCGGTGCACGCAGGCAAACGGCGGGCCAGGGGCGGGCCGGGAGCCGGCCGGGAGCCGGCCGGAAAGCGCGCAGGGACATGTCCGAAAACGGCCAGATCCGGCGCGGACCGGCTCCTATCATCCAGCCCATGGACTTCCTCCTCGACCCCGACCACTGCTACCCCGCCCTGCTGGCGAGGGATGCGCGCTTCGATGGGCAATGGTTCGTCGGCGTGACCTCGACCGGCGTGTACTGCCGCCCGATCTGCCGGGTGCGCACGCCGCGGCGCGAGAACTGCCGCTTCTTCCCCAGCGCGACGCTGGCCGAGGCCGCGCGCTTCCGCCCCTGCCTGAAGTGCCGGCCCGAGCTGGCGCCCGCGTCGCGGCCCTGGAGCACGATGGACGCCGCCGAGGTGTTGGCGCGCGAGGCCGCCCGCTGGCTCGATGACTGCGCGCCGGAGGACGCCTCGCTGCCCGCGCTGGCGGCGCACCTGGGTGTCAGCGAGCGCCACGTGCGCCGCGTCTTCACCGCCGTGCACGGCGTGGCGCCGCTGCAGTACCTGCAGACACGCCGCCTGCTGCTCGCCAAGCAGTTGCTGACCGACACGCGGCTGCCGGTGGCCGAGGTGGCGCTGGCCGCCGGCTTCTCCAGCCTGCGCCGCTTCAACGCCGCCTTCCAGGAGCATTACCGCCTGAGCCCGACCGCGCTGCGCAAGGGCGGCGCCGAGGCCGAATCCGCCGATCCGGCGCCGGAAACGGCCGAGCTGCGCCTGGACCTGCGCCCCCCGCTGCTCGGCACGGCGCTGCTGAGCTTCCTCGCCGCCCGCGCGGTGCCGGGCGTGGAGCAGGTCGATGTGGCGCGGATGAGCCTGTCGCGCAGCGTCCGGCTGGTCCGCCCGGGCCAGCCCGACCTGCTGGGTTGGCTGTCGCTGCGGCTGAGCCCGGACGGCGCCGAGCGCCCACAGGCGCGGCTGTCGCTGAGCCCGTCGCTGTGGCCCGCGATCGCGCCGCTGATGCCGCGCCTGCGCCGCTGGCTGGACCTGGACGCCGATCCGCAGGCCATCGCCGCGGCGCTCGGCGAGACCCTGGGGCCCGCCGCCCAGGGCCTGCGGCTGCCCGGCTCGCTGGACCGCTTCGAGCTGGCGATCCGGGCGGTGCTCGGCCAGCAGGTGACCGTCGCGGCGGCCCGCACGCTGGCCACGCGCCTGATCGCGAAGTTCGGCGAACCCTTGCCCGAAGGCTGCGGCGCCCCGCCCGGGGTCACGCATGTGTTCCCGGCGCCCGCGGCGCTGGCCGCCGCGACGGTCGACGACGTCGCGCCGCTGGGCATGCCCGCCCGCCGCGCCGAGGCGTTGATCCACCTCGCGCGCCAATGGCCGGCGCTGGCCTTCGCGCAAGGCCGCGGCAGCGTCGAGGCCGCCATCGCCGAACTGGCCGCCCTGCCCGGCCTCGGCCCCTGGACCGCGCACTACATGCTGATGCGTGGCTGGAGCTGGCCCGATGCCTGGCTGCCGGGCGACGTCGTCCTCAGGCAATGCCTGGAGCAGCGCGCCGGCGGCCCGCTGCGCCCGCGCGAACTGATCGCCGCCGCCGAGCATTTCGCTCCTTACCGCAGCTACGCCGTGTTGCAACTTTGGCGCGAAGCCGCGCTCAAACCCCGCAAAGGAACCACGCCATGAAGACCGCTCATTCCGCGCGCCACACCGCCTGGACGGACACCGACACGCCGCTGGGCCGCCTGCTCCTCGCCCGCAACGCCGGCGGCCTGTCGGGCCTGTGGTTCGAGGATCAGAAATACCACCCCGGCGCGCTGGACGCGCCCCGCGCCGATGACGACCCGCTGCTGAGCGCCACCGTCACGGCCCTGCGGGCCTACTTCGCGGGCCGCCCGGGCGGGGCCCTGCCGCCGATGTCGCCGGCCGGCACCGCGTTCCAGCAGGCCGTGTGGCAGGCGCTGCTGGCCATCCCCGCCGGCAAGACCGTGACCTATGGCGAACTGGCCGCGCGGGTGGGCCGTCCGGAGGCGGTCCGCGCCGTCGCCGCGGCCGTGGGCCGCAACCCGGTCTCGGTGCTGATCCCGTGCCACCGCGTGCTCGGCGCCGACGGCAGCCTGACCGGTTACGCCGGCGGCCTGCACCGCAAGGAGGCCCTACTGACAATCGAGGGCGGTTTGCCCGCTACGCTTCGCGCCTCCCCGTCCAAGAACCCGGCCCAGCGCCGGAACAACAAGCCAAGGGTGCCCGCGTGAAACGAAGCGATCTGATCGAACTCCTCGTCCTGGCCGCCATCTGGGGCGCGTCCTTCCTGTTCATGCGGCTGGCGGCGCCGGAGTTCGGCGCCGTCGCCACCGCCGCGGTGCGCGTGGCCGGCGCGTCGCTGTTCCTGATCCCGCTGCTGGGCCTGCGCGAGGGCCTTGGCGACCTGCGCACCCACTGGAAGGGCCTGCTGCTGGTGGGCCTGCTGAACAGCGCCTTCCCGTTCGCGCTGTTCAGCTTCGCCGCGCTGTCGATCAACGCCGGCCTGTCGAGCATCCTCAACGCGACGACGCCGATGTGGGGCGCGCTGGTGGCCTGGGCCTGGTTCGGGCAGCGCCTGGACGGCTCGCGGCTGGTGGGCCTGGCGCTGGGCTTCACCGGCGTGGTGCTGCTGGCCTGGGACAAGGCGTCCTTCAGGGCCGGCGGCAGCGGCTTCGCGATCGTGGCCTGCCTGATCGCGGCGCTGAGCTACGGCGTCGCCGCCAACGCCACCAAGCGCTACCTGACCGGCGCCAGCCCGCTGGCCGTGGCCACCGGCAGCCAGTTCGCCGCCGCGCTGCTGCTGGCGCTGCCCGCCTGGACGCTGCGCCCGGCCGCGATGCCCAGCGGCCATGCCTGGGGCGCCGTCGCGCTGCTGGCGCTGCTGTGCACCGGCGTCGCCTACATCCTGTTCTTCCGCCTGATGAAGCGCGTCGGTCCGACCAACACCATCTCGGTGACCTTCCTGATCCCGGTCTTCGGCCTGCTGTGGGGCTGGATCTTCCTGGGCGAGACGCTGAGCACCGGCATGGCGCTGGGCTGCCTGGTGGTGCTGCTGGGCACCGCGCTGGCGGTGGGCGTGCTCAGGCTGCCTTCGTCGACGTCTCGAGCGACGTCCTGAGGATCTGGTCCGAGAGCGCCGGCGCCGCGTCCGCGCAGGCGCGGGCCAGCACCAGTCCGCCCACCATGGTGGACAGCAGCCGGATCGCGCGCGCCTCGTCGTCCGCGGAAGGCGCGTCCACCACCGTGCCGTCGGGCCGGTGGGCCGCGATTTCGCGCACATAGGCGGCGATGCCCTCGCCCATCGCCTGCGCGAGCAGTCCGCCCTCGCGCGCCGCGTCCACCGCGAGCGAGGTCATCGGGCAGCCGGCGCCGGGCGCGTCGCGGTGCGCCGCGCTGAAATAGCGCTTGAGCAGCGTCGTCAGGTCGCCGCCGTGGCGCTCGAACTGCGCCGAGAGCTTGGCCATCGCGTTCTCGAAGGCGAGCTCGCAGGCCTCGGCCGCGAGTTCCTCCTTCGAGGCGAAGCGGCCATAGAAGCCGCCGTGCGTGAAGCCGGCCTCGCGCGAGATCTCCGACAGCCCGACACCGGCCACGCCGCGCTCGCGATACAGCCGGGATGCCGCGTCCACCAGCGCCTGGCGGTTGGCGGCGGATTGCTCTTTGGTGACTTTCATGGTGGGCGGGATTGTAGGAAACGAGCGCCGGCACCGTGCCGTGAAGGCATCGTTTTGAACAAGGTCATCATCAAACCAGCGCCGGGGCGCGGAAATCCCGATACGATGCCGCGCGTCATCAAAACAACGACGACGAGGAATCGAGGATGCCTGCCATCGCCCTGTCCCGCCGCCTGGCCCCGCGCGGCCTGCATTTCAGCTGGGTGATCGCCGGGCTGACCTTCCTGACGATGCTGTTCATGTCGGCGGCGCTGGGCCTGCCCGGCGCGATGCTGCAGCCGCTGGCCAAGGAATTCGGCTGGTCGACGAGCCAGATCTCGTCGGCGCTGGCGCTGCGTTTCGCGCTGTTCGGCTTGATGGGGCCGTTCGCCGCCGTGCTGATGGAGCGCTTCGGCGTGCGGGCGGTGGTCGCGGTGGCGCTGTCGCTGGTGGGCGGCGGGATGCTGCTGGCGGGGCTGGTGACGCAGCTGTGGCAGCTGGTGCTGCTGTGGGGCGTGATGCTGGGCATCGGCAGCGGGATGACGGCGCTGGTGCTGGGCGCGATCGTGTCCAACCGCTGGTTCGCGGTGCGCCGCGGGCTGGTGATGGGGATCCTCACGGCGAGCGCCGCGACGGGGCAGTTGATCTGCCTGCCGATCGCCGCATGGATGATCGAGCGCTGGGGCTGGCGCTCGCCGCTGCTGCCGCTGGCGGTGCTGTGCCTGGCGGTGATGGCGCTGGTGCTGCTGTTCATGCGCGACCGGCCATCCGACGTGGGACTGGCGCCGTACGGCGCGAAGCCCGGCGCGGGGCCCGGCGCGGCACCCGCGGCGGCGCCCGCGGCGCCGGTGACCTGGCGCACGCCGTTCACCGCGCTGCGCGAGGCGGCGGTCCAGCCCACGTTCTGGCTGCTGTTCGGCACCTTCTTCATCTGCGGACTGTCGACCAACGGGCTGGTCCAGACCCACTTCATCTCGCTGTGCGGGGACTATGGGCTGGCGGCGGTGCCGGCGGCGTCGGTGCTGGCGATGATGGGGATGTTCGATTTCATCGGCACGATCGCATCGGGCTGGCTCAGCGACCGGTATGACGCCCGCAAGCTGCTGTGCTGGTACTACGCGCTGCGCGGCCTGTCGCTGATGTGGCTGCCGAACGCGGAATTCACGCTGTATGGGCTGTCGCTGTTCGCGGTGTTCTATGGGCTGGACTGGATCGCGACCGTGCCGCCGACCGTGCGGCTGAGCGCGGAGCGGTTCGGCGCGGCACGGGTGGGGATGGTGTTCGGGTGGGTGTTCGCCGGGCATCAGATCGGCGCGGCGGTCGCGGCCTATGGCGCCGGGCTCAGCCGCAGCCTGCTGCTGAGCTATGCGCCCGCGCTTTACGTGGCGGGCGCGGCATGCCTGCTGGCAGCGGGCATGGCGATGATGATCAAGCGCAGGACTGCAGCGGGCTGATCGCCCTCATTCCTCCCCGGCGAGCAGCGCCTGCAGCCCGGCCTCGTCGAGGATCGCCACGCCGAGCTCGCGCGCCTTCTCCAGCTTGGAGCCCGCCTCCTCGCCCGCGATCACGTAGCTGGTCTTCTTCGACACCGAGCCGCTCACCTTCCCGCCCGCGGCCTCGATCAGCTCCTTGGCCTCGTCGCGCGACAGCGTCGGCAGCGTCCCCGTCAGCACCAGCGTCTTGCCCGCCAGCGGCTGCGGCCCGGCCGGCGCGGCCGCCGCGCCTTCGCTCTCCGGGAAGCTCACCCCCGCCGCGATCAGTTGCTCGACCACCTCCCGGTTGTGCGCCTCCGCGAAGAAGGCGGCGATGCTCCTGGCCACCACCGGCCCGACATCCTTGACCTCGAGCAACTGCGCCTCGTCCGCCCCCATCAGCGCAGTGATGTTGCCGAAGTGCCGGGCCAGGTCCTTCGCCGTGGTCTCCCCCACCTGACGGATTCCCAGCGCGAAGAGGAAGCGCGCCAGCGTCGTGTGCTTGCTCTTCTCGAGCGCGTCGACCAGGTTCAGCGCGCTGCGGTCGCCCATGCGCTCCAGCGCCGTGAGCTTGGCCACGCCGAGCTTGTACAGCCCCGGCAGGCTGGTGACGATGCCGCCGTCGACGAGCTGGTCGACCAGCTTGTCGCCCAGGCCCTCGATGTCCATCGCGCGGCGGCCGGCGAAGTGCAGCAGCGCCTGCTTGCGCTGCGCCGGGCAGAAGATGCCGCCGCTGCAGCGGTGGTCGATGCCGCCCTTCTCCCGCATCACATCGCTGCCGCAGACCGGGCAGTGCCGCGGCATGCGGAAATTGGGCACATAGCTCGCGCGCCTGGCGTCGACCTTGCCCACCACCTCCGGAATCACGTCGCCCGCGCGCCGGATGATCACCTGGTCCCCCACCCGGATGCCCTTGCGGCGCATCTCGAAGAGGTTGTGCAGCGTCGCGTTGCTGACCGTCGTGCCGCCGACGAAGACCGGCTCCAGCTTGGCCACCGGCGTGAGCTTGCCGGTGCGGCCGACCTGGATCTCGATGCGATCCAGCCGCGTGATCTGTTCCTGCGCCGGGTACTTGTGGGCCACCGCCCAGCGCGGCTCGCGCGACACGAAGCCCAGCCGCCGCTGCAGCTCGCGGCTGTTGACCTTGTAGACCACGCCATCGATGTCGAACGGCAGCGCGTCGCGCTTCTCGCCGATCTCGCGATGGAACGCCACCAGCCCCTGGGCCCCGCGCACGACGGCGCGGTCGGCGTTGACCGGCAGGCCATAGGTCTTCAAGGCGTCGAGCATGCCGCTGTGGGTCGCCGGGATGTCCCAGCCCCGCGTCTGGCCGATGCCGTAGGCGAAGAAGCTCAGCGGCCGCTGCCGCACCAGCTCCGGATCGAGCTGGCGGATCGCGCCCGCCGCCGTGTTGCGCGGGTTCACGAAGGTCTTCTCGTTGTTGGCGCGCTGCCGCTCGTTGAGCTTCTCGAAGTCGTCGCGGCGCATGTAGGCCTCGCCGCGCACCTCCAGCACCTCGGCCTTGGCGCCGTCGCCACGCAGCCGCAGCGGGATCTGCCGGATCGTGCGCACGTTCTGCGTCACGTCCTCGCCGGTCTCGCCGTTGCCGCGCGTCGCGGCCTGCACCAGCACGCCGCGCTCATAGCGCAGGCTGATCGCCAGGCCGTCGAACTTCAGCTCGGCCGCGTACTCGACGGGCGCGGCGTCCGGCTCCAGGTCCAGCTCGCGGCGCACGCGGGCATCGAAGTTCTCGGCGCCGCTGGCCTCGGTGTCCGTCTCGGTGCGGATCGACAACATCGGCACCACGTGCTTCACCGGCTCGAAACCCTCCAGCACCTGCCCGCCCACGCGCTGCGTCGGCGAGTCCGGTGTCAGCAGCCGCGGGTGCGCGGCCTCGATCGCCTGCAGCTCCTGGAACAGCTGGTCATAGGCCGCATCCGGCAACGCGGGCTCGTCCAGCACGTAGTAGAGGTGGGCGTGGTGATGCAGCTGGTCGCGGAGCTCGGCGGCGCGCGCGGCGGCCTGTGGGTCGGAGAGCGAGGTCACGTCGAACGGTTTGGGAGTCATGCGCCCATTGTGGCGCACCCCCACTGAGCGACCGCTGGTCACGGCCGGCATCCCCGATCCCTGGCGCACCCGCCGCAACCGGCGGGCGCGCCGTCCCCCGATGTCCCTGCAAGGAGGCCTGTTCCATGAAATCCCACGCACCCTTTCTTCCCGTCCGCGCCCGGATGCAGCGCGCCGTCCCGCGAGGGCAGCGCGGCGTCACGCTGCTGGAACTGCTGATCGGGATGGGGGTGATCATCGTCGTCATGGTCATGGTGCTGGTCGGCATGCGCAGCCTGAATGCGCAGATCGACCGCTCCGCCCTGCTGCGCCAGCTGCCGCAGACCAAGCTGATCATCGCCGGCATGGGCAATGCCGACCGCACCGACCTGGAGGGCCTGACCACGGCGGCCGCGGTCAAGATGGGCGCCTTCCCCAGGGACATGGTCAGGGAGGGAGACAAGGTGTTCCACCAGTTCGACGGCCAGATCTTCGCGACCGGCCTGACCAAGGACATCCCGCCGCTGCAGAAAGGCCGCGCCTTCGCGATCTCCTACGCCGCGATTCCCAGGGCGGAGTGCGCCAGCCTCGTGCGAGGCCTGGCCATGCTGGCCGAAGGCGTCTGGGTCGACACCAAGGCCGAGGCGCCCTCGGGCGAGATGACGACCCCGGACAAGATGCTCAAGACGCCGGGCAGCGCCGCGCCGATCGATGTCGCCAGCCTGGTCGCGCAATGCAACCCGACCGGCGCCGACACCGTCACGATCCACGCGCTGATCGGCCCGTGAGCCGCGGATCCATGATTCCTCGCCCCTCCTTCGCCGCTGGCGCGGGCTGCCTGGCACTCCTGTCCGCCGCGGTGCTCGCCAGCGTGGCGCGGGCCGAGCCGGCCGTCATGCCGCTGCCTTCCGCGCCCTCCTCCACGCCCGCCTCCGCGCCGGTGCCCGCGCCCCCCTCGCCCGCGCGCGCCGAGTGGACCTTCACGCATGCCGACGGGACCGTGCATCACGCGCTCTCGCGCTGGGCGCGCGAGGCCGGCTGGCAACTCGTGTGGGAAGTCGATCGCGACTTCCCCATCGACGCCGAGGTCACGCTGCGCGGCGATTTCGCCGAGGCCCTGCACCAGGCGATGAGCGCCTTGCACGGCACCGACTTTCCGCTGCAGGCCCGGCTCCAGCCGGCCTCGCGCGTCGTGCGCATCGGGCGATTCCTGCCCGAGGGGGCGCGGCAATGAGCCCCGCTCCCCATCCCGCGCGGCCCACGCGATTCTGCGCGGCCGCGCTCGCGGCGCTCCTCGGCGCCTGCGCGCTTCCGGCCGCGCGCGAGACGGCGCAGATCCACGAGCGTCTGGCCGGGCGGTCCCAGGACCTCCAGTCCCGCCTGCGGGAGTCGCCCGCGCCCGCGCGGCTGCTCGTCGTCGATCCCGTGCCGCGCTTCACGAGCCGCTCGATCCCGCTGCGCCGCGAGGAAAGCCTCCCGGCCCGCCTGGGCGATGTCCGGCTGCACGTGCCTGGCCGCCTGTCGCTGGCCGCCGCCGCGGAGCTGCTGTCGCGCACCATCGACCTGCCGGTCCTCATGACGCCCGACGCGCTGCACGATGCCGCCGACTACGCGCCCGGCGCCGCCGCCCGGCCGGCCTTCGACGCCGGCGCGGCGCTCGCGGACGAGGCCGGCGCGCGCCGCCTGGCCGCGCAGGCCGGCGCCCGCCAACTGGACGTGCCGCCCTCGGCGCACCGCAACACCGTCGAGATCGACCACGCCGGCCCCTTGCGCGCGCTGCTGGACCGCATCGCCGCCCAGGCGGGCCTGCAGTGGGTCCATGCCGGCGGGCGCATCGTGTTCTCCCGCGTCGTCACCCGCGCGCTGCCGGTCAAGGCGCTGCCCGGTGGACTGGACGCCAGCGCCGCCTTCGACGTGCTGGGCGGCCCGGAGGGCGGCGCCGGCACCGCCAAGGTCGATTTCAGCGCCCAGAGCGACTACTGGCACGGCCTGGCCGACGTGCTGCGGCCCATGCTCTCCCCGGCCGCCTCGCTGCAGGTGGACCCGCGCGCCGGCCTGGTCACCGTCACCGACGCGCTGATCAATGTCGAGCGCGTGCAGGCCCATCTGGACGCGCTCAATGCGAACCTGCTGCGCCAGGTGGTGCTCGAGGTCGAGGTGCTGCAGGTCAGCTTCTTCGACGAGTACAGCCACGGCATCGACTGGCACGCCGTGATCGGCCGGCTCGACCAGGGCAACCGCCTGCAGGTCTCCGCGCCGGCCGCGCTCGGCCCGATGAGCGGCGGAACGGCGGCCGCGCTGGGCTTCGTGCTCGGGCCGTCGGCGTCGCGCGGCTCGGCGAGCGAATGGATCGCCAAGGCGCTGCAGGAGTACGGCCGCGTGTCCACCGCCTACTCCAGCGTCGTGACCACGACCAACCGGATGCCGGTGCCGCTGGGCGCGCTGCAGACGCGCTCCTACGTGCAGCGCTCCACCGCGGCGACGCACAACCCCATCACCGGCCTGACGACGCCCGGCGCGCTCGAGTCCGCCAAGCTGTCCACCGGCCTGGGCCTGACGGTGCTGCCGGTGATCCTCGATTCCAACCTGGTGCTGCTGCAGACGGCGCTGCAGGTCAGCGAGCTGCGCCAGCTCAGGGCCTTCACCAGCGGCACCGGCGACTCGGCGCAATCGGTGCAACTGCCCGAGACCATGAGCTTCAGCGCGATGCAGCGCATCAGCGTGCCCGCCGGGCGGACGCTGGTGCTGACCGGCTTCGAGCGCGAGCAGGCCCAGCTCGACGACGCGGACATCGTGCGCGGCCTGCTGCCGCTGGCGCGCCGCGGCGCGCGGAGCAGGCAGGGCACGGTGGTGCTGATCACGCCGCGGCTGGTGGAGCCGTGAACGCCCCTCGCGCGACCGCCCCCTTGGAACCCGGCGTCGCGGCCGTCGTCGACATCGCCGGCCTGCCGCTGGCCTTCGGGCTGGAATGGCAGCCGCTGACGCGGCCCGCGGACCTCGCGGCCGAGTGGCGCCTCGCCCGCGCCGCGGGATTCCACTTCGCGGCGGGGCTGCCGGTTGGCGGTATCGCGGGCGGCATCGCGGGCGGCATCGCGGGCGGCATCGCGGGTGGCCTCGTGGGCCTGGCCCGCCGCATCGACGGCGCGCGGCGCGCCCAGCGCGCCCAGCGCGCCTATTCAGCGGCGGCGCTGCTGGTCACGCGCTTCTCCGATCACGGCGCCGAGGCCTGCCTGATCGGCGCGGGCCGGCAGGTCGGCTTCGTCGGCCTGATGGACCGGCGGCCGGTGCCCGGCTTCGATCGGCTGCTGCCGGACCTCGACGCGGCCCAGGCGCTGCTGCGCGAGTTCCGCGATCTGCATCCCGGACAGACCGTGCGCGTGGCCAGCCATCTGCCGGGACAGGGGCGCGTGGGCGAGGCGCTGTCCGTGGACCTGCTGTTCGAGCGCCCCGACCCGGAGACCCGCCTGCGCCCCCTGCCTGGCCGGGAGCGCCGCGTGGCGGCCATCGCCGCGCTCGCGGCCGGCGCGCTGCTGGCGGCGGGCCTGGGCGCGGCCTGGCTGATGCGGCAGCACGAACAGGAGCGCCTCGCCGCCGATCAGGCCCGCGATGCCGCCGCGACCGCGGCGAACCGGGCGGCGCAGGCGGCCCGCGAGCGCGCCGGCCAGGTCGCCCGGACCCTGGAGACCGCGGGCCGGCCCGGTTCCGGCGCGCTGGATCGCTGGCGTGCCGCCATCGCCCTCATGCCGCTGAACCGGGCCGGATGGACGCTGCGCCAGCTCACCTGCAGCCGCGTCGACGGGTGCATCGCGACCTGGACGCGGCATCACGGCACGCTGGCTCAGCTCGATGCCACCTGGCAGGCCTCGAGCGAGCCGCGGCCGGGCGCCCTCGCCGCGCCGGTCCTGGCCATCGAGCGCCAGTCGATGCCGGACTGGCTGGCGGCCCCGATGCCGGCGGCGCTGCCGGGAACCGCCGAGCTGCCCTCGGACGCCGAGGCCCTCACGCCCGGCGCGCTGCCGCCGCTGCGCGACGCGGTCAATGGCTGGGGCAGCCGGCTGCAGGAGCTGATGCTGGTCGGCGGCGGCGCCGCGCTGCTGGACGCCGGCGTGCCGCTCGTGGCGGACGCCGCGGACGCCGCGGCCGGCTCGCCTCGCGCGATGCGTCTCGCGTGGCGTCTGAAGGACGGCCTCTGGTCGCTGCCGCTGCTGCAGATCCCCCCTTATGTCGTCGTCGACTCCCTGACCTTGAACCTCGGCGACTCGCCGCTGTCCTATGAACTTTCCGGATCGTTGTTCGCCGTCGGCGACCGCTATTGACCTCATCGATCTTCCGCCGCCGGCCCGGCCGGCGCTCTCCCTTCGCGGCCCCATTCCGCGCCGGCGCGCGGTCGCATGGCTCGCCGGCGCGTCGTTCATGGCGGCCGCCGCGGCCTCGCCGGTCCTCGATCGCGCCCCTGCCGTGACGCTGCGCCAGTTGGTCGAGGCCGCGCAGCGCCACAAGGCGGACGAGCTGGCCACGGCGGCCGCGAAGCTCGCCGGGCGTGCGCCCGCGCAGGGCAGCCGGCCAGGGGCCGGGCAAGCCGCCGCGCGCGAGGACGCCGAGGCGCCCCGGCTGTGGACGCTCCAGGGGGTCGGTCCGCGCTGGCGCGCCGAAGTGCTGCATCGCGGCCGCGTGCACCGGATCGACGCGCCCATCGACGCCGCCGTCCGCATCGGCGCGTGGCGGGTGGTGGAGCTCGCGCCGGAGGGCCTGATCCTCGAGCGCTCGTCCGGGGCGGCGCGGGAAGCACGGCGACTCGTGCTGGCGCCGCCCTGCCGAGGCACGCTGGCGGCAGCCTATGGCTTCGAGACGCCGTCCGGGCGGCGGGAATCGCCAGCCCAGGCCCTGTCGCTGACGGCCGAGGAGCAGGACGCGCTGCGCCAGGCGGCCGGGCTCCCGCCCGTCGACGGGGCGGCTCCGGTGCCGGAGGTCTGGCCATGACGCGCCACATCGACGATCCCTCGGGTCTGCCGCCCTTCGAGCGCCTGCTGTCCGTCCCGGCCGACGAAGCGCTGGAAGCGGACCGCGGCGGACTGCTGCCCGTGCCGGCAGGCAAGCAGGACCGGCTGGCCGCGCTGGCGTTGCCGGGTGGGCGGTTCCTCGTGGTGTCCGCGGCCGGCGAGGTCCATCAGCCGGATTGGTATCGCCTGGTCCAGGCGGGCAAGGCGCGAGGACTGAGCTTCGCCGGCCATCTCACCGCCGAGGCCCCGGTCTTCGCCGCGCTGAGCGCCGGCGCCGCCTTCGCGGCCGCGGAGGCGGCCGCGGGCGCGCCTCCCGCCAAACCCACGCTCGACGAGCGCCACGCCGCCGAGAGCGCCCGCGACATCGACGCGCTGGTGGCGGGGTCGTCGCCGATCGAATGGTTCCGGGGCATCGTGCGGCGCACCCTCGAGGCCGGCGCCAGCGACCTGCACCTGGAGCTGCGCGGGCCGGTCGCGCTGGCCCGCGTGCGGCTCGACGGCCAGATGCGCCTGCTGGGCCGGCATCCGGCGCGCGCCGCCATCGACGGCGTTTCCTCCGCCTACACCATGCTGGCGGAGGAGCGTTCCCGCACCGAGGTCGCCTTCAACGGCGCCGTGCCGCAGGCCGCCATGATTCCGCTGGACCTGGCCGGCCAGCGCCTGACGCTGCGCTACCAGAGCCATCCGGCGGTCGGCGGCATGGACGTGGTGATCCGGCTGCTGCGCGCGTCGGGCGGCGCCGCCGCGGCGGGCACGGATGGCCGCGAACCCGCCGCGCGGGCGACCGGGCGCTCGCTGGCGACGCTGGGTTTCACGCCCTGGCAGGCCAGCCAGTTGCATCAGGCGCTCGCCTCAGCCTGGGGCGGCGTGTTCGTCGCCGGCGTCACCGGCTCCGGCAAGACCACCACGCTCAACACCATGATGGCGATGCTGGCCCGCGAGGGCTCGCGCAAGCTCTTCACGATCGAGGATCCGGTCGAGTACGAGACGCCCGGCGTCAGCCACCTCTCGATCCAGCGCGGCGCGTCCGGGGGCGCCGACCCCTTCCACGCGGCGATGCTCGCGTTCCTGCGGATGGACCCGGACGTCGGCCTGTTCGGCGAGATCCGCGACGGGCTGTCGGCCTCGATGGCCCAGGGCGCGATCCAGAGCGGCCACAAGATCCTGTCGACGGTGCATGCCACCTCGGCGCTGGGCATCGTCGGCCGGCTGTCGTCGCGCCTGCTCGGGCTGGCGCGCGAGGACCTGTGCGATCCGGAATTCATCTCCGCCCTCGTCTACCAGGTGCTGATGCCGGTCAACTGCGAGCACTGCAAGAGGCCGGCCGCGCAGGTCATGAGCGCCGACGCGCTGCGGGTGTTCCAGGCGGGCTTCGGCCTCGATCCCTTGACCATTCACTGTGCCAGCGCGCGCGGCTGTCCGCACTGCCGGCGCTCCGGCATCGACTACGGCGATGGCGCGCCGGGCCTGGAGGACGGCGGCGCCACTCCCCCGTCCGGCGAGGCCCGCAACGGCACCGCCGGCGTCAAGGTCGGCGCCGAGGTGATCGTCCCGGACCTGCGCCTGCTGGACCTGCTGCGCCAGGGCCGCGACGCCGAGGCCCGGCGCCATTGGCGCCGCCGCCGCAAGGCGCCGTTCACCGACGCCGACATGGACGGCAAGGACGCCTGGGGGCATGTGCTGTACGACGTGGCCCATGGGCGCGTCGATCCCTTCCATTTCGAGCGGACCTTCGGCAGCGCCCTGCTGCTGGCCAAGATGCTCGGCGACGACGAGGACTGAGCGATGACGCCGCTGGACTGGCTGCTGCTGCGCCTGGCCGCGCGACGGCTGCGGCGCCGGCGCGGCGATTTCTACTACGACCTGGCGTCGGCGCTGGAGGACCGCGTGCCGCTCTTCACCATCCTGCGCAAGCTCGAAACCCGCGCCCGCCGGCGCTCGCGCGGCGACATGCTGCTGTACCGGCGCATGCTGCGCGCGGCCATGGGCGGCTCGCTGGCCCGGGCGCTGCACGGCGTGGTCCCGCCCACCGAGGTGATCATGATCGACGCGCTGCAGGGCGGCGGCGACGAGCGCCTGGCCCAGGGCCTGCACTTCCTGTCCACCACGGCCGAGAAGGTCGACGGCATGTTCCGCGCGGTGCGCAAGGCCGTGGCCTATCCGCTGCTGCTGCTGGGCGCGATGACCGTCATCCTGGTGGCCTTCTCGCTGCAGGCCGTGCCCGTGCTGGCCGACCTGCTGGACCCGCAGCGCTGGCCGCCGCTGGGACGCGCGCTGCACGCGGTCGCCTGGACGGTGCGTCATCACGGACTGGCGCTGGGGGGCGCCGCGCTCGGGGCCGCGGCGCTCTTCCTGTGGGCCCTGCCGCGCTGGCAGGGCCGCGCGCGCCGCTGGCTGGACCGGCATCCGCCCTTCAGCCTCTACCGCGATTTCTCCGGGGCGATGCTGGTGATCTCGCTGTCCTCGCTGATGCGGGCCGGCGTGTCGCTGCGGGCTTCGCTGGAGCGCGCCGGCCGCTTCAGCGCGCCCTGGATGCGCTGGCATCTGCGCCAGATCCTGGCGCGCCTGTCCGGCGCCGAGGCCGCGCAGTTCGGCCGCGCCTTCGCCACCGGCGTGCTCCCGCCGGCCATGGAGGAGCGCGTGCAGGACGCCGCCGAACGCCGCGATCCGGTCGCCGCCTTCGTGCGCATCGGCATCGGCTCCATCGACCGCCTGCAACTGGGCATCGCCGACTCCGCCGCGCGGCTCAACGCGGCGCTGATGATCGCGGCCGCGGCACTGCTGCTGTTCCTGCTCGGCGGCTTCCTGTCCACCGTCATGGAAGCGCAGCAGAGCCTGCAGGCGGAAATGGGGGGCCTGTGAGGCGCGCGCGGGTGGCCCTCGTGGCCCTCGCGGCGCTCACGGCGCTGACGGCCCTCCCGGCCCTCGCCGCGGGCCTGGCGCCAGCCCAGGCCCGGACGGGCGACGCGTCACGCTTCGACCGCTGCTTCCTCGCCGCCGGCCGGCGCTATGGCGTGCCGCCCTTGCTGCTGAAGGCGATCGCGCGACAGGAATCGGGCTTGAATCCCGCGGCGCTGAACCGCAACACGAACGGCTCGACCGACATCGGCCTGATGCAGATCAACTCCTCCTGGCTGCCGGCGCTGGCGCGCCATGGCGTGCGCGAGGCCGACCTGCAGGTGCCCTGCGCCAACATCCTGGTGGGGGCCTGGATCCTGGGCAGCAACTTCCGGTCGATGGGCCGCAATGTGCAGGCGCTGGGCGCCTACAACGCGCGCGATCCGGCCCGGCGGCTGGCCTATGCCCGGCAGGTGTTGCGCCACTACGCGGCGCTGCGCGCGGAACTCAGTCCGCCGCGTCCCGGGATCCCGCCGGCGCCGGCCCGCCCACGCGCGCGATCATGACCTGGTCGACGCGGTGGCTGTCGACGTCGACGACCTCGAAGCGCCAGCCGTGCCATTCGACGACATCGGTGCGCTTGGGGATGCGCCGCAGCATCACCATCAGGAAGCCCGCCAGCGTGTCGTACTGCCCCGGATGGGGGAAGTCGTCCACGCCCAGCGCGCGCTGCACATCGGGGATCGGCGTGATGCCGTCGGCCAGGAAGCTGCCGTCGTCGCGCCGGATGATCTGCTGCTCCTCCTCGTCGGTGGAGACCATCGACCCCATCACCGTGCTCATCACGTCGTTCAGCGTGATCACGCCCACCACCAGCGAGTACTCGTTGACGATGACCGCGAAGTCCTCATGCGCCTGGCGGAACTGCGTCAGCACCTCGGCCAGCGTCAGCCGGTCGGGCACGATCAGCACCTTCTTGATCAGCGCCGGCTCGGCCCGCAGCGAGATCACCTCGCCCCGCAGCACGCGCTGGAACAGGTCGGTCGCGTCGACATAGCCGACGACCCGGTCGATCTCGCCATCGCAGACCAGGTAGGTCGAGTGCGGCGAGTCGGCGATGCGCGTGCGCACCAGCGCCTCGTCGTCGTCCAGCGAGAAATACACGACGCGCTCGCGCGAGGTCATCGAGGACTCGACGGTCCGGGTCTCCAGTTCGAAGACGTTCTCGATCACCTGCTGCTCCGCGGCCGCCAGGACGCCGGCCTGCTGGCCCGCGGCCGCCAGGGCGAGGATGTCGTCATGGGTGATGGTGTTGTCCGGACTCACCGGCCGGCCCAGCAGGCGCAGCAGCCCGTCGGAGATCAGGTTCAGCGCCCAGGCCACCGGCCGCAGCACCAGCGTCAGGAACAGCATCGGCCGCACCAGCGCCATCGCCACGCGCTCGGGCTCGTTCATCGACAGCCGCTTGGGCAGCAGGTCCGCCAGCACGACGAAGAGCGTGGTGACGCAGACGAAGGACAGCGCGAAGGCCGCGCGCTGCGCGGTGTCCACGTCGATCAGCGGGCGCAGCAGCGTCTCGAAGTGCGGCGTCAGCGCGCCCTCCCCGACCACGCCGGCCAGGATCGCCAGCGTGTTGACGCCGATCTGCACGACGGTGAAGTAGTAGCCGGGTTGTTCCTGGACCTTCAGCACCTGCGCGGCCCGCGGGTCGCCCTCGTCCGCCAGCTGGCGCAGCTTCAGGCGCCGCGAGGCGGCCAGCGACAGCTCCGCCATCGAAAAGAACGCGCTGGCGGAAATCAGCAGGAAGATGAGGAACAGGCTGGAACTCAAGGCGGCTTTCGGAACGCGGAAGCCGCCAGTGTAGCGGGCGCCCCCCGAGAGACACCGCCCCCCATCGGGGCCAGTGCGGCGGCCGCGGACCGTCCATTGGAGGGAGGCTCACGGCAGATCGGGGGAGCGGACCGCCAGCACGGCCACGCCGGGACGGTCCTTGGGATCGCGCTCGCAGCGCAGCCACCAGAAGCCGCCCTTGCGCAGGCGCCAGGGGGTCTTGCGCGCCAGCTGATCCAGCGGCACGCCGCCGACCAGGTGCGCCAGCGCCAGGCCCAGCGTCGGCTGGTGGCCGACGACCATCACCGGCGCCTTCGCCTCGGCCCAGCCGGCCGCGCCCAGCAGCGCCGCCACACCGCGCTGGGGCGCGAGGGCGTCGCTCAGCTCGACCTTGCGCCTGAGGTCCTGCACCGTCTGCCGGGTGCGGACCGCCGGGCTGACCAGCACGCGGGTGTCCTTGGGCAGATGCTTGTCGAGCCAATGCGCCATGTCGCGGGCCTGGCGTTCGCCGCGGGCGGTCAGCACGCGCGACAGGTCGTCCATGCCCGGCGCGGCATCGGCGGCTTCCGCGTGGCGCCAGAGGATCAGGTCCATCGATTCCGGCACGTGCGCGCTCCAGGTCTGGCTTGGTCGAAGCGTTCTTGCGGCAACTTGCGCTCCCGCGGGCCGAAGCCGGCCCCGCGCCGGCCGGTGCGCCACGGGCGCGCCGTTTGCTCGACGGCGCAAGACCCGCTCCTGGCCCTGACAACGGATTCACCGCCGATGCAACGACAGCCCGCCGGTCCTGCCGGCCTGCCCAGCGCGCGCGCCGACGAGACGGCTTCCTCCGCCCCGCCCTCCGGCCCGCCCCGGCGCCAGCATTTCCTGGACGGCGGCGGCGAGATGGGCGCGCGCATGCGCGCGCTCGACTGGGCCGCCACGCCGCTGGGCCCGCCCGACGGCTGGCCGCAGTCGCTCAAGACGGTGATCCGGATGATGCTGGACTCCCGCTACGCGATGTGGATGGCCTGGGGACCGGAGATGACCTTCTTCTGCAACGACGCCTACCTGCCGACGCTGGGCGTCAAGCGCGACTGGGCGCTGGGAGCGCGCTCGGAGCGCGTCTGGGCGGAGGTCTGGGACGCCGCCTACAGCCGCATCCGCCATGTCCAGACCACCGGCGAGGCGACCTGGGACGAGGGCCTGATGCTGGTGCTGGAGCGCAGCGGCTTTCCGGAGGAGACGTATCACACCTTCTCCTACAGCCCGGTGTATGACGACGCGCTGCGGGTGAGCGGCATGCTGTGCGTCGTCACCGAGGTGACGGACCGGGTGATCGGCGAGCGCCGCCTGCATGTGCTGCGCGAACTGGCCGCGCGCTGCGTGGGCGCGGAGCACGCGCAGGACTGCGCGCACCGGGCCTGCGAGGCGCTGACCGCCTTCCCGCTCGAGATCCCGTTCGCCGCGCTCTACCTGATGGAGCCCGGCGGCCACTCGGCGCGGCGCGCCGGCTGTCCGCAAGCCGGCGGTGGTCACGGCGAGGCGCTGCCCGGGGACGGGCTGCCGGAGCGCCTGTCCCTGCGGGAGCCCCCGCCGGGATGGCCGCTGGCGGCGCTCGCGAACGGGACGCAGCAGGGGACGCAGCAGGGAACGCAGGGGGCGCAAGGGACGCAAGGAGAACGCGCGCAAGTCCTTTCCCTGGCGGAGCTGGGTCTGACGCGCGCGCTGCCGCCGTGGCCGGAACCGCCCGCGCAGGCGCTGGTGCTGCCGCTCGGGGGTCCCGGCAAGGACCTCGCGGGCTTGCTCGTCGCCGGCGTCAGCCCGCGGCGGCCGCTGGACGAGGCGGCCCGCCACTTCCTGGACCTGGTGGCCGGCCAGGTGGCCGCGGCGCTCGCCGACGCCCGCGCCTACGAGTCCGAGCGCCGCCGCGCCGAGGCGCTGGCGGCGCTGGATGAGGCCAAGACGCTGTTCTTCTCCAACATCAGCCACGAGTTCCGCACCCCCTTGACGCTGATGCTGGGGCCGCTGGAGGAGCTGGTGACCTCGGACGGCCTGGACGCGGCGCAGCGCGACCGGCTCGCGCTGACGCTGCGCAACGCCCGGCGCCTGCAGCGGCTGGTGACCTCGCTGCTGGACTTCTCCCGCATCGAGGCCGGCCGCGCGCAGGCGCGCTGCGAGGCCACCGACCTGGCGGCCTTCACCCGCGACCTGGCGAGCACCTTCCGCTCGGCGATGGAGCGCGCCGGCCTGGCCTTCGAGGTCGACTGCGCGGCGCTGGACGAGCCGGCCTGGGTCGACCGCGAGATGTGGGAGAAGGTCGTCCTGAACCTGCTGTCCAACGCCTTCAAGTTCACGATGCGCGGCCAGGTGACGGTCCGGCTGCGGCAGGACGGCGACGAGCCGCGCCTGGCGGTGCTGGAGGTGGCGGACACCGGCAGCGGCATCCCCGCCGACCAGTTGCCCCGCGTCTTCGAGCGCTTCCACCGGGTCGCGGGCGCCGAGGGGCGCACCCACGAGGGCTCGGGCATCGGCCTGGCCCTGGTGCAGGAGCTGGTGAAGCTGCACGGCGGACGCCTGGAGGCCGCCAGCGTCCATGGCCAGGGCTCGATCTTCCGCGTGCTGCTGCCGCTGGGGCAGGCGCACCTGCCGCGCGAGCGGATCGACACCGCCCCGGCGGTCTCCGAGGCCGCGCCGGCCGCGGCCGACACCACCGGCGCGCGCGCCTTCGTCGAGGAAGCGCTGCGCTGGCTGCCCGCCCCTGAGGCGGTGCCAGGCCTTCCGGCCGGGTCCGGGCCCGCGCGGATCGCCGCCGGCGAGGCGGCGGGCGGACGCCGGCCCTTCGCGTCGACCTTCGGCTCGCGCGTGCTGATCGCCGACGACAACGCCGACATGCGCGCCTACCTGCGCGACCTGCTCTCGCCGTGGTACGCCGTGGAGCTCGCCGCCGATGGCCTGCAGGCGCTCGAGGCGGCGCGCCGCGCGC
Organism: Roseateles sp. Mitsp63; assembly: GCF_059491535.1. Lineage (NCBI taxonomy): Bacteria > Pseudomonadati > Pseudomonadota > Betaproteobacteria > Burkholderiales > Sphaerotilaceae > Roseateles > Roseateles sp. Mitsp63. The sequence goes on along the minus strand of NZ_CP168509.1, from coordinate 3,107,496 downwards.
CGCCGGACCTGGTGCTGAGCGACGTCATGATGCCCAGGCTCGACGGCCTGGCCCTGCTGACCGCGCTGCGCAACGATCCGCGGCTCAGCGGCGTGCCGGTGCTGCTGCTGTCCGCGCGCGCCGGCGAGGAGGCCCGCATCGAGGGCCTGGACACCGGCGCCGACGATTACGTGATCAAGCCCTTCTCGGCGCGCGAGCTGCTGGCGCGGCTGGGCGCGCTGCTCGAGCTGCGCCGCCTGCGCCAGGCCACCGAGGCCGCCTTCCGGCTGAGGACCGAGCAGTTCGAGACCCTGCTCAATGAGGCGCCGATGGGCGTGTTCCTGGTCGCGCACGATGGCGAGGCGCTGCGCATGCGCGAGGCGAATCCGACCGCGCGGGCCACCTTCGGCCATCCGCCAGGGCTGATCGGCGAGCGCTTCGACACGCTGGTGGAACGGCTGTGGGGCAGGCCGCTGTCGGACCAGATCGTGGCGCTCTTCCAGCGCACGCTGGCCACCGGCGATCCCTACCAGACGCCGGAGTTCGTCCAGGAGCGCAGCGACCTGGGCGTCACCGAGGCCTACGAATGGCAGATCAACCGCATCCCGCTGGCGGATGGCGCGCCGGGCGTGGTCTGCTACTACCGCGAGATCTCGGCGCGCCTGAAGGCGCGGCGGCGGCTGGAAGCGGCGGACCGGCAGAAGGACCAGTTCCTGGCGATGCTGGCCCATGAGCTGCGCAACCCGATCGCGCCGATCCGCAGCGCCGGCGACGTGCTGTCGCGGCTGGGTCTGCCGGACGAGCGCGCGCGCAGGATGGTCGAGATCATCCGCCGGCAGGTGGAAACGCTGACGCGGCTGGTCGACGACCTGCTGGACGTGTCGCGGATCACGCAGGGCCGCATCGAGCTCCAATGGGGCACGGTGGCGCTGTCGGAGGTGATCTCGCAGGCGGTGGAGACCGTCGAGCCGCTGATGGACGAGCGCCGCCATGACTTCTCGGTGACCACGCCTGGACGCAGTCCGCGCGTGCGCGGCGACCAGGCGCGCCTGGTGCAATGCGTCGCGAACGTGCTGACCAACGCCGCGAAGTACACCGATCCGGAAGGCCGCATCGCCCTGACGCTGAGCCTGGAGGCGCCGATGGCGGGCGACGCGGGCACCGCGCTGATCGCGGTCAGCGACAACGGCGTCGGCATCGCGCCGTCGCTGCAGGCCACGATGTTCGACCTGTTCGTGCAGGGCGACCGCACGCTGGACCGCTCGCAAGGCGGGCTGGGCATCGGACTCTCGCTGGTCAAGCAGCTGATGGGGATGCATGGCGGCGGCGTCACGGTCCACAGCGAGGGGCCCGCGCGCGGCGCCCGCTTCGAACTGCGCCTGCCCGTGATCGCCGTCGATCAGCCGGTCACTTCAGACCAAGCCGCTTGAGCCCGGCCGTCAGCGTCTGGCGGCAGGCCGCGTAGTCCTTCCAGGGATCCTCCTTCTGGAAGCTGAGGCGGTCGCGGGCGTTGGCGATGGTCCACTGGTCCCCGCGCTTGACCTCGGCGAGCTCGTCCCAGTCGATCGGTATCGACACGCCCATCCCCGGGCGGGCGCGGGCCGAGAACGCGGCGGCGGTGGTCTGCCCTTCCCCGTTGCGCAGGTAATCCGGAAAGATCTTGCCGACCCGGTTCCGCGGTCCGCTCTTGGCGGAGAACTGCTTCGGGAAGGTCGCGGCGAGGTGCTGCACGACAGCCTGGCTGAAGGCCTTCGCCGTGGCGTGGTCGTGACGCCGCTCGAGCGGCACGACCACGTGCAGGCCCTTGCCGCCGCTGGTCTTCAACCAGCTGCGCAGGCCCAGCTCCTTCAGCAGCGCGCGCGTGATCAGCGCCGCCTCGACGACCGCCTTGAACGCGACGCCCTCGCCCGGATCGAGGTCGACGATGATCCGGTCCGCGCGGTCCAGGCGGTCCGCCTGCGCGTTCCAGGTGTGGAACTCGATCGCGTTCATCTGCGTCAGATGCATCAGGGCCGCCGCGTCGGGAATCACGATCAGCTCGTCGCCCTCGACATGCTTCTGGAAGAACAGCTGCCCCTCGATGCCATCGGGCGCGCGCACGATCGCCACCGGACGCTGGCCCAGATGCGGCAGTAGCCATTCGATGACGCTCTCGTAGTAGCGCACCAGCTCGATCTTCGTGTGGCCGGTGGACGGGTCGATGACGCGGTCGGGATGGGTGATGCGCAGCTCGCCGGCCGCCTTGATCGGCGGTTTCGACTGCGCCGCCTCGGCCTTCGCGGCCTTGGATGCCGGTGCCGCCTTCGCCGCCACCGCCGCCACCGCCGCCTTCGCCGCCTTAGTTGCCTTCGATGCCTTCGATGCCTTCGATGCCTTCGGCGGCTTGACCTCTTGCGCCGGCTTCGCCGACTCGCGTCCGACCTCCGTGGGCGCCTTGTCCTCGCGTTCGCCCTGGAAGGACGCATGCCGGATGTGGCCCTCCGGCGTCCACTCGGCGAAGGCCACCTCGACCACCCGCGCCGGTTTCACCCAGCGCGCCGCGCCGCCGGAGCGGCCGCTCATCTTGGCCCAGTGGCTGCGCGCGATCGTGGCCTCGTCGAAATGCGGCTTGCGGATCTCGATCGCGCTCAGGCGCTTGTGGAGCTCGGCGGCCTGCGCCTGCGACCAGCCGGTCCCCACGCGGCCGGCGTAGCGCAGCTCGCCGTCTTCGTAGTAGCCGAGCAGCAGGCTGCCCAGCGCCTTCGCCCCATCGGAGCGATCGGTGAAGCCGACGATCACGAACTCCTGCCTCAGCTGGCATTTGAGCTTGACCCAGGTCTCGCTGCGCGAGGAGACATAGGCGCTGTCGGGGCGCTTGAGGATCAGGCCCTCGAGCCGCATCTGGCAGGCCGCGGCGAGCATGTCCTGCGGCGGCACGGCGAAGTCCTCGCTGAAGCGCAGGCGCTCGCCCTCGTGACCGGCCATCAGCGCGCGCAGCACCGCGCGCCGGTCGATCAGCGGCACCTCGCGCAGGTCGTGGCCATTGAGGAAGGGCACGTCGAAGAGGAAGTAGACGATGTCCTCGTGGCGGGTGCGCTTCGGGTGGCCGATCGCGTTCTGGAGCAGGTTGAAGTCGGGCGCGCCGTCGTCGCGCAGCACGACGATCTCGCCGTCGAGCCAGGCGTTGTCGACGTCCAGCGCCTGGATCGCCTCGGCCAGCGACGGCAGCCGGTCGGTCCAGTCGTTGCCGCCGCGGGTGATCAGCCGCGCCTTGCCCTTGTCGACGCGCGCCATCAGCCGATAGCCGTCGAACTTGGCCTCCGCGATCCAGTCGCCGGGCGGCGTCGCGCTGACCAGCGTCGCGAGTTGGGGGCCGAGCTCCGCCGGGAGCCTGGCCTTCTTCGCGCGGCTCAGGTCGGGCGTCCCGGAGCCGGCCGCGCCGGGGGCAGCCGGTCCGTCCCCCTTGCCATCGCCCTTGCCATCGCCCTTGCCCGCGCGCTCTTCCGCGAGTCCGAGCGGATGTTGGATCACGCTGTCGGGCAGCGCGACGGTGACGTCGTACTCCGCATGCGGCCGCTCCAGCCCGTCATGCTTCTTGATGAGCAGCCACTGCTCGCGCTTGGACGCGTCGCGCGAGGTGCGGACCAGCTGCCACAGTCCGGCGAGCTTCTGCCCATGCAGCCGGAAGACCAGCTTGCCGTCGCGCAGGCCCTGTTCGGCGTCGCCCTCGGGCTCCCAGGTGCCGTTGTCCCACACGATCACCTCGCCCGCGCCGTACTGCTTCGGCGGGATCGTGCCCTCGAAGCCGCCGTAGGCCAGCGGATGGTCCTCGACATGGATCGCCATGCGGCGCTCCTTCGTGTCGTAGGACGGGCCCTTGGGCACGGCCCAGCTGAGCAGCACGCCGTTCAGCTCCAGCCGGAAGTCGTAGTGCAGATGGCTGGCCCAGTGCTTCTGGATCACGAAGGACAGCGTCCCGGGCTTGGCGGCGCGTCGCGGCGCCTTGGCCGCGCTGGCGGGACTGGACGTCCTGGACGTCTTGCGCGCCGGGCGCGACCGCTGCCCGGCGTCGTCGGGCTCGGGCGTGATGCGGAAGTCCCGCTTCTGGCGATAGCGGGACAGCGGATCCTGGCGGGTCGAGGTCGGCATGGCAGCGGTCCTGGAGCGGTCCTGGGGCGGTGGTCCGGGCCAGCGCTCAGGCGGACTTCTTCTTCGACTTGCCGCCGAGACTGCGGCGCAGCAGCTCGGTGAGGTCGACCACGTTGCCGCCCTCGCCCGCGGCCTCCGGCGCGGCCTCGAGCGGCGTGACGGTCTCGGTCTCGCCTTCCTCGACCTTGCGCGCGATCAGCCCGCGGATCGCGGCCGTGAACTCGTCGTGGTAGTCCTCGGGATGCCAGTCGCTGCTCATCTCGTCGATCAGCTGGCGGGCCATCTGCAGTTCGCTGGGCTTGAAGCCATGGGCCGACCTGCCTTCGGCGGGCAGGTTGAGGTCGTCGCAGGGGCGGATCTCGTTGGCCCAGCGCAGCATGCCGATCATCAGCGCCGGCCCGGCCGGCAGCAGCGCCGCCAGATGCTCCTTGCTATGGATCACCAGGCGCGCGATCGCGATCAGGCCGGCATCGGACATGGCCTCGCGCAGCAGCGCGTAGACCTTGCCCGATTTGCCGATCGGCTCCAGGTAGTACGGCTTTTCCAGGTAGACGAACGAGACCTGCGTGGCGGGGACGAAGGTCTCGATCTCGATGGTCTGGGTGGTGGTGGGATAGGCCTTGCGGATCTCGTCGTCGGAGACCAGCACGTAGTCGCCGTTGTCCTGCTTCACGCCCTTGACGATCTGCGTCTTGTCGATGTCCTTGCCGGTGCGCTTGTTGATGCGCTTGTAGCCCACCGGATCCATGGTGCGCTTGTCCAGCCAGTCGAAGTCGACGCGCTGGTCGCGCGAGGCGGGGTACAGCGCGACCGGCACGTGCAGCAGGCCGAAGCTGATCGCGCCCTTCCAGATGGCGCGCCGCGCGGCCGGCGCGTCGTCGCTGTCGCCGCGGGCGGAGCCGCCCTCGCCGCCCGACTTGCCGCGCGAGCCGCGGTCCGCGTTGGAGGCGCGCTTGCGCGCGGCCCCATGCGTCGTGCGGTGGGTGCGGTGGCTGGCGGACGAGCCATGCGCCGGGCGCGACGCGCGGGTCGCTCGGGAGGACGTGGATGCGGAACGGCTGGGCATGCGGACCTCGACATCGAAGGGGTCGGAAGAGTCCCGTGAGCGGCAAATGGCGCGCCCGCGATGGCTGCCTCGGCGGGCATCCGGCTTGCTCTGAACTGGGGATGGAAACGATGTCGTTGCGAGCCCATCATGTCCCCCGAGACCCACGCCATGCTGCCCGTGCTGCCCTCCCTCGACATGCCGGATACCCCGGCGCGGCCGCAGCCGCTGCCGGCGCTGGGACACAGCTTCGTCGACCGGCGTGATGCCGGGCGGCAGTTGGCGCAACGGCTGGGCGCCTACGCGCATCGCGACGACGTGATCGTGCTGGCGCTGCCGCGCGGCGGCGTGCCGGTGGCGGCGGAGATCGCGCGGGCGCTCGACGCGCCGCTGGACATCCTGGTGGTGCGCAAGCTCGGTCTGCCGGGCCAGCCGGAGTACGCGATGGGCGCGATCGCGTCCGGCGACGTGCGGGTGCTCAACACGCAGGTGATCCAGCAGCTGGCGATCAGCTACTCGGCGATCGACATCGTCACGCGCGCCGAGCTGCGGGAGCTGCACCGGCGCGAGAAGCTCTATCGCGGGGATCGGCCGATGCCGCTGGTGGCGGGACGGCAGGTGGTGCTGGTGGACGACGGCATGGCGACGGGCGCGTCGATGCGCGCGGCGGTGCATGCGCTGAGGGAACTGGCGCCGGCGAGGATCGTCGTGGCGGTGCCGGTGTCGGCGGCGGAAACCTGCCACCTGCTGGGGCAGGACGCGGACGAGGTCATCTGCGGGCAGACGCCGGAGCGCTTCCGCTCGGTCGGGCAGTGGTACGAGCGCTTCGAGCAGACGACGGACGAAGAGGTGCGGCGCTTGCTGACGGCAGCCTCCGAGTCCACCACCGTGGCGAAGGCCTAAGCCGCAGCGAGTTGCGGTTTCCCGAGCTCATCCGAGGCGGCGGTGCGCAGCAGGTCAATGAAAGGGTGAGCTGCCAGGAAGGCCTGAAACTCCGGGTCTTCGGTGAGCAGAGGGCGCTCCACGCTCGCGGATAGATCGAGATCTTCCTTGCGGGAGTGCCAGATCGCATAAACCCGGCCCAGCTGACGATTGGTACGGAACTCAACGGGCGGCGGCTCCCAATCCGCATGGGGGTGCTGATAGGACCGCAGGAGCGTGACGGTCCCGGCATCAATGAGTTCCAGTTGGAGTTCCTGCCCACGGAACGGTGGCACGCGCACGGGCATCTGGACGTGTTCCATCAATTCCTCCGATGCATCAGCTCGTCGTGCGCCGCCCCGAGAACCGCGCGCAGACGAAAGTCGGCGTCCTGCTCGTACAGCCATGCGGCTTCTTGCTCAATGGGCGCGTCATACAGGCGATGCCCCAACAACACCTCCAACGGAGTCGCCCAAGCCAGCATGTTGTTGGGCGCCCTGAAGAACGACGCGAAGTGCTGTTCGGTCATCCAGGTCTCCCCGGCGTCGATGGCTTGGTAGAAACGGGCGAGGACGGCCTTCAGCGGCTTGCCGGCCACCTGCGGCAATGCCTGGTAAAGGCCGTAGAGCCGATATCGCTTGGATCGGCTGAAGAAACTGAACAGTTGTCGATCCCGATCCATCTGCTCGACGACCGTTGGAGCCACCTCGAGAAGTGCCGCCAGTTGCCCTTTCGATCCAAAGGTGGTGCTGAGGATGAAGACATGCGGGTTGACCTCCGGTGCCGGATCACTTGGGAAGGCCAATGCATCGATCGAAGACGTCGCGCTCGACGGCTTCGAGGTTGGAACGGTTCGAGATTCAAGGGTTTCGATCACTTCGTCACCGCGCCTCGTTGCCAAGGCCGCGTCCATCCACACAGAAGTCCCTCACTGTGCCGATCCTTCGTTCGGGACGCGATGACCGAAATCCCTGCGAACCAAGCCGATGCCTAGATGAACACGCAGTCGCGCCCACTCGAACTTGTGCGTGATGCTGCCAGGCGCGGCCCAATGCAAACGGGCGCCCGAAGGCGCCCGTTGTCGTCGGCGATGGCCGCTCTCAGCTGAACAGCCGCCGCGCCACCGCGCTGCCCGCCGCGATATCCCGCGCCGCCAGCGATTTGTAGAGCTCCGCCAGCTCCTGCCCGATCGCCTGGAACGCATGCAGTTGCAGCACCTGGCCGCGGTCGTCGCAGACATCGGCCTCGAAGTCGCGCGCCAGCGCGCGCGCCGCCTCCTGCCAGTTGGCGAACGGCTCCATCGCCTCCGGCGTCTGCAGCACGTCCAGCGCCAAGGTCAGCTCACGCAGCGACGAGGCCTGCGGATCCTCCGCCAGCGCCGCCTGCGCGTCGAAATTCAGCGTCAGCAGCGGCGGCGCGCCTTCCTCCGACGCCGGCAGCACCAGCCGGCCCGGCATCGATCCCGGCACGAAACCGTGCCGCAGCGCCCCCTGCTGCACGAAGCCCAGCGTCCACGCCGCGCCGCGCGCCCGCAACACGATGGCCAGCTGCGCGTCGTGGCCGGCGGCGAACTGGTCCAGCTCCCTCGCCCGCGCCACCACGTCCAGCATGTCGGGGAACTCCGGCATCGCGCCGATGCCGTCCGCGAAGCCCTGGATCTTCTGCACGAACTCGGAGTACTCGATCTCGTTGAGCGCCCCGCTGCGGTTGGCCATCTGCAGCCCGGCCTGGAACTCGCTGTAGCGCTGGCCCGGATGCGGCAGCTCCCATTCGCCGCTGTCGGCGTTCAGGCCTTCGACCTGGAAGGGCTTGGTCCCCGCGCGCCGGCTGCCCGGCAGGTGCGACAGCGCCATCTCGCCGCTCACCGGCGACTCCGGCGTCAGCATCGCGATCGCATCGATCAGCGCATCGATGCGCGTCGAGGACTTGCGCGTGCGCGCCACCGCCGGCACCGTCTCGTCCAGCGTGCGCAGGTCCGGCAGCGCGGCGCCATCGGGGGTGCCGTCCAGCGTGATCGCCGGCTCGCGCTGGGCGCCACCGGCGCCCAGGCTCGGCTCCTGGCGGTCACCCGCGGGCACGATCGGCTCGGCGCGCCGCGGGCCCGCCTTGCGCGCGCTCCACCAGCCCTGCGCCAGCAGCCCCACCAGCACCACGCCGCCCAGCGCGGCCAACAGCGTCGTCAGGTTCCAGTCCGTCGTCATCGCTCATCTGCTCCTGCGGCCCCGCGCGCCTCGTGCACCACGTGCGCCGCGATCACCGTCGTCATCCTCATTGCTCGGCCATCGCCAGCGCGGATTCCATGTCCACCGCCACGATGCGCGACACGCCCTGCTCCTGCATCGTCACGCCGATCAGCTGCCTGGCCATCTCCATCGCGATCTTGTTGTGGGAGATGAACAGGAACTGCGTGATCTTGCTCATCTCCGACACCAGCCGCGCATAGCGCTCGGTGTTGGCGTCGTCCAGCGGCGCGTCGACCTCGTCCAGCAGGCAGAACGGCGCCGGATTCAGCTGGAAGATCGCGAACACCAGCGCGATCGCCGTCAGCGCCTTCTCGCCGCCCGACAGCAGGTGGATGGTCGAGTTCTTCTTGCCTGGCGGCTGAGCCATCACTTGCACGCCGGCGTCCAGGATCTCGTCGCCGGTCATCACCAATTTCGCCTGGCCGCCGCCGAACAGGCTCGGGAACATGCGGCCGAAATGTTCGTTGACCTGGTTGAAGGTCGTGCCCAGCAGGTCGCGCGTCTCCAGGTCGATCTTGTGGATCGCATCCTCCAGCGTCGTGATCGCGCTGGTCAGGTCCGCGTACTGCGAGTCCAGGAAGGTCTTGCGCTCGCGCGCCGCGCCCAGCTCGTCCAGCGCCGCCAGGTTGACCGCGCCCAGCGCGGCGATGTCGCGCGTGATGCGGTCGATCTCGCCCTGCAGGCCGTACAGCTTCACGCCGCCGTCCTCGATGCCCTGGGCCAGCGCCGCCAGGTCGACGCCCGCGGCGACCAGCTGTTCCATGAACTGCGCGCCGCCCAGCGAGGCCGCCTGCTCGTCGAGCTGCAGCTTGGTGATGCGCTCGCGCAGCGGATCGAGCGCGCGCTCGATCGTCATGCGCTGCTCCTCGCTGCGCTTGAGGCGCTGGCTGAGGTCGTCGTAGCTGGCGCGGACCAGCGCCAGCGCCTGCTCGCGTTCCATCTTCAGCGCGAGCGCGTCCTGCAGCCCGGCCTGGGCCGCGGCGTCGTCCAGCTCGGCGCGCTCCTGCGCCATGTTCTGCACGGTCTGCTCGTTGACCTGCACCTGCTGGCGCGAGGTCTCGATGCTGCGCTGCAGCTCGCCGCGCTTGGCCGCCAGCGCGCGGGCGCTGAACACCGCCTCCTGCGCGCGGCGCTCCAGCACGCGCTGATGCTCGCGCGCCTCGGCCAGCTTGCGCTCGGACAGGATCACCGACTCGTCGAGCTCGGCATGCTTCTCCTGCGTCGCCGCGAGCTGCAGGTCCAGCTCCTCGAAGCGGGCCTCGCCTTCCATGCGGCGCTCCATCAGCGCCTCGGTCTGCGCGTCGATCTCGCCGAGCTCGTCATCGAGCTGCGCGCGGCGCGCCACGGCGGCCTCGGTCTGCTGCGCCAGGCGCAGCAGCTCGACCTGCAATTGATGCGCCCGGGCCTGAGTCTCGCTGGCCTCGCGGCGCACCACCGCCAGCCGCTGCGACACGTCGGTGTAGGCGGCCTCGGCGCGGATCGCCTGGGCGCGCGCCTCCTCGGCGATCAGCGTCTGCGCGCGCTGCTCGCGCTCCAGGTTCTCGATCTCCTGCGCCCGCGCCAGCAGGCCGGCGGTCTCGCTGTCGGGCGCGTAGAAGCTGACCGCGAACTGGCTCACCGCGTGGCCCTCGCGGGTCATGATGACCTCGCCGTGGCTCAGCTTCGGTCGCTGCGCCAGCGCGTCCGTGATGGACTCCGCCGTGTAGATGCCCTCGAGCCAGTCGTTCAGCAGCGCCTTCATGCCGCTGGATTCCAGCTTCAGCAGGTCGCTCAGCGGCGCGAGCGCGCGATGCGTGTTGGCGATGTCGCCGCTGGGCAGCGAGTAGAACGCCAGCCGCGCCGGCGGCGGGTCGGACGCGAAGGCCTGCACCGTCTCCAGCCGGCCCACCGACAGCGCACCCATGCGCTCGCGCATCGCGGCCTCGAGCGCGTTCTCCCAGCCCGGCGTGATGTGCAGCTGGGTCCACAGGCCCTTGATGTCCTGCAGCCCGTGCTTGGCCAGCCAGGGCTTGAGCTTGCCCTCGGTCTGCACCTTCTCCTGCAGCGCGCGCAGCGCGGTCAGCCGGGCGACGATGTCGGTCAGCTTCGCGGCCTGCTGCTGCGATTCCTGCTGGGCCTGCTGGCGCGCCTGGTCGGCGGCGGGCGCGGCCTCGGCCAGTTCCGCCAGCCGCGCGTCGGCGACCGCCTGCTGCTCGTCGGCGGCGACGGACAGCCGTTTCACCTCGTCGAGCTTGTCGTGCTGCGGCGCGGCCAGGCCCTGGCGCTCCTGCGCCAGGCGCTCGCGGCGGCCGCGCAGGCCCTTGAGCTGCTCGTCGACGCTGCGGCTCTCCGCCGCCAGCACCTGGATCTGCTGCTGCACCTGCGTGACCTGGGTGCGCTGCTCGTTGGCGCGGGCCTGGGCGGCGCGCACCTGGTCCTCGACCTCGGGCAGCTTCATGGCCTGGTCCTCGGCCTGCGCGGCGAGGATCTCGCTCTGCTCCTCGGCCTGGGCGATCTGGGTGGCGACGTCGTCCAGCTCCAGTTGGGCCTGCTCGGCGCGCTCCTGCCACTGCTGGTTCTGCGCCTGCAGCTCCACCAGCCGCTGCTCGAGCCGCTGGCGGCCCTCGACGACGTAGCGGATGCGCTCCTCGAGCCGGCTGACCTCCATCTGCGCCTCGGCCATGCGGCCCTGCGCGGCATGCAGCTCGTCGCCGGCGCCGTAGTGGGCCTGGCGGATGGTCTCGAGCTCGGCCTCGAGCTGGCGCAGCTCGGCCATCCGGGCCTCCAGCGCGTTGACCGCCTCCAGGTGCTCGCCCTTGACCCGCGCCGACTCGCCGGCCGCGTCGCGGTGCTTCAGGAACCACAGCTGATGCAGCTTCAGCGTGCCCTGCTCCTGCAGGTGGCGGTAATTCGCGGCGACCTCGGCCTGGCGCTCCAGTTTCTCGAGATTGCTGTTGAGCTCGCGCAGGATGTCGTCGACGCGGGTCAGGTTCTCGCGCGTGTCCTTGAGGCGGTTCTCGGTCTCGCGGCGGCGCTCCTTGTACTTGGAGACGCCCGCGGCTTCCTCGAGGAACATGCGCAGTTCCTCGGGCTTGGATTCGATGATCCGGCTGATCGTGCCCTGGCCGATGATGGCGTAGGCGCGCGGCCCCAGGCCCGTGCCCAGGAACACGTCCTGCACGTCGCGCCGGCGCACCGGCTGGTTGTTGATGAAGTAGCTCGACGTGCCGTCGCGCGTCAGCACGCGCTTGACGGCGATCTCGGTGAACTGGTTCCACTGCCCGCCGGCGCGCGCGCTGGTGTTGTCGAACACCAGTTCCACGCTCGAGCGGCTGGCCGGCTTGCGGTTGCCCGAGCCGTTGAAGATCACGTCCTGCATGGACTCGCCGCGCAGTTCGCTGGCCTTGCTTTCGCCCAGCACCCAGCGCACCGCGTCCATGATGTTGGACTTGCCGCAGCCGTTGGGTCCGACCACCCCGACCAGTTGCCCGGGCAGCTGGAAGTTCGTCGGATCGGCAAAGGACTTGAAGCCCGAGAGCTTGATCGAGTTCAGTCGCATCGAGACGTTCGAACCATGACCCGCCCGGAATGTGAGCCAAGTCTTTGATTTGATTGTGAAAACGCCCCATGCAGGGGCGTCCGGTTCGCGGCGGATGATACCATCGCGCCCTTCGTCTTTTCCCCAGCCCCATGGCCAAGAACCCCTCCGCCAAGCCGGCCGCCAAGGCGGCCCCGAAGTCCGCCGCCAAGCCGGCCAAGCCGGCCAAGACCGCCGGGACCGCCGCCGCGCCCAAGATGCGCGAGATGCCGCCCAACCCGCCGAGCCGGCCCAGCAAGGAGATCCACGTCTTCCCGAACCCGGCCCCGGAGCGCGACTACGTCATCCAGTTCCAGATCCCCGAGTTCACCTGCCACTGCCCGCTGACGGGCCAGCCCGACTTCGCGCACTTCACGATCGACATGATCGCGGACCAGTACTGCGTCGAGCTCAAGAGCCTGAAGATGTACTTCTGGAGCTATCGCGACGAAGGCGCGTTCCACGAGAAGGTGACCAACACCATCCTCGAGGACATCGTGAAGGTCACGAATCCGCGCTTCATCCGCATCACCGCCAAGTGGTACGTGCGCGGCGGCATCTACACCAACGTCGTGGCCGAGCACCGCAAGAAGGGCTGGAAGCCGCTGCCGGCGGTCGATCTGCCGGCGCACGGCTTCGAGACCGGCCTGCTGCGCTGAGCGGCCCGCGGCTGACGCTGAGGCGACCGGGATGGCCCTGGCCTACGACACCAGCACGCAGTTCGTCGCGGTGGCGCTCAGGCGCAGCCGCATCGACGGCTACGGCGTGTTCGCGGCCGAGGCCATTCCCGCCGGCACGCGGCTCGGCCTGCTGACCGGCGAATCGATCACCGTGGCCGAGGCGCGCCGCCGCGCCCAGGCCGGCACGCGGCTGATGCTGGTGGAGCTCTCGCCCGCGCGGGCGATCGATGCCAGCCGCTCGCAGGACGCGATGCGCTTCACCAACCATGGCTGCCGGCCCAACGCGCGCATCCAGGTCGAGGACGGCGAGGTCAGCTTCTTCGCGCTCCAGCACCTGGCGCCGGGCGACGAGATCACCGTCGACTACGGCCTCACCCATCACGAAGGCCGCCTGAGCTGCCGCTGCGGCGCGCCGGACTGCCGAGGCTCGCTCTGAGCGACAACCCAGCGTTGTCCACCCGAGTACGGCCACCGGGACCCGCCGCCCTATGATTCCGGGATGACTTCCCCCGCTGCCACGTCCCCGGTCAGTCCTGCGGCCCATGCTCCGGTCAATCCCCGGTTGGCGCTGCTGAACCCCTACCCCTTCGAGCGGCTGCGCGCCCTGACCCAGGGCATCGTCCCCAACCCCGATCACCGCCCGATCTCGCTGGGCATCGGCGAGCCCAAGCATCCGGCGCCCCGACTGGTCGAGGAAGCCCTGATGGCCAACCTCCAGGGCCTGTCGAGCTACCCCGCCACCGCCGGCGACCCCAGGCTGCGCGAGGCCATCGCCGGTTGGCTGCGGCGCCGCTACGCGCTGAGCCTGGACCCGGCCACGCAGATCCTGCCGGTCAACGGCTCGCGGGAAGCGCTGTTCGCGCTGGCGCAGGTCGTGATCGATCCGAGCCGTCCGGGCGCCACCGTCGTCTGCCCCAATCCGTTCTATCAGATCTACGAAGGCGCCGCGCTGCTGGCCGGCGCGACGCCGGCCTTCGCGAACTCCGACCCGGCCCGCAACTTCGCCGCCGACTGGTCGCAGATCGACGAGGCCACCTGGTCCCGCACGCAGCTGCTCTACGTCTGCTCGCCGGGCAATCCGACCGGCGCGGTGATGCCGCTGTCCGAGTGGAAGACGCTGTTCGAACTCAGCGACCGCCACGGCTTCGTGATCGCCTCGGACGAGTGCTACTCCGAGATCTATTTCCGCGACGGCCCCGACGCCGCGCCGCTGTCGGGCCTGCAGGCCGCGGTCCAGCTCGGCCGGCCGGACTTCCGCAACCTGATCGCGTTCACCAGCCTGTCCAAGCGCTCCAACGTGCCGGGCATGCGTTCGGGCTTCGTGGCTGGCGACGCCGCGTGGATCAAGCGCTTCCTGCTGTACCGGACCTATCACGGCTCGGCGATGAGCCCGCTGATCCAGGCCGCCAGCATCGCCGCCTGGAACGACGAGGCCCACGTGATCGAGAACCGCGCGCAGTACCGCGCCAAGTTCGCCGCCGTCACGCCGCTGCTGGCTGAGGTCCTCGACGTGGCCCTGCCCGACGCGGGTTTCTACCTGTGGGCGGCGGTGCCAGACGGTAACGATATTGGCTTCGCCCAGGGCCTGCTCGCTCAATACAATGTCGGCGTTCTGCCCGGCAGCCTGCTGGCCCGCGACGCCCACGGCCTCAACCCGGGCGCCGGCCGCATCCGCCTGGCGCTGGTGGCCGGACAGGCCGAATGCCTGGAAGCCGCCCACCGCATCGTCTCCTTCGCGAAGCAACTCAAGTCACCGGCCGGATCGACGGCCTGAACCTCCAGGCGCTTCGCGCCGCTCCTCCGAATCCTCTCGAACATCCCCGCACCATGACGCAAGACCTGCAATCGATCATCGACCTCGCCTGGGAAGGCCGCGCCAACCTGAACCCCGCCAACAGCCCCGAGGTGCGCGCCGCGGTGGACGAGGTGCTGGGCCGCCTGGACGCCGGCTCGCTGCGCGTGGCCGAGCGCAAGGCCGTCGGCGAATGGACCGTGCACCAGTGGGTCAAGAAGGCCGTGCTGCTGTCGTTCCGCCTGAACGACAACCGCCAGATGGGCGCCGGCGACATGACCTTCTTCGACAAGGTCCCGACCAAGTTCGGCGGCATGAGCGACGAGGCGCTGCGCGCCACCGGCGTGCGCGTGGTGCCGCCGGCCGTGGCCCGCCGCGGCAGCTTCATGGCCAGGAACGTGGTGCTGATGCCGTCCTACGTGAACATCGGCGCCTACGTCGACGAAGGCACCATGGTCGACACCTGGGCCACCGTCGGCTCCTGCGCCCAGATCGGCAAGAACGTCCACCTGTCCGGCGGCGTCGGCATCGGCGGCGTGCTGGAGCCGCTGCAGGCCAACCCGACCATCATCGAGGACAACTGCTTCATCGGCGCCCGCTCCGAGATCGTCGAGGGCGTGATCGTCGAGGAGAACTCGGTCATCTCGATGGGCGTGTACATCGGCCAGAGCACCCCGATCTACGACCGCGAGACCGACACCGTCTCCTATGGCCGCGTGCCGGCCGGCTCGGTCGTCATCAGCGGCAGCCTGCCCAAGAACGACAAGTACAGCCTGTACGCCGCGATCATCGTGAAGAAGGTCGACGCCGGCACGCGCGCCAAGACCAGCATCAACGAGCTGCTGCGCGCCTGATCCCCAGCCTGAAGAAGAGCATCCGTCCGGAGGAGACCGCATGAGCACGGGAAACATGGAGCGCATCCTGCGCCTGATGGCAGAGAAAGGCGCGTCCGACACCTACCTGTCGGCCAACATGCCGGTGCTGATCCGGATCAACGGGCAGATGCTGCAGCTGTCCGACCAGCTGCTGACGCCGGCCCAGCCGCGGGCGCTGATCTCCGAGGTCATCGACCCGCAGCACCTGGCCGAGCTCGACAACAACGGCGAGCTGAACCTGGCGGTCTCGATCCCGAAGGTCGGCAGCTTCCGGCTGTCGGGCTTCCGCCAGCGCGGCTCGATCGCGGCGGTGTTCCGCCACATCCCGCACGTGATCCCGACGCTGGACAGCCTGGGCCTGCCGCCCATCCTGGGCAAGCTGATCACCGAGAAGCGCGGCCTGATCCTGATGGTCGGCGCGACCGGCACCGGCAAGAGCACCACGCTCGCGTCGATGCTGGAGCACCGCAACCAGACGATGACCGGCCACATCCTCACGATCGAGGATCCGCTGGAATACCTGTTCACCAACAAGCGCTCGCTGGTCAACCAGCGCGAGGTCGGCCGCGACACCGCGTCGCTGCAGATCGCGCTGAAGAACGCGCTGCGCCAGGCGCCGGACTGCATCCTGATCGGCGAGATCCGCGACCGCGAGACGATGACGGCCGCGATCTCGTACGCGCTGTCGGGCCACCTCGTGGTGGCCACGCTGCACGGCAACAACAGCTACCACGCGCTCAACCGGATCATGTCCTTCTACACGCCGGAGTCCCGTCCGGCGATGCTCAACGACCTGGGCGCGGGCCTGAAGGCGGTGATCTCGCAGCGCCTGGTGCGCGCCGCCGCGGGCGGCCGCGTGCCGGTCACCGAGATCCTGCTGAACACCAAGCTGATCGCCGAGCTGATCGAGCAAGGCGACTTCGCCGGCGTCAAGGAGGCGATGGAGAAGTCGATCGCCGAAGGCTCGCAGAGCTTCGAGGAGCACTTCGCCAAGCTGATCACCGAAGGGGCGATCACGCGCGAGGAAGGCCTGGCCTTCGCCGACTCGCCGACCAACCTGCTCTGGCGCCTGCAGAACGACGGCCCCGGCGTGAAGCCCGGCGGCCCCGGCGCGTCGAAGAAGGAAGAGCCCGCGGACGACACCGCCAACTTCACGTCGATCACGCTCGACGTGCAGCCGGGCTGACGGCCGCGATGGACGAGCGCACGCTCGCGCTGCTCGAGCAGTTGATCGCCCGCCCGTCGGTAACGCCGGACGACGCCGGCTGCCTCGAGCTCATCGGACAGCGCCTGGCCGCCGCCGGCTTCACGCTGGAACGCATGGACAGCGGCCCCGGCGGCTTCCGCGTGGCCAACCTGTGGGCGGTGCGGCGCGGCCGCGAGGCCGAGGGACCGGTGCTGGTCTTCGCCGGCCACACGGACGTCGTCCCCACCGGCGATCTTGCCCGGTGGAGCAGCGATCCCTTCGTGCCCACGGTGCGCGGCGGCCGGCTGTACGGACGCGGCGCGGCGGACATGAAGACCTCGCTGGCGGCGATGGTCGTGGCGGCGGAGGACTTCGCCGCCGCGCATCCGGACCACCGCGGCAGCGTCGCCTTCCTGCTCACCAGTGACGAGGAAGGTCCGGCGCGGGATGGCACGGTCGTCTGCGTCGAGCGCCTGCGCGCGCGCGGCGAGCGGCTGGACTACTGCATCGTCGGCGAGCCGACCTCGGTCGAGCGCCTGGGCGACACGGTCAAGAACGGCCGCCGCGGCTCGCTGTCGGGCCGCCTGCGCGTCATCGGCATCCAGGGCCACGTCGCCTACCCGCAGCTGGCGCGCAACCCGGTCCACCAAGCCGCGCCGGCGCTGGCGGAGCTCGCGGTGACCGAATGGGACGCCGGCAACGACCACTTCCCCCCGACGACCTTCCAGGTGTCCAACCTCGCGGCCGGCACCGGCGCCGGCAACGTGATCCCCGGCGAGCTGACGGTGGACTTCAACTTCCGCTTCTCGACCGAGTCCACGCCCGACACGCTGCGCCAGCGCGTGCACGCGCTGCTGGACCGGCATGGCCTTGAATACACGCTGGACTGGACGCTCTCGGGCGAGCCCTTCCTGACGCCGGTGGGCGCGCTGTCGGCCGCGATCGGCGCGGCCATCGCCGACGAAACCGGCGTGACCACCGAACTCTCCACGACCGGCGGCACCTCGGATGGGCGATTCATCGCCAAGCTGTGCCCCCAGGTGGTGGAATTCGGACCGCTCAATGCGAGCATCCACAAGATCGATGAATACGTGCCGCTGGACCAGATCGCGCCGCTGACGCGCATCTACCGACGCACGCTGGAGAATTTGCTGCTGTGACGCTGTTGGAATTGATCGAGGCCCAGGCCGCCCGCCTCTCAGAGGCGGGCGTTTC
This sequence comes from Roseateles sp. Mitsp63, assembly GCF_059491535.1. Taxonomy (NCBI): domain Bacteria; kingdom Pseudomonadati; phylum Pseudomonadota; class Betaproteobacteria; order Burkholderiales; family Sphaerotilaceae; genus Roseateles; species Roseateles sp. Mitsp63. The sequence continues at coordinate 3,089,876 of NZ_CP168509.1, read as the reverse complement.
GTTTGGGCATGGCACCGCGAACGCCTTCGACGAGGCCGCCTGGCTGGCGCTGTGGGCGCTGGACCTGCCGCTGGACGCGCTGGATGAACACGGGGCCGATGTCATCGACGACGCCGGCCGCGCGAAGACCGAGGCGCTGGTGGCCGAGCGCATCGCCACGCGCAAGCCCGCCGCCTACCTCACCCGCGAGGCGTGGCTGCAGGGCGTGCCCTTCTACGTCGACGAGCGCGCGATCGTGCCGCGCAGCTTCATCGCCGAAGTGCTCGCCGACGCGACCATCGACGCCTGGCTGTCCGACCAGACGACCCGCGTGCTGGACCTGTGCACCGGCAACGGCAGTCTCGCCGTGCTGGCGGCGATGGCCTGGCCCGAGGTGTCGGTCGACGCGATCGACCTGAGCGCCGACGCGCTCGCGGTCGCGGCGATCAACGTCGAGCGCCACGGCTTCAAGGACCGGATCCGGCTGCTGCAGGGCGACGGCCTCGCGCCGGCGCAGGGTCCGTATGACCTGATCCTGTGCAACCCGCCCTACGTCAACAGCGCATCGATGGCCGCGCTGCCCGACGAGTACCGCGCCGAGCCCGAGCTCGCGCTGGCCGGCGGCGCCGATGGCATGGACTTCATCCGCCGCCTGCTGGCCGATGCGCCCGCGCGGATGAGCGCGCACGCGGTGCTGGTGCTGGAGATCGGCAACGAGCGCGAGTTCTTCGAAGCCGCCTTCCCGCGGCTGGAGGCGGCCTGGCTCGAGACCTCGGCCGGCGAGGACCAGGTGCTGCTGCTGACGCGCGAGGCGCTGGCGGCCGCCGGCTTCGGCTCGGCCGCGTCGGGAGCGTCCGCATGATCACCTTGCGCAACGTGGTGCTGCGGCGCGGCACCAAGATCGTCCTCGACGACGCGAGCGTCGTGCTCCAGCCTGGCGAGAAGGTCGGCCTGGTCGGCCGCAACGGCGCGGGCAAGTCCAGCCTGTTCGCGCTGCTGACCGACCGGCTGCACAGCGACAAGGGCGATGTCGAGATTCCCCGCCACTGGGCGCTGGCCGAGGTCGCGCAGCACATGCCCGAGACCGAGATGCCGGCCACCGAGTTCGTGCTGGAAGGCGACGTCCGCCTGATGGCCGCCCGGCAGGCGCTGGCCGACGCGGAAGCGGCCGACGACGGTCACGCGATCGCCGATGCCTACGCGCAGCTGATGGACGCCGGCAGCCTCGATGCCCCCGCCCGCGCGCAGGCGCTGCTGATGGGCCTGGGCTTCAAAGGCACGCAGGTCGATGCGCCGGTGAACAGCTTCTCCGGCGGCTGGCGCATGCGCCTGCAGCTGGCGCGGGCGCTGATGTGCCCCTCCGACCTGATGCTGCTGGACGAGCCGACCAACCACCTGGACCTGGACGCCCTGGTCTGGCTGGAAGCCTGGCTGCAGCGCTATGAAGGCACGCTGATCATCATCAGCCACGATCGCGAATTCCTGGACGCGATCACCAAGGTCACGCTGCACCTGGACGAGACCAAGCTGCATCGCTACGGCGGCAACTACACGGCCTTCGAGGCCATGCGCGCCGAGCGCATGCTCCAGCAGCAGCAGGCCTTCGACAAGCAGCAGGAGCGCATGGCGCACCTGCAGAAGTTCATCGACCGCTTCAAGGCCAAGGCCTCCAAGGCCAAGCAGGCGCAGAGCCGCGTCAAGGCGCTGGAGCGCATGGAGCGGCTGGCGCCGGTGCTCACCGCATCGGACTTCAGCTTCGAATTCCGCGAGCCGCTGAACCTGCCCAACCCGATGCTGATGTTCGACACGGTCTCGGTCGGCTACGACACGGACGAGGGCGAGAAGGTCATCGTGCGCGGCATCGACCGCTCGGTGCTGGCCGGCCAGCGCTTCGGCATCCTGGGCGCGAACGGCCAGGGCAAGTCCACCTTCGTGAAGACGGTGGCGCGCATGCAGCGCGCGATGGGCGGCACGATCACCGAGGGCAAGGGCCTGTCGATCGGCTATTTCGCGCAGCAGGAGATGGACGTGCTGCGGCCCGACGAGGGCCCGCTGATGCACATGATCCGGCTGGCCAAGGAGGTCAGCCCGAACGCGCGCGAACAGGAGCTGCGCGACTTCCTGGGCCAGTTCCGCTTCGTCGGCGACATGGTCAACCAGGAGGTCGGCAGCCTGTCGGGCGGCGAGAAGGCCCGGCTGGTGCTGGCGATGCTGGTGTGGCAGCGCCCCAACCTGCTGCTGCTGGACGAGCCGACCAACCACCTGGACCTGCAGACCCGCGAGGCGCTGTCGATGGCGCTCAACGAGTTCGAGGGCACCGTCATGCTGGTCAGCCACGACCGCGCGCTGCTGCGCGAGGTCTGCGACGAGTTCTGGCTGGTGGCCGACGGCAGGCTCGCGCCCTTCGATGGCGACCTCGACGACTATCAGCGCTGGCTGCTGGAGCAGTCCAAGGAGGCCGCCAAGATCGCGAAGGAGCAGGCCAAGCAGGCGCTGCGCGACGCGCGGGGCGCCAGCGCGCCGGCTCCGGCGCCCGTGGCCGCGGCCCCGGCTCCCGCGCCCGCCGAGCCGGTCAAGCGCGAGGACCGCAAGCTCAGCGGCCAGGCCCGCCAGAAGCTGAACGAGCAGACCCGGCCGCTGCGCAAGGAGATGGAGCAGATCGACGCGAAGATGAAGGCCTGGACGCAGGAACGCGCGGCGCTCGAAGCGCAGCTCTCCAGCCCCGGCCAGACGCCCGCGCAGATCGCGGACGCCGGCAAGCGCCTGAAGGCCATCGGCGACGAGATCGACGAGGCCGAGATGCGCTGGCTCGAGCTGAGCGAGCAGGTCGACGCGATGCAGTCCGCCGGCTGAGCGGGCCCCGGCCTTTCAATCCCCTCCCCCGCAAGGCGGGAGAGGGAGTTCTCACCGGGGCATTCGAACAGGGACCGTCTTGGCGCGTCCCCTCTTTCCGTGCTGGTGGCAGCAGCCCGGGGCGCCGATAGTCCGTCTCAACTACGGGCAAAGACCATTTAAATTGTGTGCAATTAAATAGCTCGCTACAGTTCATCCCATGCCGAAGACGAACCGCCCCAGACCGCAGGACGCCGCCGCTCCCGTCGGCGCCGCTGGCGGCCAGCCATCGATGCCCGCGGGCACCGACTGGCTGAAGCTGGATGTGCAGCTGTGCTTCGCGCTGTATTCGACCTCGCTGGCGATGACCAAGCTCTACAAGCCCCTGCTGGCGCCGCTTGGCCTGACTTATCCGCAGTACCTGGTCATGCTGGTGCTGTGGGAAACCGATGGCATTGGCGTCTCGGAACTGGGGCAACGGCTGAGCCTGGATTCCGGCACGCTGACACCGCTGCTGAAGCGGCTCGAAGCCAGTGCCCTGATCGAGCGCCAGCGTGCCCGCAGCGACGAGCGCCGCGTCGAGATCCATCTCACAGCCTCCGGCCGCGCGCTGCGCGATCAGGCGGTCGGCATTCCCGAGCAACTGGCCTGCGCCAGTGCCTGCGGTCCGGCCGAACTTGAATCGCTGACGCGCCGTCTGCAGGAACTGCGGACGAATGTACTGACCCATCTCGCCGCCGATCTCGCCGCCGATCCCGCCGCCCTCGCGGCGGACGGCGGCGAGGATGGCAACACCTGACCCCAAGCGTTCTTTCCCAACCCTCTCACCCACCAAGGAGCCCTACATGGCCATCGAAAAAGCCCTCTACACCGCCACCGCCACCGCCACCGGCGGCCGTCAAGGCACGGCCCAATCGTCCGACGGCGCGCTGAAGGTCGAGCTGTCGACCCCCAAGGAACTCGGCGGCGCCGGCGGCAGCGGCACCAACCCGGAACAGCTGTTCGCGGCCGGCTACTCCGCCTGCTTCATCGGCGCGATGAAGGCCGTCTCGGCGCGCAACAAGGTCGCGCTGCCGGCCGAAGTCTCGATCACCAGCGAAGTCGGCATCGGCCCGCACGCCAACAAGCCGGGCGCCTTCGGCATCGCCGTGTCGATGAAGATCTCGGTGCCGGGCATGGACCGCGCGCAGCTGGAGAAGCTGGTCGCCGAGGCCCACGAGGTCTGCCCGTACTCGAACGCGACCCGCGGCAACGTCGACGTCACGCTGACGATCGTCTAAGCACCGCGATCACCCGGGTCATCCCGGGCCCGCCATGAAAAAAGCGCCGGCATCCGCCGGCGCTTTGTCGTTGGGCGCCCTGATCTTCAGCGCTGCCGCAGCAGCGCGAGCATCAGCTCGACGCGCGCCGCCCAGGGCGACAGCCCCGCCGCGGGCTCGCCCTGCGCGCCCACGATGCGGCCTTGCGCGCATCGCGTGGTCCGCCACACCGGCACGCCGGCTTCCTTGAGCGCGCGCACCGGCGCCTCGAGCGCCTGGTTCACCGTGCCGTTGCCCGTGCAGGCCAGCACCAGCCCCTGCAGGCCGGCGGCGCGCCAGGCCTCGAGGGAACGCGCCTCCGCGCCCGCGTGGCTGGCGAGCACCTCCACCCAAGGCCACTGCGCCGCGTCATCCGGCAGCAGGGACGCGCCGAGCGCCTCGCCCGCCGGCCAGTCACGAAAACGCCGCACGGCGCCCTCCTCGACCACGGCCAGCGGTCCGGCATCGGGACCTGCCTCGAAGGCGTCGAGCCGGTAGCTGTGCGTCTTGCGCAGCTCCAATCCAGACCACACCTGCCCCGCCACGACCGCGACGACGCCGCGCACCCCATCGCTCTCCGCGACGGCCACCGCGTCCAGCAGGTTCTGCGGACCATCCGCCTGGATGGCCGTCGCCGGGCGCATGGCGGCGGTCAGCACGACCGGCTTCTCCGGCGCCAGGACGCGCTGCAACAGGTAGGCGGTCTCCTCCAGCGTGTCGGTGCCATGCGTGATCACGACGCCGCGCACCTCCGGCCGGTCCAGGTGCTCCCGCACCCGCTTGGCCAGCCGCGCCCAGGTCGCATGGTCCATGTCCTTGCTGTCGAGCTGGGCCAGCTGCTCAGCCTCCAGCGGCCTCGACGCCAGTGCCGGCACCGCCTTCACCAGCGACGCCACCGACAGCGAACCGGCCTTGTAGCCGACGTTGTCCGTCGCGCTGCCGGAGGCCCCCGCGATGGTCCCGCCGGTGCCGATGATCACGAGCGTCTGCGCCGCACTTTGCAATTTGTCGTCTCCTGTATAAAAATCCAGATGCTGGATGAATTCTCAGGCGGCTCTCGAACCTCGAACCTCGAACCTCGAACCTCGAGCCGCGCCGGGAAGCAACGTCCAGTCCTCAATGGAATAAAGGCCTGTGCCCGTGGCAACACCACCCAAACTCACCGCCCGCCAGCAACAGATCTTCGATCTGGTCCGCGACAGCATCGAGAGCACCGGCTCCCCGCCCACCCGCGCCGAAATCGCGCAGCAGCTGGGGTTCAAGTCCGCCAATGCCGCCGAGGAACACCTGCAGGCGCTCGCCCGCAAGGGCGTCATCGAGCTGGTGGGCGGCACGGCGCGCGGCATCCGCCTGCCGTCGACGGCGCTTCGCCAGGTCAACCGCGCCCGCGAGCACAGCCAGTTCGCACTGCCGCTCGCGAGCCTGGCGCAACTGACGCTGCCGCTGGTGGGCCGAGTCGCGGCCGGGGCGCCGATCCTCGCCGAGGAACACGTGGAGCAGCACTATAGCGTCGACCCTTCGATGTTCTCGAAGGCGCCCGACTTCCTGCTGCGCGTGAAAGGCATGAGCATGAAAGACATCGGCATCATGGACGGCGACCTGCTCGCCGTGCAGAAGATCAGCGAAGCGCGCAATGGGCAGGTGGTCGTCGCGCGCATTGGCGACGAGGTCACCGTGAAGCGCTTCCAGCGTCATGCGGGCGGCATCCGGCTGCTGCCAGAGAACACGGATTTCGAGCCGATCGACGTCACACCGGATGAGCAGTTCGCCATCGAAGGTCTGGCGGTCGGCTTGATCCGTTCCGGCGGGTTTCACTGACCCTGCCGGAGCCCGGCATGTCCGCGCGAAAGACGCACACCAAAGCGGCTTCGGCCGCTGAATGTCAGACATTGCGGCAGATTCCCAACATCGGCCCCGCGATGGTTCGGGATTTTGAATCGATGGGGATTCGCCAGCCGGCGGATCTCATCGGTGCCGACGCCTTCGCGCTGTATCAGCGAATCTGCAAGCTGACCGGTCAGCGCCACGATCCCTGCGTGCTGGATACCTATATGGCAGCCGTCGATTTCATGAACGGCGCACCGGCGCGAGATTGGTGGAGTTATACGGCGCAACGCAAGCGCGAGTATCCAGATCTCTGAATACCAGCCGCGGCGCGGTCCATTCAAATCCGAACGGACAAAAGAAAAAACCCTGTCGACTTGCATCGACAGGGTTTCAATGTTGGCGGAGTGGACGGGGCTCGAACCCGCGACCCCCGGCGTGACAGGCCGGTATTCTAACCAACTGAACTACCACTCCAAATACGACGTTGTTAAGCACGTCGATATCGTTAGCGAACAAGTTTCGCTGCAAGCCACCGATTCCGTTCGGAACCGCGATGCAGCCAAGCCTTGTCAAACTTGGCGTCCCCTAGGGGATTCGAACCCCTGTAATCACCGTGAAAGGGTGGTGTCCTAGGCCTCTAGACGAAGGGGACTCAACCTTCTTGCTGCGACTCGGTCCGCGCCCAGTCTCCGTGAAGGATTCTGGTGGAGGTAAGCGGGATCGAACCGCTGACCTCTTGCATGCCATGCAAGCGCTCTCCCAGCTGAGCTATACCCCCGAATGCTTTCGCATCGAATCGGTACGCAGCCCGAGTCTCAACTCATTGTTGGCGGAGTGGACGGGGCTCGAACCCGCGACCCCCGGCGTGACAGGCCGGTATTCTAACCAACTGAACTACCACTCCAGATACTCAAGATCTTTTGATCCGTCGCATCAAACTCTTCTCGCTTTGCCGCCATCAATTGCTTGATGTCAGCGCCGCGTCGATTTCGTTACTATACCTGATATTGACAACGATCAAATCGATTTCCGAAGAATTTTTCGATTTTCTCGATCAATCTCTGATCAGTAACCAAGCTCGAAACTTGGCGTCCCCTAGGGGATTCGAACCCCTGTAATCACCGTGAAAGGGTGGTGTCCTAGGCCTCTAGACGAAGGGGACTAAACCTTCTTTCCTTGAACCGCGCGCCACACAAACCGAAGTTTGGTGGAGGTAAGCGGGATCGAACCGCTGACCTCTTGCATGCCATGCAAGCGCTCTCCCAGCTGAGCTATACCCCCTTTGGGGATTCGATCCGGCGTCTCTTCGGCTTCCTGGAATCTCATCGGGGAGCTCGCGCTCCCCGTTTTGATTCGCTGTCTGCCGCTTTGAAGTTCGTTTCGAACTACGCGCTGTTCAAGCGAGAACGAGAGTATAGACCGAGTTTTAAACGGAACGCAAGCGGTTCAACAAAATTTCTTTGTCAAAGAGTTCCAGCACCGCATCGACCGACGGCGTCTGCGCGCGGCCGCACGCCAGCACGCGCACCGGAATCGCCAGTTGCGGCATCTTCAAGCCCTGCGCGGTGATCGTTTCCTTGATGGCGGCGCTGATCGCCGCCTTGTCCCAGGTGGCCAGCGCCTCGAGCTTGTCGGCCAGCATCAGCACCGCCGGCTTCACCGCCTCGGTCAGATGCTGGGCGCGGTCGGCGTCGCCCACGGTCACCGGCGACACATACATCGCCAGCCAGTCGGCCAGCGCCACCGTCGTGCTGCAGCGGTCCTTGAACAGGCCGCACATCGCCTCCAGCCGCGCCGGCGCGGCCAAGCCGCGCTTGGCCAGCTGGGCCGCCACCAGCGTGGCCAGGCGCGCGTCGCCGGCCTGCTTGATGTAATGGGCGTTGACCCACTCGAGCTTGGCCGGATCCCATTGCGCCGGGCTCTTCGAGATGTGCCCGCCGTCGAACCACGACACCATCTGCTCGATCGAGAACAGCTCGTCGTCACCGTGGCTCCAGCCCAGCCGCGCGAGGTAGTTCAGCATCGCCTCGGGCAGATAGCCGTTGTCCTCGTAGGCGGTCACGCTGACGGCGCCGCGGCGCTTGGACAGCTTCTGGCCGTCGTCGCCCAGGATCACCGGAATGTGGCCGAACGCGGGGAGCCTGGCCCCCAGCGCGTTGAAGATGTTGATCTGCCAGGGCGTGTTGTTGATGTGCTCGTCGCCGCGGAAGACGTGGGTGATGGCCATGTCCCAGTCATCGATCACCACGGCGAAGTTGTAGGTCGGCACGCCATCGGGCCGCAGGATGATCAGATCGTCGATCTCGCGGTTGTTGATGGTGATCGGCCCCTTGACCACGTCCTCCCAGGTCACGTCGCCGTCGACCGGATTCTTGAAGCGCACCACCGGCGTCACGCCTTCAGGGACCGGCGGCAGCGTCTTGCCCGGCTCCGGACGCCAGGTGCCGTCATAGCGGCGCTTCTCGCCGCGCGCCTCCTGGCCGGCCTTCATCGCATCCAGTTCTTCCGGCGAGCAATAGCAGCGGTAGGCGGTACCGGCCGCGATCATCTGCTCGACGACCGCGTGATAGCGCTCCAGGCGCTGCATCTGGTAGATCGGGCCCTCGTCGTAGTCCAGGCCCAGCCACTTCATCGAGGCCAGGATCTGCTCGACCGAGTCCTGCGTCGAGCGGGCGACGTCGGTGTCCTCGATGCGCAGCACGAACTGGCCGCCGAAGTGACGCGCATAGGCCCAGGAGAACAGCGCGGTGCGCGCCGTGCCCAGGTGCAGGAAGCCCGTCGGCGAGGGAGCGATGCGGGTACGGATGGTGGTCATAGGGAGTTCAAACCGCGGGCCAGGTCGGCCTTGATGTCTTCGATGTCTTCCAGGCCGACCGCGACGCGGATCAGGCCTTGCGTGATGCCGGCCGCCTGGCGCTGCGGCTCGGTGAGCCGGCCATGCGAGGTGCTGGCCGGGTGCGTGATGGTGGTCTTGGTGTCGCCCAGGTTGGCGGTGATGGAGCAGATCGTCGTCTGGTCGATCACGTGGAAGGCGGCCGCGCGGCCCTTGTCCTCGGCGCTGCCCTTGACGATGAAGGACACCACCGCCCCGCCCTGCCCGCCTTGCTGGCGCATCGCGAGTTCATGCTGCGGGTGCGACTTCAGGCCCGGGTAGTAGACGCGCTCGATGGCGGGATGCGCCTCCAGCCACTGGGCCAGCACGGCGGCGCTGGCGGTCTGCGCCTTCATGCGCACCGACAGCGTCTCCATGCCCTTGAGCACGACCCAGGCGTTGAACGGCGACAGCGACATGCCCACCGAGCGCATCACCGGCGTGAACACCTCGTCGACGAACTTCGACGACGCGCAGATCGCGCCCGCGATCACGCGGCCCTGGCCGTCCAGGTACTTGGTGCCGGAATGGATGATGAAGTCCGCGCCCATCTTCGCCGGCTGCTGCAGCGCGGGCGACGCGAAGCAGTTGTCGACGGCCAGCAGCGCGCCATGGCCATGGGCGATCTCCGCCAGCGCGGCGACATCGCAGACCTCGGTCAGCGGATTGGTCGGGGTCTCGGCGAACAGCAGCCGGGTGTTGGGCTGCAGCGCGTTCTTCCACTCGGCCAGGTCGGTCTGCGACACGAAGGTGGTCTGGACGCCGAACTTGCCGAACTCGCCCTGCAGCAGCTTGATCGTCGAGCCGAACACCGAGCGCGAGCACACCACGTGGTCGCCGGCCTTCAGCAGCCCCATCACCAGCAGCATGATCGCGGACATGCCCGAGGACGTGGCGATGCAGGCCTCGGTGCCTTCGAGCGCGGCCAGGCGGCGCTCCATCATCATGACCGTCGGATTCGAGAAGCGGCTGTAGACGAAGGCCTCCTCCTCGTTGGCGAAGCGGCGCGCGGCGGTCGCCGCGTCCGGATGCACGAAGCTGCTGGTCAGGAACAGCGCCTCGGAGTTCTCGCCCCACGGCGTCGCCGGCAGGCCCTCGCGGACCGCGAGCGTGTCCAGCCGCGCGTCGGCGGGCAGCGCCACGCGCGGGATGCCGCCCTTCTTGTCGCTGGCCATCACTGGTCTCCGCCGCTCTGCAGCGCCAGACGGCTGCGCGCCGGCAGGTCCTCTTCCTCGGGCTGCGACTTGCGCTGCGCCTGCAGCGTCGCGAAGTCCTCGGCCGACACATCGCCGGTGATGTAGGTGCCGTCGAAGCACGAGGCCTCGAAGCCGTTCAACCCGGGACGCAGCTGGGCGACCACGCGCTTCATCGCGTCGACGTCCTGGTAGATCAGCGCGTCGGCACCGATGAACTGGCGGATCTCCTCGACCGAGCGGCCGTGGGCGATCAGTTCCTCCTTGGTCGGCATGTCGATGCCGTAGACGTTGGGGAAGCGCACCGGCGGCGCGGCCGAGGCCAGGTAGACCTTGTTGGCGCCAGCCTCGCGGGCCATCTGCACGATCTCCTTGGAGGTCGTGCCGCGCACGATCGAGTCGTCGACCAGCAGCACGTTGCGGCCCTTGAACTCCAGCCCGATCGCATTGAGCTTCTGGCGCACCGACTTCTTGCGCGTGGACTGGCCCGGCATGATGAAGGTCCGGCCGACATAGCGGTTCTTGACGAAGCCCTCGCGGTAGGGCTTGCCGATGCGGTGCGCGAGCTGCATCGCCGACGGGCGGCTCGATTCGGGGATGGGGATGACGACGTCGATCTCGCTGGGCGGGATGGTCGAGATCAGGCGCTGGGCCAGCGTCTCGCCCATGTTCAGGCGGGCCTGGTAGACCGAGATGCCGTCCATCACCGAGTCCGGCCGCGCCAGGTAGACGAACTCGAACATGCAGGGGTTCAGCGTCGGATTCTCGGCGCACTGCTGCGTGTGGAGGGCACCGTCCGTGTCGATGAACAGGGCCTCGCCGGGCGCGAGGTCGCGCGTCAGCGTGTGGCCGGTGCCCTCGAGCGCGACGCTCTCGCTGGCCACCATCACCTCGCCATCGCCCGACTGGCCGAAGCACAGCGGCCGGATGCCATACGGATCGCGGAACGCGAGCAGCCCATGGCCGGCGATCAGCGCGATCACGCCGTACGAGCCCTTGATGCGCTTGTGCACCGCGCTCACCGCCTTGAAGATCTGCGCCGGCGTCAGCGGCAGGTCGCGGCCGGCCATCTCCAGCTCGTGTGCCAGCACGTTGATCAGCACCTCGGTGTCGCTCTCGGTGTTGATGTGGCGGCGGTCGACCTCGAACAGCTCGGCCTTCAGCGCATGGGCGTTGGTCAGGTTGCCGTTGTGGACCAGCACGATACCGTAGGGCGCGTTGACGTAGAAGGGCTGCGCCTCTTCCTCGCTGTAGGCGTTGCCGGCGGTCGGATAGCGGACCTGGCCCAGGCCCACGTTGCCGGGCAGCGCGCGCATGTTGCGGGTGCGGAACACGTCGCGCACCATCCCGCGCGCCTTGTGCATGAAGCACTTCTGGCCCTGCATGGTGACGATGCCGGCCGCATCCTGGCCGCGATGCTGCAGCAGCAGCAGCGCGTCATAGATCAACTGGTTGACCGGCGCCTTGGAAATCACACCGACGATGCCGCACATGGGAGGTCCTTCAATGCTCTGGGAACGGGAGGAAAGCGAAGGCCGGGGCGCTCGTGACGCTCAGGCCGGAATGTAGTCGTGCAGGGCCTCGGGCAGCAGCGGCCGGACCTGCGCCAGCGCCGCCTGCAGCCATGGGGCGGCTTGGGACCCGGTCCACGCCGCCGACTTCGCGGCCGGCGTCATGCCGACGATGACGGTGGCCAGCAGCGCCAGCAGCGCCGCGCGCAGCACGCCGAAGCCCGCGCCGCCGAGCCGGTCCAGCACGCCCAGCGGCGTCGCGTGGATCAGCGCCCGGATCAGCTTCGCGCCGATGCCCCAGATCAGCAGCACCAGCACGAAGGCCAGCACCAGGCCGATCGCATGGGCCATCGCCGGGCCCGGTCTGTCCAGGGGAATGAAGCGCTCGACCATCGGCGCGACGTAGGGCGCCGCCACGTAGGCCACCGCCCAGCCGGCGAGCGTCATCACCTCGAAGACCAGGCCGCGCCACGCGCCCAGCAGCACGGACACGGCCACCAGGGCCAGCAGCGCAAGGTCGACCCAGTTCATCGGGGCGACCGGTTCGGCTTGAGAGGGTCATGGCGGTCCATCGGGCGATCTCCGTGCCGGCCGGTCAGAGCGTCAGCACGGCGGGAGCGAGACCACCGCCGCGGACCTTCGCCGCGGCCTTGTCGGCCTCGTCCCGCGAGTTGAACGGGCCCACGCGGACGCGGACGCGCTTGCCATCGGCGGTGTCGACCGCCTGCGTGTAGGTCTTCAGGCCCATGCGCTCGACCTTGGCGCGCACGTCCTGCGCGGCCTTGCCATCGGCATAGGCGCCGACCTGGACGATGAAGCGCGCGCCGGAGGCGGCGGCATCGGGTTTTCTATCTGGCGCGGCGCGGCCCTCCAGCAGCGCCTGCGCGCGGGCCGAGTCGGCGGTGCGGTGGTCGGACCTGGCCTCCGCCGGCTTCGGGTCCGGCTTGGGCTCGGGCTTGCGTTCGGGCTTGGCCTCGGCCACCTTCGGTTCGGGCTTGCGCTCGGGCTTGGGCTCGGCGCGCTCGGGCCTGGCGTCCGGTTTCGCGTCGGGTTTGGCGTCAGGCCTGGCTTCGGGCTTGGCTTCGGGCTTGGGTTCGGTGCGCGCGGGCGGCACCGGGTCCGGCACCGGCACGGCCTGGGCGACGCGCGCCGGCGGCGGCACGGCGCGGTCGGCGGCGGCCTGCTCGGGGGTCTCGGTGATGATGCCGCGGCCGGCGTCGCCATCGGTCGCCGCGCGCGGCGTCTGCGCCGCCGGGGCGGGAATCGCCAGCGGCACGGCGCCGTCCTTGCGCGGGATGTCGATCGGGAGGTCCACCGGAATCGGACGGGGCTGGGTCTCGAACAGCAGCGGGAACACGATCACCGCGATGCCCACCAGCACCGCCGCGCCGATCAGCCGGCGGCGGGCCCTGAGGCGCAGTTGCTGGACGTCATCGACCGCGTCCGCGCCGCCACGTCCGCGGCCACGCCCGCCGTCGCCGGAACGGCCCCGATCGCGCTCGGCGCCTCGGTCACCGGAGTCGTTCGCTTCGCCGCGCTTCAGGAAGGACAGAAAACCCATGGAATCGGAAGGCCTGGTTGTTGCCGCGGGATCACCGGACTGAAGCCGCCTCTGGAGCGGAAAGCGGCCCTTCCGCATCTACGGTCAGGGCCGCCGGCTTCAACTGCGACAGGTTCGAATGCAGCGTTGCGATGCGTTCAACGGAAGCCGGATCAAGGCTGGGATTCCGGCTGGACGCCGCTGCCCAGTCTCGGGATGCCATGCTTGAGCACGCCGCCCACGGTGAAGAACGAACCGAAGACCAAAATTCTATCAGCGGGGTCCGCCTCGGCCGCCGCCGCGGACAGGGCCGCCATCGGGTCCGGATGCAGCGAATGCCCCACCGCCTTGGGCGTCTGCAGCGCGCCCGCCGCGCGGGCCTCGCCGAAGCGCTGCTCGAGCGCCTGGGCGGTCGCCGCACGGGCGATCGGCAGGTCGCAGAAATGCCAGTGGTCGATCAGCGGCGAGATCCGGGCCAGGATGTTGGCCAGGTCCTTGTCGGCCATCGCGCCAAATACCGCGCGCGTTCGCGGATAGAAGCCCATCTGATCCAGGTTCTGCGCCAGCGCCGCCACCGCGTGCGGGTTGTGCGCCACGTCCAGCACCAGCATCGGGGAGCCTGGGATCACCTGGAAGCGCCCCGGCAGCTCCACCAGCGCGAGGCCGGCCCGCACGGCCTGGGCGGAGATCGGCAGGCGCTCGTACAGCGCCTCGAACACCGCCAGCACGCCCGAGGCGTTCAGCAACTGGTTGACGCCGCGCAGCGCCGGATAGGACATGCCGCTGTAGCGCCGCGCGCGGCCGGCCCACTGCCACTGCTGGCGGTCGCCCGAGTAGCTGAAATCGCGCCCGAGCTGGCGCAGGTCCGCGCCGATGGCTTCGGCATGCGCCGCGACCGAGGCCGGCGGCATCGGGTCGGAGACGATCGCCGGCTTGCCCGGCCGCATGATGTGCGCCTTCTCGCGCCCGACCGACTCGCGGTCCGGGCCGAGGTACTCGGTGTGGTCCAGGTCGATGCTGGTGATGACGCTGCAATCGGCGTCGATCACGTTGACCGCGTCCAGCCGGCCACCCAGGCCGACCTCCAGGATCACCAGGTCCAGCGGCTCCGAGGCCAGGCGGTGCAGGATCGCCAGCGTGGTGAATTCGAAGTAGGTCAGCGTCAGCTCGCCGCGGGCCTGCTCGACCGCCTCGAAGTGCGGCAGCAGCGAGGCCGCGTCCACCGGCGCGCCGCCGACGCGGCAGCGCTCCTGGAAGTGCACCAGGTGCGGCTTGATGTAGAGGCCGACGCGGTAGCCGGCCTGCAGCGCGATGCTCTCCAGCATCGCGCAGGTCGAGCCCTTGCCGTTGGTGCCGGCCACCATCACCACCGGCGTGTCGGCGCCGAAGCGCAGGCCCAGCCGGTCGCGCACCTCGGCGACCCGGGCCAGGGTCATGTCGATCTCCTTGGGGTGCAGCCGTTCGCAGCGCGACAGCCAGGCCTCCAGCGCCTGCTGGGCATCGCCGCCCGGGGCCAGTTGCGGGATCGACAGGTCGTTCGGGGAAGAAGTCATCGGAATGTCCAAGGCTCAAATGAAGACGGCCAGACCGGGTCCGGTCTGGCCGTGCTGAGTACCGGGACCGCCTGGTTGCGTCAGGCGACCGCGTCGGCGCTCTGGCGCTGGAGGATGGCCAGGTTGCGGGCCACGACCTCGCGCAGCTTGCGGCGGTCCACGATCATGTCGATCGCGCCCTTCTCCATCAGGAATTCGGCGCGCTGGAAGCCGGCGGGCAGCTTCTCGCGCACGGTGTTCTCGATCACGCGCGGGCCCGCGAAGCCGATCAGCGCCTTGGGCTCGGCGATGACGATGTCACCCACGAACGCGAAACTCGCCGAGACGCCGCCCATGGTCGGGTCGGTCAGCACGCTGACGTAGGGCAGCTTCGCCTTGGCCAGGCGCGTCAGCGCGGCGTTGGTCTTGGCCATCTGCATCAGCGAGAGCAGGCCTTCCTGCATCCGCGCGCCGCCGGTGGCGGTGAAGCAGATGAAGGGGGTCTTCTGCTCCAGCGCGGTCTCGACGCCGCGCGCGAAGCGCTCGCCGACCACCGAGCCCATCGAGCCGCCCATGAAGTCGAACTCGAAGCAGGCGACGACCACGGGGATGCTCATCACCGCGCCGCCCATCACGATCAGCGCATCGGTCTCGCCGGTGTTCTCCAGCGCTTCCTTGAGCCGGTCGGGATACTTCTTGCTGTCCTTGAACTTCAGCGCGTCGACCGGGAGCACTTCCTGGCCGACCTCGTAGCGCCCTTCCCCGTCCAGGAACGCGTCCAGGCGGGCGCGGGCGCCGATGCGGTGGTGGTGGCCGCACTTCGGGCAGACGTTGACGTTCTGCTCGAGGTCGGTCTTGTAGAGCACCGTCTCGCAGGACGGGCACTTGATCCACAGGCCTTCCGGCACCGTGCGGCGCTGGTCGGGATCGGTCTGCTGGATCTTGGGCGGGAGAAGTTTCTCAAGCCAACTCATGGCGGGCTCCTATGTCTGTCGCGAAACGCGAAAGCGGGGCAGATTGCCCCGCTCAGGCGTCCAGCGCGGCGCGGATGTCTCGGATGAAGGCCGCAG
The DNA here is from genome assembly GCF_059491535.1 of Roseateles sp. Mitsp63. NCBI lineage: Bacteria > Pseudomonadati > Pseudomonadota > Betaproteobacteria > Burkholderiales > Sphaerotilaceae > Roseateles > Roseateles sp. Mitsp63. The sequence continues at coordinate 3,074,222 of NZ_CP168509.1, read as the reverse complement.
CCTGGATCGCGACATTATCCCTGGATTGCACCTCGATCAGCTGAACCAGGGCCGAACCGATCACCACCGCGTCCGCATGCCGGGCCACGGCGGCGGCCGTCGCCCCGTCACGGATGCCGAAACCCACGCCCAGCGGCACCTTCACGTGCCGGCGCAGGCGCGGCATGGCGCTGGCGACGGCGCCGGTGTCCAGGTGGCCGGCGCCGGTCACGCCCTTGAGCGAGACGTAGTAGACGTAGCCGCTGGCCAGCCGGCCCAGGCGCTCGACGCGCTCGTCGGTGGAGGTGGGCGCCAGCAGGAAGATCGGATCCAGCCCCTTGGCCTTCAGCGCGGTGGCGAAGGCTTCGCACTCCTCGGGCGGATAGTCGACGACCAGCACGCCGTCGACGCCGGCCGCCTGGGCTTCGGTGACGAAGCGGTCCAGGCCGAAGCGTTCGACCGGGTTCGCGTAGCCCATCAGCACGACCGGCGTGTCCGCGTCCTGCTGGCGGAAGGCGCGCACCATCTCCAGCACCTGGGTCAGCGTGATGCCCTTGAGCAGCGCGCGCTCGCTGGCGCGCTGGATGACGGGGCCATCGGCCATCGGGTCGGAGAACGGCACGCCCAGTTCGATCACGTCGGCGCCGGCCTTGGCCATCGCCAGCATCAGCTCGACCGTCACGTCGGCGTACGGATCGCCGGCGGTGACATAGGGGATCAGCGCCTTGCGGCCCGCGGCGGCCAGCCGCGCGAACGTGGCCTGGATGCGGCTCATCGGGCACCTCCCTTCACGGCATGGCCGGCCATCGAGGGCCGGTCGAAATACTCGGCGCCCGACAGGTCGGCGACGGTGCCGATGTCCTTGTCGCCGCGGCCGGACAGGTTCACCAGCAGGTGCTGGTCGGGACGCATCGTCGGCGCGAGCTTGATCGCGTGCGCGAGCGCGTGGCTCGATTCCAGCGCCGGGATGATGCCCTCGGTGCGGCACAGCCGGTGGAAGGCGGCGAGCGCCTCGGCATCGGTGGCGCCGACGTACTCGGCGCGGCCGATGTCCTTCAGGTAGGCGTGCTCGGGGCCGACGCCGGGATAGTCCAGGCCGGCGGAGATCGAGTGGGTCTCGATGATCTGGCCCGCGCCGTCCTGGAGCAGGTAGGTGCGGTTGCCGTGCAGCACGCCCGGCGAACCCGCGCTCAGCGTGGCCGCGTGCCTGGGCGTGTCGACGCCCTGCCCCGCCGCCTCGACGCCGATCAGGCGCACGTCCTGGTGGGGGATGTAGGGATAGAAGATGCCGATCGCGTTGCTGCCGCCACCGACGCAGGCGATGACCGCATCCGGCTGCCGGCCGGTCATCGCGGGCATCTGGATCAGGCACTCGCCGCCGATGATGCGCTGGAAGTCGCGCACCATCATCGGATAGGGATGCGGGCCGGCCACGGTGCCGATGATGTAGAAGGTCGACTCGATGTTGGTGACCCAGTCGCGCATCGCCTCGTTGAGCGCGTCCTTCAGCGTCCTGGAGCCGGACTCGACCGGCACGACCTTGGCGCCGAGCAGGTTCATCCGGTAGACGTTGGGCGACTGGCGCTTCACGTCCTCCGAGCCCATGTAGACCACGCACTCCATGCCGTAGCGGGCGCAGATCGTGGCGGTGGCCACGCCGTGCTGGCCGGCGCCGGTCTCGGCGATGACGCGCTTCTTGCCCATGCGGCGCGCGAGCAGCGCCTGGCCGATGGTGTTGTTGACCTTGTGCGCGCCGGTGTGGTTCAGGTCCTCCCGCTTGAGGAAGATCTGCGCGCCGCCCAGCTCGCTGCTCAGGCGGCGGGCGTGATAGATCGGGCTCGGGCGGCCGACGAAGTGGGCCAGCTCGTACTGGAACTCGCGGATGAACTCCGCGTCCTGGCTGTAGCGGGCATAGGCCGCATTGAGCTCGTCGAGCGCATGGATCAGCGTCTCGGCGACGAAGCGGCCACCGTAGTAGCCGTGGGCGTCGGCCGTCGGCACGGGGCCGAAGCGGCCTTGCGCGTCGGGCTGCGCGTAGCCGGGCAGCGGTCCCGTGACGAACGGGATCGAATCGGGAATGGTCTTGGACATGAGGGGTCCTCGGTGAGGATGCCCGCGCGCGATCAGGAAGGGATCACGCCGACTTCAGGCGGTCGGCCTCGCGCACGGCATCGCAGAACTGGCGGATCTTCGCGGCGTCCTTGAGGCCCTTGGCGGCCTCCACGCCGGAGCTGACGTCAACGGCCCAGGGCCGGACCTGCCGCACGCCATCGATCACGTTGGCTGCACTCAACCCACCAGACAAAACGACCGGAGAGGGAACGCTTGGAGGCAGCAGTGACCAATCGAAGACCTTTCCGCCTCCACCGTAGCCGTCGACGAAGGTGTCGACCAGCACGGCCTGGGCGCGGGAGAAACGAGTCGCGAAGTCTAGCAAATCGAAGCCCGGCGCCATGCGCGCCGCGCGCAGATAAGGGCGCGACCAGCGGTCGCAGTCCTCGGGCGCCTCGTCGCCGTGGAACTGCAGCGTCAGCGTGGGGATCGCGGACAGCGCCGCGTCGATCTCGGCGACCGGCGCGTTGACGAAGAGGCCCACCGGCGTCACGAACGGCGGCAGGCGCCGCGCCAGCTCGGCGGCGCGCGCGACGCTCACGGCGCGCGGGCTCTTGTCGTAGAAGACCAGGCCGATGGCGTCGGCGCCGGCCTCGACGGCCGCGTCGACATCGGCTTCACGCGTCAGGCCGCAGATCTTGATTCGGGTTCGGCTCATGGGGCGGAGTCTTTCCAGGCGCTGGGACCGGCGCTCACGGGAGCCAGTCCATCGCGGCGGTGTGCCGCGGCAGGTTCAGGTGATCGTCGTAGGTGGGACCGACGAAGTACAGGCCGTCCGGCGGGAAGGTCGGCGCCGCCGCGTCGCGCGAGCGCGCCGCCAGCACCTCGTCCATCCATGCGGGCGGCTGCTGCCCGGCCCCCACCGCGACCAGGCAGCCCATGATGTTGCGGATCATGTGATGCAGGAAGGCGATGCCGTCGAACTCGAAGCGCCAGTAGGCGCCGCGCTTCTCGACGGAAATCCGATGCAGCGTCTTCACCGGCGAGGCCGCCTGGCATTCCGCCGAGCGGAAGGAGCTGAAGTCGTGCTCGCCGACCAGCCGCCGGGCCGCGTCGCGCATCGCGTCGCCGTCCAGCGGGCGGAAGGTCCAGCCGACGCCGTGCGCCTCGATGGCGGGCCGCACGTTGGACTCCAGCAGCAGGTACCAATAGCGCCGGCCGCGCGCCAGGTTGCGCGCATGGAAGTCCTCGCCGGGGAAGGCGGCCCACTGGATCGCGATGTCGCGCGGCAGGTAGCGGTTGACGCCGCGCACCCACGAGAACGGCTCGCGGTCGACCGGCGAGTCGAAATGCACGACCTGGTTGAGCCCGTGCACGCCGGTATCGGTGCGGCCGGCGCAGATGGTGCGGATCGGCTGCGCGGCGAACTGCGCGAGCGCCGCTTCCAGCGCGTCCTGCACGGTGCCGCCGCCGGGCTGGCTCTGCCAGCCCTTGTAGGCCTCGCCGCGGTAACTCACGCCCAGCGCCACGCGCATGCAGGTCTCCGGATCTCAGGAAGGGAGGACGCGCAGCGGGCGCCCCAAAAAGAAAAGGCGCCCGGCCAGGGCCGAGCGCCTTGTCGCGAAGGACCCGCAGTTTAGCGAAGCTGGTCCAGCATCTGCTGAGCACGGTCGCGCAGCGGGCCGCCGGCCTTGCCGACCAGCTCCTGCAGCACGTCGCGGGCGCCTTCGGTGTCGCCGATCTGGCGGAATTCCTCGGCCAGTTCCAGCTGACGCTGCAGCGCTTCGTCGTCGTTCGGATCGATGCTGTCCAGGTCGACGCCCAGGTCGTCCAGACTCATCGTGTCGGCGCTTGCCGGCTTGAGGTCGGGCAGCGCGTCCAGGTCGGGCAGGTCGACCGAGGGGATGTCCTCGATGTCGCCGACCTTGCTGATCGTGCGCTCGTCGCGGCTGGCCGGGGTGGCGGCCGGCAGGTCCAGGTCGATGCTCGACAGGTCGAAGTCCAGCGAATCGGCCGACGGCGCGGCCGGCGACGCGGCGGGCGTGCCGCCGAGGTCGTCCAGGTCGCCGAGGTCGAACTCGAGTTCATGGGCATGGGCCGCGGCCGGCGCCGCCGGGGGCGTGCTCAGGTCCAGGTCCATGTTCATCGGCGCCTGGCTGCCGGACGACGGCAGCGCCTGCGTGGCGGCCATCGCCTGCGCCGGGGCCGGGGGCGAGCCCAGGTCCAGGTCGAGGTCCAGGTCCATCAGGCTGGACGGGCCGGCATCGCGGGGAGCGGCCGCGGCAACAGCCGCGCCTGCCGCGGCGGTCGCCGCCGCGCGGGCCAGCGCATCGCCGCCCGGATGGGCCAGGCCAGCGGCCGGCAGCGTGCTCGCGTTCATCGGCTCGGGGCGCTCATCGTCGCTCTCGAACATCGTCGGCGCGCCGCCCGGCTGGTACAGCGGATTGTCCGGATCGACCTGGCGGCCGAGTTCCTGGACCTTCAGCCAGTCCTCGCCCTGACCCCGGGTCTCGGCGTACAGCTGCACCGACAGCTGCTCGAAGCCCTTGATGTCGCGGCGCTTGCCGTAGACCTCGAGCAGCTTCAGGCGGATCGCCAGACGCTCGGGGTTGGCGCGCAGCGCTTCCTTCAGGATTTCCTCGGCCTGCAGGTCGCGGCCGTAGGCCAGGTAGACGTCGGCCTCGGCGACCGGATCGACGTCGCCGATCGCGTCGAGCTGGCTCAGCGAGTAGCTCATCGACGACTGGCCGGTGGTCGACGCATCACGCGTGTCGACGCGCTGGCCGCCGCTGTGGCCGAAGAACGAATCCGGCGCCAGGCGGCTTTCGGCAAAGGCGGTCTCGGAACGCGAGGCCGCGTCGCGGCGGGCGCGCCAGCGGTTGTAGCCGATGCCGCCGACCACCACGAGCAGCGCCGCGCCGATGGCGGGCAGGTAGTCGGTCAGCGAGTCCAGGAAGCCCGGCTCTTCCGGCGCGGGCTTGGGCGCCGGCACGGCGCGCGGCGCCGAGGCGGCGACCGGTGCCGACGCCGGCGTGACGGCCGCGACCGCGGAGGAGGCGCTGGCGGCGGTTTCAGCGGCAGGCACGTTGGCCGCCACATTCACGGCGGGCGCGGAAGCGACCACCGGCGCGGGAGCCGGAGCCGGAGCCGGGGCCGGGGCCGGAGCCGGTGCGGGGGCCGGCGCGGCGGCCGTAGCCGCCACCGGCGCGGACGCCTTCGTGGCGGCGGAGAGCTTCTTCAGCTCCTCGACGTTGCGGGTCAGCTCGGCGACGCGCGCGGCGGAATCCTTCTTCTCGGTTTCCTTCGAGACCTTGGCCTCGCCGCCCGCGGTCTTGGGCTTGCTCAGCGTCAGCTTGTCCGGCGTGGCCGAGGTCGCCGGCTTGCGGTCCTCGACGGCGGCCTGCACCGAGCCCTTGGCCTGGCGGGCGTTCTCGTCGGGCTTGAGCGTCGGCGCGGCTTCGGCCAGGCGCTGGCGGTAGCCGCCGAAATCGCTGCTCTGCGCCTGGATGACGCGGCGCGCCTCCTGCGGCGTGATGGACTGGACCGTGTCGCTGCCCGGCACCGACAGCACCGCGCCCGACTTCAGCCGGTTCATGTTGCTGTTGATGAAGGCATCCGGATTGCTGCGATACAGGCCCACCAGCATCTGGTCCAGCGAGACGCCGGAGGGCTGCGTGCGGCCCGCGATGCGCGACAGCGTGTCGCCGGGCTTGACGGTGTATTCGGAGGCTCCGGCGTTCGGTCCCGGCGCCGCGGCGGGCGACGGAGCCGGCGCGGGACGCGGCGCGCGAGCGGTCACGGCCGGCGCGGGCGGCTGGCTCACCGGCGCGGCCGGGGCGGACGCCACCGGCGGCTGGGTGCGGGCCACCGGCGCGGCCGGCGCGGCGGCCGGCGATGGCGCGGGCGCCGAGATCACCGGCGAGGTGGTCGCCTCGGGCGCGCGGGCGACGTTGCCGTTGCTCGGCGGATCGAACAGCAGCGTGAACTCACGGGTCAGGCGGCCGCTGGACCAGTTCAGCTCGAGGATGACGTCGACGAACGGCTCCTGGATGGCGCGGTCGCTGCTCAGTCTCAGGTAGGGCCGGCCGTCGGCGCGGCGCGCGAGCTGGACCTGCGTGCTGGCCAGCACGCCGTTGTAGTCCAGGCCCGAGGCGCGGTAGGACTCCGGCGGCGCCACGCGCAGCTTGAGCGAACTGGCCTCCTCCGGACTCAGGCTGCTGACGTCGATCTCGGCGCGCAGCGTTTCGCCGAGCGCCGATTGCACCGTCAGTTTCCCCAGTCCCAGACCCCAGGCAGAGCCCGCCGCCAGTCCCAACGCGGTGACCGCGGCCACCTGGCTCAGCGCAAATCGCGCATATGCGCTCGCATGTTTTTTCAAGGCGTCCCCCAAAGCAACAAAGCGGCCCACCCTGCGGACCGCTTGTCATGACGTATTGTTGTTGTGCGGCTGATGCGCCCGCGCAGGCTCCCAGCCCTTCCCGCGGTAGAAAATCACAACGGTGGCAAGCATATACGCATCGTTGCTGAGGTAGCTCATGAATAACATCGATGAGCTAGCCTTGATTCACAGGTCGTTACGGCCTTGTCGCTAGAAGGCAACGCGGCGCGACTCCTGGCAATCCCTAATCAGACGGAAAAAAAGCGGTGGCAGTGCCACCGCTTTCACCGGATGGGCGCGGGATGGGCGCAGGATGCGCCGAACCCGTGCGGGCAGCCTCAGCGATCCAGCAGGATGCGCAGCATGCGGCGCAGCGGTTCCGCGGCGCCCCACAGCAGTTGGTCACCGATCGTGAACGCGCCGAGGTACTCAGGACCCATCGCCAGCTTGCGGATGCGGCCCACCGGGATGGTCATCGTGCCGGTGACGGCCACCGGCGTCAGGTCCTTGATCGTGGCCTCGCGGGTGTTGGGCACGACCTTCACCCAGTCGTTGTCGGCGGCGATCATGGCCTCGATCTCATCCAGCGGCACGTCCTTCCTGAGCTTGAAGGTCAGCGCCTGCGAGTGGCAGCGCATCGCGCCGACGCGCACGCAGAAGCCGTCCACCGGGATCGCGGCGGAGCCGAAGCCCTCGCCCAGGCCGAGGATCTTGTTGGTCTCGGCCATGCCCTTCCACTCTTCCTTGGACTGGCCGTTGCCCAGGTCCTTGTCGATCCACGGGATCAGCGAGCCGCCCAGCGGCACGCCGAAGTTGGCGACCTCGTCACCCGACAGCGCGCGCTGCCTGGCGATGACCTGGCGGTCGATCTCGAGGATGGCGCTCTTCGGGTCGTCGAGCAGCGAACGCACGGCGGCGTTCAGCGTGCCGTACTGGGTCAGCAGCTCGCGCATGTGCTGCGCGCCGCCGCCCGACGCGGCCTGATAGGTCTGCGTCGACATCCACTCGACCAGACCGGCCTTGTACAGCGCGCCCACGCCCATCAGCATGCAGCTGACGGTGCAGTTGCCGCCGATCCAGTCCTTGCCGCCCTTGGCCAGCGCATTCTTGATCACCGGCATGTTGACCGGGTCCAGCACGATCACGGCGTTGTCCGCCATGCGCAGCGAGGACGCGGCATCGATCCAGTGGCCATTCCAGCCCGCGGCGCGCAGCTTGGGATAGACCTCGGTGGTGTAGTCGCCGCCCTGGCAGGTGATGATGATCTCGCAGCGCTTGAGCTGCGACAGGTCGAACGCGTTCTGGAGCGCGGTCTCGTTCTTCGCGAACGACGGGGCGGTGCCGCCGGCATTCGAGGTGCTGAAGAACAGCGGCTCGATCAGATCGAAGTCGCGCTCCTGCGCCATGCGGTCCATCAGCACCGAGCCGACCATGCCGCGCCATCCCACCAAACCAACCAATGTCGTCATTTGCTTACCTTCGTTGAAAGACCCGGCTCTGCCGGGCATCGCCCAAACACCGTCACAAACCCTGGGGAGCCTGCCCGGCTCGCTTCGCCGGGTTTGTGAGTTGGGGCGAGACGAACCGGAGCTTGCTAGCTCTTGATGGTTTTGGTCGTGGTAATGGACGTGGCGATGCCTTTGGACGCCGTGACGGCGGTCACGACGGCATCACCCATCTCGCGCGTGCTCACCTTCCGGGTGCCCTCGCTCCAGATGTCCGCGGTACGCAGACCCTGGGCCAGCACGGACTGAACCGCCGACTCGATGCGAGCGGCGGCTTCGGGCTGGTTGAGGGAGAACTTGAGCATCATGGCAGCGGAGAGGATTGTAGCCAGCGGATTGGCAATCCCCTTTCCTGCTATATCTGGCGCGCTGCCATGACTCGGTTCGTACAGACCTTTGTTGTTCTTGTCCAACGAGGCACTGGGCAGCATGCCGATCGAGCCGGTCAGCATCGCCGCCTCGTCCGACAGGATGTCGCCGAACATGTTGCCGGTGACGACGACGTCGAACTTCTTGGGCGCCTTGACCAGCTGCATCGCGGCGTTGTCGACGTACATGTGCTCGAGCTCGACGTCCGGGTACTGCTGGTGGACCTCGGTCACGACGTCCTTCCAGAACTGGAAGGTCTCCAGCACGTTGGCCTTGTCGACCGAGGTCACCTTGCGGTTGCGCTTGCGCGCCGCCTGGAAGGCGACATGGGCGATGCGCTCGATCTCGGGGCGCGAGTAGCGCATCGTGTCGAAGGCTTCCTCGCTGCCGGGGAAGTGGCCGTCGACGGCGGTGCGGCGGCCGCGCGGCTGGCCGAAGTAGATGTCGCCGGTGAGCTCGCGAATGATCAGGATGTCCAGGCCGGCGACCAGCTCGGGCTTGAGGCTGGACGCGTGCGTCAGCTGCTCATAGCAGATCGCGGGGCGGAAGTTGGCGAACAGGCCCAGCGCCTTGCGCAGACCGAGGATGGCCTGCTCGGGACGCAGCGCGCGCTCGAGCTTGTCGTACTTCCAGTCGCCGACGGCGCCGAACAGCACCGCGTCCGCGTTCTGCGCCAGCTTGAGCGTGGCCTCGGGCAGCGGATGGCCGGCGGCCTCGTAGGCGGCGCCGCCGACGGGCGCGGTCTCCATGTCCAGCGGCAGGTCCAGGACCTTGAGGACCTTGACGGCCTCCGCGACGATTTCGGTGCCGATGCCGTCACCGGGCAGGACTGCGATCTTCATGGGGTCCTCAGCGAGTAATTCGGTTGTTGAGCCACGGCTTGGTGGCGATGCGTTCGGCCTCGAAGGCCTTGATCTTGTCGGCGTGGCGCAGCGTCAGGCCGATGTCGTCGAAGCCGTTGAGCAGGCAGTACTTGCGGAACGGCTGGACGTCGAAAGGCAGCTCCTGGCCGTCGGGCTTGACGACGACCTGGCGCTCCAGGTCCACGGTCAGCTGGTAGCCGGGGAAGGCGAAGACCTCGTCGAACAGGCGCGCGACCTGGCTCTCCGGCAGCACGATCGGCAGCACGCCGTTCTTGAAGGTGTTGTTGAAGAAGATGTCGGCGAAGCTCGGCGCGATCAGCGCGCGGAAGCCGTACTGCTGCAGCGCCCAGGGCGCGTGCTCGCGGCTGGAGCCGCAGCCGAAGTTGCCGCGCGCGATCAGGATCGAGGCGCCCTGGTAGCGCGGCTGGTTCAGCACGAAGTCCGGATTGGGCTTGCGCGAGGCCGGATCCTGACCCGGCTCGCCGTGATCGAGGTAGCGCCACTCGTCGAAGAGATTCGGGCCGAAGCCGCTGCGCTTGATCGACTTGAGGAATTGCTTGGGGATGATCGCGTCGGTGTCGACGTTCTCGCGATCCATCGGGGCCACGAGGCCCTTGTGCACGGTGAACTTGTCCATCACTCGCTCTTTCTGATTGCCTTGCTTCAGCCTCGGCCGCATTGACCAAGCGGGCACCGGCGACCGGCTTTGCCGGGCGCCTGGTGACGCCCCCTCGAGGGGGCGCGCGAAGCGCGTAGGGGGTGGGTCATGCCAGGCGGCGCACGTCGACGAAGTGACCTTCCATCGCGGCCGCCGCGGCCATCGCGGGGCTGACGAGGTGGGTGCGGCCGCCGGCGCCCTGCCGGCCTTCGAAATTGCGGTTGCTGGTCGAGGCGCAGCGCTCGCCCGGCTCGAGGCGGTCGGCGTTCATCGCCAGGCACATCGAGCAGCCCGGCTCGCGCCACTCGAAGCCGGCGGCCTTGAAGATCTGGTCCAGGCCTTCGGCCTCGGCCTGCGCCTTCACCAGGCCGGAGCCCGGCACCACCAGCGCCAGCTTGACGTTGCTGGCCACGCGGCCGCCCAGGCGCTTCACGATGGCCGCGGCCTCGCGCATGTCCTCGATGCGGCTGTTGGTGCAGCTGCCGATGAAGACCTTGTCGATGCGGATGTCGTTGATCGCCTTGTTGGGCTCCAGCGCCATGTACTGCAGCGCGCGCTCGATGGCGCCGCGCTTGACGGCGTCCTTCTCCTTGTCGGGATCGGGCACGCGATCCTCGATGGACAGGACCATCTCGGGCGAGGTGCCCCAGGTGACCTGCGGACGGATCTGCGCGGCGTCCAGCTCGACGACCGCGTCGAACTTCGCGCCCGCATCGGAATGCAGCGTGCGCCAGTACTGCACGGCCTGGTCCCATTCGACGCCGGAGGGGGTGAAGGGGCGGCCCTTGACGTACTGGATGGTGGTGTCGTCGACGGCGATCAGGCCGGCGCGGGCGCCCGCCTCGATCGCCATGTTGCAGACGGTCATGCGGCCTTCCATCGACAGCGCGCGGATGGCGCTGCCGGCGAACTCGATGGTGTACCCGGTGCCGCCGGCGGTGCCGATGCGGCCGATGATGGCCAGCACGATGTCCTTGGCGCCGACGCCGGGCATGACCTGGCCCTCGACCTTGATCAGCAGGTTCTTCGCCTTCTTGGCCAGCAGCGTCTGGGTGGCCAGCACGTGCTCGACCTCGGAGGTGCCGATGCCATGCGCCAGCGCGCCGAAGGCGCCATGCGTCGACGTGTGGCTGTCGCCGCAGACCACCGTCATGCCGGGCAGCGTGGCGCCCTGCTCCGGGCCGATCACATGGACGATGCCCTGGCGCCTGTCGCTCATCTTGAACTGCGTGATGCCGAAGCGGTCGCAGTTCTTGTCCAGCGTGTCGACCTGCAGGCGCGAGACCGGATCGGCGATGCCCTGGCTGCGGTCGGTGGTCGGCACGTTGTGGTCGCTGACGGCCAGGTTGGCCGACAGGCGCCAGACCTTGCGGCCGGCCAGATCGAGGCCCTCGAAGGCCTGCGGGCTGGTGACTTCATGGACCAGGTGGCGGTCGATGTACAGGACGGCGGTGCCGTCCTCCTCGGTGTGCACCACGTGCTCGTCCCACAGCTTGTCGTAGAGGGTGCGGGGCGAGCCGGCAATGGCGGCGTTGGCGATGTTGGCGGTCATGGGATGGCTCTCCATCACTTCAGTTCAGGCGGTTCACTTGGAGCCGCCGTTGGGGTCGTTCTTCGCGGCGGGACACAGCGCCTCGACGAAGCGTTGCACCACCGTGGGCAGGCGCTCCTGGCGCGCGACACCGAGCACGTAATCGCGCTGGGCCCAGGTTTCATCGAGGTCGAGGCGGCGCACGTCGAAGACCTGCGCGAAACGGCGCGCCGGCGCGTCGGGCAGCACGGCGACGCCCATGCCGGCCTCGACCAGCTGCGCGATCGCGTCGAAGCCGCGCACCTGCAGCCGCGCCTTGAGCGTGCGGCCGCGGGTCATCGCCTCCTGCAGCATCAGTTCCTGCGCGGCGGCGCCGCTGTGCAGGCCGACGAGGTCGTGCTCCAGCAGGTCGTCGAAGTTGACCGACGCGCGGCCGGCCAGCTCGTGGGCGGCGGGCACCAGCACCGACAGACGGCCGGTGCGGTACGCCCAGGTCTGCAGCCGGTTGTCGAGCAGCGGCGCGGTGAAGACGCCCACATCGGCGCGGCCTTCGGCGACGGCGGCCTGGACCTCGGCGGAGGTCTGGTCCTCGAGGCTGATGCGGATCTGCGGATGGGCCTGGGAGAACGCGGCGAGATCGGGCGGCAGCGCCTCGGCGATCGCGCCGGCGTTGGCGGCGATGCGCAGGTGGCCCTTGATGCCGCGGGCGAACTCGACGACCTCGCTCTCCAGCGCATGCAGCGAGGCATGCAGCGAACGGATGTGGCGCACCAGCGCGCGGCAGGCCTCGGTGGGCTCGACGCCGCGGGCGCGGCGCTCGAACAGCTGCACGCCCAGACGCGTTTCGAGGTCGGAGATGCGCTTGCTCGCCGCGGCCAGCGCCAGATGCTCGCGCTCGGCCCCACGGGTGATGGATCGGGTCTGTTCGATCGCCAACACGAGATTCAGGGTGGTGAGGTCGAGGCGCATGGGTGGGCGGCGGCTGGGTTGAACTGTAGCCTTCGCTCAAAGAGCAAGACTATGGTCGTTCATGATAATCCCTTCGCCCGAAACGAAAGCTAGAAAATCTTAGGCGACCGTCGTTACTGTTGTTCGGCTTGTATTGGTCTTCTTCAGGTCCTATGGTGGTCCTGCTTTGGTGTGGTGTCGGGCCACTCACCGGGCGCCAAATCCACCACTTTCAGGAGACCCCATGTCAATCCGAGCCCGAACCCCCGGCGCTTTCGCGCTGGCCGCGCTGTCGGCGGCGCTGAGCGCCCTGCTGGCGCCCGGCGCCGCCCTCGCCCACGGCGCGCCCGAGTTCCCGATCTCGCGCCAGTACAACTGCTTCAAGAATCCGTCGCTGCCGGCCTGCCAGGCCGCGATCGCCTACGGCGGCGAGCAGGCCATCTACGACTGGAACGGTGTCAACCAGGCCAATGCCAACGGCAACCACCGGGCGGTCGTGCCCGATCTCAAGATCTGCGCCGGCGGGCAGGAGAAGTTCAAGGGCTTCGACCTCGCGCGGGCGGATTGGCCGGCCACCGCGTATTCGCCGGGCGCCGATGGCAAGTACGAGTACCGCTACAACGCCACCGCGCCGCACCGCTCGCTGAACTGGACCTTCTTCCTGACGCGCGACGGCTGGAATCCCGCCACGTCGCCGCTGCGCTGGTCCGACCTGGAGCAGGTGCAGCAGCTCGGGCCGGACCAGATCGTCACCAGCGGCAAGACGATCTACACGATGAAGCTCACGCTCCCCAGGCGCACCGGCAAGCATGTGCTGTTCTCGGCCTGGCAGCGCTCGGACAGCACCGAGGCGTTCTACGCCTGCTCCGACGTCGACTTCGGCGGCGGCACCACGCCGCCCGGCACGCCCTCGGACATGAAGCAGATCGGCCAGGTCTCGGCGGCGCAGGACCTGCCGGCGGGCAGCGCGGTGAAGCTGCGCGTGTTCAACGGCGCGGGCAACGACCTGGAGACGATCTCGATCACGCTGACCGCCGCGGCGGCCAAGGCCGTGTGGCTCGGCCAGATCGCCACCCAGGTCAACCAGACCTCGGGCTATCTGAAGGTCGGCACGCTGCAAGGCGGCAATGTCATCGTGCCCAGCGGCGCGACCGTGATGGACGTCTACCTGCAGCACGCCAGCTCGGGGGCGAGCTACGCGATGGACGTGGTGCTGCCGACGACGCCGCCCAACCCGCCCGGCAGCACCGCCTGGGCCGAGGGCGCGAGCTACACGGTGGGGCAGGTCGTGAGCTACCAGGGCCGGCAGTACCGCTGCCTGCAGGCGCACACCGCCTACGCGGGCGCCGGCTGGACGCCGGCGGCCTCGCCCACGCTGTGGCAGGCGCTCTGAGCTGACGCGCCGGCCGGGGGCTCCGCGCGCGGGGCTCCCGGGGTCAGGCGTCGATGTTGGCGTTGATGCTGGCGCCGATGCTGGCGTCCAGGCCCAGGACGCTGCGGCCGACGGCCTCGGCGACCTCGATGCCATCGACGCCGGCGGACATGATGCCGCCGGCGTAACCGGCGCCCTCGCCCGCCGGATAGAGACCGCGGACGTTCAGGCTCTGATAGTCCTTGCCGCGCGTGATGCGCAGCGGCGACGAGGTCCGCGTCTCGACGCCGGTGAGCACCGCGTCGTTCATCGAGAAGCCGCGGATCTGGCGCTCGAAGGCGGGCAGCGCCTCGCGGATCGCGTCGAGCGCGTACTCCGGCAGGCTGCCCAAGCCCTTCTGCTGCAGGTCGGTCATCGTGACGCCGGGCTTGTAGCTCGGCTCGACGCTGCCCAGCGCGGTGCTGCGCTGGCGCTTGATGAAGTCGCCGACCAGGGCGGCCGGCGCCAGGTAGCGGCCCTCGCCCAGCTCATAGGCGCGCGACTCCCAGAAGCGCTGGAACGCGAAGCCGTCGAGCGGGTTCACCGCGCTGCCGTCCTTCTTGCCGTCCTGGCGATAGTCCTCGGGCGAGATGCCGACGACGATGCCCGCGTTGGCGTTGCGCTCGGCGCGGGAGTACTGGCTCATGCCGTTGGTGACGACGCGGTGGGGCTCCGAGGTCGCCGCGACGACGGTGCCGCCCGGGCACATGCAGAAGCTGTAGACCGAGCGGCCGTTGCCCGCGTGATGGACCAGCTTGTAGTCGGCCGCGCCCAGGATCGGATGGCCGGCGTTCGGGCCGAAGCGGGCCTTGTCGATGATCGACTGCGGATGCTCGATGCGATAGCCGATGGAGAAGGGCTTGGCCTCCATGTAGACGCCGCGGCCATGCAGCATCGTGAAGGTGTCGCGGGCGCTGTGGCCCAGCGCGACCACGACGTGGTCGGCGCGGATCTGCTCGCCGGATTCGAGCGTCACGCCGCGCACGTGGCGCTGGCCATCGGCATCGGGCTCGATGAGCAGGTCGGTGACCTTCTGCTGGAAGCGGATCTCGCCGCCCAGGCGTTCGATCTCGGCGCGCATCTTGATGACCATGCTCACCAGCCGGAAGGTGCCGATGTGCGGCTTGCTGACGAAGAGGATCTCCTCGGGCGCGCCGGCTTTGACGAACTCGGTCAGCACCTTGCGGGTCAGGAAGCGCGGATCGGAGATCTGGCTGTAGAGCTTGCCGTCGGAGAAGGTGCCGGCGCCGCCCTCGCCGAACTGGACGTTGGATTCGGGGTCGAGCACGCTCTCGCGCCACAGGCCCCAGGTGTCCTTGGTGCGCTCGCGGACCTGCTTGCCGCGCTCCAGCACGATGGGCCGCAGGCCCATCTGCGCCAGGATCAGCGCGGCGAAGAGGCCGCAGGGGCCGAAGCCGATGACCACGGGGCGCGGACGGCCGGCGGCGAAGAAGTCGGCCGGCGCGTGACCGGCGAAGCGGTAGGCGGTGTCGGGCGAGGGCTTGATGTGCGCGTCGCCGGCGTGGCGCTTGAGCAGCGCGGCTTCGGCGGCGGCGTCGCCGACATCGCAGTCGACGGAGTAGATCAGCACCATCGCGGACTTCTTGCGCGCGTCATAGCTGCGCTTGAAGACGGTGAAGGCCTGGAGCTGGGCGTCCGGGATGCCGAGCCGCTGGAGGACGGCGGGACGCAGGGCCTCCTCGGGATGGTTGAGGGGCAGGCGGAGTTCGTTGATGCGGATCATGGCGATTGATCGGGCAGCGGCAGGGGCGGGTCATGCCGGCGAGCGCCGCGGCGCGGCACGGCTGAAAGCAAAACAGGCCCCGCCGCGGGGGCGTGGGCCTGTTGCCGGATCGATGGGGTCTTGCTCCCCGCGATCTCAACCCGAGTGCGGACGCTTGCCCGGGTTCTTCTTCGAGCGGGTGTGCGAGCCGCGCTCGAGGCTGCTCTTCTGGCCACGGTGCGAGGTGACGGTCACGCCCTTGGGCGCGACGGGACGCGGGGAAGCCTTGCGATCGGCTTCGGTGATGATCTTGTTGCCCATGTTGGCTCCGGTAATGAACTGAGAAACACCTGCCCGAAGTCACAGACTCGCCGGCCTCGGGCCCGAGCGGGCGACCGGCAGCCTAGAGCAGCGTCGGAAATACGGTGAAGGGCGGGAGTTTACACGCGCTGATGCCCCGGGGCGAAGCGCAGGCGGCGCACGCTGTCGCCGACGCGGCCGCTCTTCCTACAGACGAGCGGCCGCGCGCGGCCTAAGGTCGTCGAATGGAACCCTCCGACGCCGATTCCAGGCCCAAGCCCAAGCCCGACACCGCGGCCAATCCCGGGGCGATTCCCGGGGCGATGCCCGCTGCCCGCCGGGAAGCGCCCTCCCCCGGCGAGGACGCCGTGCCCGCGCTGCTGCGCGGCTTCTCCGTCGTGCATGCGGCGCTGGCGCTGCTCTTCACCGCGATGGCGCTGCTGCTGCTGGTGATCGCCGCGCGGGAGATCTGGATGGCGATGCGCCTGGAGCTGAACGACGAGGCCGCGCAGCTCGTGATCGAGGCGATGGGCGTGCTCGCCGCGGCCGTGGTGGCGCTGCAGATCGCGCAGACGATCACCGAGGAGGAAGTCATCCGCAGCGCCCACATCAGCGCGCCGACGCGGGTGCGGCGCTTCCTGTCGCGCTTCATGGTGGTGATCGTGGTGGCGCTCGCGGTGGAGGCGCTCGTGGCGACGTTCCGCGCGGCGCACGCGGACTCGACCTTGCTGCTGCACGCGGCGGCGATGGTGCTCGCGGTGGGCGCGCTGCTCACGGGATGGGGGCTGTTCATCCGCCTCAATCGCGCCGCCGAGGAACTCGAGCCCGAGGCCATGCAGGAGGCGAAGCGGGAGGATCACAAGCTGAAGTGAGTCGGCGCGCCTACTGGTCCAAGGCACCCCATCGTCGATGCGTACTGGATCCAGTCATGGCGTCATTCGTCGCCGCTGGCGACGATGGGTAGCAGGACGACACCATGAGCTGCCTGACCGATGCTGATCCTCCCCAATCCGTCGACGCGGACGCTGCCGACACCAACACCCGGACCGATGCCGCCCGCGAGCCATGACGCCTCGCAAGTCCTGTCCCCGCCATCCGGAGGTGTTCCGTGCTGAGCCGCCAGCTCACCACGCGCGATGCGTTCCAGGCGCTGTGCGATCGCGTTGATCAAGCCCGGGAGCTCGCCCAGCTGATGCTGCCGACCGACTCCGACGCCCGTCAGGTCAACGACCGCGAGCGGGTGATCCGTCTGCTCGACGAGATCGACGCCCTGCTGCGCATCGTGTCCGTCATGCTGTTCGAGGATCAGCGCTATCGATTGACTCAGCCGATGTCGGACCTCGAGTCATGAATCAGGACAACGCCCCCGTGCGCCGTCGGCCACTGCCAGGCCTGGTAGGCCTGCGCCTCGCAATGGCGATCGGGCGCGCTGAGTTCCAGGCACTCCGACAGCAGCGTGGGAATGGACATCGAACCTGACATCACGGGAAAGGCGCCGCGATTCAATCGTTCAGGAACGGCATCGTGTCCTGGAAGTTCTGCACCTCGACCTTGCGAGCCACCAGTTTGGCGCAGCCCTTCAAGCGCGAGAGATCCTGCATCTGCAGTCCAGGATTCGGGTGGCCGCTGAAGCAGCACACGGTGCCGAAGATCCGGCCGTCGGACAGCACCACCGGCGTGCTCAGATGCGCGCCGATGGGTGCCGGCGTGGGCGGCAGCTGGTACTGCCCGGCCACCACCGAGGCGTTCGTCATCAGCTCCGGCGCGCGCCCCTCGACGATGCGCTGGCAGTAACTCTGCTCCAGCGGCGCGGAATCGCCCACCTGCACGCCGATTTCCGACTCGCCATCGACAAAGCGGAACACGCGCTCCCCGTCCTGGAACTCGGACACGAACACGACATCCATGCCCAGTTGCTCGCGCAGCCCACGCAGCACGTCGCTGATGCGCGCATCGAGGTCCGGATCGAAGCTGTCCGACGTGGCCGCCAGCAACTCGGAAATGGCGACATCAAGGGAGTGAGCGGTGAACGGACGGTCGTACATCGAGACGCGGTGAATGGCGGTGAACGGGATTGACGGACCATGCTACCCATTCGCCAAGCTGGCCCGGCGCCGGATGCGTGGCGCCTGGGTTACGGCTTGTAGCGACTGGTGCGGCATGCGCCCCCCTCACGGGAGGCTTCGGATCGTCGGATCGCCGGACTTGGGAACCTCACAGGCTCTCCATCGCGCGCTCCTGCGCCTGCTCCTTCAGCGTGCCGCCCTTGGGCGCGAGCAGTTCGCGCGCGTTGGGGATGCCGGATCCCGCCGAGGCCGGCGCCACCGGTGCCTTGTAGCCCGGCACCACCGTCACGGCCCCGCCCTTGACCTTCTGCTCGGTGCTGCCCGCCGGGCAGGCATCGTTGGTGTACAGCACGCTGCCGCCCACCAGGCAGCGGCGCGGCGCGCCCGACGGGGCCGCCGGCCGGTCCTGCGCGCCCGCGGCCGAAGGCTTGTCGTTGTCGAAGCGGATCTTGGGCACCTCGACGTTCTCCACCTGGCGCGCGGCATCGCGCAGGAAGGGGATCTCGTCCCGCTTCTTCCATCCAATGACGCCTGCCACCGCCACGAGGACGAGGAGCAACACAGCACGCATGACTTCTTCTCCCTGATTCAAGCCGGCCAGTTGTTTCGAATTGATGCGGCGCGGCGGGTGCGCATGATAGCCACGGCAGCACTGCCTGCGCCGCTGGCCCTCACCCCTCCCGCAAGCGGGCGGGGGGGTAAGCGCCGGACGTCGTAGTAATAAACCCCCTCGCCCCAGCGGGGAGAGGGAGGGGAGAGGGGACTCGTGCCACAGCGCCGCTGCCCTTCGAAGCACCCCCTCTCCCCTGCCCTCTCCCCCCTCGCGGGGGGCGAGGGAGTTCTTGCCGGCAGCGCTCGCTCGTTCCTACACCCTCTCCCCCCTCGCGGGGGGCGAGGGAGTTCTTGCCGGCAGCGCTCGCTCGTTCCTACACCCTCGCCCCCGCGGGGAGAGGGAGGGGAGAGGGGGCTCGTGCCACAGCGCCGCTGTCCGTCGAAGCGCGCCGGCGGTTGCGCGCCCGAAGCGCGCCGCTTCGCGGGAGAGGGTGCAAGGGAGGCCTTGGCATGAGGCACACTGCGCGCCAGTCCGTTGTTCGCGGCCCGCGTCAGGTCCGCATGCCGCCAGCCTCCGCGCATGACCCGTCCGACCGATTCCCCAGCCGCGCCCGCTTCGCCCCTGGAGCGCCCCTCCCCCGTCTCCTTCCGGGAAGCCTTCCGCTTCTGGCTGAAGCTGGGCTTCATCAGTTTCGGCGGCCCGGCCGGGCAGATCGCGATCATGCATGCCGAGCTGGTCGAGCGCCGCCGCTGGATCAGCGAGCGGCGCTTCCTGCACGCGCTCAACTACTGCATGCTGCTCCCCGGCCCGGAGGCCCAGCAGCTCGCCACCTACATCGGCTGGCTGATGCACCGCACCCGGGGTGGCCTCGTCGCCGGCGGCCTGTTCGTGCTGCCATCGCTGGTCATCCTCATCGCGCTGTCCTGGATCTACGTCGCCTTCGGCACCCTGCCCGCGGTCGCGGGCATCTTCCACGGCATCAAGCCGGCCGTCACCGCGCTCGTGCTCCACGCCGCGCACCGCATCGGCCGCCGCGTGCTGCGCAACGGCTGGCTCTGGGGCATCGCCGCCGCGGCACTGGTGGCGATCCTCCTCGACCTGCCCTTCCCGTTGATCGTGCTGGGCGCGGGCCTCATCGGCGCGATCGGCGCGCGATTCGCGCCCCAGGTGTTCTCGGGCGGCCCCGCGCACGCCGCCACGCAGGCCGGCTACGGTCCCGCGCTGATCGACGACGACACCCCCACGCCCGCCCACGCCCTCTTCACCCGAGCCCGCCTGGCCCGCGTGCTGATCGTGGGCGTCGGACTGTGGCTCGCCGCGATGGCCGCGCTCATCGCCGTGTACGGCCTCGACGGCGCATTCACGCAGATGGGCCTGTTCTTCACCAAGGCCGCGCTGCTGACCTTCGGCGGCGCCTACGCGGTCCTGCCCTACGTCGTGCAGGGCGCCGTCGAGCATCACCACTGGGCCACCGGGCCGCAGATGATCGACGGCCTCGCGCTCGGCGAGACCACGCCAGGCCCGCTGATCATGGTGGTCGCGTTCGTGGGCTTCGTCGGCGGATGGAAGGAGCAGGTCTTCGGTCCGGACGCGCTGTTCGCCGCCGGCGCCACCGCCGCCGCGGTGGTCACCTTCTTCACCTTCCTGCCGTCCTTCGTCTTCGTGCTGGCCGGCGGGCCGGTCATCGAGGCCACCCATGGCGACCTGCGCCTGACCGCGCCGCTGACGGCGATCACCGCCGCGGTCGTCGGCGTCATCGTGAACCTGGCGCTGTTCTTCGCCGGACACGTGTTCTGGCCGCAGGGGCTGAGCGGACCTTTCGACGCCGTGTCCGCGCTGATCGCCGCCGCGGCGGCGATCGCGCTGTTCCGATTCAAGTGGGGGGTGCTGCCGCTGCTCAGCGCATGCGGCGCGCTCGGGCTCGCGCTGGCGATGGCGCTGCCGCCGGCGTGACGGCGGCGGCATCGAGCGCCCCTTCCATCGACGCCAGGAAGGCCTCCTGGTCGAAGCATTCGCCCTGGGCCCAGTTCTCCTGGCAGGTCCTGCTCAGCCGTTCCAGCTCCGCGTCCTGCGCATCGAGTTCGGCCCGCATGCGGGCGATCTCCTCGCGGCGCCGCTGCAGGTTGGCCTGCACCAGCTCCTGCGGCAGCCGGCCGTCCACTTCCTGCGCCAGCGCCTGCCGGATGCCATCGAGCGAGAACCCGAGCCGCTGCGACAGCTGGATGAACTGCAGCCGCTGCAGCGTCTCCGGTCCGTAGTCGCGATAGCCGTTCAAGCCGCGCTCGCCCGGCGGCAGCAGCCCGCTCGCCTCATAGAACCGGATCGCCGATGGCTTGATCCCGAGCTGTTTCGCCAGTTCTCCAATCCGCATGCCCCACCTCTTGACCTTCAACTCAACTTGAAGCTTACGCTGGCGGCCTTCTCCCTTTCAAACCGCCCCTTTTTCCGGCGGGTCCACGTCCATGTCGATCGCTGCTTCGTCCGCCCTGCACCTGCCGCTGGTCCTGCCCAGCGGCCAGACCCTGAAGAACCGCATCGCGAAGGCCGCGATGGAAGAGGCGCTCGCCGAACCCGGCCAACTGCCCGGCGCCAGCAGCGAGGCGCTCTACCGCCGCTGGGCCGAGGGCGGCGCCGGCCTGCTGATCACCGGCAACGTCATGATCGCGCCCGACGCGCTGACCGGCCCTGGCGGGCTGGTGCTCGAGGCCGGCACGCCGCTGGCGCCCTTCCGCGCCTGGGCCCGCGCCGCGCAGACCGGCGGCGCCAAGGTCTGGATGCAGATCAATCATCCCGGCCGGCAGGTCTTCGCCGCGCTGGGCAATCCGGGCTATGCGCCGTCCGAGGTCGCGCTCGAGATGGGCAAGCACGGCAAGCTGTTCGCGCCGGTCCGCGCGCTGACCGGTCCCGAGATCGCCGCCATCGTGCGCCGCTTCGCCGACACCGCCCGCGCCGCGCGCGAGGCCGGCTTCGACGGCGTGCAGGTCCACGCAGCCCATGGCTATCTGCTGTCGCAGTTCCTGTCGCCGCTGGCAAACCGCCGCGACGACGGCTACGGCGGTCCGATCGCGCATCGCGCCCGGCTGCTGCTCGAGGTCGTGCGGGCCGTCAAGGCGGAGGGCGGCCCGGGCTTCGCCATCGCGGTGAAGCTCAACAGCGCTGATTTCCAGCGCGGCGGCTTCGACGAGGCTGACGCGCGCGCGGTCGTCGAGATGCTGAACGCCGAAGGCATCGACCTGCTCGAGCTCTCCGGCGGCAGCTACGAGAGCCCCGCGATGCAAGGCAGCACCGCCGACGGCTGTACGCTGGCGCGCGAGGCCTACTTCCTGGAGTTCGCGCAAGACCTGGCCCGGCACGCGCGCATGCCGGTGATGACGACCGGCGGCATCCGCCGGCGCGCCGTCGCCGAACGCGTGCTGGCGGGCGGGATCGCGGTGGTGGGGCTGGGTACGGCGCTCGCGTATGAGCCGGACCTGCCGGCGCGCTGGATCAGCGCCGAGGCGGTCGCCGAGCCCGTGACCGTGACGTGGAAGAACAAGGTGCTGAGCGCCCTCGCGACGATGGCGCTGGCGCGGCGGCAGCTGGCGCGCATGGCCTCCGGCGCGGCGCCGTCGCGGCGCGTGTCGCCGCTGGTGACGCTGCTGATGGACCAGTGGCGCGCGTCGCGGCTCACGCGCCGCTATCGCGCCTGGCGGGCGTCCGCGGCGTTGCCGCAGCGCTGATCGCGGCGCTGACCAGGGCGCACGAGGGGGACACAATGGCGCCTCACCGCGCTGTCGGCGCGCTTTCGACGCCTTGTCGCCCCCATGCCGTCCCCTTCGCCGCCTCTGCCTTCGTCATCGCCCGAGCCGCGTCCGGGATGCGGGCCGCTCCCGCTCCCGCTCCCGCCCGCGATCGCGGACCGGTTGAAGCTCGCCGCGCGGCGCTTCCGCGCGCCGGCCCTGCCGGACTCGCTCGAGGAGGCGCGCGCCCGAGGCACCGCGACCGCGCTCGCCACCGCGATCGAGCGCGCGCGGCAGGCCCTGGCCGCCGGCTCGGCGCCGGGGGACGAGATCCGCGCGCTGTTCCTGGACGCGCTGGCGCGCCACATCGCCGAGGCCATGCGGCCGGAGCACGGCGATGCCGCGTTCCAGGCGATGGTGCTGCGCCATCGCTCGCCGGCCGTGCGCGAGTTCGCCTCGCTCAACGCGCATGCGGAGCGGGACCGGCGGCAGATCCGCTCGGGGGTCAATGCACTCGCCCATCCGGAGAAGCTGCAGCGCCAGCCGCCCGGCCCGATCCGGGACACGCTGCAGCGCGCGCAAGAGGCGAGCACCGCCGGCGACTGGTCCAGCGTCGCTGAGCCGATCCTGGACCTCATGGCCTTGCCCGAGGTCCAGGACGATCCCGTGCTGTTTCGCAGCCTGGAGCGGGTCGTCTTCGATGACGCGTTCACACGGCTGCGCCGGATCGACGCGCTGTCCAAGCTGGCGGAGGTCGAGCGTTATCGCGCGCTATGGGCGCGGCAAGGCCCCGCGGCAGGCACCGAGCTGGCCGCGTCGACCGGCACCGGCGCGCAGCGGCGCGGCGACGCCGTGGAGGCGTTGGCCGCCGCGGCGCTTCAGGCCCTGGCCGACCGCCTGAATGCGCAGGCCGAGGCGGCCCGGGACGCTTCGCGCTACCGCATCGCGACCTCGCTGCGCGTGCCATCCTCGCTGGGCGGCGATGCGCATGGCGCGAAGAGCGAATGGGACGCCGCGCTGCTGCGCCGCCATGAGGCGGACCAGGCCTGGGACCTGTGCCTGATCGTCGAGGCCAAGGCCTCGCCCGACGCCGCGACCACCGACCTGCCCCGTCTGTTGCGAGGGCTTCGCGTGCTTGCGCGCGCGGACATCGACACGGACTATCCGTTCGCCGCGCGCGGCGGCGAGGTCTGGCTGCGTGGCGCCTCGCTGGCCGCGTTGCCGACCGAGGAAGCCGGCCTCGCCCGCGCGGTGATCTATTGCAGCGACGGGGATGTCGAGCGCGCGCCGCGTCCGCTCAACGCCGCGAGCCGGATGCAGCTGCTGTCCGCGGAGGCCAGCCTGGCGGCCGCCGCGCGGCTCGAGGACGGCGCCGCGCCGGACCCGTCGGCGCTCACGCCGGTCTGGCGCCAGTTGCTCGAATCACCGGCCTTCAGCCCGGTGCTGCGTCAGTACCTGACGCTGCGCACCGTGCGCGAGCTGATGCTGCATCCGCACGACCTGATGGCCGCGGTTCAGGCAGAGCCCGGCGCCACATAGGCATCCAGCCACGCCGGGAATTCCTGCGCCGGCATCGGACGGCCGAGCAGGTAACCCTGCGCGGTATCGCAGCCCAGCGCGCGCAGACACTGCCAGTCCTCCAGGGTTTCGACGCCTTCGGCGACGACCGAGCGGCCCAGGTCGTGCGCCAGGTCCACCGTCGATCGCACGATCGTCACGCAGTCAGGGCTCTGTCCCATGCGGCGCACGAAGGACTGGTCGATCTTGATGCTTGACACCGGCAGACGCGCCAGATAACTCAGCGACGAATAGCCGGTGCCGAAGTCGTCGATGTACAGCGCGATGCCCAGCCCGCGCAGCTCTCCCAGCACGCGCATCGTGAACTCCGGATCCTCCATCGCGACGCTCTCGGTGATCTCGAGCTCCAGCAGCGAGGCCGGCACGCCGGCATCCCGCAGCTGCCGCGCGACGAGCCCGGGCAGGGCCTCGTCACGCAGGTTGCGGGCCGACAGGTTGACGGCGATCGGCAGGGGCAGACCGCACGCGGCGCTGACGGCCAGCCGCTCCAGCACCGCATGCAGCATCCAGTCCGTCAACGGCTTGATCAGCCCGGTCTGCTCGGCCAGCGTGATGAACTCGCCGGGCATGACCAGTCCTCGCTCCGGATGTTGCCAACGCACCAGGGCCTCGGCGCCGGCAACCGCGCCGGTGGCCATGTCGACCTTGGGCTGCAGGTACAGGCGCAGTTCGCCATGCTCGATCGCCCGGCGCAGTTCGCCGGCCATCTGCAGACGCGCGGGCTGCTCGCGCGCGACCTCGGGATCGAAGACGACGGCCCCCAGCCCCACGTCACGGCTGCGGCGGGTCGCGATGTCCACGTGGCGCAGCAGGTCGCGGACGGTAGTGCCGTGATGGGGGAAGCAGGCAATGCCCAGGCTGGCCCGCAGGTCGATCGGAATGCCGGCAATGGCCGCCGGCGCGCGCAGCGCGTCCTGGATCCGTCCGGCGACCTTCATCGCCGCGGTGCGCTCGGCGCCCGGCAGCAGCACGGCGAACTCGTCGCCGCGCAGCCGCGCGAGTTCCCCCTCGCCCTCGACCGCGGCGCGCAGCCGGCCGGCGAAATCCCGCAGCAGCTGATCGCCATGGTCGAAGCCCAGCGCATCGTTGACATCGCGCAGTTGCTCAAGGTTGACCTGCACGACCGAGAACGGCTGTCCTCGATCCGCGCCGTCGGCCAAGGCCGTGCGCAAGCGCGCGCTGAACGAATGCTCGTTGGCCAGGCCCGTCAATCCGTCCTCCGAGACGAGACGGCGCATCGCGACCTGCGTGCGCAACTGTTCCTCGCGCGCCCGCAAGGTGGCAATGCCGAAGGCCAGGTCTTCCGCCGATTCGCTCAGCAGATGGACCTCCTCGGCGTCGAAGGCGTCGGGCTCGGAGGCGTAGAGCGCCAGTGCGCCGATCAGCGCGCCGTCGACGAACAGCGGCATCGCCAGCCCCGAGGCCTGCCCGCCCAGGTGCCCCCGCCACAACGCATAGGACGGATCGGTGCGCATGTCCCGCACCAGGCGGACCTCGCCGGTGCGCGCCGCTCCCGCGGCCACGCCCTGGCCCCGCGCCTCGTCGGCCCAGGTGACGTCCAGATCGGCCAGTGCCCGCGCCCCGCCGGGATAGCCGCGCTCAGCCACCGGCAGGAGGCGCCGGCCCGGGCCCTCGTCGCGATACCAGACCACCGCGATCCCATACGCGCCGGCGCCGACGATGGCCTCGCACATCGCGGTCAGCAGCTCGGGCTCGGACCGCGCCCGCAGCATCGCGCGATTGCCGGCGCTGAGCGTGCGCAGCGCACGGGTGAAGTGCTCGAGCTCCTCCACGCGGCCGGCCAGTTCCTCGTTGAGCCCGCGGATCTGTTGTTCGCGCTCGCGCAGACGGATGGTGCGTTCGCCGACGCGCTGCTCCAGCACCTGGTTCTGTTCCGCGATGGCGCGGCGCGCCTGCGCCAGGCGCTCATAGCTGCGCGCGGTGGTGCGCAGCTGGCGGCGGATCAGCGCGTAGCTCAGCCCGAGCAGCGCGACCACCACCGCCGTGACCAGCGCAGCGCCGGCCAGCGCCCAGCGGCTGGCCAGGGCTTCGTCCTCGAGCGCCTGTTCCAGGCGTTGCTGCTCGCGATGGTCCATCGCGTCCAGCACCTGGAAGACGGCGGTCCGGGACTCCCGCAACGGCGCGGTCGCGGCGAAGGCCCCGGCCGCCTCGACCTGCCCGGATCGGCGCAAGGCCTCCACCTGCCGGGAGATCGCCAGGCGCAGATCGATCAGGCGCCGGAGTTCGTGCCAGTGCGCCAGTTGACGATCGTCGTCGCGCAAGGTGTCCAGGAGCTTCGCCATGGCGCTCTCGCGCCTTTGGATCGCGCGATCGCGATCGTCGACCTGCCGCTCCTCGCCGGAGATGCGGAAGCTCTGGCTGCTCAGCTCGGACTGCAGCGTCGCCGCCCGCACGTAGGCCAGATGCTGCAGATGCTCGCGGGCGCGGTTGGCGCTGGCCCCAGCGCGCTCGTGGACACGGGCGATGGCCCAGGTGCCGGCGAGCAAGGCGCCGACCACCAGCACGGCGGCCGCCAGGGTGCCGCCAACGCGAGCTTCCAGCACCGCCAGCGGGCTGCCTCTGCGGGCCTGCTGCGGGAGAGCGCCGTCCAGCGCATCCAACCGCCGCCACGTCGCCTCTTGTCCTCGTTCCATCGAGACCTCCCTGTCAAGGAAAGCGCTTCGACCGATTCTTGTGACGCCACGCAGCGGCAGGAAGACGGCGACCCCGGATCATGGTGTCGGCAAAACGACTACGGCGCGGTCCCGCCCGCGCCGGGTCAAGCGCGCGCTGAGGGGACCCGGCGGTTTCAATACCCCGCGGCCAGCCCCGTGTTGCGCCGCGGATCGTTCGCGCCGTAGAACCGGTTGTTGCCGACCGGCTTGCCGCCGAGCGACGGCGCGCCGACGATGATCGCCGCCAGGTGGTTGGCCGGCTGCGGCGCGCCCAGCTTGTGCCCCATCTGCTCGAGGATCCGCTTCGTGTCCGGCGACAGCGCATAAGGCTCGACGTTGGTCACATCCGGCAGCCACTGCTGGTGGAAGCGCGGCGCGTCCACCGCCTCCTGCACCGTCATGTCGTGGTCGATCGCGTTGAGCATCGTCTGCAGCACCGCCGTGATGATGCGGCTGCCACCCGGCGTGCCCACCACCATCACCGGCTTGCCGTCCTTGGTCACGATGGTCGGGCTCATCGACGACAGCGGCCGCTTCCCGGGCGCGATCGCGTTGGCCTCGCCCTGCACCAGGCCGTACATGTTGGGCACGCCCACCTTCGAGGTGAAGTCGTCCATCTCGTTGTTGAGCAGCACGCCGGTCTTCGCCGCCGTGACCTTCGCGCCGAACCAGTCGTTCAGCGTGTAGGTCACCGACACCGCATTGCCCCACTTGTCGGCGATCGAGTAGTGCGTCGTGTTGCTGCCCTCATGCGGCGGCACCCCCGGCTTGATCTGCATCGACACGCCCGCCTTCGCCGGATCGATCGCGGCGCGGATCTTCGCCGCGTAGTCCTTGTCCAGCAGCCGCTGCAGCGGGTTCTTCACGAAGTCGGGATCGCCCAGCGTGCTGTTGCGGTCCACGTAGGCATGCCGCATCGCCTCGATCATGTAGTGCGTGCCCTGCGCCGAGCCCCAGCCCAGCTGCCGCAGCGGATAGCCCTCGAGGATGTTGAGCATCTCGCAGATGATCACGCCGCCCGAGCTCGGCGGCGGCGCCGACACCACGTGGTAGCCGCGGTAGTCGCACTCCACCGGCGCGAGCTCGCGCGTGCGGTACTGGTCCAGGTCGGCCTGCGTCAGGATGCCCTTGCCCGCCTGGCTGGACTCGACCAGCGCCTTCGCCACCCAGCCCTTGTAGAAGCCGTCGGTGCCTTTGGCCGAAACCTCGCGCAGCGTCTTGGCCAGGTCCTTCTGCACCAGCTTGTCGCCGGCCTGGAAGGCCTGCCCCTGGTTCAGGAAGATGGCCGCCGAGGCCGGGTCGGCCTGGAAGTCCCTGGTCGCCGTCTGGAACATGTCGACGTCGCCCTGGTCCAGCGCGAAGCCGCGGTCCGCCAGCGCGATCGCCGGCGCGATCAGCGCCGTGCGCTTCATCGTGCCGTACTTCTCCCGCGCGTACTCCATGCCCGACACCGTGCCCGGCACGCCCACCGCCAGATGGCCATGGGTGCTCAGGCCCTTGACGACGTTGCCGTCCTTGTCCAGGTACATGTTGGCCGTCGCGGCCAGCGGCGCCTTCTCGCGGAAATCGAGGAAGGTCTTGCGACCGTCGGCCAACTGGATGGTCATGAAGCCGCCACCCCCGAGATTGCCCGCCGCCGGATACACGACCGCGAGCGCGTAGCCCACCGCCACCGCCGCGTCGACCGCGTTGCCGCCGTCCTTCAGCACGTCGACGCCCACACGCGTCGCCAGATGCTGCGCCGTCACCACCATGCCGTTCTGGGCGGCCACCGGCGCGGCGGACGCCGCCAGCGACGCCTCCATCGGCGCGAACGCGACGCTCGCGGTCACCGCCGCGGCGCAGACAAGCCATCGGAAAGTCTTCATGAGCCGGAATCCTCGTTGCTGAAACGAGGCCGATTCGACACCCATCGGCAGCGCGGACGCAACTCGAACGCGCGTCAGAGGGTTACTGCAGCGGGTCTTTCAGCGCGTCCGGCACCGGCAGTGCGACGATGTCGATGCCTTCGTCGGCAAGCTCACGCGCCTCCTGCGGCGTGGCGCGGCCGCGGATGCCGCGCTGCTCGGTCTCGCCGTAATGGATGCGGCGCGCCTCGTTGGCGAAGCGGTCGCCGACGTCCTCGGTGTTGGCGATCATCGTGCGCACCGCCTTCATCACCTGCTTCTGCAACTCCACCGCCATCGCCGGCACGCCCTCGGGCGTCCGGGCCGGCACCGGCGCGGCCGGCGTTGCCGAGGGGGCCGACGAGGGCTCGGGCGCGGAGGACAGGTTCAGGCGCGGCGCGCTCGGCATCTTGCGCACGTCCACGCTGTTGCACAGCGGGCAACTCAGCAGCTGCCGCTGCTGCTGCGATTCAAAGTCGGTGGAGGAGGCGAACCAGCCTTCGAACGCATGGCCGGCGTCGCACGCCAGATTCAGGACCAGCATGATGCGTCGATGCTAGCGCCGCGCCGCCTCGTCCGCCGGCATCCAGTCCAGCGGCCAGGCGCCGGCGCGCCAGCGCTGCAGCCACAGCAGGCAGGTCAGCGTCTTGGCATCGGTGACGCGGCCGTCGCAGGCCATGCGGTCGAGCTCGTCCTCGGCCACCGGCAGCAGGTCGAGGAACTCCTCGTCGTCCAGCTGCCGCTCGCCGCCGGTCAGGCCGCGCGCGAAGAAGATCTCGATGCGCTCGTCCGAATAGGCGATCGCGTTGTGCATCACGCCCGCGTAGGCCCATTCGCGCGCGGTGTAGCCGGTCTCCTCGAGCAGCTCGCGCATGCCGCAGCGCAGCGGCGATTCGTCCGGATCCAGCTTGCCCGCCGGGAACTCCATCACCACGCGGCCCATCGGATAGCGGTACTGCCGCTCGAGCAGCACGCGGCCGTCGTCCAGCAGCGGCACCACGACCACGGCGCCGGGGTGGCGGATGTATTCGCGCGTGGCCTCCCGGCCATTGGGCAGCGCGATGCGGTCGCGCTTCACGTGAAGGAAGTTGCCGCGCAGGATCCAGTCGGAGGACAGCGGGGTCTCGCGCAGATGCGCGTCGGCATCGGCCGCCGGCGCGATGCCGATCACGCCTTCCACGTCGGGCCGGTTGGCCTCAGGCAGCTTCTTCGTCATCGAACTCCCGCACTTTCGAGCGCGACCGGCGCAGGTAGCGCCACACGAATCCCGGGAAGCCCAGCGTGACGAACAGCGCCAGCGCCGCCGCGTAGAACTGCCAGCCCTGCGGCGCGCGCTGCCCGAGCCGCGACTCCAGTCCGAAGCCGACGGCCAGCGTGATCAGCGCCAGCAGGAACAGTTCCAGCAGCCGCCAGCCGGCGGCCTTGGGCTCGCGCCGCGGGCCGACGAGCAGGATGCGGGAACTCAGGTACGGCAGGTTGGCCGCGACCAGCGCGACCACCAGCACCACCCAGACCGAAGCGCCCTGCTCCATCAGCGATCCGTTGCGAGCGGCTGGCGCTCAGTGCGCCAGCGCGCGGGTCACGGCCTGGCTGCACAGCGCCAGCAGGCCGCCCGGCAGCAGACCGAAGACCAGCACCGCGATGCCGTTCAGCGACATCACGACGCGGGCGTCGGCCGGCGCGCTCAGCGGGCTGTGATCCGCCGGCTCGTCGAAGAACATGACCTTCACGACGCGCAGGTAGTAGAACGCGCCGATCAGCGACAGGATCACCGCGATCACCGCCAGCCAGAGATAGAGCGACTGGCCGGTCGTGACCATCGCCTGCAGCACGGCCAGCTTGCCGTAGAAGCCCACCGTCGGCGGGATGCCGGTCAGCGAGAACATGTAGATCGCCATCACCAGCGCATACCAGGGGCTGCGCTTGAACAGGCCGGACAGGTCGCTGATCTGCTCGGACTCGAAGCCCTGGCGCGCCAGCAGCATGATCAGGCCGAAGCTGCCCAGCGTCGTCAGCACGTAGGTGATCGCGTAGAACATCGCCGAGCTGTAGGCGTTCAGCGCGTGCGCGTCCGGCTGGTTGTTCACCACGCCCGAGGCCAGGCCCAGCACCACGAAGCCCATCTGCGAGATGGTCGAGTAGGCCAGCATGCGCTTCAGGTTGGTCTGCGCGATCGCCGCCAGGTTGCCCACCACCAGCGAGGCCACGGCCATCACCAGCATCATCTGCTGCCAGTCGGCGGCCAGCGGCAGCATGCCTTCGACCAGCAGGCGCAGCGTGATGCCGAACGCGGCCAGCTTGGGCGCGGCGCCGATCAGCAGCGTGGCGGCGGTCGGCGCGCCCTGGTAGACGTCCGGCACCCACATGTGGAACGGGGCGGCGCCCAGCTTGAAGCCCAGGCCGGCGACGACGAAGACCACGCCCAGCACCAGCACGCCCTTGTTCAGCGTGCCGGTGGAGATCACCTCGAAGACGCGCGGGATCGACAGCGAGCCGGTCGCGCCGTACATCATCGACAGGCCGTACAGCAGGAAGCCCGACGCGAGCGCACCCAGCACGAAGTACTTCATCGCGGCCTCGGTCGAGACCGAGTGATCGCGGCGCAGCGCGGTCAGCGCGTACAGCGACAGGCTCATCAACTCCAGGCCGAGGTAGATCGACAGGAAGTTGTTGGACGCCACCATCACGTTCACGCCCAGCAGCGACAGCAGGCTCAGCGTGAACAGCTCGCCCTTGAGGATGTCGCGGGACTCGGCGTACGGACGCGCGTAGACCAGCGTGACGATCAGCGCGATCGCGCTCACGCCGCTCAGCAGATGGCTCAGCGGATCGACCACCAGCATGCCCTGCATCGCTTCCGACGAGGGCTGGCCCATGGCGGCGAAGTGCATCGCGCCCACCACCGCCAGCGACAGCTGCGTCAGCCAGAAGGTCGGCGTGCGGCGCGGGTCGGTGACGAACAGGTCCACCAGCGCGACCACGCAGGCCAACGCCAGCAACAGGATTTCGGGATAGACCGCGACCCAGTTCATGTCGTTCATTGTGTTGGGTCCTTATTGGAGCTTGGAGACCGCGACGTGCTTGAGCAGCGCGTCGACGGACTGGTGCATCACGTCGGTGAACGGCTTCGGGTAGACGCCCATGTACAGGGTCGCCGCCGCCAGCACGCCCAGCATCAGGAACTCGCGGCCGTTGATGTCGGTCAGGTTGCGGACGTTGTCGTTGGTGACCGCGCCGAAGTACACGCGCTTGATCATCCACAGCGTGTAGGCCGCGCCGAAGATCAGCGCCGTGGCCGCCAGCAGGCCGATCCAGAAGTTGTGCGCCACCGAGCCGATGATCACCATCCACTCGCCCACGAAACCGGCCGTCGCCGGCAGGCCGCAGTTGGCCATGCCGAAGAACACCGCCAGCGCCGCGAACTTGGGCATCGTGTTGACGACGCCGCCGTAGTCGGCGATCTCGCGCGAATGCACGCGGTCGTACAGCACGCCGATGCACAGGAACATCGCGCCCGACACGAAGCCGTGCGAGATCATCTGCACCAGGCCGCCCGAGACGCCCAGCTCGTTGAAGATGAAGAAGCCCAGCGTCACGAAGCCCATGTGCGCGACCGACGAGTAGGCCACCAGCTTCTTCATGTCGCGCTGGACCATCGCCACCAGGCCGATGTAGATCACCGCGGTCAGCGACAGGCCGATGATGAACCAGTCGTAGTGACGGGCCGCGTCAGGCGCGATCGGCAGCGAGAAGCGCAGGAAGCCGTAGGCGCCCAGCTTCAGCATGATGGCCGCCAGCACCACCGAGCCGCCGGTCGGCGCCTCCACGTGCGCGTCCGGCAACCACGTGTGCACCGGCCACATCGGCACCTTCACCGCGAAGGCCGCGAAGAAGGCGAAGAACAGCAGCGTCTGCGCCGGCATCGCCAGCGGCAGCTTGTGCCAGTCCAGGATCTCGAAGCTGCCCGACTGGCTGTACAGGTACAGCAGCGCGATCAGCATCAGCAGCGAGCCCGCCAGCGTGTACAGGAAGAACTTGAAGGCCGCGTACACCCGGCGCGGTCCGCCCCAGACGCCGATGATGATGTACATCGGGATCAGCGTGGCCTCGAAGAACACGTAGAACAGCATGCCGTCGAGCGCGCAGAACACGCCGATCATCAGGCCCGACAGGATGAGGAAGGCGCCCATGTACTGGTGCACCCGCGTCTCGATCACTTCCCAGGCCGCGATCACCACGATGATCGAGATGAAGGCCGTCAGCGGCACGAACCACATCGAGATGCCATCCACGCCCAGGTGGTAGTGGATGTTGAAGCGCTCGATCCAGGACGCGTTCTCGACGAACTGCATCGCCGCGGTCGAGGTGTCGAAGCCCGAGATCAGCGGCAGCGTCACCAGGAACGAGGCGATCGAGGCGACCAACGCCATCCAGCGCACCGCGCCGGCGTTGTTGTCGCGTCCGAGCGCGAGCAGCAGGCTGCCGCACAGGATGGGCAGCCAGATGGAGAGACTCAGCAACATTCTTATTCTCCGCCCGCGTCACAGACCCAGCAGGGCCTTGAATTGGGGCCACATGGAAGGCCACAGCTGCCAGGTCATCAGACCCACGACACCCAGGATCATGACCAGCGCGTACCAGTACAGGTGGCCGGTCTGGATCAGGCGCACCAGGCCGGCGATGCCGCCCACCGTGCGCGCCGAGCCGTTGATCAGGACCCCGTCGATGACGCCCTGGTCGCCGGCCTTCCACAGGCCGGTGCCGATCGCGCGCGCCGCGCGGGCCAGCACGTTCTCGTTGAACCAGTCCATGTAGTACTTGTTCTCGAGCAGGGTCACGACCGGACGGAAGGTCCGCGCGAACCAGGCCGGGATGGCCGGGTTGACCAGGTAGAACACGTAGGCCGCCACCACGCCGGCCACCGCCAGCCACAGCACCGGCGACTGCAGGCTGTGCAGCGCCATCGCGAAGGCGCCGTGGAATTCCTCGCCCAGTTCGTGCATCGCGTGATGCAGCTCGTGGTTGACGACGATCGCGTCCTTGAAGAACTCGCCGTGCAGCATCGGCTGGATCGTGAAGTAGCCGATGACCACCGACGGGATCGCCAGCAGGATCAGCGGCACCGTCACCACCCACGGCGACTCGTGCGGCGCGTGGTCGTGGCCATGGCCGTGGTCGTCGTGATGGTCGTGCTCGCCCGGGAAGGGCTTGTGATGGAAGTGCTCCTTGCCGTGGAAGACCAGGAAGTACATCCGGAAGCTGTAGAACGCCGTCACGAACACGCCGGCCATCACCGCGAAGTACGCGAAGCCCGCGCCCGGCAGGTGCGAGGCGTGCACCGCCTCGATGATCGAGTCCTTCGAGTAGAAGCCCGAGAAGAACGGCGTGCCGATCAGCGCCAGCGACCCCAGCAGCGAGGTGATCCAGGTGATGGGCATGTACTTGCGCAGGCCGCCCATGTTGCGGATGTCCTGGTCATGGTGCATGCCGATGATCACCGAGCCCGCGCCCAGGAACAGCAGCGCCTTGAAGAACGCGTGCGTCATCAGGTGGAAGACCGCGACCGAGTAGGCCGAGGCGCCCAGCGCCACCGTCATGTAGCCCAGCTGCGACAGCGTGGAGTACGCGACCACGCGCTTGATGTCGTTCTGGATGATGCCCAGGAAGCCCATGAACAGCGCCGTGATCGCGCCGATCACCATGACGAAGTTCAGCGCCGTGTCGGACAGCTCGAACAGCGGGCTGAAGCGCGACACCATGAAGATGCCGGCCGTCACCATCGTCGCCGCGTGGATCAGCGCCGAAATCGGGGTCGGGCCTTCCATCGAGTCCGGCAGCCACACGTGCAGCGGGAACTGCGCCGACTTGCCCATCGCGCCGATGAACAGGCAGATGCAGGCCACCGTCAGCATCATCCAGTCGGTGCCGGGGAAGCCGATCCGGGCCAGCTCGCCGGCCTTGCCGAAGGTCTCGGTGTAGTTCAGCGAGCCGCCGTAGGCCACCAGCAGGCCGATGCCCAGGATGAAGCCGAAGTCGCCGACCCGGTTCACCAGGAAGGCCTTCATGTTGGCGAAGATCGCCGTCGGCTTCGTGTACCAGAAGCCGATCAGCAGGTAGGACACCAGGCCCACCGCTTCCCAGCCGAAGAACAGCTGCAGCATGTTGTTGGCCATCACCAGCATCAGCATGCTGAAGGTGAACAACGAGATGTAGCTGAAGAAGCGCTGGTAGCCGGGGTCTTCCTCCATGTAGCCGATGGTGTAGATGTGCACCATCAGCGAGACGAAGGTCACCACGCACATCATCATCGCGGACAGGCCGTCGATCATGAAGCCGACTTCCATCTTCAGGCCGCCCAGCGCCATCCACTCGTAGACGGTCTGGTTGAAGCGCGCGCCGTCCAGCACCGCGCTCAGGGTCATCACCGACAGGATGAACGCGACCAGCACGCCGAGGATGGTCACGGTGTGGGCGCCGCGGCGCCCCACCTGCTTGCCGAACAGGCCCGCCACGATGGCGCCCGCCAGCGGGGCCAGCGGCACCGCCAGCAGCATGTTCTGGGAGAGTGTTGCAGACATTGTTTTTCTCTCTTCCTGACGCTCGTCAGCCCTTCAGGGCGTCCAGCTCTTCCACGTCGATGCTGCTGCGGTTGCGGAACAGCACCACCAGGATCGCCAGGCCGATCGCCGACTCGGCGGCCGCCACCGTGAGGATGAAGAACACGAACACCTGGCCGGCCATGTCGCCCAGGTAGTGCGAGAACGCCACGAAGTTCATGTTGACCGCCAGCAGCATCAGCTCGATGGCCATCAGCAGCACGATCAGGTTCTTGCGGTTCAGGAAGATGCCGATCACCGACAGCGCGAACAGGAACGCGCCCAGGATCAGGAAGTGGTTCAGGCTCAGCGCGGTCATCACGCGGCTCCTTCGTTCTTGTCAGCCGGGACAGGCGCCGCGCTGGGCGCCTCGACGGTCGCCGCGACCTTCACGATGCGCAGGCGGTCGGCCTTGCGGACCTTGACCTGCTGCGACGGATCCTGGTGGCGCGAGTCCTTGCGGCCGCGCAGCGTCAGCGCGATCGCCGCGATGATGCCCACCAGCAGCAGCACCGCCGCGATCTGCACCGGGAACAGGTAATTGGTGTAGATCTCGACGCCCAGCAGCTTGGTGTTGCCCAGCTGCGCCATGCCCGCGATCTCCGGGGCGTTCTCGACGCCGCGGAAGCCGCCCATCAGCACGGCCGCGATCTCCAGCGCGATCACCGCGCCCACCAGGCTCGCGATCGGCAGGTGCTTCCAGACGCTCTCGCGGACGGCGGTGGACTCGAAGTCCAGCATCATCACCACGAACAGGAACAGCACCATGACGGCGCCGATGTAGACCAGCACCAACGTGATGGCCAGGAACTCGGCCTTCAGCAGCATCCACAGACAGGAGGCGTTGAAGAACGCGAGGATCAGGAACAGGGCCGAGTGCACGGTGCTCTTCGCCGTGATGACACGGAACGCGGAGCCCAGCAGCACGGCCGAGAAAACGTAGAACAGCGCGGTAGTGATATCCATGCGGGTTCCTGCAAGCAGGCCGCCGGCCGCGGTCCCCTCCCCGCTCGCGCGAGCGAGCCGGCAGAGGGACCGCCGGGCCGGTCAGCGGTACTTGGCGTCGGCCTCCTTGCTAGCGGCAATCTGCTTCTCGTAGCGGTCGCCGACCGCCAGGAGCATGTCCTTGGTGAAGTACAGGTCGCCCCGCTTTTCGCCGTGGTACTCGAAGATCTCGGTCTCGACGATCGAATCGACCGGGCAGCTCTCCTCGCAGAAGCCGCAGAAGATGCACTTGGTCAGGTCGATGTCGTAGCGCGTGGTGCGGCGCGAGCCGTCGGCGCGCACGTCGGACTCGATCGTGATCGCCATCGCGGGGCACACGGCCTCGCACAGCTTGCAGGCGATGCAGCGCTCCTCGCCGTTCTCATACCGGCGCAGCGCGTGCAGGCCGCGGAAGCGAGGAGACAGCGGGGTCTTCTCTTCCGGGAACTGCACCGTGATGTTCTTCGAGAGGAAATGCCGGCCCGTCAGGGCCATGCCCTTCAGCAGCTCGGTGAGCATGAAGCTCTTGACTAGGTCCTTGATCACAGCAGATACCTCGGATTACTTCCAGATGTTGAACGGCGACTGGATCCACAGACCCACCACGACGAGCCACACCAGGGTGACCGGAATGAAGATCTTCCAGCCCAGACGCATGATCTGGTCGTAGCGATAGCGCGGGAAGGTCGCGCGCACCCACAGGAAGCAGGTCACGACGAAGAAGGTCTTGGCGAACAGCCAGAACCAGTTCCAGAAGGCCATCGTCTGCTGGAAGAAGTGCGGCGTCTCCATGCCCAGCAGCGACCACGAGACCGGCGCCGACCAGCCGCCCAGGAACATCAGCACCGCCAGCGCCGACACCAGGATCATGTTGGCGTACTCGGCCAGGAAGAACATCGCGAACGACATGCCGGAGTACTCGATCATGTGGCCGGCGACGATCTCCGACTCGCCTTCGACGACGTCGAACGGATGGCGGTTGGTCTCGGCCAGGCCGGAGATGAAGTACACCAGGAAGATCGGCAGCAGCGGCAGCCAGTTCCAGGACAGCAGGTTCACGCCGTGCGACGCGAACAGGCCCTTCTCCTGGCTCATCACGATGGCGCTGACGTTCATCGAGCCGGTGACCATCAGCACCACGACCAGGCAGAAGCCCATCGCGATCTCGTAGGACACCATCTGGGCCGAGGCCCGCAGCGCGCCCAGGAAGGCGTACTTCGAGTTCGACGCCCAGCCCGCGATGATGACGCCGTAGACCTCCAGCGAGGTGATGGCCATCAGGAACAGCAGGCCGGCGTTGACGTCGGCGATCGCGGCGCCCGGGCCGAAAGGCACGACCGCCCAGGCGGCCAGCGCCGGCATGATCGTCATGATCGGGCCGAGGAAGAACAGGCTCTTGTTCGCGGCGCTCGGGACGATGATCTCCTTGAAGATCAGCTTCACGGCGTCGGCGATCGGGGTCAGCAGACCCATCGGACCGACGCGGTTCGGACCCGGACGGATCTGCGACCAGCCGATGGCCTTGCGTTCCCACAGCGTCAGGTAGGCGACGCAGCCCAGCAGCGGCAGCAGCACGGCGATGATCTTGAGCAGGCTCCAGATCACCGGCCACAGCATGCCCAGCGCCGAGGCGCCGGCGTTGTAGAAGTTTTCCATCGTCGTCTCGTCCTCAGGCCTTCGTCACGGCGATCGCGCCGGTCAGGGCGCCCAGCGCGGCGGTCTCGGGGACGCCGGCGGGGATGCGCACCACGTTCGCGGGCAGCGACGCGTCCAGCTGCGCGGCCAGCACGGCTTCGCCACCGTCCTGCGACACGCGCACCTGCGCCCCCTTCTCGGTCAGGCCGAGGCTGGTCCACAGCGCCTGTGGCAGCGAGGCGATGGCCGCGTCACGGCCGTCGCGCGTCAGCTGCAGCGAGGTGGCGCGGCGCACCAGCGCGTCCGTCGCGTAGATCGGCACCGTCGTCAGGCGCTCCAGGCCCTGCGCCGGCGCGCTGGCGGCGAATGGCGCCGTCACGGCGCTGTCCAGCTGGTTGCCCAGGTGGTTGCCCAGGTCCAGCGAGGCGCCCAGCGCCGCGGCACGCACCTGCTCGGAGCTGTCGAACTCGAAGCCCTGCAGGCCCAGCAGGTTGCCCAGCACGCGCAGGATCTTCCAGCCCGGACGGGTCTCGCCGCGGGCCTTGGCCACACCGACGAAGCTCTGCAGGCGGCCTTCGGCGTTGACGAAGCTGCCCGAGGTCTCGGTGAACGGCGCCGTCGGCAGCAGCACGTCGGCGAACTCGACCACCGGGCCGGTCTTGAACGGGCTCAGCACGACGACCATCTCGGCCGCGTTGACGGCCTTGGCGGCGGCGGCGGCGTTGGGGCCATCCAGCACCGGGTCGGTGTTCAGCAGCAGCAGCGCCTTGGCGGGCTGGTCGTTCAGCAGTTGGGCCGCCGAACGGCCGCCCTGCCCCGGCTGGGCCTTGACCAGTTGGGCGCCGACGGTGTTCGCCGCGGCCGACAGCACGCCGACGGTGGCGCCGGTCTGCTCGCCGATCCAGTTCGCCAGCGACAGCAGCATCGCGGCCTGCGGGTGTTGCACGGCGGCGTTGCCCAGCAGCACCGCCTTGCGCTCGCCCGACAGCAGCGCGTCGGCGATCGCCTTGGCGGCGTCGGTGGCCTGGCCCTGGGCCGTCTGTGCCGGGGCGCTCACGCCCTTGGCCGCGGCGATCGCGGCGGCGACGTTGGCCAGCTCGTTCGCCCAGGCCGACGGCGCGGCGACGAGGGTCGAGGCGACCGTCATC
Organism: Roseateles sp. Mitsp63; assembly: GCF_059491535.1. Lineage (NCBI taxonomy): Bacteria > Pseudomonadati > Pseudomonadota > Betaproteobacteria > Burkholderiales > Sphaerotilaceae > Roseateles > Roseateles sp. Mitsp63. The sequence continues at coordinate 3,035,665 of NZ_CP168509.1, read as the reverse complement.
TTCCAGTCCTCGACCGAGCCGCCCAGTGCGACGACCTGCGCGCCGCGGCGGGCCGCCTGGCGCAGGCGCTGCGCGAACAGCGGATGGTCCTTGCGCAGCGACGAGCCCACGACGAAGGCGCGATCCAGCGCCGACAACGACGCGATCGAGGTGCCCAGCCAGAAGGCCTTGCCCTCGCCGGCGCGCAGCGCCGGATCGACGACGCGCAGGCGCGTGTCGATGTTCTCGCTGCCCAGGCCGCGCACGAGCTGCGCCAGCAGGTGCAGTTCCTCGACGGTGCTGTGCTCCGAGCCCAGCGCCGCGATGGACGCGCCGCCCTTCTCGGTCTTGATCTGCTTCAGGCCGTTGGCGACGTACTCGAGCGCCGTGGTCCAGTCCACCGGCTTCCACTCGCCGCCCTGCTTCAGCATCGGCGTCGTCAGGCGTTCGTCGCTGTTCAGCGCCTCATACGAGAAGCGGTCGCGGTCGGCGATCCAGCACTCGTTGACGGCCTCGTTCTCCAGCGGGACGACGCGCAGCACTTCGTTGTTCTTGACCTGGACGATCAGGTTGGCGCCGGTCGAATCGTGCGGGCTGACGCTCTTGCGGCGCGACAGCTCCCAGGTGCGGGCGCTGTAGCGGAAGGGCTTGCTGGTCAGCGCGCCGACCGGGCAGATGTCGATCATGTTGCCCGACAGCTCCGAGTCCACGGTGCGGCCGACGAAGGTCTGGATCTCGCTGTGCTCGCCGCGGTGCGCCATGCCCAGCTCCATCACGCCGGAGATCTCCTGGCCGAAGCGGACGCAGCGCGTGCAGTGGATGCAGCGGCTCATCTCCTCCATCGAGATCAGCGGGCCGACGTTCTTGTGGAACACCACGCGCTTCTCTTCGGTGTAGCGCGAGGAGCTCGCGCCGTAACCGACGGCCAGATCCTGCAGCTGGCATTCGCCGCCCTGGTCGCAGATCGGGCAGTCCAGCGGGTGATTGATCAGCAGGAACTCCATCACGCCCTGCTGGGCCTTGATGGCTTTCTCGCTCTTGGTGCGGACGATCATGCCCTGCGTCACCGGCGTGGCGCAGGCGGGCAGCGGCTTGGGCGCCTTCTCCACGTCGACCAGGCACATGCGGCAGTTGGCCGCGATGCTCAGCTTCTTGTGGTAGCAGAAGTGCGGGATATACGTCCCGGCCTTCTCGGCGGCATGCATCACCATGCTGCCTTCGGGCACTTCGACCTTCTGGCCGTCGAGTTCGATTTCAACCATAGTTCTTCTCAGCGGCTCCGATCAGGCATGCGCCGGCGACTTCGCCGTGGCGGACGGGGACGACGCGGCGGGCGCCTTGTTCTGCTGGGCCTGCTCGATCATCGCGATGAACTCGCCCTTGAAGTGCTTGAGCATCGCGCGCACCGGCATCGCCGCGGCATCGCCCAGCGCGCAGATGGTGCGGCCCTGGATGTTGTCGGCCACGGAGTTCAGCAGGTCGATGTCCTCGACGCGGCCCTTGCCGTGGGCGATGCGCTCGATCACGCGGTGCATCCAGCCCGTGCCCTCGCGGCAGGGGGTGCACTGGCCGCAGGACTCGTGCGCGTAGAAGTAGGACAGGCGCAGCAGGCTCGTCACCATGCAGCGGGTCTCGTCCATCACGATGACGGCGCCCGAGCCCAGCATCGAGCCGGCCTTGGCGATGGAGTCATAGTCCATCGTGCACTGCATCATGATGTCGGCCGGCAGCACCGGCGCCGACGAGCCGCCCGGGATCACCGCCTTGAGCTTGCGGCCGCCGCGCATGCCGCCGGCGAGCTCGAGCAGCTTCTCGAACGGGGTGCCCAGCGGGATCTCGTAGTTGCCCGGACGCTCGACGTCGCCGGAGATCGAGAAGATCTTGGTGCCGCCGTTGTTGGGCTTGCCGACTTCCAGGTAGGCCTGGCCGCCGTTGCGGATGATCCAGGGCACCGCGGCGAAGGTCTCGGTGTTGTTGATCGTGGTGGGCTTGCCGTACAGGCCGAACGAGGCCGGGAACGGCGGCTTGAAGCGCGGCTGGCCCTTCTTGCCTTCCAGCGATTCCAGCAGCGCGGTTTCCTCGCCGCAGATGTAGGCGCCGAAACCGTGGTGCGCATGCAGCTGGAAGCTGAAGCCGCTGCCCAGGATGTTGTCGCCCAGCAGGCCGGCCGCGCGGGCCTCTTCCAGGGCCGCCTCGAAGCGCTCGTAGACCTCGAAGATCTCGCCGTGGATGTAGTTGTAGCCGACCTTGATGCCCATGGCATACGCCGCGATCGCCATCCCTTCGATGACGATGTGCGGGTTGTACATGAGGATGTCGCGGTCCTTGCAGGTGCCCGGCTCGCCTTCGTCGCTGTTGCAGACGAGGTACTTCGCGCCCGGGAATTGGCGCGGCATGAAGCTCCACTTCAGGCCGGTCGGGAAGCCGGCGCCGCCGCGGCCGCGCAGGCCCGAGGCCTTCACTTCGGCGATGACCTGGTCGGCGGTCATGCCCTGTCCTTCGCCCTGGGCCAGGATCTTGCGCAGCGCCTGGTAGCCGCCGCGCGCTTCATAGTCCTTCAGCGACCAGTTGCTGCCATCAAGGCCCGCATAGATCTGCGGGGTGATGTTGCGGTCGTGGAAGCAGGTTTCCTTGCCGGTGGCCTGCCACTTCGAGAGATCGATGTTCGTCATCGTCCTGGTCCCTCAGTTCTGGTTGGCTGCCGACTGCTGGCCATGGTGCGCTCTGAGCGCGTCCACCAGCTCGTCCAGCCGCTCGGCGCTCATGAAGCTCAGCATCTGGCGGTCGTTGACCAGCATCACCGGCGAGTCGGCGCAGGCGCCCAGGCACTCGCTCTGCTGCACGGTGAAGACGCCGTCGGCGGTGGTGCCGCCGGCCTCGACGCCCAGCTTCGCGCACAGGTGGTCCAGCGCCTTCTGGCCGTCGCGCAGCTGGCACGGCAGGTTGGTGCAGACGTTCAGCTTGAACCGGCCCAGCTTGCGCTGGTTGTACATGTTGTAGAAGGTCGTGACCTCGTAGACGGCGATCGCCGGCATGCCCAGGTAGTCGGCGATCGCGTCCTCGGCCTCGCGGGACACGTAGCCCTGCTCCTGCTGGACGATGGACAGGCAGGCCATCACGGCCGATTGCGCCTGATCCGCCGGGTACTTGGCGACCTCGCGCGCGAAGCGGGCCGCGGTGGCCTCGCTCAAGACAAATTCAGTGCTGCTCATCGCTTCACCACTCAACGGTCAATTTCACCGAACACGATGTCCATCGTGCCGATCACGGCCACGGCGTCGGCAATCATGTGGCCACGGGCCATCTCGTCCAGCGCGGCCAGGTGCGAATAGCCCGGCGCGCGGATCTTCAGCCGGTACGGCTTGTTGGCGCCGTCGCTGACGATGTAGATGCCGAACTCGCCCTTCGGATGCTCGACCGAGGCGTAGGCCTCGCCCTCGGGGACGCGGAAGCCTTCGGTGAACAGCTTGAAGTGGTGGATCAGCTCTTCCATGCTGGTCTTCATCGCCACGCGCGAGGGCGGCGCCACCTTGTGGTTGTCGGTGATGACCGGACCCGGATTGGCCTTGAGCCACTTCACGCACTGCTGCACGATGCGGTTGGACTGGCGCATCTCCTCGACCCGCACGCAGTAGCGGTCGTAGGTGTCGCCGTTGGTGCCGACCGGGATGTCGAAGTCCATGCGGCCGTACACGTCGTAGGGCTGGGTCTTGCGGGTGTCCCAGGCGATGCCCGAGCCGCGCAGCATCGGGCCGGTCAGGCCCAGATTCAGCGCGCGCTCCGGCGTCACGACGCCGATGCCCACCGTGCGCTGCTTCCAGATGCGGTTGTCGGTCAGCAGCGTCTCGTAGTCGTCGACGTTGGCCGGGAAGCGATTGCAGAAGTCCTCGATGAAATCGAGCAGCGAGCCCTGGCGGTTCTCGTTGAGCTTGTCGATCGCCTTCTGGTTCTTGATCTTGCTGACCTTGTACTGCGGCATCGCGTCCGGCAGGTCGCGGTACACGCCGCCCGGACGGAAGTAGGCCGCGTGCATGCGCGCGCCCGAGACCGCCTCGTACATGTCGAAGATGTCCTCACGCTCGCGGAAGCAGTAGATGAGGATGTTCATCGCGCCGCAGTCGATGCCGTGCGCGCCCAGCCAGAGCAGGTGGTTCAGGATGCGGGTGAGTTCCGAGAACATCACGCGGATGTACTGCGCGCGCTCGGGGACCTCCAGGCCCAGCATCTTCTCGATGGCCAGGCAGTAGGCATGCTCGTTGGCCATCATCGACACGTAGTCGAGGCGGTCCATGTAGGGCAGCGACTGGATGAAGGTCTTGGACTCGGCCAGCTTCTCGGTGGCGCGGTGCAGCAGGCCGATGTGCGGGTCGGCGCGCTGGATCACTTCGCCGTCCAGCTCGAGCACCAGGCGCAGCACCCCGTGCGCGGCCGGATGCTGGGGACCGAAGTTCAGGGTGTAGTTCTTGATTTCGGCTGGCATGCTCACAGGCCCCCGTAGTTGTCTTCGCGGATCACGCGCGGGGTGATCTCGCGCGGCTCGATCGTGACCGGCTGGTAGATCACGCGCTTCTGCTCGGGGTCGTAGCGCATCTCGACATGGCCCGTCACCGGGAAGTCCTTGCGCATCGGGTGGCCGATGAAACCGTAGTCGGTCAGGATGCGGCGCAGGTCCTCATGCCCTTCGAAGATGATCCCGTACAGGTCGAACGCCTCGCGCTCGAACCAGTTGGCGGCATTCCAGATCGGCGTGACCGCGGCCACCGACGGGAAGTCGTCGTCCGGCGCGAAGACCTTGACGCGCAGGCGCCAGTTCTTGTTGATCGACAGCAGGTGCGAGACGACCGCGAAGCGCGCGCCGTCGTAGGCGCCGTCCTTGTAGGCCGAGTAGTCCACGCCGCACAGGTCGATCAGCTGCTCGAAGCGCAGCTCCGAGTGATCGCGCAGCAGCTTGGCGACGTTGAAGTAGTCCTTGGCCGCGACGGTGATGGTGATTTCGCCCAGCTCGCGCTTGAACGCGACGATCTGGTCGCCCAGCACGGCATGCAACGCCGCCTGCAGGGTGTCGAGTTTCATGGTCATGGGAGTCAGCCTGCTTCTGCTCAGCGAGCGATGGTGTTCTCGCGACGGATCTTGGCCTGCAGCTGCAGGATGCCGTAGAGCAGCGCCTCGGCGGTCGGCGGACAGCCCGGGACATAGACGTCGACCGGGACGATGCGGTCACAGCCCCGCACCACCGAATAGCTGTAGTGGTAGTAGCCGCCGCCGTTCGCGCAGCTGCCCATCGACAGCACCCAGCGCGGCTCGGCCATCTGGTCGTAGACCTTGCGCAGGGCCGGCGCCATCTTGTTGCACAGCGTGCCGGCCACGATCATCAGGTCGGACTGGCGCGGGCTCGGACGGAACAGCATGCCGAAGCGGTCGATGTCGTAGCGCGCGGCGCCCGCGTGCATCATCTCCACCGCGCAGCAGGCGAGACCGAAGGTCATCGGCCACAACGAGCCGGTCTTGGACCAGTTCACCAGCTTGTCCAGCTGGGTGGTCATGAAGCCTTCCTTCAAAACGCCTTCGTTACCCATATCGAATTTCCAATCTTTCGAGATCAGCGGAGAAGGGTTTCGATCTGCGGACATCACTTGACGCCCTCTTGACGACTCGCCCTTCCCTAACGGACACGCGCCCGAAACGGGCGCCGTGTCCTGATGCATTCACGGCTCCGGCCCCGGGGCCGGGAGTCCGCCACCGGGCGCTCACTCCCAGTCGAGCGCGCCCTTCTTCCACTCGTAGGCGAAGCCCACGACCAGGATGCCCAGGAAGATCATCATCGCCCAGAAGCCCGGCGCACCGATCTCGCGCAGCGAGACGGCCCACGGGAACAGGAAGGCGATTTCCAGATCGAAGAGGATGAAGAGGATGGCGACGAGGTAGTAGCGCACGTCGAACTTCATGCGCGCGTCCTCGAAGGCCTCGAAGCCGCACTCGTAGGGGCTGTTCTTCGCCGCGTCAGGGCGACGCGGGCCGGCCAGGAAGCCCAGCACTTGCGGGGCGATACCCACTCCGCAACCGACCAGGATGAAAAGGATGACGGGCAGGTATTGTTCCAGGCTCACGGCTTGCTCTCGTTTTGATGCCGGGATTCGAAATATGCCGACTGGGCGCGGCAAAACCAATTCCCGACGTGTCACCGATGATTGGCGGACCTGAGGCCGACCAACGATTCGGCAAAAGCAACGGGCGCGCCGCCAGCGATTATCCAATCGCTCACGGACCGCGCCCGCCTTGTCCTCCGGAGAATCGCACACATGTATTGCGTGGAGATTTCCTGAGTCCCTCGACCCGCTTGATCACTCTCGATCCGGCTTTCCGGCTAGATCGCGAAGACCATGGCAGGCCGATTTATTTTGGTGCCGACGGCGAGACTCGAACTCGCACAGCTTTCGCCACTACCCCCTCAAGATAGCGTGTCTACCAATTTCACCACGTCGGCTTGTTGTCACCCTTCAGTGACCTTGTCTTGACGGCTCGCGTTTCAGACAGCCTCGAATTCTATACAGCTTTCTGGGGTCCGAAAGGAAACCAAGGCAATTTTATTCAGGCGCTTGCGCTTGCCGCCCACGTCTGTCAGTTGGACGCCGCGGAAGCCGCGGCCGACGGCGCGGCCTGAGGAGCGATCGAGGCGCCCGGCAGCGCGGCGGCGGATGCCGGCTGAGCGGCGCGCTCCAGCAGTTGCTCGCCCGCCGACGGACCGGCGTTGAAGCCGCCGTCGCGATGGCTGCCCATGTAGGCCAGCGCCAGCGTCGACACGAAGAAGATCGTCGCCGCGACCGCGGTCGAGCGCGACAGGAAGTTGGCACTGCCGGTCGCGCCGAACAGCGAGCCCGAGGCGCCGCTGCCGAACGAGGCACCCATGTCCGCGCCCTTGCCGTGCTGCACCAGCACCAGGCCGATCATCGTCAGGGCCGCGAGCAGCTGCAGCACCAGCACCAGATTCATCATCACTTGCATTGCTTTTTTCTCCAGGAACCTTGAACGCCGGGCTTCAGCCGGCAGCGCGGCAGATCGCCGCGAAATCAGCGGCCTTCAGCGCGGCGCCTCCGATGAGGCCGCCATCGATGTCAGGCTGCGCAAACAGTTGGACGGCGTTGTCGGGCTTGACGCTGCCGCCGTACAGGATCTGCATCTGATCAGCCTTCTGCGTGGCCGCGCGCAGCTGCTGGCGGAGCAAGGCATGCACCTGCTGCGCCTGCTCCGGCGTGGCCGTCAGGCCGGTGCCGATCGCCCACACCGGCTCATAGGCCACCACGATCTCGCCGATGCAGTGCGTCAGCGTGTGGATCACCGCGGCCAGCTGGCGCTTGACGACCTCTTCGGTGCGGCCGGACTCGCGCTCGGCCAGCGTCTCGCCGACGCAGACGATCGGCGTGACGCCATGCGCCAGCGCCGCCTTGGCCTTGTCGGCAACCAGCTGGTCGCTCTCGGCGTGGTACGCGCGGCGCTCCGAGTGGCCGACGATCGCATAGCGGCAACCGATGTCCGCCAGCATCGCCGAGGACACCTCGCCGGTGAACGCGCCCTGCTCGTGCGCCGAGCAATCCTGCGCGCCGTACGCGACCTGCGTGCCGGTCAGCGCGAGCGCCGTCTCCGTGATGTACGGGAACGGAACGCACACGGCGACCTGGGCATTCCACGGGCCAGCTTCCTTCAGGCCCGCCAGCAGCACGGCGTTGGCTGCACGGTTGCCATGCATCTTCCAGTTGCCGACCACCAGTTTCTTGCGCATCAGATCAACTCCCTTGAAACCGAAAATCCTTGTGGCGAAGCCCGAGGCTCACCACGTCAGCACGATCTTGCCGACATGCTCACCCGATTCCATCAGCGCATGCGCCGCGGCGGCATCCGACGCGGGCAATTGGCGATAGATCACGGGAGCGATGGCCCGCGACTCGAGCAGCGGCCACACCCGCTCGCGCAGCGCGCGGGCGATGCCAGCCTTGAACTCGACCGGACGCGGGCGCAGCGTGGATCCCGTGATCGTCAGCCGGCGGCGCAGGACCTGACCCGCGTCGAACTCGGCCTTCACGCCACCCTGCACCGCGATGATCACGGCACGTCCGTCGTCGGCCAGGCATTGCACGTTGCGGGCGACATAGCCACCCGCCACCATGTCCAGGATCACGTCGACGCCACGCCCCTCGGTCGCGGCCTTCGCCTCTTCGACGAAGTCCTGCTCGCGATAGTTGATCGCGACGTCGGCGCCCAGCGCCAGGCAGGCCCTGGCCTTGTCCGCGCTGCCGACGGTGACCAGCACCTTCGAGCCCAGCGCCTTCGCGATCTGGATCGCCGTCACGCCGATGCCGCTGCTGCCACCGTGCACCAGCAGGCTTTCACCGGGCTGCAGGCGGGCGCGCTCGAAGACATTGCTCCAGACGGTGAAGAAGGTCTCCGGCAGGCTGGCGGCCTCGGCCATGCTCCAGCCCGCCGGGACCGGCAGGCACTGGACCACCGGCGCCACGCATCGCTCGGCATACCCGCCGCCCGCGACCAGCGCGCAGACCGCGTCGCCGGTCTTCAGACCGGCGGCGGCCAGCGCCTGGGCATCGCCGGACTCGATGGTCCCCGCGACTTCCAGGCCCGGCAGATCGCTGGCACCCGCCGGCGGCGGATACGCGCCCTTGCGCTGCAGGACGTCCGGCCGGTTGATGCCGTAGGCCTGCACGCGGATCAGGCATTCGCCAACCCCGGCGACGGGCTCGGCGCGGTCGACCAGTTGCAGGACCTCCGGTCCGCCGGGCTGGGTGATGGCGATCGCCTTCATGACGTGACGCGCGGTGCGATCGGGCCGATTACTCGGCCGAGCCTTCGCCGTGGTAAGGAGCGGCCGGGGCCGCGTCGCGGTCCAGCAGCGCCTTCATCGACAGCTTGATGCGGCCCTTCTCGTCGGTCTCGAGCACCTTGACCTTGACGATCTGGCCTTCGCTCAGGAAGTCGGTGACCTTCTCGACGCGCTGGTGCGCGATCTGGCTGATGTGCAGCAGACCATCCTTGCCCGGCAGGATGTTGATCAGCGCGCCGAAGTCCAGGATCTTGGTGACCGGGCCTTCGTAGACCTTGCCGATCTCCGCTTCGGCGGTGATCTGCTCGATGCGCTTCTTGGCCAGTTCGGCCTTGTCGCCATCGGTCGAGGCGATGGTGATGGTGCCGTCCTCGGCGATGTCGATCTGCGTGCCGGTTTCCTCGGTCAGCGCGCGGATGGTGGCGCCGCCCTTGCCGATCACGTCGCGGATCTTCTCCGGATTGATCTTCATCGTGTACAGGCGGGGCGCGAACTGCGAGATCTCGGCATTGGCCGAGCCCATCGCGCCGACCATCTTCTCCAGGATGTGCAGACGCGCTTCCTTGGCCTGCGCCAGGGCGACCTGCATGATCTCCTTGGTGATGCCCTGAATCTTGATGTCCATCTGCAGCGCGGTGATGCCCGCGGTCGTGCCGGCCACCTTGAAGTCCATGTCGCCCAGATGATCCTCATCGCCCAGGATGTCGGTCAGCACGGCGAAGCGGTTGGCATCCTTGATCAGGCCCATGGCGATGCCGGCGACGTGCGCCTTCAGCGGCACGCCGGCGTCCAGCAGCGACAGGCAGCCGCCGCAGACCGAGGCCATCGACGAGGAGCCGTTCGATTCGGTGATCTCCGAGACCACGCGGATCGAGTACGGGAAGTCTTCCTTGGTCGGCAGCACCGCGACCAGCGCGCGCTTGGCCAGGCGGCCGTGGCCGATCTCGCGGCGCTTGGGGCTGCCCACGCGGCCCGTTTCGCCGGTGGCGAACGGGGGCATGTTGTAGTGCAGCATGAAGCGCTCGGAGTACTCGCCGGCCAGCGCGTCGATGACCTGCGCGTCGCGGTCGGTGCCCAGCGTCGCGGCGACCAGCGCCTGCGTCTCGCCGCGGGTGAACAGCGCCGAGCCGTGGGCGCGCGGCAGCACGCTGTTGCGGATCTCGATGGCGCGGACGGTGCGGGTGTCGCGGCCGTCGATGCGCGGCTCGCCGGCCAGGATCTGGCCGCGCACGATGCGGGCTTCGATCTCGAACAGCAGGCCGTCGACTTCCACGCCGTCGAAGGCGACGCCTTCGGCGGTCAGGGCGTCCTTGACCTTGGCGTAGGCGGTGCGGCAGGCCTCGGTGCGGGCCTGCTTCGAGCGGATCTGGTAGGCGGCGCGCAGTTCGTCCTCGGCCAGCGCGGTGACCTTGGCGATGAAGGCTTCATCCTTGGCCGGCGCGGTCCAGTTCCAGGACGGCTTGCCGGCTTCGCGGACCAGCTCGTTGATCGCGGCGATCGCGATCTTGCCCTGGTCGTGGCCGTAGGTGACGGCGCCCAGCATGATGTCTTCGCTCAGCTGGTCGGCTTCGGACTCGACCATCAGCACGGCGGCTTCGGTGCCGGCGACCACCAGGTCCAGCTTCGAGTCGATCAGCTGGGTCTTGCCCGGGTTCAGCACGTACTCGCCGTTGACATAGCCCACGCGCGCGGCGCCGATCGGGCCGTTGAACGGGATGCCCGAGATCGACAGCGCGGCGCTCGTCGCGATCATCGCGGCGATGTCGGCCTGGACTTCCGGGTTCAGCGAGACGGTGTGGATGACGACCTGGACTTCGTTGAAGAAGCCTTCCGGGAACAGCGGGCGGATCGGGCGGTCGATCAGGCGCGAGGTCAGGGTCTCGAGCTCGCTCGGACGGCCTTCACGCTTGAAGAAGCTGCCGGGGATCTTGCCGGCGGCGTAGGTCTTCTCGATGTAGTCGACGGTCAGCGGGAAGAAGTCCTGGCCGGCCTTGGGAGAGGACTTGGCGACGACGGTCGCCAGCACCACGGTGTCCTCGATGTTCACGAGCACGGCGCCGGTGGATTGACGGGCGATCTCGCCGGTCTCCATCACGACCTGATGCTGGCCCCATTGGAAGGTCTTCGTGACCTTGTTGAACATGCTCATTCGAGTTCTCCTCAGTTCATGGATGCGCCGCTCGCGGTGCGGCGCGGAACCGGGAGTGAAGCTGGGTTTGGCGGGATGCCATTCCAGAGCGCCTGCTTGCCCGGCCCTGCCGGCAAGCGCATTGGAATGACACAGCAGCGCCACGTCAGCCCGACTCCGTCTGTTCAGTTCACCGGCGGATCCACCGGTGGATCCGCCGCTGGCGGGACGTCCCGCCGGCGGCGTTCAGAAACGACAAAGAGCCTGTTGGAATCAGACCAATCAGGCTCTTTGCTTTCATGCGCCGATTACTTGCGCAGACCCAGCTTCTGGATCAGGGCGGTGTAGCGGTCGGCGTCCTTGTTCTTCAGGTAGGCCAGCAGGCTCTTGCGCTGGTTGACCATCTTCAGCAGGCCGCGGCGGCCGTGGTGGTCCTTGGCGTGCAGCTTGAAGTGGGGGGTCAGCTCGTTGATGCGGGCCGTCAGCAGGGCGACTTGCACCTCGGGGGAGCCGGTGTCGTTGGCGCTGCGGGCGTTGGCCTTGACGATCTCGGCCTTGTTCTGGTCGAAGCTGGACATGTTGCGATCCTTGTTCCGGATGTATTCGGAAGGTCCGCCGGCATGGCCCAGGAAGGCATCGAGTGCGCAGACGGTTTCCGAGGTTGGACTTGCGGTCACAGGTGAAACCGACCCGTGCCGTGCTGATCGTCCCAGCGGATGACCCGCCAGGACAGCCGCGCAGTATAGCGCAACGCCACGCTTTTCAGGAGGGGCGCGTCATCCGGCAGTTGGCGGGCTGCTCCGCCTGGGCGGCGTCGAGGTAGCGCAAGGTGCGGAAACCGTAGCCGGAGCCCTCGTTGTCGTGCGCCACGCCGGCCTCGCCCGCCCGGCGCATGACGCTGACGTACAGCGGCTGCTGCAGTTGGTGGTCCGACGGCCGCATCCAGCCCTGGTGCGCCACGCCGAGCGGCCGCCCGTCGAGCTTCAGCCCCTCCAGCGCCAGCGCGACCGCCCTCGGTTCGGCGCTGCCCGCCTTCTCGATGGCCGCGACCAGCATCTCGACCATCAGCTGCATCCGCGCATGCAGATAGTCGTGCTCCGGCTTCGGGAAGCGCTGGCGGAAGGCGGCGTAGAAGCGCTCCGCATCGGCGCTGCCGACGTTCGGATGCCATTCGGCCACCGCCAGCACGCGGTCGACCCCCGCCTCGCCGAGCACCCCCGGCACGCCCAGCGCATTGCCGTAGAACGTGTAGAAGCGCGCATCCAGGCCGATGTCGCGGGCCGCCTTGATCAGCAGCGTCAGGTCATTCCCCCAGTTGCCGGTGAGCACGGCCTGCGCGCCGCTGGCGCGGATCTTGGTGGCGTACGGCAGGAAGTCCTTCACGCGTCCGAGCGGATGCAGCTCATCGCCGACGATCTCCAGATCCGGGCGGCGTCTGGCGAGCATCGCCCTCGCCTGCTCGCGCAGATGCTGGCCGAAGCTGTAGTCCTGGCCGATCAGGTAGACCCGCTTGAGCGCGCGATCCTGCGCCATCACCTCGATCAGCGCGGCGAGCCGCATGTCGGTGTGCGCGTCGAAGCGGAAGTGCCAGAAGCTGCACTGCGCGCCGGTGAGTACCGGATCGACGGCCGCGTAGTTGAGGAACAGCGCGCGGCGCGCCGGCTCGCGGGCATTGTGCTTGTCGAGCGCCGCGATCAGCGCGCCGGCCACCGCCGAGCTGTTGCCCTGCAGCACGAAAGGGATGGACTGGTCGGTCGCCCCGCGCAGCAGCGACAGCGACTCCTCGACCGAGCCCTTGCTGTCGAAGCGCACCAGCTCGAGCGACCGCGCGCCGCCGGGCAGCTTGACGCCGCCGCGCGCGTTGACGCGCTCGGTGGCCCAGACGAGGTTGCGCAGCACCGCCTCGCCGCCATTGCCGAGCGGGCCGGACAGGCCTTCGATCAGCGCGAGGCGGATGGGCGCCCGGCTCTGGGCCATGGCGGCCGGCGGCAGCCATGCAGCCGCCGCGATGACGGCCAATGCCGCGGCGCAGATCGCGGCGCCCCGGACGGCCGCCGCCCGCCTCGTCCGCCGGATCACAGCTGCGCCGGACCGGCCAGTTGCGACAGATCCCAGCGCGGCTTGACCTCGAAGCCGCCGCCGCGCGTGAGCGCCGCCATGTCGCGCTGCAGACGCAGCGCGGCGGCGAGCGCGATCATCGCGCCGTTGTCGGTGCACAGATGCAGCTCGGGATAGTGGACGCGGACGCGGCGCTTCTCGCAGACGGCATTCAGCTGCTCGCGCAGCCGCTGGTTCGCGCCGACGCCGCCCGCGACGACCAGCCGCTTCAGGCCGGTTTCCTTCAGCGCGAGCAGCGCCTTCTTGAGCAGCACCTCGACGATCGCCGCCTGCGTCGACGCGGCGAGATCCGCGCGCTGCGGGTCCGTCATCCCGCCGGGCTGGGCCTCGAGTTTGCGGACCTGGGTCAGCACCGCCGTCTTCAGGCCGGCGAAGCTGAAGTCCGGCTTGCCGCTGTGCAGCAGCGGACGCGGCAGCGCGAACGCCTCCGGATCGCCCCGCTCCGCCAGCTTCGACAGATGCGGGCCGCCGGGATACGGCAGGCCGAGCAGCTTGGCCGACTTGTCGAAGGCCTCGCCGGCCGCGTCGTCGATGGTCTCGCCGAGCAGCTCGTAGCTGCCGACGTCGTCGACACGCATCAGCTGCGTGTGCCCGCCCGAGACGAGCAGCGCGACAAACGGGAACTCCGGCGGATCCTCGGAGAGGAACGGCGACAGCAGATGCCCCTCCAGGTGATGGATCCCCATCACCGGCCGGTCCAGCGCCGCGCCCAGCGAGGCCGCCACGCCCGCGCCGACCAGCAGCGCGCCGGCCAGCCCCGGCCCCTGCGTGTAGGCGACGACATCGACATCGGCCAGCGACAGCCCCGCGCTGGCGAGCACCTCGCGCGTCAGCGGCAGCACGCGGCGGATGTGGTCGCGCGAGGCCAGCTCGGGCACCACGCCGCCGTAGGCCTGGTGCATCGAGATCTGGCTGTGCAGCGCATGCGCCAGCAGCCGGGGCACGCCGTCGCCGGACGCGTCGACCAGCGCCACGCCGGTTTCATCGCAGGAGGATTCGATGCCGAGGACCCGCATCGCTACCTCAATGGTTTTCCTTGGCGTGGTTGATCGAGTACTTGGGGATCTCGACCGTCACGTCGGTGTTGGACAGGATGGCCTGGCAGGACAGGCGCGAGTTGGGCTCCAGGCCCCAGGCGCGGTCCAGCATGTCCTCCTCGTTCTCCTCCATCTCGGACAGCGAGGCGAAGCCCTCGCGCACGATCACATGGCAGGTCGTGCAGGCGCAGACCTGGTCGCAGGCGTGCTCGATCTCGACGCCGTTGTCCAGCAGCGCCTCGCAGATCGTGGTGCCGGACGGGGCCGAGAGCGTCTTGCCCTCGGGGGCGTACTCGGGATGGGGAAGGATCTTGATGACGGGCATGGGATGTCCTTGAAGCTGGCGGCGGGGCTCGCGTTCAGACTTGATCGATGCTGCGGCCGGTCAGGGCCTGCTGGATGCCGCGGTTCATGCGCGCGGCGGCGAAGGCCTCGGTGCCCTTGGCCAGCGCCTGGACGGCGGCATCGATGGCATCGGCGTTCGCGGCGGTGTCGTCGGCCTGCGCCCGCGCGAGCAGCTCCGCCTGCAGCGCGGCGATGTCGGCGCGCTCGGCCTCGCTGAGCAGGTCGCCATCGGCGCGCAGCGCGGACTGGGTGGCCAGGATCATCCGCTCGGCCTCGACGCGCGCCTCGCGCAGCTTGCGGGCGGCCATGTCGGACTCGGCGCTCGCGAAGCCCTCGCGCAGCATCGAGGCGATCTGGTCGTCGGACAGGCCGTAGCTCGGCTTGACCTGCACCGCCGCCTCGACGCCCGAGCCCAGCTCGCGCGCCGACACGCTCAGCAGGCCGTCGGCATCGACCTGGAAGGTCACGCGGATGCGGGCCGCGCCGGCGGCCATCGGCGGGATGCCGCGCAGCTCGAAGCGGGCCAGCGAGCGGCACTCGCTCACCAGTTCGCGCTCGCCCTGCAGCACGTGGACCGCCAACGCGGTCTGGCCATCCTTGAAGGTGGTGAAGTCCTGCGCCTTCGCCACCGGGATGGTGGCGTTGCGCTCGATGATGCGTTCGACCAGGCCGCCCATGGTCTCCAGGCCCAGCGACAGCGGAATCACGTCCAGCAGCAGGATCTCGCCGTCGGCGCTGTTGCCGGCCAGCTGATTGGCCTGCACGGCGGCGCCCAGCGCGACGACCTCGTCGGGATTCAGATTGGTCAGCACCTCGCGGCCGAACAGCTCGCCGACGGTGCGGCGCACGATGGGCATGCGCGTCGAGCCGCCGACCATCACCGTGCCATGGACCTCGCCGGCCGTGACCTTCGCGTCGCGCAGCACGCGGCGCACCGCCAGCAGCGTCTTGTGGACCAGCGGCATCGCCAGCTCGTCGAACTGGGCGCGCGAGACCTCGACGCCCAGCGGCCCGGCGTCGAGCGCGGCGCTCAGCGTCACGCGCTCGCTGTCGGTCAGGCCTTCCTTGGCCTGGCGGGCCGCCACCAGCACGCGGCGCTTGTCCTGCGCGCTGGTCACGGTCAAACCCGCTTGCTGCAGCGCCCAATCGGCGAGCAGGCGGTCGAAGTCGTCGCCGCCCAGCTGCGCGTCGCCGCCGGTGGCCACGACCTCGAAGACGCCCTGGGTCAGGCGCAGCAGCGAGATGTCGAAGGTGCCGCCGCCCAGGTCGTAGACGGCGTAGAGCCCTTCGCTGCCGTTGTCCAGCCCGTAGGCGATCGCGGCGGCGGTGGGCTCGTTGATCAGGCGCAGCACGTTCAGGCCCGCGAGTTGCGCCGCGTCCTTGGTGGCCTGGCGCTGCGCGTCGTCGAAATACGCGGGCACCGTGATGACGGCGCCGAACAGGTCGTCGTTGAAGGTGTCCTCGGCGCGCTGGCGCAGCGTGGCCAGGATCTCGGCGCTGATCTCGACCGGCGACTTCAGGCCCTCGCGGGTGGCCAGGCTCAGCATGCCGGCCGTGTCCTCGAAGCGGTAAGGCAGCTTGTCGCGATTGGCGATGTCGTCGACGCGGCGGCCCATGAAGCGCTTCACCGAGACGATGGTGTTCTCCGGATCCTCGGCCTGCGCGGCCAGCGCGTCGTAGCCGAACTGGCGCCGCCCTTCGGGCATCACGCGCACCGCCGACGGCAGGATCACGCGGCCCTGGTCATCGGGCAGGCACTCGGCGACGCCGTGGCGCACCGCCGCCACCAGCGAATGCGTCGTGCCCAGGTCGATGCCCACGGCGATGCGCCGCTGATGGGGATCGGGCGACGCGCCGGGTTCGGAGATTTGCAGCAGGGCCATGGTGTCTGGTCTTGTTCTTCGAAGGGGAAATCAGGAATGCTCGAGCGCGTCCAGCCGCTGGTCGATGTCGGCGCGGAAGCGCGTCAGGAACATCAGCGCGCGCACCGATTCGGCGGCCGCCGCGGCATTGCCCTCGTCGTCGAGCTGGCGGCCGGCCTGGGCCAGCAGCGCGCGCTCGCGGCCGGCGACCTGCTGGTCGATGGCCAGGATCGCCTCGGGCGTCTTCGCCTCGTCCAGCGACTCGCGCCATTCCATCTGCTCCATCAGGAAGGCAGCCGGCATGCGGGTGTTCTCGTTGGCCTGGATCGGGGCGCCGCGCAGCTCGCAAAGGTAGGAGGCGCGCTTGAGCGGATCGCGCAGGCGCTGGTGCGCCTCGTTGACGCGCAGCGACCACTGCATCGCCAGGCGCTGCGAGGCGGCGCCATCGGCGGCGAAGCGGTCCGGATGCACCTTGGCCGCCAGCGCCTTCCAGCGCTGCGCGATCTCGGCGCCGTCCTGCGCGAAGCGCTGCGGCAAGCCGAACAGGGTGAAGTCGTCGTCGTCGAGTCTCATGAACTCAGTCGCTCGGTCGCTGGCGCGCACGAAGAAAAAAGCGCGGCTCCGCGGCCGCGCCTTTCCTCGCGCGCGAACTCAGACGCGGAAGGATTCGCCGCAGCCGCAGCGGTCCTTTTCGCGCGGGTTGCGGAACTTGAAGCCCTCGTTCAGGCCCTCGCGGACGAAGTCCAGCTCGGTGCCGTCCAGGTACGGAAGGCTCTTGGGATCGATCAGCACCTTGACGCCATGACCTTCGAAGACGATGTCCTCGGGAGCGACCTCATCGGCGTACTCCAGCTTGTAGGCCAGGCCCGAACAGCCGGTGGTCTTGACGCCCAGGCGCACGCCCACGCCGCGGCCGCGCTTGCTGATGTAGCGCGTGACGTGGCGGGCGGCGGCTTCGGTCAGGGTGACGGACATCGCGGACCTCAGGCGGTGACGGCGGCGCCGTGCTTGGCGCGGTAGTCGTCGACGGCGGCCTTGATCGCGTCCTCGGCCAGGATCGAGCAATGGATCTTGACCGGCGGCAGCGCCAGTTCCTCGGCGATCTGGTTGTTCTTGATGGACAGCGCCTCGTCGAGGGATTTGCCCTTGACCCACTCGGTGACCAGCGAGCTCGACGCGATGGCGGAGCCGCAGCCGTAGGTCTTGAACTTGGCGTCCTCGATCAGGCCGGTGGCCGGGTTCACCTTGATCTGCAGCTTCATCACGTCGCCGCAGGCCGGGGCGCCGACCATGCCGGTGCCGACCGACTCGTCGCCCTTGTCGAAGCCACCCACGTTGCGGGGGTTCTCGTAGTGGTCGATGACCTTGTCGCTGTATGCCATGTCAGTTCTCCAACGTCTCTTGTTCGGGGGTGCGCGGGCGCGTCAGTGGGCGGCCCACTGGATGGTGCTGATGTCGATGCCGTCCTTGTACATGTCCCACAGCGGGGACAGTTCGCGCAGCTTGGCCACGCGATCCTTGAGCAGCGTGACGGCGTAATCGATCTCTTCCTCGGTCGTGAAGCGGCCGATCGTCATGCGCAGCGAGGAATGCGCCAGTTCGTCGCTGCGGCCCAGCGCGCGCAGCACGTAGCTGGGTTCCAGGCTGGCGGACGTGCAGGCCGAGCCCGAGGACACGGCGATGCCCTTGATGCCCATGATCAGCGACTCGCCCTCGACGTAGTTGAACGAGGCGTTGACGTTGTGGGGCACGCGGCGCTCGAGGTCGCCGTTGATGAAGACCTGCTCGATGTCCTTCAGGCCGTCCAGCAGGCGCTGCTGCAGCGCCTTGATGCGGGGCAGCTCGGTGGCCATCTCCTCGCGGGCGATGCGGAAGGCCTCGCCCATGCCGACGATCTGGTGCGTGGGCAGCGTGCCCGAGCGCAGGCCGCGCTCGTGGCCGCCGCCGTGCATCTGGGCTTCCAGGCGCACGCGCGGCTTGCGGCGCACGTACAGCGCGCCGATGCCCTTGGGGCCGTAGCTCTTGTGCGAGGCCAGGCTCATCAGGTCGACCGGCAGCGTGGCCAGGTCGATCTCCACCTTGCCGGTGGCCTGCGCGGCGTCGACGTGGAAGATGATGCCCTTCTCGCGGCACAGCGCGCCGATGGCCGGGATGTCCTGGATCACGCCGATCTCGTTGTTCACGAACATCACCGAGATCAGGATGGTGTCGGGGCGGATCGCGGCCTTCAGCACGTCGAAGTCGATCAGGCCGTCTTCCTTGACGTCGAGGTAGGTCACCTCGAAGCCCTGGCGCTCCAGTTCGCGCGTCGTGTCGAGCACGGCCTTGTGCTCGGTCTTGACGGTGATCAGGTGCTTGCCGCGGGACTGGTAGAAGTTGGCCGCGCCCTTGATGGCGAGGTTGTTGGACTCGGTCGCGCCGGAGGTCCAGACGATCTCGCGCGGATCGGCGCCGATCAGCGCGGCGACCTGGCCGCGGGCCTTCTCCACGGCTTCTTCCGCTTCCCATCCCCAGGCATGGCTGCGCGACGCCGGGTTGCCGAAATGCTCGCGCAACCACGGGATCATCGCGTCGACGACGCGCGGATCCACCGGCGTGGTGGCGCCGTAGTCCATGTAGATGGGGAAGTGCGGGGTCATGTCCATGGGAACGTTCTTCTTATCGACTACTGAATCGGGTTGACGCGGATCGGAGCGGACCGGAGGGCCGGGATCACTTGCTCATCGCATTGCCGAGCGCGAAGACGGAGTTCGGCGCGGTGATGCGGATGGGCTTGACGACGGGGGTGCTGGAGATGGCGCGCTTGACCGGCGCTTCCTCGACGGTGACGCCCTTGGCGAGCTGGTCGTCGACGAGCTTGCGTAGCGTGACGGAGTCCAGGAACTCGATCATCTTGTTGTTGAGCGCGGTCCAGAGGTCGTGCGTGATGCAGCGGCCGTTGTCGTCGCCCATGCAGTTTTCCTTGCCGCCGCAGCCGGTGGCGTCGATGGGCTCGTCGACGGCGACGATGATGTCGGCGACGGTGATCTCATCGGAACGGCGGCCAAGCGAGTAGCCGCCGCCGGGCCCGCGGGTCGATTCGACCAGCTGATGGCGGCGGAGCTTGCCGAACAGCTGCTCCAGGTAGGACAGCGAGATCTGCTGGCGTTGGCTGATCGCCGCCAGCGCGACGGGGCCGCTGTTTTCGCGCAGGGCCAGATCGATCATCGCGGTGACGGCAAAACGACCTTTGGTGGTGAGACGCATCGAACTTCTCCTTGGCGCCCGTGTCGGGCTTCAGGACATGGAGGCGGCGGCTCGGCTGACGCCGGGTCGACTCACGAAGCAGGGTTTCCCCCTGCAATGTCCGAGCATTTTACTCAATTAAGAAGGAGCTTGCTCGGGTTACCCCCGACTGGCGTCGAGGGGGCCGGTTCAGGCCAGGCGGCTGGCTGCGATTTGCGCTAGGCGTTCGCAGCCGGACTCGATGAGGTCGAGGACGTGGTCGAAGCCGTCGGGGCCGCCGTAATAGGGATCCGGGATCTCGATCTCCCCCGGGAGGAGGGAAATCTTGTGCTGCAGTGCCGCAGGACAGCGGCGGCGGAGCTCGCGCAGATGGCCGGCGTCCATGGCGACGAGCAGGTCGAAGCGCTCGAAATCGTCGGGGCGCACTGCGCGCGCCCGTTGATCGCAGAGCTCATAGCCCCTGCGTCGGGCGTGGTCTTGGGAGCGCTCGTCGGGGGCCTCGCCGGCGTGCCAGCTCTGGATGCCCGCGGAGTCGATCAGCACGCGGTCGGCCAGGCCCAGCCGCTCCAACTGGTGGCAGAGGACGCCCTCGGCGGTGGGGGATCGGCAAATATTGCCAGTGCAGATGAACAGGATCGACAGGTCGGCGGGCATGGGCGGCGATTGTCGCGCCCTTATGCCCGCCCTTCCTCATCGGGCACCTCGGCGATCGCTTCGATCTCGATCATGGCTTCCGGCGTGTAGAGCGCCTTGATCTCGGCAATCGTGTCGGCCGGGTACGGCACCGAGAAGAACTTGCGCCGCAGCGCCACGACGCCCTCGAAGTGACCCATATCGGTGACGAAGATGGTCACCTTGATCACGTGCTTCAGGCTCGATCCGCCGGCCTCGAGCGCCCGGCGCAGATTCGCGAAGGCCTGCTCGCCCTGCGCCATGAAGCCGCCCGGGACGATGCGACCGTCCTCTCCGGCACCGGCCTGGCCGGAGATGAACAGCAACCCGCCCGACTTGATGCCCTGCGACAGCAGGAAGGGCTCATAGGGATCGGGATGGGTGACGACGCGTTCCAGCATGATGTCTTTTCCTTCATTCATTCCGGACGACGGAAGCGCCGCCGGTGAATGAACGATAGAGAGACGTCCGCGTGCCGACAAAGGGCGATTTGTCAGCCGTAAGATGATCTGAATTCATCTGAAAGCCAGAGCCATGGATCGACGCCGCCTACCCTTGTCCGCGCTCCGGGCGTTCGAGGCCGCCGCCCGACTGGGCAGCTTCAAGGCCGCGGCCGAGGAGCTCGCCGTGACGCCTACGGCGATCAGCCACCAGATCAGAGGACTGGAGGAGCAGTCCGGCGTCGCGCTCTTCGAGCGCCAAGTGCGGCGCGTCACGCTGACCGAGGCAGGCGCCCAGCTCTATCCCATCCTGCGCGACGGCTTCGACGCGTTCCAGTCAGCGCTCGAGCGCCTGACGCAGCCGCGGCGCCGGCCGCAGGTGGTGATTTCGGCGACCAACGCCTTCACCGTGAAATGGCTGGTGCCGCGCGTGGCCGACTTCCGCCAGCGGCATCCCGGGATCGATCTGCAGCTGCAGGCCTCGGACGATATCGTCGACCTGCGCTCGACCGCCGTGGACATCGCCATCCGCTACGGCCGAGGCCCCTACCCCGGCCTCGTGGCGGAGCCACTGTTCCAGGATCACTTCGCGCCGGTCGCGAATCCCCGGCTCGGCGTGCGGTCGATCGAGGACCTTTCGCGAGTGCCGCTGATCTGCTTCGACTGGAAGCGCGCGCAGCCGGAGAACCCGACGTGGGAGCGCTGGCTCGCCGCCGCCGGCATCGAGGGTTTCTCACCGGCAGGGCAACTCCGCTTCTCCGACGAGGGACATGCGATCCAGGCCGCCGTCGCGGGACATGGGATCGCGCTGGTCAGTCAGGCGCTCGTCGCCGAGGAACTGACCGCAGGTCACCTCGAACAGCCCTTCGGCCCTGTCATCGACGGCCACACGTATCACGTCGCCGTCAGCAGCGAACGCGCGCCGTCAGCGAGCGCGGTGGCGGCGATGGAATGGCTCCGCGGCCAAGGGGCTCATTGCGGCCAGCCGAGCGGCGCGCAACGACTGGCTTCCAGCTGGCGAATCAAATCCTCCGCTTCGACCTTCTGAAGAACGGATCCGGAGAATATTGAAACCCGCTGTCCTGCCGAAAATCCGGCAAGGGATTTTGCCTTTGGGTAATCGGTCGAAAATTTCCGTCGCAGCACGCAAAGCAAATACAGACGTCCTTCGGCATTTGCCTGCGGAATCGAGGCGACAAGCTTCTGACTCGACCAATCCCTGGCAATGGCCCGAGCCGCCTGCTCCTCTTCAGAGATCTGCCCGGGCGTACCAACGACGCCCCAGGCGTAAAAGCGCGCATGCGCGATCGCCGCCGGCAGCTCGACTGGCGCCTCGCCTGCAACCGCCGCGCCGGATATCGATGTGCCGAGCCCGATGAGCAAGGACAGGAAAATCATTCGATCACGTTTGAGTGTCATCGCTGGAAACTCTAGAGCCATCGCGACTCAAATTCTTCCCGGGATATTTACTTAGCAGATTGAAGGCATTCGCCACCGCATTTAGGAACAGGACCGCCTATCGATCCTCGTATTGCTTCGTTTGGCCCCGCCGGCGGCGCTCCTAGGCTGCGGAATCGCCGACCGCTCCAAGGAAGCCGCCATGTCCGTCCTCGACCCTCTCGCCTCGACCGCGACCGCGTCCCTGCCGCGCCCGCCCGTCCCGACGCATCCCACGCCGCTGCCCACACGCACCGCCGCCGACGTCCGCGCGGCGCTGCTCGCCCGGGTCGAGATCGCGCTGCTCGATGTCCGCGAGGAAGCCGCCTTCGCCGAAGGCCATCCGCTGTGGGCCGCCCACCTCGCCGCCTCCCGGCTGGAGCTCGACGCCTGGGGCCGCCTGCCGCGCCGCGATGTCCCCATCGTCGTCTACGACGATGGCGAAGGCGTCGCCACGATCGCGGCGCGCAAGCTGCAGTCGCTCGGCTACACCGACGTCGCGCTGCTCGCCGGCGGGCTCTCCGCCTGGCGCGAAGACGGCTTCGAGCTGTTCCGCGACCTCAACGTCCCGAGCAAGGCCTTCGGTGAACTGCTCGACGCGCGCCGCCGCACGCCGTCGCTGTCCGCCGAAGAGGTCCACGCCCGCCTGGAGCGGCGCGAGAACCTCGTCGTGCTCGATGCCCGCCGATTCGACGAGTACCGGACCGCGAGCCTGCCCGGCTCCATCAGCGTGCCCGCCGGCGAACTGGTCCGGCGCGCGCGCGACCTCGCGCCCGATCCGTCGACGACGCTCGTCGTGCACTGCGCCGGCCGCACGCGCAGCCTGATCGGCGCCCAGTCGCTGATCGACGCCGGCCTGCCGAATCCCGTCTTCGCGCTGCGCAACGGAACGATCGGCTGGACGCTGGCGGGTCTGCCGCTGGCGAGCGGCCAGGGGCGCTCGCATGAAGACCTGCCGCTCGGCGACCTCGGCGCCGCCCGCGAAGGCGCCTCCGCCTTCGCCCGCCGCGCGCGGGTGCAGCGCATCGACGCGGCCGTGGTCGCGGAATGGCTCGCCGATCCGCGCCGCACGACCTACCGTTTCGACGTCCGCGGCACCTCTGACTACGCGCGCGGCCATCGGCCCGGCTTCCGTCACGCGCCGGGCGGCCAGCTGGTCCAGGAGACCGATCAGTTCGTCCCGGTGCGCGGCGCCCGCATCGTGCTCGCCGACGACGACGGCATCCGCGCGCCGATCGCCGCCGCCTGGCTGGCGCAGATGGGATGGGAAACCGCCGTGCTCCCGCCCGACGACGCCGCCCACACGGAGACCGGCCCCGACCTGCCGCCGCAGCCGCTCTCCCCCGCCGTGGCGACGGTGACGCCCGCCCAGCTCGCGCGGTGGCGGGCCGAGGAGGCCGATCGCGAGCATCCCGATACCGTGGTCGTCGACGTGGCGCCCAGCATCACCTACATCGTCCGGCACATCCCGGGCGCCTGGTGGAGCCCGCGCGCGCGCCTCGCCGAGGCGCTCCGGACAGTGATCCCGCATGCCCGCCGCATCGTGCTGACGGGCAACCTGGGCGTGCTGCCGCGCTTCGTGGCCGCGGACCTCGCGGCCGAGCTCGCCGCCGAAGGACGCGAGCTGCTGGTGCTCGAAGGCGGCACCAGCGCCTGGTACGACGCGGGCCTGCCCATCGAATCAGCCAATCCGCGCCTGGCCTTCCCGCGCGACGATCGCTATCGCCGCCCCTACGAAGGCACGCATCACCCGCGCGACGAGATCCAGGCCTACCTCGATTGGGAGACCGGTCTGCTGGCGCAGCTCGATCGCGACGGGACGCACTTCTTCCGCGTCGCGGAGGGCTGAGCGCGGCGGACTTACCGGCCCTTGCCCGCCGTGATCGGCACGACGTTGTCGTGCACCGCGGCGCCGAAGGCCTGTTCCTTGAGCTGCGCGAGCTGGTCGCGCAGCCGCGCCGCCTTCTCGAACTCGAGGTTGCGCGCGTGCTCGAGCATCTGCTTCTCCAGTTGCTGGATGCGCTTGCTCAGGTCCTTCTCGCTCATCGCCTCGACTTCGGCGGTCTCGGCGATGACCTTGGCGTCGTCACGGCCCGGCTTGTCGCTGTAGACGCCCTCGATCAGGTCGCGGATGCGCTTGACCACGCCGCGCGGCGTGATGCCGTTGGCCTCGTTGAATGCGATCTGCTTGGCGCGCCGCCGCTCGGTCTCCCCGATCGCCTTCTTCATCGATTCGGTGATGCGGTCCGCGTACAGGATCGCCTTGCCGTTCACGTTGCGCGCCGCCCGGCCGATGGTCTGGATCAGGCTGCGCTCGGCGCGCAGGAAGCCTTCCTTGTCCGCGTCCAGGATCGCCACGAGCGATACCTCCGGGATGTCCAGCCCCTCGCGCAGCAGGTTGATGCCGACCAGCACGTCGAAGGTGCCCAGCCGCAGGTCGCGCAGGATCTCCACCCGCTCGACCGTGTCCACGTCCGAGTGCAGGTAGCGCACCTTGACGCCGTTGTCGCTGAGGTACTCCGTCAGCTGCTCGGCCATGCGCTTGGTCAGCGTCGTGATCAGCACGCGCTCGTTGACCTCGACGCGATCGCGGATCTCCTGCAGCACGTCGTCCACCTGGTGCGTCGCCGGTCTGACCTCGACCACCGGATCCACCAGCCCCGTCGGCCGCACCAGCTGCTCGACGACCGCGCCCGCCTGGCGCTTCTCGTAGTCCCCCGGCGTCGCGCTGACGAAGATGGCCTGGCGCATCTTGCGCTCGTACTCCTCGAACTTCAGCGGCCGGTTGTCCATCGCCGACGGCAATCTGAAGCCGTACTCGACCAGCGTGCTCTTGCGCGCCCGGTCGCCGTTGTACATGGCGCTGAACTGGCCGATCAGCACGTGGCTTTCGTCCAGGAACATCAGCGCATCCGCCGGCAGGTAGTCGACCAGCGTCGGCGGCGGATCCCCGGGCGCCGCCTGCGAGAGGTGGCGCGTGTAGTTCTCGATGCCCTTGCAGTGCCCCACCTCCTGCAGCATCTCCAGGTCGAAGCGCGTGCGCTGCTCCAGCCGCTGCGCCTCCACGAGCTTGCCTTCCTTGATGAAGAAGGCCACGCGCTCGCGCAGCTCCTCCTTGATCGTCTCGATCGCGGCCACCACGCGGTCGCGCGGCGTGACGTAATGGCTCGACGGGTAGACGGTGAAGCGCGGGATCTTCTGCCGGATCTGGCCGGTCAGCGGATCGAACAGCGTCAGCCCCTCGACCTCGTCGTCGAAGAGCTCGATGCGCAGCGCCAGCTCGGAGTGCTCGGCCGGGAAGACATCGATGGTGTCGCCGCGCACGCGGAAGTGGCCGCGGGTGAATTCCATCTCGTTGCGCGTGTACTGCATGCGCGCCAGCTGCTGGATGATGTCGCGCTGGCCGAGCTTGTCGCCCACCCGCAGCGTCATCACCATCTGGTGATAGTCGCTCGGGTTGCCGATGCCGTAGATCGCCGACACCGACGCCACGATCACCACGTCGCGCCGCTCCAGCAGGCTCTTGGTGCAGGACAGCCGCAGCTGCTCGATCTGCTCGTTGATCGCGCTGTCCTTCTCGATGAACAGGTCGCGCTGCGGGACGTAGGCCTCGGGCTGGTAGTAGTCGTAGTAGCTGACGAAGTACTCGACCGCGTTCTTCGGGAAGAACTCGCGGAACTCGCTGTAGAGCTGCGCCGCCAGCGTCTTGTTGGGCGCGAAGACGATCGCCGGCCGGCCCAGCCGCGCGATGGTGTTGGCCATCGTGAAGGTCTTGCCCGAGCCCGTGACGCCCAGCAGCGTCTGGAAGCTCTCGCCGTCGTTGACGCCCTCGACCAGCTGCTGGATCGCCACCGGCTGGTCGCCCGCGGGCGGGTACGGCTGGAACAGCTGGAACGGAGAGCCTTCGAAAGAAACGAATTCGCCCTTCGGCGGCTCGCCCGCCGGGGCGGTCGTCGCCCCGGTCGACTCGGACTTCTTCCCCTTGGCGACGGGGTTGGCGGGCTTGGCGGCAGTGGATCGGCTCATCAGGGTTTCCCAGGGGCAACGCTTGTTCCCTGCCTACAATCGGCGGGCTTCGCTGGGCGCGCGGGAGGCGCCTCGGGCGTCAGGACGCGACAGCGTAGCGCAGCCGGACGGGTTTCTCCGGCCTCACCCCTCCCCGCTCTTGCCAACGCACTGTCAGGAAAGCCTCCATGTCCCTGTTCGCCGCCGTCGCCATGGCCCCCCGCGACCCCATCCTGGGTCTGAACGAGCAATTCAACGCCGACCCGAATCCCGCCAAGGTCAATCTGGGCGTGGGCGTCTACTACGACGACAACGGCAAGCTCCCGTTGCTGGCCTGCGTGGCCGCCGCCGAGGCACAGATGCAGGCCGCCCCCAAGCCGCGCGGCTACCTGCCGATCGACGGCATCGCCGCCTATGACAGCGCCGTGCAGGGCCTGGTCTTCGGCGCCGGCAGCGAGGTCCTCGAGGGCAAGCGCGTCGCCACCGTGCAGGCCCTGGGCGGCACCGGCGGCCTGAAGATCGGCGCCGACTTCCTCAAGCGCCTGAACCCGGACGCCAAGGTGCTGATCTCCGACCCGTCCTGGGAAAACCACCGCGCGCTGTTCACGAACGCCGGCTTCCCGGTCGAGACCTATCCCTATTACGACGCCACCCACCGCGGCATCGACTTCGCCGGCATGCTGGGCGCGCTGAACGCCGCGCCGGCCGGCACGGTCGTCGTGCTGCACGCCTGCTGCCACAACCCGACCGGCTACGACCTGACGCCCGCCCAGTGGGCCCAGGTCGTCGAGGCGGTCAAGGCGCGCGATCTGGTCGCCTTCCTCGACATGGCCTACCAGGGCTTCGGCGAAGGCATCGCCGAGGACGGCGCCGTGATCCAGCAGTTCCTGGCCGCCGGCCTGGACTTCTTCGTCTCGACCAGCTTCTCCAAGAGCTTCTCGCTCTATGGCGAGCGCGTCGGCGCGCTGAGCGTGGTCTGCGCCTCGGCCGAGGAAGCCGCCAAGGTCCTGAGCCAGCTCAAGATCGTGATCCGCACCAACTACTCCAACCCGCCGACGCATGGCGCGCAGGTCGTGGCCACCGTGCTGTCCACGCCCGCGCTGCGCGCCCAGTGGGAAGAGGAACTGGCCGGCATGCGGGTGCGCATCAAGCAGATGCGCGAGGCGCTGGTCACCGAGCTCCAGGCCGCCGGCATCACCGACGACCTGAGCTACGTCATCCGCCAGAAGGGCATGTTCAGCTACAGCGGCCTGTCCGCCGCGCAGATGCAGCGCCTGCGCGCCGAGTTCGGCGTCTACGGCGTCGACTCCGGCCGGATCTGCGTCGCCGCGCTGAACAGCAAGAACCTCAAGCCCGTCGCCGCCGCGATCGCGGCCGTCAAGAAGGCCTGATCCTCCCTCGACACCACACTTCGATGCGCTGATCGCACGATCGCTCATCGAACCAGGGCCGGTGCCGCCGCAAGCGGGCCGGCCCTGCGCATTTATGGCGAAATCGGACGCTTCGAAGTCCCTGCCCGCGCCCTGCACGCCGCCCCCGCGACACACACTCGCAAAAGCCGGGACCTAGAATTGCTGCGATGCACAATGGGTGCCAGCCTTCGCCTCCCTCCCCCCTCCCGAGGTCCGCCAGATGCTCTACCAGCTTTATGAAACCCAACGCGCGCTGCTGAGCCCGTTCTCCGAGTTCGCCAGCGCCACGGCCAAGCTCTACAGCCATCCGCTGTCGCCGTTCGCGCACACGCCGATGTCGCACCGCATGTCGGCCGGCCTGGACCTGATGCACCGCCTGGCCAAGGAATACGAGAAGCCGGAATTCGAGATCCGCAGCGTGGAGGTCGATGGCATCGATGTCGCGGTGCAGGAGCTGGTGGCGCTGGAGAAGCCCTTCTGCCGCCTGCTGCGCTTCAAGCGCTATACCGACGACCAGGCCGTGCTGGCCAAGATGAAGGCGCAGCCGACGGTGCTGATCGTCGCCCCGCTGTCGGGCCACCACTCGACCCTGCTGCGTGACACCGTCAAGCAGCTGCTCAAGGACCACAAGGTCTACATCACCGACTGGACCGATGCCCGCATGGTCCCGCTCGAGGCCGGCCCCTTCCACCTCGACGACTACATCTACTACGTGCAGGACTTCATCCGCCACGCCGGCGAGGACTGCCACGTGATCTCGGTCTGCCAGCCGACGGTGCCGGTGCTGGCGGCGATCTCGCTGATGGCCTCCAAGGGCGAGACCACGCCGCGCTCGATGACGATGATGGGCGGCCCCATCGACGCCCGCAAGAGCCCGACCGCGGTCAACAACCTGGCGATGAACAAGAGCTACAGCTGGTTCGAGAACAACGTCATCTACCGCGTGCCGACCACCTATCCGGGCGCCGGCCGCGAGGTCTATCCCGGCTTCCTGCAGCACACCGGCTTCGTGGCGATGAACCCGGACCGCCACCTGACCTCGCATTACGACTACTTCCTCGACCTGGTGCGCGGCGACGACGACAGCGCCGAGTCCCACCGCCGCTTCTACGACGAGTACAACGCCGTGCTGGACATGCCGGCCGAGTACTACCTCGACACGATCAAGACGGTGTTCCAGGACTTCGCGCTGGTGAACGGCACCTGGACCGTCGGCGGCGACCTGGTGCGCCCGCAGGACATCACCGAGACCGCGCTGCTGACGGTCGAGGGCGAGCTGGACGACATCTCCGGCGCCGGCCAGACCAAGGCGGCGCATGAGCTGTGCAGCGGCATCGACGCCAAGGACCAGGTCCACTACGACGCGATCGGCGCCGGCCACTACGGCATCTTCTCGGGCCGCCGCTGGCGCGAGAAGGTGTACCCGGTGATCCGCGACTTCATTGCCAAGTACGATTCGGCCCCGTTGCACCAGCCCGCCGCGGCCAAGCGCGCCACCAGCACCCGGCCGGCGGCGCGCCGCCCGCGCAAGCCGACCGAGTGAATCCCGAAGCGCCCCTCACGCCCCCTTTGCTCCCCTCGCCCTCCGCGCCCGCCCCTTCCGCCCCCGCGACCGAGGCGCCCGCGCGGGGCGCCGCGTTCGACGACCTCGTCGAGCGCCTGAACCTGGCCCTGCCGCAGACGCAATGCACGCGCTGCGGCTATCCGGATTGCCACTCCTACGCCCACGCGATCGCACGCGGCGAGGCGGCGATCAACCAGTGCCCGCCCGGCGGCGCCGAGGGCATCGCCCGCCTCGCCGCCCTGACCGGGCGCGAGACGCGGCCGCTCAATCCCGAACACGGCGTCGAAGGCCCGCGCCAGCTCGCCGTCATCGACGAAGCCTGGTGCATCGGCTGCACGCTCTGCATCAAGGCCTGCCCGGTCGACGCGATCGTCGGCAGCAACAAGCAGATGCACGTCGTCATCGACGCCGATTGCACCGGCTGCGAGCTCTGCATCCCGGTCTGCCCGGTGGATTGCATCTCGCTGACCGCGGTCACGCCGGGCCGCGGCGGCTGGGCGGCATGGAGCGACGCGCAGGCCGCCCGCGCCCGCGAGCGCTACCGCTGGCACGAGATCCGCATCGAGCGCGAGAAGCGCGAGCACGATGAACGGCTCGAGGCCAAGGCCGAGCACAAGCTGGCCCACCTCGAGGAAGAATCGCGGCTGACCGATCCCGGCCAGCTCGACCGCAAGCGCGCCGTCATTGCCGCCGCCCTCGCCCGCGCCCGCGCCAAGCGCGGCGCATGACTCTCCGCCAGCCCGCCCGCTCGCCATGAACAAGACCCAGATCCGCGAGTTCTTCGAGATCCTGCGCCAGGCCAATCCGGCGCCGCAGACCGAACTCGAGTACGCCAGCGTCTTCGAACTGCTCGCCGCGGTGCTGCTGTCGGCACAGGCCACCGACGTCGGCGTCAACAAGGCGACGCGGCGGCTGTTCGTCGTCGCCAACACGCCGCGCAAGATCCTGGAGCTCGGCGAGGAGAAGCTCGCCGAGTACATCAAGACCATCGGCCTGTACAAGACCAAGGCCAGGAACCTGTACGCCACCTGCCGCATCCTGGTCGAGCAGTACGACAGCCAGGTGCCGCGCAGCCGCGAGGCGCTCGAGTCGCTGCCCGGCGTCGGCCGCAAGACGGCGAACGTGGTGCTCAACGTCGCGTTCGGCGAGGCGACGATGGCGGTCGACACCCACATCTTCCGCGTCGGCAACCGCACCGGGCTCGCGCCGGGCAAGAACGTGCTGGAGGTGGAACGGCAGCTGCTGGAACGCGTACCCGAGGAGTTCCTGGTCGACGCGCATCACTGGCTGATCCTGCATGGGCGCTATGTCTGCC
This sequence comes from Roseateles sp. Mitsp63, assembly GCF_059491535.1. Taxonomy (NCBI): domain Bacteria; kingdom Pseudomonadati; phylum Pseudomonadota; class Betaproteobacteria; order Burkholderiales; family Sphaerotilaceae; genus Roseateles; species Roseateles sp. Mitsp63. The sequence continues at coordinate 3,005,296 of NZ_CP168509.1, read as the reverse complement.
AGGCGCGCCGGCCGCTGTGCGAGCGCTGCGCCGTCGTCGCGCAATGTGACAGCGCGCCCATGGCCGCGGCACGCTGAGCGAACCCCGGCGCCTACAATCCGGGCGTTCATTCCGTCAGAGAAGCCATGTCCAGCATCAACGATCTTGTCGACCGCGTGGAGCGCCTGCTGGTGCGCCACGAGGAGCTCAAGCGCACGAACACATTGCTGGAGCAGCAGGTCCAGGCGCTCACGCTGGAGCGCGACAGCCTGCGCTCGAGACTGGCCGCGGCCCGCGCGCGCGTCGACGCGCTGCTGGACCGCCTGCCGCTCGAGGCGGCCGATCTCATCGAAGGCGCCGATGGCGCCGATTCCCCCGACTCTGGAAAGCCTGGCGCATGAAGCAGATGGAAGTGACGATCATGGGGCAGAGCTACCTGCTCGGCTGCCCCGAGGGCGGCGAGGCCGCGCTGCAGAAGGCGGTCGCCCGGGTCGACAAGGAGATGTGCGCGATCCGCGATGCCGGCCGCATCAAGGCCCGCGAACGCATCGCGGTGCTGGCCGCGCTGAACCTCGCGTATTCGCTCACCGAATCGCCGGCGACCCCGATGACGACGGCCCTTGCAACCGATGCAACGGCCGGTGACGGCGAGTCCCTACCCGATCTTGACGCGCTGATGAAGAAGCTCGATGAAGCCCTTGTCCAAGACGGGCAACTGCTGTGATCGATGACACGCCGCGCGTAGAATCCACCCCGTCCACTGCGTTCGCGTGAGTTTTATATTTCCTTGAACCGATGCTCTCGCGAGCAAGGGCTTGGAACATTACCTGGCTGGTGTGAGCGTCTCGCGTCAGATGAACCCGAAGCCATGTTGACCTCGCCCACCTGTACCCCTTGGGTTCAGGAATGCGGCTCACGGCTCGCCGTGGACACCTCTTCCCGAAACCGCGCCTGATGATCCCGTCGAGCGCGGTTTTTTCTTGGCCGGCCGCCCGGTCGGCCCACCTCGCGAGGGACAGGTCTTGAGCACTTCCACGACGCACGGCGCCCGGCAGTACTGGCTGATGAAGTCCGAGCCGGATGAGGCCTCGATCGATCATCTGCAAGCGGCCGGCGAACTGCCCTGGACCGGCGTGCGCAACTACCAGGCCCGCAACTTCATGCGCGATGCGATGCGCGTCGGCGATGGCGTGCTGTTCTATCACTCGTCCTGCCCGGAGCCCGGCATCGCGGGCTTCGCGGAGGTCAGCAGCACGGCCTATCCGGACGAGACCCAGTTCGATCCGCGGAGCCCGTACCACGATCCGAAGGCCAGGCGCGAGGAGCCGCGCTGGCTGCACGTCGACGTGCGCTTCGTGCGCAAGACACGGCTGCTGAGCCTGGCGGAGATGAAGCGCGATCCCGCGCTCGCAGGCATGAAAACCCTGCAGCCGGGCAACCGGCTGTCCATCACGCCGGTGACGCCGGCGGAGTGGGAACACCTGCAGCGGCTGCTCGCCTGATCGGCGGGCGCCGCGTGCGGCCTCAGCCGCTCATTCCGAACGGGATCGAGGCCAGCACCACCTGATTGCCGCCGCGGCGCAGCGCTTCCCTGACCGCCATTTCAGCGGCGCCCAGCAGCTCTTCCTGGCGCGAGGCGGTGTGCGGGAAGCTCGCCACGCCCATCGACAGGGACAGCCCCAGATCCTGCCCTTGCAGCACGACGATCTGCGCGTGGCACTGGCGGCGCAGCTGCTCCATGCGCGCGTGCGCCGTGGCGAGCCCGACGCCCGACAGCAGCACCGCGAACAGGTCGTCGCCGATGCGGCAGGCGGCGTCCATGGCGCGCGTGTTCGCGCGCAGCATGCGGCCCAGGCCTTCGAGCAGACGCTGACGCGCCTCGTCGCCGAGTCCCTCGACGGCGTCGGCCGGCACCGGGTCCAGCGCGATCAGCACCAGCGTGAACTCGCGGTGCTCGCGGGTGGAGAGATCGATCTCGCGCAACAACTGGTCGTCGAACTGCGCGCGCATGTAAAGGCCCGACACCTCGTCGCGGCCGCTGCCCTGCTGCAGCTCGCGGCGCATCTGCTCCAGCGACTTCTGCTGCTGCTCGAGCTGCTGCAGCGCGCGCTGCAGATGCGTTTCGCGATGCCGCTCCTCGGTCTTGTCGCTCCACAGCGCCATCACGTGCTCGGCGCCCAGCGGGACGCGCGTGACCATGAACTCGCGACGGCGGCCGCCGATCTCCAGGCGGTGCTCGGAGCTCACGACGCCCCGCTGCGCCAGCGTGGCCTGCTCCGAGCGGCGCATCGCCTGGACCTCGTCGCCGCGCATCAGCTCGGCGTCGGCCGCGCCGACGATGCCGGTCTCCAGGCGGCCGAACAGCTCGTTCATGCCGGGGCTCGCGAACACGTAGCGCCCGGTGGCCATCGACTTGACGGTCAGGCAGGCGCCGGTGGGTTCGAGCAGGCTCAGCAGGCCGGCCGCGACGGGCCCCTGCGGCGATCCCGACGACGCCAGCCAAGCATCGAAACTGGCAGGCGCGGGCGTCGCGGCGGCTTGTAATTCCATGGGTGGGGCCGGGCCGGGGCGTGCCCCTGGCAGTCGAATGGTGGTGGATCGAATGTAGATGGGCGTCCGTTGCCCGGGCAAGTGCCGGCGGCGGGGACAGGGCGCCACTCCCCCTAAGCTTGGGGTGCGGCATCCTAGCGCGCCGCGGCGGCGATTCAGCGCTGTTGTCATGCGATTTGGCGAGCGGTCAAAAATAAGGCTAGAATGCGCGTTTTGCTGGCAAACCCTGCGCGTCGATTCGGAAGTGGAATCCGGATACTCCGCTTCGAAGGCACCGCCCTTCCTCGCGAACACCGAGCGCTATTTGAAGGAATTTCATGACCACCATTCGCGTCAAAGAAAACGAGCCGTTCGACGTGGCCCTGCGCCGCTTCAAGCGCACCATCGAAAAGCTGGGCCTGCTCACCGAGCTGCGCGCCCGCGAGTTCTACGAGAAGCCGACGGCCGAGCGCAAGCGCAAGAAGGCTGCCGCCGTGAAGCGCCACTACAAGCGCGTGCGCAGCATGCAGCTGCCCAAGAAGCTGTACTGATCCACGGATCGGACCGCTTCGGCGCCGGGGATTCTCGACCGACGATCCCCACCGCCCGAACAGCACAGAAAGCCCGCGCAGGACGCTGCCGCGGGCTTTTCTGTTTTTTGCGCGAGACTCGGGCCACTTCGCGGCGATATTCCGCCCGCTCGAGCCCCCATTCAGAAAATCAGCAAGGAGCCTTGTATGACCTTGAAGGAACAGATCACCGAAGACATGAAGGCGGCGATGCGCGCCAAGGACAGCGAACGTCTGGGCACCATCCGCATGCTGCTGGCCGCGGTGAAGCAGAAGGAAGTCGATGAGCGCGTCGACGTCGACGACGTGATGCTGGTGGGCATCGTCGACAAGCTGATCAAGCAGCGCAAGGATTCGATCAGCCAGTTCGCCGCGGCGGGCCGTCAGGATCTGGCCGACAAGGAGAGCGCCGAACTGAAGGTGCTGGAGGCCTACCTGCCTCAGCGCCTGAGCGAGGCCGAGATCCAGGCCGAGGTCGCCGCCATCGTGGCCGACCTGGGCGCCAAGGGCCCGGCCGACATGGGCAAGGTGATGGGCGCCGTGAAGGGCAAGCTCGCGGGCAAGGCCGACATGGGGCTGGTCTCGGCGGCGGTGAAGGCCGCGCTGGCGGGCTGAGCTCGCGGCGCCTCTCGAGCACACAGGAGCATGTCGATGGAACTGACCGTCCAACAACTGACGCCGGATTTCTGCGTCGCGCCGCAGCTGACACCCGAAGCCATGGCCGCGCTGGCCGCGGCCGGCTTCAAGTCGGTGATCAACAACCGGCCGGACTTCGAGGGCGGCCCCGACCAGCCCACCAGCGAGCAGGTCCGCGCCGCGGCCGAGGCGGCCGGCCTCGTCTATCGCCACCTGCCCGTGCAAGGCGGCTACCAGTCGCCGGAGGAGATCGCCGCGATGCGCGCGCTGCTCGACGAGGTGCCCAAGCCGGTCCTGGCGTTCTGCCGCTCCGGCGCGCGCTCCACGCGTCTCTTCGCCGCCGCGACGCAGCTCTGAGCGGGTCAGGGCTTTCCCGCAGGCCCGCCTGAAATCAGCTTTCCGTCAGCGCGCGCTGGCTACAGTCCGTCTCCACACACAAGAACCGAGCCCTCCCGTCGGGGCTCCTGGAGACGGACTCGTCGATGAACGCCCTGCTTGCATTCGCCAAGGGCATCGACTGGCTGACGGACCGGTTCGGCACGCTTGCCGCCGGGGCCGTCCTGCTGTCGTGCTTGATCAGCGCCGCCAATGCGGTGATCCGCTACGGCCTGGACATCAGTTCCAACGCCTTCCTCGAAATCCAGTGGTACCTGTTCGCCGTCTGCGTGATGCTGGGCGCGGCGCAGGTGCTGCGGCTCAACGAGCACGTGCGGGTGGACATCGTCTACACGCGGCTGCGCGGCCACGGCAAGGTCTACGTCGACCTGTTCGGACTGATCGTCTTCCTGCTGCCGGTGATGGGCTACGCGGGCTGGCTGTCGTGGGACTTCTTCCTGGTGAAGCTGACCACCGGCATGCGGCCCGGCGACACCGTCGCCGCGCTCGGCCTGGGCGGCTATGCATGGAAGCTGCTCAGCAGCGGTGAGCTGTCGGGCAACGCCGGCGGCCTGATCCGCTGGCCGGCGGCGCTGACGCTGCCGCTGGGCCTCCTGCTGATGTTCCTGCAAGGCGTTTCCGAGGTGATCAAGCGCATCGGCTACCTGGCCCATCTCGTGGAGATGGACACCCATTACGAGAGGCCGCTGCAATGATCACGATGGAGCAATTCCCCCCGCTGATGTTCGCGGGGCTGATCGTCATCATGCTGATCGGCTTCCCGGTGGCGTTCTCGCTGGCGGCGCTGGGACTGGCCTGCGGGTTCTTCGCGGTGAGCCAGGGCTGGTTCCCGCCGGAGTTCATGTCGGCGCTGCCGCAGAACGTCTTCGGCATCCTGTCCAACGACCTGCTGCTGGCGATCCCGTTCTTCACGCTGATGGGCGCGCTGCTGGAGAAATGCGGCCTGGCCGAGGACATGCTCGATTCGATGGGTCAGCTGTTCGGGCCGGTGCGCGGCGGGCTGGGCTATTCGGTGATCATCGTCGGCTTCATCCTGGGCGCGATCACCGGCACGGTGGCCGGCCAGGTGATCGCGATGGCGATGATCTCGCTGCCGGTCATGATGCGCTACGGCTACAACATGCGCTACGCGACCGGGGTGCTGGCGGCGTCGGGGACGATCACGCAGCTGGTGCCGCCGTCGCTGGTGCTGGTGGTGCTGGCGGACCAGCTCGGCAAGCCGGTCGGCGACATGTACAAGGGCGCGTGGGGGCCGTCGATCCTGCAGGTGCTGATCTTCGCGCTCTACACCTTCGCGCTGTCGCGCATCAAGCCGGAGCACGTGCCCGGCGTGCCGAAGGAGGCCCGCACGCTCAACGGCTGGGCGCTGTGGCGCAAGTGCCTGCGCGGCATCATCCCGTCGGCGATCCTGATCTTCGCGGTGCTGGGCTCGATGGGCGGGCTGCCCGGCATCGACACGGCGATCTGCACGCCGACCGAGGCCGGCGCGATGGGCGCGGTGGGCGCCTTCCTGCTGGCGGCGATGCACCGGCGGCTCACCTGGCCGGTGGTCAAGGAGGCCTCCATCGGGACGATGCGCATCACCGCGATGGTGGTGTTCATCCTGATCGGGTCGCGGACCTTCTCGCTGGTATTCCAGGGCGTCGAGGGCGGCAAGTGGATCGAGCACCTGCTGACCAACCTTCCGGGCGGCCAGATCGGGTTCCTGATCGTGGTGAACCTGTTCATCTTCTTCCTGGCGTTCTTCCTGGACTTCTTCGAGATCGCCTTCATCATCCTGCCGCTGCTGGGGCCGGTCGCCGACAAGATGGGCATCGACCTGGTGTGGTTCGGCGTGATGCTGTGCGTGAACATGCAGACCAGCTTCATGCACCCGCCCTTCGGCTTCGCGCTGTTCTACCTGCGCGGCATCGCGGACTCGCTGTTCAAGAACGGCTCGCTGCCGCAGCGGGTGAAGTCGAGCGACATCTACCTGGGCTCGATCCCGTGGGTGCTGATGCAGTTGATCCTCGTGGCCATCGTCATCTTCTTCCCGGTGACGGTGACGGCCTTCCTGGACAAGGCGGAGGCGGTGGACCTGGACAAGGCCACCGAGATGCTGCAAGGCATGGACGCCGGCCAGTCCGGCCGGGTCGATCCGAACGCCGACACGAGCGCGCTGTTCGGGCTGCCGGACGCCGCGTCGGCGCCGGCCTCGGCCGCATCCTCGCCCGCCTCCGAGGCGCAGGACCCCATGGAGGCGGTGACGCGCGCGCTCCAGGAGAAGAAGTGAGCCGCGGGCTCAGCGCGTTGACGGCGGCATGTTCGATGCCTCCTTGATGCGCTGCCAGGCGTCCTTCACCGCCGGCTTCGCGCGCGCCCATTCGAGCGACGAGCCCTGGCGCTGGCTGCCCCAGTCGCGGTGCAGTTCGGCCTCGAAGTCGTCGAACTCACGGTCCGGATAGCGCGAGAACGCGTCCACGCCGTAGGCATAGGCCGGGCCGAAATCGTCATGGGTGTCGCCCGGCTGGATGTAGGGGCGCTTGGCGTAGTTGTCGCGCCAGTAGGCGGCCTCGCGCTCGCGGTCGTAGGCCTTGTCGCGGCGTTCGTCGAAGTCGGGCATGAGCGTCTCCGGAAGTCTGGATGACCTTCGTCGGCAAGTGCCATGCCCTGCGCGCGGCTACAGTCGCCGCCATGCGCTCCCGCCCTCCCCCCTTCCTCCGCCGCGTTCACGCGCTCGCTCCCCTCCTCTGCGCGGCGCTGGGCGCCGCATCCGCACATGCCGCGCCGGCAGCCTGTGACCACGGCACGTGGCGCGGCACCGTGGGCACGGCGCCGGTCTCGATCGAGCTCTCGCCCGCCGAAGGCCAGCGCCCCGCGATGGGCCGCTACTACTACCGCGCCTCGCTCGCGGACCTGACGCTGGTCCCCGACGCGAAGTCCGGCCAGTGGCAGGAACTCGACCCCAAGGAGAAGCTCACGGGCCGCCTCAGCCTGAGCTGCGATGCCAGCACGCTCAGCGGCGAATGGCAGTCGGTCGACGGCGCCAAGAAGCTGCCGATCGCCGCCAGCGCGATCAAGGACGCCGAGTACAACGCCACCCGCAAGGCCGGCCTCAAGCCCAAGGTCGTGAAGACCGGCCAGATCGGCGGACAGCGCTACGAGGAACTTTCCTTCCCCCTCCCCGGCGCCACCGGCAAGAAGGACGCGGACATCGACGCGGTCCACGGCGGCATCCGCCTGGCCGGCTCGACGCCCGGCATCGACGCGGTCAACGCCACGCTGCTGGCCAGGTCCATCGATGCCGTGATGGACCACCTGGATTGCGCGGCGATGGGGCGCCGCGATCGCGGGCCGGACGTGGGCTACTCCTCCTCCCAGACGCAATCGGTGCTGGCCTGGAATGCGGCCTTCGTCGTGATCAACACGTGGAACGAAGGCTTCTGCGGCGGCGCGCATCCGTGGCACGACAACAGCGTCACGACCTATCGTCTCGACACCGGCGCCGAAGCCGAAGTCCAGTCCTGGCTGCGCGCCGAGTGGAACGACGAAATCTCGAAGGATTCCAAGCTCGGACGCCTCTTGACGAAGGCCTACGCCGAGGGCGGCGGCAACGGCGCCGAGGCCGAATGCCGCGACGAGGTCCGCTGGATGGGCCGCTTCATCCATCCGGCGCCTAAGGCCCTGGTGTTCCACACCCAGGCCTCCTACGCGATGACGCCCTGCGCGGAGGACGTCGCGCTCCCGCTCGACGCCGTCTGGCCCTTCCTGACGCCGGCCGGCCAGCAGGCGCTGAAGACCTTCCGCTGACGGCCCACCGGGCCGCTCACTGCGGCGTGACCATCTTCAGTCCGATGATCCCCGCGGCGATCAGCCCGATGCACGCGAGCCGCGCCAGCGACGCCGATTCGCCCAGCAGCACCATGCCCGCGATCGCGGTGCCGACCGCGCCGATGCCGGTCCACACCGCATAGGCCGTTCCCACCGGCAGGTGCTTGAGCGCCCAGCCCAGCAGCACCACGCTCGTCACCATCGCGGTCACCGTGCCCACCGTCGGCCACAGCCGCGTGAATCCTTCCGTGTACTTCAGGCCCACGGCCCAGCCGATCTCGAACAGTCCGGCCAGGAACAGCACACCCCACACCATGTCGATCTCCTTGTCGTTCAAGCACTGCCTTGAAAGGCGAAGGGGCCCAATGTATGTTCGAGGAATTGATACATGAAGTCAGATTCTTTCAGCATGACTGATAGATCACCGCCTTGACCTGGAACGACATGGCTTTCGATCTCGACAACCTCCGCGTCTTCCTCGCCGCGATCGATCACGGCTCGTTCTCCGCGGCAGCCCGTTCACTGGGCCGGGTGCCCTCGGCGGTGAGCATGACCATCGCCCACCTGGAAGCGCAGCTCGACCTGACGCTCTTCGACCGCACCGGCCGGGAGCCGGTCCCGACCGCGCAGGCCCGGGCGCTGGTGCCGCAGGCGCGGCGCCTGGCGGAACAGCTGGGTCAGCTCAACCGGCATGCGCTGTCGATGACGCAGGGCCTGGAGCCCTCGCTGGTGATCGCCGTGGTCCCGGAACTCGTCGCGGCCACGCCGTGGAGCGAGGCGCTGAAGACGCTCTCGACCGAGTTTCCGCTCCTGGAGGTCGAGGTGCTGACGGCGCCTCAAGCCGATGCGCTCGCGATGCTGAAGGCCGGCCGCGCCCATCTCGCGCTGGTCTTCGAGCGCCAGGGCCTCGATCCCTCCGAGAGCTTCCAGGAGGTCGCCCGCGAGACGCTGATCGCCGTGGCGGCGGCCTCGCATCCGATGCTCGCCCGCGACCCGTCCGCGCTGCGCGATGAACACCTGATCGCGGAGCGTCAGATCCTCGTGGCGGGCCGCGATGCCTGCGACGTCGACAAGCGGATCTCGGTCTCGCGCGTGCAGTGGCGCACCGACAGCCCGGTGGCGGCGCTGCGCATGGTGTCGGAGGGCCTCGGCTGGGCCTGGCTGCCCTCGGGCTTCGTGCGCGGGGCGTTGGCCTCGGGCGAACTCGCCCAGATCCCCGCCGGCAACTTCACGACGGCGCTGCAGCTCTATGTCGACGTGGTCTGGACGCAGGCGCGGCCCCTGGGCCTGGCCGCGCGGCGCTTCGTGGCGCTGCTGAACGGGCGCGAAGGCTGCTCGGGCCAGCTCGCCGGCGACCGGACGCCGGCCGCCGTGACGCTCAGCGGTAACGCTCCGGGTCCGGTGAATCCGTCGGCTGCGCGATCACGCGCCGGAACGAGGCCGACATCGGGAGCTTCAGGTTGATGCCGCTGGGCGGCAGCGGCGACTCGAACCAGCGCTTGTAGATGGCGTGGATCTCGCCGCTGCGATACAGCCCCGTCAGCACGTCGTCGACCATGGTCTTGAACATCGGATCGTCGCGGTTCAATCCGATCGCATAGGGCTCGATCGTCAGCGCGTGGTCGGAGATCACGTAGTCGTCCGCCGAGACCGCCGCCCCCTGCTGCGCCAGCAGCGTGCGCAGGATGACGTCGTCCATCAGGAAAGCATCGGCCCGGCCGCTGCGCAGCAGCTGGAACGCATCGGGATCGTCCAGCCCGGCGACGATGCGGATGCCCAATCCCTGCTGCTCGTTGACCTTGGCCAGATGCTGGATGCTGGTCGTGCCGATGGTGCTCACCACCGGCCGGCCGCGCAGGTCGGGCAGGCTCTGCACCTTTTCGCCGTGACGCGTCATCAGCTTGGTCTCGGCCACGAAGATGGTCACCGAGAAGGCCTGGCTGCGCGCACGCTCCGCGGTGTTGGTCGTGATGCCGCACTCCATGTCGAGCGAACCGTTGCTGACCATCGGCATCCGCGTCGCCGAGCCGACCGCCACGCGCCGCACCTCCAGGTCAGGGAGGTTGAGCCGGACCCGCAGCGAGGCGATGACGCGCTCGCACAGGTCGACCGAGTAGCCGGTCGGCCGCAGCTGGGCATCCAGGAAGGAGAACGGCGCCGACGCGGGCCGATAGCCGATGACGATCACGCCGGTCTCGCGGATGCGCGTGAGCGTCGGCCCCTCGGCCGGTTGAGCGGGACGCGAGGCCGCATGCGGCGCCGGAGCCGCCGGCTTCGTCGAGACCAGCTTGCCGGCTCTCGGGGGCGACACCGCCGCGCACACGGTGCCGGCGAGCGCCAGGATAGCCGCGGCCATGACGCTGGCAATCCTCGCGTTCATCGATCAGGCCTCGCTGGAAGGGTCGGCATCGGACGATTCCGGCCCTGGCTGACCCAGCGCTTCGGCATCGAGGCGGCGGAGTTCGTCCAGACGGCTCCCGATCTTGATCTCCAGCCCGCGCGGCACCGGCTGGTAGAAGCGCTGGTCCTCGAGGCCGTCCGGCAGGTACTGCTCGCCGGCCACGTAGGCGCCAGGGAAGTCATGCGCGTAGCGATAGGCCTTGCCGTAGCCGAGTTCCTTCATCAGGCGCGTCGGCGCGTTGCGCAGGTGCACCGGCACCGGCCGCGAGCTGTCCTGCTTGATCAGCGCGCGCACCTGGTTGTAGGCGTTGTAGACCGCATTCGACTTCGGCGCGATCGCCAGGTAGACCACCGCCTGCGCCAGCGTCAGCTCGCCTTCGGGCGAACCCAGCCGCTCGTAGGTCTCGGCCGCGTCCAGGCAGATCCGCAGCGCGCGCGGATCGGCGTTGCCGATGTCCTCGCTCGCCATCCGGATCAGCCGCCGCGTGATGTAGCGCGCGTCGACGCCGCCATCGAGCATCCGCACCAGCCAGTACAGCGCCGCGTCCGGATTGGAGCCGCGCACCGACTTGTGCAGCGCCGAGATCACGTCGTAGAACTGGTCGCCGCCTTTGTCGTAGCGCCGCAGCTGCTCGCCCAGCGTGCGCTCGAGCAGCGCTTCGTCGATCTCCGCGGTGTCCGGCGGCGTCAGCTGCGCCACCGTCTCCAGCGTGTTCAGCAGGCGCCGCGCGTCGCCGTCGGCGTAGCCGATCAGGCGCAGCGTCGCGGCCTCGCTGACCGGCGGCGCGCCCAGCGACTCGCGCCCGCGCGCCAGCAGCTCGCGCATGTCCTGCTCGTCGAGCGACTTCAGCACATGCACCGTCGCCCGCGACAGCAACGCCGAGTTCACCTCGAAGGACGGGTTTTCCGTCGTCGCGCCGATGAAGCTGAACAGTCCCGACTCGACATGCGGCAGGAAGGCATCCTGCTGCGCCTTGTTGAAGCGGTGCACCTCGTCGACGAACACGATCGTGCGGCGGCCCTGCCCCGCGGCGGCCTGCGCGCGCTCGACCGCCTCGCGGATGTCCTTGACGCCGCCCAGCACCGCCGAGATCGCGATGAACTGCGCGTCGAAGAACTGCGCCATCAGCCGCGCCAGCGTCGTCTTGCCGACGCCCGGCGGACCCCACAGGATCATCGAATGCGGCCGGCCGCTCTCCAGCGCGACGCGCAGCGGCATGCCCTCGCCCAGGAGATGGCGCTGGCCGACCACCTCGTCGAGCTGGCGCGGGCGCAGCCGCTCGGGCAGCGGCGCATGCGGACTCGGCGCCGCGGCCATGCGCTGGGCGCTCGGCACGGGGTCGAACTCGTCCGGGAACAGCGACGCGTTGCTCATCGGCGGATCACTGGCGCGCGATGTCCGTGCCCGGCGGCGGCGTGAAGCGGAAGCGCTCGGCCGGCACCTTGGCATTGGGCTCGACCGCGGAGAACTGCATCACCGACTGCTGGCCGAAACCGTCGAGGATCTCCAGCGCCGACAGCTCGCGGCCCTTGAAGCCGAGCTTGAGGCTCTGCAGGTTCGCGTCGTTGCGCTTGGGCGTCGCCTGCACCCAGTCCAGCCCGTTGGCCGCCGGCAGCGCCTTCAGCACGAAGTCCCTGGACAGGTCGCCGCCCGCGAGCAGCGCCACCGGGGTCGCGCCCAGCGCCTGATCCATGCGGCGGACCGTGGCCTGCTGCAGGTCCGGGTCGTAGACCCAGACCTCCTTGCCATCCGCGACGATCAATTGCTCCGCCGGTTTCGCGTAGGCGAAGCGGAACTGGTTGGGGCGCTGGAACTCGAACACGCCCGAGCTCGTCTTCTTGCGCTTGCCATCCGGCGCGGTGACGGTCTGCGTGAAGCTGGCGCGGCCGCTCTTCACCTCGGTGACGAACTGCTGCAGCGCGCTCACGCCGTCGGCATGGGCCAGCGCGGCCGTGGCGCTCAGCGCGATCGCGGCCAGGCCTCGGATCAGGGAACGGAGGGACATGTCGGTCTTGCTCATTCGTCTCGCTTGGGCACGATGATGTCGCGGTTGCCGTTGGTGGCCATCGCCGACACCACGCCGGATTTCTCCATCTGTTCCAGCAATCTGGCCGCCCGGTTGTAGCCGATGCGCAGGTGGCGCTGCACCAGCGAGATCGACGCCCGCTTGTGCTGCAGCACCACCGCGACCGCCTGGTCGTACATCGGATCGGCTTCGCCGTCGCCGCCGGCCGTCAGGCCCGGCAGCCCATCGCCGCCGCCATCGCCATCGAGCACGCCGCCCTCAAGGATGCCCTCGATGTAGTTGGGCTCGCCGCCCTGCTCCTTCAAGTACTCGACAACGCGGTGCACCTCGTCGTCGCTGACGAAGGCGCCATGCACCCGCACCGGCAGCCCGGTGCCCGAGGCCATGTAGAGCATGTCGCCCATGCCCAGCAACGCCTCGGCACCCATCTGGTCGAGAATGGTCCGCGAGTCGATCTTGCTCGACACCTGGAACGACAGGCGCGTCGGGATGTTGGCCTTGATCAGGCCGGTGATCACGTCCACCGACGGGCGCTGCGTCGCCAGGATCAGATGGATGCCGGCCGCGCGCGCCTTCTGCGCCAGGCGCGCGATCAGTTCCTCGATCTTCTTGCCGACGACCATCATCAGGTCGGCCAGTTCGTCGATGACGACGACGATGTGAGGCAGGCGCTCGAGCGGCTCCGGCTCCTCCGGCGTCAGGCTGAACGGGTTGGGGATCTTCTCCTCGCGCTCGGCCGCGTCGGTGATCTTCTTGTTGTAGCCCGCGAGATTGCGCACGCCGAGCTTGGACATCAGCTTGTAGCGACGCTCCATCTCGTTGACGCACCAGTTCAGCGCGTTGGCGGCCTGCTTCATGTCGGTCACGACCGGCGCGAGCAGGTGGGGGATGCCCTCGTAGACGCTCATTTCCAGCATCTTCGGGTCGATCAGGATCAGGCGGACATCACGGGCCTCGGCCTTGTACAGCAGCGACAGGATCATCGCGTTGATGCCCACCGACTTGCCCGAACCGGTCGTGCCGGCCACCAGGCAGTGCGGCATCTTGGCCAGGTCGGCCACCACCGGCAGGCCGACGATGTCCTTGCCCAGGCCCATCGTCAGCGCCGACGACGCGTCCGCGTAGATCTGCGAGCCCAGGATCTCCGACAGGCGGATGGTCTGGCGCCGCGCGTTCGGCAGTTCCAGCGCCATGAAGTTCTTGCCGGGAATGGTCTCGACCACGCGGATCGAGGTCAGGCTCAGCGAGCGCGCCAGATCCTTGGCGAGGTTGACGATCTGCGAGCCCTTCACGCCGGTCGCCGGCTCGATCTCGTAGCGCGTGATCACCGGGCCCGGCGAGGCCGCCACCACCCGCACCTCGACGCCGAAGTCCTTCAACTTCTTCTCGATCATGCGGCTGGTCATCTCCAGCGATTCGGGCGTGACCGTCTCGATGCGCGGCGGCGGCGCGTCCAGCAGGTCGACCTGCGGCAGCTTGGTGTCGGCCGGGTCGGTGAACAGCGTCTGCTGGCGCTCCTTGATGACGCGCGTGGACTTGGGCACTTCCGGCACCGGCGGCTCGATCACGATCGGGATGTGGTGCTCCTCCTCGACCTGGCGCTCGACCTCGACGACCGCCTCGCGCTCGCGCTTGGCTTCCTTGCCGACGCGCTTGTCCTCGGCGATCTCGCGGCGGGTCTCGCGCTTCTCGATCAGGCGTTCGATCCAGGTGCCGATCTGCTCGGCCGCGCGCAGCCACGAGAACTTCAGCGCCAGCGCGACGCCGGTCACCAGCGCCGCGATCCAGACCACGCCCGAGCCGGCGAAGCCCAGCAGCTTCATGCTGGCCGGGCCCAGCAGGTAGCCCAGCACGCCGCCCGCGTGACCCGGCAGCCGCGCTTCCCAGCCGTACAGGCGCGTCCATTCGAGCGCGCAGCTCGCGGCCATCAGCAGCGCGAGGCCGGCGAAGGCCGGCAGGCGCTGCCTGAGCGTGGGCGTGGGACTGCCGTCGGCGCGCAGCAGGCGCGCCAGGCCGCTCAGCCATGCGCGCAGGGACGCCAGCATCAGCCACCAGCAGGAGTAGCCGAAGCCGAACAGCAGCAGGTCGGAGATCCAGGCACCGAGCGAACCGACGCGGTTGTGCGTTGGCGCCGAGGTGCCGGCGGTGCTGAAGGCGGCGTCGGCGCGGTCGTGACTGACCATCGCGAGCAAGACCAGGCACCAGATCAGCGCGCCGGCCAGCAACCACAGCGGCGTGCGCAGCGGACTGGGCGTCGCCACGGGAGCCGCCGCGGCGGCCGCGGCCTTCTTGGACTTGCGCGCCGGCGCGGGGCGCTCGGGCGTGGCGGCGTCGTCACCGCCGCCCAGCAGGGAACCGGGAAAACTCATCCCGCGATTGTGACGCACCTGACCCGGGTCCCGGACCCGGGCGCCGGCCGCATGGTGAAGAAACGTTGAGGCGCGGACGTCTGCGCCGTCCGTGCCCGGCCCCGCCGCGTCAATCGTGCTGCAGGCGCTCCTTGATGACCACCGAGCCGTTCTCGAGCGTCTCGATCACGCCCTTGTCCTCGAGGTCCTTCATCACGCGGCTGACCATCTCGCGCGACGCGCCGACGACCTTCGCCATGTCCTGGCGCGAGACCTTGCCGCGGATGATCTTCACGCCCTTCTCTTCCTCGGCCATGTCGAGCAGCGTGCGCGCGACGCGGCCGTAGACATCGAGCAAGGCCAGCGATTCGATCTGGCGGTCCGCGTTGCGCAGCCGCGCGACCAGGCCGCGCAGGATGCCGTAGGCCAGGCTCGATGGTTCCGGCAGGCCGCGCGCGAAATCGGCGCGGCCCAGCACCAGCATGTCGGTCTGCACCTCGGCGCGAACGGTCGCCGAATGCGGCTCGTTGTCGATCAGGCTCATCTCGCCGACGTAGTCGCCGGGCTGCAGCACCGCGAGGATGACTTCGCGGCCGCGGCTGTCGGCGGTCAGCACGCGCGCGCGGCCGTTCAGCAGGATGAAGAGGGCGTTGGACTTGGTGCCCTGCTCGACGATCAATTCGCCGCGCTTGAATCGCCGCTTCACCACGCTGTCCGCGATGGACTGGGCCTGGTCGGCGGTCAGCAGGGAGAACAAGGGAACCCTGCGGATCAGATCCAAATTGGACAACATGGCCATGAAGGGGTGCCTCCTGTCGGGGGTTAGGGTCAATCGTGGTGTCCAGGATGGCAGAGGGACCCGCCACCTAGAATGGATGCATTGTGCCAATTTGTTCACGGCTGTTCATAGGGTCTACGCCGACAGTCCCCTTAGGCTGTCGACCCTTGCGTCCACCGTGCGCATCCCCATCTCCCCAGTCATGAGCCAAAACACCCGCCACGCCCAGCTGTTGATCCTCGGTTCCGGCCCCGCCGGCTACACCGCCGCCATCTACGCGGCCCGCGCCAACCTCAAGCCGCTGCTGGTCACCGGCATGGCGCAAGGGGGTCAGTTGATGACCACCACCGAAGTCGACAACTGGCCCGCCGACGTGATGGGCGTGCAGGGGCCGGAGCTGATGCAGCGCTTCCAGGAGCACGCCGAGCGCTTCCAGACCGAGATCGTCTTCGACCACATCAACAGCGTCGACTTCTCCAAGCGCCCGTTCACGCTGACCGGCGACAGCGCCGTCTACACCGCCGACGCGGTGGTCCTGGCGACGGGGGCCTCGGCGCAATACCTCGGCCTGCCGTCGGAGGAGTCCTTCATGGGCCGCGGCGTGAGCGCCTGCGCGACCTGTGACGGGTTCTTCTATCGCGAGCAGGAGGTGTGCGTGGTGGGCGGCGGCAACACGGCCGTGGAAGAGGCGCTGTACCTGTCCAACATCGCCAGCAAGGTCCACCTGATCCACCGCCGCGACAAGTTCCGCGCCGAGCCCATCCTGGTCGACAAGCTGATGGACAAGGTCAAGGCCGGGAAGATCGAGCTGCATCTGTTCCACACGCTGGACGAGGTGCTGGGCGATGCCAGCGGCGTCACCGGCGTGCGCGTGAAGAGCACGCAGGACAGCTCGGCCACCGACATCAAGCTGCAAGGCTGCTTCATCGCGATCGGGCACAAGCCCAACACCGACATCTTCGCCGGCCAGATCGAGATGAAGGACGGCTACATCCGGACCCGAAGCGGCCTCGAAGGCTTCGCCACGATGACCAGCGTGCCGGGCGTGTTCGCCGCCGGCGACGTGCAGGATCATGTGTACCGCCAGGCCATCACCAGCGCCGGCACCGGCTGTATGGCCGCGCTCGACGCACAGCGCTTCCTCGAGCAGGAATCCGCCTGACGGCGCCGGCGGGAGAGGCCTGCGCCTCCCCGCCTGCGCTCACTCACCGGCCCGCCTTTGCGCGGGCCGGTTCATTTCTGCTACACTCTTCGTTTTTCTTGCGCCGAAAACCTGTGAAGGATCTCGACGCGAGGAAGATGGGTTACCGCCACCCTATGGCGAGGTGAGGCCGCCACCCGCGCTCCAGCAGATGGAACGAATGGGATGGTCGCCGGATGACATATCGGAGTGTCCTCATGGCACGCGTCTGCGAAGTCACGGGCAAGAAGCCCATGGTCGGGAACAACGTTTCCCACGCCAACAACAAAACCAAGCGCCGGTTCCTGCCGAACCTGCAATACCGCCGTTTCTGGGTCGAGAGCGAAAACCGCTGGGTCCGCCTGCGCATCAGCAACGCCGCCCTGCGCCTGATCGACAAGAACGGCATCGACGCCGTGCTGGCCGACCTGCGTGCTCGCGGTCAAGCCTAATCACTGAACCAGGAGCGACACCATGGCATCCAAAGGCGGACGCGAAAAGATCAAGCTGGAATCCACTGCCGGCACCGGTCATTTCTACACCACCAACAAGAACAAGAAGACCACGCCCGAAAAGCTGGAATTCATGAAGTTCGACCCCAAGGCACGCAAGCACGTGCTGTACAAGGAAACCAAGCTGAAGTAATTCAGCCTTCCTTGAAGAAGAAAACCCGCCAATTGGCGGGTTTTTTCATTTCTGAGCGAGAACGGCTGATTCAGGGCGTCATGCGATCGATGCGCGACTTGCCCAGCAGTTCTCGGGCCATCCAGTCGTCGATCATCTTCTTCTCGTAGCGCAGCGGCTCGGTATCAAAGTAGCGATTGCCGAGGGAGTTTTGATAATCCATATCCTTGATATCCGCCTTGCCGGATTTCAGGACCTGTCCATTCTCGCTGAGCGTATAGCTGAAACTCATCCGCGGAATGGTCACCGTGCGCAGGATACGAATCTGATCGCGAGCACGTGGCTCTATTTCACCCGCAAGGTCCACATCCGTCACGTCGATCTTCAGCTGCTTGCCGGGCAACTCCCGGGCAGCCAATGCCTTGAAGTGATCGGCCAGCTGCTTCATCGCATTCTCGCGATCCACCGACATCCGTCCGATGTCGGAGAAGTTCTCCGGCTTGATGAAGTTCACCTCCGCCTGCGCCTGGGCAACCGACGCCAGCACACCGAGGCTCAGGGTCGTCAAGCCGAACACCACCGTGCGCTTGATCAGGGTCGAGGCAGTCATGTCAGTCTCCTTGTGTGACGGTTCTGACAAATTATGGTCGCCTCAATGAAAAAAGGCGCCCGAAGTGGGCGCCCTTTGCATTCCTTCAACTGTGCCGGGTGATGACCGTCACTCCGGACGGCATCTCCCCTGCTCCAGGATCAGGCGCGCACCGCGCGCAATCCCATCGCGAAGGCCTTCAACTCGGCAATGCCGCTTTCCTCGGCCTTGCGGCACCAAGCCTGCAGATCGTGCACCAGCTGCTCGGCCGACACGTTCGTGCGGGTCCACAGCTGACGCAGTTCCTCGCGCATCGTCACCAGCTTGTCCAGCACCGGGCTGGCGGCGCGGGCGCCTTCCAGCTGCGCCTGGAGGGCTGCCGGGATCTTCTCCGCGTCGCGATGCAGCCACCGCTTGGCCAGCTTGAACTGGTGGAACTTGTCGCTGTGCTGCTGGCCCGCGGCCTTCAACTGGCTCAGCTCGGCCTTGCAGACGCCGCGCAGGTCGCGGGCATAGCGCGCCATGACCTCGTAGCGGTTGGCGATGATCGCTTCCAGCGTGTCCTTGTCGGCCACCGGCTTGAGCTCGCCCGTCTTCATCTGCGGCGCGGTCTTGCGGACCTTGGCCCAGCCGATCATTTCCATCGCACGGATGTAGCCCCAGCCGATGTCGAATTCGAACGGCTTGACCGAGAACTTGGCCGACGTCGGATAGGTGTGGTGGTTGTTGTGCAGCTCTTCGCCGCCAATGATCAGGCCCCACGGCGACACGTTCGTCGAAGCGTCCGTCGCCTCGAAGTTGCGATAGCCCCAGTAGTGGCCCGCACCGTTGATGACGCCGGCAGCCCAGATCGGGATCCACGCCATCTGCGTCGCCCAGACCGCCAGGCCGGCAACGCCGAACAGCGCCACGTCGAGGATCAGCATCAGCGACACACCCCAGACCGAGCGGCCGCTGTAGATGTGGCGCTCGACCCAGTCGTCCGGCACGCCATGGCTGAACTTCTTGATCGTCTCCTGGTTCTTGGCCTCGGCGCGATAGAGCTCGGCGCCGCGGGTCATGACGGTCTTGATGCCGCGGGTGACCGGGCTGTGGGGATCGTCCTCGGTCTCGCACTTGGCGTGGTGCTTGCGGTGGATGGCCACCCACTCGCGGGTGACCATGCCGGTCGTCAGCCACAGCCAGAAGCGGAAGAAGTGCGACGGGATCGGGCCCAGGTCCAGCGCGCGGTGCGCCTGGGCGCGGTGCAGGAAGATCGTGACGGCGGCGATGGTGATATGCGTCACCACCAGCGTGAAGACCACGATCTGCCACCAGCTGGCGCCGGTGAGGCCGTCGATCATCCAATTCAGGACGGCATCGTGCACAGACATCAATACGTTCATTCGGTCCTAACCCTGCTCGCGAGGAGCCAGTTGTCCACAGGAAGCCACGATTGTAGGCGAGCCCCTCTAGAAATCTTGCCGAGGAATACGGCATTCCCGTCGGTCTTTTGACGCTTCCGGGCCGGAAGCCCCTGAAGGCGTGATTGATCGAACGCTTCAGATCGGGGCGGGAATCCGAGGCGCAAGGCCATTGACCCTTCGCCCAGCCCGGCAATTTGTTCGTAAATCGAATCGAGCGGCGGAGGCC
This sequence comes from Roseateles sp. Mitsp63, assembly GCF_059491535.1. NCBI lineage: Bacteria > Pseudomonadati > Pseudomonadota > Betaproteobacteria > Burkholderiales > Sphaerotilaceae > Roseateles > Roseateles sp. Mitsp63. The sequence continues at coordinate 2,985,799 of NZ_CP168509.1, read as the reverse complement.
TTACTTCTTCCGTTCCCAGACGGCCGCGAAGAAACCGTCGCTGTGATGGCGGTGCGGCCACAGGCGCAGGAAACCGTCCTCGGAGAGCTCGGCCGCCTGCGCCGCCTCGACCTGCGCGTGCGTCAGCACGTCCTGGGCGGGCACCAGCGTGAAGTCGGGATGCGCCTGGGCGAACTCGCGGGCGACCGCCTCGTTCTCGGCGTCCAGCAGCGAGCAGGTCGCGTACACCAGCCGGCCGCCCGGCTTGAGCAGGCGCGAGGCGCTGTTCAGGATCGCGAGCTGCTTGTCATGCAGTTCCTGGACGCCTTGCGGCGTCTGGCGCCACTTCAGGTCGGGATTGCGGCGCAGCGTGCCCAGGCCCGAGCACGGCGCGTCGACGAGCACCCGGTCGATCTTGCCGGCCAGACGCTTGACGCGCTCGTCGCGCTCGTTGCTGATCTGCACCGGGTACACGTTGGACAGCCCGCTGCGCGCCAGGCGCGGCTTGAGCTTGTCGAGCCGGTGCCCGGACACGTCGAAGGCGTAGAGCCGGCCGGTGTTGCGCATCGCGGCGCCGAGCGCCAGCGTCTTGCCGCCGGCACCGGCGCAGAAGTCGACCACCATCTCGCCGCGCTTGGCCTCGGTGAGCAGCGACAGCAACTGGCTGCCCTCGTCCTGCACTTCGACCTGGCCGCTGATGAAGACATCCAGCTTCTGCAGCGCCGGCTTGCCGTCCAGGCGCAGGCCCCATGGCGAATACGGCGTCGGCGCCGAGTCGAAGCCCTTGGCCTTCAGCGCGGCCTGGACATCCTCGCGCTTGGCCTTGAGCAGGTTGACACGCAGGTCCAGCGGGGCGGATTCGTTGACGGCGTCGGCCAGTTGCCAGAACTGCTCGTCGCCCAGGCGCTGCCGCAGCGGATCGACCAGCCAGTCCGGCAGGTTGTGACGCAGCTTCTCAGGCAGCTTGCTGCGGTCGACCTTCTCGACCTGCTTGAGCCATTGCAGCTCCTCCTCCTTGAGGGCGCCGCGCAGGAAGGCTTCGTTGCCGGCCCAGGCGAGGATCGCCAGCCGCCGCGCCATCGGACCGCGCCCGGACTGCGCGAGATGCTGCAGCAGCGCCCGCTTGCGCAGCACGGCATAGGCGGTTTCGGCGAGGGTGTGGCGCTCGCGCTGGCCCAGGGCCTTGTGGGCGCGGAAGAAGTCGGAGACCAGGGTGTCGGCGGGCTTGTCGAACAGCAGCAGGCTGTCCACCAGTTCGGCGCAGAGTTCAAGAAGGGCATTAGGATGCATCGCCGGATTATCCCGGAACCCGCCCCGCATGAGCGATCCCACTCCCGACCTCCCCAATCCGGCCCTCGCCGCCCCCGCCGCCCATGGCGCCGGTGATCCGCTGGCGCCGCTGCCGCAGGCCGCCCCGGGCCGCTACCGTCATTACAAGGGCGGCGAGTACGAGGTCCGCGGCGTGGTGCGCCACAGCGAGACCCTGGAGCCGCTGGTGCTCTACGCGCCGCTCTACAACGACAGCGGCCTGTTGTGGGTGCGCCCCTACGCGATGTTCTTCGGCAGCGTCGAGGTCGACGGTCTCGCGCAGCCCCGCTTCGCGCGCATCGGCGGCTGAGCGCGATGCCGCTGCTGCACCAGATCCGGCGCCGCCCTCGCCTGCTGATCGGCGCGGCGACCGGCGCGTTGCTCGCGGCCGCCTGGCCGGTGGAGCTCGCGTGGCATACGCGGGCGCTGCTGGGCTGGAGCGCCGGCGTCTGGACCTACCTGATCCTGATCGGCTGGATGATGCTGCGCACCAGCGCGGAGGACGTCGAGGACCAGGCCCGCGCCGTCGCCGACGGCGTGTCGACGGTGCTGATCCTGGCCATGATCGGCGGCGCGGCCAGCATGGCGGCGATCTCGCTCGAGCTGGCCCGGCTGAAGGACGCCGGCATCGCCGCCGGCTGGCCGCATCTGCTGGTGGCCTCGGCGACGCTGACCGGCTCCTGGCTGCTGCTGCCGGTGGAGTTCGGCCTGGCGTACGCGTCGCTGTTCCACAGCGGACCGAAAGCGCCGCATGGGCTGGAGTTCCCCGGCGACGAGGACGCCCCCGACTACCTGGACTTCCTCTACTTCGCCGCGACGGTGGCGGCAACCTCGCAGACCTCGGATGTCGTCGTCAGCTCGCGGCCGCTCCGGCGGCTGGTGCTGGTCCAGGCGGTGCAGGCCTTCGTGTTCAACACCGTCGTGCTGGCGCTGACGATCAACTTCCTGGCGGGCATGCTGGGCTGAGCCGGCGCGACCGCCGGATCGCCTTCGAGCCGCTTTCGAGCCGCCTTCGGCCGCCCTTCAGCTGAACATCTGCGGCTCCGCGCCGCGATGGCTGACGCGCGAGCCCTCGGTGGCGAGCTGCCCCTCGACGAACCAGCGCACGGCGCTCGGATACATGCGGTGCTCGAGCTTGAGCACCCGCGCGGCGAGCGCCGCCTCGTCGTCGCCGTCCAGCACCGGCACCACCGCCTGCGCCACGATCGGCCCATGATCGAGCTCGGCCGTCACGAAGTGCACCGTCGCGCCGGCGACCCGGCAGCCGGCCTCGATCGCGCGCTGATGCGTGTGCAGGCCCGGGAAGGCCGGCAGCAGCGACGGATGGATGTTGAGCATGCGGCCCGCGTAATGCGCGGTGAAGCCCGGCGTCAGGATGCGCATGAAGCCGGCCAGCACGACCAGGTCGGGGTCGAAGCCGTCGATCACGCGCTGCAGTTCGGCGTCGAACGCGACGCGGGCGGCATCGCCCTTGCCGAAGGCCTTGTGGTCGACGACCGCCGTGGCGACGCCGTGCGACTGGGCGAATGCCAGACCGGCCGCGTCGGGCCGGTTGCTGATCACCGCGGCGATGCGGGCCGGCCATCCGCCGGCGGCGCAGGCCTGGACGATGGCTTCCATGTTGGAGCCCCGGCCGGAGATCAGGATCACGATGTTCTTCATGGGGCGGCAGTGTAGCCAAGGGCATGGACGTGACCGGCCGCCTCGCGGGCCACCGCTCCCTACAATCGCCGTCCCGCCGCCGCCGCCGCCATCGCCATGACCGACCTCCCCCTCCCCCCTTCGCGCCAGCGCGTGCTGTCCGGCATGCGGCCCACCGGCGCGCTGCACCTGGGCCACTATCACGGCGCGCTGAAGAACTGGGTGCGGCTGCAGGCGGCCTACGACTGCTTCTTCTTCGTCGCCGACTGGCATGCGCTGACCACGCACTACCAGCACCGCGAGGGCCTGGAGCACAACGTCTACGACATGGTCGTCGACTGGCTGGCGGCCGGCATCGACCCGGAGCAGGCGACGCTCTTCATCCAGAGCCGCATGCCCGAGCATGCCGAGCTGTTCACGCTGCTGGCGATGAGCACGCCGTCGAGCTGGCTGGAGCGCATGCCCAGCTACAAGGAGCTGGTGGCGGAGAACCGTGAACTGGCCACCTACGGCGTGCTGGGCTATCCGCTGCTGCAGGCGGCGGACATCCTGATCTACAAGGCGGCGTTCGTGCCGGTCGGCGAGGACCAGGCGCCGCACGTCGAGGTGACGCGCGAGGTCGCGCGCCGCTTCAACCACCTCTACGCGCCGCTGCTGCCCGAGCCGCAGGCGCTGATGACCGAGACCTCGCGCCTGCCCGGCCTGGACGGCCGCAAGATGAGCAAGACCCATGGCAACGCGATCGCGATGCGCGACGCGCCGGAGGTGGTGGCCGACAAGGTGCGCAAGATGCAGACGGACCCGCAGCGCGCGCGCCGCGGCGACCCGGGCGAGCCCGAGCGCTGCCCGGTGTGGGCGCTGCACAAGGTCTACGCGGACAGCGACACGCGCGCCTGGGTCGAGTCCGGCTGCCGCAGCGCCGGCATCGGCTGCCTGGACTGCAAGCAGCCGCTGATCGACGCGATCCATGACGAGCAGGCCCCGTGGCGCGAGCGGGCCGACGAATTGCTGGCGGATCCGAAGAAGGTCCACTGGATCGTCGAGGTCGGCACCGAACGGGCGCGCGCGGTGGCGCGCAAGACGCTGCGCGAGGTGCGCGGCGCGATGGGCATCGACTACTGAACCGGATCGCTCGAGATGGCAGGCATCCACATCACCGACATCGAATCCGCCATCAACTGGTGGCGCCAGCGCGCGCCCGGCGATGGCGTGACGCTGGGCCCCGAACTGCGGGCGCTGGCGGAGGTCTACGCGCTGATGGTCTTCCACCACGAGGCCGAGTGCGACGAGGACAGCATGCCCGCGCCGGCGCTGGCCGCCTGGCTGCGCTGGTACGACACGACGCCGGACGCGCCCTGCATCGCGATCTGCTCGACGAGCCAGGGCGACGAGCTCTGCAAGGGTTGCGGGCGCAGCTTCGACGAGGTGCAGGACTGGCCGGTGTTCACGCCGGGCGAGAAGCGCGCCACCTGGCGGCGCATCACGCTGGAGGGCACGGCGTGGCGTTTCAACCGCTATGCCGAGCGGGCGATCGAGCGGCGCCGGGAGGCGCCGTCCTCGTCCGGCGAGGCGGGCGTGGACGCGCCGGGCGGTCCATCGGGTGGCCCATCGAATGAATAGCAGCCGTCTGGCGAGCCTGCGCCAGATCCTGCCGCTCGCGTGGCCCGTGTTCATCGGGCAACTGGCGGTGCTGGCCTACTCGACGATCGACACGCTGCTGGTGGCGCGGCATTCCGCGACCGACCTGGCGGCGCTGGCCGTGGGCTCGGCGGTCTACACCTCGGTGTTCGTGGGGCTGATGGGCGTGGTGCTGGCGATCTCGCCGGTCGCGGGCCAGCTGTTCGGCGCCAGACGCATGGCCGAGGCCGGCGACAGCCTGCACCAGGCGGCGTGGCTCGCGCTGGCGCTGACCGTCGCCGGCGAGCTGATCCTGTGGTTCCCGCAGCCCTTCCTGGCGATTTCGCAAGTCGGGCCGGAGATCGCCGCCAAGGTGCGCGGCTACCTGCGCATGCTGGGCGTCGCGCTGCCGGCCGCGCTGCTGTTCACGGCGTATCGCGGCTTCAATACCGCGGTGTCGCGGCCCAAGGCGGTGATGGCGCTGCAGATCGGCGGGCTGGTGTTGAAGTTCCCGGCCAGCGCGCTGCTGATCGGCGGCTTCGCGCTCGGCCCGGTCCAGGTGCCGCCGCTGGGCGCGGTGGGCTGCGCGATCGCCACGGCGATCGTGATGTGGAGCCAGTTGCTGATCGCGCTCGCGGTGCTCAGGCGCGATCCGTTCTATGCGCCCTTCGGCTTCGCCCGCGCGGGCCTGCACCGGCCGCGCAAGGACACGCTGCTGCGGCTGGTCAAGCTGGGCGTGCCGATGGGCGCGTCGGTGCTGATCGAGGTCACCGGCTTCACCTTCATGGCGATCTTCATCGCGCGGCTCGGCACGACACCGGTGGCGGGGCACCAGCTGTGCGCCAACCTCGTCGCGATGATGTTCATGCTGCCGCTGTCGCAGGCCAACGCCTGCAGCACGCTCGTCGCGCAGGCGCTCGGCGCGCGGGATGACGCGGCGGCAAGGCGGCTCGGGTGGCATGGGCTGGAGATCGCGCTGGCGATCGCGTTCGTGCTGGGCGGGGTGGTGTTCTCGCTGCGGGAGCAGGTGCTGGGGCTCTACACCAGCGACGCGGCGGTCGTCGCGGCCGCGCTGCCGCTGCTGGGCTGGCTCTGGCTGTTCCACGTGTCCGACGCCGGGCAGACCGTCGCCGCCTTCGTGCTGCGCGCGCATCACGTCGCGACCGCGCCGATGCTCATTTACGCGTTCGCGATCTGGGGGCTGGGGCTGGGAGGCGGCTACTGGCTCGCCTTCGGGGAGCATGACGTCGCGCTGCCAGCGATCATGCAAGGGGCGCGCGGGTTCTGGAGCGCGGCGTCGGTCGGGTTGGCGGCGGCGGCCATCGGACTGGGCGCCCTGCTGGCGCTGGTGCATCGCCGAGAGATCCGGGCCTAGGACTTCCGCGGCCGCTGCCCTAGCTCGCGTTCAGCGGCAGCGTGATGACGAAGCAGCTGCCACCACCCTCGCGCGCGTCGCAGCGCACGTGGCCCTGGTGGGCCGTCGCGATCTGCTTGACCAGATTGAGCCCCAGGCCCACGCCGCCCGACACCTCGGCGTGTCCGGGCAGCCGGAAGAAGGCCTCGAAGATGCGCTCGCGCATCGGCTCGGGCACACCGGGACCGCGGTCGCAGACCATCAACTCGATCCGCTCCTGACCGGCGCGGCGAATCTTCAGCTCGACCACGGGCCCGCCGTAGCGGCGCGCGTTCTCGAGCAGGTTGCGCAGCGCGCGCCGCAGCAGCCGGTCGTCCCCCTTGATCGTCAGGCGTTCGATGCCGGGCTCGATCTCCAGCTCCGCGCCGGCCGGCGCCGCCGATTCCGCCGCGATCGCGAGCAGGTCCACCGGCTCCAGCCGCAGCGACTGCGCGCCGCCCTCGAGCCGGCTCGCCAGCAGCACTTCCTCGACCAGCGCGTCCAGCTCCGCGATGTTGGTGTTGATCTCCTGCCCCAGCCGCACCCGCTGCGCCGGCGACGCGTCGTCCAGCATCGAGAACGCCATCTTCAGCCGCGCCAGCGGCGATCTCAGTTCATGGCTGGCGTTGGCCAGCAGGCTCTTGTGCGAGCGCAGCAGCGTCTCGATCTGCTCGGCGGCGCGGTTGAAGCTGCTCGCCAGCGCGGCGACCTCGTCCTTGCCGTTGTCCTCCACGCGGAAGCTCAGATCGCCCGAGCCGAACTGCTCGACGCCGGACTTCAGCGACTCGAGCCGGCGCGTCAGCCGCCTCACCACCGGATAGGCGCCGCCCGCCACCGCCAGGAACAGCACGGCCAGCAGCACCGCCAGCGCCTCGCCGCTCGGGCGCGGGATCCAGCCCGGCAGCCAGGAGCCATTGGCGGCCTCCTCGCGGCGCTGCTGCTCCAGCCGGTCCAGCATGCGCTGCCGGGCCTGCTCCGCCTCGGGACGCGCCTCGCGGCGCGGCGGGCGGACGTCCGGCGGCGGACCATCGAAGAAGGGATCGCGGCGCTCGCGCAAGACGCGCTTCGGGCCGCTCGCGCCCGCGTCGGCCTCGAGCGCGGCCTGGCCGATCGGGCCCGACACGCCCGGCGGCCGGGTCAGGCGCAGGAACAGCAGATGCCGGCCGTCGTCCAGCGGAATGCGCTGGATGCGCGAACCGGGCAGGTCCTCGCGCCGCTCGAACAGCGGCGAGGCCCCGATCCGGTGACCGCGCGAGTCCTCCAGCGCCAGCGCCATGCGCAGCCGCTGACCCCAGTCCTCGACGGCATCGGCCTGCTCATCGGCCGGCGCGGTCGCCGGCGGCAGCGCTCGCTGCACCAGCACCGCGAGCGCCACGAGGCGCTCCGACGCGGCCTGCTCGAAGCTGCCGCGTTCCTGCTCGATGCGCCCCTGGAACAGCCACGCGCTGCCCAGCGCGAACGCCAGCAGCACCACCACCACGGTGACGTAGATCCGGAGGTACAGCGCCTTCACTTAGTCGAGGCCTTCGGCGTCCTGCTTGCGTGCGAACACGTAGCCGGCGCCGCGCACCGTCAGCACCCGTCGCGGGTTCTTGGGGTCGTCCTCGATGACCGAGCGGATGCGCGAGATGTGCACGTCGATCGAGCGGTCGAAGGCCTCCAGCGGATGCCCCTTGAGCGCATCCATGATCTGGTCGCGCGACAGCACGCGGCCCGGGCTCTGCGCCAGCACGACCAGCAGGTCGAACTGGTGGCTGGTCAGGTCGCAGGCATTGCCGTCCAGGCGCACCTGGCGGGCCGCCAGGTCGATCTCCAGCCGGCCGAAGCGCAGCACCTCGTCGCCCATCGCCTGCGGCTCGGTGCGGCGCAGCAGCGCCTTGACGCGGGCCTGCAGCTCGCGCGGCTCGAAGGGCTTGGGCAGGTAGTCGTCGGCGCCCAGCTCCAGGCCCAGGATGCGGTCCATCGGCTCGCCGCGCGCCGACAGCATCAGCACCGGCAGGCGGCGCCAGCGCTTGTCGCTGCGCAGCTGGCGGCAGAACTCCAGGCCGTCGCCGTCCGGCAGCATCAGGTCCAGCACCAGCAGCTCGAACTGGCCGGCCTCGAGCTCGGTGCGGCCTTGCGCCAGCGAGCCGGCGAAGCTGACGTCGAAGCCGGCGCTGCTGAGGTAGTCGCCCAGCATCGCGGTGAGGCGGGCATCGTCGTCGATCAGGAGCAGTCGTGGATTCATCGGTCGTTGCGAGGCGGCCGCGCCCCGGGCCGGATCGGCCTGGCCGCGCGCCGCGGACTCATCGAAAGTCTGAAGCATAGCCGTCCTCTCGCGAATCAGCGCTCGGTGAAGGGGGCCGGCAGCGGGTTGTCCGGATTGCCGCCGCGGCGCTCCTTCATGTGCTGCATGCGGTCCTTCATGTGCGCCTTCATCTTCTCGCGCTCCTGCTTGCGCAGCTCGGCGAGCTTGGCGCGCTGCTCGGGGCTGAGGACGCGCGACGCGTCGATCATCGCCAGCGTGATGCGCTTGGAGGCGACCTCGCGCTGCGCGGCGATCTGCTGGCGCAGCTGCTCGACGGCATTGGCGTCGACCGTCGGCGCGGTGAACAGCGCCTCCATGCGCTCATGCAGCTGGCGCATCGTGTCGCGCTGGCCCTTCAGGTCGTTGCGCGCGGCGTCGAAGATCTGCTTGAGCTGGGCGCGCTGGGCGTCGGAGACGCCGGCCTCCTTCAGCAGCCGGCCGTGCATCGCGCCGAAGCCGCCAGGGCCGCCGAAGTCCGGACCGCCGCGATGCATCGCGGGCGGCGGCGGGGACGCGTCGGCCGGGGCCTGCTGGGCCTGGGCCGCCAGGGCGGCCATGCTCATCGCCGCGGCGATGCCCAGCATCTTCAGGGGGCGGGAAAAGCTCTTGACCATCTCGAATCTCCAAGTGCGTTCAGGGATGGAGGCATCGTCGAGCCCGCGCGTCAACTCGCCGTGGGCCTGCCGTAAAGAATCGTGAAATGAATCGGCGCCAATGAAAAACGCCCGCGGCGCCCTCTTGAAAGAGCGCATCGCGGGCGTCATTGAAGGGCCGGCCGCTGGCGGCCGGCGCTTCATCCGGGGATCGATCAGGTGATCGGCTTGAAGCGGACCCGCTTCGGACGGGCGCCTTCCTCGCCGAGGCGCTTCTTCTTGTCGGCTTCGTACTCGTGGAAGTTGCCGTCGAAGAAGAACCACTGCGAGTCGCCCTCGCAGGCCAGGATGTGCGTGCAGATGCGGTCCAGGAACCAGCGATCGTGCGAGATCACCATCGCCGAGCCGCCGAACTCCAGCAGCGCCTCTTCCAGCGCGCGCAGGGTTTCGACGTCCAGGTCGTTGGACGGTTCGTCCAGCATCAGCACGTTGCCGCCCTGGGCCAGGGTCTTGGCCAGGTGCAGGCGGCCGCGCTCGCCGCCGGAGAGCTGGCCGACCATCTTCTGCTGGTCGTTGCCCTTGAAGTTGAAGCGGCCGATGTAGGCGCGCGACGGCATCACGAACTTGCCGACGATGATGTTGTCCAGACCGCCCGAGACGTCTTCCCACACCGTCTTGTTGGCGTCCAGGCTCTGGCGGCTCTGGTCGACGAAGGCCAGCTTGGCCGTCTTGCCGATCTTGACGGTGCCCGAATCCGGCTGCTCGACGCCCTGGATCATGCGGAACAGCGTCGACTTGCCGGCGCCGTTCGGGCCGATGATGCCGACGATCGCGCCCGGCGGGACCTTGAACGACAGGTTGTCGATCAGCACGCGGTCGCCGAAGGACTTGGTCACGCCCTCGAACTCGATCACCTCATTGCCCAGGCGCTCGGCGACGGGGATGAAGATCTCGTTGGTCTCGTTGCGCTTCTGGTATTCGACGTCGCTCAGTTCCTCGAAGCGGGCCAGACGCGCCTTGCTCTTGGCCTGGCGGCCCTTGGCGTTCGAGCGCACCCACTTCAGTTCTTCCTTCATCGCCTTGGCGCGGGCGTCCTCGGACTTCTGCTCCTGCTCCAGGCGGCGCTCCTTCTGGTCCAGCCAGTCGGAGTAGTTGCCCTTCCAGGGGATGCCGTGGCCGCGGTCCAGTTCCAGGATCCACTCGGCGGCGTTGTCCAGGAAGTAGCGATCGTGGGTGATGGCCACCACGGTGCCGGGGAAGCGCGAGAGGAACTGCTCCAGCCACTCGACCGATTCGGCGTCCAGGTGATTGGTGGGTTCGTCAAGCAGCAGCATGTCCGGCTTGGACAGCAGCAGGCGGCACAGCGCGACGCGGCGCTTCTCGCCGCCGGACAGCACGCCGATGTTGGCGTCCCAGGGCGGCAGGTTCAGCGCGTCGGCGGCCAGCTCGAGCTGCAGGTCGGTGTTCTCGGAACCGGCGGCGGCGATGATCGCCTCCAGCTCGCCCTGCTCGGCGGCCAGCGCGTCGAAGTCCGCGTTCTCTTCCGCGTAGGCGGCGTAGACCTCGTCCAGGCGCTTCTTGGCGGCCAGCACGCCGCCGATGCCTTCCTCGACCGCCTCGCGCACGGTCTGGTCCGGATTCAGCTTGGGCTCCTGCTCCAGGTAGCCGATCTTGATGCCCGGCATCGGGACCGCTTCGCCCTCGATCTCCTTGTCGACGCCGGCCATGATCTTCAGCAGCGTGGACTTGCCGGAACCGTTCAGGCCCAGCACGCCGATCTTGGCGCCCGGGAAGAAGGACAGCGAGATGTTCTTGAGGATGTGGCGTTTCGGGGGAACCGTCTTGTTGACGCGGTTCATCGAAAAGACGTATTGAGCCATGGCGATGGTTGTTCAGCGTTTCGTGGGTTGACCGGAGGGGCCTTGCGGCGGCGGATTCGACAGCGTGGCGGCACACGTTCTGCGGACGCTCGGCCCGGCCCTGGCGGCGGATGGCCCGGGCAATAGGCGTGCATTGTCGCAGCTTCCGCCCGTGCCCCTAAACTCGACCGCCCTTCCCGTTCACGAGATGCCCACCATGCTGTTCCGACCCATCTCCGTCCGTCTCCGCCCCCGGGCCGCCCTGGGTGCCCTGGGTGCCCTGGGCACCCTGCCGCTGGCGCTGGCGCTGCTCGCCGGCGGCGTCCAGGCGCAGACGCTGCGCTGGGCCAGCCAGGGCGACATGCAGACCGCCGACCCGCATGCGCAGAACGAGATCGTCACCAACGCGATGAACGGCCAGGTCTACGAGCGCCTGGTCTCGCGCGACCGCCAGTTGAACCTGGTGCCGGGTCTTGCCACCGAATGGACCCAGCTCAAGCCGACGCTGTGGCGGCTCAAGCTGCGCCAGGGGGTGAAGTTCCAGGACGGCACGCCCTTCACCGCCGACGACGTGGTCTTCTCGATCAACCGCGCCAAGGATCCGAACTCGCAGATCAGCGTCTACGCGCAGGCGGTCGGCACGGTGCGCAAGGTCGACGATTTCACCGTCGAGTTCCAGCTCGACAAGGTCAATCCGATCTTCCTGCAGCACCTGGACACGCTGTTCATCATGAGCCGCAAGTGGTGCGAGCAGCACAACGTCGCCAAGCCGCAGAACTTCAAGGACAAGCAGGAAACCTACGCCGCGACCCACTCGAACGGCACCGGCCCCTTCCTGATGGTCAGCCGCGAGCCCGGCATCAGGACCACGTTCAAGCGCAATCCCGCCTGGTGGGGCAAGGCGCAGGGGAACGTCCAGGACGCCGTCTACACGCCGATCGCCAACGACGCGACGCGCCTGGCGGCGCTGGTGTCGGGCGAGATCGATTTCGTGCTCGACCCGTCGCCGCGCGACATTCCCAAGCTCAAGCAGACGGCGGGGGTGAAGGTCCAGGAAGGTCCGGAGAACCGGATCGTCTTCATCGGCATGGACCAGGCGCGCGACAAGCTGCTGTACGGCAAGGTGCCGGGGGACAGGAACCCGTTCAAGGACCTGCGCGTGCGCCAGGCGCTCTACCAGGCGATCGACATCAACGCGCTGCGGACCAAGCTGATGAACGGCCTGAGCCTGCCCACCGGCGGGCTGACGCCGTCGCCGCTGGGCGCGTTCAACGATCCGCAGCTGGAGACGCGGCTGCCCTTCGACCTGGCGGCGGCGCGCAAGCTGATGACCGATGCGGGTTATGCGGACGGCTTCGAGGTCACGCTCGACTGCACCAACAACCGCTACATCAACGACGAGCGCATCTGCCTGGCGCTGGCCTCGATGTGGGCGCAGCTGAAGGTCAAGGTCCAGGTCAACGCGCAGCCGCGGGTGCTGATGTTCCCGAAGCTGGAGAAGCTCGACACCAGCCTCTACCTCTACGGCTGGGGCGGCAGCATCACCGACGCGGAGGTCGCGCTGACGCCGCTGATGCGCAACCGCGGCGAGAAGGCGGTCGGCCAGTACAACTTCGGCAACTGGAAGGACGACAAGTTCGATCAGTTGGCCGCGCAGTCCAGCGAGGAGGCCGATCCGAAGAAGCGCGAGGAACTGATCAAGGCCGCGCTGCGGGAGTTCCGCGCCCAGGTGCACCTGATCCCGCTGCACCGCCAGATGATCCCGTGGGCGACGCGCGCCAACGTGACGGTGACGCACCGGCCGGACAACTGGTTCGAGTTGAACTGGGCCTCCGTCGCCGCGAAGTGAGCATCAGGCCCTTCCGCCGCCGCTTGCGTCACCTCAACGGCGGATCGAACAGATACCCGATCCCCCGCACCGTCCGGATCAGCGGCGCGCTCGGGTCGTCGTGGAGCTTCTGACGCAGCCGCGAGACCATCAGGTCCACGCTGCGCTCCAGCGCCGTGACGCCATCCCCACGCGCCAGATGCAGCAGCTCCTGCCGCTGCAGCACGCTGTGCGGCCGCTCCAGGAACGCGCGCAGCAGCTTGTATTCGCTCTGCGACAGCACCACGCAGAAGCCCCCTGGCCCGCTCAACCGCCGCGTCATCGGCTCGAGCCGGAAGCGCCCGAACATCAGCACCTCCGCCGCATCCCCTTCACGCGGCCGGAGCAGCGCCTTGATGCGGGCCTGCAGTTCGCGCGGCTCGCCGTCCTTGGGCAGCACCGCGTCGGCGCCCCGCTCCAGCGCGAGCACCCGCTCCAGCGTGCTGTCCTGCTGCAGCAGCACGATCACCGGCAACCGCGAGCGCTGCCGCAATCGCGTCAGCGCGCCCCAGCCGGTCTCGCGGGCGTCGCTCGGATCGATCAGCGCCAGGTCCGCCGGCAGCAGCGGCACGCGGTCCAGCAGCGCCGGCTCGGCGCTGTCCGTGACGCGAAAGCCCCAGGCCCGGATCAGCGCGGCCAGACGCAGGCGGGCCTGCGGATCGGGATCCAGCAGCAGCAGGTGGGTGCCGACGGCGGCATCGGGAAACAGGGCGTTCATGGAACCTGGGGCGAGTGGACACACTGGCGCAAGACTATGCCGCCGCGGGCCCGCTTGAAGGCCGGTCGGCACGGGCCTCGCAGCCCCTTTTACCCGCGGTTAACCGCGCTGAAACACGGCTGCGGACGCCGACACGCCAGCCTGTTCGCGGCCTGTCGGCGAGCTTGCGGGAAGCTGTCCGCCCCCGCCGCGCATTCCTGCGGCTTCCCGCCATCCCCTTTCGAAAGCCCGACTGACCCGCTCGGCTACAATGCGCCCCATCGCCGCGGCTCAGTCTTGTCGCGGCTTTCATGTTTCTGAGCTCACGCTCTCCCACGGCAGCCGAAGACTGGCGCCAGGCCCCACGGGCCGGCGTGCTGCACACAAAGCCCGATCGGGCAAGAACAAAGCAGCTTATGAGTTTTGACGCACTGGGCCTTTCCCAGCCCCTGCTCCGCGCGATCGCCGATGCCGGCTACTCGACCCCCACCCCCATCCAATCCCAGGCGATTCCCGCCGTCCTGACCGGCGGCGACCTGATGGCCGGCGCCCAGACCGGCACCGGCAAGACCGCCGGCTTCACGCTCCCGTTGCTGGAGCGCCTCTCCGCCAGCAAGCCCGTGCGCGACGCCAAGGGCCGCATCGCGATCCGCGCGCTGGTGCTGACGCCGACCCGCGAACTCGCGGCGCAGGTGGAGGAAAGCGTGCGCACCTACGGCAAGTACCTGCCGCTGACCAGCATGGTGATGTTCGGCGGCGTCGGCATGCAGCCGCAGATCGACAAGCTGCGCAAGGGCGTGGACATCCTGGTGGCGACGCCGGGCCGCCTGCTGGACCACGCGCAGCAAGGCACGCTGGACCTGTCCAAGGTCGAGATCCTGGTGCTGGACGAAGCCGACCGCATGCTGGACATGGGCTTCATCCACGACATCAAGAAGGTGCTGGCGCTGCTGCCGGCCAAGAAGCAGAGCCTGCTGTTCTCGGCGACCTTCAGCGACGAGATCAAGGCGCTGGCCGACCGCCTGCTGGACAACCCGGGCCTGATCGAGGTCGCGCGCCGCAATGCGACGGCCGACACGATCGCCCAGCGCATCCACCCGGTCGACCGCGACAAGAAGAAGGAACTGCTGGCCCACCTGATCACCAAGCACGACTGGCATCAGGTGCTGGTGTTCACGCGGATGAAGCACGGCGCCAACCGTCTGGCCGAGTTCCTGGACAAGCAGGGCATCACCGCGATGGCGATCCACGGCAACAAGAGCCAGGGCGCCCGCACCAAGGCGCTGTCGGAGTTCAAGAGCGGCGACCTGAAGGTGCTGGTCGCGACCGACATCGCGGCGCGCGGCATCGACATCGACCAGCTGCCGCACGTCATCAACTACGAGCTGCCCAACGTCGCCGAGGACTACGTGCACCGCATCGGCCGCACCGGCCGCGCGGGCGCGCAGGGCGAGGCGCTGTCGCTGGTGTGCATCGACGAGGAAGGTTTCCTGCGCGACATCCAGAAGCTGATCAAGCGCGAGATCCCGCGTGAGGTGGTGCCGGGCTTCGAGCCGGATCCCAACGCCAAGCCCGAGCCGATCGTGATGGGCCGCATGGTGCTCAACGGCGGACTGGGCAAGTCCTCGGGCTCGCCGCGTCCGGCGGGTGGCGGCGGTGGCGGCGGTCGTCGCGGTGGCAGCGGCGGTGGTGGCCGTCCGCAGGGCCAGGGCCGTCCGCAGGGCGGCGGCCAGGGCCAGTCGCGCTCCACTCAGGGCGCGCAAGGCGGCCAGCGCGCCGGCGGTCAGTCGCAGGGTCAGCGCCAGGGCGGACAGGGCCAAGGCCAAGGGCAAGGTCAGCGACAGGCCCAGGGCCAGGGCGGCCAGCGCCAGGGGCAAGGCCAGGGCCAGGGCAGCCGCCACGGCAGCCAGGGCAACCGCCCGGCCGGCTCGGCACTGACGCGCCCGAAGTCGACCTCCTGATCCAGGACCTTCCGCGATGAAACGGCGCCGTCGAACGGCGCCGTTTTTCATTCCAGCCGCCGAGCGTGCCTTCGGCATACTCGCGGCCATCGATCCCCCATGAAGACCGCGCCCATCGTCCCCGCCCGCGTCGACTTCTCCGACGCCGCCGCGCCGCGCTCGCCCGAGTTCGGCGATGCCTATCACGGCCAGGCGGGCGCCTTCGCGCAGGCGCGGCACGTGTTCCTCGACGGAAACGGGCTGCCCGGCCGCTGGGACGGCCGGCGGCGCTTCGTCGTGCTGGAGACGGGATTCGGTCTGGGCAACAACTTCCTCGCGACCTGGGCGGCCTGGCGCGGCGATCCCCGGCGTTGCGAGCGGCTGGTGTTCCTGAGCATCGAGAAGCACCCGCTGACGCGCGAGGACCTGGCGCGTGCCCACGCCTCGTCGCCCGAGCCGGCGCTGGCCCGGCAACTGCTCGACGCCTGGCCATCGTTGACGCCCAACCTGCACACGCTCGACTTCGAGGGCGGCCGCGTCCGCCTGATGCTGGCCTTCGGCGACGCGCGCGAGTGGCTGGCGGAGCTGGTGGCCTCGGTCGACGCCTTCTTCCTCGACGGTTTCGCGCCCGCGAAGAACCCGGACCTGTGGGACGCGGCCGTCTTCAAGCAGGCGGCTCGGCTGGCCGCGCCGGGCGCGACCGCCGCGACCTGGAGCGTGGCGCGCGGCGTGCGCGACGGGCTCGCGGACGCCGGCTTCGAGGTCACGCGGCGGCCGGGCCAGGCGGGCAAATGGCAGGTGATCTCGGCGGTTTTCGCACCCCGGCATCGCGCGGCCGTGCCACCGGGCCGAGCCGCGATCGCGCCGTCGGCGCGGGACGTGCTGATCGTCGGCGCCGGCCTGGCCGGCGCGGCCTGCGCGCGCGTGCTGTCGCGCGAGGGCCTTCGCTGCACGGTGATCGAAGCCGGCGAGACGGCCGCGGCGCAAGCCTCGGGCAATCCGGGCGGCCTGTTCCACGGCACGCTGCATGCGGACGACGGGCTTCATGCGCGATTCAACCGGACGGCGGCGCTCGCGACGGCGCGCGAGCTGCGCCGCCTCTCGCCGGCGCTGCCCTGGCTGCAATGGGGGCTGCTGCGCGTGGAGCGGCAGCCGCAGGCGCTCGACGAGATGCGCGCGCTGCTCGATCGCTGCGGCCTGCCGGCCGACTACGTCCAGGCCCTCGATGCCGACAGCGCCAGCGTGCGCGCGGGCACGCCGCTGGCTCAGCCCGCGTGGTTCTTCCCCGGCGGCGGCGCCGTGTCGCCTCCCGCCTTGGTGAAGGCCTGGCTCGATGAGGCGGCCACGGCCGACGGCTTCGAGCTGCGCGTGAACACGCGGGTCGCTCGCCTGCATCGAGACGACATCAGCGGGCGCTGGACCGCGTTCAACGCCGCTGGCAACGCCATCGCCTCCGCCGATGCGGTGCTGCTGTGCGGCGGGACTGGCAGCGACCCGCTTGTTGCCGGCTGGGCGGCGGGGCCGACATGGCCATGGGTATCGCAACGCGGCCAATTGAGCGTCATGCCGCCGCGCATCGCGGGCTCGCCTTCACTCGCGATGCCCGTCGCCGGCCTCGGTTATGCGCTGAGCCTGCCCGACGGCACGCTGTGCTTCGGCGCGAGCGCTGACGCGGGCGACGCGGACGCCTCGCTGCGCGAAGCGGATCAGGCGCAGAACCTCGAGCGCCTGCGGCAATTGCTGCCCGCCGCCGAGCTGCCGGATGAATTGCCGCTCGCGGGCCGCGTGGGCTGGCGCAGCCTCGTGCCGGACCGGCTGCCGATCGTCGGCGCCCTGCCCGCCGGAGTCCCTTCGCAGCGCGCCGAGCAGGTGCGCTTCTGGCCGCGGCAGCCGGGGCTCATGGTCGTGGGGGCGCTCGCGTCACGCGGTCTCACCTGGGCGACCTTGTGCGCCGAGCTGGTTGCCGCGCAACTCACCGGGGCTCCATGGCCCGTGGAGGCCAGCCTCGCGGAGGCGCTGGACCCCGCGCGCTTCGGCGCGAAGCGCCAGCGGACCGGCTGAGCGCCCTCACTCACCGGCATCCACGGCGATGGCATCCACGGCGGCCGGGACCACGACCTGGTGCCCGCGGGCTTGCGACATCACCAGCGGCATCAGGGCCGCCACCAACGTCGCCACGGCGACGACGGCGCTGATCGTGATGCCGACCGACCAGCGCAACGAGTTGACCCCGATCTGATGGATCTCCGCGCGCATCGCGCCGAAGCCCTTTTCCATCTCGGTGCGCAGGGCCCCCTGCCCCTTCTCCATCTGGCAACGCAGTTGTTCGAGTTGCTCTCGCGTCGCCAGCGTCGGGATCACCACCCGCCATTGCGTCTCCAGCGCCTGGACGCGCGCCGCGATATCCGCGTCGCGCTGCCATGCCCGCTCATGCAGGCCCTGTTGATGATCCTTAGTTTCCATCGTCTTCTCCATGAGTTAGCACAGCCAGGGCGACAGCCTCACGGCCTCGGGCCTGCGAGATCATCAGCGGCATCAACGCCGTCATCAGCGTCGCCACGGCGACGATGGCGCTGATCGTGATGCCGACCGACCAACGCAACGAATTGACCCCGATCTGATGGATCTCCGCGCGCATCGCGCCGAAGCCCTCCTTCATCTCGCAGCGCAGATCACCACGCAACTGCTCGAGTTGCTCCCGCGTCGCCAGCGTCGGGACGACCACCCGCCATTGCGTCTCCAGCGCCTGGACGCGCGCCGCGATCTCCGCATCGCGCTGCCAGGCCCGCTCACGCAGCCCCTGTTGATGATCCTTAGCTTCCATCGTCTTCTCCATGAAGCGGCACAGCCAGGGCGACGGGCTCATGGCCTCGCGCCTGCGAAATCATCAGCGGCATCAACGCCGTCATGAGCGTCGCCACCGCGACGACAGGTCCCGCCCTGTCCAAGCCACTCACTCTGCCACCGCGGCCGCGGTCTGGCTTTCAACCTTCGGGGGGATCGATGGGGGATTCGAAGAAGCATTGAGGCGCGTCAAAGTCAGCCCCGCTTAAGTTTTCCCCCTCGCCGGTCGATAAGAGTCGAAGGCCCCTCCCGGGCGCCCGCGTCCGCATGGACGCCATCCAACGACATCCAACTCTCGGGGACATACATGATTCATCTCGTCGCGGGCCGCACGATCGGCCAGCGGCTCGGCGTGGTGCTGGGCCTGGTCTTGCTGATCGCCTTCGCCGGCTCCGGCCTGAGCTATCTGGCCCTGGGCCGCGTCGCCGCCGAGACCGACGTGATGCTCAACCAGGACCTGGCCGCCGAGCGCGTCGCCTCCGACTGGTACCGCAACATCACCAACGGCGTGAACCGCACCAGCGCCATCGCCGTCAGCGCCGACCCCAGCCTGGCCCAGTTCTTCGCCGCGACGTCCGCCGAATCGACCAAGCAGTCGGGCGAGCTGCAGAAGCAGCTCGACGGCTACATGGTCACGCCCGAGGAGCGCACGATGTTCGACACGCTCAGCGAGGCCCGCAAGGGCTACCTGAGCACGCGCGACGCGGTCGCGGCCAGCAAGAAGGCCGGCGACGCCGACAAGGCGAAAGAGGTCTTCGATCGCGACTTCCAGCCCGCCGCCGCGAAGTTCCAGCAGGCCATCCAGGCCATCGTGCAGCACAAGCGCTCGCTGCTGGACGAGGCCGCCAGGCAGCTGGTCGAGACCAACAGCCGGGCGCGCTCGGCGCTGCTGGTGTTCTCGCTGGTCGCGCTGGGGCTGGGTGTGTGGTTCGCCGTCGCGCTGACGCGCTCGATCACCCGCCCGCTGCAGGGCGCCGCCGAGGTGGCCGACGCCATCGCCCACTTCGACCTGACCCGCCGCGTGCCTGAGGCCGGCCGCGACGAGACCGGCCAGCTGCTGGGCTCGCTCGGCGGCATGCAGTCGCAGCTGCTGAAGCTGATCGGCGACGTGCGCGGCTCGGCCGAGAGCATCGGCACCGCCAGCGCCGAGATCGCCACCGGCAATCACGACCTGAGCGCGCGCACCGAGCAGACGGCCTCCAACCTGCAGGAGGTCGCCGCGTCGATGACGCAGCTCACCGGCACCGTGCGCCAGACCGCGGACGCGGCGATGACGGCGAACCAGCTGTCCAGTTCGGCGGCGGAGACCGCGCAGCGCGGCGGCTCGGTGATGGGTCAGGTGGTCAGCACGATGGGCGAGATCAGCGACAGCTCGCGCCGCATCGCCGACATCATCGGCACCATCGACGGCATCGCCTTCCAGACCAACATCCTCGCCTTGAATGCCGCGGTCGAGGCGGCCCGCGCCGGCGAGCAGGGCCGCGGCTTCGCGGTCGTGGCGGGCGAGGTGCGCTCGCTGGCGCAGCGCAGCGCCGAGGCGGCCAAGGAGATCAAGTCGCTGATCAGCGCGAGCGTCGAGCGCGTCGAATCGGGCTCGCGGCTGGTGCAGGACGCCGGCGGCGCGATGACCGAGATCGTGGCCAGCGTGCAGCGCGTGGCCGACATCATCGGGGAGATCAGCGCCGCGGCGCGCGAGCAGAGCGACGGCATCAACCAGGTCAACGCGGCCGTCGGCCAGCTCGATCAGATGACGCAGCAGAACGCCGCGCTGGTCGAGGAATCGGCCGCGGCGGCCGAGAGCCTCAAGGAGCAGTCGCAGCGTCTGGCGGGCGCGATCTCGGTGTTCCGGCTGCGCTGATCGCGCCGGTTCAGAAGGTCAAGGTCTTCACGCCCTGCGAGGTGCCCAGCAGGCACACGCCCGCCTTGTTGCGGGCGAAGACGCCGACCGTGACCACGCCGGGCCACTGGTTCACATCGGCCTCGAAGGCCGCCGGATCGGCGATCTTCAGGCCCGTGACGTCCAGGATGTGGCAGCCGTTGTCGGTCACGCAGTCCTTGCGCAGCACCGGCGACGCGCCCATCGCGACGAAGCGGCGCGCGATCTGCGCGGCCGCCATCGGGATCACCTCGACCGGCAGCGGGAAGCGGCCCAGCACGTCGACCAGCTTGCTCTCGTCGGCGATGCAGACGAAGGTCCTGGCCAGGTCGGCCACGATCTTCTCGCGCGTCAGCGCCGCGCCGCCGCCCTTGACCATGTGGCCCTGGCGATCGATCTCGTCGGCGCCGTCGATGTAGACCTGCAGCGACTCGACGCCGGACGCGTCCAGCACCGCGATGCCCAGCGCCTTCATCCGCTCCGTGCTGCGCACCGAGCTCGACACCGCGCCGGCGATGCGGATGCCGCTCGCGGCCAGCGCATCGATGAACTTGTCGACCGTCGAGCCGGTCCCCACGCCCACCACGGTATCCGGCGTCACGTACTGCAATGCGGCCTGGCCGACCAGGGTCTTCAACTCGTCTTGGGTCATGGGGAGCTCGATGGAGGGGAAACGGAAGGCGCGATTATCGCGGCGGGGACACTCCTCGGGCCGCGCCGGCTCAGGCGCCGCGGCGCTCGCGGCGCTGACGCACCGCGGCGGCGAGCCCGCGCAGCAGCGGCTCGGTCTGGCTCCAGCCCAGGCAGGCGTCGGTGATCGACACGCCGGGCAGCAGGTCCGCCTTGGTCTGCCCCGCCAGCAGGTCCTGGCGGCCCGGCTGCAGGTGGGACTCGATCATCACGCCGGTGATGCGCTCATCGCCGCCGGCGATCTGCGCGCCGACGTCGTGGCCGACGTCGATCTGGCGCTCGAACTTCTTCGACGAGTTGGCATGCGAGAAGTCGATCATCAGCTGCTCGCGCAGTCCGGCCGCCTTCAGCACCTCGGCCGCCGCCTGCACCGAGGCCGCGTCGTAGTTCGGCGCCTTGCCGCCGCGCAGGATCAGGTGGCAGTCGTCATTGCCGCGGGTCTCGAAGATCGCCGCCAGGCCCATCTTCGTCATGCCCATGAAGGCGTGGCTGGCGCGCGCGGCCAGCACCGCGTCGGCGGCGATCTTCACCGAGCCGTCGGTGCCGTTCTTGAAGCCCACCGGGCAGGACAGGCCCGACGCCAGCTGGCGATGGCTCTGGCTCTCGGTGGTGCGGGCGCCGATCGCGCCCCAGGCGATCAGGTCGGAGATGTACTGCGGCGACAGCAGGTCCAGGAACTCCGTGCCCGCCGGCAGGCCCAGCGCCGTCACGTCCAGCAGCAGCTGGCGGGCCAGGCGCAGGCCCTCGTTCATGTGGAAGCTGCCGTCCAGGTGCGGGTCGTTGATGTAGCCCTTCCAGCCCACCGTCGTGCGCGGCTTCTCGAAGTAGACCCGCATCACGACCAGCAGATCCTGCTTCAGCTCCTCGCGCAGGTCCTTGAGCAGGCGCGCGTAGTCCATCGCCTGGCCGTGGTCGTGGATCGAGCACGGCCCGACCACGCACAGCAGCCGGTCGTCGCGGCCGTGCAGCACGGCGCTGATCTCCTGGCGCGCGGTCTCGACGACGTTCAGCGAGCGTTCCGGCAGCGGCAACTCGTCCAGCAGCAGCGCCGGCGAGATCAGCGGGCGGACCGCGTCGATGCGCGTGTCGTCGGTGCGGGTGTCGTCGCGGGTGGTGTCGGCGGAGCCGACTTCGCGATCGTGCTGCGGATGGTCGAGGTGTTTCATGGCGGCGGCGGCGCGCCTGTCGGGCGCGGAAAACGCGGAATGGAACCGCCGATTATCTGCCTGCCCGCGACATCGAGGCCAGACCCACGGCCGCGGCCGAGACGACGAAGCCCGCCAGCGCCAGCGCGCCCAGGCGCTCGCCGAGCAGCGCCACGCCCATCAGCGCGGACACGCCGGGGATCAGGTAGAAGAGGCGGGCCACGGCGCCGGCCTGTCCGCGCCGGATCATCACGAACATCAGGCTGAAGGCGCCGATCGAGTTCACCAGCCCCAACCACAGCGTCGAGCCGATCAGCTCGGCGCTCCAGTCCGGGCCGCCGGGCTCGCGCCACAGCGCCAGCGCCGTCACGGCCAGCGCCGACACCGCCATCTGGATGCCGCTGCCGGTGCGCAGGTCCATGCCGGCGCAGAAACGCTTCTGGTACAGCGTGCCGGCGACCAGCCCCGCCAGGCCGAGCAGGCCCGCGCCGTAGGCCATCCACGCGCCGCCGCCGAGCGGCCGGTCCGCGATCACCAGCGCCACGCCGGCGACGCCGCCGAGCATGCCGAACCACTGGCCGGCGCTCATGCGCTCGGCCAGCCACAGGTGCGCGCCCAGGGCGGTGGCCAGCGGCATCATCCCGATCAGCAGCGCCGCGACGCCGGTGGGCAGGCCCCACGCGATGGCGCAGTACACGCCGGAAAAGTGCAGCACCTGCATCAGCAGCCCCACCACGCCGAGGTGGATCCAGGCCCGCGGCGTCTTCGGCCAGGGGGCGCCCGTGGCGGCGGAGACCGTCAGCAGCACGGCCGCGGCCAGGCCGAAACGCAGCGCCAGCAGCGTGAACGGGCCCGCGTGGGGCAGCGCCAGCTTGCCGGCGACGTAGCCGGTGCTCCAGAGCAGGATGAAGAGCGCGGGGAGACTCAGCGCGACCAGGGCGCCGAGGCCGCCCGGCCGGGACGCGGCTGAGGGCGAGGGCGAGGGCGCCAGGGTCCGGCGGCCCGCCGGCGCGAGGCGGTGGAGGTCGGAGGGAAGCGGTCCTCGAACGGCATGAGCGGGTGTCGACATGGCGATCTCCAGGGTGGAAGGCGATGGAATGGACTTTAGAAAAGCGCCTCTTGGGACACAATCTACTGATTGTTCGTTTTAGAGTTTCCATATCGAGAACAATCAGGGCGCCCTTCGGCGCCCTGCCCGTCTGGAAACACGAGGACCCCGCCATGGGACGCCTGGAAGACCTTCACGCCTTCGCCCGCGTCGTCGACGCGCGCAGCTTCTCGAGCGCCGCCAAGCTGCTCGGCACCACCAAATCGGCGGTCAGCAAGCAGGTGGCGCGGCTCGAGCAGCAGCTCGGCACACGGCTGCTGCACCGGACCACGCGCAGCATCAGCCCCACCGCCGAGGGCCGCGGCGTGTATGAGCGCGCGCTGCGCCTGCTCGAGGAGGCGCAGGCGCTGGATGCGGAACTCGCCGGCCAACGGGAGCAACCCCGCGGCGTGCTGCGGCTGAGCACCTCCACCGCCTTCGGCAACCTGCAGTTCACGGCGCTGATGGCGGACTTCTGCGCGCTCCATCCGCAGCTGCAGGTGGTGCTGGGGCTCAATGACCGCTACGTCGACCTGGCCGAGGAAGGTTTCGACGTCGTGCTGCGGCTGACGAGCCGGCCCAGTCCGGGGCTGGTCGCTCGCAAGCTGGCCGACATCCGCTTCGTGCTGTGCGCCTCGCCGGGCTACCTGGCGGAATGGGGCACGCCCGGGTCGGTCGAGGAACTCGCCGATCACCGCTGCCTGCGCTTCGGGTATCTGCACACGCCGGAGCGCTGGCGCTTCCGCCATCCGGCCGAGGGCGAGGCGGAGGTCGAGACGGCGGGCGCGCTGCGCTTCGAGAGCGGACTCACCGCCAACAGCAGCGAGTCGCTGCGCGTGGCGGCGCTCGCCGGCATGGGGCTGGCGGTGCTGCCCACCTACGCCATCGGCCGCGACCTGCGCGAGGGGCGCTTGACCGCCCTGCTTCCGGACTGGACGCCGCTGGGCGGGCCGGCGGACGCCAATGTCCTGTACGCGGTCTACCTGCCGAGCAGGTTCCCGAGTCCGAAGGTCCGGGCGTTGATTGATTTCTGCGTCGAGCGGTTCGGCGGCACGCCGCCGTGGGACCGGCCAGAGGCTTCATGACTGCGCAGGCTGCTGGCCCTCACCCCCTCCCTCTCCCGTAAGCGGGCGAGGGGGTAAGAGCCGGACGTCGTAGTAAACCCCCTCGCCCCAGCGGGGAGAGGGAGGGGAGAGGGGGCTCGTGCCACAGCGCTGCTGCCCTTCGAAGCACCCCCTCTCCCCTGCCCTCTCCCCCCTCGCGGGGGGCGAGGGGGTTGGTAAGCAGCAGCGCTTGACACGGTTGCTCGCCCACTTCGCGGGAGAGGGTGCGCCACCGGAGGCGCACTGGCGAGGAATTTCATCCGCGGGCTGATCCGATCGAGCTAGGGCGAGTCCCCCATCACCGTTCGCACGCCAGGAGTAAGGGGGTCCGAGGCGCGATGAGACAATGCCGCCCCATCATGGCTCTCATCCCCTACGGCCTCGCCCGTCCCTTCCTGTTCGGTCTGGATCCCGAACACGCGCACGAACTGACCCTGGGCAGCATCGCCCGTCTCCAGAACACCCCTGCCCAATGCGCCTGGGCGCAGACGCGGGTCTCGGATCCGGTCACCGTCGCCGGCCTCACCTTCCCGAATCGCATCGGCCTGGCCGCCGGTCTCGACAAGAACGGCCGCTGCATCGACGGCCTGGGCGCGATGGGCTTCGGCTTCATCGAGGTCGGCACCGTCACGCCCAAGGCGCAGCCCGGCAATGACAAGCCCCGCATGTTCCGCCTGCCCGCGAAGCAGGCCTTGATCAACCGGCTGGGCTTCAACAACGAGGGGCTGGACGCCTTCATCGCCAACGTCAAGCGCTCGCACAGCTTCCGCCACCGGGGCGGCCTGCTCGGCCTGAACATCGGCAAGAACGCCGTCACGCCGATCGAGCGCGCGGTCGACGACTACCTCATCGGCCTGGAGGGCGTGTTCCCGCACGCCGACTACATCACCGTCAACATCTCCAGCCCGAACACCAAGAACCTGCGCCAGCTGCAGAGCGACGAGGCGCTGGATGCGCTGCTCGGTCCGTTGCAGGCGCGCCGGCTGGCGCTGCAGAATGCCAGCGGCCGCCAGGTGCCGCTGTTCGTCAAGATCGCGCCGGACCTCGACGAGGACCAGGTCGCCGTCATCGCCGCGAGCCTCAAGCGGCATGGCATCGATGGCGTCATCGCCACCAACACGACCATCGCGCGCGACGCCGTCCAGGGCCTGCCGCATGCCGGCGAGACGGGCGGCCTGTCTGGCGCGCCGGTCTTCGAGGCCAGCAACCGGGTCATCCGTCTGCTGCGCGCGGCGCTGGGCGGCGGCTATCCGATCATTGGCGTCGGTGGTGTGCTCAGCGGCGAGGACGCGCGCGCCAAGCTGCAGGCGGGTGCCGACCTGGTCCAGCTCTACACGGGCCTGATCTACAAGGGTCCCGCGCTGGTGCCCGAGTGCGCGACGGCGATGGCACGCCTCTGACGCCCCCGCCCCACGCCCCAACGAAAAGAGCGCTCCGAGGAGCGCTCTTCTCATTCGCCAAGCCAAGGCCCGATCCGCACGAGCGTCACTGGGGCCGGAATGATGCTGGGGGTTCGCGGACGCGATGCCCCCTGCATCGTGGAGTGCCCGCGCTCAATCTCCCGCGGGCTTTCCCAGCAAGCGCTCAGGCCTTGGACGATCAGCCCTTCGCCGCGTCCGTCTTCTGACGGCGGCGAGCCGCGAATCCTACGCCCGCGATGCCGGCGAGCATCAGTGCGTAGGTAGCGGGTTCCGGCACTGCCGCGACGGTATTGAGGCTGGTGGACAGCACGGCGATGTTGCCGAAGCCCGAGCCCCCGAGCGTGCCGCTGGCGAGCAGCTGGTAGGTGCCGGCGGCGAGGCTGGCGTAGTGGAAGCCGGTGGCGGAGGCGTCGAGGTCGGTCTTGCCGTTGAGGCCGGCGAAGCTGAAGGTGACCGACTGCAGCGGCAGGGTGATGTTGTGGCCGAAGTCGATGGACGTGGCGGCGAGCACCGAGCCGCTGACGTCGGAGGTTTGGGTCAGGGTGAAGGACCCGAGGACGATGTCGGAGAAGCTGCCGTTGGATGGCGTGACGAACACCGGGTCCAGCGTGGTGGCGCTGGCGGCGCCTCCGAGCAGGGTGGCGATCGCGGCAAGCATCAGGGTTTTCTTGTTCATGGCTGATCCATTTCACGTGACGAGCCCATGGTGGCTCGCTCGTGAAATAGTTTGCATCCCGGACACACAAGAAGTCCCGCTCGAAATGTGCGAGATGTGTACCAGTCCGTCACAGGCGTCACAGGCCTGCGGGAGGCTGGAACGCGGCGCCGCGCGCCGCGCCGGGTTTCAGCCCAGGGCCGCGATGCCGGCCTTGGCGACCTGGGCGTCCTCGTTGGACTTCACGCCGCTGACGCCGACCGCGCCGACGCAGAAACCGTCGACCACCACCGGCACGCCGCCCTCGAGCATGCCTTCCAGCGGCACGCTCAGGAACGCGTTGCGGCCGTTGTTGACGATGTCCTCGTAGACCTTGGACTCGCGGCGGCCCAGCGCGGCGGTCTTGGCCTTGGCGGGCGCGATCACGGCGGAGGTCGCCGCGGCGTTGTCCAGGCGCTGCAGCCACAGCAGGTGGCCGCCATCGTCGACGATGGCGATCGTCACCGGCCAGTTGTTCTTGAGCGCCTCGGCTTCGGCGGCGGCGGCGATGCGCTTGACGTCGTCCAGGGTCAGAAAAGGCTTCTGTTTCATGGGTGGCCTCGGGAGCGTTGAAGTGGGATTCAGGAGAAAGGAAGGCGGCCACTTTAACGAACCCTTAAGACCCATGCCTACAATCAACGACAACTCTCACTTCATGGGGCGCACGCACATGAACGACCGCATCATCGACCTCAACGGCGGCAGCCACGGCTCGTCGCTCTCCCCGGACCGCCAGCGCGTCCTGCGCAACACCTACGCGCTGCTCGCGCTGTCGCTGATCCCCACCGTCCTGGGCGCCTGGATCGGCGTCTCCACCGGCCTGCTGGCCGCGATGGGCCCCGGCGCCAGCATGCTGCTGTTCTTCGTCGGCGCCTTCGGCCTGATGTTCGTCGTCGAGAATACGAAGAACTCGGCCACCGGCGTCGCCGCGCTGCTGGGCTTCACCTTCTTCATGGGGCTGATGCTCTCGCGCCTGCTGGCCGCGATCCTGGGCTTCAAGAACGGCGGCACGCTGATCATGACCGCCTTCGGCGGCACGGCCGCGATCTTCTTCGCGATGGCCTCGCTGGCCACCGTCGTCAAGCGCGATCTCTCCGGCCTGCAGAAGTTCCTGTTCGTCGGCGCCGTGATCGCGATGATCGCGGGCATCGCCAACGTCTTCCTGCAGTCGACCGGCGTGCACCTGGCGCTGCTGGTCGCCGTGCTGGGCATTTTCTCGGCCTTCATGCTGGTGGACGTCAAGCGCGTCGTCGACGGCGGCGAGACCAACTACATCAGCGCCACGCTGAACATCTACCTGGACCTGTACAACGTGTTCACCGCGCTGCTGCAGCTGCTGGGCATCTTCGGCGGCGACCGCGACTGATCGAGCGTCCGGTTCCAGACCCCCAATGAAAAGCGCCTCGGAGTTCCGAGGCGCTTTTTCATTGATCGCCACGGATCGCGGCGATCAGCCTCACGGCTTGTGCGCCACCACCGGCTTGATCGCGCCCATCCCGATGAAGCGCGCGTACTCGGTGCGCGGCATCACGGTGCTCAGGCGCGCGTCCCCGTCCTCCCAGCCCAGCGTCACGTCGTGCTCGTTGACCTCGACATGGACCGGGCCCTGACGGATGACCATCAGCGGGCCGTCGCCGGTGCGGTAGCTCACCTCGCCGCAGACATAGGCGGACTGGGTCAGCGGATGTTCCTCGACCGCCACGCGTTCGACGGAAGGATCCAGCGCCGATTCATCGGCGGGATGTTCGGGGGGCAGTGGGGGTCGGGCGCTCATGGCAGGTCCTCCTGGGTGTCGTCCGCGGCGAGCCCGTCCAGCCATTGCCACATGCGCACCGCCACCGCGGTGGCGGTGCAGGTGGCCAGCGTCATCAGCATCAGCATGTCGTCCATGGCGGACCTCGCAGCGCGAAGGAACGGGTTGTGGATGAGCCCATGGTCGCCGCGCCCCCACGGCCGACGAAGCGGCGGGCACCGCGAGGCGGTGTAGGTGCAGTCCCACACCGGCTCGCCGAAGGCGCGCGGGACACGCGCGCGATGCCCAGCCTCGATCCGGCAGGCCCGATGCCGGACGCCGCATGGCGCGCTGGGGGCACCCGTACAGCCGCGCGCCGAACAATTGGCGCCGAGCCGCGCGCCCCGGTGACCGATGCAAAGCTGTGTGAATCCGCGGGCGGTCTCCGGCCCGGCCGTCAACGCGGCGCGGAGCCCTTCCGTTGTGCCCACAAGCTGTAGGACGACGCCGGACACCTTCCGCCGACCGGCACCGACAACGCGCACCGAGCTGCGCTGATGGGAGCGGTCCTCGCCAGCGCCGATAGTGGATGCAAAGGAACTCACCAGGAGAACCATCATGAGCCACCTCCAGATTGCCGCCGACGCCACCGCGCCGCAGTTCGAGATCCGCTTCGAATCGCTGTTCGATGCCGGCCGCGCGATGTCCTTCCCCTGCGATCCGCAAGGCCACGTGGACCTCGACAGCCTGCCCACCCGCGCGCGCAACAACTACCTGTTCGCCCGCGCCATGGTCGGCAAGGATTACCTCCCGCCCGCGATCCGCGGCCGCACCAATCATTGAGTTCCCCGACCTCTTCCAGGCAGGCGCCAGCCGATTGGGCCCGCCGCTTGCCAAGTCCTCGTCATCGTCACTCTCCCTGAAAGGAGCCTGTATGAACTGGGACCGCATCGAAGGCAATTGGACGCAGCTCAAGGGCAAGGTCCGCGAGCAATGGGGCAAGCTGACGGATGACGACATCGACGTCATCGCCGGCAAGCGCGACCAGCTGTCCGGGAAGATCCAGGAGCGCTACGGCATCGCCAAGGACGAGGCCGACAAGCAGCTCAACGACTGGCAGACCCGCGCCGACGACCGCTGGCTGAGTTGAGATCCCGCCTCCGCTTTCTGAACGATTGACTGCATCCTCCCTGTTGCCGCGTTGCGCCCCACGGGCCAGCGCGGCTCTTTTTTTGCGCCCGCGGGCGCTCGGGGGAACGCGGCCAGCGCAGGCATCAGCGGGTGATGGCGGGCGTCGCCTCCTCGAAGCGGTCGACGGTGCGCAGCGGCTTGAACAGCGCCGCCCAGGCGCCGACCACGCCGAGCGTGCAGACGGCGCCCGCGACGGCCGCCGGCACCGCGCCCAGCGCGGCGGCGGCGCTGCCGGCGCGGAACTCGCCCAACTCGTTCGACGAGCCGATGAACAGCATGTTCACCGCGTTGACGCGGCCGCGCATCTCGTCGGGCGTCGAGAACTGCACCAGCGCGCCGCGGATGTAGACGCTGACCATGTCGGCCGCGCCAGCCACCGCCAGCGCCGCGAACGACAGCCAGAAGGTCTGCGACAGCGAGAACACCAGGTTCGCCACGCCGAACACCGCCACCGCGGTGAACATCGTCTTGCCGACGTGCCGGTTGAACGGGCGCAGGCTCAGGAAGAGTCCGGCCGTCACTTCGCCAACGGCCATCGCGCTGCGCAGCGCGCCCAGGCCCTCGGGCCCGGCATGCAGCACTTCGTGCGCGTAGATCGGCAGCAAGGCCACGACGCCGCCCAGCAGCACCGCGAACAGGTCCAGCGAGATGGTGCCGAGGATGATGGGCCGCGACCGGATGAAGTGGATGCCGGCGCCGAAGCGCTGCCAGATGTTGCCGCCCGCCGGCGATGGCGGCGCGGCGAAGCGCACCGGCACGGCGCCGGCCAGCAGCGCGGTGCCCAGTCCGAAGCAGGCCAGGCAGACGAGATAGGTCAGCGAGGCGCCGCCGAAGCCGTACAGCAGGCCGCCCAGGAAGGGGCCGCCGATGCTGGCCACGCGCATCAGCATGCTGTTGGCGGCGATGGCCTGGGCCAGTTGCTCGCGCGGCACGATCTGCGGCAAGAGACTCTGCAAGGCCGGGCCCGAGAACGCCCGGGCGCAGCCGAACACCACCAGCACCGCATAGATGCCGGTCACGCCGGCGTGACCGTGGCCGGCCAGCCACCACAGCGCCAGGCTGCAGCCGGCGCTGACAGCCCAGCTGATCGCCAGGATCGGCTTGCGGCTGAAGCGGTCGATCAGGTCGCCGGCCGGCAGCAACAGCAACAGCATGGGAATGAACTGCGCCAGGCCGACGTAGGCCAGCGCCAACGGCTGGCGCGTGAGGTCGTAGACCTGCCAGGCCACCACCACCGCCTGGATCTGTCCGGCGAAGACGGCGGC
Organism: Roseateles sp. Mitsp63; assembly: GCF_059491535.1. NCBI lineage: Bacteria > Pseudomonadati > Pseudomonadota > Betaproteobacteria > Burkholderiales > Sphaerotilaceae > Roseateles > Roseateles sp. Mitsp63. The sequence goes on along the minus strand of NZ_CP168509.1, from coordinate 2,955,570 downwards.
CAGGCGGCAGATCAGGAAGGCGGTGAAGCCGGGATGGCGGAAGACGCTGGCCGTGGGGGCCGGCGCGTCGGCGCCGGCGAGCGCGGGAGTGGAGGCGGGGGTGGGGGCGGTCATCGCGGGAGGGGCTGCGGGGTGGCCTTCTTGGGCGGGCGCCGGCCAGTTTAGCGACGCGTTTCGCGGGCCTGGGCGGCTGGCGATGTCACACGCGCGCAGGCTGTTTCGTCTTGTGGATACCAACCCCTTTTTTCATCCCCTTCCCGTCCTTCACCACGGAGCCCACCATGAGCCAACGCCTGAATTCCCTGCAGCATTCGCCCGTCGCCTTCAAGAAGCTGGTCGATCTCTCGATGAACATCAAGGACAGCAGCATCGAGCACGGCCTGCAGTACCTGGTCGAGATCCGCGCCTCGCAGCTCAATGGCTGCGCGTTCTGCCTGGACATGCACGTCAAGCAGGCCGTCATCGCCGGAGAACGCGCGCTGCGCCTGCACCACGTCGCGATCTGGCGCGAGTCGCCGCTGTTCTCGGCCCGCGAGCGCGCCGCGCTGCTCTGGACCGAAACCCTGACCCGCATTCCGGAGACCGGCGTGTCCGACGCGATCTACGCCCAGGCCCGCGAACAGTTCAGCGAGAAGGAGCTGTCTGACCTGACCTGGGCCGTGTCGACCATCAACGCCTGGAATCGCCTCAACGTCGCCTTCCAGTCGGTGCCCGGCTCGCAGGACAAGGCCTACGGCCTGGACAAGGCGCAGCTCGCCTGACCCGCGAGAAAGGGAGGCGACTCCCTTCAATCAGTCACCTGCGCGCCATGTCCTCCTGATCGAGGTCATGGTCGGTTTGCATGCGGCATCCGACGATGCGCCCCTCGCTTCGCGCGAGGCGTATCCACCCGGAGTTCCTTCATGCAACGACCCCAGTTCCCCGCCCCTCCCCCGTTCTCCTGGCCGGCTCGTCCGGCCATTCCCATTGGCGCCGTCCGATCCGCCGCGGAGCCCTGTCATGTGGAATGAGATCCCCACGACGCGGGAGCGCAGATTCGGGCGGGTGCTCTGCATCGTCCTGGGCTTCCTGGTGGCCGCGGCGGCCTCGGCGATGATCCTTGCCGGCCCCCTGCTGGCCACCTGACCCCTGGCCGGCCATGCCCGGCCAGCGACAAGAAAACGGCGCCCCGAGGGGCGCCGTGGTCATGGAAGTCGACAGGGGGATCCGGGCGATGTTCGAGTTGTTGGCCCGGATCCGCCGGTTCAACGTCGGGAGCGGCTCAGCGGAATCCAGCCGCGCCCCCCACCGGGGTTGAAATCAGCTGGCCATCAACGCTGGTTGTAGCGCGCCTTGGCCGAGTTCACGCACACGTCCTTGGCGTCGCCGGACAGGGTGTTGCACTTCTCCGAGGCCAGCTTGTAGTCAGCCTTCACGCGGGTCTCCTCGGCGTCATCGACGGCCGCGGCGACCTTCTTGTTCATCTTGAGTTCGGCCTTGGCCTTCTCATAGGACGTCTTGGCCTCGCGCTGGCAGAGGTCCTTGGCCTCGCCGGAGCGGTCGTCGCAGCGCTCCTTGGCGACGTCGTAGCGCGCCTCGTAGCGGGTCTCGATCAGCTTGGCCTCGTCCTTGGCGCTGCCGCTGTAGTTGTACTCGAGCTGCGCCAGCGCCACGTCCTCCCGGCCCTTGGCCTCCTTGACGCAGATGTCCTTGGCGTTGCCCGACAGCTTGTCGCACGCATCCTTCTCGACCTTGTAGGTCTTCTTGATGTCGTCCTTGGCACCGTCGTAGACGGACTTGGAGAAGTTGGCGGCCTGGGCCATGCCGGCGCACAGGCTCAGTGCGGCGGCGATCAGGGCAGCGGTTGCGGGCTTGTTCATGGGCTTCCTTTCGTTGTTGTCGCAGGGATGTCGAGGATCCGGAACAGCGGCGGCGAGGGTCACTTTCGCAACAGGCTCATCACGAAGGTCGCGACGGCCATGATGACGAAGACGAAGAACAGGATCTTGGCGATGCCGGCGGCGCCGGCGGCAATGCCGCCGAAGCCGAACAGCGCGGCGATCAAGGCAATGACAAAGAAGACGACGGCGTAGTGCAGCATCTTGGCTCTCCTGCGCGGCACCGTGCCGCGATGGATTCACTGTAGGGATTGGGCGGGGCGGCTCGGGCAGTCCCGGGCCGCGATGCGGCGTCGGAGCGTTCATCGAGGCGCTGTAGGAGAGGACCTACCGACCCGCGCCGCCAACGAAAAAGCCGGCTCGCGCCGGCTCTGCTGGGATCAGGGGGACCGAGGCGGGCGCCGGGTCACCAGATCTTCTGGAAGGTCACGCCCACCTTGCCGCCCCGCGGGCGCAGCGTCAGCGAGGACTGCCCGCTGAGCTCCATGCGGAAGCCCTTGCGCAGGTCGGCGTAGGGCTTGCGGCTGTTGAAGGCCAGGCCCACGCGCACCTGGCGGCCTTCGCGGCCCGCCAGGCCCGGCCCGTTGAGGTCGTCGATCTGAGGCCGCGAGGCGTCGACCAGCGGCGTCTGCACGAACGCATGCGAGCGCGGCCCGGTCGGCACCGCCAGTCCGACCAGGACACCGGCATCGGCGCCCGCGCCGGGATGCAGGTTCTGATACGGCGTGGAATAGAGACCGCCGCCGATCGCCGGGCTGCGCTGCTCGACCCCGACCCCCAGCCGCATGCCGCTGCCGGACCACGGCCGGGCCCACAGCATCGTCTGCGTGGATTGGGGTGAGCGGCCATGCCAGCCGGCCGCGCCGGCGGACTGGTTCGCGGTGGCCAGCGGTTCCGCCACGTTGTGGGTGACGGTGAAGCGCGAGGCGCCGGAGGACTCGCGCAATTGCTGGCGCTGTCGAAGCGCCGCGCGGTCGGACAGACTGCCGCCGGACAGCTCGACGCGGTCGTCGAGCGAGGTCGGCGCGGTCTCCGCGGCCAGGGCGGCCTGGGCGAGCGACAGGGCGGCGGGCGCCAGCGCGGCGAGGACAAGGGTGCGGGGGCAGAAGACAGTCATGGCTCAACTCCCGTTCTTGGTACAGCTTAGGACGCGGGTTGCGACAGGAAAATTTCGATCCGACGATTGGCGGCCCGGCCGGCCTCGGTGGCATTGCTGGCCACCGGCTGCCGCCCGCCGCGGCCCTCCACCAGCAGGCGGCCGCGCCGCACGCCGTGTTGGACCAGGTATTCACGCACCGATTCGGCGCGGTCCAGCGACAGCGGTCCGTTCACCGCGTCGCCGGCCGAGCTGTCAGTGTGTCCGACGATGGTGATGCGCACGGTGCCATCCAGGCCGCGGGCGACTTCGTCCAGGGCCGGGCGCAGCGCCGGCCGGATCTCGGACCGGCCGGCCTCGAAGGCGGCGTCGGCCGGCACCGTCAGCTTGAGCTGGTTGTCGGCCGTGCGGGTCGCCACGACGCCGCCGCCGGCGCGGGTGATGGCCTCACGGCGCTCGTCCATGCCGGAGGACCAGCGGTTGCCGGCCACGACATCCGGCGTGGCGGCCGGGGCCGCGGTGCCTGGGGCTTCCATCCGGCCGCCGGTCGAGGTGCATCCCCCGAGCGCCATCAGCAGCGCGATCGCGAGGACCGGCAGGCTGGTCACCGCGATCCGCCGCCAGCGGCGGTCGGACTCGGCGATGACGGCGGTGGGGAGGACTCGGGGGCGGCGCATGACGGGCTCTCCATGAAGGCGGTGGGCAGGATCACACGATACGGCGGACCTTGGTGAGCGTCATGCTAGGGAGATCGCGGGGCGGCGGGTGTAGTCGGCCGGCGGAAGCGGGGGTCAGACGGGACCGACAAGCACCCCGGAAATCCTTGCCCCGGCAGTGATCGTCAGGCGCCGAACGCGATGCCAGTGGCGCCGTCCTCGGCCGACACCTCCTCCAGCGGCGGCAGGTCGGCTTCGGTGAGTTCGGTGGCGTCGACCTCCTCGTCGAAACGCGCCTGGTCGGCGGCATCGACGCGCGCGATCAGCGGCTTGTCCAGCGGGCGGTAGACGCGGCTGCGCAGGCGGGAAAGGCGTTCGGAGCAGGCCACTTCATGCGCGACGCCGGCCGGGTCCAGCAGCATGGCGAACGGGTTGGCGGCGAAGGCTTGGGTCGAGGTCAGCATGTCGGTCTCCAGGGGATGTCGTCGATTCCAGAAGGGCCGGTGAGCGTGGCCTCGAAGCGGTTGCTGGGGCCGCCGACACCGTGTCGGCATGGAATGAACTGTAGAGACCGGGCCGGGCCGCCAACAGTGGGCGGCCGGCCAAACGGCGTGTCAGACGGATTCCTAGGGGTATGCCAGCAAGCGCCTCACGGCGCGGCGGCTGGCCGCCTGGCGCGGGCCTTCGCGAGTTGGTCGAGCTTGTCCGCCAGTTCGTCCTGGCCGGCGCGGCGGGCGAAGTCGGCGGCGCTCATCTGGTGATCGTTGCGCAGCGTCATGTCGGCGCCGGCGGCGATCAGCGCCTCGGCGCCGCTCAAGCCGCCGTAGCCGGCGGCCATCATCAGCGGCGTCGTCCCGTTGGGCGAACGGGCGTCGATCTCGGCACCCTGCGCCAGCAGCCAGCGCACCACGTGCTCGTTCGGACCGGCGGCGGCGTAGTGCAGCGCGGTCCAGCCGGCCTCGTTGACCAGCGCGCCGCGCTTGACCAGGGTCTGGACCCAGTCGAGCCGCCCCTTGATCGCGGCCAGCATCAGCGGCGTCTCGCCGGCCTGGTTGATCGCATTGACGTCGGTCGCGGGGCTCTGCAGCAGGGCCTCCATCGCCTTGCCGGACTCCTCGCGGATGGCGACGTGCAAGGCGGTGTTGCGCTGGCCGTCCCGGGCATTCGGGTCGGCGCCGGCCAGCAGCAGCTTCATGACGGTGCTGGCGTGGTCGCTGCGCGCGGCGACGTGCAACTCGGGAAGCGGCGCGCTGTCGGGCGCCGCCGGCACCGCGGACGGCTGCGAGCCGAACCGGCTTTGCGCCGCGGCCGGAAATGCGCCAGTCATGGCGACGGTCATGGCGACAGTCATGGCGACGGTCACGGCGACCGTCATCGCGGCCATCGCGGCCGCGCTCCGCAGCCGCCTCACGCCGCCTCCGGCAGCCGGAACAGCCGCCGCGTGTTGGCCGTGCATTGCGCGGCGAGCGTCTCGACCGGCATGCCGCGCACCTCGGCGATCAGCTTCGCGACGTGCGGCACATAGGCCGGCTGATTGAGCTTGCCGCGATACGGCACCGGCGCCAGGTAGGGGCTGTCGGTCTCGATCAGGAGGCGGTCGGCGGGGACGATCTTCGCGACCTCGCGCAGATCGGCCGCGTTCTTGAAGGTCACGATCCCCGAGAACGAGATGTGGAAGCCCAGGTCCAGCGCCGCCCTGGCGACGTCCATCGTCTCGGTGAAGCAGTGCACCACGCCGCCGGGCTCGCCGGCCTGCTCCTCGCGCATCAGCCGCAGCGTGTCCTCGGCCGCCGAGCGCGTGTGGATCACCAGCGGCTTGCCGGTGCGCCGCGCCGCGCGGATGTGGTGACGGAAGCGCTCGCGCTGCCATTCCATCTGCTCGATGGTGCGCCCGTTCAGGCGGTAGTAGTCCAGGCCGGTCTCGCCGATCGCGACGACCTTGGGATGCGCCGCGCCGGCGACCAGTTCGTCGACGCTGGGCTCGTGGACCTCGTCGCTGTCCGGGTGGACGCCGACGGTGGCGAACAGCTGCGCATGCGCGTCCGCCAGCCCGCGGACCTCGGGGAACTCCTCCATCGTCGTGCAGATGCACACGGCCTGCGAGACGTCGGCCTGCGCCATCGCGGCGAGCAGGTCGGGGAGCTGGGACTTGAGCTCGGGGAAGCTCAGGTGGCAGTGGGAATCGATGTACATCGGGAACGGGTCGAGCCGCGGCGCGGACCGCCGCGCCGGCTCAGATGGTCTGGGTGGGCTTGGCCGAGGAGATCGCCGTGCCCAGCAGCTCCTCGATCTTGAGCTTGATGAGCCGGGTCTTCTCGTCGCCGGGGAAGCGCACGCCGACGCCCTGGGTGCGGCCGCCCGAGGCATTGGCCGGCGTCAGCCAGGCGACCTTGCCCGCGACCGGGTAGCGGTTGGGGTCCTCGGGCAGCGTCATCAGCAGGTAGATGTCCTCGCCCAGCTTGTACTCGCGCGTCGTCGGCACGAAGACGCCGCCTTCCGAGAAGATCGGGATGTAGGCCGCGTAGAGGGCGCCCTTCTCCTTGAACACCAGCTGGATCACGCTGGGCCGGGCGCCGGCGCTCGTGGCCGGGGCGGACGCGGACGGAGTGGTGCTCATCGGTTTCAGGCTGAGTTCGCTCATGGGCAGCGAGTCTACTCGTATGTCCCGCCTCAGCGCGCCGGCCGCATGGCCTGCTGGCCCTGCGCCACCAGCGACTCCATCAGCAGCCCGGCATTGAGCGGATGCTCGGCATGCCGCGCCGCCTGCTGCAGCACCTTGGCCCAGCCCTCCAGCGCCGCGCGCACCGCCGGCAGCTTGGGCAGCGCGTCGCGCGGGAAGTAGGCGGGCCCGGCGCCATGGGCGATGCGCATCAGGTCGTGCACCAGGCGCTGCATCGCCGCGATCGCGCGCGGCACCGGCCAGTCGGTCAGCGCCACCGCCTCGCCGCGGGCGATGCGGCGCGGCAGCTCGAGCCAGGTCCTGGCGGCGATGCCCTCCTCGCTCCATTGCAGCGCCTCCTGCGGCCGGCCGCCGGTGGCGTCGAGCAGCACGCCCGCCTGGTCGACGCCTTGCGCCGTCAGCCAGGCCAGCGCCGCCTCGCGCGCCGGCAGCGCCATCTGCAGCGGCTGGCAGCGGCTGCGGATGGTCGGCAACAGCTGCTGCGGCGCGGCGCTCGCCAGCACGAAGCGCAGCAGCCCGGCCGGCTCCTCCAGCGTCTTGAGCAGCGCGTTGGCGGCCACCATGTTCAGCGCCTCGGCCGGGTACACGACCACCACCTTGGCCTTGCCGCGCGCCGCGCTGACCTGCGAGAACGACAGCACCTGCCGCACCGCCTCGATCTTGATCTCGCGGCTGGGCTTGGCCTTGCCCGCCTTGGCGGTCGAGCCGCCCTCGCCTTCCGCCTCCATCGCGCCGAAGCCCAGCGGCTCGCGCAGCGCGTCGGGCAGCAGCACCTGGAAGTCGGGGTGCGAGCGCGAGCGCAGCAGGTGGCAGCTCGCGCAGCGGCCGCAGCCGGGCTGGTCCGGCGCGGAGCGCGCCTCGCAGAGCCAGGCCTGCGCCAGCAGCAGCGCCAGGTCGAACTGGCCGACGCCGGCCGGTCCCTGCAGCAGCAGCGCGTGGCTGCGTCCCTGCGTCAACGCCTGATGCAGCGGCGCGGCGAGCCAGGGCAGCGGCAGCTGGCCGCCCTCGGCCAGCGCGGCGGCGCCATCGGCGGTCACGGACGATTCGCTCACCATCCGCGGCGCTCCAGCTCGGCGCGGATCTGGGCCGCGACGCCCTCGATCGTGTCGCCGGCATCGATGCGGACGATGCGCCCCGGCGCCGCCTCGGCCCGGCGCTGATAGCCCTGGCGCACGCGGGCGAAGAAGTCCAGGTCCAGCTGTTCCAGCCGGTCGGCATCGCGCGCCTGCGCGCGGCGCTGCGCGGCGATCGCCGGATCGACATCGAACCAGAAGGTCAGGTCCGGCTCGCGGCCCTGCTGCACCCACTGCTCCAGCGTGCCCAGCACCTGCAGGTCCATGCCGCGGCCGCCGCCCTGGTAGGCGAAGCTCGCATCGGTGAAGCGGTCGCAGAGCACGGTCCGCCCGGCCGCCAGCGCCGGCGCGATGACGCGCTGCACATGGTCGCGGCGCGCGGCGAACACCAGCAGCGCCTCGGTCAGGCCGTCCATGTCCTGGTGCAGGAACAGCCCGCGCAGCGACTCGGCCAGCGGCGTGCCGCCGGGCTCGCGGGTCTGGACCAGCTCGGCGCCGCCCTGGCGCAGGTGGTGGGCGACCGACGCGATGTGGGTGGACTTGCCCGCCCCGTCGATGCCTTCGAAGGTGATGAATCGGCCGCTCACGCGTGGATGCTCTTCCGGAAAAAGCGCAGCGCGGACGCCTCAGCGGCCGCGCTGGTACTTGTTGACCGCGCGATTATGCGCGGCCAGGTCCTCGCTGAACTGGCTGGTGCCGTCGCCACGCGACACGAAGTACAGCGCCTTGGACGGCGTCGGATGCAGCGCCGCCTGCAGCGCGGCCAGGCCCGGCATCGCGATCGGCGTCGGCGGCAGCCCGCCGCGGGTGTAGGTGTTGAACGGCGTATCGGTCTGCAGATGGACCCGGCGCAGGTTGCCGTCGAAGTCGGTCCCCAGCCCGTAGATCACCGTCGGATCGGTCTGCAGCGGCATGCCGGCCTTGAGCCGGTTGACGAACACCGCCGCCACCAGCCCGCGATCCGCGGCGGCGCCCGTCTCCTTCTCGACGATGGAGGCCAGGGTCAGCGCCTCGTCGGCGCTCTTGAGCGGCAGGCCGTCACCGCGGCCCGACCAGGCGCTCTCCAGCCGTTTCTGCATCAGCGCGTGGGCGCGCTTGAGCACCGTCAGGTCGCTGACGCCGCGGCTGTAGGCGTAGGTATCGGGGAAGAAGCGCCCCTCGGCCGCCTGCCCCGGCGCGCCCAGCGCGGCCATGATCTGCTCGTCGGTCATCGCCGCGGTGGTCTGCTTCAGCGCCGGCGCGGCCGCGATCGCGGCGCGCAGCTGGCGGAAGTTCCAGCCCTCGATGATGCGCAGTTGCTCCAGCGTCTGGTCGCCCCGGACCATCTTGTCGAGCAGCTCGCGCGGCGTGACGCCGGCATGGACTTCGTAGCTGCCGGCGCGGATCTTGCGCGCCTGTCCCGAATAGCGGAACCAGGCGTACAGGAAGCGCGGATCGGTCTGCACGCCGGCGCCGACCCAGGCCTGCGCGACCTGCTGCGGCGGGGTGCCGGGCTCGATGGAGAGCTCCAGGCTCTCCTTCTCCAGCGCCAGGGGCGTCTGCAGCCACCACCAGACGGCGCCCGCCGCGCCCGCGGCCAGCACCGCCAGCGCGACCAGCAGGGACAGCAGCCAGCGTCCGATGCGGCCCGATTGCTTCTTCGATTTCCTCGCTGCGCGGCGAGGGGAGTGCTTCGCGCGTGACAAGACCCGGCGCCCTTCGTGAAATGCGGGGGCTGATGATAATCGGCCCCATGATCGAAGACCTCCACCACGCCCCGCCGCCCGTGCCGTCCTCGGCGCTGGGTGCCGTCCGGCTCGCCGACTGGGGCGTCATCCGCGCCCAGGGCGAGGAAGCCGCCAAGTTCCTGCACTCGCAGCTGACGCAAGACCTGGCCCTGCAGACCCCCGCGCAGGCGCGCCTGGCGGGCTACTGCTCGGCCAAGGGGCGGCTGCTGGCGACGATGCTGGCGGTCAAGCCGGACGAGCAATCGGTGCTCCTGGCGCTGCCGGCCGAGTTGGTCCCCGCGACCGTCAAGCGGCTGTCGATGTTCGTCCTGCGCGCGAAGTGCAAGCTGAGCGACGACAGCGCCGCCTGGTCGGTGTGGGGCCTGTCCGGCGCGCAGGCGCGCGACTGGCTGGGCGCCTCGGCGCCGGCGCAGGTCTGGGCGGTGAGCCGGCTGGCGCTCGCCGACGGCCAGGAGGCGTTCGCCACGCGTCTGCCCGACGACGGCCTGACGCCGCGCTTCCTGCTGCTGCAGCCCTCCGGCGCCCAGGCGCCCGCGCTGCCGGCGATCGATCCCGAGGAATGGCAGGGCCTGGACGTGACCGCCGGCCTGGCCTGGATCCGTCAAGGCACCGTGGAACAGTTCGTGCCGCAGATGATCAACCTGGAACTGGTCGGCGGGGTGAACTTCCAGAAGGGCTGCTACCCGGGCCAGGAAGTCGTCGCGCGCAGCCAGTACCGCGGCACGGTCAAGCGCCGCGCCCATCTGTTCGCGCTGGAGGGCACCGACGCCGACGCCACGCCCGGCCAGGAGATCTTCCACAGCGCCGACCCGGAGCAGCCGGCCGGCATGGTGGCCGGCTTCGGCCGGCTGGAGGGCCGTCCGCTGCTGCTGGCCGAGGTGAAGCTGGCCGCGCTGGCGTCGGGCACGCTGCACCTGGGCAGCGCGCAAGGCGCCTTGCTCACGCCCCGTCCCCTGCCCTACGCCATCGGAGAACCGGAATGACCTCTTCGCCGCCGACGCGGACCGCCGCCCCGCCTCCCGGCCTCCGAGCCGCGCCGGCCGCGCCGGCCGAGCTCTACGTCTACTACCGCGTCCACACGGACCACCTCGCGTCCGCGCTGGCCGCCTTCGAACAGGCGCGCGGCGCGCAGCCGGTGCGGCTGCTGCGGCGCCATGACAACGATCCGGTCTTCCAGACCTGGATGGAGATCTACGGTCCCGGCCTGCCCGACGCGGCGGACGCCGAGCGCCGGATCGCCGCCGCCCTGGGCGACTTCGCCCAGGGACCCCGTCACCGCGAGGCCTTCGCCGCCCTCGCCGGTCCGGGAGCGGCCGCCTGATGGAACACAACGTCTCCCTGATCTCCACGCTGGCGGCGGGCTTCGGCCTGGCGCTGATCCTGGGCTTCATCGCCGAGCGGCTGCGGCTGCCGGCGCTGGTGGGCTACCTGCTGGCCGGCATCGCGATCGGGCCGGCCACGCCGGGCTTCGTCGCGGACGTGGGCATCGCCGCCCAGCTGTCCGAGATCGGCGTGATGCTGCTGATGTTCGGCGTCGGCCTGCACTTCTCACTGAAGGACCTGATGGCGGTCAAGCGCATCGCGCTGCCCGGCGCGGTCGTGCAGATGGCCGCCGCCACGGCGCTGGGCCTGGGCCTGGCGATGTGGTGGGGCTGGCCGGCGGGCCAGGCGCTGGTGTTCGGATTGACGCTGTCCTGCGCCAGCACGGTGGTGCTGCTGAAGGCGCTGGAATCGCGCGGCTCGCTCGAATCGATGAACGGCCGCATCGCGGTCGGCTGGCTGGTGGTCGAGGACCTGGCCACGGTGCTGATCCTGGTGCTGCTGCCGCCGCTGTCCACGGTGCTGGGCGGCAACGCGGCGCCGGGCGCCTCCGCCGACGCGCCGCTGTGGCGCACGATCGCCGAGACGCTGGCCCAGATGGCCGCGTTCGTCGTGCTGATGCTGGTCGTGGGGCGGCGCGTGCTGCCGTGGATGCTGTGGCAGGTGGCGCGGACCGGCTCGCGCGAGCTGTTCACGCTGATGGTCATCGCCGTGGCGATCGGCATCGCCTACGGCGCGTCGGAGCTGTTCCACGTGTCCTTCGCGCTGGGCGCGTTCTTCGCCGGCACGGTGATGCGCGAGTCCGAATACAGCCACCGCGCCGCCCAGGAATCGCTGCCGCTGCGGGACTCGTTCTCGGTGCTGTTCTTCGTGTCGGTGGGCATGCTGTTCGATCCGATGACGCTGGTCGACCAGCCGCTGCACCTGCTGGGCGTGGTGGCGATCGTGATGCTGGGCAAGGCGCTGGCGGCGGCGGCGCTGGTGATCCTGTTCCGCTATCCGCTGAACACGGCGATGACGGTCTCGGCCAGCCTGGCGCAGATCGGCGAGTTCAGCTTCATCCTGGCCGGCCTGGGCCTGCAGCTGGGCCTGCTGCCCAAGGCGGGCATGAACCTGGTGCTGGCGGCGGCGCTGATCTCGATCGCGCTGAATCCGGTGATGTTCGCGATGATCCAGCCGCTGCGGCGCTGGGTGCTGGGCCGCTCGGCCTTCGCGCGCAGGCTGGAGGCGCGCGACGATCCCTACGCCGAGCTGCCGCAGACCACCGCGCGCCAGTACCTGGAGGGCCAGGTGGTGCTGGTGGGCTTCGGCCGCGTGGGGCGGCGCATCGCCGACGCGCTGACCGAGCGCGGCATCCCCTTCGTGGTGGCCGACCAGGGCCGCGAGACCGTCGAGGCGCTGCGCCGGCGCGGACTGGCGGCGGTCAGCGGCGATGCCAGCGACCCGATGGTGCTGGTCCAGGCCCACATCGCCAACGCCGCGATGCTGGTCGTGGCGGTGCCGGACTCGATGAAGGCGCGGCAGATGGCCGACACCGCGCGCCAGCTCAATCCCGGCATCGAGATCGTGCTGCGCACCCATGGCGAGGAGGAGTCGGCGCTGCTGCGCAAGGAAGGCCTGGGCACGGTGTTCTATGGCGAGGAGGAACTCGCCAAGGGCATGAGCCGCCACGTGCTGCAGCGCTTCAACGCGCCGATGCCGGACGAGCACGCACCGATGGCGTCAGCGGCGCACTGAGCGCCGCCCGCAGCAATCGACGCTTTACATCGACCGCATAGGGTCGCGCGCCATGATCGAACTCACGTCCCTCCCCGGTTCCCGCCTGCGCGCCGGCGCGCGTTCGCTGGTCCTGGCGTGCTGCGCCGCGATCGGCGCGTCGCTGCTGCTGAGCGCCTGCGGCGGCGGCCCGCCGAAAGCGCGGCTCGAGGAACAGCAGCTTCAGCGCGAATTCGAGTCGCGCGGCTACGCGGGGGATCTGGCGCAGCGCGGGGCCGAGGTGCAGCCCATCGCCTGGCGCCTGCGCGGCGACGACGTGCGGCTGAGCCTGGCGCTGCCCGGACCGACCGGCTCGAAGGCCGAGCAGCGGCCGGTGATCGTCTACCTGCCCGGCCTGGGCGAGCCCGAGACTGCCGGCCTGCGCTGGCGGCGCGCCTGGGCCGCGGCGGGTTACGCGGTGCTGTCGCTGCAGCCGCTGGACGATGACGCGATGGCCTGGTCCTCGGAGTTGGCGCGCTCGGCGGAGTTCACCGAACTCGGCCGGCGCCATTACGCGGAGGCGCAGACGCGCCGCCGGCTGGCCCGGCTCGACGAGCTGCTGACCGAGGCGCAGCGGCTCAGCCGTGAAGGCGCCGCGCCGTGGCGCTCGCTGGACTGGTCGCGCACGGCGGTCGCGGGCTATGAACTGGGCGCGCAGATGGCGATGGCGCTGGCCGGCGAGCGCCAGGCGGACGGGACGGTGCTGGCCTCGAGCGTGCTGCGGCCCGCCGCCGCGATCGTGATCAGCCCGCAGGTGTTCGCGCAGCCGGATCCGGCGCGCTATCGCGACGTCGCCATCCCGGTGCTCGGCCTGACCGGCCCGGAGGACAGCGACGTGCTGGGCCTGGTGCGCGACCTGCGCTGGCGTGAACTGCCCTTCGCCGCGATGCCGGCGGGCCGGGGCTGGCTGCTGAGCGTTGCGGAAGTGCGGCATGCCGCCTTCGGCGGGAACGAGCCGCGGCCCGAGGACGTCGAGCGCGAGAACAAGCGCATCCGCAAGGCCGAGGACGACGCGCAGTCCCAGCCCCAGCAGGGCCGCCGCGGCGGCCGCGGGGGACGCGAAGGCCCGGCGCGGATGGCGCCCGTGCCGGCCGTGCCGGACTACAGGCGCCTGCACGAGCAGCAGCTCGGCGTGATCGCGGCCCGGCAGGTCAGCGTCGCCTTCCTCGACGCGCGGATCAAGGAATCGGCCGCGGCCCGCGCCTGGCTGGCCGGGCCGGCGCAAGCGTGGATGGGCCAGGTCGGCGTGCTGACCGGCGGCCGCTGAACGCGTCAGAGAACCGGCGGATCCAGGTAGAGGTGATGCAGGTGCATCGTGTCGGCGATGTTGCCCGCCACGTCGCGGAACGCGAGTGACAGCTCGTTGGCCCCACGCTTGAAGACAGCGTGGGGGATCTCGCCGTCCCGCCCTTCCTGCCGAGGGGCGGCATCGCTGGCGGCGCCCTGCTGGATGGCGTAGTTCCATCGCACGTCCTGCGGCAGCGGGCCGACCGTCACGGTGGCGTCCGTGACGAGCTGGTAGGCGCCGAGCGGATCGGGCAAGCCCAGTTCGTTCACGAACTGGCCGCTCGCCCCCTCGAGCCGCACCCAGTGACGCTGCGGATCCGGCGGCGTCCGGTCGACCTCGACGTGCAGCGAGGCCACGTCGATCACGTGCCCCAGGGCGTCGGTCGCCTCCACCGCCACCTGCCGCGGGCCATCGCCCGGGATGGCCTCGTCCGGAATCGTGTTGCCCGATCCCTGTCGCCAGGGCCCGCCATCGATGCTGTACCACCAATGCGGGTGAACGGCGGGATCCAGACCCTCGATCAGCACCGTCGCGTCCCGCGTCAACCGATCGCTGCCGCTCTCGCCGGAATCGTGCTTCAGGCGCAGGGTGAAAGGGGGCACGGGGCGGCCCGGACCGGCGTACGCCGCATGATCCGGCCAGTCACCCGGGCTGGGCTCGAGACTGGGCGTCACCCTCCGCGGGGTGATCGGATCGACCGGCTGCACCGGCGGGCTGCCCATCAGGTCAAGCACAGGCCGCGCCGGCGGTATCTCGGGCACCGGCGCGGGATCGTCGGGCGCCTTGCTGATCGACGTCCCGGAGATCTTGGACGGTTGCCGCGACATCGTCGGATCGGCCGGTGCCGCGGATACCGGGTCGGGCGCCGGCAACGGGCGCGAATAGGCCCCGTGCGCGGGGGCCGGCGGTTTCGCCGGCAGGGGCGGCAAGGGGGTGGGCGGGACCGGCCGGGGGTCCGGGGGCGTGGAAGAACCTCCGCCAGACGCCCCGCCTTCACGTTCCCCGTTTCCCAGGAAGAACAGCGCCGTCAAGCCGGACAGCGCGAGGCCCACGCCGACGCCGACCGGCAGACCGCCCGCGGCGCCCCCAGCGCCCGTTTCCGCCGGGGCCTGGCCTTCCGGCGCGCAAGAGGCGCCATCGGACGCGCACGCCTCGTCCTCGGGTCGCTTTTGCGGTGCGCGTGCTGCGCCGCTGCGTGGTTCCTTCGACACTTTTCAAGCTCCTCTTCGGCCAAAGAGGAAAGTATCGAAAGGCCGGGCTCGGCAGGCATCTCCCGCCATCAGCGCATCGGCGGCGGCGCACTCGCGCACCGGGGTCGGCCGGCGCGTCATTCTGTCGTTCGCGTGCGACTGGCGCCGCTAATTTCTGTATTGACAGAAATTTCCGTACGACTACAGTCGGCCTCCATGGAACTCACCGACACCGCCCGCCGCTTCGTCCTGCACTGGGGCGAGATGGGCAGCGCCTGGGGCGTGAACCGCACCGTGGCGCAGATTCATGCGCTGCTGTATTTCCATGGCCGGCCGCTGAACGCCGAGGAACTGGCGGAAACGCTGTCGGTGGCGCGGTCCAACGTCAGCACCAGCCTGAAGGAACTGCAGAGCTGGAACCTGATCCGCGTGACGCATGTGCTGGGCGACCGGCGCGACTACTTCGAGACGACCGCCGACGTGTGGGAGCTGCTGCGCACCATCGTGCGGGAGCGCAAGCATCGCGAATTCGATCCGACGGTGCGGATGCTGTCGGAGCTGGTGGCCGATCCCGGCTTCCAGGCCGAGTCGCCCGACGCCCAGGACCGGGTTCGCGAATGCTTGCGGCTGATGCAGACGCTGGGGGCCTGGTCCGAGGAAATGATGCGGCTCTCGCCGTCGACGCTCGAGAAGGTGCTCAAGCTGGGCGCGAGCGTGCAGCGTTTCGTGCGCGGGGACGGATCCTGATCCGCCCCCTTTTTTTGAGCCAAAGTTTCTGTCTCTACTGAAATATCGAATATTCCATAAGCACAGGAGGACACGATGACCATTCCGCTCTCCGCGACCGCCCGCCCCGATCCGGCGATCTATCCGTTGACGCTCTACTACGACGGGGCCTGTCCGGTCTGCAACGGCGAGATGCGCAGCCTGATGCTGCGCAACACCGCGGGGCTGCTGCGCTTCGTCGATATCTCGGCACCGGGCTTCTGCGCCTTTCCGAGCGGCACCGACATGGACGCGTTGATGAGCCTGATGCATGCGAAGCGGGCCGACGGCCGGTTGGCCATCGGTGCCGAGGCCCTGCGCCTCGCCTATCGGGGCGCCCAGCTCGGATGGCTGGCACGGGTGATGGAACTGCCGGTGCTGCGGCAGCTGTGCGACCGGACCTATCCGGTCTTCGCGCGCAATCGCTACCGCATTCCGCGCCCGGTCGCGCGGCTGCTCTTCGAAACCGCCCTGCGCCGCGCGGCCGAGCGCCGCGCCGGCGCCTCGCCGTGCCGCGACAGCGTCTGCGGCATGCCCGAACATCGCGGGGAGTGACGCCATGAAGGTCCTGCTCTGCGGCGCCAGCGGCTTCATCGGCCAGGCCATCGCGCACGCGGTGCGCGAGGCTGGTCACGAGGTGGTCGAGGGCCGCTCGTCGACGATGAACTTCGCCACCGATCTGCATCCCGCCGCGTGGCGCCCGCGGCTCGAAGGCATCGACGCGGTGATCAACGCCGTGGGCGTGCTGCGCGACACGCCGGAACGCCCGATGGACGCGCTGCACCACCGCGCGCCGGCGGCGCTGTTCCAGGCCTGCGCGGACATGGGCGTGCGGCGGGTGATCCAGATCTCGGCGCTGGGCATCGAGGGCAACGGCACACGCTATGCGACCAGCAAGCGCGCCGCGGATGCCGCGCTGCTCGCGCTGCATCGCGCCGGCCGGCTCGACGCCACCATCGTGCGGCCGAGCATCGTCTTCGGTCCGCGTGGCGTCAGCAGCCGGCTCTTCATGCAGTTGGCGCGGCTGCCGCTGCTGGTGCTGCCGGCCGAGGCGGCGCGCACCCGGGTCCAGCCGATCGCCACGGTCGACCTGGCCGAGGCCTGCGCCGCGCTGCTCGCGCACAAGGGGCCGGAGCTGCTGGAGGCGGTCGGGCCGCGCGCGCTGACGCTGGCCGACTTCATCGCGGAACTGCGCCGCCAGCAGGGCCGCGTGCCGGCCTGGCGGCTGATGCTCTGGCCGGGCGTGAGCCGCTGGAGCGCCCGTGTCGGCGACCGCCTGCCCTTCCAGACCTGGGGCACCGAGACGCTCTCGCTGCTGCAAGCCGACAACACCGGCGACGCGTCACGCCTGCAATCGCTGCTGGCGCGGCCGGCGATCCCGGTCGAACGATTCGTGGAGGCCGCATGGGCATCGGGCTCGTGAACTTCCGCCACCGCCGCACGCGGCTCGTCGCGCGGGGCGCCCTGATCGCGCTGTGGCTCGCGACCGGCATCGCCAGCCTCGTCGAACTGGGCGGCCAGAGCCGCGCGCTGATGGCCGCCGCGGGCACGCCCGAGGACGGGATCGCGCCGGTGATCATCGCGGGCGCGCTCGTGGACCTGCTGATCGGCCTGTCGATGTGGCGCTGGCACCGCCGCTGGGTGTACCGCCTGGCGGGCGCCATGATGCTGCTGATGACGGCGGTCGCGACGGTGATCCTGCCTTCGCTGTGGCTGGACCCGCTGGGCTGCCTGACCAAGAACCTGCCGGTGGCGGTGCTGCTGCTGATCCTCGACGAGGACGCGCCCGCCTGAACGCCTGGCGCGCGCGCTCGCGCGCCTTCGAGACAAGACATCCAACAAGACCCCGGAGGACCCTGATGAACACCTATCTCGTGATCAAGTGGCTGCACATCGTGTCGAGCGTGCTGCTGGCGGGCACCGGCTTCGGCTCGGCGTTCTACCTGTTCTTCGCGAACCGCAGCGGCTCGCTGGCGGCGCAGGCGGTGGTGGCGCGGCTGGTCAAGCGCGCGGACCTGTGGTTCACGACGCCGGCCGTGATCGTGCAGCCGCTGAGCGGCATCTGGCTGGCCACGCAGGCCGGCTGGGCGCTGGACACGCCGTGGCTGGCGGCCTCGATCGCGCTGTACGTCCTGGCGGGCGCCTGCTGGCTGCCGGTGCTGTGGCTGCAGATCCAGCTGTCGCGGATGGCGGACGCTGCGCTGGCCAGCGGCCAGGCGCTGCCGGCGCTCTACTGGCGCTA
Source organism: Roseateles sp. Mitsp63 (assembly GCF_059491535.1). Classification (NCBI taxonomy): domain Bacteria; kingdom Pseudomonadati; phylum Pseudomonadota; class Betaproteobacteria; order Burkholderiales; family Sphaerotilaceae; genus Roseateles; species Roseateles sp. Mitsp63. Next base: position 2,937,901 of record NZ_CP168509.1, on the reverse strand, counting down.
TGCGCGCTGGTGGGAAGGCCTGGGCTATCCGGCCTTCCTCGCGGTGCTGGTCGTGTTCTACCTGATGGTGAACAAGCCGGCGCTGTGGGGCTGAGCCCGCGCCGCCGCCTCCTGCGCAGCGGAATCACTCCACCATCACTCCACCCACAGCGTGTAGCTGACTGCTTGCGACATGTCACGCAGCGCGCCGCCGAAATTGATCGTGTGACGGCCCGGCGTCAGCGGCTTGAGCATCACGTAATAGCCGTTCGCCGCCGACGGGAAGGCGCTGGCCCCCATCCCGCTGCGGGCCCAGAGGTTGAAACACTCGGGCGTCGGCTGGCGATGCCGCGCGAGGTTGTCGTAGCGCACGCCGTCGATCTCCAGCACCAGCAACTCGACACCGTCCGTCAAGCGCGCGACGTCGCGTGACATCTGGGCGCAGGTGGCGGTGCGGCCGCGGCCCGGCGCGAGGACGTAGTTGATCAGCGGAAAGAACAGGTATTTGTCGCGCGGCACGCGGCAACTGCGGACCGTCCGCGCAGTGCCGTAGGTGCCGGCGAGGAACCACACATCGCCCTCCTGCCGGTTGGCGCACAGCGCGCCGGTGCGATCGGCGACCGGGCTGCTGGCGTTGTCGAAGGACATCGCCCACTCCCACCAGCGCCGCGACCATTCGCCCTGCGAGACCCAGCCCACCTGCTCGGCCGGCGCGAGCAGCGGCGAATCGCCTCGCGCGGCGCTGGCCGCGGTCTCGGGCCCTTCCGCGGCGAAGCCCTGAAAGGCCACGCCCAGCCAGACGGCCATCACCGCCAATTTCCATACTGCCCGCATCGTCGTGCTCTCCCTCACTGCCTTGAAGCGGGCGGATTCTCGACGACGCGGGCCGCCTTCACGGATGACCTCCGCCACAATCCCGCCCCATGAGCTTCGATCCCACTCCGCTGCTGGACATGTCCACGCCCGAGGCCAAGCGCGCCTCCTATGACACGCTGACCGCCCAGACGCAGGCGCTGCTGCATGGCGAGCGCGACTGGCTCGCCAATCTGGCGCAGTTCGCCGCCCTGGTGTTCAACGCCGTCCCGGCACTGAACTGGGCCGGGTTCTACATGGTGAACGCCAGGAATGACCAGGAGCTGGTGCTCGGCCCGTTCCAGGGCAAGGTGGCCTGCGTGCGCATCGCCTTCTCGCGCGGCGTCTGCGGCGCCTGCGCCCGCACGCGGGAGATCCAGCTCGTCGAGGACGTCCACGCCTTCCCCGGTCACATCGCCTGCGATGCGGCCTCGCGCTCGGAACTGGTGCTGCCGGTCGTCGCCGGCGGCCGGCTGCGCGCCGTCTTCGACCTCGACAGCCCCGAGCCCGCCCGCTTCGACGCGATCGACGCCGAGGGCTTCCAGCGCGCGCTCGCCGTGCTGGTCGACGGCACGGACTGGAACTGATCCGATGCGCGCCCTGCCCTTGCCGGCCGCCTCGCGCGCCCTCGCGGCGCTGGGCCTGAGCGCCCTGGCCGCCGTGTCGATGCCGCTGTCCGCCGCCGAGCTCAAGCTCCGCGTGCTGGAGACCAGCGACATCCACATGAACCTGCTGAACTACGACTACTACCAGGACCGCCCGTCCCAGGAGTTCGGCCTGGCCAAGACGATCACGCTGATCCACCAGGCCCGCGCCGAGGCGCCCAACAGCCTGCTCTTCGACAACGGCGACCTGCTGCAGGGCAATCCGCTGGGCGACGTCGTCGCCCGCGTGAAGCCGCTGAAGGCCGGCGACACGCATCCCGCCTACAAGGTGCTGAACCTGCTGGACGTCGCCGCGGGCAATCTCGGCAACCACGAGTTCAACTACGGCCTGCCCTTCCTGCGTCAGGCCATCGCGGGCGCGAACTTCCCGTCTCTGAACGCCAACGTGATGGAGGCCGACGGCCGCCGCCACGCGTTCACGCCGAGCGTGATGCTCGAGCGCGCGATGCGCGACGAGGCCGGCCGGGAGCACCGCCTGAAGATCGGCGTCGTCGGCGTCACGCCGCCGCAGATCCTCGAATGGGACCGGCAGAACCTCGCCGGCAAGGTCCAGGTGCGCGACATGGTCGAGGCCGCCGCCGAGCAGGTCGCCCGCCTGCGCCAGCGCGGCGCGGACCTGATCGTCGTCATCGCCCACACCGGCATCGACAAGACCGAGCTGCCCAAGCTCTCCGAGAACATGGCCGCCCAGCTCGCCCGCGTGAAGGGCGTCGATGCGCTGCTGCTCGGCCACGCGCACACCGAGTTCCCAGGCCCGGGCTTCGCCGGCTATCCGGGCGTGGACCTGGCGTCGGGCAAGCTCTTCGGCACGCCGGCCGTGATGCCGGGCCGCTGGGGCGACCATCTCGGCATCGTCGACCTGACGCTGAAGCCCGCCGGCAAGCGCTGGCAGGTGGTCGACAGCCGGTCCAGCCTGCGGCCGATCTTCGACCGCGCCAGCCGCCAGCCGCTGGCCGACGCCGATCCGATGCCGGCCGCCGTCATCGCCGCGGAGCATCAGGCGACGCTGGACTACGTCCGCAGCCAGGTCGCCATCGCGGACCGGCCCATCCACAGCTATTTCTCGCAGGTGCTGGATGGCACCGCGGTGCGGCTGGTCGCGCAGGCGCAACTGGCCTACGCGCTGAAGGCGGTCCAGGGCACGGCGCTGGAGAAGCTGCCGATGCTCAGCGCCGCCGCGCCGTTCAAGTCGGGCGGCCGCCAGGGCTGGACGCAGTACACCGACATCCCGGCCGGTCCCGTCGCGATCAAGCATGTCGCCGACCTCTACGTCTACCCGAACACGATCAAGGTCGTGAAGCTGACCGGCGCCCAGGTGCGCGACTGGCTGGAGATGTCGGCCGGCCAGTTCCGCCGCATCGATCCGACGGGACCGGCCCGGCAGGACCTCGTCGACGCGGGCTATCCGAGCTTCAACTTCGACATGATGCTGGGTCAGGATGGCGCGCTGCGCTATGAGCTCGACCTGACGCAGCCGGCCCGCTTCGACAAGGACGGCAAGCAGGTCGGCGACGGTCATCGCGTCGCGGGCCTGAGCTGGCGCGGCCAGCCGCTGGATGAGCGGGCGGAGTTCCTCGTCGTGACCAACAACTACCGCGCCTACGGCGGCGGCCACTTCCCGGCGCTGGGGGCGGACAAGGTCGTCGTCGACGCGCCGGACGAGACCCGCGAAGCGGTGGCGCATTTCCTGGCCGCCCAGCCCTCGCTGAGCGCGGCGGTGGCGGCGCCGTCGTGGCGGATCCGGCCGGTGCCGGGCGTGGCGATGCAGTTCGTCGCGGGGAATGGCGCCACGGCGCACCTCGCGGACACGCCGCAGGTCGGGCTGGTGAAGGACAACGGGGACGGCTCGTCGCTGTTCGAGCTCAAGCCCTGATCAACGCTCAGACGTGGATGTCGAGCAAGGCGCCCTCGGCCCGGATCTGGGTCTGCAGCACCCGCAGGTTGCCGACGAAGGCGTAGGTCGCGGACTTCTGCTCGACCAGGTCGGCGGTCAGATCGGCGCCGGGCTCGGGCAGCTTCTCGACCTTGGTCGTCACGCCGTCGCCGTCGGGGGCGGTTTCGGCCTCGATGCGCTCGCGGCGATAGCCCGGCGTCGAGGCGTTGGCGACGTTGTTCGCGGAGGCGCGCAGGCGCTCGTTGGCGGCGGACAGGCCGGACAAGGCGGTCGACAGGCTGACGGTGGACATGGCGAAACCCTCGTAGTTCGCTGGCCCGACGTCGCTGCGGCGGGTCTCAAGCGGTCACTCTATTCGCCGTCATCGGCATCTGGCTGCCGATCTTTAGAAAAGAATGGCCTTTTCCGGCCAGTTATTCACATCAAGGAACTACGGGTTAACCCTCGATTCCAATATCCCTCTCCACATCCCTCTCCACATCCCTCTCCAACAGCGCGCCGATTCATTCCCTCGCCCCCGTGAGGGGGAGAGGGTGAGGGAGAGGGGCTCGGCGCAGAGCGACACCGGCGTACTGGCACGCCCCCTCTCCCCTGCCCACTCCCCGCAAGCGGGGCGAGGGAGTTCATACGCGCGGCAGCACTCACTGCTTCTTGCACCCTCGCCCGCTTGCGGGAGGGGCGAGGGGTCTCTTTGCCGCGCTCAGGCGCCGGCCAGTTCCTCGAAGCTTCCGCTGGAGATGAACACCCGGACGCTGTCGCCGCCGGCGGCCTTGGCCTCCTCGCAGGCGTGCTGGCCGGCGCCGAGCACCGCGTCCACCGTGTCCAGCGACGGCTGCAACTGCACGACGCCCAGACTCGCCTTCACGCGCGCGCGGTGCAGGCCCCAGCGCAACCGGTAGCCGGCGATGGCCGAACGGATCTTCTCCGCCACGATCTGCGCGTAGTGCTGATCGCAATCCGGCAGCAGGACGACGAAATGATCGTTCTCCATGCGCGCCACCGTGTCCGACGCCCGCACCTTGGTCACGAGCATCTGGCCCACGCCGTACAGGAAATGGTCCGCGACCTCGGCGCCCATGCCCTGCAGGACCTCGGCGAACCGGTCGATGTCGATGAACAGCACCGACACCGGCTCGTTGCGGCGGCTGCCGACGTGTTCGGCGAGCCGGCGCTCCATCTCGCGGCGGTTGGACAGCTCGGTGACCTCGTCATGCTTGGCCGACCAGGTCGGCTGCAGGCGCTGGGTGCGGGCGGCGGTGACGTCGTCGACGACCCACATCGCCTCGCCGGCGGGCTGCTCCCAGTGCACGGGGGTGGCCTGCAGCCGGCCCCAGAAGCGCGAGCCGTCGCGGCGCACAAACTCGACCTCCTCATCCAGCGGCCGCCCGGCGCTGAAGGCCGCGCCCATGCGGGCATGCAGCGCCTGATGGGCGGCGTCGGAGACGACGGAGGCGCGCTGGTCGGTGCCGGTCAGGTCGGTCTCGTCGCCGTGGCCGAACAGGTGGTTGAAATGCTCGCTGACCACCTCGAAGCGGCCGGCGGCCACGAAGGCCACCGCCAGGGGCGCCCGCACCAGCAGGGCCCGCATGCGGGCGGCAATCGGGTCGGCGGCGTCGTGTTGGGATTGCATGTCGTCTCCTGGGGGAATGACGCAGGTGTACCCGTTTTACCCGACCCTGAAAACCCCGGACAGGACCCGGTTCCGGGGAATCAAGGTGGCGGTGGCGCGATCTGCTCGGCCCAGTCGTACAGCGCCGACAGGATCTCCTGGGCGCGTTCGTCGTCCGCTTCCTCGGCCGCCTGGCCCAGTTCGTCGATGCGCTCGAAGAAGGCCTCCAGCGTCTGCGCGCCGCCTTCGCCCAGGTGCAGCCGCGCGGCGCGGTGATGCTCCCAGCGCGCCTGCTCGTCGCCGCTCAGGCTGTCCGGGAAGTTGCGTGCGCGGTAGCGGAACAGGATCTCCTCCAGCCGGCCGTCCTCGAAGGCGACCTTGCCCTGGGCGACGCGGTCGGCCAGCGCCTGGGCCGACAGGCCACGCAGCCGCTCCAGCGAGCGCCGGTCCTCGTTCGAGACGAAACCGCCGTAAAGGTCCTCGTCGACATCGACGCCGCCCTCGCCCGCCGGGCGCTGGAACACCTGCGGCCAGAGCCGCGCCAGCTCGCCGCCGCGCGCCTGCAGCGCGGCCGCGCGGGCCAGGCCTTGCTCGAGATCCAGCCCCCAGCGCGCCGCCATCTCCGGCGAGAGGATCTTCAGCGACGCGATCACGATCGGCGACTTGTTCACGTGGATCGTCTTGATCGGCAACCGGGTGACGCCCTCGGGCAGCGCCTCCTGCCTGGTGTACAGGCGCAGCCGGATCGCCTCGGCGTCCAGGCCCATCAGCTCGGACGGATCGGTGCCCAGGTCCCAGACGATCAGCTCGTTCTTGTTGGTCGGGTGCGGCGCCAGCGGCCACACCAGCGCGATGCAGCCGCGGTCCGGACCGTACATGCCCGAGACATGCAGGAAGGGCCGGTTCACGCCGATCTCAGCCCAGACCGCGTCCTTGCGGCGCAGCTTCAGGCAGAAGTCCCACAGCCGCGGCTGCTGCTGCTTGATCAGCCGCGCCAGCGCGATCGTCGCGCGCACGTCGGACAGCGCGTCGTGCGCCGACTCGTGGGCCAGGCCATTGGCCGCCGTCAGGTGCTCCAGCTTGAACGACGGCCGGCCATCCTCGTGTTTCGGCCACTCGATGCCCTCGGGCCGCAGCGCGTAGGCGCAGCGCACGACGTCCAGCAGGTCCCAGCGGCCGCAGTCGTTCTGCCACTCGCGGCCATAGGGATCGATCAGGTTGCGCCAGAACAGGAAGCGCGTGACCTCGTCGTCGAAGCGGATCGTGTTGTAGCCCAGCCCCACCGTGCCGGGGCGCGACAGCTCGGCATGGATGCCGGCGGCGAAGCGGTGCTCGGGCAGCCCCTGCTCCGCGCAGGTCTGCGGCAGGATGCCGGTCAGCAGGCAGGACTCGGGATCGGGCAGCGAATCGGTCGGCGGCTGGCAATACACCATCAGCGGCTCGCCGATCTCGTTCAGATCGGCATCGGTGCGCACGCCGGCGAACTGCGCCGGCCGGTCGCGGCGCGGCACGCGTCCGAAGGTCTCGTAGTCGTGCCAGTAGAAAGTCATCTCTTGCATGGGGCGGCACGATACCTCAGACCTCATGGATACTTCGGCGCCCTCGCGGGCCCTCGGAGGGAGGAACTCCGGGGGCCGGCCGCTCCCCCAACCGGACGAAGATCCAACGAGATGCCGCTCAGCCACCTGCTCCTGTGCCTGTCGATCCTCGCGGCCCTGCTGCCGATCCGCGCCCCCTGGCCCTGGATGTCGCTGCTGATCATGGCGGTGACCGCGGGGCTGATCCACGGCCAGCTCGGCATCGCGGCGATGGTGCCGGTCGCCGCGCTGGCCGCGCTGGCCTGGATGACGATCGAGGCGCGCCACCGCCCGCGCCGCGAGGCCGCGCTGATGCTGCTGATGCTGGTGGTCGGGATGGCCCTGGCGATGCACGCGCTGCCGGGATTCCTGAACCCGACCTACCTCGTGGCCGCCTCCGACACGCGGCCGCCGTCGATCAAGTACCTGAACTTCGACAAGGGCGTCGCCGGCATGCTGATGCTGGCGGTGCTGGCGCAGCAGCAGCGGAGACAACGCCAGGCCGGCGGCGCGTCCCCGGTGCGGGCGGCAGGCCAGACGCGCCTGGCGCTGGCGGCCGTGATCGCCGCGACGCTGGCGCTGCCGTGGCTCCTCGCCGTGGCCAGCGGGCTCGGACAGCCGGCGCTGCGCTGGCCCGACAACGCGGCGCTGTTCCTGTCGGCCAACCTGATGCTGACCTGCGTCGCCGAGGAAGCCGCCTTCCGCGGCGTGCTGCAAGGCCTGCTGGCGCGCCGCCTCGGCGCCGACCTGCGCACCGCGCGGGGCTGGCTGCCGATCCTGGCGGCCGCGCTGCTCTTCGGCCTCGCGCACGCGGCCGGCGGTCCGGTCTACGTGGCGCTGGCGGCGCTGGCCGGCCTCGGCTATGGCCTCGTCTACGCGCTCACCGGCCGCATCGAGGCCGCCATCCTGATCCACTTCGCGCTCAACGCGCTGGTGTTCCTGACGCTGAACCTCAGGGTCGGGTGATGCCCCAGGGTTGCATCGCCCGTGCAGACCGTGCAGACCGTGCAGACCGTGCAGACCGTACGGCGGCCGTGTGTCCTGTGTGTACCGATTGTTGCGACCCGCGCCCGTCCCGAAACAAGCCGCGATGTCTGACGATAATCCGCCGACCTGAACTCGTGCGCCCCGCATGCAGCAGATCGCTCAATTCGCCCGCCACGTGGTCCGTGCCGTGACCGGACTCTTCCAGGCGCTGTGGCGCCGCACCGCGCCGATGCGGGCCTCGCTGCGCAGCCTTCCTGCCTGGAAGCGCATCGCCGTGTGGTCCGGCGCCGGCGTGCTGGCGCTGGCGCTGCTGCTGGCCGGCGCGGCGGCGGTGGTCTGGCCGGGCCTGCCCGACCTGGCCCGGCTGACCGACTACAACCCCAAGCAGCCGCTGCGCGTCTACACCGAGGACGGCCAGCTGCTGGCCGAGTACGGCGCCGAGCGCCGCAGCTACCTGCCGCTGGAGCAGATCCCCAAGCAGATGCAGCAGGCGCTGCTGGCGGTCGAGGATGCCAACTTCTACGAGCACCAGGGGGTGTCCTTCACCGGCATCTTCCGGGCCGCGATCGCCAACCTGTTCTCCTCGCGCAGCCAGGGCGCGTCGACGATCACGCAGCAGCTGGCGCGCGACCTCTACCTGACCAAGAAGAAGCTCTACACCCGCAAGTTCGTCGAGATCCTGCTGGCCTTCAAGATCGAGAGCCAGCTCTCCAAGGACAAGATCCTGGAGGTCTACATGAACCAGATCTACCTGGGGCAGCGGGCCTACGGCTTCGAGGCGGCGGCGCAGGCCTACTACGGCAAGTCGCTGAAGGACCTGTCGATCGGCGAGACGGCGATGCTGGCCGGCCTGCCGCAGAACCCCTACTACGCCAACCCGCTGATGAACCTGCCGCGCGCGCAGCGCCGCCAGTCGGTGGTGCTGCAGCGCATGGTGGACACCGGGATGATCACCGCGGAGCAGGCCAGGCAGGCGCGCGATGAGCCGGTCCATCTGCGCACCGCGCAGGAGCAGCGGCTGCCCTATGGCCAGTACGCGGCGGAGATGGTGCGCCAGGTGGTGCACGCGCAATACGGCGACGAGGCCTACAGCCGCGGCCTGCGCGTGACCACGACGCTGAGGATGGACGACCAGGTGGCCGCGTACAAGGCGCTGCGCCGCACGCTGATGGACTACGAGCGCCGCAAGGCCTGGCGCGGCCCGGAGGGCGAGGTCGACCTGCCCGCCGGCATGGACGCGCAGGACCAGGACGCCGCCATCGCGCAGGCGCTCAACGACCATCCCGACAACGACGACCTGCGCGCCGCGGTGGTGACCAGCGTCGCCAGCAACCGGCTGCAGGCCAGCCTGGCCGATGGCGAGGACATCGAGATCAAGGGCGACGGGCTGAGATCGGTGCTGTCGGCGCTGTCGGAGAAGGTCAAGCCCAACCTGCGCATCCAGCGCGGTTCGATCATCCGCGTGCTGCGCGGCAATCCGACCAAGGAGTTCCCCAAGGGCGCCTGGGCGGTGACGCAGTCGCCGGAGGCCGAGGGCGCGCTGGTCTCGGTCGAGCCCGACAGCGGCAAGATCCTGGCGCTGGTGGGCGGCTTCGACTTCAACCGCAACCAGTTCAACCACGCGACGCAGGCCTGGCGGCAGCCGGGCTCGAGCTTCAAGCCCTTCCTGTACTCGGGCGCGATGGAGATCGGCGCCAGCCCCGCGACGCTGGTCGACGACGCGCCGATCTCGGTCGGCGACTGGAATCCGCGCAACTCGGACGGCCAGTTCGACGGCCCGCTGACGCTGCGCCAGGCGCTGGCCAAGTCCAAGAACATGGTCACGATCCGGCTGCTGGAGCAGCTGACGCCGGAGCGCGGCCGCTCGTGGGCCGGCAAGTTCGGGCTGGACGTCGACAAGCAGCCCGACAACCTGACGCTGGCGCTGGGCTCGGGCTCGGTGACGCCGCTGCAGATGGCGAGCGCGTATTCGGTCTTCGCCAACGGCGGCTACCTGCTCAAGCCGCTGCTGGTGACGAAGATCGTCGACGCGCAGAACCAGGTGCTGTTCGCGGCCGAGCCGGAGAAGCTCACCGATGACCGCCGCGCGATCAGCGCGCGCAACGCCTTCATCACCGGCACGCTGCTGCGCGAGGTCGCGATCCGCGGCACGGCCTACCGGGCCAGCGCGGCGCTCAAGCGCTACGACCTCTACGGCAAGACCGGCACGACCAACGACGCGGTGGACGCGTGGTTCGCGGGCTTCCAGCGGCGCGTGGCGACGGTGGTGTGGATCGGCTACGACCAGCCGCGCAGCCTAGGCGCCGGCGAATCCGGCGGCGGCATCGCGCTGCCGGCGTGGATCGACTACATGACGGTGGCGCTCAAGGGCATCGCGCCGTCGGAGATCGAGCCGCCCAAGGATGGCGGACTGGTCCAGGAGGAAGGACCATATGGGCCGGACTGGGTCTACAGCGAATTCGCCGGCGAGGCCGGCCTGAAGACGATCGGCCCGATGCCGCCGCCGCTGCCGGCCTCGGACGCGGCCTCGGGTCCGGCGTCCGGGGCCTCGGGCGTGCCGCCGTCCTGGTGGATGGGCGGCGAGCGCGGCGGGCAATGATCCGAATCGACAGGGAGCCCTCGACATGAAGCCTGAATTCCTTCGCGGCCGCGCCGCGGCGCTGCTGATCGCCGCTGTGTCGATGTCCGCCTCGATGTCCGCGTGGGCGGCCGACGAGGCCGACGCCATCGAGCCGGACCAGCCCGGCATCGTCGAATCGAGCAGCACCGTCGGCAAGGGCCGCGCGTTGCTGGAGACGGGGATCGGCTACCAGCGCGACAAGAGCGACGGTGTCCGCAGCCGCTTGTGGTCGACGCCGACGCTGCTGCGATTCGGCTTCGCCGAGGACTGGGAGTTCCGCATCGAGACCGACGGCTACCAGCGCCTGCGCGCGACCGATGCCGACGGCACGGCGCGCGTGAGCGGCTGGGCCGACACGGCGCTCGGCGTGAAGTGGCACTGGCAGGACAGCGATGGCGAGCACGGCAAGCCGGGCCTGGCGTGGCTGCTGCACATGGACATGGACAGCGGCTCGGCCGCGTTCCGGGGCCAGGGCGTGCGGCCGTCGCTGCGGCTGACGGCGGAATGGGACCTGCCGCACGACTGGTCGGCCGGCGTGATCGGCGGCCTGTACCGCGACCGGCGCGAGGACGGCGGGCATTTCGTCGGCGGCATCCTGGGCGCCTCGCTGGGCTGGCCGATCGCGGAGCGCTGGAAGGGCTACGTCGAGGTCGCCGGCGATCAGCTGGCATCCAACCGCAATGGCGGCCGGAGCATCTCGGCGGGCACGGGGGTGACTTGGCTGCTCGACCGGCGGCTGCAGCTCGATGCCTCGCTCAACCGCGGGCTGACGAAGCAGACCCCCGATTGGGTGCTGGGCCTGGGCGTGTCGATCGGGTTCTGAGGCCGCTCGCTCGCCGGGAGGGTCCCCGTGAGCGGCGAGATGACGTACAAAGCCGGCTGTCGTTTCAGCCTTGCTTGATGCCCATGCGCCTCGCCCTCCGCACCTTCCTGCACACCGCTCTCCTGTCGCTCGCCTGCGGCGCCTTGCCCTCGGCCTGGGCGGCGCCCGCCAGCGGCACCTTCACCGCCTCGCGCGCCTGCGAGGCCTTCCAGTCCTTCCGCAAGACCACCAACCCCGACGGCGCGAGGCTGTCGCCGGGCACTGGCTACACGATCCTGGAGACGCATGACGCCGGCTGGACCCGCGTGCAGGTGCCGGGCGCGCGGCCGCCCGAGCGCTGGGTGCAGAACGACTGCGGCAGCGCGGGCGGCGGCTCGGACGCCGCCGCTCCGGCCAAGTCCGGCCGTGCGCCGGCCGAGGGCAGCGGACCGTCGATGTCGGGCCGCGGCGGCATGTGCTCCACGGCGAATGAGTACGACAGCTTCGTGCTGGCGATGTCGTGGCAGCCCGGCTTCTGCGAATGGACGGCGGGCGGCAAGCGCGGCAAGCCGGAGTGCGAGGCGATGGAGAGCGGCAAGCTCAAGGTCAGCAACCTGACGCTGCACGGGCTGTGGCCGAACCGCCAGCAATGCGGCATCAGCTACGGCAACTGCAGCACGGCGCCGATGACGGTGTCCAAGGAGACGGTGGCCTACATCGGGCCGTGGATGCCGAATTTCATGTACGAGAAGGGCTTCGGCGAGCACGAGTGGCGCAAGCACGGCACCTGCCAGGCGATGAACCCGGATGCGTACTTCCGCCGGGCGGTGGACCTGGTGAAGCAGTTCAACGATTCGGGCGTCGGGCAATACATCCGGCAGAACATCGGCGGATCGATCTCGCGGCGCGCGTTCTACGACAAGCTGAAGGCCGAAACCGGCAGTGACGCCTATCGGGACAGCGTGAAGCTGATGTGCTCGGGGCAGTACCTGACGGAGATCCAGGTGAAGCTGCCGCGCGATTACCAGGCGGGGGGATCGCTCAAGCAACTGCTGGGCGCCCAGCCTGGCGGCAGCGGCGGCGGCACCTGCCGCGCGGACGAGATCCGGATCGAGGCGAGCGGGCGCTGAGGAATTCGGATTTCCGTTCGTCCATTCGGCGGGTACCCGAGCCCGCCGGACCCATGCCGTCCAATGGGTTTCTCCTGCGTTTCATGAATGGGAGAGAACGGCAATGGGGAATATATGCGGCCGAATGGACGGTGCCCAGGCACCCGTGACCTACGGCGAGCAGATGCGGCCCTCGTCTTCCCAGCAAAGGCCTGCGGTATGCAAACATGGTGCTTGCCGAACTCCAGAGCCATCGGCGAGACCAGCCGGTATTCAAAGTACTGGAATCGAAGAAGCACAGTCTTGTGATCATTGGGGATTGGCGCGCGCCCGAGGCAGGCGACCATGCGATCGTGGTGGATCCTTGGCAAGGTCTGAAAAAGGTCCACACCTACGGCGAGAGAGGCAACCCCGAAACGCCTTTCGTGACCGCCACGCTGGGGACTGGCGAGCCCGTACGTCCGTCAGGCAAGTTGAAAACAGCGTTCTCCCTCAAACCTATTCCGGCCGATGCCATAGACGCCGAAATAGGAAGAATCTCCGACTGCCTTTCCAGCGGTCCTCGGTACGCGCATGCGGTGATTCGTGAAAATCACCAGCTGATGTTCGACCATATCGCCGGAACCAATAACCTCCATGCGGTTTATCGAGATCCGACCGGGAGGGCGTCGGCTTTCAACAGCTTGCCGCCTTCTTACCTGGGGAGCTATTTGGACAGCCGGGGAAGTATCGTCAAGAAGTTCGCCTAATCCGGTGTCACGCGAGAGCGATACCTGCCTCGCGATGACGCTGCGTGCACGCGTCTCTGGTGGTTGAGCCCTTCGCCTGTATGCTGCGCGCCGACAACCAAGCGACGCATGCCCTCTGGAGACGCCCCCTCGAAGCCACCCCGTCAGCGCCAGCGCTCCTGGCGTGGATGGGCGGTCGCCGTGGGCGGCATCGCGATCGCCGTGGCCGTGGCGCTCGCCGCATCGTTCGGGGCCTTGCCGCTGGAACGGGTTCGCGCGGCCCTCGATGTCCCTGCCGAATCGGCCCCTGCCGCCCCGCCCTCCTCCGCCTCCGCCTCCGGCACGCTCCTCGCCGAGGCCGGAACGGCTGGCGCCGCGGACCACGACCTGGCGGACGAACTCCAGCTCTTCGACGCCGACGACCTCGACCACCTCGATGACGCGGACCCCGAGGACCACGACACCTACGCCTCGTCGGATGAGGCTCCCTTCATCGATGGCATCGGCACGCTCTGCGGCGACGACACGCGCGTGAACCGGCGCAACGGCAACTCCGTCGACGAACGCCTCTCCCGGAAAGGCACCCCGCTTCAGCGCCGCATCGAGGCCTTCGCCCAGCGGCTCGACGGCGCCACCGACGAGCCCGGCCGACTCATCGCCGCGCTGCTGCGCGACGACTGGCCGCGCGCGATCTCGATCGCGGAGTCGACCAGCGATCCCGCCGTCTTCGGCATGGTCGCGTCGCGCTGCTCCGCCGGTCATCCCGAGATCTGCACGCGCGTGCCGGCCTCGCGCTGGATGGCCATGGACCCGGGCAACCTGCTCCCCTACTGGATGGCCGCCGGCCAGAGCCAGGACACCGCCGCCGCCCGCTCGATCATGGACGGCAGCCGCGGCGCCACGCATGCCGGCACCGGCGATGAACTGGCCCTGCGCCGCTTCGCCCAGATGGGATTCGCCACCCCGGAACAAGGCGGCGCGGTCCTGCTGAAGATGAACGCGCCGCCAATCGGCGTGACGGTGGTGGAAGCCGCGCGCCGGGTCTGCCCGGACGGCAAGCACAGCGCGGATCCGGCCTGCCAGGCCTTCGCCCTTCAGGCCGTTCACTCGGACCTGTGGCTGGCCATGCGCGTGTACATGGCCGACTGGGCGCGCCCCGAGGACGCGCCGGACGACAGCGAGCTCCCGGGCCTGCCGAACGACGTGCGGCAATTGCTCGACGCCCTCGATCGCCGCTCCGGCGCGGATCGCGCGCGCCTGGCCGAATGCGACGGCCTGATGCGGGACTTCCGGTATCAGCTCGACCGCCTGGATCGCGACGACATCGAGCTCGCGCGCGAGCAGCTGGCGCGGGAAGCCGCGGAGCCGCGCAAGGGCGCCGGGAAGCGCCCCTCCGAGGTCTCAGGCGCCGGCGCGCGGCCGCCCGCCGGCTGACGGCGCGCCCTCGCCGTCGCCGTCGAGCGCCCGCAGCCCGGCCAGCACGGGCATCAGCACGCGATCGACCTCGCGCGCCAGCGGATCGAGCGCGGCCTCGTCCGCGTCATGCAGGCAAGCCTGCTCGAGCGCCTGCGCCGCGGCGTGGACCTGCTTCATGCCAAGCGCCGCCGACGCGCTCTTCAGGTCATGGGCCATCCGCATCGCGGCCGCGTCGTGCGCGGCTCGCAGGGCGCGGAAGCGCGCCAGGAAGTCGGTCTGACGTTCCTGGAACATCCGCAGCAGCCGCCGGTAGAGCGCGCCATCACCCATCATTCCGGCCAAGCCCGCCTTCAAGTCGACGCCCGGCAGTTGCGGCAGACCACCGAACCCCGAGTCCAGGGCATCACGCGCGTCCACGCCGTCCGCGCCGTCCGCGCCTTTCGAGCCATCCGCGGCCACGCCAGGCGCCGCCGCCCCGGGCCGCACCCAGCGCGCCAGCGCCCCGAACAGCTCCTCCATCCGGATCGGCTTGGCGACGTGATCGTTCATGCCCGCGGCCAGCGCCTTGTCCCGGTCGCCGACCATCGCGTTGGCGGTCATCGCGATCACCGGCAGCTCGCGCCAGCGCGCATCCTCCCGCAGCGCCCGCGTCGCGGCATAGCCGTCCATCACCGGCATCTGGCAGTCCATCAGCACGCCGTCGAAGGCGTGCGCCTCCAGCATCGCCAAGGCCTCCCGCCCGTTGCCCGCGACGCTGACCTCGATGCCGGCCCGGTGCAGCACGTCCAGCGCGAGCTCCTGATTGAAGGCGTTGTCCTCGACCAGCAGGATGCGGGCGCCCTGCAGCGCGGCCCGGTAGCCCTGCATCGACTCCTCCCGCTGCGCGCGGCGCGTCGCCGGCGTGCCCTTCAGCCCGAGCGCGGTCGCGCAGGCGTCGAACAGCGTCGACGGCGTCACCGGTTTGGTCAGCAGCGCCCCCACCGTGACCCGCTGATCGTCCAGCCGCTGCTGCACCTCATGCCGGCTGAAGGCCGTCAGCATCAGCACCGGCGGCATCGGATGGCGCGGATGCCGGCGCTCGGACAGCGCCCGCGCGCAGGCCACGCCATCCATGCCCGGCATGCGCCAGTCCAGCAGCAGCAGGTCGTAGGGCTCGTCGCGCGCCTCGGCGAGCGCCACCTGCCGCAGCGCATCCAGCCCATCCACCGCGGTCTCGACCTTCAAGCCCAGCGCGCCCGTCATCTCCGCCAGCAGTTCGCGCGCGCTCGCGTTGTCGTCGACGATCAGCGCCCGCGCGCCGCGCAGGCGCTCCAGGTCGAGCCGGGCCCGCTCCGGCGCCGAAGCCCGCGCATCCAGGCCCAGCCGCACGCTGAACCCGAAGCGGCTGCCGCGCCCCGGCGCGCTCTCGACCTCGAGCTCGCCGCCCATCAGCCGCACCAGCTGGCGGCTGATCGCCAGCCCCAGCCCGGTGCCGCCATAGCGCCGGCTCGTCGACGCGTCCGCCTGCGTGAAGGGCTCGAACAGGCCGCGCTGCTGCGCCTGGCTCATGCCGATGCCGGTGTCGCGCACCTCGAAGCGCAGGCGCGCCCCGCCGGCATCGCGCTCGAGCACCGACACGGCGATGACGATCTCTCCCTGCTCGGTGAACTTGGCGGCGTTGTTGCCCAGGTTCAGCAGCACCTGCCCCAGCCGCGACGGATCGCCCACCAGCGCCGTGGGCAGGTCGGGCGGCTCGTCGAAGAGCAGCTCCAGCCCCTTCTCCTCCGCCTTCAGTCCGATCACGTTGGCCAGGTTGTCCATCACGTCGGACAGGTCGAAGGGGATGGTCTCCATGTCCAGCTTGCCGGCCTCGATCTTCGAGAAGTCCAGGATGTCGTTGATGATCCCCAGCAGCGACTCGGCCGACGCGTGCACCTTCTGGATGTAGTTGCGCTGCTGCGGGTCGAGACTGCCCTGCAGCGCGAGATAGGACATGCCCAGGATCGCGTTCATCGGCGTGCGGATCTCGTGGCTCATGTTGGCCAGGAACTCGCCCTTGGCCTGGCTGGCCGCCTCGGCCACGCGCCGGGCCTGCCGGTCCGCCTCCGCCTGGCGGCGCTCGGTCAGGTCGACGATGAAGGCCACGCCCTGCTGCGCCGAGTCGCTCAGCAGCGCGCCGCCGATCAGCACCGGCACCCGCCGTCCATCCTTGCGGATGTAGTGCTTCTCGTAGGACGGACAGCGGCCCGTGGCCCGCAGCAGCGCCACGGCGCGGCGGTCCGCGTCGGCCTCCTCAGGCGGCGTCAGCGCGGTCCAGTCGATGCGCCCGGCCTCCAGGTCCTCGCGCGCGTAGCCGATGATTTCCAGGAAGGCGTCGTTCGTCTCGGTCACCGCGCCGGACACGTCCCAGAAGAACACGCCGATCATGCTGGACTCGATCACGCGGCGCAGCCGCGACTCGCCCGCGCTCAGCGCCTGGCGGGCCTCGCGCTGCTCGGCGGTGCGCGCCTCGATGCGCCCGGCCATCGCGTTGATGCCGCGCTGCAGGTCGCCGATCTCGTCATCGACCAGCGCCTGCGGCACGCGCGCCGACAAGTCGCCCTGGCCGATCTGCTGCACGCAGAGCAGCGCCGCCCGCACCCGCCGCATCAGCCAGCGCCCGAACAGGTTCACCGCCAGGCCGCTCAGGCACAGCGCCACGAAGGTGATGCCGCCGATCGCCCGCATGAACTGGAACATCGGCGCGTACATCTCGCGCTGCGACACCGCCACCCCGATCAGCCAGCCCACCGGCTCCAGCGCGTGGAACACCGCCAGGCGCCGCTCGCCGAGGTATTCGTACTCCAGCGTGCCGGTGCCCCGGCGCACCATCTCCTCGACAAACGGATGCCGCGCCCGCTGCCCGATCGTCCCCTGCGGGTGGTAGACGACGCGCAGGTCGTTGCGCTCGACGATGAACAGCGTCGCCGTGGCGAAGCCCTCCTTTCCGCGCAGCTGGCGCAGCTGCTCCTCGGCCTCCTTCGCCGCCGCCAGCACGCCGGAGCGGTAGAGCTGCTGCCGGATGGCCTGAGTCGCGCCCTGCAGCTCCAGCTGCATCAGGCGCTCGCGCGACTGCTTCAGGTCGGCCTGCAGGAAGGCCACCGCCGCGCCCAGCACCAGGACCGTCATCACCAGCACGGTGAGCAGCGAGAGCAGGTTGAGTCGCGTCGAGACCTTCACCGCCGGCCCCTCGCCTCAGAACTTGAACTGGTCCACGTTGTCCTTCGTGAACACCAGCACCGGCAGCGCGACCTGCAGGTTGACCGCGTCCTTGCGCGGCGTGAAGCGGCCCAGGCGGCCCGCCTCGAACGGCTGGCCGGCCTTCAGTCCGCCGCCGAGCAGCTGGCGCGCGCAGTAGACGGTGAGATAGCCATGGTCGGGCGCGTTCCACAGCAGCACCGTCCTGACGGTGCCGTCCTTGAGGAAGCCGCGCATCAGGTTGGGCGTCGAGTTGCCGATCACCGCGATGCGGCCGGCCAGTTGCGCGTCCTTCACCGCGCGCGCGACGCCGGGAAGATTCGGTGCGCCCAGCGCGACGATGGCCTTCAGGCCGGGCATCGACTTCAGGTAGTCCTGCGCGATCCGATAGGCCTCCTCGGTGCTCTCGCCGGCGGGGCGGATGTCGACGATGCGCAGGCCGGGATGCCGCGCGTAGATCGTCTTCTTCATCGCATCGATCCAGCTCGTCTGGTTGGGCGCGGTGAAGCTGGTGGTGACGATGGCCAGGTCGCCCTTCTCGCCGATCTCCTTCACCACGGACTCGACGAGCCGGGCGCCGAATTCCTCGAAGTCGACCAGGTTGACGAAGAACTCGCGCTGCTGGCTGTCCCCGTCCCAGCTCATCACGTGGATGCCGGCGCGCTGCGCCTTCGCGAGCACCGGCGCAATGGCCACCGGATCGTTCGCGGCCACGGCGATCAGCGCGGGCTTCGTCGGGATGAGCCGCTCGATCATCTCGATCTGCTTCTCCACCTGGTCCTGCGCGGGGCCGGTCCAGGTCAGGTCCAGGTCGGGGAGTTCGCGGGCGGCGGCATCGATCCCGGACTTCACCGCGTCGTAGTAGGTGATCCCCACCAGCTTGGGGATGATCACGACGCGCTGGCGCTGCACCGGTGACGGGGGCGACAGGGGCGGCGCCGGCCCGGTGGTCTGGGACAAGGACGGTGGCGCCACCGGCAGGAGGATGGCGCCGGCGAGGAAGGCGCGGAGCAACAGGACCATGGCTCGCTCCCCGGTGAGGACGGCGCGCCGCGCCGCGGCATGCGGGGCGGGCTCCGTGCGCAATGCTGCGCCGATCAGGAGCGGGCGCGGGCCACCTGTTCAGGGGGCCCGGTGCGCGTCAGCGCTTCTTCACGATCACGCTGCCCACCGAGTACCCGGCGCCGAACGAGCAGATCACGCCCAGGTCGCCCGGCTTCAGGTTGGCGCGATGCTCGTGGAACGCGATCACCGAGCCGGCCGACGCCGTGTTGGCGTAGGTATCCAGGATCAGCGGCGCGATCTCCGCGCCCGCCTCGCCGCCGACCAGCTTCTTGATCACCAGCTGGTTCATGCCCAGGTTGGCCTGGTGCAGCCAGTAGCGGCTGACGTCGGTGGGCTGGATGTGCAGCGCGGCCAGGTGCTGCTCGATGTGCGCCGCGGCGATGGGCACCACTTCCTTGAACACCTTGCGGCCCTCCTGGCGGAAGGTCTTGTCGCGCGCCTCCGGATCGCTGTCCTCGGCCTTGTTCATGAAGCCGAAGTTGTTGCGGATGTTGTTCGAGAACTGCGTCGCCAGCTTCGTGCCCAGGATCTCCCACTGCTCCGGCGCCACCGCCAGGTCGGCGCGCTCGACCACGATCGCGGTGCACACGTCGCCGAAGATGAAGTGGCAGTCGCGGTCCTTCCACTCGAGGTGGGCCGAGGTGATCTCCGGATTCACGATCAGCACGCACCTGGAAGCGCCCGAACGCACCGCGTTGAAGGCCTGCTCCAGCGCGAAGGTCGCCGACGAGCAGGCCACGTTCATGTCGAAGCCATAGCCGCCCGCGCCCAGCGCCTGCTGGATCTCCACCGCCATCGCCGGATAGGCGCGCTGCATGTTGGCCGCGGAGCAGAACACCGCGTCCACGTCCTGCGGCTGGCGCCCCGCCGCCGCCAGCGCCTTGCGCGCCGCATCCACCGCGATCTCCGCCATCAGCGACAGCTGGTCATCCGCGCGCTCCTCGAAGCGCGGATGCATGCGCGCGGGGTCGAGCACGCCCTCCTTCTCGATCACGTAGCGCTGCTTGATGCCGGAAGCCTTCTCGATGAACTCCACGCTCGAGTGCACCAGCGGCTGGCGCGTGCCGGCGGCGATGGCCTCGGCGTGCTCGGCATTCTGGAGGTCGACGTAGCGGTTGAAGGCGTCCACCAGTTCGGCGTTGGTGATGACGTGCGGGGGCTGGTAGAGACCGGTACCGCTGATGACGACGGAGTGCATGTGGCTTGTCTTGTGGGAGCGCCCCGGGCGTGGGGCCAAGGGGCGAAGTTTAGCGAACCGGGTTCAAAAGCCCCTGATCGGGGCGGTTCGCACCGCCGTGCGGCACGCGTGCCCGCCGTCATGCGTAGAATGAGCCACCGGGCCCAAATTTTGGGACCCGGTTTTTTTTTTGGCCGGGTCTCAAGTCAAGCGCTCGCAGCCCAGGGCATGCACTGCATCAACGCAGCCCGACTTTGCGACTTTGGACCATGGAAATCTTTGACTACGACAACATCCTGCTGCTGCCGCGCAAGTGCCGCGTGACCAGCCGCAGCGAGTGCGACACCTCGATCGACTTCGGCCCCCGCCGCTTCAAGCTGCCGGTGGTGCCCGCGAACATGAAGACGGTCGTCGACGAGTCCATCACCGAATGGCTGGCCGCCAACGGCTACTTCTACGTGATGCACCGGTTCGACCTGGACGCCCTCGCCTTCGCCCGCGCGATGCGGGACAAGGGGCTGTTCGTGTCCCTCAGCGCCGGCGTCAAGGACGCCGACTACGCGCTCATCGACCGCCTGGCCGCCGAAGGCGTCGGCGCCGACTACATCACCATCGACATCGCGCACGGCCACGCCGACTCGGTGCAGCGGATGATCGCCCACATCAAGCACAAGCTGCCCAAGACCTTCGTGATCGCGGGCAACGTGGGCACGCCGGAGGGCGTCATCGACCTGGAGAACTGGGGTGCCGATGCCACCAAGGTCGGCATCGGCCCGGGCAAGGTCTGCATCACGCGGCTCAAGACCGGCTTCGGCACGGGCGGCTGGCAGCTCTCGGCGCTGAAGTGGTGCGCGCGGGTCGCGACCAAGCCCATCATTGCCGACGGCGGCATCCGCCATCACGGCGACATCGCCAAGAGCGTGCGCTTCGGCGCGGCGATGGTGATGATCGGCTCGCTGTTCGCGGGGCACGAGGAGTCGCCGGGCAATACCGTCGAGGTCGACGGCAAGCGCTACAAGGAGTACTACGGCTCGGCGTCCGACTTCAACAAGGGCGAGTACAAGCACGTCGAAGGCAAGCGCATCCTCGAGCCGGTGAAGGGCCACCTCTCGGACACCCTGCGCGAGATGGAAGAGGACCTGCAGAGCTCGGTGTCCTATGCCGGCGGCCGCAGCCTGGCCGATCTGCGCAAGGTGAACTACGTGGTGCTCGGCGGCGAGAACGCGGGCGAGCATCTGTTCATGTGAGCCCGGCGGCGCGCCCGCCCTGCGCGGCGAGCCACAGCCGGCCGCCGCGCATCTCCCGCACGTCGCCGATGGCCGCTAGCGCCGCCGGCAGGTCGTCCGGACGGATCACGGCCGCGTCGACCACGCCCGCCGAGAGCTCGCGATCCGGCGGCAGGCGGCGGGCGATCTCCCGCAATTCCTCCGGCGCGCGCAGCGCGTCCACATGCAGGCCGCCCGCCGGCAACTCGCAGGCCAGCGGCAGGTTCGGGCCCAGCGGCGAAGCATCCGCCGCCAGCAGCAATTGCGGATCCACCTGCGCCAGCCGCGCGTAGGTCTTGCGCAGCGCCGCCTGCCAGTCGTCCGGCAGCGGCTCGCCGAGGATGGGCTCGTCGAGCTGGATCCAGGTCACGCCGCGCGCGGCCAGGCGCACCAGCAGCCCCTCATAGACCGGCAGCAGCCGGTCCAGCAGCGCCAGACGATCCACGCCCGCCTCGACGGCCGCCAGCCGCAGGAAGCTCACCGGCCCCAGCAGCGCGGCCTTCGGACTGCACGGCAACGCAATCGCCGCGTCGACGGCGGCGAACAGCGCCTCCGCATTCAGCGCGAACGCCGCGTTGGCGCCCATCGCCACGCCCGGCTCCCAGCCCAGCAGCCGCGCCAGATCCTCGACCCGCCGCTCCGCCGCGACCGCGCCGACCGTCACGTAGTCGAGGCCCGCCGCGCGTTGCTCATCCCAGGAGGCGACACCGATCGCATGAGTCCGAATCATGATTTTCTTCTTCAACATGAACTTGATTCGACATCATGGGAGGAGCGCCTCTATGATTCAAACGAAAGTTTTTCGACTTGATCATCGGAACGGCTCATGTACACACCGCTGGAACTCCGCCATCTGCGCACGCTCGTCGCGCTGCGCGAGGCAGGCAACGTCTCGCGCGCCGCGCAGTTGCTGAACCTGACGCAGTCCGCGCTCTCCCACCAGCTCAAGGGCCTGGAGGAGCATTACGGCATCGAGCTCTTCGAGCGCAAATCCAATCCGCTGAGCTTCGGCGTCGCGGGCCAGCGGCTGCTGAAGCTCGCCGAGCAGGTGCTGCCGCAGATCGACGAGGCGGATCGCGACATGCGCCGGCTTGTCGAAGGATCGGCGGGTCAGCTGCGCATCGCCGTCGAATGCCACACCTGTTTCGACTGGCTGATGCCGGCGATGGATGCCTTCCGCGAGCGCTGGCCGGAGGTCGAGCTGGACATCGTGTCCGGCTTCCAGGCCGATCCGGTCGGGCTGCTGCATCAGGACCGGGCGGAACTCGCGATCGTGTCCGACGTGGACGCGGACGAGTCCAGCGTCGCGGTGCATCCGCTGTTCAGCTTCGAGATCGTCGCGCTGCTGCCCAAGGGCCATCCGCTGCTGGCCAAGCCCTGGCTGGAGGCCGCGGACTTCGCCGGCCAGGCCTACATCCACTATCCGGTGCCGGACGAGATGCTGGACCTGGTCCGCAGCGTGCTGAAGCCCGCCGGCATCACGCCGCCGCGGCGCACCAGCGAGCTGACGGTGGCGATGCTGCAGCTGGTGGCCAGCGGCCGCGGCTTCGCGGCGCTGCCGCTGTGGGCGGTCGAGAGCTACCTGTCGCGCGGCTACGTGGCGCGCCAGCGCATCGGCCAGGCGGGCCTCACCGGCCGGCTCTACGCGGTCACGCCGGCCCGGCTCGCGGCCAAGCCCTTCCTCGCCGACTTCGTGCGGATCATGCGCGAGACCTCGCTGGTGAATCTCAGCGGCGTGAGCCTGCTCTGAGGCGCGAGGCAAGCCCCTCGATGCGGCGTCCGCGCAACGCGCGCGCCGCTATGATGCCGCCCGTTGGTGCTCGCGCCCGGTCCTCCGCCGGCGCAGTTCAACGGGAATCAGGAGGGACCGCGCGCAGCGCGATGCGGCCCCAACCTGAGCTGCCCCCGCAACGGTAAGCGGAAGGCGCGCCCCGCCGAGATCGTCGGATCCCCGATGCCATCGGCCCTCGCGGCGCGCGGCTCGTGTCTGAGACCACTGGACGGCTGTCCGGGAAGGCAACACGGGTTCATTCTTCCGACAGCCCGGATACCGGCCAACAGGCGGACGCGTCGCCTGGCGACGCGCCCATTCCGCATGCGGCCGCGGGGAAGCGGCCGCCTGCCGCCGCTTTGTGAATCCGACATGCAAGTCTCCCGTCCCCGCGCCGCGCTGCGCGCCGTCGCCCGTGCCGCGTTGATCGCCGCGCCCGCCCTGTCCCTGGTCCCGTCGATCGCCGCCGCGCAGTCCTCGCTCGATCCCGTCATCGTCGTGGGCACCCGCGAGGCGCAGCCCTTGAGCAAGAGCGTCGCCGACGTCGTCCTGATCGACGCCGACACGCTGCGCAACAGCGGCGCGGGCAGCGTCGGCGACGTGCTGCGCCGCTACGCCGGCGTGCAGCTGACGCCCACCGGAGGCCCCGGCCAGAACACCGGCTATTTCCTGCGCGGCGCCAACACCAGCGCCACCGTCGTCATGATCGACGGCGTGCGCGTGGGCTCGGCGACGCTGGGCCAGGCGTCCCTCGAATCGATGAGCCTGTCCAGCATCGAGCGCATCGAGGTCCTGCGCGGCCCGGCCTCCGGCCTGTACGGCGCCGACGCGGTGGGTGGCGTGATCCAGATCGTCACGAAGAAGGGTCAGGGCCCGCTGAACCTGAATGCCGGCCTGGCCGTCGGCGACTACGGCTCGCGCCTGGGCGACATCGCGGTCAGCGGCGCGCGGGCCGGGTTCGACTACGCGGCCAGCCTGAGCCGCGAGACCAGCGATGGCATGTCCGCCATCCGCGGCGACCGCGGCAGCCTGTCCTACAACCCCGATCGCGACGGCTTCGCCCGCACGGTCGCGTCGGCGCGGCTGGGCTTCACGCCGGCCGAAGGCCATCGCATCGGCCTCAGCGCGACGCAAAGCCGCCTGAACGCGCAGTACGACAGCTACGAATTCGGCCCGCCGGCCGATCCGTCGGGCGACTACCGCAACCGCCTGAAGACGCGCGAGGCCGCGATCGACTACCGCGGCACGCTGTCGCCGATCTGGACCACGGCGCTGCAGTACGCGCGCTCCACGGACGACTCCATCAGCGGGCTGGCCGACGCGCCGCGCTTCAAGACCACGCGCGACCAGGCGACCTGGCAGAACGCGCTGCGCATTGCTCCGGACCAGCAGGTGGTGCTGGCCTACGAGCGGCTGCAGGAGAAGGCCGACGGCGTGCTGAGCGACACGCTCAAGCGCACCAACAACGCCTACATCGCGGGCTACAGCGGCCAGTTCGGCCCGGCCGCGCTGGAGGCCAACCTGCGCCGCGACGACAACTCGTCCTACGGCGACAACACGACCGGCAGCATCGGCGGCAGCTACGCGCTGAGCCCGACGCTGAAGCTGCGCGCGCTGGCGGGCAAGACCTTCCGCGCGCCGACCTTCAACGACACGGACTTCCCGTTCTACGGCCACCACGGCATCCGGCCGGAGAAGGGCCGCAGCATGGAGCTGGGGCTGAACTGGCGCTCGGGCGCGAGCAGCGCGTCGGCGACGATCTATCGCAACAAGGTCAAGGACCTGATCATCTACAACCCGGATCCGGCGCTGTGCCCGCCGACCGACGACTTCGCCTTCGGCTGCGCGGCCAACGTCGGCCGGGCGACGCTCAAGGGCGCGACGCTGACCGGCGCGCACCGGATGGGCAACTGGAACATCGCGGCCAACGTCGACTTCCTCGATGCGAAGGACACGGTCACCGGTGACCGGCTGGTGCGGCGCGCGGCGCATCAGGAAAGCGTCTCCGTCGATTACGACACGGGGGTGTGGAGCGCCGGCGCGACGCTGACCGACATCGGCAAGCGGCCCGACATCGGCGCGACGCTGGGGGCTTACGCGCTGCTGGATCTGCGGGCGACCTGGCGCTTCCTGCCGCAATGGCGCCTGGAGGCCAAGGTGCTCAACGCGGCCGACCGGGATGTCGAGCCGGTGTTCGCCTACCAGGGGCTGGGCCGCCAGGCCTGGGTCGGCGTGCGCTATGACATGAAGGGGTTCTGAGCCTTCGGCTTGCCGCGCTGTCTTGCGCGGCCGCTGGCCCTCGCTCCCCACCCTCTCCCGCAAGCGGGCGAGGGTGTAAGAAGAGCCGGGCGTCGTAGTAAACCCCCTCGCCCCAGCGGGGAGAGGGAGGGGAGAGGGGGCTCGTGCCACAGCGCTGCTGCCCTTCGAAGCACCCCCTCTCCCCTGCCCTCTCCCCCCTCGCGGGGGGCGAGGGAGTTCGTGCCGGCAGCGCTCGCTCGTTCCTACACCCTATTGGCTACCCGCCTTCCCCTCAGGTGTATTTCTTCTCCAGCGCATCCCACTCCGCCTTGCCGACCAGTCGCTGGCGTTCCGCGAACGGCGCGACCAGCGCCGGGTCCTCGTCGATCCGGCGCTGCGTCTTCAAGACGCCGAGCGCCTTCTGCATGCCCGCCACCGCGCCCTGCAGCGCCGCGTTGGCGTACAGCACGACGCCGTAGCCCAGCTCCTGCAGCTCGGCCGAATCCGTGATCGGCGTCTTTCCGCCGATCACCATGTTCATGAGCTGCGGCGTCGACAAACGCCGCGGCAGCTCCCGGATCTGCCCGGGCGTCGTCACCGCCTCGACGAACAGCAGGTCCGCCCCAGCCTCCGCGAAGCGCTGCGCGCGCTCGACGGCCGCCTCGAAGCCCTGCGTCGCGCACGCATCGGTGCGGGCCATGATCAGCAGGTCCGGATCGCGGCGCGCGTCGACCGCCGCCTTGATCTTGCTCACCGCCTCCTCCGTCGAGATCACTTCCTTCCCGCTGAAATGCCCGCATCGCTTGGGCGCGACCTGGTCCTCCAGCTGGATGCAATCCGCGCCCGCCCTTTCCAGCGTGCGCACCGCCTGCCTCACGTTGAGCGCGTTCCCGAAACCCGTGTCGGCATCGACGATCAGCGGCAGCTCGACCGCGTCGCGGATGCGGGCGGTGTGGTCGGCGATCTCCGCCAGCCCCATGAAGCCCTGGTCCGGCAGGCCGAACCACATGTTGGTCACGCCGGCGCCGGTGACGTAGAGGGCCTCGAAGCCGAGGTCCTCGATCACCCTGGCCGACAGGGCATTGAAGGCGCCGGGCACCAGCACGCCGCGGCGCGCCTCCACCAGCGCGCGCAGCGTCTTGCGGGTCGATGTCATGGAAGTTCCTTCGCGGGCATGAGGGACTCGGCGGGCACGCGCACGGCGCCCTCCATCAGGATGCGGGCGCTGCGGCTCATCACCGCGCGCGTGACCCGCCATTGGCCGCCGTCGAGCACGGCCTCCGCGCCGACACGCAGCGTGCCGGACGGATGACCGAAGCGCACCGCCGGCAGCGGCGCGCCGCCGGCGGCCTCGCAGACCAGCGTGCCGGGAATCGCAGCCGCGGTGCCGATCGCCACGGCCGCCGTGCCCATCATCGCGTGATGCAGCTTGCCCATCGACAGCGCCCGCACCAGCAGGTCGATGTTGCCGGCTTCGACGTCCTTCCCGCTCGACGCGCGGTAGTCCGCCGGCGGCGCGACGAAGGCCAGCTTCGGCGTGTGCTGGCGGGTCTTCGCCTCGTCGAGCGTCCGGATCAGGCCCATGCGCAGCGCCGCGTGCGCGCGAATCGCCTCCAGCCGCGCGAGCGCCGCCGCGTCGCCATTGATCGCGTCCTGCAGCTCGGTGCCGGCGTAGCCCAGCGTCCTCGCCTCGACGAAGGCTGTCGGAATGCCCGCGTTGATGAGCGTCGCGCGCAGCCGGCCGCCGGGCACGAGCGCCTCGGGCAGCGTCAGCTCGTCGATGACCTGGCCGGTCGGAAACAGCGCGCCGCCGCCCTCGCCCGCATTGCCGGCGTCATCGCCGCCGTCATCGCCCGGATCGAGGAAGGCCAGCTCGATCTCCGCCGCCGGGAAGGTCACGCCGTCGAGTTCGAAATCGCCGCTCTCCTGCACCTGCCCATCGCGCATCGGCACCTTGGCCACGATGGTCTTGCCGATGTTGGCCTGCCAGATCCGGATCGTCGCGACGCCGTCGCGCGGCAGCACGGCCGCGTCGATCAGGCCCGCATGGATCGCGAACGGCCCCACCGCCGCGGACAGGTTGCCGCAGTTGCCCGACCAGTCCACCAGCGCCCGGTCGATCGCGACCTGGCCGAAGAGATAGTCGACGTCATGCCCCTCGCGCGCGCTGCGCGACACGATCACCGCCTTGCTGGTGCTGGACGTCGCGCCGCCCATGCCGTCGATCTGCTTGCCGTAGGGATCGGGGCTGCCGATGACGCGCAGCAGCAGCCGGTCGCGCGCCGGGCCCGCCGCGCGGGCCGCCTCGGGCAGGTCCTCGAGGCGGAAGAACACGCCCTTGCTGGTGCCGCCTCGCAGATAGGTGGCGGGGATCCTCAATTGCGGAAGAAAGCTCATGACGTCACTTCGAGGTCGCGCGGCGCCGCGGCCGCGAGGAAGTCCTGGGCGAAACGCTGCAGCACGCCGCCCGCCTGGTAGATCGCCACCTCCTCGGCGGTATCGAGCCGGCAGCGCACCGGCACCTCGGTGCGGGCGCCGTCGCGGCGGTGGACGATCAGCGTCATCGTCGCACGCGGCGCCGGCGTGCCAGCCACGTCGTAGACCTCGGTGCCGTCCAGCCCCAGCGTCAGGCGCGTCACGCCGGGCAGGAACTCCAGCGGCAACACGCCCATGCCGATCAGGTTGGTGCGATGGATGCGCTCGAAGCCCTCGGCCGCGATGACCTCGACACCGGCCAGCCGCACGCCCTTGGCGGCCCAGTCGCGCGACGAACCCTGCCCGTAGTCCGCGCCGGCGATCACGATCAGCGGCTGGCGGCGCGCCATGTAGGTCTCGATCGCCTCCCACATGCGCATCACGCGGCCATCCGGCTCGAGCCGCGTCAGCGAGCCCGCGATGACGCCGCCATCGGCGCCCCGGACCATCTCGTTGCGCAGCGCCGGATTGGCGAAGGTCGCGCGCTGCGCGGTCAGGTGATCGCCGCGGTGCGTCGCATAGGAATTGAAGTCCTCCTCCGGCAGGCCCATGCGGGCGAGGTACTCGCCCGCCGCCGAGTCCGCCAGGATCGCGTTGGACGGCGACAGGTGATCGGTGGTGATGTTGTCCGGCAGCACCGCGAGCGCGCGCAGGCCGCGCAGCGTGCGTGCGCCGGCGAGCGCGCCTTCCCAGTACGGCGGGCGGCGGATGTAGGTGGAGCGCGGCCGCCAGTCGTAGAGCGGCACCGTGGCCGCCGCCGCGGCGGGCGCGATCGCGAACATCGGCTCGTAGACACGGCGGAACTGCTCGGGCTTCACGCACTGGCGCACCAGCGCGTCGATCTCGGCGTCGTCCGGCCAGAGCTCGCTCAACCGGATCTCGCGTCCGTCGACGACGCCCAGCACATCGCGCTCGATGTCGAAGCGGATCGTGCCCGCGAGCGCGTACGCGACCACCAGCGGCGGCGACGCGAGGAAGGCCTGCTTCGCGCGCGGATGGATGCGGCCGTCGAAGTTGCGGTTGCCCGACAGCACGGCGGTCGCGTAGAGGTCGCGTTCGACGATCTCGCGCTCGATCGCCGGGTCGAGCGCGCCCGACATGCCGTTGCACGACGTGCACGCGTAAGCGACGACGCCGAAGCCCAGCGCTTCGAGATCGCCAAGCAGGCCGGCCTCCTCCAGGTACAGCGTCACCGTGCGCGAGCCTGGCGCGAGCGAGGATTTCACCCATGGCTTGCGCGCGAGGCCCAGCCGGCGCGCGTTGCGCGCCAGCAGCCCGGCGGCGATCACGTTGCGCGGATTGCTGGTGTTCGTGCAGCTGGTGATGGCCGCGATGATCACGGCGCCATCGGGCATGCGGCCTGGCTCGTCGGCCCAGGGCGCGGCGATGCCGCGCGCCGCCAGCGCCGAGGTGGGCAGCCGGCGATGCGGATTCGACGGTCCCGCCAGCGTGCGCTCGACGCTGCCCAGGTCGAAGCGCAGCACCCGCGGATAGACCACGCCGGCCAGCGTGTCGCCCGCGCCCGACCACAGGCCGGCCGCCTTCGCGTAGGTCTCGACCAGGCGCACCTGCGCGTCCTCGCGGCCGGTCAGGCGCAGGTAGGCCAGCGTCTGCTCGTCGATCGCGAACAGCGCGGCGGTGGCGCCGTACTCGGGCGCCATGTTGGCGATGGTGGCGCGGTCGCCGAGCGTCAGCCCCGCGACGCCCTCGCCGAAGAACTCCAGGTAGGCGCCGACGACCTTCTGCTGGCGCAGGAACTCGGTCAGCGACAGCACCAGGTCGGTCGCGGTGATGCCGGGCGCGCGGCGGCCGCTGAGCTCGACGCCGACGATCTCCGGCAGCCGCATCCACGAGGCGCGGCCCAGCATCACGCTCTCCGCCTCCAGCCCGCCGACGCCGACCGCGATCACGCCGAGCGCGTCGACATGCGGCGTGTGGCTGTCGGTGCCCACGCAGGTGTCGGGGTACGCGAGACCGCGCGCGCCCTGGCGCTCCACCTGCACCACCGGCGACATCCGCTCCAGATTGATCTGATGCATGATCCCGTTCCCCGGCGGGATCACGTCGACATTGCGGAACGCGGCGCGGCACCACGCGATGAAGTGGAAGCGGTCCTCGTTGCGGCGATCCTCGATGGCGCGGTTCTTGTCGAAGGCCTCGGGGTCATCGCCGCCGCACTCGACGGCCAGCGAGTGATCGACGATCAGCTGGACAGGCACGACCGGATTCACCTGCGACGGATCCCCGCCCTGCGCCGCGATCGCGTCGCGCAGGCCGGCCAGGTCGACCAGCGCCGTCTGGCCCAGGATGTCGTGGCACACCACGCGCGCCGGATACCAGGGGAAATCGCGCTCGCTCAAGCCATCGGCGAGCTGCAGCAGACCCTGGTCGAGGATCGCGGGATCGCAGCGGCGCACCAGGTTCTCGGCATGCACGCGCGCCGTGTACGGCATCCGCGCCCAGGCGCCGGGCCGCAGTGTCTCGATGGCGGCGCGCGCGTCGAACCAGTCGAGCGCGGTGCCCGGCAAGGGCCGGCGCCAGGCGGTGTTGTAGCGCGCGGTGGGGGAAATCGTGGCGGCGGGGGTTGCGGTCATCACTGGCGGGCGGCAAGCGGCACGAAGGTCTGGTCCTCGGGGCCGGTGTAGACGGCGCTGGGGCGGATGATCTTGTTGTCCTGGCGCTGCTCGATCACGTGAGCGGCCCAGCCGCTGGTGCGCGCGATGACGAACAGCGGCGTGAACATCGCCGTGGGCACGCCCATCAGGTGGTAGCTGACCGCGCTGAACCAGTCGAGGTTGGGGAACATGCGCTTGATGTCCCACATCACGCGCTCCAGGCGCTCGGCGATGTCGAACATCTTGGTCGTGCCGGCGTCGGCCGACAGCTGCCGCGCGACCTTCTTGATGACCTCGTTGCGGGGATCGCTGACGGTGTAGACCGGATGGCCGAAGCCGATCACGACCTCCCTGGCCTCGACGCGGCGGCGGATGTCGGCCTCGGCCTCGTCGGGCGAGTCGTAGCGCTTCTGCACCTCGAAGGCGACCTCGTTGGCGCCGCCGTGCTTGGGACCGCGCAGCGCGCCGATCGCGCCGGCCACCGCCGAGTACAGATCGCTGCCCGTGCCCGCGATCACGCGGGCGGTGAAGGTGGACGCGTTGAACTCATGCTCCGCGTACAGGATCAGCGAGGTGTGCATCGCGCGTTCCCAGCGGGCATCGGGCTTGCGGCCATGCAGCAGGTGCAGGAAGTGGGCGCCGATGGAGTCGTCGTCGGTCTCCACCGTGATGCGGCGGCCCTGCGTCGCCCAGTGGTACCAGTACAGCAGCATCGATCCGAGCGAGGCCATCAGCCGGTCCGCGATGTCGCGCGCGCCGGGCAGCGCGTGGCCGTCCTTCTCCGGCAGCACGCAGCCCAGCGCGGACACGCCGGTGCGCATCACGTCCATCGGATGCGCGCCGGCGGGCAGGCGCTCCAGCGCCTCCTTCACGCTGGCCGGCAGGCCGCGCAGCGCCTTCAGCTTGGCCTTGTAGGCGCGCAGCTCGGCGGCGTTGGGCAGCTTGCCGTGCACCAGCAGGTGGGCGACCTCCTCGAACTCGCAGGCCTGGGCCAGGTCGAGGATGTCGTAGCCGCGGTAATGCAGGTCGTTGCCGGTGCGGCCGACGGTGCACAGCGCGGTGGTGCCGGCGGCGACGCCGGACAGGGCCACCGATTTCTTCGGCTTGAACGCCGGGGCGAGGGTGTCGGTCATGGGGTCTCCTCCTGGGAATCCCGGGAATCCTGGGAATCCTGGGCAATGGCGGACAGCGTCCGCGGCAGCGCCGCGCGCGGTTCGCGCGGTTCGATGGGCACGGGTCGGCCCTGCGGGTCGACGGCGACCATCTCGAAGCTCGCGCGCAGCACCTCGCGGGGCTGCAGGCCCGGCGCGGCGTCGAGCGCCGCGCGCACGTCCACCGTGATCGAGGTGCGGCCCAGCCGCACGACACGCGCATGCAGATGCAGCAGCGCGCCGACGCCGATGGGCGCGAGGAACTCCACGCCGCGCGCGGCGGCCATCACCACCGGTTGCTGGCTGAAGCGCGCGGCGGCGAGGTACGCGGTGCGGCCGAGCAGCGCCAGCGCCTCGGGGCCGAACAGCGTGCCGTAGTGATTCGATTGATGGGGCAGCACGAGCTCGCGGTGGGTGAGCTCGTTGAGCGGCGTGGCGGCCAGGGCCTTGATCCAGTCCATGGGGGCATGGGATAGTCGCGTCATTCGCAATCTTTGCAGCGCGGCCGATGGCACTCAATGGCTGAATTAGCAATGAAATGCGAAGGAGATTCGCAACGTTTGCGAATCTTGCGAACCTGATGGAAGCCTATGCGCAAGACCTTCCTCGGCGTGAAGCTCAAGACCCTGCGCGAGCAGCGCGGCCTGACCCAGGCCGCGCTGGCGCAAGCGCTGAAGCTCTCGCCCAGCTACGTGAACCAGCTCGAGAACAACGAGCGCCCGTTGAGCGTCGCGGTGCTGCTGCGGCTGCAGTCGGCGCTGGGCATCGACCTGCAGTTCTTCTCCGAGGACGACGAGGCGCGGCTCTTCGCGCAGTTGCACGAGATCGTCGCGGAGACGCCGGTGCCGGGCGGCGTGCCCGAGTCGGAGCTGCGCACGCTGGTGCAGCAGATGCCGGCGATGGCGCAGCTGATGCTGCGGCTGCACGGCCGCGCGCGCGGCGCGGAGCAGCGGGTCAGCAACCTCGATGGCGGCGAGCGTGGGGCGCCGCTCGCGGCGGGGCCGGGGCCGCACGAGGAGGTGCGCGATTTCTTCTACGCCCATCACAACCACATGGACGCGCTGGACCGGGCGGCGGAGGCGCTGGCGATCGGACTCGGCGGCGATGAGACGGCGGCGACGCCGCTCTCGCAGCAAGACCTGGCACAGCGGCTGGAGGCGCATCTGATCGCCGCGCATCGGATCCAGGTGCAGCTGGTGGCGGACGAGCGCCTGCGGCGCTACGAGCCGGCGCAGCGCCTGTTGCTGCTGTCGGCATCGCTGTCGCCGGGCCAGCGCGCGTTCCAGCTCGCGACGCAGCTGGCGTATCTGGAATGCGGCGCGGAGATGGACCGCCTGATCGCATCGGCGAGCTTCAGCAAGGAGGCCGCGGCGCTGGCGCGCATCGGGCTGGCGAGCTATTTCGCTGGCGCGGTGGTGCTGCCCTATCGTGCGTTCCTGTCGGCGGCGCAGGCGCTGCGGCACGACATCGCGCTGCTGGCCAAGCGCTTCGGCGTGAGCTTCGAGACCGTGTGCCACCGGCTCTCGACGCTGCAGCGGCGCGAGGCGCGCGGCGTGCCGTTCTTCTTCGTGCGGGTGGACCGGGCGGGGAACATCTCGAAGCGGCAGTCGGCGACGGACTTCCACTTCTCGCGCAGCGGCGGCACCTGCCCGCTGTGGAACGTCTACGAGGCCTTCGGGCAGCCGGGCCGCGTGCTCACGCAGGTCGCGCGCATGCCCGATGGCCGCAGCTATCTGTGGATCGCGCACTGCGAGGTGCGCGCCACCGGCGGCTACGGCTCACCGGCGCGCGAGTTCGCGATCGGCCTGGGCTGCGACCTGCGGCACGCGGAGCAGCTGGTGTATGCGAAGGGGCTGGATCTGGGCGATCCGGACAGCGCCACGCCGATCGGCCCGGGCTGCAAGCTGTGCGAGCGCGAAGGCTGCGCGCAGCGGGCGTTCCCGGCGCTGGGGAAACACCTGCGCATCGATGAGAACGAGCGCACGGCGGAGCCGTATGGGACGAGATGAGTTGGCGCTCCGGGGGCGGGCCAGGAGGCAAGAGGCAAGAGGCAAGAGGCAAGAGGCTTCGGCATTTCTGCGGCCGCTGGCCCTCATCCCTCCCGCATGCGGGCGAGGGGGCAAGAAGAGCCGGGCGGCGCAGTAAACCCCCTCGCCCCAGCGGGGAGAGGGAGGGGAGAGGGGGCTCGTGCCACAGCGCTGCTGCCCTTTGAAGCACCCCCTCTCCCCTGCCCACTCCCCCCTCGCGGGGGGCGAGGGCGTTCTTGCGCAAGGGCTCTTGCACTTACACCCTCTCCCGCGAAGTGGGAGAGGGAGGGGTGAGGGCCAACGGCGGAAGCAGTGCAGCAGCGCCGGACACGGTTGTTCCCCCGCACTGCCGTCCTCATCCCAACGGCCCGCCATCCCCCGCCACGAGCTGCTGCACGCTCGAGAAATCCAGCCTGCCCCGCCCTGCCCGGCTGTTGAGCGCATACAGATTGCGCGCCAGCTCCCCGAGCGGCACCGCGGCGCCGACCTGCAGCGCCGCCTCCACCGCCAGGCCGAGGTCCTTCAGCATCAAGTCATTCCCGAAGCCGCCCGCATAACCGCGCGACGCCGGCGCTTCCGGCTTCACGCCCGGCCAGGGGTTGCAGACCTCCGTCGCCCAGCTCCTGCCGGTGCTGACGGCCATCATCGCGGACAGCGCCTGCGGATCGAGCCCATGCGACACGCCCAGCGCCAGCGCCTCGCCGGTCACCGCCATGATCACGCCCAGCGCCATGTTGTTGCACAGCTTGGCGACCTGCCCCGCACCGGAGACGCCCATGTGGAAGATGTTCTTCCCCATCGCTCCGAGCACCGGCCGCGCGCGCTCGAGCGCCTGCGCCTCGCCGCCGACGATGAAGGTCAGCGTGCCGGCCGCCGCCCCCGCCGTGCCGCCCGAGACCGGCGCGTCCAGCATCGCGATGCCGCGCGTCTCCGCGGCCAGCGAGACACGCTGCGCGCTCGCCGGCGCGATGGTGCCGCAGTCGATGACCAGCGCGCCCGCGGCCAGGCGCGACAGCAGCCCGCCCTCGCCCAGGTAGAGCGCCTCGACATGCCGGCTCGCCGGCAGCATCGAGATCACCACCGTCGCGCCCTCCACCGCCGCCGCGGCCGATGGCGCCGCCATCACGCCCGCCTGGCCGGCGCGCTCCAGCGCGCCCTGACTCACGTCGAACGCGGTGACCGCATACCCCGCCTTCGCGAGATTCACCGCCATCGGTCCGCCCATGTGCCCAAGGCCGATGAAGGCGATGCGTTCTTCCACCGCGTTCGTGCTGTTCATCGTGTTGCTCATCGTGCGTGTCCTCGAAGTCGTTGAAGCATCACCGCAGATCGGCGAGCGGATGCGGCCCGTCGAAGCGCGGCGCGAGCAGCGCATCCACGCGCGCCTCGCCGGTCTCGTCGATCGCCGCCGGCTGCCAGCGCGGCGACCTGTCCTTGTCGATCAGCAGCGCGCGCACCCCCTCGGCGAAGTCCGGATGCACGCAGCAGCCCACCGATGCCTGGTACTCGAGGCGCAGCACCTCCGCCAGCGACGCGTGCCGCAAGCGCCGCTGCAGCGCGAGCGCCAGCGCGGCCGAAGTCGGCGAGCCCTTCAGGAAGGCCGCGCCCGCCGCGGCCAGCCACGGATCGGCGTCGCCCGCGAGCGAGCGCAGACGCGGCGCGATCGTCGCGAGCCCGTCATGCGGCCCGATCAACGCGTCGATGCGATCGCGATGCGCGGCCAGCGCCGACGGCGCCAGCTCCGCAGCAGGCATGGCGCGCAACAGGTCGTCGAGCGTCTCGGCATCGATGGCGCGCTCGCCGGTCCAGCGCGCGCGGGCGATGGCCTCCAGCAGCGCGCCGCGATCCTCCGCGCGAGCCGCCCGGTCGGCGAGTCCGGCCCACAGCGCATCGGCCGCGTTCAACGGCGCGCCCGTCAGCGCGAGGAACAGCCCCACCCGGCCCGGCAGCCGCGACAGGAACCAGCTGCCGCCCACGTCGGGATACAGGCCCAGCGTGATCTCCGGCATCGCGAGCCGGCTGCGCGGCGTCACGACGCGGTGCGACGCGCCCGCCATCAGGCCGATGCCGCCGCCCATCACGATGCCTTGGCCCCAGACGAGCAGCGGCTTCGGATAGCGATGGATCGCGTGATCGAGGCGGTACTCGCGCTCGAAGAAATCCGCCGCGGGCTTCGGCACACGGCCGGCGCCGGCCTCGCGCATCGCGCGGTACAGGCCGACGACGTCGCCGCCCGCGCAGAACGCCTTCTCGCCGCTGCCATCGAGCAGCACGCCGGCGATGCGAGGGTCCTCGGCCCATTGGTCCAGTTGCGCCTGCAGCGCGTCGACCATCGTCAGCGTCAGCGCATTGAGGCTGTCCGGCGCGTTCAGCGTCGCGTGGCCGAAGCGGTGTCCGGAGGCTGTCACCAGCGTGCCGAAGCGCACCGGCGCGTCGCCGGATTTCTCCATCGAAGGGGTCATCGTCCGCTCCTCACGCATTGCGCCATTGCGGCTTGCGCTTGCCGAGGAAGGCCTGCACGCCTTCGCGCTGATCCTCCGAATCGAACAGCGCGACGAAGGCCTCCCGCTCCGCCGCCAGCTGCGATTGCGGCGGCAACGTGCGCGCGCCCTGGATCAGCCGCTTGCATGCGGCCACGCTGGTCGGGCTCTGTCCTTGCACGCGCTCGGCCCACTGCAGCGCGAGCGCCAGCGCGCCGCCTTTCGGTGCCAGCTCATCCGCCAGCCCGATGCGCAGCGCGGTCTCCGCGTCGACGCGCTCGCCCAGCAGCACCAGCCGCTTGGCCCATGCCTCGCCAACCGTCCAGCTCAGCCACTGCGTGCCGCCCGCGCAGGGCAACAGGCCAACAGCCGCCTCGGGGAGCGCCATCACCGCGTGCGGCTCGGCGATGCGCAGGTCGCAGGCGAGCGCGCATTCGAGCCCGCCGCCCATCGCGTAGCCGTTGATCGCCGCGATGCTCACGCCGCGGAAACCGGCCAGCGCCTCGAAGGCTTCGCCGAAGCGGCGCGCCATCGTCGCGGCGGTGCCCTTGTCGCCGTCGGCGAACAGTTTCAGGTCGGCGCCGGCGCTGAAGAACTTCTCGCCATCGCCGGTGACGATGAGCGCGTAGATCTCGCGATCGCGGTCGAGGTCGCCCACCAGGCGCGTCAGCGCCGCGAGGCTTTCGGCGGTCCAGGTGTGGGCTGGCGGATTCGTCAGCGTGACGATCGCGGTGTGGCCGCGCCGTTCCAGGCGCAAGCCGGCGTATTGAATGTCGCTGTCGGTTGAGAGGGGCATGGCGATGAATGGAAGAAGAAATGTGGTTGGCGACGGCCGCTGGCCCTCACCCCCCCCTCTCCCGCAAAGCGGGCGAGGGAGTAAGACGAGCCGGACGGCGCAGTAAACCCCCTCGCCCCAGCGGGGAGAGGGAGGGGAGAGGGGGCTCGTGCCACAGCGCTGCTGCCCTTCGAAGCACCCCCTCTCCCCTGCCCTCTCCCCCCTCGCGGGGGGCGAGGGGGTTGGTCAGCAGCAGCGCTTGACACAGTTGCTCTCCCGCAAGCGGGCGAGGGTGCAAGAAGGAGGCGGCTGCACTTTGCCGGGGGCGAGGGTGTAAGAGCGGCGAGCGGTGGTCACCGGATCGTCTCGGGTGCGTGGTCCTGCAGCATCCGGCGCGCGACGATGACCCGCATGATCTCGTTGGTGCCCTCCAGGATCTGGTGCACGCGCGCATCGCGCAGGTAGCGCTCCAGCGGGTACTCGCGGATGTAGCCGTAGCCGCCGTGGATCTGCAGCGCCTCGTTGCAGACGGTGAAGCCGATGTCCGTCGCCAGCCGCTTGGCCATCGCGCAGTACACCTGCGCGTCAGGCGACTTCGCATCCAGCTTGGACGCGGCCAGCCGCACCATCTGCCGCGCGGCCACCAGCTCGGTGGCCATGTCGGCGAGCTTGAACTGCAGTGCCTGCATGTCGGCCAGCGGCCGCCCGAACTGCCGGCGCTCGTGCATGTAACGCTGCGCCGCGGTCAACGCCCCCTGTGCCGCGCCGACCGAGCAGGTCGCGATGTTGATGCGTCCACCATCGAGCCCCTGCATCGCGATGCGGAAGCCCTGCCCTTCCCCGCCGAGCAACTGCGCCGCCGGCACGCGCACGCCGTCGAAGGCGATCGCGCGCGTGGGCTGGCTGTTCCAGCCCATCTTGTCCTCCTTGCGGCCGTACTCGATGCCCAAGGCATCGGCCTCGACCAGGAAGGCGGAGATGCCGTCCGCGCCCGGTCCGCCGGTGCGCGCCATCACGACCAGCACATCGGTCGCGCCGGCGCCGGAGATGAAGGCCTTGCCGCCGTCGAGCACGTAGGCATCGCCGTCGCGCCGCGCCGTCGTGCGCAGCGAGGCCGCGTCCGATCCGGCGCCCGGCTCGGTCAGGCAGTAGGACGCGAGCGTCGTGCCCGCGCACAGCGCCGGTCCCCATCGCGCGGCGGCCTCGGGCCGCGCGAACGCGGTCACCATCCATGTCGCCATGTTGTGGATGCTCAGGAACGCCGTCGTCGACGGGCAGGCCGCCGCCAGTTCCTCGAAGACCAGCGTCGCGTCCAGGCGCGGCAATCCGAGCCCGCCCGCCGCCTCGTCCGCGTAGAGCCCGCAGAAGCCCAGCTCGCCCGCGTGCCGCAGCGTGTCGCGCGGGAAGATCGCCCCCGCGTCCCACGCCGCCGCATGCGGCGCCATCTCGTCGCGCGCGAAGTCGCGCGCCGCCTGCTGGAAGGCGCGCTGCTGCTCGTTCAGCTCGAAGTCCATGGACGGCTCCGCCTCACTTCAGGCTGATCGTCGTGTTGACGCCGCCAGTGGACGCATCGTCGAACCAGCGCGCCGTCACCGTCTTGGTCTGCGTGTAGAAGAGCACCACCTGCTTGCCGTACGGCCCCAGGTCGCCCAGCTTGGACGCGCGCGAGCCGGTGAACGAGAACAGCGGCACCGGCACCGGGATCGGCACGTTGATGCCGACCTGGCCCACGTCGATCTCGTCCTCGAAGCGCCGCGCCGCCGCGCCGGACTGCGTGAACAGCGCCGTGCCGTTGCCGTTCGGGTTGGCGTTGATCATCGCGATCGCCTCGTCGAGCGTGGCGGCCTCGGCGACGCACAGCACCGGGCCGAAGACCTCCTGCTCGTAGATCGACATGCCGGGCTTCACGCCGCTGAACACCGTCGGGCCGACGAAGTTGCCTTCCTTCAGCTGGCCGCTCAGCGGCGGAAGCCGGCCGTCGAGCGCCAGCGTCGCGCCGTCCTCGATGCCGCGCGCGATGAGCTGCTCGACGCGATCGCGCGCCGCGCACGAGATCAGCGGCCCCACGTCCGTCGTCGCCGAATCGCCGGCGCCGACGCTCAGGCCCCTGGCCTTCTCGATCAGCTCGGGCAGCCAGTCGCGCGCCGCGCCGACCAGCACCGCCACCGACACCGCCATGCAGCGTTGCCCCGCCGCGCCGAAGGCGGCGCCGACCAGCGCGTTGAGCGTCTGCTCCTTGTGCGCATCCGGCAGCACGACGGCGTGATTCTTCGCGCCCATCATGCATTGCACGCGCTTGCCGGCTTTGGTCGCGCGGTCGTGCACCAGCGTGCCCACCCGCGTCGAGCCGACGAAGGACACCGCGCGGATGTCGGCGTGGTCGCACAGCGCATTGACCACGTCCTCGCCACCATGCACGACGTTGAGCACGCCTTTGGGGATCCCGGCCTCCAGCGCCAGCTCGACCAGCCGCATCGTCACCATCGGGTCCTGCTCCGACGGCTTCAGCACGAAGGTGTTGCCGCAGGCGATCGCCATCGGGAACATCCACAACGGGATCATCGCGGGGAAGTTGAACGGCGTGATGCCGGCGCACACGCCTAGCGGCTGCAGCAGCGTGTAAGTGTCGACGCCGCCCGCGACGTTGTGCGCGCGCTCGCCCATCTGCAGCGAGCCGATGTTGGCCGCGTGCTCCACCACCTCCAGCCCGCGGAACACGTCGCCCTCGGCATCGGCCAGCGTCTTGCCCTGCTCGGCGGTCAGCGTCGCGGCCAGCGACTTGATGTGGTCGCGGATCAGCTGCTGGTACTTGAGGAAGATGCGGGCGCGCGCGCCGATCGGCGTCTTGCGCCAGGTCTTGAAGGCCTCGCGCGCGGCGGCGATGGCGGCCTGGACTTCCTCGGGCGTGGCCATCGGCACGCGCGCCAGGCGCTGCTGCGTTGCGGGGTTGATCACGTCGCGCCATTCGGCGCTGCGGGATTGAACGAACTCGCCGTTGATCAACAGCGGAATGCGCGGCACGTCGTCGCGGGTCATCGTGTCTCCTGGTACTCCCCTCGGTCAGGGGTTCCAGAAGAATCTATCGGCGAACGGCCCGCGCGGCGCGCCCGCGCCCCGGTGTGAAAAGGAAAAGTGGCGAAGCGCTTCGCAGCCCCGCGGACCGGCCCGCGAAGTTTGCGAAGCGGGCGGACCGCGCGTGGCGCGGCGCTCAGTCGGCGAGGCGCCTCAGCTCATCGAGGAACCGCGCCGCCGCCACGTCCGACGGCCAGGGCTCCCATGGCGTACCGCCGTACCGCGCCTGCAGCGGATCGGTGTCGAGCACGGGATGCGTGATGCCGAGCACCTCGCGCACTTCGCGCTCGGACCAGCCGGTGCAGTGCACGGCCTCGGTCGCGGCGGCGGTGCTGTCGGCGCGCTTGTGCAGCGCATGGGTCTCCGGCGTCCAGTCCGGCAGCCGGTAGCGCATGGCGATGGCCTGCATCAGCCGGTCGCCGACGATGCGGAAAGGCTCGCCCAGCACGCGCTTGAGCGGCGAGATGCAGTCGAAGCCGAGGAAGCCCTCCTCGGCGTCATGCAGCAGTTCGGCGCGCTGCAGCGCGAGCGAGAGCGGCGCGCCGGCGTCCTCGGCCCCTTGGCGCCGCAGCGCCAGCACCAGCAGCGAGTGCTGCGCGACGGACAGCGGCCAGGGCCAGATGGATTCGCCGCCCCAGCGGTAGGTGCGCGCCAGGCGAAGCGCCAGGTCCTGGTCGGTCCAGGCCTGCGGCGAGGGATTGATCAGGTCGAGCGCCGCCCCGGAGGGCAGGCGGATCCAGGCGCGGGGATGGTCGGTCATGCGGCCGACTGTAGCGAGCCGGCCCGGCCAGGATTGGCAGCAGCGGCTGCTGGTGTTCAATCCCTCCGGCGTTCAGTCCATCCGGCGCTCAGTCCATCTGCTCGCGCAGGGCCTTGGCCTTGGCGCGATAGAACTTCGCGGAGCCGGCATTGCCCGCCTTCTCGAAGCGATCGGCGGCGGCGGTGGCCGCCTTGGCCGCCTCGTCGAAGGCCTGGATGATCTGCTGGCGGTCCTCGGTCGGCTGCAGCTTGCCCGCCGCGAAGCGGCCGGCCATGTAGCCCTCGTCCGGGATGTCGACCACGCCGATGGCCAGCTCGCCCTTGGCCGCGCGGCCCAGGAACATGCGCTTCACCGCGGCGCCCTGCTGCTCCTTGAGCACGCCCAGACCGTCGGCCTGGCTGCCGGCGCAGGCGCCGTCCCAGCGGGCGGAGCCGGCGGCCCAGCCCTCGGGCGGCGTGGTCACGTTGCAGGCGGCCAGCGTCGGCTGGCAGGCGGCGGTGAGGGTCAGGCCGGCCAGCGCCAGCACGCGGAGAAGAGCGAAGGAACTGAGCTTCATGACGGCGGAGTATCCATGTCCGCCCGCGCGCCGTCCGGCACGCGCGGCGGAGGTTGCAACAACGGGTGACGCGCCGGAGCGCGCGCCGCCGGTCAGACCAGGCGCGGCGCCCACTGCGAGATCAGCAGCTTGCTGGCCTCGAAGTGCATCGCGTCCTCGGTGCGGAAGGCCGCGCCCCAGTACCAGCCATGGCGGTTGAAGATCGGCGCGATCAGCGTCAGGCCGACCTGCACCTGGTTGTCGCCGCGGCGGTCCAGTACGCCGTTCAGCGTCAGGTCGATCGCGGTGCCCCAGGAGTGGTTGGAGATGCCGGTGCTCGAGCCGCGGATGTTGCGGCA
Organism: Roseateles sp. Mitsp63; assembly: GCF_059491535.1. Lineage (NCBI taxonomy): Bacteria > Pseudomonadati > Pseudomonadota > Betaproteobacteria > Burkholderiales > Sphaerotilaceae > Roseateles > Roseateles sp. Mitsp63. Next base: position 2,896,682 of record NZ_CP168509.1, on the reverse strand, counting down.
GCACAGCATGCCGGCGGTGCCCAGCGCCTCGTAGACGGCGGGCTGCTCCTTGCGGATGTCCTCCATCACCTGGGCCAGGCTCTCGACGGCCAGGTCCAGGCCGGTGGCCTTGAACGGGCCCACCGAGCGCGAGACGATGTGCTTCTTCAGCTTCAGGTTGGTCAGCGGCTGGCAGTCCTGCGAGTAGGACTCGCGCGGCTGGCCCAGCGACTGGACCATGTAGGACGGCGACACCGCCACCAGGCCGGGGTTCATCGTGTGCGCCTCGGGGCGCGGCACCAGCTTGCTCAGCAGCTTGCGGGCCTCGGCGTTGGTCGAGGCCGTGGTCGAGGCGGCCGGCGCCGGCGCGGCGGCGGAGGCGGCCGGGGCGGACGGAGCCGGACGGGCGGCCGCGGGGATCGCCGGCGCGGCGGGGCGCAGGGCGGCGGGCGCGGGGCGCGTGGCGGGGGCGGCGTGGGCCGCCGGCGCGCTGCCCTCGGCCAGGCGGCGCAGCGTGCGGCCGTTGGGGTCGATGCGGCCATCCGGCTTGCCCATGAAGGCACGCTGGAAGCGCAGGATGCCGTCGACGGTCAGCGGCCCGCACAGGCCGTCGACGCGGCCCGCGTACAGGCGGTGCGCGACCAGCAGGCGCTGCACGGATTCGACGTCGGGCTTGCGGTTCGCGCCGGCGGCGCCGACGGAGGCGGTGAGATGGGCTTGCACGCGGGGATCCTTTGGCTATCTGGAATCGGATGGCGCTCGCATTCTGGGCGCCCGGCCCGCGCGCCGGCATTGACCAAGGTCATCCCGCCCCGCGGGCGTCCCCCGCGCCCGTGACGCGACCGCGCGTTTCCCCTCGATGCCGGAACCGGCATCGGCGGCCCTCCCGATTTCATTGGTGCGGCCAGCGCCCGCTTCCTAGCATCCTGCGCGGGTCCAAAGACCGCCGCGGCACGATCCGCGGCGGCGCGGACCCGGTCACGACAACCACAAGACCGGAGACAAGACATGACCCTCGCCCTCCCGCGCCTCGCGCGCCTCTCGCGTGGCCTCTCGCGTGGCCTCTCACGCGGCCTCCTCGCCCTGGGCGCCGCCGCGCTCGCCACCGCCGCCGCCGCGGCGCCCTGGACCCTGAGCGGTTCGCTCGGCACGCACGATCCCGACATCTACAAGAGCGGCTCCACCTGGTGGCTGTTCGAGACCACCGACAACGGCGGCATCGGCGTGAAGTTCTCCGGCGACGGCCACGCCTGGACCCAGGGCGGCCCCATCTTCAGCGGCGGCCTGTCCTGGTGGAAGAGCTACATCCCCGCCAACAAGACCGCGCAGGTCTGGGCGCCGGGCTGCGGCGAATGGGGTTCGATGGGCTACTGCTACTACGCGGTGTCGAGCTTCGGGTCGCAGAAGTCGGCGATCGGGCTGACGACCTCCGCCGGCGGCATCGCGGCCGGCAAGTGGGTGGACCAGGGCGCCGTCATCACGTCCGCCCCCGGCGACAACTTCAACGCGATCGACCCGGCGCTGGCCAAGACCACGAGCGGCAGCCCCTACCTGGTCTACGGCTCGTTCTGGAACGGCATCTTCATCCGCCCGGTCAGCAGCACCACGCTCAAGCCCACCGGCACGCCCACCAACATCGCCCGCGACACGGCCAATGGCATCGAGAACAGCTTCGTCATCTCGCACGCGACCGGCGGCACGACCTGGTACTACCTGTTCGCGTCCAAGGGCGCCTGCTGCAAGGGCGCGGACAGCACCTACCGTATCGTGGTCGGACGCTCGAGCTCGATCACCGGCCCCTACACCGACAAGTCGGGCGTGGCGATGATGTCCGGCGGCGGCACGGTGCTGGCGTCCAGCGGCGCCCGCTTCAAGGGCCCGGGCGGGCAGTCGCTGCTGGCGGACGGCTCGGTGATGGCCTGGCATGCCTATGACGCGCAGAACAACGGCGCGCCGGTGCTCTTCATCAACAACGTGACCTGGGGCTCGGACGGCTGGCCGCAGGCGGTCTGGTGAGCCCCGCCCGCGTCGCGGTCCTGGCGGCCGTGATGGGGGCGCTGACCGGCTTCGCGGCGGGCTGGCTCGCCGGCCCGGGCCGCGAGCCCGTCACGCTGGCCGGGTCCGGCGCGGCCCCGCCCGCGTTCCATGCGCTCGCGAGCCCGGCGCTGGCGGCGAGCGCCGCGCCGGCGCCGCTCGCCGCGCGGCTGGCCCTGGTCAGCGACGGCCATGCCGATCTGGGCGCGCTGCTGCGCGCGCCGCCGTCGGAGCTCCGCGGCAGCCTGCTGACCGCGCTGCGGCACCGGTCCGAGGGCGGCTGGCTCTATGCCCGCGCGCTGGCGCGGCAGTGCTCGGTGCTGGAGATGGTCGCGATGCGCGAGCGGCTGATGCCCGCGGTCTTCCAGCCGGCCATGGACGTGAACCAGGCTGGCGTGCAGCGGGCGCTGGCGATGCGCGACCAGCTGGCGACGGGCTGCTCGCAGCTCCAGCCGGACGAACTGCGCGAGGCGATGAACGTGCCGCCGGACTCGGTCGATCCGCTGATCGCGGTGATGGACCAGCCCGCCCGTCCCGGCAGCGCCGAGGCGCGCGAGCGCCTGACGGCGATCCTGTCGCGCCCGGATCCGCTGATGCTGGCCGAGCTCGGCCCCAGCCTGCTGGCGCGGGACGGCGAGTCCCTCGTCTTCGACGGCCGGCGCATCGACGGCGACGAACGCCAGCTGCTGGAAGGCGCCGCGATGCTGCTGCCCTGCTCGCTCGGGCTGGTCTGCGACGGGAACGACGTGATCGTCTGGGGTCCCTGCCTGGCCGACGGCCTCTGCGCGGCCTCGTCGCGTGAGGACGTCGTGATGAACAACGTCCAGGCCGGCGAGCATCCGGAGCGCCGCGCGGCGGTGCTCGCGTGGGTGGCGCGGCTGCGCGCCGCCGTCGTCGCGCGCGACGCCGACCGCTTCCTCAAGCCGCCGGGCTGAGCCCGGCCTGCGCGCCGCCGACCAGTTCGCACAAGCGCGCGATGTCGACATTGCCGCCGCTGATGACGATGCCGACGCGCTGGCCCTTCAGTTGATCCTTCATCGCCTGCACGGCGGCGAAGCCCAGGCAGCCGGTCGGCTCGACCACCATCTTCATCCGCGTCGCGAAGAAGCCCATCGCGTCGACCAGCGCGGCGTCGGGGACGGTGACGACGTCATCGACCAGGCGCTGGATCAGCGCGAAGGTCAGGTCGCCGAGCTGCTGCGTCTGGACGCCATCGGCGATGGTGCGCGGCGTGTCGATGTGGACCAGCCTGCCGCTGCGAAAGGACTGCTGGCCATCGTTGCCGGTCTCGGGCTCGACCCCGTAGATCTTCGCGGCCGGCGACAGCGCGCGCACCGCCAGCGCCGTGCCCGACAGCAGGCCGCCGCCGCCCAGCGGCGTGAACACGGCGTCGAGCGGGCCGACCTCCTCGATCAGCTCCTTCGCCGCGGTGCCCTGCCCGCAGAGCACATCGGGATGGTCGTAGGGCGGGATCAGCGTGAAGCCGTGCCGCTCGGCCAGATCGCGGCCGATCTGCTGGCGGTCTTCGGTGTAGCGGTCGTAGAGCACGACCTCGCCGCCATAGCCGCGCGTCGCGGCGATCTTGGCGGCCGGTGCATCCTTGGGCATCACGATCGTGGCCGGCATGCCGAGCAGCCGCGCCGACAGCGCCACCGCCTGCGCGTGATTGCCCGACGAGAAGGCCACCACGCCGCGCCGGCGCTGCTCCGGCGTGAAGCGCGAGAGCGCGTTGAACGCGCCGCGGAACTTGAAGGCGCCCATGCGCTGGAAGTTCTCGCACTTGAAGAAGACCCGGGCGCCGAGCCGCTCGTCGACCGTGCGCGAGGTCAGCACTGGCGTGCGATGCGCATGGCCGTCGATGCGGCGGGCGGCGGCCTCGACGTCGGCGTAGGTGGGCAGGGTCTCGGGCGTGGCGGTCATGGCGGCTCCTGAAGCGGATCGATGGGCCGCGCCATCATCGCCGCAGGCTGTACCGCAACAGCGTCAGGCCTGCCACACACCGTAGCCGGCCTCGCGCAGCCCGATGGCGAGCTCGACCTCCATCTCGCGCGCGGCCTCGTAGGGCATCGGGTTGTAGACCTCGTAGAGCTGGGGCAGCAGACGCAGGCCGTAGTCGAAGACGAAGCGGTTGGCCTGGATGCCGGCCTTGTGCTTGTCGAAGCGCAGGTCGGGATCGAGCCCGGTCATGCCGACGTAGACGAAGGGCATGCCCAGCCGGTGGTCCGGATTGGCCTTGCGGAAGCGCGGCTCGTTCCAGACCTGGTCGGCGAGCTCGACGACGTAGACGTGGTGGTGATGGCGCTTCGCGCGCGGCGCCTTGGGCGCCTTGGGCGATTTGGCGGCAACGGGCTCGCCGCCTTTCGCGACAATCGCCTTCTTCTTCCGTTTCCCGACGCCATCCGCCATGCCCTTGTCCTCTTACCTCTCCACTTCGCCGGCCGTCGCCGAGCGCGTATTCATCCATGAGTCCGCCCAGGTGATCGGCGACGTGTCGATCGGCCCCGACAGCTCGGTCTGGTGCAACACCGTGCTGCGCGGCGACGTGAACCGGATTGTCATCGGCACCGGCAGCAACATCCAGGACTTCGCGATGGGGCATGTCTCGCACAAGTCCGCGAAGAAGCCGGAGGGCTCGCCGCTGATCATCGGCGACCACGTGACGGTGGGGCACTCGGTGATCCTGCATGGCTGCCGCATCGGCAACGAGTGCCTGATCGGCATGGGCTCGATCGTGATGGACGACGTGGTCGTCGAGGACCGCGTGATGATCGGCGCCGGCAGCCTGGTGTCGCCGGGCAAGGTGCTCAAGGGCGGGCACCTCTACATCGGCCGGCCCGCGGTCGCGGTGCGCGAGCTGACGGCCGAGGAGATCGCCTATCTGAAGTACTCGGCCGAGCATTACATCCGGGTCAAGGGCAACTACCTGGGCGCCTGAAGACGGCGCCCGCTCGCGCAAGGAGACCGCCATGCGGCGCCGAGATCTGCTCATGTCCGCGCTGTCGGCGGTGCCGATGGCCCATGCCGCCAACCCCGCGGGCAGCGCGCCGAATGCCATGAACGGCGACCGCCGAGGCTGGCTCGTTCACTCATTTCGACAAGGGATCCCGCCCCGTATCGACAGCCCCGGCGGCATTCAGGATGAGCCACATCAGATGACCCATCTGCCTTTCATCGACCTTGCCGGTGTCGGTCTGGTGCACGACGACAAGATCGTTCGCCGGATCGACCACCACGTACTGGCCGTTGAGACCGTCAGCCCAGAAGCCTCCGGGTGACAGATTCATGATGGCGACGCGCCGATCCGGGAAACCGGTCCACCACATGTACCCATAGCCAGACCGGAGATACGTTTCGGACCAGGCCGTCGTGCTTTCCCTGACCCAGGCCGAAGGGACGATGGTGGTGTCGCGCCACCGTCCGCCGCGCAGGAACAGCAGGCCGAACCGCGCCAGATCGCGGGCGCTCATGCGAAATGGGTAAGCCGGGTACATGGAATCGGCGCCGCGCAGGTGGTTCCCGTCTCCCGTTCTGAAGTCCTGCATACCGAGCGGATCGGCGATGTGCCGCTTGAAGCTCTCGAAGATCGAGCTCCCGACCGCACGCTCGTAGAGGGTGCCGAGAACGTTGAAATCCCAGTTGTTGTAGTACCAGAACGTCCCGGGCGCATGACTGCCCCGGGCTGGGCGACGCGTTTTCTGCCCCGCGGTTTCAGCCAGGGCCGGGTGAAACACGCCGGACCGCGCCTGAAGCAGTTGGCGGACCGTGGCGAGTTTCTCCACGTCGCTCAAGCCCGGGGGCACGTCGTCGATGCCGAGCGATCCCAAGGACGCCTCCAGGTCGATCTGGCCCTGCTCGACGGCGATGCCGATCAATGCGCTCAGCAGACTCTTGCGCACGGAGTACAACTGCAGCCGGCGGTCGATCTCACCCCAACTGAAGATCGTTCGACCGTGCTGGGTCACCAGGAGGCTTGCCGTGCCGATCGATTGCGCAAAGTCCGCCGCGCGATCGAGCCAGTCCGTTGACCAGCCGGCTTGTCCGGGCGCGATTCCTTCCCACTCACGCGCCGGCCATGCCTGCGTACGGGCCAAGGGCGCCGCGAGCAGCGTCGGCCCCTCAGCGGCCCATTGCATGAGTGACAAAGCGAGAAAGCGGCGACGTTTGAAGGACACGATGGCAAATCTCGCTCGTCAGGGATCCAGTGGTGCTCCGAGACATGAAGAGACCTCATGCAGGTCCACGCAAGCGGTCTTGGGCGGTGCCTGGTACTTGGCCTGGTACTTGGCCTGGATACCAGCCAGCACGCCCGCCATCAGATAGACGTGCGCATTCGGATGATTCGGATAGGAGTTCAGTTGGGGCTCCACTCGCCGATAGAAGCAAGTCATGTTTGCATCGTGAGGCGCGTCGGGCAACAGCACGGTGTAGGTCCCCGGTGGCAGCGGGAAGCGCAGCGGACGGTGCGGAAGGTCGCCCGATTTCGAACCGGCTCGTCGCCAGAAGCGGAACACCTCTCCCTCACAGCCCCCTCGCGATGAAGCCGAATACGCCCGAGGCGGCGAGCATCGCTCCGAGGATCGAGCTGCCGACGAGGACCTCGATGTCGAGGCGCATCCCGGCGCTCGCGCTCAACAGGACCGCGCAGGCAATGCCCGCCACCGTGCCGGCGATCAGCAAGTGCCACCGCGGGATGCGGTCGCGCCGCCGCCTGGGCTCGATTTCAACGAAGCCGGCGTAGAACACCGCAGCGAGGAGCACAGTCAGTGAAAGCGTGATACGCAAATCCGCCAGCCATGCCCCGCGGGGATGCGACAGCCAGGCCGGAATCACGACGTGGCACATCACGCCGAGACCGCCGCCGATGACGGCGATGACGAGCGCCACCGCCCAGGCAGGCCATGCGGATAGCGATTTCATGAGGCAAGCTGGCCGATCACGGCAACTCCAGCGGCTCCACCATCATCTGCGCCATCGCGGCGCAGGTCCCCGCCTGGCCGGCATGGATCTTCTCGGGATGCGCGCCCTCCTCGGCCGCGACGCGCGTCATGACCGCGCACATCTGGAGGTAGTGCTTCGACATCACCGTGTCGCGCCCATAGACCGCCTGGTAGCGCTTGAGGAAATCCGCCGCGCGCGGCGAGGCCGCGGCCAATCCGGCGAGGTAGGCCCGGTACGGCTCGACGACGGGCTGATTCGCCTGATGCTCCGTCCACATGCGGAAGCCGCCGATCGCGGCGATCGCGACGATGACGAACGCGATCAACACGCCCCATTGCCGCAGGAACGGCTTCTTCCCGTCCAACTCGTTGCCGGTGCCGATCCTGCCGCTGGCATCGCCGTCGTTCATCGCTTCCCTCCCACTTTCGAATATCCGCGCCGCTTGTGATGAAGAGATGTCGTCGCCGCGCGAAGGCGCGAGCATAAGGCTCCGCCCGCCACCTGCAATACTCGCCCGCATGCCCCCCAGCGCCGATCAACCCTCCCTCTTCGACGACTTCGATCCGCCCGCCGACGCCCTGCCCGACGGCATGCGCTACCAATCCGCGTTCCTGTCGGTCGATGAGGAGCGGGCGCTGATCGCGCTCATCGGCACGCTGCCGCTCGAAGCCGCGCAGTACAAGGCGTACACCGCGCGCCGCCGCGTCGTCAGCTACGGCGGCAGCTTCGACTACGACACCAACCGCCTGCGCCCCGCGCAGCCGCTCATCGAGGCGCTGCATCCGCTGCGCGAGCGCGTCGCGCGCTGGGCCGGCATCGCGCCGGGGACGCTCGTCCACACCCTCGTCGCGGAATACGCGCCCGGCACGCCGCTCGGCTGGCACCGCGACGTGCCGGACTTCGAGGACGTGTTCGGCGTGTCGCTCGGCGCGCCGGCGACGCTGCGCTTCCGGCCTTATCCACCCGATGCGCCCAAGCGCGCGAACGTCCTCAAGCTCAGCGTCGAGCCGCGATCCATCTACGCGTTGCGCGGACCCTCGCGCTGGGCCTGGCAGCACAGCGTCGCGCCCGTCGAGCGGCTGCGATGGTCGATCACGTTCCGGACCGCGCGGCCGAAGTGATCGGCCGACACGGCGCCCGCGCCGATGGCCCCACGCGGCTGCGGTCCTTTGCATCGCGCCGCTTGACCGCCCGCGCGGGTCGCCACTACGATCGCGCCCGCTTCGCAGTGATCGCCTTGACCTGCACCGAGCCGTAAGCGTTTACGTCAGCCAACGCGCAACCCCGCCGGTTCCCCGACGCAGCAGCGTCGCGCCGGCTTGCGCATAGGCATAGCAATGACCACGCACTCCACCACGGTTCGTTCCACCTTCAACCACCTGAGCTTCCCCTCGCCCGACGCTCCCGCGACGGCCGCGTTCTTCGAGCATTTCCTCGGCTTCTCCGTGGCCTCCTTCGGCCACAGCCGCATCGTCAAGAAGGACCAGCTCGACATCGTCATCGAGGACGGCCGCGACCGCGATTGCACCTGGCCGCGCAACTTCCATGTCGGCGTCGAAGTGGCGACGCGCTCGGACCTCGAGCGCATCCATGCCGACATGCTCGCGGCGGACATCCGCATGGAGACCGAGCTGATCACGCATGTGCGCGGCTCGCGTTTCTTCTGCTGGATGCCCGGCGGCGTGATGCTCGAGGTCAACACCCGCGAAGACGCGTCACCAGAGTTCCGCAGGACCTTCGCGAGCCAGCAGGGTTGAGGCGATGCCACCCGCATCGCCGTGGCGGCATCGACCACTGCATCGGCCGACACAAGGAGCCGCCTGCCTCTCGGGGAATTTTGTAACAGGCGAATCCACTTGGAGGTACCGCGCCTCTTAGCAGCTGAGGCCAGGAGACAAAGTCATCTCCTGGCCGTTCACCAACTGCCTGGAGCAACTCATGTCCCCCTTCTATGTGAAGAATGTCCCTCCCGTCGAACGCGTCGTCCGGCTCTGCGCTGGCTTGGCCGGCACGGTAGTGAGCGTTTCATTCCTCGGCGGTTGGCCGGGTTGGCTCGTTGGTGCGTCTGCGGTCGGACTGGCGATCTCCGGCATCGTCGGCTTCTGCCCCGCCTGCGCGATGTTCGGGCGCAAGCTCCGTTCCTGATGCCCTGAGAACGCATATGGCACTCCAGTCCCAACACCAGCCCCTGCTGGCAGCGGCCCATGCCGGAGACCCGGCCGCGCTCGATCAACTGTTGCGCGTCGCGCGGCCGGACGTCCGCCGTTATGCGCAACAGCATTGCCTCATCAGCGATGTCGACGACGCGGTCCAGGAAGCGCTTCTGATCGTTGCCCGACGTCTGCCGACTCTGCGCGTTCTTGCCGCCTTCTCCGGCTGGATGTTCCGGCTCGTGCAGCGCGAGTGCCGGCGGCTGGGCCGAAAGGCGTTCGACTACGACCCCTATGACGAAGAACGCCTCGAAGCGTGGCTGGCTGTGCGCGATGACCTGTCTCTTCGGCACGACCTGACAGCCGCGATGGAGTCGCTTCCGGTCCATTACCGTGAAGTGCTTTTGATGCGCGACTTCGAAGAGCTGACGGTGGACGAGATTGCCTCCCGCACCGGATTGACGCGTCCAAACGTGAAAAGCCGTCTCCATCGCGCACGAGCGCTGGCACGCGAGTATCTGCTCCCGCCTGACAACTGACGGCCCAGCGCCGCATGGCAACGCCGGCCGCCGCTCGATTCAACGTTTCAGGTTATCCGGGCGTGCCACAGCAAAGAAGGATCGTTGATATCCATTCAGGACGGAAAGGTCAAATGGAGGCCTGCCGCGATCGATTGAAACGTGCACCCGCGATCGGCGAACGCGTCAGCCTCCAGCTGAACCAGACGGCGCGCTTCCGCGAGATTCCCGGTGACGTATCTGTACACCGCCGGAAAGCTCCACGGAGTGGCGCTCAGCCAGCCAGTCGCTTCGAAGGCCTGGGCCGACGAGACTTCATTGAGCGGCACGACGAAGGTGCGCTCGACAGCCTCGGAGATCTGCTCCGCGAGCGCGTTCAGATCGGTTTCTCGTCGACTTTGAAGAGGCCTGGAAGACCGGGGTTCAAGCGCTCCAAACGCACCATGAATTGGCAGTCTGGGTATTTCGGAATCGCTGGTGGTTCCCCGCCCCGCAACGCGCAGATGTCATCGAACATGACACCGGCATTCAGATAGAAGCCGCCTGCATATTTCGGGAGCAGATGAACAGTGTGTTCGGCGCCGCGTGAACGGAGCCAACGGTCTCCGATGAACGGCGTGATCACCGCTCGTGAGCACCACGTCACGACTGCGCGGCGGCGCACCGTTTCACCGTGGTTCGCGCGATCGCCGAGTCCGCTCTGCTGCGCTGCAGTGACCTTGCGCCGCGTGGAGACTTGACCTACGGCGAGCAAGTCCCAGCGCACCATAGGTGTGCTCCTGCAATCCGGTGGGCTGAAGACCCGCCGCAACTCGCTTGGTGGAACTGCAGCCGAGCGAGTGCAGCGGCGCTGGAGCTGCGCGGTATCGGGGCGCGCACCGATATTGGCGCGCTGCCCAGCCCCAGCGTCATATGTCCTCAGGTCCTTCCTGGATCGCACACGGTGGACGCGTTGTATGGGCAAAATCGTGCAGCGTCTTGATGCTAATAGGTTTTCGGTGAAGGTATGAAACTCCCTTCATGCCGCGTTGTCGCTATCAACTTCATGAACTGCAGCAGAATGCGAAGGTATGTTGACGGGCTGCTAAGGCGCCGTCAGCGTCCTCAAGAGAACGTGGCAATAATCTTCCGACAAGCCTGAAGAATGTCATCGCGCGCGTCCGCTAGGTAGGCCTGAATTTCGTCGTCGGCACGTCTCAAGTACTCCGGGCTACAGGCCGCACGCATGGCTCCGACGGGAAAGTGATCAGTTTCCGAGTCGATGCCGAGAATCGCCAAAAAAACTTCGTTTTCGGGATCTTCGACAGCAAATCGCAGTTCACATAGACGGCGTACGCCCTCAAGCAAATTGCTTTCGCCCGTCAGCATCGCATTCGCCACAGCGAGCAATTCATTTCGCTTCGAAGAGAGGTTCTCTATGTGTTCCATCGTTGCTCTCACTCAGGAAATTTCGTCTTGAACTCAACCCGCTGTCCGGTCTTAATGTTCTCGACCCAATGGACTTCGAATATTGTGCCCTTACCGTCGTTGAAGGAGGAACTGGTCTTCTTGACCCAATCAGCAGCGTTGCCACCGTGCTCGCTCGCCACGCGCTGAGCGTCGCGGAACGCAACTCGCCCCCCGGGGCCCGCCATGATCGTCCCAGCCTCAGCCATCTGGGCTTGACTTGCAAGCTGATTTTTTAGCTTCAGAACATTGCCAGCATTGGCGGCCTCACCTACGCTTCTTTCCGCGGCGATTGTTCCCTTTACGGCTCTCAGCTTCCCAAGCATACCAAGACCGCCGGCTAGGAACTCCGAGGTCAGACCAACGGCTCGGTCACTATAGGGATGGTCTATTTTCAGATCATCCAGATTCGCATAGTCAGACGCCCAAGGAACGGTGAGTCCGGGAAAGAGATTGAGGGTGACCTCTACAGTATTGACGGTTCCGTTATAGAAACCAACCAGCACGTCCGTCGCATAGGCAAGTGCCATTGAGCCAGCGGTCGGCTGCGAATCATCACTTTGCTTTTTGGACTTCTTCTGCGGCGTGCCGTCTTCTTCCTGCCCGGGCACGATGCAAATCCACATCGCCGGGCATTTTTGAGCGGTCTTCCTGGCCGACGCTTCATTCGCCTGTGAGACGAATCCCCAGAACGGGTTGCTGAGCGTCGTAAAGACCGCCTCTGGCCCGAGTCCGGTCGGATCGGTATAAGCCAGCGCGTTGTTCAGCACATAGCTGAACCTGTTGAACGCCTGCTGATCCTTCGGATCCGGGATGGTGGGATCGGCGCTGACGTGCCGTGCGGTGATCGGGTCATACAGCCGCGCATTCATGTGCACCAGCCCGAGCTGGTCCATCTGCTCGTGCCCCGTGTAGCCCGAGCTGTCCTGGTCGTTCTTGATCGTCCCCAGGCTGCCCCAGCTGTCGTCGCTGCCGTCGATATTGCGCCTGCGTCCCCACGCGTCGTAGCTCATGCGCTGGAGCAGTTGCCCGCCCTCATCGACGATCCCGATGGTCGAGCCCAGATGGTCCTTGAGGAAGAACCTCGCGTTCCTCGTTCCCGCGGTGTTGGCGTCGATCGCCGTCCCGCTGATGCGCTCCTCAACGAAGCCATCCGCCCCCAGGCTCGTGCGGATGATCGTCACGCCTTTCTCGGCGTCGATCTCCTTCTCCACCGCTCCGGCGTAGATCACCGTGTTGACGATGCCCTGCGGCTGTCCGCCGCTCATGGTCCTCACCACCTGCCGCACCCGCTCGTGATCCGGCCCGTACACGAACTCCGTGCGCTGCACCGCCTGTCCGCCCGAGAGCTTGTCGATGGTCGCCGGCGTGTCCGCCGCGGTCCACGTGTACGCGCGGTTCAACCCGTTGACCAGATTCCCGTTGGCGTCGTAGCTGAAGCCCGGGTTCGTGAGCCCGGCCACCGTCCCGGTGATGCTCGAGACCGCATGCGGCCGAGTAGCGCCATACCCCGACGTCGGGTAGCTGTACGTCCCGACATTGGCCTTGCTGGTGATGTTCCCCAGCGCGTCGTACGCGAAGGCATTGCTCTGGCTGCCCAGGTAGCTGGCCTTGAGCCGGTTGAGCTCGTCGTACTCGAACGACTCCTGCAGCAGCGTGCCCGTCCCGTTGAGCTGCGCCCGGTACGCCAGGTTCCCCAGCACGTCGTACTGGTACACGTCGTTCTGCAGCGTCGCGTCGGCCGTGTCGCCCGACGCCGCCCCGCTGACGATGCTCTGCAGCCTTCCCGTGCTGGCGTTGTAGCCGTGCACCACCAGCGCGCTCGTGCCGATGCGCTGCTTCGTCTCCCGGCCTTCCGCGTCGATGGCCAGCCCCTGCCACACCAGCGTGTCCACGCCGTCGCTGCGCCGGTAGGTCTTGTCCACGTACCCCATCGCGTTGAACGCGTTGACGATGGCCGTGCTCACCCCGCCACTGACCGCGCCTCGCGCGCGCCGCGTGTAGCTCTGCACGCTCGCCCGACCGAACCCGTCGTACGCGATCTGCGTCACGTAGTCCCAGTTCAGAACGGGATGTTCGTACCCATCCTAGTACTAGTACTGACCCCGCCATCGAAGCGCGGGCCGCCGATTCGTCGGCGCCTAGAGGGCGAGTTCGCTCATCCGGAGCCCCGCCAAGATGTGCGCGATGGACGCTTTCATCGAGATGTCCCAAGGGCGTGACTCGGAGGACTAGAGAGCTCGCCAAAGATTTGGGTCCGCCCGATCGCCTGATGGCAGCTATGCGGCGTATGCGTAAACAGGAGTTCCCGGCCACAACCTGACGTTGAAGAGCGTCGCCTTTCGGGTACGCTGGCATCCGTTCACGTTCTGAGGGTGCTTCGTGGGAGTTTTTCGACCGTTCCAAGCAGAGCTACCGCCAGCAGGTTTTCGCTACCCAACCAATTTGGCGGCAACAACCAACGATGTCGACCTGTATCCGTGGGTCTTTGTTGACCCAGATAGTGTTGTTGGCCAGTTGGCGTGGAAGGTTCAGGGAGGCGATGGCAGGAACCTGATTCCATTCGCTCTGGTCGAGGATGACCGCAAAGACGTCGCTTGCTTTAACGGTGATGACATGTCGGGGAATCCCGAGGTCTTGATGTTTGTGCCCGACGGTTCCGGTCGAAAGTACTCATTTCGAGACTTCGCAGCTTGGAAGATGGCGGCACATCTGGATGCGGACGCCTGGGGCGCGACTACGGAACGTTGTGATAGGCGGCCGCAGCGGCCAGAAGCGGCTGTCGCGAACTCGTGACCCCGTCCGATCCGACCAAGCGGCCTATCGGGTTCGTCACGCCGGACGACAAGAGCAAGAAAGCTTCTGGATCGCGCGGACAGACCAAACAGTAATGGCGTTCACTCAGGCCAACCAAGCATGCAGACCAACCTAAAGAACCCCGAGAAGCTCGACCTCGTAACTCTCGACCCAGCAAGCCAAGAGTACGTCTTGATCATTTCCGCAATGGATGACTGGGATGGCTCAGAAGAAGAGCAGGCCCTTCTTCTTCAGAAGATAAACAACTACCTCAATTTCGTGATCGATGGCGGTCTGGTCGAGCACTTCCCTCAGAGCAAGGGCAAGCCAACAAAAATCCAGATCGACAGCGCGGCAGCGCTACCACCGAATGCAGATCGAATCGTCACGCAAGCACAAGCATTGCTGCTTCAGCACGGCGTTCGGCTATGCGTCAATCTGATTTCCCAATGACTCAAGACCTCGCGCAAACTGCATGAAGTGCTCGGCCGCCAGATCAGACCTCTCGTCAAACTGCCGAGCAGAAGAAGCGCAGACCTCAAGGGCACCTTCTCGATCGCCCATAAGCCACTTGATCAATGGCCGTCGATACATCGCATTCTCGGTACTACTGAATCGCGGGGACTCAAGCAATTCACCAATTTTGCTCAGGCTGCAGGCTGACTCCATAAACGGAACCCCATAGCGCACGATGGCCGCCACCATGTCAGCGACAGAACTGATGACAGCGTCCTCTTGAAGCACCCAACATCGATATTGCTGTTCTGGCATCAGGTATGCGAGTGAAGTCGACAGAGTCGGCGGAACATACTTGTGCGGCCGCTCCCTCAAGAGCGTTGAGAGCAAGCCTTCAAGCTCCTGGCATCTAACGCCGACAACCGGATTCAGCTCAAGTCCCTGAGGGTGTTTGGCTCGGTTCAAGCCAAGCCAACCAACGAACCCTTCCGCCAACTCGACGGTGAAGACTTCTCCCGACCGCTTCTTGAAGCCCTCGACTCCAAGAAGCGGCACAAGAGATCCCTCGATCTTCTTAAGCAAAGTCATCGGGGCCAGTAGTCAACTTGCACCGGCGTGGGCCCAATCGGCCTTCCAGGCGTCAAGCCTGCACCAGCAGCATTTCCGCCCCTGGGTATACCGCCTGACTGCTGCAGCTCTGGGAACCGAGCAGCTTGATTGGGGTTGAGGCAAGCGCCAGGACCGCACTTGCTCTCGATGAACTTCAGATTACCTTGCGCATCGCGCACCAGAAAATCCGGCCGAGTACGACCCCCGGTGGTCTGCATGGTGATCTCTCTGCCCAGCACGGTTTCGCCGCGAGCTTCAGCCGCCGCAATTGACTTCGCAACACCGGACTCGCCTTTCAAGACGGGACCGAGTCCACCCTTTGCGGCGGAAGCTGCAGAGAAGGTTACTACAGGAGCGCCCGCCACCAGTTCAAACGCCCCCAGCCCCGCCGCGTTGTATGCCAGCGCGTTCGAAAGGTAGGTGGCTACCGGCCCCACAGTAAATAGATCAACGCCGGTGGCGTACGCGAACGCCCCGAGCTCCGCCGCCGCCCCTCCAACAGCCACCGAGCCCACGCCAATGGCGCTGCCGGCGGCAATCTCCGACCAAGTCGGCTCTTGATACGGGCCGCCTGGCGAGTTCATTGCCAATCCCGGAGGCAAAGGAATCCGCGGTCGATCTCCTGATGTACCAGACTTCCCCGGAGTTTTTGCTTGCTTCTCCGGGTTCTCCTCATCGGGAATGGGCTTCGGCTTCTCAGGCCGCTCTGGCCTACATCTCCAAAGCACGCATCCCCAGGATCCCGCTACGCCCTGATCGACCTCCATGAGCTGGTTACTCAAGGTCTGGAAGACGACAAATGAGCCTTCAGGCGAAAGCCCCGTCGGATCCGTATAAGCCAGCGCGTTGTTCAGCACATAGCTGAACCTGTTGAACGCCTGCTGATCCTTCGGATCCGGGATGGTGGGATCGGCGCTGACGTGCCGTGCGGTGATCGGGTCATACAGCCGCGCATTCATGTGCACCAGCCCGAGCTGGTCCATCTGCTCGTGCCCCGTGTAGCCCGAGCTGTCCTGGTCGTTCTTGATCGTCCCCAGGCTGCCCCAGCTGTCGTCGCTGCCG
This sequence comes from Roseateles sp. Mitsp63, assembly GCF_059491535.1. Classification (NCBI taxonomy): domain Bacteria; kingdom Pseudomonadati; phylum Pseudomonadota; class Betaproteobacteria; order Burkholderiales; family Sphaerotilaceae; genus Roseateles; species Roseateles sp. Mitsp63. The sequence continues at coordinate 2,880,694 of NZ_CP168509.1, read as the reverse complement.
TCGATATTGCGCCTGCGTCCCCACGCGTCGTAGCTCATGCGCTGGAGCAGTTGCCCGCCCTCATCGACGATCCCGATGGTCGAGCCCAGATGGTCCTTGAGGAAGAACCTCGCGTTCCTCGTTCCCGCGGTGTTGGCGTCGATCGCCGTCCCGCTGATGCGCTCCTCAACGAAGCCATCCGCCCCCAGGCTCGTGCGGATGATCGTCACGCCTTTCTCGGCGTCGATCTCCTTCTCCACCGCTCCGGCGTAGATCACCGTGTTGACGATGCCCTGCGGCTGTCCGCCGCTCATGGTCCTCACCACCTGCCGCACCCGCTCGTGATCCGGCCCGTACACGAACTCCGTGCGCTGCACCGCCTGTCCGCCCGAGAGCTTGTCGATGGTCGCTGGCGTGTCCGCCGCGGTCCACGTGTATGCGCGGTTCAATCCGTTGACCAGATTCCCGTTGGCGTCGTAGCTGAAGCCCGGGTTCGTGAGCCCGGCCACCGTCCCCGTGATGCTCGAGACCGCATGCGGCCGAGTAGCGCCATACCCCGACGTCGGGTAGCTGTACGTCCCGACATTGGCCTTGCTGGTGATGTTCCCCAGCGCGTCGTACGCGAAGGCATTGCTCTGGCTGCCCAGGTAGCTGGCCTTGAGCCGGTTGAGCTCGTCGTACTCGAACGACTCCTGCAGCAGCGTGCCCGTCCCGTTGAGCTGCGCCCGGTACGAGAGGTTCCCCAGCACGTCGTACTGGTACACGTCGAGGCCATCGCCGAGCTGCCCACGGCCCCCACCGCTTCGTCACCGAGATGCTCCAGACCGTGCTCGCGCAGCGCTCAGATGCAACAAGGGCCGCAGAAGCGGCCCTTGGGGATTTGCGTTCTCTTCACGAAGAGAACGCGAGGACAGCCAGCAACTACTTCCATTCCCTCAACATCGAGTTCAGTTCCAAGAAGTTTTTCGCCTCCAATAGCTTCGGCTTGATCTTCTCGACATCGAACACCCCGGGCAGCGACCTGCACAGCTCAGTCACAGCCTGCGTTCCCGCCCAACCCTCCGGCCGCTCATAAAAGCGGAACAGGTGCTCTCCGCCTTCAAGCTCGATGTGCTCCCGAGCAACCGCCTTCACGGAAGTGAGTGGGACACCGTGCCGTTTCGCCAAGGCGTCAGGCAGTAGTGTCAGCCAGTAGAACCCTGGCACATACTTCTGCGTATCGCGCCCGACCCAGCTTTCGATCGTGTTTACGCCTTGCTGTGTCGTGACTCGATTCCGCCTCTCACGCTCACTCGATGCACAAGCGAAGCCGAAGATCGGTCGAGCCGTCGACATGTGCTCCAAGAATTGCTTGGCAACCCTTGGCTCCACATCCATAAAACAGTCGCAAACCAATGGTCTGCCTGACGCTATGCGCATGCTGTAGGTGACCACAGGCCCAAGCAAGAAGAAGCCCGACTTGCTCTTTGCAACGAAGGTCGCAAATCGCTTCTGATCCTCGATCCGATCTGCATCGCTGCCAACCTTCTCTTCATGGCTGAAGTGAATCGGCCGAAGCGGCAGCGGCAGCCCGGCAAATACCGTTAGCACACGATCAGTCGCGCCCTCATCAAATTCAAGTCCTGCTTCGAGCATTACTGCCTCACCGTAGTCCCAGATCGGAGCGGCGAATGATCGTGTCAAACGCACGACTACACGCTCCACTCACACACGTGTTCGGTGCGCCGGGGTTGGCGCTCGCGCGATCGCTGCGCGCCGTGCCGTTGCGGCTGGACGGCGATCCCGCCGGGCTTCGCTTGGCGATGGCCGATCCCTCTTGGTCCTACACGCTCGCTGGCACAAATCCGTCGGCCGGGCGCTAGATCAGCGATAAGGATGCCAACGCCAACGCCAACGCAGGCGCTGTAAATCGGGCAGAATTTCAGTGGCCTGTTAATGTGGCAGAAATTCAATCTTCATACTGAAGTACTGGTTTGACCAAGGCGACTGTGTATATATTGCAGGCGTCCCGAAGTTCCTCTAGGGAGAGGCCAGTCGGAAAGGCCGGGGTCGCGCTATAGCCGCGAACCCTCCCGTCCTCATAATAGTAAACCTCATAAATCGCCAGTTCACCATTGCGATCCATCACCCTATATTCCCAAGTCATATGCGTCACTTATGGTAGTCCACGATATCGTGAATGATAATCTCATTGTCGGTAACACTGTAGATCACCCGCTCTGCTCCGCGGCCCTTTCCGCTGCCACCGAGATCGATCGCCAACTTCCCTTTTAAATCGCCCTTGAGCTCGTGCTGATTCCCCCCCGGCAGGCCTTGCGAAAGCGCGTTTTTGATCTTTTCGTAGGCTTCCGCTTTACGACCGGTTAATGCGTCTGCCTTTTTAATGACACTTGCTTCTTCAACAACAGTCCTTGCGGGCGAAATGCCCTTCGCCGCGATGTTTTCAGCCTTCTGCAAACGGGCGGCTAATGCGACGAGCGCTGCTTTGGAGAACTTCAGCCCAGCGACTTCAGGTGGTAACGCCTGCAATGCATGGCCCAACTCTGACTGATCGAATTCCCGCAATTTATCGGCCACCGCCAGTAGCGCGGCGACCGCTGCATCGGAGAGTGCCTCAGTCTGTGAATCGATAAGCTGCTGGATTATTACCCTGTAGTCCGGAACGCCACCAACTTGTGGGTCCTCGCTTTGTGTCTTGGACTTCTTCTGCGGCGTGCCGTCTTCTTCCTGCCCGGGCACGATGCAAATCCACATCGCCGGGCATTTTTGAGCGGCCTTCTTGGCCGACGCTTCATTCGCCTGCGAGGCGAATCCCCAGAACGGGTTGCTGAGCGTCGTAAAGACCGCCTCTGGCCCGAGTCCGGTCGGATCGGTATAAGCCAGCGCGTTGTTCAGCACATAGCTGAACCTGTTGAACGCCTGCTGATCCTTCGGATCCGGGATGGTGGGATCGGCGCTGACGTGCCGTGCGGTGATCGGGTCATACAGCCGCGCATTCATGTGCACCAGCCCGAGCTGGTCCATCTGCTCGTGCCCCGTGTAGCCCGAGTTGTCCTGGTCGTTCTTGATTGTCCCCAGGCTGCCCCAGCTGTCGTCGCTGCCGTCGATATTGCGCCTGCGTCCCCACGCGTCGTAGCTCATGCGCTGGAGCAGTTGCCCGCCCTCATCGACGATCCCGATGGTCGAGCCCAGATGGTCTTTGAGGAAGAACCTCGCGTTCCTCGTTCCCGCGGTATTGGCGTCGATCGCCGTCCCGCTGATGCGCTCCTCAACGAAGCCATCCGCCCCCAGGCTCGTGCGGATGATCGTCACGCCTTTCTCGGCGTCGATCTCCTTCTCCACCGCCCCGGCGTAGATCACCGTGTTGACGATGCCCTGCGGCTGTCCGCCGCTCATGGTCCTCACCACCTGCCGCACCCGCTCGTGATCCGGCCCGTACACGAACTCCGTGCGCTGCACCGCCTGTCCGCCCGAGAGCTTGTCGATGGTCGCCGGCGTGTCCGCCGCGGTCCACGTGTACGCGCGGTTCAATCCGTTGACCAGATTCCCGTTGGCGTCGTAGCTGAAGCCCGGGTTCGTGAGCCCGGCCACCGTCCCGGTGATGCTCGAGACCGCATGCGGCCGAGTAGCGCCATACCCCGACGTCGGGTAGCTGTACGTCCCGACATTGGCCTTGCTGGTGATGTTCCCCAGCGCGTCGTACGCGAAGGTATTGCTCTGGCTGCCCAGGTAGCTGGCCTTGAGCCGGTTGAGCTCGTCGTACTCGAACGACTCCTGCAGCAGCGTGCCCGTCCCGTTGAGCAGCGCCCGGTACGAGAGGTTCCCCAGCACGTCGTACTGGTACACGTCGTTCTGCAGCGTCGCGTCGGCCGTCTCGCCCGACGCCGCCCCGCTGACGATGCTCTGCAGCCTTCCCGTGCTGGCGTTGTAGCCGTGCACCACCAGCGCGCTCGTGCCGATGCGCTGCTTCGTCTCCCGGCCTTCCGCGTCGATGGCCAGCCCCTGCCACACCAGCGTGTCCACGCCGTCGCTGCGCCGGTAGGTCTTGTCCACGTACCCCATCGCGTTGAACGCGTTGACGATGGCCGTGCTCACCCCGCCACTGACCGCGCCTCGCGCGCGCCGCGTGTAGCTCTGCACGCTCGCCCGACCGAACCCGTCGTACGCGGTCTGCGTCACGTAGTCCCAGTCCAGGCTGGCCACCGTCACGCTGGGCCGGCCCAGCGCGTCGTACGTCATCACCCGGCGCACGTCCTTGGCTCCATTGACCCAGGTCGTGCTCTCCGCCAGCTTGCCCACTCCCTTGCTCGCCGTGTCGTACTCCCAGCGCGAGTCCAGGTCCGGCTCCAGCCGCCGCACCAGGCGGCCGAGTTCATCGAACTCGAACGTCGTCTCCTGCCCCTTGGCGTCGCGCTGCTTCCACGTCTGCCCCAGCGGGTCCACGCCGTACGACACCAGCCCCACATCCGGGTCGCTCAGCGACGTCTTTCGTCCCAGCGCGTCGTACCCGATCCCGATCACGTTGCCCAGCGGGTCCTGCGTGCGCGCCAGGTTCCCGTACCCGTCGTACAGGTAGCTCGTCGTGTGCCCCAGCGCGTCGGTGGCCGCCTTGAGCTTGCCCAGCGCGTTGCGCTCCTCAACGCGTGTCTGTCCCTTGGCATTGCGCATCGACGTCACCCGCCCGTCGTAGGTGTAGGTCGTCTGCGCGTACCCGCTGCCGTCGGGCGCCGGCGAGCGGATCTTGTTGACCCGTCCGATCTCGTCGCGCTCGTAGTACGTCCACACCGGTGAGGCGCCCTGGAACCTGGGCCGCGCCACCGAGTCCGTGTACCCCAACGCCGTGAACGCCGTCTCAGTGACCACCGCCGTGCCGTCGAAGCCCCAGGTGCGCCCCAGCACCACGCGCCCGAGCCGGTCGGTGAAGTCCTCCTTGGGCACCGCCATCTGCACCTGGCCGGCGCTGCCCTGCGCCGCCCACTGCTGCGTCACCGTCACCGACACCGCCCAGCCGCAGCTGTCCACGCACTGGCGGTACGCCCACGTCGTGGCCGTGCCGTCCACGCGCGACTCGCTCGTCTTGCGGCCCCAGCCGTCGTAGCCCCAGCTCGTCGTGAGCGCGTTGGCGTCGGTGGCACTGAGCACCGCGCCGGTGGCCGCGTCGTAGGCGCTGGCAACCGTCTGCGACTTGGCGTTGGTCTGCGTCAGCGCGAAGCGGCCCTGCGCGTCGTAGCCGGTGCTCTGCACCACGCGCGTCTTCGTCGTCCCGCTCACCGGATCCAGCCACGTCAGCGTCCTGGCGCTGACCAGACCGAAGTCCACGCCGCCCACCGGCGCGCGCGTGTACTCGGTGGACAGCCGCAGCGCCGCGTCGTCGGGCTGCACCGTCTCCTTCTTGAGCTGGCCGTACGCGTCGTACTCGTAGCTCACCACGCGCGTCACCGTCGTGGTCTGCGCCAGCGCCGGGGCACCGAGCGTGCCGGCCAACGCCCCAGCCAGCGCCAGCGCCGCCGTCAGCGGGTGCGCTCCTCCCAGGAGCGCCATCGGATGCTTCATCTTGTTGTTTTCCATGGTCGGCTCCCTCACTGGCACAGCGTCGTGCGCTGCACGTTGGCCGACATCGATACCACCACCGCGGACGTGCCGCCGTTGATGGTCATCTTGGCGCTGCGCACGCCCTTGGTCGTGCACTGGGTGTTCATCGCCCACGTCACCGTGCAGCTCTGCCCGATGTCCAGCGACTGCCCCGACGTGCAGCTCGACTGCGCCGTCACCACCGAGTAGTTGCCCATCCCGATCGAGCCGGCCGTGTAGGCCAAGCCCCAGCTCAGCGTGGTCGGTGCCAGGCCGGTGTTCTGGATCGTCAGCGACTTGGTCGGCGAGCCGCCCGTCAACGTGCCCCAGTCCAGCGTCATCGGCGAGGCCGACAAGGTCGTGCCGTCGGAGTACACGCGCAGCGAGTAGCCCGTGCCCACGCCCGTGCCGCCACTGAGCGCGCTCACGGACAGCGCACCGCTATACAGCCCCGGCGTGGACGAGGTGCTGACCACGACCGCGCCGCAGTTGCCGCTGCTGCCGGCGCACACGCCCGGCCCGCTGACCGACGTGCCGCTGCCCGACGCATACCCGACTGATGTGGCGGCCTGCCCGTCATTCGCGAGGTTGCAGGTGAAGGTCTGCACGGCCGTGGACGGCAAGGTCGCCGAACAGCCCGCAAAGCGCAGCGCCGGCGGCGTGAATACCACCAGCGAATAGCCGATGGAGGCGCCGGTGCCACCGTTCGTTGGTGAGGCGCTGAGCGTGCCCGCGTAGGTGCCGGGGCTGGCCGCCGACGTGACCGTCACCGCGCCGCAGTTCGACGACCCCGCCGCGCAGCTCGGCGGCCCGCCCACCGACACGCCCGAGCCCGCGCCATAGCTGACGCCGCTCGCGCTCGTCTGGCCGCTGTTGATCAGCGTGCAGCTCATGCTGCCGGCGGAGGTCGACGGCGCGGTGCTGGCGCAGTTCGCCAGGCCCAACGCCGGCGGCGTGTAGACCGCCAGCGAGTAGCCCGTTGACGCCGCGCTGCCGCCGTTGCCCGGCGTCGCGGTCAGCGTGCCGCCGTAGTTGCCGGCGCCGCCCGAGGTCGTCACCGTCACCGTGCCGCAATTGCCCGACCCCGCGGCGCAACTCGAGGGCCCACCGGCGGACGCGCCCGAACCGACGCTGTAGGCGATGCCGCTCGCCGCCGTCTGGCCGCTGTTGCCCAGCGTGCAACTCATCGTCGCGGCTGCCGTCGTCGGAGACGAGCTGACGCAACTCGCCAGCGTCAGCGCCGGCGGCGTGTAGACAGTCAGCGAATACGCCGCCGACGCGGCGCTGCCGGACGCTGGTGTCGCGGTCAGCGTGCCGCTGTAGCTGCCAGGCGATCCGGAGGTCGACACGGTGACCGCGCCGCAGTTGGCAGTACCCGCCGCGCAGGACGACGGTCCATTGGCCGAGGCGCCTGAGGCCGTGCCATAGACGATGCCGCTGGCCGCCGTCTGGCCGGTGTTGCCCAGGGTGCAGGTCATCGTCGCGGCCGAGGTCGACGGCGATGAACTGCTGCAACCCGTCAGCGACAGCGCCGATGAGGTGTTGACTGTCAGCGAGTAGGCCGACGACGCCGCCGTGCCCGACGACGGCGTAGCCGTCAGCGTGCCGCTGTAGCCACCTGGCGCGCCCGAGGTCGTCGCCGTCACAATGCCGCAATCCGCCGAACCCGCCGGACAGGACGCCGGCCCGCTCACCGTCACGCCGCTGCCCGCCGCGTAGGCGATGCCGCTTGCCGCGGTCTGCCCGCCATTGGAAAGCCGGCAGCTCATCGTGGCCGCCGAGGTTGTCGGTGCGGAGCTGCTGCAGTTCGACAGCGCCAGGGCTGGCGGAGTGGTCACCGTCAACGCGTAGATCGCCGACGCGGCGCTGCCACTGTTGCCCGCCGTCACGCGCAGCGTCCCGCTGTAGGTCGCGGGGGACGCGGTGGTCGTCACCACGACGAGGCCGCAGTTCGCCGAGTTGCCCGCGCAGCTGGGCGGGCCGCTCACCGTCGTCCCGCTGCCGCTCGAATAGCCCAGGCCAGTCGCGGCGTCGGGGCCACCGTTGGCCAGCGTGCAGCTGAAGGTTGCCGCGGCGTTGGTGGGTACAGAGCTCACGCACGCGGACAGCGACAACGCGCTGGCCGCAGCGTACGGCTGTACCGCTGTTTTTGTCACCGCGACGTTCGCGGGCAGGCCGATCAGCCAGGCCGCCGGGTTGTTGAGGTAACTCGTGACCGTACGCGTCGCGAAGGACGCGCCGTCCGAAGTGCTCACCGTCTCGCTCGCATCGGTCACGTTGCAGTAGGCATCAATGCCGCCGGCCGCCACGCTCGACGAGGTCGTCGCGATCGCGGTGCCGTTGAGATCACGCGTCTGCAGCGTCGACGACTGCGGATACGCACACACCGCGCCGCCCGACGTCGCCTGGCTGCCATAGCTCACCGTCGACAGGCTCAGCACCGTGCCGTTGGTCTGCGTCGAGCGTGTCTCCAGCGGCATGCCGATCGTGGGGAAGTCCTGGCTCACCGTGGTCTGCGTGGTGATGCCCTTGGTCCGGTCGATGACGCGCCGCTTCTCGAAGCCCAGCGCCCCGCGACCGCTCAGGTCGGCGCGCGCGCCCTCGTAGCCGTAGTCCGTCGTCAGCCAGCCGCCCACGCCGTTGCCCGTCTGCATCGACGACACCAGCGCCCCGCCACCGCCCACCAGGTTGCGCTTGGGGTAAGTCACCGCGGCACCCGGCGTGTAGATGCCTGGATCGCCCTGGCGCTTGTAGCTGAACCGGGTCGGTTGGCCCACGCCATTGGTCACCGTGTCGAGCAGGTCGGCGAAGCCGACATGGCCTGACAGGTAGACGCGCCAGTAGCCCGTCGTGTTCGACGTCATGACGTAGGACGCGCTGTCCGGACGTCCGTCGCCGTTGAAGTCCCCCGCATACGACACCAGCGCGGGACTCGTGTCACTCCCACCGCTGCCCGCGGGTCGCGGCGCGCAGGTCAGCGCGTACTGGTCGGCGTTGCCCGCGCCGTACGCGCTCAGTTGCAGCTGGCAGACCTGGCCCGCGGCGATGACGTCGGGCCGGCCATCGCCATCGAGGTCCCGCACATAGGACACGGGCCCGGTCGCGCTGCCCGCGCCCGGCAGCGCCAGGCAGTTCACCAGCGTCAGGCCGTTGCTGCGGCAGATCTCCATCCGCGCGGGATTGGTGCCATCGGTGATGTAGCCATTGACCACATCGCTCAGGCTGCCGTAGGGATCGCCGGTCACGTCGGCGGCGCGCGAGTCGCCGGGACTCGTCACGCCATCGAGCAGCATCTGTCCCGTCGAGGCGGCGGAGAAACTGACGAAGCCCGCATCGGTCGCGCGAATGCCCATCCACGCGCCTTTCGGATAGATCGACGGATTGTTGCGGCGCGTGCCGAAGTACTGGATGACGTCCACACGGCCGTCGCCATCGATGTCCACGCTCATCTGCCCGGTCTGGAAGGCCTGCACGCTCTCCTCGGTCTGGAGCTTGGCCGCGTACATGAACAGGAAGGAGCCCGGATAGGTCTGGCAGGTCCCGCCCTGGAAACCCGAACCCGTGGACCAGCAGATGCGCTCGTTGTCGCCGTTGGGGCCGGCGATCGCGATGTCGTCGCGGCCATCGCCATTGAAGTCGCCCACCAGCGCACCGCTGGTCTGGCCGTTGGCGTAGTAGTTGTTCGCCCCGTAGCCTGGCCACTGGCTGCAGTTGAAGCCCGAGCCGGTGGACAGACAGACCGTCCAGGTGCCCGGTCCGTCGACCTTCGGGTACACCGCCACGTCGGTCTTGCCGTCGCCGTTGAAGTCGCCGGTGACGACGTCGCGCGTCAGCGAACTCGAGGGCATCCAGTTGCTGCAATTGAAGCCGCTGCCCGTGGACAGGCAGACCTGCCAGTTGCTGCCGTCGCCGCGCATCAGGTCGACCATGCCGTCGCCGTTGAAGTCGCCCATGACGACCTGCGACTTCACCTGCTGGCTCCTGTCCCCATCGATGGCGAGCGAGGTCAGCGCGACCTGTGGTCCGCCCCAGTTGCCGCTGCCGGTGTCAGCCCCCGCGCTGCCGGCCGGATCGGCCGTGGTCCAGCTGAAAGTGGTTGGCGGCAGGCAATTGCCGGCAGCGTCGCAATCGCTGATGCGGTCCACCAGACTGCGGCCGTTGGTCGCGTTGACGACGTAGCTGATGCGCAAGTCGCGCGCAAGCGTGCCGCCATTGCCGTCGGCATCGGTGCCGGCGTAGGTCCGCACCGCCGTGAGCCGCTTGGAGTTGGTCAGCCGGCTGCCCGCCACGAAGGCCAGCTGTAGATCGGGCCGGTCCTCATAGACGAAGCGCACCGCGCTATAGGGCGCCAGGTTCGCGCCGCCGCCGCCCTGGTCGATGTGCCCGGTGTAGAGCACACGCTCCGGATAGGCCTCGCTCAGCGTCGCGGTGTTGCTCTTGCTGTAGCGCACGTCGTAGTAGTTGCCGCGCCGATCCATGACCCGCGACAGCGCCCAGGTCAGCACCGGCCGGCCCGTGCCCTGCGCCTCGATCGTCGCGTCGGCCGTCTTGCCGTAGGTGAACACCAGGCCCTTCCTGCCGCGGACCTCGAAGTAGTCCGGCCCCTTGGCCGGATCGCTGCCGAAGGACTTGACCTGGCTCTGGCTGTCGATCTGCACGCGGTACTCCGCGGCCGCGCCGTGCGTGCCGCTGCCCGCCACCATCAGCAGCCGCTGACCGTCCAGGCAGAACTGGTCCTCGGCCGTCAAGGTCACGCCACGGCGTACGCCGTCCTGCACGATCGTCTTGGGGCAGCGCGTGATCTGCGACAGCCCGTCCAGCCGCCATCCGAAGCCCATCGACGACATGCCCGACTGGCTCGAGTAGTCCAGCGACAGCGTCGGCAAGAGGCCGGCCGTGCCAGGAGGCAGCGGCAACGCAACGCTGTAGGTCGCCGCGCCGCCGCTCGAGACACCGGCCTGACCCGCCAGCGTCCCGGCGACGGGCCCTGACAGGTTGGGCGGCTGGATGGTGACGGCGGTCTGTGCCCACACCGCCAGCGTGCCCGCGGCCAGCGCCGCGAAGGCCGCTCGCCCGGCCCAGCGCATGGCGGTAATGGCCAGACGGCCGCTCGATGCATCGCCCCTCGACGACGCATGGCCTGCCTCGCGCATGTCGCGCAAGGCCTGGAGTTCTCTCTTCAAAGCTGCCTGCTCCCGATGTCCGGACAGGCGCAATGCGCCACGTCGCGTGAACCGGAGTCGGTCATGCGGCGCGGCCTCGCTGAGGATCCCTCCCTGTCGGAACTCTCTGTTGTTTCTTGTTGCACCGGAGATGCGCGAAAGCGCCACACCGAGGCGGACTCATTAGACGCGATGCGCTTCCCTCAGGCGAGCGCTCGGAACCCGTAATGGAAAGCCCACTTGCCGCGCTCGCGGGAAGGCGACAAACGCGACCGCGCGCGAGTGCGCGTATTACTACGAGCCGGCGTGCAATTCATAACGCCGTCGAACGGGCGATGACTGTTGCGCTGACACCGCCTCCGCACGACCCAACGTACTGTTGACGTTGGCGAACATTGGTGTTCACCTTGTCGAACTGAGCGATCAGCGTCGCCGAAATAAGCAGCCGCCTTCGGAACCTCGATTCCATTGAGACAACTGGACATCGAAGTAGTGCCCGACGGAGCCTCTTCGCCGACCAAAGCTGAAGGCATTCTTCTTGAAGCCGTGCCGCTTGAGCATCGGCGCCAAGCCGGTCTTCACCACTTCCTGGGTCGCTTCGCGCACTGTTCTCATGAATCACTCGCTCGTTTCACTACGTGCCCCTCGAACAAGAGACAGCAGCCTGAATATTCGCAAGCATGCCCCACTCACCTTCGCGCGTCGACTTCAGATGTTCCGACCGAGCTTGGCGTGCGTCAGGGCATGACGTCCTGACGCTTCACGGCTAGGGAATACCAGAATCTTTGCGCTGTCGGGTCGCCCGGCGGAAATCCGTTTTATAGATGACGGACTCGCACCGATTGGAACATTTGGCACCTGCGAGAACGAACGCGAGGCCGGCTCATCGCAGGCTTCCGCGTAGAACGAATCGGAGGGAGAGCTTGGCGCAACTAGGGCGGTATTCGCCGCAACTTCGCACAATTGAGGTGCGCCGCATCAACGCGACCACTTCAGCATGCCTGTCGCCAATTGGCGAGGTGGCTTTTCTTTCGAACGAGGACTTGCGGCAACTTCGACTCGATCCAGCCGCTCTGGAGCCTGAGACCATCCGGGAACTCAAGAGCCGGCACCTGCTCAAGAGCGTTGGCGCCACGCCAGGTGCAGACCGACTCTTCGCCTCGCGACTCGCTGCAAAGCGCTCCACCGCTGCGAGCGGCCCGGAACTCCACATCATCGTTCCGACGCTTCAGTGCGCGCATAGCTGTCAATACTGCCAAGTCAGCCGAGCGCTGGACGCCAAAGGATTCTCACTGTCGCCATCGCAAGTGCTGTCGGCCTGCGACCATGTCATGCGCAGCGGCGCCGAGGTTCTAACCGTTGAGTTCCAGGGCGGTGACCCACTCAACCGCTTCGACCTGATCGAGTTGGCCATCGAGGCGCTGGCTCATCATCCCGAGCGTCGAGGTCGAAAGATTCGCTTCGTGGTGGCGTCCACGCTGCACCAGCTCACAGAGGACATGTGCCGATACTTCGCGCAGCACGACGTGAAACTGTCTACGAGCATTGACGGACCCGCATGGCTGCACAACAGAAATCGTCCGATCCCTTCCCGGGATTCACATGCGCGCACCGTCGCCGGGATCGAGCTGGCCAAGACGGTGCTCGGCAAGGAGAGCGTCTCGGCGTTAATGACGACTACCAAGCTCAGCCTCGATCACGCCGAAGACATCGTCGATGAGTATGCAGCTCTCGGCCTCCCGGAGATATTCCTTCGGCCGTTGAGCCACTACGGCTTCGCAAAGCGAAACCTCCCGTTGCTCGGATACACGAGCGAGCATTTCATGACCTTCTATCGCCGAGCGCTCAAGCGCATCCTGTGGTGGAACGAGCGAGGCGTACCGATGCGCGAGGTCTATGCCAGCCTCGTCTTGAACAAGCTTGTTTCAAGCTTCGATGCGGGCTACGTGGACTTGCAGAGTCCAAATGCATCGGGGACCGCTGTCCTGGTCTACAACTACGATGGATATGTCTACCCAAGCGATGAGGCGCGGATGCTGGCCGAGTCGGGCGACACCAGCTTCCGCATGGGGCGTATCGGCGCACCCATGGAAGAGTTGCTCAAGAGTGAAGCTTTTGAGCGCATTCGAGCACTCGGGACGGTCGAAAACGATTCTGATTGCTCCATGTGCGCCTTCAGACATTACTGCGCCCCCAGCCCCGTGGACGCGGCCGCAGCCGGGGGAAGCGTCAGCTTGATCGCGACTCGCGATACTGAGCACTGCAAGCGCAACACGGCCTTGTTCGACGAAATGCTTGGCCTGTTGGCGCAGGCCCGAGCAGAGAGACCAGCTCTGGCCCGGCTGCTGCAACGATGGGCTTCACCCGCAGGAATGGAGGGATAGCCATGCGCGAAGTTCAACTCGCTGAGGTGTCGCCCGTCTCAGGCATCTTTCGTGTCTGGCGCAGCGATCCGGCAAGTGCGACCCTGGTTAGGCCATTCAACCCAGACGTTGAGGTCAAACTCTTCGAGATTCCCACCGCAGTCAATCGGAACCTGTCAGTTGGCTTGGAGGTTGGCGATGTCGTGAAGCTGAGCGCAGGACTGAGCAGGGTTATCGTCTGCTACCGGGAACGCGATCGCCATCACACCCTGTTTGTCACCAACCAGTGCAATAGCCGCTGCCTCATGTGTTCTCAGCCACCTACGCCGCAAGAGGACGGGTGGCTCTTTGATGAGGCCACGGATATCGTCAATCTTGTTCTGAAGCCGCCAGCGGCGGTCGGGATATCGGGCGGTGAACCGACGCTCCATCCTGCACGCTTGCGTGCCTTGCTGAATCTCTTGCACGCAAGGTGGCCAGAAACTCAGGTCGAGGTACTCACGAACGGACGCCATCTCGGAGACACGAAGGTGGCACGCACGCTCCTTGGCGGCTTGGCACCGGGACGAACCCATTGGCTAGTGCCGCTGTACGCAGGGCATGACGAAGCGCATGACTTCGTGGTTCAGTCGCCTGGAGCATTTGACGAGACCATTGCTGGCCTGCTGAATCTTCAAGAGTTTGGTCAGACGATTCAGCTTCGAGCTGTATTGATTCAGCCGGTGATTGACGGGCTGACCCCATGGGCACATTTTGTTGGAAGAAATTTGCCATTCGTTCATGCGGTTGCGTTGATGGCCACCGAGCCGGTCGGTTTCGCGTTGGCAAACAAGGCGATGACAGTCATCGACGTCCTCGACTACGCGCGAGAGCTTACGACCGCTGCAGACACCCTCATGAGCTACGGTTTGAAGCCGATCCTGATGAACATGCCTCTCTGCAAGGTTCCTGCGACGCTGCGTTCTCTTGCAGCAGTGAGCATCTCCGACTGGAAGAACGAGTACGCACCGGAATGCCAAAACTGCGAATTGAAACCCCGCTGTGCCGGCTTCTTTGTTTGGGACAACACGAAGATCTATCGCACAGGTTTGAAGCCCGTGCTGCGACGCGAATTGGAGGGATTGAATGTCTAAGTTCATCCGCACATTGGCGCTCTTCGTGGCCAGCGCGCCGCTGCTCGGTGCGAAGGCCAAGGCAGAGGCCGCCGGCCCTGCCACCGCCCCTTCGGAGGACCCCAAGCCTGTATCCCTTCGGCCATTGAACCTGGAGACAGATAACCTGTTCGCCGGACACAGGTCGCATTCGAGTCATCGGTCTCACTCAAGCCATAGCTCCCACTATTCCGGCTCGAGCGGTAGTTACGCTTCGCCTTCTCCCCCTCCGCCCGCGGCGTTCATCCCGCCAGCTTCGCCACCGGCCCCGAGTCCGGCACCAGCCCCACGGAACTCTCCTTCGCACCTGCTCGACGACCCGTCAAGTGACGAAAAGGGGATGAAGCCAAAGACGCCTCGACCGTCCGCGTCCAGCCCCCACGGCACCGCATCGACTCCGGGCGGCGCACGTGAAGACGCCGATGCTCCCCGCCTCAACAACGGCGAAAAGCTACGCCTTCAAGTCCTGCGCGTGCAGATTGCATTGAAGCGAACTGGTCTCTACGAAGGAGCGGTAAACGGCATCTTCAACGCGGAGACGCGAGAAGCGCTGTCTCACTTCCAAACCGTGAAGGGCCTTCCGGCAAGCGGGATGATGACAACTCCGACGTTGAACGCACTCGGAGTGCCTGCGGTCAATTGAACGGCGAAAGAAGTCGCGGACCGTGACCAGCCGCACTCCACGCAGCGCATTGAAGCGTCAAGGCTACGCCTACGCCTCGGCGAGCACGAACTTCGACTTCCCCGACTGCTTCGCCCGGTACATGGCCGCGTCGGCCTGTTCCAGCAGGGCGTCGCAGTCGGCCGGTTCATCGACGGGCGACGACGGCGCCGACGCGCCGCCGATGCTCGCGGACACCGACACCTGCAGGCCGCCGATCTCAAACGGCTCGGCGAGCCACCGCACCAGCTTCGCCGCCACCTTGGCCGCGCCCTGCGGGCCCGGGTGCACCAGCGCGATGGCGAACTCGTCGCCCCCCAGCCGCGCCACCAGGTCCCCTGCCCTCACCGCCGTGCGCAGGCGCTGCGCGGCCTCCTTCAGCAGCAGATCGCCAACCCCATGGCCATGGGTGTCGTTGACCTCCTTGAAGCCGTCCAGGTCCACATAGAGCACCGCCACGCTCGTCCCGTTGCGGCGCGCCAGCGCCAGCTGCTGCTGCACCATCTGCCGGAACAGCGATCGGTTCGCCAGCCCCGTCAGCGCGTCATGGTTGGCCTCGTGCTGCGCCGCGTCGAGCAGCCGCGCCGCATGCGTCAGCGCGCGTCCCACGCGATCGACTTCGATCACGCCCAGCGGCGGCACCTCCACCGCCACGCCCGTGCCCGTGCCCAGGGCCAGCGCCGGCTGCGTCAAGGCCTGCACCGCGCCCGCGATCCGGCCGCCGATCCGCCAGGCCAGCAACAGGCTGCCCGCCATCGTCAGCACGAAGCCCCCCACCAGCCAGGCCAGCGCCCGCATCAGCGGCGAATTCAGCCCCGCCCGCGGCACGCTGATGCCCACGGCCCACCCCGTGCCCTCCGACCGGACGAACGCCGTCTGCACGGCGACCCCGTCCAGGCTGGTCGTGTCCACCAGCCCCTCCCACTGCCCGCGCAGCTTGAGCAGCAGGTCCCGCGGCGCCTCGACGCCGAAGTACCGATCCGCGCTGCGCGTGCGCGCCACGACACGGCCTTCCCGGTCATACACCGTCGCCAGCCAGTCCGGATCCATCTGCTGTAGCGCCAGCAGGTCCCGCAAGCGGTCCGGCGACAGCCGCGCCCGCAGCACGGTCGCCCCCTGCAACTGCGCCGTCTTGTCCGCCGGCACGGCGACCGAGACCTCGATCAGACGCTCCAGCTCCGTCTCGCCGCGCGGCACGGCGGCAGCGCCCCCTGCCGCCGCGGACCCCGTCCGCAACACCCCGGACGCGGCGGCGCCGGCCCTGCGGGCCACCATCGACGCGGACCGCGGCTGACGGAGGTCCATCACCAGATTGCCGGCAGCATCCTCCAGCTGCAGCCCGGAGGCATGCAGCAGCGGCATCGCATCCCGGGCCTCGAGCGAGAACGCGGCCAGGCTGTCGCCCTGCAGCAGCTGGGACGCCGCGAGCACGCGCAGGCCGGACTCGACACCGCTCAGGTCCCGGTCCACCGCGGCCGCGATGGCGCGCGCGGTGTTCAGGCGGTCGCCCGCCTTCGCGTCCCGCATGCGCTGGAAGTCCAGCAGCACCAGCGCCAGCGTCATCAAGGCCAGCGGCATGACCGCGGCGATGACCAGGAACACCAGCCGCGACCGGATGGTCGGGGACATCGCCTCGTAGACGGAACTCAGCAGCGTGGTCAGCAGGAACAGCGTGGCCAGCCCCGCGATGACGAAGCCCAGCCAGGCGCCGCCCATGCCGCCGGCGAGCGCGCCGCAGATGCTGCCCTCCGGGAAGCTGGCCGCCGCCATGCCCGTGTAATGCATGCCCACGATCGCCGCGCCCATGACGACGGCGCTCGCGGACTTCTTCCAGGGCCCGGTGACGATGGTCTCGTGCCGCAGCCGGAAGCAGATCAGCAGCGCCGCCGTCGAGGCCGCCACCGCCAGCACCACGGACAGCGCGAACAGCGCCGGGTCGTACCGGATGCCGGGCTGCATCCGCATCGCCTCCATGCCGAGGTAATGCATGCAGGCGATGCCCAGCCCCATCAGCGTGCCGGCGATCAGCAGCCGCCGGCGCCCCAGGCTGGGCCGGGCGATCGTGTGCAGCGCCAGCGCCGACGACAACGCCGCCACCGCCAGCGACACCAGCGTGAGAGGCACGTCATAAGCCAACGCGATGGGCAGCGAGAACGCCAGCATGCCCACGAAGTGCATCGCCCAGATGCCGGTGCCCATCGCCAGCGCGCCGCAGCCGAGCCAGAACGCCGAGCGCGCCGGCGACCCGGCCGCCGCGACGACGCGGCTCGCCATGTCCAGCGCGACGAACGAGGCAATCACCGCCGTCACGATGGACAGCGCCACCAGCAGCGGGTCGTAGACGCCGGTCACGATGCCAGGTCCCCCGGAAGGCAAGCCGGCGTCACGCCGCTCGCGTCGCTTTTTTCGGTTTCGCCGCCGCGTCGTTCAACGCGGCGGCGGCCTTGAACAGCGCCTTCAGCGCCTGCTCGTCCACCGGGTCGCCCTGGCGGATGTCGATGGCCCGGCGCACGTTGCCGTCCAGGCTCGAATTGAAGAGCCGCGCCGGATCGTCCAGCTTCGCGCCCTTGGCGAAGGTCATCTTCACGACCTCCTTGTAGGTCTCGCCGGTGCAGATCTGGCCGTTGCGCTCCCAGACCGGCGTGCCCCGCCACTTCCACGTCTCCTCGACGCCGGGCACCGCCTCCTTCATCAGCCTGCGCAGCCGCGCGAGCATCTCGCCGCGCCAGTCGCCGAGTTCCGCGATGCGGGCATCGATCATCCTGGCCGCGTCGACGGCGCCGGCCTCGGCCGTGGTCGTGGTGGGCATGTCGTCCTCCCCTCAGCGCTTCAGTTGCTGGATACGGATCATGTTGCCAGCCGGGTCGCGCACGCCGAAGTCCCTCACGCCGTAAGGCTGGTCGGTGGGCTCCTGCACGATCTCCGCGTCGCGCGACTGCAGCCGCTCGAAGGTCGCGTCCAGGTCCTTCGCGCCCAGCAGCAGCATCGCGAAGGTGCCCTTGGCCATCATCTCGGCGATGGTGCGCTTTTCGTCGTCGGTGACGCCGGGCGTCGCGTTCGGCGGGAACAGCACGATCGAGGTGTCGGGCTTGCCCTTGGGACCGATCGTGATCCAGCGGTTGCCGCCGAAGGCGACGTCCTTGCGGATCTCGAAGTCCAGGCCGTCGCGGTAGAAGGCCAGCGAGGCCTCGGCATCGGTGTGCGGCAGGAAGGCCGAGTGGATGGTGATGTCCATGTGAATCTCCAGAAAGGGTTGCGGTCAGCGTGGTCGGCGGCCGTCGCCGCCAGGGTTCCGGACCCCTGCGACGCAGTCTAGGTGGGCTGTTTTTCCGGCGCTTCTCGATTCCTGATCGGTCGCGTCACCTGCTTGGCGACGCAGGACGGGATGCCTTCGGCTTCGGCCGCGGAGTCGCGCCGGTACACGCTGGGCGGCACGCCGACCAGCTCGGTGAAACGGGTGCTGAAGGTGCCCAGCGAGGCGCAGCCGACCTCGAAGCAGACCTCGGTGACGCTGAGGTCGCCCCGGCGCAGCAGCGCCATCGCGCGCTCGATGCGCCGGGTCATCAGGTAGGCGTAGACGGACTCGCCATAGGCCAGCCGGAACTGCCGGCTCAGGTGGCCGGCCGACATGTGCACGCCCTGGGCCAGCGCGTCCACGTCCAGCGGCTGCGCGTACTCTCGGTCGATGCGGTCGCGCACGCGGCGCAGCCGCGCCAGGTCGCGCAGGCGCGTGTCGGGCGCCTCGGCACGGGTCTGGGCGGGGATGTCGGGAGCGGCGGCGGACATCCGGGCATCCTACCCAGCCCGGAAGGCGCGACGCCACTCGCCGGATCGGGACCATCCCGTAGACCGGGAGACCGGGAGACCGGGAGACCGGAAGTCAGCCCGATCCGGGAAGGGAAACCGGAAACGGATCGGCGCCCCAATGGGGAGCGGCGGGGCGGATCAGAACAGCGCGCGCCGCACCGCCTGCGAGTAGCCGGTCTGCACGCCGGCGCCGGCGGGAACCCGCGCCGCCCGGACCCCGGGTTCGAGCGGCTCACCCGGCGCGTCATGCCCGGCTGGCGCCTCCGGCACGGCCTCGGCGCTCATGTCGCAGCGCAATTCCAGACCGGGCGAGCGCCGGTGCGCGCTGAGCCGCCACGCATGCGCCGCCGCGACCTCGCTGCAGATCGCCAGCCCCAGCCCCGCGCCCTGCTCGCGCCGGTCCGGCCCGCGCCAGAAACGATCGAAGATGCGCGGCAGATCCTCCTGCGCGACGCCCTTGCCCTGGTCCGTCACCGAGAAGCCCTCCGGCCCCACCGCCAGCGTGACCACGCCTTCCGGCGGGCTGTGCTGGATCGCGTTCTCGACCAGGTTCTTCAGCAGCGTGAACAGCGCGCCCCGGTCGGCCTGCCAGAAACGCAGGTCGGGGCTCAGCAGCAAGCCCAGCGTCACGCCACGCCGCGCCGCCACCCGCTCCATGAAGTCGAAGACCTCGCGCACGGCGGGTTTCGGATCGATCGCCTCGACGCGGTAGTTGCGCTGCTCGCTGGCCTCGGCCAGCAGCAACAGCTGCTGCACCTGGCGCGCGACGCGGTCGACGTCCTCCAGGATCTGCTCGCGCCACGCGCCCGGCTCCGCCAGTTCCACCTGCGCGCGGATCAGCGCCAGCGGCGTCTTCAGCTCATGGGCCGCGTTCGAGAGGAACTCCTGCTGCGTCGTGAACGCCCCCTGCAGCCGGTCCAGCGCCGCGTTGAAAGCCTCGACCAGCGGCCGCAGCTCCCGCGGCTGCTCGGCGGCCGGCAGGCGCTTGGACAGCGTGCGCGGCGAGATCCGCCGCGCCGCGCTCGACGCCGCCCGCACCGGCAGCAGCGCCTGGCGCAGCGACAGGTGGATGGTCACCAGGAACACCAGCACGAAGGTCGCCCCCAGCGCGATCAGCCCCTGGCGCAGCACGTCGAAGCCGATCGACTCCCGCATGCGCAGCACGATGCGGTCGCTGACCGCGAACTGCACGTACCAGCGCCGGCCGGCGTGGTCGTAGGGGACGGTCGCGCCATGCATCGCCACCCCATGGCGCGTGAACACGAAGGACTGGCGCACCGGCTCGTAGGGCTGGCCGTCGCGGGTGATGACCGTTTCCTGGCCATCGGTGGCGAAGGCCACGCGCCCGTCGCCATCGGCGACCCGCAGCACCGCCTCGGTGCGCAGGCTGTCGAACAGCCAGGGCTCGACCTTCGGATCGAGCCGCACGGGCACGCCGCGCGCGTCGAAAAGCAGATGGCGCGCCAGCGCCTCGCTGTTGTCCTCGATCTGGTCCCGCAGCACCCAGCGCGTGAAGGGCTCCCAGAACACCATCGAGGCCACGCCCACGATCAACATGCTCGACACCATGCTCGCCGCCAGCACCGCCAGCACGCGGTTGCGCAGGCTATTCGGCCAGCGCGTCTTGAAGGGCATAGCCGTGATTCCTGAGGTTGACGATGCGCAGCGTCGAGCCGATCGACGCGAGCTTCTTGCGCAGCCGGTGCAGCGCGACATCGAGCGCGTTGGGCGTGACCGCCTCGGACAGCCCCCAGGCCGCCGCCTCGAGCGCCGCGCGCCGCACGGTCCGCCCCTGCTGCTGCACCAGCGCGATGGCGATCTGCAACTCCGCCGGCGCCAGCGCCACCGACAGCTCGCCGCGCACCAGCAGCGCCTCCTCGGCCACGACCTCGAGGTCGCCAAGGGTCGCGCGCGGCGGCCGCACCGCGGCCGGCCGGCGCATCAGCGCCCGCACGCGCGCCACCAGCTCCTCCATCGGGAAGGGCTTGGCGAGGTAGTCGTCGGCACCGGACTCCAGGCCGTCGACGCGGTCATGCAGCGCGTCGCGCGCGGTCAGCATCAGGCAGGGCGTGCCCTGGCGCGCGGCGCGCAGCCGCTTGACCAGCGCCAGGCCATCGCCGTCCGGCAGCCCGCGGTCGATGACCAGCGCCGCGTAGCCGACCTCGCGATGGGCCGCCCAGGCGGGCTCCATCGCGTGGAAGACATCGGTCGGGATGCCGGCGGTCTGCAGGGCCTGCCGGATCAGTCCGGAGAGCCGGACATGATCCTCGACCAGGGCGATTCGATTCATCGACAACGGGTTCAGAAGCGGTACAGGTAGCCGACCGCCAGCCGCGAGGTGTCCTTGCGGCCGACGATCGGGCTCTGCCGGATCTCGTCCGGCAGGCGCGTGACACTAGCATCGAAGAAGACCACGTGCTTGCGCACGATCGCGTAATCGACGCGCAGCCCCAGCTCGGTAGTCATCGCGGACTTGCCGGCGTAGAACGCGCGATCGGCGGTGACCTCGCTGGCGCGGACGCCGTAGTAGTAGTCGACGTACTTCTTGTCCAGCCACTGCGCCTTCACGCGCGGCGTCACGCCCAGCACGCCCCAGCCCAGGCGGTGCGAGGCCTGCAGGCTGAGCTTCTGGCCCTTGCTCTCGTTCGACAGGTCGGCGACCCATTCGGCGCCCAGGTCGATCCAGGGCGTCTTCCAGCCCAGCGCGCCGCCGCCCAGGAACGAGTCCTTGCGCTTGTCCATGCCGGCGAGTACCGGCGAGTCGCTGGCCTTGTAGCCCGCGTCCTCGTACGTGAGGCGCAGACCGGCCTCGAGGCTGTTGCCCGGGCCGAAGGAATGGCGCCACAGCTTGACTTCGGCGCCAGGACCGGCGAGCCGGAACCAGCGGTTCTCGACGGACAGCATCGGCAGCACGTTGTTCTTGCGGTCGGCTTCCGCGTAGGGACGCTGACGGCTGGCCACGCCAATGCCCAGCCCCCATTGGGTGCCGGAGGACGCAGCGGGATCGACATCGCCGAACACCTGCGCATGGGCCGGCGTGGCCAGCGCGGCGAGCGACAGCGCGAGCAGCGCTGCGTGGGGGGTGGCGGTGGGGATGAAAGAGAAGGAAGAGGGACGGGGCAAAGACCGAAGCGACAGAGAGGCGGCCATCGAGGCAACTCCAAGTGAAGACGGGCGGATGGTCCTG
Source organism: Roseateles sp. Mitsp63 (assembly GCF_059491535.1). Lineage (NCBI taxonomy): Bacteria > Pseudomonadati > Pseudomonadota > Betaproteobacteria > Burkholderiales > Sphaerotilaceae > Roseateles > Roseateles sp. Mitsp63. The sequence continues at coordinate 2,858,813 of NZ_CP168509.1, read as the reverse complement.
TGGGACGACTTACCCGCTTCTTACTGTCCAGGTCTTGCCGGGAGCGCACGACCGCCGCCGCTGGCCCTCACCCCCGCCCTCTCCCGCAAGCGGGCGAGGGGGTCAGACGATCGAGTGCCGCCCGTATTACCCCCTCGCCCCAGCCGGGAGAGGGAGGGGAGAGGGGGCTCGTGACACAGCGCTGCTGCCCGTCGAAGCACACCCTCGCCCCAGCCCACTCCCCCCTCGCGGGGGGCGAGGGAGTTCTTGCGCAAGGCAAGTGCCGACACTCGCTCCTTCTTACCCCCTCGCCCCTGCGTGTATGGACCGGAGACATGGGTGACAGGTGTGCCGGGACATGGGTAACAGGTCAGGACCAGGTTAGTCGGCCTGGCACAGGTCAATCAAGCGCACCTTTTGATGGCAGAAGAAGACGTCGAAGCTGCCGTCGAAATCAAGATGCGGTCTCAGGGCAACTGGCTGGCCGATGAGGCCTCGGCCGACACGGTAGAGCCTGCCCTTGAAGCAGATCCGCCCGCCGTCGCCGACGCGGCGCACCAGGTCGCCATCCCCGTACTCGATGGGCGCCAGCATGCTTGGCATTGAGCGCGGGCTTCCCGTGTAGCGACTCGCCGGCGTGTCCATGTCCAGCGCTCGATGCGGGCGCTTGGAGTTGTACAGGTGCCGCCACTGGCTGAAGTGATGCTGCGCATCGTCCAGGTCCTTGAAATGCCGCGAGGCCAGCAGCTCGGCCTTGAGCGTGCGATGGAAGCGCTCATCCTTGCCGTTGGTCTGCGGATGTGCCGGCCGGCTGTGGCTCAGCCGAATGCCAAGGCGGATGAGCCACACGCCCAGCTCGGTAAGCGCTCCACGCGTGGGTGAGCCCCAGGGCGGGCCGTTATCCGCGTTGATGCGCTCGGGCAACCCATAGCGCTCAAAGGCGCGCTGCAGCACGGGTTGCACGGTCTCGAGCCGCTCGTTGCCCAGCGCCTGCAGGACCACGTTGAAGCGCGAGTGGTCGTCCAGCACGGTCAGCGGGTGACAGCGCTGGGAGTCGGTGGCGAAATGGCCCTTGAAGTCCATCTGCCACATCGCGTTGGGCGTCTCGTGTTCGAAGCGCTGCCAGCTCGTGGCGACCTTGCTGGCGTGCGGATCGATCAGACCATGGCGACGCAGCACCCAATTGGCCGTGCTCGCGGCGATCTGCACACCGTGGTCGCGAGCCAGCACATGGGCGATCTTGCGAGCCCCCCAGGCCGGGTACATGGCCCGCAGGGCCAGCACATGCGCCTGCAGCGGCTCAGGCGTGCGAGTCGGCGAGTCGTGGGGGCGCCGTGATCGATCCTCCAGATCGTCTCGGCCGAGCCACTTGTAGCCGGTCTTTCGGCTGATTCCGTAGCGTCGACACAGCTCGCTGATGTTGGCATCAGGCTGCCGGGCGAAACGAACGAATTCCTCTCGTTGGCCCTTCACGGTGACTGGGCTCCAAGGCAACTTCGTCCTCCCGCTGACTAGGCGGGAAAAGTGTCACCCATGTCCTGGCACACCTGTTACCCATGTCCTCGGTCCATACACCCAGCGGGGAGCGGGAGGGGAGAGGGGGCTCGTGCCACAGCGCTGCTGCCCTTCGAAGCACCCCCTCTCCCCTACCCTCTCCCCCCTCGCGGGGGGCGAGGGAGTTGGTCAGCAGCAGCGCTTGACACGGTTGCGCTCCCGCAAGCAAGTGCCATTCGGGGCGCCTCGTGGCGCCCCACTCCGGTCAGGCCGCCTCGGCCGGCACCGGCTCCTGGTACTGCACGACGGCCAGGCCCTCGCGCACCGCCTGCTCGTAGACGCCCAGCATGCCCAGCGCCTCGCGCGTGGCGTCGCGGATCGCCGCGGCGGCGACGACGGCCTCGTCGTCGTTGCACAGCGCGCCCTCCTCCTGGTCCTCGCGCTTGAAGCGGCAGACCAGTTCGGCGATGCAGGCCGCGTGCTCGAGCCGCTCGCGCAGCGTGCGCATCGCCAGGCCCACGGTGATGTCGCGCCGCGGCACGAAGAACTCGACGCCGGCGGGCTCGAAGCGGCTCAGCGACGGGTACATCCGCGAGACATAGAGGAAGGCTTCGAACTCCTCGCGGTTCATCCGCTGCAGCGGGCGGATGTTGTCGAGGACGCGCTGCATGAACAGCGTGCGCGCCGGGCGCGGCGACGGACCCGGCGGCGGCGCGGGCGGCTCGCCCAGGCCGGCGGTGTCGTCGACGTCGAGGTCGGCGAGATGGGCCGCGGCAGCAGCGGCGGCGGCGGCCGTGGCCGCGGAGGACGGGGTGCCGGACGCGCCGGCGGCGGGGAAGGACATCGAGGACATGGACAGCTCCATTCGGATCGGAATCAACGCATAGGCATCACCTTCGATGGGATGACGACGGACCGCGCCGGGTGACGCGGGGAACGGATGATCCGCCCCGGCCGCGCAAGACCTGGCACGAAAAGATCAATGAAATCGATTCGATGAAGGCGTCGGCATCGGCGCCACACGGCTTCTGGGGAGGCGACCGACTTGTCGCGGTAGGAAGCCTTCCGGCTCCTACCTATCCGAATCTCACCACCGCCTCGAACCCCGGCTGCGCGTTGCGCAGCTCCAGCCGGCTGCCATGCGCCTGCGCCACCAGCCGGCACAGCGACAGGCCCAGGCCCACGCCGCCTTCGCTGCGGGCGCGCGCCTGGTCGGGCCGGTAGAACGGCTGGCCGAGCTGCGCCAGCGCCTCGGGCGGCACGCCGGCGCCGTGATCGCGCACCGTCAGGCGCGCGCCCTCGCCGTCGCGCTCGACCGACACCATCACCGGCCCCGCGTCCGGATCGTTGTGCCGCAGGGCGTTGCTCACCAGGTTGCGCAGCAGCAGCTGCACCCGCATGCGGTCCAGCTTCAGCAGCGGCAGGTCGCGGTCGACGCGCAGCGCCACGCCCGGCTGGTCCTGCTCGCGCGCCAGCGCGCCCAGGTCGCAGTCGTCGACCAGCAGCGCGCGGTGCCCGCTGCCCAGCCGCTCGCTCTCCAGCAGCGCCGAGATCAGCTCCCGCATCTGCGCCAGCTCCCCCAGCAGCGCCGCCTTCGATGCTCCCTCGTCGACCAGTTCCGCATGCAGCCGCGCCCGCGTCAGCGGGCTGCGCAGCTCGTGACTGATCGCCAGCAGCAGTGCCCGCTTGCCGTCGAGCATCCCCTGGATGTCCTCGGCCATCTGGTTGAAGCGCATCGCCAGGTCGCCGATCTCATCGTCATGGCGCACGAGGATGCGATGCGACAGGTCGCCGCGCCCGAAGGCCTCCGCGCCCAGCGCCAGCTGATGCAGCGGATCGACCATGTGGCGGATGCCGGCATAGGCCAGGCCGGTCACCAGCAACAGCAGCGGCACCGCCCACAGCAGGCCGTACTCCACCGTCATCGCGCCCCACAGGATCGCGCTGCCCAGGCAGGCCAGGATCACGAACACCGCGGTCAGCCGCGCGCCCAGCGAGTGCCGGAACATCGCATGCTGCCGGTGCCAGCGCTGGTGCCAGCGGTTGCGCACCCGCAGGTGCCAGCGCCAGCCGCGCCGCCGCGGGAACGGCACGGTGCCGGCTTCCATCTCCGCCCAGCGGCGCATCTTCGTCAGGCGCCGCTGATGCTCCTTCAGCCGCGCCTCGTGCATGCGCAGCCACCAGGCGTCGCGCTTGGCGTGCCAGCGCGGATCGCCGCAACGCGGATCGAAGCCCTCGCCCGGACCGCCCGGCCCCCGCGCCCCGCGGGCGTCCCCCCAATGGTCGTAAGGATGCTGGTGACCTCTCGGCCCCCACGGCCCCTTCGGCGCCTTCGGCCCTTTCGGGCGCCCCTGCCCGCTCATCGCCCGCCCTCCAGCCGCTCTCCGGCCGGCGGCAGCGCGAAGCAGTAGCCCGCGTTGCGCAGCGTCTTCAGGGCCTCCAGCGGCTCCAGCTTGCGGCGCATCCGGCTCACCAGGATGTCGACCGCCCGCGTGAACAGGTCGGCCTCCTGGCCTCGCAGCCTGTTCAGGATCTCGTCGCGCGAGAACACCCGCCCCGGCTCGCGCGCCAGCATCACCAGCAGCTCGTACTCGGTGCTGGTCAACTCGACCGGCCCGCCCCCGGCCATGACCTGGCGGCGCGCGGTGTCGATGTCCAGGCCCTCGAAGCGCAGCAGCGTCGCGGGCGCCGCAGCCGCCGGCGCGAGCCGCGCGCGGCGCAGGATGGTCTGCAGCCGCGCGGCGAGCTCGCGCGGCTCGAAGGGCTTGGCCAGGTAGTCGTCCGCGCCCAGCTCCAGCCCGACCACGCGGTCGGTCAGGTCGCCCCGCGCGGTCAGCATCAGGATGGGAATCTCGCGCCACGGATCCTGGCCGCCGCGCAACTGCTTGCAGAAGGCGAAGCCATCCATCTCCGGCAGCATGCCGTCCAGGATCAGCGCGTCGAAGCGCTCCCCGGCGAGCCGCGCGAGCGCGGCGCTCGGCCGCGTCACCGCGCTCAGCTCGAAATCGAAGCGCGCCAGGTAGCTCGCCAGCGGCGCGGCCAGCGCCTCGTCGTCGTCAATCAGCAGCAGTCGATGCATCGTGGCGTCCATTGTGCCCAGCCGCCTGGCCGGCCGGACCCGGAGCGCGGGTATGCCGGACCAGCGTGATGGCGCGCTCGGGGCAGGCCTTGACGCAGTGGCCGCAGGCCCGGCAGGCGTCGGCATTCGGCGTGAACGCCTGCTGCCAGCCATGCGCATAGCCGCGCAGCTTGCCGAAGAGGCTCAGCTCCTTGCGGCGATCGGCCGGCAAGGTGCCCACCGAGAACACGCCATAGGGGCAGACCTCGACGCAATCGCCCTTGCCTTCGCAGCTGTTCCGGTCGATGACCGGACGCAGCAGCCCCGGCGGCTGCCGGCAGTCGCGCGCCTCCATCAGAGGCCCCCGCCATCACCATGATCGCCGCGGCCGCCGCGGCCGTCATCGCGCCCCGCGCGGCGGCGCAGGCGCCGCATCAGGAAGCGCAGCATCTGCTGCTGGTCGAAGTCCAGCGCGTCGAAGAAGTCGCCGAAGGCCGCCACCAGCGCCGGACCGGTCGCGCGCAGCGCCTCGACCTGGCCATCGAACAGCGCCTGCGCCTCCTGGCGGCGGAAGTTCTCGCTGTCGATCAGCCGGGCCACCTCCGGGCCCTTGGCCAGCGCCTTCAGCGCGCGCCGGGCGGTGCCCAGCTGCCCGATCAGCCGCTCGAACAGCGCCGACTGCTCGCCGCTCAGGTCCAGAAAGGCACGGGCCCGGGCTTGCAGCCTCTCGCCGCGGCCGGCGTGACCGGCATCGGGTCCCAGGCCCCCGCCGAAGCCGCCCCACCCATGACCGCCGTGGCGACCAGGGCCACCGTGGTGGCCGTGGCGCCCGTGTCCGCGTCCGAGACCGCCCCAGCCATGCGGGAAGCCGCCGAAACCGCCGAGGCGGAACCAGGGTCCATCGATGGGCAGCGGGCCGTAGAAGCCATCGTCACGCACAGGGCCGAAAGGACCGCGGTGGCCATCGTGGCCGAAGTGAGTGTCGTGACGTTCATGGTGGTGGCTCCAGCGTCGAAACAGGTGCATGGTGCAATTCCTCGGTAAAGCCCGGGTGTCCGGGCGGTGAATCCATGTCGCCATGATTCCCATGCCCCCTCGCGAGGGCATCTCACCGCGGTATCGCTGCTTTTCGTTTTGTATCGCCGCTCCCCTGCCCGACGGAAGGCCTCCGAAGGGGGATCGCGCGTCTCTGCTGACACGACGCGTCAGGGAGCCGGATTTCGACATCCCCCGCCCGGGCGACGGTGATCCCCCTCTGGCTGTCCCCCGTTCCACGGGCGCCCCGGACGGGGCTCTCCGGGGCCATGGCCCTCTACAATCGCGGGCTCCGTGTCCCTCGCCTAGATGACACCGCCTCGCGGCGGAGCGCCCCCATGACCGAACTCGCCAAGTCCTTCGAACCCTCCTCTCTCGAAGCCCACTGGGGCCCGCTGTGGGAGTCCAAGGGCCTCTACGAGCCGACGCTCGACCCGGCCAGGCCGTCGTTCAGCATCCAGCTGCCGCCGCCCAACGTCACCGGCACGCTCCACATGGGGCACGCGTTCAACCAGACCATCATGGACTCGCTGACGCGCTACCACCGGATGCGCGGCTACAACACGCTGTGGGTGCCCGGCACCGACCACGCCGGCATCGCCACCCAGATCGTCGTCGAGCGCCAGCTGCAGGGCCAGGGCCAGAGCCGTCACGACCTGGGCCGCAAGAACTTCGTCGCCCGCGTCTGGGAATGGAAGCAGCAGTCCGGCTCGACCATCACGCAGCAGATGCGCCGCATGGGCGACTCGGTGTCCTGGGGCCACGAGTACTTCACGATGGACGAGAAGCTGTCGACCGTCGTCGTCGACACCTTCGTCAAGCTCTTCGACGAGGGACTGATCTACCGCGGCAAGCGCCTGGTCAGCTGGGATCCGATCCTGAAGTCCGCCGTCTCCGACCTCGAGGTCGAGAGCGAGGAGGAGGACGGCTCGCTGTGGCACATCCGCTATCCGCTGGCCGAGGGCGAGGAGTCGCTGGTCGTGGCGACCACGCGGCCCGAGACCATGCTCGGCGACACCGCCGTGATGGTCCACCCCGAGGACGAGCGCTACAGGCACCTGATCGGCAGGCAGGTGAAGCTGCCCATCACCGGCCGCCTGGTGCCGGTGATCGCCGACGAGTACGTCGACAAGGCGTTCGGCACCGGCGTCGTCAAGGTCACGCCGGCCCACGACACCAACGACTACCAGGTCGGCCAGCGCCACCAGCTGCCGATGCTGACGATCTTCACGCTGGACGCGACCGTCGTCGACACGATGGACGAGATCCCCGCCGAGTACCGCGGCCTGGACCGCTTCGCCGCGCGCAAGGCGATCGTCCAGGCGCTGGAGGAACAGGGCCTGCTGATCGAGGTCAAGAAGCACAAGCTGATGGTCCCGCGCTGCACGCGCACCGGCCAGATCGTCGAGCCGATGCTGACCGACCAGTGGTTCGTCGCCACCAGCAAGCCGGGCCGCGACGGCAAGTCCATCGCGCAGAAGGCGATCGACGTGGTCGCCTCGGGCGAGGTCAGGTTCGTGCCCGAGAACTGGGTCAACACCTACAACCAGTGGATGAACAACATCCAGGACTGGTGCATCTCGCGCCAGCTCTGGTGGGGCCACCAGATCCCGGCCTGGTACGGCAGCGGCGGCGAGATCTTCGTCGCCCATGACGAGGCCGAGGCGCAGGCCAAGGCCGCCGCGGCCGGCTACACCGGCCCGCTCACACGCGACGAGGACGTGCTGGACACCTGGTACTCGTCGGCGCTGGTGCCGTTCTCGACGCTGGGCTGGCCGGCGAAGACGCTCGAGCAGGACCTGTTCCTTCCCTCGTCGGTGCTGGTGACCGGCTACGACATCATCTTCTTCTGGGTCGCCCGGATGATCATGATGACGACGCACTTCACCGGCAAGGTGCCCTTCAAGCACGTGTACATCCACGGCCTGGTGCTGGACGCGCAAGGCAAGAAGATGAGCAAGTCCGAGGGCAACGTGCTGGACCCGGTCGACCTGATCGACGGCATCGAGCTGGCCCCGCTGCTGGACAAGCGCACGCAAGGCCTGCGCAAGCCCGAGACCGCGCCCAAGGTCCGCAAGGCCACCGAGAAGGAATTCCCCGACGGCATCCCCGGCTACGGCGCCGACGCGCTGCGCTTCACGTTCGCGGCGATGGCGACGCTGGGCCGCAGCGTCAACTTCGACAGCAAGCGCTGCGAGGGCTACCGGAATTTCTGCAACAAGCTGTGGAACGCCACCCGCTTCGTGCTGATGAACACGCAGGACCAGGACTGCGGCCTGGCCGAGCACACGAAGGAGGACTGCGCGCCCGGCGGCAAGGCCCATGGCTACCTGCGCTTCTCGCAGGCGGACCGCTGGATCGTCAGCGAGCTGCAGAAGGTCGAACAGGCCGTGGCGCAGGGCTTCGCCGACTACCGGCTGGACCTGGTCGCCAACGCGATCTATTCCTTCGTGTGGGACGAGTACTGCGACTGGTACCTGGAGCTGGCCAAGGTGCAGCTGCAGACCGCGCAGGCCGATGGCGACGAGGCCGCGCAGCGCGCCACGCGCCGCACGCTGATCCGCGTGCTGGAGACCATCCTGCGCCTGCTGCACCCGATCGCGCCCTTCATCACCGAGGAACTCTGGCAGACCGTCGCGCCGATCGCCGGCCGCAAGTCGACCGACTTCCTGGTGACCGCGCCCTACCCGGTCGCGCAGCCCGAGCGCATCGACCCGCAGGCCATCGCCTGGGTCGAGCAGTTGAAGGCCGTGGTCGGCACCTGCCGCAGCCTGCGCGGCGAGATGGGCCTGAGCCCGTCCGACCGCGTGCCGCTGCTGGCCGGCGGCGACCTGTCCTTCCTGCGCGAGGCCGCGCCCGCGCTGAAGGTGCTGGCCAAGCTGCAGAGCGTCGAACTGATCGAGGACGAGACGGCGTTCAACCAGCAGAGCGCGATGTCGCCGGTGCTGGTGCATGGCGCCGCGCGTCTGGCGCTGAAGGTCGAGATCGACGTCGAGGCCGAGCGCGCCCGCATCGGCAAGGAGATCGCCCGCCTGGAAGGCGAGATCGCCAAGGCCAACGCCAAGCTGGGCAACGAGAGCTTCGTGGCGCGCGCGCCGGCGGCCGTCGTGGAGCAGGAACGTCAGCGCATCGCCGACTTCAGCGCCACCGTGGCTCGGCTAAAAGATCAGGCAGCGCGCCTGGGTGGGTCGGCCTGAACTCAGGCTGCGCCGCGGGCGCGGACAGGATCTCCGAGATCCGCCGCGCCACGCTCCACGCGGCGCGCATCCGTGACTCCCGGGTCGTCGCCGCCACGCGCGGCGTGACCTGCAGACCGGGCGCCCCGTGCAACGGGCGTCCGGCTTCCATCAGGCCGGGCTCCATCAAGTCCAGCCAGGCGGCCAGCAGGCGGCCGCCATGCAGCGCGTCAGCCAGCGCCTGTTCGTCGAACAGCGCCGAGTGCGAGGTCGACACCAGCACCTGCGACGGCTTGCAGAAGTTCAGCACCCGCTCGCCGATCAGGCCGCGATAGCGCGGGAAGTAGGCCAGCTGCACGCTGACCGCGTCGGCCGCCTGCATCAACTCGCGCAGGCCGTAGGGCTCGATGCCCCATTGCGCCCACAGCGGATCGGCGTGGTGCAGGCTGGGGTCGTAACCAATCACACGCGCACCGAACACGGGCAGCAGCGTCGCCAATTGGCGCGCGGCGGGCGTCAGGCCGACCAGGCCGACCGTCGCGCAGCCCAGTTCCCGTCCCACCCAATTGCCGTCCGCGCCCTGCACCGGCACGCGGCGCAGCAGCGCGAGCAAGGCACCGATGACGAATTCCGCTTCGGCCGACGCGGCCGCGGTGGGCGCGCGCACCACCTCGATGTTGGCGGCGCGGCAGGCCTCGAGGTCGATGTTCTCGGCGCCGGCGCCAATGCGCCCGATGGCGCGAAGCCGCGGCGCGCGCCGGACCAGCTCCGCATCCAGCGCGACCGAGGCGGGCAGGAAAATTGCCTGGGCCTGCGCAACATGCTCTCTCAATGTCGCCGGTGCGGCCGCCAAATCGGGCGCGGCCTGGATCGCGTGGCGCTCCGCCAGCCATTCCAGGACGTCAGCCTCCAGCGGTTCCAGGACTAGCACTGACATGAGGGGTTTGGAGAGGATTGTTTGATTTTCTTTCAGTAGCGCCATGCAAGAATGCCGGCGCAATTACCGTTGGAGTGTACGTAAATGGCCCTCATCAACAAGGCAATCTTCCCGGTTGCCGGACTCGGCACACGCTTCCTGCCCGCCACGAAGGCGCAGCCCAAGGAGATGCTGCCGGTGGTCGACAAGCCGCTGATCCAGTACGCGGTCGAGGAGGCCTACGCGGCCGGCATCCGCCAGATGATCTTCGTGAACGGCCGCAACAAGCGCGCCATCCCCGATCACTTCGACACCGCCTTCGAGCTCGAGACCGAACTCGAGGCCGCCGGCAAGAAGGAGCTGCTCGCGCTGGTCCATTCGATCAAGCCCGACGACATGGAGTGCATCTACATCCGCCAGCCCAAGGCGCTGGGCCTGGGCCATGCGGTGCTGTGCGCGCAGTGCGTGGTCGTCAACGAGCCCTTCGCGGTGCTGCTGGCCGACGACCTGATGGTCGGCAAGCCGCCGGTGCTCAAGCAGATGGTCGACCAGTTCTCCGAATGGCAGGCCTCCATCCTGGCCGTCCAGGAAGTCCCGGCCGAGCACACCAAGCGCTACGGCATCGTGGCCGGCTCGGCCATCAGCGACCGCCTGATGGACCTGACCCACATGGTCGAGAAGCCCAATCCCGAGGACGCCCCGTCGCGCCTGGGCGTGGCCGGCCGCTACATCCTGACGCCGGGCGTGTTCCGCGAGATCGCCACGCAGCCGCGCGGCGTCGGCGGCGAGATCCAGCTGACCGACGGCATCGCCGCGCTGATGCGCCGCGAGAAGGTGTTCGCGTTCCGCTACGACGGCAAGCGCTACGACTGCGGCAGCAAGGAAGGCTTCCTGCAGGCCAACGTCGAGCTCGCGCTGGACCACCCGCAACTGGGCGCCAGCTTCCGCGAGTACCTGAAGACGCTGGAAATCTGACCGCGCTGAACTTCTGACGGCAGGACTTCCCGTCACTGACCCGTCATGAAGCGCGAAGGCCACGCGATGCGTGGCCTTCTTCGTTTCAGGACGCAACCGGGCGGACGGCGCGCCGAGGGACTCGTGCGGCGCTCAGCGGCGCTTGAGCACGTGGATGAATTCGTCGCCCGCGCTGGTCTGCTCGACCAGCTCATTGCCGGTCTGGCGCGAGAAGGCCTGGAAGTCGCGCATCGATCCGGGGTCCGTCGCGACCACTCTCAGCAACTGGCCGCTTTCCATCTCCGCAAGCGCCTTCTTGGCCTTGAGGATGGGCAGCGGGCAGTTCAGGCCGCGGGTGTCGAGTTCCTTGTGAATGTCCATGAGAGCGTCCTTGCGCCGGCCCGTCCGGCGATGACCGGCCGAGCAGCGGGCGATGAGGCGCGATTCTAGGTCCGGGGCGGCATCCACGCCGGTTCGATGCCACGGCCGCGCAGCCAGTCGGCCAGCGCCTGGCCGGTGCCGGCGGGCCAGCACTGGAGCTGCTCCGGCAGCGTCAGCGTGTACTCGGCCAGTTCGGGCGACAGCGCGATCTCGCCGCGCGCCGGCACGTGGTACGCGATGATGACCTGGTTCTTCTTCTGGAAGTCGTAGACGCCGATCAGCGTCGCGCCGAGCGCCTCGAGCGAGGTCTCCTCGAGCACCTCGCGCCGGATGCCCTCCTGCGGCGACTCGCCCGCCTCCATGAAGCCGGTGATCAGGCCGAAGAACCGCGTCGGCCAGGCGGCGTTGCGCGCGAGCAAGACCTGCCCCTCGCGGTCGACGCACTCGACGACGGCGGCCAGCACCGGCGTCGGATTGTTCCAGTGGGTGAAGTCGCAGTTCGTGCAGCGCAGCCGGGTCTTGGGACCGCCGTCCTCGGGCAGCTCGATCCAGGCGAGCTCGGACGCGCATTGCGGACAGAAGCGGAACGTCATCTCGGAGCTCCAGCAGGCGGGTTCGATCGGGTGGCGCGGCCTCAGGCCCGGAGTTCAGGCCCGGAGTTCAGGCCTGGAGTTCAGGCCTGGAGTTCAGGCCGGAAGTTCAGGCCGGAGATTCACGCGGGGAAGACGCCGGTCGACAGGTAGCGGTCGCCGCGGTCGCAGACCACGAACACGATGGTCGCGTTCGAGACCTGGCGCGCGATCTGCATCGCGACCCAGCAGGCCCCGGCCGCGGAGATGCCGCCGAACAGCCCCTCCTCGCGCGCGAGGCGGCGGGCCATGTCCTCGGCGTCGGACTGGCTGACATGCAGCAGTTCGTCGACCGTCTCGGGGCGATAGATCTTCGGCAGGTAGGCCGCCGGCCACTTGCGGATGCCGGGGATGCGCGAGCCCTCGGCCGGCTGGGCGCCGATGATGCGGATCTCCGGATTCTTCTCCTTCAGGAAGCGCGAGACGCCGGTGATGGTGCCGGTCGTGCCCATCGCGCTGATGAAGTGCGTCACGCGGCCGCCGGTGTCGCGCCAGATCTCGGGCCCGGTGGTCTCGTAATGGATGCGCGGGTTGTCGTTGTTGGCGAACTGGTCCAGCACGCGGCCCTTGCCGTCGCGCTGCATCTGCTCGGCCAGGTCGCGCGCGTACTCCATGCCGCCGGAGCGCGGCGTCAGGATCAGTTCGGCGCCGAAGGCCTTCATCGTCTGCGCGCGCTCCACCGACAGGTCCTCCGGCATGATCAGCACCATGCGGTAGCCGCGGATCGCCGCGGCCATCGCCAGCGCGATGCCGGTGTTGCCGGAGGTGGCCTCGATGAGCGTGTCGCCGGGCTTGATCTCGCCGCGCTCCTCGGCGCGCCGGATCATGCTGATCGCGGGACGGTCCTTGACGGAGCCGGCCGGGTTGTTGCCCTCGAGCTTGGCCAGCAGCACGTTGCCGCGCGCCGCGAGTTCGGGACCGAGCACGCGCTGCAGGCGCACGAGCGGCGTGTTGCCGATCACGTCTTCCAGGGTCGGATAGGACGGGGGGGAGGCGCTGGATTCACTCATGGAGGCGGATTCTCTCAGCGGCGGGAAGGCAGTGCGTGGCATAATGCTTTTCTTTCGCGGCCCCTCGCCTCTCCTGCAGACGAAGGGCCGCATCGCTGATGAGCCCGGATGGCGAAATCGGTAGACGCAGGGGACTCAAAATCCCCCGCCGCAAGGTGTGCCGGTTCGAGTCCGGCTCCGGGCACCACTCTCAGCGTTCTTCTCCCCTTCTTCTCTTTTCTCCCCCCTTCTTCAAGCCGCGCCGCGCCGCGTCCAGCGGGTCAAGCCTTGCCTGCGTCCGTCCGCTGGCGGCCATCCACGCGCGCGGCTTCGGGACCGGCTTCGGGACCAGCTTCAGCCCGGCCTCAGTTTCATGGGCGGCCAGACCCCGGGGCGCGGCTACACTCGCCCGAACGCATTGGCTGACATGACCATTGCGCCTTCCCTCGCGCCGCCCGGCGCCATCTGAAGACGCCGATCCATGCCCACCATCCCTCCGGTGACCAAGGCCCTCATGCTGTTCTGCGTGGGCCTGTTCTGTCTGCTCCAGCTGCTGCCAGGCGGCGCCTACGGCACGACCATGGCCCTGGCGGCCCTCTGGCCGTTGAACTCCGGCCGCTTCGAACTCTGGCAGCCCGTCACCTACGCCTTCCTGCACGGCGACACGCTGCACCTGTTCTTCAACATGCTCGGGCTGTGGATGTTCGGCTCGGAGCTGGAGATCGTCTACGGCCGCTCGCGCTACCTGCTGCTGCTGCTCGCCAGCGCGCTGACCGGCGCCGCCGCGCAACTCGTGTTCACGCTGGTGACCAGCAGCTACGCGCCCACCGTCGGCGCGTCCGGCGCGCTGTTCGGCCTGCTGCTGGCCTACGGGCTGCGCTTCCCGGACCGGATCATCATGCCGCTGTTTCCGCCCATCCCGATGAAGGCCAAGATCTTCGTGGCCATCTTCGGCGCGATCGAACTCATCCTCGGGTTCTCGGGCAGCAGCGGGATCGCGCACTTCGCCCACCTGGGCGGAATGCTCGGCGCGTGGCTGATGATCAACCACTGGCGCAGCGGCCGCAGACGCTGACCCGCGGCCCTGGCCGCTGGCGCGAGGGTCAGGTCTCGACCGCGAGCAGCCCCTGCGCCGGCGTCGGATAGCGCAGGCGCTGGCGGAGTTCCCGCTTGAGGCGGCCGTTGTCCATGCGGCGCGATTCGTTCATGAAGCTCATCTGCATTGGCGAGAACACGCCCGAGGCCTGCGCGCGCGCGACGCGCGCCGGCCGCGGCAGGCCGCACAGGTCCGCCGCCAGATCGAAGTAGTCGCCCATCGGCAGTTCGCTGTCGTCGCAGGCGTGGATCACGCGCTGCGCGGGGCCGCGCATCAGCGCCAGCACGCAGGCCCGGGCCAGGTCGTCCGCCTGGATGTGGTTGGTGTAGACGTCGTCCTCGCGCGCCAGCACCGGCAGCCCCTTGCCGAGCCGCTCCTTCGGATGGCCGCCCTCGCGGTCCAGCGCGTAGATGCCAGGCACCCGCAGGATCGTCACCGGGCAGCCGGCCACGCGTCCCCACTGGCGCAATTGCGCCTCGGCATCGACGCGCCGCCAGGCGCGGTCGTTGGCGGGATGGGGGCGCCGCGTCTCGTCGATGCGCGCACCGCCGCAATCGCCATACACGCCGCTGGTGCTCGCGTAGACCAGATGGCGCGGCGCCGCCGAGCGCGACAGCGCCTGCAGCAGGCGGCGGGTGCGCTCGTCGGTGCGGCCCTGCGCCGCGGGCGGCGCCAGATGCAGCACGCGGTCCGCGAGCCCCGCCAGCCGGCCGAGCGAGGCGGCGTCATCCAGGTTGCCGATCAGCGGAATCGCGCCGGCCGATCTCAAGGCGTGCACCCGCGCGGCGCTGCTGGTCAGCGCGAAGACGGTCCAGCGTCCGGCCAGTTGCCGCAGCACCCGCAGGCCGACGTCGCCGCAGCCGATGATCAACAGACGGCCGCGGCGGGCGCGGCGAAGAAGGGGGGGCGACGCGGGGTTGGAACCTGGCATGAGGGAGCGCAAGGCGGGCTGGGGCAAAATGGCGGATCAGTTTACGGCTCGCGCCCGGTCCATGGACCGCGCGGGCCGTGTCGCTTCCGCCCCGTTCACTCCTCGACTTCGCGCGGCTCCCGAGGCCGCGCCGACTCCGCACCATGAGCTTCCAGGTCACCGTCCTGCCCGCCGGCCGCAACTTCTCCGTCGACGACGACGAAACCCTGCTGGCCGCCGCCATCCGCCAGGGCATCGGCCTGCCCTACGGCTGCAAGGACGGCGCCTGCGGCTCCTGCAAGAGCAAGCTGGTCGAAGGCCAGGTGGTGCATGGCGAGCACCAGTCCAAGGCGCTGTCGCCCGAGGAGGAAGCCGCCGGCATGATCCTGACCTGCTGCGCGAGGCCGCGGATGGATTGCACCGTCGAGGCCCGCACGGTGCCCGGCGCCGGCGAGTTCCCGGTGCTGAAGCTGCCCAGCCGCGTGATCACGATCGAGAAGCCCGCGGGCGACGTGGCGGTCGTCAAGCTGCAGCTGCCGGCCAACCAGAACCTGCAGTTCCGCGCCGGCCAGTACGTCGAATTCATCCTGCGCGACGGCGCGCGCCGCAGCTATTCGATGGCCAACGCGCCGAGCCGGCTCGGCACGCCGCCCGCGATCGAACTGCACATCCGCCACATGGCCGGCGGCAAGTTCACCGACCACGTGTTCGGCGCGATGAAGGAGAAGGACATCCTGCGCATGGAGGGGCCGTTCGGTTCGTTCTTCCTGCGCGAGGACAGCGACAAGCCGATCGTGCTGCTGGCGTCGGGCACGGGCTTCGCGCCGATCAAGGCGATCCTGGAACGCATCCAGGACCAGGGCATCACGCGGCCGGTGACGCTGTACTGGGGCTGCCGCTCCAAGGCCGACCTCTACCTGCACGGCTGGGCCGAGGCCGCCGCCGCGGCGATGCCGACGCTGACCTACGTGCCGGTGCTGTCCGAGCCCAAGGCCGAGGACGGCTGGACCGGCCGCACCGGCTTCGTCCATCAGGTGGTGATGGCCGACCTCCCCGACCTGTCGAAACACCAGATCTACGCCTGCGGCGCGCCGGTGATGGTGGAGTCCGCGCAGCGCGATTTCGTCGCGCGCTGCGGTCTTCCGCCGCAGGAGTTCTACGCCGACGCGTTCACCTCCGAATTGGACAAACACGGCGGCTGACGCCGCGTTCAACGCACTTCGAACTCCCTGCTCACGGCGTGACATGTGCCATCGGGCGCGCGCCGTTCCATACTGCCGCCCATGAAGCATTTCCCGCCGCCCTACTCCAGCGCCGCGCAGTTCGAGCAGCAACTGCAGGATCTCGGTCACACCGTCATCGCGCCGGAGAGCCTGACGCATTGGCTGCACTGCCAGGCCGGTGACCTGCGCGGGCTGCAGCAGTACTGGAACGACCTGCCCCCGGACGCCTACCTGCGCGACGGCGGCCGCTACCGCTTCCGGCGGCATGCGAGCTTCGTGGTCGACTCGCAGGCCGACCCGTCGGTGCGCCTGGCGCCGCATCGCGCGCACTGGCAACCGGTGGACTACAACGCCCTGCACGGCGGCATCGAGCGCTGGTTCGAGCCGATGGACGCGGCGGCGATCGACCTGCCGATCTGGCCGCGGCTGCTGCTGGGTCTGGCGGGCGTGGCGGACCGGCTCAAGGGCGCGCGTCCGTGGTTCGTCGAGGCGCACCAGTTCCGCATCGACACGGCCGGCGGCATCGGCCGTCCGACGCCCGAGGGCGCCCACCGCGACGGCGTGGATCTGGTGGCGGTGTTCATGCTGGCGCGGCATGGCATCAAGGGCGGTGAGTCGCGCGTGTTCGAGGCCGACGGACCGCGCGGCCAGCGCTTCACGATGATGGAGCCGTGGACGCTGCTGCTGCTCGACGACGAGCGCGTCATCCATGAGACCACGCCCATCCAGCCGATCGAGCCCGCCCATCCAGGCCATCGCGACACCTTGGTCGTGACCTTGCGCGCCGACGCCTTCATGGGCCGCTGACCGCGAGAAAAGCCCGCACGGGCGCTGAGCGTCACCACCGCGCCCACGGCCCGCCGGGGCTCCGCCCCAAGCGGCCCCTTCAGCCTGGCGCCGGGATGCCGGCCGGCGGCGCCGCCTCGCCGTGCATTCCGGGGTCGGGCAGCTCCGCGAAGAAGGTGGAGCCCCGTCCGACCTCGCTGCGCGCGCCGACCTGGCCGCCCTGCGCCTCGACGATGCGCTTGGTCAGCGCCAGGCCCAGCCCCGTGCCGGGGTACTGGCGGCGGACCGCCGAGGGCAACTGCGTGAACTCGGTGAACAGCCGCGCCAGGTCCTCCTCGGCGATGCCCGGCCCGGTGTCCTCCACCTCGACCCGGAAGCGGTGTTCGCCGCAAGGCGCGGCCCGCACCGTCAGGTGCCCGCCCTCGGGCGTGAACTTCCAGGCGTTGGACAGGTAGTTGTAGAGCACCTGCCGCAACCGCAGCGTGTCGGTCCAGACCAGGCCCAGGTGCTCGTCGATCTCGATGTCCACCGCCAGCGGCTTCTCGGCGAAGCTGCCGGTCACGACGTCCACCACCTCGCGCGCGACCTCGGCCACGTTGGTCCGGCCGGGATGCAGCTCCACGCCCCCCGCCTCGAGCCGCGCCAGGTCCAGGATGTCGTTGATCAGGTCCAGCAGGTGGCGGCCGCTGGACAGGATGTGCCCCGCGTAGCTGCGCACCCGCTCCGCGGGCAGGGTGGCGGCGCCGTCCGACATCAACTGCGAGAAGCCGATCACCGCGTTCAGCGGCGTGCGCAGCTCGTGCGACATGTTGGCCAGCAGCCGGCCCTTGTGCCGGCTGATCTCCAGGATGCGCTTGTTCTCCAGCTCCAGCTCGGCGCTGCGCAGGCGCAGCGCCTGGGCGCGCATGCGTGCGCGCGCCTCGCGGGTGCGGGCCTCGGCGTAGTCGATCGCGCGCACCAGCGTGCGTGGCCGCACGTCGTGCTTGGACAGGTAGTCCTGAGCGCCGGCCGTCATGCAGGACATCGCCAGCGCGTCGTCATCCATGCCGGTGAGCACCACGATCGGGGTATCACGCGCCTGCGCCCGCACGGCGCTGACGCACTCGGTGCCGGCGGCATCGGGCAGGTGCAGGTCCAGCAGCACCGCCGCCACCCGGTGCCGCTCCAGCAGCGCCACCGCCTCGGACAACCGCGTCGCCCGCACCACGGTGCGCGGCGCCATGGGCGCGGCTTCGGCCAGCAGGTCGGTGATCAGGTCGGCGTCGCCGTCGTTGTCCTCGACCAGCAGGATGGGCAGCGGCGCGCGGCGCGCCTGCGCGCCCAGGTCGTCGGGCAGCGCGCTCATGGCAGCTTCACCACCGTGAACCAGAAGCCTTCGATCGCCTGCACGATGGACTGGAAGGCCACCAGTCCCACCGGCTTGGTGACGTAGCAGTTGGCGCCGAGCTGGTAGCTCCTGACGATGTCGTGCTCCGCGTCGGAGGAGGTCAGCACCACCACGGGGATCTCCTTGAGGTCGGGCTCGACCTTGATGCGGGCCAGCACCTCGCGGCCGCTCAGCTTGGGCAGGTTGAGGTCGAGCAGGATGAGGTCGGGCTGCGCCGCCTCCTCATAGGGCGGCTCGCGCAGCAGCCGCGCCAGCGCCTGCGCGCCGTCCACCGCGACGGCGATGTCCAGGCGCAGCCGGCTGTGCTCCAGCGTCTCCGCCACCAGGTCGGCGTCGCCGGGGTTGTCCTCGATGAGCAGGATGTTCAGCGGTTGGCTCATGGGGTTCAGGCTCCTTCGGGGCGGGCTGCCAGCAGGGTGAAGGACACGGTGCTGCCCTGCCCCGGCGCGGAGTCGATCCAGATCGTGCCGCCGTGGCGCTCGACGATGCGCTTGGCGATGGCCAGGCCGATGCCGCTGCCCTCGTAGCGCCCCAGTTCGTGCAAGCGCTGGAACATCTGGAACACGCGCTGGGCGTACTGCATGTCGATGCCGATGCCGTTGTCGCTGACCTGGAACAGCCAGCGATGCCCCTGCGGCCGCGCCGAGATCCGCACCCGCGGCGGCGCCTCCGACCGGAACTTGATCGCGTTGCTGATGAGGTTCTGCAGCAGCTGATGCAACTGGCCCTCGTCGGCCTGCACGCGCGGCAGCGGACCGCTGTCGACGATGCCGCCCGACTCGCGCAGCAGGCGCTGCAGCGCGTGGGTCACCGCCTGCAGCACCTGCTCCGTCTCCACCGGCATCAGCGGCTTGCCCTGCGAGCCCACCCGCGAGTACGCCAGCAGGTCCGCCACCAGGCGCT
The DNA here is from genome assembly GCF_059491535.1 of Roseateles sp. Mitsp63. Classification (NCBI taxonomy): domain Bacteria; kingdom Pseudomonadati; phylum Pseudomonadota; class Betaproteobacteria; order Burkholderiales; family Sphaerotilaceae; genus Roseateles; species Roseateles sp. Mitsp63. The sequence goes on along the minus strand of NZ_CP168509.1, from coordinate 2,839,897 downwards.
GCATGCGGCGCGCGCCGTCGGAGGCATAGCGGATGTACTTGTCGGCGCGTTCGTCGAGCTGCCCGGCATAGCGCTGGGCCAGCAGTTCCGTGTAGTTGGCCACCATGCGCAGCGGCTCCTGCAGGTCGTGCGAGGCGACGTAGGCGAACTGCTCCAGCTCGGCATTGCTGCGGCGCAGCTCGTCCTCGCTGCGGCGGCGCTCGGTGATGTCGATGATGGAGGCCACGACGTAATGCCCATCGGGCGCGTCGATCGGCGTCAGCCCGATCTCCACCGGCATCTCCGACCCATCCTTGCGCAGCCCGAAGAGCTCCCGGCCCGCGCCCATGGGCCGCGCCTCGGGCCGGCCGGAGAAGGCCGCCACGTGGCCCGGATGTCCGGCCCGGTAGCGTTCGGGGACCAGCATCTCGATGGGCTGGCCGAGGAACCCGGCGCGCTCGTAGCCGAACATCTCCTCGGCCCGCCGGTTGACCAGCCGGATGCGGCGCGCCGAGTCGATCATGATCATCGCGCTGGGCGAGGCCTCGACCACCAGCTCGAAGCGTTCCTGGGCGCGCTTGCGTTCGGTGATGTCGATGATGGCGGCCAGCGTGCACAGGCCCTCGGCCGTGTCGATGGGGCTCAGGCCGATCTCGATGGGCACTTCCTCGCCGTTCTTGCGCCGGCCAAAAAGGTCGCGGCCCGCGCCCATGGCGCGTGTTTCCGGCCGCGCGAAGAAGTCGTCGACATGGCGCGGATGGCCAGCGCGGAAACGGGTCGGTATCAGGGTCTCGACCGTCGCGCCCAGCAGGTCCTCCCGCGCATAGCCGAAGAGCTCCTCGGCCTTGCGATTGACCAGCCGGATCCGGCGCTCCCGGTCCACCAGCACGATGGCGTTCGGGATCGCCTCCACGATCGACCGGAACCGGTCGTCGGCGGGGTTGTCTGTCACGGGAGCCCTCCCTGGGCGTGCGTTTTTCGCACAAGATTTGAACGCAGGTGTATCACGGGCGCGGGGCGTCCGCCAAGGGGGCTCGTCGCCGAGGGGGGCGACGGGTTGTGGCAGCGTTCGCGGCGAGGGCACCGCTTACACTGGCGACCCCCATGCGCCACAAGCGCCTGGGGACCGCACGGCGCCCTGCGTGGCGCCGGTTTCCCTTCAAGCATCACAAGTGCAGGCTCCGACATGAACGCCTTGACCGACATCGCCCGCGCGCTGGCCGCCGGCTCGTCCGACTCCCTCCCCTCCTCGCTCTTCGGCCTGCCCGACCAGGCCCCGCACGAACGCGTGCTGCTGGCCGCCGATCCGGTGACCGGCCTGAAGGCGATCCTGGCGGTGCACAGCACCGCGCGCGGCCCGGCCTTCGGCGGCTGCCGCTTCTGGAGCTACGACAACGAGCTGGCCGCGCTGAACGACGCGCTGCGCCTGTCGCAAGGCATGAGCCTGAAGAACGCGCTGGCCAACCTGCCCTTCGGTGGCGGCAAGGCGGTGATCCTGAAGCCGCAGGGCGAATTCGATCGCGCGGCGCTGTTCGCGGCCTTCGGCCGCGCGGTGCAGTCGCTGCAAGGCGCCTACATCACGGCCGAGGACGTCGGCACGACGACGGCCGACATGAAGGGCATGATGGCCCACACCTCGTATGTGTCGGGCATTCCGCGTGATGGCGCCTTCGGTGGCGACCCGAGCCCGAAGACCGCATACGGCGTGTTCGTGTCCATCGACGAAGGCGTCAAGCGCGTGCTGGGCCGCGACTCGCTGGAAGGCGTGCGCGTGGCGCTGCAGGGTCTGGGCGCGGTGGGCTGGCACCTGGCCGAGTACCTGCACCAGGCCGGCGCGAAGCTGGTCGTGGCGGACGTCAACGCCGAGAAGGTCGCGCGCGCGCAGACCGAGCTGGGCGCCAAGGCGGTGGGCGTGACGGAGATCCTGGCGGCCGACGTCGACGTGGTGGCGCCGTGCGCGCTGGGCGCGACGCTGAACGCGCAGTCGATTCCCGCGCTGAAGGCACAACTGATCGCTGGCGCGGCCAACAACCAGCTGGCGACGGCGGCCGATGGCGACGCGCTGCAGGCGCGCGGCATCACCTACCTGCCGGACTACCTGGTGAATGCGGGCGGCATCATCAGCGTGGCGCGCGAGTACCGCAATGAAGGCGAGGAAAGCGCGGTGATGGCTGAGGTCGGCCAGATCCGCGGCCGCGTGGCGGAGCTGCTGGACCGCATCAAGACGAGCGGCCAGACGCCGGCCCGCGAAGCGGACGCCTGGGCGCGCTCGCTGCTGGTCAAGCCGGCCTGAGCGGACGGCTCATTCGACGCAGCGGCGCCCCGAGGGGCGCCGTTTTTCATGGGGCCAGCGTCACGCGGCGCCGCATCTCGGCGGGGTACTCGACGAAGCCGAGCGATCGATAGAGGCCCTTGCCCTGCGGCGTCGCGCCGAGGTTGAACTCGCGCACGCCGAGCGCCTCGCAGGCTGACATCGCGCGTGCGACGAGATCGCGCGCGATGCCCTGGCCACGGAACGCCTCGTCGGTGAAGACATTGGCGACGCGCCCCATCACTCCACCGGGATTGGCCCGCGTCGGTCCCCAGTCCAGCAGCACGACGCCTGCGCCGCCGATCACCTGGCCCTCATGCATGGCGAAGAAGCCGATGTAGCGGCGGCTGCCGATTCGCGGACGCACCCATTCGGCATAGCCAGCCCGTCGCGGCGCGTCATCCTCCCGATGACACGCATGCGCGGCGATCTGCTCGGCGTCCGAGGGCAGCGCGCGGCGCACCGCCCAAGCCTGCTGCTCCACGGCGGAGTCCATCTGAACCGTCATCTCACTCCTTCGGATGCCACCAGTCGAAAAGGCGAGGCAGTCTACGTGATTCGGCGAATCGATATCCAACCCAGTGGTCACCGGCTCAGCGAGTAATCACGACAGTCGCTTGACACTGGATAACGGCCTCAAGGTTCTGGAAATCAACAGCTTGGGTGGCGACGCGGTCGCCGCCATACGCATTGCCGGAATTCTCGAAACATCCGGGCTTTCGCTGCGGGTTGCTGGATTCTGCATGTCGGCCTGCGCCAATTACCTGCTGCCGGCGGCCAGGGCGGTTACTCTCGTCAATGCAACCATTGAATTTCACGGCAGCCCATGGGCCTGTTTCCAGCAGTCATCGGCCATCGACGGCGTCATCCAGTGGGGGGTTTCAAATTACTTGACGCTCTGGCGGGTCGCGCGTCAGGACGAGGAATACATGTCCAAATATCCGCGCCTCGAGGAAATCATCGTCCGCTCCCAGCGGCCCGACCGCGGCGCCAACGATGGAAAACCTCGAGATTGGTTGCTCGTTCGGCCTCAGGATCTCTTGAGATACGGTATACGGATTCAGGCACCGACGAGCTCGGTGACTTTCGATCGACTCGTCGCCGATCCATCAGACGGTTTGCTCGGACCGGTCTTCGTTCCGTAGGGAATGGCCGGCGCCCCTGCGCTTCAGAGTGAAGCGGTCATCGGCCGATGACCGCCCGCAGCGCGCGGTGAGCAGCGAACGCGGCCAGTGTGGCTTGGTCAGGTCCACCGTAGTCGATGAACTTCAGGGGCGTTCTGGCCAACCAGAGCGAGTGCTCCAGCAGCGTTCGATCCGGCAATTCGCGCAGCGCGACTTGAAGCTGAAATGCCAAGTCGTTGAGCGATCCCAGGACACGGCGGCTTGCCGTCTTTCCAACGACCCAACGTTGCATTGCGTCGAGCTCGGCAGTCGCATCGTCCGCTGGAACGCCAATGGCGGTGAACATCAGCTCCACCGCCTCGCACAGCCGCTGGACCTCCCGTGCCGGCACCACGACGGGCAGCAAGCTTCGCTCGCTGACAGCGAGCACGACCTGTATCCGGCCAACGCGGATCAGATTGGCGTACCAGTCGCCGAGGACAGTGTCCGGCGGTGCCGGCCCTGGTTCAGGCGCGGCGTTCAGCCGGTCGAGGAGCTTCTCGGTGCAGCGAAGGGCAAACACGATGCTGAGACGGGAAGACAAAAGCCAAGTATCGAGGCTGGCCAATGTTCCCGGTGCATCGAACGGCTTCAAGGAGGTCTCGCGCCAAGGCACGAGACCCCGTTGCGCAGACGTCAGGCCTCACGCGGCCCGACGGCTCGCTACTTCGTGGCGACGGCACGGAGCTTGCCGTCGTTCGTTGGCTGGAATTCCCCGAACCCGGTCGATCCGTCCGCGAACAGCACCACCATGCGCGAGCCAGCGAAATCGCCAACGCGGACGCCGGACGACACATCCCCTTGGAAATCCGGATCGATTCCCCCAAACCTCACCGCCTTGTCAGGCGAGAAGTTGGCAAATCGCGCCGTCACCACCTCGGTGTCCACACCATCGGTACCGACAAGCGTCGCGGGTCCGGAGAAGAAGCCGAATGTGTCGAAGAGGATCGGAAACTTGGCCGTCCTCGTGCTGACGCCCACCTCGCGAATCTCTCCGCTGCTGGCGTTCTGAAGATTGAGGTTGATGCTGAAGCTGTCCAGCGGTCCATCGAAAGTCGCCACAAGTTCCTGAGCCATGATCGGTTCCTCTTTCCATGCTGAATGCGAATGGCGAGCCGCCAGCTCGCCGCGGGCGCGGTCAGGGCAGGAACGCCCGCCGCGAGACCCACTATTCGGCCGCGGACATCTGCTCGCATCCGCAACCTTGTCTATGCCGCGTCCGTTTTCGCCAGCAATCTAGGGGGCTTCCTTGTTCTCGGAATCCCACGGCGAGCTCAGCGCCTGAACCCCGCCGCCAGCGCGCCCAAGCCGCCTCGCGGCTCCGCGAGGCTCTCCAGGTAGCGCTCGCATACCGCCGCGGGCGTCTCGCCTTCGCCCCACGCCTGCGCCATCCGACGCAGCCCCGCCCTCGCCTGCCGCGACAGGCCGCCTTCCAGCGGGTCATCCGCCAGCGCCATCAGGCGCTCGATATAGAGCCGCCGCGTGTCCGCGTCGCTGCCCAGCAGCCGCAGCAAGGCCTGGCCCTCGCGCCGGAAGCGCGCTTCGCTCCATGACACCGCCTCGGCCGGCTCCTGCTGCGCGCAGAGGTACTCGAGCGGCCCCAGCGATCGCCACGCCCCGCCTTGCCGCGCCCCGCCCCACGCCTGCCGGCGTCCGCTCGGAATGCGCCCGCTGCGCAGCCCCTCCAGCAGCGTCGACGCCACCACCGCGCAGGCTTGCGCATCGCCGTTCTCCCCCACATAGGCGAGCAGCGTCAGGAAGTCCGGATAGAGCGCATCGCCCAGCCCGCGGCAGATCTGCTCGAGCAGTGCCAGCCGCTGCCCCGCGTCGCCCAGGTCCACGCAACCCGACAGCAGCGCCTGCGCGGCGCGGCGCCATTCGGGCTCGCGCGCGCGATCGTTCATGGGGATGCGAGTCCCGCCCGCATCAGGCCCCATCAAGCGGGCTCACCCGCCAGCGCCGCCAGCACCCGCGCGGCATGCGCCTGCACGCCCAGGCCCCGCGCCTGCGGCTCCACGTCCGCCCGGAGCAGCGCGTCGCCGACCGGCAGCTCGCGCCTGCCCTCGCCCGCCGCGCCTCCCAAGGCGCCAACCCCCGTGCCCAGGCCGGAAGGAAGCGCGCGCTCGGTGGCGAGCGCGGCGGCGGCAGGCAGCGGCGAGGTGGAGGACAAGGGCGTCATGGCGGCACTCGTTGGGGGCACCCGGAGGTCGGCCCCCTGATGGGGGGCGCTCGATCCAGTGGCATGAAGCCTACCCGCCCTCGCCCGCGCCGGGAACTGCGGCCATTCCTAGTTGGGGCGAACCGCATTGCGAACGCTCCCAGCTTTCGCGGCTCCGGCCCAGCCGCTTCAATCTCGCTGCAGTTCCACCACCACCGGGCCGTCCGCCACGCGGCGCCCGGTCAAATCACCTGTCAGCAGAGGAGAGAGCGAGATGATCAGCAACACCACCGTGTCGGCGTCGCTCAGCGCGTCGGCCACCAGCGCGCAGACCGGCCCCGGCGGCGTCCTGTCCAGCAACCCCACGCATGCCAGCACCAGCATGCAGGGCGGCAAGGCCGTCTTCGAGAACGACAACTACCGCATCACCGCCGGCGACAACAACGAGATCAAGATCCACAACAAGAACACCGGCGAGGACTACCGCATCTGGGGCGACCCCCACGTCGACATCGACGGCAAGCACAGCTTCGACTTCTGGGGCACCACCACCTTCCGCCTGGACGACGGCACCAAGCTCACCGTCGAGACCGTGCCCGCCAGCAACAACATGACGCTGGCCAGCAAGCTCACGATCACCAGCGGCGACTACGCCGCCCAGATCACCGGCATCGACACCAACAAGGTCGGCGACCTGCATGTCGAGGAGGCCCAGGGCTGGGGCCGCGTGCTCGACAACGCCGTCGCCGACGGCAACACGCTGCACGAGAACACCTTCGGCAAGGGCTTCATCGCCGTCGACAACAACGGCCAGTTCCGCCAGGTCGACCAGTCCTACATCAACGCCACCGACCTGCAGAAGGGCGGCGCCGCCGCGCAGGCCCAGGCGCAGATGGCCGACCTCTACCGCGCTGCGTTCTCGATGAGCGGCCTGGTCGGCATCGCGATGGCCGGCCTGCTGCTGCGCAGCCTCGGCGGCGACGACGCCGGCCATGGCGGCCGCGTCTACGCCGGCGGCAACCCCTGGTTCAACGAAGCCGGTTCGGCCAGCAACGCCGCGTCCTCGTGGACCAGCCGCCTGGACCTCAGCTTCAGCCTGTCGATGACGCGCTGGAACGCCTGAGCCCAGGCCTCCCAGAAAAGTGATCGGACGGCCCGGCCCTCGGCGGGCGCCAGGGCCGTCCCCATGCCCGGCGCGCCGCGGCCCGTCCGATCGCGGACGCCCCGGCTTCCGCCGCGCCCGCCGGCGTCCTCCAATGGCCGGCAGACAAGGAGCCCGACATGAGTGCAGTGCAGAACTACCGCGTCCAGAGCGGCGACACCGTCACCGGCATCGCGCATCGCCATGGCGTCTCGCCTGAAGCGCTGATGCGCGCCAACGGCATGGACGCCCGCCAGGCCGACGGCCACGCCGGCCGCGGCGCCGCCGACCCCGACCGGCTCCAGGTCGGTCAGCAGCTGAAGATCCCCGTGGCCACCGCCGGACTCGAGCGCGACCATCGCGTCGTCGCCGGCGAAACCCTGGCCGGCATCGCCGCGCACTGGGGCGTCAGCGTCAAGGAGCTGCTCGCCGCCAACCCGCAGTTCGACGCCAGCAAGCTCGGCAGCCATCGCGGCAGCGGCCGCGGCCAGGACCCCGACCTGCTGAACATCGGCGACCTGATCCACCGCCCCGCCCCGGCGCCCGTGCCCGGCGACTCGGCCGCGCGAGCCTCGGTGGACACCGCCGTGGGCACCGCCGTCCAGCAAGCGGCCGCGCCCATCGCCGGTCACGCCAACGCCTCGATCGACCTGCGCCGCTTCACCGATCCGGTGCTCGGCTCCAACGCGCCCGCCGCGATCGTCATCGGCAATGCCGAAGGCACCCGGCGCCCCGACGGCGGCTTCACCGCCGCCTACGGCGGTCACACCGACCCCGGCAACGCGGCCCACAACCGCGGCTCCTTCTCGTACCAGCACGCGGCCTCGAGCCCCGCCGACGCGGACCGCCGCCAGCTGCAGACGCTGCAGGACCGCCTGCCCGCCTACGAGGCCGCCGCGCGCCAGGCCGGCCTGGACCCGAACAACGCCCGGCTGGCCTCGGCCTACCTCGACCTCTACAACCAGTCGCCCACCGCCGCGCAGCGCTTCCTCAACCAGCTCGACACGCTGCGCGGCCAGCCCATCGACGCGGCGCATCTCACGGACCTGCGCGTCAACAGCTACGTCGACCGCTCGACCGGCGAGCGCTTCCACCTCAGCAACGGCGGCCAGGCCGGCAGCGGCTTCGTCACCATCGCGCGCAACCAGCTCGGCCGCGCGCCGACGGAAGCCGAGGTGCAGAACGTCATCCGCGCCGACCAGCAGCGCCGCACCAACGCCGTGGAGACGGCACTGGATCGCCAGGGCCTGCTGACCAACGCCCCCGCGGCCACGGCACCCGCGAGCGCGCCCGCGGCAGGCAACGCGCCGCGCTGGCTCGAGATCGCCCGCGGCGAGCTCGGCACCACCGAGATTCGCGGCGGCCGCGACAACCCGCGCGTCGTCGAGTACCACCAGGCCACCTCGCTCAAGGCCAAGGACGACGAGACCTCGTGGTGCTCCTCGTTCGTCAACTGGTCGATGCAGCAGGCCGGCATCCAGGGCAGCGGCAGCGCCGCGGCGCGCAGCTGGCTGAACTGGGGGCAGGCCGTGCCCCGCGACGCCGCGCACGTGCGCCCCGGCGACGTGATCGTGTTCCCGCGCGGCAACAACCCGGCGCAGGGCCACGTGGCGATCGTCGACGCGGTGCTGGCCAACGGCCAGGTGCGCGTGCTCGGCGGCAACCAGCGCGGCCAGTTGCAGGCCGACGGCACCCGGCCCGATGCGGTGACCTACTCGACCCGCGCGCTCTCCGACGCCATCGGGGTGCGCCGCGCGCCCTGAGTCCGGAAGGCGGCTGAACACCGCCCCCACTTCCCGCGACACGCGGTCACCCTTCGATGCCGGACAGGCGGTGCCTCGCGCCGATACTGCCCGGCATCGCCGCTTTCCGGCCGACGGGCCGGCGCTTCCGATGCACGCTCGCCTGTCCCTCCTCCCTCCCTTGCTCGCCGCCGCGCTCAGCGGCCCGGCGATCGCCGCCGATGCGCCGTCGAAGGCCGGCTCGCCGAACGCCGCGGAGAAACCCGCCGCCGGCATCGACACGCCGCCCACGCTGCTGTCGTGCTCGGCCGATGACATCAACCGCTTCTTCGTCCGGCTCGACGGCAATGGCGCGCCGCTGGCCGCCGGCGCGTCGGTCGTCGCCGGCACGCGTGACTGCGATGTGTCCAGCTCGGGTCCGGCGCAGGCGCAGCCCGATGGCTCCTGGCGCTTCGCGTGGAATGACGCGCTGCTCCACCAGCCCTACCAGATGAATGTCACGCGCTCGGGCGCGAGCTACCGCGTGACGGTGTCACCGGCGCAGTGCGGCGCGCTGGCGCTGGCGCCCTCGGCGACGCTCACGCCCGGTGCCAAGGGCTGCACGGCCTCGGTCGACCGCGATGGCGCGCTGGTGCAGTTCTGGCGCGCGCTGCGCGAGGCCATCGCGCGCGATGACGGCGCGCTGCTGCAGCGCCTGTCGCTGCCCAAGGTCCAGTTCGCCGAAGGGCCCGATGTGATGGAAGCGCCGTCCTCGATCATGCGCACCGGCGCGCGCTGCATGCCGGACGTGATCGCGCCGGTGAAGGGCATCACGATCGGCCAGATGCTGGCCGATCCCGCCGATCCCCGCATCGACATGCCGCCGGTGAGCAGCACCAAGCGGGGCCTCAACCTCGCTGACGCCATGACGCTCGCGTGGACGCCGCGCGGCTGGCGCATCGAATACCTGAACGCCTCGCGCAGCGTCTTCAGCCGGTGCAAGGGCTGAGCCCTTGCATCGCGGCGCTCAGGGCCCGACGGTCATCCCGGCCGGCCCGATCGTCATCAGCGACGGATCGCGCTTGAGCGCCATGCGCAGGTTCGCGCGCGCCGAGTCGCGCAGGTTGGCCAGCCGGTCGGCGGGCAGCGGCTGCTTCTCGTTGGACATCTGCGCCAGCGCCATGAAGGTGCCCACCATCGCCTGCTGCTCATAGAAGTCGCGCAGCGCCTGCGGCGACTGCCGGCCCAGCGTGTTGCGCAGCTGCGGGCTCGCGCGCAGCTGCTGCGCGACGGCGACGAAGTCCTCGTCCGCCACCTGCGCGCCCTTCATCACCATGTAGTTGCCGACCAGGAAGGCCGCCACCGCGCCCGCCACGTCGTTGCGCGGCCAGCCGAACTTGGCCTCGAGCTTCTGATAGACCTCCAGGCTCTGCGCCAGCGTCGACTGCATCGCCGCCTGCTGCGCCTTCGGGAAGCGCTGCGCGATCTCGCGCGCGTTCTGCTCGACGCGTGGCGGGGCATTGGCGATGGGCGCCTGGCTGCCCACCGCGGCGGCCGCCCCGGGCGACGGCCGGCCGAGCGCCTCGTCGAGCAGCTCCGGGAACGGCTCCAGCACCTGCGCCCGCGCGGCCAGCGGCGCGCCGCCCAGCATCGCCGCGAGCGCGGCGCCGGCGATCGCCACCTTCATGGCGCCGCCCATCGTGGCGCCTCCCGTCGTGGTCCGGATGGATCGATGGATCGACATCGCACTCTCCCTGTTCAAGCGGTTCCAGGATTCAAGGCAACCAGCCGACGGTCCCGCAGGACTTCAGCGGGGCGCCGTCGCCCGCGACGCGGAGGCCGTAGCGCTCCTCGTCGCCGACGCCGTCGACGACATGCGCGCTCTCGTCGAACGGCAGCACGAGCACCGGCCGGCAGGCGTCGTAGCCGCCGGCCATGCCCGGATTGACGCCGCGCACCACGAACGCGATCCAGCGCCCATCGGGCGACCAGGTCGCGCCCTGCATGGACAGGCGCACGTTGCCGCGCGCCAGGCGCGGCCCGGGCTCGGTCAGCAGCTTGAGCCCGCTGCCATCGATGCGCGCCGTGAAGAGCAGCCCCAGCGGCACCTCGCCGCGCGTCTGCAGCGTCAGCAGCACATGCCGCCCGTCGGGGCTGACCTTCAGGCGCGCGCCCTCGGGGTCCACCGCGCGCGGCAGCGCGAGCCGGTTCTGCGACACGATGCCCCCGCCCGGCCGCGCGACCACCAGCGTGTCGCCCGCGAGGTAGACGTAGCGGCCATCGGGCAGCCAGTCGATGGCCAGCGTCGCGCGCTCGGTCGGATAGCGCAGCGGCGAGCCGTTGTCGATGAGCTTCAGCCCGCGCGTGATGACGAACAGCCGCGGCTTGCCGTCGCCATTGGGCCACCAGTAGCCGGCCAGCAACTGGCCGTCGGGCGATGGAATGGCCGAGCGGAACTTGGGATCCAGCCCGCGCTGGCGCAGCGGCTGCAGGCCGATGCCGCCGTCCTCGCGCAGCGAGCGGGCATCGAAGAAGGACAGGTTGCCGACCGGGTCGGTGCGCACCAGCGTGCCGCTGCCGCCGGGCTGGCCCGGCTGCCACACGTCGGCGCTGGTCTGCGCCTGGCCGGCGGGACTGCGCGGCAGCACGCGCGAGCGCCCGCTGGACAGCTCGATCAGCCGCGTGTCGAAGGCGCGTCCGCGGCTGTCCTCGACCAGCATCCGGCCGGGCAGGTTCGCCGTGGCCGCCGAAGCCGCAGAAGCCGCCGAGGCGGTCGGCATCGCGCCGCCAACGAGCGCGGCCAGCGCGGCGATCCCGATGAACACGGGCATCGCGGCCGCCGCCCATCGCCTGCCCCGGTGTTCAGGGGCTCCGCGCGATCCCTCCGTCATTGCCAGCTCATCCCCCAGCCTCCGCAATCGTTGATGACCTTCTTCGCGCCATCGGCGCCGGTGACGGTCAGCTTCGCGTCCGCGGCATCGGACAGCCCGTCGATGGCGAGCGCGTTCGAACTGGACGGTATCACCAGCACCGGCTGGCACACCTCGTTGAAACCGGGGACACCGGGATTCACTCCTCGCACCGAGAACGCGATCCAGCGGCCGTCCGGCGACCACACCGCGTTCGAGTGCGCGAGCCGCGCGCCCGCCGTCGCGGCGCGGTCCGAGGGCTTGGTCAGCTGGCGCCAGCCCGTGCCGTCCAGGTTCACGGCGTAGAGCAGCATGAAGGTGGTGCCGTTGAGCGTCGTGGGCAGCGTCAGCAGCAGCTGCGTGCCATCGGGGCTGACGCGCAGCGAGCCGCCATCGGTCTCGACGTTGGCGGGCAATGTCAGCGCCGTCGGTGTCTCGACGCCCGCGGCCAGGTCGGCCACCACGATGCGCGGACCGGCCAGGTAGACGTAGCGGCCATCGGGCAGCCAGTCGAACAGCTGGCGATGCGCGAAGCGGTCGTAGCTGAAGTTCGAGCCGGACACCACGATGCGGCCCGCGCGGTCCATCACCGTGATCAGCGGCGCGCTGCTGCGGTAGTTGGCCTTGAAGTAGGACAGCAGGTACTGGCCGTTCGGCGACACGCGCACCGGGCTCTGGTAGTCGGGCTGGTCGGTGTTGGCCAGGTCCGCGGCCTTGATGCCGCCGGCATCGGCCATCGTCGCGGTGGAGAAGATCGTCAGGTTGCCCGAGTCGTCCACGCGCGTCAGCGTGCCGCCCCAGCCGCCGTACCAGGCGTCGGGCAGGCTCGAGTAGGCGGTCGCGATCTGGCTGCGCGGCAGCGTGTCGGCAGTGCCGCTGGCCAGCGTGATGCGCGCCGGGCCGGCGCCGCTGGTGTCGACGATGAGGCGGCCTTGATCGGTCGGCGTCGCCGTGGGACCGGGCGCCGGTGCCGGTGCCGGTGCCGGCGCCGGTGCAGGTGCAGGTGCAGGTGCAGGTGCAGGTGCCGGTGCAGGTGCCGGAGCGGGCGCTGGGGCCGGGGCCGGCGCGGGCGCGTTGGGATTGGTGCCGGAGACCGGCGGCGGTGCCGGCGCGGCGTCCCCGCCGCCGCCGCCGCAGGCCGCCACGGCCACGGCGGCGGCCACGCCGGCCAGCGCCGCCTTCAGCGATGCGGGCTCGGAGCGGCGGGAACGGGTGTCGGTGCGTGCGCTCATCGTCTGGAACTCCTGGATCGGACCTGGTGGGGAAAGGCGGGAGGATGCGAGAGGGATGCGAGGCAGCGGAAGAAACGGAAAAGGCGGAGGAGGCCCAGCCCCCTCCGCCATCGCGGCCGGCGCCCCGTCGCCGGGGCGCGCCGTCGTTCGCCTTACTGCTTGCGGGCCATCGAGCCCAGCGCTTCGCCCAGCGACTTGATCGCCGTGGAGAAGGTGTTGTTCAGCATGCTGTATTCCTGGCTGGTGGCCTGGAACTCGGTCATCTTCTGGTTGAAGGTCTCGGCGTTGGCCTTGTCGGTCTCCACGTCGCCGGTCTTCTTGTTCAGCTTGGACATCTCGGCCGACAGACCGACCAGGTGGCTGGCCTTGTCGCCCAGCACCTTGCCCATGGCCTTGGCGATGGCCTGCAGCCAGCCGCCTTCGCCGGAGTCGTCGTCGCCGGTCGCGGTGCGGCGCACCTGCGACAGGACCTCGTCGACCAGGCTGCCTTGCAGGTTGGTCTTGAACTTGTCGAAGGCGCCGCCGGCCTCCGACTTCACCGCCGATTGCAGGTCGGCCGAGACGCTGTTGTCGCGCAGGCCGGCCAGCGTCGAGCGCGAGGCGTCCTTGATCTCGTCGCCGATGAACTTCGGCATGCCGTGCTTCTCTTGCAGCTCGTTGACCGCGCCGTTGACGGCGTCGCCGATCGCGTCCTGCAGCAGGTTGCCGACCGCCTGGCCGATCATGGCGCCGATGGGGCCGCCGAAGGCGCCGCCGACCAGACCACCGATGGCGCTCAGCAGACCGCCGCCGCTACCGCCGAGAACGCTGTTCAAAGCTCCAGACATTGCTTCTCTCCTGAATGTCGCGGCCGCGGTCCCGATGCCCAGGACTCGACGGCTGCTCTGTTGACCATCACCCGTCGCCTCGTGGCGGCCGATGAACTCGAAGCCCGCGCCGCCTGGTCCCGGAATCCCGGAAGCCTTCGCGGCGCCGACGGATTGCATTTCAGTCCCAAGCGCCCTTCCCCGAAAGTCAGGACCGTCGGCAGTCAGGGCGCGTCCCGACTAGGGTTGTCCGCATTCGCGCCGTCCCGGCGGCGCACCGTGAGGTCCTCGCCGGGCGCGGCGATGCCATCCGTCTCGCGCTGTCCTTCGCGACGGACCTCGCGGGCCCACAGGATGACCTCGGCGATGATGTCGAACAGGTCCGGCGGGATCGCCTCGCCGACCTCGGCCCGCGCGAGCAGGTCGCGCGCCAGCGGCACGTTGCGCACGATGGGCACGCCGGCCTCCTCGGCGGCCGCGCGCATCGCGGCGGCGACCTCGCCTTCGCCCTTGGCCGAGATCGACGGCACCGGGCAGCGCTCGCGGTCGTAGTCGATGGCCACGGCGATGTGCGTCGGGTTCACCACCAGCGCGCTGGCCACCCGCGCCGCCTGCGACGAGTTCTGCTGCGACCACTCCGCATGCGCCTGCTTGCGCTGCTGCTTGAGCAGCGGATCGCCCTCGTTGTCCTTGAACTCCTGCTTGATGTCGCGCAGGCTCATGCGCATCTTCTTCGTGAACGAGTGGCGCTGCCACGCGGTGTCCAGCATCGCCACCAGCACGAAGGCGCCGAGCGCCCACGCGCCCAGCCGCCAGGTCGCGTCCCAGAGCAGGTCCCCGAAGGCGCGCGCGCCATCGCCGTCCTGGCGCAGCAGCGCGATCCACTGCGGCAGGCTGTGGCGCACCAGCAGCCAGCCGAGTCCGAGCAGCACCGCCGATTTCGCGACGTTCTTGACCAGCTCCATCAGGCTGTCCATCGAGAACATGCGCTTGATCCCCTCGGCGGGGTTGAGGTGCTCGAGCTTGGGCGAGACCTTCTCCATCGCCCACACCGCGCCGACCTGCAGGAAGTCGGTCAGCAGCCCCACCGCCACCACCGGCAGCAGCAGCGCCGCGGTCAGCCACGCGACGCACTCCAGCGCCGCGCCGCCCAGCGAGCGCGCCACCTGCGCGAAGCCGCCCGCGTCCCACCCGCGCTCCAGCGCGATGAACAGCAGCTCGTTGAGCGCCCACAGCCGGTCCGCCGCGGGGCGGATCAGCACCGCGAACAGCAGCACCCAGACCAGCAGCGTGACGGTGCTGACCAGGTCGCGGCTCTTGGGCACGTCGCCCTTCTTGCGGGCATCGAGCAGGCGTTTCGGGGTGGGTTTCTCGGTCTTGTCGCCACCGCTGTCGGCCATCCTCCCGGGTCCTCCTGGAACTGAGGTTGACGCGGAGACACGGCCCCGCCCCGGTCGCTCGCCGACCGCCGGGCAGGGTCATTCCGCGTGAAAGAGTTCACATTCGACGCAGATTCCATGGGACTTGGATGACCAACCCGTTTCAAACGTAAGCACCTGTTTCTTAGGGGGTGCCTCCCGGCACCTGACGTTTTGATGCTTGCAACTACGCTTAATGGCAAGCGCTGTGCCATCGCGACGCGGTTTGAAACACACCGTTACGCCTGGCCGTTGGAGCTATTGGTGAATCGCGCCGGCATCGGAATAGTCCGCCCCGAACAGGGAGAACACGACCGATGCCTTCCACGCAGAACGGTCGGGCCGCAACGCAACGCTTCATCAGCGCTCGGGCGCGCTCGACGTTTCCATTTCCGCTTTCGTTCCTGGCACCGCTGCTGCTGCTGGGCGCCGCGCCGTTCGCGCGGGCGGCCGACACGGTGCACTGCCAGGTGCCCGACATCGCGCCGGGGTCAGGGCTTGCGGCGGCCGGGCAAGACCTGACGCCGGCCAAGTTCAGCCTGGTCGCGCGCTACTGCAGCGGCGCGGCGGCGGCCGAAGCGGCCACGCCGGCGCAGGCGCCGCGCGCGGCGCAGCTCGAGCTCTATGCGACCGGCTATCGCTCCGGCCGCCTCGCCCCTGAAACGGCCGATGCGCCGGACATGTCGATGCCATCGATGCGTCCGGCCCGCCAGGGGCCCTTTCCGCCAGCGCCGTTCCCGTCGAAACAAAGCGCCACGCAGCGCATCCTTGCGATGGCGCAAACGTTAAACGCGGCTGCGGAGCGCCATGACATCGACCCTTTGCTGCTCCACGCGATCGCCCATGTCGAGTCACGCCACAACGCCGCGGCGGTGTCGCCGGCCGGCGCGCGCGGCCTGATGCAGGTGATGCCCGCCACCGCGCGGCGCTTCGGCCTGCGCGATCCGCAGCGCGAGCTGATGGCCGCGCCGCTCAACGTCGAGGTCAGCGCGGCCTACCTCAAGACGCTGCAGGCGCGCTTCGGCAACGACCTGCCGCTGGTGCTGGCGGCCTACAACGCCGGCGAGGGCGCGGTGCAGCGCCACGGCAACCGCATCCCCGACTATCCGGAGACCCGCGACTACGTCGCGCAGGTCCTGCGCGCCTACCGGGCGCTGCGGGAGGTCACCGTCGCGAGCCCGGGCGGCGCCGCGCCATGAGCCTGCACGCCTACTTCGATCGCGCCACCGGGAGCCGCGAGGGGCTGCTGTCGCGCTATGTCGACCTGCTGCTGGTGGCCGGCGTGATCGCCATCGTCGCGCTGATGGTGCTGCCGCTGCCGCTGTGGCTGATCGATCTGCTGGTGGCGGCCAACATGGCCTCGGGCGTCCTGCTGCTGCTGGTGGCGATGTACATCGCCGGGCCGATCGAATTCGCGGTCTTCCCCAGCCTGCTGCTGATCACCACGCTGTTCCGGCTGTCGCTGTCGATCGCCACGACGCGCCAGATCCTGCTGCATGCCGACGGCGGCCACATCATCGCCACCTTCGGCAAGCTGGTGGCCGGCGGCAACCTGGTGGTCGGGCTGGTGGTGTTCCTGATCATCACGGTGGTCCAGTTCATCGTCATCGCCAAGGGCGCCGAACGCGTGGCCGAGGTCGCGGCGCGCTTCTCGCTGGACGCGATGCCGGGCAAGCAGTTGTCGATCGACTCCGACCTGCGCTCCGGCCTGATCGACAAGGACGAGGCCAGGCGCAAGCGCCGCCATCTGGAGCTCGAATCCAAGCTGCACGGCAGCCTGGACGGCGCGATGAAGTTCGTGAAGGGCGACGCGATCGCCGGCATCGTCATCATCGCCATCAACCTGATCGGCGGCCTGGCGGTGGGCGTGCTGCAGCAGGACCTGGCGGTGGGCCAGGCGCTGCACACCTACTCGATCCTGTCGATCGGCGAAGGCATGGTGGCGCAGATCCCGGCGCTGCTCGGCGCGATGGCCGCCGGCCTGATCGTGACCCGCACCGCCGACGAGGACGAGCGCCACCTCGGCGACGCGATCCGCCGCCAGCTCGGCGCCAAGCCGCGGGTGCTGGTGGTCGGCGGCGCGGTGTGCGCGCTGTTCTCGATGGTGCCGGGCTTCCCGGCGCCGGTGTTCCTGCTCCTGGGCCTGCTGATGCTCTCGAGCGGCCTGCTGCTGATGCCGATCTGGCAGCGCCGCCTGGAGCGGCTGCGCGGCCGGGCCCTGCCCGCCGGCAAGCGCGAGGCGCCGCCCGCGATCCAGGAGGCGCCCGCCGCGCAGCTGCCGCCGGCGCTGCCGCTGCTCCTGCTGCTGCCGGCGCCGGCGCTGCGCGGCGACGACGGCCGCGCGCTCGGCGACGCGCTGGGCCGCATGGTGGCGGATTTCCAGCTGCACCTGGGCGTGCCGCTGCCGCGCATCGCGCTGCATGGCCGCGATGCCGGTCACGGCGCGGTCTGGGAGCTGATGGTCTACGAGACCCCGGTGGCCGCCGGCGCCATGCCGCCGGCCGCCGCGGGCCCGGTCGCGCCGCTGCTGGCCGAGGCGATGCGCCAGACGCTGCGCCGCCATGCGCCGCTGTTCGTCGGCATCCAGGAGACGACCGCGATGCTGACGCAGGCCTCGGCCGAGCTGCCCGACGTGGTCAAGGAAGTGCTGCGCGCGCTGCCGATCCAGCGCGTGGCCGAGGTGCTGCGGCGCCTGGTCGCCGAGGAGGTCTCGATCCGCAACCTGCGCGACGTGCTGGAGTCGCTGGCTGAGTCCGGCCAGCGCGAGAAGGACGTGCAGACGCTGACCGAGTTCGCGCGCATCGCGCTCAAGCGCCAGACCAGCCACCGGGTCGCGCCCGGCGGCGTGCTGCGCTGCCTGATGCTGACCCCGGCGCTGGAGGAGACGCTGCGCCAGGGCCTGCGCGTGAGCGGCGGCGTGGCGCAGCTGTCCATCGAGCCGGCGCTGGCGCAGCAGATCGCCGGCGCGCTGCTGTCCGCGCAGGCCGCGCACGGCGCGGCCGCCATCGTCACCGCGGTGGACCTGCGCTGGCACGTGCGCAAGCTGATCGAGGCCGAGGCCTTCGACACGCCGGTGCTGTCCTTCCATGAACTCGTCGCCAGCCTGCGGCTGGAGGTCGTCGAGCGCGTCGAGCTCCCCGAGCTGCCGATGCTGAGGGCCGCCTGAGCCCGACCCGAACCGGAATCCGTCCATGATCCTGCCGCGCTCCCCCGCCCTGCCCCGCCATCGGCGCCGCGCCCGCCCGCCCCGCTCCGTCATCACGGCCCTGAGCGCCGCGATGGCCGCGATGGCCCTGTCCATCGGCCTGGATGCCGCCGCGATGCCCTGGGCCCAGGGCGCGCAGCCGGTGATCGCGACCGCGCGCGAGCAGCCGCTCGCGCCCTTCCTCGAAGGCGTGTTCGCGCAGATCGACTCGCCGGTGTCCCTGAGTCCCAACCTGAGCGGCCAGGTCAGCGGCCGTTTCCGCATGCCGGCGCAGACGCTGCTGCAGGAGATCGCGCGCGCCTACGGGCTGGTCGTCTTCCACGATGGCCTGGTGACGCACATCGCGCCGTCGCGCGAGACGCAGCAGCGCCAGTTCCCGCTCAGCGCGCTGGCCACGCAGCGCACGCTGCGCAATGCCGAGGAGCTCAAGCTCACCGACGGCCAGAACACGCTGCGCCGCGGCGCGGACGGCACGCTGGTGGCGCGCGGTCATCCCGCGTTCATCGACATGATCGCGGAGCTCACGCGCGCCAACGACCCGACGCAGCCGGTGTCGGCGGCGGTGAGCGCGGTCGGGCGCGAGGACTTCCGCGTCTTCTACCTGCGCTACGCCTGGGCGCAGGACGTCAGCATGTCCGTCGGCGGCCGGCCCTTCAGCGTGCCGGGCGTCGCATCGATCCTGCGCACGCTGGTCGGCGCGCCGGGCGGCGGCACGCAGACCGGGCCGCGCGATCGCGCCAGCACCGTGCCGGGCCTGCGCGGTCAGGGCCTGGCGGCGCAGGCCTCGCCGGCCGGCGTGACTGGCGCGGGCGGCGCCGGCGGCACGCTCGGCTACGGGGGCGGCTACGGCAATTACGGCGGCAATTACGGCGGCAATTACGGCGGCGGTGGCGACGGTGCCCGCGGCGAGGCGGAACTCGTGCAGGCCGCGATGCAGTACCCCGGCGCGATGCGCGGCCGCGAGCCGCAGGCCGCCGCGCCGGCCGCCCTGGCGGGCCCGCGCATCGAGGCCGATCCGCGCCTGAACGCGATCATCGTGCGCGACCAGCCCGACCGGCTCGACCGCTACGGCTCGCTGATCCAGGCGCTGGACATCGAGCCGCAGGCGCTCGAGATCGAGGCCACCGTCATCGACATCAACACCGACCGCATGCGCGAACTCGGCATCAACTGGCGCTGGTCCAGCCCGGGCGGCAGCGAGTTCCTCTTCGGCAACGGCACCGCCAGCGACCTCAACCTGCGCGGCGGCCGCGACGTGACGCCCTCGGGGCGCGGCGGCTTCATCTCGGCGGTGCTGGGCAGCCGCAACAACTTCGTCGCCCGCATCAGCGCGCTGCAGGACGAAGGCGCGGCCAAGGTCGTCTCCAGCCCGCAGGTGCTGACGCTGTCCAACGTCGAGGCGATCTTCGACAGCAGCTCCACTTTCTACGTGCGGGTCGCCGGGCGCGAGCAGGTCGACCTGTTCAACGTCACCGCCGGCACCTCGCTGCGGGTGATGCCGCATGTCTTCACCGATCGCGACCGCACCCGCATCAAGCTGCTGGTGCAGGTCGAGGACGGCAACCTGACGCCGGCCCAGGTCGACCAGATCCCCGTGGTGGAGCGCTCCACCATCCAGACCCAGGCGCTGATCACCGAGGGCGAGAGCCTGCTGATCGGCGGCATGGTGCGCGACAGCAGCGGCAGCGGCGTCAGCAAGGTGCCGGTGCTGGGCGACGTGCCGGTGCTGGGCCACCTGTTCCGCACCGACAAGCAGAACAACAGCCGCATCGAGCGGATGTTCCTGATCACGCCGCGCCTGGCGCCCGCGGGCCGGCCCGCCGGCGACAGCGCGCTGCGCGGAGGCGGCTCGCCGATGCCGCCCCCGTCGGCCGGCGCGGCGGCGCCTGCGCCGGACGCGGCGGCCTCGTCGCCTTCCCTGCCCTCTGGCGCGCCGGCCATCACGAGCCCCGCGCGCGAGCCGGGCCGCGTCGACCCCGCGCCCCTGTCGCAGCCCGCGCCGCCAGCGCCGGCGCGCGGTCCCGATGCCGCGCTGCCGGCCGGCCTGAGCCGCGCCACCGGGAGCGCCTCATGAACGCTCGACATCCGCAAGCCCGCGCGGACGCGGGCGCCGCCGCCCGGGAGCCCGTGCTGGCGCCGCAGCAGCCGGCGTCGCCGCTGGAGCTGCGCGTCCTCGGCGGTCCGCAGGCGGGCGCGGCGATCGCCTGGCCGGAGCCGGGCCGCGCGCTGATCCTCGCCGTGGGCGACGACGGCGAGGTCCACGGCGAGCCCGCTGACCTGCAGCTGCTCGGCGAGGCGCCGGTGCGGCTGCGGCTGCGCGCGCTGGCCCGCGGCCAGGCGCGCTGCGAGGTGCTGCGCGGCGAGGTGGCGATGGACGGCGAGCCGCAGGGCGCCGGGTCCCGTTTCGAATGGCCGCGCCAGGTGCCGCTGCAGCTGGGCGATTCGCTCGCGATCGCCTTCGGCGATACGGAGACGCCGATCTGGGCGCTGGCCGCCGCCGAGGAGTTGCCGGGCGCTTCCTCCGGGCACGACGACGAAGGCCACGACGACGCTGCTGAACACGATCACGGCGCGGCGGACGAGCCGCCGGCGCGCGGCCGCCTGGACGCGTGGCTGGCCGGCAGCGGCGCGGTGCTCGGCGTCGCGGGGCTCGTCTGGTCGCTGCTGGTCACGCTGCCGACCGCGCCGCAGGCGGCGGTCCATCGGGCCCCGGCGCCCATCGCCATGACCGCGCAGCAGCCGCAGGACGTCCTGCCGCCGCCCACGGCGCCGAGCGCCCCCGCGCCGGCCGTGGCCGCCGTCAAGCCCGCGCCCGAGCCGGCCGCGCCCGCCGCGCCGATGCTGCCCGCCGCCGGCAACGAGCCCGGCAAGCGCATCGTCACGCTGGTCAGCCAGGGCGCGCTGCCGCATCTGGTCACCGCGGACGGCGGGCGCTACTTCGTCGGGGCGACGCTGCCCAGCGGCCATCGCCTCGCGGCGGTGCTGCCGCAGGGCGTGGTCCTGGAACGCGACGGGCGCGAGACCCGCATCGATTTCTGACGCCGCCGGCCGTCCTCACCCATCGGACACCGGCGCGATTTCCTCCTCCACCACCAACCAAGGAGCATCCCATGAGCACGATCCAACGCAACTCCCTGCTCGGCGCGGCCACCGGCGGCACCGGCGGCGGCACCGGCAGCTGGTTCGAGGCGATGGCCGACGCCTGGGGCAAGGCCCTGGACGCCAAGGCCGACCAGATCAGCGCCAAGTCCGCGCAGATCGGCGACGCATCGGCCGACAAGCCGGCCGACATCACCGAGCTGACCGCGATGTCCCTGGAGATGGGCTTCCTGAGCAACTCGTCGCACACGGCGCTGGCCTCGGTGGGCTCCGCGCTCGAAACGATGGCGCGCAAGCAATGAGCGCGACCGGCACGCTGGGACTGCCGGCGCTCACCGCCGGACCGGCCTGGCCGGCCGGCGAGGCCGGCGCCGCGGGATCCGCATCGGGCGCGCGGGCCGGCTACGGCCTGTCGCTGGCGGACATCGGCGGCTTCGAGCAGGCGCTGCTGCGCGCCGAGGGGCGCGCCGGCGCCCCGCGCGTGGCGCCGGCCTCCGAGGTCGCCGCGCAGCTGTTCAAGCCCTTCGACCACATCAACGCCGAGGCCGAGAGCCTGGGCCGCCTGGCCGAGTCGGCCCGCGCCGCGGGCAACGACATGCGGCCCGGCGACGTGGTCCAGCTGACGCTGCGCTGCCAGGAGTTCATGTTCCATTGCCAGCTCACCGCCAACATCGCCAACCGCGGGTCGGACGGGCTGCAGCAACTCTTCCGTCAACAAGGCTGATGCCATGCGCCGACCGCACCGCTCCCCGCGCACCGTCCTGCTGATCGCCGCCACGGCGGCGCTGCTGGCCGCGTGCAAGGAACAGACCCTGTATGGCGACCTCACCGAGCGACAGGCCAACGAGGTCGTCGCCGCGCTGCGCGAGGGCGGCATCGCCGCCGAGAAGCTGCGCGAGGACAAGGTCTACGCGGTGCACGTCGGCGCCGACGATTTCCCGGCGGCCGTGCAGCTGATGCGCGCGCAGGGCCTGCCGCGCGAGAGCTACGACTCGCTGGGCCAGGTCTTCAAGCGCGAGGGCTTCGTGTCCACGCCGCTCGAGGAGCGGGCGCGGCTGCTGTACGCGCTGTCGCAGGAACTCTCCAACACGGTCGCGAGCATCGACGGCGTGGTCGCCGCGCGCGTGCACCTGGTCGTGCCGGAGAAGCACCCGCTGGACGACAAGCCGCAGCCCTCGGCGGCGTCGGTGTTCATCAAGCACCGGCCCGACGTGGACCTCGCCGCGCTGACGCCCAAGATCCGCGCGCTGATCATCAACAGCGTCGAGGGGCTGCCCGCCGACAAGGTCACGGTGGCGCTGTTCCCGGCGCTGCCCGCGCCCGCGCCGGTGCCCGTGGCGAAGCCGGCGGCGGAGCTCGCGCTGGCCTCGCCGTGGCTGCCGGCGTCGCTGGCGCTGGGCGGCGCGGCGCTGGTCGGCGCGGCCTGGCTGGTGCGGCAGCGCCGCGCGCGGCCGCGCACCGGCACCCGCGAGCCGGCCCTGATCGTGCGCTCGGAGACGCCCCATGGCTGAGATCGCCCTGGCCATCGACGATGGCGGCATGCCGGCGCGCGAGCGGCTGCGCCTGCGGCGCGAGCGCCGCGCCCGCATCGCCGAGCGCCTGCGCCGCGGCGCACCCGTGGCCGCGGCCACGCTGGGCTGGGAAGCGCTCGACGCCGCGCCCGATTGGCTGGGCGTCTCCGACGAGGCCCTGCTGCTCTGGCAGCGCCGCGTCGGTGCCGTGTTCTGCGCGCCGGCGCTGCGCCGCTGGATCGACGCCCGGCGCGTGCAGGCGCTGCGCGGCGCCGTCGGCGATGCGTTCTATCGCGCGCTGCTGCGCGCCGGCGATCCATTGCAGGCCGCCGCCCTGCCCGCGGGCCTGCCCGACTGGCCGCAGGGCCAGGCCGAGGGAGGCTCGGCCGGCACGGTCGACCCCGCCGCGGTCGCGCCCTTGCTGCGCGGCTGCGGCGCCGCGGTGCTGGTCTGCACGCTGCCGCACGGCGCGCTGCGTCACGCGGTCAGCCAGGCGCTGGCCCCGCTCGCCGAACTCATGATGCCGGCGCCGCATGCGCTGGCGCTCGCCGAGCGCGCGCTGCAGCTCGGCACCGCAACACCGGCCGCGGCGCTGTCCGCCACGGGCGCGGCGCAGCCGATGCCTGAAGGGAGCGCCGCATGAGCTACCTGCTCTGGCATGGCGACGATCCCTCGCTCGCGAGCCCGCGGCGGCTGTTCTCGCCGGAAGAAGTCGTCGCGCTCGAGGACGTCCATCAGCTCTGCGCGCGGCTGGCCGACGAGCGCGCCGGACTCGCGCGCGATGCCGAGCGGGCGCGCGAGGACGCACGGGCGGCGGGCCTGGCGCAGGGCCTGGCGGAAGGACGCGCGGCCGGACTGGCCGAAGGCGCGCGCGCGTCGGCCGCCGTGCTCGCCGCCGCGGAGCAGGCCATCGCCGAAGCGCGCGACGCCTGCCGCGACGAACTCGCGATGCTGGCGCTGCAGATCGCGCGCAAGCTGCTTGGCCAGCTGCCGGCGGCCGAGCGCCTCGTGCGCCTGGCGCAGGAAGCCGCCCGCCAGTCGCTGCCCGATGGCGGCGCGCTGGTGCTGCGCGTTCATCCCGCCCACGAGGAGGACGTGCGCGCCGTGCTCGCCGCGATGACGGCGTCGAACGCCGGCGCGCCGAATGACGCGGGCGCGCAGTGGTCGGTGCAGGGCGACGCCGCCCTGCCGCTCGAGGCCTGCCGGCTGAGCGGCCCCAGCGGCGATGCGGACGCGACGCTCGAGGTGCAGCTCGAACGGCTCGCGCGCGGCTGGGGGCTGAAGTGATCGACAGCCCGTCCCCCGCCACCGCGCGCCTGCTCCAGGCGCTGCAGCATGCGCAGCCGCTCGAGGAGCGCGGCCGCGTGGTGCAGGCCGTCGGCACGCTGCTGCGCGCCCGCGGCCTGCGCGCGCGCATCGGACAGATCTGCCACATCGTCGATCCCTCGCGGGAGAGCGGCGCGGATCGGGCCGGGCATGCGATGCCCGCTGGCCTGCTGCGCGCCGAGGTGGTCGGCTATGCCGATGGGGAACTGCTGCTCGCGCCCTTCAGCCCGCTGCAGGACCTCCCCGTCGGCGCGCTCGTGATCGCCGAGGAATCCCGCGCCACCGTGCCCTGCGACGACGCGCTGCTGGGCCGCGTGCTCGACGGGCTGGGCGCGCCGATCGACGGCCTGCCGCTGCCGCCGTGCGAGCGCGCGCCGCTGCATCGCGAGGCGCCACATCCGCTGTCGCGCCGGCCCGTCGAACGCCCCTTCGCCACCGGCGTGCGCGCGATCGACGCGACGCTGACCGTCGGCGAGGGCCAGCGCGTGGGCGTGTTCGCGATGGCCGGCGGCGGCAAGTCGACGCTGCTGGGCATGCTCGCCCGCCACGCGCAGGCCGACGTCAACGTGATCGCCTTGATCGGTGAGCGCGGCCGCGAGGTGCGGGAGTTCATCGACGACGCGCTCGGTCCGCAAGGGCTGGCGCGCTCGGTGGTGGTGGTCTCGACCTCCGAGCGCCCCGCGCTGGAGCGCGCCCGCGCCGCCGTGGTCGCCACCGCGATCGCCGAAGGCTTCCGCGCGCGCGGCCGGCGCGTGCTGCTGATGATGGACTCCGTCACGCGACATGCGCGCGCGCTGCGCGAGCTGGGCCTGTCGGCCGGCGAGCCGCCGGTGCGGCGCGGCTATCCGCCCTCGGTCTTCGCCGAGCTGCCCCGCCTGTTCGAGCGCGCCGGCAACGACGCGCACGGCTCGATCACCGCGTTCTACACGGTGCTCGCCGAGGACGAGTCCGGCGAGGACCCGATCGCCGAGGAGGTGCGCTCGCTGCTCGACGGACACGTGCAGCTGTCGCGCAAGCTGGCGCAGGCGCAGCACTATCCCGCCATCGATGTGCTGGACAGCGCGAGCCGGGTGTTCTCGCGCGTCGCCGACGCCGAGCACCAGCGCGCCGCCACGCGGCTGCGCGCGCTGCTGGCGCGGCACGCGGAAGTGGAGTTCCTGCTGCGCGTCGGCGAGTACCGCGCCGGCAGCGATCCGCTCGCCGACGAGGCCATCGAGCGCCTGCCGCGGCTGCACGCGTTGCTGCGCCAGCCACCGCACGAGCACACCGCGTGGGGCGACTGCCGCCGCGCGCTGCTGGAGGCGCTGGCATGAGCGCGCCGCTCGGAGCCCTGCCCGGCCTGGCGGACCTGGCGGCCCCGGGCCGTGGCCTCGCCCCGGCCGACGCGCGCCAGTTGCTGCAGCTGCGCGAACTGCAGCTGCGCCGCGCGCGCAGCGCGGTGGCCGAGGCCAGTGACCACGTGAGCCGCGCGCAGCAGGCGCTGGACCATCGGCAGGAGCGCGTGACGCGCACGCGCGCTTCGCGCGCCGAGCTGCTCACCGACATCGCCGGCCGGCTCGCCGCGCGGCTGCCGCAATGGGCGCCGTGGGCCTCGGCGCATCGCGCCTGGCTGGATGACCAACTCGAACGCGAGGAGTACGCCTTGATCAATGACGAGCGGGTGCTGGAGCAGGCGCAGGATCGCCTCGCCGAACGCCGGCGCGAACTGGCGCGCTGCGAGCATCGCGAGTCGCTGGCGTCGGCGCTGCTCGACGAGCAACGGCGCCATCGCGCGCGCGGCGAGGAGCGCCGCCAGGATGCCGAGCGCGAAGACCGCGCCGCGGGAGGCCGCGCATGGTGATCGGACCAGGATCTGCCGCCGGCGCGAAGGCGGTGCCGTTGAACGGACCGCGCGATCCTGGCGCGCGCGAGCCGGTCGACCTGGCCGCGCTGCCGATGGCCGCTGCGTTCCGGCTGCGCTTGCGCGAGGAGGAGTCCTCGCGGGACGAGCGCGGCGGCGAGGCCGCGTCCACCGATGCGCAGCCCCCTCTGATCCCCCTGGCCGCGGCGCCAGTGGCGCAGCGCACGGATGCCCCGGCGGCGGTGCCGCCGCCGTCGCCCGGCTCCGCGCCGCCGGCGTCGAGTCCCACGCTGCTCGCGCTCGCCCGCGAGCCCGGCGCCTTGCCGCGCCAGTGGCAGCTCGAGATCAGCGCCCATGCCCATGCCGCGCCCCTGACCCTGAACGCGCAGCGCCAGCCCGCCGAGGCCGGCTTGCGCGCGGGAAGCGGTGTCCAGGCCAGCTGGTCGGTCCAGGTCGGCCTGCCCGCGGGCGCGATGCCCGCGGGCGTCTCCGCGCCGATGTCCGCGCCGATGTCCGGGCCGATGTCCGCGGCGATCCCGCCCGGCGCGATCCCGGCGGTGAGCGCCGCGCAGTTCGACCGTCTGGCCGCCCGGCTCGCGCGCAGCGGCGTGACGCCGGGATCGCTGCAGGTCTCGATCGACACGCCTCGTTCCGCCATCGGCCGCCGCTGCGGCGACCCCTTCGATGAAAGGTCCGACGATGACGCTTCCGCTGATCAGCGCTGAGCCCCCTTCGCCCTCGCCCTCGCCCCGCCTGCCCGACGCGCCGCCCGCGCCCTGGCTGCGCGGCGAGCGGCTGCGGCTGCGCGAGTTCTGCGCCGAGGACCTGGCCGACCTGATGCGCATGCATGCGGACCGCCGGCTGCGCGCGCACCTGCTCGACGACCAGCCGCTGGACAAGACGCTGACCGCCGTGCAGTTCCTCGTCCATGTCAGCCGCGTCTACCGCCGCCATGAGGGCCTGGGCATCTGGCACGCCTCGGCCGGCGGCGGCGACGACGCCGCGCCGCGCTTCATCGGCTGGTTCAACCTGATGCCGCTGCCGGCGCGCGGCGACGGCGCGATCGAGCTCGGCAGCCGGCTGGTGCCCGGCGCCTGGGGCGGCGCGCTCGCGATGGAAGGCGGCGAGCTGCTGCTCGACCACGCCTTCAACCGCTTGAGCCTGCCCCGCGTGTGGGCCACCTGCGATCCGGACAATCGCTCGGCGCGCGCCTGTCTGGCGGCGCTCGGCTTCCAGGAGCAAGGGCTGGACGACTACGACGGCCGCCCCGGCGTCTACGCGGCGATCGAGCGCGCACACTGGAGCGGCTGGCGCCGCCTGCCGCGCCGCGAGCGCCTGCGCGCCGCGCGTTCACGGCGCCTGGGCGCTGGAGCGGTCGATGGCCGCGACACCGCCGTGGAGGCGAGGACATGAGCGGCTCCCCCTTGAGCCTCCCGGCCGTCGGCGCCTCGGAGGCGATCGGCGGCGGCGCGATGGCGCTCTGGCGCCAGGCGCAAGCGCAGATGGCGCAGCAGGTGGCGCAGGCCGCGCCGCCCTCGGAAGCGCGCGAGGAGGCCGCGCAGCCGGCCTTGCCGGCCTCGTCCGCGACGCAGCAGCCGGCGACGCCGATGCGGCTCAGCGAGTTGCGTCTTGATGCGACGCACTTCGCGATGACGCTGCCGCCGCGGCCCGATGCATCGGCGGACTCCGCCGCGCGCCGGACCTTCCGCGACGGCAGGCGCCAGCGCGCGCTCGATGACGACTTCATGCCGCCGGACGACCGCTCCTCGTCGTGGGGCCACGAGATGGTGGACTCGCCGCCGGAGCACTGGCTCGCGGCGCTGGCGCGCCGATGGACGCGCGCCGAGTCGCTGGCCGCGCTGCGCGGGCTGCAGCTGGCGCGCACGCAGTGGGCCTGCGGCCGGCGCGTGCTGCTGGTCTGCGGCACACGGCAGGCGAGCGCCGCGCCGGGCACCGTCACGGAGGCGCCCGCCTGGGCGTCGCTGCTGATGGGGTGCGCCGGTCCGGGCGGTCTCGTGCTGGACGGCACGCGCTGGCCGGTGCGCCTGATGTGGGTGGCCGAGCCGCCCGCCGCCTCGCGCTGGTTCTGCTCGCGCATGGTCAAGGAAGCCGCGCCGGGCCAGTCCTGGCAGATGACCCCGTGCCCCGAACCCGGCGAAACGCGCGCCGCCGCCGTGCTGCAGATCGGGCCCGGGCTGGCGGCCGAGCGCCGCTGGTCCGACCTGGGCGTGCGCCTGGACGGCGGCAATGGGTTCCGCGCCGCGCTCGGTTCGCAATGGAGCCTGTGGCTGATGGCCACGCGCGGTTGCTGGATGGATGACTGATGCCGGAGGCCCGATGAACGATCTGTCCGTTCCCGCCCTCGCCGCCGCCGGGTCCGCCACGGCGGCGGCCGCGATGACTGCCGAGGACTGGCTCGACCTGATGGACGAGCCCGCGCTGCTGCTCGCCGAGGGCGCACCGCCGCGCACGTCGGCCGCATGGCGCCGGGCCTGCCCGGATCACGCCTGGCCATCGACGCTCGACGCGCTGGAGCCGGTCCTGCCGGGACTGGGCGCCGCGCTCGCGGGAACCCGCAGATCCGCCGAGGGAAGCGCCGAGGGAAACACCGATGAAAGCGCCGATGGCAACACCAGCGAAGACGCGGACGCCGGTTTGGACGAGGCGATGACGCCGCTGCCGCTCGGTGCCGACGCGGCCTGGGAGGCGCGCGCCCGGCGGCTGCCTGACGGCCGCGTGCTGGTGCGGCTGCGCGACCGGCGCGAACGCGTGCAGGCGCTGCAGCGGCAGCTGGACGACCGTGAGCAGCTGCTGTTCACCTCGCGCGTCATCTCGGTGGGCGAGATGGCCACCACGCTCGCGCATGAGCTCAATCAGCCGATCGGCGCGGCGAGCAACCTGATGCGCGGTCTGCGCATGCGGCTGTCGCGCCGCGCCGGATCCGCCGCGATGACGCCGCAGGAGGCGGCAGCGCTCGATCAGTCCATCGAGCAGCTGATGTTTGCCTCCCGCGTGATCGCCCGCGTGCGCGAGTTCACCCACTCGCGCCGGCCGCGCCAGCAACTGATCGACCTGGCCGCGCTGGCGCGCGAGTCGGCCGCGCTGCTCGACTGGGACCTGCAACGCGGCCAGGTGCGGCTGCGCCTGGACCTGCCCGCGACGCCGGTCCAGGTGCGCGGCGACGCGACGATGCTGCAGCAGGTGCTCGTCAACCTGATGCGCAACGCGCTCGACGCGATGCGCCAGTCGCCGCCGCGGCAGCCGCTGCTCACGGTGACGCTGCGCCACGACGCCGGCGCGAGCGATGCCACGCTGACCGTGCGCGACAACGGCTGCGGCCTGTCCGACGACGCGCAGAGCCGCCTGTTCGTGCCGTTCAACTCGACCAAGCCCTCGGGCATGGGCGTGGGGCTGGCGATCTGCCGGTCCTTCGTCGAGCTGCATCAGGGGCGCCTCTGGTTCAGCCGCAACGACGACCGCGGCTGCAGCTTCCACGTCGACCTGCCGGTGGCCGCCGCCGCGAGCGGCGACGGACAGGACGACACCGCCAGGACCGCGATGAACACCACAGCAAGGGAGATGTCCGCATGAGCGCGACCACTGCGAGCACCGCCGCCGGCCAGGCGCAGGCCCAGATCTATCTGGTGGACGACAACGCGGACTTCCGCGCATCGGCGCTGTTCTGGCTCGATGCCGCCGGCTACGACGTGCTGTCGCTGGGCGATCCGGCCGAGGCCTTGGCCGCGATGGCGGCGCATCCGCCCGGCCGCCCCGGCTGCGTGCTGATGGACGTGCGCATGCCCGAGGTCTCGGGACTGGACCTGCACGACCGCATGGCGCAGCAGGGACTGCGGCTGCCGGTGGTCTACATGAGCGGCCATGCCGACGTGGCGCTCGCGGTGAAGGCGATGCGCAAGGGCGCGATCAGCTTCCTCGAGAAGCCGCTGGACGAGTCCGCGCTGCTGGAGGCGCTGGAGGCGGCGTTCAGCCGGCCGGCCGCGGCCGCCCTGCCACGGACGGCGGCGCCGGACGGCGAGGACGCCGATGCCCGCACGCTCGCGGCGCAGCAGGAGTTCCGCCGCCGCGAGGCCTCGCTGGCCCCGCGCGAGCGCGAGGTGCTCGCGCTGGTGATCCAGGGCATCTACAACAAGAACATCGCGGACCGGATGAACCTGTCGGTCAAGACCATCGAGCTCTATCGCGCGCGCGGCATGGGGAAGATGGGCGCGAAATCGGTGGCGGAACTGACCCGGATGATGGTCAGCCGGCAGGCATGAGCGCGCTGCTCCAGCGCGGGGCCGCGCCGGCGGGCCGGTCCGGCTTCGAACTGCGCGCCTGGGCCGGCGGCGCGCCGGTGCGGCTGTCGTGGGGCGACGCGGTCGGCGACGCGACCGGCGCGGCCGTGGCGCTGCGCGACGACGCGGCCTGGATCACCGCGCTCGAGGACTGGCTCGCGCCGGAGGAGGGGCTCGACTGGCGGCCTGCCGACGCCCGCGCGGACGAGGCCTGGGGCGACTGGATCCACGCGACCGTCGCCGGACAAGGACGCGCGCCGCGCCTGGCGTTGCCCTGGCGCCGGCTGCGCGCATTGCCCGCGCCGCCCGATGGCCTCGGCCTGCGCTGGCCCTCGCTCGATGCCGAGCTGCTGCTGACGCGTCAACCGCTGCCGCCCGAGGGGCTCGATGGACTCGCGGTGGGCAGCGTGCTGCTGATGGAAGCGAGCTTCTCGCGGCCGTGGCCCGTCGCGCTGCGCCGCCTGGGCGCTGCCCATGACGACGGCAGCGACGATGGCAACGACGGCTGCAATGGCGATGGCGGGTTCGATGGACTCGAAGTCCGCATGACTTTGCCCGATCCGCTGCCCGTGCCCGTGCTCGCCGGCTGGACCGGTCACGCGCGCCGGGACACGCCGCCCGTGCTCGACGCCCCGCTGCGCCTGGAGCTGCACCTTCACCGGCGCGGCGCGGCGCCGATTTGCCTGGCCGAGGGCCAGGCCTTGCCCTGGGGCCGCGGCCACGCGCTGCGCGTCACGCGGATGGCCGCCCCGCCGGAGTCCCTCCCCTCGCCTTCGACCGCCGCCATCCGGCCCTGATCCCCCGCCATGGACCTGACCACCTTCTCGCCGGCCTCGGCGCTGCTGACCGTCGTCCTGCTGGCGCTGGCCCCCTTCGTCGCGGTGATGGTGACCTCCTTCACCAAGCTGGTCGTCGTCTTCGGGCTGCTGCGCAACGCGCTGGCGCTGCAGCAGACGCCGCCCAACATCGTGCTCAACGGCCTGGCGCTGGTGCTCAGCCTCTACGTGATGTATCCGGTGGGCGTGCAGATGCAGCAGCGGCTGGGTGAGCAGAAGATCGGCAACTCCGCGCAGGCGATGCTGTCCGCGGCCGACACCGCCAAGGAGCCGCTGCGCGAGTTCCTGATCCGCCACACGCGGCCGGTGGAGCGCGCCTTCTTCCTGAAGACCGCGCGCAACGCGCTGGATGCTGCTTCGGCCGGGCTGCTCAGCGATCGCGACTTCATCGTCATCGTGCCGGCCTTCACGGTGAGCGAGCTGTCGGTCGCGTTCGAGATCGGCTTCCTGATCTTCCTGCCCTTCCTTGTCATCGACCTGGTCATCGCCAACATCCTGATGGCGATGGGCATGCAGATGCTGTCGCCCACCACCGTCTCGCTGCCGTTCAAGCTGCTGCTGTTCGTGCTGATCGACGGCTGGGTCAAGCTGGTGCATGGCCTGGTGCTGACCTACCACTGATCCCCGAACACGCCGGACACCCCGATGCCATCGACGCCGCGCCTTCCCTGCCCCGTCACCGCGAGGTCCCTGCCATGAACGCCGAAGTCATCCAGCTGACGCAGCAGGCGCTGTGGTTCGTGCTGCTGCTGTCGGCGCCGCCGATCATCCTGGCGGCGATCGTCGGGCTGCTGGTGGCCTTCGTGCAGGCCGCCACGCAGCTGCAGGAGCAGACGCTGCCCTACCTGCTGAAGTTCGTGGCGATCGTGATCACGCTGTTCGTGACCGCGTCGCTGCTGGGCGGCGGGCTGTACCAGTTCGCCGACCGCGTGTTCAGCGACTTCGCCAGCCTGGTGACGCGGCGCTAGCCGCGGCACGCCCCGCGCGGTCCCGGCGATGCAGCCCTCCGATTTCCTCGGCACCCTGTCGCTGACGCAGGCCTTGCTGCTGTGGGGCCTGTGCGCGGCCCGCATCATCGGCGCCTTCCTGCTGCTGCCGCTGTTCACGCAGGACGTGGTGCCGCCGCTGGTGCGCAACGCCATCTTCATGAGCCTGGCCGCGCTCGCGCTGGCGCTGCAGGGGCCGGCGCTGCTGCAGGCGGCCATCCCCTGGGACGACGCCTGGGCCATGCTGCTGCGCTTCGGCCGCGAGGTCGTGATCGGCGTGGCGATCGGCTTCTTCTGGGCCGTGCTGCTGTGGGCCTTCGAGGCGGCGGGCCAGATCATCGACACCAAGGTCGGCGCGACGATGGCGCAGATCGTCGATCCGCTGGGCGGCCATCAGACCTCGCTGACCGGGGCGCTGCTGTCGCGGCTGGCGGGCTGGGTGTTCATGAGCTGCGGCGGCTTCATGCTGATGGTGGGCAGCCTGCTCGACAGCTACGCGATGTGGCCGCTGTCGACGCCCTCGCTGTCGCTGCTGCCGCGCGGTCAACTGCTGTTCGAGACCGCCTTCGGCCAGCTGATGCTGCTGGCGCTGATCGTCGCGGCGCCGGCCCTGCTGCTGTCGTGGGTGATGGACCTGTCGCTGGGCCTGGTCAACCGCTTCGCGCCGCAGCTCAACCTGTCCTCGATCGCGAGCTCGCTGAAGATGATCGCGGTGATGTGGCTGCTGTGGGTCCAGGTCGCCTTCCTCGCCGACCTGCTCGCCGGCCGGCTGGTCGGACAGCCGCAGGTGCTGCGGCATCTGCTGGAGCGGATGTTCCAGTAGCCGCCCGGGCACGGCGCCCGTGGTATCGCTACCACATGCCGGTTCCGGCCGATCCGGCGCACCGATGAGAATTACTCGCATTTGAGATAGAGTCGCATCTGACTCGCCGGACGGCTGTCCGCGACCCCTCCTTCCAGGTGGCGCGATCCCCCAATCCCGCCGCCCGACCCCCCTCGGAACCCTCGATGAAGCAGCAATTCCTGATGACCGCCTGCGCGCTGGCGGCGTCCCTCGCGATGGGCGGCCCCGCCCTGGCCCAGTCCACGTCCGCCGACCCGCAGCCCCAGGCGCAGGACCGCGCGCTCGAGAGGATCGTCGTCACCGGCAAGCGCGCCAACCGCGTCTCCAAGGGCGCCACCGGCCTGCCGATGGACATCAAGGACACGCCGCAGACCATCAGCTCGATCGACCAGGACGACATGGCCAACTTCGGCCTGAGCGGCAGCAACGAGGCGCTCGCGCTGGCCACCGGCATCAACGTCGACCAGTACGAGACCAACCGCGCCACCTTCAACGCGCGCGGCTTCGAGATCCAGCTGACGCAGGTCGACGGCCTGGGCATGACCAACGCCTGGGGCACCGTGGTCGGGCGCGAGGACACCTTCCTGTTCGAGCGCATCGAGCTGATCCGCGGCGCCAACGGCCTGCTGACCGGCGTGGGCAATTCGTCCGGCACGATCAACTACATCCGCAAGCGGCCGAAGAACGAGGACGGCGGCGAGTTCAACGTCACGCTCGGCTCCTACGGCCTCAAGCGCGCCGCGCTGGACTACAACAAGGTCCTGACGCAGGACGGCACCTGGGCCGGCCGCTTCGTCGTCGCGCAGGAGGACAAGGACTCCTACCTGCGCGACCTGCATGACAAGCGCACCTCGGTGTACGGCGTCGTCGACGGCCAGATCGGCGCGAACGGCGTGCTGACGGTCGGCGTCACCGCCGTCGATGCGAAGCAGGATTCGCCGATGTGGGGCTCGCTGACGCTGCGCCGCAGCGACGGCTCGCAGGCCGACTTCCCGCGCGGCTCGTCGACCTCGCAGAACTGGACCTACTGGAACACCAAGTCCTACAGCGCCTTCGCCGAGTACACGCATCAGCTGCGCCAGGACTGGGAAGCCAAGCTCACGTACAACTTCCGCCACAGCAACGAGGCGGCGCGGCTGTTCTACGCCTCCTCCGGCGTGCTGGACCCGGTCTACAAGACCGGCGTGCTGAACCCCGACGACACCGGCCTGGGCGGCTGGCCGTACCGCAGCCTGGGCAGCGGCGACAACCATGTCTTCGATGCCAACCTCAACGGCAAGTTCTCGGCGCTGGGCCGCGAGCACACGCTGCTGGTGGGCCTGAGCCAGTCGCGCCAGAAGACCGCCACCGACACCTATGCCGCGCTGACGCACACCGCGGATCCGCTGCCCGCCTTCCCGTACGGCGGCGACGTCTACACCGAGCCCGACTGGGGCCCGCGCACGCCGTCCACGCGCGGCGAGCAGACGCTGACGCGCTTGTACGCCGCCTCGCGCCTGACGCTGACCGACGCGCTGCACGCGGTGCTCGGCGTCAACGCGGTGAAGCTCGAGCGCAGAGGCCAGTCCATCTACGGCAACGCCGCCAACAACGTCAGCTATCCCGACACGAAGAAGACCACGCCCTATGTCGGCCTGACCTACGACTTCACGCCCGAGCTGCTCGGCTACGTGTCGTACTCGGACATCTTCCAGAACCAGGACCAGACCGACACCCAGGGCCGCTATCTCGCGCCGATGAAGGGCGTGAACGCCGAGGCCGGCGTGAAGGCCGAGTGGCTGAACAGGCAGCTGCTGACCACCGCCGCCGTCTTCACCGCGAAGCAGGAAGGCCTGGCCACGCTGGGCGGCACGATCGACGACCCGAACAGCCCGTTCTACAACCAGAGCTGGTACTTCCCGCAGGACGTGAAGTCCAAGGGCTTCGAGCTGGAGGCCACCGGCCGAGTCGCCAAGGACACCAAGCTCACCGTCGGCTACACGCGGCTGATGCTGACCGGCGCCGACGGCCAGGACCTCTACGAATGGGTGCCGCGCCACACGCTGAACTTCCGCGTCGACACCCGCGTGCCCGCCCTGCCCGCGCTGCGTCTGGGCGTCGGCGGCCGCTGGCAGTCGGAGGTGAGCAAGCTCGGCGGCGCGAAGCAAGGCGCGTACGTCGTCGCCAACGCCTTCGCTTCTTATGAGCTGACCCGGGCCGCGACGCTGCGCGTGAACGTCAACAACCTGTTCGACAAGAAGTACGTCGCCGGGCTGGCCTACGGTGCGATCTACGGCGCGCCGCGCAGCGTCGGCGTGTCGCTCGACTACAAACTGTGAGCCCCGCAAGACCCCGATTCCGCGCATGACGCCCATTGCCTGCGAGCCCGAGCCCTGCCAGCAGACCCGCCACGCCGTGCATCACGACGGCGGCACCATCCACGCGCGCTGCTGGACGCCAGTGCCGGGCCCAACTGGCAGCGATGGCCTCGCGCCCCTCGTGCTGATGCACGATTCGCTCGGCGCGGTGAGCCTGTGGCGAGGATTGCCGGCGGCGCTTGCGGTCGCGACGGGGCGCCGGGTCGTCGCCTACGACCGCCTGGGCTTCGGCGAGTCCAGCGCGCTCGCCGCCCTGCCCGATCCCGGCTTCATCGCCGATGAGGCGCGCGGCGGGTTCTCCGCGGTGGTGGACCAGCTCGGCATCGGGCGCTTCGTCGCGATGGGGCACAGCGTCGGTGGCGGGATGTCGATCGAGATCGCCGCCCAGCTGCCCGACCGCTGCGAAGCGCTCATCACCATCGCGGCGCAGACCTTCCTCGAGGACCGCACGCTGGCCGGCGTGCGCGCGTCACGCGAGGATTTCCAGGCGCCGGGACAGATCGACCGGTTGCGCCGGTATCACGGCGACAAGGCCTCATGGGTGCTGAATGCCTGGACCGAGCGCTGGCTCGCGCCGGACTTCGCCGGCTGGTCGCTGCGCGGGGTGCTGCCGCGCGTCGTCTGCCCGGTGCTGACGATCCACGGCGAACTCGATGAATACGGCAGTCCCGCGCACCAGGACCTGATCGCGGCGCTCGTCTCAGGGCCGGTCACCCGGCTGACGATGGCCGGCCTGGGCCACGGCCCGCATCGCGAGGCGCAGGACGAGGTGATCGCGGCGATCGCGGCGTTCCTCGCGCATCTGCGCTGAGGGCGCCTCGAGACCGGTCAAGCCTCGTCGAGCCCCTGCTTGAGCGTCACCGCCGCGGCGACGATCTTCGTCCCGCTGCCGGTCGCCAGCACCGCGAGGAAGTCCAGCACCTGGCCGAGTTTCTCGATGCGCCGCTTCCAATCTGCGATCCGCGCGATCACGCCTTGCGCGTACTGCGTCGCCGCGTTGATGTGCGCGGCGGCGACCTGGGCTTCGCCGGCGATCAGGTCGATCTGCGCGCCGACCAGAACCAGCGCCTGATCGAGCAGATCCTGCTGCAGCCGCGCCGCGGCCTGCGCCTCCTGAACCTCCGTGGCGCTCGCCACCACGGCATCCAGATCCTCCGCCCACTGGCGAAGGCGATCGATCGAGTCCTGGAGCTCCGCTCCGGTGATCGCGACCCCGGCGGTCGCGGTGGGCAATGCCTCATCGGCCATCTGTCGTCTCCCTCGTCGCTGATGATTCCCCGCGCGCCGGACTCACAAGCCCGAGCCCGGCCCCTGGCCGGTGAGGCCCGCCGCCTGCCGCGCCGCCTGTAACTTCACGCGCAGGGCCTTGAGCCGTTCGAGCAGCGCCGCCGGTTCCGTCTTCAGCGCGTCGGCCTCGAAGACGTCGAGCGCCTGCAGCCAGGCGTCGATGGCCTCGGCGATGCGGCGCGGCACATCGGGATCGCCGCCCTCGGCGCGCGTCTTCAGCAACGCGGCGCGCTGGGCGAGTTCGCGACGCAGTTCGGCGGTGCGGATCGGCTCGGCGGCACGCAGCGCGGGGCCGTTCAGCAGCTTGCCGCTCTGGTCGCCACGCTGCTGCAGGATCGCCGCGAAGTTGCGGTACGGCGGCTGCGCCCGGCCGGGCGGCGCGTCGGCCGACGCGACGAAGAAGGACTTCAGCAACTGGCCGGTGACGCGCAGGTCGGGCACCTGCCGCGCCATCTCCGCGATGCCTTCGGCCCGCTTGCGCTCCGTGGCGATGCGCAGCAGCGCGTCGGCCAGCTTCGTCAGCGTGCCCGCCTCGCGATCGCTCACCAGCGCGCGGCCCTCCTTGTCCTTGAGGCCCTGCAGCTTCTGTCCTAGCCCATGGATGTCCGGCGAGAGATCGAAGGGCTTGTCGTCCGCCAGCCCGGCGAGCGCCTGCGCATAGCCTTCGAGCACCGTGACGGTGGCATCGGCCAGCCGGCCCTGTGCCGCCTGGTACTGGCGACAGGCGTCGAGCGGTCGCTCGTCGTCACGGTTCGCGGTGACGATGTCGAGTTCGCCCTGCCAGGTGCACAGGGCGTCGAGCTGCGCGAACTCGGTCTTGACGATGCCCGTCAGCGAGTTCGTCTGCGCGGCGAAGGACGATGCGGCCTGATAGTTCGCGCAGCCCTGGAGCAGCGCCAGGCCGAGTCCGGCCGCGCACAGCGGCCCCCAGTGGGTCCAGCGCGCGATGGCGCGCGGCGCATCGGCGCGCCGGTCGATCGGAACAGTCGTCATCGGTGATCTCCTCCCGCGACGATTCTCCCCATCGCTCCGCCTTCGCGGCAGGTCACGGACGCGCTCGCCCCCCGCCTTCAGGGTCCCCTGAACCGGTCACCCCTTCCCCCGCAGTGGGGAGGCGCTCAGGAACGCGGGAGGAATCGGCTCGGCGGGCCGGCATCGTGGATCAGCTGCACCAGTTGCTTCGCGCGCGACACGGCCACGTAGAAGCGATGGCGCTCGTCCTCGTCGTCGCCATCGAACTGGCCCTGGTTCAAGCCAGGGATGAGCACGTGCTCGTACTCCAGGCCCTTGGACTGCTCGATCGTCGACAGCACGAGGCGATGCCGGGCGGTCCAATCCTGCTGCTGACGCTCCTCCTGCGCCCGGATGACGCGCAGCATCTCGGTGATGGACAGGAAGTTCTCGCGCTCCACGAGGCGCTCCAGCGCCAGCACCGACGCGGCGGCGCCGCGGATCGCCTCCGCCTTCACCAGCACGTGCTCCGCGAGCCGCGCCATGCGCAGCGCCTTCAGCGCCGG
The DNA here is from genome assembly GCF_059491535.1 of Roseateles sp. Mitsp63. Lineage (NCBI taxonomy): Bacteria > Pseudomonadati > Pseudomonadota > Betaproteobacteria > Burkholderiales > Sphaerotilaceae > Roseateles > Roseateles sp. Mitsp63. Next base: position 2,801,956 of record NZ_CP168509.1, on the reverse strand, counting down.
CACCAGGTCCGGCACCCGGTCGCCACGCGCGATGTTCAAGGCTTCGCGCACGCAGGCGGCCGCCTGCGTGCGGGGCGTGCGCGCCAGCAGGTCCTCGAGCATGAAGTCCAGGAACGCGCCCTGCGGCGCGTTGACGATCTTCGCCATCGTGTCGGGGTCGTCGCCGCCCGCCAGCGGCAGCGCACCGCCGATGAACTCCCAGGCCGCCAGCTTCGCCGCCTGGAACGAGGCCTCGGTGAACGCGTCGCGGCTGCCCACCGCGGCGGCCAGCAGCAGACGCACGAAGAGCATCTCCGGCCGGCTCGTGTAGGTCGCGAAGCCGGCGGTTTCGTAGTCGACGCCGGCGTTGAGCAGGCCGTACTCGAGATCGAGCGCCGCGCTCGGATGGCGCAGCAGCACGGCGACCTCGCTCAGCGGCGCCTTGGCGGCCTGGCGCTCGTCGCGCACGCGGCGCAGGTGCTGGACCAGCTCCGGCATGCCTTCGAACCGCAGGACCTCGAGCCGCCCGCCCCGCTCCGGGTGCGAGGGGTACGGCTTGCGCGCGAAGGCCTCGAGCGGCCCCGCGATGCCGGGCCCGAAACGCTGCGCGTGCGTGAGCGTCATGCGCTCGGCACGGCCGAACTCGATGTCGAAGCCGGCGCGCAGGAAGTACGAGTCGGCGCCGCTCTCGGCATGGATGACCTGGTCCACGTCGCCGACGCCGGTGAAAGGCAGCTCCGGGTACAGCGACAGCAGCTCGCGCAGCACCGTGGCCATGGCCCGGTTCATGTCGTGGAACTCGTCGACGACGACCGCATGCAGCGGGCCGACGCGCAAGGGATGGTTCTCGTAGGCGAAGACGGGATCCGCGGCGGTGAGCGCGCAGGCCATGTCGTAGGTCGCGTCTCCCGGCGTACGGAAGCGCACCTCGTCGCGGCCGGGGCCGCCGCCCAGGCGATCCGCCTCGTAGGCCAGGAAGATGGCGAGCGTCGTGTAGTCGAAGCCGGTCTCGAGCGCCGAGTCCGGGGTCAGGCGGAAGTCCTCGTCCTGGCGCCGCAGCACCATCGCGCCCTTGAGGCGTTCGAAGTCCTTCAGCAGGCGCTCGACGATCAGGTGGCCGCTGCCCTGCAGCTTGAAGTCGTCCTCATGCCCGGACTGCAGGGCGTGCTCGCGCGCGGTCTGGATGGCGGCCAGCACGGCGCCCTTGATCTGCTCGGGACGGCGCAGGTCCTGCGCGGCCGGCTCGCCCATGCGGCGCAGCCGCACCGCGCAGAACTGGTCGAAGGTGCGCACGCCCAGGCGCTGCGAGAGGCTGGCCGGCGCGCCGAGCCGCTCGACGGTCCGGCGGATGGCCTCGGCGCCGGGCTCGGTGAAGGTGAGCATCAGGATGCGGGCGGGGTCGGCGCGCTCCTCGCGGATCATGCGCAGCACGCGCAGGCACAGCGCCGTCGTCTTGCCGACGCCGGCATTGGCCTCGACGATGACGCGGCGGGCCTTGGCGTGCTCGATGCGGGCCTGCTCGGCCGTCGGCGTGAACGGGGACTGCTTCCAAGCCATGCGCGCCTTTCCTGTCCTGACCGTCAAACGAAAAACGCCCAGGTGAACGAATCACTTGGGCGCTTGATCGGGCTCATGACAGGTCACGAGCCATTGAGATGGTGGAGCCGGCGGGAATTGAACCCGCGTCCGCAAGCCTTTGCCGGGCAGTTCTACATGCTTAGCTCTCTGATTTGAATCTCACGTCGTGGTCGCGCAGGAGCACGCTACCAAGACGCCAGTCACTAGATCTCGTCAGGCGCCGTGTGACACGGCTCAAGACCAGCCCATGTGAATAACCTCGCCGGTGTTGCCACCACAGCCCATGGGCGAGCTGCTGCGAGGGGTCACCGCATTAAGCGGCAGCCAGGTACTTGCTATCGTTCGCAGATAGTTTGTTTCCAGTGGATTTACGAGCGAACTGGTGCTCGGCATGCCCTACTCCGACTCCGTACCCACGTCGAAACCAGGTCGGCCCCAGAGAGAGAAGTCTCAGATTATGCCAGCCGCCGGGACTTCAAGACCTCAACCGCGACATCTTTCTGAAATTCGACCGGCATCGAAGGAACCAGGGGCTCCGCGTGCTCAACGCGAACGCCGCAGCCATTCGGTCAACGCCGCCGGCGTGTCGAGGACCACATCGGCGCCCCAGGCGTCGATGGGCTCACCGTCACCCAGATAGCCCCAGCGCACCGCCACCGTCGGCATGCCGGCCGCGCGGCCCGCGAGGACGTCGCGCGCGTCGTCGCCCACGTAGACGCACTCGGCCGGCGATACGCCCGCGCGCCGTGCCGCCTCAAGCAACGGTGCTGGATGCGGCTTGCTGTGCGGCGTCGTGTCGCCGCCCACCACCGCCGCCGCCAGGGTCGACCAGCCCAGCCCCCGCGCCAGCGGCAGCGCGAAACGCTCCGACTTGTTGGTCACGATGCCCCAGCTCAGGCCGTCGTCCGAGAGCGCGCGCAGCATCGCCGCGATGCCATCGAACGGATGCGTCTCGCGCAGCAGGCGCTGCTCGTAGCGATCGAAGAACTCGTCACGCAGCGCCGGGAATGCCAGTTCCGCCGGAGAGACGCCGAAAGCCACCCCCATCATCCCGCGCGCGCCCGCTCCCACCATCGGCCGCAGGCGTTCGAACGGCACCTCGGGCAGGCCGCGCGCGGCGAGCATCTCGTTGGTGGCGCCCGCCAGATCGGGCGCGCTGTCCACCAGCGTACCGTCGAGATCAAAGAGGACCGCGCGAATCGTCGTGCGCACCGGCGCGCCGATCGGGGAGTTCGGCATCACCGTGCTCATGCGGGACGGCGGCAGGCGAGCAGGTAGTTGACGTCGGTATCCGAATTCAACGCGTAGCGCTGCGTGAGCGGATTGAAGGTCAGGCCCTTGGCGCCCTGCACTTCCAGACCCGCGTCGCGGCACATCTGCGCCAGCTCCGACGGACGGATGAAGCGGGCGTATTCATGCGTGCCGGCAGGCAACATGCGCAGCACGTATTCCGCGCCGACGATCGCGAAAAGGAAGGACTTGGGATTGCGATTGAGGGTGGACAGGAACACCCAGCCTCCCGGCTTCACCAGTTGACCCAGGGCCGTCACGACCGAGGCAGGGTCGGGGACGTGCTCCAGCATCTCCATGCAGGTCACCACGTCGAATGACGCGGGGCGCTGCGCGGCGAGGTCCTCGACGGCGATCTCCTGGTAGGCAACGTTGGCCGTGCCGGCCTCCATCGCGTGCAGCTCGGCCACCCGCAGCGACTTGGTCGCCAGGTCGATGCCCAGGACATTCGCGCCCTTGCGCGCCATCGCGTCGGCCAGGATGCCGCCGCCGCAGCCGACGTCCAGCGCCGTCTTGCCCTTCAGGCCGCAAAGGCCATCGATCCAGTTCAATCGCAGGGGATTGATCTGGTGCAGGGGCTTGAATTCACTTTCGGTATCCCACCAGCGGTGGGCCAGCTCGCTGAACTTCTCGAGCTCTTTTGCATCGACATTCGCCATGGGGCGCAATGGTAGCCGAGCGAAACTCTCGTGAGGCCGATTCCATCGGTGCGAAATGATTCCGGGACAGCATCGGACGACCCTGCGATTCATGACCGCGCCATGAAAAAACCCCGCGAGCCTGAAGGCTGGCGGGGTTTGCAGGAAGGCGACCGAAGCCGCCCTCTCACATCGATTACTTCTTGACGGCGCGGGTACCGACCACTTCGATCTCGACGCGGCGGTTCTTGGCGCGGCCTTCCGCGGTCTTGTTGTCGGCGACAGGCTGCTTCTTGCCCTTGCCTTCGGTGTAGACGCGGTTCTTTTCCAGGCCCTTCGACACCAGATAAGCCTTGACGGCTTCTGCGCGGCGAACCGACAGCTTCTGGTTGTAGGCGTCCGTACCGATGCTGTCGGTGTGGCCGACGGCAATGATCACTTCCAGGTTGATGCCACCCGTCTTCGAGATCAGGTCATCCAGCTTGGACTTGGCTTCCGGCTTCAGGACCGACTTGTCGAAGTCGAAGAAGGCGTCAGCGGCGTACGTGACCTTCTCGCTCGTGGGAGCAACGATCGGCGCGGGCGCCGGAGCCGGGGTGACCGCAGGAGCGGGCGCCGGAGCAGGCGCAGCGGCCGGAGCTTGGGCAACCGGCTTCAGGGCGCCGTCGCAATCCTTGGCAGCCGTGGCCGGCGTCCAAGCGGTATCGCGCCAGCACAGCTCGTTGGTACCGTTCTTCCAAACGGTGCCATCCGTTGCGCGCCAGTTGTCCACGGTTTGGGCCATCGCGCCCGAGGTGGCCACAGCGGCGACAGCAAAGAGAGCTGCCACGCGGTTCAGTTTCTTCATGATTCTCCTCTCAAGGAAAGCCGCAGTTGCCCTGCGAAACGTCCAATGTCGGAACTAAAACCTCAGGAGTTCCCTGACCAAGGGTTTCTCCTAGGGACGAACCGATTGTGCCATAGGGCAACAGGACGCCTCCATTCTCGCGGCACGCCGTGCAACTGTTCATGAAGCTGTTGCGCAAGCACGACAAGCGCCCGCAATTAGAATCAGCGTCTTCCGTTCTCTCCAGAGGCTGCGCACGCGTGCGCGCGGCCCCACGCGCATGACCCAGTTCGCCAAGGAAACCCTGCCCATCAGCCTCGAAGAGGAGATGCGGCGCTCGTACTTGGATTACGCGATGAGCGTGATCGTCGGCCGCGCGCTGCCCGACGCGCGCGACGGCCTCAAGCCGGTGCATCGCCGGGTGCTGTTCGCGATGCACGAGCTGAACAACGACTGGAACCGCCCCTACAAGAAGTCCGCGCGCATCGTCGGCGACGTCATCGGTAAATACCACCCGCACGGCGACAGCGCCGTGTACGACACCATCGTCCGGATGGCGCAGGACTTCTCGCTGCGCCACATGCTGGTGGACGGCCAGGGCAATTTCGGCTCCATCGACGGCGACAACGCCGCCGCCATGCGATACACCGAAATCCGGCTGTCGAAAATCGCCCACGAAATGCTGGCCGATATCGACAAGGAAACCGTCGATTTCGGCCCCAACTACGACGGCTCGATGAAAGAGCCGCTGGTATTGCCCACGCGCCTGCCGAGTTTGCTGGTCAACGGCTCGGCCGGTATCGCGGTGGGCATGGCGACGAATATCCCGCCGCACAACCTCAACGAGGTCGTCGACGCCTGCATGCACGCGCTGAAGCACCCGGAGTGCTCGATCGACGAGCTGCTGGAGATCATCCCGGCGCCGGACTTCCCCACCGCCGGCATCATCTACGGCCTGTCGGGCGTGCGCGAGGGCTATCGCACCGGCCGCGGCAAGGTCGTGATGCGCGCGAAGGTCCATTTCGAGGACATCGACCGCGGCGCGCGCCAGGCGATCATCGTCGACGAGATCCCGTACCAGGTGAACAAGAAGACGCTCCTGGAGCGGATCGCCGAGCTGGTGCAGGAAAAGAAGATCGAGGGCATCAGCCACATCCAGGACGAGTCGGACCGCTCCGGCATGCGCATCGTCATCGAGCTCAAGCGCGGCGAGGTGCCCGAGGTCGTCCTGAACAACCTCTACAAGCAGACGCAGCTGCAGGACAGCTTCGGCATGAACATGGTGGCGCTGGTCGACGGCCAGCCCAAGCTGTGCAACCTGAAGGACCTGATCACGGTCTTCCTGGAGCACCGCCGCGAGGTCGTCACCCGCCGCACCATCTTCGAGCTGCGCAAGGCGCGCGAGCGCGGCCATCTGCTGGAAGGCCTGGCCGTCGCGCTGGCCAACATCGACGACTTCATCGAGATCATCAAACGCAGCCCGACGCCGCCGGTCGCCAAGGCCGAGCTGATGGCGCGCGCCTGGGACTCGTCGCTGGTGCGCGACATGCTGGAGCGCGCGGAGGGCGAAGCCGCCGGCGGCCGCAACGCCTACCGCCCGGAAGGCCTGCCCGCGCAGTACGGCATGCAGGAGGACGGCCTGTACAAGCTGTCCGACGAGCAGGCCGGCGAGATCCTGCAGATGCGCCTGCAGCGCCTGACCGGCCTGGAGCAGGACAAGATCGTCGGCGAATACCGCGACGTGATGGCGCAGATCGCCGATCTGCTGGACATCCTGGCCAAGCCGGCCCGCGTGACGACCATCATCGGCGACGAACTGGTCTCGCTGAAGCAGGAGTTCGGCCAGACCAAGCTGGGCGCGCGCCGCAGCGTGATCGAGCACAACGCGCAGGAACTCGGCACCGAGGACCTGATCACGCCGACCGACATGGTGGTGACGCTCTCCCACACCGGCTACATCAAGAGCCAGGCGCTGAGCGAATACCGCTCGCAGCGCCGCGGCGGCCGCGGCAAGCAGGCCACCGCCACGAAGGACGACGACTGGATCGACCAGCTCTTCATCGCCAACACGCATGACTGGATGCTGTGCTTCAGCAACCGCGGCCGCGTCTACTGGCTCAAGGTCTGGGAAGTGCCGCAGGGCTCGCGCAACGCGCGCGGCAAGCCCATCGTCAACATGTTCCCGCTGCAGCCCGAAGAGAAGATCAACGTCGTGCTGCCGCTGACGGGCGAGTTCCGCTCGTTCCCGGAAGACCACTTCATCTTCTTCGCCACCGCGCTGGGCACCGTCAAGAAGACCTCGCTGAAGGATTTCAGCAACCCGCGCAAGGCCGGCATCATCGCCGTCGACCTGGACGAGGGCGACTACCTGATCGGCGCCGCGCTGACCGATGGCCAGCATGACGTGATGCTGTTCTCCGACGGCGGCAAGGCGGTGCGCTTCGACGAGGACGACGTCCGTCCGATGGGCCGCCAGGCCCGCGGCGTGCGCGGCATGATGCTCGAGCCCGATCAGCGCCTGATCGCGATGCTGGTGGCCGAGGACGAGACGCAGAGCGTGCTGACCGCCACCGAGAACGGGTACGGCAAGCGCACCAGCATCGTCGAATACACGCGCCACGGCCGCGGCACGAAGGGCATGATCGCCATCCAGCAGAGCGAGCGCAACGGCAAGGTCGTCGCGGCGACGCTGGTCCGTCCGGAGGACGAGATCATGCTGATCACCGACACTGGCGTGCTGGTGCGCACGCGGGTTGCCGAGATCCGCGAGCTGGGCCGCGCCACGCAGGGCGTGACGCTGATCTCGCTGGACGAGGGCGCGAAGCTCTCGGGCCTGCAGCGCATCGTGGAGAACGATGCGGTTGAATCGATCGAACCGACAGAATCGACCGATGCGGACGCCTCCGGCGCCGACGGTTCCGATGCCGGCGACGCCACGGGCGCCGCGGGCGATTCCACCCCCGACGTGAAGGAATGACCTTGTTGCTGAAGTCCATCCAAGCCGGCGCCCTCGCCGCCTCGCTGCTGGCGAGCCCCGTCGTCTTCGCACAGAAGGCCGACAGCCCGCAGTCCAAGAAGGACGTCATCGCGAAGATCCTGAAGATCCAGCAGCCGGCCATCGAGGCGCTGACGATGGGCGTGCTGAGCCGCCCGGTCAACGAGCTCGCCGCCAAGGCCGCGCCGGCGCTGCGCAACGTGCCCGAAGCCAAGCGCGAAGCCGTCGCCAAGCAGATCGACACCGACCTGCGCAAGTTCATGGAAGACAACGCCAAGCCGCTGGTCGACAAGGGCACGAAGCTGGCGCCGTCGACGATGGGCGTCGCGCTGGACGAGAAGTTCACCGAGGACGAGCTCAAGCAACTGCTGGCCTGGCTGGAATCGCCGGTGAGCAAGAAGTTCGCCGAGTCCTCGCAGGAGCTGCAGCAGCTCTACACCAAGAAGCTGATCGACGACAACGGCAAGCAGCTGGACGAGAAGTTCACCGCGCTGCAGCAGAGCGTCGCGAAGCAGCTGGGCCTGGAAGCCGGCCCTGCCGCGCCGGCCGCGCCCGCGTCGGGCGCCAAGCCCGCCGCCAAGCCCGCGCCGAAGAAGTAAGCCCCTCGGCGGCGCGGCGGCCTGGCGCCGCCGCGCCGCCGCCCGAGGCCTCCGCCCAGCCGGCTGAACCGGCCGGCTGGGCGGGCGCCCCGGAGATCCCGCCGCCGTTCCGTCCTCACCGCGTCGCCATGCACCCCGTCCGCCCGTTCAACTTCTCCGCCGGCCCCGCCGCCCTCCCCCCCGAGGTCCTGAGCCTGGTGGCCGAGGAGATGCTGGACTGGCACGGCTCGGGCATGAGCGTGATGGAGATGAGCCATCGCGGCCGCGAGTTCATCTCGATCTACGAGGCCGCCGAGGCCGACCTGCGCGAGCTGCTGCAGGTGCCGGCCCGCTTCCGCATCCTGTTCATGCAGGGCGGCGGGCTGGGCGAGAACGCCATCCTCCCGATGAACCTGTCGCGGGGCGGCGCGGTCGACGTGGTCGTCACCGGCTCCTGGTCGAAGAAGAGCGCCGGCGAGGCCCGCCGCTATGCCGACGTGCGCATCGCCGCCGACGCCGCGGCGCCGGAGGCCGGCGGCCGGTATGTCGACATCCCGGATCCGGCCACCTGGCAGTTGCGCCGCGACGCGGCCTATGTCCACGTCTGCACCAACGAGACGATCGACGGCATCGAGTTCCAGTCGCTGCCCGACCTGAAGGCGCTGGGCTGCGACGCGCCGCTGGCGATCGACTTCTCGTCGCACGTGGCGTCGCGGCCGGTCGACTGGTCCAAGGTCGGCATCGCCTTCGCCGGCGCGCAGAAGAACATCGGCCCGGCCGGCCTGACGCTGGTCATCGTCCGCGAGGATCTGCTCGGCCACGCGCTGCCGATCTGCCCGTCCGCCTTCGACTACAAGATCGTGGCCGAGGCCGAGTCGATGTACAACACGCCGCCGACCTTCGGCATCTACGTCGCCGGCCTGGTCTTCCAATGGCTCAAGCGCTTCGCCTATGGCGGCAAGACCGGCCTGGCGGCGATCGAGCAGCGCAACATCGACAAGGCCGCCCTGCTCTACACGGCGCTGGACGGCTCCTCCCTGTACGAGAACCGCGTGGCGGCGCACTGCCGCTCGCGGATGAACGTCCCATTCTTCCTCCGCGACGAGCGTCTGAACGACGCCTTCCTGGCCGGCGCCAGGGAGCGGGGGCTGCTGCAACTCAAAGGCCACAAGTCGGTGGGCGGCATGCGGGCATCGATCTACAACGCGATGCCGCTGGAGGGCGTTCAAGCCCTGGTGAGCTACCTGAAAGACTTCGAGACCCGACATGGCTGACACGCCGATCCCTCCCGATGCCGACGCCCCGGTGCCCCCGGCGCCGGTGGCCGATCCCGAACTGCTCGCGCTGCGCGACCAGATCGACGCCCTCGACTCGCAGCTGCTGACGCTGCTGAACCAGCGCGCCCATGTCGCCGAGCAGGTCGGCGAGATCAAGCGCCGCGACGGCACGCCCTTCTTCCGGCCCGATCGCGTCGCGCAGGTGATCGCCAAGATCAAGACCGCGAACCCGGGGCCGCTCAAGGGCGACCACGTCGCCGCCATCTGGCGCGAGATCATGTCCGCCTGCCTGGCGCTGGAGTCGCCGCAGCGCGTGGCCGTGCTGGGCCCCTTCGGCACCTTCTGCGAACAGGCCGCGATCGAATACTTCGGCGGCGCCGCCGACCTGATCTACTGCAACAGCTTCGATGAGGTCTTCCACGCGACCGCCTCCGGCAGCGCGCAGTACGGCGTCGTCGGCGTCGAGAACATGACCGAGGGCGTGGTGACCCGCTCGCTCGACCTGTTCCTGCATACGCCGACGCATGTGGTCGGCGAGGTCAGCCTGCTGATCCGCCACAACCTGCTGCGCAAGGAGAACTCGCTGGAGGGCATCGAGGCGGTGCTGGCGCACCCCCAGGCGCTCGCCCAGTGCCAGAACTGGCTCTCCAAGCACCTGCCGAACGCCGAGCGGCGCGCCGTCTCCAGCAACGCCGAGGGCGCGCGGCTGGCCGCCCAGAACCCGGCCTACGCCGCGATCGCCAGCGAGCGCGCGGCGACGCTGTTCGGCCTGCACATCACCGCGCACGCGGTGCAGGACGAGGCCTACAACCGCACCCGGTTCGCCGTGATCTGCCTGCCGCAGACCATGGCCACCCCCCCGGCCACGGGGCGGGACTGCACCAGCCTCATCGTCTCCGTGGCGAACCGCCCGGGCGCGATGCATGATCTGCTGGTGCCATTGAAGAAGCACGGCGTGTCGATGACGCGCCTGGAATCGCGCCCGGCCCGCACCGGTCAGTGGGAGTACTACTTCTACATCGACCTGGATGGCCATCCGTCCCAGCCGCACGTGGCGGCGGCGCTGGCCGAGCTGCGATCCCTGTGCGCGTTCTACAAGGTCATCGGCGCCTACCCGCTGAAGTCCTGACGCAGAAGTCTTGAGCGAAAGAGGTTCCTCGCGATGTACAACCAACTCGGCGTGATCGGTTGCGGCCTGATGGGCGGCTCGTTCGCGCTGGCCATGAAGAAAGCCGGCCTCGTGCGCCGCGTGGTCGGCTACAGCAAGAGCCCGTCCACGACCGACACCGCCCGCCGCATGGGCGTGATCGACCTCGCCGCCGAGTCGGCGCTGCTGGCCGTGTCCGGTTCGGACATCGTGCTGCTGGCGGTGCCGGTCGCGGCGACCGAATCGACGCTGAAGGCGATCCGCCACCTGGTGCGCGCCGACGTGCTGCTGATGGACGTGGGCTCGACCAAGAGCGACGTCGTCGACGCCGCGAAGCGGGCGCTCGGCAAGCAGTTGCCGAGCTTCGTGCCGGCGCATCCGATCGCCGGCAAGGAGAGCGCCGGCGTGCAGCATGCCGACGCCGCGCTGTACCAGGGCCGTCAGGTCATCCTGACGCCGCTGGAGCAGACCCGGCCGGAGATGGTGCAGAAGGCCACCGACCTGTGGTCGGCGCTCGGCTGCCAGGTGCTCAAGATGGCGCCGCACCACCACGACGAGGCCTTCGCCGCCGTCAGCCACCTGCCGCACCTGCTGGCCTACGCCTATTTCAGCTCGGTCGCGAAGCAGCCCTCGGGGCGCGACTTCCTGAGCCTGGCCGGCTCGGGCTTCCGCGACTTCACCCGCATCGCGGCCAGTGATCCGACCATCTGGCGCGACATCCTGATGGCCAACAAGCAGGACCTGCTGACCCAGTCGCAACGCTTCCGCGAGATGCTGGACCAGATGGAACAGACGATCCGCGCGGGCGACGCGCAGGCGCTCGAATCGATGATCCGGCAGGCGTCCGAAGGCCGGGCGCAATGGCAGCCCGGCGGACCGGGTCCGTCGTCGAAGTCCAAGTAACCCCTTCCCGACGGCGCGCCGCGCGCCGGACCGCGTCATGTACAAGATCCCCTTCCTGGACCTGCCCCCGCTGCGCGGCGCCGCGGGCACCGTGTCCCTGCCCGGCTCCAAGAGCATCTCCAACCGCGTGCTGCTGCTGGCCGGCCTGTCCGACGGCGTGACACGCGTCCACGACCTGCTGGCGTCGGACGACACCAAGGTCATGCTCGCCGCGCTGCGCGAACTGGGCTGCCAGCTCGAGACCGATGCCGAAGGCGTCCTGTCGGTGACCGGCATCGGCGGCCGGCCGCGGACGCGGGAGGCGAAGCTCTTTCTCGGCAATGCCGGCACCGCGATGCGCCCGCTGACGGCCGCGCTGGCGCTGCTGGCCGCGACGCAGGGCGGCGCGTTCGAGCTGTCGGGCGTGCCCCGCATGCATGAACGGCCGATCGGCGACCTCGTCGACGCGCTGCGAGCGCTGGGCTGCCCGATCGATTGCCTGGGCCAGGAAGGCTATCCGCCGCTGCGGCTGAACGGCCCCGCCCCGCTCAAGCTCGACGCGCCGGTGCGCGTGCGCGGCGACGTCTCCAGCCAGTTCCTGACCGCGCTGCTGCTGGCGCTGCCGCTGGTGGCCGAGCACGACGTCGTCATCGAGGTCACCGGCGAGCTGATCTCCAAGCCCTACGTCCACATCACGCTGGAGCTGCTGGCCCGTTTCGGCGTGCAGGTCCGCCGCGACGACGACTGGCAGCGCTTCGTCATCCCGGCGGGCAGCCGTTACCGCTCCCCGGGCGAGGTCCACGTGGAAGGCGACGCCTCGTCGGCGTCCTACTTCGTCGCGCTCGGCGCCATCGCGGCAACGGATGCGCCGATCCGGATCGAGGGCGTGGGCTCGGCCTCGGTGCAGGGCGACGTCCGTTTCGTCGAGGCCGCGCAGGCGATGGGCGCGCGCGTGGACATCGGCCCGAACTGGCTGGAAGTGCGCCGCGGCGCCTGGCCGCTGAAGGCGCTGGACCTGGACTGCAACCACATCCCCGACGCCGCGATGACGCTGGCCGTGATGGCGCTCTACGCCGACGGCCCGACCACGCTGCGCAACATCGCCTCGTGGCGCGTCAAGGAGACCGACCGCATCGCCGCGATGGCGACCGAGCTGCGCAAGCTCGGCGCGAACGTCGAGGAAGGCCCCGACTGGCTGCGCGTGCATCCGCTCAAGGCATGGAAGGCCGCGTCCATCCACACCTACGACGATCACCGCGTGGCGATGTGCTTCTCGCTGGCGGCGTTCAACGGCCTGCAGGACGACCGCCAGGGCGCGGCGGTGCCGGTGCGCATCCTCGATCCGCAATGCGTCGCCAAGACCTTCCCCGACTATTTCGAGACGCTGTTCGGCGTGGTGCGCGCCGAGATCGACGACATCCCCGTCATCACGATCGACGGCCCCACCGCCTCCGGCAAGGGCACGCTGACCGACGAGGTCGCCCAGGCGCTGGGCTACGGCGTGCTGGACTCCGGCGCGCTGTACCGCGTGACGGGGCTGGCGGCCACGCGCCGCGGCCTGGACCTGAACGACGGCGAGGCCGTCGCGGCGCTGGTGCCGACGCTGGACCTGAAGTTCGAATCCGGCCGCGTGCTGCTCGACGACGAGGATGTCTCCGCCGATCTGCGCCAGGAGGCGACGGGCCTGATGGCGTCGCAGGTCGGCGCCCATGCCGCGGTGCGCCGCGCGCTGCATCAGCTGCAGCTGGACTTCCGCCGCCTGCCCGGCCTGGTGGCCGACGGCCGCGACATGGGGACGGCGATCTTCCCCGCGGCGCCGCTGAAGGTCTTCCTCACCGCCAGCGCAGCCACGCGGGCGGAACGCCGCTACAAGCAATTGATTTCCAAGGGGATTCCGGCTAATATAGAAAGCTTGCGCGCTGATCTTGAAGCGCGGGATGCTCGCGACAAGGGTCGCACGGCGTCCCCGCTGCAAGCCGCCGCGGACGCGATCGAGCTGGACAACTCGCAGCAGACCATCGGGGAATCCCGTGACCTGGTGCTGAGCTGGTGGCAGGAGCGGCGTCCGTTCCCGGCCTGAGGCCCGGCGCGCGAACAGGAGCGTCACCCCTCCCTCCGGACGCCAGTCCACTGGGGGTGACGTGTTCTACAACCTAACCCGCAAGTCCGCTTGCAACACAAGCCCGCGCACCTCTCGGATCAGGCTGCTTGAATCACAAGCCGCCGGACGCTCTGTGCCTGGCAAGGAAATCTCACATGTCCCAAATGGAATCTTTCGCCGCCCTGTTCGAGGAATCGCTGCAGAAGGCCAACATGCGCACCGGCGAGGTCATCTCGGCTGAAGTTGTCCGCATCGAGCACAACTTCGTGGTGGTGAATGCCGGCCTGAAGTCTGAAGCCTACGTGCCGGTCGAGGAATTCAAGAACGACCAGGGCGAAGTCGAAGTCCAGGTCGGCGATTTCATCTCGGTGGCCATCGACGCCATCGAGAACGGCTACGGCGACACCATCCTGTCGCGCGACAAGGCCAAGCGCCTGGCCTCGTGGCTGTCGCTGGAGAACGCGCTGGAATCCGGCGAGTTCGTCACCGGCACCGTCTCCGGCAAGGTCAAGGGCGGCCTGACCGTCCTGGTCAACGGCATCCGCGCCTTCCTGCCCGGTTCGCTGCTGGACACCCGCCCGGTGAAGGACATGAGCCCGTTCGAGGGCAAGACCATGGAATTCAAGGTCATCAAGCTGGACCGCAAGCGCAACAACGTTGTGCTGTCGCGCCGCGCGGTGGTCGAGGCCTCCATGGGTGAAGAGCGCGCCAAGCTGCTGGAGACGCTGACCGAAGGCGCCATCGTCAACGGCGTGGTCAAGAACATCACCGAATACGGTGCGTTCGTCGACCTGGGCGGCATCGACGGCCTGCTGCACATCACCGACATGGCCTGGCGCCGTGTCCGTCACCCGAGCGAAGTGGTGACCGTGGGTCAGGAACTGACCGCCAAGGTCCTGAAGTTCGACGCCGAGAAGAACCGCGTCTCGCTGGGTCTGAAGCAGCTGGGCGACGATCCGTGGTTCGGCGTGTCGCGCCGCTACCCGGCCAACACCCGCCTGTTCGGCAAGGTCACCAACATCGCCGACTACGGCGCGTTCGTCGAGATCGAGCCGGGCATCGAAGGCCTGGTGCACGTCTCCGAAATGGACTGGACCAACAAGAACGTGGCGCCCTCGAAGGTCGTCTCGCTGGGCGACGAAGTGGAAGTCATGGTCCTGGAGATCGACGAAGACAAGCGTCGCATCTCGCTGGGCATGAAGCAGTGCCGCGCCAACCCGTGGGAAGAGTTCGCCGAGAACGTCAAGCGCGGCGACCGCGTCAAGGGCCCGATCAAGTCGATCACCGACTTCGGCGTGTTCGTGGGCCTGGCCCAGGGCATCGACGGCCTGGTGCACCTGTCCGACCTGTCGTGGAACGAGCCGGGTGAAACCGCCGTCCGCAACTACAAGAAGGGCCAGGAAGTCGAAGCGATCGTGCTGGCCGTGGACGTCGAGCGCGAGCGCATCTCGCTGGGCATCAAGCAGCTGGACGGCGACCCGTTCTCGACCTTCGTCTCGGTCAATGACCGCGGCATGTCGGTCACCGGCAAGGTCAAGACCGTCGACGCCCGTGGCGCCGAGATCGACCTGGGCGAGGACGTCACCGGCTACCTGCGCGCTTCGGAAATCGCCCGCGACCGCGTGGAAGATGCCCGCAACGTGCTGAAGGAAGGCGACGAAGTCACCGCCATCATCGTCAACGTCGACCGCAAGTCGCGCAGCATCCAGCTGTCGATCAAGGCCAAGGACAACGCCGACGAGCAGCAGGCCATGCAGCGTCTGTCGCAGTCCAACGAGCGCGAGAACGCCGGCACGACCAGCCTGGGCGCCCTGCTGCGCGCCAAGCTGGACAACCAGAACAACGGCTGAATCTCTTGAAGGCCCGGGCGCACTGCGCAGCGGCGCGCCCGGTCTCGAGAGAATCCCCTGTTCTGGCCGGCGGCGGGCTGGGTTAGCCTGCCTGCGCAGACACGCGAAACCACTCCGACAGGCTCGCCCCGCAGCGAGCCTGTTTTTCTTCAGATGCTGACGACCATGACCCGATCCGACCTGGTGGCCCACTTGTCCGAGCGCTTCGGCCAGCTCACGCAGCGAGACACCGAGTTCGCGGTCAAGACCATCCTGGACGCGATGTCCGACGCGCTGGCCCGCGGCCACCGCATCGAGATCCGCGGCTTCGGGAGCTTCTCGATCAACCGCCGCCCGCCGCGCATGGGCCGCAACCCGCGCAGCGGCGAGCAGGTGCTGATCCCGGAGAAGCTGGTGCCCCACTTCAAGCCGGGCAAGGCGCTGAGGGAAGCGGTGGACGCGCAGCTGCCGGTCCTCGAGGACGACGACCAGCAGGCCGCCTGAGCGCGCCCCGGTCCGGCACGCCCGGACCTCACCCCGACGACGAGCGCCGCCCACCGCGGCGCTTTTTTTCGCCCGCGGGTTCCCCCGCCCTAGAATCGCCCCCCATGCGAATCCTGGTCTGGCTCTTCCGAGCATTCCTGTTCTTCTGCCTGTTCGCCTTCGCGCTGAACAACAGCCAGGAGGTCGTCGTGCACTGGTTCTTCGGCCAGGCGTGGCGGTCTCCGCTGGTGATCGTGGTGCTGCTGACCTTCGGGCTGGGCTGCGCCTTCGGCGTGCTGGCGATGGTCCCGGCCTGGTGGCGCCACAAGCGCGCCGCCGCGCGCTCGCTCCCTCCGGCGGACGACCTCCCGCCGCCCGCGGTGACCGCGTCCGCCAACGACCCCAAGATCCCCGATGGAATTTGATCTGAGCTGGCTGCTGATCGGCGTCCCCCTGGTCTTCGGCCTGGGCTGGCTCGCCTCGAAGCTGGACTCGCGCCAGTGGAAGCGCGAGCAGCGCGACGCCCCCCGCGCCTACTTCAAGGGCCTGAACCTGCTGCTCAACGAACAGCAGGACAAGGCCATCGACGCCTTCATCGAGGCGGTGCAGGCCGACCCCGACACCTCCGAGCTGCACTTCGCGCTGGGCAACCTGTTCCGGCGCCGCGGCGAGTACGAACGCGCCGTGCGGGTGCACCAGCACCTGCTGTCGCGCGGCGACCTGCCCAAGACGGAGCGCGACCGCGCCCAGTACGCGCTGGCGCAGGACTTCTTCAAGGCCGGCCTGTTCGATCGCGCCGAGAGCGCCTACGAGGCGCTCAAGGGCACGGCCTTCGACCATGACGCCGCGCTGGCGCTGCTGTCGCTGTACGAGCGCTCGCGCGAATGGGCCAAGGCGGCCGAGGTCTCGGAGCAGCTCGAGGCGGCCGGTACCGGCAGCTTCGCCGGACGCATCGCCAACTACTGGTGCGAGCTGGCGCTGGAGGCGCAGGCGCGCCAGGACGAGGCGCAGGCGCGCCGCTGGCTGGACCAGGCGCGCGAGCGTTCGCCGCAATCGGCCCGGGCCTATGTGCTGCTCGGCCAGATGCTGGCCCGCCAGGGCGACCAGCCCGGCGCGATGGCCGTCTACGGCGAATTGCTGAAGGCCAATCCGGACGCCTTCAACCTGGTGGCGCGCGACTACGCGCAGGCCGCGCAGGCGACCGGCAAGACCGGCCAGGCGCTGGCGCTGATCGAGGCCCAGTACCGCCGCCATCCCAGCATGGCGCTGCTGCAGGCCGTCGCGCTGCTGGAGCCGGCGCCCGAGGCGCAGCGCAGACGGCTCGCGGAGCACCTGCGCGTCGAGCCGGCGCTGTCGGCCGCGACGCAGTTGCTGCAGCAGAGCCAGTCGCGCCAGCAGCCGCTGAGCGACGACGAGGCGCAACTGGTCGGCACCGCGCTGCAGCGCGCCGTGCGGCCGCTGCAGCGCTACCGCTGCGCCGCCTGCGGCTTCGAGTCGCAGCACTATTTCTGGCAATGCCCCGGCTGCCTCAGCTGGGACAGCTATCCCCCGCGCCACGTCGAAGAGCTCTGACCCGTCCCGATGAACACCTCGATGAGCGCCCCCGCCACGACGACGCCCGCCAGCGGCGAACGCGTCATCCTCTGCATGAAATGGGGCACCAAGTACGGCCCCGAGTACGTCAACCGGCTCTATGCGATGGTGCACCGGCACCTGCGCGGCGACTTCCGTTTCGTCTGCCTGACCGACCGCGGCGAGGGCGTGCGCCCCGAGGTCGAATGCCTGCCGATCCCGCCGCTGGACCTGCCGCCCGGCAGCCCCGAGCGCGGCTGGACCAAGCTGACCACCTTCAGCGACGACCTGGTCCAGAAGTACGGCCTGCGCGGCACCGCCCTCTTCCTCGACCTGGACGTGGTGATCGTCGGCGACATCACGCCCTTCTTCGAAGTGCCCGGCGAGTTCCTCATCATTCACGACTGGAAGCGGCCCTGGCGCATCACCGGCAACTCGTCGGTCTACCGCTTCACGCTGGGCGCGCACCCGGAGGTGCTGGCCAAGTTCCGGCGCGAGTTCGACGCGATCCGCGCGAAGTTCCGCAACGAGCAGGCCTACCTCTCCGACGAGATGCATCAGAGGGGCCTGCTGGCCTACTGGGACGCGCGCTGGTGCGCGAGCTTCAAGTACCACAGCATCCCGCGCTGGCCGCTGAACTACTTCCAGGCGCCGTCCATCCCGGACGGCGCGCGCATCCTGATCTTCCACGGCGTCATGAACCCGCCCGACGCGCTGGCCGGGCGCAGCAACGGCAACTGGCGCAAGCCCAAGCCGGCGCCCTGGATCGCCGACCACTGGCACGAGTGAGCCCCTTCCGATGAGCGCCCCTTCCGCTTCTTCCGACGCCCTCCCCCCCGGCGGCCCCTGGCTGTCGGTGCTGATCCCCGTCCACAACGTCAAGGACTACCTGCGCGAGTGCCTCGCGTCGGTGATCGCGCAGGCCGACGCCGGCGTCGAGGTCCTGATGGTGGACGACTGCTCCACCGACGGCTCCGACGCGCTGCTGCGCGAGCTCGTCAGCGAGCATGCGGCCGGCCCGGTGCGCGTGCAGGGTCTGTTCCATGCGCAGAACCAGGGCCTGTCCGGCGCCCGCAACACGATGCTGCAGGCGGCGCGCGGCGAGTACGTGTGGTTCCTGGACTCCGACGACTACCTGATGCCGGGCGCGATCCCGCGCCTGCGCGAGATCGTCGGCCAGCACGCGCCCGCGCTGGTGCTGTGCGACTTCTTCATGCTGCGCGAGCGGATGAAGCTCAAGCACCGGCTGCGCGGCGAGCTGCACCGGCACACCTTCAACGGGCCGGCGCGGCAGCTGCTGCGCGACCACTCGCAGCTGATGCGCGGGCTGTTCGAAGCCGGCCAGATGCACAGCTGGTCCAAGATCGCCCGGCGCGGCGTCTGGGGCGAGCAGCTGCGCTTCCCGGTGGGCCGCTATTTCGAGGACATGTCCACCACGCCCTTCCTGGCGCTGCTGGCCGACACCGCCTGGTACGAGCCGGCGGTCTGGGTGGCCTACCGGCAGCGGGCCGGATCGATCCTGGCCACGCCCAACCTGACCAAGGCCGAGCACATGGCCCATGCGCTCGCGAACCTGCGCGAGGCGGCCGTGGGCAAGGACCTGGACGAGGGCGCCCGCTTCGCCTGGGCGCATTTCGCGGCGCGCAATTTCATTGGCGCCTCGCGCATCGCGCACAAGGCGCTGCCGCAGGGATGCGGCGCGGCGGTCGCGATGTTCCGGGATGCCTACGAAGAGGCCTCGCCGATCCCGCTGCGGGACCTGGACCGCGCCTACAAGCGCCGCGGCTGGTTCGTGCGGGCGATGCGGCTGCGCCACTGGATGCGCGTGGCCGAGCGCCAGACGGCGGCCGCCGTGGCCTGACGGCGCCGCGGCGCTCAGAGCGCCATCAGCATGGCTTCGTAGCGCCGCATCATCAGGTCGACGCCGTGCTCCTCGATCGCCCGCGCGCGCGCCGCGGCGCCCAGGCGCGCGGCCAGCGAGGGATCGCGCAGCAGGCGCTCGATCGCGCCGGCCAGCGCCACCGGATCGGCCTCCGGCACCAGCAGCCCGGTGCGGCCATCCTCCAGCACGCCCTCGACGCCCGGCACGAGTGACGCGACGCAGGCGCAGCCCGCGGCCATGGCCTCGAGCAGCGCCAGCGGCATCCCCTCCCAATGGGTCGACAGCACGAAGATGCGCTGATTCATCAGCAGGCCAGGGATGTCGCCGTGGTGGCCCAGGAAATGCACCTGCCCGTCCAGGCCCAGCTGGCGGGTGAGGCGCTCGGTCCCCTGGCGATAGGTGTCCTTGCCCCCGCCCGCGAGATACAACGGCGGGCGCAATCCGCGCTCGCGCAGCACCGCCATCGCCCGCACCAGCGTGCGTGGATCCTTCTGCCGCGCGAAACGGGCCGACATCACGATGCCGGGCTCGCGCCGGTCGGCGGGCCGCTCGTCGGCGGCGGCGAAGCGGTCCAGGCGGATGCCGTTGGGGATCGCCATCGTCTTCTCGGCCGGCATGCCCAGGTCCACCAGGCGCCGGCGCACGCCCTCGGACACGCCCACCAGCCGCGCGCTGGCGGCGCTCAACCGGCGCGCCTGCGCGCGCTTGCAGGGGGTGTAGCGCTCGCGCGAGTTGTGCTCCACCTGCACCAGCACCGGCACGCCGGCGAGCCGGCCCGCCCGGCGGCCCAGCAGGTGCTCGGGGAATCCATGCGCCATCAGCACGTCCGGACGCAGCTGCTCGCAGAGCCGGCGCAGCGCCCAGATCGTCGCCAGATGCGCCCAGCCCGGCACGACGTGGACCTGCAGACCCTGCTCCCGCAAGGCGGCGATGCGCGCGAGCTTGGTGGCGTTCTCGGTGCGGCGCTTGCGGCGCAGGACCAGGATGGGTTCGATGGCCGCGCTGTGCAGCTGGGCCAGGCACAGGTCGATCGCCACCTGCGTGGCCCCGGAAAAACCGCCGGTCACGAAGTGCAGCACCCGGCGGCGGGACCGTCTCTCGTCCGGGGCGCTGAGGGAGGGCTGAAGCATCGCGGCAGTGTATGCGGGGCACGTTCCGTTACCGTGCAGGATCGGGGCGGGCACGCCGGCTGCTTCGAGAAGCGCGGGTAAAGCTGTGTTGTTCCGGGCGCCCCTCGCCCGTGACGCCGACCACAATCCGATCCACTTGAGCGCAGGAGACCGCCCCCGGGGCGAAACCATGAAGACTGACTACCTGATCGTCGGCGCCGGCTTTGCCGGCTCGGTGTGCGCGCGCGTGCTGGCGGATGCCGGCAAGACGGTCCACCTGATCGACAAACGGCCCCACATCGGCGGCAATGCCTACGACGAGCGCGACGCCCACGGCGTGCTGATCCACCCGTACGGCCCGCACATCTTCCACACCAACTCGAAGAAGGTGTTCGAGTTCCTGTCCCGCTTCACCACCTGGCGCTTCTACGAGCACCGCGTGCTGGCCAAGGTCGGCGAGCAGCTGCTGCCGATCCCGATCAACCGCACCACGATCAACACGCTCTACGGCCTGTCGCTGACCGAGGACGAGGTGCAGGGCTACCTGGAGACGGTGCGCGAGCCGCGCGACCCGATCCAGACCAGCGAGGACGTGGTGCTGAACTCGGTCGGCCGCGACCTGTGCGACAAGTTCTTCCGCGGCTACACGCGCAAGCAGTGGGGGCTGGACCTGTCGCAGCTGTCCGCCGGCGTGGCCGCGCGCATCCCGACGCGCAGCAACGACGACGACCGCTACTTCGGCGACACCTTCCAGTTCATGCCGGCCGACGGCTACACGGCGATGTTCGAGCGCATGCTCGACCATCCGGCCATCACGGTCCGCACCGGTGTCGACTTCCAGGACGCGCGCCGCGATTTCCTCGGGGTCCACATCATCTACACCGGCCCGATCGACGCCTACTTCGACCACTGCCACGGACACCTGCCCTACCGCAGCCTGCGCTTCGACCATGAGCACCTGCCCGCGACCGCGCAGGTCCAGCCGGTGGGCACGGTCAATTACCCGAACGACCACGCGTACACCCGCATCACCGAGTTCAAGCACCTGACCGGCGAGACGCATGCCGGCACCTCGATCGTGCGCGAGTACCCGCAGGCCGAGGGCGACCCCTACTACCCCGTGCCGCGGCCCGAGAACGAGGCGCTGTACAAGCGCTACGCCGAGATGGCGGACCAGGCGCGGGGCGTCACCTTCGTCGGCCGCCTGGCGCAGTACCGCTACTACAACATGGACCAGATCGTCGCCGCCGCGCTGAAGACCGCGCAGGAGCTGTTCGAAGAGCGGGCATGATGGCGGGATGACCGTTTTTTCCGAAGACCGGCCGCGCGACGCGGTCCGGCGGCCCGCCGTGCTGGTGTCCTGGGATGGCGAGAGCCTCCCGCTGGCGCTGGTGCATCAGGACGCGCCGCCCGAATTCGACTGGATCCTGTTCGACTACACCGGCCGCCAGGCCTGCGGCGCGCGCACCTTGCGCGGCCAGCCCATGACGGTGCTCGCCGCGAAGACCGAGTGCAAGGGCGAGATCTTCAAGCACCTGGCCGACCATCTGGCCGCGACTGCCGTGACTGCAGTGACTGCCGCGACTGCCGCGACCGGCACTGGCGACGACGGCCCCTGGCCCGAGTACGTCGGCATCATCGACGACGACATCCTCATCTCGGTGGCCCAGATCAACACCGCGTTGCACCTCGCGCGCTGCGAGCGGCTGGATGTCTTCTCCCCCTCCCTCAGCCACGACAGCCCGTATTCCCATCAATGGATGCGCCATCAGCCGAACCGGATCTACCGCGAGGTCGATTGGGTCGAGGTCATGATGCCGTTCTACCGCGGCGACCTGTTCATGGCGGCGCGCGCGCACTACCAGGACAACATCTCGTCCTGGGGGCTGGACCGTTTCCTGATCCCGGCGCTGCAGCAGCTGCGCGGCCAGACGCGCACGGCGTTGCTGGACGCGGTGATGGCAAGCCATCGCCGCCCGGTGACCAGTGGCGGGAAGGTCTATCGCAACGGCCGCACGGCCTGGCAGGAGCGCCAGATCCTGCGCCAGGCCAGCCTGGACCTGATCGCCCGCGAGGCGCCGGCGCTGCGCGACAGCCCGTGGTACCACCGCACCTTCGTGCAGCGCGAGACGCCCAACAAGTGGATCCGCTGGAAGCGGCGCGCCGCGCGGATCGTGGCCGGCTGGCTGGACGAATCCAGCTGACGCGCGGCGCCGACGCGCCCCGCGGCGCTTGCCGCTGACGGTGCGCGACTCCGGCACAATCGCCAGTTCCTCCTTTCGACCACCTGGCTGGAGCCCGCGCCTGGCGCCCGGCGCCGGCCGATGCCATGACCGACAAAGCCCCCGTCAGCGACAACGAACCGCTGGGCCCCACCGCCAGCCGACTCTGGCGCTTCATGAAGCCCCACCGATGGGGGCTGCTGCTGTCGATCCTCTCCTTCGTGCTGGTCGCGGCGACCGAGCCGCTGATCCCCAAGCTGCTGGGCTACGCGCTCGGCGAGGGCTTCAGCGGCAAGGCGGCCGGCGCCTCGTCCACCCTGCCCGGCGGCCTGTCGATGCCGTCGATGCAGGTGCAGTACAGCTTCCCGATCTGGATGGTGCCGATCGTGCTGATCGGGCTGTTCGCGCTGCGCGGGCTGTTCAGCTTCTGCGGCCAGTACCTGCTGAACTGGACGATCTCGCACACGGTGATGGACCTGCGCGCGGCGCTGCTCCAGGTGCTGCTGCGCGCGGATGCCCGCGTCTACACGAGCCTGCAGCCGGCCACCGCGGTGACCAAGGTGGTCAACGATCCGCAGCACGTGGTGACGCTGATCGCCGGCGCGCTGGTGACCATCCTGCGCGATGGCCTGCCGGCGATGGCGCTGATGGGCTACCTGTTCTTCATCAACTGGAAGCTCACGCTGCTGTCGCTGATCACGGTGCCGGGGCTGGCCTTCGTCGTGCGCAAGGTCAACCGGCGGGTGCGCCGCATGGGCACCTGGGCCTATGACGCGCAGCTGCGGCTGGTGTCGGTCGTCGAGGACGTCACCCGCGCCTGGCGCGTGGTGCGCAGCTTCGACGCGGCGGACTATGAAAGACGCCGCTTCGCCGACCAGGCCCGCGAGGTGCAGCGCAGCTCGCTGAAGACGGCGGCGTCCAACGCCAT
The DNA here is from genome assembly GCF_059491535.1 of Roseateles sp. Mitsp63. NCBI lineage: Bacteria > Pseudomonadati > Pseudomonadota > Betaproteobacteria > Burkholderiales > Sphaerotilaceae > Roseateles > Roseateles sp. Mitsp63. The sequence goes on along the minus strand of NZ_CP168509.1, from coordinate 2,778,640 downwards.
GGCGCAGCCGCTGTCGCAGCTGATGGCCAGCATCGGCATCTCCATCATCGTGAGCCTGGCGCTGTATCAGTCGCGGGTGAACGGCACCGGCGTGGGCGAGTTCGCCTCCTTCGTCGCGGCGCTGCTGCTGATGAGCTCGCGGCTGCGGCACCTGAGCGACGTGATGCAGCCCATCACGAACGCGCTGGTGGTGGCGCGCGGCTGCATCGGCCTGCTGGACACGCCGGCCGAGCCCGACACCGGCGTGCGCGAGCTGCGCGACGCGCGCGGCGACATCGTGCTGGAGCGGGTCACGCTGCGTTATCCCGGCGCCAGCCGCGACGCGCTGGCCGCGCTGGACCTGCACATCCCGCCGGGCAAGACCACGGCGCTGGTGGGCAGCTCGGGCGCGGGCAAGACCTCGGTGGTGAACCTGCTGCTGGGCTTCGAGCGCCCGGACAGCGGCCGCATCCTGCTGGACGGCGTGCCGATCGATGAGCTGACCAAGGCCAACCTGCGGCGGCAGTTCGCGGTGGTGTCGCAGGACATCGTGCTGTTCGACCTCTCGGTCGCCGACAACATCGCCTACGGGCAGGCCCGCGACGACGCCAAGCTCGAGCAGGTGCTGCGCGCCGCGGCGCTGTGGGACTTCGTGCGGACGCTCCCCGAGGGGCTGGACACGACGGTGGGCGCCAACGGCAGCAAGCTGTCGGGCGGCCAGCGGCAGCGGCTGGCGATCGCGCGGGCGCTGTACAAGGACGCGCCGGTGTGGATCTTCGACGAGGCCACCTCGGCGCTGGACACCGAGAGCGAGCGCGCCGTGCAGCAGGCGCTGGAGCAGTGGCAGGGCCGCAAGACGCTGATCGTGATCGCGCACCGGCTCTCGACGATCCGCCGCGCGGACTGCATCCAGGTGATGGCCGACGGCCAGGTGGTCGAGTCCGGCGATCACGACGCGCTGATGGCCCGGGACGCCGTCTACGCCGGCATGGTGAAGGTCCAGCACTGAGCGCCGCGCGGTCCGGGCCGCGCGTGTCACGCTCGACACAAAGACGATAAGCGCTCGACAAGACCGCCCGGTCCAATGCGGCTCATCCCCTTCAGGAGCCCCGCATGCAGCCTCATCGCCACATCGCTTCCAGCCTGCCGGACCACGGCCACGACGACCATGACCATAACCAGGGCCTGGCGCATGACCTCGCGGTGATGCAGCAGCGCCGCCGCGCGCTCGGCCTGCTGGCGGGCCTGGCCGGCCTGGGCGGCCTGTCGCTGATGGGCTGCGGCGGAGGCGGCAGCGATGCCGGCACCACGGGCTCGTCGAGTTCTTCCGGCTCCACCGGATCGACCGGATCGACTGGCTCCACCGGCACGACGACCACGTCCAGCTGCACGGTGATCCCCGAGGAAACCGCCGGCCCCTACCCCGGCGACGGCTCCAACAGCAACGGCAGCGGCGTGACGAACGCGCTGGCGCTCAGCGGCATCGTGCGCAGCGACATCCGCGGCAGCATCGGCACGGCGAGCGGCGTCGCCGGCGGCGTGCCGCTGACGCTCACGCTCAAGCTGGTGAACACGAGCAGCGGCTGCGCCGACCTGTCCGGCTACGCGATCTACCTGTGGCACTGCGACCGCGAGGGGCGCTACTCGCTGTACAGCGCCAGCGTGATCAACGAGAACTACCTGCGCGGCGTGCAGAGCACCGGCAGCGGCGGCACGGTGACCTTCACGACGATCTTCCCCGGCTGCTACGACGGCCGCATGCCCCACATGCATTTCGAGGTCTACGCCAGCGCGAGCGCCGCCACCTCGTATGCCAACAAGATCAAGACCTCGCAGATCGCGTTCCCGACGGAGGTCTGCACGACGGTCTACAGCACCGCCTCGGGCTACGGCAGCAGCCTGACCAACTTCAACCGCATCACGTTCGCCACCGACAACGTCTTCAGCGATGGCTACACGACGCAGCTGGCGACGCTCAGCGGCGACGTCACCAATGGTTATGCCGCGACGCTGACGGTCGGCATCGCCGCCTGATCCGGGTCCCGATGCCGCGCTTCATTCCCTCGGCCGCGCGGGGCGGCGGTGCCGCTTCAGCCGGTGTATCTTCCGACGCTGGATCCGGCCCTGGATCCGGCGCTGCGTCCGGCACGGCGCCGGTCCCGCCGGTGGAGGTGAGGATGACGCGGTGCCTGGTGGTCGATGACGATGCGGAGATCCGCCGCTCGCTCGACGAGTATCTGCAGAAGTTCGGCGTGAGCGTGGGCACGGCGGCCGACGGCCGCGAGATGCGCCGCCAGATGGCGGGGCAGGTCTTCGACGTCGTCGTGCTGGATCTGATGCTGCCCGACGAGAACGGCCTGACGCTGTGCCAGTGGATCCAGCAGCACCATCCGTCGGTGCCGGTGATCATGCTGACCGCGCACGGCGATCCGATCAGCCGCGTGCTGGGACTGGAGATGGGCGCCGACGACTACCTGGCCAAGCCCTTCGAGCCCCGCGAGCTGGTGGCCCGCATCCATGCGATCCGGCGCCGCGCGCGGCGGGGCGAGAGCGACGCGCAGGCGCGCCGCGAGTTCCGCTTCGAGGGCTGGGCCTTCGACCGGCTGCTGCGGCAGCTGGTGTCGCCGCGGCAGGTCGTCGTGCCGCTGTCGAGCGCCGAGTTCCGCATGCTGAGCGCGCTGGTCGAGCGTCCCGGCCGGGTGCTGAGCCGCGAGCAGTTGATCGAGCTGACGCGCGCGCCTGGCGTCGAGGTGAACGACCGCAGCGTGGATCTGACGATCTCGCGGCTGCGGCAGAAGCTCGGGGACTCGCCGAAGGAGCCGCGCCTGATCCGCACGATGCGGGGCGAGGGCTACCTGTTCGACGCCCAGGTGCAGGCTTGAGCGGCGCCCCGGCTCCTGGCGGCTTCGGCGGCCTTGGCCGCGCGATGCGGGAGCGGATCGGGCGCGCATTCGGCGACACGCTGGCGCGGCGGATCTTCATCCTGTTGTGGGTCACGCTGGTGGCGGCCCAGGCGCTGGCGATCGGCGTGGTGACCTGGGTGCGCGGCGACTTCAACGTGGCTCGCATGCCGGGCGCGCCCACCCTGCCGCCGCTGCCGGGGCTGATGCATGGTCCGCAGGGGCGGCCGCCGGATCAACCGCCGGGACAGCCGCCGGGTCAGCCCGGCCCCTCCGACCTCCATGACCCGCCGCTGCCGGGCGACATGCCGCCGCCGGCCGGCGAGCCGCGCGACTTCGGGCACGCGCCCGAGCGCCCCATGTCTAAGGGTCACTGGCGAGGCCCTTTCAGAACGCTCACGGCCTGGGAGCTGACGCTGGATTACGGTATCCGCCTGCTGGTCACCGGCCTGGCGGCCTGGATCGCGTCGCGCTGGCTGGCGCGGCCGATGCGGGACCTGGTGCGGGCGTCGCAGGCGCTGGGCCAGTCGCTGCACAAGCAGGAGCCGCTGCCGCTGCTCGATGAACGCCGGGGCACGCTCGAGGTCCGCGAAAGCGCCCAGGTCTTCAACGCGATGGCGCGACAGCTGCGGCGCCAGTTCAACGAGCGCGGACTGATGGTGGCGGCGATCTCCCACGACCTGCGCACGCCGCTGACGCGGCTGCGGATGCGGCTGGAGACGCTGGACATCGAGGAGCTGCAGCGCCAGCGCTCGGTGGAGGACATCCGCGAGATGAATGCGCTGGTCGATGCGGTGATGGAGCTGTTCCGCGGCGATGGGCCGGGCGCGGCCGAGCCGCTGCAGGACCTGGACCTCGGCGCGCTGGCCCAGGCGCTGACGGACGACCTGATCGAGCAGGCCCTGCCCGTGGCCTTCGAGGCCCCCGAGGAGCCTGTGCTGGCGAAGGGCCAGCCGATGGCGCTACGGCGCGTGCTCGGGAATCTCGTCGGCAACGCGGTGCGTTATGGCGGGAGCGCCGAGGTCCGCGTGGGCCGTGATGCGCAAGGCGTCTGGCTGCGCGTGACCGATTCAGGCCCGGGCATTCCGGAGGCGCAGCTGGAAGCGGTCTTCGAGCCCTTCTACCGCCTCGACGAATCGCGCAACCGGCATACCGGCGGCGCGGGTCTCGGGCTGTACATCGCTCGGGAGCTGACGTTGCGGCAGCGCGGCTCGCTGGTGCTGTCGAATCGCCCTGAAGGGGGCTTGATGGCGGAAGTGCGGTTGCTGCCGGTCTGAACGCTCGCCGTCGAGACCTCGCCCCGAAGGAGGATCAAGCCACCAACCGGGGTGGCCCTGGTGGATTCGGCGGCATCTGCAGCGCGAAGCCGCCGCCGCGCCGGCGCATCGTCGCCGGATCCACCTGCGGCGGCTGCGCGGGCCAGTCGAAGAACTTCTGGATCTCGCTGCGCCGGGCCAGCGTGTCGGCCATGCCGAGCGTGATGAGCTCGCTGGTGTATTCGGGCTCGAAGAGCAGGTAGCTGACCAGCGCCGAGCCGCTGGCCGTGGCGCCCTCGCCCGACACGCCGACGCCGCGCAGCAGCCCCCGGATCGCCGGCGGCAACGCGCCCTGGTGCTCCGCGGCGAGGCTGTCCAGCGGCCGGCTCGGCGCGATGACGAGCGCCTCGATCGGCTTGAGCGGCGTGTTGCGCAGCGCCTCCTCGGGCAGCAGCGCCAGCGTGCTATTGATCCGCTTGAGGCGCTCGATGTCGACCGCCAGCGCGTCCAGGAAGATGTTGGACAGCGCATGGCCGGCGATCTGCGCCAGGCTCGGATGGCCCGTCGGCGTGGGTCCGTGCTGGCCTTCGCCGCCGGCCTCGTGCATGCGGCCGGCGCCGATCACGAGGACCTTCTCCGCGCCCAGGTGGACGGCCGGCGAGATCGGGGCCGTCTGGCGCATCGAGCCGTCGCCGAACCATTCCACCTGGCCGCCGAGGTCCAGCGGCTCGGCCGGGAAGATGAACGGGATCGCGGAGGACGCGACCAGGTGCTCGATGGACAGCCGCGGGATGCGGGTCGCCAGGCGCTGGGTGCGGATCCAGGGCTCGCGCTGCTGGTGGGTCTGATAGAAGGTGACGTGATGGCCGGAGGTGTAGCTCGAGCCGGACACCGCGAGCGCGTCGATGTAGCCCTGGGCGAGCATGTCGTCCAGGCGGTCCATCTTGATCCACTGGGCCAGCAGGCCGCGCAGCGGGGTGTTGTCGAGCAGGCTGCGGGGGCGGGTGCGGCGCCAGCGGTTCAGCGCCCAGCCGAGCGAGACCATGGTGAGCCACTTGGCGCCGGAGCGGATCACGCCGAGGGAATCGGCGGCATAGACCTGCTCGACGTGGATGTTCTGCCAGATGTACATCAGGCCGTCGACGGCGGAGCAGAAGTCGTCCGCCTGGCAAGCGAGCGTGGCGGCGTTGATCGCGCCGGCGGAGGTGCCGGCGATCACCTGGAAGGGGTTGTCGCCGGTGGTGCAGGCATCGCGGCGGAGCTGGGCGATGGCGGCCAGCACGCCGACCTGATAGGCCGCGCGCGCGCCTCCCCCGGTGAGGATCAGGCCAGTCTTGGGCTTGCCATCCCGCATGGGGCGCAGCTTACGCCCGGCAGGCCGACAGGATGTCGCCGGTTTACCCGGCAAATGGGGGATGACGAACAGCCGGGATCGCGAGCGATCCCGGAATCAGCGGCGTCGGTCGTCCCGGCGCGGCTTCAGATCCGGCGGGCGCTTGGTGTCGAGCCAGACCGGATCCTGGAACGGCAGATCGTCTTCCTCGAATCATGGTCGTCGACATAGGCCTGCCGGTACTCGAATGTCCCGACCCGGCCCTCCAACGTAAAGCGCCCACACGCCGTCGGTTCCACGTCCCCAGGAAGCCAGAGCCAGACAGGCTTGGACGCGGCGCTCATCGGGGCTTCCTCTTTGCGTGCACCGTCAGCGGAACGGTGTCCGCCATCAATTCGGCCAGTTCCTTGTCGGAACCCAGGTTGGACAGCTCATCCGCCCGCGTCGTACACGATCTCCGCCGGCTTGAGCTTCTCCAGCGCTTCGTCGCTGGGCCAGAACTTGCCCGCGCCGCCCAGGCCGAGTTCGGCCGTCGCCCCGTCGCGCTTGATCGGGATGCGCAGCTCCAGCCCCTGGCTGAGCACGCCCTGCTCCGTCTCCACCCGCTTGGCCGGCCAGCTCTTGACCAGGTCCAGCACCGCCGACGCCGGCAGGTTCGGCGCCGTGCGCAGGTAGCGGCCGAAGCGCGCCCGCGCCGCCGCCAGCCCGAACACCTGTTGCACGTTCATCCGCAGCCCGCCCGAGAAGCGGTCGTTCTGCACCTTGCCCACCGCGATGATCAGTTCATCCTCGGCCAGCAGTTCCTTGTTGGCGTTGAGCAGTTCCTCGTTCGCCACCGCCTCGATCGCATGGGTCTTGTCATCGATCTTGAAGATCGCCACCCGTCCGCGCGAGCCGTTGATCACCCGCATGTCCGACACGATCCCCGCCACCGTCGTCGGCTCGCGGCTGTCCTGCAGGTCCACGATCCGGCGCTTGACCATCTTGCGCAGCTCCGTCTCCGCCTGGTCGAACAGGTGACCCGACAGGTAGAAGCCGATCGCCGTCTTCTCCAGGCTGAGCCGCTCCTTGATGCCCCAGGGCGGCACCTCCACGAAGTCCGGCTCCGCCGTCGACGAGCCATGCGTGCCGTCGAAGTCGAACAGCCCGCCCTGGTTGACGTTCTGCGCCAGGTTGTCCGCGTAGGTGTAGCCCAGCGCCACGCTGGCCAGCAGCCGCGCGCGGTCCGGATGCAGCGCGTCGAAGGCGCCCGCCTTGATCAGCGCCTCCACCACGCGCTTGTTCACCGCCTTGCGGTCCACCCGCGCGCAGAAGTCGAAGAAGCTCGTGAACGGACCACCCTCGGTGCGGGCGCGCACGATCGCCTCGATCGCGCCCGCCCCGGTGCCCTTGATCGCGCCCAGGCTGTAGTTGATCTTGCGCGCGCGCGGCGTGAGGCCCGGCTTCCCGCCCTCCTTCGGCGCCGTGCGCACCGTGCCCTCGTCCGCGCCCATCGGCTCGAAACGGCCCACGCCCAGATTGATGTTGGGCGGCTCGAACTCGATTCCGAACAGCTTGGCGTCATTCATGAGCACCTTGAGCTTGTCCGTGTCGTCCGATTCGATCGTCATGTTCGCGGCGAAGAACTCCGCCGTGAAATGGACCTTGAGCCAACCCGTGTGATAAGCCAGCAGCGAGTACGCGGCCGCGTGCGACTTGTTGAAGCCGTAGCCCGCGAACTTCTCCATCAGGTCGAAGACCTCGTCGGCCTTGTCCTGGCCGATGCCCTTCTCGGCCGCGCCCTTGCGGAACAGGTCGCGGTGCATGGCCATCTCTTCGGCCTTCTTCTTGCCCATCGCGCGGCGCAGCATGTCCGCGCCGCCGAGCGAGTAGCCGCCCAGCACCTGGGCGGTCTGCATCACCTGCTCCTGGTAGACCATGATCCCGTAGGTCTCGGACAGCACCGGCTCCACCAGTGGATGCGGGTACTCCACGACCTCCTTGCCGTGCTTGCGCGCGACGAAGCTGGGGATCAGGTCCATCGGGCCCGGCCGGTACAGCGCGTTCAGCGCGATCAGGTCCTCCAGGCGCGAGGGCTTCGCGTCCTTGAGCATGCGCTGCATGCCGCTCGATTCAAACTGGAACACCGACTCCGTCAGGCCGTCGGAGAACAGCTTGTAGGTCCGCTTGTCATCCAGCGGGATGGTCTCGAACGCGAAGTCCGCCTGATCCGGATAGCGGGAGACGATGAAGTCCTTGGCCAGCTCCAGGATGGTCAGCGTCGCCAGCCCCAGGAAGTCGAACTTGACCAGGCCGATGGCCTCGACGTCGTCCTTGTCGTACTGGCTCACCGCCGAGGTCGAGCCCGGCTGCTGATATTGCGGGCAGAAGTCGGTGATCTTGCCCGGCGCGATCAGCACGCCACCGGCGTGCATGCCGATCGAGCGCACCGTGCCCTCGACGCGCGCCGCCATCTCCAGCAGGCCGGCGACTTCCTCGTCCTGCGCCTCGCGTTCCTCGATCTCCGGCGACTCGTGGCGCGCGTAGACCATCTTGGCCTTGTCCGGATCGAAGTCGGGCGGCAGCTTGGCCAGCGTCACCGTCTTGCCCGGCGGGGCCGGGACCAGCTTGGCGATCGAGTCCACGTGGCCGAAGCCCATGCCCAGCACCCGGCCGATGTCGCGCAGCGCGCCCTTGGCCGCCATGGTGCCGAAGGTCGCGATCTGGCTCACCGCCGGGCGGCCGTACTTGTCCTTCACGTACTCGATGACGCGGTCGCGGTTGCCCTGGCAGAAGTCGATGTCGAAGTCGGGCATCGACACCCGTTCCGGGTTCAGGAAGCGCTCGAACAGCAGGTTGTACTGCAGCGGGTCCAGGTCGGTGATCAGCAGCACGTACGCCACCAGCGAGCCCGCGCCCGAGCCCCGGCCCGGGCCCACCGGGCAACCGTTGTTCTTCGCCCAGCGGATGAAGTCACCCACGATGAGGAAGTAGCCGGGGAAGCCCATCTTGATGATGGTCGCGAGCTCGAACTCCAGCCGCTCCACGTAGCGCGGGCGCACGGCCTCGCGCTTGGCCTCGTCCGGATACAGCAGCCGCAGCCGGTCCTCCAGGCCCTCGTACGAGAGCATGCGGAAGTACTGCTCCATCGGCATCGGCGTGCCGTCGGCCTGGATCGGGGTCGGGAAGTTCGGCAGCTGGGGCTTGCCCAGCACCAGCGACAGGCTGCAGCGGCGGGCGATCTCCACCGTGTTGGCGATCGCGCTGGGCAGGTCGGCGAAGAGCTTCTCCATCTCCGCCTGCGACTTGAAGTGCTGGCTGGGCAGGAAGCGCTTCACCCGCTTCGGATTGGCGAGCGTGTCGCCGTCGGCGACGCACACGCGCGCCTCGTGCGCCCCGAAGTCGTCTTCCTCCAGGAACTGGATTGGATGCGTCGCCACGACCGGCAGCTTCGCCTTCGCGGCCAGCGGCACCAGCTGGCGCAGCAGCGCCTCCTGGCCCGGCAGGCCGGCGCGCTGCAGCTCGACGTAGAAGCGGCCGGGATAGATCGCCGACAGCCGCCGCGCCCAGTCCAGCGCCTTGGCCTCGTCGCCGGCCACCAGCGCCTGGCCCATCGGGCCGAACTGCATGCCGCCCAGGCAGATCAGGCCTTCGTGGAGTTCCTGCATCCACTCCAGCTTCAGCAGCGCCTGGTTGCGCTGCACGTTCTGGATCCAGGCGCGCGACAGCAGCTCGCTCAGGTTCAGGTAGCCCTGGAAGTTCTGCACCAGCAGCAGCACGCGGCTGGGCGGCTTGTCGGCGGCGTCGGGCTCCAGCCAGACCTCGGCGCCCAGGATCGGCTTGACGCCGTTCTTGCGGCAGGCGTTGTAGAACTTCACTCCGCCGAACATGTTCGCCAGGTCCGTCAGGCCCAGGGCGACCTGCTTGTCCTTGGCGGCCGCCTTGGCGGCGTCGTCGACGCGCAAGGTGCCGTCGACGACTGAAAACTCGGTGTGGATGCGGAGGTGAACGAAAGCCATCCCGGGATTGTAAGAAGGCTATGCTCGCCTCCCATCGAACACTCCCACGGAGCGCCCGGATGACGATGTCGACCTCCCTGTCCCTGCTGGCCGCGTTGACGCTGGCCGCGTCCCTGCCGGCCTCCGCCGCCGCGCCGCGGCCGGCCATCGAGAAGGCCGCGCCCCGGGTCGCCGCCAAACCCGTCGCAGCGGCCGAGGCGGCCGCCAAGCCGGTCCGGAGCAGCGCGGACATCCTCGCCACGGCGCCGGCCGCCGACTGGCGCGACGTCGACCCGGACAACCTGCTGGTGATGTCGCTGCCCAAGGGTCAGGTCTTCATCGAGCTCGCGCCGCGCTTCGCGCCGGCGCACGTCGACAACATCCGCGCGCTGGCCCGCGGCGGCTACTACGACGGTCTGGCGATCGTCCGGGTGCAGGACAACTTCGTCACCCAATGGGGCGATCCCGATGCCGACGACGAGGAAGCCGGCATCAAGGGCAAGGCCCGGCCCTTCCCGGCTGGCGCGAAGGCGCATCTCCCGGCCGAGTTCTCGATCCCTCTCAAGGGTGTCCCCCTGACGGTGCTGCCGGACGTGGACGGCTGGGCGCCGCGCGCTGGCCAGGTGGATGGGTTCCCGGCCGCCGCCGACCCGAAGACCGGCCGGGCCTGGCTGGCGCACTGCTACGGCAGCGTGGGCGCTGGCCGGGGCAACGCGGTCGATTCCAGCACCGGGGCGGAGCTGTATGCGGTCATTGGCCATGCGCCGCGCGGGCTGGACCTGAACATCACCGTGGTGGGCCGGGTGCTCAAGGGCATGGAGTTCCTGTCCTCGCTGCCGCGCGGCGGCGCGACGATGGGTTTCTATGACAAGCCCGAGCAGCGTCTGGGCATCGAGCGTGTCGCGCTGGCGTCGACCTTGCCGGAGGACCAGCGCCCGGCGCTGCAGGTGCTGCGCACGGACACCACGACCTGGCAGGAATTGCTGAACGCGCGCCGTCACCGTGGCGGCTGGTTCGTGCACAGCCCTGGCTACACGGATCTGTGCAGCGCCTCGGTCCCGGTCCGCGCGAAGCCCATGGCGGCCGCGCCGGCCGCTGCGGCCTCGGGCCCGGACGTCAAGCTCAACGAGCCCAAATCTCCCGAGACCCGCCGCTGATCCGCCTCTGACGCGCCGCGCGCTCCCGGCGCATGGCGCCGGCAAGGTCAGCGAGCGCGGGTGGGGCCGGAATGGTGCTGGGGGTTCGCGGACGCGATGCCCCCTGCACCGTGGAGTGCCCGCGCCTGGCCTCCCGCAGTGATGCCTGTTCAACGCTCCTACAATCGCGCGTTTTGCTGATCCTGCGCGGCCTGACGCCGCCGCAACGGCATGAACACTGCTGTCCCGCCTGATTCCTTGTCGATCCTCAACATCTCCTGCTACCTGTTCGTCGCGATCGACGCGCCGGATGTGCTGAGGGATCTGCTGCACGAACGCGCGCAGGCGCTGGGTCTCAAGGGCACGATCTTGATCGCGGAGGAAGGCATCAACCTGTTCCTCGCGGGCTCCGCGGACGCGGTGCGGACGTGGGTGGATGCGCTGCGCGGCGACTCGCGTTTCGCCGCGCTGGCGCCGAAGGAGAGCTGGAGCGAGGCGGTCCCGTTCCGCAAGCTGCTGGTGAAGGTGAAGCCGGAGATCATCCGGATGAATCATCCGACGATCCGGCCGGACCGGGCGCCCCGGGCTCCGGCGCTGCCGGCGGCGACGCTGCGGCGCTGGCTGGACCAGGGTCATGATGACGAGGGCCGGCCGGTGGTCACCTTGGACACGCGCAATGCGTTCGAGGTGGACGTGGGCGCCTTCGACGGCGCGATCGACTGGCGCATTGCCAAGTTCAGCGAGTTTCCCGACGCCGTGCGGGCTCATCGCGCCGAGCTCGAGGGCAAGACCGTGGTCAGCTACTGCACTGGCGGCATCCGCTGCGAGAAGGCCGCGCTCTACCTGGAGCAGGAGGCGGGCCGGCATGGTCTGGACGCGAAGGTCTACCAGCTCGAGGGCGGCATCCTGAAGTATTTCGAGGAAGTCGGCGGCGCGCATTACCACGGCACCTGCTTCGTCTTCGACGAGCGCCGCGCCGTCGATCCCGAGCTGGCGCCGTCGCCCGATTCCGTCGTCGAATGAGCGAGCGCCCCACTTTCGGCGCCCGGCTGATGAAGCTGCTGGGCTTGGCCGTGCTGGCGACCGCGCTGCTGGCGATGGCTTTCCGCGCGCCGGACCGGCCGCTGGAGAGCCTGGTCGCGCGCTGGGCGCCGCCGCCGTCCGATTTCATGGAGTTGAAGCTGCCGGGCGGCCAGGTGCAGCTGGTCCATTACCGCGACGAAGGTCCGCGCTCCGACACCACGCCCATCGTGCTGCTGCATGGCACCGCCGCCAGCCTGCACACCTGGGAGGGATGGGTGAAGTCACTGAGCGCGACGCGGCGCGTCGTCACGCTGGACCTGCCGGGCTTCGGCCTCACCGGGCCCTCGCCCTTAGGGGATTACAGCGACGGCGCCTATGACTCGTTCCTGTTGTCGTTCCTGGGGCAGTTGCAGATTGGCCGCATGGTCCTGGGCGGCAACTCGATGGGCGGCGGACTGGCCTGGCAGTTTGCCGCGCGACATCCGGAGCAGGTCGCGGCGCTCGTGCTGGTCGATGCCGGCGGCCTCGATGTCCACAGCGAGGCCGTGCCCGATGGCTTCCGCGTGCCGCAATGGCGCGTGCTGCACTGGCTGGCCGGCGTGTTCCTGCCGCGGCCGCTGGTGGACCGCAGCGTGCGCGAGGTCTACGGCGATCCATCCAAGGTCACGGCCGCCCTGGTGGACCGCTACTTCGAGCTGACGTTGCGCGAAGGCAACCGCGAAGCCCTCGCGCAGCGGCTGGCGCAACGCGAGCCCGGCCGCGATGCCGGCCTGCTGGCGCGCATCCAGGCGCCCACGCTGATCCTGTGGGGCGGCCGGGACCGTCTGATCCCGCCAGCCGCGGCCGAGCGCTTCCACGCCGCCATCAAGGACAGCCGCGTGCAGGTGTTCCCCGGATTGGGGCATGTCCCCCAGGAGGAGGACCCCGCGTCCACCGTCCAGGCCGTTCACACGTTTTTGCACTCTCCTTAACCCTGATGGCCGCCACGCGTGCGGCATTGCAACAATCCCCCCCATTCCGGAACGACCTCCCTCCGACGCGGGTTCGAACCGCCAGGAGGGTGGAACCGGAAGTCCAATCCACGACGCCTGCTCAACACCAAGGAGCCTTCATGCAACGACGACAACTGCTTGCTCGCGCCGCCCTGGCCGCCTGCGCCCTGCTGGCCACCGCCGGCGCCGCCAGCGCCCAGGCCCCTGACTGGAAGAAGATCCGCATCGGCGTCGAGGGCGCCTACCCCCCGTTCTCCGAAGTCGGCGCCGACGGCAAGCTCAAGGGCTTCGAGATCGACCTGGCCTACGCGCTGTGCGCCGAGATGAAGGCCGAGTGCACGCTGGTGCAGCAGGACTTCGACGGCCTGATCCCGGCGCTGCAGGCGCGCAAGGTCGACGCGATCATTGCCTCGGTGTCCATCACCGACGAGCGCAAGAAGGTCATCGCCTTCTCCAACCCCTACTACAACACCCCGGCCCGCTTCACCGCCAAGGCCGACGCCAAGTTCGACTTCTCGCCCGCCGGCCTGAAGGGCAAGAAGATCGGCGTGCAGCGCGCGACCATCCACGAGAAGTTTGCCGCCGAGACCTTCAAGCAGAGCGAGATCGTCCGCTACGCGACGCAGGACCAGGCCTTCCTGGACCTGAAGTCGGGCCGCGTGGACCTGACGCTGGCGGACCTGGTCGCCGCCGACGTCGGCTTCCTGAAGACGCCGGCCGGCAAGGGCTTCGCCTTCGCCGGCCCGAGCTACAGCGACGTGAAGTACTTCGGCGTCGGCAGCGGTGTCGGCATGCGCAAGGCCGACGAGAAGACGCTGGGCAAGAAGTTCAACGACGCCATCGCCGCGGTCAAGTCCAACGGCACGTTCAAGAAGCTCAACGACAAGTACTTCGAGTACGACATCTCGGCCAAGTGACGCGGCCCTGAGGCCCCGAGGCCCGGCGCAGCCGGGCCTCTTTCCATGAGAACGAAGAAGGACGTCGAATGATCCTGCACGGGTACCTGCCCAGCCTGCTCGAGGGCGCCGTACTGACCCTGGGCGTGGCCCTCAGCTCGATGGCGCTGGCCATGGCGCTGGGGCTGCTCGGCGCGATGGCCAAGCTGTCGAAGTTCCGTGTCGCCAAGGGTATCGCCACCGTCTACACGACGCTGATCCGCGGCGTTCCGGACCTGGTGCTGATGCTGCTGATCTTCTTCGGCGGACAGGTCGCGGTGAACGCGATCGCGCTGCAGATGGGGCACGACGAGTACATCGACGTCAATCCCTTCGTGGCCGGCGTGGTCACGATCGCCTTCATCTTCGGCGCCTACCTGACCGAGGCCTTCCGCGGCGCCTTCCTGGCCGTGCCGCCGGGGCAGCGCGAGGCGGGCCTGGCCTTCGGCATGAGCCCCGCGCAGGTCGCGTGGCGCATCACCTTCCCGCAGATGTTCCGGCATGCGCTGCCGGGACTGTCCAACAACTGGCTGGTGCTGATCAAGAGCACCGCCATCGTGTCGGTCATCGGCCTGCACGACCTGATGACGCGCGGCTCGCAGGCCGCCGGCAACACCCGCGAGCCGTTCGTGTTCTACCTGGCGGTCGCGCTGATCTACCTGATCTTCACCTCGGTGTCCGAGCTGGTCTTCGACCAGTTGCAGAAGCGCCTGTCCGTCGGCGTGCGCCGGCATTCGCTGTGAGCCCGGCCGTCCGGCCATCCGCGCCCCGCCCTCCGACATCGACCGAACGAAGCCCTTCATGAACCTGGACGCCATCGTCGAGAACCTCCCGCGCTACCTCGCCGGCGCGCTGACCACCGCGGAGCTGCTGCTCATCTCGCTGCTGATCGGGCTGCTCATCGCCATTCCGCTGGGGGTGCTGCGCTCGTTGCCGATCAAATGGCTGTCGCGCGCGGTCTGGGTCTACACCTACGTGTTCCGCGGCACGCCGATGCTGGTGCAGCTCTTCCTCATCTACTACGGCCTGGGCCAGTTCGAGTGGATGCAGCAGAGCGCGCTGTGGCCGCTGTTCAGCTCAGCCTGGTTCTGCGCCTGCCTGACCTTCGTGCTGAACACCGGCGCCTACACGACCGAGATCGTCGCGGGTTCGATCCGCGCGCTGCCGCACGGCGAGATCGAGGCCGCGAAGTCGCTGGGCATGAGCCGCTGGGTGATGCTGCGCCGCATCGTGCTGCCGCACGCGCTGCGCCGCGCGCTGCCGGCCTACAGCAACGAGGCGATCTTCATGCTGCATGGCACGGCGCTGGCCAGCGTGGTGACCATCATGGACGTCACCGGCATCGCGCGCGACATCAACGCCACCTACTACATCCCGTTCGAGGCCTTCATCACCGCGGCGATCTTCTACTTCGCGATGACGCTGGTGCTGGTCGGACTGTTCCATCAGGCGGAGAAGCGCTGGCTGAAGCCGCTGATGCCGCGCTGATCCCCTTTGCACCTGCTCCCGCGCGGCGCCGCATCCCACGCGCCCGGCGGCGGGCATCGAAAGACATTCCATGCAAGTACGACAACATCCGCTCCCGAGCCCGACCCCGGGCACGCAGCGCGAGCTGGTCTCGCTGCACTACGGCCAGCCCGGCCAGGGCCAGAAGGTCTACATCCAGGCCTCGCTGCATGCCGATGAGCTGCCGGGCATGCTCACCGCCTGGCACCTGCGCCGCCACTTCGACGCGCTGGAGGCCGCCGGCCGCCTGCGCGGCGAGGTGATCCTGGTGCCGATGGCCAATCCGATCGGGCTCTCGCAGTGGTGGCTGCAATCGCACCTGGGCCGCTTCGAGGGACTGTCGGGCGAGAACTTCAACCGCCACTATCCCGAGCACGTCGAGGCCGCGGCCAGACAGGCCGAGCCGCGCCTGGGCGCCGACGCGGCCCAGAACGTCGCGGTGCTGCGCGCCGCGCTGAAGACCGAGATCCAGGCCTCGCCCGCCGACACCGAACTCAAGGCGCTGCGCAAGACGCTGATGCTGATGGCCTGCGACGCGGACGTCGTGCTGGACCTGCACTGCGACGCGCAGGCGGTGATGCACCTCTACACCGAGACGCCGTGCTGGCCGCAGTGCGAGCCGCTGGCGGCCTACCTGGGCGCCGGCGTGACGCTGCTGGCGACGGACTCGGGCGACAACCCCTTCGACGAGGCCTGCTCGCAGGTGTGGTGGAAGTGGGCGCGGCATTTCGGCGAGCGCTTCCCGATCCCGCAGGCGACGCTGTCGGTGACGGTGGAGCTGCGCGGCCAGCAGGACGTCACGCACGCGCTCGCCGCCAAGGATGCGCAGGCGATCGTCGACTTCCTCATCCATCGCGGCGTGATCGCGCCGGACGGCGCGGCGCCGCCGGTGCCGGCGCCCGTGGGCGACGCGCGGCCGCTGGCGGGGTCGATCCCGGTCCCCTCGCCGGTTGGCGGCGTGCTGACCTTCCTGCGCGAGGTCGGCGAGACGGTCAGCGCCGGCGACGTGATCGCCCAGGTCATCGACCCGATCAGCGCTTCGGTGACCGATCTGAAGAGCCCGATCGACGGGCTGCTGTTTGCACGAGACACGCTGCGCCTGGTCACGGCCGGCGCGCGTGTCGCGAAAGTCGCGGGCCGCGAGGCGACCCGCACCGGAAAACTGTTGGGAGCCCGTTGATGTCCGCGGCCAGTCTTGTTGTCGACAACCTCCATAAACGCTACGGCGAGCGCGAAGTGCTCAAGGGCGTGTCCTTGGCCGCGAAGCCGGGCGACGTGATCACGCTGATCGGGTCGAGCGGCTCGGGCAAGAGCACCTTCCTGCGCTGCCTGAACCTGCTCGAGCAGCCTTTCGAGGGCACCCTGAAGCTGGGGACGGAGGAGCTCAAGCTCGTCCGCGACCGCGACGGCAGCCTGAAGGCCGGGGATGCGGCGCAGTTGCAGCGCTGGCGCGCGCGGCTGGCGATGGTGTTCCAGAACTTCAACCTGTGGGGCCACCGCACGGTGCTGGAGAACGTGATCGAGGCGCCGGTGCATGTGCTCAAGCAGTCGCGCGCGCAGGCGATCGAGAAGGCCGAGGCGCTGCTGGCGCGGGTCGGCGTGTCGCATCGCAAGGACGTCTATCCGGCGCAGCTGTCGGGCGGCGAGCAGCAGCGCGTGGCGATCGCGCGCGCGCTGGCGGTGGAGCCGGAGGTGATGCTCTTCGACGAGCCGACCTCGGCGCTTGATCCGGAGCTGGTCGGCGAGGTGCTGAAGGTGATGCGCGACCTGGCGGCGGAGGGCCGCACGATGATCGTCGTGACGCATGAAATGGGCTTCGCGCGCGAGGTCTCGTCGCACACGATGTTCCTGCACCAGGGCCGCGTCGAGGAACAAGGCAACCCGCGCGAGGTGCTGGCCAAGCCGCAGAGCGAGCGCCTGAAGGCGTTCCTGAGCGGCGGGTTGAAGTAGCGGGCGGCAGAGCGCGCCTGCGACGGTGAGGGGTCCGCGCCTCCGACGACTGCTCTCGGTCAGGTGCGGGCCCTCACGGGCGGCAGTTTTTGGGGCAGCTTTTGGGAAGCGAAGTTACCTTCATCGAACCGGGCCCAGCAGCGCCGCCTCGGCCGCATTCGCAATCTGATCTGCAAAGGCCGGGTTTCCGACCGCACGTGCGAGTGTCACCGCGCCTACTAGGGAAGCCAAAGCTGAACACGCCGCTTCAAGGTTCCTGGGGGCGCGTGGCGAGGCGGGGCCATCTACGACAGCCTGTGCAACTTCGCGCAGTCCCACTTCGAAGGCAGTGCGCGACTCCTGGTCGGAGCGTGCCACCTCAGTCGGCATCGTCTGCAGCGTGCAGCCTTCTGACAGGTCACAGGTTCGCTTTGCGCTGAGATAGAACCGCACGAACTCTGTCCACCAGGCGCGCCCATGCTCTGCTTGGAAGTAAAGGATGCCTCCGCGCAAATCGTCCATTCCTTGTCTCAGCGACTCACGGAAAGCGTCGCCCTTGGAGTCGAAGTGGACGTAGAAGGCACCAGAGGTGACACCCGCCTCCTTGGCCAGAGCATCGACTCCTGTTCCTGCGTATCCGCCCTTGCGAAACGCACGTCCTGATCCCTCAAGAATGCGCTGACGCGTGCTCGCCTTCTGTTCAGCTCGTGACATTGAAATCCTCTCCGTCAGCCAGATCGCATTGTAGTTGACCGAATAACGATCGTTATCTATATTCGCATCACGGTCGTTACGCGACGCTCGATTGTCGGGCCAAGCTGCTCTTGACGCCGCAACCCTCTGACTCGGGAAATTTCATGCCACTCACTCTCACTGTCACCGAAGGCGTTCTCCCCAAGGGCCAAGAAACGCTAGCTTTCGCCCGGCTCTCCGATGCCATGCTCAAGTGGCACGGACTGACAGGGAACGCGGCCATTGCGCCGAACATCGTTGGTTCGATCAACGTCGTGCCAAAGGAGCACACGTTCTCCGGATCGAAGGAGGCGGCCGTTGCGTTCATCGAGTGGAAGGTTCCGGCGTTCGCATTCAACACCCGCGAGATTCAATCGGGGTACATCGAAGAGGCCACCGAGATCATCCACTCGATGTCGGGCGAGAAGCAACCCAAGGAGCGCATCTGGGTGAACGTGGTTCACGCGGTGGACGGCGCCTGGGGAATTGGCGGTGTGGCGTTGACCAACGCGCAACTCGTGGGCTGACTCGGCGAGCTTGCGTCAAAGGTTTTGCGAGGAGGACCTGTCGCGCCTCCATGCCTTCTACCGGGAGCGCTTGATGCTGCTTTCAAACTACCTGTTCTTTACTGACGCCTGCGAGGAGGCCCTGCGCTTCTATGAGGCATGCGGCCTGGGCCGGATTGTCGAGATGCTGCGGTACGACGCGGACGGGATGCCCGCCAAGAGCGAGGCAATGCTCGGGAAGGTCATGCACGCCAAGTTCGAAGGAGACGGCGTCGTCTTCTACGCCTCGGACAACGACGACGCCGAGCCGATGCGAGGGTCCGCTCACCATCTTGCGATGGACAGCAGGCAATCGACCGATCGGCTGTTCAGCGCGTTGAGTTCAGGAGGTCTCGTAACGACTGCACTCGGCATGCAGCCATGGGGCGACTACCACGGAAAGCTGACGGACCGCTTCGGTGTGCAATGGATGTTGAACTTCCATGAGCCCGCTCGACGGCGACTGCCGGAGGTACGCGCTAGAGGTTCTCGCTGAGGAGAAGCAGTGCGTGTGTACACCTCCTCATGAAGAGTCCACTACCGAGATCTGCATCGATCAGACGGCGTGCGGTCTCAGTCTGGCGCCACCGTCCCCACCGCCTTCAGCGCCACCAGGGTCGCGGCATGCGCCTGCACGAGCTCAGGCGATTGATCGAAGCGCTGCGCGTAGCGGCGCTTGAACGGGTCCTCGCTGTCGCGATCCAGGCTCAGCAGATCGCGGGCGCGCTGCGCCACCGGCAGCGGCGTGGCGCCCGCGTCGGCCAGCCCGTCGATCGCCTCGTCCAGCATCGTGATCAGGCGGCTCAGGGGCTCCAGCCAGCGCATCTCGTCGCTGAAGGCCAGGACCTGGAGGAACTCACCCGCGCTCTGCGGGCCATGGGTCTTCTGATAGTCACCGCGTTCGAGCTCGACCAGGGCGCGGTGGAGTTCGAGCAGGCTGCGGCGGAGCTGATGGCAGGCGTCGGTCGACATGATGAGCAAGGCAAGGGAATGGAGATCCAAGAATAGCGATCCGGGCGGCCGCGCGCCTGCCTCTTCCGGGTGAGCAGCGAGCGCGGGTCCCCCGCTGGAGGGACTCCCGCGCGTGATAGCCTCGCGCCCCATGTCCCAGCACCCCTCCGCCGGCTCGCCCTCCCCGATGGACGGCGACGGCGCAGCCCCCGACGTCCGCTCCCGCGCCTCGCTGCCCGAGGTCCTGCTGCTCGCCAGCGTCTTCGTCATCGCGGCCTGCGGCCTCGTCTACGAACTCGCCGCCGGCGCGCTCGCCAGCTACCTGCTCGGCGACTCGGTCCTGCAGTTCTCCACCATCATCGGCGCCTATCTGTTCGCGATGGGACTGGGCTCCTGGCTGTCGCGCTACATCGACCGGCAGCTGGTCGCGCACTTCCTGCGGCTGGAACTGCTCGTGGGCGTCGTCGGCGGGCTGATGCCCGCCGCGCTCTTCACCGCGCACAGCCTGCTCCCTCCCTCGCAGGGGATGGCCTTCCGCGTGCTGCTCTACGGGCTGGTGCTGCTCGTGGGCACGCTGGTCGGGCTGGAGATCCCGCTGGTGATGCGCATCCTCAAGCGCCACTTCCGCCAGCGCTATGCGCTCAAGGAACTGGTGTCGCAGGTGCTGACCTTCGACTACCTGGGCGCGCTGCTCGTCGCCGTCGCCTTCCCCTTGCTGCTGGTGCCCAACCTGGGCCTGGTGCGCACGGGCCTGTTCTTCGGGCTGCTGAATGTCGCCGTCGCGGTATGGGCGCTGTGGCTCTTCCGCGCCGAGCTTCGCGCCTGGCGCTCGCATGCGCTGACCTGCGCCGTGTCGATCGCGCTGCTGGTCGCCGCGATGGCCGGCGCGGACCGCCTCAGCACCTGGGCCGAGGACCGCTTCTACGGCGAGCAGATCGTCTTCAAGGAGAGCAGCAGCTACCAGCGCATCGTCGTCACGCAGGGCGCGGGCGGAACGCGGCTGTTCCTCAACGGCAATCTGCAATTCCACTCGCGCGACGAGTACCGCTATCACGAGGCGCTCGTGCATCCCGCGATGGCCGCCCAGGGAGCGCCGCGCAAGGTGCTGGTGCTGGGCGGCGGCGACGGCATGGCGGTGCGCGAGATCCTGCGCTATCCATCCGTCGAGCACATCACGCTGGTCGAGCTGGACCCGCACATGACGACGCTGTTCTCGACGATGCCGCTGCTGAAGCAGCTCAACAAGGCGTCGCTGCTCAGCCCCAAGCTCCACATCGTCAATGCCGACGCCTTCGGCTGGCTGGAGACCAGCGACGAGACCTACGACGTCATCGTCATCGACTTCCCCGACCCCAGCAACTTCGCGCTGGGCAAGCTCTACACGGCCAGCTTCTACAAGCTGGTCGACCAGCACCTGAGCGCCTCCGGCTACGCGGTGATCCAGTCGACTTCGCCGCTGGTCGCGCCGCGCGCGTTCTGGACCGTGGTCAACACCGTCGAGTCGGTGGGGCTGGTCGCGACGCCGTATCACGCGCATGTGCCGAGCTTCGGCGAATGGGGCTATGTGCTGGCCAGCCACCGGCCGTGGGCGATGCCGCGCCAGTTGCCGGCGGGGCTGCGATTCCTGAGTCTGGACGGCATGCCCGCGCTGATGAATTTCCCGCCCGACATGGCGCGGCCCGAAGGGCTCGAAGTGAACCGGCTCTCCAACCAGGTGCTGGTCCATGAGTTCGAGCGCGAATGGGGCAAGCTGCATTGAATCGCCGTGAGCTGCTGACGCGGACGCTGGCGAGTTCGCTGGTGCCGATGCTGTCCGCCTGCGGGCGCGACGCGCGGCCCATGGCGGACCGGCTGGCCTCGCGCCTGGCCGGGATCCCCGGCGGATGGACCGGCGCGAACTGGGAGCGCGGACACCGCCTGCGCGGCGCCCTGCCCGCCTGGTCATCCGCCGCGGGCTCGCCGAAGCGGGCGCAGGTGCTGGTGCTGGGCGCCGGCATCGCGGGGCTGGCCTGCGCGCGCCGGCTGCGGCTGCGCGGCATCGATGTCGCGCTGCTCGATCTGGAGGATCACCCGGGCGGCAACAGCCGTGGCCATCGTATCGGCGCGGGATCGGCGCCTGGCGAAGGCCTGCGCTGCCCGCTCGGCGCCCACTACCTGCCGACGCCGGGCCCCGACGCCGTGGAAGTGCGGACGCTGCTGGAGGACCTCGGCCTCGCGAGCCTGGAGCACGGCCGCTGGGTCTACGACGAGCGCTGGCTCTGCCACAGCCCGCAGGAGCGGCTCTGGTGGAACGATCAATGGGTCGACGGCCTGCTGCCGCCGGCGCGGACGCCGGACGAATTGGCGCAGTACCGCCGCTTCGGCGAACTCGTCGAGCAGGCGCGGCGCGACATCGGCTTCTCGATGCCGAGCTCGAAGCAGGCGTGGTCGCCTGCGCATCAGGCGCTGGACGCGAAGACCTTCGCGGCGTGGCTCGACGAGCAGCGGCTGACGGCCGCGCCGCTGCGCTGGTACCTCAACTACTGCTGCCGCGACGACTACGGCGCCGATGCCTCGCAGGTGTCGGCCTGGGCGGGCCTGCACTACTTCGGCAGCCGGCATGGCTTCATGAGCGGCGAGGAACGCGAGGCCGTGCTGACCTGGCCGCAGGGCAACGGGTGGCTGTCGGAGCGCCTGGCCGCGCCGCTGGCCGATGCCTTCCACGGCGGCCGCACCGCGGTGCGTCTTCGCGAGGAACGGCACGGCGTGCAGGTGCTGGTCTGGAACGGCCGGGAGCAGGCCGCCGAGCGCTGGGAAGCGGACCAGGTCGTGATGGCGATGCCGCTGTTCATCGGCGCGAGGCTGCCGGAGCAGCCGCCGGCCGCGCTGACCGATGCGGCGCGCGGCATGCGCTACGCGCCGTGGCTGGTCGCGAACCTGCTGCTCGACGCGCCGCCGCTGGAGCGGCTCGGCGCGCCGCTGTCGTGGGACAACGTCGTCTACGGCGGCGAGGCGCTGGGCTACGTCAACGCGGACCAGCAGGATCTCGATCCGAGCCGCGGCCCGCTGGTGCTGACGGCCTATCGCGCCCTGCGCGAGTCGCAGCGCAAGGATCTGCTGCAGGACGACTGGCGCGCCTGGGCAGGCCGCGTGCTGGCCGACATGGCGCCGCTGCATCCGGACCTGCCGGAGCGGCTGCAGCGCATCGAGTTGATGCGCTATGGGCACGCGATGAGCATTCCGCATCCAGGGCTGCGGGGCTCGGCGGCGCTGGCTTCGCTGCGCGAGCGCTCACAGGGCCGGCTGCACTTCGCGCACGCGGACCTGGCGGGCTATTCGGTGTTCGAGGAAGCGTTCACGCAGGGCGAAGCGGTGGCGGCCAGGCTGCTCAAGAGCGACCGCGCGGGACGTTGACCCCGCCCCTCCATCACGGGAATACCGCATCAACACCGCGCTCCCGCATCATGCGCAGCAGCCTCAGTTCCGCGCCATGCGGCTTGCCTTGCCCGAGCTCCCAGCGCCTAAGGCGCTTCGCGGTCGTATTGAGCATGCGCGCCAGCGTGTACACGCTGTAGGACGACTGCTCCCGGATCAGCCGGAAATCCTTCGGCGTCATGGGCTCCGGCGGCAACATCCCCGCGTGCTCGATCCGCCGGATCGCATCGTCATCGAAGGCGCCGCACTCATGCAGCGCCCGACTCATCTTCAAGATCTCCTTGACGGTCTCATTCTTCCGTTTGCGCATCACAACACACCTCTTTCAGTTGTCGATCCGCCACCGACTCCGCCAGTGTCCTTTCCGACATGGCGGCCAATTCGCGAGCGGCGGTCCTGCACAGGAGCAGCGTCTCGGCGTCCACGTCATCCATCACGTTCTTCGCGTAGCCCTTGATGAAGAACCAAGGGCCGCCGCGTCGATTGGCGACGAATACCCGGTACCCGCCACGCTTGCCCGCGCCGCATCGTGCGATCCGCTTCTTGACGAGTCCACTACCAAGATCTGCATCGATCAGGCCCTGTGCCATTTCAGCCACGGCATCGCACAGGTCACTGTCTCCGCAGGCCTTGCTTTCGCATCCAGCGTAGAAAACCCTCGATCACGAACACCGGTCCAGCCATGCCCGCCTCCATGCATCACGGGAATGCAGAACGGTGCCAGGTTTTGACAGGTCTGACTTCGCGCTGAAGGCGGCACCCCGAAGGGGGTGTTAGTGTTGGTCGAGGCACGCATCCCGCGTGCCGGGCGCTCAGCCGCCCGTTCAGCCGCCCGTGACCGGCGGGAAGAACGCCACTTCCGAGCCGTCCTTCACCGGCGTGTCTTCCGGCAGGATCTGCTGGTCCAGCGCGCAGCGGATCGCCTTGCCGCGGGCCAGCGCCTGGGCATGCGCCGCATCGCTGGCGATCAGCGCGTCGCGGATCGAGCCCAGCGTCGCGCCCGCGTGATGCGCGATGCGCTCGTCGGTCCCGAGGGCCTCGCGCAGCGAGGCGAAGTAGCGCACGGTGATCGTCATCTCAATACAGCTCGTCAGGTCGCACCGGGACGTGGATCCCGGATCAGAACAGGTCGTTGAAGGACAGGAAGCGCAGCAGTTGTCCGGGCTCGACCGTGCTGCCCGGCGGCAGGTCGATCAGCCCGTCCGCCCACGCGGCCGAGCTCATCACGCCGGAACTCTGGTTGCCGAACAGCTGCAGCCCGCCCGCGTCGCTCAGCTTCGCGCGCAGGAACTCGCGGCGCTTGTCCGCCTTGGTCCAGGTGAATTCGGCCGGCAGCTGGAAGCCGCGCGGCGCCAGTTGCGTCGCGCCCTGCATCCGCAGCAGCACCGGCCGCACGAACAGCAGGAAGGTCACGAAGCTCGACACCGGATTGCCCGGCAGGCCCATGAACCAGGTGCGGCCGCCATGGCTGGTCACCTCGCCGAACGCCAGCGGCTTGCCCGGCTTGATCGCGATCTGCCAGAGGTCCAGCCGGCCCTCGCGCTCGAGCGCGGGCTTCAGATGGTCCTCCTCGCCGACGGACACGCCGCCCGAGCTGAGGATCAGGTCCACGTCCTTCGCCGCGTCGCGCAGCGCCGCGCGCGTCGCGTCCAGCGTGTCGGGCACGATGCCCAGGTCCCGCACCTCGCACCCCATCGCCAGCAGCAGCGCATGCAGCGTCGTGCGGTTGGAGTTGTAGATCTGGCCCGGGCCGAGCGGCTGACCGGGAAGCACCAGCTCATCGCCGGTCGAGAACAGCGCGACACGCGGACGCGCGGCCACCGTCAGCGCCGCCGCGCCCGCGGTCGCCGCCAGTCCCAGCGATGCGGCATTCAGGCGCGACCCGGCGCTCAGCACCGTCTGACCGATGCGCAGATCCTCGCCGCGGCGGCGGATGTGAAGTCCGGGCGTCAGCGCTGCGTTGATGCGGACCCGCCCGAGGCCCGCGCCCGCGGGGTCGGCGATCGCCTCGCAGTGCTCCTGCATCAGCACGGCATCGGCGCCCTCCGGCACCGTCGCGCCGGTGAAGATCCGCGCGGCCGTGCCTGGCTGCAGCGCCACCGGCACCGAGCCCGCCGGCACGCGTTGCGACACCGCCAGCACCGCGCCCTCGCCGCCCTGGGCCGCGACGTCGGCCGCGCGCATCGCGTAGCCGTCCATCGCGCTGTTGTCGTAGGGCGGAACGTCCAGCGGCGACACCAGGTCCCGCGCCAGCACGCGGCCGCGCGCCAGCGGCGTCGCCACCGCCTCGGTCCGGCCCAGCGCCGCCACCTGCGAGAGCAGGCGCTCCAGGGCCTCCTCCATCGGCATCATCGGCGCGCGCGCGCCGGCGGCCGGCGCCGCCTTGGCATCGGGCACGGGACCAGGCGTGGCGGCGTCAGACATGCTCGACGATGAACTGCTTGACCTGCTCGACCGAGACCGGCAACACGGCGACCCGCTTCGGACGCGACTCCAGGTCGGCCAGCGCGGCGGGCCGCGGCGGCACGACGCCCAGCGCTTCCTCGATCGTCGCGGCGAACTTGGCCGGCAGCGCCGTCTCCAGCACCAGCATCGGCACGCCGGACTGGCGGTTCGCGAGCGCGACCTTGAGGCCATCCGCCGTGTGCGTGTCGATGATCACGCCGTACCGCGCATGGCATTGGCGGATCGTCGCGACACGGTCCTCATGCGTGCTGCGGCCCGAGATGAAGCCATAGCGCGCCGAGATCCGCGCGCGCTCCTCGGCGCTGATCTCGAAAAAGCCCTTCGAGGCCAGTTCCTCGCCGAACAGCCGCTTCACGCGCGCCGCGTCGCGGTCCAGCAGGTCGAAGACGAAGCGCTCGAAGTTGCTGGCCTTGGAGATGTCCATCGACGGGCTGGAGGTCTCCAGCGTGTGCTCGGCGCCGCGGGGGCGATACACGCCGGTGCGGAAGAACTCGTCGAGCACGTCGTTCTCGTTCGTGGCCACGACCAGGCGTTCGATCGGCAGGCCCATCATGCGGGCCACATGGCCGGCGCAGACGTTGCCGAAGTTGCCCGAGGGCACGGTGAAGGCGACGCGCTCGCCCTCGCCCTTGGTCGCCTGGAAGTAGGCCGCGAAGTAGTAGACGACCTGCGCCAGCAGCCGCGCCCAGTTGATCGAGTTGACCGTGCCGATGCGATGGCCGCGCTTGAACTCGAGGTCGCTGGAGACCGCCTTGACGATGTCCTGGCAGTCGTCGAACACGCCCTGCACGGCGATGTTGTGGATGTTGGGATCCGCCAGGCTGAACATCTGCGCCTGCTGGAACGGGCTCATGCGGCCATGCGGGCTCAGCATGAAGACCTGGATGCCGGCCTTGCCGCGCATCGCGTATTCGGCGGCGCTGCCGGTGTCGCCGGAGGTGGCGCCCAGGATGTTCAGCGTCTCGCCGCGGCGCTGGAGCTCGTACTCGAACAGCTGTCCGAGCAGCTGCATCGCCATGTCCTTGAAGGCCAGCGTCGGCCCGTTGGACAGCGCGACCAGCGCCAGCCCCGGCTCCAGCGGCTTGAGCGGCGTGATCTGCGGCGTGCCGAAGACGGCCTCGGTGTAGGTGCGATGCACGATCGCCTTCAGGTCCGCGGCCGGGATGTCGTCGATGTAGAGCGACAGGATCTCGAAGGCCAGGTCGGCGTACGACAGCCCGCGCCAGCGCGCCAGCGTCGCGGCGTCGACCCGCGGATAGGAGGTCGGCAGGTACAGCCCGCCATCGGGCGCCAGGCCCTCCAGCAGGATGTCGCAGAAGTGGCGCTCGGCCTTGTCGCCGCGGGTGCTCAGGTACTTCACGCCAGCTCTTCCTTGCGCAGCTTCACGATCGGCGCCAGCACCGTCTCCAGCGCCTGCATCTTCGCCAGCGCCTCGCTCATGCGGCCTTCCCGCGTGTCGTGCGTCAGGATGATCAGGTCGGTCTGGCTCTCGCCTTCGGCCGACTCGCGCTGCAGCACCGCGTCGATGCTGATCTCGTGCTCGGCCAGGATGGTCGTGATGCGCGACAGCACGCCCGCCTGGTCCGCCACGCGCAGGCGCAGATAGAAGGCGGTCTGCACCTGCTCCATCGGCAGGATCGGCGTGTCGTTCATCGCGTCCGGCTGGAAGGCCAGGTGCGGCACGCGGTGGTCCGGATCGGCCGTCGCCAGGCGCGTGATGTCGACCAGGTCGGCGATCACCGCCGAGGCCGTCGGCTCCGCGCCCGCGCCCTTGCCGTAGTACAGCGTGGTGCCGACCGCGTCGGCCTGCACCAGCACCGCGTTCATTGCGCCCTCGACGTTGGCGATCAGGCGGTTCGCCGGGATCAGCGTCGGGTGCACGCGCAGCTCGATGCCGCCGTCCTTCACGTCCTGCCGGCGGCGCGCGATGCCCAGCAGCTTGATGCGGTAGCCGAGCTGCTCGGCGTACTTGATGTCGGTGGCCTGCAGCGCCGTGATGCCCTCGACATGCGCCTGCTCGAACTGCACCGGGATGCCGAACGCGATCGCGCTCATGATCGTGGCCTTGTGCGCGGCGTCGACGCCCTCGATGTCGAAGGTCGGATCGGCCTCGGCATAGCCCAGCCGCTGCGCCTCCTTCAGCACCGTCGCGAAGTCCAGCCCCTTGGAGCGCATCTCCGACAGGATGAAGTTGGTCGTGCCGTTGATGATGCCGGCGATCCACTCGATGCGGTTGGCGGTCAGCCCCTCGCGCAGCGCCTTGATGATGGGGATGCCGCCGGCCACCGCCGCCTCGAAGGCGACCATCACGCCCTGCTCGCGCGCGGCGGCGAAGATCTCGCTGCCATGCACCGCCAGCAGCGCCTTGTTGGCCGTGACCACGTGCTTGCCGGCCTTGATCGCGTCCAGCACCAGCGTGCGCGCGATGCCGTAGCCGCCGATCAGCTCGACGACGATGTCGATCTCCGGATTCGCGATCACCTCGCGCGCGTCCGCCACCACGGCGCAGGCGTCGCCGACGATGCTCCTGGCGCGCTCCACGTCCAGGTCGGCCACCA
The DNA here is from genome assembly GCF_059491535.1 of Roseateles sp. Mitsp63. Taxonomy (NCBI): domain Bacteria; kingdom Pseudomonadati; phylum Pseudomonadota; class Betaproteobacteria; order Burkholderiales; family Sphaerotilaceae; genus Roseateles; species Roseateles sp. Mitsp63. The sequence goes on along the minus strand of NZ_CP168509.1, from coordinate 2,751,008 downwards.
TCGCGATCTCGATGCCGCGGCCGGCGCGTCCGCGGATCTCTTCCTGGTTGCGGCGCAGCACCTGGAACGTGCCGCCGCCGACGGTGCCAATGCCCAGCAGGCCAACTTTGATCGGGTTCATCGTCATGGGTCTTTCAGAAGGTCGAGAGGTCAGCGTCCGTGGCGTTTGCGATAGGTGGCCAGGAAACGCTCGATGCGGCCGACGGCTTCACGGAGATCGTCCGTGTTGGGCAGGAACACGAGCCGGAAATGATCGGGGGCCTTCCAGTTGAAGCCCGTCCCCTGGACGATCAGCACCTTCTCCTCGGCCAGCAGCTCGTAGGCGAACTGCTGGTCGTCCTCGATCGGATAGATCTTGGGGTCGAGGCGGGGGAACATGTACAGCGCGGCCTTGGGCTTGACGACGCTCACGCCCGGGATCTGCGACAGCAGCTCGTAGGCGAGGTCGCGCTGGCGCGCCAGGCGTCCGCCCGGCGCCACCAGGTCCTTGATCGATTGATAGCCGCCCAGCGCGGTCTGGATCGCGAGCTGGCCCGGCGTGTTCGCGCACAGCCGCATCGAGGCCAGCATGTTCAGGCCCGTGATGTAGTCCAGCGCATGGCGCTTGTCGCCGGAGACCACCATCCAGCCGGCGCGATAGCCGCAGCTGCGGTAGTTCTTCGACAGCCCGTTGAAGGTCAGCGTCAGCACGTCGTCCGACAGCGACGCGATGCTGGTGTGCACGTTGCCGTCGTACAGCGTCTTGTCGTAGATCTCGTCGGCCAGGATGATCAGCTGGTGCTGGCGCGCGATCTCGACGATCTCGCGCAGCAGCGGCTCCGGATAGAGCGCGCCGGTCGGGTTGTTCGGGTTGATCACGACGATCGCCTTCGTGCGCGGCGTGATCTTGGACCGGATGTCGGCGATGTCCGGGAACCAGTCGCTGGATTCGTCGCAGACGTAGTGCACCGGATTGCCGCCCGACAGCGCCACGGCCGCCGTGTACAGCGGATAGTCCGGCGCGGGCAGCAGCACCTCGTCGCCGTTGTCCAGCAAGGCGTTCAGCGCCATCACGATCAGTTCGGAGGCGCCGTTGCCGAGGTAGACATCATCGATCGCGACGCCGCGGATGCCCTTTTCCTGGCAGTAATGGACCACCGCCTTGCGCGGCGCGAACAGGCCCTTCGAATCGGTGTAGCCCGCCGCGTCGGGCAGGTTGCGGATCATGTCCTGCACGATCTCGTCGGGCGGCATCAGGCCGAAGGCGGCGATGTTGCCGATATTCAGCTTGATGATCTTCTGGCCCTCTTCCTCCATCTGCCGGGCCTTGTCCAGCACGGGTCCCCGGATGTCGTAGCAGACATTGGCCAATTTGCTGGACTTGGTGACGGTTCTCAAGATGGCTCCGGATCAGGGTTTCACGGGTTCCCAGAGGGAAAATCGGGGAGCGTCGATTTAAACACAGGGTTATCGCGGGTAATCGCACGCGAGTCCGATGCCACCCTGCGTCGCTGCCAAAATCAGCCTCAATGAAATTTCAACCCGACCTGCCGCTGGGCGGCAACAGCATCTCCAGGCACGACCTGCACCACGTCTGGGTCAACGGCGTCGAGCAGGCCCACAGCGTCCTCGTGCCGTGGCAGGGCCAGCCCGAGGACTGGAGCGTGCGCCGCTTCGAGGATCTCACCGAGGCCCACTTCGAGCGCATCCTGCGGCTCAAGCCGGAGCTGGTGATCTTCGGCAGCGGCTCGAAGATCCGCTTCGTCAAGCCGGCGCTGTACCGCGGCCTGATCGATGCACGCATCGGCATGGAGACCATGGACATCGGCGCCGCCTGCCGCACCTACAACGTGCTCGCCAGCGAAGGGCGCGCGGTCCTGGCGGCCCTGCTGATCGAGGACTGAACGGGACGCGATCGTCCCGGGCCACCCCATTCGCGGGTGGCAGCGGCAGGGATGCCTTCCCTCTCTGTGGGAGCGCACCGACTCGTCCTTGCCGTCCAGGCCAGGGAACGACCCATTCAACGTATAATCGCTGGCTATGCCCGCCGGGGCACATCTCTCTGAAGAACGCCACATGACGCCAGCGCTCAACAAACCCCTTCCGGATATTGAAGCTCTTGCCACGGGAGGCGTGAAGTTCACACCCCAGGCCTTCCTGGGCCATGCCGTGGTGCTGTACTTCTACCCGAAGGACAACACCCCGGGCTGCACCACCGAAGCGATGCAGTTCCGCGACCGCCACAAGGATTTCGTGAAGGCCGGCGCCGTCGTGCTGGGCGTTTCGCGCGACAACATGGCCTCGCACGACAAGTTCAAGCAGAACCTGGAACTCCCCTTCGAGCTGATCGCCGACACCGAGGAAAAGCTCTGCCACATGTTCGGCGTCGTGAAGAACAAGATCATGTATGGCAAGAAGGTCAAGGGCATCGAGCGCTCGACCTTCCTGATCGATGCCCAGGGCATCCTGCGCGAGGAATGGCGCGGCATCAAGGTCGCCGGCCACGTCGACGAAGTCCTGAAGGCGGTCAAGGCGCTCAAGAAGGAAGCCGCCTGATCGTCGCGTCGGAAGGTAAACCCTGGATCGGACCACCGCCGCCGGCATTCCGCACCCCGGGTTTCCACCGACCGCGATGAGGCGCCGTCCGACAGCAACGCCGCCATCCGTCCGTCACGGGCACACCCGGTGAGTTGTGCATAATCGGCCGCATGCCCCTGTGCCTGATCGCAGCGATTGAATCCCGAAGGACGAGCCGCACCGCCCCCGGTGCGGCTTTTTGTCTTCTGGGGTCCGCCAGCGACTTCGAGGCCGCCGATGCCGCCGACACCTCCGGCATCGCCACCGCCCGTCAGGCCTGGGGCATGACCCCTGGTCCGCACCGACCCAGGCTCACCACGCAAGCCCGTCACCCCCGCACATGCCACTGCCCAAGCCTCCGACCAAGCGCGCCAGCCGCCTAGATTCCGACGCCTTCGCGACCAACCTGTCGCCCAGCAAACGTCCTCCCGCGCACGAGGCCTCCTCCGCCGCCCCGCTTGCCTCCAACCTCGCCGAGGCCACGCTCCCCGCCGCCTCGCCCGCGCAGCCTCCCGCGGCTGGCGCGCGCTCGCGCGCCGAGCCGGTCGAGGCACGCGGCGGCGGTTCGCCGTCGCTGGCCCTCGTGCCGCCGGCGGTGCCCAATGCCCCGGCCAAGAAGGCCGCCGCCGGTCGCGCCAAGGCGCGCAAGCCGGCCGGCGACGCCAAGCTGTTCGTGCTCGACACCAACGTGCTGATGCATGACCCGATGTCGCTCTTCAGATTCGAGGAGCACGACATCTACCTGCCGATGATCACGCTCGAGGAGCTGGACGGCCACAAGAAGGGCATGACCGAAGTCGCGCGCAACGTGCGCCAGGTCAGCCGAGACCTGGACGCGCTGGCCGCGTCGCTGAAATCGAGCTCGATCGAGGAAATGTCCAAGGGCCTGCCGCTGGACCAGACCGGCCACCGCGAGGCCGGCGGCAAGCTGTTCTTCCAGACGACGCTGTTCGAGGCCCCGCTGCCGCAGGGCCTGCCGCAGGGCAAGGCCGACAACCAGATCCTGGGTGTCGTGCAGGCGCTCAAGGCGCAGCAGCCGGGCCGCGAGGTGGTGCTGGTGTCCAAGGACATCAACATGCGCGTCAAGGCCCGGGCGCTGGGCCTGGCGGCCGAGGACTACCGCAACGACAAGACGCTGGAGGATTCCGACCTCCTCTACACCGGCGTCCAGGCCCTGCCGGCGGACTTCTGGGAGCGCCATGGCAAGACCATGGAGAGCTGGCAGCAAGGCGGCACGACCTTCTACCGCATCAGCGGTCCGCTGGTGCCCACGCTGCTGGTGAACCAGCTGGTCTATCTGGAGGCGCCCGGCGCCGCGCCGCTCTATGCCAAGGTGCAGGAGATCACCGGCAAGACCGCGGTGCTGCGCACGCTCAAGGATTTCGGCCACCAGAAGCACTCGGTGTGGGGCGTGACCGCGCGCAACCGCGAGCAGAACTTCGCGCTGAACCTGCTGATGGACCCGGACTGCGACTTCGTCACGCTGACCGGCTCGGCCGGCACCGGCAAGACGCTGATGACGCTGGCCGCGGGCCTGTCGCAGGTGCTGGACGAGCGCCGCTACAGCGAGATCATCGTGACCCGCGTGACGGTCCCGGTCGGCGAGGACATCGGCTTCCTGCCCGGCACCGAAGAGGAAAAGATGAGCCCGTGGATGGGCGCGCTCGACGACAACCTCGAGGTGCTGGCGCGCGGCGACAGCGCCGCGGGCGAATGGGGCCGGGCGGCGACCAACGACCTGGTGCGCAGCAAGATCAAGATCAAGAGCTTGAACTTCATGCGCGGCCGCACCTTCCTGAACAAGTACGTGATCATCGACGAGGCGCAGAACCTGACGCCCAAGCAGATGAAGACGCTGATCACGCGCGCGGGTCCGGGCACGAAGATCGTCTGCCTGGGCAACCTGGCGCAGATCGACACGCCGTACCTGACGGAAGGCAGCTCGGGCCTGACCTTCGCGGTCGACAAGTTCAAGGGCTGGGCCCACAGCGGCCACGTCACGCTCGCGCGCGGCGAGCGCTCGCGGCTCGCGGACTTCGCCTCCGAAGTGCTCTGAGCCGGACGCGCTCCACGACGAAGCCACCCCTCGGGGTGGCTTTTTTCATGCCGCGCGTCTGCCCGCCCCGCCCTACTCTTCCGGCGTCAGCTTGGACTGCACGGTTTCCTCGGCGGCGCCCTCATCGAGCCGCAGCTGATGGAAGATGAACGAGGCCATCGCCGCCATCGCGCCCAGCGCGAGGTAGGTGCCATGGAACGCGGGCACGATCGCGGCGCCCTCGGTGCGCGGCAGGCCGTGCGAGAACAGCAGCAGGAAGGCGCTCGAGGTCGCCACGCCCAGGCTCATCGAGAGCTGCATCACCACCGCCAGCAGGCTGTTGCCGGCACTGGCGGTGCGCTCGTCGAGGTCGCCCAGCGTCAGCGTGTTCATCGCGGTGAACTGCATGCTGTTGATCATCCCGAAGGTCCCGAGATGGATCGCCAGCCACACATGCCCGACGCCGCGCGGGATCAGCGCGAAGCTCGCGATCAGCAGTCCCAGCAGCAGCGTGTTGACGATCAGCACGCGGCGGTAGCCGGCGCGCCGGATCAGGCGGATCGCCAGCGTCTTGGTGAACATCGCGCCCAGCACCGACGGAATCATCGACAGGCCGGCCTCGCTGGGCGTGAAGCCCAGTCCCACCTGCAGGAACAGCGGCGTCAGGAACGGCGTCGCGCCGCTGCCCAGCCGCGCGAACACATTGCCCAGCAGCCCGATGCGGAAGGTCGGCACGGCGAAGAGCGCGGGCGAGAACAGCGGCTCCTCGGCGCGCGTCGCGTGCAGCCAGTAGGCCATCATGCAGGCCACGCCGGCCACCAGCATCACGACGCAGAGCGCCGTGCTGACGACGTGCTCGCCAAAGCCCTGCAGCGCCAGCGACAGCAGCATCAGCCCCAGGCTGAACAGCCCATAGCCGCCCCAGTCGAAGCGCCGCCCGACGGGTCCCTTGATCTGCGGCATGTAGCGCCGGCAGGCGAAGGCGCCGGCCAGGCCGACCGGCAGGTTGATCAGGAAGATCCAGTGCCAGCTGACGAACTCCGTCAGCACGCCGCCCAGCGTCGGCCCGAGCAACGGCCCGACCAGCCCGGGCAGGCTGATGAAGGTCATCACCGCGAGGAACTCCGCCTTCGGAAAGGCCCGCAGCACCACCAGCCGTCCCACCGGCACCAGCAGCGCGCCGCCGACCCCCTGCACCACGCGCGCCGCGACCAGCACGTGCAGGCTGGGCGACAGCGCGCAGGCCAGCGAGCCCAGACTGAACAGCGCGATCGCCCACAGGAAGACGGTCCGGGTGCCGAAGCGGTCCGCCAGCCACCCGGAAGCGGGAATCAGCAAGGCCACCGTCAGCAGATAGGCGACGACGGCCGACTGCATCCGCAGCGGGTCCTCGCCGAGGTCGCGAGCCATGCCCGGCAGCGCCGTGTTGAGGATGGTCGTGTCCAGCGTCTGCATGAAGAACGCCAGCGCGACCACCCAGGGCAGCCAGCGGCGGGTGGCGTCGTCGAGCACGGGGCGGCCGAGCACGTCGAGCGGGGTCGTCGAGGAGGAAGGCATGGGCGGCATCCGGCAAGTATCGAACCGCGCCAGCGTAGGATGTGCGCCTATCGCGGCGATCGCGGCGATCACGGTGATCGCCCGCCCGAACGACCCATGCGCTTCTACGTTTCCGATCTCGACGGCACCCTGCTCGACCCGCAAGCCCGGCTCTCCGACGCCACCCGCGCGGGCCTGACCGAACTCCTCGCCGAAGGCCTGGCCTTCACCGTCGCCAGCGCGCGGCACGTGGTGTCGATCGCCCGCATCCTGGACGGGCTGCCGATCTCGCTGCCGGTCGTCTCGTCCAACGGCGCCTACATCAGCGACCTGCGCACCGGCCGGCACGAGCTCGTCAACGCGATGGCGCCTGCGCTGGGCCAGTCGATCTTCGCGCTGGTGCGGCGGCACGGCCTGATGCCCTTCATCGCGACGCACGGCGCCAAAGGCGACCAGCTGTTCTGGCAGGAAGTGCAGAACGAGGGTCAGCAGCGCTTCGTCGCCGAGCGCCAACGCAATGCCGATCCGCGCCTGCGCCAGGTCGCCCGCCTGCAGGACCAGTTGAAGGACCCGATGGTCACGCTGCTCGTCGTCGGCCGGGCGCCGACGCTGGAAGCACTGCAGGCCGAGATCCTCGCCACCTGCGGCGACCTGGTCACGACGCATCTGGCCGAGGACCTGTACATGCCAGGCTGGCCCTGGCTGAACGTGCACGACCGCCGCGCCAGCAAGGACCAGGCGATCGCGACATTGGCCCAGCGCTACGCGCTGCACGAGCGCGAGCTGGTGGTCTTCGGCGACCAGGTCAACGACCTGACGATGCTGAAGGCGGCGCATCACGCCATCGCCGTGGCGAATGCCAGCGACGACGTCAAGCTGGCCGCGCACCGCATCATCGGCGCCCACCACGAGGACGCGGTGGTGCGCTTCATCCGCGACGACTGGCGCGCCTTCAGCCCTCGACCGCTGCCTTGATCTGCTGCAGCGCGGCGGGATCGTCGAGCGTGATCAGGTCGCCGGGATCGCGCTGCTCGCACACCGCCTGGATCGCGCGGCGGAGCAGCTTGCCGGAACGCGTCTTGGGCAGCAGCCCGACGAAGCTCACGCGCGACGGCCGCGCGACCGCCCCCAGCTGCTGGTCCACGCGCCGCAGGATCTCGGCCTCGAGCACCAGCGCCTGATCGGGCGTGGCCGCGCGGGCCGGATCCTTCAGCACCGCGAAGGCGCGCGCGACCTGCCCCTTGAGCGCGTCGGCGACGCCCACCACCGCGACCTCGGCCACGGCCGGATGGCCGGCGATGCACTCCTCGATCTCGCGCGAGCCGAGCCGGTGGCCGGCGACGTTGATGACGTCGTCGCTGCGGCCGAGGATGAAGTAGTAGCCGTCCTCGTCGCGCAGCGCCCAGTCGAAGGTCGAGTAGACCTGCCGGCCGGGCACGCTGGTCCAGTAGGTCCGCACGAAGCGCTCGTCGTCGCGCCAGACCGTCTGCATGCAGCCCGGCGGCAACGGGAAGCCGAGCGCGAGCAGACCCTTGCGGTTCGGCTCGGTGAGCAGCTCGCCCGTGCGCTCGTCCAGCAGCTGCACGCGATAGCCGTACATCGGCTTGCCGGGCGATCCGAAGCGCGGCTCCACCGGCTCGACACCGCGCGCCAGCGTCAGGATCGGCCAGCCGGTCTCCGTCTGCCAGTAGTTGTCGATGACGGGCTTGCCCAGGGCCTCGGCGATCCAGCGCGCGGTCGGCTCGTCCAGCGGCTCGCCGGCCAGGAACAGCGCCCGCAGCGAGCTCAGGTCATGCCGCGTCAGGCACGCCGGATCCTGCTTCTTGAGCACGCGCACCGCGGTCGGCGCACTGAACATCACCGTCACGCGGTACTGCTCGACCAGCTTCCACCAGATCGCCGCGTCGGGGCTCACGGGCGTGCCTTCGTACATCAGCGTCGCCATGCCCGCGATCAGCGGGCCGTAGACGATGTAGCTGTGGCCCACGACCCAGCCGATGTCGCTGGTGGAGAAGAAGGTCTCGCCCGGGTGGCCGTCGTAGATGTGGACCATGCTCGCCGCCAGCGCGACCGCGTAGCCGCCCACGTCGCGCTGGACGCCCTTGGGCCGGCCGGTCGTGCCGCTGGTGTAGAGGGTGTAGCTGACCGCCTCGGACGGCAGCCACTCGCAAGGCACCCGCGTGCCGAGCAGGCGCGCGCGCTGCGCGGCGTAGTCCAGGTCGCGGCCGGCCACGCGCTCGAACGCGCTCAGACCGCGATCGACCATCAGCACCTTCGCCGGCGCGTGCGCGGCCAGGCGGATCGCCTCGTCCAGCAGCGGCTTGTACGGCACGATGCGGCCGTTGCGGCTGCCCGCGTCGGCGCTGACGATCAGCACGGGCTCGGCGTCGTCGATGCGATTGGCCAGCGCATGGCTCGCGAAGCCGCCGAACACCACCGAATGGATCGCACCGATGCGCGCGCAGGCCAGCATCGCGAACGCCGCCTCCGGGATCATCGGCATGTAGATCAGGACCCGGTCGCCGATGCCCACGCCCTGCTCGCGCAGCATCGCGGCCATGGCCTCGACCTCGGCCTGCAATTCGGCGAAGCGGATCACGCGCTCCTGCCCCACTTCGCTCGAGACCCAGATCAGCGCCGCATCGCCGGGCCGCTGGGCGGCATGGCGATCGACCGCGTTGTGACAGAGATTGGTCCGCCCGCCGACGAACCAGCGCGCGAACGGCGGATGGCTCGCGTCGCAGACCTGATCGAAGGGCCGGTCCCAGTCGATCAGCCGGGCCTGCTCGGTCCAGAAGCCGTCCGGATCGTCAATCGAACGCCGGTAAAAGTCCTCATGGCTGGACGTCATCGCGGTCTCCTTGTCGTGTTGGTTCGCCGGCGGCAAGACCCGGCGCGCGAATTACGCACGCATCCTGACACCGGGAGCTTTGCTGAAACTTTCGTTCACAACGCTGCGTCGGGGGCCTGTGGTCCAATCCGGGTTTTTCCTGGGAAGGGTCATGCGGCCACGCCCGGACTTTCCCTAGCCAAGCGCGGTCCCCAGGGCATTCGCGCTTGACCGGCACGGAGATGGTGCCTAGTCTCCGCGCCCAACAACGATGAGAACTGTTCGTCCTTCCCGCTCGGCTCCCCCACGTAAACCGCTCCAGCGCGCCATGGCCGCACTGGGGCTGATCTGCGTCCTGGCCAGCGGCAGTTGCTGGGCGCAGCAGTCGACACCGTCCACCAGCGACAAGCCGAAGACGCACGCCAAGGCGGCCAAGCCGGCGGCGAAGAAGGCCGACGCGAAGGCGTCCGCCAAGCCGGCGAAGTCGGGCAAGAAGACGGCCTCCAAGGACAGCGCCAAAGACGCCACTAAAGACGCCGCCAAAGACACGGCCAAGGACGCAGGCAAGGACGCGAAGGCCAAGCCGGCCGAAGCGGAGAAATCCGAGAAGGCGCCCGCCACCGACAAGACCGCGACGGCCAAGCCCGAGGCGAAGACCGCCGAGACCAAGGCCGACGCTCGCAACGACAGCCGCGCCGAAGCCGCGCCGCCCGCCGGCACGATGATGGGCGCCTACGGGCAGAGCCTGATGCGCTCGCCCGCGGGCACCGCGGCCGCGGCGACGACCGTCGCAGCCGCCGGCACCGCCGCGGCCCTGGCCGCCACGGCGCCAGCGACGCCCACTGCTTCCACCACTCCGGCCACCGCGCTGCCGCCAACCGCCCTGATGGGCGCCGCCGTCGGCAACGCGAACGCCAACGCGAGCGACTCGGTCGCCCGCTTCCTGCAGCAGCGCGGCATCGTCGCGCAGGCGCAGGGCCAGGCCTTGCCTCCTTCCGCCGAGACGGCCTCGCCCGGCCTGCTGAACCAGGTGCGCGACAAGGCCTCGGATCTCGTGCTGTCCGCGATGAACTTCCTGGGCGTGCCCTACAAGCGCGGCGGCAACTCGGTGAACAACGGCTTCGACTGCAGCGGCTTCACGCGCCACATCTTCGAGATGAGCGTCGGCCTGGTGCTGCCGCGCCGCGCCGACGAGCAGGCCAAGATGTCGAGCCTGGTCCCGATCAAGAAGGAAGACCTCAAGCCCGGCGACCTGGTCTTCTTCAACACGATGCGCGCGACCTTCTCGCACGTCGGCATCTATGTCGGCGAAGGCAAGTTCATCCACTCGCCGCGTGTCGGCGGCGCCGTGCGCGTCGAGGACATGCGCGAGGCCTACTGGGCCAAGCGCTTCACCGGCGCGCGCCGCGCCGACCTGAACCAGGCGAACGCGGGCGGCTGAGTCCCCGCCTGCAGCGCGGCACCGGCGGCTGTCCGGTCTCGTTCGCGCGAATCCAGAGACAAGTCCTGACCCGGCGGCGCGCCGATCCCGGCTATGCTGCGCCCCGGCGCCGTCCGCCGCGGCCATCCGCGATCCACCTTGTCCGCCGTCCTCGATCCCGCCACGACCCCGCTGCATCGAGCCCCCGACCAGATGGGGCAGGCCCTGCTGCTGGCCGTGCTCCTGCACGTGCTGCTGGTGCTGGTGGTGGGCAACGCGCCGGGCGGCTCGGCCAAGCCGGGCGAAGGTGCCTGGGGCCCGCTGAACGTGAGGCTGAAAGGGGACCGCTTCGAGCCGGGCTCGGGCGAGCCGGCCACGGTGCTGCCCGAGCGCGGCCCGCCTGGCGAGGCGAAGCAGCCAAGATCCGGAGGCGCGGTGCGGGAGCGTGCCCCGACGCCCGAGGAGCGCAAGACGCCAGGCGCCGCGCGTCAAGGCCAGTGGCGGCCGCAGCCGGGTGACGAGCTCACCGGCGACGCGCCCGCGGACCGCAGCGTGCCACCCGTGAGCACGGCCCCGGCGCCGACGATCACGCCGGCCCCGGCATCACCCGCGCCTGCACCCACACCAGCCCCTGCCCCCACGCCGACGCCAACGCCGGCACCTGAGCCGCCCGCGGCGATCACGACGCTGAGCACCCCGGGCGAGGCGACGGTTCCGGCGCCGACGCGCATTGCGCCAGCGCGGGAGGCGGCCACCGCGAGACCCACGCCCGCCACCGAGGCGCTGCAAGCGCCCTCGCCCACGCTGCAGTTGCCGGAACGCCCGGCGCCTATCCTCAGCGAGACGCCGACCACCCTGCGCCGCATCGATCGCAATCCCATCGAGCGCATGCAGCCGCCGCCCGTGCCGACGGACTTGAAGGCTCCGGCGGAACTGCCGCCACTGACGCCGGCGCCCGCCGCCGCCCCACAGCCCGCGCCGGCACCAACTCCCGCTCCGCCCACGCCTACGTCCACGCCTGCCCCGCCGACGCCAACACCGGCACCGGCTCCATCGCCGACGCCGCCGGCCGCTACCGCGACACCGGCCCCCACGGCGCAGCCGCGCGCGGCGACCACGCCATCGACAACGCCGGCGCCACCGAATCGCGTGTCGCTTGACGGCGCGACCACGCCGACGACCACGCAGCCGAGCGTCGGCGTGCCCGACGCGGGCGCGCGCACCGGCCATGACGTGGCGACGCCCGCGTCGGCCTCGCCGACCGCGCCCAAGCTCAACCTCGACCTGAATCCGTCGCGTGGCCCGATGCGGCCGCGAGGCACGCCGTCGGGCGTGATCTCGGCGGTGCCGAAGCCTCCGGAGGACAAGGACGCGCTGGCCGAGGAGATGCGCAAGGCGGGCCAGCAGGACTGCCGAAAGGCCTACGCGGACAAGGGATTGCTGGCGGTGGTCCCGCTGGTGCGCGACGCCGCGCGCGACAAGGGCTGCCGGTGGTGAGCGCCGGCGTGTGCGATTCGCGCCCGGTTCCCTGCAAAGCGCTGGCGAGCGAGAAATCTCTGCTATAGTCCAAGTCTTCGTTGGGGGGGTAGCTCAGCTGGGAGAGCGTCGCGTTCGCAATGCGAAGGTCGGGAGTTCGATCCTCCTCCTCTCCACCAACAGATCCAAGCCTCAGAGGGAAACCTCTGGGGCTTTTGTCTTTCCGGGAATCTTTTCCCGACCAGCACGTCCGGCACGATTCCGCAAACACCCCCGGGAATCCCCCGAATCGGTGGCGGGTCACCGCTTCCCGCGATTGCGGCGGCCAAGGGGACAGGTCTAGTATTGATCGCTCCCACCCGGCGTTCCGGGCCTCGCGCCCGGGAGCCGGGAGCCCGCCGCCACGCGGCCAACCGCCTTCCAGGAGCACCCCATGCTTGAACTGATCGGCGCGATTCTCGTGGGCGCGTTCGCCCTCACCTTCGGGGTCCTGTGCGTCGGCCCCATGATGCTGAACACCGAGGACCTCTGAGCCCGACGCCAGGCTCTGATCCCATGACGGGCACAGGGCTTGCCGCCATGGCAGGCCATGAAGGTCACCGTCCTCACCGTCAATCTGCACAAGGGCTTCGGCTTCTTCAACCGCCGCTTCATCCTGCACGAATTGCGCGAAGCGGTACGCGCCGTGTCGGCCGACGTGGTGTTCCTGCAGGAAGTGCTCGGCGAGCATGAACTCCATGCCGCGCGCGTCCCGACCTGGCCGCAGGCCCCCCACTACGAATTCCTCGCGGAAAGCCTCTGGAGCGATTTCGCGTACGGCCGCAACGCGGTCTATCCGCAGGGGCATCACGGCAACGCGCTGCTCTCGAAGTTCGCGATCGCCCATCACACCAACCACGATGTCTCGGTCGAGGGCCCCGAGCGCCGCGGCCTGCTGCACAGCGTGCTGAAGGTGGCCGACGGCCGCGAGCTGCACGCGATCTGCGTCCACCTGGGCCTGCGCGAGTCGCACCGCCAGCGCCAGTGCGAGCGCCTGTGCCAGCTGATCGACAGCCTGCCGCCGGAGGATCCGGTGATCGTCGCGGGCGACTTCAACGACTGGCGCCAGCGCGCCCACCGCATGCTCAGCCGCTGCGCGGGACTGGGCGAGGTCTTCGTGAAGGCCTATGGCGCGGCCGCGCGGACCTTCCCCGCGCGCTTCCCGCTGCTGCCGCTGGACCGCATCTACGTGCGCGGCGCGTCGGTGCAGCATCCCATCGTGCTGCCGCGCCACCCATGGTCCCACCTCTCCGACCATGCGCCGCTGGCGGCGGAGATCCGGCTATGAAGCGCCCGCACTGGACCGCCGGCAACCAGCTCGCGCTGCTCGAGAACGGCGAGGAGTTCTTCCCCGCCGTCTTCGACGCCATCGAGTCCGCGCGCCACGAGGTGCTGATCGAGACCTTCATCCTCTTCGAGGACAAGGTCGGCCTGGCCCTGCGCGAGGTGCTGATCGCCGCGGCGCGGCGCGGCGTGCGCGTCGACATGACGGTGGACGGCTTCGGATCGCCGATGCTGTCGGAGGACTTCGTGCGCGGACTCACTGACGCGGGCGTGCGGCTGCACGTCTTCGATCCGCCGCCCCGCCTGTCGCGGCGGCTGCGCCCGTTCCGGCGGCTGCATCGCAAGATCGTCGTCGTCGATGGCGCGACGGGCTTCATCGGCGGCATCAACTTCTCGGCCGATCACCTGATCGACTACGGCCCCGAGGCCAAGCAGGACTACGCGGTGCGCGTGCGCGGACCGGTGGTCGCGCAGCTGCGGCGCGCGACGGTCGGGACGCTCGCCGCCGCGCATCGCCACTGGTGGCCCAGCCGCGCGGCGTCGCCCACCTCGACCCCGCCGCCGGAGGTCACCGCGACGCCCTCGCCGGCCGGGCCCGCGAAAGCGGTGGTCGTCGTGCGCGACAACCATCGGCATCGCGACGACATCGAGCGCATGTACCGGCTCGCGCTGCATGCGGCCAAGCGCGAGGTGATCATCGCCAACGCCTATTTCTTCCCCGGCTTCCTGCTGCTGCGGAGCATGCAGCGCGCGGCGCGGCGCGGCGTCGATGTCCACCTCATCCTGCAGGGGCAGCCCGACATCGCCTGGGCGCGATGGGCCGCGCAAATGGTCTATGGCCAGCTGATGCGCTCGGGCGTGCACATCCACGAGTACTGCGAGCGCCCGATGCACGGCAAGGTCGCGCTGGTCGACGACGCGTGGACGACGGTGGGATCGAGCAACCTCGATCCGCTCAGCCTGTCGCTGAACCTCGAGGCCAACCTGATCGTCGAGGACCCCGCCTTCAACCGCGCGCTGCGCGGGAAGCTGCAGCCGCTGATGCGCGACCAGTGCCGCCTGCTGACGATCGAGGAGACCGCGTCGCGGCGCTGGTGGTGGCGGCTGGGCGTGGGCGCGCTGGTCTTCCACGTGATGCGGCACTTCCCGCGCTGGCTGGCGCGGCTGCCGCGGGCGACGCAGCCGCTGATGCCGGCGGCGCAGACGCCGGTGGTGGTGAGCGCGCCGCAGACACCGCCCGCACAGGCCTGGCAATGGCACGCCGAGAAGCGCTTGAGCGAGGAAGCGGCGGAGTGACGCCGCCCGCTCCACGCGACGGCAGCGGCGACACGGCGCGCCGCGGCGGCCGGCGCTGGGGCCGATGGCTGAGCGCGCTCTTCGCGATCGGCGTGGTGGCGTTGCTCGCCTGGGCGGCGCACAAGGTCGACTGGGACGAGGTCGGCGGCGCGCTGCGGCAATTGCCGGCGGGCGTGCTGGCGGCCGGCGCCGCGCTGTGCGCGCTCAGCCATCTGATCTACAGCGGCTATGACCTGATCGGCAAGCAGTGGGCGCATCACGCGGTGCCTGCGCGGCGGGTGATGTTGATCACGTTCATCAGCTACGCGTTCAATCTGAATCTCGGCTCGCTGGTCGGCGGCATCGGCATGCGGCTGCGGCTGTATGCCCGCGAGGGCTTGAAGCATCCGGTGCCGGCGAAGGTGCTCGCGCTGAGCATGGCCTCGAACTGGCTGGGCTATGGCCTGCTGGCGGGCGGACTGTTCCTGTTCGGATGGCTCGCGCCGCCGCCGGACTGGAAGATCGGCGGCTCCGCGCTGTGCGCGCTGGGCGCGCTGATGTGGGTGCTCGTCGCGGCCTACCTCGCGCTGTGCGCCTTCGCTCGCCGGCGCGAGCTCACGCTGCGGGGCCATGAGTTCTTCGTGCCGAGCCTGCGCATCGCGCTGATGCAGCTGGCGATCTCGAGCGCGAACTGGCTGACGATGGGCGCCGTGCTGTGGGTCCTGCTGCAGCAGCGCGTGGACTACGGACACACGCTGGCGGTGCTGCTGGTCGCGGCGGTGGCCGGCGTGGTCACGCATGTGCCGGCGGGACTCGGCGTGCTGGAAGGCGTGTTCGTCGCGCTCCTGGGGCCGGCGCTCGGTCCGGGCACGGTGCTCGCGGCGCTGATCGCCTACCGGGCGCTGTACTACCTCGCTCCGCTGCTGGCCGCGGCGGCCGGGTACTTCGTGCTGGAGGCGAAGGCGAGGAAGTAGGCGCGGCGGCAGCAGCATCCCGGGCAAGCCCGGGATGCCCGCGTCATCGCATGAAAGCGATCAGACGCCCTGCCGCAGCGTCCTGGCCGCGGCCACCATGTTCGTCAGCGCCGGGATCACCTCGCCCCATTGACGGGTCTTCAGGCCGCAGTCGGGGTTCACCCAAAGCCGCTCGGCGGGAATGCGCTCCGCCGCCTTCTTCATCAGGTCCACGATGTGCGCCTGCGTCGGGATGTTGGGCGAATGGATGTCATACACGCCCGGCCCGATCTCGTTGGGGTACTTGAAGCTGTCGAACGCGTCCAGCAGCTCCATGTCCGAGCGCGAGGTCTCGATCGTGATCACGTCCGCGTCCATGTCGGCGATCGACGCGATGATGTCGTTGAACTCCGAGTAGCACATGTGCGTGTGGATCTGCGTCTCGTCCTTCACGCCGTTGGCCGTGATGCGGAAGCACTCGACGGCCCAGTCCAGGTAGTCCTTCCACTGCGCGCGGCGCAGCGGCAGACCCTCGCGCAGCGCGGCCTCGTCGATCTGGATCACGCGCACGCCGGCCCGCTCCAGGTCCAGCACCTCCTGGCGGATCGCCAGCGCCAGCTGCCGGCACGAGACCGAGCGCGGCTGGTCATCGCGCACGAAGGACCAGTTGAGGAGGGTGACCGGGCCGGTCAACATGCCCTTCATCGGCTTGCTCGTCAGCGACTGCGCGTACTGGATCCACTCGACCGTCATCGCCTTCGGACGGCTGATGTCGCCGAACAGGATCGGCGGCTTGACGCAGCGCGAGCCGTAGCTCTGCACCCAGCCGAACTGGCTGAAGGCATAGCCATCGAGCTGCTCGCCGAAGTACTCGACCATGTCGTTGCGCTCGGCCTCGCCATGCACGAACACGTCCAGGCCGAGCGCCTCCTGTTCCTCGATGCTGCGCGCGATCTCGGCGCGCATCACCGCCCGGTAGCCGGCCTCGTCGAGGCGCCCCGCCCTGTATTCGCTGCGGGCATGGCGGATCTCGCCGGTCTGGGGGAACGACCCGATCGTGGTCGTCGGGAAGGCCGGCAGCTTCAGCAGCGCGGCCTGCTTGGGCGCGCGCACCGCATACGCGGTCTGGCGCTGTCCGAGCCGGGCATCGATCGCGGCGACCGCGGCCTTGACGGCGAGCTTGTTCACGCGCGGCGATCTGCGGCGGGCGGCCACCGCCTGGCGATTGGCCGCCAGCTCCACCTCGACCGAGGCGCGGCCGCCCTTCAAGGCCCGCGCCAGCACGTCGAGTTCCGCCAGCTTCTGCAGCGCGAAGGCCAGCCAGGACTTCACGTCGGCATCGAGCTTGTGCTCGCTCGCCAGGTCGACCGGCACGTGCAGCAGCGAGCACGATGGCGCGATCCACAGGCGATCGCCGAGCTGCTGCGCGACCGGCTCCAGCCAGTCGAGCACGCTGTCGAGATCCGACTTCCAGATGTTGCGGCCGTTGATGACGCCCAGCGAGACCACGCGGTCGGCCGGCAGCGCCGCGATCAGCGCGGCGACCTCATCGCGCGCATTGATCGCGTCCAGGTGCACGCCTTGCACCGGCAGGCTGGCGACCAGCGGCAGGTTTTCCTTGAGCTGGCCGAAGTACGTGGCCAGCAGCAGCTTCACGCCGGCGCCGGACAGCGCCGCATAGGCGGTCTTGAAGGCCTGATCCCATCCGGTCTCCAGCTCGGTGACGAGGATGGGCTCGTCGATCTGCACCCAGTCGACGCCCTGCGCGGCCAGCGTCTTGAGCAGCTCGGCATAGACCGGCAGCAGCTTCGGCAGCAAGGTCAGCTTGTCGGACTCGTCCTTGGCCTTGCCCAGCGCCAGATAGGTCACTGGCCCGACGATCACCGGCTTGGCCCTGACGCCCTGCGCCTTCGCTTCGGCCAGTTGCTCCAGCAGGCGCGAGGCGTCGAGCGTGAAGCTCGTGGACGCGTCGAACTCGGGCACGATGAAGTGGTAGTTGGTGTCGAACCACTTGGTCATCTCGCCGGCCGCCACGCCGCCGCAGCACTGGGCGTGGGCCTCGGCGCTTTCGGCCGAGCGGCCACGGGCGACGCGGAAGTAGTTGTCGAGCGGATCGCCGTGGAAGTCGCGCACGCGCTGGGGCAGGTTGCCCAGCGTGAAGCTCATGTCCAGCATCTGGTCGTAGAACGAGAAGTCGCCCACTGGGACCAGGTCCAGCGCCTGCTGATCGGCCCAGTGCCGCGCGCGCAGTTGCGCGCCCAGGGCCTTGAGCTCATCGCGGCCGCTCTGGCCCTTCCAGTAGGCCTCCTGGCCGAACTTCAATTCGCGCTTGGCGCCGATGCGAGGAAAACCGAGGTTGTGGATCTTGGTCATGGGAGAGCGCTCTCTCGAGCTGGGAACTGCGAAGGGCGCAAGCGTAGAAACTCAAGTCCATGAAGTAAAACGGTATTAATTCAAAATTTCATGAACTACATTCATGATCCGACCAACCTCGTCGAAACGTGCCTCGTCACCGCCATGACCAAACGCCCTCTGTTCGTTGCGATCTGTGCCGTTGCCGCGCTGGCCATGGGGTCGTCCATCTGGATAGCGCAGGAGGAAAAGATCCCCGCGGTTACTGAGCCGACGCGCCATGCGCAACCGGCGGACGACGCATGGCCGGCAGTCCTCGAGGGCGACGACAAGGCTCCTGCGCCGCCGCATCGTCCAAGGGACTTCTGGGCGTCGCACGATCGGCTCTTCGAGCTCTACCGCGCTGGTGTCGATTCGACCGATGCGAAGCAGCGCTACATGGCGAGAGAGGCGCTGAATGTCTGCCTGCCCTTTGCCATGAAGCAGCCTTTTCCCGAAGCCGCCAATCGGGACGCCGGAACCAATGCGGCGGAACTCGCTCGGACCCGCGCCATCCTCGAACGCGCCTGCGCGGAGTTCTCCGCCGTCCCTGCCCCAACGCTCATTCGTCAACGCACGCAACTGAATGGCTGGGTCCAGAACGCAGAGCTGCCCCCATCCAATGCCGAGCTGCCTCGCGCGCCCACCGAGGAAGACATTCACGAGGCAAGGCACGCCTTGAAGCGTGGACTGGATAAATCCGGCGCTGATGACCTTCTCTGGCTGGCACCGGCCTTGAGTTCATGGATCGAGTGGGCCGCCGGCGTCCATCCCGGCACGCTCCCGAAGGAACTCAGGGAAGCCACCCATGTGGGCACCGCGGTGCTCCTCAGCCAGTGTTCGCTCGGCTACGACTGCGGCCCTTCATCGTTCCCCTACCTTCACCTGTGCTCATCCGCCGGCCTGTGCGCAGGCTCCCTGGAGGCCCATCTCCTCAACGGACTGGATGCCGGGCAGCAGGAGCTGGTGCGCCGTCAGGCCGCGCTGATAGCGAGGAGCATCGAGCACAAGGATCTCGCCGCGCTCGGGCTATGACGCGGATCTTCGATCCCAAGGCGCCACCTCCCCGCCAAATCGCTCCGCGAGGAACTCGATGAGCAGCCGCAGCGGCAAGGGCTGGTGGCGCCGCGACAGGTAGACGGCCTGGATGTCCAGCGGCTCCAGCGCGTATTCCGGCAGCACGCGCTGCAATGAGCCGCGCGCCAGGTCCTCGCCCACGAAGTAGGTCGGCAGCATGGCGATGCCCGCGCCCGCCAGCACGGCGGCGCGGATCACCGCCGTTTCATTGGCCATGATCGCCCCGCCCACCGCGACGGTGACCGCCTCGCCGCCGCGCAGCAGCCGGTACTCCGGCGCGAAGCCGGTCGTGTGGATCAGGCACTGGTGTCCGCCCAGATCGGCAGGCGCCTGCGGCACGCCAGCGCGCGCGAGATAGCCCGGCGACGCGCAAAGCACCGAATGGCACAGCGCGAGCCGGCGCGCCACCAGCCCTTCATCGACGCGGTTGCTCAGCCGGATCGCCAGGTCGATGCGGTCCTGCACGAGATCGACCGTGCGATCGACCATCACCAGGTCGATCTCCACCTTCGGGTGTCTCGTCTGGAAGTCCACGACGGCAGCCGTCAGTTGAGCCGTCGCGAACGAGGGCGACGAGGTCAGCCTCAACCGCCCGTGCGCCTCCGCCGCACCGTGACCCGCCTGGGCAACCACGTCCTCGGCGAGCCCCACCATCTCGCGACACGTCGCCAGCGCATGCTGCCCGGCATCGGTCAGCGCGAGCCGGCGGGTGGTGCGATGCAGCAGCCTCGCCCCGAGCCAATCCTCGAGTCCCTCCAGGTAGCGGCTGGCCATGGCGCGCGACATGTCCAGCGCCTCCCCCGCGGCGCTGACGCTGCCGCGGTCCACGATCTCCACGAAGACCCGCATCGCGGTCAGACGATCCATGATCTGCTCGATTCAGTTGACAAACATTCAATCGGAATGGAGTTTATCGACGATTGAGTAATCAATAGAGTGCTTCCCATGGCAGATCCCTGCCTTCACTGGAGAACCGAATGTCCATCGTCCGCACCCTCACCCACGTGGCCGCCGTGACCACGCTGACCGTCACCGCCGCCTCCGCTGACGCCCAGACCGCGCCGCTGACCCTGCAGGTCTATCAAGCGGACGCCGACAGCTTCAACGTCAACTCGGTGCTGGTCGCCGGGAAGACCGATGCCGTGCTGCTGGACGCGGGCTTCACCCGCGCCGACGCGCTGCGGATCGCGGCCATGGTCCTGGACAGCCGCAAGACGCTCAAGACCATCTACATCAGCCAGCCCGATCCGGATTTCTACTTCGGCATCGACGTCCTCAAGTCCTTCTTCCCGGACGCGAAGGTCGTGGCCACCGCGCCCACGGTCAAGAAGATCGAAGCGACGCTGCCCGCCAAGCTCGCCTTCTGGCCGCCCAAGATGGGCGCCAACGCGCCCAAGGGCGTCAGCCTGCCCGAGGCGCTGAGCAGCAACACGATCACGCTGGAAGGCCAGACGCTGGAGATCCGCGGCCTGGATGACCGGCTGCCGCATCGCAGCTACGTGTGGATCCCGTCCATCAAGGCGGTGGTCGGCGGCGTCAACGTCTTCGCCGGCCTGCATGTGTGGACCGCCGACGCCGCCAGCGCCGAGGACCGCGCCGCCTGGTCGAAGAAGCTCAGCGACATCGCCGCGCTGCATCCGGCGGTGGTGGTGCCGGGCCACTCGGCGCCGGGCGAGGCGCGCGATGTCTCGCAGGTCGCCTACACCCAGGCCTACCTGCAGCGCTGGGATGCCGAGCTGAAGAAGACCAGCAACAGCGCCGAGCTGATCAGCGCGATGAAGGCCGCCTACCCGGCCGCCGGCCTGGGCATCGCGCTGGACATCGGGGCCAAGGTCGCCAAGGGCGAGATGAAGTGGTGAGCGGGCTCACCGGCGCGGTGTTTGGCGAGCCGTACCAAGCGCTCGTACTCCGGCGATGAACCGGGCACTGGACGCCGCCCTCGCCTGAGCGCCCGCCGGCGCCGCGGGCCTGTCCGGCGGCGCCGATCAAAAAAGGCTGCGCGAGGCCTTCGGCGGTTGAGAGCCCCCCAGCCCCTCCCTGCCGAAGGCCCGCGCAACACCCGGTCCGGGCGGTTACACCGCCCAGCGCAGCATCGGGGCCGGCACCGGCTCCACGACGCGCGCCTTTGATTCCTCGGGCTCCCGCCCCGGCGTGCTCAGCACGCGGTCGAGCAGCCGCTGCTCCAGCGCCGCGAACACCGCGTCGCGCCGCCGCGGGCGCGGCAGGTCGACCCGCAGGTCGAGCGCAAGACGGCCGTCCTCGATCAGCAGCACACGATCGGCCAGCGCCACCGCCTCGGCGACGTCGTGCGTCACCAGCAGCGCGGTGAAGCGATGACGCGTCCACAGCGTCTCGATCAGGCGCTGCATGTCGATGCGGGTCAGCGCATCCAACGCGCCGAGCGGCTCGTCGAGCAGCAGCAACCGCGGCGCATGCACCAGCGCCCGCGCCAGCGCGACGCGCTGCCGCTGACCGCCGGACAGGCGGGCCGGCCATTCGCCCGCGCGATCCGCGAGACCGACCTGCGCCAGCGCCTCGCGCGCCTGCGCATCGGCCCCTTCGCCTTCGAGCCCCAGCGCCACGTTGTCCAGCACCCTCGCCCACGGCAACAGCCGCGCATCCTGGAACATGAAGCGCGTGTGCGCGGCGTTGCCCGCGTGGAGCGCCCCCTGGCTCGGCGCGTCCAGCCCCGCGAGCAATCGCAGCAGCGTGCTCTTGCCGCAGCCGCTGCGGCCGATGATGGCGACGAACTCGCCGGGCGCGATCCGCAGGTCGATGTCCTGCAGCACCGCTCGATGGCCAAAGGCCTTGCCCAAGCCATCCAGCGCGACCGCCTGTCCGCCGCGATGCGGCGCGACGGCCACCTCCTGGCGATGCAGCGCCGCGGGCGGCGAATCCTGCCGGGAGTCCTGCCATTTGGACAGCACGTCGATCTCGGTCACGCTCATCATGTCTGGTACCCCGGATGCCAGCGCAGCCAGGCGCGCTCCAGCGCCTGCGCCGCGACGTCGGCGAGCTTGCCCAGCAGCGCGTAGACCAGGATGCCGACCAGCACCACGTCCGTCTGCAGGAACTCGCGCGCGTTCATCGTCATGTAGCCGATGCCGCTCTGCGCCGAGATGGTCTCGGCCACGATCAACAGCACCCAGGTCAGGCCGAGCGAGAAGCGCAGTCCGACCAGGATCGAGGCCGTCGCGCCCGGCAGGATCACCTGGCGGTACAGCGCCCAGCCGCTCAGGCCGTAGGAACGCGCCATCTCGATCAGGTCGCGGTCCACGCCGCGGATGCCGTGAAAGGTGTTCAGGTAGACCGGGAAGAACACGCCCAGCGCGACCAGGAACAGCTTGGCCGTCTCGTCGATGCCGAACCACAGGATCACCAGCGGGATCAGCGCCAGCGGCGGGATGTTGCGCAGCATCTGCAGCGAGGTGTCGAGCGCCGTCTCGGCCCAGCGCTGCGAGCCGGTCAACAGCCCCAGCAGCAGCCCGAGTCCGCCGCCCACCGCGAAGCCGATGAAGGCCCGGCCCGTGCTGACCGCCAGATGCCGCCACAGCTCGCCGGACAGCGCCAGCTCCCAGGCCGCCCGGGCCACCGCCGACGGCGCGGGCAGCACCCGCGTCGACAGCCAGCCCGCCTGCGCGCTCAGTTGCCACAGCGCGAGCACCGCCAGTGGCACGAGCCATGGCACCAGTCCATCGAGCGTGCGCCGCTGCGCGGCGCGCTTGATCGCGGCGGTGGTCATGTCAGCTCGCGGACGCCAGCTTGATCTGGCCCGGCGCGTAGCTGTTGGCGACGATCTCGCCGAACGGCCCGGTCAGCTTGGGCGCGCTCAGCTTCTCGCGCACCTCCAGCGGCAGCAGCGGGAAGACCAGCTCCGCGAAGCGATAGGCCTCTTCCAGATGCGGATAGCCGCTGAGCACGAAGTACTCCAGGCCCAGCGCCGCGTACTCCTGAATGCGATCGGCCACCTGCTGCGGATTGCCCACCAGCGCCGTGCCCGCGCCGCCGCGCACCAGGCCCACGCCGGCCCACAGGTTGGGCGAGATCTCGAGCCCGCTGCGGATGTCGTCCTTGTTGAACCGGCCCTGGTGCAGTTCGGCCATGCGGCGCTGCCCCACCGAGTCCATCGCGGCGAACTTGGCCTGGGCCGCGGCGATGACGTCGTCATCGAGGTGCTTCACCAAGTCGCCGGCGGCGGCCCAGGCTTCCTCCTCGGTCTCGCGGACGATGACGTGCAGGCGGATGCCGTACTCCAGGCGCCGGCCCTTGGCCTCGGCGCGCTGCCTCACCTCGCCGAGCTTCTCCGCTACCGCCGCGGGCGGCTCGCCCCAGGTCAGGTAGGTGTCGACCTGCTCGGCCGCCAGCTCGATCGCCGGTCCCGAGGACCCGCCGAAGAACACCGGCGGATACGGGCGGCTGACCGGCGGGTACAGCAGCTTGCCGCCCTTCACCCGCAGCTGGTCGCCGTCGAAGTCGATCGCCTCGCCGTCGTGACTGGCGCGCAGCACATCGCGCCAGATCGAGAGGAACTCGGTCGAGAGCGCGTAGCGCTCCTCGTGCGGCAGGAACAGCCCGTCGCCGGCGAGCTCGTCAGGATCGCCGCCGGTGACCAGGTTGACCAGCAGCCGGCCGCCGGAAAGCCGGTCCAGCGTCGCCGCCATGCGCGCCGATTGCACCGGCTGCACCAGCCCGGGCCGCAGCGCGACCAGGAACTTCAGCCGCCGCGTCGCCTCGATGAGGCTGGCCGCGACGATCCAGCTGTCCTCGCAGCTGCGCCCGGTGGGCAGCAGCACGCCCTCGTAGCCGAGGCTGTCGGCCGCGATCGCGACCTGGCGGTAGTAGTCGAAGTCCACGACGCGCGCGCCCTTGGCGGTGCCGAGATAGCGCGAGTCGCCGTGCGTCGGGATGAACCAGAGGATCTTCATGCCGGGGTCTCCTTCACTTCGCGGCGGTGCGGACCGACTTCGGCAGCGCGTCGGCGATGCGGATCGGCTTGGGGATCAGCTTCAGCGCATGGAAGGCGTCGGCGATCTTCTGCTGCTCGGCAGCGATGGCCGGCGTGATCGGCTGGATGCCGTAGGCGAAGCGGCTCGCGGCCAGTTCGGTCGTCGCGGCGTCCAGCCCGATCTGCGGCGCCAGCAGCGCGGCGACTGCCTGCGTGTTGCCCTGCGCCCAGCGGTCCAGCTTGGCCAGCTCGTCGACGATCGCCTGCACGACCTGCGGATGCTTCTCCGCGTAGCCGCGCGCGGCCAGGTAGAACTGGTGATTCGCGACGACGCCCTTGCCATCGGCGATCACGCGCGCGCCGAGCTGGCGCTGCGCCGCGGCCAGGAACGGGTCCCAGATCACCCAGGCGTCGACGGCGCCGCGCTCGAAGGCGGCGCGCGCATCGGCCGGCGGCAGGTAGACGACCTGGATGTCGGTGTACTTCAGGCCCTGCTTCTCCAGCAGCTTGACCAGCAGGTAGTGGACGTTGGAGCCCTTGTTGAGCGCGACCTTCCGGCCCTTCAGATCGGCGAGCGACTGGATGGTCGAGTCCTTCGGCACGACCAGCGCCTCGGCGGCCGGCGCGGGCGGCTGGTTGGCCACGTAGACGAGGTCCGCCCCCGCGGCCTGCGCGAAGATCGGCGGCGCCTCGCCGACGGTGCCGAAGTCGAGCGAGCCCACGTTGAGCCCCTCGAGCAGCTGCGGCCCGGCGGGGAACTCGGTCCACTTCACCGTGATGCCCAGCGGCGCGAGGCGCTTCTCCAGGTCGCCCTTGGCCTTGAGGACCGTCAGCGTGCCGTATTTCTGGAAGCCTATGCGGAGCTCGGCGGGTGGGGCCGGCGTCTGGGCGCTCGCGGGGCCGGCATGGAAGGCGAGCGTCGCGCCCAGCGCGGCGGAGAAGGTGGCGGCGCGGATCAGCGCCGCGCGGCGATCGAGGAAGGACTTCATGAGGAGGTCGCGGAGTGGGAGGAAGTCGAGGAGCGCCGGACGGGGCCGCCGCTCAGAGCACCAGCGCGGGACGCGCCAGGGGCGCGGCGCGCTCGGGCGCCGGCACGCGATCGAGCACCTGCGACGCGCCGGCCAGCAGGCGGCGGGCGATGTCGTCGCCGACGCGGTACTCGCCCGCGGCGTCCTTGGCGATCTGCGCGTCGCTCGCATAGACGCCGTCGATGTGCGAGCGCGCCCCGAGCGCGGACAGCACCGGCAGCAGGCCGTAGTCGAGCGCCAGCAGATGCGCCAGGCTGCCGCCCGTGGCCAGCGTCCAGACGGTTTTGCCGGCCAGGCCGTCCTGCGGCAGCAGATCGAGGAAGACTTTCAGCAGCCCGCTGTAGGCGGCCTTGTAGATGGGCGTCGCCAGCACCACGACGCGCGCCTGGGCGACGGCGGCCACGGCGCCGCGGATCGCGGGATCGTCGACATCCGCGTGCAGCAGCGACGCCGCCGGCAACTCGCGCAGGCGCAGCGAGCGGGTGCCCAGGCCGTGGTGATGGAGCTTCTCGGCCGCGGCGCCGAGCAGCGCGCCGGAGCGGGAGCGCAGGCTCGGGCTCGCGGCGATGAGGAGGACGGGTGAAGCGGTGGCGGTGGCGGTCATGGCGGGGGGATGAAGCAGGGACGGATCCATTCTGCGAATCAGCCGCCCTTCCATGAACGAAGCAGAACGTCGATGGATAGGCGTAAAACGGCTATCCCGCCGGCTCCAGGGCCGACAGGACCTCGCGCCGGAGCGAGGCGACCTCGGCGCTGCCACGGCCTCGCGGATGACGCAGGTCCACGCCGATCTCCCGCACGATGCGTCCGGGCGCCGATCCGAGCACCAGCACCCGGTCGCCAAGCAGCACGGCCTCCTCGATGTCATGCGTCACCAGCAGCAGGCTGGTGCCGTGAGCGCGGGCCACGTCCCGCACCAGGTCCTGCAGCCGCATCCGAGTGAACGCATCCAGCGCCGAGAACGGCTCGTCGAGCAGCAGCACGCGCGGCCGCGTGTACAGCGCGCGGGCGATCGCGGCGCGTTGCGCCTGGCCACCCGAGAGCTGTCGCGGCAGCGCCTCGCCAAGATCGGCGAGTCCGACCTCGCGCAGCAGCGTGGCCACCCAGGCCGCGTCATGCCCCTGGCCCAGGTCGAAGCCGACGTTCTCCGCCACCGTCAGCCACGGGAACAGCCGCGGCTCCTGGAACACGACACCGATGTCGCGGTCCGGCCCGCGCCGCGCGCGGCCCTCCAGACGCACTTCGCCGTCGAAGTCCGGGTCGAGCCCCGCCACGATGCGCAGCAGCGTGCTCTTGCCGCAGCCGCTCGCGCCGACCAGGCCGAGCACCTCGCCCGGCACCAGCTCGAAGTGGATGTCCTGCAGCACCGGCGGCCGCGCGGCCGCCGGTCCATGGACCGCATGCACCACTTCGCGCGCGAAGCGCTTCTCTCGCACCCTCACCGTCAGCAGGCTCATGCCGCTCCTCCAAAGCTGTCCCGCCAATGCAGCGCTCGCCGCTCCAGCGCCGCCATGCCGCCATCACTGAGCTTGCCGAGCAAGGCCAGCAGCACGATCGCCGCCAGCACCAGGTCGGCGCGCCCGGTCTCCCGGCCATCGGTCAGCAGATAGCCCAGCCCGCGGCTCGCGGCGATCAGCTCGGCCGCGACCATGAACATCCATGCCAGGCTGAGCCCGTTGCGCAGCCCCGTGAGCAAGGCCGGCAGCGCGGCCGGCAGCAGCACGCGCCGCGCCAGCGCCACGCGCCCCAGCCCGCGCAGCCGGGCCACCTCGACCAGCTTGCGGTCGACGTCCCGGAAGCCCGAGGCCACGCCCATGTAGACCGGGAAGAAGGCGCCGATCGCGATGAGCGCCACCTTCGATGCCTCATCGATGCCCAGCCACAGCAGCAGCAAGGGCACCCAGGCGAGCGAGGGAATCGCGCGCAACGCCTGGAAGCTCGGCGTCAACACGGCGGCAGCGGTGGCCGACAGGCCCACGAGCGCGCCGAACAGCACCGCCAGCGCCGCGCCGAGCGCGAAGCCGGCCGCCACGCGCAGCGAACTGGCGAGCACGTGCTGCGCGAGTTGGCCGTCGCGGACCATCCGCGCCAGCGCGAGGGCGACCTCGCTTGGCGCCGGCAGCAGATGCGGCGCGATCCAGCCCAGGCGCACGGCCGCCTCGATCAGCGCCAGCGCCACGAGCGGCGGCAGCGCGCCAAGCAGCCTCATGTCTTGATCAGCCCATTCGCGAAGCGTGTGTCGACGAGCTCCGCGATCGTGCGATTCAGGTCCGCGCCCGGGCGCACCAGCTGCTCCGCGCTCAGGATCGGCGCCGCGGCCTGCAGCGCCTTCACGTGCTCGTCCGAGGGCTGCGGATGCGAGAAGTCGGTGCGCAGCTTCACCTGCAGCAGCGCCACCGGCAGGCTCACCTTGGCCTCCTCGGACAGGATCCGCGCGGCCTCCGATGGATTCGCCAGCGTCCACGCCCGCGCGCGCTCGTAGGCCGCGATCACGCGGCGCACGACTTGGGGATGGCGGCTCAGGAACTCCTCGCGCACGTTGAGGAAACCATAGGTGTTGAAGCCGACGTTGCGATACAGCAGCCTGGAGCCCGCGTCGAGCTCGCTCGCCGCCATCAGCGGGTCAAGCCCGGCCCAGGCCTCCACGCGCCCCTGCTCCAGCGCCGCGCGGCCATCGGCGTGCTGGAGCGCCACATGCTCGATGTCGGCGCGTTGAAGTCCGGCCGTGTGCAGCGCGCGCAGCAGGAACAGATACGGATCCGTGCCCTTGGTCGCCGCCACCTTGCGGCCCTTCAGGTCCGCCAGCGAGCGGATGCCCGAGTCGCCGCGCACGACCAGCGCCGTCCATTCCGGCCTCGAGAAGATGTAGGGCGCGCGGATCGGATTGCCATTCGCGCGCGCCAGCAGCGCGGCCAGGCCGGCCGTCGATCCGATGTCGATGCCACCGGCGTTCAGGTACTCCAGCGCCCGGTTGCTGCCGGCGCTCAGCACCCATCGCACCGGAATGCCGTCCTTGCCGAGGTCCTCCTCCAGCCAGCCGAAGCGGCGCAGCACCAGGCTGGTCGGCGAGTAATAGGCGTAGTCGAGCCTCAGCTCCCTGGGCGCGCCCGCGCCCTGCGCGCGCGCCGGTCCCGCGGCCAGGCCGGCGGCGATGCCAAGTCCAAGGGTGAGCGCCTCGCGGCGCGTCGGGGAAGTCTCGCGGGTCATGCGACGGGCTCCGTCAAGGGAATGGTCAGGGAAGGCAGGGACGCGTCGGCCGGACCGCCCAGGCGCACCTGCCGCCCCGCGTGATTCGCCGGCAGCCGGTCGCCCCGGTCGAACAGCCGGGCCCGCAGCGTCCGCGCGGCCGCGTCGTCATCGGCACCCTGCCCGTGCGCCGCCCGATAGCGCCCGCGCCGTCGCAGCTCCGGCACCACCAGATCGACGACGTCGCGAAAGGTCTCGTGCGCCAGCGCGTACGCGAGATTGAATCCATCCAGGCCCGTGGCGTCCTGCCACGCGATCAATTGATCCGCGATCTCCGCCGGATCGCCGACGAACACCGGCCCGCGCCCGCCCAGGCCGATGAACGCGGCCGCCTCGCCGACGGTCCAGCGCCGCGCCGGATCCGCGCTGCTGAACGAGGCCAGCGCCGTGCGGCCCGCCTGGGTGTCGAGGTAGTCGATCGTCGCGTCGAGCGGATAGCGGCTGAAGTCCACGCCGGTCCAGCCGGACAGCAGCGCCAGCGCCGCCTCGATGTCGACGTGCCGCTTCAGGTCCT
This sequence comes from Roseateles sp. Mitsp63, assembly GCF_059491535.1. Taxonomy (NCBI): domain Bacteria; kingdom Pseudomonadati; phylum Pseudomonadota; class Betaproteobacteria; order Burkholderiales; family Sphaerotilaceae; genus Roseateles; species Roseateles sp. Mitsp63. Next base: position 2,722,403 of record NZ_CP168509.1, on the reverse strand, counting down.
CATGCTTGGCCCGCGCCTGGGCGCTCGTCGGCGCGGTGACGATCAGCGCCTGGCCATAGACGAGCACGTCGTCGCGAGACCGCCCGGCCTCGGCCGCCGCCGCGCGCAGGCCGTCGACGTAGCCCTTCACCACCGCGACGCTGGGCCCGCTGACGAAGACGCACTCGGCGTGCCGGCCGGCGAAGGCCCGGCCGCGGCTCGAGGTCCCGGCCTGGAACAGCACCGGCGTGCGCTGCGGCGAGGGCTCGCACAGATGCACGCCGGGCACGCGGTAGTGCTCGCCGCGATGGCCGATCGCGTGCACCTTGGCCGGATCGGCGAACACGCGGCCCGCCTTGTCGCGTTTCACCGCGCCCTCCTCCCAACTGAGCTCCCACAGCTTGTAGACGACGTCCAGGTACTCGTCGGCCAGGTCGTAGCGCTCGTCGTGCGCGCGCTGCGCGTCATGGCCGAGGTTGCGCGCCGCGCTGTCGAGGTAGCCGGTCACGATGTTCCAGCCGACACGGCCGCGCGTCAGGTGGTCCAGCGTCGACATGCGCCGCGCGAAGCTGTAGGGCGGCTCGTAGGTCAGCGCCGCCGTCACGCCGAAGCCCAGGTGCCGGGTGACCGACGCCATCAACGGCACCAGCGCGAGCGGGTCGTTCAGCGGCACCTGCACCGCATGGCGAAGCGCCGCGTCGGGCGTGCCGCCATGCACGTCGTACACGCCGAGCACGTCGGCCAGGAACACGCTGTCGAAGCCGCCGCGCTCCAGCAGGCGCGCCAGCTCGATCCAGTAGTCGGGATCGGTGTAGCGATGCGACTCATCGCGCGGGTGCGTCCACAGCCCTGGCGACTGATGCCCCACCGTGTTCATCGCGAAGGCGTTGAAGCGGACGGGCCTGGGCGCCCGCGGCCCGGCGGCGCTCATTGCAGGAACGCCGGCCGCGCGTAGCCGGGGAACTTCTGGTCCAGCACCGTCTTGAACTCCGGCGCGCGGAACGCCTCGGCGAGCGCCTGCGTCCACGGCTGGCCGCGGTCCTTGCCCTTCACCGCCAGCACCAGCATGTAGTGATCCGGCGTCTTCTCCAGCAGCAGCGCGTCGGTCAGCTTCAGCCCGCTGGAGATCGCGAAGTTGCCGTTGACGATCGCGTACTCCGCGTCGTCGAGCGTGCGCGGGATCTGCGCCGCCTCGATCGGCTGGAGCTTCAGGCGCAGCGGGTTGCTGGCGATGTCCTTCTCGGTGACGCGGATGGGGTCGGCGCCGGGCTTCAGCGTCAGCAGCTTCTGGTCGGCCAGCAGCGCCAGCCCATGCGCGAGGTTGGCCGGATCGTTGGCCAGCGTGATGCGGTCGCCGGGCTTGACCTCCGCCAGGCTCTTGCGCTTCTTCGAATAGATGCCGAACGGCGCCATCGGTCCCTGCACCACGTCCACCAGATCGAGGCCGCGGTCCTCGCGGAAGCGGTTCAGGTAGGTGATGTGCTGGAAGAAGTTGGCGTCGAGCGCGCCTTGCGCCAGCGCGATGTTGGGCTGCACGTAGTCGTTGAACTCGACCAGCTTGACCTTGTAGCCGCGCTTCTCCAGCAATGGCTTGATGCCGAGCCGCAACACCTCGATGTTGGAGCCGGCGGTCGCGCCGATCGTGACTTCCTTCTTGTCCTGCGCGTGGACGGCAGGCGCGGACAGCGCGGCGGCGGACAGCGCCAGGGTGAGCAGTGCGCGGCGGGCAATGGGCATGGAGGTCCTTGGGGTCCGGATGGAGGGAAAGGGGGAAATGGGGAAATGGGGAAAGGGGGAAATGGGGACAGGGGAAAGGGGAAAGGGGGCGCTGCCGGAGATCGCGGTTCAGCGCTTGTCGAGCCGCCGCGCGATCCGCTGGCCGGTGAACTGGATCAGCTGCACGAGCGCGACGAGGATCGCGACGGTGAGCACCATCACGTCGGTCTGGAAGCGGTAATAGCCGTAGCGGATGGCGAGGTCGCCGATGCCGCCGCCGCCGACCACGCCGGCCACCGCCGAGTAGGACAGGAAGCTGATCGCCAGCACCGTCAGCGCGCCCACCAGCCCGGCGCGCGCCTCGCGCACGAGCACGCGCAGCACGATCTGCGTCTCGGACGCGCCCATCGCCTGGGCGGCCTCGATGACGCCGCGCGGCACTTCGCGCAGGCACTGCTCGACCAGGCGCCCGAAGTACGGGATCGCCGCGAAGGACAGCGGCACGGCGGCGGCCAGCGGACCGATCGAGGTGCCGGCGACCACGCGCGTCAGCGGCACCAGCGCGACCAGCAGGATGATGAAGGGGAAGCTGCGCACGGTGTTCACCACCGCATCGATCAGACGATGCGCGACCGCCGCGCCGGGGTGGCCGGACAGCGACTGGCCGGGGCTCAGCAGGAACAGCAGCACGCCCAGCGGACCGCCGAGCAGCACCGCCGCGCTCAGCCCGATGCCCAGCATCAGCGCGGTCTGGCCGAGCGCGAGCGCGATCTCCGGCAACAGGCCGGCGAGGTTCTCAAGCATGGCGGACCTCGCGGCGTCCGATGGACGCGATGACCTCGGAGGTCTCGCGCGCCGAGGCGTCGAGCGCCGCCAGCCTCGACGCCTGCAACTGAAGCCGCACCAGCTCGAGTCCCAGCTGCGAGCGCGCGTGGCGCGACGCGTCGGCGACGTCGAAGGTCTCGACAAGCCGCCCTTGCGCGATGACCGCGGCGCGGCGGCAAAGCGTCCGCACCACCTCCAGCTCATGCGTGACGATCACGATGGTGACGCCGAGGCGCGCGTTGATGCCGGCCAGCGTCGCGAGCAGCTCGCGCGTGGTCTCGGCGTCGAGCGCGGAGGTCGGCTCGTCGCACAGCAGCACGTCGGGCTGGGGTGCCAGCGCCCGCGCGATCGCGACGCGCTGCTTCTGGCCGCCGCTGAGCTGCGCCGGATGGTGATCCGCCTTGTCGGCCAGGCCGACCAGCGACAGGCATTCCTCGACCCGCTCGGCGATCTCCCGCCGCGAGCGGCCCGCATGCAGCCGCAAGGGGAAGGCGACGTTCTCGGCCGCCGTGGCGTTCTGCAGCAGGTTGAACTGCTGGAAGATCATGCCCAGCCGCTGGCGCTCGCGGCGCAGCTCGGCCGGCTTCAGCGCGGTGAGCTCGCGGCCGCCCACCCAGACGCGGCCCGCGTCCGGCCGCTCCAGCAGGTTGATCAGCCGCAGCAGCGTGGACTTGCCCGCGCCGCTCTTGCCGATCAGGCCGAGGATCTCGCCCGCGCGCACGGACAGGCTGAGCTCGCGCACCGCGTCGAAGCGGCCGCCGTCGGGCAGCGCGAAGGATTTGGAAACGCCATCGAGGCGGATCAGTGGATCGCTCATGAACCCTCCGCGATCAGGAGTAGGCCGTCGGATCGGGGATCCGGCCTTCGAGCGCGTGGCGGCCCAGGTCGCGCAGCTTGTAGTCGACCGGGTCGTGCAGCGTGTGCACCCGCGCGTTGCGCCAGAAGCGGTCCAGCCCGAACACGGCGGCAGTGCTGCGCGCGCCGGTCAGCTCGAACAGCTGGCTGCTGACCTCGACGCCGGCGCGATGCGCCAGCACCTTGGCTTCGGCGCCCGCGACGGCGACCTCGCCGCGCTCACGCGCGGTCAGCGCCTCGCCGCGATCGAGCGCCGTCCGCAGGCGCTCGACGGCCTCGCCGGCCACCGCCTGCGCCGCCCTCACCTTCAGCCACAGGTCGCCGTAGCGATGCTGCAGCAGCGGATCGTCGACGGCGCGGTCCACGCCCGACGCGAACCAGGGCCGGCCGCGCGTCGCCGTGTAGCGGCGCGCTTCGTCGAACGCGCCCTCGGCGATGCCCAGGTACAGGTGGGTCATGATCAGCTGAGCGATCTGCGAGCGCAGCGTCGCGCGCGGCGTCGGCCCATGGCCGGGGAGCTGCAGCAGCTCGTCATCGTCCAGCCGCACCGCGTCGAAGCGCACCGTGCCGCTGTCGGTCTGGCGCTGGCCGAAGGCATCCCAGTCCTGCTCGACCGTCACGCCATCGCGCCGCGTCGGCACGATGCCGATCAGGAAGCCGCCGTCGTCGGTCGTCGCCGACACGGTCAGCCGGTCCGAGCCCAGCGCGCCGGAGCAGAAGCTCTTCACGCCCTCCAGGCGCCAGCCGGCGCCCTCGCGCACCGCCGTCAGCCGCGTGTCGGCCGGGTTCAGCGCATTGCCCCAGAACAGGCGCTGCTCGGCGGTCTCGCGCAGATGGCGCGCGCCATGGGCCGTCGCGGCGGGCCCGCCGTAGAGACTGACGCCATAGAGCTGAAGATGATGGAAGGCCAGCACGTGCGCGAGCGCGCTGTCCACGCGGGCGAGCCGGCGCACGACCGCGTAGAACGCGGGGATGCCGCCGCCCAGGCCGCCATGGGCCTCGGGGATCGTGAGCGCGAGCAGGCCGCTGGCGCGGATCAGTTCGCGCTGCTCGGCGGCGTGGCCGCCCTGCCGGTCGCGCTGCACCGCCGTGGCGGCCAGTTGATCGGCGAGCTGGTCAAGGCCCGGCCCCAGCACCTGGGCCAGCGAGGGCGATGTGGGAACGGCGGGCGCGTCATCGGAACGCTGCAGCGTGGAGGTGGTCATCGGCAAGGGCAATCGGGCGCGGGAAGCGCGATGCCGCCGAGTGTTCCCGCCGGGCGGCGCGAACCGAAGCGAGATATTCGACTGTGCTTATGCGGACGGCGAAGTCCGCCGGCCTTCCTGGTCAGCCTTCCTTCAGCCTTCCGTCAACCAGGTCGTGGCGTTCTTGGCCGCCTGCGCATTGCTCTGGATGCCCACTTCCTGCGCCAGCCCGCGCAGCGCCGCGGCGCATTGCTCGATGTGCCGCCGGTCGGGATGCCACGGCCCCGCCGCGTCCCCTGCGCTCTGCAGGTTCGCGTTCTTCGTATAGACGACGCGCCACAGCGTCTGCTTGAGGTCGGCGGCATTCATGGTTGGGCCGGAGTATTCCGAAGCGCCCCCCGCCCGCGCGAGAGGCGTTCTTCGCCAGCGCCTGTCGGGCATCGCCCTACATCCGCGGGCCGCGTGCAGGAGTGCCGACCCGGGCTTGCCCCAGGGAAGGGCCTGGCGCCGCCCTGTTAATCTTCCTTTCATGAACCTGTTGCTCGCCGAAGACGATGCGATCCTGGCCGACGCCCTGTGCGAACAGATGCGCGCCAGCGGCTTCACCGTGGAGCACGCGCCCAACGGCGCGGTCGCGCAATACCTGCTCGCCAAGCAGCAGTTCGACGTGGTCGTGCTCGACCTGGGACTGCCCATGGTCGGCGGCATCGAGGTCCTCAAGCAGCTGCGCCAGACCGACGCCTCGCTGCCGGTGCTGATCCTCACCGCGCTCGACAGCCTGGAGGACCGCGTCGCCGGCCTCAACGCCGGCGCCGACGACTACCTGACCAAGCCCTTCGACTTCCCCGAACTCGAGGCCCGACTGCGCGCGCTGCTGCGCCGCAGCCGCGCCTCCAAGGCCAGCACCGAGCTGGGCCAGCTCAGCATGCAGCGCGAGACCCGCAGCGCGCAGGTGCGCGGCGAGATGCTGGAGCTCAGCCCGCGCGAGTTCGACCTGCTCGACCTGCTGCTCACGCACCAGGGCCGCGTCATCACGAAGGAGCAGATCAACCAGGCCTGGTCGGGCGACCGCTCCGGCACCGCCGTCACCGACAGCGGCGCGGCGACCAACGCCGTCGAGGTCTACATCCATCGCCTGCGCCGCAAGCTCGAGGGCGCGCAGGTGGCCATCCGCACCGTGCGCGGCCTGGGCTACCTGCTGGAGCTGGAACGCGCCTGACGGCGCGCGTCCCCCTCCTCGCCGCGCCCCGTCCCGCCCCGCCGCCCCGACCCATGGCCCCGTCGCGCTTCTCGCTCAAGCGCCAGCTGCTGCTGTGGCTGCTGCTGCCGCAGGTCGTGCTGTGGCTGGCCGGCGCCGTCTTCAGCTACCGGCTCGCCGGCCGCTATGCCAACGAGGCCGTCGACGCCGCGCTGCTGCAGGCCACGCGCTCGCTCGCGCGCCAGGTCAAGCCGATGGGCAACGGCCTGCTGATCGACTTCCCGCGCGCCGCGCAGGACGTGCTCGAGGCCGATCCCAGCGACAAGCTGCTCTACACCGTCAGTTCGCCGCCGGGGCAGTTCATCCTCGGCAACCGCAACCTGCCCAGCCCGCCCGCCATGCCCGCCAGTCCGCCGCTGGGCCAGGCGCAGTTCTACGACGGCGAACTCGACGCCGACGACGGCCGCCCCGCCGCGCCGGTGCGCGTGGCCGCGCTCTACCTGCAGTTCGGCGAGAACCCCAAGGCCCAGCAGACCATGCTGGTGCAGGTCGCGCGCTCCAGCGCCAACCGCGAGCTGCTCGCGCGCCGGCTGCTGATCGACACCATGCTGCCGCTGTCGGTGCTGATCGTGCTGATGAGCATGATCGTGTGGGCCGGCGTGGGCGCGGGCCTGGCGCCGATCATGCGGCTGCGCCGCCTCGTCGAGGGCCGCAAGCCCAACGACCTGCGTCCGATCGAGCTCGACGCCGCGCCGCAGGAGCTGCGCTCGCTGGCGCAGGCGATCAACGACCTGCTCGAGGCGGTGCGGCACAACGTGCAGGGCCAGCGCCGCTTCATCAGCGATGCCGCGCATCAACTGCGCACGCCGCTGGCCGGCTTGAAGAGCCAGAGCGAGCTCGCCCTGGCCGAGGCGCCGCCCGGCCCGCTGACGATGCGGCTGGCCCGCGTCCATGAGAGCGCCACGCGCAGCGCCCACCTGGTGAACCAGCTGCTGGCGCTCGCGCGCACCGAGCCGGAATCGGTGACGCGCCAGACCCAGGTGCGCGTGGACCTGGGCCGCCTGGCCCGCGAGGTCACCGCCGAACTGGTGCCGCGCGCGCTGCAGCAGAACGTGGACCTGGGCTACGACGGGCCCGACGGCGATCCGGAGTGCCTCTCCGCGTCGCAGCTCGAGGAGCGCGCGCCCGAGGCCGGCGCGGCCCCGGGCGACGCGCCCGAGCGGCCGGTCGAGATCGTCGGCATCCCCCTGCTGCTGCGCGAGGCGCTGGTCAACCTGGTCGACAACGCGCTGCGCTACGCCGGCCGCGGCGCCCGCATCACGGTGCAGGTGCACCGGGCGCGCGGCCGCGCCGAACTGGTCGTCACCGACAACGGCCCCGGCATCCCCGAGGCGATCCGCGAGCAGGCCTTCGAGCGCTTCTTCCGCGGCACCCACGAGGGCAACGGCTGCGGCCTGGGCCTGGCGATCGTCAAGGAGATCGTCGAGCGCCATGGCGGCCACATCGCGCTCTCCGGCGCCGAGCCGCGCGGCCTGCGGGCCTCGATCACCCTGCCGCTGGCGGGCTGAGCCGCCTTCCCCGATTCCCTGCGGTTTCATTCACGCATCGCCCAAGCGCCCCAATGCGGCGCGGCGAGGCCGCCACTCGCCCGCGCGGCATCCCATTCAGGGGCGACAACGCTAGTGGTAAGCACCAATATAGTTTCATTAATGGAAAATTAAAGTTCAGCCCGCATGCAAGAAAAATGAACGTCTGATTAACGGCTGCACGCCCGGAGCGCCACTGATCGGACCCACACACCGGAGACTGAACATGACTCGCACCCCGCGCCTGCGCGCAACGCTTTCCACGGCCGCTGGCCTGCTGCTGGCCGCCGGATCCGCCCAAGCCGTCGACTTCACCGGCTATTTCCGCGCCGGCCCCGGCGGCACCACCGACGGCGGCGTGAGCCGCGCCTGCTACGCCCTGCAGGGCGGCACCAGCGGCATGAAGTACCGCCTCGGCAACGAGTGCGACATCTACGGCGAGTTCCAGCTCGCCCAGGGCTTCAAGAAGGACGGCATCGACTACAAGGTCGTGCTGATGACGGACTACTGGAACCCCCATTCGGACGCCGACGACGCCAAGCACATGCGCCTGGCGCAGATGTACGCCGAGGCCAAGGGCTTCGACTTCGCCCCCGAGGCCACCGTCTGGGCCGGCAAGGAACGCGGCCGCCGCGGCGACGTGCACATCGTCGACACCTACTTCACCGAGATGGCCGGCATCGGCGCCGGCATCAAGGGCCTGGCGCTGGGCCCGGGCAAGCTGGGCGTGGCGTACTACACCAACGACAAGGACAACAACCAGCGTCCCGGCCACCGCGGCAACGTCGAGTACGTCGACATGCCCACCAACCCGGGCGGCACGCTGAACTTCTTCGGCACCGTCACCAAGTCGCAGTTCGCCGGCGGCACCAACGGCTGGGGCCTGGCCGCCAAGCACGTGCAGGAGAAGCTCTTCGGCAGCGCCCTGAACAACGTGCTGTGGGTGCAGTATGCCCAGGGCTCGGCCGGGCTGAACTCCAACTTCGGCAACCAGACCGACACCTCGGCCGCCAAGAAGTTCCGCATCGTCGAATCGGTCAACTTCCAGCAAGGTGCCTGGGGCGGCATGGGCATGCTGCTGTGGGCGAACGAGAAGGACAACGCCGGCAAGGCCACGGTGTCCACCTCGATCGGCGGTCGCGTGTCCTACGGGGTCACCCGCAACTTCAAGCTGCTCACCGAGGCCGGCGTGTCGCAATACAAGCCCGATGGCGGTCAGCGCGCCCGCCTGACCAAGGTGACCTTCGCGCCGACCCTGTCGACCGGCCCGGCCCTGATGGACCGACCCGAGTTCCGCCTCTACGTCACCCACGCCAAGTGGAACAAGGCCGCCGGCAACGTGACCGGCGAGCCCGGCTACGACGGCCAGACCTCCGGCACCAGTTTCGGCGCCCAGGTCGAGGTCTGGTTCTGACGCTGCGGCGCGCGGGTCCGAGGGGCGGTCCCCGCCCCGGCTCGTCCGACATCCCATGACAACATTCGCTCCAACCCCCCGACGACACGGAGACAACGGCATGCACCAATTCAAGCAACTTTCCCGGGCCGCCGCGCTGTGCGCGCTGATGGCCGCCGGCGCGGCCCAGGCCGGCGAGGTCGAGGTCCTGCACTGGTGGACCAGCGGCGGCGAGGCCAAGGCCGCCACCGCGCTCAAGGCGACGCTGCAGAAGCAGGGTCACACCTGGAAGGACTTCGCGGTCGCCGGCGGCGGCGGCGACTCCGCGATGACGGTGCTGAAGTCGCGCGTGGTCTCGGGCAACGCGCCCGCGGCGGCGCAGATCAAGGGCCCGTCGCTGCAGGAATGGGCGGCCGAGGGCGTGCTGACCAACGTCGACAGCGTGGCCAAGGCCGGCAAGTGGGACGAGGTGATCCCGCCGGTGGTGGCCAGCATCATGAAGTACCAGGGCCACTACATCGCCGCGCCGGTCAACGTGCACCGCGTGAACTGGCTGTGGGTCAATCCCGAGGCGCTGAAGAAGGCGGGCGCCAAGCTGCCCACGACCTGGGACGAGTTCTTCGCCACCGCCGAGGCGCTGAAGAAGGCGGGCATCGTGCCGGTCGCGCACGGCGGCCAGAACTGGCAGGACTTCACCACCTTCGAATCGGTGGCGCTGGGCGTGGGCGGCGTGGACTTCTACAAGAAGGCGCTGGTGCAGCTCGACCCCGCGACGCTGTCCGGTCCGCAGATGGAGAAGGTGCTCACGACCTTCAAGCGCATCAAGGACTACACCGACAAGAACGCCGCCGGCCGCGACTGGAACCTGGCCACCGCGATGGTGATCAAGGGCGAGGCCGGCATGCAGCTGATGGGCGACTGGGCCAAGGGCGAATGGGTCGCCGCCGGCAAGACGCCGGGCAAGGACGTGCTGTGCGTCGCCGCGCCCGGCACGCAGAAGTCCTTCACCTTCAACATCGACTCGTTCGCGCTGTTCAAGCTGAAGAACGCCGCCAACGAGAAGGCGCAGCAGGACCTGGCCACCGCGATCATGTCGCCGGAGTTCCAGGAGCTGTTCAACCTGAACAAGGGCTCGATCCCGGTGCGCACCGGCATGAAGATGGACAAGTTCGACGACTGCGCCAAGCAGTCGGCCACGGACTTCGCCGCCGATGCCAAGTCCGGCACGCTGGTGCCGTCGATCGCGCACGGCATGGCGGTCCCGGCCGCGGCCGAGGGCGCGATGAAGGACGTCGTGAGCCAGTTCTGGAACAGCGACCGGATGAGCGCCAAGGACGCGCAGGCCCGCCTGGTGGCCGCCGCCAAGACGAAGTAATACCCTCACCCCTGCCCCTCTCCCGCGCGCGGGAGAGGGCGTTCGCGGGCCCTCCGCGTTTCGCCACGTTCCTTTCCACGCGCCACGCCGGCGCCCTTGCAGGTCCGCTCCGCATGTCCGCTCCCCGAGCCCCGCGCAGTCCCTGGCTTCCGAAGCTGGTGGTCGCGCCGACCTTCCTCGTCTCCTTCCTCTTCATCTACGGCCTGATGGCGTGGAACGGCTACCTGTCGCTGTCCGCGTCGCGGCTGCTGCCGAACTACGAGTTCGTCGGCCTGGCGCAGTACCGCGCGCTGTTCGACAACGAACGCTGGTGGCTGGCCCTGACCAACCTGGGCATCTTCGGCGCGCTGTTCATCGGCGGCGCGATGGCGCTGGGCCTGCTGCTGGCGATCCTGCTGGATCAGAAGATCCGCGGCGAAGGCGTGCTGCGCACCGTCTACCTGTACCCCATGGCGCTGTCCTTCATCGTCACCGGCACGGCGTGGAAATGGATCCTCAACCCGGGCCTGGGCATCGAGCACCTGATGCAGCAATGGGGCTTCGAGAATTTCAGCTTCGGCTGGCTGGTCGACCCGGACATGGCGATCTACTGCATCGTCATCGCCGGCGTGTGGCAGTCGTCGGGCTTCGTGATGGCGCTGTTCCTGGCGGGGCTGCGCGGCATCGACGACTCGATCATCAAGGCCGCGCAGGTCGACGGCGCCTCGCTGCCGCGGATCTACTGGCGCATCATCATCCCGACGCTGCGGCCGGTGTTCTTCTCGACGCTGATGGTCGTGGCGCACATCGCGATCAAGAGCTTCGACCTGGTGATGGCGCTGACGGCCGGCGGCCCCGGCTACGCCACCGACCTGCCGGCGACCTTCATGTACACGATGGCGTTCTCGCGCGGCCAGATCGGCCTGGGCGCGGCCAGCGCCACGATGATGCTGGCCACCATCGCGGCCATCGTCGTGCCCTATCTCTATTCCGAGCTCCGCTCGAAGCAGTAAGCCGGAGCGACGCGACATGAGTCCTTCCCTTTCCTCTCCCGCCCGGGCCCGGGCCCTGACCGCGCAGCGGCTGCTGCTGTGGACGGTGCTGCTGGTGTTCGCGGCCTTCTTCCTGGCGCCGCTGTACGTGATGCTGAGCACCTCGCTCAAGAGCATGGACGAGGTGCGGGGCGGCACGCTGCTGTCGCTGCCGCTGAGCCCGTCGCTGGACGCCTGGTCCAAGGCCTGGACCAGCGCCTGCACCGGCACCGATTGCGGCGGCCTGAAGCCCTTCTTCATGAACTCGGTGCTGATGGTGGTGCCGGCGGTGCTGATCTCGACGGCGCTGGGCGCGATCAACGGCTACGTGCTGACCAAGTGGCGCTTCCGCGGCAGCGAGCTGCTGTTCGGGCTGCTGCTGTTCGGCGTGTTCATGCCGATGCAGGTGGTGCTGCTGCCGATGAGCCAGGTGCTGGGCGCGCTGGGCATCGCCAGCTCGGTGTGGGGCCTGATCCTGGTGCACATCCTGGCGGGCATGCCCTCGACCACGCTGTTCTTCCGCAACTACTACGCCGGCCTGCCCGACGAGCTCATCAAGGCGGCGACGCTGGACGGGGCCTCGTTCTGGCAGATCTTCTGGCGCATCGTGGTGCCGCTGTCGACGCCCATCCTCGTGGTGACGCTGATCTGGCAGTTCACCTCGATCTGGAACGACTTCCTGTACGGGGTCGTGTTCTCCGGGGCCGACAGCAAGCCGATCACGGTCGGCCTGAACAACCTGGCCAACACGTCCAGCTCGGTCAAGGAATACAACGTGGACATGGCCGCGGCGCTGATCGCCGCGCTGCCGACGCTCGTGGTCTACGTGGTCGCGGGCAAGTACTTCGTGCGCGGGCTCACCGCCGGCGCCGTCAAGGGTTAAGAGGAGTCAACGCATGGGCGCGCTCACCATTTCTCAGGTCCGCAAGAGCTACGGCGCGGCGGACATCCTCAAGGGCATCGACCTGTCGATCGAGGCCGGCGAATTCCTGATCCTCGTGGGCCCGTCGGGCTGCGGGAAGTCGACGCTGCTGGCGATGATCGCCGGGCTGGAGCATCCGACCTCGGGCGCCATCCACATCGGCGACCGCGACGTCACCTACCTGCCGAGCAAGGACCGCGACATCGCGATGGTGTTCCAGAGCTACGCGCTCTATCCCAACATGAACGTCGCGCAGAACATCGCGTTCGGGCTGGAGATGCGCAAGGTGCCCAGGGCCAGGCGCGACGAGACCGTGCAGCGCGTGGCCAAGATGCTGCAGATCGGGCACCTGCTCGACCGCAAGCCGGGCCAGCTGTCCGGCGGCCAGCGCCAGCGCGTGGCGATGGGGCGCGCGTTGGCGCGCGATCCGAAGCTGTTCCTGTTCGACGAGCCGCTGTCCAACCTGGACGCGAAGCTGCGCATCGAGATGCGCGCCGAGATCAAGCTGCTGCATCAGCGCACGCGGACCACGACGGTCTACGTGACCCACGACCAGGTCGAGGCGATGACGCTGGGCGACCGGATCGCGGTGATGCGCGACGGACTGGTGCAGCAGTTCGGCACGCCGGAGGAGATCTACACGCGGCCCGCGAACCGCTTCGTGGCCGAGTTCATCGGCTCGCCGACGATGAACTTCGTCAGCGCCGCGCGCAGCGCGGACGGGCTGGCGGCGCAGGGCGTGGCGTTGCCGGTGAACGCGGCGCAGCAGGCCACGATCAAGGGCGATGGCGTGCTCTACGGGCTGCGTCCGGAGCACATCCGGCTGAGCGACAGCGGCGTGCAGGGGCGGCTGAAGATGATCGAGCCGACGGGTCCCGAGACCTATCTGCTGGTGGACACGGCGATGGGGCCGATCACCTCGCGCGTGGCGGGCAATCCGCACCTCAAGGTCGGGGACGCGGTGAACCTGCAGTGGGCGGCGGAAGCGGCCCATCTGTTCGACGCGAAGGACGAGCGCCGCCTGGCCTGACCGGCCGCAGGCGCAGCCACAGGGTCTGCGCGGCGAGCACGGCGGCCAGGATCAGCGCGATCCAGGCCGAGCCGGCGGCGCCGGGCATCGGTGAGGCGCTCTGCTTGACGTGGACGCCGGCGAGTCCCCAGATCGCCGCGGCGGCGTAGCCCAGCGCCGCCGGGCCGGTGCCGGGCGCATGCAGCCGCGCGTTGGCCACCAGCAGCAGCAAGGCCGCGAGCGCCCACAGGACCAGCGTCCAGGGCAGTTGATCGACGGTGGGCAGCAGCTGCTGCGCGACGGCGGTCTGCGCGGTGTCGAGGAAGGCGGCCAGGGAGAGCCAGCCGCTGTGCAGCGCCAGCGGCAGGACGGCGAGCCACGATTGCGCGCCGCGCGGCACGGCGCGGGCCACCAGCATCAGCGCCCACAGCAGGCACACCAGCGACAGCCAGATGATGGCCAGCGCGAGCCAGAACCATTGGCGGGAGAACACGATCATCCAGCTGGCGGTGAGCGCGAAGCCGGTCACGACGAGCCAGTGGCAGCGATGGGAATCGCGATGGCCCTCGCGGTCCGGGACCGGGCGCTGACCGCGCAGCAGCCAGACGGCGAAGACCAGGTCGAGCAGGAAGATCACGCCCCAGATGGAGAACGCGTAGCCGTCCGCGACCAGCAGGGTCGGATAGCGGTCCGAGATCGTGCCGTTGTCGGGGCCGAAGACGCCGCGCTGGGAAGCCCAGGCCACGAGTGGCATGGACAGGGCCGCGAGGATGACGAGCACTTGAAGCATGGCGATGGCGGGGAGTTTGCTCCCCCTTGGCAATGCGCGTACCCCACTCTTACACCCTCGCCCGCTTGCGGGAGAGGGAGGGGTGAGGGCCAGCGGCCTCCGCGGTCCACTGTTTTTGCATACAGCTATGATGCCGCCCCATGTCCTCCGCCCTCGCCGACGCCCCGCCCCGCGCGGCCGACGTCTTCGCCGACCTGAATCCCGAGCAGCGCTCGGCGGTCGAGCACGGGCTCGATGAACACGGCATTCGCGGGCACGGCCCGCTGCTGGTGATCGCCGGCGCCGGCTCGGGCAAGACCAAGACGCTGGCCGCGCGGGTCGCGCGCCTGATCCAGTCGGGCGCCGATCCGCAGCGCCTCCTGCTCCTGACCTTCTCCCGCCGCGCCGCCGGCGAGATGGAGCGCCGCGCCGGCCGCGTGCTGCATCGCGCGCTCGGCTTGAGCGGCACGCAGGCGCCGCCGCGCTTCCCCTGGGCGGGCACTTTCCACAGCGTCGGCGCGCGCCTGCTGCGCGAGTACGCCCATCGCATCGGTCTCGCGCCCAACTTCACCATCCTGGACCGCGCCGACGCCGAGGACCTGATGGGCCTGCAGCGCCAGGCCCTGGGCCTTGCCGAGACCACCGAGCGCTTCCCGCTGAAGGCCACCTGCCTGACGATCTACTCGCGCGTGGTCAACAGCGAGGCCCGGCTCGACCAGGTGCTGCAGGAGCACTTCCCCTGGTGCTTCCCGGTGCACGACGAGCTCAAGCGCCTGTTCAAGGCCTACGTCCAGGAGAAGCAGCACCAGCAGCTGCTGGACTACGACGACCTGCTGCTCTACTGGGCCGAACTGATGAGCGACGACACGCTGGCGGCCGAGCTCGGCGAGCGCTTCCAGCACGTGCTGGTCGACGAGTACCAGGACACCAACCGGCTGCAGGCGACGATCCTCAGACGGCTGAAGCCGCGCGGCGACCGCCTGACGGTGGTGGGCGACGACGCGCAGGCGATCTACTCGTTCCGGGCGGCCGAGGTCCGCAACATCCTGGAGTTCCCGGCGCAGTTCGAGCCGCCCGCGCGCGTGGTCGCGCTGGAGCGCAACTACCGCTCGACTCAGACCATCCTCGATGCCTCCAACGCGGTGATCGCGATGGCGCGCGAGCGCCACGAGAAACGGCTCTGGACCGACAAGGCCTCGAGCGAACGGCCGCAGCTGGTCACCGTCGACGACGAGGCGCGCCAGGCGCTGTGGGTCGCGGACAAGGTGCTCGAGCGCCGTGAGCAGGGGCTGAAGCTGAAGAAGCAGGCGGTGCTCTTCCGGACTTCCAGCCACAGCGCGCCCTTGGAGCTGGAGCTGACGCGCCGGAACATTCCGTTCGTGAAGTTCGGCGGCTTGAAATTCCTCGAGAGCACGCATGTGAAGGACGTGCTCAGCGTGCTGCGCTGGGCCGAGAACCCGCGCGGCCGGCTGGCCGGTTTCCGCGTCGCGCAGCTGCTGCCGGGTTTCGGACCGGCAAGCGCGCGCCGGTTGCTCGACGCGATGTCGCCCGCGGCGGATCCCGCGCAGGCCCTGCGCGACTTCGAGCCGCCGCGCGCGGCCGCCGCGGCCTGGGCCGGCCTGCGCGCGCTGATGCTGCGGCTGATCGCGGGCTCCGAATGGCCGCTGGACCTGGAGGAGATCGTCGAGTGGTACGCCCCGCACCTGGAGCGGCTGCATGACGATGCGCCGGTGCGCCTCGCCGACCTGGAGCAGGTGGCGCGGATCGCGCAGGGCCACGGCTCGCGCGAGCGCTTCCTGACCGAGCTGACGCTGGACCCGCCGGAGGCCAGCAGCGACGAGTCCGGCGTGCCGCTCAAGGACGAGGACTACCTGATCCTGTCGACGATCCATTCGGCCAAGGGGCAGGAGTGGAACGCGGTCTACCTGCTGAACTGCGTGGACGGCTGCATGCCGTCGGACCTGAGCACGGGCGCGCAGGCGCAGATCGAGGAGGAGCGGCGGCTGCTGTACGTGGCGATGACGCGGGCCAAGGACCACCTGGCGGTGATGGTGCCGCAGCGTTTCTACGTGACGCAGCAGACGCGGCACGGCGACCGCCACCTCTACGCGAGCGTGTCGCGCTTCCTGCCCGGGAAAGTGGTGCGCCACTTCGACAAGGCCGGCCCTGCCAACCAGCCGCAGGCGGCGCTGCCGGAGCTGGTGAAGCCGGCGATGGACGTCGCGGCGAAGCTGCGCAAGGCCTGGGACTGAGAACCCCCTTCCGGGCGAGGCAATCCCCCATCGGTGCTCCCCCGCCGCGTTCGTCGCACGGCTGCAACTCGGTGAACGGCGACCCGCTGGAGTGCTCCTAGCATGGACGCATGCAGTACCCGCTCATCGCCATGGCCGCCGCCACTTTCGCTGTGGTCTGTCCTCCCAGTCTGATCCCGCAGTGGATCCAGGACATCAACACGGCCGTCGGCCTGATCAGCTTCGCGATCACGATCGGCGTGTGGTGGCAGGTGCGAAATGTCCGGCTGTCGTTTCGATCGCGCGCGCAATTGCCGTCCATCACTGAGAAATTGGCGCTCTCGCTGGCCGCTTTGGACCGGATGTTGGAGGAGCCAGCGCTGCCGTGGCTGCCCTTGCGCCAAGAGCTGTTCTCTGCATCCGCACGGCTCGAGACGGCGCTGCCGTTTGCAACGCCCGAGTCTCGCGAGATCGCGAACCTGGCGATTCGAGACATCCGAGACGCGGTAGGCCGCGTCGATCTCGATTCATCCCGGATCGCCGTCGCTGCCGGTGACGCGCGCAACGCGCTCAATCGTGCCTTGATTCATTTGTCCCAGGCTTCCGCTGACCTGCAATGGGGGTGAACGTGTCCGTCAACATCGAAGCGCAATTGCTCGCATCTTCCCTTCACACAAAGACACTTCTTCGGGAAGTCGAATGGCGGATCTCGCCGCCCGTTCCGGGTGACCCCACGCACCCGCCCACTGCGTTGCGATACGAGGCAGCCCATATGGGCTTCCGGTTCGCCCTCTATCAATATCCTCAGCTGTGTCCGTTCCAAGGGGCGACTCCCGACCCGTGGATCACCCGCACCGTGCTCTCCATCCTGGACGGCCAGGGTCACGAGATCTGGCAGGAGACCGACTCGAGGATGAACGTGAGCAGCCTCTATCGTTTGGTCCAGCGGCGTCTGACTTGCGTCGGCGACGTCTTGGCCACCCTTGTCCGGCAGCCTCGGGATGACCAGCCTTCCCAAGTGGCGGATCGCCGAGAGGATGAAGAGGGGCTCGTCGCCAAGCTCCGCCGCTACAGGGCGTCGTTCGTTGCGCGCTTCACATGAAGGCTTCGCCTGCGTAACGCACGTTACGGCAACCCCCGATGGACGCCGATCCGGAAGAAATTAAACTCCGCGCCAGTCAATACATGACCCTCGGGCAGCAGCGCTGCTGCCCTCCTCTCCGCCGCCAGCCCCCGCCCGACCGCCGTGACGATCCGCGACACCGTTCTCCGCACCCTCGCCCACACGAACTGGCGCCTCGCGCTGCCGGCGCTGCTGCTGACCTGCGGCTGCCTGATCGTGCAGGCCGCCAGCAGCGACCCCGAGGTCGTCGTCCCCACCACCTCCCCCACCACGGCCGCGATCAGCCCGTCGGGCGTCGTGACGCCGGACCCGCACGCCGCCTCCGCGCCGGCGCCCTCCGCCTCGGCGGTGGCGCAGGCGCCGCAGCCCGCCGCCATCCCGCCGCTGCAGGCGCCCGCGCCGTCCGACGGGCCGCTGATGAAGCTCCCGGTCAACGCCCGCCACATGCTGGTCATCGACGACAGCGGCCGGGTGCTGATGGCCAAGGACGCCGACACCGTCGTGCCGATCGCCTCGCTGACCAAGCTGATGACGGCGATGGTGGTGCTCGACGCGAAGCAGGACATGGACGAGGAGATCCGCATCGACGACGCCGACGTGGACCGCCTCAAGCACAGCCGCTCGCGCGTGAAGGTGGGCGCCACGATGACCCGCGAGGCGGCGCTGGAGCTGGCGCTGATCTCGTCCGAGAACCGTGCCGCGTCCGCGCTGGCACGCCATTTCCCGGGCGGCCTGCCGGCCTATGAGGCGGCGGTGGCCGCCAAGATCCGCGCGCTGGGCCTGAGCCACACCGCGCTGGCCGATCCCACCGGCCTGTCGCCGGCCAACACCTCGACGGCCGCCGAGGTCGCCCGCATCGCCGCGGCCGCGGCCCGCTATCCGGTCATCGCGAGAATCAGCAGCGACAAGTCCAGCGAGGTCGAGGTCAACGGCCGGCCGCGCGAGCTGCGCAACACCAACCATCTGGTGGGCGCCAAGGGCTGGGACATCCGCCTGTCCAAGACCGGCTACACCGAGGAAGCCGGCCGCTGCCTGGCGATGCGGATGAAGAGCGGCGGCCAGACGATCACCGTCGTGCTGCTGGACGCCGATGGTTCGGCCCAGCGCCTGCGCGACGCCGCGGCCATCCGCAAGTCGCTGGCCAAGCTGAGCTGACACCCCCCTGATCGCGGACAAGGCCGCCCGGCCGTCCGCCCATTTCCGGCCTCGAGCCGGTGACCCGAGGAGTTCCCATGAACCGCCGTCACTGGCTCGGCGCCGCGAGCGCCTGGGCCGCCGCATGGCCGCTCGCCGGCCGTTCCCAATCGCCGGATCCCACGGCGCCCGGCGCCGGCGCGGCCGCACCGGGTTCGCTCCCCTTCGCGGAACCGCCGCGCCCGGCCCGCATGCGGGTATCGGCGGACCGCATCGTCGACATCACCGTCTGCACGCGTCCTTTCCGCGTCCAAGGACCTCGCATCGAGGCGCAGCGGCTGCATGGCAAGACGGTCATCCATCACTATGGCCACGGCGGCGCCGGCTGGTCGCTGTCGTGGGGCTCCGCCACGCTGGGCGCGCTGCCGCTGATCCGCGAGACCGGCGCCAGACGGATCGCCATCATCGGCAGCGGCGCCGTCGGCCTGACGACCGCGCGCGTCGCCCAGCGCGCCGGCCTGAAGGTCCGCATCTATTGCCGCGAGCGTCCGCCCGAGGTCGCCTCGACCTTCGCGACCGGCATGTGGTCGCCCGATTCGCGCATCGTGTCGGAGGCGCACGCGACGCCCGCCTTCAACGCGATGTGGGAGCGCATGGCGCGCCACAGCTTCCGCGCCTGGCAGGACCTGCTGGGCCTGGCGGGCTCGCCGGTCGAGTGGCGGGATGGCTATGTGCTGTCGGACACGCCCTTCGACCAGCCGCTGCCCGACGCCAGCGCGCACGGCAGCGCCGCCGAACCGGACTATCCCGACCTGCTCGAACTCATCCCCGACCTGCATCCGCGCTCGATGACGCTGACGCCGGCGCAGCACCCGTTCCCGGTGCCGCACGCGCGGCGCTTCACGCAGATGACCTTCAACATCCGTCCGTATCAGCGTCTGCTGCTGGAGGACTTCTTGCGCGAGGGCGGCGAGATCGTGACCCGCGATTTCACCCATGCGCGCGAGCTGGCCGGCCTGCCCGAGCGCACGATCGTCAACTGCACCGGCTACGGCGCGCGGGCGCTGTTCGGCGACGACTCGCTGATCCCGGTCCGCGGCCAGATCGCGCGGCTGGTGCCGCAGCCGGAGGTGGACTACATGGTGGCCTGGCGCGGCCACAACCTGATGGTCGTGCCGCGCCGCGACGGCCTGCTGGTGCAGGCCCAGGGCGAGCACGACTTCAACAACCCGGATCGGCGCATCGACCGCGCGATGAGTGAGGAGGCCGTGAAGCGGCTCGCGGCGCTGTTCGCGTGATCGCGGCGCGCTTCTCGCGCCTCTCTCCTTCACCGCCAGTAGGCCCCGTCCTACCTGCCGCATGAGCCGGCGGAGCTACTGTCGAGCCATCTCGGCAGACCGCGTCCGGCCCTCATGCTTCCACCCCCCTCTTCCGCGACGGACCTGCCGCCGTCCGGTGCCCGCAAGCCGTCACCCTCCCCGGCGACGCCCCCCGTCGCGCCCCCCGCCCCCCGCAAACGCAAGGCCCGCCGCCGGCGCCCTCCTCGCCTCTCCGCCGCGGCCTGGCGCCAGTTCGTGCAGATCGCGCGGCCCTACTGGCTCGGCGACCAGCGCAAGGCGGCCTGGGGGCTGCTCTTCCTGCTGATCGTCCTGATGCTGTGCGAGACCCAGCTCGCCGTGCTGCTCAACGACAAGACCGGCGAGCTCACCTCCGCGCTCGCCGCCCGCGACCACCCGCGCTTCTGGCTCGCCGTGCGCGACAGCCTGATCGTGCTGGCCTTCGCCGTGCCGGTGTACGCCTTCTACTACTACATGCGCGACGCCTTCTCCAACCACTGGCGGCGCTGGCTCACCGGGCGCTTCCTGGACGGCTACCTCGACGGCCGCCGCTACTACGAGATCGGCGGCGGCGGCGCCAGCCCCGCCGACATCGACAACCCCGACCAGCGCATCTCCGAAGACATCAACACCTTCACCGGCCGCTCCACCCACTTCTCGCTGCTGATGCTGGGCTCGGCGATGCAGCTGATCGCGTTCTCGGCCGTGCTGTGGTCGCTGTCCAAGCTGCTGGTGCTGTTCCTGGCGATCTACGCGACGGTGGGCACCTTCCTCGCGCTGTACGTCTTCGGCTCGCCGCTGATCCAGCTGAACTTCTGGCAACTGCGCCGCGAGGCCGATTTCCGCTTCGGCCTGATGCGCCTGCGCGAGAACGCCGAGTCCATCGCCTTCTATCGCGGCGAGCCGCAGGAGCGCGCCCAGATCGACCAGCGCTTCGATGCCGTCTACGGCAACTACTGGCAGCTGATCCGCAAGCAGCGCGCGCTCAACCTGTTCCAGCGCGGCTTCAACCAGCTGACGCTGGTGGTCCCCAGCGTGCTGCTGGCGGACCGCGTGCTCTCCGGCGACCTGGAGGTCGGCGCGGCCGTGCAGGCCGCGGGCGCCTTCGCCGCGGTGCTGACCGCCGTCTCGCTGATCGTCGACAACTTCGAGAGCCTGAGCCGCTTCGTGGCCGGCATCGACCGCCTGCATGCGCTGTCCGAGGTCATGCGCCCGCGCAAGCCGCGCGACGAACGCGCGCGCGAGCGCATCCGCAGCGCCCCCGCCGAGCAGCTCGCGCTGCGCGACCTGACGCTCTACACGCCGCAGTTCGACCGCCTGCTGGTCGAGCGCCTGAACGTCGCGCTCCAGCCTGGCGAGAGCCTGCTCATCACCGGCATGAGCGGCTGCGGCAAGAGCTCGCTGCTGCGCGCGATCGCCGGCCTGTGGCGCTGCGGCGAGGGCACGATCGAGCATCCGCCGATGGAGGACGTGTTCTTCCTGCCCCAGCGCCCCTACCTGCAGCCCGGGACGCTGCGCAGCCAGATGATCTATCCCGACACGCGCACCGAGCTCGACGATGACGCGCTGCGCGCGATCCTCGCCGACGTCTGCCTGCCCGAACTCGCCGACCGCGTCGGTGGCCTGGACGCGGTGCAGGACTGGGAGAAGCTGCTCTCGATGGGCGAGCAGCAGCGGCTGGCCTTCGCGCGCGTGCTCGTGCGCCGGCCCCGCCTGGCGATCCTGGACGAGGCCACCAGCGCGCTCGACAGCGGCAACGAGCGCCGTCTCTACGAACGCCTGTGCCGCGACGGCATCGCGCTGGTCAGCATCGCGCACCGGCGCGGCGTGCTGCGGCATCACAGCCACGTGCTCGAGCTCAAGGGCAACGGCGAGTGGGCGCTGCACCCGGCGGACGGCTACGATTTCGACGCGGCCGAGGCCGGCGCGGAGGCGGAGCCCTCCTCGCCGGCCGCCGCGCGAAAGGACCCCGCATGACCCCTTCCTGGACCGACGCCGTGCTCGCCACGCTGCGCTCGGAGTTCTCCGACATCCCCGACATCGAGCAGATCACCCGCATCACGGTGCGCCTGATGCTGGCCGCCTTGCTGGGCGGCATCCTGGGCTTCCAGCGCGAGCACCACGGCAAGGCCGCCGGCATGCGCACCCACATGCTGGTGTCGCTGGGCGCGGCGCTGTTCGTGCTGGTCCCGCAGCAGGGCGGCATGCACCTGACCGACATGAGCCGCGTGCTGCAGGGCGTGATCGCCGGCATCGGCTTCCTCGGCGCGGGCGCGATCCTGAAGCTCGAGAACGAGGAGCAGGTCCACGGCCTCACCACCGCCGCCGGCATCTGGATGACGGCGGCGATCGGCGTCGCCTGCGGCCTGGGCCGCGAGGCCACCGCGGTGCTGAGCATGCTGCTGGCGCTGGGCATCCTGGAGCTGCTGCCCAAATTCGCGCGCAAGCGCCGGCGCCACCGCCGCCCCGAGGCGGATCAGGCGGCGGCGCGCGACGAGCCGCGCCTCGACTGAGCCGCGCGGCGGTGAAGCACATCACCCAAGTGGCGCGCGAGGGCGCGCGTCGCCCTCATCCGCGACGCGGGTATGACAGTTGCCGCAAGGTGCGATAGGGTCGGCGCTCGGGAGGCGCCCCGGAGCCCAGCATGGACATCGACACCATCACCTACGTATTCCAAAGCCTGGATGGCACGTTCACGATCAAGCCCCGCCTGTCGCGGCGCTGGCGCGTGAAACACGACAGCATGCCCTGGGGCGATTCCTTCGCCACGGCGGAGGAAGCGGCGAAAGCTCTGTCCGAACGCTTCGCCGTGCCGGCCGACCTGCGCGAATGGACCGAGGTCGGCGACTTCCACACCGACGTGGGCGGCTTCAACCTCTGACCCGGCGCCCTCCAGGACTGCGGGGCCCGCTGGCTCGCGTGGCGGCTATGGCGCCGCCCAGACCGCGCCGCCCCCGACGGCATGGCAGCGCGATCCGGGCGGCAGGCCCTCGAGCGTCGTGCCGGTGAAGGCCCCGAAGGCGGGCAGGATCATCAGCCCCTGGGCCTCGCAGAAACAGGGCAGACGCTGATGCTCATGCGCGCGTCCCCGCAACACCATCGCCGGATGCAGATGCCCCGCCAGCGCGTGGGCGCCCTCGACGCGGCGCGGGTGATGGCAGGCCGCGAACGGGCCCATCCGATGCGGCTCATCGACGATCTCGAAACGCAATGACGGCGGCGGATCGCCGGCCCGGCTGTCGTGATTGCCGCGAACCAGCAGGCAGTCGACGCCCGCATGGCGCTCGCGCCATCGATGCACCGGATCGAGCACCTGCGCCTGCTGCGCCGCCGCCGCATGCAGCAGGTCACCCAGCACCACCAATCGTGTCGCGCGCTGGCCATCGATCAGCGCGCTCAGCCGGTCGAGGTTGTCGCGCGTGGTGCCCGAGGGCACCGGCTGCCCCAGCGCCCGGAAGCTCGCCGCCTTGCCCAGATGGACATCGGCGACGAAGACGGTGCGGGCCGCGGGCCACCACAGCGCGCGGGCCGGCAGCAGCCAGACCCGTTCGCCCGCCAGGCTCAGCGCGAGCGCACCCGCCGGCGCATCGGCGTGCGCTGGCGCATCGGATCCCAGGCCGCTGGCCTCATTCGATGACAGGCTCATCCGCCCATCCTCGCACCGAGTCCCACCGGCGCGTCACCGGCGCTCTTCTCGAGCTGCGCGACCAAGCGCGCGATGCGGTCGGTGAAGGACTCATTGCTGAGCTTCTCCCGGAAGCGCTCGACCATCAGCGGAAAGGCCAGCGGCGTGGGACGTTTCAGGGCATGCACCTGCAGCGTCTGCCGGCTCATCCGCTCCAGTGCCGCGGCGAGATGGCGCACGTCCAGCTCCTGCGTGAGCAGCTCCTGCTCCGCCTGCGCGAGCAGCCGGTTGCGCGGGTCGTGCTGCTGGAAGACCTCGAAGAACAGCGTCGCGGACGCC
This sequence comes from Roseateles sp. Mitsp63, assembly GCF_059491535.1. Classification (NCBI taxonomy): domain Bacteria; kingdom Pseudomonadati; phylum Pseudomonadota; class Betaproteobacteria; order Burkholderiales; family Sphaerotilaceae; genus Roseateles; species Roseateles sp. Mitsp63. The sequence goes on along the minus strand of NZ_CP168509.1, from coordinate 2,698,793 downwards.
TGCAGCTGGCGGTTGCTGCGGCGCTCGCCGGGGTGGCTCTGGAAGATCAGCCCGGCGATGCGCGCGATCTCGCGGAAGCGCCGCCGCGCCAGCTCGGTCGCGTTCAGGCTGGCGAGCACCTCGCGCAGCAGCGTCTCCATCGGCCGCACCGCGAGCAGCGCCGGCAGCCGCGCGGCCCAGTCCATCGGCTTGGCGCTGAGCAGCTCGATGCCGTAGTCATTGAGCGCGATGGAGAAGGTGCCGGTCTCGGGCTGCGCCGCGCGCCACGCGATCAGGCCCGCCAGGCCCAGGTGCACCTGCCGGCCGGCGAAGGCGTGCAGGAAGAGATGCCAGCCCTCGCGCGACTTCAGCGTCTCGGCGATCAGCACGTCCGGCGCCGGCACGCCGGACCAGCGGCGCTGGACATCGATCAGCGGCTTCACGCAGCGCATCTCCGGCGAGTCGAAGTGCCCCGCGTCGGCGGCGGCGAACTCGCGCAGCACCGCGTCGGCGAGCGTGCTCGACAGCGGCATGCGCGAGCCGTTCCAGCGCGGCACCGAGGCGCGTCCGGCGGCGGCGCGCCGCACCAGCGCCGTCATCTGCTCCACGCGCACCAGCTCCAGCAGCCGGCCGCTGAACATGAAGACGTCGCCGGGGCGCAGCCGCGCGATGAAGCTCTCCTCCACCGTGCCCAGACGGCCGCCGCTCATGTACTGCACCTGGATGGCGGCGTCGCTGACGATGGTGCCGATGTTGACGCGATGCCGCCGCGCGAGGCGCGCGTCGGGCACGCGCCAGACGCCTTCCTCGTCGGGCACGACGCGCTGATAGTCCGGATAGGCGGTCAGCGACGGGCCGCCGCGGTGGACGAAGTCCAGGCACCACTGCCAGGCCTCGGCGCCCAGCGTCTCGTAGGCCACGGTGCCGCGCACCTCCGCCAGCAATTCGTCCGGCCGGAAGCCGCCGCCCAGCGCCACGGTGACCAGGTGCTGCACCAGCACGTCCAGCGGCTCGCGCGGGCTGTGCCGGGCCTCGATCTGGCCCGCGCGCACCGCCGCGCGCGCGGCGGCGGCCTCGACCAGCTCCAGGCTGTGGGTCGGCACCAGCGTGATCCGCGAGGGCCGTCCCGGCGCATGCCCCGAGCGTCCGGCGCGCTGCACCAGCCGCGCGACGCCCTTCGCCGAACCGACCTGCAGCACGCGGTCCACCGGCAGGAAGTCGACGCCCAGGTCCAGGCTCGACGTGCAGACCGCGGCCTTGATGCGGCCCTCCTTGAGCCCGAGCTCGACCCACTCGCGCACCTCGCGGTCCAGCGAGCCGTGATGCAGCGCGAGCACGCCGGCCCAGTCGGGCCGCGCCTCCAGCAGCGCCTGGTACCAGCGCTCCGCCTGCGAGCGCATGTTGGTGAAGACCAGGCAGCTGGCGCTGGCCTCGATGGCCTGGACCACCTGCGGCAGCATCGACAGCCCCATGTGGCCGGCCCAGGCGAAGCGCTCGACGCAGACCGGCAGCAGCGTGTCGATGAGCAGCGCCTTGTCGGTCTCGCCCCGGACCAGCCGGCCCTGCGCGCGGGCCTCGGCGCCGAGCAGCGTGCGCATCGCCTCGTCGAGATTGCCGAGCGTCGCCGACAGGCCCCAGGTCATCAGCGCGCCGCCGCGCTCGCGCCGGAACCGCCGCAGGCGCGCCAGCGCGAGCTGGGTCTGCACGCCGCGCTTGTTGCCCATCAGCTCGTGCCATTCATCGACGACGGCCAATCGCACCCGCCCGAGCTGCTCCCGCGCGTCGGCGCGAGACAGCAGCAGCGACAGGCTCTCGGGCGTCGTCACCAGCACGGTGGGCAGCCGCCGGTCCTGCGCGGCGCGCTCGGCGGACGAGGTGTCGCCGCTGCGAAGGCCCGCGGTCCAGCCAGGACACAGGGCCGCCATCGGCGCCTGCAGCGCGCGCAGCGTGTCGGCCGCGAGCGCGCGCATCGGCGTGATCCAGAGGACGGAGAACGGCGCCGCGAGCGGCCTACCGCCCGCTTTGTCCACTTTGCCCGCTTTGTCCACTTTGCCGGCTTGGTCCGCTTTGCCGGTTTCGCGGCCTTCGGCGCCGATCTCGCCGCGCAGCGCGGCGAGCGCGCCCAGCCACACCGCCAGCGTCTTGCCGCTGCCGGTGCTCGAATGCAGCAGGCCGCTGCGCCCGGCCGCGATCTCGGCCCAGACCTGGCGCTGGAAGGGGAACGGCGTCCAGCCCTGCGCGTCGATCCAGGCATCGACCGGCGAGGCGGTCATTCGATCGCTCCATCGCCCGTCCCCGCGGGCAGCAGCGCCTGGAGCGACTGCAAGGTGTCGGCTTCCTCCACCGGCTTGTCCTCGCGCCGGCGCAGCATGCGCGGGAAGCGCACCGCGATGCCGCTCTTGTGGCGCCCGCTGCGCGCGATGCCTTCGAAGCCGAGTTCGAAGACCAGCGTCGGCGTGACGCTGCGCACCGGTCCGAAGCTCTCGACGGTGGTCTTGCGGATGATGGCGTCGACCTCGCGGATCTCCGCGTCGGTGAGCCCCGAGTAGGCCTTCGCGAAGGGCACCAGCTGCCGCGCCGGATCGTCCTGCGGGCCGTTCCAGACCGCGAAGGTGTAGTCGGTGTAGAGGCTGGCGCGCCGGCCATGGCCGCGTTGCGCGTAGATCAGCACGGCGTCGACGGAGAGCGGATCGATCTTCCACTTCCACCACACGCCGACGTCCTTGGTGCGTCCCACGCCGTAGCGCGCGTCCAGGCGCTTGAGCATCATCCCCTCGACGCCCAGCGCCCTCGCCTGCTCGCGCTGCCGCGCGAGGTCGGCCCAGTCGGCGCCCTGGATCAGCGGACTGAGCTTGAGGCCCGGCAGCGGATGCGCCGCCACCAGGCGTTCCAGACGCGCGCGGCGCTCGTGCTGCGGGCGCTCGCGCAGGTCCTCGCCGGCTTCCTCGAGCAGGTCGTAGACGCACAGCGCTGCCGGCAGCTCGCGCAGCAGCTTGGCGCTCAGCGTCTTGCGGCCGATGCGCTGTTGCAGTTCGGCGAAGGGCATCGCGCGGCCGTCACGCCAGATGAGGATCTCGCCGTCGAGCACGGTGCCTTCGGGCAGCGCCTCGCCCATCGCGCGCAACTCGGGGAAGCGGTCGGTGATCAGTTCTTCGCCGCGCGACCAGATCGCGGCCTCGCCGCCGCGATGCACCACCTGCGCGCGGATGCCGTCCCACTTCCACTCGACCAGCCAGTCCGACGCCGGCCCGAGCGCCGCGTCGAACTGGGCGAGCGGCAGGTTGAAGGGATGGGCCAGGAAGAACGGATACGGCTGCGCGCCACGCTCCGCGCCGCCATCGGCCTCGCTCGCGGCGGGCGCGATGAGCGCGGCGTAGTCGGCCGGGGCCGGTGTCGCGCCGATGTGGGTGTAGCCCATGAGCCGCTGGGCGACGAGCTTCGCATCGAGCCCGCTCACGGCGGCGAGCGCCTGCGTGACCTGCAGCTTCGACACGCCGACGCGGAAGGCGCCGGTGATCAGCTTGAAGTAGACGAAGCGCTGCTCGACCGCGAGCGAGGCCCACTGGGCTTGCAGCTCGAGGGACAGCGCCTCGGGCGGCCGGCCGCGCAGCGGGAGCAGGAAGTCCGTCATCCAGTCGGACAGCGGGCGCTCGACGGCTTCGGCGGGCTCGGGGAGCAGCAGCGAAATCGTCTCGGCGAGATCGCCGACGGCTTCATAGCTTTCGTCGAACAGCCATTCCGGCAGCCCGGCGGCCAGGCGGGCCTGCTCGCGCAGCAGCTTGGTGGGCACGAGTTGGCGCGGCTTGCCGCCGGCGAGGAAGTAGACGGCCCAGGCCGCGTCCGCGGGCGGGGCCTCGCGCAGGTAGGCCTGCAGCGCCGACTGCTTCGAGAGACTGGAGGTCGACGCGTCCAGTTCGCGATAGAGCGCAGCGAAGGCCTTCATGCGGGCGCATCCCCTGAAGGCGTGCCAACGGCATCGGGAATCGCGGCTTCGCCGGCATCCTCCTCGCCGTACTCGGTCGTGAAGGCCTGCGCGCGCAGGCCTTGCTCATTGAGCCAGCGCACCATGACCGGCACGCTGCCATGCGTGACGATCACGCGCTCGGCGCCGGTGGCGCGGATGGCCGTCATCAGCCCGGGCCAGTCGGCATGGTCCGAGACGACGAAGCCCCGATCGACACCGCGCCGCCGGCGCGTGCCGCGCAGCTGCATCCAGCCGCTGGCGAACGCGTCGGCGGGATCGGCGCCGAAGCGGCGCAGCCACGGCGAGCGCGCGGCCGACGGCGGCGCGATCACCAGCGCGCGCGCCAGCGCTGCCTTGTCGAGCGCCGGATCCATCGCGCTGAAGGTCGGCGGCAGCGTCACGCCGGCGTCGCGATAGACCGCATTCAGAGGCTCCACGGCGCCATGCGCGACGATGGGCCCGATGGACGCGTCCACGCCATGCAGCAGCCGCTGCGCCTTGCCCAGCGCGTAGGCGTAGAGCACCGACGCGCGGCCCGCGGCGGCATTGCGGCGCCACCAGGCGTCGATCTCGGCGAACAGCGCCGCCTGCGAGGGCCAGCGGTAGATCGGGAGGCCGAAGGTCGACTCGGTGATGAAGGTGTCGCAGCGCACCGGCTCGAACGGCGCGCAGGTGCCGTCGGCCTCGAGCTTGTAATCGCCCGAGGCGACCCAGACCCGCCCGCCGTGTTCCAGCCGCACCTGCGCCGAGCCGAGCACATGGCCGGCCGGGTGCAGCGACAGGCGCACGCCGTGGTGCTCGATCACCTCGCCATAGCCGAGCATCTGCAGCGTGATGTCGTCGCCAAGCCGCCGCCGCAGGATCGCGGCGCTGTCGCGGTGAGCCAGGTAGTGCCCATGTCCCATGCGCGCATGGTCGCTGTGCCCGTGCGTGATCACCGCGCGGTCGACGGGCTTCCAGGGATCGATGAAGAAGTCGCCGGGCGGGCAGTACAGGCCTTCGGGGCGGGCGATGACGAGGTCCTCGTCCATCGTTCGCGGCTCGGAGTTTGTCGTACGCATGCGCGTCGATGCTAGTCCTGCCCTCGCACGCGGCGTGTAGGACGAGCCCGCATGTCCATGGAGCCGGCAAGCCTCCCCTGCGGCGCCGGTGTCATGCGCGAACCCCGGTCCGGGGTGTTCCGTACTGACTGGGCTTCATCACTCCGGAATGCAATGGCAATGCTTCGTTTCCTGACCCGGCCCGCCGCTCCTGCGTATGCCACCGAGGGACTGGCCTCAGACATCACGCCGGCAACGCCCCCCCTGTATGACGTCATGCTCAGGGGCAATCCGAAAGACGTCGAATCCGTGATGACGACACTGCGCGAGCAGGCGAAGAAGAACACCATCTCCCGCCATCAGCTATGCGACGCCTTCATGGCCATGAAGCCCGGTGGACGGACCGCCCTGCATTCCGGCTTCAACCCGGAACGCCTTGGCAACCTGAGGGCCTTCCTGACCCAAGTGGAAGCGGCCGTCGATGACAAGCTGTTGCATGCCTCAGACCTTCGTTCGATGTTCCTCCATATGGACCGCTTCGGTCAGACCCCGCTCCAGCTGTTCGTAGACGGAGCGGACACCAATGCGAACAGCCTCTTGGCCCTTTGCGATTGCCTGATCCGCTTGCGCAACAAGGGGGCGCTGAGCACTGACGACCTCACCTCCATCGTGCTCGCCGGCAGGGAAGGCTGGAACGCCTTCGACCAAGCGATGGAGTGGGGCCGCGTCCCACACGCGGCAACGCCCGCCCTCTTCAAACTCGCCGAGACGCTGGTGCGGTTCGAGCAGAAGGAGGTCGAGGCGAAGAAGAGAGGCCGATCGATGTTCGCGAACAAGCTGCTGCAGGCGCTGGACAAAAGGTCGATCGAGGACCTGTTCCAACTCGGCGGCACGCCTCGCGTCACAGCGCTCATCGACGGCATCAATGGCCTGCGCAACACCGGCACGCTCGATCTTGGGATCCTGAAGGCGGTCATGGGGAAGGCACTGGCAACCGCCGGCAGCGAGGTGATACCCGCGAAGGCCAGGGAACGCTGCCAGAAACAGGCCAAGGCCGCGGATGAGGACTGGTTCTCCTCAGCCGTCTGAGGCGTCGGGGCTGCGCACGCCCTCACACATCGCTTGTAGGACGAGCCCGCATCTCCGCGCGGCGGCAACTCCGGTTCGCGTCACTGGCATCGGCGGCGAACCCCGGGTCGCGGAATTCCGTACTCACTGGACCTCTTCACTGTGGAACGCAAGTCGAATGTTTCCTCTCCCGCCCCGGCAAGAAGCTCCCCTGTGTGCCGCCGACGCCATCGCGGCGCGCGCTCCAGGCACGCCAGCAACGCCCGACCTGCATGACGTCATGCTCAACGGCAGTTCGAAAGACGTGGAATCGACGATGAAGTGCCTGTGCGAGCGCGCGAGCCACAACGAAATGAACCAGGATGAACTGCGCAATGCCTTCATGGCCACGGGGCGTGACGGTCAGACTGCCCTGCATTCGGGCTTTCATCACCGGCGCCTCGACCATCTGAAGGCCTTCCTGACCCAACTGGAAGCAGCAGTCGACGCCAAGCTGTTGAAGGGCTCGGACCTTCGTTTGATGTTCATGTGCAGGAACAGTCACGTCCAAACTCGGACGCCACTGGAGCTGTTTGCGGAGAATTGCTGCTTGAAGGACAAGGCGACCGGCACGGATGGTTCCGCCAACCTCTCAGCCCTGTGCGACTGCCTGCTCAATCTTCGCAAGAAGGGCGCGCTGACCGCTGAGGACCTCACGGACATCGTGCTTGGCGAAAGAGGACGGTGCGGACCCGGCAGGAAGGGCTCCACCGCCTTCGACTTCACGACGGAAGGCATCAATGATCTCGACGCGTCGCCGGCGGCGCCCGTCCTCTTCGATTTCGCCGTGGCTCTGGCAGAAAACCATCCGAACTTCGCGAACGACATGGTGGACGCCCTGGACAGCCGCGGCATTGGCGACATGCTGTACGTTGGCGACACCCCTCGAACCCAGGCCTTCGTCGACGGCATCGATCGCCTGCTGGCACTGAAGAAGGGGGCTCTCGATCGGGGCACGCTGAGAAGGAAGATGGACGGCGCCTTGCTCCCCGTGCTAGAGAAGCTTGCCTCTCCGCCAAAATGGGAGAAGCCTGGTGATACCGCCGGGAAACGTTGCCAGGCGCTCTGGCAACAATGGTTCCCCAAGCCGCAGGAGAAGGCCGTCCCGGTGGGCTCCTCATCGATCTGAAGTCCGCGAGAAGGCTTGACGGCGGGAGGCGCCACGCCTTCCCCGCAAGCCGCCTCAACTCCCCTACACTGCCCGGACGTTCATCCACCACGGCCCGGCGGCCACCGACCGGGCCTTCCGGGGAGGGAAAGGGATGGGTCGTGTCTCCGACTGGCTGCTGCGGCACCGCCCGATCGCCTGGATCGCGGCCGCCGTCGCGGCGCTCGCGCTCGGCATCGCGGTCAGCGAGGCGCATCGGCGCTCGCTCGAACACGACTTCCACCGCGGCCTGGCCAACGCCGCCCTGCGCGAGGCCCTCGCCCTCCAGGGCCTGACCCTCACCGGCAAAGGCATGGGCGCCGTCGTGCTGGCCGGCCAGCTCAACCCCGCCCTCAAGGCCGCCGCCCAGCTCACCGACACCGACGCCGCCCGCCGCACCCGCCCCGCCGCCGACACGCTCGAAGTCCTGGCCACCAGCGTCGGCGCCCAGCAGGCCTATGTCGTCAACCGCGCCGGCCGCATCATCGCCAGCTGGGACGACGAGGGCCTGGTCACCATCGGCCTGGACGTCAGCTTCCGCCAATACTTCCGCCAGGCCCTGCGCGGCCAGCCCAACGTCTTCGCCGGCATCAGCATCACCACCGGCCAGCGCGCCTTCTGGCTGACCGCGCCCATCTACCGCCAGCCCGGCCAGAGCGGCGAGATCATCGGCGTCGTCGCCGCCCGGCTCTATGCCGACGCGCTCGACCGCTTCCTCGACACCCGCAGCTACGCCGGCGCGCTGCTCGTCTCCCCGCAGGGCGTGGTGCTCGCCGCCAGCCGGCCCGACTGGCGCATGAGCCTGGACGGCGCCGCCACGCCGCGGCGCTCGCAGGCGCTGACCGCCTCGCGCCAGTACGGCAGGCTCTTCGAGGACCCCGCCCGCACCCACACCCTGCCCTTCGCCCCCGCCGCCCCCATCGTCCAGATCGGCGGCGTGCGCCACGCCGCCGTCCAGGCCGAGGTCGCCTGGAACGATCCCGCCGGCCCCTGGCGCCTGGTGCTGCTGGGCGACCTGGAGGCGCTCGAGCCCCTCGCCACGCGGCTCACCATCGCCGGCCTGGTCGCGCTGCTGGCCTTCGGGCTGCTGGTGGCCTCGATGCGCAGCCTCGCCCACGGCGTGGCCCGCGACCGCAAGGACCTCGAGCTCCAGGCCCAGCACCGCCAGCTGCAGACGCTGCTGGCCGACCGCGAGCGCGCCCAGGAGGCGCTGCAGCAGGCCAAGGACGCGGCCGAGGACGCCACCCGCGCCAAGTCGGATTTCCTCGCCAACATGAGCCACGAGATCCGCACCCCGATGAACGCGATCATCGGCATGTCCCACCTGGCGCTGCAGACCGGCCTGGACACGCGCCAGCGCAACTACATCGAGAAGGTGCACCGCTCCGCCGAGAACCTGCTCGGCGTCATCGACGACATCCTCGACTTCAGCCGCATCGAGGCCGGCAAGCTGAGCCTGGAGTGCGTGCCCTTCCGCATGGAGGACGTGCTCGACCACCTGGTCAACCTGATCGGCTTCCGCGTCGAGGACAAGGGCCTGGAGCTGCTGCTCAACCTCCCGGCCGACCTGCCCACCGCGCTGGTCGGCGATCCGCTGCGGCTCGGGCAGGTGCTGGTCAACCTGGGCAACAACGCCGCCAAGTTCACCGACCGCGGCGAGATCATCGTCGGCATCGCCTCGAACCCCGCCGCCGCGCGCGACGCCTCGACCGCGCTGGACGCGGTCTGCACGCCGGAGGTGGAGCTGCACTTCTGGGTCCGCGACACCGGCATCGGCATGACGCCCGAGCAGCAGGCCCGGCTGTTCCAGAGCTTCAGCCAGGCCGACAGCTCGACCACGCGCAAGTACGGCGGCAGCGGCCTGGGCCTGGCGATCTGCCGGCAGCTGGTCGAGATGATGGGCGGGCGCATCTGGCTGGAGTCCGCCCCGGGCCAGGGCTCGACCTTCCACTTCACGGCCCGCTTCGCGCTGCAGCCCGAGGGCTCGGACCTGCCGGCGCGGCGCGCGCTGATGGCGCATGAGCTCGCGCGCATGCGCACGCTGGTGGTGGACGACAACCGCGCCGCGCGCGAGATCCTGTCCACGCTGGGCGCGAGCTTCGGCCTGGACGTGAGCACCGCCGCCGACGGCGCCGAGGCGATCCGCGACGCCGAGCGCGCGCAGGCCGACGGCCGTCCCTATGAGCTGGTGCTGATGGACTGGCAGATGCCGGTCGTCGACGGCCTGGAGGCCACGCGCCAGCTCGGCGACGGCCGGCTCGAACGCGCGCCCGCCGTCGTGCTGGTGACCTCGTTCGGGCGTGACGACGCGCTCACCGCCGCGCTGGCCGCGGCCGGCGGCGAGCGCCGTCCGGTGCTGCTGACCAAGCCGGTGACCGCCTCGTCGATGCTGGGCGCGATCGGCGAGGCGCTCGGCCATGCCGACCTGCCCGCGCCGGCCGCGCAGCGCCGGCGCGACTCGGCGCGCGAGGCGATCCGGCGCCTGGCCGGCGCGCGCATCCTGGTCGCCGAGGACAACGACCTGAACCAGGAGCTCGTCTCCGCGCTGCTCGAGGACGCCGGCCTGCACGTCACGCTGGCCGTCAATGGCCGGGTCGCGCTCGAGCTGCTGGCCGGCTCGCCCGACGGCTTCGACGGCGTGCTGATGGACTGCCAGATGCCGGTGCTCGACGGCTATGCGGCCACGCGCGCGCTGCGCGCCGATCCGCGCTGGCGCGCGCTGCCCGTGATCGCGATGACCGCCAACGCGATGAGCGGCGACCGCGAGAAGGTCATCGAGGCCGGCATGAACGACCACATCTCCAAGCCGCTCAACGTCGACCTGCTGTTCGAGACCCTGGCGCGCTGGGTCCAGCCCGCCATCCCCGCGGCGGATGTCCCGATGGACACGCGCTCCGGCTCCGGCCGGCGCGTCGACACGCGCCGCCCGCGCGTGCCGGTGCTCGAGGACGGCGGCCCGGCCACCGGCGCGCCGCCCGCGGGCGAGCCGCCCGCCGCCGGACCGGACGGCCTGCCGCAGATCGCCGGGCTCGACGTGCAGGCAGGACTGGCGACCGCCGCCGGCCACGTGCCGCTGTACCGCAAGCTGCTGCGCACCTTCCACGACTCGCAGACCGACTTCGCCGCCCGCTTCGCCGCGGCCTCCGCCGCCGCCGACTGGACGACGATGACGCGGCTGGCGCATTCGCTGCGCGGCGCCGCCGCCACGCTCGGCGCGCGTCCGCTGGCGGCGGCGGCCGGCGCGCTCGAGCAGGCCTGCGGCCAGCGCCTGTCCGCCGCCGAGCGCGATCCGCTGCTGACCCGCGCGCAGTCGCTGCTGGCGACGCTGCTGCTGTCGCTGGGCCGGCACCTGGCGCGCGAGGCGATGGCGCAGGGGGCCGCCGCCGCGGCGGCCACCCACGCGCCGGCGCGGCCCGCCTTCATCGACGACGCGGCCAAGGCCCGGCTGGAGGCCTTGATCCTGCGCCTGGAGCGCCTGCTCGACGACAGCGACTCCACGGCCGCCGACGCGGCCCAGGAGCTGTCGGCGATGCTCGACGGCCTGCCGCTGCCCACCGCGCGGCTGCGCGCGCTGCGCCGCGCGGCGGACGCCGCCACGCGCTTCGACTTCGACGCGGCCCTGACGCTGCTGCGCGAGGACGCGCGCCAGGCCGACACCGATCCCACATCCTCCGGGAGCACCGCATGAACGCGACCGCTTCACCGACGACCCCGTCCCTGTCGGCCCGCGCGCCGGAGACGGACCCCGATCCGACCGACGGCGCGACCGTGCTGGTCGTCGACGACACGCCGGACAACCTCGCGCTGATGAGCGAACTGCTGCGCGGCCGCTACCGCGTGAAGATCGCCAACAGCGGCGACAAGGCGCTGCGCATCGCCGGCGCGGAACCCCGTCCGGACCTGATCCTGCTCGACGTGATGATGCCGGGCATGGATGGCCACGAGGTGTGCGCCCGGCTCAAGGCGCAGGCCGCGACGCGCGACGTCCCGGTGATCTTCCTGACCGCCCGGTCCGACGTGGCGGACGAGACGCGCGGACTGGCGCTCGGCGCGGTGGACTACATCACCAAGCCCATCAGCCCGCCGATCGTGATGGCGCGCGTGCGCACGCACCTGCGCCTGAAGGCCAGCGCGGACTTCCTGCGCGACAAGGCGGGCTTCCTCGAGGCCGAGGTGGCGCGCCGCACCGCCGAGCTCGCGGCGATCCAGGACGTGACCATCCTGGCGATGGCCTCGCTCGCCGAGACGCGCGACAGCGACACCGGCAACCACATCCGCCGCACCCAGCATTACGTGCGCGCGCTGGCCGAGGCGCTGTGCGGCCATCCGCGCTTCGCCGCCACGCTGACGCCCGAGTACATCGCCACGCTGTACAAGTCCGCGCCGCTGCACGACATCGGCAAGGTCGGCATCCCGGACCGCATCCTGCTCAAGCCGGGCCGCTACACGCCGGAGGAGTTCGAGGTCATGAAGGCCCATCCGCGCCTGGGCCGCGACGCCATCGCGCAGGCCGAGGCGCAGCTGGGCACCACGGTGGGCTTCCTGTCGACGGCCAAGGACATCGCCTACTCGCATCAGGAGAAGTGGGACGGCTCGGGCTATCCGCAGGGCCTGCGCGGCGACGAGATCCCGCTCTCCGCGCGGCTGATGGCGCTGGCCGACGTCTATGACGCGCTGATCTGCCGGCGCGTCTACAAGGACGGCATGCCCCATGGGCAGGCGGCCGGCATCATCGCCGAGGGGGCGGGCCGGCACTTCGACCCCGACATCGTCCAGGCCTTCCTGCGCATCCAGCCGCAGTTCCAGGAGATCGCCCAGCGCTTCGCCGACGACGACGAGGCGCTGGCGCGCAAGCGCGAATGGATGGAGACCGTCAGTCCTCCTCCTTGACCAGACGCGCTTGACAAGACCCGACCCCGGCCCGAACACTCGGCGCTCCCGTCCGACGGCGCGCGGCGCGCCACGGGGAGCGCGCCGACCACATCCGACACCTGTCGCCGCGGGCGTTGCGCAAGGGATCAGGGATGGGTCTGTCGATTCGGAGCGAGGGCCTGCGGCAGGCGCTGTGCTGGGGGGCGATCGCGCTGGCCACCATCGCGGCCGGCATCGCGCTGAGCGCCGCGCAGCGCTGGGTGCTCGAGCGCGACCACCATCGCGCGCTGCGCACCGCCGCCGAGCGCGAAGCCGTCGCGCTGCTCCAGGAGACGCTCTCCGGCAAGGACATGGGCGCCATCGAGATCAGCGGCCTGCTCGATCCGGTCGTCAAGTCGCTCGCCCTGCAGACCGATGCGCGGCGCGCCCGCCAGGACCGCCCCGGCGAGGCCCATCTCGCCGCCATCGCGGCCTCGCTGGACGGCGACGAGGCCTTCGTGATCAACCGCGCCGGCCTCATCGTCGCCGAATGGGTGAAGCGCCCCGAGCAGCAGGCCATCGGGCTGGACCTGGCCTACCGGCCCTATGTCCAGCAGGCGCTGCAGGGACGATCGTCGATCTTCACCGCGCTCAGCGCCCGCCTGGGCGAGCGCGCCATCCTGTTCACCGCGCCCGTCTACGCGGGCTATCAGCAGTCCAGCGGCGTCATCGGCGTCATGGTGGGACGCAAGCTGCCGCGGATGCTGGACGGGATCGTCAAGTCACCGCGCCATGCGGGCGCGCTGCTGGTGTCGCCGCACGGCGTGGTCTTCGCGGCCAGCCGGCCGGCATGGGAACTCACCCTGGCCGGCGCCCCGAGCGCGGACCGGGCGCGCGCGCTGATGGCGGCGCGGCGCTACGCCGCGCTGTTCGAGGATCCCGCGGCCTCGCGGCGGCTGCCGTTCGACCCGGACGCGGCGGCGGTGGCGCTGATCGATGGCCGCCGCCTGGCCGTCGCGGCCGCGCCGGTCGAATGGAACGACCCGGCGGGCCCCTGGCGCCTGGTGCTGCTGGACGACCTCGCCGGCGCGATGTCGGCGCGCCAGCAGGTCCTGGTGGCGGCATCGAGCGCGATCCTGCTGTTCGCCGCCATCGCGCTGGCCCGGCTGATGGCGGCCCAGCGGCGCCAGAGCGCCCGCCACGTGGCGGAGATCCAGGCCCGCGCCGACCAGTTCCGGACCATCTTCAACATGGCGCCGATCGGCGTCGGATTGCTGCTCGACGGGCGAGTCGAGTTCGCCAACCCGGCGCTGGCCTCGCGGCTGGGGATGCGGCTGCAGGAGCGCTGGCCGGACCGGGCCGCCGACGACGCCAGCCGCGCCGTCATGGCCGAGGTGCTGGCCTACCGGCTCGAGCGGCGCCACGTCGACGTCCGCCTGATCGACACGGCCGGCGAGCCGCGCGACTTCCTGCTGTCCACGATGCCCATCGACTACGAGGGCGACAAGCCGGCCCTGCTGCTGTGGCTGATGGACATCACGCGGCGGCGCGAGGCGGCCCGCGAGGCGCTGCGCGCCAAGGAGGCCGCCGAGGCCGAGGCGCACGCCAAGTCCAGCTTCCTGGCCAGCATGAGCCACGAGATCCGCACGCCGATGAACGTGATCATCGGCATGTCCGACCTGGCGCTGCAGACCGGCATGGATGCGCGCCAGCGCACCTGCCTGGAGAAGGTCAACGACGCCGCGGTGAGCCTGCTCGACCTGATCGACGACATCCTGGACTTCAGCCGCATGGAGTCCGGTCGGCTGACGCTGGAGGCCGTGCCCTTCGACCTGGACCAGGTGCTGGACCACATGGTCACCCTCATCGCGCTGCGCGCGCAGGACAAGGGCGTGGAGCTGCTGCTGCACCTGCCCCATGACGTGCCGACGGCGCTGATCGGCGACCCGACGCGGCTCGGGCAGGTCCTGGTCAACCTGGCCAACAACGCGGTCAAGTTCACCGAGGAGGGCGAGGTGGTCGTCGCCATCGAGCGCGCCTCATCCAGCGCCTCATCCGGCGAGGTCGAGCTGCACTTCAGCGTCCGCGACTCCGGCATCGGCATGAGCGAGGAGGCCGCGGCGCGGCTGTTCGCCAGCTTCGTCCAGGCCGACACCTCGACGACACGCAAGTACGGCGGCAGCGGCCTGGGCCTGGCGATCAGCCGGCAGCTGGTGGAGCTGATGGGCGGCACCATCGGCGTGAGCTCCCGGCCCGGCGAGGGCTCGACCTTCAGCTTCACCGTGCGGCTGGGGCTGCAGGCGCCGGCCCAGGCGGCGCAAGCGGCGGCGCCCGTGGACGTCAGCCGCCTGCGGGTGCTGGTCGCCGACGACAACGATGCCGCGCGCGAGATCCTCGGCGCGCTGTGCGCCGGCTTCGGCATGCGCGTGGACCGCGCCGTGAACGGCGCCAATGCCGTGCAGTCCGTGCTGGAGGCCCAGGCGGCGCGCGATCCCTACGACCTGGTGCTGATGGACTGGCAGATGCCCGTCCTGAACGGCCTGGAGGCGGCGCGGTTGATCGCGGACGGACGCCTGGCCGCGCCGCCGCACGTGCTGCTGGTGACGGCCTTCGGACGCGACGAGACGCTGACGGCCGCGCTGGCGGACTTCGACCCGCGCGACCGCCCGGTGCAGCTGAACAAGCCGGTCACGGCCTCGACGCTGCTGCAGGCCATCGCGGCCGCCAGCGGCCACGCCAGCCGCCGCCCGCCGCCGGCGCCGCGGCGCCGGGCCTCGACCCGGCTGGCGATGATGCAGCTCGCCGGGGCGCGGCTGCTGGTGGTCGAGGACGATCCCGGCAGCCAGGAGCTGGCCGCCGAGCTGCTGCGCGCGGCCGGGCTGGACGTCACGCTGGCCGGCAACGGCCAGCAGGCGCTGGACCGGCTGGCGGCCGCGCCGCAAGGCTTCGACGCCGTGCTGATGGATTGCCAGATGCCCGTCATGGACGGCTACGAGACCACGCGCCTCATCCGCCGCGAGCCGGCCTGGCGCGAGCTGCCGGTGATCGCGCTCACCGCCAGCGCGATGAGCGGCGACCGGGAGCGCATCCTCGCCGCCGGCATGAGCGACCACCTGCCCAAGCCGCTCAACGTCGAGCGCCTGTTCGAGACGCTGGCGCGATGGCTCGCGCCGCGCTTTCCCGAGGCGGCCGCCGCGCCGCCGTCCGCCGCGCCGCGCGCCGGCGAACCGGCCGCCCGGCTCGAGGCGCTGCTGCGCCGGCTCACGCGGCATCTTCACGCGGGCGACGCCGGCGCGGTCGAGACCGCCGCGGCGCTGCTGCGGGAGCTGGAGGCCCACCCGCCGGCGCCGGCGCGGACCGTGCTGCTGCGGCGCGTCGCCGCGGCGGCGGCCGGCTTCCGGTTCGACGAGGCGCTGGCCCTGCTGCGCTGGGACGGCGGCGCGGCCGCCGCGCGGTGGGCGCGATGACCGGCGCCATCCGGCGGCTCATGGCCCACCGGCCGCTGCTGTGGCTGGGCGTGGCCTTGCTCTCGGTCCTGGCCGGCGTGCTCGCGGCGGATCTGGCGCGGCGCCATGAGGAAGCCGATTTCCGCGCCGGCCTGGCCACCTGGGGCGACCGGGAACTGCTGCTCCTGAAGGGCCTGACCGAGAACAGCCGCGCGATGGGCGCCGTGCGCCTGGCCGGACAGGTCAACGCGGAGCTGAAGACGGCCACGGCCGTGAGCGACGTCGACGTCGCGCGCCTCACCCGCCCCGGCGCGGACGTGCTGGCGGTGCTCACCGACCACGTCGGCGCGGAACTCAGCTTCATCGTCAACCGGGAGGGCCGCATCGTCAGCGACTGGACCCGCGGCGACGTCCAGCCCACCTCCATCGGCCAGGACGTGCGCGCCCGCCAGTATTTCCGCCAGGCGATGCGCGGCCGGCCCAGCGTGTTCGTGGCGCTGAGCCTGACCGCCTCGCGGCGCTCGGTCTTCCTGAGCGCGCCGATCTACGCGGGCAGCGGCGAGGAAGGGCCGATCATCGGCGTGATCTCGTCGCGCTACCTCGCGGAGCAACTCGATCGCTTCCTCGGCACGCGCGCCGATGCCACCGGCCTGCTCGTCTCGCCGCACGGCGTGGTCATGGCCTCCAGCGAACCGGCCTGGGTGATGACGCTGGCCGGACGCGCGTCGGCGGAGCGCAGCCGGCTGCTCGGCGTGGACCGCCAGTACGGCCGCGGCTTCGACGATCCGGCCCGCGTGACGCTGCTGCCCTTCAACCCCGCCGAGCTGACGGTGACGCTGGAAGGACGCCGCCATGCCGTCGTCAGCCGGCCCGTCGAATGGGGCGATCCCGCCGGCCCGTGGCGGCTGGTGTACGTGGCGGACCTGCGGCAGGCGCTGAGCCCGCCCGCGCAGGCGGTGATCGGCGCCCTGGCCGCGCTGATCGCCTTCGCCCTGCAGGCCGCGCTGCTGCGGCACCTGGCCCAGCGCGTCGCGCGCCAGGCGCTGGAACTGAAGCTGGAGGCGCAGGAGCGCCGCTACCTGACCATCATCGCCCGCACGCCGGTGGGCATCGGCGTGATCGCGGACCAGCGGGTGCGGGTGGCCAATCCGGCGCTGAGACGGCTGACCGGCGTGCGCGTGGGCGAGCCCTGGCCGGACGCCTACGCCGACGAGGCCAGCCGCGAGCGCGCCACCGCGATGCTGCGCGGCGCCATCGCGCCGCGCGAGGGCGACGTGGAGCTGGCGCTGCTCGGTCCGGACGGCCAGCGGCACGACTGCCTGGCGGTCTTCCTGCCGGTGGCGCTGCACCGGCGCGGGATCCTGGTCTGGCTCACCGACCTGACCGACCAGATCGAGGCCGAGGCCGACATCCGCCGCGCGCGGGAGGCCGCGGAGAACGCCACGCGGCTGCGCGCCGATTTCCTGGCCAACATGAGCCATGAGCTGCGCACGCCGATGAACGCGATCATCGGCATGTCCGACCTGGCGCTGCAGACGGAGCTGGACGCGCGCCAGCGCAACTACGTCGAGAAGGCCCGCGACGCGGCGGAGAACCTGCTCGGGGTCATCGACGGCATCCTCGATTTCAGCCGCATCGAGGCCGGCCGGCTGGCGCTGGAGCACATCCCTTTCGACCTGGGCGAGGTGCTGGACCACGCGGTGCAGGTGCTGGGACTGGGCCTCGAACAGAAGGGCGTCGAGCTGCTGCTGAACGTGCCGGCGGGCGTGCCGGCGGCGCTGGTCGGCGATCCGCTGCGTCTGGGACAGGTGCTGGCGCAGCTGGGCAAGCAGGCCGCGCGGGTGACCGGCCAGGGCGAGGTGGTGATCGCGGTGACGCCCGGCGAGCCCGGCGAGCCCGGCGCCCCGGCCGCCGGCGGCGTCCTCCTGCAGTTCAGCGTCAGCGACGGCGGGCCGGGGCTGACGCCGGCGCAGCTGGCGCAGGTGCGCCGCCAGCTCGACGAGGCCGAGCCCGCCGTCCCCGACGGCAGCGGCCTGGGGCTGGCCGTCTGCCGGCAACTCGTGGACATGATGGGCGGCCGCCTGTGGGTCGAGTCGATGCCCGGCGTCGGGAGCACCTTCCACTTCGCCGTGAGACTCGGCCTGCAGGCGGCGGATCGCGGCCCGGACATGGACACCGGCCATCACGCGCATGGCGATGCGGATGGCGATGCGGAGATCGAGGTCGATGTCGAAGGACGCATCGATGCGGACGCCGCTGCCGGCATCGGCGCCGCCGGCGTCCCGCCCGGCGCGCGCGTGCTGGTGGTCGACGACAGCCGTGTCGCGCGCGAACTGCTCGCGGCCCTGTGCCGGGCCCAGGGGCTGGCGCCGGAGATGGCCGCCGGCGGCCGCGCCGCGCTGCGGATGGCGCGTGCCGCGGCGCTCGCCGGGCGCCCCTTCGACTGGGTGCTGTTGGACTGGCGGATGCCGGAGATGAGCGGACTCTCCGCGGCGGCCCTGTTGCTGGACGAATTCGCCCAGCCGCCACGCATCGCGCTGGTCACCGCGTTCAGCAATGACGAGACGCTCTACGAAGCGATGTCGCGGCTGCCCACCGGCCAGCGCCCGCCGGTGCTCGCCAAGCCGGTGACGGCCGCCATGCTGCGCGGCGTGCTGGGCGCCGCCCCGCCCTGCGGCGGCCCCGGCGGCGCGCAGGCCCGCCGCCAGGCGGCGACCCGCGCCGCGATGCGCGGACTCGCCGGCGCGCGCCTCCTGGTCGTCGACGACATCGCCGTGAACCGGGACCTGGCCGAGGAACTGCTGTCGCGCGCCGGCATCTCGGTGACGCTGGCCGGCAACGGCGCCATCGCGCTGGCGCTGCTGCGAGCGTCCCCGGACGCCTTCGACGGCGTGCTGATGGACTGCCAGATGCCGGAGATGGATGGCTACGAGGCCACCCGCCAACTGCGCGAAGACCCCCGCTGGCGCGCCCTGCCCGTCATCGCGCTGACGGCCAACGCCACGGGCGCCGACCGGACGCGCATCCTGGCCACCGGCATGAACGATCACATCGCCAAGCCGCTGCATGCCGACGCGCTGTTCGACACGCTGGCCCGCTGGGTGCGCCCGCGCGCGGCGGACAGGCCGGACCGGGCGCAGGGCCCGGAGGCCGGCGGCGGCGTGCCGCTCAGCGCCGAGGCGCCCTCCCCCGTGCCCGCGATCGAGGGGCTGGAGTCCCGCACCGGCCTGGCCACCGCGGCCAACAACACCACGCTGTACCTGAGGCTGCTGCGCGTGTTCCACCAGACGCAGCAGGCCACGGCCGCGCAACTGGACGCGGCCGGGGAGGATCCGCAAGCGCTCGAGCGGATCGCGCACGCGCTGCGGGGCGCCTCGGCCACGATCGGCGCGATGACGCTGTGCGAGGCCGCCGCGGCGCTCGAGCAGGCCTGCCGCGCCGGCGCGCCCGCGCCGCGCCGGCGCGCGCTGGCGCGCCCGCGCCGCGCCGGCGCGCGCTGGCGGCCGAGACGCGCGCCGCGCTGGATCGGCTGCTGGGCGGGCTGGACCGGACGCTGGACGCGCTGCCCACCTCGCCCGCGCCCTCGCTGCCGCCGGGCGTGCCGATGCCGGGCGCAGCGCCCGCGCCGGCGCCCGAGGAGGCGCTCGCGCGGCTGATGACCGATCTGGCGCGGTGGCGCCGGCAACTGGCCGGCAACGACGGCGCGGCGGCCGAGACCGCCGAAGCGCTGGCGCAGGCGCTGGACCAAATCACCGGCCAGATCGGCCCGGAGCGCGCCGCCCGCCTGCGCGAGGCGGCGCAAGCGGCGGCGCGGTTCGATTTCGAGGCCGCGCTGCGGCTGCTCGACGCGGCCACGCCGCCGAGCGACGATGAACAGGCGGCGGCTCGCGCCAGCCGCTAAGGGAGCACCATGCACGACGATCATCCCCCCGCAACGACCAACACCGACGCCAACACAGACACCAGCACCAGCACCAGCACCAGCACCAACACGAGCACGAGCACGAGCACGTACACCGACGCCAGCGCCACGGACACCGCCCTCGACGCGCGCCCGACCCTGCTCGTCGTGGACGACTCTCCCGAGGTCCTGTCGCAGCTCTACGAGCTGCTGAAGGACCGCCACCGCGTCAAGGTCGCGATCACCGGCGACCGCGCGCTGCGCATCGCCGCCGAGGCGCCGCGCCCCGACCTGATCCTGCTGGACGTGCTGATGCCGGGCATGGACGGCTACGAGATCTGCCGCTGGCTCAAGGCGGACGCCGCCACGCGCGACATCCCGGTGCTGTTCCTGACCTCGCGCTCCGACGTGGCGGACGAGAGCCACGGCCTGGCCCTCGGCGCGGAGGACTACATCACCAAGCCGATCAGCCCGCCGATCCTGCTCGCGCGCGTGCGCACGCACCTGCGGCTGAAGGCCGCGGCGGACCTGCTGCGCGAACGCGCGGCCCATCTGGAGGCCGAGATCGCGCGCCGGTCCGGCGACCCGCAGGCCTCGTCATAATCGCGCGCATCGCCGCGACGCCCCTTTCACCGCCATGCCCGTCCGACCGTGCCAGGTCTTGCGCGCCACGCGCCTTCCCGCCATCCTCGTCCTCCTGCTCGCCGCCCTGACCGCGGCCGGCGCGCAGCCCCGCCCGGTGACGCCACGCGGCCCGCTCGACGCCCAGGAGCAGAACAACATCGCGGTGTTCCGCAAGCTGTCGCCGTCGGTGGTCCACATCACCACGCTGGCGCAGCAGCGCGACTTCTTCTCGCGCAACGTGACCGAGGTGCCCAGCGGCACCGGCTCCGGCTTCCTGTGGGATGAACAGGGCCACATCGTCACCAACTTCCATGTGATCCGCGGCGCCTCGGCCGCCAAGGTGACGCTGTCGGACCAGTCCTCGTACGACGCCACGCTGGTGGGCGTCGATCCCGACCGCGACCTGGCGGTGCTGCGCATCGCCGCGCCGCGCGAGAAGCTGCAGCCGGTGCCCATGGGCGCCAGCAAGGACCTGCAGGTGGGGCAGACGGTCTATGCGATCGGCAATCCGTTCGGCCTGGACCAGACGCTGACGCGCGGCATCGTCTCGGCGCTGAACCGCGAGATCGAGTCGATGACGCAGCGCACGATCCGCGGCGCGATCCAGACCGACGCCGCGATCAACCCGGGCAATTCCGGCGGCCCGCTGCTCGACTCGGCGGGCCGGCTGATCGGCGTGAACACCTCGATCTTCAGCCCCAGCGGCGGCAGCAACGGCATCGGCTTCGCGATCCCGGCCGACGAGGTGAACCGCGTGGTGCCGCAGCTGATCAAGCATGGCCGCGTGATCCGCCCGGCGCTGGGCCTGACCGCGGGCACCGACCAGCTGCGCCAGGTGCTGCGCCTGCCCAAGGGCGTGGTGCTGATCGGGCTGCGGCCCGGCGGCGGCGCGCAGCGCGCCGGGCTGCAGCCGTTCATGCGCGGCCGCGACGGCCGCATCGTCGGCGGCGACGTCATCACCGCGGTCAATGGCAAACCGGTCGGCGACCTGGACGAACTGCTCAATGAGCTCGAGGAGCGCCAGGTCGGCGACAAGGTCACGCTGTCGGTCTGGAACGGCGGCAAGACGCGCCAGGTCCAGGCCCAGCTCACCAGCGATTGATCGAGCGCCCCGATCGCCTACCCCATCCGGCGATAACCCTGACGCCGCCCCGGTCCGGGAGGCGCGCCTAGACTGCGCGCCCATGCAAGCCCGACTCTCGATCCTCGATCTCGCCCCCATCGTGGAAGGCGGCAGCGCCGCCCAGGCGCTCCATGACAGCCTCGCCCTCGCGCGCCACGCCGAGCGGCTCGGCTACACGCGCTACTGGGTCGCCGAGCACCACAACATGGACGGCGTCGCCTCGTCCGCAACCGCGGTGCTGATCGGCCAGATCGCCGCCGCGACCTCGACGATCCGCGTCGGCTCGGGCGGGATCATGCTGCCCAACCACGCGCCGCTGACGATCGCCGAGCAGTTCGGCACGCTGGCGACGCTGTTCCCCGGCCGCATCGACCTGGGCCTGGGCCGCGCGCCCGGCACCGACGGCCCGACGATGCGCGCGCTGCGACGCCACCTCGCGACGGCGCATGAGGACCGCTTCCCCGAGGACGTGCTGGAACTGATCAGCTACCTCGCGCCGGAGCAGGAGGGCCAGGTCGTGCGCGCGATTCCCGGCCAGGGCACCGAGGTGCCGGTGTGGCTGCTGGGATCCAGCCTGTATGGCGCACAGCTGGCCGCCTACCTGGGCCTGCCCTTCGCGTTCGCGTCGCACTTCGCGCCGGCGATGCTGATGCAGGCGCTCGAGATGTACCGCGAGCAGTACCGGCCCAGCGCGCGCCATCCCAAGCCGTACGCGATGGTGGGCCTGAACGTCGTGGTCGCCGACACCGATGCCGAGGCGCAGCGCCTGTTCACCTCGCTGCAGCAGCGCTTCCTGGGCATGCAGCGCGGCCAGCGCGGCGCGCTGCCGCGCCCGGTCGACAACATGGATGCGCTGTGGACGGCCGGCGAGAAGCTGGCCGTGGAGCGGATGCTGGCGGAGGCGATCGTCGGCTCACCACGCACCGTGCGCGAGGGGCTGCGCGAGACGCAGGCGCGCACCGGCGCGGACGAGTTCATCGTCGCCTGCGCGCTGCATGACGCGGCCGCGCGCCGCCGCTCGTACGAGTTGCTGGCCGGCGTGGCCGCGGAGACCGCGCCGGCCTGACGCCGGCGCTGAAGCCGCCTGGCGTGCGGCGCGCGCAGCGCACCCGCGGAATTCAGGCAGGCGGGCGCCGCGATCGGGGAGCCGGCTCCCTGCCGATGCTCAAGCTCGCGAATTGCCGCGCGCGTGCCGGCTTGCGAGCATTCCGGGCTCCGTCCTTGACGCCAGGAGCCCCGCATGTCCGCCCGAGTCCGATCGCGCGCCGCCCGCCGGCGCGTTCCCGCCCGCCAGTCCGGGTTCAGCCTGCTGGAGGTGAGCTTCGCGACGCTCGTGTCGATCGTGTTCTACGTCGGCGCGACGCGCCTGCGGCAGTTCGACCAGATGGTCGACATCGGACGCCATGCCGGCCAGAAACTGGCGGCCCTCAGCGACGGCGCGCGGCGCTACGTGCAGGCGCACGGCGCGGCGCTGGCCGCGCGGCCGGAGCGCTGCGCGGAGCTGGCGCTGGCCTCGGCCACGCGCGCCGCGCCGCCGCTGCCGCCGGACTGCGGCCTGCGGGTCGGCGACAAGCCGCCGGTGGCCAATGCGTTGCAACCCACCGCGCGGGAGCTCCAGGGGCTGGGCTTCATGGACGTCAATGACGCGCTGCCGTTCAAGCACGGCAAGCAGGTCATCGACGGGCGCACCGGCGCGCCCGCCGAGCCGCGCTGGGCCGTGTCCATCCGCTGCGTCGAGCATTGCGGCGCGGCGCCCGCGGCGGCTGGCGCCTCGGCGCCGGCGTTCTCCGTCACGGTGTTCAACACCCAGCCCTTCTTCGCCGCCGACGAACTGCCCTATGGCCACGGCGCGCAGCTGAACGCGGCGCTGCGGGCAGCCGGGCCGCATGGCGTGGCCTCCTGGCCCGGCGACACGCCGCGGGCCGCGAGCCAGCTGCGCGGGCCGAGCAGCCCCGCCGCCAGCAACCCGCTGCAGGGCGCGGCGCCCGGAGACGGCGTGCCGGGCGTGCTGGCCACCTTCCAGCGCGTGGGACCCGCCGCGCTGCCCCACGCCGCGCCCGCACCGGAGTGCGGAGGCGTCAGCGGCGCCGCCTGCCGGAACGGCTCGGCGCCGCCAACCGGGGCCTGGACGTTTGCGGGTCAGGACCTGACCGAGGTGGGACGGCTCGGTGTCCAAAGGGCTGCGGACGTTGGCGGCCTGTTGCAAGCCAATGGCGGCCTCGTGGTCAAGAATCCCGACGGCGGC
The DNA here is from genome assembly GCF_059491535.1 of Roseateles sp. Mitsp63. Lineage (NCBI taxonomy): Bacteria > Pseudomonadati > Pseudomonadota > Betaproteobacteria > Burkholderiales > Sphaerotilaceae > Roseateles > Roseateles sp. Mitsp63. The sequence continues at coordinate 2,675,366 of NZ_CP168509.1, read as the reverse complement.
ATGGTGTCGCACGCGGGTCCCCTCGGGCGAAGCAGCAGCCAGATGGGTCCCATCTTCGAAGTCCACGGCAATGCGGTGGTGCGCAAGGGCCTGATCGTGGGCGGCAACCACTCCAACTACCTCTTCGATCCGAACGGGACCGGCGGCATGCAACTGGCCGGGAAGCTCACGATTCACGACGGCTATGCCGACCTGACGCAGCAACGCGGCGGCGAGGTCTTCGACCCGCGTCTCGCCGGGCTGCGGCTGCCGTTGCGCCAGCCCGGTCAGCCCTGCAACGACCAGGACAGCGACCCGCAATCCAGCGGCGGGAACATCGCGCTCTACAAGGACCCCGATCCCGCGCGAGGCGTGTTCGTCATGGCGTGCGGGCGCAACCGGACCTGGGTGAAGGCCAAAGGGGGCTGAGCCTCAGCCCCCATCCAGCTCACCCGACCCACTTCCGCGCGTTGCGGAACATCCGCATCCAGGGGCTGAACTCGCCGGCATCGCCGCCGGTCCAGCTCATCTGGATGTTGCGGAACACCCGCTCCGGGTGCGGCATCAGCGCGGTGAAGCGGCCATCGGCCGTGGTCACCGCGGTCAGGCCCTGCGGACTCCCGTTCGGGTTCAGCGGGTACTGCTCGGTGGGCTGGCCGTCGCCATCGACATAGCGCATCGCGCGCAGCACCTGGTCCGGGTTGCCGCGCTGCGAGAAGTCCGCGAAGCCCTCGCCGTGCGCGACCGCGATCGGCAGCCGGCTGCCGGCCATGCCGGTGAAGAAGATGCTCGGCGAATCGACGATCTCGACCTGCGCCAGGCGGGCCTCGAACTGCTCGCTGCGATTGCGCACGAACTTCGGCCAGTGCTGCGCGCCAGGGATCATCGGCGACAGCGCAGCCAGCATCTGGCAGCCGTTGCACACGCCCAGCGCGAAGCTGTCGGGGCGCGCGAAGAAGGCCTCGAAGGCCGCCTTCAGCACCGGATTGAACAGGATCGAGCGCGCCCAGCCCTCGCCGGCGCCCAGCGTGTCGCCGTAGCTGAAGCCGCCGCAGGCGACGAAGCCCTTGAAGTCCTTCAGGTCGACCGCGCCGGCCTGCAGGTCGCTCATGTGCACGTCGTAGGCGTCGAAGCCGGCCTGCGCCATCGCATACGACATCTCGACATGCGAGTTGACGCCCTGCTCGCGCAGGATCGCGACCTTCGGACGCACGCCGCTGGCGATGAAGGGCGCGGCGACATCGTCCTTGACGTCGAAGCTGGGCAGCCAGTGCAGGCCCTGGCCCGGCGCGCCGGCCAGCGCGTGTTCCTGGTCCGCGCAGGCGGGGTTGTCGCGCTCGCGGGCGATGCGCCAGGACACCTGATCCCATTCCTGCTGCAGCTCGTGCAGCGGCGCGGCGAAGACCTTCTTCGCGTCGCGCCAGACCTCGGCCTGCTTCGCGTCGTTGGTCTTGCCGACGACATGCGAGACCTTGGACAGGCCATGCGCGCGCAGCGTCTGCAGCACCGCGTCGCGGTCGCCCGTGGCGACCTGCAGCACGGCGCCCAGTTCCTCGTTGAACAGCGCCTTGAGCGTCAGTTCGTCGCGGCGGCCGCTGACCTGCGCGGCCCAGTTCTTGGAGTCGCCCACCTCGGCGCGGCTGTCACTGATGCCGTCGCCCTCGGTGACCAGCATGTCGACATTGAGGCTGACGCCGCGCTGGCCGGCGAAGGCCATCTCGACGGCGGCCGCGAACAGGCCGCCATCGCTGCGGTCGTGGTAGGCCAGCAGGCGGCCCTGGCCGCGCAGCTCATTGACCGCCGCCACCAGCGCCTTCAGCAGCGCCGGATCGTCGAGGTCGGGCACCTCGGGGCCGAACTGGTTCAGCGTCTGCGCCAAGATCGAGCCCCCCATGCGCATGCGGCCCTGGCCGAGGTCGACCAGGATCAGCGTGGTGTCGCCACCCTGCAGCTGCGGCGTCAGCGTGCCCCGCACGTCGCTGAGCGAGGCGAAGGCGGTGACGATCAGCGACACCGGCGCGGTGACCTGCTTCGTCGCGCCGTCCTCGGTCCAGCGGGTACGCATCGACAGCGAATCCTTGCCGACCGGGATCGACACGCCCAGCGCCGGGCAGAGCTCCATGCCCACGGCCTTGACGGTGTCGTAGAGCGCGGCGTCCTCGCCCGGCTCGCCGCAGGCGGCCATCCAGTTGGCGGACAGCTTCACGCGCGGCAGCTCGATCGGCGCGGCCAGCAGGTTGGTGATGGCCTCGGCCACGGCCATGCGGCCGGACGCGGGCGCGTCGACGGCGGCCAGCGGCGTGCGCTCGCCCATGCTCATCGCCTCGCCGGCGAAGCCCTTGAAATCGGCCAGCGTGACCGCGCAATCGGCCACCGGCACCTGCCACGGGCCGACCATCTGGTCGCGGTGGTTCAGCCCGCCGACGGTGCGGTCGCCGATGGTCACCAGGAAGCGCTTGCTGGCCACCGTCGGGTGGCGCAGCACGGTGCGCGCGGCCGTGGCCAGCTCGACGCCGTCCAGCGTCAGCGCGCCGCCCGAGCGCGCGACGCGCTTGACGTCGCGGTGCATCTTCGGCGGCTTGCCCAGCAACACGTCCATCGGCATGTCGATGGCGCGCTCGCCGCCGGCGCCGTCCTCGAGCACCAGTTCCCGCTCCCCGGTCGTCACGCCGACGACCGCGAACGGGCAGCGCTCGCGCTCGCACATCGCGGTGAAGAGCTCGAGGCTCTCCGGCGCGATCGCCAGGACATAGCGCTCCTGGCTCTCGTTGCACCAGATCTCCTTGGGCGCCAGGCCGCTCTCCTCGAGCGGGACCTTGCGCAGGTCGAAGGTGGCGCCGCGGCCGGCGTCGTTGACCAGTTCGGGGAAAGCGTTGGAGATGCCGCCCGCGCCGACGTCATGCACGGCCAGGATGGGATTGCGCCCGGCCAGGCCCCAGCAGTGGTTGATGACCTCCTGCGCGCGGCGCTGGATCTCGGGGTTGCCGCGCTGGACCGAGTCGAAGTCCAGGTCCGCGGTGTTGGTGCCCGCGGCCATCGAGCTGGCGGCGCCGCCGCCCATGCCGATGCGCATGCCGGGGCCGCCCAGCTGGATCAGCAGCGTGCCGGCGGGGAACTCGATCTTCTTCGTGAGGTCCGAGCGGATCGCGCCCAGGCCGCCGGCGATCATGATCGGCTTGTGATAGCCGCGGCGGATGCCGTCGACGTCCTGCTCGAAGACGCGGAAGTAGCCGGCCAGGTTGGGTCGGCCGAACTCGTTGTTGAACGCGGCGCCGCCGAGCGGGCCCTCGGTCATGATCTGCAGCGCGCTGGCGATGTGGGCCGGCTTGCCGACGGGGTGCTGCTCCCAGGGCTCGGACAGGCCCGGCAGGTGCAGGTTGGAGACCGAGAAGCCGGTCAGGCCGGCCTTGGGCTTGGAGCCGCGGCCGGTGGCGCCCTCGTCGCGGATCTCGCCGCCGGCGCCGGTGGAGGCGCCCGGATGCGGGGAGATGGCGGTCGGGTGGTTGTGCGTCTCGACCTTCATCAGCACATGGGCGGTCTCGGCGCGGGCCTCGTACCGGGGCGCGCGGCGGTCGCCGGCCGGCAGCCAGCGCTCGATCGCATGGCCTTCCATCACGGCGGCGTTGTCGGCGTAGGCGATGACGGTGTGCTGCGGCGACACCTTCTCGGTGTTGCGGATCATGCCGAACAGCGACAGCGGCTGCGCCTGGCCGTCGATGGTGAACTCGGCGTTGAAGATCTTGTGGCGGCAGTGCTCGCTGTTGGCCTGCGCGAACATCATCAGCTCGACGTCGCTCGGGTCGCGGCCCAGCTTCCGGAAGGCGGCGGCCAGGTAGTCGATCTCGTCGTCGGACAGCGCCAGGCCCCAGGCGGCATTGGCCTCCTCGAGCGCCGCGCGGCCGCGGCCGCTCACGTCCACGTGGGCCAGCGGCTGGGCCTGCCTGTCGTCGAACAGATGGGCGGCGGCCTCGCGCGACAGCAGCACGCTCTCGGTCATGCGGTCGTGCAGCAGCGCGGCGCAGGCCAGCAGCTCCTGCTCGGACAGCGGCTTGGCGCCGCCGGTCAGGCCGGCCAGCAGGCCCGACTTCAGCGTCAGGCGGAATTCGGTGACGCGCTCGACGCGGTGGATCGCCAGGCCGCAGTTGTGGGCGATGTCGGTGGCCTTGGAGGCCCAGGGGCTCAGCGTGCCCAGGCGCGGGGCGACGACGATCAGCGCGCCGTCCGACGGGCCTTCGTAGCGGTCCCCGTAGTCCAGCAGCGCGGCCAGCCTGGAACGGCCCTCGGCGTCGATCGCGGCATCGGTCCAGACCCAGTGCACGTGGCGCGCGTGGACGGTGGCGATGCGCTCGCTGACGGCCTGCAGGCGCGCCAGCAGCGCCGCGGACCGGAAGGACGAGAGGGCATTGCCCCCCTCGAAGTGAATCAGGTGCTTGGGGGTATTGGTGCTGGCCATGGGATCCCGGGGGGTTTGCGCCGCGCGCGCCGCGGCGGTGAGCCCGGCATTCTAGCCAGCGCGGCCGGACGGCCCGGGTTTACCCCCTGGGGGGCGCTCGCGTCAGCGCCCGGTCAGAGCCCGGTCAGCGGCCGGTCAGCGGCCGCTCGGCCCCCATTCAGCGCCCCATTCAGCGCCCCATTCAGCGGCACTCGGTGAGGCGCTCCAGCGCCAGGTGCAGCTGCTGGTCGGCGAGCTTGCCGCGCAGCGGCTGGACCCAGGCGCCCGGGGCGCCGGTGGTCAGCGACTTCAGCGCCAGCACCTTCACCGGCTCGGGCTGGGCCGGGCGGTCGCGATCCAGCGACCACCAGCCGTCCGGGACGGTGCAGGTCATGCCTTCGGCCACGGCGGCATTGACCGCGCCGGGCGCCGCGGCCGCGCTCGCGGCCAATACAAGAGTCGCCGAACCTGATGACAACAGGCCTGCAAAAGCACGCAACATCTCGTCTACTCCCTGAACTGTTTGAGTGACCGAATGTATCGGCGTCCCATGACGTAACTCGGTGGGAAGACCGCCGTTCGCACCGGCACCTCACCCTCATTCGCGGGGTGGCGCTCGTCAGGCGGATGAGGCTGGACCGAGGCAGGCATGCGCGCCGGCCTGGCATCGGGGGTGCCGGTTCAGCCCCCGGTGGCGGCGGGCTCTTCCGGATGGCGGATGGCGGCTGTCATGGCTTGTCGCTACATTGACCGGTTTGGACCGGCGGACGCTTCCGAGGAGGCCAGGCGCGCGCGGGTCGTTCATCGCCACTGGAGACCACCATGTCCCGCAAGACCCCCATCGAGCACTACCGCAACATCGGCATCTCGGCGCACATCGACGCCGGCAAGACGACGACGACGGAGCGCATCCTGTTCTACACCGGGGTCAATCACAAGATCGGCGAGGTGCACGATGGCGCCGCGACGATGGACTGGATGGAGCAGGAACAGGAGCGCGGCATCACGATCACGTCGGCCGCGACGACCTGCTTCTGGAAGGGCATGGACCTGTCCTACCCGGAGCACCGCATCAACATCATCGACACCCCGGGGCACGTGGACTTCACCATCGAGGTGGAGCGGTCCATGCGCGTGCTGGACGGCGCGGTGATGGTGTACGACTCGGTGGGCGGCGTGCAGCCGCAGTCCGAGACGGTCTGGCGCCAGGCCAACAAGTACAAGGTGCCGCGGCTGGCCTTCGTGAACAAGATGGACCGGATCGGGGCGGACTTCTACCGCGTGCGCCAGATGATGGTGGACCGGCTGAAGGCGAACCCGGTGCCGATCGTGCTGCCGATCGGCGCGGAGGACCAGTTCAAGGGCGTGATCGACCTGCTGAAGATGAAGGCGATCGTCTGGGACGACGCGTCGCAGGGCATGAAGTTCGAGTACCAGGAGATCCCCGCCGACCTGAAGGCCAAGGCCGTGGAATGGCGCGAGAAGATGGTCGAGGCGGCGGCCGAGGCGGACGAGGAGCTGATGAACAAGTACCTCGAGAGCGGCGAGCTGGACGAGGCGGAGATCAAGCGCGCGATCCGGCAGCGCACGATCGCGGGCGAGATCCAGCCGATGCTGTGCGGCACGGCGTTCAAGAACAAGGGCGTGCAGCGGATGCTGGACGCGGTGATCGATTTCATGCCGTCGCCGGTCGACATTCCGCCGGTGCATGGCACCGACGACGACGAGCAGGACACGACGCGCCGGGCCGATGACAACGAGAAGTTCAGCGCCCTGGCCTTCAAGCTGATGACCGACCCGTACGTGGGTCAGCTGACCTTCGTGCGGGTGTACTCGGGCATCCTGAAATCGGGGGATTCGGTGTTCAACCCGACGCGCGGGAAGAAGGAGCGCATCGGCCGGATCCTGCAGATGCATGCGAACCAGCGCGAGGAGATCAAGGAGATCCTGGCCGGGGACATCGCGGCCTGCGTGGGCCTGAAGGACGTGACGACGGGCGAGACGCTGTGCGATCCGGAGTCGATCATCACGCTGGAGAAGATGGTGTTCCCGGAGCCGGTGATCTCGCAGGCGGTGGAGCCCAAGACCAAGGCGGACCAGGAGAAGATGGGCATCGCGCTGGGCCGGCTGGCGGCGGAGGATCCGTCCTTCCGGGTGCGCACGGACGAGGAGTCGGGGCAGACCATCATTTCCGGCATGGGCGAGCTCCATCTGGAGATCATCGTCGACCGGATGAAGCGTGAGTTCGGTGTCGAGGCGAACGTGGGCAAGCCGCAGGTGGCGTACCGGGAGACGATCCGCAAGTCGGTGAGCGACGTGGAAGGCAAGTTCGTGCGCCAGTCCGGCGGCAAGGGCCAGTACGGGCACGTGGTCTTCACGGTGGAGCCGCAGGAAGCGGGCAAGGGCTTCGAGTTCGTGGACGCCATCAAGGGCGGCGTGGTGCCGCGCGAGTACATCCCGGCGGTGGAGAAGGGGGTGATCGACACCCTGCCCAATGGGGTGCTGGCGGGGTATCCGGTGGTGGACGTGAAGGTCACGCTGACCTTCGGCTCGTACCACGACGTGGACTCGAACGAGAACGCGTTCAAGATGGCGGCGTCGATGGGCTTCAAGGAGGCCTGCCGCCGCGCGAGCCCGGTGATCCTGGAGCCGATGATGGCGGTGGAAGTGGAGACGCCGGAGGACTATGCGGGCACGGTGATGGGTGACCTGTCCAGCCGGCGCGGCATGGTGCAGGGCATGGACGACATGGTCGGGGGCGGGAAGATCATCAAGGCGGAGGTGCCGCTGTCGGAGATGTTCGGCTACTCGACCTCGCTGCGCTCGGCGACGCAAGGCCGCGCGACGTACACGATGGAGTTCAAGCACTACAACGAGGCGCCGAAGAACGTGGCGGACGCGATCATGACGTCGCGGGCCAAGTGATCGGAAGCGATGAGCGGATCGGCGCTTGAAGCGCCGAAACGGACGGGCCGCATGCGCGGCCCGTTTTTCTTTCAACAGCGCCGGGAGGCGCCAATCCGCTTGATGCGCAGCACGAAGCCTCAGGCCGTGTGGGCTGACTCCAGCCTCGGTTGACGGGTCATTCGATGAGACGGGCCTCCAGACGTCCCGTGTTCTCGTCCTTCGAGACATCGACCGTGAACAGCGTCGACATCGCGTAACTGCCTGTCGGCGGGCCGAGCACCAGGGACTTCGTCCCGAGTACGCCGTCGTCGAGCGAGGCGACCTGCACCGTGGCCGTCCTGCCTTGCGCGCGGGAGTAGTTGGCCACCGACACGATGTAGCGCCCGAGTTTCAGTCGACGAGGATCACACGACGCGTAGTAGTGCTCGGGGCCGATCTCCCGCGTGTTGTCGACGTCCAGGGCGCCTGCGCCCCCTTCCCGGGCTCCGTAGTACACCTTCCTTCCGCCTGGCTCGTAGACATGCAGGTCGACGTCGCCGGCGCCGTCCCAGGTCAAGGTGACCGTGAAGGTGCCAGCTTGGGCGATCTTTCGGCCGGGGAGCAGTACGCCCAGCGCGTGGCGCACGTGCTCGTCGATGCGGCCCGACACGCTGAGCGCGGGGTTCAGGTAGATCTCGACCAACCCATGACCGAGCAGGTCCTTCCTTCCGTTCTCGCCGGGAGGCCTCGATGCATAGGGCGGAATCGTGGACGTCACCGTCGGAACCCCGCCAGCGAGCCGGAGCCCGTTGATCACCAGATCCAGGTCCGCCAACGTGTACTGGCCATTCACCCGCTCCGATGCCGGAGCAATGTGCACCATCTGCACCGAATTCGGCGTGGAGGTCTTCATGGCATGGGCGTAGGCGGCGTTGGCGAAGAGGTTGCCTTGCGAATGGGCGATCAACAGTAGCGCGTTGCCCTCCAGCAGGAGCCTGTCGATCAGGGTGCGATGGACCAGTTGCTCGACCTCGCTCGGCGGCGCGGCGATCACCGATGTCATCATGCGCATCAACTTGGCGTCGGCCCAGCTCATGAAGCCGGCAAAGAGCCCGCCCAATTCGGGAGCGGCCTTGAGGATCTTGTCCCACTTCGATCCGCCGCCGTGCCAGGCCTCCAGGAAGAGCTCGAAGCGCCCCGCCAGCACGCCGTTCTTTTCCTTCAGTCGTTGCTCGAAGACTTCGACGAAGTCTTCGAAGCCGGCGCTGTTGTTGTAGAAGAGTTCGTAGCGGAGCACATGCCCTTGGCTGCTTCGAGCGTCATATCGTTTGGTGATTCGACGCAAGGTGTCTTCCGCGCTCTCACGTGTGGTTCTGACTCCATTGAAGTAGCCGACGGTGACGAACGTTCTCTGGCAAGGAAGCTGTTCCGTATCAATGCACGCGCCCGTCCTTGGCAGAGTCAGCGTGCAGAGCACCAATGCCCAAACGGCAAGTGTGTTATTCACAGCCGTCTCCTTCCGGCATCCTGAAAACCTGACCGCTCAGCGCGCGATCAAATCTAAGGTACGCCAGCAAGCGCGCCTTCGTGTTGGTAGTCAGCGAGTGCAGCTGCGCGCGATGCTGAGACCCCGCCGCATCGTCGTGATCGAACTTGCTGCTGAAGCACGCCAAGTCCCGTGTATGCCGTCGGGCGACCTCCATGAGCCGGACATGGTTCGAAAGATCGACGAGCAGTGTTTGCTGGATCGTCTTCGTCAATCTGATTGCTGCTTCCCGCTGAGCGGGATCACCAAAGCTGCGATCGATGTAGCGGTCCAGGTCGTCGCGAATGCCATTGCCGTCGGCATCGATGCCGGTCAGCGAGTCAGTCCGGTCCAGGATGGGCAACTCGCCTCGCGCCTCGAGGTCCGCAATCGCCTTGGCGAGCGAAGCGTGGTCATCGCCCGGATCCTGTTCGTTCGCAGCCGGCGCGGCAGGCGACGTTCCTTCCGGCACTGGCTCGGAGGAAGTGCCGCGCGGAACATCCACACCGCCCTCGTGCGACGCCGAACGATCAGCCTCGCCCGTTTGGGCGACATCGCTCCTCAACAACAACCAGACTGCCGCACCGTTCGCCGCCACGGCGGCGACACCGATCGTCACTGTCAACCACATCTTCCATTGCACTTGGAGCTCCTTGGCATGGCCACGAAACCCCACAGTGACCGGAACAGCGGAAGCCGCCCAGCCCTCCCCCATTTGGCTGTGAACCGATGTGAACCCAACCACCGCTCAACGACCGGTCTATACGACCCTCGGAGAAATCCGCCCCAGCCCCACTCCAAAACTCGAGCATGGATACCTCAAGCAACAAGCGGTTCTCAGAGCAAAAGGCCGCCGCCGATCGGTGGCTGCCTCAGGCATTTTCCGAGCCGCAGAAAATACTGGACAGGGCCCGCGAGGGAGAATCCGGCGTATCGACTGCTGCCTTCCTCGCTGTCGCCAATCGGGCGCCAAACCTCTGGGGAACTCCTTCCCATTCGGCCGACGACTGGATTCCCACCCGGATTCAATCATTCGACTGGCTCGACAGAGCCGCCAGGAATGGTGATTTCTACGCCATGTGGCTCTACGGCGGTCAGGCGGAGGTGCTCTTTTCTCAAGCCCCGGACCTCTCCGACGCAGACCGACAAGCCATCGAGTCAAAGGCGCGCGGCCATCTCTTCTCGCTGATTTCGAATGGCGTCCTCGAAGCGTTTCCGACAACGGCCGGCTACTACTTCGACGGAACACTCGGAAAAAGGGATCTGTCAAAAAAAGCTTCTGAAAATACTGAGAGAAAACCCGCTGACTCCAGCGATCGGAATCCGAATCTGATAGCGGGTCCACCCTGTTCATATCTGCCACCAGCAGATTGATCCAAACCGGACGCAGCCATCGGCGCGTTCCTCGCACTGCCATTCGTCACGCCCTCGCAAACCCTCCCGGGTTAGCCCGGGACCGCCGAATATGCTCCCGGCACTCTTCATCCCAGGGTGCTCCATGCCGACCAAGACGCTCACGAAGCCGACCCCGCTCACCAGCCTCTTCACCGTCACGCCCGCCCGCGCGGGCGTGATCGCTTTCGGGCTCGCGCTGCAGGCCGCGGCGTTCGCCGCCGACGCCCCCACCGCTGCGCCCGCGCCCGCCGCCGCGGCCTCCGCGCCCAAGTGGAACGTCAACCAGCCCCCCGGCGACAAGAAGACCGCGACGCTCGACATCCGCTCCGGCACCTGGATGTCCGTCGATGTCAGCCCCGACGGCAAGCGCGTCGTCTTCGACCTGCTCGGCGACCTCTACGTGATGCCCATCGAAGGCGGCGAAGCCAAACCCCTCACCCACTCCATCGCCTGGGAGATGCAGCCCCGCTTCTCCCCCGACGGCAAGCAGATCGCCTTCGTCTCCGACGCCGGCGGCGGCGACAACATCTGGGTCATGGACGCCGATGGCGCCAACGCCCGCGCCCTCACCACCGAAGACTTCCGCCTGCTCAACAACCCCGTCTGGCACCCCAGCGGCAAGTACATCGCCGCCCGCAAGCACTTCACCGGCACCCGCTCGCTGGGCAGCGGCGAGATCTGGCTCTACCACCTGGACGGCGGCAAGGGCCAGCAGCTCAACGAGAAGCCCAACTGGCAGAAGGACCTCGGCGAGCCCGCGCTCTCGCCCGACGGCAAGTACCTCTACTACTCGCAGGACAGCACCCCCGGCCGCCAGTTCGAATACAACAAGGACAGCAACGGCGAGATCTTCCGCATCTACCGCCAGGACCTGACCGACGGCACCACCGAGCCCTTCGTCACCGGCGCCGGCGGCGCGATCCGTCCCACGCCCTCGCCCGACGGCAAGTACCTGGCCTTCATCCGCCGCCTGCGCGACGCCTCGGGCGGCCGCACCGCCCTCTTCCTCAAGGACCTCAAGACCGGCCGCGAGTTCCCCGCCTGGACCGGCATGGAACGCGACCTCCAGGAGTCCTGGTCCGTCCACGGCGTCTACCCCGGCATCGCCTGGATGCCCGATGGCAAGCAGCTCGTCGCCTGGGCCCAGGGCAAGCTCTGGCGCATCGATCCCTTCAAATCCAGCGCCGCCGAGATCCCCTTCCATGTGAAGGACGAACGCCAGGTCTCCCCCGCCGTCCGCTTCGCGCATGAGGTCGCGCCGCCCTCCTTCGACTCGAAGATGCTGCGCTGGGTGAAGGTCTCGCCCGATGGCCGCCGGGTCGTGTTCTCGTCCGCCGGCTACCTCTACGCCAGCGAGCTGCGCGACGGCCTGCCCACCGGCGAAGCGAAGCGCCTCACCGCGCAGACCGATCGCTTCGAATACTTCCCCTCGTTCTCGCGCGACGGACGCCAGCTCGTCTACGTCAGCTGGAACGACGCCGAGCAGGGCCGCGTGCGCACGCTCGACCTGGCCAGCGGCCGCGACACCGTCGTCACGCCCGAACCCGGCAAGTACCTGTCCCCGGCGTTCTCGCCCGACGGCAAGGCCATCGCCTATCAGAAGGCCAAGGGCGGCTACCTGACCTCGCCCTGGAACAGCCTGGAGCCCGGCGTCTACATCGCCTCGGCCGACGGCAAGGGCCAGCCGCGCCGCGTCACCAAGGACGGCGAGGCGCCGCAGTTCGGCGCCGACAACGACACGCTCTACGTCACCCGCCGCCAGCAGACCGGCGAGGTCGACGGCAACCATCAGCTCATCCGCCTGAGCCTGACGGAGCACAGCGAGCTCGCCGTCGCCAAGAGCGAATTCGCGACGCGCTTCACCGTGTCGCCCGATGGCCAGTGGCTGGGCTTCACCGAACGCTTCCACACCTACGTCACGCCGCTCGCGCCCGCGGGCAAGCTGCAGACCGTCGGTCCCAAGGCCGACGCGATGCCGGTGAAGATGCTCGACGTCAACGCGGGCGACGACCTCGATTGGTCCGGCGACGGCAAGTCCCGGCCCTATGCGCTGCATTACGCGCTCGGCAACGAGCTCTTCACCGTGCCGCTCGCGCAGGCGCTGCAGCCGGGCTTCAAGCCGGCCGAGCATGGCGCGCCCATCAAACTGACCCTGACCGCCGACAAGCCCAAGGGCCGCATCGCGATCGTCGGCGCGCGCATCGTCACGATGAACGCGAGCAAGCCCGACGAGGTCATCGAGGACGGCGCCATCCTGGTCGACGGCGACCGCATCGCGGCCATCGGGCCGCGCGCGTCGGTCGCCATCCCCGCCGGCACGGAAACGATCCAGGCCGGCGGCAAGACCGTGATCCCGGGCCTGATCGACGCGCACTGGCACGGCACCATGGCCGAGAGCGAGATCATTCCGCAGCAGAGCTGGATCAACTACGCCTCGCTGGCCTTCGGCCTGACCACGCTGCACGATCCGTCCAACCGCACCAGCGACATCTACACGCAGTCCGAGATGCAGCGCACCGGCCGTGTGGTGGGACCGCGGATCTTCTCGACCGGCACGGTGCTCTACGGCGCGAAGGCCGACTTCAGCGCGGTGATCAACAGCCTGGAGGACGCGCAGACGCATCTGAAGCGCCTGAAGTCGGCCGGCGCGATCAGCGTCAAGAGCTACAACCAGCCGCGCCGCGATCAGCGCCAGCAGGTGCTGGAGGCCGCGCGCGAGACGCGGATGATGGTCGTGCCCGAGGGCGGCTCGCTGTTCCAGATGAACATGAGCATGGTCATCGACGGCCACACCGGCATCGAGCACGCGCTGCCCGTGGCCAAGGTCTACGACGACGTGAAGCAGCTCTGGCCGCAGACGCAGGTCGGCTACACGCCGACGCTGAACGTGGCCTATGGCGGCCTCGACGGCGAGCACTACTGGTACGCGCGCACCGACGTGTGGCGCCATCCGATCCTCAGCAGGTTCGTGCCCAAGGCGGTGCTCGAGCCGCGCAGCGTGCGACGCGAGACGGCGCCCGAGGAAGACTTCAACGTCATCCAGGTCGCGAAGACCGCGACCGAGCTGCAACGCGCCGGCGTGGCGGTGAACATCGGCGCGCACGGCCAGCGCGAAGGGCTCGGCGCCCATTGGGAGATGTGGATGATGGGGCTGGGCGGCATGTCCTCGCTGGAGGCGATCCGCACGGCGACGCTCAATCCGGCACGCTACCTGGGGCTGGACAAGGACATCGGCTCGCTCGAGCCGGGCAAGCTCGCGGACCTGGTGATCGTCGACGGGGATGTGCTCAAGGACATCCGGCAGAGCGATCGCATCTCACAGGTCATGCAGGGCGGCAAGGTCTTCGACATCCCGTCGATGAACGAGGTCTGGCCCGCGAAGAAGGCGCGCAAGCCGTTCTTCTTCGATGGCGCCAATGCGAGCGCGCCGGTCGATGCGGAGGCAGCGGGCGTGGAGAACGGGCACGGGCATGGGGATTGACCTCGCGCCTTTCTTCTTTCTTATCCCCTCGCCCCCGTGAGGGGGAGAGGGTGAGGGAGAGGGGGCTCGTCGCAGAGCACCGACTTCCTTCCACGTTCCCCCTCTCCCCTGCCCTCTCCCCCATAGGGGGCGAGGGAGTTCTTGCCGAGAGGGAATGGATAAGCGCTAGGGAGTTCTTGCGGCGAGGGAATGGATGAACGCGAGGGAACTCTTGCCGCGCGGAATGGATGAACGCGAGAGAGTCGTTGCGGCGGCGAGCGCCGCCGCCTTCACGCCTTGCCGGTCGATCCGAAGCCGCCCTCGCCGCGCGAGGACGCATCGAAGTCCTCGACCACGCGGAAGCTCGGCTGCACCACCGGCACGATGACCATCTGCGCGATGCGCTCCATCGGCTGGATCACGAACGTGTCCTTGCCGCGGTTCCACACGCTGACCATCAGCTGCCCCTGGTAGTCCGAATCGATCAGCCCCACCAGGTTGCCCAGCACCACGCCGTGCTTGTGACCCAGCCCCGAGCGCGGCAGGATCATCGCCGCCAGCCTGGCGTCGCCGATGTGGATCGCCAGCCCCGTCGGCACCAGCACCGTGTCGCCCGGCGCCAGCGTCAGCGCCTCGTCCAGGCAGGCGCGCAAGTCCAGGCCGGCGCTGCCGGCCGTCGCGTAGGCGGGGAGCTGCTCGGCCATGCGGCGGTCGAGCACCTTCAGATCAATGGTGGTCATGGAATCAACGGAAAAGGGAAATCGGTCGCCCGCGCGCCGCCGCGCTCAGGCTGCATAGGTCGTCAGCCGCTGCGCGATCTCGCGCACCAGCTCCCGCGCCAGCGTCAGCTTGTCGGCGCGCGACAGCTCGCGCTCGCCGCGCGCATCCACCAACGTCAGCGCGTTGTCGTCCTGCCCGAAGGTCGCCGGGCCGACGTTCGCCACGATCAGCGGCACGTTCTTGCGCTGGCGCTTCTCGCGCGCATGCTTGATCAGGTCCTGGCTCTCCGCCGCGAAGCCCACGCACAGCGGCGGATGCGCCAGCGCGGCGACCGTCGCCAGGATGTCGGGGTTCTCCGCCAGCGCCAGCGCGGGCGCGACCGCCTCGCCAGCCTTGGCGTTCTTCTTGATCTTGTGCTCGGCCGCCTGCGCCGGACGCCAGTCCGCCACCGCCGCCGTCGCCACGAACACCTGATGCGTCGCCGCCCGCGGCAGCACCGCGTCCAGCATCTCGCGCGCGCTCTGCACGTCCACGCGCGTCACGCCCAGCGGCGTGGGCAGATGCACCGGACCCGCCACCAGCGTCACCTCGGCCCCGGCCTCCGCCGCGGCGCGCGCGATCGCGAAACCCATCTTGCCGCTCGAGCGGTTCGTGATGCCCCGCACCGGATCGATCGCCTCGTAGGTCGGCCCGGCCGTGATCAGCAGCTTGCGCCCCGCCAGCACCTTCGGCTGGAAATGCGCGATCACATGCTCCAGCAGCTGCTGCGGCTCCAGCATGCGGCCGTCGCCGACCTCGCCGCAGGCCTGGTCGCCGCTGCCCACGCCCAGCACGCGCGCGCCATCGGCCTGCACCTGCGCCAGGTTGCGCTGCGTCGCCGGATGGGCCCACATCTCGCGGTTCATCGCCGGCGCGAGCAGCAGCCCGCAGCGCTGCGCCGGGCGCGCCAGCGCCGTCAGCGACAGGAGTTCGTCCGCGCGTCCCTGCGCCAGCTTGGCGATCATGTCGGCGCTGGCCGGCGCGATCAGCATCACGTCCGCCTCGCGCGTCAGGTTGATGTGCGCCATGTTGTTCTCGGGGCGCGCATCCCATTGGCTGGTGAACACCGGCCGGTTCGACAGCGCCTGCATCGTCACCGGCGTGATGAAGGCCTCGGCGGCCTCGGTCATCACGACCTGCACCGTCGCGCCAGCCTTCACCAGCAGCCGGGTCAGCTCGGCGATCTTGTAGCAGGCGATGCCGCCGGACAGGCCCAGCAGCACGTGCCGGCCGGCGAGGGAGTTGGATTCGGACATGGGGCGGAACTCTACCAGCGCGACCTTTTCGCGCGCCCTGAAAGGCCTTGCAGGCACGGTCGCGACTGACCTTGGTCATCCACCGCCCTGCCCTCGCGGCCCGCCGGGCGGTCGTGGATGCGGGATTCAGCCCTGGCGCTTGAACACCAGGTCCCAGACGCCATGGCCCAGCTTCAGGCCGCGGTGCTCGAACTTGGTCAGCGGGCGGTATTCCGGCTTGTCGGCGTAGCCGTCGGGGCGGGCCGAGCCGTTGACCAGGTCCGGATCGGCGGCCAGCACCTCCAGCATCTGCTGCGCGTAGGGTTCCCAGTCGGTGGCCAGGTGCAGGTAGCCGCCCGGGGCCAGGTGTTGCACCAGCTTGGCGATGAACGGCGGCTGCACCAGGCGGCGCTTGTTGTGCCGCTTCTTGTGCCAGGGATCGGGGAAGTAGATGTGCACGCCGGCCAGCGAGCCCTTCGGGATCATGGCGTCCAGCACCTCGACGGCGTCGTGCTGGAAGATGCGAATGTTGGGGATGTCCTGCTCGCCGATCAGCTTCAGCAAGGCGCCGACGCCGGGCTCGTGGACCTCGCAGCCGATGAAGTCGACATCAGGCAGCGTGCGGGCGATCTGGGCGGTCGGGCCGCCCATGCCGAAGCCGATCTCGAAGACCACCGGGGCCTTGCGGCCGAAGACGGCTTCGTAGTCGAGCGCCTCGGGCTTGAACGGCAGCACGAACTTCGGGCCCAGTTCCGCGAGCGCCTTGATCTGCCCCGTGCCCATGCGGCCGGCGCGCACGACGAAGCTGCGGATGCGGGCGCGCGGGTGGTGGACGCCCTCGCCCGCCGGCGAATCGCCGGCGTCGTCGCTATCGATGGGATCGTCGATGGGGTCGATGGAATCGGACATGTCGGGAATCAGGGAACGAGGGGCGGGATTCTATCGGCCAGCATTGATGGACTTCGAAGACCCCTCTCCCCTGCCCTCTCCCCGCAAGCGGGGCGAGGGAGTTGAAATCGTCCCCTCACCAGAACCATTCCTTCGCCAGAACCATTCCTTCGCCAGAACCATTCCTTCGCCAGAACCATTCCTTCGCCAGAACCATTCCTTCGCCAGAATCATTCCTTCGCCAGAATCATTCCTTCGCCAGAATCATTCCCTCGCCCCCGCGAGGGGGAGAGGGCGAGGGAGAGGGGGCTGTCCCGCAGTCAACCGAGTTCGGCCATGACCAGGGGCGCCGGCATCCAATGCGGCGAGTCCTCGATGCTGACCGCCTCCAGCACCTGCGCGATCGCGCGATCCGCGGACGCCTCGTCCGCCGCGTGGACGAAGGCGATCGGATCGCCCGCCGACACCACGTCGCCCAGTTGCGCGAAGCGATCCAGCCCGACCCGCATGTCCAGCGCGTCGCCCGGCAGACGCCGCCCGCCGCCCAGTTCCACGATCACCAGCCCGATCTCTCGCGTCTTCATCCCGACGACGCGCCCCGCGCGCGGCGCGGGCACCGCCCGCACGACCGGCGCCGCGGCCAGGTAAGCCTCCGGCCTTTCCATCAGATCCGCCGGCCCGCCCAGCGCCGCGACCATCTTCGCGAAACGCTCCGCCGCCGCGCCGCTGTCCAGCGCCGCCTGCAGCTTCACCCGTGCGGCCGCCGTGTCGGGCGCGAGCCCGCCCAGCACCAGCATCTCCGCGCACAGCGCCAGCGTCAGCTCGTGCGTGCGCGCCTCGCGGGGCCTATCGCCCTTCAAATACTCGATGGCCCCGCGCACCTCCAGCGCGTTGCCCACTTCCCAGCCCAGCACTTGGTTCATGTCGGTGATCAACGCCCGCGTGCGCAGCCCCGCCCCGCCCGCGACGTCGACGATGCTCCGCGCCAGCTCCTGGCCGAACGCCGGCGTCGCCGCGAACGCGCCATTGCCGCACTTGATGTCCATCGCCAGCCCTTGCAGGCCCGCCGCGAGCTTCTTGGACAGGATGCTGGCGGTGATCAGCGGCACGCTCTCGACCGTGGCCGTGATGTCGCGCACCGCGTAGAAGCGCTTGTCCGCCGGCGCCAGGTCGCTGGTCTGGCCGATGATGGCGCAGCCCAGCGTGCGCGCGATGCGATCGAAGTCCGCCGGGTCCGGCGTCGTCGTGTAGCCCGGGATCGCCTCGAGCTTGTCGACCGTCCCGCCCGTGTGCCCCAGCCCGCGCCCCGCGATCATCGGCACGTAGCCGCCGCAGGCCGCCACCATCGGCGCGATCATCAGGCTCAGCTTGTCGCCGACACCGCCGCTCGAGTGCTTGTCCAGCACCGGACCGGGCATGTCCGGCCAGGCCAGCACGCGGCCGCTGCGCATCATCGCGCGCGTCAGCGCCACCGCCTCGTCGCGCCCCATGCCGCGCAGGAACACCGCCATGCCGAGCGCCGCCACCTGGCCTTCGCTCCAGCTGCCGTCCACCAGCCCGCGCACGAAGTGCTGGATCTGTGCCTCGTCCAGCGCGCGCCCTTCGCGCTTGGCCCGAATGATTTCCTGCGCCAGCATCTGCCGCGTCCCCTCGATCTGTGTTGTCGTCGTGCGGTCCGCGCGCCGCGGACCCTCGCGGCCTGCCGCCGCGCCGCGCTCAGTACGCGGCGCTGATCGCCGCGCTGTCCTGTCCGGCCAGCACCGCCTCGATGTCGCCGAGCAGCCCGCTCGCGCCGAAGCGCAGGCGCTGCGGCGTCAGCGCGCCCGCGCCGAGCGCCTCCTCCGCCAGCTGCAGATAGGCGCGCGCATCCGCCACCGAGCGGATGCCGCCCGAGGCCTTGAAGCCCGCGTTGCCGAGCCCGCTGCCCGCGATCTCGCGCAGCATCGCCTTCGCCGCCTCCGGCGTCGCCGACACCTTGGTCTTGCCGGTGCTGGTCTTGACGAAGTCCGCGCCGGCCATCAGCGCCTGGCGCGTGGCCTCGGCGATGCGCGCGGCCGAGCCCAGCTCGCCCGATTCGATGATGACCTTCAGCGTCAGCGGACGCGTGGCATGGCGCACCTCGGACAGGAATTCCCCCACCTCGGTCGACTGCCCCGCCATCAGCGCGCGGTACGGCAGCACCACGTCCACCTCCTGCGCCCCGGCCTGCGCGATCGCGTCGATCTCGGCCAGCACGCGCGGCAGGTCCAGGCCGCCATCGGGGAAGTTGGCGACCGCCGCGACGCGGATGTCCTTGGGCAGCGCGGCGCGCGCCTGCGCGACGAACTTCGGCCACACGCACACGGCGGCCACATGGCCGCGCTCCGGCGCGCCGATGGCGCGCGCGCACAGCGCCTCGATGTCCGCGGCGGTGTCGCCGTCGTTCAGGCTGGTCAGGTCCAGGCATTGCAACGCCAGTCGCGCCGCGCGTTCAAGACTGATCTCGGTCTTCATCGACTACTCCCTACTGATCCACCCCGGCGCCGCCACACCCGTGGCACGCCGCGACCGGGGCGGGCGCCCCGATCTTGCACCTTCCGGACGATCAGCCCTTGAGCGATTCCAGCGTCGCCAGCGAGGCCAAGTACTGCCCCAGGAAGGCCGAGGCGCGCTCGCTCGAGGCCTTGGCCTGCTGCAGCGTCAGCGCGTGCGTGATCGCCTCGTCCGACATGCCGGCGGCCATGTTGGTGATCAGCGCCAGGCCCGCCACGCGCAGCCCGGCGTGACGCGCCAGGATGGTCTCCGGCACGGTGCTCATGCCCACCGCGTCCGCGCCCCAGGCCGCGAACATGCGGATCTCGGCCGGCGTCTCGAAGTGCGGACCGACGGCCCACACGTACACGCCTTCGGTCAGCACGCGGTTGTGCTCGCGCGCGACCTTGAAGCCCTGCTCGCGCAGCTCGCGGTCATAGGCGACGCTCATGTCGCAGAAGCGGTCGCTGCCCGGCAGGCCCGTCAGCGGCGAACGCTGCGGCGCGTTGATGTGGTCCGAGATCAGCATCAGGCTGCCCGGCGGCTGGTGCGAGCGCAGGCTGCCCGACGCGTTCGTCAGCACCAGCACCTTCACGCCCCAGGCCTTGAGCGAGCGGATCGCGCCGGCCATGCCGGTGCAGTCGCCGCTCTCGTAGGTGTGCGCGCGGCCGCGCAGCATCGCCACGCGCTGCTGGCCGACGCGGCCGACCGCGATCTCGGCCACGTGGCCCTCGACCTTGGGCTGCGGGAACGCCGGCAGCTGCGCGTACGGCAGGTGCTTCGCGTCCTGCAGCTGGTCGACGGCGCCGGCCCAGCCGGACCCCAGCACCACGGCGACTTCGGGACCTTGCTCGCCGAAGGTGGCCTTCAGCGTGGCGATGGACGTGGTGATGGCGGCGTCGAGTTCGGCGCCTTGCAGGGGCATGGACATGGTTTTCTCCTGTCGCGGCCGGCATGGCCGCGTCAATGTCAGTTCTTCAGATGGTCGGGACCGAAGCTCGCCGGCAGCAGCTGCTCCAGGGTCCAGTGCGCGCGCACGCCGCTGGCGTCGCCCGCGATCACGATCAGCTCCTCGGGCCGCGCGAACTCGCGCAGCTTCTGGCGGCAGCCGCCGCAGGGCGTGATGATCTCCGAGCCCGCGCCCGTCACCATCACCGCCCGCGCGATGCGCCCGCCGCCCATGATCATGTGGCCCAGCGCGTTGGTCTCCGCGCACCAGCCCTGCGGATAGGCGGCGTTCTCGATGTTGCAGCCGGCGTGGATGCGGCCGTGCTCGTCCAGCACCGCGGCGCCGACGAAGTACTTCGAATACGGCGCATGCGCATGCTGGCGCGCGTCCAGCGCCGCCTTCAGCAGCCGGGCGACGAGCTCGGCCGGCAGCGGGATCGAGGCGATCGGGTCGTGGCTCATGATCAGCGCTCCTTCACGTACGGCTTGCTGAGCGCCTTGGGCGCGATGGCCTGGCCGATGAAGCCGGCCAGCAGCACCACGGTCAGGAGGTAGGGCAGCGCCTGGATCAGCTGCACCGGCACCTCGCCGATGCCCGGCAGCGACACGCCCTGCAGGCGGATCGCGACGGCGTCCAGGAAGCCGAACAGCAGGCAGGCGCACAGCGTCGGCACCGGCTTCCACTTGCCGAAGATCATCGCGGCCAGCGCGATGAAGCCGCGGCCCGCGGTCATGTTGGGCGAGAACGAGGCGTTCTGCGCCAGCGTCAGGTAGGCGCCGCCCAGGCCGCACAGGACGCCGTTGAGCGCCAGCGCGGTGTAGCGCAGCCGCGGCACCGACACGCCGGCCGCATCGACCATCGCGGGGTTCTCGCCGACCGCGCGCAGGCGCAGGCCGGGACGGGTGCGCTCCAGGAAGAACCACACCACCGCGACCAGCGCGAAGGCCAGGTAGACCAGCGCGTTGTGGCTCAGCAGGCCATGGCCGATCACCGACGCGAACCAGCTGCCGGGCACCGGCTCGGCCCATTGCGGCAGCAGGCCGGTGATGCGCTGCGCGGCCTCGATCGGCGGCGTCTGGCCGCCCTGCGCGAACCAGGCGATGCCCAGCACCACCGTCAGGCCCGCGGCCACCATGTTCAGCGCGACGCCGGACACCACCTGGTCACCGCGGTGCGTCACCGTCGCGAAGCCATGGATCATCGACATCGCGATGGCCACGCCGATCGCGGCCAGCAGGCCCAGCGCCGTCGAGTGCGACACGCTGGCCACCGCCGCCGCGGCGAAGGCGGCCGACAGCATCTTCCCTTCCAGGCCGATGTCGACCACGCCGGAACGCTCCGACAGCAGCCCGGCCAGCGCCGCGAACAGCAGCGGCGTGGTGACGCGCAGCGTCGACGCCAGCACCGAGCCGATCAGCACCTCATCCATGGGACTTCCCTTCCGCCGCGCGCTGCCTGCGCGCGAACGAGCCATAGAGCTTCGCGAACATCGGCGCGCTCACCATCGCCATCGCGCCGGCGAACAGCACGATCAGGCCCTGCACCGTGACCACCATCTCGCGGCTGAAACCCGGCACGTCGAACGACACCTCGACCCCGCCTTGATAGAGCGTGCCGAACAGCAGCGAGGCCAGCACGATGCCCACCGGATGGTTGCGGCCCATCAGCGCCACGGCGATGCCGGTGAAGCCGGCGCCGGCGACGAAGTCCAGCGTCAGCTTGCCCTGCACGCCGGCGATCTCGTTGACGCCGACCAGTCCGGCCAGCGCGCCCGACAGCCCCATCGCCGCCAGCACCTGCCAGCGCGGCCGGATGCCGGCGTAATGGGCGGCGCCCGGATTGGAGCCGACCGCGCGCAGCACATAGCCGGCGCGGCTCTTCCACAGGAACCACCAGACGAAGACGCAGGCGGCCAGCGCCAGAAGGATGGACAGGTTCAGCGGCGAGGACGGCCACTCGATGCCCAGCTTCGCGAGCAGCTCATGCACGGCGGGCATGCGGGCGGAGTCCGCGAAGGCGTCGCTCTCCACCGACATCGAGCCCGCCGGGCGCAGCCAGTTCACCAGCAGGTAGCCGTTCAGGCCCGCGGCCAGGAAGTTGAACATGATCGTCGTGATCACGACGTGGCTGCCGCGCCAGGCCTGCAGGTAGCCGGGCACCGCGGCCCAGAGCATGCCCAGCAGCGCCGCGGCCACGATCGCCAGCGGGATCATCACGATGCCGGGCAGCCTGGGCGCCAGCCACAGCGACAGCAGCGCCACGCCGATGCCGCCCAGCGTCGCCTGCCCTTCCCCGCCGATGTTGAACAGCCCGCCGTGGAAGGCGACCGCCACCGCCAGGCCGGTGAAGATGAAGGTGGTCGTGTAGTACAGCGTGTAGCCCAGGCCGCGCGCGCTGCCCAGCGCGCCGTCCAGCAGCACGGTCAGCGCCTGCACCGGGCTCGCGCCGATCAGCAGCACCACGCCGCCGGCCACCGCCAGCGCGATCAGCAGGTTCCACAGCGGCAGCAGGACCAGGTCCATCCAGCGCGGCATCTGCAAGGCTTGGGCGCTCATGCGGCTTTCTCTTGGGTGGGGGACGCCGACATCAGCATTCCCAGGTTCTTCTCGGAGCACTCGTCGATCGCGAGCTCTCCGGTGATGCGGCCGGCGTTCATGACGATGACGCGGTCGGCCAGCGCCAGGATCTCGTCGAGCTCGCTCGACACGACCAGGATCGCGCAGCCGGCATCGCGCAGGCGGCGCAGCTGGTTGTGGATGAATTCGATCGCGCCGATGTCGACGCCGCGCGTGGGCTGGCCCACCAGCAGCACGGCCGGCTGCTGGCCGATCTCGCGGGCCAGGATCAGCTTCTGCTGGTTGCCGCCGGAGAACTTGGACGAGCCCAGCTCCGCGTTGCGCGGGCGCACGTCGAAGCGCTCCATCATCTCGGCGGTCTGCGCGCGCAGGTGGCGCTGGTTCATGCCCAGCCCGAGCGGGCCGGCGCAGTACTGGTCCTGCCCGTGATAGCCCAGCGCGGCCGTTTCCCAGGCCGGGAAGCTCAGCACCATGCCCAGCGCGTGGCGGTCCTCCGGCACGTGGGCGAGCTTGAGCTCGCGCGCGGTGCGCGGATCCATCCAGGCATCGGCCTGGAAGTCGCGGCCCGCGACGTGCAGCGCGCCCGCGTCGGGCGCGCGCATGCCGGCCAGCACTTCCAGCAGTTCGCTCTGGCCGTTGCCGGACACGCCGGCCACGCCGACGATCTCGCCCGGACGCAGCGCCAGCGTCGCCTGGCTCAGCAGGTGCACGCCGGAGCCGGTGTCGCTCGCCACCGTCAGGCCGTCGGCCTTCAGCACCGGCTGGTCCGACCGCGGCTTGACCGCGCCGCCGTCACGGCCCAGGTTGACCTTGCGGCCGACCATGCTCTCGGCCAGGTCCTCGGGGCTCGTGTCGGCGATCGCGGCCGTCTTGATCACGGTGCCCGCGCGCATCACGGTCACCGCGTCGCACAGCGCCATCACCTCGCGCAGCTTGTGCGTGATCAGCAGGATGGTCGTGCCGCGCTCGCGCAGGCGGCGCAGCACGTCGAACAGCTGGTCGGTCTCCTGCGGCGTCAGCACCGCGGTGGGCTCGTCCAGGATCAGGATCCGGGCGCCGCGGTACAGCGCCTTCAGGATCTCCAGCCGCTGCAGCTCGCCCACCGGCAGATCGGCCACCGTCGCGTCCAGCCGCACCGTCAGGCCGGTGTCGCGCATCAGCGTCTCGAGCTCGCGGCGCACCTGGCGCTTGGCGCGCGACAGGAAGAACGCCGGCTCGGCGCCCAGCATCACGTTGTCCAGCGCGGACAGCGTGTCCACCAGCATGAAGTGCTGATGGACCATGCCGATGCCCAGCGCGATGGCCTGATGCGAATTCGCGATCGAGACGCGCTGGCCGTCGATCTCGATGTGGCCCTCGTCGGCGTGGTAGTAGCCGTAGAGGATCGCCATCAGCGTGCTCTTGCCGGCGCCGTTCTCGCCGACCAGGCCGTGCACCGTGCCGCGCTCCACCGCGAGGCTCACCGCCCGGTTGGCCTGCACCGCGCCGAAGCGCTTGGAGATCTCGCACAGACGGACCGCGGGCGCGGCGGCGCCGCGTGGAGGCTGTGTCATGTCAGGAACGCTCGCTCGCGAGGGTCAGTTCTTGCAGGCGTTGTCCGCCATGTAGTCGGCGACCTTGATCTTGCCGGCGATGATGTCGGCCTTGTAGGCGTCGACCTTGGCCTTGACCGCGGGCGCGATCAGCTTGGCGTTGTTGGCGTCGACGGCGTACTCCACGCCGCCTTCCTTCAGGCCCAGCACGCTGATGCCGGGCTTCCATTCCTTGAGCACGTTGTAGACGGCCACGTCCACGCGCTTGACCATCGAGCTCAGCATGGTGCCGGGCTGCAGGTGGTTCTGGTTGCTGTCCACGCCGATGGCGAGCTTGCCGGCGTCCTTGGCGGCTTGATAGACACCGACGCCGGTGCCGCCGGCCGCGGCGAACACCACGTCCACGCCCTTGGCGAACTGCGCCTTGGCCAGCTCGCCGCCGCGGGTCGGATCGTTCCAGGCCGAGGCGGTCGTGCCGGTCATGTTCTTGAAGACCTCGACCTTGGGATTGGCGACCTTCGCGCCCTGCTCATAGCCGCACTCGAACTTGCGGATCAGCGGGATGTCCATGCCGCCGACGAAGCCCACCTTGGCGGTCTTGCTGGTCAGCGCGGCCAGCGCGCCGACGAGGAAGCTGCCTTCCTGCTCCTTGAACAGCACCGACTGCACGTTGGGCTGGTTGACCTTCTCGTCGATGATGACGAACCGGGTCTTGGGGAAGTCCTTGGCGACCTGGTTCAGCGCCGAGGCCTGCGCGAAACCGACCGAGATGATCGGGCTCGCGCCCCGCTCGGCCATGCGGCGGATGGCCTGCACGCGCTGGGTCTCGTTGCTGATCTCGAACTCGAGGTACTTGCCGCCGGTGTCCTTCTTCCACTGCTCGACGCCGCGGTAGGCGGCCTCGTTGAACGACTTGTCGAACTTGCCGCCCATGTCGAAGATCACCGCCGGGGTGGTCTGCGCGGCCGCCGCGCCAGCCAACAGGGCCAGGGCCAGTCCAGCGGCGATCGGGGAGAACGACAGGGAGGGCTTCATCATTTGCGGTCTCGTTGCGAGGGTGAGGAGCAACCGGGCATTTTATGAAGGCGCGAGTGTAAGCGACGTCAAGGAAAACGCTAAACGTTTGCGCGCTCATCAAATCAAGGGCCGCTTCACTAAGGAGAGTCATTGACGCCGACCTGGAAGAGGGATTGAAAGCCGGCTTCGGTTCCATCGCTCACGGCTTCTCCGCAGTCCGCCCCAAGGTTGACCGAACCCTCACCCCGGGCATGCACGGCAAGTTGAGAATCACTATCATTTAGAATGTTTCGCTTCGCAAGCCCGCGGGCCACTCCGACGACATGAGCGCTGTTCTTCCCGTCCCCACCCTCGCCCAGGCCGACATCGGCCAGGCGCACCGCGTCAAGGCGCTGCAGGCGCCGGCCCATGCGCCGGAATGGAAGCAGTGGCTGGAGGAACTCGGCTTCGTGCCGGGCGAGCATGTCGCCGTGCTGGCGCGGGCGATGCCGGGCGCGGATCCGCTGGTGGTGCGCATCGGCCAGTCGACCTTCGCGCTGCGCCGCGCCGAGGCGGACTGCGTGGTGCTGGAAGGCGGCGGCGCGGGCGGGCTGACCGTGCCGGCCGAGGCCGGCGTGGCTGCCGGAGCCGCTCATGCGTGAGGCCGTCGTCCACATCCATCCGGCCGGGCCGCTGCTGGCGCTGGTCGGCAATCCGAACTGCGGCAAGACCGCGCTGTTCAACCGGCTCACGGGCAGCCGGCAGAAGGTCGCCAACTACGCCGGCGTGACCGTCGAGCGCAAGGAAGGCCGCCTGAAGACGGCGGCGGGCAAGCTGCTGCGCGTGCTGGACCTGCCGGGCACCTACTCGCTGTATCCGCGCTCGCCGGACGAGCGCGTGACCGTCGATGTGCTGGCCGGCCGCGCCACCGGCGAGAAGCGGCCCGACCTGGTCGTGTGCGTGCTGGACGCGACCAACCTGCGCCGCAACCTGCGCCTGTTCCTGTCGGTGCAGCGCCAGGGCCTGCCCTGCGTGGTCGCGCTGAACATGGCCGACCTGGCCCAGCGCCGCGGCATCGAGATCGACACCGAAAAACTCGGCGCGCTGCTGGGCGTGCCGGTGATCCGCACCGTCGCGACGGACGGCGCCGGCCTGGACGACCTGCGCGCGCTGCTGGACCAGCCCGAGCGCTGGGCCGCCGCGTCGACGGTGCCCGAGGGCGAGGACACGGCCCGCATCAATCACATCCTCAAGGAGCTCGGCCTGGACCAGCTGCAGGGCGAACTGCCCAGCGACAGGCTGGACCGCGTCGTGCTGCATCCGGTCGTCGGCCCGATCCTGCTGGCGGTGCTGCTGTTCTTCCTGTTCCAGGCGGTGTTCGCGTGGGCCGAGGTGCCCAAGGGCTGGATCGAGGCCGGCACCGGCTGGCTCGGCGAGCAGGCCGGCGCGCTGCTGCCCGAGGGCCATCTGCGCAGCCTGGTGGTCGATGGCCTGATCGCGGGCGTCGGCGGCGTGCTGGTGTTCCTGCCGCAGATCCTGATCCTGTTCTTCTTCATCCTGCTGCTGGAGGAATCGGGCTACCTGCCGCGCGCGGCCTTCCTGCTGGACCGGCTGATGGGCTCGGTGGGGCTGTCGGGCCGCAGCTTCATCCCGCTGCTGTCCAGCTTCGCCTGCGCGATCCCCGGGATCATGGCGACGCGCTCGATCGCCAACGCGCGCGACCGGCTGGTCACCATCCTGATCGCGCCGCTGATGACCTGCTCGGCCCGGCTGCCGGTGTACGCGCTGCTGATCGGCGCCTTCATTCCGCAGCGCGAGCTGTGGGGCGGGATCGAGCTGCAGGGGCTGGTGCTGTTCGTGCTGTACTTCGCCGGCATCCTGGTGGCGATGGCGGTGGCCTGGGTGCTCAAGCGCTTCACCGATGCCGGCCGCCAGGTGCGGCCGCTGATGATGGAGCTGCCCAGCTACCACTGGCCGCATGCGCGCAACATCGCCATCGGCCTGCTGCAGCGCGCGGAGATCTTCCTCAAGCGCGTGGGCGGCATCATCCTGGCGCTGACGCTGCTGCTGTGGGTGCTGTCGACCTTCCCGGGGGCGCCCGAGGGCGCCACCGGCCCGGCGATCGAGTACAGCTTCGCCGGCTACCTCGGCCGCGGACTGGCCTGGATCTTCGAGCCCATCGGCTTCAACTGGCAGATCAGCCTGGCGCTGGTGCCCGGCATGGCGGCGCGCGAGATCGTCGTCAGCGCGCTGGGCACGGTGTACTCGCTGTCGGCCACCGGCGACGAGGCGGCGCAGGCGCTCACGCCGCTGATCGCGTCGAGCTGGGGCCTGCCGACCGCGTTCTCGCTGCTGGCCTGGTTCATCTTCGCGCCGCAGTGCGTGTCGACGATCGCCGCGGTGAAGCGCGAGACCGGCGGCTACAAGATCCCCGCGATCATGCTGGCCTACCTCTTCGCGCTGGCCTACGGCGCGTCCTGGGCGACCTTCCACATCGCGCGCTGGATCATCGGCTGACGGCACTCGAAGGCGGAGCGCGGTGGGGCTATGCTCGCGCCCCATGATGAAACGCCCCACTCCTTCCCGGCTGTCCTTCTCCGCGCTGGCCGTGGCCGCGCTGACCGCGCTCGGCGCGCTGAACGCGGACCCCGTCCTGGCGGCCGACGCGCCCGTCAAGCCGACGCGAAGCCTCATCAAGCCGGAGCCCGACGCGGCCGCCGATGCGGACACGCGCTTCCAGCGCCTGGCCAACGACTACATCGAGGCGCTGTGGCGCGAGGACCCGGATGCCGCGATCAGCGCCGGCCGTTATGAATACGCCGCCGAGCTGCCCGCGCCCGATCGCGCGATGCGCGCCCGCGCGCTGGCCTTCACCGCCGACTGGCTCAAGCGCTTCGAGGCCGTCGACCCTGCCGCGCTGAGCGCGGCCTCGCGCACCGACCTCGGCCAGTTGCTCAACAAGCTGCGCAGCGACCGCTTCCAGCTGGCCGAGCTGCGCGAGTTCGAGTGGAATCCGTCCTACCTGAACATCGCCGGTCCGATCGACTACATCCTCGCGACCGATTACGCGCCGCTGCCGGCGCGTCTGAAGACGATCTCGGCCCGGCTGGCGAAGGTGCCGGCGTACTACCGCGCCGGCGCGGCGCTGCTCAGGCAGCCGACGCTGGAGCACACGCAGCTGGCGATCGACCAGGCGCCGGGCGTGCTCAGCGTGCTGGACGAGGTCGGCAAGGCCGCGCAGGGCGCGGACGCCGCGTCGCTGACGCCGGCCGAGCGCCGGCAGCTCGACGAACGCATCGCGGCCGCGAAGGCGGCCGTCGAGGACTATCGCGCGCAGCTCAGGAAGCTGCTCGCCGACGGCCAGGCCAGCGGCAAGGCGCGCAGCTTCCGGCTCGGCCAGGCGCTGTATGAGAAGAAATTCGGCTACGACATCCAGTCGACGCATTCGGCCGAGCAGATGTACCAGCGCGCGCTGAAGGCGCGCGAGGCGCTGCTGACGCGGATGGCGCAGCTGTCCGATCAGCTGTGGACGCAGACGATGGGCGACGCGCCCAAGCCCGAGGACCGCATCGCACGCATTGGCGCGGTGATCGGCAAGCTCAGCGAGCAGCACGTCAAGCGCGAGAACTTCGTCACCGAGATCCGCGCGCAGATCCCGCAGCTGGAGCGCTGGATCGACGAGCACGACCTGCTGACGCAGGACAAGAGCAAGCCGCTGATCGTGCGCGAGACGCCGGTGTACCAGCGCGGCGTGGCGGGCGCGGGGATCGAGGCGCCCGGGCCTTACCGGCCGCAGGACCGCACTTACTACAACGTCACGCCGCTGGATGACCTGACACCGGAGCAGGCCGAGAGCACGCTGCGCGAGTACAACCGCTGGATCCTGCAGATCCTCAACATCCATGAGGCGGTGCCCGGGCATTACACGCAGCTGGTGCATGCCAACAAGTCGCCGTCGCTGGTGAAGACGCTGTTCGGCAACGGCGCGATGGTCGAGGGCTGGGCGGTGTATGGCGAGCGGATGATGCTCGAGTCGGGCTACGGCGGGAACGCGCCGGAGATGTGGCTGATGTGGGGCAAGTGGAATTTGCGCAGCGTCACCAACACGATCCTCGACTACAGCGTTCATGTGCTGGGGATGAGCGAACAGCAGGCGCTGGACCTGCTCATGCGACAGGCGTTCCAGACCGAGCGCGAGGCGCGCGAGAAATGGCG
This sequence comes from Roseateles sp. Mitsp63, assembly GCF_059491535.1. Taxonomy (NCBI): domain Bacteria; kingdom Pseudomonadati; phylum Pseudomonadota; class Betaproteobacteria; order Burkholderiales; family Sphaerotilaceae; genus Roseateles; species Roseateles sp. Mitsp63. The sequence continues at coordinate 2,646,028 of NZ_CP168509.1, read as the reverse complement.
GCGGGTGCAGCTGACGTCGGTGCAACTGACGAGCTACTTCAGCGGCTACAGCGACATCATGGAACTGCGCGAGCAGCGCAAGCAGGCGCAGGGGAAGGACTTCAGGCTGAAGGACTTCAACGAGCAGTTCCTGAGCTATGGGAACGCGCCGGTGCCGGTGATCGCCGAGCTGATGTCGGGGTCGCCGGCGAAGGCGCAGCCATGAGCGCGGATGGGGGTGCGGACGCGGCGGAGGTTCGGGTGCTCGAGGCGCGGATCACGGAGCTCGAGATCAAGGCGAGCTTCGCCGAGGACCTGGTCGATCATCTGAACGCGCAGGTCGCGAAACAGCAGGAGCAGATCGACGCGCTGGTGCGGGAGATCGCGCAACTGCGCAAGCAGGTGCCCGACGGCAGAGGCGACGGCGCGGGCTCGCTGCGCGATGAGCTGCCGCCGCATTATTGAAATCCTGCGACGGCTGCTGGCCCTCACCCCTCCCTTTCCCGCAAGCGGGCGAGGGGGTCAGACGATCGAGCGCCGCCCGTATTACCCCCTCGCCCCAGCGGGGAGAGGGAGGGGAGAGGGGGCTCGTGCCACAGCGCTGCTGCCCTTCGAAGCACCCCCTCTCCCCTGCCCTCTCCCCCCTCGCGGGGGGCGAGGGAGTTCTTGCCGGCAACGCTCGCTCCTTCTTACCCCCTCGCCCCAGCGGGGCGAGGGAGTTGGTGAGCAGCAGCGCTTGACACGGTTGCTCTCCCGCAAGCGGGAGAGGGAATGAGAGAACTCAGCTCGCCGGGCGCGCCGGGATGTTGAGCCCGCGCTTGACCGCATCGCGCGCCAGGAAGGCCGCGAGCACGCGCTGCACTTCCTTGAACTCGCTGAAGCCCACCAGCTCGCCGGCGCCGTAGAAGCCGACCAGGTTGTTGACCCAGGGCCAGATCGCGATGTCGGCGATCGTGTACTCGTCGCCCATGATCCAGCCGCGGCCGGTCAGGCGCTGCTCGAGCACGCCCAGCAGGCGCTTGGACTCGGCCAGGTAGCGGTCTCGAGGCCGCTTGTCCTCGTAGTCCTTGCCGGCGAATTTATGGAAGAAGCCGACCTGCCCGAACATCGGCCCGATCCCGCCCATCTGGAACATCACCCATTGCAGCGTCTCGTAGCGCCGTGCCGGGTCTTGCGGGATCAGCTTGCCGGTCTTCTCGGCCAGATAGACCAGGATCGCGCCGGACTCGAACAGCGGCAGCGGCGCGCCGCCCGGGCCGTCGGGATCGATGATCGCGGGGATCTTGTTGTTCGGGTTCAGCGAGAGGAACTCGGGCGTGAACTGGTCGTCCGTCTGGAAGCTGACCAGGTGCGGCTCGTAGGGCAGGCCCAGTTCCTCGAGCGCGATCGAGATCTTCACGCCGTTGGGTGTCGGCAGTGAATACAGCTGCAGGCGCTCGGGGTGCTGCGCGGGCCACTTCTTCGTGATGGGAAAGCGGGACAGGTCCGTCATGGGGGTTCCGTCGGATCGTTGTGTGAGGGATGTCTGGCGACGGGCCATTCTCGGGGCCGTCGCAGAGACCCTGCCCGGCACGGGTCAATGCGATCCGTGCCGCGGGCGGTCAACGCAACGGCGACGCGAAGCGGTCCCAGCGCGGCGCCCAGCGGGCCGTGATGTCGGCCGACACCAGCACCCGATGCGCCTGGCCGATGATCAGCCGGCGCGGCACCAGGCCGATGAAGCGAGAGTCCTCGCTGTTGTCGCGGTTGTCGCCCATCATGAAGTACTGATCAGGCGGCACCGTGACCGGACCGAAATCGCGCCGCGCGCGAATGTCGGGCAGGAACTGGACGACGTGGCGCTGCCCGCCCCACTGCTCCATCTCGCGCACGCCGCGCACCTCGATGCCGGGCGCCAGCAGCTCCTCCACCTCGGCCAGCGGCGCGTAGGTCGCCGCCTCGCCGTTGAGGATCAGCCGGTCGCCGCGCAGCTCCACGGTATCGCCCGGCACGGCCACCACGCGCTTGATCAGCCGCGTGCCATCGCGCGGCGAACCGAAGGTCACGACATCGCCGCGCCGCGGCTCGCCCACGCGCCGCACCGAGATGTCGGTCAGCGGCAGCTTCCAGTCGTAGGCGACGCGCTCGACGAAGACGACATCGCCTTCCAGGATGGTTGGCCGCATCGAACTGGTGGGGACCGGATTCCAGTCGGCGATCGCGGTCCGGAAGAACAGGAAGCCCGCCACGAACAGCAGGAAGCTGCGGTTCTCGCGGAGCCAGGCGGTGACAGGGAGCTTCATCGGGAATCTCCAAGAAAAGTGGACGACGGGCTCCGTTGTAGCGAGCGGCCGTGCGGGCTTGGCCCGGCGTGCGGCGAGTGGCGGGAATCCGCGCGTCAATGGCGGTGCAACGGCGGTGCAACGGGGGAATGACCGACAGCTTCCCGACAGCTTCGGGACAGGCTGACCTTCGGTCCGCCCGCGTTCGGCGCCCATAATCCCGCCCCATGCGCAAGCACCTCCTGCACTTGCTGCTCCCGCTGTTCATGCTGCTGTCGCAGCAGGGCGCGGTGTGGCATGGCTTCGGTCACCTGACCGATGCGCGGGGTCATGCGCCGTCGGGCGCCACCTTCGCGCACGACGACGGCCGCGCCCATGCCGATCCGGACGAGCGTTCCGCCGATCAGCTCTGCGAGGTCTGCCTCGCCTTCGACGACCTGGCCGCCTCGGCGCGCTCCGAGCCGCCCGTGCTCGCGCTGGCCGAGGCCATCCACGTCCAGGCCCCGGCCGCCGAGACCGCCTCGCGTCCGGAGCCTGCGCCGCTGCCGCGCAGCCGCGGTCCGCCCGCCCTCCTCTGACCTCGCTCCCCTGACCGCATCGCCGTCCGGCCACGTCCGCGCGCTTCGCTGAAGCCGCGCCGGCACGCCGCGATCGGCGGCCCGCGTCCGTCCGACCGTTTTCAGAGATCCACCACCATGGCCCTGCCTCCGCTGCGCGTGCTCGCGCTGTCCCTGTCCATCGCCTATCCGCTGCTTCACGCGCTGCCCGCGCGCGCCGATGAAGCGGCCTCCCCCGCCACCGCGTCCTCGTCCGCCAGCCCGACGCCCGCCGCCGGCAATCCGCTGCCCACCGTCCAGGTCCAGGGCGCGCGCGGCCGGCTCGACGCCGCGCGCAACGGCCTCTCGCCAGACACCGGCAGCACGATCTACAAGTTCGACAAGAACGACATCGCCCGCCTGCCGCAAGGCGACGACACGCCGCTGAACCAGGTGTTGCTGCAGACGCCGGGCGTCGTGCAGGACTCCTACGGCGGCCTGCACGTGCGCGGCGATCACGCCAACCTGCAGTACCGCATCAACGGCGTCGTCGTCCCGGAAGCCATCAGCGGCTTCGGCCAGACGCTGGAGACGCGCTTCGCCGACAGCATCAGCCTGCTCACCGGCGCGCTGCCCGCGCAATACGGGTACCGGACCGCCGGCATCGTGGACATCACCACCAAGGGCGTCGATGCCGATGACAAGCCCATCGCCGGCAGCGTCGGCGTCACCGTGGGCACGCAGCGCTCGCGCGAACTGGACCTCTCGCTGCATGGCAGCCAGGGCCGGCTCAGCTACGAGTTCAGCGGCTCCTACCTCGGCAACGACCTGGGCATCGAGAATCCGACGCCGTCGCGCGACGCGCTGCATGACCGCACCCATCAGGGCAAGGCCTTCGGCCTGGTGTCCTACCTGATCGGCGACGACAGCCGCATCACCGCGATGGCGGGCATCACCAACAACCGCTTCCAGATCCCCAACTCGCCGGGGCAGTCGACCGCGTTCACGCTGGCCGACACGCCGGACAAGGACTCGAGCACCCTGGACGCGCGCCAGCGCGAGCGCAACCGCTTCGCGGTGCTCAGCTACCAGAGCGTCATCGGCAGCAACGTGGACTACCAGGTCTCGCTGTTCCACCGCACGACCGATGTGCATTACTCGCCGGACCCGGTCGGCGATTTGCAGTACCTGGGCGTCGCCGCGGACATCCTGCGCCGCAACGAGGCCAACGGCGTCCAGGCCGACCTGAGCTGGCGCCTGGACAGCGCGCACACGCTGCGCACCGGCCTCTTCGCGCAGCGCGAGCACGCCAGCACGCGCGACGGCGCGCTGGTCTTCCCGGCCGACGCCGACGGCAACCAGGCGGGCACCACGCCCGTGTCCATCGCCGACGGCGGCCGGCTGGGCGGTCACCTGTGGGGCGCCTACCTGCAGGACGAGTGGAAGCTGGACCGCGCGCTGACGCTGAACTACGGCGTGCGCTATGACCAGGTGGACACGGTCTCGAAGGAGCATCAGCTCAGCCCGCGCGTCGGCCTGGTGTGGGACGCGACGCCGGCGCTGCGCCTGCACGCCGGCTATGCGCGCTACTTCACGCCGCCGCCGACCGAGAAGATCGACACCACCTCGGTGGCGGCCTTCGCGGGCACGACCAACGCGCTGCCTTCGGACGCCAACACGGCGGTGCGCGCCGAGCGCTCCAACTACTACGACGCAGGCGCGGCCTGGCAGGTCACGTCCAAGCTCACGCTGGGCATCGATGGCTACTACCGCGCGGTGCAGCATCTGCAGGACGAGGGCCAGTTCGGCAACGCGCTGATCTACTCGGCCTTCAACTACGCGCATGGGCGCATCTATGGCGTCGACCTCTCGGCCAGCTACAAGGAGAAGGACTGGTCCGCCTACGCCAACCTCGGCACCGTCCATGCGCGCGCCAAGCAGGTGGAGACGGGCCAGTTCAACTTCGAGCAGGACGAGTTGGACTTCATCGCCGGCAACTGGGTGCACCTGGATCATGAGCAGAAGCTGAGCGCCTCGGCCGGTGTCAACGTGCGGCTGGCCGAGGGTTACGCGGTGGGTGCGAGCGCGCTGTTCGGCACGGGTCTGCGCAATGGCTTCGCCAACACCACCCACCTGCCCTCGTACACCAGCGTCAATGCCGATGTCAGCAAGCGTTTCGATCTGGGTGGCGGGGGTCCGGTGGAGGCGCGCCTGTCGGTGGTCAACCTGTTCGACCGGGTTTATCAGTTGCGTGACGGCTCGGGCATTGGCGTTGGCGCGCCGCAATACGGTCAACGCCGCACGGTCTACGTGAGCTTGACGAAGGAGTTCTGACGCCGCGAGGCCGCTGCGGGGCCGGCCCTGTCGCCTGGATTGGGCGAACGTGGGCCGGCGCACGGCGGATTGTTCGTGATCGCGGTAGGCTGCGCCGCATGACCGCGACGCCGCCTGACTTCATTGCTCCCGACGACCCGCTCGACGCCTCGACGCCTGCCGATGGCCCGAAGTCCCGCGACGGTTCGAAGCCGGAGGCGCCGGGGCCCCTTGAAGCGAATGCCGAGCGGGCGCAGGCGTTTGAGCGGAAAGGGGCCCCGGCGCCTCCGGCTTCCGCTCGGTCTCCCGACGTGGAGGAATCCCCCCGCGACATCTGGAACCGTCGCTACGCTGCCCACCCGCTGAGTCGCCAGGATGCGTGGCTGGATGGTTGGCGTCATCGCCTGCCTGGTGTGCGGCGCGCGTTGGACATTGGGTGTGGTGATGGCTGGGAGACGGCGGCCTTGCTGGATCTGGGGGTGGAGGTCACGGCGATGGACATATCGGCGGAGGCGCTGGCGCGTTGCCGGCAGCAGTCGCCGGGGGCGAGGCCGTTGTTGGCCGACGTGCGGGCGATGCCGATGCTGGCCGATGGTGAGTTTGATCTGGCGGTGGCGCAGTTGTCGCTGCATTACTTCGATCGTGAGGACACGCGCCGCGCGCTGTGCGAGATCGCGCGCGTGCTGGCGCCGAACGGCAAGTTGATTGGCTGCGTCAACGCGGCTGATGACTGGCATTACGGCGCGCCGGACGATGCCTCGGCATGGGAACTGGTGGTGGTCGACGGCGTCGCCAAGCAGTTCTTCACGCGCGAGAAGCTGGAGGAGTCGCTTGCCGCGTGCTTCGAGATCGAGCACCTGGCCAAGCGCACGCTGAGCCGCTACGGCAGGCCGAAATCGGTGTGGGAGTTCTTCTGCAGGAAGAAGGCCGAGTGAGCGGCTTTCAGCGCCGCGGCACGCGCGTCTCGGGGCTGCCGAACCACTCCACGCGATAGTTCTCGCGATAGAGCAGCCGGTCGTCGACATTGCCGAGCGGGGGCAGGCCTTGCAGCAGCTGCGTCGTCACGGCGATCGGTTGCGCGACACGGCCGCTGGCCGGCATCGCGGCGAAGGCGCGGCGCAGCTCGTCGGCCAGTTGCCAGCCTTGCAGGCCCATCGGTTCCGCGATCGTCGCCAGTTGCATCGAGCGTCCCGAGCGGATGCGGCTCAGCGCGGTGCGCGAGCCGTCGCCCGCGGCGATCCCGACGATGTCCGTCCGCTGCATCGCGCGCAGCGGGAAGCTCAGCGAGTCCATGTAGACATCGTTGATCGCGAGCACGTGGGTCCAGCGCGCGCCGAAGCGCTGCTGCAGGCGCGTCAGCGCGGCGGGCATGTCGCGCGCCGCGTCGGAGATCGGCAGGTCCTCGATGGACAGCACCTCGCAGCGGCCGCAGCGCTGCAGCACCTCGGCCATGCGTCGCGTCTTCACGTTGGCGATCTCGAAGCGGCTGTCGCCGAAGATCACGACGCCCAGGCGCGGCCGGTCGGACTTGAGCACCAGATCCACCGCCTTCTCCGCCACCGCGGCCGGATCGGTCGTGATGTTGGCGTAGAGCAGCGGGGTCGCGCCTGGATGGGCGGCCGCGTGCCAGCCCACCAGCACCGGCTTGTCCGCGCTTGAGGCCTGCGGCATCAGGTCGGCGACGTCGGATTCATTGAAGCCGCCCAGCACGATGCCGTCGGAGTCGCCGGCGATCGCCTGCTCGAAGAACGCGCGCACCCGCGCGCGCTCGCCGCTGGCATTGCTGGTCGTCAGTGTCCAGCCCAGTTCGCGGCAGGCCTCCTCGAAGCCGCGGAACACCGCGGCGATGCCGCCATTGCGGAAGTCCTGCGCGATGAAGGTGACGCGGCGGGGACGCTCCTTGTCGCGGCTCGCGGCGGCCGGCGCGCTGGCCTGCGACGCGAGGGCGCTGCCGCCGAGGGAAAGAAGCACGGCGGCCGTCATCAGGACGGCGCGACGGGACAGCCCGGCGGCGCGGCGGACATGCATCGAATGTGTCTCCTCGGGACGCGATCTTGCGCCTGTCGCGCCAGCGGCGACATCGTGCAAGTACGGGGGGAGCCGCCGGGGTCTCTTCAGCGGGCCGCCGCGGCCGGACGCGCCGTCGCGGGCGCGTCGTCCAGGGTCCTCAGGAACGCGACGATGTCCTTGATTTCGGCCTCGCTCAGCGACGGCTGGCCGCCGGGCTTCCCTCCGAAGGGCCGCTCGACATTGAGGTTGCGCCGGTACTGCTCCGGCAGGTCGTCGTAGGGCTGCACGCGTCCCTTGGCGCCGCGCGCGTAGTAGCGGCCGGGATTGGTGTCGCGCTGCGCGTAGAAGCGCACCGCCTCCTCCAGCGAGCGCATCGCGCCGTTGTGGAAGAACACCTGCCGCGTCGCCACGTTGCGCAGCGACGGCGTCTTGAACAGGCCGCAGTACTCGGGGTGGTCCTTCAGGTCGGTGCGCAAGGGTCCGCAGGTGCCCAGGTCGTGGAAGGCCGGATCGCGGTTGGCCGGGATCGCCGGATTGCGCGGCACGCCGATCGCGATGTGGCCCATGTCGGTGAACACCGGGAACGCGCCGCGCTTGATCGTGCTCACGTGGCAGGACGCGCAGTTCCCCTTCCCCTTGTCCTCGAACAGCGCCAGCCCGCGCGCCTCCCGCGGCGTCAGCGCGCCCTGGCCGCGCAGGTAGGCGTCGTAGCGGCTGCTGAACGGCGCGAAGTCCTTCGGGCTCTGCTGGAACACCTCCAGCGACAGCACCAGCGCGTTCCAGGCCAGGCCGGCGTCGTCGAACAGATGCGGGCCGAACGCCTCGCGCAACGCGGCCGCGTTCGGCGATGCCTGCATCCGCTTCACCACCGCGCCGCGGTCCGTGTTGGCCATCTCGAACGGCGACAGCAGCGGCGCCTCGGCCTGCTCGTGCGCCGATGCCGCGCGGCCATCCCAGGCGAAGCCGCCGGTCGGGCCCTGGTCCAGGCTGTCGTCGCCGTCGTTGTCGAAGAAGTGCTCCGAGAACTGCGGCGTCTGCTGCCGGTACATCAGCGACGGCACCGCGCGCAGGCCGGGCACCGTACCCGTGACGCCGCCGGGCTGCACCGCCAGCGCGTTCGGTGGTCCGTAGGCATGCGCGGGGTCGTGGCAGGACGCGCAGGCCATCGTGCCCGAGGCCGACAGCGCCTTGTCGAAGAACAGCTTGCGGCCGAGCTCGGTCAGCGCGTTCGCGTCGGGGCGGCGCTCGAAGGCCGTTGCATAGAAGGGCCGGGGTGCCGTGGCCGCGGCGGTCACCGTGCCGGAGGCCGCCACGGGTGCCGCCATCAAGCCAAGACCCGCCCCAAGGGCGAGACAGGCCATCGCGCCCGCGGCCAAGGTGGCGGCCTTCCCCCACCGATGGGCGAGTGGCGCGCGTGGCGCGAGGGGCTTGTCGCGGGAAGGATCGGCAGAGGGGGTGGCGGTCGGTGGAATCACGGCAGTCAGCAACGAAACAGCAACAAAATAACGGGATCACGCAATCTTCTTAACGCGTCCATCACGCATTGCGCAGGATCTGTGCGCAAACAACGGTGTACCGATGAGGAATGACACGGACGTGTCACGCGGCGAAACGAAGCTGCGCGCCGTCCGCCAATTCCTCTGTTGGAGCTCCCTCAATGAAGACTTCTATCCGTGCCCCGCGCCTGACGATGGCGCTGACCCCTCTCGCGCTGGGCGCGATGCTGATGCTGGGCGGCTGCCTCGGCAAGGACGGCGATGACACCGCGACGGTGGATCCGACCGTCGCGCTGCAGAACAACGTGCAGAACATCGTCGTGATCTACGCCGAGAACCGCGCCTTCGACAACCTCTACGGCAACTTCCCCGGCGCCGACGGCCTGGGCACCGTCATCGGCAGCGATGGCAAGCCGACCGCCGCCTACATCGCGCAGAAGGACCGCAACGGCCAGGCGCTGGCCACGCTGCCGCCGGTCTGGGGCGGCGTGACGATGCCGGGCAGCGCGGTCACCGTGTCGCAGGCGCAGAGCGCCGGCCTGGCCAACGCGCCCTTCAACGTCGGCACCGCCTTCCAGGCCAGCGCCAACGCGACGATCGATGGCACCGTCGTCACGCGCGACATGTACCACCGCTTCTTCGAGAACCAGATGCAGATCAACGGCGGCAAGAACGACATGTTCGCCGCCTTCGCCGACTCGGGCGGCCTGGTCATGGGCTACTTCGACTACAGCGCCTCGCCGCTGTACAAGCTCGCCCAGCAGTACACGCTGGCGGACCACTTCTTCCAGGGCGCCTTCGGCGGTTCCTTCCTGAACCACCAGTATCTGATCTGCGCCTGCGTGCCGGAGTATCCGAACGCCGACACCGCCGCGGCCAAGCCCACGATCCAGATCGTCGACAAGAACGCCGACGGCTCGTACACCACCAACCTCACGCTGGCGGCGACGAGCAAGGCCTCGGCGCTGGATGGCGCGCCGACCTTCGCGGGCCCGGGCAACATCACGCCGGCCAACTACTTCGGCGACAACAAGTTCTACGCCGTCAACACGATGCAGCCGGCCTTCCAGCCGAGCGGCAACGCGCCGGCGGACCTGAACGGCAACGACGCGATGTACGCGGACACCGGCAAGGCCACCACGCTGCCGCCGCAGACGCAGAAGAACATCGGCGACCTGCTGACGGCGAAGAACGTCAGCTGGGCCTGGTACGCGGGCTCGTGGAACGCCGCGGCGAAGGACGGCCAGCAGGCCGCCACCGCCAAGCGCACGGTGATCTACGCGGGCAACGCCAATGGCGTCGCGGCCACGGACGCGGTGGACTTCCAGACGCACCACCAGCCGTTCAACTACTACGCCAACATGGACCCGGTGAAGAACGCCGCGGACCGCGCGGCGCACCTGAAGGACTACGACGACCTGGTGAAGGACGCGGCGGCGGGCACCCTGCCCGCGGTGGCCTTCTACAAGCCGGAGGGCCTGTACAACCAGCATCCGGGCTACGCGAACATCGTCAACGCGGACCAGAAGATCACGGACCTCGTGGCCAAGCTGCAGGCCAGCCCGCAGTGGAAGAACATGGTCATCGTCGTCACCTACGACGAGAACGGCGGCCAGTGGGACCACGTCTCGCCGCCCAAGGGCGACAAGGTGGGCCCGGGCACGCGGATCCCGGCGCTGATCATCTCGCCGTTCTCGAAGAAGGGCACGGTCGATCACACGCCGTACGACACCGCCTCGGTGCTGCGCCTGATCACGCGCCGTTTCGGCCTGGACCTGCTGCCGGGCCTCAAGCAGCGTGACGACGCGCTCAAGGCCGCCGGCGGCCAGCCGATGGGCGACATGACGGCCGCGCTGACGCTGCAGTAAGCGCGCCGGGCGCGGGGAGGAGGCGGGCTCAGCCCGCCTCGCTCCTGCGCTTGTACAGCGCCAGCAGCGTGTCGACGAAGTCCCGTCCCAGCAGGCCCGCCACCGGCACCGCGTACGCGTTGATGCCGGAGGTCACGCGGTAGTGGGCCTCGACCTCGAGCCGCGTATGCCCCGCGTCGATCGGCGTCAGCGTGAACCGGGTCTCGCCGAGGTCGAAGTAGCGTCCGCCCACGACCACGTGTTCATCCATCGTGCCCGGCGGGAATGAATCGGGCTTGAACTCGTAGCGCCACGCGATCGTCCGCCCTTCCACGCGCTGCGTGACGTGGCCGCGGAAGTGGACGCCGCGCTCCCAGCGCGAGTCGCGCACCTCGCCTTCCGGCGTCATGCGGTTGATCCCTTCGACCGGACGCGGCACACCGATCAGGTGGATCAGCGTCGTGGGCAGCTCCTCGCGCCGGATGCCGCGCGCGTCGACGATCTCGGACCAGATGCGCTCGGGCGGCGCGTCGATGATCGTGGCGCGGTCGATGCGCTGCCATTGCTCGCTCGTCATCGGCCCCACGAGGACCGTGAACAGCAGCGGCATCGTCGCCAGCGCGCCGACGCGGACGGTGCCGATGCGGGTCGTCTCCAGCGCCGCCTTCATCAGCAGGCCGCCCAGCGAGGCCAGGACCACGAAGGCCGGCGCCATCAGGATGACGCAGATCGAGCCCTCGAGCAGCGTCACCATGCTGCCCAGCATCATGAGCAGGATGGAGCGCCAGGGCATGAAGATCGCCTGCCCCCAGGTCGGCCGGATGCCGCGCATCACGTAGACCGTGAGCGCGCCCACCACCACCGGCGTCATCAGCACGAAGCCGGTGCTCATGACGTCGCCCGTGTCCTTGGACAGCCCCAGCCAGCGCGTCAGCTCCGCCAGATGGCCGAAGACGAGCCGCATCGCGAGCCCGTACAGCGCCCCGGACGCCGCCGCGATCCACTTGATCCGCCGCCACGCGGGCAGGTCCCTGGGCTGCAGCGCCACGGGCGCCGCGGCCGTGTCGTCGTTGTTCCCGCTCACGCGTCCTCCTTCTGCGTTTTCATCCGAGATCCCTCCACTGCGTCGCTCACGCAGTGCGGCGGATGCTACCCGCGCGCGATGTACCGCCCCTCCCTCCTCGCGTGCGCGGTCCTTTCCGAGAAGCCCCGCCGGCAACCCCGGCAATTCAATTCGCTTGCCATTCATTCGCATGCGAATTAAATTTCGCTCCATGGCACGCACCACCTCCTCCAAGCAGTCCAAGTCGCACAAGCCGGCCGCGGCCGACGCCTGCGTCCCGCAGGAGATCGACCAGCAGCTCTGCTTCGCGATCTACTCGACGATGCTCGGCCTGAACAAGGTCTATCGCGAGCTGCTCAAGGACCTGGACCTGACCTACCCCCAGTACCTCGTCATGCTGGTGCTGTGGGAGCGCGACGGCCTCAGCGTCGGCGAGATCGGCGCGCGGGTGTTCCTGGATTCGCCCACCGTCACGCCGCTGCTCAAGCGGCTCGAGGCCGCGGGCTTCGTCAGCCGCGACCGCTCGCCGCAGGACGAGCGCCAGGTCCTGATCACGCTGACCGACGCCGGCCGCGCGCTGCGCAAGCGCTCGACCCATCTGCCGCAGTGCATCGTCGACGCCTCGGACACCGAGCTCGCCGAGATCATCGAGCTGCGCGACCGCCTCCTCGCGCTGCGCGAACGCATGGCCCGCAAGGCCGGCTGACAACCATCCGTCATTTCGTCGAACGCCTGTCCCGGTTCCTTTCCCTCCCATTTACTTCGCACACTAATTATTTGCAAACGCATCACTATCCGTTTTCCCTTGCAGTTCCCACCCACCACCCCCTTGCACTCTGAAGAGGACATCACCATGACCACTTTCTCCACCCTCGCCCGCCAGTCCCGCCGCCGCCTGCTGGCCGTGTCGACGCTCGCCGTCGCGGCCGCGGCTTCGCTGGCGGCGCCCGCTCAGGCCGCGGGCTCCCGCGCCTCGGCCGGCGCCGCCGCATCGGCCTCCGACGCCCGTCCGTCCGGCGCCTACATCACGACCCGCGACGGCGTGCAGCTCTACTACAAGGACTGGGGCCCCCGCAATGGCCAGCCCATCGTGTTCAGCCACGGCTGGCCGCTCAACTCCGACAGCTGGGAGTCGCAGATGATCTTCCTGGCCGACCAGGGCTACCGCGTGATCGCGCATGACCGCCGCGGTCACGGCCGCTCCAGCCAACCCTGGGACGGCAACGACATGGACCACTACGCCGACGACCTGGCCACCGTCATCGAGACGCTGGACCTGAAGAACGCGGTGCTGGTCGGCTTCTCCACCGGCGGCGGCGAGGTCGCCCGCTACATCGGCCGCCATGGCACCTCGCGCGTGGCCAAGGCGGTGCTGGTCTCGGCCGTGCCGCCGATCATGGTCAAGTCCGACAAGAACCCGAACGGCGTGCCCAAGGACGTCTTCGACGGCATCCGCGCGGCGCAGCTCGCCAACCGCTCGCAGCTGTACAAGGACATCCCCGCCGGGCCGTTCTACGGCTTCAACCGGCCGGGCGCGAAGGTGTCGCAGGGCCTGATCGACAACTGGTGGCTTCAGGGCATGCAAGGCGGCCACAAGAACACCTATGACTCGATCAAGGCCTTCTCCGAGACCGACTTCACCGAGGACCTGAAGAAGATCGACAAGCCCGCGCTGGTGATCCACGGCGATGACGACCAGATCGTGCCGATCGACATCTCGGGCCGCGCCTCGGCCCGCCTGATCCCCGGTGCCCGGCTGATCGTCTACCCCGGCGCGCCGCACGGCCTGACCGACACGCACAAGGACCGGCTCAACGCCGACCTGCTGGCCTTCATCCGCCAATAACGCGAGCGCCCTTCCCCCACCTTCGGGGGAAGGGAGACGCGGGGTTCCCCCCCGCGATTCGTTTGGTACGCTCGGGTGATCTTTCCGAAGGCCGGCGCCTGGACGCGCCGGCTCCTGGACCTCCGATGCCGATGCCCCTCCCGCCCACCGACACCCTGCCGCATGTCCGCGTGCTCGAACTCCAGGAAGGCGACGAGGCGCTGCTCCAGCGGTTCTACGAGCGCAACCCGCTCTATTTCGAGGAGGTCAACGGCGAACCGCCCCGCCCCGACGAGGCCCGCGAGGAACTCCGGGACCTGCCGCCCGAGGGCTGGAGCTTCACCGCCAAGCGGCTGCTGGGCTACGCCGACGAGAGCGGCGAGCTGGTCGCGATGGCCTCGCTGGTGTCCGACCTGATGGCGCCGCGGGTGTGGCTGGTGGGGCTGTTCATCGTCGCCACCTCGCTGCATGGCTCACCGGCCGCGCGCGAGATCTATGCCGAGCTCGAGCACTGGATGCAGCGCCGCGGCGCCGCCTGGGTGCGGCTGGGCGTGGTCGTGGGCAACCAGCGCGCGGAGCGCTTCTGGGAACGCCAGGGCTTCGCCGAGGTGCGGCGCCGCGATGGCATCACGATGGGCCAGCGGCTCAACGCGCTGCGCGTGATGGTCAAGCCGCTGGACGGCGGCCGCATCGCCGACTACCTCAAGCTCGTGCCGCGCGACCGCCCCGGCGAGGCTTGAGCGCCCCTTGACCGCCGCTTGACCGGCGCTTGATCGGCGCTTGATCGGCGCTTGATCGGCGCTTGATCGGCGCTTGATCGGCACATCACCCGGCCATGACCCGGCCCTCACGCCGGGATCAGCCCCCGCCCCCTCAGCATCGGCTCGACGCGCGCGTCGCGGCCGCGGAAGGCCCGGTAGGTCGCGCCCGGCTCGCGGCTGTTGCCCACCGCCAGGATGTTCTCCAGCACCGATCGCGCCACCGCCGTGTCGAAGGGGTCGCCAGCCTCGACGAAGGCCTCGAAGGCATCGCAGTCCAGCACCTCCGCCCACAGGTAGACGTAGTAGCCGGCCGCGTACGAGTTGCCCGAGAACAGGTGCTGGAAATGCGTCAGCCGGTGGTTCATCCCGATCGCCGGCGGCAGGCCCAGCCGCGCGAGCGTCTCGCGCTCGAAGGCCACCGGGTCCGGCGCCTGGTCCTGCTCCAGCGCGTGGATCGCCAGGTCCACCAGCGCCGACGCGCAGTAGCGCACCGTCTCGTAGCCCTGGTTGAAGGTCGCGGCCGCCTTGAGGCGCTCGAGCAGCGCATCGGGCAGCGGCTCGCCCGTCCTGTAATGGCGCGCATGCCGCTTGAGCACGGCCGGCTCGGCCATCCAGTGCTCCATCAGCTGCGACGGCAGCTCGACGAAGTCGCGCAGCACCTGGGTGCCGGACAGGCGCTCGAACTCGACGTCCGACAGCAGCCCGTGCAGGCCGTGGCCGAACTCGTGGAAGAGCGTGCGCACGTCATCGAAGGACAGCAGCGTCGGCTCGCCGGGCGCGCCCTTCGCGAAGTTGTTGTTGTTCAGGATGATGGGCAGCGCGTCGATGCCGTTGCGGGCCTGCCAGCGCAGCGCGTTCATCCAGGCGCCGCTGCGCTTGGTCGGCCGCGCGAAGTTGTCCTGGACGAACAGGCCGCGCACCGAGCCGTCGGCGCGCTGGACCTCATGCACCTTCACGTCGGGGTGGTAGCCGGCGACCTGCGGCCGCGCGACGAAGCGCAGGCCGTAGAGCCGCTCGGCGCAGTCGAACATCGCCTGCACCATCGCGTCGAGCGGGAAGTAGGGCTTGACCTCGGCCTCGTCGAGCTGGAAGCGCTGCTGGCGCACCTTCTCGGCATACCAGCGCCAGTCCCAGTCCTCGATCGCCAGGTCGTGGCCGAGCTGCGCGCGCACCTCGTCGAGCATCGCCCGCTCGCGCGCGGCGGCGGCCTTGGCCGGCTCCCAGACCTGGTCCAGCAGCCCCTGCACCGCCGACTGGCGGCCGGCCATCGTGTCGGCCAGCGCGTAGTCCGCGTAGCTGCGCTGGCCATGCAGCGCGGCCTGCTCGCGGCGCAGCGTCAGCAGCTCGCGCACGATCTCGCGGTTGTCGGTCTCGCCGGTCGCGTCGCCGCGGCCGACCCAGGCGCGCCAGGCCTGCTCGCGCAGGTCACGCCGGTCGCTGAAGGTCAGGAAGGGCACGATCAGCGAGCGCGACAGCGTCACCACATGCGCGCCCGCCTCGGTGAGCCCGCGATCCAGCGCGGCCTGGCGGGCCGCCGCGCGGACGAAGTCCGGCAGCCCCGCCAGCTCGGCCTCGCCGCGCAGCACCAGCTGATAGCTGCTCTCGTCGGCCAGCACGTTCTGCGCGAAGCGGGTGTTGAGCTCGGCCTGGCGCTCCATGTTCGCGGCATAGCGCTCGCGGGCCTCGCCCTGCAGCCGCGCGCCGGCGCGCACGAAGTCCAGGTGCACGCGCTCCAGCAGGCGCAGCGCCTCGGGCGTCAGGCCCAGCGCGCCGCGCTGCTCGTGCAGTTGCTCGACGCGCGCGAACAGCGCGGCGTTCAGGTAGATCGCGTTGGCATGCGCGGCCAGCGGAGCGGCCATGCGCCGCTGCACCGCCTGCAGCTCGGGCGAGCTGGCCGAGGCGCTCAGCGTCGAGAACAGGTGCTCCAGCGCGGTCAGCGCGCGGCCGGAGCGGTCCAGCGCGGCGATCGTGTTCTCGAAGGTCGGGGCCTGCGGCTGCGCGGCGATCGCATCGAGCTCGGCGCGGTGCGCGGCGATCGCGGCCTCGAAGGCGGGTTCGAAATGTCCGGCGCGGATCGCATCGAACGGGGGCAGCCCGTAGGGGCCGGTCCAGGCGGACAGCAGGGGATTGGCGGCGCTCATCGTGTCTCCGTGGCCAGATCTGCGTGGCCAGGTCTGCCGTGGCCATCGGCGCCGATTGTAGAAACGGCGCCGGACCGCTCGCGGTGCCGCCGCCGTTCCCGACGCGACGACAGGGACGCTCCGCGCCCCCGCGCCAGGGTTTACTTCTTGCCCTGTTCCTTCTTGATGGCGATCTCGTCGGCCTCGTCGTACGAGCGGTTGCCGCACTTGAGCTTCCACTCGTTGCGCTTCTCGTTCAGTTCCTCGACGGCCTCGTTGAAGTCGTCGGCGACCTTCTGGTGCGCCTCGACGCGGGCGTTGAAGGACTTGTTCAGTTCGACGCGGTCGTTGCGCGCCTTGTTGAAGGCGTCGATCTTGGGCTGCAGCGCGTTGGCGCGGGCCTGGTACTCCTCCTGCTTGGCCTTCAGGTCGGCCTTCTCCATCTTGGCGGCGCCCGCCTCGATCTCGGCGCCGAAGGCCTTCACCGATTCGATCTCGGCCTTCAGGGCCGTGCCCTGCGCCTGCAGGTCGGATTCGGACTTGTCGGACTCGGCCTTGGCGGCCTTGAGCTCGTCGCGCTCCTTCAGGACCGTGGCCTTCCTCTTGTCGAGCTCGGCGGAGGTGGCGTCGTTCTGATCGTTGGAGGCCATGCAGGCGCGCAGCTCGTCGCGCGTCATCAGCTTGCCCTTGCCGCCCTTGGCCGGCGCGGCGGTCTGCGCCGCCGGCTTCGCGGCGGGCTTGGCGTTGCCGGTATTGGTCTGGGCGACGGCCAGGCCGCAGGCCAGCAGCGTGGCCACGGCGAGGGAGGTGCGAAGAGTGTTCATGTCGTCTCTCAGTTCATTGCGCCGGGTGGGCGCTGTCTCGTCGGTGCGGCCCGGGCCGGGCCGCCGTGCGGGTCGGGATGATGCCACGACCGGGATAATGCGCCGCTTCAGATCGTTTCCGGCCCGGGTGCAGCCCGCACGCGGCCCGTCCACTCCGCACCGACCGCCGCCAGGCGGCATACCGACCATGGCGCTCAAGGCCACCATCCACAAAGCCCAGCTGCAACTCTCCGACATGGACCGCCATGTCTACGGCGACCACGCCCTCACCGTGGCCCGCCATCCGTCCGAGACCGACGAACGCATGATGCTGCGCATCCTGGCCTTCGCGCTGAACGTGCCGGCCGACGACCTGCGCGGCCGTCTCGAATTCAGCAAGGGCCTGTCCGACGTCGACGAGCCGCCGCTGTGGCAGCTCGACCTGACCGGCGAGGTGGTGCACTGGATCGAGCTGGGCCAGCCCGACGAGCGCCGCCTGCGCCAGGCCCACGGCCGGGCCGAGCGCGTCACCGTGATCAGCTACGCGTCCAGCACGCCGGTGTGGTGGAGCGGCATCCAGAACAAACTGCAACGCACGCCGAAGCTGGCGGTGTGGCAGATTCCGGCGGAGCAGTCCCAGGCGCTGGCCGCGCTGGCCGAACGCGGCATGCAGTGGCAGGTCAGCATCCAGGACGGGACGGCGTACGTCAGCACCGAGAAGGGCGCTGTGGAGATCACGCCACTGTTGCTGAAGGAACGCGAGGCCTGACCCGTGGGGTAAGGTGAGCGTCCTTGATCAGGAGACCGTCGTGCCGCAATCCGTGTCATCCGCTTCCACCGAGTCCAACGCCGCCGCGGACGATCCGTTCCTGTGGCTCGAGGCGCTCGACGGCGCCGAGGGCGAGCGCGCGCTGCAATGGGTGCGCGAGCGCAACGGCGAGACGCTGGCCGCGCTGCAGGCCGAGCCCGAGTTCGAGCCGCTGCGCGAGGAGCTGCTGCAGATCCTCAACGCGCGTGACCGCATTCCGCATGTCGCGCGGCGCGGCGACTGGTTCTACAACCTCTGGCAGGACGAGGCCCATCCGCGCGGCCTGTGGCGGCGCTGCACGCTCGAGGAGTACCAGCTCGCCGAGCCGCCCTGGCGCCTGGTGCTGGACCTGGACGCGCTGGGCCGCGACGAGGGCCGCAGCTGGGTCTTCCACGGCGCGACCTCGCTGGCGCCCGAGTACCGGCGCTGCCTGGTCTCGCTGTCCGACGGCGGCGCCGACGCGCACGAGCTGCGCGAGTTCGACCTCGAGACCCTGCGCTTCATCGCGCCCGCCGACGGCGGCTTCTTCGTGCCCGAGGCCAAGAGCGACGTCGAGTGGCTGGACGCGGACACGCTGCTGGTGGGAAGCGACTTCGGGCCGGACTCGCTGACGGCGTCGGGCTATCCGCGCCAGATCCGGCGCTGGACGCGCGGCACGCCGCTCGAGGCGGCGCCGGTGATCTTCGAGGGCGAGCGCGAGGACGTCTCGGTGATGGTGTCGGTGGACCGCACGCCGGGCCACGAGCGCGTCGTGTTCAGCCGCGAACTGGACTTCTACAACCAGCGCCGCTTCCTGTGGAAGGACGGCGAGTTCGTCCTGATCGACCTGCCCTCCGACATGAGCGTGCACCTGGAGGGCCCGTGGATGCTGCTGCGTCCGCGCACCGACTGGCACCTCCCGCACGGGCCGACCTATCCGTCGGGCTCGCTGCTGCTGATCGAGGAGGCGGCGTTCTGGAAGGACGAACGCCACGACAGGCATCTGCGCGTGATGTTCTCGCCGACGGCGGGCCGCTCGCTCGAGGACTACACGCTGACGCGCCACCACCTGCTGCTCAACGTCAGCGAGCATGTGGCGAGCCGGCTCGAGGAATGGGACCTGTCGCATCGCACGCCGGTGCTGCGCCAGGTGAAGGCGCCCTTCCCCGGCACGCTCAGCGTGCAGAGCCTGCATGACCCGGAGCTGCCCGAGGACGCGCTGGGCGACCGCTACCTGCTGCACTACTGCGATTTCCTGACGCCGGACATCGTGTGCCTGGCGCGGGCCGGCACCGACGCGCGCGAGACGCTCAAGCAGCGCGGCGCGCAGTTCGACGCGCACGGCATGACGGTGGAGCAGCGCTTCGCCACCAGCGCCGACGGCGAGAGCATTCCCTACTTCGTCATCGGCAAGGCCGGCCGCGGCGCGGACACGCCGACGCTGCTCTACGGATATGGCGGCTTCGAGATCTCGCTGCAGCCATGGTATTCGGGCGGCAACGGCCGGGCGTGGCTGGCGCGCGGCGGACGGCTGGTCGTGGCCAACATCCGCGGCGGCGGCGAGTACGGCCCGCGCTGGCACCAGGCGGCGACGCTGGCGCACAAGCAGCGCAGCTTCGACGACTTCATCGCGGTGGCCGAGGACCTGATCGCGCAGGGCCTGACGCAGCCGCAGCGGCTGGGCATCATGGGCGGCAGCAATGGCGGGCTGCTGGTGGGCGCCTGCATGGTGCAGCGGCCGGAGCTGTTCGGCGCGGTCGTGTGCCAGGTCCCGCTGCTGGACATGAAGCGCTATCACCTGCTGCTGGCCGGCGCCTCCTGGGTGGCCGAGTACGGCGACCCCGACGACGCGGACGACTGGGCCAGCATCGCCGCGTACAGCCCGTACCAGCGGCTGCAGCCGGGCGTGAGCTATCCGAGGGCGCTCTTCGCCACGTCGACGCGCGATGACCGCGTGCATCCGGGTCACGCGAGGAAAATGGCGGCCCGCATGCTTGCGTTGGGGCAGGCGTGCTTCTATTTCGAAAACATCGAGGGCGGCCACGGCGGCGCTGCGGACAACCGGCAGCGCGCGCTGTTGCAAGCCCTGGAGTTCAGCTACTTGTGGCGACAACTCGGCAGGGAGGCCAAGCGTGGAGACACAGTGTGAACATCGTCATCCAGCATCATCCCGACGCGAGATGCTTTCTTGCGCAGCCGCAACCCGGACTGCAATGCCGGCTCGACTATGAGCGCCACGGCGAACAGCTGATCATCACCCACACCGGCGTGCCGGCGCAGCTGCGCGGGCAGGGCCTGGCGGCCGCGCTGGTGGAGACGGCGGCGCGCTGGCTGGCGGAGTTTCCGCTGCAGCTGGTGCCGGGCTGCAGCTACGTGCGCCACTGGCTGCACCGGCATCCGCGCTGGCAGCGGCTGCAGACGCCGGCGGCGGCGCAGCGCGTGCTCAATGAATGGTTTGGTCTGCCGGGTGGTCCGCAGGACGGGCAGGTCCAGATGAAGTGGTTCCAGAAGGATGCGGCTTTCGACGCGTCGCTGCGCGAGCGTTTTGGCGCGCTGGTCGACGAGGCGCTGCGCGGCGGACTGCGCGAGTGGGACACGACGCCGTGGGGCGCGCTGGCGCGCATCGTGGTGCTGGACCAGTTCACGCGCAACATCCATCGGGACACGCCGCGGGCGTTCGCGGGTGACGCGCTGGCGCTGACGGCGGCGCTGGCGCTGCTGCCGCGCGCGCAGGACCTGGGCACGCTGGAGCGGTGGTTCGCGGCGATGCCGCTGGAGCATGCGGAGGATCTGGCGATGCAGGATCGCAGCGTGGCGGTGTTCGAGGCGCTGGCCGGGGAGGATACGCGGCTGAAGGATGCGCTCGACTACGCACGCCGCCATCGCGAGGTCATCGCGCGTTTCGGCCGTTTCCCGCACCGCAACGAGATCGTCGGCCGCACGAGCACGCCCGAGGAACTGGAGTTCCTGAAGCAGCCTGGCTCGCGCTTCTAAGGCCTCCAAGAACTCCCTCGCCCCGCTTTGCGGGGAGAGGGTGGGGGAGAGGGGTCTGCGCATCGCGGCAGCGTCCGGACACTGCGAAGCGCCCCCTCTCACCTGCCCTCTCCCCCTGTGGGGGCGAGGGAGTTGACTGCGCGGGGTGGTGCGCCTGACGTCAGTTCGCTTCCTGTTCCTGGAGCAGCCGCCACATGACCTTCCCCGAGCCTGACTTGGGCAGGCTGTCGACGAACTGCACCAGGCGCGGTGCCTTGTAGGCGGCCATGTGCTCGTGGGCCCAGTCGATGATGTCCTTGTCGGTGGTCGTGCCCTTGGCGTCGGCGCGCAGCACGACGATGGCCTTGACGGTCTCGCCGCGGTACGCGTCCTTGGCCGCGATGACGCAGGCCTCCTGCACGGCCGGATGCCGGTACAGCAGCATCTCCACCTCGGAGGGCCAGACCTTGTAGCCGCTCGCGTTGATCATCCGCTTGAGCCGGTCGGTGATGAAGAAATAGCCTTCCTCATCCATGCGCCCGAGGTCGCCGGTGCGGAAGAAGCGTCGGCCGTCGAGCTCGACGAAGGCGGCGTCGGTGGCTTCCGGCTGACGCCAATAGCCCTGGAACACCATGGGTCCGTGGGTGATGATTTCGCCGACGTCGCCGACGGGCAGTTCCTCGAGCGTGGTCGGATCCACGATGCGCGCGTCCACGCCGAAGATCGGGATGCCCAGGCATTGCAGCTTGGCCCGCTCGGGCGGGTTGCCGTGGCTGGGGGCGGCGGTCTCGGTCAGGCCGTAGCCTTCGGCGAAGGTCAGGCCGAATTCCTGCTGCAGCCGCTCGGCCACCGCCTTGGGCATGGCCGCGCCGCCGCCGCTCAGGTAGCGCAGGCTGCGCAGGTCGAAGCTGCGGTAGTTGGGGCTGGCGAACAGGTCGATGATCATCGTCGGGATGCAGGTCCAGTGCGTGACCTGGTGGCGCGAGATCAGGCGCCCGCAGAGTTCGCGGTCCCAGCGCGGCATGATCACCAGCGTCATGCCGATGAACACGGGGCCCAGCACCCCATAGAGCGTGCCGGTGATGTGGAACATCGGCACCACCGCGAGGCCGACGGCCTCCGCGCTCGCGTAGCCCCACTGGCAGCCGCCGCAGCTGTTGGCCATCAGCGTCGCGTTGGTGTGCATGCAGCCCTTGGGCAGGCCGGTGGTGCCCGAGGTGTAGGGCAGCATCGCCAGGTCGTCCGGCCCGGCCGTGTGCGGGCCGGGGGCGTGGCCGGCGGCGATCGCCTCACGCCAGTCGGTCGCGCCGGGCGGCAGTTCATGCACGGCGGTCAGCCAGGCGCGCATCGCCTCGGGCGCGTCGCAGGCCGGATCGGGGCCGGCGGGCGGCAGCATCTGCCAGTACTGGGTCACCAGCAGCGCGCGCGGCCGCTGCGCCTCGGGCAGCCTGGCCGCGGCCTTCGCCACGATGCCGGCCAGCTCGCCGCTGCAGATCACGGCCTTGGTTTCGGGGTCGGTCAGGTAATGGCCGAACTCGTCCTCGCGGTTCATCGGATTGACCGGCACCACCACCGCGTCGGCGCGGTTGATCGCATAGAAGGCGATCAGGTACTGCGGGCAGTTCTGCATGAACAGCGCCACCCGGTCCCCCTTGCCCACGCCATGCGCCCGCAGCCAGCCGGCGAGCGCCTCGGCCTGCCGGCGCATCTCGCGGTAGGTCAGCGTCGCGCCGAGGAACTGCGTGGCCGCCTTGTCCGGATAGCGCGAGGCCGAGACCTCCAGGTTGAACCACAGCGACGTGCGCGGGATCGACAGCTGCCGCGGCAGCCGCGCCGGCCAATGGCTGTACTGCACGCCGGCGTTCTCCGGACGGGGGGTGACCACGCGCGTCATCGGTGCTGTCTCCTGTCGCTGTTATCCGATCGATCTTCTGCCCACCCGGCCGGGCCGCCTGTCTCCATCGGGACAAGCCTCGCGCGCGCCGCCGCCGCGCGGTGTGGCGCAAACCAGACTCGCCCCCGCCATTGGGGTGGTTCCGGACATGCTGGCCCTCCCCTCCCCGCGTAGCATGCGGGCTTTCACCAATGCGCCGCGGGCGCGGCTCCCTCGAAAGGAGGCGGCGCGCGGCCGGGCCGTTCCCCTGTCCTTCATGCCGACCGCGCGCCGTACCGCCCTCCAGGGCCTGCTGACCTGTCTCCTGTCGATCGGACCGGCCCTGGCCACCCCCGCCTGGGCGATGCCCGCCGACGCGCCGCTGGACACGCCGGCCGGCCCCGTGGTGCTGACCCTCGGCGGCGCGCTGCGCAACGCCAACCGCGACGGACGCGCCACCTTCGACATGGCGATGCTCGAGAAGCTCCCGCAGGTCAGCTTCAGCACGCAGACGCCCTGGTACCCGCGGCCGCGCAAGTTCACCGGCCCGCTGCTGCGCGACGTCCTCGCCGCGGCGGGCGCGCAGGGCCGCAGCATCGAGGCCCGCGCGCTCAACGACTACCGCGTCTCGCTGCCGGTCGAGGACAGCCGGCGCTACGACGTCATCGTCGCGCGCCTGCTCGACGACAAGCCGATGGCGGTGCGCGACAAGGGCCCGCTGTTCCTGATCTATCCGTTCGACCGCGCGCCCGAGCTGCGCAACAGCGTCTACTACGGCCGCTCCGCGTGGCAGCTGACCCATCTGGAGCTGCGCTGACCATGACGCGCGACGCCGACCGTCTCGTCGCCGCCCGGCAGCGCCGCTGGCGCGTCGCGGTGACCGCCATGGGACTGCTGCTGGTGGTCGCGCTCGCCGGCGTGGCCTGGCTGCAGGCGCGGCAGTACGAGGCGCTCAACGGCACGCGGCGCTACCAGGACGACTACCTCGTCTGGAGCCTGTTCCAGTTCGAGACCGAGTACCTGAAGCTGCGCCTGGCGCTCGAGCAGGCTGCGGGGCCGAGCGTCGCCGTCGATCCGGACCAGGTCGCGCAGCGCTACGAGATCTTCGTCAGCCGGCTCAACCTGGTGGAGAGCGAGCACGCGGCGCAGGTGCTCGCGCACCATCCCGACTACCAGCGCACGGTGGCGCGCGCGCAGGAGTTCGTGCGCTGGGCCGATGCGCTGCCGCTCAATGGCGCGCTGATCCGCGAGCATCCCGAGCGGGTGCGCGAGGTCGCCGAGCGGCTCGAGCCGCTGGCCGATCCGATCCGCGAGCTGTCGCTGACCTCCACGCACCACGTCGCCGAGGACGTCACCCAGCGCAACGAGATCATCCGCCGCCAGAGCCGCGTGAGCCTGGGCCTGACGGCGGCGCTGTCGGCGATGACGCTGCTGTTCGCGGCCGTCATCTACCGGCAGTTCCGCGGGCTCGAGCGCTATGGCGACAAGCAGAAGGCGCTGGCCGCGCGGCTCAACGACGCGCAGCGCGAGGCCGACGCGGCGAACCGCGCCAAGACGGTGTTCCTGGCCAACATGAGCCACGAGCTGCGCACGCCGCTGCAGGGACTGCTCGGCATGCTGGGGCTGATCAGGGAGGCGCCGCTGACCCCCGCGCAGCAGGACCAGCTCAAGGCGGCCAACGACTGCGCGCGGCACCTGCTCGCGGTGCTGGGCGACATCCTGGACGTGACGCGGATGGAGGCCGGCGGCCTGTCGATCGCGCCGGAGCCGCTGCAGCTGGGCGCGCTGATGAAGGAACTCGAGGCGCTGAGCCGCCCGCAGGCCTCGGCGAAGCGGCTGATGCTGCAGTTCGGCATCGAGGACGACGTGCCCGGCTGGGTCCTGGCCGATCCGACGCGGCTGCGGCAGATCCTGCTCAACCTGCTCAGCAACGCGCTGAAGTTCTGCGACCGCGGCCAGGTCGGCTGCCAGCTGCGGCGCGGCATCGGCGCGCTGGGCGAGGACCTGCTGATGTTCGAGGTCAGCGACACCGGCCCCGGCATCGACGCCCAGACGCAGGCGCGGCTGTTCCAGCGCTTCAGCCAGGGCGACGCCAGCACCTCGCGGCGCCATGGCGGCGCGGGGCTGGGGCTGGAGATCTCGCGGCGGCTCGCGCGGGCGATGGGCGGCGACATCCACGTGCAGAGCGCGCCCGGCCAGGGCGCCCGCTTCACGCTGACGCTGCCGCTGCGCGCCGGCGTGGATCTGCCGGCGAGCCGGATGGGCGTGCCGCCCGGTCCGGCGCCGCATGAACAGGCCGGGCAGGCCGGGCCGGCCGGGCCGGTGGACGCGCCGGGCCCGGCCGCCAGCCTGCGCGTGCTGGTCAGCGAGGACAACCCGACCAACCGCATCGTCATCGAGGCGATGCTGCAGCGGCTCGGCCATCAGCCCACGCTGTGCGAGAACGGCCTGCAGGCGCTGCACGCGCTGCGGCAGCAGCCCTTCGACGCGGTGCTGATGGATCTGCACACGCCGCAGATGGACGGCTTCGAGGCGACGCGGCTGATGCGCGAGCTGCCGCCGCCGCGCGGGCGGCTGCCGATCATCGCGTTGTCGGCCGACGCCTTCGAGGAGTCGCGCCAGAAGGCCGACGAGGCCGGCATCAGCGCCTTCCTGTCCAAGCCGGTCGAGCTCGAGACGCTGCGCGCCTGCCTGCAGACGCTGGCGCCCTCGCGCGCGCGGCCCGAGGCGGCCTGATCTGCGCTTAAAGTGGCTCTCCGCAACGCAGAGCCCTGATCCATGTACCTGTCCCGCATCGCGCTGACCAATGTGCGCTCGATGGAGTCGCTGGCGATCGACTTCGGCGGCGGTCCGGACGCGCCCCCCGGCACGAACCGGCGCTGGACGCTGCTGCTCGGCGAGAACGGCTGCGGCAAGAGCACGGTGCTGCGCGCGATCGGCCTGCTGCTGGCCGGCAGCGAGGCACTGCCCGAGCTGCTGGGCGACGTCGACGCCTGGATCCGCAACGGCACGCGCCAGTGCCGCATCGCGGGCACCCTCGTCACCGCCAAGGGCGAGCCGCGCGAGATCGCGCTCGAGCTGCATCGCGGCGATGGCCTGCGCGAGCTCTTCGAGCGCAACGCGCAATCGCTGGAAGCGCTGGACGCGGCCATCCGGCATGCCGACCGCAACTACTTCGTGCTGGGCTACGGCGTGTCGCGCCGCCCGCCCGAGAGCGGCAAGCGGCTGAGCGGACCGCTCGACGATTCGGCGCGGTCGTCCCGGGCGCGCGCGCTGGCATCGATGTTCTCGCCGGACGCGTCGCTGGTGTCGCTGCAGCGCTGGGCCATGGACCTCGACTACCGCCGCGGCGAGGCGGCGCTCGCGCCGATCCGCGCCGCGCTCAACCAGCTGATGCGCCGGCATGAATTTCTCGCGCATCGACAAGGAGTCGGGTCAGCTGATGTTCCGGACCATCGATGGCGAGGTGCCGTTGAACCAGCTCTCCGACGGCTACCAGAACATGGCGGCCTGGTGCGGCGACCTGCTGTACCGCATCACCGAAGCCTTCCCCGATCGCAAGGATCCGCTGGCCACGCGCGGCGTGCTGCTGATCGACGAGCTCGATCTGCACCTGCATCCGGTGTGGCGCCGGCAGCTGGTGGACTTCCTGTCGGCGCTGCTGCCGCATTTCCAGTTCATCGCGACGACGCATTCGGCGCTGACCGCGCAGCAGAGCGGCGAAGGCGAGCTCTTCGTCATCCGGCGCGAGGGCGCGAAACAGCGGCCGGTGCTGGTGCCCTTCGTCGGCGAGCCGCGGCTGATGCAGCTGCACCAGTTGCTGATGAGCCCGATGTTCGGGCTGGAATCGACGGACTCCGTCGCGGTGGAGAAGGCGCGCGACACGGCACGCAAGCTGCACACGAAGACCGCCGCGCGAGGCAAGGCGCTGACGCCGCGCGAGCGCACGCAACTCGCGCGCAGCGCCGAAGTGCTGAGCGCCGCGCCCGAGTGGGACGCGGTGCCCGACTACGCGCGCCAGCAGAACGCCCTGCTGAAGGAGCTGAAGGCGACGATCGCCAAGCAGGCGGCGGGCGGCGCCGCGAGGAATGAGGTCCCGGCGGCGGCCTCGGCGAAGAAGACGGTGGCGCGAAAGGGCGTCGCGAAGGCGGCGCCCGCGCTGTCGCCCACCAAGCTGAGGGCCGCGGTCAAGCGCGTGGAGAAGTCCAAGTGATCCGGCTGCGCAGGCGACGCGACGCCGCGAGCCTGGGCGCGTTCACCGGCGCGAAGCTGCAGCAGAAGCTGCTCAGGCTCGAGGGCTACTTCTACGACGACGGCCGCGCCGTCGACTTCCGTCCGAAGGCGCGCCAGGTCTGGTCCGCCGCCAAGCCGGCGCTCAAGCGCGAGACCGGCGGCAAGTGCGCCTACTGCGAGGCCGACACGGCCGTCGTGGCGCATGGCGACGTCGAGCATTTCCGCCCCAAGGTGCCGTACTGGTGGCTGGCCTACTGCGTCGACAACTTCACCTTCAGCTGCCAGGTCTGCAACCAGATCCACAAGGGCAACCGCTTCCCGGTCACCGGCGCGCGGCTGAAGCCGCCGCGCATGCCCGCCGCGCGGCCGGCCGATGCGGCCAGGGCGTTGGCGCTCGCGCAGCGCTTCTGCCCCGATCCCGCGTCCGCGACCGACGCCGCGCTCAGGCGGTTCTTCGCCGGCGAGGACGCGCATCTGCCCGACCCGTACCTCGACGATCCGGAGAAGCTGTTCTCGTGGCAGGCGATCGACGCGACGCGAGAGGTCTGGCTGGTCGCGCGCGGCCGCTCCGCGAGGGCCAAGGCGGCAGCCAAGGCCGCCGGGGAGGTGCTCGGCCTGAACCGCTCGGAACTGCTGCGGCTGCGCTACCAGCGCTACGAGTTCCTCTACACCGCGGCGCTGGCGTTCCAGGAGATGGATCACGATTCGCCGAACGCGCCGAAGGTGCTCGCGCGGCTGCGCCGCCAAGCCGATGACCACCAGCCGTTCGCGGCGATGTCACGGCACTTCCTGCGGACGTGGGGATTGCTGCCGGTCTGAGGGCGGGCGCCCGCGCCGGCGCCGATCAGACGACGACCGGCTCCGGCTCCAGCCGGATGCCGAAGCGGCCGTAGACGCTCTCCTGGATCGCCCGCGCCAGCGTGACGACCTCGGCGCCGCGGGCCTCGCCGCGGTTCACCAGCACCAGCGCCTGCTTCTCGTAGACCGCCGCGCCGCCCACGCTCTTGCCCTTCCACCCGCAGGCATCGATCAGCCAGCCCGCGGCCAGCTTGAAGCTGCCATCGGGCATCGGGTAATGCACGATGTGCGGATCGCGCGTGATGATGTCGCGGCACTGCTCCGCGCTCACCACCGGGTTCTTGAAGAAGCTGCCCGCGTTGCCGATGCGCGCCGGATCCGGCAGCTTCGCGCGCCGGATCTCGCAGATCCAGTCGAAGACCTGCCGCGCATCGGGCGCGTGGATGCCGGTCTCGCTCATCTTGCGTTCGATGTCCAGATAGCCGAGCTGGGGCTGCCACGGCTTCGGACAGCGCAGACGCACCCGCGTGATCACGCTCTTGCCCGCCAGTCCGCCGTAGCCGGTCTGCTTGAACACGCTGTCGCGGTAGCCGAAACCGCACACCGCCGCCGGCAGCGTCACGCGCCGGCCGGTCGTCAGGTCGACCACGTCGACGCTCTCCAGCCGGTCCTTCAGTTCGATGCCATAAGCGCCGATGTTCTGCACCGGCGCTGCTCCCACGGTGCCGGGGATCAACGCCATGTTCTCCAGCCCCGGCACGCCCTGCGCCAGCGACCAGGCCACCGCCTCGTGCCACGGCACGCCGGCGCCGGCCTCGACGATCCAGCAGTCGTCACGTTCCTCGACGCGCAGGCCAGGGATCTCCATCTTCAGCACCACCGCGTCCACATCCTTCGTCAGGACGAGGTTCGAACCGCCGCCAAGCACGAACTTCGGCGCGCGGCCCAGTTCGGGGTGATCGACGACGCGGCGCACGTCCAGCTCCTCGCGGATGCGCACCAGGCGGCGCGCGGTCGCGGGCAGGCCGAAGGTGTTGTAGGCCTTGAGATTGACGTCGGTCTCGATGACGACGCCCTCGCGGCGCTCGGTCGAGGGGGGATTGGGGGGAGACTGCATGGCTAGAATTCTCGCCCATATCCCCCGAGGGCCGGTCCCGGCCCTCGCCCCACAGAAAGAGTTCCCCCATGCCCAGCTTTGACACCGTCCTCGAACCCGACATGGTGAAGGTCCGCAACAGCGTGGACGCCAGCGCCAAGGAAATCACCACCCGCTTCGACTTCAAGGGCACCAGCGCCTCGATCGAGTGGAAGGACAAGGAAAAGGAGATCCACGCCACCGGCGACGCCGAGTTCCAGCTCGAACAGATCGAGGGCGTGCTCTACGCCAAGCTGACCAAGCAGGGCGTGGTGCTGGGCTTCGTCGACAAGCAGGACAAGATCGAGAAGCTGGGCGGCGACCGCGTCAAGCAGGTCTACAAGATCAAGAACGGCCTGGAGGCCGCCGAGGCCAAGAAGGTCGTCGCCGCGATCAAGGAGAGCAAGCTCAAGGTGCAGGCCCAGATCGAAGGCGACACCGTGCGCATCACCGGCAAGTCGCTGGACGACCTGCAGGCCGCCCAGGCCGTGCTGCGCAAGGAGCTGTCCGACCTGCCGCTGAGCTTCGACAACTACCGCAAGTGAGCGCCGCGCGATGAGCTCACCCGGCTGGCGCGCCTGCGCCGCCGCGGCGCTGTTGACGCTGTGCGCGTCGGCGGCGCACGCGGACAGCGCCAAGGCGGCGCGCTTCTACGAGGACGCGCTGCAGCGCTTCGAGCGTCAGGACATCGATGGCGCCGTCATCCAGCTGAAGAATGCGCTGCAGCAGGACAAGCGCCTGCTGGCCGTGCATGTGCTGCTGGGCAAGGCGCTGCTGATGCGCAGCGAGGCCGCGGCCGCCGAGATCGAGTTCACCGAAGCCCTCTCGCAGGGCATCAACCGCGCCGAGGTCGCCGTGCCGCTGGCGCAGGCGCTGGTCGCGCAGGGCAAGCAGGCCGAGGTGTTCAAGCTGCCGGCGCTGGTGCCGGACGGACTGCCGGACAACATCCGCAAGCCGCTGCTGCTGGTGCGCGCCGCCGCATCGTCGGACCTGGGCGATCCGGTCCGCGCGCAGCAGCAGATCGAGCTCGCCCGCGCGATCCCGCCCGACAACGCCGACACCTACCTGGCCGAAGTCCCGCTGCGCCTGCGCGCGCGGCAGTTCGACCAGGCCTGGGCCGCCGCCGACAAGGCGCTGCTGCTGGCGCCGAACAACGGCGAGGCGCTCTATCAGCGGGCCTCGGTGCCCCATGTGCAGGGGAGCCTCGAGGAGGCGCTCAAGGGCTACGAGCGCGCGATCGCCGCCGATCCCCGGCATGTCGAGGCGCAGCTCGCGCGCGGCGGCCTGCTGATCGACCTGAACCGCGATGCCGATGCGCAGGCGCAGGTCCAGTCGCTGCTCAAGCTGGCGCCGAGCGAGCCGCGCGTGCTCTACCTGAGCGCCGTGCTGGCCGAACGGCGCGGCGATGCCGCCGCGGCCAAGGCCGCGCTCAAGGCGATCAGCGCCGAGCTGGATCCGGTGCCCATCGAGTTCATCCGCTACCGTCCGCAGGCGCTGATGCTCAACGGCCTGGCGCATTTCGGGCTGGGCGAGATGGAGAAAGCCAAGCCCTACCTCGAGTACGCCCAGCGCCAGACGCCAAACAGTCCGCTGTCCAAGCTGCTCGCGCAGGTCTATGTCGCCGAGCCGAATCTGGATCGCGCCTCCGACGTGCTCGAGTCCTACCTCAAGGCCTATCCGGGCGACGGACAGGCGCTGGTGATGATGGCCTCGCTGCAGATGGCGCAGGGCCGCCACGCGCGCGCCGCCACGCTGATGCAGGAGGCGCTCAAGGCCAAGGACGCGCCCGAGTTCCGCACCGCGCTGGGCTTGTCGCTGCTGCGCGGCGGCCAGGCGGGCGACGCGGTCGGCGAGCTCGAGAAGGCCTTCCAGCGCGACCCGCGCCAGACCTACGCCGGCATGGCGCTGGTCACGCTCTACCTGCGCGGCGGTCAAGCGGCCAAGGCGGTCGCGATCGCGGACAAGCTGGTCAGGCAGGAGCCGGCCAATCCGTCCGCGTGGATGCAGCTCGGCATCGCGCGGCGCGGCGCCGGCAACCTCGCCGGCGCGCGCGAGGCCTATCAGAAGGCCAGCCAGCTCGATCCCGGCCTGAGCGAAGCCCAGCTCGGCCTGGCGCGGATCGACATCGCGCAGCGCCAGTTCGACGCCGCGCAGGCACGGCTGGCTGCGATGCTCAAGGCCGACGAGAAGAACCCCGACACGCTCTATGAGATGGCGCTGCTCAGCGAGGCGCGCGGCCAGACCGCGGACGTGCTGCGCTGGCTCTCCAAGGCGGCGGACGTCAGCAGCTCCCGCAACACGCGCGCGGATCAGGCGCTGGTGGCCTGGCTGCTGAGGCAGGAACAGCCCGGCCCCGCGCTCGAGGCGGCCAGGCGGCTGCTCGGCAAGGCGCCGGACGATCCCCAGACGCTGATCACGCTGGCCCGCGCGCAGCTCGCCAACCGCGACTTCAACGGCGCCAAGGCCACGCTGACCAACGCGGCGCGGCGCTCCGGTTTCGGTGCCGATCCGCTCACTCAGATCGCCGGGCTGCAGCTCGACGCGCGCGATCTGGCCGGCGCCGCCTACAGCCTGGACAAGGCGCTGCAGACGGCACCGCAGCACGTGGGCGCGCTGGCGCTGGCGTCGACGGTGGCGCTACAGCAGGGCAATCTCGCGCTGGCCGAGAAGCAGGCCCGCCAGGTCATCCAGCTGCGGCCCCAGGCGGCGCTGGGCTACACCTTGCTGGCGGACGTCGCGCAGGCGCGCCAGCAGCCGGCGCAGGCCGTCGAGGCGCTGCGCAAGGCGCATGAGGCGCAGCCGACCAGCGGCAGCCTGCTGGCGCTGGTGCGGGCGCTGGGACGCCAGGATCCGACGGGGCGTTCGGCGCAGGAGCTGGCCGAGCGCTGGCTCAAGTCGCATCCGGGCGACGTCGCGGCCTGGAAGGCGCTGGCCGACGCGCAGGCCCGCGCCGGCAACTTCGCCGCCGCCCGCCGCGGCTATGAGGCCGCGCTCAAGCTGCGGCCCAAGGATGCCGAGGCACTCAACAACCTGGCCAACGCGATGATCCGGCAAGGCGAAGCGGCCGCGGCCGCCACGACGGCCGAGCAGGCGCTGGCGCTCGATCCGCGCAACGCCGCCATCATCGACACGGCGGGCTGGGCCCAGCACCTCGCCGGCAATGCCGACCGCGCGCTGCAGCTGCTGCGTGACGCCCGGCTGCGCGAGCCCGGCAGCCCGGACATCCGCTACCACCTCGCGGCGGCGCTGGCCAAGGCCGGCCGCAAGGGCGAGGCGCGCGAGGAGCTCGACGCGGCGCTGCGCAGCACCGGCTTCGACAGCCACAAGGAGGCGCTGGCCTTGAGCCAGAGCCTGCGCTGAGCGGGTGGAGGGAGCCCCTTCGGTGAGGGGTGTTCGGGCCTGTCGGAAGAACTTACAGTCCGCTCCCAAACCACACGCGCTTTTCACACCAAGTGCTTGAGCCGTAAGGGAATCGTGAAGCTGGCCCGGTGCTTGCAAGACGAACCCGCAATGAATCAGAGGCCCGACCGCGTCGGGGGAGCGAGGGGAACACCATGCGACAAGTTGAAAAACGCCTGATGGGACTGGCCGCCGTGGCGCTGGCCGCGATGCTGCCGATCAGCGCGCAAGCCGTCTCGACCTGGACCGCCGGCAGCTGTCTCAGCAACTGCAGCGAGACGGGCGACTCGGCCCCGAACGTCAGCTACTCCGCCTACTCGGCCTCCGTCAACACCACCAGCGCCGGCGCCTACAGCAGCACCAACGGCTTCGCGCAGAGCACGCTGCAGTACTACAGCGGCAATGGTTTCGGCGTCACCGCGCCGGTCAACGACACCGGCTCGCCGCAGCACTCGCTGGACAACTACGGCTACCAGGACCTGATCCTGCTGAAGTTCGATGACCTGGTGAACCTCACGCAGATCAACCTCGGCTGGTGGTACGGCGACGCCGACATCACGCTGCTGGCCTACACCGGTCCGACGGCCGGCGTGAACATCGCCAACACCATCGCCGGCAAGACGGCCGCGACGCTGAAGTCGGCCAACGGCTGGTCGCTGGTCAGCAGCTACGCCGACCTGCAGAACAAGAACGGCGTGGCCAACGTCAGCACCAGCATCAACTCGAGCTGGTGGATCGTCACCGCCTACAACTCGCAACTGGGCGGCAATCCCACGGGCGGCGATGGCTCCACCACCGGCCTGACCCGCGGCATCGGCACCAGCTACACCGGCTACGACTTCATCAAGCTGTTCTCCGTCTCCGGCAACAAGGCCGGCGGCGGTGGCAGCAGCGGCGGCAACGTGCCGGAACCGGCCTCGCTGGCGCTGGCCTCGCTCGCGCTGCTGGGCGTGATCGGCGTGCGCCGCCGCAAGCAGTCCCAACGCTGAGCCTCCCTGCTCCGCAAGAAGGCGGCCTGCGGCGCGGGTCGCCTTTTTTTGTCCCCTCGCAATGAAAAACGCCCGGTGCGATGCACCGGGCGTTGTCATTTCGGCCGGCTGGCCGTGATCAGCTGCGCGACGCGCGCTTGCGGTCGTTCTCGGACAGATGACGCTTGCGCAGGCGCACCGACTTCGGCGTGATCTCGACCAGTTCGTCGTCCTCGATGAACTCGACACCGTACTCGAGCGTCAGCTCGATCGGCGGCGTGATCTTGATCGCGTCTTCCTTGCCGCTGACGCGGAAGTTGGTGAGCTGCTTGGTGCGGGTCGCGTTGACGACCAGGTCGTTGTCGCGGCTGTGGATGCCGACGATCATGCCTTCGTAGACCGGGTCGTTCGGCTTCACGAACATGCGGCCGCGGTCGTCCAGCTTGCCCAGCGCGTAGGTGAAGATCTCACCCGCGTCCATCGAGATCAGCACGCCATTCTTGCGGCCGGCGATGTCGCCCTTGTGCGGCTCGTACCCGTCGAAGATGTTGGAGATCAGGCCCGAGCCGCGGGTCAGGTTCAGGAACTCGTTGGAGAAACCGATCAGGCCGCGGGCCGGGATGCGGTACTCGAGGCGGACGCGGCCGCGGCCGTCCGGTTCCATGTTGACCAGCTCGCCCTTGCGCTCGCCCAGCGCCTGCATCACGCCGCCCTGGTGGGTTTCCTCGACGTCGGCGGTGACCAGCTCGATCGGCTCGCACTTCTCGCCGTTGATCTCCTGGAACACCACGCGCGGCTTGGACACGGCCAGCTCATAGCCTTCGCGGCGCATGTTCTCCAGCAGGATGGTCAGGTGCAGTTCACCGCGGCCGGACACCTCGAAGATGCCGTCCTCGTCGGTTTCCTTCACGCGCAGCGCGACGTTGTGCTGCAACTCCTTCTGCAGGCGGTCCCAGATCTGGCGGCTGGTGACGAACTTGCCTTCACGGCCGGCCAGCGGCGAGGTGTTGACGCAGAAGTTCATCGTCAGCGTCGGCTCGTCGACCTTGAGCATCGGCAGCGGGGCCGGGTTGGACGGGCTGGTGACGGTCACGCCGATGCCGATGTCCTCGATGCCGTTGATCAGCACGATGTCGCCGGGGCCGGCTTCCGCGGCCTGCACGCGATCCAGGCCCTGGAAGGTCAGGACCTGGTTGATGCGGCCCTTGGTGACCTTGCCGTCCGGACCTTCCATCACGACCACGTCCATCGCCGGCTTGAGCGTGCCCTGGCTGATGCGGCCCACGCCGATGCGGCCGACGAAGGTCGAGAAGTCCAGCGCGGAGATCTGCAGCTGCAGCGGCGCGTCCGGATCGCCCTTCTGCGGCGGCACATGCTTGAGCACGGTGTTGAACAGCGCGGACATGTCCTCGCCCCACTTCTCGCCGGGAGCGCCCTCTTCCAGCGAGGACCAGCCGTTGATGCCCGAGGCGTACACGACCGGGAAGTCCAGCTGCTCGTCGGTGGCGCCGAGCTTGTCGAACAGGTCGAAGGCCGCGTTGATCACGGCGTCCGGCTTGGCGCCCGGCTTGTCGACCTTGTTCACGACGACGATGGGCTTGAGGCCCAGCGCCAGCGCCTTCTTGGTCACGAAGCGCGTCTGCGGCATCGGACCTTCCTGCGCGTCGATCAGCAGCACCACGCCGTCGACCATCGACAGCGCGCGCTCCACTTCGCCGCCGAAGTCCGCGTGTCCCGGGGTGTCGACGATGTTGATGTGGGTGCCTTCCCAGCTGACCGCGCAGTTCTTGGCCAGGATGGTGATGCCGCGCTCGCGTTCGATGGCGTTGTTGTCCATCACCGTGTCGACGACCTTCTCGTGCTCGGCGAAGGTGCCGCTCTGGCGAAGGAGCTGGTCCACCATGGTGGTCTTGCCATGGTCGACGTGGGCGATGATGGCGATGTTGCGGATTTGCTTGCTCATGGGGACGCTTTCGCTAAGAGGGCTTTCTAGGCTTTCTCGGGGATTCGGGAAATCGGGGAACTCGGTATCTCTGGAACTCGTTCGTGGCGGCGGCGCTCAGGCCGCCTGGATCAGCATGGAGGCGATCTCGGCCGGACTCAGCAGCCGGTCGGCGATCAGCTCGCCGCCGGTCACGTGGGCGCTGCCGAGGAAGGCGCGCGGCATCTGCCCGTACACGCGCACCTGCGGCAGGTCCGGCAGCGCCACCCGGCGGCGCATGCCGCTCAGGAAGCGTCCGGCCTCGTCGTTGCTCAGCTCGACCTCGGGCCATTCGCCCAGCAGGCTGTCGGGCGCGGTCAGCAGCGCGAGGCGGCCGGCATCGTCCAGGGCCTCGATCTGCTCCAGCGTGACCGCCTGCTCGACGGACACCGGCCCGCTGGCCGTGCGGCGCAGGCCGGCCAGGTGGGCGCCGCATCCCAGCTTCGCGCCGATGTCCTCGGCCAGCGTGCGGATGTAGGTGCCCTTGGAGCAGCGCACGTCGATCACCAGCAGCAGCTCGGCAGGCTGCCAGTCGACGATGTCCAGCGCGTGAATGGTGACGTCGCGCGGCGCGCGCTCGACGGTGACGCCCTCGCGGGCCAGCTCGTACAGCGCGCGCCCCTGGTGCTTGAGCGCCGAGTACATCGGCGGCAGCTGCGAGATCGGGCCCCGGAAGGCCTCGCAGGCGGCGCGGATCGTGTCCAGGTCCAGCGGCTTGGCGACCTCGTCGCGCTGCTCCAGGATCTCGCCCTCGCCATCGCCGGTGGTGGTCGCGATGCCCAGGCGCAGCGTCGCGCGGTAGCCCTTGTCGGCCTCCAGGCTGACCTGGCTGAACTTGGTCGCCGCGCCGAAGGTCAGCGGCAGCAGGCCGGTCGCCAGCGGATCCAGCGTGCCGGTGTGGCCGGCCTTCTCCGCGCGCAGCAGGCGCTTGACCTTCTGCAAGGCGTCATTGCTGGTCAGGCCGAGCGGCTTGTCCAGCATCAGCACGCCGTGCACGGCGCGCTTCACGATTTTCGGGCGGGGGGCAACTGCACTCATCACGGGGCGGCGGCCCTCTCGGGCCGGCGTCTCTTTCAGTCTCGGAGGAAGGTCAGTCCTCGGTGGTCTCGTCGTCCTTGGCGCGGGACGAATTCGCCTTCGCGATCAGCGCGCTCATCTCGGCCGCCCGTTCGGTCGTGCGGTCGAAATGGAAATGCAGGCTGGGCACGGTGTGGATCTGCAGCCGCTTGAACAGGCCGTTGCGCAGGAATCCCGCCGCCTCGTTCAGCGCCTCGCCGGTGGCCTTCTCGTCGCCGACCAGCAGCGAATAGAAGACCTTGGCGTGCGCGTAGTCGGGCGTGACCTCGACCGCGCTGATCGTCACCATGCCGATGCGCGGGTCCTTCAACTCGCGGATCAGTTCGGCCAGGTCGCGCTGGATCTGGTCCGCCACGCGCAGACCGCGGTTGGGGATCGATCGCTTGTGACGCATGGCTCTTTCCTCACTCTCTCAAACAACAAAGCCCGGCGGGGCGACCCGCCGGGCATGAAGCGTCGGCTCGCCGGGTTACAGCGTGCGCGCCACTTCCTTGATTTCGAAGACTTCCAGCTGGTCGCCTTCCTTGATGTCGCTGTAGTTCTTCAGCTTGATACCGCACTCGAAGCCTTCGCGGACTTCCTTGACGTCGTCCTTCATGCGCTTGAGCGACTCGATCTCGCCGGTGTAGACCACGACGTTGTCGCGCAGCAGGCGGAAGCGTGCGTTGCGGGTCACGTGACCGCTGGTGATCATCGAACCGG
This sequence comes from Roseateles sp. Mitsp63, assembly GCF_059491535.1. Taxonomy (NCBI): domain Bacteria; kingdom Pseudomonadati; phylum Pseudomonadota; class Betaproteobacteria; order Burkholderiales; family Sphaerotilaceae; genus Roseateles; species Roseateles sp. Mitsp63. The sequence goes on along the minus strand of NZ_CP168509.1, from coordinate 2,609,088 downwards.
CGATGGTGCCGATCTTGGTCGCCACGAACACGGTGCGGATCTCGGCGGTGCCGATGATCTCCTCGCGCTGCTCCGGAGCCAGCATGCCGGCCATCGCCGCCTTCACCTCATCCACGGCGTCGTAGATGATGTTGTAGTAGCGCAGGTCGACGTCGTTGTGCTCGGCCACCTTGCGCGCGCCGGCATCGGCACGCACGTTGAAGCCGATCACGACGGCCTTGGAGGCGATCGCCAGGTTGATGTCGGACTCGCTGATCGCGCCGACCGCCGCGTGGACGATCTGCACCTTGACCTCGTCGGTCGACAGCTTGAGCAGCGAGGACGCCAGCGCTTCCTGCGAACCCTGCACGTCGGCCTTGATGATCAGCGGCAGCGTCTGCACGTCGCCGGCGGTCATGTCGGCGAACATGTTCTCCAGCTTGGCGGCCTGCTGCTTGGCCAGCTTGACGTCGCGGTACTTGCCGGCGCGGAAGGTGGCGATTTCACGGGCACGGCGCTCGTCGCCCAGGACCATGAATTCGTCGCCGGCGCGCGGCACTTCCGTCAGACCCTGGATCTCGACCGGGATCGACGGGCCGGCTTCGGTCGCGGCCTTGCCGTCCTCGTCCAGCATGGCGCGCACGCGGCCGTAGGTCGAGCCCGCCAGCACCACGTCGCCGCGCTTGAGCGTGCCGGACTGCACCAGCACCGTCGCGACCGGGCCGCGGCCCTTGTCCAGCTTGGCTTCGATGACCAGACCCTTGGCCATCGAATCCTTCGGGGCCTTGAGTTCCAGCACTTCGGCCTGCAGCAGCACCTGCTCCAGCAGATCGTCGATGCCCTGGCCGGTCTTGGCCGACACCGGGACGAACGGGGACTCGCCGCCGAACTCTTCCGGCACGACTTCCTCGGCCACCAGCTCGCTCTTCACGCGCTCGGCGTTGGCATCGGGCTTGTCGATCTTGTTCATCGCGACCACGATCGGCACGCCGGCGGCCTTCGCGTGGTGGATGGCTTCCTTGGTCTGCGGCATGACGCCGTCGTCGGCGGCCACGACCAGGATGACGATGTCCGTCGCCTGGGCGCCGCGGGCACGCATGGCCGTGAAGGCCTCGTGACCCGGGGTGTCCAGGAAGGTGACCATGCCACGCGGCGTGTCGACGTGATAGGCGCCGATGTGCTGCGTGATGCCGCCGGCTTCGCCAGCCGCCACGCGGGCGCGGCGGATGCTGTCCAGCAGCGAGGTCTTGCCGTGGTCGACGTGACCCATGACGGTGACGACGGGCGCGCGGGGCAGCAGCTCGTGCTCGGCCTCGGTCCCCTCTTCCTCGAGGAAGGCGTCCGGATCGTCCAGCTTGGCGGGGAACGCCTTGTGGCCCATTTCCTCGACGAGGATCATGGCCGTTTCCTGGTCCAGCTGCTGGTTGATGGTGACCATCTGACCCAGCTTCATCAGCTGCTTGATGACCTCGGAGGCCTTCACCGACATCTTGTGCGCCAGGTCGGCGACGGAGATGGTCTCGGGGATATGGACCTCCTGCACCACCGGTTCCGTCGGCGCCTGGAAGTTGGACGACATGCCGCCGCGATCGTCGCGGCCGCCACGGCGGCCCGCGGGGCCGCCACGGCCCGGCGCGCGCCAGCCGGCGCCACCGCCCGGACGGGCACCCGCGCCGGCATCACGGCCGCCACCGGGCTTGCCGGCGGCGCCACGCTTCTTGGCGTCATCGGCCCAGCTGGACGACAGCTTCTCGGACTTGACCGACTTCTTGTCGCCCGGCTTCGCGCCGGCGCCCGCGGCAGCGGTCGTGCCGGCGGCGCCCGGGGCGCCACCCGGCTTCTTGTGGATCGTGCCCTTGATGCCGGCGGCCGCGGCCTCGGGCTTGGGCTCTTCCTTCTTCGCGACCAGCACCTTCTTGGGCGCGTTCATCATCGCGCGGATGGCGGCGGCCTCGGCCTCGGCGGCCTTGCGGCGGCGCTCCAGCTCGACCTGGCGGGCCTTCTCGTCGGCGGCCACGTCGGCGGCCTTGACCACGCGCAGCACCGGCTTGGCGGGCTCGACCGGCGCCGGGGCCGGCGCGGCGGCCACCGGAGCGGGCGCGGGCGCAGCAGCCTTCTCGGCCTTCTCGGCGGACTTCTCCGCAGCCTTGTCGGCCTTCTCGGCGGTCTTCTCCGCGGCCCTGTCGGCGGTCTTCTCCGCCTTGGTCTTGGCGGCCTCCGCGGCCTTGCGCGCTTCCTCGTCGGCGGCCGCCTTCGCGGCGGCTGCGGCGGCGGCCTGTTCGGCGGCCTCGCGGGCAGCGCGCTCTTCCTCGCGGCGCTTCTCTTCGGCTTCGCGCGCGGCGCGCTCGGCTTCCTCGCGCTCACGCATCTTGCGGGAGAGCTCCTCTTCCTGCTGGCGCAGCGCCTCGGCCTGGGCCTGGGCTTCTTCCTCGCGGCGCTTCAGCTCGGCTTCCTCCGCGGCGGCGGCGGAGGCTTCATCGACGCCATCCTCGCGCTTGACGAAGACGCGCTTCTTGCGCACCTCGACCTGGATGGTGCGCGCCTTGCCCGAGGCATCGGCCTGCTTGATCTCGCTGGTCGACTTGCGGGTCAGGGTGATCTTCTTGCGTTCGGCGCCGCTGGTGCCATGCGCGGTGCGCAGATGGTCCAGCAAGCGTTCCTTGTCGCTTTCGTTCAGGGTGTCCTCGGTGGACGCCTTCTTGACGCCCGCAGCCTGGAGCTGCTCCAGCAAGGTGGTCGCAGGCCTGTTCAGCTCTGCGGCCAGCTGGGCGACGGTGGTCACGGCCATTGTTGAAATCCTTAAATCTTGTGTGGGGCGGAGCGGTCTGGTTTCGCTTGAAATCGCTTCAGAGCGTGTCAGCTCGGCGTGTTATGCGTTGAACCAGTGCTCGCGCGCCTTCATGATCAAAGCGCGTGCCGCTGCCTCGTCCAGGGACGAAATCTCGACCAACTCGTCGACGGCCAGGTCGGCCAGGTCGTCGCGGGTATGAATGTCGCCGCCCGCCAGCCTGGCGATCAGCTCCGGGGTCATGCCTTCCAGGTCGCGCAGGTCCTGGGAGACCTCCTCGACCTTCTCCTCGCGGGCGATCTCCATCGTCAGCAGCGCATCCTTGGCGCGGGTGCGCAGCTCGTTGACGGTCTCCTCGTCGAAGGCCTCGATCTCGAGCATCTCCTGCATCGGGACGTAGGCGACTTCCTCCAGCGAGGCGAAGCCTTCGGCGATCAGGATGTCGGCGACTTCCTCGTCCACGTCCAGCTTCTCGACGAACAGCTTGCGCACCACGTCGGATTCCTCGGCCTGCTTGGCGGCGGACTCCTCGGCGGTCATGATGTTGATCTTCCAGCCGGTCAGCTCCGAGGCCAGACGCACGTTCTGGCCGCCGCGGCCGATCGCGATCGCGAGGTTCTCCTCGTCGACGACGACGTCCATCGCGTGGCGCTCCTCATCGACGACGATGGACTGCACGTTGGCCGGCGCCAGCGCGCCGATCACGAACTGCGCGGGATCCTCGGACCAGAGCACGATGTCCACGCGCTCGCCGGCCAGCTCGTTGGTCACGCCGTTGACGCGCGAACCGCGCACGCCGACGCAGGTGCCGATCGGGTCGACGCGCTTGTCGTGCGAGACGACGGCGATCTTGGCGCGGCTGCCGGCATCGCGGGCGCAGCTCTTGATCTCCAGCAGGCCCTGCTCGATCTCGGGCACTTCCTGCGCGAAGAGTTCCTTCATGAACTCGCCGGAGGAGCGCGACAGCATGATCTGCGGGCCGCGCTGGGTCGGGTCGACGCCCAGGATCACCGCGCGGACGCGGTCGCCGGTGCGCAGGTTCTCCTTCGGGATCATTTCATTGCGCTTGAGGCGGCCTTCGACGCGGCCCGACTCGGCAATGATGTCGCCCTTGTCCAGGCGCTTGACGGTGCCGACGAAGATCTTCTCGCCGCGCGACATGAAGTCGTTCAGCAGCTGCTCGCGCTCGGCGTCGCGGATCTTCTGCAGGATGACCTGCTTGGCGGCCTGGGCGCCGATGCGGCCGATCGGGACGGACTCGACGCCCTCCTCGATGTGGTCGTCGACCTCGATGTCGGCGATCTGCTCCTGCGCCTCGAACAGCAGGATCTCCGAATCGGGGTTCTGCAGACCGGCCTCGCTCGGCACGACGTGCCAGCGGCGGAAGGTCTCGTACTCGCCGGTATCGCGGTCGATGGCCACGCGGATGTCGACCTCGCCGCCATACAACTTCTTGGTGGCCGAGGCCAGCGCCGCCTCAACGGCGCCGAACACCACATCGCGCTCCACGCTCTTCTCGCGCGAGATGGCGTCCACCAGCATCAACAGTTCGCGGTTCATTGATCGAGACCTCCGTCAACCTTGTCATCCGTCTGCCGGGACTTGGCATTGCTCTTCTTCTTCGACGCCTTGGGCTTCGCAGCCCCTCCGTCAGCAGATTCCGATCCGGGCGCCAAGCCCGTGTTCTTTTTCGCCGCGGCGGCTTTCCCTGCCGCGGCACCGCTCGCCGTTCCCGACGCGCGGTTCTTGAAAACGATCTCCGGGACCAGCTTGGCCGAACGCACTTCGTCCAGCGCGAAATCCAGCGCCTGCTCGGTCTTGCCGTCGGAGAAGATCACGCGCCAGCTGGTGCTCGCGGCCAGCGCGTCGTCGGCGACGCCCTCGGCCGGCGCCAGGACGCCCTTGTATTTCTTGCGGCCCTGGAAAGCCTCGCGCAGCGTGATTTCCACTTCGTGACCGCTGAAACGGGCGTAGTCGCCGGCGTGGTTCAGCGGACGGTCCAGGCCGGGCGTCGAGACTTCCAGGCGCTGGTAGTCGATCTCCTCGACTTCCATCACGTAGCGGAGCTGGCGCGTCACGCGCTCGCAGTCCTCGACGTTGACCGGCTGCTCCGGTTCCTGGCCGTTCACGAGCGGCTTGTCGATGTACACGCGCAGCAAGCCTCCGGCGCTGCGTTCGCAGCCCACCACCTCGTAACCCAATCCGGTCACGGTCTTTTCAACAACGGCTTGCCAGCTCAAATTCATCGACGACGGTATCTATCCTGTAGGGACAGCCAAAAAAAATGGGCTGGATGAATCCGCCCACCGTTCACTTTTTCAGCGAAGCTCGAAGTGTACTATGCAAACAGCATGCCGACAAGGCTGCGGCATCGGTCACGGGCTGGCGTGCGAGAATCCCGCCCTCCCTCGAATCAATGAATACCAGGAGCAGACATGGGATTTCTCGCCGGCAAGCGGCTGCTGATCACGGGCGTGCTGTCCAACCGCTCGATCGCCTACGGCATCGCCAAGGCCTGCCACCGCGAAGGCGCTGAACTGGCCTTCAGCTACGTGGGCGAGCGATTCAAGGATCGCATCACCGAATTCGCGGCGGAATTCGATTCCAAGCTGGTGTTCGATTGCGACGTGGGCGATGACGCCCAGATCGAACGCCTGTTCGAGGACCTGGGCCAGCACTGGCCGGAATTCGACGGATTTGTCCACTCGATCGGTTTCGCGCCGCGCGAGGCGATCGCCGGGGAATTCCTGGATGGCATGACGCGCGAGAACTTCCGCATCGCGCACGACATTTCGGCCTACAGCTTCCCGGCGATGGCCAAGGCGGCGCAAAGCCGGCTGCGCCCGGGCGCGGCGCTGCTGACGCTGTCCTACCTGGGCGCAGAGCGTTTCGTGCCGAACTACAACACCATGGGCCTGGCCAAGGCCTCGCTGGAAGCCAGCGTGCGCTACCTGGCGTACGGCCTGGGCGCCAAGGGCATCCGGGTGAACGGCATCTCGGCGGGTCCGATCAAGACGCTGGCCGCCTCGGGCATCAAGGACTTCGGCAAGCTGCTGAAGCAGTTCGCCGACAGCGCCGCCATCAAGCGCAACGTCACGATCGAGGACGTCGGCAACACGGCGGCCTTCCTGCTGTCGGACCTGGCGGCCGGTGTCAGCTCCGAAATCATCTACGTCGACGGCGGCTTCAGCCACGGCGCGATGGCCGGCACGGAATAAGACAACGGGCTCGATCCCCGCCCCCCGCCGATCACCTCGGTGGATCAGGGACGGTGGTGCTTGGAGTAGAAACGGGACCCTCGGGTCCCGTTCTTCATTTAGCGTCGATCACGCAATCGACGTAGTAGCGGGTCACCCCATCGGCGCCCTTCTCCGAGACCAGCCCGTGGACGTCGGTCGCGAAGCCCGGGAACTTCGCGTTGAAGTCTCTCGTGAATTTCAGGTAATCCACGATCCGCTTGTTGAAGCGCTCGCCCGGGATCAGCAGCGGGATGCCCGGGGGGTACGGCGTCAGCAGCGCGGTGGTGACGCGGCCTTCCAGCTTGTCGATCTCGACGCGCTCCGTCTTGCGATGCGCAATGTGCGCATACGCGTCGGACGGCTTCATCGCCGGCTCCAGGTCGGACAGGTAGACCTCGGTCGTCAGGCGCGCGATGTCGCCGGACGCGTAGGCCTCGTGCACGCTCTGGCACAGGTCGCGCAGTCCCATGCGCTCATAGCGCGGGAAGGCGGCCACGAAGTCCGGCAGGATGCGCCAGATCGGCGCGTTCCTGTCGTAGTCGTCCTTGAACTGCTGCAGCGCGGTCAGCAGCGTGTTCCAGCGGCCCTTGGTGATGCCGATGGTGAACATGATGAAGAACGAGTACAGGCCCGTCTTCTCGACCACGACGCCGTGCTCGGCCAGGAACTTGGTGACGATGCTGGCCGGGATGCCGGTCTTGGCGAACTTGCCGCTCATGTCCAGGCCGGGGGTGATCACGGTGGACTTGATCGGGTCCAGCATGTTGAAGCCGGCCTCGATCGGACCGAAGCCATGCCACTTCTCGTTGGCCTTGAGCATCCAGTCCGCCGCCTTGCCGACGCCTTCCGCCGCCAGCTTGTCCGGACCCCAGACCTTGAACCACCAGTCCTTGCCGTAATCCTTCTCGACCTTGCGCATCGCGCGGCGGAAGTCCAGCGCCTCGATGATGGATTCCTCGACCAGCGCGGTGCCGCCCGGAGGCTCCATCATCGCGGCCGCGACATCGCAGCTGGCGATGATCGAGTACTGCGGGCTGGTCGAGGTGTGCATCAGGTAGGCCTCGTTGAACAGATGCTTGTCCAGCTTCACGTTCTGCGAGTCCTGCACCAGCACCTGCGACGCCTGCGAGATGCCGGCCAGCAGCTTGTGGGTCGACTGCGTGGCGTAGACCATCGCGGTCTTGGGCCGCGGGCGGTGCTTGCCCATCGCGTGGTACGAGCCGTAGAAGTTGTGGAACGCCGCGTGCGGCAGCCACGCCTCGTCGAAGTGCAGCGTGTCGATCCAGCCGTCCAGCTTGGCCTTGATGGTCTCGGTGTTGTAGAGCACGCCGTCATAGGTGCTCTGCGTCAGCGTCATGATGCGCGGCTTGACCTTCTTCGGATCCACGCCCTTGAGCAGCGGATTCCGCGCGACCTTCTTGCGGATGGTCTCGGGCGAGAACTCGCTCTCCGGGATCGGGCCGATGATGCCGTAGTGGTTGCGCGTGGGCGTCATGAAGACCGGCACCGCGCCGGTCATGATGATGCTGTGCAGGATGGACTTGTGGCAGTTGCGGTCGACCACGACCACGTCGCCCGGCGCCACCGTGTGGTGCCAGACCATCTTGTTGGAGGTCGAGGTGCCGTTGGTGACGAAGAAGCAGTGGTCCGCGTTGAAGATGCGGGCGGCGTTCTTCTCGCTCTCGGCGACCGGGCCGGTGTGGTCGAGCAGCTGGCCGAGTTCCTCGACCGCGTTGCAGACGTCGGCGCGCAGCATGTTCTCGCCGAAGAACTGGTGGAACATCTGGCCGACCGGGCTCTTCAGGAAGGCCACGCCGCCGGAGTGCCCCGGGCAGTGCCACGAGTACGAGCCGTCCTGCGCGTAGTCCATCAGCGCCTTGAAGAACGGCGGCGCCAGGCCGTCGAGGTAGCTCTTGGCCTCGCGGATGATGTGACGCGCCACGAACTCGGGCGTGTCCTCGAACATGTGGATGAAGCCGTGCAGCTCGCGCAGCACGTCGTTGGGCAGGTGCTGCGAGGTGCGGGTCTCGCCGTAGACGTAGATGGGGATGTCCGCGTTCTTGAAGCGGATCTCCTGGATGAACTTGCGCAGGTTCAGCACCGCCGGGTCCAGCTCCACGCCGTCGCCGTTGCCGGAGAACTCCTCGTCGTCGATCGACAGGATGAAGGCGCTGGCGCGGCTCTGCTGCTGGGCGAACTGGCTCAGGTCGCCGTAGCTGGTCGCGCCCAGCACCTCGAAGCCCTCTTTCTGGATGGCTTCCGCCAGGGCGCGGATGCCCAAACCCGAGGTGTTCTCGGAGCGATAGTCCTCGTCGATGATGACGATGGGAAAGCGGAAACGCGGCGTCATGAAGCCTCCAGATCGGGGCGGGTCAAACAAGAAAGGCGCGAAGTGTAGGGCGTCAGCCGTGTCACGCAAGTGTTGATCGGAGGGTGTCGCGGAAACCGAACGGCGTTGTCGTCAATGGCCCGGAAATGCGGGCGCGGCGGCCCGCTTCGACCACGGCCGGCGGCCCGGATCCGGGGCGTACACTGACCCGATTCAACCGGACCGGGCGAATCACGGATCGCCCGGCCACTAGGAGGATCTGATGGACTGGACCCTGCCCACCTGGTGGTGGGTCATCTGCGGCGGACTGGTGGCCGCCGAGCTCGCCAGCGGGACGACCTTCTACCTGCTGATGCTGGCGCTGGGCGCCGCGGCGGCGGCGCTGGCCGCGCACCTCGGCAGCCCGTTCTGGGCCCAGCTGACGGTCGCGGCGGCGGTCGGCGGCGGCGCGGTGGCCTGGTGGCATGGCCGTCAACGCCGGCACCCGCGCGTGCCGGCCAGCGAGAACCCCAACGTCAACCTCGACATCGGCCAGAGCCTGGACGTCCTCCAATGGCGCGCCGACGGCACCGCCGAGGTCCGCTACCGCGGCGCGGCCTGGCAGGCGCGCTTCGTCGGCCACGGCGCCCCGCGCGGCGGCAGACATGTGATCCGCGCCGTCGAGGGCAGCTGCCTGCTGGTCGAGGCCGCCTGAGCGCGCCCCCCCTGCCCCATTCCGCGTCCCGCGTCCCGCGTCCCGCGTCCCGCTTCCGTTTCGCTTTCCCGTTCATTCCTGGAGGAGGAGTCCCGCTCATGGAAATCGTCGCATTGGTCCTACTGGTCGTCGCCATCGTCTTCGTCGTGCAGTCCGTCAAGGTGGTCCCGCAGCAGCACGCGTGGGTGGTGGAGCGTCTTGGCAAATATCACGGCACGCTCACGCCCGGCCTGAACATCCTGGTGCCCTTCGTGGACCGGCTGGCCTACAAGCATTCGCTCAAGGAGATCCCGCTGGACGTTCCCAGCCAGGTCTGCATCACGCGCGACAACACCCAGCTGACCGTGGACGGCATCCTGTACTTCCAGGTAACCGACGCGATGCGTGCCAGCTATGGCTCCAGCAACTACATCGTCGCGATCACGCAGCTGGCGCAGACGACGCTGCGCTCGGTGATCGGCCGCATGGAGCTGGACCGCACCTTCGAGGAGCGCGACGTGATCAACAGCTCCGTCGTGCAGGCGCTGGACGAGGCCGCGCTCAACTGGGGCGTGAAGGTGCTGCGCTACGAGATCAAGGACCTGACGCCGCCGGCGGAGATCCTGCGCTCGATGCAGGCGCAGATCACGGCCGAGCGCGAGAAGCGCGCGCTGATCGCGGCCTCGGAAGGCCGGCGGCAGGAGCAGATCAACATCGCCACCGGTGAGCGCGAGGCGGCGATCGCGCGCTCCGAGGGCGAGAAGCAGGCCGAGATCAACAAGGCGCAGGGCGAGGCCGCGGCCATCACGGCAGTGGCGGAGGCCAGCGCCGACGCGATCCGCAAGATCGCCGCGGCGATCCAGCAGCCGGGCGGCGGCGACGCGGTGCAGCTGAAGGTGGCGGAGAAGGCGGTCGAGGCCTTCTCGCAGCTCGCGCAGAAGAACAACACGATGATCGTGCCGGCCAACATGAGCGAGGTCTCGGGACTGATCGGCACGGCGATGGCGCTGATCAAGAGCGACAAGGTGATCCAGCCGGGACGCTGAGCGCCCTGCCCGGCCCGAGGATGGCCGCACGCGCTTCGCGCGGCGGCGGCTCGACAACTTTCCTTATGGGCCTGAAAACTGCGCTATGATGGCGGGCTTCGGAGAGATGGATGAGTGGTTTAAGTCGCACGCCTGGAAAGCGTGTGTAGGTTAATAGCCTACCGAGGGTTCGAATCCCTCTCTCTCCGCCAAGAACCACAGAAAACGGGCCCTTGCGGCCCGTTTTTCACATCCACCCGTCAGTTTCTGACTGGAAGACGCATCGGGTGTGAATGGTCTAGCGCTGATGATCACGGCCTGTTAATCAGCCGTAGCGCACGCAAACGAGCCGAGGGGGCGATGCCGCAAGTGCTTCAGATCGTGGAAGTGATCAGCCAGTCAGAGCAGGGCAAAACACTGCCCTACTTGTGTCGAGGCGAGGATGATGCCCTGTACTACGTCAAGGGGCAGCAGACGAATCGATCGAGCTTATGGGCAGAGTGGATCTGCGGCCATGCCGCCCGCGCCATCGGTTTAACGATCCCACCTTTCCAGCTCGTCCAAGTCGACGAGGACTTGCTCGCCGAAGTGCCTAGAGATTTGCGCGGAATCGGATGTCTTCCAGCCTTCGGCTCCAGAGCGAACCCGCACGCGGCCTGGCTCGAGCTTGCGATGGTTCGGAACGTACCGGTCGCGGTACAAAGGGACGTGCTTGTATTCGATTGGTGGGTCAAGAACACTGATCGCCTTGAGGGCAATACGAATCTGCTTTGGGACGCCCAACTTGAGTCTCTGGTCGTCATTGATCACAACATGGCTCTCCAGCCTGAATTCGACTCTGCAGAGTTTCTGCAGCATCACGTCTTCGCACAGCAGTGGAACGCGATCATCGGAGATCTGGAGATCCGCGACGCCTACGTTGACAGACTTACAGCGGGCCTGGCTGCTGCAAGGGAAGCCGCGACGACAGCTCCGAACGAATGGATGTGGGAAAATTCCGAGTTCGACATCCCTTGTCGATTTGACGTTGATCGGGCCCTCGCAACGTTGGCCCGCTGTGCTTCGCTCGATCTCTGGAGGACGGAATGAACAAGTTCGCTTGCCGCTATGCCGTACTCCAGTTTGTGCCCTACAGGGAAACGGGCGAGTTCGCAAACGTAGGGATCGTCTTGATCTGCCCTCGTACGGGCTACTTCGGCTTCCGGTTGCAGACCAGGAAGCACAAGCGCCTCACAGACTTCTTCGGAGAGCTTCCCAAGGAGGTGTATCTGCGCGCGATGCAGGTGATGCGGGACGAGCTTACGCGGGTGGATGAAGTACTTCGCCAAGCAAGCCCGCCTGATCGCGCGGAGTTCCTACGCCAGACGTTCGATTCGCTCGCCCATCCGAGAGAGGCTCTGATTCGCTTCAGTCAACCGCGCGTGCTCATGACGAGCAGCCCGGAGGCGGAAGTGGTGCGACAGTTTGATCATTACGTTGATCGAGCGTTCGTTACCCAGGAATATGTGGAACAGGCGATAGAGCGTCGGCTTAAACAGATGCTGGATGAGCTTCAGCTGCAGCGACCGTTCCGACCCGAGCGCGTGGGTGACGACGATGTATACGCTCGATTTCCGCTCGTGCAAAAGCGAGGTGGCGAGGTGGCCAAGATCATCAAGCCATTCAATCTCAGTCAGAGCGAAACCATGGGCATTTACGATCATGGAGCAGTCTGGGTGGACAAAGTGCGCCGCTTAAGGGATCGCAAGCTCTTGCCAGCAAACGTCATGTTTGCGGTGGTGGGGCCACCGGCGACAGATTTCAAGCGCCACACTGCGTTTCAGGAAATCTGCAGGAGTCTCGAAGCCCAAAGTGTCGTCCCGATTGACGCGGCCCGTACGGAAGAAATCGCGAGCTTTGCCCTCGATCATTAGGCTCACGGAGGGCGAAGCGGCAATGACCGCGTCGGGGTGGCTCTAGAAGTGCCCGTGAAGTAGGGGCCCTGAGTGATCAGTGCCCGTTTTCCGTTTTCTTTTGCGCGTGGTGATAGTTGGCGGGCCAGCGCCTATCATCCCGCCCCATGCTGACCTTCGAACAATTCTTCGGTTTCCTGCTCGCCGCGATGCTGATCACCGCGTCGCCAGGTCCGGACAACCTGATGGTGCTCGGCATGGGCATCTCGAAGGGACGGCGGCACGGCATGGCCTTCGGCCTCGGATGCGCGCTCGGCTGCCTGAGCCACACGGTGCTCGCGGCGATCGGCGTCAGCGCCCTCATCGCGGCCTCGCCGGCGGCCTTCACCGCGCTGAAGGTCTGCGGCGGCCTCTACCTGATCTGGCTCGGCATCAAGGCGCTGCGCAGCCGCGGCGGCGCCAGCGTCGGTGACGCCTCGCAGGCTGAGGACTCGCTCTGGCGCCTGTTCTTCAAGGGCGTCTTCGCCAACGCGATCAATCCGAAGGTCGTGCTCTTCTTCCTGTCCTTCCTGCCGCAGTTCGTCGTCGCGTCGCACGGCCATGTGGCCGCGCAGACGGCGCTGCTGGGCGTGACCTTCACGCTGCAGGCGGCGGTGCTCTTCGGCCTGCTCGGCTACTTCGCCGGCGCGATCGGCCAATGGCTGCAGCGCAAGCCGCGCGCGGGCCTATGGCTGGACCGCGTCGCCGGCGCGGTGTTCGTCGCGCTCGGCCTGCGATTGATCGTGGCCCGTTGAGGACCTTCGCCGCTCCTCTTCCCTTCCCGCTCCCCTCCCGCTTCCGTCCCCCTTCCTACAAGGAGATCCGCATGACCCTTCGCCCACTGCTCGCCGCCGCGCTCGCGGCCTGCCTGCCGATGACCGCCGCCCTGGCCGCGGACGCCACCGCCACCGTGACCCTGAAGGTCGCCACGCCGCAGGGCGACGGCGGCCCTGTCGGCACGGTGACGATGGAGGAGACGAAGTACGGCCTGGTCTTCACGCCCAAGCTCACCGGCCTGCCGCCCGGCCTGCACGGTTTCCACGTCCATGCCAACCCGTCCTGCGCGGCGGGCGAGAAGGACGGCAAGCCCGTCGCGGCCGATGGCGCCGGCGGCCACTTCGACCCGAAGAAATCGGGCAAGCACGGCGAACCGTGGGGCGATGGCCACCTTGGCGACCTGCCGCCGCTGTTCGTCAATGGCGAGGGTGAGGCGGTGCAGCCGGTGCTCGCGCCGCGTCTGACGCTGGCCGACGTCAAGGGCCACGCGCTGATGGTCCACGCCGGCGGTGACAACCACTCGGACCATCCGGCCGCGCTGGGCGGCGGCGGCGCGCGCATCGCCTGCGGCGTGATCCAGTAAGGCCCCGGTCCCCTTCTCCCCTCTCCTCTCGCCCTCACGGGGCGAGGGCGTGACTGGCTGACCGTCTCCCTTCGGCGAGCAGGGCAAATGTCCTTCCATGCGCAGGCATGGGATTTGCCAAGTTGAAACTTCCGGTTTCATCCGGGTTCAACCACTTGCAGAGGGGAATTGCCATGACCAGCCCAGCCGGCCCGCACGCCAACGATCAGGCCAAGGCGCTGCAGCGCCACCTGGTCCAGTGCGCCAAGGCCCGCGGGCGATGGTTCGGCGTTGCCTTGTTCGCCGAGCGCATCCACGACGTCGTGCTGCCTCGGCTGGTCACCACCGCCGCCTTGAGCGCCGTGACGCTGGGCCTCTTCGCCCACTGGCTATGACCGCCGCACCGCCCGCGGACGACCCGGCCCAAAAGGTAGACGCCGCCCCGGAGCCTCCCCCTGAAATTGCGGAAGAACTTGCGCTGCTGAATCCGGCGCTGGGCCCGATCGAGCCGCCCGTGCGGGCCGTGCTGTTCGGGCTGGCGCGCTTCGAACAGCATGGGCGCAGCCTCGCGCAGGCCCAGGCGGTCCAGGGCACCGCCGGCGCGGGTCAGTTCTTCCCGCGGCTCGACGACAACGTCGCGATGCTGCAACAGACGCGCCGCCTGATCGAGAAGCGCCATCGCGATTTCCGCCACCTCGGCGCGGCCGGCAAATGGCTGCTCGACAACGCCGCGCTGATCGACGAGCAGACCCACCAGGTCCGCCGCGGCCTGCCGCGCGGCTTCTTCCGGCTGCTGCCGCGCCTGCGCGACGAGCCGCTCGCCGGCCTGCCCCGCATCTACGGCATCGCCTGGGCCTGGGTGGCGCACACCGACGGCAACTTCGACGCCGGCCTGCTCGGCCCCTACCTGCGCGCCTACCAGGAGGAACGCCCGCTCTCGCTCGCCGAGCTCTGGGCGCTCCCGACGACGCTGCGCGTCGTGCTGGTCGAGAACCTGCGCCGCCTGGCCGAGCGCTTCGCGACGCTGCAGGCGGCGCGCGACGTCGTGCATCACTGGTACGACGGCCATCCCGCCGACACCGGCCTGGACGCGATCACCGCGCTCGAGCCCCGCATGAAGGAACGCGGCGTGGTCGAGGCCTTCTGGCTGCAACTGGACCACCGGCTGGAGGAACTGCCGCAGCCGCTGTCGGGCGAGCTCGCCGCGTGGCTGAGCACCCGCTTGCCGGCGCCGGCGCAGACGCTGGCCCGGCAGCAGGACGAGTCGATCAAGGACCTGCAGAGCATCCGCAACGCGATCACCGCGCTGCGGCGCATCGACCAGACCGACTGGCGGCGCCTGATCCAGTCGGTGAGCCCGGTGATGCAGACGCTGGGCGAATCGCCGGTCTTCGCCGCCGAGGCGCCGGACACGCAGGACCTGACGCTGCATGAGATCGAACGCCTGGCGCGCAAGTGCGCGCGGACGGAACTCGAGATCGCGCGCCAGCTGCTGGCGCTGACGCAGCGCGCCGGCCCGCCCGAGGACGGCGAGCCCGACCGCCGCGCCGCGCCGATCTACTGGTGGCGCGGCGTCGGCCGGCCCACGCTGCTGGCGGAGCTGGGCATGCGCGAGCGGCGCTGGCCGCCGCTGGACACCGCGCCGGGCCAGCGCTGGGCGGCCGTCGCCTACCTCGGCGGACTCGGGCTGCTGGGCCTGCTGGGGCTGTACTGGCTGATGAGCGAGGCGCGCGCCGACGTGCCGCCCTGGCTGTGGTGGCTGACCGCGATCCTGGCGGCCGGACCGATCGGCGAGGCCGTCGTCGCGCTCACCAACCGCTGGATCAGCGAGCTCGCCCGCCCTTGCCGGCTGCCGCGCCTGGACTTCTCCGCCGGCATCCCCGACGCCGAGCGCACCCTCGTCGTCATGCCGGTGCTGCTGCCGCGCGAGGAGGCCGTCGCGCCGCTGGTGGCGCAGCTCGAGCAGCACCACCTCGCCAATCCCGAGCGGCTCGTGCAGTTCGCGCTGCTGAGCGATCACGCCGATGCCTACGAGGAACACCAGAGCGGCGACACCATGATCGTGGTCACCGCCGCGGACGCGATCGCCGCGCTCAACGAGCGCCACGGCCCGCTGGCCGATGGCAGCCCGCGCTTCCTGTTGCTGCATCGGCCGCGCGAATGGTCGCCGACGGAGCGCCGCTGGATCGGCTGGGAGCGCAAGCGCGGCAAGCTCGAGCTGCTGCTGCGGCAGCTCGCGTCGCCGGCCTTCACCTCGCCGTTCTCCGACTTCGGCGCGATGTCGCGCCCGGCCGCCGGCGTGCGCCACCTGATCACGCTGGACGCCGACACCGACATGCCGCCGGGCCGCCTGCGCGCGCTGGTCGGCACCGCCGCGCATCCGATGAACCGGCCGCGCGTGGACCTGGCGCGCCGCCGCGTCGTCGAGGGCTACGCCATCCTGCAGCCGCGCGTGCTCGCGCCCATGCCCGATGACCAGGAGAGCACGCCTTATCACCGCCTCTTCGTCGGCCAGTTCGGCATCGATCCCTACAGCGCCGTCAGTTCCGAGATCTTCCAGGACCTGTTCGGCGAGGGCAGCTTCACCGGCAAGGGCCTGCTCGACGTGCGCGCCTGCCACGCGGTGCTCGACGCGCGGCTGCCCGAGGGCCAGGTGCTCAGCCACGACCTGCTGGAAGGCGGCCTGGCGCGCTGCGCCGGCGTCTCCGACATCACGCTGGTGGAGGACTCGCCGATGCATGCCGACGTCGCGCATGCGCGGCTGCACCGCTGGACGCGCGGCGACTGGCAGCTGCTGCCCTTCATCGCCCGCGCGGGCCGTTACGGCATTGCGCCGATCAACCGCTGGAAGCTGATCGACAACCTGCGCCGCTCCCTGGTCGCGCCGATGGCGCTGGGCCTGATGCTGCTGGTGCTGGGCACCGGCGTGCTGCCCTTCGGGCTGACGCTGCTGGTGGTGGCGGGCGCCTTCGCGATCGGGCCGCTGGTGGGCGCGCTGGCCGGACTGGTGCCCGGCCGCGACGGCCTGGCGCGGCGCCACTTCTACCGCGAGACCGGCCACGACCTGCGCCGCGCGCTCGGTCTGGCGGCCTGGCATGTCGCGCTGCTGCTGCATCTGTCGCTGCTCTACCTCGACGCGATCGGACGCGCGCTGTGGCGCCAGTGGGTCTCGCGCCGCCACCTGCTCGAATGGACCACCGCCGCCGCCGCGCAGGCCGCAGCGCGGCGCGAGCTGCCCGCGCTGGCCGCGCAGCACCTGCGGGTGCCGATCGCGGCGGCCGTGCTGGGCGGCCTGCTGGCGATGGCGGCGCTGTCGGGCGCGCCGGTCGACGGCGCCGCGGCGGTCTTCCTGCTGGCCGTCTGGGCGCTGTCGCCGCTGTGGATCTGGTGGGCGAGCGCCCCGCGCATGCCCCTGCTCCAGCGCGAGGCCAGCCTCGACCCGCAGGGCCGCGACTACCTGTGGGGACTGGCCCGCGACACCTGGCGCTTCTACGACACGCATGTCGGCGCCGCCGACAACCACCTGCCGCCCGACAACGTCCAGCTCACGCCGCACCTGCTGGTGGCGCACCGCACCTCGCCGACCAACATCGGCATGTACCTGCTGACGGTGGCCTGCGCGCGGGAACTCGGCTTCATCGGTCTGGTCACGATGACGGAGCGGCTCGCCGCGACGCTGGACACGCTGGAGCGCCTGCCGCGCTGGCAGGGCCACTTCTACAACTGGTACGACACGGAATCGCTGGTCGTGCTGGCGCCGGGCTATGTGTCGGCGGTGGACAGCGGCAACTGCTCGGCGCATCTGCTGACCGTCGCGCGGGCCTGCGAGCTGGCGGCCGAGATGACGCCCGAGCAGCTCGCGCAGGCGCCGCGCCAGGCGCTCGCGAAGGCGCTGCAGCGGCTGCGCGTGCTGCAGCCGCCGCTCGCGAATGATGGACGCCTGCCCGCCGGTGCCGCGCTGGTGGCCGCGCTGCTGGTTCCCGAGAACGCCGAGGCCGGGGCGGAGGAACTGCAGGCCGTGCTGCGGGCACGGGTCGAGGCGGCGAAGGCGGAGCTGGACGCCCTGGCCGCCGCGGACGGCGACGAGACGCGTCAGGCGCCCCAGGCGCATTGGCTGCTGCGTGACCTCATCGCGCAGCTCGAGTCCTGGTGGCGCGATCATGGCGCGCCATTCTCCGAGTCGCGGCAGCAGCTGCGGCAGCTCGCGCGCCGCGCGCGCCGGCTGGGTCTCGAGGCCGACTACCGCCCGCTCTTCGATCCCGAGCGCCAGTTGCTGCGCATCGGCTGGCGCGGCGACGCGCAGCAGCTCGACGACAACCACTACGACCTGCTCGCCAGCGAGGCGCGGCTGACCAGCCTGATCGCGATCGCCAAGGGCGACCTGCCGCCCGAGCACTGGCGCGCGCTGGGCCGGCCCTTCTTCTCGCGCGACGGCGCGGGCGACTCGCTGGGGCTGAAATCGTGGTCGGGCTCGATGTTCGAGTACCTGATGCCCTCGCTGGTGCTGCGCGAGCCCGCGGCCAGCGCGCTGGGGCGGGCGATCCGCACGGCGGTCGCCGAGCAGCGGCTGGAAGCGCGCGGCCGCGGCACGCCCTGGGGCATCTCCGAATCGGCGATCGCCGGCCAGGACCACACCCTCGCCTACCAGTACGGCCCGCAGGGCGTGCAGTCGCTGGCGCTGGCGCGGCTGGCGGTCGACGAGCGCGTGCTCGCGCCGTATGCGACGGTGATGGCCGCGATCGTGGCGCCGGTGCGGGTCGTGTCCAACCTGCTGGCGCTGGAGCGGCTGGGGGCGCGCGGCGCCTTCGGTTTCATCGAGGCGGTCGACTACACGCCGCAGCGCCAGACCGCCGGCGCCGGCTACACGCTGGTGCAGACCTACATGGCGCACCACCAGGCGATGGGTTTCGCCGCACTGACCCATGTGCTGGCGGACGAGGCGCCGCGGCGCTGGCTGATGAGCGATCCGCACATGAAGGCGGTCGCGACGCTGCTGCACGAGCGCGCGCCGCGCGAAGTGGCGCCGCTGTCGGACGCCGCGGCGCAGGTGCTGCCGCGCAAGCGCCCGGTCCGCAAGACGCGCATGGTGCGCGAGAGCGAGCCGCTGACCGAGACGCTGCCGCTGACGCACATGCTGACCAACGGGCGCTACTCGGTGGTGCTGCGCAGCCATGGCGGCGGCTACAGCAACTGGGAGGGCATCGCGGTCACGCGCTGGCGCGACGACCTGCTGCGCGACCAGCACGGCAGCTTCACGCTGATCCGGCGCGCGGGCGAGGAGGACTGGGCCAGCACCACCGCCCGCCCGGCGCCCGATCCGCGCGCGCGGTACTCGGCGCGGATGCAGGCGGAGCGGGTGCTGTTCGAGGCCAGCTGGCCCGACCTGCACAGCTGCACCACGGTGTGGGTCAGCCCCGAGGACGATTGCGAACTGCGCCAGGTCGAGCTGACCAACCGCGGCGACCGGCCGCTCGCGCTGGATCTCGTGTCCTGCTTCGAAGCCACGCTGGCGCCGCAGCGCAGCGATGAGGCGCACCCCGCCTTCTCCAACCTCTTCATCCAGGCCCGCTGGGACGAGGCCGGTCATGCGCTGCACCTGCGGCGCCAGCCGCGCCTGTTCGACGAGGCGGCGATGCGGGCGGTGTTCTTCCTCGCCGGCATCGACGGCGGCGCGGCCTGCGGCAAGGCGCCGCGGCGCGATGGCGAGGCGGACTGCCAGCCCGATGGCCACCTCGTGCGCGAGGTGCTGCCCATCGCCGATCGCGCGCGCTGGCTGGGCCGCTACGGCAGCTCGACGCGCCCGGTCGGCGACGCGCGGCCGGCCTTCGTCGATGACGAGGCCGACCTGGGCGCCGCCGGCGAAGCGGGCCGGCTGCTCGATACCGGCCTCGATCCGGTGGCCGGCCTGCGCGTCGGACTGGACCTGGCGCCCGGCGCCTCGGTGCGCCTGACCTTCTGCACGGCCGCGTCGCGCGACGCCGACCTGCTCGCCGCGCTGGTCGACAAATACCGCCAGCCGGCGCACGTGGAGCGCTCGGCGTCGATGTCGCACACGATGGGCGGCATCCGCCTGCGCGAGCTGCAGTTCGACACGGCCACCTGGGGCGCGCTGCTGCAGCTCAACACGCTGGTGACCGGGCAGGCGGTGCGCGACCCGGCGCATGCGCGTGATCCGCGCGATCCGCGCGGGCGTTGCGATCGCCGGGCGCTGTGGCGCTTCGGCATCTCGGGTGACCGGCCGCTGCTTGTCGTCACCGTCAGCGGCGAGGAAGGCATCGACCTGATCCGCGCGCTCAAGAAGGCGCTGCGGATGTGGACCACGCATGCGGTCGGCGTCGACCTCGTCGTGCTGAACGAGGAGCCGGCGTCCTATCAGGCGCCGGTGCAGCAGGCGCTGCAGGCCCTGCAGTCGCGGCTCCAGGGACAGGCGCAAGGCCGGCCGGGCCACCTGTGTTCCGCGCTGCACGTGCTGCGCGATGCCGATCTGCAGCCCGATGAACGCTTCACGCTGCAGACGCTGACGCGCATGCGGCTGCAGGCCGATGGGCGCGCGCTGTCGCAGCAGCTCGAGCGCTGGATCGAGGACACCGCGCCCGCGAACGACGCGCCGCGGCTGCCGGTGGCGCACGCGCTCGTCGAGCGTCCGCTGCCGGAGGCGGTGCCCCGCGCGCCGGAGGGCCGCTTCGATCCGTCGCACGGCGGCTTCTCGTTCGAGGTCTCGCCGGAGCGGCATCCCTCGCGGCCCTGGGTCAACGTGCTCGCGAACCGCGACTTCGGCTGCCAGGTCACCGAGATCGGCGCCGGCTACACCTGGGCCGGCAACAGCCGCATGCATCAGGTCACGCCCTGGTCCAACGATCCGCTGCTCGATCCGCCGGGCGAGTGGCTGCTGCTGCATGACCTCGATCACGACCGGGTCTGGCCGCTCGGCCGGCAGCTGCGGCGCGACGCGCCGCTCACGATCGAGCATGGCATCGGCTACTCGCGCAGCCGGCAGCGCATCGACGACCTGACGGTCGAGCTCTGCTGGTGCGTCGATCGCGATGCGGCGCTGAAGCAGGTGCAGGTGTCGATCGCCGCGGAAGACGGCCGCGCGCGCCGGCGGCTGCGGCTGGTCGCGCTGGCGGAGTGGCAACTGGGCAGCGCGCGCAGCGAGCGCCTGTCGGTCGCGACCCGCGCCGACTGGCTGACGGTCGGCGAGCTGGGCGCGGGACTGCCGCAGCCCGAGCGCGCCTTGACGCTGCAGGCGACGCAGCTCGATCACCTGGGCGGCTTCGGCGACGCGACGGCGGCCCTGTGCATCCGGCCGCGTCAGCCGACCGACGGACGCGCCGGTGGCGCCGGAGGCCCTGACGTGCGGGGCGGCGCGGGTCCGGCCCGCGTGCGGCTCGATCAGCAGGACTGGACCTGCGACCGGCGCGAGTTCTTCGACGGCGCCGGCCGCATGGTGCTGCCCAAGGCGCTGAGCCGCCGCTGCGGCGGCGGGCTGGATGCCTGCGCGGCGCTGGCGGCGCGCATCGAGCTCGACGGCGCGCAGCCCGCGATGCTGACGGTGCTGCTGGGCCACGGTCCGTCACCCGAAGCGACGCATGCGCTGATGGAGGCGGCCTGGGCGGTCGATCCGGCGGCGCGGCTCGATCGCCAGCGCCGCCAGTGGCCGGAGCTGCTCGGCGGCCTGCAGGTCGCGACGCCGGATCCGCGCTTCGACGCGCTGACCAATCACTGGCTGCCGTATCAGACGCTGGTCTGCCGGATGTGGGCGCGGGCGGGCTTCTACCAGGCGGGCGGCGCGTTCGGCTATCGCGACCAGCTGCAGGACGCGATGGCGCTGACCGACGTCGCGCCGCAGCTGCTGGCGGACCAGATCCGCCGCAATGCCGCGCGGCAGTTCCCCGAAGGCGACGTGCAGCACTGGTGGCACGAGCCCGGTGGCGCCGGCGTGCGCACGCATTTCGCCGATGACCGGCTGTGGCTGCCGTATGCGCTCGCGCATTACCTGACGCGGACCGGCGACCTGACGCTGCTCGACGACGCAGTGCCCTTCCTCGACGGCCAGCAGGTGCCGGAAGGCGCCGAGGACATCTACGAGAGCCCGCGCACCGACGGCCCGATGGCGACGGTCTACGAGCACGCGGCGCGGGCGATCGACCGCAGCCTGGGCAGCGGCCCGCATGGGCTGCCGCTGTTCGGCACCGGCGACTGGAACGACGGGATGAATCGCGTCGGCCACGAAGGCCGGGGCGAGTCGATCTGGATGGCGTGGTTCCTGGCGCAGGTGATCGAGGACTTCGCGCCGGTGGCCACGGCGCGCGGCGAGCATGAGCGCGTGCAGCGCTGGAAGGCGGCGCGCGACGGCTGGGTGGCGGCGCTCGACGGGCCCGGCTGGGATGGCGAGTGGTACCGGCGCGGCTTCTTCGACGACGGTTCGCCGCTGGGATCGGCACGCAACGCGGAGTGCCGCATCGACCTCATCGCGCAGAGCTGGGCGGTGCTGACCGGCGCCGCCGATCCGGCGCATGCGCGGCAGGCGATGGCGAGCGCCTGCGCGCAACTGCTCGATCCGGTGGCGAAGCTGGCGCGGCTGCTGCATCCGCCGCTGGCGGTCTCGCAGCCCAGCGCGGGCTACATCCAGTCGTACGCGCCGGGCGTGCGCGAGAACGGCGGCCAGTACAACCACGCGGCGGTGTGGGCGCTGATGGCGCTGGCGCGGCTGGGGCAGCGCGACACGATGTGGCAGGTCTACACCGGGCTGAGCCCCGCGCACCGCTGGGCCGATCCGCGGCTGGGGCCGGTGTACGCGATCGAGCCCTACGTGATGGCGGGCGACATCTACTCGCATGCGCCCTGGGTGGGCCGCGGCGGATGGAGCTGGTACAGCGGCTCGGCGGGCTGGCTGCTGCGGGCCTCGCTGGAGTCGATCTGCGGCGTGGTCGTCGAGCAGGGCCGGCTGCGCGTGCGCGCCTGCCTGCCGGTGCACTGGGACCAGGCGGAGGTGCGGATCCGGCGCGGTGGGCAGTGGCTGCGGGTGATCGTCTGCGCCAATGAGACCGCCTGCCGGGCGGCGCTGGCGCGCGAGCCGGGCTCGCGGCGCGAGAACGCCAACGAGTCGATCGAACTGGCGTCGCTGTCGCCGGACCAGGCGCTGGTGGTGGTGAGCGTGCCGGAGGTGGTGGCGCTGCCGGAGACGACGGGCGCCGGTGCGGCGAGCGATCTGCGCGCCGGCTCTTGAGGGACGCGGCGCGCTGCAATTCCATGTCCGGAAACGGCGCGACGGGCGACGCGAGGCTCCCTATCGTGAGGTCCATCACTCACCACGACGGCCTTTGCGCCGCGCTCACATGGACTTCCGCATCCTGGGTCTCGACCCCGCCCCGTTCCGTCCCCTCTTCGGACTCTCCGACGACGCCCTGCGCGAGCGCGGCGTGCTGCGCGTGCGCATCGACAGCCCTCGCTCCGCGCCGGACCGCATCACGCTCGACGACGCCGAGCCGGGCGAGACGGTGCTGCTGCTCAACTACGTCTACCTCGACGTCTCGACGCCGTATCGCGGCACGCACGCGATCTACCTGCGCGAGCAAGGCGGCGAGCGCTTCGACCGCGTCAACGAGATCCCGAAATCGCTGCGCGGCCGGCTGCTGTCGGTGCGCGCCTTCGACGCGGCCGGCATGATGGTCGATGCCGACGTCATCGAAGGCGACCGCGTCGAGCCGCTGATCCAGAAGCTGTTCGCGCAGCCGGAGGTGACCTTCCTGCAGGTGCATTACGCCAAGCGCGGATGCTTCGCGGCGCGGGTGGAGCGGTGGGGCGACGAGGCTTTGTCGGTGTAGGCTCCCTGCCCGCGTCCGGATCTCGCAAAACCTGTTTGACCCTTTATGTATCGGATTCGATACTTTCCGGCTTCAACGTATCGGATTCGATACATCCGTGGCGGACTCTGTCTTTGAACCTATGCGCCGCCGTCCCATTCCCCGCTGGACCAGCCTCGCCTTCTTCGCCATCGGCCTGTACATCGTGCTGCTGTCGGTGGACGTGGTGCCGTATGCGCCGCTGCCTGGACGGCGGCGCGCCTTGTTCACGTCGCCCCACCATTGGTGGGTCACCAGCATCGGCCTGTCCTTCATGGCCACGGCGCCGCTGGTGGCCTTTCGCCGCCTGGGCCGGCCGTGGCGGCCGTTCTTCAGCGTCGTCGGTGGCGTGGCTTTCATCGCGCCGATGACGTGGTTCGTCCTGGATGGTCCGTTGCCGCCGACCGAGCGGCTGTTGTTCGGCATTCCGCTGGGCCTGGCCCTCATTGGCATCGCCATCAGCGTGCGTCGCTCACTGACGGGGAAGGTGGTGTTCGATCCCCACGCGCTCGACCCGATGGAGGCCGCGCGCATCCTCCGCACCCATGGCCGCGAGGAACAGGCCGAAGCCGTGCTGCGCCACGCAATGAGGTGGGAGCCCGAACGCGCGGAAGAGTTCAGGCGAGCGGTCGACGCGATGAAGCGCCGGTCGCATCGCGCGGACTGACGTCCGCCCCGGCGGCCTACAACGCGCCCGCCGGCGCCGTCTCCAGTCCTTCTTTCGCCAGGTGGTCGTCGACCTCCGGCATCAGCTTGCGCGCCTGGGTCAGATCGTACTGCGCCTGAGCCTTGCGGCCGAGCTTCAAGTCCGCCAGTCCCCGGCCGTACAGCGCCACCGCGTGCGGCACCTCGTCGTTGGCCCGGTCGAAGGCCTTTCTCGCCTGCGCGGCCTCGCCCATCCTCAGGTAGACCCAGCCGAGGCTGACCCGGTAGTCCACGATCGACGGATCGATCTGCATCGCCCGCTCGCAGTCGTCGACCGCCGCCGGCAGGTCCTCGCCCAGCCGCGCACGCAGCCGGCAGCGCGCGTTCAACATCCCCGCCAGCCGCAGGTCCTTCGGATGCGCATCGATCCAGAGCTTCCATTGCCGCAACGCCTCGGGCCATTGCGACAGCGCCACGTACCAGCGCCCCAGGTCGGCCCGCAGGTGCGACGACGGCGGCAGCCGCTCGTCCAGCGCCTTCAGGTCGGCGAGCGCACCGTCGCGATCCTCCGCTGCCAAGCGCTGCGACACGCGCAAGGCGCGCGCCTCGTCCAGCGCCGGATCCCGCTGCAGCGCCTCATCGAGATCCGCCAGCGCCTCACGCCGCTGATCTCCCAAGGCCAGACGGATCCGGGCCCGCGACTCGCGGTACCGCGCCTCCTTCGGCGCCAGCGCGATCGCCCGGTCCAGGTCCTCCAGCGCGCGCGCCTTGTCGCCGGCCGCCAGGGCCGCCGCGCCGCGGCGCGCCAGGGCATCGGCGTCCTCCGAGGACACCTCCGGCGGCAGCGCCGCGAAGCGCCGGTCATAGCTGCCCGCGCGGTCCGTACCCTGCGCGAAGACCGGTCCGCCGTTCCACGTGATGTACACCTTGCGCTGCAGCGCCGAGACGTAGATCCGGTGCGACAGGAAGTAGTCCAGCCCCACCAGCATGTCGTCGCCGTCGTACACGTCGTCGATCCGCAGTACGTTGTTGCGCACCACCTCGCCGCCCATCTCGACCTTGTCGATCCGCCCTTCGTAGGTCGTCACCAGCTGCTGTCCGAGACCGCCCGTGCGGCCGACCTCCTTGAGGTCCTCCTGCTTGAGGCCCGACCATTTCGCCGCGCGCAGCGTCATCGAGGTCTGCGGCGCGCCGGTGTCCAGCAGCGCGTCCATCCCATGGCCGTTGACCTTGGCGCGCACCCGGATCGCGTTGGCCTCTTGCTCGCCCAGGTTGTCCAGCGGCAGGATCACCACCGGCGTCTCCTTCGGCGCCCAGTACGCCATGTCCACCTTCTCGCAGTCGCCTTGCGGGAAGACCAGCCGCACCATGCCGTGGGCCAGGTCGTATTCGGTATCCGCCGTCGCCAGCAGATTGCGGCCGATGATCCCCTTGATGCCGGCGCCAATCTCGCTGCCGCCGACGATGAACTCGACGTTGGGCAACTGCGCGCCCAGCAGCCCCACCCGCTCCACCTTCGTCATCGATGCCGACACCGCGCCGGTGTAGCCCTCCACCCGCATGCCATACGGCAGACTGACCTTCACCAGCTTGAGTTCGTCGACCACCGACGGCGTCAGCATGCTGAAGAAGGCGCCGCTGTCGACCAGCATCGGCACTTCCGCGCCATTCAGCGTCAGCGTCGCCACGGGCCGCGAGCCGACGATGCGCACCGGCATCTCGACCGGCCGCAGCCGGCAGGCCGGCGCGGCCTGCGCCGCCGCGGAAATGGCCGCGACCGTCACGATCGCGAGCGCGCCCCACCCCCGCGCCCACCGGCTCATTGCCCCGCTCCCGACGCCGCCGAGGCCGCCGCCGAGACCACTGCCGAGACCACTGCCTGCGGCCGCGCCGGGCGCGCGGGCAGGTCGTCGAACGCGAAGCCCGCCTTCCTGACGCCGTCGTCGATCGCCGGCACCAGCTTGCGCGCGGCCTCGAAGTCGATCCGCCCCTTCTCGGCATCGCCGAGCCGGGTCAGCGCCAGCCCGCGCCCATACAGGGCCCAGGCCTGCGGCTTCTGCTCGATCGCCTGATCGAAGGCCTTCCTCGCCCGCGCGGCATCGCCCTGCCGCAGCCACGCCCAGCCAAGGAACGAGCGGTACGCCGGTTCCCCATCGTCAAGGTCCACCGCCTCCTTGCAGTCGTCCACGGCCCGCGCCGGCTCCAGGTTCATCCGCGCCCGCAGCCAGCAGCGCTCCCCGTACACGGACGCCAGACTCGCGTCGCGGGAATGGCTCGCGATCCAGAGCTCGAACTGGCGCAGCGCCTGCGGCGCCTCGTCACGCCGCGCATGGATCGCCGCCATCTGCGCGCGCAGGTTGGAACCCGGCGGCAGCGCCTCGTCCAGCGCGGCGAGGTCCGCGCCCGCGCCCTCCCGGTCACCGCCCGCCATGCGCAGCGACACCCGGCGCAGCCGCGCGGCCGCCATCGCCGGATCCAGCCGCAGCGCCTCGTCCAGATCGGCCAGTGCCGCCTTCGGCTGCTTCAGCGCCTGCCTCACCCGCGCGCGCGATTCGAAGTACGCCGCCACCGCCGGCGACAGCTGGATCGCCCGGTCCAGGTCCTCCAGCGCGCCGGCCGGATTGCCCGCCACCAGCGCCGCGTTGCCGCGCCGCGCGAAGCCGTCGGCGTCGTCCGCCGCGATCTGCTCCGCCTTGGCGGCATAGCGCAGGTCGTCGCCCTGCGCCACCGGCTGGCCCTTGGTGAAGACGGGCCCGCCGTTCCAGGTCGCATAGACCTTGCCCTGCAGCCGCGACACATACACCCGGTGCGACAGGAAATAGTCCAGCCCCAGCAGCATGTCCTCGTCCAGGCCGCGCATGTTGCTGACCCGCATCCGGTTCCTGGAGACCTTCTCCCCGCCGATCTCGAAGGTCTCCACGTTGGCCGTCCACTGCTGCGTGAAGTCGGTGCCCGCGCCGCCGGTGCGGCCCGCCGCGGTCATGTCCGCCTCGGCGATGCCGGCCTTGCGCGCCGAGCCCAGCCCCAGCACCGAGGTGGGCGCGCCGGTGTCCATGATGGCCGTCGTCTTCTGGCCGTTGATGCGCACCTCGACCCGCACCGCGCGGTCGTTGCTGCCGTAGCCGATCAGCGGCGTCTCGATGACCGGCGCATCGCCCGCCCAGTAGGCCAGCGGCGTGCGCTCGCAATTGCCCTTGGGCAGGACCAGCCGCACCACGCCGTGCGCCAGGTCGTACTCGGTGTCCGCGATCGACAGGAAGTTGCGGCCGAGCACGCCCATGATCCCGGCGTTGATCTCGTTGCCGCCCACCAGGAATTCGACGCCCGGCACCTCCGCCTTCTCCAGCACGACGCTCTTGACCGTGGTCACCTTCAGCGCCTCCATCGCGCCGGTGATGCCGTAGACGCGCATGTTGGACGGCGCCGGCCGCAGGCGCAGGCCGAGCTGCTTCGCGCTGGCCTCGCTGAGGAAGCTGTAGAAGGCGCCGCTGTCCACCAGCATCGGCACCGCCACGCCGTTGAGCTTGACGGTGGCCACCGGCCGGTGCTCGACCAGCCGCACCGGAATGTCCATGGTCTCGATCCGGCAGCGGTTCGGATCGGGCTCGGCCGCGTGGGCCGCCTGGCCCATGGCGGCCAGGGTCAGCGCCAGCACCGGCGCCAGAAGACCTGCGTTCAGGCGTGCACTCAGGCGTGCTTTCAGACGTGCGTTCAATCGCCCCTCCCTCGGGATGTGTCGCGCGGGCGATGGGCCGCCCCTCGCGACCCGGGACGATACGCCCTTCGACGGCAGGAATATCCCCCTTCGAAGGGGGAAACGGTGTCAAGGCGCCGTGAGGAGCAACGCGTCGAGGCCGGCTTCATCCTCGTTCACCGTTGGTCTTCCGCGTCGTCCGCTCGCGCTCGTGGAGAGGGTCAGTCCTTGCCGTCCGCCGCCGGCTTCAGGATCTGCGCCCACAGGGCCGCGGCACGCGCCGTGCCGTCGACGTTGAAATGGCAGCCATTGCGCAGCGGCGCGCCGAGCACGTCCATGTCCGGCCCCGCGCGGAATCCGCTGCCCGGAATGGCGAGCAGCTCCCGCACCGCCTCGCGGATCTGGCCTCCGTCGTGCGGCGGACACCAGGTCGAGCGCGCGATCCACCATGGCACGTCGACGCCGCGCGCCGCCATGCCCGCCTTCAGCGCGGCCAGCGCGTCGCGGTAGTCGGCCATCGCGGTGCGGTCGCGGGCATCGGCCTCGCCCTGCTGCCAGAGCACCGCCGCCACCGGCCAGCGCGTGCCCTTGATGCGGTCGAGCTGCGTCTGCCAGTAGCCGCGCAGCGCGCTCTGCGGCGCGGTCCATTCGGCGATGGAGCTGCCCTCGACCGCGATCACCGACCAGACGATCGGATGACCGCGCCAGCGCCCGCCCAGCGCCTGGTTCACCGCCGGCCAGGGGCTGCCGCCCGTGCCCGTGGCCCCAGGCACCGGCGCGCCCGACAGGCCGCAGCCGCCCAGATGCAGCACCGGCATCGGCGGCACCGGCGCGGCCGAGGGCGGCACCGGATCGGCATGGTTCGCCGCGTTCGACTGGCCCAGCACCAGCACCACCACCGGCTGCTCCCCGCCGAAGACCGCGCCGCAATCGGGCGCCGTGACCGGCATGTCATGGATCGCCGCCAGGCGCCGCGCCAGGTCGTCGGCGGGCGTCGCGCCGCGCGACTGCCGCAGCATCGCCACGCCGGCCGCGATCATGCCGCCGCAGGTCAGCAGCGCCACCGCGCCGATCGCCAGCGGGATCAGGGAGTTCTTCCGTTCTTCGGTCATGGGGCGCGCCGGATCGGCGGCGGAGTCCAGGGAGCGCGCATTGTCCCCGCGCCGGACCGCCCTCGCCCAAAGCCCCCGTGCGGGGCGCCCCGCTCAGCCGCTCAACCGCGCGCAGCCGCCGCTTCGGAACGCGGCCGGCGCGCGCGATAGCGGTCGCGGATCCAGCGCATCGCCGGCTGCTCGACCCACTGAGTCAGGCCATGCGCCAGCGCGGCCGACAGCGCCATCGTCAGCGCGATCGCGGCGTGCACCTCGACGCCCGCCGCCTCCAGCCGGCGCAGCACCGCCCAGCCGATGTTCTCGTGCAGCAGGTACAGCGTGTAGGAGATCGTGCCCAGCCACAGCAGCGCCGGGTGCTCGAGCCAGGTCCAGCGTCCGCGCGCCGCGCCGTGCAGCACGACGAAGAACACCGCCGCCAGGGCCGCCCACTGCCAGCCGTCGGCCACGCCCATCACGGCGATGGCCAGCAGCGCCAGCGCGCGATCGCGGCGCGAGCCGGCGTCCTCGCGGCTCAGCCGGTAGATCGCCACGCCGAGCGCGAACCACGCGATGTGCGGCAGCAGCAGCCAGCGCTGGCCCAGCCATGGCAGATCCACGCCGGCCCAGGCATGCGCCGCCACGTAGACCAGCCGCAGCGCGAGCGTCCCGAACAGGAAGTTCCGCAGCCCCGCCGCGCCGCCGAGCCGGAAGCTCAGCAGCGCCCAGGCATAGAACAGCAGCTCGATCTCCAGCGTCCAGTACACGCCGTCCACGTGCGGCAGGCCGAAGAAGCCCTGCAGCATCGTCGTGTTGACCAGCAGCGCGTCCCAGCCGACGGTCTTGCCGGGCAGCCCGATCGCATGGGTCAGCGCGAAGGTCAGCAGGATCGCGCCCCAGTAGGCCGGATAGAGCCGGCTGAAGCGCGAGACGACGAAGTCCATCGGCCGCGCGGTGCGCTCCAGCGTCATGAAGATGACGAAGCCGCTGATCATGAAGAACAGGTTGACGCCCACGTACCCGCGCGGGAACGACAGCCACGGCGCCTGGACGTGGCCGAAGAGCTGGTCGTAGCGCGTCGTGTAATGGAACAGCACCACCGCCAGCGCCGCGATGCCGCGCAGCGCATCGAGCTGCGCCAGGCGCGGCGCGGCGCTCACACCAGGACCTCGGCGGCGGCCGGATGGCTCAGGAAGCCCTGCGGGCTCGCCGTGATGCCGTAGGCACCGGACTGGAACACCACCACCAGGTCGCCGGGCTCGGCCCGCGCCAGGCTCATGCGCTCGCCCAGCAGGTCCAGCGGCGTGCACAGCGGCCCCACCACCGAGACGCCAGCCTCCAGCCCGGCGCCCTCGCCCATGCGGTTGCCGATCGCGACCGGATAGTTCTTGCGGATGACCTGGCCGAAGTTGCCCGATGCCGCGAGGTGGTGATGCAACCCGCCATCGGTGACCAGGAAGACCTGTCCGCGCGAGACCTTGCGGTCGACCACGCGGCAGACATAGACGCCGGCCTCGCCGACCAGGTAGCGGCCAAGCTCGACCACCAGCCTGGCCTGCGGCAGCTCGACCGCGGCGCGCTCGACCAGCGCCGCCAGATTGGCGCCGATGGGCGCGAGGTCGAGCCGCTGCTCGCCCGGGAAATACGGAATGCCGAAGCCGCCGCCCAGGTTCAGCACCTTCACCGGCGCCGGCGCGTCCTTGGCCAGCCGCAGCGCGAGCTCATAGCTCTTGAGCTGCGCCTCGACGATGGCCTCCGGCTTCAGGTTCTGCGAGCCGGCGAAGAGATGGAAGCCCTCGAAGCCCAGGCCCGCCTCGCCGATGCGGGCCAGCAGCGCCGGCACCTGCTCCGCGTCGACGCCGAACTGCTTGGGGCCGCCGCCCATCTTCATGCCCGAGGACTTCAGCTCGAAGTCCGGATTGACGCGCACCGCGACCCGCGCCGCGTAGCCGGTCTCGGCGCACAGCGCGCGCAGCAGCTCGACCTCGCGGAAGGACTCCAGGTTGATCAGGATGCCGGCGGCCAGCGCCTGCTTGAGCTCCAGCGCGCTCTTGCCGGGACCGGCGAAGCTGATCTCGCGCGGATCCGCGCCGGCGTCCAGCGCCACCTGCAGCTCGCCGGCGGAGGCGACGTCGATGCCGTCCACCAGCCGCGCCATGTGCGCCACCAGCGCCGGCATCGGGTTGGCCTTCATCGCGAAATGCAGTTCCAGCCCGGCCGGCATCGCGGCGCGCAGTTCCTCGACGCGGCGCGTCAGCAGCGCGCGGTCGCAGGCGTAGAACGGCGTGCGGCCGACCCGGTCCGCCAGTCGCGTCAGCGGCTGGCCGCCGATCTGGAGCACGCCGTCGCGCGTGGCGAACTGGTCCATCGGCGCGTGCCGCGGCGCGGCCTTGGCGGGTGGGGCGGAAAGGGGCTGGTCGTCGGTGCTCACGGGGCGGGGTCCTGGGCGGGTCACGGCCGGTCAATGGCGCGGGTCAATGGCGCGGGTCAACGGCGCGGGTCAATGGCGCCGGTCAATGGCGCCGGTCAGCGGGTCTCCTGCCGGGTCACCCAGTCGGTGCTCAGCAGCTTGCGGTCGATCTTGCCGTTGGGGTTGCGGGGCAGCGGGCCGGCCTGCGCCTCGATGCCCGATGGAATCATGTAGGCCGGCATGCGCGCCTTGCAGGCGGCCAGCAGCGCGGCGGCGTCGAGCGCCTCGGCGCCCGCCGGCGGCGTCGCGATCACCTGGATGGACTGACCCAGCGCCGCGTGGTCGACGCCGAAGGCGACGCACTCGCCCACCAGCTGCGTCGCGTACAGGATCTCCTCGACCTCGGTCGGGCTGACGCGGTAGCCCGAGGTCTTGATCATCTCGTCGCGCCGGCCGATGAAGTACAGGAAGCCCTCGGCATCCCTGCGCACGTTGTCGCCGGAGAAGACCGCGTACTCAGGCAGTTGCAGGCCGGCCTCGCGGCCCGCCGCGCCGGGCGGCAGCAGCTTGTAGCGCTCGGCCGTCTTCTCGGCGTCGTTCCAGTAGCCCATGCCGACCAGCGCGCCGCGGTGCACCAGCTCGCCGGGCTCGTCGGGCGCGCAGGGCGTGCCGTCCTCGCGCAGCACCAGGATCTCGGCGTTCGGGATCGCCTTGCCGATCGAATCGGGCCGGCGGTCGACCTCCTCCGGCGGCAGATAGGTCGAGCGGAAGGCCTCGGTCAGGCCGTACATCAGGAAGGGCTGCGCCGACGGCACGCGCTGGCGCAGCAGGTTCAGCGTCTCGCGCGGCATGCGGCCGCCGGTGTTGGCGAAGTAGCGCAGATCGGCGTCGATCGCGGCCGGCCACTCCAGCTGCGCCAGCTGGATGTAGAGCGGCGGCACGGCCGTCAGGCCGGTGATGCGGTCGCGCTCCAGCGCCTTGAGCACGTCGCGCGGCATCAGGTAGTTCAGCAGGGTCACCGACGCGCCGGCGTGGAAGGCCGTCGTCAGCTGGCTGAAGCCGGCATCGAAGGACAGCGGCAGCGCCGCCAGCAGCCGGTCCGAGGGACGGTTGCCGAGATAGCTGGCCACGCTCTTCGCGCCGGCCACCATGTTGCGGTGCGACAGCACGACGCCCTTGGGCCGGCCGGTCGAGCCCGAGGTGTAGAGGATCGCCACCATGTCGGTGTCGATGACGCGATGGGCCGCCTGGGCCGGGGCGTCGAGCAGGTCGCTGTAGCGGATCCAGCCGGCGGGCGCGGTTTCCGGCGCCGCGTCGACCAGCACCACGTGCCGCACCGACGGGCATTGCGCCAGCACCGGCTGCAGCGACGCGAAGCGGTCGCGCGAGGTGATCAGGATGCGGACCTCGCAGTCGCGCAGGATGAAGCCGACCTGCTCGGGCTTGAGGATCGGATTGACCGGCACGAACACGCCGCCCGCGGCCGGCGCCGCGAAGCTGGCGACGACCGTCTCCAGCCGCTTGTCCAGGTAGATGCCCACGCGCCCGGCGCGCTCCAGCCCCAGCGACAGCAGGCCGCTGGCCAGCGCCTGGACCTGGCTGGCGAGCTCGCCATAGCTGAGCGAACGGGCGCCGTCACGCAAGGCCGGCGCGGCCGGATCGCGTTCGGCGCTGAGCCGGATCAGGTGCGGGAGCAGGTGGCTGTCGGTGGCGGTGGCGGTCACGGTGGCGTCACTGTACGAGGGCGAAAAAAGTATCTCACGCACACCCGCGGCAATCCCTCACGATCGGGTGGCGATCCCCTTGGGATGGGGGGGCGCCCCGGGGGTTCCTCCAGAGGGCCACAGTTAAGATCCGCCCCGATCATGAACACCCAACAACACCTGCTCGCCATCCTCGACGACGTCCTGAGCCTGGAAGGCCGCGCCAAGGACTTCAGCGTCGACACCGCGCTGCTGGGCGCGATCCCGGAGCTCGACTCCATGGCGGTCGTCAGCCTGATCACCGCGCTCGAGGAACAGTTCGGCTTCGTCGTCGACGACGACGAGATCGACGGCGCCACCTTCGCCACGGTGGGCGCCCTGCTGGACTTCGTGAACGGCAAGCTCGCCGCCTGACCGGCGCGACCGCCGCGCCACCGTCCCCATGGCCGCCGCCTCCACGCCCTTCTTCCTGGATGCCGGCGCGCGTGGCCAACGGCTGTGCGTGCACTATCCCGCGCGGGGCGCCGGCGCCTCGGCGCGCGGCCAGATCCTGCTCCTGCCGCCGTTCGCGGAGGAGATGAACAAGTCCCGCCGCATGACCGCCCTGGCCGCGCGCGCCTTCGCCGCCGCCGGCTTCGAGGCGCTGACGCTGGACCTGCTGGGCTGCGGCGACAGCAGCGGCGACTTCGGCGACGCGAGCTGGCAGGACTGGCAGGACGACGCGCGCCTGGCGGCGGACTGGCTCGCCCGGCGCGCCCCGCCTGGCGCCGACGACCGGCGGCCCCCGCTGTGGCTGTGGGGCCTGCGCGCCGGCGCGCTGCTGGCGCCGGCCGTCATCGAGGCCGTCATCGATCGCCCCATCCATCTGCTGCTGTGGCAGCCCGTGACCAGCGGCAAGGTGCAGCTGCAGCAGTTCATGCGGCTGCGCGTGGCGGCCGACCTGATCGGCGGCCAGGCCAAGGGCGCCGTGCAAGCGATGCGCGACCAGCTGGCCCGCGGCGAGCCGGTCGAGATCGCCGGCTACCTGCTCGCCCCCTCGCTCGCCCACGGCCTGGAGGCCGCCCAGCTCAAGCCCGTGACCGGCGTGGGCCGCGTCGCCTGGCTGGAACTCTCTCCGCGCGAGGACGCCCCGCTCACGCCGGCCGCGGCGATGGCCATCGAGGCCTGGACCGCGCAAGGCGCCCAGGTGCGCGCCGCCGTCTGCCAGGGCCCGTCCTTCTGGGCCGCCACCGAGATCGAGGAAGCGCCCCGCCTGATCGAGGCCAGCCTGGCCGCGCTCGAGGCCGGCGCGGACTTCGCGCATCGTCCGGCCGAGGCCGTCTCCGCATGAACGCGCCGCACGCCCTGCCCCACCGCGACCGCCTGCTGGCCATCGACTGCGCGGGGGAAGCGCTGGTCGGCGTGCTGAGCGAGCCGGCCACCGGAATGCGCTCCGGAATGGGCTCCGAAAAGGGCTCCGAGATGGCCACCGAAGCGGCCGCGCCCGCCGCCGGCACCGGCGTGCTGCTGATCGTCGGCGGCCCGCAGTACCGCGTCGGCAGCCATCGCCAGTTCACGCTGCTGGGCCGCGCGCTGGCCGCTGCCGGCGTGCCCTGCCTGCGCCTGGACTACCGCGGCATGGGCGATGCCGGCGGCGATCAGCGGCCCTTCGACCAGGTCGACGCCGACATCGCCGCCGCGATCGACGCCTGGCAGCGCGCGCATCCCGCGCTGCGCCGCGTCGTGCTCTGGGGCCTGTGCGACGCCGCCTCGGCCGCGCTGCTCTACGTCCACCGCCGCCGCGACGCGCGCGTCGCCGGCCTGTGCCTGGCCAATCCCTGGGTCCGCACCGAGGCCAGCCTCGCCCGCACGCAGGTCAAGCACTACTACCTGGACCGGCTGCGCCAGCCGGCCTTCTGGCGCAAGCTGCTGAGCGGCCGCGTGGGGCTTGCCGCCGTGAAGGAGCTGCTGGCCAAGGTCGCGCAGAGCCGCGCCGGCGCGCCCATCGCCGACACCCGCCACTACACCGAGCAGATGGCCGATGGCCTGCGCGCCTTCGGCGGCCCGGTGCTGCTGATCCTGTCCGGCGACGACTACGTCGCCAAGGAATTCCTGGACCGCTGCCGCGATGGCGGCCCGGCCTGGCGCGGCCTGCTGACCCGCCCCGGCCTGCGCCGCGAGGATCTGCCGCAGGCGGATCACACCTTCTCGACCGCCGCCTGGCGCGCGCACGTCGAGCGGCTCACCGCCGCCTTCGTCCGCGACGCGCTGCCGGCCTGACGGAGTCCCCGCATGACGACGATTCGCCGATGCCCCCTTCCGCTGCGCCAGCGCCTGCTGCGCGCGGCCCGCGGCGCGCTGCTGGGCGCGGGCGCCCTGGCCGCCGCGCTGGCCACCACGCTGGCGGCGGCGCAGACCGCCGGCGGCTGCGGCCCGCTGGAGAACAACTTCGGTCCCTACGACTACCGCGAGTACAAGGACGCCCCCGAGAAGGATCCCAAGACCGGCGCCAGCTCCAACCTGTTCCTGGTCGAGAGCGCGCACTTCCTGGAGACCTGCGAGGCGATGGTCTACTGCGCCGCCGGCACGCCGGGCCGCGAGTTCGACTACACGCTGCGCGCCTTCCCCAACCACCACCGCGCGCTGGTCGCGATGGTCAAGCTGGCCGCGCGCAGCAACACCGACAAGGCCGTCGACGCCCGCTACACGGTGTCCTGCTACTTCAACCGCGCGATCCGCTTCAAGCCCGACGACATCGTCGTGCGCCTGCTCTTCGCCGTGTACCTGAAGGACAGCAAGCGCCTGGACGCCGCGCGCGAGCAGCTGCGCGAGGCCAAGGCGCTGGCGCCCACCAACCCGTTCAGCCAGTACAACCTGGGCATGGTCGCCGTCGACCTGGAGGACTACGCCACCGCCGTCGAGTACGCACGCAAGGCCTACTCGGCCGGCATGACGCAGCCGGTGCTCAAGCAGCGGCTGATCGGCGCCCGGCGCTGGACCGAGGCCGACGAGGCCGCCTCGCAGCCGGGCGCGGCCGAGGCCGCCCCGGCCGCGTCCTCCGCCAGCGCGGCCTCCGCGCCGGCCTCCGCCCCCTCGACCTCCGGCGCCGCCGCGTCCGCGCCCGGCCGGCCGTGAGCGCATCCCGCCTGCCCGCGCCGCGGCTGCCCGTCGTCGGCTGGAACACCTTCTCCGGCCCGCAGGAGGCGGCAGTGCCGACGCTGCTCGCGCATCCGCGCCATGAGCTGACCACCAGCGGCCGCGCCGCGATCCTGCTCGCGCTCGAATGCCTGGCCGTCGGGCCGGACGACGTCGTGCTGCTGCCCACCTACCACTGCCCGACCATGGTCTCGCCGGTGAAGACGCTGGGCGCCGACGCGGTCTTCTATCCGATCGACGAGCGCGGCGCGCCGCGGCTGGACTGGCTCTCGGCGCACGTGCCGGCGCGGACCAAGGCGCTGCTGGTGCCGCACTACTTCGGCCTGCCGCAGCCGATGGACGAGGCGCGCGCCTGGTGCGACGCGCGCGGCATCGCGCTGATCGAGGACTGCGCCCATGCGATGTTCGGCCGCGCCGGCGCGCGCGCGATCGGCTCCTGGGGCGACGTGGCCATCGCCAGCCTGACCAAGTTCTTCCCGACGCCCGAGGGCGGCATCCTGGCGCTCAACCGCGCGGGACTGACGCTGCCGGCGCTGGCGCCGGCCTCCGCGATCGAGCAGGTCAAGGCCGCCTCCGACATCCTGCACATGGGCGCCAGCCACGACCGGCTCACCGGCCTGAACGGCCTGATCCGCGGCGCGTTCGCGCTCAAGAGCGGGCTGCGCGCGATGCTGGGCCGCCCGGCCGGCAGGCCCGCCGCGCCGAGCCGCCATGGCGAGCTGGACGAAGCGGACGAGATCGACGCCAACATGGCGCTGATCGACCGCTCCCAATCGCACCGCGCGCTGACGCGCGCCAGCGGCTGGATCTCGACGCGGGTGCCGCGCCAGCGCATCGTCGAGGCCCGGCGCCGCAACTACGCGTTCTTCATCGAGGCCTTCGCCGGCCGCGACGGCGTGCACGCGCTGCTGCCCGCGCTGCCGGCCGACTGCGCGCCCTATGTGTTCCCGCTGTGGGTGCGCACGCCCGATCCAGGCTACCTGGAGATGCGCAAGCTCGGCGTGCCGGTGTCGCGCTGGGACCGCCTGTGGCCCGGCGTGCCGGGACTGCCCGGCGACGCCGGCAAGTCCTGGTCGCACCACGTGCTGCAGCTGGCCTGTCATCAGGACCTGAGCGACGCCGACCTGCGGCGCATCGTCGAGCAGGTCGAGCGGCTCTACATCGCGCCCGCGCGCTGACGGTCCGGCGATGCGGCGCGTGCTCATGGTCTCCTTCCAGTTCCCGCCGATGGCGGGCACCAGCGGCGTGCAGCGCGCGCTGCGCTTCGCGCAGCAGCTGCCCGCGCTGGGCTGGTCGCCCAGCATCCTGACCGCCGATCCGCGCGTGCACGCCCAGACCGGCGGGGACCTCCTGGGCGAGATCCCGCCCGGACTGCCGGTACGCCGCGCCTTCGCGCTGGACGCGGCGCGGCACCTGTCGATCGGCGGCCGCTACCCCGGCTTCCTGGCGCGGCCGGACCGCTGGCACAGCTGGCTGCTCGGCGCCGTGCCGGCCGGCTTGAAGCTGATCCGCGAGGCCCGCCCCGACGCGATCTGGAGCACCTATCCGATCCCGACCGCGCACCTGATCGGCTACTGGCTGTCGCGGCTCAGCGGCCTGCCCTGGGTCGCGGACTTCCGCGATCCGATGGCCCACGACGGCTATCCGGCCGACCCGGCGCTGTGGCGCAGCTTCGCCGCGGTCGAGCGCAAGGTGTTCTCGCGCGCGACGCGCCTGACCTTCACGACGCCGGGCGCCGCGCGGCTCTACGCGGCCCGCTTCCCGGCCGCCGCCGAGCGGCTGCGCGTGATCGAGAACGGCTACAGCGAGGACGCGTTCCAGCAGGCCGAGCGCGCCGTCCACGCCACCCCCGCGGCGCCGGCCGGCGCGCCGCGCGTGCTGCTGCACAGCGGCGTCGTCTATCCCGACTGGCGCAGCCCGGCGCGGCTGTTCGAGGCGCTCGCCGCCGCGAAGGCCGCCGGCCGCGTCGACGCGGCGCGGCTGCGGTTGCGGCTGCGCGCGACCGCGCATGACGACTTCGTCCGCGAGCTGGCCGCGCGCCATGGCATCGCCGACCTGGTCGAGATCGCGCCCCCGATTCCCTACGCCGACGCGCTGGCCGAGATGCTGCGCGCCGACGGCCTGCTGCTGCTGCAGTCCCGGGACTGCAACGACCAGATCCCCGCCAAGGCCTACGAGTACCTGCGCGCGCGCCGGCCCGTGCTGACGCTGGCCGATCCGGCCGGCGACACCGCGCAGCTGATGCGCCGCGCCGGACTGCCGCATGCCGCGGCGCTGGAGGACGGCCCCGGCGTCGCCGCCGCCCTCGACCGCTTCCTCGACGACCTGCGCCACGGCCTCGCCGCGGCGCCCTCGCCGCGCGCCATCGCCGAGGCTTCGCGCGAGGCCCGCACCGGCGAGCTCGCGCGCGTGCTCGACGAGGCCTGCGCCCTCCACATGCCCACCGCCGAGGCCCGTCCATGACCCCGACGCCCCTGAGTTCCCTGTCCTGGACGCTGGTCCCGCTGAACAGCGCCGCCGCGTTCGCGCCGCACGCCGCGGCGTGGGACGCGCTGCAATCGCGCGTCGCCGGCCTGCCCTTCCTGGAGAGCGCCTTCCTCGCGCCGCTGCTGGCGGTGTTCGGCACCGGCCGCGAGCGGCTGGCGCTGCTCGGCGATCCCAAGGCGCCCAGCGCGGCGGCGATCATCGCGCCGGCCGGCAGCGGCCAGTGGGCCACCTTCCAGCCCTCGCAGTTGCCGCTGGGCGCCTGGCTGAGCCCGGCCGGCGCGCCGCTCGAGCCGCTCGCCGCCGGCCTGCTGCGCGCGCTGCCCTTCCCCGCGCTGGCGCTGGGGCTGACGCAGCTCGACAGCCTCCTGCATCCGCGCGCCGCCGACGGCCCGCGCTGGCGCGGCCAGGACTACATCGACACCGCCTGGGTCGACCTGGCCGGCGACTTCGACAGCTACTGGGAAGCGCGCGGCAAGAACCTGCGCCAGAACCTGCGCAAGCAGCAGAAGAAGCTGGAGACGGCCGGCACCGCCACCCGCATCGAGTGCCTGATCCATCCCGAGGACGTCGCCCAGGCGCTGACGGACTACGGCCGCCTGGAGGCCAGCGGCTGGAAGGGCCAGGAAGGCACGGCGATCGCGCCGGGCCATCCGCAGTACGAGTTCTATCGCGCGATGCTGGAGGCGTTCGCGCGCGACGGCCGCGCCCGTCTCTACCAATACTGGTTCGACGACGCCGTCGTCGCGATGGACCTGTGCATCGAGTCGGGCGCCAGGATCGTGATCCTCAAGACCGCCTACGACGAGGCCCACAAGGCCGTGTCGCCATCGACGCTGATGCGCCAGGTGCAGTTCCAGCAGCTGTTCGACGCGGCCGCGGCCGGCGGCCCGCTGCGCCGCATCGAGTTCTACGGCAAGGTCATGGAGTGGCACACCCGCTGGACCGCCGACGCCCGCCCGATCTACCACGCGACGCTGTACCGCTGGGGCTGGGTCCCCGCGCTCAAGCGCCTGCTGCGCGGCGGCGACACGTCCGCCGCGCCCTCCGCCGCGCCCTCCCCCGGGGAACCGGCGCCACCCGACACGCCCGCCGCACGCGTGGCGCCGGCGCGGGCCGATGTCCAGGGAGCCCCCCCAATGAGCACCACCGCCCCGCTGATCGCCGTCGTCATCCCGCATTTCCAGCGCCAGCCCGGGCTGCTGCCCAAGG
Source organism: Roseateles sp. Mitsp63 (assembly GCF_059491535.1). Classification (NCBI taxonomy): domain Bacteria; kingdom Pseudomonadati; phylum Pseudomonadota; class Betaproteobacteria; order Burkholderiales; family Sphaerotilaceae; genus Roseateles; species Roseateles sp. Mitsp63. The sequence continues at coordinate 2,569,569 of NZ_CP168509.1, read as the reverse complement.
CGCTGGCCTCGGCCTTCGCGCAGACGATCGCCGACCGCCTGCATGTCATCGTCGTCGACGACGAATCGCCGGTGCCGGCGCAGGCCGAGATCGACGCCCATCCCGAGTTCCCGCGCGGGCAGCTGACCGTGCACCGCAAGCCCAACGGCGGCGCGGGATCTGCCCGCAACAAGGCGCTGGACCTGGTGCCGCCGGGCACGACCCACGTCGCCTACCTCGACTCCGACGACGAGTGGCGTCCCGGGCACCTCGCCAACGCGCTGGCCGTGATGGGCGAGCGCTTCGACGGCTACTTCGCCGACTGGTGGTCCTTCAACCATCCGGACCAGACCAACTTCCAGCGCATCGGCACGCTGGACAAGCCGCATGCGTCCGTGTGCGCCCAGCCGCCCGGCTTCGACCTGGGCGTCTCGCCGCTGGAGCACATCCTGAGCGACGGCGGCGGACTGATCCAGACCTCCACGGTGGTCTACCGCTTCGACCGCTTCCCGGCGCTGCGCTTCCGCGAGGAGTTCTTCAACGGCCAGGACTTCTTCTTCTGGATGGACCTGGGCGCCGGCGGCGCGCGCTTCTGCTTCTCCACCGAGGTCGACTGCAACAACGGCGAGGGCATCAACATCTACCAGAGCGCCGGCTGGGGCACCGAGCGCTCGCTGCACCGGCTGCGCAACGAGCTGTTCGTCTGGACCTCGGTGCCGCGCTTCTACCGGCTGACCGACGGCCAGCGCCGCAACAACCAGCGCACCATCCGCAAGCTGCAGCAGGACGTGGTGCGCGACCTGCTGCACCGCGTGCGGCATGGCAAGGCGGTCAAGCTCAAGCTGCTGCGCGACATCGTGCGCTTCGACCCGACCTTCCTGCTCTACGCCGCGGCCGTGCCCTTCCGCGTGCTCGGCGAGAAGCTGCGGCGGCGGCCAGGGAGCGCGGCCGCATGAACGCCGCCGCACGGCCGCCCGAAGGCGGCGTTCTTCCCCTCCCGGAGGGGTACGCGAAGCGGGGGGTGCCCCAGTGAACGCCAAGGTGCGAGGGGCTCTCGTCTGGTCCTTCGCGGAACGCTACGCCAGCCTGATCGTCAACATCGCCTCGACGATGGCGCTGGCGCGCCTGCTGACGCCGGCGCAGATCGGCGTCTACTCCGTGTGCGCGGCCTTCGTGACCGTGGCCACAGTGCTGCGCGACTTCGGCATCAGCGAATACCTGATCCAGGAGAAGGAACTCACCGACGACAAGCTGCGCGCCGCCTACGCGGGCGCGATCGCGATCGGCTGGTCGGTGGGGCTGGTGGCGCTGCTGGCGCGGCATCCGCTGGCGCAGGCGCTGCGCGAGCCCGGCGTCGTCGACGTGATCGGCATCCTGGCGCTGAACTTCGCGATCCTGCCCTTCGCGTCGCCCGCCTTCGCGCTGCTGAACCGGCACATGGAGTTCCGCAGGATCTTCATCATCCAGTTCTCGTCATCGATGGTGCATGCCTGCACCGGCGTGCTGCTGGCGATGAACGGCTTCGGTTTCCGCAGCCTGGCTTGGGCGAGCGTGGCCAACACCGGCTTCCAGGCGCTGCTGCTGCTGGCGATGCGGCCACCCGGCACGCTGCTGCTGCCCGGCGTGAAGGGCATGAAGCAGGTGTTCGGCTACGGCTCCTACTTCGTGACCAGCCGGCTGATCGAGACCTTCACCCGCAACGCCCATGAATTCATCATCGCGCGCGTGTTCGGGCTGACCTCGGTGGGCCTGTTCAGCCGCGCGCTGGGGCTGCTGGAGATGTTCTACACGAACGTCACCTCGGCGGTGCTGCGCGTGGCCACCCCGGCCTTCGCCGACCAGCACCGCCAGGGCGGCGACCTGCCCGCGCTCTATGCGCAGGGCACGGCGATGATGACGGCGATCGCGTGGCCCTTCTTCGGCTTCGTCGCGCTGATGTCGCGCGACATCCTGCGGCTGCTGTTCGGCCCGCAATGGGATGCGGCCGCGCCGATCTGCACGCTGCTGGCGCTGGCGATCATGCCGACCTACCTCTACAGCCTGGGCCCCAACCTGCTCAACGCCACCGGCCACGTCGCCAAGCGGCTGCGCATCAACCTGATCTACAGCCCGGTCCACCTGGCCGTGCTGCTGATCGCGTCGCGCTTCAGCCTCGAAGCGCTGGCCGGCTCGTGGATCGTCAGCCATCTGGTGGCGCTCACGCTCTACGTCTACTACATGCGCTCGCTGCTCGGCGCGACGACGCGCACGCTGCTGAGCCCCAGCGTCAAGAGCGCGATGGTCGCGGCCGGCTCGATCGCGGCGCAGGCGCTGGCCGCCGAGCTCGCGCACCGCGCCCAGCTGCCGCTGCTGATCGGCCTGATGCTGACCGGCGGCGCCGGCATCGCCGGGCTGCTGATCGCGGCCCAGGCGCTGCGGCACCCGCTCGCGCAGGAGCTGCTGCGCGCCTTCCACCATCTGCGCAAGCGAGCCACGCCATGAACGCCCTGCCCCGGCCCGACGTCGCCTGCGTCATCGTCAGCTTCAACGGCGCGCCGTGGATGGCGGACTGCCTGCGCGCGCTGCGCGGGAGCACCGTGCCGCTGCGGGTGATCGTCGTCGACAACGCGTCCTCGGACGACACGCGCGCGATCGCCGGCCAGTTCCCCGAAGTGACGCTGCTGCCGCAGGCGGAGAACCTGGGCTTCGGCCGCGCCAACAACATCGGCATCGCGCGCGCGCTGGCCGATGGCGCGCGCCAGGTCTTCATCCTCAACCAGGACACCGTGCTGGCGCCCGACGCCATCGCCCACCTGCTGCGCGAGGCCGCGGCCGATCCCTCGCTGGGCATCCTGTGCCCGCTGCAGCTCGATGGGGACGGCCGCTCGATGGATCCGACCTTCCTGCGCTACTACGTCGCCCCGCATGCGACGGCCTACCTGACCGACGCGGTGATGGGGCATCCGATCGCGCCCCACTACCGCGCGCACGCGCTGCCGGCCGCGGCCTGGCTGCTGACGCGCGAGTTCCTCGAGCAGGTCGGCGGTTTCGACCCGCTGTTCTTCCTCTACTGCGAGGACGACGACCTGTGCGCCCGCGCGCGTCACCACGGCTTCGGCATCGCGCTGGTGCCGGCGGCGAGCTTCCGCCACCTGCGCGGCTTCCACGTGCCGCCGTCGTCGATCCCGGCGCGGCAGCGGCTGCGCAAGCGGGGCTCGCGGCTGCGTTCCATCGTGGTCAACGACATCAAGAAGCCGGAGGGCCGCTTCGGCCGCAACCTCTGGTACGCGCTGGCCTCGCAGGCCGTGCAGGGCGCGCTGCAGCTGTTCGTCTATTTCAACTGGGTGGAGGCGCTGGCCGGCTGGGGGGCCGTCCTGCGCGTCATTCCGGAAGTGCCGCGCATCCGCCGGCACCGCGATGCCTGCCTGACCCGCGGGCCGCACTGGTTGCCGCCCGTTCCTTCGACCCGGCCCTCAGAAGACCGAGCACCATGACCCGCACCGCCACCTTCCTGTCCACCGGGCATCCGAGCCTGCCCGGCCTCGGCATCGACGCCCTCCAGGCGCAGCGCGACGCGGCCTGGCGGACGCTGCTGGCGGCGGCCGATCCGGCGCCCGGCCTGTCGCAGGTCGGCGGGCGCTTCTCCGTGGCCTGGGCGCAGCCCGGCGGCCGCACGGTGCTGGCGACGGACCGCTTCGGCATCGAGCCGCTGTGCTACCGCATCGTCGGCCACGAGCTGCGCTTCGCGACGCGGGCGGACGACCTCGCCGGCGACGATGCCGACCTCGATCCGCAGGCGCTGTTCGACTACCTCTACTTCCATGTGATCCCGTCGCCGCGGACGGTGTTCCGCAACATCTTCCGGCTGCCGCCGGGGCACGTGGCGATCTTCGAGCGCGGCGAGCTGCGCGTGCGGCCCTACTGGACGCCGGAGTTCCGCGCCGATCCGGCGCCCCGCCTCGACGAGTTGAAGGCGGAGTTCCAGCAGATCCTGGAACGCGCCGTGGCGCGCCAGATGCAGGCGCCGGACGCGGCCTGCTTCCTGAGCGGCGGCACCGACAGCTCGACCGTGGCCGGCATGCTGAGCCGCGTCGCGGGCCGCGGCGCGGACACCTACTCGATCGGCTTCGAGGCCGAGGGCTACGACGAGATGGCCTTCGCGCGCATCGCCGCGAAACACTTCGGCTGCCGCCATCACGAGTACTACGTGACGCCCAAGGACCTGGTCGACGGCATCGCGAAGGTCGCGGCGCACTACGACCAGCCCTTCGGCAACAGCTCGGCGCTGCCGGCGTACTACTGCGCGCGCCGGGCCCATGACAACGGCGTGCGCCACCTGCTGGCGGGCGACGGCGGCGATGAGCTCTTCGGCGGCAACACGCGCTACGCGAAGCAGACGGTGTTCTCCTGGTACGGCCAGGTGCCGGGGCCGCTGCGGGAGCTGGTGCTGCAGCCGGTGCTGGGCTCGCCGCTGGGCCGGCTGCCGCTGCTGAAGAAGGGCGCGAGCTACATCGACCAGGCGCGCGTGCCGATGCCGGACCGCCTGCAGAGCTACAACCTGCTGACGCGGCTGGGCCTGGCCGAGGTGCTGGAGACGGACTTCCTGCGCCGCGTCGATCCGATGGGGCCGCAGAAGCAGCAGCGCCAGGTCTGGAACGCGGTGAAGACCGGCAGCCTGGTGGACCGCATGCTCGCCTTCGACTGGCGCTACACGCTGGCCGACACCGACCTGCCCAAGGTCGTGGGCACGACGCAGCTGGCGGGCACCTCGGTCGGCTTCCCGATGCTGGACGACGAACTGCTGGCGTTCTCGCAGCGGCTGCCGGCCGATTACAAGCTCAAGGGGCTGAAGCTGCGCTGGTTCTTCAAGGAGGCGCTGCGCGGTTTCCTCCCGGACGAAATCATCGTCAAGAAGAAACAGGGCTTCGGCCTGCCCTTCGGCGTCTGGGCCACGCGCGACGACAGCCTGCGCGCACTGGCGGCGGACTCGCTGGGCAGCCTGTCCACGCGCGGCATCGTCCGGCCGGCGTTCATCCAGAGCCTGCTCAAGGAGCGGCTGCCCGAGCACCCCGGCTACTACGGCGAGATGGTGTGGATCCTGATGATGATGGAGCAGTGGCTCCGCGCGCGGCGGCCCAACTACCGGGTCTGACTCCGCGCCCTCATGGTCCTGGCTCGGGCGCTTGTTCCGGCGCCTGCCTGGCCTCCGACAGGTCCATGAACACGCGCACCATGCCGATGTCGCGCCGCTCGGCCAGGCACACCAGATGGGCGCAGGTCCGCACGCAGGCATCGCTGATGGACACCGCGTGCAGCCCCGGGCCGGGCACGAACTCCACCGCCGAGACCGCCGCCACGCCGGCGCCCAGCATCACCGCCTCGCGGATGATCTCGCGGCTGGCGATCTCCATCACGACCTCCGGCGCCACGCCGGCCGCCTGCAGCGCCGCCTCGAGCGCCAGGCGCGTCGTCGATCCCTGCTCGCGCATCAGCAGCTTCTCGTGCCGCAGCTCGGCGATGCCGATGGAGCGCCGCCGCGCGAAGCGATGCGCGCGGTTGCAGCAGATCAGCACCGGGTGCTCGCTGTAGGGCACGGCCGCGAAGCGCCGGTCCCGCGAGGCCTGCGCCAGCACGCCGACATCGGCCTCGTAGGCCAGCAGCCGGTCCAGCACGTCCTGCGAGTTGCCGGTGCTGACCGCCATGCTCACGCCCGGATGGCGCTGGTGGAAGGCCATCAGCATGCGGGTGACGTGATGCGGCCCCACCGCCGCCACGCGCAGGTGGCCTGAGCGCAGCTCGCCTTCATCGCGCAGCAGCTGCACCGCCTCGGCCTCCATGCCGAAGATCTGGCGCGACAGCTGCAGCAGCCGTTCGCCCAGTCCCGTCAGCCGCACCTGCCGCCCGCCGCGATGGAACAGCTCCACGCGGTAGAGCGCCTCCAGCTGCGCGACCTGCGTCGTCACCGTGGGTTGGCTGACATGCAGCCGCTCGGCGGCGCGGGTGAAGCTGCCCGTGGCGGCCACGGCATGGAAGGAGCGGAGCTGGGTGAGGCGCATGGGCGTCTCCTGGTCGACCGGGACGGGTCGGCCTGGCGGCGTCGTGCCCGTCCTCTGCTGGTTTTCCCTGGCGATGCATAGAGGCAGTGAATGCACCGGGCCGAAAACTTGAATTGGTCCAATGCCTGCGCTGGCCGCACAGTAGCAGCACGCGATCGATCCGGGCACCTCGCAGACCCGGGGGATCGCGACGACAAGAGCCACTGGAGACCGCCATGCCGATCACTCGGAGACATCTGTTCGCGACCGCCCCGGCCCTGATGGCGCCGGCCCTGTTCAGCCATGCGGGCGGCGCCCGCGCCGCCGACGGCGTGCTGACCGTCGGCCTGATCCCCTCCGAGGACTCGCGCGCCATGATCGCCAACAGCCAGGCGATGATGGACATGCTGTCGCGCGCGCTGGGCATGCCGGTCAAGCCCTTCGTGGCGGCCGACTACAACGGCGTGATCGAGGCCCTGCGCTCGCGGCGCCTGGACGTGGCCTACCTCGGTCCCTTCTCCTACGTGCTGGGCGCCACCGTCGCCAACATCGAGGCCTTCGCCGTCGCCGAGACGAAGAAGGCCGGACGCACCAGCTACCACTCGCTGATCGTGGCCCACAAGGACAGCGGCATCCGCACGCTGGCCGACCTCAAGGGACGCACCTTCGCCTTCGTCGATCCGACCTCGACCTCGGGCCACCTGTTCCCCAAGGCCGGCCTGCTGAAGGAGGGCTTCGATCCGGACAAGGCCTTCGGCCGCGTGATCTTCTCGGGCTCGCACGACTCCAACGCGGTGGCGGTGCAGAACCGCCGGATCGACGCGGTCGCGATCGCGGACCGCATCCTGGACAGCGCGATCGCGAAGGGGCAGGCGCGCCGCGAGGACCTGGTGGTGGTGTGGAAGTCCGCGCCCATTCCCGAATCTCCGACGGTGTGGCGCAAGGACCTGGACCCGCAGCTCAAGAAACGCGTGCAGGCCGCCTTCCTGGAGGTCAAGGACATCCCGTGGTCGGACCAGGGGCTGCTCAACGGTTTCCATCCGACCAGCGACGCCGCCTACGACGTCATCCGCGAGACGGCGCGCGTGCTGAAGCTCGACCTGAGGGGCATGAAGTGATCAAGATCCGAGGCCTGACCAAGCGCTATGGCGATTTCGAGGCCCTTCGCGGCATCGACCTCGACGTGGCGCCCGGCGAATTCCTGGTCGTGCTGGGCCCGTCGGGCGCCGGCAAGTCCACCCTGCTGCGCTGCATCAACCGCCTGTGCGCGCCCACCGAGGGCGAGATCCATGTCGACGGCGCGCGCGTCGAGGCGGGCGGCGCCGGCCTGCGGCGCGTGCGGCGCAAGGTGGCGATGATCTTCCAGCACTACAACGTGGTGCCGCGGCTGTCGGTCCGCAAGAACGTGCTCACCGGCCGCCTGGGCACCATGCCGGCGCTGCTTTCATGGCTGCAGGTCTTCCCGCGCCAGGACATCGAGATCGCCATGGAATGCCTGCGCCGCGTCGAGCTCGACGGCAAGGCGGACCTGCGCACCGACACGCTGTCCGGCGGCCAGAAGCAGCGCGTGGGCATCGCGCGCGCGCTGGCCCAGCAGCCGCGCGTCATCCTGGCCGACGAGCCGGTGGCCAGCCTCGATCCGAAGACCTCGCGCACGGTGCTGACCTACCTGAAGCAGGCCAGCCGCGAGCTGGGCATCTCGGTGGTGTGCAACCTGCACCAGATCGACTACGCGCGCGAATTCGGCGAACGCATCGTGGGCGTCTCCGGCGGCCGCATCGTCTTCGAGGGCGGACCGGACGGCCTGACCGCCGACGTGCTGCGCCGCATCTATCCCGGACTGGACGACGAGGCCGCCCGCGGCGCCGCGCCGCGCGCCCGGTCCGCCCAGCCCCCGCACAGCCTGACCCTGGAGGAAGCATGAGACCCGGTGCCTACACGCTGCTGCTGGGCCGGCCCTCGGGGCGGCACGGCTGGTGGCCGCGACTGCTGGCCGGCGCGGCGCTCCTGGCGCTGCTGCAATGGGCCGCGCGCGGCGCGCAGGTCAGCTTCGGCGAGCTGATCAAGGGACTGCCCTGGATCGGCGACTTCCTCGCGCGCATGTTCCCGCCGAACTGGGCCTTCCTCGAGAAGCTGGTCCAGCCGGCGCTGGAGACGATACAGATCGCGATCTGGGGCACGCTGTTCGCCGCGCTGCTGGCGGTGCCGGTGTGCTTCCTGGCGGCGCGCAACCTGGCGCCCAACGCGCTGGTCTTCCATGCGATGCGGCAGGTGTTCAACGTCACGCGCGGCATCAACGAGATCATCCTGGCGCTGATCTTCGTCGCGGCGGTCGGCCTGGGGCCCTTCCCCGGCGTGCTGGCCCTGGCGGTGCACGGCGCCGGCATGCTGGGCAAGTTCTTCGCGGAGTCGATCGAGGAGATCGACCAGGGACCCATCGAGGCGCTGCGCGCGACCGGCGCCGGCCCCCTCCAGACCATCATCTTCGGCGTGCTGCCGCAGGTGGTCACGGCCTGGATCGCGGTGGTGCTCTACCGCTTCGAGACCAACCTGCGCCAGGCCACGGTGCTCGGCATGGTCGGCGCGGGCGGCATCGGCTTCGAACTGGTGGGCAGCATGAAGCTGTTCCAGTACCAGGACACCGCCACCTGCATCGTCGTGATCATCGTGATGGTCATGGCCGCCGACCAGATGTCCACCCGGCTTCGCGCCTGGATCCAGAAAGGAGCTCACTGATGAACGCGATCGACGAGGCGGTCCAGGCCAATGGCCGCCGCTATGCGCGCCCCCGCGCCCCCACCGTGGTGGTGTGCGTGGACGGCTGCGAGCCGGACTACCTGACCCATGCGATCCAGGCCGGCGTGGCGCCCTGGCTGGCGCGCCTGCATGAGCGGGGCACCTCGCTGATCGGCGAGTGCGTGGTGCCCAGCTTCACCAACCCGAACAACCTGTCGATCGTCACCGGCGTGCCGCCGTCCGTGCACGGCATCTGCGGCAACTACTTCCTGGACGCCGCGCGCGGCGAGGAGGTCATGATGAACGACCCGGCCTATCTGCGCGCCCCGACGCTGCTGGCCCGCTTCGCCGCCAGCGGCGCCCGCGTCGCCGTGGTCACCGCCAAGGACAAGCTGCGCTCGCTGCTGGGCCACGGGCTGGACGGCATCTGCTTCTCCGCGGAGAAGGCGGCCGAGGCGACCTTGGAGAACGCGGGCATCGAGCGCGTGCCGGAGCTGGTCGGGATGCCGGTGCCCCCGGTCTACAGCGCCGCGCTCAGCGAGTTCGTCTTCGCCGCCGGCGTGCGGCTGATGGAGACGCATCGCCCCGACCTGACCTACCTCTCCACCACCGACTACATCCAGCACAAGTGCGCGCCCGGCGCGCCGGAGGCCAACGCCTTCTACGCGATGATGGACCGCCACCTGGCGCGGCTGGACGCGATGGGCGCGGTGATCGCGCTGACCGCGGACCACGGCATGAGCGCCAAGACCGACGCCGCCGGCCGGCCGCGGGTGCTGTTCCTGCAGCAGGCGCTGGACGACACGCTGGGCGCGGCCGTCGCGCGCGTGATCCTGCCCATCACCGATCCCTACGTCGTGCACCACGGCGCGCTGGGCTCCTTCGCCACGGTCTACGCGCCGCCGGCGGCGCTGGCGCGCACGCGCGAGCGGCTGCAGCGCCTGCCCGGCATCGAGTGCGTGCTGGACCGCGACACGGCCGCCGAGCGCTTCGAGCTGCCGCCGGACCGGATCGGCGACCTGGTCGTCATCGCCGACCACCTCACGGTGCTCGGCACGCGCGCCGACCGCCATGACTTGAGCGGGTTGACGGTGCCGCTGCGCTCGCACGGCGGGCTTTCCGAACAGCTGGTGCCGCTGCTGTTCAACCGTCGCCTGGACGGTCTGGACCCGGACCGCCGGCTGCGCAACTTCGACGTCTTCGATCTGGCGCTCAACCACGCCCAACCCGCCTAGAGGCCTTCCATGATCCACGAGTACTTCAACCCCGTGCGCAGCGTCTACGGGGAGGGGGCCCTGTTGTCCCTGCCGGGCCTGCTGGGCCGGCGCCGCGCCCTGCTGGTGACCTTTCCGGAGGCGGCCTCGCTGGGCCTGGTGACCCAGGTGCGCGAGCTGCTGGGCGACCGGCTGGCCGGCGTCATCGACGACGTGCGCCCCAATCCCGACGTGGCCGAGCTGCGCGGGCAGTACGAGCGCTTCTGGCGCGAGCATCGCGACACGGCGGCGATCGTGGCGCTGGGCGGCGGCAGCGCCATCGACACCGCCAAGGCGCTGATGGTGGGCACGGCGGGCGGCCGCTTCGACGAACTGATCGGACTGCTGCAGCGCGGCGAGCCGTTCGAGCCGCACGCGGTCAAGGCGCTGATCGCCGTGCCGACGACCGCCGGCACCGGCAGCGAGGTCACGCCCTGGGCCACGATCTGGGACCGCGAGCAGCAGCGCAAGCACTCGCTGCAACTGCGCTCGACCTGGCCCGAGATCGCGCTGGTGGATCCGCTGCTGATGCAGTCGCTGCCGCCGTCGGTGACGCTGCAGAGCGGCCTGGATGCGCTGTCCCACGCGCTGGAGGCGATCTGGAACCGCAACGCCAATCCGCTGTCGGACACCTACGCGGTGTCGGCCGCGCGCGAGATCCTGGCGACGCTGCCCGCGCTGATGCGACGCCCGGTCAGCCGCGAGCTGCGCGCGCGCATGGCCCTGGCGGCGCTGAAGGCCGGCATGGCCTTCTCCAACACGAGGACGGCGCTGGCGCATTCCATCTCCTATGAGATGACGCTGCGGCTGGGGCTGCCGCATGGCATCGCCTGCGCCTTCCCGCTGCCGCTGGTGCTGCGCATGGCGCTGGGCCGCTCGGCCGAGCGGGACGCGGTGCTGGGGCGGGCGCTGGGCCAGCCACTGGCCGATGCGCCGCAGCGGCTGGCGGCCTTCCTCGAGGGCCTGGGCGTGCCCACGCGCTTCGCCTCCTACGGGCTGGGCGACCAGGAGGCGCAGGACCTGATCGCCCGCGCCCTCGCCGGCGCGCGCGGACTCAACTTCATCGGCGCGGGCGCCGACACCCCCGAGGAGATCGCATGAGCACGACCAAGAACCTGCGCTCCTGGGTGGCGCCGTCCATGATCGACGAAGGCCTGCGCCTGGGCGACGAGATCCTGCACACCGACCGCCATCTGGCCGTGCGCAGCCCCTACACCGGGCAGCAGGTGGGCCAGGTGGCGATGGCCACCGTCGACCATGTGCGGCGCGCGATGACGATCGCGCACGGCTACCGGCCGACGCTGTCGCGGCATGCGCGGGCGCAGATCCTGAACGGCGCCGCCGCGCTGCTGCGCGCGCGCGCCGAGACCGCCTCCGACCTGATCACGATGGAATCGGGCCTATGCAAGCGGGACAGCCGCTACGAGATCGGGCGCGTGATCGACGTGCTGGGCTTCGGCGCCACCGAGGCGCTGCGCGACGACGGGCAGGTGTTCTCCTGCGACCTCACGCCGCATGGCAAGCGCCGCAAGGTGATCACGCTGCGCGAGCCGCTGCAGGGCGTGATCACCGCGATCACGCCGTTCAACCACCCGATGAACCAGGTGGCGCACAAGGTGGTGCCCAGCATCGCGACCAACAACCGCATGGTGCTCAAGCCGTCCGAGAAGGTGCCGCTGTCGGCCTACTTCTTCGCCGAGCTGCTCTACGAGGCCGGCCTGCCGCGCGAGATGCTGCAGGTGCTGACCGGCGATCCGCGCGAGATCGCCAATGAACTGGTGATGAACCCGCATGTCGATCTCATCACCTTCACCGGCGGCGTGTCGATCGGCAAGGCCATCGCGAGCAAGGCCGGCTACCGGCGCACGGTGCTGGAACTGGGCGGCAACGATCCGCTGATCGTCATGGACGACGCCGACCTGGAGCGCGCCAGCGAGCTCGCGGTGCAGGGCTCCTACAAGAACTCGGGGCAGCGCTGCACGGCGGTCAAGCGGATGCTGGTGCACGAGGCGGTGAAGGAGCGCTTCACGCAGCTGGTGGTCGAGAAGACGCTGGCCTGGCGCCATGGCGACCCCATGGACGAGCGCAACCAGATGGGCACGGTGATCGACGAGGCGGCGGCGATGCAGATCGAGCGGGTCGTGGCCGAGGCCGTGTCGCAGGGCGCGCGCGTGCTGGCGGGTCATCGGCGCGAGGGGGCCTTGTATGCGCCCACGGTGCTGGAGAACGTGCGGCCGGAGATGACCGTGGTGCGCTCGGAGACCTTCGGGCCGGTCTCGCCCATCCTGGGCTTCAAGACGATCGACGAGGCGATCGCGCTGTCCAACGGGACGGCCTACGGCCTGTCCTCGGGCGTGTGCACTAACCGGATGGACGACGCGATCCGCTTCGCCCAGGACCTGCAGGTCGGCACGGTCAATGTGTGGGAGGTGCCGGGCTACCGCATCGAGCTGACGCCGTTCGGCGGCATCAAGGACTCGGGACTGGGGCACAAGGAAGGCGTCCAGGAGGCGATGAAGTCCTTCAGCAACACCAAGACGTTCACGATGCCCTGGTGAGCGGGGCCAGCAAAGGCCGCGCTACCGGCCGCACAACGACGGAGACCACGATGAGCAGATCCATGTCGACTTTCGCGCGCGTGCTGGCGGCGGCCTGCGGCCTGATGGCGCTGACGATGCCCGAGGCCCAGGCGCAGGCCTCGGCGCTGTCCCGGTTCACGCGGACGGTCAACGCGGCGATCCCGGGCCACAACACGGAGCGCCTGACCGGCAAGACCCCGGAGCAATGCGCCGCCGCGTGCATCGACGCGAGCCGCGCGGCCTGGTGCCGGTCCATCGACCATCACAAGACCCTGCGGCAATGCGACCTCAGCGACAAGCGCGCGTCGGAGGTCGGCGGGCTCAAGAACGACTACCCCGGCAACCCCTACGACCACTACGCGCTGAACGCGGACCTGGGCGTGGCCAATCCGATCAGCGGTCCGCAGGGGCGCAAGCATGTGCTGATCATCGGCATCGACGGCCTGCGCGGGGATGCGCTGTTCTGCAACGGCTGCGCGGCGACGCCGTCGCTGCTGGCGCTGGCGCAGGGCGGCGCCTACCACCGCAACGTGCTGGCCGGCGGACCGCAGGACACCTTCAGCGGTCCGGGCTGGGCGACGCTGTTCACCGGGTACTGGGCGGCCGATCACGGCATGCCCAGCAATGACCTGGGCAAGGTGCTGCTCAAGCCGCATGTGCTGGACCGGCTGAAGACGCTGTGGCCGACGGCCACCGTCGCGGTGGTGGGGGACTGGGAGAACATCACGCGCAACCTGAAGCCGGCGCGGGCGGACTTCGTCGCGGCGAACGGGGCCAAGAACTCGCAGGAGGCGACCGACGCGGTGAAGCACTGGCTGTCGTGGCGCCATGCGCCGACGGCGATCTTCTACTACCTGCACAACCCCGACATCCACCTGCCGAGCTACGAGCCGCTGAACGCGTTCTACCAGAGCAAGATCACCGGCGAGGACCGGCAGATCGGTCAAGTGCTGACGGCGCTCAAGGCGCGACCGAATTTCGCGAACGAGGAGTGGCTGATCGCCGTCGTCTCCGATCACGGCGGCATTGGCTACGGTCACGGCGGCCAGAGCGCCGGCGAGCGCAGCACCATCCTGATCCTCAACAACACCTACGGCCAGAGCGGCAGGACGGCGTACTGCCGGGGCGAGCTGACCCACACGCCGATGGTGCAGATCGATGCGCTCACGCCTCACGTGCTGGACTTCTTCAAGATGTCGAATCCGACGCCGGGGAGGAAGAGCGCGGTCTGCGGTTCGTGAGCCGGGCCGTGACGAATGGAAGCTGCTTCAAGCATGGTTCAACTCCGTTTCAGGCCGCGGCCTCATCGCAGCCGGCGACCGAGAGGCCGACGTGCCGCGCGACCTGTGATGCAGGCTGGGCCGCCTCCACGGGCTGCCGTTCGAGCAGCCAGCTCGCGAACTGGCTTTCTTCCAACGCATACGGTCCGTCGCCGCACCACACGAGCTTGGCCTCACAGAGCCGATCCAGTGCGGCTTGGATGCTGTCGTCCGTCACCTGTGGGAGTTGATCCTCCGGCAGGATCGACAGCATGGCCTTCAAGCGGCGCCTCGCGTCGGGGAACATCGGTGTGAAATCAACGCCGTCCTCGGCGAGCAGGCGCAGCACGGCCTGCTCCAGGGGCCTCAGCCGCTGAAGGCGGACAAACAGCTTGCGCTTCTCAAGATCGATCTGCTCGCGCGCCAGACACAGCAGCATCTGCTCCTGTGTCTCGCTGCTCTGCGGTCCCATCGCGGCCACGCCGCGGCATGCCTTGTGGAAGGCCTCGGGACGGCGCAGGCAGATCTCGAAGGCCCGGGCCATCGCCGGTAGTTCCGGGTCGAACCGTGGCCCGTGAATGCGGCGCGCCCAGGACAGATAGTCGTCGTCGCCGAGCGTTGGCAGCACCTCCAGCGGTGCCAGGTAGAACGCCTGATGCTTGTCGCTGACCAGGCATTCGATCTTCTCGTTGTGGGAGCCGGTGGCCAGGAAACGGAACATCACGCGATCACGCCCGTTCAGTTGGTCCCGCGCTGACTTCAGCATGTAGAGCACGTCGCGTCCGTACGCCGTCGTCTGCGTCTGCTGGACCTCGTCGACGATGAGCACCACCGGCCTTCCCGATCGCTTGGCAAGCCGCTCCAAGGCCTGGAACAGGGAGTGCCGCTGGCCGGTCTCCTGATTCGACACTTCGATCTCGACACCCGGAGCCTTCAGCCGGGACAGGCGCAACCGTCGAAACAGTCCGCGGCTCGAGGCCTCACAGGCCTTCAAGGCTTGCTCGACGAGGCCCTCGACCACGGCCCCGGGGTCTTCCTTGCGGCGCTCCCAAAGGTCCACGTACAGCACCAGGGCCCCATGTCCGGCTTCAAGCGCCGGCTTGAGGTCGTGCTGAATGAAGGTGCTCTTGCCGGTGCGGCGCGGCGCCGTGAGGAACATGCCCGAGTCGTAGAAGTCGGACATCAGATCGGCCGCGAGCCGGCGAGCCAGTTCGGGACGATGAAAGATCCGGCCAGCGGACTCGCACTGCTGTTCGGCGACGGGAAGGGATCGGCCCTTGAAGCGGGCGACGACGCGTTGGACCACTTGCAGCATGAGTACCCTCCAACGGCCGCGTTCATGCCGCCTTTGCGACGCCCCGATCGGCACCGAACAAGGTCGACAGTTCCATCTCGAGCAGCCAGCCGACGTGGCGGGCGTCCTCGATCACGTAGATCCGGCAGTGCCACAGCAGCTCGAGCTGCTCGAGCCGAGCCAGCGTCGCCTCCACGCCCTGCAGGCTGAAGTCGGGCTGCATCGCCGTCTCCCCCATCAGGGCCAGCAGTTGCATCGCCCGCTCGTGGGAGCGCGAGAAGTGCGGCGCGAATTGAGGGCCGCGCTCGGCCTTGAGGTAGAGAAAGGCCGTGGCCAGCGGCCCGGCCGCGATGAGTTTCTCGGCGAAGACCTTCTTCTCGTTGGCCAGCCACAGGTCCACCTGCTCGATCAGCAGCCGGTCCGCATCCGCCGCATCGGCCGCCGCCATCGCCCGCGCGCCGTTGCAGACCTCGATGAAGTCCTCCACGCGATGGAACAGGCGATCAAACGATTCGCTCATCACCGCGAGGCCGGGGCGGGAGCCATCCTCCCAGAGTCCGCGTTGCCAGTGGAGGAAGTCCTCGCCCATGACCGGCAGCGCCCTCGTCCTCGCGCAGAGGAAGGGCTCGCGCTTCTCGCGCACCATGTGCTCGAGCTTGTGCGCGTGCGAGCCCGTCGCCAGGAAGCGGAAGCCGGGACCGGGCGTCAGCAGCAGGGCATCGCGCGCGGCCTTCAGGCCATGAAGCGCCACCCGCCCGAGTTCCGTCGTCTGGCAGCGATGCGCCTCGTCCAGCAGCAGCACGACGCGCTTGCCGGTCACCCGGGTCAACCTCAGCAGCGAGGTCGTGAGCGACTCCACCTGCCCCGCGTTGATCCGCTCCAGGCTGATCTCGACGCCACACAGCCGGAACCCCTTCAGGCCGATCCGGCGGGCCAGCCGGACACCCCAGCCGTCGAAGGCATCGAGCGCCAGTCCGACGGCACGGTAGATCGCGACACCGGGATCAAGCTTCTGGTCGTCCCACAGGTCCACGTAGAGGACGAAGGCGCCGTGCTCGCCCCTCAGCGCGGCGGCCAGCTCGCCGCGGACGAAGGTCGTCTTGCCGGTACGGCGCGGTCCGGTCAGGAACAGGCCCGACTTGAAGCTCTCGGACATGAGCTGATCGGCCAGCGACGACGCGAGCGCGGGGCGATGGAACAAGTGCGCCGCCCCCGCCGGCGAGCGCTGCGAAAACTCTTGAACTTGCGACATGGAACACCTCCAGGCCACAAATTCTTCGCCCGCTGAAAGACCCCAGAAACGAACGACCGTGCTGAAACGGGGTCAGCCGTTGCGCGTTGCCGACGAAATGACGAACTATCTTTTGGGGGGGGTGCTTGCCGTCAGACAACCGCCGCCGGCCCGCCCATCCGCGCGTTGCGCATCATCCTCGCCGCGAACATCGTCATCGACGCGCCCCACGGCGTGTAGCGCGGCAGCTGGAAGGGGTCGGTGCCCGGCCGCGCCACGCCAGCCGCGGTGCTCACCGCGGCCTCGAAGCCCAGCTCGCGCAGCATCGCCGCGTGGCCCGCGTCGTAGTCGCGCACCGGCCGTCCGTTCGGATAGGCGAAGCTGCGCACCGGCCGCCCCAGCAGCGCCTGCAAGCGGTCCCTGCCCTGCGCCACCTGCGCCCGCGCGCCCTCCGGCGTCAGCGTCGTCAGCACGGTGTGGTCGACGGTGTGGCCGCCGATCTCGTGACCCGCCTCGGCCAGCTGCCGCAGCTGCGCATCGGTCAGCATCAGGTCGTCCGGCATCGCGCCGACCGGCCGCGCCGCCAGCATGCGCCGCAGCTGCGCGTCGCGCTCGTCCGGCGCCAGGTACTTCAGCTGCACCTGCAGCGCCGTCACCGCCTTCAGCCGCTCCGCCATCGTGCCAACCGGATGCACGCCCATGCCGGCCGCCGACAGGTCCAGCACCGGCCCCGGCACCCGCCGCACGAACTCGATCACCGTGTCGCTGAACATGCGGCCGCCGTTCAGGTAGCCGGTCGCGACGAACACCGTCGCGCGCGCGCCGTGGCGCGCCAGGATCGGATGCGCCACCGTCCAGTTGTCCGCGTAGCCGTCGTCGAAGGTGATGCAGGCCGCGCGCCGCGGCAGCCGCCGCTCGCGCAGCGCGGCCGCCGCGTCGCTCACCGTCAGCAGTTCGAAGTGCCGGGCGAGGAACGCGACCTGCGCCTCGAACCGCGCGGCGTCGATCTCGCCCGGCCGCAGCGGATCGGGCGACGGCAGCACGCGGTGGTAGATCAGGATGCTCAGCGCGGGCTCCCCCCGCGGCCAGCCCAGCAGGCTCAGCGAAGCCAGCATCACGCGCCCTCCCAGAACGGCGAATGCACGTCGCGCGGCGCCTGGCCCGACGCGATCGCGGACTTCTGGCGCTCCGCCATCGCCGCCGCGACCACGCGGTTCAGCACCACGACGATCAGCACCAGGTAGTACGGGAGGTCGAAATACACCAGGCTCAGGAAGGCCCCGCCGGTCGCGTAGCCGATCAGCCCCACCTGGCACATGGCCGACAGGTCGCGCGCCCACTGCAGTTCCGGCAGGCCCTTGCTGGCCTTGATCGTCGCGCTGGCCAGCCGCCAGGTCATCACGAAGATGCCCACGAACAGGAACAGCCCCATGAAGCCGTGCTCGCCCAGCGCCTGGAAGTAGATGCTGTGCGCGGTCAGCGGGATCGACGGATCGGGCGCGTACTTGGCGAAGGCCGCCGGCCCCGCCACCGTGAAGCCGCCGCCGAACGGGAACAGGTCCAGCGCCATCCGCCACGCCGTCTGCCACGCATTGATGCGCCCCAGCGCCGACGCGTCCTGGTCGTAGGTCTTGATCGTGTTCATGCGGTCGGTCCAGCTGTCCGGCATGAACACGAAGATCAGCGGCAGCGCCACCAGCACCACCAGCGCCAGCGGCAGCTTGTTGCGGCTCTTCATCCACATGAAGAAGGACATCGCCACGATCGCCAGGAACGCGCCGCGCGACTGCGAGCCCACCGCCGAGGCCATGCACAGCACCATCGCCGCGATCGCCAGGTAGCGCTGCCAGCGCTTGTCCGCCTGCAGCTGCAGGTAGCGGATCAGCGGCACCGTCATGATGGTGGCCAGCGCCAGCGAGTTGTTGTCCTCGATGAACGAGCCCTCCGGCCCCCACACCCGCGCGCTGCCGCCCGAGAGCACCGTGAACACGCCGCCCTTGATGCCGTAGTAGCCGATCGAGATCACCAGCACCAGCACCAGCAGGTCGAGGTCGCGCCGGCGCTGCACGACCAGCAGCGAGACCAGCACCATCAGCAGCACCTTGAAGGCGCGCGCGTAGTAGTGCATCTCCTTGTCCGGATAGAACGAGAACAGCAGCGGCGACACGCCGATCCACAGGATCCAGATCGCCAGCAGCACGGTCACCGCGTTGAACGGGAACTTCACCAGCTTGTCCCGGTGCAGCAGCAGGCTCATGAACAGCGCCAGCGCGATCACCATCGACCACGGCGCGTCGTGCGCGAAGCCGTAGGCCAGCCGGTGCGGGTTCATCACCCCCATCCAGACCCAGCCCAGCACGCCCCACATCGGGTCCTTGAAGGTCTTGTAGATCAGGACCAGGAACAGGCCCAGGATGACGAGGTCACGCATGACGCAGCTCCGGCGACCGCCGCGCGGCCAGGATCCGATGGAAGAGCGCGAGCTGGCCCTGCGTCGTCGCGTCCCAGCTGAACTGCTCGGCATAGCGGCGCGTCGCGGCGCGATCGCGCGGCGCCGCGCGCAGCCGCCGCACCGCCTCGGCCACGCCGGCCGCGCTGCGCTCGGGCATCAGCTCGCCGGCCTCGGGGCGCGCGACGACTTCCGGCGTGCCCCACACGTTGGATGCCGCCACCGGCGTGCCGCAGGCCATCGCCTCCAGCAGCACGTTGGCCCAGCCCTCGCGGCTCGAGGCCAGCACCAGCGCGTCCACGCCGGCATACACCTCGCGCAGCCGCGCCTGCGGCAGCGCGCCGAGGAAGCGCACCCGCCCCGCCACGCCCAGCGACTCGGCGAGCCGGCGCAGCGCGCCCTCCTCCGGCCCGGCGCCGGCGATCAGCAGGTCGGCGTCCGGCAGCTCGGCCAGCGCGCCGATGACCAGCTCATGGCCCTTGCGCTCGATCAGGTGGCCCACCGAGGCCAGCGTGAAGCGACCGGGCGCGAGCTGCAACACGGCCCGCGCTTCATCACGTCCAGCGGGATGGAAGAGCTTGAGGTCCACGCCATTGCGCAGCGCCGTCACCTTGGCCGCGTCGGCGCCCAACCCGACCAGTTCGTCCTTGAGCGCCTCGCAGACGGTGATCATCGCGTCGGCCTGATCGGCCGCGCGCAGGATCAGCTTGCGCGGGAAGGCGTACGCCGGGATCAGGTTGATGTCGGTGCCGCGCGCGGTGATCACCAGCGGCTTGCCCAGCGCCTTCGCAACGAAGGCCGCGGCCACGCCGTCCGGATAGAAGTAGTGCGCGTCGATCAGGTCGAAGTCGTAGCCCTGCGCCTGCAGCCCCCTGGCCGCGCGCAGAAAGGTCCAGGCCAGCGTGTACGGCGCGCTGCTCATGCCGACCTTGGGCAGGCGGATGAAGCGCGGATGCGCGATCTCCAGCCCGTGGCGAGACTCGCGCGCCGGTGTCGCGGCGAACTTGCCGTAGTCCCCAAAGCGTTCGCCCTTGAGCGGAAACCAGGGCACCGGCGCGATCACGCGCGACTCGGCCTGGCCCGAGGCCACCAGGTGGCGCAGGCGCGTCTCCACGAAGATGCCGTGGCTGGGCATCACCGCGCTCGGATACAGCGTCGAGAAGGTCAGCAGCTTCAACACGCTCAGACCCTCGCGTCGGTGGGCTTGGCGGCCCCCGTCACGCCGCGGCCGGCCCGCAGCGACTGGCCCAGCGCGACCACGCGCTCAGCGTTGCCGTGCCAGGTCAGATGCAGCCGGCCGATGGTGGCGCGGGCGCCCTGCCCCAGCCGCTCGCGCAGCGCGGCATCCGACGCCACGCGCGCCAGCCGCGTCTCCAGCGCGCCGGCCTCGGCCGGATCGAAGAGCAGCGCGTTCGCGCCGTCGTCCAGCACTTCCTCGATGTTGGGCGTGCTCGGCGCGACGATGGCCTTGCCCAGCGCCAGGTACTCGAACAGCTTGAGCGGCGACGCGTAGGCCACCACCGCCGGCTGCAGCGCGATGTCGAACGCGGCCACGTGCGCCGGCACCGCATCGCGCGAGACCACGCCGGTGAAGCGCACGCGCTCGCCAAGCGCGAGCTCGCCGGCCAGCCGCTCCAGGTTGGCGCGCTCCGGTCCGTCGCCGACGATCAGCAGCCGCGCGTTCGCGGGCGCCGCGCCGGTGGCCATCCAGCGGATCACCTTGTCCATGCCGTGCCAGTCCCGCACGAAGCCGGTGAAGCCCAGCACCAGCGCGCCGTCCCAGCCCAGCGCGCGCTTGGCGGCCTCGGGCGGCGGAGCGGCGTCGAAATGGGCCTCGTTGATGCCGTTGGGGATCACGACCATGCGCTCCAGCGGCACGCCGCGCGCGGCGATCATCGATCCCAGCACCCGCGTCACCGGCAGCACCGCGTCGGCGCCGCGCCAGACCGTGTCCTCGGCCCAGCGCGCGACGCGCGGCAGCGCCAGGCCGCCGAATCTCGCCCGCTCGTCCACCAGCGGCGCGTTGACCTCCAGCAGCAGCGGCAGGCCCAGCCGCTTCTTCAGCATCAGGCCGCTGAGCAGGTAGAGGTTGTAGCGCTCGTAGATCAGGTCGGGCTGGAACTCGCGCGCCGCGGCGGCCAGGCGGCGATACGCCACCAGCGAGTAGGCCAGCTCCAGCAGCTCGTAGACGAACTTGGGCAGCTTGGCGCGCAGGCGGTGCACCCAGCCGGCGTCGTCGCCCATCCGGGCCTTCTCCTCGGGCGCGGACTCGCCGCCCGGCGCCACGACGCGCACCTCATGGCCGAGCGCGCGCAGCGAGCCGATCATTTCCTCGATGTGGACCGCCTGGCCATCCTTGGACGCGGTGCGATGGTGATAAAGGATCTTCATCCGGTGCCCGGGGGACGTCAGGCGGCTTCGCGCAGCGAAGACGCGCCCATCACGTTGCGCAGGAAGGCGTCGTACATCAGCAGCGTCCACAGCGGCGTGCTGTGGTCGCGCGAGCCGTTCTCGTGCTGCTCGACCATCGCGCCGACGGCCTTCAGGTCGAACATGCCGGAATCCGCCAGCGGTCCGCCCAGCAGCGCGCCGCGCACGCGCTGGCGCAGCGGCCCGCGGAACCAGCGCGCCAGCGGTACGGCGAAGCCCATCTTGGGCCGGTAGAGCACGTCGTTCGGAAGGTGCGGCTCGAGCGCCTTCTTGAACAGGTACTTGCCCTCGCCGCCGCGCAGCTTCAGGTGGGACGGCAGCGTGGCCAGCCACTCGACCAGCGGATGGTCCATCAGCGGCTCGCGCACCTCCAGCGAATGCGCCATCGACGCGCGGTCCACCTTGGTGTTGATGTCGCCGACCAGGTAGGTCTGCAGGTCGATGTACTGGATCAGCGCCAGCGGGTCGTCGGTGCCCGCGCGCTCGGCGTGCTGCAGGAACAGGTCGCGCGCGTTGTAGCCGCCCAGCTCCGACTTGAAGCGCGCGCTGTACAGCGGCAACCGCTCGTTGTCGCGGATCACGGACATGGTGTGGAAGTAGGCCTCGACCGAGTTGCGCGCCAGCGCCTGGAAGGTCGTCTTCGCCCGGAACACGCGCGGCGCCCAGTCAGCCTTGGGATAGAGCCGGCCCAGCGTGCCGAACAGCGGCTTGCGCAGCCCCAGCGGCAGGCTGGCGCGCATGCGTTCCTCCATCATGTGCAGCTTGTAGCGGCGGTAGCCGCCGAAGCTCTCGTCCCCGCCATCGCCCGACAGCGCCACCGTCACGTGCTTGCGCGCGAGCTGGCAGACGCGGTAGGTCGGGATCGCGGAGCTGTCGGCATAGGGCTCGTCGTAGAGCCGCGCCAGCGTGTCGATCAGGTCGAAGTCATCGCTCTGGACGGTCTCGACATGGTGGTCGGTCTGGTAGCGGTCCGCGACCATCTGCGCGAACTCGGACTCGTTGTACTGCGGATCGTCGAACGCGATCGAGCAGGTCTTCACCGGACCGTTGGTCTCGCCGGCCATCATCGCCACGACCGCGCTCGAATCGACGCCGCCCGACAGGAAGGCGCCCAGCGGCACTTCGGAGATCAGGCGCAGCTTGACCGACTCGCGCAGGCGGCGGGTCAGCTCTTCCTGCGCCTGGACCTCGTCGATCCGGCTGTCCGTCGTGAAGCTGACGTCCCAGTAGCGGCGCGGCTGGCCCAGCGCTTCGCCGCGCCGGATCACCAGCGTGTGCGCCGGCGGCAGCTTCAGCGCCTGGCGGAAGATGGTGCGCGGCTCGGCGACGTAGCCCAGCGCGAAGTACTCCTCCACCGCCTGCGGCACGATGTCGCGCTTCATCGCCGGGTGCGCCAGCAGCGCCTTCAGCTCGGAGCCGAAGACCAGCGTGCCGTCGTCCAGCAGCGCGTAGAACATCGGCTTCACGCCGAGCCGGTCACGCGCCATGAACAGCTGGTCGCGCGCCTTGTCCCACAGCACGAAGGCGAACATGCCGCGCAGCTTGTGCACGCAGTCCTCGCCCCAGGCGGACCAGGCGTGGACGATGGCCTCGGTGTCGCTCTTGGTCTGGAACACGTAGCCCAGCGCGGTCAGCTCGTCGGTGAGCTGCCGGTAGTTGTAGATCTCGCCGTTGAAGACGATGCCCACCGAGTGATCCGCGTTGAACAGCGGCTGCTGGCCGGTGGCGATGTCGATGATCGACAGCCGGCGGTGGCCGAAGGCCAGCCCGGGCTGCAGATGGATCGAGCCCTCGTCGGGGCCGCGGTGGTGCAGGGAGTCGTTGATGCGATGCATCAGCGCGCCATCGAAGTCGCGCCGCCCCCGGGTGTCGAAGAGTCCGCTGATTCCGCACATGCTCGTTCCCCTGCCTATCCCTCAGTCGTTCTTGTGGCCGCCGGCATGATGGCCGCGCAGCGTGTCATACAGCCCCTGGTAGCGGGCGACCATCGCGCGCATGCTGAAGTCGCGCTCGACGCGCGCGCGGCCGGCCTCGCCCATCGCCGCCGCCCGCGCCGGATCGCGCGCCAGCGCCAGCAGCGCGGCGGCCATCGCCTCGGGCGCGGCGGCGGGCACCAGCAGGCCGCTCTCATCGCGCGTGACCAGGTCCGCGTTGCCGCCGACCTCGGTCGCGACCACCGGCAGCCCGCTGGCCATCGCCTCCAGGATGGTGTTGGAGATGCCCTCCGCCAGCGACGGCAGCGCGAAGACATGCAGGCCGCGCATCACGGCGGGCACGTCGGCGCGCTCGCCCGGCAGCCAGGCCAGCGCGGTCAGGCCCGCCTCGTCGAGCAGCGCCTGGCACGGCGCCCGCAGCGGACCATCCCCGATCAGCACGAGGCGCGCGCGCTCGCGCAGTTCCGGTGCCGCGCCGATCATCGCGATGAACGCGCGGGTCAGCATCAGCTGGTCCTTGACCGGCGCCATGCGGCCCACGGTGCCAATCAGCCAGTGCGCGGCCGGATCGAAGGGGCAGCCCGGGATGGCCCCGGCCTGCAGGCGCTGGAAGCGCTGCGTGTCGACGCCGTTGACGAACTGGCTCACGCGCGCCGGCGGCACGCCGACCGGTCCGGTGAGGTAGTCGCCCAGGTCGCGCGACAGCGCGATGTAGTGCGAGACGAAGGGCTTGTAGAAGCGGCGCACGCGCTGGTACGCGCGGTTGCGGCCGTCCAGGTCGCCGACGTCGCGGCCGTGCTCGCCGTGGATGCGCACCGGCACGCGCGCGGCCCAGGCCGGCAGCTGCACCTCCAGCGCCGCGAGGTTGCGGCTGTGCACGATCGCGGGCCTGAGCGCGCGGAACAGCCGGTACAGCTTCGGATAGAGCCAGAAGCCCTGTCCCGGCGGCTTGTTGAGCGCGTAGCACTCGACGTCGTCGCGCTGCAGGCGCTTGCGGAAATCGGTGACCTCGGTCAGCGCGACGATCGCGTGACGGTAGTCCTTCGCCGGCATGTGGTTGATCAGGTTCACCACGCCGTTCTCGAGACCGCCGGTGTCGAAGCGGTACATCACGTGCAGCACCAGCGGCCGCTCGTCGGCCGCGGCCATCGCGCGCTCGACGCTCATGCCGGCGCTCATCGCGAGGCTCCCGCCGCCGCGCCGCGCTGGCCGGCATCGCGCACCCGGCGCAGCTGGGCGTCGATCGCGGACCAATGCTCGCGCAGGAAGGCGTCGAGCCGGCGCGGCGCCTGCGCGTCGGCGTCGGTGTAGACCAGCACCAGCGCGGCGTCGTCGCCCTGCCCGCGCAGCCGCTCCAGCGCGCCCCAGACCCGCGCCCGCCAGGCGCTGGTCATCGGCCGGCCGTTGATCCAGTAGACATGCCACACCAGCATGCGGGGCGCGCTCACCACGTCCAGCGAGGAGGCGCGCACCTGCGTGGTCAGCACCGGGATCACCGCGGCGGCGCGCTGCGCGCCGGCCGGCACGACATCCGCCGTGCCGTGGCCGGTGACGGCCCACTGCTTGTCTTCCGGCGACACGACCGCGTTGCTGGAGCTCACCAGCTTGCGCTCGTAGTCCTGGCCGCGGAAGTACTGCAGGTGCAGGCCGACGCGCGGCTGGCCCGCCGGTGCGGTGAACTGCTGATGGCGCGCGGCATTGGCGCCCTCGAAGTCGGGCACCCACGCGTCCGAGGGCACGACCTGGTCCTGCCAGCCCGGCGCCGCGGCCACGGCGGGCAGCGTGTCGATCGGGGCCGAGTGGCCCTGGCGCAGCCAGGCGCCGGCCGCCACCGGCAGCGCGACGGCCAGCAGCACGGCGACGGTGGCGCCCCAGCCCGTCGCGGCGGCGGCGGGCACGGCCTCGCGCGCCGGCGGCACCAGCGGCAGCTCCGGCTGGGCCCAGCGCGCGCCGATCAGGAACATCGCCATCATCACGAGGCCGAAGAACAGCCAGCCATAGATCAGGTGGTCCACGCCCACCGCCAGCGTGTTGCCGGACAGGTGGCCGATCATCACGATCAGGTAGGCACGGGCCCAGTTCGCCACCAGGGGCAGCGCCAGCGCGAAGGCGATGAAGCCGAGCCGGCGGCGCGTCGAGTGGTAGCTGAGGTAGGCGTAGAGCGTGCCCACCATCGCCGACGCGATCAGGTAGCGCACGCCGGAGCAGGCTTCGACGACCGACCACTGGCCGCTCGGGATGATGAACTGCAGGCCTTCCTGGTAGACCGGCAGGCCGCTCAGCCGCAGCGCGACGACGGTGAAGCGGGCGGTCCAGTCCATCAGCTGCGGCAGCATGAACTCGCCGACCGGCACGCAGAAGAACAGGAAGCCCAGCGGGAAGGCCATCTCGCGCGCGACGCGCCAGCCCAGCACGGCCGGCACCAGCAGCACCAGCATCGCCACCAGCGTCAACTGGGTGGCGGCATTGATCGCGGCGAAGTCGGCGAACAGCCAGACCGCGCCCAGCCCAGCGATGGGCAGCGCCAGCCAGGCGACCGGCCGCGGCACCAGCGGCGCGACGAGCGCGCGGCGGCGCCATGCGAGCCACAGCGCGATCGGCGGCACCAGGAAGGCATGCGTGAAGGTGCCCGAGCGCCACCAGATGGTGACCATGCCGATCGCCGTCTGGCGGTACAGCAGCAGCAGCGCGATCGTCAGCAGCACCAGCACCGCCAGCGGGCGGCGCCAAGTGGCGGGGATGCCGCGCTCCTGCAACGCGGACGGCGTCATCGCGCTCATGCGTGCCCCTCGCCCGCGGCGGGCCGCGGCCGGTCCCCCGAGGGAACGCGAGCTTGCTTGGGACGGCCCTGCGCTGCGCTCATGCCGCCTTCCCCTGCGGCGTCTCGCGCGGCAGGTAGCCGTCGAGCTTGGACAGATGCGCCTGCCAGCTGAACTGGCGCAGCACGCGCTCGCGGGCCTGCTGGCCGATCGCCTGCGCGCGGGCCGGCGCGCTGAGCAGCGCATGCACGAGTTCGAGGTAATCCGCGGCGCTGTCGGCCGACAGCAGGTCCTGGCCGGCGAGCACGCCATCGGCGCCCAGCGCCTCGACGCAGGAACGCGCCGCCACCACCGGGCGGCCCACTGCCATCGCCTCGAGGATCTTGTTCTGCACGCCGCGCGCGAGCCGCAGCGGCGCGACCACCGCGGCCGCGTGCTGCAGGTAGGGCCGCACGTCCGGCACGGTGCCGGTCACGCGCACGCCCTCGCCGGCCAGCGCCAGCACCGACGGCGCCGGCGCGCGGCCGACGATGGTGAAGCGCAGCGTCGGCCAGCGCTGGCGCAGCTGCGGCAGCACTTCCGCGGCGAACCACTGCACCGCATCGACGTTGGGCCAGTAGTCCATCGCGCCGGTGAAGACCAGCGGCAGCTCGTCGGCCTCGAAGGGACTGGCCTGCTGCGGCAATGGGGCGAAGTAGCCGCTGTCCACGCCGTTGCCCAGCGCCTCGACGGGCGCGCCGGTCGCCGAAAGCCGCTGGAACAGCGCCTTCTCGCCCTCGGTGACGAAGAAGGAGCAGCGCGCCTGCTCGGCGACGCGGCGCTCATAGGCCAGCAGCTCGCGGCCCTCGCGGCGGTACAACCAGGACATCGGCCAGCGGCGCGCCTTGGCGTAATCGGTCCACTTGGCGGAGTCCACGTCGACGAAGTCGATCAGCATCGGCACCGGGCCCGCGATCGCGCGCAGCTGCTCGGCGTACTGCGCCATCGTCGACGAGAACACCACGATCGCGTCGAAGCGCTGCTCGCGCGCGATCCGGTCGATCCAGTCGCGCATCGCGCGCTGGCGGTAGTACGGCAGGCTCAGCGCCTCGCCGGTGGCCAGGCCGCGCAGGCTCGCCACGCGCGCCAGCAGCGGGTTCAGGTCGGCGGCGAAGAGCTCCTCGCACTGCGCGCGCAGCGCCGGCACATGGGGCCAGTCCTCGGCGTCGTCGACGAAGGTGCCCAGCCAGACCTTGTGATGCGCGCCCAGGTGCTTGAGCAGGTGGTACGAGCGCAGCTTGTCGCCCTTGTTGGGCGGATACGGCAGGCGGTGGACGAGGTAGAGGATGTTGGCCATGGCCGCTCCTCAGCCCAGGCTGCGCACGATGTGCGGGCCCAGCCAGTTGGCCACCGAGATCGGCAGCCGGCGCCACGCCTTGATCATCAGCTGGTACTTGGCGTTGCTCGGGTTGTTCTGCGGCACCGCCTCGCGCTTGTAGAGGCAGTACTCGTAATGCAGCGGCGTGGGCTCGAAGCCCCAGTTCTTCTTGAACGCGTAGCTGCCCGTGCCCTGCTTGCTGCGGCCGTAGTCGAAGACCTTGAGCCCGCGCCCGCAGGCGCGGCGCATCAGCTCCCAGTACTTGAAGTCGTTGGCCGCCAGGTCGCGCGCGGCGACCGCGTCGCCGGCGTAGTACGGCAGCACCTCGTCGCGGAAGTAGAAGCTCAGCACGCCGGACAGCGGCTCGCCCTGCTCGCTGGACACGATCAGCACCTCGGCGTCGCCGCCGAACTCGTCCAGCAGCGCCTGGAAGTAGCGCCGCGGCATGGCCGGCGTGCCGTGGCGATGGACGTTGTCGGCGTACAGCGCGAAGAAGCGGCCCGCGTCGCGGTCGATCTCCGCCTTCAGGTTGTGCTTGATGCCCTTGCGCACCATCGCGCGCTGCTTGCGCGGGATGGCCAGCATGTTGGCCTCCACGTCCGCGAGGATCTCCTTGCGGAAGGTGACGTACAGGTCCTGATGGGGCCAGTCGTCATGGCGGCGCCGGGTGTTGCGCAGCTCCAGGTGCTCGACGCCGAGCCGGCGCGCCAGCGCCTGCGCCTCGTCCTCCAGCGCCCGCGCGGCCTCCTCCGAGACCGCGGCCACGCCGCCATAGACCGCGAACGGCAGGCCCACCAGCGCATGGCCGAAGAGCCGGCTCTTGTTCTGCGCCAGCGGCAGCACGCCCTCGAGGACGCCATCGCGCTCGGCGTAGAGGAAGTAGCCCTCGTGGCCGAACTGCCTGCGCAGGATCCGCTGCCAGGCGGCGAGGTGGAAGAAGGTCGCCGACGGGCAGGCGCGCACGAACGCATCCCAGCGCGCCGCGCCGGCGGTGTCCTTCAGCGCCAGGCGCTTGACCTGCAGCGCAGGCTTGGGCGCCGCGCTCATGCCGCCAGCCGCTCCGCGCCGCCCGGCGCGAGGAAGATCTCGTCCATCCGCCCCCACGCGAAATCGCCCAGCAGCTGGTCGATGCGCGACTCGGTGCGGCCGATGTTCACGTAGTGCCGGAAGCGCGTCTTGGCATCGATGCCGGGAATGCGCGGCTGCGCCGGATCGATCTCCCACGGATGGAAGTAGAAGACCGCGCTGCGGCCCTCGATGCGGTTGAAGCGCTCGATCATCCAGCGCGTCATGCCGTAGGGCAGCAGCCGGAACCAGCCGCCGCCGCTGCTCGGATAGTTCTTGCCGCGCCAGCGCAGCGTCGTCACCGGCACCTCGATCAGGCCCGGCCGCACCTCGTAGGCGAAGCGCGGCGAATCCGGCATGCCGTAGTGGTCGTGCTGGATCGGGTAGACGCTGGAGCTGTAGCGGTAGCCGCAGGCCTGCAGCACGTCGAAGGCCCAGAGGTTGTCCTTGCCGATAGAGAAGCTCGGCGCGCGATAGCCCTTGACCTCGACGCCGCCCAGGTCCTCGAGCAGCGCCTTCGCATCGCCCACGTCCTTCAGGAATGAGGCGCGGTCCAGGTCGCTGGCGCGCTCGTGGCCGAAGCCGTGGCTGGCGAGTTCGTGGCCGCGCGCGACGATCTCGCGCACGATCGCCGGATAGCGCTGCGCGATCCAGCCCAGCGTGAAGAAGGTCGCCTTCACGCCGCGCGCGTCCAGCAGATCGAGGATGCGCGCCACGTTGCGCTCGACGCGGCATTCGCGCCGGTCCCAGTCGCCGCGGGCGATGTAGGGCGCGAAGGCCGAGACCTGGAAGTAGTCCTCGACGTCGATGCTCATCGCATTGCGGATCACCGCGCGGCTCGGGTTCATCGCATCGCTCCCACGAGTTTGTGCAGCAGCGCCAGCGTCTGCTGGTTGATCCGTTCCAGGCGCATCAGGCTGTCCTCGATGCGCTGCAGCCGCGCGTCCTGGCTGTCCAGGTCCATGCCGGCGAGCTCCTGCGCCAGCGCGCCGAGCTCGCCGTCCTGGCCCGCGCGCGCGCGCAGCCGCGTCAGGTCCAGATCGAGTTCGCCGCCGCCGGCGTGGCCATTCATCCGGCCATTCAGGCGGCCGTCGATCTCGGACCCATGCACCGCCGGCGGCGGCGCCGAGGCCGACTCGCGCGACAGGTCCTGCACCACTTCCTCCACGTCGGCGGCGGTGAGATGCGGGTTCTCGTGCATGAAGCCCAGCAGCAGCAGCCGGTCGCACAGCGTGTTGATGCGGCGCGGGATGCCATGGCTGGCGCGGTGCAGCGCGGTGAAGGCGTCGGCGTCGAAGCTCGGCTTGCCGCTGGCGCCGGCGCACTTCAGGCGGTGCTCGATGTAGCGCTGCGTGTCCTCCTCGTCGAGCGGGCCGATGTGGCAGCTCGCCGCGATGCGCTGGCGGAACTGCTCCATCTCGGGCCGCTGCAGGATGCCGCGGAACTCCGGCTGCCCGACCAGGAAGGTCTGCACCAGCGACTGGTTGCCGAACTGGAAGTTGGACAGCATGCGCAGTTCCTCGACCGCGCGGGCGGTCAGGTTCTGCGCCTCGTCGACGATCAGCAGGCAGCGCTTGCCGCGGCTGGCCTCGCTGACGAAGAAGGCCTCCAGCGCCATCAGCAGCTCGCTCTTGGGCAGGTCCTTGACCCGCACGCCGAAGGCCGCGCCCACCAGGCGCAGCGTGTCCTCGGCGTCCA
Source organism: Roseateles sp. Mitsp63 (assembly GCF_059491535.1). Lineage (NCBI taxonomy): Bacteria > Pseudomonadati > Pseudomonadota > Betaproteobacteria > Burkholderiales > Sphaerotilaceae > Roseateles > Roseateles sp. Mitsp63. The sequence continues at coordinate 2,539,532 of NZ_CP168509.1, read as the reverse complement.
GCTGCGTCGTGACGATGTTGCCGATGACGACGTTGCTGCGGTTCAGGCTGTCCAGCAGCCCGCGCACCAGCGTCGTCTTGCCGGCGCCGATCTCGCCGGTGATGACGATGAAGCCGTCGCTGCGCAGCACGCCGTAGTCCAGGTAGGCCTTGGCGCGGCGATGCTGCTTGCTGCCGAAGTAGAAGCTGGGATCGGGACTGAGCTGGAACGGCTTGCTGGCCAGCCCGTAGAAGGCCTCGTACATGGCGATGGGTGCGTGGATGCGTTAGAAGCGCTGCGACAGCGAGGCGTAGATCGCGTTCTCGCGATAGCCCGAGTTGCCCAGCGCGTTGTCATCGAACTTCGTGTACCGTACGCCGAAGCTGGCGTCGGCGCGGGGGCCCAGCCGCACGGCGACGCTGGCCAGCAGCGAGCTCATGTCGGTGGAGCCCACCTCGTCGCCGCTGGTGCGCTGGCGCGTGAGGCTCAGGCTGCCGGTGGTCAGCGGCGTGAAGCGGTAGCCCACGCTGACCGACACGCCGCGCTGGCGCAGCCGGTTGGTCAGCGCCAGGTCGCCGCTGCCGGTGGGCGACACGCCCAGGCGCCGGCTCAGGCTGTCGTTGGCGGCCAGCGTCGCGACCAGGCGCGGACCGTTGTAGCCGATGGACAGGTCGGTGCGCCGCTGCAGCATCGCGGTGTTGGAGATGAAGCCGTTGCCGGTCAGTGCGTCGGCGTTCAGGCCCATCGCCGCGAGCACTGCCCGCACCAGCGCGTCGCGCTTGACCGGGTCGGGCTGGATGCCCTGGAACTGCAGGTCCAGCAGCTGGTAGTTGGTGGCCTGGCCGCTGGGCGCGTCGTTGGTCTGCACGCTCTGCGAGCTCGACACGCGCAGCGCGATCTGCTGCATGCGGTGCTCCAGCGCCAGGTTGTGGCTGTTGCCGTAGCTGTGGTGCTGCCATTCGCCGTCGATGCGGGTGCGCGGCGTCGGCGTCCAGCGCGCGGTGACGCCGTAGATCGTCGAGGTCTCGCTGCCGAAGTAGTCGCTGCGCTCGCGCCCGGTGTTGACGCCCAGCATCCAGTCGATGTCGGGAATCCAGTACAGCGAGCCCACCACCGAGGTGGTGCGGTTGTCGATGCCGGTCTGGTCGAAGTGCACGCGCTGGGTGCTCGCGTTCAGGCCCCAGTTGAAGACCCGGCCCTGCGGGCCCGAGAGGTTCAGCGACAGCGTGCCCTGCTTGCTGTCGCCGCTGCCGGAGCCGCCCAGCGCGCCGTTGCCGCCGTCGCTGGAGCTGCGGATCAGCCCGGTGGCGCGCAGCTCGAAGCTGGCCATGCCGGCCAGGATGCCGCGCCAGTACGGCGAGACCTGCAGCGAGCGCACCTCGGTGCGGTTGGGGCTGTCGAGCTGGTTGTTGACGGTCTGCTGGCCGAAGGCCGAGATCGACTGCTGGCTGATGTTGCCGCGCACGTCGACGAACAGCGCCTGCGGCACCAGCTCGGCCAGCACGCGCGAGTTGAGCTGGTTCTGCACCCGCGCCGAGCGCTCGCTCTTCGTGTAGATCAGGCCATCCAGCGTGTAGTCGAAGTTGCCGCGCACCGCGCCGCTGTTGCTGGCGATGGAGACGCCGGGCGAGATGGCCGTGATGATCGCCTTGTCGCGAAAGCCGCTGGGCGCGAGCTGCAGGTTGTCGGTCCAGGTCTCGGTGACCCCGATCCGGGGTTCGAGCGTCCAGCCCTTACGGCCGCCGCCGTCGCCGCCCTCGCCCGCCTGCTGCCCGCGGGCCGGCGCGTGCGCCAGCGCGCCGAGCATCGCCAGCGCGGCGAGGCTCACCAGGGACAGCGGCCGGCGGCGGTGGACGATGACCCGCGTCATCGCGTCAGGTCCGATCCCGGCCGGCACCGGCCGCGGGGGTCGCCGCACCGCCCTGGCCATCGGCCTGGCCGTAGCCATACCCGTAGCCGTAGCCATATCCGTAGCCATAGCCGTAGCCGCTGCTGCGCTTGTTGCTGGCCTGGTTGAGCAGCACCATCTTCAGCGGGCAGTTCTCGATCGCGCTGACCGCCTGCTGCACCGCGCTCTGCGGCGTGCGCTCGGCCTGCACGACGATGACGATCTGGCCCATGTGCGTGGCCAGCACCCGCGACTCGGTGGTCAGCAGCAGCGGCGGGCTGTCGAAGATGATGATCCGGTCCGGATAGCGCTGGGCCATGTCGTCCAGCAGCGCGCTCATCGCGTCGGAGGCCAGCAGCTCGGTGGCCCGCGCGTGCGGACGTCCCGAGGGCAGCAGCGTCAGCTTGTCGACGTTGGTCTTGAGCAGCACGCCGGCCATGTCGACTTCCTTCTCCAGCACGTCGAGCAGGCCCGGGCCGGGCGGCAGGCCCAGCATGCGCAGCATCGACGGGCGGGCGACGTCGGCGTCCACCAGCATCACGGTGTTGTCGAACTCGGCCGCGATCGACATGGCCAGGTTCAGCGAGGTGAAGCTCTTGCCCTCGCCCGGCAGCGCGCTGGTCACCATGATCAGGTTGGCGTGCTTGAGCGAGCCGGCGCCGCGCGCCATCGCGTTGCGGATCAGCGGGCGCTTGATGTTGCGGTACTGGTCCGCCATCACGGTGCGCGGCGCGTTGGGCGTCAGGAAGCCCTGCGCGGCGAGCGCCTCCAGGTCCAGCTCGACGCGCTTGGACAGGCCGTCGCCGGCGCGCGCCACCGCCGGCGCGGACGGCAGCGGCACCACCGCGGGCGCGGCCACCGGGGCGGGCGCGGCCACCGGCGCCGGGGCGGGCGCGGGTGGCAGGCCGACGTCGACGCCGGCCTGCTTCAGTTGTTCCAGCCGCTGGGCGGCTTGTTCGATCAGGCTCGTCATGCGAAAACTCCCCTCACCCGGCCTGCCGGCTGATCCAGATGGCCATGCCGATCAGGCCGACCGCGTACAGGCTGACCAGGCTGCCGGAGGCCACGCCGAAGCGCAGCAGGTCGACCTTCAGGCGGCGCCGGTCCTCGGGCGTCTCCTGGCGCGAGACCGCGCCCAGGATCGGCAGCTCCAGGCGGTGGCGCAGCTCGTTGAGGTCGTGGAAGACCGGGCGGATCTGGCTCGCGGCGAAGGCGGTCAGCAGCCCGGCCAGCAGCGCCACGACCATGCCCGCGGCCAGCAGCATCAGCCGGTTCGGCGCCACCGGCTTGGGCGAGGCGCGCGGCGGATCGATGATGCGGAAATCGGCCACGCCCGAGGTGTTGTCCAGGTCGGTGGACAGCGACGCGGACTCGCGGCGCTCGACCATCTCCTGGTAGTTCTTCTTGATGATGTCGTAGTCGCGGTTGAGCTGCGCGAACTCGGCCTCGAGCTGCGGCGCCAGCTTGATCGCGCCCTGCGCGGCGTTGTAGCGGGTCGCGTACTCGTCGACGCGGGCGCGGATCTGCGCCACCTCGACCTCCTTGGTCGCCAGCACGCGCGCCAGTTCCTGGTTGGCCAGGCTGTCGTTGCGGCCGCCCGCGGCGGCGGGCTGCGCCAGCGCGGCCTTCTGCAGCTCGGCGACCTCGCGCTTGCGCTGGTCTTCCAGGTCCTTGATCTGGCGCTTGGTGTTGACCACGTCCGGATGCTGGTCGGTGTAGCGCTGCTGCAGCTGGTCCAGGCCGCGCTTGAGCTCGGCGATGCGGGCGTCGAGCTCGGGCGTGGCGAACTTCTGCGCGCTCTCCTGCAGCAGGCTGGACAGGCTGCCGCCGGCGGCGCTGCGCTTGGTCTCCAGGTCGAGCTGGGCCTTGGCCGCGTCGCGGGCATTGACCGCCTCGCGCAGCTGCAGCCGGGCGGCCTCGAGCTGGTTGCTGGACTCGGCCAGGCGCGCCGCGGCGTCCTTGCCGTCGGCCTGCGTCAGCTGCAGGTTGCGCAGGCGGAATTCCTTGCGGCGCGCTTCCGCTTCCTCGAGCTTGGTCTCGTAGGTCTTGATCTGCTCGTTCAGGAAGGTCGCGGCGGTGGTGCTGTCCTTGCGGCTCGCGCCCAGGCTGGACTCCATGAAGATCGACAGCAGTGAGGCCACCACCTTCTTCGAGATCTCCGGCGAGGAGTCGCGGTAGGACAGCAGGTACAGGTTGTTGGCCGAGTTGCCGGCGGTCTGGATCGACAGGTTGCGCGTGACGCGATCGATCAGCGCCTCCTGGTCGGACTTGCTGGTGGCCTTGAGGTCCAGGTCGGCCATGCGGACCAGCTTCTCGACGTTGGGGCGGCTGATCAGCGTGCGGCTGAGCATGCTGACCTGCTGCTCGGTGTTGGTCAGCACGGCCATGCCCGACATCAGCGGCTTGAGGATGGACTGGGTGTCCACGTAGACGCGCGCGCTGGCCTCGTAGCGGTCGGGCACGACGAACACCACGATGGCGGCGGCAATGCCCACCAGCCACGCGGCGACCAGTCCGGGCCAGCGGTAGCGCCACATCCGCTTGAACACGGCCATCAGTTGCGCGATCAGGGAATCCATGCGGCGATCTCGGTTGCGCCGGCATCGACGCCGGCTGGGCCCGGCGCGGAGCGGGCCGGTACTGCGCGAATCGGGGGCGCGGGCGCCGGCGCGGCGGCCTGCGGGCGGCCGGGCGCGGCGCTCCGGGCGCCGGTCAGAAGAAGCTCTGCGGAATGATGAGGATGTCGCCCGGGCGCATCTCGACGTTGGCCGACACGTCGCCGCGGCGGATCAGGTCCTTCAGGCGCACCGAGTACTGCTTGTTGCCTTCGGCCGTGCGCAGGATGGTGGCGGAGTTGCCGGCCGCGAAATCGGTCAGGCCGCCGACGGCGATCATCACGTCCAGCAGCGTCATCTTCTGCTTGTAGGGCAGGAACTGCGGCTTGGCGGCCTCGCCGACGACGCGGATCTGCTCGCTGTACGGGCCGACGAAGCTGGTGACGATCACGGTGACGACCGGGTCGCGCACGTACTTGCCGAGCTGCTTCTCGATGTCGCGGGCGATCTCGACCGAGTTCTTGCCCTGCACGGGCAGCTCGTCGATCAGGGGGGCGGCGATCTTGCCGTCGGGGCGCACGGGAACGGTCAGCGACAGCTCCGGGTTGCGCCACACGATGATGTTGAGGTTGTCGCCGGCGCCGACCACGTAGCTGTAGTCGGCCTGGGAGGCGGACACCGGCGCGGGCGGGTGGTTGCCGGTGGTCGAGCAGCCCGCCAGCACGGCGGCCAGGCCCAGCAGCGCGGCCTGGGCCGCCTTCATGGAAGCGTTCTTCAATCCAGTGTTCTTCAACATGTCCACCCCTGCAGGAAGCTGACCGGATTGCACCTCAGCGCGCGCGGGTGTGGAACCCCCTGGACTGAGGGCGATCCCTCCCTGACGTGATGGATTTCCGTGCTAGCGGCGGCGCCCCGGAAACCTGTTTTCCCCATCCTTATCGTCCCTTGAGCACCGGCTTGATCAGCGCGATCAGCAAACGCTGCAGCGGGTGCGAATTTCCCCAGGGCCGCCAGGTGTGTTTGAGCGTGCCGCGGTAAGCGTCGAAATGCATTCCCCAGGGCGCAGCGCGCAAGGGACCGCGACCCAGCAGCAGTTTCAGGACATTCGTGCCCATGACGCCGGCGCACAACTCGCAGGCCATCACCGTGGACGGGCCGCGCCGCTCCTTGAAATTGACCGCCTCGGGCGCCACCAGATACTGCCGGCTGAGCATCGCCGGCGATACCCCGGCGATGAAGCGCGCATATTGCTCCTCGTGGTCGCGGCCCTCGACCTGGAAATAGTCCTCGAAACTCATGCCGGTGGGACTGAAGTACAGGAAGGCGGTGCCCATGCCCAGAGGCGCGGCGGTCATCGCCGGGATGCCCAGCTCGCGGCAGCGGCGGAACACCTTGCGGCGCACCTCGAGCACGAAGAAATCGAGGCTGTCGATATACACGTCGACGCCCTTGAGAAACTCGTCCATGTTGGCGTCGTTGACGCCTTCGCGGAAAAGCCGGACGTCGCTCTCGGGGTTGATGTCGCGGACCATCTCGCCGACCACGTCGAGCTTTGGACGGCCCATCGTCGACATGAAGGCGGCGGCCTGCCGATTCATGTTGTGGACGTCGAATTCATCGAAGTCGGCGATATTGAAATTCGACACGCCCAGACGCGCCATCGTGAGCGCATGCGAGCCGCCGACGCCGCCCAGCCCCGCGATCGCGACGCGCGCCTTGCGCAATCGCTGCTGCTCGTCCTTCGTGATCCAGCCGATATTGCGCGAGAAGGCGCGGTCGTAATCGAATGTGAAACCGGAAGGCGTGGCGCGGCTCATGAGGCTCCCTTTTGTCGTATTCCCTGCAGCCGGCGAGTATGCGCCCGCGCGGTGACGGGCCAGCGCCGGGGAAGCCCGCTGAAGGGACGCGCGGCCGCGGCCGGCACACCCCGTCCGGGGCCCTCCCCCATCCCCCGCGAACGTGGGGAAAGCCGCTGTCGAGAAACTTGACAAGAGGCGCTGAAGATTCACGCAAGCGAATGTCAAGTCGTTGATTTGAAAGGACGAAAGTGCACTGGCACGCTCCTCGCTTTGAAGTCGGACAAGAAGCCGGCACGTGCCGCTTCCTAACGTGCATCTGGCAAGACGCATCCTCAAGGAGAGACACATGTTCAAGCAAGCAAAGCTCGCACTGGCAGCCGCGGCGCTGGCGGCGGCGACCTTGCCGGCGATGGCAGCCCCGCTGTACATCGACACCGGTCATGACTTCAACCTCGACCCGAACGGCCTGACCACCACCGCGGTGTTCGACCAGCTGGGCTACTCGGGCACGCTGGCCACGTCGATCTACCTGGGCTCGCCGGCGACGCCGGGCACCACGGTGATCGACACCAACATCCCGTCGGTGATGAACTCGTACGGCTTCTCGGCCGGCAGCCACACGACGCTGAGCGGCGGCAGCGCGAACTTCTCGTATCCGAACGCCCCGTCGCAGACCAACATCGACTCGCTGAACAACCCGCGTCCGGGCAATGACCTGAACGGCTTCACGGGCGGCGTGAGCTTCCCGCAGTACGGCGCCGGCAACGTCGGCGGCCTGGGCGGTGCCTGGGGCCTGACCTACCAGTACCAGATCACCGGCAAGACGGTGGACTCGAACAGCGACGGCGTGTCGGACTACGTCCAATACACCGGCGGCGTGTTCCACGTCTACTACCAGAGCGCCGCGACCGACCCGAACAACGGCAAGGAAGTCCTGCGCCTGGTCGTGACGGGTTCCGACATCCAGCTGACCAACCTGAATGTCAAGGGCTACGTCGACTACAGCTACGCGGTGGGTGATGCCTTCGTGCAGAACTTCTTCAGCTCCGGTGAAGGCCTGGGCACGCTGTACAGCAACTGGCTGAACAACAACATCTCGGTGAGCTGGATCCTGGACACCAACGTGGATCCCCCGATCCCGACCCCGGACCAGCTGTGGAACGCCGGCGGCGGCCTGATCCGTCAGTCGACGCTGGACGGCTCCCTGGTGATCAACGTGCCGGAACCGGGCTCCCTGGCCCTGGCCGGTCTGGCCCTGGCCGGCCTGGGCTTCGCCCAGCGCCGCCGCAGCCAGCGCAAGTAATCCGGAGTTCTTCCGGCCAAGGCCGCTCAGCGAAGGCTGAGCGGCCTTTTTCATTGCCTCGGCCCGTCATCGCTTGAGCACGGCCTTGGGCCCGATCCGGCCTTCCAGGACAGGCGAGGGACAGGCAAGCACAGGCGCACAGGCAAACAAAAAGCGCCTTGCAGATCCTGCAAGGCGCTTTGTCGTGGGCGCTGCGCTTATTCGCCGAGGTAGGCGGCGCGCACCTTCGGGTCATTGAGCAGGGCCTTGCCCTCGCCCTTCATCGTGATCGCGCCGGACTCCATCACGTAGCCGCGCGTGGCGAGCTCCAGCGCGCGGCTGGCGTTCTGCTCGACCAGCAGCACCGTCACGCCCTGCTGGTGGATGTCGTTCACGACCTCGAAGATCTTGTCCACCATGATCGGCGACAGGCCCATCGACGGCTCGTCCAGCAGCAGCAGCTTGGGACGCGCCATCAGCGCGCGGCCCATCGCCAGCATCTGCTGCTCGCCGCCGGACATCGTGCCGGCGAGCTGCGCGCGCCGTTCCTTCAGCCGCGGGAACAGGCCGAAGACCTTGTCGATGTCGGCGGCGATCTCGTTGTCCTTGCGGATGAACGCGCCCATCTGCAGGTTCTCGGTGATGGTCATGCGGGTGAAGGTCCCGCGGCCTTCCGGCACCATCACCAGGCCCTGCTTGGCCAGGTTCCAGGCGCCCTGGCCCTTGATCGAGCGGCCGAGGAACTTGATGTCGCCCACGGCCACCGGCTGCAGCCCGGTGACGGCCTTGAGCGTGGTGGTCTTGCCCGCGCCGTTGGCGCCGATCAGCGAGACGAGCTCGCCCTCGCGCACGTCGAAGTCCACGCCCTTGACTGCCTGGATGCCGCCGTAGGCCACCTTGAGGCCCTCGACCTGGAGGAGGATGTTGTCTGCCATCTTTTCGATTTCCATGGGTCGGGATCAGGGAGCCGCGTGGGCTTCCTGCGCCGCGTGGGCACCGAGGTAGGCCTCGATCACCTTGGGGTTGCGCTGCACTTCCGCCGGCGTGCCGGAGGCGATGAGCTTGCCGTAGTCCAGCACCGACACGTGGTCGCACAGGCCCATCACCAGCTTCACGTCGTGCTCGATCAACAGGATCGTGCGGCCGTCGTTGCGGATGCGGTCGATCAGCTCGCGCAGCACGACCTTCTCGGTCGCGTTCATGCCGGCGGCCGGCTCGTCCAGCGCGATCAGCTTGGGATCGGTCGCCAGCGCGCGCGCGATCTCCAGACGGCGCTGGTCGCCGTAGGACAGCGTGCGCGCCTTGAAGTCGGCGTGCTTGCCGATGCCCACGTACTCCAGCAGCTCGCGGGCGCGGGCGGTGATCTCGGCCTCTTCCTTCTTGAAGCCCGGGCTGCGGAAGACCGCGCCCACCAGGCCCGAGTGGGTGCGCACGTGGCGGCCCACCATCACGTTCTCCAGCGCGGTCATCTCGGCGAACAGCCGGATGTTCTGGAAGGTCCGCGCGATGCCGGTCTTGGCGACCTGGTGCACCGCCTGCGGCTTGTAGGGCTGGCCGCCCAGCTCGAAGGTGCCGCCATCGGGCACGTACAGCCCGGTGATCACGTTGAAGAAGGTCGTCTTGCCGGCGCCGTTCGGACCGATCAGGCCATAGACCTGGCCCTTCTTGATCTCGATGCCGACATCGGACAGCGCCTGCAGGCCGCCGAAGCGCTTGGACGCGCCGGCCACTTTCAGTACGGTTTCAGTCATTCGTTGTTGCTCCTGCGCTGATCAGACCGGCTTGGCCGCGGGCTTGGCCTCGGCCGGCAGCGGCCGGGACTTGCCATGCTCGGGCGACGGCCACAGGCCGCGCGGACGGATCAGCATGATCACGATCATCGCCAGCGCGATCAGCAGCTGGCGCAGGATGGCCGCGTCCAGGCGGCCGTCGGTCATCTCCTGCAGCGGGCCGGCGACGTAGCGCAGCACCTCCGGCAGCGCCGCCAGCAGCAGCGCGCCCAGGATCACGCCCGGGATGTGGCCGATGCCGCCCAGCACCACCATCGCCACGATCATCACCGACTCCTGCAGGCTGAAGGACTCGGGCGAGACGAAGCCCTGGAAGGCGCCGAACATCGAGCCGGCCACGCCGCCGAAGGTCGCGCCCATGCCGAAGGCCAGCAGCTTCATGTTGCGGGTGTTGATGCCCATGGCCTTGGCGGCGATCTCGTCCTCGCGGATGGCCATCCAGGCGCGGCCGATGCGCGAGTTCTCGAGCCGGTAGCAGATCACCACCGACGCGATCACCAGCGCCAGGAACAGGTAGTAGTACATCGACACCGAGTTGACGGTGTAGCCGAAGAAGTCGTGGTTCTGGCTGAACTCGAAGCCCAGGAAGTGCACGCCGTCGATCTGGCCGATGCCGCGCGGGCCGTTGGTGATGTTCAGCGGATATTCCATGTTGTTCAGGAACACCCGGATGATCTCGCCGAAGCCCAGCGTCACGATGGCCAGGTAGTCGCCGCGCAGCTTCAGCGTGGGCGCGCCCAGCAGCACGCCGAAGAAGCCCGCCAGGCAGGCCGCCAGCACGATGGCCACCAGCAGCGGCATGTGCAGCCCCTGCGGGAAGGCCGCGGCGATGTGCTCGAAGTTCTCCGCCAGGTGCGGGCTGTTGAGCAGCGCGAAGAGATACGCGCCCACCGCGTAGAACGCGACGTAGCCCAGGTCCAGCAGGCCGGCGTAGCCGACCACGATGTTCAGGCCCAGCGCCAGCAGCACGTACAGCAGCGCCAGGTCGATGATGCGCACCGGGCCGTTGCCGAAGGACTGCGCGAACAGCGGCAGCACCAGCAGCAGCGCGCCGGCGACCAGGAAGGTGATGAGTTTGGAGGTCTTGGTCTCGAACATGGTCGGTTCCTCAGGCGCGGTCGGCGACGCGTTCGCCCAGCAGGCCGGACGGACGCAGCGTGAGCACCAGGATCAGCGCGATGAACGCGAAGATGTCGGCGTAATGGCTGCCCAGCACGCCGCCGGTCAGGTCGCCCAGGTAGCCGGCGCCGATGGCCTCGATCAGGCCCAGCAGCACGCCGCCCACCATCGCGCCGGCGAGGTTGCCGATGCCGCCCAGCACCGCGGCGGTGAAGGCCTTCAGGCCGGGCATGAAGCCCATCGAGTGCTGCACGGTGCCGTAGTTGGCGGCCCACATCAGGCCGGCCACCGCGGCCAGCGCGGCGCCGATGACGAAGGTCAGCGAGATCACCGCGTCAGGCTTGACGCCCATCAGCGCGGCCACGCGCGGGTTCTCGGCGGTGGCGCGCATCGCGCGGCCCATCTTGGTGTGGTTCACCAGGAACAGCAGGCCGCCCAGGATCACGACGGTGGACACCAGGATCAGCACCTGCGTCACCGTGATCACCGCGCCGCCGATCTGGATCGGGTCGGTGGGCAGCAGCTGCGGGAAGGGCTTGGGATTGGGCTTCCAGATGATCATGGCCAGCGTCTGCAGCAGCAGCGACATGCCCATGGCGGTGATCAGCGGGGCCAGTCTGGGCGCATTGCGCAGCGGCCGGTAGGCGATCTTCTCGATCGCGAAGTTGAGCAGCGTGCAGACGACGATCGCGCACACCAGCGCGATGATCATCAGCAGCCAGCCCGGCAGGCCCGCGCCGGCCAGCGCCGTGACGACGGTCCAGCTCACCAGCGCGCCGGCCATCAACACCTCGCCGTGAGCGAAGTTGATGAGGTTGATGATCCCGTACACCATCGTGTAACCCAGTGCGACGAGGGCATACATGCTCCCGAGCACCAGGCCGTTGATGATCTGCTGAAAAAGTATCTCCATAAGGCCCCAGCGTGTTGTTGGCCACGGCTCGCGCCGCGTGACGAGGATCGGGGTGCAACCCCCGTGCCAGTCCGTCGGTTTCAAGGGTATTCACCGACGAAGTGCGATGCGTGCGCACTCGCCGACGTTGTGTTCCCAGTCTCGGCCACGCCACGCGGTGCGGAAATCCGCACAAACCGCCTCGACAGCCGGGCGAAACCTCGCCAGTCACAAAAAAGCCGTCCTGGCGGGTGCGTGGCGCGCGCCAACTTGGGCACACTGGGCGGCGCATGTCGTCTCTCATGGAACCGGTCGTCACCTCCTCCTTCGCCTCGTCCTCGCTGGGCCGGCGGCTGGGGGTCTTCCTGAGCAGGCCCAGCTTCTACCTGTACATGACGGGCCTGCTGATGCTGCTGGGGCTGCTGCTGGGCCACCGGCTCAGCGAGCGCGCCAGCCTGGACCAGCTCAGCGCCCTGGCCACCGAGCGGCTCGAGCTCTACGCCTCCAACCTGCAGACCGAGCTGGGCCGCCACGCCTACCTGCCCAGCCTGCTGGCGATCGACGACGCGGTGGTGCGGCTGGTCGACCATCCCGACGACGAGGCCCAGCGCAAGGCCGCCAGCCTGATGCTGGCGCGCGTGAACGTGCGCGCGGGCACGACGCAGATCTTCGTGGCCGACCCGGGCGGGCGCGTGCTCGCGGCCAGCGAGCCGCTGACGCCGCCGGCGCGGCTGCAGCAGGCGATCGAGCAGGACCGCCACCACTTCTTCGCCTCCGATGCGGGCCAGGCGGGCCTGAGCGGCTCGACCAACTTCTTCCTGCTGCACCCGCTGCGCCGCAACCAGCAGCTGCTGGGCGTGATCGTGGTGAAGCTCAACCTCGCGCCGCTGGAGTCGACCTGGGTCGACCTGGGCCTGAGATCGCAGGGCGAGCGCATCCTGGTCTCGGACGACCAGGGCGTGGTGATCATGAGTTCGGTGGAGGACTGGCGCTACGCGGTGCTCAACCGCGCCGACGTCGAGCGCCGCGACCGCCTGCAGGCCAGCGCGCGCTACCCGCGCGTGGGGCCCGACCTCAACCTGCCGCCGGCGCTGGAGGCCTACAACAGCCAGCTGGTGCGGGCGCCCGCCCCGGCCAGCACGACGCTGCTGGCGCAGGAGCGGCAGCTGCTGCCGCTGGGGCTGCGGCTGCTGGCGCTGTCCGACCTGTCCGAGGTGCGCCGCCAGGCGCGGCTGGCGGCGTGGAGCGGCGCCGCCTTCGGCGCGGCGATCGGCATGCTGCTGCTCTACCTGGCGTCGCGGCGGCGCGCGCTGCGCCAGCTGTTCCATGCCAAGACCGAGCTGCAGAACGCGCACGCGCAGCTGGAGCTGATCGTCGACGAGCGCACGGCGGAACTCCGCCAGATCAACGAGGAGCTGCTCGAGCAGATCGCCCAGCGCCGCCAGGCCGAGGGCGAGCTGCTGCAGACCAGCAAACTCGCGGTGCTGGGGCAGATGTCGGCCGGCCTGTCGCACGAGGTCAACCAGCCGCTGACGGCGCTGCGCGCGCTGGCACGGAATTCGCAACGGCTGCTGGAGGCCGGCCGCACGCAAGCGGTCGCGGACAACCTGCAGACGATGGACGACATGGTCGAGCGCATGGGACGGATCACCCGCCAGCTCAAGAGCTTCGCCCGCAAGGCGGAGCCGGCGCGCGCGTCGGTGTCGCTGCTGGCCTGCGTCGACAATGCGCGGCTGCTGCTGGACCATCGCACCCGCGCGCTGGACCTGCGCATCGAGGTCGAGGTGCCGGCGGGGCTGCGCGTCAGCGCCGAGTCCAACCGGCTCGAGCAGGTGCTGGTGAACCTGCTGGCCAACGGCATCGACGCGATCGCATCGGAGCCGGCGCATGAAGGACACGAGCGCCGGCTGCGCGTGGCCGCGGTGCCGGCCGACGACGGCCGGCGCGTGCGCGTGCAGGTGCAGGACAGCGGACCGGGGCTGAGCGAATCGCTGCTGCCGCGGCTGTTCGAGCCGTTCTTCACCACCAAGCCCGCCGGCGAAGGCCTCGGGCTGGGGCTGGTGATCTCGTCCAAGATCGTCCACGAGTTCGGCGGCGCGCTGAAGGCGCACCGTCTGGAACAGGGCATGAGTTTCGAATTCGACCTGGAGGTCGATACCTGGCAGGCCGAGGAGGGTCAGTATGTTTGAGGGCTACAAGGTCGTGTTCGTCGAGGACGACCTGCCGGTGCGGGTCAGCCTGACCCAGACGCTGGAGCTCGAGGGATTGAGCGTGGTGCCATGCCGCTCCGCCGAGGAGGCGCTGCCGCACGTGCAGCCCGGCGCGCCGGTCATCGTCATCACCGACGTGCGGCTGCCCGGCATGGACGGGCGCGCGCTGCTCGCCCACGTGCAGGCGACCGATCCGCAGATCCCGGTGATCCTGATCACCGCCCACGGCGACGTGAACATGGCGGTGCAGGCGATGCGCAACGGCGCCTACGACTTCATCGAGAAGCCGTTCGCGCCCGAGCGGCTGCTGGACACCGCGCGGCGCGCGCTGGACCTGCGGCTGCTGCGCCATTCGGCCGACGAGCTGCGCGCGCAGCTGTCGGCGGCCAGCGGCATCGAGGCGGCGCTGCTGGGCAAGTCCGCGGCGATGCAGCAGTTGCGGCGTCAGGTGCTCAACCTGGCGTCGACCTCGGCCGACGTGATGATCCTGGGCGAGACCGGCACCGGCAAGGAACTGGTCGCGCGCTGCCTGCATGACCAGAGCCCGCGCCGCGACCGCCATTTCGTCGCCATCAACTGCGGCGGCCTGCCCGAGGCGCTGTTCGAGAGCGAGCTGTTCGGCCATGAGTCCGGGGCCTTCACCTCGGCCGGCAAACGCCGCATCGGCAAGGTCGAGCACGCCAACGGCGGCACCCTGCTGCTCGACGAGATCGAGACCATGCCGGTGCCGCTGCAGATCAAGCTGCTGCGGGTGCTGCAGGAACGGCGCGTGGAACGGCTGGGCTCCAACGAGGAACAGCCGATCAACGTGCGCTTCATCGCGGCCAGCAAGGCCGACCTGAAGGAGATGGGCGAGCGCGGACAGTTCCGCAGCGACCTGTACTACCGGCTCAACATCGCCACGCTGGTGCTGCCGCCACTGCGCGAACGGCGCGAGGACATCCCGCTGCTGTTCGAGCACTTCGTGGCCCAGGCCTGCAAGCGCTACGAGCGCCCGGCGCCGGAACTCACCCCCGACAAGCTGCGCGAACTGATGGCCCACGACTGGCCCGGCAACGTGCGCGAGATCCGCAACGCGGCCGACCGGTTCGTGCTGGCGCTGGACGACCTCGACAGCTCGGCGGCGATCCAGGCGGTTCCGAACCTGGCATTGGCGCGGCAGATGGAAATGGTCGAGAAGGCGCTCATCGAACAGGCGCTGCGGCGCTCGGGCGGGAAGGTGCCAGCGGCGATGGAGCTGCTCGGGACACCGCGCAAGACGCTCTACGACAAGCTCCACCGGCACGGGATCCAGCTCGACGATTTCCGCTGAATCGCTTCCCGCAAGGTATTCGCCCCTCGCCTCCACGGTGAGAGGGCTGAAATGCCCGCTGCGCGCCACCTGCGTCTCTTCAGGCGCTCGGTAGAACACCCTCTCCCCGGGACGGGGAGAGGGAGGGGTGAGGGGTCTGGCCAGAGCGCTGCTGCCCTTCGAAGCACCCCCTCTCCCCTGCCCTCTCCCCCCTCGCGGGGGGCGAGGGAGTTCATGCGGAGGCGGCAACGCTTGCGTTCATGCGTTCATGCGTTCATGCGGCCTGCCGGGTGCCCAGGATGGCGCGGTCTAGCACTTCCTTCAACTGGTCGATCGTGGCGGGCTTCACCAGATAAGCCGTCGCGCCGCGACGGATCGCCTCCGCCGCGTCACCGGCGCTGGACGTGCCCGTCAGCATGACGATCGTCATGGGACCCTCGCGCAAGGCCTCGCCCAGGAAATCCATGCCCTGACCATCCGGCAAGGCACGGTCCAGGATCATGACCTCCGGGCGGTGCTCGGACAGGCGCTGGCGCGCCTCGCGCAGGGTCCCGGCCGTCGCCACGGAGTAGCCCTCCAGCTCGAGAAGAATGCCCAGCGTCTCGCTGGACTCAAGGTTGTCATCGACGATGACGGCATGGAGTGGCATGGCAAACCCTGCGGCAAGACGTCCAGAAGAAGCACCCGCGCGCGCAACAGGCCGGCCGCAAGACCAGACCCCATCCACGCATCGCAGGCAGGCGATCACGCCATACGGCAAATTCCGTGCCCTCCACCCCTTTCCGACTGGACGGGCCATCCCCCTTCTTCAAGGGGGCAGGACAGCAGATTGCCCCCGCGACTCCTCACCGCTCATTTCCGCGCCTGCCGCTGACTCGCCTGCCGCCCCCCATGACGACCGACGTCTCGACCGATACCGACCTGCTTCCCCGCCTGCGGCGCTGCACCCGCCCCCTGCATGACGACATCGAGGCCTTGCTCGGCCTCGAGGCGCCGATGCCGATCGCGCGCTACGGCCGCATCCTGCGCGGCTTCCACGAATTCCTCCAGCTGTGGGAGCCGCGCGTGCGCCATGCGCTGCCGGCGCCGCTGCGGCCCTGGTTCGACGACCGCGGCCGCGCCGGTTTCGCCGCGCGCGACCTCACCGCCCTGGCGGTGCCCGACGACGCCGCGCTGCGCGCCGCCGCCCGCGCGTCCCAGCCACGCATCCGCCTGGACTCGCCGGCGGCCGCGATCGGCTCGCTCTACGTGATCGAGGGCTCGGCGCTCGGGGGTCAGGTGTTGACACCGCGGCTGCTGGCCGCGCACGGCCTGACGCCGGAGCGCGGCGCCGCCTACTTCAACGGCTTCGGCGCGCGCACCGGCGCCATGTGGCGCGAGTTCCGCCAGTTCGCCGACGCCCAGGCCGGCCAGGACGCGGCGAGCCGCGCCATGGCCTGCCGCGCCGCGGTCCAGACCTTCAAGGCGCTGCTGGCGACCTTCGAACCGGTCGCCGCGTCATGACGCCCGTGCCCACCGGCGGGACGCCGACGGCGTTGCAGCTCGCCCAGTGCGCCAGCGAGCCGATCCGCGTGCCCGGCGCGATCCAGCCGCATGGCTGGCTGGCCGCGGTCGATGGCCGCCAGGGCGCCCTGGTCGCCTTCAGCGAGAACTGGGCCGCGCTGCTGCCCTCGCCGCAGGACCTGCTGCCCGCGCGCATCCAGGGCGCGCTCGATCCGGTGATCGCCGCGCGCCATGCGCTGATCGACGGCGAGGGCCCCGTGTCCTGCGGCGCATGGACGATCGGCGGCCGGCGGCTGCATGTGTCGGGGCATCGGCTGGGTGAGCTGGCCTACTTCGAACTCGAGCCGGACGCCGAGGACCCCGGCGCCCGCGCGCCGATCTACAGCCTGGCGCGCCACCTGGTGCCGCTGATGCAGCGCACTGGCGCGGTGGACGAGCTCTGCCGCGTCGTGGTCGCGGAGATGAAGCGGCTCACCGGCTTCGGCCGCTGCCTGGCCTACCGCTTCGATGCCGAGGGCCATGGCGAGGTGCTGGCCGAATCGGCCGATCCGGGCTACGACCTCTACGCGGGCCATCGCTTCCCGGGCTCGGACATTCCGGCGCAGGCGCGCGAGCTGTACCGCATCAACCACATCCGGCTGATCGCCGACGCGCAATACGAGCCCGTGCCGGTGCGCTTCGTCGACGGCCGCGACGCCACGGCGCTGGACCTGTCGCAGGCGGCGCTGCGCAGCGTCTCGCCGGTGCACCTCGAGTACATGCGCAACATGCGCACGCTCGCGTCGATGTCGGTGTCCATCGTGGTCGGCGGCAAGCTGTGGGGACTGGTGTCCTGCCACGACCACGCGCCGCGTCAGCTCTCCTGGCAGACGCGCATGGCCTGCGAGCACCTCGGCCAGCTGCTGTCGCTGCAGATCGAGGCCAAGGAGGAGAACGAGCAGGTGTCCGAGCAGCTGCGCCTGCGCCAGCTGACGCTGGCGATCGTGTCGCAGCTCGCGGACAGCGACGCGACGCTGCAGCGCCTGGTCGACGAGCCCGGCCCGCTGCTGCGGCTGGGACGCGCGGCCGGCGCGGCGGTGATCCTCAACGACCGCTGCTGGTCGGTGGGCGAGACGCCGGCTCACGACACGCTGCTCGAACTCGGCCAGTGGCTGGCCCATCGCGTCGACCAGGTCTGGCACAGCGACCGGCTGCCGGTGGAGGCGCCGTCGCTGGGCGGCTCGCTCGGCGCGATGACGGGGCTGCTGGCGATCTCGATCTCGCGGCTGCACCGGCATCACATCGTCTGGTTCCGGCCGGAGATCGCGCAGACCATCGTCTGGGCCGGCGATCCGCGCAAAGCGTCCTCGACCGGGCCGGACACCCGGCTGCACCCGCGCCGCAGCTTCGCGAGCTGGAAGGAACAGGTCAGCGGCCGGTCGCTGCCGTGGACGCCCGGCGAGATCCATGCGGTGCGGGAGCTGCGCCAGGCGCTGATCGGCATCGTGCTGCGGCGCGCCGAGGAGATGGCCGAGGTCGCGATGGAGCTGGGCCGCGTGAACAAGGAGCTGGAGGCCTTCTCGTACACCGTGTCGCACGACCTGCGCGCGCCGATGCGCCACATCGCGGGCTTCGTCGACCTGGTGCTGGAGACGGAGGGCGAGGCGCTCTCCGCGCGCGCGCAGCGCTACCTCGCGCATGTGAAGGAGGCCTCGGCGCACGCCGGGCAGCTGGTGGACGCACTGCTCGACTTCTCGCGCATGGGGCGCTCGGCGATCAAGCATTCGCTGGTCAACGCCGAACATCTGATCGAGGACCTGATCGCCGAGCAGAACACGCTCACCAAGGACCGGCGGATCGACTGGGTGGTGCGGGGACCGCTGCCGCGGCTGTGGGGCGACCCGCTGCTGCTGCAGGTGGCGATCCGCAACCTGGTCTCGAACGCGGTGAAGTACACGCGGCCGCGCGAGCTGGCCCGCATCGAGATCACCGGCATCGAGGACGAGACCGGCACCGGGCTGAGCGTGCGCGACAACGGCGTGGGCTTCCAGATGAAGTACGCCGGCAAGCTGTTCGGCGTGTTCCAGCGCCTGCATCAGAACGAGGCCTTCGAGGGCACCGGCATCGGCCTGGCGAGCGTGCGCCGCATCGTCGAGCGCCATGGCGGACGGGTCGACGCCTGGGGCCAGCCCGAGGACGGGGCGTGCTTCAGCTTCACCGTGCCGACGCGCGCGATGCTGGACGCGCGTTCCGGCGACACAGCCGCCCTCTCCTCCCCCCTCGCCGCCTCCCTGGCCTCCCCCTTCGCCGCCTCCCGCACCGACGACTGACCCCCGACGCCCATGTTGAAGCCCATCCTCCTTGTCGAAGACGACGCCCGTGACCTCGAGCTGACGCTGGTCGCCCTCGAACGCAGCCAGCTCGCCAACGAGGTGATCGTGGTGCGCGACGGTGCCCAGGCGCTGGACTACCTGCTGCGCGACGGCGCGCATGCCGGCCGCGCGGAGGGCAACCCGGCGGTGATCCTGCTGGACCTGAAGCTGCCGAAGGTGAATGGGCTCGAGGTGCTGAAGGCGGTGCGCGGCACCGAGACGCTCAAGAGCGTGCCGGTGGTGATGCTGACCTCGTCGCAGACGGAGACGGACGTGGTGCAGAGCTACGAGCTGGGCGTGAATGCGTACGTGGTCAAGCCCGTGGACTTCAAGCAGTTCGTGGCGGCGATCGCGGACCTGGGCGTGTTCTGGGCGGTGCTGAACGAGCCGCCGCCCGGATCGCTGCGCGCCGCGCGGCGCTACGAATGAGCCATGGCTGAACCGATGACGCCTCCCGGATCGCCGACCGCGGCGGCGCGCGCCGCGCCATCCGGGGCGAACGCGCCGCCGCTGGAGATCCTGCTGCTCGAGGATTCGACCTTCGACGCGGAGCTGCTGCTGGCGTCGCTCGAGTCGACGCATCCGCGGGCGCGGGTGACCTGGGTGAAGGACGAGGCGGGCCTGCTGGGCGCGCTGGAGACGCAGCGCTTCGACCTGATCCTGTCGGACTACCAGTTGCCGGGCTTCACCGGCGCCGAGGCGCTCGCGCTGGCGCAGGAGCGGGTGCCGGGCACGCCGTTCATCTTCGTGTCGGGCGTGATCGGCGAGGAGAACACGGTGGAGCTGCTCAAGCGCGGCGCCACCGACTACGTGATGAAGGGCCGGCTGGCGCGGCTGCCGGTCGCGATCGACCGCGCGCTGCGCGAGGTGCGCCAGCGCGATGCCCAGCATCTGGCCGAGGCGCAGTTGCGCGAGGCCGATGCGCTGTACGCGCGGGTGGTCGATTCGCTGCAGGACCATGCGGTGATCCTGCTGGACTCGGAGGGCCGCATCCGGGAGTGGAACCGCGCGGCGGGGAGCATCTTCGGGCATGCGCTGGACGACGTGCGGGGGCTGTCCGCCGAGATCCTGCTGACGCCGCAGGACCGGGCGGCCGGCGTGCTCGAGAACGAGCTGGCGGTGGCGCTGACGCTGGGGCAGGCGCGCGACGACCGCTGGCTGATGCGGCGGGACGGCTCGCGGCTGCGCGCCGAGGGCGTGGTGACGCCGCTGTTCAGCGCGGCCGGGGCGCCGACGGGGTTCTCCAAGATCATCCGCGACACGACGCCAGCCTACGAGGCGCAGCAGGCGCTGCGGCTGGGCAAGGAGGCGGCGGAGCGCGCCAACGAGCTCAAGGACCAGTTCCTGGCGGTGCTGTCGCACGAGCTGCGCTCGCCGCTGAGCGCGATCACGGGCTGGGCGGACATCCTGGGGAACTTCGCGGACGCGCATCCGCTGCTGGGCAAGGCGGCGACGGTGATCCGGCGCAACGCGCAGCTGCAGGCGCGGATGATCAACGACCTGCTCGACATGAGCGCGGTGGCGGCGGGCAAGCTGGTGCTGCAGACGGCGCCGCTGGACCTGTCGGCGCTGGCGTCGGACGCGGTGCTGGGGGCGCTGCACGAGGCGCAGGGCAAGGGCGTGGCGCTGAACTGCCGCGCGCCGGCGCCGGTGTGGATCCCGGCGGACGCGCAGCGGCTGTCACAGGTGATGGCGAACCTGATCGGCAATGCGATCAAGTTCACCGACGGCGGCGGACGCGTGGAGGTCGAGGTGGATGTCGATGACGGCTGGGCGCGCGTTCGCGTGCGCGACACCGGGCGCGGCATCTCGCGCGAGTTCCTGCCCTTTGTCTTCGAGCGGCTGCGGCAGGAGGACGGCTCGTCGACGCGCAAGGTCGGCGGCCTCGGACTGGGACTGGCGATCGCGCGCGCGATCGCTGAGCTGCATCACGGACGGATCAGCGCCGACAGCCCGGGGCCGGGCGGCGGCGCGACCCTCGAGCTGCGGTTGCCGCTGCTCGAGGAGCAGGCGCTGCCGCCACCGCCGGCGGCGGAGCCGGTGGCCTTCTCCGAGGACCTGCTGGCGGGCGTGCGGGTGCTGCTCGTCGACGATGAAGAGGACGCCCGGGAGGTCGGCCAGGTGGCGCTGAGCCGGCTGGGCGCGCGGGTGGAGGTCGCGGCGACCGCGGCGCAGGCGCTGGAGCGGCTGACGCGGGAGCGCTTCGACCTGCTGGTGTCCGACATCGGGATGCCGGAGATGGATGGACGCTCGCTGATCCGCGCGGTGCGGCAGTTGCCGGGAGGCTGCGCCGAGGCGCTGCCGGCGGTCGCGCTGACGGCGTTCGCGATGGTGACGGACCGGCAGGAGGGTCTCGCGGCCGGCTTCCAGGGGTATGTGGCGAAGCCGATCGAGCTGGGCGCGCTGACGCGGGCGATTCAGGAGGTGCTGGGGCGCAAGGCCGGCGGGGATTGAGCGGTCAGTGCCGGCCCTTGCGCGGGCCGGCAGCGCTGAGCGCCCTGGCCTTGCGGCGGCGACTGGGTTCCGCAGGCAGCCTCGGTTGCAGTCGTGGGCGATGGCGGGCCTGGACGGCCATGTAGGTTGCCCGATCGATCAGCCCCGCTCGCTTGAGGTCGAAGTAGGTCATCAAGATCATTCGATCGAAAGGCCTAAGAGATTTGTGCATCGCAATTCACCTTGGAGAGAAGTCCGTCATCGAGCTGTCGGGCTCGCTGGCGCTCTGTGAGCGACAGGAACTCCTTCGCAGCCCGGCGGCATTCAAGGTCCTCGGCCGCGCTGATGTTGGCCCTGTCGCTCTTTGCGAAACCGTAGATGAAGAGCCAGTGGCCGTACTCATGTCGTGCGACGAACGTCCGATAGCCACCACGCTTTCCTTGACCGATCCTGGCGATCCGCTTCTTCAAGAGCGCGCCGCCCAGATCCGCATCGATCAGACCACGTGCCATCTCGACGACGGCCCGACAGAGATCGCGGTCAACCAACCCCTGCTGGCGCATCCATCGACGAAACCAACGCATTGCAAAAACTGCCACATCGACCTCCACGCATCACTGCGATGAAGGTCAGTGCCAGGTCTTGCTATCGAACGATTCGTCCTGAGGACGGCCTACTGATGGGGGAGCTGCGGGGGCTCACCTCACATTGACCGTGAAGTTCTTCGAGCCGAAGTTCATGCCGCCGGCCGAGGACGTGATCTCGAAGCCGTACTGGACGTCCCCCACGACCAGGTCGCCCATCCAGCCGAGGTTCTTCAGGTAGTTGAGGATGGCGCGCACGTCGACCGTGGTGTTGTTGGTCTTCGTCGTGCGCAGGAACGAATACACCATGTTGTTGCCGTTGCTGCCACGGTAGACATTCCAGGTGGAGCCGCCCACCGACACGTTGGTGTAGACGGGAATGGCGCAGCCGGCCGAGGTCCAGTTGTAGGAGATGGGCTTGACGTTGCCGCAGCCGCCCGCCGTGCCGGTGTAGTTCAGCCAGAGCATGATCTCGTGGGCGTTGTTGCCCACCCAGATGTCGTAGGTGGACTCCCACGCGCCGCCGGATGGCGTGGTCGCGCTGACGGTCGAGGTCAGCGTGGAGAGCGAGCTGATCGTGCGGTTCACCGTGTAGCTGATGTGCGGGTATGACTTGATCCCGCCGGTGTTGGGCTGATCGGACCAGACGCCCCAATCGGCATTGGAGTTGGCCCAGATGGTCTGGGCGCCGGCGGCCAGGCCGCTGCAAGGCGACCAGACGTCGTTGTTGAAGCCATAGCTGCCGTAGGTCCAGGTGGCGAACAGGTTGGACGCCGAGCACGACGAGGTCGCCGGCGAGGAGGCGGCCCAGGTGGCGGCCTGCGCGCCCGTGGAGGCGCAGGCCAGGGTGACAAAGGCTGCTGCGAGCAGTTGACGATGGGTCGAGGTCATAGGTCTCCGTGTCCTTGTTGTTGAGGGTGCCGTGCCATCTGCCCCGGATGGGGGAGGGCAATCGGCGAATAAATTCGAGCGCTCAACAATTAGTTCAACCATCGGGCTTACCCGGCCGCCGCGAGCCCGCGCCCGTGATGGTGCCTTGGCATCGGCACCTCATCGACATGAGCGCTTCACGGATTCTTCATGTGCTCCCAAGCTTGAATTCAGGCGCAGCTTGGACACTGATTCCGCAGTCCGGCCTCCCGCCGGACATTGATCGAGGAAGTACCGAAGTGAGACTCTCCATTGCGCCGCTCGCCGCGCTTGTCTGCCTGCTCAGCGCCTGCGCGGCGACCGTGGATCCCATCACCACCCCGCGCGGTCGCGAGGGATTCGTCGTGACGTGCGACAGCCCTGAGGGCTGGCCGGCCTGCTACAGCGCAGCGGCCGAGGCATGCGGCGGCCGTTACCGCGTCATTGACCGGTCGGAGAGGGCCAAGCGTCTGGTTGCCGAATGCCGGCGGTCCGACCGGTACGATTGAAGCGCCCCATGCAGCCACAGGAGAACCCGATGATCAAAGTCAGTGTCATGTACCCCTACGCCGCGGGCGTGAGATTCGATCATGCGTACTACCGCGAGAAGCACATGCCCATGGTGAAACAGCGGCTCGGCGCGGCATGCCTGTACTACACGGTGGACAAGGGCATCGCGGGTGGCGCTCCGGGCGCCGACCCGGTCTACGTGGCCAGGTGCGACTTCATCTGCACCTCCATCGAGGCCTTCATGGCGGCCCGCGCCCCGCACGCGCGGGAGATCGGGGACGACATCGCCAACTACACGGACATACAGCCGGTGCTGCAGATCAGTGAGGTGGTCGTGGAGCGTTCGGAGGGTTGAGTGAACCGCGTCGAACGGGAACCCGCCATCGGGGTTGGAACAGAAGCTTGCTTTTGCGTCCTGGGAATGCTATAAAGCACGATTCACCTTGAGCCATGTCTCGGTGATCTCCCTCGCGCCAGCACACATATGCCGCCCGGTGTCACGGTGTGTGACTGTCGCCTTTCAGGACTGCTCCTGACTTCAAGCAGTCTGACCAGCAGTACTTCGCTGCTTCAGGCCCGATCGCGGCCTGATAACCGATTGAACAAGATTCCGAACAACGCCATCTCCATGGGCAAATACGTCGTGTCGCCCGCGACCCACCCGACCGGTTGCGGCCGCTTCAGCGCCTCCTTCGCCATCAGGCGCTCGGACGGCAATGGCACGTACTGCCGGGTATTCCGCTTCGACAGGACCTTCGCTTCCCGTCACGCGGCACAGCTCTTCGCGGTGACCCAAGGCTGGCTCGAATCCTCGATGCCCCAGCCCGCTCCCCCATCCCTGGCCTGCTGACGACCTGCCCGGCAGATTCGTCTCTGGCTTCCCGCGCGCCGCGTACACGATCTGTGCATCGTCCGCAGGCGCGCCTCAACGAGAAAGGCTCCTTGAATGAGCAGCAAGATCTACGTGGGTAACCTGCCCTACTCCGTGACCGATTCCAGCCTCCGCAGCAACTTCGCCGAATTCGGCGACGTATCCTCGGCCAAGGTCATGATGGACCGGGAGACCGGCAACTCCAAGGGTTTCGGCTTTGTCGAAATGGACTCGGCCGAAAACGCCCAAGCCGCCATCACGGCGCTGCACGGCATGTCGGTGCAGGGTCGCTCGATCGTCGTCACCCTGGCACGCCCGCGTGACGCGGAAAAGCCGTCGGGCGCTCGTCCTTCCGGCGAATTCCGTTCGACCAAACGCTCGGATGTTGGTTATGGCACCGGCGGCTATGGCGGCGGCCGCTACTAAGCCGCGGCGCTCCACCTGAAAAGCCGACTCAAGCGAGTCGGCTTTTTTCTTTTTGGGGCCATGATCAGTTTCGTTGCGGACACGGGAGGCGAGCTCCGGATACACGCGTCCAGTCCAGCGGAAAGATAACGGATGA
Organism: Roseateles sp. Mitsp63; assembly: GCF_059491535.1. NCBI lineage: Bacteria > Pseudomonadati > Pseudomonadota > Betaproteobacteria > Burkholderiales > Sphaerotilaceae > Roseateles > Roseateles sp. Mitsp63. Next base: position 2,515,004 of record NZ_CP168509.1, on the reverse strand, counting down.
TCGATGCCTCAGGATGAATCAATGAATCCACGTCGCGTGCACGAACTGATGCGAGCGCATTTCCCGGAGCGCCCTGAATCGGCGACTGAATGGGTCGTCGCGGTTGATGAACAGGGTCTGCGCGTTTCCGTCCTCGAAGGCCTCGTGCGGCGATACATCAGCGCCGATTCACTCTTGGTCGAGGCCAACCGGAAGGCAGGTGGAATGTTCCCCCTGCCCGCAGCGATCGACTTCGTGGCCGCTCATGCGAACAAGGGACGCATCCTGCTCACGAACCGCGAGTTCTCAGGCTTCGTGGTCGTGGAATCAAACGGGGTGGCGAGCGGCTGGTCGGCCCATTAGGATGTCCGCCCCGGCCTCCATCCACCTCGCCATTCCCATGCAGACCTGGCAACTCGACGACCCGACCGGCATTGCGGCGGCCAACAAGTACACCTTCTACAAGCCGTCGCTGGACGTGATCTCCAAGGTCTGCGTGGGCGAGGTCGTGAAGCTGATCTTCCGAGGCCATGGCGACGACGCCAGCAACGTCCATGTCGAGCGCATGTGGGTCCTGGTGGACGCCGTGCTTGCCGGCGGTGGTTTCGAGGGGCGGCTGGATAACGAGCCGAAGTACATCCGGGGCCTCAAACCCGGAGACCCGGTGTGCTTCGAGGCACGGCACATCATCCACACGGAACACAGCGACCCGCACGACCTCACCGCCAAGTACGTCAAGCGCGCTTTCGTGACCAATCGGATCCTCTACGACGGTCAAGCGATCCGTTTCCTCTACCGCGACGCTCCGGACGAGGACCAGGACAGCGGCTGGCGATTCACGGCCGGCGACGAGACGGACGAACACATGCAAGACGCTGACAGCATCAGCTACGTGTCGCTCGGCGCCGTGCTGTCGAAGGACGACTCCATCCTCCACCTTCTGGACGAGCCGGAGGGCTCGGCGTTCATGCGCGATGAGGCCTCGGGGCTTTTCGTTCCAGATGCGCGCGACTGACGGCCTCAAGGCACTTCGCCGCCAGGCCATTCAGGCCCGGAGCCCTCAAGCCGGCAGGAACTGCCCCCGCACGATGGCCTCCAAGGAAGGAAACTCCGCCGCGCCCTTGTCGGTTCGCAGACGCAGCAGGTAATACACCGCGCCCTGTGCCGGCGTGGACTCCAGCTCCAGGAGCAGCACCCGCGGCGGCACTGAACCGAAGAGGTCATCCGCAGGCACCCCGGCGCGATCGACCAGGTCCCCTGAGATCGACTGGACCGCGAACAGCTCGATGTCGATCCGAACGCGCTGTGGCATTCGCTGCGCCGCCCGGCGCAACCCGAGCGCCATCAACGCACGCCTGGCCCGTACCCGCCAGCTCGTGGCGGCCAGGCGGCACTCGATCACGAGCCGCAGATGCCGGCCGTTCGCGTCCTCAAACGGCGCCAGCGACAACAGCCGTCGATCGGGTTCCGTCGGCGGCAGGCCTGCGAAGACGTCGTCGCTCATCGCGGCCTACTTCGAATAGCCCTGGTCCTTGATGAACACTGCCCGCTGCTGGTCGCCGCTGAAGGCGAAGAGCACGCGCTCGGTCGAGCCGTTCTCGCGTTCGACCTGCATGGCCCAGCCCTCGAGCCGGTAGCGGCCGACGAAGTCCGCCCCATTGCGCCGCTGCTGCGTCGCACCGCCCGCCCCGGCGCCGACCGCGCTCACCGACGAGGTCGAGGTGCTGCCGCCACGCGAATACGAGTTGGTCGCCATCCCGGCCACGCCGTTCGCGGCGGCCATCGCGCCGGTGCCGAACACCGACTTGCCGGTCTGCTCGAAGCTGCCGTCGGGCAGGAAGTGGAAGCGGTTCTGCGAGCTGGCGCCGCCCAGGATCGAATACCGGGAATGCGTGTAGATGCCCGTGATCCGCTGCCCCGCCGACGCCGGGGCCGCTGGCGAGCCGATCACCGTCCGCCAGTCCTTGTCGTCGTGGTCCTTGATCTGCCAGTCCGTGCCATTGCGGCGCCACTGGATGATGCGGTCCGGTTTCATCCGGCGCGCCGCCGCGATGTCGAGTTCATCCGGCGGCAGATCGAGGTCGCGGTAGCCGGTGCCGTCCTTCAGCAGCAGGTGCAGGTTCTCGACCATGCTCTCGCCGCTGGGCTGGTACCGGGTCCAGAGCATGAAGGCGATGTCGCGTTCCGCCACGCCTTTGCCTGGAGCCGTGTGGATCGCGCGCTCCGCGGCCGCCCGCCGCTCCATGGCCGCGGCCCGCTCGGCCTGCTCGCGCTGCTGGCGCGCATCGCCGGCCAGCGACTTGAGCGTCGGCCACAGCTCGTTCGTGCTGGCCGAGATCACCTTCAGCCCGCCGCTGTACTGCTGCAGCAGCGCTTCCTCCTGGGAGAACGCGACGCGCATCCATTCGAGCTGGCCGTCGCGCGGCGGGCGCATGTAGACCTGCGTCTCGACGGAGGCGCCGTTGACGCTGATCACGCAGCTCTGCACGACGACTCCGGCCTTCAGCACCTCGGGCGGCTTGCAGGCCGGCTGGCCCGCGGCGCCAAGGCCGCGCAGCGGTTCCTTGATGCGCGCAAAGGCGGCCAGGCCTTCGTCGCGGCCGACCGCCATCGGCGGCGCGGCCCAGAACTGCATCACCTTGCCGGGCGGCAGGCTGGCGGGCTGCAGCAGCAGACCGTCCTCGTGAACCCGCATGGTCCAGCCGGGCGGTGGGCTGAAGGCCATGGCCAAAGAGATCGGACCGACCAGCAGAGCCGCCATCGCGGCGCGAGACAGGATCGAGGAAGAACGGCGGAAGAACTCGGAACGGCGCATGGACTTCCTGCAAGAACGCGAAAGGCGAAGTGTCCCGGCGATCCTTCCGTCAGCGTCTCCCAAGGACTAGGGAGACGGAGCGGGCCGTCGAGGGTCGAGGCGACTTTGCTGTGGTTGAGCCGCGCGCGTTCGGTAGAGGTCTCCCTCCCGAAGCGGGCGAGGGAGTAAGAGCCGGGCGTCGTAGTAAACCCCCTCGCCCCCGCGGGGAGAGGGAGGGGAGAGGGGGCTCGTGCCACAGCGCTGCTGCCCTTCGAAGCCCCCCCTCTCCCCTGCCCTCTCCCCCCTCGCGGGGGGCGAGGGAGTTCTTGCGCAAGGCAAGTGCGGGCAGCCCTTTCTTACCCCCTCGCCCGCTTGCGGGAGGGGCGAGGGCCAGCGGGCGAGGGAGTAAGAGCCGCGCGTCGTAGTAAACCCCCTCGCCCCTGCGGGGAGAGGGAGGGGAGAGGGGGCTCGTGCCACAGCGCTGCTGCCCTTCGAAGCACCCCCTCTCCCCTGCCCTCTCCCCCCTCGCGGGGGGCGAGGGAGTTCTTGCGCAAGGCAAGTGCGTGCAGCCTTCCCGGAGCAGCTCATCGAGATCGCGTACCGGGTGGACATGTCCATCGTCTGAGGTCCGAGAGAGGTCGCCTCTGTGGACGCGCATCAACGCATCCGGCCAAGGACCGCCTCCAGCGGAAGCGGACGTCGACGGTTCGTACGCCAAGGCGCCTGAACATCGGAGTTCAGACTGTGCGTAGCCCAGGAATGACGCGGGCGCTCGACACTTTCATGTGGAGCGCCCGCGGGTCTGGCTACAGAGCCAACTACATGAGCTGGGGATCCGCCCCAGACCTAGAAGTTGAAGACATATCACCTCCTTTCGCAGTGGCCGAAGAAGCTTGACCTTACCAGACTTGGGCGCTGGCTGCGCACCCGCATGAGTTCCGCGCAGACATGCCGCTCTTCACTTACCTCGTCAGCTATCGGGGTGACTCTTACGTCGCACAGGGTAGCCACTCCGTTTGGTTATCCGCGCCGTTCTAACTGAGCGCTAAACGTAGGAATGGGAGATCTTCACTTCAGCACGCTCATCAGCCAGCGCGAGAAAGGCGACTGACGACATCGCGAACTGTCTGAAGTCGGCAATCTCCGCCAGCCCATCGCACCATCTGTTCCCGTCGCCCAGAGCGTCCCGCTCCGCGGTTGGCTCAAATCGGAACGTCAGGCACAGTTGGCTGATCGCATCGTCATCCTGCTCGTCGTCTTCAATGAACTGCCGAGTGATATCGAGCTCGAATCGCGGGCCTTCCCCCCAGTCGAAAGTCCCCCATTGGAAGAGCAACATGTCCGCGCTGGGCCCGTCACATCCCACTGGCTGGACCGACCGGTAGAAGGAGAGCATCTGCTCCACTCCTTGTCGAGCCGTGCATTGGGAAACGCTCAGTCCCCTGGCGTTCACGAACGCCGCGAATGCGGCGAGAGAGTCACCCGGCTTCATGTGTGAGTCAGATTCCTGATGTCGTCGTCTTTGAAGGTCGGCGATTTGCAATCAGCGCATCAACCGGGCTTGGGGATCCTGCTTTCTGCGCCTCGAACCAATTCACTGACGGTCCGCCCGCGAGTGCTGCCCAGATACTTGACCAGCTCGCAATCGGCGTACTCCACGCGGCCGATCAAGAAGACCTCCTTCTCGTTGCCGGAACACAGCGGGTTCGCGAAAGGCTTCCGGCTCTTGAGCGTCAGGTGCATTCGCTGCCCTTCGTAGGCAGTGGCGGCCGCGAAGTTATTCACCTCGCATCCCGATATCAACGGGGACGAGGACGAACTGACCGCGTGATCCTGGCAGAGCCGCCTCGCGACCTGGCATGCCAGCGACGCTGCTTGCGCGGAGCGAGGCAAGCTCAAGGCCGTGTGCATGCTGTCTTCCGTCAGGTGAAGAAGCACCTTGTCTTTATTGGGTCCCTCGTCTTCGGAAATCACCAACGTCTTACCGGAAACCGTGGCTTTCAATCGGCGTTTCCTGCCACTGACCTCGACGGCGAATTTCTTGGCTCCGGAGGCATTCTTGGCCTCAAAGATCACGGCTGACCTGAGCGAGTAGAAGTTCTTGCCCTCCGTCGGCGCTTGCAAACGCGTGAGGAACACCTCCGGTCGCTCCTTACGAAAGAAGTCATAACCCATGCTGTCGCCCCCCTTGAAATTGGCTCAGCCTAGGCATGACCTGCCCTGCTCCACAGTGAAAAAGGTCACCCTCCACGCGCTCGATTCTTGCCGTCGTCGCTGCACGTTAAAACGCCGCCCCGGAGCCCAAACAGCGGCGGGCTCGCTTCTTCGCACATGCGTTCGGGCACTCCGACGGGCGTTGCAGACACCTTTCCTACCCTGCTGATTGCGGCAGAGCCGCTCCAGGAAACGCGCGCCGAAGCAAAGGAGTTTGTCGCAATGATCACGCCCGTCTCGAGTCCGACTCACAGTCGACCCTCAACCCCTACTCGAGAGACCTCGCGCAACTCTCAGCCGATATCCGAGCAGACAGGGCCGGCCCATCCAGTACTGGCGGGTCGCGCTCGCAGCGGTTCAGCGAGTCCAGCGACGTCACCGCCGAGAAGCGTGCTTCCCTCGTCCCCGGCCGCCGCTTCGAATGAGGCGATGATCCGGAGTCTCGTGAACGAGGTATCGGGACAGCTTTCGAACGGTGCTCTGGCCACGTTGCAGCAAGGCGCCAATGACGGGTTTGCGTCGTTGCCGCCTGCGTATCGGGATCTCGGCATGCAGACCGCGCGCCTCGTGGGTCTTGTGGCCGAGCCGGCGCCGACGGGCCCTGCGATGCCGTTTCCGGCACTCGCTCCGCGCCTCGAAGCCATGGCGGTTGTTTCATCGCAGCTGGTCGAGGCAACGAAGCTCGACTCGGTGAGTGCTGCCTTGCTGCAGGACCCGCAACAGCGAGCCGATACGCTGGCGCCGCATGTGAAGCGGTTGAAGGACGCGGGGCATGTGACCGCGGGGGCCGTCAATCAGACGCCGGTGGCAGAGCTTCGGGCGAACAGGGAGGTTGTGAAGGATCAGCTCACCGCGTGGGCTGGTGCGACCGAGACCTTGCATGACCAGCTCAAGGCCCAACTCGGCGAGACGCATCCGGTGACCGTGGCCGCGCTCGAGGCGAGAACCGAAGCTTCGGCCGTGTACGGCAAGACCATGATGCGCATGGCCGTCGCGCGCCTGGGACGCGGGTTGTACGAGTTGACGGTCGGGAAGGCTGTCGCCGGTGTTTCGCGGCTGTTCGGGGCGGGGAACTAGACAGCCGCGCGGCGCGCTACTTTGAAGTCTTGGTCGAGTCTCGCCACTTCCGACGCGCAATGGGAATCGCGGCGCACACGGGCCCCAGCCAGCCCAAACCCGCCAAGAGGCGAATGACCTCAGGCTTCGTGCCCAGCCAATGTCCGACGCCGAGCGCCGTCTGCGCGGCCAACCAAAGGGTCATGGCCGCACAAGTCACCGCGACCACGGCAAGTCCAATCAATCGAATCATCGTGTTCCCGGTGCAGTCGACGCCATTGCGATGCATTCTGACAATCGCGCCGGTCGTTGAAGTTTCTCGCTCGCGCCTGAGTTGGTGCCAAGTCATCCCCGACCAAATCAAGCCGCTGATTACAGAGCAGCTTGCAGTTGCCCGCATTGTGAGGGTGGAAAGGCGGCCAGAGTTCCTTCTGAAACAGTCGAACGCCGCAGTGTGCAGGTTTGACGACATCCTCACATGCAACTCATCATTGGCCGCAGAAACTTAACGACTTGTCATCGGAAGACAAACGCTGCGCTCGCGATCATTAAACGTCGCTCACCGTGAATCGCGGACAAGAACCCTGCATGGGACAAAACGCCGGGGGATGGACGACGTGCTCAAGAGTGTGCGGTTAATCCGAGAGCCTTAACGACGCGAGGAGCGCCGACCACCGGCGCTGAGCGCTCGCGGCTTGCGAGCCCGGAAAGGCTCGGCAGGTTCGCGTGGCTGGACGCTTGATCGGTCCCGATGGGCACGGAAAACACCGACGCCGGCCACCTCCATGCGATGAATGCCGACCTGCTTCACGAGATGTCGATCATGTTGACCGTCGTCGAAGTGGCTGTGCATGAAGAGCACTTCTTCCAGATCCTCACCACCGGCAACAACGAGGAGACCCAGCACTGACCGCCTCAGCCACCGCCGCGAGACGAGCGGCATTCCCCACAACCCATCCCACAAAGACAACGAGCCGTGCCCTCCCGGACACGGCTCGCTTCATTGAGCTCTTGCGTAATCAGAACCGCTGCGACTGCATGAAGTCGTCGAAGCCCGCTTCCGCGAATCGGAACCACAGGTTCTGGTCGCGACGGAAGTTGGCGTAATCCTCGTACACCTTCTTCCAGTTCGGGTTCTTCGCCGACAGCTCCGAGTACAGCGCCATCGACTCCTTGAACGCCAGGTCCATCGCGTCCTTCGGGAATCTCATCAGCTTGGTCTTCGCCGCCACCAGCTGCTTGAGCGCCGGCGGATTCACCACGTCGTACTTGGCCTGCATGTCCACATGCGTGTACGCCGACGCCGCCTCGACGATCGCCTTGTACTCCGGCGACAACCCCTCGTAGGCCTTGATGTTCAGATAGAAGTCGACCTGCGGGCCGCCCTCCCACCAACCGGGGTAGTAGTAGTACGGCGCCACCTTGTTGAAGCCCAGCTTCAGGTCGTCATACGGTCCCACCCACTCCGCCGCGTCGATCGTGCCCTTCTCCAGTGCCGAATACAGCTCGCCGCCCGGCAGGTTCTGCGGCACGCCGCCCATGCGCTCGATCACCCGGCCCGCGAAACCGCCAATGCGGAACTTCAATCCCTTGAAGTCCGCCGCCGACTTGATTTCCTTGCGATACCAGCCCGCCATCTGCGCGCCCGTATTGCCGCCAGGGAAGTTGATGATGTTGTAGTTCCGGTAGAACTCGCGCATCAGCTTCAGGCCATTGCCGTGGAAGGTCCACGCGGTCATCTGCCGCGAGTTCAGTCCGAACGGAATCGACGCGCCAATCGCGAAAGTCTCGTCCTTGCCGAAGAAGTAGTAAGGCACCGTGTGCGCGATCTCGACGGTGCCGTTCTGCACGCCATCGACCACCCCGAACGCCGGCATCAGCTCGCCGCCCGCGTGCACGCTGATCTGGAACTTGCCGCCGCTGAGCTCGCTCACCTTCTTGGCGAAGACCTCGCCGCCGCCGTAGATCGTGTCCAACTGCTTGGGAAAGCTCGACGCCATGCGCCAGCGGATGTTGGCCTGCGCATGCACGATGGCGGGGGCCGCTCCCGCGGCCAGCACGCCAGCCAGGCCGGCATTCTTGACGAACGAACGACGCTCCATGAAGTCTCCTCTTTCGTTGGTATGCAAACTCGCAAATCGAAAGCAGGATTAACCACCGCAGCGCTGGCGTCAACCTGACAAGCCCGGAGGCGCCCTCCCTCTGAAGAGCGCCCCCTTTTCCCCTGGGATCAGGCGCCGGCCAGCTTCATGTTCTCGATCAGGATCGAGCCCACCGTCTTGCTGCCCAGCGTGTACGCATCCGCGCCGATGCCGACGATCTGCCGGAACATCTCCTTCACGTTGCCCGCGATCGTGATCTCGTGGACCGGGTGCGCGATGACGCCGTTCTCGACCCAGTAGCCGCTCGCGCCGCGCGAGTAGTCGCCCGTCACGTAGTTGACGCCCTGCCCCATCAGCTCGGTCACGAACAGACCCGTGCCCAGCCGGCGCAGCATCGTCGCCAGGTCGTCGCCCGGCGCCGTCGCCTTGCTGCGCATCGTCAGGTTGTGCGAGCCGCCCGCGTGGCCCGTCGTGCGCAGGCCCAGCTTGCGCGCCGAATAGGTCGACAGGAAGTAGCCCTTCAGCACGCCCGCCTCGACCACCGTGCGCGCCTTCGTCACCACGCCCTCGTCATCGAACGGCGAACTGCCCTTGCCCTTGACGATGTGCGGGTCCTCGACGACCTCGATGTGCGGCGACAGGATCTGCTGGTCCAGGCTGTCGAGCAGGAAGCTCGCGCGGCGGTACAGCGCGCCGCCGCTGGTGGCCTGCACCAGCGCGCCCAGCAGCCCGGCCGCCACCGGCGCCTCGAACAGCACCGGCACGCTCGCCGTCTTGACCTTGCGCCCCTTCAGCCGCGCCAGCGCGCGCTCGGCGGCGTATCTACCGATCGACTCGGCCGAGGACAGCTCCGCCGCGTCACGCATCGAGCTGTACCAGGCGTCGCGCTCCATGCCCGCGCCGCGGCCGGCGATCGGCGCGACCGAGATCGAATGCCGCGAGCTCGCGTACCCGCCGCGGAAACCGCGCGAGTTCCCCGCGAAGAAATGCGACTGCTGCGCCGACACCGCCGCCCCCTCCGAATTGGTGATGCGCGCATCCGTTTTCAGGGCGGCATCCTCGCAGCGCAGCGCCAGCTCGGCCGCCTGCTCGGCGGTGATCGCCCAGGGATGGAACAGGTCCAGCGCCGGACGCGCCGACTCGTCCAGCGACAGGTCCTGCTCGTCGGGCAGGCCGGCGAACTCGTCCTCGGCGGTGAAACGCGCGATGTCGTAGGCCGCCCGCACCGTGTCCTTCAGCGCCTTGGCCGAGAAGTCCGAGGTGCTCGCGTTGCCTCTGCGCTGGCCCAGGTACACCGACACGCCCAGCGACTTGTCCCGGTTGCGCTCGACGTTCTCGAGCTGCCCCCGGCGCACCGACACCGACATGCCGCTGCCCTCGGACACTTCCGCGCCAGCGTCGCTGGCGCCCAGGGCCTTGGCCTCGGCGAGCACGTCCTCGATCAACTGGCGGAACTGGTCCTGGCTGTAGGCGAATCCTTGCTCGGCTTGGCTCATGAATGCGGTCTCTTTGAAAGCAGCGCGGCCTGGGGAAATCCGAGGCCGCGACGGGGTGGCGACTATCATACGGGCGCTGTGCCCCGCCCTTCCGGTCGGGGCTTCTCGCTTTCTTCCCCCATGCACGACGCTCACGACGACCACGACGACCGCGCGGACCTCGACGATTTCGAGGACGACCGCCCCAGCAAGAGCCAGCTCAAGCGCGACATGGACGCGCTCCAGGCCCTGGGCGCCGAACTGCTCACGCTGCCCGAGAAGCGCGTCGCCGCCCTGAACCTGCCCGAGTCGCTGATGGACGCGATCAAGGAAGGCCGCCGCATCGTCGCCGGCACCGCCCGCAGCGGCAAGAAGCGCCATCTGCAGCTGATCGGCAAGCTGATGCGCCAGGTCGACCCCGAACCGATCCGTGAGGCGGTGGCCGAGTTCAAGCTCGGCCGCGCGCAGGACTCGCTGGAGCTGCATCAGGCCGAGCGCTGGCGCGAGCGCCTCGTCGGCGACGACAACGCGCTGCAGGGCTTCATCGACAGCTTCGACGAGGTCGACGTCCAGCAGCTGCGCAGCCTGATCCGCGCCGCCCGCAAGGACCGCGCCCTGGCGCCCGAGCAGCGCAACGGCCGCGCCTGGCGCGAGCTGTTCCAGTTCATCAAGGGCCATGTGCTCGCGGCCAAGGGCTCCGCGCCGGCCGATGACGACGCGGACGAGGCGGAGGCCGGCGATGAGTGAGGCGGCCGCCGCGGGCGCTGGCGACGGCCTGCCGCCGCCGGAGGCGGTCCGCATCGGCATCGTGTCCATCAGCGACCGCGCCTCGACCGGCGTCTACGAGGACAAGGGCCTGCCGGCCTTGAAGGAGTGGCTGGGCGCCGCGCTCTTCAATCCGATCGAGTTCCAGCCCAGACTGATCCCCGACGAGCGCGAGCTGATCGCGCGAACGCTGCGCGAGCTGGTCGACGACGCGCGCTGCGACCTGGTGCTGACCACCGGCGGCACCGGCCCGGCGATCCGCGACGTCACGCCCGAGGCGACGATGGACGTTGCCGACCGCGTGATGCCGGGCTTCGGCGAGCAGATGCGGCAGATCTCGCTGCATTTCGTCCCGACCGCGATCCTGTCAAGACAGGTCGCGGTGATCCGCGGTCAGGCGCTGATCATCAACCTGCCGGGCCAGCCCAAGGCGATCGCCGAAACCCTCGCCGGCCATGACGCCGCCCGCGGCATCTTCGCCGCGGTGCCGTACTGCCTCGACCTGATCGGCGGCCCCTATCTCGAGACGCGCGACGCGATCTGCGCCGCCTTCCGCCCCAAGACCGCCCAGCGCCCCAAGCGCGCGGGCTGACTCCCCCTCCCGACGCCTCCACGAGAAGCAACAGCGAAGAGCATCACATCATGAAGATCACCAAGGACACCATCGCCACCGTCGAACTGAAAGTGGCGAACAAGCTCGGCCAGGTCATCGAGAAGACCGACGAGCCGATGGCGCTGCTGATCGGCGGCTACGGCAACACGCTGCCGGCCATCGAAACCGCGCTGGAAGGCCAGGAAAAGGGCTTCGCCACCACCATCGAGCTGACGCCCGAGACCGGCTTCGGCGAGCGCGACGAGAGCCTGCTCATCACCATCCCGAAGAAGGACTTCCCGCCCGGCGTGAAGATCGGCGGCCAGCTGCAGATCCGCCAGGCCGCCGAAGGCGAGTCCGAGCCCTCGGCCGATGACGGCTTCCATGTCTTCACCGTCGTGAAGATCAAGGGCGACACCGTGCACCTGGACGGCAACCACCCGCTGGCCGGCCAGCACCTGAAGATCAGCGTCAAGGTCAAGGACGTGCGCGCCGCCACGCAGGAAGAGATCGACCATGGGCATGCCCATGGCGATCATGGCCATCATCACTGAGGCCCTTCGAAGACCCCCTCTCCCCTGCCCTCTCCCCCTCACGGGGGCGAGGGAGTTGGAAAGCGAAGAGAAGAAAGGGGAAGAGGGGACGAGCGGCTACTTGACCAGTCTCGACAGCTCCGCCGCGTCGAAGTTCTCGGCCTGCTGCGCCTCTTGCGGCACGCAGTCCTTGCGCTCGGCCTCCGACAGCTTCGCGATCGCCTGCCATAGCAGCGCGATCTGGTGCTCGTGGCCGGCCGCGTTGTCGATCAGGCCTTTCATCGCCTGCGCCACCGGGTCGTCGCCCTGCGTGACGCCGTAGGCCGAGAAGCCCATCCGCGCCGCCACCGCCTCGCGCTGCGCATCGCCCTTGGCCTCGATGATGCGGGCCGGGTTGCCGACCGCCGTCGCGCCCGCCGGCACCGGCTTGGTCACCACCGCGCCGGAGCCGACGCGCGCGCCCTCCCCGACCGTGAAGCCGCCGAGGATGCAGGCATTGGCGCCGACGATCACCCCACGCTCCAGCGTCGGATGCCGCTTGGCGCCCTTCACCAGCGAGGTGCCGCCCAGCGTCACGCCCTGGTAGATCGTGACCTCGTCGCCGATCTCCGTCATCTCGCCGATGACGATGCCCATGCCGTGGTCGATGAACACGCGCCGGCCGATGGTCGCGCCGGGGTGGATCTCGATGCCGGTCAGGAAGCGCCCGATGTGCGACGTGAAGCGGCCCAGCCACCGCAAGCCGCGGGTCCAGAACCAGTGCGCGCATCGATGCAGCGTCAGCGCGTGCAGACCCGGGTAACAGGTCAGCACCTCCCAGGCCGAGCGGGCGGCGGGGTCGCGTTCGAGGATGCAGGCGATGTCTTCGCGAAGACGCTGGAACATGGAAGAACCCGATGAACCCGCGAGGGGTCCGATGCTGAGGGTCGGCCAGTTTAGCGGCGGGTCCCGACCTTGCCCCGCACAGGCCTACTCGCCGTGGCGCAAGGCTTACTCGTCTCCCCCGAGCGTGGGGGGCGTGCCGGCGGCGGGCCGGGTCTTCTCGATCGCCCGGGCGATGCCGCGCAGGATATGCACCTCCTCCTGCGTCAGCCCGGCCCGGTTGAACAGCTGGTTCAGCCGCGGCATCAGCTTTTTGGGCGAGGACGGATCCAGATAGCCCAGGTGCACCAGGCTGCTCTCCAGATGCGTGAGCAGCCCCTGCACCGCGCGCGCGTCCGCCAGCCGCGGATCGGCGGTGCGCGCCTCGACGGCGAAGCCGCCCAGCGCCTGGCGCCAGTCGTAGGCGACCAGTTGCACCGCCTGCGCCAGGTTCAGCGAGCCGTACTCCGGATGCGTCGGGATCGACAACACCGCATGGGCGCGGTAGACGTCCTCGTTGCTCATGCCGTAGCGCTCGGAGCCGAACAGGAAGGCCACCTGATGGGTGGCGCCTTCACCCGGCGCTTCCCCCTTGCGAGCGAGTTCCTCGAACAGCTCGCGCGGCATGCGCGTCGGCGGACCGAAGTCGCGCGGTGTCATCGCCGTGGCGCAGACGAAGGTGCAGCCCTCCAGCGCGTCCTCGAGCCGGTCGACGATGCGCGCCCGCGCCAGGATGTCGGCCGCGCCGCTGGCCATGGCGACCGTCTCCTCCTGGCTCAGCACGTCGGCGAAGCGCGGTCTCACCAGGATCAGGTCGCGGAAGCCCATCACCTTCATCGCCCGAGCGGTCGAGCCGACGTTGCCGGGATGGCTGGTCTCGATCAGCACGAAGCGTGTCGGATCGGACGCCGGAGGGGGTGCGGTCAGGCCGGGGTCAGCCGGGGGCATAGGGGAAACCACGAGTCTGTGCCAAAATGGCCGATTATCCGCGCCGGACCCGCCCCGATCCGATCCCGTCGTTTCGAGGCCCGCCGCCCCGCTCTTTCCCTTCGCCAGTCCACTTCCCAGCACAGGAAACGTCCCGCATGACGCAAGCCGCCCTTCATCCCATGCTCAACGTCGCCATCAAGGCGGCGCGTTCCGCCGGCGCGATCATCAACCGCGCGTCGATGGACCTGGACATCCTGAAGATCAACACCAAGTCGCCCAACGACTTCGTGACCGAAGTGGACCAGGCCGCCGAGCAGGTGATCATCGAGACGCTGCTGCAGGCCTACCCCGACCACGGCATCCTGGCCGAAGAGTCCGGCCGCCAGCACGGCGCGCGGCATTCCGAGTTCCAGTGGATCATCGATCCGCTCGACGGCACGACCAACTTCATCCACGGCCTGCCCTTCTACTGCGTGTCGATCGCGCTGGCGCACCGCAACGTGGTGCAGCAGGCGGTGGTGTACGACCCGACCCGCAACGACCTGTTCTACGCGACCAAGGGCCGCGGCGCCTACCTGAACGACAAGCGCATCCGCGTCAGCAAACGCACCCGCATGAGCGACGCGCTGATCGGCACCGGCTTCCCGTTCCGCCGCGGCGACAACTTCAAGCGCTACCTGAAGATGTTCGAGGCGGTCATGACGGAAGTCGCCGGCGTGCGCCGCCCGGGTGCCGCGGCGCTGGACCTGTGCTACGTGGCCGCGGGCCACTACGACGGCTTCTTCGAGACCGGCCTGAATCCGTGGGACGTGGCGGCCGGCTCGCTGATCATCCAGGAGGCGGGCGGCCTGGTCGGCAACTTCACCGGCGAGCCGGACTTCCTGCACCAGCGCGAGATCGTCGCCGGCACGCCGCGCATCTACGGCCCGCTGGTGCAGATCCTGGCGCCGTACACCCGCGTGATCACGCAGGACGACCTGGACGCGGATGCTGCCTCGGTGGACGAGGCAGCGGAAAAGCCAGCCCCCAAGAAGAAGGCCCCCGTCGACGGCGAGGCGCCCAAGAAGCGCGGCCCGGTGCGCATCAAGAAGGCGACCGACGAGAACGCGGAAGGCTGAGAAGCCCGCCGCCATCGGCCTTCGGGGCGATGAGCGGCGCAGCGCGAGGTGTTCCTTACGCCAACTGACAGAGCCCTCCTCAGGAGGGCTTTGTCGTTTTTGGCGCGAACGGTTGAAGCGCGACCCGCCGGCGCCGACCTAGCATGGCTGCATGCGAATCGCACAACAGCCCATGAGGTGAAGTCCATGCCAGCCAGCGCCAAGACCGTCGCAGAGTACCTCCTTGCCTTCTTCCAGGACATGTGTGACCCGATTCCCTCGGGCAAGCTCCATCGGCTGCTGTACTACGTGCAGGGCTGGCACCTCGGACTCCATGGAGAGCCCGCGTTCGACGATCGCATCGAGGCCTGGATTGCCGGGCCGACATGCCCCTCGGTCCAGTCGACGTTCGGGCATCTGCGATGGGCACCCATCGTCGAGCCGATCCAGCGTCCAGCGATCTCTGACCTCCGGCTCAAGAAGGTCATCGATGACGTCATCGATGAATACGGCATGGACACGGGCTTCTCCCTGCATCTGCGCAGTCGCGCCGAACCGCCTTGGCAGGAGGCCAGGAAGGGCCTCACCAACCATGACGAGTCGTGCGAGGAAATCAGTCATGACTCGATGCGGCGGTTCTTCCATGAAGAAGCCACCCGGGCGGAGGAAGCATGAACGTTCGGAAGCTCGACGAAGTCTTCTACGTCGTCTGGCTCGATCCCGAGCACCGTCTCTACCAGTGACGCCAGGACACCCGACCGTGTCCGGCCATGCCCTACACTCCCTTCCCAGCCACCCACCACAGCGCCCTCCGACCGAGGGCGTTGTCCATTTCCCGCCTCCGATGACCCCCGCCGCGACCGACGATCTCAGCCAGCACACGCCGATGATGCAGCAGTACTTTCGCCTCAAGGCGGAGTTTCCGGACACGCTGCTGTTCTATCGCATGGGGGACTTCTATGAAGTCTTCTTCGCCGACGCGCGCAAGGCCAACACGCTGCTGGACGTCACGCTGACCACCCGCGGCCAGAGCGCCGGCGAACCCGTGGTCATGGCCGGCATCCCGGTGCACGCGCTCGAGACCTATCTGTCCAAGCTGATCCGCCTTGGCGAATCGGTCGCGATCGCCGAACAGGTCGGCGAGGTCGGCGTCGGCAAGGGCCCCGTCGAGCGCAAGGTGCAGCGCGTCGTCACGCCCGGGACCGTCATCGACCTCGAACTGCTCTCCGACAAGCAGGATTCGGTGCTGCTGTCCCTCGCGGTCCAGGGCAAGTCGATCGGGCTGGCCTGGCTGTCGATGACGCAGGGCCGCATCGGCCTGGCGCAATGCAGTGAACGGGAGCTGTCCTCGTGGCTCGCGCGCCTGACGCCGGCCGAGGTCCTGGTCGATCGCGAGAAGGTGCCGCCCGTGCTCGCCGCCACGCGCCTGACCGTGAGCTACGCCCAGAGCTGGCAGTTCGATGCGCCGCTGGGCCAGCGCAAGCTCTGCGAACAGCTGGGCGTGGCGAGCCTGCAAGGCTTCAACGCGCAG
This sequence comes from Roseateles sp. Mitsp63, assembly GCF_059491535.1. NCBI lineage: Bacteria > Pseudomonadati > Pseudomonadota > Betaproteobacteria > Burkholderiales > Sphaerotilaceae > Roseateles > Roseateles sp. Mitsp63. Next base: position 2,499,075 of record NZ_CP168509.1, on the reverse strand, counting down.
GACCTCACCGCCGCCCACGCCGCCGCGTCCTGCCTGCTGGCCTATGGTCAGAAGACCCAGGGCCGCGCGCTGTTGCACGTGAAGCAACTCCACGTGCAGCGCGCGACCGACCTGCTGGACCTGCCGCCGGCGACGCAGCGCAACCTCGAGCTGACGCAGACGCTGCGCGGCGAGACCTCGCCCACGCTGCTGTCGCTGCTGGACGTCTGCCGCACCGGCATGGGCAGCCGCGCGCTGCGCCACTGGCTGCTGCATCCGGAACGCGAGCGCACGACCGCCCGCGAACGCCAGGAGGCCATCGCCGAGCTGATCACGACCGGCTTCGAGCCGCTGCGCGAGGCGATGCGCCAGGTCTCCGACGTGGAGCGCATCGCCGCGCGCATCGCGCTGCGCCAGGTGCGTCCGCGCGAAGTCTCCGGCCTGCGCTGCACGCTGCAGATCCTGCCGGAGCTGGCACAGACGGTCCCTGCCGGCGCGCCATTGCTGGACCAGCTGGCCGAGGGCCTGCGCGCCTCGCCGCACCTCGCGGAGCTGCTGGCCCGGGCGATCGCCGAGGAACCGTCCGCGCTGCTGCGCGAGGGCGGCGTCATCGCCAAGGGCTTCGACGAGGAACTCGACGACCTGCGCGCGGTGCAGACCAACTGCGACGAGTTCCTGCTCGCCCTCGAGGTCCGGGAGCGGGCCCGCACCGGCATCGCCAACCTGCGTGTCCAGTACAACAAGGTCCACGGTTTCTACATCGAGGTCACCAACAGCGGCCTGGAGAAGATCCCCAGCGACTACACCCGCCGCCAGACGCTGAAGAACGCCGAGCGCTTCATCACGCCGGAGCTCAAGGCCTTCGAGGACAAGGCGCTGTCGGCGAACGAACGCGCGCTCGCCCGCGAGAAGATGCTCTATGAGCTGGTCGTGGACCAGCTCACCGAGGAGATGCCGGCGCTGGGCCGGCTGGCGCGTTCGCTGGCGTCGCTGGACGCGCTGGCGGCGCTCGCCGACCGCGCGGCCGTGCTGAACTGGTGCCGCCCCGAATTCGTCTCGCATCCCTGCATCGACATCCAGGGCGGCCGCCATCCGGTCGTCGAGGCACGGCTGCGCGAGACCGGCGCCGGCGAGTTCATGGCCAACGACTGCCGGCTCGACGCCCGCACCAAGCTGATGGTCATCACCGGCCCGAACATGGGCGGCAAGAGCACCTTCATGCGGCAGGCGGCGCTGATCACGCTGCTGGCGGCCATCGGCAGCTACGTGCCGGCGACGGCGTGCCGGCTCGGTCCGATCGACGCGATCCACACCCGCATCGGCGCGGCGGACGACCTGGCCAACGCCCAGTCGACCTTCATGCTCGAGATGACCGAGGCCGCCGCGATCCTGCACAGCGCGACCGAACAGTCGCTGGTGCTGATGGACGAGATCGGCCGCGGCACCTCGACCTTCGACGGCCTGGCGCTGGCCGGCGCGATCGCGACGCACCTGCACGACAAGTGCCGCGCGTTCACGCTGTTCGCGACCCACTACTTCGAACTGACCGAGTTCCCGGCCAAGCATCCACAGGCGGTCAACATGCATGTCTCGGCGGTCGAGAGCGGCGATGACATCGTCTTCCTGCACGAGATCCAGCCCGGCCCCGCGAGCCGCAGCTATGGCGTGCAGGTCGCGCGGCTGGCGGGCATGCCGACGATGGTCGTGCGGCAGGCGCGGACGGCGCTGGACGCGCTCGAATCACGCGCCAGCGAAGGCGAGTCCCAGATCGACCTGTTCGCCGCGCCGCCTGAACCGGCACCAGGCGTGGTCACGCAGGAACCGTCCGAGCTGCTGGACGCGCTGCGCGACCTCGACCCCGACGCGCTCAGCCCGCGCGAGGCGCACGCGGCGCTCTACCAGTTGAAGACGCTGGCCGCCGGCCGCCATTGACGCCTTCCGCCGCCCAACCACCCGCCATGGACACCGACCCCACCCCGCCGCTCCGCACGCTGGTCTTCTCGCATGCGAACGGGTTTCCGTCGGGCTGCTATCGCGTGCTGTTCGACATCTGGCGCGACGCTGGCTGGACCGTGCACGCGCTGCCGCGCATCGGACACGACCCGCGCTATCCGGTGACCAGCAACTGGCCGCATCTGCGCGACGAACTGCTGCACTTCATCCAGGACGAGGTGAAGCCCGCCGGACCGGTGATGCTGGTCGGGCATTCGCTGGGCGGGCTGCTGTCGCTGCTGGCCGCATGCCGCAAGCCGGCGCTCGCGCAGGGGCTGGTGATGCTGGACTCGCCGGTCGTCGACGGCTGGCGCGCGCACAGCCTGCGCGTGGCCAAGTCGGCGGGCTTCATCAAGCGGGTCTCCCCCGGCAAGGTCTCGCACCAGCGCCGCTACGAGTGGCCCAGCCGCGCCGACGTCCATGCGCATTTCGCCGCCAAGGGCAAGTTCGCGCGCTGGGATCCGCGCGTGCTGCAGGACTACATCGACAGCGGCTTCGACGAACACGACGACGGCCAGGTGCGCCTGGGTTTCAGCCGCGAGATCGAGACCCGCATCTACAACACGCTGCCGCACAACCTGCCGCGCATCCTCAAGCGCCATGCGCCGAAATGCCCGGTGGCCTTCATCGCGGGCACGCAGTCCGAGGAGCTCAGACAGGCCACGGCCGCCGGCTCCAAGGCGCTGGCCAAGGACCTGTTCCGCTGGTTCGAGGGCACCCACCTCTATCCGTTCGAGCGGCCCGACGACACGGCCCGGCTGGTGCTGGCGCTGATCGGTGAAATGAAGGCCAGGTCGGCGTCGCTATAATCGCGCTTTACCACCACGGCGTTTTGAGGTCCGGTACGACGCATCCGGACGCAATCAGGCGCTGCAAGACAATGACCAAGTACGTCTTCGTCACCGGCGGTGTCGTGTCCTCCCTCGGCAAGGGCATCGCATCGGCCTCTCTCGCGGCCCTTCTCGAGTCCCGCGGCCTCAAAGTCACCCTCATCAAGCTGGATCCCTACATCAACGTGGATCCGGGCACGATGTCTCCGTTCCAGCACGGCGAAGTCTTCGTCACCGACGACGGCGCCGAGACCGACCTGGACCTGGGCCACTACGAGCGCTTCATCACCACGCGGATGAAGAAGAGCAACAACTTCACGACCGGCCAGATCTACATGTCGGTCCTGGAGAAGGAGCGCCGCGGCGACTACCTCGGCAAGACCGTCCAGGTCATCCCGCACATCACCAACGAGATGCAGGACTTCATCCGCCGCGGCGCCGGTCACGGCTCGGCGGACGCGGTGGACGTGGCGATCGTCGAGATCGGCGGCACCGTCGGCGACATCGAGTCGCTCCCCTTCCTGGAAGCCGCGCGCCAGATGAGCCTCAAGCTCGGACCGACCAACGTCGCGTTCGTGCATCTGACCTACGTCCCGTGGATCGCCGCCGCCGGCGAGCTCAAGACCAAGCCCACCCAGCACACCGTGCAGAAGCTGCGCGAGATCGGCATCCAGCCCGACGCGCTGCTGTGCCGCGCCGACCGCCGCATCCCGGACGACGAGCGCGAGAAGATCTCGCTGTTCACGAACGTGCCCGAGTACGGCGTGATCTCGATGTGGGACGTCAACACGATCTACAAGGTGCCGCGCGTGCTGCACGAGCAGGGCCTGGACCAGTTGATCTGCACCAAGCTGCAGCTCAACACCAAGTCCGCCGACCTGAAGCGCTGGGACATGCTGGTCAACGAGGTCGAGAACCCGAAGACCGAAGTGACGATCGCGATGTGCGGCAAGTACACCGACCTGTCGGACAGCTACAAGTCGCTGAACGAGGCGCTGCGCCACGCCGGCATCCACAACCACGCGCGCGTCAACATCGAGTACGTCGACTCGGAGACGCTGGACGCCGATCACGTCAAGCAGCTCGAGAAGTACGACGCGATCCTGGTGCCGGGCGGCTTCGGCAAGCGCGGCGTCGAGGGCAAGATCCTCGCCGCCCAGTACGCCCGCGAGCACAGGACGCCCTACCTGGGCATCTGCCTGGGCATGCAGGTCGCGACCATCGAGTACGCGCGCCACAAGGCCCACCTCGACGGCGCCAACTCGACCGAGTTCGAACCCGACGCCCCGCACAAGGTGATCGCGCTGATCGACGAATGGCAGGACGCCGACGGCTCGATCCAGAAGCGCACCGCGCAGTCGGACCTGGGCGGCACGATGCGCCTGGGCGCGCAGAGCTCGGACGTCAAGGCCGGCACGCTGGCCTATGAAATCTACGGTCCGGTCGTGAACGAGCGCCACCGCCACCGCTATGAGGCCAACGAGCAATACCTGGACCAGCTCCAGGACGCGGGCCTGGTGATCTCGGCGATCACGCAGCGCGAGAAGCTGACCGAGATCGTCGAGCTGCCGCGCAACGTGCACCCCTGGTACATGGGCGTGCAGTTCCACCCGGAGTTCAAGTCGACCCCGTGGGACGGCCATCCGCTGTTCATCGCGTTCATCAAGGCCGCGCTGGAACACAAGGCCAGGGCCGGCCACGACGTCAGCGCGCCCGCGGCGGCCTGAACGCCCAGGCCGCGACGGACGCCAGGACTTCAAGAGTGAGGGTCCTCCGTCCCCCTTTCAGGCCGCAGCTTGTTCAGCACGGGTAACCCGTTGCTGGCACCATGCGCGCCGACCGAGTTTTTTCACTTCTGGAGACTGTTCCCATGAGCGCCATTGTTGACATCGTCGGCCGCGAGATCCTCGACAGCCGCGGCAACCCCACCGTGGAATGCGACGTGCTGCTGGAGTCCGGCGTGATGGGCCGCGCCGCCGTGCCCTCGGGCGCGTCGACCGGTTCGCGCGAGGCCATCGAACTGCGTGACGGCGACAAGTCCCGCTACCTGGGCAAGGGCGTGCTCAAGGCCGTCGAGCACATCAACACCGAGATCTCCGAAGCCGTGCTGGGCCTGGACGCCTCCGAGCAGGCCTTCCTGGACAAGACCCTGATCGACCTGGACGGCACCGAGAACAAGAGCCGCCTGGGCGCCAACGCGATGCTGGCCGTGTCGATGGCCGTGGCGCGCGCCGCCGCGGAGGAATCGGGCCTGCCGCTGTACCGCTACTTCGGCGGCATGGCCGGCAACCAGCTGCCGGTGCCGATGATGAACGTCATCAACGGCGGCGCCCACGCCAACAACTCGATCGACCTGCAGGAGCTGATGATCATCCCCGTGGGCGCGCCGAGCTTCCGCGAAGCGCTGCGCTGGGGCGCCGAGGTCTTCCACGCGCTGAAGAAGATCATCGACGCCAAGGGCATGTCCACGGCCGTCGGCGACGAAGGCGGCTTCGCCCCCAACGTCGAGAACCACGAAGCCGCGATCCAGATGATCCTGGAAGCGATCGACAAGGCCGGCTACACCGCCGGCGAGCAGATCGCCCTGGGCCTGGACTGCGCCGCCAGCGAGTTCTACAAGGACGGCAAGTACGTGCTGGAAGGCGAAGGCGGCATCCAGCTGACGGCCGGGCAATGGACCGACATGCTGGCCACCTGGGTCGACAAGTACCCGATCATCTCGATCGAGGACGGCATGGCCGAAGGCGACTGGGACGGCTGGAAGCACATCACCGAGAAGCTCGGCGACAAGGTGCAGCTGGTGGGCGACGACCTGTTCGTCACCAACACCAAGATCCTGAAGGAAGGCATCGACAAGGGCATCGCCAACTCGATCCTGATCAAGATCAACCAGATCGGCACGCTGACCGAGACCTTCGCCGCCATCGAGATGGCCAAGCGCGCCGGCTACACGGCCGTGATCTCGCACCGCTCGGGCGAGACCGAGGACTCGACCATCTCCGACATCGCCGTCGGCCTGAACGCCGGCCAGATCAAGACGGGCTCGCTGTCGCGCTCGGACCGCATGGCCAAGTACAACCAGCTGCTGCGCATCGAGGAAGACCTGGGCGACGTGGCCGTGTACCCGGGCCGCGCCGCGTTCTACAACCTGCGCTGATCCCGCGCGCGGCTCCCCCCGTTTCGCGGGGGAATGCCGCGATCAAGGCGTGCAAGCCGCGCCAGGAGGCACGCCCCAAGGGGCGTGCCTTTTTTCATTGCAGCTACACTCGCGGCCTGTGAAAGCCCTGGCCATCGTCCTCACCGCCTTCCTCGTTGCCATCCAGGCCCAGCTCTGGGCCGGCAAGGGCGGCCTGGCCCGCGGTGTCCAGCTGCGCGCCGAACTGCGCGAGCAGGAGGACGCCAACGAGAAGGCCCGCGCGCGCAACGCGCAGCTGCAGGCCGAACTGCTCGACCTGCGCGAGGGCCTCGAGATGGTCGAGGAGAAAGCCCGCATGGAGCTGGGCATGGTCAAGCCGGACGAGGTCTTCGTCCCGCTGCGCCGCTGAACTTCCGCAATTCCCGCATGCTCACGCCGATGGATGCGTTGACCGGCCCGTTGTCGGCCCTCCCCTCCCTGCTCTCCCATTCGCTGGGCTGGGCGCTGTCGCCGGCCTTCACGGCGCTCGGCAGTCCGATCAGCTGGCTGGAGCTGATCGCCTTCGTGCTGGCGATCTGGATGGTCGTCTGCAACATGCGGGTGCAGGTGCTGGCCTGGCCGCTGGCGCTGACCAGCTCGCTCCTGTACTTCCTGCTGTTCTGGAGCGGCAAGCTCTACGGCGAGGCCACGCTGCAGCTGCTCTTCGCGGCGCTCGCGCTGTGGGGCTGGTGGCAGTGGCTGCGCGGCCGCACCGCCGAGGGCGAGGCGCTGCGCGTGCGCACACTGGGCCCGCGCGGCCGCATGACCGCGCTGCTGGTCACGCTCGCGGCCTGGCCGCTGCTCGGGCTGTTCCTGCAGCACCGCACCGATTCGCCGCTCCCCTATTGGGATGCCCTCCCGACGGTGGCCAGCATCACCGGGCAGTGGCTGCTCGGCCGCAAGTACCAGGAGAACTGGCCCGTCTGGGTGATGGTGAACCTGGTGAGCATCGCGCTGTTCGCCCTCAAGGGCTACTGGCTGACGGTGGTGCTGTACGCGGTGTTCGTGCCGATGTCGGTGGCGGGCTGGCGCGCCTGGCAGCGCCAGCTGCGTCCGGCCGCGATCGCGGCCTGAACGCCGGTCCGTCATGACGCTGCACATCGCCCTCGTCGGCGCCGAGAGCACCGGCAAGAGCCAGTTGGGCGTGGCGCTGCTCGATCACCTGGCATCACAGACGCGGCTGCGCTGCGCGCTGGTCGGTGAGGTCCTGCGCGAATGGTGCGACCGCGAAGGGCGCACGCCGCGCCCCGACGAGCAGCGCGCGATCGCCCAGGAGCAATGGCGCCGCGCCGAGGCCGCCGCCGCCGGTCACGACGTGGTGATCCACGACACCACGCCGCTGATGACGGCCGTCTACAGCGAGCAGCTCTTCGACGACGAGTCGCTGTACCCGTTCGCGCTCGAGGTCCAGGCCCGCATGGACGCGACGCTGCTGATGGCGCTGGACCTGCCCTGGGTGGCCGACGGCCAGCGCGACGGCCCGCATGCGCAGCAGCCCACCGATCGGCTGCTCCGCCGCGCGCTGCGCGACGCGGGCCTGGGCTACAGCCTGGTCACCGGCACGGGGCCGGAGCGCCTGCAACAGGCGCTGAACGCGCTCGGCCCGCTGCTGCGGCCGCGCCTGGGCCGCGAGGACGGCCTGTTCGGCCGCCTGCTCCAGCGCGGCGAGCAGCTCGGCGGCGACTGGCGCTGCGAACTGTGCGACGACCCCGACTGCGAGCACGCCAGCCGCACCGCGGCGCGCCTTCCGCGCGCCTGAACGCTGCCCTCACGGCATCGCAAGAAGCGCGAGGCACAATCCGCCGCTTTGCCGTCGCAAACATTTGCGCACGCGTTGTCAGGCACTTTCCGTTCGGTCCCGGAGCCTTCTTGATGAATCGTCCTTCCACGCGCGGCCCGCTGGGCACGCTGTCGATGCTGCTGAGCGCGGCACTGCTCGCCGCCTGCGGCTCGCTGAACCCGTCGGGCCCGCAGGCGCCGCAGCCGCCGATCCTGAGCGCTCCGCCCGCCCCCGCGCCGGCGCGCACCGGCCAGGTCGCCGTCAAGGTGGTCGCGATCAACGATTTCCACGGCAACTTGATGCCCCCGGCCGGCGGCATCCAGTTGCCCGATCCGCAGCATCCGGACAAGACGGTCACGCTGAACGCCGGCGGCGCCGAGCGCCTGGCCACCGTGGTCGCGCAGATCAAGGCGAAGAATCCCAACCACGTGTTCGTGGCCGCCGGCGATCTGGTCGGCGCAAGCCCGCTGCTGTCGGCGCTGTTCCATGACGAGTCGACGATCGAGTCGCTCGGCCTGATGGGACTGGACCTGTCGTCGGTGGGCAATCACGAGTTCGACCAGGGCATCGGCGAGCTGCTGCGCAAGCAGCGCGGCGGCTGCCATCCGAAGGACGGCTGCAAGGGGCCGACCGAGTTCAAGGGCGCGAAGTACCAGTACCTGGCGGCGAGCACGATCGACACGGCGACCGGCCAGTCCGTGCTGCCGGCCTATGCGATCAAGCGCTTCGACGGCGTGCCGGTGGGCTTCATCGGACTGTCGCTCAAGGGCACGCCGGAGCTGGTCAGCCCGACCGGCATCCAGGGCCTGCGCTTCGACGACGAGGCCGAGACCATCAACCGCCTGGTGCCCGAGCTGGACCGCCAGGGGGTGCACGCCGTCGTGGTGCTGATCCATGAAGGCGGCTATCCGACCGGCGGCATCAACGACTGCCCGGGCATCTCCGGCCCGATCGTCGACATCGTGAAGAAGCTCGACAAGCGCGTCGGCCTGATCGTGTCCGGCCACACGCACCAGGCCTACAACTGCCGCATCGACGGCCGTCTCGTCACCAGCAGCCACCGCTACGGGACGCTGGTCACCGAAATCGACCTGACGCTGGACCGCGCCACCGGGACGCTCACGCAGGCCAGCGCGAACAACGTCGTCGTCCGTCCGGAGACCGCGAAGGATCCGCGCCAGACGCTGCTGATCAACAGCTACCAGCAGGTCGCCCAGCCGCTGATCGAACGGCCGGTGGGCTTCCTCGGCCAGGCGCTGAGCAAGGAAGACCGCGACAAGAACGAAGGCGGCGGCACGACGATGGGCCAACTGGTCGCGGACTCGATGCTGGCGGCCACCCGCGCGCCGGCCGCCGGCGGCGCGCAGATCGCGCTCGTCAACATCGGCGGCGTGCGCACCGGCCTGATCCATCGTGACGATGACCGCGTCACCTTCGGCGACCTGTTCGCGGCGCTGCCGTTCTCGAACATGGTGGTCGTCGTCGAGATGAACGGCGCACGCCTGCAGCAGGTGCTCGAGCAGCAGTGGCAGAACAACGATGCGAAGTGGATGCCGCTGCAGCTGTCGCAAGGCTTCAGCTACCGCTGGGACCAGCGCCGCCCGTTCGGCGCGCGCGTCGTGCCGGGCAGCATGACGCTGGCCGGCAAGCCGATCGGCCCGGACCAGACGCTGCGCGTGGCGATCAATTCGTTCCTGCAGGTCGGCGGCGACGGCTTCGTCGCGCTGAAGGACGCGCGCTTCGTGCAGACCGGCCCGGTGGACGTCGAAACGCTGGAGGCCTACTTCAAGGCCCAGGGCGCCACGCGCGTGCAGCCCACGGCGCTGGATCGCGCAGTGCGCGTCGATCGCTGAGGAGCTGGCCCCTCGGGGCCATCCCCTTACTGGACCTTGCGCGAGCCCGGCGCCTGCTTCTGCGGTTCGGTGAAGAGTTCGCCGACGTCCACCGCGTCGAAGACGTAGTGGTTGCCGCAGAACTCGCAGCCGATCTCGACGCCGCCCAGCTCGGCCAGCACCTCGTCCACCTCCTGGCGGCCCAGGCCCAGCAGCATCCGTCCGACGCGCTCGCGCGAGCAGGTGCACTGGAAGCGCGGGTACTGCGGGTCGAAGCGGCGCACCGTCTCTTCCCAGAACAGGCGGCGCAGGATGGTGTCGCTGTCCAGCGTCAGCAGCTCCTCCGAGGTCAGCGTCGACGCCAGCATGCTGATGCGGTTGTAGGCCTCTTCCATCTCCTCGCGCGCGACGCCCGACGAGGCGCCCGCCTCCAGGTTGCCCTCGCCCTCGATGGGCAGGCGCTGGATCAGCAGGCCCGCCGCGAGCTGGTCGTTGGCGGCCAGCACCAGCGTGGTCTCGAGCTGCTCCGACTGGCGCATGTAGTGCTGCAGCACGTCGCTGAGCTTCTCCAGCGGCCGGCCATCGGGGCCATTCAGCGGCACCACGCCCTGATAGGGCTGCTGGCCCGGCAGTCTGTCCTTCGGATCGAGCGTGATCGCGCAGCGGCCCTGGCCATGGACATTGAGCATCTGCTGCAGCGTCGCCCCGTCCGGCACCGCGTCGCGGGTCTTGGCGGTGGAGCGGAAGGTCATGTCCGGCTGGACCTCGGCCACCGCCAGCTTCAGCGGCCCGTCGCCCATGACCTGGAAGACCAGCGCGCCGTTGAACTTGATGTTGGCCTGCATCAGCACGCCGGCGGCGGTCATCTGGCCGAGCAGGTCGCGCACCGCCGGCGCCAGCGGCTCCTTGCGGCGGCCCAGCAGTTCCTTCCAGCCCTCGTCCAGGCGCACCAGCATGCCGCGCACCGGCAGGCCTTCGAAGAGGAACTTGTGCAGCTCGCTCGTGGCGGGCTTGAGGGGCGTGGTCATGGCGAGTCCTTCGGGGAATTCGAGTTATCGGGGGAAGGTCCGGAGATGGGGGCAAACGGCGCGCGCGCAAGCGGGCCGCGCGGCGCATCGTTGCGCAGGCCGATAATTCTACGAATGGAACTTCGAACCCGCGCGCTGCAGGTCCTTCTGATCGCGGACCCGCAGGCCAAGGCGCAGGCGGCCCGCGCGCTGCATGCCGACGCCACCGCCGATGGCGCCACGCCCGCGGGCGGCGCGCCGGCCCTCGCGCTGGACACCGCCGCCCTCCTCGTCCCCGAGACCGAGCCCCCCGGCCGCCCCGAGCGGCCGCGCCTGGTCGCGGCGCTGCAGGTGGCCTCGCGCTCGCCATTCACGCCGGAGGGCCGCGCGGCGCTGCTGCACGCGATCGCGCACATCGAGTTCAACGCCATCAACCTGGCGCTGGACGCGGTCTGGCGCTTCCCCGGCATGCCCCGCGCGTTCTACCTGGACTGGCTGCAGGTCGCGTCGGAAGAGGCGCTGCACTTCTCGCTGCTGGACGGCCACCTGCGCGAATCGCTGGGCCGCCGCTACGGCGACTTCGACGCGCATGACGGGCTGTGGTCGATGGCGCGGCGCACCGCCGGCGACGTGCTGGCGCGGATGGCGCTGGTGCCGCGCACGCTGGAGGCGCGCGGGCTGGACGCCACGCCGCCGCTGCAGGCCAAGTTCGCCAAGGCCGGCGACGCGCGCGCGGTGGAGATCCTGGGCGTGATCCTGCGCGACGAGGTCGGGCACGTGCGCATCGGCAACCACTGGTACCGCCACCTGTGCCGCGAGCGCGGACTGGATCCGGTGGCGCTCTATCCGGCGCTGGTCGAGCGCTTCGAGGCGCCCAAGCTGCGCCCGCCCTTCAATGTCGAGGCGCGCAGCGCCGCGGGCTTCAGCCCTGAAGAAATCGCCTATCTCAGCTCATGAAGGCTGACGCGTCCTGGCCATCGGCCGGCGCTCCGGCCATGCCGCACACTCCCGCTCCATGACCCGCATCCAAGCCAATCTGCTGCTCACCCTCATCGCGATGATCTGGGGCTCCGCCTTCGTCGCCCAGGCCCATGGCATGGAGAGCATCGGCCCGATGATGTTCACCGGCGTGCGTTTCCTGATCGGCGCGCTGGTGGTGCTGCCGCTGATCGTGCGCGAGCGCCGCGCGCCCGGCGCGACCGCGCTGCGCGGCGGCGACGCGCTGAAGATCATGGGACTGGGCGCGCTGCTGACCGTCGGCGCGGCGCTGCAGCAGATCGGCATCCAGTACACGACCGTGACCAACGCCGGCTTCCTGACCGCGCTCTACGTGCCGCTGGTGCCGCTGCTGGGCTGGCTCCTGCTGCGCCACCTGCCGCACTGGTCCGTGTGGCCGGGCGCCCTGGCCTGCCTGGTCGGCGCCTTCCTGCTGTCGGGCGCGCACGAGCTCAGCATCGGCCTGGGCGACGCCTGGGTGATCGCGTCGGCGCTGCCCTGGGCGGTGCACGTGCTGCTGGTGGGCCTGGTGGCGGACCGGATGAACGCGCCGTTCACCGTGGCCGGCGGCCAGTTCCTGTTCTGCGGCGTGGTGGCGCTGGCCTGGGCGCTGGGCTTCGAGTCCTGGAGCTGGGCCGGCCTGCAGGCCGCGGCCGGCCCGCTCCTGTACACCGGCGTGCTGTCGGTGGGCGTGGCCTTCACCGCCCAGGTGGTGGCGCAGCGCTACGCGCATGCGGCGGACGCCGCGATCATCCTGTCGTCGGAGACGCTCTTCGCCGCCATCTTCGGCTACCTGCTGATGGGCGACCGGCTGGGCAGCGCCGGCCTGGCGGGCTGCGCGCTGATCCTCGGCGCGATGCTGCTGATCCAGTTGCTGCCGATGCTGCGCGTGCTCAGACCGCGCGCGGCCTGACACGGCCACGGCCGCGCGGCGCGGCTCAGTCCAGCGGGAACGCGCTCGACTTCTTCACCGTCCGCAGCACCAGCATCGAGTTCGCCTTGGCCACGCCCGGCAGCTGCATCAGCACGTGCGTGTGCAGCCGCTCGAGGTCGTCCGCGTCCTTGTAGGCGAAGCGCAGCAGGTAGTCATTGGTCCCCGCCACGTAGAAGCAGTCGAGGAGCTCGGGCGCGTCCTTGACCGCCTGCTCGAACTCGGCGAGCGCCGCCGGCGTCATCCGCTCCAGATTGACGATGGTCCAGCTGGTGCCGGGCTTGCCGATCGCCTTCGGGTTCAGCAGCGCGACCACGCGGTCGATGACGCCGCTGTCCTCCAGCCGCTTGACCCGCCGCAGGCAGGCCGATGGCGACAGATGGACCTGCTGCGCGAGGTCCTGATTCGAGATGCGCGCGTCGCGCTGCAAGACCGCGAGGATCGCGCGGTCGATCGCATCCAGTTGCACTTCCTTGACCATGGGCGGCATTGTGTTCGAGGAAGTCATCGACACGCCGCACTGGATTGCGCATTCACGGGTTTACCCGCCTCCGGAACGCTCACCGATTGCGCGAGGGCTTGCCTAGACTGGCCGCCATTGACCTCGGAGTTCCCATGACCACGCCAGACCTCGACGCCTACTGGATGCCGTTCACGGCCAACCGCCAGTTCAAGCAGTCGCCGCGCCTGCTCACGCGCGCCGACGGCATGTTCTTCACCGACGACCAGGGCCGCCAGATCCTGGACGGCGTGGCCGGCCTGTGGTGCGTCAACGCGGGCCACAACCGGCCGCGCATCGTCCGGGCGATCCAGGAGCAGGCCGCCGAACTGGACTTCGCGCCGCCCTTCCAGATGGGCCATCCCAAGGCCTTCGAATTCGCGTCGCGCCTGGCGGAGATCGCCCCCCAGGGCATGAACAAGGTGTTCTTCACCAACTCCGGCTCGGAGTCGGTGGAGACGGCGCTCAAGATCGCGCTGGCCTACCACCGCGCCCGCGGCGAAGGCCAGCGCACCCGGCTGATCGGCCGCGAGCGCGGCTATCACGGCGTCAACTTCGGCGGCATGTCGGTGGGCGGCATGGTCGCCAACCGCAAGATGTTCGGGACGCTGCTGGCCGGCGTCGACCATCTGCGTCACACCCACGACCTCGCGCGCAACGCCTTCAGCGTCGGCCAGCCGGCCCATGGCGCGGAACTGGCCGACGACCTCGAACGGATGGTCGCGCTGCACGACGCGTCGACGATCGCGGCGGTGATCGTCGAGCCGGTGGCCGGCTCGGCCGGCGTGCTGATCCCGCCGCAGGGCTACCTGCAGCGCCTGCGCGAGATCTGCGACCGGCACGGCATCCTGCTGATCTTCGACGAGGTCATCACCGGCTTCGGCCGCACCGGCCAGGCCTTCGCGGCGCAGACCTTCGGCGTCACGCCGGACCTGATGACGGTGGCCAAGGGGCTGACCAACGGCTGCGTGCCGATGGGCGCGGTGCTGGCGCAGCAGCGCATCCACGACGCCTTCATGACCGGCCCCGAGCACCTGATCGAGTTCTTCCACGGCTACACCTATTCGGCGCATCCGCTGGCCTGCGCGGCGGGCCTGGCGACGCTGGACACCTACGCCGAGGACGGCCTGCTGACGCGCGCCTCGGAACTGCAGGACCACTTCGCCGAACAGCTGCATGCGCTGCGCGGCGAGCCGCACGTGATCGACGTGCGCAACCTCGGGCTGGTCGGCGGCGTGGAGCTGTCGCCGCGCGCCGGCGAGCCGACCAGGCGCGCCTTCGAGACCTTCCTCGACTGCTGGCAGCAGGGGGTGCTCATCCGCACCACCGGCGACATCCTGGCGCTGTCGCCGCCGCTGATCGCCCAGCGCGAGCACCTGGACCGCATGATCGACGCGATCCGCGTGGCGCTGCGGCGCCTGAAGTGACGGCGTCGGGCATCATCGCGCACCATGTCCAGCGCCACCACCGATCCGACGCCCGTTCCGCATGATCACCCGGGTCGCCACGGCCACCCGGTGCCGTGGCTCTCCTACCTGAGCCTGGCCGCCAGCACCAGCCTGATCGGCAGCTACGTCGGCCTGTCCAAGCTGCTGGTGCTGGCCTTCCCGGTCTTCCTGCTGGCCTTCCTGCGCTTCGGCATGGCGGCGGTGTTCATGCTGCCGTGGCTGCGGCGCGGCCCGGCGGAGAAGCCGCTCTCCGGTCGCACCCGCTTCCTGCTGTTCCTCGAATCGTTCTTCGGCAACTTCCTGTTCTCGATCTGCCTGCTGTTCGGGATGAAGCACAGCTCGGCCGTGGTGGCCGGCGTGATCATGGCCGGCATCCCGGCGACGGTCGCGCTGATGAGCTGGCTCTTCCTGCGCGAGCGCATCGCGCCGCGGACGCTGCTGGGCATCGCGGCGGCGGTGGGCGGGATCGTCATGGTGGCGCTCGACCGCCATGGCGCCGGGCCGGACGGCGAACTCGGCCAGACCTCGGTCTGGGGGGCGCTGCTGCTGGTGGGCGCGATGTGCTGCGAGGCCAGCTACGTCGTCATCGGCAAGCGGCTGACGGCCGATCTGCCGCCCCGGCGCATCAGCGCGCTGATCAACCTGTGGGGGCTGGTGCTCGTCACGCCGCTGGGCCTGTGGCAGGCGGTGGACTTCGACTTCGGCGCCGTCGCGCCCAAGGACTGGGGCCTGCTGCTCTTCTACGCGATCGCCGCCAGCACGGTCACCGTCTGGCTGTGGATGAAGGGCCTGCAGCACGTCAGCGCCGCCAAGGCCGGGGTGTTCATGGTCTTCCTGCCGGTGTCGACGGCGCTGATCGGCCTTCTCTTCCTGGGCGAGCGCATGAGCGCCACCCAATTGCTGGCCTATGCGCTGGCGCTGGGCGGCGTCGTGCTGGCAACCTGGCCGGGCAGACCGGCGCGCCCCGCCCGCGGCTGAACCCGCGAGGCGACCGCTCCGCTTCCGGAATTACACCGGTCTGCTTCTAGTTTTACTACCAATGTAATACCATTTGGGGATGCGGCCCGCCAGAATGGGCCGAACGAACCCGCCCGGAGGTCTCGCTTCCGGGCCGCAACATCCCCGCCGATGAACGCGAACGCCTCTCCCCCGGCCCCCACGCCTGCCCTTCCGATCAGCACCCGCCCCGCCGCCAGCCAGGCCGACTGGGAAGCCTGGATCGCCAGCTGGTATGCCGTCCTGCAGCAACCCGTGCGTACCGGTGTCAGTCCTTTGACGGCGCGATCCGCCCCGGACGGATCCGGTTCCGCGGGCCCCGCGCCGCTGGCGCTGGTCTTCGCCCCGCATCCGGACGACGAATGCATCGTCGGCGCGTTGCCGCTGCGGCTGCGCCAGGAGGCCGGCTGGCGCGTCACCAACATCGCGGTGACGCTGGGCAGCAAGCAGGGCCGGCGCGCCGAGCGCTGGACCGAGCTGGGCGCCGCCTGCGACGTGCTGGGCTTCGACCTGCGCCTGCTGGCCGCCGACGGCTTCGAGCAGGTCAAGCCCGAGGCCGCCGCCGCGCGCACGCCGCAATGGCAGGAGCAGGTGCGCCTGGTCGCCGAGCTGCTGGTGGCGGAGAAGCCGGCGCTGATCCTGGTGCCGCACGCCGGCGACGGCATTCCGACCCACATCGGCGTCCATCTGCTGGTCACCGAGGCGCTGACCCAGGCGCGGATCGCCACCGTCTTCGCCCACACCGAGTTCTGGGCGACGCAGCCGTCGCCGACCACGCTGATCGAGACGGGTCAGCGCGACACCGCGCGGCTGGTGCGCGCCCTGGCCTGCCATCACGGCGAGATCGCGCGCAATCCGTATCACCTGCGCCTGCCGGCCTGGATGGCCGACAACGTGCGCCGCGGCGGCGAGCTGCTCGCCGGCGCGGGCGAGGCGCCGCCCGATTTCGCCTTCGGCACGCTGTACCGGCTGACGCGCTGGGCCGATGGCGCGCCCGCCGGCGATCTGCCGAGCACGCACTGGTCCTGCGACACGCCGCTCGACGCGGCGGCGCTGCTCGGCGGCTGAGCGCCGCCCGCCTCCGCACCTGAACTCATGGCCGGCCGCGCTTTCGATATGCGCGGCGCGCACGCGCGTCCGCGCGGCGGGCCTATGCTCGGCGCTTCCCCTTTCGACCTTTTTCGAGCCCCCCTCCTCACGCCATGAGCGACGCCCGCCTCGATCACCCGACCCATCTCCGCGTCCACCAGTTCGCCGGCCTGACGCCCGGTCCGAAGCTGCTGGTCACGGCCGCCGTGCATGGCAACGAAGTCGCCGGCGTCGGCGCGATCGAGCGCGTGATGCGGATGCTCGACGAGGGCCGGCTCACGCTGCTCAAGGGGACGCTGACGATGATCCCCGTCGTCAACCCCTTGGCGCACCGGCTGCAGCGCCGCGAGGGCGAGCGCAACCTGAACCGCAACCTGCGCGTCAATCCGATCCCGCAGGATTTCGAGGACCGCGTCGCCAACCGCCTGTGCCCGTGGATCGCGGCCAGCGACGTGCTGCTGGACCTTCACAGCTTCAACAACCCCGGACCGGCCTTCGCGATGATGGGCCCGCGCGACAACGACGGCGAGCTCGAGCCCTTCCGCCATCAGGCCGCGGAAACCGCGCTGGCGCTGGCGGTGGGCACCTCGCGCATCGTCGAGGGCTGGCTGTCGACCTACGCGCTCGGCCTGAAGCGCCGCGCCGGGAAGGCGGCCGACGGCTCGCGCCGCATGGCGCTGCAGCAGGACCCGCATTACGGCGTCGGCACCACCGAGTACATGCGCAGCACCGGCGGCTACTGCATCACGCTGGAATGCGGCCAGCACGCCGACCCGCAAGGGCCCGAAGTCGCCTTCAAGGCGATCCTGCGCACGCTGGCGCTGCTGGGCATGGTGGCGCCGGCGGACATCGAGCTCGCCGATCCGAAGCGCCCGGTGGAGTTGCTGCAGCTCTACGAGGTCATCGACCGCGAGAGCCTGGATGACCGCTTCGAGCGCGCCTGGGCCAGCTTCGACGCCGTCGCCGCGGGCGAGCGCATCGGCACGCGCGCCGACGGCACGCCGGTGCTGGCGCCTGCCGGCGGACGCATCGTCTTTCCCAACAACAACGCCGAGCCCGGCCACGAGTGGTTCTACCTGGCAAAGCCCAGCGACCGCGTGTTGACTTGAGCTTGTGGCTAGAGTCGCGGGCATGAACGACACCTCCGCTTCCGCCTCCGCCGGCGCGCCGCAGCCGCTGCGCATCGATTTCGTCTCCGACGTCGCCTGCCCCTGGTGCGCGGTGGGCCTGAAGTCGCTGGAGACCGCGCTGGAGCGCCTGCCGGACGTGCCGGTGGACATCCACTTCCAGCCCTTCGAGCTCAATCCGCAGATGGCGCCCGAGGGCGAGGACATCGAGGAGCACCTGACGCGCAAGTACGGCTCGACGCCCGAGCAGCGCAAGGACATCCGCGCGCATCTGCGCCAGCGCGGCGCCGATGTCGGCTTCACCTTCACCGAGGGCGCGCGCAGCCGGGTCTGGAACACCTTCGACGCCCATCGCCTGCTGCACTGGGCCGGGCTGCAGTCGCTCAAGGCGCAGCACGACCTGAAGCTGGCGCTGCTGACGGCGTATCACACGCACGGCCGGAACCCGGGCGAGCGCGACACGCTGCTGGCCGCGGTGCGCGAGATCGGGCTGGACGCGGCCGAGGCGGCGCGCGTCTTCGACAGCGGCGGCTACGCCGACGAGGTGCGCGATGCCGAGTCGCTGTGGCTGACGCGCGGCATCAACTCGGTGCCGGCGGTCGTGATCAACGAGAAGTACCTGATCCAGGGCGGCCAGCCGCCCGAGGCCTTCGAGCAGGCGCTGCGCCAGATCGCCGCCGAATCCGCCTCGTCCTGAACGCGCAACCGGGTTGATCCGTGGCCGGAGCGGCCGCGGGAACTGAGACAATCGCCCATCGTTTGAACGGGGCCACGCGTCGTCCGCGTGGCCCCGTCGTCATTCCTGGCGCCCTGGCGCGCCGTCCTTGCCTGCCGTAGTTCCGAGATGTTCAAGAACCTGATCGTTTACCGCCTGTCCAACGACTGGCAGCCCAATGTGGAGAAGCTCGAGGACGCGCTCGAGCAGGAGCGTTTCCAGCCTTGCGGCGCGACGCAGGCGCTGTCGGCCGGCTGGGTGCCGCCGCGCGGCGAGCCCGGCGCCCGCCTGCTGGAGGAGATCGACGGCCACTGGCTGCTCAGCCTGCGCATGGAGAAGCGCGTGCTGCCGGGTTCGGTGGTGCGCGAGCGGGTCGAGGAGATGGTCGAGCAGATCGAGAACGAGACCGGCCGGCGTCCCGGCAAGAAGCAGCAGCGCGACATGAAGGACCAGGCCACGCTGGAACTGCTGCCGCGCGCGTTCACGCTGCAGTCGCACCTGCGGGTGTGGGTCTCGCCGAAGCAGGGCTTGCTGATGGTGGACGCGGGCTCGATCGGCAAGGCGGATGAGCTGATCACGCTGCTGGTGAAGGCGGATTCGTCGATCAACCTGCATCTGCTGCAGAGCGCGGAATCGCCGGCGGCGTGCATGGCCGCGTGGCTGATGGACGGCGTACCGCCGAAGGATTTCATCATCGACCGCGATTGCGAGTTGAAGGCGGCCGATGAGATGAAGGCGGCGGTGCGCTATGCGCGTCACAACCTGGACACCGATGAGGTGAAGGCGCATCTGACCAGCGGCAAGATGCCGACGCGGCTGGCGATGACCTGGAAGGAGCGCGTGTCGTTCACGTTGACGGACACGATGCAGATCAAGGGCATCAAGTTCCTGGACGTGGTCTTCGACGGGCGGGACAAGCCGGCCAAGGATGAGGCGTTCGATGTGGACGCGGCGCTGGCGACCGGCGAGCTCGCGCAGTTGATCCCCGACCTGATCGAGGGACTGGGCGGCGAGCTCGACTTCATCGGGCAGTCGGCCAAGATCGCGGCGGAACACGCGCCTGGCGGCGCTGCCGCCAAGCCCGCCGCGGCGCCTTCCGCCGCGAAGGATCAGGACCTCGCGACTGAGGCGGCGCCCTGGGATTGAGGGGCGCCACGAACCCCCTCTCCCCTGCCCTCTCCCGCAAGCGGGCGAGGGAGTATGAGCCGGACGTCGTAGTAAACCCCCTCGCCCCAGCGGGGAGAGGGAGGGGAGAGGGGGCTCGTGCCATAGCGCTGCTGCCCTTCGAAGCCCCCCCTCTCCCCTGCCCTCTCCCCCCTCGCGGGGGGCGAGGGAGTTCTTGCGCAAGGGCTCAACCTCAGAACAGATCCTGCTGTTCGCCGACCTGCTGTCCTGTCGCGCGCGCCTCGATCGCGAGGATCTTGAGCTTCGTCGCCACGCCGCCCGCGGCGGAGAAGCCCGTGAGGTTGGCCGCCTTGCCCGTGGCCGGCGCGCCCATCACGCGATGGCAAGGCACGATCGGCGCGAACGGGTTGTGGCCTTCCGCCCGGCCCACCGCGCGCGCCGCGCCCGGATGGCCGAGCCGCGCGGCCACTTCGCCATAAGTCAGCGTCTGCCCGACCGGAATGCGCCGCGTCAGCGCGAGCACCTCCCGATCGAAAGCCGGCACCGCGCTGTCGTCCAACTCCACCTCGAGCAGATCCCGCGCCTCCCCTTCGAGCAGCGCGCGCACCCCCTCGCAGGCCTGCCTCACCGCCTCCGGCAGGCGCTCGACATCCATCTCCTCCCGCGCCGCGGGGAATCTCACCCACATGCGATCGCGCGTCATCGACGGCGTCTCTTCCGGCAACTGCGAGCCCACGATGCCGCGCTCGGTCCACGCGATGCCGCAGTGCCCGAGCGCCGTCGGATAGCAATGGAAGAAGACTTGCGGCGCCATCGCGCGATGCTCCTCGCCGCCGCGTCAGCTGGTGACGGGCGCCTGCGCCGCCGGCTCCTGGAATGCCGGATGCTGCCGGGCGATCTCCGCGGCCTGCACGCGGGCCTCGGTGGCGAGCTTGGCCACCTCGCGCGGCGCCAGCGCCTTGAGCTTGTGATCCGACCACACCTGCCGCCAGCGGCGCGCGCCCGGCAATCCGTTCCACAGCCCCAGCGCGTGCCGCATCGCCTGCGACCATGGCCGCCCCAGCGCAACCTGCCGGTCCAGATACTCGAGCCACCGCGCCTCGACCTCCTCCCGGCTCGTCACGCACGGCGCCGCTTCGCCGAAGAAGCGCTGATCCCACTGCGCCATCTGCCAGGGCTCGTGATACGCCTGCCGGCCGATCATCACGCCGTCGACATGCTGGAGCTGCTCCGCGATCTCGTCATCGGCCTTGAGGCCGCCGTTGATCGCGATCGTGAGCCCGGGAAACTCGCGCTTGAGCTGGTGGACGAGCTCGTACCGCAGCGGCGGGATGTCCCGGTTCTCCTTCGGCGACAGCCCCTGCAGCCAGGCGTTGCGCGCATGCACGATGAAGACCTCGCACCCCGCCTCGGCCACCTGGCCGACGAAGTCGCGAACGAATCCGTAGCTCTCGATCCGGTCGATGCCGATGCGGTGCTTGACGGTCACCGGGATAGCAACCGCGTCCCGCATCGCCTTGACGCCGTCGGCCACCAGTCCCGGTTCCGCCATCAGGCAGGCGCCGAACGCGCCGCGCTGGACGCGCTCGCTGGGGCAGCCGCAGTTCAGGTTGACCTCGTCATAGCCCCACTGCTGCGCCAGCTTCGCGCAGGCGGCCAGATCGGCCGGCTCCGAGCCTCCCAGCTGCAGCGCGACCGGATGCTCCTCGGCGTTGAAGTCGAGGTGGCGCGGCTTGTCGCCATGCAGGATCGCGCCGGTCGTGACCATCTCGGTGTAGAGCAGCGTGTGGCGGGTCAGCAGCCGGTGCAGGAAACGGCAATCCGCGGTGGTCCAGTCGAGCATCGGCGCGACGGACAGCCGCCAGGGGGAGAACTTCGGGGACATAGGGCGCGGATTATCCGCCGTGTGTCGATTTGCGTCGGCGGCGCGGGCGCGGTGCCTCGCGGGGGCGCGTACGTCGTACCATGCCGACCGCTCATGGTTCCGCCCTTCCGTCGTTCCCGAGGTCTCGCGCCAGTGCGCGGTCCGGTCATCGCGCTGCTGACCGCGGTCGGCCTCGCACTGGCCGGCGCGTCCTCGACCGCCCAGGCGGCGCAGGAGAAATCCCCCCGGAAGGCCGCCCCAGCCAAGCTCTCCAAGCCCTCCAAGCCCTCCAAGGGAGGGAAAGCCGGAAAGACCGTCCCCGCTGGCAAGCCTGGCGGCAAGACGAAACCGGCAGCGCCGCCGCAGCGGCCGGCCTCCGCGGCAAGCGCCGCCCCCGCCGCCATCGAGGCCGAAGCCGCCGACATGGACGAGCTCCGCCAGCGGCTGGCCGCGAAGTCCGTGCAACTGGCGCGCCGCGCCGAGGTCGACGATGTCGCGATCGAGGTCTGGTCGAGCGCGGCCCCCCGCAAGTACTACGTCGCCGTGTCGCAGCAAGGCGCGATGCGGCGCACGCTCACCACCGCCGACGAGTCGATCGCGTGGCAGCACTTCGACAGCTTCCGGCGCATGGCCGCTGCTGGCGAAGTCGGCCGCCCGGTCCTGCTGGGCCGCATGACCGACGACGTCCCCGCCTCGACACCGGCGCGGTCCACGCTGCCGTCCGAGATGCTGCTGCCCGCCGTGCCGATGACGCCGCTGTCCGACGGCCCCGACCTGCGCTTCTTCGGCAGCGCGGTGGAGACGGTGCGCCGCCAGCGCATCGGAGACGACGTCGTGCGTCTGGTCTGGAGCAGCGAGACCCAGGAGTTCTTCGCGGCGCTCACCCGCCACGCGACGGTCGTGATGATGGTGCGCAGCCGCGATGCCGCCGATGCCGATCGCGCCTTCGAACAGCTCGTGCGACAGGCCGAGGCCCGCGCCTCGCTGCGGCTGGAGCCGGCCGCGTCCACACCGCTGCCCACGCGCTAGGCCCCCGCCAGCGCTCCAATACGCGGCCCTGTCCTACAGACAGCCCCCGCCAACGGGCGAAGACTTCGCCTATCGCAGTCCCGCGAGGAGCCGCCATGAAGCGCCTCAGCAAGATGACGCTGCTCGCCGCGAGCATGACCGTCGCCGCCGCCGCCGCGGCCATCGCCCAGACACCGGAAGCGCCCGCCGCGTCGAGCGCGAGCCGGCGCCAGTCCGGCACCGTCGGTCCGCCGATCGATGCCGGCCAGTGGAGCGCCCCGCCGGCCGCGTCGGCCCAGCCCCCGCGCCAGGCCCCTCCCCCGCCGTGCAGACGCCCATCGAGCCGTCCTCGGCGGAGCAGGAAAGCCCGCCTCCCCGCCCGGCAACCGGGCCCGCCAGCCGCAAGGCCAGCGGCCGGGTCACCGAGGCGGGCGAATCGCCCGAGGGCCGCGCGCTGCGCCCGGACCGGAATTGACGGGGCGGAGGCGGTCAACGGGCCGGCCCGTCGTCAGAACTGATACCTCAACCCCAGTTCCAGCTTGCGCTGATGGAACTCGCCCAGCGCGGTCCGGCCCTTTCCGAAGGACTCGAACTCCAGCGGCACGCTGAGTTCCTTGCTCAGCTTGAGTTCCGCGCCGAAGCCCCACAGCGGCCGGACGAAGCTGCCGCGCGCCGACTGGCCCGCGCTGTCGCTGTAGCGGAAGCGGTTGGCCGCCAGGCCGAGCTTGGCGAACACCGAAACCGCCTCACCGAGGTCCACGGTGTAACGCGCGGCGACGGTGAACGCGTTCGAGGCGATCCGCGCCGAGTCCACGGCCCCCGGCGCCGGATCCGAGAAGCGCCAGCTGCCAAAGGCGCCATAACCCGCCTCCACCGACCATTCCGGACTGAAACGCAGGCCGGCATAGAGCTTGAACGCCGCCGGATGATTGTCGTTCCCGAGCGTCGCGCCAGGGCCGGCATTGATCCGCGCCTCGCCCGGCGTGGCGAGCGACACCCCGGCGTACGGGTCGGCGGCGCGGGCCACGGAGGCCGTCAGCGCCGTCGAGGCGATCAGGAAAAGGAAGTTCGGAAGCGTCTTCACTGCGGCTTTCAGAAGGCTGTCGACATTGACGCGGCCATTCTGAAAACGCCGACCTTAAGGAATGCCCAAGGCCGCGGCCGGCACCTCGAGCTCGAAGCAGGCGCCCCGCCCCTCCAGCCCGGCGCCCAGCCTCACGCGCCCGCCCAGGCGCGACGCGGCCTGCCGGACGATCGCCAGGCCCAGGCCCGAGCCCGGGCGGTCGTGCCCCGGCCCGCGCCAGAAGCGCTCGAACGCGCGCTCCCGGTCCTGCCCGGCAATGCCGGGTCCGTCGTCCGACACGGTCAGCCGCAGGCCCTGGCGCCGCTCGTGCGCGAGGACCACCTCGACGCGGCCGCCGGCCGGCACATAGCGCAGCGCGTTGTCGAGCAGGTTCTGGAGGATGGATTGGAACGCCATGCCGTCCAGGGCCAGGGACAGCCGCTCGGGCGCCTCCAGCGACAGCGACAGGCCCGCCCGGCGCGCCGCCCCGGCCTGCCGGGCCAGCATCCGCGCGGTCAGCTCGGCCAAGTCGACGGTCTCGGGCGACGCCTGGCCGCCCCGATCGAGCGCCGCGAGATCGAGCAACTGCCCCGACAGGTGCGCGCCGCGCGCCACCGCGTCCTGCATGGCCGCGGCGGCGGCCTCGCGCGCCGGCGCGTCCGCCGCGTTCGCCAGCACGTGCGCCTGCGTCGCGATGACGGCGAGCGGCGTGCGCAACTCGTGCGCCGCATCTTGGACGAAGGACTGCTCCCGGACGACCCGCTCACGCAGCCGGCGCATCAGCGTGTCGAAGGCCTCCCCCAACGGACGCAGTTCCGCGTAGCGCAGGTCCATGGCCAGCGGCTCCAGCGCGTGGCTGGCGTCGAGCTGCTCGATCCGGCGCGTCAGCCGGCGCAGCGGGCGCAGCCCCGTGTGCACCGCGATCCACAACGGCAGCACCATCAGCGGGAATGCCAGCGCGAGCTGCTTGCCGAGTTCCACGCTCGAGAAACCGAGCAGGCTGGCGCTGGTGATCGAGGGTTCCGCGATCCGCAGCGACCAGCGCGGGCCGTCCTCGCGATAGGTCCAATGCGGCTGGCCGGCGAGGACCTGGGTTCCGATGCCGACCGCCTCGATCGGCGCCGCAGGGGCGGATGCGTAGAGCAGGCGCCCCGACCGGTCATAGAGCTGGATCAGCAGGTCCCCGTGCAGCAGGCCGGAACGGTGCCGCTCCCGGTTGCCGTGGCGGGCATGGCCGGCCACCAGCCTTGCCGCCTGTCCGGGATCGTCGAGTTCATGCAGGCCCGCGCCGATCATCCGGCCCATCCGGCCGACGCCCGGATCGGTGGCCATCTCCCGCCGCAGGTCCAGTTGGTCCTGGACCAGCACGACCACGGCCAGCAGCGCGACCGCCAACACCAGCGCGCCGGTGATGCGGCGCGTCAGCGTGGGGACCCGCCAGCGCCTCATGCGCACTCCAGCCAATAGCCCACGCCGCGCACGGTGCCGATGCGAGACGCGCCGATCTTGCGCCGCAGGTTGGACAGGTGCACCTCCAGCGCGCCGAAGTCCAGCGGCTCCCCCAGCGGGGACAGGCGTTGCGCGAGCGTGCGCTTGGCCACCACGCCACCGCGCTCGCGCGCCAGTTCCATCAACAGCTGGTACTCGCGCGGCGACAGCGCCAGTTCCTCGCCATCCAGCAGCGCGCGATGGCGGCGCGGTTCGAGGGTCAACGCGCCGAGCCGCCAGCAGTCGCTGGCCTGCTGCGCGCTGCGGCGCAGCACCGAGCGCAGCCGCGCGATCAGCTCGGGCATCTCGAAAGGCTTGACCACGTAGTCGTCGGCCCCGCCGTCGAAGCCGGCCAGCCGGTCCTGCAGGCCCGCGCGGGCGGTGACGACGATCACCGGCACTTCGCTGCCCTGCCGGCGCCAGCGGGCCAGCAGCGCCCGCCCGTCGCCGTCCGGCAGCGTCTGGTCCAGCAGCACGGCATCCTGCGCCGCCGGGTCCAGCCGCGGCGGCGCGGCGTCGGCGCAGCGCAGCCATTCGCTGCTATGGCCTTCGAGCTGGAGCGCCGCCTGCAGCGCGCGGCCAAGGTCGAGGTCGTCCTCGATCAGAAGAATGTGCATGTCGCGTTCGGGGCTCGGACAGCTTGGAGGAGCGGCATCTTCGCCGAACCGCCGCCCGCCGCCGCCCGCCTCACCTCCCGCGTAAACCCGGAGTCGGCCGGCTTTACACCCCGCGTTCGCGGGATTGCCTTCGCGCCTCGGCGTACGCCGCACGGCTCTGCCTGGATCGGCGCGACGCCAGTCGCCATCGGCCTCCGCGGCCACGCCCCCTGACGCCGGGACAACACCTGGCACACCTCCTGCAAACAGATGATGTGTGCAGTACCGCACCGAGCGCGGTTGCCCCGGTGCGTTGTGTCCACACGATCAAGGGAGATCACGATGTCCACAAGAATCAAGCGCTTCAAGCACACCTGGCTGCCGATCGCGGCACTGGCCCTCGGCGCGGCGACGTCCGCCCAGGCCGCCGCGGTCTTCCTCGAGGGCGGCACCGATGCCGGTGAATCCCTCGCCACCGCGACGGCCGTGACCGGCTCCGGTTCGGTCGACGCGATCCGCGGCACGCTGGACGGCGGCGCCGACGCCGACCTGTTCGCCGTCTACCTGACCGCGGGCACGGCCTTCTCGGCCACGACGACCGCGGCGGGCTTCCCGTACAACTTCTTCGACACGGTCCTGTACCTGTTCGACGCCGCCGGCAAGGGCCTGATCGCCAATGACGACGACGGCAATGCCGGCGGCTCGCAATCGACGCTGAGCGGCTACATCCCGACCGTCAGCGGCCTGTACTACCTGGCCATCACCGGCGCGAGCTACACGCCGGTGAGCGGCGGCGCGGCGATCTTCCCGTCGCTGCTGGGCCAGGCCGGCAACGTCGCGGCCAATCCCGGCGCGGGCGCGCTGAGCGGCTGGAACAGCATCACCAGCGAATCGGGCGACTACGAGATCGTCCTGACCGGCGCCAGCGCGGCCGCCTCCGACGTGCCCGAGCCCGGCAGCTTGCTGCTGGCCGGCGCGGCGCTCGGCGCCGCCGGCCTGATCCGCCGCCGCAAGGCCGCCCCGTCCGCCTCCGTCAACGCCTGACCCCGCAGGAGCCGCTCCATGACGACTTCCCATCGCCCGTCCTTCCCGCGCCTGCGCGCCCTCACCGCGCTGGTCGCCCTTGCCGCCTGCGGCGCCGCCCAGGCCCAGCACGCCAAGCTGGACGGCCCGCTCTCCGACCTCGTCGACCAGCAGTCGCGCCGCGCCGCGCGCAGCCTGAGCGTCGCGCCCAGCGCCATCCGGGCCAACCATCGCGCGATGACCGACGCCCAGGGCCGCGTGCTCGTGGACATCTACCTGCAGCCCGGCGCCTCGCTCGCCGGCATGCAGGCCTCGCTGACCGCCGCCGGCGCCCGCGTCACCGGCGTCAATCCGGCCTTCCGCGCCGGCGCCATCTCCGCCTACGTGCCGCCGGCGACGCTGACCACGCTCGCCGCCACCAGCGGCCTGCACCTGATGAAGATGACGCACCGGCCGCAGCGCAACGTCGGCGCCGTGACCTCGCAGGGCGCGCCGGTGATGCGCAGCAACGTCGCCAACGCCTCGGGATGGACCGGCGCGGGCATCACCGTCGGCGTGCTCTCCGACTCCTACGACGGCTCGCCGCTGAGCTTCACCACCATCCGCGCCGCCGACGACATCGCCTCCGGCGACCTGCGTCCGCCCAAGCTCGTGCTGGACTTGCCCCCCGACGACAGCCTGGCCGACGAAGGCCGCGCGATGATGCAGATCGTCCAGGACGTGGCGCCGCAGGCCGACCAGTGCTTCGCCACCGCCTTCGCCGGCGAGGCCGCCTTCGCGAACTTCATCCGCGTGCTGCGCACCGATCCGCGCTGCCGCGCCGACGTGATCGTCGACGACGTCTTCTACTACGACGAGCCCTTCTTCTCCGACGGCCAGGTCGCGCAGGCGGTCACCGACGTCGTGACCAGCACCACGCTGCCCGGCAAGCCGGTCTCGTACTTCTCGTCCGCGGGCAACCAGGGCGCCTCCGGCGGCGGCGGCTCGATCGACATCCCCGCCGCGACCTTCTCGACGACGCCGACCAACCTGGGCAACGTCGACCTGGCCTCGGTGCTGGCCTGCGAGGGCTCGCCCTCGTCCGGCGGCACGGCGGCCGATGTCGGCGGCGGCTTCCTGGACTTCGGCGGCGGCGTGTTCGCGCTGCCGGTGACCTACAACGCCGCCGGCTCCACGCTGCTGCTGCAGTGGGACGACCTCTTCTACCAGGGCAAGGTCACCACCGACCTGAACTTCTACCTGATCGACGACACCGGCACCTGCGTCTTCACCTTCGCCGACGACAACTTCGCGGTCGACAACGGCACCGAGATCGTCAGCCTGTCCGGCGGACCCTCGGGCAACTACCGGATCATGATCGGCCGCACCAGCGCCGGCACGCACCAGGCCTCGCGCGTGCGCATCGCCAACCTCGACGGCTGGGGCGGCAGCGCCTTCCGCGTGCGCACCAGCCCGATCACCTTCGGCCACAGCGCCGCGGCCGCCGCCAACAGCGTCGCTGCCTACCGCTACACCTTCCCGGCCGCGCAGCAGAGCCCGTTCATCCCCGCGTTCGAGAGCTTCTCCAGCCCGGGCCCGGTGACGATCGCCTTCGACGCCGCGGGCAACCGGCTCCCGGTGGCCGAGACGCGCAAGAAGCCCGACATCGCCGCGCCCGATGGCGGCAACACGACCTTCTTCTACAAGAACTCGGACTACGAGGGCGACGGCTTCAACAACTTCTTCGGCACCAGCGCCGCCGCCCCGCATGCGGCCGGTGTCGCCGCGCTGATGCTGCAGAAGGCCGGCGGCCCCGGCACGCTGACGCCCAAGCAGGTCAAGAGCCTCCTGCAGGGAACGCCGGCGGCGCGCGTCATCCCCTACTCGGGCGGCGCGGCGGTCAAGGGCTGGAGCGTCTATGACGGCTTCGGCCTGATCGACGCGGTCAACGCGCTGGGCAAACTGCCCTGACCCTCGCGGGCCCGGTCGCCCTATGCTTGTGGCGGCCCGAGCGATCGGGCCGCCACTCGTTCCAGGGAGACAACATGCGACTTTCGATTCGAAGCGGCCGCGGGCCGCTCGTTGCGCTGGCCCTCGGAGGCGCCGCGCTGCTCGCCGCCTGCGGTGGCGATGACGACAACGGCGGCGGCCCGACGCCGCCCGATGCCACCTACTCGGCCGAGATCCGCCGCACCGCGATGGGCGTGCCGCACGTCAAGGCGGCCAGCTGGGGCGGCGCCGGCTATGGCTACGGCTACGCGCAGGCGCAGGACGACCTGTGCACCCTCGCCAACTCGATGCTGACCTTCCGCGGCGAGCGCTCGCGCTACTTCGGCGCCGAGGCGCGGATTCCGTTCCAGGGCACGATCGGCCAGCCGAAGAACATCGACTCGGACTTCTACCACCGGCATGTCCTCAACGACGCGGTGCTGCAGCGGCTGATCGCCGCGCAGCCGGACAAGCTCAAGCAGCTCGTCGCCGGCTACGCCGCGGGCTACAACCGCTACCTGCGCGACCTGAAGGCCGGCGCCGATCCCAATGCCCATGCGGCCTGCCGCGCCGAGGCCTGGGTCGTGCCGATCTCGGACACCGACGTCTTCCGCCGCATGTACGCCGCGCATTTCGCGGCGGGCTACAGCAACTTCCTGCCCCAGATCGCCAACGCGGCCCCGCCCGCGGCCGCCAGCCCCTCGGCCGCCCCCTCAGTCGCCGTCGCCGCGCGCGCCCGGTCCACCGCCGCGCCGCTGCGCGTGGCGATCGACGCGTCGAGGCTGCCCGCCTTCCAGGTCGGCGGCAGCGATGGCGTGGGCAGCAACATGATCGGCTTCGGCACCGCGGCCACCGGCGACGGCAGCCCGTTGCTGTTCGGCAATCCGCACTGGTATTGGCGCGGCCCCGACCGCTTCTACCAGGCGCAGCTCACCATTGCGGGCGAGCTCAATGTCGCCGGCACCTCCTTCCTCGGGGTGCCGGTGATCCAGATCGGCTACACGGACAAGGTCGCCTGGAGCCACACCGTCTCGACGGCGCGGCGCTTCGGACTGTTCCAGCTCTCGCTGGCACCCGGCGATCCAACCAGCTATCTGCGTGACGGCGCGATCGTCAAGATGACGGCGCGCAGCATCACGGTGCAGGTGCTGCAGGGCGATGGCAGCGTCGCGCCGGTCACCCGCACGCTCTACGAATCGCAGTACGGGCCGATGGTGACGCTGGCCGCGGTCAATCCGGCGCTGGGCTGGAACACGAACACCGCGTTCGCGATCCGCGACATCAACGCCGAGAACTTCCGCGTCTTCCGCGTCTGGCTGCGCTGGAGCCAGGCCACGACGCTGGACGACGTGGCCCGCATCCAGCGCGAGGAGGCCTCCATCCCCTGGGTCAACACCGTCGCGGTCGCGCGCGGCGGCAACCAGGCCTGGTATGCCGACATCGGCGCGGTGCCCAACGTCTCCAGCGCGCAGCTGATGAACTGCGCCACGCCGCTGACGGCGGCGCTGTCCGCCGCGCTGCCGCGCACGCCCGTCCTGGACGGCTCCAAGAGCAGCTGCGACTGGCAGAGCGACCTCGACTCGGTGCAGCCCGGCGCGATCGGCCCCTCGCGGATGCCTGGCCTGCTGCGCGATGACTATGTGCTCAACAGCAACGACAGCTACTGGCTGCCCAACACCGCCTCGCCGCTGACCGGCTACCCGGACATCCTCGGCCCGGCGGGCACGGCTTCGCTGAGTTTCCGCACGCGGCTCGCGCACACGCTGGTGCAGGGGCGGCTCGCGGGCACCGACGGCTATGCCGGCAACAAGGCCACCAGCGAGACGGTGCGCGCGATGGTGCTCAACAGCCGCGCGTTCACCGCGGAGCTGTTCAAGGACCAGGCCTACGCGATGCTGTGCTCGCCGGCCTCGGTCATCGACGTGACCGGGGACCTGCTCACCGGGGAGACCTTCAACCCGGCCAAAAGCGTCGATCCGGCGCAGGCCTGCGCCACGCTGCAGGCCTGGGACGGCAAGGGGCTGATCGCGTCGCGCGGCGCGCATCTGTGGGACGAGTTCTGGAGCCGCGCGTCGCTGGTGGTGGAGTCCTCGCTGTACCAGGTGCGCTTCGATCCGGCCGATCCGATCGGTACGCCGCGCGTGCTGAACGTGGCGGCGACGGGCACGCTGAAGCAGGCCTTCGGGGCGGCGATCCTGCGCGTGCAGGCCAGCGGCTTCGCGCTGGACGCCACGCGCGGCGAGACGCTGTTCGCGGTCCGTGGCAGCGAGAAGATCCCGATGTATGGCGGCTGCGGCGCGCAGGGCTACTACACGGTGGCGTGCGCGCTGTCGCGGCTGGACCAGGGCGGCTACCAGCTCGACACGGCGACCAGCGCCAACAGCTACATGCAGGTGGTGCGCTTCCCGTCGGAGGGTGTGGAGGCCTACACCTTCCTGACCTTCTCGCTGTCCGACGACCCGGCCTCGGCCCACTACGCCGACTACACCCGCGCCTACAGCGCGGGACAGTGGCAGAAGATGCCGTTCTCCGAGGCGGACATCGCGAAGGACCCGGGCTTCAGCACGAAGACGATCAGCGAGTGAGCATGCGGCGCGCGGCACCTGTCAAGGCATGTCTCCGCATTCACGGAACAGGTCCCGCGCGTCGGCGAGCTGACGCTTCATCTCCCGGCGGCTCACGTCCATGTGCAGGTCGTAATCAGCCTTGACTCGCCGATCGCGCTGCAAGGACAACAGTCGATGGAGTTCCTTGGATCGCCGTTTCTCTTCCTCCGTACAGGCAGGATTCGGTGCATTCAAGCGATTCAACAACTGCTGATGCTCGCTGCCCTTCCACCGACGAACGAGCGCGCGTTTCGAGAGCGTTGATTCCCATGCGAGGCAACGGTGATAGCTGGCGTAGTAGGCCCGCGAGATCGTGGAACGCTGCCACGCTTCGCCCCAAACCTTGGACTGCTCCTCGGCGAGCACCTTCAAATCATCGGGCTTGGCTGTCATTCGTCGACTCCCGCCGTCCCACCATCACGGACGGAGCCACATATTGGGCAGGGGCAGAGGCATGCGCCGTCCTCCTCGTCATCGCCGCCTTCCCCCTCCATGAAGCAGAACACGAAGCCTTCATAGGGAACGCCAAGATCGATCGCGCGCCGGTCCAGCTCCCGCGTCAGGGCCACCGCCTCCATCGGCGTCGCGTCGATGCTCAGTTCAATGAAGACGCCGGGCGACATGTCCTCGTGACGCAAGCAAGTGAGCCGCACCTCGCCTCGACAGATCTTTACGCCGTGGCGTCGCAAGACCTCCGCCGCCAGTTGCAGATGAAGCAGCACGTCCGTGCAGCGTGTCCCCCAGTACTGGAAGCACCGTCGGACTTCATCGGGCAAGGTGCCCCAGTCCATGGACGGACCGCACGGATCCGCCCCCCGTTCCGCAGCGGTCCCGAAGAGTGTTTCGGGGTATCGAAGCAGATGCATCAAGGGCATCAGTCCCTGCATCGATGCTTCATCGACCTCGACCCGCTGAGCCCTTTCCTGCGGAAGTTCCACTGCAACAAGCGCCATCGCTTCACTCCTTTCAACTGCTGTTCATCGAGTCCATGACCCGAAGGCATGCAGTGTCGAAGCGAAATGGCGTTTGTCGATTCCCTCCAAAGGGCGTCGCGAAGGGGGTCACTGATCCGAGTAGGTCAGTCCCCCTCCGTCGACACATCAAGGTCGTTGAGTCAGCCCGGCGTCAGAAGCGCCGGTGCACGGCGCCAGCGCTGATTCACCGATCAAGCGATCAGGCGAGCGCCCGCAGCGGATGCTCCGCCGCCGGCCACGGGCTGCGGAAGAAGGCCTCGACGTCCGCGCGGCACACATCCTCGACGCGGGCGGGATTCCACTTCGGCGCATGGTCCTTGTCCACGGCCAGCGCGCGCACGCCCTCGACCGTCTCGCTGGCCGCGCCGGGCCGCAGATGGAAGCAGTGATGCACCAGGTCGCGCTCCATGCGCAGGTCGTCGGCCAGGCTCATGCCGCGCGCGCGCCGCACCTGCTCCAGCGTGACCGCCATCATCAGCGGCGAGCGCTTGCCCAGCGTCGCCAGCGTGTGCTGCGCCCACGGATCGCTGTCCGCCGCCAGCGAGGCGAACAGCGCCTGCACCGACTCCGCCCGGAAGTGCCGGTTGATCAGCGTCCGCGCGTTCCAGTGCTCGGCCGGCGGCGCCAGGTCGGCCCGCTCCATCACCGTCGCCACCACGTGCTCCGCGCTGTCCTGCGCGCCGGTCTTGAAGGCCTCGACGATCGCCGGCAGCTCACTGCTGCGCACGAACACGTCACCCAGGCCGAGCTCGATCGCGTCGCCCGCGCCGATCACCTGGCCGGTCAGCGCCAGCCACTCGCCGCTGTGGCCCGGGCAGCGCGACAGGAAATAGCCGCCGCCCACGTCCGGGAACAGGCCGATGTTGGTCTCCGGCATCGCCAGCTTGGAATGCTCGGTCAGCACGCGCAGCCTGGCGCCCTGGCTGATGCCCATGCCGCCGCCCATCACCACGCCGTCCATCAGCGCGATGTAGGGCTTGGGGAACTGGTGGATCAGGAAGTTGAGCGCGTACTCCTCCGTGAAGAACGCGTCCAGCGCGGCATCGCCGGCCAGCGCCGCCTGGTGGAAGAAGCGGATGTCGCCGCCGGCGCAGAACGCCGCGGGCCTGCCCTCGCGCCCCGCGCCCAGCACCGCCACCGCCTGGATCCGCGGATCCGCGGCCCAGGCCGTCAGCAGCGCGGTCATGTCGCGGATCATCGCCAGCGACAGCGCGTTCAGGGCCTGCGGCCGGTTCAAGGTGATCAGGCCGAGGCAGCCGTTGACCTCGGCCAGGACCAGCCCTTCGGATTGCAGCGACGGAATCACAGCGACATCTCTCCACTCGTAGAAGCGGCCGGGCGGCGCCAGGCGCCCAGCAGCTCGTTGCCAATCAATGCGGCCAGCACCATAACACCGCCGAGCAAGGCCGCCGGCGCCGGCGCCTCGCCCGCCAGCAGCCAGGCCCACAGCACGCCCAGCAGCACTTCCGTCAGCCCCAGCAGCGCGACCTCGGCCGCCGGCAGCACCCGCGTGACCCGCACCACCATCAGGCAGGGCACCGCCAGCTGGAACACGCCCAGCCCGGCCAGCAGCAGCAGGTCCCGGCCCGAGGCCGCGAACGGCCAGGCCAGCGGCAGCGTGACCAGCGCCGACAGCAGCGCGCCCAGCCAGACGGCGGGCATCAGGTCGGTCTCGCCGTCGCCGGCGCGCGCCTGCAGCAGCGTCCAGTTGCTGGCCGCGGCGACGGGCACCGCCAGCGCGATGCCCATGCCCAGCCAGGCGCCCGCGCCCGCGCGCATTTCGCTCGCGAACATCCAGGCGATCCCGGCGCTGGCCAGCCAGATCGCGATCCAGGTGCGCGCCGCCAGGCGCTGCCCCAGGAACACGCGGGCGAACAGGGCCGTCAGCAGCGGCCCCAGCGCCATCGTCACCAGCACGTTGGCCACGCCGGTCATCGTCAGCGCCAGCATGAAGGCGGTGTACATGACGGCCCAGCACAGGCCCGAGCCCAGCACCGGCGGCGAGTGCCGCAGCCGCGGCAGCGCCTGGCGCCAGTAGCCGCGCCCGCGCAGCAGCGGCAGCAGCACGGTCAGCGCCAGCGCGTTGAACGCGCTGCGCCAGAAGGTCACCTCGAAGCCGCGCGCCGAATCCAGGTGGCGCGACACGGCGCCCGCGCTGCTCCACAGCAGCGTGGCGGCGAGCATCACGAAGACGGCGGCGCGGTGCTTCATCGACGGGTCCTGCGCCGGCGCTCAGGCATCGCGGTAGATGCCCACGACCGGCTCGCCGCCGGCCGCGACCCAGCCGCGGTACATGCCTTCGGTGTTGAAGCCGAGCCAGACCCGCCCGGCCGCATCGACCGCGATCAGGCCGCCATCGCCGCCGACCCGCGGCAGTTCGTCGAAGACGACGCGCGCGCAGGCCGCCTCCAGGCCCAGGCCGCCGATGCGCATCAGCGCGCCCACCTCGTGCGCGGCGCTGGCGCGGATGAAGGCTTCGCCGGTGCCGGTGCAGGACACGGCGACGCAGCGGTCATCGGCGTAGCAGCCGGCGCCCGGGACCGGCGAATCGCCGACGCGTCCCGGCCGCTTGTTGGTCATCCCGCCGGTGGAGGTCGCCGCCGCCAGGTGGCCCGCGGCGTCGCGCACGACCGCGCCGACGGTGCCGAACTTGTCCTTCTCGTCCAGGGGCCCCTGCCCGCCCTCGGCGGCCCGCTGGCCGTCATGGTCCAGGACGGCGCCCAGCGCCGAGGCCTGCGCCGCCTTCAGCTGCGCCAGCCGCTGCGGCGTGCCGAACCAGCCGGGCTCGACGCGCTCCAGGCCCTGCTCGAACGCGAACGCGTCGGCCGCCGGGCCGATCAGCATCACGTGTCCGCTGTGCGCCATCACCGCGCGCGCCGCGAGCACCGGATTGCGGACCCGCGTCACGCCGGCGACCGCGCCGGCCGCGCGATCGCGCCCATCCATCACGCTGGCGTCCAGCTCATGCCGCTCGTCGGCCGTGTAGACCGCGCCCTTGCCGGCGTTGAAGAGCTCGCACTCCTCCAGCCGCCGCACCGCCTCGACGGCCACGTCCAGCGCCGCGTCGCCGCGCGCGAGCCGCCTCGCGCCGTCGGCCAGGATGCCGGCGAGCGCGCCGCGGTATTGCGCCTCGCGCTCCGCGGACATGCCGTCGCGGCGCAGCGTGCCGGCGCCGCCGTGGATGACGAGCACGGCGCGGGGCGCATCGGTCAGGGCCGGGGCCGGGGCCGGAGCCGGGGTCGAGGAGGAGGCGGTCATGGTCGAGGCCCGGAGGGGTGACGGGGGCGGAAGCCGCGCATTCTCCTCCGCCTCCGGCATCTCCCTGGCCTTGTCCCGGTCGGGACACGGAAAAAGCGAACGCTCGTGCTAAAAACCAACGCAGTCCGCAGCACCCGGAACGCGCCCGGCCCCCCGGCGCGCGTCCGACATCAAGACCGCAGGAGACATCGCATGGATCTCAACTTCACCCCCGAGGAGCAGGCCTTCCGGGCCCACATCCGCCAGTGGGTGGCCGAGCACCTTCCGAAGGACATCAGCCACAAGGTGCACAACGCGCTGCGGCTGAACAAGGACGATCTGCAGCGCTGGGCGCGCCTGCTGGGCAAGCAGGGCTGGCACGGCTGGGCCTGGCCGAAGCAGTTCGGCGGCCCGGGCTGGAACGCGGTGCAGCGCCATCTGTTCGAGGAGGAATGCGCCCTGGCCGGCGCGCCGCGCGTGGTGCCCTTCGGGCCGGTGATGGTGGCGCCGGTGATCATGGCCTTCGGCTCGCGCGAGCAGCAGGAGCGCCAC
Source organism: Roseateles sp. Mitsp63 (assembly GCF_059491535.1). Taxonomy (NCBI): domain Bacteria; kingdom Pseudomonadati; phylum Pseudomonadota; class Betaproteobacteria; order Burkholderiales; family Sphaerotilaceae; genus Roseateles; species Roseateles sp. Mitsp63. The sequence continues at coordinate 2,463,175 of NZ_CP168509.1, read as the reverse complement.
CTCCCCGGGATCATGAGCGGCGACGTCTGGTGGAGCCAGGGCTACAGCGAGCCGGGCTCGGGCTCGGACCTGGCGTCGGTGAAGACGCGCGCCGAGCGCCGCGGCGACAAGTACATCGTCAACGGCCAGAAGACCTGGACCACGCTGGGCCAGTACGGCGACTGGATCTTCTGCCTGGTGCGCACCGACGCCTCGGTCAAGCCGCAGGCCGGCATCTCCTTCCTGCTGATCGACATGAAGTCGCCGGGCGTGACCGTGCGGCCGATCATCATGCTGGACGGCGAGCACGAGGTGAACGAGGTCTTCTTCGACAACGTCGAGGTCCCTGCGGAGAACCTGGTCGGCGAGGAGAACAAGGGCTGGACCTATGCCAAGTACCTGCTCGCGCACGAGCGCACCAACATCGCCGACGTGAACCGCGCCAAGCGCGAGCTGGAGCGGCTCAAGCGCATCGCCAAGGCGGAGGGCGTGTATGAGGACGCGCGTTTGCGTGACCAGATCGCGCTGCTGGAGGTGGACATCGTGGCGCTGGAGATGATGGTGCTGCGCGTGCTGTCGGCCGAGAGCAGCGGCAAGCAGTCGCTGGACGTGGCGGGCCTGCTGAAGATCCGCGGCAGCGAGATCCAGCAGCGCTACACCGAGCTGATGATGCTGGCCGCCGGGCCCTACGCGACGCCGTTCATCCACGAGGCCATGGAAGCGGGCTGGCAGGGCGACCACGTTGGCGCGGCCCATTGCGCGCCGCTCGCGAGCCACTACTTCAACTATCGCAAGACGACGATCTACGGCGGCTCCAACGAGGTGCAGCGCAACATCGTCGCCCAGACGGTGCTCGGCTGACCGCGGCCCGGGACACGAGGAGACACGCACATGGACTTCGATTTCACCGACGACCAGATCTCGCTGCGCGATGCCGTGCGGCGCTATGTCGACAAGGATTACGGCTTCGAGCAGCGCCGCGCCATCGTGAAGGCCGGCGGCTTCTCGCGCCAGGCCTGGAACGGGCTGGCGGGACTCGGCCTGACCGCGCTGGCCGTGCCGGAGACGCATGGCGGCCTGGGCTTCGGCCCGGTCGAGGCGATGGTGGTGATGGAGGAGCTGGGCCGCGGCCTGGTGATGGAGCCCTACGCGCAGGGCGGGCTGGTCGCGCCGGCGGTGCTGGCGCAATCGGACGCCGGCGCACAGGGCGAATGGCTGCCGCGCATCGCGGGCGGCGAGGCGCTGGTCGTGCTCGCGCATCAGGAGCGCCGCGCGCGTTACCGGCTGGACCTCTGCGACACGCTCGCCACGGCCGATCACCGGCTCTCCGGACTGAAGAGCATGGTGCCCGCGGGCGACGCGGCGGATGCGTTCATCGTTCCGGCGCGCGCCGGCGGCGCCGATGCGGGCATCGCGCTCTACCTGGTCACGAAGGACGCGTCGGGCGTGTCGCTGCGCGGCTACCCGCTGCATGACGGCTCGCGCGCCGCCGAGCTGACGCTGAAGGACACGCCCGCCACGTTGCTCGTCGGTCCCGACCAGGGCCTGGCGATGCTGGAACATGCCGTCGACATCGCCATCGCCGCGCAGGCGGCCGAGGCGGTCGGCGCGATGGACCGCTTCGTCGCGCTGACGGCGGAATACCTGAACACGCGCAAGCAGTTCGGCGTCGCGATCGCCAGCTTCCAGGCGCTGCGCCACCGCATGGCCGACATCAAGATGCAGCTCGAGCTGGCGCGCTCGATGAGCTACTTCGCCACGCTCAAGCTCGGCGAACCGGCCGGCGCGCGGCGCCGGGCGGTCTCGCAGGCCAAGGTGCAGCTGGGCCAGTCGATGCGCTTCGTCGGCCAGCAGTGCACGCAGCTGCACGGGGGCATCGGCGTGACCGACGAGTACATCGGCAGCCACTACTTCAAGCGGCTGACGGTGATGGAGATGCAGTACGGCGATTCGCTGCATCACCTGGGCGAGGTGAGCCAGCGCATGCAGGACACCGCCGGCGTCTTCGCCTGATCGCCGCTGCGTAAACTCCGACGGTCTCGCCGCCTTCGCGGCGAGGGAGACCGCCATGTCGCTCGCGCCCTCTTCCCTGATCGCCGGCCTGCTGCTCGCGGCCGGCGCGCTGACCGCCTCGGCCCAGGACTTCAAGCCCGGACTGTGGGAGATCAAGCAGAAGCCCCAGCTCGATCCGCAGCGCCAGGCGCAGATGGAGCAGATGCAGAAGCAGATGGCCGCGCTGCCGCCGGAGCAGCGCAAGCAGATGGAGGCCATGATGGCGCAGCACGGCGTCAGCATGAATTTCCAGGGCGGCGAGCTGACGCTGAAGTCCTGCGTCACGAAGGAGCAGGCCGAGCGCGCCGCCCTGCCCAAGACCGACGGCAAGTGCGAGCACGACAGCAAGCGCAGCGGCGACAAGATGCTGGTGAACTTCCGCTGCACCAATCCGGCGTCGGAAGGCACGAATGAGATCACCTTCCTCGGGCCGGACCATTACACGACCAAGTCGGAGATCCGCGCGCAGCGCGACGGCAAGACGGAGACGATCCGCTCCACCGGCGAGGCCCGCTACCTGGGCGCCGACTGCGGCAGCCTGAAGCCGCAAGGCGCCAAGCCTTGAGCGCGACCGCCCCGCCGGCCGGCGCGGCCGCCGATGCCGGCAGCCTGTGCGATGTCGCCGGGCTGAAGCTCGGCCACTTCACCCATCCCTCGGTGCCCACGGGCTGCAGCGTCGTGCTGTGCGAGGCCGGCGCGACCGCCGGTGTCGACGTGCGCGGCGCGGCGCCCGGCACGCGCGACACCGAGCTGCTGCGCCCCGAGAACACGGTGCAGCAGGTGCACGCGCTGGTGCTCACCGGCGGCAGTGCCTTCGGGCTCGCCGCGGCGGACGGCGTGATGCGCTGGCTCGCCGAGCGCGGCCACGGATTCGCCGTCGGCCAGGCGCGCGTGCCCATCGTGCCGGCGGCGGTGCTGTTCGACCTCTGGCGGCATGACGCCGGCACCGCGCCCGATGCCGCGGCCGGACGCGCGGCCTGCGATGCGGCGTCGGCGGCGGAGCGCTCGCGCGGCCGCGTCGGCGCGGGCGCCGGGGCGACGGTGGGCAAGCTGCTCGGCGTCGAGCACGCGATGCCGGGCGGGCTGGGGATGGCCTCGGTGCGGATCGGCGGCGTGACGCTCGCGGCGATGGTGGCGGTGAATGCCGTCGGCGACGTGGTGGATCCGCGGGGCGGCGAGGTGATCGCCGGACCGCGCGGCGCAGACGGGCGGCCGCGCTCGACGGTGCGGGCGCTGCTCGCGGGCGAGCGCCCGGGCGGCGCGCTGCAAGGCAGCGCCACGACGATCGGGGTCATCGCGACCGACGCGAGGCTGACCAAGGCGCAGGCGACCAAGCTCGCGCAGATCGCGCACGACGGCTATGCGCGGGCGATCCAGCCGGTGCACACGGTGATGGATGGCGACGTGGTGTTCGCGCTCGCCACCGGCGCCGCGCAGGTCGACGGCGACATGACGCTGCTGGGCGCGGTGGCGGCGGAGGTCGTGGCGCGGGCCGTGGTGGATGCCGTCCGGCCTTCGCCGCCGGGCGCGCCGGCGACGCCGTAGTCACGGCGACAATCCCGCCCCATGAATTCGAGTTCCCCCAAGTCCGCCAAGCCCGTCGCGATCGCGCAGATCCTGTTCAGCCAGGGCTTCGGCACGCGCCGTCACTGCGCCGCGATGATCGGCCTCGGCCTGGTCTCGGTCGGCGGCGAGGTCGTCGAGGACCCGCATCAGGCCTTCGAGACCGCCGGCCTGGTCTTCGAGGTCGAAGGCCAGTCCTGGCCGTATCACGACAAGGCGCTGATCCTGCTGCACAAGCCGGCGGGCTACGAGTGCTCACGCAAGCCGAGCCACCATCCGAGCGTGTTCTCGCTGCTGCCCGAGCCGCTGCGCAATCGCGACATCCAGCCGGTGGGCCGCCTGGATGAAGACACCACCGGCCTGCTGCTGCTGACCGACGACGGCCCGCTGCAGCACAAGCTGACCAGTCCGAAGTACCACGTGCCCAAGCTCTACCAGGCGGTGTGCAAGGCGGAGCTGGATGACGCGCAATTGCGCAAGCTCGTCGAGGGCGTGCTGCTCGAGGAGCGCAATCCGAAGCTCGCCGCGGAGCCGGTGAGCGCGGTCTCGGCGCGGCGGCTGCCGGACGGCCGCCTGGAGATGGCGCTCACCGAAGGCCGCTACCACCAGGCCAAGCGCATGGTGGCGGCGGTCGGCAACCGCGTGCTGGCGCTGCACCGCCACCAGATCGGCGCGCTGGCGCTGCCGGCCGGCCTCAAGGAAGGCGGCTGGATGTGGCTGGATGACGCTCAGCGGGAGCTGGCGATGTCGGAGCCGTCGGCGTCCTGATCGTCGTCGGGGGTGGGATTGATCCACGCCTGGGCGGCCGCCAACGCCTCGCCGCTGACTTTCCGCAAGTCGCCCTTGGGGTCGAAGCGGACTCGCACGTTGACCAGCGTGTCGATGGACCTGGACGTCGGCGCCCGGCCGACCACCCGCGCCGCCTGGGCCGTGCCCTTGATACGGACGCGCCGCGCGGGCATGGGGACCGGCCTGGCCGAGACCGGCGGCGGCGGCTCCGCCAAGCCCGGAAGCGCCGGCGGCCGCGGCTCGTCGATCATCGATTCACCGAACGCCTTCAACGCCCCCAGCAGGTCCGGCCTGCCGGTGAACAACGCCTGGCTGCGCCCGTCGCGCGCCCGGTCGCAGGCATCCAGCAGCGCGCTTTCCAGCGACCGGCGGTCAAGCGGACTCTCGCGGTGCATGCGGAACAGGTCCAGCGCCACGGCGAAGACCGCGGCCATGTTCCCGCCGTTCGCATCCTGGAAGGCCGCGACCCGAGGCGGAGAGCTGGGCATCTCTCGCGCCTGGAGGTAGTGGCAGAGCTGGAGCAGCAGCTCCGGCGCCGGCGCGCTGCCGGCCGGCAAGGGCAGACGGTTCCAGGTGAACGTCCATGGCATTTCCACGTCCGTCGCCGGCCCGTTGACTTGGATGCGGCGCTCGCGCGCGTCGTCCATCCCGGTCCGCGCCATGATGTTCGAGTCCCGGTGGATGTTCCTGCTCAGCGGCGGACCTATCAGTTTGAACCCCGTCCCGTCGTCCGTGCCAAGGATCGGGGCAGTCACCCAACCCGGTTCGCCCGATTCCGGCGGACTCAGGTCGATCACGTCCGTGATGGCCGCCTGCCTGCAGGCGCGTGCCCATTGGTGGATGTCGCGCGCGCCGGCCGGGACAGCCATCACCAGCGTGCGCGGCTCGAGGACCCAGTTGGCGTCCAGCGCGCAGGGGGCGCTGTTCGTCCCGCCGGCCCCGAGCCGCGACTGCAGCGAGACCTCCAGCGCCGCCATGCCATTCCCCAGCCGCCCCCGGGGACCGGAGGGCGCGCGCGCACGGGTGAACCGGTCCAGCCGGTCGAGCAGCGCCTGGCCCTCGGCGTTCGCCCGGCCGCCCTGGCCGGGGCCAGGGGTGCGGGACGCGGAGGGCCGGATCAGGAATCCCAGGAATGAGGGCAGTCGCATCGAGCGCTCCAAGGAGGGACGGACTGCCTTCGTGAGCAGGCGGGGGCGATCGGCATCCGCCGGCGGGCGCGGTTTGATGGATGTCAACGGTCTCGCCCAGGGAAGTCCCCGAGTCCAATCGTGACGGACCTTGGTAGAAACGCGCCCACAAGGCGCCGTCCGAGAGGCGTCCGCCACAAGACCGGGGAGCGCGCGGCCGACATCCTCGACGGCCGGGTCGTATGGGAATTTCAGACAACGAACAACACGGGGATCCTGACGCCCTCCAGGTGGCGGTGCAGGTGCGGGCCGAACGCCTGACCAGCCTGCAGGCCCGCGTGGCCATGCCCGCCGGCGTCGGCGCGCTGTTCAGCCTGCTGCCGGTGGCCCTGCTGTGGTCGCACCTGCCGGCCATCGACCTGCTGGGCTGGCTGGCCGCGCGCTGGGGCATCTCCGCCTGGCGCTGGCTGGAGGCGCGCCGCTTCCTGCGCCTGCCGCCGCGCGAGCGCGCCTCGCCCGAGTGGGAACGCCGGTACCTGATCGGCCTGGGGCTGGACGGCCTCGCCTGGGGCGTGATCGGCGCGCTCTTCGCCACGCCCAACCTGCCCGAGATCGACGGCGCCATCATGACGACGCTGGTCGGCCTGGTCGCGTTCACCATGGTGTCCCTGGGCCACTGGGCGCGCGGGCAGGCGCTGTTCGCGTCGCTGGTGGTCGCGCCGCTGGCGATCCGGCTCGCGCTGCAGGGCGGCACGACCGGCTGGCTCAGCGTCGGCGGCCTGACGATGTTCTGGCTGCTGACGGTGCTCGAATCCCGCCGCATCGAGGCCCGCACGCTGGAGCTGCTGCGGCTGCGCTTCGAGCAGGCCCGGCTGGCCGAGCAGCGGCGCGTCGCGCTGGACGCGGCCGAGGAGACCAGCAGCAGCAAGAGCCGCTTCGTGGCGGTGATGAGCCACGAGATCCGCACGCCGCTCAACGGCATCATCGGCATGGCCCAGCTGCTGGAGCGCGGCGAGCTGACCCCGCAGCAGCGCGAGCAGGTGGACATCGTGCGGCGCTCGGGCAAGCACCTGCTGACGCTGGTCAACGACATCCTGGACCTGGCGCGCATCGAATCGGGCAAGCTCGTCGTCCAGGCCCAGCCCTTCGACATCCGCGAGGTCGCCGGCGATGTCGCCCGGCTGCTGGGCGAGACCGCGCGCGCCAAGGGCCTGCGCCTGGACCTGGCCATCGCGCCGCAACTGCCGGCGCGGGCGATGGGCGACGCGTCGCGCATCCAGCAGGTGCTGCACAACCTGGTGGGCAACGCCATCAAGTTCACCGACCAGGGCAGCGTCAGCGTCGAGGTCTCGCCGGTGCTGGACATGCGCGCCGGCACCCTGCTCCGCTTCGCCGTCAAGGACACCGGCGACGGCATCCCGGCGGACCAGCTGGAGCGCATCTTCGCCCCCTTCGAGCAGGCGGCCGACAAGGCGCGCCGCGATGGCGCGGGGCTGGGGCTGACCATCTCCCGCGAGCTCGCCCGCGCGATGGGCGGCGACCTGCGCTGCGCCTCGGCGCCCGGCCAGGGCTCGGTGTTCGAGTTCACGCTGCCGCTGCAGGCCTGCGGCGGCGAGGGCGCCGCGCCGCGCGCCCCGGCGGCCGCCGCCTCGGCCGCGGCCCCGCCGCCGGTGCTCCAGGGCCGCGTGCTGCTGGTCGACGACAGCCCGGTCAACCTGCTGGTCGCCTCCACGATGCTGGCGCGCTGCGGCCTGCAGGTGGTGCCCGCCGGCAATGGCCGCGAGGCGCTCGAGCGGCTCGGCGCGCAGCGCGTCGACCTGGTCCTGATGGACTGCCAGATGCCGGAGCTCGACGGCTTCGCGGCCACGGCCGCCTGGCGCCAGGAGGAGGCGCGCCGGCTGCTGCCGCGCACGCCCGTGGTGGCGCTGACCGCCAGCGCCGTCGACGACGACCGCGCGCGCTGCCTGGCCGCGGGCATGGACGACTATCTGGCCAAGCCCTTCGAGATGGACGAGCTGCTGGCCATCGTCACGCGGCACCTGCCCGCCGTCCATCGATAATCCGCCCCCTATGCAGGTCTTCCGCGGCTTCCACCATCCCGGCATCGCGGCGCAATGCGCGCTGACGATCGGCAATTTCGACGGCGTCCATCGCGGCCATCAGGCGATGCTGGCGCTGCTGCTGTCGGAGGCCCGCCACCGCGGCCTGCCGACCTGCGTGCTGACCTTCGAGCCGCACCCGCGCGACTTCTTCGCGCTCAAGCTCGGCAAGCCCGAGCTCGCGCCGGCCCGCATCGCGACGCTGCGCGACAAGCTCCAGGAACTCGAGCGCTGCGGCATCGACCAGGTCGTGGTGCTGCGCTTCGACGAGGCGCTGGCCTCGCTGCCCGCGCAGGACTTCATCCAGCAGGTGCTGATCGACGGCCTGGGCGCGAAGTACGTGCTGGTCGGCGACGACTTCCGCTTCGGCGCCAAGCGCCAGGGCGACTACGCGACGCTGGACGCCGCCGGGCAGCGGCTGGGCTTCGACGTCGCGCGGATGATGAGCTACGAGGTGCACGGGCTGCGGGTGTCGAGCTCGGCCGTGCGCGGGGCGCTGGCCGCCGGCGACATGGACGGCGCCGCGCGGCTGCTGGGGCGGCCGTACGCGATCTCCGGCCACGTGATCCACGGCCAGAAGCTGGGCCGCCAACTGGCGGAGACGGCCCCCGGCGCGGGCGACGGCTTCCGCACGCTGAACCTGCGCTTCGACCACGACAAGCCGGCCGCGCACGGCATCTTCGCGGTGCGCGTCCATGGCCTGGAAGGCGGCGGCGGCCCGGCGCTGGAGGGCGTGGCCTCGCTGGGCGTGCGGCCGACCGTCGAGGACGCCGGCCGCGTGCTGCTGGAAGTCCATGCGCTGGACTGGCCGGCCGCGCTGGCCGCCCGGCTGGGGCCCGGCGAGGCCTACGGTAAACTCGTCCGGGTGGAACTCCTCCAAAAACTGCGCGATGAAGCCCGTTTCGACGGGCTTGATTCGTTGACGGCCGCGATCCGCGAAGACGTCCGTCAGGCGCGCGAGTACTTCGCGCAACAGGCGGCCACCCACGCCGCCGTCCGCCGGCAGACCACCCGCGACCGAATTTGAAGGGCTGCCCGCCCTCTTCCACCCTCCTGCGCGTTCAGCCGGCGCGCGGCCTGCGCCCTCCTCGCCGCCTCCGCGCCCTCCTCTTCACGCCTCGCCGCCCCGCCCACGCCGGGGCCGCCCTCTTCGATTGCCGCTGCCATGACCGACACGTCCAAGCCCGACTACCGCTCGACGCTCAACCTGCCCGACACCCCGTTCCCGATGCGCGGCGACCTGCCCAAGCGCGAGCCGGGCTGGGTCAAGGAATGGGAGGACCAGGGCATCTACCAGCGCCTGCGCGTCGCGCGCCAGGGCAAGCCCAAGTTCGTGCTGCACGACGGCCCGCCCTACGCCAACGGCCAGATCCACATGGGCCACGCGGTCAACAAGATCCTGAAGGACATGATCGTCAAGGCGCGCCAGCTCGAGGGCTTCGACGCCGCTTACATCCCGGGCTGGGACTGCCATGGCCTGCCGATCGAGAACCAGATCGAGAAGACCTTCGGCCGCGGCCTGCCGCGCGACGAAGTGCAGGCGAAAAGCCGCAAGTACGCCGGCGAGCAGATCGACCAGCAGCGCGCCGACTTCAAGCGCCTGGGCGTGCTGGGCGACTGGGACCATCCCTATCGCACGATGGACTTCAAGAACGAGGCCGGCGAGATCCGCGTGCTCAAGCGCCTGTTCGAGCGCGGCTTCGTCTATCGCGGCCTGAAGCCGGTGTACTGGTGCTTCGACTGCGGCTCGTCGCTGGCCGAGTTCGAGATCGAGTACGCCGACAAGGACTCCCCGGCCGTGGACGTGGCCTTCCTGAGCGCGGAGCCGGACAAGCTGGCGGCCGCCTTCGGCCTGCAGACGCTGGACAAGGACGCGTTCACCGTCATCTGGACGACCACGCCCTGGACCATCCCCGCCAACCAGGCGCTGAACCTGAACCCGGACCTGCCCTACGCGCTGGTCGACACCGAGCGCGGCTACTTCGTCGTGGCCGAGGCGCTGGTCGAGAAATGCCTGGCCCGCTGGGGCATCGAGGGCCGGCAGGTCGCCGTGACGCCGGGCAAGTCGCTCGAGCTCCTGAAGTTCAAGCACCCGCTGGCGCACGTGCATCCCGGCTTCGACCGCGAGAGCCCGGTCTACCTGGCCGACTACGCCACCGCCGACGACGGCACCGGCGTGGTCCACTCGGCGCCCGCCTACGGCGTGGACGACTTCAACTCGTGCATGGCGCACGGGATGGACTTCAAGGACATCAAGAACCCGGTGCAGGGCAACGGCGTCTACGAGGCCGAGCTGCCGCTGTTCGGCGGCCAGCACATCTGGAAGGCCAATCCGGTCATCGCGCAAGCGCTGCAGGACGCCGGCCGCCTGATGGCGCAGAGCAAGATCCGGCACAGCTACCCGCACTGCTGGCGCCACAAGAGCCCGGTGATCTACCGCGCCGCGGCGCAGTGGTTCGTCCGCATGGACGAGGGCGACGGCGTGTTCACCGTCGACAAGGCCGGCAAGACGCTGCGCCAACTGGCGCTGGACGCGATCGAGCAGACCAGCTTCTATCCGGAGAACGGCAGGACGCGCCTGCACGACATGATCGCGGGCCGGCCCGACTGGTGCATCTCGCGCCAGCGCAGTTGGGGCGTGCCGCTGCCGATCTTCCTGCACAAGGACAGCGGCCAGCCGCATCCGAAGACGCTGGAGTTCATCGAGCGCGCGGCGCAGCTGGTCGAGGCCGGCGGCATCGAGGCCTGGTCCACGCTCGATCCGGCCGAGTGGCTGGGCGCCGAGGCCGAGCAGTATTCGAAGGGCCAGGACATCCTGGACGTGTGGTTCGACTCGGGCTCGACCTTCCAGCACGTGCTCAAGGGCTCGCACGCCGGCGCGGCGCACGAGACCGGCCCGGAGGCCGACCTCTACCTGGAAGGCCATGACCAGCATCGCGGCTGGTTCCATTCGTCGCTGCTGATCTCGTGCGCGATCAACGGCCGCGCACCCTATCGCGGCCTGCTGACCCACGGGTTCACCGTGGACAGCCAGGGCCGCAAGATGAGCAAGTCGCTGGGCAACGGCGTCGATCCCCAGGAGACCAGCAAGTCGCTGGGCGCCGAGATCATCCGGCTGTGGGTCGCCGCGTCGGACTACTCGGGCGACATCGCCGGCGACAAGAAGATCCTGGACCGCGTCGTGGACGGCTACCGCCGCATCCGCAACACGCTGCGCTTCCTGCTGGCCAACACCTCGGACTTCGACGCGGCCACGGACGCGGTGCCGCTGGACCAGCTGCTGGAGGCCGATCGCTACGCGCTCGCGCGCGCCGCGCAGTTCCAGCAGGAGATCCTGGCGCACTACCAGCGCTACGAGTTCCACCCGGTGGTGGCCAAGCTGCAGGTGTACTGCTCGGAGGACCTGGGCGCGTTCTACCTGGACGTGCTGAAGGACCGGCTGTACACGACCGCGCCGAAGTCGCTGGCGCGCCGCTCGGCGCAGACGGCGCTGTGGCACATCACGCACGCGATGCTGCGCTGGATGGCGCCGTTCCTGAGCTTCACCGCCGAGGAGGCGTGGAAGGTCTTCGCCGGCAAGCAGCCGGGCGAGACGATCTTCACCGAGACCTACTGGTCCTTCGGCGTCGCGCATGACGACGGGCTGATCGCGAAGTGGAACCGCATCCACGAGATCCGCGATGCGGTGAACAAGGCGATCGAGGCGGTGCGCTCGGAAGGCCGGATCGGCGCGTCGCTGCAGGCCGAGGTGGCGCTGGGCCTGAACGCGGAAGACCTGGCGCTGCTGGGCAGCCTGGGCGACGACCTGAAGTTCGTGCTGATCACCTCCGCGGCCAGCGTCGCGCTGGCGCCGGAGCTCAGCATCGCGGTGACGCCGTCGGAGCATCAGAAATGCGAGCGCTGCTGGCACTACCGGGCGGACGTGGGAGTCAACCCCGCCCACCCGACGATCTGCGGCCGCTGCGAGAGCAATCTCCACGGCCAGGGCGAGCAGCGCTCGATCGCGTGACCGCTCCGCGGCGGCGCGCCTTCACGCGCCGCCGCTGACCGTCTGGCAGGCCGCCTCCGCGCAAGCAGAGGCGGCCTGTGTCATGTCGGACTGATCGACGGGACGAACTGGATGTCCACGCGCACCGGGATGAACTCGCTCGACGCCCGTTCACCCTCCCGATGCACCACCAGGTCGAACTGGCTCTGGTAGTGCCCCTGAACCTTCTCCAGCCTGGGGTTGTCCTCGTACCTGAAGCTCAGGACCAGACGGCTGCGCTTGGCGTCCTCGCACTGGAACGCGCTTTCCATCTTCACCCGCCGCCGCTCGGTATCGCACCCCGCCACCTTGTGGGCGCGCAGTCTCAGGCGGAGCCGGTGGTTGCTCTCCACGCTGTGGGCATTGACCTCGATGAAGGTGAAGCTGTTGTCGCCCGCCTCCAACCGCTGGGTGATTCCGAGGGCGCCTTCCTGCCCCTCCGGCACGGTGAAATACACCGCCTTCGCGGGCTGGTCGAAGCCGCCGGCGAGGAAGTTGGGCGATCGCATCGGCGGGCCATTGGTCACCGTCCAAAGCCCGGATGTCGTCCGGACCATCGGCGCATGCTTCATGAGCCACTCGGCTTGCGGTGCAACGCGGCGGCCCAGTGACACTCCCCGCTCGGATTGCGTCGAGGACACGGCTACGATCACCGGACGGCCGCCGATCCGCGCCCACCACGCGCCGCCCACGCTGCCGAAGGGCGTCGTCCGCCCTTTCGCCCGGAGGAATCTGCGATCCGTGTCGACCGCCCTCATCTCGCCCGCGGTCCGCGGCGTGGGCGCCGGGGAGGCCTCCGTCGTCGGCATCGGCAAACGGTCCTCGCCCCGCTTGATGACCGGTTGAACGTAGCTGACGAAGCGGATCACCAGGCCGTTCTCTTTCCGGAAGTTGCCGTCGTGGATCACGGCCGGCTGCAGCGCGCGATCGTTTCGGTCCTTCGGCGTGGCGAGGCGCTTCAATCGGTAGACCGCCAACTCGCCGTCCGGCGCGACTTCGAGGCCATCCAGACCTTGCGCAACGAGCGTCCCATCCCACGCGAAGAAACGGGGCGGGTCGGCTTGCCCGGCTTGAGGCGACGGCTGCGGAAAGTCGGCGTTGCCGCAATGCGCCTTCGTGGCCAGCACGTAGGTGAAGCGGCTGTCCTCGCCCAGCCAGGTGCCGCCACAGCTGTCCTGGTCATGACGGATCAGCCGGCCCGCCGCCAGCAGCGGCCCCTTCGAGGCGGCATCGCGAACGCGCTTCAACGCGGTCTCCGCCGTGGGGACCGGATCGTCCGGATCGCCGCCCCACTCGCGGAACAAGGCATGGTCGATGGCCATGGCGCTGGCCCCGGCCGCGCAGAACATGGCCGGAACGGCGACCGCGATGGCGATCGCGTGTCGACGTGCGAAGGTCGAGAGATTCAAGGAAAAACTCCTGCGTCAGAAAGAGCAGGCATGGTCCCGGGCCGCGGCCGTGGCGACAACCGCCTCGATGTCCCATCGGGTTGCCCTCTGCAATGCGATTGCGTGGGGGCAACCACAGGAAGCAGCCAGCCTGTTTCGGCTCCGGAACTTCAGCCGCGCCGCGAACGTCGGCGCCTCATTTCGCGGACGCATCGAGCGTGTCCAGATCGATGTCGAGCTCGATCAACTGCTCGAAGTCCCGGTCCATCCAGCCCCGCGCCTGGAGCAGCAGCTGGCCGCGGTGCAGGCCTGCGGGCAGGCCGGGGTTGTCCTCCGCGTGAAAGCCCACCGTGACGGGTCCCGCCGCCTTGCGCTGGCAGGTGCTGCCATCCTCCATGCGCGTCGACCGGCCGCCGCACAGCGGATCGCGCTCGGCGCGCAGGTGGACCTGGCGCTGCTGCCCGGTCACGGCATCGCGGACCGTCACCTCGATCCGGCTGGGGCCGGGACTGCCGCTCCACAGGCCGCTGCGCGGCCCTTGCGTTCCGTCCTGCGCGGGCACCGTGTAGTAGACGGTGCCCTGGGATACCTGCTCGGCCAGATTGGGCGAGCGATACGCCGCCTGCGGGGTCACACGTCCCCTGAGCAGGTGCCGGATGTCGAGATGCAGCGTCAGCCGCTCCTGCCGCGACCGGTCCATGCCGGCCAGGACCTCGACGTCGAAGCGGCCGGTGTAGACCCCGGGTTTCAACCGCGGGTTGTCATCCGGCAGGAACGCCACCCGGAGCCGATTGCTTCGCGCCGCGGGGCACGGCGCCGCGTCCTCCATGGCCGACCGCCGGCAGCCCGCGTCACGATGGGCGCGGAGCCGGAGCTCCGCCAACGCGCCGGTCCGCGATTCCCTCGCCATCACGCGGATGACGCTGTGGCCGTCGGCGCCGGACCACTGGCTCACGGAAGGCCCGGTCACGTCCGCCTGGGCCGGAACGATGAAATGGACGCGCTGCCCCGACGGATCACGGACATGGTTCCTGGACACGAAGGGCTGGGATTCGGTCACCGCCATGCGCTCCGACTGCAGCACCGCTCCGGGAAAGATGCCGTGGATCCAGGCTGCGTGGCGAGGCACGTGCGGCGCGAGCGATTGAGGCGACGGCCAGTTCGTCCCGCCGGAGGAAACAGCCGACACCTGCCAATAGCCATGCTGCGTCCGCCACCACGCGGAGCCGCTGTCGCCCGGCCGCGTGAATGCCCAGGACGGGCTGGCCGCCTGGTGTTCGGATCGGGTGTAGACGCCCTGGAAATCGTCGAAGAAGCCCTCGATGGCCGCTTCACCGGTGATCCTGCGCTGCCCGCCGGGCAGGTCGCGATACGTCCTTCCCACGCCGGTATGGCCGTATCCGACGAAGTGGATGGTCTCCCCACGGCTCAGATCCTTCTCGGCGATCGTCGGCGGCTCCAGCCGCCTTCCGCGGGAATCGACCGGCGTGGCCACCCGGGGCAGTCTCAGCACGGCGATGTCGTCGTGGATTTCCCATTTCCCCGGCTCGCCCCGCGTCCTGACCGGCGTGAAGGCCCAGCCCTTGCCCTGGGCGATGACCTTGCCGCGCCAGTCCAGGAAGGTCACCGAGTTGGCGACCGCTTGCCCGCTCGACCAGGAAACGCAGTGTGCAGCCGTCAGCAGATAGGTGTGAGGGCCCTGCTCACCCAGCCAGGTCGCCGTGCACCCGCCGATCCGGCCCACCGCCAGGAACTGTTCGGACAGGCTGTGCTGGCGCAGCAGCCAGGTGACCTCGGGAAAGGAGGCGTCGATCTCGGCCAGCTTCCCGCCGAGCTCGACGAACTTCGCCTCGCTGATGAACACCGCGCTGGCGGTCGACGGTGCCAGCAGGATGCCGATGGACAGGAGCATCGCGCTCGCGCGCGAGCGGCGGGACAGGGACGTCTTCGACTGCAAGACAACTCCAGATCATGAAGGGATCGGGATGTTGCAAGCGCAGGCGCAGGGTTGCCATTGACAGGATTTGCGCGTGCTCACCAGCCGCTGGCTGACGCGCTGGCCCTCGATGACGGATGCAAGTCAGGTGCAGCGCCGGCGTCCTTCAGGCGGAGGGTTCCGCTCGCGCCGCCGCACGGCGTTCATCGGCCCGCATCCAGCCAAGTCCGGCACTCGTGCCACCGGGCGCAAGCCCCAGCCGCGGGCGATATTCGCAACCCACCCAGCCGCCCCAACCGATGGCCGCGGTGATCTCGTCGATCGCCGCGAGCGCCTGACGCCATTCCAGCGTGCCGACATCCGGCTCGTGCCGGTCCGGCACGCCGGCAATCTGCAGATGTCCCACGCGGCCGGTGGGCAGATGACGCCTCAACTGGGCAACGACATCCCCCTCCACGCGGCCGCAGTGGTACAGGTCCATCTGCACCTTCAGGTTGGACGCGCCAATGCGCCGGGCGATGTCATGCGCCTCGCCCTGGCGCTGCAGCAGGTAACCCGGCATGTCCACCGGATTGATGGGCTCGATCATCAACGCGATGCCCATCCGCTCAGCCCGCTCCGCGGCCCATGTCAGCCGCGCCTCGTAGCGGCCGATCGCGGCCTCGCGATCGGCGTCCGCCGGCAGCACGCCCGCGAGCACATGCACCCTCGGCGACCCGACCTCCGCCGCATACGCCAGCCCGCGCTCGATCGAATCGCGGAAGTCCACCTCCCGGCCTTCCAGCGACGCCAGACCCCGCTCACCCGCCGCCCAGTCCCCCGCAGGCGCATTGATCAGCACCACCCGCAAACCCTGACCCTCCGATCGAGCCCGGAACTCGGCAACCGGCACACCGTCCGGATACATGCACTCCACGCCCTCGAATCCATCACGCGCCGCGGCAGCGAAACGGTCCAGGAACGCGAGGTCGGGGTAGAGAAAGCTCAGGTTGGCAGCAAAACGAGGCATGGGCGTAGTGTGACCGAGCAGCAACGGGAGATCGCCCGGGCCGGCGGCGGAGCCAGCCCGGGCGCTCAACTCGATCCGCTCGCCTGCGGCTCGCTGCTCTCAAACAGAACGCGCCAAGTCAGATCAAGGCTGGCTCCGCCGCCGGCCCGGGCGACCTCCCGTCGCACATCAGCAGCAGCGGCCCGTGCGGGAGCTGTAACGCGCCTCCTGACGGTCGCGGAAGAAGGCCTCGTAGCTCAGGGGAGCCTGATCTGGGTGCGTGCGGGCCATGTGCGCGAGATAAGCACCGTAGTCGGCGCCAATCAGCTGCTGGCGCACGCCGCGCGCCATGTAGCGGCCCGCCTGCAGCAGGTCGGCGCCAGCCTGCAGCGCAGCCTCCGCCGCCTGCTTAAGCATGACCACCCACCGTCGCACCCTCGGGCAGGCGCTCGAAAGGCGTCTCACGCACCGTCGGACGGCGCTCGGCTCGCGCCTTCAACACCGCCTTCACGCTGTACACCAGCACACTGATCACGACAAACATGAACAGCCCGCACAGCGCCGCGTCCAGCCGGTCATTGAAGATCACCCGCTCCATCGCCTCCAGGCTCTTCGCCGGCGCCAGCACCTTGCCCGACACCAGCGCGTCCGCGTACTTCGACGCGTGCGCCAGGAAACCCACCTTCGGATCAGCACTGAAAATCTTCTGCCAGCCCGCCGTCATCGTGCAGATCAGCAGCCAGGCCGCCGGCAGGATCGTCGTCCACGCGTAACGATCCTTCTTCATCTTGAACAGCACCACCGTGCCCAGCAGCAGCGCCACCGCAGCCAGCATCTGGTTGGCAATGCCGAACAGCGGCCACAGCGTGTTGATGCCGCCCAGCGGATCCACCACGCCCTGGTACAGGAAATAACCCCACGCCGCCACGCACAGACCCGTGGCGATCAGGTTCGCCGGCAGCGACTCCGTGCGCTTGAGCGCCGGCACGAACGTGCCCAGCAGGTCCTGCAGCATGAAACGGCCCGCGCGCGTGCCCGCATCGACCGCCGTCAGGATGAACAGCGCCTCGAACAGGATCGCGAAGTGGTACCAGAAAGCCATCATCGCCTTGCCACCCACGACCTGATGCAGGATGTGCGCCATGCCCACCGCCAGCGTCGGCGCGCCACCGGCACGCGCCAGGATGGTGTTCTCGCCCACGTCCTTCGCCGTCTGCACCAGCATCTCCGGCGTGATCACGA
Source organism: Roseateles sp. Mitsp63 (assembly GCF_059491535.1). NCBI lineage: Bacteria > Pseudomonadati > Pseudomonadota > Betaproteobacteria > Burkholderiales > Sphaerotilaceae > Roseateles > Roseateles sp. Mitsp63. The sequence continues at coordinate 2,445,985 of NZ_CP168509.1, read as the reverse complement.
AGCCCCAGGTCGACAGCGTCGCCGCCACCGTTTCAGGCGTGGTGCCCACCAGCGCCGCCGGACTGTTCATCGCGAAGTAGACGCCCGGCTCGATGCACGAGGCCGCCACCAGCGCCATCACCGCCACGAACGATTCGGCCAGCATGCCGCCGTAGCCGATGAAGCGCGCGTTGACCTCGTTGTCCAGCATCTTGGGCGTGGTGCCCGAGCTGATCAGCGCGTGGAAGCCCGACACCGCGCCGCACGCGATGGTGATGAACAGGAAGGGGAACAGGTTGCCCGACCACACCGGGCCGTTGCCGGCCGCGAACTGCGTGAACGAGGGCATCTGCAGCGGCGGCGCGACGATCACGATGCCCACGGCCAGCGCGATGATGGTGCCGATCTTCAGGAAGGTGGACAGGTAGTCGCGCGGCGCCAGCAGCAGCCACACCGGGATGCTGGCCGCCACGAAGCCGTAGCCGATCAGCATCCACGTCAGCGCCTTGCCGTCGTAGGTGAACAGCGGCGCCCAGGCCGGGCTCTCGTGCACCCACTGGCCGCCGACGATCGCCAGCATCAGCAGCACGAAGCCGATGATCGAGACCTCGCCGATGCGGCCCGGCCGGATGAAGCGCAGGTACACGCCCATGAACAGCGCCACCGGGATGGTGGCGGCCACCGTGAAGGTGCCCCAGGGCGAGCCCGCCAGCGCCTTCACCACGATCAGCGCCAGCACCGCCAGGATGATGATCATGATCATGAAGGCGCCGAACAGCGCGATCACGCCGGGCACCGTGCCCATCTCCTGCTTGACCAGGTCGCCCAGCGAGCGGCCGTCGCGGCGCGTGGAGATGAACAGCACGATGAAGTCCTGCACCGCGCCGGCGAAGATCACGCCGGCCAGGATCCACAGCAGCCCGGGCAGGTAGCCCATCTGCGCGGCCAGCACCGGGCCGACCAGCGGGCCGGCGCCGGCGATGGCGGCGAAGTGGTGGCCGTACAGCACGTACTTGTGGGTGGGGACGAAGTCCAGCCCGTCGTTGTGCTTCCAGGCCGGCGTCTGCCGGGTCGGGTCTAGGCCCAGCACCTTGGTGGCCAGGAACAGGCTGTAGTAGCGGTAGCCGATCAGGTAGACGCAGATCGCCGCGACGACGACCCACAGCGCGCTCACCGCTTCACCGCGGGCCAGCGCCACGGTGGCCAGGGCGAACGCCCCCAGGACAGCCACGCCCGCCCAGGCGAGGTGGCGACTCATGTTCGTCATCGATGTCTCCTTTATGGACGCGCTCCGGCGGGACTCGGGGACCCAGGGGCGCGGGTGCATGTATTGCAGCCGGCAGTTTCCGTGCCGCTGCGGTTTCCCACATCCGTCGCGCGGACTAGCCCGGGCGCGTAATAGCGCTTAGGGACTAACCCTGATCACCGGGCATGCGAAGCCGCGCTGCGTGCCGGGGCCCGGCGGCGCGGTTCCCCGCGCGGGGACCGCGTGGGAACTACGACAGGTCCCGATGCAAACCGCGCGCGTGCTCCACCGCGTAGCGGATCAGCTCGGCCTGGCCTTCGAGCTCGAGCTTGCGCTTGATGTTCTGGCGATGCGTCTCGACGGTGCGCACCGACAGGTCCAGCGCCTTGGCGATCTGCTTGCTGGACTCGCCGCGTCCCAGCGCCGAGAGGATCTCGCTCTCGCGCGGCGACAGGATCGGACGCGGCTGCTGGCTGCGGAACATGCGCTTGGACACGCCCGGGCTGAGGAAGGTGCCGCCCGCGGCGACCGCGTCGATGGCCGCGACGATCTCGCCCGCCGGCGCGTCCTTGAGCACGTAGCCGCGGGCGCCGGCCTGCAGCGCGCGCTGCACGTACTCCGGGTTGTCGTACATGCTGTACATCAGCACGCGCAGGTCGGGCGCGCGCTCCAGCATCGTCTGCGCGAGCTGGATGCCGTTGTGCCCCTTCAGCCCGACATCCAGCAGCACCACCTGCGGCTGCGTGGCGATCAGCATCACCATCGCCTCCTCCGCGTTGCCGGCCTCGCCGACGACGAGGTAGCGCGCCTCGCCCTGCAGCCGCGAGCGCACGCCCTCGCGCACCAGCGGGTGGTCGTCGACCAGCAGCAGGCGCACGGGCGCGGAGGCGCCGCGATCGGTGCCGGAAAGGGACTCGGTGCTCATGGGGCGGGATTGTCGCGCGCCAGCCGCCGGATCGCGGCGGCCGGCACGATCGCCTCGATCTGCGTGCCGTGGCCCGGGCTGGACTGCAGGTCCAGCGCGCCGTCGACCGAGGCCAGCCGCTCGCGCATGTTGCGCAGGCCGATGCCCAGATGGGGATCGGCGCGCTCGGCGTCGTCGGGATCGAAGCCGGCGCCGTCGTCCAGCACGCGCAGCAGCACGCCGCCGGGCTCGCCCTTCGCGTCGGGCGGCGCGAACTCCAGCGACATCTCCACCCGCGCCGCGCCCGCATGCTTGGCCACGTTGGTCAGCGCCTCCTGGGCGACGCGGAACAGCACCGTGTTGAGCAGCTCCGGCAGCTCGCGCGGCTCGCCGGCGACGCGCAGCGACACGGGCACCGCGCCGCCCTCGTCGAACTCGCGCGCCAGGTGCTCCAGCGCGGCCGGCAGCCCCAGCGTGTCCAGCAGCGCCGGCCGCAGCCGGTGCGACAGGCGCCGCACCTCGGTGAGGCTGTCGTTCAGCCGCTCCAGCGCGCGCGGCAGCAGCGCGGTCTCGCCCGCCTGCTGCGCCGATTCGATCAGCAGCTTGGTCGAGACCAGGGTCTGGCTCACGCCGTCATGCAGCTCGCGCGAGAGGTGGGCGCGCTCGTCCTCCTGCGAGCGCACCACCTGGTGCGCCAGCGCGCGCAGCCTGGCCTCGGCCTGGCGGTGCTCGCTCAGGTTCAGCGCCAGCGCGCTGGCGCTGATCAGCGCCACGCCGAAGACCGCGATCGCCGCGATGCCCCACATCGTGCGGGCGATGTTGGCCTGCGCCTCGCGGTCGAGCTGCTCCAGCGTCGCGCGGATGCCGTCCAGGTAGAGCCCGGTGCCCAGCATCCAGTTCCAGCGCTCCATCGCCACGACGTAACCGAGCTTGGGCGCCATCTCGCCGCTGGACGGCTTGCGCCACAGGTAGTCGACATAGCCGCCGCCGGCCTTGGCCTGCGCCACGAGCTGCTGGATCGTCGGCCGCCCGAGCGGATCGCGCAGCTCCCACAGGTCGCGGCCGATCAGGCTGGGCTGGCGCGAGTGCATCAGCACCCGGCCCTGCAGGTCGTAGACGAAGAAGTAGCCGTCCTCGCCGTAATCGAGCGAGGACAGCAGCCGCAGCGCCTCGCGCTTGTCGCGCTCGACGTCGGCGGCGCTGCCCTGCGCGGCCAGGCCCGGCGCGCGCTCGTACAGCGGCTGCAGCGTGCTGACGGCCAGCTCGACGTAATGGCGCAGCTCGTCGCGGCGCGCGTCCATGTAGGCGCGCTGCACGGCGGCGTGCTCGCGCTCGAGCAGCTCGCGCTCCTGCTGACGCACCGCCACCGCGATCAGCAGCAGCGAGGCCACCAGCGGCAGCAGCGCCAGCAGCAGGATCTTCAGGCGGAGTCTCATGCGCGGATCATCGGGGGAGGCGGCGTTGGAGCCGCACTCTAGCCGCACGGCCCAGGTCCGCCCGGCGCTACAGTTGCGGGTTTCGCCCGCTCCACGCCCGCAGCCCCATGGCCACCAAGTCCCCATCCTCGTCGAACAACCGCCTGATCCAGTGGCTGGCCATCGCCCTGCTGGTCATCGTGGCCGACCAGTTCACCAAGGTGCTGATCCTGCACAGCTTCCAGTACGGGGACAGCCACTACGTGCTGCCCTTCTTCAACCTGGTGCGGGTGCACAACACCGGCGCCGCGTTCAGCTTCCTGGCAGGCGCCTCGGGCTGGCAGCGCTGGTTCTTCGTCGCGCTGGGCGCGGCGGCGACGATCTTCATCGTGTGGCTGCTGCGCCGCCACGGCCACCAGACGCAGTTCGCGTGGGCGCTCAGCCTGATCCTGGGCGGCGCGGTGGGCAACGTCGTGGACCGCCTGCTGCACGGCTACGTGGTGGACTTCATCCAGCTGCACTGGGCCGGCTGGTACTACCCGTCCTTCAACATCGCCGACAGCGCCATCACCATCGGCGCCGTCCTGCTGATCTGGGACGAGCTGCGCCGCGTCAAGCGCGGCTGACCCCCCTCACCCTCGGACCGAGGGTTCCTCCGGAGAAACGAGGCTGGCGCGCGGACGCCCGCCTGCTTAGCCTTGTCCGCGGGAAGGGAACACCGTCACGCCGGGGCGCGGGGTGCGCCACGCCCGCGCCGCCGACGTGACGAAGTGGACAGCGCGCGCATGGACAGGAAACGGCCCACGGCGACAATCCGCAGCGACCGAACGCAACCAGAACAGGGCCTCGCCCCCATGCTCGACTTCTCCTGCCTGACCCACTATGACTGGCTCGATGTGCCCATGTGGGTCTACGACCAGGAGCGTCAGCGCAACCTCTGGGCGAATGCCGCGGCGCTGAGCTTCTGGCGCGCGGACAGCGCGGAGGAGTTCCTCTCCCGCGACCTCAGCGACATGAGCCCCTCGGTGGCCGAGCGCCTGGCGGTGACCGCCGCCGACCACACGCAGGGCAAGCTGGTGCGCGAGCAATGGACGCTGTATCCGAAAGGCCAGCCGACGACGGTGATGCTGGTCTCGCGCGGCATCCGCACCCCCGACAAGCGCCAGGTCATGCTGTTCGCGGCGGACTCGCTGGTGAGCGGCGTCGACAAGAGCCTGCTGCGCGGCGTCGAGGCGCTGCAGCACACCTCGGTGCGCATCGCCGTGTTCTCGCTGCGCGACGGCAGCGTGCTGATGCGCAACCCGGCCGCGGCGATGTGCTTCAACGGCCTGCGCAAGACCATCGGCGCGACCGACTTCAGCGCCATCTTCCCCGAGTCCGACCTGGCGCGCCGCATCATGGCGCAGGTGCGCGGCGGCCAGACCTTCGGCGCCGAGCTCGAGATCAACACCGCCAATGGCCGCCGCTGGCACGCGATCGACGCGCGCCCGATGCGCGACCCGGTCAGCGGCGAGGTGGTGCTGCAGCTCAACGCGCGCGACATCAGCGACTTCAAGGCCACGCAGTCGCAGCTCGAGGCCGCGCGCGAGGCCGCCGAGGCGGCCAGCCAGGCCAAGAGCTCGTTCCTGGCCAACATGAGCCACGAGATCCGCACGCCGATGAATGGCGTGCTGGGCCTGACGGAGCTGGTGCTGCAGACCGAGCTCAACGAGCGCCAGCGCAAGTTCATCGAGCTGGCGCACAGCTCGGCCAAGGGGCTGATGGTCATCATCAACGACCTGCTGGACATCGCGAAGATCGAGGCCGGCCGCGTGATCATCGACCAGGCGCCATTCAGCCTGCATGACTGCCTGCGCGAGGCGCTGCATCCGCTGCTGCTGCAGGCGCACGAGAAGGGCCTTCAATTGCATGCGCGCGTGCAGCCCGGCGTGCCGCTGCATCTGCTGGGCGACGCGCTGCGGCTGCGCCAGATCCTGGTGAACCTGGTGGGCAATGCGCTCAAGTTCACCGAGACCGGCGAGGTCCGCGTCGACATCCAGCGCATCGACGGCGACGGCGGCGGCCCGGCCGATGCGGGCCCGCTGCGGCTGCGCATCGCGGTGCACGACACCGGCATCGGCATGACGCGCGAGCAGATCGCGCAGATCTTCACCCCGTTCACGCAGGCCGACGGCAGCATCACGCGCCGCTACGGCGGCACGGGCCTGGGCCTGACCATCGTCAAGCGCCTGGTGGAGCTGATGGGCGGCGAGGTGCAGGTCGAGAGCCAGCCCGGCGCCGGCTCCTGCTTCAGCTTCGAGATCCGCGTCTCCCAGCCGCTGGTGCTGGACGAGGTGGTGCGCACCGAGACGGTGGACGTCGACGTCCACGAGTCGGCGCCTGGCGCGCTCGATGGCGGAAGCGCCACCGACTTCGGCGGCGACACGGTGCCGGCGGGCCTGGACGACCTGCCGCCGCCGCGCCGCATCGTCACCGACGCGGGCGCCCCGGACAGCCGCCAGGACGACGGCAGCGCCAATGACGCGCTGCTGAACGCGGAGACGGTGGCGGCCGAGCTCGACGAGCCGCCACTGGCCGCGTCCGGCGGCTCAAACCAGCAGCACGCCTGAGCCGGTGGTCGTGCGGGCTTCCAGCTCGCGATGCGCGCGCTGGACCTCGTCGAACGGATAGCGCTGCTCGACCTCGATCTTCACCGCGCCGCTCTCGACGGCCTTGAACAGCTCACCGGCGATCTCCTGCGTCGCCTCGAGCGAGCTCAGGTGCACGAACAGCGAGGGCCGCGTCAGGTACAGCCCCTTGGCCGACAGCGCGCCCAGCGGCACCGGCGGCACCGGGCCCGACGCGCCGCCGAAGCTGACCATCAGCCCGAAGGGGCGCAGGCTGGCCAGCGAGCCCTCCCAGGTCGACGCGCCGACCGAGTCGTAGACCACCTTCACGCCCTGTCCGCCGGTGATCGCCTTGACGCGCTCGGCGAAGTTCTCCGTCGAGTAGTTGATCGCATGCGCCGCGCCATGGTCGAGCGCGAGCTGGCATTTCGCATCGCTGCCGGCGGTGGCGATCAGCTGCAGGCCCAGCGCCTTCGCCCACTGGCAGGCGATCAGGCCGACACCGCCGGCCGCCGCGTGGAAGAGCACGTGGTCGCCGGCCTGCAGCCCGCCCTGCGGCAGCGTGCGCCGCAGCAGGTACTGCACGGTCATGCCCTTGAGCATCATCGCGGCGCCCTGCTCGAAGCTGAGGAAATCGGGCAGCCTGACCACGCTGCGCGCCGGCATCACGCGCGCCGTCGCATAGGCGCCCACCGGCTGGCAGGCATAGGCGGCGCGGTCGCCCGGCTTCAGGTGCGTGACGCCCTCGCCCACCGCCTCGACGATGCCGGCCCCTTCCATGCCGATGCCCGAGGGCATCGGCAGCGGGTAGGTGCCATTGCGGTGGTAGATGTCGATGTAGTTGAGGCCGCAGGCCGCGTGGCGGATGCGGATCTCGCCGGGGCCGGGCTCGCCGACCTCGACCGCCTCGATCGTCAGGACCTCCGGTCCGCCTTGGCGCGGGATGCGCACGGCTCTGTCGCTCATCAGGGTTCTCCTCGTGGGGGGATATCGCTCGCGCGTCGTCCGGCGCGCCGATCGCGGCTATCGTGCCAGTCTCCCGTCCCGAGCGCATCGCCCCGATGACCTTGACCCCACGCCTGGCCCTGATGCTGACGCTGCCGCCGCTGCTCTGGGCCGGCAATGCGGTCGTCGGACGCTCGGTGGGGCCGCTGGTGCCGCCGCTGCTGCTCAACGCGATGCGCTGGTCGCTGGCGCTGGCGCTGCTGCTGCTGATCGCGCGGCCGGCGCGGGCGCTGCTGCAAGACCTGGCCCCGCTGCGGCGGCGCTGGGGCTACTTCGCGCTGACCGGGGTGCTGGGCATGGGCTGCTACAACGCGCTGCAGTACCAGGCGCTGCACAGCTCGACGGCGCTCAACGTGACGCTGATCGCGGCCAGCCTGCCGGTCTGGATGCTCAGCATCGGCGCCCTCTTCTACCGCGTCTGGCCGACGCGCCGCCAGCTGGCGGGCGCGCTGCTGTCGCTGGCGGGCGTGGCGCTGGTGATCTCGCGCGGCGACCTCGACCGGCTGGCGCGGATCGAATTCGTGCACGGCGACCTGCTGATGCTGCTGGCCGTGCTGAGCTGGGCCTTCTACAGCTGGCTGCTGGCGCGTCCGCCCGCCCACCTGCAAGGCGGCCAGCGCCCCGGCTGGGACTGGGCCGCGCTCTTGATGGCGCAGATGCTGTTCGGGCTGGCGTTCAGCTGGGGCTCGGCCGGCGTGGAGCAGGCCGCCGGCGCGGCGCCGGTGCGATGGGGCTGGCCGCTGGCGGCGGCGCTCGCGTACGTGGCGGTCGGGCCGTCGCTGATCGCCTACCGCTGCTGGGGCCTGGGCGTGGCGCAGGCCGGGCCGGCGCTGGCGGCCTTCTTCGCCAACCTGACGCCGGTGTTCGCGGCGCTGATGTCGGCCGCGTTGCTGGGCGAATGGCCGGCCTGGTTCCATGGCGCGGCCTTCGCGCTGATCGTGGCGGGGATCGCGGTGTCGTCGGGCCGGCGCTGACGTTGATCAGGCGGCCCGGCGGACCACAGCCTCAGAAGGTGCCCGGGTAGGCGCCGCCGTCGAGCAGGATGTTCTGGCCGGTCAGGTAGCCGGCATGGGCCGAGCACATCAATGCGCAGATCGCGCCGAACTCGGCCGCGCTGCCGAAGCGCTGTGCGGGGATCGCGCTCATGCGTTTGGCGCGGATCTCGTCCAGCGGCTGGCCCGACTTCTGCGCGCCGGCGGCCATGGTCTTGCGCAGGCGGTCGGTGTCGAAGGCGCCCGGCAGCAGGTTGTTGATCGTGACGTTGCGCCCCGCGATGCGTGCCTGGCGCGCGATGCCGGCGACGAAGCCGGTCAGGCCCGAGCGGGCGCCGTTGGACAGGCCGAGCACGTCGATGGGCGCCTTGACCGCGCCGGAGGTGATGTTGACGATGCGGCCGAAGCCGCGATCGGCCATCTGGTCGACGGTGGCCTTGATCAGCGCGATCGGGGTGAGCATGTTGGCGTCCAGCGCGGCGAGCCACTGCTCGCGCTCCCAGTCGCGGAAGTCGCCGGGCGGCGGGCCGCCAGCGTTGTTCACGAGGATGTCGATGCGAGGCGCGGCGGCCAGCGCGGCGGCGCGGCCGGCCTCGGTGGTAATGTCGCCGGCGACGGCCACGACCTGCACGGCCGGGTTGAGCGCGCGCAGCTTGGCGGCCTGCGCCTGCAGGGCCTCCTCGCCGCGGGCGGTGATCACCACGTTGACGCCCTCCGCGGCCAGCGCCTCGGCGCAACCCGCGCCCAGGCCCTTCGAGGCCGCGCACACGAGGGCCCAGCGGCCCGTCAGTCCCAAGTCCATGTCGATCTCCGTGGTCGCATCGATGTTGGCTGCGATTGTGCGCGGCGGGCGCAATCGCGTTGTGCGCGGGGTGACTCCAGCGTCAGGGCCTCAGTTCCAAACCTTCGGCGCCAATCGCAACGAACCTCCGCCGAGAACTCCCTCGCCCCGTCTGCGGGGAGAGGGAGTCGGTCAGCAGCAGCGCTTGACACGATTGCGTCCCCTGCAGGGGCGAGGGGGGAAGACTGGCGGCCTCAGCGCCGCTGGCGCGCGAGCAGCCACACGCCGCCCATCACCAGCGCCGTGCCTGCGACGACCCAGCCGGTGAGCGGTTCGTCCAGGATCAGCACGCCCATCAGTATCGTGGACATGGGCCCGATCATCCCGGTCTGCGCGGCGACCCCCGCCCCCAGGCGCTCGATGGCCATCATGACCATCAGCACCGGCGCGAAGGTGCAGGCCAGCGCGTTGAGCACCGACAGCCACCACACCGCGGGCGCCAGCTCGGCCAGTCCCGACACCGGCCGCGTCAGCAGGAACTGCGCGATGCAGAACCCGCATGCCACCGAAGTCGCCAGCCCGGTGAGCCGCATCGCGCCCAGTCGCTTGACCCACTCGCCGCTGTAGACGAGATAGAGCGCGTACGACACCGCGCTGCCCAGCACCAGCGCGCCGCCCAGCCAGACGTTGGCGCCGGCGACCTGCAGCTCATGGCCGAACACCAGCAGCACGCCGGCGTAGCTGACCGCCAGCGCGCCGGCCTGCCGCAGCGACACGCGGCGGCCGAACATCGCCCACGACAGCAGCAGCACGATGGTCGGGTTGAGATAGAGGATCAGCCGCTCGAAGCTGGCGGTGACGTAGGCCAGTCCCGCGAAGTCCAGGAAGCTGGCGAGGTAGTAGCCGCTGAAGCCCAGGCCGAGCACGGCCAGCCGCTCGCGGCCGGTGAGCGCCGGCCGTCCGCGCCCGGCCCACCAGGCCAGCGCGAGGAACAGCGGCAGCGCCAGCAGCATGCGCAGCATCAGCAGCGTGATGGCGTCGACGCCGTGGCGGTAGGCCAGCTTGACGATGATCGCCTTGCCGGAGAACCCGATCGCGCCACCGATGGCCAGCAGCAGGCCGCTGAGCGGCACGCGCCCGGACGCGGCGCCTGAGGGGACGGCGGAGCCGGGCGCCGCGGGAGGGGAACTGCTCATGGCGGCCGATTCTAGGAAGCGCGGCCGGTGGCGCATTCGCGAAGGGGCAATGCTGGATTCTTGTCCGCGCCCTGCTCCGCCAACCGCACCGCGGTCACGGCGCGGGATGCGCGTTTCGCCGCATGGGCCGGTCACGCGCGGCCCGCATAATCCGCCGTCACAAGGGTTGGACAGAGGGACGGACGTGGCCCTGATGAAGACTTCGTTGCGCAGCGCGGTGATCCTGGCGCTGCTGGTGGGCCTGACGCTGCCGACCGGCGGCGTGCTGCTCTATGAGCAGCAGTTGAGCCGCCGCGTCGTGATGGAGGACCTCAAGCGCGACCTGTCGCGGGTGTCGGAGGTGCTGGCGCTGTCGCTGGCCGAGCCGATCTGGCAGGTCTCGCCCGACCTGGCCGAGCCCATGGTCAAGGCGCAGGTGGACGATCCGCGCTTCGTGTCGGTGGTCGTCACCGAGAACGCCGCGCAACAGGCCTTCATCGAATTCCACCGCGGCACGCCCGACGACGCGATGACGCTCAGCGAGACGCGCCCGGTGCTGCGCGACGGCCGCGAGATCGCCAAGCTGACCGTGGTCATGAGCGCCGAGCCGCTGATGGCGCGCAAGCGCGACGATCTCTGGAACGCGCTGTGGCGCAGCCTGCTGACGCTGACGGTGTCGCTGGCGCTGATCCTGGTGGTGATGCAGCGGCGCGTGCTGCGCCCCATCGCGCGCCTGTCCGGCGCGGCCGACGAGCTTGCGTCCGGCCAGCTCGACAAGCCGCTGGAGCTCGGCGGCGAGGACGAGATCGCGCGCGTGGGCAAGGCGATGGAGCGGATGCGGCAGGCGCTGCTGAAGGCCTTCGACGACCTGCGCGGCCACGCCAGCACGCTGGAGGACCAGGTGGCGCAGCGCACCGTGCAGCTGACCGAGGCTAACGCCGAGCTGACGCAGGCGCTGGCGAATCTGAAGACCGCGCAGCGCGAGCTGGTGGAGTCGGAGAAGCTGGCCTCGCTGGGGCGGCTGGTGGCGGGGGTCGCGCACGAGCTCAACACGCCGCTGGGCAACGCGCTGACGGTGGTGTCGGCGCTCGAGGACCGCTGGGGCAAGCTGGACCGCATGCTGGCGGACAACACGCCGATGCGGCGCAGCCAGCTCGAGGAGCTGGTCAAGGACACGCGCCGCGGCCAGGACATCCTGCACCGCAACGTGCAGAAGGCGGCGGACCTGGTGCGCGACTTCAAGCAGGTCGCGATCGACCAGACCAGCGACACGCGGCGCGATTTCGAGCTCGCGCAGGTGGTGGAGGACGTGCTGGTGATGGTCGAGCCCAGCTTCAAGCACACGCCCTTGCGCATCGTCACCGAGCTGCAGCCGGAGCTGCGCATGAGCAGCTATCCGGGCGCGCTGGGCCAGGTGCTGACCAACCTGCTGATGAACGCGCTGGTGCACGCCTTCGAGGGGCGCGAGCGCGGCGAGGTGGGCGTGGCCTGCCACCGGCTGGATGACGGGCAGGTCGAGCTGTCGGTGCGCGACGATGGGCGCGGCATGGATGCCTCGGTGGTGCGGCGGATCTTCGATCCGTTCTTCACGACCAAGCTGGGCAAGGGCGGCTCGGGGCTGGGCATGCACATCGTGCACAACATCGTGACGAACGTGCTGGGCGGGCAGATCGAGGTGATCTCCCAGCCCGGCGAAGGCACGCGCATGGTGATGCGGCTGCCGGTGGACGCGCCGCTGCGCGCCGCCGGCGAGGAGCGGGCCGCCTGAGCGGCGGCCGGCCGGGGCCTGCTCAGTGCGAGGCGGCGGATGAGGCCGCCGAGGCCGCGTCCATGGGGATGACCGCGGAGGCCGCCGCCATGGCCGCCGAGGCGGCATCGCTGGCGGCCTGGTCGGCGTGACCGCCGGTGACGTCGTGCTTCTCCCCGCTCAGGTCGATGTTGCCGCCGCTGCGCATCAGCACGAAGAGCGCGATCGCGGCGAAGACGATGAATCCAAGGACGAGTTTCCACATGATGCCGAGTTCCTCTTGAGGTGGCCGGTCACGACAGACTGACCGGGTCGAGGGGCATTGTGGGAAGCAAGGCTGACAGCAGGCTGAGCGGATCGATGATCCGCTTCCTCTTCGGACCGCCCGGTGCAGGCCACCTGCACCGGGCATCTGGCCGAGGTCAGAAGCTCACGTGACGGTGAGGCTCGTTGACCGACATGCCGGGCATGCGCTGCGAGGTATCGGACGCCGACGCGATCGAGGACGTCGTCCCCGACGGCGAGAACGCCGCCATCGCCGACACGAGGGCCTGGGCCTGCGTGTCGGTGAGCACGGTGCCGTCACCGAAGCGGAACTCCTCGACGTGGTACTTCGAGCCCAGATACCAGTCCTGCAGCGTCAGCACATCGCTGGTGCCGTTCACCTTGGCCAGCAGCGCGTTGCCGCTCTTCTGGAAGCTGATGTCGCCCTTGGCGATGTTGGCGCCGAAGCTGACGAAGTCCTTCACGCCGGTGGTCGCGTCGTTCTCGACGATCGTGTCGCTGCCGTAGCCGCGGCCGAAGACGTAGCCGTCCGCGCCCGCGCCGCCGGTCAGCGTGTCGTTGCCGCCGGCGCCGTCGAGCGTGTCGTTGCCCGCCGCGCCGGACAGCGCGTTGGCACCGGCGTTGCCGATCATCACGTTGTTGGCCGCGTTGCCGGTCGCGCCGAGGCCGGAGGTGCCGGACAGCGTGACGTTCTCCAGGTTGGTGGCCAGGGTGAGCGTCACGGCGGACACGACGGTGTCGGTGCCCTCGCTGGCGTTCTCGGTGATCACGTCGGTGGTGGCGTCGATGACGTAGGTGTCGTTGCCGGTGCCGCCGACCAGCGTATCCACGCCGGCGCCGCCGTCGAGGGTGTCGTCGCCCGCGCCGCCCACGATCGAGTCGTTGCCGGCCATGCCGCTGAGCAGGTTGTTGCCGGTATTGCCCCGGATCGTGTTGTCGAGCGAGTTGCCCGTACCGCCGGCTGATGCAGTGCCGGTCAAGGTCAGGTTCTCGGTGTCCGACATCAGCGTCCAGGTCACCGACGACTCCACCGTATCGGTGCCGCCACCGGCGGCCTCGACGGTGAGGTCGCCGGCGTTGTCGACCACATAGGTGTCGTTGCCCGCGCCGCCGGTCATGGTGTCCGCGCCGGCGCCGCCATCAAGGCGATTGATACCGGCGCTGCCGAGCAGCGTGTTGGCCGTGGCGTTGCCGGTGCCGTTCAGGTTGCCGGTGCCCAGCAGCGTGAGCTGCTCGACATCGGCGGACAGCGTGTAGGTCACGGTGGACTCCACGCGGTCCGTGCCGCTGGACGGCTTCTCGATGACGACGTCCAGGACGTTGTCGACCTTGTAGACGTCGTTGCCGCCACCGCCCTGCATCGTGTCCGCGCCAGCGAGGCCGTCGAGGACGTTGGCGCCGTCGTTGCCGGTGAGGACGTTGGCCATCGTGTTGCCGGTGCCGTTGATGTCGGCCGCACCGCTCAGGCTGAGCTGCTCGACGTTGCTCGTCAGCGTGCACGACACACTGGCGATGACCTTGTCGATGCCCTGGTTCGCGGACTCCGTTATCACGTCACCGGCGTTGTCGACGATATAGAGGTCGTCGCCGACCCCGCCCTTCATCGTGTCGACGCCCAGCCCGCCGTCGAGCGTGTCGTTGCCCTCGTTGCCCACCAGCGAATCGTTGCCAGCGAGTCCGCTCATCCGGTTGTCCTGCTCGTCGCCCGTCAGCGTGTCGTTGCCCGGCGTGCCATAGCGCTCGGACGCCCGGGCATTCAACTCATCGAGGCCCCAGACGACCCCATTGGAGAACCGCACGCTTTCGACCTGGAACATGGTCAACACGGCATCGGTCACGCGTGAGCGCAAGGTGTAGCCGCTCGCCCAGCGTCCGTACCCCTCGACCGAGCCCGCGGAGACCACGAGGTCCTCCGGCGCAACGCCAGCCGCGACGATCAAGGTATCGACGTCCTCGCCGACCTCGTCGATGACCACGTCCTGACCAATGCCGAGTTGGGCGCGTGCTGGCGCCTGGGTGAAGTCGAACCGGTAGGTGTCCGTGCCCGCCCCGCCCACCAGCAGACCAGGCCCGCTCAAGGTGTCGTTTCCGGCTCCGCCGAACAGTCGGTCCTGAGGCTTCCCGCCAGTCAGCACATCGTCGCCATCGGTGCCGACGAACGCTCCCGGCCGAGGGGTCTGGACGGCGACCAGTCGACCTGGCACTTCGGATGCGAGGACGACGCCGCCATCGGCGAACTCGAACCGCGCGCTCGCGTAGAGCGATGAGAGCTCGTTGCTCACGTCCTCGGTATTGAAGAATCCCTCGACGGTAATGACGTCCGCACTGTTCCGGATCGACACAAGCAATTGGCGGTCGATGCCCCTGGAGAACTGGACATCCGCGGGATCGATGGAAGCATCGAACCGGATCGTGCTCGAGTAGCCGCGGGTTTGGGTACCAAAGACGGAATCCTGGCCAAACCCTCGGCCGAACTGGAACACGACATCCCGGTCGCCAGCGAGAAGGACGTCGTTGCCCGCTCCGCCGATCAGGGTGTCCCGATCGGTGCTGTGGACGTCATTCGGGATGCGGGAGTTCCACGGCAGTCCGGCGTAGATGGGGTCGGTGCCGGCGGCAAGGCGGTCGTTGCCGTCGCCGCCGAGCAGCAGATCCGACCCCAATCCGCCGACCAGCGTGTCATCGCCGGCGCCACCGGAGATCAGCGGATCGTCATCGTCTCCGCCAAGGACGAAGTCGTTGCCGTCCTCGCCTTCGAGCCGGTTCGCGCCGTTGAATCCATAGATGGTGTCGTTGCCGGCACCACCCGAGAACGCGTTCGTCTCCAGTGCATCCAGGAGGACGTCATTGCCGGCGGTGACGGTGTTCGCCTCCGCGACCAGGCTTTCCAGCGATCGCGAACCGCCGCCAGCGAACTCCACGCCGTCGACGCCGAACTTGCCCTTCGCATAGACCGCCTCGTCGGGCGTCCACGTGAAGTTCGTCGCATCGGCTGTCAGCGAGCTGCCACTGCCGCCATAGCTCAGGATCAGGTTGGTCTGCCAGCGCAGCGCCGCGCTGCCCTTCTCCGCTTCGTAGGAGTTCCGGTAGTACACCATCGAGCCGGACCAGCGCGCCTTCAGCGAGGCTGCCGTCACATCGCTTTCGACACGCAGGAGGTTGGACGCCCCCTGGTCATATCGGGCGACGTCGGTACCGGACGCATCGGACACCACGAAGGTGTTGCGCCCCGCGCCGCCGCTGAACGTGTCGTTGCCTGCACCGCCGATCAACAGGTCGTCGCCCAGCCCGCCGAAGAGCTGGTCGTCGCCGAGTCCGCCATCGAGCGTATCCGCGCTGTCGCGGCCGTACAGGGTGTCGTTGCCTTCCAGGCCCTGCAGCCGGTCGCTCGCGCCGGTGCCGCGCAGCAGGTCCGCGGCAGCGGTCGGGCCGCTCAGCTTCGCCGCGATCAGCGCCGGGATGTCGAGTTCGCTGCCATCGCGGAAGCGCACGCGCTCGATCACGCCGGAGATCGCGCTTGCCGAGGACTTCAGGCCGAAGCGGACCGACGCGGAACCATTGTTCCAGCGGAGCAAGAACTGGTCCTCGTCGGAGTCCGAAGAAACGGCGTCGAGCGTCACCGACAGCGCGCCCGGCACATCGTCGATGAGCAAGGTGTCGACGCCGCTGTCGTTCCCGTCGCTGCTGATGTCGACCGCGCCGTCTCCGGCGCGCACGATGAAGGTGTCGTCACCAGCGCCGCCATTCAGAGTGCCGCCGCCCGGGCCCGCCTCCAGCGTGTCGTTGCCGGCGCCACCCCAGAGCCGGTCAAAGCCGCCACCGCCCTTGAGCACGTCGTCCCCGGCGCCGCCATCCAGGGAATCCTGGCCGTTGCCGCCGTCGAGCGTGTCGTTGCCGGCGAAGCCCAGGATCGAGTCGTCGCCCGTGGTGGACTGCTGCGTCGCCGCGATCAACTGGCTGAAGTCGTAGACCGCGCCACTGCCCAACGTGAGCTTCTCGATGGCGCCTGCGGCCTTGTTGCCATTCGCGTCGAAGGCGTTCTGGATGAGGATCTGGAGGTTGGTGCCGGTGATCGAGAACCCGGTGCCGGTGGACCGGATGACGGTCGACGACGGGTTGATGGCGAAGCCGGTGAAGTACAGCTGATCGTCGTCGCCGCCGGCGTCGTTGATGGTCCAGGTCTGTGTGACCGAGTTGCTGACCCAGCCCTCCGGATTGGACGCGATGTAGCGATCGTTCGACGTGGTCGAATCGTCGATGGACACGGCGCTGATGAACGCCCGCTGACCGTAGGACAGCCGGTACGTGTCGTCGCCCTGTGCGCCATACATCGTGTCGCGGGCGCTTGGCGTATCGCTGAGCAGCTCGTCGTTGCCGTCGCCGCCATACAGGACGTTCCAACCCGCGCCGCCCTGCAGGAAGTCGTTGCCGGCGCCGCCCTGGAGCGTGTCGTCGCCCGCATCGCCCGCCAGCTGGTCATCGCCATCGTCGCCCGACAGCAGATCGTGGCCTGCGCCGCCGTACAGCAGATCCCCGCCATCGCCGCCGTTGAGTGAATCGTTGCCGTCCTCGCCCTTGAGCGTGTCGTTGCCGTCTCGCCCCTCGATGCGGTCATCTCCGGCGCCCGCGTCATAGCGGTCGTTGAAGGGGCCGAGCACCTGGACATCGTTGCCGGCGGTGCCCGTTTGAACCTTGTCCGTCTCCACCACGAAGGTGGAGGCGTCCCAGACCGTGCCGTCGTCGAACACGATGCTGCCGATCACGGTGTCGGCGAACTGCCGCGTGATGGTGAGCCCGTCCAAGGTGCCCTTGACCCACAGCTGAAGGTCGAAGTCGTTCCTGGACAGGACCAGGTCGGCGGGCGAGATGCCGGGCTTGAGACGGAGCGTGTTGACGTCTCCGGCCGCGCGCCCGGACTCGCCGATCGTCGACAGACCTGCACCGCGGCCCCAGACGTAGGTGTCGGAGCCGAAGCCGCCATCCATCGTCTCGCCATCGGCGAGCAGGTCGTCGCCATTGCCACCGATGAGGACATCGGCCCCCTCGTCGCCATACAGCGAGTCGTTGCCATCGTCGCCACGCAGCGTGTCGTTGCCAGAGCCGCCATGAATCACGTCGGCTCCGCCAAGACCGCCGATCTCGTCATTGCCGCCCAGGCCGTCGATCCGGTCGTCGCCTTCGGTGCCGAGATAGATGTCGGCGCCTTCCGTCGTTCCCGTGACGAGATTGGCCAGGATCGCCGCGGCATCCCAGCTCGTGCCATTGTCGAAGACGATGCGCTCGATCGAGGTCCCCGCGAAGTGACCGGTGACCGTCACCACGTCATCGCCGCCGCGCCGGCGGATCATCAGGTCGTCGCCGGTCCGCGTGAGCACGGTGTCCCCGGGCTGCAGGCCACCAGCCACTCGCAGCGTATCGATGTCGGCGGACGCGAGGCCCGCGTCAGTCACGATGTCCTTGCCGCTGCCGGCGCCCCACACGTAGGTGTCCGAGCCGTCGCCGCCCGCCAGCGTGTCGGCACCGCCACCGCCGCGAAGCACGTCGTTGCCGCCGCCGCCCGTCAGGACGTTCGCCGCATCGTTGCCGGTCAGCGTGTCATCACCCGATCCACCGGTCGCGTCCTCGATCTGGGTGCCGAAGCCGATGAAGGCCTGGTTGTCCGCGAGGATGCTGGTGGCCTTCGAGCCCTTGTAGATCCACGAGCCCGGCGTCAGGTCGACGAAGACCGCCTGGGTCTCGGCGCTGGCGTCGAACAGGTCCTTGCCGGCGCTGTCCTGCACCCAGCGTGTCCCGAAGCGGTGGATGTCGTTGCCGGTGCTGATGGCCGTGCTCACGCCGTAGAGCCGCTGCAGCGCCGCGACATCGAAAGGCGCGAGCGCCGTCGCCGCGGTGCCGGGACGCGTGTACGACATCACCGTGTTGGTGTTGTTGTTCTCCTCGTTCGGGAGCACGGGCGGCTCGAACGGGTGCTTCAGGCCGAGCGCATGGCCGATCTCGTGGAGCAGCACCTCGAAGCCGGCGGAGCCAACGCCGAGCGAGTTCCGCGGCGCGCTCTCGCCGAACTCGTCCTTGCGAGTCAACGAGTACAGGGTGCTGTTGAGGTGGATCTCCCCATTGGCGGGCTTGGCGTAGCCGGCTGCGGCGCCCGCTCCTTCGGACGTCAGGTCGTCAAGATGGAAGCTGAGGTCGGCCTGAGCGTCATCCGCCAGTTCGACGAACTTGAGATCCACGACAGCGCTGAAGCGCGCGAGGGCGTCACGCACTGCCTGCTTCTGCACGTCGGTGAACGGGGCGGTGCCGGTCACCTCGAGGGGTGCGGTCTTGCCGAACGAGTAGCTCAGCACATGCTTGCCCGCGGCTTTCACCTCGTCGCGCGCGAGCAGCGCGTTGACGAAGTAAAGCGGAGCGAGCGCTGCGAAGGGATCCAGGGGCGGCTCGCCGGCCGGGGGCGGAGGCGCCTTGGCCAGGATTTCGTCGCGGCCCCAGACCGTGCCGTCCTCGAAGCGGATCTCGGCGATGGCGTTCTGGGGCTCGCCCGCTCCCTCGGCTGAGGCGTCGCTGCCCATGCTCGCCAGGCCGAAGTTGCTGCCCAGGTAGTAGCCGACGACGCGCACCTGGTCGGTGGCGCCGTACTTGATCAGCAGGTCGGCGCCATCGCGTTCGAGCGTGCGCACGTCGCCGCTCGAGAACTTGAACGCGATGACGTTGCGAGACCCGCCCGCGCCATCGTCGCGGATGATGTCCTGTCCGTCGCCGCGCGAGAACAGGTAGAGGTCGTTGCCGCCGCCGCCCGACATCTCGTCGTTGCCGGCGCCTCCTTCAAGGATGTCGGCGCCGTCGGTACCTTCACCCGCGTCGCCATAGAGCGTGTCGTTGTCGTCGCCCCCGCGCAGGTAGTCGCTGCCATCGCCGCCGGTGAGGATGTCGCCGCCGGTGCCACCGTCGAGGACGTCGTCGCCGGCATCGCCCCACAGCAGGTCGGCGTTGGCGCCGCCGGAGAGGAAGTCATTGCCGTCATCCCCCATGAGCGAGTCGTTGTCCGCGCCGCCGTCGAGATAGTCGTTGCCGTTGCCGCCCCAAAGGGCGTCCGCTCCGCTCTCGCCGAAGCCGTGGTCGTCGCCTTCGCCGCCATAGACCTCGTCCTGGCCGGTGCCGCCGAACAGGTAGTCGTCACCGTGGTTGCCCCATAGCGAATCGTTGCCCTCGCCGCCGTCCAGGAAGTCGCCGCCCATGCGCGACTTGTCCATGCCCGGTGGATAGTCCTTGGTCGGGTAGAGGTACATGGCGTCGCCGTAGAGCCGGTCGTCGCCCTTGCCGCCATGCAGCACGTCGGCACCGTTGCCGCCGACCAGTGTGTCCTTGTCGTCGCCGCCGTCGAGGAAGTCGCGGCCCGCGCCGCCGGAGAGTTCATCGGCGCCCTCGCCGCCATCGAGCAGGTCGTCGCCGTCATTGCCGACAAGCACGTCGTTGTCCGCCTCCCCGTAGAGCTTGTCGTTCTCGTTGCCGCCGAGAAGCACGTCGTTGCCGATGCCGCCGTACAGGCGCGCGCCTTCGAGGTCAGAGCCTGGCTTGAGCTTGTCGCCGGAAGTCATCAGCACCAGGTCATAGGACTTGGGCTTGCCAAAGGTGGCTGGGGGCGCCTGCGTGAGGTTTGAGCCGCGCTGCACGTCACCGCTGTCGCCGAGCGTGACCTTGAGCTTCATCCAGGGCTCGAGACTGGCTTCTGGGGAGCCCGAGTTGAACCACCACAGATAACCCTGGTAGGTCGGATTGCTCTGCAGGTCCGCCTTGAAGTCGATGTCGAAGCCGGCCAGCTCGGGATGCGGGATGTCGAAGCGCTGTCCGTTCAGCGAGTACCAGAACTGGTTCGCGGTGTCGCCATCGGTCTTCAGCCAATCGAAGAAGCCGGAGCCCTCGCTCCATGCCAGGGTGTCGGGCGTGGTCGTGCGCGTGATGTCGAAGTTGGCACCGGCCTGCAGCAGGTCGTTGCCGGCGCCGCCGTAGGCGACGTCCTTGCCTTCGCCGGTGAAGATGATGTCGTTGCCTGCGCCGCCTTCCAGCCAGTCATCGCCGCCGCGGCCGTCGAGGATGTCGTTGCCGGTGCCGCCGGCCAGCACGCTGGCGCTGTCGGTGCCGCGCAGCACGTCGTTGCCTTGGCCGCCGTCGATCGCGTCGCCCTCGTCGAGGTCGACGAAGTTGTTGTCGGCGCGGGAAGTCGGGGCGTTCAGCGTGACCTGCGGGCGTTCGCGGTCCTGCGGCTCGCCGGAGAGCGTGATGCCGTACTGGCCGGGCTGCCAGTTGCGCAGGTAGATGGTGTTGAGCTTGTCGCCGCCCTGGCTCAGGACGAGCGTCGTCGAGCCGTTCAGGTCGTACTTGCGGATCTCGACGCCATTGCCGACCCAGGCGCGCTTGTTGGCGTCATAGGTGGCGGAGCCGACGGAGGTCTCGCCGAAGCGGATGACGTCGCTGCCTTGGCCGTCCTCGATGAGGTCGACGCCGAAGTCGTTGCCCTCGTAGAGATAGGTGTCGCTGCCGGCGCCGCCCTTCAGATAGTCGGCGCCCTTACCGCCGGTGATCTGGTCGTTGCCGGCGCCGGCGACGATCACGTCAGCATCGTCGCCGCCGTTGATGATGTCGTCCTCGCCGCCACCGACGATGCTGTCGTTGCCCTTGCCACCGTCGAGGGAGTTGTGACCTTGGCCGCCGATCAGGACATCCGTCCCATCGCCACCGTCGAGCAGCGCAATGCCGGCGCCGCCTTTGATCTCGAGGATGTCGTTGCCGCCATCGCCGTGCAGGGAGTTCGTGTCCGAGCCGCCTTCATCGAAGAGGTAGTCGTTATCGGCACCGCCCCAAAGCTTGTCAGCCCCGCGGCCGCCAGACAGGAAGTCGTTGCCCTCATCTCCGCTCAACTCATCGTCGCCCAGCCCGCCGGAAACGTAGTCCGTGCCACGACCACCACTGATCGTGTCGTTGCCCTCTCCGCCATAGAGCGTGTCGTCGTAGCGCTTGGGCACGTCGGCCGCAGTACCTCCGTCGCCCTGAATGGAGTCGTTTCCTAGACCGCCCTCGATGAAGTCACTCCCTGATCCACCGACGATCGTGTCGTCGCCAGCGTCACCGTAGATTCGGTCCTCGTTCACGCCGCCGAGCATGTTGTCGCCGGCTCGGGAGCCGAACAGATACTGGCGGGCGTTTGCGTCATGCAACCACTCGGCGGGATTGATCGGAGGCGGAGAGCCAGGCTCAGGGCTTTCCAGCACACCACTATCGGGATTCACACGGAAGCTGATTCCGCTCGCGAAGTCCTTGAAGGTGGCAATGCCCTTGGCATAAATCGCGGGGGCAAAACCACCGTTCAGCGGCGTCGCAGCTCTGGCTACCCAGCTGAGCATTGCTGCTCGATCGTCAATCCAACGATCACTCAAGTTTCCTAGCCCGGTTGAAGAATTAACTAGGCTCAACTCCTGATCGTCACGAGCCTTAGGGGTGATCAGTACGATAGACAATCCCCTTAAGGCTGCGCGCGCCTCGACATCGGTGCGCGCGAGTGCCCGCAAGTCCTCGGGGCTTAGTATTCGAGCCTTGGCAGCTTGGCTTTCTTCCGTTGTCCATTGACTAAATATCTGTCGCGCTCTCGAGTCAAAGCTATCCTCAGTCGTTTGACCAATCTTCGCTTGCCCCGTAAGCGACCCTTCGACCATATCTAGGAAGCGGGGAAGTCCCGCCTCGGCCATTTGCTTAATGGGCACGCCTACGGCCGGAGTTCGGCTAGCCACGGGAACCAAAAACCCAATCGCTTCCCCAAGGGTCTTGGTCCGGGCCGCAATCGCAGCCTGAGCTACTGGGCCCCCGACCCATTGCTGCCACCAGTCCCTCAGAACAGCTTCCCCCCCACCTACCCCAGGCAAAAACACGCGCTGAATGGCGGCGAGGTTTGCCTCCGTGTAACTATACGCCGCATAAAGGACGTTCTTAAGATCGTCCACGGTATCGAGAGTATCCCGCTGCCCAGTTGTCAGAAGGCGCCAGCTTTCGTACGGCGCGTTGCCGCCAAGCATATTGAAGCCGAGCGCGCCGGCCCAAGCGCTATTTTGAGAAGTTGCAGTGTCCTGGGCGCCGAGAATATTCTTGTAGAGATTCTGCCCGATCGAAGAAGCGTCTGCCGCTGCCAACTCGTCGATCGCGGGGATCGTGTAGCCACTCCTCCTAAAGTTATCCAGCATGTTGAACGCGACACCGTTCGACGACAGCTGCATCTCTTGCTCGGTCGGCGGGCGGCCGACTCGCAATTGGAATTCAGTGGCAGTGTACGTACGAATGAAGGCGCTATGAACGCCCACACCAGCATTGGCGCCAGCCGCGACGTCAAGCCACATTTTTGCGCTTGTGGCCACAGCAGCATCTTCAATTGACAGTGTTCCCGAGAGCATTCGTTCGCTCAGGATCAAACTTAATTCAACATAGAAAGGCGCCCAGTTACCCTCGGACGTAGGCGCCCCTGCAGAGGTTTGCGCGCTGCATTGAGCAAGTGCCCGCGTGATCCGATTCTGCTCTGCCTCATTCAACTTGATGGCCATCACTGCACCTCCTCAATCAGATTCTGAAGATCACGCTTGACGTGAGAAATCATAGTCGCCGCAGCAAAAACCTGTCCACTAATGGCGACCTTGACGATGACGCGGCTATCCTTTCCGACATCAACGCCGAACCAAGCTTGGCAAAGCCCAGTCGAACTCGTTCCGAAGCGCCCAAGATTCATATACAAATTATCACCCTGCTCTTCGGCCGTCTCTCCCGGCGAGCAAGATATGTTTACTGGACGATTACGCTCGTCATCAACCGCACCATTAATGCTCCACTCAGGACCGCTCCTGACCCACCTTTTCGGATTTTCGCGTTTAAATTGAGAAACCTTTGCAGGACTTGCGATCCACTTTGTGAATGCAATTCCATCAAAGGACTCAGATGAACCAATCTCGCTGAGATAAACAGGGTCAGTAACGAAAGAACGATCATGAATCGCCACGATCACCACATGCGCAGCAGCGATAATTTTCGCATTCACCTTGGATAAATCGCTCTGAAGCACCCATGCACCATCACTCATCAGCTTTCTGCCGAACGAAACACTAGGCCCACTACAGGCCAAGCCCTTTAGCACACCAGAGAAATCATCGTTCCTGAACTTAATCTTCGTGCCGGAAAACTCAATGTATTGATAACCAATAATACTCAAATCGACGCCAGGGCAGCGCGGCAAAGCCTTTGCACTCGAACTCGCCTGCCGATCCTGCTCGGCAGATCGAGAAGGAGTTTTCTGGGAAAACGGGAACTGCTTTTCACATCCTCCAAGGAAAACTGACAACGAGAGCATTATGACGATCAAAATGCTTCGTTGGCCACGCCAAGAGGTTGGGTCAAAATACTCCAATGGATGCTCCATAAATTGCTAATTGATAGTCACTGATTGAACCAAGACCGCAAACTTCGGCCCAAGGACCTAGCCCCTCGCTGGGCCGAAATGCCGACGCGCGCTCCCTTGCTGCATTGCTCAGCCGCTCTCGCTTCGCTGCAGCCGTCTCCAAGCATCTCCCAGTGGGCGAGGAAGTCAGCGGTGAGTTTCTGTAAATCTACTGGAATGTCCACTCCTCTCTCGGAGTGCAGGTGGCAAACTCGTTCGCACGATATCGTCGTGAGGATCTACCAAGAACGCCTCAACTACCATCTGCAGATCAGAGTATTTTTCAGTTCAGAGATCGTCAACGTGCTCGCATCATTCTGCACGGCCATGCTCAGTCCTCCTTCGTCTTCGTTTTTAGAACGAGTTCAGTAAAATCCAATGTCTGTCCAGATTGAGAAACAGAGCCGGGCGAACGCCTCGGAAGACCATGGAAGAAATTCGGACAAGCATTGTCAGCCGCAAAGAGCCAAGGCGACCGATTGCCTGCCTTGCTCCCTTGGGCCCAATCGACCATGTAGCCAACGCGCTCTCCAAGTACCGCCCCGGTTTCTAGGTCTATGACCTTCAGAGAGCTACCCGCGATCCAATAATCACGTTCTTGCCGGGTGGAGATGTCTTCAAACTTCACACCATATCGAGCACTGCGTCGCTCAATGGGCGTGCGTTCCAGCACGAGCTGAGTTACCCCCTTGAGATATCTCTTGTCGGTTAGCCCAGGCTCCTCGATGCGACTAGTGAATCGATAGAGTTTTCCATCTTTAGGATCGATGGCTTCCACGAAGTCGTACCCGATTCGGGGTGCATCTTTGTACGGAGAAGGCTTTCCTTTCGGATGGTGATGAAACTCGCGAAGGAAGTTGTGAATGTAGAGATCGCCGGTGGAATCGTGTCCATAGGGATCATCGAGCGCATATTGCTCTTCTTCCGACTCTCCGAAGTTGGATCGAAGCCGTACGTTTATTAGATAAATTCCTTCGACGTTACTGACCGTCTTATGCACAAATGCGCCCGATCTCTCGCAGCGCGACTTCCACATCGCCATGCCTTGGTCCCGTCGTTCCTGCACAGCGGTGGGGATAGCTCGCTTAGTTGGCTCACTGCCAAAGGCCGCCAGCAGTCCAACACTCGTCGCCACGATTGCAGCGCGCGCGAAGCCGAATGACAACGGCAATTTCATAGATTTTATTCTTGTCAATTTCCTCGCCCAGTTCAATTACTTAGTTGCAATAATAATTGAAGCAGTTATTCGACAAAGTCAAGCATTTAACCTATTCGAGTCGCCCCATGTGTTAGTGAAATGCGTATTGTGATGAAGGTGCCGCCAAGCAGCTTCCGTGATAAATATTCGTGGAGCGTAATTTCAAAACAATAGAACTCATTATTCGCCCTTCGCACCGTTCCGGAAACGCGGCGTGAATGAGAGCTTTGGCGAATTCTTCAATCCATCAAATCCATAAGCAGTGAATGCAGCGGCAAGCGCCGACTTGAAGCCTTCATAGTCCGACGGCAAATCCGAAGCAACAAACTCGATGAGCGGCGCGGATGGACTCGACACCTTGAATGAGTATGTAGCGCCTTGAAACTGAAACAGATACAAGGAGTGGGACGCCCCACTGGCCAGTAAGGGCGCAGGGCACAGCCAACTTTCTCTTTCGCTGTCGAATGCTATCCCTTGGCAAAATAATGGGGCGGGCCACCCTTGGCGGACAGCAAGACTTCTCCAAAATTCTGACAGCCGTGGCTTTATGAATTGCCACTCCGCCTCAGCCATGGGAACAAGTGAGTACTTCACGGAATCTTCAGAAGAATTGATATTGGGATTTTGAGATTTAAAAGATGCCAAGGGTCTCGAAGGACTCCTACTTCGGAAGCAATAGGCGTCGCCATTCAGATGAAATAGATACCAAGCGAAATTTCCATCTCGAATCAGTACGGGCGATCGACAGATCCAACTATCACCAGTTTCGTTGAACGCGATTCCGTCACCTTGAATGACCTCAGGCCAACCTTGCCGGACCGCCGCATTCATCCACTCATTCGGAACTTTCTGACGAATGTCATTTCAAATCGCCGTAGTCATCTTTTCAAGCTTGTACATAGCGCTCGCCGGTCTATAAGAATTTAGCGACGAGCCACGTCTGATCCGAAGACCATGCTCCTCGTCTCGTCTTCCTCAATCAAGGCAGGAAATATCGGCGACAGACGGGTCAATGTGACAGCCGGCAGGCCATAAAATCCATATGCTTCAAATGCGCTCGCAAGCGCACTCTTCAGTCGTTCATAAATATCGAAACGCGGGCTGCAACGTACAAATTCAATCTGTGGACTCGACGGGCTTTCAATCCGAAAGCAATAGCTTTCATTCTCAAAATGAAAGAAATACCATCGAGAACTGATGTCGCGAATAAAAACTGGTGATCGACATAACCAGCTGTTCCGCCCCTCACTAAATGCGATGCCACCGTCAATCGCAACGCTTGGCCATCCTTGGCGCTCAGCGATATTTCGCCACATCTCGGGCAATTGCCGCGCAATTTTTACCCATATGGCTTCCGTCATCTGCTCAAGTTTATAGCCCATATACCCGCCCTTCTCGCAACCAGCAGATTTCTCAACCTTCGATGATTGTGGCCTTCAAGATCCGCTCAACGAAATCCAGCGTTTGCCCCGGTTGTGACGCAGAGGCCGGCGAACGTCTTGGAAGCCCATGAAAGAAATCCGGACAAGCGTTATCGGCCGCCCATAGCCACGGCAATCTATTTCCGGCTCGACTCCCCTGTGCTCGATCAATCATGTAGCCAATGCGTTCGCCGAGAACCTCGGCTGTATCGAGGTCAATTACCCGCAACGAGCTTCCCGCGATCCATAAATCGCGCTCTTCGCGCGTCGAGATGTCCCTGAACTCAACGCCAAAGCGCGCGGTACGTTTGTGGATCGGACGTTTCACCGAGTCAATACGAGTGGGGGCCCCAGGAGAATTGCTGGCAAGGCCCGAATATCGATACAGCTGCCCATCCTTGGGATCAATCGCCTCCACATAGGAGAAACCGTTACGCGGAGCATCCGGAAATGGGGCCCCTCCATCCGGTGCGCGTGGGTGAGCCCCACGCAGGAAACTCTTCATGTAGTTATCGCCCACGGAGTCATATCCATAGGGATCGTCCAGCGCGAACTGGTCCTCTTGCGATTCCCCGAAGTTGGATCGGCGTCGCACGTTGATCAGATAAATTCCTTCGACGTTTTCAATGGTTTTGTAGATGAAGACGCCCGATTTCTCGCAACGGGCCTTCCACATCGCCATTGCGCGCTGCCGTTGCGCCTGCTGTGCATCCAAGGCCTCCCGCCTCGCAGGCGACCCGCCGCAAGCGACCAGCAACACCAAGCTGACGAGGCCAGCCAAGTAGATCGACTTCATGCTCGTCTCCTCTCGGCCAAGCCTTCGCCCATACACAGCGCTTCCAGCGCCTTCGTCCCCTTACCGGTCCCAAATGCCGACGCGCGCTGTCTCGCCGCATGGCTCAGACGTTCTCGCTGAGGCGGTGCCATTTCCAGGGTCTCAACCGTCCGGCTGACCAGCTGCTCAGCATCAAACATCCCGACCAGCCGTCCATTCACGCCGTCCTCGATGACTTCCCTGACCGGCGCCGTATCCGATCCAACCACCACGCACTCGGTCGCCATCGCTTCCAACATCGACCAGCTCAGCACGAACGGATAGGTCAGATACAGATACGCCGCTGACAGCTGCAGCACCCGCTTGTAATCCGCATACGGCAACTTCCCGAGGAAGTGCGTGCGCTCGGGATCGAGCTTCTCCCCGACCTCCTCCAACATCGCCTGACGCCAGGTCTTGCCCCCGCCCGGGGCCCGCCCATAACTGACGTCATCTCCCCCAACGATCACCGCGTGGCAGGTCTTGTGCTGCTTCTGGATCTCCGGCAGCGCCCGCATGAACCGATGGAAGCCTCGATACGGCTCCAGATTCCGCGCCACGTACGTGATCACCGGATCGCCTGCCTTGAGCACCGCGCCGTTCGGCATGGTCATCCGCGCCTGCGAATCCGGCCCCAATCCGTCCAGGCCGATCCCCTCGTGCCCCACCACGATCTTGTCGAGGTACGCCTTCGGATGCTGCGCCTTCTGCCACTGCGTCGGGCTGATCGCCGCATCGCAGTTCTCCAGGTTCAGCAGATGCAGCGCATTCCACGCCCGGATGCGCGCCCGGTCGTCGAAGCTCGCCGGGAACTCCGGATCGAAGCCGATGTCCGCGCCCTGCCAGTCCGGGCTCAGCCCGTTGCCTTGCGCCGGCGCGTTGTAGAACCACTCGCAGAAGTGCACGAGCCGCGCCTCCGGGAACACGTCCTTCGCGTTGAGCGTCTCGCCCCAGCCAGGATGCGCCAGGATCACGTCCGGCGTGAAGCCCCGGGCCTTGAGCTTGAGCATCACGCGCGCCACCGCCTGCCCATGCAGCACGGCCTCCTCCATGCGCCGCAGGTAGTGGTGCTGCTCCTTGCCCACCTCGCGATGCGGCTTGTAGCGGATCAGCGTGAGCCGCCCGCCGCGCTCGAGCTCCGGCATCCCCGGCGCCGTCTCCCGGCCGATGCCCACGACCTGCCAGCCCGGCCGCTGCGACCACGCCTTGGCCACATGCCGGAACTGCCCCGGGAAGTTCTGATGAACGATCAGCACACGCATCACCGCTCCCTCAGGCTTTCCTGCACATGCTCCTGCACCGGGTTGAACAGGTACTCGATGACGCGCCGCCGTCCGGTCTTCACCTCCGCCGTGACGTTCATCCCCGGCGTCAGCCGCACCGGCTTGCCATCCACGTCGATGGCCCCTTTCCCCAGCACCAGCGTCACCGGAAAGATCGCCCCGCGCTTCTCGTCGTTCACCGCGTCCGCGGTCACGCTCTTCACCGTGGCCGGCACCGTGCCGTAGCGCGTATACGGGAAGGTCTCGAGCTTGATCTCCGCCTCCTGCCACGCGCGAACGAAGCCGATGTCCTTGTTCTCGAGCACCACCTCCGCCGTCACCTGCGCCTCATCGGGCACCAGCACCAGCAGCACCTGCGCCTCGGTCACCACGCCGCCGGCCGTGTGCACCGCCAGCTGCTGCACCGTGCCGTCCACCGGCGCCGTCAGCTTCGTGAGCTGATCGCGCTTGGCCGCCTTCGCGCCTTCTTCAGCCAGTTGCTTGAGCTTCAGATCCGCCTGCGCCTCGCGCTCGCGCAGCGTGCGCAGCGTCTCGGCCCGGTACGACGCCGCCGAGCCGCGCGACTCCGCCATCGCTGCCTGCGCCTCGCGCTGGCGCGCCAGCGCCATCGCCAGGTCCTTCTCCTGCTCCACCCGCTCCCGCGTGCGGTCCTGCCCGGCATGCCCCGCCACGAAGCCCTGATCGCTCAGCGCCTTGTAGTCGCGCTCGCGCTGCTGCGCCATCGGCACCGTGCTCTGCAGCTTCTCCACGAGCTGCCTGGCCGTGGCGATCTCCGCCTCGCGCCGCTCCAGCTCCGCCTGCAACTTCGCCAGCTTGGCCGAGATGTCCGCCCACTCGCTCTGCAGCTGGAAGCGCGCGCTGTCCGCGTCCTCGCGCGGCATCGACTTCACCGCCTCCGCCGCGAGCTGCGGCATCCCGCCGCCCGTCAGCGACTGCAGCAGCGCCCGCGCGCGCAGCACCTCCGACAGCGAGGCCACGCGCTCCTTCTCGACGCGGTGGCTGTCCGCCTCCGTCATCGTCGAGTCCAGCGCGATCAGCAATTGCCCCGCCTTCACCTTGTCCCCGTCCTTGACGAAGACCTCGCGCACCACGCTGGTCTCCAGCGGCTGGATGGTCTTGCTGCGGTCGCTGACGATGATCCGCCCCTGCGCCACCGCGACGATGTCGATCTGCCCGAGCACCGCCCAGGTCAGCGCGATCAGGAACAGCGCGCAGATCGCGATCGCCGCGCGCCGCGGCGCCGGATGCGGCGGTGTCTCCTGCAGCTCCAGCGCCGCGGGCAGGAAGGCGCGCTCGTCAGCCATGCGGCGTGGACCCGCCAGTTCCTCGCGCCGCTCCCACGCGGCCCTGAACACAGCGGCATATCGCGCGAGCAGCTCGCGCGCCGGATGACGCGGCGCCACGGGCGCCGTCGTCGCGTCGATCGGTGCCGCGCTCATTCCGCGCCTCCTTCGCCCTGCATGCGCCACAGATGCGCGTAGAGCCCCTGCGGCTTGGCGATCAGCTCGTCATGGCTGCCCATCTCCGCGATGCGGCCCTTCTCCATCGCGATGATCCGGTGGGCATGCCGCACCGCGCTCAGCCGGTGGGCAATGATGAACACCGTCCGCCCCTGGCAGATCGCGCGCATGTTCTTCTGGATGATGGCCTCGCTCTCGTAGTCGAGCGCGCTGGTGGCCTCGTCGAAGATCAGGATGCGCGGCTGCCCGAACAGCGCCCGCGCGATCGCGATGCGCTGGCGCTGTCCGCCCGACAGCCCCGTGCCCTGCTCGCCCACCACCGTGTCGTAGCCCTCGGGCAGCTCCGCGATGAACTCATGCGCACCGGCCAGCTTCGCCGCGTGGATCACCGCCTCCAGCGGCGCACCCGGATCGGCGATGGCGATGTTCTCCCGCACCGAGCGGTTGAACAGCGTGTTCTCCTGCAACACCACGCCGACCTGGCGGCGCAACTGCGTCGCGTCCGCCGTGGCGATGTCCTGCCCGTCGACCAGCACCCGTCCCGACTCCGGCACGTACAGCCGCTGCAGCAGCTTGGTCAGCGTGCTCTTGCCCGAGCCGCTGCGCCCCACGATGCCGATGATCTCGCCCGCCGCCACCGTCAGGCTCACGCCGTGCAGCACCGGCTGCGCATCGGGGCGGTAGCGGAAGGTGACGTTGTCCAGCGCCACGTCGCCGCGCACGCGCGGCATCGCGCCGGCGCTCTGCGGCGCCAGCTCGGTGCGCGTGTTCAGCACGTCGCCCAGCCGCGCCATCGAGATGCCGGTCTGCTGGAAGTCCGTCCACATCTGCGCGATGCGCATGATCGGCTGCGCCACGCGGCCCGCGAACATGTTGAACGCGATGAACTGGCCCACGCTCAGGTCACCGCCCATCACCAGGTGCGCGCCCCACCACAAGGTCGCCGCGTTGACGAGCTTGCCGATCAGGTTGATGCCTTCATTGCCGTACTGCGCCAGCGTCTGCGTGCGAAACGACGCCGACACATAGGCCGCCAGCTGCTCGTCCCACTTGCGCGCCATCTGCGGCTCCAGCGCGCTGGCCTTGACGGTCTGGATGCCCGCCACCGTCTCCACCAGCAGGCTCTGGTTCTCCGCGCCGCGCGCGAACTTCTCGTTGAGCCGCCCGCGCAGCACCGGCACGATCGACAGGCTCAGGATCAGGTACAGCGGCAGCGAGATCAGCACGATCAGCGTCAGCGTCGCGCTGTAGCTGAACATCACCGCGATGAAGATCACCGAGAACAGCACATCCAGCACCAGCGTCAGCGCATTGCCGGTGAGGAACTGGCGGATGTTCTCGAGCTCGCGCACCCGCGCCACCGAGTCACCCACGCGCCGCGCCTGGAAGTAGGCCAGCGGCAGGTTCATCAGATGCCGGAACAGCCGCGAGCCCAGCTCCACGTCGATGCGGCTCGTGGTGTGGCTGAAGACGTAGGAGCGCAGGATGTTCAGCGCGCTCTCGAACAGCATGATCACCACCAGCCCGATGACCAGCACGTCCAGCGTGGTCATGCCGCGGTGCACCAGCACCTTGTCCATCACGACCTGGAAGAACAGCGGGCTGACCAGCGCGAACAGCTGCAGGAACAGCGAGATCGTCAGCACCTCGCCCAGGAGCCGGCGGTGCTTGACGATGCTGGGGATGAACCAGGAGAAGTCGAACTTGGCGAGCTCGCCCGCCAGGCTCGCGCGGCTGGTGACCAGGATCAGCTCGCCGGTCCATTCGGCGGCGAAGGTCTCCAGCGGCTCGATGGTGGGACGCGCCGCCTGCGGATCGCTGGACGGGTCCATGAACAGCACCCGCTTGCCGTCGCATTGCGCCAGCACGACGGTGCGGCCGTCCTTGAGCCGCGCCAGCGCCGGCAGGCCGACCAGCGTGAGCCGGTCCGCCGCGCTGCGCGAGGCCTTGGCCTTCAGCCCGAGCTTCTTCGCGGCCAGCAGCACGTCGCGCTCGCGGACCGCGTCGCTCGGCCCCAGTCCCAACGCGTGCCGCAGCGACGGCACGTCGGCCGAGACCTGATGCAGCCGGGCGATGACGCACAGCGCGTGCAGGGCGCCGTCGTCTCGCTGTGGATGCGGCTCTTGTTGCCCTTGATCCTGGTTCTCACCGCGCGGCGCTTCGGACTCGCGCGCCTCCCTCGGGGCGTTTTGCACGCCCGTCACTCCCGACATAACCCCACCCGTGCCACATCAACGGCGGCTCAAATTTGTATTGCTAAAAGGTTAAGCCACACATAGATATGTTGGTCACCCCACAAAAGAGGGTGTGGTGGCAAAGAGTCTCCGCAAATTTGGGCGGGTGCGCTCTGTGGACGGCTGCGTTAAGGGCCGGTTGGAAATGAAAAAGGCGGCCGAAGCCGCCTTTCAGGTCTTGCGCCAATGCGCTTGAGCGTCGCGCTCAGTCGCGGGCGTAGATGTCCACGTCCTTGGTCTCGCGCACGAACAGCAGGCCGACGACCAGGGTCAGCGCGGCAATGCCGATCGGGTACCACAGGCCGTGATAGATGTTGCCGTTCTGCGCCACCATCGCGAAGCTGATCGAGGGCAGCAGGCCGCCGAACCAGCCATTGCCGATGTGGTACGGCAGGCTCATCGACGTGTAGCGGATGCGCGTCGGGAACAGCTCCACCAGCATCGCGGCGATCGGGCCGTAGACCATCGTCACGTACAGCACCAGCACCGTCAGGATCGCGATCACCAGCGGCGTGTTGACCTTGGCCGGATCCGCCTTGGCCGGATAGCCCGCCGCCTTCATCGCCTCCGCCAGGTCCTTCTTGAACGCGGCGATCTTCTTGGCGCTGTCCTCGTCGAACTTGTGGCCGCCGGCGGTCAGCGTGGCGGTCGGCGCCTCGATGACCTTCTCGCCGATCTTGACCTGGCCGGTACCGGCCGCGCCGGGCACCGTCTCGTAGTTCGCCGCGGCCTGCGCCAGCGCGCGCTTGGCGATGTCGCAGGGCGTGGTGAAGTCCACGTCGCGCGCCACCGGGCTGCCCTGGAACGAGCACTGCGCCGGGTCCGTCGTCAGCGTGATCTGCGCGGTGGCCTGCGCCTTGGCCAGGTCCGGGTTGGCCGCGTTGGTCAGCGCCTTGAACAGCGGGAAGTAGGTCAGGATCGCCAGCAGCAGGCCCGCCATGATGATGGGCTTGCGGCCGATCTTGTCGGACAGCGTGCCGAACACGACGAAGAACGGCGTGCCGATCAGCAGCGCCACCGCCACCATGATGTTGGCCGCCGCCGGATCCACCTTGACCACGCTGGTCAGGAAGAACAGCGCGTAGAACTGGCCCGTGTACCAGACCACGCCCTGGCCGGCCACCAGGCCGAACAGCGCCAGCAGCACGATCTTCAGGTTCTTCCACTGGCCGAAGGACTCGGACAGCGGCGCCTTGGAGGTCTTGCCCTCGGACTTCATCTTCTGGAAGGCCGGCGACTCGTTCATCGACAGCCGGATCCACACGCTCACCGCGAGCAGCAGGATCGACACGACGAACGGCACGCGCCAGCCCCAGGCCGCGAAGGTGGCCTCGCCCAGCGCGGTGCGGGTGCCCAGGATCACGATCAGCGACAGGAACAGGCCCAGCGTCGCCGTGGTCTGGATCCACGAGGTGTACGCGCCCCGCTTGCCGTGCGGCGCGTGCTCGGCGACGTAGGTCGCGGCACCGCCGTACTCACCGCCCAGCGCCAGGCCCTGCAGCAGGCGCAGGCCGACCAGGATCACCGCGGCGGCGGGACCGATCGTGTCGTAGGTGGGCAGCACGCCGACGATGAAGGTCGACAGGCCCATGATCAGGATGGTCACCAGGAAGGTGTACTTGCGGCCGATCATGTCGCCCAGCCGGCCGAACACCAGCGCGCCGAACGGACGCACGATGAAGCCCGCCGCGAACGCCATCAGCGACGCGATGAACTGCGCCGTCGGATCCAGGCCGGTGAAGAACTGCTTGCCGATGATCGCGGCCAGCGAGCCGTACAGGTAGAAGTCGTACCACTCGAACACCGTGCCCAGCGACGAGGCGAAGATGACTTTCTTCTCCTCCGCCGTCATCGGTGCGCTCGTGGTCACTGCGCTTGCAGTTGCCATGGGGTTGTCTCCTCGGAATTCCCAGAACCATCGACCGATGGCCCTTGCGACGGGACTATCCGGGCCCGCTCTGACCCATTTCTGACGGCTTGCTTGCCTCTGGCTGACAAACCCCGGCGGAACCCTGAGGCCGGATTTCTCGATGCGGAATTTCGAGGCCTTTGCGCCGCAGCAAAGGGTATGTCCCTACCCCCTCGGCAGGGCCTCTTTTCAGGCGCGGCGTATCCCCACCGGCAGGGCCGCCGCGGCGTCCCAGGCGGGACCGTCGAACCAGGCATCGCCGTCGAGGCAGGCGGTCAGCATGTCGAGCGCATCCAGGCCCCAGAACAGCTTGTCGCCGGTGCCGAAGGTCGGCACGCCGAAGACGCCGCGCGCCAGGGCCGCGTCGGTCGCGTCGCGCAGGTCGGCCTTGACCTCGTCCGAGGCCGGATCGCGCATCGGCGCCAGGTCCGCCGTCAGCGCGGCGAGCCGCGCCGGATCGGCCGCGTCCAGGCCGCCGCGCCAGACGTGGCGCAGCACGCGCTCCACGGCGTAGCGGCCCGGCGTCTGGCCGGCCGGCGCGGTGGCCCACAGCAGGCGCGTCAGGCCCAGCGGGTTGAACGGATGCGCCGCGGGCAGGTCCAGCGGCACGCCCAGCCGGTGGCCCAGCCACTGCACCTGGCGGTAGGTCCAGTCGCGCTTGCCGGGGATCTCGGCCGGGCCCTTGTGCTGCAGCGACTTCAGCATCGCGCCGAACAGCACCGGCAGGTAGCGCACCGCGACGCTGCGGCCGGCGAGCGCCTCGGGCAGCCGCTCGAAGGCGAGCGCGGCGTAGGGCGAGATCGGGTCGAAGTAGAAGTCGATGGTGGTCATCGCGGTCCCTGTGCGGCGTGGGGTCGGGCGTTGGGGTCAGGCGTTCGGGAGGGGCTCGGTCGCGAGCGCCCCGTGCGCGGCCAGCAGCGCGCGGCGCTCGGGCAGCAGCGTCAGGATGCGGATGCGCTCGGCATCGTCCGACTTGCTCCAGCCGGCGATCTCGGGAATGGTGCGGGCGCAGCCGCGGCACAGCGCGGTCGGCTCATGCATCTTGCAGACGTTGATGCAGGGCGAGGCGATGCGCCCTTCGGGCGTGCGGGCGAAGGCGGTCATTGCGTCACCTCGATCACCGGCGCGCCGGTCAGTGCCACGAGCTGCGGCGGCGACATCAGGAACACGCCGTTCGGATGTCCGGCCGCGGCCCAGATGGCGTCGAAGCGGAACAGCTCCCTGTCGATGAAGAGCAGTGGCGGAGCGGGTTCGCCCTCGGCGGCGTAGCTTGGCTGGAAGCCCAGCGGCGACACGCCGCCGATCGAGAAGCCGGTGCGCGCCTTCACGTAGTCGGCATCGGCGCGGCCGAGCTTGCCGGTGTGGGCCTCGAGCTTGCGCTCGTCGACGCGCTTGTCGCCGGAGGCGATCACGAGCACGGCGGCGTCGTCGCTCTTGCGGCGGAACACGACGCTCTTGGCGATCTGACCGAGCGCGACACCCAGCGCGTCGGCGGCCTCCTGGGAACTGCGGGCCGAGACCTCGAGCCAGCGCGGCGCGTGTTCATGGGACAGCGCGCGCAGCGCGGCGCTCACGCGCAGGAAGCCGTCGGGACGCGAGGCGTCGGCCTGGGGGGAGGCGGTCGAAGGGGAAGTCGTGTCGCTCATGGCGCGCATTGTGCCGAAGGGACGATCGCCGGGCCGGACGCTGTCACCTCGGCGTCAGGGCGCTCTAGGGCGAGCGCTCTGCATTTGCCGGCGGCCTTGCGCTAAGGTCCGCGGCCATGACCGACGTGAAGAGCCCATTCGAGCCCGAGTTCACCAGCGCGCTGTGCGAGATCTTCGAGCAGTTGATCACTTTCAATCAGGTGCTGGGATTGAAGGTCGACGAACTGCAGCATGAGATCGTGCGAGCCCACATCCTCATGCGGCCGGACCTGGTCGGGCATTACGCCCACAACCGGCTCCACGGCGGGGTGATCAGCGCGACGCTGGATGCGATGGGCGGCTTGGCGGTGATGGCGGCGACGGGGGCGAGGCACCTCGATGAGCCGCCGAAGCAGCGGCTGCAACGGTTCGGCAAGCTGGGCACCATCGATCTGCGGGTGGATTACCTGCGGCCCGCGATAGGGCCGCTGTTCCGCTGCGAGGCCGAAATCATGCGGCTGGGCAGCCGCGTAGCCAATACGCGCATGGCGTTCACCGATGAA
The DNA here is from genome assembly GCF_059491535.1 of Roseateles sp. Mitsp63. Classification (NCBI taxonomy): domain Bacteria; kingdom Pseudomonadati; phylum Pseudomonadota; class Betaproteobacteria; order Burkholderiales; family Sphaerotilaceae; genus Roseateles; species Roseateles sp. Mitsp63. The sequence continues at coordinate 2,409,879 of NZ_CP168509.1, read as the reverse complement.
CAGGGACGGCTGCTGGCCACCGGGGCGGCGGCGTACATCGTGTCGTGAACCACGATGGAGCGACGGCGGGAGCACCCCCTCTCCCCTGCCCTCTCCCCCCTCGCGGGGGGCGAGGGAGTTCATGCGAAGGGCGAGGGAGTTCATGCGAAGGGTGAGGGAGTTCATGCGAGGGGTGAGGGAGTTCATGCGAAGGGTGAGGGAGTTCTTGCGACAGCGCTCGCTCCTTCTTACCCCCTCGCCCCAGCGGGGAGAGGGAGGGGAGAGGGGGCTCGTGCCACACCGCTGTCACTCCGCCGCAAGCTCCTCTTTCACAGCGCTGATCCGATACGCGCATCGCCGCGCGCCGGCCAGCAGATGCTCGGTCCGCTCGACCTGCAGTCCAGGCCCGAGGCAGCGCCGGAACAGCGCCAGCTCCGACCGGCAGAACCCCTGGCAGCTCTGCGCCGCGGCGCAGATGGGGCAGTGGTCTTCCACCAGCACCCAATCGCGGCCCACGCGCTCCGCGCGCGCCATGTAGCCCTCCTCGGCGCGCAGCCGAGCCAGCTCCCTCACCCGATCGCCCGTCGTGCGGCAGCGCGCCAGCGCGGCGCTGTAGCGCTGCTCGCTGTCCCGCTCCCGCGCCGCGATGAGCTGTTCCAGCCCTGCCTCGCCGAACACCGCCCGCGCCTGCTGGATCAGTTGAACGGTGAGATCCCCATGCCGATCCGGAAAGCGTCCATGCCCCGCCGCCGTCAGCGACCACAGCTTGCGCGGCCGCCCCACGCGCGCCGGGGCAGCCGCCCCTTCCTGCACCCTCTGCCCCCGCGCGAGCGCCGCCTCGACCGGAGACGCCTCCTCCCCGCCCGCTTCCACCAGCCCCTGCGCCTCCAGCCGGGCCAGCAGCTTGTGCGCGCCCATCGGCGTGATCGCGAGCGCCGCCGCCAGCGCGGCGGCCGGCTGCGGCCCGCGGCTCTTGAGCTCGAACAGCAGGCGCTCCTCGTTCCCCTGGCTCATGAATGGCGCCTCGCGAAGCGGACGAAGCCGATCGCCGCGAGCAGACAGGTCGTCCCGCCCAGCAGCATGATCCAGCGCGCCGAGACCATGCCCAGCACACCGCCGATGAGCGCGATCATCGTGTTGGACAGGCAGAACACCGTCGTCAGCAGTCCCATCACGCGGCCCTGCCCATGCGCGGCGAAGCGCTCCGACATCCAGGCCGGCATCAGCGCGTTGTAGAACGACAGCGGAATCCCCAGCGCCGGAATCAAGGCCAGGCCCAGCCACGATGGCGCCAGGCTCAACGCCAGCAGCCCCACCGCCGCGACCACCGCGAAGCGCGCCGCCCGATGCAGCGGCGCCGGTCCCGAGCCGATGCGCGCCGCGAGGAGGCTCGCCGCCGTCATCGCCGCGCACTGCACCGCCGTCACCAGCGCGATGCCGCGGCTGCCCAGCCCCGCCTGCTGCAGCATCCACAGCGGCGCGAACTCGTACAGCGCATTGACGCCCAGCGTGTAGGCCAGCTGCAGCAGCGCCAGGTGACGCAGCACCGGATCCTGCGCCAACAGCCCCAGCGACTGCTGGCGCCGCATCGCGGCGAGCAGCCCGCCCTGGGGCGCCGCCGCCGGACGGTCGTCCGGCAGGCCCAGACCCAGCAGCGCCAGGCATGGCACCAGCACCGCCGCCGCGACGATGAAGGGCACCGCCTCGCCCCATGGCAGCGTCAGGCCGCCCAACAACGGACCGACCAGCCAGCCGATGTAGAGGCTGGCATTGAGCCACGCGAAGCTGCGCGTGCGCTCCAGCTGCGGATGCCAGTCCGCGAGCAGTGCCCGCACGACGGCGACATTGCCCTCGGTCAGCCCGGTCGCGAAGCGCGACAGCACGAACAGCGGATAGTCCCGCGAGGCCAGCGCGAAGGCGCTCAGCCCGTAACCGGCCAGCGTCGCGGTGATGGTCACGCTGAGCACGCGGCGGCGCCCGTAGCGATCGGACATCGGCCCCACGACCAGGCTGCCGGCCAGGATGCCCGCGGGGTTCACCGCCAGCGCCAGCCCCATCAGCAGCTCGGGCCGCAGGCCCAGGAAATGCGTGAAGCCATCGACCGGCCCGTCCACGAAGATCGGCGCCAGGATCGGATACGGCAGCGCGACGCCAGCCGTGCTCATCAGCGCGAGCGCGCAGACGGCCCAGAGCAGCAGGTGCGGATGGCGCAGCGGCGCCGGCGGATCGGTGGGGGCGGTGGTCGACAGCACGGCGCTCATTGTGCGGCCCCCTCGCGGCGCAGGCACAAGGCATAGCCCGGCCAGCCGCGATGGCACCACTCCTCGCGCGCCGCGTCGGCGAGCTTGATGCGGTGATCGTTCATCGACGCGTGCAGCGACGGCAGCTCACGCGTCCAGTCCTCCTCCGACGCGCTGCCCGCGTGCACCAGCGCCCAGGCCGGCGCGGGCCGCAGTTCGGCGAGATAGGTGGCCAGCCACGCGCGCCAGGCGTTGCGCAACACCTGGCCCTCGTCGACCGCGACACCGCGCGAGGCCGCCGCCTCCAGCAACACCCGCAGCGCATGCGTGCCGGTCACCAGGTGCAGCGAGGCGAAGCCATGGCGCGCGAGGTACACCGCCAGCGACGCCTCGGCCAGCGCGTCCAGCGTCAGGCGCGGACGCTCGACATACCCGTCGAAGCCCGGCAGCGCGGCGGCATGCTGCATCCGTGTCGTGATCAGCGAGCCGGCCATCGACGGCAGCGCGAGCGCGGCGTCGGCGCGCACCGCGTCGATCACCTCGCGCACGCTGGCACTGCCCTGCCCGGCCGGCACCGGCGGTCCGAGGGGGCTCTCCAGGCCAACGGTCGTCCTCAGCGCGGCATCGAGCTCCTTCCGATGCCCCGACTGCAGCGCGTAAGCCAGGCGGATCGCGACGTGGAAGGCCTGCGCCTCCGGCGCGGCCAGCACGCGCCGCAGCGCGTCCTCGACCGAGGGCGGCGGCAGGCCATCGTCGACGGCCGGACGGGACAGCGGCCCCCAATGGTCGAGATGACGCCGCAGCGCCTCGCGCGGCGCATCGAGCCGGGCCAGCGCGCCCAGCGCCATCGGCAGGTGATTGAACAGCGGCATCGCCTCGGTGCCGTACATCGGGCCGTACTGCACCGACTCGTCGAGCGCCTCATGCAGGCCGGCGGGCCACGGCGGCCCCTTCAGCTCGAGCACGTTGTCATCGGGATCGAACAGGTACAGCGACGGGCCCTCCCCTTCGGCGCCGTAGCGCGAGCCGTAGGCATCGACGGTCACGCCGCGTTCGGTCAGCCAGCGGCGCAGCGCGGGCTCGTCGAGCGATTCGACGCGCAGGCAGAAGTGGTCGACATTGCGCCCTTCCTTGCCGGGCCCCGCCCCGCCGGCGCTGCCCAGCTTGCCGTCCAGCGGCACCAGATCGATCAGCTGCGCGCCCGCCCGCAGCTGGACCAGGCCGATCGCCTCCTGGCGGCGCTCGATCGTGCAGCCGAGCAGGTCGACGTAGAAATGAAGCGAGGCCTGCAGGTCACGCACCCGCAGCACGAGGTGGTCGAGTCCCTGGATCTTGATCATCGTCAGCTCCTTTGCTTGCTGGTTGGCTTGCTTGTCGTCTTGCCGTGCCACCATGATCGCCGCAGCCCCGCAATAAATAAACTTTCTGTTGATTAACACTCCACGCAGCAGGGAGACACGACAATCGCGCCCATGGCGTTCCGACCCCTTCCCCTCCCCGACGAGATCCCCGGCCGGCTGTGGCTGCAGTCGATGCCCGGCCGCCGCGAACCCTGGTCCGCGTTCCTCGACGAGGCGCGCTTGAACCAGCTGAACCTGGTGGTCTGCCTCAATCCGCTCGAGGAGGTCGCCGAGCTGTCGCCGGCGTATCACAAGGCCGTCGCCCATGGCCGTCTCCCCTTCCGCTGGCTGCACGTGCCGATGCGCGATTTCGGCCTGGCGTCCGACGCGGCGGCGTTCCGGCAAGGCGTGGAGCAGATCGCGCAAGGCCTCAGCCTGGGCGACCGCGCGCTGTTGCATTGCGCCGCCGGCATGGGCCGCACCGGCACGATGGCGGCCTGCGTGCTCAAGCGGCTCGGCGTGCCGGCGGCGGAGGCGCTCGCCGTCGTCAGCGCGGCCGGATCGAATCCGCAATCGGCGCTGCAGTCCGGCTGGATCCATCAGTTCTGAGCCGCATGAGCGATCCGATGCCTCCCGCGCTGCGCATCGTCCACGCCGACGCCTGGCGCGTCGTCGTCGACAAGCCATCGGGCCTGCTGTCCGTGCCCGGACGCGGCGAACACAAGCAGGACTGCGCGTCCGCGCGTGTCCAGGCGTTGTATCCCGACGCGCTGATCGTGCACCGGCTCGATCAATCGACCTCGGGCCTGATCGTGTTCGCGCGCGGCGAGGCCATGCAGCGCGCGCTCAGCGAGGCCTTCGCCGCGCGGCTTGTCGACAAGCGCTACGAAGCGGTGGTGGAGGGGCTCGTCGAGCAGGACCGCTTCGAGATCGACCTGCCGCTGCTCGTCGACTGGCCCAACCGCCCGAGGCAGAAGATCGATCACGCGTCCGGCAAGCCCAGCCTCACCCGCGTGCGCGTGCTGCGGCGCGACGCCGGCGCCGGCAGCACGCGCGTCGAGCTGGAGCCGGTCACCGGCCGCTCGCACCAGCTGCGCGTGCATCTGCTGGCCGCGGGGCATCCGATCCTCGGCGACGCGCTGTATGCGCCGCCGGACGTGCTCGCGCGGGCGCCCCGCTTGCTGCTGCATGCGCGCGAGCTGCATCTGCCCGCCGTGCCCGGCGGGACGGGTGCGCCGGCGCTCTCGCTGCACTCGCCGCCCGGCTTTTGACGGCCCGCGCCGCGGCCTTTCCCGACGAACCAGGAGCCCTGCCCATGTCCCCCGCCACCCCGCATTCCCTCACCATCGTCACCGGCAGCTCGCGCGGCCTGGGCGAGGCGCTGGCGCGCCAGTCGCTCGAGGCCGGTCATCTGGTCGTCGGCATCGCCCGCGGCCGCAGCGAGGCGCTCGAGCGCCTCGCCCACGAGCGCGGCCTCGCGCTGCAGCAATGGCAGGCCGATCTTTCCAATCCGCTGACCATCGCGCAGCACCTGGCGGACTGGCTGCGCACGCAGCCCAGCACCTGGACCGCCGCGACGCTGATCAACAACGCCGGCGTCGTGCCGCCGCCCGGCCCGATCGATGGGGAATCGCTGGAGACGCTGTCGTCCGCGATGCGCGTCGGCCTGGAGGCCGCGCTGCTGATGAGCGCCGCCTTCCTCGACGCCACGCGCGGCTGGCCGGCCGAGCGCAAGGTGCTGAACATCTCCTCCGGCCTGGGCCGCCGGGCGATGGCCGGCAGCGCGGTCTATTGCGCGGCCAAGGCCGGCATGGACAACCTCAGCCGCGCGATGGCGCTCGACGAGGAGCACAAGGCGGCCAAGGGCGAGCGCGCCGCGCGCGTCGTGTCGCTGGCGCCGGGGATCATCGACACCGACATGCAGGCACAGCTGCGCGGCGGCGATGCGTCCAGGTTCCCCGACCGCGACCGCTTCGCGGCCTTCAAGGCCGAGGGCCAGCTCGTCAGCGCCGAGGACACCGCGGCGCGGGTGCTGAAGTTTCTCGCCAGAAACGACTTCGGCCAGCAGGTGCTGGCCGATGTGCGCGACGCCTGAGGCGCTCAGCCGACGAGGTTCGCCAGCGTCAGCAGCGCCAGCAGCATCATCCACAGCACCACCGAGCGCCAGACCAGACCCACCACGCTCTGCAGGTGGCCCAGCTGCGGCGGCACGCCGCCGGTGGAGCCCTCGGCGCGGGTGGCGTCCATGTCGCCGCCGGACTCGAAGGTCTTGCTGCGGTCCGGCGTCACGCCCGGCGCGGCGCTGCCGCCCAGCTGCACGCCGACGGCGCCCGCGGCCGAGGCCAGGATGATGCCCTCGTTGTCATGGGCCCAGAGCGCCGCATCGCGGCGCCAGGCGCTGACGGCCTCCTCGAAATTGCCCACGATCGCGAAACCCGTCGCGGTCAGGCGCGCCGGGATGTGGTCGATCATGCCGAACAGCTTGCGCGAGAGCTCCATCAGCCGCTCGTTGGTCGGCGCGTCCAGCGTGCGGCTCTTGAAGGCCCAGTAGCGGCCGGCGAATTCGGCCATCCGGTACAGCACCGCGCCGGCCGGGCCCAGGCCCAGCGTCGAGAACAGCACGAACCAGAAGAACACGCCGAAGACATGCCGGTGCGCCGCCAGCAGCGAGTGCTCCAGCACATGGCGCAGCAGCTCGGTGCGCGGCAGCTCGCTGGCGTCGAGGTGGCGCCACTCGGCTAGCAGGCGGCGGGCCTCGAGCTCGTCACCGCGCTCGAGCGCGTCACGGATGTCGGTGAAGTAGTGGCTGAACTGGCGGAAGCCCAGCGTCAGGTAGAGCACCAGCACGTCCAGCGCCAGCGACAGCAGCAGGCTGTAGGGCCGCACCAGCGCGTAGATCGCGCCGACCAGCAGCGCCGGGCCGACGACGGTGATCGTCCACACGACGGCCGCGTGATGCGACCGTCCCGCGTCGAAGTTGCGCCCGGTCCAGCGCACCCAGGCGATCATGCCTTGGTGGACCGGATTCCCGTGCGGCAGAGGCTTGAGCTGCTCGCACACCAGCGCCAGCAAGACCGCGAAGAAGTTCATGGCCCGGGATGATAGCGGCCCGCCACACCCTCGCAGCAGGGAGTGTCAGCCCTGGAGGAAGCGGTAGAGATTGCGCAACATCGCGGCGGTCGCGCCCCAGATGAAGAACTCCTTCGGCTCGGCGGGCGTCAGGCCCACGCCGGGATCCGCGTTGGAGACCGCAAGACCTGGCCCCGTCCAGGGCATCGACAGGAACTGCCGCCGGCCCTTCAAGGGCCCGCCATCGTCGCCGGTCATGCCGGGCATGTCGTACTCGAAGCTGTGGCGCTGGTGGTGCGCGGGATTCATCAGGAACTCGAGCGGGACCTCGAAGGCCTCGGCCACCTCGAAGGCGTCCAGCCGCAGCGAGAAGCCCGGGCGGATCAGCGCGACCACCGGCGTGACCTCGTAGGCCGTCACCGTGCGGTAGACCGGCAGCTGGCCGATCAGGTCGACATGGCGCTCGTCCAGGCCGATCTCCTCGTGCGCCTCGCGCAGCGCGGTGCGTTCGGGGGAACCGTCCTCGGGCTCGGCCCGGCCGCCGGGAAAGCTGACCTGCCCGGCATGGTCGCGCAGGTGCGCGGTGCGCTGCGTCAGCAGCACCTGCAGGCCTTCGGCGCGCTGCACCAGCGGCACCAGCACGGCCGCCTGCGTCGTCGTGCGGCCGGGAAACAGGCCGCCGTCGCCGGGGATCTCCGGCGCCACCGCCGGCGGATGCAGGAAGCGGTCGCGCAGCCAGTCCGGCGTCAGGCGCTCGCGCGCGACGGCGGGCAGATGGGCATCGGTACCGACGACGGGAACAACGCGGGGATCCTTGATGGCGGAACGGCTGGGAGGAGGCGTCGACATGCGGGGCGTGCGTCCGCGGTGGCGGACCTGGTCGTGGGGGCTCGGGAAGCCAAGCCCCGATTGGACGCCGGAAACGACAAAGCCGCTCCGGGCAGGGCCTTGGAGCGGCTTTGAGAGGGGCGCATGCCGAGGATTATTCGGCGGCCTTGAAGGACAGCTTTTCCTTGATGCGCGCCGACTTGCCCGAACGCTCACGCAGGTAGTACAGCTTGGCGCGGCGGACATCACCGCGGCGCTTCACTTCGATCGAGGCGATCAGCGGGCTGTACAGCTGGAACGTGCGCTCAACGCCTTCGCCGCTCGAGATCTTGCGGACGATGAAGTTGGAGTTCAGACCGCGATTGCGGCGGGCAATCACGACGCCTTCGTAGGCCTGCACGCGCTTGCGGGTGCCTTCGACGACGTTCACGTTCACGATCACCGTGTCGCCGGGGGCGAAAGCGGGGATGGTCTTGTTCAGGCGAGCAATTTCTTCTTGCTCGAGGGTCTGGATCAGATTCACGAGGATCTCCTGGTGATCATTGCCGGCGTGAATCAGGATGATTCCAGGACTGGCCGCTTTCGAAGGAGTTCTTGAGCGCCGCCCGCGTGGGGATTCAACCAACAGCACCTTGGACCGTGGTCCTGTACTGCCCTTGCCCCATCAACCCGGTAGAGGATCGGAAAAACCGGCGATTATAGACGCGGATGGTCGATCGTCAAACGCCGTCTGGTTTGCGCACGGCGGCACCCGCCAGCGACGCCAGGAATTTCTCGTCCTTCTTGTCGAGCCGGCCGTCGCGGCGCGCGGCCTCGATCAGCTCCGGCCGGCGGCGCAGCGTCAACGCCAGCGACTGCTCGCGGCGCCAGCGCGCGATCTCCGCGTGGTGGCCCGACAGCAGCACCGGCGGCACCGGCAAAGGGCCCTCGGCCGTGTCCAGCACCTCGGGACGGCTGAAATGCGGGCAGTCGAGCAGCCCGTCCGAGAAGCTGTCCTGCTGGTGCGACGCGGCGTCGTTCAGCACACCCTCCTGCAGGCGCGTCAACGCATCCAGCATTGCCAGCGCCGGCAGTTCGCCGCCGGAGAGCACGAAATCGCCCAGGCTGATTTCCATCGTCACGTGGCGGTCCAGCACGCGCTGGTCGATGCCTTCGTAGCGGCCGCAGAGCAGGATGGCGCCCTCGCCTCGCGCGAGTTCCTGGACCAGCGCCTGGTCGAGCCTGCGCCCGGTGGGACTGAAGTGGATCACCGCCGGCGCGCCCGGCGCCGCGGCCGCGCGGTCGGCCTTCACCGCGGCCAGCGCACGCTCCAGCGGCGCGGCCAGCATCACCATGCCCGGACCGCCGCCGAACGGGCGGTCATCGACACGGCGGTAGTTGTCCTCGGCGAAGTCGCGCAGCTGCCACAGGCGCACGTCGACCTGCCGGCTCTCGTACGCGCGACGCGTCACGCCGACCCGCAGGAAGGGATCGAAGAGCTCGGGAAAGAGGGTGAGGATGTCGAAGCGCATGGGCGTGCGGGCCCGGCGGCTTCAGTAGTCGGTGTCCCAGTCGACGGCGATGGTCTTCGCCGCCTTGTCGACGGTGCCGACAAACGCATTCACGAACGGGATCAGGATTTCCTCGTCCGGCTTCACCGGCGCGGTCATGCCAGCGGGGACGATGCGCAGCACGCAGTGCGGGCCGGTGTCGATCAGGTCGGCCACCTCACCCAGCGTCTTGCCATCCTTGTTGATGACCGACATGCCGATCAGGTCGACCCAGTAGTACTCGTCCTCTCCGGCATCGGGGAAGGTGCTGCGCGAGACGAAGATCCGGGCGCCCTTCAGCGCTTCGGCGCCGTTGCGGTCGGCAATGCCCTCGGCCTGGGCGACGATCCCGTCCGCGTGATCGCGGACCGACAGGATCTTGAGCACGGGCGGCACGACGTGCGGCTTGCCCGGCAGGGCCTTCTCGCTGGGTTTCAGGAACCAGCGGCGGGAAGAAAAAAGCGCCTGGGCATCGGCGGAGTGACTGAGGATCTTCAGCCAGCCCTTGATGCCCCAGGCGTCCAGCACGCGCCCGACTTCGATGGCGTCCTCCGGAAAGACCGAAGAACTCTCGACCACGTCATCGGGCGTCTGCTTCATCGATGGGAATCCGTCGACGAATCAGGCCGCCGCGGCAGCGGCGGGGGCGACGGCCTTCTTGGCCACGTCGACCAGGCGGGCGACGGCGGGCGACAGCTGGGCGCCAACACCAACCCAGTACGACACGCGGTCCTGGGCGATGCGCAGGCCTTCGGCATTGCCGGAAGCCACCGGGTTGTAGAAACCGACGCGCTCGATGAAGCGGCCGTCACGGCGGTTGCGGCTGTCGGTCACGACGAGGTTGTAGAACGGACGCTTCTTGGAGCCACCGCGGGAGAGTCGAATCACGACCATGATCTATCCTTCAGTCTTTTGGCGTTCCACCGCACCACAGGGACACACAGCGGGCAAGCAGAGTTGAATCGGTCATCTTCGTCAGGGAGCGCGTGTGTCGCGCATCGAATCCCCACAAAGAGCCGGAAGCTGGCGCCGTAGATACACCCCCGGTCCGTCCATCGCCCCGGAAACTTCGGATCAGGAAGCTTCGAAGCCTGACAGCCACACCCAGGGGCCAGCGCCAAAACCCGGCATTATAAACTCGCTCTTGACGCTTTGTCCTCCTCCTCCAATGACGACGACCACCAGCAGTTCCGCCCCTCTCCTGATCCGCCCCAGCCTGGAAGGCGATATCGCCACGATCCAGCAGATCTACGAACATGCGGTGCTGCACGGCACCGGCACCTTCGAGACCGACGTGCCGGACCGCGCCGAGATGGCCCGCCGCCGCACCGAGGTCCTCAGCCGCAGCCTGCCCTACCTGGTCGCCGAGCGTGACGGACAGGTGCTGGGCTTCGCGTACGCCAACTATTTCCGCCCCCGCCTGGCCTATCGCTACTTCGTCGAGGATTCGATCTACCTCTCGCCGCAGGCCCAGGGCCAGGGCGTCGGCCGGCTGCTGCTGGCCGAGCTGATCGCCCGCTGCGAGGCCGCCGGCGCGCGCCAGATGGTCGCGGTGATCGGCGATTCGCAGAACCTCGGATCGATCGGCGTGCATCGCGCCCAGGGCTTCGAGGACATCGGCGTCATGAAGTCCGCCGGCTGGAAGTTCGGCAAGTGGCTGGACGTCGTGCTGATGCAGCGTCAGCTGGGACAGGGCGACACCAGTTCGCCCACCGGCGCCGCCGCGGCGCCCTCGCCGGCCGCCACGCCCGCCGCCTCCACCACTCCGTCCGCCACTCCCTCCGCATGAGCGCCGCCGCCCCGGGCGCCGGCGCTCCGGCGGCACCCAAGTCCAAGGCCGTCGCCACCTGGCTGAGCTTCGCGCTGGGCAGCCTTGGGGCGCATCGCTTCTATCTGCACGGATTCGGCGACCGCCTCGGCTGGCTGCATCCGCTGCCCACGCTGCTGGGACTCTACGGCGTGCACCGCATGGACACGCTCGGCCAGGACGACGTCACCGCCTGGTTCCTGATTCCCTTGCTGGGCTTGATGCTCGCGCAGAGCATGCTGGCCGGTATCGTCTATGGGCTGATGTCCGACGAGCGCTGGGCCGAGCGCTTCAACCCCGGCCAACCGGTGCGCAAGACCGGCTGGTTGCCGATCCTCGGCGTCATCGCCTGCCTGATGGTCGGCGGCGCATGCCTGATGGCGACGATCGCCTTCTCCGCGCAGCGCTACTTCGAATCGCAGGTCGAAGCCGCGCGCGAGATCAGCCAGTAGCGGCAACAGCGGCAGTAGCGGCGAGGATTGGCGACGAGCCCCTCGGGCAGCGACTGCCCGCGGGCCCCGCTCAGAACACCGTGAAGCTGATCCAGTAGAACAGCCCGCCGATGAACGCCGACGCCGGGATCGTGAAGATCCAGGCCCAGACGATGTTGCCGGCGACGCCCCAGCGCACCGACGAGGCGCGCTGCGTCGACCCCACGCCGACGATGGCGCCGGTGATCGTGTGCGTCGTCGACACCGGCACCCCGAGCGCCGTGGCCAGGAACAGCGTGATGGCGCCACCGGTTTCGGCGCAGAAGCCGCCGACGGGCTTGAGCTTGGTGATCTTCTGGCCCATCGTGCGGACGATGCGCCAGCCGCCGAACATCGTGCCCATGCCGATCGCCAGATAGCAGACCACGATGACCCAGGTCGGCGGCGCGTGTTCACCGGCGCCGGCGTAGCCCGAGGCGATCAGCAGCATCCAGATCAGGCCGATGGTCTTCTGCGCGTCGTTGCCGCCGTGGCCCAGGCTGTACAGGCCGGCCGAGACCAGCTGCAGCCGGCGGAACCAGTTGTCCACGCGCAGCGGCGAGCTGCGGCGGAACAGCCAGGCCACCGCCACCATCAGCAGCGAGCCGAGCAGGAAGCCCAGCAGCGGCGACACGAAGATGAACAGCACGGTCTTGCCGATGCCGCTCATGATCAGGCCCTTGGTGCCCGCCTTGGCGATCGCCGCGCCGACCAGGCCGCCGATCAGCGCGTGCGACGAGCTCGACGGAATGCCGTAGAACCACGTGATCACGTTCCAGGCGATGGCGCCGATCAGCGCGCCGAAGATCACGTGGTGATCGACGATGCCCGGATCGATCGACCCCTTGCCGATCGTCGCCGCCACCTTCAGCTCGAAGAACAGCACCGCGATCACGTTGAAGAAGGCCGCGAACAGCACCGCCTGCTGCGGCTTGAGCACGCCGGTCGAGACGACTGTCGCGATCGAGTTGGCCGCGTCGTGGAAGCCGTTCATGAAGTCGAACAGCACGGCCAGCACCACGAGCATGGCCACGACCCAGAAGGCCACCTGCATCGTTCCCATGGGAGAAGCTCCTAACGGTCCGCAGGATCAGGAGTTCTCGAGGACGATGCCCTCGATCAGGTTGGCGACGTCCTCGCAGCGGTCGGAGATCGACTCGAGCTGCTCGTAGATCGCCTTGAGCTTGATCAGCTCGCGCACGTCCTCCTGCTCGCGGAACAGCTTGGACATCGCGGCGCGCATCACGCGGTCGGCGTCGGACTCGAGCTTGTCGATCTCCTCGCAGGCCTTGATGGCGGCCTCGGCGGTCTGCGGCTCGCTCAGCTTGGGCAGCAGCGTGACGGCATGCTTGACGCGTTCGCAGCACTTGGCCGACAGCTCGCCCAGGCGCAGCACTTCCTCGGGGATGGAGCGCACGTCGTAGAGCTGCATCGTCTCGGTCGAGTCCTGCAGCAGGTCCAGGATGTCGTCCATCGCGTTGATCAGGCCGTGGATCTGCTCGCGGTCGATCGGCGTGATGAAGGTCCGGTGCAGCAGCCGGTTCACCTCGGCGGTGATGCGGTCGGCGTGGTGCTCGGCCTTGTCGACCTCGGCGGCGTATTTCTCGCGCAGCGTCAGGTCGTTGTAGTTCTGGATCATGAGCATGAAGGCGCGCGCGCCTTCGACGATCTGCGTGCCGTGCTCATTGAACAGTTCAAAAAAATTGCCCTCTCGGGGCAGCAGCTTGCCGAAAAACATGGGGAGGCTCCGCGCCGTGCGATCCACGCCGGATCGTCACAAATGGTTCATTTCCGCGTCACGGAAAACCGGCAAGTGTAGCGGCCTGGGGCCCGAACGGGCCATGGGGCCGGCGCAACGGCTCGTCCTCGCGCGCGATCGCCTGGGCGGCGACGCCGGGCAGGTGGCTCCGCAGCGCGCCGAGTCCCGGCGCGCTCAACGCCGGATCGAGTTCCAGCAAGGGCTTCAGGACGAAGGCGCGCTGATGCAGCCTCGGATGAGGCACGGTCAGACGCTCGAGCGCGAGCGTCTCATCGCCGTAAAGCAACAGGTCGAGGTCGAGCGTGCGCGGCGCGTTGACATAGGGCCGCTCGCGCCCGTGGCGCTGCTCGATGGCCTGGAGCGCGTCGAGCAGGGCCAGCGGCGCCAGGCCCGTGCGCACGCGCGCGACCGCATTGAGATAGTCGGGGCCGTCGCAGCCAACCGGCGCGCTGCGCCAGGCGCTCGACACGGCGTCGAGCTCGAGCCCCTGGACGTCGGCGAGGTCGGCCAGCGCCGCCTCCAGCGTGCACCGCAGGTCGCCGAGGTTGGCGCCCAGGCCGACGTAGGCCGTGTTCATTCGTCGCCGGAAGAGGCGCCCGCCGGCGCGTCCGATGACTCGCCGCCGCCCGCGGTCCTGGGCTTGCGGCGGCGCCGGCGCTTCTTGGCCGGGTTGGGCGCGGCGCCCTCACCGCCCTCCCCGCCCTCACCGTCCACGGCGGCCGGATCGAGCGGCAGCGCCGCGGCCGACTCGCCGCTGACGGCGCCGCGCGGCACCGCGTGCACGCGGCCGCCGCCCGCCTTGGGCTTGCTGCGCGGACCGCCCTGGCGCTGCGTCTCGCGCGCCTGATCGAGCAGCGCGCGGCGGTCGTCCTCGCTGCCCAGCGCGAAGTCCTCCCACCAGTCGGCCAGCGCCGGATCGATCTCGCCGGCCTCGGCGCGCAGCGCCAGGAAGTCGAAGCCCGCGCGATAGCGCGGCTGCTCGATCAGGCGGTGCGGACCGCTGCCGGTGCGGCGCTCGAAGCGCGGCTGCATCATCCAGATCTCGCGCATGTCCGCGGCCAGCTTGCCGCGGCCCGAGATGTCGCCCACGCGCGCGTCGAAGACCAGGTCGATCGCCTGCTGCAGCGCCGGCACCGGGCCCTCGCCGCCATCGACCAGACGCTTCCAGCGCTGCTGGACCTCGCCCCACAGCATGCAGGCGAGCATGAAGCTCGGCGCCACCGAGCGGCCTTCGGCCACCCGCTTGTCGGTGTCCTCCAGCGCCAGCCGGACGAACTTGCCATGCACGTTCTCCGGCAGCCGGCCATCCTTGTCGAGCACCGCATCCAGGATCGGGAACACGCCGCGCGACAGACCCTGCTTGCTCAGTTCCTCGATGCTGGCCAGCGCGTGGCCGGTCTGCAGCATCTTGATCATCTCGTCGAACATCCGCGACAGCGGCACGTTGGCGAGCAGCGGCGCCATCGCCGCGATCGGGGCGCGGGTCTTGGGCTCGATCGTGAAGCCCAGCTTGGCGGCGAAACGCACCGCGCGCAGGATGCGCACCGGATCCTCGCGATAGCGGGTCTCGGGGTCGCCGATCATGCGCAGCACCTTCTTGCGCGCATCGGCCAGGCCGCCGTGGTAATCGACCACCAGCTCGCGCTGCGGGTCGTAGTACATCGCGTTGACGGTGAAGTCGCGGCGCGCGGCGTCCTCGATCTGCGGGCCCCAGACGTTGTCGCGCAGCACCCGGCCGGACGCGTCGACGACATGCGACTTGCCCTCCAGCGCACCCTTGGACGTCTTCTCGTTGCCCTGCACCTGCTCGGCATCGTCCTCCTTGAGCAGCGCGCGGAAGGTCGAGACCTCGATGACCTCGTGCTCGCGGCCGCGGCCATAGACGACGTGGACGATGCGGAAGCGCCGGCCGATGATGAAGGCGCGGCGGAACTGGTTCTTGACCTGCTCGGGCGTGGCGTCGGTGGCGACGTCGAAGTCCTTGGGCCGCCGGCCCAGCAACAGGTCGCGCACCGCGCCGCCGACGATGTAGGCCTCGAAGCCCGCGTCGGACAGCCCCTTGACGACCTTGACGCCGCGCTCGTCGAGCAGGGCCGGGTCGATGCGGTGCTCCTCGGCGGCGATCTCCACCCGCTTGCCCAGCGGCGTGGCGGTCCCCTCGGGCTTGCCCAAGAGCTTGTTGATCAGTTTTTTAATCATTCGAAGAGCTTCAATATTGGCCAGCCGCGCTCGCGCGCCAGCGCCTCGAGGGCCGCGGTCGGATTGGTCGCCACCGGATGGCTGACCCGCTCCAGCAGCGGCAGGTCGTTCATCGAGTCGCTGTAGAAATGCACGCGCTCGAAATCCTCCCAGCGCCGGCCCAGGTCCGCGAGCCATTCGTTCACGCGCACGATCTTGCCCGCCTGGAAGGACGGGGTCCCGCGCACGCGCCCGGTGAAGGCGCCCGCCGCATCGCGCTCCAACTGCACCGCGATCAGGTGGTCGACGCCGAAGGCCTTGGCGATCGGCGCGGTCACGAATTCATTGGTGGCGGTCACCACGGCCACCAGGTCCCCGGCGTCGAGGTGGCGCCGCACCAGCGCGCGCGCATTGTCGCGCAACATCGGCGCGATGATCCGGGCCATGAAGGCCTCGCGGGCGGCCTCGGCCTGGGCCAGCGGGCGGGCGCGCCAGACGGAGGTGGCGAACTCGACGTACTCGTCCAGGTCGAGCGCGCCGCGCTGGTACTGGGCATAGAACTCGTCGTTGCGGGCGGCCCAGGCGGCGCCGTCGGCCCAGCCGATGTCCACCATGTAACCGCCGAAGGCGTGGTCGGAGTCCTGCGGGATCAGCGTGCCGTCGAGGTCGAACAGGGTCAGGTCCACGTCGCGAGTCCTTGAAAAAGCTTGAAATCGTTGCAACCGGTGGCGCCTAGGCGAGCGCCCCCTGGTCGGCGAGCATCTGGCGCAGCAGCGGCACGGTGACGGCGCGCTTGCTGGCCAGCGCGAACTCGTCCAGCCCGTCCAGCAGCGTCATCAGATGCTTGAGATCGCGGGCGTAGCGGTTGAGCAGGTAGTCGATCACGTCGTCGGCCAGCGCAATGCCGCGGCGGTCGGCCTCGCGGCGCAGCACGGCGCGGACCTCGTTCTCGGACAGCGGCTGCAGCGCGAAGGTCGGGCCCCAGCCGAGCCGGGTGCGCAGGTCCTCGCGCAGCGCCAGGTCGATGGGCGGCGCGGTGCCGGTGGAGACGACCGCCAGGCCCAGCGTCGCGGCCTCGACGAACAGCGCGAAGGCCGCGTGCTGCTGGCCGGCGTCGAAGCGCTGCGTGTCGTCCAGCAGCAGCAGGCTGGGGTGGGTGGGCAGCTCCCAGGGGAGCGGCGGGTCGGCGTCGTACCAGCCCACCTGCGCGCCGGCCTGTTGCCAGTGCTGCGCGAGCGCGCGCAGCAGGTGCGTCTTGCCGCTGCCGGGCGGGCCCCACAGGAACACCGGCGGCGAGCCCCCGCCCAGCCCCAACACATGCGTGAGGGCCGCGGTATTGGCGCCGGTGAGGAGCGTGTCAAAGGTGTAGTCGGGCTCGGGACCGAGCGACAGCGGAATCTGCTTCAAACCACTTCAGCGTTGGATGGAGGGGGGCACTCAACGGCCGCGGAGCGGGGGCATCCCCTCAGGAAGTGGGGGATTCTAAGCGGCACGACTTGACGCCCTTCGGACGAAGCGCCCCCCAAGGTGGGGAGGCGAGGAGGAATCGTCCGGCGCCGGACTGTCAATGCCGGGTCGCGGGCCCGCCGCCGGCGTCGCGGATCTGCTGCAGGCATTGGTCGAGCTCGAGCTGCTCGAGCCGGTCCTGGGGCAGCAGCGCCACCAGCTTGCGCTGCACGGCCAGCAGCCGCGGCAGATCGTGCCGGTCGGTATGGATCTGCTTCAGGTTGCGCAGCATCCGCGCCAGGATCTGGCGCGGCGAGGCCGAGCCCAGGAAGGCATCCAGCGACATCGGCTCCTGCGGCATCAGCTCGGCGCGCTCCCGCCAGGGGCTGAGGAACTCGTCGAGCTCGCCCCGTCCCAGCGAGCGCCCGCTGAACGGGTCCAGCACCACCTCGCCCTGCGGCAGCCGCAGCTTCATCAGGAAGTGGCCCGGGAAGCTGACGCCCTTCACCCGCAGGCCGACATGCGAGGCCAGCTCCATGTAGACGATGGCCAGCGTGATGGGAATACCGCGGCGCGTGGCCAGCACCTGATGGATGTAGCTGTTGCCGACGGCGTAGTAGTCGTTGACGTTGCCCGCGAAGCCGAGCTCGCCGTGGAAGTACTGGTTGAGCATGCGCAGCCGGTGGCTGGGCGGCGCGTCGGCCGGCAGCCGCAGGCGCAGCCGCTCGCCAAGGCGGTCCAGCTCCGCCATCACCTGCTGCACGTCCAGCCGGGGCACGTCGTCCAGCGCGATCGCGGTGGCGGCCTCGGCCAAGTTGAGCGTGTCGTCGTCGGCAACCAGCATCGAGAAATAATCCAGCGCCGACGGCACCGTCCACTGCAAGGGCGAACTCATGCGCCGAGTCTACGCTTTCGGCATGGCCGGGAACACGCGGCGCGGACTCAGGCCCGGCGCGCGAACTGGCGCAGATTCAGGCCCGACAGCAGCAGCACGCCGAAGTACAGCAGCGCCGAGCCGCCCAGGCTCAACACCATCCAGCCGGCCCGCGTGAGCTCGAACTGCCCGCCACGTCCGCCGACCCAGTCGAAGTGGCCGGCCAGCCACCATTGCAGCGCGCCCATCGCGGCGCTCGCGACGGCGACGCGCGCGAGGAACATCGGCCAGCCCGCCTCGGGCGTGTAGCTGCCGCGCAAGCGCAGTCCGCGCAGGAGCAGCCACGCATTGACGACCGCGCCCAGGCCGATCGACAGCGACAGCCCGGCGACGCCGATCTTCAGCCCGAACACGAAGATCGCGTTGAAGACCTGCGTCAGCACCAGCACGCCGACGGCGATGCGCACCGGCGTGCGCGTGTCCTGCCGCGCGTAGAAGCCGGGCGCCAGCACCTTGATCGCGACCAGCCCCATCAGGCCCAGGCCGTAGCCCATCACCGCGCGGGCGGTGTGGGCGACGTCGGCGGCATGGAAGGCGCCGCGCTGATAGAGCACCGCCACCAGCGGCTCGGCGAAGACCAGCAGCGCGACCGCGCAGGGCAGCGCCAGCAGCAGCGTCAGGCGCAGGCCCCAGTCCAGCAGGCCCGAGTAGTGCGCGGTGTCGCCCTTGGCCTGGCTGGCCGCGAGCTGCGGCGTCAGCACGACGCCCAGTGCGACGCCCAGCAGCGCGGTGGGGAATTCCATCAGCCGGTCCGCGTAGGTCAGCCACGAGGCGGCGCCCTCCCCGACCGAGATCGCGATCTGCGTGTTGATCAGCAGCGACAGCTGCGCCACGCCCACCCCCAGCAGCGCCGGCCCCATCTTGCGCAGCACGTGGCGGACACCCTCATCGGCGAGGGCGCGGCGCAGGCCGCTCCAGCTCAGCGAGAACCGCGGCATCAGGCCGAGCCTGAGCAGCGCCGGCACCTGCACCGCGAGCTGCAGCACGCCGCCGATCATCACGCCGACGGCCAGGGAGTAGATCGGCTCGTAGCCATGCCGGCCCAGCACCGGCCCCAGGCCGTAGCCGGCCGCGATCGAGGCCAGGTTCAGCAGCACCGGCGTGATGGCCGGCACGATGAAGCGCTTCCAGGTATTCAGGACGCCGGCCGACAAGGCCACCAGCGACATGAAGCCGATGTACGGGAACATCCAGCGCGTCATGACGACGGCGGCCTCGTGGGCATCGGCCGAGAGGCCCGCGCCCAGGGCCCAGACCAGCACCGGCGCGCCGACCACGCCGATCACGCAGGTCGCCAGCAGCGCCCACAGCAGCACGGTGGCGACGGCATCGATCAGGCTGTGCGTGGCCGCGTCGCCATCGCGCGCACGGGCGGCCGCCAGCGCGGGCACGAAGGCCTGGGAGAACGCACCCTCGGCGAACAGCCGCCGCAGCATGTTGGGGATGCGGAACGCCACGTTGTAGGCGTCGGTCATCGCATTCGCGCCGAACAGCCCCGCCACCATCTGTTCGCGGGCCAGCCCGGTGATGCGGGACAACAGCGTGAAAACCGAAACCAGGGAGGCAGTGCGCAGCAGATTCATTCAGCAGACGGTCGGGCACGCCCGGCGGGCGACCGCGCATTATGGGTGTCCGTGCGCGCCGCAATCCCTCGGATTTGGTTTTTCAATTCCTGGCTGCTATACTCGCCGTCTTTGCACCAACTGGACCCATAAGACAATGGCAAGCTCTTCCAAAGCCAAGAAGAAAACCGTGCGTCTGGCCTCGGGCCGCAAGCGCGCACGTCAAGACGTCAAGCTGAATGCCGCCAACTCGGCGCTGCGTTCGAAGTTCCGCACGGTCATCAAGAACGTGCAAAAGGCGATCGTCACGGGTGACAAGGCCAAGGCCGCCGACCTGTTCAAGACCGCTCAGCCCGTCATCGACTCCGTCGCCGACAAGGGCATCTTCCACAAGAACAAGGCTGCTCGTCATAAGAGCCGCCTGTCCGCCAAGATCAAGGCGCTGGCCGCCTGATAGCCAAAATCCAGCTCTGGTGCACGAAAAGCCCGCCGCCCGGCGGGCTTTTTCGTTCCCGCAGCTCCGAGCGGCTTCGGGTTGGGCGCATAGCGTCGTTGCGAATCCTCGCCATAGCACCGCTATGGCTCCGGTCCGCGCCTAGCTCTGCATCCCAACCCGAAGCCGCTCGGAGCTGCGGTCCTGGTACATCGGAATCAGAGCGGCATCGGGGTGGTGATCTGGCCTACTACCTCGCGCACGTGGAGCCAATCCACGACGTTGCGTGCGACCCAGTCACCATCGTCCAGGGGCAGGTCATGCCCCGCGTGCTTGTGCAGACGCAGCGGCGCACCCCAGGCGCGGCTGATGGCCTGCGAGCAGCGCCAGTCGACCAGCGTGTCTCCCAGGCTGCAGAGCAGCAGCATCGGCGGCTCGGGCTTGGCCAGGCTGGCACGATAGCGTGCGGCCGCCAGCAGTTGGCGCAGCGCGTTGCGCCGCCGCACCGGATGACGGCGCTGGATCGACACCCAGGTGTCAATCACCCGGTCCGGCTCACGCTGCAGGCGGGTCGTCATCTGCAACACCTTGGCCTCGCGCCGGCGCAGGCTCAGGCGCGTCAGGCTCAGCATCAGCAAGGTCCAGTAGTTCGACGGCCGCAAGCGGCGGAAGAACGCGCTGAACGGCCGCAGGCTGGTGTTGATCAGCACGATGCCGTCGAGCTCCCGCGGATGGCGCGCCGCCCACTCGCTCGCCACCATCGCGCCCAGCGACATCGCCAGCACCTGGTACGGCGGCGGCACGCCGCGCCGGGCCAGCTCGGCGCGGCAATCCTCCATCATCGCGTCGACATGCGTCGGACTGCTCTGGCGATGCTTGTCGCCATTGCCCGGAAGGTCGAGCAGCTCGAGCCGGGCCCCCGGCTGCTGGACCAGCAGCGCCCGCTGCAGCCGCGCCGGGAAATCACCCCAATGGGCGCTCTCGCGGGTCAAGCCCCGCAACAGCACCCAGGTGTGCTCGCTCATCGGAAACTCCTCCGATACCAGCGGATCAACGCCTGCTCCCCGTGATCGATTCGTGTGTCCGGCCCCGGCAGCCACCGGAACGCGCTCTGCGTCGCGCGAGTCATGAAGTCCATCCAAGCCATGTGCCGTCTCAACACGCGCTGTTGTCGATGTTCGATCAGCGGGTTGAACATGCCGTGCCGGGAGAGTAGCTGCCGGGGATTTTTCTTGACCCACAGCCATGACCCCATTTCGAGCGTCATCGGCAGGAAGATCCCTCGATCGAGGGTGAGCGACTCGTCGTACAGGTGGTCCCAGAGGTCGCCATGGGTCAGGTAATGCTGGCTCTGCGGCTCCATCACATAGGGGTGCGGCGACAGGCACTGGTCCAGGACCTCGCACAGCGCGTGCACCTCCGCCAGATGCCGCATCGGCCGCCGGCTGCGCGCATACGGGAACCAGATCCGGTCGCGCAACCCGAAGCCGCTGTGGAAGTCGATCGAGACCGACACCGGCCGCCCCAGCAGCTCGTCCCGCACGAAGCGGCACAGCGCGTCGCTCTCGACCTGCATCGGCGCGCCCGGCGCGCCCCGGAAGTACGGCAGCCGGCGTGTCAGGCGATGCCCGCCGATCAGGAACGGCACACCGTGCTCGGCATCCTGCGGCGCGTTGCGCATCAGGTCGACGCCCTGCGGATTGGCGCGGGAACCGGCCAGCACGCCGCCCGGGTTGACGACCGGCAGGAAGACCAGCCGCAGCGACTCGAGCTGCTGATGCAGGCTCGAGTCCCAGCGCAGGCGCCGCACCAGGCTGCCGAGGTAGGCCAGCACCACCTGCGCGCCAATGCGCTCCAGCCCATGCACGCCCCCGATGAAGGCGAGCGCCGGCACGCAGGGATCGGGATTGCCGAGCGTCACGCCGATCACCGGCAGTTCGCCGCCTGCGGTGGAGACCGTCGCGAGTTCGCGTGCACGGACCATCGGCTCGCCCTGGTCGATCAGGCGCAGCAGCTCCTGCAATTCCGGCAGGACGGCGGCGGCCCGCGGGGCCGCTTCGGCGGTGAAGACAGCCATGTCGGCGGCCCGGTCGGGATGTCGCAGCGAACCTGCAAGCGTAGGCGCAGCGGCGATTCCACGCGATGGCCCGATCGGGCCAGCCGTCTCACCCCTTCAGGGGAACGGGAAGGGACTCAGGCCTTGCCCGATTCGCGCCCGTCGGGCAGCAGGCAGGCATCGACGACCTGCAGCTTGTTGTCGCGGGCGAAGTTCATGACGAAGTCCCAGGCCATCGGCTCGACCGACTTCAGCGCCTCGTTGACGATGACGCACTTGACCCCGTTGACCACGCGCGGCACGCAGTAGGGGGAGTAGCCGAGGTAGGCGTCGCGGCCGCTGCGGGTGCCGCCGGGACGAAAGCAGGACATGGCACCCGCCAGACGTTCGGCCCAGTCGCTCGGGCGGAAGGTGCGACCATCCGTGGTGATTCCCTGGATGAACACTTCTCGCGGCTTGGGCTGCTCAGTCATTGGCTACTCGGTCTGCGTCCCGGCTGCGGCGGACGTGACACTCCTTTGACGAAGGTCAACCGCGGCAGGCAAAACCGCTATTGTGCCCTGGATGTGTTGCGGCGCAGCACGCACGGACTTCTGCTCGCCCGCTGGTCAGCGTGGCTGCGCTGGCTGTCCAGGAGGAATCTCCTCGTCCACCAGGGTCGACCCGTAGAATCGATCGCTCCTTTCCTCCACCCTCCACCACTTTGGAGACTTGATGAACGCCCCGGACTCCTCGTTCGCCGCCCCGACCGAACCCCATGTGATGCAAACCTACGGCCGCCTGCCGATCGCCCTGTCGCACGGCGAAGGCGCCTGGGTGTGGGACACGGCCGGCCGACGATACCTGGACGGCCTCGGCGGGATCGCCGTCAACACGCTCGGACACAACCATCCGAGGCTGGTGGCGGCGCTGCGGGACCAGGTGGGCAAGCTGATCCACACCAGCAACTACTACCACGTCCCGCTGCAGGAGACGCTGGCGGCCAGGCTCTGCGCGCTGTCCGGCCTGACCAACGTGTTCTTCTGCAATTCCGGCCTGGAGGCGAACGAGGCGGCGCTGAAGATCGCCCGCAAGTTCGGCCATGACCGCGGCAACGACAACCCCGAGGTCATCGTCTTCGAGAAGGCCTTCCACGGCCGCTCGATCGCGACGCTGTCGGCCACCGGCAACCCGAAGGTGCAGGCCGGCTTCGGTCCGCTGGTGCCGGGCTTCGTCCGCGTGCCGCTGAACGACATCGGCGCGCTGCGCAAGGCGATCGCCGAGCATCCGGGCGTGACGGCCATCTTCCTGGAGACCATCCAGGGCGAAGGCGGCATCAACCCGGCGCGCATCGACTTCCTGAAGGACCTGCGCAAGCTGTGCGACGAGCACGACCTGCTGCTGATGCTGGACGAGGTGCAATGCGGCATCGGCCGCACCGGCAAGTGGTTCGCGCACCAGTGGGCCGGCATCGTGCCGGACGTGATGCCGCTGGCCAAGGGCCTGGGCTCGGGCGTGCCGATCGGCGCGGTGGTGTGCGGCGACCGCGCCGCCAAGGTCTTCGGACCCGGCAACCACGGCACCACCTTCGGCGGCAACCCGCTGGCGATGCGCGCCGGCGTCGAGACGCTGGCCGTGATGGAAGAGGATGGCCTGCTGGCCAACGCCGCGACCGTCGGCGCGGAGCTGAAAGCCGCGATCGAGCACGGCCTGGCCGGCGTGGCCGGTGTCGTCGAGGTGCGCGGCCACGGCCTGATGCTGGGCATCGAACTGGACCGGCCGTGCGGCGTGCTGCTGACGCAGGCGATGGACGCGGGGCTGCTGCTGAGCGTGACGGCCGACAAGGTCATCCGCCTGGTGCCGCCGCTGATCCTGACCAGCGCCGAGGCCGCCGAGATCGCCGAGCGCCTGGTGCCGCTGGTGAAGGCCTTCCTGGGTCAACCGGCGTCCGCGCCATGAAGCCGGGGAACACGCTGATGCGTCATTACCTGCAGTTCAAGGACCTGCGCGCCGAGGAGTACGGCCATCTCTTCGAGCGGGCGTCGATCATCAAGCGGCGCTTCAAGAACTACGAGAAGTACCAGCCGCTGCAGGACCGCACGCTGGCGATGATCTTCGAGAAGGCCTCGACGCGCACCCGCGTGAGCTTCGAGGCGGGCATGTACCAGATGGGCGGCTCGGTGGTGCACCTGACCACCGGCGACAGCCAGTTGGGACGGGCCGAGCCGATCGAGGACAGCGCGCGCGTGATCAGCCGCATGGTCGACATCGTGATGATCCGCACCTACGAGCAGACCAAGCTGGAGCGCTTCGCCGCGCACTCGCGGGTGCCGGTGATCAACGGGCTGACAAACGAGTACCACCCGTGCCAGATCCTGGCGGACCTGTTCACCTTCATCGAGCAGCGCGGCATGGACCGCCGCGGCGCGATCGACATGGACTGCCTGAAGGGACGCGTGGTGGCCTGGGTCGGTGACGGCAACAACATGGCCAACACCTGGCTGCAGGCGGCGGAGATCCTGGGCTTCACGGTGCACGTCAGCACGCCGAGCGGCTACGAGATCGACCCGGCGGTCGCGGGCGTGAAGGACACGGGCTGCTACAAGGTCTTCAAGGACCCGAAGGAAGCCTGCCGCGGCGCGGACCTGGTGACGACGGACGTCTGGACCAGCATGGGCTACGAGGCCGAGAACGAGGCGCGTCGCGCGGCGTTCGTGGATTGGCGTGTCGATGCGGCCATGATGGCGGTGGCCAAGCCGGACGCGCTGTTCATGCACTGCCTGCCGGCGCACCGCGGCGAGGAGGTCACGGCCGACGTGATCGATGGGCCGCAGTCGGTGGTCTGGGATGAAGCGGAGAACCGCATGCACGTGCAGAAGGCGCTGATGGAGTACCTGCTGCTGGGGCGCATCGGCTGAGCGCCCTGCCCGCTGACGACACACGACAAGGCCCGCTCGATGCGGGCCTTGTTGCATGCGCGACGCGGCAGCTACCTCCCCACCGCGATCGCCTTCAACCCCTCTTCATACGAGCCCGCCGGGTAATGCTTCTGCACGGCCTTCCACACCGCGCCGGAGCGGGCGTTGCGCTCCATCGCTTCGCCCAGCACCTCGCGGTCCCTGGCCGGCAACTGCCGCGACAGATAGATCCCGCTGTCGGTCCAGCCCAGCTCCGCGATCGCCTCCAGCCGCAGCCGGTCCAGCAGCGGCCGCGTCTTCGAGTCCTGCAGCAGCGTGCCGGCCAGGATCGACGGCGCCATCAGCGTCACGTCCGCCAGGTTGCGGTCCAGCGCGCGCACCACCGCCGCCGGGTCGGCCTCGACCACCAGCCGGCGCTGCGCCTTCAACTGCTTGAGCAACTGCTGATAGGGCTCGCCGTAGTCGAAGCCGCGCACCACCGCCACGCGCAGTTCGCGGCGCTCGGCCAGTTCGGCCAGACTCTCCACGGGCGCCCGGTCCGCGCCGAGCGAGATCAGCATCGCCCGCGCCTTCATCAGCGGCACGAACTCGCCGTACGGGTCGCGCTGCGAGGTGCGTGTCGCGGGCGCCAGCAGATCCCCGCCGCCGCTGGCGAACATCGCCTCCACGCGGGCCCGCGGCACGACCACGAACTCGAACTGGCAACCCGTCTCGGACGAAATCCTGCGCAGCACGTCCGGATACACGCCGCTGACCTCCCCGCCCGAGACGACCACGCTCATCCCGATCGGCGCCACCGGCACGCGGATCGGCCGCGAGCACTCCGCCCGCGCCGCCTCCCCGGCCAGCGCCGCCATGGCCATCCACAGGCCCGCCCGCCAGCGCACGCGCCTGCCCTTCCACCCGCGTTCCAAGGTCGTCATCTGGTGTGCTCCCGTGCGCAGAGACGCCACGGCGCCGGGGTCCGCCCATCGCCATTCGCGTCCATGTCGCCGGCCAGATTAGCAAAGGCAACCCCGGCCACAACGCGTGAAACCCGCGTCTCCCGCCATTCATCGCCCATCCGAAGGGGGATCGCCCCTCCGGTTCGGGGGAGTACCCTGTCTGGGATTACGCTCCAATGGCTCTGGACGTCGCGCCGCCGTCACGCCCTTCGCCTTCGCCTTCGTCTTCGTATTCCCACGAAGCCTGCCGTCAGCCACGCGTGGCATGCTTGCCGATCACATGAAAACCGCTCTGATCTCCGACCTGCACGCCAACCGGCAGGCCTTCGAGGCCGTCATCGGCCATGCCCGGCAGCAAGGCGTCGCGCATTTCGCGCTGCTGGGGGACTACGTCGGCTACGGCAGCGATCCGGGCTGGGTGGTCGACCAGGTGCGGGCGCTGCGGGCCGAAGGCGCGATCGCGGTCGCCGGCAACCATGACCTGGGCGTGACCCAGGGCCCGCGTCCGACGATGAACGAGGACGCCCGCGCCGCCATCGCCTGGACCCGCTCGCGCCTGAACAACGACCAGCTCGCCTTCCTCGCCTCGCTGCCGATGTCCGAGGAGGAGGACGACTGCCTTTACGTCCACGCCAACGCCTTCGACCCGGCCGGCTTCGCCTACGTGCAGGGGCGGCTGGAGGCGATGCGCAGCCTGCACGCGACCGAGTGCCGCTACACCTTCTGCGGCCACATGCACGAGCCGATGCTCTACCACCTGTCGGGCACCGGCAAGGCGGGCGACTTCAAGCCGCAGCCCGGCGTGCCGATCCCGCTGCTGCCCAACCGGCAGTGGCTGGTCATCCCCGGCGCCTGCGGCCAACCCCGCGACGGCAACCCGGCCGCGGCCTACGCGCTGTTCGACCACGACAGCGAGGAGCTCACCTTCCAGCGCGTCCCCTACGATGTCGAAGCCGCCGCCGCCGGGCTGCGCGCCGCGCCCGGCCTGCCCGCCGGACTGGCGGACCGCCTGGCGCAACGCCTCGTCGCCGGCCGCTGACTCGATGAACGACGCCGCTCCGGCCGCCGCCACGCCCTCGCCGAGCCCGATCACCACGCCGCTGCAGCCCGGCCAGGTGCTGGACGGCTTCGTGCTCGAGGCACGGCTGCACCAGGGCGGCATGGCCAACCTCTGGCAGGTGCGGCGCGAGACGCCGGTCCCCGGCGAGGACTTCCCGCTGATCATGAAGGTCCCCCGCATCAAGGGCGGCGAGGACCCGGCCACCATCGTCGGCTTCGAGGTCGAGCAGATGCTGATGCCTGCGCTCAAGGGGCCGCACGTGCCGCGCTTCGTCGCGCGCGGCGACTGGCGCCGCCAGGCCTACATCGTGATGGAGCGCATCGAGGGCGACAGCCTGCGCCCGCGCCTGGACCAGGCGCCGCTGCCGCTGGTGGAGGTCGTGGAGATCGGCATCCAGGTCGCGCATGCGCTCACCGACCTGCACCGCCAGCATCTGGTCCACCTGGACATCAAGCCCAGCAACATCCTGCTGCGCCCCGACGGCAGCGTGGTGCTGGTGGACTTCGGCCTGTCGCGCCACGACTTCCTGCCCGACCTGCTCGAGGAAGAGTTCTCGCTGCCGATGGGCACCGGTCCCTACATGTCGCCGGAGCAGGTGCAGTTCGTCCGCAACGACCCGCGCAGCGACCTGTTCGCGCTGGGCGTGATGCTCTACCACCTGTCCACCGGCGAGCGCCCGTTCGGCCAGCCGCTGTCGGTGCGGCAGCTGCGGCGGCGGCTCTACGTCGAGCCGATCCCGCCGCGCGCGATCCGGCCCGAGCTGCCGCCGTGGTTCCAGGAGATCGTGCTGCACTGCCTGGAGGTCCGCGCCGAGCGCCGCTACCAGAGCGCCGCCCAGCTCGCGCTCGACTTGCAGCGGCCCGACGCGGTGCCGCTGACGGCGCGCGCGCACAAGCTGCAGCGCAGCGGCCTGGTGCGGCGCTTCAAGCGCTGGTTCCTGGCGCTGGGCGAGGAGCCGGATGCGCCGGCGTCGGCGGGCGCGCAGCTCGCGCGCAGTCCCGTGATCATGGCCGCCGTCGACGTGCAGGGCGCCACGCCCGCGTTGCTCGAGGAGTTGCGCGAGGTCGTGCGGCGCCTGATGCAGACCGAGCCCGGCGCGCGGCTGGCCTGCGTGGGCGTGATGAAGACCAACCGCATCGGCATGGACGAACTCACCGACGCGCAGGGGCGCAGCCATCACGTGCAGCAGCTGATCGCGCTGAAGAACTGGGCCCATCCGATGACGCGCGAGCTCGCGCTCGAGGACGGCCGGCTGACCTTCCACGTGCTGGAGGCGCCCGATGCCGCCGACGCGCTGGTGGAGTTCGCCGGCAAGACCGGCGTCGACCATGTCGTGATGGGCGCGCGCGCCAGCTCGCTGATGCGGCGCTATCTGGGCAGCGTGTCGACGCAGGTCGTGACCCAGTGCGCCTGCACCGTCACCGTGGTGCGCGAGCCCGCGCAGCCCGAGGCGCCGCCGCCCGGCGACGACGCGCTGATCAGCCCCTCGGCCTCGAACTGAGGCCTCCCCGCGCCGCCGTCCCTGCCCTTTCCCATCGCCTGCCCCGCCATGTCCGCCATCGCCGACAACCCCTGCACCCGCTGCGGTGCCTGCTGCGCGAGCTTGCGCGTCGACTTCTCGCGCCAGGAGCTGCTGAGCGAAGGCGGCACCGTGCCGGACGGCCTGGCGGTCGAGGTGACGGAGTCGACCTGCCGCATGCGCGGCACCGACCACGCGCGGCCGCACTGCGCGGCGCTGCAGGGGAAGGTCGGCGAGCGCGCCGGCTGCGGCATCTACGAGTGGCGCCCGTCGCCGTGCCGCGAATTCGGCATGCGCGCGCCCCTGGGCCTCGGCGACGAGGCCTGCGCGCGCGCGCGCGCCACGGGCTGCCGCCGCTCAATCCCGTCTGAACGGCGCGGCCCGGCCGCGCCGAGCCGCCTCAGCGCATGATGGTCGGCGCCTTCGACATCTTCGCCCGCAGGCTGTCGAGCTTGGCCGCGTAGAGCTGGCGCTGGCGCACGGTGATGCTGTACTCCTCGGCCTTGCCGAGCTCATCGCGCACGATGTCCCACTTGCCCAGGCCGACGTTGGCCAGCGCCATCCAGAAATGGAACTCGTGGTAGTAGGCCGAGCGGTCGATCTCCTTGGCGAAGAAGTCCCGCGCCTTGGCGTACTCGCCGGCCTTCATCGCGGCCAGGCCAAGGTCGAAGAACTTGAACGGCGGATAGGGCTGGAGCTCCGCCAGCTTCGTCTCGAGCTGCTGCGCCTCGGCCAGCCGGCCCTGGAAGCGCAGCGACTGCGCCAGGTTGGACATCGCCTGCAGGTTGGAAGGCTCGCGCTGCAGCACGGCGCGGAAGACGCCCTCGGCGATCACGGTGTCGCCATGACGGCGGTAGATCACGCCCAGCGTGTTGAGCGCCGTCAGCAGCCGCGGGTCATGCACCCAGGCGGCGCGGGCCCACCAGTAGGCGCGGGCCAGCTGCCCCTGCGACATCAGCTCCGCCGCGCGGTTGTTGAGGTACATCGCGACGATGGTGCGCTCCTCCAGCGGCATCGCGCGCTGGCGCCCGATCT
Organism: Roseateles sp. Mitsp63; assembly: GCF_059491535.1. Classification (NCBI taxonomy): domain Bacteria; kingdom Pseudomonadati; phylum Pseudomonadota; class Betaproteobacteria; order Burkholderiales; family Sphaerotilaceae; genus Roseateles; species Roseateles sp. Mitsp63. Next base: position 2,380,794 of record NZ_CP168509.1, on the reverse strand, counting down.
GGGCCCCGGGCAGGAAGTCGACGATCAGCGTCGGCTCGTCGCTGCCCAGCACGCGGAACTCCGTCTTGCGCCGGCCCAGCGCGATGTTGACGTGGTTGGACACCACCTGCAGGTCGCCGACGCGGCTCCATTGCTCCTCGTCGTAGATCTGGCGGAAGGCCACCGGCAGCTCCAGCTCGCGCGCGAAGGCGGCCGTCATCATCGCCAGCGACAGGCAGTTGCCGGCCTTGGCCTCGAAGGCCTCGGCGGCGGTGCGGGTGGTCTCGGCGTCGTACTCGAGCTGCAGCTCGCCGCGCGTGTACAGCGCGTCGAGCAGCGCGTGGCGCATGTCGCGCGCGTCCATCGTCAGCGTCGTGTGCGCGCCGGCATTCGGGATCCGGCTGCGCAGGAACTCGCGCATCTTCGGCGTCATCGTGATGACCTGGTCCGGATCGATGACGTCGGTGGAGGCCGGGAACAGCGCGTCGTGGATCAGCGGCGCGGTGTCGATGCCGGGGCCGGCGTCGCGCGCCGGCGTCGCGCAGCCCGTCATCAGCGCGCCGGCCAGCAGCGCCGCGGCCAGCAGCAGCGGCGCCCTCAGCGCCTGGAACCCCTTCAGGACCGGAATCGTCGTTCCCATGACCATCTCCAAACACGGCCTCTGACAGGGCCGCTGAGCAGCCATGCTAGTCCTGCCGCGCGGGATGCGCACGCTTGTGCGACGGATCGGGTCTTCCCCGGCGCGAACGCCGTCACGCGGCGGCTCAGCGCCGCTCGACGACGAACACCGCCACGCTGCGCGCCGGCACCTGGAAACGGCCGGTGGCGGGGTCGGCGCAGGCCTGCGCCCTCACCCGCGTGTCGGCGGCGGACGCCGCGCGCTGGACCGGATGCAGGCGCCAGGCGAAGCCGGCTTCCTCGGGCACGGTCAGGGCCGCCGCTTCGGCATTGGCGTTGACGACGTAGAGCAGCCGGTCGAAGACCGCGTCCGCGCGGCCCCGGCCGTCGAGGCGGCCGACGATCACGCCCGGCTGCTGGCCCGGGCCCGTGTTGTGGAAGACCAGGCGCTGCTGGATCTCGGCCGGATCGGCCAGGCGCAGCAGCGGCGTGCTGGCGCGGATGCGCAACTGGTCGAGGAACACCCGGCGCGTCCAGTCGATCTGCGCCGGCCCCGGCTTGATCGCGGGGTCGGCGAGCAGCGGGCGCAGCAGCGCGTCATCCCGGCCGCCGTCGCCCGGCGGCGGCAGCCCGGCGCCGAAGCCGTTGTCCCGGCCGGACCAGTCGAGCCGGTTGAACCAGTCGCCCGAGTCATAGCTGTTGCGGTCCAGCGATTTGGAGCGCAGCAGCTCGCCGCCGGCATGGAAATAGGCGACGCCCTGGCTCAGCGCGTTGATGCCGAGCGCCACCGCCTGTGTGCGGGCACGATCCTCGGCGGAGGTGGCGCGCGGCAGCTTCAGCACGAGCGCGTCGAAGAGCGTCTGGTTGTCGTGGTTCTCGACGTAGTTGACGACTTCGGCGGGCACCGACGCGTAGCCGGCCGGCTGGTCGCCGTAAGCGAACTGCCCGCCGGCGGTGCGGCGGCCGTCGGCGGTCTCGAACGGGTAGCCGCGCAGCGTGCCGGCCATCGCGAGCTTCAGGAGATCGCCCTGGCGCAGCAGCTCCTCGCGGCGCGCCTCGCTCCCCTCGCCGCCCGGCGCGGCCGGCACGATGAAGCCGGGCCGGCGCATCGACGTCGCCGCATCGTCCCCGGCCGCGCCGCCGCGCACAGCGTCGCGGCCGCGATCGCTGAAGGTGCCGATGCCGGTTCCGTTGAGCGACAGCTGCGAGGCCTGCACGAAGCGCGCGCTGCTGGCGACCTCGCCGAAGTTCCAGCCCTCGCCGATCAGAGGCACCTCGCGGCCGAGCTCGCGCTTCAGCCGGGCCTGCAGCTGCTCCATCACCGCGCGCGGCTGGTGGCCCATCAGGTCGAAGCGGAAGGAGGCGATCTTGTACTCGCGCGCCCACAGCACCACCGAGTCGATGAGCAGCTTGCCCATCATCCGGTGCTCGGTGGCGGTGTTGTCGCAGCAGGTCGATTGCTCGACGCGGCCGGTGGCGTCCAGCCGCTGGTAGTAGCCGGGGACGATGCGGTCCAGCACCGAATGCGGACGCTGCCCCGACGCGGACGTGTGGTTGTAGACGACATCCATGCCGACCCGCAGCCCGGCCGCGTGCAGCCCCATGACCATCGAGCGCAGCTCGCGCACGCGGACCGCGCCATCGTTGGCATCGCTGGCGAAGCTGCCCTCCGGCGCGCTGTAGTGGTACGGGTCGTAGCCCCAGTTGAAGCAGTCCCTGTCGGCGGCCGCCATGACGGCGGCGCGCTGGACCGCGCTGTCCGGCGCGGCCTTCGGCACGCGCGGAACGACGCAGCCGCGCTCGGGCACCGTGGCCAGATCGAAGACCGGCAGGAGATGCACGTCGGTCAGCCCGGCGCGCGCAAGCTCGCGCAGATGCCGCATGCCCAGCGAGTGGCGCTGCGTGAAGGCCAGGTACTTGCCGCGCATCGCCTGGGGGACGCTCTCGTCGTCGCGCGAGAAGTCGCGCACGTGCAGCTCGTAGATCACCATGTCGGTGGGCGTCTTCACGCGATCGGGAATGCGGCTCGCGGCCCAGCCCGCCGGCTTGAGCCGCGCCTCGCCGGGATCGGCGACGTAGCTGCGCGCCGAGTCCGCCGACAGGCTCACCGAATAGGGATCGGTCACGAGGTTGCGCACCCGGCCCACGCCGGGCACGAAGACCTCCACCAGGTAGCGGTAATACGCGCCGCCGCGCACGCCGGGAGCCATGGCGGACCAGATGCCAGTGCTGTCGTCACGCACCAGCGGCAGGCGCGCGCGGGCGGCGCTGTCCGGCCCACCGTAGACGCAGAGCTCGACGCGATCCGCCGTCGGCGCCCACAGTTTGAAGCCCGCCCCCGCGCGCGTGAGCGAGACGCCCAGCGCCGGTTCGTTCTCGGCCGCGGCGAACAGCTCGTCCAGCGCGAGCGCGCTTTGCGCCGCACTCCAGCGCAGCACGCGGCCTTGCGAATCCTCGATGGCCACCAGCGTCTGACCGCGATGCATCGCGGCCAGCTCGCCAGGCTGGCCCGCCTCCGCGAGCGCCAGCTCCGCGCCGTCGCCCAGATAAGCGCTGCGGGCAGCGAGCTCTCCGGTCAGCGGCTGCGTCGAGGGCACCAGCGTGAGGCTGTGATCGGCGCCGGTGATGCGGTCGCCGACCAGTCCCAGCGCGCCCGTCGCCGAGTGATGCAGCCGCGCCACCTGCCCGTCGGCCAGCGACACGCCCGGCCAGCGCAGGCGCCGGGCGTCGAGCCAGACGGGCTGCGGCGCCGGCTGGGCCACGGCCAGCGTGGGAGATTGCGGAGCGAGCAGCGTCCCCGGCTCCGCCTGACAGGCCGCGAGCGACTGATCAGCCGCCGCCCGCGCCGGCAGCGCGCTCAAGCTTGGGATGGCCAGGGCGGCCATCAGCGGCCAAAGGCGGAACAGGCGGGCGGACGCTGCCATCGGGTCTCCATCGACATGTTGTTCTGCGACGGCGCTCGCTCGAATTTCGATCTCGCGCCTTCCTTTTGATAGTAGCAAAACTACAAACCATGGAGATCAGGACTTCCATTCATAGGTCATTCCTTCTATGCTGCCGCGCAAAGCCGTTCCAAGACCACGGACGAATCTGTACTTTTGCTACAGACAAGAACATGGAAACCCAGAGATGACCCGCCGCCCCATCGCAGTCGCCGCCTTGCTCGCCGCCGTGGCGAGCGTGGCGGGCCTGAGCGTCAGCCTCCCCGCCCGGGCCGTGCCGCCGGGTCCGGTGGCGGCCCCCGTGGATCTGTCGCCCGTGGCGGAAGTCCGCGGCCGCAGCACCTTGCCTGACGGCTGGCAGCACGGCGCGTTCATCGAGATCTTCGTGCGCGGTTTCCAGGACAGCGACGGCGACGGCATCGGCGATCTGCGCGGCGTGATCCAGCGGCTCGACTACCTGAAGGACCTGGGCGTGAAGGGCATCTGGCTGATGCCGATCACCGCCAGCGCCGACCGCGACCACGGCTACGCCACCACCGGCTACCGCTCGATCGAGCCGCAATACGGCACGCTGGCGGACTTCGACGCGCTGATCCGCGAGGCCCACCGGCGCGGCATCGGCGTCGTCATGGACTACGTGATCAACCACGGCGCGCGCGAGCATCCGCTGTTCCGTGCCGCGGCGGCGGATCCGGCGAGTCCGTGGCGCGACTGGTTCGTGTGGTCGTCGCAGCCGCTGCCGGCGCTGCGGGGCTGGGACATCTGGGGCCACACGCCGTGGTACCTGCCCGGCGAGGAAGTCCCCGAAGTGGCCGAAGGCGCGAGCGCGCTGCCCAAGCCCGACGCGCCGGCGGGCACGCCGCGCTACTTCGCGGTGTTCGGGCCGCACATGCCCGACTTCAACATGCGCAACCCGGCGGTGGTGAAGTACCACGCGGACAACCTGCGCTTCTGGCTCAACCGCGGGCTGGACGGCTACCGCCTGGACGCCGTGCCGCACCTGATCGAGAACAGCGCCAGGGACTGGAACGACCAGCCCGAGAGCCGCGCGCTGACCGGGTGGTTCACGCGCCAGATCAAGCGCTATCCGCGGCGCTTCGTCGTCTGCGAGGCGACCGCGGAGCCCAAGGTCTACACCCGCGAAGCGCTGTGCGGCAGCGCCTTCGCGTTCGGGCTCGAGCGCGCGGTGATCGACGCGGCCAAGGGCGGCGACCACGCGCCCGAGGCGGTGGCCCAGGTCGCGCGCTTCTTCACCGAGGCGCCGCCGTCGATGGCGACGATGCTCAGCAACCACGACATCTTCGCGGGCCTGCGGCCGTGGGATCAGTTCGGCGGGAACGAGGCCCGCTACAAGCTCGCCGCCGCGACCTATCTGCTGCTGCCGGGCACGCCCTTCCTCTACTACGGCGAGGAGATCGGCCAGGCCGGCGTCACCGGCCTGCCGGGCGACTCGCCGCTGCGCGCGCCGATGAGCTGGACCGCCGACGCGCGCGGCTTCACCAGCGGCACGCCCTTCCGGCCGGTCTCGCCCAACATCGCGACGCACAACGCGCAGGCGCAGGCGGCCGATCCGGGCTCGCTGCTGAATTTCTACAAGGCGATGCTGGCGCTGCGCAATGGCCAGCCGGCGATCGCACGCGGCAGCTACGAGGCGCCGTTCGCGCTGGGCCGCGTGCTGGGCTTCCAGCGCGCGTTCAAGGGCGAGCGCGTGCTGGTCGTCATCAACTACGGCCAGGACGCCGCCGAGGTGGCCTTGCCGGGCCTGCCGCCGAAGGCGCGATTGAGCGCGCTCCACCCTGCTCCGGCGCCAGTCTCCAAGTCCACGCCGCCTGCGCCGTTCGCCGCCGATGCGCTGGGCCGGCTCACGCTGCACGCCGCGCCGCTGTCGGTGCAGGTCTTCCGTCTTCGCTGAAGGGAGCGCAGGATGCCCGCCATGCCCACCGTCCACCCCGCGCGCCGCCTTTCCGCGATCCTCGCTTCCCTCGCCCTCAGCCTGTTTGCCATGACGCACACTCCCGCCGCCGCCGCGACGGCCGCTCCCGTCTCTTCCGCCGCCGTGACGCTCGACCGGGTCGAACCGCCGGACTGGTGGGTCGGCATGAAGTCCCCCGAGCTGCAACTGATGCTGCATGGCGCCGGCATCGGCGCGCTGCAGGCCGAGATCGCGCCGATGGCCGGCGTGACGCTGATCGGCGCGCGGCGTGGCGACAGCCCCAACTACCTGTTCATCGACCTGCGCATCGACCCGTCGGCGCGGCCCGGCACCTTGATGCTGCGGCTCAAGCGCGAGGGCCAGGTCGTCGTCGAGCACGCCTATCCGCTGCGCGCCCGCGCGCCCGGCTCGGCGCAACGCGCGAGCTTCGGACCCAAGGACGCGATCTACCTGGTCGTGCCCGACCGCTTCGCCAATGGCGACCCTCGCAACGACGTGGTCCCCGGCATGGCCGAGGGCCTGCGCCGCGACGATCCGGGCGGGCGCCATGGCGGCGACCTCGCCGGCCTGACGGCCCATCTCGACTACATCGCGGCGATGGGCTTCACGATGCTGTGGCCCACGCCGCTGTCGGTGAACGACAGCCCGCAGTGGAGCTATCACGGCTACGGCGCGACCGACTTCTACCGGGTCGATCCGCGCTTCGGCACCAACGCCGACTACGTGCGCCTGGGCGTCGAGGCCAAGCGCCACGGCCTCGGGTTGATCCAGGACATCGTGCTGAACCACATCGGCGCGCACCACTGGTGGATGGCGGACCTGCCGACGGCGGACTGGGTCAACCCCTGGCCCCAGTACACCGAGACGCATCACGCGCGCATGTCGCTGCAGGACCCCTACGCGGCGCCGAGCGACCGCAAGCGCTTCAGCGACGGCTGGTTCAGCCCGGGCATGCCCGACCTCAACCAGCGCCAGCCGCTGGTGGCGACCTACCTGACGCAGATGAGCCTGTGGTGGATCGAGACGGCGGATCTGGCCGGCGTGCGGACCGACACCTACAGCTATTCGGACAAGGACTTCCTGGCCGCCTGGTCGAAGCGGCTGAAGGACGAGTACCCGCGGCTCAACATCGTCGGCGAGGAGTGGAGCCCGCATCCGGCGGTGGTGTCGTACTGGCAGGCCGGCAAGCGCAACCACGATGGCTACGTGTCGTCGCTGCCCAGCCTGATGGATTTCCCGCTGCAGGAGGCGCTGCTGGCGGGGCTGAACCAGCCGGATTCGCACGATGGCGGCTTCACGCGGCTGTACGAGGCGCTGGCGCACGACTTCGTCTATCCGGACCCGGCCAACCTGGTGCTGTTCGAGGGCAACCACGACACGCCGCGCACCTACAGCGTGCTGCACGAGGACCTGGACCTGACGCGGATGGCCTGGGCCTACCTGGCCGTCGTGCGGCGCATCCCGCAGTTCTTCTACGGCTCGGAGATCCTGATGACCAGCCCGCGCCATCGCGACGACGGCGCGGTGCGGGCGGACTTCCCGGGCGGCTGGGCGGGCGACAAGGTGAACGCCTTCACCGGCGCGGGGCTGACGGAGCGCCAGGCCGGCGCGCAGGCGTGGCTGAAGCGGCTGCTGAACTGGCGCAAGTCGGAGCGGCTGGTGCATGAGGGCGCGCTGATGCAGTACGCGCCGATGGCCGAGGCCTACGTGCTGTTCCGCTACGACGCGGCGCGGGGGCTGGCTGGGAAGCGGCTGATGCTGGTGCTGAACAAGGCGCGCGAGGCGCGCGAGCTGGATCTGGCGCGTTTCCCGGAGATGCTGCGCGGCGGCGAGACGGCGCTCGACGTCATGACCGGCGAGCGCCGGACGCTGGGGCGCTCGCTGACGCTGCCGGCGAGATCGGTGACGCTGCTGTCGATCGAGTGACGCGCGCAGTGGCCGCGGCGAGGGTTCAGTCGCGCTCGGTGCACAGCGCGCCCAGCAGCAGTCCGCCAGCCAGCGCGAGGTAGACGACACCGAGCCGGGGCGGCGTGAGCCGCTCCTCGAAACCGGGCGTGAGGCGCTTGGGCACGAGCAGGTAGTCGGTGACGATCGCGGCGCCCGTGAGGGTGATCGCGTCGGTGGCGGCGTTGAGCGGCGTCGGGCGGCGATGCCAGCCACGCATCAGGCCGTAGAGGCCGCCCCAGAACAGCGCGGACGCGACGTGCGTCGTGACGCCCACCGCCGTGTGGCGCAGGTTCAGTTCCTCCGACTCGAGCGCTTCGTCGCCCCACAGCCAGTGGCTGGGGGCGTTCAGGCCCGCGACGGCGCGATGGCCGCTGGCGCGGCTGCCCCATGCGACGGCGAGCGCCGACAGCAGGCCGGAGGCGAGTCCGGCGATCAGCGATTCGCGCACCAGGTCCGCGGGACGGAGGCTGCGCAGCGGGAAACGGGTCATGGCGGAATTCCTTGGTCGAGTCAGCGGAGCCGCCGGCGGGAAGCCGGCGCGAGGAAGCCTGGGGCGGGCAAGACCGGCTCCCAAGGCGCGATCGGTTCCAAATGCCCTTGCGGCTCTATCGTTCCTCCCCAGACCGAGGACGCCGGTTTTGCGAATTCCTCACAAGGAGTTTCCCGGAGATATTCGCAGGAATCATTCAGGAAACCCACTCATCAAAGTCAGTTGAGCGACGTCTTTGCTGCGATGAGGCCTTGGGGAAACCTCGCTGAAGGCAATAACCCTCAGCCCTCGACCGGGAACTTCACAACAGACTGCTTTCGCCGCCGCTGTTGAAAAGCTTTCCTGGAAATGAAATCAAGCCTGCTCGCCTTGGCCCTGCTTCTCCCCGCCCTGACCCACGGCACCACGCTGCGGCACGATATTGCCGCCCGCGCGCTCTGGGTCTCCGATGGCGCGCTGAAAAATTCAGACATCCGGCGCATCGAAACCCTGCTCGACGTTCATCCGGAAATCCACACCCTTCATTTCCGAGATATTCAAGGCGGCAATTCACTGCTCGTCCGAATCGTGCTTGACGAAAGTCTGCGATCCCGCGCCGTGGAGGTCCATGGCCGGTGCGCCGGAGCCTGCGCGATCGCGGCGCTCACGAGCAGAGCGCCGGTCCTGCACCGGGACGCCACGCTGACGATTCGCGAGCAGTGGGGGTTCTATCGCTATGTCGCGACGACCGCGCATCGGGATGAGCTGACGGCGCTCCTGGCGCTCAGGCTGCCAACAGTGCCGCACGCCCTGCTCGAGGGCGCCGTGAACCGGCTCTGGCCGCATGACCGGGAACTGGTGCTGCGGCCCGCGGGCGACGGCTCGGCCTCGATCGACGTGACCCATTGCGAGCCCGCGCCGACGCGTTGCGTGCACGTCACCACGCTCAGGCCGGGCGACTCGGCCATGAAGGTCGCGCCGCGCGCGCCATGACCGGCGAATGCGCCCGCGCTCCGCTCAAGGCCGATCGCGCTCCGCGACCCGCGTCTCCAGCGCCTTGGGCTGATAGTCCGGCTCGAAGCGGCAGGTCGATCCCAGCTTCGCCCTGGCCTGCTCGCAGCCCGCGGCGATCGACGCCGCGGTCGGCTTCCTCCCCTGCGTGACCCACGCGCCCAGCGCCTCCATCAGCGCGGCGTACGTCGGATCGCTCAGGTAGCTGTGATCCTTGTCGCCCGTGTAGGTCTGGACCAGCGCATCGCCCCGCCCCGCCGCCGCCATCGTGCGGCCGAAGCGCTCCTGCAGCTCCACCATCGCCGTCGGATCGTGGATCGCATGGACCGTCAGCACCGGCACCGGGATCTTCCCGCTCAGGTCCGCGTCCGCCGACAGCATCGCCACTGCCTTCGGGTCCGCGCGGTAGCGCGCCACACCGGCGTTGAGCGCGGCATCGTCGTCCGACCCCGCGTACACGGCGCCGGCGTTGCCGAACGGGCTCGCGCCGCCGGTGCGCTGGGTCACGATGTCCTGGAAATGCCAGGTCGCCCAGTTCAGATGCGACTGGATGCTGCGCTCCGGGATATGGATCACGTCGACGATCGTCTTGACCTTCGCCGCCTGCTCCGGCGTGCGCTCCGCCGCCGGCTTGTCCAGGCCCAGGCACTCGTCGACGCGCCTGGCCAGCTCGTGCTGCTTCAGCGTCGAATCCGCGGGAAGGCCGATGTTCAGCGGGTACTGCGGCTCGCTGGCCAGCGGATGGTTGTGGCACAGGGACTGGTAGACGACCCGCAGGTCGAGCCGGAAGTCGTAGCTGCGCGTGCCGCCACCCAGCACGCCCGAACTCAGCAGCACCGCGTCGTACGGCTTGCCGTCGGCGAACAGCTCCGCCCCCTTCGCCGCGACACTCGCGCCCCACGATTGGCCGTGCAGGTAGACATGCCGCGGCTTGGCGACCTTGGCGATGAACAGGCGCCGCAGGCGCTCGGTGTCCTCGGCCGCGGCCGTCACCGCGACGCCGCCCTGCCGGTAGCTGGAAGCCGCCCAGGCGTAGCCCAGCCTCGGCATGATCGACCAGCGCGTCAGGTCCTCCGCGACCCGCTTCGCGGTCGGCGCGCCCAGGAACGGCCCGCCATGCGCATGCACGACCAGGTCACCGTTCCACGCCTTCGGCATCGCGATCAGGTAGAACGCGCCGGCGCTGTCCTGGCCGGACAGGCAGGTCGTGCCCTCGCCCACACCGGCCGGACAGGCCGTCGGCGCGGGCGCCGGTTCGGCGGCCACGTCGAGGCGGGCGCCATCCGGCGTCCTGGTGGCGGCAAGGCCTGGCACCCATGCGGCGATGAGCGCGCCGCCCGTGAACGCGAGCGCGAGCGCCGGCGCGACAGCGCCGCGAAGGCGCGAGAAGGAGATCTTGCGATGGATGGGCATGAGGACGGTCATGGTGGAGTTCCCGCGTTGCTGCCGCTTGAAGGCCGTGTCAGAAAGTGTGGCGCTGGACCACCTCTTCCGCGATCGCGAGCGCGCTCGTCAGCCCGGGCGACTCGATGCCCATCAGGTTGACCAGACCCGGCACGCCATGCTGCGCGGGGCCGTCGATGCGGAAATCGGGAGCCGGCGCGTGCGGCGCGTGGATCTTCGGCCGCACGCCGCTGTAGGCGGGTTGCAATGCCCCGTCGGGGAGCGCGGGCCAGTAGCGGCGGACGTCGTCGTAGAAGACCTCGGCGCGCGCCGGATCGACGGTGTAGTCGATGTCCTCGGGGCGCTCGACGTCCAGCCACTGCGCATCGGGCCCGAAGCGCGCCTGGCCGCCGAGGTCCAGCGTCAGGTGCACGCCGAGCCACGCATCCTGCGGCAGTGGATAGACCAGACGCGAGAACGGCGCCTTGCCCTGCAGCGCGAAGTAGCAGCCCTTGCTGAAGCGCGCGGGCGGCACGGCGGGCAGGCCCTCGATCGCGGCGGCGACAAGCGGCGCATGCAGCCCGGCCGCGTTGACGACGATGCGGGCGCCGAGCGTCAGATCGGCGGTGTCGACGATGTGCCTCCGCCCATCGTCATCACGCCGCACCGCGCTCACCGCCGCGCCGAACGCGACCGCGCCCCCATGTCGTTCGAGGTCGCCTTGCAGCGAGAGCATCAAGCCATGGCTGTCGACGATGCCCGTCGATGGCGACAGCAGCGCGGCCTCGCAGCGCAGTTGCGGCTCGAGCGCGAGGGCTTCATCCCGCGTGAGCCATTGCAGGTCGTGGACGCCGTTGATGGCCGCCTTCGCCTGCAGCGCGCGCAATCCCGGCACCTGCTCGGGCGACGTCGCCACCACCAGCTTGCCGCAGCGCCGGTGCGCGACCTGATGCGACTCGCAATGCGCGTAGAGCAGCGCCTTGCCGCGCACACACAGGCGCGCCTTCAGCGAGCCCGCAGGGTAGTAGAGCCCGGCATGGATGACCTCGCTGTTGCGCGAGCTCACGCCGGTGCCGATCGCGTGCTCGCGCTCCAGCACCAGCGTCTCCAGGCCGCGCATCGCCAGCGCCCGGCCCACCGCGAGGCCGACGACGCCCGCCCCGATCACCACCGCATCGACTTGATCCATGACCGCCGATTGTGCCGAGCCGGCCGGCGATCAGCCGCGCAGGTCGGCGAGCGCGTGCGGATGCTGAAGGCCGAACGCGCTGACGGCGGCGGCGTCGTGGCTGAACTCGCCCGCGGCCAGGCGCTGCGCGAGCGATTCGAGATCGAGCGTGAGGAATTCGCTGACCTCGCCGTCGCCGTTGCGCGGCGTGAAGCCGGCGGGCAACTGGAGGCTGAACACATGAAGGATCTCGTCGTGGAGGCCCTCCGGCTCCATCCGCGTGCTGCGCAAGGCGCCGCGCGGCTGCACCGAGGCGCTGATCGTCATCGGCACGCCCGCTTCCTCGAGCAGCTCGCGGCGCGCGCAGGCGACGAGGTCTTCATCGGCGGGCAGGCCGCCGGCGGCGAGGTTGTCGAGCCGGCCGGGATCGGTCGCCTTGGACATCGCGCGCCGGCCGCAGACCAGCCGCGCGCCGGGCAGGAAACCGTTGACGTGGACCGCTCGGCTCATCAGGCCGAAGAAGCGGAACGCGGCGCGCTCGAGCCGGAAGAGCACGTCGCCCCGCTGCGCGCGGGGATCATCGACGGGACGTTCACAGGCGAAGCGCTCGCCCCGCCAGCCGGGGATCGCACCGCGCGCCTTCAACGCGAGCGCGACAGCGCCGATACGCTCCGATCGGGCCTCGGCACCGAGGCCCCGCGCGTCCCACCAGAACGCGCCGTCGCGGCGCTCGAGTTCGGGCCACGCCTGGGCGAGCAAGACCTGGCGCATCGGATGCACGCGGCCGATCTCGAGTCCGTCCAGCCGCAGCGGAATCAATCCGTCCGGCAACGGCTGCCGCGCGAGCTGCAGGCAGCGCGGCATCACCGCGACGAGCGACGGGGGCAGGAAGGTTTGCATCGGGCAATTCTCTCTGCCGCTCCCTCGGAAATGACTGGAATGTGCGAGAGACGCGCCCCCTTGAACGCAGGATGATCGCGCTCCTTTCAGGAGACGCACATGCCCAGCAACGAAACAAGGAACAAGCCGGCCGTCATCAGCCAGATCCGGAAGGTCACCTCGTCCGAGTTCTTCTGGACCTTCGTCGCATGCCAGGCTTCGACGATGGCTATCGCGCTCTCCATGTTTGCCTGCTTTGTCTCCGCGATCGAAGAGGCTCGCGCTGGAAAGGCCCACAAAGAAAAAACCCCGCCAGCTTGCGCTGACGGGGTTGTTCTGGTGGGCGGTGCAGGGTTCGAACCTGCGACCCCTGCCGTGTGAAGGCAGTGCTCTACCGCTGAGCTAACCGCCCGGTATTCGGACCGGGTTGCCGGATTTCGCGAGACATCGACAAGAACTTGGTGGGCGGTGCAGGGTTCGAACCTGCGACCCCTGCCGTGTGAAGGCAGTGCTCTACCGCTGAGCTAACCGCCCGGTCTTGTCACCCTCAGCCACCGCTTTCGCGCCCGCCGGGGATGTCCGGGAAAGTCGAAGATTATGCCATGAGTTTTTGACGCCACTCAAGAACTCTTTGAGATTCACGCTCAAGCCGCCGTCGCGGCCTCCGCCGCCACGGCAGCCTCCGCCACCGCTTCCACCTGCCAGATCCGCTTGCCCCCACTGGCCTTGTCCAGCTCCGCCAGCACCTTGTCGTGCATCGCCAGCTCCTCGGCCGTCGCCGCGATCACCGGCAGATCGAAGGCGCTGAAGTCGATCGCCGCGATCTCCATCGACCCGCCCTGCCCCGGCGTCGACGTCCCGCTGTCGTCGATGACCAGCGAGTCCTGGCCGCGCGTCAGCCGGATGTAGACCTCCGCCAGCAGCTCCGCGTCCTTCACCGCGCCGTGCAGGCCGCGGTTGCTGTTGTCGACCTCCAGCCGGCGGCACAGCGCATCCAGCGAGTTCGCCTTGCCCGGGAACATGTCCCGCGCCATCAGCAGCGTGTCGCGCACGCTGCCCACGCATTCATGCAGCGGCGCCCGCCCGCAGCGCTTGAGCTCCGCGTTGATGAAGCCCACGTCGAACGCCGCGTTGTGGGCCACCAGTTCCGCATCGCGCATGAACTCCAGCAGCTCGTCGACGACGTCCGCGAACTTGGGCTTGTCCGCCAGGAACTCGCTGCTCAGCCCGTGGACGCGGAAGGCCTCCTCGGGCATGTCGCGCTCGGGGTTCAGATAGAAGTGCAGATGCCGGCCCGTCAGCTGACGGTTGACCATCTCCACGCAGCCGATGTCGACGACGCGGTCGCCCGATTCGGGATTCAGGCCGGTGGTTTCGGTATCGAAGAAGATCTGACGCATGTCTCGAAGTCTCGTGTGCGGAGCGCCCGCCGCCGCGGGCGCGCGAAGGACTCAGCGGGCCGGGGCCGTGCCCAGCCGCGCCTGCCGGCGATAGGCCCAGAGCATCATCAGCGCGCCGCCGGCGATCATCGGCGTGCTCAGCCACTGGCCCTGGCTCCATCCGAAGGCGCGCAGGCCCAGGAAGGCATCGGGCTCGCGGAAGTACTCGGCGGTGAAGCGCGCGATGCCGTAGCCCAGCAGGAACAGCCCCGACACCGCCGCCATCGGCCGCGGCTTGCGCGCGAACAGCCACAGCACGATGAACAGCAGCACGCCCTCGCCCAGGAACTGGTAGATCTGCGACGGATGGCGCGGCAGGCCGTCGGCGGCCTGCGGGAAGATCATGGCCCACGGCAGGCTGGCGTCGGCCTGCCGGCCCCACAGCTCGCCATTGATGAAGTTGCCCAGCCGCCCCGCCGCCAGGCCCGTGGGCACGCAGGGCGCGACGATGTCACCGACCTCCAGGAAGTGGAAGCCGCGCCGCCAGGCGAAGAACGCCAGTGCGATCAGCACGCCCAGCAGCCCGCCATGGAAGGCCATGCCGCCCTGCCACACGGCGAAGATCTCCAGCGGATGGCTCAGGTAGTAGGCCGGCTTGTAGAACAGCACGTAGCCCAGCCGCCCGCCCAGCACCACGCCCAGCACGCCGTAGAACAGCAGGTCGTCGATGTCGCGCCGCGTCCAGCCGCGCGCCGCGTTCCAGGGCTTGCTCACCATCCGGTTGCCCAGCCACAGGAACAGCCCGAATGCCGTCAGGTACATCAGCCCGTACCAGTGGATCGGCCAACGCCAGATCGTGAAGGCCACGGGATCGAACTGGGGGTGCACCAACATGAGAAAGCTTGAGCGGGGCGGGAAGGGCCGAATCATAAGGGCCCGGCATCCGGGCCCGGATTGGACAGCCCGGCGGCGCGTCAGCCGCCCGCGCCCAGCGCGGCAAGCTGCTTGCGGCAGTCCTCGACGTCGCCGCTGCTGCCGCGGCGGTTGTCGATGCAGCGCTGCAGCGCGGCGCGCGCCTCGGCCTTGTCGCCCCTGGCCGCCAGCGCGCTGGCCAGGCGGCGGTCCAGGCCCAGCTGCTCCGCGCCCTGCAGGCCGCGGGCGCGCTCGAAGGCGGCCACCGCCTTGTCGTACTGGCCCAGCGCGTCGTACGCGCGGCCCAGGTTGTAGGCGCCCATCGCCTGCGCCGGCTGGCTCTTGAGCAGCTCCTCGAACCAGGGCACGGCCTTCTCCTTGCGGTCGCTGTACATCAGGTTGCGGCCATAGTCGCTCCACAGCACGCGCAGCTCCAGCAGCAGCTCGGGACGCCGCGTGCTCACCGCGCGCAGCTCCTTCTCCACCGCCGTCCAGTCCTTCTTCGACGCGGCCACGCGGGCCCGCATCAGATGCAGCTGCGCCTGGTCCTTCACGTCCTGCTCGAGCGCGCGCGCCTTGGATTCACCGCCGCCGATGAAGCCCGGCAGCGCCAGGTAGTACTGCTGCAGCGCGCTGCGCGGCTCGGGCGCGTCGGGCAGCAGCGCCATCGCGCGCTGGGCCAGCTCGCTGACCCGGCCCAGCGAGCCCAGCGCCTTGAACTTGCTGCCGCCGCGCGCCTGCATCACCAGCGCGAGCGCCAGCGCGTAATGGCACGCGCCTTCGCCCGGCGCCCGCTGCACGCACTGCTCCAGCCGCTGGGTGTTCTGCTTCAGCACCGACGGGTCCGCCAGGTCCAGCTGTGCCAGCGCCAGCGCGGCCACCGCCTGCGCATCGTCGGGATCGGCCTTGACGCGCTGGCTGGCCAGCTTCTCGAGGTCGTCGGCGCGTCCGGCATCCAGCAGCGACTGCAGCTCCTGATCCTTGAACACGGCGGCCTGCGCCGGCGAGGCGAAGGCGAGGCTCATGAGCATCGAGAAACCGGTGACGACGCAGATCGCGCCGATCAGCCGGCGCAGGCGGCCATGCTGGCCATCGAGGCGGCAGCCATGGGAATCGCGGGGAGTTTTCACGGGCGTACTTCCTTTCAACGGCGCATGGTCGCAGAACTCCGCGATGGGCGCACGCGCGCCTGGGAACGTCCTCCCGAGGCATCGCCCAACGCCTGCGGCAACTGGCCGCGCACGTGTTCGACGAACCGGTGCACCACCGGCGACGCGTCCGGCCGCCAGATCAGGCTGGTGTCACAGGCCGGCACGCGCGCGGCCGGCCAGGGCTGATAGCGCACGCCCGGCCGCTGCAGCGCGCAGACCGACTGCGGCACCCACGCCACGCCCATGCCCGCCGACACCAGGTTGACGATGGTCTGCATCTGGATGGCCTCCTGCGCGATCTGCGGCGTGGCGCCATGCGCGCGGTAGAAGCCCAGCAGCGCGTCGAACAGCGACGGCGCGATCTCGCGCGGGAACACCACCAGCGGTTGCCGCAGCACCTCGTCGAGCGCCGGCGCCGCGCGCCCTCGGCGCTTCAGTCCCCAGTCCTGCGCATGCGCGAGCACCAGCGGCTCGGTCGAGACGATCAGCCG
This sequence comes from Roseateles sp. Mitsp63, assembly GCF_059491535.1. Lineage (NCBI taxonomy): Bacteria > Pseudomonadati > Pseudomonadota > Betaproteobacteria > Burkholderiales > Sphaerotilaceae > Roseateles > Roseateles sp. Mitsp63. The sequence goes on along the minus strand of NZ_CP168509.1, from coordinate 2,364,532 downwards.
CTCGAAGCCCGCCGGCTCCGCGCCCGGCGCGTGGATCACGAAGCCGGCGTCGAGCTCGCCGGACTCGAAGCCGCGCAGTTGCACATCCAGCGTCGCCTCGCGCAGCGCCAGCTGGACGCCTGGCAGCGCCTCGCGGAACAGCCGCAGCCAGCGCGGCATGTCGCCGTAGCCGACCGTCGAGACGAAGCCCAGGCTCAGCCGCCCCGCCTCGCCGCCGGCGGCCGCGCGCACGCGGGCCGGCACCTGCTCCGCCTGCTCCAGCAGCCGCGCGCCCGCCTCGACCAGCGCCTGCCCGGCCGCCGTCAGCGCGACGGCGCGCCGGCCGCGCTCGAGCAGCGGCACGCCCAGCTGCGCCTCCAGCTTCTGCACCGCCAGGCTCAGCGGCGGCTGCGTCATGTGCAGCCGCTGCGCGGCCCGCCCGAAGTGCAATTCCTCGGCCAGCACGAGGAACTGGCGCAGCGGACGCAGTTCGAGCATCGATACATCCCATGAATCAAAACGCCATCAACTATATATTGGACCCGCTTCATGACGCGGCGCATACTGGCCGGCTCCAAGCATTCCCCGCCAGGATCCGCGCCATGACCGACGCCAAGAACGCCCCCCACGACGACGCGCCCAACCGCCGCTCCAAGCACATCACCGAGGGCGTCGCCCGCGCGCCCAACCGCTCGATGTACTACGGCATGGGCTATCAGGAGAGCGACTTCGGCAAGCCGATGATCGGCGTGGCCAACGGCCATTCGACGATCACGCCCTGCAACTCCGGCCTGCAGAAGCTGGCCGACGCCGCCGTCATCGGACTGAAGGCGGCCGGCGCGAACGCGCAGCTCTTCGGCACGCCCACGATCTCCGACGGCATGGCCATGGGCACCGAGGGCATGAAGTACTCGCTGGTGTCGCGCGAGGTCATCTCCGACTGCGTCGAGACCTGCGTCGGCGGCCAGTGGCTGGACGGCGTGATGGTGATCGGCGGCTGCGACAAGAACATGCCCGGCGGCATGATGGGCATGCTGCGCGCCAACGTGCCGGCGATCTACATCTACGGCGGCACCATCAAGCCCGGCCACTACAAGGGCCAGGACCTCAACATCGTCAGCGTCTTCGAGGCCGTCGGCCAGTTCAGCGCCGGCAAGATGAGCGAGGAGGACTTCTGCCAGATCGAGAAGCGCGCCATCCCCGGCAGCGGCTCCTGCGGCGGCATGTACACCGCCAACACGATGAGCTCGGCCTTCGAGGCGCTGGGCATGTCGCTGCCCTACTCGTCCAGCATGTCCAACGTCGAGGACGAGGTGGTCGAGAACACCCGGCGCGCCGCCGACTATCTGGTCCAGGCCGTCAAGGCCGACCTGAAGCCGCGCGACATCGTGACGAAGCAGGCGATCGAGAACGCCGTCGCGGTGATCATGGCCACCGGCGGCTCGACCAACGCGGTGCTGCACTTCCTGGCGATCGCGCACGCGGCCGAGGTCGAATGGACCATCGAGGACTTCGAGCGCATGCGCAAGAAGATCCCGGTGCTGTGCGACCTCAAGCCCAGCGGCCGCTTCCTGGCCGTGGACCTGCACAAGGCCGGCGGCATCCCCGCCGTGATGAAGCAGCTGCTCAAGGCCGGCCTGCTGCATGGCGACTGCATCACCATCACCGGCAAGACCGTCGCCGAGAACCTGGCCGACGTGCCGGACCTCTCGCCGGAGCAGGAAGTGATCCGCGCCGTCTCGGACCCGATCTACGCCGAAGGCCACCTGGCGATCCTGAAGGGCAACCTGTCGCCCGAAGGCTGCGTCGCCAAGATCACCGGCCTGAAGAACCCGGTGATCACCGGCCCCGCGCGGGTCTTCGACGACGAGCAGTCGGCGCTCGCCGCGATCATGGCCGGCCAGATCAAGGCCGGCGACGTGATGGTGCTGCGCTACCTCGGTCCCAAGGGCGGGCCCGGCATGCCGGAGATGCTGGCCCCGACCGGCGCGCTGATCGGCCAGGGCCTGGGCGAGAGCGTCGGCCTGATCACCGACGGCCGCTTCTCCGGCGGCACCTGGGGCATGGTGGTCGGCCACGTCGCGCCGGAAGCCTACGAGGGCGGCGCGATCGCGCTGGTCAAGGAAGGCGACGCCATCACCATCGACGCCCATCAGCTGCTGCTGCAGCTGCATGTCGACGACGCCGAACTCGCGCGCCGCAAGGCCGCCTGGACCCAGCCCGCGCCGCGCTACACGCGTGGCGTGCTGGCCAAGTTCGCGAAGAGCGCGTCCAGCGCCAGCTCGGGCGCCGTGCTCGACAAGTTCGAATAAGGCCCTCGGCCAGAGCGGCATCGGCGTCCGCGCCGATGCAACAAGCGCGGGGCCTCAAGGGCCCCGCTCTGCATGGAGGGATGCGAAGGGCTCAGCGCCGCTTGCGCTGCTTGTCGCCCTGGCCCAGCGCGTCCATCGAGCGCTGGCGCCGCTCCTCCTTGCGGGCGTCCATCTTGTCCATCTCCTTGCGCTTGGTGTAGCCGGACTTGTCGGCGAATTCCCACCACAGCACCGCCAGCACGAAGGGTGACAGCACCCACCACCAGCTCAGGCCGCCGACCGGGCCGAACTCGATCAGCTTGAGCAAGATCAACAAGACACCGATCACCACAAACCACATCGTCGTTCTCCTCTCGCCGCGCCCTGGCCGCGCGGTCCCCAACACTACAATCGCCCGAGCCCGGACACCCCCCGGCCGGCACGTCCGCCTCGCGGGGCGGCTCCGGTGACCCAGGGTGCCGATTCTTCCCGGCAGGATCTGAAAGGATGCCATGAAAAACGCCTTGTTCGTCTCCGCGGCCCTCGCCGCCGCCCTGGCCGCGCCCAGCGCCTTCGCCAACCAGGAGCTGGCCCAGAAGAAGAACTGCATGGCCTGCCACGCCATCGACAAGAAGCTGGTCGGCCCCGCCTACAAGGATGTCGCGGCCAAGTACGCCAAGGACAAGGACGCGGTGAAGAAGCTGGCCGAGAAGATCCAGAAGGGGGGCTCCGGCGTCTGGGGCCCGGTCCCGATGCCCGCCAACACGCAGGTCAGCCCGGCCGAGGCCGAGCAGCTCGCCAAGTGGGTGCTGTCCACGAAGTGACCGGCGGCGTCTCGCGCGTCTCGCACGCCTTACGCGCCTTCCGCGCCCCTCGCGACCAAGGCCCTTCGGGGCCTTTGCTCATTGCGGCGGATGCCAGGGCGTCCCGTCCCGGGCGCCCTGCCCCGCGCCCTCAGGCCACGAGCCTGACCAGCTCCTCGCGCCGGCTGTCGTCCAGATGGCGGCTTTCGCGGGCGAGGTTGATGGCCTTGGCCACCGTCGACAGCTCCAGCACCGCCTCGTCGATCTTGTAGCCGCCGCGCCCCTGCATCCACCGCAGCACGTCCCACAGATGCCAGACCGAGGACGAGTTGCCCTCATGGATCGGCGACGGGAAGCTCATCGGGTGCGTCAGCATCAGCTTGCGCATGTTCTGGCGCGACACGCCCACCAGCGACGCGACATCGGTCAGCCCGACCATGTCCGGCCCCGCCTCGATCAGCCGCGCCCCCGGCAGCGCCTTGCGGACATCGCGCAGCGCGCCCAGCAGGGCCTGCTCGGCCCGTTCGGCGATCCGGGTGAAGCTGAGCATCAGCCGGCCTCTCAACCCCACGGCGATCCGCGCATCCCTGCAGCCGATCGATGCCAGCCGCTGCATCAGCGGCTCCTCCTCGCAGTCCTGCGGCGGCATCTGGTACTTGAGCGTGAACACGTATTCCACAAGTGACTCCTTTTATGAATCCCGCTCCGCCCTCGACGGAACGGAGCGGATTCTTCGCCTGAGCAGGTCGGCGCTCCACAACCCTGGCAAGTAAGCCAGCCGCGCTTTCCTCCCTGAGGAGGTCAGCAGCTCCCGGATTTCGATCAGGGGATGCCGGTTGTCAGCTTGCTTATACGCAAGAAAAAGCCCCGCCGAAGCGAGGCTGAGGGAGTCTCCAGAGGAGAAGGGGCCGTCGAACCGGCGACAACCGGGATGCCACGCGCATGCCGCGCATGCCGCGCGGGCCCGTCCCGGCTACCGGCCGCCGGCCCTCAATAGGCCTGGCCCAGCTGTTCCAGGATCGCCGGGTTCTCCAGCGTCGAGGTGTCCTGCGTGACGCTCTCGCCCTTGGCGACCGAGCGCAGCAGGCGGCGCATGATCTTGCCGCTGCGGGTCTTGGGCAGGTTGTCGCCGAAGCGGATGTCCTTGGGCTTGGCGATCGGGCCGATCTCCTTGGCGACCCAGTCGCGCAGCTGCTTGGCGATGGCCTTGGCCTCGTCGCCGCTCGGACGCGGGCGCTTGAGCACGACGAAGGCGCAGATCGCCTCGCCGGTGGTGTCGTCGGGACGCCCGACCACCGCGGCCTCGGCCACCAGCTCGGTGCAGCCGACCAGCGCGGACTCGATCTCCATCGTGCCCATGCGGTGGCCCGAGACGTTCAGCACGTCGTCGATGCGGCCGGTGATGGTGAAGTAGCCGTTGTCCGCGTCGCGGATGGCGCCGTCGCCGGCCAGGTAGTAGCCCTTGAGCTCGGGCGGGTAGTAGCTCTTCTTGAAGCGCTCCGGATCGCCGTAGATCGTGCGGATCATCGACGGCCACGGCTTCTTGACGACCAGGATGCCGCCCTGGCCGTTGGGCACGTCATTGCCGGTCTCGTCGACGATCGCGGCGGTGATGCCGGGGAACGGCAGCGTGCAGGAACCCGGCACCAGCGGCGTCGCGCCCGGCAGCGGCGTGATCATGTGGCCGCCGGTCTCCGTCTGCCAGAAGGTGTCGACGATCGGGCAGCGGCCGCCGCCCACGTGCTGGTGGTACCACTCCCAGGCGGCCGGGTTGATGGGCTCGCCCACCGAGCCCAGGATGCGCAGCGAGCCCAGGTCGTAGTTCTTGGGATGGACCGTCTCGTTGGTCTCGGCGGCCTTGATCAGCGAGCGGATCGCCGTCGGCGCCGTGTAGAAGATCGTGACCTTGTGCTTCTGGATCATCTGCCAGAAGCGGCCGGCGTCCGGGAAGGTGGGGATGCCCTCGAAGACGATCTCGGTGCCGCCCAGCGCCAGCGGGCCGTAGGTGATGTAGGTGTGGCCGGTCACCCAGCCGATGTCGGCGGTGCACCAGAAGATGTCGGAGTCCTTCAGGTCGAAGGTCCACTTGGTCGTCAGCGCCGCGTGCAGCAGGTAGCCGCCGGTGCTGTGCTGCACACCCTTGGGCTTGCCGGTGGAACCCGAGGTGTAGAGCAGGAACAGCGGATGCTCGGCCTCGACCCACTCGGGCTCGCAGCTCGCCGGCTGGCCGGCGACGGCGTCGTGCAGCCATTCGTCGCGGCCGTCGACCCAGGCGATCGCGCCGCCGGTGCGCTGGTAGACGAGCACCTGTCTGATGGTCGGGCAGCTGCCGCCGGCGAGCGCCTCGTCGACGATGGCCTTGAGCGGCAGCGACTTGCCGCCGCGCGCCTGCTCGTCGGCCGTCAGCACCATCACGGCGCCGGCGTCCTGCACGCGGTCGCGCAGCGACTGCGCCGAGAAGCCGCCGAACACCACCGAGTGCGTCGCGCCGATGCGCGCGCAGGCCTGCATCGCGACCACGCCCTCCACCGACATCGGCATGTAGATGACGACGCGGTCGCCCTTCTTCACGCCGCGCGCCTTCAGCGCGTTGGCCAGCTGCGCGGTCCTGGCCAGCAGCTCGGCGTAGGTGACGCGGGTGACGGCGCCATCGTCGGCCTCGAAGATGATCGCGACGCGATCGCCGCGGCCAGCCTCGACATGGCGGTCCAGGCAGTTGTAGGAGACATTGAGCCGGCCATCCTCGAACCACTTGAAGAACGGCGCGCCGGCGTCGTTCAGCACCGTCGTGAAGGGCTGCTTCCAGCTCAGCAGCTCGCGCGCCAGGCGCGCCCAGTAGCCCTCGTAGTCGGTCTCGGCTTCCTTGCACAGCGCCTCGTAGGCGGCCATGCCGGACACATGCGCGCCCTGGACGGCGGATGCGGGGGGGTTGTAGATCTTGTCGCTGATCTTGTCGCTCATGGCCTTTGTCTCCGTACAGGCAGGGATCTTCGAACTGGGAACCGGATGCGGGCGAACTCTCCGCTTTCACACTGACGATGTGCTTACTCTTGTAGAAGAGTAGCGCGGTGCGGATCGTGGGAAGGATGCTCTCACTAAAATCCGCCGGTTTGGCGGTTCCCGCCAGTTTCGACCCGAAGGACCCTCCCCGATGACCGATCCGAAGCCCCGGCGGCTCAATCCCATGGCCACCATCATGTTCGGCAGCCGCTGGCTCCAGTTGCCGCTCTACCTCGGACTGATCGTCGCCCAGGGCGTCTACGTCTTCCAGTTCTGGACCGAGCTCGTGCACCTGGTCGAGGCCGCCTTCGGCAACCAGGAGGCGCTGCAGCTGTTGATCAAGAGCGTCGGCTACAAGGCCGACGCCGACGTCAACAAGCTCAACGAGACCATCATCATGCTGGCCGTGCTGGCGCTGATCGACGTGGTGATGATCTCCAACCTGCTGATCATGGTGATCGTCGGCGGCTACGAGACCTTCGTGTCGCGCCTGCACCTGGAAGGCCATCCGGACCAGCCCGAATGGCTGGACCACGTCAACGCCTCGGTGCTGAAGGTCAAGCTCGCGACGGCGATCATCGGCATCTCGTCCATCCACCTGCTCAAGACCTTCATCAACGTCCAGAACCTCGAGGAGAAGACGCTGATGTGGCAGACGGCGATCCACTTGGCCTTCCTGCTGTCGGCGCTCGCGATCGCGCTGACCGACCGGCTGCTGTCGCATCCGCCCGCAAAGCACTGAGCGTCACTGAGCGGCACGGCGCGCGCCGGCGGGCCGCCGCGGCCTCAGCGCCGCTGGCGCAGCAGGATCAGCGTCCCCGCGATGCCCGACAGGATTGAGCCACCCAGCACGCCGAGCTTGACGCGGGTGTCATAGTCCGCGCCGAGTCCTTCGAACGCGAGGCCGCCGATGAACAGGCTCATCGTGAAGCCGATGCCGCACAGCACGCAGACGCCGAAGAACTGCCCCCAGCTGGCGCCACCCGGCTGCCGCGCCAGGCCGGCGCGGATCATCAGCCACGAGCTGCCGAACACGCCGATCGCCTTGCCGAAGAGCAAGCCCGCGGCGATGCCCAGCGAGACCGGATGCAGCAGGTCGCCCGCGTTCAGGCCGATCAGCGACACGCCGGCATTGGCGAACGCGAACATCGGCAGGATCAGGAAGGCCACCCACGGATGCAGGCCGTGCTCGAGGTCCTCGGCCGGCGAGCCGCCCTTCCCGTCGCTGGACGGGATGAACAGCGCGGTCGCGACGCCCGCGAGCGTCGCGTGCACGCCCGACTTCAGCACGCAGGTCCACAGCACCAGGCCGGCGACGAGGTAGAGGTCGGCACGCGTGACCCTGGCGCGGTTGAGCGCGAACAGCACCACCAGACAGGCCGCCGCCGCGCCCAGCATCGTCAGCGACAGCTGGCTCGTGTAGAAGAGCGCGATGACGACGATGGCGCCCAGGTCGTCGATGATCGCGACCGCCGTCAGGAAGACCTTGAGCGACGCCGGCACGCGGCTGCCCAGCAGCATCACGATGCCGATCGCGAACGCGATGTCGGTGGCCGCGGGGATGGCCCAGCCGTGCAGGCTGACCGGATCGCCGGCGTTGATGGCGGCGTAGATCAGCGCCGGGGCGGCCATGCCGCCGAGCGCCGCCACCATCGGCAGCACCGCCTGAGAGCGCTGCGCGAGCTCGCCGCTGACGAACTCGCGCTTGATCTCCAGGCCGACGAGGAAGAAGAACACCGCCATCCACAGATCGTTGACCCAGACCAGCAGCGGCTTGGCGAGCACCAGCCAATCGCCGCCGATGCGGACCTCGCCCGGGATGCGGGCGAAGGCGGCGTAGACCTCGCGCCAGGGCGAGTTGGACAGGATCAGCGCGGCGACGGCGGCGATCGCGAGCACGATGCCGCCGGCCGACTCGCTGGCGAAGAAGCGTTTCAGTCCTGGGGTCAAGAAAGGTCCTCCCGGTCGCGGTTCCGAAACCTCCGATCATCGCCGTTCCGGCGCCCGCCCTTGACGAAGCACTGGCGCGGCCGGTCCGCCGGCGCGCCGCCTGCACAGCCCCAGGGCCGCGGCTTTCCCGGCTTTCGCACAAGCGTGCGTTGCCCGTTCGCCAATGGCCGCTGGCCGCGTGGATTCCACCGGCTAACGGATAATGGCCGGCTACCGTGACCAGCCTGTCCACGACCATGACCACCACGATCCGCTACGCCGACCTTGTCGAGAGCGTCGCCGCCGCGCTGCAGTACATCAGCTACTACCACCCGGCCGACTACATCCAGCATCTGGCCCGCGCCTACGAGCGCGAACAGAGCCCGGCCGCCAAGGACGCGATCGCCCAGATCCTGACCAACTCGAAGATGTGCGCCGAAGGCCGCCGTCCGATCTGCCAGGACACCGGCATCGTCAACGTGTTCCTGAAGATCGGCATGGACGTGCGCTGGGCCGATTTCCCCGGCTCCATCCAGGACGCCGTCAACGAGGGCGTGCGCCGCGCCTACAACCACCCGGACAACAAGCTGCGCGCCTCGGTGCTCAGCGATCCGATCTTCGAGCGCAAGAACACCAAGGACAACACGCCGGCGGTGATCTTCATGGAGGTCGTGCCGGGCAGCACCGTCGACGTGATCGTCGCGGCCAAGGGCGGCGGCTCGGAGAACAAGAGCAAGGTCTACATGCTCAACCCGAGCGAGAACATCGTCGACTGGGTGCTCAAGACCGTGCCGACCATGGGCGCGGGCTGGTGCCCGCCGGGCATGCTGGGCATCGGCGTCGGCGGCACGGCCGAGAAGGCCGCGCTGCTGGCCAAGGAAGCCCTGATGGACGACATCGACATGTACGAGCTGCTGGAGCGCGGCCCCCGGAACAAGCTGGAGGAGCTGCGCATCGAGCTGTACGAGAAGGTCAACGCGCTGGGCATCGGCGCCCAGGGCCTGGGCGGCCTGACCACGGTGCTGGACGTCAAGATCAAGACCTATCCGACGCACGCGGCCTCCAAGCCGATCGCGATGATCCCGAACTGCGCCGCCACGCGCCACGCGCACTTCGTGCTGGACGGCTCGGGCCCGAGCTACCTCGAGCCGCCCAGCCTGGATCTGTGGCCCGACGTGAAGTGGGCGCCGGACTACAACAAGAGCAAGCGCGTCGACCTGAACACGCTGACCAAGGCCGAGGTGGCCAGCTGGAAGCCGGGCGACACGCTGCTGCTCAACGGCAGGATGCTGACCGGCCGCGATGCCGCGCACAAGCGCATCCAGGACATGCTGGCCAAGGGCGAGCCGCTGCCGGTGGACTTCACCAACCGCGTCATCTACTACGTCGGCCCGGTCGATCCGGTGCGCGGCGAGGTGGTGGGCCCGGCCGGTCCGACGACCGCCACCCGCATGGACAAGTTCACCGACATGATGCTGGAGAAGACCGGCCTGATCGCGATGATCGGCAAGGCCGAGCGCGGCCCGGTCGCGATCGAGTCGATCAAGAACCACAAGTCGGCCTACCTGATGGCGGTCGGGGGGTCGGCGTACCTGGTGTCCAAGGCGATCAAGGCGGCCAAGGTGGTCGGCTTCGAGGACCTGGGCATGGAAGCGATCTATGAGTTCGACGTGGTCGACATGCCGGTGACCGTGGCCGTCGACGCCGGCGGCACCAGCGCCCACATCACCGGCCCGGCCGAGTGGCAGCAGCGCATCGCCTCCGGCAAGCCGATCGGCATCCCGGTCGCCGCGGGCTGATCCCGCAAAGGGGCACTGCCACTGCGCGGAGCCCCCTCTCCCTCACCCTCTCCCCCTCGCGGGGGCGAGGGGATTTCCAGGCGAGTGCCTCCATCAACTCCCTCGCCCCGCTTTGCGGGGAGAGGGCGGGGGAGAGGGGTCGCCGCAGCGCGGCAGCGTCGATCCACCGCCCTTCACCCGTACATCCTCGACAGCTTGTCGACCATGCCCTGCTTCTGGCCGAGCTCGGACATGGACTTGTCGAGCGAGGTGTACTGCCGCCGGATCCGTTTCTCATAGCTGGCCACGCGGTCCTCGAGCGCGTCGGCGCGCTTGCCGTTGGACTTCAGGTTCTCCTGCAGGCCCTTGGTGCGCGTGGTCAGCGCGCCGTCCATGCCCAGGATCTGGTCCGTCATCGTGCGCAGCTTCACCGCGATGCCGCTGTTCTCGGGGTGGTCCTTGTCGATGCCCATGAACAGCTGCTTCAGGTCGGTCCGCTGACCCAGCGCCTTGCTGAACTTGCTGTCGTTGATCGTGATGGCGCCGTTCACGCCCATCGTCAGCCCGATGTCGGGCAGATGCGCGAACGCGCCCGGCAGCGTCGTCCCCGAGCTCACCGCGCCGCGCAGCCGGTTGGACAGGTTCACCGCGGTGCCGTCGCCCTGCAGCGCGGCGGCGCTCTTGGACTCGGCGTCGTACTTGGTGTTGTCGCGCAGCAGCCCGATGGAGGCGTTGTAGGCGGTGACGAACTCGCTGACGACCTTCTTCAGCGCCTCCTTGTCCTGGCTGGCCGTCACCGAGGCCGCGCCCGCCTTCTGCAGCGTGAAGGTCACGCCGTCGATGGCCGACTCGATGGTGTTGGTCGCGGACGTGATCGCCAGGCCGTTCACCGTCAGCTTGGCGTTGGCCGCGCGCAGGTCCTCGACCATCCGCGAGGGCTTGCCCGCGCCGCCGAAGGACAGGTCCGCCAGCGAGGCCTTGCCCTCTTCCGGCGGCGTGGGCGGCGTCGTCGTCAGGCGGAAGCCGTTCTCGGCGCCCGTTTCGCGCGAGCGCAGCACCAGCCGCGACCCGCTGACGTCCGTCACCAGCGAGGCGATGACCCCGGCGCCCGAGCCATTGATCTTGTCGCGCACGTCCTCGAGCGAGTCGCGCGGCGGATCGATGGTGATGGTCTTGAGCGCGCTGCCGGCCTTGGCGGTGAAGCCCGAGTGGTCGGTGTTCCACTCGCCGAGCTCGAAGGTCAGCGAGCCGCCGCCGAGCTTGTCGCCCTTCTTGAACATCGGGCTGGACAGGCTCTGCGCCGCGGCCAGCCGCTCGACGTTCATCGCATAGCTGCCCTCGGCCGCACCCGATCCACCGGTCACCGCGACGATGGTCGGGTCGGACGAGGTGGCCGTCACGCCTTGCCAGGTCTCCGGCTTGGTCAGCTTGGCCGCCGCGTCGCGCAGCGCGCTGAGCGAGGCCTGGATCTTCCCGAAGACCGAGATCTTGGTCTTGATCTTGTCGCTGGCCGCGTTGAGGTTGTCGATGGGCGTGCGCTCCACCGCAACCAGCTTCTGGACGATGGCCTCCACATTGAGGTTGCTGCCCAATCCGGTCGAACTGATTCCCATGGAATCCTCCCTGGTCGATGCGCCTTATCGAGGCGCTGTCATGCCAGGAAGGTTAAGCAAGTTTGCTGGAACGTGAAGCGATCAGATGCGCAGTTTTCACGCCTCTGTTTGGTCCCTCGACGCAATGGGGAGTCCTGGCGCGGCGGGTGCGGCGGCGGCGGGCGCCTCCACGGTCCGCACCACGCGCTGCGGGAACGGGATGTCGATGTTCAGCCGGTTCAGCAGGCGCAGGATCGCGAGGTTCACCTCGGAGCGCACGCCGCCCTGGCCGTTGTGCGGATCGGAGATCCAGAAGCCGATCGTCAGTTCCAGCCCATCGGCGGCGAAGTTGCTCAGCGTCACCGACGGCGCCGGCTCGGACAGCACGCGCGGCACGCGCTTGATGTCCTCGACCAGTTGCGGGAACAGCGCGTCCAGGTCGGTGCCATAGGCCACCTGCACCATCGTCGACACGTAGACCTGCGGGTCGGCGAGCGAGAGGTTCTCCACCCGCGTGGTGATCAGCGACTCGTTGGGCACGATGGCCTCGCGGCCGTTGAGCGCGCGGATCACGGTGTAGCGGGTCTTGATGTCGCTGATGCGGCCCTCGAAGTTGTCGACCTTCACCATGTCGCCGATGCGCAGCGAGCGCTCGGCCAGGATCATGAAGCCGGAGACATAGTTCGAGGTGATCTTCTGCAGCCCGAAGCCCAGGCCCACGCCGACCGCGCCGCCCAGCCAGGACAGCGCGCTCAGGTTCAGGCCCAGCATGTTGAGCGCCAGCAGCGCGCCCACCGCCAGCAGCGCGGTGCGGGTGATGTTGACGACGATCTTGCGCATCGACAGGTCGACCGACTTGCCGCGCAGCATGCGCGACTCGATCGCCGACGACAGCCACAGCACCACGATCATCAGCAGGCCGATCTGCAGCGCGGCCTGCAGCACGTCCAGCACCGTCGGGATCTCCGAGGGCTTGGCGCCCTTGGCCGCGATCCAGGGCAGGCGGTAGCTGTCGAGCTCGTCCAGCACCACCGGCAGCAGGCCGATGATCCAGAGGATGGAGCCCAGCCAGGCGATCCACGAGACGCTGCGCTCCAGCAGCCGCGTGCCGAGCGAGTTCGGGAAGGCCGCGCGCAACACCCGGGCGACGAAGCGGATCAGCACCAGCGACATCAGCACCGGGATCACGACCTTGAACAGCGCCGCGGGCAGGTCGATCAGCGGCATCAGCCGCCGCGCGCCCAGCGCCAGCAGCAGCGCCACCACCGGGAACAGCAGGCCGTCGAAGACGCGCCGGCCCAGCAGCACCGAGCGCTGCTGGTCCACGCTGTGGACCCGCTTGCCGACGTTGTGGACGATCAGCCAGGACAGGCCGAGGCAGGCCAGCAGCAGGCCGAGTTCGATGAGCGCGTTCACGCTCGCGAGTGACCCCACCAGGGCGCGCAGTTCCGCGAGGCTGAGGGTGTGGCTGAGGGAGGCAGTCAGGGGGAAATCCTTGGGAATCGAAAACAGGCTCAGATGCCGGCCAGCGCGCGCAGGTGCACGCCGACGCTGCGCGCCAGCGCGCCGAGGTCGTAGCCGCCCTCCAGGCAGGACACGATGCGGCCGCCGGCATGGCGCCTGGCCACGTCCATGATGCGCAGCGTGATCCATTCGTAGTCGGCCTCGACCAGGCCGAGCTGCGCGAGTTCGTCGTCGCGGTGCGCGTCGAAACCGGCCGAGACGAAGATCATCTGCGGCTTGAAGCGCTCCAGCGCGGGCATCCAGAGCGCCTCGATCATCTCGCGCACCTCGGCGCCGCGGGTGTAGGGAGGCACCGGCAGGTTGAGCATGTTCGCGCCCTTGGGCTCGCTGCCGCAGTACGGGTACAGCGGGTCCTGGAAGATGCTGACCATCAGCACGCGGTCGTCGCCGGCCAGGATGTCCTCGGTGCCGTTGCCGTGGTGGACGTCGAAGTCGATCACCGCGACGCGCTCCAGGCCGCGCGCATCCAGCGCATGCCGCGCCGCGATGGCCACGTTGTTGAAGAAGCAGAAGCCCATGGCCTGGTCGCGGGTCGCATGGTGGCCGGGAGGGCGCACCGCGCAGAAGGCGTTCTCGGCCGCGCCGTCCAGCACCAGGTCGGTCGCCCGCACGGCGGCGCCGGCGGCGCGCAGCGCCGCGGCCCAGGTATGCGCGTTGGCGCTGGTGTCGGGGTCGAGCGCCTTCATCGGATGGGCCTCGCCCTGCCGCGCCCGTTCCTCCAGCGCTTCGAGCTCGGCCTTCAGCTCGGCGATGTAGCGGGCCGAGTGCGCGCGCGCGATGGCCTGGAGTTCGGCGCGCGGCGCGTCATGGCGGTCGAGCGCGACATCGACGCCGTGCGCGATCAGCCAGTCCTCGATGGCGGCCAGGCGCTGCGGGCATTCCGGATGGCCGGCGCCCATGTCGTGTCGATGGCAGTCGGGGTGGCTGATGAAGGCGGTGGACATGGTCGGGGCATGCGCGTGGCGTCGGCGGACCGAACGGGATCTGGGATATCGTGCGCCGATGAGCTCCGACGCCCCGACCCTCGCCTCCCAGCCACTGGCCGATCTGCGGCGGCAGATTAGCACGATCATCAAGGGCAAACAGGCGCAGACCGAGGACTGCCTGGCCTGCCTGCTGGCCGGCGGCCACCTGCTCATCGAGGACCTGCCGGGCGTGGGCAAGACCACGCTGGCGCATGTGCTGGCGATCTCGCTGGGGCTGCGCTTCTCGCGCGTGCAGTTCACCACCGACCTGATGCCGTCCGACCTGCTGGGCGTCAACATCTACCAGCCGGGCGCGCAGGCGGCCGGCGGCAGCGCGTTCCAGTTCCATCCGGGACCGGTCTTCAGCCAGGTGCTGCTGGCCGACGAGATCAACCGCGCCGGCCCGAAGACGCAGAGCGCGCTGCTCGAGGCGATGGAGGAGTACCAGGTCAGCGTCGACGGCACGACCCATCCGCTGCCGCTGCCCTTCTTCGTGATCGCGACGCAGAACCCCAGCGAGCAGCTGGGCACGCATCCGCTGCCGGAGTCGCAGCTGGACCGCTTCCTGATGTGCATCAGCCTGGGCTATCCGGACCGCCAAGCCGAGCGCGAACTGCTGATGGGCCAGGACAGCCGCGAGCTGCTGCGCGCGCTCAAGCCGGTGATGTCACCGGACCAGCTGCGCGAGCTGCAGCGCCAGGTCCTGCGCATCCATGTCTCGCCGGCGCTGCTGGACTACCTGCAGGCGCTGCTGGAGGCGACGCGTTCCGGGGAATGGTTCCAGGAAGGCCTGAGCCCGCGCGCCGGCCTGGCACTGCTGCGGGCGGCGCGGGCCAAGGCGCTGCTGAGCGGACGCGACTACGTGTCGCCGGACGACGTGCAGGCGATCCTGCCGCAGACGATCGCGCACCGGCTGCGGCCGCGCGGCGCCAGCGCGCGCGGCGCGCGCGAGCAGGTGCGGGCGATGATGGCCGCCGTGCCGCTGCCCTGAGCGCGGCCGTTCATCCCCCGCCGACCGGAGTCCGCCCATGGCCCGCCCCGCCTGGAAGCGCCCCTCGCTGAAGCTGCCCGCCCTGCACCGGCCCTGGCAGCGGCGCTGGGATGCCTGGTGGCAGAAGCGCCACCCGGCCAGCGACACGACCGCGCTGACGCAGCGCAACCTCTACATCGTGCCGAGCCGCCCGGGCGCCGCCTTCGTCGCCACGCTGGGCGTGCTGCTGCTGGCGTCGATCAACGACCAGTTGAGCCTCGGTTACCTGCTGACCTTCCTGCTGGCGGGCGCCGGGCTGGCCTCGATGCATGCGACGCACGGCAACCTGCGCGGGCTCAAGCTCGACCTGAAGACGCCGGCGCCGACGACGGCCGGCCAGCCGCTGACGCTCGACATCCGGCTGCACAACCCGGGCTCGGCGCGCTTCGGCGTGGGCCTGCGGCCGCCGCAGGCCAAGGCCGCGGACACCGCCTTCGCCGACGTGCCGGCGCAGGGCCACGCGCAGCTCCACCTGCAGCTCAGCTTCCCGGCGCGCGGCCGGCACGCGCTGCCGCGGCTGCGCATCGAATCGCAATTCCCGCTGGGCCTGTTCGTGACCTGGAGCTACTGGCGCCCGGCCGCCCAGGCCTGGGTCTATCCGGCGCCGGAGGTCGACGCGCCGCCGGCCGCGGCGGTCGAGGAAGGCCTGCCGCAGGGCCAGGGCCAGCCCGGCCTGGGCGACGACCCGGGCCTGCGGCCCTACCGGCACGGCGACTCGCCGCGGCAGATCCTGTGGAAGAAATCGGCGCTCGCGCTGGCCCAGCCGCGGCCGCCATCAGGCAGTGGCGGCAGTGGCGGCCGCGGCGGCGGCGCGGCGCTGCTGGTGCGCGAACGCCTGGGCAGCCGCGCCAGCGAGCAGTGGCTGGACATCGCCGCCACCCGCGGCCTGCCGTTCGAGCAGCGCGTCTCACGCCTGGCGGCCTGGGTGCTGCGGGCCGAGGAGGAAGGCCTGCCCTACGGCCTGCGGCTGCGCGGCGTGGCCTTGGCGCCCGACCTGGGGCCGGAGCACTTGCGCGCCTGCATGGAAGCGCTGGCGCTGGCGCAGGAGCAGCCATGAGCGCCCTGCCCCTGACCGCTCGCGGCGGCCGCGGCGCGCTGCCCCGCGAGGCGCGCGACACGCTGTTCCTGCTGGCCATCAGCCTGGCGACGCTGCTGCCGCACGCCGGCCACCTGCCCTGGTGGTGCAGCGTGCTCACCGCCGGCATGCTCGGCTGGCGCGCGCGGCTGGCCTGGCGCAGCGAGGCGCTGCCCGGCCGGTGGAGCCTGCTGGCCGTGCTGGCCGTGGTCATCGGCCTGACGCTGATCACGCACAAGACCATCCTGGGCCGCGAGGCCGGCATCACCATGCTGGCGATGCTGATGGCGCTCAAGACGCTGGAGCTGCGCGCCCGGCGCGACGCGCTGGTCATCTTCTTCCTGGGCTTCTTCCTGGTGCTGACGCAGTTCCTGTACTCGCAGTCGCCGCTGGTGGCGCTGTGGATGCTGGGCTGCGTGTGGGCGCTGCTGTCGGCGCTGGTGCTGGCGCAGATGCCGCAGGGCGTGCCCAGCCTGAAGCTGGCCGCGCGCATCGCCGCGCGCAACACCCTCGTCGGACTGCCGCTGATGGCCGCGCTGTTCGTGCTGTTCCCGCGCTTCCCGCCCTTGTGGGGGCTGCCGAAGGACTCGGGCGCGCGCACCGGTCTGGGCGACTCCATCACCTTCGGCGCCTTCGCCGACATCGCCACCGACGACGCGATCGCGATGCGGCTGCGCTTCGACGGGCCGCCGCCGCGCCAGCCGCAGCTCTACTTCCGCGCGCAGGTGCTGACGCGCTTCGACGGCCGCACCTGGACCGCCTCGCGGGTGAACTGGTCCTCGGGCGAGGCCGAGCCGCGGCTCTCCGGCCCGGCGTTCCGCTACGAGGCCACGATCGAGCCGCTGCGGGTGAATGCGATCCCGCTGCTCGAATACAGCCCGGGCGGCACCGGCGCGCGCCTGAGCGTGGGCCGGCTCACCGCGACGCGGACGCCGCAGGGCCAGTGGCTGGTGCCGATGCCGGTGGCGGAGGTCCTGCGTTTCCGGCACGAGGCCTGGCCGGTGGCCGAATGGGGCGTGCCGTTCGGGCGCGCGGAGGCGGCGGAGGCGCTCAGCCTGCCGCCCGGCATGAATCCGCGCGCGGTGGCATTCGGCGCGTCGCTGCGCGAGCGCTTCGCCGCGCTGGACGACGACGCGCGCGCCCTCGCCGTCCACCGCGAGCTGATGACGCATATCCGCCAGGGCGGCTTCGGCTACACGCTGGCGCCGGGCATCTACGGCGAGGACACGATCCATTCGATCGACGAGTTCTGGTTCGACCGCAAGCTCGGCTTCTGCGAGCACTTCGCGTCCGCGTACGTCGTGCTGATGCGCGCGGCGGGGGTGCCGGCGCGCATCGTCACCGGTTTCCAGGGCGCCGATCCGCGGCTGCAGGACGGCGACCTGATCGTCCGCATGAGCCAGGCCCATGCCTGGGCCGAGTACTGGACGCCATCGCGCGGCTGGCAGCGCGCCGACCCGACGGCCGCCGTTTCCCCCGACCGCATCGAGGGCCGCCCGCTGCGCCAGCCGCCAGGACTGCTGGCCGGCACGCTCGACCAATTGCGGCCCGGCATGCTGGCGGACCTGCGCGAGGCCTGGGAGCGCCTGAACAACCGCTGGCAACAGACGGTGCTGAACTTCTCCAGCGGCGACCAGATGAGCCTGCTCAAGCGGCTGGGCTTCGACGATCCGGACTGGACCACGCTGGGACAGGTCGCCGGCGGGCTGCTGGCGCTGGTCGCGCTGGCCGGCGCCGCCGTGGCGGCGTGGCAGCGCCGGCCGCATGACCCCTGGTCGCGCCAGCGCGCCCGCGTGCGGCGCGAGCTGGAGCGGCTGGGCCTGACCACGCGCGAGGACGAGACCCCGCGCCGCTGGGCCCAGCGGCTGGTCGAGCGCCATGGCGCGGCGGCCGAGGCGGTGGCGGCGGCGCTGTTGCAATTGGAAGCGCAGCGCTACCGGCAGGACCTCGCCGCGGCCACGTCACAATGGCAACGCCTGTTCGCCGCGCAGTGCGCCGCGTTGAGGCAAGTCCTGGCCCGTTGAGCGGCCGCACCATCCACCGTCCTTCCCGCCGACCGGCGCCGCCGACGCGGCGCAGCGCCCTCGCCCGCATGACCGTCCTCCGCCGACCTTCTCCCCGCCGTGCCTTCCTCCGTTCCCTGCTGCAGGCCTCGCTGGCCGCCGCGCCGCTGATGGCGGCGGTGGCCGCGGCGCCGGCCCTGGCCGAGACCGCGCACAAGCCGCATCCGTCCGCCGAAGCCAAGGCCGCGAAGAAGCCGGCGAAAAAGCCGCCGAAGAAGCCCGCCGCGCTGCCCGAGTACGGCGAGCGCGCCGACGTGATGGCCTTCGCCGACGCGCAGGCCGAGTCGCTCGGCTACCGCCGCGAGGAGCTGCGCGCGCTGCTGGCGCTGGCGCGGCCGCAGCCGGCGGTGCAGCGGCTGATCCTGCCGGGACCGCCGGGACAGGCGAAGGATTGGGGCTCGTACCGCCTGCGCTTCGTCGAGCCGCAGCGGCTGCAGGCGGGACTGGCCTTCTGGGCGGCGAACGAGGCGGCGCTCGCGCGCGCCGAGGCCACCTACGGCGTGCCGGCCGAGATCATCGCGTCGGTGATCGGCGTGGAGACCTTCTACGGCCGCATCATGGGCAGCTTCCGGGTGCTGGACGCGCTGGCGACGCTGAGTTTCGACTACCCGTCCCCGCTGCCGCCTGGGGCGCGCGACCGCAGTCCGTTCTTCCGCGAGGAACTGCGCCAGTTCCTGATCCTGGCGCGCGAGAACGGCCTGGACCCGATGGCGATGAAGGGCTCGTACGCGGGCGCGATCGGCTGGGGCCAGTTCATGCCGGGCAGCTGGCGGCGCTACGCGATCGACTTCGACGGCGACGGCCACGTGGACCTGATCAACAGCCCGGTCGACGCGATCGGCTCGGTGGCCAACTTCCTGCGTGAGCATGGCTGGCAGCGCGGCATGCCGACGCATTACGAGGTGCAGGTCCCCAACGACACGGCGGCGCGGGCGCAGCTGCTGATCAGCGACGTGCTGCCGCAGCTGGACGCGAAGCAGTTCGAGTCGGTCGGCGCGCAGCTCTCGCCGCAGGGCCGCGCGCACAACGGGCCGCTGGCGCTGATCGAGCTGCAGATGGGCGGCGCGGCGCCGGTGTACGTGGCGGGCACGCAGAACTTCTACACGGTGACCCGCTACAACCAGAGCAGCTATTACGCGATGGCGGTCATCGAGTTCGCCAGCACGCTGGCGAGCTGGCGCAAGGCGACGGGGACGACGCCGGCGTCAGGGGCATCGGGCGGGAATTGAACGCCAGGGGCTTCGGGCCCCTGGCTGGAGTCGACGAGGTTCGAAGGGATCAACGCCCCGGGATCGGAGGCTTGTTCCGCGGACGTTCGCCGTCGCGATCGCGTTGCTCATGGTGGGCCCGGTCGATGTCGCCATCGCCTTCCGGCCCCTTCTGGCCGGTTTCGCCGACGCGGTGGTCCTCGTCGTCATGCTCGAGCCCGCCATGCAGGCCGGGCGGGAAATCACGGGAAGGGCGCGGGATCTTCATGCGATTCCTCCTGAGTGAAATGAGGCGCCTCGATCTTAGCCAGCCGCGACCGCGGCTGCTGCTCGCCATCGCCATCGCCATCAGCCCGGCACAAGCGACAAAGGCGCCTCGCGGCGCCTTTGTTCAGGATTCAGGAACGGGACCGGTCCGATCTCGCCCGTTCAGTGCCGTCAATGCACCAGGCCGATCCATTCGCCGCGGCGCTGGCAGGCGTCGAAAAGCTCCTGCGCGGCCGCCTGCAGGCGGGCATCACCACGCGCGTGCGCAGCGGACAGGCGCTCCAGCGCGTAGAGACGGTCGTAGAGCATGCGGGTCGGCTGCAGCGCCAGACCGTGCTCGGCCATCAGGTCCTGCAGCGCGAGCAGCTCATCCATGTTGGCCGTGCCGGCCACGGTCAGGCCCAGATCCGGCACCAGTCCCCAGGGAGCCTGGGCGGTTTCGGGCATCAGGTGCGGCGGGATGGTGGTCAGCATGGCGGCCTCGGAACGATTCATGTCGGCGTGGGACGGATCATGAATTCGAGCGCCCGAAACTTGAGCCGGAAAAGCGGGAGCTTTCCGGCCCAGTTCCGGCGATCGGCCGTCAGGGACGCGGCTTGGCGATGAAGCTGGACAGCTCGTTGCACCAGGCCGCGGCGGGGACCTCGAGCTCGTTGAGCGACAGCACGTCGATGCGGGCATTGGTCAGCATCTTGGCCGAGGCGGCGTTCAGGCCGATCTGGTGGTCCTTCTTCTCCAGGTAGACGACCCGTTGGATGCCGACCTGGATGATGGATTGCACGCAGCGCGGGCAGGGGTATTGCGTCGTGTAGATGGTGCTGCCGGTCAACGGCAGCACGACGCAGTTGAGGATCGCGTTGACCTCGGCATGGACGATGTAGCTGTGCCGCGAGTTGGCCGGGTCGCTGTCATCGTCGGACCAGTAGGCCGGGTCGTGGTCGTCACAGCCGCGCGGCAGGCCGTTGTAGCCCACGCCGACGATCTTGTAGTCCGCGCTCGCGATGCACGCGCCGTTGCGCTTGCGGCTGTCCTTGGAACGGGCGCTGGCCAGCAGGGCCACGCCCATGAACATCGAATGCCAGTCGATCAGCGGATGGTTGTCCATGGCGGGGGCAGTGAGACGGAGGTCGGGGACGAAGGCGGAGAAGTGTAGTGGAGCAGGCCGGCGCGAATCGTCACCGCGGCAGCGGCGCGGGAGAACGGGTTGCCCGCTCCCCCGACGTGGCGTCGGTTTTCTGCAGGACCGGCGCGCGGCCTTGGCCGACAGGCCGGTCATCCCCACCCGCAAGGAGGATTCCATGAACACCGCCATCCGCCCCTTCCGCATCGAGATCCCCCAGGACCAGCTCGAGGACCTGCGCGCCCGCCTGGCGGCCACGCGCTGGCCGCGGCCGGTCGTCGAGGACTTCAGCCACGGCCAGGCGGTGTCGCTGGTGCGCGAGCTGGCCGGGTACTGGCGCGACGGCTTCGACTGGCGCGCGCAGGAGGCCCGCCTCAACGCGCTGCCGCAGTTCATGACCGAGATCGACGGCCAGACTCTCCACTTCATCCACGTGAAGTCGCCCGAGGCGGACGCCTTCCCGCTGATCCTGACGCATGGCTGGCCGAGTTCGCCAGCCGAGTTCCTCGATCTCATCGGCCCGCTGACGGCCCCGCGGGCGCATGGCCAGGCGGACGCGCCGGCCTTCGACCTCGTCATCCCGTCGGTGCCGGGCATGGGGTTGTCGTCGCCGCTCGCGGCGGCGGGGTGGGACGCCGCCCGCATGGCGGCCGCCTGGGACACGCTGATGAAGCGCCTGGGTTATGAGCGCTACGGCGCGCACGGCGGCGACGTCGGCGCCCTGGTGACGCGCGAGCTGGGCGTGCTCGCCCCGAAGGGGCTGGCGGGCGTGCATGTCCTGCAGATCTTCGCGTTCCCCAAGGGCGAGCCCGGCGAGACGGACGGCCTGTCGCCCTTCGAGAGGGAGGGTTTCAAGCACCTGGACAATTTCCGCAAGTACGCCGGCTATGTGGACATCCAGTCCAAGCGTCCCGGCACGCTGGCCTTCGGCCTGGTGGACTCGCCGGCCGCGCTGCTGGCCTGGAATGCCGAGCTGTTCTTCGGCTTCGAGGGCGAGCACGCCGGCGAGGTCGATCGCGACCGCTTCCTGACGCATGTGTCGCTCTACTGGTTCACCGGCACGGGCGGCCAGGCGGCGGAGATGTACCTCGCCAACGCGGCCAGCGGCGCGGGCTATCGCGATCTGCCCAACCACACGCCGACGGCGGTGGCGGTGTTCCCGGACGACTTCCGCTCGGTGCGCAAGTTCGCGCAGCGCTCGCATACCCGGTTGGTGCAGTGGACCGAGATGCCGCGCGGTGGTCATTTCGCCAATGAAACGGATCCGCAGCTCGTCATCGACGACCTGCGCCGGTTCTTCGGCGCGTTGCGGGCGTGACCACCAAGCCTGCGCCGTCGGCACTCCCTCGCCCCCGCCAGGGGGAGAGGGGGGGAGAGGGGGTTCGCCGCAGGGCAACACCGCCATACTTCGACGCCCCCTCTCCCCTCCCCTCTCCCCGCAAGCGGGGCGAGGGAGTTCTTGCGGGAGTCCTCGGCGCGAGAAAGGCGTCAGCGCAGCTCCACCACGCGCAGCACGCCTTGCATCGGCGGCAGCTGCGCCACCATCGCGACCAGGTCGCGGATGCTCTCGGTGGCGGTCTTCGCGCGCACGCTCGCGATCTGCGTGCGCACCGTCGAGATCGCCACCCCATGGCGCTGCGCGATCTCCTGCGGTTGCAGCCCGGCGCACAGCGACTGCAGCACCTGCTGCTCCGCGGCCGTCAATTGATGCTCCCGCGCGAAGGCCAGCATCGGCAGCTCGCCGCACAGGTTGCGCTTTCCGAGCACCAGCAGCGCCTGCGTCGCCCGCCCCTGCCCGTCCTGCAGCGGCAGCACCGACAGCGAGAGCCGGCCCGCGCCGCGTCCCAGGCAGATCAGGTGACGCAGCCCGCGCTGCACGTCGGCGAGCGCGCTCTCCAGCCGCAACTGGTCGTCGCGCTGTGGCGCCACCAACTGGCCGTCGGTCAGTTGCAGCGGTGAGCGCTCATCGAGCTGCCGCCGCGCGGTGCTGTTGGCGTAGAGCAAGCCCCCGTCGCCAGCAACCAGGCAGACGCCGAGATCGATTTCCTCCAGCGCATGGCGCCACCACCGGTCCGGCGAGCCTCGCCGGCGCTCCGGCCCGCGATAGCTCAAGAACCGCCCCAGTTCCGGGGTCCTCCCCAGCAATCCGTCCATCTCGGCCTCCCTGATCGGCGTGCGTGGAACGCGACCCGCGGGGCACGCACGGTCTTCATGCCGTTGGAAATGCCTGGGGTCCGTCAATGATGTTAGGAGAAGGCCGCCCACTTGCGTAGCGGAACATGGCCCGCGGCGCCCCCCAGCCCTAGGGGGCGCCGCATGTCGGGTTGCGCGCCGATATACCGGGAGCGGCGTCCGCCGCGCCGCTCCCTGCCCTCAGCGCATGAAGCCGAGATCGGGCGTGGCGAAGTTGCCGATGTTGGGCAGCACCGTGCGCAGGTCCGAGGCGGACACCCCCATCCACAGCGCGAGCGTCGCGGCCAGCTGGTCCACCGAGGTCGTCGGCAACAGCCGTCCCTGGCCGACGTCGTCCGGGCCGTTCACGCTCACCGACGGCGCCGTGCCGTAGAAGCGGCCGCCGCGTACCGCGCCGCCCATCACGAAGTGATGCGAGCCCCAACCATGATCGGTGCCGTCGCCATTGCTGCTCAGCGTGCGGCCGAAGTCCGATGCGGTGAAGGCCGTGACCTGGTCGGCCACGCCCAGCTCCTGCAGCGCCGCGTCGAAGCTGGCCAGCGCGCCGCCCACCTGCTGCATCAGCGCCGGATGGCGCGAGCTCAGCGCGTCGTGCAGGTCGAAGCCGCCCATCGCGACGAAATAGACCTGGCGCGTCATGCCCAGCGCCGAGCGCGCCGCGATCAGGCTCGCGACCATCTTCAGCTGCCGCGCCAGCGAATCGGCCGCGAAGGCGGTCGACAGCGTCGCGCCGCCCGCCAGCGCGGTGCTCAGCGTGGACTGCAGCTCGATCGAGCGCGCCGTCACGCGGTTGAGCTCCGCCTCCATCGCATGGGGGCGCTGCTCGGTGATCAGCGTCTTGAGCAGCGTCGCGCAGGCACTGGAGCCGAACATCTGGCTGCCGATGCCCGTGATCGGCTTCTTGCCGCCGGGCCCGGTCAGGTACTGGAAGGCGGCGTCGCCGGCCTGGAAGATCGCGTTGCCCGAGACATTGATGCAGGTCAACCCCGCGCGGCCGTTGGCCGACAGCATCAGGTCGGCCATGCGGCCGCCCCAGCCGGTGCGCGCCCCCTCCACGTTGGAGGACTGCCAGAGGCTGGACTGGTCGTTGTGCGAGAACAGCTTGGGCGGCGCCGGCACCGCGCCGGACTTGTACTGCGCCAGCGTCATCGGCGCCATCAGCGTGCCGATGTTCAGCATCACGCCCAGGCGGCCGGCATCGAACACCGGCTTGATCGCCGACAGGCCCGGCGCCAGCGCCATCTGGCGGCCATCGGGCAGCGCCACCACCGGCGACAGCGCCGTCGCCGCCAGCGCGTCGCGGCCGATCGCCAGGGTCGGCCGGATCGCCGTGTAGGCCTGGTGGTTGACGCCGTCGTACGGGATCACCGTGTTGCCGTAGTCGTTGCCGCCCTGCAGGAACACGCACACCAGCGCCTTGTAGTCGCCGCCGGCCGTCGCGGCGGCGGCGTCGCCGATCGCGGCGAGCTGCAGCGCCCAGGGCGCGGCGGCGCCGGCCACGGACACGGCCGAGGCGCGCTTGAGGAACTCGCGGCGATGCAGCGAGGACAGCTTGGACACATGGGCCACGGGGAAGTCTCCGGTGAAGGTCGCTCGATGCGACCGCGTCATTTCTGGATCTGGTACTCGGGGCAGGCCAGCAGCAGCATCCAGCCGGCGCGGGCGCGGTTGATGCGGCCGTCGTCGGTGGCAGCGCCGATCGTGGCCGCCGCCGCCGCGATGCGCTGCTGCGTCGCGTCCGAGATCGAGCCGCCGCCCAGCAGCAGCGCCTGGCGCGCCACCATCGCGCGCGTATCGGCCGAGAGCGCCATGTCCGCCGACAGGTCCGGCTTGGCGTCGCCCTGCCCCGTCGTCAACAGCGTCTGCATGAAGTTCAGGTAGCCGGTGACCGTCACCTCGTTGAGCAGCTGGAACTCCGGCGCGGTGACGCCGGCCGCCGTCATCGACGAGTTCGGCGGCACATAGCCCGGCCGGTAGAAGTTGAAGACCGACGGGCTGAAGAACGGGCTCTGGCCGAGACGGGTCTCCGCGTCGCTGGTCTCGGGAATGGTCCATTGGCCGGCCGAGCTCAGGCGGATGGCGCGCGCCACCTGCACGAAGCGCAGCACCGGCTCGCGCAGCTTGCCGGAGTTGCCCGCGCCGGCATCGATCAGGCGCGCCTCCGGATCCAGCAGCACCGCGCGCAGCACCGCCTTCAGGTCGCCGCGCACGCCTTGCCCGTTGTTGTTGAAGGCCTGCGCCACGCGCTGCACGTAGGCCGCGCTCGGGTTCGAGCAGACGAAGCGCTGGATCAGCTGGCGGCCGAAGAACGGCCCGGTGTTCGGATGGTTCGCCAGGATGTCCAGCGCCTGGCGCAGCGCGGCCGGGCCGTCGGCGCTGGCGGGAATGGTCGCGCCGAGCACCGTCTTCGCCCCTGCGGCGAAATCGGCCGCGTTGTGCTTCATCGGCCGGCGCATGAAGGAGGGATCGGCGCCGCTGGGCGCCGCCGTGTCGAAGTCCCAGCCGGTGAAGGCGCGCGCGAGCTGCGTCACCGTCGTCAGGTCGTAGGTCTCGACCGGACGGCCGCCCGCGGTCTGCACGCTGCCGTCCTGGTTCAGCTGCACCAGCCCGATGGTGAAGAGCTGCATCACCTCGCGGGCGAAGTTCTCGTCGGGTTGACGGCCCTTGCCGTCCTCCTTCTTGCTGCCGCGCATCGCGAGGAAGGACCCCATCGCCGGCGACAGCGCCACCGCCTCGAGCAGGCCGCGGAAGGTGCCGAAGGCGTTGTCCTCGAGCAGGTCGGCGTAGGCGGCCATCATCATCGTGCGCCACGGCAGCGTGCAGCCCACCGCGGAGACCACGAAGATCTCCGACAGCGCCAGCACCATGCGCTGGCGCAGCTGGTCCGGCGAGGTGATGAACTTGCACCACACGCTGTTCGGGAAGCCGTCGAAGTAGGCGTACTTGTTCGCCTCGGTGGCGTAGCCGTTGCGCGTGACCCAGTCCCAGTGCGACTCGGTGCGCGGCGCCAGGAATTGCAGGTCCAGCCAGGACGAGTAGCCGACGGTCTTGAGCGTGGCGATGTCGGCCTCGTTCGCGCCGAAGCCGGCCTGCGCGAGGAAGCGCGCCGCCTGGGCGTCGCTGGGCAGCGGCAGGGTCGCGGCCGGCGCAGGGGCCGGGGCCGGCGCGGGTTCTGGCGCAGGGGCTGGACTGGGCGCGGGGCTCGGTGCGGGAGCTGGAGCGGGAGCCGGTGCCGGTGCCGGTGCGGCGCCGCCCGTGCCATCCGGCGCGGGCGCGGCGCCCGACGGCGCGGCGGGCGAATCGCCGCCACCTCCACCGCCGCCACAGGCGCTCAACGCGGCTGCTGCGGCGGCCGTCACGGCGGCGGAAGACCAGGGGAATCGGAACATGGCGTGGGCGTCGGTACTACTGACGCCTGGCACTCTAGGGAGTTACACCCCCGCTTTCAGCATCGCAACCGCAACAGCGGAAAGCCTCGGAAACGCATTCGGTTACCGTGGCTTTCGACCTCGACGCACGCGCGTTTGCCCCGTGATCATCGGGGCTGTCGACGATCGACCGGTATTTTTCCCTGCCCTGCCGCCGTGCCCGTGAGGGTTCTCACGGCGCGCCGCCCACGCGGGCCGCGCGCCGATGCCGTGGACCTCGGCCATCGCGCGAGGCCCCGTCCGCGCCGGTGTAATTGGCGGGAACAAACCCGCCAATCCCGGCGATCGAGCCCGGAATCAAGCCGCGAAGAGACCGAGGTCTTTCTGGCTGAAGTTCACGATCCCCGGCAGCACCGCCGGCAGGTCGGTCGGCGACACGCCCATCCAGGTGGCCAGCGTCGCCGCCAGTTGATCCACCGAGGTCGTCGGCAGCAGCCGGCCCTGGCCGACGTCGTCGGGGCCATTGACGCTCACCGACGGCAGTTGGCCGTAGAAGCGCCCGCCCTTGACCGCGCCGCCCATGACCAGGTGATGGCTGCCCCAGCCGTGGTCGGAGCCGTCGCCGTTGGAACTCAGCGTGCGGCCGAAGTCCGACGCGGTGAAGGTCGTGACGTTCTGCGACACGCCGAGCTCGGCCAGCGCCGCGTCGAAGCTGGCCATCGCATTGGCGACGGTGCCCAGCAGGCCCGGGTGATCGGTCACCAGGTTGTCGTGCAGGTCGAAGCCGCCGATGGACACGAAGTACACCTGCCGCTGCGCGCCCAGCGCCGAGCGCGCGCCGATCAGCCGCGCCACCATCTGCAGCTGCGCGGCCAGGCCGTTGGTCTCGAACGGCGTCTGCACCGTTGTGTTGGCGAGCGCCGCCGAGACCGTGCCCTGCGCGTTGATCGAGCGCGCGGTGACGCGGTTCAGCTCCTGCTCCATCCAGTGCTGGCGTTCGCCGGTGATCAGGCCCTTGAGCGCATCCGCGCAGGCGGGGGAGCCGAACAGCGGCTTGGTCGCGCCGTTGACGGCGACGGCGCCGCTGCTGCTCATCTGGTATTGCACCGCCTGGCCGCCGGACATGAACACCGCGTTGCCCGAGACGTTGATGCAGCTGAAGGTCGCGTTGCCGTTGCTGGCCAGGAACTGGTCGGCCAGGCGTCCGCCCCAGCCCGAGGTCGCGCCTTCCGGGCGGGACGACTGCCAGAGGCTGGACTGGTCGTTGTGCGAGAACAGCTTGGGCGGCAGCGGCACGTTGCCGGCCTTGTACTGCGCCAGCGTGGTCGGCTGGATCAGCGGGCCGATGTTCAGCATCACCGCCAGCCGGCCCGCGTCGAACACCGGCTTGAGCTTGAGCATCGTCGGCGCCAGCGCCATCTGGCGGCCGCCGGGCAGCGCGGCGGCCGGCGTCAGCGCCGTGGCGGCGAGCTGATCGCGCGGTGTCGCCAGCGCCTGGCGGATCGTCGCGTAGGCCTGGTAGCTGGCGGCGTCATAGGGCACCAGCGTGTTGCCGTAGTCGTTGCCGCCGTACATGAACAGGCAGACGATGGCCTTGTAGTCGCCGGGATTCGCGGCGGCGGCGGCCTCGTTGATCGCGGCCAGCTGCAGCGCCCAGGGCGCGGCCGTGCCGGCGACGGACAGCGCCGAGGCGCGCTTGAGGAATTCGCGGCGGCGCAGCGACGCGAGACGGGAGATGTGGGGCATGGTCGGCACTCCGCTCACGGCTGTTATTTCTGCACCTGGTAGTCGGGCGCGGCCATCACCATCAGCCACGACGCCTTGACGCGGTTCAGCTTGCCCGCGTCGGTCTCGGCCTTGATGGTGGCCACGGCGGCCGCGATCGTGGCCACCGTCGCCTCCGACAGCGTGCCCCCGCCCATCAGCAGCGCCTGGCGGCTGACCAGCGCGGTGGCATCCGCGGCCAGCGCGAGGTCGGCGGTGTAGTCCGCCTTCATGTCGCCGATGCCGTTGCCGATCAGGCTTTGCATGAAGTTCAGGTAGCCGGCGACCGTGCTCTCGTTGCAGAGCTGGAACTCCGGCGCGGTCACGCCGTTGGTCCCGAGCTGCGAGTTCGGCGGCACGTAGCCCGGCCGGAAGAAATTGAACACCGAGCCGCTGCGCATCGGGCTCTGGCCCAGGCGCGAGGCCGGGTTGCTGGTATCGCCGACGCCCCACAGGTCGCCCGGCGAGCTCAGCCCCACGGTGCGCGCCCACTGGACCAGGCGCTGGATGGGCTCGCGCAGCTTGCCGGCGTCCGGCGAGGCCGCGGGCTGGCGCGCCTCGGCGTCGAGCAGGATGGCGCGGATCACCGCGCGCAGATCGCCGCGCTCGCCCTTGCCGTTGTTGTCGAAGACCGCGGCGATGCGCTGCACGTAGGCGGGGCTCGGATTCGAGGCGACCAGGCGCTGGATCAGTTGGCGGCCGATGAAGGGACCGACGTTGGGATGCGCGGCCAGCGTGTCCAGCGCCATCTTCATCGCGGCGGGGCCATCGGCGGTCTCGGGGATGGTGACGTCCAGCACCTTCTTCGCGCCGGTCGAGAAACGGGCCGCGTTGTGCGTCATCGGCCGCTGCATGTAGCTGGGATCGGCGCCGCCGGGCGTGGCGGTGTCGAAGTCCCAGCCGGTGAACACGCGCGCCAGGTCGGTGATCTGCTGCAGCGTGTAGGTGTCGATGGTCTTGCCGCCGCTGGTCTTGGGCGTGCCGTCGGGGTTGAGCTGGCTCAGGCCGATGGAGAACAGCTGCATCACCTCGCGGGCGTAGTTCTCGTCGGGCTGGCGGCCGGTCTTGGGGTCTTCCTTGCGATTGCCGCGCATGGCCAGGTACGCGCCCATCGCCGGCGAGAGCGTCACGCCCTCGAGCAGCGCGCGGAAGCTGCCGAAGCAGCGCGCCTCCAGCATGTCGACGTAGGCGGCGGTGGCCATGCCGGGCCAGCTCACCGGCAGGCCGTTCATCGACACCACGAAGATCTCCGACAGCGCCAGCACCACGCGCTGGCGCAGTTGGTCGGGCGAGCCGATCAGCTTGCGCCACAGCGTCGCGTCGACGCCGGCAAGGCTGTTGCGGTAGGTCTCGGCGCCATAGCCCTTGGCGACGAGCCAGTCGTAGTGGCTCTGCGTGCGCGGCGCGGCGAACTGCTGATCGAGCCAACCCGCGTAGCCGGCGGCCTTCACGGCGGCGAGGTCGTTGGCGCTCGCCGCGAAGCCGGCCTGGCCGAGGAAGCGCGCGGCTTGCGCGTCGGTGGGCGGCGTGGTGGTCTGGGGCGTGGTGTCGGGGCCGCCGGCCCCGTCGCCGCTGCTGCCTCCGCCGCCGCAAGCGGCCAGCAGGGCGGCCGCCGCGAGGGCGGCCGCGGTGGCCGAGGCGCCCAGGTCAGGCGTCGTGTCGACGGCGCGATCGTCGTCGGGGGCGGCAAAGGGAACTTGAACGGCGGCGGTCATGGCGGCATCGGCTCGAAGCGGCGGATGCCGGATGTTGGCGAAGCGTGATGACGCTTACACCGTCATTCATACAACAGGTGCAAGGTGCTGAAACAGCGTGTTGCCGCGTGATTTCTGCACGCGCGCCGCACAGCGGTCTCGGATAGGTGTCAGCAACGAACCTGACACGATCCCGCGCTCACCGAAGTCCTCGGTCCGGAGAAACCGGGAGCGCCGGTGCCCCTCGAAGCGAATGCCGAGCGTGCGCAGGCGTTTGAGCGGAGAGGGGCACCGGCGCTCCCGGTTTCGGGCGAGGTGCCGGGTCTTGTCAGAGCAGCGTGACGCCGGTCTTGCTCTGCACGAACTCGCGCGTGACCTCAGGCGCGAGTTCAACGAGCTTGAGTCCCTGGGGAGTGACGTCCATGACGGCCAGGTCGGTGATGATGCGGTTCACCACGCCCACGCCGGTCAGCGGCAGTGTGCACTTGGGGATGATTTTGAGGTCCTCGGTGCCGTCCTTCTTGCGGGCGACGTGTTCCATCAGCACGATCACGCGCGGCACGCCTGCGACGAGGTCCATTGCGCCGCCCATTCCCTTCACCATCTTGCCGGGGATCATCCAGTTGGCCAGGTCACCGTGCTCGCTGACCTGCATTGCGCCCAGGATGCTGAGGTTGATCTTGCCGCCGCGGATCATTGCGAAGCTGTCGTGGCTGCCGAAGATCGACGAGCCGGGGATTGTCGTCACTGTCTGCTTGCCGGCGTTGATCAGGTCGGCGTCGACCTCGTCGTCGGTCGGGAACGGGCCGATGCCGAGCATGCCGTTCTCGCTCTGCAGCCATACCTCCTTGTCTGCCGGCACGAAATTCGCGACCAGGGTCGGAATGCCGATGCCGAGGTTCACATAGAAGCCGTCCTCCAGCTCCTGCGCGGCGCGTGCCGCCATCTGGTCTTGGGTCCAGGGCATGTCTTTCTCCTCAGGCGGCGGGGCGGGTGGTGCGCTTTTCGATGCGC
Organism: Roseateles sp. Mitsp63; assembly: GCF_059491535.1. Classification (NCBI taxonomy): domain Bacteria; kingdom Pseudomonadati; phylum Pseudomonadota; class Betaproteobacteria; order Burkholderiales; family Sphaerotilaceae; genus Roseateles; species Roseateles sp. Mitsp63. The sequence goes on along the minus strand of NZ_CP168509.1, from coordinate 2,333,875 downwards.
TTCTCGGGCGTCGGGTTGTGCACGATGCGGTGCACGTAGATCCCGGGCAGGTGGATTGCGTCGGGATCCAGCGCGCCGACCTCGACGACCTGCTCCACTTCCACGATCGTGATCTTGCCGGCCATCGCGCAGGCCGGATTGAAGTTGCGCGCGGTGCGGCGGAACACCAGGTTGCCGCTCTTGTCGGCGATGTGCGCCTTGACCAGGGCGACGTCGGGGTTCAGCGCCCGTTCCATCACGTACTGATGGCCGTCGAACTCGCGGATCTCCTTGCCCTCGGCCACCAGGGTGCCGACGCCGGTGCGCGTGAAGAAGGCCGGGATGCCGGCGCCGCCGGCGCGCAGCTTCTCGGCCAGCGTGCCCTGCGGCGTGAATTCGAGTTCGAGTTCATTGGCCAGGTACTGGCGCTCGAACTCCTTGTTCTCGCCGACGTAGCTGGAGATCATCTTGCTGATCTGCCGCGTCTGGAGCAGTTGGCCCAGGCCGAAGCCGTCCACGCCCGCGTTGTTGCTGATGACGGTCAGGCCCTTGACGCCGCTGTCCCGCAGCGCCGCGATCAGCGCCTCGGGGATGCCGCACAGGCCGAAACCGCCGACGGCCAGCAACTGGCCGTCGGCCACGATGCCGTCCAATGCCGCCGCAGCATTGGGGAAAAGCTTGTTCATCCGATGTCTCCTGCTTCCGTTGATCCCGATGGATTCAGAACCGGTCGGTCATTCTGCTACGTAAGACATTACGTAAGCGCTACGTAGAATTGATTAAGCACCATCCCGCCGCCGGGCGATCCCGCCCCTCCCCCTCGCCGTTCTCTCTGCCCCCCCGATCTCCCCCGGAAGGAAGCCCGATGACCCTGCCCCTGGACGAGTTGCGCGCGCAGATCCCCAAGATCTTCGCCCCCTGGATCGTCGCACTCGGCCTGGACCCCGTCCACGCCGAGGAGGGCTTGCTGCGGCTGAGCATGCCCGTGGCGCCGGCGCTGGTCCACATCGGCGGCGTGATGTGCGGCCAGGCCTCGATGGCCGCCGCGGACACGGCGATGGTGCTGCTGCTGATGCGCGAGCTCGGCGAGTTTCGTCCGATGACGACGGTGCAATTGCAGTCCACCTTCATCCGCCCGGTCTCCGGCGCCACGTGCACCCTCGAGGCCCGGCTGCTGCGCCGCGGCAGGAACCTGGCCTTCGGGCAGATCGACCTGCTGGACGAGCAGGGCCGGCTCGCGGTGCAGTCCACCACCACCTGCGCGCTGCTGTGAGCGACGCCGTGACGCTGGACTACCGCACCGCCTTCGACCAGGCCCCGATCGGGCTGGTGATCTCGGAGAACCGCCTGATCCGCGATTGCAACCGCCTGGTGCTGGAGATTTTCGGCGCGCAGCGCGAGCAGTTGATCGGGCACAGCTTCGCGCTGCTGTATCCGAGCCCGGTGGAGTTCGAGCGCACCGGCGAGCGCATCGTCGCCAGCCTCGACGCGGCCGGCTACTACGCCGATGAGCGCGTGATGAAGCGCGTCGGCGGGCCGCGCGCGGGCGAGCTGTTCTGGTGCCACGTGTCGGGCCGGGCGCTCGATCCGTCGCGCCCGCATGCCAGCGGCATCTGGAGCTTCGAGGACCTGTCCGCGACGCGCCAGCTCAAGGCCGACCTGACCGCGCGCGAGCGCGAGATCGCCGCGCTGCTGATCGAGGGCCTGACCAGCAAGCTGATCGGCAAGAAGCTCGGCGTCAGCCCGCGCACCGTCGATGTCTACCGCGCGCGCCTGATGAAGAAATACGGCGCGGCGAGCACGCCCGACCTGGTGCACCGGCTGCTCGTGTCCTGATTCGGTCCCGGCTTGCGCCCCACACAGGCCGTGACAAATTGCCACAAGGCCGCCGCTGTGGCCGATGAACAGGACCATCGCGCAAGACGTGACCCCGGATATGCGATTTCATCGGTGATTTGCGGGGCAACCCGAGGGTGCGCGGGTGATTTCTCGCGCACAATACGCGCCGTCCGGCCACCAGCCGGGCCTTAACTTGCAGAGTCAACGAATGAACAAGACCGAACTGATCGAACACCTGGCTTCCAAGCACGAACTGACCAAGGCCGAAGCCGGCCGCATCCTGGAAACGCTGCTGGACGCCGTGGTCACCACGGTGAAGAAGGGTGGCGCCGTGTCCATCCCCGGCTTCGGCTCCTTCAAGCAGCACTCGCGCGCCGCTCGCACGGGCGTGAACCCCAGCACCGGCGACAAGATCAAGATCGCTGCCGCCAAGCTGCCGAAGTTCACCCCGGGCGCCGGCTTCAAGGCCGCCGTGGACCCGAAGGCTGCTGCCCGCAAGGCCGCCGCCAAGCCGGCCAAGGCCCCCAAGGCCGCTGCCGCCAAGCCGGCCAAGAAGGCCTCGAAGAAGTAATCCACTTCTGGCACGCCGATCGCGGCGCTCGCGCGCCGCGATCCCGAACAAACCCGGCCCATGCCGGGTTTGTTTTTTTGCTCCTACAGTTCGTCCATGTCCGCCGCGTCCGTCCCCCGCGTGCTGTCGCTCATCCCGCCGATGACGCAGCTCAACACGCCCTACCCGTCCACCGCCTACCTGACGGGCTTCCTGCGTTCACGCGGCATTGACGCGGCGCAGCGCGACCTGGCGCTGGGCCTGGTGCTGCGGCTGTTCTCGCGCGACGGACTGCGGCGCGTGCGCGCCGCCGTGCAGGCGATCCCCCTGCCCGACCGCGGCCTGGCGTCGCGCCTGTTCGACGAGTCCTTCGACCGCTACCTCGCCACCATCGCCCCGGCCATCGCCTTCCTGCAGGGCCGCGATCCGACGCTGGCGCACCGCATCAATTCGCGCGCCTTCCTGCCCGAGGGCGCGCGCTTCCAGTCGCTGGAGGTCTACGTCGCCGAGGAGGGCGAGGATCCGCTCGCCTGGGCCTTCGGCGCGCTGGGCCTGCAGGACCGCGCGCGGCACCTGGCGACGCTGTACCTGAACGACCTGGCCGACGTGCTGCGCGAATCGGTCGATCCGCGCTTCGAGTTTGTCCGCTACGCCGAGCAGCTGGCCACCAGCCAGCCCACCTTCGATCCGCTGGCGCAGGCGCTGGACGCGCCGCCCAACCTGGTCGACGAACTGCTGCGCGAGCTGACGCTGGAGGCCATCGACGCGGAGCGCCCCGACGTGGTGCTGCTGTCGGCGCCCTTCCCCGGCGCGGTCTACGCGGCGCTGCGCATCGGCCAGACGATCAAGCGCGAGCGGCCGCATCTGAAGGTGCTGTTCGGCGGCGGCTTCGTCAACACCGAGCTGCGCGAGCTCACCGAGCCGCGCCTGTTCGACTACGTCGACTTCGTGACGCTGGATGCCGGCGAGCGCCCGCTGCTGGCGCTGCTGGAGCACATCGCCGGCAAGCGCGGCCGGCAGCGGCTGGTGCGCTGCTTCGTGCGCGAGGATGACGGCGAGCTCGCGGGCCAGGTCCGCTACATCAACTTCGTCGAGCCCGACATCCCCTTCGAGGACGTGGGCACGCCCACCTGGGATGGCCTGCCGCTGCACGACTACCTGTCGCTGCTGGACATGCTCAACCCGATGAACCGGCTGTGGAGCGACGGGCGCTGGAACAAGCTGACGATCGCGCATGGCTGCTACTGGAAGAAGTGCAGCTTCTGCGACATCACGCTGGACTACATCTCGCGCTACGAGGCGGCGTCCGCCAAGACGCTGGTGGACCGCATCGAGGCGATCGTCGCGGAGACGGGCCAGACCGGTTTCCACTTCGTCGACGAGGCCGCGCCGCCCAAGGTGCTGCGCGCGCTGGCGCTGGAGCTGATCGAGCGCGGCGTGTCCATCAGCTGGTGGGGCAACGTGCGCTTCGAGAAGACCTTCACGCCGGAGCTCTGCCAGCTGCTGGCCGACAGCGGCTGCATCGCGATCAGCGGCGGCCTGGAGGTCGCCTCCGACCGCCTGCTCACGCTGATGCAGAAGGGCGTGTCGGTCGAGCAGGTGGCGCGCGTGACGCGCGCCTTCACCGAGTCCGGCATCCTGGTCCATGCCTATCTGATGTACGGCTTCCCGACGCAGACGGTGCAGGACACCGTCGATGCGCTCGAGTACGTGCGCCAGCTGTTCGAGAACGGCTGCATCCAGAGCGGCTTCTTCCACCGCTTCGCCTGCACGGTGCACTCGCCGGTGGGCCAGGACCCGAAGGCCTTCGGCGTGGAGCTGCTGCCGCTGCCGCCGTCGCCGTTCGCCAAGAACGACGTCGGCTTCGTCGATCCCACCGGCACCGACCACGACGCGATGGGCGAGGCGCTGAAGAAGGCGCTCTACAACTTCATGCACGGCATCGGTCTGGAACAGGACGTGCGGCGCTGGTTCAGCGTGCGCGTGCCCAAGCCCAAGGTGCCGCGCCAGTTCATCGCCCAGGCGCTGCACGGCTGAGACGCGCCGGCGCTCAGCCGCCGCCGGGATCGGGCAGCCGCACCGGCCGCACGTCCAGCCGCACGTCCAGCAGCGTCACGTCCTGCGCATCGCCGCCGGCGTCGATCCACCCCTGCGTGTCGCGGCCGCGATAGAGCCGGAAGACGAAGCCGGTGCGATCGCGGTCGCCGGTGGCGTCCGGGCGGATGCGCGCGGCCATCGCGCGCACCTCGGCGGCGGGAGAGCTCAGCAGCTCGGTCATCGCCTGGACGATGCGGTTGTCGCCGAGGATGTCGCGCTGGAAGGTGTCCACCGGCCCGCCCTGGCCGGGCGCGTCGCTCCCGAGCGAGGCCCGGATCGGCACCGGCGCGCCGGCGGCGGTCTTGCGCGGCGCGGGCTCGGTGACGCCGGTGCGCAGGTCGTGGCGGTCGCCATGGTCGAGGTAGCTCAGCCGCGCGCCGCGCAGGTTGAACATGCCCAGAGACGGATCGCTGCGCGCGTCGCGCAGGTCCACCAGCAGCGCGCCACGGCCGCCGATGATGTCCACGCGCGAGCCGCGGATGACGGCGGCGCTGTTCTCCTCGACGCCCAGCCCGAGCCGATAGCCCTTGGCCAGCATCAGCGGCAGCATGCGGCCGATGCGGCCGCGCTTGAGGAAGTGCTGGTCGACGAACAGCTCGCTGCCGACGAAGCCCAGGCCCTGGTCGATCTCGTGGCCCTCGCGCAGGGTGCCGCGCATCACCTCCATGACGTTGAGCGCGTCGCGGAACATCACGCGGCTCATGATGGCCGCGCCGGCGCTGGTGCCCGCGACGACGCCGCCGCGGCGGTAGACCTCCCAGATCGCGTCGAGCATCTCGGTGCGCCGGCCGCCGGGCTGCAGCGTGTCGACGATGAAGCCCTGGGCGCCGCCCGAGAAGAACACCGCATTGGAGGCGCGGATCCTGGCGATCAGCGCGGGGTCGTGGAGGTTCTTCTGCAGGTCGGCGCCCTCCAGGCGCGGCGCGACCGGGATGTGCTCGGCGCGCGCGCCGTGGCGCTGCAGCACGTCCACGATCAACTGCGCGGAGAGCTCGGGATTGGCCGCGGCGGTGGCCAGCACGGCGAAGCGCGCGCGGCCGGGCCCGCCGGCTTCATCGACGATGCGCTGCCAGACGGCGTCGTTGTCCATGCGCAGCGCGCCGCCGATGACGATCGCGGTCTGGGCGCGCGCGGCGCCGGCCAGGCAGAGGGCGAGCAGCGCCAGCGCGGCGCGGCACCAGGCCGGATGGCGGCGAAGCAGCGACCGAAGCGGGCTGGACGGCGGGCTGGACGGAGTCATGCGGCCAATCTGGCACAGCCGCCCCAGGATTTGAATCAGCTTCTCCCGGGAACAGGGGATCCGGAGCAAGGGATCGCCGATGAAGCGACGTTGTGATACATGGCCGGTGAGAACTTGGTGATATCTCCGCGACGCCCTTGCGACAGAATGCCCCCACTTCACAGCCCCGACGCAGGAGCCCGCTTGAGTTCATTCCTCCAAGGCGCCAGCCGGCGCGATTTCCTGATGGTCGGGTGCGCGGTCCTCACCTCCGCCTGCGGCGGGGGCGGGTCTGACAACGCGACCGCCTCGGCGGACGGCTCGGGCGCCTCCGCCGGCGCGGCCGACATCACCGCGGATGTGCTCGCCAATCGCGACATCACGCTCACCGGCGACTCGGTCCTCACGCTGCCGGCGGGCGCCACGACCTACACCGGCGTCATCAGCGGCCTGGGCACGCTGCGCCTGACCGGCGCCAGCGGCGCCACGCTGGTCATCACCCGCGCCAGCACCTTCACGCTGCCCGTCGCGCGCCAGGTCCAGGTCGTCACCAAGACCACCTACCCCGGCGCCGGCTACGCGCTCACCATCGCCGGCATCAATCCGCCGGCGCTGACCATCGACCCGGGCATCACGCTGCAGATCGGCACCAACACCAGCGCGGACAACTCGCCCAACTTCATCGCCACCTCGGACAGCAAGAACAGCGCGGGCACCCTCAACGGCGAGATCAACCTCAACAACATCCTGAACAACGGGACCATCGTCATCAGCAGCGCGCAGTTCGTGCTGCTGGGCCAGGTGAGCGGCAGCGGCAGCATCCTGCAGGCGCCCGGCGTCTGGGGCGGCAACTCGTCGGGCGGGGTGAGCGCGTATTCGGGCGTGCTGTCGCTGGCCGCGGGGCAGGACTTCGGCAGCAACCATGTCGCCGCCTCGCTGTCGGGGGCCAAGGCGGTCCTGAATGAGGGCTCGTGGCTGGTCTGGAGCCCGCCGGGCAGCGTGGTCACGGTGACGCAGAACATCTACGAGGCGGCCTTCGGCAACGACATCAACTTCCATGCGATCGGTCCGTCGACCATCGTGATGTCCGGCGTGTACAGCCACACCGACAACAGCCCGCACAACGTGCCCAACACGGTCAATCCGGGGCTGAGCGACCCGGAGCTGAACTTCGCCAAGACGATCTACCGCGGCGGCGCCAATTCGCCCAACGGCAACGATGCGAGCTACCGCGGCATCAACATCGAACGCGGCGCGGGCACGGTCCAGTGGGGCGACGGCACGCATGCGCGGTTCTTCCTGCCCTCGGCGCCCTCGCCCGCCGAGGTGGATCCGCCGCTGGGCAAGAAGAACGCCTACATCAACCTGCGCGGCGGCACGCTGGCCTTCAACTACAACGGGCCGGTGACGCTGCATGTGGGCATCACCGGCGGCGGCGGTGGTCCGCACCGGGACGGCTCGGTCGGCACGGGCAACGTCAAGATCATGGCGACGCCCGGCAACGACGTGACCTTCGCGCAGCCGCAGAACTACAACGGCATCACGACCATCGGCGCCGGCGCGATCCTGCGCCTGGGCACCGGCACGCCAGTGCCGCTGCGCTACATCACCGTCAACGCGACCAGCGGCAAGTCGACCGTGCTGCAGGCCACCTACAGCGGTGATGCCAGCCTGCTGACGGCAGAGTCGGCCAATGGCGTGGCCAGCAATGCGATCGTCAATGACGGGCAGCTCATCGTGCAGAACACGACGACGGCCATCACGCTGTCCAACATCAGCGGCGGCGGCAGCCTCACGCACAGCGGCGCCGCGGCGCTCACGCTGCGCAACAACAGCTACAGCGGCGCGACCACGCTCAGCGGCGGCACGACCCTGGCGGGGAGCGCGAACGCGATGGGCACGGGCAAGGTCGTGAACAACGCGGCGCTGGCGCTGGCCAGCGGGCAGCGCGAACTCACGGTGGGCGGCAGCTTCCAGCAAGGCGCCACCGGGCAACTCACGCTTTCCATCGCCGGCGCCACGCCGGGCGTCGACCAGGATCACCTCAGCATCGCCGGCGCGGCGGTGCTCGGGGGCAGCTTGACGCTGAACTTCAGCGGCAATATCGCGAGAGGCCAGAAGCTCGTGTTGATCAGCGCGGCCGGCGGTTTCAGCGGCGCGTTCAGTTCCGTCGTCAGCAACGGCGCGACAGTGACCATCGGCCAGGACGCCACGAACTTCTTCGTCACGGTGCAGTAATCGCGCAGGCGCGGCATCCCGCGAAAGACCGCGTTCCTGCGACGGCCGCTGGCCCTCACCCCTCCCTCTCCCACTTCGCGGGAGAGGGTGTTCTACCGAGCATCGCCGATGCGACTCCCCTCTCCCACTTCGCGGTGTTCTACCGAGCATCGCCGATGCAACGCCCCTCTCCCGCAAGCGGGCGAGGGGGTTCGACCGCGCATCGCCGATGCAATACCTCTCTCCCGCAAGCGGGCGAGGGAGTAAGACAGGACAGCCCGCACTTGCCTTGCGCAAGAACTCCCTCGCCCCCCGCGAGGGGGGAGAGGGCAGGGGAGAGGGGGTGCTTCGAAGGGCAGCAGCGCTGTGGCACGAGCCCCCTCTCCCCTCCCTCTCCCCGTTGGGGTGAGGGGGTTTACTACGACGGGCGATGCCATCCGCCACAGGGTTAATTCTGATTAATTAGTGCAGCGCGCGAACTAACATCCTTCCCCAAGCCGGCTCGAAAGAGATCGCCCCGGAGGGCGGCCGCCGGCAAGGAGACAAAACGAATGTCGACTCTCACCAGGCGTGGCGCCGTCCGGGCGCTCGCCTCCGCCGCGGGCGCCGGATTGGGCGTCGCGGCCTCCGCCGCCCCCCGCCCGGCGCCGCCTGGCGTCAGCGCGCCCGCGCGCGCGCCCTCGTTCGGCGCCGGCCGCGAAGGCCAGCGCAAGGCCGACCTCGGCAATGGCACCTACCGCAACCCCATCGTCCCCGGCGACCGCCCCGACCCCACGCTGCTCAAGGACGGCCGCGACTACTACCTGACCTTCTCGTCCTTCACGTCCTACCCCGGCGCGGTGATCTGGCATTCCACCGATCTCGTGAACTGGACGCCAATCACCGCCGCGCTGCGCCAGCCGATCGGCACCGTGTGGGCGATGGACCTGATCAAGCACGGCAGCCGCTACTTCATCTACATCCCCGCGATGCAGGAGAACGGCTCGACGATCCATGTCATCCACGCCGACGACATCCGCGGCCCCTGGAGCGACCCCATCGACCTGCGCCTGCCCGGCTGCATCGACCCCGGCCACGCGGTCGGCGAGGACGGCAAGCGCTATCTCTTCGTCAACGGCGTGCGCCGCATCCGCCTGAGCGATGACGGCCTGTCCACCATCGGCGAACTGGCGCCCGCCTACACGCCCTGGCAGTACCCCAAGGACTGGGTCGTCGAGATGTTCGCGCCCGAAGGCCCCAAGCTCTTCCGCCGCGGCGAGTGGTTCTACCTGATCGCCGCGGTGGGCGGCACCTCCGGCCCGCCGACCAGCCACATGGTCACGCTGGCCCGCTCGCGCTCCATCCATGGCCCCTGGGAAGACTGCCCGCACAACCCCATCGTGCGCACGCGCAGCGCCGACGAGCCCTGGTGGTCGCGCGGCCATGCCAGCGTCGTCGAAGGCCCTGCCGGCGACTGGTGGATGGTCTATCACGGCTACGAGAACGGCATGCGGACGCTGGGCCGGCAGACGCTGCTGGAGCCGGTCGAATGGACCCCGGACGGCTGGCTGAAGGCGCGCGGCGGCACGCTCGCGCGCGCCCTGCCCAAGCCCCGCGGCGGCGTGCCCTCCCCGGCCGGCTTCGACCTGTCCGACGACTTCAGCCAGGACCGCATGGGCCTCCAGTGGTCGCTCTTCGCGCCCGAGGCCGAGGACCCGCCGCGCGTGGCGCTGCGCGATCGCAGCCTGGTGCTGAAGGCCAAGGGCAGCTCGCTCGCGGACTGCTCGCCGCTGACCTGCCTGGTCGGCGACCGCAGCTATGAAGCAAGCGTCGAGCTCGAGATCGGCGGCGATGCCCACGGCGGCCTGGCGCTGTTCTACGACGGCCGCGGCTTCGCCGGCGTCGGCGCCAACGCGCGCGAGATGCTCACCTACAACTACGGCCAGGAGATCACCTGGATGCGGCAGCCGCTGCCCGCCCAGGCCGGGCCGCGCGTGATGCACCTGCGGCTCGTGAACCGCGAGAACGTCGTCACCTTCCACACCTCGCCCGACGGCAAGGCCTGGACGCAGCACCCCTGGCAGATGGAGGTCTCCGGCTTCCATCACAACGTCTTCGGCGGCTTCCTGAGCCTGAAGCTCGCGCTGTTCAGCGCGGGCCAGGGCGAGGTGCGCTTCCGCCGTTTCCGCTACCGCGGCCTGCCGGCCTGAGCGCCCCGCCGCCTGGAATCCCCCTCATGCCCACACACCTCCCGACCTTCCGCCGCGCCGCGCTGACAGCGCTGACAGCCGCGCTCCCCCTCCTGCTGACGCCCGCCGCGTCCTGGTCCGCCGGATCGGCCTCGCCGGCGCCGCGCGCCATCGACATCGACCTGCGCCAGGCCGCCGGCCCGGTCGATCGCAGCTTCGACTACGCCGTCGGCGCCGACTTCCCCGGCACGCTGATCCGCGACGACAGCCAGGCGCAGCTCAAGACCGCCGTCGACGAGCTGGGCTTCCGCACGATCCGCTTCCACGCGATCTTCCACGACGCGCTGAAGACCGTGACCAAGGGCGCCGACGGCCGCCTCCAGTTCGACTTCAGCCGCATCGACACGCTCTACGACGCGCTGCTGGCCAAGGGCATCAAGCCCTTCGTCGAACTGGGCTTCACGCCGGAGGCGATGGCGACATCGCCGCAGACCATCTTCTACTGGAAGGGCAACACCTCGCACCCGCAGGCCGAGCCCTGGGTCGCGCTGGTCGACGCCTTCGCGCGCCACCTGATCGCGCGCTACGGCGCCGAGGAGGTGCGGCGCTGGAACTTCGAGGTCTGGAACGAGCCCAACCTCGATGGCTTCTGGGAACGCGCCGACCAGACCGCCTACTTCGAGCTCTACGCCCGCAGCGCCCGCGCACTGAAGGCGGTCGATCCGCAGCTCCAGGTCGGCGGTCCCTCCACGGCCGGCGCGGCCTGGGTCGTGCCCTTCCTCGCCTACTGCAAGGACCAGGGCGTGCCGGTGGACTTCATCACCACGCACACCTACGGCGTGGACGGCGGCTTCCTCGACGAGTTCGGCCAGGACGACAACAAGCTGTCGCGCTCGCCCGACGCGATCGTGGGCGACGTGACGCGCGTGCGCGCCGAGATCCAGGCCTCGCCCTTCCCCGGCCTGCCGCTCTACATCACCGAGTGGAGCGCCAGCTACAACCCGCGCGACCCCGTCCATGACGCCTACCTGAGCGCGCCCTACATCCTGGAGAAGCTGCGCCGCACGCGCGGCCTGGCGCAGGCGATGAGCTACTGGACCTACAGCGACCTGTTCGAGGAGCCCGGCCCGCCGCCCACGCCCTTCCACGGCGGCTTCGGCCTGCTGACGCGCGAAGGCGTGCGCAAGCCCGCCTACTTCGCCTACAAGTACCTGAAGCAGCTGCGCGGCCAGGAGATCCCGGTCACCGACACCGGCGCGCTCGCGGCGGTCGACGGCGGCCAGGTCGCCGCGCTGGTCTGGGACTGGCGGCTGCCCGGTCAGCAGAGCAGCAACCGGCCTTATTTCACCCAGGTGCTCCCGGCCGCGAAGCTCGCCCCGGCCACGCTGCGCTGGCAGGGCCTCAAGCCCGGCGTCTACACGCTGCGCCAGTACCGCGTCGGCTTCGAGGTCAACGACGCCTACACCGCCTGGCTGAAGCTGGGCAAGCCGGGCACGCTGTCCGCGGAGCAGCTCGCCAGGCTGCACGCGCTGACGGCCGACAAGCCGCAGCGCGTGCGCAGCGTGCGCGTCGGCCGCGACGGGCGGCACCGCGAGACGGTGCCGATGCGCTCGCACGATGTCGTGCTGGTCACGCTCGAGCCGGCCGCGCGCTGACTTGCCGCGACGGGCCCGAGGCGCCGATAGTGAATCGACAAGTTGAATCGACAAGGAAACGAGAAGGACCCCCATGAAGTTCACCGACGGGCAATGGCTGCTGCAGCCGGGCGTCACGGCGCACTACGCGACCGAAACCTATGCCGTGGACGTGCATGACGACCGCGTCGTGCTGCTGGTCACCACACGGCCCATCAAGCACCGCGGCGACACGCTGCAAGGTCCGACGCTGACGGTGACGCTGCGCTCGCCGCTGCCGGGCGTGATCCGCGTCAGCGTCGAGCACTTCAGCGCCTCGCAGCCGCCGCGGCTGCACGTGCCCATGGTCGGCGCGACCTCCCCGGCGCTGCAGGTCGCCCAGACCGACAAGCTCGTCACGATCACCTCCGGCCCGCTGTCCGTCGACGTCAAGAAGGGCGAAGGCTACGGCCTGGTCTTCCGCGAAGGCGACAAGGTGCTGACGCGCAGCGACTGGCGCTCGCTCGGCTACCTGCAGATGGCCGGCAAGGGCAGCCACGTGCACGAGCAGCTGACACTGGCGGTGGGCGAGTACGTCTACGGCCTGGGCGAGCGCTTCACGCCCTGGGTCAAGAACGGCCAGACCGTCGAGAACACCAACAAGGACGGCGGCACCGCCTGCGAGCAGGCCTACAAGAGCGTGCCCTTCTACCTGAGCAGCCGCGGCTATGGCGTGCTGGTCAACGAGGCGGGCCCGGTGTCCTTCGAGGTCGCGTCGGAGAAGACCTCGCGCGTGCAGTTCAGCCGCGAGGGCGAGACCCTGGACTACTGCGTCGTCGCCGGCCCCACGCCCAAGGCGGCGGTCGCGCGCCTGACCGAGCTGACCGGCCGCGCGCCGCTGCCGCCGGCCTGGACCTTCGGGCTGTGGATGACGACCTCCTTCACGACCCAGTACGACGAGGCCACCGCCACGCACTTCATCGACGAGATGGCGCGCCGCGAGCTGCCGCTCAGCGTCTTCCACTTCGACTGCTTCTGGATGCGCGAGTTCCAGTGGTGCGACTTCGAATGGGACCGCCGCGGCTTCCCCGATCCCGAGGGCATGCTGGCGCGGCTGCGCGCCAAGGGCCTGAAGATCAGCCTCTGGATCAACCCCTACGTCGCGCAGCGCTCGCCGCTGTTCGCCGAAGGCGTGCGCGAGGGCTACTTCATCAAGCGCGCCAACGGCCTGACCTGGCAGACCGACCTGTGGCAGCCCGGCATGGCGATCGTGGACTTCACCAACCCGGCCGCCAAGGCCTGGTACCAGGGCCATCTGCGCCGGCTGCTGGCGATGGGCGTGGACTGCTTCAAGACCGACTTCGGCGAGCGCATCCCCGACCAGGGCGTCGTCTACTTCGACGGCTCCGATCCCGTGGAGATGCACAACCTCTACGCGCTGCAGTACAACGAGGCGGTCTTCGAGCTGCTGCGGGAGGTGCAGGGCAGCGACGCGGTGGTCTTCGCGCGCTCGACCTACGCCTCGGGCCAGCGCTTCCCGGTGCACTGGGGCGGCGACTGCTGGTCCAACTTCGAGTCGATGGCCGAGAGCCTGCGCGGCGGCCTGTCGCTGACCGCCTGCGGCTTCGCGTTCTGGAGCCATGACATCGGCGGCTTCGAGGGCAACCCGCCGCCGGCCGTCTACAAGCGCTGGATCCAGTTCGGGCTGCTGTCCTCGCACAGCCGGCTGCACGGCAGCAGCTTCTACCGCGTGCCCTGGCTGGTCGACGAGGAAAGCTGCGTGGTGCTGCAACGCTTCACGCGCCTGAAGCACCAGCTGATGCCCTACCTCTACGCGACCGCGATCGAGGCGACCGAGACCGGCGTGCCGATGATGCGCGCGCCGGTGATCGAGTTCCCCGACGACCCGGCCTGCGCGACGCTGGACCGCCAGTACCACCTGGGCGGCGCGCTGCTGGTGGCGCCGGTGTTCAGCGACAGCGGCGAGGTCGACGTCTACCTGCCGGCCGGCCGCTGGACCCACCTGCTCAGCGGCGAGGTCGTCGAGGGCAGCCGCTGGCGGCGCGAGACGCACGACTTCATGAGCCTGCCGCTCTATGTCGCGCCGAACACCGTGCTGCCCTGGGGCCTGGAGACCGAGCGCCCCGACTACGACTACGCGCGCGGCGTGGTGCTGCGGGTGTTCGCGCTGGACGACGGCGCGAGCGCCGCCTTCGCGGTCGCGTCGCCGGACGGCACGATCGCGGCGCGCGGCACGGTCAGCCGCTCTGGCGGCGAGTACCGCGTCGAGATCGCGCAAGGCGCGCTGCGCGACTGGATGCTCGAGGTCGACGGCGAGCGCAGCCCCGCGCAGAGCGGCGGGACGCTGAGCTGGAAGGGCCGCTGATGCGCACCCGGACCGTGGCCGTGCTGGCCAGCCTCGCGATCCTGGCCATGGGCGCGACCGCCGCCCATGCGCAGGAGCAGGCGCCCGGCGCCGGTATCGGCGGTATCGCCGGTATTGCGCTCAACCAGCTGGGCTACCTGCCGTCCTCCGCCAAGCGGGCCACGGTGCCCGCCGGCGCGGCGTCGCGCTTCCAGCTCATCGATGCCGCGACCGGCAAGGCAGCCTGGACCGGCAGGCTCGGCCCCGCCGCGCTGTGGGCGCCGGCGCGCGCGCGGGTCCGGATCGCCGATTTCAGCGCGCTGACGCGGTCGGGCACCTACCGGCTGCGGGTCGCCGGCCTGCCGGACTCCGATCCGTTCACCATCGGCGCGGGCGCCTACGACGCGCTGGCCGCGGCGTCGATCCGCGCGTTCTATTTCAATCGCGCCGGCATCGCGCTGACGCCGGAGCTGGCCGGCCCCTTCGCCCGTCCCGCCGGGCATCCCGACACGCGCGTGCTGATCCATGCCTCGGCCGCCGGACCGAAGCGCCAGGCCGGCGATGTCATCAGCAGCCCCAAGGGCTGGTATGACGCCGGCGACTACAACAAGTACATCGTCAACTCCGGCATCACCGTCTACACGCTGCTGGCGACCTACGAGCAGATGCCGGGCCGGATGCGCGCGCTCAAGGTCGGCCTGCCCGAAAGCGGCAACGGCCTGCCCGACGTGCTCGACGAGGCGCTCTGGAACCTCGACTGGATGCTGACCATGCAGGATCCGGACGATGGGGGCGTCTATCACAAGCTCACCAATCCGGGCTTCGACGGCGTCGTGATGCCGGACGCGGCGACGGCCTCCGGCGAGCGCGTCGTCGTGCAGAAGAGCACCGCCGCGGCGCTGGACTTCGCCGCGGTGATGGCCGTCGGCAGCCGCGTGTTCAAGGACTTCGAGAAGGAGCGCCCCGGCCTGTCGGCGCGCATGCTCGAGGCCGCGCGCGCGGCCTGGGCCTGGGCCCAGGCCCATCCCGACGCGATCTACCGCCAGCCGCCGGACATCCACACCGGCGACTACGGCGACGCGACGCTCGACGACGAGTTCGCGTGGGCCGCCGCCGAGCTCTACATCACGACCGGCGACGACACGTTCTACGCCGCGATGAAGCCGGCGCAGACCCCGATGACGGTCCCGTCCTGGGGCGACGTGCGCGGCCTGGCGTGGATGTCGCTGGCGGCGCACCGCGAGCGGCTGACCGCCGCCGCCGATCGCGCGCTGATCGAGCGCCGCATCCTCGGCCTGGCCGATGCGCTGGTCGCCAAGGGCAGGCCGTCCGCGTGGGGCGTGGCGCTCGAGGAGAAGGACTTCAACTGGGGCAGCAACTCCAACGCGCTGAACGCGGCGATGGTGCTGCTGCAGGCCGATCGTCTCGCCGCCAGCCCGGGTGCCGGGTCCGGCGGCGCGCGGGCCCATCCACGGCCCCAGCCAGGCCCATATCGCCAGGCGGCGCAGGACCTCTTCGACTACGTGCTGGGCCGCAATCCGCTGGGCCTGTCGATGGTGACGGGCTTCGGCGCGCGCTCGCCCATGCATCCGCATCACCGGCCCTCCGAGGCCGACGGCGTGACCGCGCCGGTGCCGGGCTTCGTGGTCGGCGGCGCCAACGCGGGCCAGCAGGACCTCAAGGGCTGCCCGGTGCCCTACCCGTCCAGGCTGGCGGCGCTGTCCTACCTCGACCATTTCTGCAGTTACGCCAGCAACGAGATCGCGATCAACTGGAACGCGCCGCTCGTCTATGTGTCGGTGGCGCTTGGCGCCGGCGGCGCGCGCTGATTCCCGATAACCGTCCACCCGCCACCGATACACAAACTGAGATCGACAAGCGCGCCGCCCCGCAGTACAAACGGCCCGCGTTCATAAATCATTCAGGAGACAAAAATGTTTCATACAGGTTTGAATCGCCGTGCCTCGATCATCAAGACGCTGCTGATCGCTGGAGGCGCCACGCTGGGCCTGCTGTCCGGCGGCGCGCGGGCCCAGGACAAGGGCCTGGTGGGCATCGCGATGCCCACCAAGAGTTCCGCGCGCTGGATCGCCGACGGCGAGAACATGGTCAAGGCCTTCCAGGCCAAGGGCTACAAGACCGACCTGCAGTACGCCGAGGACGACATCCCCAACCAGCTCGCGCAGATCGAGAACCTGATCACCCGCAAGGTGAAGGTGCTGGTGATCGCGTCGATCGACGGCTCGGCGCTGTCGCCGGTGCTGCAGAAGGCCGCGGACCGCGGCATCAAGGTCGTGGCCTACGACCGGCTCATCAAGGGCACGAAGAACGTCGACTACTACGTCACCTTCGACAACTTCCAGGTCGGCGTGATGCAGGCGCAGAGCCTGGTCGACAAGCTGGGCCTGGCGCAGGGCAAGGGGCCGTTCAACATCGAGCTGTTCGGCGGCTCGCCGGACGACAACAACGCCACCTTCTTCTACGACGGCGCGATGTCGGTGCTCAAGCCCTACCTGGACAGCGGCAAGCTGGTGGTGCGCAGCAAGCAGTTCGGCATCGCCAAGGTCGGCACGCTGCGCTGGGACGCGGCCACCGCGCAGGCCCGCATGGACAACCTGCTGTCGGCCTTCTACGGCAAGGAGCGGCTGCACGCGGTGCTGTCGCCGTATGACGGCATCAGCCTGGGCATCCTGTCCTCGCTCAAGGGCGCGGGCTACTGCAGCGCCAAGCTGCCCTGCCCGGTCGTGAGCGGCCAGGACGCGGAACTGCCGTCGGTCAAGTCCATCCTCAAGCACGAGCAGGCCAGCACCGTCTTCAAGGACACGCGCCAGCTGGCGCAGGCCGCCGCCTCGGTCAGCGACGAGATGCTGGCGGGCAAGACGCCCTCCGAGATCAACGACACCAAGACCTACAACAACGGCGTGAAGGTCGTGCCCAGCGTGCTGCTCAAGCCGGTCTCGGTCGACGCGAGCAACGTCAAGCCGGTGCTGGTCGACAGCGGCTACTACAAGGAAACGCAGCTGCGTTGATCCAAGGGCCTGCAGTCATGAACGCGATTCCTCAGAACGGCGCGGGCCCCGGCCCGCTGCTGGAACTGCGCGGCATCACCAAGCGCTTCCACGGTGTCGCGGCCCTCGAGGAGGTGCGGCTGCGCGTGCGCGCCGGCGAGATCCACGCGCTGTGCGGCGAGAACGGCGCCGGCAAGTC
Organism: Roseateles sp. Mitsp63; assembly: GCF_059491535.1. Classification (NCBI taxonomy): domain Bacteria; kingdom Pseudomonadati; phylum Pseudomonadota; class Betaproteobacteria; order Burkholderiales; family Sphaerotilaceae; genus Roseateles; species Roseateles sp. Mitsp63. The sequence continues at coordinate 2,316,621 of NZ_CP168509.1, read as the reverse complement.
GACGCTGATGAAGGTGGTGTCGGGCGTCTACCCGCATCCCGACCACGGCGGCGACTACGGCGGCGAGCTCTGCTTCGACGGCGAGATGCGGCGCTTCGCCGGCATCGCCGACAGCGAACGGCTGGGCATCATCATCATCCACCAGGAGCTGGCGCTGGTGCCGCAGCTCTCGATCGCGGAGAACCTGTTCCTCTGCCACGAGCCGGCGCGCCTGGGCGTCATCGACCGCGTGGAGATGCACCGCCGCGCGGTCGAGCTGCTGGCGCGGGTGGGGCTGCGCGCCTCGCCGGACACGCCGGTGGGCGAGCTCGGCGTGGGGCAGCAGCAACTCGTGGAGATCGCCAAGGCGCTGGCCAAGCGGGTGCGGCTGCTGATCCTGGACGAGCCCACCGCCAGCCTCAACGAGTCGGACAGCGACGCGCTGCTCGCGCTGCTGATGGAGCTGCGCGCGCAGGGCATCGCCTGCATCCTGATCTCGCACAAGCTCAAGGAGGTCACGCGCGTGGCCGACGGGCTGACGGTGCTGCGCGACGGGCGCTCGATCCTGAGCCTGGACTGCGCGGACGAGCCGATCAGCGAGTCGCGCATCATCCAGGCGATGGTGGGCCGCGACCTGGCGGACCGGTATCCCAAGCGCACGCCCAAGATCGGCGAGCTGCTGTTCGAGCTGCGCGACTGGCGCGCCCAGCATCCGGTGCAGGCGGGCCGCGAGGTCGTCAAGGGCGTGGACCTGACGGTGCGCCGCGGCGAGATCGTCGGCATCGCCGGGCTGATGGGGGCCGGGCGGACCGAGCTCGCGATGAGCGTGTTCGGCCGCAGCTATGGCCGGCGCATCACCGGCAGCGCGCGGATGGACGGCCGCGAGGTCGATCTGTCGACGGTGCCCAAGGCGATCGCCGCGGGGCTGGCCTACGTGACGGAGGACCGCAAGTCGCTGGGGCTGCTGCTGGACGAGTCGATCGCGGTGAACACGTCGCTGGCCAACCTGCGCGCGGTCTCGCGCGCGGGCGTGCTGGACCGCGGACGCGAGCACCAGGTCGCGCAGGATTACCGGCGCCGGCTGGCCACGCGCTGCGCGGGCGTCGACCAGAGCGTGATGCACCTCTCGGGCGGCAACCAGCAGAAGGTGGTGCTGGCCAAGTGGCTGTTCTCGCAGCCGCGATTGCTGATCCTGGACGAGCCGACCCGGGGCATCGACGTCGGCGCCAAGTTCGAGATCTACAGCCTGATCGCCGGGCTGGCCGAGCAGGGCTGCGGCATCCTGCTGATCTCGTCGGAGATGCCGGAGCTGCTGGGCCTGTGCGACCGGCTGTATGTGATGAATGAAGGGCGGATGGTGGCGGAGTTCCCCGCTGCCGGAACGACCCAGGAAATGATCATGGGCGCCATCGTCGGCGCCGGAGAGACCGCGTATGTCTGAACCGATCGCGGCGGGCGCCACGGCGACCGCCCGCCCCTCCCCGTCCTCGCCGGCCTCCGGCATCGGCCACTTCCTCAAGCGCCATCTGCGCGACTACGGGATGCTGCTGTCGCTGGTGGCGATCATGGCGCTCTTCGAGTACCTGACCGACGGGACGCTGCTGGAGCCGCTGAACCTCACCAACCTGGTCCTGCAGAACAGCTACATCGTCATCATGGCGCTGGGCATGCTGCTGGTGATCGTGGCGGGGCACATCGACCTGTCGGTGGGCTCGGTGTGCGGCTTCATCGGCGCGCTGGCGGCGGTGCTGATGGTGCAGTACGGCTGGGGGGCGCTGCCGGCGGGGCTGGTGTGCCTGCTGGCGGGCGCCGTGATCGGCGCGGCGCAGGGCTGGTTCGTGGCCTACCTCGGGATTCCGTCGTTCATCGTGACGCTGGCCGGGATGCTGGTGTTCAAGGGGCTGGCGCTGGCGCTGCTGCAAGGGCAGTCGCTGGGACCGTTCCCGGACAGCTTCCAGGCGCTGAGCGCGGGCTTCCTGCCGGAGCTCTTCGGCCAGGAGGATCCGCGCCCGACGACGCTGGGGCTGGGGCTGTTGCTGACGGCGGTGGCGGTCTTCGTGTCGTGGCGGCATCGCGGCGCGGCGCTGCGGCACGGCATGGAGACCGAACCCGGTCCGGTCTTCTGGCTGCGGCAGGCGCTGCTGGCCGGCGCGGTGCTGGCGATGAGCTGGCTGATGGCCTCGTACAAGGGGCTGCCGACGGTGATGGTGGTGATGGTCGGGCTGACGCTGCTCTATGACTTCGTGGCGGGACGCACGACGCTGGGGCGCCGGGTGTACGCGGTCGGCGGGAACGAGAAGGCGGCACGCCTGTCGGGCGTGCGGACGCAGCGCATCGCGTTCCTCACCTTCGTCAACATGGGCGCGCTGGCGGCGCTCGCGGGGCTGGTCTTCGCGGCGCGGCTCAATACGGCGACGCCGAAGGCGGGGCTGGGGTTCGAGCTCGACGTCATCGCCGCCTGCTTCGTCGGCGGGGCGTCGGCGTCGGGCGGGGTCGGGAAGATCATGGGCGCGGTCATCGGGGCGTTCGTCATGGGCGTGATGAACAACGGCATGTCCATCCTCGGCGTCGGCATCGACTACCAGCAGGTCATCAAGGGACTCGTGCTCCTGGCGGCGGTGTTCATCGACGTCTACAACAAGCGCAAGTAAGACAAGCGCGAGTCAGCGGCAGCGCTCGCCAGTCATTGCCCCCGGCCCCTCCGGGGAGAAGTCCTCGGCAGTCCTTCCCCCTCGCCCCTCCGGGGAGAGGGAGGGGAGAGGGGCTCGTGCCACAGCGCTGCTGCCCTTCGAGGCACCCCCTCTCCCCTGCCCTCTCCCCCCTCGCGGGGGGCGAGGGAGTTCCGAAACCGGGGCCTAGGTGTTTTCCTCCTATTTATTAGTTCGGCGCCCCAACTAATATCCTTGTCATGGACGCGCAGGCTGCGCGGACCGTACACAACAAGACAAGCAGGAGACAACGCGCATGCAACCCGACGCCGGCGGTGGCCAGCAACTATTGAAGTCCATCAACCGGATGGCGTTGGTGCGTCACCTGTGCGCGCATCCCGGCCTGTCACGCGCCGATCTCGCGAACGATGTCGGCCTGACCAAGTCCACGATCACCAGCCTCGTTCGCGAACTCATCGCCGAAGGCTGGCTGATGGAGAGCAGCGTCGTCGCCACCGGCGATCTCGGCCGCCGCCCCACCCCTCTGTTCATCAGCCCGGACCGCCTCCTAATGCTGGGCGCCGAAGTCGGCATCGACGGCGTGCGTGTCGTCGCCACCTCGCTCACCGGCGAGGTCCGGGCCCGCGCGGTCTCAGGCTACGGCACCAGCCGCAGCGCCAAGGCCTGCATCGGCGTGCTCGCCACCGTGCTGCTGAAGGTGCGCGCCCAGCTCGACCCCTCGCAGCAGATCATCGGCATCGGCGTCGGCCTGCCCGGCGGCGTCGACGAGGAGCGCGGAGTGCTGAACTTCGCGCCCAACCTCGGCTGGCACGACCTCGCCGTGGGCCAGCTGCTCACCGAGAAGCTCGATGGCAGCCCGCTCTCCGGCATCCCCCTCTACCTGCAGAACGAGGCCGACGTCGCCGCGCTGGGCGAGATGGAATTCAACGCCGGCTCCCCCGCCGACCCGCTGCTCTACGTCTCGATCAACCAGGGCGTGGGCGCGGGCGTGATCGTCGGCGACCGGCTGCTGACCGGCGCGCGCGGCTTCGCCGGCGAGGTCGGCCACATGGTGCTGCAGATCGACGGCCCGCTGTGCTCCTGCGGCCGCCGCGGCTGCGCCGAGGCGCTGATCGGCATGCGCGCGATGCTGCGCCCCGACGAGGCCCTCGAGCTCGGCCCGCATTCGCTGCCCGACATCCGCGGCCGCCTCATCGACGGCGACCGCAAGACCGCCAAGGCGGTGGACTCCGCCGGCCGCTACCTCGGCGTGCTGCTGCAGAACCTGGCGACCGCCTACGACCCCGCCTGCATCGTGCTCGGCGGCAGCGTGGTCGAGCTGGGCGAGGCCTTCCTCGACCCCGCGCTGACGACGCTCAACGACTACGCCTCGGCCGCCGGCCTGGCGCCGACGCCGGTCCGCACCTCGCGCTTCGGCGCCGACGCGGTCGCCGCCGGTGCGGCCGCGCTGGCGCGCTACCGCGTCACCCGTCCGCAGCTGCCGCTGGCCAGCGGCGCGCGCGCCAACGCCGCCGCGCCCGCCGACTCCGAAGGCCAGGGCGAGGAGGCCTCGCTGTGAGCCAGACCGCCACCTTCCTGGGCATCGACCTGGGCACCTCCGAAGTCAAGCTGCTGCTGATCGACGCCACCGGCGCCGTGGTCGGCCGCGCGTCCTCGCCGCTGACCGTCTCGCGCCCTCAGCCGCTGTGGTCCGAGCAGGATCCGGCCGACTGGTCCACCGCCACGACGCGCGCCGTCGAGCAGCTGCGCACCGCCGCGCCCGAGGCCTTCTCCCGCCTGCGCGCCATCGGCCTGTCGGGCCAGATGCACGGCGCCGTGCTGCTGGACGCGCAGGACCGCGTGCTGCGCCCGGCCATCCTCTGGAACGACGGCCGCAGCCACGCCGAATGCGAGGCGCTCACCGCCGCCGCGCCGCGCCTGCACGAGATCGCCGGCAACCTCGCGATGCCCGGCTTCACCGCGCCCAAGCTGCTGTGGGTGCGCGCGCACGAGCCGGAGATCTTCGACCGCGTCCGCACCGTGCTGCTGCCCAAGGACTACCTGCGGCTGCTGCTCACCGGCGAGAAGGTCAGCGACCCGTCCGACGCCGCCGGCACGCTCTGGCTGGACGTGGCCCGCCGCGACTGGTCCGATGAGCTGCTCGCCGCCACCGGTCTGACGCGCGCCCACATGCCGCGCCTGGTCGAAAGCAACGCGCCCTCCGGCGTGCTGCGCGGCGAGCTGGCCGCCGCCTGGGGCCTGGCCGGCGACGTCGTCGTGGCCGGCGGCGCCGGCGACAACGCCGCGAGCGCCATCGGCATCGGCGCCACCGCGCCGGGCACCGGCTTCGTGTCCATGGGCACCTCGGGCGTGCTGTTCGTCGTCAACGACCGCTTCCGCCCCAACCCCGCCTCCGCGGTGCATGCCTTCTGCCATGCGCTGCCGCAGCGCTGGCACCAGATGAGCGTGATGCTCACCGCCGCGAGCGCGCTGCGCTGGTTCTGCCAGCTCAGCGGCACCACCGAGACCGCGCTGCTCGAGGAGATCGAGGCGCTGAGCCCGGCCGACCTCGCCGCCGCGCCGCTGTTCCTGCCCTACCTCGCCGGCGAGCGCACGCCCCACAACGACCCGTTCGCCACCGGCGCCTTCCACGGCCTGACGCACGAGACCCGCCGCGCGCACGCCGGCTACGCGGTGCTGGAAGGCGTCGCCTTCGGCATGGCCGACGGCCTGGCCGCGCTGCGCGCCGCGGGCACCGCGGTGGAGCGCCTGTCCATCGTCGGCGGCGGCGCGCGCAGCGGCTTCTGGGCCCAGCTGATGGCGGACGCGCTCGGCGTCGAGATCGTCCGCCACGCCGATGCCGACGCGGGCGGCGCGCTGGGCGCCGCGCGGCTGGGCCGCATGGCCGCCGGCGCGGGCGTCGACGAATCCTGCCCGCCGCCTCCGATCACCGACCGTTGCACGCCCGCGCCCGCGCGGCAGGACGTGCTCGCCCGACGGCTCGCCGTCTTCCGCGCCTTGTACGCGCCGCTGCGCGCGCTGCCGCCGATCCGGCCCTGAGCGCCCCCGCCCGCGCGTCCGGCCCCCACAGGCCTGACGCCGGCCCCTGCCACGTTTCGACATCGCAGTTCCGCCATGACCAGCTACTTCTCGCACATCGCTCCGATCCGCTACCAGGGCCCCGCCTCCGACGAGGCGCTCGCCTTCCGCCACTACGACAAGGACCGCATCCTCCTGGGCAAGACCATGGCCGAGCACCTGCGCTTCGCGGTCTGCTACTGGCACACCTTCTGCTGGACCGGCCTGGACCCGTTCGGCGGCGGCACCTTCGAGCGCCCCTGGTTCCAGGGCGGCTCGCCGATGGAGCTGGCGCGCCAGAAGGCCGATGCCGCCTTCGAATTCTTCGAGAAGCTGGGCGCGCCCTACTACTGCTTCCATGACCGCGACGTCGCCCCCGAGGGCGCCACGCCCAAGGAAAGCCACGAGAACCTGCTGCGCCTGGTCGACGTGCTGGGCGAGCACCAGCAGCGCACCGGCATGAAGCTGCTGTGGGGCACCGCCAACCTGTTCAGCCACCGCCGCTTCATGTCCGGCGCGGCCACCAACCCGGACCCCGAGATCTTCGGCCTGGCCGCGCTGCAGGTGCGCGACGCGATGGACGCCACCATGCGCCTGGGCGGCGAGAACTACGTGCTGTGGGGCGGCCGCGAGGGCTACGAGACCCTGCTCAACACCGACATGGGCCGCGAGTTCGACCAGATGGGCCGCTTCCTCAACATGGTCGTCGAGTACAAGCACCGCAAGGGCTTCAAGGGCACCATCCTGCTCGAGCCCAAGCCGCGCGAGCCCTCCAAGCACCAGTACGACTTCGACACCGCCACCGTCTACGGCTTCCTGACGCGCTACGGCCTGGAGAAGGAAGTCAAGGTCAACATCGAGGCCAACCACGCCACGCTGTCGGGCCACAGCTTCGAGCACGAGATCGCCACCGCCGCGGCGCTGGGCATCCTGGGCAGCATCGACATGAACCGCGGCGACGCGCAGCTGGGCTGGGACACCGACCAGTTCCCGCACAACGTGCCGGAACTGGCCGTCGCGGTCTATCACATCCTGCAGGCCGGCGGCCTGGGCAGCGGCGGCTTCAACTTCGACGCCAAGGTGCGCCGCCAGTCCATCGACGCCGAGGACCTCTTCCACGGCCACGTCGGCGGCATGGACGTGTGCGCCCGCGCGCTGCTGATGGCCGAGCAGATGATCACCGACGGCCGCCTGGCGCGCCACGTCGCCGACCGCTATGCCGGCTGGGACGCCGCGCCCGCGCGCGACGTGCTCGAAGGCCGCGTCGCGCTGGACCAGCTCGCCGACCGCGTGCTGGCCCGCAACACCGATGTGGCGCCGCGCTCCGGCCGGCAGGAATACCTCGAGAACCTCGTCAACCGCTTCAACGCCTGAAGCCCCCAAGCCCGGCGGACCGCGTCGTCCAGCGGCCCGCCGATCCCTGTCCCATCCCTCTTTCCGCAGTACCGATCCCCGAGCCAGAACAGTACGCCTCCCCGCCAGAGGTCACGCCGTCAGAGCGGACCCGCACCTAACAGACTGGAGACATCATGAGCACTTGCCAGCGGACCGCCGTGTCCCTCGCAGCCGCGCAGGCGGCCGTCCTCCTTGGCGGCATGGCCGCCGGTATCGCCTTCGCCCAGGCGGTCCCCGCGCCCAAGCCCGAGCCCAAGCCGGAACCCACCACGCAGATCGAGACCGTCGTCGTCTCGGGCAAGCGCGCCGCGCTCAGCTCGGCGCAAAAGATCAAGCAGAACTCGGACGAGATCGTCGACTCCATCGTCGCCGACGACATCGGGAAACTGCCCGACCGCTCGGTCACCGAGGTGCTGCAGCGCATCGTCGGCGTCACCATGGACCGCACCATGGCCAAGGGCGACCCCGAGCACTTCTCGGTCGAAGGCTCCGGCATCTCCGTCCGCGGCCTGACCTATGTCCGTTCCGAGATGAACGGCCGCGACTCGTTCTCCGCCAACGGCGGCCGCTCGCTCAACTTCGAGGATGTCCCGCCCGAACTGATGGCCGCGGTCGACGTCTACAAGAACCCCTCGGCCGAGCAGATCGAAGGCGCCATCGGCGGGCTGGTCAACCTCCGCACCGCCCTGCCCTTCGATTTCGACGGCCTCAAGACAGCGTTGTCAGCACAGACCACCTACTCGGACCTGAAGGAGAAGTCCTCGCCCAGCCTGTCCGGCATGGTCAGCAACCGCTGGAAGACCGACCTGGGCGAATTCGGCGCGCTGGTCAACATCGCCAGCTCGCGCAGCGGCACGCGCACCGATGCCTTCCAGGTCGAGCCCTACTACCCGCGCACCGACGCGGTGGCCGGCCAGCCCGCCGGCACCACGCTGTGGGTGCCCAAGGGCTCGCAGTGGCGCACGCTGGAGTTCGACCGCAAGCGCCAGGGCCTGTATGGCGCGCTGCAATGGAAGAAGGACGACGTCGACTCCAACATCACCTACTTCCGCAGCAAGTACCGGATGCAGTGGGACGAGCGCGCCATCTTCGCGCAGTCGGATCCCTACAAGCTGCAGGTCGCCAACGGCGAGTTCGGCAAGAACGGCCAGTTGCTCTACGGCACGCTGAGCAACAACGATGGCTCGGGCATCAACTTCGGCGCCGACACCCGCAGCGCCTTCCGCAATTCCGAGACCCAGGACCTGGCCTGGAAGCTGAACTGGCGCGCCAACGACCAGTGGTCCTTCTCGTCGGACCTGCAGTACATCCGCGCGACCACCGACAGCTTCGACTCCACCGTCGCCACGGGCGTGCAGATGCCCGAGGAGACCATCGACCTGCGCAGCGGCCGGCCGCAACTGATCTTCAGCGACGCGCAGCGCGCGGCGCTGGCCGATCCGGCCAACTACTACTGGGCCTTCACGATGGAGCACCAGGACAAGTCCAAGGCCACCGAGAAGGCCTGGAAGGGCGACGCCCGCTACAAGTTCAAGGAAGGCTTCCTCCAGGACCTGCGCTTCGGCGTGCGCTTCACCGAGCGTGACGCGGTCACCACCAACACGGTGCCGGGCTACAACTGGTCCGCGATCACCCAGCCGTGGCAGGGGGACATCAACCACCTGGCCTTCCTGAACGATCCGCGCTTCAGCGCCAACACCTACCTCCACAGCTTCAACAACTTCTTCAGCGGCAAGGCCTCGGTGCCGTCGCTGATCTTCCCGACGGTGGCGACCACCTCCGGCTATCCGGACAGCTACGCGGCGCTGCACAAGTACCACGACATCCTGTGCGCAGAGAAGAACGGCGGCGACGCCTCGTCCTGCGGCACCTGGACGCCGGCCTCCTTCGGCACCGACCCGTCCGGCACCAACAAGCAGCGCGAGCGCACGCAGGCCGCCTTCGCGCAGCTGCGCTTCGGCATGGACGACTGGAAGTACCCGGTGGACGGCAACATCGGCCTGCGCGTGGTGCGCACCGAGTCGCGCGCCGAGGGCTACACCGTGTTCACCAGCAAGGACGTGCCCACCGGCGCGACCGGCGTGCCGGTGCCGGTGATCCCGAACTTCTCGGAAGCCGGCACCTTCAACAACAGCTACACCGACGCGCTGCCCAGCCTGAACCTGCGGATGAAGGCGAGCGAGAAGCTGCAGTTCCGCTTCGCGCTGGGCAAGGGCATTTCGCGCCCCGACTTCACCCAGCTGCAGGCCTACACGACGATGTCGCAGGACTTCACCTCGACGACGACGAATGGCCAGACGGTGGTGAGCAACGTGACGCAGACCGGCACGGCCTCGGGCAACCCGATGCTCAAGCCGATCAAGTCCACGCAGGGTGACGTCACGGCCGAGTGGTACTTCAGCCGCACCGGCTCGCTGACCTTCGCGGCCTTCCACAAGCGCCTGAGCGACATCATCATCAACCAGACCTACCTGAAGCAGATCCCCGACGCGACGGGGCAGCTGCAGGACTTCACCGTCACCGGCCCGATCAACGGCGCCCGCGGCCGCGCCACGGGCTTCGAGCTCGCGTTCCAGACCTACTTCGACAATCTGCCGGGCTGGCTGGCGGGCTTCGGCATCCAGGCCAACTACACCTACGTCGACAGCAAGACCAAGCTGTACAACCCGGTGAACAGCCCCTACTGCTCGGGCGGCAACACGGCGGCCAACCTCAACCTCAACCTGAACGGCTGCGACACGGACGGACGCACCTTCGGCAACCTGCCGCTGCAGAACCTGTCGAAGAACGCATACAACCTGGCGCTGCTGTATGACCGCGGCGACATCTCGGCGCGGCTGGCCTACAGCTGGCGCTCGAAGTACCTGCAGGCGGTCAACGTCAACGGCACGCAGGGCGGCGACGGCACGGACACCAATCCGGCCAGCGTTCCGGCGAACCAGCGCAACGTCGCCTGGGGCCTGCCGGTATGGGCCGACTCGTACGGACAGCTGGATGCGGGCGTGTACTACAAGTTCAACGACCACGTGACCTTCGGTCTGGAGGGCCAGAACCTGACCAACGCGACCTACAAGCAGCTGATGCAGCAGCACATCGGCACGATGGGCCGCGCCTGGTTCGACACCGGCCGCCGCTACACGCTCACGGCCCGCATGAGCTTCTGAGGTCCTGGATGACGCCACGTCCCCGCTCTCCCGTCCGGTCGCGGCTCCATGCCGCGATCGCGTCGATGACCGCCATCGCCGCGCTGTCGACGTCGCTGTCGGCCTCGCTGGCCGGCGCCGCGGCGGCGGCCGAGCCGCCGCGCCTGGTCGAGCGCGACGGCCGTCACGCGCTGCTCGTCGATGGCAAGCCGTATCTCGTGCTGGGCGCGCAGGTGCACAACTCGAGCAACTCGGTGGATGCCCTCAAGCAGGTGTGGCCGGCCGTCGCCGACGCGAAGGCCAACACCGTCGTCGTGCCCGCGGCGTGGGAGCAGATCGAGCCGGCCGAAGGCCGCTTCGATTTCAGCTTCATCGACACGCTGCTGGCCCAGGCGAGGGAGCGCGGCGTGCGCGTCGTCCTGTTGTGGTTCGCGACCTGGAAGAACACCAGCCCGCAGTACGCGCCCGCCTGGGTCAAGCTGGACAACGCGCGCTTCCCGCGCATGCTCGATGAACAGGGCAAGCCCAGCTACTGCCTGTCGCCGTTCGGCGCCGACACGCTGGCGGCGGACAAGCGCGCGTTCACCGCGCTGATGAGCCACCTGAAGCAGGTCGACGAGGCCCGTACGGTGATCATGGTCCAGGTGCAGAACGAGGTCGGCACCTACGGCCTGGCGCGCGACCACGGCGCGGCCGCGAACCGCGCCTTCGCCGCGGCCGTGCCGGCCGAGGTGCTGCGGCTCCAGAAGCCGCCGGCCGGCGCGGGGCGCAAGGCGGCGGGCACCTGGACCGAGGTCTATGGCGACTACGCCGAGCAGTACTTCCACAGCTGGGCGATCGCGCGCTACATCGGCGAGATCGCGGCGGCGGGCCGCCAGGCCTACGACCTGCCGATGTTCGTCAACAACGCGCTGCGCGACCCGCTCGCGCCGTTGGCGCCGTGGAAATCGGACTTCGCCAGCGGCGGCCCGACCCACGACGTGATCGGCATCTACAAGGCCGCGGCACCGAAGATCGACATCGTCGGCCCCGACATCTACCTGCCGGAGTCGGCCAAGGTCGAGGCGGTGCTGGCCCAGTTCCAGCGCCGCGACAACGCGCTGTGGGTGCCGGAGATCGGCAACGCCGAGACCTACGCCCGCTACCACTACGCCATCCTCGGCCGCGGCGCGATCGGGGTGGCGCCCTTCGGCGTCGACTACGCCGACTACAGCAACTACCCGCTGGGATCGCCGCACACCGACGCGCGCATGACGGCGCCGATCACCGCGGTCTACGGCAGCTTCGCGCCGATGGCCTCGCAGTGGGCGCAATGGGCGCTGGAGGGCCGCACGCACGGCGCCGCCGAGGGCGACGACCGCCAGCCCCAGACCCTGGCGCTCAAGGGCTGGACCGCCAAGGTCAGCTTCGGCGAGTGGCAGTTCGGCGAGCGCAGCTGGCCGCAGCTGAAGAACGACGCGCCGCCCATGGCCGCGAAGCCGGGCGGCGGCGTCGCCATCGCGCAGATCGGCGATGACGAGTTCATCGTCACCGGCCAGCGCGCCCGCGTGCGCTTCGACGCCGACGCCTCGTTCAAGGGCCTGGGCACGATGCTGATCCACGCGCAGGAAGGCCGCTTCGGCGCCGACGGCCGCTGGACCACGCTGCGCAATTGGAATGGCGATCAGGTCGACTGGGGCCTCAACCTGCCGGCGACGCCCACGGTGCTGCGCGTCAAACTCGGCCGCTACTGATCCTCGGGAACCGCGCATGCAACGCCGCCGCTTCATCGCCCGCTCCGCCGGCCTCGCCGCCCTGAGCGGCGCCCTGCCCGCCGTGCCCGCGCTGCCGGGCGCGCTCGCCGCGACCGTGGCGGCCGGCACCGGCGCCGTGCCCTACGACTGGCGCAGCGTGCCCTTCGGCGGCGGCGGCTTCGTCGACGGCTTCGTCTTCCATCCGCGCGAGGCCGGGCTGCTCTACTGCCGCACCGACATCGGCGGCGCCTACCGCTTCGATCCGAAGGCGCGGCGCTGGTGGCCGCTGCTGGACCATCTCGACAAGGCCGATGCCGATCTGATGGGCGTGCTGAGTGTCGCGGTCGATCCGAACGATGCCGACCGCGTCTACCTGGCCTGCGGCCTCTACCTGTCCAAGGAGATGCGCGATGGCGCGCTGCTGGCCTCGAGCGACCGCGGCCGCAGCTGGAGCAAACACGAACTGGGCCTGAAGATCGGCGGCAACTCGCCCGGCCGCGGCAGCGGCGAGCGGCTGCAGGTGGACCCGTGGGCCGGCGAGGTGCTCTACCTGGGCAGCTCGCAGGACGGCCTGCTCAAGAGCACCGACCGCGGCCGCAGCTTCCAGCCGCTGGCCTTCCCGGCCAGGCATGTGTCGCTGGTGCTCGTCGATCCGGCAAGCGGCGCGGCCGGCAAGGCGGCCTCGCGGATCTACGCCGGCAGCCACGATCAGCCGGGGCTGTACGTCTCCGAGGACGGCGGCCGCAGCTTCGCGCGCGAGCCCGGCACGCCCGCGATGGCGCCGCAGCGCGCGGCCATCGGGCCCGATGGCGTGCTCTACGTCAGCTTCGCCGGCAGCGACGCGCCGCAGGCGGTCAACCCGAGCTACGCCTCGCGCGGCGGCGTGTGGAAGCGCGAGCCGCGCGGCGGCAAGGCCGTCTGGACCGAGATCACGCCGGTGAAACCCGGCCAGGGCGTGAACGGCTTCGGCTACTCCGGCCTGGACGTCGACCGGCGCCGGCCCGGCCGGCTGATCGTCTCGACGATCGAGCGCTGGCGCGATGGCGACGACCTGTTCCTCAGCGAGGACGCCGGCGCGACCTGGACGGCGATCGGCGCGCGCTCCAGGCACGACGTCGCGTCGCGTCCCTGGCTCGCCAACTACACGCGCGCGACGCGCCGGCCCGATCCGATGGGCCACTGGATCGCCGACGTGAAGCTCGATCCGCACGACGGCGGCCGCGCGGTCTACGGCACCGGCTACGGCGTGTGGATGACCGACACGCTGGCCGCGGCGACGAGCGCGCCGGCCGGCACCGTCGCCTGGCGCTTCGAGGTCGAGAACCTCGAGGAGACCGCGACGCTGGAGATCAAGAGCCCGTCCGGCGGCGCGACGCTGCTGGCGGCCATGGGCGACGTGTCCGGCGCCGCGTGGGACGACCTGGCGAAGAACCCGTCGGCCGGCCTCTTCTCGCCGAGCAACGAGACCAACCGCTCCATCGACGCGGCGGAGCTGGAGCCGCGCGTGCTGGCGCGCACCTCCGATCACGTGCCCACCGGCGGCTACGTGTCGGTCGATGGCGGCGTGAACTGGCGCGCCTTCGGCCCCTCGCCGCGGGACGCGAAGAACGCGCAAGGCCATCGCGCGCCGACCGGCCTGGTGGCCGTCAGCGCCAAGGGCGGCTTCCTGCTGTGGGCCCCGGAGCGCCAGCCCGCGATGTGGTCCAGGGACAAGGGCCGCAGCTGGGTCCGCTGCGAAGGCTGGCCCGAGGATCGCGACCCGCTGCTGGCCCCCATCGCGGACCGCGCGATCGAGGGCGTGTTCTACGTGCTCGACCGCGCCCAGGGCCGCGTGCTGACGAGCGTCGATGGCGGCCAGCGTTTCCAGCCGGCCGTCGAAGGGCTGCCGCGCGTCGGAGACTGGCAGTACGCGCAGCTGCTGTGCGCGCCGGGACGCGGCCGCGACCTGTGGGTCGCGCTGCCCAACGGCCTCTTCCACCTGCCGGCCGTGGACCAGCCGATGCAGCCGGCCAAGCCGGTCGCCGAGGCCTGGATGATCGCGCTGGGCAAGGCCGCCGCGGGCGCCTCGTACCACGCGATCTACGTCTGGGGCCGCGTGTCGGTGGGCGGCGCCTCGCCGGCCGAGGGCTTCTTCCGCAGCGACGACGCGGGCCAGAGCTTCGTGCGCATCGGCGACGACCTGCATCGCTACGGCCGGCTGCTGGCGATGGCCGCCGATCCGCTCGAGCACGGCACGGTGTTCCTCGCGCCGCATGGGCGCGGCGTGGTGGTCGGCAAGCCGAGGACCGCCACATGACCGGACCGCGCGTCATCGGCCGGATCGCCCAGCCGCTCGCGCGGCTGGTGGCCGTGGCCGCGATGGCCATGGCCGCGCTCGCGCCGATGGCGCCGATGGCGGCGATGGCGTCGGAGCTGCGCCTGTTCGAGCGCGCGCCCGCGCCCGATACGCCGGAAGGCTGGGAGCGCCGCGCGCTGCCCATCGGCAACGGGCGGCTCGGCGCGATGCTGTTCGGCGGGCTCGCGCGCGACCGCGTCCAATTCAACGAGAACACGCTGTGGACCGGCGACAGCCGCACGATGGGCGCCTATCAGCCCTTCGGCGACCTGGTGCTGACGCTGCCGGGACATGACGCCGGGTCCGAGCTCGAGGCCGGCGCCTATCGGCGCGAGCTCGACATCGGCGACGCGGTCCATCGCGTCAGCTACACGCGCGGCGGCGTCCGCTTCACGCGCGAGGCCCTCGCGAGTCATCCGGCGCAAGCCATCGTGCTGCGCTTGAGCGCGGACCGGCCCGGGCAGTACAGCGGCGCGCTCGCGCTGAGCGACCGCCACGGCGCGCGCGTCAGCGCCGAGGCCGAGGCCGGCGCGCGCCTGACGTCGGCCGGCGCGCTTCCGAACGGCATGCGCTACGCGGCGCAGGCGCGCGTGATCGCGGAAGGCGGCTCGGTGCGCGCCGAAGGCGATCACCTCGTCTTCGACGGCTGTGACGCGCTGACCGTGGTGCTCGGCGCCGGCACCAGCTACCTGCCCGACGCGGCCAAGGCCTTCGACAGCGGGATCGATCCGCTGCCGCGCGTCGCCGCGCAGGTGGAGGCGGCGGCTGCGCAGCCCTGGACCACGCTGCGCGCGCAGCACCTCGCCGACCATCAAGGCTTCTTCGCGCGGCTGGCGCTGGACCTGGGCCGCAGCGGCGACGATCGCCGCGCGCTGCCCACCGGCGAGCGCCTGCGCCGCTACACCGCCGAGGGCGGCGATCCCGAGCTGGAGGCGCTGCACGCGCAGTACGGCCGCTACCTGCTGATCGCCAGCTCGCGCGACTCGCTGCCGGCCAACCTGCAGGGCCTGTGGAACGACAGCCTCACGCCGCCGTGGAGCTCGGACTACCACACCAACATCAACGTCCAGATGAACTACTGGCCGGCGGAAACGGCCAACCTGGCGGAGATGGCGCGGCCCTTCCTCGGCTTCGTCCAGAGCCAGATCCCGATGTACCGCCGCGTGGTCGCGGAGACCGCCCAGCGAGCGCTGGCCACGGCCGCCTCGGGCGCGGCGAGCGGCGCGGCGTCGAGCGAGCCCATCCCCATCGGCGCGAATGCCGGCGAGGCCCGGCCGCCCGAGGAACGCTTCCTGACCGCGCAAGGCCGCCCGGTGCGCGGCTGGACCGTGCGCACCGAGTCGAATCCCTTCGGCGGCATGGGCTACCTCTGGAACAAGACCGGCAACGCCTGGTACCTGCAGCACTTCTGGGAGCACTACGCCTTCGGCGGTGACGCGCGCACCCTGCGCGAGGTCACGCTGCCGCTGATGAAGGAGGTCGTTGCCTTCTGGGAGGACCAGCTCAAGCCGCTGCCCGGCGGCCGGCTGGTCGCGCCCCTGGGCTGGTCGCCGGAGCACGGCCCGGTCGAGGACGGCGTCAGCTACGACCAGCAGATCCTGTGGGACCTGTTCAACAACGCGGTCGCGGCGGCCGATGCGGTGGGCAACGAACGCGCGTGGCGCGATCACGTCGCCGCGCTGCGCGACCGGCTCGCCGGTCCGAAGATCGGCAGCTGGGGCCAGTTGCTCGAATGGCTGGACGAGAAACGCGATCCGGTGCTCGATACGCCGGGCGACACGCACCGCCACGTGTCCCATCTGTTCGCGCTGTTCCCGGGGCGGCAGATCTCGCCGGTGCGCACGCCCGCGCTGGCGGCGGCGGCGCGCCGCACGCTCGAGGCCCGGGGCGATGCCGGCACCGGCTGGTCGATGGCCTGGAAGATGGCGTTCTGGGCGCGGCTGGGCGACGGCGACCATGCCTATCGCATGCTGCGCGGCCTGCTGGCCACGCCCGGCGCGCGCGCCGCCGAGCAGGCGGGCCCGGGCACCGAGTCCAACAACGCCGGCGGCACCTATCCCAACCTGCTCGACGCGCATCCGCCGTTCCAGATCGACGGCAACTTCGGCTACACGGCCGCGGTCATCGAGATGCTGCTGCAGTCCCATGCCGGCGAGCTCCAGCTGCTGCCCGCCCTGCCCGCCGCCTGGCGCGAGGGCCACGCCAGCGGCCTGCGCGCGCGCGGCGGCATCGAGGTCGATCTCGCCTGGTCCGCCGGCCGCCTGACCGCGGTCACGCTGCGCGCGCCGGCGGCATCGGCGGACGGTTTCAATGGCACGCGGCGCGTCACCGTGCGCGCCGGCGCGCACCGCGCGACGCTTCAGCTCAAGCCCGGAGAGACGCGCCGCCTCGACGCCCGGCTCCGGCGGGTCCGATGATTCCGGCGCCCCATCGTTCCGACTCCCTTGCCCCCGACACCATGAAGTTGAGCCCCCTCCTCCTGTCCGCGTCCACCGCCGCCCTGTCCTGCGTGGCCAGCGGCGCGCGAGCCGCCGATGCGCCACCGGCCGCGCCCGCCGACGAGTTGCGCGTCTTCGCCGGCCAGCCGATGACGGGCTACCAGCTGACGATCGGCGACTTCGAGCGCAGCGCGCCGCTGACCGGCGACCGCGCCGACGCGCCGCCGGCGCCCAAACCCCAGGCCGCGACCACCCGGATCTCCGCCCGGCGCAGCGGCAAGGAGGGCGCGCGCGACGCGGTCACGATGACCTGGCAGGACACCTGGTACGCGAGCCTGCGCGTGACCGGCGGCGCGCCCGTCGACCTGCGCCCCTACCTCGCGCACGGCACGCTGGAGTTCGACATCGACGTCAAGGACCTGAGCCAGGGCGGGCTCTCGTTCAAGCTGTCCTGCGGCGACGGGTGCGAGCGCAAGCTCAACTACCTGATGCCGGGCCGCGCGCTCGAGGGCAAGGGATGGCAGCGGCTGTCGTTCTCGCTGTCGTGCTTCCATCGCGATGGCGACGACTTCAGCCGCGTCACGCTGCCGTTCTCGGTCGAGACCGGTGGACGCGGCGAACTGTCGATCGCCAACGTGCGCGTGGTGCGGCGCGGGCAGGCCAACGCGGTCTGCGCGGACTACCGCACCGAGCCGGTCACGCCCTCGCCGCTGCTGCAGTCCTGGTCGCTGGACTGGTGGATGCCGCGCCACGAGCAGAAGCTGGCGGAGATCCGCGCGATGCGCGCGGCGGGCCGGAACCCGGAGGTCGTCTTCATCGGCGACTCCATCACCCAGGGCTGGGAAGACGCCGGCAAGGCGGTCTGGGCCGAGCACTTCGCGCGCTACGACGCGCTGGCGCTGGGCTTCGGCGGCGACCACACCGAGAACGTGCTGTGGCGCCTGCAGCATGGGGAGATCGACGGCATCGCGCCCAAGGTCACCGTGCTGATGATCGGCACCAACAACACCGGCGACCGGCAGGACGCGCCTGCCGCGACCGCCGCCGGCATCCGCCGCCTGATCGACGAGATCCGCATGCGGCAGCCCGCCAGCAAGATCCTGCTGCTGGCGATCTTCCCGCGCGATCCCCGGCCCGACGGCCGGGGCCGCGTCCTCAACAACGAGATCAATGCGCTGATCCGCGGCTTCGCCGACGGGCAGGCCGTGCACTTCCTGGACATCGGCGCGTCGCTGACGAACCCCGACGGCACGCTCTCGCCCGAGGTCATGCCCGACTGGCTGCACCCGAACGAGCGTGGCTACCGCCTCTGGGCGGAAGCGATGCACCCGGCGCTCACGCGCCTCCTGGACGAATCCCGCTGAGCAGCCCGCCCCGACGCGCCGCCCCCCATCCACCCTGACATCACGAGCAGTCCCTTGAGTTCCACCACCGCCTCCTCCCTGCCCTCGCTGACGACCCTCACGCCGCTGCCGGCGTTCGGTTACGCCACGCCCTTCCCCGACACCTTCGTGTTCGGGGTGTCCGCCTCCGCGCCGCAGATCGAGGGCGCCGCCTTCGAGGGCGGCAAGGGCGAGTCCAACTGGGACCGCTTCTGCCGCCAGCCCGGCGCGGTGCACGACGGCGACACCCTGGACGTGGCCGTCGACCACTACCACCGCTTCGACGAGGACTTCGCGCTGATGGCCTCGCTGGGCCTGAAGGACTACCGGATGTCGATCGCCTGGCCGCGCATCATTCCGGACGGCACCGGCGCGGTGAACGAGGAAGGCATCGCCTTCTACCGCCGGCTCTTCGCCAGCCTGCGCAAGCACGGCATCACGCCATGGGTGACGCTGTTCCACTGGGACCTGCCGATGGCGCTGGAGGAGCGCGGCGGCTGGACCTCGCGCGAGACGGTCGACGCGTTCGCGCGTTACGCCGAGGTGGTCGTGAAGGCCTTCGCCGATGACGTGAAGCACTGGATCACGCTCAACGAGATCCGCTGCTTCACGATGCTGGCCTACGGCTTCGGCACCAAGGCGCCCGGCCGCCGCGAGCCGGAGGCGGTCGTCAACCAGACCTACCACCACGCGATCGTCGCCCACGGCCATGCGGTGCGCGCGGTGCGCCTGCACGGCGGACCGGCAGCGAAGGTCGGCCTGACCGACAACTGCGACGTCAGCGTGCCGGTCAGCGAAAGCCCCGAGGACATCGCCGCCGCGACCGCCTGGTTCCGCGACCGCAATGCCCACATCCTGGGCGCGATCCACGCGGGCCACTATCCCGAGTCCTACCTGAAGCGCGTCGGCGACGCCGCGCCGGCCGTGCTGCCCGGCGACTTCGACCTGATCAGCCAGCCGACCGATTTCCTCGGGCTGAACATCTACACCGGGCACTACGTGCGCGCCGCGGGCAACGACGCCGGCTATGAGCAGCTGGCGCTGCCGAAGAACTATCCGCGCGCCGATCCGCCGTGGCTGCACCTGGTGCCGCAGTCGATGTACTGGGCGCCGCGGATGGTGGCCGAGCTCTACGGCCACCGCTCGATCTACATCACCGAGAACGGCTGCGGCTACGACGACGAGCCGGTCAGCGGCGGCGAGTGCCACGACCTGCACCGGCGCGACTTCCTGCGCGGCCACCTGCGCGAGCTGCATCGCGCCATCGGCGACGGCGTGCCGGTGGACGGCTACTTCCTGTGGTCCTTCATCGACAACTTCGAATGGGAGGACGGCTACCAGCGGCGCTTCGGCATCGTGCATTGCGACTACGGCACGCAGGTCCGCACGCCCAAGCTGTCGGCGCGCTACTACGCGCGGATCGTCCAGGAACGCCGCATCCTCTGAGGCCCGCCATGAGCGCCACCAGCCTGACCTCCTCCGACTCCGGCGCCGCGCCGGCGCCGCACGTGATCCGTCCCGCCGACCGCGTGCCGATGCCGCAGAAGGTCGGCTACGGGCTCGGCTCGATGATCGACCTGTGGGGCCACTGGCTCTACGCGTCGCTCGCCTTCCACGTCTTCAACGTGTTCCTGGGCGTCGCGCCGGGGCTGATCTCGACGGCGCAGATGATCAAGATCTTCGTCGACGCCGCGTCCGACGCGATCTTCGGCTGGATCTCCGACAACACGCGCACGCGCTACGGTCGGCGCCGGCCCTTCATCCTGGTGGGCGGGATCCTGGCGGGCATCGGGCTGCCGCTGATGTTCGCCGTCGGCCGCGGGTGGACGGACATGCAGTACTTCGTGTTCATGGTCATCTCCACGGTCATCTACGTGCCGGTGATGAGCTGCTTCAACATGCCGTGGCTGAGCCTGGGCTCGGAGATGACGCCGGACTATCACGAGCGCACCAACGTGATGTCCATCAAGAACGCGATCCAGAAGGCGCCGGAGCTGGCGATGTTCTTCGCCGCGCAGTTCACGACGCTGGCGTGGTTCCATGGGGCGGACGGCAAGCCCGACATCCTGCGCGGCGCGCAGACCTACTGCGCGCTGCTGGGCGCGGTGATGGTGGCCGTGTCCATCGTGATGTTCATGACGGTGCGCGAGCGCTACTACGAGAAGCTGGTCGCGCATTCGCAGTCCCACATCCCCTTCGCCGACACGCTGTGGCGCACGCTGCGCTGCCGGCCGTTCCGGCACATCCTGGGGATGATGCTGGCCTACGGCATCGGCACGGCGATGGTGTCGGCGCTGGGCTACTACGCCACCGTCTACTACGTGTGCAAGGGCGACATCGCGCTGGCCACCAAGTGGAACACCGCGATGGGCGTGGCCGGCATGGTGTTCGGCTTCATCGGCATCCCGTTCTTCAACTACGTCGCGCGGCGGCATGGCAAGCGCGCGGCGCTGGCGCTGGTGCTGTCGCTGGCGATCTGCGCCTTCATCGGCGACTGGTGGCTCTACGACCCGGAGCGTCCGGCGCTGCAGCTGCTGGCCTGCGGCTTCGTGGCCTTCACCGGCGCGGGCTTCTGGACGCTGTATGGCTCGACGGTGGCCGACGTCATCGACTACGACGAACTGCAGACCGGCCAGCGCCGCGAGGGCTCGTTCGCGGCCTGCCAGTCGTGGATCTCCAAGGTCGGCATCGCGCTGGGCGTCGGCGCGTCGGGCTGGATCCTGCAGTTCACCGGGTTCGATTCGAAGCTGCCGGTGCAGAGCGACCACGCCATCTTCATGATCCGCATCCTGCTGTCCGGCATTCCGGTGCTGGGGCTGCTGCTGGCGCTGATCTCGGTGTCGCGCTTCGAGCTCACCGAGCGCGGCATGGCCGAGATCCGCGAGCGCCTGGAGGCGCAACGCGGCACCGTCTGAAGGCGCGCCGGCCGCGCTGCCGTCCATCGAGTTTTCCAGGGTCCTCACCGGACCATGCGCGCGACGGCGCGCATGCCCACCACAACTCACGGAGACAAGACGATGAAGGCAAGAACCCTGGCCGCGCTGCTGATGGCGGCGACCGGCCTGACGAGCGGTCTGGAGGCGGGCGCGCAGAGCTGCTCGCCGACGGCGATCAATCCTTACGTCAAGGTCGGCGGCGGCGCCTGGAGCAACACCTCGTCGGCGACGGTGGCCGCGGGCGGCACGCTGACGCTCGGACCGCAGCCCACCAGCGGCGGGTCCTGGGCCTGGTCGGGCTGCGGCGCGTCGGCGAGCACGCGCGAGTTGGGGCTGACCGCCAAGGCGAGCTGCACGGCGGTGGCCACGTACACCAACAGCTGCGGCGCGAAGTCGACGCGGGACTTCGCGATCACCGTGCCCGGCATGCGGGACCTGACCAGCCTGCAGCTGTCCCAGCTGATGGGCGCGGGCTGGAACCTGGGCAACTCGCTGGAGGCCATCGGAGGAGAGACCGCGTGGGGCAATCCGGCGGTGACGCAATCGATGTTCAACGCGGTGAAGGCGGCGGGCTTCAAGACGGTGCGCATCCCGGTGTCCTGGAAGCAGTACGCCGATGCGAGCGACAACATCAGCGCGACCTGGATGGCGCGGGTGAAGCAGGTGGTGGACTACGCGCACAACGCCGGCCTGTACACGATGATCAACATCCACTGGGATGGCGGCTGGATGCAGCCGACCTATGCGCAGCAGTCGGCGGTGAACGCGCGCATCACCAAGTTCTGGACGCAGATCGCCAACGCCTTCAAGGGCTATGACGACACGCTGCTGTTCGCCGGCACCAACGAGGTGATGGTGGATGGTGATTACGGCACGCCGACGGTCGAGTACTACACGGTGCAGAACAGCTTCAACCAGACCTTCGTGAACGCGGTGCGCGCGACCGGGGGCGGAAATCTGGCGCGGCACCTGGTGGTCCAGGGCTTCAACACCAACATCGATCACGCGGTGAACTTCGCGACGATGCCGACGGATTCGGCGAGCCGGCGGCTGATGATGGAGGTGCACTTCTACGACCCGTACAACTTCACGCTGAACGAGAACAGCAGCATCTGGCAATGGGGCGCGGGGGCGACGAGCGCGGCCAACACGGAGACCTGGGCGAACGAGGCCTACATCGACGGGCAGTTCCAGAAGATGAAGACGCGCTTCGTGGACCAGGGCATTCCCGTGATCCTGGGTGAGTTCGGCGCGATCCGGCGGACGGAGTTCCCGGGCGCGGAGACGTACCGGACGGCGTGGGACCGGTATGTGGCGCGCTCGGCGTGGACGCATGGCGCGGTGCCGGTGTACTGGGACGCGGGCGGGGCGTCGAGCAACCACAGCATGGGGCTGTTCGACCGCAACAGCGGCGCGACGGTGTATCCGGGGATCGTGAGCGCGATCGTCGATTCGGCGAAGTGATCGCCTGGCCAGGATCGTCATCAGGGTTTGCCGGTAGCGCTGCTCCGGCGCATTCGTAGGAGCATCCCTCGGCGCCGCGCTGGGCCAGCGCAGGCGCCACACCCCAAGGGAGGCCTCCATGACCCGTGCCTGGTCGACGCTCGCCGTCGCGCTGACGATCCTGGTTCCCCATGCCGCGGCGCTCGCCGCGGATGCCACGCCGCCGCGCGAGTTGCGCCGCTTCCACGACATCTTCAAGGAGCTGGTCGAGACCAACACGACGCAGTCCGCGGGCAGTTGCACCGTGGCGGCGGAGGCGATGGCCAGGCGCTTGCGGCAGGCGGGGTACGCCGAGGGCGACATGCGGCTCGTGGTGCCGCCGGACGGACCCGCCAAGGGCAACCTGGTGCTGCGGCTCAAGGGCAGTGGCGAGAAGCGGCCGCTGCTGCTGGTGGCGCATCTGGACGTCGTGGAGGCCAAGCGGGAGGACTGGGTCCGCGACCCGTTCAAGCTGGTCGAGGAGAACGGCGTGTACTACGGGCGCGGCACGCTGGACGACAAGTCGCATGCGGCCTCGCATGTGAGCAACATGATCCGCTACAAGGAGGAGAAGCTCCTTCCGAAGCGGGACATCATCCTGGCCCTCACCTGCGACGAGGAGATCGTCCCCTCGAAGTGGGATGGCGTGGACTACCTGCTCAAGCATCACCGGCCGCTGATCGACGCGGAGCTGGCGCTGAACGAAGGCGGCGGCGGCGTGCTCGACAAGCAGGACCGGCCGGTGTCGTACAGCCTGCAGATCGGCGAGAAGGTCTTCGTCACCTATGAGCTCGAGGTGACGAATCCGGGCGGTCACAGCGCGCGGCCGGTGCGGGACAACGCGATCTATCACCTGGCGGAGGGGCTGGCGCGGCTGGCGAAGTTCGACTTCCCGATCCAGTTCAACGACACGACGCGCGCGTATTTCGAGCGGGTGGCGGCGCTGGAGGGCAACAAGGACGAGGCGGCGGACCTTCGCGCGCTGCTGGCCAGGCCGACGGACACGGCGGCGCTGGAGCGGTTGTGGGCGAAGTCGCCGCTGTACAACTCGAGCGTGCGGACGACCTGCGTGGCGACGATGGTCGAGGCCGGGCATGCGACGAACGCGTTGCCGCAGCGGGCGCGCGCGACGGTGAACTGCCGCATCCTGCCGGGGCAGCCGGCGGAGGAGGTGCGCAAGACGCTGGTGAGCGTGCTGGCCGACGACAAGATCGCGGTCAAGGCGAGCAACGAGGCGGTGGCGTCACCGCAGCCGCCGATGGCGCCGGCGGTGATCGAGGCGGTGGAAGGGACCGCCGCGGAGTTCTGGCCCGGCGTGCCGGTGATCCCGACGATGCTGGTGGCGACGACGGATGGCCGGTTCCTCAACAACGCCGGGATCTGGACCTATGGGGTCGGGGCGTTCACGGGGACGGAACCCAGCGGCGTGCATGGGCTCAACGAGCACGTGCGGGTGAAGTCGCTGGAGGAATTCCAGGAATTCCTGTATCGGCTGGGGAAGAGGTTGGCGATGTGAGGCCGGTTCAATCCCGCGCCGCGGTCACTCGGCGTTGACGAGTTCAACGGCTCCCGCACCGACACCTTGACGCGCGCCGGTCGCCGGGTGGCCGACAGGGGCCGCGCCTGCTTGGCGAACCGCCATCTTGCATACGTACAGCGACGACATCGTCGCCAGTTGCTCCGGCGTCATCGCCGCATAGTGCGGCTGAAGCGCCAGCGACTGTGCCAATGCGCGCGTCGGCTCATGCACCTGCGCGTCGTCGATCAGAACTTCGAATCCAGCGGCGGCGAAGACGGCTGCGTACTCGTGATGTCGCAGGCGGTTCTCGCCCTCGCGGGTCAGCCGATTGATCCACGCGTGCTTGTGCTCCGGCCAGGTCAGGAAGTTGATCTTGCTGATCGACTTGTCCGAATGCTCAAGGTGATCCGAGTGGTCCACCAGATGGACCATTCGCGCGCGCGGCGACAGCTTCGGACGCAGGGCCGCGAACAGCTGGATCAGGTCCTCGGGGGGAATGTGCTCGAGCACCGTGCGCGAGGTCACGATATCGATGGATCCATCAGGGATGGCATTGACGTCGAACGGTGCCAGGTAGCTGACCGGAACGTCACGGCGGGATTGGATCTCGCGCAGGCGCGGTTCATCCGGCAGCTCGCGGCGCAGGAAGTCAATGGTCGCGGCGAAGCTCACGTCGTCCAGATGGACATTGAGATCCGACATGTAGACATGTTTCGCTCCCGCGAGGCACTGCATGACGGGAATCGTCGGAAACCAGCCGGTTCCGATCTCAAGCACCGTGGCGCCCGCCACCGACCCGCCAGCCCGTTCGAGCCCGTCGCGCATCTGGCGCCAGCAGGCCAGCGTCTCTCTGAGGTTGCCCAGATTCGGCTGGTACCCGAAGACCTTGCGCTTGATCCGGCGCAATCCATATCCAAACGGGAGACGCGCCAGAACGGCCTGCCGCGCCACTTTCAACCGCCAGTCCATCACGGTTCTCCCTACGCTGTCCTTGTCTGATGGGCGCGAATTGTCTCTGCTTCGTTAACGGACCAGTCCACTGGATCGCGTGGGTGCGGATCGAGAGATGCGGCTTCCAGCACACTCAAAGGCAGGTCGACGGCTCCGTGGCATCAAAACGCCCTCGAAGACTGACTCGCAACGGCACCTCGTACTTGCGCTGGACCAGCTCCGCGCGGAAGGACTTCCGCGGGTGGATCACCAGCACCTCGTCAACGATGGCCAGGCGATCCACCAAAGCGGGTGCATCGTCATGAAACCGCACTTCCGCAACTTCGACTTCCAACACCTTCGAAGTCCCGATCTCCTCCACTCGCACGAACACCTGGCTTGGAGACGGAGGGACGAGCACGGTCTGCTCGACGGCGACTCGATACTTCTTCGTCTGCTTGGTCCGCAAGGTCACGCGCAGCGCGTCACCCTTGGCGACGACGTCCCGCTGCAGCGAAGGCAACTGATCCGCCCCGGCCTGCGCCAGCGCCGCGATGGCATCGAATGTCGCGCCACAGACCGCCTGGAGCTGCTCCTGGGCACTGCGTTCGTTGAACCCGCGGTCCAGGCCGCACAGCACGAATCTGTGCCAAGGCTCGACCGCATGGTCCGTGAAGCTCAAGGCGCCCTCCTCCAAGGAAGGCGTGAAGCAGACATACAGGTGATCCGCGCTGCCGATCGAGACCCCGAGCTCTTCGCATTTCCGGGCAACGCGCTGCCCGAGCGCCACGGCCTCCTTCGGAAGCTTGAACAGCTCGGACGCGTAGCGCGGCATCGGCGCCCCCGCAGGCGGGACCTCGGCGCTCTCGAAGTACCGGATGTCTCGCAGCGGCTTGGGCTGCCTGGATCGCTCGTTCACTGTGGCGGCGGCTTGCTGCTCAGAACTCCCGATACTCCCCGCCCGGCTCCCCGTCATACGCCTCCGGATCCACCCCGCAGGCCTGGGCCGCGGCGATGAACAGCGGCACCAGCAGCTCCCGCTCATCGGTCTCGAGCAGGCCATGCTCCGCGTCGGCGTTGATCCGATCGAGCGCTTCGTAGAGCTGCTTCATCTCCGTCAGCACCTGCTCGTCGGTCGAGGGATCCGGCAGCGCCTTCAGCCGCTCGAAGAAGGCGCGGATCTGCGCATCGACCGCGCCGGTCGCCTCTTCGGTGTGGGCTTCGAGGCCCGCCTCGCGGCAGCCATTCCAGAACTCCGCGATCTCGGGCGCCGCCTCGGCGTAGATCGCGTCCAGTTGCTTGTTGCGTTCGCTCATGGTCGTTTCCTCCAGGGCAGCGATTTCAACACCGTTCCGTGACACCGTGTCTCGCGCACCCGGTGCGCCAGTCCTGGTGAACGCTCCTTCGCCCCCTTCCTTTCCCGGCAAACGGGCCAAGGGCGTTTCCTCCCGCGGCAAGCCGCCTTCGATTTCGAACCTGGGGATGGCGATTGCCCTGCTCCTCTCCTACGCTGCAACGCTCGCGTGAGCGGCATCGGGAGGCGCGCATGACGACGACCATCTACACCCATCAGGACCTGATGGAGGACCGCACCGACTTCAACCAATGCGTGCCCGTCATCGCCCATGGCGACTCGTGGGGCTCCTTCGGCTCATTGCCGCCGTGGATCACGGGCAGCCTGTTCAATGCGCTGGACTTCGGCAAGGACGTGGCCGTCGTGAACTACGCGATGCCGGGCCAGCAGCTGCGCGACCTGCCCGATCCGCGCAAGTTCTCCAAGTTCAACCTCGCGATGACGCTGCGCGGCATGCCCGACTGGCGCGCGATGCTGATCTCCGGCGGCGGCAACGACCTCATCGAATGGGTCCGCCGCGGCGAAGGCCACGACATCGCGCAGCGCATCCTGCGCTTCCCGAAGGAGTGGCTCCCGCCCGATCAGGGCCCGACGCGCTACCTGTCGCAGCCAGGCTGGGCCAGCCTGTGCGACGAGCTGCTCCAGGCCTACGTGGCGCTGGGCGCGCTGCGTGACCAGAACTTCGCCGGCATGGACATCGTGACCCACGTCTACGACTACATGACCCCGCGCTTCGCGCCCGCGGTGAACGGCGTGGCAGGACCGTGGCTGGCGCCAAGCTTCCTCGCCGCCGGCATTCCGGACGGCGACTGGCCAGCGGTCGCGCGCGCGCTGGTGGACTGGTTCTTCGACTTCCTCGAGCACCGCGTGAAGACGCGCATCGGCGGCTTCGTCGTGCTGGACACGCGCGGCGGCAGCACGCCCGCCGACCCGGGCTCGACCGGCATCAGCAACGACTGGGCCAATGAAATACACCTGACGGCGGCAGGCTATCGGAAGCTCGCGAAGTCGAGATGCAATCCGACGTTGCAGGCGCGCGCGCAGGCGTGGACGACGGGCGCGACCGCCGGGATCACGGCAGTCATGGACGATGCGCCGAAGGCGATGAAGGCGATGAAGGCCGCGACGGTCGCGAAGACCACGAAGACCGGCAAGACGAAAACGAAGAAGGCCGCCAGGAAGAAGACCGGCGCGAAGCCCGCCTGATCCACGCGCCGCGCTCAGCCACCCGCGTTGCGCCGCCGCTCGCGCAGCATGAACAGGTAGAGCCCCTCGACCTTCTCCCGCGCCCACGGCGTCTTGCGCAGGAACTTCAGGCTGGACTTGATGCTGGGCTCGAAGGCGAAACAGCGCAGCGGGATGCGCTCGTCCAGGCCCGCCCAGCCGTACTCGTCCACCAGCGCAGTGACGATGGCTTCGAGCGTCAGTCCGTGCAAGGGATTGCGCGGCTGCGCCGGGGGCGGAGAGGAGGCGTCGGTCATCGCGCGATTGTCGCTGGAGGAGAAGACGGCCTCCGTACTTCCTCCGCCGCTGGCCCGCCCCCCTCTCCCGCAAGCAGGCGAGGGGGTAAGAGCCGGACGTCGTCGTAGTAAACCCCCTCGCCCCAACGGGGAGAGGGAGGGGAGAGGGGGCTCGTGCCACAGCGCTGCTGCCCTTCGAAGCACCCCCTCTCCCCTGCCCTCTCCCCCTCGCGGGGGGCGAGGGAGTTCTTGCCGGCAGCGCTCGCTCGTTCCTACACCCTCGCCCCAGCGGGGAGAGGGAGGGGAGAGGGGGCTCGTGCCACAGCGCCGCTGCCCTTCGAAGCGCCCCCTCTCCCCTGCCCTCTCCCCCCTCGCGGGGGGCGAGGGAGTTCTTGCGCAAGGCCAGTGCGGACGGCCACGCCCGGTTGCGGGGGCGAGGGAGTTGGCAAGCAGCAGCGCTTGACTCGGTTGCTCTCCCGCAAGCGGGCGAGGCCGCTGACTGGGTATGGCGCTTGCTCCGTGACGCCATGACCACCGCCGCCAATGACCGCGTCCGCACGTCCACCCTCGCGACCTCCCGCCGCGTGCTGCTGCTGGTGGACTTCATCAATCCTCTGCGCTTCGACGGCGCCGAGGCGCTCGCTCCCGCCGCGGTCGAGGCCGCGCGCGCCACCGCCGCGCTCAAGCGCCAGTTCCGCGCCGAGGGCTGGACCACCGTCTACGTCAACGACAACTTCGGCCAGTGGCGCTCCGACGAGTCCGTGCTGATGCGCGAATGCCGGCGCTCCGGCGGCTACGCGGCGCAGCTCGCGCGGCTGCTTCCGCCAGCGAAGGGCGACCTGTTCGTGCTCAAGCCGCGGCATTCGGGCTTCTATCAGACGCCGCTGGCGCTGCTGCTCGACGAGCTCAAGGCCAAGGACCTCGTGATCACCGGACTCGCCGCCGACTACTGCGTCCAGTGC
This sequence comes from Roseateles sp. Mitsp63, assembly GCF_059491535.1. Classification (NCBI taxonomy): domain Bacteria; kingdom Pseudomonadati; phylum Pseudomonadota; class Betaproteobacteria; order Burkholderiales; family Sphaerotilaceae; genus Roseateles; species Roseateles sp. Mitsp63. The sequence goes on along the minus strand of NZ_CP168509.1, from coordinate 2,287,847 downwards.
ACGGCGATGGACGCCTACGTGCGCGGCCACCGCGTGTGGGTGCCCGGCGATTGCACCGCGGCCGAGTCGCCGCAGCGCAAGGAGACCGCGCTCCAATGGATGAAGGACACCTTGAAGGCACGCATCGAGCCAGCGGCGTCAGGCAAGGGGCGCGTCGCGCCGCGCCGGCGCGTCACCGCTTGACGATGCTGATGCTGCCGTCCGTCTCGAGCACGGCGAGCTTGAGCTCGCTCAAGGCGCAATCGGCCTCGCGCAAGGCCTTCTCCGCATCGGACGGCCCCAGGCGATGACGGCTCAGCACTTCCGGGAACCACTGGCCGTCGCGCCCGATCAGCACCGGGTGGCCTTCGAGCAGCCGCTCCAGCCGCTTGCTGCGCGAGCTGATGAAGCCGAGCAGCCCGTTCATGAAGATCAGGGCCGCCGCCAGGATCCAGGCCCCGAGCACCGAATCGTCCCCGCCGCTGAGCGCATTGCTGACGGCCTCGCTCAGCAGCATCACGACGAGCAGGTCGAAGGGCGTGAACTGCCCGACCGTCCGCTTGCCCGAGACGCGCACCATGACGAAGAGCGCGAAGTAGATCAGCGCCGCCCGCGCGAGCAGCTCCCAGCCATTGACCTGTAGATCGAACATGCGTTGGCATTGGCAAATGCGATGCCTGTCTGCTGCCACGTCCGGACGCCGCGTCATCCCAGAATGCGGCCCGTCATCCGCATGTGCTCCCCCCACCCACGCGCCGCCAAGGATTCCCATGATCGAGCCGACCACGCTGCTGGCCTTCACGCTGCTCAACATGAGCTTCGCCCTCATCCCGGGGCCGGACGTGATGTGCATCCTGACCAATGCCGTGTCGCGCGGCACGCGCGCCGGCGCGCTCGTGTGCGCCGGGATCGCCTGCGCGGCGCTGGTCCACGTGGCGGCCGCTTCGCTCGGGCTGACCGCCTTCTTCGCGGCCGTGCCCACGGCCTTCCTCTTCGTCAAGGCGGTGGGCGCCGCCTACCTGGCGTGGCTCGGCTGGCAGATGCTGCGCAGCCCCTTGTCCCTGGATGTCCAGGTGTCCCGCGGCCGATGGTCCTCACCGTTCGCGCAGGGCGCCGTGTCCAATCTGCTCAACCCGAAGATCGCGCTCTTCTTCCTGGCGGTCATGCCGCAGTTCATCGATCCGGCGCAAGGGCATGCCGGGCTGCAGGCGGCGATCCTGGGCGTCGTCTCCATCGTGTCGGGCACGGCGGTGAATCTCTGCACGGCCGCGCTCGGCGGCCGCGCCAGGCGCTGGCTGGCCAGCCGGCCGTCGCTGTTCCAGCGCTTCCAGCAGTTCGCCGGCGCCGCGCTGATCGGGCTCGGCATCAGGGTGGCGATGGAACGGGCGCGCTGAAGCCGGACCATCAGCTGGACCATCAGCCGGGCGCGGCAGGCGGCATCGCCATCGCGAGCGCCCCCCGCCGGCCGTGATACCTTCATCCGCATGAGCACCGATTTCCCTGACGAAGAACACACGATCATTCAAGAGCCGCGCCTGTGGCGCGACGAGCGCTGGACCGCGACGGTGATCAAGAACGAGGACGACGACGGCTGGGCCGTCGCGATGACGCTGGCCGGCGAGTCCGAACCCGCGCTCGTGGGCCCGTGGACCATGGGCCGCGACAAGAAGAACCCCAAGCCGCTGGATGCCGCCGCCTTCCACACGCTGGTGAAGACCGCGTCCGAGGTGCTGCGCCGGCATGAGCAGCAGCTGCACGCGCAGCTGCACAAGAGCCTCAAGCTGGACACGCCCGCCGGCCGGCTCGAGGTCCTGCTCGACATCGTCCCCGACGAGGACAACCCCTACGCGCTGTTGAGCGCCAGGGACGAGAACGGCGAGCAGGTCGCCCAGGTGCGCGTGCCCGCCAACTTCCGGCTCAGCGAGACCAGCGCCAGCGCGTGGGTCGAGAACGAGTTCAGGAAGCCCTGACGACGCCCGGCTCCCCCACGCAGGGGGTTCCCCCCTTGAGCCCATGACCCCGGCGCCTATCATCGATCGCGACCGCCGCGCCCATGCAGGGCGCGGACCACCCACGAGATCGACCATTCACGAGGGCGCCTCCATGAGCATCGTCTGGACCATCCTGATCGGCTTCGTCGCGGGCCTGATCGCCCGCGCCCTCAAGCCCGGCGACGACTCCGCCGGCTTCATCGTCACGACCCTCATCGGCATCGCCGGGTCGCTGATCGCCACCTACGTGGGCCAGTTCATGGGCTGGTACACCGCCGGGCAAGGGGCGGGCTTCATCGCCTCGGTGATCGGCGCCATCGCGCTGCTGTTCGTCTGGGGACTGATCAAGCGCAAGACCTGAAGGCGGCGCCGACAATGCGGGGATGACGACCTCTGAGCATTGCTTCGACGACACCGAACGCGCCGCCGTCTACCGCGCGATCGCGCTGCGCCGGGACATGCGGCATTTCACGCCCTCCCCGCCCCTCCCCGACGACCAGCTGGAACGGCTGCTCCAGGCCGCGCACGCCGCGCCCTCGGTCGGCCTGATGCAACCCTGGCGCTTCATGCGCCTGAGCACGCCCGCCTGGCGTGAACGGCTGATCGCCATCGTCGAGGCCGAACGCCGCCGCACCGCCGAGGCGCTCGGCGAGCGCGGCGCGGAATTCCTGCGCCTGAAGGTCGAAGGCCTGCGCGATTGCGCCGAGCTGCTCGGCGTGGTGCTCGCGCCCGATGACGGCACGGTCTTCGGCCGGCTGAGCCAGCCGCGCGAGATGGCCTGGTGCTCCGCCGCCTGCGCGGTCCAGAACCTCTGGCTCGCGGCACGCGCCGAGAACCTCGGCCTGGGATGGGTGTCGATGTTCGAGCCCGCGGAACTCGCCCGCGCGCTCGCGCTGCCCGCGGGCGCCGAGCCGCTCGGCCTGCTGTGCCTGGGGCCCGTGCCCCGGTTCTACGACCAGCCGATGCTCGAGGAGACCGGCTGGCGCCACGCGCGCCCGCTCAGCGAGATGCTGATGACCCCGCCATCGCCCTAGCCGGCGATCACGCGATGCCGAGCTCCTGCTGGATCCGCGCCACCGCGGCCTTCAGCTGCTCGAGCTCGGCGCGCAGCGCGGCGATCTCCTCGTCGCGCGCACTGCTGCCCGGCGACACCGGCGGCATCGACGACGAAGAGGTGGACGCCGCAGCCACCGGCAGCGCCGGCTCGCCGCTCAGCAGATGGGCCCAACGCGCCTCGCGCGCGCCCGGCGCCTTCGCCAGCTTCACCGCCAGCGCCGGCTCGCGCGCCGCCAGCTCGTCGAGGAAACCCTCCACCGACGACACGTCCGCGAAACGATGCAGACGCTCGCAGTTGATCCGCAGCTCCGCCGAGGTCTGCGGCCCGCGCAGCATCAGCACCGCCAGCAGCGCCTCCGCCTGCCCCGGGATGCCCAGCACCCGCCGCATGTTGTGCTCGAAGCGCGCCACCCGGCTGCCGCTCACGCTGTTCACCAGGCTCATCGCCTTGAGCTCGTCCAGCACCGCCGCGACGTCCGATTCGCTCGCGTTCATCACCGGATCGCGCGCGGTCTTCTGGTTCACGCCCAGCGTCAGGCTGTTCAGCGACATCGGATAGCTGTCCGGCACGGTGGATTCCTTCTCCACCAGCACCGCCAGCACCCGCGCTTCCAGCGCGCTCAGTTCTCTCACCGCCATCGGGTCTCTCTACTCTCTCTGATCTCGAATCCGTCGAATCCGTCGAATCCCGCGCGCCGCGCTCACACCCCGAAGCCGTCGTCCGCCTGGATGATCGCGCCGTTGATGAAACGGCTTTCCTTGGCGCACAGCATCAGCAGCGTCGTGTCCAGGTCCTGCGGCGTGCCCACGCGCTTGCGCGGCAGCAGTTCCACCAGCTTGCGGCCCTGGTCCGTGGTCCAGTGGTGGTGGTTGATCTCGGTGTCGATGTAGCCCGGGCAGATCGCGTTGACGTTGATGTCGTACTTGCCCCATTCCAGCGCCATCGCCTTGGTCATGTGCACCACCGCCGCCTTGCTCATCGCGTACACGCCGATCTGCGACAGCACCCGCAGCCCCGCCATCGACGCGATGTTGACGATGCGCCCGCCGGTGTAGGTCCCCGGCGCCGCGCCCCGCGCCCGCGCCAGCATCCGCTTGCCCACCTCCTGCGCGACGAAGAACGCGCCGCGCACGTTGGTGTCCATCACGTAGTCGAAGTCCTCCGGCGACACGTCGACCAGCTTCTGCGTCGTGCTCACGCCCGAGTTGTTGATCAGGATGTCCAGCGTCCCGACCTCCGTCTCCGCCCGCGCCACCGCGGCCGCGATGCTCTCCAGGTCGGTGACGTCCATCTGCACCACGTGCGCGTCGCCGCCGCCGGCCTCGATCTCCGCGCGCAGCGCCTTGAGCCGCTCCACGCGTCTGGCCGCCAGCACCACGCAGGCGCCCGACTTGGCCAGCGTCCTGGCGAACTGCGCGCCCAGTCCACTGGACGCGCCCGTGACGAGGGCCACGCGGCCCTCCAGATCGATGCTGTAGCTCATGGCAAGGTCTCTCGCAAAACTTCTCGTGTGACCGGACAAGGTGCCGGCCACGATAGCACGCAAGACCCGGCCCGCGATCAAGCCCGCGCCTTCGCATCCCGCTCCGCCCCGCACCACCCCGCGCCGGGCCCGCTGGCTGAGCCGGCTCAGCCGGCCATCACCGTCTCGATCTCCGTCGTCACCTGCGTCATCAGCTTGTGCACCGGACATTTCGCCGCCACCGCCAGCAGCTGCTGCCGTTCGTCGTCGCTCAGGTCGCCGACGAAGGTCAGCGAGGTCTTGAGCTTGTACACGCCCTGCCGCTCCTGCGACCCGTCGCGCTCCACCTCCACCAGCACGTCCTCCAGCGCCATGCCCTTGCGCTGCGCGTACCACAGCACCGTCAGCGCCTTGCACGCGCCCAGCGCGCTGTCGTAGAGCTCGTGCGGATCGGGGCCGGCATCCTCGCCGCCGCCGGCCACCGGCTGGTCCGCCGTCAGCCGGTGGTCGCGGATGCTCACCGTCTGCCGCATCGGGCCGGTCTTGTCGCGTTGCACGTGAATGCTCATGGGAATCCTCTCGTCGTTGAACGCGGGCCATCCTACGGCGCCCGCCAGCCCCGCGGGAGCCCCCTTCGGGTCGGCCGTGCGCACGCCCGTCCGGCCTCGACGCCCCTCTCTATTTCATAAAAAGCACGACCGTTCTTTTTTTGATTCACACGGCTAGAATGCGCCGCAAACCGCCCCAGCCACACCGCGAGCCGGCCCCGTGCCGCCCCGCGCCGAGGCCAGGCCCCTGACTAGAACGAGCAAGGATGACCATGACCTCCGAAGAACTTGTTGCCCAGTACGGTCCGCGCGACAGCATGGAATACGACGTCGTGGTCGTCGGCGGCGGCCCCGCGGGCCTGTCGACCGCGATCCGGCTCAAGCAGATCGCCGCGGAAAAGGGCCACGAGATCTCGGTGGTGGTGCTCGAGAAGGGCTCGGAGGCCGGCGCCCACATCCTGTCCGGCGCGGTCATGGACCCGCGCGCGCTGACCGAGCTGTTCCCCAACTGGAAGGAGCTCGGCGCCCCGCTGAGCCAGCCCGTCACCGCCGACCAGGTGCTGTTCCTGAGCGAGTCCGGGCACACCGACACGCCGCAGTTCCTGATCCCGGACTGCTTCCACAACGAGGGCAACTACGTCATCTCGCTGGGCAACGTCACGAAGTGGCTGGCGCAGCAGGCCGAGGCGCTGGGCGTGGAGATCTTCGCCGGCTTCGCCGCCGCCGAGGTGGTCTACGACGAGCAGGGCCGCGTCAAGGGCGTGGCCACCGGCAATGTCGGCCTGGGCAAGGACGGCGAGCCGCATGAGGGCTTCCAGCTCGGCATGGAGCTGCATGGCAAGTACACGATCTTCGCGGAGGGCGCGCGCGGCCATCTGGGCAAGCAGCTGATCGCGAAGTTCCAGCTCGACGCCGGCAAGGATCCGCAGGCCTACGGCATCGGCATCAAGGAGCTGTGGGAAGTGCCGGCCGGCCAGGCGCAGCCCGGCCTGGTGGTGCACACCGCCGGCTGGCCGATGGACGGCGAGACCTACGGCGGCGGCTTCCTGTACCACCTCGAGGGCAACAAGGTGACGCTGGGCTTCGTGGTCGGGCTCGACTACAAGAACCCGTGGCTGTCGCCCTTCGAGGAGATGCAGCGCTGGAAGACGCACCCCGCGATCCGCAAACACATCGAGGGCGGCAAGCGGCTGGGCTACGGCGCCCGCGCGATCACCGCCGGCGGCCTGCTGAGCCTTCCGAAGCAGGTGTTCCCGGGCGGCGCGCTGGTCGGCGACGACGCCGGCTACCTGAACGCCGCGCGCATCAAGGGCAGCCATGCGGCGATCAAGTCCGGGATGATGTGCGCCGACGCGATCGCCGAGGCGCTCGCCGCGGGCCGCCAGCTCGACGAGCTGAGCGCCTATCCCGCCGCCTTCGAGCGCAGCTGGCTGCGCGAGGAACTCGATCAATCGCGCAACTTCAAGACCTGGTTCAAGAAGGGCACGGCGGTCGGCACGCTGATGACCGGCATCGAGCAGTGGCTGCTGCCCAAGCTCGGCATGAAGCGCCCGCCGTGGACGGTCCACCGCGACAAGCCCGATCACGCCTACCTGCGTCCCGCGTCGGAGATGCCGAAGATCGACTATCCGAAGCCCGACGGCAAGCTGACCTTCGACCGGCTGTCGTCGGTGTTCGTGTCCAACACGAACCACGAGGAGAACCAGCCCGCGCATCTGACGCTCAAGGACGCGAGCATCCCGGTGAACGTGAACCTGGCCAAGTACGCGGGCCCGGAGAGCCGCTACTGCCCGGCCGGCGTCTACGAGTTCGTGAAGAACGACGACAACACCGAGCGGCTGCAGATCAACGCGCAGAACTGCGTGCACTGCAAGACCTGCGACATCAAGGACCCGACGCAGAACATCGTCTGGGTCACGCCGGAAGGCGGCGGCGGGCCGAACTACGTGAGCATGTGAGCGACGGCGCGCCGCCGTTGCGGCGCGCGGCGTGAAGCCGGCGCGCGATCAGCGCGGGATCAGCGCGGGGAAAGCTCCCTCACCCAGCGCGCCAGCATCTGCTCCTCGAGCGAGCCATGGTGCTCCTGGTGCGCGAGGATGCGTTCGCGCTCGGCAGGGCTGCGGTTCTGGCTGATCTTGGCCTTCATCGTCCAGCGCGCGACCGGGATGCGGAAGCCGACGATCGCGCCCAGCAGCTTGCGCTGGAAATCCTCGGGCAGGCCGCGCCATTGCGCGGCGTAGTCCGGCTCCTGCGTCGCGATCAGGCGCTTGAGCAGCGCGTCCTTGCCGGCCTCGTCGTCGACGACCTGCACGCGCCCATGGACCTGCAGCGTCAGGTAGTTCCACGTGGGCACCGACAGCGGCGTGTCGTAGTGGCTGGGCGAGATGTAGGCGCCGGGGCCGTTGAACTGCACGAGCACCTCGCCCAGGTCCGGCGACGCCAGCGACGCCGCATGCGGATTGGCGCGCGCGAGGTGGCCCTCCAGCCACCAGCCCTCCTCGGCGGAGGCGCCGGCCGGCGCGCCCCAGATCATCGGCACCGGCGTGGCCGACAACCCCTGCGCCGGGTCGATCAGCATCAGCGTGGCGAGCGGATGTTCCTGGATCATCAGCCGTGCGTGCGAGAGATCCGGAAGGTCGAAGTGCTTGGGCGTGTACATCCCGCCGAATGTAGGCCACATCGGCGTTCGCGTGATGAAAGCCGTGCGGGGCAAGCGCGAAATCGGCATGTGGCTCGCGGGATTCCGCATTTGTCCGCGGCCGGGACCGGCCACGATAGTCGGCACCCTCGTGTTGCTGATTCCCGAACCGCCGATGTCCCTCTTGAGCGCGAGCCCGCGCGCCCGCCGTCCCCCCCGAGCGGCCCTGCCATCGAAACGCCTGTTGCGCCACGTCGCCGGGGTCGTGGCCGGCCTGTCCGGCCTGCTTGCCACCGCCGCCCACGGCGCGGACCTGCCCGGCACCGTCCTGGCCTCCGACGACTTCCGCCACGGCACCGGCGCATGGCGCATCGAGCAGCAGTCGCCGCAGACCCGGATCCAGACCGCTGATGGCGAGCTGGACCTGCTCGCGCCGGCCGGCCTGACGCTCTGGTACCGCGAGGCCTTCGCCGGCGACTACGAGATCCAACTCACCGCGACGCCGCTCACGGCGTCGTTCCCGGGCCTGCCGGACCGGCTCTCCGACCTCAACCTGTTCTGGAACGCCACCACCGCCGAGGGCGGCGATCCAGGCGCGCGGCAGGCCGATGGCGCGCTCGGCGCCTACGACGCGCTGCATCTCTACTACCTCGGCTTCGGCGCCAACGGCAACCGCAGCACGCGGCTGCGCCGCTATGACGGCACCGCCGCCCGGCCCCTGGTCGCCGGCTATGCCGAACCGTCGCTGGCCACCGCCGACGACCGGCTCGGCGCGCCGCCCGCCTTCGCCCGTTTGAAGGATGGCCAGGCGGTGCGCCTGCGCATCCAGTCGCGCGCGTCGCCGGGGCACACGGCCGAGCTGCGCGTCTTCGCCGATGACCAGCTGGTGTTCGCCTGGACCGATCCCGCGCCATACCGCCACGGCTGGCTGGCGCTGCGCACCACGGCCAGCCATCTGCGGATCAAGGATTTCCGCGTGCTGCGGCTCTGAACGGCCTCCTCCCGAATTCTTCGCGCCGCTTTGACAACGCTGTCGCCCCTCTCTCCTTTCTCCCCTTTCTCTCCTTTCCACAACAAGAACCCAGGCACCGATGATTCCCGTCCCCTCCCTTTCGCGTCCCCCGCTGGGCGCGGCCCTCTGCGCCGCCGGCCTGCTGCTGGGCGGCCCCGCCGCGCACGCCGCCGCGTCCGATGACAACGCCAAGGCCGGCGCCAACAACACCGCCAACAGCACCGCCAGCAGCGCCGCCAACGGCGCGGCGACCAACTCCGCCAACGTCACCGAACTCGACGCGGTGCAGGTCACCGGCCGCGCCAAGAAGGAACAGCATCCGCAGCGCCCCGCCACGGCCGTCTCGCGCGTGCGCGGCGAGTCGCTGGCCGAGCTGCACGTCGAGGACATCCAGGACCTGCAGTACGTGGTGCCCGGCCTCTACATCCAGAGCACGGACTCGAACGACACGCAGCTCACGATCCGCGGCGTGGGCGACGGCGGCGGCCAGACCAGCGGCGACCAGAACATCGGCATGCCCAGCAGCGTCGCGACCTATGTCGACAACGTCTACTTCCCGCGGCCGGGCATCATCCGCTCGCTGACCGACATCGACTACGTCGATGTGTTCAAGGGCCCCAGCGGCACCGTGTTCGGCCAGAACGCGACCGGCGGCGCGATCGACATCCACACCAAGGGGCCCTCCTTCCAGCGCGAGGGCGCGGTCAGCGTCTCGTACGCGGAGCGCAACACGTCCAAGCTGACCGCCGCGCTGTCGGCGCCGCTCAGCGACACCGCCGCCTACCGCGTCACGGCGCTGTACGCGCACAGCGACGGCGCGGTGAAGAACCTCGCCGACGGCGGCCACATCAATGGCTACGAGCGCAAGGGCCTGCGCGCGCAGGTCCTGTTGCGGCCCAGCGCCAGCTTCGAACTGAAGCTGACCGCGGACTACGGCGCCGAATCGGCCACGCCGGCCCGCGTCTACAAATCGGTGGCGGACAGCTTCCCGGCGACGGCGCGCAAGATCGGCGCGAGCTACGTGGCCGGCGGCCGCGAGACCATCGTCGACGACGTCACCACCACCGCCGCCGAGCAGGGCGGCGTGTCCGCCGAGGCCAACTGGAAGCTGGACGGCGGCTACAAGCTCCGGTCGGTCACCGCCTGGCGCCACTACCGTTACGTGCCCCATTACGCCGACGAGCTGAGCGTGCGCATCTACGCCGACAGCGGCACGGCGGTGGACGATTCGACCTTCACCCAGGACCTGCGGCTGGAATCGCCGCGCGGCGAGTTCTTCGACTACGTCCTCGGCCTGAGCTACTTCCGCGACAACCAGGACACCGAGGCCCACACCCGCTACGCCAGCACCGACATCGTCAACACCTATGCGGGCAACGGCTTCAAGGGGCTGGACATCGTCCGCAACGGCCACCTGGAGGATGAGATGAGCTCGGCCTACGGCCGCGCCACCGTCCATCTGAACGAGCGCCTGGACCTGCAGTTCGGCGCGCGCGCCACCTACAGCGATCGGGACGCGAGCTTCGTGCGGCGCAACCGCGCCGCCTTCGACTCCGGCGACCTGCGCGTGCACAAGGTGCTGCCCTCGGCGTCCGCGAGCCTGAAGCTCCAGATCAACGACGACTGGAGCAGCTATCTGTCCTACGGCTACGGCCGCAAGGCCGGCGGCATCAACGTGTCCGCGGGCGCCGCGAAGAAGGCCGGTCTCGACACGCTGCTGCTCAAGCCCGAGACCACGCGCAACCTGGAGATCGGCGTGATCGGCGCGCTGGTGCCGGACCGGCTGACGCTGCAGGCCGACGTGTTCCGCACCCAGGTGAGCGATTTCCAGACCCAGGCCTGGGACGACGCCAACGCGACCAGCTACCTGATGAACGCGGGCGACTACCGCAGCCAGGGCGTGGAAGTGGCGCTGCGGGCGCAGCCGCTGGAGCGGCTGGACGTGGTGCTGAGCGGTATCGTCAACGATGCGCGCTACACCGACTACCGCCGCGCGCTGTGCCCGCCCGAGGTCACCGCCAGCTTCTGCGACCTCACCGGCCAGCGCGTCTTCAACGCGCCCAAGCAGGTCGTCGCGCTGTCGGCGCGCTACAACTGGTCGCAGGGCGATTTCAAGCCCTATGCCTCCGCGCGCTACACCTACCGCGGCTGGACCTACGGCTCGGTCGACAACTCGGCGTCCGCGCGCGTGCCGGGCTATGGCCTGGCGGCCTTCACGCTCGGCGTGAAGCGCCCTGGCGCCAGCGGCGACTGGGATGCGGCGCTGTGGATCACGAACGCCTTCAACAAGCTGTACTACACCCGGCTGAACGGCGGCAGCACGGTGATCGGCTATGTCGGCGATCCGCGCACCGTCGGCGTCACGCTGGGCTACGCCTTCCGCTGAGCCATGCAGATCCGCCGACGCCATCTGCTGCAGGTGCCCGCCGCGCTGGCGCTGTCCAGCGCCGCGAGTGCCGCGAGCGCCGCAGCCGCGCCCGCCGAGCTCGCCGCGGCCCGGGGCTCGTCCACCGACAGGGACGCCGAGGGGGGGCCCTCCGCGTCTGAGCCTTTGCCCCTCGATCTCGATCCCCTGGCGCTGCGCTGGCTGGACGGCCCGGCGCCGCCCGGGCACGCCGGCGTCGCCTGGGGCTGGCCGTGGCCGCGCGGCCAGGTCCGGCGCGGCCAGGCCTTCGCGCTGCGCGACGGCGAAGGCCGGCTCCACGCCCTGCAGGCCTGGCCGCTGGCCTGGTGGCCCGACGGCACGGTGAAGTGGTCCGGCCATGCGCTGCCGCCCGCCCTGAGGCCGCCGGGCGAGGCCGCCAAGGCCTGGCGCGTCGTCGCGCTGCCGCCCGGCCAGACGGCGCCCTCGTCCATCGCGCCGCTGCGCGTGGAAGAGACCGCCGGCGCGGTGATCGTCGATACCGGCGTCATCCGCTGCACCGTGCCGCGCCGCGGCGACACGCTGGTGGCCTCGATCACGCGCGGCGGCGTGGAGATCCTGCGCGAGCTGCGCCTGGTCGCCGATGCCGACGACGCGCCTGATGACGAAGGACCGGCGCGCCGCACGCGGCGCAGCCGCGGCGAGGTGGAGACCGTCGACATCGAGCAGCGCGGGCCGCACCGCGCGGTGCTGCGGCTGCGCGGCCGTCACCGCGCGCTCGCGGACGCCGCCACGGAGACCGACCCCGCTGCCGATGCCGGCGCGCGCGCGTGGCTGCCTTTCGACCTGCGGCTCTACCTGCACGCCGGCGGCGACGCGCTGCGGATCATGCACAGCTGGGTCTTCGACGGCGATCCGCAGCGCGACTTCCCGCGCGGCCTCGGCCTGATCGCCGACGTGCCGCTGCGCGACCCGCTGCACGACCGCCACCTGCGCTTCGCCGGCGCGGCCGAGGGCCCGGACGCGGGCCTGTGGGCCGAGGCCGTGCGCGGCCTCACCGGCCTGCGCCGCGATCCCGGCGCCGAGGTGCGCGCCGCGCAGCTCGAGGGCCGCGCCTGTCCGCCCGACAGCACCTGGCAGCGGACGGTGCGCGAGCTCCAGGACCACATTCCCGCCTGGGGCGACTTCAGCCTCACGCAGCGCTCGCCCGATGCCTTCCAGATCCGCAAGCGCACGCGGCCGGGCCACACCTGGATCCATGCCGCCGACGGTGCGCGCGCCGCCGGGCTTGGCTACGTGGGCGGCCCGGGCGGCGGCCTGGCCTTCGGCCTGCGCGACTTCTGGCAGCGCCATCCCACCCAGCTGGAGGTGCGCGGCGCCCACACCGGCGTGGCCCAGGTGCGGCTGTGGTGGCACAGCCCCGACGCGCCGGCGATGGACCTGCGGCCGTATCACGATGGCCTCGGCCAGGACACCTTCGAGCAGCAGCGCCAGGGCCTGGAGGTGACCTACGAGGACTACGAACCCGGCTTCGACAGCGCCGTCGGCGTGGGCCGCAGCCACGAGATCACGCTCTTCGCGCTGGCCGCGACACCGGCGCGCGAGCGCCTGCTGCAGTTGGCCTGGCTGGTGCAGACGCCGCCGCAACCGGCCGCCGCCCCGCGCCGCTACCTGGACACGCAGGTCTTCGGCCCGCTGTGGTCCCTGCCCGACCGCGGCACGCCGGCCAAGGCCGCGATCGAGGACCGGCTCGACAGCCTCTTCGATTTCTACCGGCGCGAGGCGGAGCAGCGCCGCTGGACCGGCTTCTGGGACCACGGCGACATCCGCCACACCTACGACGAGGATCGCCACGAGTGGCGCTACGACGTGGGCGGCTTCGCCTGGGACAACTCGGAGCTCTCGCCCGACCTGTGGCTCTGGTACGCCTTCCTGCGCAGCGGGCGGGCCGACATCTTCCGCTTCGCCGAGGCGATGGTGCGCCACACCAGCGAGGTCGACACCTACCACCTCGGCCGCTTCCAGGGCCTGGGCACGCGGCACGGCGTGCTGCACTGGAGCGACAGCGCCAAGCAGCTGCGCATCAGCACCGCCGCGTACCGGCGCCACTACCACTACCTCACCGCCGACGAGCGCATCGGCGACGTGCTGCACGCCCTGCGCGAGGCCGATCGCACGCTGATCACGCTCGACCCCGGCCGCAAGCTGGGCAAGCGCCCGGTGGACGCCGGCGACGGCCTGCTGGGCGTGGGCACCGACTGGGGCGCGCTGCTGGCCAACTGGCTCACCGAATGGGAACGCAGCGGCGACCCGCGCTGGCGCGACCGCATCCGCCGCGGCATGGCCAGCGTGGCCGCGATGCCGCAGGGCTTCTTCAGCGCCGCCACGGCGGGCTACGAACTCGAGACCGGCGCGCTGATCGACGTGTCGGGCGGGCGCGTCGGCGCGAGCCACCTGAGCGCGGTGTTCGGGCTGGCGGAGATGGCCGCCGACCTGATCGCGCTGGTCGACGTGCCGGGCTTCGAGGACGCGTGGCTGCGGTACTGCGTGCTCTTCAACGCGCCGGTCGAGGAACAGCGCCGCGCGCTCGGCGCGCCGCATGGCGGCGGCGGCGCGCTCCGCGTGGGGCACTCGCGCCTGACCGCCTATGCCGCCTGGCGCCGCCGTGATCCGGCGCTGGCCCGGCGCGCCTGGCGCGAGTTCCTGGGCGATTCGCGCCGCGGCCCGCTGGAGACCCGGCGCGTCGCCGGGGCCGCCGCGCTGCGGCCGGTCGTCGAGGCACCCGGGCTCAGCACCAACGAGGCCGCGCAATGGGCGCTGGCCGCGATCCAGAACCTCGCCCTGATCGGCGAGGCCCTTCCCGAGGCGTCTTCCTGAAGGAGCAAGCATGTTGAATCCCCGATCCTGGCGCGCCTGGCTGGCGCGCGCCGCCGTCGCCGCGAGCGCGCTCGCCCTGCCCCATGCGGCGATGGCCGCGTTCAGCCTCACCACGCGCTGGGACAGCGGCAACGCGTCCAAGGTGCAGTACGAGGTGGACACCGATGCCGGCCTGGTCCTGCGGGTCATGGCCTATGACAACGGCGCCAGCACGCAGTCCGCGGGCGACATCTCCAGCCTCGTCTACCGCGGCGTCCAGTACCAGGACCAGACGCGCGGCTCCCAGCTCAACTCGGGCTTCGACGCGCTGTACAGCAATGTCTCGGCGGTGAGCGTCTCGGCCGAGATGCTGTCCGCCAGCGGCGCTCCGACGCCGGCCTCGACGGCGCGGGACGGCACGCTCACGGGCGGGGCGTACATCAGGATCACGGTCACCAGCAACAGCAGCAAGGGCGGGTGGCTCAAGCACTACTACCTGATCAAGGCGGGCGAGCCCCGCGTCTACATGGCCACCTATTTCAGCGAGGAGCCCGACACGCTGGGCATGGTGCGCTACATCGTGCGCGTGCCCATCGGCGCGCTGTCCAGCGGGCCGCCGGCCGGCGTTCCGGGCGGGCAGACCAGCGACGGCACGTGGCCGCAGGACCTGCGCGGCACCGACACCACGGTGGAGTCCGGTGACGTGTTCGGCTTCTCCGCGAGCAGCGCCTCGGCGGGCCAGACGCGCTCCAAGCATTACGCCAATCAGCGGCTGAAGGACTGGTCCTACTTCGGCGGCCGCAACAGCGCCGGCACCGTCGGCCTGTGGATCTACCGCGACGGCCAGGAAGGCGGCTCGGGCGGCCCGTTCTATCGCAGCCTGCTCAACCAGATCACCGCCACCACCAACGAGCTGACCTACATCGTCAACTACGGCGAGAGCCAGACCGAGGCCTTCCGGCTTGGCGTGCTCAATGCCTACACGCTGATCTTCACCGACGGCAGCGCCCCGGCCGCGCCCGACACCAGCTGGTTCTCCGTGGCAGGGCTGCAAGGCTACGTGCCGCCGTCCGGCCGCGGCGGCATCGCCGGCGTGGGCTTGACGGGCACCGTCGCGGGCAATGCCTACACCGTCGGATTCGCCAACGGCCAGGCGCAGTACTGGACCTCGGCCGACCTGGCCAACCGCGGCTTCTTCAAGTCCACCGGCATGCTGCCCGGCGCCTACACGCTCACCGTCTACAAGAACGAGCTGGCGGTCTACAGCACCAGCGTGCAGGTCGCCGCCGGGAGCACCGCCTCGCTGAACACCATCGCGATCGACGACGATCCGCAGGCCGCTGCCGCGGTGTGGCGCATCGGCCGCTGGGACGGCGCGCCCACTGAGCTGCGCAACGGCGACAAGGTCACGTCGATGCATCCCTCCGATACGCGGCTGGCGAGTTGGTCGCCCGGGGTCTTCACCGTGGGGGGCTCGGCCGACACGGCGTTCCCGGCGTATCTCTGGCGTGACGTGAACAGCGGCCAGGTCGTGCGCTTCAACCTGACCAGCGCCCAGCTCAAGGACGCGACGCTGCGCATCGGCATCACGACGGCGAAGGCCAACGGTCGGCCCGCGATCAGCGTCAACAGCTGGAGCTCGGACACGCCGGCGGCCTCGACGCAGCCGACGACGCGCACGCTCACGGTCGGGACCTATCGCGGCAACAACACCACCTACCGCTTCGCGATCCCCGCGAGCGCGCTGGTCGCCGGCACCAACACGCTGACGATCAACGTCGCCGGCGGCGGCTCGGCCACTGGTTATCTGAGCCCCTCGTTCGCGGTCGACGCGATCGACTTCCTCCAATGAGCGCGCGATCCCTCGGGCCGCGGCGGCGGACCCTGCTGGCGCTGGCGGCGCTGCTGGGGCCGGCGTCATGGCGCTCGCTTCTGGCGGGCGGATCGCCCGGACCCGCCGCCGGGCCGGGTATCGCGCCCGATCGCAAGACCACGGTGTTCGTCGTCGGCGATTCCACCGTGCGAAGCGCCGGCCGCAACGGTCAATGGGGATGGGGCGAGCGGCTCGCGCCATGGTTCGATCCCGGCGAGGTGGCGGTGGCCAATCATGCGATGGCCGGACGAAGCAGCCGCAGCTTCCTGCGCGAAGGACGCTGGGCCGCGGTGCGCTCGCTGCTGCGGCCGGGCGACACGGTGCTGATCCAGTTCGGCCACAACGACGTCGGCCGCGTCGGCGATCCCGCCGCCAAGCAGCGCGGCGTGCTGCCGGGGATCGGTGACGAGACCGCGGAGGAAGCGCTGCCCGAAGGCGGCGTCGAGCAGGTGCGCAGCTTCGGCGCCTATCTCACGGAGTACCTGCGCGACGCGCGGGCCGCCGGCGCGGTGCCTGTCATCGTCTCGCCGGTGCCGCACCGCGACCGCTGGCGGGACGGCGTCGACTTCGCCGACGTTGGTGCCTGGGGCCGGGAGGTGACGCGGCGCGAGGGTGGCCTGTTCATCGATCTCACCCGGGCCGTCACCACGGCCTACCGGGCGCTCGGCGAGGCCGAGGTCGACCGGCTCTTCGCCGATGCCAACACCCACACCAACGACGCCGGGGCGACGCTCAATGCCGCCTGCGTCGCGGCGCTGCTCAGGGCCTTGCCGCCCGCGGCGGCGGTCCCCCGCCCGCGGGCGGAACCCGGCACTGCTTCTTGAGCGCCGCGCGCCTCACGCGCCGACCTCGGACGCCTTCGATTCGACCAGCCTCCTGACCGCCGAGGGCAAGCAAGGCCCGGCTCAAATCCGCGCGGCACGCAGGGTCGCTGCGCGTTGCCATTGACCTTGCCCCAGTGGCAAGGTCGACAGTGCCGTCTTCTGCCGTCAGGGAGAACGACGATGCTCGTGCAGCCGATCGACCATTTCCTCGTCGCCTGGTTCGCGGTGGCGGCGCTTTCCACCGGCTACGTCGCCTGGGACCAGTTCCGCCACAACCCGGAACCGGTGGTCATGAAATGGGGCTTCGTGCTGGTCACCGCATACATGGGCCCGATCGGGCTGCTGCTGTACGTGATGGCCGACAAGGAGCCTCGCCCCGGCGAACACGAGGCGTTCATCCAGCCGCTGTGGAAGCAAGGCGCCGGCTCGACCATCCACTGCGTGGCCGGGGACGCCACCGGCATCATCCTCGCGGCGGCGGTCACGGCCTCGCTGGGCCTGCCGATGTGGCTGGACCTGATCGTCGAGTACCTCGCGGGCTTCGCGTTCGGCCTGTTCATCTTCCAGTCCCTGTTCATGAAGAACATGATGGGCGGCAGCTACTGGCAGAACGTGCGCCAGTCCTTCATGCCCGAGTTCATCAGCATGAACGCGATGATGGCCGGCATGGCGCCGGTGATGACGCTGCTGATGATGGGCCGCGACATGCGCGCGATGGACCCCGCGGAACTGCTGTTCTGGGGCGTGATGTCCTTCGGCGTGATCGCCGGCTTCGCCGTCGCCTATCCGGTCAACGTCTGGATGGTGTCGCGCGGCATGAAGCACGGGTTGATGACCGAGCGCGCCGGGCAGCGCGGCCATGGGGCGCACGGCGCTCACGAGGCTCACGGAGCTCATCATGGACAGGCCGGCCACGGCATGCGGCCCGACGTCACCCGCCCGCAGGTGGCCGCGGTGACGATCACCACCGCGTTGATGCTGATGGCCGGCATGACGATGCCCTCGCTGTTCGTCAACATGCGCCTGTCCGCGCGGGAGGTGGGCGGCGCCATCATGCCGCCGGGAATGATCATGGGATGGGACACGCCGGGCGAGGCCATGCGCGACATGGCGGCCGTGCATCCGCGCGACGTGCGTGCGGTCGCATCGCCCGACGCGCGGGGCGACCGGATGCTGCAGCCGCGGCTCGAGCAAGGCGTCAAGGTGTTCGAGCTCGACACCGCGGTGGTGCGATGGCACATCCTGCCGGACCAGCGGGTCGAGGGTTACGCGTTCAACGGCCAGATCCCGGGGCCGCGCTTGCGCTTCACCGAAGGGGACCGCGTGCGCATCAAGGTGACGAACCGGCTGCCGGAGTCCACCACGGTGCACTGGCACGGCCTGATCCTGCCCAACGCGATGGATGGGCCGGCGAACATCACCCAGGCGCCGATTCCGCCGGGCGGCAGCCATGTCTATGAGTTCACCGCGGAGCAGGCTGGAACCTTCTTCTATCACTCCCATGACCATGCCGACCGGCAACAGGCGCTCGGGCTGTACGGGGCGCTGATCATCGATCCCAAGGACCCGGCCGCCGAGCCGGGGGCCGACCACGAGTACGTGCTGCAGCTGCAGGAATGGCTGGCGCGCGAGGGGCTGACCTATCCGGCGATGCCGATGGAGGGCGGGCTGCCGAACTACTTCACCATCAACGGCAAGGCCTACCCCGCCACCGACACGGTGCGCATGAAGGTGGGAGAGACCATCAAGCTGCGCTTCATCGGCACCAACAACGGCTTCGTGCACCCGATGCACGTGCACGGCGGGCCGTTCACGGTGGTGGCGCGCGATGGCATGGCGCTGCCGGCGGGCGCGCGTTTCGACGCGGACACGGTCAACGTCGGGCCGGGTCAGCGCTACGACGTGATCTGGAAGGCGCGCCGGCCAGGCAAGTGGCTGGTGCACTGCCACATCCCCCACCACACGACCAACAACAACGTCGAGCATCAGGGTGGTGGCGGTCTCATGATGGTGATGGAGGTGAGCGGCTGAGCCCACCAGCCTCACGACATCGCCCCGATGAAAAAGCCCCCTCAGCTTCGCTCGCCGACGCCTGTTCAAGAGAGGCCCGCAGGTCCCTGTCGTCGGGGATGTTCACGAATCTAAGCACGCGATATCCGGCCCGCCCCAGCACCGCATCTCGCGCCGCGTCTTTCGCTGCCTTCCTCGCATGGCTGGCATCGTCCAGTTCGATCACCAGCAGAGGCACGAACGCTTTCGAGCAAACCACGAAGTCAATGACTTTGCGGTCGAACGTAGCTCTGCTCTGGGCGGTCGGCGCCTTCAACAACGCCGACATCGCCACCTGTGCCAACACGATCTGTTCCGGGAAGGCCGTCTGCAGGCGAAAGAACATGGACTGTTCGCGGGCAGTCAGGGGGTCGCGGGCCGTGATCGGATCGCCTCCGTTCGTGGTCCTTGGACGGCTAGCACCCATCTTGATGCCGCCGAGAAGCAGTCCCACGACAAGCAGGCCTGCCAAGAGAACAAGAAAGATTGAAAAGGACATCGCCAGGAACTCCTTCGGGGCTTTGAACCCATTTCGACCCCAGCGAAGTGCCTCGGCAACGGTGATCGGATCAACCGGCTCG
Source organism: Roseateles sp. Mitsp63 (assembly GCF_059491535.1). NCBI lineage: Bacteria > Pseudomonadati > Pseudomonadota > Betaproteobacteria > Burkholderiales > Sphaerotilaceae > Roseateles > Roseateles sp. Mitsp63. Next base: position 2,268,615 of record NZ_CP168509.1, on the reverse strand, counting down.
TGCCCGAGGGCGACAGCCGTTGTCGTGAGAAGGCAGTGATGACACAAGCCCAGCCATGCAGCGTTCCGCTGAACTTCAACGACCTGATGGCCTTCCGGCTCGCACGCGCATCCGCTCGCAAGTCCGCAACGGTAGGTTGTCGCCTTGTAACGCCGCTTCGCGAAGCCATCGCGGCCTGCGTATTGCGGTGCGTACGTCGCCAACATAAGCCACCGCCGCCGCCCACATACGTCGCATCAAAGTCATCGCCCCAATGCAAAAACCCCCGCAGCTTTCGCTGCGGGGGTTCGCATCTGGTTGGCGGAGACGGAGGGATTCGAACCCTCGATGCAGGTTTTGCCCACATACTCCCTTAGCAGGGGAGCACCTTCGGCCACTCGGTCACGTCTCCAACCGAAGAAGCAGCGACTATAGCATGGCTTTCCGAGCCCTCAACCAAATCGCCGCCTGACCCTCTCGATCAGGCTTCGATTTCCTGGTCCAGGTCGAACGCGCGATGCAGCGCGCGCACCGCCAGCTCCATGTACTTCTCGTCGATCACCACCGAGGTCTTGATCTCGCTGGTCGTGATCATCTGGATGTTGATGCCCTCTTCCGACAGCGCGCGGAACATCTTCGACGCCACGCCCACGTGCGAGCGCATGCCGATGCCCACGATGGACACCTTGCAGATGCGCTGGTCGCCGGTCACCTTGGCGGCCTGCACCGCCGGCCCCACCGTCTTCTCCAGCAGCTCCATCGCGCGCTGGTAGTCGTTGCGGTGCACCGTGAACGAGAAGTCCGTCTTCCCGTCCTGCGACACGTTCTGGATGATCACGTCGACGTCGATGTTGGCGTCGGCCACCGGGCCCAGGATCTGGAACGCGATGCCCGGCTTGTCCGGCACGCCCAGCAGCGTCACCTTGGCCTCGTCGCGGTTGAATGCAATGCCGGAGACGACGGCTTGTTCCATTTGTTCGTCCTCTTCAAAAGTGATCAGGGTGCCGGACTTGGCTTCTTCGTTGATGTCGATGTCCCACGGCGTGAAGCTGCTCAGCACGCGCATCGGCACACGGTACTTGCCCGCGAATTCCACCGAGCGGATCTGCAGCACCTTCGAGCCCAGCGATGCCATCTCCAGCATCTCCTCGAAGCTGATGGTGCTCATGCGGCGCGCCTCGGGCACCACGCGCGGATCGGTCGTGTAGACACCGTCCACGTCGGTGTAGATCAGGCATTCGTCCGCCTTGATCGCCGCGGCGATCGCCACGGCCGACGTGTCCGAACCACCGCGCCCCAGCGTCGTGATGTTGCGGTCCTCGTCCACGCCCTGGAAGCCGGTGATGACGACGACACGGCCGGCGTCGAGATCCGCCTTCACCTTCGCGTCGTCGATGCTCTCGATGCGCGCCTTGGTGTACGAGCTGTCCGTCGCCACGCCGACCTGCCAGCCGGTGTAGCTGACGGCATCCAGGCCCTCGGCCTGCAGCGCGATCGCGAGCAGGCCGACCGACACCTGCTCGCCGGTCGAGGCGATCATGTCGAGCTCGCGCATCAGCGACGGCGACGAACTCGCGGGCGACAGGTCCTTGGCCAGGCCGAGCAGGCGATTGGTCTCGCCGCTCATCGCCGAGGGGACCACCACCATCTGGTGACCCGCCCGCGCCCACTTGGCGACGCGCTTGGCCACATTGCGGATACGGTCGGTGGACCCCATCGAGGTGCCGCCGTACTTGTGAACGATCAATGCCATGGGAGTGTCAGATGACTGCAGGGGGAGACGGGCGATTCTAAGACGCGCCCCTGCCCGCAACGTCGCTGCCCATGCGCGATCCGCATGCATCCGGCACCCATCGCAGCGTCATCTGTGCTTCACCGGCCGGCGCGATCCAGCGCGCGTCGATCCCCAGTCCGGGCACGAACACCAGCTGCCCGGCGACGTGGAGCAGCGGCCCTTCCCTCTGTACAGCGGGGATTCCCGCCGTCTGCCAGCATTTCTTCAGCGCGCGCGGCATCCCCTTCGCGTGCGCCTGGAACTGCTCCCCGCCTTCGCGCCGGCGCAACTCGACATTGCTGAGCGCAGAAAGCGCGATGCCTCCCACGGTCACGGGTTCGACATGGAAAGCGCCACGCCACCGCGGCAGCGCGTGCCGCCCAGGACGCGAGAGGTCGACGAACAGGGATGGCGGCGCGGTCGCGAGCGGGGCGTCGCGCGCGATTGCCGCGGGGCCCGTGCCACGCACGAGGAATCGTCCGCGATAGAGATGCAGCGTGTGGCCGCCGAGCGGCCATTGCGCCGAGGACGCGCCGGGCGCCTCGGACTGGAGGCGACGGATCAGCGTCGCCGGCGCGGCGCGGCCGGTCTCCCGATGCAGCCATGCGCGCAGCAGATTCGTGGCGCGGGCTGAACTGAGCGCCCGCAGCGCCTCCTGCGAGAGTCCGCTGGCATCACTCCAGCGCGCGAGGTCTTCGTCGGCGATCTCGCGCTGAAGATCGGCGGCCTGCTGCGCCCACTCGGCCGACTGCGCGAGCGCGGATTCGGCGCCCGCGGATTGCACGGCAAGCGCCGGCCAAAGGGCCAGGCGCAGCCGGTTGCGGGCATAGCGGGCGTCGGCATTGCTGTCGTCATCGACGAAACGCAGGCCATGCGCCGCGACATAGGCCTCGATCGCCTCGCGCGGATGGTCCAGCCAGGGGCGCGCCCAGCAGACGCCGTCACGCCATTGGGCGCGCGGCATCGCGGACAGTCCGGCGGCTCCCGCGCCTCGCAGCGCCTGCAGCAGGAAGGTCTCCGCCTGGTCGCGCCGGTGATGCGCCAGCAGCAGCAGGTCGGCGCCAGCCGCGAGGGTCAGGCGTTGCAGCGCGGCATGACGGCCCGCGCGGGCCCAGGCCTCGATGCTGTCGCCGGGGCCGGGCGCGCCGCTCAAGCGCTCATGAACCAGCGCGACCGGCAGGCCCTCGGCCGCCCAGCCGTCGACCTGCGCCCGCAGCTGCGCCAGCCACGCGTCGGCATGCGCGCTCAGTCCGTGATGGATGTGCAACGCCACCACGCGCAGCCCAAGCGATCGGGCCGCGACAGCGGTGGCGTGAAGGAGCGCCGTCGAATCCCGGCCGCCGCTGGCGGCGACCGCGATCACGTGGCGCGAGGAGGACTCGCCGGAACCGGCGGGATCAGCGGCTCTTGGTGTCGCCGAATCGGCCATAGGCCTGCAGGCGCTCGTAGCGGCGCTCCAGCAGATCCTTGGTCTTCAGGTCGGAGACCTGGCGCAGCGCGTCGCCCAGGGCGCGCTTCAGGTTGGAGGCCATCTGCTTGGGATCGCGATGCGCGCCGCCCACCGGCTCGCTGACGATCTTGTCGATCAGGCCCAGCGCCTTCAGGCGGTGCGCGGTGATGCCCAGCGCCTCGGCCGCCTCGGACGCGCGCGCGGCGGTCTTCCACAGGATCGAGGCGCAGCCTTCCGGCGAGATCACCGAGTAGGCGGAGAACTGCAGCATCAGCACCTGATCGGCCACGCCGATCGCCAGCGCGCCGCCGGAGCCGCCTTCGCCGATCACCGTCGCGACGATCGGGACTTCCAGCTGGGCCATCTCGAAGATGTTGCGGCCGATCGCCTCGGACTGGCCGCGCTCTTCCGCGCCGATGCCGGGGTACGCGCCCATCGTGTCGATGAACGTGAAGACCGGGAGGCCGAACTTCTCGGCCAGCTTCATCAGGCGCAGCGCCTTGCGGTAGCCCTCCGGGCGCGGCATGCCGAAGTTGCGCAGCGTGCGCTCCTTGGCGTCCGAGCCGCGCTGGTGGCCGATGACCATGCAGGCCTGACCGTTGAAGCGCGCCAGGCCGCCGACGATCGCGGCATCGTCCGCGAAGTGGCGGTCGCCGTGCAGCTCCTGGAATTCGGTGAAGACTTCGCCGCAGTAGTCCAGCGTCTGCGGACGCTGCGGGTGGCGGGCCACCTGGTACACCTGCCAGGGCAGGACATTCGCGTAGATGTCCTTGGTCAGCTGGTGGCTCTTCTTGCCCAGGCGGTCGATCTCCTCGGAGATGTCGACCGCGGACTCGCTCTGCACGTAGCGGAGCTCATCGATCTTGGTTTCGAGCTCAGCGATGGGCTGCTCGAATTCGAGGAAGTGTTTCTTGCTCATTCTCAGTAATCCACGGGTAGCGGATCGAGGCTCCGCCAAATGTACCATGTGGCCACCGAGCGGTACGGGGCCCAGCCCTCGCCCAGCTCGCGGGCTTCCGCGCGCGACACCGGCTCGTCGCTGAAGTAGTGCTGGCTGATGCCCTTGAGCAGGCCCAGGTCGTCCAGCGGCAGCACGTTGGGCCGCATCAGGTGGAAGATCAGGAACATCTCCGCCGTCCAGCGGCCGATGCCGCGGATCGCGACCAGCTCCTCGATGATGGCCTCGTCCTCCATCTGCGCCCACTGGCGCACATGGACCTGGCCCGATTCGAAATGCTGCGCCAGGTCGCTCAGGTACTCGACCTTGCGGGCCGACAGGCCCACGCCGCGCAGCGTGTCCTTCTCCAGGCCCAGCACCTCCACCGGCTTGATGCGGTTGGACGGCCCCGAGGTCAGTTCGGCGAACTTGTCCCACACGCCCTGCGCCGCCTTCACCGAGATCTGCTGGCCGACGATCGATCTGGCCAGCGTCGTGAACGCGTCACCGCGGCTCTGCAGCCGCGCCTCGCCGAATTGCGGAATCAGCTTCTTCATCACCCGGTCGCGCTTGACCAGGTGACGGCAGGCTTCATCCCAATAGTCCGGGGTCACCCCGGCAGTCGCCACACGCGCCATCAGGCCTGCTCTCCCGCCTTGGCCGCGCGGACCCAGGTCGTGCCGGCCGCGGAGTCCTTCAGCTCGATGCCCTGCTCGGCCAGCGCCTTGCGGATGCGGTCGGCCTCGGCGAAGTCGCGCCCGGCCTTGGCCGCGGCGCGCGCGGCGATCTGGGCCTCGATGGCGGCCTCGTCCAGGCCCGCGCCGGCTTGCAGGAAGGCCTTCGGCGCCTGCTGCAGCACGCCCAGCACGCCGCCCAGTGCCTTCAGCAGGCCAGCGTCCTGCGCGGAGCGGTCGCGGTTGACCTGGTTCGCCAAGTCGAACAGCACCGCCAGCGCGCCCGGCGTGTTGAAGTCGTCGTCCATCGCGGCCTTGAAGGCCGCCGCCGGACCCTGCGTCCAGTCGATCGCCACGTCCGCCGGCGCCACCGCGTCCAGCGCGGTGTAGAGACGGCGCAGCGCGGTGCGCGCGTCGTCCAGGCTGACGTCGCTGAAATTGAACGGGCTGCGGTACTGCGTGCGCAGCATGAAGAAGCGGATCGACTCGCCGTCGAACTTCTCCAGCACTTCCTGGATGGTGAAGAAGTTGCCCAGGCTCTTGGACATCTTCTCGCCGTCGACGTTCAGGAAGCCGTTGTGCATCCACGTGTTCACGAACGGATGACCCAGCGCGCCCTCGCTCTGGGCGATCTCGTTCTCATGGTGCGGGAACTGCAGGTCCATGCCGCCGCCGTGGATGTCGAAGCGCTCGCCCAGCAGCGCGCAGCTCATCGCCGAGCACTCGATGTGCCAGCCCGGGCGGCCTTCGCCCCAGGGGCTGGCCCACTTGGCTTCCACGGGCTCGCCGGCCTTGGCGGACTTCCACAGCACGAAGTCCAGCGGATCGCGCTTGCCGTCGTCGACGGCGACGCGCTCGCCGGCGCGCAGCTGGTCCGGCGACTTGCCGCTCAGCTTGCCGTAGCCGTCGAACTTGCGCACCGCGTAGTTCACGTCGCCGCCCTCGGCCTGGTAGGCCAGGCCCTTCTCCTCGAGCTTGCCGATGATGTCCAGCATCTGCGGGACATAGTCGGTGGCGCGCGGCTCATGCGTCGGCGTCGCGATGCCCAGCGCCGCGAAGTCGCGGTGCATGGCGGCGATCATCTCGTCGGTCAGCTGGCGGATCGTGAGGCCGCGCTCCAGCGCGCGGCGGATGATCTTGTCCTCGATGTCGGTGATGTTGCGCACGAAGGTGACGTCGTAGCCGCTGGCCTTGAGCCAGCGGTAGACGACGTCGAACGCGAGGTTCATCCGTGCGTGGCCCATGTGACACAGGTCGTAGACGGTGATGCCGCAGACGTACATGCGGACACGGCCCGGCTCGATCGGTTGGAAGGGCTGCTGCTGACGGGTCAGCGTGTTGTAGATGCGCAAGGAGGACATACGTGTGTCGCGCCGCGTGCCCCTCGCGCCGGGCCCCGCGCGCATGCCGACGCCGCCATCGCCGGGCTGGCGACGAGTCGCGAGCGTCGGCGCGTTCGACGGTGCGGTGCGGGTGGGGCGGGAGGCCGGCCGGGAGGCGAGCGGGAGACGAAAGCTCGCTCTAGAATGCCCGGCAGTATAGCGGCCCCCTCCCGCCCCCCTTATGCCAAGACTCCCCGCCCTGATCCGCGCCTGCTGCATCGCCCTGGCGATGACCGGCGCGACCCTGACGCATGCCGCCGCGCTCGACGACGCGCAGGCCCTGTGGGCCTCCGGCAAGCGCGACCAGGCCATCCAGGCCGCCGAGGCGGGCCTGAAGGCCTCGCCCGACGACCCCCGCCTGCGCTTCGCGCTCGGCACGATGCTGATGGAACAGCAGCAGCTCGAGCGCGCGCGGGCCATCTTCGTCAGCCTGACCGAGGACTTCCCCGACCTGGCCGACCCCTACAACAACCTGGCCGTCATCCACGCCGCGCGCGGCGAGTACGAAGCCGCCCGCCAGGCGCTGACGCGCGCGCTGGAACTGCAGCCCGACCATTCGCAGGCCCAGGAGAACATGGGCGACGTGCTGATGCGCCTGGCCCAGCAGTCCTACGAGCGCGCGCTCAAGCAGGCGCTGGGCGACGACACGGCGCTGAAGGTCAAGCTGCAGCGCGTCACCGCGTTCAACAACGCCCGGGTCAACCCGGCGCGCTGAGCCTCCTGCCCGGCGCGCCCACGGCCCGCCGCCCCTCCTCCACCCCACACCGCCATCCGACCATGAGGACATCCCCACTGCTGCTCGCCGCCGGCGCCGCATTGCTGAGCCTGGCCAGCACCTTCGCGCAGGCGCAGGTCGTCAAGCTGAGCACCACCGCGGGCGACATCAAGATCCAGCTGGACGCGGAGAAGGCGCCCAAGACGGTCGCCAACTTCGTCGCCTACGTGAAGGCCGGCCATTACAACGGCCTGATCTTCCATCGCGTCATCGGCGACTTCATGATCCAGACCGGCGGCTACACGCCCGACCTGAAACAGCGCCCGACCAAGGCGCCGATCCCGCTGGAGGCCGGCAACGGCCTGATGAACATCCGCGGCAGCGTCGCGATGGCGCGCACCAACGATCCGAACTCGGCGACCTCGCAGTTCTTCATCAATGTCGTCGACAACCCGGGCCTGGATCCCGGCTACGCCGCCGACGGCCGCGGCTACGCGGTCTTCGGCTACGTGACCGAAGGCATGGAGGTCGTCGACAAGATCAAGGCGGCGGAAACGGTGAAGAAGAACTTCGCGTTCCAGAACCTGCCCGCCACCCCCATCCTCATCAACAAGGCCACCGTCGAGAAATAAGGAGTCACCGACATGAGCAAGAAAGTCGAACTGCACACCAACCAGGGTCTGATCACGCTGGAGCTGGATGACGCGAAGGCCCCCAAGACCGTCGAGAACTTCCTGGCGTACGTCGCCAAGGGCCACTACGACGGCACGATCTTCCACCGCGTCATCAAGGGCTTCATGGCCCAGGGCGGCGGCTTCGAGGCCGGCATGAAGCAGAAGCCGACCGACGCCCCGATCCAGAACGAGGCCAACAACGGCCTGAAGAACGACAAGTACACGGTCGCGATGGCGCGCACGAACGCGCCGCACTCGGCCAGCGCGCAGTTCTTCATCAACACGGTCGACAACGACTTCCTGAACTTCAAGAGCGAGAGCCCGTCGGGCTGGGGCTACGCGGTGTTCGGCAAGGTCGTCGGCGGCCAGGACATCGTCGACAAGATCGAGAAGGTGAAGACTGGCCGCTCGGGCTTCCATGATGACGTGCCGGTCGAGGCCGTCGTGATCGAGCGCGCCGTCGCGGTCGAGTGAGTCCCGGTTCCGCCGCCTTCCCGCTGCCCCGGGCGGTGGTGCCGCTGGCACCGCTGCGCGCGGCGCCCGGCTGGCGGCGGATCGACCTGCTGTCCGACCTGCACCTGTCGCCGGACATGCCGGCGACGCTGGCGCGCTTTCGCGCCCATCTGGCGGCCACGCCCGCCGACGCCGTGGTCCTGCTCGGCGACATCTTCGAGGCCTGGATCGGCGACGACGCGCGCTGGCAGGCCGGCACCTTCGAGCACTTCGCGCTCGGGCTGCTGCGCGAGGTCTCCGCGCGCAAACCCCTCTTCTTCATGCATGGCAACCGCGACTTCGCGCTCGGCGAGCCGATGGCGGCCGATGCCGGCATGACGCTGCTCAGCGATCCGGCGCGGCTGGATGCGTTCGGGCGCTCATGGCTGCTGAGCCATGGCGACCAGCTCTGCCTGGGCGACGCCGGCTACCTGCGCGCGCGCGCCGTGGTGCGCCGGCCCGCCGTGCTGGCGGCGCTGCGTGCGATGCCGCTCTTCGCGCGGCGCGCGCTGGCACGCCATCTGCGGGCGAAGAGCCGTCAGCATCAATCCGATCCGTCCACCTGGGCCGACGTGGACGACGACGCGGCGCGCGCCTGGCTGCGCGCGTCGGGCTGCGACACGTTGATCCACGGCCACACCCATCGGCCGGCAACCCATGACCTGGGCGGCGGACTCACGCGCGCGGTGCTGTCCGACTGGGACTATGACCATGGCCCCGGCCGCGGCGACGTGCTGGTGCTCGAGCCCGGCGGCCTGCGCCGCATCGCGCCGATGACGGCGCCTTCCCCGATCCCGTCGCCATGATCGGCGGCCTGCTCCAGCGCTGGCGCGAACGCCGCGAGCGCAAGCTGCTCGAGGCCTTCGCGATCTCGGAGCCGCTGTGGCAGCTGACGCTGACGCAGTACCCGTTCATCGCGCGCCGCAGCGAGGCCGATCGCGCCGAGCTGCGCCGGCTGTGCTCGCTGTTCCTGGCGTCGAAGGAGTTCCACGGGGCGGGCGGCTTCGAGGTCACCGACGAGGTGGCCGTCGCGGTCGCCGCGCAGGCCTGCCTGCCGGTGCTGCGGCTGGGGCTCGAGTGGTACGACGGCTTCGTCGGCATCGTGATGCACGAGGGCGAGGTCGTCGCCGCGCGCGAGACGATGGACGAGGACGGCGTCGTCCACGAGTACGACGAGACGCTGGCCGGCGAGGCGATGGAAGGCGGCCCGCTGATGCTCGCCTGGAGCGAGATCGCGCCCGAGGCGACCGAGCGCGTCGAGGGCCACGACCCGGTCTACAACGTCGTCATCCATGAATTCGCGCATGTGCTCGACATGCGCGATGGGCAGCCCGATGGCGCGCCCGCCATCGCCGACGCGGCACTGCGGCTGCAGTGGTCGGCGACGATGGAAGCCGAGTGGCACTGGTTCTGCGACCAGGTCGACGCCGGCGCCGCGACGCTGATCGACCCCTATGGCGCCGAGGCGCCGGAGGAGTTCTTCGCGGTCGCGGTCGAGGCCTTCTTCGTCGCGCCGCGCGAGCTGCTCGCGGAGCAGCCGCGCCTGTATCGGCTCCTCGCCGGGTTCTTCCTGCAGGATCCGGCGCACGCCTGACCGACCGCCGGGAACCCGGCCAGAAAGCAGAAAGCCCGCTTTCGCGGGCTTTCGTTCGTCGGGCCAAGTCCGGGTGTCAGTCGGCCGTCGCCGGCTCAGCCTTGGGCTTGTTGTCCTTCTTCGTCGGCGTGATGTCGAGCTGGACCTCGCCCTTGTCGTCCACGTCCACGCTCAGGCGGCCGCCCTCGACCAGGCGGCCGAACAGCAGCTCGTCCGCCAGCGCGCGCCGGATCGTGTCCTGGATCAGGCGCTGCATCGGACGCGCGCCCATCTGCGGATCGAAGCCCTTGGCCGCCAGGTGCTTGCGCAGCGCGTCGCTGAACGTCACCTCGACCTTCTTCTCGGCCAGCTGGCTCTCGAGCTGCAGCAGGAACTTGTCCACCACGCGCAGGATGATGTCCTCGTTCAGGCCGCCGAAGTTCACGATCGCATCCAGCCGGTTGCGGAACTCCGGCGTGAACAGCCGCTTGATGTCGGCCATCTCGTCGCCCTGCTCGCGCTTGGTCGTGAAGCCGATCGTCGACTTGTTCATCGCCTCCGCGCCCGCGTTCGTGGTCATGATGATGATCACGTTGCGGAAGTCGGCCTTGCGTCCGTTGTTGTCGGTCAGCGTGCCGTGGTCCATCACCTGCAGCAGCACGTTGAAGACGTCCGGATGCGCCTTCTCGATCTCGTCGAGCAGCAGCACCGCGTGCGGCTTCTTCGTGATCGCCTCGGTCAGCAGCCCGCCCTGGTCGAAGCCGACATAGCCCGGGGGCGCGCCGATCAGGCGGCTGACCGCGTGGCGCTCCATGTACTCGGACATGTCGAAGCGGATCAGCTCGATGCCCAGGATGTAGGCGAGCTGCTTGGCGACTTCGGTCTTGCCCACGCCGGTCGGACCGCTGAACAGGAACGAGCCGATCGGCTTGTCCGGCTTGCCCAGGCCCGAGCGCGCCATCTTGATGGCCGCGGCCAGCGCGTCGATCGCCGGATCCTGGCCGAAGACCACGCTCTTGAGATCGCGGTCCAGGCTCTTGAGCTTGCCGCGGTCGTCCGACGACACCGAGGCCGGCGGAATGCGCGCGATCTTGGCGACGATGTCCTCGACCTCTGCCCGGGTGATGGTCTTCTTCTGCTTGCTCTTGGGCAGCACGCGCTGCGCGGCGCCGGCCTCGTCGATGACGTCGATCGCCTTGTCGGGCAGATGACGGTCATTGATGTACTTGGCCGACAGCTCCGCCGCCGCCTGCAGCGCGCCCAGCGCGTACTTGACGCTGTGGTGCTCCTCGAAACGCGACTTCAGGCCCTTCAGGATCTCGACGGTCTGGTCCACGGTCGGCTCGACCACGTCGATCTTCTGGAAGCGCCGCGACAGCGCCGCGTCCTTCTCGAAGATGCCGCGGTACTCGCTGAAGGTGGTCGCGCCGATGCACTTGAGCTGGCCCGACGACAGCGCCGGCTTCAGCAGGTTGCTCGCGTCCAGCGTGCCGCCCGACGCCGCGCCGGCGCCGATCAGCGTGTGGATCTCGTCGATGAACAGGATCGCGCCGGGCTGGTCCTTCAGCTGCTTGATCACCGCCTTGAGGCGCTGCTCGAAGTCGCCGCGGTACTTGGTGCCCGCCAGCAGCGCGCCCATGTCCAGCGAATAGACCACCGCCTCGGCCAGCACGTCGGGCACCTGGCCCTCGGTGATGCGCCAGGCCAGTCCTTCGGCGATCGCGGTCTTGCCCACGCCGGCCTCGCCCACCAGCAGCGGGTTGTTCTTGCGGCGGCGGCACAGCACCTGCACCACGCGCTCGACCTCCAGCTCGCGGCCGATCAGCGGATCGATCTTGCCGTCGCGGGCATGCTGGTTGAGGTTCTGGGTGAACTGCTCGAGCGGGCTGCCCTTGCCGCCGCCCTGGCCCTGGCCGCCCTCGCCTTCCTCGCGCTCGGACTCGGCACCGTTGCCTTCCGGGCCCTTCGGGGGCTCGGGCGGCTCGCTCTTCTTGATGCCGTGGGCGATGAAGTTGACGACGTCCAGCCGCGTCACGCCCTGCTGGTGCAGGTAGTAGACGGCGTGCGAGTCCTTCTCGCCGAAGATCGCGACCAGCACGTTCGCGCCGGTCACTTCCTTCTTGCCGTTGCCGGTGGACTGCACATGCATGATCGCGCGCTGGATCACCCGCTGGAATCCCAGCGTGGGCTGCGTGTCGACCTCGTCGGTGCCGCCGACCGTCGGCGTGTTTTCCTTGATGAACTGCGCAAGCGACTTGCGCAGGTCCTCGATGTTCGCTGCGCAGGCGCGCAGCACCTCGGCCGCGGACGGGTTGTCCAGCAGCGCCATCAGCAGGTGTTCCACGGTGATGAATTCGTGGCGCTGCTGGCGCGCTTCGACAAACGCCATGTGCAGGCTGACTTCAAGCTCTTGCGCAATCATGCGGCCTCCATAATGCACTGCAGGGGGTGGCCGGCGCGCCGTGCGGCCGCCGACACCATTTCGACCTTGGTGGCCGCCACGTCCTTGGTGAAAACACCGCAGACGCCGCGGCCCTCGTGATGGATCTTCAACATGATCTGGGTGGCCGTATCCAGGTCATGGCGGAAGTATTCCTGCAAGACCATCACCACGAACTCCATGGGCGTGAAGTCGTCGTTGAGCATCAACACCTGATACAGGCGAGGCGGCTCCGTCTTCTGAGCGACACGCTCCAGTGTGGTGGAGTTCCCTCCATCCTCCGTGCCCGGCGGCGAAGCGCCAGGCGGACCCGCCGGTGGGGGGGACTGTTGGGCAAACAAAGGCATGAGCCAATTCTATAAACAGCGGGAGCACCCTACATGGGGACGGGTCAGAGCCTGTCAATGCCCCGAGTTTGTCACCATCGCGCCGCAACACCCCGGGGAGTTCCTCAATTGACACTGACTTGACACGGATTTGAGAATCCGCCCCGGTGCGAAAAAGACACCGGGATGGAGAAGAACATGGCAACAGGCACGGTCAAGTGGTTCAACGATGCCAAGGGGTTTGGCTTTATTGAACCCGAACAAGGCGGAGGGGACGTTTTCGCCCACTTCTCGGCCATTCAGATGGACGGCTTCCGCACGCTCAAGCAGGGCTCCAGGGTGAGCTACGAGCTGGTGCAGGGGCCCAAGGGGCAACTGGCCCAGGACATCCGTCCGCTGGACGGCGGCGACACGATCCAGGCGGGCGTGGGCATGCCGCTGATCGTGGACGCCCAGGCGGGACAGCAGGCAGCGGCTTGACGCCCGCCAACTGATCCGGCCCGCCCTCAGGAAGGCCCGCGCAAGCGGGCCTTTCGCATTGGGGCCGCACCTCCCCCCTGGAGTCCCCGGGGATTCCCCGGCCGGAAAAGAAAAACCCCGGCGGGTGAGGCCGGGGTTCCTGGTGTCCGGAGCCGGCACTCGGCCGGCGCGCGATCACATGTGTTCGATCATCACCTGACCGAAGCCCGAGCACGACACTTGCGTCGCGCCGTCCAGCAGGCGGGCGAAGTCGTACGTGACCTTCTTCGACAGGATCGACTTCTCGATCGACGAGATGATCAGGTCGGCCGCTTCGGTCCAGCCCATGTGGCGCAGCATCATTTCAGCCGACAGGATTTCGGAACCCGGGTTCACGTAATCCTTGCCGGCGTACTTCGGCGCGGTGCCATGGGTGGCTTCGAACATCGCGACGGAGTCGCTCAGGTTCGCGCCCGGGGCGATGCCGATGCCACCGACCTGGGCAGCCAGCGCGTCGGAGATGTAGTCGCCGTTCAGGTTCAGCGTCGCGACGACCGAGTACTCGGCCGGGCGCAGCAGGATCTGCTGCAGGAACGCGTCGGCGATGCTGTCCTTGACCACGATGTCCTTGCCGGTCTTCGGGTTCTTGAACTTGCACCACGGGCCGCCGTCGATCAGCTCGGCGCCGAATTCCTTCTGCGCCAGCGCATAGGCCCAGTCACGGAAGCCACCTTCGGTGAACTTCATGATGTTGCCCTTGTGCACGATCGTGACGCTGGGCTTGTCGTTGTCGATCGCGTACTGGATCGCCTTGCGGACCAGGCGCTCCGTGCCTTCCTTGGACACCGGCTTGACGCCGATGCCCGAGGTCTCCGGGAAGCGGATCTTCTTGACGCCGAATTCCTCCTGCAGGAACTTGATCAGCTTCTTGGCCTTGTCGCTCTGGGCTTCGAACTCGATGCCGGCGTAGATGTCTTCCGAGTTCTCACGGAAGATGACCATGTCGGTCTTCTCGGGTTCCTTGACCGGCGAAGGCACGCCCTTGAACCAGCGCACCGGGCGCAGGCAGACGTACAGGTCCAGTTCCTGGCGCAGCGCGACGTTCAGCGAGCGGATGCCGCCGCCCACGGGCGTCGTCAGCGGGCCCTTGATCGACACGACGTAGTCCTTCAGGACCTGCAGCGTCTCCTCGGGCAGCCACACGTCGGGGCCGTAGACCTTCGTCGACTTCTCGCCGGCGTAGATCTCCATCCAGTGGATCTTCTTGGCGCCGCCATAGGCCTTCGCCACGGCCGCGTCCACCACCTTGATCATCACGGGAGTGATGTCGAAGCCGGTGCCATCACCCTCGATGTACGGGATGATCGGGTTGTTCGGAACGTTGAGCGAGAAGTCGGCGTTGACCGTGATCTTCTGCCCGCCCTCGGGCACCTTGATGTGCTGGTACATGGAGTCGTCTCCGCGAATCGCGTAGGTGGGTGGGTAAACCGGAAGCGCCGATTCTATGACAGCGAAACTTTCAATCGGCTGATGCCCCAGCCATGGCCCTGGGGGCTTCAGCCGCAGTACGCGCGGATCTGCGCCCACAGGCCGTGGCCGAGCGCCCAGAGCGCGCCCGCCGCCAGCATCGCGCCGGACAGCCGGGTTGCGAATCGCACGCCTGCCCCGCCCGCTTCACCGGCTCCGCCGGCCGCGCCGCTCACCTTGCGCAGCAGCCAGGGACCCGCGAGCAGGCCCGGCGACGAGCCGATCGCGAACGCCGCCATGACGCCGGCGCCCTGCCAAGGCCCTTCCGCGAGCGCGGCAACGGTCAATGCGGACTGCAGCAGGCCGCAGGGCCAGGCGAGCCAGGCCAGGCCGGCGACGCCGGCCGCGGCGGCACGCGCGGGCGTCAGCGCGACGGCGCTCCCGCCCAGCGCGGCCACCGGAATGCCGACCGCGGCGGGCGCGCGCGCCGTCCACAGGCGGCTCACCCAGCGCGGCGCTTCGGCCCGCCAGAGCAGGAAGACGCCCAATGCCAGCACCGACAGGTGCAGCGCGAGCCACAGGGGCCGGAGCGCTCCCGACGCGAGTTCCCAACGCAGGAGCCCTCCGACACTCGCCGCGACCGCGGCACCGCCCGCGGCGTAGCCCAGGACGCGTCCGGCCTGAAAGAGGAGCACGCCCGGCCGCCGCCCGCCGGTCACGGCGGCGCAAGGCGCCACGCACATCGCCGTGCAGTGCAGGCTGCCGGCGATGCCGATCAGGAAGGCGGAGCCGGCCAGCGCGAGGGTCAACATGCCGGATTCCCGTCGAGGCTCACAGGATGCGGGAGAAGCGGATCGGCGTTTCGGCCGCGCCGGCCGCCGCGCCTTCCGGCAATGCCGTTGCGGCGCCGGCGAGCTTCAGATAGCGGTCGAACACCATCGCCACGGCCCGCACGAAGAACCAGCCCGTCGGCGTGACCTGGACGGCGCGCGGCTCGACGGTCACAAGGCCATCGGCCTCCATGCGGCGCAGCCGCTCCAGTTCCGGCGCGAAGTAGTCGGCAACCACGACGCCATGCGAGCGCTCGATCGGATCGAAGGCCAGCCGGCCCTGGCACATCAACGCCATGATCGCGTCCCGCCGCACAAGGTCGTCCTGATCCAGCGCCAGACCGCGTTCGACCGGCAGGCGGCCCTCGCGCAAGGCGGCGTAGTACTCGGGCAGGGTCTTCACGTTCTGCGCGAACGAGGCCCCGACCTTCGAGATCGCCGACACGCCCAGCGCCACGAGGTCGCAGTCCGGCTGGGTGCTGTAGCCCTGGAAATTGCGGTGCAGCCGCCCTTCCCGCTTCGCGACCGCCAACGGATCGTCCGCGAGCGCGAAGTGATCCATGCCGATGTAGCTGTAGCCGCGCGCGATGAAGCCCGCGATCGCGCCCGACAGCATGCGGAGCTTGTCCGCGGCAGGCGGCAGCGCGGACGCGTCGATGCGGCGTTGCGGTTTGAATCGGTGCGGCAGATGCGCATAGCCGTAGAGAGCGATGCGGTCCGGTCTCAGCGCGGCGACCTGCTCGACCGTGCGCGCGAACGAGGCCGGCGTCTGCCTCGGAAGGCCATGGATCAGGTCGACGTTGATCGACTTGAACCCGAGATCGCGCGAGGCCGAGATCAGCGTGGCGACGCTGTCCAGGCTCTGCTCGCGATGCACGGCGCGCTGCACGTCGGGGTCGAAGTCCTGGACGCCGAAGCTCAGGCGGTTGAAGCCCAGCGCGCGCAGGTGGCGCAGGCGCCCGAAGTCGATGGTGCGCGGATCGACCTCGATCGAGATCTCCGCATCGGCCGTCAGGCGGAAATGCCGATGCAACAGCGCCATCAGCATCGACAGCTCACGATCGGAAAGAAAGGTCGGCGTGCCGCCGCCGAAATGCAGCTGAGACACCGGCGCGCGCGCGCCGAGGCGGCGATGCACCAGGCTCATCTCGACCTCGAGCGCGTCGACGTAGGCGGCGGCGCGCTCGTGATGACGGGTGACGACCTTGTTGCAGGCGCAGTAGTAGCAGACCGATTCGCAGAACGGGATGTGCACATAGACCGACATCGGCAGCGGCGCGGCCGGACCGAAGGCGCGCAGCGCCAGCATCTCGCCGTGACGCTCGGCATCGAAGCCCGCATGGAAGCGGTCCGCGGTCGGGTATGAGGTGTAGCGCGGTCCCGCGATGTCGAACCGGCGCAGCAGATCGGCATCGGGGATGCTGCAGTCCCACGGGGTCGGGTCAGGGCTCATGGGGCGCGATCCTCACCCTTTGTTGGCAGAGCGTCATTGATTGATGTCATTGCTGGCGTCGATGGCCCGACAAAGAATCCGCTGCTTCCTCGCATGCCCGCCGAACTCATGCCGAGAACGACGATTCCCGCTCCTCTCCCTCCGCCGCAAGAAGGCTTCAAGGTCGCCTGCTCGACCTGCGCCCTGCGCCAGGTCTGCCTGCCCACGGGACTCCCGGCCGCCGACGTCGAACAGCTGGAACGCATGGTCTCCGTGCGCCGGCCGGTGGCGCGCAACACGGTGCTGTTCAAGGCGGGCGATGCCTTCGAGGCGATCTACCTCGTGCGCACCGGCTTCTTCAAGACCTCCGCCTCCGCCGAGGACGGCCGCGAGCAGGTCACCGGCTTCCAGATGGCGGGCGAGATGCTGGGCATGGACGGCATCTTCAGCGGGGCCCATGCCTGCGACGCGGTGGCGCTGGAGGACTCGCAGGTCTGTGTCGTGCCCTACGGCCGGCTGGAGGACCTGACCCGCGAGATCGATCGCCTGCGGCGTCAGTTCCTGCGCCTGATGAGCCGGGAACTGGTGCGCGACCAATCCGTGATGATGCTGCTCGGCGCCATGCGGGCCGAGCAGCGCGTCGCCGCCTTCCTCATCAATCTGATGCGGCGGCTGCGAGCGCGTGGCTTCTCGTCCTCGAGCGTCGTGCTGCGCATGACCCGCGACGAGATCGGCAGTTTCCTCGGCCTGACGCTGGAGACGGTCAGCCGCACGTTCTCGCGGATGCAGGACGACGGGCTGCTGGAGGTGCGGGCGCGCGAGGTCCGCGTCCTCAAGCCTCGATTGCTGCTTCAACTGGTGAGGCGCGCGTCCTAGCACGGCCTCACGGCGTCTGGCCGCCGGTGGCCGCATGGTTGCGCGCCTTCATCGCGGGCGCCATCGCGGGGTCGGGCACCTCCTCGGCCGCGATACGCGCGCGATCGGAGACGCTCGCATCGCTCACCACCGGATCCGGATGGATCACGGCAAGCATCAAGGTCGCGATCGCCGCGACCACGACGACGCCGGGCCCGCCGACCACCAGCCACATCATCGGATACCGCCACCAGGGACCGCTGCCAGGCAGGTCGCCGTCCATGCGGCTCGTCGTTGAAGTCATGTCTGCTCCTGTTGAGGTCCCGGATGACGATTCATCTCGGCACGACGAAGGTGGATCGCTCGACCAGTTCCCGCGCCGGCGCATGACCGTCGGGTGAAACGCGGCGGATCGAGAACTGCATCGGATGCACGCCACTGCCGAGCCGGCGCGCCGCGTCCGGCGGCAGCCGCAGCGACACGGTCACCCAGCGCGCTTCGGCCGGGGCCAGGGTCAGTCCAGCTCTGGGCGCGGCCACGCTCAGGCCGTCCAGGCCGCGCGCTTCGAGCACGAACCGCTGGCTCGATTCCTCGGCATTCATGATCTGGAGGCGGTAGACGTTCTCAACCACGCCATCCTCGATCTCACGCGCGAGCGCGGCCCGATCCCGCACGACATCCACCTTGAACGGCATGCGGACCGCAAGACTCCACACCAGCGCGGTCGACACCGCCAGGAGGATCGCGCCATAGACGAGGACGCGCGGCCGCAGCACGCGCCGCCATTGCCGCGCCGAAGTCCATTGCTGCTGGATCCCGTTCTGCGTCGCGTAGCGGATCAGACCGCGCTCATAGCCGAACTTGTCCATCACGTCGTTGCAGACGTCGATGCAGGCGGCGCAGCCGATGCATTCGTATTGCAAGCCTTGACGGATGTCGATGCCGGTGGGACATACATGGACGCACTGATGGCAGTCGACGCAAGCCCCGAGCCCCGCCGCGGCCGGGTCCGCCTTCTTCGAACGCGGACCGCGCGGATCCCCGCGCGCGGCGTCGTAGCTGATGATCAGCGTGTCCCGGTCGATCATCGCGCTCTGGAACCGCGCATAGGGACACATGTACTTGCAGACCTGTTCGCGCAGATAGCCGGCGTTGCCGTAGGTCGCCAGCCCGTAGAACAGGATCCAGAAGCTCTCCCAGCCCCCCAGCGTCCATTGCGCGGTGCTGGCGCCCAGCGCGCGGATGGGCTCGAAGTAGCCGACGAAGGTGAACCCCGTCCACAGCGACACCGCCAGCCAGGCCGCATGCTTGCCACCCTTGCGCAGGGCCTTCTCCGCCGTCCAGCCGGCCTTGTCCAGCCGCATCCGCGCGGCGCGATCGCCTTCGGTGTGACGCTCGATCCACAGGAAGATCTCGGTGTAGACGGTCTGCGGGCAGGCGTACCCGCACCACAGCCGGCCCGCCACGGCCGTGAAGAAGAACAGCCCGAAGGCGGAGACCACCAGCAGCGCGGTCAGGTAGATGAAGTCCTGCGGATACAGGATCAGGTCGAAGATCAGGAAGCGCCGGGCCTCGAGATCGAACAGCACCGCCTGCCGGCCATTCCACGACAGCCACGGCAGGCCGTAGAACAGCAGCTGCGTGGCCCACACCAGCACCCAGCGCCACACGGCGAACCAGCCATGGACGGCGCGGGGATAGATCTTCGCTTCGGACGCGTAGAGCGAGATCGTCTTGAGCTCAGGGCCGCTCATGCGACAGCCCCCAGACATACGCGGCCAGCACGCGGATCTGCTCGGGGCTCAGGCGCGATCCATGCTCGGGCATGTGGCTGTGCTTGCCGTTGTTGACCATGTTGATGATCGCGGCCTCGCCCCATCCGTGCAGCCAGATCTTGTCGGTGAGGTTGGGCGCGCCCAGCGCCTGGTTGCCCTTGCCGTCCATGCCATGGCAGGCGGCGCAGGCCGAGAACTTGGACTTGCCGAGCGCCGCCGCCACCGAGTTGTGCGGGCTGCCGGACAGGCTCAGGACGTAGTTGGCGAGGTTGCGCACATCCTCGCCGTTGCCGACGGCCGCGGCCATCGGCGGCATCGTGCCTTCGCGTCCCTTGGTGATGGTCTCGACGATGGTGTCGCCGCTGCCGCCGTACAGCCAGTCGTTGTCGGTGAGGTTGGGAAAGCCCTTCGAGCCCTTGGCGTCGGAGCCGTGGCAGGTCGCGCAGTTGTTGGCGAAGAGGCGCTCGCCGATCGCCCTCGCCTGGGGATCCCCAGCCAGCGCCTCCACCGGCTTGCCATCGAAGTGCGCGTAGATCGCCTGCGTCGCCTGGCGCGCCTTCGCCTGCTCGTCCTGGTACTGCGAGAGACTGCTCCACTTCAGCGTGCCGCCGAAGCTCCCGAGGCCCGGATAGAGCGCGAGATACAGGCCCGCGAACACCACGGTCAGCACGAACAGCACCATCCACCAGCGCGGCAGCGGGTTGTTGAGCTCGCGGATGTCCTCGTCCCAGACGTGGCCGGTGGAGTTGTCCTCCGCCATCACCTTGCGCCGGCTGGCGATGATCAGCAGCGCCAGGCACAGCGCCAGGCCGAGCACCGTCGCCGCGGCGACGAACAGCGCCCAGCCGTTCGAAACGAAATCACTCATGACGACCTCCTCGGGGCGCCGGCTCCTCGTCCATCAGGACGAGCGCGCCCAGGTCTTCGAAACGTTCGCGATTGCGGCGGGCATAGGCCCAGGCCACGATCCCCACGAACACCAGCAGCGAGCACACCGTCACCGCGGCGCGCAGGAGGTTCAGATCCATGTCGGGCATGTCGACCTCCGCTCACTTCTTCAGCGCGGTGCCCAGCACCTGCAGGTAGGCGATGACGGCGTCCATCTCGGACCTGCCCTTCACCTCGTCACCGGCGGCGGCGATCTGCGCATCGGTGTAGGGCACGCCGACGGTCCGCAGCGCGCGCATCTTCGGCGCGAGCTCCTTCGGGTCGAGCGCCGCGCCGGCCAGCCACGCGTAGGCGGGCATGTTGGACTCGGGCACGAGGTCGCGCGGATTGGTCAGATGCAGGCGGTGCCATTCATCGCTGTACTTGCCGCCGACACGCGCCAGGTCCGGCCCCGTGCGCTTGCTTCCCCACTGGAAGGGGTGGTCGTAGACGAACTCGCCGGCGACCGAGTAGTGGCCGTAGCGCAGCGTCTCGGCGTGCAGCGGCCGGATCATCTGGGAGTGGCAGTTGTAGCAACCCTCCCGGATGTAGACGTCGCGGCCGGCGAGCTGCAGCGGCGTGTAGGGCTTCAGGTGCTCGACCGGCTGCGTGGTCGAGCGCTGGAAGAACAGCGGGACGATCTCGACGATGCCGCCGACGATCACCGTCAGCAGCACCAGCACGATCATCAGGAAGTTGCTGGTCTCGATGCGCTCGTGGCCGGCGGCGGGGGCATGGGATTGGGCCATGACGTGCTCCTCGGGGTCCGTGCGATCAGGCGGCGGCCGCGAGCGCGGCACCGGGAATGGGATGGCGGGCGGGCTGGCCGGCGCGGACCGTCATCACGACGTTCCAGGCCATCAGGCACATGCCGCTCAGATACAGCAGGCCGCCCATCAGCCGCACCACGTAGAACGGATAGGTCGCCTTGACGCTCTCCGCGAAGGTCCAGGTCAGCGTGCCGTCCGCGTTCACCGCGCGCCACATCAGGCCCTGCATCACGCCGGCGATCCACATCGCGGCGATGTAGAGCACGATGCCCAGCGTGGCGATCCAGAAGTGCAGTTCGATGGCGCGCTTCGAGTACATCTCGATGCGGCCGTACATGCGCGGGATCAGGTGGTACAGCGCCCCCATCGAGATGAAGCCCACCCATCCCAGCGCGCCGCTGTGCACGTGGCCGATGGTCCAGTCGGTGTAGTGCGACAGCGCGTTGACGGTCTTGATCGACATCATCGGCCCCTCGAAGGTCGACATGCCGTAGAACGACAGCGCCACGATCAGGAACTTCAGGATCGGGTCGTCGCGCAGCTTGTGCCAGGCGCCGCTGAGCGTCATCACGCCGTTGATCATCCCGCCCCAGCTCGGCGCCAGCAGCACCAGCGAGAACAGCATGCCCACGCTCTGCGCCCAGTCGGGCAGCGCCGTGTAGTGCAGGTGGTGGGGGCCGGCCCACATGTAGGTGAAGATCAGCGCCCAGAAGTGGACGATCGAGAGCCGGTAGCTGTAGACCGGCCGGTTGGCCTGCTTGGGGATGTAGTAGTACATGAGCCCCAGGAAGCCGGCGGTCAGGAAGAAGCCCACCGCGTTATGCCCGTACCACCACTGCACCATCGCATCCTGCACGCCCGCGTAGGCAGAGTAGCTCTTGGTCAGCGACACCGGGATCTCGGCGCTGTTGACGATGTGCAGCAGCGCCACCGCGATGATGAAGGCGCCGAAGAACCAGTTGGCCACGTAGATGTGGCGCACGCGGCGCACGCCGACGGTGCCGAAAAAGACGATCGCATAGGCGACCCAGACGACGGCGATCAGGATGTCGATCGGCCATTCGAGTTCGGCGTATTCCTTGCCGGTGGTCAGTCCCAGCGGCAGCGTGATCGCGGCGAGCACGATCACCAGCTGCCAGCCCCAGAAGGTGAACCACGCCAGCGTCGGCGCGAAGAGGCGGACATGGCAGGTGCGCTGGACGACGTGAAAGGCGGTAGCCATCAGCACGCAGCCGCCGAAGGCGAAGATCACCGCGTTGGTGTGCAGCGGCCGAAGGCGGCCGTAGCTGAGCCAGGGAATGCCGAGATTCAGTTCGGGCCAGGCGAGCTGCGCGGCGATGACGACGCCGACCAGCATGCCCACCACGCCCCACAGCACCGCGGCAAGCGCGAATGCGCGGACGACCCCGTCTTCATAACTGGGCCCCGCGGCCCCTCCTCCCGTCGACCCTCTCGTGCTTGGCATATCGGCTCCTTGTGGCGCTCGTCGCGCGAATGGCGGCGATTGTTTGGCGGCACACACAGGCGCGTGTTGATGGCGATCAAGCTTGGGCGTCGTCCTCGAGGATTCGTTGTCCTTCGCGATCGAGCGACTCGAGCTGGCCGTCGTTCACGGCCCAGCCGAACACCGCCAGCACCAGCAGCACCAGCACCACCGAGAGCGGGATCAGGAGATAGAGGATGTCCATGCCGCAGGCTCCGGCGCGTCAGCGATGCGCCGCGGCGGCGCGGCCGAGTCGAGCGGCATTGCAGACCACCAGCAGCGAACTCATCGCCATGCCCAGCCCCGCCGCCCAGGGCGGCAGCCAGCCCAGGAGCGCCATCGGCACGCAGACGGCGTTGTAGAGCGCCGACCAGGCGAGGTTCTGCCGCACGACGCGCCGCGTCCGGCGCGCCAGGCGCAGCGCGGCGGTGACCGCGTCGAGCCGGTCCGACAGCAGCAGCGCGTCGGCCCTGGCCTTGGCCAGGTCGGCGCCCTGCCCCATCGCGATGGACACCTGCGCGCGCGCGAGCACCGGCGCATCGTTGATGCCATCGCCGATCATCAGCACGCGATGCCCGCGCGACTGCAACGCGGCGACATGCTCGAGCTTCTCTTCCGGACCCGCGGCGGCGCGCCAGCGCACGAGGCCGGCGCGCGCCGCGATCGCGGCGACCCGCGACGGCGCATCGCCCGACAACAGGTCGATCTCCTTGCCCATCGCCCGCCAGGCGCCGAGCGCGGCCGCCGCCCCTTCGCGCAAGGATTCGCCGAAGGTCCAGGCCGCGCGGGCCCGGCCTTCGCAACCGAGGACGATCTGCGCGTCCTCGATCGCATCGGTTTCGGGAGCCGTCCCTGCCGTTGCCCAGCGTGGCGATCCGAGCCGCCAGGAGCGTCCTCGCGCGTCGACGCCTTGCAGCCCTCGACCGCTGAACTCCTCGATCGACGACCAGCCGCCGGGAGTGGGTGTGGTGGGCGCCCCCAACGTGTCCGTCAACGTGTCCGTCAGCGCGCGCGACAGCGGATGACGGGACGCGCCCGCCAGCGCCTTCGCGGCCGCCGTCGCCTCGGCATCGAGCACTGGCGGCCACTGGCGAGCCATCCGCGGCGCGGGATCGGTGAGCGTCCCGGTCTTGTCCATGACGATCCGGTCGACCTGCGCGAGCGCTTCGATGGCATCCAGGCGCGTGAGCAGCAGCCCGCGCCGCGCCAATGCGCCCGCGGCGGCGATCCAGGCCGCCGGGGCCGCCAGCGACAGCGCGCAGGGGCAGGTCACGATGAGGACCGACACGGCGACCGACACCGCTCTCGATGGATCGAAGAACTGCCAGGCGACGGCCGCCGCGGCCGCCAGCGCCAGCACGGCCAGCAGGAACCAGCCGGCGACGCGATCCGCCATGCGAAGCGTCGCGGGCCGATCCTCGAAGGCCTGCGCCATCAGCTGGCGGATGCCGGCCAGCCGGGTGGACTCGCCCGTCCTGAGCACGCGCAGCGTCAGCGCGCCTGCGAGGTTCAGGCTGCCGGCGAGCACCGCATCGCCGGGCGCCTTCGACACCGGGCGCGATTCGCCGGTGAGCAGCGACTCATCGGCGGCCCCATGCCCGCTCTCGACGCTGGCGTCGGCCGGGATGCGCTGGCCGGCGGCCACCCGCACAAGATCTCCCGGTGCCAGTTGATCGATGTCGACCCAGTCCGCCATGCCGTCGGGTGCGAGCCGTTCGACCTTGCCGGGCAGCGCGTCGGCGGCCTGCTCGAGCGCCTCGGCGGCGCGATGGCGCGCGCGCAGCTCCAGGTAGCGCGCGCCCAGCAGGAAGCTGACGAACATCGTGATCGAATCGAAATAGACCTCGTGGCCGAACGGTCCGCCGGGATCCAGCGTCGCGCCGCTGCCGGCGGCGAAGGCCACCGCGAGCCCGAGCGCGACTGGCACGTCCATGCCCAGGCGCCGCCCCTTCAACTGCATGAACGCGGCCCGGAAGAAGGGACCCGCCGACAGCAGCATCACCGGCAGCGTCAGCACCCACTGCCCCCAGCGCAGCAGCGCGGTCTGATCGGGCGGGATCTCGCCCGGCGCGGCCACGTAGGACGGCCAGGCCAGCATCATCACCTGCATCATCAGGAAGCCGGCGACGAACCACCGCCACAGCGCCTGGCGATGCTCCCGGCGGCGCAGGTCGCGCGCGGGGCCGGCAAGGTCCGGCGCGAAGTCGTAGCCGGCGCCGGCCAGCGAGTGACGGAGTTCGTCCAGCGTGACCGCCGCCGGTGACCAGTCCAGGGTCAGGGCTTGCGTCGACGGATTCACCTGCGCCGAGCGGACGCCCGGCCGCGCCTGCAACAGCGCCTCGATGAGGCCGGCGCAGGCCGCGCAATGCATGCCGGAGAGCTTGAGACGGGAGCGGGCCAGACGCGTGCCGTCCGCGTCCGTGCGCCATTCGGTGAACGCGCTCAAGGCCTCGGCGTCCCGGCCGCGAGCGGCGCGGCCCGTCAGTGACGTGTCGGGGCCAGGGCGATTGGCGGGAGCGGCATCGGCGCCCAGGGCGCCGGCACGGGCCATGGCGGCGGGGGCGGGCAACATGGCCGCGATAATCCGCGAAACCTCGAGGTTGCAACATGCTCAATATCAAACGCGCCGCATCGTCCGCCGCCCTGTCGGCCCTCCTGTCGATTTCCGCGATGCTGGCGGCCGCTCCGGCGGCGGCCCAGCAGATTCCGCAGACCGGACTGCCGGTCGTCGAACTGGGAGCCGGCATGCACCTGATCCACGCCGAGGTCGCGCGCACCGACGAGCAGCGCGCCATCGGCCTGATGGCCCGCAAGGAGATGGCGCAGAACGCCGGGATGATCTTCGTCTTCGAGCAGCCCGCCCAGCAGTGCTTCTGGATGCGCAACACGCTGATCCCGCTGTCGGCCGCGTTCGTCGCCGACGACGGCACCATCGTCAACATCGTCGAGATGCAGCCGCTGTCCGACACCTCGCACTGCTCGGCCAAGCCGGTGCGCTACGTGCTGGAGATGAACAAGGGCTGGTTCGACAAGCGCGGCCTGAAGGCCGGCGCCAAGCTCCGCGGCGGCCCCTGGCCCAAGTGAGCCCGAAGGTCCGCACGCCCGGACCCGTCCCCTGAAACGGCAACGGCCCGGGATCGCTCCCGGGCCGTTCGTCCTTCAGCGCCCGGGTGGCGGGCGCCGGGGCGTCAGTTGCCGAAGTTGGCCTGCGCGAAGTCCCAGTTGACCAGGCTCTTCAGGAAGGTCTCGACGAACTTCGGACGCGCGTTGCGGTAGTCGATGTAGTAGGCGTGTTCCCACACGTCGATCGTCAGCAGGGCCTTGTCGGCGGTCGTCAGCGGGGTGCCGGCCGCGCCGGTGTTGACGATGTCGACCGAGCCGTCGGGCTTCTTGACCAGCCAGGTCCAGCCCGAGCCGAAGTTGCCCACCGCGCTCTTCTGGAAGGCTTCCTTGAAGGCGTCGATGCTGCCCCACTTGGCGTTGATCGCGTCCGCCAGCTTGCCGGTCGGCGCGCCGCCGCCGTTGGGCTTCATGCAGCTCCAGAAGAAGGTGTGGTTCCAGATCTGGGCGGCGTTGTTGTAGATGCCGCCGCTGGAGGTCTTGACGATCTCTTCCAGCGTCTTGTTCTCGAACTCGGTGCCCTTCTGCAGGTTGTTCAGGTTGTCCACGTAGGCCTTGTGGTGCTTGCCGTGGTGGTACTCGAAGGTTTCGGCGCTGATGTGCGGCTCCAGTGCCTTCTTGTCGTACGGCAGCTCGGGCAGGACGTGTTCCATGAGGGACTCCTAATCGGTTGGTGGTGGGACGGATGTCGCGGGTGATTGTAGGCAGCGAAATCAAGCCCCTGCCGGGAGCACGCGTACCCCGCCGCCCCAGGGCGCCGCCCGCCCCTCAGCCGTCGCGGCGCGCGACGCGCCCGACCCGCAGATCGGCCTCGCCGTCGGCGAGCACCGCGCGCAAGTCCTGACCCTCGCGGAGCTGGTCCACCGAGCTGAGCGCCCGCCCCTGGCCATCATCGAGCCAGGCATAGCCGCGCGCCAGCACCTGACGCGGATCGAGCGCCTGCAATCGCGCCTCGAGCGACTCCAGCCGATGGGCGGCGCGCTGCGCCTGCTGCGGGAGCGCGCGGTCCAGCCGCTGCTCCAGATGGCCCAGCCGCTGGGACGCCAGCGCCGCGGCGCGGGGCGCCACCTGGCCGAGCCGCTGTTCGAGGTGCCGCAGCCGCTGCGTCTGGAGCCCGGCCGTGCGCGGTGCCACCTGGCCCAGGCGCTGCGCGAGCAGATCCAGCCGGCGCCGCTGCCGGGCCAGCGCGTCGCCGGGGCGGGCCAGGCGCAAGGCCAGCCGGTCGAGCCGCTGCGCCGCGCCATCCAGGCGCTGCTCGACGCGGCGCAGCAGCTGGCGTTCCAGCGCGTCCAGCGTCTCCAGGCACTGCTGGCGGGCCACCGTGGCCAGCTCCGCCGCCGCCGTGGGCGTGGGCGCGCGCAGGTCCGCGGCCAAGTCGGCCAGCGTGATGTCGGTCTCGTGCCCGACACCGCAGATCACCGGCAGCGCCGACTCGCCGACCGCCTGGACGACCCGCTCGTCGTTGAAGGCCCAGAGGTCCTCCAGCGAGCCGCCGCCGCGCACCAGCAGCAGCACCTCGGCGTCCGCGCGCTCGTTGGCGATCGCCAGGGCCCGCGCGATCGCCGGCGGCGCGTCCGCGCCCTGCACCAGCGTCGGATAGATGAAGACGCGCGCATGCGGCGCGCGCCGTCTCAAGGCGGTCAGCACGTCGTGGAGCGCGGCGCCGGCGGTCGACGTGACGACGCCGATCCGCCGCGCGTAGGGCGGCGGCTGGCGCTTGCGATCCGCGTCGAACCAGCCCTGCGCCTCCAGCCGCGCCTTCAGGCGCAGGAACTGCTCGTAGAGCGCGCCCTCGCCGGAGCGCCGCATCGCCTCGACGATGAACTGCAGCTCGCCGCGCGGGCCGTACAGGTCCAGCCGGCCGCGCAGTTCCACCGTCATGCCGTCGCGCGGCGCGAAGTCCATCAGCCCCGCCGCCCGGCGGAACATGGCGCAGCGCAGCATCGCCGGCTGGCCCTCGGCATCCTTCAGGCTGAAGTAGCAATGGCCGCTGGCGGCGCGCGTGAATCCGGAGAGCTCGCCCTGCACCGCCACCACGGGGAACCGGGACTGCAATGCGTCGGAAAGGGCCGTCAACAGGGCCGCTACCCCCCAGACCATTCGTGGCGATGCGGGTTTCGGGGCGTCAATCATGTGCAAACCCAGCATTGGCGCGGGTCCGGAACTCCACAGCCGCGCCAATACTGGCTCCGCGGGCCGTTCGGGCTGTCATGCCCGCGTCACAGATCGATAAGCGCTTGTTTTTCAAAAGCTTTTTCCTGCCTGTTTTTTGAGCAGGCTAATCCTTCCCGTTTGCCGATGGGCCCTGGCGCGGTTCCACAGGCAGTTGCCCACAAAGTTATCCACAGGATCGGTGGATGTTTGTAAGGGCTTGTGATGAGAGTCCAAGGTGGGCTGCGCGAGGGCGGCGTGGCGCCATAATGCGCCGCCGGGCCGGAGATGCCCGAACGGAGGGAAAGCCTTGTTTTCGATCATACAAGCCGCCGGCTGGCCGATCTGGCCGTTGCTGCTGTGTTCCGTGGTGGCCCTGGCGCTGATCATCGAGCGCGTCGTCAGCCTGCGGGCCGCCCGGGTGGCGCCGCCCAGCCTGATCGAGGAAGTGCTGGGCGTGACCCAGCTGCAGATCCCGAGCGGGGAAGTCGTGGGCAAGCTGGCCGAGAACTCGCTGCTGGGCCAGGTGCTGGCCGCCGGGCTGCGCGCCTCCCAGGCCGATCCGCGCGCCGGCGAAGCCCGCCTGCGCCAGGCCTTCGAGCTGGCTGGACGCCATGCGATCCACCAGATGGAGCGCTATCTGAACACGCTGGGCACGATCGCCGCGGCCGCGCCGCTGCTGGGCCTGCTCGGCACCGTGGTGGGCATGATCGAGATCTTCGGCAGCCAGAGCCCGAACGGCAACAACCCGGCGCTGCTGGCGCACGGCATCTCGATCGCCCTGTACAACACCGCGTTCGGCCTGATCGTCGCGATCCCGTCGCTGATGTTCTATCGCTACTTCCGCGGCCGCATCGAGGCCTACATCGTCGACATGGAGCAGGCCAGCGAGCGCCTGCTGACCCACCTGGCCAATCGCGCGATGCCCGGCACGGGCGCCGCGAGCAGCGGCCCGGTCACCGTGCCGCCGCCGGTCGCCGCCCCCGCGCAAGGCAAGGCCAAGGCATGAAGTTCCGCCGCCGTCAGAGCGAGGAGCCGGAGATCAACCTGATCCCGTTCATCGACGTGCTGCTAGTGGTGCTCATCTTCCTGATGCTGTCCACGACGTACTCGAAGTTCACCGAGCTCCAGCTCACGCTGCCGACCGCCGACGCCCAGCAGCTCAAGGACCGGCCGGCGGAGATCATCGTGGCGATCTCGGCCGACGGCCGCTATGCGATTGACCGCAGCGCGGTCGAGGGCCGCAGCGTGGACCTGCTGACCAGTGCGCTGCAGCAGGCGGCGCAAGGCAAGCAGGAGCCGGTCGTGATCATCTCCGCCGACGCGGCGACGCCGCATCAGGCGGTGGTCAACGCGATGGACGCGGCCCGCCGCGCCAACCTCACGCGACTGACCTTCGCGGCCAACAAGCCCCAGTGACCGCCATGGCCCGGGACCGGACATGACCCGGCCGGCCCTGGAGGACCGGCTGCAGCGCGCCTGGCGCGATGACGACCGCCTCGCCCATCTGCTGCGGCCGCTGGCCGCGCTGCATGGGCTGGTGCTGCGGCTGCGCGTGGCGCTGTACCGCCTCGGCCTGAAGAAGAGCGAGTCGCTGCCCGTGCCGGTGATCGTGGTCGGCAACTGGGTGGTCGGCGGCGCCGGCAAGACACCGACGACGCTGGCTGTCCTGGAGACACTCAAGCGCCTGGGATTGCGGGCTGGCGTCATCTCGCGCGGCTACGGCCGTGAGGACGAGGACCAGGTCCGCGTCATCGCCGATGGCGACCGCGCCGAGGACGCCGGTGACGAACCCCTGCTGATCAAGTTGCGCGCCGGCGTGCCGGTGGCCGTGGGCCGCGACCGCATCGCAGCCGCCCGAGCCCTGCTCGAGGCCCGCCCCGACCTCCAGGTCCTGGTGTCCGACGACGGACTGCAGCACTGGCGGCTTCCCCGGCAACTGAGCCTGCTGGTCTTCGACGAGCGGGGCCTGGGCAATGGCCGGCTGCTGCCGGCCGGGCCGCTGCGACAGGCGCGCGCGCTGCCGCCGCCGCCCGGTTCGTCGCCGGACACGCTGGTGCTCTACAGCACCGGCCGGCCCAGCACCGCCCTGCCCGGCTTCGTCGGCACCCGGCATCTGGCCGGCGCGGTGGCGCTGGCCGACTGGTGGCGCGGCGAGCCGGCGCGGCTCGACCGGCTCCATGCGCTGCGCGGCAAGCCGCTGCTCGCCGCGGCCGGACTCGCGCGGCCGCAGCGCTTCTTCGACATGCTCGGCGAACAGGGCCTGAACTTCCGTGCCCTCGCGCTGCCCGATCACGCCAGGCTGGACCCGCTGCCCTGGGCCCGCACCGACGAGGTCGTCATCACCGAGAAGGACGCCGTCAAGCTGCGTCCCGAGGCGCTGCAGGGCTGCCGCATCTGGGTGGTGGCGCTAGACTTCCGCCCCGAACCCGCTTTTGAAGAGGCGCTGCAGCGCGAGCTGCGGCGGCTGCTCCCCCATGGACCATCGACTGATTGAGATGCTGGTGTGCCCCGTCTGCAAGGGCCCGCTGGAAGACCGCCGCAATGCCGTGGCGACCGGGCTGCCGGAGCGCGAGCTGGTGTGCCCCGCCGACCGCCTGGCCTTCCCGATCCGCGACGGCATCCCGGTGATGCTGGCCAACGAGGCCCGTGCCACCGACGGCGAGGGCGACGCGGCGTGAGCGCCGGATTCCACATCGTCATCCCCGCGCGGCTGGCCTCGACGCGGCTGCCGAACAAGCCGCTGGCCGACATCGCCGGCGCGCCGATGATCGTCCAGGTCGCGCGGCGCGCCGCGCTGGCGGGCGCGGCGCAGGTCGTCGTCGCGACCGACGCGGCGCAGGTGCGCGACGCCTGCGAGGCCCACGGCATCCGCGCGCTGATGACCCGCGCCGACCACGCCAGCGGCAGCGACCGCCTGGCCGAGGCCGTCGAGCTGCTCGGCCTGCCCGACGACGCGCTGGTCGTGAACGTGCAGGGCGACGAACCGCTGATCGCGCCGGAGATGATCCGCGCCTGCGCCGGGTTGCTGGCCGCGAAGCCGCAATGCGCGATGGCGACGGTCGCTCACGCGATCGACGACGACGCCGAGTTCGCGAACCCGAACGTCGTCAAGCTGGTCACCGACGCGCAAGGCCTGGCGCTGTATTTCTCCCGCGCTCCCATCCCGTGGTGGCGTGATGCGCCCGGCGGCGGCGCCCGCGTCAAGCCGGACGCGGTGCTCCGCCACGTGGGTCTGTACGCCTACCGGGCCGGCTTCCTGCGGCGCTTCCCGACGCTGGCCGTCTCGCCGCTGGAGCAGATCGAGGCGCTCGAGCAACTGCGCGTGCTCTGGCACGGCGAGCGCATCGCCGTGCATGTCAGCGCGGAGCGTCCGGGCCCCGGCGTGGACACGCCCGAGGACCTCGAGCGGGTGCGGCGGCTGATGGGCCGCTGATGGGCCGATGACGCGCCGCGGAGGGACGGCGCAACCGCGGCCAATTGGCTGCTGATCGGCTGCTGATCGGCGGCCGATCGGCGGCCGAAGCCCGCCGGAGCCCTCGCCATCGGGGTTCCCGGCTGTCCGGGCGCATGGCCCGACAGGGTTACACCTCAATTCATTCCGGTGCCGCGTCAGCAGGCCGTAGGCCAGCGCATGCTATCCTCGCCCGCAGTTTTCGAGGGCGCGTCGACCCGTGCGGCGCGCCCTCTCCACGTATCGAGGAGACCCATGCGATTGATTCTTCTGGGCGCGCCCGGCGCCGGCAAAGGCACTCAAGCCGCTTTCATTTGCCAAAAGTTCGGCATCCCGCAGATCTCCACCGGGGACATGCTGCGCGCCGCCGTCAAGGCCGGCACCGAACTGGGTGTGGCCGCGAAGAAGGTGATGGACGCTGGCGGCCTCGTCAGCGACGACATCATCATCGGCCTGGTCAAGGAACGCATCGCGCAACCGGACTGCGCCAACGGCTTCCTCTTCGATGGGTTCCCCCGCACCATCCCGCAGGCCGACGCCATGAAGGCGGCCGGCGTGAAGCTGGATTTCGTGCTCGAGATCGACGTCCCTGACACCGCCATCATCGAGCGCATGAGCGGCCGCCGCGTGCACGTGGGCTCGGGCCGCACGTACCACACCAAGTTCAACCCGCCCAAGGTTGCCGGCAAGGACGACGTCACCGGCGAGGACCTGATCCAGCGCGAGGACGACAAGGAAGAGACCGTGCGCAAGCGCCTGGAGGTCTATCAGTCGCAGACCCGTCCGCTGGTCGACTACTACTCGAGCTGGGCCGCCTCCGGCGATGCGCAGGCCCCGCAGTACCGCCGCATCGAAGGCATCGGCACGGTCGACGAGATCACCGCGCGCGCGCTCGCCGCGCTGAGCTGAACGGCGGCGCTCGATCGCCGCGGCGATTGAACGAGGCGGCCCGCGAGGCCGCCATTTTTTCCCCGACAATTGACGTTTACGTCAACGGCAACCAGCCCGCGACTTCGACAACTCACGGACAACGTGGAAGGAGACATCCCATGGACATCGCGAACAAGGTCTTCATCGTCACCGGCGGCGCGTCGGGTCTGGGCGAAGGCACGGCCCGCATGCTGGCGCGCGAGGGCGCGACCGTCGTCATCGCCGATCTGCAGGTCGAGCGCGGCGAGGCGCTGGCGAAGGAGCTGGGCGGCGTGTTCATCAAGTGCGATGTCAGCCAGGAGGTCGACGCGCAGGCGGCGGTGACCGTCGCGGTGTCGCTGGGCAAGCTGATGGGCCTGGTGAACTGCGCCGGCATCGCCCCGGCGGCCAAGACCGTCGGCAAGGACGGCGCGCATCCGCTGGCCACCTTCTCGAAGGTGATCACCGTCAACCTGATCGGCAGCTTCAACATGATCCGCCTGGCCGCCGAGGCCATGAGCAAGAACGAGCCCGAAGCCACTGGCGAGCGCGGCGTGATGATCTCCACCGCTTCGGTGGCCGCCTTCGACGGCCAGATGGGCCAGGCGGCCTACGCGGCCTCCAAGGGCGGCGTGGTCGGCATGACGCTGCCGATCGCGCGCGACCTGGCCCGCAACGGCATCCGCAACATGACGATCGCCCCTGGCATCTTCGGCACGCCGATGCTGTTCGGCATGCCGCAGGAGGTGCAGGACGCGCTGGCCGCCAGCGTGCCCTTCCCGTCGCGCCTGGGCCGTCCCGAGGACTACGCCAAGCTGGTCCACCAGATCATCACCAACGACATGCTCAACGGCGAGGTGATCCGCCTGGACGGCGCGATCCGCATGGCGCCGAAGTGAGCTGAGACAGGCTCAATGACAAAGGCCTCCCGGCGCGAGCCGGGAGGCCTTTTGCTTGATGGCCGGCGGGCTGGCGAAACAGCCCGCGGGACCCTCAGTTCTTCGCGCTGCGCGCGTAGACGGACCACAGGCCGGCCAGGTCGGCCGAACCGTCGGTGCCCTTGACGGTGCGCCAGGTGGCCTGCGCCTTGGCCTTCTCGCCGCCCAGGAACTGCGCCACGCCCAGGTAGAGCTTGGCGTCGTCCGGACGCTTCAGGTTGCCCTTGGCGATGCCTTCCTCGATCAGCTTGATGCCGGCGGCGGCCTGGCCGCGCTGCACCTGCGCGAAGCCCACCTTCACCAGCTCGTCGCCCTCGCGGGCGCTGCGGGCCGCCTGCTCGGCGGCGGCCGCGCCGGCCTTCGCCTCGGCGATGCGCTTGTCCAGCAGATCCGCCAGACGCTTCGGGCGGCCGTTGTCATCGGTCGGCTTCAGGACGCCCGCGGCGAAGCCCTTGTCCAGGACCTTCTTGCCTTCGTCGGGGTAGCCGGCGGCGCCGGCCAGCTGCGCCAGCTCCATGTAGTCGGCGGCGCCCTGCATGTTGTCGGTCACCAGCTTCAGGCGCAGCACGTCGACCTGGTAGCGGCCGGCGGCGAAGCCCTTCTTGCTCTGCAGCGTGCCCAGCGACTGCGCCCACAGCTTCTGCGTCGGGTAGTAGTTCAGCAGCTTCTGGATCAGCGCCGACTCGGTCGCGCCGTCGCCCTTCTTGTTGGCGGCCCACAGCGCGGTGTTGAGCTTCTCCTGCGAGGGCGCGCGGCCGGCCTTCTCGTCGGCGGCGATCTCGGCCATCGTGTCCTTGAGGACCGTCGACACGTCGCCCGACCGCAGCTGCGCGGCGCTCTGGATCTGCTTCATC
This sequence comes from Roseateles sp. Mitsp63, assembly GCF_059491535.1. Classification (NCBI taxonomy): domain Bacteria; kingdom Pseudomonadati; phylum Pseudomonadota; class Betaproteobacteria; order Burkholderiales; family Sphaerotilaceae; genus Roseateles; species Roseateles sp. Mitsp63. The sequence goes on along the minus strand of NZ_CP168509.1, from coordinate 2,234,775 downwards.
GTCGGGCTGTTGCCACCCGCCGCGTTGTACTTGTTGACCCACTCCAGCGCCTTGGCGCCGTTGCCCGCGCGCAGGTAGGTGCCGGCGATGGCTTCCATCGTCAGCAGCTTGTTGGCCGCGGGCATCTTGCCGGCGGCGCTCAGCGCGTCATAGGCCTTGGCCATGCCGTCGGCATCGCCCAGGCGGGACGCGGCGGACAGGCGCAGTCCTTCCAGGGTGGCGTTCTCGTCCGCGTTGCGGCCGGGCACGGCCTCGGCTTCGCGGATCTTGGCCATCGCCTCCTGCGCCTTGCCAGCCTTCAGCAGGTCGGACGCGGCCTTGAGCGCGCCGCCGACTTGCGGGCGCACCTGCGCGGCAGCCTGGGACAGGACGCTCAGGCTGCCTTGCGGCGTGGAGCCCAGCATCAGCGCGGCGGCGCCGACGGCGGCGGTTGCCAGCAGTTTGAGTTTCATTCGCTTGCTCTCCTACGAAGAAAAACGCGCCACCCTCGCGGGCAGCGCGTTTCGTTCAGACATCGATCAGACGGCCATCCGGTCTCAGTTCAGGAACTGCTCGTTCCCGACCATCGCCATCTTCTTGACGCCGAGGCGCTGCGCCGACGCCATCACGTTGGCGACATAGCCGTACTCGGCCAGCTTGTTCGGCTTGATGTGCACTTCCGGCTGGTCCGGCGTCGCCGCCACCTCGGCCATCTTGGCCTCGAGGGCCGCGTGGTTCGGAACCGCGTTGCCATCCCAGAACACCGTGCCGTCGAAGTCGATCGCCACTTCGTGGACGACCGGATCCTGCGGCGGCGGGTTGTTGTTGGGCGGCGGCATGTCCAGGTTGACCGAATGCAGCTGGATCGGGATGGTGATGATGAGCATCACCAGCAGCACCAGCATCACGTCGATCAGCGGCGTCGTGTTGACGTCCAGCATGGTTTCGGGATCTTCACCACCGCTGGAGCTTCCGACATTCATACCCATTCTTCAGCTCCTTCAGCCACCACGAGCCGGCGGCTCGGTGACGAACTTGATGGACATGATGCCCGCGCGCTGGCACGCGACCATCACCTTGCCCACGTTCTCGTAGCGCGACTTCTCGTCGCCACGGATGTGGACTTCCGGCTGAGGATTCAGAACCGCCACCTTCTTCAGGCGCGTGACCAGCGTTTCCGTATCCGGAATCGGCTGCACGCCCCAGTAGATGTCGCCATCCTTGGTCACCGCGATTTCAATGTTTTCCGGCTTGGTGACGCGGACGACGTTCGTCTCTTTCGGCAGGGTCACCCCCACCGATTGCGTCACCACCGGCACGGTGATCAGGAAGATGATCAAGAGCACCAGCATCACGTCCACCAGGGGCGTGGTGTTGATGGTCGAGACCACCTCGTCGTCGCCACCGGACGAACCTACGTTCATCCCCATATTGCGTCTCCGGGACTGCTGTGAATTAGCGGCCGGCGACCTTGCGGCTGCCCATCAGGACACCGTGCAGGTCAGCAGCGAAGGCACGGACCTGGCCCATCACCGACTTGTTGCGGTTGACCAGCCAGTTGTAGCCCAGCACGGCCGGAACGGCCACGCCCAGACCGATGGCGGTCATGATCAGCGCGGCGCCCACCGGGCCGGCGACCTTGTCGATCGAAGCCTGGCCGGCGACGCCGATCTGGGTCAGCGCCTGCAGGATGCCCCACACGGTGCCGAACAGGCCGATGAAGGGGCTGGTCGAGCCGACGGTGGCCAGGAAGCCCAGGCCGCCTTGCAGGCGCGAGTTCACTTCGCCGACGGCGCGGTCGATGTTCATCGTGACCCAGGTGTTGTGGTCGATGTTCTCGGTCAGGGCGCCTTCGTGGTGGTCGGAAGCTTCCACGCCGGTCTGGGCGATGAAGCGGAACGCGCCGGTCTCGCTCAGGCTCTTGATGCCTTCCTGCAGGGAGGCCTTCTTGAAGAACGAGGCGCGGACTTCCTTGGCTTCACGGGCGATCTTGGAGGTGTCCCACAGCTTCGTGAACAGGATGTACCAGGAGCCCATGGACATGATGCCCAGGATCACCAGCACGGCCTGGTCGACGACGTTGCCGTGGGCGACGATGTTGCCCAGGCTGTAGGGGTTGTCGACCGGCTTGGCGGCGGGCGCTTCGGCAACGGCGGCGGGAGCGATGTCGGCAGGAGCGGGGGCGGTGTCGGCGGCGGAAGCGGCGGCCGAGGCAGCCTGATCCTGCGCTTGGGCGGCCAGCGGGGACACGGCCAGGGTCGCGGCGCACGCGAGGGCCGCAAACAAGGCAGACAGACGAGAGATCATGGAGTTAGCTCCTACGCAAAAAGTCTTGAACTCAGGTTGAGAGGCCGGGGCGCGGTGCTGCGCCCCGTATTCGATCGACCGCGGGCGGATGGGCCCGCGGATCATTCCATGTTGAACACGAATTCCTGTTCGAGGACCGCGTCCGTGCATTGATAGTCGGCGAGCGCGGACTGGATGGCGCTCTTGAGCGCGCGTTCGGCCTTGCGGTCGTTGGCGGCGCGCAGCGTCGCGAAGGCCACGTCGACCACCTTGCCGCCCTTGACGGTGAAGGTCGCCTTGTAGCTCGCGGTGCCGCTCCAGTTGAGGGCCGGCATCTCGGGCTTGGCCATCTTGGAGCAGTTGCCGATCGCCGACTTCGGACGGTCCGACGGCGGCGCCGGGGGCGCGGGTGCCGCGGCCGGCGGAGCCGGACGGAATTCCTGGGCCGGCGGCGGCGTCGTCGACTGCACCGCCACGGCGGGGGTCGGCGGCGGCGGAGCCGTCACGACCACTTCCGGCGGCGGCACGAACGGCGGCGGCGGGGCCTTGATGTCCGGGGGCGGCGGCACGACCTTCTCCGGCGGAGGCGGCGGCTTGACCTTTTCCTCGACGACCTTGACGTCGATCGGACCCTTCACCGCCTCCTTGATCTTCGTCGCCAGGCCGCTGGCCAGGGCGCCGATGATCAGGACGTGGACCAAGACGACGAGACCGAAGCCCGTCAGGCGCGAGGAACCGCCTTTATCCTGCGCAAAGTTCATGCGCGCTCCTTCATCAAACTGCGAATTTCTTTCATCGAAGCTACAAGGGGAGTTCGACTCAACACAGCGTCTGGTCGGATCAGGCGTTCGCGCCGCAACCTGGGGTCAGCAGCGCCTGTCTTGCCGGCTGTGCGAGCGACGGATGCAGCTGGTGCCATAACGCCGGAGCGCCGCGGACCGCCGACCCGCCGAATGCAGGATGGACACACGAAGACTCGAAAACCCAGGGCACGATACGAACCCGACTCAACAAAAATGCCCGTCAGCTTGTGGCCGCGGGCGTCTCAAGGATCGGTCAAGAAAATGTAGCAAAACTACAGATTTCAACCACCTTTCACGACCTTGATCATAAACGACATGCACAAGTCACAAGCCATGGGGTTTGCCCCAGCATGCGGGCATCGCCCATCGCCCCGATCACCAGCAGTTACAGCGGACGCAACGGCCGGAAGTCATGAAAGCAGCCCTGGTATTCTACTGGTATGACCTTTCCCGCCGGTCCGTGGCGGCCTAGGGCTAACCCGCAAGCGGGCGCCGAGATGGTTACAGGGCGAACGCGGCAAGCGCCGTGCCCGTTCACGCGGCGATCAGCCAGCCGGTGATCGCCTGGCGCTCCGCCATGGCGAATGGCGGCACGTAGGACACGAAATGTCGCTGCGGAACGGTGAACAGCGACAGTGAATTGAAGTGGGGGAAGAAGGTGTCCAGCACCGACCCGTCCTCGGCGGTGAAGTGCAGCATGCCGCCCCAGTCCGGGCGCCAGCGCCGCGTGAGGTTGATCACGTAGGCGATGCGGCGGTCCTCACGGTCCACGTGGTCGTCGTGGGTGGTCAGGAAGTTACCGCGCGAGTACATCGTCGCCTGCGCGTAGACGCCGTTGATCGACGCATCGCCGCTGAGCTCACGCATGCGCGACAGGAAGTCGTCCCCTGCCATCCAGCGCATGAAACGGGCCAGCAGGTCCGAGCGGCCATCCTGCACCGCCTTGACCATCGAGTCCGAGAAGAACGAGAACTGGAAGTTCTCGCGCGCGACCGCGAGGATGCCCTCCGTCAGCTGCATGCGCTGCTGGGGCGACAGGGCCCGCAGCTGGGGGCCCGTCAGGCGCTGGTCGCCCTGCGGGTCGCGGTAGACAAGCTCCCAGTCGATCGCCTGCAGCGCGCGGTCGAGCGCGTCGGCGACTTCGGGCGCGAAGAAATCGCGGATCAGCACCCTGCCCTCGGTCCGCAGCGTGCGGCCCAGGGCGGTGAAGTCCAGCGCGGGATTCAGATAGTCCATGGTCATGCGGTCGTTCCGCGGTCAGCCTGAAGAGAGGTCCGGAAGCGGAAGCAGGCCCCGAAGGGCCTGCTGGGGTCCGTGTCCGGACGCTAATCTAAGTCAGATCAGCCTTAGAAGCGGTAGTTGCCGCGGACGTAGAAGGAACGCTGCTGGACGGCCGCGTAGGTCGGGTCGAAGCCGACCTGGAAGTAGTCCTGCTGGTTCGTGACCGGCGGCTTCTTGTCGAACAGGTTGCGGATGCCGGCCGTGATCGTCACGCCCTTGATGCCGCGGTACTGGCCCTGGACGTCGAACAGGTCGTACGCCTTGACGTGCGCGATCTCGTCATAGTCCTCGTAGCCGTTCTGGCGGAAGTAGCGCAGCGAGGCGCCCCAGTTGCCCTGGTCCCAGTCCAGCGTGAAGGTCTGCTTGAGTTTCACGACCGGGCCGCCCAGGTTGTACTTGCCCAGGTTGTCGCGGGTCGTGCCGGTGCCGACGATCGACTCCTCGCTCTTGGTCAGCAGCGTGGCTTCCCAGCCCGGCGTGAACGAGCCGTACTCGGTGCGGATGCGGGCGCGGGCGCTGAAGTCGAAGCCGGCGGTGCGCAGCTTGCCGACGTTCTCCCACGAGGCGCGGACGTAGTTCAGGTAGCCCGTGGCCGGATCGACGACCAGGCGGTCGGAGAAGATCGACGTGCTCGTGAAGGTGCCCGGCACCTGGTGCTTGTACCAGTCACGCAGGATGTCGTCGCCCGACAGGAAGCGCAGGCCGTTGGTGATCTTCATGTCGAAGTAATCGACGCTGAGGGTGGTGTCCTTGATCATCTCGAACACCAGGCCGACGTTGAAGGTCTTGGACTTCTCCGGCTCGAGGTTGCGGTTGCTGTTCTGCTGCACCGTCAGCTGCGTGTCGCAGTAGTTGGTGTTGGGGAACCCGGCGCAGCCCTTGACGCGGTCGTAGTTGGGGTCGGTGAAGTTGCCGCCCGTGTTCGTGAACGACGACGGCGCGAACATGTTGTCCAGCGCCGGGGCGCGGAAGCCCTTGCCGGCCGAGGCGCGCAGCAGAAGGCCGGTCATCGGCGTGAACTTGACCGACAGCTTCGGGCTGGTGGCGGACAGGTCCTTCGTGTCGAAGGCGCCGTCGCGCGAGCCGCCGTGCGTGCTGCTGTACTTGTCGTAGCGCACCGCCGCGTTGATCTCGACGCTCTTGAGCACCGGGAAGTTGGCTTCGCCGAACAGGCCGCTCACGTCGCGGTTGGCTTCGACGCGGCCGGCCGTGCCGTTGCCGCCGACCACGTCGCCGGAACCGGCGATGTCGGAGTAGCCGTCGAGGTACTTCTCCTTGCGGAACTCGCCGCCGAAGGCGACGCCCAGGTTGCCGGCGCCCACGTTGAACAGCTCGCGCGACAGCGTGAAGTCGCCGCCGGTGTTGCTGGTCTTGGACTTGCGGTTGTTGCCCGAGAGCTCGGCGCTCTTGAGCGTGGCCAGGCCGACGGCGTCGTTCGGGCCCCAGGGGTTGATCAGGCCGGTCTTGAGCGCCTGCACCAGGCGGGTATCGGAGTAGTTGCCGCTGAGGAAGTCCTCGCGGGCCTTGCCCTCGGCGTAGACGAACGCGGCCTTGTAGTCGAAGCCGCCCAGCGCGCCTTCGGCGCCCAGCACGGTGCGGGTCACCTGGTTGGTCACCTGCGTGCGGCGCTGGCCGCCGTCCACCATGCGCCACGACAGCGCCAGGTCACCGCGGTAGCCCGGCGCCACCGCGTCCACGGCGGCGGTCGGGTAGTACTTGCCGCCGCCCGGGTACAGGTAGTCCGGCTTGCCGGTGGTGGTCGACGGGGTCTGCGACGAGCCCAGGATGATCTCGTTGCGGCTGTAGGCCACTTCGGCGAACAGCGTGTTGTCCTGGTTGACCGCCAGCGTGCCCTTGACCAGCGCGCCGTAGCGGTCGGACTCGGGGATCAGGTCGATGAAGTGGGTGAAGTCGTAGCGGCAGTTGCGCGCGCCCGCGTAGGAGTAAGGCGGCGCGCAGTTCGGGAAGCCCGCGGCGCCCGGCACGTACTGGCCGGTGGTGGCCAGGAAGGCGTTGGCCGGGAAGGTGTTGCCCGAGTCCTTCACCACGCCGATGTCGGGCCGGTTGCCGGTGGACGCGTAGGCGCGGTCCGCCGCGCGGATCGCGTTGTACTTCTGGTAGTTCAGCGTGCCCAGCAGGTTCCAGCCGTCCTTGCCGAGGTCGCCGACGCCGCCGCCGCCGGCCACCGAGAACACGTCGCCCACGCTGCCGCGCGGCATCTCGTAGCCGACGCTGATGTCGCCGCCCTGCAGGTCCTTGCGGGTGATGAAGTTCATGACGCCGCCGATGGCGTCGGAGCCGTAGGTCGCCGAGGCGCCGTCACGCAGCACCTCGATGCGCTCGATCGCGGCCAGCGGGATCGAGTTCAGGTCCACGCCCTGGCCCGAGAACGGATAGACCGGCAGGCGGCGTCCGTTCAGCAGCACCAGCGTGCGGCCGCGGCCCAGGCCGCGCAGCGAGGCGCCGACCTGGCCGTTGGCGGAGCCGTCGCCGATGGACTGGCCCAGCGCCAGGCCGCCGCCGTTGTTGTAGCTCAGGCGGTCGACCAGTTCCTGGACGTTGGACGCGCCGGACTTGTTGATCGACTCGCGGCTGATGACGCTCACGGGCAGCGAGGTCTCGGCGTCGATGCGCTTGATCGACGAGCCGGTGATTTCCACGCGGTCGAGTTGCTGCTGGGCTGCCACTGGCAGCGCCGCGGCGCCGAGCGCCAGCAGGGCTGCCAGATTGATGCTCTTGCGTTTGAACATGAAGACTCCTTAAAACCAGAAACCCAGTTGTTGTGTCCCCGGGAACACGGGCGGCCGGGATATCGGCCAGTGCCCTCCGAGCGGTGTTCCCGGGATGGGGCCGAGGCAGTTTCTTTTCCGGTTTGAAAACGAATCCCCGTAATCACCCTATGCGCGGCGGCGGGAGCCACTTCTGGACGCCATTTCGCGGGTAAACACCAAAGGGCGGACATCGCTCCGCGTTGCTGCCGCGCGACGCGCGCGCAGCGCCCGAAAACTTCGGATCACGCCTGTAAAAGGCTGTAAGCGGCACCTATTTCAAACATCCGCATTACCAATCGCCCCGGCAGCCATTCGTCATGCACCGCGCCCGTGCGGAAAGGCGATCAACAGGACGTTCTGGCCCGTTCTGCGTCCACCCTCGGGGTTTCCATTCCTTGAAGGAATGTCTCCGGGCCCCAGAACGGTGCGGAGGTTTGGAAACGTCTGTTTCGGGCAGAAAAAAGGGCCGCGACGCGGCCCTTTGGGGGAATGCAAGGGAATGGAAAACGGACCGGAAGGGGTCAGGCGGAGGTGCGCCGCTCCACGCGAGGAACTGCCGCCAGCAGGGTCCGGGTATAGGCTTCGCGGGGTTGGCCGAGCACCGTGTCGCAGGGCCCGGACTCGACGATCCGGCCGGCCTGCATGACGGCGACCTCGTCGGCGATGTATTCGACGACGCCGATGTTGTGCGTGATGAACAGGAAGGACAGGCCGCGGCTGCGCTGGAGGTCGCGCAGCAGGTTCAGGATCTGCGCCTGCACCGACACGTCGAGTGCCGAGGTTGGCTCATCGCAGACGATCAGGCGCGGCTCGACCGCGAGCGCGCGGGCGATGGCGATGCGCTGGCGCTGGCCGCCGGAGAACTCATGCGGGAAGCGGGCGAGCGCGTCGCGGCGCAGGCCGACCTGGTCGACGAGTTCGTGCAGCAGCGCGATGCGGGCCGGGCCGTCGAGTTCGGGCCGCAGTGCGAGCAGGCCTTCCTCGAGGACTTCCTGCACGCGCAGCCGCGGGTTCAGCGAGGCGAAGGGGTCCTGGAAGATGATCTGCACCTGGCGGCGCGCTTCGCGCAGCGCGGCCCCGTCGAGCTGGAACAGGTCCTTCGGCGCCCCGCCCTGCCCTTCCGATCCTGGGGAGCTGGCTGGTGGATGGAGCAAGGCCTGACCCTCGATCACGGCGACGCGTCGCAGCAGCTGGACGATGGCTTTGCCGGAGGTGGTCTTGCCGCAGCCGGACTCTCCGACGAGTGCCAGCGTCCGTCCTGCCTCGATGGCAAAGGAGACGCCATCCACCGCATCGAACCAGCGTCTGGTTCCTCCGAACATCCCCCGTCCCAGCGGATACCGCACGCGCAGGTCCTTGACTTCGAGGAGCAGTGATGGCGACTGCGCGGCGCCGGCGGTGCCGGTGCCCCTCGAAGCGAACCCTGACCGAAGGGAAGACTGTGAGCGCAGAGGGGCACCGGCACTGCCGGCGCTCTCCGTCCCGCCCACGGTCTCCCTGGGATCCGTATAGAGCAGACACCTCACCTCATGCGCCGCAACGTCTCCCGGCGCGGCCTGCAACTCCGGCCGGGTCCCTGCGCAATGACCCATGACCCGATCGCATCGGGGCGCGAACCGGCATCCGTCGAAGCGTTGCCAAAGCGGTGGCACCGTGCCGGGAATGGCGGCCAGTGGTTCTCCGCGGCGCTGCGCGTCTGGCAGTGCCCGCAGCAGCAGCCGCGCATACGGGTGCTTGGGCGAGTTGAAGAACTCGTCTGCTGGCGCGACCTCCACGATCTGCCCGGCGTACATCAAGGCCACCTGATGGGCCATCCCGGACACCACGCCCAGGTCGTGCGTGATCAGCAGCAATCCGAGGCCGCGTTCGCGCTGGAGGTCCTTGAGCAGGTCCAGGATCTGCGCCTGGATGGTGACGTCGAGCGCGGTGGTGGGTTCGTCGGCGATCAGGAAGTCGGGTTCCGCCGCCAGCGTCATCGCGATCATGATCCGCTGCTTCTGTCCGCCGGACAGGCGGAACGGGTACTCGTCGACGCGGCGCTCGGGCTCGGGGATGCCGACGCGGCGCAGCCAGTCGACGGCCTTCCTGCGTGCCGCCTCGCCGCGCAGCGGCGTGTGGGCCTCGATCGCCTCGACGATCTGGTCGCCGACCTTCATCACCGGATTCAGGCTGGTGCCCGGCTCCTGGAAGATCATCCCGATGCGCCCGCCGCGCACGTCGCGCATGCGGGCCTCGCTCAGGTCGAAGAGGTCCTGGCCGTCGAGTTCGAGCCGGCCGCCCGCGATGCGGCCGTTGTCCGGCAGCAGCCGCATCAGTGCCAGCGCGGTCATGCTCTTGCCGCAGCCGGATTCGCCCACCAGCGCGAAGGTGCGGCCCTGCGCCAGCGTCAGCCGCATGCCGTCGATGGCGCGCACCAGGCCGGCATCGGCGTCCAGGTGCACGTGGAGGTCGTCGATCTTCAGCATCTGGCGTTCCTCAGGCCTGGGCGTTCTTCTTCTTGAGCGACAGCACCTGTGGCCGCAGCTTGCGGGCGCGCGGGTCGAAGGCATCGCGCACGCCGTCGGCGAACAGGTTGGCGGCCAGCACCAGGCTCACCATGAAGCCGAAGGCCGCGACGAAGCTCCACCACACCACCGGGTCGCGGCTCATCTCCGAGCGCGCCAGGTTGATCATCCCGCCGAAGCTGTTCATGCCGGGGTCCACGCCCACGCCGACGTAGGTCAGCACCGCCTCGTACAGGATGAGGTCGGAGAAGTTGAGCACCAGCGAGATCAGCACCAGGTGCATCACGTTGGGCACGATGTGGCGGACCATGATCGTCGTGTCGCGCACGCCGAAGGCGGTCGCGGCCTGGACGAAGTCGGCTTCGCGCAGTTTGAGCGTCTCGCCGCGCACCAGGCGGCACAGCGTCGCCCAGCCGGTCACGCCCAGGATGACGCAGAGCAGGAAGATCTTGAGGTCGGCGCGCTCGGCGCCGGTCTCGAAGGCTTCGGGGTGCTTGTCCAGGAAGACCTGGACCATCAGCACGCAGGCGGCGATCAGCAGCACGTTGGGCACCGAGGTCAGCACCGTGTAGAAGTACTGGATCGCCTCGTCCACCCAGCCCTTCAGGTAGCCGGCCAGGATGCCCAGCACCAGCGCGAAGGGCAGCGTCGCCAGCGTCGACAGCGCGCCGATCACGAAGGCGGTGCGGATGCTCTTGAGCGCCTGGTAGAGCACGTCGTTGCCGGTCTGGTCGGTGCCCAGGACGTGGTAGTGGCCCATCAGCGCGATCGTCGGCCCGGCCAGCAGCGCGATCGCCGACAGCGTCCCCAGCCCCGCGCGCCACGGGTAGTGCGTGCGGTCGGCCAGCAGGTCCTTCAGGCCCCGGCGGAAGCCGCCATGATGCGGCGCCAGCGCCGCCGCCATCGCCAGCGCGATCAGCGCCGCCGCCAGCGCGCCCAGCGCCAGGCCGGTGAGCGCGCGCCGCGTCACGTCGCCGGACCAGTCGCGCGCCGGATCCTGCAGGTGCGCGCCGCCGAAGGCCAGGCGCGGGAACTCGCGCACGATCTCGCTGCCGTGGGCGACGCTGTCCAGCGTGAAGCCCTGGTACGCCAGCGGCGCCGAGTAGCTGGTCTCGCGCATCCCGATCTGGCGCGCCAGCAGCAGGTCCAGGATCGACTCGGTGCGGGTCTCGTAGAACTGCTGGCCGGCCGGGCTCTCGGCGAGCGAGCGCCGGAAGTGCAGGCTGTCCAGCGCCGTGACGCCCAGGAACAGCGCCAGCACCATGCCAGCGCTCAGCGCGGCGGGATCGCGCAGCACCCGCTGCCAGTTGGCGCGCAGGTGCGGGCGCCGGATCAGCCGCGCGATGTAGAACACCAGCGCCGCGAACATCGCCCACAGCGCCACGTCGGTCCAGAGGATGACGACCTTGAATCCCATGTCGAATCTCTTGTCGGATCGGCGCGAGGCCGCGTCAGGTCAGCCGCACGCGCGGGTCGACCCAGGTGTAGACCACGTCGATCAGCGCGTTGCTCGCGATGTAGAGCACCGCGCCGAGGAACACCATGGTGCGCACGATGGCGAAGTCCTGGCCGGTGATCGCGTCGATGACGAAGGCGCCCAGGCCGGGAATGCCGAAGAAGCTCTCGAACACCAGGCTGCCCAGGAACACATACGGCAGATAGGCGCCGGCACTCGTGATGATCGGAATCAGCGCGTTGCGCAGCACATGGCGCATCAGCACCACCGGCTCGGACAGGCCCTTGGCGCGGGCGGTGCGGACATAGTCCTTGCCGACCTCCTCGAGCAGCATCGCGCGGTACAGGCGGGCTTCGCCGCCCAGCCGCGACAGCAGCGACAGCGCGATCGGCAGCGCCAGGAACTTGAGCGCATCCAGGCCCGGCTCGTAGCCGTTGATCGGCACCAGGCGCAGCACCCGTGAGAAGAAGAACTGCCCGACGATGATGTAGAAGAGGCTGGAGATCGACAGCATCAGCACGCACAGCACGACGCCCCAGAAGTCGATGCGCGAATTGCGGAAGAAGGTCAGCAGCAGCGCGAAGGCGACGCTGACGATCAGCTGCAGCACGAAGATCGGCACGGCGAGCTGCAGGCTCACGCCCATGCGGGTCTTGATCTCGTGGCCGATGTCGACGGCCTGGCGCGCGTCGGAGCGGCCGAACTCCAGCAGCATCAGCGAGACCGAGCGTTCCCAGAACACCGTGTGGGTGAGCCGCGCCGCGCCCTGGCGCGACGCGTCCCAGTACAGCGGCTTGTCGTAGCCGCGCTCGGCCTTCCACTTGTCGATCTGCACCTGCGAGACGCGCTTGCCGCCGATGTTCAGGCGCGCCATGTCGTCGGGCGTGTTGACGGTGAAGAACAGGAAGAAGGTCAGCAGGTTCACGCCGACCAGGATGGCCAGCCCGTAGACCAGCCGGCGTGCGAGGTACTTGAGCATCAGTCGGCGCCGCGCGCGGCGTTCTCTGCGGGGAAGGCCGGCGCGCCGGCGCGCGCGGTGGCGGTCTCGCGCTGGCGGAAGCTGCGGCGCGTGGTCCAGACGATCGCGCCCGCGCCGATGACCAGCACCAGCAGCGGCCACCACACCGGGCGGTTCCACTCGCCCTGCAGCTGCGCGCGGCGCGCCGGATCGATGCGGTAGAAGCGCACCGGATCGCGGACCACGATGCTGGGCTTGCCGTTGTGCACCCAGCTCTGATACGCCTGCCCCGTCCAGGCCCAGTAGCCGAAGGCCCACGGCGCGTCCTGCTGCGTGATCGCGACCATGCGGTCGATCACCTGCTGCTTCTGCGGCCCGTCGTCCAGCACCTGCACCTGCTTGAACAGGCGGTCGTACTCGGCGTTCTCGTAGTTGCCCGAGTTCTCGCCTTCATGCAGCGACTTGCTGTTCGGGCCGTAGAGCAGGAACAGGAAGTTCTCGGCGTCCGGATAGTCGGCGAACCAGCCCCACCAGAACACCTGGTGCTTGCCCTGGCGCAGCTTCTCCTGGAACTGGTTGTAGTCGGTGGCGCGCACGTCGAGCTGGATGCCCAGCTTGGCGAACTGCTTCACCAGCCAGTCGTTCTCGGCCTTCACCTCGGGCGTGACGGTGCGCATGAAGTCGTAGTTGAGCACCAGCGGCTGGCCGGTCTTCGCGTCGCGGCCATCGGGGTAGCCGGCCTGGGCGAGCAGCTGCTTCGCGTCCTCGAGCGGTCGGCGCTCGACCTGGCCGTTCACGAGCCGGTGCGTGACCGGATTGAAGAAGCCGGGCTGCGCCTCGCGCGAGCCGAACACCCCGGGCGGCACCGGCCCGTAGGCGGTGACGCCGCCGCGGTTCTTGAAGATGCGGCCGTAGCCCTCTTCCCAGTCGATCGCGATCGACAGCGCCTGGCGCAGCTGGCGATGGCGGGTGTCCTCCTCCGGCGTCCTGCCCTTGCCGATCACCGGGTCCAGCATGTTGAAGCCGAGGTACCAGTTGTTGGGATCGGTCGAGCGCGGGAACATGAAGCCGCGGCGCTGGAAGAAGGCGTCGGTCTCGGCGGAGTCGCTGGCATCGGCGTAGAACTCGACGCCCCAGTCGCCGCGCTCCAGGTCGGGGATGTCCAGGTAGCCCTGCTTGAACATCTCCTTGCGCGGCACCCGTTCCTTGATCAGCGTGGCGACGATCCTGTCGATGAAGGGCATGGGCTTGCCGCAGTCGGCCAGGCGACCCGCGGGACCGTCGTCGGGCATGCCCTCGCACGGATACAGGTCGTCCTTGCGGTAGTTCGGGTTGCGCGACATCACATGGCGGCGGTCCTGCTGGTACTCCGTCATCATGTAAGGCCCGGTGCCCACCGGCCACTGGTTCCACGACAGGCCATGTTCGGCCATGCCGGGCTGGGCGTAGAACAGGTCCACCTCCCACGGGATCGGCGACATGAAGGTCGTCGACATCCAGTACGACCATTGCGGGTACTTGCCCTTGATGCGCACGCGCAGCAGGTGCTTGTCGACGGCCTCGGCGCCCGCCAGCGGCCATTGGCGGAAGTCCAGGAAGGGCTTGTCCGGCGAGTTCTCCGGCAGGCCCTTGAGCAGCCGGGCGTTCTCCTCGCGGATCAGCGCGCCGTATTCCTTGAGGCCCAGCACGTGCTCGGAGAACAGGCCGAAGATCGGCGCCTCGATGCGGGTGGTGGCATGGCGCTTGAGTGCGTAAACGAAGTCCGCGGCCTCGAGTTCGCGGGTGCCCTGGTGCTCGAACTGCCAGGGCGAGCGCTTGTCGCCGAGGTCCTTGGCCGTGAGGTGGTGGTAGAGATAGTGACCCTGCGCGTCCTTCGCGAAGGCGGGGCTGGGCGCGTACTTCACGCCGGGGCGGATCGGCACGTCGTAGACGCTGAGCGCGATCTGCTCGGCGGGCGCGTCGTCGGGCAGGCGCTTGCCGCCAGCGTCCAGGTAGTAGGGCTTGATCACCGCCGCGGCGGCGCGCGGGATCAGCGCGTACGGCCGCTTCAGGTAGTGGTAGCCGTAGAGCGGCTCGGTGATCTGGTAGGTGTAGACCGACTCGGGCGCGGTGTAGGACGCGGTGGGATCGAGGTAGCGCGGCGAGCGTTCGTCGAAGGACAGGTAGAGCGTGTTGTCCTTGGCCGCGCCGGCCGGATAAGGGCTGTTGTTGCAGGCCGCGAGCAGCGCCGCCGCGAGCAGTCCCGCCATCCGCCTCGCCATGGGGGCCCACGCTCCGCGCCAGCCTCCAGCCGCGTGCAGCGACGCGTTCCACAGCCCCGACGACATCGTCATCCTTCCAAAAAGCAAACGCCGCATCGTCTGGATGCGGCATTGCCAGATTGTTGCCAAGGCCGGGCCTCTCGTGGGGGCCGGCCGATGCCGGGGCGCATCATAGCGGCCCTGTTCGCCGGCCGCCCGTGACGTCGGTCAGTGGTGATCGTGGCCGTCGTGGCGGTGGTCGTGGCCGCCATCGTGGCCGTGATGCGCGTGGTCATGGCCGTGGTCATGATCGTGGCCCGGACCGACGTGGCCCCAGGCGACGATGACGTCGCGGCCCTCCACCATCATCTCGGCCTTCGCGCCGACCGGCAGGCAGACCTTGGTCGGCACGTGGCCGAAGGGCAGCCCGGTGAGGATGGGCACCTTGACGCGCTCGCGCAGCGCCTGGACGCAGGTCTTCATCGAGTAGCCGCGATCCAGCGGCGACTTCTTCCAGCCGCTGAAGCTGCCCAGGATCACCGCCTTCTGCGCGTCGAGCACGCCCGCCTGCCAGAGCTGCAGCAGCATGCGCTCGACGCGGTAGGGATGCTCGTTGACGTCCTCCAGGAACAGGAGGCCGCCCTTGATCTTGGGGAAGTGCGGCGTGCCCAGCAGCGAGCACAGCACCGCGAGGTTGCCGCCCCACAGCGTGCCGCGCGCCTCGACGCCGTCCAGGCCCGCTTCGGTGCGGAAGCCGATGGCCTCGAGCGAGCCGTCCATCGCCTCGAGGAAGCAGTCGCGCGTGATCTCGTCGACGCCGCCTTCCGCCTCGGCGCGGCCGAAGTCGTCGCAGGCGATCGGACCGGCCCAGCTCGTCTGCTTCGTGTGGGCCAGCAGCGCCAGCTGCAGCGCGGTGACGTCGCTGAGGCCGACCCAGCGGGTGCCACGCTCGACGCTGCGCGCCATCAGCGCCCAGTCGATGCGGTCGAGCAGGCGCGTCAGGCCATAGCCGCCGCGCGTGGCCAGCGCCACTGCGGGGGCCGCCTCGGCGACGCGGTGCAGCGCGGCCAGCCGCGTCTCGTCGTCGCCGGCGAAGCGCTGGTGCTTCGCCAGCGCGGCTTCGTCGATGGCCACGTCGAAGCCGAGCGCCGTGAGCCGCTTGGCCGCGCGCTTGAGCGGCTGCGATTGGGCCAGGACGCCGGAGGGGGTGTAGAGGGTCAGGGAGCTCATCGCTGCGGGTCGTCCTGCGGGGGATCGAAATTCAAGGGAAGGTAGTGCGCGTCGCCGACCGGGATGTCGGGGAACTCCTGGACCTCGGGCAGCGCGGGCAGCGCGCCCAGGCCGCCGGCGTCCAGGCCCGGCGGCGCATCCTCGCCGGCGCGGCGGCGCGCGTCGCGGGCCTGGCGCGCGGCCTCGCGGCGCTCGGCGAAGAACTCTCGCAGCAGCTTCGCCGACGCCTCGGCCAGCACGCCGCCGTGCAGCGCGGTGTGGTGGTTCAGCTGCTTGTGCGAGAACAGGTCCAGCACCGAGCCCGCGACGCCGGTCTTCGGATCGGGCGCCGCGAAGACCACGCGCTTGAGCCGCGCATGCATCATCGCCATCGCGCACATCGCGCAGGGCTCCAGGGTCACGTAGAGCTCGCACTCGGGCAGACGGTAGTTGCCCAGCAGCTGCGCGGCGTGGCGCAGCGCGACGATCTCGGCGTGGGCGGTCGGATCGTGCGTCGTGATCGGGCGGTTGTAGCCGGTGGCGATCACCTGCCCGGCGCGCATGATGACGGCGCCGACGGGCACCTCGCCGACGAGCCAGGCGTTCTGGGCCTGGTCGAGGGCAAGCCGCATCGCGTAGTCGTCGGCGGGAAGGATCGGGGAGGACTCGGTGGTCATGGCGGAGCTCGCGCGGCAGTGTAGCCGCGCCCGCTATGCTGCCGGCCCATGGAACAGGCGCACGACGCTCATCAGGACGACCTCTTCGGCGAGCTGCTGCCACCTGCGCCCGCACCTGCGCCCGCACCCGCGCCGGCGCCCCCCGCCGCCGGGGACGATGGCGATGAGGCTGGTGACGGCCTCGGCGATGGCGCGGCGGCCAGGCCCGGCGCCAGGCGCCGCCGGACCGGCATCCAGCCGCAGCCGGTGGATGACTCGCAGATCGCGCTCGCGGCCGCGCTGTCGCCACGGATCCGGCTCGGCACCTCGTCGTGGAGCTATCCCGGCTGGCAGGGCATCGTCTGGGAAGGCCGGCATGGCGAATCCAATCTGTCGCGCAACGGCCTGACCGCTTATGCGCGGCAGCCGCTGCACCGCGCGGTGAGCATCGACCGCGGCTTCTACCAGTCGCTCACGGCCAGCCAGTACGAGCGCTACGCGCTGCAGGTGCCGGAGGACTTCCGCTTCACGGTCAAGGCGCCCAGCGTGATCACCGACGCGCAGGTGCGCGCCGAGGATGGCCGCGGCCGTCAGGCCAACACCGCCTTCCTCGATCCGCGGCTCGCCATCCAGGAATTCCTCGAGCCGGCGATGGCGGGGCTGGGCGCGCGCATCGGCGCGCTGGTGTTCCAGCTCAGCCCCTTGCCGCTGGCGATGCTGGACCGGATGCCGGAGCAGCTCGACCGCTTGCACGCGATGCTGGCCGCCCTGCCCTCCCTGCGCGAGGCCGCGCCCGAGGCGGTCGTGGCGGTGGAGGTCCGTGATCCGGAATGGCTGACGCCGGACTTCATCGCGGTGCTGAAGGAGACCGGCGCGCGCTACTGCCTGGGCCTGCATCCGAAGCTGCCGCCCATCCAGGCGCAGTTGCCGCTGCTGCGCGCGATGTGGCCCGGGCCGCTGGTCTGCCGCTGGAACCTGCACCGCGTCCATGGCCCGTTCGGCTACGAGGACGCGGAGAAGAAATACGGCGAGTACGCCGAGATGATGGATCCCGATCCGGAGACCCGCGCGGTGCTGGCCAAGGTGATCCGCGCCACCGCCGACGCGGGCCATCCGGCCTACGTGACGATCTCGAACCACGCCGAGGGCTCGGCGCCGCTGAGCCTGCGGGCGCTGGCGCGCGAGATCGTCGATCCCGCCTGAGCGCGGCGGGCTTCACGTCCGCGACGAAAGCCCCTGCCGCCGCCATGTGGGCTGGGCGAGGGGCTTGCGCCCGGCGGGCATGCCGTTAGCCTCGACGCTGGTTCAACCACGCAGCGGGGAACGTCATGAGCAAGGTGCTGGTCCTTTACTACTCGTCCTATGGCCATGTGGAGCAGATGGCCCAGGCGGTCGCCGAGGGCGCCCGCAACGGCGGCGCGACCGTCGACGTCAAGCGCGTGCCGGAGCTGGTGCCCGAGGAGGTCGCGAAGAAGAGCGGCTTCAAGCTGGACCAGGCGGCGCCGGTGGCCAAGGTCGACGACCTCACCCAATACGACGCGGTGATCTTCGGCACCCCGACACGCTACGGGAACATGGCCGCGCAGATGAAGAACTTCCTCGACCAGACCGGCGGGCTGTGGGCGAAGAACGCGCTGGTCGGCAAGGTGGGCAGCGTGTTCGTCAGCACCGCGACGCAGCACGGCGGCCAGGAGACCACGATCACCAGCTTCCACACGGTGCTGCTGCACCTGGGCATGGTGATCGTGGGCTTGCCGTACTCGGAGGCGCGGCAGATGACGCTCGGCGAGATCACGGGCGGCAGCCCGTACGGCGCGTCGACGATCGCCGGCGGCGACGGCAAGCGCCAGCCCAGCGAGAACGAGCTGGCGATGGCGCGCACCCAGGGCGAGCACGTCGCGAAGATCGCGGCGAAGCTGGCGGGCTGAGTCAGGCGAGCGGCCAGCGCGCCAGGTCGACGTGCGTCGACTGGCCTTGCAGGCTGTCCAGCAGCAGGAACTCGGTGGCGGTCCAGCCTGGGACGATGAAGGGCTGCGGCTCGACGGCGACGTCGTCGTAGAACAGCGTCAGGTGCGGGGTGAAGTGCGGATCGGTCCGCAGGCCCGCCGCGTGGAGCCGCTCGCCCAGCGCGGCGCGCATCGCGCGCACGCCGTCGAGGCGCGCGCCGCCGCTCAGCACCAGCGGCAGGTTGCGCGGCTTGCGGGTGAAGCTCAGCAACTGGTCGAAATCGACGCGCACCGGTCCATGCCGCAGCGCGGCGGCGGCGCCTTCGGCGAGCTGGCGCACTTCGGTCATCACCTCGGCCTGGTCGGTCTGATCGTCATACCAGCCGAGGTGATGCAGGGTCACGTGCAGGCGCGCGGTGCGGGGTGGCCGCAGGCGCAGGCCGAAACGCCGGGCGACGTCGGCGGAGACCTCGCTCAGCCTCGCCGCGGTAGCCGGGTCGGGCCGCAGGCAGAAGAAGAGCGCGTGAACGGTCATTGGCGGTCGGCCTCCGAGGCGCGCTGCTCGCCCTGCTTCATGAGGTCCTGGACCTGGCGGCCGACGGCCTCGGGCTGCGGCAGGGCCGGCGACGCGGATCCAGGCGTCGCGGCCGAGGCGGCCGGCGCGCGCGGCTTCATCGCCTCCATCTGCTTCTTCGCGCTGAGCATCACGATCGTCAGCACGATCACGAGGGCGAGGATGGAGAAGGCGCTGCGCATGGGAGGAATCCGGGAAACGAAGGGATGGCGGGGAGCATAGCCATCCCGGCGCGGAATGCCGATCCGGGCGATCCTCAGCGCAGGACCGAGGCGACGCTCGGTCGCAGCCGCAGGATCTGCGGCGCGCGCTCCTGGGCATCGCGCCAGCGTGGCTCCAGCGCGCGCCAGGCGGGGGCATGGCGGCATGCGCTCCACTTGAGCGCCCAGTCATCGGCATCGGCGGCGCGCGTCATCCACGCGAAGACCTTCTCGCCTTCGCGCACCGGCAGGCGGGGGAAGTTGTTCGGCGAGCGCTCGGGGACGAAGCTGCCGATCACCGGCAGGCCGGCGGCCTCGATCACCGGCGCGAGCTCGCGCTCGAAGAAGTCCGCGAAGCCGTCCTCCGGATCGGCGGGGTCCTTCCACAGGTAGCAGAGGTGCAAGGCGATCAGTCCGGGCGAGCGGCCCGGGGACGCGCGGCCGGCTTCGCGCGCGATGTCGATGCGGCCTGGCGTCGAGGCGCCGGTGGCGCTGCGCAGCAGCAGCACGTTGTCGTTGTCGACGAGCAGCGGATTCGCTTCGCCGCGGCGGGCCTGCCAGACGGGGCCGGTGTAGAACTCGGTCAGCGTGCGCTCGCGCGAGGCCATGTCGTCGAAGCCGCGGATCCAGACGAACCGGTCCTGGTCGTCGAGGTCGGCGAACTGCCCGTAGAGCCGCATGCCCACGGCCTCCTGCGAGTCGACGAAGGCCTCGTCGAAGAGCCGCATGAAGCGCTCGCGCTCGCCCTTGACGATCTTGTACTGGCGCAGCTCGTAGATGGGATGGTCGTCGGCCATGGCGGTCTCCTGGATCGGGGCGGTCGAAGTGATCGCGCGATTCTGGTGAGCGGCGCTGACATCGCGTGTCAGCAAGGGGCGAAGCCCCTTCTCACGGCGATGGCGAACTTCAACTGCTCATGAGAGTCGTCGTGACGCAGGTCCTGGGCATTCGCGACCTGCCGGCCACTCGTCAAGGCCGTGGTTCGAAGAGAACTGGAAGAGAAGAATCGGCGGCATATCACTTCACCGATCGCCACGGAGGACACATGCCCGCGCCAACCGGAGAACTTTCTCCCCGCCACCGCATCGAATTGCCCAAAGAACTTCGAGACTCCCTCAAGTGGAAGTCCGGTCAAAAACTGATGTTCATCCGCCGGGGCAACGGCATCTTCATTTGCCCACACGTCACGCCGCAAGACCTCTTCGGAATTGCCAAAGGCGCCAATACGGAGGGCTACCGTGATCGCAATGACCGCTATTAACATGCAGCCGGCGGGTCCGGCTGGTCGGATCGTGATCGATACGTCTGTATGGATCGAGTGCTTCTCACAGACCCCCTTGGGGCAACGGATTGCATCTGCGCTCCCAGCCAAGGAAAACTGCATCGTTCCGACAATCGTGCAGCTCGAGCTTTCCAAATGGGCCTTGCGCGAACTGACAGGAGAAGAACGAGAGCGGCTTGAACAGTCGCTGGAGGACTGTCAAGTGGAGCTGCTCGATTCCGAAACCGCCGCGCTCGCGGCGAAGGCCAATCTGCAACACAAGCTCGCCACCGCGGATGCGGTGATTTACGCCACTGCACAGCGACTCGGCGCAGAAGTACTCACCTGCGATGCTCATTTCAAGGACCTTCCGCTGGTCAGGCTGTTCGCCAAGGGGGCGGCGGCCGGCAAAGCCACTGCCACGGCAGACACGACCGGACGATGGGAACGCTGGCCAACCGCGGAGCAATTGAAACCGACAGTGCAATAACGCTCCAAGACCAAAATGAACAAGGGCCCCGCAGGGCCCTTGTTCACTGGTGGGGAACGATCATTCCCACTCGATCGTCGCCGGCGGCTTGCTCGAGACGTCGTAGGTCACGCGGTTGATGCCGCGCACCTCGTTGATGATCCGGCCCGAGCAGCGCTTGAGCAGGCTGTAGGGCAACTCCGCCCAGTCCGCCGTCATGAAGTCGCTGGTCTGCACCGCGCGCAGCGCGACGACGTAGTCGTAGGTCCGGCCGTCGCCCATCACGCCCACGCTCTTCACCGGCAGGAACACCGTGAAGGCCTGGCTCGTCAGCTCGTACCAGGTCTTGCCCGTCGCCTCGTCGCGCGTGTTGCGCAGTTCCTCGATGAAGATCGCATCGGCGCGGCGCAGCAGATCCGCGTACTCCTGCTTCACCTCGCCGAGGATCCGCACGCCCAGGCCCGGGCCCGGGAACGGATGGCGGTAGACCATCTCCGGCGGCAGGCCCAGCGCGACGCCCAGCTCGCGGACCTCGTCCTTGAACAGCTCACGCAGCGGCTCCAGCAGCTTCAGGCCCAGTTGCTCCGGCAGGCCGCCCACGTTGTGGTGGCTCTTGATCGTCGTGGCCTTCTTCGTCTTGGTGCCGCCGCTCTCGACCACGTCCGGATAGATCGTGCCCTGCGCCAGGAAGGTCGCGCCCTTGACGGCCGGTCGGCCGTCAACGCCGTTGCCTCCCTGGCCGCTGGACTTG
The DNA here is from genome assembly GCF_059491535.1 of Roseateles sp. Mitsp63. NCBI lineage: Bacteria > Pseudomonadati > Pseudomonadota > Betaproteobacteria > Burkholderiales > Sphaerotilaceae > Roseateles > Roseateles sp. Mitsp63. The sequence continues at coordinate 2,213,431 of NZ_CP168509.1, read as the reverse complement.
AGTTTTTCCGCCTCGGCCTTGAACACGTCGACGAACAGGCCGCCAATGATCTTTCGCTTCTTCTCCGGGTCGGTCACACCGGCCAACTGGCCGAGGAACAGCTCGCTCGCGTCGACGCGGATCACCTTCGCGTGCAGCTTGCCCGCGAACATGTCCATGACCAGGTCGCCTTCGTTCAGGCGCAGCAGACCATGATCGACGAACACGCAGGTCAGCTGGTCACCGATCGCCCGATGGATCAGCGCCGCCGCCACCGACGAATCCACGCCGCCCGACAGGCCCAGGATCACTTCCTCGTCGCCGACCTGCTCGCGGATCTTCGCGACCGCCTCTTCGATGTAGTCGCCCATGATCCAGTCGCCGCGGCAGCCGCCGATGTCGCGCACGAAGCGCGTGATCATCGCGGCGCCCTGCACCGTGTGCGTCACCTCGGGGTGGAACTGGAACGCGTAGTAGCCCTTCTCCTCGTTCGCCATGCCGGCGATGGGGCAGCTCGGCGTCGAGGCCATCAGCACGAAGCCCGGCGGCAGCGCGGTGACCTTGTCGCCATGGCTCATCCAGACCTTCAGCATCCCGTGGCCGTCGGCCGTCGAGAAATCCTGGATGCCGGCCAGCAGCTTGGTGTGGCCATGCGCGCGGACCTCGGCGTAGCCGAACTCGCGGTGGTCGCTCCACTCGACCTTGCCGCCGAGCTGCACCGCCATCGTCTGCATGCCGTAGCAGATGCCCAGCACCGGCACGCCCAGGTCCCACACCGCCTGCGGCGCGCGCAGCTCGTGGTCCTCGTAGGTCGACGCATGGCTGCCCGACAGGATGATCGCCTTCGGCGCGAACGAGCGGATGAAATCGTCGCTGACGTCGTTGGGATGGATCTCGCAGTAGACGTGGGCCTCGCGCACGCGGCGCGCGATCAGCTGGGTCACCTGGGAGCCGAAGTCGAGGATGAGGACTTTGTCGTGCATGGTCAGCTTCTAGCGATGCTTGGGAATTCTTGGAGGCTCACGCCTTGGCCGCGGCGGCTTGCGCCGGCGGCCCCATGTTGAAGTGGCGCCACGCGAAGCCCAGCGAGGCCAGCTGCAGCAGCGCGCACAGATAGAACGGGGCGCCGATGCGCCAGTCGGTCTTGGGCAGCTCGGCCACCAGCGCCATCAGGCCCAGGCCCGCCACCGGCGAGATCACCGCCATCAGGCTGTTGATCGCCGCCACCGCGCCCATCGTCTCGCCCTGCGTGCGGGCATCGGCGGCGTTGGAAATCAGGCTCTGCATCGCCGGGGTCGCGGCCACGCCGGCGATGTTCAGGAAGATCGCGCCGACCATCATCCAGCCCTCGGTCGACAGGCCCCAGACGACATTCGTGATCACCGAGGTCACCAGCCCGATCAGCACCAGCCGCCGCGGCCCCAGCCAGCGCATCAGCGGCTGCAGCAGCATGCCCTGCACCAGCACCGACATCACGCCGACCGCGAACAGCGACAGGCCGTTCTCGCGCGGACCCCAGCCGAACTTGTGCTGGTTGTAGAGGACCCAGCTGGTCTGGATCACGAGCTGCGCCAGCCCCGAGCAGGCGATCACGTAGATCAGCGGGCCGACGCCGCGCAGCGCGCGCAGCCGGCCCAGCGCCGCGACCGGATTGGCCTTGCGCCAGTCGAAGGGGCGGCGGTGCTCCGGCGCCAGCGATTCCGGCAGGACGAAGAAGCCGTACAGCCAGTTCATCAGCGCCAGCGTGCCCGCGACGTAGAACGGCAGGTGCAGGTCGATGCTGCCCAGCAGCCCGCCCATCACCGGCCCGAGGATGAAGCCCATGCCGAAGGCCGCGCCCAGCATCCCGAAGCGCTTGGCGCGCTCCGCGGGCGGGGTGATGTCGGCCACGTAGGCATTGGCGACCGCGGCGTTGGCCTGCATCGCGCCGGAAAACAGCCGCACCACGACCAGCATCCACAGCGCGTCGGCCAGCGCCGTCACGAAGAAGCTGAGCGCCAGCCCGCTGAACCCGATCAGCATCACCTTGCGGCGGCCGAAGCGGTCGGACAGCCCGCCCAGGATGGGCGAGCCGAAGAAATTCGCGAGACCGAAGGCGAAGGCCACCGCCAGCTGCGCCAGCGTGTGCTCGGTCTCGCCGTGCGTGAAGGTTCCGACCAGCGGCGGCAGCACCGGGATGATCAGGCCGATCGACACCATGTCGATCAGCACCGCGATCAGGATGAACGACATGGCGGCCTTGCGGCCGCCATGCGAGGTCGAGGCTGCGATGGCCGAGCCATCGCGCTGCGCCGGGTCGGACAAGGGCGTCACTCCAGACGGTAGTTGGGCGCTTCCTTGGTGATCTGCACGTCGTGGACGTGGCTCTCACGGATGCCCGCCGAGGTGATCTCGACGAACTCGGCCTTCTCGTGCATGTCGGCGATGCTGGCGCAGCCGCAGTAGCCCATCGAGGCCCGCAGCCCGCCGCCCATCTGATGCACGATCGCGACCATCGAGCCCTTGTACGGGACACGGCCCTCGATGCCTTCCGGCACCAGCTTGTCCGCGTTCGGGTTGGTCGTCTCGTCGTTTTCCTGGAAGTAGCGGTCCGCCGAGCCGGCCTTCATCGCGCCGATCGAGCCCATGCCGCGGTAGCTCTTGTAGCTGCGGCCCTGGTACAGGATCACTTCGCCCGGGGCTTCCTCGGTGCCGGCGAACATGCCGCCCATCATCACCGTGCTCGCGCCGGCGGCGATGGCCTTGGCGATGTCGCCCGAGTAGCGGATGCCGCCGTCCGCGATCAGCGGCACGCCGGTGCCCTTCAGCGCGGTGGCGACGAAGTCGATCGCCGCGATCTGCGGCACGCCGACGCCCGCCACGATGCGGGTGGTGCAGATCGAGCCCGGGCCGATGCCGACCTTGACCGCGTCCGCGCCGGCTTCCACCAGCGCCAGCGCCGCGGCGCCGGTGGCGATGTTGCCGCCGATGACCTCGACGTTCGGATAGTTCTTCTTGACCCAGCGCACGCGTTCGATGACGCCACTGCTGTGGCCGTGCGCGGTGTCGACGACGATCGCGTCGACACCGGCCTTGACCAGCAGCTCGACACGCTCCTCGGTGCCCTCGCCCACGCCGACCGCCGCGCCGACGCGCAGCTTGCCGTGCGCATCACGCGCGGCGTTCGGGAAGTTGGTCTGCTTGGTGATGTCCTTGACGGTCATCAGGCCGCGCAGTTCGAACGCGTCGTTGAGGACCAGCACACGCTCCAGCTTGTGCTTGTGCATCAGCGCCTTGCCGTCGTTCAGCGACGCGCCTTCCGGCACCGTGATCAGGCGTTCGGCCGGGGTCATGATCTCGCTGACCGGCACGTCCATGCGGGTCTCGAAGCGCAGGTCGCGATTGGTGACGATGCCGACGACCTTCGCGCCCACCAGCACCGGGAAACCGGACACGCCGTGGTGCTCGCTCAGCTGCTTGACCTGGCGGACGGTGGTTTCGGGCGTGATCGTGATCGGGTCGCGGAGCACGCCGGACTCGTAACGCTTGACCCGGGCCACTTCCGCGGCCTGCTGCTGCGGGGTCAGGTTCTTGTGGACGATGCCGATGCCGCCTTCCTGGGCGATGGCGATCGCCAGGCGCGCCTCGGTGACGGTGTCCATCGCGGCGGACACGAGCGGCAGGTTCAGGCGGATGCCACGCGTGAACTGCGTGGCCAGACTGGTGTCGCGCGGCAACACCTGGGAGAACGCCGGCACCAGCAACACGTCGTCGAAGGTGAGGGCCTTTCCGAGTAGGCGCATGAGGGAAGCTCCAGACGCAAAGGCGCATTATAGAGAAGCCCGGCAGTACACTCCACGCCCATGAAGATTCACCCTCTCCCGCGACGCCCTCTCGGCGTGATCTGCGCGCTGGCGTTGCTGGCGCTGACGCCCCTCGCGCAGGCCCAATGGAAGTGGAAGGACGCGGACGGCCGCGTGCAATACAGCGATCGCCCGCCGCCGCCCAACGTCGCGGACAAGGACATCCTGCAGCGCCCGTCCAACGCGACGCGCGTCGCGGCAACCCCGATGGCCACGGGCGCTTCGGCCGCCGCGTCGGCCGCGTCCGCGCCGGGCCGGCCCGCCAGCGAGGCATCCTCGCGCGACAAGATCGAGCGGGAGCGCAAGGCGCAGGAAGACAAGGCGCGCAACGACGCGATGGCCGAGAACTGCCGCGAAGCGCAGAACCAGATGCGCATCCTGGAGTCGGGCGTGCGGCTGCGCACCGGTACCGCCGGCGGCGAGTCGCAGCCGATGACCGACGCGATGCGGGCCGATCGCACACGTCAGATGCAGGCGGTCATCACGGCCAACTGCAAGTGAATTGCAAGCGAACTGCAAGTGATGTGAGGGACTGAGCAGGTGAGCGGCCGATTGGCTGCCCTGCTCCTGGCGCCGCGGGATGCGGCGCTACCGCTCAGGCCTTGCGCCCGAGCGGCCGGTGCCGCGTGACGATGCGCCGGCCCGTGGCCTGATAGCGCTGACGCCGCGCCTCCTTCGGATCCACGGTCAGCGGCCGGTAGACCTCCACGCGGTCGCGCTCGCGCAGCGGCGTGTCGAGCGGCTGCATCCGGCCCCAGATGCCGGCCTTGAGCGCCTCGAGCCCCGTCGCCGCGAACCAGCCGCTCGCCACGAGCGCATCGCGCAGCGTAGCGCCGCCGTCCAGCGTCAGGCGCTGCTCGCGCAGTTCGCCGGGCGCGGGACTCCAGAAGATCTCGACGGACAGCTCAGCGGGCGCCATAGACCTGCTCGGCGCGCTTGACGAAGCTGTCGACGAAGGTGTTGGCGATGCGGTCGAACACCGGGCTCACCACCGCCTCGAGCGCGAAGCTCGAGAACGCGTAGCGCAGTTCGAACTCGATCTTGCAGGCCTTGGGTTCGTCGCCGGGAGGCGTGCCGGGCCGGTTCAGCGGCAGGAAATGCCAGTCGCCATCGAGCATCGAGAACGGCCCGTCGACCAGTTCCATGCGCACGCGCTCGACCGGTTCATGCGAGTTGCGGGTGGTGAACGCGTGGCGCAGGCCGGCGTAGTGCAGCGACAGCCTGGCGGTCATGCCGTTGTCGTGGCGCTCCAGCACGTCGGCGGCCGAGCACCAGGGCAGGAACTCCGGATAGCGCTCGACCTGGGTGACCAGGTCGTACATCTCGCGCGGCGAGTACCAAAGGAGGACTGTCTTCCGGACGTGCTTCATGGCGGTTCTTAGAATGGCGGGATTGTAGGAGAGCGCATGTCGATCGCAGAAAACCGCCGGGCCCGATTCGAGTACCACATCGAAGAGCAGTACGAGGCCGGCATCGTCCTGGAAGGCTGGGAGGTCAAGGCGATCCGCGCCGGCCAGGTCCAGCTGCCGGACGGCTACGTCATGATCCGCGAGGGGGAGCTGTTCCTGATCGGCTGCCGCATCAACCCGCTGCGCACGGCGTCCACGCATGTCCATCCGCAGGCGGACCGCACGAAGAAGCTCTTGATGAGCCGCGCCGACATCCGGCGGCTGATCGGCAAGGTGGAACAGCGCGGCTTCACGCTGGTGCCGCTGGACCTGCATTACAAGAACGGCCGCGTGAAGGCGCAGATCGCGCTGGCCAAGGGCAAGGCGCAGCACGACAAGCGCGAGACCGAGAAGAAGCGCGACTGGGAACGCGAGAAGGGCCGCCTGATGCGGCACAAGGTCTCGGGGCCGGCCAAGGACTGATCCGTCAAGAATCACGTCGTCCCGGGATGCGGACGACAACCCGGCGGCAACTCACCTCCTTTCATCGAACAACCCGTTGAAAGGAGACCGCGATGCTGCACTTGTTCCCCAGTTGGCTGAATCCCGCTGCTTCCGGCGCCCCCTTCCCCGCTCCGGACGCGGACCCGTGGGATCGCTGGAGGGATCGGCGCGCGGGCGAGCAGATCGACGGCATGGAGGTGTGCGAGATGCTCGTCCACTTCGACGCGCTCGTGCGGGACGGCAAGGCCATCGATGCCGGCCTCGCACGCCACGTCTTGACCTGCATCGCGCTGGCACCTCGAGTGCAGTTGGTGCTCGATGACGCCAGTTGGCCCACCGTGGCCGCGGCGCGCATCGCGATCCACAGCAGCGCCCTGCTCGCCTGTGCGACCGACGTCAATGAATGGGATGGCCGGGGCCACGACCCCTGTGTCGCGGCCTTTCAACGCGTGGGCGAGCGGTTGTCGGCCCTGCAGCAGCCGTCGCGAGGACAACGGCTGGAGGCGGATATCACCAGCGGCGCCCCAACCGGGCTCGATGCAACGCCCGATCCGAGACAGCTGCTCGACGCGATCGGCGATGGCGCCAGGAAGAAGGCCACGGAAGCGCTCCGGGCCTGCGGGAAGGCTGGCGCCCCCGCCGGCCTGCTGGAGGGACTGATGACGGACGTGGCGCTTTGGAGCGCCGCCCAGCGCTGCGACACCCGGGGACGGTGGTCGTTCCAGACCCTGGACGCTCCCGGCCTCCTGCCGCGGCTCAGGCAGCGCGCCGAGACGGCCAGCGCGGCCGAAGTCGACGCCTTGCGCGCGGCCAGGCCGCACATCGACTGGAGTCAGTGGGCAATCCGCCATGCCCCCGAGCGTCTGCGTTGGACGTTCGAGCATGTCAATGCGCGGGCGACGCCGTCGCTGGAGCAGGAATTCTCCGCCCATGCGCAGGCCCGGGCGGCCGAGCTCATGCGAGCACTGCCGCCGAGCGGCTCCCAAAAGGTGCCCGCCCGCTCGACCTGATGCAGCGCCCGGCGATGGCCGATGGCATGACGCCGATCCCTCGCCGCGCGCTGCAGGGCATCAGCCCTTCAGCGTCTCCAGCGCCCCGGCGAGGTCCGCGCGCAGATCCTCGACCTCCTCCAGCCCGATGGCGAAGCGCACCAGCGTGCCGCCTTCCTGCGCCGTCCACGGCAGGCCCAGCGAGCGGCTGCGGCTCATGTCGTGCGGCACGGCCAGGCTCATCGGCCCGGCCCACGAATACCCGATCCCGAAGCATTGCAGCGCGTCGACGAAGGCATCGATGCGCTGAGGGCTGAACGCCGGCTTGAACAGCGCCGAGAACAGGCAGGCGGCGCCATTGGGGCTCACCTCGCGCCAGTGGGCGTGGCCCGGGGAATCCGGCAGCGCCGGATGGAACACCTTCGCAACCTCCGGCCGGGCGGCCATCCAGCGGGCGAGCTCGCGCGTCGCGGCGTCTTGCGCGCGATAGCGCAGCGCGATCGTCGGCAGGCCGCGCAGCACGGCCTCGACGTCGTTCTGGCCGAGGCCATAGCCCAGGTTCTCGTGCATCGCGACGAGTTCGCGATGCAACGCGACGTCGCGCGTGCAGACTGCGCCCATCAGGACATCGGCGCCGCCGGAGGGGTACTTCGTCAGCGCCTGCATCGACAGGTCCACGCCCAGTCCGGGCTCGGCCTCGGGCAGCAGGTCGAAGGCGTTGAACGCGAGGCCCGCGCCCCAGGTGTTGTCGAGCGCGACGCGCACCCCGCCGTGCGCGCGGCAGGCCTTGAGCAGGCCGATGACATCGGGGAACTCCAGCGTCACCGAGCCGGCGGCCTCGATCCACACGAGCCTCGTGCGCTCGGACAGCAGCGCCTGGAAGGCGGGCAGGTCGAGCGGGTCGTAGAAGCGGTGAGTGATGTCGAGGCGGCGCAGCAGGCCGCCCGAGATGTGCCGGTTCTGCCCGTAGGCGTTGTCGGGCAGCAGCACCTCGTCGCCGGGCTTCAGGAACGCGAGGCTGGTCAGCGTGATCGCGGCCAGGCCGCTGGGCGTGAGCACGCAGTGCTCGGCGTGTTCGAGTGTCGCGATGCGCGCGGCCAGCGTGTAGGTCGTCGGCGTGCCGGGCAGTCCATAGCGGTAGCTGATGCCGTCGCGGGCCCTGGGCGTGTTCAGCTGCGCCGTGTCCTTGAAGAGCATCGTCGAGGCCTTGTGCACGGGCACCGGCACGGCGTCCCAGCCCTCGGGCGCGCGGAACGGGTGATGGATCAGTTCGGTGGACGGGCCGCGCTTGCTCACGAAGTCTCCTGTTCGACGGAAGGACGCTGCGCGGATTGTCTCGCAGCGATCGGATCACCGAACTCGAACGCCCGCGAATTGCGACTGACAACCCTTCTCCACACGGCCTCGCAACCATGCCGACTGAAACGACTCCCCTCGCCCGATCCACCTCCTGGGTGGATCTCACGGACGACCGCCCCCTGCTGGACGATCCCCAAGCATCCGACACCCTGCATGCAGCGCTCCAGGTCCTGCCCCAGTGGGTCACTTCGCTGGAGAACGCCTGCGAGAAGCGCACCAACCTGCTCCTCGCCGAGGGGCCAGCGCTAGCAATGCCGTGCAGGCAACTGGTGGTGGGGCTCTTCGCGCACGCGGCCATCCGGGCCGATCATCTGGCCCTGCCCCTCCAGGCCGCGAAGGGCCCGGCCCCATCCGGTTTGGCGGACGTCCTCGAACGCACGACGTCCTTGCTCAGTGACAACGACAAGGAGGCGTTCGGCGCATTGTTGGCGGCCCCCGCCATCTGGCCACACTTCACCGCGTGGATTGATCACAGGATGGCGTATCGGCTGGAAAGCGATCCCGGGGCAGCCGCGAAGGAGCAAGCCGTCGGCGAGTTGGGGGCGATGATCAACCGGCTCGCGAGGCGCCTGCGCCAGCCTCTGCTCGAGTCTGCCGTGGCATCAGGCGCAACGGCGGTGCTGCCGACGACGCCTGCCTGAGCCGCCCCCGTGGCCGCTCAGATCGGCAGCGCGATCAGGTCGTGGCCCTCGGCGCCGACGATGCGGGCGCGCGTGAACTCGCCGACGCGCAGCTGCTTGCTCGCCTTCTCGGGCGGCAGCAGGCGGACCGTGCCGTCGATCTCCGGCGCGTCCGCGTACGAGCGGCCCACACCGCCCTTGCGGCCCAGCGCCGGCGCGGCATCGACCAGCACCTGCATCGTCGCGCCGATGCGGCGCTGCAGCTTGGCGATCGAGACCTCCTCGGCCACCGCCATGAAGCGCGCGCGGCGCTCCTCGCGGACCTCGTCGGGCAGCGCGCCCTCGAGCGCATTCGCCGGCGCGCCGTCGATCGGCGAGTAGGCGAAGCAGCCGGCGCGGTCGATCTGAGCCTCGCGCATGAAGTCCAGCAGGTACTGGAACTCGGCCTCGGTCTCGCCGGGGAAGCCGGCGATGAAGGTCGAGCGGATGACCAGTTCCGGGCAGATCTCGCGCCAGCGCTGGATGCGCTCGAGGTTCTTCTCGCCGTTGGCGGGCCGCTTCATGCGCTTGAGCACGTCCGGATGAGCGTGCTGGAACGGCACGTCGAGATACGGAAGGATGAGGCCCTGGGCCATCATCGGCAGCACCTCGTCGACATGCGGGTACGGGTAGACGTAATGCAGGCGGACCCAGGCGCCATAGGGCTTGGCGATCTCGCCGAGCTGGGCGACGAGGTCGAACATGCGGGTCTTGACCGGCTTGCCGTCCCAGAAGCCGGTGCGGTACTTGACGTCGACGCCGTAGGCGGAGGTGTCCTGGCTGATGACCAGCAGTTCCCTGACGCCGGATTCGAACAGCGCCTTGGCTTCGGAGAGCACGTCGCCGATCGGGCGCGAGACCAGGTCGCCGCGCATGCTCGGGATGATGCAGAAGCTGCAGCGGTGGTTGCAGCCTTCGGAGATCTTCAGGTAGGCGTAGTGCTTGGGCGTGAGCTTGATGCCGGCGACGCCGCGGGCCTCGGGGACGAGGTCGATGAAGGGATCGTGCGGCTTGGGCACGTGGGTGTGGACGGCGTCCATCACTTCCTGCGTCGCATGCGGGCCGGTGACGGCGAGGACGCTGGGATGGATCTCGCGGACCATGTTGTCCGTCGTGGCGCCGGCCTTGGCGCCGAGGCAGCCGGTGACGATGACCTTGCCGTTCTCGGCCAGCGCCTCGCCGATGGTGTCCAGCGATTCCTTGACCGCGTCGTCGATGAAGCCGCAGGTGTTGACGATCACCAGGTCGGCGCCGGCGAAGGTCTTGGAGGTCTCGTAGCCCTCGGCGCGCAGCTGCGTGAGGATCAATTCGGAGTCGGTGAGGGCCTTCGGGCAGCCCAGGCTGACGAAGCCGATCTTGGGAGCCGTGCCGGGCATTGCAGGCTGGGACGGGCTCAGGACGGAGGTATCGCTCATCCGGCGATTTTAAGCGGCGGACGCATCCACGGCCATGCAGAGCCCGCCCGGCACCCGGCTTGCCCGCCCGATCACGAGAAGGAGTACCGCCCATGCACCTCGAAGGATCCTGCCACTGCGGCCGCGTCCGCTTCACGGTCGAGTCGACCGAGCCCTGTCCCTACCTGCGCTGCTACTGCTCGATCTGCCGCAAGACCGCCGGCACCGGCGGCTACGCGATCAACATCGGCGCGGACCATCGCAGCTTCAAGCTGCTCAAGGGCAAACGCGACCTGAAGGTCTATCACGCCGTCATCGACGGCAAGGAGAGCCCCGGCCAGCGCCATTTCTGCGGCCACTGCGGCACCGCGCTCTGGATGTACGACGACCGCTGGCCCGACTTGATCCACCCGCACGCGAGCGCGATCGACACGCCGCTGCCCGAGCCGCCCGAGAACGTGCACGGCCTGCTCGATTCCAAGGCGCCCTGGGTCCAGGTGGAAGGCAAGCCCGGCGACGCGCGCTTCGAGCACTTCCCCGACGAGTCGCTCGCCGACTGGCACCGGCGCCACGGGCTGTAGCCGCGCGCGCCGGCCCAGCTCAGGCGCTCATTTCTTCGGCGGCGTGAAGCCGGGCACGCCGGGCATGCCCGGGAACATCGTCCCGGCGTTCTTGAATTGCTCCTGCATCTGCAGGAAGAGCTTCTGCGACTGCTCCAGGTAGTTGCCCATCAGGCCCTGCATCATCGGCGCCTGGCCGCTCATGAACTGCGACCACAGCTGCGGATCGAAGCCCGCGCCCTTGCTCTGCTCGGCGAAGCGCGCCTGCATCTCCGCGAACGCATGCAGGTTCTTCTCGAGGTAGGCCCCCATCAGCCCCTGCATCGCGTGTCCGTAGAAACGGATGATCTGCGCCAGCAGCGGCGTGGAGAACATGGGCATCCCGCCCATCTCCTCCTCCAGGATGATCTGCAGCAGGATGGAGCGCGTCAGCTCCTCGCCCGACTTGGCGTCGCGGACCTCGAAGACCTCCCCCTCCAGCACCATCTTCTTGACGTCCGCCAAGGTGATGTAGCTGCTGGTCTGGGTGTCGTAGAGCCGCCGGTTGGGATACTTCTTCAGCACCCGCGGCCCCTTCGGCTGCGCGGGATCGTCGCTGCCAGGGGCATTCTTCCCGCGTCGGGCCGTCACCATGCTGTCTCCTCTGAGGGTCTTGAAACCCATTCTAGGAGGCGCCCGGCGAGCGCCCCGCCGAGTGATTTCCCTTGCTGTGCGGGAGACGGATCAATCCGGCTTGACGTTGCCGTCCTTGATCACCTTGGCCCACTTGGCCTGCTCGGCCTTCTGGAACTCGGCGAACTGCGCCGGCGAGTTGGGCGCGTACTCCAGCCCCAGCGCCTCCATCCTGGCCTTCACCTCGGGCTGCGCGACGACCTTCTGCACCTCGGCGTTGAGCCGGTTCACGATCGCCGCCGGCGTGCCCGCCGGCAGGTAGAGCGCCTGCCAGCTCGACACGTCGAAGCCCGGCACGCCCGATTCGGCCAGCGTCGGCACGTCAGGCAGCTGCGCGCTTCGCCTGGCCGAGGTCACCGCCAGCGCCTTCACCTTGCCGGCCTTGATCTGCGGCAGCGCGACGGTGACGGTCTCGAAGCTCATCGGCACCTGGCCGCCCATCACGTCCTGGATCGCCGGCGCGCTGCCCTTGTACGGCACATGCGTCAGCTGCGCCCCGGTCAGCAGCCGGAACATCTCGCCCGACAGGTGCTGCGACGTGCCCTGCCCCGCCGACGCGAAGGTCAGGTCGCCCGGCCTGGCCTTGGCCGCGGCGACGATGTCCTTGACGGACCTGGCCTGCGAGCCCGGCCCGATCAGCAGCACGTTGGAGATCTTGCCCAGCAAAATGACCGGCGCGAAATCCTTGTCGGCCTTGTACGGCACCTTGGGCAGCAGCGACGGATTGATCGCATGCGTGGCGATGGTGCCCAGCAGCATCGTGTAGCCGTCCGGCGCGGCCTTGGCCACGCTGTCCGCGCCGAGCACGCCGCCCGCGCCCGCCTTGTTGTCCACGACGATGGTCTGCTTGAGCGCGACCTGCAGCCGCGCCGCGATCTCGCGCGCCAGCACGTCCGACGTGCCGCCCGGCGCGAACGGCACCACCAGCTTCACCGGCTGGCTGGGCCAGTTGTCGGCGGCCCGCGCCGTCAGGGCCATCGATCCGAACGCCAGCACCGCCGCGGCGGATGCCACGAGCCGCACACGGCCCCGCTTCACCGAATTCATCTCGCTTGTCTCCATCCATGACGGCATCCGGCCCCGCCGATGTCGGCGTGGTACCGATACCATCTTTGTGATGACGGCGATGGTATCGGTACCGTCTTGAGCGTCAAGACGGCGCGGATGAGGGATTACACCGGGTCCCGCGGCGCGCGGCCGGCGTCCCGAAGGCGCGTTAGTGGGCGCTCAGGCGCTGGCGCGCTGGACGAGTTCGAAGCCGATGTCGATGGCGCGCCGCTCGACGGGGCCGCCGGCGCGGTCGAGGATGAAGCGCGCGGCCTGGCGGCCGATGGCCAGGCCGTCGATGCGCACGGTGGTCAGCGCGGGCTCGAGGTCGCGCGCCAGCGCCAGGTCGCCGAAGCCGACGATCGCGAGGTCCTGCGGCACGCGCAGCCCGCGTGCCTGCGCCTCGATCAGCACGCCCAGCGCCAGCGAGTCGGAACTGCAGAACACCGCGTCGATGCCTTCCGGCCGCGCGAGCAGTTCGGCCAATCCGCGTCTGCCGCCGCCGAGCGTCGTCGGCGTCGCGACGCTGGCGACCGGCACGCCGGCGAGCCCGAGCGCACCGGCCTGTTCCTGGAACGCGCGAAAGCGGCGCATCGCGCGTTCATCGCTGCCGGCGACGCCGGCCAGCCGGCGATAGCCCCGCTCATGCAGCCAGGCGGCGACCTGGCGGCCCACCGCCACATGCGAGAAGCCCACCAGCATGTCGATCGGATCGTCGCTCTGGTCCCAGGTCTCGACCACCGGCACGCCGGCGGCGCGCAGCCGCGTGCGCGCCTGTTCGGAATGGCTGGTGCCGGTGAGCACCAGCCCATCGGGACGGCGGCCGATCATCGCGTCGAGCCATGCGTCCTCGCGGGCGTTGTCGTAGCCGGTCTGGCCGAGCAGCACCTGGTAGCCGGCCTCGAACAGCGCCTCGGTGAGGCTCTGCACGGTGTCGAGGAAGACCGGCCCCGCGATCGTCGGCACCGCGACGCCGACCATGCGGCTTTTCATCGACGACAGCGCGCCCGCCAGCAGGTTGGGCACGTAGCCGGTCTTGCGCACCGCCTCGGTGACGCGCTCGCGCACCTCGGCCGAGACCTGCGACGGCGTGTTGATCGCCCGCGACGCGGTGATCGGCGCCACGCCCGCGAGTTGCGCCACGTCGCGCAGCGTGACGGCGCCGCTGCCCTTGCGGCGGCGGGGACGAGGGAGGCTCTCGGTCTCGGACATATGGGCGCCGATCATAGGGGCGCCCTCCGCCGGGTTTTCCTCAGAAGTACTTCACCCAGGCCCCGGTGCGTGCGCCGCTTGTAGGCGGCAAAGGCCTTCACGGGCGGGTACAGCAGCGGCATCAGCGCGATCCAGATCAGCCAGATCAGCGGGAAGCCCTCCGCGTCGACGCCCAGGCGCATCCCCTGATTCGGACCGAATACCGCGAGCAGTTCTCGCCATGGAGATTGAATCCACGCAGCACGGCGAGCGCGGCCAGGCAGCGCGTCGCGAGCACCAGCATGCTGAAGCCGATGGCCCAGATCACCTGCAGGTAGAGCACGTCGAAGCGGCCGGCCCAGGCGAAGTTGACGAGCGTAAGCTCCAGCGCGATCAGCAGCAGGCCGCGCTTGCGCGAGTTCCAGCCCGCCCCGCGGTCAGCGTCCGCCGTCGTAGGCCATCACGACCTTGCGCGCCAGTGCGCCGCCCTCGCCCGCAACCTCCAGCCCTTCGCGGCGCGAGGTCACGAACACCAGCTGGTTGACGTTGGCCGTGGCCCAGGCGATCGCGCGCGACTGCTCGAGCGACGGCGACGCGAGCCGCAGGCGCAGCGCCTCATCGGCGATGGCCTCGCTGATCGAGAGCCGCTCGAAGCTGCGCAGGAAGCCGCGCGTGGGCTCGATCAGCGCGGCCGGACTGCGCGCCATCACCTCCAGCCAGGTCACCACGCTGATCGAACGGTGGGTGCAGGCCTCGAGCGCGCGCGCCGCCTGCGGCAGGCCGTTCAGGTAGTCGAGGAGCACGCCCTCGTCGAGCACGGCATTCATCGCGGCGCTCCGTGCGCGGGCGGAGGCCGGTCGCGCTCGTCGATCGACGCGCCAGGCGTCGCCGACCACAGCCCGAACGCCTCGGGCGTGACCGCGGCGTGGCCGTCGGCGAAGGCGGCCAGCGCGCGCCGCACCGCCTCAGCGCGCGAGATGCCCATCAGCTTGCACAGCCGGTCGATCTCGGCGAGCTGCGCGGCGGGGATGTCGACGATGGTGCGGGTCATGCGGGCCTCGCGATGCTCAGCGGACCAGGAAGTCGGGCTGGCGGAACTTCTCTTCGAGGAAATGCCCGTTGGCCACCAGCGCCTGCGCGTCCTGGGACGCGGCGCTGGCGACGATCTCGCGCATCTTGGCCTCGAGCAGCGCGAGCTGCTCCGCAAGCAATTGCCGCGCCGTCTTGCCGTCCTTCAACGCATGGCTGGCGCGAAAGGCCGGCGGCAGCGCGACGTAGTTGGCGAGCGTCTCCGGCAGGTAGCGCAGCACCGTCTGGCGCACGGTGAACAGGTCCTCGCTGTGCAGGCCGGTGTCGCGCAGGCGCGGCAGCACCTCGGCCACGGAGCCGCGGATCGAGCCCAGGCTGGGCTTGACCTCCTCGGGCAGATGCGGCGCGGCGCGGGCGATGACCTCGTCCAGCCGCTGCATCGTCTGCTCGGCGGTGAGGCTGTCCTCGATCGCGCGCTCGAGCTCGGGCTGGCGGCGGCCCAGCAGCAGGCCGGCGGCGTAGAGGCCGGCGGTGATCAGCAGCCAGCCGCGGTCGATGACGCCGGCGAACAGCAGCGCCGGTCCGATCAGCGCCAGCGCGCAGCCCAGGATGTTGCCGCTGCCGTAGAGGAACAGCAGCGCGCGCAGCTTCAGCGATCGTTGGCCGGCCATGGCTCCCCTGCCCTCACTGGTAGCCGCGGATCTCGCGGAAGACCTGCGCCAGGCGCGAGCTGCGGCCATCGAATTCGCGGCCGCCGGTCATCTGCGCGATCTGCTTCATCTCGTCGACATTGCCTTCGCCGAACAGGATGGGGAACACGCGCGCCGGCGCGCCCTGCCCGTAGCGCAGCCGGAAGGCGGCGAAGGACAGGCCCTTGTTGCTCTCGCCGTCGGTCAGCAGCGCGACGCTGACGAAGCGGTCGGGATGCTCGGCGCGTTCGCGCGCGGCGAGCTCGAGCGCCGCCGTCAGCGCCGAATACACCGCCGTGCCGCCGCGCGGCCGCAGGCTGTCGGCGACGCCCGCGAGCCGCGCGCGCGAGCCCTCGATGTCGCCGGCGTCGAAGGACACCAGGATCGGATCGTCGACGTGGTCGTCGAAGGGGATCAGGATCACGCGCTCGCGGCCCTGGAAGGCGGCCAGGCGCGCGCTCGCCGTCGACTGCGACGCGCCGCTGAGCACCTTGAGCGCCTCGCGCATCAGCTCGATGCGCTCGCCCTTCATCGAGCCGCTGATGTCCAGCACGAAGATCGAGGTCGACGGCTTGCGCCACTTCGCCTGGTAGGCCGACAGCACCGCGTCGATGACCTCGAGCTTGTTCGGGAAGGCGAGCTCCGCGATCGCCGCGGTCGGCAGCGCGGGCGCGGCGGCGACCTGCGGGTTGGCCGGCCGCAGGAAGGCCGGGCCGAGCGCGTCGCGCTGGAACGTCACGGCCTTGAGCGCCGCGACCAGCTTCGTGTAGGGCTCGCGCCGCTCCTCGCGCAGCAGCATCAGCGGGTAGTCCGCCGAGATCATCCCGTCGCGCGGATAGACCAGCGTCAGCTGCTGCCCGGGCGGCAGCTTCTCGTTGGCGCGCAGGATGACGGCCTCGTAGTTGACCATCGCGTCGATTGGGCCGGGATCCTTGGCGAAGGCGTCGGCGAGCCAGCCCGAGCTGCCGGCCGTCAGGCGCTGGCCGGACAGGAAGGCGGTGATGACCTTTTCGTCGACGTCGGAGGCGGCCATGTCCTCGGTCTTGCCCGACGACGCCGCGGCGACCGCGAACAGCGCGCTCATGCCCGAGTTCGAACTGGCCGCGTTGGTCATCGCGTAATGCAGCTTGCCGCTGCTGGCGGCCTTGGCGATGTCAGCCCAGGTCGGCGCGCGTTGGCCCCAGCCGAGCTGGGCGACCTTGGCCGCCTTCACGCCCAGCGCGATGCGCGAGTAGAAGAGCTTCTCGCGCGCCAGCGCGGGCTTGGCGAGCGCGAGCGATGGGTAGGCGCCGTTGGGCGGCAGGATCGCGTCGAAGCGCTCGCCGGCGTTGATGCGCTCGACGATGTCGAGCGTGCCGGCGTAGCTCATCGTCACGGTCACGCCTGCGGCGCGGCCGGCGGCGACGATCGCCGGCTCCAGGTCCTTGACCTCGGAGCCCGCGAGCACGGTGAACGCGGCCGGCGCGGCATCGCCGGCCGGCGCGGCGGCGGCCGTGTCGGCCTCGCGCTTGCCGCAGCCGGACAGCGCCAGCGCCGACATCAACAGCGGCGCCAGCAGCGCCGCGGCCCATCGCATCGGGAGCCTCACAGGGCGACCTCGCCGGAGGCCTGCAACGCCGCGGCGGACTCCTGGCGCCGCACGCGGTCCAGGTAGGTCTTGCTCTTGGCGACCTCGTCGGACAGCACGGTCACGGTGGTCTGCATGGACGCGAGCGCCTTGGTCTTGAAGTCGGCGATCGTGTCCATCGTCTGATAGATGTTGGTGAACGCCTGCTGCAGCTTGGCGATCTCGATGGTGCTGGAGGCGGCCTGCTGATGGATGGCGGCGCTCTGGTCGCGCAGCAGCTCGCTGGTGCCGGCGATCAGGTTGCCGGTGGTGGTGTTCAGCGCCGAGATCTGGTCCAGCACCAGCTTCTGGTTGTTGAGCGCCTGCGCCACGATCACCGCGGTGCGCAGCGCCGAGACGGTGGTGGTGGTCGCGCGGTCGACGCCCTTGATCAGCTCGAGGTTGTTCTTGCGGATCAGGTCCAGCGCCAGGTAGCCCTGGATGTTCACGGCCTGCTGCGTGAGCAGGTCCGTGACCTTCTGCCGCGTGTAGAAGAGCATCTCCTCGCGCACGACGCGGGCCTTCTCGCCATCGACGAGCTCGAGCTCGCGCGCCTTCGCATCGAGCTGGCCATCGAGGGTCTTGCCGATGTGGATGTATTTCTCGAGCCGCTCCATCAGCGTCCAGAGGTTGACCTTCTCCTGCTCGATGGCGGCGTTGTCGCGCATCAGCTCGTCCTTGCCGCCCTTGAGCGCCTCGATGATCGCGTTGAGGTGGGATTGCGAGGACTGGTAGCGGTCGAAGTAGTCGACGAGCCGGTTGCCCATCGGGATGAAGCCCAGCAGCTTGCGCGCGGAGAACAGGTCGCCCTGGCGCGAGGGGTCGAGGTCCTCGACGGTGCGGCGCAGGTCGATCAGCGACTGGCCGATCTGCGCGCCCTGATCGAGCAGGCCGTTCTTGAGCGAGCCGACGGGGCGGTCGAGCATGCGGTTGGACGCGGAGGCGGCGGCCTCGATGTCCTTGCTGCCCATCGCGTGGATGCGCTCGACGGCCTGCTTGAAGGCGGGATGCTGGCTGTCGTGGGTGGTGATGTCGTCGATGAACTGGCGCACCTGGCCGTCAAGTTCGGCGACCTCCTCGGGCTTGAGGCGGACCTTGCCGGCGGCGGCCTCGGCGGGCACGGCCTGCACCGGCGCGGGCGGCTCGAGCGTGAAGGCCTGCGGCGGCTGCAGCGTGTCCAGCGGGGCGGTCGCCGTGGTGGTGGTGGCCGGGGTCTGCGAAGCGGTCATGCGGTCCTCCTGGGGGAGCTTGGGGAGCCTGGGGAGCCTTGGGCCGAGCGTCACTTGAAGCGGGCCTCGACGCCCTGGATCATGCGTTCCAGCCATTCATAGCTGGGCGGGTCGACGACGTCGACGAGCACCGGCGGCACCTGCACGCCGCGCTTGGCCCAGGTCTCGGGGCCCTTGACGTCGCCGCCGGTGCGGAAGCCGTATTCATGCGCGAGCTCGCGCAGCCTGGGATCGGTGTCGAGCGCCTCGCCCAGGCGCGCGCCCTTGTCGTTGTAGGGCACGAGCACATGCTTGGAATACACGGTCGGGCGCGGGTAGAGGACGACCATGTCGCCCTTGAGGCGCTCGGGGTTGCGCAGCCAGAACTCGACCATCTGGGACTCGTAGGCGGCGAGCAGCGGGGCCTTGCCCATGCCCAGCGCGAGGTAGTCCTCGAAGGGGCCGGCGGAGCTCTGTTCCTGGAAGCCCTGGCGCAGGAACAGCGGCGCGACGAGGGGAAGCACCTTCTCGACCTCGTCCTGGCTCTGGACGATCTGCTGCTGGTTGGCGAGGTAGCTCGCGAGCGCGAGGTACATCGCCGCGGAGTTGGAGGTGCGGACGTCGGTGGAGTTCACCAGCACCGCCTTGCCAGTGGCGAAGGCCTCGCTCTTCTTGAGGTCGCGCCAGCGGGTGCCCTGCTCGACGAGGGTCATGAGGCGCTGCAGGTCGACGATGTAATAGAAGTCGCCCTCGCGCTGCGCGATGCCGTTGGCGACGAGGATCTCGGCGATCGGCTTCCAGCTGGCGAAGACGATGGGCGTGTAGAAGGGCGTGTAGACGTTGGGCGCCTTGGCGGCGGCCTTGAGCTGCTGGCCTGCGGGGGCGCCGGAGGGGAAGCCGAAGTCGTACTTCGCGGCGTCGACGCGGGTGGCGATGGTGCGGGAGCCGGCTTTCTCGACGGCGACCGTGATGCCGCGCGCGGCGAGCGCCTGCTGGACGCGGGGGTCGTTGAAGAAGGCTTCCTTCTCGGAGCCGATCAGCCCGCGCAGGGTGACCTGCTGGTCACGCTGCTGCTGAGCGGCGACGGCGGCGGACTTGTCCTGGCCGAGACGCGCGTTGGAGTACCAGATGCCGCCGCCCACCGCGGCGATGAGCGCGGTCGCCAGGAGAGGGGCGACCAGTTTGCGAAGTTCCAAGGTGACGAGCCCCTGAAGCGCGTGAAAGGGTCACGCGAGGGCGGACGATATCGGGGAGTGATGACGCGCGGAAGACACCCTCAAGGGCGTGTCACGTCTGGCATGAGCCGAAGGAGCCATGCCATCTCGCCCGCAGCCGCAGGTGGCATGCCCTTCTAGTTGAGCTTTGGCGCGCCCACTTCCTTCAGCGGGCTTGAATTTCGGCGGATGGCCGCTTTCAGTATTTCCAGGAAGGTATGGTTCCTAGCCTGCGCATCCGCGACCACCGCATCAAAGGTCAATATGAATATCGGCGTCGGCACGACCGTTTCATCTTCCCGATAGGTCATGAACTCCTGGTAATACGTCTTCCCTTTCGAAAACAGTGGAATCCACTTTTGTTGACGCAGGCTCCTCGCAAAAGACGGGCTCACGTCGACCACCGCATAGTACCAAATGCGCTGAATATTAGGACAATAGCGAGCCAGCTTGTCCGCTCGATCGAGGAGCTGATTCACCGCATATTGATTTTCTTTTTCATCGTCGGTCTTCTTCTTCAGTTCGACAACGACCACATCGACCGGTCCGGCGTCCTTCGGATCCGCGGAGAAGATCATGGCAATATCGGGCCGGCCGCTCTCGGTCGGCGCCTCGCCTTCCAGCAGGATCGCGTCGATGACCGCGTCCATGCGCGCCTCGCTCAAAATTGTCCGGAAGGTCATGAACCTGTCATCAAGCAGCCACGCGTTGTTCCTGTAGACCTCGTCGGACATATTCTCGCCGTCAAACTCCCGATATCGCGGAACGATCAGGCCATGTATCTCCTCTTCCGAATTGTGAGGGGTCATGCTCCTCATCTTTTCGATGATCTTCTCGCGGTATAGAATGTATTCTGTCAAAGTCCTGGAGGAGATATCCAGTGATCGCGCATAGGCGGCGTCACTGAGATGACTGCACTGAAGAATCTCCTTCTGCACGCCGAAGAACCTTTGCTGGGCGGTATTCAGCGCATCTTCCTTGTCGATAAGACCCACCACGGACTCGTCGAAGAATCCAAACAAATGGGGAAACCGATCTTCAAACTCCTTCTTTGTCCGCTGATTGGTCTCGGCAATCTTGGGGATCTCGTTGGCGAGCACGCTCCCAATACCCCGACGCAACAGACCATAGAATGCAGATTCCGAAACACTCTCCGGCAGCACCAGTTTCTGTCGCGATGTATCGGTACTGACGCCGACAAGCGATGAGGAAAACAGGAATATTGCCGAGTGACCGAATGGCACGGCGGACGACGCCAGCAGATTGACCGGAATCGCGCGGCCATCGATGCTCACTGCTGTCATCAGGTCACCCGCCACCGAAGTCTTTCGGATGATGTAATGCATGTCGATGGATGCATATGCATCAAGGCTGACGTCCCTGAGTTCAATATGCTGAAATTCCGGCAAGTCGTCAGCGGTGATCAGCACCTGACTCGAAATGAACTCCCGCTGCGCATTGCTCTCCCTCGTCTTGAGATCCAGAGTAATCTTGAACGGAACCTGACGAGAGCGCAGTTCATTCAGTGAAGGCAGGAAGTGGAATATTATCCGGTCCTTGAGACTCGAAGGGCGAAGGTCGTCATAGGACTTCACTTTATCCTTTGAGAACTTCAAGAATCGGAGCGTTGTCAGCCCGGTATCCCTTGGCGCATCGATCCTACGAAGATTTGATGTTCCAGAGAATCCATCCTTGAACACGAAGTCCCTGCGAGAATCCCCCCATTCGCTGATCACCTCGACATTTTCGAAGTAATTGAGATAGACCAAGCGTCCAACGCCCTTGTGGAACCGATCCTTGGGTTTCAACAGGGTTCGAAAGCGCCCGAAATTCTCTTCATTGAATCCAGCGCCGTTATCGCTGATCGCAATATTCAGTGTCTCAGGAGCGCTGAAAGAATCAATTGAGATCTCAATCTCTATTTCGGTCGCCCCTGCATCCAACGCATTGGCAATCGCCTCGAAATAGACCAAGACGATTGACGGGTTGGGAAAGAACAGACGAATTGCGCTGGTGGTCTCAATGTCCAAAGTTCACTCCCGTGATTTCTCAGGATGATTGAAGTTGTCCGAGACGACAACTTGCAGAGTTCAACTGTCAAGTTTTACCATTGGTTCGAACCCCGTGGGTGACCGCGCGTCGGAAAAATTTTTAGTGATTGATCAAAGTCTTGTTGAGAGCCTTTGGTCCACTGAACCCTGAGTAGAGAAGAGTGTCCAACGCCAAAACAAAAACCCCGATAAGCCTTTCAGCTTATCGGGGTGTGCTTTTGGTAGGCGCGATTGGATTCGAACCAACGACCCCCACCATGTCAAGGTGGTGCTCTAACCAACTGAGCTACGCGCCTGAAATACGCGGCCAATGGTGGTCAATCCACTGGTCCGGAAAACAAATCGCCCGTCACCGGGCGATCTTCTGAGGTGTGTCCCGAAGGACCTGCCTACCAATTCTGGTAGGCGCGATTGGATTCGAACCAACGACCCCCACCATGTCAAGGTGGTGCTCTAACCAACTGAGCTACGCGCCTGAAGAGCCTCGCAGTATATGCCGGATTCCGCGTCCAGTCGATGAATCCGCAAGAAAAAGAGCGATAAACGCACCAGCATCCACTCCTCCATGCGATCCCGCGTCATGCCACCGAACCGGCGACCGCTCCCGCATCACCGCCGCCGCGCGCTCCTCACGCCCGACACCTGCGACACCGCCACTAGCGTCTGCTGCAGCCGCTGCGCGTCGCTCACCTCCACCGTGAAGCTCATCCGCGACAGGTCGCTGCGCGCCGGCTTGCCCTTGCCGCTCTGCTGGTTCACTGACACCACGTTGAGCTTGTCCTTCGCGAACAGCTCCAGCACGTCCCGCAACAGCCCCGGCCGGTCCGTCGCCTCGACCACCAGGTCCACCGGGTACATCGCGCCCTTGCCGGCCCGGTCGGGCGCCGGCTCGCCCCACGCCACCGCGATCACCCGCTCCGGCGCCGACTGCGCCATCTGCCGCAGGTTCGCGCAGTCGCTGCGATGGATCGCCACGCCCTTGCCCCGCGTCACGTAACCCGTGATCGCATCGGGCGGCGCCGGCCGGCAGCAGCGCGCCAGGCTGGTCAGCAGCGAGTCCACGCCCACCACCAGCACCCCGCCCTTGGGCGTGCGCCCTTCCCCGACCTCGCCCTTCGTGTGCTTCTGGACGAGCAGTTCTTCCTCGTTGGCTTCCGGCACCGGCGGTCGCAGCAGCGTCTCGATGTTGCGCAGCGAGTACTCGTCCTTGCCCACCACCTCGAACAGCGCGTCCGCGTTCTTGAAGCCCAGCCGCGCCGCCAGATCCTCCAGCTTGATCGCCGTCCTGCCCTCGCGCTGCAGCAGCTTCTCGACGAGCTCGCGTCCCTTGGCGATCGTGTGCGACTGCACCTGCGCGTTGAACCAGGCCCGCACCTTCGCCTTGCTGCGCGGGCTCTGCAGGTAGCCCAGCTCCGCGTTGAGCCAGTCCAGCGACGGACCGCCCTCCTTCAGCGCGACGATCTCCACCGTCTGCCCGCTCTGCAGCGGCGTGTTCAGCGGCACCATCTGGCCGTCGACCTTCGCCCCGCGGCAGCGATGCCCCAGATCGGTATGCACCGCATAGGCGAAATCCACCGCCGTCGCCCCCGCGCACAGCTCGACCACGTTGGCCTGCGGCGTGAAGACATAGATGCGGTCGTCGAAGGCCGGGCCGGTCTCGGCGACATAGTCCCGCTCCCACGCCAGCAGTTGCCGCAGCACCGCCTTGCGCGCCTGCGCGACCTGCTCCTCGAACTCGCCCGCCGCTGTCACGCCGGCGTAGCCCTTGGTGCCCGCCTCCTTGTAGGCCCAGTGCGCCGCCACGCCATGCTCGGCGTGCTCGTGCATCGAGCGCGTGCGGATCTGCACCTCCATCGGCCGGCCGTCCGCCGCGATCACCACCGTGTGCAGCGATTGATAGCCGTTGGCCTTGGGCCGCGCGATGTAGTCGTCGAACTCGCCATCCACCGGCTTGTAGAGCTCGTGCAGCCGCGCCAGCACCGCGTAGCAGTCGGCCACCTCGGGCACGATCACGCGCATCGCGCGCAGGTCGAAGACGCGCTCCAGCGCCAGGCCCTTGCCGCGCATCTTCTTCCAGATGCTGTACAGGTGCTTCGGCCGTCCCTGCACCTGCGCCTCGATGCCCAGCGACTGGAGCTCGCGTTCCAGCGCCACCCGCACCGCCTCGACCGACTGCTCGCGCTCGACGCGCTTCTCATGCAGGCCCTTGGCGAGCTGGTGGTACTGCTCCGGCTCCAGGAAGCGGAAGGCCAGGTCCTCGAGCTCCCACTTGATCTGCCAGATGCCGAGCCGGTTGGCCAGCGGCGCGAACACCTGCAGCGATTCCGCCGCCAGCTCGCGCGGACAGGGCGTCTTGGTCGCCGCGAACCAGCGCAGCGACTGCAGCCGCGACGCCAGCCGCAGCAGCACCACGCGCAGGTCGCGCGAGAACGCCAGCAGCATCTTGCGCACCAGCTCGGTCTGCTCCTGCCGGCGCTGCTCCTCGACCCGCGCCTCGCGCGCCGCGCGCTGGATCTGCACCAGGCGCCGCGTGTGCGCGACCAGGCTCGCGTCGCTCTCGCCGAAGGCCTTGGCGACGATCTCCTCGGGCTTGTTCAGGTAGTCCCCGGCATACACCAGGTAGGACGCCGCCTGCATCGACGGCGCCGCGCCGACACCGGCCAGGATCGCCGCCACGCCATCCGCGTGATCGAGCGCGGGCTCGCCCGTGCCAAGCAAGTGCCCGGCCAGCAGCGGCTCCGCGAAGGCACGCGCGCGATGCACCGGGTCCGCCGCCTGGGCGGCACGTGGCTGCGCCATCGGCAGCCGGCTGGGCAGGTCCCCGTCCAGCAGGGCCACGATGGGCGCCGCCTGGTCCTGCCGCAGCCCCAATTCCGTCTTCATTCGTCGTTCATCCGTGTCCACGCGGCGCGAGCGGCCGCCGGGACCTCATCCGCGGTCGAGGAATTGCTCCACCACCTGGATCTGGTTCTCCTGCACCAGCGTCGGCGCGTGGCCGACTCCTGGGAACTCATGCAGCTCGGCGCGCGGGCCGCGCTGCGTCATCTGCTCGGCGGTGGCCCGCGTGAGCAGGTCCGACTCGCCGCCGCGCAGCAGCAGCGTCGGGCAGCGCACCGCGTCGTAGGCCGCCCAGAGCTGCGCCTCGCCGGCCTTGGCCAGCTCGGGCGTCAGACCGGCCAGGCCCTGGCCGATGCGCGGGTCGTAATGCAGCCGGCAGCGGTCGCCGTCCGGCTTGAACATCGCCCGCGACAGCGCCAGCCACTGCTCGTCCGTGTGCGGGCCGAAGCCCTCCGAGATGCCGCGCAGGTAGTCCGCCCCCTGCTGGCAGTTCTCGAACTGCGGCGCGCGGCCCAGGTAGCCCGCGATGCGCTGCAGCGCGACGAACTCGATCGTCGGTCCCACGTCGTTGAGGATCAGCCGCTGGATCGGACTGAACGGCATCGCCGCCAGCGCCAGGCCGATCAGCCCGCCCATCGAGGTCCCGAGCCAGTCCACCTGCGCCGCGCCGGTGCGCGCCAGCAGCGTGACCATGTCCGAGACGTACTGCGGCAGCTGGTAGTTGCGCGGATCGCCCAGCCAGTCCGATTCGCCGCGGCCGACCACGTCCGGGCAGATCACCCGGTAGCGGCCGCTCAGCCGGCGCGCCAGCACGTCGAAGTCGCGGCCCTGCCGCGACAGCCCGTGCACGCACACCAGCACCCGCGGGTTGTCGGACTGCCCCCACTCCCAATACGCGACCCGGTGCAAGCCGCATGGGCTCAGCGCCTGGACTTTTTTCAACAAGGGTTCAGACATCGCTCGTATCCTTTGCACCCATCCTAACAACCCTGAAGAGGACGCGGCATGTTGAAAGGAAAGACGGCCCTGGTCACCGGCTCGACCAGCGGCATCGGTTTGGGCATCGCCCTGACCCTCGCCGAGCAGGGCGCGAACATCGTGCTCAACGGCTTCGGCGACCACGAGGGGCCCCAGGCCGAGGTCCAGGCCAAGGGCGTGAAGGTCGGCTACCACGGCGCCGACATGAGCAAGCCCGCCGAGATCGAGGCCATGATGGCCTACATCGACCAGGACTTCGGCGGCTGCGACATTCTCGTGAACAACGCCGGCATCCAGTTCGTGGCCAATGTCGACGAGTTCCCCGCGGACCGCTGGGACGCCATCATCGCCATCAACCTCAGCTCCGCCTTCCACACCATGCGCCTGGCCCTGCCCGGCATGAAGAAGAAGAACTGGGGCCGCGTCATCAACATCGCCTCGACGCA
Organism: Roseateles sp. Mitsp63; assembly: GCF_059491535.1. Lineage (NCBI taxonomy): Bacteria > Pseudomonadati > Pseudomonadota > Betaproteobacteria > Burkholderiales > Sphaerotilaceae > Roseateles > Roseateles sp. Mitsp63. The sequence continues at coordinate 2,187,788 of NZ_CP168509.1, read as the reverse complement.
TGGGCTGGTGGCCTCGGCCGGCAAGTCGGCCTACGTGGCGGCCAAGCACGGCCTGGTCGGCCTGACCAAGGCGGCGGCGCTGGAGACGGCCACCGTCCCGGTGACCGTCAACGCGATCTGCCCCGGCTGGGTGCTGACGCCGCTGGTGCAGAAGCAGATCGACACCCGGGCCGCCAACGAGAAGCTCGACCCCGCCGAGGCCAAACGCCAGCTGCTCGCCGAGAAGCAGCCCTCGCTGCAGTTCACGACGCCCGAGGAGCTCGGCGCGCTGGCGGTGTTCCTGTGCTCGGACGCCGCCGTCAACGTCCGCGGCCAGGCCTGGGCGATGGACGGCGGCTGGACCGCGCAGTGATCAGCGCGTCATCACGACGTTGCCGCTGACGTTGACCGTCACGGTCGCCTTGCCGGACTCCACCGGCAAGGCCTCGTCGGCGCTCGCGGACATCGCCTTGAAGCGCGGCGCCGCGGCCATCATCGGCATTGGCTGGTCGGCGTTCACGCTGACCTCGCCGATCCGGTAGCCGGCATAGCCGAACTGCTGCGCGTACACGGCCGCCTTGGCCTTGTAGCCCGCGATCGCCTGGGCCACCACGTCGCCCTCGGCCTTCTCGCGCGCCTCGCGCGACAGGCCGTAGCTGACGTTGGCGATGGAGAGCGTCTGGATGCGGCCGCTCAGCTTGGAGATCGCCTCCATGTCGCGGCCCTGCACCAGCAACTCGACGCTGCCCTGCCAGCCGGTGATCTGCGGCGCGGCGGGCGAACTCGATTTCGGCTGGCCGTAGCGCGGATACATCGACAGGTTGCCCGCCTGCAGCTCCACCTGCCCCGGCTTGGCCACCTTGCGCGCCTCGGCCAGCGCGGCCTCCAGCGCCTGCTTGAGCTCGTTCTGGACCGCGCCCGCGTCTTTGCCCTCGCGGGTGGTCGAGAAGCGCAGCTGCAGCAGGTCGCGCGCCACCTCGGTGGTGGCCGAGGCGCTCAGCGACAGCAGGTCCGTGCGCGCCGGATCGGCGTACGACAGCGCGGGCACCATGGCCACCGCGCCGGCGGCGATCAGGGTTCGGGCGAGCTTCTTGGAGGTTCGGATCATGGAGGCTCCTAAGGGAAAGTCCTGAGAGGGCGCCAGCATAACGGCTGGGATCCGGCCCCCGGCAGACAGCCGCCGTGAGGCTTTTGTTTGCCATTCGTTAATCACTTGTTGTCGTTCCGTGGTCCTGTTACAAAAGATGTAACCATCCCGTAAGGACTGCTGCATCCCGCAAACAGGCCGAAAAACTGCGCTTACAGTGCCGCTGTTACAAATTCAGGAGTGGCCGCCATGCAAAGCCCAACCCGCCCCAACCGCATCCTGGTCGTGGACGACGACGCCCGCATCCGCGACCTGCTGCGCCGCTACCTGGCCCAGGAAGGCTTCGAGGTCCTGCTCGCCGAGGACAGCAAGGCGCTGAACAAGCAGCTGACGCGCGAGACGGTCGACCTGATCGTGCTGGACCTGATGCTGCCGGGCGAGGACGGCCTGTCGATCTGCCGGCGGCTGCGCGCCGCGGGCGACAACACGCCGATCATCATGCTGACCGCCAAGGTCGAGGAAGTGGACCGGATCGTCGGCCTGGAGGTGGGCGCCGACGACTACCTGGCCAAGCCGTTCAATCCCCGCGAGCTGCTGGCCCGCATCAACGCGGTGCTGCGCCGCCGCCCGCCGCCGGAAGCGCCGGGCGCGCCGTCCAAGGAACCGATGACGGTCCAGTTCGGCCCGTTCGAGTTCGACCTGGCGCTGCGCCGCCTGGCCAAGAACGGCGAGCCGGTGCCGCTGACCACCGGCGAGTTCTCGATGCTGAAGGCCCTGGTGCGGCACCCGCGCCAGCCGCTGTCGCGCGACAAGCTGGCGATGCTGGCCCGCGGCCGCGAGTTCGAGCCCTTCGACCGCAGCCTGGACGTGCAGGTCTCGCGCCTGCGCAAGCTGCTGGAAGAGGATCCGGCCCAGCCGCGCTTCATCCAGACGGTGTGGGGCGTGGGCTATGTCTTCGTCCCGGACGAGGCGGCCTGATCCCGTGACTCCGCCGCGTCTGGCGCTGAACCTGTTCTGGCGCACCTTCGCGCTGCTGGCGCTGCTGCTGGCCGCGGGCGTGCTGGCCTGGCAGCAGACCTTCAAGGCCCTGGAGGCCGAGCCCAAGGCGCTCGAGGCGGCGCAGCAGCTGGCCGGCCTGGTGAACCTGTCGCGCGTGGCGCTGTCCAGCACCGACGCGATCAACCGCGTCGCCGTCGTCAAGTCGCTGGCGCGCAGCGAGGCGGTGTCGGTCGAGGTGGCCGAGGCCACCGATCGCTGGCTGCCCTACGAGAACTCGCCCTTCGCGCAGCGGCTGCGCAAGGAGCTGGTGTCGCGGCTGGGGCCGCAGACGGTGCTGGCCAGCGGCCTGAACGGCGTGCCGGGGCTGTGGGTGCGCTTCGACGTCGGGCCGGACCAGTTCTGGCTGCAGACCAATCCGGCGCCGCTGCAGGCCAACTTCACGAGCAACTGGTGGTGGATCGCGATCGCGCTGGGCGCGTCGCTGCTGGGCGCGGCCGCGATCGCGCGGCTGATCAACCAGCCGCTGCGCGAGCTGTCGATCGCCGCCAGCCGCATCCGCGAGGGCGAGTACGACTCGCGCCTGGACGAAAGCACGCTGACCAGCGAGATCCGCGAGGTCAACATGGGCTTCAACCGGATGGCGCGCGAACTGGCCAAGATGGAAGAGGACCGCAGCGTGATGCTGGCGGGCATCTCGCACGACCTGCGCACGCCGCTGGCGCGGCTGCGGCTGGAGGCCGAGATGAGCGTCAACGACGAGCAGGCGCGGACCTACATCGCGCAGGACATCGACCAGCTCGACGCGATCATCAACAAGTTCATGGACTACGCGCGGCCCAGCGAGCTGCAGCTGCAGGCGCTGAACCTGCGCGAGCTGGTGGAGCGCGAGGCGCAGGGCTTCCGCGATCCGCAGCAGATCCAGATCAGCGTGCGGCTGTCGGCGGCGCTGCGCATCTGGACCGATCCGACCGAGCTGGGGCGGATCCTGCTGAACCTGTTCGAGAACGCGCGCCGCTACGGGCATCACGACGACGAGCCCACGCGCGTCGACGTCACGGCGGAGGCCGACAGCGCCTGGGTGCTGCTGACGGTGCGGGACCATGGTCCGGGCGTGCCGCCGGACAAGCTCGCGAAGCTGACGACGCCGTTCTATCGCGGCGACACGGCGCGGACCGCGGCCACGGGCGCGGGGCTGGGTCTGGCGATCGTGGAGAAGTCGGTGCAGCGGCTGGGCGCGCAGTTGCGGCTGGCCAATGCGGACGACAGCGGCTTCGTCGCGCAGCTCAGACTCAAGCGCGCAAGCGTCTGAGACGGGGCGGTGGCCCTGCGGTCTCAGCGGCGCGAGAGCGCCATTCCGATCGAGTCATGTCAGGACGCCGAGGCCACACCCGCCGCCGGCCCTCACCCCTGCCCTCTCCCGCAAGCGGGCGAGGGTCGGTATTACCCCCTCGCCCCAACGGGGAGAGGGAGGGGAGAGGGGGCTCGTGCCACAGCGCTGCTGCCCTTCGAAGCACCCCCTCTCCCCTGCCCTCGCCCCCCTCGCGGGGGGCGAGGGAGTTCTTGCGCGAAGCCTGGCGGTGGATGAAGGCGTTTAGCAGGCGTTCATGCTGCGCAGCGGACGCCGATGAACCCCATCAGCCGCCCCGAACCAGCAGGCAGACCGCGCGCGCCTCGATGGCCTTGAGCTCGCCCACCGGCCCCATCTTCTCGGCCGTCTTGGCCTTCACGTTGATCTGCCCGGCGTCGACGCCGAGCACCTCCGCCAGGCGCTCCCGCATCGCCGGAATGTGCGGCGCCATCTTCGGCTGCTGCGCCACGATCGTGCTGTCCACGTTGCCGATCACCCATCCCAGCGCCTTCACGCGCCGATAGGCCTCGGCCAGCAGCACCATCGAATCGGCGCCCTTGAACTCGGCCGCCGTGTCGGGGAACAGCTTGCCGATGTCGCCCAGCGCCGCGGCGCCCAGCAGCGCGTCCGTGATCGCATGCGCGAGCGCATCCGCGTCCGAATGCCCCAGCAGGCCATGCGTGTGCGGGATCGTGATGCCGCCCAGGATCAGCGGGCGGCCGGTGACGAGCTGGTGGGTGTCCCAGCCCTCGCCGATGCGGAAGTTCAATGCCATGGAATCGTCGATCTGAAAACGAAGGGGGGAACGGTCAGTGCGGCAGCGCGTTCGTCACGACGATCGGTCCGTTGCGGGTGACGATCATCGTGTGCTCGAACTGCGCCGAGAGATTGCCCTTCACGCCGGACAGGGTCCAGCCGTCGGCCTCCTCGTCGACCCAGCGGCTCTTGGTCGACAGGAAAGGCTCGATGGTGATCACCATGCCCTCCTCCAGGATCCGCGTGTCGCTGGGGTCGTAGTAGCCGGGGATGGTCTTGGGCTCCTCGTGCAGCGAGCGCCCCACCCCATGGCTGCACAGGTTCTCGATGATCTTGAACTTGTGCGCCTTGGCCACGCGCTCGATCGCGTGGCCGATCCGGTTCAGCCGCGCGCCGGTCTTCACTTCCTTCATCGCCTGTTCCAGCGCGTACTGCGCGGCGAAGACCAGCTGCGTCTTCGTCGGCGTGGTCGGCGGCACGATGCGCGTGCCGCCGGTGTCGCCGAAGTAGCCGTTCATCTCGGCCGACACATCGACGTTGACGATGTCGCCCTTCTTGATCACGCGGTCGCCGGGGATGCCGTGGGCGGCCTGCTCGTTGATGCTGATGCAGGTGGCGCCGGGGAAGTCGTACATCACGCGCGGCGCGGAGCGCGCGCCGAATTCCTCGAGCCAGCGCGCCCCCATGTCGTCGAGCTCGCGCGTGGTCATGCCGGGCCGGATCGCGTCCAGCATGCGGCGCAGCACGGTGGCGACGGCCTCGCCGACCGCCTTCAGGCCCTGGATGTCGTCGTCGGATTCGATGGTCATGCGCGGCTCCTCAGCAGGCGTTCAGCCAACGCGAAGTCGGCGGGATAGGTGACCTTGAAGTTTTCCATGGAAGCCTCGACCAGCCGCGGCGCATGGCCAAGCGCCTCGACGGCGCTGGCCTCGTCGGTGATGCCCTCCAGCGGACCGGCCAGCGCCGGCGCGAGCAGGCCCAGCCGGAACATCTGCGGCGTCTGCGCGGCCCACTTGCCGCGGCGGTCGACGGTGGCGGCGACGCGCGCCGCGCCGTCCTCGCCGCCGGCGGCGTCCTTGAGCGTGTCGGCCACCGGCAGCGCGAGCAGGCCGCCCACCTCGTCATCCATGCAGGCGTCGATCAGCGCCTCGATCCATTCGGGCCGCACCAGGCAGCGCGCGGCGTCATGCACGAGCACCCAGTCGTGCGGCTGCACGCCTTGCTCGCGCAGCGCCCGCAGGCCGGCGGCGACCGAGTCGGCGCGCGTCGCGCCGCCGGAGCGCGCGATCCAGCCGCGCTCGCCGGCGAAGCCGGGGACGGCGGATTCGAACTGGCCGTCACCCGGCGAGAGCACCACCAGCGTGGCCTCGATGCGAGGGACGGCGGCCAGCGCCGCGAGCGTGTGCGCGATCAGCGCCTGGCCGGCGAGCGGCACGTACTGCTTGGGCTGGCCGGCGCCGGAGCGGCTGCCGACGCCCGCGGCGGGCACCAGCGCGAAGCAGCGCGGCCGCATCCCCGCGGGGCCGATCGGAAAGGAAGTCATGGGGCGCGATTGTAGGGAGCGCGTTCGGCGAAAATCCGCCCTTCCCCATCCGTGCCCGCCGCCACCGCCGTGATCGCCCTCTCCGACCTCCAGCGCCGCCTGCGCGCGCTCGGCGCCAACGACGCCCACGTGGGACGCGTGCTGCGGCACTGGATCCAGGCCCGGCCGCTGACCGAGGGCAAGCGCAAGCTGGAGCATTACCTGCCGCTGGCGGTGCGCGACGCGCTGCCGGCGCTGATGGACGAGCTGCACGGCCTGGCGACGCTGGCCGAGCGCCATCCGGGCGAGGACGGCTCCGCGCGGCTGCTGGTGCGGCTGACCGACGGCCAGACCGTCGAGAGCGTGCTGCTGCCCCGCGACGGGCTGTGCGTGTCCAGCCAGGTCGGCTGCGCGGTGGGCTGCCGCTTCTGCATGACCGGCAAGGACGGCCTGCTGCGCCAGGTCACCAGCGCCGAGATCGTCGCGCAGGTGGCGCTGGCGCGGCGCGAGCGCGCGGTCAAGAAGGTGGTGTTCATGGGCATGGGCGAGCCGTCGCACAACCTGGACGCGGTGCTGGAGGCGATCGCGCTGCTGGGCACCGAGGGCAACATCGGTCACAAGAACCTGGTGTTCTCCACGGTCGGCGATCCCCGCGCGTTCGAGCGCCTGGGCGAGGGTCCGGTCAAGCCGGCGCTGGCGCTGTCGCTGCACACCACCAAGCCTGAACTGCGGCGCGAGCTGCTGCCGCGCGCGCCGCGCCTGACGCCGCGCGAACTCGTCGACTTCGGTGAACGCTACGCGCGCTCGACCGGTTATCCGATCCAGTACCAGTGGACGCTGATCGAGGGCGTCAACGACGGCGAGGACGAGATGGACGGCATCGTCGCGCTGCTCAAGGGCAAGTACGGCGTGCTGAACATGATTCCCTACAACAGCGTGCCGGAGCTGCCGTTCGTGCGCCCGGCCTGGGACAAGGCCCGCGACATCGCGCGCCGGCTGCATGAGCGCGGCGTGCTGACCAAGCTGCGCGACTCCGCCGGCCAGGACGTTGACGGCGGCTGCGGTCAGCTGCGGGCGCGCAGCCTGTCGACGCCCGCGCCGAGGCGGGAGGCCCGCCGGGCGATCCCGATCGCGCCGGCGGACTGACGATCAGCGCGGCGGACGCGGCGGATCCGCCGGCAGACGCAGGCCCCGATCGGACAGCGCGGGGCGCTCGACCGCGGGCGCCGGCATCGGCGAGCGGTCGCAGCTGTCATGCGGCGCCGTCCCGCGCTTGCCCTCGCAGGCAAGCAGCTCGCCGGCAGCAGTCCCGGAGGGGCGCACGCGCGGCTTCACCGGTTCGGCGATGACCGTGACCGGGCGCCGGGCCGGCTCGATGGCCGGCTCGATGGCCGGCCGGATGTTCGGCCGCATCTGAGGCTCGATCCCGGGCCGGCGCGCCGGCTCGACCGGGCGCTCCGGCTTCATCGGCTCTGGCGCAGGCGTCGCTTCGGGGACCAGCTCAGGCGCGGGCGCCGATCCGGATTCGGGCATCGGCACGAGCTCAGGTTGAGGTTGAGGTTGAGGTTGAGGCTCAGGCTCAGGCTCAGGCACGGACTCGACGGGCAGGATCCGCGCCCAGCGCCGCTGCTGCTCAAGCGGGTCCGGCGCCTCGGTGAGCAGCTCCAGCCTGTCGTCGCCATGGTGTCCCTTGAGGAACACGACCGGCGAGACCTGCCGCTCCCCGGCCTCCGGGCTGTCGAAGGCGTAGCTGTCGAGGAACTCGAGGCCGCTGCCGGGCAGCAGCTCGATGTTCCCGAACGTCCTGTTCCTCACGGTGGCCGCCGTCCCGCCATCGAAGGGCTTGTCCTGCGCGTCGAAGCCCAGCGCCAGCGGCGTGTTGATGACGAGCTTCGGCACCCGAAGCTCGCCGAGCTTGAGCGAGGCGCTGCTGAAGGTCAGCGTTCCTGCCGCCTCGGCATCGGCGTGCACGGACATGGACGCGTCGATGCCGCCGGGTGCCTCGATCTCGACGTCAACGCCGGCGTTCAGCCATCCGGAGAGCGTTGATGCCGCGAGCACGCCGTCATTGTTGGCCGCGCCCAGCGCGTCGACCACGCGGGACAACCGCAACTTCGCTCCCGCCTTGATCTCGCCCGGCAAGTGCCATTTCGGCCTGATCCCCTTCAGGTGGATCTCGCCCGTCCCGCCCGCTTCGATCGTTCCGTCCAGATGGCCGAGAGCGCCGCTCCAGAACGAGACCCTGCCATCGACGGCGGCAGACCTCGCGCCTGCATCGTGAAAGAGCAGACTGCTCTCGCCTGCGATCGTCGTGATCCGGCCCTCGCGGTCGATGCCCACCTGCGTGGCGTTGGCGAGATGGATATCCCCGGAAGGGGCTTCGATCGATCCCTCCACATGCAGGACACCGGAGGATGCCAGGGTCACCACCCCCTTGTCCCCGACCCGGATCGTTCCCCGGTGATTGAGCAGCATGGACCTGTGGCCGCTCAACTGGAGCGCGGGGCCGCGCTCGCGCGGGTCCTGATCGCTGGCATTCATCGTCGTCATCACGAAGCGGCCGGCCGTCACCGTCGCACCGCGATGGATCTCGGCCCCGCCCGGCGACAGGAACATCACGCCCGCATCGGCCTGGACGCCGCCCCAGAGCTTCAACGGCCGCGCATCGGCGACGCGGTTGATCGCCCACCAATGGGGCTCGGGCTGGACGAAGCGCACGGTGTGCCCCTCACCCACCTCGAAGGACTTCCAGTCCAGCAGCATGAGGTCGCTGGTCTGGCGGATGGTCATCGTCCTGCCCGACACCTGGGCCGCCTGGCCGCCGGCGGCGATCCCACCCTTTCGCCGGATCCGTCGCCTGTTCGTCGCTCAGCGAGAACCCGAGGAAGCCGCCGCCACCGAGCTGCACCCGCGCGGTCCGGCCGAGCAGCACGCCATTCGGGTTGAACACGAAGACCTTGCCGTTCGCCTCGAGCCTGCCGTGGATCTGGCTGCCCTCCGTGTCGAAGACGCGATTGACGACCGTCGAGGCGGCGTCCTTCTGCACGAACTTCACCCCGAAGTCCTCGGCGATGTTGAACGACTTCCAGTCGAGCACCGCGTGGTCGCTCTGCTGCTTGATCGTCATCGTGCCGTCGGCCACGCCTTCAAAGGTGGCCTCGCCGGCCAGCTTCCTGTCGAACACGGGAAGGTCGATCCGCGCGCGCTCGGCGTCGCCGGGCGGCTCGATGGTCACCTCGCTGAGCGCGGGCTTGGGCACGAGAGTCGCGCTCACCTCGCCGAGCCAGTCCCGAAATTCCAATCGAGGCTCGCCTTGCTGCCGTCCGGGTTGGGAATCGCCGGCGGCCAGGGACAGCCGGAGCGTGCTGTCGCTGGTGAAGGACAGGTCATCCACGCGCCCCAGACCGCCCACCAGGCGCTTGCCGTCGTAGTCCTTCGTCACACGCGAGGGCAGAGGAACGTCTCGCAGGTTGCCCGCGAGCTCATGCGTCCGCACTTGCCCCAGCCTGACCTTTCCCGCGGGCACGTACACCTCCACCATCCCGCCAAAGGCGTGGATGGGCGCGTTCTCGTCCATGAGCAGCGAGCCCTGGCTGGAGCCGGGCTCGTCACCGGCGGCATCGAAGGCGAGCAGTGCCACCCGGGCGCCCGAGGCGTGGATGCGGCTGCCTGATTCGAGCCGCAGGTCCTTGGCAACGAACGCCGCCACACCGCCGTCCCTCACGATGATCCTCCCCGAGTGGACGACCTGCGATCGTGGATGCTCCGGCAGCCGCGGCGCCCCCGCGGCGTCCATCTCCGCATCGGAAAGCCGCGCTCCCCACGCGTGCAGGCTGCCGACATCCACGCGCGCGGTGCTGCCGAACATGACCCCGTGCGGGTTGACGACGTACACCCCGCCATTGGCGATCAAGGACCCGTGGATCGTGCTCGCCGCGTCGCCGGTCACCCGGTTGACGATGAACGCGTCCGGCCCGGGCTGGTTGATCCGCACCGTGTGGCCGCGGGCGATGTCGAAGCTCTTCCAGTCCAGCTTGGCAGCCATCGAGCGCTGCTCGATCGTCATCGTCGTGCCGCCGACCTTCAGTTCCACCTGGCCGCTCCTGCGCACGAACTCCTGGGGCAGCGGCGGCGCGGTCTGCGCCATGGCCGGTCCGGTGACCGTCAGCCATCCCGCCGCGGCCATGCCCGCCGCGGCCCTGCGCCGCAGCGCATTCATCGATGCCCTCATGACACGCTCCTCACAGTGAATAGGCCACGCTGAGCCACAGCTGCGGCAGCCGGCCCTTTGGATCCGACGTCGACACGCGCTGCGCCGCGGAGCCCAGACGCCATCCCGCCGTGCCTTCGGCGCTCCAGTGGCCGCGCTGCCAGCGCAGGCCCAGGCCCGCGCCGGCCAGCGTCCGGCCCGTGCTCGCCGCCTGCGCCCGCGGGCCCGTGTCCCACGGCGTGTGGTTGAAGCGCACCCGGCCGATGTCCGCGAACGCGAACGGCTCGATCCCCCGCCACCGGTAGCGCAATTCCGTCTGCGCCAGCGCGCCGCCGTCGCCGGAGGCCTCGCCCAGCGGCCAGGCCCGCACGCTGCGCGCGCCGCCGATCGAGAACTTCCTCGACGCGTCGAGGTTCTTGTCCGAGACCTGCCCGCTGCCGCGCAGCAGCAGTCCCCAGGCGTCCCACTGGCGCAGCAGCGCCGCGTCCGCCGACAGCACCAGGTACTCGCCGGCGGCGCGCACCGTCCTGGCGTCGAAGTCCGCGGCCGAGGCCTCCCTCAACCGCACATGGCCCATCTCCATCCACACGCCGCCCCAGGCCACCATGCCCGCCGACGGGAAGAGCACCGTCTGCAGGCCCGTCGTGACCGCCAGCGCGCGGCGGCGGTCCGACAGCGCCACTGCCGTCTGCCGGTTGGTGATGCGCCGCGCCTCCGCGCCGATCTGCCAGGTCAGCCGCGCCGGCGCGCGCGCCGCCAGCGGCACCGTGACGGTGACGCCGCCCGCCTCCACCTGGCCCTGCGCGCCGAGCCGCTCGAACTCGCCGCCCAGCTGGTAGTGATGCCGGCTCGCGGACAGCGCGGCCCGCGCGCCGCGGCGGCCCAGCGGCATCTGGTACGAGGCCGCGCCCTCCCAGCCCTTGCCGTCGTTGCCGCCGGCGCTCGCGCTCAGCCGGTCGCCAAAGCGCAGCAGCCCGTTCACATGCCCGGCCACGCTGCCGCGCCAGCGTCCCGCGTACGGATTGCCGTGGTTGTCCGCACGCAGGTCCAGCGCCCAGCGCCGCGCCTGCTCCACCGTGACATCGACATCGCCCTCGCCCGCCTCGCCGCCCGGCCCCAGGCCCGCCGTCACCGACACCCCGGGCAGCCGCGACACGGCGTCGACCTGCCGCGCCAGCTCGTCGCCGATCGGGCGCCCGGGCTGGAGGGCGTCGAACCACTCCGCCGCGTCGCCGGCCGCGCCGCCGCGCAGGTCCACCCGCCCATAGCGGCCCTCGACGACGACCACGCGCACGATGCCGTCCATCGCGCCGCCCGCGGGCAGGTAGGCCCGCGCGAACGGGCGCCCCGCCTGGCGCACCTGGGCCTCGATCGCGCGCGCGACCGCCTCGATCGCGCCGGGACCGGCGTCCTGATCGAGCGCCGCCTGGCCCGCGCGGGTCAGCGCCCCGGCATCGGCCACGGTCACGCCCTCGATGCGAAGCCGCGGCGCGGGGCGCTTCACGACGCGGGCGGCCTGCGCGGCCGGTCGGCCGCCGGCCTCGGCGTCCGCAGCCGGTGCGGCCGGCGCGGCCCAGGCCCATGTGCCCGCGACACACAGCACGAAGCCGGCCAGCGCGGGAGGAGACATCGGACGCGGGAATACTCGAATCATCGTTTTCAGGCTCGACAAGCGTGAGGTCACGGAAGCCCGGCATTCTTCGGAGCGGCACCGCGGCCGCCAATCACCGCGACCAGGGCGTTTCCGCCGCCGGATCGCTGATCCGAGTGGCGACGCTCCCGCTTCCCGTCAGGAACCGCGGGCACCGTTCGGGGACAGGTCTTGCCCGCGGATCGCCCCGCGTCTTCCGGCGTGAACCGGAGGGCCGGCACCGTCCTCGCGCTGCTGCCAGGACCTGGCCTTGCCATCTCCCTACAATTCCGCGAGGCCCCTTCCCGGGGCTGTCCTCATTTGTGCGCCATGCAGCTGTCCACGATCTCCCCCGGCAAACGCTTCACCGTCCCCCGTCCCCTCGGCTCCGCCGACGCGCTGCTGCTCGCCCGCTTCGCGCGGCAGCAGCTGGACGCCGGCCGCCTCACGCTGATCGTCACCGCCGAGCCCGGCGACACGCAGCGCCTGGAGGACGAGCTGAAGTTCTTCGCGCCCGAGCTGCGCGTGGCCGTCTTCCCCGACTGGGAGACCCTGCCCTATGACAGCTTCAGCCCGCACCAGGACCTGATCTCCGAACGCCTGGCCACGCTGTGGCGGCTGCTGCAGGCCGGCGGCAAGCCGGTGGCCGAACGCGACCTGGACGTGGTGCTGCTGCCCGCCTCCACCGCGCTCACGCGGCTGGCGCCGCCGGCCTTCCTGGCCGCCACCACCTTCAACTTCCGCCAGAAGCAGCGCCTGGACGAGGCCGGCCTCAAGCAGCAGCTGACGCTGGGCGGCTACCAGCACGTCAGCCAGGTCGTCTCGCCCGGCGAGTACGCCGTGCGCGGCGGCCTCATCGACCTGTATCCGATGGGCTCGCCGGTGCCCTACCGCGTCGACCTGTTCGGCGACGAGGTCGACTCCATCCGCGTGTTCGATCCGGACTCGCAGCGCTCGCTCTATCCGGTGCCGGAAGTGCGCCTGCTGCCCGGCCGCGAGTTCCCGATGGACGAGTCCTCGCGCAAGGCCTTCCGCGCCCGCTGGCGCGAGAAGATGGACGGCGATCCGACCCGGTCGCGCCTGTACAAGGACATCGACACCGGCCTGGCCACCGCCGGCATCGAGTACTACCTGCCGCTGTTCTTCGACCAGGTCGCCAGCGTCTTCGACTACCTGCCCGCCGAGACCGGCCTGGCGCTGCACGGCGAGGTCGACGAGGCGCTGCAGCGCTTCTGGACCGACACCCGCGAGCGCCACCGCTTCCTGCAGCACGACCCGGACCGCCCCATCCTGCCGCCCGAGGAGATCTTCCTGCGGCCCGAGGAGTTCTTCACCGCGACGCACCGCCACGCGGTGCTGTCGGTGCGCGGCCAGGAGCCGGTCGACTACGCCCGCCCGCTGCCCGACGTCAGCGTCGAGCGCGGCGCGCAGGAGCCGCTGGCGCGCCTGGCGGCCCACCTGAAGGACACGAAGTTCCGCGTGCTGCTGCTGGCCGAGAGCGAGGGCCGCCGCGAAAGCCTGCTGGAGCTGCTGCGCGACAACCGGATCGATCCGCCCTCGGTGAAGGACCTCGCCGAATTCGAAGCCCAGCTCGACGAGCGCTTCGCCATCACCGCCGCGCCCCTGGCGGCGGGGTTCTTCTGGAACGAGCCGGAGGACGGCCGTCAGATCCAGCTCTTCACCGAGACGGAGCTGTTTGCGACCACGCCGACCACGCGCCGGCGCCGCAAGCAGGAGCAGGTCAGCGACGTCAACGCGCTGATCAAGGACCTGTCGGAGCTGAAGGTCGGCGATCCGGTGGTGCACACCAACCACGGCATCGGCCGCTATCTGGGACTGATCAACATCGATCTTGGCGATGGTCCCAGCGAGTTCCTGCACCTGGAATACGCCGACAAGGCCACGCTCTACGTGCCGGTCGCGCAGCTGCACCTGATCAGCCGCTACACCGGCGTCAGCGCGGAAGAGGCCCCGCTGCACAAGCTCGGTTCCGGCCAGTGGGACAAGGCCAGGCGCAAGGCCGCCGAGCAGGTCCGCGACACCGCCGCCGAACTGCTCAACCTCTACGCCCGCCGCGCCGCGCGCGAGGGCCATGCGTTCCGCTACTCGCCGCACGACTACGAGGCCTTCGCCGCGAGCTTCGGCTTCGAGGAGACGCCCGACCAGCGCGCCGCGATCCACGCCGTCATCCAGGACATGATCAGCCCCAAGCCGATGGACCGGCTGGTGTGCGGCGACGTCGGCTTCGGCAAGACCGAGGTCGCGCTGCGCGCGGCCTTCGTCGCGGTGATGGGCGGCAAGCAGGTGGCGCTACTCGCGCCGACCACGCTGCTGGCCGAGCAGCACTACCAGAACATCGCCGACCGCTTCGGCAAATGGCCGGTCAAGGTCGCCGAGATGAGCCGCTTCCGCTCCGCCAAGGAGATCAAGGCGGCGATGGAAGGCCTGGCCGACGGCTCCATCGACATCGTCATCGGCACGCACAAGCTGCTTTCCGCGGAGGTCAAGTTCAAGCGCCTGGGCCTGCTCGTCATCGACGAGGAGCACCGCTTCGGCGTGCGCCACAAGGAGGCGATGAAGGCCATGCGCGCCGAGGTCGACGTGCTGACGCTGACCGCCACGCCGATCCCGCGCACGCTGGGCATGGCGCTGGAGGGCCTGCGCGACCTGAGCGTGATCGCGACCGCGCCGCAGCGCCGCCTGGCGATCAAGACCTTCGTGCGCAGCGAGACCAGCGGCACCATCCGCGAGGCCATCCTGCGCGAGCTCAAGCGCGGCGGCCAGGTCTACTTCCTGCACAACGAGGTCGAGACGATCGAGAACCGCCGCATGAAGCTGCAGGAGCTGCTGCCCGAGGCGCGCATCGTCGTCGCCCACGGCCAGATGCCCGAGCGCGAGCTGGAGCGCGTGATGCGCGAGTTCGTCGGCGGCAAGCACAACGTGCTGCTGTGCTCGACCATCATCGAGACCGGCATCGACGTGCCCTCGGCCAACACCATCGTCATCAGCCGCGCCGACAAGTTCGGCCTGGCGCAGCTGCACCAGCTGCGCGGCCGCGTCGGGCGTTCGCACCACCAGGCCTACGCCTACCTGATGGTCCCGGACATCGAGGGCCTGACCAAGCAGGCGGCGCAGCGCCTGGAGGCGATCCAGGCGATGGAGGAGCTGGGCTCGGGCTTCTACCTGGCGATGCACGACCTGGAGATCCGCGGCGCCGGCGAGGTGCTGGGCGAGCACCAGAGCGGCAACATGATGGAGGTCGGCTTCCAGCTCTACAACGAGATGCTGTCCGAGGCGGTGCGCTCGCTCAAGGCCGGCCGCGAGCCGGACCTGCTCAGCCCGCTGTCGGCGACGACCGAGATCAACCTGCACGCGCCCGCGCTGCTGCCCGACGCCTACTGCGGCGACGTGCACCAGCGGCTGTCGCTGTACAAGCGGCTGGCGACGGCGGATCGCGCCGAGCAGATCGACGCGATGCTGGAGGAGATCACCGACCGCTTCGGCAAGCTGCCGGCGCAGGGGCAGACGCTGTTCGACACGCACCGGCTGCGGGTCCTGGCCAAGCCCTACGGCGTGATGAAGATCGACGCGGCGCCCAGCGTCATCAACATCAACTTCCGGCCCAACCCGCCGATCGATCCGATGCGCGTGATCGAGCTGGTGCAGAAGAACCGCAACATCAAGCTGGTGGGCAACGAGAAGCTGCGCATCGACAAGGCGCTGACCGATCCCAAGGACCGCGCCCATGCGGTGCGCGAGGTGCTGCGGCTGCTGGGCGCGCCGGTCGCGCAGCCTTGATCAGCCATCACTTGAACTGCTGGAAGACGCCTCGCAGATCCACGAGTCCGGGTCAGTGACCCGGATCGAACCCGTTCCTAGACTCTGTGCCTCCCCACTACTGGAGACGCCGATGCAAGCAATGAGTCTGATGATCGACGAGGACGAGGACGAGGAAGACATCGAGGCCGTCTATGCCGCGAGGGACGCGGAAATGGCGGCCAAGTACCGCGGCTTGGCCAACGCATCCCGATGCCTGGCGTGCGAGCACCTGCCACCGGACTATCTGGACGTCGGTCCGGACTGGTTCTGCCGGCAACTGCGCGAGGACCGCCGACGCGATCGAGTGGCCCTGCACGCGCAGGAGGATTGCGACACCTGCCCTTATCTCCCGGAGAACTATGGCAAGCCGGTCAGGTGGCGCGTCCTGGGAGTCGACGACTGGGGCGACCACGCGCAAGCGGACCGGATCCGCCGCGCCAGGTTCCAGGAATGGGAGGCCCATCATGCGAAGTGCTGAATCGCTCTACATGTTGGACTCCAACATCGTCAGCGCCTTGATCGATCGTCCCGGCACCGCACGGCGCGAACTCTGCGAGCAGCGCCTGAGGCAGCTCGACGGCCATCTCGCGATCAGCGTCATCGTCGACGCGGAGACCCGGGCTGGTTTTGCCAAATCGCGTTCGATCCACAAGGAGGCCCGATTCCTTGAACTGAAGCGGCGCGTACGCGTCGAGTACATCGGCAGGGACCTGTGCTTCGCGGAGGTCTACGCTCTCGAGCGCGCCGCCTTGCTGCGCTCCGGCGCGCCGCTGTCGCGACTGGACACGCTCATCGCCTGCCATGCGATTGCCCTGGATGCCACGCTCGTCAGCAACGACCGGGCATTGGCGCGTGTCGAGCGGCTCAAGCTCGAAAACTGGTTGTGGCCCGAATCCATGATCGATCGCGGCCTTCCCGGCGTCGCGGAGCCCGCAGCTGTGTACGCGAGCCGGCGCGGTCTCTGGCCGCAACGCGACATGTTGCCGACGGGGTTCCTGGGGACCGCCACCCGCGCCGCCCCTTACGCCGCGGCCCATGCACGCTGAGGTCCAGCTCGGCGAGTGCGCTAAGCTCCCGCCCGTCCCCGCCGGCCGGTCGTCCTGATCGCCGCCGGGGACCTTCCGCATTCAAGCCCTGCCGGCCCTCGCCCCGCCTTCTGCCTGCCTTCTGCCCGCATGACCTCCTCGACGCCCCCCTCCGCCCCGCCGTCCCCGCTCGTCCTGCAGGGCTTCACCGCGCCGCTCGCGCTGCGCGATTTCAAGCTCGCCGCCTTCGACATGGACTCGACGCTGATCACGATCGAGTGCATCGACGAGATCGCCGCCGCCGCGGGCCGCAAGGCCGAGGTCGCCGCGATCACCGAGGCCGCGATGCGCGGCGAGATCACCGACTTCAAGGACAGCCTGCGCCGCCGGCTGGCGCTGCTCAAGGGCGTCGGCGAGGACGCGCTGGCGCAGGTGCTGCACGACCGATTGAGATTCAACCCGGGCGCGCGCGAGCTCTGCGCCGCGCTGAAGGCGGCGGGCCTCCAGCTGGTGCTGGTGTCCGGCGGTTTCACCTACTTCACGCGCTTCGTCGCGGCCGAACTCGGCATGGACTTCGTCCGCAGCAACGAGCTGGAGATCGTCGACGGCCGCCTGACCGGTGGCCTGGTGATGCAGGACTGGGGCGACATCTGCGACGGCGAGGAGAAGCGCCGCATGATGCTGGCCTGCGCCGAACGCATCGGCGCCACGCCGGCGCAGTGCATCGCCGTCGGCGACGGCGCGAACGACCTGCCGATGATGGGCGCCGCCGGCCTCTCGGTGGCGTATCACGCCAAGCCCAAGGTGCGCGAGCAGGCCATGGTCGCGATCAACGACGGCGGCCTGGACCGGCTGCTGGACGTCCTGCGCTGAGCCCGCCGGCGCGCGGAATCCTCACGGGAGCCGCGGGATCTGGCGCCGCCGCCCATCGCCGCCACTCTTGAAGCGGCGCGCCAACCCTGCCATGCTCCGCGGGATCACAGGGAGCAGCGATGCGGGAACAGCACGCGACCAGGACCGACGAGCAGGCGTCCATCGATCATCTGCAGCGCGACGTGCTCGAGGCCGTCGCCTTGGGACGTCCCCTGGCCGCCGTGATGGACCTGCTCTGCCGCGCGGTGGAGCGGCTGGCGCCGGAGGTGATCTGTTCGGTGCTGTCGGTCGACGACGAGGGCCGCGTGCATCCGCTGGCCTCCCCCAGCCTGCCCGCCGTGTTCAGCGCCGCGCTGGACGGCTTCGCGATCGGTCCGCAGACGGGCTCCTGCGGCACCGCCGCCTGGCGCCGCGAGCCGGTCGAGGTCACCGACATCGCGAACGATCCGCTCTGGACCGATTTCCGCGCGCTCGCGCTGCCGCACGGCCTGGCCGCCTGCTGGTCGACGCCGATCCTGCTGGGCGCCGACCAGGTGGTGGCGACCTTCGCGCTCTATTACCGCGAGCCGCGCGGCGCCGCCCCCTTCCACCGCCGCATGGTGCAGGCCTGCGCCCAGCTCTGCCAGATCGCCTTCATGCACGACCGCCACCAGCGCGAGATCGAGCGCTTGGCCTACTTCGACGGCGTCACCGGCCTGCCCAATCGCACGCTGCTGGCCGACCGCGCGCGGCAGACGCTGCTGCTGGCCTCGCGCGCCGACACGCCGGCCGCGCTGTTGCTGCTGGACATCGACCGCTTCAAGACCGTCAACGACTCGCTGGGGCACGCGGTCGGCGACCAGGTGCTGCGGCACATCTCGCGGCGGCTGCTGGGCGCGCTGCGCGACAGCGACTCGCTGGCGCGACTGGGCGGCGACGAGTTCGTCGCGCTGCTGCCGGGCTGCAGCGCCGAGGACGCGATGCATGTGGCCGGCAAACTGCGCGCCGCGCTCGAGGCGCCGATCCCGCTCGACGGCAGCCATGCCCGCGTGCAGATGACCGCCAGCATCGGCGTGTGCGCCTTTCCCAAGGACGGCCAGGACCTGGACCAGCTGCTCAAGAACGCCGACATCGCGATGTACGAGGCCAAGCGCGCCGGCCGCGACTGCGCGCGCTTCTTCCTGCACGCGATGAACCAGGCGCTGGACGAGCGGCTCGACATCGAGGCGGCGCTGCGCCAGGCGCTGTCGCAACAGCAGCTCCAGCTGCACTTCCAGCCGAAGGTCCGCCTGTCGGACCGGCGGCTGGTGGGCGTCGAGGCGCTGCTGCGCTGGCACGACGCCCAGCGCGGCTGGGTGCCGCCGGACCGCTTCATCCCGGTGGCCGAGGAAAGCGGCCTGATCAACGCCCTGGACGCGTGGGTGCTGGAGCAGGCCTGCGCCCAACTCGCGCGGTGGCGCGCCGCTGGCGTGGCGGTGCCGGGCCTGTCGGTCAACGTGTCGCCGCAGCGTTTCCATCAGGACGACGTCGCGGCGCATGCGCGGGCGCTGCTGGCGCGTCACGGGCTGGCCGCGTCCGACCTGACGCTGGAGGTCACCGAACGCCTCATGCTCGACGACACCAGCCGCCCACGCGAGCAGTTGCAGCAGTTGCATGAGATGGGGGTGGGCGTGTCGGTGGACGACTTCGGCACCGGTTACTCGAGCCTGAGCTATCTGAAGCGACTGCCGGTGACCGAGCTCAAGCTGGACAAGAGTTTCGTGCGCGACCTGGAGCAGGACGCCGACGACCGCGCGCTCTCGAGCGCCGTGATCGGCATCGGGCGTTCGCTCGGGCTGACGGTGGTCGCGGAGGGCGTCGAGACCGAAGGCCAGCGCGAGATCCTGGTCGGCATGGGCTGCGACGGCGCGCAGGGATGGCTGTTCGGCAAGCCGATGCCGGCGGAGGCGCTGGCCGGCTGGATGCGCGAGCGTGCGGCGGCGTCCATCGAGTGACCGTGGACGTCCGTCGACCTCACCCCGCGGGATGCACCGGCTTCGGCGCGATGACGATGCCGTCCTCGTCCGCGTAGAGCCAGTCGCCGGGGCGCACCCAGACGCCCTCGATCAGCACCGGCAGCTCCGTCAGCCCCTGACCGCGGCGTTCGGTCGGCATCGGCACATGACCGAGCGCGAACAGGCCGATCGCGGTGGCGCGCAGCTCCTCGAGGTCGCGGACGGCGCCGTGGACCAGCACGCCGGCCCAGCCGTTCTTCGCGGCGCTGGCGGCCAGGTTGCCGCCCACCAGCGAGCGGCGCAGCGAGCCGCCGCCGTCCACCACCAGCACGCGGCCGGCGCCGAAGCTCTCGACCGCCGCCTTCACCTGCGTGTTGTCGTCCAGGCAACGCACCGTCGACACCGGTCCGGCGAAGCGCGGATGCGCGCCATAGCTGCGGTAGAGGCTGCCCGGCAGCCAGCGCGTGTCGCCGCTGGTGTCGGCTTTCAGGGAATCGCAGAGATCGCAGGTGGAGAAGCGGATCGAGGGAACGGGGCTGGTCATCGGGAACTCCTGGAGGATCGCGGACGGTGGGATGCGGGCGCTCAGGGGGCGCTCAGGGGGAGGCGCTCAGACGGGCGCCTGCACCTCGATGCGTTCGCCGTTGAACTCGACCACCTGACCGGCGCGGATCTTGGCGGTCTTGCGCAGCTCGACCTGGCCGTCGACGCGCACCTGGCCTTCCGAGATGAAGTGCCGGGCCTCGCCGCCGCTGCCGGTCAGCGCGGTGGCCTTGAGCAGCTTGTCGAGTTCGATGAAGTCGCCGCGCAGGGCGAAGGGGATGGCGGATGCGGACATAGCCGCCGATTCTCCGTCAGGCGCCTTGTCTCTTGAGCGCCGCCTCCCGGATGCTGCTGAGCGTGGCGCGGCTGGTGGAGATCTCGACCGGCAGCTTCAGATGGATGAGCGCCGGCGACTGCAACACGATGGCCTGCCGCAGCGCGGGCTCGACCTCCTCGGTGCGGGACGCGCTGAACGCCTGCCAGCCGAAGGCGCGCGCCATCGCGGCGAAGTCCGGGTTGTGCAGGTCGCTGCCGCTGACGCGGCCGGGGTATTCGCGTTCCTGGTGCATGCGGATCGTGCCGTAGCTGCCGTTGTCGACGACCAGGCAGATCAGCCGCCGCGCCCCGTGCGCCATCGCCGTGGCCATCTCCTGGCCGGTCATCAGGAAATCGCCATCGCCGGCGATGTTGACGACCCAGCGCTCGCGCTGCAGCAGCGAGGCCGCGACCGCCGCCGGGAAGCCATAGCCCATCGCACCGCTCGTCGGCGCGAGCTGGGTGCGGCCGCCCTGATGCAGCGCGGTGTAGCGATGGAAGCGGTGCAGCCAGCCGCTGTAGTTGCCGGCGCCGTTGGTGAAGATCGTCTCGGCCGGCAGCAGGCGGTCCAGCAGGTGCATCACCTCGGCGAGGTCCATCGGCCCGACCGGCAGCGCCTGCTGGTTGCGCTGGTAGTCGGCATGGGCCCCGCGGGCCCATTCGAGCCAGGGCATGTCCTCGCCGCCGCCGGGCGGGTGCAGTTGCTGCAGCGCCAGCGCGGCGGCGCTCATGCTGGCCTGGATCATCTGGTCGGCCGCATAGACGCGGCCCAGTTCCTCGGGACCGGCATGGATGTGCACGAGCTGCTGGGCCGGCCGCGGCGCCTTCAGCAGCGTGTAGCCGCCGGTGGTCATCTCGCCCAGGCGCGGGCCGATGGCGAGGATCAGGTCCGACTCGCCGATCCGCCTGGCGAGCGCCGGATTGATGCCGATGCCGACATCGCCGGCGTAGAACGGGTCGCGGTTGTCGTAGAGGTCCTGGAAGCGGAAGGCGCAGCCGACCGGCAGTTGCCAGGCATGGGCGAAGTCCTGGAGCGCGGCGCAGGCTTCGGCGGTCCAGCCGCCGCCGCCGGCGATGACGAAGGGCCGCTGCGCGCCTTCGAGCCGGGCCTGCAGCTCGACCAGGTCGGACGGCGCGGGCCAGGCCACGGCCGGCTTCGCGCGCGGCAGCACCGGCGCGTCGGTGAGCTGGGTGAGCATGTCCTCGGGCAGCACCAGCACCACGGGGCCGGGGCGGCCTTGCGTCGCGGTGTGGAAGGCGCGCGCCACGTATTCGGGCAGGCGGTGGGGGTCGTGGATCTCGCCGACCCATTTCGCCATGCCCAGCGTGCCGGGGCCGAACATCTGGCGGTAGTCGACTTCCTGGAAGGCCTCGCGGTCGCGCTGGTCGGAGGCGACCTGGCCGATGAACAGGATCATCGGGGTCGAGTCCTGGAAGGCGGTGTGCAGGCCGATGCTGGCGTTGGTGGCGCCGGGGCCGCGGGTGACGAAGCAGATGCCGGGCCGGCCGGTCAGCTTGCCCTGGGCCTCGGCCATGAACGAGGCGCCGCCCTCCTGCCGGCAGGCCACGAAGCGGATGTGCTCGCGGTGCTGATGGAAGCCGTCGAGGACGGCCAGATAGCTTTCGCCGGGGACTCCGAAGACGTCGGTGATGCCTTGTTCGATCAGCGCCTCGACAAGCGCGTGACCGGCGGGACGGGAGACGGTGCGTTGCTGGTCCATGGCCGCCGACTGTAGCGAGCAGGCCGCCCATTGCAAGTGAGCGCGATGTCCCTTGTTGCGGCGCGGATGCGTCGCTGCCTGCACGACCGACTTCAATCGATGGGAATGCGCTGTCGACTCCCGAATTCAAGTCATCGGGGTCAGGATTTGCCATGCCGTCGGTTGAGCGTCAGCGCTTCCCCTGCCTCACCAGACTCGCCGCCGCGATGCCCATCAACAGCGCCATCGACGCGCCGAAGAACACCGCGTTGCTCCAGTGCCGGTCCATCAGCGCGCCGAACACCGGCGCGGCCACCGCGAAGCCGGTGTCCAGCCCCGAGTACACCGTGCCATACACGCGCCCCGTCGCGCCGGGTGGCGCCGCGCGCTTGATCAGCATGTCCCGCGAGGGCCCCGCCAGCCCGGTCCCGAAGCCCGCCGTCGCCGCCGCGATCAGCGCCGCCGTCGCGGGCAGCCAGCCGGTCGCCGTCAGCGCCAGCAGCGCCGCGGCCACGAACATCGCGCCGGCGATGTTGCGCTCCAGGTTCTGCGACCTGGCCACCAGGAAGCCGCCGACGATCATCCCCGCCGCGCCCGCCAGCATGTAGCCGGTCACGACGAAGGCGGTGCTCGCCAGGCTCACGCCATACATCGCCGACAAGGCCGGCGACGCGAAGCTCTGGATCGCGCTCAGCGCCGACGTCGTGAAGAAGAAGAACGAGAAGCACAGCCATACCGACGGCAGCTTCAGGAAGGCCATCGGATGCTCGCCGGCCGGCGCCTTCGCCGCGCCCGCCTTCTCATGGCCCCACGAGCCCTGGCTGTCGTCGATCGCGTCGCGCTTGAACGCCAGCAGCGCGATCACGAACAGCGCCCAGCACGCCGTCGCCACGTAGCCCAGCCGCCATTGGCCGGTCGCCTCGTGCATCGAGATCAGCAGCACCGGCGCCACCGCCCAGCCCAGGTTGCCGGTGATGCCGTGCACCGAGAACGCATGTCCGAGCCGCTGCTGCGACACCCGCTTGTTGAGGATGGTGAAGTCCACCGGATGGAAGGGCGAATTGCCCAGCCCCGCCAGCGCCGCCGCCAGCGCCAGCCCGCCGAAGCCCTGCGCCGTGCCCGCCGCCAGCGACGCCAGCACGAAGCAGCTCAGCGCCACGAACAGCACCGGCCGCGCGCCGGTCCGGTCGACCAGGAAACCCGACAGCGCCTGCCCCACCCCCGAGATCACGAAGAAGATCGTCACCAGCAGCCCCAGCTCCGAGTAGCTCAGGCCGAATTCCCGCATGAACACGGGGAACAGCGGCGGCAGCAGCATGTGGAAGAAGTGGGAGGTGCCGTGGGCCAGGCCGATCAGGCTGATGGTCTGGATGTCTCGCTTGGCGCTCTGCGCGGCAGCCGGCGCCAGGCCGTCCGCGGTGGTGGTGGCGGTGTTCATGGGCGAGATGGTGACAGGGCCGCCGCGACGGAATTACGATAGCCGGACAAGTTCTGTCGAATTTCCGCCATGAGCTCCGTTCCCGCCTCCCTCCGTCCGCGATCCAGCCCGATCCACCCGCCCGGCCGCGCCAGCGTCCCGCCGCTGGACCCGCACCGCTACGCGCCGAGCCGCCAGCGCCCGGTGCGCGCCAAGTCGCGCTCGATGGACGGGAACATGGACATCCAGGCGCATTTCCACACCTGGGGCCAACTGGTCTTCTCGGTCTCGGGCGTGGTGCGGGTCAGCACCGACCGCGCGACCTTCCTGGTGCCGCCCTCGCGCGCGGTGTGGATCCCTGCCGGCGTCGTCCACGCGGTCACCGCCGTCGAGCGCTGCGAGCTGCGCACGCTCTACCTGTGGACCGCGCCCGGCGACGAGGCGGTGTGGGCGCAGAACCGCGTGCTCGAGGTCTCGCCGCTGCTGCGCGAGCTGGTCTTGCAGCTCGCGCGCGAGGAGCTGCAGAACGAGGACGCGGTCGCCGATCGCGAGGTCTGGATCGGCCGGCTGATCCTGGACGAGATCGGTCGCGCCCGCAGCCTGCAGCTGGGCGTCGCGCTGCCGTCCGACAAGCGGCTGCGCAAGCTCTGCGAGGCCGTGCTGGCCGCGCCGATGCGCCATGCCAGCCTGGACGACTGGGCGGCCGAGGTCGGCGCCAGCGCCCGCACCGTCTCGCGGCTGTTCCGCCAGGAGCTGGGCAGCAGCTACGCGCAGTGGCGCCAGCAGGCGCTGCTGGCCGAGGCACTGCGCCTGGCGGCCCAGAAGAAGCCGATGCAGCTGATCGCGGCGGAACTGGGCTATGCCAGCGCCAGCGCCTTCACCGCGATGGTCACGCGGACGGTCGGCATGCCGCCAAGCCGGTTTTTCGGCCAGACCTAGAATCCGCGCCCATGGACCAGGTTCTGTACGACTTCGACCGCCAGGACGCGGATGGCGCCACCTGCACCGCCCACGCCTGGGCCAAGGTGCCGGCGCCGCTGACGCCCAGCCAGCGCCACCAACTCAAGGCCCGCGCGGCCGAACTGCTCAAGGCCAAGGGGGCGGTGCTCGTCGCCCACTACTACGTCGATGGCGACCTGCAGGACCTGGCGCAGGAAACCGGCGGCATCGTCTCCGATTCGCTCGAGATGGCCCGCTTCGGCCGCGATCACGCCGCGCGGACGCTGGTCGTGGCCGGCGTGAAGTTCATGGGCGAGAGCGCCAAGATCCTCAGCCCCGAGAAGCGCGTGCTGATGCCCGACCTGGACGCCACCTGCTCGCTCGATTTGGGTTGCCCGGCCGAGGACTTCGCAGCCTTCTGCGACGCGCACCCGGACCGGACCGTCGTCGTGTACGCCAACACCAGCGCCGCCGTGAAGGCGCGCGCCGACTGGATGGTCACCAGCTCCTGCGCGCTGGAGATCGTCGCCGAGCTCAAGGCCCGCGGCGAGAAGATCCTGTGGGCGCCGGACCGGCACCTGGGCCGCTACATCCAGGAGCAGACCGGCGCCGACATGCTGATGTGGAACGGCGCCTGCATCGTGCATGACGAGTTCAAGGGGCTGGAGCTCGAGCTGCTGCGCGAGCAGCATCCGGACGCGATGATCCTGGTCCATCCGGAATCCCCGGCCGCGGTGGTGGCGCAGGCGGACGTGGTGGGATCGACCTCGGCGCTGATCAAGGCGGTGGTCGAGGGGAAGGCGCGGGAATACGTGGTCGCGACCGACAAGGGCATCCTGCATGCGATGCGCCAGATGGCGCCGGGCAAGGTGCTGATCGAGGCGCCGACGGCGGGGAACAGCGCGTCGTGCAAGAGCTGCGCGCATTGCCCGTGGATGGCGATGAATGGGCTGCAGGGCCTCGTCGACTGCCTGGAGCGCGGCACCGGCGAGATCTTCGTCGAGGAACCGACGCGGGCCCAGGCGCTGTCGTGCATCGAGCGGATGCTGGACTTCACGGCGCGGCTCAAGGCGCGCAAGGCGGCCGCGGGCGCGATGGTGCCGGGCATCGGCGCCGCCTGACGGCTGCGGAAGACCCCTCTCCCCCACCCTCTCCCCGCACGCGGGGCGAGGGAGTAATACGGCCCACTGACGCCGCGCCAATCATTCCCTCGCCCCGCGAGGGAGTGGTACGGCGCCATTCATTCCCTCGCCCCCGTGAGGGGGAGAGGGCGAGGGAGAGGGGGCTCGCCGCAGGACCGCGGAGACTGCCTTCGAAAGCCCCCCACGCGAACGAGGGTCGCCAGGGGGCTTTTCATTTGCGCGAGGCCGCGCGATGCTGCGATGCATCCCGGTCAATCCGCAGGACCTGCCCATGGACTTCAGCTCGCTCTACAACCACCACGAACGCGAAGTCTTCGCCGCCGTGCTGACGACCGCCAAGGACTACCCCACCATCGACGGCAACGCCGAGCTGCTCGCCGACGTCGCCTGCGTCGCGCTGAACCGGCTCCCGCCGCGCTACATCCGGCATGAGGTCGACTACTCGTTCTACCTGACCGAGCAGGAGCGGCTGGACGTCGACGCCGCGATCAAGGAAGCCGTCGGCTACGCCTTCACCTTCGTGCAGGCCCGCACCGACCTGCGGTCCAAGCAGCGATAGGGCCTTCGATCAGCGCGTGTTGCCGTTGCGCACCAGCACCGTCGGCAGGCTGGCGGGCAGCGTGCGCGGGTAGTCGCGGCTGTAGTGCAGCCCGCGGCTTTCATGCCGCAGCAGCGCCGAGCGCACGATCAGCTCCGCGCAGTCGACCAGGTTGCGCAGCTCCAGCAGATCGCGGCTGACGCGGAAGTTGGCGTAGTAGTCGTCGATCTCCGCGCGCAGCAGGTCGATGCGGTGCAGCGCGCGTTCCAGCCGCTTGGTCGTGCGCACGATGCCGACGTAGTTCCACATCAGCAACCGCAGCTCGTCCCAGTTGTGGGCGATGACGACCTGCTCGTCGGCGTTCTCCACCTGGCTCTCGTCCCAGGCGGGCAGCGGCGCGGGCTCGGGTTCGGGCTGGCCCAGGATGTCCGTGGCGCAGCCGCGGCCCAGCACCACGCATTCCAGCAGCGAGTTGCTCGCCAGCCGGTTGGCGCCATGCAGGCCGGTGTACGCGGTCTCGCCGACGGCATAGAGCCCGGGGAGGTCCGCGCGGCCATGCAGGTCGGACACCACCCCGCCGCAGGTGAAGTGCACCGCCGGCACCACCGGGATGGGCTGGCGCGCGATGTCGATGCCCAGCGCCAGGCAGCGCGCATGGATGGTCGGGAAGTGTTCCTTCAGGAAGTCCTCGCCCAGGTGCGTGGCGTCCAGCCACACATGGTCCAGGCCGTGCTTCTTCATCTCGAAGTCGATCGCCCGGGCCACCACGTCGCGCGGCGCCAGCTCCAGGCGGTCGTCATGCGCGGCCATGAAGCGGGTACCGTCCGGCAGCTTCAGATGGCCGCCCTCCCCGCGCAGCGCTTCCGTGATCAGGAAGCTGCGTTCCTGCGGGTGGTACAGGCAGGTCGGGTGGAACTGGATGAATTCCATGTTGGCGACGCGGCAGCCCGCGCGCCAGGCCATCGCGATGCCGTCGCCGGTGGAGGTGTCCGGGTTGGTCGTGTAGCGATAGACCTTGCCGGCGCCGCCGGTGGCCATCACGACGGCGCGCGCGGCGATCGCCTCCACGCGCTGCGCGTCCATGTCGAGCGCGTAGATGCCGTAGCAGCGCGAGGGCTCTTCGCGTTGCACATGCCGCGAGGTGATCAGGTCCAGCGCCATCCAGCGCTGGCGCAGTTCGATGTTGGGATGGGCATGGGCCTTGGCCAGCAGCGCGTCGTGGATGGCCTTGCCGGTGGCGTCGGCGGCATGGGCGATGCGGCGCACCGCATGGCCGCCCTCGCGGGTCAAGTGCAGGCCCAGCGGGCCGCGCTCGTCCGGCGTGAAGGGCACGCCCTGCTCGACCAGCCAGCCGACCGCGTCGGCGCTGCGCTCGGCGATGTAGCGGGCGGTGGCCTCGTCGACGAGGCCGGCGCCGGCCTCCTGCGTATCGCGCACATGGCTGTCGATGCTGTCGTCGGAGCCCAGCACGCCGACGATGCCGCCCTGTGCCCAGGCGGTGGCGGCCTCGGTGAGTTCGCGCTTGGCCAGCACGATGACCGGCACGCGGTCGGCGAGGTGCAAGGCCACCGTCAATCCGGCCAGGCCGGCCCCCACGATCACCACGGGCGCCAGCGCGGCATCGGTCCGAACAGCTGCTGTCATCGTCATCGCCCGGTCATCGGGGCGTCATCGCCAGGAAGCCGGGGATTCTACGAGCGGCGAACCGGCGGCGCCCGCCGCCGCCTTTCCCTGCCGGGCGGGGCCGGAGCAGCGGACTAGAAGACCGGCCGTTCCCCGGCCAGCACGCGCAGGTCGTCGAGCAGCTTCAGCTGCTCATGCGCCTTGTCGTAGAAGCCGTCGGCGCCATGCTTTTCGCACAGCGTGCGGTAGAAGTCGGGGTCGCGGCTGCTGAGGACCCAGAGCTTGCCGGTGTAGCCGCCCTGGCGGGCGCGCCGCAGCACGTGCATGCCGGAGCCCACGGGCAGGTTCAGGTCGACCAGGACGACATCGGGCTTGAGCGCGCTGATCGCCTGCACGGCGTCCTCCTCGCTGTCCGCGTAGCCGACGACGTCGACGAAGGACAGGCCTTCGAAGAGCCGCAGGAACTGCATGCGGACGAACTCGGAATCCTCGACGAGCAGAACTCGCATGCCCTCCCTTTCATGAATGACGCTGATCGTTCGGCGCATTCTGGCGCGGCGCCGAAGGACCCGATGGCGTCAGGGGCGTCGAGATCGCAACCGGGCGTATCCGCTGCGGCTGCGGGATCCGCCGCGAGCGGGCGTCAGCGCGTCAGAAGGCGGCGGCGATCGCGGTGCACAGGCCGCCCAGGCTGGCGGCCGAGGCGAGGAAGGTCACGTCGCGCCGCTCGCTGCCGCCCTTCCAGGCCATCAGGGCGACGAGGGCCAGCGTGAGGGTGAACAGAAGGCCGGCGATCACGGGGGAGCTGAGCTCGTTCAAGGCGACTCGATGCGGGAGTGGACGGGAGGCGGCAGTGTGGGCGGCCCGCCGCATCCGCTCAAGATCGAGTTTTCATCGGGCAACTTCGGCTTTGACGAGGGCCGCGGCTTGGCGGCGCTTGGCTCCTGCTTCGGGTGGTTCTGCTTGATGCCGCCTGACAGGCAAGTACTCCCAGGGGAGAAACATCAATCCCATAACGCCAAGCGTCTATCTCGCAAGTTTTGATCGCCGCCACAGAAGGAATACGCCAGCGAAGACAAGTACAGCGGCGGCCGCACCTCTACTGAGTTGATCAACCCATGAATATTCAATGAACTTCTCCGGAAGCACATCCCCATTGGCCTTCAGCACATACGAAAACCGGCTACTCCGAGAATGCAGGTCACCTCGCATTACCAACTCAATCTCCCAAAGATCTGGTCCTCGCGTTCTTGCTCGGTACTCGCCTCCATCGAACCCTTGGTTCTTAAGCGTTGCGCGCCACGCAGCAATCATTTCGTCTGCATTGGCCGGAGGAAAGAGCGTGAATGATCCGGTAGAGAAATTCAAATCCGCATCGGACTGGACGACCGTCAAGTTTCGGCTATTCCATTCGGCAAGAGAGAAGTTTGCAGCTCTAGAAAGGCATCTAGTTTCGCCACATGGCCGCTTCGGAAATGCCAGCAATTGAAATTGATCTGCCGGCAGTGTCTGCGGCTGCAGGAACGGCAACTCCAACGCGGAGAAAAACCATATCGCAATGGCTGCCGCGATGAGAAGTGCGCCTAGCGGCCGGCGACAAGAGGTCATTATTTCTTGCATGGGCCTTCAAGACTGGCACGCTTCAAAAGCATATCGATGCATTCCAGGACTTCAAGGATTGACCTGGTCGCGGAACCTCTTAATTATCAAGAAACTTACAACCACTGCGAGCGCAGCCAATATAAGCAAACCGCCATTAATAAAAATTTGGTGCTCGATATAAGGCAGTCGCATCATTACCATGATTCCGACGATAGCGACAACCTCAGGAAGGATAGCTAGCACTTTTATCGCGAGTCGGGTATGCGATCGGATGATGACAATTACAGCACCAGCCAAGACGGCAAGCACGCCGCCGAAAGTGTACAGAAGGGACGGATCACCCATTATTTCCTTGAAACGCGCAGTGGATGGAAAGCCGCAGGGTGGGTGGCTCTTTAGTTCCGCACCACCGCATCAAGGCCCAACCCTGAATGCGGCTGCGCGACGAAGACTAGATCAGTGATTTGATTCTTCCTTGGTGTCTACACTTGGTGAGTTCTCTTTGTCTTGCTCGGGCTTCTTTCCGTTCTAAGAGTCCCATTGCCACAGCGCGACTAACCCCGCAGCAGCGATGACTGACATGTCTACCCAGAACGGAGTCCATGGGAACGCGAAGCGGTAAAGAAAGGCCAGTACCGCTCCAACCAAGATGAAAACTGCTTTGAAGTTCATGGAGTCATCATGGACATCCACAGCCCTGAGCGAAGTCCCTCGCCGCACGGGCGCCTGTCAGCGGGGGATTCATTAGAAGTGCCTGCACCCATGCCTCAAAAATAGCGCCTGGAATCCAGACAGAGTCAACTTCAATACTGCTTCAGGCGACCAGTCTCAAGACGCTACTTTGGCACATCGAGAACGTCCCCTATTGACTGCACCAGCCCTCCTGACGTGATCAACCACGTCGCAGCCATTCGGGACGATAGAACATCACAATGCCAACGAGTTCCTCGAGAAAGTCCTTCGACACAAAGCTGGACGGATCCGAAAATACGCGCGTCAGAAGCTGGCGGGTTGCAGGCCAGCGATAGCGGATCGCAACCTCACTCCCACCGGCGGCGATCTTGAAGGTTCTCCGAAGAATGCCTCTGTGCCAAATCAAATCAGGCACATCTGATCCAGAGCCAAACAAAACTCCATCGACAACGACGACCAACGACTTTGAGTAATCTGGCGCGTCTCCTGCTGCATTCTTGTAAAACGAGAAATAGCCAACAAGCGTTCGCTTGCTGCCATCTTCGATCCATTGGGCAAAACCATCGGGCACCCGCGCCAAATCACTCAGCGTCGCCGCTTCGACGCAGCTAGCGGTCACATTTTCCCCAATCCACCACCGACGCCGATCATCGTAATAATCCGCCAACAAGAGGCGCGACTGTTGTTTCATATCACTTCTCACAGGTGCAATCCTGCCCATCGGGGAAATGATTCTTTGCGGCCTTCAGAAATCCAAAGGCTGCTAAAGCATTAAAGCCAAAATTAGACTTTCCTGCACTCGCAGCGAACTGTTCTCCGCCCCGACGCATAAAGGTTTCCACCGCCCATGCTTCGGTCTTGTAGTCGTTAATCAGCGACGCCATCGGTCGCCCACGAAAATATCTTTTCACCGCATTCCGCTCCGCAGTCAGCGCAATCGCCTCTGCTGCATTGCGAGCGCCATTACTGCCGATTCGCCCTACACGTCCGATATAGGCGAAGCGCCCCAACGGGGCCATGATCGAACCGGCAAAGTCCGCGCCTCGATAGATTGCCGCGCATCGATTTACCCCACCGTCGATGTCTTGCGAATTTCGCCAATGCCGAGACAGTCCGAGTGAGGCGCCGTCACCAAATCCGGCCCAAGCATCAATCGCCACTTGGGAAGGACTCCAACCATCCGTCGCCCAATAAACTCCGCCCCAAACATCATCCATGCCAAAGAGGCCATACGGATCGACCATCATCAACGGTGCACCGTCGACGTAGGTGAAGGAATTGACCCCACCACCCAGACCCATCGGATCACTTTGGACATATCTTCCCGTCGTCCCGTCATAGTCCCGGAAGTAGTTGTAGTTCAGCCCGGACTCGCTGTCGTAATACTGCCCCGGGAAGCGCAGGTTGAACGTGATCGGTGAGAGCCCCGCCGGCGCTTGCTCCGGCTGGGTCGTGCCGAAGGGCTCGCTGATCCAGCGCCAGCGCGCGGCACCGGTCTTGTCGATGAGCACCCGCGGTGCGTCCAAGTGATCCGCGTACGCGAGCAGAGGCAGCGGAGACGCGACTGATCCAGCGATCGCCGCCACCGGTGTGTCGCCCAGCCAGACGAATTCCTGCACGACACCTGCGGTGTTGTACTCGCCCAGCAGATGCCCTTGCTGGTCATACGCGAAGTCCCTCAGCCCTGCGCTGTGTTCCTTGTGCACGCGCTGCCCACTGGCGTCGTACTGGTAGGTCGTCGTCAGGCCGTTCTTGGTGAGCGTGCCCAGCCGGTTGTCCAGCCGGATCGTCGTCGTGTACGCCAGACCCGTGTCGCTCAGCGTGTTGCCCGCCGCGTCGTAGCCGAAGCTGCGCGTGGGATTGGCGATGCTCGTGAGCCGGTTGCTGTTGCTGGCCGTCGTGTAGGTCCGCGTCGTGGCGTTGAGCTTGACGCTGGTCCGGTTGCCGTTGGCGTCGTAGCCGATGGTCCAGAAGTTGGCCGGCGTGACGATGCCGGTGAGCCGGCCCATCTCGTCGTAGCTGAAGCTCTGGTTCATTGCCTGGGCTTCGGCGGTCACTTGACCCGTGTTTGCGTCCAGATGCGTGTAGCTGACGATGCGGTCGGCCGCGTCGTAGGTGATGTCGCGCACCACCGAGCCCAGCGGGTAACGGACGAGGCGTCCGTATTGGTCGTAGACCCGCTCCTGCAGCTTGGCGCCGGAGTTCAGCTGCATCTGCCAGCTCTGCAGAGCGCCAAAAGCCGTCAGCTGGATCTGGCTGATCAGCGGGCTGGCTGTGCTGCTGGCGTCCTTGGCCAGGCTCATGCTGACCGGCTGGCCGTTGGCATAGGCGATGGACAGCACGCGTCCCGAGGGATAGGTGATGCTGGTGATGTGTCCGGCCAAGTCGTAGCCGTAGCGGGTGGTGAGCACGACCGACCCGACGGTCTGGATCACGCTGACCACTCGGCCGAAACCGTCGTAGCCGTACTTGGTGTTCCCGGCCGGGCTGGTGGCCGTCGTGAGACGGCCGACCCCGAAACCGAAGACGCCGTCCTTTTGGTCATAAGTCCACGAGTAGCTCAGCGTCGGCTGGCCGCTCTTCGTGTAGACCGCCGATGTCATCCGGTCCAGGTCGTCATAGACGTAGGTGCCGAGCACGCCGCGGCTGTCGGTCCGCGTGAGCAGGTTGCCGTTCGCGTCGAAGGTGCTGTTGGCGGTGCCGGTGTCGGGGCTGGAGAGCTGGTTCAGATCGCCTAAGCCATTGCGCTGGTATGAGGTGATCAGTTGCCTCGGGTCCGTGACCTGCTTGAGCTGATCGAGTCCGTCGTAGCCCAGCGTCGTCACGCCGTTGCGAGCGTCGGTATTGGTCTTCACGCGATCGAGCGCGTCATATGCGTTCGACGTGGCGAAGCCAAAACCCGAGACGCCCTTGGCCTTGATGACCTTGGTTGGATTGCCCTTGGCGTCGTACTCGTAGTCCGTCACCGGTGCCGGCGAGACCGGCGGTGGCGGCAGCGTCGCTGCGTGAGCGATCGATGCGATCGATGCAATCGCAGTGAGGCCTGCGGCGATCGCAGACGCGATCGCGCTCCGGCACTTCGAGTGCCTGTCTTCTCGCTTCATGACTTACTCCCTGCCCGTCGTCTGTTGTGCGCGGCCCAGCGCGTCATACGCGCGACTCATGGCCCGTTGCAGCGTTCCTTGCGGATCCTTGGCGACTTCCTGCGTCCGATTGCCGCTCTGATCCAGCGTGTACTCGATGCGATTGCCCAGCGAATCCATCACCGCGGTCAACCGCCGCGCATCGTCGTACTCGTAGTTCACCGCACTGGTGTCCGGCATCACCGTCTGCTTCAGGTCCCCCGTCGGCCAGTACGCATAGGTGGTGACCCCGCCCAGCGTCGTCACCGACTTGAGGCGTTGACGCTCGTCGTAGGCATAGGCCGTGCTGACCGCGTTCGCATCGATCATCTCCAGCGGCTGCCCATACGCGTTGTAGCGCGGGAAGCTCGTCGTCTGACCCAAGGCGTTCACCGTCGTCTTCAGGTCGCCCTTGGTGTAGTCCGCCGTCGTCGTCGCGTAGTACTCGTTGGTCACCGTGGTCTTGCCGCGCGGATTCGTCTCGGTGAGCACCTGGCCGGTCGCGGTATAGGTCCAGCTCCACGCCCGGGCAGCAACCGTGGACAGCGGCACGGCGCTGAAGCCCTGCTCGCCCGTCGCATCGGCCGTGGCCTGCTCGACTCGCTTGCACAGCAAGACGAGCGCGCTGCCATCCGGCAGCGTCGCGCCCGAGGCTTCGCACCTCGCCTGCGCGTTGCCATTGAATGGATCGGGCTGGCCGTTGTAGACCAAGGTCGTGATCCGGCCCGGCTCGGCAATCCTGGTCGCCAGACGCCAAGCGGGATGCCACTGCGTGCTCACCTTGCGAGCGCCCGCCGGCAAAGCGCCAGATACCGTGCTGGCGCAATCCGTCGCGGCGGAGAGCCCTTCGACGCGCGTCGATTCCAGATTGCGATCCGCCTCGTAGCTCATGCAGCTGCGATTGCCGTTGTAGTCGTCGAGCTGCCTGACGTTGCCCCGCTCATCGAATTGGCGGCTGGTCGTGGCAGCCGGAGACCCCGGGGTCGCCGGACGCGTCTTGCGGGACCATTGAACCGCGTCCAGCGTGGATGTGGCGTCGATCAGTTCGGTCGTTCCATTGGGATACGTCACCCGCGCACCGCCGCCCGGCTGCAGGCGATGGACGTGAAGCACCCGGTCCGTCCTCTTGTCATACTCATCCTTCCAGGTCCAGATTGGTGCCGTCCCGGTCCACTCAACACTGTAGGCATCGAGTCCGTTCGCTCTCGCTGTCGAGATCGCACGTCCCTTGCTGTCATAGGCATAGATACCCGCGCGAACGCCGTTCTCGTTCTCATAGCCGATCAGCAGGCCGCTGGTCGCGGGGTCGCTTCCGCTCTGAGAGAGAAGCTTGACCGACGTGGAATCGCTGTTGACGATCTCCGACGGCAGCCCATCGGTGTACTTGAGGCTCGTGATACGCCCTGCCGGATCGATGACTTGCGACAGGACCGGACCGGCGTCCGGGGTGGGACGCATGAACTGCAGATTCACCGCCCGGCCGTCCTGGTCCGTCAACTGAATCGGCAGACCGGGCTGAGGTGCGATCGCCGGCGCCGTGTTGGCATCGCTTCGGACAATGGTCAGGCTCTTGCCGCTCATGTGCACCTGTGCATTCAGGATGCCGTCGGATCCATAGACCTCCATCACGCCAGCCGCCGCATCCCGATAGAGCCAGCCCCCGAAGGCGTTCTCCTGGATCGACTCGGTCGATTGCGCCTGGAACGGCGTGAAACCATTGCCAGTCCAGGCAAAGGCCGTCGTGAATCCGTCCCCTCGGGCGATGGACAGGCGCTCGCGCAGGTTCGCGGGATCACTGGGTATCACCATCTTGTCGAGGCTGAAGACCCAGGCTCCGCTCAAGGTTGTCGGCACGTCCCGCACTGCCCGCTTTTCAAGCGATGGGTCATAAGGGATCTTGCGGATCGAGTTGAAAGTCGCCAGCAAGCCATACCAAGGCTGCCAGCCCAGCGTGAAGCGCTGCTGCTTGGCACCCGTGGACGGGTAGATGGGGTTGCCGTAGCAGGTGTCGCAATGCGGCGTCCAGAGCACGTCCTGCGATTCCACGCATCGCCCCTCCTCCGGGACGAACAAGCGATTGCCGCTGCAGTTGCACCGACGGGCCACGGCATCGAACTGACCGTAAGAGTCGATGGCCTGGCAGTGCTTGCCAGTTGAGAGGAGATAGTCCGTCAGGTCGGCAGATTGCTGGAGAGCTCCACACGAGTCTCCGACGGACTCCCAGGTCTTCATCGTGACTGCGTAGGGACATGCAACGCTTCCCGACGTCGTGCCGCCTCCCGTAACCACGCAGGCCCCGGTAGATCGCCAGTTGCTCAACTCCTGACAGGCGCCAATACCGTTGCCCTTGCCCACACACGCCCCGTTCGCCAGCGCGAGCAGTTGATCGCGCATCCGCTCGGGAAAGTCATAGCCGCGATCGGTGCCTGGTTGGAATCGAATGAACTGAGAGTCCACGCCAGCGCCGTCGCAACGCGAGGGAGTCAGCCGACCAGAGGCGTCAAGCCACGGATTCGTGGTGATCCATGGCGTGTAGCCCTGGGCGTGCGCGGGCAGACCGGCGAGCACCGAAAGCATCGCGCCCACGATGCACACGGCGCGCCTTAGACCGGAATGGACGCGCCGAAGCGGTCCGTCATGGGAACGACAAGAGAGAGGAAGGCTGGACATCACGCGAGGACTCCCGAAAGGCATCAGGGAGCCATGCGACCACCTCGGCCGCATCGCATTGGTCCGCCCCGGGCGAGCGTCTATCGCGCTCGGCCTCGGATCAGCCTCTCTCCCTGATTGAACGGGCGCGATTCTGCCGGACGGAGATGACGCGCAGGGGATCTCCCCTGCCCCTTGCAGGCATCACCACGCCCTCACGGGGCCAGGCCTTGCCCGCAGGCAAGGCCGCCCGCTCACGCCGCCTTCTTCGCCACCAGCGTCAGGATGTCGTAGCTCGCCACCAGCTCGCCGCGCTGGTTGGTCACCTGCACGTCCCACGCCACCACGCCCTGCGGCGGCTGGTCCGGGCGGTTGCCGCGGTCGATGCGCCGCTTGCAGGTCAGCCGCGCCTGGATGGTGTCGCCGATCGCCACCGGATTCACGAAACGCAGCGTGTCCAGCCCGTAATTGGCCAGCACCGGCCCCGGCGCCGGCGACACGAACAGCCCCGCCGCCGCCGACAGCACGAAGTAGCCGTGCGCGATGCGTTGCCCGAACTGCGTGTCCTTCGCCGCCACCTCGTCGAAGTGCATGTAGAAGAAATCGCCGCTGATGCCGCCGAAGTTGACGATGTCCGCCTCCGACACCGTGCGCCGATGCGTCAGCAGCGAATCCCCGACCTGGATCTCCTCGAAGTGCTTGCGGAACGGATGGATCGCGTCCTCCGTCACCTTGCCGCCGCGCACGTACTCGCCAGTGATCGCCGTGAGCATCGTCGGCGAAGCCTGCACCGCGCAGCGCTGCAGGTAGTGCTTGACGGCACGGATGCCGCCGAGCTCCTCGCCGCCGCCCGCGCGGCCCGGGCCGCCGTGCTTGAGCATCGGCAGCGGAGAACCATGGCCCGTCGACTCGCCGGCCGCGTCGCGATCCAGCACCAGCAGCCGGCCGTGGAAGGCGGCCGCGTGATACACGGCCTGCGCCGCCAGCGCCGGCGTCTTCGTGATCACCGAGCCCACCAGGCTGCCCCGCCCCTTGGCCGCCAGCGCCAGCGCCTCGTCGAAGTCGCCATAGGTCATCAGCGTCGACACCGGCCCGAAGGCCTCGACGCTGTGCACCGCCTCGTTGCGCATCGCGTCGCGGCACAGCAGCAGCGTCGGCGCGAAGAACGCGCCATCGCCGACGCCCTCGCCCACCGGCGCGAAGCCGTCGCGCTCGCCGAAGACGATCTCGTTGCCCTGCGCGAGCTGCGCCAGGCGCTCGGCCACGTCGGCCTGCTGCGCCTTCGACGCCAGCGCGCCCATGCGCACGCCCTCGATGGCCGGGTCGCCGACCTTGATCTTCGCCAGCCGCTCGCGCAGCGCCGCGGCCACCGCGTCGGCCTGCGCCGCCGGCACGATCGCGCGCCGGATCGCCGTGCACTTCTGGCCGGCCTTGGCGCTCATCTCGCGCATCACCTCCTTCACGAAGAGGTCGAATTCCGGATCGCCCGGCTGCACGTCCGGCGCCAGGATCGAGCAGTTCAGGCTGTCGGCCTCGGCGTTGAACGGCACCGAGCGGCGGATCAGGTTCGCGTTGACGCGCAGCTGCGCCGCCGTGTCGGCCGAGCCGGTGAAGGTCACGACATCGGTCTCCTCCAGCCGGTCCAGCAGATCGCCGGAACCCCCGATGACCAGCTGTAACGCGCCGGCCGGCAGCAGGCCCGACTCCTCGATCAGGCGTACGCAGGCCTCGGCGACATAGCTGGTCGCGGTGGCCGGCTTGACGATGCAGGGCATGCCGGCGAGGAAGCTGGGCGCGAACTTCTCCAGCATCCCCCACATCGGGAAGTTGAACGCGTTGATGTGGACCGCGATGCCGCGCTTGGGCACCAGCACGTGCGTGCCCATGAACTGGCCCGCCTTGCCGAGTTGCTGCGCGGGCCCCTCATGGACGACGTTGCTCGACGGCAGTTCGCGCCGCCCCATCGACGCGTAGGCGAAGAGCGTGCCGAAGCCGCCCTCGATGTCGATCCACGAATCGGGCCGCGTGGCGCCGGTGTGCGCGGAGATCGCGTAGAGCTGCTCCTTGCGATCCTGCAGGTAGGCCGCCAGCGCCTTCAGGATCGCCGCGCGCTGCTGGAAGTCCAGCGCGAGCAGCGAAGGCAGCGCCTGGCGGCGCGCGAAATGCAGGCTCTCGCCGAAGTCGATCTCCTCGGCATGGGTCTGCGCCACCAGCCGTCCGTTGACGGCGCTGTGCAGGCCGCGCGCGGCGGTCGAGCCGATCCAGCGACCGGCGATCAGGCTTTGGAGGACGGGGGTGGCGCTGAGACTCATGGCTGATATTTCCAGGTTCCGTTTTCGATCTTGACCATCACGCGGGCGCGCTGGTCCAGGCCCAGATGGTCATTCGGCGACATCGTGAACACGCCGTGCGCGGCCGGCAGCTCCTTGACGTTCTCGAGCGCGTCGCGCAGCGCCGCGCGGAACTGCGGCGTGCCGGGCTGGCCCTTCTTGATCGCGTTCGGGATCGCCGCCTGCAGCAGCAGGCCCGCGTCCCACGCATGGCCGCCGAAGGTCGACACGCTGCCCTTGCCGTAGGCCTTCTCGTACTCGGTCACGTAGGCCTTGGCGCTCTTCTTGGCCGGATGTTCGGCCGGCAGCTGGTCCACGACCAGCACCGGGCCCGAGGGCAGGAAGGTGCCCTCGACATCCTTGCCGCCGACGCGCAGGAAGTCGTTGTTGGCCACGCCGTGGGTCTGGTAGTACTTGCCCGCGTAGCCGCGCTCCTTGAGCGTCTTCTGCGGCAGCGCCGCCGGCGTGCCGCTGCCGCCCACCAGCACCGCATCGGGCTTGGCGGCCATGATCTTCAGCACCTGGCCGGTCACCGAGGTGTCGGTGCGGTTGTAGCGCTCGTTGGCGACGATGCTCAGGCCCTTGCTGGCGGCGACCTTGTTGAACTCGCCATACCAGCCCTCGCCGTAGGCATCGGCGAAACCGATGTAGGCCACCGTCTTCACGCCCTGCGCCTGCATGTGGCTGGCGATCGCCAGCGCCATCATGATGTCGTTCTGCGGCGTCTTGAAGACCCACTTCTTCTTCGCGTCCATCGGCTCGACGATGCGCGCCGACGCCGCCATCGAGATCATCGGCACCTGCGCCTCCGACACCGCGTCGATCATCGCCAGCGAGTTCGGCGTGACCGTCGATCCCACCACCACGTCGACCTTGTGCTCGGTGATCAGCTTGCGGGTGTTGGCCACCGCGGTGGTCGTGTCCGAGGCGTCGTCCAGGACGATGTAGTTGACCTTCTGCCCGGCGATGGTCTTGGGCATCAGCGCGAAGGTGTTCTTCTCCGGAATGCCCAGCGAGGCCGCCGGCCCCGTCGCCGACACCGTCACGCCGACGTTGATGTCGGCGCGGGCCGTGCCGCCCATGGCCATCAGCGCGGCGCCGGCCACGGCCAGCAGGGTCTTCTCGATGCGTGTCATGTCGTCTCCTCGGAATGTCGTTGTTCAGGAACGCAAGGGGATGGAGGTACTGCTACTGCTACTGCGACTGCAAGGGGTCGATGCTCCCGCGCGAAACCTTCATGAGACTTGCGGCGCGGGAGCGCGCGGCGCCGGATCGGCGGCTTCGGTCCGGACGGCGCCCAGCCCGCCGAAGAACAGGTCCGCCACCATCGGCGCGACCGCGTCGTAGGTGAGCGCGCCGTCCGGCCGCAGCCAGGTGAAGGTCCAGTTGATCATGCCGAACAGCAGCATGGTCAGCGGCTTGTGCAGTTGCGCGCCGCGCAGCTCCGGCCGCACCGCGGCCACCGCCTCGGCGAAGCGCTCCACCACCTGGCGCTCCACCTCGACCATGCGCGCGTGGTGCGCCTCGTCGAGGAACTTCAGGTCCTCGGTCAGCACGCGGTGCTCGTTCTGCGCCTCGCCATAGGCCCGCACGAAGCGGTGGATCAGCCCGCGCAGGTGCTCCCGCGGCGCCAGGCCTTGCGCCGTCACCTCGTCGACCAGGTCGACCAGGTGCTGCAGGTGGTTCTGGCAGATCTGCGCCAGCAGCTCATGCTTGTCGCGCACGTAGTGGTACAGCGTGGGCTTGCTGACCGAGCAGGCCTCGGCGACCTGGTTCATCGAGGTCGCCGGGTAGCCCTGGTTGGCGAACAGGCGCGCCGCCTGGGCGAGGATCTCCTCGCGGGTGGCATCGAATCCGGGAGCTCTACCTCGGGCCATGGGTCGTTCTTGTCCTTGTGCGTCAGCGTTCGTCGAACGAGATCACGACGCGCGGCGTCAGGGCGTGGGCCTGACAGCTGAGGATGAATCCGGCCGCCACCTCGTGCTTCTCGAGGGCGAAATTCTTATCCATCCGGACCTCGCCCTCGATCAGCTTGCAGCGGCAGGTCGAGCAGACCCCCGACTTGCAGGAGAACGGCACGTCCATGCCGGCCCGCGCGGCGGCGTCCAGCAGGCTGGGATCGCTCTTGCGGAACTCGATCTCGCGCGACACGCCGTCGCGGATCACCACGACCCGGGCCGCCTCGGCATCCTCGTCGTGGATCTCGTGCGGCGCCGGGCGGCCGGTCTGCATCTCGGGCGTGCCGAAGCGCTCGATGTGGATGCGGTCCTCGGGCACGCCGGCGGCGCGCAGCGCGGCCTCGGCCTGCTCGTTCATCTCGAACGGGCCGCAGACGAAGACCTGGTCGATGCCGCCCGCCGGCACCGGCCCGGCCAGGAACCGGCCCAGCTTCGCCTGGTCCAGCCGGCCCGCCATCAGCGGCGCATCGACATGCTCGCGCGAGAACACGTGATGCAGCGTCAGCCGCGTCATGTAGCGGTTCTTCAGGTCCTCGAGCTCTTCCTTGAACATCGCCGAGGCCGGCCGGCGGTTGCCGTAGATCAGCGTGAAGCGGCTCATCGGCTCGCGCGCCAGCACCGTCTTCATGATCGACAGGATGGGCGTGATGCCCGAGCCGGCCGCGATGCCCACGTGATGCCGCGCCGACGCCGGATCGATGGGCACGTGGAAGCGGCCCTGCGGCGGGAAGACCTGGACCTCGTCGCCGGCCTTGAGCTGCTGGTGGACCCAGGTCGAGAAGGCGCCGCCGTCGACATGGCGCACGCCCACGCGCAGTTCGCCGTCGTCGACGCCGGCGCAGATCGAGTACGAACGGCGCAGGTCCTGGCCGCCGACATCGCCACGCAGCGTCAGGTACTGGCCCTGCGTGAAGCGGAAGGTCTCGCGCAGCGCCTCGGGCACGTCGAAGCACAGCACGACGGCGTCGTCGGTGTCCTGGTGCTTGGCGCGCAGGCGCAGCGGGTGGAAGTGCAGGCTCATGGCGATGGCTAGTGAATCGTGAGGGGACGGCGCGACCGGGCGGTGGCTCAGATCGGCTTGAAGTGTTCGAAGGGCTCGCGGCAGGCGAGGCAGCGGTACAGCGACTTGCAGGCGGTCGATCCGAAGGCGGAGAGCTGCTCGGTGTGCGCGCTGCCGCAGCGCGGGCAGGCGATGGCCTCGCGGCGGCGCACGATGCGCACCGGCACGCCCTGCTCCGCGGCCACCGGCCCCGGCGGCGCGATGCCGTAGCGGCGCAGCTTCTCGCGGCCTTCCGCGGTGATCCAGTCGGTGGTCCAGGCGGGCGCGCGGCGCATCGTGACGGTGATCTCGCCGAAGCGGGCCAGCGCCTCGCGCACGCTCTGCTCGATCGCCTCGGTCGCGGGGCAGCCGGAGTAGGTCGGCGTCAGCACGACCTCCAGGCCGCCGGCGGTCTCCAGCAGGTCGCGCACGATGCCGAGCTCGACCAGCGACACCGCCGGCACCTCGGGATCCAGCACCTGCGACAGCACTTCCCACGCCGCGGACAGCCGTCCGCAGCCCAGATCGGTCGCCGCGCCGTTCATCGCCGTGTCCATCGCCGTGTCCATCGCCGTTTCCATCGCCATCGCTATCGCCGCCGCTCCGCTCACCACACCCCGCCGGGGTAGGCGCGCTGCAGCGACTGCATCGTCGCCAGCATGTGGCCCATGTGCTCGCTGTGCACGCCGCGCACGCCGGCGTAGACATGCGGCGTGTCCTTGGGCCGCGCCAGCCGAGCCTCGGCGAGGACCTCATCCATCGCCGCGTCCCAGTCGCCCTTCAGCGACGCCCAGGCCGGGCCGAGGCCGCCCTGCGCCGCGGCGGCGTCGATCGCGTCCGACGCGAACAGCTCGTTCACGTAGGGCCACAGCGCGGCCAGCGCGGCCGTCATGCGGCGGGTCGACTCCTCGCTGCCGTCGCCCAGGCGCACGACCCATTCGGCCGCGTGCTGCTGGTGATAGCGCACCTCCTTCACCGCCTTGGCGGCGATGGCGGCGACCTCCGCGTCGCTGGAATCCTGCAGCCGCGTCCACAGCGGCAGCAGCCAGCAGGCGGCGATCAGGTTGCGGGCCTGCGTGAACGCGAAGTCGCCGCGCGGCAGCTCCATCAGCACCGGGTTCAGGTAGTGACGCTCCTCGCGCAGGTAGGCGAGCTGGTCCTCGTCCAGCGGCTGCTCGTTCAGCTGGCCGGCGCGAGTCAGCAGCGCGCGCGCCTGGCCCAGCAGGTCCAGCGCGATGTTGCCCAGCGCCAGGTCCTCCTCCAGGACCGGCGAATGGCCGATCCACTCCGAGATCCGGTGCGACAGCACCAGGCAGGCGTCGCCGATGCGCAGCAGGTACTGGACCTCCGCGCGCGGGCCGGGTTGAACGGATGTGCTCATCGCCGCGGCCTCACATGTGGTCGAGCTGCTCGGGCAGCTCGTAGAACGTGGGATGGCGGTAGACCTTGTCCTCCATCGGGTCGAAGTACATCGACTTCTCGCCCGGATCGGACGCGACGATGGCCGACGACGGCACCACCCAGAGGCTCACGCCTTCCTGACGCCGCGTGTAGACGTCGCGCGCCATCTGGATCGCCATCGCGGCGTCGGGCGCGTGCAGGCTGCCGCAATGCTTGTGGTCCAGGCCCGCCTTGTTGCGGACGAAGACTTCCCACAGGGGCCATTCGTTGGCGCCGGTCGTTTGATTGATGCTCATGATTCGTGTGCTCGGAACGTCGTGGCGGAGGGGCCTGGCCGCGCGGATCAGGCCGCCTTGGCGGCGGTGGCGCGCTTCTTCGCATGGGCCAGCGCGGCGTCGCGCACCCAGGCGCCCTCCTCCCAGGCCGTGACGCGGGTGGCCAGGCGCTCGGTGTTGCAGGGGCCGTTGCCGCCGACCACGCGCCAGAACTCGGTCCAGTCGATCGCGCCGAAGTCGTGGTGATCGCGCCCGGCGTTCCACTTCAGGTCCGGATCGGGCAGCGTGACGCCCAGGATTTCGGCCTGCGGCACGGTCGCGTCGACGAACTTCTGGCGCAGCTCGTCGTTGGTCAGGCGCTTGATGCCCCAGCGCATCGACTGCTCGGAGTTGGGCGAGTCCTTGTCCGCCGGGCCGAACATCATCAGCGACGGCCACCACCAGCGGTTCACCGCGTCCTGGACCATCGCCTTCTGCGCGTCCGTGCCCTCGCGCATCATGACCAGCAGGCTCTCGTAGCCCTGGCGCTGGTGGAAGGACTCCTCGCGGCAGATGCGGATCATCGCGCGGGCGTACGGGCCGTAGGAGCAGCGGCACAGCGGCACCTGGTTCATGATGGCCGCGCCGTCGACCAGCCAGCCGATCACGCCGATGTCGGCCCAGGTCAGCGTCGGGTAGTTGAAGATCGAGCTGTACTTGGCCTTGCCGGTGTGCAGCGCGTCCAGCATCTGGTCGCGGCTGGTGCCCAGCGTCTCCGCGGCCGAGTACAGGTAGAGCCCGTGGCCGCCCTCGTCCTGCACCTTCGCCAGCAGGATGGCCTTGCGCTTGAGCGTCGGCGCGCGCGTGATCCAGTTGCCCTCGGGCAGCATGCCGACGATCTCGGAATGCGCGTGCTGGCTGATCTGGCGCACCAGCGTCTTGCGGTAGTGCTCCGGCATCCAGTCCTTGGCCTCGATGAAATCGCCGGCGTCGATGCGGGCCTCGAAGGCCTCGTTGCGCTGCTGCTCCTCGGCGGTCTGCAGCGTGGCGGCCTGGTCCTGCGGACCGACGCTCATGGCTTGCGTGTACATGGGGACTCCTTACGGGTTCTTCGGACGCTGGTCCACGACGCGGCGGGCCTTGCCCACCAGCGTCCGTTCGATCGAATCGGGCGCGCCGACCGTCACGCGGGTCGACACGCCGATCAAGGTCTTGATGCGGTGCTGCAGCGACTTCGCTGCCGCCTGCGCGTCGCCGCCCGCGGCCGACAGCTCGCAGCGCACCTCGACCGCGTCGAGGTGGCCGTCGCGGCTGACGACGATCTGGTACTGGCCCGACAGGCCGGGCTCGGCGAGCACCAGTTCCTCGATCTGCGTCGGGAACAGGTTGACGCCGCGGATGATCAGCATGTCGTCGCTGCGGCCGACGATCTTGCCCATGCGGCGCATGCTGCGCGCCGTCGGCGGCAGCAGCCGCGTGAGGTCGCGCGTGCGGTAG
This sequence comes from Roseateles sp. Mitsp63, assembly GCF_059491535.1. Lineage (NCBI taxonomy): Bacteria > Pseudomonadati > Pseudomonadota > Betaproteobacteria > Burkholderiales > Sphaerotilaceae > Roseateles > Roseateles sp. Mitsp63. The sequence goes on along the minus strand of NZ_CP168509.1, from coordinate 2,143,805 downwards.
CGGATCACCGGCAGCGCCTCCTTGCTCAGCGAGGTGAAGACGAGCTCGCCCTCCGAGCCCTCGGGCAGCACCTCGCCGGTCTCGGGGTCGATGATCTCGGGATAGAAGTGGTCCTCCCAGATCACCGGACCGTCCTTGGTCTCGATGCACTCGGACGCGACGCCCGGCCCCATCACCTCGGACAGGCCGTAGATGTCGACCGCGTCGATGCCGGCCTTGAGCTCGATCTCGCGGCGCATCGCCTCGGTCCAGGGCTCGGCGCCGAAGACGCCGGTCTTGAGCGAACTCGCGCGCGGGTCCAGGCCCTGGCGCGCGAACTCCTCGACGATCACCTGCATGTAGCTCGGCGTGACCATGATCACGTCGGGCTTGAAGTCCTGGATCAGCTGGACCTGCTTCTCGGTCTGGCCGCCCGACATCGGGATCACGGTGCAGCCCAGCCGCTCGGCGCCGTAATGCGCGCCCAGGCCGCCGGTGAACAGGCCGTAGCCGTAGGCGACGTGGACGATGTCGCCCGCGCGCGTGCCGGCGGCGCGCAGCGAGCGCGCGACCAGGTCGGCCCAGGTGTCGATGTCGCGCCGCGTGTAGCCGACCACCGTCGGCTTGCCGGTCGTGCCCGACGACGCATGCACGCGCACGACCTGCTCGCGCGGCACCGCGAAGAGCCCGAACGGATAGTTGTCGCGCAGGTCCTTCTTCGTCGTGAACGGGAACAGGCGCAGGTCGGCCAGGTCCTTCAGGTCCTGCGGATGCACGCCCCGGGCGTCGAAGGCGGCCCGGTAATGCGGGACGTTCTCGTAGGCATGCCGGAGCGTCCACTTCAGGCGCTGCAGCTGCAGCGCGCGCAGCTCGTCCTGGCTGGCGCGCTCGATGGGCTCGAGGTCCTCGGGCCGGAAGGTCTTGACCGTCATGGGTCTCGTCTCCTTGTCGCCGCGGGCGTGGGCCGGCTCAGCCCGGCAGCGGCAGGTCCGCCACCACGGGCCGGCCCTTCATGCGGTAGGACCGCCCGCGGAAGACCGCGACCAGGTCGTCGCGCTGATTGGTGATGCGGATGTCGTAGACGCCGGTGCGGCCGGCCAGCGAGGTCTCGCTCGCGCGCGCGGTCAGGACGTCCCCCAGCCGGGACGGCGCGACGATGTCGATCGCGAAGCCCGACGCCACCGTCATCTCGTTGTGCGAGTTGCAGGCGAAGGCGAAACAGGAATCGGCCAGCGTCGTCACGAAGCCGCCGTGGCAGAGGTCGAAGCCGTTGAGCATGTCTTCGCGCACCGTCATCGACAGCGTCGCGGTGCCGGGACCGATCGCGTCGATGCGCAGACCCAGGCCCTGGGACGCGCGGTCGTTGGCGAACAGGGTGTCGCGCACCGCCTCGGCGACGCGCTGGGGATCGGGGGCCTCGCGCATCAGCGGTCCTTGAACACCGGCGCGCGCTTGGACAGGAAGGCGGCCGCGCCTTCCAGGTAGTCATGGGCGTAGCCGAGCTGGCTCTGCAGCCTGGCCTCGAGCTTGAGCGCGTCCTCGAACTCCAGGTCCATCGACGCATCCAGCGCCTCGCGCGTCTGCACCAGCGCGCGGGTCGGCATCCGGGCCAGCTTCTGCGCGGTGGCCATGGCTTCGCTCTGCAGCTCGGCGTCGGGCACGCAGCGGCCGATCAGGCCCCAGGCCTGCGCCTCGGCCGCAGGGAGCTTGTCACCGAGCAGCGCCAGCTGCATCGCGCGGGCCCGGCCCACCAGGCGCGTCAGCAGCCAGGTGCCGCCGCAGTCGGGCACCAGGCCGATCTTGGAGAAGGCCTGGATGAACGAGGCCGACTGGCCCGCCAGGACGAGGTCGCAGCCGAGCGCGAAGTTCGCGCCGGCGCCCGCGGCGACGCCATTGACCGCGCAGACGGTCGGCACCGGCATGCTGCGCAGGCGCAGCGCCAGCGGGATGTAGTAGTGATCGAGCAGGTTGCCGATGTCCTTGGCCTTGGGCTTGCGCTGCGGATCGGCGTCGCCCGCGTGCTCGTCGAACTCGGGCTTGATGTGCGGGTCGGACAGGTCCTGGCCGGCGCAGAAGGCGCGGCCGGCACCGGTGATGAGCACCGCCCGCACGCTGGCGTCGTGCGCGGCCTCGTCCAGCGCGATGCGCAACTGGCCGAGCAGCCCGGTCGTGAACGCGTTCAGCGCCTGCGGCCGGTTCAGCGTCAGGACACGGACGGCGCCTTCGCTGCCGATCAGCAGCGGGGCCTCTTCCGCGGCGGCGGACGGGGTCGTGGGGGCGGTGCTCATTCGGTTTGTCTCCTCGGCCTGAGGGGGATTCAGCTGTTTCAGCTTTTTTTGACCGGCTTCTATTTACCGACCGGTCGGTAGATACTAAGAGCCAACCGATCCCAACACAAGGCCAGAAACCTGGGGTTACCACCTATCCGGAGAGGAATCCATGCCCAGCTATGCGATTGACGGCGTGTCGCCGGTGGTTCATCCGAGCGCCCATGTGCATCCGACGGCGGTGCTGATCGGCGACGTGATCGTCGGACCGGACTGCTATGTGGGGCCGTGCGCCTCGCTGCGCGGGGACTTCGGCCGGATCCGGCTGATGGCCGGCGCAAACGTGCAGGACACGTGCGTGATCCACGGCTTTCCGGAGTCGGAGACCGTCGTCGAGACCAACGGCCACATCGGCCACGGCGCGGTGCTGCACGGCTGCGTGGTGCGGCACGACGCGCTGGTGGGCATGAACGCGGTCGTCATGGACGAAGCGGAGGTCGGCGCCTACAGCATCGTCGCGGCCTGCGCGTTCGTGCGGGCGGGGCTGAAGCTGCCGGAGCGCTCGCTGATCGCCGGGCTGCCCGCCAAGGTGATGCGGCCGCTGACGGAGGACGAGATCCGCTGGAAGCGCGAAGGCACCGGCACCTATCAGGCGCTGGCCAGGCGCTGCCACGCGAGCCTGGTCGAGGTGCAGCCCTTGAGCGAGGAAGAGCCCGGCCGCCCTCGCCTGCCGGTCGGCGGGCCCAGGACGCTGGTGGCGGCGAAGCGCGACGGCCTGGCCTGAGCGTTCGCCGGCACCGCCGCGCGTCGCTCAGGCCAGTTCGGCCCTGCGGATCTGCACGCGGTCGATCAGCGACGTCACCAGTCCAGGCGACAGTCCGTTCACGCCCGCGCCCGAGCAGGCCGCCGCGCCGGCGGCGACGGCCCAGCGCAGATGCTCCTCGGGGTCCTGGGCCGGGCCGTTCATCAGGCTGTAGAGCAGGCCGGCCATGGCCGCGTCGCCGGCCCCGATCGTGTCGGCGACGCCCTCCAGCTCCGGCGGCGAGGCGCTGAGGTCGGCCTTCGGATGGAACAGCTGAGCGCCGCGCGCGCCCAGCGTCAGCATCACGATCGCGCGCGGGTTCCAGGCCGAGATCTGTGCCAGGCCGACGTGGTGGTCGCGGCTGCGGAACAGGCCGCGCAGGTCCTCGTCGGAGACCTTGATCACGTCGGCCAGGCGGCACATGCGCTCGAGCGTGCGGTCGTAGCGCGAGTCCATCGTGATGCGGTAGTTGGGGTCGTAGCTCAGGCGCACGCCCTCGTCCTTGAGCGACTCGGCGAGCGCGATCAGCCGCGCGGCGAGCGGCTCGCGGGTCAGGCTGATGGAGCCGAAATGGGCCCAGCGCAGCGCCCGGCGCCAGCCGGCCGGCAGCGCGTGGGGGCGGAAGTGCAGGTCGGCGCTGTCGTCGCCGACGAAGGCGTATTCGGGGGGATCGGCGCGATGGACGTAGGCCATCAGCGGCGCCTTGGCGACCTGCTGGATGAAGCGCAGGTCGAGGCTGGCATCGACGCTGGCCTGCCAGATCGCCTGACCGAACGGGTCCTTGCTGAGGCCGCCGGCGAAGGCGCTGAGCTGACCCAGGCGCGACATCGCGATGGCCACGTTCCACGGCGAGCCGCCGCTGCGGCTGTGCCAGGTCTCGGGGCCGACACGGATCATGTCGGTGAGGGCCTCGCCGAAGGAGACGAAGCTGGCCAGGTCCGCATGGACCACGGTCGAGGGGATCAAGCTCATCCCGCGATGAGAACGCCCCCCGCCCGGCGCCGCAAGTGACAAGTCCTACAGGGTGACGACCGGCTGGCCGTGTCCGATTCACGAGACCCGGCGGCGCCCTTGACCATCCTCGGGTGAGGCGATGCGGCCAGCGGCACAATCGCTCCCCATGACCGATGGTGTGATTCCGCTGCTCGACCTGCGCCAGCCCGGACGGACGCCCCCCGTGCCGCATCCGCTGCCGCCGCCACGCACCGGCCCGTGGCTGGACGCGCGCGGCCGGCCCCTGCGCGACCTGCGCATCTCGGTCACCGACCGCTGCAACTTCCGCTGCAGCTACTGCATGCCCAAGGACGTCTTCGACAAGGACTACCCCTTCCTCCCCCACCGCGACCTGCTCTCGTTCGAGGAGATCGCCCGCCTCGCCCGCGTCTTCGCCGGCCTCGGCGTCCAGAAGCTCCGCCTTACCGGCGGCGAACCGCTGCTGCGGCGCAACCTCGAGTCGCTGATCGCCCAGCTCGCCGAACTGCGCACGCCGCGGGGCCAGCCGCTCGACCTCACGCTCACCACCAACGGCTCGCTGCTCGCCCGCAAGGCCCGCGCGCTCAAGGACGCCGGCCTGCGGCGCGTCACCGTCAGCCTGGACGCGCTCGACGACGCCATCTTCCGGCGCATGAACGACGTCGACTTCCCGGTCGCCGAGGTGCTGCGCGGCATCGAGGCCGCCCAGGCCGCGGGCCTGGCGCCGATCAAGGTCAACATGGTCGTCAAGCGTGGCACCAACGACGACCAGATCGTCCCGATGGCGCGCCACTTCCGCGGCACCGGCGTCGTGCTGCGCTTCATCGAGTACATGGACGTCGGCATGAGCAACGGCTGGCGCATGGACGAGGTCCTGCCCTCGGCCCAGGTGCTGGCGCGGCTGCGCGAGCACGCCGATCTGATCCCGCTCGCCCCCGGCGCCGACGGCGAGACCGCCACCCGCTGGGCCTATGCCGACGGCAGCGGCGAGATCGGCCTGATCTCCAGCGTCACCCAGGCCTTCTGCGGCGATTGCAACCGCGCGCGGCTGTCCACCGAGGGCCGGCTCTACACCTGCCTGTTCGCCGGCGACGGCCACGACCTGCGCGCGCTGCTGCGCGGCGACGCCGGCCACGGTCCGCGCACCGACGGCGAGATCTCCGCCGCGCTCGGCGCGCTCTGGACGCTGCGGGGCGACCGCTACTCCGAACTGCGCGCCAGCCTGCCGGCCTCCGAATCCGGCCCGGCGCGCCGCGTCGAGATGCACTACATCGGCGGCTGATGCGCGCCACCGCGCTGATCCTCTGCGGCGGCCGCGCCACCCGCATGGGCGGCGTCGACAAGCCGCTCCAGCCCTTCCTCGGCCGCCCGCTCGCCGCGCACGTCATCGACCGGATCGCCCCGCAGACCGGCGGCCGCGTGCTGATCAGTGCCAACCGGCACCTCGACGACTACCGCCGCCTCGGCTTCCCCGTCCTGCCGGACACGCTCCCGGACTTCCCCGGCCCGCTGGCGGGCATGCTCGCGGGCCTCACCGCGCTCGCCGCGCTCGCCGACGGACCCGCCGACGGGCCCGCCGCCCCGGACGACGGTGACGCGTGGCTGCTCGTCGCGAGCGGCGACAGCCCCTGGCTTCCGCCCGATCTGCTGGCCCGCCTCGCCGCTGGCCTGGCACCCGGCCAGACGGCGGCGATGGCGCTCGGCAGGGAGGGGCCCGGCGAGCCGCTGCGCAGTCAGCCGCTCGCGTGCCTGATCCATGCCTCGCACCGCGACGCGCTGGCAGCGGCCTTGCAATCGGGCGAGCGGCGCGTCGAGGGCTGGCTGCGGACGCTGCCGCTGGCGCGGGTCGCCTTCGACCGTCCCGAGGACGACCGCGCCTTCGCCAACATCAACGACAGGAGCGAGCTTGAGCGACTCGAACGTCTCCGATAGCGCCGCGGCCACGCCGGCGATCACGCTGCGCCTGCTGACCGAGCGCGACCTCGACGCCTACAAGGCGCTGCGCGACGCCATGCTGTCGCGCCACGAGCAGGCCTTCACCTCCGACGCCGCCACCGAGCGCGCGCGCGAGGCCTCGAGCTACCGCGTCCGGCTGCATCCGCAGGCGGGCGGCAAGTCGCTGTTCACCTTGGGTGCCTGGCAGGAGCAGCGGCTCGTGGGCGCGCTCACCTGCGAGAACGAGAACCGCCAGAAGGTGCGCCACATCGCGCATCTCATCGGGATGATGGTCGACGACGAGTTCAGCGGCCGCGGCATCGGCCGTCATCTGCTGCAACAGGCGCTGGCGCTGCTGCGCCGCGAGCCGCTGCTGGAGACCGTGACGCTGAGCGTCACCGCGGGCAACCGCGCGGCGATCGCGCTCTACCGGCGGGCCGGCTTCACGCGCTACGGCCACCTGCCGCGCGCGATCCGCCTGGCCAACGGCAGCTACCACGCCAAGGACCTGATGAGCCTGGACCTGCGGCCCTGAGCTCCGAGGACGCGCGCGCGGCCGGACCCCAGGCGCCGCAGGGCCATGGGACGGTCGCTAAACTGGCCGGATGAATGCGCCCCTCTCCGCGCCGGAGCCCTTCGCGGGCGCCGAGCCGGCCCGCTGGACCCATCGCTACGCGAGCCTCGGTCCCGACTTCTTCACCGAACTCCCCGGCACCGGACTGCCCGACCCGCACTGGGTCGCCACCAGTGCGGACTGCGCCGCCCTGCTCGGCTGGCCGCGGGACTGGTGGACCCGGCCCGGGCTGCTCGATGCCTTCAGCGGCAACGCGCGCCTGGCCGGCATGAAACCGCTCGCCACCGTCTACAGCGGCCACCAGTTCGGCGTCTGGGCCGGCCAGCTCGGCGACGGCCGCGCGCTGCTGCTGGGCGGCGTCGACGGCCCCAACGGCCATTTCGAACTGCAGCTCAAGGGCGCGGGCCTGACGCCCTACTCGCGCCGCGGCGACGGCCGCGCGGTGCTGCGCTCGTCGATCCGCGAGTTCCTCTGCTCCGAGGCGATGGACGCGCTCGGCATCCCGACCACGCGCGCGCTGGCGATCACCGGCTCGACGTCGCTGAAGGTGCAGCGCGAGCGCGTCGAGACCGGCGCCGTCGTGACCCGCGTCGCGCCGAGCTTCCTGCGCTTCGGCCACTTCGAGCACTTCACGCATCACGGCATGGAAGCCCGCACGCGCGAGCTGTTCGACTTCTTCGTCCGCCACCACGCGCCGGAATGCGCCGCCGCGCCGAATCCCGTCACCGCCGCGCTGGCCAAGGTCGCTGCGCAGACGGCCGAGCTGATCGCGCAATGGCAGGCCGTCGGCTTCATGCATGGCGTGATGAACACCGACAACATGTCGATGCTGGGCCTGACCATCGACTACGGGCCCTTCGGCTTCATGGACGGCTTCGATCCCGGCCACGTCTGCAACCACTCGGACCATCAGGGCCGCTACGCCTTCGCGCGGCAGCCGCAGGTCGCGTTCTGGAACCTGCACGCGCTGGCGCAGGCGCTGCTGCCGCTGATGCCGAACGTCGACAGCGATGCCGACGCCGCCGGCGACGAGCTGATCGAATCGCTGGAGATCTACCGTGAGCGCTTCGGCACCGCGCTGCTCGGCGCGATGCGCGCCAAGCTCGGCCTGAGCGCCGAGGTCGACGAACGCGGCGAGGACGGCCCGCTGATCGACGACTGGCTGCGGCTGCTCGCCGCCCATCGGACCGACTACACGATCGCGCACCGGCGGCTGGCGGGCTTGGACCCGGCGCAGCCAGCCGGCGCCGCGGGCCAGGCGCCGCTGCGCGACCTGTTCCTGGACCGCGCGGCCTTCGACGCCTGGGCCGCGCGTTACGCCGCGCGCTTGAAGATCGAGCCGGCGGACGCATCTGCGACCCGTGCCCGGCGGATGAACGCGGTCAATCCGGCGGTGGTGCTGCGCAACCACCTGGCCGAGACGGCGATCCAGCGGGCCGAGGGCGGCGACTTCACCGAGGTCCACCGCCTGCTGGACGTGCTGCGCCGTCCGTTCGACGAGCCGGCGCAGGCCTCGGACGCCGGATTCCCGCCCGACTGGGCGCAAACGCTGGAGGTTTCCTGTTCATCATGAGCCGCTACGACAAGTTCATCCAAGACGCTTCCACCGTGGACCGCGACCGCGACGCCGACTATCCGGTGAAGAAGACCGACGCCGAATGGCGCGCCCAGCTCGATCCGACGCAGTACCAGGTCGCCCGCCACGCCGCCACCGAGCGCGCCTTCACCGGCAAGTACTGGGACCACTGGGAGCCCGGCCGCTACCACTGCGTGGGCTGCGACACGCCGCTGTTCCAGGCCGACACCAAGTTCGACGCCGGCTGCGGCTGGCCCAGCTACTACGAGCCGATCAACGCCGAGGTGGTCGAGCGTGTCGTCGACTCGACGCACGGCATGGTCCGCGTCGAGGTGCGCTGCAACAAGTGCGGCACCCATCTGGGCCACGTCTTTCCCGACGGCCCGGAACCGACGGGCGAGCGCTTCTGCATCAATTCCGCCGCGATAGACTTCGAGCCCCAGCGCTGAGCGCTGCCGTTCCGATTCCGAATGAAGCTCCTGCTCGATTTCCTGCCGCTCCTGCTGTTCTTCGTCACGTTCAAGTACGCCGATGGACAGCCCGACTGGGCGGCGGCCTTCGCCACCGAGCACCTGGGCTTCCTGGTGTCGGGCGGCAAGGTCGGACCGACCGAGGCGCCGGTGCTGCTCGCCACCATCGTCGTGATGCTCGCGACCATCGCGCAGGTGCTCTACCTGAAGCTGCGCCGCCGCAAGGTCGACCTGATGCTGTGGATCAGCCTGGGCCTGGTCGTCACGCTGGGCGCCGCCACCGTCTACTTCCACAACGAGACCTTCATCAAGTGGAAGCCGACGATGCTCTATTGGGCGTTCTCCGCGGCCTTCCTGGTCAGCCACGTGGTGATGGGCCGCAACCTGCTGCGCAAGATGCTCGGCGCCGAGCTGGCGCTGCCGGATCCGGTCTGGACGCGGCTGAACTGGGCCTGGGTGGCCTTCTTCGCGGCGATGGGTTTTGCGAATCTTTACGTCGCTTACTCGTTCAGCACCGAGGCCTGGGCCAACTTCAAGGCCTTCGGCTCGACCGGGCTGATCCTGCTGTTCACGCTGGGCCAGGGGCTCTACATGAGCCGGCATCTGCCGCAGGAAGCCGAGGCGCCGGCGGCCGAGGAACGCAAGCCATGAGTGGCGGCGAGATCCCTCTGGGCAAGGCCGGTCCGGCGGCGGAAGCGGTGACGGCGGCGACGCCGTCGGCGCAGATCGAGGCCCGGCTGCGCGCCGCGCTGGCGCCGGTCTCGCTCTCGCTGCGCGACGACAGCGCCCACCACGCGGGGCATGCGGGCGCGCGGGAAGGCGGCCACTATTACCTCGAAATCGTCAGCCCGCGCTTTGCCGGTTTACCCAGGGTGGCGCGGCATCGGCTCGTATATCATGCGCTCGCCGATCTGATGCAGAAGGGCATCCACGCGCTGGCCATCGAGGCCCGCGCGCCCGACGAACAGCAGAAACCAGGTCCTCAGTAGCGCCGCCTGCCGGCGCTTTGTTTTGGAGCGTTCGCGCTCATCCGGGAGTCGAAAGGCCCTTTACCCATCATGAAGAAGTTTGTGCTTGCCGCCACCTTGGCGGCCATCGGCGCCGTGTCCCTGCCGGCCATGGCCCAGAACATCGCGCTCGTGAACGGCAAGCCGGTGCCCAAGGCCCGCGCCGACGTCCTGATCAGCCAGATCACCAAGGCTGGCCAGCCGCGCACCCCCGAGATGGAAGCCAAGGTCAAGGACGAGGTCGTGCTGCGCGAGATCTTCCTGCAGGAAGCCGAGAAGCGCGGCCTGAACAAGACCGACGACTACAAGAACCAGATGGAACTGGCGCGCCAGTCGCTGCTGATCCGCGAGCTGTTCTCCGACTACGCCAAGAAGAACCCGATCACCGAAGCCGACGCCAAGGCCGAGTACGAGAAGTTCAAGGCGCAGGCCTCGGGCACCGAGTACCACGCCCGCCACATCCTGGTCGAGAAGGAAGACGACGCCAAGGCGCTGATCAAGCAGCTCAACGGCGGCGCCAAGTTCGAGGACCTGGCGACGAAGAACTCGAAGGACACCGGCTCGGCGCAGAACGGCGGCGACCTGGGCTGGTCCGCGCCGGACGCCTACGTCCCCGAGTTCAGCGCCGCGATGGCCAAGCTCAAGCCGGGCGAGATGACCCAGGAGCCGGTGAAGTCGCAGTTCGGCTTCCACATCATCAAGCTGGAAGAGTCGCGTCCGCAGCAGTTCCCGGCCTTCGACGACGTCAAGGGCCAGATCATCCAGCGCATGCAGCAGCAGAAGGTGGCTGAGTTCCAGGAGGAACTGCGTTCCAAGGCCAAGACGGACTACAAGTTCTCCGCGAACTGATCCGGTCCCGCCGACCCGCAAAGCCCGCGCCGCTGACCGCCGCGCGGGCTTTTCACATCTGGTTGGCGCTTTCTTTTCCGGCCTCCGTGCCCACTTGACTCCTTCATGACGGCTTCCCGACTTGCCCGCCGCCTGCTGCCCTCGCCCGAAGCCCTGGAGCAGACCCGGGGCCTGAAGTGGCTCGGCCACTACCTGCGCGAGCGGCCCTGGCTGTGGGTCGCGCACCGGCGCCGCGTCGCGCTGGGCGCGGCGCTGGGCCTGGCGGTGGGGGTGATTCCGCTGCCGACGCAGATGCTGCTGGCGGCGGTGGTCGCGATCGTGTGCCGTGCCAACGTCGCCGCCGCGATCGCCGCGACCTGGCTGACCAATCCGCTGACGCTGGTGCCGATCTGGACGCTGGCGATCTTCCTGGGCCGCCAGGTGCTGGGCATCCATGGGCCGATCTCGGCGCCGAAGGAGCTGGCGCTGGACTGGGGTGATCCCTCAAGCTGGTGGCATGCGCTCAGCCAGTGGATCTCCGAACTGGGCGCGCCCTTGCTCGCGGGGCTGCCGCTGGCCGGCCTGCTGCTCGGCGCGGCGCTGTATCTGATCGTCTACATCGGCTGGTGGGCCGTCATCCGCCTCGAACGCCGCCGGCGCCTGCGTGAACGCGCGCTGCGCCACGCGCGTCACTGAGCCCGCGGAGGGAGTGAACGTCACGCCGGCAGATCCGCCATCGTGATGTCCTGCAGATGCCCCGCCGAGATCTTGAGCTGCCGCTCGCAGCGCGCCGCGATGCCCTGGTCGTGGGTGACCATCACCAGCGTCGTGCCCAGCTCGCGGTTGAGCTCGAACATCAGCGCCATCACCTGCTCGCCGGTGGCGTAGTCGAGGCTGCCGGTGGGCTCGTCGGCGAGCAGCAGCGCCGGCTGCTGCACGAAGGCCCGGGCCAGCGCCACGCGCTGCTGCTCGCCGCCCGACAGCACGCGCGGGTAGTGCGACAGCCGCTGCCCCAGTCCCACGCGCTCCAGCATCTGCCGGGCCTGGCCGCGGGCATCGCGCTCGCCGCGCAGCTCCAGCGGCAGCATCACGTTCTCCAGCGCCGTCAGGTGCGCCAGCAGCTGGAAGCTCTGGAACACGAAGCCCAGGTGCGCGCCGCGCAGCGCGGCGCGGCCGTCCTCGTCCAGCGCGAACATGTCCTGCCCGCGCAGCCGCACCGTGCCTTCGGACGGCGTGTCCAGGCCCGCGAGGATGGACAGCAGCGTGCTCTTGCCCGACCCCGAGGCGCCGACGACGGCCACGGACTCCCGCGCCTGCAGCTGGAAATTGATGTCATGCAGAATGGTCAGCACGCCGTCGGCATCCTGGACCGACTTGCTGACGTGATCGACTTCGAGGATGTTCTGAACCATGAATCAACCGCAGATGCGCCGCCGTGAATGGATCGTGCACTGTAGCGCCTGTGTCGTGACCCTCGCCGCGGCGGGGGCCCTGCCGCGGCCTGTCGCTGCGCAAGGCCGCACCGAAGCGGCCGCGCCCGCCGCGCAAGCGCCGCGGCGCATCGTGGTGCTGGGCGACAGCCTCTCGGCCGAGTACGGCCTGGCCCGCGGCAGCGGCTGGGTGGCGCTGCTGGACGAGCGGCTCAAGTCGCAGAAGCTGGGCGCCGCGGTGATCAACGCCAGCATCAGCGGCGACACCACGTCCGGCGGCCGTTCGCGCCTGCCGGCGCTGCTCAGGCAGCATCGTCCCACCCACCTGGTCATCGAGCTCGGCGGCAACGACGCGCTGCGCGGGCTGCCGCTGAAGATGACGCGCGAGAACCTGACGGCCATGGTGCGGGCCGGCAAGGAGGCCGGCGCCAAGGTGATGCTGGTGGGCATGCAGATCCCGCCCAACATGGGCGCGAGCTACGGACGCGACTTCGAGGCCGGCTTCCGGACCGTCGCGCAGGAGGAGAAGGTGCCGCTGGTGCCCTTCCTGCTGGCCGGCGTGGCGGACCGCGCCGACGCGGCGGACTGGTTCCAGGCCGATCGCATCCATCCGCTGGCCAAGGCCCATCCGGTGATGCTGGACAACGTCTGGAAAGTGCTGCGGCCGCTGCTCTGAGCCCGCTTTCGCCGCCTCGTGTTCGAGCGCTGGGCGCGCGTCACGCGACCGCCACATCCCTGGGTGGGAGACGTCGCGATCCTGCCTTGGATGAGGCGGATCTCCACCAGCGTGAGCGCTTGTTGAAGCCCCCACGAGCTTTGAGGATGGAGGTCCTCCGATCGGACCGGTTCCTGGGCCGGGATGCCTGGGATCCCTGGCCTGTCGGAGGACATCCCTTCCACTTTTCAACGCTTTGAGGTGTGCAGATGCAGGTTCTGACTGAACGGGAGATGGATCAGGTGCAAGGGGGCTTCGGCCCGGCTGGCGCCCTGGTGGGTGGCGTGATCGGCGCGGTGTCCCAGGGGAGCGCGGCGTACATCACCGGCCAAGGCATGCGCGGCGCGATGACGGCGGCGGCGATCGGCGCGGCCATCGGCGCGATCGCGGGCGGCACCGGGGGCATGAGCGTCATCGCCACCGCGGTGCGCGGCGTGCAGGTGAGCACCATCGCCGCCGGCGCGCAAGTCCTGGCGGGCGGTCCGCAGAAGAAGCTCCGGACCGAGACCTCGCAATGAGGTCCCCGGCGCCGATGAGGCGCTGAGGGGCGCTGAGGCCCGCCACCGGCCGAGGCGGGCACTCCGCTTGCCTCAGGGTCGTCAACAACGGACGCGACATGGAGCGAGCCTCGCGTGGTGCATGACGACCCTCCCCAGAATGCCGCCAGCGCCGCCAGCGCCGCCGGCGCGCCTGCGAGCCCGCGCGAGCGGTCCGGCAAGCCGCCGATCAGCGAGCCGTGGTGGAGCAAGCTCGGCCCCGGCCTGATCACCGGCGCGGCCGACGACGATCCCAGCGGCATCGCGACCTACTCGCAAGCCGGCGCCCAGTACGGCTACGCCGTCGGCTGGACGGTGCTCGTCACCTTCCCGTTGATGGTCGGCATCCAGCTGGCCAGCGCGCGCATCGGGCGCATCACGGGCAAGGGCCTCACCGAGACCTTCTCGCGGCTGTGTCCGCGCTGGCTGGTGGTCGCGCTGGTCGCGCTGCTGGTCGTGGCGAACGTGATCAACCTCGGCGCCGACCTCAGCGCGATGGGCGAGGCGATGCACCTCGCGCTGGGCGGACCCGCGGGCGCTTATGTCGTCGCGATGGCGCTGCTCTCGCTGCTGCTGCAGATCTGGCTGCCCTACGAGCGCTACGTGATGCTGCTCAAGTGGCTGACGCTGACGCTGCTCGCCTATGTCGGCGTGGGCTTCGCGGCGAAGGCGGACTGGGCGCTGGCGCTCAAGTCGCTGGTGCTGCCGTCGCTGCGCTGGGACCGCGAGTACGCCACCACGGTCGTGGCGATCCTGGGCACGACCATCAGTCCCTACCTCTTCTTCTGGCAGGCCAACCAGGAGTCCGAGGAGATCCGCCGCATCGACGCCGACCGCCCGCTCGCCGTCGCGCCGGAGCAGGCGGCGGCGCAGTTCCGGCGCCTGCGCACCGACACGCTGGTCGGCATGGGCTTCTCCAACGCCATCGCCTTCTTCATGATCGTCGCGACGGCCGCCGCGCTGCATGCCCACGGCGTGCGCGACATCGAGACCACCGCCCAGGCCGCGACCGCGCTCAAGCCGGTGGCCGGCGAGTTCGCCTTCGCGCTGTTCGCCGCGGGCATCGTCGGCACCGGCTTCCTGGCGCTGCCGGTGCTGGCCGGCTCGGCCGCCTACGCGGTGGCCACGCTGGCGGGCGTGCGCCGGGGGCTGGACCGGCCGCCCCGGTCGGCCCGGACCTTCTACGCGATCCTCAGCGGCGCGATGCTGATCGGCCTGGCGGTCAGCCTCTCGGGCTTCAACCCGATGAAGGCGCTGTACTGGTCGGCGGTGGTCAACGCGGTCATCTCGGTGCCGATCATGACCGCGGTGATGATCGCGGCCTCGCATCCGAAGATCGTCGGGGAGCTGCGCATGCCCGCGGTCTGGCGCGCGCTGGGCTGGCTGGCGACGGCGGCGATGGCCGCGGCGACCGTGGCGATGCTGGTCCTGCAGACTTCCGGCAGCGCCTGAGGCCAGGGCTAGACTGGCCCGATGACCACGCCCGCCCCGCTCCACGACGCCTGGACCCTGCGCATCGACGACCTCTGGCGCCGCGCGCCCGACATGGCCGGCGACCAGCTGGTGGCCGCGATCGACGCCCTCGCCGCCGAGCGCCCCGCGCAGGATGGCCGCGCGCTGTTCGAACGCGCCTGCGCGCGCGACACGGCCGGCCGCGAGGCCGAGGCCGAGCCGCTGTACCGCGCCGCGCTCGAAAGCGGCCAGCTCGATCCCTACCGGCGCACGCGCGCGGTGCTGCAGCTTGGCAGCACGCTGCGCTGGCTGGGCCGGCTCGATGAGAGCGAGGCGCTGATCGCCGGCGAGCTCACCCATCACCTGCTGCCGGGCAACGACCGCCCGCTGCACGACGAGGCGCGCGCCCTGCTCGCCCTCACCTACGCGGCGCAAGGCCGCGGCGAGCAGGCCGCGGGCCTGGCGCTGGCCGCGCTCGCGCCGCGCCTGTCGCGCTACAACCGCTCGATGCTGGCCTGCGCGAAGCAGCTCGCCGGCGAGGTCTGGGACGACGGCCAGCCGCCGCGCCCGGCCTTCCAGCCGCTGCACGAGGGCGGCTTCGTGCTGCGCCCCTACCGGCCGGAGGACCTGCCCGCCTTCGTCGAGGCGGCGCGCGAGTCCGCGGCCACGGTCGGCCGCTGGCTCGGCTTCGCGCACGCGGCCTACTCCGCCGAGGAAGGGGCCGCTTGGTTCGCGCGCACCGCGCAGAACCTCGCGGCCGGCACCGGCTACGAGCTTGGCGTCTTCGAGCGCGACACCGGCGCCTTCGTCGGCGGCGGCGGGCTCAACCACTTCAATTCGGTCCACCCGCTCTGCAATCTCGGCTACTGGGTGCGCGCGTCGTGGCAAGGGCGCGGCGTCGCCCTGGCCACGGTGCGGGCGCTCAGCCGTCATGCCTTCGACGCGCTCAAGATGCAGCGCGTCGAGATCGTCGTGTCGGTGGGCAACGAACCCAGCCGCGCGGTCGCGATCAAGGCGGGCGCGCACTACGAGGGCGTGCTGCGCAACCGGCTGCTGGTCAACGGCGAGGTCTCCGACGCGCACATGTTCTCGCTCGTGCCGCCGGCTGCCCGCTGACGGCGCATCGCATCACCCGGGAGGATCCATGCAGACTATCCACGCGAGCGGCTTCATCGCTCGAACGCGCCTGGCGGCGATCGCCGCCGCGATCGCCTGCGGCCTCGGAACGGGCGCCCACGCGGCGCCGGGCGGCTTCGGCATGCTGGCGTACTGGGACAAGGACCCGGGCACCTACGACGGACAGATCCCCGCCGGCAGCCTGGTCGTCATCAACCCGAACGACGGCGCGATGGGGCTCGACCGGGAACAGGCCGGCAAGTGGAGGGCCGTCGTCGCCAGCATCCGCGCGCAGGGCGGCAAGGTGCTCGGCTACGTGGCCACCGGGGGCGACGGCAGCACCAACGACGGGCAGATGCGCTTCAAGGCCATTCCGGCGCAACTGGGCGCTTATGGCAACGCCTTGGGCGGGGTCGATGGCTTCTTCTTCGCCGAGGCCCCGCATGAAGGTCCGGCGGTCAGCGAGGCGCAGGCCTGTGCCGCCACGCCGGCGAAATGGGCGAAGGTGCGGGCGCTGCTCAACGAGGCGGGAAGCGGCGGCACGCTGGTGTGGAACGCCGGCCGGCCCGGCGCCAACGGGTGTTTCGTCCGGGCGGCGCGGCCGGGGGAGCACGTCGTCGTGCAGGAGGCGTCGTACGCCGACCATGTGGCATCGGGCGCCTGGATCAACGGGGAGCTGCCATCGCTCGCGGCCTCGTCGAACGTGAAGACCTGGGTGCTGATCCATTCCGCGACGCGGGCGGAGATGCAGGCCGCGCTCGCGGCGTCGCGGGCCGACTACCTCTACGTGACCAGCACCTATCGCAACGTGAACTTGCCCTGGGGCGGTCCGATCTGGAACCACGTGCCAGCGTTCTGGGGGCCGGAGACGGACCGGACCAGCGAGCGCGGCTGCCTGGGCCGGCTCAGAGCGGGCGAGCGCTGCTGAGCGCCATGGCGTGAGCGCCGCCGGCGCTCAGCCGGGGAAGCGGCCGCCGATCTCGCGCATCAGCGCGGTGGCCGCGGCGGTCAGGCCGCGCGCGACCACGCCGTCCCATTCGGCGTCGAACGCGCCGGAGGGTCCGATCGCCGTCAGCGCCAGCGCCATCCGCGCGTCGCTGTCGAAGACCGGCACGGCCAGCGCGCTCACGCCCTCGACGATCCCGCCCACCGAGCGATGCATCGCGCGGCCGCGGATGTCCGCGAGCGTGCGCGAGAACGCCGGCCAGGCGGGCAGCTCCTGCGGCGGATCGTGGCGCCCGACGCGGGCGAGATCCGTCGGCCCCTTGCGCCGCGCTTCGGCGAGCATCGCCTTGATCTCGGGCTCCGGGCGGTAGGCCGCGAACAGCGGCCCCGAGGCCGTGTCCGACAGCGACACCACCGTCCCGTGGCGCATCGTCACGTACACGGCGGCGGGCGACGCGGCGGTGCGCACGATCGTCGCGCCCTGCGAGCCCCACACGGCGATCGCCACCGTGTGGCCGATCTCCTCGGCGAGCGCCTCCAGCCGCGCCGTCGCCAGCCGGATCGGATCGATCTGCTGGATGCCGATCAGGCCCATCTCCATCGCCAGCGGCCCCAGGCCGTAATAGCCGGTGGCGGGGTCCTGCCGCATCAGGCCGAGCTTGCAGAAGCTCACCAGATAGGGGTGGGCCTTGGCCGGGCTCATCCCGGCCGCCTGCGACAGCACCTTCAGCGGCAGCGGCTGCCCGCGCGCCGCGGCGGCCTTCAGCAGCCGGCCGCCGACCTCGATGCTCTGGATCCCCCGCCGGTCCTCGCGGTCATTGGAACCGGATCCGTCATCGGTCATATCCTGGATGCTCATTTCGCCATTGTTGAACGAATTTCACGCTCCGGCTATATTCGCTTTCAACGAACGGATTTGGTTTTGCTGAATTCGCTCAGTTGCCGCCCTCCACTCCGCCACCGCCCGGGACACGCCATGACCAAGCAGTTCGCCAGCCACGCCGACGTCCAGGAGAAGCAGGTCTCCTTCGTCAAGCTCAGCGACAACGCCTATGCCTACACGGCCGAGGGCGATCCCAACACCGGCATCGTCATCGGCGACGACGCGGTGATGGTCATCGACACGCAGGCCACGCCGGTGATGGCGCAGGACGTCATCCGTCGCATCCGCGAGGTCACGGACAAGCCCATCCAGTACGTGGTGCTGAGCCACTACCACGCGGTGCGCGTGCTGGGCGCCTCGGCGTATGAACCGCAGCACGTCATCGCCAGCCGCGACACCTACGACCTCATCGTCGAGCGCGGCGAGCAGGACAAGGCCAGCGAGATCGGGCGATTCCCGCGGCTGTTCCGCAATGTCGAATCGGTGCCCGCCGGCCTGACCTGGCCCACCCTCACCTTCGAGGGAAGGATGAGTCTGTGGCTCGGCAAGCTGGAGGTGCAGCTGATCCAGCTGGGCCGCGGTCACACGAAGGGCGATACGGTGGTCTGGCTGCCGGAGCAGAAGATCCTCTTCTCCGGCGACCTGGTCGAGTTCGACGCCACGCCGTACGCGGGCGACGCCTACTTCGCGGACTGGCCGCGGACGCTGGACAACATCGCCGCGTTGAAGCCGGCCGCGCTGGTGCCGGGACGCGGCGCCGCGCTGACCACGCCTGAATCGGTCGCGCAGGGACTCGCGGGGACGCGGGCGTTCATCGCGGATCTGCATGACTCGGTCAAGGCGGGGGTCGCGGCGGGAAAGGATCTCAACGCGGTCTACAAGTCGACCCATGCGGCGATGAAGGCGAAGTACGGCCACTGGGTCATCTTCGACCACTGCATGCCCTTCGACGTCACCCGCTGCTACGACGAGGTCACGCAGTACCGCGATCCGCGCATCTGGACCGCGGAGCGGGATCAGGAGATGTGGCAGACGCTCGAAGGCTGATGCCATGTCCGGCGTCGACTATCAGCGCGTCGTCTATCCCCACCGGCGCAGCCCGGACCAGGATGCGCATGAGCGCGGCCAGCCGGCGCGCCATCCGGTGGTCGTCGTCGGGGCCGGGCCGGTCGGGCTGACGGCGGCGATCGATCTCGCGCTGCAGGGCGTGCCCGTGGTGCTGCTCAACGACGATGGCCGGCTCTCGGTCGGCTCGCGCGCGCTGTGCTTCTCCAAGCGCACGCTCGAGATCCTCGACCGCCTCGGCTGCGGGCAGCGGCTCGTCGACAAGGGCGTCTCGTGGGGCGTGGGCCGGGTCTTCTTCCGCGACGAGCAGGTCTACCGCTTCGATCTCCTCGCCGAGGCCGGTCATCAGCGTCCCGCCTTCGTCAACCTGCAGCAGTACTACGTCGAGGGATTCCTCGTCGAACGCGCGCTCGAGCTGCCCTTGATCGACCTGCGCTGGCATCACCGCGTCACCGGCCTGGAGCAACACGGCGACGCGGTCATGCTCCACATCGACACTCCCGAGGGTCCGTACGCCGTGCGGGCGGATCACGTCGTCGCCTGCGATGGTTCGCGCTCGACGCTGCGGCGCCTGATCGGCCAGGAGAGCCACGGCAGGACCTTCAAGGACCGGTTCCTGATCGCCGATGTGCGCATGAACGCACCCTTCCCGGCCGAGCGCTGGTTCTGGTTCGACCCGCCCTTCCATCCGGGCCAGAGCGTGCTGCTGCACCGCCAGCCCGACGGTGTCTGGCGCATTGATTTCCAGCTCGGCTGGGATGCCGATCCCGAGCTGGAGAAGCAGCCGGCGCGCATCCTGCCGCGCGTGCGCACGCTGATGCGCGAGGCCTCGATCGCCGCGGGCGGCGATGGCCAGGTGCCGGAGATCGAGCTGGTCTGGGCGAGTGTCTACACCTTTGCCTGCATGCGCATGGACCGTTTCCGGCATGGGCGGATTGTGTTCGCCGGCGATGCCGCGCATGGCGTCTCGCCGTTCGGCGCGCGGGGCGCCAACTCTGGCATCCAGGACGCGGACAACCTGGCGTGGAAGCTGGCGGCGGTCGTGCAGGGCCGCGCGCCGGACGCGCTGCTCGACAGCTACGCGCGCGAACGTGAGATCGCTGCCGACGAGAACATCCTGAACTCGACGCGTTCGACGGACTTCATCACGCCCAAGAGCGAGGTCAGCCGTCTCTTCCGTGATGCGACGCTGACGCTCGCGCGCGATTTCGATTTCGCGCGCCGTCTCGTCAACAGCGGCCGCCTCTCCGTCCCGACGACGACATACGGCGCTGTCGCCGCCGACGCGCCGATCCGCCTGGATGGCCGCGACGACTGGCTGCTGCGCCAGATGCGCCCCGGCCGGTTCACCGCATTGATCTTCGACGCCCCGTCCTCCGCAGGCCGAGGGCAGCGAGTCTCCGTGGGGCCGGAATGGGGCTTGGGGGTCCAGGAGGGATCCCCCACGCCCCGTGGAGAGCCCGCGCCTGGCCTCCCGCAGTGGAACGTGCCCGTGCTCGTCCCCATCGACGACGCCGTCGACCCGCAAGGCCTGGTCCGAGCCCGCTACGCCGCCGAGCCGGGTCTTGTGGTTCTGCTGCGTCCGGATCAGCATGTCTGCGCCCGTCTTCATCATCCGACGCAGGCCGACATCGAGGCCGCCATGCGCCGCGCGCTGGCGCGGGAGGCCGTCCTCGAGGAGGTGCCCGCATGTCCCTGATCACCGCCCCCCACTTCGACGCCGGCGACGATTTCTACGAAGCGCTGCTTGCCGCGCATCGGGGCCTCGAGCCCGCGGAGAGTCACGCCTTCAATGCGCGGCTGATCCTGCTGCTTGCCAATCACATCGGCCGCCAGGAGGTGCTGCTTGAAGCGCTGTCCGCCGCGGCCCGCGCCCTTCCCGCCACTTCCGCCGGGGCCCTGATCCCGGGCTCCGCTTCCCCACGAGGACCAGCATGAACGCACCAGAGACCCTCCGCCCTGCCGAGCCCGCGGACGTGGACGCGGCCCAGGCCGCGACGCTCCGCTACCAGGGCGGTTTCGGCAACCAGTTCGAGACCGAGGCCGTGCCCGGCGCGTTGCCCCGAGGCCGCAACAGCCCGCAGCGGGCGCCGATGGACTTGTATCCGGAGCTGCTGTCCGGCAGCGCCTTCACCGCGCCGCGGGTCGAGAACCGCCGCACCTGGCTCTACAGACGCCAGCCGTCCGTGGTGACGGGCGCATTCCATGCCTACGAGCAGCCGTTCTGGACGAGTGGCGCCGCGGGCGGTGTCGCGTCGCCGCCGGACCCGCTGCGCTGGCATCCGTTCCCGATGCCTGATGACCAGCCGGGTGTCGACTTCGTCGACGGTTTGAAGACCGTGGTCAGCAACGGCGATCCCGATGCGCAGACCGGCATGGCCGCGCTGGTCTATGCGTTCAACCGTCCGATGACGCGCCGCGCGCTGATGAACGCCGATGGCGAGATGCTGATCGTGCCGCAGCAGGGTGGCCTGCGCCTGACCACCGAGATGGGCCTGCTCGACGTGATCCCTGGCGAGATCGCGCTGATCCCGCGCGGCGTGAACTTCCGCGTCGACGCGCATGACGGCGCGGCCCGCGGCTACGTCTGCGAGAACTATGGCGCCGCCTTCCGCCTGCCGGAGCTGGGTCCGATCGGTTCCAACGGCCTGGCGAATCCGCGGGACTTCCTCGCCCCGGTCGCCGCGCATGAAGCGGATGGCGCGCCCCATGAGGTGATCCGCAAGACCGGCGGCGCGCTGTGGCGCAACGAGCAGGCGGTCACGCCGTTCAACGTCGTCGCGTGGCACGGCAACCTGACGCCGCTGAAGTACGACACCCAGCATTTCATGACGATCGGCTCGATCAGTTTCGATCATCCGGATCCGTCGATCTTCACCGTGCTGACCTCGCCGAGCGACACCGCGGGCACGGCCAACTGCGACTTCGTGATTTTCCCGCCGCGCTGGCTGGTGCAGGAGGACACCTTCCGTCCGCCCTGGTACCACCGCAACGTGATGAGCGAGTTCATGGGCCTGATCCACGGCCAGTACGACGCCAAGCCCGAAGGCTTCCGTCCCGGCGGCGCGAGCCTGCACAACTGCCTGGTGCCGCACGGCCCCGATGCCGACGCCTTCGAGGCCGCCAGCACGCGCGCGCTGACGCCGCAGAAGCTCGATCACACGCTGGCCTTCATGTTCGAGAGCCGCTGGCGCTTCCGGCCGTCCGAATGGGCGCTGCGAGGCGGCGCGCTCGACACGGACTACGCCGCCTGCTGGGGCGCGCTGAAGGACAAGTTCAAGCCGGCCTGACGCCACGGCGGCATCCGGCTTGCCGCGCCCGCTCCATCGATGATCAGAACAATGAAAGCAGATCCCATGACCGCCCTCGCCGACCTCGACCACACCCACGACCCCGCGCTGCGCAGCTGGGTCGCGTCCGCCAACACGCCGGACACCGACTTCCCGATCCAGAACCTGCCGCTGGGCATGTTCCGGGCCGCCGGCGCCACCGGCTCGTTCCGGCCGGGCACGGCCATCGGCGACCAGGTGCTGGACCTGATCGCCGCGGCGGAGCTGGGCGCGCTGTCCGAATCGATGGGCGCCGTGCTGCGCACCTGCGAGGGCCTCGGGCTGAATCCGCTGATGGCCATCGGACCGGCGCTGCGCCGGCAACTGCGCCATGAGCTCGTCGCCGCGCTGAACGCCGACGCGGGGCCGAAGCAGTCGACGCTGCTCACGCAGGCGCTGACGCCGATGACCGATGTCGAGATGACGCTGCCGTGCCGCATCGGCGACTACACCGACTTCTATGCCGGCATCCATCACGCGACGACGGTGGGCAAGCTCTTCCGTCCGGACAACCCACTGCTGCCGAACTACAAGTGGGTGCCCATCGGCTATCACGGGCGGGTCTCGTCGATCGGCGTCAGCGGGCAGACCTTCCGCCGTCCGGTCGGGCAGACCAGGGCGCCCGATGCCGAGACGCCGGCCGTCGGTCCGATCAAGCGGCTCGACTACGAACTGGAAGTGGGCGCGCTGGTCGGCACCGGCAACGCGCAGGGCCATCCGATCGCGATCAGCGAGGCCGAGCAGCACCTGTTCGGCCTGGTGCTGCTGAACGACTGGTCGGCCCGCGACATCCAGGCCTGGGAGTACCAGCCGCTGGGGCCCTTCCTGTCGAAGAGCTTCGCGACGACGCTGTCGCCCTGGGTGATCACGATGGAGGCGCTCGCGCCGTTCCGCCGCGCGTTCACGCGGCCGCAGGGGGATCCGCAGCCGCTGCCCTACCTGGATGGCGACGCCAACCGCGAGCGCGGCGCGATCGCCATCACGCTGGAAGTCCATCTGCAGACGCGCGCGATGCGCGATGAAGGCGTCGCGCCGGTGAAGCTGATGCAATCCGACTTCGCCGATGCGTACTGGACCGTCGCACAGATGCTGACGCACCACGCGAGCAACGGCTGCAACCTGCAGCCGGGCGATCTGTTCGGATCGGGCACCATGTCCGGCCCGGCAGCGGACCAGGGCGGCTCGCTGCTCGAACTCACGCAAGGCGGCAAGCAGCCGATCACGCTCCCCAATGGGGAGCAACGCGTGTTCCTGCAGGACGGGGACAGCGTCGCGCTGGCCGGCCGCTGCGAGGCGCCCGGCCGCCGCGCGATCGGCTTCGGGCCGTGCATCGGCACGGTGCTGCCGGCGGTGGGCTGAGGCCGCGAGCGCCCGCGCGCTCACAGTCGGAAACACGACAGGACCGGAGGTTGCCAGCCCGGGGCATGTTCACTCGTCCGAAAGGAACCGACATGCCGCCGACGCGCCTCCTCGCCGCCGCCTGCCTGACTGCCCTCCCCGTCCTGGCCTTTGCGCAGGTCACCGTCAAGACCGACGGAGAGTGGCGCGCCCTGCTCACCGCGGGCGCCAGTGTGTCATCCGGCAACAGCGATTCGACGACGATCAACCTGAGCGGCGAAGCCGTGAAGGCCACCACGTCCGACAAGCTCACCGTCAACGGCCGTGCGCTCTACGTCAAGAACAACGACGCCGACTCCGAACAGCGCTATGCGTTCGGGACGCACTACCAGCGCGACCTCAACGACCGGGTGTTCGGCTTCGGCCAGTTCGACGCCCTGAAGGACGAGCCGGCCAATCTGTCCTCGCGGCTCTCCGTCGGCGCGGGCGCCGGTTATCACCTCATCAAGCGCGACGACCTGACCTGGGATGTCTCCGGCGGTCTGGGCTACACGCGTGAGCGCTATGTGGAGCCCGAGATCGTCGACGGCGTCACCCGCAGCAAGTACGGCAACATCGAGTTGCTGCTGGCCGAGGAGTCGAATCACAAGATCTCCGACAACACCACGCTCAAGCAGCGCCTGGCCTACCTGCCGGATCTGCGCAACAGCGGCGAGTTCCGCGCCACCTTCGATGGCGGCGTGTCGGTGGCGATGACCAAGCGGCTCAGCCTCACGGCCACCGTGCAGCACCGCTACGACAGCAATCCCGGCGAAGGGCTGAAGAAGAACGACACGCTGTTCGTCACCGGCGTGTCGTTCAGGGTCGATTGAGCCGCGCCGCGCGCTGAGGCGGCATCCGGCGCTTCAGCGTTCCTGCTGCCGCGGCGGACCATCGCCGCGGCTTCGCGGCGGCTCGACACGGGGCGGCTCGGCGCGAGGCGCCGCCGGACGCGCCGGTTCCGCGCGGGGCGCTTCCATCCGCGGCTGCGGCATCGGCATCGGCCGAGGCGCCTCGATGCGGGGCGGCTCGGCGCGCGGGGCCTCGATCCGCGGCTGCGGACGCTCGAAGCGCGGCTGCTCGGCTCTGGGCGCCTCGAAGCGCGGCTGTTCCGGGCGGGGCGCCTCGATGCGGGGCTGCTCCACGCGCGGCTGCACCGGCGGCGCGACGCGCACCGCGTCCTGCCGGTCGCGCTGGCCATCGCGTTGGCCGTCCCGCTGGCCATCGCGGCCGCGATGGAACCAGTCACCGCGATCACCACGATCGCCGCGGTCGCCTCGATCGGCGTTCTCCGGGGAGCGCTGTCGCCAGCCGTCGCGGTCGCCCTCGCGGCGTTCCGACGGACGCTGCGCATCGGGTCCGCGAGATGGCGCCGCGGGCTGAGGCGTCACGGCAGGCGTCTGCGGCATCTGCGGCGGCTGCGGACGCACGGCCGTGGCCTCGGGCTCCGGCCGGATCACGCCGCGCACCGGGCGGTTCTCGCCGGGCCGAGCCTCGCCAACGCCGTCCGGCCGGCCGTCGTGGTTCCGGTCGAAGAAGGGGCGGCCCTCATTGCGTCCGTCCGGCTTGCCATCGCCATTGCGGTCGATGAACGGCCGGCCATCGGGGCGGCCTTCCGTCTGATTGCCGGGCCGCGGCGGCCACGAGCGCTGCGGCTGCAGCGCGGCGGTCGGCAGCGGTCCGGCCACTGGCCGCTGCGTGAAGAGCGAGCCATGCTCGCGCTCATGCCGGTAGACCGGCGGGCGCTCGCCGGGCCGCACGGCGGTGGCCAGAAGGGGATTGGGATTCACGCGGCGCCAGTATTCGGGGCTGTGGCGGTAGGACGGGATCCAGGCCTCCCGCGGCGCCAGCGGCACCCAGGCGCCGTAGCGCGGCGGCGGCGGACGGCGGCCGCCGATGACGACCCCCACCGAGACCGACGGCCCCACCCAGCCCACCAGCGCCGGCGCGTACGCCGGACGGCGCACGTACGGCCCCGGCACCCAGCACCAGCGGTCGCGCCAGTAAGCCCAGCGGCCGTAGTGGAACGGCGCGAAGCCCCAGGGCATGTCGTCGACCCAGGTCCAGCCCCAGCGCGAACTCCACATCCAGCGGCCGTAGCGATATGGCGCCCAGTCCGACACCACGACGGTCGGCACCCACACGGCGCCGTAGTCGGTGCTCTGCTCCCAGGCGCCGTAGCGTGCGAGGTCCTCGGAACCGGTCATCTCGGGCGACACATAGGGCACCGGCGTGCCGCTGCCGACCAGCGGCTGCACCGTGTCGCGGCTGTCCTCCAGCATCAGGCGCGCGAAGCCGTCCTGGCGCAGCGGCTGGCGCTCGGTGCGCGGACCGTTGTCCCACCAGAACTCGGCCTGCTCATTGGTCGTGAGCCAGACCGGCTGCGCATCGGTCGCCCGCGATTCGAACCGCAACTTGCCCTGCCAGGCCTGCGCCTCGCTGCCGCGGTCGAGTTGCGTGACGCGGTACAGGCCCTCGCGTTCGAACGCGAAACGGCCCTCCAGCGTGCGCAGCGTCCATTCGTCCGCCGAATCCTGGCCGCGCAGCCGCACGCCCACCGAGCCCTTGGCGATCTGCACCGCCACGCGGTTGTCGTTCAGCGCGTTGAACTCGATTTCGCTGCGCTGGTCCACCCACAGCGTCGAGGCGCCGATGGTGATGGTGGCGCCGCCGCCGTCATCGGCGCGCAGGCGGTCGCCGTCGCCGATGGTCTGATTGCGCTGCATCTGCACCCATTCGCGCTCTTCGGCGTCGTAAAGCCAGACGGTGCCGCTCACCTCGGCGAGGCGCCCCGCGCGCGCGGGCGGATCGGCCAGCGCCGGCCCGTGCGCGAGCAGGGCCGCCAGCGCGATCAGCAGCAAGGCCGTGGCCGCCAGCCAGCGCGGCATCGGGGAACGGTTCAAGGTGTGGGTCATGGCTGGAAACCTCCGCCGGAAGCCGGCGGCATGCGGGGCGCGGAGTGCCGCGATCGTTTCTTAACGCGCCGCCGACGCCGCGGTGCACGCCTGCTTACAACTTGACGCCCTGTTAATCGTCTGTGTTCGGGTCCAGGCCGGGGAAAAGGATCTCGGTGAAGCCGAAGCGGCTGAAGTCCTTGATCCGCATCGGATACAGCGTCCCGACGAGGTGATCGCACTCGTGCTGGACGACGCGGGCGTGGAAACCCTCGGCCTCGCGGTCGATGGGCTGGCCGTGCTCGTCGACGCCGCGATAGCGGATGCGGCTCAGGCGCGGCACGACGCCGCGCAGCCCGGGCACGGACAGGCAACCTTCCCAGCCGTCCTCCATGGCGTCCGAGAGCGGCTCGATGACCGGGTTGATGAGCACCGTCATCGGCACCGGCGGCGCGTCGGGGTAGCGCTCGTTGCGCTGGAAGCCGAAGACGACGACCTGCAGGTCCACGCCGATCTGCGGCGCGGCCAGGCCCGCGCCGTTGGCGGCCTTCATCGTGTCGAACATGTCCTCGAGCAGCGACTTCAGCTCGGGGGTGTCGAAGGCCTGGACCGGCTGGGCGTGGCGCAGCAGGCGGGGATCGCCCATCTTGAGAATCTCGCGAACGGCCATGGCGGCTTCCTTTGCGGTGACATGCGGGCGACGGCGCCGGACGGCGGCATCGCGTAATCTGCGGACCATTCTAAGAACGCCATCCAGGAGACTCCCTTGAGCGCCTCGACCGCCCTGCCCGCTTATCTGGAACCGCTCGGCCACGGCATCTACGCCATCGACACGGCCTTCCAGCGCGACCACTTCGATGCGGCCTTCCTGATCGTCGACGGCGGCCGCGCGGCCTTCATCGACACCGGCACGCGACACGCGCTGCCGCGGCTGCTGGGTGCGCTGGAGGTGCTGGGCCTGGCGCGCGACGCGGTGGATTGGGTCATCCCGACCCACGTGCACCTGGACCACGCCGGCGGCGTGGGTCCGTTGATGGCGGCGCTGCCGGCGGCGACGCTGCTGGTGCATCCGCGCGGGCTGCGGCACATGGTCGATCCGTCGGCGCTGTGGGCGGGCGCGCTGGCCGTGTATGGCGAGGAAGAGATGCGCCGCTCCTACGGCGAGCTGGTCGGCGTGCCGGAGTCGCGCACGCAGGCGAGCAGCGACGAGCAGCGCATCGCGCTGGGCGGCCGCACGCTGCGGTTGATCGACACGCCGGGGCATGCGCGGCATCACCACTGCATCTGGGACGAGGTCAGCGGCGGCTGGTTCACGGGGGATACCTTCGGCCTGTCGTACCGCGAGTTCGACGATCCCGTGCGCGGCGCCTGGATCATGCCGACCAGCACGCCGGTGCAGTTCGACCCGGACGCGCTGCGCGCATCGATCGCGCGGATGATGGCCGTCCATCCGACGCGGATGTACCTGACGCACTACAGCCGCATCGGCGAGGACGCGGCCGATGTGGAGCGCCTGGCGGCGCTGCTGGTGGCGCAGATCGACGAGATGGCGGCGATCGCGCGGCGCTTGAAGGATGCGCCGGACCGGCACGCGGCGCTCAAGCGCGAGCTGCTGGCGCTGTTCCAGCGCCGCGCCGCGGAGCACCTGACCGAGCCGATGGCGCCGACGCGCGTGGCCGCGCTGCTGGCGATGGATGTCGAGCTCAATGCACAAGGGCTGGCGGTGTGGCTCGACAAGGAGGACAAGTCGGGGCGGTGAAGGCGTGGAGACGTGGAGACGTCGATCAGAGTCCGGGAATCTGGGAGCAAGCCCAAGTGGCCATCTCGTCCTTCTCGAACTCGGACAGGTAATCGACCAGGCCCTGCCCGTCGGATCCCACAGCGAATGGGTCAGCGCCCGCAGTCACGAGCCAGACGAAGAGCTCCTTATAGCCAAGCGCCGCGACCTCGAACAGGATTGGCTCGCCAAATGAGTTCCTGGTGTTGATATCCGCTCCGCGCGCATGGAGCCAGGAGACCGCCGCTTGATCGTTCTCCACGGCGAGAAAGTGAAGCACCGTTTCGCCGATGCCATTCGTGAGATGGATCAACTCGGGTCGGGCCTCCACGAGAGCGACGGACCGCTCGTAGTCCTGGGCATGAAGCGCATTGCGGAGGTCATACCAGGCGGGATCGGTTTCGGTCATGGTTCCCAACATAAGGTGGCCACCGATGAGCAGTTCAAGAAACTGGTCCGGCGTGTAGCCTTCAATAAGCAGCATCGGTCCTCAGTGACTGATGTCCTTCCTGGGTGCCATTCGGGTACAACTCGCGGATGAACTCTCCCGTCACTCTCACGGCAGTATCGCCAGCGGATGGACCACTGCTGGACAACCTCTGGCAGTTCTACGAGCTGGAATCATCGGCCTGGTCTCATGAAGACATCGATGCCAACGGCCGGTTCAACTCCTTGTTCGAATTTCTCAGCCACCTGGGCGACGCTGACGCGTTGCAGAAAGGCTATCTCATCCGCTACGAGGGAAACCTTGCCGGACTGTTCGTCGAGAGCCTCCAGCAACTGGAGGAAACGACGATCAAGAAGTTCGCCGATGTTTACGTCCTGCCTAAGTTCCGCGGACGCGGTATCGCTTCGGAGGTAGCTCGCCAAACCGTCCTGGCTTCTGAAGAACCGTGGCTGATCGGCGTGTTTCGCGACGACCTGAACGCGATCCGCTTCTGGGAGCGTGCATTCGAGCGCCTGCCGTTCTCATCGGTCAAAGAGCTTCTGCCGCCCGAGTATCCGGAGCTGCGCGAGTTTATCGTCAACGACGCCAGCCGCCTTTGAGCCATCTTAGGACGCTCTGAGAGTCCGCACAGTGCCAGATATCTCACCTGCATGTTGTGCCGAAGAGGGTGTTCCCGCTGTCAGAGGGTAGCGACAAGACGACGCCATCCACCTAGCCGCTAGACTCAGCGCCACGAGAGAGAGAACACCACGGCGAACCAGCGGGACAGTAGCAGCCCCGGGGCCTCTCACCACGGGTAACGGAAATATCACAGACCGTCAGCTCATCGATAAGCGCTTGAACAAGTACAAAACTCTCCAGTCTGATAGTGAACGCAACCAGCACAGTTTGGAGTTCAATCGCCACCAGGAATCGGAAAAGCTCCTGCATTTCATCAAAGCAGAGAAGTCCTACTTCGAAGCGCGCATTAACCCGACTCACCTCCACTCCGTGATCTGCGTGAGGGGCAAACATAGTAATGATCGCATTACTTCACAGTCCGGAGCCTTCCTGCTGTTCGGCAACGAGGCAAGCTTCAACGAAGAAGGATCAACGGATATCCGCGTTCAACGCATCACGATTAAGGACAAGGCGGAAATCCTAAGGGACCTAAGGTTGCTGAACATCACAGAGAGCACGGTTTTTCCCAACATCGAAAGTTCAGCGAACGACATCAAGAACAAGCACATGACCCGCGATGTCGAAGTTGCTGACCCGCAAACCAAGTGAGCTGAGCACATGGGCCTTTCTCGCCAGATCACACTTCAATTCCCCTTGCGGGGGGCATTGACTTTGAGCACGAGCTGCTTGAACCGCAACACGGGGGTAAGCTTGACGGCAATTGCGGCCTGGGGAAGTCCACCAAAGTTGAAGGTCCGATTTACTTGGGACGACGACTCGGGTAGTTCAAACTCAAAGGAGATCTTCAGCGCTTGGTAAGGCGGCAGCGTCTTGCATTCCCGAATAGCAGTTGAGAGGCAACTAACAGAAGATACGCCTCTACCTTTTCAACTGAGCATGCCCTCTCACCGGTCCGTCGTCCCGCGTCCATCGTCTCCCGCAGACTGGGTAGTCGATCCCACCGAAGAGGCAGGCACTGTTGCGAGCTCAACCTCGTGAGCATCGGTCTTCCTCCTATGCGCTCCAACCAGTCTTATGCCGACGGTATTTGACCCTTTAACGGGCTTGCATAGGGCT
Organism: Roseateles sp. Mitsp63; assembly: GCF_059491535.1. Taxonomy (NCBI): domain Bacteria; kingdom Pseudomonadati; phylum Pseudomonadota; class Betaproteobacteria; order Burkholderiales; family Sphaerotilaceae; genus Roseateles; species Roseateles sp. Mitsp63. The sequence goes on along the minus strand of NZ_CP168509.1, from coordinate 2,113,691 downwards.
CCGTTGGTCGGGGACCTCGGGCGGTGAAGCAAAAAACATCCGATACCGCTCAAGGATCTCCTTGGAGACAACGCGCTGCACTTCACGCCGGGTCAAATCGTTGGCAGTGCCATTGAAACCTGACAGACGGAATCCAAATCGGCGGGCTTCGGCGCACGATGCCTTCTCCTCGTTCCGCCATGCGTCCAGATCAAACTCTTTCGGAACCACAAGACTGAACCCCCTGTCTTGCAGAAGGATGATCAGATCTTCTCGCTCTCGATTTGCCAGGAGCCCCTCCGAGATTCTCCTGACCTCGTGGAACTCTTCATCGGTCACGCGGATCGACCCGCGGGGAGCTATCAGGTCAGGCGCCAGCAGCCCCGCCACTCCATAGATCTCGTGCAGCACAACGGCTCGTTGAAGAAACACGTTTTCTCTTTTGAGCCAAGCCATCACCTCTCGGTCCTCCAAGGCCGGAGCACGGCCATCAAAGGACGGAATTTGCCACCCGTAGGTGTCTGAAACAACGTGGTCCTTGCCTTTGAAGGCGTCCTGAATGGCCCGACAGAAGGACCTCATCAGCCCCGAGTACTCCGTCAGAGCCTCCCGGACTGCAAGCTGCCTGTTCGACGATTTCTGCAGCTCCCACGACCATCGGCTCAGGAACTCCGGACGCATCAAGGCTTCCGTGTAAAGACCGCAGGTGTACTCCGCGACCAACGGTGTCGGAAGGATCGCTTCGGAGACTTCACTGATGTTGTGCTGTGCAGCCTTTGGCAGCGTGCACATCAGTACCAGCGCGGCCGCAGCCATAACGCATCTGAAATTCTTCATTCTTTCCCTTCCCCGAACACAAGATCCATACATTCTGCGTTCGACAGCGAGCGATGCGAGTGCCGCCAATCCATATTCAAACGGCGAGCATCCCCTTTCAGTTCTCAAGGCAATTGCCGGCCGTGCGCGGGGCCATCTCCGCGATGCGCCATGCTCCCGCCATGACGAACGTTCAAGACGACTCCGCACCTGCGGCGCCGCCCAACCTGCGAGCGAACCTCGAGCGCTTGCTGGCCAGTGGCCGCGATGGCGCCATGCTGCGCTACGGCCTGGGCCAGGCGCTGCTGCGCGAAGAGCAGTTCGATGCCGCCGAACTGCATCTGCGAGAGGCCACGCGGCTGGATCCGGCGTACTCGGCGGCATGGAAGCTGCTCGGCAAGGCGCTTGAGCGGCTGGACCGCGGAGAGGAAGCTGAAGCCGCGTGGCGACACGGCCTGGAGGTCGCCCGGGAGCGCGGCGATCTGCAGTCGATCAAGGAGATCGAGGTCTTCCTCAAACGGCGCGCGAGAGCCCGGCAGGCCGCGGCGGACGACGGGCGTTGAGTCGGCGGGCAGTCAACGGAATGAGCGACGGGGGCTCGTCCTTCCTCACAGGCCCCTCGCATGTCCCCGCACCGCGGTCGGCGCGAAGCCGAAGCGATCGCGGAAGCGCACCGCGAACCGTGATGGCGATTCGTACCCGACCTTCGAGGCGATCTCGGATACCGGCCGCGACGTGGCCTGCAGCAGCACCAATGCCGAGGCCATGCGCACATCGGCGATCAGCTCCCGCAGCGTGACGCCCTCGGCCGCGAGGCGGCGCCGCAACGTGGCCTCCGACATCGCCAGCGCCCTCGCGATGGTCCCCGAGTCCCAGTCCCCATCGAGCTGCGACGACAACATCGCCCGGATCTGCCCCGAGACTTTCGCGTCGTCGGGTGGGACGCGCAAGACCAGCCCTTGCGCGAGCAGCCAGTGCGCCACTTCCAGCAACTGCTGGCGCACCACCGACTCCGGCCGCGACGGGTCCGGCGCCAGGCCGCACCGCGCGCGCTCGAAGGCGTCGGCCAGTCCGCTCGACACGCGCCGCAGCACGGCCGTCGGCGGCATGGCTGCGTCCGCGGCCGACACGCGCTGCGCGGTGGCGAGGTAGAAGGGATCGTCCAGCACCGTCCCGCCAAACATCAGCCAGCGTGCTTCATAGCGCTCGCCGTCGGTGACGCGGTTGTGGAAGTCGACAGTCTGCCCGCCGGCCAGCAGCAGCATCTGGCCAGGCAAGGCCCGGATCGCGCCCCCGCGCGCGGCCTTGACCGACTTGATGCCCCGATCGACGAGGATCACGGCCGGCCGTTCGACGCGGATGCGCACGATCTCCAGGCCCTCTCCCTGCATCACATGGGCGGCCACGCCCAGACCGGGCCGGACATGCAGGCTTCGTGCGAGTCCGGCGCCGGAGGCCAGCGCCGCGCTGGCGCGTGCGGCGCTCAAGATGCCGGGTTCACGCGATGGACGGCGCACAGCTTGTTGCCATCCGGGTCGCGGACATAGGCCAGATAGAACTGGCCGAGCGAATCGACACGCAGGCCGGGTGGCTCTTCGATCGAGACGCCGCCATTCGCGACGGCCGTGTCGTGGAAGGCATGGACCTGCTCCGGCGACACGCATCGGAAGGCGATGGTGCCGCCGTTGGAGCAGGTCGCGGGCTCGTTGTTGATCGGCTGCGAGATGCCGAGCGTGCCGCCGTCGTGGCGGTAGAACAGCCGCCGATGGCCCGACCTGGCCTGGTGCGGCATCGCGCCGCCCGCGCCGAGCACGCCCAGGACCTGGTCGTAGAAACGCTGCGAGCGCTCGATGTCGTTGGTGCCGATGACGATGTGATTGAACATGAACACTCCTGATGGAAGACGCTTCCAGTGTAGGAAGCGCCGGTCATCATGGCTCGCCTCGAGCGCTCAAGTTTGGTGCTGATCCGCTCAGGAGCGATCGCAAGGCGGATACGCTGCCGCAAGGACTCATCGCTCAAATGTGAGAAGCACGTCCAGCCGGGCACTGGATTCGCAACGCCAATCGGCGATCGTCCCCATGACGCTATTCATCAGAGCGCGTCTCACTGGCCTCGGAAGATCGGCCGGCCCTTCAAGAACGCGCATGTCCACTTCCTTCACGCGGCCGCCTTGCAGTTGGGCGTTCACCTGGATCACGACGCGTCCGCGCCATTCTGGTTGCTCAACTTGCTGCGGCGGAGTCCAACGATCGCAACGGCCTGCCCCGCGAAACTCGACGCGCACCGGCTCACCAGTGACAGGGTTGGCTGCTGGAGCCGCGAAGGAGAACGCGGCATGGCAAAGGACGAGCACGCAGCAGGTCGTCTTCAGGACGTTGGCAATCATGTGTTCGTATTCGTGAGATGAATTGGCGAGCTTCGCCGCCTGCGGAGTCGCTGCGACGTCGGCGAAACGAAGGACCGGATCAAGACGCTGAAGGGCGATCAGCTGTGACGCTTCACAACCGGCCCCATGAGCGCATGAAGTCCTGAACGGCCGCAGCGCAAATGACGGGCGCGGCTTGCAGCAGGCAATGCGGCCCGACGATCTCCACGACGTTCGTTGAGGGTTGAAGACGCTTGATGATGTCGCTCGCGTGCTTTGGCACCAGGCGATCTTCTGTCGCGCGCAAATAGAGAATCGGGGCCGAGACCTTTGCCAAGTCTGCCGAAACGTCGACAGACATCACGGCCTTCAGTCTTTCGCGGATGACAGCAGCCGGGACCATCGCAAGCGCACCACGCAATGCGGTCCGCAGCTCGGGCGTTGCATGTCGTCCCAACAGCGCCGCGGAGGCGAAGACGATGGGCAGTTGCTTGATCGGCGCCATTGCCACAAGGAACTCGAGCGCCGAAAGACTGGGACGGGGACTGCGCGCGAAGGTACAGCAAAGGATGACGCCCTTGATTCGATTCGGATGCTTCGCCGCCAGCGATATGGCGATAGGACCGGAGAAGGATTCGCCCAGCGGAATGACTTGGTCGTCCACTGGAAGAGCGGCCTCGGCAAAGTCCCGAAGGGCATCGTATCCAGCAGGGATGTCGGGAGGGTATGCCACCACTTTGAACGGCAACGTATTCGGCAACGCCTTGATGAGCGGCCCGAACAAGGTTCCAGTGCCATCCATTCCGGGAAGAAGCACCAGCGTGGTCATCGACCGGCAGGAGCTCGTGGACGCTCCGCGTTGACGACACCCTGAAGCATCTCCGCGACGTCCTTCGGCCACACCGTCTGCTGCGTCGACCGGAGTTCCTCCATCGTCCACCAGCGGTGCTCCACGATCATCCGCTGCTCCATGGCTGTCCGCAGGTCGTCACGCACGACGTGGTCCTTGACTCTCACGATGAAGAACCGCTCGTCGGCCTCGACGACCTCCCCATCCGGCAAGGTCAATGGGAAAACGCGCCGCCCCACTTGAGGCCCCGCATCCTCGACCACCAGCCCGACCTCTTCGTGCAGCTCGCGAATGGCCGCCTGCTCAAAGGTCTCGTCCGACTCCACGCCGCCTCCAGGAGTCGCCCAGTACGCGCGTCCTGCAATGGCGTCGTCGGTGTGGACGAAGCGAAAGAGCAGTAGACGCTCCTCAGAGTCGAGGACGAGAAGACGGGAAGCTGGGCGTCGGCGCATGGGTCGAAGATATCGCACCTGCCATCGCCGCACGATGGGGCAAGCAAGCTCGTGAAGACGGTGGCGCCGGATCGCTGAGAGACCTTCGCGCGTCCGGGATGTCACATCCGGGGCGGCCATTCCGTCTTGTCCGTAGCGGCGGGTCCTCCGCGACCCTCCCCCGCCTTCCACCCGCAGGAGTCTTGAAATGAAAGTTGTCGTCATCGGCGGAACCGGCCTGATCGGTTCGAAGCTCGTCGCGCGCCTGAAAGCCGCCGGCCACGAGGTCGTCGTCGGATCGCCCAACACCGGCGTGAACACGATCACCGGCGAGGGCCTCGATGCCGCGCTCGCCGGCGCCACCGTCGTCGTGGACGTCGCCAACTCGCCCTCGTTCGCGGACGACGCCGTGATGACCTTCTTCACCACCTCGGGCCGCAACCTGCTGGCCGCCGAGGCCAAGGCCGGCGTCAAGCACCACGTCGCGCTGTCGGTGGTGGGCACCGACCGCCTGCAGGCCAGCGGCTACTTCCGCGCCAAGCAGGCACAGGAGGACCTGATCAAGGCCTCCGGCATGCCCTACACCATCGTGCACTCGACGCAGTTCTTCGAGTTCTGCGCCGGCATCGCGCAGTCGTCGACCGAAGGCGATCAGGTTCGCCTGTCCACCGCGATGATCCAGCCGATCGCGTCGGACGACGTGGCCGACGCGATGTTCGACGCCGCCGTGGGCCAGCCCCTCGACGGCACGCAGGAGATCGCCGGCCCCGAGCAGTTCCGCCTGCACGAGCTGGTCGCGACGTGGCTGGATGCGAAGCGCGATCCGCGCCATGTGAAGGCCGATCCCGGCGCGCTGTACTTCGGCGCCGCGCTGGACGACGCGACGCTGGTGCCCTCCAAGGGCGCGACGCCGCGCCTGGGCAAGGCCGGCTTCAGGAGCTGGCTCGCCACCCAGACGGCCTGACCCGGCCGTCCTGACGCGCATACGAGACGGACTGGCTAGCGCGGCAGGTCCAGCGTCAGGCTGCGAAAGGACCTGTCCTTGGCCGGCAGCTTCTTGCACGCCACGCCGCCGACCTTGACGCCCCCGTCGTCGCTGAGCACCTGCACCGTCTGCGTGCCCGGTATCTCGAACAGCGCCTCCGGGCCCAGTCCTTTGAAGTCGGCGTCAAGCTGAGTAGGTTGCGCATGGGCCTGCCCCGACCAGCGGTACAGCGCGAAGCTGCCCGCGTCGGCGGGCGGCCCGGCGACGATCAAATAGGAAGCGCCCACGCGCTCGATGCTGCGGATGCTGCGTCCTCCAAGCTGCAGCTGGAAGACCGCGCCGATACGAGCCGGTTGATCCGCCAAGAGGTCTTCGGGGTCCACGAGTTCCACCAGCAACGCGCCATCAGCCTGCACCGGGTTGCGAAAGCCGATGAGCAGGTGGCCGTCCGGGGTCGCTGCCAGTCCCTCGATGTTGAGTCCACCCGGTGCTTCCGCGGCCCGCTGCGATGCTTCGGCGAGCTTGAACGGCAGCAAGGCAGGCGCCGCTTTCAGGTCATCGAGCAACTTGCGATACGCCTTCCCGCGAATGCGCAAGGCCGGCGGCTTGGATCCCGGCACGACTTCAGTGGCGAAGAAGCGATGCCTGTCCTTGCGCAGCTCGCCATCGGCATTGCGGCCATGCGAGGCAATCCAGTAGGTCACGCCTCCGATGGTTGCCGAACCCTCAAGGTCCGACTCGCGTTTCGTGCCGAGAAACTCGTCGAGCGTCAGCGATGTGACTGCCTTGGCTTTGCCTCGGCGATAGACCTGCAGCGTGTTGTGCTCGTCATCGGCCACTGCGAAGTGGTTGGCGTCCAGCGCGACCGCCGCGGACGCGTCGCACATGCCGCGGTAGATGACCACGTCATGCGCGAACGTCGCCGCCGGCAGCAGGGCAAGACAGACGATGAAGGCGCATGCGCCATGACTTCGATTCATGGGTTCTCCCAGCCACACCCTATGCTGACCCACGGCGATAGCGGATGCCCAGCGACCGGAATGCCGACGCGACCGCATCGGTTTCCATCCCCCGAAGATAACGCAATGACACCTGAACATGCGACGCTCGTCTCACCTCCTTTGAGGACGCCGTCGCTGAAACACGCTTTCCGCTTGCTTGACGGTTCGTATTCGCGGCCACCATCATTTCCTCACACCATTCAAACAGCGCCGCGCGATACGTCCGGCCGCAAGGGAGAACCACGTGAAGGACATGCTCCGCCTCCGGCGCGCCTGCGCGGCCGCCATGATCGCGACGCTGGCGCCGCTGTGCGCCAGTGCCGCCCCGGTCGACTTCGAGGGCTTTCTCGACGGTGAATCGCTGACAGGACAGATCAGCGGTCTCACGTTCACGAATGCGACCGTGCTCCAGGCTGGCGTCTCGCTCAATGACGCCAACTTCCCCCCTCACAGCGGCATCAACGTCGTCGTCGACGCCGGCGGTCCGATGTCGATCCTGTTCAACAACAGCATCTCGTCGTTCTCGGCGTTCTTCACCTACGTCTCCCAGTTGACGATGCGCGCCTACGACGCCAATGGCGCGGTGGTCGACACCGCCACGTCCTTGTTCAACGTGAACTACGCCGGTTCGGGCACGCCTGGGAGCAGTCCGAACGAAGCCATCGCGGTCGACTTCGCCTCAGGCATCCGGCGCATCGAGATCCTCGGCGACATCGGCGGCGACTCGTTCGTCATGGACGATGCGTCCTACGTGCCGACGAGCACGAGCGAAGTGCCAGAACCGGCCAGCATGCTGCTGGCGGCGACGGCCTTGACGCTGTTGGCCGGCATGCGTCGCCGTGGCGCCGCCGGGGTCTGATCCGCCCGAATCGCCAAGCGCAGACCTCCCCCGCCGCGCCACCCTTCCCGGGGGCGACATCGCATCCCAACCCTGGAGCCAGATGATGAGCCCTGCCCATCGACGACTCGCGTGCGCCGCATTCATGCTGCTCGGCGCCGCACCCGCCCTCGCCGCTTCGGTGATCGGCCAGACCAACGTGTCCACCAGCACCTTCGTGGTCGGTGCCACGCCGCAGATCGTCGTCACCTCGACGATCAGTGACCCCACCCTCATTCCAACCAGCGTCACCCTGCAGCGGCTGAACGCGAACGGCACGGTCACCACGGTCGGCACGCTTCATGACGACGGCCTCGATGGCGACGTGTCCTTCGGCGACCGGGTCTTCACGCTGCGCTTCCCGCTCAGCGCGGACGCGCCCACGGAGTTCCGGTTTCGCGTGTCGGCCTCATTCAAGGGCCAGATCAAGCGCGCGCAGTCCGAGATCATCTACGTCAATGCGCAGCCGGGCGGCACGCCCGAGCAGATGCTGTCGCGCCTGGCCGACGAACTGACCAGTGGCGACATCGAGGCCGCGCTCAAGCACTTCTCGGCCAATGCGAACAACCGTCAGAAGCTGACCAGCCTCACACCTCCGATGCTGGAGGCGCTGAGCGCGGGGCTGCGCACCGCCACGCTGCTGCGCACGGACGGCCCCACCCGCGTCTACGCCGTGCGGGTCGCCAACGGCAGCGCATTCGTCATCGCCGAGATCGGGCTCACGCAGATCCCATCGGGCGAGTGGTACGTCATGTACTGGTAACCGGCAACGGGAGACACCCATGTTTCGATTCGGACTCCTGGCTGCCGCACTGATCGGCTCGCCGATGGCCGCGTTCTCGCACGCGGTACCCACCCATCAGAACATCACGGCCTCGGCCGTGGAGTATCTGAAGCAGATCGACAGCCGGACGGCCTGCTCGACCAACCTCAACCAGCTCCTGCAGGTCGGCACCGCCGCCGAGGACGAAGGCACGCGCCCGGTCTTCCACTTCACGCCCGCGCTGAGCGCCTCGGGTTCGAGCTGCAGCTCGATCGCCTGGGGTCTGGGAAGCGGCCCTTGCTCCTGGACATTCGGCACGCTGATCAACACCCATCGCTGGAGCGACGCCGTCGCTGCCGCGCAAGGAGCCGACGGGGCCATCTCCGAGGAAGGTCTGCGGCAACTCGGTTTCCCGCTGCATCTGCTGGAGGACCTGACCTCGCCCGCCCACACGCGCAACGACCAGCACCTCAACTACGGCGGCGTGGGCGACCTCGACCCGGTGGAGGCAGTCACCCGAACGCCGACTTCGCCGCCGATCAGCGAGGGTCTTCTGCCCGTGGGCGATGTCGCCTCGTTCTACCAGCAGCTGCAGAACTGGACGGCATCGAACTTCTACAGCAAGGACACCGTGTTCACCGGTCTTGGGCCGGCCTCGGCCTCGGAAGACACCGACTACTTCTACGACGCCCGGGGCCGCCGCATCGCCTACAAGAGCGTGGTCTACAAGACCAAGGTGCTGTTCCACATCACACCGGCGCCCACCGACGCGACGATCAACGACGTCATCGCCACCGAGCAGTTCAGGGAACTCGGCCCAGTGGCGGTCAAGTACGCTGCTTCGCTCATCAAGCACTACCTGGACGTCACCGGTGCGCAGCCTCAAGGCTGCTTCATCGACTTCGAGAAGTTCAATGGCCCGAGCGTCTTCAGCGGAGTCCAGGCGCCGCTGAAATCCGAAGGCGCAACGTTCTCCGGCGGCCAGATCCTGAAGGGCACCACCTTCCTGCCGCGCAATGCGTCGGTGGTCTATGGCACGGCCTACTTCTGCCCGGGCTGCTCGTCGACGATCACGATGGACCTGGCCACGCCGACCGATGGCGTGCGCATGCTGCTGATGAATGGCCAGGTGTTCAATGTCTCGTACGTCGTCCAGGACGACAAGGGCGGCACGTCCAGCGTCACGCTGCCTCCCAACTCGTCCAGCGGCTCGGCCATCGTCGACCTGCCGACCAAGGGCATCAAGCGGGTCGTGATCTCGTCGAACACCGGCTCATGGGACTTCTTCATCGACAACATTTCCCTGGGCACGGGCGCCACCACTGGCAGGCCGATGATCCTGGTCGCGCCCGCGGCGAAACAGGGGGCCGCGAGCACGACCGACAACGGCACCGCCAAGCCCGCGGGGTCGCCCCCCTGAGGGTGACGGCGCGTCCGGTCCGCGCTGCCCGGGCGCGGCCGGCCGCTCCCCGCCGCCTCACGCGTCCAGGTTGAGCTCCTGGATCTTGCGCGTGATCGTGTTGCGCCCGATGCCCAGCTTCTGCGCCGCCTCGATGCGCCGGCCGCGCGTCAGGTCCAGCGCCGTCAGGATGAGGCTGGCCTCGAAGCGGCGCGTCAGCACGTCCCACACGTTCGGCTCGCCGGCCACGAGCAGGCGGCGCGCCTCGCGCGCCATCTCCGCGACCCAGGCGTCCGGCGACGGCGGAATCGGCACCGCCGGCAGCGGCGCCGGCCCCATCGCCGCCGCGCCGCTCAGCCCGCTCGCCAGCGGCATCACCTCCGCCGACATCGTCCCCGTCAGCGCCGGCGCGCCCGGCGCCGCGGCCAGCAGCTCCTGCGGCAGATCCTTGGCCTCGACCATCAGGCTCGGCGCCATCACGCTCAGCCAGTGGCAGATGTTCTCCAGCTGCCGCACGTTGCCCGGAAAGTCGAAACCCACCAGCCGCTGCAGCGCCGCGTCCGACAGCCGCTTGGGCTCCACGCCCAGCTCACTCGCGCTCCTCTGCAGGAAGTAGCGCGCCAGCAGCGGCACGTCCTCGCGGCGCTCGCGCAGCGGCGGCAACCGCAGCCGGATCACGTTGAGCCGGTGGAACAGGTCTTCGCGGAAGCGCCCTTCCTTCACCAGCGTCTCCAGGTTCTGGTGCGTCGCCGCCACCACCCGCACGTTCGCCTTCTGCGGGCTGTGACCCCCGACGCGATAGAACTGCCCGTCCGACAGCACGCGCAGCAGCCGCGTCTGCAGATCCAGCGGCATGTCGCCGATCTCGTCCAGGAACAGCGTGCCGCCTTCGGCCTGCTCGAAGCGGCCTCTGCGCGTCGCCTGCGCGCCGGTGAACGCGCCGCGCTCATGGCCGAAGAGCTCCGACTCCAGCAGGTCCTTCGGGATCGCCGCCGTGTTGATCGCGACGAAAGGCCCGTCCGCGCGCGGACTGTGCTTGTGCAGCGCGCGCGCCACCAGCTCCTTGCCCGAGCCCGACTCGCCGGTGATCAGCACCGTCACGTGGCTCTGGCTCAGCCGCCCGATCGCGCGGAACACGTCCTGCATCGCCGGCGCCTGGCCCAGCATCTCGGGCATCTCGACCTTCTCGGCCTCGCCCACCGCCTCGCGCTGGCTCTCCTCCTGCGCGCGCCGGATCAGCTCCACCGCGCGCGGCAGGTCGAAGGGCTTGGGCAGGTACTCGAAGGCCCCGCCCTGGAACGCGCTCACCGCGCTGTCCAGGTCCGAGTAGGCCGTCATGATGATCACCGGCAGCCCCGGCAGCTGCTTCTTGACCGTGGTCAGCAGCTCCAGGCCTGAACCGCCCGGCATGCGGATGTCGGACACCAGCACCTGTGGCGTGTCCTCCTCGAGCGCGGCCAGCACCTCGCGCGTCTGACTGAAGCTGCGCACTGGCAGCCCCTCGCGCGCCAGCGCCTTCTCGAGAACAAAACGGATCGAATGGTCGTCGTCAACAATCCAGATCGACTTCATCTATGGCTCCCCTTTCCCCTGTTGTCGGCTTGTGGCCGCGGCTCAAGGCAAAGGCAGGGTGATTCGGAAATCGGTCCGGCCCGGCTGGCTGTCGCAGTCGATCATGCCCTGGTGCTGTTGGGCGATCGTCTGCGCCAGCGTCAGCCCGAGACCAGAGCCCCCATCCCTGCCCGACACCAGCGGGAAAAAGATGCGGTCCTTGATCTCCTCGGGCACGCCCGGGCCGTTGTCCTCGACATGCAATTCCAATGCCAAGCGCCAGCGCTGCTTGCCGATCGTCACCTGCCGCGCGACCCGCGTGCGCAGCGCGATGAGCGCGTCGCCCGATGCAATGCGCGCCTGCAGCGCCTGCGCGGCGTTCTGCACGATGTTCAGCACCGCCTGGATCAGCTGCTCGCGGTCGCCGCGGAAGTCGGGCAGCGAGATGTCGTAGTCCCGCAGCAGCGTCAGGCCCCGCGGGTACTGCGCCAGCACCAGCGTGCGCACCCGCTCGCAGATCTCATGGATGTTGACGTCGCCCACCACCTGCGCGCGCCGGTGCGGCGCCAGCAGCCGGTCCACCAGCGACTGCAGCCGGTCGGCCTCGTGGATGATGACCTCGGTGTATTCCTCGAGCTCCGCCCAGCGCGCCGTCGGCTGCAGCTCCAGCGCCAGCAGCTGCGCCGCGCCGCGGATGCCGCCCAGCGGGTTCTTGATCTCGTGCGCGAGGTTGCGCGTCAGTTCCTTGGTCGCGTGGACCTGGTCCAGGTTGCGCTCCTCGCGGTCCTGGCGCGTCTGCTGCGCGTTCTCGATCAGCTCGATCACCAGCCGCTGCGGATCCTCGGTCTGGCTGACGATCACATGCACCGGCAGCAGATCGTCGTGCGTGCGCGGCCCGCGGCGGATCGTCGCGTCGAAGCGCGAGCTCGAGAACGCGTTGCGGCTCACCTCCTCCAGCGCCTCGACCAGGCGGCCGGTGTCGGTGAACCACTCGAGCAGGTTGCTGCCCTGCACCGCGCGGCGCGGCAGGTTGAACAGCGTCTCGACGGCGGTGTTGGCGAACTCGCAGGTGCCGTCCGGGCGCACGACCGCGACCAGCGTCGCCAGCAGGTCGAAGCACTGGTAGGCCGCGCCGTCATCGCCGGCGGGCACGCAAGCGTCGGAAGTGGAAGTCATCGGGTGTCGCTCTGGCCAGACTCGGCGCGCGTCACCCGGACCACCGCGCGGTGATCAGGGCGGCAGCTTGCCGAGCTCGCGCTTGATGGCCTGCACGTCGGCCTCCTGGCGCGTGACGGACGCCTTGAGTTCGGCCGTGCGGTCCAGGTACTTCTGATAGTTGCGCTCGTCGCCGCGGCGCTCGGGCTGGCCGTTGTTGTACTCCTGCTGGAGCTTGGCGAGCTTGCCCTCGGCCTCGCGCAATTCCTGCTCGAGGATGCGGCGGCGATCGTCGTCGCGCACGCGCTGGTCCTTGGCGTCGACCTTGAGGTCAGCACTCTGGCCTCCCGATGTCGGTGACGGTGTCACCGAGGGTCGCGGCTTGACCGGCGCGATCACGGAGATCGGCGTGCCCTCGATGCTGCGGCAGCCCTTCTCGGCGGCCTCCTTGGCCGACATCGCGTCGGTGTACAGCACCGGCGGTCCCGGGCAGCGGTACACCACGCCCTGCGCCGAAGCGCTCCCCGCCATGCCGGTCAGCGCCACCAGCGCCGCCATTCCCCAACGTCCCACCCGTTTGATCTGCAGCTTCATCTGCATTCCCTGCTTCTAACTGACCAGAGTCATCGGGCATTGTGACGCAATCGGTCCAGCGCCGCCTCACCGGCACCCACACACGCTGTTGCCAGGTGTACCGCCCCGGCCGCGGCAGCGCGAAAACGAAAAGGGACGGCCGTGGCCGTCCCCCTGCGCGGTGGCGGTGCGGAGCGGGCCGTGCCGAAGCGGTCATGGCGCCGTCCGCGCTCGCGATCACAGCGAGTAGTACATGTCGAACTCGACCGGGTGCGTGGTCATGCGGAAGCGCTGGACTTCCTGCATCTTCAGGTCGATGTAGGCATCGATGTAGGCATCGGTGAACACGCCGCCCTTGGTCAGGAACGCGCGGTCCTTGTCCAGGTACTCCAGCGCCTGGTCCAGGCTGTGGCAGACGGTCGGGATCTTCGCGTCTTCCTCCGGCGGCAGGTGGTACAGGTCCTTCGTGGCGGCTTCGCCCGGATGGATCTTGTTCTCGACGCCGTCCAGGCCGGCCATCAGCAGCGCGGCGAAGGCCAGGTACGGGTTGGCCGAGGGATCCGGGAAGCGCGCCTCGATGCGGCGGCCCTTCGGGTTGGCGACGTAGGGGATGCGGATCGAGGCCGAGCGGTTCTTGGCCGAGTAGGCCAGCTTCACCGGAGCTTCGAAGCCGGGCACCAGGCGCTTGTACGAGTTGGTGCCGGGGTTGGTGATGGCGTTCAGCGCGCGGGCGTGCTTGATGATGCCGCCGATGTAGTACAGCGCGAAGTCGCTCAGGCCGGCGTAGCCGTCACCGGCGAACAGGTTCTTGCCATCCTTCCAGACCGACTGGTGCACGTGCATGCCCGAGCCGTTGTCGCCGACGATGGGCTTCGGCATGAACGTGGCGGTCTTGCCGTAGGCATGCGCGACGTTCGTGATGATGTACTTCTGCAGCTGCAGCCAGTCGGCGCGCTCGACCAGCGAGCTGAACTTGGTGCCGATCTCCATCTGGCCGGCGTTGGCGACCTCGTGGTGGTGGACTTCGACGGGGATGCCCATCTGTTCCAGGATCAGGCACATCTCCGAGCGCATGTCCTGGCCGCTGTCGACCGGCGGGACCGGGAAGTAGCCGCCCTTGACGGTGGGACGGTAGCCGCTGTTGCCGTGCTCGTATTCCTTGCCGGTGTTCCAGGCGGCTTCCTCGGCGTCGATCTTCACGAAGGAGCCCGACATGTCCACGTTCCAGCGGACGCTGTCGAAGATGAAGAACTCGGGTTCCGGACCGAAGAAGGCCGTGTCGCCCAGGCCGGAGGACTTCAGGTAGGCCTCGGCGCGGCGCGCCAGCGAGCGCGGGTCGCGCTCATAGGCCTTGCCGTCGGTGGGATCGATGACGTCGCAGGTCAGGATCAGCGTCGGCTCTTCGAAGAAGGGATCGATGTTGGCCGTGTTGGGGTCCGGCATCAGCAGCATGTCGGAGGCTTCGATGCCCTTCCAACCGGCGATCGAGGAGCCGTCGAAGGCATGGCCCGACTGGAACTTGTCTTCGTCGAAGGCGGACACGGGCACGGACACGTGCTGCTCTTTGCCGCGGGTGTCGGTGAAGCGGAAGTCAACGAACTTGACTTCGTGCTCCTTCACCATGTTCATCACGTCGGCGACGGTCTTGGTGGCCATCAATCACTCCTAGGGGGGCTGGATGAGAAAGAAAGAGTCGTCGGGCTTCGGCCCAGCGGGGACGATTTAGCAGTTTGCATGCCAACAGATGGCGCCGGCGTGACAGGCAGGCGCCAGACCGGTGCATGGCGCGCCAACCCTCGATGCCCAGCGCGCCACGCGAGGGCGGCGCCAGGGACGCGGCAGGGAAGCCGTCAGACCCGCCGGTGCACCGCCTGGGGGCGAAACCCGGATCGGTGCATCATCGCACCAATTCAGTGCTGATGGCGGCACCAAATTGGACAACGCCCGCGCGCAGCGCCGCGTACGCCGCGTCCATCGCCTGCGCGTCGCCCTTGACGCCCAGTTCGATGTGGCGCCCGTACTGCGGATGGTCGACGCTCGGGAGCGAGAACACCTTGATGCCGGGGAAGTCGGCCTCGATGCGCTCCATCAGCGGCGTCAGGCTCGCCTCCATCGCGCCCTGCAGGATCAGCGAGCGCTCGCGCGTGCCGACCGCCCGATGCAGGTCGGCGTGCAGATGGTCCAGCGCCCACTCGATCATCGGATGCGCCATCACCGGGAAGCCGGGGACGAAATGCGCGCGGCTCTCGATCGAGAAGCCCGGGATCTTGTTGTACGGATTCGGGATGATGGCCGCGCCCTGCGGGAACACGCCCATCTCGAGCCGGCGCAGCGTGTCGGGATGGTCGCGCTCCGGCGTCGTGCCCTGCTCCGCCGCCATCTGCTGGACGCGCTGCCAGATCAGCTCGGCGGCCTGCGGATGCAGCTCGAGCGGCCGCCCCAGCGCCGCCGCGGCGGCCTGGCGCGTGTGGTCGTCCGGCGTCGCGCCGATGCCGCCGCAGCTGAAGAACAGGTCGCCGCTGTCGAAGGCGGCCTCGAACTCGCGCACCAGGTGCTCACGGTCATCGCCCAGGTACTTCGCCCACGCGAGCTGCAGGCCGCGCGCGCCCAGCAGCTCGATCACCTTGGCCAGGTGCTTGTCCTGGCGTTTCCCGGAGAGGATCTCGTCGCCGATGATGAAGAGTCCGATGGTCATGCGAAGTCCTGCGATGGCGTGGGAACGGAAGCGTCAGAGCGGCGACGGACGGTTCTCGATCGCGGGCGGCGGGCCCGGCTCGGGATCGTCCGCGCTCAGCGGCGGCGCGGTGGCGTAGTTGGCCGGCAGCGCGTCCATCACCGGATCGGGCGCGCGCGCGGCGGCGGTGTCCGCGCGGCGCATCTCCTGCAGCGCGGCCAGCGCATAGTGCGCGAACCACAGCGAGCTGAAGGCGAAGACCAGCGTGTGCAGCCACACCGACACCAGGATCAGCACCGGCGCGAAGGCGATCGTGAGCGCGCCCATGGCCCAGATCGCGGCCGGCGCGGCGCCCAGGTAGCCGGTGGCCAGTCCCACCAGCAGCAGCGGCATCCGGTGCTCGCCGAGCAGGCGGCGGCGTTCGGCGCCGGTGGCGTGCTCGGCCAGCACGTCGAAGGTGAACACGCGGTAGCCCAGCCAGCCCCAGATCAGCGGCGGCAGGATCAGCGCCAGCGGCGGGATCAGCCAGAACGGCAGCGATGCGATCAGCAGCACGACGCACAGCACCGTGTGGCCGAGCGACCAGCCCAGGCTCGCCATGAAGCCCGCGCCGCGCTTGCGCTCCAGACCGGCGAAGCGGCGCTGCGCCACCAGGTCGACCATGGAGGGCGTCATCAGCAGCGCCACCAGCAGCAGGCTCAGCACCACCAGCGCCGGCACCGCCATCGCCAGCACGATGATGGGCGCGAGCACCGTGCGGAAGGACGCGGCGCCCAGGCTGTCGAGCCACTTGAGCAGGCCGTCGACCAGGCTCCAGGATTCCAGCGTCGCGCGCACGCCGGCGACGGCCGCCTCCCAGAAGAAGTAGCCCAGTCCGAACGCCAGCGCGGCCGACACGATCAGCGGCAGCAGCGACAGGCCGATCACCCGCGGATGCAGGCAGTACGCGGCGGCGCGCCAGAACGAGTCCGCGATGCGGCTCATCGGCTTGATCATCAGTCGTCCCCTCCGGCCGGCTCCTGGCCGGCGATGGTCATCGTCGAGGGCGCGATCTTGTCACGGCCCGCGAGCCGCTTCAGGCCCAGCCACTGCTGCGCCCAGTAGCCCTGGCCGTAGTCGCGCCCGCCCTCCTCCGGCAACTGGTCGCGCACGCCGGTGGGATCCCAGCGGTCCTCGAAGTTGGCGGTGCGGAACAGCACGTCCCACACCGGCAGCAGCACCGCGAAGTTGTGGCCGCCCAGCGTGCCTCTGCCCAGGCCCTCGTGGCCGATGCCGATCGAATGGTGCAGCCGGTGGAAGCGCGGGCTGACCAGCAGCCGCTCGCCGATCCGGCCGAAGCTCAGGCGCAGGTTGGCGTGCTGCAGGTTCTCCAGCAACTGCGAGATCGCGACCAGCGCCACGAACTGCCCCGGTCCGACGCCGATCAGGATCGCCGTCAGCGCGACCGCGCTGTCGATCAGCAGGTCGTCGAGCAGATGGTTGCGGCTGTCGCTCCACATCGTCATCTGACGCTGGCTGTGATGCAGCGAGTGCAGCGCCCACCACCAGTTCCACGAGTGCTGCGCGCGGTGCAGCCAGTACTGCAGCAGGTCGAAGGCGACGAGATAAAGCAGGAAGCTGACCCAGGCCTGGTCCGTCACGCCGGGCCAGATCGCGTCCAGCTGGAAGGTCGGGACGCCCTGCATGCGCAGCTCGCCGACCAGGCTGTCGAACAGCGGATCCAGCGAGAAGAACATCGCCAGCCGGAACAGGCCCAGCCGCTGGATCAGCGTGTAGACGATGTCGACGCGGATGGCGCGGCGGTCGGTCACCGCCTCGGCCGGCCGCCAGCGCTGCAGCGAGCCGATCACCGCCAGCATCACGACGATCTGCGCCAGGCCCACCAGCAGCCAGCCGGTCGCGTCGAACGCGTCCTCGAGCAGGTTGCCGTAGCCCAGGCCGAAGACGATCGGCTGGATGAGGCTCTCGAACAGCGCCTGCTGCGCTTGTCCGAACAGATCGGTGAACCAGTCCATCACGCTGTCTGTGCTCCTGGGATTCGGTGATTCACGGCGTCAAGGTGTCGAGGCTTCAACGCTTGAGCGCGTCCTTCGGGCCGACCGCCCCGCTCGCGCCCGGCGCCGCGGCCGGCTTGAGCGCGACCGCCTCCTGCGGCTTGCGCATCCAGGCGACGTAGTCCGGATGATCGCGCAACGGCGCGAAGCACATGCTGCGGGATTTCAAACCCTGCAGCAGCGGCTCCAGCACCGCCGGCGCCCAGGGCTCCTGGCGCGACCAGATGCCCAGGTGCGCCATCAGGATGTCGCCCGGCTTCACGCGGCGCAGCGCCTGCTCCAGCAGCGCGAGGTTCGGATACTTGTCGCTGGGCAGCTCGTCGCCGAGGAAGCCCGCCGCGCTCCAGCCCACATGCCGGAAGCCGCAGGCCTGCGCCGCCGCGAGCAGCGCCGGCGAGGTCCGCCCGGCCGGCGCGCGGAAGATCATCGACATCGGCCGGCCCGTCATCTCGAGGAAACGGCGCGCGGGGCGCTTGAGTTCCTCGCAGTACTCGGCCGGGCTCAGCACCACCGTCTGCGGCACCTGCTCGCCGGCCGCGCGCCGGAAGCGGAAGCGGCCATCGGGCAGGTCGGCGGTCCAGGTGTCGTGGAACCAGGTGTGGGAGCCGAAGTCATGCCCCTCCCCGGCCAGTTGCTTCCACCACGGCGCCCACTTGTCGTCCAGCGTCTGGCCGCCGTCGATCGTCGGCTCCTGCGCGAGGAAGAAGGTCGCCTTCGCGTCGAAGCGCTTGAGCGTGTCGACGATCAACGGCGCCACGCCCATGTGGCCGGTGTCGAAGGTCAGGTAGACCGGCTTGTCACACGGCACGGCCGGCGCCGAGGCGGCCGCCTGCGGCTGCGCCTGCACGGCGAGCGTCAGGCCCAGCAGCAGCGCGGCGCCATGCCGCAGGACGAAGGACGTCTTCACGCTAGCACCGGTCCGCGCTCACTGGCGCGGCATCTGGTCCAGCGTCCAGACGCCGTGCGGCGACTTGCCGACCTTGACCTGCTGCAGGATCTGCTTGGTCTGCAGGTCCATCACGGTGAGCTTGCGCGCCCAGCGCGAGGTGAACATCAGCGTGCGCCCGTCGGTCAGGATCTCCATGTCGTCGGGGCCGCCCGGCGCCTTGAAGGTGTCCACCACGGTGAAGTCGGCCAGCGCGATCTTGCTGATCGTGTTGGCCGCGCGGTTGCTGACCAGCACATGCTTCCTGTCGCCGAGCGCGCGGAACGAGTGCGCGCCGTCGCCGGTCTCGAGCCGCTTCACCAGCCGGGGCTGCGCGCCGCTGACGTCGTAGACCTCGACGCTGCGCTCGCCGGTCAGGGCCACCAGCAGGAACTTGTCATCCGGCGTCAGGTAGAGGTCGGCCGGCAGCTTGCCCACCGGGATCTTCCAGCGCGGGGTCATCGTGCTCAGGTCGATCGCCAGCAGCTCGCTGCTGTCCTGCAGGCTGGCGTAGACGACGCTGCTCCTGCTGTCGATGGACAGGTGACTGGGCGTCTTCGGCGCGGAGAAGCGCTTGAACAGCGCCAGCGGCTGCGCCGCGTTCTGCGGCTGCCACTTGTAGATGTCGACGTGGTCCAGACGGTTGCCGGCCAGCACCAGCCACTTCATGTCGGGCGAGAAGCGCAGGTGATAGGGATCGGGGATGCCGCGCACGGTGCGCTGCACCTCGGCGGTGACCGGGTCGAGGAAGGTCAGCGAATCCCCCAGCGCATTGGCCACGACCATCGTCTTGCGGTCGGGCGTCAGGTAGAGGTGGTGCGGCTCCTTGCCGGTCGGGATGCGCTTGAGCTCGCGGAAGTCCTTGGGATCGATCACGCTGATGTCGGCATCCAGCGAGTTCAGGACGAAGATGGGACTGGCGCCGTTGCCGTTGGCATTGCCGGTGGCGGCCTGCGTGGCCGGCGCGAGAACCGCGCCCAGCGCGGTGAGGGCCAGGGCGGCCAGCAGCGGCCGCGCGAGGGAAGACAGCATGGAGATCCTCAACAGGAGATGCCCGTCGCACCGAGCGGCGCGAAGCCCTCAAGTGTAGGCGGGTTCTCCCTAGGCCCCGAGCGGAACAGCACCGCCAACGCCGTGTTGATGCGGGCTTGAGCGCGTGCTCACGGTTGCATCCGGTTGCGCCAGACTTGCCGCCAGCGTTGCGGCAAGTCTGCGCATCTCGAACTTGCCGGCCGGTTCAGGCGGACGCGAGGCTCATTCGTCGTCGCCGCCGAGCAGCCCGCCCAGCAGGCCGCCGGTGGCGAAGCCGCCGAGCACCGAGCCCTCCTCGCGCGAGCCGCCGCGCTGCGGCGCCGCCGCGAAGACGCGCGACGCCAGGCGCGAGAACGGCAGGCTCTGCAGCCAGACTTCGCCGGGTCCGGTCATCTTGGCCAGGAACAGGCCTTCGCCGCCGAACAGGGCGGTCTTGATCTTGCCCACGTACTGGATCTCAAAACTCACCGACGGGGTGTAGGCCACCACGCAACCGGTATCGACCAGCACCGTCTGCCCGGGCTGGAGCGTCCGACGAACCACGGTACCCCCCGCGTGCACGAAGGCCAGCCCATCACCATCGAGCTTCTGCATGATGAAACCTTCGCCACCGAAGAAGCCAGTCGACAGGCGCTGCTGGAGAGCAATCCCCAGCGACACGCCGCGGGCCGCGCACAGGAACGCGTCCTTCTGGCAGATGAGCGTGCCTCCCAGCTTGCCCAGATCCATGGGCAGGATCTTGCCGGGATACGGCGCCGCGAACGCGACCCGCTGCTTGCCATGAGACTGGTTCGTGTAGACCGTGGTGAACAGCGATTCCCCGGTCACCAACCGCTTGCCCGCACCCAGCAGCTTGCCGAAGAAACCGCCCTGGTTGGCGGATCCGTCACCGAACACCGTGTCCATGCCGATGCCGGCGTCCATGAACATCATGCTGCCGGCTTCGCCGATGGCGGCTTCGCCGGGGTCGAGTTCGACCTCGACGAACTGCATTTCAGCGCCCTTGATTTCGTAGTCGACAACGTCCATGGCCATGGTTTTCACCCTCTGTCACATCACAAGGAAAGGGGCGCGATATTAACGTTTCGCGGCCTTCCTATACTGCGGTCATGACGCCCATGTCTCCTGACGAAAGCGCACCCAACACCTCCCTGAAGCCTGGCGACAGCTACGTGCAGTCCTTCGCGCGAGGCCTGTCGGTCATCCGGACCTTCGACACCCACCATGCCCGTCAGACCCTGACCGACGTGGCCAAGCGCTGCGGCCTGACGCGCGCCGGCGCGCGCCGCATCCTGCTGACGCTGCAGACGCTGGGTTACGTGCGGTCCGAGGGGCGCATGTTCGAGCTGACGCCCAAGATCCTGGATCTGGGCTTCGCCTACCTGTCGTCGCAGCCGCTGTGGCGCTTCGCCGAGCCGGTGGCGATGCAGCTGGCCAACGACGTGCGCGAGTCCGTCTCGATCGCGGTGCTCGACGCCGAGGACGTGGTCTTCGTGCTGCGCGCGCCGCTGCGCAAGATCATGTCGGACCCGATGGGCGTGGGCAGCCGCCTGCCGGCCTGGGCCACCGCCACCGGCCGCGTGCTGCTGGCGGCGCTGCCGGCCGAGGAGCGCGAGGCCAGACTGGCCCACGTGCAGCTGGCGCGGCGCGCGAGCAACACGGTGCGCTCGCACGAGGAACTGCGTGCCGCCGTCGAGCAGGCGCGGCGCCAGCACTGGTGCCTCGTGGACCAGGAACTGGAGGACGGCGTGCTGACCATCGCCGTGCCGATCGCCGGCCGGGACGGCCGCGTGATCGCGGCGATCAACATCAGCACGCATGCGTCGCGCACGCCGCCGCACGTCCTGCTCGAGCAGGGCCTGCCCAAGCTCCAGGCGGCGGCGCAGAACCTGTCGCAACTGCTGGTCCTGATGAAGAAGGACTGACCGGCGGACCGAGGTCCGGCCGGACGACGAAGGGCTGCCAGGGGCAGCCCTTTTTCATCGCGCAGGAATCCGGCTCGCCGACGCCAGCGCGAGCTGTCCCGCGCGAGCCCAGGCGTCCGCCGCCGCGCCGTGCCCGGCGAGCCACTCCGCGGCCACCTGCCCGGCGTCCCGGCCCTCGCGGCCGACGCGCTCGTCCAGCGCCTCGACCACCTCGTTGCCCAGCGACATGCCGGCCAGCACCGCCAGCGTGCGGTCCGGGATCAACGCGCGCGCGTCGCGCCGCAGCACCAGCGTCGCGTCGTCGACGCCGCGCAGCAGTCCGCCGGGCTCGCGCAGCTCGCGGATCCGATGGCGCGCATGCAGGTACTGCGGACGCCACAGCGGCACCACCACCCATTCGCGCCGCGCGATGGCCGACTCGAAGGCCTGGACGCAGTCCTCGAGCGAGCCATTCTCGAAACGGTAGCCATGGGCGTCCAGGTCGTAGCGCTCGACGATCTCGCGCGAGAAACGGCTGATGCCCGCGCCCGGGCCGATGCCCTGGATGCGCTTGGTCATGCGCTCGGCGACGTCGGCGCGGCGCAGGTCGCCGACGGTGCTGAGCAGGTCCGCCGGCACGTAGTCCGGCACGCCCCACAGCGCGTAGGGCTGGTACAGCAGGCCCAGCGGCAGCAGCTCGCCCTCGAAGTCGCGGACGAAGCCGCCATGACTGCCGGGCAGCCAGGCGGAGACGGTCATGTCGATCTCGCTGCGGCCCAGCAGTTCGTAGATGCGCTCATGGGGCGCGAATCGCAGTTCATGCGCGACGCCGCCGGACTGCAGCACCTGCGTGACGATGCCGGCGCTCGCGCGATGGAAGCTCAGATCGATCACGCCAACGCGCAGGACGCGTCCCGCGGACGATGCGGCGGGTTTCGCGGGGATGGCCTGCGCGGCGGCGAGCGGCAAGGCCGCGGCGGCCAGCAACAGGGAACGGCGCCCGGCATGCGGGCGCGACGGTGGTGACATCGGTAATCTCCTCCAGTGGAAACGGCAACGCCGGCGGCCTGAAGGGCACGCTGGCGCTGCGTCGCTGAAAGAGGGGGTTTGGTTCGAATCGCCGCCCCCCAGCCTGTGGACCTGCGGTCCACAGCCGTTCAGCGGGCGTCGCTCAGTCCACCGGACTGAACTCGGTCCCGCTTCACCCCATGTGCAACCCGCCGTTGCAGCTGAAGTCTGCGCCGGTCGTGAAACCGGAGCTCTCGCCCGCCAGCCAGCCGACGATGGAGGCGATCTCGTCCGGCTCGCCCAGGCGCTTGACCGGGATGCCGGCGACGATCTTCTCCAGCACGTCCGGCCGCACCGCCTTGACCATGTCGGTGCCGATGTAGCCCGGGCTGACGGTGTTCACGGTCACGCCCTTGGCCGCCAGCTCCTGCGCCAGCGCCATCGTGAAGCCATGCATCCCGGCCTTGGCGGCCGAGTAGTTGGTCTGGCCCGCCTGGCCCTTCTCGCCGTTCACCGACGAGATGTTGATGATCCGTCCCCATCCCTTGTCCACCATGCCCGGCACCACCTGCTTGGTGACGTTGAACATGCTGTTGAGGTTGGTGTCGATGACGGTGTCCCACTCGTCGCGGGTCATCTTCAGGAACATGCGGTCCTTGGTCACGCCGGCGTTGTTGACCAGCACGTCGATCTTGCCGTGCTCGGCGATCGCCTTGTCGAAGGCGGCGACCGTCGAGTCCCAGTCCGCCACGTTGCCCACCGACACGTGGAAGGTGTAGCCGAGCGCGGTCTGCTCGGACAGCCACTTGGCATGGTCGCGGCTCGGACCGCAACCGGCGATGACCTTGAAGCCTTCCTTGTGGAGGCGCTGGCAAATGGCGGTGCCGATGCCGCCCATGCCGCCGGTCACGTATGCAACTTTCTGACTCATCTTGCTTGCCTCCTGAGGGGCTTGCCGCGCCGCCGCGTCCACGGCCGGCAAGCCTGGAATATCGGATCGTTCAGACGCGGAAGGAACTCCGGGCGCGGATCAGCGCTCGACGCACAGCGCCACGCCCATGCCGCCGCCGATGCACAGGCTGGCGATGCCCTTCTTCGCATCGCGCTTGATCATCTCGTGCAGCAGCGTGACCAGGATGCGGGCGCCCGAGGCGCCGATCGGATGGCCCAGCGCGATCGCGCCGCCATTGACGTTGACCTTGCTCAGGTCCCAGCCCATCTCCTGGTGCACGGCGCAGGCCTGCGCGGCGAAGGCCTCGTTGATCTCCAGCAGGTCCAGGTCCTTGGCCTGCCAGCCGGCGCGCGCCAGCGCCTTGCGCGAGGCCGGCACCGGGCCCATGCCCATGGTCTTCGGATCGACGCCGGCGCTCGCGTAGGACGCGATGCGCGCCAGCGGCGTCAACCCGAGCGCCTTCGCCTTCGCGTCGGTCATCAGCAGCAGGCCGGCCGCGCCGTCGTTCAGGCCCGAGGCATTGCCGGCGGTCACCGAGCCGGCCTTGTCGAAAGCAGGCTTCAGGCCGGCCAGCGCCTCGGCATTGGTCTTGCGATTGATGAACTCATCGGCGGCGAACACGACCGGATCGCCCTTGCGCTGCGGGATCGTGACGGGGACGATCTCGGCGGTGAAGCGGCCGGCGTCCTGCGCCGCGGCGGCCTTCTGCTGGCTGGCCAGCGCCAGCTCGTCCTGCTGCGCGCGGCTGACGTGGTACTCCTTGGCCACGTTCTCCGCGGTGATGCCCATGTGGTACTGGTTGTACACGTCCCACAGGCCGTCCACGATCATCGTGTCGACGAGCTTCCACTCGCCCATGCGCTGGCCGTCGCGCGAGCCCGGCAGCACATGCGGCGACAGGCTCATGTTCTCCTGGCCGCCGGCGATGATGATGTCCGAGTCGCCGTCGCGGATCGCCTGCGCCGCGAGCATCACGGCCTTCAGGCCCGAGCCGCAGACCTTGTTGATGGTCATCGCCGGCACGCTCACCGGCAGGCCGGCCTTGATGACGGCCTGGCGCGCGGGGTTCTGGCCGACGCCGGCGGTCAGCACCTGGCCGAGGATGACCTCATTGACCTGATCGGGCTGCAGGCCGCTGCGGCGCAGCAGCTCCTGGATGACGGTCGCGCCCAGCTCGCTGGCCGGGGTGGTCGACAGTGCCCCTCCAAACTTGCCGATCGGCGTGCGGGCCGCGGCGACGATGACGATGTCCTGCGGTGAACTCATGACTCGCTCCTCTTTCGAAACTGCTGACGTCAGCGGGTTGAAACCGTTCAGGCGCGTTGCTTCACGTAACGGCCTGGCGCCGGCTCGATGGCCTTGTGGACGCGGTTGCCGGGCGCGCGCGGCGCCGCCTTCAGCGGCCCCGCGTGGCCGGCCAGCCATTGCGACCAATCGGTCCACCAGCTGCCGGGATGCTCGGTGGCGTGCTGCAGCCACTGCTGCGGATCGGCGGGCAGCGCCGCGCCCTTGCCGATCCAGTGGCTGCGCTTGTTCTTCTCCGGCGGATTGATCACGCCGGCGATGTGCCCGGACGCGCCGAGCACGAAACGCTTCTTGCCCTTGAACACCTGCGTGCTGCGGTACGCGGCGTCCCAGGGGACGATGTGGTCCTCGCGCGAGCCGTAGATGTAGACCGGCGCCTCGATGCGGCCCAGGTCGATGCGCTCGCCGCAGACGGTGAGCTGGTCCGGCAGTCTCAGCTCGTTCTGCAGATAGGTGTGGCGCAGGTACCAGCAGTACATCGGCCCCGGTAGGTTGGTGGCGTCGCCGTTCCAGTACAGCAGGTCGAAGGCCGGCGGCGCCTCGCCCTTCAGGTAGTTGCCGACCACGTAGTTCCAGACCAGGTCGTTCGGGCGCAGGAAGCTGAAGGTCGTCGCCAGTTCCTGCCCATGCAGCAGGCCCGGGCCGTTGACCGCGTGTTCGCCCAGCGTCATCTCGCGCAGCTTGACCGCCTGCTCGTCGATGAACAGGTCCAGCACGCCATTGCTGCTGAAGTCGATCAGCGTGGTGAGCAGCGTGACGCTGGAGGCCGGCTGCTCGCCGCGCGCGGCCATCACCGCCAGCGCGGTCGCCAGGATGGTGCCGCCGACGCAGAAGCCCAGCGTGTCGATCGTGTCGGTGCCGGCGATCTCGCGCACCACCTCGATCGCGCGGATCGCGGCCTGGCCGATGTAGTCGTCCCAGGTCCAGTGCACGCAGCCCGCATCCGGGTTGCGCCAGCTCACCACGAAGGTGCGGTGGCCCTGCGCGACGGCGTAGCGGATCAGCGAGTTCTCCGGCTGCAGGTCGAGGATGTAGTACTTGTTGATGCAGGGCGGCACCATCAGCAGCGGGCGCGTGTGCACCTTGGCGGTGAGCGGCTTGTACTCGAGCAGCTGGAAGAACTCGTTCTCGAAGACGACGCTGCCCTCGGTGGTGGCGACGTTGCGGCCGACCTCGAAGGCCGACTCGTCGGTCTGCGACACATGGCCGCGCTGCACGTCGGCCATCAGCAGCTGCAGGCCGCGCGCGAGGCTCTCGCCCTGCGTGGTCATCGCGCGCTGCTGCGCTTCCGGATTCAGCGCGAGGAAGTTGCTCGGCGACGCGGCGTCGACGAACTGCTGCACCGCGAAGCGGACGCGGGCGCGGGTCTTGTCGTCGCCCTGCACCTGCTCGGCCATGCGCTGCAGCGTGCGGGCGTTGAGCAGGTAGAGCTGCGCGGTGAAGTGGGCGACGCGGTTCTCGGTCCAGGTGGCGTCGGAGAAACGGCGGTCCTTGAGCGGCGCGGCCGCGGCTGCGCCGTCCTTCGACTCACCGATCGCGGCGTTCCACAGCTCGCCGGCCTGGCGCAGGTATTCGGATTGCAGCTGGCTCCACGCGTCGGGCGCGACCTGCATCGCCTGCAGCTGCTGGACGGCATCGCCCAAGCCCTGCGACAGGCCGCTCGCGGCCTGCTGCGCCTGACGGGCCCACGCTTCGAAACCCTGGAACGATGCACCGGTGAAACCGGCCTCGGCGTTGTTCGCGCTCATGTGTCTCCTCATGCGGACCTGTGCAAGAAGCTTGCCACAGCCGATCGCATCGATCACTGCGGCGGCATCGCATATGCTCAACCGCTTTTGTAGCCCGTTCAGCTTACCCCCGCGTGACGGCGCCGTGGCGATGCCCCGAGGAAATCGTTGATGTATCTGGTTGCCATCGCCTGGATGTATGTGGTGCTGATGATGGCCGTGGCCGAGGCCTTCAGTCCGCAGGGCTCGGTGCTCGGCGCGCTGGTGACGTTCGTGCTCTACGGGCTGGTCCCGTTGTCGATCGTGATGTACCTGATGGGCACGCCGCAGCGGCGCGCGCGGCGAAGGAAGGCGGAAACCGCCGAAGCCGCGGCGCGGGGGGCGCCAGCGGCGCCCTCGGCCGGGGCTGGCTCAGCGCAGCCGGATGACCGCGGCCATGCGCCCGCTGCGCAGGCCGTCGACGCGCTCGTGCCGGAACGAAAAGAACCGTGAAGGCTCGCTGAGCGTGCACCAGCCGCCGCCCGAAATGGCGTGAAGGCCGACGGCATCGAGCCTGCGCCGCGCCAGGCCGTAGAGGTCGGCGCGCCAGCGCGGCTCGCCCTGCGCGTTGGGCTGGAAGCGGAACAGGGGCTGATCGCGATGGAGCGGCTCGACGCCGAAGGCCTCGAGCACGTCGGCGCCGACCTCGAACCGCGCCGGTCCGATGCAGGCGCCCATCCAGGCGCGGATCGATGCGCCGTCGCAGCCGGCGGCCTCGCGCATCGCGGCGACCGTGCGCTCGAGCACGCCGCCGGCGAGTCCCCGCCAGCCCGCATGCGCCGCGCCCACCACACCCGGACCGGCGAACAGCACCGGCAGGCAGTCCGCGACCATCACCGCGCAGGCGAGCGCCGGATCGGTGCTGATCGCGGCATCGGCGGGCTCGGGATCGGCGCCGGGCAACGCGTGCCCGGCGCGCAGGCGCAACACGGCGGTCCCGTGAACCTGCTTCAGGAACACCGGCTCGCCACCGATCGCGGCGGCGACGCGGCGCCGGTTCTCGATGACATTCGCCGGATCGTCGCCGACCGAGCGGCCGAGGTTCAGGCTCGCCAGCCCGCGCTGGTCAGCCGATCCCTCCACGCCGCCGGCGCCGCCGCTGACGCCGCCCGCGCGCGTCGTCATGAAGGCCTGGACCTGCGGCGCGTCCCAGTCCGGACGCAGCCAGTCGGGATGCGGGCCGGCGCCAGGCGCGTCATTCCGCATCGGGACAGGCGCTCGGCTGCGTCTGGCTGAAGGCGTCGAGCGCCATGCAGTTCGCATGGATCTTCATGACGGTGGGCACGTGGTCGAGCCGGCAGTCGAAGCGCTGCGCGTTGAACACCTGCGGCACGAGCAGGCAATCGGCCATCGTCGGCGCGTCGCCGAAGCAGAAGCGGCCCGAGCGCCCTTCCGCCTTCAGCCGGTGCTCGACGACCGACAGGCCGCTCTCGACCCAATGCTGGTACCAGCGGGTCTTGTTCTCGTCGCCGACGCCCAGGTCCTTGACCAGGTAGCGCAGCACCCGCAGGTTGTTCAGCGGATGGATCTCGCAGGCGATGTCCTGCGACAGCGCGCGGATGTAGGCGCGGCAGAGCGCGTCCCCGGGGAGCAGGGAGGGCTCGGGGTACTGCTCGTCGAGGTACTCGATGATCGCCATCGACTGCGTGACGATGGCGTCGCCGTCCTTGAGCAGCGGCACGAGGCGCGAGGCGGAGACGCTGGCGTACGACTCGTTGAACTGCTCGTTCTTCGCGAGGTGCACGGACTTGTAGTCGAAGTCCAGGCCCTTGAGCGCCATCGCGATGCGGACGCGGTACGAGGCGGACGAACGGAAGTAGTTGTAGAGCTCCATGGCCGGCGATCATGCCATGTGAGGCCGCTACACTGCGCCCCATGTTCCAAGCGCGGCGCCATCAGCATTGCTCCACCTGCGGCGGTCAGATCGAGTACCGCGTGCCGGCCGATGACAACCGGGAGCGGGCGACCTGCACGGTGTGCGGGGCGATCCATTACGAGAATCCGTTGAACGTCGTGGGCACGCTGCCGGTCTGGGGCGAGCAGGTGCTGCTGTGCAAGCGCGCGATCGAGCCGCGGCTGGGCAAGTGGACGCTGCCGGCGGGGTTCATGGAGCTGGGCGAGACGCTCGCCGAGGGCGCGGCGCGCGAGACGGTCGAGGAGGCCGGCGCGCGGATCGAGCTGCAGAACCTGTACTGCGTGATGAACGTGGTGCGCGTCGGCCAGGTGCACCTGTTCTACCGCGCGAAGCTGCTGAGCCCCGAGTTCGATCCGGGTCCGGAGACGCTGGAAGCGAAGCTCTTCCACGAGCACGAGATCCCCTGGGACGAGATCGCCTTCCACACGATCCGCGAAGCGCTGCAGCGCTTCTTCGACGACCGCCGCGGCGGCAACGGGTATCCGTTGCATACGGCGGATATCGACTGACAGCGCGTCCCGCTCAGGCCGCCAACGGACGGTCTTGCGCGGTGTGCCAGAACTCCACGATCTCGACGACGACGATCTTCGCGACGTAGCGAAGCACGTAACGTTTGTCCTTTCCAACCCCCCACTCCCGCACGCGAGGGTCGATGCGCCGGCCAAACTCCGGATGTCGCGCGATCAGGTCCGCAGCGGCGCGCGCATCAACGTAGAGCCGATCGGCTGCCTGCTGATTGCGCGCCGCGAGATATCGGACTTGACGCTGGAGTTGGGCTCGGGCTTCGCGGGTCCAGCGGGCCTTCACCCACCGCGCTCCTGGCGACGGCGGATGTCAGCCATCATCTGCGCGTCTTCGGCCTCGATTTCCTCTTCGGGCACCAAGTCCCCGCGCAACGCTGCCTTCACGCCGTTGTCGAGACGGCGCTCCATGAGTACTTCATGGAGGGTCACGTCAGGCTCGTCGGGATCCGTGCGCTCGACCCAGCGCTTGACGAGGAACTCGACGAGTTCGCTCATGTCCACGTTGATGCGCGTGGCGAGCGCCTCGACGCGGGCCTTGATCTGCTCGTCAATCTGGACATGGAAATCGACGCGCGGCATGAACGGTTCAATCGGTTGGAGAACGGCGGACATTCTGCACCTGCTCTTTCAGCGACAAGAGGAAGGCGCGGATTCTGAGAGCTTCAAAACGCTTGGCAAGAGTGCTTGACGGCCATCAAGCGATTCACCGACTTCGATGAGTCAGGGCTTGATCTCCTGCGCCGAGGCCCACGGACCGGTGATGCCGTCGAGCTCGCAGTCCCACAGCGCCTGCGCGTCGAGCGCGTCCGTCACGCCCTCCGCGTAGACCTTCAGCGACAGGCTGCGCAGCATGACCACCAGGCTGCGCACGAAGGCCGCCCGCGCCACGTCCGCCGACACCCCCGACACCACCGCGCTGTCCAGCTTCACGTAGTCCAGGCCCGCCTGGAAAAGACGATCGATTTGAGCCAGTCCCGCACCCGCGTGCTCCAGGCCCAGTTGAACCCCCAGCGGCCTCAACTGGCGGCCGAGCTCCTGCAGCGCCTCGAAATGCTGCACGGCCGCGGGCTCCGCGAGCTCCAGACCGATCTGCCGCCGCGCCGCCGACGGCGCGGCCTGCACCAGCTCGCGCGCCCGGGCGATGAAGCTGCCGTCGTTGAGCGAGGCCGGCGCCACGTTGACGCAGCGCGGCCGGCGGTCCTGCTGCGAGGCCTGCAGCGCCAGCGCCAGCGCCTGCAGGTCGGCCTCGGCGCTCAAGCGATGCCGCAAGGCCAGCGGCAGCCAGCGCGCCGCGGGCTCGAATTCGCCGACGGGGTTCAGCTTCAGCTGCAGCGGACATTCCAGATGCAACACCTGCCGGTCGCGGCCGATCAGCGGGAACTCCAGCAGCCGGCTGCGCTGCTGCGCCAGCGCGTCCGAGATCAACGCGCGCCATGCGCGCTCGCCCTGCGCGACCTCGTCCGACGGCGGCGCCTCGCGCAGCTCCAGCACGACGCCCTCGCCCTGCTCCGCCTTCGCCAGCGCCGCATCGGCCGCGGCGAACCAGGCGCTCATCGGCTGGTCGCGCATCAGCTCGACCGCGCCCAGCGCGACGCCAACCCCCGATCCCAGGTTCTGCAAGCCGGCGCGCAGCGCGTCGGCCAGCGCCTGCGCCGTGTCGCCGACCACGTTCGGCGCCGGCAGCCACAGCGCGAAGTCCGAGCCATTCAGCCGCCCCGCCAGGCAGCCTCGCACCTGCTCCGGATAGACGCGCAGCGCCTGCGCGATCGCCATCAGCGCCTGGTCCGTCGCGCCATGGCCGAGCCGCTGGTTCAGGCCCTGCAGGTCCTTGAGCCGCAGCAGCACCAGGCCGGCGCGCAAGGGTCCGTCGTCGCGCTCGAGCGCCGAATTGAGCTCGGCCACGAACTGCCGCCGGTGCGACAGCCCCGTCAGCTCGTCGCACAGCAGCTGGTGATGCAGCGTGCGCAGCTGCTCGGCCTGCGCCTCGAACATCTGGCGCGTGCGCACCACCATCGTGTTCATCGCGCTGGTGAGCTTGCGCATCTCCGGCACGCGGGGCTCCAGCACCGTCTCGAAGCGCCCCTGCGTGACGCCCTCGGCCTGCCGCACCGCGGTGTCCAGCGGCCGCCGCAGCCGCGACAGCACGATCGCCGCCGCCACGCCGGTGATCACGCCCACCAGCAGCAGCCAGCTCGCCGTGCTCATCGTCGCGCGCCACAGCGCCTCGTGCACGTAGCCGGTCTGGCCGCGCAGCTCGATCTCGCCGGCCGACTTCCAGCCATCCGACACCTTGGCCACGCCCGGCGCCACCTCCAGCGGCAGCAGCGCCACGAACCAGCCCGGCGCATGCGAGATCTGCGGCGTCTCCAGATGCCGCTCGAACACCTGCGCCCCGCCCGCGTCGCGCCAGCGCACGCTCTCGTAGGCGCCCGCGTCGAACTGCGCCGAGATCAGCAGCGACATCAGCTCCGCGTCGCCCTTCTGCTGCGACAGCGCCAGCGCCAGCGCATTCGCGTTGTCGGCGTTCTTCAGCTGCGCCTGCGTCTGCAGCAGCTCGCGCAGCGACCAGGTGCTCACCGCCACCCCGCCCAGCACCGAGGCCAGCACCGCGCCCAGGACCAGGCACCAGATTTGTCTTATCAGGGACATGTGTTGAATTCTCCGTCGCCCGTCGTCTCGCCGTGTCCAGCCCCGTGCATCAGAAGCCCTCCGCCTTGGCCTTGGCCAGCAGGTCGCGCCACAGCGACAGCCGCACCAGCGGATTGCCCGCCGTCGTGGCGCCGACGCCGCTCCACAGGCCCTCCCCGTTGAAGCTGAACACCGGTGTCAGATCCGGCCGCAAGGACGCTGGCCGGATCTCGGGGTTGATATTGTCCAGAATCAGAGGCTCCGCCTCCGGCTGCGGATAGTAGGCCAGGACCATGTGCGCCTGGGGCCGTCCCTGGAACTGCGCCCGCACGTAGACCATCCGCAGCCGGGACTGCGGCACGCCTGCCGCCAGCAGGCTCATGTACTTGCCGATCGCGTAGTCCTCGCAATCGCCGGCGCCCTTGTCCAGCATCTCCAGCGGCGTGGCCCAGTAGTCGACCTGGCCCCAGACCTCGATGTCGTCCCGGAACGCGATGCGCTGGTTGAAGAAGTTGTTGACCGTCACGAGCCGGTCGCGCTCGTCGGGCTGCGCCGCCGCGTGTTCGGCCATCTGGATCATGGCCTTCACCGCGGCCTGCGTCTTCGGCGACAGCTTCGCCGCCGATTCGGTCAGCCGCTCCCGGTCCCAGCCCCAGGCCAGCGCCGACCACAGCCCCACCACGCACGCCAGCGCGGCCAGCGCCGGCCGAAAGGCCCGGCGCATGCGCGTCGCGCTGCGAGTGACGAATCGTGACATGCGCTGCAATGTATCCGCCTCCGCATCCACTCCCGGACGAACCGCGATGCCGCCGCGGACAACCGGCAATTTGCCGCAACCCCTTCACGCGGCGGGTCGGGGCGCGCCGGGATAATCCGGCGCTCACATGAAGACCCAAGCCGTCCGCCAGGAACTGGACCAGGCCCGCGCCAACGGGCCGCTGCGCCAGATCCAGATCCCCCCGTGCCCGGAGCTGCTGCAGCGGCTGCGCGCGGCGATGTCCCTGCCCCAGCCCGACCTCAACGAGGTGGCCCGCATCGCCGCCGCGGACGTGGCCATGTCCGCGACGCTGCTGCGCGTGGCCAACAGCCCGCTGCATCTCGTGGCAGGCAACGTGCCCTGCGCCACCGTCGGGCAGGCGATGTACCGGCTGGGCCTGGACGAGAGCGCCGCGCTGATGCAGGCCTTCCTGGTCCGGCATGCCATTCCGGTCAACAGTCCGCACCTGCTGCGCTTCTGGCAGCGCTCGGCCAAGCGCGCGACCGCGATGGGCTTCATCGCGCATCAGCTGCCCGGCATGCGCGTGGACCTGGCGCAGAGCTACGGATTGTTCTGCCATGTCGGCATGCCGGTGCTGCTGCAGAGCGTGCGCGGCTACGGCGCGACCATGGTCGAAGCCGCGGCCCGCATCGACCGCCCCTACATCAAGACCGAGAACATCAACCACCGCACCGACCACGCCGTGGTGGGCGCGCTGGTGATCAAGGTCTGGCATCTGGCGCCGGAGCTGATGACCGCCATCCGGCTGCATCACGACTTCGAGGCGCTGACCGACGACTCGATCGAGCCCGAGGTCCGCACGCTGATCGCCGCCGGCCTGATCGCCGAGCAGCTGATGCGCCAGCACGAGGGACTGGACGCGGACGTCGACTGGGCCGTGCACCGCGAGGCCGCGATGGCCTGGCTGCATCTGTCGGCGGACGAGCTCGAGCAGTGGGATGAGGCGCTGCGTCCGCTGCTGGACGAGGCCTGAGGTCAACGCAAGGCCCGCCGCGCGGGCTCAGCCGCGCACCGCGACGCGCGCGGCGGCGAGGTCCCAGCGGGCGCAGCCGACACTCTTGAACAGCCGCGTGCGGCCGTCGTCGACCGGCGCATGCCCCATCACGAGGTCCTCGATCGAGGCCTGCGGCTCGAAGCGGCCGGCCGCCATCAGGTCGCCGGCCTCGGCCTGCGCGCCCACCGGGTCGTCGACCCAGACCTGCGCTCCGCGCACCAGCTCGGGCGGCAGCTCGACCATGTCGTCGCGGAACGCGCCGACGCCGATCACCACCGCCCCTTCGCCAACGCCGGGCCGCAGCACCGGCACGCGGCTCGTGGTCGCGCAGACGATCACGTCCCAGGGATGGCGCGTCTGCGATTCGGCCGGGAGCGGCTCGACGCCGAGCTCCTCGACGAAGGCCGGCACCGACTGGTGCGCCTGCACGTGGATGGTGGCCTGCGGATGCAGCGCCTGGAGCGCCTCGACGTGCGCCCGCGCCTGCACGCCGCCGCCGACGACCAGCGCGCGGCGCGGCGCCTGGCGGGCCAGGTGCTGCAGCGCCAGCATGCTGACCGCGGCCGTGCGGCGCGCGGTCAGCGCGGGACCGTCCAGCACCGCCAGGCGCTGACCGGTGCGGCTGTCCAGCACGACGACCTCGCCCGAGATCGTCGGCAGTCCCAGCGGCGCGTTGAGCGGATGCACGCTGACGAGCTTGGTGATCGACAGCGTGTCGCTCAGGCAGGGCATCACCAGCAGCACGCCGTCCTGGCGCAGCGGCAAGACCTGCCGCGGCGGACAGGTCAGGCGGCCGTCGCGGTGCTCGCGGCACACCAGCGCGATCTCCTCCATCAGGAGGGACCACGGCAGGGCCCGCGCGGTGGCGGCGGCGTCCAGGACCAGCATCCGCTCGCGTGCTCCGGGCCCGGCGCCTACTTGCGCGCCGGCGGGACGTCGGTGCACGAGCCGTGCGCGACTTCCGCGGCCAGGCCGATGGACTCGCCCAGCGTCGGATGCGGGTGGATGGTCTTGCCGATGTCGACCGCGTCCGCGCCCATCTCGATCGCCAGCGCGATCTCGCCGATCATGTCGCCCGCATGCGTGCCGACGATGCCGCCGCCGATGATGCGGTGGGTCTCCTCGTCGAACAGCAGCTTGGTGAAGCCCTCGTCACGCCCGTTGGCGATCGCGCGGCCCGAGGCAGTCCACGGCAGCAGGCCCTTCTTGACCTTGATGCCGCGCGCCTTGGCCTCGTCCTCGGTCACGCCGACCCAGGCCACTTCCGGATCGGTGTAGGCGACGCTGGGGATCACGCGCGCGTCGAAGCGCGACTTGGCCAGCGCGTCGTCGCCGAGCAGCTCGCCGGCGATGACTTCCGCCGCCACATGGCCCTCGTGCACCGCCTTGTGGGCCAGCATCGGCTGGCCGACGATGTCGCCGATGGCGAAGACGTTGGGCACGTTGGTGCGCATCTGCACGTCGACCGGGATGAAGCCGCGGTCGGTGACCGCGACGCCAGCCTTGTCCGCGCCGATCTTCCTGCCGTTGGGCGTGCGGCCCACCGCCTGCAGCACCAGGTCGTAGACCTGCGGCTCCTTCGGGGCGCCCTCGCCTTCGAAACTGACCTTGATGCCTTGCGGCGTGGCCTCGGCCGCGACCGTCTTCGTGTTCAACATGATGTTGTCGAAGCGCGGCGCGTTCATCTTCTGCCAGACCTTGACCAGGTCGCGATCCGCGCCGGTCATCAGCGTGGGCAGCATTTCCACCACGTCCAGGCGCGCGCCCAGCGTCGAGTACACCGTGCCCATCTCCAGGCCGATGATGCCGCCGCCGACGATCAGCATGCGCTTGGGGCTCGTGTTGAGCTCCAGCGCGCCGGTCGAGTCGATCACGCGCGGGTCGCTGGGCATGAAGGGCAGGCGCACCGCCTGCGAGCCCGCGGCCAGGATGATCTTCCTGAACTTCAGCGTCTGCGTCTTGCCGGTGCGCTCCTGGCCCTCGCCGCCGGTCTCCTCGACCGACAGGTGGTTGGCGTCCAGCAGCGTGCCGTAGCCGCGCACGACGGTGACCTTGCGCATCTTGGCCATCATGGCCAGGCCGCCGGTCAGCTTGCCGATCACCTTCTTCTTGTGGGTCAGCAGCTTGGGCAGCTCGACCTTGGGCTCGCCGAACTCGACGCCCAGGTCGGCGAAGTGCTTGACCTCGTCCATCACCGCGGCCACGTGCAGCAGCGCCTTGGACGGGATGCAGCCTACGTTCAGGCAGACGCCGCCCAGCGTCGCGTAGCGCTCCACCAGCGCGACCTTCAGGCCCAGGTCGGCCGCGCGGAACGCCGCCGAATAGCCGCCGGGACCGCCGCCGAGCACGATCACGTCGTACTCGCCTTCGGCGGGGCCGGTGTAGGTGGCGGCCCGCGGGGCCGGCGCCGCGGCAGCGGGCGCCGCCGCGGGAGCGGCCGGCGCCGGAGCCGGAGCCGATGCGACCGGCGCGGCTGCCGCCGCCGCGTCGCTCTCCAGCACGACGATCAGGTCGCCCTGGTTGATCTTGTCGCCCAGCTTGACCTTGAGCTCCTTGACCACGCCGGCCGTCGAGGACGGGATCTCCATCGAGGCCTTGTCGGACTCGACGGTGACCAGGCTCTGCTCCTGCTTGATCGTGTCGCCGACCTTGACCAGGACCTCGATGATCGCGACGTCCTTGAAGTCCCCGATGTCGGGAACCTTGACTTCAACCAATGCCATGTCCGGTCCTTCCGATCAGAGGGCGATGCGACGGAAGTCCGCCAGCAGAGACGCGAAATACACGTTGAAGCGGGCCGCGGCCGCGCCGTCGATGACGCGGTGGTCCCAGCTCAGCGACAGCGGCAGGATCAGGCGCGGCGCGAACTGCTTGCCGTCCCACACCGGACGCGTCTGCGACTTGCACACGCCCATGATCGCGACCTCGGGGGCATTGATGATCGGCGTGAAGTAGGTGCCGCCAATGCCACCCAGCGACGAGATCGAGAAGCAGCCGCCGGTCATGTCGGCCGGGCCCAGCTTGCCGTCGCGCGCCTTCTTGGCCAGTTCCGACATCTCCTGGCTGATCTGGAAGATGCCCTTCTTGTCGCAGTCGCGGATCACCGGCACGACCAGCCCGTTGGGCGTGTCGGCGGCGAAGCCGATGTGGAAGTAGTTCTTCAGGACCAGGGTGTCGCCGTCGAGCGAGGCGTTGAACTCGGGGAACTTCTTCAGCGCCGCGACGGTCGCCTTGATCATGAAGGCCAGCATCGTCACCTTGATGCCGGACTTCTCGTTCTCCTTGTTCAACTGGACGCGGAAGGCTTCCAGCTCGGTGATGTCCGCGTCGTCGTGGTTGGTGACGTGCGGGATCGTGACCCAGTTGCGATGCAGGTTGGCGCCGCTGATCTTCTTGATCCGCGACAGGTCCTTGCGCTCGACCGGGCCGAACTTCTCGAAGTCCACCTTGGGCCAGGGCAGCAGGCCCGGGAAGGCGCCGCCGCCGGCACCGGCCGGGGCGGCGGCCTTCTGCGCGGCGGTCTGCGCCGCGCCGGCCATCACCGACTTGACGAAGGACTGCACGTCGGACTCGGTGATGCGGCCCTTGGCGCCGGAGCCCTTCACTTCCTCGAGCGGCACGCCCAGCTCGCGGGCGAGCTTGCGGATGCTGGGCGAGGCGTGCGGCAGCCTGCCGGTGGGCTGGGTCGGCTCATGCGGCGGCAGCGCGGCGGTCGGGACCTGGCGCTCGGCCGGCGCGGGCGCGCTCGCGGTGGCCGGCGCGGGGGTTGCCGCGGCCTGCGCCGGGGCGGCCGCCGGAGCCGGGGCGGCAGCGCCGCCGGCCGCCTCAATCACGGCGATCTTCGAGCCCTTGGACACCTTGTCGCCGAGCTTGACCAGCAGCTGCTTGATCACGCCGCCATGCGAGGACGGGATCTCCATCGAGGCCTTGTCGGACTCGACCGTGATCAGGCTCTGTTCCTGCTTGACGGTGTCGCCGACCTTGACCAGCACCTCGATGACCGCGACCTCGTCGAAGTCGCCGATGTCGGGCACGACGATGTCGACCGGACCCGCCGATGCGGCCGGGGCCGCGGCCGGCGCGGGCGCGGCGGCCTGCGGCGCCGGAGCGGCGGCCGCGGGAGCGGGAGCGGCGGCGGCCGGCGCGGGCGCTGCGGCGGCGTCGCTTTCCAGCACGACGATCAGGTCACCTTCGTTCAGCTTGTCGCCGAGCTTGACCTTCACTTCCTTGACGACGCCCGCCGCCGAGGACGGGATCTCCATCGAGGCCTTGTCGGACTCGACGGTGACCAGGCTCTGCTCCGCCTTCACCGTGTCGCCGGGCTTGACCAGCAGCTCGATGATCGCGACGTCCTTGAAGTCCCCGATGTCGGGAACCTTGACTTCCACCAATGCCATATTGGGTGTCTCCAGAAATTTACTGAACCGGTTGGCTTACCAAGCGGAGCCCACGGAACTGGCTTCGCCAGGCCGTCGGGCTCGCCCCCTTGAGGGGGCCGGCGAAGCCGGTAGGGGGTGGGCCAGGTTCACGCGTACAGCGGGTTGATCTTGTCGACGTTGATGCCGTACTTCCTGATCGCTTCCGCGACCTTCGCCTGCGGCAGCTTGCCTTCGTCGGCCAGGCTCTTGAGCGCGGCCACGACGATGTAGTGGCGGTTGATCTCGAAGTGCTCGCGCAGCTTGGAGCGGAAATCGCTGCGACCGAATCCGTCGGTGCCGAGCACCTTGTACGAGCGGCCGGCCGGGATGAAGGCGCGGATCTGCTCGGCGTAGTTCTTCATGTAGTCGGTCGACGCGATCACCGGGCCCTGCACCTTGCTCAGCTGCTGCGTCACGAAGGGCACGCAGGCCAGCTCGGTCGGGTGCAGCAGGTTCCAGCGCTCGGCGTTCTGGCCGTCGCGGGCCAGCTCGTTGAAGCTGGGGCAGGACCAGACATTCGCGCCCACGCCCCAGTCGGCCTCGAGCAGCTTCTTCGCCTCCTGGCTCTCGCGCAGGATGGTGCCCGAGCCCAGCAGGTTCACCGTCAGCGGCTGAGCCCCTTGAGGATTGGCGGCCTCCTCCAGCAGGTACATGCCCTTGAGGATCTGCTCCTCGGTGCCGGCCTTCAGGCCGGGCATCGGGTAGTTCTCGTTGAGCAGCGTCAGGTAGAAGTAGACGTTCTCCTGGTTCTCGACCATGCGCTTCAGGCCCGAGTGCAGGATCACCGCCACTTCATGCGCGAAGGTCGGGTCGTAGCTGATGCAGTTCGGGATGGTGCCGGCCAGGATGTGGCTGTGGCCGTCCTCGTGCTGCAGGCCTTCGCCGTTCAGCGTCGTGCGGCCCGAGGTGCCGCCCAGCAGGAAGCCGCGCGCCTGCATGTCGCCCGCGGCCCAGGCCAGGTCGCCGATGCGCTGGAAGCCGAACATCGAGTAGTAGACATAGAACGGGATCATCACGCGGTTGTTCGTCGAGTACGACGTCGCCGCGGCGATCCAGCTGGCCATGCCGCCCGCTTCGTTGATGCCTTCCTGCAGGATCTGGCCGGCCTTGTCCTCGCGGTAGTACATGACCTGGTCCTTGTCGACCGGCGTGTAGTTCTGACCCGCGGGGTTGTAGATGCCGATCTGGCGGAACAGGCCTTCCATGCCGAAGGTGCGCGCCTCGTCGACCAGGATGGGCACGGTGCGCGGGCCCAGTTCCTTGTCGCGCAGCAGCGTGGTCAGGAAGCGGACGTAGGCCTGCGTGGTCGAGATCTCGCGGCCCTCGGCGGTCGGGTCCAGCACGGCCTGGAAGGTGGCCAGGTCCGGCACCTTCAGCGACTCGTCGGCCTGCGGGCGGCGCTTGGGCAGGTAGCCGCCCAGCGCCTGGCGGCGCTGCTGCAGGTACTGCATCTCGGGCGTGTCGTCGGCCGGCTTGTAGAACGGGATCTTCGCCAGCTCGCTGTCCGGGATGGGGATGTTGAAGCGGTCGCGGAAGGCCTTGATGTCCTCGTCCTGCAGCTTCTTGGTCTGGTGCGCGGTGTTCTTGCCCTCGCCGATCTTGCCCATGCCGTAGCCCTTGACGGTCTTGATCAGCATGACGGTGGGCTGGCCGACGGTGTTGACCGCCTTGTGGTACGCCGCGTAGACCTTCTGCGGATCGTGGCCGCCGCGGTTCAGGCGCCAGATGTCCTCGTCGGACATGCTCTCCACCATCTTCAGCAGCTCGGGATGCTTGCCGAAGAAATGCTTGCGCACGAACGCGCCGTCATTGGCCTTGTAGGCCTGGTAGTCGCCGTCCAGCGTCTCCATCATGACCTTGCGCAGCAGCTCCTGCTTGTCGCGCGCCAGCAGCGGATCCCAGTACGAGCCCCAGATCAGCTTGATCACGTTCCAGCCGGCGCCGCGGAATTCGCTCTCCAGCTCCTGGATGATCTTGCCGTTGCCGCGCACCGGGCCGTCCAGGCGCTGCAGGTTGCAGTTGACGACGAAGATCAGGTTGTCCAGCTTCTCGCGCGCGGCCAGGCCGATCGCGCCCAGGCTTTCCGGCTCGTCCATCTCGCCGTCGCCCAGGAACACCCAGACCTTGCGCTTGGACGTGTCGGCGATGCCGCGGGCGTGCAGGTACTTCAGGAAGCGCGCCTGGTAGATCGCCATCAGCGGGCCCAGGCCCATGGACACCGTCGGGAACTGCCAGAACTCGGGCATCAGCTTCGGATGCGGGTAGCTCGACAGGCCCTTGCCGTCGACTTCCTGGCGGAAGTTGTTCAGCTGTTCCTCGGTGATGCGGCCTTCCAGGAAGGCGCGGGCGTAGATGCCGGGCGCGCTGTGGCCCTGGATGTACAGCAGGTCCCCGCCGTGCACGCCGTCGTCACCGTGCCAGAAGTGGTTGAAGCCGCAGCCCAGCATCGTCGCCAGCGAGGCGAAGCTGGAGATGTGGCCGCCCAGGTCGCCGCCGTCCTCCGGATGCAGGCGGTTGGCGCGCACCACCATCGCCATCGCGTTCCAGCGCATGAAGGCGCGCAGGCGCTCCTCGATGTCGATGTTGCCGGGGAAGCGCTCTTCCCTGTCGGCGGGGATGGTGTTGACGTAGGCGGTGTTGGCCGAGAACGGCACGTCGATGCCGGCCTGGCGGGCATGGTCGATCAGGGTCTCGAGCAGGAAGTGGGCGCGTTCGCCCCCTTCCTCGCCGATGACGGCGGACAGGGCGTCCAGCCATTCCCGGGTTTCGAGAGCGTCGGTGTCATTGGCGGCTGCGCCGAGGAACGACTGGGGCTGCGCGGACATGGGCTTGTCTCCTTGGTCTCAATCACGGCCTTCGGGGCGCGGCGATCATCTCTCGCGCGGCATGTCCGACGGGCCTTCGCGGCATCGGTCCGCGAGGGCCGAGCTTACGAAAACACCGGCGGCCGCGCATGCGTCGCCACCCTCCGGAAGGGCTATGGCGGCGGAGTGTCGCATAAGCCCTATATTTTCCAAATAGCGCGATGTGTTTCCATATTGTGAAATGACGGGGGCGATTCTGGCGGCGATCCGTGACGGATGTCTTTCACGATGCGATCCGGGAATGCCCGGATCGGGAATAACCGGAGCGGCCACCGCCCGGGGGCCGCGGGCGCCGCCGGGATAATCGCGGCCATGTTGTCCCGCCTCGATGTCCAAGGCTTCGCGCGCCGTGCCCTGAATCCCGTCAAACGCCTGGTCTCGGCATGGTGGCGGCGCCAGTCCCCGTCGCGGCAGGACCGCTTCGCGACGCTGGGGCCACTGCTGTCGGTGGTGCTGTTCCTGGCGGCGATCGTCTCGGCCTTCTGGTACCTGCGCAACGAGGAGATCGAGCGCGAGGCCGAGGCCGTCAAGCGCGACACCGAGATGGCGCAGCAGCAGATCCGCTCGCGCCTGATCGACAACGAGGACCAGCTCATCCCGCTGCAGCGCGACCTGGCCAACCGCGCCATCGACAACCTCGAGTTCACGCAGCGCGCGATGGCGATCGCGCGCAACCGGCCCGAGATCACCCACATCACCTGGCTGAACGCGCGCCGCGAGCGCCGCGTCAGCGTCGCCGCGATCGGCGAGCAGGCCGACTCGCTGATGACGCTGGAGGGCAGCGACCCGTCGATGCCCAACGGCCACGCCAACAGCGAACCCGAGCGCGCCTTCCAGGCCGCGCGCGACCGGCGCACGCGGGTCTACTCGGCCTCCTTCGCCGACGCCAACAACACCACCGTCTTCCAGATCCAGCTGCCGCTGAGCGACCGCAACGGCTTCGCCGGCGTGCTGATCGCCGAGTACGCGGTCGAGGGCCTGCTGCGCTACTCGGTGCCCAACGAGCTGACCTCGCGCCACGCGGTGGCGGTGCTCGATCCGCGCGAGCAGGTCGTGGCCAGCACCGTCACGCCGATGCCGGGCCGGCGCGTCACGCGCGCGCCGATCTACTACGAGGTGCCGATGGCGCCCGCCCCCGGCCTGGTGCTGCGCGGGCAGGGCTACCGGACCTCGATCGGGCTGATCTCCAACACGCTGTTCTGGATGGTGATGGCGCTGTCGGTGCTGACCGTCTGGATGCTGCTGGGCACCTGGAAGCACATGCGCCGGCGCGCGCAGGTGCAGAATGCGCTCGCCGCCGAGACCAACTTCCGGCGCGCGATGGAGAACTCCATGCTGACCGGCATGCGCGCAATGGACCTGGAGACGCGCATCAGCTACGTCAACCCGGCCTTCTGCGCGATGACCGGCTTCGCGGAGTCGGAACTGATCGGCCGCAAGCCGCCCTTCCCCTACTGGCCGCCCGACCGCTACGAGGAGAACCTGCGCCTGCTGCAGCAGGAGATGCAGGGCCGCAGCCCGGCCGGCGGCTCCGAGGTCAAGGTGATGCGCAAGGACGGCAGCATCTTCGACGCCCGCATGTATGTCTCGCCGCTGATCGACCCCAAGGGCAAGCAGAACGGCTGGATGACCTCGATGACCAACATCACCGAGGCCAAGCGGGTGCGCGACCAGCTGTCCGCGTCGCACGAGCGCTTCACCACGGTGCTCGAGGGCCTGGACGCGGCGGTCTCGGTGCTGTCGGTGCAGCAGGGCGAACTGCTGTTCGCCAACCGCAGCTACCGGCTGTGGTTCGGCGCCGATCCGAAGGGGCACGCGATGCTCGCCGGCTCGCAGCTGGGCGGCGCGACCAGCGCCAAGGAGGCCGGCTACGCCGAGGGCTACGAGAGCGACGAGGAGGTCGACGACTACGGCGGCCTGCCGGCGCAGCACCTGACCGAGGTCGGCGCCGATTCGCGCGAGGTCTTCATCGCGCAGCTGGACATGTGGTTCGACGTGCGCGCGCGCTACCTGCAATGGACCGACGGGCGCCTGGCGCAGATGCTGATCGCCACGGACATCACCGCGCGCCGCCATGCCGAGGCCCAGCAGCAGCAGCAGGCCGAGAAGGCGCAGGTCACCAGCCGCCTGATCACGATGGGCGAGATGGCGTCGAGCGTCGCGCACGAGCTCAACCAGCCGCTGACCGCGATCACCAACTACTGCAACGGCATGGTGTCGCGCGTGCGCGGCGACAACATCCAGAAGGACGACCTGATCGTCGCGCTCGAGAAGACCGCCAAGCAGGCGCAGCGCGCGGGCCAGATCATCCATCGCATCCGCGCCTTCGTGAAGAAGAGCGAGCCGCAGCGCCAGCCGGCCTTCGCGGCCTCGATCGTGGAGGATGCGGTGGAGCTCGCCGGCATCGAGCTGCGGCGCCGCAACGTGCAGATCCACACCTACGTCGCGCAGCGGCTGCCGGTGATGCGGGTCGATCCCATCCTGATCGAGCAGGTGCTGCTGAACCTGCTCAAGAACGCCGCCGAGGCCATCGACAACGCGGCGCTGCCGCCGTCGCGCCGGCACATCGAGCTGCGCGTCGTGCCCAAGCACACGGCCGAGCTGGGCGCCAACATCGAGTTCTCGGTGACCGACATGGGACCGGGCCTGCCGGTCGAGGTCATCGAGCGCATGTACGAGGCCTTCTTCTCCACGAAGGCCGATGGATTGGGCATCGGCCTAGGGTTATGCCGGTCCATCATCGAGTCCCACCAGGGCCGGATCCGGGCCGAGAACCTCTACAATGGCCCGTCCATCG
Organism: Roseateles sp. Mitsp63; assembly: GCF_059491535.1. Taxonomy (NCBI): domain Bacteria; kingdom Pseudomonadati; phylum Pseudomonadota; class Betaproteobacteria; order Burkholderiales; family Sphaerotilaceae; genus Roseateles; species Roseateles sp. Mitsp63. Next base: position 2,070,405 of record NZ_CP168509.1, on the reverse strand, counting down.
TCGGGTGCCGGTTCGCGTTCACGATCCCCGTGGACATTCCACGTCCGGAGTCCCATCTCGCCAGCCATGACAAGGGCGGAGACACGGGGACGGGCACTGCTCACAACACTGCAGCAACACCATGAGCTTGATTCCGAAGAAGGGTAATGTCTACGTCGTCGACGACGACGAGGCCGTGCGAGATTCCTTGCAGTGGCTGCTCGAAGGCAAGGACTACCGGGTCAAGTGCTACGACTCCGCCGAGAGCTTCCTGAGCCGCTACGACCCGCGCGAGGTGGCCTGCCTGATCGCCGACATCCGCATGGAAGGCATGAGCGGCCTGGACCTGCAGGACAAGCTGATCGAGCGCAAGAGCCCGCTCCCCATCGTCTTCATCACCGGTCACGGCGACGTGCCGATGGCGGTGCAGACGATGAAGAAGGGCGCGGTCGACTTCATCGAGAAGCCGTTCAAGGAAGAAGAGCTGCTGTCGCTGGTCGAGCGCATGCTGGACCAGGCCCGCGGCGCCTTCGCGACGCAGCAGGAAGCGGCCAGCCGCGACGCGCTGCTGTCGCGCCTGACGACGCGCGAGGCGCAGGTGCTGGAGCGCATCGTCGCCGGCCGCCTGAACAAGCAGATCGCCGATGACCTGGGCATCAGCATCAAGACCGTCGAGGCGCACCGCGCCAACATCATGGAGAAGCTCAACGCCAACACCGTGGCCGATCTGCTGAAGATCGCGCTGGGCGCGTCGGCGCCGGCCGCCAAGGCTGGCTGAGCCCTCCCCGCATGCCCCGAGGCCGCCCTGTGCGGCCTCTTTCATTTCTGAGTTCCGGAGTACCCCCATGACCGCCCAACTGATCGACGGCAACGCCCTGTCCAAGCAACTGCGCGCCGAGGTCGCCGCGCGCGCCGCGGCGCTGAGCGCGCGACGCGTGAAGCCCGGCCTGGCCGTCGTGCTGGTCGGCGACAACCCGGCGAGCCAGGTCTACGTGCGCAACAAGGTCAAGGCCTGCGAGGACGCCGGCATGCACTCGGTGCTGGAGAAGTACGAGAGCACGATGACCGAGGCGCAGCTGCTGGCGCGCGTCGACGCGCTGAACAACGATCCGGCGATTCACGGGATCCTGGTGCAGCTGCCGCTGCCCAAGGGCATCGACGCGCACAAGGTGATCGAGGCGATCGCGCCGGAGAAGGACGTCGACGGCTTCCACGTGGCCAGCGCCGGTGCGCTGATGGTCGGCCAGGACGGCTTCAAGCCCTGCACGCCGTACGGCTGCATGAAGATGCTGGAGTTCATCGGCTACGACATCAAGGGCAAGCACGCGGTGGTGATCGGGCGCAGCAACATCGTCGGCAAGCCGATGGCGATGCTGCTGCTGCAGGCCAACGCGACCGTGACGGTATGCCACAGCGCGACGCCGGACCTGGCGCACTTCACGCGCCAGGCGGACATCGTCGTGGCGGCGGTGGGCAAGCGCAACGTGCTGACGGCGGACATGGTCAAGCCCGGCGCGGTGGTGCTCGACGTGGGCATGAACCGCACGGAGGAAGGCAAGCTGTGCGGCGACGTGGACTTCGACGGCGTGAAGGAAGTGGCCGGCTGGATCACGCCGGTGCCGGGCGGCGTCGGGCCGATGACGATCACGATGCTGCTGGTCAACACGATCGAATCGGCCGAGCGCGCCGCGGCCGCTCGCTGAGAAGGCTTGCGCACCTCCACCGCCGCTGGCCCTCACCCCTGCCCTCTCCCGCAAGCGGGAGAGGGCGCAAGAGGGTCAGTTCGTGTCGGCCTCGCGCAGCGTCTGCACGACCGGGCGCTGCAGCACGCCGCGCAGCGCCCACCAGCCGGCGAGCTGCGCCAGCACCGCGCCGCCGATCGTCGTGCCGATCAGCACGCCGGGCTTGAACTGCCATTCGAACTCGAACGCGTAATGCGTCAGCGCCCAGCCCAGCGCCTGCGCGGCCAGGCCCGCGAGCAGCCCCGCCAGCGCGCCCAGCCCGAGCAGCTCCGCCCGCTGCACCGCCGCCATCAGCGCGCTCGACGCGCCGAAAGCCCGCATCAGCGCGAACTCCCGGGTGCGCGCATCGCGTGAGCCGACCGCCGCCACCAGCAGCACGACCACGCCCAGCGCCAGCGCCACCGCGAACAGCAGTTGCACCGCCATGATCACCTGCTCCAGCACCTGCTGGATCTGCTGCAGCTCCGCCGAGACATCGATCAGCGTCAGGTTCGGAAACTCGTTGACCAGCTTGCGGTCGAGCGCCGCCGCGCCGCCCTGCCCTTGCGGCGAGCGGTAGGCCGAGATGTAGCTCACCGGCAGCTCCGGCATCGCCGCGCGCGGGTACAGCACGAAGAAGTTGACCCGCATCGAGCCCCAGTCGACCTTGCGCAGCGAGGTGATCTTCGATTCCACCATCACCCCCGCGATATCGAAGCGCACCGAGTCGCCGAGCTTGAGCCCGAGCTGATCCGCGAGCCCCTGCTCGACGCTGACGCCGTCCTTGTCCTCCGGCGTCCACCTCCCGCCCGACAGCTGGTTGTGCGACGGCAGCGCCGCGCTGTGGCTGAGGTTGAACTCGCGCTCCACCAGCCGCTGCGCGCGCTCCTCGGTGAAGCGGCTGGCGCGCACGGTCTCGCCGTTGATCGCGACCAGGCGGCCGCGGATCATCGGATACCAGTCATAGTCCTTGACGCCCGCCTTCTCCAGGTCGGCGCGGAAGCCCGGCCCCTGCTCCGGCTGGATGTTGATCACGAAGCGATCCGGCGCGTTGGCCGGCGTCGCGGCGCGCCAGCTCTCGATCAGGTCGGTGCGCATCAGCACCAGCAGCGCCAGCGCCAGCAGCCCCAGCGACAGCGAGCCCACCTGCAGCACCGCGAAGGCCGGCCGCGCGGCGACCTGCCGGGTCGCGAGCAGCAGCCAGCGCGGCGCGCCGGCCTGCGGCACCAGCCGCCGCAGCGCCAGCACCGCGCCATACGCCAGCAGCGCGAAGACGCCCAGCGCGACCGCGAAGCCGCCGGTGGCCACCAGGCCCAGGCGCCAGTCCGCGGAGAGCGCCGTCAGCACCGCCGCGAACCCCAGCACGCCAGCCAGCAGCACCGCGATCGACCCCAGCTTGGGCCGGCCCAGTTCACGCCGGATCACGCGCAGCGGCGGCACCGCCGCGAGCTGCAGCACCGGCGGCAGCCCGAAGCCCAGCAGCAGGCTCATGCCCATGCCCAGTCCCAGCAGCACCGGCCAGATGCCGGGCGCCGGCAGGTTGACCTCGATCAGGCCCGCGAGCATCGCGATGAAGCCGAAATGCAGCAGGAAGCCCAGCAGCACGCCGATCGCGCTCGCCACCAGGCCGACGGTGGCGAACTCCAGCGTGAACACCCAGGTCAGGCGCCGCTGCGGCTGGCCGAGCACGCGCAGCATCGCGCAGTCGTCCAGGTGGCGGTTGGCGAATTCGCGCGCCGCCAGCGCGACCGCGATCGCCGCCAGCAGCGCGGCCAGCAGCGCGACCAGATTCAAGAACTTGGTCGCGCGGTCCAGCGTCTGGCGCATCTCGGGGCGGCCGGTCTCGAGCGACTCGAGCCGCACGCCGCGCCAGTTCGCCTCCTTCATCTGCTGGCGGGCCCGCGCGTTGAACTGCTGAATCGCCGCCTCCGGCCCGATCACCGCGAAGCGGTAGGTGATGCGGCTGGCCGGCTGAATCAGCGCGGTGGCGGCGATGTCGGACTGCGCCAGCATCACGCGCGGCGCGAAGTTCAGGAAGCCGGCGCCCCGGTCGGGCTCGTTCGAGATCTCGCCGGCGATCTTCAGCGTCGCGTCGCCCAGCAGCAGCGGATCGCCGACCTTCAGCCCGAGCGCGCTGAGCACGCCGCTGTCCACCCACACCGTGCCGGGCGCCGGCGCGGCGACCTGGCGGCCGTCCTTGAGCGTCAGCGCGCCGCGCAGCGGGTAGTCCGAGCCCACCGCCTTGACGGCGACCAGCCGGCTGCCGCCCCCCTGGTCCTCGTTCGCGCGCGCCATGCTGGGGAAGTTCAGCGTGTCGACGTTGCGCAGATGCAGCTGGCGCGCGAGCTCGCGCACCGGCGCCGGCGTCGGCTGGTCGCTGGCGACCACGGCATCACCACCCAGCAGCTGAGCCGCATCGCGCCGCAGCCCTTGATCGAGGCGGTCGGACAGGAAGGCCACCGCGCACACGGCGGCGACCGCCAGCATCAAGGCCAGCACCAGCAGGTAGAGCTCACCGGCGCGGAAGTCGCGCCAGGTCTGCAGCGCCATCTGCCGCCACAGCGACGGCGGCCGGCGCGAGGACGCCGACGTGGCAGCAGCCGGAGACGAAGCCGCCGGGCTGCCGGGAGGCGGAACAGACGAGGAGGACGAGGAGGACGGGTGCGCGCTCATGGGCGGACTGTAGCGAACCGCATGCCCGCGCGCTGACGACGGGATGCAGTCATGCAATCGGCTTGAACAGTCCGTGCAACCGGTTTAGACGATCCGGGAAGTCATCGGGCGTTCAATGACTGCCATGAACACGCATTTCCCTCCCCTGTTCGTGTCGCACGGCTCGCCGATGATCGCGCTGGAGCCCGGTGACACCGGCGCCTTCTTGCAGCGGCTCGGCCGGACGCTGGACGACCACTGGGGCCGGCCCAGGGCCGTGCTGGCGGTCTCCGCGCACACGACCGCGCGCGAGCCGGTGCTGCTCGGCGCCGAGCGCCACGAGGCGGTGTACGACTTCGGCGGCTTCCCGCCAGCGCTGTACCAGCTGCGCTACGACGCGCCCGGTGAACCCGCGCTGGCGTCGGCGCTCGGCGAGTCGCTGGGCGTGCCCGTCATCGATCACGGCGGGCTGGATCACGGCATCTGGACCGCGCTGCGTTTCATGTATCCCGACGCCAGCACGCCGGTCGTGCCGCTGGCGCTGACGCCGCACGCCTCGCCGGGCCAGCTGATGGCACTCGGGGACCGGCTGGAGCAGCTCTCGCGCGACGGCGTGCTGATCCTCGCCACCGGCAGCATCACCCACAACCTGCGCCTGCTGATGCGCCCTGACGCCGCGGGGCGCCGCGTCGCCGAGGACGCGCCGGAGATGCCGGAATCAGCGGCCTTCCGCGGCTGGTTCGCGGAGCGCTCGGCCGAGCGCGACTGGGCCGCGCTCGCGGCCTACCGTGCGCAGGCGCCGCATGCGGTGCTGATGCATCCCACCGACGAGCATCTGCTGCCGTGGTTCGTCGCCGCCGGCGCGGGCGGTCATGCCGCGGCGCCGGTGCGCGTGCACGAGGGGGTCACCTTCGGCTGCCTGGGCATGGACGCGTACGCGCTCGGATCGCAGGCGCCAGCGCTGTCGCGCGCGCTGGCCGCCACGGCGTAGGGCGACCCACCCAAAGGCCGCTCACAGGAAGATCGCGGCCAGGATCCCCAGGATCAGCGCCCACTTGACGACGTAGTAGCCGGTGCGGGATCTCGCCTTGAACGCCTTGAAGAACAGGCGCACCTTGTAGGCGTGATAGAAGAACTTGTTGAGTCCGCCGATGGGCTCGCTCTCCAGGTTCTGCGTCGCGGCCGAGGTCATCACCAGCTTGCCGAAGGCCTGGTTCAGCCAGCGGATCGGCGCGAAGTACACCGGGCGTTCGACGTCGCAGAACAGGATCACGCGCTGATGCGTCGTGGTGTTCTCGGCGTAGTGGATGAAGGTCTCGTCGAACATCACGTCCTCGCCGTCCTTCCAGTGGTAGCGCTGGCCATCGACGTCGATGTAGCAGCCCGGATCGTTGGGCGTGGTCAGGCCGAGGTGGTAGCGCAGCGAGCCCGCGTACGGATCGCGGTGGCGCACCAGCTTCGCGCCCGGCGGCAGCGACGCGAACATCGCCGCCTTCACGCCGGGAATGCGCTTGAGCAGCGCCACCGTCTTGGGGCACAGCGCGTTGGCCGAGTCCATGTCGCGGTCGTACCACTTCAGGTAGAAGCGCTTCCAGCCGGTGCGGAAGAACGAGTTGAAGCCGATGTCGTTGTAGCCGGACGCGGCCTTGATGTAGCCCTCGTCGTTGAGCTTGAGGGCCTCGTCGCGGATCACCTGCCAGTTGTCGCGCAGCAGCGCCAGCTCGGGGAAGTCGGCGGGCTTCAGGTAGGGCGTGGAAGGGGCGCGGGAGAACAGGTACATGACCGCGTTGATCGGCGAGATCAGCACGGTGAAGTCGGTCAGCGCGCGGGCCAGCTTGAAGCGGACACGGCCGCGGAAATGGGCATACAGCGCCGAGGCGATGAAGATCGCCAGCACCCAGTAACGCGTGGGCGGCAGCCAGTCGGCCATGTGCGGGGCTCCAGAAGACGAGGCGCGGATTATCGGCGATCGAATGCGCGCGACACGGCCCAGATCGCCAAGCCCCCGAACGCGAGGGCGACACCCACCCATCCGGTGGAGGTCCAGCCGAATCCGGCCGCGATCGTCAGCCCGCCGAGCCAGGGCCCGAGCGCGTTGGCCGCGTTGAAGGCCGAGTGGTTGAGCGCCGCGGCCAGCGTCTGCGCGTCGCCCGCGACGTCCATCAGCCGGGTCTGCAGCACGGCGCCGAGCCCGCCGCCGCAGCCGATCATGAAGACCGCCGGCAGCAGCGTCCACAGCTGGCCGGCCGCGAACGGATACAGCGCCAGCGCCGCGGCGCTCCACAGCAGCAGTCCGCCGACGGTGGGCATCAGCGCGCGGTCCGCGGCCCAGGCGGCGCCGAGGGTCCCGGCCGTCATGCCCATGCCGAACACGCTCAGCACCAGCGGCAGCATGCCGGGGCCGGTGCCGGTGACTTCGATCAGCGTCGAGCCCAGGTAGGTGTAGACCGCGAACATCCCGCCGAAGCCGATGGTGGCGATGCCCAGCGTCAGCCAGACCTGGGCGCGGCGCAGCGCGCCGAGTTCGCGCATCGCGCTGGCGCCGGGCTGGACGCGGTCGCGCGGCGCGTGCATCGCCACCAGCGCGGCGGTCAGCAGCGCCAGCAGCGTGACGACACCAAAGCCCCAGCGCCAGCCGGCCCACTGTCCGAGCGCATTGGCCAGCGGCACGCCGACGACGGTCGCGACGGTCAGGCCCAGCATCATCAGGCTGACCGCCTGCGCGCGGCGCGCCGGCACGACCATCGAGGCCGCCACCAGCGCCCCGACGCCGAAGTAGGCGCCGTGCGGCAGCCCGCTCAGGAAGCGGAACAGCAGCATCGCGCGGTAGCCCGGCGCCAGCGCGCTGAGCCCGTTGCCGATGGCGAAGGCCAGCATCAGCAGGATCAGCAGCGTCCGGCGCGGGATCCTGGCGCCAAGCACCGCGAACAGCGGCGCGCCCACGACCACGCCCAGCGCATAGGCGCTGATGACGTGGCCGGCGGTGGGGACGTCGATGCCGAGGTCGGGCGCGAAGAACGGCACCAGGCTCATCGCCGCGAACTCGGTCGTGCCGATCGCGAATCCGCCGATGGCCAGCGCCAGCAGCGCCCAGCCGGTGTGGGCCGAAGGCGCGGGATCGGCGGAAGGGTTCGGGGACGCGGTCGGCGGAACGGTCGGTGAAGCGGCGGACATGTCGTGCGGCTGAAAGGAAACGTTCAGAAAACGTTCAGCATTGCAACACGATTCGCCGGACCGGACGGTGACAGGGGCTCTGCGGCCCCGGCCGCCAGGGATCTGGAGCGGGCGAAGGGAGTCGAACCCTCGTCATTGGCTTGGGAAGCCAAGGTAATAGCCGTTATACGACGCCCGCGGTGGGAGCGGATTATGGCCCAAGCGGGACCCGCTCCGGGACGAGCCGTCAGCGCGTGCGCGTGCCGGCCAGTTGGACGAGCAGGTGCTGGAGCTGCTCCTGCGCGCGCGGGTCCAGGCCCAGGAACCGGCAGCCGATGTGGACCTGCTCGCCCGCCAGGAAGGACCGGAAGCTACGCCGGATGCGGACCTCCAGGTCGGCCACCAGCACGACCTCCTCGCCCACCCGGACGCGGGCCTGGGCGATCTTCTGCCCCAGGAACAGGCCGCGCCCTTCCTCGATGCTGCCCCGCAGGCCGAGCCCGCCCAGCGAGACGTCGTCGACATGCAGGCTGCGCCAGCGGCCCAGCAGCGTGAACTCGGCGCGCACGACCGGGCCAAGCGGAACGTCACGGCGCGGATCGCCGCGGCGTTCGTCGGCCCCGATGGCGTCGGCGGCCTCGGCGGCCGGCGTCTGGACCTCACCGGGCGAGGCGGCCTCGGTGACCGGTTGACCATTCGGGACGGAAGGCTTCGAGCGGGAGCGCAGGCGGAACATGGGACGAGGGAAAGCGGGAATCCTGGGCCCGGGTTGTATGCGCTGCGGGTGATCGCCGCCACGGCCGGCCCGCGACGGCGGCGCGCGACCGTGACGGAAGTCTCATCCGGCGCGGCTCGGCTAAGGTCGGGCCTCCATCACTCGCCGTCCCGGCGCCAGGAGTCCGCTCATGCCCCTCGTTCAAGTCCATCTGCGCGCCGGCAAGGACGCGCCGTACCGTCAGGCGCTGCTCGACGGCATCTACCGCGCGATGCGCGAGACCTTCAACGTGCCGGAGGGCGACGAGTTCATGACCCTGACCGAGCACGACGCCGCCAACTTCCGCAATGGCGGGTCCTACCTCGGCATCGCGCGCAGCGACGACCTGGTGATCATCCGGATCACCGCCAACAACACCCGCTCGCTGGAGCAGAAGAAGGCGCTGTACGCGGCCATCACGAAGACGCTCGGCGAGCATCCGGGCGTGCGGCCGGAGGACGTCTTCGTCAGCCTGGTCGAGGTGCCGAAGGAGAACTGGTCGATGGGGCTCGGCCAGGCGCCCTACGCCTGAGCGCGCGGCCGCCGCTCAGTCCCAGGCATTCACGAACTCCCGCCAGCCGGCTGCGCACTCGCCCAGTTCTTTGTGCGGGAGTTCCCATGCCAATTTCCAGTCTGTTCACCAGTTGCTTCCCCCACCTGTTTCAGCGCCGGGCCGCCACCGCACGCGTCGTGGCTCCCGGCTCCGCCGAGGGACGCAGGGCCAACTTCATCTCCGCATTGCTGAACCGCTGGTTCCGCCGATCGGCCGCCCCCGCCTGGCAGACGCCCGGCGCCAGACATACCCCGCCCGGCGTCCGGCGATTCCTGAAGGCGCAGAGCCCGCGGACGATGACGCAAGTGCTTGAGCAGCTGCAGAAGGGGAAAAAGACGTCCCACTGGATATGGTTCGTCTTCCCGCAACCCCTCGGCGTCGGATTCAGCGAGATCTCGAAGCACTACGCGATCCGGTCGCTCGACGACGCCTGGGACTTCCTGCGCACGCCCAAGCTCAGGGACAACTTCATCCGATGCCTGGACGCGCTTCTGCTTCCGCCGAACGCCAATCGCTCGGCGAGCGAAATCTTCGGGGAGACCGACGCGAGAAAACTGCACGCCTGCGTCACGCTGTTCCGCGAGGCCGCCAAGAACGACCGGGAGCTGTTGAAGAAGCTCAACAAGGTGCAAGAACGCTTCTTCAATGGCCAGGACCACTCGTGGACCCAGCAATGCGTGGAGGGTTGGCGCCTCGCGCGCTACTGGCCCCGGTGACCGGCGCGCGCCGCGGCAGCGGGAAGCGGCGGTCGAGGCGGCCGGCCAGCACGGTCAGCGCGAAGGCGCCGAGCACCACGATCGCGCCGATCCACGGCGTGTGCATCAGGCCCAGGCGCTCGACGATCAGTCCGCCGCCCCAGGCGCCGCCGGCGATGCCGAGGTTGAACGCGGCGATGTTCAGGCCCGAGGCGACATCCACGGCCTGGGGCGCATGGGCCTCGGCCTGCTGGACGACGTAGAGCTGCAGGCCCGGCACGTTGCCGAAGGCGAAGGCGCCCCAGGCGAGCACGGTCAGCACGGCGGCGGCCGGGGACGGGGCGGTGACGCTCAGCACGAAGAGCACGGCGGCCAGTCCCAGGAAGATGCGCTTGAGCGCGCCGACGGGACCGCGCCGGTCGGCGAGCCTGCCACCCCACACGTTGCCGACGGCGACCGACACGCCATAGACCAGCAGCACCAGGCTGACGCCGTTCGCGGAGATGCCGCTGACCTGCTGGAGGATGGGCGCGAGATAGGTGAAGGCGATGAACGAGCCGCCATAGCCGACCGCGGTCATCGCGTAGACGAGCAGCAGGCGCGGCTGGCGCAGCGGCTCGAGCTGGTGCAGCAGCCGGGCGGGCGCCGGCTGGGCGAGCTTGCGCGGCACGAAGACCAGGCTGGCGACGAAGGCGGCCAGGCCCAGCGCGGCGACGGCGAGGAAGGTCGCACGCCAGCCGAAGTGCTGGCCGACGAAGGTGCCCAGCGGCACGCCGGTGACGAGTGCGACGGTCAGGCCGGAGAACATCGTGGCGATCGCGGAGGCGGCCTTCTCGCGCGGCACCAGGCCGGTGGCGATGGTCGAGCCGATGGAGAAGAACACCCCGTGCGCGAGACCGGTCAGCACGCGCGCGACGACCAGCGCGCCGTAGCCGGGCGCGAGCCACGCGAGCAGGTTGCCGGCGGTGAACAGCAGCATCAGCGCGAGCAGCAGCCGCTTGCGCGGCCAGCGGCCGGAGAGCGCGGTCAGCACCGGCGCGCCGATGGCCACGCCCAGCGCGTAGAGCGAGACCAGCAGGCCCGCGGACGGCAGGCTGACGCCGAGGTCGGCGGCCATGGTCGGGATCAGGCCCACGATGACGAATTCCGTGGTCCCGATGGCGAAGGCGCTGACGGTCAGCGCCCACAGGGCGATCGGCATGTTGAGGCTCCTGAAAGCAGGTGAAGAGGACGAATGGCCGCCAGTGTGCGGATTCGCTGCTTTCAGAAAAAGCCTTGGTTGGCCAAATGATTATTGAATCAAAAGCAAATATCGAGACAATCGCTCCATGAAGAGCTCCCTCGACGAACTCGCCGTCCTCGCCGCCATCGTGGATGCGGGCTCGATCAGCGCGGCGGCGCAGCAGCTCGGGCAGACCGTCTCCGCCGTCAGCCGCTCGCTGAGCCGGCTCGAGCACAAGCTCGGCACGACGCTGATGCGGCGCTCCACGCGCCGGCTGGAACTCACCGAGGAGGGCCAGTTCTTCCTCGCCCGCGCGCGCAAGGTGCTCGCCGCCGTCGAGGACGCCGAGGAGCAGCTCGTGCTGCGCCGCGACCAGCCCGCCGGCCGGCTGCGCGTGAACGCGGCCTCCCCGTTCATGCTCCACGTGCTGGTGCCCCTGATTGGCGGCTTCCGCGCGCGCTTCCCGCAGATCGAGCTCGAGCTCAACAGCAGCGACCAGATCATCGACCTGCTGGAGCAGCGCACCGACGTCGCGCTGCGCATCGGCGCGCTGGCCGATTCCTCGCTGCACGCGCGGCCGCTGGGCAGCTTCCGGCTGCGCGTGCTCGCCAGCCCCGCCTACCTGGCCGAGCACGGCCGGCCCACGAAGGTCGAGTCGCTCGGCAATCACGCGCTGCTGGGCTTCACCGCGCCCGAAAGCCTCAACACCTGGCCCCTGCGCTGGGCCGGCGGCGAGGGCTATCCGATCACCGCCGCGCTCAGCGCCTCCAGCGGCGAGACGCTGCGCCAGCTCGCGCTGGCCGGCCAGGGCCTGGTGACGCTGGCGGATTTCATGACCGCGCGCGATCGCGCCGACGGCGCGCTGGTGCAGGTGCTCGCGCCCCACACCGTCGACACCCGCCAGCCGGTGCACGCGGTCTACTACCGCAACACCGCGCTGGCCTCGCGCATCAGCTGCTTCCTCGACTACCTCGCCGCCGAGATGGCCAAGCTCGCCGCCTGAGCGCTCACTTGTTGACGTCGGCGATGCACAGGTACTTGGTCTCGACGTACTCGTCGATGCCCTGGTGCCCGCCCTCGCGGCCCAGGCCCGACTGCTTGACGCCGCCGAACGGCACCTCCGCCGTCGAGATCAGCCCGGTGTTGATGCCCACCATGCCGTACTCCAGCCCTTCCGACACCCGCGTGATCCGCCCGATGTCGCGGCTGTAGAAGTAGCTCGCCAGGCCGAACTCGGTCGCGTTGGCCAGCGCGATGCCCTCGGCCTCGGTGTTGAAACGGAACACCGGCGCCACCGGGCCGAAGGTCTCCTCGCGCGCGCACAGCATCTCGGACGTCGCCTCCGACAGCACCGTCGGCTGGAAGAAGCGATCATGCAGCCGCGCGCCGCCCACCAGCACCTTCGCGCCCTTCTCGATCGCGTCGGCGACATGGCGCTCGACCTTCTCGATCGCCGCGTCCTCGATCAGCGGCCCCTGCGTCACGCCGGGCTCGAAGCCGTTGCCGACCTTCAGCGCGCCGACCTTCTCCGACAGCTTGGCCACGAAGGCGTCGTACACGCCCGCCTGCACGTAGAGCCGGTTCGCGCACACGCAGGTCTGCCCCGCGTTGCGGTACTTGCTGGCGATCGCGCCTTCGACCGCGCTGTCCAGGTCGGCGTCGTCGAACACCAGGAACGGCGCGTTGCCGCCCAGCTCCAGCGACAGCTTCTTGATCGTCGGCGCGCACTGCGCCATCAGGATCCGGCCGACCTCGGTCGAGCCGGTGAACGACAGGTGCCGCACCACGTCGCTCCCGCACAGCACCTCGCCGATCGCGATCGAGTGCCCGCCGTCGCCCGTGACCACGTTGAGCACGCCCGCCGGCATGCCGGCGCGCTGCGCCAGCTCGGCCGCGGCCAGCGCGGTCAGCGGCGTCTGCTCCGCCGGCTTGATCACGACCGGGCACCCCGCCGCCAGCGCCGGCGCCACCTTGCGCGTGATCATCGCGAGCGGGAAATTCCACGGCGTGATGGCCGCGCACACGCCCACCGGCTGCTTGATCACCAGATAGCGCTTGGTCGCGTCGGTGGTGGGCACCGTCTCGCCGCGCACGCGCTTGGCCTCCTCGGCGAACCACTCGACGAAGCTGGCCCCGTAGACGATCTCGCCGCGCGCCTCGGCCAGCGGCTTGCCCTGCTCCGCCGTCAGGATGCGCGCCAGGTCGTCGGCATGCTGGATCAGCAGGTGGTACCAGCGCATCAGGATCGCGGCGCGCTCCTTGGCCGTCTTCGCCCGCCAGGCCGGCCACGCGGCGTGGGCGGCGGTCACCGCCGCGTCCGCCTCGGACGCGCCCAGGTTGGCCACGTGCGTCAGCAGCGCCCCGGTGGCCGGATCGTCGACGTCGAAACGGCTCGCGCCGCCGACCCATTCGCCGTTGATCAGCGCGTCGGTCTTGAGCAGGCTCGGGTCCTTGAGCTGCGCCAGCGGGGAGGTCTTCGTGTCCATCGTCGCCATGTCGTTTCTCCAGGGAAGGCCGGCATCCTAGCGGCGCTGTCCCGGCCGCCATGTCAACGCCGCGTCAACGGGCTCGGCTCCCTATAATCGAAAGCTTCGCGAAATCAAGCGCTTGGCCCCGTCTCCCCGGCAAAGCGCGCGCCCGCGAAGACACAAACTGATTCATGTCGCAGCGTCATCTGCGCCACACCCATCCGCGCCACACCGCACCGTCAGGCCCATCAAGCAAAGGACAGGCATGAAAGCCGCTGAGATCCGCCACACCTTCCTGAAGTTCTTCGAATCCAAGGGCCACCAGATCGTCGCATCGAGCCCGGTCGTGCCCGGCGACGACCCGACGCTGCTGTTCACCAACGCCGGCATGAACCAGTTCAAGGACGTGTTCCTGGGCTTCGACAAGCGCGCCTACACCCGCGCCACGACCGCGCAGAAGTGCATCCGCGCCGGCGGCAAGCACAACGACCTGGACAACGTCGGCTACACCGCGCGCCACCACACCTTCTTCGAGATGCTGGGCAACTTCAGCTTCGGCGACTACTTCAAGAAGGACGCCATCAGCTACGCCTGGGAACTGCTGACCCAGCATTTCAAGCTGCCCGCCGAGAAGCTGTGGGTCACCGTCTACTCCGAGGACGACGAGGCCTACGAGATCTGGAACAGGCAGGTCGGCGTGCCCGCCGAGCGCATCGTGCGCATCGGCGACAACAAGGGCGGCCGCTACATGTCCGACAACTTCTGGATGATGGGCGACACCGGCCCCTGCGGCCCCTGCACCGAGATCTTCTACGACCACGGCCCCGACGTGGCCGGCGGCCCGCCCGGATCGCCCGACGAGGACGGCGACCGCTACATCGAGATCTGGAACAACGTCTTCATGCAGTTCAACCGGACTGAAGACGGCGTGATGCACAAGCTCCCCAAACCCAGCGTCGACACCGGCATGGGCCTGGAGCGCCTGGCCGCGGTGCTGCAGCACGTGCACTCGAATTACGAGATCGACCTGTTCGTGAACCTGCTGGCCGCGGCCAAGCAGGCCGTCGACGCCGCCGGCGCCGGCGACTGCGACAAGGACAGCCCGTCGCTGAAGGTCATCGCCGACCACATCCGCGCCTGCTCGTTCACCGTCGTCGACGGCGTGATCCCGGGCAACGCCGGCCGCGGCTACGTGCTGCGCCGCATCGCCCGCCGCGCGATCCGCCACGGCTACAAGCTGGGCGCGCGCACCCCGTTCTTCCACAAGCTGGTCGCCGCGCTGGCCAAGGAGATGGGCGAGGCCTATCCCGAGCTGCGCCGCGACGAAGCCCGCGTCACCGAGGTGCTGAAGCAGGAGGAAGAGCGCTTCTTCAAGACCATCGCCACCGGCATGGAACTGCTGGAATCGGCGCTGGCCGGCGGCGCGAAGCAGGTCGACGGCGAGACCGCCTTCAAGCTGCACGACACCTACGGCTTCCCGGTCGACCTGACCGCCGACGTCTGCCGCGAGCGCGGCGTGACCGTCGACGAGGCCGGCTTCAACCGCCTGCTGGACGAGCAGAAGAACCGCGGCCGGCAGGCCGGCAGGTTCAAGATGGCGCAGGGTCTGGCGTACACCGGCTCGGCCACAGCCTTCCACGGCTATGACCAGCTGGCGCGCGAGGACGCCAAGGTCGTGGCGCTGTACGTCGACGGCAGCGCGGTGCCGAGCGCCGACGCCGGCGACGACGTGGTCGTCGTGCTGGACCACACGCCCTTCTACGCCGAGAGCGGCGGCCAGGTCGGCGATGCGGGCGAGTTCCGCAATGCCACGACCCGCGTCGTCGTCGACGACACGCTGAAGATCCAGGCCGACGTGTTCGGCCACCATGGCCAGGTCGTCGAGGGCACGATCAAGGTCGGCGACGTGTTCACCGCCAAGGTCGACGCCGAGCGCCGCGCCCGCACGGTGCGCAACCACAGCGCGACCCACCTGATGCACAAGGCGCTGCGCGAGGTGCTGGGCGTGCATGTCCAGCAGAAGGGCTCGCTGGTCAACGCCGAGCGCACCCGCTTCGACTTCGCGCACACCGCGCCGATGACCGCGGAGGAGATCCGCAAGGTCGAGGCCATCGTCAACGCCGAGATCCTGGCCAATGCCGACACCAACGCCGCCGTGATGGCGCTGGACGACGCGCAGAAGAGCGGCGCGATGATGCTGTTCGGCGAGAAGTACGGCGACACGGTGCGCGTGCTGAGCATCGGCACGTCCAAGGAACTGTGCGGCGGCACCCACGTGCGCCGCACCGGTGACATCGGCCTGTTCAAGATCGTCGCGGAGAGCGGCGTCGCCGCCGGCATCCGCCGCGTCGAGGCCGTGACCGGCGACAACGCGCTGCACTACCTGCAGTCGCTGGAGACGACGCTGGCCGCCGTCGCCGGCACGCTCAAGGCGGCGCCGACCGAGGTCGAGCTGCGCGTGCAGGCGGTGCTGGACCAGGTCCGCGCGCTGGAGAAGGACCTGACCGCCGCCAAGAGCAAGCTGGCTTCGGCGCAAGGCGACGAGCTGCTGTCGCAGGCCGTCGACGTCAAGGGCCTGAAGGTGCTGGCCGCGACGCTGGCAGGCGCCGACGCCAAGACGCTGCGCGAGACCATGGACAAGCTCAAGGACAAGCTCAAGACGGCGGCCATCGTGCTGGCGGCCGTCGACGGCGACAAGGTCCAGCTGGCGGCCGGCGTGACGGCCGATTCGATCGGCAAGGTCAAGGCGGGCGAGCTGGTGAACTTCGTGGCGCAGCAGGTCGGCGGCAAGGGCGGCGGCAAGCCGGACCTGGCGATGGCCGGCGGCACCGATGCCAAGGCCCTGCCCGCCGCGCTGGCGAGCGTGCAGGCCTGGGTCGGCGAACGCGTCTGACACACATCATGGGCACACTTCCGGGTGGCGCGGATCGAACGAACCGCGCGACCCGGAGCGCCGACGAACAACCTCTGCAAGGGCCCCGGTCGGGCCCTTGTCGTTTGAAGCAACTGGAGTAGCAATGACTGACACCCCGATGGCCGACGACTTCGGCGACTCGATCGACGTCGAGAACGCGCAGCGCCTGGGCGAGCTGCTGGCCGTGCTGGCCGGCCAGGCGGATCCGGAAGCGCCGGCGATCACGCTCGACACGCTGGACGGCTACCTGACCGCGCTGCGCGTGGGGCCGTCGGACGCGGCGCCGATCCAGGCGATGGACGCGCTGTTCGGCGACGACTGGCCCGCCGGGCTGGATGAGCAGGAGCTGACCGATGCCTTCATGGAAGCGCTGCATGTGCGCTGGAACGAGATCGGCGACAGCCTGGAGCCCCAGCCGCTGCTGGAAGCGCCGGAGCAGATGCATCTGACGCCGCTGATCTCCGAGTTCGACGAAGAGACCAAGGCCGAGCTGGTGGCGCAGGGCGCGATCAGCGAGGAACTGCTGGCGCGCATGCCGGCGCCGGGCGCGATGTGGGCACAGGGCTTCCTGCAGGCGGTGGATGACTCGCACACGTGGACGCTGCCGGACGGGGACGGCGCGGATGACCTGGCGACGATGCTGGAAGCGATCGAGGCGGTGACGCTGGATGAAGACTCGACGCCGCGCGCCGAGTACATCCAGCAGGCTTACGAGGATTCGGATGGCATCGATCAGAACGCGCTGATCGACGACATGCTGTTCACCGTGCAGGACCTGCGCCTGTTCTGGATGCAGCAGCGCGCGTTGAAGGATGCGATCTCGGGATTGACGGGCGAAGACTCGAAGCACTGAGCGCGGCGAAGACCCCTCTCCCCTGCCCTCGCCCCCCTCGCGGGGGGCGAGGGAGTTCTTGCCGGGGCAGCGCTTGCCCGTTCCTACACCCTCGCCCCAACGGGGAGAGGGAGTTCTTGCAGGCAGCGCTCGCCCGTTCCTACACCCTCGCCCCAACGGGGAGAGGGAGGGGAGAGGGGGCTCGTGCCACAGCGCTGCTGCCCTTCGAAGCACCCCCTCTC
Organism: Roseateles sp. Mitsp63; assembly: GCF_059491535.1. Lineage (NCBI taxonomy): Bacteria > Pseudomonadati > Pseudomonadota > Betaproteobacteria > Burkholderiales > Sphaerotilaceae > Roseateles > Roseateles sp. Mitsp63. Next base: position 2,053,220 of record NZ_CP168509.1, on the reverse strand, counting down.
CCCTGCCCTCTCCCCCCTCGCGGGGGGCGAGGGAGTTCTTGCCGGGGGGTCTACAAGCGGCCCTTGCAGTTGGGCGCGCCGCATCGGCAGCGCAGCCGCCCTTCGTGGTGGCTCTCGCCGTAGTCGGCGCAGATCTCCTCGCCGGGATCGATGTCGCGCATCGCGTAGAACTCAGCCCGCCCTTGCCGGATGCGCAGCACCGCATTGGGCGCGCAGCTGTGATTCACGTGTCGCAGCGCGCAGTCCGACTTGGTCGCGTCGATCGCGGTCTTGTCCGTCACCTCGACGACATGGATGCGCCGCCGTCCTTCGATGCGTCGCCGCGCCTCCCGCACCGGAACGATCTCCCCGCGCATCTCGCCGATCTTGCGCCGCGCCGGGATCGCCTCCCCGGCGAAGACCCCCAAGCCATCGATCGGACTCGGACCCACCGTCAGCGCGAACCGCTCGGCCGATTGCGGCTCGCCCTTCGGGCGCGCGGCCGCGGTGGCGGAAGACTCGGCAGGGGCGGCGGCAACGGCACTCAGACGGGGCATGGACAGGGCGCGCGGTCCGGGCCGCGCCAATTCGAGAAGCCCGCATTGTCGCGCCGTTGCCACTCCCCCGCCTGGCCTCACACCCCGCTTGACGCATCCGCCGCGTCCCCAAGATACTGGTCCGCATGTCGTCCGCTTTCCACCACGTCCATCACGCCTCGATGTGCCTGCATTCGCTGCAGGCCATCGGCGGCGGCGGGCGTCGAACGCGGTAGACGCCCCGCCAGGATCCCGGACCCGACGGTCCCTCGGCGATCCCCGACTCCCCCCGACAAGGCCCGCGCACTCCGCGGGCCTTGTTCATTTCAGCGCCCTAATGCAGCTGTTGCCCAAAGCCGGGGGGAAGATCCAGTGCGAATGGCAGCAGATGCCAGACTGAGAAATCAACAACTTACGCTTTGTCGCCGGGTCCCCGATGAGTAGCTGGTCACCCGCAGCCGCCTCCCCGCAACCGGCCTTCGTCTTCCCGAGCTCGGCGGCGGCTAGGCAGGTGCAGTTCGAGCTGGGGCCTCGGCAGCTGGAGTCCCTGCTGGCAATCGGGCAGGCACCACACCCGCGCCCCAATGGCGGAGGGACGAGCTCGTAACCCGTCACCGATGTTGTGACGCGCTCTGGATGTGCAGCATATTGCCGAATTCGTACTTTCGATTCTTCGGTGGCGTCGAGCTCGAAACCATGTCGGTAGGATGTGCGCGTTGCTTGATTCCGGTTAGGTCAATCCTGAAGTTCGCAGCACTCATACTCTCGGTGTTTACAGCGTCGGGCTGCAGCACAACCTCACCGGCACCCGTGTCCAACAACCCTGATCAGCTCCGGGTAGGTGCCAAGCCTGAGGGCTACCCTCGGACGCACATCGAGCCTAAGGTAAGTTTCCCAGGCTATTGCCTTAGGGTTACTGAGTCGTGGCGAGAGGATTCGTACAATGGCCATGCCATTTGGCTGAAGGATAAGGAAATCACTAGCCTGCCGTGTCCATAAGTTATAGACGCATGACTATCCGAAAATCGGCGGGGGACAGTAGAAGAGCAGACGCATCAGGTCTTCAGGAGGGCGATTAACTTGGCAGCGTGTGGCGCGAAGTGCAGCTTGGTAAATCCAAAAGTTTGCTCGCCGGGGTAGACAACTCCCAAGGCATATAGACCACCAAGCAGTGAGGCTTCTGAAGATTTCGGATCAATGTAGCAGGCGCCCTCATCTGGTTTCTCGTCCTTCGTGTTCTCGAACAAGGCCAACGTGTCGTACTTGAATGAGCGCACCAAGAACGCGATCTCCCCAGCGGTGATGTCGCGAAGGATACGCGTTAACAGTAGGCCCTCATCTGCAGGAATCGAATCTGTGAGGGCATTGCGCATTGCCATCCGAAGGTACTCAAACTTTTCCTCCTGAACTGTCTGCATCGCCGCTGCAACCAAGCCGTTGACTACTTGGAACTGGCCATCCGACAGGTTCTGCAAGTCAATGCCGATTGACTCTATGTCCTTTTGAAGCTCCTGCAGCATGCGGTCAACTCGTTCTTGGAAGCGCTTGGCCGCCAAGCAATTGGCAAGCGGCGCGAGGAGCGGAGAGAGCATGCCCCCGGCCCCCGCGGCTACCAGAGTGAACGCAGCTTGGACGGGCAGCCCGCCGCCCAACTTTTCAGCTTTGCTCGGTGGTATGTAATCCATGTCAGTTTGCCCGAGTTGATTGCCATTCATTTTCCGGGGCCTATCAGTAATCCACAGGGCTGAGCTTTAAGGCGTCGTATTTCGAAAAATGGCCGCAGACGTAATCTTGACACTCCTTGGTCGTCCCCAGGAGGGAACTGGGAGGTGGCTCTTAGTTGGAAATCTCCCTGACACTGCCATCGTTGAGCCAGATTTGGAGGGCCTCGTTGATTGTGTCGGACACCAATCGCCGCTCATTAGTTACCAAATAAATGTCGAGGCCATCGAATTCAAGATGGCCGTTCCTGGGCAGGATGGTCTGCTCATATTGTTCTCGCCCGTTAAAGAAGCCAAGACTGATGGCTTTACGGATCTCAAATCGCCTGCTCATATGTTGCCTTAGGCATGGAGCGGGAGCATCTCCCGCTCGGGTAAATCACAAGTTGTCTGCCTACGGTTCGTCTAGGCAAGCTCATTCCGCCTAGTTCTGAACACCTTTGGCCGCGGCAACCGAAGCCAGCGGCGCGGCAAATAACGCGGCGCCACGCGGACCGCGGCCTGCGCAGATTGCGGTGGACTCTACGATGTCTGGGGCAGCTTGGCCACGTGGATCGCCCGAAGCTCCGTAGCCGAGGCCTCGAGGCTGTTGCGCGAGTCAAAGGGAAATCGCTAGCCCGCCAAACGACTTGCCGTGCCATCAGTTTCTCCCCATTGTCGCAGCCCGCGAGTCGTCAAGTGGTGGGGCTGGAGGGCATAGGCGCCAAGCGCACAATCGCCGCTCGGTCGCCATCCCGGCGATCGCAGGGAGGAACGCATGAAACAGGAAAGTGCGCTTGTCCGCGCCGCAGAAGGGACCGGCAAGTCAACCGACTTCAGTGGCGTCTGGGTCAACGACCTGAAGTCGACGATGACGCTCAAGCAAAACAACGATCAGCTCGGCGGCGAATATGCCAGTGCGGTCAATTCTGAGGGCACATCAACTAAAGGTGATTTGCTGGGATTCGTCGATGGGGACCTGCTTTCTGTCGTCGTTCACTGGCGTGACTTTCAGACCATCACGGCTTGGGTCGGGCAACTTGCGCGGATCAAGCGACCCTCAACACTCTTTGGCAAATGACGAAGCAGGTCGACACCGGCGAGGAATGGGCTGCGATCAACGCGGGTGCCGACACCTTCAAACGTCGGTTGTGAGAAGGTGACCCAGTTGCCATGCCACTTTGGCCGCTGACCAGTTTTAAGGGGTCACGTGGCAATGGCCACAAGAAGGCAACCGCTGCGCCCTGCGCAGGAATAGCTGTGCTCATCAGCGTCTTCCACATGACGGACCGGCGCGGGCCGCTTGCAAGGAGCCGTCTCAGTTCACTTGGCACCGCAAAGGAACCAGTTGTCCAGGTTGTCCCAGATGGTCTGCTCGTGGAAGTCGCCTGCACGCATACGTGTCCCAGAAACGACGGTATCAGAGATGCGAATCTTCACTTTGCCATTCGCAGCATCCTCGACAAAGCCGGTCTGAGTGAACATTCCTTCTTGTCTACAGACTTGCGCAGCCACCTTCAGCTTCAGTGGTCTTTCGCGATCAAGGCGTTCCTGGACCGCCGAAGCCCGGTCCGCTTGCGCCAACCTTTTGCCTTGGCGCTCGGCGGCTTCAGCGGTACTGGTCGGCACCCGAGCCCCCTTTTCGAGTAGTCCTTCGACGAAACCTGCTACCACCGATGCGGGGATTGTGGCCGGCACGCCAACGAAGGTCCTGTTCATGACGATTTGCGGCGTGTAGCCATCGTTGATGCGCGCGACCGTCTGGACCGGCCGGCCAACGAGTAGCTCGATGCTCGACCCTGTCTTCAGGACTTCCTCGACCTGCCTAGCGCCGAGTACATAAGCTTGGCTCCACGAACAACCGCTGCCGACGCTGCTGAAACATTTGTCGCCGAACCTTCCGCTCGCTGCATCGAGCTTGGCGCCATCGACATAGATGTCCGTGCCCTCGGCGAAGTCGCCGTTGTTTGTGAATTGAGCGATCAGTTGGTACTGAGGGACGAAATCGGTAGTTCGGTTCGTAAGCACCAGCGTCAGTTGGGCGTTAATCCAGCCGGTCGCCTGCGGGCTGGAATAGCGCGTCGCGATCTGCACTACTGGCGGCGACGAATACGTCTTGACGTTGGCACACGAGGGACAACTCGCATAGCCAGTTGCCACGTGGATTCTGTTTCGGACGTCGTCTGCCGAGATTGTCCTCACTGCGGTCCCGCAGCCAGCCAACATTGCGAGTACGAGCGAGGAAATCGTATGGATTCTGATTTTCATAGGTCCCTGGGTGTTCATCTGATTTAGACGTCGGACTGGGCGCAACTTTCCGACTGGCGGCGATCTATTGATGGCCGGCAACGCGCGACATCATGTCGTCGAGGTCCTGCAACGACAGCGCTCGGCAATCAGCTGTCGCCGCCCCTAGAAGCAGGTGATCCAAAATTTATACGATCGTATAAAGACCCAGGCGTGAATTCTTCATAACTTCAGCCCCTTTCTTATTGAGGGGTGTTGTGGGGCCTGCTGAGGCATTTGGTCGCGCATTGCGCCACAGACGGCGAGAGGCTTCACTGACCCAGGAACAGTTGGCACTGGAGGCAGGGCTTGAGCGCGTCTTCATTTCATGGCTGGAGACGGGGCGACAGCAGCCCAGCTTTCAGACCATGATCAAGCTTGCTTCTGCGCTCAATTGCTCGGCGGCCGAGCTTGTAGCGGCAGCTGAAGCGTTGATGGCCAGCGCTTCCGAACAAGGATGAGCCGTTCGGACTAATTGCCCGCGCACCCAGCGACCGAGACAGACCAGAAGTTGTTGAGTTAGGAACAACCCGTCCAGTAGCAGACCACTACCTCTCTGCGGTGCAAGTGAACCATGCGCATTCGAGCGCACCGAAGCAGGAGGGGGCGTGACGCACAGGGACGGACGGTGGACCGCCGCTTCCAACAGGACCTCGCGCCATAGAGCGTGATCTGGCCGGAGCCACCGTTTCCGCTGACGAATTCGGCCGTTTGCAAGAAGCCTGCCGACACGACGTTCGCTTCCCTCGGACGTTCTCCGACTGGTGCGAGCTCGTGAATGCAGGCGATCAAAAGCTGCTAGTCGAAGGGGCGCAGGTCGTCACCATTCCGATAGAGGTGGATGATTTCGTGGCATGGTGTCAACGTGTTGATGTCTCGCCATGCCTTGACGGACTGCGGGCATACCTCATCCTTATCCGGCGGCGGCAGCGTATTCCCGGCAAGTCGCCGACAGGCCCAAGAGCCAAGTCGAGAGCTTCGCAGTGGCGCATCCGCCGGAGACGTCGTCATTGCCGGCGGAGCTTCGAGGCGTTTCTCGGCCACAGATCTGGTGGGACACTTGGCGCCCCACGTGCTCACCGTCTCGCGCAGAAAAGGCGCCAGCGGCCGACTGCGCTTAACGCGTGCCCGGCGAGCGCTCGAAGAACCCACGGAGCCTCGCTCCTCAGACCGACGACGGCTATTGACCGGGCTGCAGGGTCGCCAGTATTGGCTTCCATCCACTTCTCGGTCGCGTTGACCCTCTCCCATGCTCTTCCAGACGCTTGCCAAATCACTTGTCCGCCCCGCTCCAGGCACTCATCCTTCGGTGATCCAAGAGGTCATGGGACTAATGGAGGACGTTGAAGCGAACATGTTCAGGGTCAAGACGAGCCGCTACTCCTTGGTTGCTCGACTTCAGCGCTTGGTGCAGATGCCCGCAAAGCTCATCGGAATTGGCTTGGGCGCCAAGCTGCGCTGGGCCAATACCTGGGTCTTCATCGCTCTAGCGTTCTTCGCTGCCAACGCTTGGCTTGTCCACTCGGGCGTCAGACTGGAACCGCTGTTCCGAGATACTCTGCAATGGGTGTGCATCATCGTCCCAGTGTTCCTAGTGCTGTTCCCAACTCCAAGCGCCTACGCGTTCTCGGGCTTCTCGGAACCGGACATCGCTTTCGCAATCAGGAACCTGTGCGACCGCGGGCTGGTCACCGAGAAGCGCCTCGCCACGACCCAGCAGCACATCAAAATGCTGGAGACTTACTGCGGCTCTCGCGTGCGGACGCACAGGTGGCTGGTCGGCATCTCATGGGCCATCTGGACGTTCATGCTGTTGAGGGGTTTCGATAGCGCGTTCGCCGGAAAGCTGGAGCTCCCCGGAGACTTGTTCTTGATGGCAACTGGTTTCATCGTCGTCGCCGGCGTATACCTGCTGGCCGCCGGCTACGAGTCGGCTTTGAATCGCGTCTTCCGCTCCCTTGAAACGGCATGCGCGGAACTTCTGCTGAAGCTTCAAGAGGAGGTCGAAGACGAGAGCTCGGACAAGGAGCCAGTGCTGCCCGCTCCTCGTAGGCTGCCAGGCTGACTGGTGGGCGACCACAGGCGCAGCAGTCTCCATCTTCATCGCGCCCGTGCTCGCCTTCCGCCCCGTGCATATTTCAGCAGCAGCTGACCATGAGGTTCAGCGCGACCTGGTCAACCGTTTCGGCAACACGTGCACCGCAGAGGGCGGCGAGCAAGATCACTGACTGCTCAAGGCTGATCTGAGTCATTCCGATTGCTGCTGCAGTACAAGGTGAGCCACTTCTGGTATGTGCTCAAGTGGGTGTCTGCCAAACAGTACGCCGTGGTGTGTGAAGTCTGCCAGCGCGGCGACAAGCTCGACACGCAGGCCGTCGAGGCAAAGCTCGGCAAGCCCAAGATTCCGGCCAGCTCGTCGCGCGCGTGGATGGTCGTCGTCGCGGTTTTCGCCGGCTTGGCGATATTTGGGGCAATCAACAACGGTCGCGAATCTGAGCAGACGGACGCGTGGCTGGCGGCACCGCAGAAGAGCGACCTCTATCTGGTCAACGTCGCATCCCTGCTTAAGCAGCCGCAATCCCTGGGCATGTACGGCGTCCTTCGAGTTCGCAGCGTAGATGTCGACCAGCTGGTGTTCGATGCACCTGCCATGGCGTATGAAACGGTCGCGCGGGCCCGCAAGGACCTCACCAGTGGTCGGCCCGTCGAGGCTGGCTACTTTGCAAGTGAGCCGCTGGTGCTATCCCGCCAGACGTTGGCGGATATGCGTAAGAACGGCTCGCTGCGGCAGATCGAGCGACCGGTGCCTCTAGACTTCGCCGGGGCAAGCCGGCCCGGGCACTGACATCTCGCGGCCTGCTGCGCCGCCGCGCGAATCTAGTCGAACTCGAACTCGAGGTCGACGGCCCACAGGGCCACATCGAACGGCCTTCGTTGCGCTTGTGCTTGGTTTTGATCGAGGCGCATCTCCGAACGTTTGGTGATGGCACCGTACGTTGACAGTGCGGGAGCGGCGCGACGCCCTGAACCTGCCACATGCGAACGTCTCCTGATGGCCGAGGCCGTGTGGAAACGCGGTTTGACTGCGGCCCGCCACGAGCTTAGGCCAAGCACGTCCCCAGCGAAGCGCCCACGGGCTCTCCGAGGGCTCGTCTGAGCTTGAGGAGTGCTCAGGGCATCCGAGCTGCGATGCGATGTTTAAAGGGCGCTCATGCGCCCACCAGCCTCATCGCCTGCGCTGCCTTCTTGATGCCCAAGATCTGCATCACCCGTTTGAGGTTGTAGGCCAGGACCTGCAAGCTCATCTCGGTGCTGACGTTGCCGAGCCTGCGCGTCAGGAAATGCGTGCTGCCCATCCAGTGTTTGAGCGTGCCGAAGACATGCTCTACCGTCCGACGTCGGATCATCATGGCATCCGTGTTTCGATCCAATCGCAGCTGCATGGCATCGAGCACGCCCTGGTGTTCCCATCGCGAGATGCGGCGGTGCTTGGATGGCGTGCACTGCGTCTTCATCGGACATGCGGGGCACGCGCTGCTCCAATAGCGGCGGATCTGCAGCCCGTGCTCATCGCGCGTGAAGCGATAGGTGGCCCGCTCGCCTGCTGGACATCGGTACTCGTCGTCCTTGGCGATGTAGATGAAGTCAGTCTTGTCGAAGCGACCCTCGGCCTTCGCGCTTGACGTCATCGGCCTGGGCACGAAGGGCCTCATGCCGTTGTCCGCGCAACGCTTGATCTGCGGGGCGTTGAAGTAGCCCCGGTCGGCGTAGACCTTCAGATTGGGCTTACCCATCGCCTCCTGCGCCGCGAGCGCCATGCCGCTGAGCTGTGCTCTGTCGCTGCCGATGTTGGTGACCTCGTGCGCGACGACCAGGTGGTGCTTGGTGTCGACCGCTGCCTGCACGTTGTAGCCCACGACGCCGCTGCCCGCGGCCTGGGTCGCCATCGCACGCGCGTCCGGATCCGTGAGAGATACCTGCTTGTCTGGCTGCTTCAGGAGGTGCTGCTCCATCTCGTCTAGCCGCTGCATCTGCTCACGCAGACCATCCAGCTTGTGGCTGAGTTGGGCATACCTTGGGCCGAACTCCATGAGCGGCAACGTCCTGTCCGCGGTGTCGAGCGCCGCGAGGTAGCGCTGGATGCTCTCCTCGATCTGTTGGCGCCGCTTTTCGATCTTGGTGGCGGTGAAGTTCTGGTCGCGGCTATTGACTGCCTTGAACTTGCTGCCGTCGACCGCCACGCCGTCACCGCTCAGCAGCTTCAGCTGCCGGCACAGCTCGACGAAGCGACGGCAGACGCTGCGGATGCCCTGTCCGTTGTCACGGCGGAAATCGGCGATGGTCTTGAAGTCCGGAGCCAGCCGCTCAGTCAGCCACATCAGCTCGATATTGCGCTGTGCTTCGCGCTCAAGCCTCCGGCTTGACTGGACACGGTTGAGGTAGCCGTAGATGTAGATCTTGAGCAAGACCGCCGGGTGGTAGGCCGGGCGGCCCGTCGCCGCTGGCGTGGCGCCAGCGAAGCCAAGCGCTTCGAGATCAAGCTCTTCAACGTAGGCATCGATGACGCGGACAGGATTGTCTTCAGCGATGAAGTCATCCAGGCACTCTGGCAGCAGCGTCACTTGATGCCGCCCCTGACCTTCGACGAATCGCGCCATCGTCACCTCCACCATGTCGCATCGACACGATGAATCTAGGCAGCGTCGATCAGATCACCAGGAGGGTTTTCACACAGCCTCGGCCGTAAGCTGCCGGCGAAGAGCCAGTTCTGCCGCCCTAGCGCAATGGGCCGGATGCGGTTCTCCACCCAGTTGTTGTCGATGGGCAGGTCGCCGTCATCGAGGTAGCGGGTCAACGCTGCCCAGCGCTTGAGGCTGAAATCGATGGCTTGTGCGGTGGCTGAGCTATCCGGCACGCGCTGGCGCTGCTGCCGCAGCCACTGGTTCAGTGCATCGGCCAGCGGCCGGGCTGCTCGGCGGGCCTCAAGCCTGGCTTGGCTGTCGGCCTTGACCGCTGCTCGTTCCACCTCGTAGGAAAGCACCTAGCCAGCGGACGCTGGGAGGTGATGCCCTGTCAGCTCAACACCACGTCCAGCACCCCGCGCGCCGCGGGCCGCTGCAGCAAGCCTTCATACCAACCCCGCAGGTGCGGATGGTCGGCCTCCGGCAGCGGCAGGCCCCACCAGCGGTGCATCTCGCAGGCGATGGGAATGTCGGCCATGCTCAGGCGGTCCCCCGCCATGAAGGGGCGCCGCGCGAGATGTGCATCCAGCAGCGCCAGCAAGGGGGCAGTGGCGGCTTGCGAGGCCGCGACGCGCTGCGCATCCCGCTGCGCCGGCGGCGTGCGGATGAGCTGGATGAAGGCGTCGCGCCCGGCGGGATTCAACGTGGTCTGCTGCCAGTCCATCCAGCGTTCGGCGTCGAAGCGGGTGTGCAGGTCCTGCGGGTACAGGCCGGCCTGCGCCTGCTTGGCGCACAGGTAGCGCACGATGGCGTTGGACTCCCACAGCACGAAGCCGTCATCGTCCAGCGTCGGCACCAGCGCGTTCGGGTTGAGCGCCAGGTAGGCAAGCGTCTTGGTGATGCCGAAGGCGGCACCGGCATCGATGCGCTCGAACGGCAGCTCCAGCAGTTGCGCCGCGAGCACCACCTTGCGCACGTTGATCGACGACAAGCGGCCCCAGAGCTTCAGCATGGCAGGGTTCCCCAAAGGAAGAAGAGGGAATTGTGCGGCGTCATGCGGCGGTAGGGGTCAAGCCCGTTGAGCTTGGCCGGCATAACTGGCTCTTCGCCGGCAGTCTGCGCGCGGGCAAGCGGGCTCCCGGACGGCATGAGCGCGGCCAGCAGTATCGAATGGCCGCTCTTGCTGTCAGGCCAGTCGACCGGAGGCTGATCCGGCTGGCGCCCGGAAGGCCGGTATGCGCTGATGACCGGTCACACGATGCCCAACGCCGACCGAGAACGCTGCAAACCGGACCGGGCCGCCAAGTGCCTGCGTACCCGTTCAGCTCGCCGAACACGGCGTTTAATTTCCCTGAAATATGCAAGCGGGCGCTGATCAGGGACTATGGACGTCACCAGCTCGACGCCGTCGCCGCGTACCTCCGGCGCTGCCAGCGCCCGCTTTGATGGCGTGAGGCAGGGGACGGGACATCCACTTCGATCTCGCCCAGGGCTGTCATGGATGCGCACTGTCGAGGACGGAAGGCCACATTCACAACGCCGGCCATCTGCCTCTGGAGACTCATGCGGACGAGGCGGCGTCGCTGAGGCTCGACTTCTTCAGGACCACCAGGAATGCCCGGAAGTAGCCACCGGCCGCAGCGCCGGAGCGTCTGAGGCGAACGCCGTTCAGTCTCTCCTGTACCGACACGTCGCCTGTTCGTGACGTAGTTACTTTGCATTGCAAAGAGGAGCGCGTTTAATCGCCTACATCGTGACTCACGTGACAAACGGAACTCACGTGACTTGCCGGCAAGGAGGCTGAGATGTCCGAACAAGCGCTTGACCCCAACGTGTCCACCGTGTTGACGGCGAGAGAAGCTGGACTGCGCTGCGGCGTGAGCTTTCGCACCGTCATCCGCTGGGTGGAACGAGGTGAACTCCAAGCCTATCGCCTGCCCGGCCGCGGCGACTATCGAATCAAGCTCTCCCATCTGAGGGATTTCGCTGCCCGCCATGGCCTTCCAGAGCCGGGTGGCGCCACGGAGCCGCCGCCGATCACCAACCGGGTGCTCATCGTCGACGACGACCCGTCGATGGCGCGCTCGATCCAGCGGGTGCTGCGCCCGGCAGGTTACGAGACGCTGATCGCCTCCGACGGCTTCCAGGCCGGTTCGCTACTGCACAGCTTCTCGCCTTCGCTCATGACGCTGGATCTGAGGATGCCGGGGCTGGACGGATTTGGCGTCCTGCAGTTCCTTCGCGACGGTGCGCCGCGTCCATCGCTGCGCGTGCTGGTGATCTCAGGGGAATCCGAGGACTGTCTGCGCAAAGCGCGCGAGAAGGGCGCGCACGATACGCTGGCCAAGCCGTTCACGAACGAAGGACTGCGAGCCGCGGTACAGCGCCTGCTGCCGCTGATGCCAACTCCATGACCATCTCGCCAAGGGAGGCTGCGATGAGTTACCTGGAAACGCGCTACGACCTGTGGGTCGTCGTTCTCTCCGTCGTGATCGCCTGTTTCGCCTCCTACGTCGCGCTCGACCTGGCCCGGCGCGTGCGGGGGCCCGACCGGGTCGCGGCCAGTGCTTGGTGGGCAGGCGGAGCGATCGTGATGGGAACGGGGATCTGGTCGATGCACTTTGTCGGCATGCTGGCCTTTAGCTTGCCGGTGACCATGGGCTACACCGCGATGCTGACCTTCCTGTCCTGGGTCGCCGCCGTTGCCGTGTCCGGAATGGCCCTGGGCATCGCCGGCCGGGGAGGACTCACGCGAGCCCGGCTGGGCTGGGGCGCCTTGGCGATGGGGGCAGGCATATGCGCGATGCACTACACCGGGATGGCGGCCTTGGACATGGCGCCAGGTATCGATTGGGACTATCGACTCGTGGCCGCGTCCGTCGTCATCGCGGTACTTGCTTCGGCGGCGGCACTGACGATCTTCTCCCTGCTGGAGCGGCTCAGCGGGATGCGCGGCGTCCTCGCGCAAGTGCTGGCGGCCTTCGTCATGGGATTGGCGATCAGCGGCATGCACTACACCGCCATGGCCGCGGCCCGCTTCCCCCTGGAATCCATCTGCTTAAGCGCCGGCGCGGTCGCCGGCAGCCGCCTCGGCGTGCTCGTCGTCCTGGCGTCCCTCATCCTGCTCTCGAGCACATGGGTGGTGTCGCTCCTCGATGCGAGGATGCAGGACAAGACCGTCTCGCTCGCCGCCTCGCTGAGCCAGAGCAACCATCGCCTCCAAAGCGCCAATGACGAATTGCGTCGGCGCGCCTTTCTGGATCCCTTGACCGGCCTCCCGAACCGCAAGCTTTTCGAGGACCGGCTGGCTCGGGCGCTCGCCGTGCATCGGCGTCTGAGCGAGCGTCCGGGCGGCTGTGAGCGAACCAGCCTGGCCGTGCTCTTCATCGATCTGGACGGCTTCAAGCCGGTCAACGATTCCTTCGGGCACGGCTGTGGTGACTTGGTGCTCAAAGAGGTGGCTCGGCGTCTCTGCCAGGGGGCCCGGACCGGAGATACGGTGGCTCGCGTGGGCGGCGACGAGTTCCTGTTGCTCATGGAGGATGTGGGGGCCATCTCGGACTGCACGTCGCTGGCCGAGCGACTTTGTGAGTCGCTCAGGGCGCCATTTGATATGGGAGGGCAGACCATTGAGATCTCGGCCTCCATAGGCATCGCCGCGGCGCCGGGCCATGGGGAACACGACAAGCTGATCACGCACGCCGACTCAGCAATGTATGGCGCCAAGCGGACCGGTGGAAACGGCTACGCGGTGTTCGAGGAGCACATGAACGTGGACGTCCATGCCCAGCTGACGCTGCAGGCGGAGCTCAAGCATGCGGCTCAGCGCGGCGAGTTGCGGCTCTACTACCAGCCCAAAGTGGCGGGAAACGGCGGGCAGATCCACAGTGTCGAGGCGCTGTTGCGCTGGCAGCATCCGCACAAGGGCCTGCTTGGCCCGGCCGAGTTCATTCCGCTGGCCGAGCGCTTCGGTTCCATCGCGCAGATCGGACATTGGGTCATTGAGGAAGCGTGCCGCCAGATGCGTGAATGGAGCGAGCGCGGCATCCATATTCGCGTGGCGATCAACCTGTCGGCGCAGCAGCTCCGGGACCCGGATCTGGTCAGCCGGCTCGAGCGCGCTCTGAAGCGCAACGGCATCGACCCGGCCCGTTTGTTGTGCGAGATCACCGAGTCGGTTGCCATGGGAGACGTCGAGGTCGCGAAGCGCGTTTTCGAAGGGCTGGCCAGCATCGGCATTTTTCTGTCCATCGACGACTTCGGAACTGGCTACTCCAGCTTGAGCTACTTGCGTCAGCTGCCGGCCAAGCAGCTCAAGATCGATCGTGGATTCGTCACGGATCTTGAGAGCAGCCGGGACGCCCAAGCGATCGTGGATGCGGTGGTCCAGCTGGCGCATGCGCTTGGCCTGAAGGTCGTCGCCGAAGGCGTCGAGACCCAGGGCCAGCGCAACGTGTTACTGGCGCTGGGCTGCGACGAGTTGCAGGGATATCTGTTTGCCCGTCCCATGCCTGCGTTGCAACTGCTGGACTGGATGGTCAACGACATGTCTGGTCGCGCCGTCGACTTCGCTCCTTCGATCATTGACGACACAGGAACACTTGCCTCCTAGATCTGGAGGCGCGGCAAGATGCGTCAGCGCTCGCGAAGCCATAGACCTTGTCGTGATGACGGCGTCGTGGTCAAAATTGTGGACGACCAGTGCCATAAATACTTACGAGCCCATGGACAAGCGCTCTCGACAAGTTCCGCTGACGCATGTCTTGTCGCACGGCGACGCCACGAGCGACGCGTGGGCGGTCGCTGACCGCTTTCGCCGCATCGTCAACAGGGCGACTGCAACAGCAATCGTCACACTCGACGCCGAGGGTTTGGTTACAGGATGGAGCGAGGGTGCGACGGCGCTCCTCGGTTGGTCCGAGGAGGAAATGCTTGGGCAATCGCTTGGTCGAATCTTTCCCGAGGAGGCAGGCGGAGCCCCCGCGTTTCTGGCGGAGATCGCCGAGGCTGCTGCCAAAGTGACGGCGGGCGCGGAGGGATGGCGCATACGCAAGGACGGCAAGCGGATCTGGGCCATCGGAGAAACCAGCCTTCTCTATCAAGAGGACCCTTCGGGTGGGTTCGTCAAGATCCTGCGTGACCGGACCGAGCACCGGGAAATGGAGTTGGCGCTGGTAGAGCAGACTCGCGCCCTGGAGTTATTGAATCGGGCCGGCGCGGCGCTCGCGCGCGAGAACGACATCGACAAACTGGTGCAGACCGTGACCGATGCGGGTGTCGCACTTTGCGGTGCGGAGTTCGGCGCCTTTTTCTACAACGTGGTCAATCAAGAAGGGCAGAGCTATATGCTCTACACGCTCTCCGGTGCACCGCGAGAGGCGTTCTCGAAGTTTCCAATGCCGCGCAACACAGACGTCTTTGCGCCAACGTTCACCGGCCAGAGCATCGTCCGGTCCGACGACATCACGCTCGATCCCCGCTACGGGCGCAATGCGCCGCGAAAGGGAATGCCGGAAGGCCATCTGCCCGTGCGGAGCTACTTGGCCGTGCCCGTGACATCCCGATCCGGCGAGGTCCTTGGGGGCCTCTTTTTCGGCCATTCCAAACCCGGGGTTTTCACGGAAGGGTCCGAGCGCAATCTCGCGGGCTTGGCCGGCGAAGCTGGCATCGCGATCGACAACTTCAGACTGCTTGAGGCCATGCAGCGCGAAGTCGAGGAGCGACGCCATGCGGAGACAGCGCTGCGTGAGCTGAACACTCACCTGGAGGAGCAAGTGAGACTCCGTACCGAGGAACTGGTTCAGCACATGGATACGCTCCGTCAGGCCCAAAAGTTGGAAGCGCTTGGGCAGCTCACCGGGGGCATCGCCCATGACTTCAACAATTTCCTGCAGGTCATCGTTGGTGGCATGGAGCTGCTGATGCGAACGCTGCCGCCGGATCTGACAGTACAGCGCCGCGCCGCATCGTCCGCCATGTCGGCTGCGAGACGAGCGGCGGCTTCTACCCAGCGCCTCCTCGCGTTTGCACGCCGTCAGCCGCTAAATCCCCAACCAATCGATGTCAACGACATGGTTCTGCGTGCCTGTGAGTTGCTCAAGCAATCGCTCGGGGAAACCGTCATCCTGAATACCGTCTTGGCCGACCCGCTCTGGAGGGTGGAGGCCGATCCGAACGAGCTTCAGAGCGCCCTGGTCAACCTAGCCGTGAATGCGCGCGACGCGATGCCGGATGGCGGTAACTTGACGATCGAGACGGCCAATATGCGGCTGGATGAGGCCTACGCGTCGCGTCACGCCGAAGTGACAGCCGGCGACTACGTACAGATCGGCGTGACGGACTCCGGCACGGGCATGGACGCGCAAACCCTTGCCCGTGCGTTTGAACCGTTCTTTACGACCAAGCCTGTCGACAAGGGTACAGGCCTTGGCCTGAGCCAGGTCTACGGCTTCGCCAAGCAGTCGCGCGGCCACGTGAAACTTTATTCCGAACTAGGTTCGGGGACCACCGTGAAGATCTATCTGCCGCGTTACGACGCGCCGGAGGCCTCAGCCACGAAGCAGGAAACGGTCGTGACGGCGTCGGCCTCGGGAGAGAGCGTTCTGCTCGTTGAAGATGATCCTGACGTGCGCGACTACGCCGCAAGCGTCCTGCGCGAACTCGGATATCGCGTCATTGAAGCGGTCGACGGTCCGTCCGCGCTGGAGCGGCTGAAGGCGGGCCGGGTCGACCTGGTGTTCACTGACGTTGTCCTGCCCGGCGGCATGACCGGCGCCGACATCGTGGCGCATGCGCAGCGGATGTGGCCGGGGATCAAGGTGCTCTTCACCACGGGGTATGCGCGCAATGCGATCGTTCACAATGGCCGATTGGACAAGGGCGTCCAGCTCATCCCGAAGCCATTCTCCTTTGACGATCTCGCAGCCAAGCTGCGTGAAGTACTGGATCATTGAGTTCGGCCAAAAGTCCTGCTTGCTGAGCCGACTCGTCGGTCAATCGTCACCTAACGCCGGGAGGGGCGAGAGCGGGGCTGGTTATGTGTGCCGCACTCTGGGTGGCTTGATGGGGGCGAGGCGCAGGGCCATTCAACAGGTAAAGAGGCCGGCGGAACAGCATGAACCTGTGACCAGCCGATTCGTGCTGAGCCGCGGCGCATTGTCCCCGCCGGGCAGATGCCACCTGCTGGAACTCGAGTACCCGACTTTGGGCTCCGAATCGCCTCACGGCGCAGAGGGCGCACCTTCCACAAGTTGCAGGAGTTCGTCGAGGTCAACCGGCTTCACGAGGTGATGATGAAATCCGGCCGAAGCGCTGCGTTCACGATCACCCAACTGGCCGTAGCCAGTCAGCGCAACGAAGTGGGAGCCGTCAGCCGAAAGCAACTCTCGAAGTTGGCCGACGAGTTCATAGCCATCCATCACAGGCAAGCCAATGTCAAGCAGCGTCCAATGCGGAACGAACTGTGCGGCAAGGTGGATGGCGGCCATCGGGTCATACACCACCTTCACCTCATGGCCGCGTGACTCGAGCACCGCGGCGAGCGAATCCGCTGCGTCCACGTTATCGTCAACGATGAGAATCCTGCGATACCTGCTGCTCTCGCCGGCATCGTAGGTTGCAAGGGGGCGTCGCTCCGCGGCTGGATCCGAATCGGGTAGCTCGATGGGAAGCCTCACGATCACCTCACAGCCCTTACCAACACCCTCGCTGCGTGCCATAACGGTGCCGCCATGCAGTTCCACCAGGTTCTTGACGAGCGCGAGACCGATACCCAGACCACCTTCGGCCCGATCGACTCGCTGCTGCCCTTGGAAGAACAACTCGAAGGCGCGGGCAAGGAGCTCGGGCTCCATGCCGCGCCCGTTGTCGAGCACGGTGATGACGATATCGTCGCCGTCCCGACGCGCGCGCAAGCGGATATCGCCGCCAGGCTCTGTATAGCGCGCCGCATTGGTCAGTAGATTGGCGATCACCTGGGCCAGCCGAGTAGCGTCCCCATGCCAGGTGAGGCCCACTGCCGGCACGTCGATGGTCAAGTGATGGCGCCGCTGCTCGAGCAGCATGCTCGCCATCTCGACTGCTTTCATCGCCACCTGTGCGATCGCTATTGTCTCCTTGCGCAGATCAACCTTGCCGCGCGTGATACGCGACACGTCGAGCAGATCGTCGACCAAGCGCACTAGATGGTCGACCTGGCGTTGAATGACCGCCTGCTCCTTGGAGCTCGCGACATCTCCGCGCATCTTCATCAAATGCAGGGCAGTGACGATGGGGGCTAGCGGATTGCGCAGTTCGTGCCCAAGCATCGCCAGAAATTCATCCTTGGCCCTTCCAGCGTGCTGCAGATCTTCGAGGAGACGTGCACGTTCTGCGTTGACGCGCTCGACTGCGCGGCGGCCGTTGACGAGTTCGGTGACATCGACGGCTACTGCCATCATCCCGTAGACCGAGCCGTTCAGCGCGCGCATTGGCTGTACGTTGAACTTGAAATAACGATCCATCGATTCGGCGCCGTCGTTGACCGGAATCCGCAACGGATACTCCTCAGCGACAAACGGCTCTCCCGTCATGAAGGCGCGGTCAAGCACGCTGAGCAACTCCGAACCGTCGAGAGCCGGAAAGGCCGCCACGCAAGCTTTGCCGACGAGATCATTTCGCCCGACAAGCTGGCAAAAGCGGCGATTGGCGAGGTGGAACACGTGTTGCGGGCCATCCAAGAGCACCGCAGCGACCGGCGCCTGCATCAGCAGGCCATTGCGCTCGTGTTCGACGCGCTCGAGCATATGGTGCGCCGTGACGTCGCGCGTGAAGCAACGCGTGTAGGCGAGCTTGCCGTTCTCGAAGTGCCCGTTCGAATGGATCAGGACGTGGCGGATCGAGCCGTCCTTGCAGCGCAGCACGGCCGGCTGGTTGTAAAGTACTTCGCCCGCAGCCAGGCGCTGGAGGATGGTCGCGATGAGATCGCGGTCCACATAGAACTCCGCGATATTCCGGCCAACGTATTCCTCAGCCGTGTAGCCCAGCATGTCCAGCTCAGCCCGGTTGGCCCAGAGAATCGTGCCGTCGCCTCCAACACGGTGCAGGCCTTCGACGCCATTCTCCAGAAAGTCGGATAGTTCAGCCTCGCGATCGCGCAGAGCGCGCTCGACGGCCCGGCGGCGTTCGACCTCGTTCTGAAGCGCGAGCGTCCGTTGTTGCAACTCTGCCAGCGTCAGCGCTTCTAGCCTCAAGTCCGTGCTCAGCAACGAGGTATGCGCTGCATAGACCTTGCCATGTGAAGCGCAAACGTCGCGAAAGGACTGAACCTCTTCGGCGCTGCTGAACAAATGGAGGGGATAGGCGCACAGCAGAGACAGCGGACTCGCCGCACCCAACTTGTTCCAGAGTTGCTCAAGCTCGAGCGCTGCGTCGATGTTCCCGTCTGATACCAATACAGCGACCATCTCGCCGAAGGCAGAAACTCGACGAGTTCCACCTAGCGAAGCCCTTCTCACAAGGGCCCCTACAGTCGCTAAAAAGAGGGCTTCATCAGGTCGCCCTCGCACCATGAATCGTGCCAGCGTCTCGCGGGCGTCGAGTGCGATCAAATCGCCAGATTCGTCCGTAGATGCGCACGGCGTGTGAGCACCTTGCCATCGCGCCTCCAGCGCCGCGCGATGCTCAAGCGTTGCGATGAGCACCACGGCATCGCCCCGCACCAAGGCGTTCTCTACGAAGTCGGCAACGTCGTCCACCAGGAATTCATCGCTGTCGTAGAACTGGACGGCGTGCCAAGGGCGATCGGCATTGAGCCTTGCTGCGGCGGTACTTGCGCTCACCGGGGTCTCCCTGCTCCCGAAGAGAGCTCCAGGCAGTATAGACAGCTTGTTTGGCCGGAGCCTTGAGCGCCCGAACGCGAAAGCGTTGCCCGGTAAGCCGATCAGATTCACCGAAGTGCGCAAGCAGGAAGGCCTCGATGAAGAGCCCGCGCAGCGCTAAGTCGACGATGCGCAGCTTCACGTGCAACTCATGAGCCTACGCTGAGAACGTCTTTCGGCGGCCAGAATCGATCGGCCGCGGGTCGACTGCATTTGGCCGGAGAAGCTCTAAGCCTCGCGCATGGCGCGCGCGTAGTCTCCTGGCGTTTTGCCGACCAGCCGGCGGAAGTCGGCGCTGAAATGGGCCTGGTCGAAGTGGCCTAGATCCTGCGCCAGCGCCGCCCACGGCAGGTTGCTCGGCCTGCATGCGCGCCATCGCCTCGTGCATGCGATAGCGCTTGATGACCCACTTCGGGCCCACGCCCACATGGTCATTGAACGGGCGCTGAAGCGCGCGCACGCTCGTGGCGAAGCGGCGCGCGAGCGCATAGACCGAGTGCAACTCGAGGTCCTCGGCGGCGCAGTCGACGATGCGGCCAGCGAGCCGCGCAGGCTCGTCCAGCGCGGGCAGGCGAGCGCAGGAGGTCTGAGGCGAGGGCGATTGCCTCCGCGTTCGCGCAGTCCAGCACTTCGTTCAAGACGAGCGCATCGGCGCCGAAAAGTGCGGCCAGCGGCAGCGACTGGTCGGCCAGTTCCGACACCGGCCGACCGAGGATGCCCCGAAACGCGCCTGGCCGGAACTTCATGCCAAACGCCCTCGAGCGGCCCGTCAGCACACGCGTCCAGCGCCCCGTATGCACACCCCACGCGGCGGACGACTGACGGCAACCGTTCCTCCGCGTTCGCTCCAGTATGGCGTGACGACTAACTCGCGCGCTCGCGGTCGTTCCGCTCGCGCGTAACCCGAGGCTCTGACGTCACGCTGGCTGCTCGAGGTCACCGCACCGTTCGCGACTTAGGCGGCTAAATGCTCAGCGCTTGAGCATCGGTACCTCGAGACCTGTGCTGTCGTCCTTCAAATGGAGCTGGCAACTGCGGATCTGCCCCCACAGCTTCGATGGCTCGAAGTGGGCGCCGCCCCACAGTGTGTACCGCTTGCCCGGTTCCAGTACAAAGGCAGCCCTGATCTCGCATCGCTCCCCTGCGGGCAGAGACTCGTCGTAGTACAAAGCGAAGTACTGATTGGCTTCGAGATCGCGATACGGTGTTGGCTCCGGGTGTCCATGTCCCAGGAAGAACGGATGGAACCGCCCCGAGGCTTCCATCCCCGGTCGAATCGAGATGCTCGCGTGGGAACTAGGCAACATCATTGCGGCGCGAATCTGGGCAACGGGCACGTCCTTGGGTGGCACGTAGGGCACCGGCGGCGTCCCGCACGCGGCCAGTGTGAACGGGAAGGCCAGTACAAGAATCTTGAGGAATGAAGGGTGACTGCTCATCGATCACGAGTCGGGGAGAGAGACGCAAGCCTGGCGTAGTCCCGAAAGCACTTCGAGAGGTTCGCTGGGCCGATTGGATCGGCATAGTCGCAAGTCGTGGCTCACATGCCAAGCAACTTGATCACGAACGGCGTCCATACGTGTTCCCGCGGTCAAGCGCGAGGCCTGCAGCCTCTGCGGCCAATGTGGCGACAGACTACCCGCCTAGATCTTGACCAGGGATCATGACGGCCAGCTCTAGCCGACTGCTTCCTTGACGAGTGCGCATTTCGGTGATGTTGAGCACCAAGTTCGACAACGTGCGCAGCGAAGCCAGATGGACGGCTATGGAGCGAAAGCGGACCACGCGCCAAGTCACCGCGTGGGATGTGGCGGCTGCGGCAGCTCGGTGCCTGCGACCTGCCTGGCTTCGTGCGACAGCTGTGCCAAACGGGCCAACTCTTTGGCGTCCACGTAAGCGCCGCTCTTCACCTTGGAATACATCGCTCGATAGGCGTCGAAGCAAACGGCTTCTGCGCGCTGCCACTCCTGGAGCAGGTCTATTGCCAGCATAGGGGCACCTCCCGGTGCTCTTGCTGGCTGATGGGCGCGAGCCCGCGGGGACACGACACAAAGGAACCCCCGCTCAGAAGTGAATTGATAGCACCTCTTTGTGCGTGCCGCGGCGCGTCCACTTTCGCGAACGGGTCATCCTACGGTCAGCCTCGGCCAGCTGCTTTCAGCTTTGAGTAGCCAGTGATTTGACCCCCACCTGCAGGGTGCAGACGTTGCCGAAACGATTGATCAACTCGCACCACACCTCGCGGTTAGCGGCGGCCGAAATAAGCACCCAATCGCTACGACTGCGCAGCACAAGCCCGTTCCCATCTCTTCGACGTCGATCTCGGCCCAGGGGTCATCCTCGCGAGCAGTTACCGAGCAACTTCGTATTCCTCGGGGCGACCCTCGTCGACGAGATTCCCGGTGACCAGCATCACGTCGGGGCGCCGGTACAGCGTCCGCAGATGTTCAATGGCCTCCTGCAACGCATCATTGGAGTCGACGACGCCCTGGTAAGTATCGCCACGGGGTCGGAGGCGAAGGTCGGACATTTGCCCGATGAGCGTGCGCAACTCCAAGGTGGGAAACGTCATGGCGACCTCGGCAATGCCTCCGTCGTCATTGAGCGCATGGTGCCACGCCACAAGGGCCGAACTGTCGTTCAGCGCTTCTGGGGCTTGGTGCGATTGCTACCCGATAGTTTGTGGGTCAGCCGCGACGTTGGACCGGGCTTCAGGCTGTGAGCGGAAGTCAGAAAAGGCGCCGACCTTCGCGCCCTGCCGGCTGCGGCCGACAAGCTGGAACGGCTGGAGTGCGATCTGGTTTTGCGAGCCCGAGGGCTTCGACCGGCCGGCGGCGACGGCGCATTGGGTGGGGGCGACGGTGGACTTCTTCCGCCGCCAGCTTTTGCCCTCAGCGTCTCAGCCTGAACTTGCGCAGCAGGCCCTGATCGTCAAACAGCAGCACCAGCTCGGTCTCCGGCGTGTCCAGGGCCGAAGTGACGAGGCCGATGACGGGCACAAAGTCCAGAAAGCGGGGCGGCCCATCGCGGTAGACGTAGTGGATCGTCGTCCAACCGTTGTAGAAGCGCAGCATCGTGCCGGGGCCAAGCAGGCGCTCGGCCTCGGCCAGCGTCGTCTTGCCAAGTTGCAGCAGCTGGCCGGCCTCGGCGGCCTGCAGCGTCTGCACGCGGCCGTTGCCGACGGTGGTGCAAGCCGCGAGCGCGGCGCACAGGCCGATGATCAAGAGGCGTTTCATGGCGTCATTGCCTCCAGTTCGACAAGGGCATCGTGGGACCAGGCCTTCCACTTGTCCGGCGGCAGCACGACGAAGCGGTCGCGCAAGGCAAAAGGCCAGTCCAGCAGGTTGAACATCAGGCTGCTATGGCCCATCTCGCTGCCATGCATCCAGCGATAGGGAAGCTCGGCGTGGCGGCCGCCCTCGCTAACCTGGGCGGCGAACACCGCCTCGTCGGCGAAGAAGCCGATCGTGACTTGGCCGCTCATGCAGACGTTGGTCGCCGCCCGCAGCGCATAGAAGGCCGGCGGCTTGATGCCACGCGCCAGCGCACCACCGTAGAGGTCGGCGCGGCACTCCAGGCGCAGATCGCCCAGGCGCCGCGTGTGTTCCGGCAGTTCCGGCGTCCGCACGTCCACAGCCCAGGCGAGACGGCCGGCCGCCAAGCGGCTGCGCACGAGGGCATCGGGCGGCAGCTGGTGCCAGCCGGCCGGGATGGCGAAGCGCCCGAGGGCATCGAGAATGACGGGTTGGCGCACCGCACCGTAGCGCAGTTCCAGCGCGGGCTCATCGCCCGGGTCGCGGCGCGGCAGCACGCGGATGCGCAGCTCGGCCCGCGGCGCGTAGGTCGCCTTCTCGCGTTCGAAGACGTCCAGCACGCGCAGCAGGTCGGCCACCGTCTGCTGTTCGCGGCTGGCGCTGCTTTCGCCCTGCACCTCGACGGGCGGCAGCTCGGCCGGTGGGGCGGCCTGGGCCGCGAAGGCGGCGGTCATCAACAGCACGGGCAGGGCTTTCATTGCGGGGGCAAGGCGCGTTCAATGTCCAGCAGGACATGGTTCAGCAAAGTCAGGGTCCAGGTCCCGTCGTCGGCCTCGGTGTTGGTGAAGCCGAAGCTGGCGCTGCGGCCCTTCAGATCGATGACGACCTCGGTGGAAAAGCCGCGCCATTCGCCGTCGTGGGCGAGCACGGGGCGGCCGTCCAGGTCGGCCGCAATCCAGCCCAGGGCGTACTCGCCGCGCCCCAGCGCCTGGATGCGCCGCAGATAGCCCGTTGCCAGCGGCGTGCTTTCGCCACGCAGAGCGCGCAGATGCCAGTTCACCCAGGTCGCGTAGCTGTCGGCCGTCATCGTCGTGCCCACGCCGCCGGGATGCAGCAGGGCCAGCCAGCGCGCGGTGTCGCTGTCCTCGGGCGTGATGGCGCTCAGCTTGCCCTTGGCGCCGGCATGGCCGACGGGGCGGTTGGCGAAGCGCGTGTCTGCCAGCGTCCAGCTCACCGTGATGCCGAGCGGCTTGGCCAGCTCCTGCTCGAACAGATCGGCATAGGAGCGGCCGGCGCGCGCCTCCAGCATCAGGGCAGCCAGCGCATAGCCGGCGTTGGAGTAGTGGAAGTCCCGACCCGGCGGCACCGCGGGCGGCTGGGCCAGCAGCCAGGTGGCGAAGAAGCGCTGGCGGTCGGCCTGCGTGTCGGGCAGCGTGCCGGCGTAGCTCCCCAGATAGGCCGCGAAGCGTTCGATGTCCTCGCGGTTGTTCAAAGCGAGCACGCCGCCGCGGTGGGCCAGCAACTGCTCCAGCGTGACGTTGCGGTAGGCCGGCAGCATGCCCGCCGCGAGCTCGGGCAAGGCCTCGGCCAGCGTCGTCGTCCAGGCGATGCGGCCCTGCTCGACGAGGCGGCCGGCCAGGGCCGCCGTCATGGCCTTGGTGATGGAGCCGATCATGAAGCTGTCGCCGGCCTGGATCTTGTCGGAGCTGCCGACCTGGCGCTGGCCGGCCAGCACCTGGGTCGAGTCGTCGTCGGCTGTCAGGTGTTCGAGGGTGACACCGGCCAAGCCGCCGGCCACAGCCGCGTCGGCAGCCTTCTGCAGCGGCGCTGCGGCGTTGGAACTGGAGCCGCCGCCGCAAGCGGCCAGGGCGGCCACGGCGGCGGTCAGGATGAAGATGCGAAGCAAGCGCATGTGAAGGCGTCGAAGTGGAGACGCCCTTGATTCTTCGCAGCCAAGCCCAAGGCTCGCCAAAGATGCGCCATGCGGCTCGCGGGGCCAGCTCAGTCCGGACTGCCGGCTCGGTCGCGTTCGAACACGAAGGCGCAGCCGCGCCCGTCGAGCCCGTCCTCGATACAGATGCGGCCACCCAACCGCGCCGCCGCGCGCCGCACGATGGCCAAGCCCAGGCCGGTGCCGCTGACGGTGCTGCCGGCCGCACCGCGCCAGAAGCGCTCGAAGGCGGCTTCGCGCTGCGCCGGTGGAATGCCGGGGCCGTCATCGGCCACGCTGAGCCTGAGGCTGGTGGCGCCGCCTTGCAGCGTGACGGCGATCCGCCCGCCGCGCGGCACGTAGCGCAGCGCGTTGTCGACGAGGTTGTTCAGCACCGATTCAAAGGCCGCGTGATCCAGCCGTGCGGTCAGGGCCGGGGGCGCGTCTAGGGACAGCTCCAGCCCCAGGTCGAGGGCGCGCGGCGCGGCCTGGGCCAGAGCCTGCTGGACGATGGCGGCAACGTCCAGCGCCTCTTCCGCAGCGCCTCGGCCGTCGTCCAGGCTGGCCAGCGCCAGCAGCTGGCGGCTCAGATGGGAAGCCCGCTGCAGAGCAGCCTCCAGTGCCGCGGCGGCCTGGCGGCGTTCGTCTTCGTCGCCCGCATGGGCCAGCAGATGCGCCTGGGCCGCGACGACGGCCATGGGTGTGCGCAGCTCGTGGGCGGCGTCCTGCACGAAGGCGCGCTCGCGCTGCAGTTGGGCGCGCAGCCGCGCGAGCAGGTCGTCGAAGGCGCTGGCCAGCGGCTTGAGCTCGTCGTGCTCGGGCGTGAAGCCCAGCGGCGACAGGTCCTGCGCGTCGCGCCTGGCCACCGTGTCGGCCAGCCGGTTCAGCGGCCACATGCCGCGGCGCACGGCAATCCACAGCGGCAGCAGCACGAGGGGAAAGGCGAGCAGCAGCGAGACCAGCAGGTCGCGCCCATACCAGCCCAGCACGGTGGCATCGTCCACGCGGGGTTCGGCCAGCGTGAGCCGCCAGCGGCCGCTGCTGGACTGGGCCATCCAGTGCGAGGCGGGGCCGGCGCGGGCGGCGCCACGGGTGGCGAATGTCTCCTGGCCGGCACTGTCGCGCAGGCTGAATTCCACGTCACCCGGCAGCATGCCGCCCTCGCGGCGCATGCTGTTCAGCTCGCGGGCGCGCGTCTGCATGATGATGGCGGCGTCGCGGCCTTCGCCGACATCGGCCAACGAGGCGGCGATGCTGTCGGCCAGGGCCTGTACGCCGGACCGTTTGGCCATGCCGAGCTTGAATTCGGCGAAGTCCAGCGCCAGCAGGGCGATGCCGGCCAGGACGAAGGCCAGCAGCAGGGCGCCGAGCACGCGGCGCAGCAGCGTGGGCCGCCACAGCGGCTTGAACAAGGCTTTCATGGGGACACCACGGCCGGCCGTGCGATGGCGCTCACGCGACGAGCTGGTAGCCGATGCCGCGCACGGTGCGGATGCGCTCGGCACCGATCTTCTTGCGCAGATTGCTGACGTGCATCTCCAGCGTGGCGGCGTCGACGGCCTCGCCCAGGGGCTCGAGGCGCTGGGCAATGCGGCCCTTGGCGACGACGGCACCGGGCTCGCGGGCCAGCTCGACCAGAAGCTGGAATTCGCGCCCGGTCAGGGCCAGGGCCTCGCCGGCCAGCCGCACCGCATGGCTACGCGGCTCGATGACCAGATCGCCGAACTGCCAGCTCTCATGGGCCTGGCGGGCGCTGCGGCGCACGACGGCATGGATGCGTGAGACCAGCTCCGGGATGGCAAAAGGCTTGAGGACGAAATCGTCGGCGCCGCCGTCCAGGCCAGTGAGGCGGTCTTCCAGCGCGGTACGGGCGGTGATCACGATGACGGGCGTGGCGGCATCGGCCCGGCGCCAGCGCGCCAGCAGCTCGAAGCCGTTGCCGTCGGGCAAGCCCAGGTCCAGAAGCACGCAGTCGGCGCCAGCGTCGGCCAGCTGCAGTGGCGCGTCCTGGGCGCGGCGCAGCCACTCGCAGCTCAAGCCCTGCTGGCGGAAAGCGGCCTGCAGGCTGCGGCCGAGGTCCAGATCGTCTTCGATGAGCAGCAGATGCATGGGCGGCAATTATGGCCGGGCCGGCTCAAGGCTTGCTCAAGATGTATTCCCCGTCCCAGTCACCGTCGCAGCGTGTTGAAAGCTGTCGGCGGTCGCTGGCTCCGGGGAATCTCAGACGTTTGGGGCTTCGATCAGCAGAGGTGCCGGACCCAGTCGCAATCAACGGCGGAGACTGCGGAAAAGACAGCCGTTTTCGTCTCAAGCGGTTGGCCGCTTCGCAGCGAAAGCGGAGGTCGGCTCACATGGCTTTCGCCACCGCAAGTAGCCGCAGCAACTGCGCGCCAATGATCTCCGCGCTCATCAGAGGATTGAATGAGGTTGACAACTCGATTTCAGAATTTCGCGCGTGAGGCGTACTCGCGCGAACGACCGCGTTGCTCGGATTGAGGCTGTAGCAGCTGACGGTTCGGAACTTGTCATTGAACTGCCTGATCGAGCGAGCGCCCGAGGCCTTGAAGGCCGGCCAATCTGTGCCCTTCGCATTACGGAGGTCAGCCTCCATCATCGAGAAGCTTCGGAAGGCGGCCTGAAAAGCCTGACCCAGCTCATGCGCTGATGGGGCACCAGCGATGCGAACCGTCTCGCCCGCTCGCTCGAAATAAATGCCGGCAAGATTTCGATGCGTTGCAGCCACGATGACGACATCCTCCGAGAAATAGAGCTGCACCGCGCTCGCGGCAGCGGGCGCTACGGACTTTCGAGCAAAGCCGAACATGCAAGGACACCTAACCTGTTGCGTGACTCAATTCTTATATAGGTTTGTGCATGCGGAGCGCGGCGCAGTGCTGGTGAATTTCCTTGCCTGAACGCACCCCATAGCCCGCTTCCAGCCTTGAGCAGTCAGTGATCTTGCCCGCCGCCCCCCGCGGTGCACACGTTGCCGAAACGGTTGATCAGGTAGCGCTGAACCTCATGGTCAGCTGCGGCTGAAATATGCAACGAGTCTGTGTGAAAACTCTTCCAACAGTTTCGGGGGGGGGCGACACAGGCTGAGGAAGAGGTTCATCTGCAGCTGCGGCCCGAAGTGCGTGGGGCCATTTGGCGCTGCGCGGCGTGATGGCGAAGACGACAGCAAGATGCGGACGGCTCACCTTCGAAGGAGCTGCCATGGATCTACAGGAAGTCCGCTTCGTCGGGCTTGACTTGGCCAAGCGGCTGTTCTCGGTACAACTTCAGTCCGAGGATGGGCGCGACCTGGGCAATCGAAGCCTGACCAGAGATGAGCTTCAATCCTTCTTCGCATCGCTGCCCCCCTCGATCATCGCGATGGAGGCCTGCGCCGGAGCGGCGTACTGGTGTGAACTCTTTGCCTCCCAGGGGCACACCCCCCTGCCGTTGCATGCGCGCGCTGTCGCGCGCTTGAGGATGGGCCCCAAGAATGACAAGAAGGACGCCGCGCTGATCCTCCTTGCGGCGCACCTTCCAGATGCAAGGGCTGTGCTGGTCAAGTCTCGGGATCAGCTTGCCGCGCTATCGCTGCACCGCATGAGGGAGCTGGTCTTGCGACAGGAAGTGGCGTGCGGGGCGCAGTTGATGGGCTTCCTGTTCGAGATGGGTTGCGTGTGTTGGAAGACCGTGGCGGCTCTCCGGCGCGCAACCGATGAAGAGGTGGACAGGGAGGTGCGGTCCATGCCGGTCGACATGCAGTTCTCCATCCGCTCGAGCATTGCACGCTTGCGAGCGGCCCATGCTGAGAACGTTGCTACCCGGAAGGCCTTGCAACGGTGGCACGCCAGTCACCCTCGCAGCCTGGTGCTGGGAGCGATTCCGGGTGTGGGCTTCTGTGCAGCCTCCGCGCTTGCCGCATCCATCCCTGATCCACCGCCATGGACATCCGGTCGATCGTTCTCCGCATATCTCGGCTTGGTGCCATGCCAACGTTCCTCGGGCGACATCACCCGACTCGGGCACATTGGCCGCGGCGGAGATCAGTACTTGCGACGGGCGCTCTTCCTCGCGAGTCGAAGCGCTGCGATGAGATGCTTTTGGAAGAAGGAAGGGCCGGCAAGCCTTGTCTCGCTCCTGGATCGAAAGCACTTCTTCGTTGCGGTGACCGCTCATGCCGCGCGCATAGCGCGGACGAGTTGCCAGATGCTGATCGACGGGACAGAGTTTGAGGAAACAGCGGCTTGGCGCCCAGTGCCGTTCGAGGGAAAGCGCCATACTGCAACCGGAGGCGCGGCGAAGCGCCGCACGAAAGTTGATCCCGAGCCGCACATGGAGCCTTGAGTTCGATCCATCGCAGGGGACTATCGTGCGGAACTCCGGCATGGATGCGGGACTTCGAGTCCTTGGATGGGAAGGAGCCGCGCCTTCATTCGCCCATCCCGGCCAGGGATGCACCGCGGGTGCATCGATCTTCTACTTCTCCAGAGATTCGACCTCGACAAGATTCGAGAACTCACGCAGTACGTCCGGCTGACGTGCCAAGAGGAACTTGAACACGGCCTCGTTCTCCAAAAGCTTCGTGAGATATCCCTTGGCGAGGACAAGGTTCAGAACGTCCTGTCCGTAGGACTGCTCGATGGACTTGAATTGCCCGTGGACATTGCCCATCTCCTTCTCCATCTTGGCCACCTGCTCGGCGGTGATCCCGACCATTCTTTTGGCCTTCTGCTCGCTGACCAGCAACGGAACCGGAGTCGCCATCAGCAGCGCGTTGGCGTACGAAACGGAGAGGTTGTGGGCTGCGACCATGAGCTCCACGCACTCGATTTGCCGAGTGGGCTTCATCTTTCGAATGACCGCGCCGATGCCCGCGGGGAACTGCTGGTCCTTCAGGAGGAGCGCTGCCTCTCCGCAGATGCCATCCAGAAGATTGACTCTCTTCTGAATATGACTGGGGTTCACTGAAAGCGCCTCCGCCAAGCGCTCAATCGAGACACCGCGTTGGACGGCTCGCTTGAGCATCAGATGTTCCTGAATCGTCGACAGCCGATTGATCCGGTTGTTGTACGTGTAGGTCTCGTCGTCCTTCGCGACCAGGCACAGCGCATCACCCATACCGAGTTCCCGCATCGCATGAACACGAAGGTGGCCGTCAAAGAGCATGTGGGTCCCGAGGACCCGGTCAACGGGACCGATGGTGAGCGGCTCGATGAGCCCGACTGCAACGATAGAGCTCTTCATCCGCTCGAATCTTTTCGCGGCCGCCAAGCCGCTCGGAAGACGGCGAGTCGGAAGAAGTTTTTCGAAGGCCACGGTGATCGGCTCTGGAATGAAACCCAAGGGTCCACTGCTCATGCGGCTCTCCCCAGCGGCCAGACGCGGTCCGCCAAGTACTTGGGCAGGGTGTCTAACCCCTCGGCCCGCAAGAGATTGACGAAGTTCTCGTCTGCGAGAAGTTGGCGCAGAGCCTCGGACACAAACAGCAAACGCTGCTGGGCAAGTTCTGCCTTGCGGATCATGAGCCGCTGGCGCTCGACCTCATGCTGGTAGGTGCGCACCAGGCTGGCCGACGTCATGGATCCCGGCTTGCGGGGCCCACTCCTGGCTGCAGACTTTCCCAGCGTGCGCCGGCGTTCCAGAATTCTTCGCGTCATCAAGAGCTGGCTCCCTCGGAGCTGGCCCGTTTCGTACGCCTCGTGCAGCGCCTGCTGAACACCTTTCTCCTCCGCCCCAGCACCCGCGATGATGAGGGCCACGTTCAGCGGCACTTGACCACGTTCAACGGCAACTAGAAGGCGTTCTTCACCCGACTCCAGCAAGTCGAGGATTCCGTAGACGTAATCTGTGCTCAGGCCCGTCTTGTGGGCAATCGTTCGCCGGTCGTAGCCCTGCTTCTTGAGTCTTTCGATTCCAGCCAGGAGTTCAAGCGGCCCGCCTTGCCGCCGGGCGAGGTTCTCCGCTAAGCTCATGATGAGCGCGCTCTCATCATCCACCTGAACAACCATCGCCGGGATCTCGGTGTGCCCAAGCGTTCGGAACGCCTTCAATCGTCCTTCGCCACAGATCAGGAGGAAGTATTCGCCGCGAGAATCCGAGCGCGGCGTTACCGTGACCGGCTTCTTCAAACCAAGCGCCTTAATGTTGGCAACGATCTCAGCAAAGACGCGCGCGTTTCGGTCTCGTGGACTCAGCACGTGGATGCGGTCGATGGGGATCATCCGCAGTTCGGGGCCATGCCGATCCACCGTCATGCTGCTCTCCGGAACTTCGCTTGCTCGGCCATGCCGTAGAGGTAGTCGAGCGTGTCGAATCGATAGCTCTCGAACTCGAACCCGTTGTGTTCAGCCAAGCTGATCCGCGGCAGTCCGAAGTCCAGGTGAGGCAGGAGGTAATAGTCCTGAACCACCTGGTTGTCCGGCGCAAGTCTCACGGCTACGGTGATGTCGGGCGCGAGGCTGGAGTCGAAGCGCACCTTCCAGCGACGGCGATCGTTGTCCTGGTTCTGGCACCGCGCCAGTACCACCGAGACGGTGAACTCCCTATTCACCTCGAGAAGGTCTGTGGCCGGGTCGTGTACCAGCATGCCGCCGAGGTTAGCGATCTCGCGCTCGGTCGATGCGACGATCTCGGGATGCATCCGGCGCAGGTACTTGTTCACCTCCAAGAACTGGTAGTCCCGATCAGGCGTGAAGCCCACCGCCTTGTAGGCACGAATCAAGCTGCCGAAACGGTGGGCGTAGGCCGCCGCCGAGGGCATGCCTTCGCATTCGTCAATGATCAGGCCCGAGAGTAGCCCGCGGCGCTGATAGAGACCTTTTAGCTTCTCGAGCAACTCCTCATCACTGAATCGGCGGGAGCGTGCTCGAAGAATCCCCTGCGCCGTATAGAACACCTCGGCCGGAACGATGCCTTCGAAGGCCCCGTCCTTGCGGATCCACATCTCCGGCTCGTTCACCACGCGGTGCTTCTTCAACTTGAAGGACACGCGGTTGTAGACGTTATTCCCGACGTACTTCTCGTTGGTCAAAACCTCTCGCACCGTGGCACGGGTCCAAGTCCGGCCGAGGTCCGTAAGCGTTCCCCCGTCGTTGAGGCGTTTGGCGATCTCGATCTCGTGCAGGCCGTCGTCGATGAACCAGCGGTAGATGTCGTTGACCACCTGAACTTCCCGAGCCGGTCCCGGAACCAGGATGACCCTATCGGTCTGCAAGCTCTTGTGCTCTCCACGCGCAAGCTCGGTCTTGACGCTGCCCAGTTGATCAACAAGCACTCTTCGCAAACCGTAGCCGGCGGGCCCGCCCTGACGGAACCCCAGCTCGACGAGCCGGCACTGGCCTGCGAAAACCTTGGCGGACAGTTCTCGGCTATATTCCCCAGCCATCGCGCGCTTGACGCCCTTGACGATCGTGGAGACCGGCGAGCCGTCGTTCTCGAACTGCTCTGCGCAGTAGCAGACCTGGATGCCAGCGCGGCGACAGATGTACTCGTAGTAGGCACTTTCGTCGGCGTCCTGAAAGCGCCCCCAACGGCTCACGTCGTACACGAGGATCATGCTGAAGTCCGCTTGAGCACTCTCGACATCACTCAGCAGGCGCTGCAGCGCCCCTCTTCCGGCGATCCTCAGCCCGCTCTTGCCCTCGTCCGCGTACGTGCGGACGATCTCAACGCCCCGGCGAGCCGCGTACTCTTGAATCTTGTCGCTTTGGTTGCTCGTGGAGTACTGCTGATGCTCCGTGGACATGCGCACGTACATAGCGGCCCGAAATCGGCTGCTAAGTGCTTCACCATCTTGAGGAACGTCGAGCTGCATGGCCTGCATTCTGTCCACGATGCGCCGATGAGCTGGGCGCTGTATCGATATCGCGTGGTACCTCGGCGGACGGCCGTTCGGCGACGCGAAAGCTCACGCCGCCTGACATTACGCACCTGGCGAGGTATCAACCATGACGTCCTCTATCTGCACGCGTTCATGGTTGCGGGAAAGACCGAGATCTCAGCGACAGCTCGATTCGCCATGTCTGCGTCACGACGCCCTGGGTGCGTGTATGGATCTCGACCCAACAAAGCCCTGAGGCGGCATCGACTCCAAAAATTGACGCGTCGCTTGTTGCACTTTGCTCCGAGGCGCGATCCTGAGTTGGAGGCTCCGCGTTCCTGCTTCGATAGGCTTTCCAGTAATCTGGATTGCGGGCGTGCCAAGCCCGCTGCGCGGCTAACTGATTGGCCCGGTAGTCGGGATCCGAGCGCAGCTTCGCCTTGGCCCATAGTCGGCGCCGCTCTCGCTGGCATTCAGCTTTTGAGCAGTACTTCTGACGAGGGGACTGGGGCCGGAGAGAGAAGCTCCAGCCACACGAAATACAGACCATGTTGGGCATGACTTCTCCAGCATCGGCGATGACGCCGGGAGCAGTATTCTTGCCACCCTCGCTCTACCACCCCCGCACGGGCAGCGCGGCGGTCGAGGTTGGGCAGATCGGAGGAGGAACTCCCCAGAGTGCTTTCTCGATGGTGAAAAGTTCGGGCCTGAGGCCGTGTACGCGCTATCAACGAGAGTTCAGCAAGAAGGCCAAGCGATGGCACCGCAGCAGCGAGTTGAGATTCGAATTTCCCGACCTCCTGGCCACGACGATGTTCACCCGGACCTCGTCGCAGAAGACGCTCTGCGTGAAGGTTGGCCCTACGAGGTGCTGCAGGACGAGGGCGCGGACCTGCTGGTCGCCCTCGATCGCGTCGAAGGGTACGAGCGCATAGCGAAGCGCGAACTCGCAGCGGACGCCGTTAGGACCATCTGGCAGAAGTACTGGCGACTAGCCTGAACAACCGGGGAGGCCAACAACTTTGGATGACTGGGAAGCCGACGTCGAGGCTGAGCCTCTTGAGAACGGGATGTTTGCACCCGTCCTAGTACTGACCCCGCCACCGGAGGTCGGGCCGCCGATTCGCCGGCGCCTAGAGGGCGAGTTCGCTCATCCGGAGCTCGCCAAGATGTGCGCAATGGACGCTTTCATCGAGATGTCCCAAGGGCGTGACTCGGAGCACTAGAGAGCTCGCCAAAGATTTGGCTCCGCCCGATCGCCTGACGGCAGCTATGTGGCGTGTGCGTGAACGGGAGTTCCCGGCCACAAGCTGACCTTTAGCAACGTCAGCTTGCCTGTAGGCCGCCAAAGCCAGCCGCAGGGGTTCACTCCGTAAGATTAGGGGGACGGGGGCTCCCCTGAGCCGGCTGCCGGAAGGCCACCTGGAAGGTACGACCATTGGCAAACCTGGAGGGCCTCGCTTATTCTCCGCGGACGGACTGGCGATACAACCGAACTGCGCAGGATGAGAAGCCTGCGCAGCCTGTCACGATCGTCAGCATGGGAATACGGAGGAGTCTGCCACTTGCAAGGGGAACAGCCGTGGACGGGTCAGCGAACAATGCGGAGAAGAAGTCAGGTTTCTGGACGAGTCTTCCGGGCGTCCTTACGGGAGCGGCGGCGCTGTTGACGGCAATCACGGGGCTTACTGTGGGCCTCTACCAAAATGGCGTGCTCGGGCCGGGCCACGGCCAGAAGGAAACTGCGGCGCCGAGCGCAATTCCGCAGGCCACGAACACCGTGGCTGCGGGCCAGCCGCGGCTCGAGGCGAACGCGGCTCCTGCGACACAGAGCACGAAACGGGCGACCGTCCTCGTCACGTCGAAAGACGGCAAGGTGACAGCGCTCTTTGGAGACAGCTTTAAGCAGACGGCCAACTACGATGCGCAACTCCATCTGTTGAATGGCCAGTCGATTGGGTTCGAGAACATCAGTTCGATCGAAGTGGAAAAGACCTACTCAGAACGGGTGGACGTGAAGATCACGCTCGCGGACGGCAAGATCATCCAGGATTCGCTGGGAGCGGGCAGCTCCATCTATGGATTCGGAGGCGAAAACGACCTTGGCACGTTCAATATCGGCATGGACCAATTGAGGTCGATTGCGTTTCGG
Organism: Roseateles sp. Mitsp63; assembly: GCF_059491535.1. Lineage (NCBI taxonomy): Bacteria > Pseudomonadati > Pseudomonadota > Betaproteobacteria > Burkholderiales > Sphaerotilaceae > Roseateles > Roseateles sp. Mitsp63. The sequence continues at coordinate 2,019,031 of NZ_CP168509.1, read as the reverse complement.
CACTGACGCGGCCCGACGCAATGCGAAGCAAGGGGGACGTTGCAGTTCCCCACACTCTCCCAATCATGCCCCCGTGTCGGAAGGCTGGATCCTGGTGTCGCTCTAAGGCTGCGGCTGCTATGAAGGGGCTTTGACGCCAACAGATTGACTGCTGAACGTTGGCGAGCATCGCCATTCGGAGCCGGGGATTTCCGCCGCGAGGCAAACGAGATCAGACTCCGCAATGCAGATTCCTCTGCAAGACATCAGGGAGAGGCACCATGCAATCAAGCGAAGACACCCGCAAGGACCAATTGCTGAAACTCATTTCGGCAGTGGCATACGGAGACGCTCGGGTCGAAGATATTTCGGCTCAGATCAAGAAGGAGGGATTCGATGCCCTTGACGCCGTGCTTGCCCTGGTGGCTCGTGCGTCGAGGGTTTCAATCGAAAGAGCTCGAGCCCAGACATGCATCGACCTCGCCGGCTTCTCGAAGCCAACCGCACCGGATCTCGTTGCGAAGACCGTCCATCCCGTGCCACATATTCCGTTCGTCGTGAACGGGACGGTGTACGACCCCCAGGACATCAGGCGCTTCAACGGAAAGGAGCTTCACTTTGTTGCGACACGGGCGGGCAGCCCACTCGTTGCTGTAGAGGATCGAGCGGTCATCGCGCGATGGTGGGAGTTCACGTACCTGTCATCGATAGCCTCGTCGCCCCCATTGGTGCCCGCCAATGTCCAGGGTGGAGGGCCGTCCATTGGCACCCTGGATGACGTGGGTGCGATCGTGAGTCCGCCGAGAGGGTCCGATGGACCGGAAGGATTTGGGGATCCCCGTACAAGCGGAGGGCCGCCGCCGGCCCCCGACAATCAAGTGGTGTTCTATTCCGATGCTTACTATGAAGGGGATGATCTCAGCCTGAACAAGAATCGCGGCTATGCGAGACTCAGCGAGGTCAGCAGAGGATTTCTTGGCCTCGGTGATTGGAACGATGTCATCTCTTCGTTCGTGTGCGGCACCGGTATATATGTGTGCGTGTTGTACGAGAACAAGTACAACGGTGGCAACACCTTCAATGCACTGGGGACCTCGGACCTGACCGCATTCGGCTGGAATGACCGCGCCTCATCGGTCGGTTGCTGGTAGAGCGATTGATCGGCCGCCGTAGTGGATATCGGACTCCCCTGGCCGTGAAGGCGACTTGAGGCCCACGCCGAGGCCGCAGTTCGGCGCAGACGCTCGTGATTCACGCACAGCATTGAGATGGGCGTGGCTGCCGTGCGGCGGCCACTCGCAATCTCCTGTCGGGTTGTCGAACGTCCGCTTTCAGCCGAGGCCGTGTGGAAACGCGGTTTGACTGCGGCCCGCCACGAGCTTAGGCCAAGCACGTCCCCAGCGAAGCGCCCACGGGCTCTCCGAGGGCTCGTCTGAGCTTGAGGAGTGCTCAGGGCATCCGAGCTGCGATGCGATGTTTAAAGGGCGCTCATGCGCCCACCAGCCTCATCGCCTGCGCTGCCTTCTTGATGCCCAAGATCTGCATCACCCGTTTGAGGTTGTAGGCCAGGACCTGCAAGCTCATCTCGGTGCTGACGTTGCCGAGCCTGCGCGTCAGGAAATGCGTGCTGCCCATCCAGTGTTTGAGCGTGCCGAAGACATGCTCTACCGTCCGACGTCGGATCATCATGGCATCCGTGTTTCGATCCAATCGCAGCTGCATGGCATCGAGCACGCCCTGGTGTTCCCATCGCGAGATGCGGCGGTGCTTGGATGGCGTGCACTGCGTCTTCATCGGACATGCGGGGCACGCGCTGCTCCAATAGCGGCGGATCTGCAGCCCGTGCTCATCGCGCGTGAAGCGATAGGTGGCCCGCTCGCCTGCTGGACATCGGTACTCGTCGTCCTTGGCGATGTAGATGAAGTCAGTCTTGTCGAAGCGACCCTCGGCCTTCGCGCTTGACGTCATCGGCCTGGGCACGAAGGGCCTCATGCCGTTGTCCGCGCAACGCTTGATCTGCGGGGCGTTGAAGTAGCCCCGGTCGGCGTAGACCTTCAGATTGGGCTTACCCATCGCCTCCTGCGCCGCGAGCGCCATGCCGCTGAGCTGTGCTCTGTCGCTGCCGATGTTGGTGACCTCGTGCGCGACGACCAGGTGGTGCTTGGTGTCGACCGCTGCCTGCACGTTGTAGCCCACGACGCCGCTGCCCGCGGCCTGGGTCGCCATCGCACGCGCGTCCGGATCCGTGAGAGATACCTGCTTGTCTGGCTGCTTCAGGAGGTGCTGCTCCATCTCGTCTAGCCGCTGCATCTGCTCACGCAGACCATCCAGCTTGTGGCTGAGTTGGGCATACCTTGGGCCGAACTCCATGAGCGGCAACGTCCTGTCCGCGGTGTCGAGCGCCGCGAGGTAGCGCTGGATGCTCTCCTCGATCTGTTGGCGCCGCTTTTCGATCTTGGTGGCGGTGAAGTTCTGGTCGCGGCTATTGACTGCCTTGAACTTGCTGCCGTCGACCGCCACGCCGTCACCGCTCAGCAGCTTCAGCTGCCGGCACAGCTCGACGAAGCGACGGCAGACGCTGCGGATGCCCTGTCCGTTGTCACGGCGGAAATCGGCGATGGTCTTGAAGTCCGGAGCCAGCCGCTCAGTCAGCCACATCAGCTCGATATTGCGCTGTGCTTCGCGCTCAAGCCTCCGGCTTGACTGGACACGGTTGAGGTAGCCGTAGATGTAGATCTTGAGCAAGACCGCCGGGTGGTAGGCCGGGCGGCCCGTCGCCGCTGGCGTGGCGCCAGCGAAGCCAAGCGCTTCGAGATCAAGCTCTTCAACGTAGGCATCGATGACGCGGACAGGATTGTCTTCAGCGATGAAGTCATCCAGGCACTCTGGCAGCAGCGTCACTTGATGCCGCCCCTGACCTTCGACGAATCGCGCCATCGTCACCTCCACCATGTCGCATCGACACGATGAATCTAGGCAGCGTCGATCAGATCACCAGGAGGGTTTTCACACAGCCTCGGTCGGAAGCTGTCAGCCACATGTGCATCGGCGACGGGCCGCGTCCAGCCTTGAACCGTCAGTGAGTTTCACTGCCGACTCCGCGGTGCACACGTTACCGAATCGATCGATCCGGTCGCACTGAACTTCATGGTCAGCGGCGGTTGAAATATGCACGGCTGCGTGTCCACGTGCCCCCGGAAGGTTCATCACTCGCTAATCCTCTTCCGCAATGTTCGGGGGCGAGCCGTTCGGCCACTTCCGCCCACCACCGGAAATGGAGGTGTTGCGTGTGCCTTGCAAGGTCAGATGCGCCATGGCCTGCGCTGCATTCTTCCTATTCGGGTAGGCCCAGTAGGCTTGCGTTGCTTCCTATCCGGGTCCCCGACCCATTCGGTGCGGGTTGGCGCTTTGGATGCTGAGGCGAAGGACTTGTTCCAGGGACTTGCATGGTGATCTGCGGGCCCACAGGCGCGCCCCGGTCACGCAGGTCGATGAATCGTGGCCGGATCGCCAGCCGGTTCAACAGCTCGAAGATTGGCTGACCGATAACGGGGGACGAGACCGCCGGTGGCCCATCGGACTCGCCGTCGCCGGGCAGATCGGGGCGATGGGCCTGTAGGCTTCGCCTGCCATGATGAATGACAGCACGGAGTACCGGCACAGACGAAGTCGTTGCCGAGTCGCTGAAGCATTGTTGTGTCCTGTGGCCATCTCCCGTGCCGACAGGATCAGCGCGCAAGGCCACCGCGGTCGGTATGGAAATGCCCGACCTCCGTCCACGCCCGCAACTCACCCGGCACGCCGAAGACCAGGGAGACCGCAGCCGCAGCTTTCCGTGGCGAGCTAAACGAGTCACCCCAAGGCATGTCGTTGTGCATGACTCGCCAGCGCCCGTTGAACCGCTCCTTGATCTTGAAGGTTCCTTGAGGGCTCTGAAACAGGTAAGACACCGTGTCGAGTTCCATCTTTGCCTCCATGGGGTTCATCCTTGGCACGGCTCGGCCGCCTGAGGCTTGACGGGCACCCAGACACGAAAGCGCGTCCCCCGACCCGGCGTGCTCTCCACCTCGATGCGCCCGGCGTGCTTCTGGACGATCGAGTAGGACAGCGATAGCCCCAACCCCGTGCCCTTGCCCACCGGCTTGGTGGTGAAGAAGGGCTCGAAGATGCGCTGCCTGACTTCCTCACTCATGCCGGTGCCGGTGTCCTCGACCTGGACCCAGACCCAGTCGCCCTCGGCGCGCGTCGTCAGGCGGATCTCGCCGCGCTGCGGGATCGCATGCGCGGCATTGACGATCAGGTTCATGAAGACCTGGTTGAGCTGTGCCGCGATGCAGCGCACCGGCGGCAGCTGGCCGTAGTCCTTGCGCACCTCGGCCTTGTACTTGACCTCGTTCATGACGACGTTGAGCGTCGAGTCCAGGCCGGCGTTGAGGTCGGCGTCCTGCCACTCGGCGTGGTCCACGCGCGAGAAGTCCTTCAGGTCCTGGACGATCTTCTTGACTCGCACCAGGCCGTCTTCGCTCTCGTCGAGCAGCTGCGGCAGGTCCTCCTTGACGAAGGACAGGTCGATGCGGCGGTCGAGCTCCTTCAGCGCCGCCCGCACGGACTCGGGCAGTTCGCCGATGGTCGACTGCATCGCGTCCAGCAGTCCGAACATCGGCTCGACATAGCCCCGCAGCGTGCCGAGGTTGGAGGTGACGAAGCCGATCGGGTTGTTGATCTCATGCGCCACGCCGGCGGCGAGCTGGCCGATCGAGGCCATCTTCTCAGCTTGCAGCAACTGGTTCTGCGCCTCCTCGAGCCGCATGTTGGTGAGCTTGATGCGCTCGTAGTTCTCCGCGAGCACCTGCTGCACGCGGCGCTCCTCGGTGCGATCCTGCAGCAGCCACCAGATGCGCGCGAGCCGGTCCTGCGGGTTTGCGACGTACGCGATCATCTGGATCCACAAGCGCTTGCCGCTGATGGACTGCATCTCCATCTCGTGCTGCAGCGATTCGCCGCGCGAGAGCACCGGATAGGCCACGTCAGCCAACGCCTGGAAGTCCTCGTCGCTGCAGAAGAGCATCCGTGTTGGCGTGCCACTGGCCGGCGTGTCCCCGAGTTCGAAGATCTCAGCGAACTTTCGATTGCCGCGGACGATCCGATGATTCAGAGTGGTCACGATGCCCACCGACGCGTTCTCGAGGAAGGCCTCCAGCTCGTGGTGCGTCTGCAGCAGCTCCGCCGTGCGCTCGGTCACCAGCTCCTCGAGTTCGGCGCGATGGCGGCGCAGTTCCTCCTCGGCGCGACGCCGCTGCGTGACGTCCTGCAACGTCTCGATCGCACCCACCACGGTCCCCTGTGCGTCGAGCAACGGCGCAGCGGTGAAGAACAGCCAGCGGCCGCCGTCGTCCATCTTCGGGAAGAAGGCCTCGACCTCGTAGGCGTCGTCGATGGTCTCCGAGCGCCGGCAGCGGCCTTCGTAAAGCGGAACACATTGGGCCTCGATCGTGCCGTCGATGATCAGATCGGCCAACAGCGGGCGAGGCTCGGGATAAAAGGCTGTCCAGGCGTCGCGGCGCCCCATCATGTCGAAGCTCTCGGTCCCGGTCAGCTTGCTGCAGGCCGCATTCCAATGCGTGACGCGGTGCTCGGCGTCGAGCACGAAGCTGGCGACCGGGCTGTTCTCGATGATCTGGTGCAGCACCCGTCCCACATTGAGCAAGCTGGTCTGCACATGCCGGCTGTCGCTCAAGTCCTGCACCGTGAGCACGTTCAGGCGACGCCCCTGCACGGTGTACGGCCGCGCGGTCAATTCCAGCGAGCGGATGGACCCGCTTCGGGTCTCCGCCTCCACCTCGATGGCTGGCGGCAACGCGTCGTGCGCGATCGACTGCAGGCCGTAATCGCGCAGTGCCTGGCGCTGTGTAGGTATTGCCCAGGCGTCAAAGGGCATCGCCGCCAGCGCCGAGGCCTCATAGCCCAGCAAGCGCAGCATCGCGGCATTTGCGTGGATGACGCGGTGCTCGTCGTGGACGAGTAGCGGCGTCGTGACCGCTTCCCAGGCAGCCAGCAGATGGGCCGGGAGTTCGTCGTCCGCCAGAGGCGCGAGGTCGCGTGCGGTCATGGCTTGAGGCCGCCGCATCGACCGTTCGTACCAGTGCATCCGGGTCGGCAAGTCGCGCCAGCTCCACGTGAGGCGCAGCAGCGCGTGAGCGCCGCAGTCTCTTCGGTCATCGTTCTCTCCCTGATGTGACCTTTGAGCAAGGCTTCGAGTCTAGGGGTGCATGACCCGATCAGCCAACTAATTGGCGACGGACCTCATACGCCACCGATGGAGGATCGAAGATGCCAACGCAGCGCGGCTTCGGAATGCTCGTCGCCGGAGAGTGGCTCTCCGGCGCAGCCTGAATCGGCGAACCACGCAGGGCACCGATACAACTTGGACAATTCGCCGCCCCTCGGACGGCGAAGGGACGGAAGCGCTTGCTGATATAGGCTTCTGTGAATGATGCACGGGAAGCGCGCGCCATCGCTGCCGACGTCAAGATTGGTGATGAGCCGCGGCGCCCGATCTGCTACCTTGAAGGCATGGCCAATCGCATTTCGCCCTTACTCAAAGGCCGCGTCCTTTACATTGAGGACAACACGACCAACATTTGTCTGCTGCAAAGTTGGGCCGAGAAGTTTCAAGGATTTGAGCTGCTTGTTGCAGAGACCGGCGAGGAGGGCTTACTCGCCTATGAACGGGAACGCCCGGATGCCGTCATCGTCGACCTGACCCTACCGGACTTGCCGGGGAGTGAGGTGCTGCGACGACTGCGGCGCTTGGCGGACGGACGCGCCGTTCCGATCGCTGTGCTCACGGCACACACGTCTGCCGAACACGTACAAGAGTCGATCCGAGGCGGCGCCGTCGCATATTGGACGAAGCCAGTGGACCTGGTCCGGCTTGAGCAGGATCTCGGCGACCTGCTGACGTCGCGGCAGGGCGACTAGGCCGTCCCCGCGCCTCTTCTGTGCTAACAGTTCCGTTGCGCAGCTAGCTTAGCCGCGCCCGCGAATACGGACCTCGTGCAGTTGAAGTCGTGTCACTGAGCCAGACGGCCGGCTCCCCTATAGTGGTAGAGCCGCACGCACGGCGACGTGCCAGCCGTCTACCGCTACCATTCACATCGAGTGCAAGCTCCCTGCTTATCCTCCCTGAGCAGGCTTCGACGCTGACAGCGAAGAAGTTCCGGCTCCCGGCACATGCCGGGAGCTTTTTCTTCAGCGAAAGGATCAGGCAGGCGACGAAAGCAACGGAAGCGAACATGTGCGTGCTTCTACGCCGCAGGCCTTAACCGGGACGGACGTCATGCTTTCCAGTGAGCCCCGCCTCGGCATTCTGAGCTGCGGAGTCAGTGCTACGGCACTAGCGGCCATGCTGATCGCGCAGCAGGGCATAGACGTCCCGCTCGCATGGGGACGGGGCTTGGGGCCGGGCAGGACAGCCGACGTGAAGCATGGGTGCCCTTTCGATTCCTGCATCAGACGACGGCCAGCGGCATTGCGGCGTTGGCCCATCGCGCGGGGAATTCGGCATCCCGCCACGACAGTTCATCGCAAAGATGCACTGCGACAAGCAGCGTCTGCCTAGGCTGTCTCGCCGCCTTCTGCTGTCGCGGGAGGTGGCAAGGCGCCTGGCGCAGGAGTTGTGCGCCTCGGCACCCGCAACGCTTTGACAGACTCCCCATGACCATTTGGATGGCACGCACGGCCTTGCTGACCTTTGCGGCGCTTTGCAACCCGCAAGTGCTGGCCGCGCCCGGCGACCCCGATGCGCAGTTGACGAGCCGCTTCGCCGCCGAGGCCAGCCGGTTCGTGGGCGAGGGCCGCGGCGACGGCCTGGCCATCGGCGGCGTCCGCTGTGGGCAGGCGTTCATCGTCCTTCGGGGTGTCGCCAACCGGGACGACGGGCAGAAGGTCGCTGCGGACACGGTCTTCGAGGTGGGCTCCGCTTCCAAGGCGCTGACGGCACTGCTGCTCGCACAGGCCGTGACCGAGGGCCGGCTGCGGCTTGACGACGACGTGCGGCGCCACCTGCCCGGACGCTTTGGGCAACTGCAATGGCAGGACGGCACGCCCGTGACCTTGGGCCAGCTCGCCGACACGACCTCCGGCCTGCCCGACTACCTGCCCGACCCCGCGCCCATCGTCCAACTGCCCGCCGACCAGCAGGCCGAGGCGGCGTCGCGGTTGCTGCAGGGGTATGGCAATGGCGCCTTTCTGCAAGACCTCCAGCAGGTGCGGCTGCTCGACCGCCCCGGCACGCAGGCCGCCCACTCCAACGTGGCGGCCCAGTTGCTGGGCGTCGTCCTCGCCAAGACCTACGGCAAGCCGTTCGCGCAAGTGCTGCAGGACAAGATCGAGAAGCCTGCCGGCATGCGCGACGGCACCGCCCTCGCGCCCGATGGCCAGTCCGCCACCGGCTACGACGACCGGCACCGGCCGATGCCGCCCTTTCGCGGCGAGTCGCTGACGCCGGCCGGGGGGCTGCGCTACAGCGCCCAGGACATGGCGCACTACCTGCAACTGCTGCTGGCGCCGGGCAACCGCGCTGTGCAGCTGAGCCTGCAGCCACGCTTCACCGAGGCTGCCGACCGGCAGATCGCCTTCACCTGGGTTGTCTCCACGCCGCAGCCTGGGCTGCGCAAATACCGGCTGTCCGGCGGCACCTTCGGCAGCAGCAGCTACGTCGAGTTCTACCCGGCGCTGGGCTACGGCGTGGCGCTGCTGGCCAACCGCGCCGCAGCGCAGACACAGGACGAACTGCAGGAGATCGCCGAGCGGACCTTCGAGGGCTTGCAGGGCGCCCTCTCTGCGTGTCCAGTGCCGTAAACCGCCCGTTGAGCCCGCCTGACGTATGGCGGTGCACGGTGCCCGCAATGGGCGTGTCCCATAGCCCCGGGGAGCAGCAGCGCTTTAGAGCATCTCAGCTGGCGCCTAGGAATTCATCCAATGCCTACCGGACAGGTCGGCGCCGACATGCTTACCTGCGCGCTCACAAGTCAGAGCTTGAACTGGCTGACGAGCGTCTCTAACCCGGCCCGGACCATCAGCGGCCTCTACTTCAGTGGCTACAAGGCGTACTTCGAACTCGGCGTCAGCCGAGAACTCATTTCTCAAGTCGAAAGCCTCTCACCTTGAGGGGCGTGCGGCTTCAGGGCTGAGACCCGTCCAACGGCACTCCGCGGTAGGAAAGAATCATCATCAGCCCCGCGGCCACGGTGATAGCGATGTCTGCGACATTGCCGACGAAGAAATTCCCATAGGCAATGAAGTCGATCACGTGGCCCCTTCCGAAGCCGGGGTCGCGCATCAGCCTGTCGATCAGATTGCCAAGCGTGCCGCCGAGCAGCGAGCCGAGCGCCATCGTCCACCCAGTGCTGCTCAGACGGCGGGAGAAACGGACGATGAGCACGGTGGCCGCGACGGCGATCACGGTGAGCAGCCAGGTGCTCCCGCTGCCCAGGCCAAGGACGGCGCCGGGGTTCAACAGCAGCTGGATGCCCAATGCGTTGCCCAGGACTGGGTGTCGCGCCCCTTGCTCCAGACCGGAGAGCGCCCAAGCTTTGGTGACCTGATCGACCATCAACACGATCAATGCAAGGGAAGTCAGCAAGCCAAGCCGGGACCGACGCGCCGGTGCGGATTTGCGTACGGCGGAGGGCTCGGACGTGATTGGCCTGAGGCGATGGTTGCTCAACATCGAAAAAGTTTACCCCGCGTCGCCGCCGCATGGGCAGCTCGCGACCTTAGGCGCCGTAGCGGGCCTTGGCCTTGCTCCCAACGCGTGAATCAGCTCGGGAGTTGGTGGGTGACATGCTGGCCGAGCTCAGCAGCAGATTCAAAGAAGCCGATTCACGGCGGATTCGCCGGACACATGCCATTCAAGCGGGTACCCCTCGAACCAAATCACTCGGGGAGGATGGTCTGACGGTAGGGGACTAAATGAGGCGGGCTCTTCGAGTCAAATTCGGAACGGCGACCGAGGGGTATCCGACGTCGGAATGATGCGGGTCACTCTCGCGCCCTGGAACACTCCCTCAATGGCCTCTGCGGCCCCATGCAAGGCCTCGTCCGTCGTCCTAGCGGATGTGATGAACTGAAGCTCGACAGAGCACGTTGCCCCAGCGCCGACCAGTGCGTCCGAATAGCCGGCGTCGTCGAGTCGCTGCAGCAACGACTCCAGCAGCGGGTCATGCTCAGCTAGCTCCACCTGGAGGGTGAACTCGAACTCGAGCCGAGCAGCCGTTCCAGCAATCGAGTCCTCCCGTGGGCGCTCCGGATGTCGTGGTCAGAGCTTCTCACTGCGCCTGCGACCCGGGCCGAATCGGCTTCCAGGAGTGGCATCAGAAGAGCAAGCAGTTCCGCGTTTATGTGAACGTTGCCGAACATTCGTGTTCACGCTGTCGAACAAGCCGATCAAATTCACCGAAATACGCATCACCATAACGCCGCGGTCCGCGCCGCGTGCGCGGCTAGGCAAACGGAACTGACACCGCAACGCAAGCGACGATGGTAGGGCGGTCTCGTTTTCACGAGTTCTGCTCGTGCGTCCAGTCCTGGATCGGCACGAACGTCTCGCCGCAGTTGGCGTCGAACATGATCCAGCCGCCGCATCGGCCGCTCAGATCAAGCAGGTGCTGGACCTCCCCGGGGCTGATATTCAAAGGCGCGCCGCCCCCATCGGCGGCATGCAACGCGTGCCACACGTCGACTTCGATGCCTTGCATCCACACGGCGCGGTAACTGCGCTGCGAGATTAGGGAAATGAAAGAGGCCAGATCGCGTTGATCCGACGAAAGGTCCTCAAGAGCCACGCCGTTTCTCCTCAGACGATAACTTGCGCGTTCACACCGGTAGCTACGATCCTGCCAGATTCATCCAGGCACTTGGCTTGCGGATCCTCGGTGCGAGCGTTCTTTTGCTGAGGCTGATATCAGGGAGCTCGACTGTTCGCCGCTCCGCGCCAAAACAGCGCTCCTAAAACTCCAGGCCGCTGATTGCGTATTCCGGTCGACTTGCCCACCTGTGCCGGTTCAAGTTGACCGGGTCAGGGCTGGCCGGTTCAGGCTGTCCAGAGACATAGGCAGTCAATCGGCCAATGTCTGCGGCCGGATCAGGCGGTCAGTGGGACCGGCTGGCGATGAATGACTGCTGTTCAGGACGATCCCGCCGCTCGTCGGTGAGCGGCAGTGAACGCCACGGCTTAAGGCATGCGATGTGCGCACTTCGTGCCACACCCGACGCCGCTATGGTTCGAGCAGGCAAAATGCTTCGTGGGGAGGATGGGCAGCGCGAGCGCCATCGATCAATTGTCCGGCGTGGCGACGGAACTCGACCCAGCAGCTCTCAACCTTGCTTCGGCTTGCTCCTATGCAGGAGTGGATTCCCAAGCATCCGCCCGGTGTTTCGCTTGGGCGAGGACACCATCAAGGCGTCTATTTCTGCTCGCGTTGGGAGACGCATCCTTGCTGTCTTCTCGACCAGCTCCGCGCTGATCAGGACGAACTTTCCGGGAGCAACTTTGACTCGCTTCATGGCCTCTCTCATTGGAACCGGCGCTATGGTTTATCGCAATACCAGGCCGCCGCCATCGAGGCGATCGGTCGGGACCGTCAGACGTAGGTTGCGCCGACATTTTTGATGGGAACGCGTCGGCCCAGGTCGTACGGCGCCTCACATTATGGTGTTCGCATGGGCCAATGCTGGCGTGGCGCTGGGCACGTCGACCTGAACGCCGGCGGCGCCTGGTGGGTGATCGCTGCTGGTGTGGCCAGCGCACTCGTCGTGGGCAAGCCGCTGGGCGTGGTCGTCACCAACTGGCTGCTGGTCAAGCTAGGCTGGTGTTGTCTCCCGGCGGGGGAGAGCTGGGACGGTGTGGTGTTGGTCGGGCTGCTGGCCGGCATCGGCTTCACGATGTCGATCTTCATCGCGATGCTGGCCTTCACTGAGCCGGCGCTGCTGCGCTCGGCCAAGCTGGGCGTGTTGGTGGGATCCGTCGCGGCCGCAATCCTCGGACCGCCATCGATGTCGAAGATCGTCCGCTCCAGGCATGAATGCAACCGGTCTGGCTATCCGCATGTGACGATCGACCCAGCAGACTTGGTGAAGGCCTGCTGACTCATGACCCATCCCCCTTGAACGAGAAGCTGAACGCCCCTTGGGGTGGCCGGCGCAATACATGCTCGGGCTTCAGATGCACGCGTGCGCTGGAAGGCACGCCGTCATCGCCCAGCACCTGAACCTGCTGATGAGCGCTGAGCTTGAGCAATGTCGTCTCGACCATGTCCCGCGTCGCCGGCGTGGTGTTGATCAGCCGCATGAAGAACTGCTCGAAGCTGATGCCATCGGGCACCTCGCTGAGGAGCTTGGGTATCTGCTCCAGCATGGTGTCTTCGCTGACCGCGGCTGCCACGTCAGAGAAATCAAACCCAGTCTGCAGCCTGCCGGTGTCGTCGAGCTTGCCGATGTAGCCGGTGCTGAACATGTTGAAGCCGGCGCCACCGTAGTGCGCGAAGTGATTGTGGTGCTCCCAATGGGTGGACGCCATGACGTCCCGAGCTTTCCAGTGCTGCGACAGGTGCAGCAGCCAGAAGTCGCCGAAGCCCTGCTCCGGGCGGATGAAGAACGGCGTGTGGAACTTCGCTGCCGAGGCACGCGTCACGTCCTCATACAGCGTGGCCTGCAGCGCCACCCGCCACCATGGCGACTTCTTGAGATCGTCGATCTCCGCCGCAGACATCCCGGTGCGGATGCCGGTGGCGCTCTGGAACTGGTGCAGGTTCTTCGGGTCCAGGAACTTGATCAGTGCATCCACGTAGAAGGTCAAGATGACCTCGGCCTTGGCCAGCCTGCTGAAGATGTCGCTCAGGCAATGCATGGGCACGGCCGAATAGCCGTACTGGTCGAGGACGAACAGCGCGCGGCCTGATCTGATGCTGCGTGCCTCGCAGCGCTTGATGACGGCGTCGCTGTAGTCGGCGAACTGGCCATGGATCAGCCGGATTCGCTCGGAGGCCAAGGCCTGGCCATAATTGCGCTGGATCAACAGGTTGCGCAGGAACTCCAACGCCGACGGGCATTCGTCGATGCAGATCAGCTCGACGTCAATGTCAATGGGCTTGCGCCGGTCTTGGCGCTTCATGACCAGGTATTTGGCCTCCTCGATGGCTTCGAGGATGACCAGCGGCGATCCCGGCATCTCCCGCCCGTCCTCATTGATGTAGAGCCCCCCGCCGCAGAAGCCGTCTACAACGGTCATCCTGATCTGTTCACGCTGCAGTCGCGAGAACAAGGTCAGGAAGTATTTGATTAGGTAGTTGCGAAGCAGCGCATGCTTGACCTCGCTGTGGCGCTTCAGAAGCGGGGGCGTGCTCCCCCAAACCCAGTCGTAATGTGGCATCGTGTGGCGCTACTGCGCTCTGGCTCTCCCAGATCGCGAATGTGCACGCCCGCCACCGGGACATCAAGGCGCATGTGGCGCGCCGCCGACAGCGGCGCGCCACCAATCACATGCTCAACTGCGCAATTGCGCCTTCGGGCATCTCGTCCCACGTGCGCCCGTTGAGTTCGCGGCCGTTCGCGGCCTTCGCCCGACGCTTGCCATCGGCACCCCAGCCACCCCATTGCTTGAAGAAGAAGGCAACCTCCTGCTCCTGGCATTGCTCGCGAACGGACTCGACCCACTCCATCTTCATGGGCCTGGCCTTCGGGCCGGACTCGCCGCCGACGATGACCCAATGGATGTCCTTGAGGTTCAGCTCGCCTACATCCGACAGCAAGGGTTCCACCGAAAGGAACCGGATCCGAGCGGGTACCGTGCGTAGGTGATCGATTCGCGGCACGCCATACTTCTTGTCTTCCACCGAGACACCCAGCCAAGCGTTGTCAGGCACGGTTCGCGTGCGGAAGAAGCGCGCCATCCGGGCGGCACGCTTGGTGAGGATCTGGTAGGTGTGGTGAGGCGTCTGCTCGATGACCGCGAAGACCTGCTCGATGTATGTGTCAGGCACGCGGTCGTGGAACAGATCCGACATTGAGTTGACGAAGTACACCGTCGGCTTCTTGCGCTTGAGCGGGTCGTTCAACCGCTCAGGCAACAGCGTGAGCGCGAAGCCATTCTCATAGCCAGGCGTGCCCATCGCCTTGAGGCGCTTCGCCATGGCCTCGGCATAGCAGTTCTTGCATCCCGGAGACAGCTTGGTGCACCCGACAGTCGGGTTCCACGTCTGCTCCGTCCATTCGATCTTGCTGGTTGTCGTCATCGTGCAGCTCCCTGTGTTGCAAGCTTAGCCCTCGGCGGGGGGCTCGCTAGATTCCTGATGATCCCCCTCACCACGCCGAGGACAGTGAATGTGCGCGTTGGGCGTCGAGGCACGAAGCCAACTTGATGAGGCACAAGCTGCGCACCACGCCGATCAATCCGCAGTTCCTTGATGGTGTAAGCCCCATCGATCTCGGCGATGACGATGTCGCCCGGTACGGCCTGACTGGTGGTCTCTACGACCGCGATATCGCCGCTGAGGATGCCGGCCTCGGCCATCGACTCACCTTTGACTCTGACGAAGACAGTCTTCGATGGTCGGGTCACGAGCAACTGATCCAACGTCTGCGCTTGGACTAGACCGGTGCCGCAGTGATCCGCGCCGAACCCGGCGCGCACCTCGTCTTCGCTGATTTCCAACGTGAAGAACTCTGCCCCCGGCGCGAGCCGTCCGCCAGACGCCTTGCAGAGATGTCCGCTCGCAATGAGTCGCTGGGCCATCTTGAAGGCGGCATTCTTAGCCTCGAAGCCCAAGGCCTTAGCGATGACGCTATAGGACGGAAGGCAACCTAGTCGCGCATAGAGATCGCGCAACTTGCGAAGGTGCCTCTGGTCATTGTTGGGGCGAGCCATTTGGCCATCTTATTGTACGATCGTCCACTAATCAAGCATCGCTCGGTGGACGTGGTTTGGCTGCGAATCTGCGGGCCTATAGAGGTGGCGACGCGATGTTGTTTGATGAGGCGAGCCATCGGATAGGTCACTCCCTGGCTCCGGCTTGGCTGACGCACAGCATCCCGGCTGCGTCATCTACCATCTGCGCAAGCGGCCCCTACAACTGCATTGAGGGAGAGAACTGATGGATGTGTTTCCTGCGCCCGACGCTGGCTGGTCCAAGCCCAGGATGCACCCGTATGTGGCAGGCAGGGAGGGCGAAGCCGGCTTCATAGACTTTCGACGGGAGCCGGAACGCATTCCGGACGTGCTGGAAGACTATCGAGTGCATGCCAATCAGCCGGCGGTGCAAACCTTCTTCGAGTTCCTGCGGTGGATCAACGGACCGGAATCGGTGCTGGAGACCTGCGACTGCGCCCTTCGAGGCCCAGAGAAGCCCAAGTCCCGCAAGCCATCCGAGTTCCCATTGGTTTTGCACGGACGCGTAATGCTGATGCATCGTGTGCCAGGCGCAAATTGCGTCGAAGGCGCGCCGACCGTATTCATCGAGCATCTGTACGAGCAGCTACAGCGCGTCGACGCAGCAGCTCCCCTAAGTGCCGTGTCCGCCGGGTTGGCCCTGTGCAACGTGCTGTACAGGGATCGATGCCTGTCGCAACCTGCGGCGGACGGTAGCCTCGCCCCCGGGACAGACGATCCAGGACTCGGTCAGCACCTGATGGTGACGTTCCAGGTCCATGGGCAAAGCCGCCCAGAGGGCTGGCAGAAACTCGATGACTTTTTCAGACTCCTGTGGGCCGCTTGCCGCCAGACATCAGACCATTTTCAGCCCATGGGCGGCTTTCTGCCGAACGTGCATCGATAACTAGAGCGGAGTTTCCTGCCGTACCCGAATGAGATCACTCGGGGAACAGCTCTCGATTCTGGCTCCGCGCGATGTCGCCCCAGATGCGATCGGGCAGCGGGTGACGCGAGAAGAAGACCAACCGGTAGATCGACCGCCCTTTGCCGTCCGTGATGCGTGGCATCTGTGAGCTGACTGTGAAGCCCAGCGCCTTCACTGCGTTGCACCATTCCTCGAAGAACCACAACGACAGATTCTTCTTGGAGATCTTCGGTGGCACCAGTGACCGCCACCCCGGTAGCGCATGGTCGAAACGGTCGCGCGCAGGGTTCAGCTCCATGTCGATATTGCGAGTCAGGTCCATAAGGCTGAAGTGCACGGCAAAGTCGACATATTCCACCTTGGCCAGCCGCTCGATGATGGAGAACGAAAGATGCTCGAGGTTGTACGGATCGATGTAGGCCAGTGCGAGGGCGCCGAACGGCACGGCCTTCGCCATCTGGTCCACCGAATCCACGGCCGGGCCGACAAACTTCTGCACCGGCGCGCCGCGTGCGACCAAGCGTTGCTCGTTAGCAGCTGCCCGGTCCGCATCAATGTCGCCGATTAGAACCCTCGTAAAGGGAGCGCCCGACAGCACCGACTGGCCATAGGCGATTAAAGAGCCACCGTCGCGGGTAAAGGCCTCGCCCTTTACCTGCATGCGACCAGGGCCACAGAAGGGGTCGATCAGCACGCGCTGCTTGAAGCGTTTCTGTGCCTCGCGCGTCGCGTTCAAGTAGCGACAAAGGTAGCGGTGCTTCTCGAATGGCACCCACTCGCCAACGCCAAGCCCGTCGGGACCGCGCTCAATGGTCAACTCAGGAAATGGATCGGGTTGCCAGAGGTCTACAGCTTCAGCGGTCAATTCTTCTCCTTGACAGGCAGTTTCCAGAGACTTGCCAGGGATGGCAAGATGCTTGCGCCGCCCTGGACGAGGTGCCGGGCAGCCTGCCTCACACTGAGTGATATCCGCCACCTCTATTGAGGCGGTGCTCGGAGTCGGTAAGACCGTGCACTTGCCAAGAGCCTCGAACGCACCGACTACGGCTTGCGTAGCAGCTTCTTGACCAATGGCTCCTGCACCGCATTCGGCGCGTAGACGTAGCGCTCTGCCGATGACACAGCGTTCACGTTTGCCGCCATCACAAACGCCGCATTGACCCTTTCGAAAACTTGGTCGTCATTTGAAGGCGAAGAACTTACTTCTTGGGCTCAGCGGCAGCGCAAGGAGAAAGCTGGTTTCGAATCTGCCTATCTTCCGACAGTCCTGACGTGGGCTCAACCCTGGAGCGCTCCAGTGAATACAGATGCCTTTCCTTGGCGACCGACTTTGCTTTGTACCGGCGATTTACCAAGTGGCCGTCCGCCCAACGGAACGCTGTCAGCTTGTAGTCGGGCGGGGTATGCCACGGCTCTAACAGGAACCTTGGCACATAGTGCTGATTTGCGTGTGACACGGTGGGCATCGTAGCGCCCTCTGGCTCAGGATCGCCCTACATTCGAGGGCCGTAGTTGAAGATCCACTCTTCGCTCCCAGGCCTGATTGTCGCTTGTTGGCCGCAGCGCGACCTTCGGGACGGGAAGTCGAATGGCGGCCTCCGCCCGCAGAGCGGTCTGTCCGGCTGCGCTGCGCACATTGCCGAACTCGGCGTTCAGCTGCAACGTGCACTTCAGTCAAAGAATTGGGGCAACCTCGCCTGGGAGGCTGAACTTCATTGCAGGTAATCTCGACGGTCCTGAAGACGCGGTGGTGCTCTAGTCGCCTGAGACGCCTCTTCCTCGCTTCGACGGTGCCGAAAATCCGTTTCGAAAATGCACAAGTATCCGCAGGACACCCAGACTGATGGCGCGACTGCGCTTACTGCTCTGGCGGAGGTCCCCGAGTGTTCAATCGAAAGCGTCGACTGCATGTCGATGTGGCATAGACTTTCGCGAGCCGCGGCCGCGCAGGCCGAAAGTCCAGAGCCAGACTGGTCCAAGGTCAAAGCGCTTTGGCTGGTCGCATCCGCTTGCTCTCTTGTGTTGCGGCCTGGTAGCGTCAATGCGCCGTTGGGCCCTGTGGCAGTGTTCGAGGACAAGCGCTCGGCGCTGGCGGATGACTTCTCGGCAGACGACGCGACGCTTCTCTCAGACGTCGCCGACGGTCTGGCGCATCGATCGCTTCGAGCCCGACTATCGGATGTGGCCTGGATCTGCCGGCGTCCGAAGAAGAATGTTGCCGATGCTCTGCGTGCGATCGACGCCTACCGAGACGCGCCCATCGATGAAGCCACCTATCACGCGGCGTTGAACGAGCGCCAGCGAGCCATCGTACTCTGCCGGCAAATCGGCCGAGCAGCCGGTGACCGGCTGGAGAAAATTGAAACGGCGATGGTCGCGCTGGCGAAGTCCGAGATTCCGCTGGACGCGCACATCGGCAAGGCCGCAGCCAGAGTCTTGTTCGACTGCGGCTTGGCCAAGGATGAGGGCAAGACCATTGCTGATCTCCTGGCAGTCCGCGGTGAGCGGTTTGCGAGCGCCGACGAGACGCTTCCCGCCGACAGCTATTTGAGCTTGGCAGGCGAGTGGTACACGCGTTTGGGAAACAAGGATCGCGCCGCTGACATGGTGGTGGCACGAGCTGCATGCCGGGAACGGGATGCGGATAATCGAATCAAGGTCGATAAGACCACCGGGCATCTGGTGGCACACTCGTTCTTCGAGGAGGCAGTTGAGCTTCTGCGCACGATTCCGAAGGACCTGAGGCGTGCACGAAGCTTAGACGCGGCGATTGATCGCTTGCGCTTGCGTATGACCGAGTCAGGGCAAAGGGGCATCGCCATGATGCCGAAGATCCGTGTTGGACAGATAGACATCACGGACATCAGCCGCCATGCCGAGCAAGTGGTCAGCGGCAAACAGGGTATCGACGCATTGATGCTCCTAGCGCATTTGCACGATGGGGCCAAACTCAGCCGGCTCAGAGCGAGTGCGGAGTCTTCTGTGCGGCATTCCGTGATGCGCAGACTGATGGGCTCAGCGCACTTCGGGCCCGATGGGCGGGTGATCGCCAAGACTCCTGCGAGCTCGGGCAGCGGTCCTTCCGAGGACGATGCCCATCTCTTTGAGACCGTGATCCAGCACTACCGGATGGACGCGAACTATGTCGTTCAGAGCCAGATTGTTCCGGCGCTGAGGACGATCATCTGCGAGCACACCGTGAGCAAAGCGCATCTGCAGGAACTGATGGAAAGGGCGCCCATCGTTCCAGAGGGACGCGCGAGCCAGTTTGCCAAAGGCCTGTGGGAGGGTTTCGAGGGGGACTTCGCCACCGCAACATATTTGCTTGCGCCTCAGATCGAGCACTTGGTGCGCTGTAAACTCAAGCAGCACCAAGTCCCCACGACCACCCTCAAGGACGGAATCGATACGGAGAACGGGCTCAGTACGCTCGTTGAGTATCCGGCCGTTACCGAAATTTTCGGTGAAGACCTCACCTTCGAGCTGAAGGTGCTCTTCTGTAGCGCTCTCGGTATGAATTTGCGCAACCAGGTCGCGCACGGGCTGCTCGATCAAGAAGAATGCAATTCGGTCGAATGCGTCTATGCTTGGTGGTGGATTTTGCGTTTGACGCTCAGAAGCGCACACGCGGCCCTGTTCCGACCACCGACCTTGGCCGGCGTATCCGCTCAGCCGTAGCGGTAGCTGTGAAGCCTGATACTTGGCTTTGCCGACGTCGCGATGCAGAGCAGAAAGGTCAGGTCATCGTGGTTCGCGAGGCAACTAGCCTGTCCATGGCCGAGCTGGCAATGAGTTATGGGCAAGATGCGAGTTGCGGCTTGTCCTTTTGAAGCCTCCTCGACTTGCCGTGCCAGTCGGAATTAGAGGTTATCCACACTCGGGATGCCGGGCAATTGGCGTATCCCCTGCGCGAGCTGCGGTATGCGCAGCGCGAAGTGCTGCCGCCGGTGGTCCGCGTGCAGATGGCACTGCCCCCTGGGTGGCGTTTGGGGCGACGCCGCTGTTCATACTGGCCAATGCTGGCATGGCGCTGGGCAGCGTTGACCTGAACGCCGGCGGCGCCTAGTGGGTGCTCGCCGGTACTGGCCAGCGCGCTCGTCGTGGGCAAGCCGCTGGGCGTGGTCGTCACCGACTGGCTGCTGGTCAAGCTAGGCCGGTGTCATCACCTCTCCTTCTGCCGAACGCGCCGGCGCATCTCGCGCCGCACAGCGCCTTTCCGTTTTGGCGACCCGCCTCGTGCCACGGCCTGGGCCAAGCGCTCCCTCAATTCGTAAAGTTCGTGGCGAGGATCGGCATATCGGTTTAGCCAGTTGGAAACCGCACTTGGCGCCAAATCGAGAGCCTGCGCGATTTCGCCTCGATTGAAGCCGCCCTCAGCTAACTGGCAGGCCTTGAGCATGCGTGACCGCATGGCCTTTCCCCCGCCGCGGTGACCGGTCGTGTTGTTTTGCGCGTCAAGCCACAGATGCGCCGCATGAAGCTTGTCCAGCCATGCCGGCGCATCGAACTCGAACGGATCCAATGAGTCGCGCAGCGCCTGCAGAGTGTCGGAGTGCACGGTCGCCTTTCTCGGCAGACCGGGTATTGCGCGCAGATGAACGCTCTCATCGATCACTCGGATGGCGGCTCGGAGCATCGTCGCTTCAGTACCCGTGCGAAGGTTCCACAGTAGACGGGCGACCACGAACGGCATCCGCTTAAGGGAAATACCCCTGGGTCGCTTCGCTACGCCGGCCCATGGGCCAAGGCGCTGCGCTTGTTTCTGACGAAGGTCCCGCTCACGTGACGTTCCGCGACCGGCACTGGAACGTGAGTGCTCGAGGCAGAACGTTTGGCCGGACGTAGCCCATCGGAAACAGACCTTGCAGGGGCGTGTTCTGCGGATGCCAAGCCAGGCGATGCCGAGCAGCGCCAACGCCATCACATGCACATCTGTCGGCGGACCGACTCGGCTGAAGGCGGCGCATAGAACAAGGTATGCGCTGCGCAGAAGTGCGAAAGGGGTCGCGGTGTCAAGGGGCAGCTTCACAGAAGCTCGCCATAGCCGCGTAGCGTGCTCCAGGATGGCGCGAAAGCCGGTCGGAGTTAGGCGCTCGTCAAGCTTGATGGTCAGTTGAGCCTGCGCTCGCAACCCTGCAATGAGCGCCCTCGACACGTCCTTTGCCGGCGCCGTGGCCGGAATCTTCGGAATCCTCAGCCGCGTCAACATCTCCGCGAGCCGCTGGTCGAAGGTTGCCGTCCCAGCGCGTCCGTCGGGCCAGCGCACAGGTGTTTTTCGACGTAAGGCAAATCCCGCCTGAGCGGCATTCACAAGTGCGCGCACGCCTAGTTTCCACGCGCTGTCGAGCGTTCCGCCGAGCACTCGGGGCTCGTAGAGCCACGCATCCAGCCTCCTTTTGTTCAATCGCGTATTCGTCCGTGTTGCTGGCGACGCTTTGCCGGATCAAAGAGTTAGGCAGCCATGCGCTTCACATTTGCTGTCCTCAAAATTCTGAATCATCGGCGTTCATATTGCAGAGACTTGCACCAGCACGAAGGAGCAGCAAATGCAGACATTGATGACTGCGCAAGAAGTGGCGGAGCTGTTGCGCATCTCGCAGCGTCGGTTCGAACAGCTGGTTGCGAGCGGCGACGCGCCGAAGCATTGTCGAATCGGACGGTTGCGCCGATGGAAGACGACTGATGTAGACGAGTGGCTGACCAAGCAGCCGTGGACCGGAGCAGCCTCACACCCGGACACCGTCCAGGGGAACGGCGTCGAGCCTTGCTGACTCATCTGCGCTCAAGCGCTACCTCTTCAACCTCAGCGCTTTGGCTGCGTGGCTCGCCGGTAGCCGATGAACTTGCGAAAGCGGCGCGACTTCGCACGGCATCCGCCCCGGGTGCTGTTGCTCCCGGGCAGACGACGCGGGTGGCCGTACGGTCGGCGCATCGCTGCGTGGTTCGCGAGACAACAGCACGCTGATGCGGCGGCTTCCACGCTAGGGCGTCGTTCGCGGACCGAGCCCAATCACCTCTAAAGGAGCGTTCAATGACAGACAGCTAACCGGATGCATCTGATTGGGGCTCAAAAAGCACGGGCCCGGAATCCCTTGCAGGGGATTTCCGAGCCCTTTGATGTGCACAAGTAGCGACTTGCACGTCAAGTATGTGCCTGTGGCGCGCCGACGTCAAGAGCAGGGGCACCTGAGCAGGTGTTCCGGCTGGATCAACGCGCCACTGCGCCCCGTGAGGGCCGGCTAAGGCCGGCTGTTGCGACCTTTAGGAAGAGGTCGCGCCTCCTACTCGGGTACGCGACGTATGGCACGTCACTTCACTCAGTCGCCACGGTTTCGCGACTTTGATATCAACTCGATCGGGACAGAGGAAGAAGCTTTTCTCGTTCTGACCGAATTCTCCTTTGGCAGCCGAGACAATTTTGCCTGCCCTCGCTGCGGATTCGTTGGCAAACACTATTTGCGCGCCGCCAGGAAGCAATGGCGCTGCCGCGACTGCCACAGCTGCTTTAGTCCGACGTCCGGGACCCCATTTCATAATCGCAAGGTTACCTGCAGGCAGCTTATTCAAGCAATTTTTATCTTTGCGACCGCGGCAACCGGAAAAGGTGCAAACGAGGCTTCCGTAATGCTCGGTTTAGACCACCGCACAGTTTGGCTACTCCAGCGTAAGATCGACGAGACATTTGTCCGGACATGGAACACTGCCCCTTTGGAAGGTGTCGTTCAAGCGGATGGCGGACACTTTTGCGGCAAGCCGCGTCGGGCAAACCGCCGAAAACCGCATGAGTCAATGGCTATTAATACGAAGCTTCGAGGGCGTAAGGCCGCAATCGATCCAACTATTCGCCGCGCCAAAATGGAATCATGGAACGTCGAGAAATTAAAAAACCGACGCGTGGCCCTTGTCGTGCGACAGCTTTCCGACGACCCGAAGCAAGGGGCTGTTCGGACGATCGTGTCCATCCTCAAGAAGGAGACCGCTGCCGAGGTGGTTCCGTTGATGCGACGGATTCTCGCGCCCACCGCGCGGCTAATGACGGACAGCGGTAATGCCTTCACGTCTCTGGCTGCGTATTTTGAGATCGACACGGTGAATCATTCAAAAGAATATTACCGCTACGATGGGGTCAATAACAATCAGGCTGAATCCTACATCTCCAGGCTCAGGCGATCCGAATTTGGCGTCTATCGCGGAATGCGAATGAGGTATCTGCTGGACTATTGCATCGAGATGGCTTGGCGAGAGGATAACCGCAAGCTGACGGCAAAAGAGAAGCTTCAGGATATTTTCAGCCGCCTTCGCCGCTGCGGCCCGTCCCCTTCGTTTGCGCGATATTATCAAGGGAATCGGCGCGAGGGGGAATGGCTTGAGTGTCCGCCGCCCGGGTCGATGACTCCGCGAGTGTCTCGTTAATCTTCCAGTCAGCCGGTCCAAATTTTGAGCCAGATTTTGGTAACGAGACGAGGATGCCCTTGGCTTTAAGGTGTCGCATGCGACGGCGCACGTTCTGCCTCCACGTTTCGTAATCTTCCGGGCGGGCGAATTGCTGAGGCCAATGCAAGTCGATCCACTGAAGTAATTCAGTTGATGAAATAGGACCGCCGCCCTTCGCTCTCAACCCCCTGAGGATCATGTTATTCAAGGCGCCGTATTGCCCCCGGGCATAGGATCTGGTTGACGGACGCGGTGGAAGCCCCTCCCAGTTTTCGTCTATGCCTCTAGAAGCAAGCTCGTCGTCGATTGACTTCATAATCGATTTGACTGTCCGATAGAGCGCTGCAGACTCATTTTTGAGAGCCTGGAGCCGCTTGAGTTCCGCTTCTAGACGAGCTCGCCGATCGACAAGCATCAATATTGAGGTTGGGGTTCGTGGCATGCTGTAAGTGAACCCGAACCCCGCATCTGGGTCGAGGGCAACAGCTGCATTAGGGCGCATTTCAGCCCCCGGTCCTTCCCACCCCCAACAAGGAGACCCCGATGCAGACCCCGACGACCTCGCCCCGCCCTGCCGACGCTCGCTCCGGCGCACGCGCGCCCTTGCGCGTCGCCGACGGCATCACGCTGCGGCGGCCGCGTCCGGAGGACGGCCCCGCCAATGCCGCGCTGCTCGGACACCCGGGCGTGCAGCCCTGGCTGCTGCAGACGCCCTTCACCTCGGAGCTGTTGTGGCAGGAACGCTTCTCGAAGGCACCCGATCCCTCGAGCCCGGAGCTGGTGCTCCTGGCCTTCGACGGCGATCGGCTGGTGGGGTCGGCCGGTCTGCATCCGGTGGGGCCGCAGGTGCGGCGGCGTCACGCGATGATGCTGGACATCAGCGTCCATCCGGACGCGCATGGCCGTGGCGTGGGTTCGGCGCTGATGGACGCGCTGACGCGTCAGGCCGATGACTGGCTGGGGATCCTGCGGATCGAATTGACGGTGTTCGTCGACAACGAACCGGCGATCAGGCTGTATGAGCGCTTCGGCTTCGAGCACGAAGGCCGCCTGCGCGGCTTTGCCTTGCGCGATGGGCGCTATGTCGATGCGTTCACGATGGCGCGGCTGCACCCGCGGCCGCCGGCGATCGAGCGCGCGGCGGATCTCAGTCGATCGTGATGACGGCGCCGCCCTCGGCGCTGCGGCGCGAATTCTGGGCGTGGAGTTCGCCATCCGGCGAGCGGCTCTGCGGCTGGGAGGCCGCGTCGCGGTCGGGGGCGGCCGGCTGAGGCGGCGCCGGCCGGCTGGGCTGGCGCTTCCCGGTGATCAGCAGCCGGGCGAGCTTGACCACCTCGCTGGCATGGACCGGCGCGGCGGGCGCCAGCATGGCGCCGCCAAGCACGGCGATGCTCAGGATCTTGAAGGTGTGCCGGTGAGCAATGGGCACCTGTCGTTGTCGGCTCTGCATGTTCTCCCCGCGCGAATCTGGATCTTGGCGACGATGCAGGGAGTATCGAAAGTCAGCCCCCCGGCCGCCAGCGGGGGGCGACGAACTGCGCCCTGGGGAGGCTGACTTGCGGGATGACGGGATGGGCTCAGCCCGGCGACGGCCGCGCCGCCGTCGCCTGGGGCCTTGTCCCGATCCCGGCCGGCGCTCTCAACCCCGCCCCGCGCACCTCGAAGCGCACCTGCTGCAGCACCTGTCCTCGTCCGTCCAGCAAGGCCAGCACATGCCGGCCCGGCATGGGCAGCCAATCCACCGATGCGCCTCGTCCGATCACCCGGCCGTCCAGGCGCCAACCAGCCGTGCCCTGCTCCAGGCGCCCCTCGTGCGAGAAGCGCAAGCGCTGCGCCGCCGGCGGGATGTCCGGGTCCAGCGCATAGATCGCGCCATCGGTCGGGTTGCTGAGCGCGACCGGCGTGCCAGCCTGGCGGATGACGGCCTGCTCCGTCCCGGTGACGAACCACTCGCGCCGGGGCGGCTCCTGCCCGCCGTCAAAACGCGTGTCCTGCGCGACGAGCCCGGCTGGCGGCTTGATCGCGGCCGGCAGCCGTCCGGCATGCAGCGCCAGCATCACCTCGCGCCAGACCGGCGCCGCGCCGCTGACGCCCGAGACCTGTTGCATCGCCTCGCCGCTCGAATTGCCGACCCACACGCCGACCGTGAAGCGCGAACTCCAGCCGACGCACCAGTTGTCCCGCATGTCCTTGCTGGTGCCCGTCTTGACCGAGGCCGGGAACGGCAGCGCCAGCGCGCTGGACAAGCCGAAGGTCAGCGCCCGGGCGTTGTTGTCGGCGAGCATGTCGCCGACGATGAAGCTGGCCCTCGCGTCGGCCACCTGGCGCGGCGCCGCCGCGCCGTGACCCTTGGCGCCCTTGGAGGCCTTGCCGCCCTTGCCCTCCTTCGCCGGATCGCGCGCGCCGGCGGCGGGCAGCAG
This sequence comes from Roseateles sp. Mitsp63, assembly GCF_059491535.1. Taxonomy (NCBI): domain Bacteria; kingdom Pseudomonadati; phylum Pseudomonadota; class Betaproteobacteria; order Burkholderiales; family Sphaerotilaceae; genus Roseateles; species Roseateles sp. Mitsp63. The sequence goes on along the minus strand of NZ_CP168509.1, from coordinate 1,993,344 downwards.
CGCGTCGGCGTACCGCCCCCCATTGGCGAGCGCGCGATACGCATTGGTCAGCGACAGCAGCGTCACGTCGGCGCTGCCCAGCGCCAGTGACGGCCCGTAGAAGCCGCCCGTCTCCGGCAGTTGCAGCCCCAGCGCGTTGAGGCGCTCGAAGACCGCTTCCGGCGTCAGCATCAGCCCGAGGCGCACCGCCGGCACGTTGAGACTGTTGCCCAGCGCGGCGCGCGCGCTGACCCAGCCGCGGTACTGCTTGTCGTAGTTCTGCGGCAGATAGAGGCCGGCCGCCGTCGCGACCTGCGTCGGCGAATCGTCCAGCAGGCTGGCCGCCGTGATCAGCCGGCGCTCGATCGCGAGTTCGTACAGGAAGGGCTTGAGCGTCGAGCCCGGCTGCCGCCGCGCCAGCACATGGTCCACCTGCGCCGCCTCCGACCACTGGCTGCCGCTGGAGCCGACCCAGACGCGGACCTCGCCGCTCGCGTTGTCGAGCGCCACGACCGCCCCGTCCTCGACCTGCCGCCCCGACAGTTCCGCCAGATGCCGCCGCAGCGACTGCACGGCGACGCGCTGCCAGGTCGCGTCCAGCGAACTGCGCTGCGCCGCCGGCCCGTCCGCGCGCAGCGCCAGCCGCGCGTAATGCGGCGCCCACTGCGGCGCGTCCGCGACCGTCAGCGCCTTGCGGCGCAGCACCGCGCCGACCTCGTCATTGAGCCCGTCGCACCGCTGCGCCATCGCGCGCAGCACGCCGCAAGCGCGGGTGGCGATCGTCTCCGGCGACGCGTTCGGCCCGCGCAGCATGGCCGACAGCATCGCCGACTCGCGCGCATCCAGCCCGGCGGGCCGCTTGCCGAAAAGCGCCTGCGCCGCCGCCGGCACGCCGACCAGCTCGCCGCGCAAGGGCACCCGATTGAGATAGGCCTCCAGGATCTGCGCCTTGGTCCAGCGCTTCTCCAGCCGACCGGCGACCCAGGCCTGCCCGAGCTTCTGCATCAGGCTGCGGCCCCCTCGCCGCGCGAGATCCTCGTCGAGCAATCCCGCGAGCTGCATCGTGACCGTCGACGCGCCCCGGGTGCGCGTGTTCCACAGATTGGCCCAGGCGCTGGCGGCGACGGCCGACCAGTCGACCCCGCTGTGCTCGTAGAAGCGCTGATCCTCGGACACCAGCATCGCGCGCAGCAGCGAGGGCGACATCTGCTCGAGCGCCACCCAGGGCAGCACCCTGCGGGTGGGATCCACCCGCAGGGTCTGCAAGGGCTCGCCGCGGCGATCGAGCAGTTGCAGGTCGGACACCGGATGCGACGCGCGCGTCTGGGCAAAGCTCGGCGGTTCCTCCGCCGACGCCGCGCCGGACGCCATCCCCAGGCCCGCCAGCACGGCCGCGAGCGCGGCCCTGCGGACCGGCCGCGAGCGCGCGCCCGTCAGCGTCAAGGTTGAACCTCCAGCGTGGCGTTCGGCAGCTCGCCGAAACGGTCCGGCGCGTACATCGCCTCGGCCCGCGTCGTCGGCATCTGGAAGCGGCCGGCGTTGTTCAGGCGGACCGTGTACTCGAGCACGTGATGCCCGCGCGGCAGATAACCGAAGTACGCGCGCCACGCGGTGAAGCTGCGCTCGATGAAGTCAGGCCAGGCCTGTCCCTCGGCGCGCTCACCCTGCGACTCGATCGTCCCTTCGACCACGGCAGCCCCCGTCGGCATCGGGTCGCTGAGCACCATCCAGGTCATGTCGGCGGCGGCATCGATCTCCAGACGCACGCGCATCACGTCGCCGCGGGACCACTTCGGCGCCGCCTTCTGCGACACCGCCGTGACCGTGCGCTTCAGCGTGTAGCCGGCGTTCAGCGGCGCCTTCAATGGCACGGCCGCCAGCGCCTGCACCGTCGCCCAGGGCTTGCCGTCGCCCGCCTGCGTCACCGACAACGTGCCATTGCCCGCCGCCGGCCAAGCCAGCTTCAGGTCGCCGCCGTCCGGCTTGGCCGACCAGTCCAGCGCCGCGGACGCACCGGCCAGCTTCGCCTCGGTCCGGCCCTTCACGGCCTGCGCCTCGAAGCGCGCCGAGAACTTCTCCAGCGCCAGCACGCCCCACAGGTTCGCGGTCGTGTTGAACCAGGCGCCGCGCTCCTGGCGCGCCAGCGCGCCCACCACCAGGCGCGGCAGGTCTTCCTTCCAGCCGGCGTCGTCGACCAGCGCGAGGATCGCGCGCGCCGCCGTCGCGTCGCCGCTGCCCATCAGCCACCACCAGGCATCGGTGTCCTCGTTGACGAAGCGCAGCGTGGTGCCGGCGAAGCTCAGCCGCGCGCGCAGCTGGTTCTGGGCCGCCGCGATCTGCGCCACGCGATCGGGCGCGTCGGTCATCCGCTGATGCAGCACCAGCCAGTCGATCACGGCGCTGGTCGGCCAGGTCGTCAGATTGCGGCCGTCCACGGTGCCGAGCTGCCGCGGCGTCGCCTTGCCGTAGCGCGCCAGCGCCGCCAGCGCGGCGATGCGGCGCGGCTCGTCGTCGGGGCGCGGCGACCAGAACTTGCGCTCCAGCCGCCCTTCGACGAAGGCGGCCAGCCCGTCCAGCGCCTTGTTCAGCTGCGGCGCCGGCAGCGCGCGTCCGGCTTCCTGGGCGACCGCCAGCAGATGCGCGGTCAGCACGTCGCTGCCCTGCGTCAGGGTGCGCGACAGCGGGAAGTAGGCGAACAGGCCATCCGCGTCCTGGTAGGTCGCGAGCTGGCCCATCAGGCCGTCCCAGGCCGCCGTGTCATGCAGCGCGATGTACTTCGAGCTCTGCTGCTCCAGGCAGGTGTACGGGTATTGCTCGAAGTAGCGCCGGATGCCCGGCAGCGCGGTCGACAGCCGCGGCTGCAGGCCGATCTGCAAGCCGCCCCGCTTGACGCCTTGCGGCGGCAGCGCGTCCGCGGGGGCGGCGACCGGGATGCTGACCGGACCGTCCAGCTGGCGCAGGGTCGCCTGCAGCACGCGCAGCGGCACCGCCGGCTCGACGGCCTGCGTGGTCCGCATCGCGTCCTTCGCGCCCGGGCCGCCCTGCTCCTGGGCCTGCGCTTCCCACACGATGCGCCGCGCCCCTCCGGGCACGACGACGTCCCAGCTCAGTTCCTGCGCCTGGCCCGCCGCGAGCTTGACGCTGCGCGGCTCCGCCGCGACCGGCTGCTCGCCCGTGTCGAGCGCCGCCTTGCCCGCCAGCGTCACCCGCAGGTCCATCGCGCGGCCCGTCGCGTTGCGCAGCGTGAGCATGGCCTGCACCCGGTCGCCCTCGCGGACGAGCGGCGGCAGACCCGACAGCAGTTGCAGGTCCTGGCTCACGTTGATGCTGTTCTCGCCGGTGCCGAAGCGCTGGCCCGGCGCATCGGCGACCGCGACCAGCCGGAAGCGGGTCAGCGAATCGTTGAGCGGCACCTGCACGAGCGCTTCGCCCTGCGCGTTGACCGCCACCAGCGGCTGCCAGGTCAGCAGCGTGTCGAACAGCTCGCGCGTCGCGAAGCCGCCGCCACCGCCCGCCGCCACGGCCTTCCGGCCGTAATGCCGGCGGCCGATGATCTCGCTGTGCGCGGTGGCCGTGGTCACGCCCCAGGCGCGCGTCTGGATCATGCCGTCAAGCAGCTTCCAACTCTCGTTCGGCGCGAGCGCCAGCAGGCCCTCGTCGACCGCCGCGAAGGCGATCTGCGCATCGGGCACTGGCTTGCCGTCCTGCGTCACGCGCAGCTTGACCTGGGCACTCTGCCGGACGCCGTACTGCGCCTGCTGCGGCACGACCTCGACCTTCAGCCGGTGCTTGGCCTGGCCGATCTCGATCGGCGCCATGCCCAGCTTGAACGACGGCTTGGACAGGTCGACCATGGCCGTGGGCGGCTGGTAGTCGCCGGAGGCCCGCCATTCACGCCACCAGTTGCCCGGCTCGCGCCAGCCCCAGGTGAAGAACGAGTACCACGGCACCTCGCGCAGGCGGCCGCGCAGCACCAGCACGCTCACATAGGCGTTGGGCGTCCAGTCGCGATCGATCTTCAGCTCCAGCCACGGGTCGCGGCCGGAGAGCCGGCGCACCTCGCTGTGGAGCACGCCCTCGCGCTCGACGGTCACCAGCGCGGTGGCGTCGCGATAGGGCATGCGCACCTGGAAGCGCGCGGTCTCGCCCGGCTCGTAGCGGCGGCGCTCGGGAATGACATCGATGCGATCGTCGTTGTCCTGTGCGAACCAAAGTTCACCGGCCCGCGTCACCCACAGCGAGCGCGCGGCTCGCGCGGTGCGGCCGCCGTCGTCCGCCACGGCGCCGATCAGCTCGACCTGCCCGCTCTGGCTCAGCGACACCTCGCAGCGCATGATGCCCAGCGCATCGGTCTTGCCGCTGCACAACTCTCCCAGGTCCTTCAGGCTCCGCTGATGCTCGTAGGCATAGAAGCCGCCGACCAGGCGCTTGCGCGTGCTCAGCGTCTGCACCTGGCGCGCGGCGACCGAGACCTTCTGGTTCGCCACCGGCTTGCCATTCGTGTCCAGCGCCACGGCCTGGACCTGCAGCGGCTGTCCGTTGGCCACCCAGGTCGCGGCCCGCAGGCCCACGACCACGCTGGCGGGCCAGACGACCTGCGAGGCCGCGCGGGTGTGCGTCTGGCCATCGGGGTCGCGATAGTTCAACTCGACACGCAGTTCCGATGGCCGGTCGATCGTCCCCTTCAACGGCACCTTGAACGCGGCGGCGCCCTTGGCGTCGGTCTGCAATGCCAGCTTGTCGACCAGCAGACGCGTCGTGCCCGGCGCGGCGCCCGCGGTCTCGCTGTCGCCCTCCATGTCGCCGTTCGGCATGCCTTCGTCGGGACCTTCCTTGGATGGCGGCTCGAAGGCGTAGTCGTCGTAGCCGGCCATCGCGGTCCAGCGCGGCTGCAGCATGGCGCTGACCTGCACCGGGGATTTCGCCATCGGGCCGCCCGCCATGTAGTTCAACTGGGCCGACCACGACTGCTCCTTCGCCCCCGGCGGCGGCGACTTCGGCGGAATCAGCCGGGCATCGACGAGCGGCACGCGGAACTCCTCCACGCGTACCCCGCCGCTGTCCCAGGTCCGCTGGCCGCCGGCCTCGCCGGCGCGCTCCATCACGAATCGATAGCGGCCCAGCTTGGCTCCGGGCGGCACCTTCCAGCTCGAGAGCGCGTAGCGCCCGCCCTGCCAGCGCAGGTCCAGGGTCGCGACATCCTCGCCCGTGCCCTCGAACACGATGCGCAGCTTGTTGGGGAGCTGCTCCGGCGTCGCGTCGCTCAGCCCCCGGACGGTCTCCAGCCGGAAGAAGTGCTTCATCGACAAGGTGTCGCCAGCGCGCAGCAAGGGGCGGTCGGTGATGGTGTGCGCACGGACGGTGCGCTCCGAACCCCAGGTGACCGGCACGTTGAAGCGCCACGGTTCGATGCCGCGGCTCCAGCCGCTGAACATGAACGACAGATCGGTCGGCTTGCCCGGCTGATCCGCCCGGGCGGTGATGAACAGTCCCGACTCGGCGATGCACTCGCCGCGGCCTTCCTCGCGATCGAGGTTGGGACGATCGATGCGGGCCAGGCCCTGGGCGTCGGTGCGGCCATTCCACAGCGACCTGCCGCGGCAGTCATAGACGGCCACCTGGGCGCCCTCCACCGGACGGCCCTTGTCGAGCGAGGTGACCCACACCAGGCTGTCGTCCTTGCCCAGCTTGAAGTGCAGGCCAAGGTTGGTCACCAGCGTGCCGGTCCGCACGAACATCGGCTGGACCGGATCGAGCAGCGACTGCCCCAGCCGCGGCGACTTCAGCTCGAGCACGTGATAGCCCGGCTGCGCCAGCGGCACGCCGATCACGTCGATGGCCTTGTCGGGACTGCCGGCCGGCACCGTCATCGACTGCAGGCCGCTCTCGCCCTTCAGCATCTCGACCTTGCGGTCCTCCCACTCGTTCTGGCGGAACAGCCGGCCGTACCAGCGCAGGATCTCGGCGTCATCGGTCAGGCGCTTGATGCGCAGATGACCGCCAGCGCGCGGCTGCAGGTCGCCCTGCACATGGCGCATGCTCAGCGGGACCAGGCTCGGACCGGCCGGCTCCCATTCGACGATGCCGAACGGCGCGGCGGCGAACTTCGCCAGCGGCGGCGCCGCCCCCGTCTTGATCTGCAGCGGGAAGCTCGCGGCGTTCGACAAGGGCCGGCCGCTGTCGTCCTTGATGCCGCCGGGCAGCTCGACGGTGTAGGCCTGCTGTTCCGCGAGCGGCACCGGGAAGCTCACGGAATTCAACGTTCCCGCGGCCTCCTGGTTTTCCTGCTTGGGCACGACCGGTGACACGGTGCTGCCGTCCGCGCTCTTCAAACGGACCTTGAGCGCGAGCTCACGCGAGATCGGCTCGGAGAAGCTGACGGTGACCGGTCGGATCGGCAGGCAGGGCGCGTTCGCGCGTTCGCGTTCGCAGGAGAACTCCGCCGTCAGCGGGGCGCGGACGGAGAAATGGAAGCGACGCTCGCCGCGCGTGCGCACGGACTCGTTGGCGCCGGCCGCGATACCGGGTCCCCACACCACCGACGCGTCCGTGCCGGCCGGCAGGGGCCGCTTGCAGCCGACCAGCACCCAGACCTGGCGCTTGGCTGCCTCTTCCATCTTCAGCGAACGCAGGAGCGCATCACGCTCCGAGTTCGCGCGCAGTTCCGCCGGGATGCGTTCGCCGAGGGCCTTGGATTCGCACCAGAGGTTGGGCGCGACCGTGTCGAACCTGGGCGTGCCCGACAGCTGCAGCAGGAAGCGCTGGTCTTCCTCGATCTTGCCGCCCTGCCAGGGGCGGGTCTGCAGGACCGTCGGGGCCGCGAGCTGGAACGTGGACTCGCGCACGCCGCTCCAGACGCTGGACACCCCGGGCGCGGTCGGGCGGAAGTCCTCGCGCACGGCCACCCGGCACTTCGCGCCGGCGGGCAGCGGCTGGGTGAAGTCGAAGACCCACTCCCGGTCATTCGTCCACCGCCCCTTGCCTTGCACCTCGACCGAGCCGCACTCCAGCCGCACCGGATCCGCCTGCCGCGGATCGCCGAGCGTGGTCGTGGACTCCTTGAAGCGCACCGCCACGTTCTGGACCTGGGCGACCTCGCCGCGAGGGGTGATGGCGACGATCTCGGCGGCCTGTGCCGCAACCAGCCCGCCTCCCGCCAGCGCTACGGCGACGCCGACACGCAAAAACAGGTTACTCAGTTTGTTCTTGCCAATCCCTCGACGCATCACGCCGCCCTCCGGTCCCGAAACAGGAGGGCAGTCTATTCGCGAGCGACCGAAAAAACAGTCCCACAAAGGGGGCGGGACCCCGCTGACCTAAGTCACTAGGCCCCTGGGATGAGTCAATCGGCGCGGCCACATACTCGGCTCACACCTAGCCGGAAAGGACTCGCCGGCTTCCGATCAAAAATCGAAGCCCCAAAGCAAAAACCCCTCGACCAATACTGATCGAGGGGTTTGCGGGATATTAGCCTGACGATGACCTACTTTCACACGGGAATCCGCACTATCATCGGCGCTGAGTCGTTTCACGGTCCTGTTCGGGATGGGAAGGGGTGGGACCGACTCGCTATGGTCATCAGGCTTGACTGGTTGGCTGGTTGTCGCTGGGGACAACAAGCCCAATTCGGTAGAGTTCGAATCAGCTTTTGATTGCGTCTTCAGGTTTGAAGAACGGTTTCGATCGAATGAATTTCGATCCGCGTGACACCTGTCTTTGATGTCGCCTGGACTATCAAAGTTATAGGGTCAAGCCGCACGGGCAATTAGTACTGGTTAGCTTAACGCATTACTGCGCTTCCACACCCAGCCTATCAACGTCCTGGTCTTGAACGACCCTTCAGGGGGCTCTAGGCCCCGGCAAGACTCATCTTGAGACGAGTTTCCCGCTTAGATGCTTTCAGCGGTTATCTCTTCCGCACTTAGCTACTCGGCGATGCCACTGGCGTGACAACCGATACACCAGAGGTGCGTCCACTCCGGTCCTCTCGTACTAGGAGCAGGCTCTCTCAATCTTGCAGCGCCCACGGAAGATAGGGACCAAACTGTCTCACGACGTTTTAAACCCAGCTCACGTACCTCTTTAAATGGCGAACAGCCATACCCTTGGGACCGGCTACAGCCCCAGGATGAGATGAGCCGACATCGAGGTGCCAAACACCGCCGTCGATATGAACTCTTGGGCGGTATCAGCCTGTTATCCCCAGAGTACCTTTTATCCGTTGAGCGATGGCCCTTCCATACAGAACCACCGGATCACTTTGTCCTACTTTCGTACCTGCTCGACTTGTCAGTCTCGCAGTCAAGCACGCTTATGCCAATGCACTATCAACACGATTTCCGACCGTATTTAGCGTACCTTCGAACTCCTCCGTTACACTTTGGGAGGAGACCGCCCCAGTCAAACTGCCCACCATACACTGTCCCCAACCCGGATAACGGGCCAAGGTTAGAACCTCAAACACACCAGGGTGGTATTTCAACGTTGGCTCCACCTGATCTAGCGACCAGGTTTCAAAGCCTCCCACCTATCCTACACAGATCTGTTCAAAGTCCAATGTAAAGCTACAGTAAAGGTTCATGGGGTCTTTCCGTCTTTCCGCGGGGAGATTGCATCATCACAAACATTTCAACTTCGCTGAGTCTCTGGAGGAGACAGTGTGGCCATCGTTACGCCATTCGTGCAGGTCGGAACTTACCCGACAAGGAATTTCGCTACCTTAGGACCGTTATAGTTACGGCCGCCGTTTACTGGGACTTCAGTCAAGAGCTTGCACCCCATCATTTAATCTTCCAGCACCGGGCAGGCGTCACACCCTATACGTCGACTTTCGTCTTTGCAGAGTGCTGTGTTTTTAATAAACAGTCGCAGCCACCGATTATCTGCGGCCTCATTGGGCTCCACCCGCGGGGGCTTCACCTACTAAAGGCACACCTTCTTCCGAAGTTACGGTGTCAATTTGCCGAGTTCCTTCTCCAGAGTTCTCTCAAGCGCCTTAGAATACTCATCTCGCGCACCAGTGTCGGTTTGCGGTACGGTCGTCAATAGCTGAAGCTTAGTGGCTTTTCTTGGAAGCAGGGTATCACTCACTTCGTCTGCAAGCAGACTCGTTATCACACCTCAGCTAAGCTCTCCGGATTTGCCTAAAGAGCACGCCTACATGCTTGAACCAGGATATCCAACACCTGGCTGAGCTAACCTTCTCCGTCCCCACATCGCACTATTGAGCGGTACAGGAATATTGACCTGTTTCCCATCAGCTACGCATCTCTGCCTCGCCTTAGGGGCCGACTCACCCTACGCCGATGAACGTTGCGTAGGAAACCTTGCGCTTACGGCGAGGGGGCTTTTCACCCCCTTTAACGCTACTCATGTCAGCATTCGCACTTCTGATACCTCCAGCAGGCCTCACGACCCACCTTCACAGGCGTACAGAACGCTCTCCTACCACGCACAGTAAACTGTGCATCCGCAGCTTCGGTAACTGGCTTAGCCCCGTTACATCTTCCGCGCAGGACGACTCGATCAGTGAGCTATTACGCTTTCTTTAAATGATGGCTGCTTCTAAGCCAACATCCTGACTGTTTTAGCCTTCCCACTTCGTTTCCCACTTAGCCAATTTTAGGGACCTTAGCTGGCGGTCTGGGTTGTTTCCCTCTTGAGTCCGGACGTTAGCACCCGGTGCTCTGTCTCCCAAGCTGTACTCTTCGGTATTCGGAGTTTGCATAGGTTTGGTAAGTCGCCATGACCCCCTAGCCTAAACAGTGCTCTACCCCCGAAGGTAATACTTGAGGCACTACCTAAATAGTTTTCGGAGAGAACCAGCTATCTCCAGGTTTGTTTAGCCTTTCACCCCTATCCACAGCTCATCCGCTAGTTTTGCAACACTAGTCGGTTCGGACCTCCAGCACCTGTTACGGTACCTTCATCCTGGCCATGGATAGATCACCTGGTTTCGGGTCTACACCCAGCGACTGAATCGCCCTATTCGGACTCGATTTCTCTACGGCTACCCTATTCGGTTAACCTCGCCACTGAATGTAAGTCGCTGACCCATTATACAAAAGGTACGCAGTCACCCTTGCGGGCTCCTACTTTTTGTATGCATGCGGTTTCAGGATCTATTTCACTCCCCTCCCGGGGTTCTTTTCGCCTTTCCCTCACGGTACTTGTTCGCTATCGGTCGATTACGAGTATTTAGCCTTGGAGGATGGTCCCCCCATATTCAGACAGGATTTCACGTGTCCCGCCCTACTCTATTCGTGCCTAGTTCCACAATCGACATTTCTCATACGGGGCTATCACCCGCTACGGCCGGACTTTCCATTCCGTTCTGATATGCCAACTGCTAAAACACGAGGGCTACTCCGATTTCGCTCGCCACTACTTTCGGAATCTCGGTTGATGTCTTTTCCTCGAGCTACTGAGATGTTTCAGTTCGCCCGGTTCGCCTCGCACACCTATGTATTCAGTGTGCGATACCTCTAAACGAGGTGGGTTTCCCCATTCGGAAATCTCCGGATCAAAGCTTATTTGCCAGCTCCCCGAAGCTTATCGCAGGCTATCACGTCCTTCTTCGCCTGTAATCGCCAAGGCATCCACCACATGCACTTAGTCACTTGACCCTATAACTTTGACATCCTCAGATGCCGTCAAGGACAGATGCTCGACAACTCGAGCATTCATTGAGTATCACGCGTTCGCCGTTCTTCAATTTCTTCTCTGAATTGCTTCAGCATTGAAGTTTGTTGACGCAATCAAATGTCGCTGGCGGCACGGTGCCGCGCGCCCCTTTACGAGCGCCAGCTTTCCGCCAGCAACGCTGATTCGACTCTACGAATTGTTAAAGAACAACAGCCGACTTCAAAAGTCGAGACTGGCAAACCACAACAGCGCGTCGCTGCTGTGGTTTGCCAACCAGGTGTGTGAATTGGTGTGGTGGGTCTGGCTGGATTCGAACCAGCGACCCCCGCCTTATCAAGACGGTGCTCTAACCGACTGAGCTACAGACCCACGCATTTGTTGCCTGAGTCCGATCGCGCCAACCAGCAAGGCCAGCTCGCCAGGCTCACGCGTTATTCACTCTTCTGTTGTGTACTACAGCCGATAAGTGTGGGCGCGCTGAACTCGCTTGTGTGGACTCGACTCGATCTGCTGACCTGGGCCAGCAAACGGTCTCGCCATTCTCTAGAAAGGAGGTGATCCAGCCGCACCTTCCGATACGGCTACCTTGTTACGACTTCACCCCAGTCACGAACCCTGCCGTGGTAATCGCCCTCCTTGCGGTTAGGCTAACTACTTCTGGCAGAACCCGCTCCCATGGTGTGACGGGCGGTGTGTACAAGACCCGGGAACGTATTCACCGCGGCAAGCTGATCCGCGATTACTAGCGATTCCGACTTCACGCAGTCGAGTTGCAGACTGCGATCCGGACTACGACCGGGTTTCTGGGATTAGCTCCCCCTCGCGGGTTGGCAGCCCTCTGTCCCGGCCATTGTATGACGTGTGTAGCCCTACCCATAAGGGCCATGATGACCTGACGTCATCCCCACCTTCCTCCGGTTTGTCACCGGCAGTCTCATTAGAGTGCCCTTTCGTAGCAACTAATGACAAGGGTTGCGCTCGTTGCGGGACTTAACCCAACATCTCACGACACGAGCTGACGACGGCCATGCAGCACCTGTGTCCAGGTTCTCTTTCGAGCACTCCCACATCTCTGCAGGATTCCTGGCATGTCAAGGGTAGGTAAGGTTTTTCGCGTTGCATCGAATTAAACCACATCATCCACCGCTTGTGCGGGTCCCCGTCAATTCCTTTGAGTTTCAACCTTGCGGCCGTACTCCCCAGGCGGTCAACTTCACGCGTTAGCTACGTTACTGAGAAGAAACCCTCCCAACAACCAGTTGACATCGTTTAGGGCGTGGACTACCAGGGTATCTAATCCTGTTTGCTCCCCACGCTTTCGTGCATGAGCGTCAGTACAGGCCCAGGGGATTGCCTTCGCCATCGGTGTTCCTCCGCATATCTACGCATTTCACTGCTACACGCGGAATTCCATCCCCCTCTGCCGTACTCTAGCCATGCAGTCACAAATGCAGTTCCCAGGTTGAGCCCGGGGATTTCACATCTGTCTTGCATAACCGCCTGCGCACGCTTTACGCCCAGTAATTCCGATTAACGCTTGCACCCTACGTATTACCGCGGCTGCTGGCACGTAGTTAGCCGGTGCTTATTCTTCAGGTACCGTCATGAACCCCCGGTATTAGCAGGAGTCTTTTCTTCCCTGACAAAAGCGGTTTACAACCCGAAGGCCTTCTTCCCGCACGCGGCATGGCTGGATCAGGCTTGCGCCCATTGTCCAAAATTCCCCACTGCTGCCTCCCGTAGGAGTCTGGGCCGTGTCTCAGTCCCAGTGTGGCTGGTCGTCCTCTCAGACCAGCTACAGATCGTCGGCTTGGTAGGCCTTTACCCCACCAACTACCTAATCTGATATCGGCCGCTCCAATCGCGCGAGGTCTTGCGATCCCCCGCTTTCACCCTCAGGTCGTATGCGGTATTAGCTGCTCTTTCGAGCAGTTATCCCCCACAACTGGGCACGTTCCGATACATTACTCACCCGTTCGCCACTCGTCGCCAGGTTGCCCCGCGTTACCGTTCGACTTGCATGTGTAAGGCATGCCGCCAGCGTTCAATCTGAGCCAGGATCAAACTCTACAGTTCGATCTTGAATTCTCAACGGAATCGAACAAAGACTACTTTCATAGCTTCATTCATTTTCCGTGAGCATCTAGCGATTTAACCTTCTCAGGTCGCTCGTCCAGACGCCCACGCTTATCGGCTGTAAATTCTTAAAGAACATCGAAGCAGCTTTCGCTTCAGACTCGAGCCTTGACTCTCGCCTTTGCTTCGTCGCGTCGCTGATTTGTCGTCAGCAGCGCAGAAGCGAGATTATGAACGATTCTTTTTGAATCCGTCAAGCAGTCAGCGAAAAATATTTTCATCGTCGACTGCGAGAATCTCGCCCGCCGAATGAACAAATCGGGCGATACCCGGTCAGTCATTCAGCATCCCCAGCAGTTCCTCCGAGGACCGCTGCAAAAACATTTGTCTGTGCAGCGAAGACAGCGACTGTAGCACGCTGTCGGAGCGGCCCGCAAGAACTGCAAGAAGAAGTCATTGACTACTTGATCGCTTCTCGCACGAACCGCCGGCAAGCCCTTGATCCATATCGTTCCCGCCGCTGGCCGCCCCATGAAAAAGACCCGCCGAGGCGGGTCTTTGTCTGCTTCCGTGGGGAACGGACCGGGCTCAGTCCGCGTCCTGGAACGCTTGCTCGCGCTTGTTCTTGATGGACGGCAGCATCACCACCACCACCATCAGCGCCGCGGCGATCAAGAGGCCGGCCGACAGCGGCCGCGACAGGAAGGTGCTCCAGTCGCCGCGCGACAGCAGCAGCGCCCGGCGCAGGTTCTCTTCCATCATCGGGCCCAGGATGAAGCCCAGCAGCAGCGGCGCGGGTTCGCAGCTCAGCTTGTAGAAGAGATAGCCCACCACCGCGAAGGCGGCCGTCATGAACACGTCGAAGTTGTTGTTGTTCAGCGTGTAGGTGCCGATGCAGCAGAACACGACGATGGCCGGGAACAGGAAGCGGTAGGGCACCGTCAGCAGCTTGATCCAGATGCCGATCAGCGGCAGGTTCAGGATCACCAGCATCAGGTTGCCGACCCACATCGAGGCGATCAGGCCCCAGAACAGTTCCGGGTTGCTGGTCATGACCTGCGGGCCGGGCTGGATGCCCTTGATGGTCATCGCGCCCACCATCAGCGCCATCACCGCGTTGGGCGGGATGCCCAGCGTCAGCATCGGGATGAAGGAGGTCTGCGCGCCGGCGTTGTTGGCCGATTCGGGACCGGCCACGCCCTGGATCGCGCCCTTGCCGAACTTCTCCGGCGTCTTGGAGATCTTCTTCTCCAGCGTGTAGGCCGCGAACGAGGCCAGCAGCGCGCCGCCGCCCGGCAGCACGCCCAGCAGCGAGCCCAGCGCCGTGCCGCGGATCACGGCCGGCCAGGCGTCGTGGAAGTCCTGCTTGGTGGGCCACAGGCCCTTGACGCTCTTGGTGAAGACCTCGCGGTGCTCGGCCGGCTGGCCCAGGTTCGCGATGATCTCGCCGAAGCCGAAGATGCCCATCGCGATCACGACGAAGTTGATGCCGTCGGTCAGCTCGGGAATGTCGAACGAGAAGCGCGGCGTCCCGGAGATCACGTCGGTGTTGATCTGGCCGAGCAGCAGGCCCAGCAGGATCATCGAGATCGCCTTGACCAGCGAGCCCGAGGCCAGCACCACCGCGCCGATCAGGCCCAGCACCATCAGCGAGAAGTACTCGGCGGGGCCGAACTTGAAGGCCAGCTCGGTCAGCGGCGGCGCGAAGGCCGCGATGATGACCGTGCCGACGCAGCCGGCGAAGAACGAGCCCAGGCCGGCGGCCGCCAGCGCGGAACCGGCGCGGCCCTGGCGGGCCATCTGGTAGCCGTCGATCGCGGTCACGACGGACGAGGACTCGCCCGGCACGTTGATCAGGATGGCGGTGGTGGAACCGCCGTACTGCGCGCCGTAATAGATGCCGGCGAGCATGATCAGCGCCGGCGTGGCGTCCAGCGAGTAGATCGAGGGCAGCAGCATCGCGATCGTGGCGACCGGGCCCAGGCCCGGCAGCACGCCGATCAGGGTGCCGAGCACCGCGCCGCCGAAGGCGTACAGGAGGTTCTCCAGCGTGAACGCCGTGCCGAACCCCAGCATCAGGTTGTGGATCAGGTCCATGTGGTCTCCTCAACCGCCCAGGAACGCGGGCCAGACGGGGATCACCAGGCTCAGACCCCAGACGAAGATGGCGTAGCTGCCCAAGGTGAGCACCACGCTGCTGAGCAGCGCGTCGCGCCAGCGGAATTCGTCGCTGGCCATCGACACGCAGGTGATCAGGAGCGGCAGCGTGATCGCCATGCCCAGGCGCGGCAGCGCGAAGCCGAACAGCACGATCGCGCCGACGACGATCAGCAGCGGTCTCCAGGCGAAGGCGCCGACGGGCTGGCCGCCCTCGGACTCGATGGTCAGCGCCTTGAACAGCACCACCGCGCCGAGCAGCGCGAGCAGGATGCCCAGGCCGAACGGGAAATAGCCCGGCCCGGGCCGGGCGGACGAGCCAAAGCTGTAATTCACGGCCGAGCCCCACGCGAACGCGACGCCAACCACCATGAACATCAGCCCTGACCAGAAGTCGCGTTGACTCTTGATCTTCATCGAGGGGACCTTTATCGGCTTTGAATGGCGGCGATTCTAGGAATCGCGCCTCCCCTGGCGTCTGTGGATATCACGTAATGAGAGACGGCGCCAATCGCACGGCGCCTCAGACCCTCTTCACGCGCGCGACCCTCCCGGGCGGCGCGCGGGGATGGTCAGGTCTCCCAGGTCGGCGTGCTGCGCAGCACCTCGTCCATGGTGGTGACGCCCTCGGCGACCTTCATCGCGCCGGCCAGGCGCAGCGGCCGCAGCCCTTCCTGCAGGGCCTGGCGGCGCAGCGCCGTCATGTCGGTGTCGGGATGCAGGTGCTTGCGGACGCTGTCGGTCAGCATCAGCAGCTCGTACAGGCCGGAGCGGCCGCGGTAGCCGGTGTTGCGGCAGTCCAGGCAGCCCACCGGGCGGTAGGGCTTGACGCCGCCGTTCAGGCGCCAGGGCTTGAGCATCTCGTTGAGCGACTCGCGGGTGACGTCGGGGTCGGGCTGCTTGCAGTTGGGGCACAGCGTGCGCACCAGGCGCTGCGCCAGCACGCCGATCACCGTCGCGTCGATCAGGTAGTTGGGCACGCCCAGGTCCACCATCCGCGTGATCGCCGAGGCCGAGTCGTTGGTGTGCAGCGTCGAGAACACCAGGTGGCCGGTCAGCGAGGCCTGGATCGCCATCTCGGCGGTCTCCAGGTCGCGGATCTCGCCCACCATGATGATGTCCGGGTCCTGGCGCATCAGCGCGCGCAGGCCCTCGGCGAAGTTGAAGTCGATGGCCGGCTGCACCTGCGACTGGTTGAAGGCGGGCTCGATCATCTCGATCGGGTCCTCGACGGTGCAGACGTTGACTTCCTCGGTGGCCAGGCGCTTGAGCGTCGAGTACAGCGTCGAGGTCTTGCCGCTGCCGGTCGGGCCGGTGACCAGGATGATCCCGTGCGGCCGGCTGGTGAGGCGGTTCCAGCGCTCGGCGTCGTGGCCGGAGAAGCCCAGCTGCGCCAGGTCCTTGACGGCGGTGTCGGGGTCGAAGATCCGCATCACCATCTTCTCGCCGAAGGCGGTGGGCAGCGTCGACAGGCGCATTTCCACTTCCTCGCCGGCCGGGTTGCGCGTCTTGATGCGGCCGTCGAGCGGGCGGCGCTTCTCCACCACGTCCATGCGGCCGAGCAGCTTGATGCGCGCGGTCATCGCGCTCATCACCGTGGGCGGCAGCTGGTAGACGGTGTGCAGCACGCCGTCGATGCGGAAGCGGATCACGCCCATCTCGCGGCGCGGCTCGAGGTGGATGTCGCTGGCGCGCTGGTCGAAGGCGTACTGCCAGAGCCAGTCCACCACCTGCACCACGCCCTGGTCGTTGGCGTCGAGCTGGCGGTTGCTGCGCCCCAGTTCGACGAGCTGCTCGAAGCTGGCGGGCTGGTTGACCTCGCCCGACTTGGTGGCCGCGCGGACCGAGCGGGCCAGCGTGAAGAACTCGGTCGTGAGGCGCGCGATCTCCTGCGGATTGGCCAGCACCAGCTTGACCCGCTTGCGGGTGTGCGACTCGATCTGCGGCACCCAGCCGGTGTCGCTGGGCTCGGCGGTAGCGATGGTGACCTCGGTCAGGCCGACCTGGATCGGCAGGCAGCGGCGCGCCTCGGCGTAGCTGGCGGACATCACGTCGGCGACGCGGCCGACGTCCACCTTCAGCGGGTCGATGCGCACGTAGGGCAGCTTGAGCCGGCCGGCGAGCCACTCGGTCAGTTGCTCGATGTCGATCGGCCGGCCGCTGGCCACGCGGATCAGGCCGGCATTGCCCAGCCGCACCAGCGGATGCAGCGCGCTGTGGCCGGCGCCCAGGCGCGCCTCGGTGCGCTGGACCTGCTCGGCGTCGATGACGCCATCCTCCGCGAGCCAGTGCAGCAGCTGGCGCCACTCCAGCTTGGCGCCCGCGGTCTCCTCGCCCTTGGCGTTCTTGTGCTTCATGGTTCTTGTGCTTCGCTGATGGGTGTCGCCGGTCTGTCGGCATGGATCTGCTGGATCACGTTCATCGGCAGCGGCCGCACCAGCTTCAGCCACTTGCGGGCCGGCAGTTCGAAACGGGCCTCGATGTGGTCCGCGCGCTGCTCCAGCACCTCGCGCTCCGGCACGGCGACGCCGCGCGCCGCCACGACGATGGTGTTGCCCTCGCGGGTCGGCGTCAGGTGCCAGACCTGGTCCGAGCCGAATGCCTTGGCGATGCGCGCGGCGCTGCGGGCGAAGCTGGCGCTGCGGCCGAACAGGTTCACCGTCATCAGGCCGCCGTCGGCGAGCACGCGGCGGCAGTCGGCGTAGAAGGCCTCGTCGTCGAGCACCGGCGCCGCGGCGTCGTGGTCGTAGAGGTCGACGTTGAGCACCTGCGCCAGGCCCCAGTTGGCCGCGTCGGCGACCCATCGGCCGGCGTCCTCGTTGAGCACGCGCAGCCGCTCGTCGTCGTCGGGCAGGTGGAACCAGTGGCGGTTGGCGCTGATGACGGTCGGATTGATCTCGACCGCGGTGGTCTTCATCTTCAGCTGCCTGCGGCAGAAGCGCGTCAACGCGCCGGCGCCCAGGCCGAGCTGCACCGCCTGGCCCTGCGTCATCTCGCGGGTGTCGCGCCACAGCATCCAGGCCATCATGCGCTGGATGTATTCGAGCTCGAGCTTCTCCGGCTTCTTGACGCGCATGGCGCCCTGCACCCAGATCGAGTCGAGATGCAGGAAGCGCACGCCGTCGAATTCGCTCAGCGTCGCCTCGACCCATTCGGTCTTGCGGCCGCCCTTGTGCTTCGAGTCCCGGTGCTTGCTCACGGCTGTCGTTCCCACGCCGGGTCCGCGGGCCCGGTCTTGTCAGAGGTCGTTCGAGGGCCCGGCGAGCTGTCGCCAGGCGCGAAGCTTGTCATCGTAGGGCATCGTGTGGGCGGGACTGGAACTGGGCAGCCCCAGCACGCGGTAACGGGCTGCAAGCGGGCCGAGCTGCTTCAGCCCGAGGCGCAGCGCCGTGCCGCCGTTGAAGCCGATGACGCGCAGCGCCGGCAGCCGCGCGAGCAGGCGGCCGAGATCGCTGGCGAAGGGATGGCGGATGGCGCTGTCGAGGCTGCCGGCGCGCTCGGTCTCGGTAATGACGTCCCAGACGGCGATGCGGTGGCCGCGCAGCGCGGCCAGGCGCTCCGGATAGCCCATGGCCACGAGGTCGGCGCCGAAGACGTCGCCGACCAGGCGCCAGAACTGGTTGCGCGGATGGCCGTAGTACTGCTGCGCGCGCAGCGAGGCCACGCCGGGGAAGCTGCCCAGCAGCAGCCATTGGGCGTCGGGCGCGTGCACTGGGGCCAGGCCTTGCCAGCGCGTCGCATCGACGTCGGCGCCGCCGTCAGCCATGCGATGCGGCGCCGGGCGCTTCCCGCGATTCCGGCGCTTCGAGCGCCGCCAGCGCGGTCAGCCTCGGCAGCGCGGCGCGCGCGTTGCGCGTGGTGATCGCGGCGGCCTGTTCCGGCGTCCAGCCGCGCAGCCCGGCCAGGCAGGCGCCGATGCGCGGCAGCTCGCCCGGCTCGTTGCGCGAGGTCGCGCCGGCGGCGCGTTCCCCGGCGGTGCGATACAGCCAGTGCGGCGGAATGTCGGGCGCGTCGGTCTCGACGACGAGCGCCTCCTCAGGCAGCTCGGCGGCCAGCCGGCGGATCTGCAGCGAGCGGTCGAAGGTCACCGTGCCGCCGAAGCCCAGCTTGAAGCCGAGCTCAAGGAAGGCGTCCGCCTGTTGCCGGCTGCCGTTGAACGCATGGCCGATGCCGCCGGTCTCCAGGCCGACGCGGCGCAGGCCGGCGAGCAACTGGTCCGCGCTGCGGCGCACATGCAGGATCACCGGCAGCCCGTGGCGCTTCGCGAGCTTGAGCTGCTCGAGGTAGAAGTGCCGCTGCCGGGCCTCGTCCAGGTCCTTGACGAAGAAGTCCAGCCCGATCTCGCCGATGCCGACCAGCCGCGGGTCGTCACGGCACTCGGCGAGCATCCGGTCGAGCCGCGCAAGGTCGTCCTCGCGGGCGTGCATCACGTACAGCGGATGGATGCCCAGCGCGTAGCTGAAGCCCCGTGCCTGCGCGAGCCCCCTCACCTGCTCGAAGTTCCCGGCCACGACCGCCGGGATCACGATCTGCGACACGCCCGCCGCGCGGGCGCGCGCGATGACCGCGTCGCGGTCGGCGTCGAACTCGGACGCGTCCAGGTGGCAGTGGGTGTCCGTCCACATGACAGGCCTGGCGGACGGGCGCGGGCTCAGCGGAAGACGACGGTCCGGTGGCCGTTCAGCAGCACGCGGTGCTCGGCATGCCACTGGATCGCGCGGGCCAGCGTCACGCACTCGGTGTCGCGGCCGATGGCCACGAGCTGGTCCGGCGTCATCGAATGGTCGATGCGGGCCACGTCCTGCTCGATGATCGGCCCCTCGTCCAGGTCGGAGGTCACGTAGTGCGCGGTCGCGCCGATCAGCTTGACGCCGCGCTCATGGGCCTGGTGGTAGGGACGCGCGCCCTTGAAACTGGGCAGGAAGCTGTGGTGGATGTTGATCGCGCGGCCTTCCAGGAAGCGGCACATCTGCGGCGACAGGATCTGCATGTAGCGCGCCAGCACGACCAGGTCGATCCGCTGTTCCTCGATCAGCTCGCGGATCTTGCGCTCCTGGGCCTGCTTCTGGTCCTCGCTGGCGTGCAGCAGCGGCAGGTGGTGGAAGGGGATGTCGTGCGAGGCCGCCAGCTGATAGAAGTCGCGATGGTTGGAGACGATGGCCGGGATCTCGATCGCGAGGTGCCCGGTCTGGACGCGGAACAGCAGGTCGTTCAGGCAGTGGCCGAGCTTGGACACCAGCAGCAGCACGCGGGTCTTGCGCTGCGCGTCGACCAGCTCCCAGTCCATCGACAGCCGCGCGGCCAGCGGCGCGAAGACCTCGCGCAGCGCGGCGGCGGGACGCGGCTGGGCGCACTCGAACTCGATGCGCATGAAGAAGCGGCGGTGGTCGCCATCGCCGTGCTGAGCCGAGGTCAGGATGTTGGCGCCCTGCTCCAGCAGGACGCCGGTCACGGCGTGCACGATGCCGGCCTGGTCGGGGCAGCTGAGCTTCAGGATGAAGCGGGTGGACGGGGATTCCGGGGAAAGCTTCGAGGCGGTCATGGTGTCGCGCATCGTAATCCAGCGGGCGGCGCGGCCCGGGGCGCGCGCCCCGGACATGCCTCGCGATCGGGCAACCCAGCCTCGGCCGGGGTCAGGCGGCGAGCGCCTGCAGCGCGCCGTTGACCAGCCGCCGCTGGTGCTCGCAGCGGCCCGCCAGGTCCTGGTCGTGCGTGACCATCACGAAGGCGGTGCCCAGCTCGCGGGCCATCTCCAGCATCAGGTCGAAGACGGTCGCGGCGGTGGCGCGGTCCAGGTTGCCGGTGGGCTCGTCGGCCAGCACGCAGGCCGGGCCGGTGACCAGCGCGCGGGCGATGGCCACGCGCTGGCGCTCGCCGCCGGACAGCTCGCCGGGCCGGTGCTGCACGCGCGCGCCCAGGCCGACGCGCGCCAGCACCTTCTCCGCCTGCGCGCGCGCCTGCTCCTGCGGCACGCGGCGGATGCGCAGCGGCATCGCGACGTTGTCCAGCGCGCTGAACTCCGGCAGCAGGTGGTGGAACTGGTAGATGAAGCCCAGGTGCTGGTTGCGCCAGTCGCCGCGGGCCTTCTGGCCGAGCGACGCGAGGTCGCGGCCCATCAGCTCGACACGGCCGGCGGTGGGCTCGTCCAGGCCGCCCAGCAGGTGCAGCAGCGTGCTCTTGCCCGAGCCCGAGGCGCCCAGCACCGCGAGCGTCTCGCCGGCGCGCACCGTCAGGTCGAGCTGGTCGAAGACCTGCACCTTGAGCGGCCCTTCGACGAAGCGCTTGCCCAGGCCCAGGCTCTGCAGCACCACCTGGCCGGCGGCGCGGCCGGTGGCGGGGGACGCGTGGAGGCTCTCATTCATAGCGCAGCGCCTCCGCCGGTTGGACGCGGCTGGCGCGCCAGCTCGGATACAGCGTCGCGACGAACGCCAGGATCAGCGAGATCACGGTGATGGGGACGATGTCGGCCCATTGGGGGTCGCTGGGCATGTGGCTGATGACGTAGATGCTGGCCGGCAGGAAGGTCGTGTGCAGCAGCCGCTCGATGAAGGGCACGATGACGTCCAGGTTGTGCGCGACCAGCAGGCCCAGCCCCAGTCCGCCGAAGGTGCCGATCACGCCGGCCAGCGCGCCCTGGATCATGAACACGCCCATGATCGAGCGCGGGCTCGCGCCGAGGGTCCGCAGGATGGCGATGTCGGCCTGCTTGTCGGTGACGGTCATCACCAGCGTCGACACCAGGTTGAAGGCGGCCACCGCCACGATCAGCGTGAGGATGATGCCCATCATCCGCTTCTCGACCTGGACGGCGTCGTACCAGTTGGCGTTGGTGCGGGTCCAGTCGCGCACGTAGATGGCGCGGCCTTCGTGCAGCATCTCGCGCTGGAGCTGGGCGCCGACCTCGCGCGCCTGCTGGACGTCGCGCAGCTTCAGCTGCACGCCGCTGGGCGTGCCGGTGCGGAAGACCTTGGCGGCGTCGCCGACGTGGATCAGCGCCAGGCCGCTGTCGTATTCGTAGTGGCCGGCTTCGAAGACGCCCACGAGCGTGAACTGGCGCAGCGTGGGCTGCACGCCCAGCGGCGTCACCTGGCCGGAGGGGATGGCCAGCGTGATCTTGTCGCCGCGCTGCACGCCGAGCTGGCGCGCGAGTTCGACGCCGAGGATCACGTTCCACTGGCCCGGCACGAGGCGTTCGAGCAGGCCCTGCCTGGCGAGCTCGGCGGCGATCGGCGTGACGGCGGGCTCGAAGGCCGGGTCGATGCCGCGCACGATGGTGCCGCGCATGTCGGAGCCGCGCGCGATCAGCGCCTGGCCCGACACGAAGGGGGCGGCGGCGACGACTGCGGGGTTCTTCTTCGCCAGATCGGCGACGGCGCGCCAGTCGGGGAGCCCTTCCCCGCTGTCGTTCAGCAGCTCGACGTGCGCGACGACGGAGAGCATCCGCGAGCGGACTTCCTTCTGGAAGCCGTTCATCACCGACAGCACGATGATCAACGCGGCGACGCCCAGCGCGATGCCGAACATCGAGACGCCGGAGATGAAGGAGATGAAGCGGTTGCGGCGCCCCCCACGCCCGGCTCGCGTGTAGCGCCAGCCGATCTGCAACTCATAGGGCCAATTCATAGGGGGTGGATCATAGGGCGGGGAAACTTAGAACTCCCTCGCCCCGAGAACTCCCTCGCCCCGCTTGCGGGGAGAGGGCGGGGGAGAGGGGGCGTCGAAGTACGCCGGTGGTGCTCTTCCGAGAGCCCCCTCTCCCCTGCCCTCTCCCCCCTCGCGGGGGGCGAGGGAGTTCATGCCTCCCGCTTGCGGCGAGAGGGAGTTCATGCCTCCCCCTTGCGGGGAGGGAGTTCATGGCTCCCCGCTTGCGGGGCGAGGGAGTTCATGCGGGCAGTCAGTGGGCCTCGTCCCAGTTGGCGCCGACGCCCACTTCGGCCAGCAGTGGCACCTTGAGCGCCGCGACGCCCGCCATCAGCGTCGGCACTTCCGCCTTGATCCAGTCCAGCTCCTCGTCCGGCACCTCGAAGACCAGTTCGTCATGCACCTGCATCACGATCCTCGTCTTCTTCCCCTGCTCGTCCAGCGCCTGCTGCACCGCGATCATCGCCAGCTTGATCAGGTCGGCCGCCGTGCCCTGCATCGGCGCGTTGATCGCCTGGCGCTCCGCCCCGCTGCGGCGCGGGCCATTCCCCGAGTTGATCTCCGGCAGCCACAGCCGGCGCCCGAACACCGTCTCCACATAGCCCTTCGCCTTCGCGAACTGCTTGGTGTCGTCCATGTACTGCCGCACCCCCGCGAAGCGCGTGAAGTAGCGATCGATGTAGTCCTTCGCCGCCTTCTGCTCGATCCCCAGCGACTGCGCCAGCCCGAACGCGCCCATCCCGTAGATCAGCCCGAAGTTGATCGTCTTCGCATAGCGCCGCTGCTCCGGCGTCACCGCGTCCAGCCCGCCGCCGAAGACCTCCGCCGCCGTCGCGCGGTGCACGTCCTGGCCTTCCTGGAAGGCCTTGAGCAGGCCCGGGTCCTCGCTCATGTGGGCCATGATCCGCAGCTCGATCTGCGAATAGTCCGCCGACACGATCACATGCCCCGGCGGCGCGATGAAGGCCTCGCGCACGCGCCGGCCATCGGCCGTGCGGATCGGGATGTTCTGCAGGTTGGGCTCGTTGCTCGACAGCCGCCCCGTCACCGCCACCGCCTGCGAGTAGGTGGTGTGCACCCGCCCGGTCTTCGCGTTGACCATCAGCGGCAGCTTGTCCGTGTAGGTGCTCTTGAGCTTGGACAGCGCGCGGTACTCGAGGATCTTGGCCGGCAGCGGGAAGTCCGCCGACAGCTTCTCCAGCACCTCCTCGTCGGTCGACGGCGCGCCGGTCGCGGTGCGCTTGACCACCGGCAGGCCCAGGCGGTTGAACAGGATCTCGCCGATCTGCTTGGGCGAGCCGATGTTGAACGGCTGTCCCGCGATCTCATACGCGGCCTGCTCCGCCGCGACCATGCGCTGGCCCAGGTCGGCGCTCTGCGCCTGCAGCCGGGCCGCGTCGATCAGCACGCCGTGGCGCTCGATGCGCGCCAGCAGCGCCGACACCGGCATCTCGACCTGCTCGTAGATGAACTTCAGCCCCGCATCCGCCTCCAGCCGCGGCAGCAGCGTCTGGTGCACGTGCAGGCACATCTCGGAGTCCTCGCAGGAATACTCCGAGGCCTTGGCCACCTCGACCTGCGCGAACGGGATCTGGTGCGCGCCCTTGCCGCACAGGTCCTCGTAGCTCAGCCCCTTGCGCCCCAGCACGCGATCGGCCAGCGCCTCCAGCCCATGGCTGCGATGCGCCTCCAGCACGTAGCTCTCGAGCATCGTGTCGTAGGCCGTGCCCTGCACCGCGATGCCGTGGTTGGCCAGCACGTGGGTGTCGTACTTGACGTTCTGCGCCACCTTCTTCTTCAGCGGGTCCTCGAACCAGGGCTTGAGCCGCGCCAGCACCTCGTCCATCGGCAGCTGCTCGGGCGCGTCCGGGCCCTCGTGGCGCAGCGGGATGTAGGCCGCCTCGCCCGGCTTGACGCTGAAGCTGATGCCGACGATGCGCGCCTGCATCGGGTCCAGCGAGTCGGTCTCGGTGTCGAAGGCCGCCAGCTCGGCCGCGTTCAACCGCTCGATCCAGACCTCCAGGCGCGAGAAGTCGACGAGGGTCTCGTACTGCTTGTCGATCGGGAGGGCCGGCGGCTCGTGCGCCGCGAAGGCGTCGGCCGGGCCGTCCGCGCCCAGGTCCGCCTCCGGCGCCACGCGCTTGGGCGCCGCGCCGCCGAGCTTGCCCTCCAGGTCGCGCTTCCAGGTCTTGAAGCCATTGCGGGCGTAGAACTCGAGCAGGCCCGCCTCGTCGACCGGGTTGAAGGCCAGCGATGCCAGCGCCGGCCAGCCCGAGACATGCAGGCACAGGTCGCAGTCGACCTTCACCGTCACCAGCTTGCGGCCCATCGGCAGCCAGTCCAGCGCCTTGCGCAGGTTCTCGCCGGCCACGCCCTTGATCTTGTCCGCGTTGGCGATGACGCCGTCCAGCGAGCCGTGCTCGCCGATCCACTTGGCCGCCGTCTTCGGGCCGACCTTCTCGACGCCGGGCACGTTGTCCACCGTGTCGCCCATCAGCGTCAGGTAATCGATGATCCGGTCCGGCGGCACGCCGAACTTGGCCACCACGCCGGCCTCGTCCAGCTTCTCGTTGCTCATCGTGTTGATCAGCGAGACATCCGGCGTCACCAGCTGCGCCAGGTCCTTGTCGCCGGTGGAGATCACCACCTGGTGCCCCGCCGCCGCCGCCACCCGGGACAGCGTGCCGATGCAGTCGTCGGCCTCGATGCCGGGCACCGTCAGCACCGGCCAGCCCAGCAGCTTCACCACCTCATGGATCGGGTCGATCTGGGCGCGCAGGTCCTCGGGCATCGGGGCGCGCTGGGCCTTGTACTCGGGATACCACTCATCGCGGAAGGTCGGGCCGGAGGCGTCGAACACGCAGGCCGCGTGCTCGGCGCCGTAGTCGTCGCGCAGCTTCTTCAGCATCGCCACCATGCCGTGGATGGCGCCCGTGGGCTGGCCGCCGGGGCCGCGCAGGTCGGGCATCGCGTGGTAGGCACGGTAGAGATAGCTGGAACCGTCGACCAGCAGCATCAGAGGTTTGCTCATCCCGCCATTGTTGCAGGCGCGCGCCACCCGCCCTGTCAGCAGACGCGGCCTGCGGCGGGCCCTCGCCCAGGGGAAGGGGTTTTCCAGGAGCGGGGCATAGAATCGCCCCCACCATGAACACCACCCGCCTCGCCCCGCTGCTCGCCGTCCTGACCGCGCTGTCGCTGCCGGCCTCCGCGGTCCTCGCGGCCGACGCGCCCGCGGCCCCGGCGGCGGCCCCCGCGGAGCCGCAGAAGTTCCGCGACGTGCCGGACGTCAAGGTCGAGCAGCTCGTCAACGAGGACGACAAGGTTCGCATCGAGGAGACCCGGGTGCGGGGCCTGACTCAAAAGGTTGTGGTCAAGAACAAGGACAGCAAGGCGCCCGAGTACGAGATCCTGCTCGGCGACAGCGGCCGCGACCTCCCCACCCGTCAGGGCGCCGACCGCGGCAACGCGGGCGCGCGCGTCTGGCGCATCTTCAATTTCTGACCGGGGCGGCCCGGCCTGGCCTGGGCCACGCCGGTCCCGCTCTTTCTCCGCTTCATGGCCGTATTCACCGACGTCTCGCCCGAGCAGGCGCAAGTCCTGCTCGACACGCTGAACCTGGGCGACCTGCACGCGCTCAAGGGCATCACCGCCGGCATCGAGAACACCAACTACTTCGTCACCACGACGCGCGGCGGCGAGCGCCACGAGTACGTGCTGACGATCTTCGAGCGGCTCACGTTCGAGCAGCTGCCCTTCTACCTGGAGCTGATGCGCCACCTGGCCCGCCGCGGCGTGCCGGTGCCGGCGCCGCAGCCCGACGCGCAGGACCGCATCCTGCACGCCATCGCCGGCAAGCCGGCCGCGGTCGTCCACAAGCTGCGCGGCGGCCATCAGCTGGCGCCGGATGAATTCCACTGCGCGCAGGTCGGCGCCGGGCTGGCCCGCATGCACCTGGCCGGCCAGGACTTCCCGCTGCACCAGGACAACCTGCGCGCACTGCCCTGGTGGCGCGAGACCGTGCCGGTCGTGCTGCCGCATCTGGCGCCGGAACCGGCCGGGCTGCTGACCGCCGAGCTGGCCTTCCAGGAACAGCTCGCCCCGGCCGCCGCGGCGCTGCCGCGCGGCCCCATCCACGCCGACCTGTTCCGCGACAACGTGATGTTCGACGGCCTGCCCGGCCGCGAGCGGCTCAGCGGCTTCTTCGACTTCTACTTCGCCGGCGTCGACAGCTTCCTGTTCGACCTCTGCGTCTGCCTGAACGACTGGTGCATCGACCTGGACAGCGGCCGCCTGGACGAGCAGCGCGCCAGCGCCTTCGTCAAGGCCTATGAATCGGTGCGCCCGCTCACCGGCGCCGAGCACCGCCTGCTACCCGGCCTGCTGCGCGCGGCGGCGCTGCGCTTCTGGATCTCGCGCCTGTGGGACTTCCACTTGCCCCGCGAGGCCAGCCTCCTCAAACCCCACGACCCGACCCATTTCGAGCGCGTCCTGCGCGAGCGCATCGCCAGACCCTGGCATGCGCTGGAGTCCCTGCCATGATCCTGCACCTGCAATCGGTCCCGCCGCGCAACGGCCTGCTCTGGGTGCGCCACGGACTCAAGGTGCTGCAGCGCAAGCCGATCGCGCTGATCGGCCTGCTCGCCGTGTTCCTGCTGGTGACCTCGCTGCTGCAGCTGGTGCCGCTGCTGGGCCAGCTGATCGTGCTGGCGGCGATGCCGCTGGTGTCGCTGGCCTTCATGCTGGCCTCGCACCAGGTGCTGCAGTCGCACACGCCGACGGCCGCCGTCTTCGTGCAGCCGCTGCAGCTGACCAAGGAGCGCCGCCGCGCCCAGCTGCTGCTGGGGCTGCTCTACGCGGCGAGCATCGTCGCGGTGATGTTCCTGGCGCACTGGCTGGATGGCGGCGCGCTCGTGCGCGCGGTCGGCCAGGTCGCCGCGGCCAGCGGCGAGGGCCCCGACAAGGTCGACCCGAAGATCGTCGAGGCCACCATGACCGATCCCGCGGTGACCACCGGCATCGGGCTGCGGCTGCTGCTGACCACGCTGCTCTCGATCCCGTTCTGGCATGCGCCGGCGCTGATCCACTGGGGCGGCCAGGGCGTGATGCAGGCGCTGTTCTCGAGCACGCTGGGCGTGTGGCGCAACAAGGGCGCCTTCGCGCTGTCGGGCCTGGCCTGGGTCGGCCTGGCCTTCGGCGCGACGCTGCTGCTGACCTTCACCGGGCTGCTGCTGGGGCTGGTCAACGCGCTGCCCTACCTGCTGGTGCCGCTGACGATGATCCTGATGACGGGCTTCTACTGCTCGCTGTACTTCACCTTCATCGACTGCTTCATGTTCGGCGCCCCGCGCGACCTGCCGGAAACTTCCGGCACCCCGACCTGAACGCCATTCGCCCGGCCGGCAGGGCCAGGGACACATCGAGGAATCCCTAACGCGCTTTTCACGTCGTCGTCACCTGCCCTTCGCAGAATCCGCCCGCACTTTCTTTGCAGCGGAGCCTTCACGAATGAGCAAGCAGCACGACATCGTGGCCAGCCACGGCGCGGTCAACGACTACGACGAGGACGCGGTGGTCAACCCGTCCGCCAATCCTCACTTCGAGGACATCCTCGCCGCGCGCCTGTCGCGCCGGGTCGCCCTGAAGGGCGGCATCAGCACCACCGCCGCCGCGCTGCTGGGCGGCTCGATCCTGAGCGCCTGCGGCGGCGACGGCGGCAACGACGCCGCGCCCGCTCCGGCCCCCGCGCCGGCCCCGGCGCCCGCGCCGCTGAAGATCGGCTTCACCGCCGTCGCCAAGAACAAGAACGACCTGGTGACCGTGGCCGAGGGCTACAACGTCAGCATCCTGCACGCGCTGGGCGACCCGATGCACTTCGGCGACGAGTCCTGGAAGGACGACGGCTCCGAGTCCGCCGACTCCTACAACCGCCGCATCGGCGACGGCCATGACGGCATGTACTGGTTCGGCCTGTCCGAGACCGGCAGCTACGACGCCAAGCGCTCGGACCGCGGCCTGCTGGCCTGCAACCACGAGTACGTGGTCGCCCCCTACGTGATGCACCCGAGCGGCCGCAGCGCCGGCGCGGCGCGCAACCCGGTCGAGGTGGAGAAGGAGATCTACGCCCACGGCGTCAGCATCGTCGAGGTCAAGCGCGACGGCGGCAACGCCGGCATGGTGCGCGGCTCGCGCTACAACCGCCGCGTGACCTCGGCCACGACGATGGACTTCACCGGCCCGGCCAAGGGCAACGCGCAGTTGCAGACGCTGTTCAGCCCGACCGGCGTCCAGACCCGCGGCACCAACAACAACTGCGCCAATGGCTACACGCCGTGGGGCACCTACCTCACGTGCGAGGAGAACTACCTCAACGTGATCAGCCGCGCCGCGGGCGACGACGCGCAGCGCAGCGCCAAGGAAGTGGTCAGCCTGGCCCGCTACGGCCTGCCGCAGAACCGCAAGAGCCCCTATCTGTGGGAGACGGCCGGCACCGCCGACCTGTACGCGCGCTGGAACTCGTCGGCGACCGCCGGCGCCGCGACGGCCGACTACCGCAACACGATCAACACCTTCGGCTGGGTGGTGGAGATCGATCCGTTCGCGCCGGATTCGACGCCCGCCAAGCGCACCGCGCTGGGCCGCTTCAACCACGAAGGCGCCTGGCCGGCGGAAGCGGTCGCCGGCAAGCCGGTGGTGATCTACATGGGCGACGACTCGCGCAACGAGTACATCTACAAGTTCGTCTCCAAGGCCAACTGGGACGCGGCCGATGTCGGCAAGGGCATGGCCGCCGGCGCCAAGTACCTGGACGAAGGCACGCTGTACGTGGCCCGCTTCAACGCCGACGGCAGCGGCGACTGGCTGGAGCTGAGCTTCGGCAAGAACGGCCTGACGGCCGCCAACGCGAGCTACGCCTTCGCCGATCAGGGCGATGTGCTGATCAACGCGCGCCTGGCCGCCGACGTGCTCGGCGCGACCAAGATGGACCGTCCGGAATGGGGCGCGGTGAACCCGGTCAATGGCGAGGTCTACATGACCCTGACCAACAACAGCACCCGCACCGCCGCGACCGCGAACGCCGCGAACCCGCGCGTCTACGTCGACATGAAGGGCGCGGCGACGCAGTCGGGCAACCCGAACGGCCACATCATCCGCTGGAAGGAAGACGCGGCCGATGTCACCAAGATGACCTGGGACGTGTACCTGTTCGGCGCGCAGCAGGACGCGGCGGCGGACGTGAACCTGTCGTCGCTGACGGACGTCAACGACTTCTCCAGCCCGGACGGGCTGTACTTCGACAAGCGCGGCATGCTGTGGATCCAGACGGACGACGGCGCGTACACCGACGTCACCAACTGCATGATGCTGGCGGCGCTGCCGGGCAAGGTCGGCGACGGCGGCGTGGCCACGGCCGCGGGCGGGATGCAGACGCGCGCCGGCGCCAAGGCGACGGCGGACACGCTGCGCCGCTTCCTGGTCGGCCCGAAGGAATGCGAGATCACCGGCATCGCGATGACGCCGGACTACAAGACGCTGTTCTTCAACGTGCAGCACCCGGGCGAGGAGACGGCGCCGGACTTCGCGGCCCGCACCTTCGGCAGCTACTGGCCGGCCAACCAGGCGGACGCGACGGTGAAGAAGCGTCCGCGCTCGGCGACCGTGGTGATCACCCGCAAGGACGGCGGCGAGATCGGTCTCTGATCCGGCTCACCCGCTGACCGCGAAGCCCGCCATCCGGCGGGCTTTGTCGTTGGCAGGCCTAGAGGTCTTCCGGCTTGATCTTCGGAATCTCGCCGGCCAACCGGCGCTGATGCGCGCAGGTCGAGGCAAGCACGTCGATGATGGCGTCGCTCACCCTCGCCGGAACGACGTCCGCCAGTTCGCGCGCGAGCTTGGGCGCCTCGGCGGTCAGCGTCTCGGTCAGCCGGCGCAGGTCCTGCGCAAGCTGGCGCGGCGCCACACCGCATTGCTTGGCGAAGCAGGCCCACTCGAATGGCGTGACTTCGGGCTCGCTGAAAGCATCGCCGATCGCCATGGCCTGGGGATGATCGAAGCCCAAAGGGGGCATGCACACGATGTCGTAGGCGGGAGCCAGGCGCAGCCCCGCATGGTCGACATGGAAAGACACGTTCTTGCCATGCGCGTCGCTGTTGCCGATGAGCAGTTGGAAGATCACCCAGCGCGTCATGGCCATCCGGTCCAGGAGCATGCGAGGGCTGTGCTGCAGCAGTCCAAACAGCTTGGGCATCGAGGCGCCGTCCCGCCACTGTTGCACCTCCGGTCGATCGCCATAAGCGCGTTCATATTTCCAAGAGACGGGAAGGCCCAGCGCCTGACATCCGTCGATGAGATGGAGACGCCGGACTCGTCCATCCTCCAGGCGCTTGCGATCAAAGCGCTCGACGAACAGCACCGGCTCGGGAACTTGGTGGAGGTCCACATGCGCGACCTCGAGCCCGACGCGGCGCGCCAAGCGCATGCAGAAGAACTCGTTGAACGGCAGGTCGGCGAGCTCGGGGCGCGCTGGCGCCGGCTTGACGATGTGGGTCGATGCCATTTGCGGACCATCGACCAGGAACCAGTCGTCGCCATCGACGTAGACGGCGATCTTGTCTTGATACCCGGCGATGGACAGACGTACAGAACCATCCCACACCGAGAACGGCTCTCGCGACCGGTTGCGAATGCGTTCCGACAGCTCCGTCCGAGACAACGGCCTCAATTGCGGAAACCGGGTGTCGCCGCCGCCCGGAAGCAGGATACGAAGCGCCCCGGAGGTCTCCCGGCCCAGCGCGGCCAGCAAGCCCGCCAGATTCGCCTTTGAAACGCCGCTGGCGGCAGCCGCGTGGTCCAGCGCTTCGCCTTCCGGCAACAGGTTTTCGAAGAACTGCCGTACTTGGATGCTGTGCTGTTCATCCGTCTGCCCCTCGGATCGATCCAAGGGCAGCGTCGGCCCCAAGGGATAGCTCCGTGGCATTCCCGACCACGCGCCCAGGTACTGGAGCGCGAACAAGCCACTCGCGCCGTCGTGACGCAGACGGCCGACCTCGACATCGTCCAACCAGACTTCAAGCTCCATCGTGCCCTTCCTGCGCACGGATCTCCAAGATGGCCCGGCGCACCGTTTCCCGCTCACCTGCGGGAACTGCGAACACGCTGACGCCAAGCTCCCGCGCGGCCTTGAGAACAGTTGCGAGGCTGACGCCGCCTTGTCCGGTCTCGATGTTGATCAGCGTCTGCCTGGACATGCCCATGGCTTCGGCTGCTTCAACCAATGGAAGAAGCGCGCGTGTCCTGGCGGCCCGCACAGCCGCCCCCAGTGATACGGCGTCTTCGACGATCGGATCATGAGGAGGATCGATGGGAACCACGGTTCTCATATTGATTCCAACTTTCTAGACGTTAAGGCAGAAAATAGCCCTCCTCCCTGTTAATGTCAACAAAACTAGAATTTATGTTGATTTGAGGCGATTTATCGCTTTAATTCTAGATAAATGGAATTTCACTCGATCGGCGTCAGCTTCGCCACGCTGAGCGCCAGCCACTTCGTGCCGTGCCGGCCGAAGTTCACCTGCGCGCGCGCGTCGGGCCCGCTGCCTTCCAGCGTGAGCAGCACGCCCTCGCCGAACTTGTTGTGGAACACCGGCTTGCCCACCCGCAACCCGCCATGCGCGTCGCCGGTCTTCTCGGCCGCCGACTGCTTCATCGCGCTGGGCACCGGCGCCTGCGGGAAGGCGCCCGGATCGACGCGCCCCGCGCCGACCATCGACTTCAATCCCGAGCCGCGCTGCCACGCCTGCTGGTAGTCCCGCGCGAAGCCCGAGCCGAAGCCCTGGTTGCGCGGCGTCAGCCACTTCAGCGTCTCCTCCGGGAGCTCCTCCATGAAGCGGCTCTTGATGTTGTAGCGCGTCTGCCCATGCAGCATCCGCGTCTGGCAGAAGCTGATGTACAGCCGCTGCCGCGCCCGCGTGATCGCGACATACATCAGCCGGCGCTCCTCCTCGAGCCCGTCCGCGTCGGACAGCGAGTTCTCATGCGGGAACAGGCCCTCCTCCAGCCCGGTGATGAACACCGCGTCGAACTCCAGTCCCTTGGCCGAGTGCACCGTCATCAGCTGGATCGCGTCCTGCCCCGCCTGCGCCTGGTTGTCGCCGGCCTCCAGCGAGGCATGGGTCAGGAAGGCCGCCAGCGGCGACATGATCTCCCCCGTCTCCGCGTCCGGCGTGGCCGGCGCCGCGGGCGCGACCGCCGCCGGCAGCCCGTCGGCGATCGCACCGGGCGAATGCTCGTCCACCGGCAGCGCCACGGCATCCTTGCCGAAACCCTCCTGCGTCACGAAGGCCTCGGCCGCGTTCACCAGTTCGCCCAGGTTCTCCAGCCGCTCCTCGCCTTCCTTCTCGGCGCGATAGAACGTCGCCAGCCCGGAATGCTCGATGACGTGCTCGATGATCTCGCGCAGCGTCAGCCCCGTGGTGGCCTCGCGCATCGCGTCGACCATGCCGACGAAGCCGCCCAGGCTGGCGCCGCCGCGGCCGCCCACCGCGCCCACGCTCTGGATCAGCGAGCGCCCGCTCGCGCGCGCCGCGTCCTGCAGCTGCTCGACCGTGCGCGCGCCGATGCCGCGCGCCGGGAAGTTCACCACGCGCAGGAAGCTGGTGTCGTCGTTGGGGTTCTCGATCAGGCGCAGGTAGGCCAGCGCGTGCTTCACCTCGGCGCGCTCGAAGAAGCGCAGGCCGCCGTAGACGCGGTACGGGACGCCGGCGTTGAACAGCGCCGACTCGATCACCCGCGACTGCGCGTTGCTGCGGTAGAGCACCGCGATCTCGCTGCGCGGCAGGCCCTGGCGGTGCAGCGCCTGCGCCTCCTCGAGCAGCCACTGGGCCTCGGCGAAATCGCTGCTCGACTCGTAGACGCGCAGCGGCTCGCCCGGGCCGGCCTCGGTGCGCAGGTTCTTGCCCAGACGCCGGCTGTTGTTGCTGATCAGCGCGTTCGCGGCGTCCAGGATGTTGCCGAAGCTGCGGTAGTTCTGCTCCAGCTTGACGACCTGGCGGACGCGGTACTCGCGCTCGAAGTCGGCCATGTTGCCCACGCGCGCGCCGCGGAAGGCATAGATGCTCTGGTCGTCGTCGCCGACCGCGAACACGCCCTGCCCGCGCCCCGGCGGCGCGAACATCTTCAGCCAGGCGTACTGCAGCTTGTTGGTGTCCTGGAACTCGTCGACCAGCACGTACTGGAAGCGGCGCTGGTAATGCTCGCGCACCTGCGCGTTGTCGCGCATCAGCTCGTAGGAGCGCAGCATCAGCTCGGCGAAGTCGACGACGCCCTCGCGCGTGCACTGGTCCTCGTAGGCCTGGTAGATCTCGACCAGCTTGCGGGTCTGCTCGTCGCGCAGGTCGATGTCCTTGGGACGCAGGCCGTCCTCCTTCGCGCCGGCGATGAACCACGACACCTGCTTGGGAACGAAGCGTTCCTCGTCCAGGTTCATCGCCTTGATCACGCGCTTGACCGCCGACACCGTGTCGCCCGCGTCCAGGATCTGGAAGCCTTGCGGCAAACCGGCCAGCTTCCAGTGCGCGCGCAGGAAGCGGTTGCACAGGCCGTGGAAGGTGCCGATCCACATGCCGCGCACGTTCACCGGCAGCATCGCGGACAGCCGCGTGACCATCTCCTTGGCGGCCTTGTTGGTGAAGGTCACGGCCATCACGCCGGCCGGCGTCACCAGGCCCTGGCTCATCAGCCAGGCGATGCGGGTGGTCAGCACCCGCGTCTTGCCCGAGCCGGCGCCCGCCAGGATCAGCGCGGGCTCCTGGCCCAGCGTCACCGCGGCGTGTTGCTCGGGATTGAGGTTGTCCAGCAGACCGCGCTGCGCGCGGGGCGTGAACAGGTCATCTTGCGGCGGGGTCGGGCGGCCGTCGCCGAAATCCTGGGAATTCATCCAGCCATTCTAGAGAGGCTGGAAAGACGCTGGCATCATGCCGACCCCATGAAGCCTGAAAAAACCAAGACCGCTTCGAACAGCGCGGTTCCGGCCGGGTCTGTGTCCCCCGCTTCGTCCCCGACTTCGTCTCCCTTTGCGTCCCCCTCAGCGTCCTCCGCTTCGTCCGCCGCCTGCCCCTGCGGCACCGGCCGGCCGTACGACGCCTGCTGCGGCGCGCTGCATCGCGCCTTCGCCGAGCGGGGCGAACTCCTGGCGGCCGACGCCCAGGCGCTGATGCGCTCGCGGTACACGGCCTACACGCTGGACCTGATCCCCTACCTGCTGGCCACCTGGCATCCGGACACCCGGCCCGAGACGCTTGAGCGCGGCGAGGCCGACCTGCGCTGGCTGGGCCTGGACGTGCGCCGGCACGAACGCCAGGACGCCGATCACGAGACGGTGGAGTTCGTCGCGCGCAGCAAGGTCGCCGGACGCGCGCAGCGCATGCACGAAATCAGCCGATTCGTGCGGGAGGGCGGCGCGTGGCTGTACGTGGACGGACAGATCGACTGACCACCCGGACGGCCGGCGTGCGCCGCACGGCGCCGCCCAATGCCATCAGCAGCCGATCCAGCAGGGAACGGTGACCGACGTGAAACTCCTGAGGCATGGCGAACTCCTGCTGACTGCTGCGGCTGCGGACCGGACGAGGAAGGGCCGCCGGTGACGGCGGCCCGAAATGCCTGCTGCGATGATGGGTAGCGGGCGTGACAGGATTTTGGCGATCCCACCTGTTGCCGTCCGCTCCCCCCAAACGGGGAAGAGCAGGCAAAAAACAGGCAAAAACCGGTCCTGGCGTGCGCAGGCCGTCCCCTCCAGCGATGACATCCCCGCTCCACCTCCTCCATCTGGACGACGACCTCGCGGTGATCGACAAGCCCGCCGGGCTGCTCGTGCACCGCAGCGCGATCGACGCGCACGAGGACGACGCCGCGCTGCAGCGCCTGCGCGATCAACTGGGACGGCCGGTGTGGCCGGTGCACCGGCTGGACCGCGGCACCTCGGGCGTGCTGGTCTTCGCGCTGAGCGCGGAGGTCGCGAGCCGGCTCGGTGTCGCGCTGGCCGAGCGCCTCACCCGCAAGCGCTACCTCGCGCTGGTGCGCGGATGGCCGGCGGATGGCGAGGGCGTCATCGATCACCCGCTCGCGCGCGATCCCGAGCTGCCGTCCGCCGGACAGCCGCACCTGGAGGCGCAGACGCGCTGGACCTGCCTGCGCCGCCATGAACTGGCGGTGTCCACCGATCCGCGCTTCCCGACGACGCGCGTGGCGCTGCTCGCGTGCGAGCCGGTCCAGGGCCGGCGCCACCAGATCCGGCGCCACCTGAAGCACATCGCGCATCCGATCGTGGGCGACGCCAATCACGGCAAGGGCCCGCTGAACCGCGCGCTCGCGGGGCATCTGGGCCTGCATCGGCTGTGGCTGCATGCGCAGCGCCTGACGCTGACCCATCCGGTCAGCGGCGCGGTGCTCGAGCTCGAAGCCCCGCCCGGCCCTCAATGGGCACCCTTCAGCTGAAGCGCAGCGCGTAGATCGGCGGCAGGTGGCCGGCGACGAGCTGCCAGCGGTCGCCCGCGTCGTCGGTCGCCCAGAGATTGCCCGTCGTGCTGCCCATCAGCAGGCGGCGGCCATCGTCATGGACCGCCAGGCCGTGGCGGTAGACGAGGTCATAGCAATGCGCCTGCGGCAATCCGCTGCGCAGGGTCTCGAAGGTCTTGCCGCCGTCGCGCGTGCGGTTGACGGCGAGCGCCCCATCGACCGGCAGCCGCTTCTCGTCCTTGATGCCCGGGACGAACCACGCGGTGTCCGGATCCCCCGCATGCGCCGCGACGGCGAAGCCGAATCCCGACAGCGGCGGCTTGATCTCCGTCCACTGGGCGCCGCCGTCGGCCGAGCGCCAGACGCCGTTGTGGTGCTGGCACCAGAGCACGTCGGGATTCGCCGCGCTGGCGACGATGCGGTGCGGGTCCTGGGTGTTCTCCTCGCCCTGCTGCTCGGGCGGCATGAAGTCGGCGCGCATGCCCTTGGCGCTGATGCGCCAGCTCGCGCCGCCGTCGTCGCTGCGCCAGGCGCCGCCGCAGGAGATGCCCAGCAGCAGCCGCTTCGGATCGCGCGGATCGATGTTGATCGAATGGATGCCCGGCGCGTCGTAGCCGCCGCCGAACCAGCCCAGCCGCTCCGGCTTGCTCCACAGCGCGTCGACGAGCCGCCAGGTCTCGCCGTGGTCCTCGCTGACGAACAGCCCGCCCGGAATGGTGCCGGCCCACAGCCGCCCGTCGCCGCCGCGCTCCAGCGACCAGATCTGCAGCAGCTTCCAGGCGGGGCCTTCCGCGCCTTCGGGCTGCGGCGGAAAGGCCGGGGGCGTGAGCTCGCGCCAACTGGCGCCGCCGTCGTCGGAGGCCTGCAGCTTGACGCCGAAATGGCCCAGGTTCAGCGCGGCGAACATCCGCCCGCCTCCCGCCGGCGGCGGCAGCACCATGCTGACCGGATCCCCCACGAAGCTGTGGCGCCCGATCGACCATCCGCCCTGAGCGGGGTCATGGCGGAGCTCGAACAGGCCCTTGCGGGTGGCGGCCCAGGCGGTGGTGATCATCGAAGTCTCCTTGAGGACGTGGGAGCGGGCGTGGCCTGACACGACGATCGGCCGGGGTCCGATTCGACAGCGGCGGGCGCGGCTCAGCCGCCCGAGAGCGCCTGCAGCACGTACACCTTGGATTGCGCCGACAGCGGATCGCTGAGCTCGCTGCGATCGCGCACGCGGCGGCCGTCGATGAAGACGGCGACATGGGTGCGCAGGTGGCCCTGGTCGTCCAGGATGTAGCCGCGCAGGCGGGGGTTGTGATCGAAGGCGAGGGTCAGGGCCTCGCCCAGCGTGCGGGCATCGCAGTCGAGCTTGGGGGTGTCGACGAAGCGCTGCAGTTGCGAGGTGAATTCGACGTAGGCCATGGCCGGCATCCTGCGCCGCCGATGGCCCGCTGAAAAGAGGGGCGTCCTCAGGCGGGCCCGCGTTCGGGGGACGGCTTGGGCAGAATCGCGGGCCCTTCGCCCCGACGCCCCATGACGAACGACACCCGAACCGCCGCTGTATCACCGGCCTCGCCGGCCTCACCGGCCTCGCCGCCCGCCGCTGCGGCCGCCAGCGATCACGCACGCGCGGGCATGCTCTACGCGGCGCTCGCCTACATCGCCTGGGGGCTGTTCCCGCTCTACTTCAAGCGGCTGAGCGACGTCGATGCGATCGAGGTCATCGCGCACCGGACGCTGTGGTCCATGGTCTTCGTGGCGCTGCTGCTGACGGGCCTGCGGCGCTGGGCCTGGCTGGGACCGGTGCTGCGCTCGCCGAAGCTGCTGGCCACCTGCGCGGCGTCGGCGCTGCTGCTGTCGACCAACTGGCTGGTGTATGTCTGGGCGGTGCAGCACGGTCACGTCGTCGAGGCCAGCCTCGGCTACTTCATCAATCCGCTGGTCAACGTGATGCTGGGCTTCGTGTTCCTGCGCGAGCGGCTGCGGCCGGTGCAGTGGCTCGCGATCGGGCTGGCCGCGGCGGGCGTGCTGTGGCTGACCGTCACGGCCGGGCGGCTGCCCTGGATCGCGCTGATGCTGGCGGTGAGCTTCGGGGTCTATGGGCTGATGCGCAAGACGGCGCACCTGGGGGCGCTGGAGGGGCTGTCGCTGGAGACGCTGATCCTGTCGCCGTTCGCGGCGGTGGCGCTGCTGTGGTGGACCAGCCAGGGCACGAGCGCCTTCGCGACGGGCGACGCGGCAAGGATCGGCTGGCTGCTGCTGGCCGGCCCGCTGACGGCGGTGCCGCTGCTGCTCTTCGCGGCGGGCGCGCGGCGCATCACGCTGACGACGCTCGGCCTGGTGCAATACCTGTCGCCGTCGATCCAGTTCCTGCTCGGCGTGTGGCTCTATCACGAGCCGCTGGCCGGCGCGCGCCTGGTCGGGTTCGTGCTGATCTGGTCCGCGCTCGCGGTCTACAGCGCGGAAAGCCTCTGGCGGAGTCGGCGCTGACCGTAGGCACGCACGCGCGCTGACTTAACTCCCTCACCCCCGCGAGGGGGAGAGGGCGGGGGAGAGGGGGCTCGCGGCAAGGCAGCACTGCCGTACTTCGACGCCCCCTCTCCCCTGCCCTCTCCCCGCAAGCGGGGCGAGGGAGTTCCGTGGCGCGGGGTGATCAGTTCCGGATCAAGTGATCGAACGCGCTGAGCGCCGCCTTCGCGCCGTCGCCGGCGGCGATGATGATCTGCTTGAACGGCACCGTCGTCGCGTCCCCCGCGGCGAACACGCCCGGCACCGAGGTCTGCCCCT
This sequence comes from Roseateles sp. Mitsp63, assembly GCF_059491535.1. Taxonomy (NCBI): domain Bacteria; kingdom Pseudomonadati; phylum Pseudomonadota; class Betaproteobacteria; order Burkholderiales; family Sphaerotilaceae; genus Roseateles; species Roseateles sp. Mitsp63. The sequence continues at coordinate 1,954,563 of NZ_CP168509.1, read as the reverse complement.
TCGCGTCGACGATGATCTCGCCGTGCTTGGACAGCTCGACCGTGCCGCGCAGCCACTCGGTGTTGGGCACCAGGCCAATCTGCACGAACACGCCCTCGACCTCGACCCGCCTGCTCTCGCCGGTGGCCCGATCGGTGTAGTTCAGCCCATCAAGCTTGCCGCCCGTGCCGGTGAACTCGGTCGTCTGCGCCTGCTTCAGGATCACGACGTTGGGCAGGCTCTCCAGCTTCTTCACCAGCACCGCGTCGGCGCGCAGCGTGTCGCCGAACTCCAGCAGCGTCACATGCGCCACGATGCCGGCCAGATCGATGGCCGCCTCGACGCCGGAGTTCCCCCCGCCGATCACCGCCACCCGCTTGCCCTTGAACAGCGGACCATCGCAGTGCGGGCAGTAGGCCACGCCCTTGTTCTTGTATTCCTGCTCGCCCGGCACGTTGACGTTGCGCCAGCGCGCGCCCGTCGACACGATCACCGTCCGGCTCTTGAGCGAGCCGCCATTGCCCAGCTGCAGCTCGATCAGGCCACCCGGCTCGGTCGCCGGGATCAGCTTGTCCGCGCGCTGCAGGTTCATCACGTCCACGCCGTAATCCTTGACGTGCGACTCCAGCGCCATCGAGAACTTCGGCCCATCGGTGGACAGCACCGAGATGTAGTTCTCGATCGCCAGCGTGTCGTTGACCTGGCCGCCGAAGCGCTCCGCCGCGATGCCGGTGCGGATGCCCTTGCGGGCCGCATACACCGCCGCCGCCGAGCCGGCCGGGCCGCCGCCGACGATCAGCACGTCGTACGGATCCTTGGCCGACAGTTTGGCCGCGTCCTTGGCCGCCGCGTGGGTGTCGAGCTTCGCGGCGATCTCCTCGACCGTCATGCGGCCCGAGCCGAATTCCTGTCCGTTCAGGTAGACCGTCGGGACGGCCATGATCTCGCGGGCATTGACCTCGTCCTGGAACAGCGCGCCATCGATGACCACCGTCTTGACGCGCGGATTCAGCACCGACATCAGCGACAGCGCCTGCACCACGTCCGGGCAGTTGTGGCAGGTCAGGGACATGTAGACCTCGAAGGCGTAATCGCCGTCCAGGCCCTTGATCTGATCGATGGTGGCCTGCTCCACCTTCGGGGGATGGCCGCCGGTCCACAGCAGCGCCAGCACCAGCGAGGTGAACTCATGACCCAGCGGGATCGCGGCGAAGCGCAGGCTCTGCTCGGTGCCGGTCCGCTTGAGGCTGAACGACGGCTTGCGCGCGTCGTTGCCATCCAGCTTCAGGCTGATCTTGTCGGACATCGCGGCGATGTCCTGCAGCAGGCGCTGCAATTCGGCGGAGCTCTCGGAGTCGCTCAACGAAGCCTCGATCTCGAACGGCAGCGTGACCCGCTCCAGGTAGGCCTTGAGCTGCGCCTTCAGGTTGTCGTCCAACATCGTTGCTTCCTTTCAGAGTTCTTAAGCGACTTCGAGAACCGGCCTCCCCATGCATGCGATGTCGGGGCGGCCGCGCGCCCACCCGCGGACCGTCAAGGTCCGCGAGCCGCGCAATTGCCGTGAGGGGGTGAGGATCGTCCTCATCCGGATCACCGGCTCGGGGGAGGCCGTCAGCGGCCCATTCCCCCGAGAGGGCGAGATCCTTAGATCTTGCCGACCAGGTCCAGCGACGGGGCGATGGTCGCCGCGCCTTCGTTCCACTTGGCCGGGCAGACCTGGCCCGGGTTCTTGGCGACGTACTGGGCGGCCTTGAGCTTGCGCAGCGTTTCCTTGACGTCGCGGGCGATGGCGTTGTCGTGCACTTCCAGCGTCTTGATCACGCCTTCCGGATTGATCACGAAGGTGCCGCGCAGCGCCAGGCCTTCTTCCGGGATGTGCACGCCGAAGGCGTTGGTCAGCGCGTGGGTCGGGTCGCCGACCAGCGGGAACTTGGCCTTGCCGACGGCCGGCGAGGTCTCATGCCACACCTTGTGCGAGAAGTGCGTGTCGGTCGTGACGATGTAGACCTCGGCGCCCAGCTTCTGGAATTCAGCGTAGTTGTCGGCCGCGTCCTCGACTTCCGTCGGGCAGTTGAAGGTGAAGGCAGCCGGCATGAAGATCAGCACGGACCACTTGCCCTTGAGCGACTCTTCCGTGACCTCGATGAACTTGCCGTTGTGGAAAGCCTGGGCCTTGAAGGGCTGGACTTGGGTATTGATCAGGGACATTGCTTGGTCTCTCGCAGTAGGGGTTGATGGGATGGACGGAATCATAGGGGGCTCAAGCTATCGACGGGGTTGAATTCCCCAATGCAGCCTATTGCGAATCCCTATTGATCGAAGCTATCAAATATTAAATGTGCGATAGCAAAACGTCATGGAACGGTCACGACCGTTCCCTGCCCGATGTCCGACCCATCACCCCCTGACGGCGGAGATCACACGGCCTCGAGGGCCAGCAATTCCTCAACGGTCTGGCGGCGGCGGATCAGACGGTCCGAGGCCCCCTCCACGAGGACCTCGGCGATCAGCGGCCGGCTGTTGTAGTTGCTGGACATCGACGCGCCGTACGCGCCGGTGTCGTGGATGACCAGCAGGTCGCCGACCTGCGCTTGCGGCAATTCGCGCGCCAGCACGACGCCGCCTTCCGCCTGCGTGAAGACGTCGCCCGATTCGCACAGCGGGCCGGCGACGACGGTTTCGCGCACCGGCCGGCGCTGGCCGTCCGCGGGAATCAGGCTCATCGCATGGAAGCTGCCGTACATCGCGGGCCGCATCAGCTCGTTGAAGCCGGCGTCGACCAGCAGGAAATGCTGCCGGCCCTGTGACTTCACCGCACGGACTTCCGCGAGCAGCACCCCGGACTCCGCCACGAGATAGCGTCCCGGTTCGAGTTCGAGCGCAAGGCGGTGGCCGACGATGCTTTCCGCTTCCTTGCGGGCGGCATCCCAAAGGCTGAAGTAGTGGGCGGTGTCTATGGGCTCGCCCCCCGGCTGATAGGGGATCGACAGGCCGCCGCCGGCGGAGATCGCCTGGAGATCCATCCCCCGCGCCTTCACCGTGCGAACCAGCTCGACCATCGCGCCGCTGACGCGGCCGAGATGGCCATAGTCGACGCCCGAGCCGATGTGCATGTGCAGACCGATCAGCGTCAGGCCGCGGCGCGCGATCACCGCCAGCGCGTCGCCGAGCTGCTCATGCCAGATGCCGTGCTTGCTGTGCTCGCCACCGGTGTTGGTCTTGTTGCTGTGGCCATGCCCGAAGCCCGGATTCAGGCGCAGCCAGACGGGATGGCCGGGCGAGACCTCGCCGAGCTGCTCCAGCATGTCGATCGAGCCGGCGTTGACCGGCACGCGGTGCTCGGCCACCGTCTTCAGCGTTTCCCGGTCCAGCAGGTCGGCGGTGAAGACGATGTCCGAGTGCACCGCGTCGACGCCGGTGCTGACCGTGAAGCCGGCGGCCAGCGCGCGCAGCATCTCGCCGCGGGAGACCGAGTCGACCTTCACGCCCTGCTCCCGCATCAACCGCAGGATGTGGGTGTTGGAGCAAGCCTTCTGGGCGAATCGCACCGTGTCGAAGCCCCCCAGCGCGGCGATGCGCTCGCGGATGACGGCGGCGTCATACACCCAGAGCGGGGAGCCATACCGGCCAGCGAGCGATTGAAGCTGCTGTTCACGGGCGGGGGTCAGAGGCTGCGGCATGTCGGGGTTCCCTTCAAACGAATGGCCGTAAGCATCCCTGACGCCACCCATTCAATCAAATGCTTTGTCTTCGACGGAAGATTCATTTCTGATATGCACTGCTATGCTGAGGCGATGTCCTCGCCCATCACGCATCGCCACATCGAGGTATTCCGCGCCGTCATGACCGCCGGGAGCGTCACCGGCGCCGCACAACTGCTGTTCACCTCGCAGCCGACGGTCAGCCGCGAACTGGCGCGGATGGAATCGCTCCTGGGTTACACCCTGTTCGAGCGCGCCCCCGGCCGCCTGCGGCCGACCGCCCGGGCGCTCGCGCTGTTCGACGAGGTGCAGCGCGCCTATCAAGGGCTGGATCAAGTGGTCGCGCGCGCGCAGGCGCTGGGCCGCGCCGAGGACGAGGGCCTGCGCGTGCTCACGCTGCCCGCCCTGGCGCACGCGCTGCTCCCGCAGGCCAGCGCCGATTGGCTGGGCAGGCATCCGCAGGCGCGGCTCGCGCTGACGCCCCAGGAATCGCCGCTGCTTGAAGAATGGATGGCCGCGCAGCGCTTCGATCTCGGCCTGAGCGAGGTCACCGCCACCGTGCCCGGCACGCGCAGCGAGACGCTGGCGGAGCTGGACGAGGTCTGCGTGCTGCCGGCCGGCCATCGCCTGCTCGAGAAAGCGGTGCTGACGCCCTCGGATTTCGAGGGGGAGCGCTTCGTGAGCCTGTCGGCCGAGGATCCTTACCGGCGGCAGTTCGACGCGATCTTTTCGGCGGCTGGCGTGCAGCGCCGGCTGCAGCTCGAGACGCACAGCGCGATCGCCGTGTGCGCGCTGGTCCAGCAAGGATTGGGCATCGCGCTGGTGAATCCGCTGACCGCGCGCGCCTGCGCGGGTCCCGGGCTGGCCCTGAGGCGCTTCTCGGTCTCGGTGCCCTTCCGCATCCAGGCCTTGCGGCCCCTTCACCGGCCGGCGCACGCGCTGGCCGACGACTTCATCGAGGCCGTGAAGCGCGCGCTCGCGCCAGTTGAAGCGGATTACTGATTCGCGACCGAGCGCAGCACCGGCGCGGCGGTGGCGGCCAGGAAGCGCTCGCGGATCGAGCGCTCGATGCCGGCGTCGTCCAGTCCGCACTGGGCCATCAGCTTGCCGGGCTCGCCATGCTCGACGTATTCGTCGGGCAGGCCCAGTTGCAGCACCGGCAGCGCCAGGCCGTTGGCCTGCAGCGCTTCCATGACCGCGCTGCCGGCGCCGCCCATGACGCAGCCGTCCTCGATGGTCACCAGCGCGTCGTGCGTGCGGGCCAGTTCCTTCACCAGTTCGACGTCCAGCGGCTTCACGAAGCGCATGTTGGCCACGCTCGCGTCCAGCGCCTCGGCCGCCTTCAGCGCCGGCTGCAGCAGCGTGCCGAAGGCCAGCACCGCAATGCGCGGAGCGCCGCGGCCGTTCGTCTGCGGCTGCGACGAGCTGCGACGCATCTCGCCCTTGCCCCAGGGCAGCGCGACCATGTCCTTCTGGATCTCCGCGCCGATGCCGGCGCCTCGCGGATAACGGACCGTCACCGGGCCGTCGTGCAGATGGCCGGTGTACAGCGCGCGGCGGCACTCGTTCTCGTCCGACGGCGTGATCACGCTCATGTTCGGAATGCAGCGGGTGAACGCGATGTCGTAGTTGCCGGCATGGGTCGCGCCGTCGGCGCCGACCAGGCCGGCCCGGTCCAGCGCGAACAGCACCGGCAGGTTCTGCAGCGCCACGTCGTGGACCAGCTGGTCGTAGCCGCGCTGCAGGAAGGTCGAGTAGATCGCCACGACCGGCCTCAGGCCCTCGCAGGCCAGGCCGCCGGCGAAGGTCACCGCGTGCTGCTCGGCGATGCCGACGTCGTAGTAGCGCGTCGGAAAGCGCTTGTGGAACTCGACCATGCCCGAGCCCTCGCGCATCGCCGGCGTGATCGCGACCAGCGTCGGATCGGCCTCGGCCATGTCGCACAGCCAGTCGCCGAAGACCTGCGTGAAGGTCTTCTTCGCCGGCGCCGTCGACGGCTTGATGCCTTCGGCCGGGTTGAACGGCGTCGGGCCGTGGTACTTGACCGGGTCCGCTTCCGCCATCTTGTAGCCCTGGCCCTTGCGCGTGACCAGGTGCAGGAACTGGGGACCCTTCTTGTCGCGCAGGTTCTCCAGCGTCGGGATCAGCGCGTCGAGGTCGTGGCCATCGATCGGGCCGACGTAGTTGAAGCCGAACTCCTCGAAGATCGTCCCCGGCACGAACATGCCCTTGGTGTGCTCCTCGAAGCGGCGGGCGAATTCGTACAGCGGCGTGTGCTTGAGCACCGACTTCGCGCCCTCGCGGGCCGCGGCGTAGAACTTGCCGCTCATCAGCCGGGTGAAGTACTTGTTCAGCGCGCCAACCGGCGGGCTGATCGACATGTCGTTGTCGTTCAGGATCACCAGCACGTCGCCGAGCAGGCCGCCATGCGCGACGCCGGCGTTGTTCAGCGCCTCGAAGGCCATGCCGGCGGTCATCGCGCCGTCGCCGATGATCGCGACCACGCGGCGCGACTCGCCCTTGAGCTTGGCCGCCATCGCCATGCCATGCGCGGCGGAGATCGAGGTGCTCGAATGGGCGGTGCCGAAGGTGTCGTACTCGCTCTCGTCGCGGCGCGGGAAGCCGGAGATGCCGCCCTGCTGGCGCAGCGTCGCCATCGCGTCGCGGCGGCCGGTCAGGATCTTGTGCGGGTAGGTCTGGTGGCCCACGTCCCACACCAGGCGGTCGCGCGGCGTGTCGTAGACGTAATGCAGCGCGATCGTCATCTCGACGGTGCCGAGGTTGGACGACAGGTGGCCGCCGGTCTTGGAGACACTGTTGAGGATGTGCGCGCGGACCTCGTCGGCCAGCTGAGGCAACTGGCCGCGCGACAGGCGCCGCAGGTCCGCGGGGCTCTCGATCGTGCCGAGCAGCGTCTGCGAAGCCGTCGCGGTGGTGGTGTTCTCGCTCATGGCCAGGCCTCTCTCTCGGCAGTTCAGTTGTCGCGCTCCACCACCTTGTCAGCCAGCAGGCTGAGCCAGGCGGTGTCGGCCAGGCCGCTGGCGGCCAGGGCTTGGTGCGCCTCGTCGCGCAGCCGCAGCGCATACGCGCGGGCGGGCTCCAGGCCCAGCACGCTGACGTAGGTCGGCTTGTTGTTGTCCTGGTCCTTGCCGGCGGTCTTGCCGAGCACGTCGCTGTCCTGGGTGACGTCCAGGATGTCGTCGACGACCTGGAAGGCCAGGCCGATCGCGGCGCCGTAACGGCTCAGCGCGTCCCAGGCGGCCGGCGTCAGGTCGCCGCAGGCGGCGCCCATGAGCACGCTGGCCTGCAGCAGCACGCCGGTCTTGCGGCGGTGCATGTCGCGCAGCGCGGCTTCGCCGAGCGGCTTGCCGATGCTGGCCAGGTCGATCGCCTGGCCGCCGGCCATGCCGTCGTAGCCGCTGGCGCGCGCCAGCAGGCGGCACAGCCGGGCCTGCAGCGCGGGGGCGACGCCGTCGTCCGGCGTCAGCACGTCGAAGGCCAGCGCCTGCATCGCATCGCCGGCCAGCATCGCCTGGGCCTCGCCGTACTGCACGTGCAGCGTCGGCTTGCCGCGGCGCAGCACGTCGTTGTCCATGCAGGGCATGTCGTCATGCGCCAGCGAATAGGCATGGATCAATTCCACCGCGCAGGCCGCGCGCATGGCGGCCTCGCGCTGCCCGCTGGCGGCTTCCGCGGCGGCCAGCACCAGCAGCGGGCGCAGCCGCTTGCCGGCACCCAGCACCGCATAGCGCATCGCCACGCCGAGACCGGCGGGCGCGCCCTCGGGCACCCAGGCTTCGAGCGCCTGTTCGACTTCCAGCAGCGATTGCTTCATCCAACGTTCGAAAACACCCGCATCCACTTACTCTTCTCCCCAAGCCTGCGCGCTGCCACCTTCGATGACCTGTACTTGTTGTTCGACGGCCTGAAGCCGCGCGCGGCAGTATTTGAGCAAGGACGCCCCCCGCTGGTAGCTGGCCAGCAACTGATCCAACGGCAGTTGTCCGGCCTCCATGGCCTGCACCAGACGCTCCAACTCCTCGACCGCCAGTTCATAACTGGCGGGCTCCTGCTCCTGGATCGCGGGCTGCGCCGTCTTGGCGCTGACGGAAGGCTTGCTCATTTCAAAACGCGAAAAGGGGGATTGTAAGCACCGGCACTCCCCGGTCCGAGTTCCGACCATCAGGGGATGTGAATCGAGCGCCACAGGCGTCAGCGGGTGTATCCGGCGCAAACGACATCGGGGTTGACAAGGCGCCTCGCCCCGGTGGAAGGAGGTCCGGGTACAATGACCGGTTCCCCTGCCCAGTCCAACATGCCGATCCGTCCAATCTGGGGGGCGGGCGGCGACGGTTGACATTGGTTTCTTGGAGACCCTCTTGGATCATGTCCGACCTGAGCATCCCTCTCAGCCCTCTTGAACGCAGCACGGCCCCCAGCCACCTCCAGCTGCCCGTCACCTCCTACTTCGACGAGGACCTGTTCCGCCGCGAACAGGAACTGATCTTCCAGCACGGCCCCCGCTACCTCGGCCACGCGCTCGCCGTGCCCGAGGTCGGCGACTACTACGCCCTGCCGCAGGAAGGCGAAGGCCGCGCCATCGTGCGCAGCGCGCAAGGCCTGGAACTGATCTCCAACGTCTGCCGCCACCGCCAGGCGGTGATGCTGCGCGGCCGCGGCAACACGCAGAGCAACATCGTCTGCCCGCTGCACCGCTGGACCTACGACCTGAAGGGGGAACTGGTCGGCGCGCCGCATTTCAAGCAGGACCCCTGCCTGCACCTGAACCGCTACAAGATCCGCGAGTGGAACGGCCTGCTGTTCGAGGACAACGGCCGCGACATCGCCGCCGATCTGGCCCGCCTCGGCCCGCGCGCGGCGCTGGACTTCAGCGGCTACCAGCTCGACAAGGTCCATGTCCACGAATGCGACTACAACTGGAAGACCTTCATCGAGGTCTATCTGGAGGACTACCACGTCGGCCCCTTCCACCCGGGGCTGGGCCAGTTCGTCACCTGCGACGACCTGGCCTGGGAGTTCGGACGCGACTACTCGGTCCAGACGGTCGGCGTGAACAAGGCGCTGGCCAAGCCGGGCTCCAAGGTCTACGAGCAGTGGCACCAGCAGGTGCTGGGCTTCGCCGGCGGCCAGGCGCCCGAGCAGGGCGCGATCTGGCTGACCTACTACCCCAACATCATGGTGGAGTGGTATCCCAACGTGCTGGTGGTGTCGACGCTGTTCCCCAAGGGGCCGCAGAAGACGACCAACATCGTCGAGTTCTATTACCCCGAGGAGATCGTCGCCTTCGAGCGCGATTTCGTCGACGCGCAGCAGGCAGCCTACATGGAGACCTGCATCGAGGACGATGAGATCGCGCTGCGCATGGACGCGGGCCGCAAGGCGCTGATGGAGCGCGGCGACAACGAGGTCGGCCCCTACCAGACGCCGATGGAAGACGGCATGAAGCACTTCCACGAGTGGTACCGGGGGCTGATGAAGCGCTGAGCGCCCCGGCGCTGACGGCGCGCTGACACCCCCTCCGGCCGGGCTTCGATGCCTGGTGCGCACAACGCCCCGCCCATGCGGGGCGTTCGCTTTTGCGGTTCCCCACGGCGGGTGAGGCAAAAGTTCGGCGCGAGAATCCGCCGCATGTCTGCACCCCTTCTGATGGTGTTGGCGACATTGCTGTTCGCCACCATGGGCGTCTGCGTCAAGTTGGCCTCGGCCTACTACGGCGCCGGCGAGATCGTCATGTATCGCGGCCTGGTCGGCACGCTCTTCCTGTTCGCGATGACGCGCAGCCAGGGCCTGTCGCTGAAGACCAGCGTGCCGGCGATGCACTTCTGGCGCAGCCTGTCGGGCGTGATCGCGCTGTCGCTGTGGTTCTTCGCCATCAGCAAGCTGCCGCTGGCCACGGCGATGACGCTGAACTACATGTCCTCGGTCTGGATGGCGCTGTTCCTGATCGGCGGCGCGGTGCTGATGGGCGCGGCCAAGGTCGATCCGCGGCTGGTGGTCACGGTGCTGCTCGGCTTCCTCGGCGTCGGCCTGGTGCTGCAGCCGGCGATGCAGGAGCAGCAGGTCTGGCACGGCCTGGCCGGCCTGGCCTCAGGGATGCTGTCGGCGATGGCCTACCTGCAGGTGACCTCGCTGGGCCGCGTGGGCGAACCGGAATACCGCATCGTCTTCTACTTCTCGATGGGAGGCGTCGTCGCGGGCGCGCTCACGACGGTCGCCACGCAGGGTGGCTGGCACGGCCACACCTGGACCGGCGCGGCGCTGCTGCTCGCGGTGGGCGTGCTGGCCACCGCGGCGCAGTTGCTGATGACCCGGGCCTACGGCACCGGCAAGCCGCTGGTGAACGCGTCGCTCCAATATCTGGGCATCGTGTTCTCGGCGTTGTATGGTGTGCTCCTTTTCGGCGACCGCCCGGGTTGGAAGTCGTGGGCCGGCATCCTGCTCATCGTCGCCGCCGGCCTCGGCGCCACGATGCTCCGCGCGCGGAACACGCCGAAGGACGCCCAACATTCAGTCCAGGAATCATGAACGGATGAACAACGGCACGACTCCCACTCCCGCGGCCCATGACGGCCTGATCCCGGTCGAGCAGCTGCGCGCGCTGATGGCGTCGGGGACGCCGCCGCTGATCATCGACGCGCGCTTCGACCTCGCCGACACCGGCGCCGGTGAACGCGCCCACGCCGCCGGCCACATCCCCGGCGCGTTCTACCTGCATCTGGACCGCGACCTGAGCGGCCCGAAGCAGGATGCCTTAGGCACCTTCCGCGGCCGCCACCCGCTGCCCGAGCGCGAGGCCTTCGCGGCGCGGCTGGCCGCGCTCGGCATGACGCCGGGCCGCCAGGTGGTGGCCTACGACGCGGCGGACGGCATGTACGCCGCGCGGGTGTGGTGGATGCTGCGCTGGCTGGGCCATGCGAACGTCGCGGTGCTGGACGGCGGCTTCGCGGCCTGGCAGCAGGCTGGCGGAGAAGTCGCGAACGACCCTCCCGCCCCGGTTGCCGGCGAGTTCTCGCCCGGCGAGCCGCTCGAACACCCGCTCAGCGCCCAGGACCTGCTGACCCGGCTGGGCCAGGTCCGCCTGATCGACGCCCGCGCGGCCGAGCGCTTCCGAGGGGAAGTCGAGCCGCTGGACGCGCAGGCCGGCCACATCCCGGGCGCGACGAACCGCTTCTTCAAGACCAACCTGACGGCGGAAGGCCGCTTCAAGGCGCCGGCGCAACTGCGCGAGGAGTTCGAAGCGCTGCTGGGCGGCCGGGAGGCTGGCGCCACGGTGCACCAATGCGGCTCGGGCGTGACGGCCTGCCACAACCTGCTGGCGATGCATCACGCCGGGCTGACGGGCAGCCGCCTCTATCCCGGCTCCTGGAGCGAATGGAGCGCCAATCCGCGCCTGCCGATGGCCAAGGGCTGACGCCCCGCCTGACTCGGAACTGACGGGTGGGGATGGCGGAACGGCGCCGCGATGAGGCCCCGTATTGACAACGCGCATGGCGCGAGCACCATGGGAAGGTCAGACTGCGAAGGCAAGTCCTGACCCCGCCGCGGCGAGGTCCGGTCCACCCAGCCCATCGTCCGCTCGAAGGAGGCTCGCCATGTTCCAGCGCATCCTGATTCCCACCGACGGTTCCGACATCACCGCCAAGGCCATCCAGACCGCCATCCAGCTGGCGAAGTTCCACGACGCGAAGCTGTTCGCCATCAGCGTCAAGGAGCCCTTCCCCTACAGCGCCGTGTCGGAGATGCAGCCGACCCCGCCGCAGGAGTTCTTCGACGCCCAGGAGCGCATCGCGCAGGAGCGGCTCAGCCAGGTGCTGAGCGCGGCGCGGGCGCAGGGGCTGGAGATCGAGGCCCACAGCGTCGAGGCGCTGCATCCCTGGGAAGCCATCATCGAGCACGCCAAGCGCGTCAACGCCGACCTGCTGGTGATGGCCACGCATGGGCGGCGCGGCCTGCAGGCGCTGCTGCTCGGCAGCGAGACGCAGAAGGTGCTGACCCACTGCGCCTTCCCGGTGCTGGTGGTGCACGGAGAAGGCGCGCCGCAATGAGCGGCGGCGGGCCGCCTCGAGGGCGGTCCGGGCCTGTCCGCCGTGGTCAGTGCGAGTGCTTCCCGCCCACGACCATCAGCACGAAGACGATGCCCACGCCCAGCCACAGCAGCTGCAGCGCGGTGTCCTTCCAGGGGAGCCGGCGCTGCAGCTGCGGGATGAGGTCGGCGACGGCGACGTAGACGAAGCTGCTCGACGCCGCCACCAGCAGGTAGGGAAAGAGCTGCTGCCACGGTCCGACGATGAAGTAGCCGACCAGGCCGCCCAGCACGGCCGCCATGCCCGACACGGCATTGAAGAACAGCGCCTTGCCGCGCGAGAAGCCGGCATTGAGCAGCACGATGTAGTCGCCGACCTCCTGCGGAATCTCGTGGGCGATGATCGCCATCGCCGTGACCCAGCCCAGGTGGTGATCGGCCAGGAAGGCGGCGGCGATGATGATCCCGTCGCAGAAGTTGTGGATCGAATCCCCCACCAGCACCGACAGCCCGCCCCGGCCGGCCTGCTCCCGGTCGAAATGGTGATGGTGGTGATGCCCGTCCCCCTCATGGTGGTGGGTGTGCCGGTAGAGCTCGGCCTTCTCCAGCAGGAAGAAGAACATCAAGCCGCCCAGCAGCGCCAGGAACAGGTTGTGCGGGTCGGCGCCGCTCTCGAAGGCCTCCGGCAGGACGTGCAGCAGCGCGGTCGACAGCAGCACGCCCGTGGACAGGCTCACCAGATGCTTGACGATGCGGCTCAGCAGGCCGACCGTCAGCATCGCCGCGATCGACACGGAGGCCAGACCGCCGGCAAAGGTCACGAGCAGGATGTAGGTCAGGGTCATGGATGAAAAAGGCGCACCACGTGGGGTGCGCCGGATGGGATTCCGAAAATTGTCTCAGAGTCGTCAAGCCCCCCTCTCGTGGAGGCCGATCACACCCCGTGCTGCTTGAACCAGGCCTGGCAGCGCGCCCAGCCGTCCTTGGCGGGAGCCGCGCGGTAACTGGGCCGGTAATCCGCGTTGAACGCGTGACCGGCATCGGGATAGACGACGAACTCGCTGGCCTGGGCCGCGCGGCTGCCCTGCTTCAGCGCCTCCTGCATCGCGGCGATCGAGGACACCGGAATCCCCTGGTCCTGCCCGCCATACAGCCCCAGCACCGGCCCGTGCAACTGACCGGCGACGTCGACCGGATGCTTCGGCGTCATCGGGCTCGGCTGCCCCTGCAGCCGGCCGTACCAGGCGACGCCGGCCTTCACCTCCTTGCTGTGGGCCGAGTACAGCCACACGATCCGCCCGCCCCAGCAGAAGCCGGTGATGCCCAGCCTGGCGGTGTCGCCGCCCTGCGCCTTGGCCCAGTCGACGGCCGCGTCCAGGTCATTCAGGACCTGCGCGTCGGGCGTGCGCTGGATGATCTCCGTCTGCAGTCTGGCGATGTCTGAGTACGCCTTCGCGTCGCCCTGGCGCGCGAACAGGTCGGGCGCGATCGCCAGGTAACCGAGCTTGGCGAAGCGCCGCGCGACATCGGCGATGTGCTCGTGCACGCCGAAGATCTCGCTGACCACCAGCACCACGTGCGCATGGCGCTTGCCGGCAGGCTGGGCGACATAGGCCGGCATCTTGAAGTCGCCGACCTCGATCGATACCGGCCCCGCGTCCAGGCCTTGCGTGTCGGTGGTGACCACCGTCTGCGCGGTCACCGGCAGCACCGCCGCGGCGAAACCGCTGCCGACCGCGGTGCCGACAAAGGCGCGGCGGCTGAAGCCGCGGCCCGGGGCCAGCGTGTCGATGTCATCGCGGATCGTCTCGGCGAGCGAGGGACCCAGGCCGGCGGAACACTCGTCGCGGGAATCGGGATTCGCCATCTGCGGCTCCTGAAGTGGGTGACGGGACGCCGGATGCTATCCCGACTGAAAACGACACCATGATGAAAGCACTTCGAACCCGGAGGGCGCGCCAAACACCGCGACAATCGCCCCCCATGACCCAAGCGCACGTTCCTCCGATCCTGGCCGCCATCGACATGGGCTCCAACAGCTTCCGCCTGGAACTGGCCCAACTCCAGCACGGACAGTACCGGCGGATCGACTACCTGAAGGAAACGGTGCGGCTGGGGGCGGGTCTGGACGCGATGAGCATGCTGACCGAGGAAGCCGCCCAGCGCGGGCTGGCCTGCCTGCGCCGCTTCGCCGACCGCCTGTCCGGCCTGCCTGGCCGCCACGTGCGCGCGGTCGCGACGCAGACGCTGCGCGAGGCCCGCAACCGCAACGCCTTTCTCGCGCGCGCGCAGCAGGTGCTCGGCCATCCGATCGAAGTCATCTCCGGCCGGGAGGAGGCCCGCCTGATCTACGCCGGCGTCGCCCGGCTGCAGGCCGCCGAGGATCCCCGCCTGGTCATCGACATCGGCGGCCGCTCCACCGAGATGATCCTCGGCCGCGGCCCGCAACCGCTGAGCACCGAATCCTTCCAGATCGGCAGCGTCAGCCTGTCCATGCGCTTCTTCACCGACGGCCGCTTCACCGCGGAAGCCTTCCGCGCCGCCCAGGTCGCCGCCGGCGCCGAGCTCGAGGAAGCCATCACCCAGTTCTCCCGCCGGGCCGCCCAGCCGCGCTGGAAACAGGCGCTCGGCTCGTCCGGCACCGTCGGCGCGGTGGCGCAGATCCTCGCCGCCAACGGCGTCAGCCCCGACGGCGCCATCACCCTGGACGGCCTGCGCTGGTGCATCGAGCAATGCCTGCTCGCCGGCCGCGTCGACGCGCTCAAGCTCCCCGGCCTCAAGGAAGACCGCCGCGCCGTGGTCGGCGGCGGACTCTGCATCCTCTACACGCTGCTCACCCACTTCGACATCGAGCGCCTGCACCCCGCCAAGGGCGCCCTGCGCCAAGGCGTCATCTTCGACCTCGCCGAACGCCTCGACCCCCGCCTCCTGGCCGCCGGCCGCGACATGCGCGAACAATCCGTCGCCGAACTCCAGCGCCGCTTCGCCGTCGACCGCGACCAGGCCTCCCGCGTCCAGGACATCGCCCAGAAACTCCACGCGCAACTCGAGCCCAAGGCCGAAGACGAACATCGCCGCGAACTCGGCTGGGCCGCCGCCCTCCATGAGATCGGCATGATGGTCTCCCACCACGACCACCATCGCCACAGCGCCTACCTGCTCTCCCACGTCGACGCGCCCGGGTTCTCACAGAACCAGCTCCGGCGGCTCGGGGACCTGGCGCTTGGACAGCGCGGCGGACTTCGCAAACTCGAAGAGCAACTCCAGGACGAGGCCATGGTCTGGCAACTCATGGCCTTGCGCCTGGCCGCCATCAAATGCCATGCGCGCAGCGACGTCGACGCCTACGCCATGAAGCTGCGGCGCGATGGAACCACCATCACGATCGAAATGCGCAAAGGGTGGGCGGACAACCATCCACGGGCACACTTCCTGTTGCAGGAAGAACTTGAGGCGTGGAACAAGGTGGGGGTGGTGCAGCTGGCGCTCGAGAGCTGAAGAAGGCCATGCCCGTCCAGAGAGAACCAGGACCGCTCAGTCCTCCTGGTAATGACGCATCAGCGCTTGCTGCGCGCTGACACTCGACGGCTTCTCTTCCGTGCCAATCCGCTGTGACGTGCCGTCGGGGCCCAGTTGCCATGCGTCCAGCGTGTCATGCAGGTACGGCGTCAAGCCTTCGTCGATCACCCGCTGGCGCAGCTTGGGATCCGTCACCGGCCACGCCACCTCGATCCGGCGCAGCATGTTCCGGCTCATCCAGTCCGCACTCGACAGATACAAGACCTCCTGCTCATCAGCACCCCAGCGGAAATAGAAAATCCGCGAGTGCTCCAGGAACCGGCCCACCACCGACCTCACCAGGATGTTGTCCGTCTCGCCCGGCAAGCCCGGCGGCAGCATGCACGCGCCACGCACGATCAGATCAATCCTCGCACCCGCGCGCCCCGCGCGGATCAGGCCATTGATCAGCTCACCGTCCGTCAGCGCATTGATCTTGAGCACCACGCGCGCCGGCTCACCCCGCTTCGCCGCCGCCTCGACCTGCGCCAGCAGCTCGCACATCGTCCGGTGCAGATTGAACGGCGCCAGCAGCAGCTTCTTCGGCGCCTTGAACTTCGACAACGACGCCAGCTGACGGAACACCAGGTCCATGTCCGCCGTCATCTCCGCATCGGCAGTCAGGTAACCGAGGTCCGTGTAGAAGCGCGCCGTCTTGGGGTTGTAGTTGCCCGTCGACAGATGTCCATAGCGGCGCAGCTTTCCACCTTCTCGCCGCGTGATCAGCATCAACTTCGCGTGCGTCTTCAGGCCGACGATGCCGTACACGACCTGCGCACCCACGGCTTCGAGCCGCTCCGCCCAGTTGATGTTGGCCTCCTCGTCGAAGCGCGCCTTCAGCTCGACCACCGCCAGCACTTCCTTGCCGCGTCTGGCCGCCTCGATGAGCAGGTCCGCCAGCACCGACTGGCTGCCCGTCCGGTAGATCGTCTGCTTGATCGCCAGCACGTCCGGATCCTCGACCGCCTCGCGCAGCAGCTGCACCACCGGCTCGAAGCTCTCGAACGGGTGATGCAGCATCACATCCCCCTTGGTCCGCAGCTTGTCCAGGATGGACTTGCCGCGCGGCAGCCGGCCCGTGGGCCAGCTCGGCTCGTAGGGCCGGAAGCGCAGGTCATCGGCATCCGTCTGATCGATCAGCTCATTCAAACGCACCAGGTTCACCGGGCCGTTGACGCGGTACAGCGCCGCCTCCGGCAGGTCGAACTGCTCGAGCAGGAAGCGGGACAGCTCTTCCGGACAGGTGTTCACCACCTCCAGCCGGACGGCCCGGCCGAAATGGCGCGTGGTCAGTCCCGAACGCAGCGCGTGACGCAGGTTCGCGATCTCCTCCTCGTCGACTTCCAGGTCGGAGTCGCGCGTGACGCGGAACTGCGAGAAGGCCTCGACATGGCGCCCAGGGAACAGCTCCTCGAGGTGGGCGCGGATGACGCTGGTGAGCAGCACGAAATTCTGCTTGCCGCCGCTGATGTGCGCCGGCAGCTTGATCACCCGCGGCAGCACGCGCGGCACCTTGACGATGGCGATGCGGTTGTCGCGGCCGAGCGCGTCCTTGCCCGACAAGCGCGCGATGAAGTGCAGCGACTTGTTGGCGACCTGCGGGAACGGATGAGCCGGGTCCAGCCCCACCGGCACCAGCAGCGGCCGCACCTCGCGCTCGAAGAAGCGCCCGACCCACGCGCGCATCTCGTCGGTGCGGTCGGCGTGGTTGAGGATCTGGATGTTGTGCTCGCGGAGCATCGGCATGACCTGGTCGTTGAAGATCGCGTACTGCAGGTCGATCAGGTCGTGGGCCGCGCGGCCGACGCGCTCGACGTCTCGCGGCGTCACCAGCCCGGAGCCGTCGCGCTGGGCGTCCAGCATGTCGGCGAAGCGCACCTCGAAGAACTCGTCGAGGTTGCTCGACACGATGCAGATGTAGCGCAGGCGCTCCAGCAGGGGCACATCGGTACGCTGGGCCTGGGCCAGGACACGCCGGTTGAACTCGAGGATCGCGTTTTCGCGGTTGAGCAGCGGGACGTCGGGCAAAGTCATGGACTCATTCTATGAAGCTGTCATGACAGACCGGTGACCCCCTTTCGAGTGCGCCACAAGAGGGGCGCGGGACCCGCGCCGGGCCCCGGAATGAGGGACAGGAGAACGCGCGAGGACGGAAGCGGGAACCGCCTCAGGCCGGCTGGCGCATCGCGGCGGCCAGCGCCTCGGTGGCGCCGCTTTCGGCGCCGGCGCGCTGGCGCTCGGCCCAGTCGAGGATCTCGAGATGCCCGTCCGGGTGCTCGATCAGCGCGGTGAGGCTCTCGACCCAGTCGCCGTCGTTGGCGTAGGTGATGCCGTCGATGTCGCGCAGCTCGGCATGGTGGATGTGGCCGCAGATGACGCCGTGCACGCCGCGCTTGCGCGCCTCGCGGGCCAGCGCCTCCTCGAACTCGCCGATGAACGAGACCGCGCGCTTGACCTTGAGCTTCAGGTACTTGCTCAGGCTCCAGTACGGCAGGCCCAGCCGCGCGCGCAGCGAGTTCAGATGCCGGTTCAGCTTGAGCGTGAATTCATAGAGGCTGTCGCCGACGTAGGCGAGCCACTTGGCGTGCTGGATGACGCCGTCGAAGAGGTCGCCGTGGGTGATCCAGAACTTGCGGCCATCGGCGGTCTCGTGGATCCATTCGTGCGCGACTTCGATGCCGCCGAAGCTGTGCTGCAGGTACTTGCGGGCGAATTCGTCGTGATTGCCCGGCACGTAGATCACCCGCGTGCCCTTGCGCGCCTTGCGCAGCAGCTTCTGCACGACGTCGTTGTGCGCCTGCGGCCAGTACCAGCTGCGGCGCAGCTGCCAGCCGTCGACGATGTCGCCGACGAGGAACAGCTGCTCGCACTCGACCTCGCGCAGGAAATCCAGCAGCGCCCTGGCCTGGCAGCCCGGCGTGCCCAGGTGCAGATCGGAGATCCACACCGTGCGCACGCGGATGGAACCGCCGTCGTCCGCCTCGGCCCCAGGCGGTTCAGTCGAAGCAGCGGCGGCCATGAGGGTGTCGGTCAGCATGGCCCCACAGGTTGCCGGTGCCGGATGAAACCTTGATGACCACGGCTTGCCCGCGCCGGCGCCCTGCGCTGGCGAGCGCCGATAATCCGCCCCCATGCACCTGATGATCCCCTTCGCCAGCTCGCTGGACCCTCACTTCGAGGGAGCCCTGCGCGAGCTGGAGTTGCCGCAGCTGAGCCGCCTGCTCGGACTGCTGACGCCGGCGGGCGAGATCGGCGACGCCGACGAGTCCGCCCCCATTCCCCCGCATGAGCGATTCCTGGCCACCCGTCGTGGTGTCGCGGACGACCAACCGCCCACCGCCGCGTGGCGCCTGCGCGCCGCCGGCCAGGACCCGGGCGACGCGGCCTGGGCGCTGCTGACGCCGGTCCACTTCGCGATCGGCACCGAGGGCGTGACCGCGCTCGGCCCGGCCACGCTGGACCTGGACGACGCGGAATCGCGCGCCTTCCTCGACGCGCTGACGGCGTCGCTGTTCCCGCCCGCCCAGGGCTGGCGCAGCGCCTGGCTGTCGAGCGGCGAATGGGCCGTCGCGCACGACGACCTCGATGGCCTCGCGGCGGCGAGCGCCGATCGCGTGCTCAACCGGGGCGTCGAGACCTGGTACCCCCAGGCCCGCCGCCTGCGCACCCTGCTCAACGAGGCGCAGATGCTGCTGCACGAGCATCCGCTCAACCAGGCGCGCGAGGAGCGCCGCCTGCGGCCGCTCAACGCGGTGTGGATCAGCGGCTGCGGCCGCGATCGAGGCGGCGCGCTGCCCGCCGGCCTGATCGTCGACGACCGCCTGCGCGCGCCCATGCTGACCGGCGACCTCTACGGCTGGAGCGAGGCCTGGAAGGCGCTCGACGCGGGCCCGATCGAGCAGGCGCTGCGCGCCGCGCGCGAAGGCGAACCGGTCTCGCTGACGCTGGCCGGCGAACGCCTGGCCCGCAGCTGGGCGCGTCAGCCGGCCGGCGGCTGGCGGCGCCTGAAGGAACGCGTCGCGCCACCGAGCGCGTCCGTCGCCACCGCGCTGGAGAACCTGTGAGCAGTCCCCGCATCCTGATCCGCGACGTCCCGCCCGACCAGGCCCACGCGCTGCAAGAGGCCGGCTTCTCGCCGCTGCTGTCACGGCTCTTCGCGGCGCGCGGCGTGCTGTCGCGCGATGAACTGGACCCCGACCTCAAGCACCTGCTGCCGCCCGAGGGTCCGCAAGGCCTGCTCGGCATCGACCGCGCCGCGGCGCTGCTGGCCGATGCCATCGGCGCGGGCGACCGCATCTGCATCGTCGCCGACTACGACTGCGATGGCGCGACCGCCTGCGCGCTGATGCTGCGCGGCCTGTCGCTGCTCGGCGCGAAGCCGGGCACGGTGAGCTACGTCGTGCCCGATCGCGCCGTGCATGGCTACGGCCTGACGCCGACCATCGTCGAACTGGCGCTGAAGCACGAGCCCCGGCTGCTGGTCACGGTCGACAACGGCATCGCCAGCCATGCGGGCGTGGCCTTCGCGCGCGCGCTCGGGCTGAAGGTGCTGGTCACCGACCACCACCTGCCCGCGGTCACCGCCGACGGCCAGCCGACCGTGCCCGAGGCCGACGCGCTGGTGAACCCCAACCAGCCCGGCTGCCCCTTCCCGAGCAAGAGCCTCGCCGGCGTCGGCGTCGCCTTCTACGTGCTGACGGTGCTGCGCGGCGAACTGCGCCGCCGCGGCGCCTATGGCGAAGGACCGCCGCCGCGCCTGGACGGCCTGCTCGACCTGGTCGCGCTGGGCACCGTCGCGGACGTGGTGCGCCTGGACGCCAACAACCGCCGCCTCGTCGCGCAGGGCGTGCGCCGGATGAGAGCGGGCCGCATGCAGCCCGGCGTGCAGGCGCTGTTCACGGCCGCGAGCCGCGATGCCTCGCGCGCCAATAGCTTCGACCTGGGCTTCGCGCTGGGCCCGCGCATCAACGCGGCCGGCCGGCTCGACGACATGACGCTGGGCATCACCTGCCTGACCACCGACGACACCGAGCAGGCGCTGCAGCTGGCGCGCGAGCTGGACCGCATCAATCGCGAGCGGCGCGAGATTGAAGCCGGCATGCAGGAACAGGCGCTAGCGCTGCTCGATCGCCTGATGACCGATCCGCGCCTGAACGGCGCGCCGCCGCCGGCGCTGGCGTTGTTCGACGCCGATTTCCACGAAGGCGTGGTCGGCATCGTCGCGTCACGGATCAAGGACCGGCTGCACCGTCCGGTCTTCGTCTTCGCCGAAGGCGCCGACGGTCAGCTCAAGGGCTCGGGCCGCTCGATCCCGGGCTTCCACCTGCGCGATGCGCTGGACCTGATCTCGAAACGGCATCCCGAGTTGCTGCGCAAGTTCGGCGGCCACGCGATGGCGGCCGGCTGCACGCTCGCGCCGGGCGGCGTCGAGGCCTTCACCGCGGCCTTCGAGGACGTCGCGCGCGAATGGCTCGATGAGGCCGCGCTCACGCGCACGCTGCGCACCGACGGCCCGCTGCCGCCGGAGGCGTTCTGCGCCGAGACCGTGCAGGAGCTGGAGGCCCAGGTCTGGGGCCAGGCCTTCGAGGCGCCGCTGTTCTGCGATCGCGTGCAGGTGGTGAACCAGCGCATCGTCGGCGAGCGCCACCTGAAGCTGCGCCTGCGCCAGGGCGCCTGGCTGCGCGACGCGATCTGGTTCGGCCACACCGAACAATTGCCCGAGCAGGTGACGCTGGCCTACCGGCTCAGCCTGGACGAGTTCCAGGGCCAGCAACGCGTGCAGATGGTCGTGGAGGCCGTGGCCGAATAGCCATCAGCCGGGGTCGGCACCGGGCAAGGTACGGAGATTGCCGACTCGCCTTCAACGCGAACTCTGTTGAAGGACATCGAGATGGCTGCATACAAGGACGACGGCAAGCTGTGGGTGCTGGTGGCGGACGAGGGCGTGGCCCGGCTGCTGCGCCTGCCCGAGGAAGGCGGCGACCTGGAAGACGTCACCACGCTCACCGACGCCGCCGCGCATGCCGACAAGGCCGATCTGCGCCGCGACGCCGCCGGCCGCCGCGGCAACAGCGTGACCGCCTCCGCGGGCGTCGACGAGCTGCACCAGGAGGCCATCGGCTTCGCCACCCGCGTGGCCCGGACGCTGGACGACGGCTACAACAACGGGGAAGTGACGCAGCTGCGCATCGTGGCCGCGCCGCGCTTCCTGGGCCTGCTGCGCAAGGCGCTGAGCCCGCAGGTCGCGCGCCTGGTGCTCGACGAAACCAATGTCGACGTGGTCCACGAAAGCCTGGGCGAACTCACCACGCGGCTGTTCCCGGAACGGGACTTCCGCCAGAACAAGACTTGAACGGCGCGGCGTGGCGCGCCAAATGTCACGCCGCGGTATCACGCCGCGGTATCACGCCGGGGTATCACGCCGGGGTCATGCTGTAACTCTTTGTCAAAGCGATGACATAGAGGCCACCCAGAATGGGGACACCCACGCGGCACCGCGCCCGCCGTGGCCCTCCCCATGCCGACCACCCATCTGCAACCGCCCGATCCGCTGAGCATCGCCCTGTCCGCCCTGATCCGCGACGGCGCGCTGGACATCCACTTCCAGCCGCTGGTGGAGGTGGAGCGGGCCCAGATCCTCGGCTACGAGGCCCTCACCCGCGGCCCCGCCGACACGGCGCTGCATTCGCCGCTGGTGCTGTTCGAGACCGCCGCCCGGCTGGGCCGGCTGGTGGAGCTGGAGCGCATCGTCGTGCGCCGCGCGCTGCGCCGCTTCAAGGAGCTCCAGCTCCCGGGCCAGTTGTTCCTCAACCTCACCGCCGACACGCTGCTCGCCACCAGCGACCGCGGCGCTCTGATCGCGCGCGAATTCGCGCAACTTGACCTGCCGGCCTCGCGCGTCGTCATCGAACTCACCGAGACCCGTCCCATCCTCGAGCCCGAGCGCCTGCAGGACAGCATGCGCAGCCTGCGCGAGCTGGGCTTCGTCGTCGCGCTGGACGATCTCGGCGAAGGCTTCGCGAGCCTGAAGCGCTGGATGGACATCCGGCCGGACTTCGTCAAGATCGACCGCCACTTCATCGACGGCATCGCGCAGGAACCGCTGAAGCAGCAGTTCGTGCGCTCCATCCTGGAGATGGCCGCCAGCTCCGGCTGCACCGTCATCGCCGAGGGCCTGGAGCAGCTCAGCGACCTGACCGTGCTGCGCCGCCTCGGCGTGCCGGTCTGCCAGGGCTATCTGCTGGCGCGGCCTAGCCCGTCGCCGCGCGCGGCGCTGCGGGCCGAGGTCGATGCGCTGCTCGCGCCCGAGCACCGCCGCCGCAACGCCGACTGGATGCGGCTCCCGCCCGACGCCATCACCACCGCCGCGCAGCTCGCGCGGCGCAGCCACACCGTCACGCCCAAGCTCAACTGCCAGACCGTCGCCGACATGTTCCAGCGCGACGAGCAGCTGTTCTCGATGCCGGTACTGGACGAGTCCAACCGGCCGATCGGCATCCTGCGCTCGCTGCAGGTGCTCAAGCGCAGCGCCGAGCGCTACTTCATGGACATCCACGAGAAGCGTCCCTGCGTCGCGCTGATGGATCCGCAGCCGCTGATCTTCGACGCCAGCACCTCGCTGCGCGAGATGAGCGAGGCCATCGCCAGCCTGGATGACCGGCTGATGGTCGACGGCTTCATCGTCACCCGGGGCGGCGAGTACTTCGGCACCGGGCGCAGCACCGACCTGCTCAAGGCGGTGTCCGACCTGCAGGTGCACAGCGCGCGCTACGCGAATCCGCTGACGCTGCTGCCCGGCAACGTGCCGACCGACCAGCACCTGGACGCGCTGCTGCAGGAGGCGCGCGAGTTCGTCGTGGTGGCCTGGGACATCGACCACTTCAAGCCCTTCAACGATGTCTACGGCTACGCCGCCGGCGACGACATCATCAAGCTCTGCGCGCAGATCCTGCAGACGGCCGCCGACCCGGCGCTGGACTTCGTCGGCCACATCGGCGGCGACGACTTCGTGATGGTGCTGGGCTCGCAGGACTGGATCGCGCGCGTGACCCGCGTCTGCCGCGAGTTCGACCGCCAGATCCGCCCCTTCTTCTCCGCCGAGCACCAGGCGCTGGGCGGCTACGTGACGCTGAACCGGCAGAACCAGGAATCCTTCAATCCGCTGCCGACGCTGAGCGCCGGCGTGATCCAGGTGCAGCCCGGCGCGTTCGAGAGCGTCCGCGCGCTGTCCGCCGCGCTGGCCGAGCCCAAACACGTGGCCAAGTGCGGCACCGGACCGAGCCGCTACTTCGTCGACCGGCGCCGAACCTCCACTGCCATCCCGGACATGGCGCCCCTCCTAGAATCGGCGGGGTGAACACCCCTCCCCCCGCCTCGTCCGCCCCCTGCCCGCGCCGCCGCGCGCCGCGCTGCACGCGCAGACCAATGCGGACCTGCACTGCCACTCGACCGTTTCCGACGGCACGCTGCCGCCCGAGGCGCTGGCCGGGCGCGCCAAGGCGAACGGCGTCGAGCTCTGGGCGCTGACGGACCACGACGAGGTCGGCGGCCAGCAGCGCGCGCTGGAGGCGGCGCGCGCACTGGGCCTGGCCTACCTGACGGGGGTCGAGATCTCGGTGACCTTCGCCGGCAAGGTGGTGCACATCGTGGGCCTGGGCTTCGACCACCACGACCCGCGGCTGGTCGAAGGCCTGCGCGCCACGCGCGGCGGCCGCGGCGCTCGGGCGCGCGAGATGTCCGCGGATCTGGCCCGGGCCGGCATCCCCGGCGCCTACGAAGGCGCGCTCAGGTACGCCGGCAATCCGGAACTGATCTCCCGCACCCACTTCGCGCGCTTCCTGGTCGAGGCCGGCCACTGCGCCGACGTGCCGGAGGTGTTCCGCCGCTTCCTCACCGAGGGCAAGCCGGGCTACGTGCCGCACCGCTGGGCGGCGCTGCGCGACGCGGTGGGCTGGATCACCGGCGCGGGCGGCCTGGCCGTGATCGCGCATCCGGGCCGCTACGGCTTCACGCCGACCGAGGAGTACGCGCTGATCACCGAGTTCATGGCCCATGGCGGCCGCGGCATCGAGGTGGTCACCGGCAGCCACACCGCGGCGGAGATGGTCCAGTACACCGACACGGCGCGGGAATTCGACCTGCTGGCCTCGCGCGGCTCCGATTTCCACAGTCCTGAGGAAAGCCGCGTCGATATCGGCCGGCTCGACGAGCATCTCTCCGGCACACTGAAGCCGGTGTGGAACGCGCTCGAACACCGCATCCACTGGCCCGCCTGACGCTTGCGCGCCCGGCGGCCGCGCACACCGATTGCCCTTCGCGAGCACCATGGCCCAGATCTTCGAAGTCCATCCCGACAACCCGCAAGCCCGATTCCTGCGCCAGGCGGCGCAGATCCTGGGGCAGGGCGGCATCGGCGCGATTCCCACCGACTCGAGCTACGCGCTGGTCTGCCAGCTCGACGACAAGGCGGCCGCCGAGGCGCTGCGCCGCATCCGCGGCGTCGACGACAAGCACCACATGACGCTGCTGTGCCGCGACCTGAGTGAGCTCGGCAGCTACGCGCGCGTCGACAACAAGCAGTACCGCATGATCAAGACGGCCACGCCGGGGCCGTTCACCTTCATCCTCGAGGCGACCAAGGAAGTGCCGCGCCGGCTGTCGCATCCGTCGCGGCGCACGATCGGGCTGCGGGTGCCGGACCATCGCGTGACGCAGGACCTGCTGGCGCTGATGGGCGGGCCGCTGCTGGCCACCACGCTGATCCCGCCCGGCGAGCACGAGCCGGTCAACGACCCGCAGGAGATCACTGCCCGCTACGACAAGCTGATCCAGCTGATCATCGATGCCGGCGCCTGCCCGATGAAGCCCACCACCGTCGTGGACCTCACCGCCGAGCCGCCGGTGCTGGTGCGGCGCGGCTGCGGCGACCCGGCCTGCCTGGGCCTGGAGCTCCAGGAAGCCGAAGCATCCGCGGAATGAGGCCTGCGGATCAGACCGCGGCGGTGATCACGATCTCGATCTTCCACTCGGGCTTGGCCAGCTTGGCCTCCACCGTGGCGCGCGGCGGCGTGTGGCCGGCGGGCACCCAGGCGTCCCAGGCGGCGTTCATGCCGGCCAGGTCCTTCAGGTCGGCGATGTAGAGCTGCGCGCGCAGGATCTTCGTCTTGTCGCTGCCGGCGCGGGCCAGCAGCTTGTCGATCATCGCGAGCACCTGCTCGGTCTGGCCCTGGATGCCGGCGCTCGCGTCCTCCGGCACCTGACCGGCCAGATAGACCACGCCGTTGTGGACGGCCATCTCGGACAGGCGGGGACCGACGTCGAATCGTTCGATGCTGCTCATTTGCTGTGCTTCGCTTTGTGGGAATGCTTGGCGGCCTGCGGCTTGTGCGCATGGCCATGGCCGTGACCGTGATTGCTGGGGACCGGCGCCGCGGGCGCGGCCTTCTGGCCGAGCTTGCTCTCGGTGCCGGCCAGCAGCTTCTTGATGTTGGCCGAGTGGCGCCAGACCAGCAGCAGGCTCATCAGCACGATGGCCGGCAGCTCGGGGCCGATGTCCCAGATCAGCATCTGCAGCAGCGGCGCGGCGACCGCCGCGCTCAGCGAGGCCAGCGACGAATAGCGGAACACCACCGCCATCGCGATCCACACGCCCAGCACCGCCAGGCCCAGCCACGGGTTGATCGCGAGCAGCACGCCGGCCGCGGTGGCGACGCCCTTGCCGCCGACGAACTTGAAGAACACGGGCCACAGGTGGCCGATGAAGGCGGCCAGGCCGACCAGCGCGGCGGTGCCCTCCTCCAGGCCGTAGGGCGCGCCGAACCTGAGCACCAGCACCACCGGCACGTAGCCCTTGAGCGCATCGAAGACCAGCGTGAGGATGGCCGCGGCCTTGTTGCCGGAGCGCAGCACGTTGGTCGCGCCCGGGTTGCCGCTGCCGTAGCTGCGCGGATCGGACAGGCCCATCAGCCGGCTGACGATCACCGCGAACGACAGCGAGCCGATCAGATACCCGGCCACGACGGCCAACAAGGAGAACACGGTACTTTGCATGGGGCGCTATTCTGCCCCGGACTTCAGCGCGCACTCGACCGGGCGGGCCGCGAGCAGCTCCGTCAAAACCCGGGGTTCGAGGCTGACGAGATAGCCGCGCCGGCCCCCGTTGATCAGGATGCGGGGCAGCGCCAGCACCGTCGATTCGACGAACACCGGCATCGCCTTGCGCGTGCCGAACGGCGAGGTGCCGCCGACGAGGTAGCCGCTGTGGCGCTGGGCGACGTCGGGCTTGCAGGGCTCGATCTTCTTGCAGGGGATCTGGCGCGCCAGCTCCTTCAGGCTGACGGTGCAGTCGCCATGCATCAGCACGATCAGCGGCTGCGCCTTCTCGTCCTGCATCACCAGCGTCTTCACGACCTCATGCTCCGGCACGCCGAGCTGCTTGGACGACTCGCCGGTGCCGCCGTGATCGACGTAGTCATAGACATGCTCGCCGAAGGCCACCCCGTGCTGGCGCAGCAGCTGGGTCGCGGGCGTCTCGCTGACATGGGCGGATTTCTTGCTCATGGGCGCGGATTGTCGGCGCGCCCGCGTGCCGCCGTCTTGTACGTGCTTGCGCCGGGCCCGCGCCGTCAGCGTGGCATGGCCCCGACGGCCAGCGCCTCGACCAGGCGCGCGGGGTCGCATCGCGCCGCCGGCAGCGGCGCCCGCGCCAGGTAGGCCGCCATGTCCTGGGAGTCCTCGTCGAGCGAGCTCGCGGCGGGCGGGCGCGATCCGGGCGAGGCACGCATCTCCGCCACCGCCTCTCCCACCGCGACGCCGATGCGGTCCAGCGTCCCCTTCTGCGCCTGGGAAAGCAGCAGCCCCTCGTTCATCCGCGCGCGCATTTCCTTCCATTGCAGCAGCACGCCCTTGCCGGTGCCGGCACGCACCGGCGCGCCCGCGTCCAGGCCCTGGATCAGCGCGTAGCGCTGCTGGTCCTTGAGGAAGGCCACCTGATAGAACTCGATCAGGCCGACGCGGTGCGCCTCGCTGAGGTCGGGCGACGCCACGACCTCGCCCAGGCACCGGATGAGCAGGGCCTTGGCCTCGGCGAGCTGGCCCGCGGGCAGCAGGCGCTGGGCCTCGCGGAACAGCGCGTGGAACGGCAGCGAGGCGTAGTCGGCCCGGGCCGGCAGCGTCTCGATGCGGACCAGGCAGTAGTCCCATTCCTCGACCCGCTTCAGCGCCGTCCCCTCGCGCCGGTGCAGCAGGCCGTCGCAGACCTCCAGCGCCGAGGCGTCGACCTCGCCCGCCGCGGCGTTGAGCAGCGCCAGATAGCTGTCGCGCAGCGGCGCGACGGCGCTGCCGAAGACATGCCGCTCGGCCAGCCGGCACTCGATGTCAGCGCTCAGGCCCAGGCTCTCGAACAGCTCGCTGCTGAGCTTGTCGGCGAGCCGCAGCTGCGCGCCGAGTCCGGCGATGTCGACGACGCCGAACAGCTTGTCGAAGACCGCGAACAGCGACTTGCGCAGGTCGGCCACCCGCGTGCGGAACAGGCCGGCGAACAGCGCCACGTCGTCGCCGGCATAAGGCACCGGCCCCGCGACCCGCGTGTTGAGGAAGCGCACGCCGGTCTTGCCCACGCCGGCGCCGGTCTCCTGCAGCGGCTGCAGCAGCTGGTTGCTGACGAAGAAGGGGCTGTCGACGGTCTTGCCGCCGTACTTGAACTGCGTGGAGAAGAGCGCGGCCGGCGCCCACTCGTTGAGGAACTCGCGCTGGTCGCGCAGGAACATCTCGGCCAGCCGCACCTGGAAGTAGCCCAGGTCGGCCGGATCCGGCGGCGGCCGCAGCAGCTCGCCGCTGACGCGCTCGCCGGGAATGAAGGCGGACACGGTGCGGCGCGCCGGCGTGCGCTTGAGCCCGTCCCAGAGCCGGTCGATCTCCCATGCCATGGTGACCCTCCCCGTTCAGGCCGCGGCGGCCTGGTGGTCCAGCATCTGCATGAACAGCTGCGGCGCCACCCAATGGCCCTGGCTGCGATAGCGCCGGTGCAGCAGGCGCTTGGCCTGCATGAAGGAGTACTCGAGGTAGCGGTGGTCGCGTCCCTCGCTGAACAGGCAGGTGTAGAAGGCCTCGGTGAAGCAGGCGGCCACCGCGTCCTCCATCGGCCAGGCATAGCCGGCCACGGCCGGCACCTTGGCCCGCACGAGCTTCATGATGAAGCTCGCCTTGGCGCTGTGGCAGCTGCTGAGGAACATGAACTGCACCGACGAGGTCCAGCCGGCGAAGTCCTCCGCCGTCACCAGGTCGCTGTCGGCGCCTCCGAACGCCAGATAGGCCGTCTCGTCGTCGCCGATGTCGGAATGGCCGCAGTAGTGCACCAGCGCGTACGGATGCGCGGCCAGCTCCTGGCGCACCGCCTGGGCGAAGGCGCCCTCGGCATGGTCCGCGTGGCGCAGCACCGTGATCCGGCCCACCTCCTGGCCGCGCGACGCCAGCCAGTCGCCCAGCCAGGCCGATTCGCGCCGCGCGGCCGGCAGCGCGTGGAATTCGCGCAGCAAGGGCGCGCCGGCGGCGAACGCCTCGTCGCAGCCCAGGATCAGCAGGCAGTCGACCGGCTCGACCTGGCTGCGCCGGTCCTTGAAGAGCGGCGGACGCTCGCCCCGGTCGCCGTACTTGCGGAACATCGGCGCGCGCAGCATCCAGAAGTCCGGTGTCTCGGACAGCTTGTCGGGCTTGGCCAGCGTCTCCAGATGGATGGGATGCGTCCGCTCGTCGACGTTGAAGCGGATGCGCGCGATCGACAGTCCGCCATAGCTGTGGACGCTGTTGTTGAGCTTGATCTCCAGGTCCTCGCTCTTGAGGTTGTCGGCCATCAGCAGCTTGTAGATGCTCAGGCCCAGCGATTGCATCGCCGTCGAGCTGGGGCTGCTCCTGAGGTCGCTGCGCCCGCGCAGGTCGTCCAGTTCGGTGTCGTCGATGTCCATCTTCCCGGAGTCCTCGACGGCGATGCCGCCCGCGCCGCGCATGCTCCAGCAGCTCTGCTGGCGGTGGCGCAGCACGATGTCCAGGTCGACGCGGTAACGGGCCGGCGCCGCCGGGCCCGCCGCCACGCCCGGGGCGGACGCCGGACCGCTCAGCGCGCGGACGCGCTCGGCCAGGTTCCCCGCCAGGTCCTGGGCGCCGATCAGTTGCACGCCCTCCACGCCGGTGGCCTCGCTGACCCGCTCGGTGTCGATGAAGCTGCACACGAGCAGGGCCGGCGTCGTCACGCCCAGCCCGCGCAGCTGCCGCACGAAGTCCAGGCCGCTCAGCTCGCGGCGATCGACGTCCGGCACGGCGCTGGCGCTGGCGCGCGCGGTCAGGCTCGCGACGATGAGCCGGCATTGGGACATGCCCTCGCTGAAGGCCAGCGCCTGGGCGTCCTGGACATTGCGGGCCAGGCGGCAGCGGTCCGCGGTCAGCACCGCGCCGACGGCGCCAGCCAGGTAGCCCAGCATGTCGTCGTTGTCATGAAGGATCAGCGTCCAGCCCATGGGACCCTCCCGTTGCCGCCAGCGGCAGCTCCAGTTCGAACATGACCCGCGTCGCGAGCTCGCTGCGGAAGCGGCCGCCCGCGGCGCCCACGATGGCCGAGATTTCGTCGGCAGCCAGCGCGACATCGGTCGCGGTGCGGCGGCGCCAGCGGTCGAGCACGCCGGCGGACGCGTCCGCGCCCAGGCCTGGGGCCCAGTCGCCGCTCAGCGAGATGGCGGCCGTGCGCCGGCCCTGGCTGATGGACAGCCCGATCAGGCGGTCCTGCGGCCGCGTGCGCAACGCGAAGGACAGCGCGCTCTCCAGGCAGAAGCGCAGGTCCTCCCGCGGCGCGAGCACACGCACGCCGGCCGGCAGGGCGCCGCGCGACAGCGCGCCCTGCTCCGATTCGGGCAGTTCGCGCCAGACCTGCTCCACGAGCTCGCCGAGGTCGACCTCCTGACGGCCGCTGGTCGGTCCGTCGGGCGTGCTCAGCCGCAGCAGCCGCTCCAGCGGCAGGTCGGCCTTGCGGATCTGCTTGAGCGCGGCCTCGATGACGGGCCGCAGCGCGCCGTCGCCGCGGCCGAGATCGGACAGCCAGCCGGCGGCCAGCGCCAGCGGCAGACGGCTTTCCAGCGACGCATGCCGGAAGACCTCCTTGAGGGTGGCGAGCTTCTCAGCCTCCCGCTCGTAGGTCAGGTCGCTGATGACGAACACCCGCCCGCCCAGATGCAAGGGCAGCAAGGCGCCCGAGAGCGCGGCGCCGAGCCGGCGCCCATCGGCCGCGGCGATCTCCACCAGATGCCGCGAGAAGCTGACGGTGCCCGCGATCGCCTCGGCCATCGCGGTGTCGGCGATGAAGTCCTTCAGCGAGCGGCCTTGCGCCTGGGCCTCGTCCGCGAGGCCGAGGATCCGCAAGGCCGCCGGATTGGCCCGGCGGATCAGGCAGCGGCGGTCCGTCTCCACCACCGCGTCGTTGATCGAGTTCAGGATCGCGGCGCGCATCTCCAGCAGCGCCACCCGCTCCAGGATGTGGCCGGCCTCCAGCGCCAGCATCGTCAACGCGCGCTCCTCCTCCTGCGCGTAGGCCTGCGTGCAGCAGGAGGCCAGCTGCAGCACCCAGCGGCGCGTGTCGCCCGGGATGGGCAGCGCGAGCCGCGATCGCAGCGGGCGTGCCGCGTCGGCGGCGGGCTCGATCTCCTCATAGGCCAGGCGCTGCTGACCGAAGGCATCGGCCACCAGTCCGCACTCGCCATCGACGAGGCATTCGGAATCCCGCAGGCCACCCTGCCCCGCCGACTGGCTGATGGCGCGGAAGCGGCCATGGTCCTCGTCGCGCTGGAACACGACGGCCTCGTCCCAGCCGAAGTCCTGCGTCAGCCGCTGCGTCAGGACCGCGGCCACGGCATCGACGTTGGAGGCCTGCCGGCCCATCTCGCCGACCAGGTCCACGCAGGCCTGCAGGCTGCGCTGCTCCTCGAAGTGCAGCGCCATCAGCACCGCCTGCCCGAGCGGCAGCCGCTGGCACAGCGCCAGTTGGCCGTCGGTGAAGGGCCGGTCGCCGCGCGAGTCCAGCGACAGGAAGGCCCGGATCTCGTCGCCGCTGCAGATCGGCAGGCTCAGCGTGTAGCGCACGCCGCTCTCGAGGAACTCGCGGGTGGCGGGATCGTTCTCCGCCATGAGCGCGTAGTCGGGTTGCTCGAACATCTCGCGCACGTCGATCGTGCGCGGCGTCTCGGCGTCGATGGTCCCGGCGATGAAGGCCGGCATGGGCCACCACTTGAAGGTGTCCCGCGCCGGATCGTGGTCGGCGCTGGGACGCAGCACGCGCAGATGGCGCCGGTCCTCGCTGACGGGAATGACCTTGAACGCGTCGAAGCCGATCAGCCGCCTGAGCTGCGCCGCCAGCGCGTCGATGATGGCCTGGCCGGATCGCAGGGTCTCCACCGCCTGGTGGATGGCGCGCGTCACTTCCTCCTCGCGCCGGTCGCGCAGGATCGCCAGCGAGCCGGCGATGGCGCCGTCGGGCGCAATCACCGGCAGCGCGAAGACGCTGATCGGGATGCGCTCGCCGGTGGCCGGCCGCGTGAAGCAGGTCTGGTAGCTGGACGCATCGCCGCGCAGGCGCTTGCCGAATTCCACCGCGACGCGCTCCCGCTCCTGGCCGTCCGGGAAGAACGCGCTGAGCGGCAGCCCGACGGGATCGGCGCTGCCCATCAACTCGCAGGCCGCGGCGTTCGCGAAGTCGC
This sequence comes from Roseateles sp. Mitsp63, assembly GCF_059491535.1. Taxonomy (NCBI): domain Bacteria; kingdom Pseudomonadati; phylum Pseudomonadota; class Betaproteobacteria; order Burkholderiales; family Sphaerotilaceae; genus Roseateles; species Roseateles sp. Mitsp63. The sequence goes on along the minus strand of NZ_CP168509.1, from coordinate 1,922,545 downwards.
AGCGCTCCTCCAGGTCGAAGCGCATGACGGCCTGCTCGAAGCGCGACAGCGCGCTGACGTCGATCGCGATCCGTTCGCCCATGGCATCCCCTCCCCCGGAGCCCCACCTCCCGGGCGCGGCCGGTCCGCAGTGTGTGGCCGTCCCTGTGCCTGGACATCCTCAATCGGAGGGACGGCGGGGCGGAACGACGCACGCGTTCTAGGGGGATGCGCATTCGGGCACTTCTTTACCCGGTTCGGCGTTGCGCTTTCAAAATTATTGTTTTACAGTAATTTCTTACCAAATTACGGTAACCAGCATGACGGTCCCGAGCGACGCCCCTTTCCCCTCCAGCCTCCAGCGCATCCGCTGGATCGCGCACTGCGTGCGCGCGATGGCGTTGATCGCGACGGCGCTGCTGATCGGCTTCCAGGCGATGTTCTGGACCAACGCCGCGATGGTGGAGCGCACCGTGCGCGAGGATTTCGGCCACGACGGCGCGCTGCAGGTCGACGCGGTCTCGCGGGCCTGGGGTTTCGCCGCGAACCTGCCGATGACGCTGCTGACCCTGTACGCGCTGGTGACCCTGTGGCGGCTGTTCGGCGGCTACCTGCGGGGCCAGGTCTTCACCGCGGCCTCGACCCGGCACCTGCGCCGCATCGGCCAGTCGCTGACGGCGATGGCGCTGGTGATGCCGCTGTCCGAGACCGCCACCCTCCTCGCGCTCACGGCGCGCAATCCGCCCGGACAGCGCCTGCTGACGGTGCACCTGGGCAGCCAGCACTACATCGTGCTGCTGCTGGGCCTGGTGCTGACGGCCATGGCCATGGTCATGAGCGAGGCCCAGCGGATGGCGCAGGAAAACGCCGAGTTCGTCTGAGCACCGCGCCGAGAACCCCATGCCCATCGTCGTCCGACTCGACGTGATGCTCGCGCAGCGCAAGATGCGTTCGAAGGAGCTCGCCGAGGCCATCGGCATCACCGAGGCCAACCTCTCGCTGCTGAAGTCCGGCAAGGTGCGCGGCGTGCGCTTCGACACGCTGTCGCGGATCTGCGCGGCGCTGCAGTGCCAGCCGGGCGACCTGCTGGCCTGGGAGGACGGCGGCCACGACGGCGGCGGCCAGGAGGGAGCTGATGATGGTGATGCCTGAACCCCGGCGATGGACGCGAGCGCGCGTGCTCGCGATCGGCGCGGTGCTGCTGTTGCACGTGCTGCTGCTGGGCTGGCTGCAGCAGGCCTGGCATCGGACGGACGCCCATCGCGATCAGCGGAGTTCCTCCATCCGGATGATCACGATCACGCTGTCGCCGCTGCCGGCGACGGCCTCCGCGCGGAAGCCCAAGGCGGCACCGGAGCGGCGGGCCGCAAGGCCTGACCCCGCCGCCCGGTCCGCTGCCGCGGCGCGGCCGCCGGCGCGGGTCCTGGCGCCGGCGCCGGAAATCGACGTTCCGGCGAACGAGCCGCGCGCCACCGTGATCGTCGCCGCGCCGGCGCCCGCCTCGGCGGCCTCCGGACCATCCGGCCGCGACCTGCTCTACGGCGCGGCGACGCGCAACGCGATCCGTCAGTCGACGCAGGGCCAGCCGCTGCTGGCCGAGCGCGCCGACCAGGCCAGCCAGGCGCCGGACAAGGTCGAGGCGTCCGCCAAGCTCGGCAAGGAGATGATGAAAGGCGCCAACGGCGACTGCCTCAAGGGCGAGTACGCCGGCGGCGGCATGGGCCTGCTGAGCGCGCCGTTCTGGCTGCTCGCGGAGGCGCGCGGCAAGTGCCGCCGCTGACCCACAACCCGAGGACATCGCGCGGTTTTCGCGCCATCCCCCACCGTCTTCGTCAACGCATTTGCATCCCGCGCCGTTCTGCGCGGATCGTCCTTCGCGACCAGGGAGAGAGAGAAGTGAGAGTCCAGCCCTTCACCCATGCGGCCACCGCCGCCGCGCTTGCCATCTCAGGCCTGCTGATGGCCGGCGGCGAGCCGGCCAACGCGGCGAGTTCAGCCGCGAATCCGGCGGCGACCACCGCCGCGGCCACGCCGCCCGCGCCCGCGGCCTCCGCGCACGATCAGGCCGTCGCGCTGCCGACGGTGCAGAGCGACATGAAGCGCGGCACATCCTTCCCCTACAAGCGGCTCAACGAGCTGCTGTCGAAGCTGCGCACCGAGGGCGAGGGCCTGTTCGTGTCGCGCTTCGTGCTCACCGACGCGAAGGACTCCGACAAGCCGCCGCCCGCCGGCACCAAGCTCGCGCTGATGAGCGCGGACGACTACATCCCGATTCCGCTCGATGCCAAGGGCGCCTTCGACCTGCCGACCTTCCCCGCCGACCGGGCCCGGGACATGGACTTCGGCACCAACGCGGCCAAGGGCGACCTGGGCGTGCGCCTGAGCATCGACCTGGCGACCTCGCCCGAGATGCTGGACATGGGCACCGTGCGCCGCGTGGTGGTGGTCGGCCAGCGCCTGCGCACCGAGCTGCTGCCCTGGTACGTGCGCTGGATGTTCCCGCAGATCGAGGGCGTGATCGCCTGCAGCGACCAGCCGCAATGGACGCTGGACTGGACCGAGGACGGCCAGCGCTGGCGGCTGCCGCTGCCGGCCGATGCGCAGCAGCGCGAGCCGGAGACGCCCAAGGGCAAGCCCTCGCGCGCCTGCACGGTGCTGACGGGCCAGGAGCAATGGCCCGACGCGGCGCTGTTCCAGCCGCCGCCCGGCGCCAACACCAAGCTCTACGTGAAGCTGCGCAACGCCCGCGCGAGCTAGGCGCCAGACGCTCAGGCGCGCGCCGCGGCCCGGTCGGCTTCGAGCTGCCGCAGCACGCGGCGCTGCACCTTGCCGGTGGTGGTCATCGGCAGGCTGTCGATGAACTCGATCTCCTTCGGGTACTCGTAGGGCGCGAGGCGCTGGCGGACGAAGGCCTGCAGCTCCTGCGTCAGCGCCGCCGACGGCTGCCGCCCCGGCGCCAGCACCACGAAGGCCTTCACCAGCGCGCCGCGCTCGGCATCGGGCTTGGGCACGACGGCCGCGTTGGCGACGGCGTCGTGGCGCACCAGGCAGTTCTCGATCTCGCCCGGCCCGATGCGATAGCCGGCGACCTTGAACTGGTCGTCGGCGCGGCCCTGGTACCAGAGGTAGCCGTCCTCGTCGGCGCGCGCCAGGTCGCCGGTGCGGCACCAGCTGTCCGAGGGGTCGCCGGTGAACTTCGCGGCGGTCGCCGCCTCGTTGCCCCAATAGCCGAGGAAGAAGATCGGATCGAGGTCCCCGTGCGCGTCGCGGCGATGGACCGCGACCTCGCCAATCCGTCCAGGCGGACAGACCTGGCCGTCGTCATCGATGACCGCGACGCGGTGACCCGGATAGGCGCGGCCCATGCTGCCGGGCCTGGCCGGCCACAGCCGCTCGCAGTTGCCGACGACGTAGTTGATCTCGGTCTGCCCGAACATCTCGTTGACCGTCACGCCGAGCTCGCGCTTCACCCACTCGAAGACCGCGTCGCCGACGGCCTCGCCCGCGCTCATGACGGCCTGCAGCCGCAGCGTGTAGTGCTCGGCGGGATGGGGCACGGCCTTCATCATCGCCTTCAGCGCGGTGGGGAACAGGAAGGTGTGGGTGATGCCGTAGTGCTGCATCAGCTCCAGCGCCTTCTCCGGCGAGAAGCGCCCCTGGTAGCCGAGGATGGGCCGGCCGAAGCACAGCGACGGCAGCAGCGCGTCCATCAGGCCGCCGGTCCAGGCCCAGTCGGCGGGGCTCCAGAACACCGCCTCGCTGCGCACCGACGGATCGGCGGGATCGAAGCCGAACCAGTTCTGGCTCGCGATGAAGCCGGTGAGGTTGCCCAGCAGCGCGCGCTGCGGCAGCAAGGCGCCCTTGGGCGCGCCGGTGGTGCCGCTGGTGTAGATCAGGATGGCGGGATCCTCGGCCGCGTTGTCGCGGGCGGCGAAGCGCGCGTCCTCGGCCTGCAGCGCGGCCATCCAGCCGGACTCGCCCTCGCGTCCGCCGGCCTCGCCCACCACCAGCACCTGGCGCAGGTCCGGGCATTGCGCGCGCGCCTGGCGCAGCGCCTCGAGCGCGCCCGCCTCGACGATGGCGACGCGGGCGGCGCTGTCCTTGAGGCGGTACTCCAGCGCGTCGGAGCCGAAGAGCATCGACAGCGGCATCGCGACCGCGCCGAGCTGGTTGATCGCGATGTGCGCGACGGCGGTCTCGAAGCGCTGCGGCAGCACGAGCGCGACGCGATCGCCGGCCTCCACGCCCAGGCGCCTGAGCGCGTTGGAGAGGCGGTTGGCGGCGCGTTGCAACTGGCCGAAGGAATACTGGGCGCGGCATCCGCTGTCGCTGTCGAAGAGGATGGCGGGCGCGTCGGGGGTCTCGCGGGCCCAGCGGCCGCAGCAGAGTTCGGCGATGGCCAGGCGCTCGGGCACCTGCCAGCGGAAGGCGCCGTGGATCAGCGCGTAGGCATCCATCGCGTCACATGCTCCTGGTCGGGACAAGAGCGTGGATGCTAGCGAGCGGGTCCCGCCCGGTCTTCATGGAAAGCCCGTAGCGCCAGGACGGTGCGCGGGCGCGCCCTACACTGGCGCGAAACGGCCACGCCGTCCGGCCTCAGCCCTTGAACTTGGCGAGCGCGTCGCCGGTCAGGCGGCACAGGCGCCAGTCCGGCATGATCGTCGCGCCCATCTTTTCGTAGAAGCGGATGGCGTTGTCGTTCCAGTCGAGCACGCACCATTCGAAGCGGCCGTAGTCGCGCGCGATCGCGACTTGCGCCAGGTGGGTCAGCATGCGCTTGCCCAGGCCCGCGCCGCGATGCGCGGGCTGCACGTACAGGTCCTCGAGGTACAGGCCCGGCTTGCCCAGGAAGGTCGAGAAATTGGTGAAGGTCAGCGCGAAGGCGACGACCGCGCCACTGTCGTGCTCGGCGACCAGGGCTTCGCAGACAGGGCGCTCGCCGAAGAGGTGCGGGAGCAGCTTCTCCGGCGTCACGTCCATCAGGTGGGACAGGTGCTCGAAGTCGGCGAGCTCGCCGATCAGGCCGACGATCGCGGCCAGGTCATCGGGGCGGGCGGGGCGCAGGGTGTAGGCGTCGGAAGCGGTCATGGCTCTTGGGAGTGGTCGGAAGCTTGCCGACCGATTGTCTCCATGGCGAAAGCGCGCTGGCGGCCAGGCCATTAGAGTCGCGGCCATGAGCACTACCCCGCGCCCCGACGAGTCCACTGCCCATCGCGTCCGCCGCCCGCATCGCAGCGGCTTCATGACGCTGCGCGGCCTGCGCCATCACGTGCTGCGATGGGGCCCCGAGCCCGATGGGCAACGGCCGCTGCTGGTGATGGTGCATGGCTGGATGGACGTGGGCGCGTCGTTCCAGTTCATGGTCGACGCCTTCCGCGAGGAGCGCAGCGTCATCGCGATCGACTGGCGCGGCTTCGGGCTCACCGACGGCAATGGCGGCGATGCGTACTGGTTCCCGGATTACCTCGGCGACCTGGATGCGCTGCTTGATGCGGTCAGCCCCGATGCGCCCGTGGATCTGCTCGGGCACAGCATGGGCGGCAACATCGCGATGACCTATGCCGGCGTGCGGCCGCAGCGGCTGCGCAAGCTGGTGAACCTGGAAGGATTCGGGCTGCCGGAGACCACGCCGGAGATGGCGCCCGCGCGGCTGGCCAGTTGGCTCGACGAGCTCAAGGCGCCGCAGAGCCTCAAGAGCTACGACAGCGTCGAAGGTGTCGCGCAGCGGCTGATGAAGACCAATCCGAGGCTGAGCGCGGAGAAGGCGCATTGGCTGGCGCCGCATTGGTCGCGGCAGAAGGACGACGGGCGCTGGCACATCCTCGGCGACCCGGCGCACAAGCGGACCAATCCGGTGCTGTATCGCAAGGCGGAGGCGCTCGCCTGCTGGTCGCGCATCGAGGCGCCCACGCTGTGGGTCGAGGGCAGCGAGACACAGCTCTCGCAGTGGTGGGGCGACCGCTATCCGCGCGAGGACTTCGAGGCGCGCCTGGGCGTCGTCAAGGACCTGCGGCGGGTCACGCTCCAGCAGGCGGCGCACATGTTGCACCACGACCAGCCCGAAGCGCTGGCGCGCGCCGTCGAAGAGTTTCTGGGGTAGCGGCCTGCGTGAGGCCGCTGGCCCTCACCCCTCCCTCTCCCACTTCGCGGGAGAGGGAGTAAGAGCCGGACGTCGTAGTAAACCCCTCGCCCCAGCGGGGAGAGGGAGGGAGAGGGGGCTCGTGCCACAGCGCTGCTGCCCTTCGAAGCACCCCCTCTCCCCTGCCCTCTCCCCCCTCGCGGGGGGCGAGGGAGTTGGTCAGCAGCTGCGCTCGACACGGTTGCTCTCCCGCAAGCGGGAGAGGGTGCAAGAAGCGCCGCCGGTATTACCCCCTCGCCCGCTTGCGGGAGAGGGAGGGGTGAGGGCCAGCGGCCGCCCGCAGTCCTTTACTCCGAAGCGTCTCCGCCGGAGAGAGACGGAGAAGCCACCACCGCGGCCTGATACGCCGCGACGAATTCCGGTGGCATCCGCTTCGGCCTGCCGCTGCTGATGTCGATGCACACCAGCGCCCATCGCCCGCGCATCAGCGTCTGGCCGTCGCTCGCGCGGCGCAGCTGGAAACGGCGCTCCATCGCCAGCTTCCCATCCCCCGCCGTCAGCCAGGTCCCCAGCACCAGCGCCTCCCCTTCGAAGGACGGCAGCAGGTAGTCATATTCCCCATGCCGGATCGCCATCGCCCGGTCCAGCCGGCGGTAATCCTCCAGATCCAGCCCCAGCGCCACCGAATGCGACCACGCCACCTGCTCGCACCACTTCACATAGACCGCGTTGTTGGTGTGGTTCAAACCGTCGATGTCCGCCGGCTGGGGGACCACCGCCAGCCGATGGGGGAAGGGATGGTCCCAGCCGCTGATCAAGGGGTCCGAGGGGTCCAAGGGGCCGGCCGGCTGCGCGATCGCTTCGCTCATGAGGAGGTGTTCCGTGGGATTTCCGACGCCCGTGCTCGGAGTGCGACAGCTTAGCCGCGCGGATTGGGCAGAATGCCGCCCTTTTCCGGCATCGTCCGCCGCCCGCGCGACCCCGCGCGCGATGCGCACATCCGCCTCCGCCCGCCTCCGCATTCCCCGCTGTCCGTCGTCATGAACATCATCGTCACCGAAGAACTCAAGGCCTACATCGATCCGCTGACCGAGGACGAATACGCCGCGCTCGAGCGCAGCATCCTCGCCGAAGGCTGCCGCGACGCGCTGGTGCTGTGGGGCGACATCCTCGTCGACGGCCACAACCGCCACGGCATCTGCACCAAGCACGGCATCCCCTTCCAGACGGTGCAGAACACGCGCTTCAAGTCGATGGAAGACGTGCACCTGTGGATGATCGACCAGCACCTGGGCCGCCGCAGCGTCTCCGACTTCCAGCGCGGCGTGCTCGCGCTGCGCAAGAAGGAGATCATGGAAGCGCGCCGCCTGGCCGTGCTCAACGACCCCAGCCCCGAGGCCTCCGCCGCCGAGACCGAGGCGCCCGCCAGCGCCACCGGCGCGCCGGTGCCCGACGCGCCACCGCTCAAGAGCCGCGAGGCCATCGCCCGCGCCGCCCGCATCAGCAGCGCCACCGTGACGCAGATCGAGAAGATCCAGAAGGCGGCCGCCCCTGAGCTCGTCGCCGCAGTCCGGTCGGGCGAGGTCTCCATCAGCGCCGCCGCCGTCATCGCCGACCTGCCCGCCGAGGAGCAGGCCGCCGCCGCCGCCGGCGGCAAGAAGGAACTGCGCCAGGCCGCCAAGCGCGTGCGCGAATCCCGCGTCGGCAAGAAGGCCGCCGGCGACGCCGTCGCCGAAGTGGCCGTCGCGCTGCTGGACGTGCCCACCAACGCGGACGGCGAGCTCGAGGCCGATCCCGCCGTCGCGCTGCTGCGCGCCCAGGTCAGCGCGCTCCAGGACGAGAACGTGAAGCTGCGCGGCCAGGTCGCCGAACTGCAGGCGCAGCTCGCCGCCGCGAAGCAGGAATCCACGGATCCCTCGCCGTTCTGACGCTGGCGCGGCACCGGCCTGGCGCCGGCCTGGCACCGGCATGATGGGGCTCAGAAGCCGGTGATCGGCCCCGAGCGATCGCGCTCGGGCCGCTTGCCCTCGGCCTCGTCCGAATACGGCGCGGGGTCCTTCACCCCGGCCGCCGCCTCCCGGCGGTTCATGACGGTCGCGTAGATGACCACGATCGCCACGTAGACGATCAGCGCCCCCTGCGACCCCACCCAGAAGCTGAACGGCCAGCCGAAGAAATCGAAGCTCAGCGCCCGGGCGAAATAGGCCACGCCGAAGCTCACCGCCGCCCACGCGGCCAGCAGCGCCAGCGTCAGCCGCCAGTTGCCGCGCCGCACGCGCCTGCGGCGGGCGCGCATCGTGCCGGACGGGGAACCTGCTTCGGGGACAGGGGGTTTCGGGACCATCTGGTCATCTTAGGGAGCCCGCGCCCCTCAGCATGAGAAAATACCCGGCTTCGGGCCCCCTTTCGGGGGCTCTTTCACTCGAACGGATCATGGACATCGAGCAAATCAATGCGATCGGCACCACGCTGGCCGATCTGCAAGCGCGTACCGACGCGCTAAGGGGGTACCTTTGACTACGACCGCAAAGCGCTGCGGTTGAATGAAGTCAACGCCGCCCTGGAGAACCCCAACGTCTGGAACGAACCCAAGCGGGCCCAGGAACTCGGCAAGGAAAAACGCACCCTCGAACAGGTCGTCGAGACCATCAATCACCTGACCTCGAACCTCGCCGACAACCTCGAGCTGTTCGAGATGTCCAAGGAAGAGAACGACGTCACCGGCCTGCAGACCATCGCGGACGAATCCGCCAAGCTGACCGAGAAGGTCGAGGAACTCGAGTTCCGCCGGATGTTCAACAACCCGGCCGACCCGCTGAACTGCTTCATCGACATCCAGGCCGGCGCCGGCGGCACCGAAGCCTGCGACTGGGCCGGCATGCTGCTGCGCCAGTACCTGAAGTACTGCGAACGCAAGGGCTTCAAGGCCGAGGTCGAGGAACAGACCGACGACGAGATCGCCGGCATCAAGAGCGCCACCATCAAGGTGGAAGGCGAGTACGCCTTCGGCCTGCTGCGCTCCGAATCGGGCGTGCACCGCCTGGTCCGCAAGAGTCCCTTCGACTCCTCCGGCGGCCGCCACACGAGCTTCGCGTCGCTGTTCGTCTATCCCGAGATCGATGACTCGATCGAGATCGACATCAACCCCGCGGACGTGCGCACCGACACCTACCGCGCCAGCGGCGCCGGCGGCCAGCACATCAACAAGACCGACTCGGCGGTGCGCCTGACCCACATCCCCACCGGCATCGTCGTGCAGTGCCAGGACAGCCGCAGCCAGCACAGCAACCGCGACGTCGCCTGGCGCCGCCTGCGCTCGCGCCTGTACGACCACGAGATGAAGAAGCGCATGGCCGAGCAGCAGAAGCTCGAGGACAGCAAGACCGACGTGGGCTGGGGCCACCAGATCCGCTCGTACGTGCTGGACCAGAGCCGCATCAAGGACCTGCGCACCAACGTCGAGATCTCCAACACCCAGAAGGTGCTGGACGGCGACCTCGACGCATTCATCACCGCGTCCCTGAAACAGGGCGTGTAAGAGCAACACAGAGACAAACAGCCCCGGCGCACGACCCTTGAGCCCGGGGCTTCTTCATTCCTACAAGGAAGCCCGCCATGCGTGAAGGCACTGCCACCCTGATCCGCCGCGCCGACTACATCGCGCCGATCTTCTGGATCCGCACCGTCGACCTGTGCTTCGACCTCGATCCGGCCAAGACGCTGGTCGCCAGCAAGATGCGCCTGGAACGCAACGCCGCCGTGCCGCACGGCCCGCTGCGCCTGCATGGCGAGGAGCTCAACCTGCTGCGCGTGCTGATCGACGGCGAGAGCGTGTCCTTCCGCCAGGAAGGCCATGAGCTGATCATCGACAACGTGCCGGACGCGGACTTCACGCTGGAGATCCGCAACACCTGCGCGCCGGACAGGAACACCGCGCTGTCGGGCCTGTACACCTCGGGCGGCAGCTTCTTCACCCAGTGCGAGGCCGAGGGCTTCCGCCGCATCACCTACTTCCTGGACCGCCCCGACGTGATGGCGGTCTACACGGTCACGCTGCGCGCCGACCAGGCGAAGTACCCGGTGCTGCTGTCCAACGGCAACCTGGTCGAGACCGCCCAGCTGGACAACGGCCGCCACCTGGCGAAGTGGCATGACCCGTTCCCCAAGCCGAGCTACCTGTTCGCCCTGGTGGCCGGCGACCTGGTCGCGCGCGAGCAGCGCATCCGCACCCGCGGCGGCAAGGACCACCTGCTGCAGGTCTACGTCCGCCAGGGCGACCTGGAGAAGACCGAGCACGCGATGAACTCGCTGATCGCGTCCGTCGTGTGGGACGAGGCCCGCTTCCAGCTGCCGCTCGATCTGGAGCGCTTCATGGTCGTCGGCGTGTCCGACTTCAACATGGGCGCGATGGAGAACAAGGGGCTGAACATCTTCAACACCTCGGCGCTGCTGGCCTCCCCGGCCACCGCGACCGATGCGGACTTCGCCCGCATCGAGTCCATCGTCGCGCACGAGTACTTCCACAACTGGACCGGCAACCGCGTCACCTGCCGCGACTGGTTCCAGCTGTCGCTGAAGGAGGGCCTGACGGTCTTCCGCGACCAGGAATTCAGCCAGGACATGGCCGCCACGCCGAGCGCGCGCGCGGTCTGCCGCATCGAGGACGTGCGCGCGCTGCGCGCCCGCCAGTTCCCCGAGGACGCCGGCGCGATGGCCCATCCGGTGCGCCCGGACGAGTACGTCGAGATCAACAACTTCTACACCGCCACCGTCTACGAGAAGGGCGCGGAAGTCGTGCGCATGTACCAGACGCTGGTCGGCCGCGACGGCTTCGCCAAGGGCATGGCGCTGTACTTCGAGCGCCATGACGGCCAGGCCGTGACCTGCGACGACTTCGCGCAGGCGATCGCCGACGCGAACCCGGGCTCGGCGCTGTCCACGCGCCTGGACGCGTTCAAGCGCTGGTACGCACAGGCCGGCACGCCCCGCCTGCAGGCGCGCGGCGCCTACGACGCGGCCGCCGGCACCTTCACGCTGACGCTCAAGCAGGCCTCGCCCGCGACGCCGGGCCAGGACGGCAAGCTGCCGCAGGTGATCCCGGTCGCGCTGGGCCTGCTGTCTCGCGACGGCCAGGCGCTGCCGCTGATGCTGCAGGGCGAGGACGGCGACGCCGGCACCACCGGCACCGAGCGCGTGCTGGTGCTGGACCAGGCCGAGCAGTCCTTCGTCTTCGTCAACGTGCCGTCCGAGCCGGTGCCGTCGCTGCTGCGCGGCTTCTCCGCGCCGGTGGTGCTGGACGACGGCCTGGGCGACGCGGAACTGCTGGTGCTGCTCAAGCACGACAGCGACGCGTTCAACCGCTGGGAGGCCTCGCAGCGCCTGGCGCTGGCGCGCATCCTGGGCGCGGTGCGCTCGGGCCAGACGCTGGTGCTGGACGCCGCCTACCTGGACGCGATGCGCGCCGTGCTGCGCCATCCGGAACTGGATCCGGCCTTCAAGGCGCTCGCGCTGCAGCTGCCCGACGAGGCCTACATCGCCGAGCAGCTCGACGTGGTCGACCCGCAGGCCATCCATGCCGCGGTCGAGGCCGCGCAGGCGCAGCTGGCCTCGGCGCTGCAGTCCGACTGGGCCTGGGCCTACGACGAGCACCAGGTCACGAGCGGCTACCGTCCCGACCCGGTCCAGAGCGGCCGGCGCGCGCTGGTGAACCTGTCGCTGGCGATGCTGGTGCTGCACGCGACCCGCAGCGGCGACAGCGTCTGGCCGGGCCGCGCCTACCAGCGCTTCAAGGACGCCGCCAACATGACGGACCGCATGGGCGCGCTGAGCGCGCTCGTGAACGCGCACGCCGAGCTGGCCGACGCCGCGCTGGCCCGCTTCCACGCCCAGTTCAAGGGCGAGGCGCTGGTCATCGACAAGTGGTTCGCGCTGCAGGGCCGCGCGGCGGAAGCCCAGGGCAAGACCTTCGCGCGGGTGAAGCAGTTGATGAAGCACCCCGACTTCACGCTGAAGAACCCGAACCGGGCGCGCAGCCTGATCTTCTCGCTGGCGATGTTCAACCCGGCTGCGTTCCACCGCGCGGACGCGGCGGGCTATGTGTTCTGGGCCGAGCAGGTGCTGGCGCTGGACGCGATCAACCCGCAGGTGGCGGGGCGGCTGGCCCGCGTGATGGACCGCTGGACCGCGCTGGCCCAGCCCTACCGCAGCGCCGCGCGCGAGGCCATCGTCCGCGTGGCCGCCAAGCCGGACCTGTCCAACGACGTGCGCGAAATCATCGAGCGCGCGCTGGCCCTCGATCCGCGGCCCGTGGCCGCGGCGGTGCCGGCCGCGACGGAAGAGGCTTTCCAACCATCCGGAGTCGTTTCATGAGTCAACACGTCAGCCTGACCCAATACCTGGTCGAGCAGCAGCGGCTGCACGGCCACATCCCGCAGCAGCTGCGCCTGCTGATCGAGGTGGTGGCGCGCGCCTGCAAGCGCATCGCCATCAGCGTCAACAAGGGCGCGCTCGGTGACGTGCTCGGCACGGCGGGATCGGAGAACGTGCAGGGCGAGGTCCAGAAGAAGCTGGACATCATCGCCAACGAGGTCCTGATCGAAGCCAACGAATGGGGCGGCCATCTGGCCGCGATGGCCTCGGAGGAGATGGACAGCATCTACCTGGTGCCCAACCGCTTCCCGCAGGGCGAGTACCTGCTGATGTTCGATCCGCTGGACGGCTCCAGCAACATCGATGTCAACGTCTCGATCGGCACCATCTTCTCGGTGCTGAAGAAGCCCGAGGGCAGCAAGGGCGTCAGCGAGGACGACTTCCTGCAGCCGGGCTCGTCGCAGGCGGCGGCGGGCTACTGCGTCTACGGGCCGCAGACCACGCTGGTGCTGACGGTGGGCGACGGCGTGGCGATGTTCACGCTGGACCGCGAGCAGGGCTCGTGGGTGCTGACCGCCGACGACGTGAAGATCCCCGCGGACACCAAGGAGTTCGCGATCAACATGTCCAACATGCGCCACTGGGACGAGCCGGTGAAGCGCTACATCGACGAGTGCCTGGCCGGCACGGCGGGTCCGCGCGGCAAGGACTTCAACATGCGCTGGATCGCGTCGATGGTGGCGGACGTGCACCGCATCCTGACGCGCGGCGGCATCTTCATGTACCCGTGGGACAAGCGCGAGCCCAACAAGGCCGGCAAGCTGCGCCTGATGTACGAGGCCAACCCGATGGCCTTCCTGGTCGAACAGGCCGGCGGCGCGGCGACCAACGGCCGCCAGCGCATCCTGGACGTGCTGCCGACCAAGCTGCATGAGCGCGTCGCGGTCGTGCTGGGCTCGAAGAACGAGGTCGAGCGCGTCACGCAGTACCACCTGGACGCCGGCAAGTAAGCCGCTCGCCCCGCGCCACAGCGCATCACGAAGAAGGCCGCTCGATGAGCGGCCTTCTTCTTTCCGGCCCGCGTCGCGGCCCGCTCACTCGGCGTCGGCGGGCCCCTGGTCCTTCAGCTCGGCGAACTTGCCGGCCATCGTCGGGTTGCCGCGCGTCAGCTTCTTGATGGTCACGTCCTGCGCCTTGTCGTTGGCCAGGCGCAGGTTGCGGTCGGTGCCCAGCAGCGCCTCCTTGGTCTTCTGCAGGTGATCGATCGATTTGTCGATCTCGTCGATCGCCGTCTGGAAGCGCCGCGACGCGAGTTCGTAGTTCTTCCCGAAGGCCGACTTGAAGGTCTCGAGCTGGGTCTCGAAGTTGGTGATGTCTATGTTCTGCGCCTTCACCAGGGCGAGCTCGGCCTTGTACTTGAGCGCGTTCATCGCCGCGTTGCGCAGCAGCGTGATGATGGGGATGAAGAACTGCGGCCGCACGACATACATCTTCGGATAGCGATGGAAGACGTCGACGATGCCGGTGTTGTAGAGCTCGCTGTCGGGCTCCAGCAGCGACACCAGCACCGCGTACTCGCAGCCCTTCTCGACGCGGTCCTTGTCGAGCTCCTTGAGGAAGTCCTCGTTGCGGTTCTTCGTGGCGGTGCGGTCGTTCTCGTTCTTCATCTCGAACATGATCGAGACGATCTCGGTGCCCGACTCGTCCGTGTCGCGGAAGATGTAATCGCCCTTGCTGCCGGTGCGCGCGTCGTTGTCCTTCTCGAAGTAGGCGCGCGGGAAGGCGGTGGCGCGGATGCGGTTGAACTCGGTCTCGCAGTGCAGCTCGAGCGTCTCGCCGACCATCTTGGTCGACAGCCGCGCCTTCATGTCGCGAAGGCGCTCGATGGCGTCGTCGCGGTCCTTGATCTGCGTCTCGTACTTGTCCTTGAGCGACTTCTCGGCCAGCTGCTTCTCGAGCTCGGCCCGCTCCAGGCCGCTGCGCAGCTGGTCGCGCTCCTTCTCGACGGCGCCGACGGCCTGCGTCAGCGCCAGGCGCTGGGCCATGTCGCTGGCGTCGAGCCTGGCCTTGAGCTGCTGGATCTCGGCGTCCTTGGAGGACGCGGTGGCCTGGAGCTGCTTCTCCAGCGCGCCGAGCGCCTCGGTCACCGCGAGCCTGCGCTGGACCTCGCCGGCATCGAGCCGGGCCTTGAGCTCCTGGATCTCGACGTCCTTGAGCGCGGCGGCCTGCTGCAGTTCGCCGGCGACCTTGGCCTGCGCGAGCTCCACGGCATTGCGCTTGTCGCGCTCGGCCAGTTCCAGGCGCTCGTGAAGCTGCTTCTCGAAGTCGCTGTCGCGCACCTGCTTGAGGATGTCGGCGTAGCCGGCCTCGTCGATCTTGAAGGCCTTGCCGCAGTGCGGGCAGATGATGTCGTGCATGCGTGGTCGTCTCAGAAGAAGGTCAGGATGCCATCCAGGACGCGATAGCCGTCGTCCACCGTGTACAGCAGCGGCCATTTGTCGAAGGTCGTGCAGGGATGGCCGATGCCGAAGGCGATCAGGTCGCCGACCTGGAGCGGCAGCGCGCCGCCCTTCCCGGTCGGATCGACGGCATCGACATAGGCATGCTGGTCATTGAGCTTGGTGACGGCCCATTCGGCCGGCGTGGCCTGCGGCGCGTCGTGCAGACCCTGGCGATACCACCACAGCGGCTGCGGCAGGCAGGCGTCGTAGCTGAGGTCACGCCGGCCGGCCGTGCAGATCGCGCGGCCCGGCTCGGGCACCGATTGCACGTAGGCCCACACCTCGATCGCATTGCGCAGGCCGGGGCCCTCGCCCCACAGCGCGCCGGCGCGTTGCCGCATGCGGTCCTGCAGACGCTCGTACTGCAGGCTGTCGTGCGAGAGGTAGCAGCCGCTGCGCAGCACCACGCGCAAGGCGTGACCGGTGCCGGCCGCGTCGACCGCGGCCAACACCGCGGCCGCCATGTCGAAGAACGCCGAACCGCCGGCCGTCAACAGCACCTCGCCGGGCGCGAACCAGCCTTCCGCGCAGCCGGCGCGGGCGAGTTCCGCGATCGTCTCGATCATCGTCAGCGCGCCGAGCTCCACGCGCGCCGTGTCCGAGCCGCTGTAGACGCCCTCGAAGGCCTCCACGCCGCGCAAGGCGATCGCCGGCGCGGCCTCGCGGATCGCGCGGCCCAGCGCGAGGCCCTCCTCGCGCGTCCGCACGCCCGAACGGCCGCCCGGCGTCCCGACTTCCAGCAGCACCTGCAGCGGCCGCGTCAATCCGCGCTCGACCGCGGCGCGGCGGAGCAGGTCCAGGCCCGCCACCGAGTCGACCAGCAGATGGAAATCGAAATCGGGATCCGCTTCCAGCTCGCGCAGCACGAGCTCCAGGTCCGCCTTGCCAACCAGTTGATTGGCCAGGATCACGCGCGGCACGCCGAAGCGTCGATAGGTGCGCACATGCGCCGCCGTCGCGGCGGTCATGCCCCAGGCGCCTTCGTCGAACTGGCGCTGGAAGAGCTGCGGCGCCATCGTCGTCTTGCCGTGCGGCGCCAGGCTCACGCCGGCCCGGGCCGTGAACTCGCGCATCCAGCGGGCGTTGTGGACCAGCGCGGACTCCTTGAGCACCGCCGCCGGCAGCGGCAGGTCGCCGTCGAGCAGCGAGAGCTTCAGGCGCTCGAGATCCCGCGGGAAGAGCCCTTCGGCGCTGGCCGGCAGGCCCTTGAGCGTGGGCGGCAGCGGCTGCGCGAGGATGGCATCGAGATCCAGGCGCACCGGCGCATGGCCGGTCGCGCCGTCAGGGGCGGAGTGAGTGGCGGGAGTGACGGGAGTGGGGGCAGTCATGGCGCCCGATGTTGCCACCGCTGCGAGGCTGTCGCGGCCTGACGCGGCGGGCGGGCGGGCGGGCGGCCAAATGGACAGGGCAAATGGACAGGACAAAAGGAAAGGGCCCGATGCTTGCGCATCGGGCCCGTGGGATTGGTGCCGGTGAAGAGAGTCGAACTCCCGACCTTCGCATTACGAATGCGCTGCTCTACCAACTGAGCTACACCGGCGCTGTCGCGAACAACAGAGTCAAAGAGTATAGGCGAGATTTTTCTGCCCGACAAGTTCCCCGCGAATTTCACGCTCGCCGACGTGTCGCCGATTCACTCCTCGCCCAGGTTCGCCTGCACCCGCTTGAGCAGTTCGGCCAACTGCGACTGCTCCTCCGCGCTCAAGCCCGCCAGCGCCTGCAGCGACACCTGCCGTGCCTGCCGCTTCAACTCGCGCTGCACCGTCAGGCCCGTCTCGCTGATCCGCAGCCGCACCTGCCGCCGATCCGACTCATCAGCCTCGGCATCGAGCAGCCCCTTGTCCCGCAGCCCCTTGATCAGCCGCGCCAGCTGCGCCTTGTCCCGGCCGCTGTGTTGCGCCAGGTCGCTCTGCGTCGCACCGGGGTGCCGCTCGAAGAAGAACAGCACCTTGCCTTCCATGTGCGTGATGGCCTGCGGCCCGTCGCGCAGGAAGCGGTACTGCCGCGCCCGGTAGCGGTGCATCACCGAATGCACCAGCTCCAGCACGTCGTCGTCCTTGCCCCTTCGGCCGGCAGTGTTAGTTGACATTGTCAATCTTCTCGTCGCAAGATGGATGACATTGTCAACGAACAAGAGCACCCCGGCAATGACCACCGAATCCACGACTCCCACTGCCCTGAGCCGCGTCCAGCGCGTGCGCCACGAGATCAAGCGCCGCCCGCTGACCGTCGTCGCCGTCGACGACATCACGCCCAACTTCCGCCGCGTCACGCTGAGCGGCGATTCGCTCGCCGACTTCGTCAGCGCCTCCTTCGACGACCACGTGAAGCTGATCTTCGACGCCGAGGCCGCCGGCGGCCCGGTGATGCGCGACTACACGCCGCGCCGCTTCGACACCGCCGCGCGCGAGCTGGTGCTCGAATTCGCCCAGCACGGCGACGGGCCCGCCGCCGCCTGGGCCGCGCAGGCCCGTCCCGGCCAGACGCTGACGGTCGCCGGCCCGCGCGGCTCCTTCGTCATCCCGTCCGACTTCGATTGGCACCTGCTCGCCGGCGACGAGACCGCCCTCCCCGCGATCGCGCGGCGCCTTGAGGAGTTGCCCGCCGGAACGCGGGTGATCGCCCTGCTCAACGTGCCGGCGAGCGACCGCCGCGAGTTCGAGACCCGCGCCGGCCTCGAGCTGCGCTGGGTCGACGGCGACGACGCGCTGATCGAGGCCGCGCGCGCGTTGACGCTGCCGTCCGGCGAGGGCTACGCCTGGTGCGCGGGCGAGGCTGCATCCATGGCCGCGCTGCGCCGTGTCCTCGTCGACGAAAAGGGCCACGACCGCCATGCGATCCGCGCGGCGGCCTACTGGAAGCGCGGCGCCAGCGACCACCACGAGCACCTCGAGTGAAGACCGGTCAGCGCGCGTCAGGCCTCATGGGGCCGGGTGAAGCCGATGAACAGGCATGTTCCAGGCCTTGCGGCCTCACGCTCGCTTCACAGGCGCATGGCACACTGCCCGCAGCCCGGATCGGAGGTGGGCTCCCGTGATGTCTGATGTCCTGCATGACCCGCGCTGGCGCAACGCCTGGCGCGCCCTGTTCCTCGCCGTGGTCCTTGTCGCGAGCTGGCTGGCCTTCTCGCCGCATCCGCCGCGCATGGCCGACCTCGGTTGGGACAAGGCCAATCACTTCAGCGCCTTCGGCACGCTGGCCTTCGTCGGCATGCAATGCCTGATCGCCAGCCCGCGCCGCCGCTGGATCGTGCTGGCGACGCTGCTGGCCTATGGGGTCGGCATCGAACTGGTGCAGTCCCAGATCCCCGGCCGCGACGCCGAGGCGGCCGACGTCCTCGCCGACATGATCGGCGCCGTCATCGGCCTGGCCGTGCACGCGCTGGCGCTGCGCGTCATCGCGCCAAGGGCGGCTCCGGCTCGCTGAGCTCGCGGCGCGACATCGCGATCGCGACCGCCTGGGCGCGGTTGTTCGCGCCCAGCTTGCGCAGGATCTTGCGCACGTGGTTC
Organism: Roseateles sp. Mitsp63; assembly: GCF_059491535.1. Taxonomy (NCBI): domain Bacteria; kingdom Pseudomonadati; phylum Pseudomonadota; class Betaproteobacteria; order Burkholderiales; family Sphaerotilaceae; genus Roseateles; species Roseateles sp. Mitsp63. The sequence goes on along the minus strand of NZ_CP168509.1, from coordinate 1,904,108 downwards.
TTGACCGTGAACATGCTGATGCCCAGCTGGATCGCGATGCCCTCGTTGCTCAGGCCGGCGCGCAGGCCCTCGACGATCTGCTGCTCGCGTGGCGTGACCAGCGCGCCCGCGCGCCGCGGCAAGGCCTGGCCCCGTGACTGAAGCCGCGCGCGCCGCCAGGCGGCATGCAGCGCCGGCGTGAGCAGTTCCAGGCGCCGCACGTGTTCCTCCTCCCAGCCTTCGCCGGCCAGCAGGAACAGGCTGTGCGGCCGCTCGCCATCGCCGGCGACGCCATGCAGCGCCAGGTCGCGCAGGCCCGCTTCCAGCAAGGGCTGGAACAGGGCCGTGTCGGGCTCGCGCGCGAGATCGACGTGCAGCGGCCGCCGCCCCTCGCCCCAGCGCCGGATCAGCGACAGCCACAGCCCATGATCGGGCGACTCCAGCTGCGTCTGCAGCTGCTCGCCGATCGGTTTCAGATGGAACAGCTGCGCCGCCAGGCGCGGTGACGGCGGCTGGTCGCCGACGCACACCAGCAGCCGGTGCGGCAGCAGCGGCTGCAGCCTGCTCTGGCTCCAGATGAAGAACTGGGCCGGCGTGGCCGGCTGGCGCGCGCTCCACAGCGCCTCCAGCAGGCGCTCGACCAGCACATGGTCCTGCAGCCACGACAGCGGCAGCGCGTCGCCATCGGCGCCGCCGGCCGCCATCGCGGACAACGGGGCCGCATGCGGCGGCGCGAGAGGCGTCGGGATCGAAGAGGACATCGCGGGCGGCGTCATGGACATGGATGAAGGCGGTGAGCCGTGTCGCCGTGAGCCTGCCCGCGCGGCGTGACGTCCAGATGAATGGACCGTGATCGTCGCGCCAGCGGGAGTCCCCCTTGCCCTTGCTGACACCGGGTGGCAGTTGCGCCAGCCCGTCCGGCCGCGGCGAGCGGCTCGCGCCGGACGCGGACTTGGCAAATCGGCTACCGTTGCCTTTCGGCCCGCCTCCCCGGGCCCGCAGGAGTTGCTTGCATGTCGGATCACGATCTGCCGCCCGCGCGGCGCGACCTCGCGCGCCGCTACGAGGCGGTCCGGCGTCACACGCTGACGCTGGCCGAGCCGCTGTCGGCCGAGGACCAGGCCGCGCAGTCGATGCCGGACGCCAGTCCCGCCAAATGGCACCAGGCCCACACCAGCTGGTTCTTCGAGGCGCTGCTGCTGCGCCCCCATCTGCCGGACTACCGGCCGCTGGACGAGTCCTTCCACTACCTCTTCAACTCGTACTACGAGGGCCTCGGACCGCGCCATCCCCGGCCGCGGCGCGGGCTGCTCACGCGGCCCTCGCTCGACGAGGTGCGCGCCTACCGGCGCCATGTCGACGAGCACATGCAACGGCTCATCGCGCGCTGCTCCGAGGCGCAATGGACGGCGATCGCGCCGGCGCTGGAGCTCGGGCTGAATCACGAGCAGCAGCATCAGGAGCTGCTGGTGACCGATGCGCTGCACCTGCTGTCCTGCCATCCGTGGCGGCCGGCGCTGCTGAAGACCGCGCCCGTGGCGGCACGGCCTGGCACCAGCGAATGGCTGCGCCACGAGGGCGGACTGGTCGAGATCGGCCATGACGCCGCGGCGCCAGGGGCAGGCTTTGCCTTCGACAACGAAGGCCCGCGGCATCGCGCCTGGCTGGAGCCCTTCGAGATCGCCAGCCGCCTCGTCACCTGCGGCGACTTCCTGCGCTTCATCGATGACGGCGGCTATCGCGAGGCGCGCTGGTGGCTGTCCGACGGCTGGGCCACGGTGCAGTCGCAGTCGTGGCGCGCGCCGCTGTACTGGGTCGAGGGCGACGGCGGGCGCTGGTCCGTCTTCGGCCTGCATGGCCTGCAGCCGATGGACGCGGCGGCGCCGGTGATGCAGCTCAGCTTCTACGAGGCCGCCGCCTATGCCGAATGGGCCGGCGCGCGCCTGCCCAGCGAGCAGGAGTGGGAAGCCGCGGCCGCGCTGCCCGGCATCGACCAGCTCGGCGATCAGGCCTGGCAGTGGACGCGCTCGGCCTACCACCCCTACCCCGGCTTCCGCCCGCTGGAGGGCGCGGCCTCCGAATACAACGGCAAGTTCATGGTCGGCCAGCTGGTGCTGCGCGGCGGCAGCCTGGCGACGCCGCCGGGCCACACGCGGACCAGCTACCGCAACTTCTTCCCGCCGGCCGCGCGCTGGCAATTCACCGGGCTGCGACTGGCCCGCGACGCGCAGCCGCGCACGGAGACCCCTGCATGAGCAGTTTCGCCGAGGACCTTCACGCGGCGCTCGCCGGCCCCGAGCACGCGATCTCGCCCAAGTACTTCTATGACGCGCAAGGCTCGGCGCTGTTCGAGCAGATCTGCGATCTGCCCGAGTACTACCCGACCCGCACCGAGCTCGCGCTGCTGCGCCAGCATGCCGGCGACTTCGCCGCGCGCATGGGACCGGGCGCGCAGTTGATCGAGTACGGCGCCGGCGCGCTCGTGAAGGTGCGCCTGCTGCTGGAGCGCGCCAGCCAGCTCCACAGCTTCGTGCCGGTCGACATCTCCGGCCCGCACCTGCTGGCCGCCTGCGACGCGCTGCAGCGCGAGCATCCGCCGCTGCGCATCCTGCCGGTGGTCGCGGACTTCACGAAGATGCATGTGCTGCCCGACCCGCCGCCGCAGGGCCGGCGCATCGGCTTCTTCCCGGGCTCGAGCATCGGCAACTTCGATCCGGCCGAAGCGCTCGAATTCCTGAAGCTGCTGCGCGCGGAGCTGGACGGCGGGGCGCTGCTGATCGGCGTCGACCTGATCAAGGACCCGGCGCTGCTGCACGCGGCCTACAACGACGCCCGGGGCGTGACGGCGCGCTTCAACCTGAACCTGCTGCGCCATGCGCAGCGCACGCTGGGGCTGGAGTGCGACGCGGACGGCTTCGACCATTACGCGTTCTACGAGCCGCGCCGGCATCGCATCGAGATGCACCTGCTGCCGCGTGGCGAGCAGCAGCTCCAGTTGCAGGGCCGGCGCTACACGCTGTCGCCCGGCGAGAGCCTGCACACCGAGAACTCGTACAAGTACAGCGTCGAGAGCTTCCAGGCGCTGGCCCGGGAAGCGGGCTTCAGGCCCTCAGCGCACTGGACGGACGAGCGGCGCTGGTTCAGCCTCCATTGGCTGGAGGCCTGAGACGACGCTCACGCGTCGTAGCCGTAGACGTCGGCCAGCTTGTTCAGCAGTGCCGGCTCGTCCTTGGGCGAGAAGAAATAGGGGAACAGCGTGCGCGAGCGGCCGTCCTCGTTCATCGAGCCGCCGTACTTGCGCACCTGCGTCGCGCCATAGGCCAGCGACAGGCTCATCAGCACGGCCGGCGCGCCGACGCTGCGGTGCAGGCGCTCCTCGCCATGCGGCTGGAAGTCCAGCATGCGGCGGTAGAAGGCCTTGTGACGGGGATTGACCTCGATCACCAGGAATTCGGCACCCCAGTGGTGCACCGCATGCAGGTAGGCCAGGTGGAACAGGCTGGCCAACACCAGCTTGGACGGGCCATCCGGATCGGCGGCCAGGCGGGTGAATTCGCACAGCTGCCAGCCCTGCTCGCGCATGCCGGCCATCTCTTTCGGGAAGCTCTGGTCCGCGGCCAGGTTGCCGCCGTCACGCCGCAATCCCAGCGTCGAGACCAGTTTCCCTTCCCAATAAGCGCCCAGCGTCACGTCCGCCGATCGGCTCAGGCGGTAACCGCGTGACGCGTACCGGCGCTGCAGCAACGCATGGCTGGTGCCATCCATCAGCGCGCGGATCTCGATGCGGCCATAGTCCGTGTCGCGCGAAACGAGCTCGACGGAATCGGAGCGGACAAAGGGAATCTCCGAGCGAAACGACTGCAGCGCCTGCATGGGGCTTGCAGGCGCTTCCATATCGATGTCCGTCACGCGAGATTCGTCGCTCATTCCCAACTCCAGACCACTTGGTTATCAAGGGCGAGTCTATGGCCCACTCAAAGTAATTACCGACGGGGGCTACGATAGTTAACAAATGCGACGGCGACCTTACGGGTCTGTCCCGGTGTCGAACGACGGTCAATCCCTTGCCAGGGTGAAACCCCGCGTTTGAGGGAACCTGGTTACAAACCGGGCACCCTTTTTCAAACCAGTCCTTCCCCTCGCGGGAGTTCGACTTACACGAATGTGTGCACACTCCTGCACAACTGCGTTTTCGCCGCGCTTGTTGCACGTGTAACAAAATGCTTTGAGTTCATTTGGCGAATTCAGGGGACATGGCAGCGCCCGTTTTTGCGGAAATCCCTACGGAATTCCGGGGCTATTGATCGGCAAGCGCGCGACAGGAACGCCTTGCGGGCCGGAAAGTTCGTATCTCGTTGCTTCCGGCCGGAGCACGGCGCGCGTCCCCGCCAGACCGTCCGGATCCTCAGGCGCAGGGGGTGGCGGCGAGCAGGTCCAGACGCTGCCGGGCCTGCGCCATGAGCGCGTCCACGCGGCCATCCGCCTGCGCCGCGATCGCGTCGAGGTCGAACATCGCCGACAGCTCCGCCGGGGACAGCGCCGTCGGCGGCAGGTCGCCGACGTCGATGGCCGCATGGAGCAGTTGCTCGAGCGTGCCCTGCCCCTGCCGCACCCGGTGGATCAGGTCGCGGATCACCGCGCCCGTGCGCTGGCGGCCCAGCCGCGGCAGCAGCAGATGCTCCAGGCGTTCGCTGGCGACCAGGCCCTGGCGCTCGAGCACATGGGCGCGCATGCGGTCCAGACGGATGACCGGCTCGGCCAGCGCGCGGTTGAGCGCCTCGACGGCCGCGTGCGCGCCGCCCATGAGGGCGCCCCACTCGGCGAGTTCCGCCTGATGCTGCCCCAGCCCCCGCTCATGCTCGGGCGTCATGCAGCCCATCAGCCCGGCGACGCGTTGCGGCGCGCGATGCACCGCCGCCATCGCCTGCAGCGCCGCGACCGGATTCTTCTTGTGCGGCATCGACGAGCAGGCGCCGTAGCCCTCGCCGGGCGGCTCGTTGAGTTCGTCGACCTCCGCCTGCGCCATCAGCGCGAAGTCCTGGGCCAGCTTGCCCAGGCTGCCGCACAGCAGGCCGACTTCCAGGCCCAGCCGCAGCCAGCGGTCGCGCTGCGTGTGCCAGCACATGTCGGGCGGGGCCAGCGACAGCTCGGCGGCGACGGCGGCCAGCATGTCCTGGGCGCGCTCGCCCATCGCGTCCAGCGTGCCCACCGCGCCGCCCAGCTGCAGCAGCAGCGATTCGCGGCCCTGCGCGCGCAGGCGCTCGGCGCTGCGCAGCAGCGGCATCAGCCAGTTCATCACCTTGTAGCGCAGGCTGATCACCTGCGCGGGCTGCATCATCGTGCGGCCCAGCATCGGCACGGCGGCGTGGGCCTGGGCCAGCTCCAGCAGCCGCGCGCAGAGCCGCTGCAGGTCGTCATCCAGCAGCCGCAGCGCCTCGCGGGTGCGCAGCACCATCGCGGTGTCGATCAGGTCCTGGGCGGAGGCGCCCCGGTGCACGTACACCGCGGCGGCGGGGTCGAACAGCGCGACCGTCTCGCGCAGCCGCTGCACCACCGGCACCGCCAGGTTGCCGCTGCGCGGCGCCGCGGCGACCAGCGCCGGCACGTCGTAGAGCTCGGCGCGGCACAGGCTCGCGATCGCCTGCGCCGCCGGCGCCGGGATCAGCCCGGTGCGGGCCGAAGCGCGCGCCAGCGCGGCCTCCACGTCCATCATCGACTGCACCACCGCGGTCGGCGAGAACACCGATTCCATCGCGGTGGACGACAAAAAAGCCTCGAACAGCATCTACGTCCTCTCGGAGAAGGATGCTATCGAGGCTCCCGTGGGCGCCGTACTCAAGCAAACCCGCTTGGGGTTTGTCTCGGCCGGTGATCGCCCCTTTTCACACCCTCGCCCCGCTTGCGGGGAGAGGGCGGGGGTGAGGGGCCCGACGCCGCCGCTCAGTTCGCCGGCACGTACATCTGGGCCAGGCGGCTCATCAGGCGCAGCGACTGGCGGTGCATCGTGATGACCTCGAGCAGGCCATTGCGATGCAGCTCGACGATCTTCGCGTCGGGCAGCTCGGCCAGGGCCTTCTCGTTGATCGTCATGAAGCCGTCGACGTCGAGCTTCTCGCCGCTGGGCAGTTGCGCCTCGAAGCGCATGTCCTGCAGCAGGTCCAGGTCCTGCAGCAGCTCGCAGGCCTGGCGGGTGCGCTCGGCCTCGCGCTCGAAGTCCTCGCAGAACTGCTTGGCGTTGAGCAGCAGCTCGGAGGCCTCGCCGTCCTCCTTGAACAGGGGCTCGCCCTCGGTCTCGGAGAAGGCGCCGGCGCCGGCGTCCAGGCACAGCGCCATGTCGCTGGAGTTCTCCTCGATGCGGGCCATCGCGAAGGGCCAGCGGCGCACGTAGGCCGGCACGTAGCGGCCGGTCCACTGGCCGTCCTTGACGAACAGGTTGCTGCCCTGCTTCAGGCCGAACACCGCCAGCGGCGCGACGGCCGGGCGCTGGCCTTCCGGGGCCGTGCCGATGCGCACGAACACCACCGGGTACTCGGCGCTCGCGTCCGCGAACTCGGCCACGGCGATGAACAGCGAATTCAGCGGCGTCACGCGGTCCAGCACCTGGGCGCCGACCTTCATGCGGGTGTTCTTGTGCTGCACCCGGTCCACCGGGACCAGGTTCTCATACATCGGGGGGTTGCTCATACATTCACTCCATCGTCCGCCAGTCGCGAGACCAGCACCTTGTCCACACGCTTGCCATCGAGGTCGACCACCTCGAATCTCCACGCGTCCCACTCCACCACATCGGCCGTGCGCGGCAGACGCCCCAGCAGCAGCATCACCATGCCGGCCAGGGTGTTGTAGCGCCCACGGTCCTCCTCGGGCAGTTCCTTCAAGTCCAGGCGGTCCTTCAGCTCGGTGATGGGGATCAGGCCGTCCATCAGCCAGCTGCCGTCCTCGCGCTGGACCGCCCAGGCGTCCTCGCCATCGGACGAGTTGAACTCGCCCGCGATGGCTTCCAGCACGTCGCGCATCGCCACGACGCCCTGCACTTCGCCGTACTCGTCGACGACGAACACCAGCGGCGTCTCGGCCCCGCGCATGTGCGCGAGCAGTTCCATGCCGGACAGCGTCTCGGGCACGAACACCGGCGCGTCCAGGCCTTGCGCCAGGTCCAGGCTCTCGCCGGCCAGCGCCCGCGCCAGCAGGCTCTGCGCGCTGAGCACGCCCACGACGTCATGCAGCCCGCCGCGGCAGACCGGATAGCGGCTGTAGCCATGGGCGCGCAGGATCTGCAGCACCTGCTCGGGGCGGTCGGTGATGTCCAGCCAGGCGATCTCGGCGCGCGGGATCATCATCGAGCCGATCTGGCGCTCGTCCAGGCGGAACACGTTGCGCACCATCTGGTGCTCGTGCTCCTCGATGACGCCGGCGTCGCGGCCTTCCTCGAGGCTGGCGGCGATCTCCTCCTCCGTCACCGCGCGGCTGGCCCGGCCGCCCATGCCGAGCAGCTTCAGCGTGAACTCGGTGCAGAAGCTCAGCAGCTTGACGAACGGCCGGGTGACCAGCGACATGATCTCCATCGGCGGCGCCACCAGGCGGGCGACGTTCTCCGGGAACATCTGGCCCAGGCGCTTGGGCACCAGCTCGCCGAAGATAATGGTCACGAAGGTCAGGATCACCACGACCAGGCCCGTGGCGGCGATCTCGGCGGCGCGGGTGGTCAGCGGGAAATGGGCCAGCAGGATCTCGGCCACGGGCGCGGAGAAGGCGGCCTCGCCGACGATGCCGTTGAGCACGCCGATCGAGGTGATGCCGATCTGGACGGTGGACAGGAACTTGGTGGGGTTCTCATGCAGGTCCATCGCGGCCTGCGCGCCGGCCTCGCCGCTCTCCACCATCACTTGCAAGCGTGCCTTGCGGGAAGCCGTGAGGGCCATCTCCGACATGGCGAACAATCCGTTGAGCAGTATCAGGAAGAGAACTAGGGCGGTATCCATTGACAGCGCGGACCGGGTAGTTACCCCGAGTCGCGCCCAAAACACAAGGCCGGCAAGGTTAGCAGAGGCTGTGTGACATCGACACCGCAAAATCCCGCTATGCATTACCTCATTGGCGATCTGCAAGGCTGTTGCGACGCGCTGGCGCGTCTGCTCGAAAAGATCGATTTCTCGCCGTCCCGCGACCGGCTCTACCTGCTGGGCGATCTGGTCAACCGGGGGCCGGATTCCCTGACGACGCTGCGGCGGCTGCAGTCGCTGGGCGACGCGGCCCAGTGCCTGCTGGGCAACCACGACCTGCACCTGCTCGCGACCGCCGCCGGCGTGCGCGCCCCGCACAAAGGGGACACGCTGGACGCGATCCTGCAGGCGCCCGACCGCGAGGCGCTGCTCGAGTGGCTGCGCCGCCAGCGGCTGGCGATGCGGGCGCAGGGCTGGCTGATGGTGCACGCGGGGGTGGTGCCGCAATGGGACGCGGAGCAGACCCTGGCCCTGGCCGAGGAGGTGCACGCGCTGCTGCGCGGACCGGAGCTGGCAGGGTTCCTGCCGCAGATGTACGGCAACGAGCCGGACCGCTGGAAGGCGGGGCTCGAAGGTGCGGCGCGGCTTCGCTTCGTGATCAACGTGCTGACGCGGATCCGCTACTGCAACGCGAAGGGCAAGCTGGACTTCAAGACCAAGGAGGGCCTGGGAACGGCGCCGGAGGGCTACCTGCCGTGGTTCGATGTGCCGGAGCGGCGCACGGCGGGTCACCCGATCGCGTTCGGGCACTGGTCGACGCTGGGGCTGGTGCAGCGCCCGGACCTGCTGGCGCTGGACACCGGCTGCGTCTGGGGCGGCGAGCTCACCGCGGCGCGCGTGGCGGACGGCCAGGCGCTCGAAATCATCCAGGTGCCCTGCGCGCAGGCGAGGAAGCCTGGAGCGGACTGAGCCGCGCATACAATGCGCGCCTTCTCCCTGGAGACGTGGCCGAGTGGTTTAAGGCAGCGGTCTTGAAAACCGCCGAGGGTTCACACCCTCCGTGAGTTCGAATCTCACCGTCTCCGCCAGTTCAGCATGCGGGCCACCTCGGCCCGGCGCTCCTCAGGCGCGCGCATCACAGTGATCTCCTTTTGCAGGTCGGCCCAGTCAGCGCCGGTGATCTCTGCAACGTCCACAACTTGAACCTCGGTCGGCAGGCGCTTGCGATGACGCCATGCGTACAGCAGTTCGCGCTTGATGCCGCGAGCGGCTAGTTCCGTCCGTTGCTCGTCGTTCAGATTCGTGAGGATTTCGTCGAACACGCCTTGACTCCCATGATCAAAATGATCACACTTGCATCGTGATCAAAACGATCACGTGTGCAGATTGATCACGTATTCTATCTGCGGGGGCCGCTGGATTTCGGCGGTGGGGGAGCAGCGGTGTCACGCGCGCCAGACGCGGCACTTGCTGGCTTGGACGCGATCAAGCCTTGAATGCGCTTGAGGTTCTCCGGGCGTGGTGCAGCGTTGGCCGTCGTGACGGCGATCAGCGCGAGCGCTAGCAGCTTCTTCATACGTTCCTCCGTGGTCGGGATTGTCGCGATTTGCGCTTACCACCAATTGCCCGGCTTGCGAGCTTGGGCGCACACGGAGTGACCATGCAAAGCATCATCCAAATCCTCAAGCTGAACGAGCCTAAGACCGGCATCAGCGCGAAGACTCAGAAGGCCTACGACATGCAGGACGCGGAGTGCCTGCTTCTGAACGATGACGGTTCAGTCGATCAGGTCGGCGTCCTGCAGGTGCCCAAGTCCCTTCGGGAGAAGGTGAAGCCGGGCACGTTCACCGCGACGTTCGCATTGCACGCCAACTTTGCCTCGCGGCGTATCGAGGCCGTGTTGACGGGGCTTGTTGAGATCCCGCAGGCCACCGCGCGTGCGCCGAAGCCTTCCTCGACCTGACTGTGGCGCTGAGGCCGGGTGTGGACCGTCGATCCGCAGTGCTCTATTGGTCGGTGCTTCTGCTCGCGTTGGCTGCGTTGCCGTTGTCTGGCTGCGCTGCAAGTACGCAGTACCGCATGTCGGGTTGCCGCGATTGGATGCGTGTTCGTGTGGATCTCGCTGCGCAGGCCCACTGTGATGCCCTTCTCGCTCGTGTCTATCTGGAGGAACGCAGTGTTCACAAGTGATCAGGCTTTGAACCTTCTTACGTGGGGGTTTGTCGTGCTTCTGTTCGTTGTTGGCTACATCGCTGGGAGGCTTCGCTGATGGACGCGGAGATCGCTTGGTACATCGGCTGCTGCTTGCTCGCCTTCGGTGGCGGCTTCGCGGCAGGCGCGTTTCACAAGGCTGTTTTGCAGGTTGCCGAGTCGGTGACCTGATCCTCGGTGCAGCGTTGGGCAGGCTGTGCTATTCATCAACGCCCATGACTGGAGAGTCACATGGAACTGAAGAAGCAAGGCGCGATGAAGGCGCTTGTCCTGGCCGTTGCGGCCATCGGTGTCACGTCCGCCAATGCTGCCGTCCCGGCGGGTGCCGAAGCTGTGTTCACCGGGATCGCGGCCGATTTCGGCACGGTGCTCGGCTATGGCTTCACGCTGCTGGGCGTCGTCCTGGGCGGCACCGCCATCCTGAAGATCGTGAAGAAGATCGCCAGCAAGGCGACCTGATCGCGGTTGCTGCGCCCCTCAGTGCTCTTGCCCTGAGGGGCGTTTTTCTTGGAGGTCTTCATGTTCGCTGCTCGCGCGCTTGTCCTGCTTCGTGCACTTGTTGCGCTCTGTCTGTTCGCTATCGCTGGGAGTGCGTCTGCTGTGCAGGTGCCTTGTTACAAGGCCATTAGCGAGAGTGGTGTCGAGACTGGCTGTAGCTCCTCGGTCGGCGGCGCTGTGTCTGACTTGATCTCGAAGATCACAGAGCCGGAGAACACTCAGTTTGGTTACCGTAGTCGGACGAACTACACCATCAAAACCATGCCGCCCGAGCCTCCGGCCAATGGGTCTAGCAGTGGCCTTCTGAATCGCGAGCGCTGCAACTTCTACAGCTATTCCACTGACTGGCAGTGCCAAACCTTCGACTCCACTGTTGGGGTGTCCAAAACCATGGTGGATCGTGATCCGTCGTCAGATCAGTGCGACGTGCGGGCTGGTAGCTCAGAGACCCGCAACTTCACCATTGGTTGGTCCCGTACCAGTGGGTCTGATTCGGAGACCGTGTGGGAGGCGCCCGTGATTGCGACGGCGCAGGCAATCGGCGGCACTAAGGTCTGCGACAGCGTATGTACGGCGACCGTGGCGCCAAAGGCTTCGAATGCGTGGCAGTCGAAGACTGCGAATGAGCAGGGCTTGTATCGGTTGTCTGTTGACTATGAAGTCACCTACACCGGCAAGACATGTGGTGCCGAAAATATGACTGTCACGCCCTCGATGGACGCTGGTCAAAAGAGTCCTGACTGCGACGGGTATTTAGGAACGGTGAACGATAAGAAGGTGTGTGTCGGCAAGCTTGGCACCGCGGATCCGAAGCAGGCGAGCGACGTACCGATCCAGCAAGGCAATCCTCGTGCAGGTAGCAAGACGACGGATTCGAACCGCAACCCGTCGACCGGTACCGGCAATGCGGATGGCGGGCCTAAGCAGCCGGGAGATGGGAATTTTCGCGGCGGTACTGGCAGTGCTACCGACGGCTCAGGCGGAGTCGGCAACGGTAGCGGTAGTGGCACGCCGAACGGCACGGAGATCGAGCTCAAAACCTGTGGTCGCCCGGGCGAAGCTCCGTGCAAGATCGATGAGCAAGGGACGCCTGGTCAGGCAGAAGTCGACGCAAAGGCCAATGCTGCGGAGGCGAAGTTGAACACCGCTGCTGAGGGCGTCAAAAGCATGATGGAAGGCGTTGCTACCGGTGCTCAGGCTGCCAAGGGCCTTCCCTGGAGTCCCAGTGCGCTCCTGCTGCCAACCGGCGCGTGTGCCGCAGAGTCTGTGGCGACGCGGATAGGTCCGTTGACGTTCGATCCATGCGGCTCCCCGATCGCCAATCTATGGCGCAGCTTGCTTTCGTGGATGGTCTACATGCTTTCGCTGCTTTATGCGTGGCGGAGCGTCACTTCAAACACTGGTAGGAGTTAACAATGCCGTTGCTCGGTGGGTTGTTTGTTGGGCTGTTTGGTGCCCTCCTGGAGTTCTTCGTTAAATACGTGACGAAGAAGACCGCCATGGCGTTTGCGGCCGTCGCAACGTTCTCGGTTCTCACGCTGGGCTTCTACACGGCGGTCACCGTGGCGCTCGTTGGCATCGCGGCGGGGTTTCCGGCGGGGTCAGGTGTTGCTATAGGCGTGTGGCTGTGCGTTCCGGATAACGCTCCTGCCTGCGTCAGCGCTTGTCTCGCTGTGGATGCGGCCGCTGCGTTGTATCGCTGGAACGCGGAGAATCTGCGGCTGGCCGCGTATATCACCTGATCATGGCGGGCTACGTCATTACGGGCACTCGAGGTGCCGGGAAGAGCTTGGTGGCGGTTGCTCGTATCCGTGATTACATCGAGGCTGGTAAGCCGGTCGCGACGAATCTGGATCTTGACCTTGGGAAGCTTTGCAAGTCGCCGCCGACGGCCCAGGTGATCCGCATGCCTGACCGTCCCACGGCAGAGGATTTCGACTCGCTGCCCACGGTGCATGACACTGGTGTTGAAGAGAGCAATGGCGCCATTGTGTTGGACGAGTGCGCGGTGTGGCTGAACGCTCGCGAGTGGAACGGCGGTGATCGTCAGCGCACTATTGACTGGCTGCTGCACAGTCGCAAGCGTGGTTGGGATCTCTACTTCATCGTTCAGGATGTTGGCTTGCTCGATAAGCAGGCTCGGACCACGCTGTTCGATTACCGGGTTCAGTGCAAACGCTTGGATCGACTCAAGATCCCGCTGTTGGGCCACCTGATCAACATCCTTACGTGGGGGATGGTCAAGGGGAATATGCCGCGCGTACACATGGGCGTAGTGACCTATGGTTTCGGTCCTGGTGCGCCGCACGCCGACACGTGGATCTATCGTGGTCGTGACCTGTATGCGGCTTATCGGACTACACAGCTGTTCATGGCGACGCGCGATGCTGGCAACTTTTGCATGCTCATGCCGCCGCGGCCGGTCCCGGCGCCCAAGGTGGTCAAACGCGTGCCGCTCAAGCCGAAGCTTCCCGAGGTCGAGCGGCTCATGAGCCTTCCGCTTGACGCGCGCATGCCGGCGCTGCGCGCCATTCAAGACCAGACCCTCCGGTTAGCGCGGCGCGCTCCGCATGGTGGGCCTGATGGCCCGGATCACTCCATTCGCAGCGCGGCTTCGCAAGCATGGGGTCGGTGCATCCGCGCCGCCGACTCCTGCGCAGCGGGGGCGGCGGCGCGGAGCGCCGCCTAGATTTATTCCTAGGACACTTCAGAACACAGGGGGCTGTATGGGGAGGAATACCGGTGGTTCTCGTGGTGCCTACCGGGCTCGGGCTGGTGCTCCGGTGTCACGTGTTGCCGCGCGTCGACGTGAGTTGCGTTTGACTCAGGCGGAGGCGGCTACACGCTGCGGCAAGTCGTTGAGGCACTACCAGCGGATCGAGGCAGGTGCTTACCCATGGGAGGTCGCCGCTTGCTTGGCGAAGCTCGTTTCTGTCGTATGAGCGCCCGCCGGCGGTGGCATGTTTCGTTGGCCGACGAAATGCGTCACCTCCTGCAGTGTTGGCGGAATTCGTCGATCGACGAAATGCGTCGCTCGCTCGAGTGGCTGGCGTAATTGGTTGGGAGTCCTATGAGCGCTTCGAAGCCGTCGGTAAGGGTGCAGGTCCAACCGGACCTTTTTGGAGGCCCGGACGTCGTCTACGGCCTTCCACGGGGCAAAAAGAATGCCCCCGCGACTGTTACCAGCAGTCCGGGGGCGGTGACTAACACTCAACGCGGGAGTGCAAGTGCGAAGGCTTATAGACGGAATCCTGTACGAAGGCAAGCGAAGTGATGAGCATGTCATGCGCGTGCATCATCTTGGCAACGGTCACAAGGAAGCTGTCATCACGCGGCAAGTGATTTGGGAGGAGATGCGTCGGGCCACCCCGGCTGAGCTGGCGATGTGGGAGTTGGAGCGGGCCGAGTTCGCTGAGGATCGGCGGGAGGCTAATCTCCTTAGGGCCGCGAGACGTGCCAAGACACAAGTCCGTCGACGCGTGAAGGTGCTTGGGCTCGATGCCCTGCTGACGCTCACATACAGGGCGAATCAGCAAGACCTGGCACTATGCAAGCAGCACATGAAGGAGTTCGTGCGCCGGATGCGGCGGCTGCTGCCTGGCTTCGTCTACGTCGCGGCCTTCGAGCGGCAGCAGCGCGGCGCCTGGCATGTCCACATGGCGATCCATCGGCTTCCGCAGGCGCTGCCGTGGGTTGGGGTCAAGGTGAAGTCGTTTAACGTGGTGCGTGCCGTGTGGCGTGCCGTGGTGGGCGAGTTCGGCGGCAACATCGATCAGCAGCGGCGTAAGCGCTTCTCGCAGCAGTCCAGTGGGAAGCTTGCTGCCTATCTCTCGAAGTACATGCTCAAGGCGTTCGCTGAGGGTGATGACTGGTCGAACCGCTACAGCGGGAGTCAGGGCGTCGAGTTGCCTGCGCCTGTGGTTGTGCGGTTCAAGGCGTATGCGATGGCTGACCTGATCGCCCTGGCGTATGGGGAGGCGGCCGATGGTCCGGTTGAGTGCATGACTTGGTTGTCGGGCTTCGGAGACACCTTTTTTCTTTCGACCGAGGGCCCACCGCCTGCGGCAAGCTCCATCGCAGGGTAGGACAAAACAACGAAGGTCATGCTGTATGGATACGCGCGCGTGTCGTCTACAGAGCAGGAGACGGCATTGCAGCGGGACGCCTTGCGCCGGGCGAAGGTTCGCCACGTCGTAGAGGAGAAGAGGAGCGCCGGACAGGTGCGGCCCGCTTTAGAGAGCCTGCTTGATCGCTTGCAGCCCGGGGATGTTGTGGCGGTCTATAAGGTGGATCGCTTCGCTCGCTCGTTGTCGGATCTGCTTCGCATCCTTGACCGTATAGAGTCAGCGGGCGCCTCGTTTAGAAGCTTGACGGAGCCTATCGACACGAGTAGCCCTGCCGGGCGGATGATGATGCACTTGTTGGGCGCGTTCGCTGAGTTCGAGCGGTCCATGATCCGCGAGCGCAGTATGGCTGGCCAGCTCGCCGCGGTGGAGCGGGGTGCCAAGCTAGGGCGTAAGCGGGCGTTGACGGAGAGCCAGGAGCAGCGGTGCTACAAGGAATGGTTGTCGGGACGCTACACACGTACCGAGCTCGCCCGCCGCTATGGGTGCCACTTGTCGAGCATCAAGCGGGTCATCTTGCGCGTTGAGAAGCCCGAGTCTTCAGCGGTCGCTCGGCGCTTCTTGTAGGCAAAACTAAGGGGGCCTAGCGGCCCCCTTTTTGATGTTTCCGTCGACGTTGTTTTGTCGTTCGGTGCGGGTTCGATTTCGACCGTCTCCGCCAAGAAGTAAGCAAGAACGGGCCCTAGCGGCCGTTTTTCACTTCCACCCATCAAAGAACTCATCAACCTGTCGGGCACTTCGTGGTCTTCGACTACAGGGTCACGTCCCTCGTTCCGTTGAGGCGCGTCCCGCTGGCGCCGCACCCAGCATCGAAAAGCGTGTGAACGCATCGGACGCCCCGTTCAGTGAGAACCTGGCAGCCTTGAAGTTGTCGGCGGCCCGACGACGCACAGAATCCGGTTCCAACCTGAGGACAGCCGGAAGGCCCATGAACACGGGCATTTCACAGCCCTAGCCTGAACTTCTCACCATCGAGAAAGCAGGCTTGGGAGGTTCGAGTTGGCGCGGATATTCGTCATCAAGCGTGACGACCATCAGCCGATCTACCGTCGGGAAGCCAGCCTCGGTCGCGCAAAGCACGCCGCTTGTTCAGTCCACATGAATTCTCTGGCGGCATACCTCCTCCCGACCTGTCCAACCTTGACAGCCGCACTGCAGTGCTGGGATTCCGAAGGTGCCCGAAGAGCTGACACGCGGCCAATGGCGCTAAGCCACGCAGCGCAACACGCCTGAAACGACACGGCCGCCATTTCGATGTGAGTTCGCCGGACGCATACGATGCTTCCGCCAAGCATCACTTTCTCAGGGAGATCCAAAGCATGACTGACGTGGCCAACGCAAAGGACTTCGGCGCGCTGGGGGACGGGACCGGTGCAACGCCGGCGTCCCAGGGCATCAGCATCCAATCGGCAAGCTGGAACACCTGGTCGAATTCGCCTTTCCAGACCGACCTGGGCAATTCGCCGTACGGCGTCGGAGGGACTTTCAATCCGCCGGTTGCCAAGCCCTTCGAGGACACGGACACCTGGGACTACATCGGCCTACAGCGCGCGCTCTGGGCGAGCTCGGGGTCGGTCTACGTGCCGCCGGGCCGTTACTTGGTCAACTTCAGCGCAAAGCGCGGTGGTATCGGGCTGGTCCGAATGCACGGGCAGGAATCTGCGCTGTATGGAGCAGGCGCCTACCAAACCATCATCCAGTCCTTGCAAGATGCAGCCTTCTTCGAGGCCAACAACAAGGGCGTCCAGGATTACTACAAGCTGCTCTGGAGCTATCGAATCGGTGGCGTGCCGTCGACCATCCGGGACCTGTGCCTATCGGGGCCGTCGTCCTACGCTTCGACATCCCGCAACCTCACCTTAAGCCATTGCACCGCCGTCAACGGCGTCACCCACCGCGACCTGTGGCTCACCCAGGCGGCTTGCGGCCTACACGCCGCGGACAGCGGCGTGGGCACGGGCGGCAGCAGCGACAACTTCACCTCGCACGTCACTGCGGAATACCTCTTCGACGCCGTCGCGCGAGTCGATACGCACAGCGAGATGAACTTCGATTTCGTGGACTTCTGGTCGGCCCCGCAAGCCGCGCCCGGCATGATGGGCATCGACGCCAAGGGTTGGACCTCCGTCACGAATTCCAGCTTCGTTGAATTCCCGGGCGGCGCGGTCTCCGCAGGGTCGGGCATCTTCGCGAACAATAAGGTGCGTTGCATGCAAGGCGGCAGCGCCGCTGCGGTTGCCTTCGCCGCCGCAGTCGCCTTCGCGAACAACGACATTCAGGGCGGCATGAACGTTGCGATGGTCCAGATCGGGCCGGGCTCCAGCGTGACGGGAGGCTACTTCAAGGTCACCTCGCAGCACGCAGCGCTCAACCTCGGCGACCCCACGCCAAACGTGGCGAACCTGGCCTCGAACATCAGCGTCACAGGCGCGACCTTCGTCAAGACTGACAACACCGCCGGCCCGCAAAACTTCCTGGTGACGGCGGAGCAAAGTGGCGTCGGGTTCTACCAGGCTGCCGTCCCCAGCACGCTGCTCTCGTCTAACACCTTCCAGGGCAATGCGATGAACCCGCTGGGCAACGCGACGATGAGCAAGAACGTCTTCGACGGCGTGCTGCAGCCGGCGACGTTCCCTGAGGCCGTCGCGTTCACCGGAACCACTGCCTTCAGAGGCGACGTGACCGGCAACGCCGTCGCCAGTGGCACCAACGCCGACAAGAGCTTCACCATCGACATGAACATTCTCGGCGCTGGCTCCGGAACCATCCGCGACCAGCAGCGCCTGGTGCTCGTGTCCGTCATCTCCTCGGGGCCTGGTGGCCACCTCGTGCGCGGCTGGGCCCTTTATTCGTCCAGCTACAACGGCGCGGCGACGCTCGTCTCAATGCTGGGTTCCAACAGCGCTGGCGGTACGATCACGTTCAACGCCTCAGGCAGCCACCCGTCGGCCACGATCACGAACACCGGCGGTGGCACGGCGAGCTACCAAGCGTCCGCCATCGCGCTGGTCTGAGGCAGGCTCGCCGGGGCCGAAGGCCTGCGCTCACGGCACCGCGGCAAGACCTCCCGGCCTGTTCCGGCCTCAGCCCTTGAGCGACGCGCTGCGGATCAGCGCCTCGACGCGCGGCTGGTAGCGCGGGAAGAACACCAGGCGCGGCGCGCTGTACTGGATCACGAACAGCTCGCCATTGCGCACCGCGCCGACCGCCAGTCCGCGCATCGGCACGTCATCGGCCTTGCGGTTCAGCGTGTACTCGAAGCGGAAACCCTGGCCGCCCAGGAACGGGGCCGGCTCCAGCTTGTCGAGCTGGAAGCTCGAACCATCGCGGGTCAGCAGCGCCTCGTACAGCGAGACGATGTCCTGCGGCTGCATGGCGGCCTTGAAGGTCAGCGGCTTCTTGCCGTTGTCGCTTCCCTGCACCCGCGTGATCGGCGCGCCGTCCTTGATGCCCACGTAGAACTGCAGCGCGTCCACGGTGATGCCCTCGACGGTCCAGGTCGGCGTCGAGGTGCTCATGCCCTGCTCGAACTGGTTCCACGGCGTGTCCAGCTTCAGCGCCAGGCGGTTGCCCACGACGGCGTCGCCAGTGGCCACGTGGCTCACCGCCGCGCAGCCCGTCAGCGCCACGGCCACGGCCAGCGCCGCCAGTCGCGTCGTCCAGGCGGTCTTCACGGATGTCCAGGATTGCTTGCTCATGATTCCTCCTCGGCGGACGCCCGCGGCGTCCGCATGTTCATTACAGATAGCTCTTGATCAGGCTGGCGTCGGCGGCCTCGGGCGCCATCTCGATGTAGCGCGCGAAGGCCTCCCGCGCCTTGTCGGGCTGCTCGCGGGCCTTCATCAGGTAGCCCATCGAGCGGTACAGCTGGGGCGGCTCGTGCCCCATCGCGCGCGCCGCGTCGAAGTCCCTCAGCGCCATGTCGCCGTCGTCGGCCTGGTTGCGCATGCGGTGCGTCTCGCCGCGGAAGTAGATGAGGTCCGCGCGCTGCGGCGAACGCCCGATCAACCGGTTCAGCAGCACCAGCGTCTCGCCGTGCTGACCGCGCTTGAGCTCGTCCTCCAGCATCATCTGCTGCAGGCCTGCCAGGCGCTGGTTGAACTCGGTGTCGCCGACGAAGCCGCCGGTATCGGCCTCGGCCAGGCGCGCCAGCGTGTCGCTGCGCTCCGCGCTGGGCGGGTGCGTCGCGAACAGGCCGCCGCCGCTGCTCTTGGTCGGATCGTGCGCGGCGGCCATCTCCAGGCGCAGGTTCTCCCAGATCTTGGCGGCCTCGCGCGTGTCGTAGCCGGCCTTGCGCATCAGCGCCAGGCCGATCGCGTCGGCCTGGCGTTCATGGTCGCGCGAGAAGCCGAAGGCGCCCGCCGAATTGATGATCTGCCCCACCGCGCCGATGACGCCGAACATCGCGAGCACCAGGTTGCCAGCGCTGCGCGACTTGATGTCCCGCATGCGCTCCAGCGTGTGGCGCTGCAGGTAATGCCCCATCTCGTGGCCGATCACCGCGGCGAGCTGCGCCTCGTTGTCCACCCGGAGCAGCAGGCCGGACCACACCTGCATCATCCCGTTGGGGGCCATGCTGGCGTTGAAGAACGGCGTGCGCACCGGGTAGACGCGGATGTCGGCGCAATGCTCGCCCCCGAGCTTGCAGGTGATCTCCTGCAGGTAGTCGCGCAGCGGCGCATCGCGCATGAGGAACGGGCTGCGGCGCAGCTTCGTTTCCTCGCGTTCCATCATGGCCCACAGCCCGCCCTCGTCGCTCTCGACGGCGGGCTTCTCGAAGCGCGCCGGCGCGACCCAGTCGCCCGACTGGGCGAACGTGGCGCAGTGCAGGCAGCCGGCCCCCAGGCCGGCCAGCATCGCACGGCGCCTCATTGCACGCGCGGGAAGCCGCTCAACAGCGCATCGATCGATTCGGCGGCCGGCGCGGCCTCGCGCAGGTCGCCCGAGGCCCGCGCCAGCTGGTTGAACCACAGCACCTGGCCGCTGTCCAGGTCCACCAGCGACGCGTAGCCGACCTGCGCGCCGCCGGTCAGGCCGACGCCCAGCAGCGCCATCGCGATCATCGCGGCCTTGCGCTCGGCGCTGGCGTAGCTGTCGCGCACCCACAGGAACAGGCCATAGCGGGCATGGGTCTTGTCCCGCAGCGGACGCATCGCGTCGCCGAAGCTCCAGTCCAGGCGGCCTTCCTTGGTCGGCAGCTTCCAGACACCGCCGCTCGAGTGGTGCAGCGCGATCGAACGCGCGACGGCGGCATGCAGCGAGATCAGTTCGCCGAACTCGTCGGCATCCTTCTCCTCCAGCTGCAGCGTCTTCAGGCCGAGCGTGCCGGTCTTCTTCTGCAGCGCGGCCTTCATGAAGCCCTGGGCCGACGAGGTCCAGTCGGCGCGCGGCTCGTTGACCCCGCCCGCCGACATCGAGAACAGCTCGACGTCGACCGGCAGGACGACCACTTCGGACGCCTTGGGCAGTTCGGTGAAACCGGGTGCCAGGTGCTTGTCCTGGGCAAGGACGGCCGGCGCGGCGGCCACGCCGGCGGCCAGCATGGCGGCGGCCAGCAGATTGCGAATGTTCATGGGATTTCCCCCTCCTGGATACTCATGTGCCGCCGATCTACGCCGGCGGCGGGCGCGAATCTATCGCAGCCGGACAGGGGGGCCCATCGGGAGCGTCCCGAGGAAGGGAGCATTTCGTGGCGGACGCGACGAATGCGGCGGGGATGCCCCCGAAAATGGGGGGATGTCCTTCTGCTGTCATGCGCGCGTGCGATCCGGCGGCGGGGCCGTGACCGCGCTTGGCGTATCGTTCCGCTCTTGATGAGTTCCCGTCCCCGCCCCACCCGCCCGCCGGCGCCGATCGCGCTGATCGGCGGCAACGAAGATCGCCTGACGCCGGGCAAGGTCCTGCGCGAGTTGATCGACGCGTGCCGGCAGGAGCGCTCCGCCGGCACACCGCCGCGGGTCCTCGTCCTGAGCACCGCCAGCGGCGAGCCCGACCTGCTCTGGTCCCAGTACGAACCCGCCTTCCGCTCGCTGGGCGCCGCGCCGGCCTGGCTCGACCCCCGCGACCGCGCCGCGGCCGGCGCGCCGGCGGCGCTCGACGCGCTGCGCGACGCGGACCTGCTCTTCCTGACCGGCGGCGACCAGGAGCGCCTCGTGGACACCGTCGCCGGCACGCCGCTGCACGCGCTGCTGCGCGAGCGCCATGCCCGCGGAGAACTCGCGATCGCCGGCACCAGCGCGGGCGCGTCGGCGCTCGGCGCGCACATGCCGGTCGGCGACCTCAATGAGCAGTTCGCCGGCCCCTCGCAGGCGTTGCATCCCGCGCTCGGACTGATGCCGTCCCTCGTCATCGACCAGCATTTCGCGCAGCGCAAGCGTCATGCGCGGCTGCTGCAGCTGGTCTCGCTCGATCCGCGCCGCACCGGCGTGGGCATCGACGAGGACACGGCGCTGATCGTCCATCCCGGCCAGGGGCTGCGCGTCGTCGGCGGCGGCGCCGTGACGGTCATCGACGGCTCGCGGATGACCGACCGGCGAGTGCCGGCCTCCGTCATCGCCTTCGAGCAGCTCGGCTTCTTCCTGCTGTCCTCGGGCACCGAGCTGCGGTTCGACGACCCGGCCACGCCACCGCATCTGCAGCGGCTGCTCCGCGTGATCGCCTCGTCCGCCCCGTCCGCCTCGTCCGCCTCGCTGACCGGCTGACCTCGCCTCAACCGGCGACGTGGGCCTCGAAGCCCACGCGCCCCGGCGCCACGTCATCGCGGAGCTGGTGCCCATCCGGGTAGTCGCCGCCGTTCTGCGGCCGGAAGGCGATCGGCGCTTCGTCGAAGACGCCGGCCAGACGCTCGCGCCACGCGTCCATCGCCGCCTGCACGCCTTCCTCCGTCATCTGGCCGGTGCCGTGCACGACCTGCGTCTTCAGCACCGACATGCCGGGGAAGAACAGCATCCCGTGCGTGACCGGAAACATCAGCTGATCGATCGGCCCGTTGATGCCGCGCGGCCCGAAGTCCACCGCCGGCCCGCCGGTCGTCACCGACACCATCGCGCGGCGCCCCGCGAAGCCGCCCTCGCCGAAGCGCAGCCGGTTGCCCTGCCCCTGGTAGCCATAGGCCAGCCCCCGCGCCCAGACGCGATCGACCCATCCCTTCATGATCGCCGGCATGCCGTACCACCACAGCGGGAACTGCAGGATCACCAGGTCGGCCGCCAGCAGCTTGCGCTGCTCCTCGACGATGTCCGCGGCCTGATGACCGTTCTCGTAGGCGTGGCCGGACTCGCGCGTGAAGTCCAGGCGCTTCGCGTCCAGGCGATGCGCGAAGTCGCGCTCGTCGTAGACCGCCTTCCAGTTCATCGCGTAGAGATCGGACTGCAGCACGCGATGCCCGGCGGCGCCCAGCGTCTCGGCGGCCACGCCGACCATCGTGCGCGTCAGCGAGCTCGGCTCGGGATGGGCGTGGACGATCAGCACGGTCTTGCCGGCGGCATCGCGGTCCGTCGCAGGGCGCGACTCGGTGGCGGAAGGGGAAATGGCATTCATCGGCGGCTCCTTCAGAGCGGGTTGGAACAGGGAATCAGCCTCAGTCTGCCGATCCGGACGCCATCGGTGAAATCGATCCTTCTCTGGCCTACTATCGATCACATGGATACCAGCCGCCTCGACCTGAACCTGCTCGTGACGCTTGAAGCGCTGCTTACCGAGCGCAACGTGACCAAGGCCGCGGCGCGGCTGCACCTGAGCCAGCCGGCCGTCAGCGCGCAGCTGGCGCGGCTGCGCGACGTCTTCGAGGACCCGCTGCTGCTGCCCGCGCAGCGCGGCATGACGCCGACGGCCAAGGCGCTGGCGCTGCTCGAGCCGCTGCGCCAGGCGCTGGACCAGGTGCGCGGCGTCGCCACCTCGCATCTGCACTTCGATCCCGCGACCGCCGACCTGACGGTCACGATCGCCGCCTCCGACTACCTGCAGATGGCCGTGCTGCAGCCGCTGGTGCTGCGCCTGCGCCGCAGCGCGCCGGGCGTGCGCGTCGCCATCCGCCAGATGGATTCGCACCAGCACGCGGCGCAGCTCGCGCGCGGCGACATCGACCTGTGCCTGATGCAGCCGATCGAGGCCGCGCCCAGCCTGCGCATGCGGCCGCTGTTCCAGGAGTGCTACAAGCTGATCGCCCGCCGCGGCCATCCGGCGGTGACGGGCAAGCTCAGCGCGAAGGCCTTCGCCCGGCTCGAGCAGGTCGTCGTCTCGCCGGCCGGCGGCGCGTTCTCGACGCCGGTGGATCACGCGCTCGCGGCGCTCGGCCTGAAGCGCCAGGTCGTGCTGTCGGCCGCGTCCTTCCTGTTCGTGCCGGACATCGTCTGCCGCTCCGATCTCGTCGCGCTCGTCCCCGAGCGCCTGGTGCGCCATCGCGCCGCGGGCCTGCAGGTCCTGGCCCCGCCGCTGCCCATCGACGGCTTCGAGATCGCCATGGTCTGGCACGAGCGCAACCATGGCCACGTGGCCCAGCGCTGGCTGCGCGACGAGGTGCATGCCGCCGCCGGACCGCGGAGCAGGGCCGGCACCGCGGCTGACAACGCTGCCGTGCAAGCGTGAAATCCGTCGCGCGCCGGGTGTTGCGTCTCGGCGTTTCTCCCAGGCTCGCCGTCACATCCTGAAACGAACATGCAGCCGGCGAGGCCGGTGCCGTCGTGGGAGCGCCGCCCGCCCAACGAGGGAGAACGACGATGACAACGCACCTCCACCCCGGCGCGCGCGCCGGCCACGGTCCGGCCGCCGGCCTGACCGGCTTCCACCGCATCTACGCGGCCTGCGACCGCGCCATGCTGCTGATCCTGGCGCTGAGCTGGCTGCTCGCGCTGGGACTGGGCTGGCGCTACGCGCAGTTCGGCCTCGCGGCGGGCATGGGCACCGCGCTGCTCGCCGCCGGCGCGCTGGCCTGCGTCGCGGCGCCCGGCGCCTCGGGCACGCGCCTGGCGCTCACCGCCGCGCAGGCCATGATGGTGATGCTGCACATCCATCTCGGCGGCGGCATGGTGGAGCTGCATTTCGGCGTCTTCGTCACGCTGGCCTATCTGCTGATGTACCGCGACTGGAAGGTGCTGGTGCTGGGCGCGGCGCTCTTCGCGGTGCATCACCTGCTCTTCGACCGCCTGCTGGCCGCGGGCCTGGGCACCTACTGCCTGAGCGAGCCCGACCTGGGCCGCATCCTGCTGCACGCGGCCTACGTCGTGGCCCAGACCGGCATCGAGCTGGTGATGGCCGTGCACATGCGCCGCAACACCAAGGAAGGCCTGGAGCTGCACGACCTGGTGCGCGCGCTGGGCAGCGAGGACGACCGGCTGGCGCTGGACGTCGCGCACGTGAAGGCGAGCACGCCGGCGGGCCGCCGCATCAAGGAGTCGCTGCAGCGCCTGAACGCCGCGATGGCGCGCGTGCGCGAGGCCTCGCAGCACATCGGCAGCGCCTCGACGCAGATCGCGGCGGGCAACAGCGACCTGTCCACCCGCACCGAACAGGCCGCCGCCAGCCTGCAGGAGACCGCCGCGTCGGTGCAGCAGCTGGCGGCCACGGTGCGCCACACCGCGGAGGCCGCGCAGCAGGCGCGCGAGCTGTCCGACCAGGCGACGCGCGTGGCCGATGCGGGCGGCGGCGCGGTGACGCGCGTCGTCGCGACCATGGACGACATCCACCGCGCCTCCAGCCGCATCGCCGACATCATCGGCGTCATCGACGGCCTGGCCTTCCAGACCAACATCCTGGCGCTGAACGCGGCCGTCGAGGCGGCGCGGGCCGGCGAACAGGGACGCGGCTTCGCCGTCGTGGCGGCGGAGGTGCGCTCGCTGGCGCAGCGCTCGGCGCAGGCGGCGCGCGAGATCAAGGCGCTGATCACCGCCTCGACCGAGCAGGTGGGCGCGGGCGCGGCGCAGGTCCAGGAGGCCGGCCGCACCATGGGCGAGATCGTGGGCGCGGTGCAGCGCGTGGCCGCGCTGATCAAGGACATCGCCGACGCCGCCGGCGAGCAGCGCCGCGACTTCGGCCGCATCGACGCCGCGGTGACCCAGCTCGACGAGATGACGCAGCGCAACGCGGCGCTGGTGGTCGAGTCGGCCTCCACCGCGACGGCGCTCGACGATCACGCGAGCCGGCTCAACCGCGTCGTGGGGGCTTTCGACCTCGGCGCGGCGTAGCGCGTCAACGACGCCGTGACGCGCTCGCGACAGCGGACGAACGAGCCTAAAACGCCGATCAAACGACTTCTTAACCTGAAGCTGTCCATAAGCTGTCGAGCCCCCGTCCGGAGGCCGCCGCTGCGCAGAAATGCGTACGACAGCGCGAGGCGTCGCCGGAAACATGGGCACATCTCGGACCCTTCTGGTGTGTTCCATGACCTTCAACCGTTCGCTCGCGCGAGGCCTGTTCCTCGCCGCGGTGGCCCTGTTCTTCGGACTGGGCGCGCTGCGTTATCCCATCGGCCGCATGGACCACGCTGGTCCGGGGCTGTTCCCGCTGATGATCAGCGTGCTGCTGGGCCTGGTGGCGCTGGCCACCATCGTGCGGGGCGTCGTCTCCGGCGGCCCGGGACTGGACTTCAAGGTCAAGAACATCGGCCTGATCCTGGGCGCGCTGTGCGCGTTCTCGCTGGTCTCGCGCTTCCTGAACATGTCGGCCGGCATCGTGGTGATGGTCTTCATCGCGACGGCCGCGGGGAGCAACTACTCGTGGAAGCGGAACGTCCTGATCTCGATCGGCCTGCTGGCGATCGCCTTCATGTTCCAGAAGTTCCTCGGCCTCAACCTGCCGCTGCTGTAAGGAGGCCGCCATGGAGATCCTTCACAACCTGGCCTTCGGCTTCGAGCACGCGCTGACCTGGCAGAACCTGATGTTCTGCGCGATCGGCTGCGTGGTGGGCACCCTGGTGGGCCTGCTGCCGGGCCTGGGCCCGCTGGCCACGATCAGCGTGCTGCTGCCGCTGACCTATTCCATCCCCGTCAACGGCGCGCTGATCATGCTCGCCGGCATCTACTACGGCGCCCAGTACGGCGACAGCGTCAGCGCGATCACGATGAAGATCCCGCACGCGAGTTCCATCGTCGCCTGCATCGACGGGTACCAGATGACCTTGAAGGGGAAGACCGGGCTGGCGCTGTTCACGGCGGGCATCTCGAGCTTCATCGGCGGCACGGTCGCGATCGTGGTGCTGGCCTGCCTGGCGCCGACGCTGGGCGAGGTGGCCTTCCTGTTCGGCCCGGCGGATTACTGCGCGCTGATGCTGCTGGGCTTCCTGTGCGTGAGCTTCGTGACCACGGGCAGCCTGCTCAATGGCCTGGCGATGTGCCTGATCGGCGTGCTCTTCGGCCAGATCGGCACGGACGTCAACAGCGGCATGGAGCGCTACACCTTCGACATGCCCTTCCTGGCGGAAGGCGTGGGGCTGGTGAGCATCGCGCTGGGATGCTTCGGCATCGCGGAGATCTCCAAGAACCTGGACGCCAAGAACGAGCGCACGCCCTTCAACGGCAAGATCCATCTGATGCCGACGTGGGCGGAGTTCAAGCGCATCATCCCGAGCGCGCTGCGCGGCAGCGTGGTGGGCTCGTTCCTGGGCATCCTGCCGGGTGGCGGACCGACGATCGCGCAGTTCGCGGCGTATGCGGTCGACAAGAAGGTCAGCAAGTACCGCCGTGAGATCGGCGACGGCGCCATCGAGGGCGTGGCCGGCCAGGCGGCGGCGGACGAGTCGGCGGCGCGCACCAGCTTCATCCCGCTGATGAGCATCGGCATCCCGGAGAACCCGGTGATGGCGCTGATGATGGCCGCGTTCATCATCAAGGGCATCCAGCCGGGGCCGAACATGATCGCCGGACACCCGGACATCTTCTGGGGGCTGGTGGCGAGCATGTGGATCGGCAACGTGTTCCTGGTGGTGCTGAACGTGCCGCTGGTGCGTTACTGGCTGTCGGTCTTCAAGATCCCGTACAACGTGCTGTTCCCGTCGATCCTGTTCTTCTGCTGCATCGGCACCTTCAGCGTCAACAACAACCTGGACGACGTCTTCGTCACGGCGGCCTTCGGCCTGGCGGGCTACATCTTCATGCGGCTGGACATGGATCCGGCGCCGCTGATGCTGGGCTTCATCCTGGGGCCGATGCTGGAGGAGAACTTCCGCCGGGCGATGCTGATCAGCCGGGGCAAGTTCGATGTCTTCGTGCAGCGGCCCATCAGCGCGACGCTGCTGGGCATCATGGCGGTGTTCATCGCGTGGCAGTTCATCGCCTTCCTGCTGGCGAACCGCAAGGGCGCGAAGAGCAGCAAGGGCGATGACCACGACCAGGATCCGGACGCCGGGAAGGTGGCGCCGCAAGGGGCTTGATGCGTGGAGGGCCGCGGCGCTGCCACCGCTGCTGGCCCTCACCCCTGCCCTCTCCCGCAAGCGGGAGAGGGGGTCAGACGATCGAGCGCCGCCCGTATTACCCCCTCGCCCCAGCGGGGAGAGGGAGGGGAGAGGGGGCTCGTGCCACAGCGCTGCTGCCCTTCGAAGCACCCCCCTCTCCCCTGCCCTCTCCCCCCTCGCGGGGGGCGAGGGAGTTCTTGCGCAAGGTATTACCCCCTCGCCCGCTTGCGGGAGAGGGAGGGGTGAGGGCCAGAGGCCTCACTGACTCCTTCGCTCCTCTTCCCTCGCCGCCCGCCTACTCGCGATGCGGATGACCATCGGCCTCGTCCGCCGCCTCGGCGTCGCGCCGCGCGCGATAGGCCGTGAGCTCCACCGCCGCGCCGCCCGCGAGCGCAGGCTCCCTGCCATTGCCCGCGAACTGCCGCGGCGGCACGGCGCCTCGCCGCTGTGCCTCCAGCGTCTGCAGCTCGACCCCGCGCGCATGCAGCGGGTCGGTCCAGAACAGATACGACGGCGCGGTCAACGCGCCGGCGATGAGTTCCGTCAACCAGTCCGCCGCCCGTGGCGCGGCCGCTTCCCCGACCGCGGACCTCAGCCATCGCGCGAGCGTCCGGTCGTCCAGCAGCGAGTCGTAGAGCTGGTTGAAACCCGCGACGAAGCACCCGCGCGCCGCCATCGTGTCCCAGTGCCCCGGCGTACTCAGCGCCTGCCTCAAGCTGCCCTGCCCGATGCGCATCGCCGGCTGCGTGCCGGTCCCATGCCGGCACATGTGATGGAGCATCAACAGCGTCCACAGATCAAGCGCCTCGCCGCCCCAGTTCGCCAGCCCGCGTAGCGCGAGTCCGCCCGGCAGCAGCACCTGGGCCGAGGCATCCAGGTCCGGCGCCGCCGCGAACGCGCGGCTCACCGCCAACTGATTGATCGCATAGCCCAGGCCCGCGAGGGCGAGTGAGGTCCGCGTGGGTCCGCTGTCCGGCGACGTGATCATCGGCCAGCGCGCCTGCACGCTGTCGCGCAGCAGCGGATAGAGCACCACTTCGGAGAAGCGCATGCCCGCATTGAGCAGCGTGCCGGTGGCCGCCCCGAGCAGCCCGGCGCCCGCGGGCAGCGCCATCAGCACCACCCGCGTGGCGCGCGAATAGCGGGTGGCCTCGCCACGCGCCTCATCGCGGATCAGCAGCACGGCCTGTCCGACGACCGGCACCGCCAGACACGCGCACGACAGCAGCGTGCGCGCCGCCTCCGACACGCTGTGCTCGAGCGCGACATCGATCGCTCGTCCCACGGCTTGCCGCACGATCGTCGGTCCTCCCACGGAGGCCAGGTTGCGGACGCTGCAATGCGCCGCATTGACCAGGGCCCGGCCGATCGCGGCGATCAGCGCGCGCAAGCGGCTGCTCGGGCACAGCGGCGCCGGTTCGGCATCGAGCTGCCGGAGCGTCGAAGCCCGCAGCACATCCGGCAACTGCGCGGCGTCGCCGTCGATGGCGAAGCGATCAACGCCCGCCGCCATCGAGCCCGGCGCCACCCGCAAGTCGATGCCGTCCACGAGCTGCCGTGCCAGCCGCGCCGCCTGCTCGCGTCCCTCGCGGCCCATGGCCTCGACCGACGCCTCGATCAACGGCGCGTCGGAGACGGACGACATCGCCGACAACGGCGACTCCGAGGACGTGATCGACGCGGCCGACGCCGCTGACGACATCGACGGCGACAGCTCGGCGGCATCCAGCCGCGGGCCGTGGATCGGAAGGACGAAGGGCTGCATCGCCGCTCAGTCCGCGTCACCGCGCCCGCGGGTTCTTCCCCCAAGCGGGCGTGGTCGCCGGACGCGGCCGCGATCAGGCGGTGACGAGCATCCCCTGCCGCTCGATGAAGGCGACCACCTCGTCCAGCCCGCTCAGCGTCTTGAGGTTGGTCATCACGAAGGGGCGCGTCGGGCGCATCCGTTTCGTGTCGGCTTCCATGACCTCGAGATTCGCGCCGACGTGGGGCGCGAGGTCGGTCTTGTTGATCACGAACAGATCGCTCTTCGTGATGCCGGGGCCGCCCTTGCGCGGGATCTTCTCGCCGGCGGCCACGTCGATGACGTAGATCGTCAGGTCGCTCAGCTCCGGGCTGAAGGTCGCGGCCAGGTTGTCGCCGCCGGACTCGATGAACACGACGTCCGCATCCGGGAACTGCGCCAGCATGCGATCGATCGCCTCGAGGTTGATCGACGCATCCTCGCGGATCGCCGTGTGCGGGCAGCCGCCGGTCTCGACGCCGAGGATGCGCTCCGGCGGCAGCGCGCCGCTGACCGTCAGCAGCCGCTGATCCTCCTTCGTGTAGATGTCGTTGGTGATCGCGACCAGGTCCCACTTGTCGCGCATCGCCTTGCACAGCATCTCCAGCAGCGTCGTCTTGCCGGAGCCCACCGGACCGCCGATGCCCACGCGCAACGGCGGCAGACGCTTCGTGCGGCCGGGGATGTGATGCAGAGGGGGAGCGGAGGTCGTGGTGCTCATGATCGGAACAGTCTCGAGTACTGGGTTTCGTGGCGCGCCGCGAGGATGGACAGCCTCGGCGCGAAGAGCTGCCGCCGCGCGGGCGGCGTCGCGAGGGCCTCGGCCACCGCGGCGGGAATGCGGGTGGACAGCCGCGTCAGCACGCGCTGGCCCGCGGTCTGGCCGAGCGGCACCGCCTTGAGCGCGGCCTGGACCTGGTTCTCGGCCCAGCCGAAGGCCTGCGCCTGCAGCGCCTGCTCGATGGGCACGTCGATCGCCGCCAGCGCGAGCGCCATCACGAAGGCATGGGGCGCCGGCTGGCCGTCGCAGCACGCGGCGAGCAGCGCGAGCTGAGCCGCCGTGGCCATCGGCTGCGCGCGCAGCCAGACCAGCAGCGACTGGCCCATCTGCTCGCTCTGCAGGCGAGCCTCGGCACCGTCGCGCGCGACGCGCAGCCACTGCGCGAGATCGCGCAGCGCGGCCTCGTCATGGGCGCGCCAGGCGGCAATGCCCTGCGCGATCGCCGCGAGGTCGCCGCGCGCGAGCAGCCGCAGCTGCTGTTCCAGCCAATCGGCGGCGCTGGCGTCGTCGCTCACCAGGCCGTGCTCGACCGCCGACTCCAGCCCTTCCGAATAGGAGAACGCGCCGATCGGCAGCGCCGGCGAGGCCAGCCACAGCAGCCGCAGCAGCGGCGCAACGGGATCAGTGATCGTGGCCACAGCCCGGGCCGTGCACATGCGGCGCCGGTGCCGCCTGGATCGCGATGGTCTTCCGGCCGGCCTGCTGGTGCCCGTGGTCGTGCCCGTGCGCGTGCGCGTGACCGTGTTCATGCGCGTGGCCGTGCCCATGATCGTGCCCATGCCCGCCGGCCGCGTAGGCGCCGCCTTCAGGCTCGAAGCCCTCCTCGACCTCGCTCACGATCAGGTGCATCGCGCGCAGCAGGTCGGCCAGCACGTGATCGGGCTCGATCTTCAGGTGGTCCGGCTTCAGCTCGATCGGCACGTGGCGGTTGCCGAGGTGATACGCGGCCCGCACCAGGTCGAACGGCGATCCATGCGCCGTGCAGGCGGTGATGCGCAGCAGCGGCTGCGGCGCGGCGAGCACGCGCACCAGCGAGCCGTCCTCCGCCACCAGCACGTCGCCGCCGCGCGCCGCGGTGCCGCGCGGCAGGAACACGCCGAGCTCGCGGCCCAGGCTGTCGGTGGCCTGGAAGCGGCTCTTCTGGCGCGTGTCCCAGTCGAGCGTGACGGTGGCCGCGCGCTTGAGCAGCACCGGCGCCAGGCCGGCGCCCTGGGCCAGCAGTTTGGAGACTTGGATCATTCAGAACAGGAAATAGCGCTGCGCCATCGGAAGCACGGCGGCGGGCTCGCAGTGCAGCAGCAGGCCGTCGGCGCGCACCGCGTAGGTCTGGGGATCGACCTCCATCCGCGGGGCGTAGGCATTGTGGACCATGTCCTTCTTGCCCACGCCGCGGATGCCCTTCACCGCCACCGCCGTCTTCGCCAGTCCATAGCGCCCGGCCACGCCGCCCGCGATCGCGGCCTGCGACACGAAGCTCAGCGAGGCCCGCGCCAGCGAGCCGCCGAAGCTGCCGAACATCGGCCGGTAGTGCACCGGCTGCGGCGTCGGGATCGAGGCGTTCGGGTCGCCCATCGCGGCCATCGCGATGACGCCGCCCTTGAGGATCAGCGACGGCTTCACGCCGAAGAAGGCCGGCTTCCAGATCACCAGGTCGGCCCACTTGCCGACCTCGATGCTGCCGACCTCATGCGAGACGCCATGCGCGATCGCCGGATTGATCGTGAGCTTGGCGACATAGCGCTTCACGCGGCCGTTGTCGTGGCGGCCGGAGTCGCCGGGCAGCTGCCCGCGCTGCTGCTTCATCTTGTGCGCGGTCTGCCAGCAGCGCAGGATCACCTCGCCCACGCGGCCCATCGCCTGCGAGTCGGAGCTGAACATGCTGATCGCGCCCAGGTCGTGCAGGATGTCCTCGGCCGCGATGGTCTCCTTGCGGATGCGGCTCTCGGCGAAGGCCAGGTCCTCGGCGATGGCCGGGTCCAGGTGATGGCACACCATCAGCATGTCGACATGCTCGTCGAGCGTGTTGATCGTGTAGGGCCGCGTCGGGTTGGTGGAGCTCGGCAGCACGTTGGCCTCGCCGACCACCTTGAGGATGTCGGGCGCGTGGCCGCCGCCGGCCCCTTCCGTGTGGAAGGTGTGGATGGTGCGGCCCTTGAAGGCGGCCACCGTGTCCTCGACGAAGCCGCTCTCGTTGAGCGTGTCGGTGTGGATCGCGACCTGCGTGTCGGTGGCCTCGGCCACGTCCAGGCAGTTCGAGATCGCCGCCGGCGTCGTGCCCCAGTCCTCATGCAGCTTCAGGCCGATCGCGCCGGCCTCGATCTGCTCGCGCAGCGCCTCCGGCCGGCTCGCGTTGCCCTTGCCGAGGAAGCCCAGGTTCATCGGGAACGCATC
The DNA here is from genome assembly GCF_059491535.1 of Roseateles sp. Mitsp63. Lineage (NCBI taxonomy): Bacteria > Pseudomonadati > Pseudomonadota > Betaproteobacteria > Burkholderiales > Sphaerotilaceae > Roseateles > Roseateles sp. Mitsp63. The sequence goes on along the minus strand of NZ_CP168509.1, from coordinate 1,872,013 downwards.
GGCGGCCTGCAGCATGCGCTCGATGTGCCACGGCCCCGGCGTGCAGGTGGTGGCGAAGGTGCCGGTGGCCGGGCCGGTGCCGCCGCCCAGCATCGTCGTCACGCCGCTGGCCAGCGCCTCCTCGATCTGCTGCGGGCAGATGAAGTGGATGTGCGAGTCGATCGCGCCGGCGGTCACGATCGCGCCCTCGCAGGCGATGACCTCGGTGCCGGGACCGATGACGATGTCCACGCCCGGCTGCGTGTCCGGATTGCCGGCCTTGCCGATCGCGACGATGCGATGGTCCTTCAGACCGATGTCGGCCTTGACGATGCCCCAGTGGTCCAGGATCAGCGCGTTGGTGAGCACCGTGTCGACGGCGCCCTGCGCGCGGGTGCGCTGCGACTGGGCCATGCCGTCGCGGATGGTCTTGCCGCCGCCGAACTTCACCTCCTCGCCGTAGCCGCCGGCGCGCAGGGTCAGGTCCTGCTCGACCTCGATCACCAGGGCGGTGTCGGCCAGCCGCAGCCGGTCGCCGACGGTGGGGCCGAACATCTCGGCATACGCGCGCTTGCCGATGCGGGCCATCAGAGCGCTCCCTGCACCAGGCCGCGGAATCCCCAGATCTCGCGCTGGCCGGCGATGTCCACCAGCTCGATGGTGCGTTGCTGGCCGGGCTCGAAACGCACGGCGGTGCCGGACGCGATGTTCAGGCGCATGCCGCGCGCGGCCTCGCGATCGAAGACCAGCGCGCCGTTGGTCTCGGCGAAGTGATAGTGCGAGCCGACCTGGATGGGCCGGTCCGCGCCGTTGACGACCGTCAGCGTCACGGTGCGGCGGCCGGGATTGAGCGCGAGCTCGCCGCCGTCGACCAGCAGCTCGCCGGGGATGACGCGGGCGTTCATGCGATCACCAGGCGCGTCAGCAGGCCCAGGCCCAGCAGCGCGATCGCGCCGCCGGCCGCGCGCGACCAGGCCGGCGCCAGCGCGCGCAGCTTCAGTCCGAGGGCGAGTCCGAGCGCATGCAGCAGCGCCGTCGCGGCGACCATGCCCGCGAGCGCGGCACCCGCCTGCAGCTCCGCGCCATGGGCCAAGCCGTGGAAGACGGCGAAGGCGCCGACCAGCGCGGCCGACGCGCCCGCGCCAATCCGCCAGCGCGCCGCGGCGACGAGGCCCAGCACCAGCACCGATGCGGCGACCGCGGGCTCCACGCCAGGCAGGGACAGGCCCGCGGCGCCAAGCAGGGCGCCCGCCAGCAGCAGGCCCGCGAAGGCGAGCGGCGCGGCCAGCATGCGTCGGCCGGTCTGCGTCAGCGCGCTCCACAGCCCGACGGCCAGCATCGCGGCCAGGTGGTCCAGGCCGGTGAACGGATGCAGGAACCCCGCCGTCAGACCATGCTCGTGGGCGGCGTCGCCGGCGTGCGCGAAGGCCAGGGCGGGCAGCGCGGCAATGGCTGCCGCGGCGAGAAGATGTCGGATCAGGCGTCGGATCATCGGAGTGCCTCAGGGAATCGGTTGATGGACGGTGACCAGCTTGGTGCCGTCGGGGAAGGTGGCCTCGACCTGGATGTCGGGGATCATCTCGGGCACGCCGTCCATGACGTCGTCGCGGGTCAGCAGCTCGCGCCCCTCCTTCATCATCTGCGCGACGGTCTTGCCGTCGCGGGCGCCCTCCATCACGGCGGCGCAAAGGAAGGCGACGGCCTCCGGATAGTTGAGCTTCAGCCCGCGCGCCTTGCGCCGCTCGGCGAGCAGCGCGGCGGTGAAGATCAGCAGCTTGTCTTTCTCTCGGGGCGTGAGTTGCATGGCGGGCGGCGGTGGCGATCGATGCGCCATTCTTGGTGGCTGCCCTGGCTCTAGCAAGCCCCATGCCGCTGCGGGCACGGTTCATGCAACCGGTGGCTCCACCCGACCATGGACGCGCCCCTCCCCGCCCGCGACGCCCCGCAGCACGTCATCGCGCTGCGGCGGGACTACAACGCCTGGGTGGCGCGAGAGACGCTGGAGGACTACGCGCTGCGCTACACGCCGCATCGCTTCCGGCGCTGGTCGCCCTGGCGCGTGGCCAACACGGCCTTCGGCGCGGCCTCCTTCCTGATCCTGGAAGCGGTGGGCGCGACGCTGCTGCTGCAGTACGGCTGGACCAACGCGGTGCTGGCGATCCTGGCCACCGGGCTGATCATCTTCCTGGCCGGCCTGCCGATCAGCGTCTACGCGGCGCGCCACGGCGTCGACATGGACCTGCTGACGCGCGGCGCGGGCTTCGGCTACATCGGCTCGACGCTGACCTCGCTGATCTACGCGAGCTTCACCTTCATCTTCTTCGCGCTCGAGGCGGCGGTGATGGCCTACGCGCTGGACCTGGCGCTGGACATCCCGCCGCAGTGGGGCTACCTGATCTGCGCGCTGGCGGTGATCCCGCTGGTCACGCACGGGATCTCCGCCATCAGCCGGCTGCAGCTGTGGACGCAGCCGCTGTGGCTGGCGCTGCTGGTGCTGCCCTTCGCCTGGGTGGGCTGGCGTCATCCTGGTGCGTTCGACGGCATCGCGACCCAAGTTGGGTCGCAATCGGGCACCGCCGGCTTCGATCTGCACGCCTTCGGTGCGGCGCTGACGGTCGGCGTGGCGCTGATCACGCAGATGGGCGAGCAGGCCGACTACCTGCGCTTCATGCCGCGCCAGACGGCGCGCAACCGCCTGGGCTGGTGGGCCGCGGTGCTGGCGGGCGGCCCGGGCTGGATCGTGCTGGGCGTGCTGAAGATGCTGGGCGGCGCGCTGCTCGCCTGGCTGGCGGTCAGCCACGCGGTGCCGCCCGAGCGCGCCGTCGACCCCAACCAGATGTACCTGGCCGCCTACGAGTACGTGTTCCCGCGCTATGGGTGGGCGGTGGCGGCGACGGCGCTGTTCGTGGTCGTGTCGCAGCTGAAGATCAACGTCACCAATGCCTACGCGGGCTCGCTGGCGTGGAGCAACTTCTTCTCGCGGCTCACGCACAGCCATCCGGGCCGCGTCGTGTGGGTGGTGTTCAACACGCTGATCGCGTTCATGCTGATGTCGATGAACGTGTTCGAGGCGCTCGGGCATGTGCTCGGCCTGTACGCCAACGTCGCGATCGCCTGGATCATGGCCGTCGTCGCGGACCTGGTGATCAACAAGCCGCTGGGGCTCTCGCCACCAGGCATCGAGTTCAAGCGCGCGCACCTGCACGACATCAACCCGGCCGGGGTCGGCGCGATGGCGCTGGCGTCGGTGCTGTCGGTGGCGGCGCACCTGGGCCTCATGGGGTCGCTGGCGCAGGCCTGGTCGGCCGCGATCGCGATGGTGACGGCGCTTGCCGCCGCGCCGCTGATCGCGTGGGCGACGAAGGGGCGCTACTACCTCGCGCGGCCGGCGGCGGAGATCCGCGCGGCCGCCGCGGGCGGCACGCGCCGCTGCGTGATCTGCGAGCGCGACTACGAGGGCCCCGACATGGCCCATTGCCCGGCCTACCGCGGGCCGATCTGCTCGCTGTGCTGCACGCTGGATGCGCGCTGCGGCGACCTCTGCAAACCGGGCGCCAGCCTCGCGGCGCAGTGGTCCGCGGCACTGCGGCGCGTGCTGCCGCGGCGCAGCTGGCCCTACCTCGACGCGGGCCTGGGCCACTATCTGCTGCTGATGGCGGTGATCACGCCGCTGCTGGCGACGCTGTTCGGCCTGCTCCATCACCAGCAGTGGCAGCACCTGCGGCAGTTGCCCTGGATCGACGCCGCGTCTCGGGAGGCGATGCAATCGGGCTTGCTGAAAGCCTTCTTCGCGCTGCTGCTGGTGGCCGGCACGGTGGCGTGGTGGCTGGTGCTGGCGCGTCAGAGCCGCGAGGTCGCGCGGGAGGAATCCAGCCGCCAGACCCAGGCGCTGATGCGCGAGATCGACTCGCACCGGCGCACCGACCTGGCCCTGCAGGAAGCGCGGCAGCAGGCCGAGCGCGCGCGGGCCGCGGCGGAGGCGGCCAATCAGGCCAAGAGCCGCTACATCACCACCATCAGCCATGAGCTCCGGACGCCGTTGAACAGCATCCTCGGCTACGCGCAGCTGATGGCGGCCGACGCGTCGCTGCCGCCGCAGCGGCGCCACGCCGTGCAGGTCATCCGGCGCGGCGGCGAGCATCTGATCCAGCTGATCGACGGCACGCTGGACATCGCGCGCATCGAGGCGGGCCGCTTCAGCCTGACGCCGGCGCCGCTGCGCCTGGCCGAGCTGCTGCGGGAGCTGACCGACCTGATCGAGCCGCAGGCGGCGGCGAAGGGCCTGCGCTTCCGCTTCGAGACCCAGGGGACGCTGCCGGAGTGGGTCCGCGCGGACGGGCAGCGCGTGCGCCAGATCCTGATCAACCTGCTGGGCAACGCGATCAAGTTCACGACCACGGGCGAGGTGACGCTGCGCGCGCGGCACGGCCGCGAGATGGCGACGCTGGAGGTCGAGGACACCGGACCGGGCATGGCCGCCGAGGAGCTGACCCGCATCTTCGAGCCCTTCGCGCGCGGCATGGGCGGCACCGCTGGCGCGCCGGGCGCGGGACTGGGCCTGACGATCGCGAAGATGCTGACCGAGCTGATGGGCGGCGAGATGACGGTCGAGAGCGAAGCGGGACGCGGCTCGATCTTCCGCGTGCGGTTGTTCCTGCCGGAGCTGCATGGCCAGTGGCCCATCTCGACGATCTCGACGGTCACGACGGAGACGGCCGCGCCGATCGGCCGGGCCGAGCCGCCAGCGCGGACCGAGCCCTTCGACGTTCCGCCGCCGGAGCGGCTCGCCGGACTGCGCGAGGCGCTGCAGCTGGGCTATTACCGCGGCGTCCTGCGGCAGCTCGACGAGATCGAGGCGGCCGATCCCGCATGGCGCGGGTTCTGCGAGGCGCAGCGGCCGATGGCGCTGCAGTTCCAGTTCGAGGCGATGCTGCGCGGCCTGGCGCGTGGCGGCGAGTCCGCATGAGCGGTGGCAATGGACGACCGACGATGAATCCTCCGCTCCCTCCTTCCGTGGCCGCGTTGCTGGACAGTCAGGCCGGCGATCGCGTGCTGCTCGTGGACGACGTGCCCGACAACCTGTCGCTGCTGCATGACGCGCTGGACGAGCATGGCTACACGGTGCTGGCGGCGACCAGCGGCGAGGCGGCGCTGGCCTGCGCGGCGCAGGCGCGGCCCGACATCGTGCTGCTGGACGCGATGATGCCGGGCATGGATGGTTTCGAGGTCGCGCGGCGGCTGAAGGCCGACCCGTCGACGGCGCACATCCCGATCGTGTTCATGACCGGCCTGACGGAGACGGAGCACCTGGTCGCCGCGCTGCAGGCGGGCGGCGTCGATTACGTCACCAAGCCGCTCGATCCGCGCGCGGTGCTGGCGCGGATGCAGGTGCACCTGCAGGGCGCGCGGCAGGCACGGCAGACGCGGCAGGCGCTCGATGCCTTCGGCTACGCGAGCATCGCGGTGCGGTCCTCGTCGGGCCGGCTGCTGTGGCAGACGCCGCTGGCGCGGGAGCTGCTGCAGCTCTACTACGGCACGGTGGCGCCGCAGACGCCGGCGCCGGTGCTCGCCTGGCTGCGCAAGTGCCTGGCGGAGATGGCACCCGCCGGCAGCGGCGACGGCCCGCCGGCGGCGGAGCCGCCGAGGCTGTGCGCCGAGCTGGGCGCGCGGCGCCTGAGCTTCCGGCTGCATCACTGCATCGGCGGGGATGTCGAGCCGGGTCTGGGCGGCGCGCCGGGCGGCGACTGGCTGATCGTGATGCGCGAGGTCTCCGACGTCGCGGTGATCCGCTCGCTGGGGCTGGCGTTCAGCCTCACGGGGCGCGAGGCCGAGGTGCTCTACTGGGTGGTCAAGGGGAAGATCAACCGCGACATCGGCGAGATCCTCGGCGCCAGCCCGGCGACGGTGAAGAAGCACCTGGAGCGCGTGCACGCGAAGCTGGGCGTGGAGACCCGCACCGCGGCCGCGTCGATGGCGCTGACGCGGGTCCGGGAGATGCATCCGCAGTGGGAGGTGTGAGGCCGGATCTCAACGCGATGCCTTGGCGTGCTGGGCCTGCAACAGACGCACGACCGTGAGCTGCGGTGCGCAGATGGGCGCCATTGCTTGAAGCAGATCCGCGTCGATCGCGTCGAGAACGTCAATACCGAGTTCACGCCGCGCCCGCCGTCCCACGGAGCTTCTGGCCAATCGCACGATCTGCTGAATCTTGACGCCGACGCGCGCCACGAACTCCTCATGCCCTGACGCAAGCAGAAACAGCGCCGCCTTCGCCACATGCACGGCCCAGCGAGCCTGGGTGACGACATGCGCGCCCTTCTTGTCCGGCCCGGAGAAGGCCACCGCGTTCTGAAAACGGGATTCGAGAAGATCGAAAGGGTCCATGACCCTGATGTAGGAACCTTCGGCCCACTTCACCGTGAGGGCGTTCGCGACCACACGGCGCGTGAAAGCCACGGTCTTCTTGGGCGGACCCACGGTATAGAGCTGATGCAAGACGTCGATGTTGCCGAACTTGCCGTCTTTCGCGGGCAACCGCAACTGAGCAACCAGCGCCGTGAGGGACGAAGCGGGAGGCTTCCGGAAGTGGGCATTCAATCGGTCAGCCAGCAGGCCCGCCTGATGTACATCGCCAACAAAATCCGCGTCGTTGGACACCACGGAACCCTTCGACGAAATACCGAAACGACGCATCCAGAAGTTCAACGCCTGTCCGCCGACAAGGACCAGTTCCTGCCCGGCGTTGGCGAAGATGCGATCGATGACGGCGTCGGAGAGCGGGACCTCGTCGGGTGGAAGCTTGGGAGCTGTCTGCATGCTCAATACGGCGAATCCAGGATCTCGACCTGCTTGATCCGCTTGGACGAGAACCAGCCCATCGCCATGGCGGGAACCTTGCCGGATTCGACGTTCGCGATGTCCTTCGCCTGCTGCGCTCGCTTGTCGGACCACATCTGCTGCGCGCTGACGGTCTCATTGCTGAGCCGTCCTCTTGCTTCCCTCTTCCCCGCTTCGAGCAACAAGCCGCCACCCAACGCCTTCATCGCGCCCTCGGGGGACAGCCCGGCCTCTTCCAAGGCTTTGCCAAGCCGCGCCCAATGCTCGATCTGCTGAGCAATCGAGCGTGTCATGACCTCCCCATGCTCGCGGGCGGACTGGAATAGCGCTGCGCTGACACGGATCGAGTTGGACGACATGGGAACTCCTGTGGCAATTTGCGTCAGGCTAGCATCAGATGCCTGACTGCCTCAATCCTCGGTGTGGCGGGATAACCAAAGTCCCGCTGGACCAAGTGGTCTTATTCATGAAACTCATAATGTTGCATGAAATCCAACAGCCAGCTCTCCGATGTCCTCCACGTGCTGCTGCACATGGCCGAGGGCGACGGGCCGTCCACGTCCGACGCGCTCGCCGCGGCGATGCAGACCAATCCGGTCGTGCTGCGCCGCCTGATGGGCGGCCTGCGCGAGGCCGGCTTCGTCTCGTCCGCGAAGGGGCACGGCGGCGGCTGGGTGCTGTCCTGCCCGCTGGACCGCATCACGTTGCGCGACGTCCATGAGGCGCTTGGCGGCGCGTCGCTCGTGTCGCTCGGGTTCCGCGAGGAAAACCCCGACTGCCTGGTGGCCAAGGCCGTCAACGACGCGCTCGGCAATGCCGTGCAGGAGGCCGAGGCGCTGCTGCTGAAGCGGCTCGGCAGCGTCACGCTCGCCACGCTGTCCAAGGATTTCCATCGCCGCCGCGTCGCGCTCGGCCATGCGCCCCATCGCCTCCAGGAGCACCTCCATGAAGATTGATTTCGCCATCATCGGCGGCAGCTATGCCGGGCTCGCCGCGGCCCTCCAGCTGGCGCGCGCGCGCCGCCAGGTCCTCGTCGTCGATGCGGGACGGCGCCGCAACCAGTGCGTCGACGATCACGACGGCGAGGCCCACGGCTTCCTGACCCAGGACGGACGGGCGCCCGGCGCCATCGCGGAGAAAGCGCGCCGGCAACTGCGCCGCTATGCGACGGTGCACTGGATGGAGGGACTCGCGGACGACGGCCGGGTCGCACCGGATGGACGGCTGGAATTCCGCGTCGGCGACGTGGCAGTCAGCGCCGGCCGGCTGATCCTGGCCACCGGCGTGCGCGATGAGCTGCCGCCGGTGCCGGGCCTGGCCGAGCGCTGGGGCCGCAGCGTCTTCCATTGCCCGTACTGCCATGGCTACGAGATGGACCAAGGGAAGCTCGGCATCGTGGCCGCCTCGCCGCTGGCCCAGCATCAGGCGGTCATGCTGCCGGACTGGGGCGAGCCGACGCTGTTCCTCAACGGCGCCTACGAGCCAGGCGCCGAGGAGCTCGACACCTTCGCCCGCCGCGGCACGCGCGTGGAGCCGACGCCCATCGCGCGGATCGAGGGCTTCGCCGACGTCGTCCTGCACGACGGCCGGCGCCTGGCGATGAACGGCCTGTTCACGCAGCCGCGCACGCAATTGTCGAGTCCGATCGCCGCGCAGTTCGGCTGCGCGATGGAGGACGGGCCGATGGGACCGTTCATCAAGGTCGGTCCGATGCAGGACACCAGCCTCCCGAATGTCTTCGCCTGCGGAGACGCCGCCCGCGCGGCCGGCAGCGTCACGCTCGCCGTCGCCGACGGCGCGATGGCTGGATTGGCGGCGCATCGGTCGACGATGTTCTGAATTTCAGCGCTGGAAGCGGCGAAGGCCCCATATGGGGCCTTCGTCCTTCATCGACCAGGCGATCCTCGATCGCCTGGGGCCCTCATCAGGGCAGGCGCAGCCGGTCGCCTTCGCGCGCCTCGGCCATCTGCTCGCGGCCGCGGCCGAGCACGTAGTACACGCGCAGCGTCTTGTTCTCGCCGTAGGCCGGGTCGCCGCCCGCCAGGTCGTTGTCGGCCCGCACGTCGAGGCGGCCACCGCGGCTGATGTTGCGCAGGCGCTCGGTCACGTCCACGTAGCGGCCGCCGCTGCCGTAGGTGGCCCGCACGATCGTCAGGCGCTCGCTCGGCGGACCGTAGTCGCCGCCATTGCCCGGCCGGCCGTCCCAGCCGCCATTCCAGCCGCCCTGGCCCCAATCGCCCCGGCCCCAGCCCACGAACTGGCTGCCGTCGATCCACGACCCCTCGCGGTAATCGAAGTAGCGCTCCTCGCCGCTGTTGCGGTCGCGCACGAAGATGCGCAGCGTCTTCGTGCGGCCCTCCGCCGGGTCGTCGCGGAACAGGTCGTTGGTGACCCGCACCCGCGCATCGCTGCGGGCAATGCGGCGCAGCTCGTTCGTCACGTCGATGTGAGCGCCCTGCGCGCCATAACGGGCGCCCAGGATGATGTACGTGCCGTCGTCCCGGCCGTCACCATTGCGGTTGCCGTCACCTCGGCCCCAGTTGCCGCCACGCCAGCCGACGAAGTCATTGCCGTCGATGACGCTCCCCTCGCGGTACTCGAAGGTGCGGCTCTCGCCGGCACGGTTGCGCGCCGCGATGCGCAGCGTCTTCTGCTGGCCATAGGCGGGATCGTTGTTGCCGAACAGCTCGTTGGTCACCCGCACGCGATCGTCGCGGCTCGCCAGCTGGCGCAAGGTGTCCGTCACGTCGATGCTGCGCAGCAGCGTCCCGTAGGTCGCCCGCTCGATCATCCACTCGCCGTCATCGCGCGCGAAGGCCCGCGAGCCGGTCATCAGCGCCATCAGCGCGAGCAGCAGCATCAGCGCCGCCTTCAGCATCCGCGGCATCCGCGCGGGCGCGGTCTCCGGCCGCCAGGCCGGCATCAGGGTTGAAATCGTCATCGCGGAACCTCCTGCGTTCATCTCGTTGGGCTTTCTTGTCGACGCCATCCCGCCGGTGCCGGGCACCGGCGGACGGGGTGTCGCATGTTGCCTCAACGGCGAACCGGATCAGCGGGTGGACGAACGTCCCTCCAACGTGTTACGGCACGTCACCGCCGCCCGCCCGGCCGCAGGCGTGCGCATACGCCATCCGCCGTATATCCCGCGCGGCGGCGCCTTCCTAGCATTCGGTCACTTCCCGAAGTCCTGCGAAGTCCGCCGAAGTCCCCTTCATCCACCGGAGCTCCCCATGTCCTCGCACTCGACGAAATCCCCGCGCCGCCTGGCCCTCAAGACGCTGGCCGCCGCCGGCGCGCTGGCCGGCCTGAACCTGGCCGCGCTACCCGCCTTCGCCGCCGACACGATCAAGGTCGGCGTGCTGCACAGCCTCTCGGGCACGATGGCGATCTCCGAAACGGTGCTCAAGGACACCGTGCTGATGGCCATCGACGAGATCAACGCCAAGGGCGGCGTGCTGGGCAAGAAGCTCGAGCCGGTGGTCGTCGATCCGGCATCCAACTGGCCGCTCTTCGCCGAGAAGACGCGCCAGCTGCTGACCCAGGACAAGGTCGCGGTGATCTTCGGCTGCTGGACCTCGGTGTCGCGCAAGTCGGTGCTGCCGGTGGTCGAGGAGCTCAACGGCCTGCTCTTCTACCCGGTCCAGTACGAGGGCGAGGAGCTCAGCAAGAACGTCTTCTACACCGGCGCCGCGCCCAACCAGCAGGCCATCCCGGCCGTCGACTACCTGATGAGCAAGGACGGCGGCGGCGCCAAGCGCTGGGTGCTGCTGGGCACCGACTACGTCTACCCGCGCACCACCAACAAGATCCTGCGCGCCTACCTGAAGAGCAAGGGCGTCAAGGACAGCGACATCGACGAGAAGTACACCCCGTTCGGCCACAGCGATTACCAGACCATCGTCGCCGACATCAAGAAGTTCTCGGCCGGCGGGAAGACGGCGGTGGTGTCGACGATCAATGGCGACTCCAACGTGCCCTTCTACAAGGAACTGGGCAACGCCGGGCTGAAGGCCAAGGACGTGCCGGTGGTGGCGTTCTCGGTCGGCGAGGAGGAGCTGCGCGGCGTCGACGCCAAGCCGCTGGTGGGGCATCTGGCGGCGTGGAACTACTTCATGTCGATCAAGAATCCGACCAACGATGCGTTCATCAAGAAGTGGTCGGCGTACGCGAAGGCCAAGGGCATCCCGGGCCACAAGGACAAGCCGCTGACCAACGATCCGATGGAGGCCACCTACATCGGCATCAACATGTGGAAGCAGGCGGTGGAGAAGGCCAAGTCCACCGACGTCGACAAGGTCATCGCCGCGATGGCCGGGCAGACCTTCAGCGCGCCGTCGGGCATCACGTCGACGATGGACGAGAAGAACCATCACCTGCACAAGTCGGTGTTCATCGGGGAAATCCGCGCCGATGGGCAGTTCAACGTGGTGTGGAAGACGCCCGCGCCGGTGAAGGCCAAGCCGTGGAGCCCGTACATCGCGGGCAACGAGGGCAAGCCCGACGAGCCGGTGAAGAAGTGACAGCCTGCGCGGGGCGCGGTGGGCGCAGCTCCCGTGTTCCCCCTCGCCCCAGCGGGGAGAGGGAGGGGAGAGGGGGCTCGTGCCACAGCGCTGCTGCCCTTCGAGGCACCCCCTCTCCCCTCCCCTCTCCCCCCTCGCGGGGGGCGAGGGAGTTCTTGCCGGCAGCGCTCGCTCGTTCCTACACCCTCGCCCCAGCGGGGAGAGGGAGGGGAGAGGGGGCTCGTGCCACAGCGCTGCTGCCCTTCGAAGCACCCCCTCTCCCCTGCCCTCTCCCCCCTCGCGGGGGGCGAGGGAGTTCGTGGCGAGGGCAGGCGTCCTTCCCAGTCCGCGCAGTCCATTGATCGGAGCGCCCGATGAACTTGATCCTTCGCTGGCTGGCCGCATGCCTGCCAGCGGCCATCCTGGTGTTCGCCCCGGCGGCGCAGGCGCTGACGCAGCAGCAGGCGCTCTCCGTCGCGCAGGGCGAAACCGACGATCGCATTGCCGCGCTCGGCAGGCTCGCCGCCGCGCCGGACGCGCGCACCGCCACGCTGCTGCAGGCGATGGCCGATGAGCGCCTCAAGCTCGACGCCGGCCATCGCGTGCTGATCACCACCGATGCCGGCCTCGTCGACGCCGCGACCGGCGCCGCGGTGACGCTGCCCCCGGACCACCAGTCCTCGCTCGAGGATGTGATGCTCAACAACCGCCTGCGCGGCGAGCTCGACGGCGCGCTGGCCGCGCTGCGCCTGTCCAGCGCGGACAAGGCCGAGCGCCTCGCCGCCGCGAAGGCACTGCTCGACGGCGGCGGCGACGACGCCCGCGTCGCGCTGCTCGACACCGCGATCGCCAAGGAACAGGACCGCGCCGTCCTCGACGCGCTCAAGCTCGCGCGCGCCGCCGCGCTGGCCGCCAGCCCCGACCCGGCCAGGCGGCTCGACGCCGCCCGGCAGCTCGGCGAATCGCACAGCCCCGAGACCCGGCTCCTCCTCAACCAGCGCCTGGCCGATGAACAGGACCCGGCCGTGAAGCGCGCCTTGCAGCGCTCGCTGCGCGCGGTCGAGGACACGCTCGCCTGGGGCGAGCGCCTCGGCGCGCTCTTCACCGGCATCAGCCTGGGCAGCATCCTGCTGCTGGTCGCGCTGGGCCTGGCCATCACCTACGGCCTGATGGGCGTCATCAACATGGCCCACGGCGAGCTGATGATGATCGGCGCCTACGCCACCTACCTCGTCCAGCTCGCCTTCCGCCAGTGGCTGCCGGGCTGGTTCGACGCCTACCTGCTGATCGCCATCCCCGCCTCCTTCCTCGCCGCCGCGCTGGTCGGCGCCGCGCTGGAACGCACCGTGATCCGCTGGCTCTACGGCCGGCCGCTCGAGACCCTGCTCGCCACCTGGGGCCTGAGCCTGGTGCTGATGCAGGCGGTGCGCTCGCTCTTCGGCGCGCAGAACGTCGCGGTCGAAAGCCCCTCGTGGATGGGCGGCTCCCTCGCCTTGCTGCCCGGCCTGGCGCTGCCCGCCAACCGGCTCGCGATCATCGTCTTCGCGCTCGCCGTGCTGGGCGGCATGTCGCTGCTGATCGCGCGCACGCGGCTCGGCCTGTTCGTGCGCGCCGTCACGCAGAACCGCCCGATCGCCGCCTGCATGGGCGTGCCCACCGCCCGCGTCGACACCTACGCCTTCGCGCTCGGCTCGGGCCTGGCCGGCCTGGCCGGCTGCGCGCTCAGCCAGGTCGGCAACGTCGGGCCCGACCTCGGCCAGGGCTACATCGTCGACGCCTTCATGGTCGTGGTGCTCGGCGGCGTCGGCCAGCTCGCCGGCACCGTGCTCGCGGCGCTCGGCCTGGGCCTGGCCAACAAGGCGCTCGAAGGCGTCGTCGGCGCGGTGCTCGCCAAGATCGCCGTGCTGCTGTTCATCATCGTCTTCATCCAGAAGCGGCCCCAGGGCCTGTTCGCGGTCAAGGGCCGCGCCCAGGAGTCCTGAATGCGCGCCGGTCCCGAGGTCCTCGCCATGTCCCCTTCTCCGCCCCCGCCGCTGCAGCTGCCCGCGCGCCCTCCCCTGCTCGGCCGCGCCGGCTGGCTGGCGGTGCTGGGCGCGCTGGCCGTCTCCTGCGCGCTCATCCCGGCGCTCAACCTGCTGGTGCCGCCCGGCAGTGCCCTGCACCTGGACGGCTACTGGATCAGCCTGCTCGGCAAGTTCTGCTGCTACGCGATGTGCGCGCTCGCGATGGACCTGATCTGGGGCTTCGCCGGCATCCTGTCGCTGGGCCACGGGCTGTACTTCGCGCTCGGCGGCTACACGATGGGCATGTACCTGATGCGCCAGATCGGCAGCGACGGCCAGTACCGCAGCGCGCTGCCGGACTTCATGGTCTTCCTCGACTGGAAGACGCTGCCCTGGCACTGGGCCCTGAGCGACAGCTTCCTCGCCACGCTGGCGCTGGTGCTGCTGGTGCCCGGCGGCGTGGCGTTCCTGTTCGGCTACTTCGCGTTCCGCTCGCGCATCAAGGGCGTGTACTTCTCGATCATCACGCAGGCGATGACCTACGCCGCGATGCTGCTGTTCTTCCGCAATGAGACCGGCTTCGGCGGCAACAACGGCTTCACCGACTTCAAGCGCCTGCTGGGCCTGCCCATCACCACGCCGGGCATGCGCATGGCGCTGTTCGTGCTGAGCGCGCTGGCGCTCGCCGGCTGCTACCTGGGCCTGCGCTGGCTGACCCGCGCCCGCTTCGGCCGCGTGCTGAGCGCCGTGCGCGACGCCGAGTCGCGGCTGATGTTCTGCGGCTATCCGCCGCTGCCCTACAAGCTCGCGGCCTGGGTGCTGTCGGCGCTGATCTGCGGCCTGGCCGGCGCGCTGTACGTGCCGCAGGTGGGCATCATCAACCCCGGCGAGATGAGCGTCGCGAGCTCGATCGAGATCGCCGTCTGGGCCGCCGTCGGCGGCCGCGGCACGCTCGCGGGACCGATCGCCGGCGCCTTCGCGGTCAACGGCGCGAAGAGCTGGCTGACGCAGTTCGCGCCCGAGTACTGGCTCTACCTGCTGGGCGCGCTGTTCGTCGCGGTCACGCTGTTCATGCCCGACGGCATCGCGGGCCTGGTCAAGCGCAGGCTCGGCCGCCGCGGCGCCGGCACCGACGCGCAGGAGCAGGCATGAGTCCCGACCTGATGGACCAGGGCGGCGAGCGCCTGCGCGCCGCGAGCGGCCCCGGCTACGGCCGCGTGGTGACGCCGGGCCGGCTGGACCTGGCGCACGGCCGCATCCTGTACCTGGAGGACGTGCACGTCAGCTTCGACGGCTTCCGCGCGATCAACGGCCTGTCGATCGACATCGCGCCCGGCGAGCTGCGATGCATCATCGGCCCCAACGGCGCGGGCAAGACCACGATGATGGACATCATCACCGGCAAGACGCGGCCCGATCGCGGCACCGTCTTCTTCGGCGGCACCATCGACCTGCTGCGCCACGGCGAGGCCGAGATCGCCCAGCTCGGCATCGGCCGCAAGTTCCAGCGCCCGACCGTCTTCGAGGCGCTCAGCGTCTACGAGAACCTGGAGCTCGCGCTGCAGGGATCGCGCGCGCTGCGGGCCTCGCTGTGGGGCACGCTGAGCGGCGCGCAGCGCGACCGGCTGGCGGAGGTGCTGACGCTGATCCGCCTGCAGGACCGGATGAATCGCGCCGCCGGCCTGCTCAGCCACGGCCAGAAGCAATGGCTGGAGATCGGCATGCTGCTGGTGCAGGACCCGCAGCTGCTGCTGCTCGACGAGCCGGTGGCCGGCATGACCGACCAGGAGACCGAGCGCACCGCCGAGCTCTTCCTGACGCTCAAGGGCCGGCACAGCCTGGTCGTGGTCGAGCACGACATGGGCTTCGTCGGCCGCATCGCGGAGAAGGTCACCGTGCTCGCCGAGGGCGCGGTGCTGGCCGAGGGCACGCTGGCGCAGGTGCAGGCCGATGAACGCGTGATCGAGGTGTACCTTGGACGTTGAACTTCACCCGGAGACCGCCACGGTCCCCGCCCCCGCGCCGATGCTGGAGGCGGTCGACCTGCACCAGTACTACGGCGGCTCGCACATCCTGCGCGGCGTGTCGGTCAGCGCGACGCCGGGGCGCGTCACCGTGCTGCTGGGCCGCAACGGCGTCGGCAAGACCAGCCTGCTCAAGAGCCTGATGGGGCTGGTGCCGATCCGCTCGGGCCGCGTGACGCTGGCGGGCGCCGACATCAGCCGCGCGACGCCGTACCAGCGCGCGCGGGCGGGCATCGGCTACGTGCCCCAGGGGCGCGAGATCTTCGCGCGGCTGACCGTCGAGGAGAACCTGCGCATGGGCCTGGCCGGCAAGCCGGGCCGCACGCCGGTGCCCGAGCCGCTGTACGAGCTCTTCCCGGTGCTGCGGCAGATGCTCCGGCGCCGCGGCGGCGACCTCTCGGGCGGCCAGCAGCAGCAGCTCGCGATCGCGCGGGCGCTGGCGGCATCGCCGCGCCTGCTGATCCTGGACGAGCCGACCGAAGGCATCCAGCCCAGCATCATCAAGGACATCGGCCGCGTGATCCGGCGGCTCGCCGACGAGGGCCTGGACGGCCATCCGGTCGCGATCCTGCTGTGCGAACAGTATTACGACTTCGCCGCGGGGTTGGCGGATGACTTCCTCGTGCTCGAGCGCGGCAGCGTCATCGCGCGCGGGGACAACAGCGACATGCAGTCGGCGCAGGTACGGGGATTGGTCGCGATCTGAGCGACGGAAAAACGGGAAGGGCGGCACGTGGCATCCGAGGGTGTCGCCGGGTGCCGTTGCCGGATGTTCACCACTCACGTGACTTCCGACAACCTGTTGCCACGCGCACCCCATGCCTGTCTTCCCGTCTTCCGCCAAGCAGCCCAGCGCACCGTCCACCGCCTCCGTCCCGGCTCCGGCTTCCCCGGACATCCCGTCATGGGTCCCGCCGCTGCGGCGGGTCGACCGTCACGATCGCATCACGGGCGTCATCTCCGCGCCTGACACGGATCCCGCCAGCGCGAGCGATGCCAGGCCCGCCCAGGGCCGGCTCAAGCTGGTCGCGGAGGCGCTCCAGCAAGGCCGCCCGGCGATCGCCCTGGAGAGGCCGCGGGACATCATCCCCGCGGACGGACCGACCGCCTCCCTGCTGCATCTGCTGGCCAACGACACCGGCGTGGCGCCGGGCGCCACGCCGGCCGAGGCCAGCCTCTCCGCGAGGCGGCGATTGGCCGCCAAGCCGGAACTGGGCGGCACCGCTGACGTCCGGATCAGGCTCGAAAGGGCCGCGGCGGAATTGATTGCCGCCGTCGGACGGCTCGATCCGCAGACGGTGTACGGCCTCTATCGGGAGATCGTCCGCACCTTCGAAGCCGCGGGCAGGAACGACGTCCGGCAACTGCGCGGCGACTTGCCAGGCTGGTACGTGACGGGCGGAGGGCGTGATCCCCGCGGCGACGGCGATCTCCGCCATCACAAGTTTCTGCGCACCCCCGAATTGGCCTTCCTGATGGCTCACGCCGATGCCGTCGATGCGCTGGCCGCCTCCGATCTCGGCCGCCGCGATCCGCGGCGGGTGGCCATGGCGCGGATGCATGAAGCGGTCTCCAGCCATTGCTGGAGCTCCTTTGCGCTTGTCAGGCCTCGTCGGGCCAGACGCTCGATCTGCTCCATCCCTGCGGAGATGGTGGGGCTGTGGACCATCTTCCCGACGATGTCCGGCGGCTGACGGAACTGAACAGCTGCTCATACGCGCGCGCCAGCGCGACCCGCGCCGGCTCGGCTTTCCCGAGGGAGGCGGCCACCTGCTTCACCGCGCCCTGCATGGCCGCCAGGAAGGCGGCATCGCCCCTTCGCAGCGGCTTGGCGTAGGTCAGCCCGCCTTCGTCGCGGGGATCGGCCCACGGCCCCGCGGGATACCAGCCGGGCAGGTCGCCCCGCACTTTCACGACGTCGTGCGCCCCCGCCGTGTCGAAGGTCTGCGTGACCGCGCGGTAATACAGGAAGAGCTCCCGGGTGCTCAGCCGCGCGAGCGCCCCGGTGATCCCCGCTCCGGCCTGCTTGAAGGATTTCTCGACGTCCGTGTAGGTCTTCGTGGTCAGCGTCTTGCCGAGCAACTGCTGCGCGGAGCGCTTGACCTGCTCGGGCGTGGCGGTCGGCGACACCCGCGTGTCCATCGCCAGGAGATTCCACAGCGCGGCCTCCGCCTGGCCGGCGGGAACGTCGCTCGATGGCGCCGTCCGGGCCAGGGCGGGGTGCGTCCGCTCGAGCGCGTCGGCGACCAGCTTGAGGCGGCCTTGCACGGGGCGGGTGTCGAGGTCGCGGTAAGGCTGCCCGGCGAGGGGCTCGAAGCGGTTCAACTCGTTGCGGTCGAGCTGCTTCAGCGGCGCCCGCCACCGACCGTCGTCCGCCGGCTCGGAGGCCGGGGCCTGCGCGTCCTTGCGCAAGGGCGCCGCGGCGCCGGCGTCCTGCCCTTGGCCCGCGAGCGCCTGCGGCGCGCCGATGGCGGGGTACTTGTCCCGTCGCGTGACGCGCTGGGCCGCCGCGTCGAACTGATAGATGTAGGTCACCTCCGGGCGATGCGCCCCCGCATCCGGGCTGGTGCGGTAGGGCGCCGTTTCCCTCGAACGGAATCCGGGCAGCCGCACCAGTTCGGCATAGGCCGTCACGGGCGCGTTCTGCTCGAGGAGGCCGGCGTGATGGGCGGCCAGGACGAACGCCTCGGCGAAGTCCGTCGGGAAGACCGGCGACACCAGCGCGCAGGCGACCAAGGTGCCGCGGTCCACGCGGTAGATCGTGGCGTCAGGCAGCAGCGCGCGGAAAGCCGCATTGATCCGGGCCGCCAGGTCGGCGGCGGAGTACCCGGACAGGGCCGTCACGCCCGTTTCCCCGAGGCGCCCGCCGTGTCCGAGGATGTCCAGCTTGATGATCGTGTCCGCGTCGACGTGCGCGAGCAGATCCGCTTCGACTCGATCACGATGAGGCCCGACTCGCGATCCAGGAACTGGTGACGCCGGGGCCGGCCGGGCAGGTCGGCCTCGAGCGCCGCCAGGCGGCGCAGCGGCTGGTCCGGATCGATCGGTGGCGGCGTCGGGCCGGGGCGCGGACGAGAGGGCTCCGGATCGGCGGACGATCTCTCCTCCTGCAGGCGCGTCGGGGTCTCTTGCGCCTGCGCCGGTGCCTGGTGCTCGTGCGGGGGACGCGCGGGCGCGGACTCGCGCCATGAGGCCGGGACCTCGCCGGCCGCGACCGTTCGCGGTCCGCTGCCGACAGGCCTGTCGCCCCGGAGGTCGCGCCTGGCGTCCACGGCCGCCAGCGGCGGGGGCATCAACCCCGCGTCGGAGAGACGGGACAGCGCGGGCAGCACGTGGCTCAGGGCGAAGCGGTCCGCGGCGGTCGCATGGCCGGGCGCGGGGGCCTCGATCCCGAACGCTCCGGTGTCGATGACCAGGGGCGTTCCCAGGATCACGGAGCGGAAGGCCGAGGACACCACACGCCTGCCAGGCACGCTGCGAGTCTCCATCCTGAGCGCTCAGCTGTGGGATTCCACGGAGTCCCCGCTGCTCCAGGACGACTTCCTGTTCACGTTACGCGAGCAGGTCATCGGATGGTTGACGGAGTTCGCCACCAACCCATTTTCGATGCGCGCCGTCTCCCGCTCGCTCGTCAGGATAGCGAGCGCGCATTGGATCTTCGGGCCTGTTGCACTGACCGATGCCCTTGTCTCCGGAGAGCACAGCTCCTTCGTTCACGACGATTCATTGCCCGTTGAATCGAGTGATTGGGTACCAGACCGACTCGGCCCCTACATCCGCCTGATCCCAGCCGAAGGCGGGGCGAAGGTATCCAAGGCGGACGGGGCGGCCTACGTCATGCTGAAGGTCGTCAAGCACTTCTACGACGCGCTTGAAGCCGAGCTCCTCAAGAAGGGTCACGGCAGCGGCGAAGTGGCGCAAGCCATGGACCCGCTGTACCTGAAGCTGGAGGCGATGCGCGCCTCGGTCACGGGCATGCGCCTCGACCTTCAAGAACCGCAAGGCGCCTCAGCCGATGCGGTGCGCGTGCGCGCCCTGATCAGCAATCTGCGCGCCAAGCTGGAGCAGGCGCACGAGCTCAAGCTCCTGGACTTCACGTCGACATCCTCCACGTTGAGCGAGCAAGGCTTGCTGTCGATCGCGCTCGGTGGCGGGAAGGAGGTTCCGTTCGTGCTGGACCGGGGCAAGCTCGGAGTCGACCTGCCGCAGGGATCGATCCGGCAGCTCCAGGTCCAGGGGAAAGGACGATCGATGGATCTGTCCCAGGCCCTCACGTGGTCCTGCGCCGAGATCGTCGTCCTGCCCGAGGCCCCCGGCGTGCGACGCATGATCGACCTTCGGGGCAAGCGGGCCCGGGATCTGCTGACCGCTTTCGACGGCGACGACCTGCTGATCTTCAACGATGGCGCCGACGGAACGCCGCTGATCCGCGTGCGGCAGGAATATCGGAGGTCCAGCGTCTCCCTCTGGGTTGACGGCCGGTATGTGGACTTCCTGATCAACCGCAAGGTCGCCGCGCCGATGCTGGCTTTGCAAGGGACCGAGATGACACTGAGCCGCGACGGCTCGGATCTGATCGTGCGCAGCAAGGTGGGACAGGGTGAGCAACGTCTGTCCGGATTCTTCGCGGAAGGTGATTCCCGGAGCGATGCCGAGACTTCCGTTGAAAGGCCGCGGTTGCTCCTTCGACAGAAGAAGGACGCCACATGGCGCACCGCGCGCGTGTCGGAGGCCCAGTTGCGTCAGATGTTCGAACGCAAGCAGGGAGATCTCATCGATATCGATATCAGCGACAGCGGCTCTGCCGGACCGCTTGACGGCGGAAAGTTCAAGCTTCAGGTTCAATCACCGACCGATCTCATGGTCGGACACGGATCCTCTCATCGGGCGGGGGCGCTCGGAATCGCGAATTATCTGCACCGCCGGATGCTGATACCGGTCGGCACAGCGTTTCTCACGCCCGATGGTGAGGGCCGGTTTCCCGCGACCATGCGTGTCTCGATGCTCATCGACGAATTGTTCGAAGGTACCGCCCCAGCACTGATCGATGAGCAGTCTGCCCCGGCCTATGAAGCGCAGGTCATGAGATGGGTGGACGAGCAGTGCAACGGCCGGCTCGATAAGCGGTCCGAGGCGACGAAGAACTTCGTGCGCCGATTCATCACAGCGGCGCGGGGCGAGGCGGGCGGGCTGATCGACGCCATCACTTATGCGTGGAGTACCCCCTATCCCGTCGACGGGCCAGGAGCCGTCCCTCCGGGCGACTTCGTGCCAGGGCGAATGAGGCCGTACGTCTCGGTGATCTCCGGCGGTGGCGAATCGCGGTTGGGACTGCTGGACACTCGACTCTGGCAGGTGCTCGAAACCTTCAAGCGCCTGCTCGAGGCGATCCACGCCGACCGCCTGAAAGCCAACCCCGGCGACGCCACCGCGGCGCAGGCCACGGATCCGGTCCTGCTGCGGCTGGTGGCGTTGTACGCGGCCGCCACGGAGCAGCGGATCGAGTTGCGGGAGCCGCAAGGCGACGCGGCCGAGGCGGTCCGCATGCGCGCCCTGCTCGCCGGGCTGCGTCCGGCGCTGGAGCGGGCCCTGCAGCTGAAACTGCTGGACGTCAGCTTCAGCGACGGCAGCGCGGAATCCGGGGACGACTCCGTGAACGAGCCCGAACCTGTGAACGAGCCAGAACCCGAGCCCGAGCCCGTGAACGAGCCAAAGCCCGAGCCTGTGAACGAGTCGCCAGCCCCCACGGCCCCGATCGACCCTGCCCCGGAAGCCGCCTCAAACCAGAAGCTGGCCGCGCTGCTCAAGCAGGAGCTCGCCGGCCAGTCGGATGGTGCCGGCACGGGCGTCTCCAGCTTCGGCTCCCAGGAAGTGCGGTCGCCTTGGCCATCGCTGACGGCGCCGACCTGAGGACGGGAAAGGCGCGGCCCGCGGGCCCGCGCCTCAATCCGCCTGGATCTTCGCCGCCGAGATGACCTTGCCCCAGCGCACGAACTCCGCGTCGCTGTGGGCCTGCAGCTGGCGCGGGTCCATGTAGTCCGCGCTGGCGCCGAGCTCGGCCGCCTTCCTCCGGAACTCGGGCGTGGCCATGATCTTCTGGATCTCGCCGGTCAGGCGGTCGACGACCGCCTGCGGCGTCCTGGCCGGCGCGAACACCGCGAACCACGACCCCGCGTCGAGATGGGGAAGGCCGGCCTGCGCCGCCGTCGGCACGTCCGGCAGCGAACTCAAGCGCTCCTTGCCGGTGACCGCGATCGCGCGCAGCTTGCCCGACGCGATGAAGGGCATGAACGGCGGCGGCGTGCCGAAGGTCAGGTCGACCTGGCCGCCCAGCAGGTCCTGCAGCGCCGGCCCCGTGCCCTTGTAGGGGACGTGAATCATCTGGATCCCGGCCTGCTGCTCCAGCATCACGCCGGTGACGTGCTGCAGCGAGCCATTGCCCGAGGACGCGAACGACAGCTTGCCGGGATTCTTCTTCGCATAGGCGATCAGCTCGGCCGTGGTCTTCGCGGGCACGCCCTCGCGCACGACGATCAGCTGCGGCGCGGTCAGCACGTTGGCCACCGGCCTCAGGTCCTTCGGATCCCAGGCCGCCTTCTGGATGTGCGGCGTGATCACGTGATAGCCGGAGTACTGCATCAGGATCGTGTAGCCGTCCGGCTCCGCGCGCTTGACCGCCGCCGCCGCCAGCGCGCCGCTCGCGCCGGAGCGGTTGTCCACCACCACCGTCTGTCCGAGCGCCTTGCCCAGCGGCTCGGCCAGCATGCGCGCGGCGATGTCGGTGGTGCCGCCGGGCGCGGCGCCGACGATCATCGTCACCGGCTTGCCCGGATACGGTGTCTGGGCCCGCGCCGTCATCGGCGCGAGCGCGCCCAGGGCGCCGGCCGTCCATGCGGCGGCCGCGGCAGCCGCGGCGAGGCGGCGGCGAAGGTGGGTCATGTCTGTCTCCTGGCCGCTGGAGGAGGCGGCGTTGTCGTGGGTGAGGGAACGGGGAACGGGGGAACGGGGAATCAGGTCTCGCGCGCCAGCGCGCGCTCGCGGATGGCGTCGAAGTCGCGCGGTTTCGGATGCAGGTCGAGCCGCCGGCCGGCGCTGACGATCTGGCTCGGCACCGCGTGGCCGATCAGCGCGGGCAGGCGCTTGGCGGCGGCGATCAGGCGCGCCAGGTCCACGCCGGTGTCATAGCCCATGCACTGCAGCGCATGGGCGATCTCCTCGGTGCAGACATTGCCCGTCGCGCCGGGCGCGTAGGGGCAGCCGCCCAGCCCGCCCAGCGACGCATCGAAACGGTCCGCGCCGGCGTCGATCGCGGCGATCACGTTGGCCAGGCCCATGCCGCGCGTGTTGTGGAAGTGCAGCGTCAGCTCGGCCGCCGGCCAGCGCGCGCGGAAGGCGCGCACCAGCGCGGCGACCTGCGTCGGATAGGCCATGCCGGTGGTGTCGCACAGCGTCACGCCGCGCGCGCCGAGCTCGCCAAGGAAGCGGGCGCACCAGTCCAGCACGGTGGCGGGCGGAACATCCCCTTCCATCGGGCAGCCGAAGGCACACGACAGCGACACGTTCACGGCCGTGCTGGCGCCGCGCGCCATCGCGGCCACTTCCACCAGCCCGGTGAAGGACTGGGCGCGCGTCATGCGCAGGTTGGCGAGGTTGTGACTCTCGCTCGCGGACATGACGAGGTTGAGTTCGCCGGCGCGCGCCTCGATGGCGCGCTCGGCGCCGCGCGCGTTGGGCACCAGCACGGTGTAGACGACACCCGGCTTGCGGGCGATGCCGCGCATCACCTCCGAGGCATCGGCGAGCACCGGGATCGCCTTCGGCGAGACGAAGGCGGTGACCTCGATCTTGGCGAGCCCGGCCTCGGACAGGGCATCGACCAGCGCGATCTTCTCGACGGTGGGCACGAACGCGGTCTCGGCCTGCAGGCCGTCGCGGGTGCCGACGTCCTGCAGGAAGACGCGGCGGCCGGCGCCGTTCCAGACCTCGGGCGCGGCAGGGGGAGAGAGGGAAGCAGTCATCGCGGACCTCAGGAAACGATCTTGCGTTCGCGCAACGCGGCGATCTGCGCGGCGGTCAGGCCGATCTCGCGCAGCACCTCGTCGGTGTCGCCGCCCAGCCGGGGCGCGGCGCGGCGTACCGCGCCGGGCGTGCCCATCAGCTTGGGAACGATGCCGGGCACCTCGAGCTCATGCCCGTCGCGGGTGTGCTGCCGCAGGATCATGTCGCGGGCGCGGAAGTGCGGGTCCTCGACGATGTCCTTGGCGGTGTAGACGCGGCCGGCCGGCACGCTGGCCTCGGCCAGCAGCGCGAGCACCTGCTCGACGCCGCGCGCGGCGGACCAGGCGCCGATGGCGGCATCGATCTCCTCGACGCGCGCCACGCGGCCGGCGTTGTCGGCGAGCGACGCATCGCCCGCGAGGTCGTCGCGGCCGATCACCTGCATCAGCCGCTTGAAGATGGAATCGCCATTGCCGGCGATCAGCACGACGCCGTCGGCGCAGGGATAGGCGTTGGAGGGCGCGATGCCTGGCAGCGCCGACCCGGCCGGGCCGCGCACGGCGCCGAAGGCGCTGTACTCGGGGATCAGGCTTTCCATCACGTTGAGCACGGCCTCGGTCAGCGCGACGTCGATGACCTGGCCGCGGCCGCCGTTGACCTCGCGGTGATAGAGCGCGGTCAGCACGCCGATCGTGCCGTGCAGCGCAGCCAGCGTGTCACCGATCGAGATGCCGCAGCGCACCGGCACGCGGCCGGGCTCGCCGGTGAGGTGGCGCAGGCCGCCCATGGCCTCGCCGATCATGCCGAAGCCCGGCAGGTCGCGGTACGGGCCGGTCTGGCCGTAGCCGCTGATGCGCAGCATGATCAGGCCGGGGTTGGTCCTGGAGAGTTCCTCGTAGGACATGCCCCAGGCCTCGAGCGTGCCGGGGCGGAAGTTCTCGACCAGCACGTCGGCTTCGGCGATCAGCGCGCGGGCGATGTCCTGGCCCTCCCGCTGGCGCAGGTCCAGCGCGATCGAGCGCTTGTTGCGCGACTGGACCTGCCACCACACCGAGGTGCCGTCCTGGAGCATCCGCCAGTTGCGCAGCGGGTCGCCGCTGCCCGGGGCCTCGATCTTGATCACGTCCGCGCCGAAGTCGCCCAGCGTCTTGCCGGCGAAAGGGCCGGCGATCAGCTGGCCCATCTCGACGACGCGCAGTCCTTGCAGCGCCTGCAGTCCTTGCGCAGCTTCCATGGTGAAGGTCTCCTTGTTGGGGACGGATTCTGGGAAGCGCGCGGCGAAAGCGGAATGCGGGAGTGGCGGGGACTGCTTTCACCGTTCGCGAAAGCGGGGAAGGGTTCACCCGCGAGGG
Organism: Roseateles sp. Mitsp63; assembly: GCF_059491535.1. Classification (NCBI taxonomy): domain Bacteria; kingdom Pseudomonadati; phylum Pseudomonadota; class Betaproteobacteria; order Burkholderiales; family Sphaerotilaceae; genus Roseateles; species Roseateles sp. Mitsp63. The sequence goes on along the minus strand of NZ_CP168509.1, from coordinate 1,847,321 downwards.
GTGGCACTTCCACCGCCGACGGCCCTCACCGCTCCCGCAAGCGGCCGAGGGGGAAGAAGAGCCGGGCGGCGCAGTAAACCCCCTCGCCCCAGCGGGGAGAGGGAGGGGAGAGGGGGCTTGTGCCACAGCGCTGCTGCCCCTTCGAAGCACCCCCCTCTCCCCTGCCCTCTCCCCCCTCGCGGGGGGCGAGGGAGTTCTTGCCGGCAGCGCTCGCTCGTTCCTACACCCTCGCCCCCGCGGGGAGAGGGCGGGGGTGAGGGCCTCACGAACACAGATGGTCGATGAACACCCGCACATGCCGCGGCAGCGCATCCAGGTCGCGCACGCCGATCAGCAGCGTCCGGTCCGCCCACGGCGCGTCCAGCGCGATGCGGCGCAGGTTCAGCGGCTTGAGCAGCGGCTCCACCGCCACGTCCGGCAGCACCGCGATCCCCATCCCCGCCGCCACCATCCGGCACATCGCATCGAAGCTCCGCACCTGGATCCGGTTCTTGAGCCGGCGTCCCAGCTTCTCCGTCTCCGTCTCCAGCCGCTTGTGCAGCGAGGTCGCCTTGGCCAGCGTCACGAAGTCGAACTCCACCGCCTGCTCCCACTTCACCGCCTTGCGCCGCGCCAGCGGATGCCCGGCCGGCGCCACCAGCACCAGCCGGTCACGCCGGTACGTCAGCGCATGCAGCCCCAGCGCCGGCGTACGGTCCGCGAAGATGCCCAGATCCGCCCGCCCATCCAGCACCGCGACGACGATCTCGTGGCTGTCGGCCTCCTCCAGCTCGATCCGGATGCGCGGGTTCTCGCGCACGAAATCCGACACCTGCCCCGGCAGGAACTGCGTCACCGCCGAGGTGTTGGCCCACAGCCGCACCACCCCCGTCAGCCCGGCCGCGTAATCGGACAGGTCCGCCGCCATCTGGTCGACATCGCTGAGGATGCGCTGCGCATGCCGCTGCAGCGCCAGCCCCGCTTCCGTCAGCGTCACGCCGCGCGAATGCCGCTCCAGCAGCGCCGTGCCCAGCGAGCGCTCCAGGTCGCTCAGGCGCTTGCTCGCCGCGCCGACCGCCAGCGCCGCCAGCCCGGCCCCCTTGCTGATGCTGCCCGTGCGCGCCACCAGGCTGAACAGGGACAGCGAAACGAGATCGACGCGATGCAGGTTCATGGCGCCGCGAGTATCCGTCCGTATCCGCGGCCGGCCCGTCCATCGCCGGGATCGGCCCGCGGCTAACATGCCGCCCGATGTTGAACCGCATCTCCTTCCGCCAGATGCTGCTGATCGGCTTCCTGTCGATCGCCGGCCTGCTCGCGGCCGCCTCGCTGGGCGGGCTGCTGACGCTCGAGCGCCTGACCGTGCAGAGCCGCGAGGCCGTCGTGCGCGCCGCCCGCATGAGCAGCGAGGTCCAGCAGCTCGGCGATCGCGGCGTCAGCATGGAGCGCGCCGCCCGCCAGTACGCCGTGCTCGAGGACCACGCGCTGCGCCAGCGCTTCGAGGAGGACGCCGACGACGCCGAGCGCCTGATCGCCCAGCTGCGCGCGCAGGGCCTCCCCGCCCCGCCGCTGGACGCCTGGAAGACCCGGCTGGCCGAGGTCCGCGCGCTGATGGACACGCCGCGCGCGCCCAACCCCGTCAGCGCCCGCAAGCGCGAGACCGACCTGCTGGGCCGCTTCCGCGAGCTCGGCGCCCAGACCGGCACGCTCGCCGAGGAGGTCCGCCGCCACGCCGAGACCAGCAACCGCGTGCTGCAGGACAAGCTCGAGAACGGCCGCGTGCTGCTCGGCCAGCAGGTGCTGGGCGCGATCGCGATCGCCGCGCTGCTGTCGCTGGTCTTCGGCATCTTCCTGACCCGGCCGCTGCGGCGCCTGGAGCGCGCCATCGCCGGCCTGGGCGAGAACCGCCTGGACGACCGCATCGAGATCCCCGGCCCCGCCGACCTGCGCTCCATCGGCCAGCGCCTGGACTGGCTGCGGCTGCGGCTGGCCGAGCTCGACGCCGACAAGGCGCGCTTCCTGCGCCACGTCTCCCATGAGCTCAAGACCCCGCTGGCCGCGCTGCGCGAAGGCACCGCGCTGCTGGAGGACGAGGTCGCCGGCCCGCTCAACGGCAAGCAGAAGGAGGTCGCCCGCATCCTGCGCGACAACACCGCCGTCCTGCAGCGCCAGATCGAGGACCTGCTGCGCTTCAACGCCGCCGCCTTCGAGGCCCGCGACCTCAAGCCCCGCCGCACCGAGCTCGTGTCCCTGATCCAGGGCACCATCGACCACCAGCGCCTGCAATGGCAGGCACGCGGATTGCGGGTTACCCTGTCCGGCGGACCGCTCGAGGCCGATGTCGACCCGGCCAAGATCGCGGCCGCGCTCGGCAACCTGCTCTCCAATGCGATACGCTTCGCCCCGCCCGGCGGCCGCGTCGACATCACGCTCGCGCGCCAGGACGGCCAGCTCATCATCGACCTGCGCGACGACGGCCCGGGCGTCGCGCCGGCGGACCAGGCCCGCATCTTCGAGCCCTTCTACCGCGGCGAACGCCAGCCCGACGACGCCCTCAAGGGCACCGGCATCGGCTTGTCCATCGTCAAGGAATACATCGCCGCCCACGGCGGTCACATCGACCTGCTGCCCGCCACCCAGGGCGCCCATTTCAGAGTCACGCTGCCATGCGCCCACACGCCCCGGTCCCCGAAGTCCGCCGACGCCTGATCCCAGCCCCGGTCCTGCTCACGGTCCTGCTCGCCACCGGCTGCGCGCAGCAGCCCCCCAAGGTCATCGTCAAGGAAGTCCGCGTCGAGGTGCCGGTGCAGGTGCCGGTCGTCGCGCCCACCGACAACGCCGCGCGCATCGTCCTGAACGCCAACGACCGCATCCGCCAGCTCAGCCCGCTCGAGCTCGCCCAGGAAGTCGCGCCGCGCGACGACGGCGCCCTGCCCCCGGGCAACGCGGTGCAGCTGGCGCTGGCGCTCATGTTCAGCCACAACAACGGCGACACCTTCCGCGCCCAGACCCTGCTCGACCAGGTGCTGCGCGACACCCGGCCCGAGGCCAATGAATGGCGCCCGATGGCGCAGCTGCTGGTCGACCGCGTCGCCGAGCAGCGCCGCATGGAGACCGAGCTCGACAAGACCCGCCAGGCCCGAGACGACCTGCAGCGCCGCCTCGACGACGCCAATCGCAAGCTCGAGGCGCTGAAGGCGATCGAACGCAGCCTCGGCGGACCGCGCTCGGCTTTGGATAAACCATGAGCGCCGCGCAGGGCCGCCCCAAGCAAGCTCACGTCCCCTCGGGGGACCGGCCACGGCACGTGGACGAGGGGCTCACATGAGCGGAGGTGCCCGCCTTCTCATCGTCGACGACGACGCCGACCTGCTGAAACTGCTCTCGATGCGGCTCGAGGCCGCCGGCTACGAGGTCACCGCCGTCGCCAGCGCCGAAGCGGCGCTCGCGCAGCTCGACGTGCAGCGGCCCGCCCTGGTGCTCAGCGACGTCCAGTTGCCCGGCATGGACGGTCTGGCGCTGTTCAACGTGATCCGTGAGCGCCATCCGGCGCTGCCGGTGATCCTGCTGACCGCGCACGGCACCATCCCGGACGCCGTCGCCGCCACCGCGCAGGGCGTCTACACCTACCTGACCAAGCCCTTCGACGGCCGCGCGCTGCTCGAGACCATCGCGCAAGCCCTGACCCTCACCGCCGCGCGCCAGGACGACAGCACCGACCAAGCCTGGCGCGAATCCATCGTCAGCCGCTCCAACGTCATGGCCGAGGTGCTGGCCGAGGCCCGCCTGGTCGCGGCCTCGCAGGCGCCGGTGCTGATCCGCGGCGAAAGCGGCACCGGCAAGGAGCTGCTGGCGCGCGCCATCCACGCCGCCAGCCCGCGCGCCGGCCGGCCCTTCGTCGCGGTCAACTGCGGCGCGATCCCGGAGCCGCTGCTCGAATCCGAGCTGTTCGGCCACGTCAAGGGCGCCTTCACCGGCGCGCTGGCGAACCACCGCGGCCTGTTCCAGACCGCCGACGGCGGCACGCTGCTGCTCGACGAGATCGGCGACATGCCGCTGCCGCTGCAGGTCAAGCTGCTGCGCGTGCTGCAGGAGCATCAGGTGCGCCCGGTCGGCGCCAGCCAGGCGGTGCCCATCGACGTGCGCATCCTCTCCGCGACCCACCGCGACCTGGAGGCCGCGCTGGCCGAGGGCCAGTTCCGCGAGGACCTCTACTACCGCCTCAACGTCGTCAGCCTGACCCTGCCCAGCCTGGCCGAGCGCCGCGAGGACATCCCGCTGCTGGCGCAGCACTTCCTGCAGCGGCTCGCGCTCAAGTACGACAAGCGCCTGAACGGCTTCGCGCCCGACGCGCTGAAGGCGCTGTCGATGGCGACCTGGCCCGGCAACGTCCGCCAGCTGCACAACGTCGTCGAACAGGTCAGCGCGCTGGCCACCTCGCCGCTGATTCCGCTGGCGCTGGTGCAGCGCGCGCTGCGCTCGCCCAGCGTCGAAGTACTTCCTTACGCGGAAGCGCGACAGCGCTTCGAGCGCGAGTACCTGGTCGGCCTGCTCAAGCTCACCGACGGCAACGTCGCCGATGCCGCCCGGCTTGCCGACCGCAACCGGACCGAGTTCTACCGCTTGCTGCAGCGCAACGGACTGGAGCCGTCGATGTTCCGCGCCGACGGGCCTGTCGCCGATTAGCGACAAGAAAAGTCGTTGCAAATCAATGACTTGCGGCAAATGACGCCGGACGCGTCGCCAGCCGGCGACAGAAATGACGCTGTGCGGCACCGCACAAAGGACGCAAGTCCTTGATTTGACTGGGAAATCGCATATGGCACGGGCCTTGCAAAAGGACCGGTCACATGCGAACTATTCACACCCCCTCCTTCCAGGCACGATCTCCGGCGGCCAGCGTCCGCCGCACGGCCGACCCGCGTCGGTGGATCGGATCGTTCATGGCCCTGGCCACCGGCGCCGCGCTGCTGGCCGCCGCGGCCTCGGCGCACGCCTTCGGCTTCGACGAGATCGCCGAGCGCGCCAAGGCGCTCGCCGCCAAGCCCTATGCCGCGCCGCCGGACACGCTGCCGGCCGAGTTGAAGAACCTCAACTACGACCAGATGCGCGACATCCGGTTCAAGCCGGCCCGCGCGCTGTGGCGCGACCAGCAGCTCCCCTTCGAGCTGATGTTCTTCCACCTGGGCCACTACCAGACCCAGGCCGTGCGCATCAACGAGATCGTCGGCGGCCAGGCCCGGCCTGTCCCCTTCCGGCGCGAGGACTTCGACTACGGCAAGAACAGCCAGCTGTCGCCGCAGAAGTGGGGCGATGTCGGCTTCGCCGGCTTCCGCGCGCATTACCACCTCAACAACGACAAGTACAAGGACGAGTTGGCCGTCTTCCTGGGCGCGAGCTACTTCCGCGTGCTCGGCGGCAACCAGCATTACGGCCTGTCGGCCCGGGGCCTGGCGATCGACACGGTCGGCGGCAAGGGCGAGGAATTCCCGCGCTTCAGCGAGTTCTGGATCGAGCGCCCCGACCCCAAGGCCACCACGCTGACGGTGCATGCGCTGATGGACTCGCAGCGCGCGTCGGGCGCCTACACCTTCGTCATCAAGCCCGGCGCCGAGACCGTGGTCGAGACCCGCGCGCGGCTGTTTCTGCGCGCGCCGGTCGCGACGCTGGCGCTGGCGCCGCTGACCTCGATGTACCTGTTCGGCGAGAACCAGCCGCAGAAGGGCGACTTCCGGCCCGAGGTCCATGACAGCGACGGCCTGATGGTGGCCAGCAGCAGCGGCGAATGGATCTGGCGCCCGCTGATCAATCCGAATGGCACGCTGACCACCTCGTTCACGCTGCCCGGCGTGAAGGGCTTCGGCCTGATGCAGCGCGACCGCCGCTTCGCCAGCTACGAGGACACCGAGGCCCGCTACGAAATGCGTCCCTCCGCCTGGGTCGAGCCCACCAGCGACTGGGGCCCGGGCCGCGTGGAGCTGATGTCGCTGCACACGCCCGACGAGACCCACGACAACATCGTCGCCTACTGGGTCCCGGCAAAGCAGCCGGCACCGGGCGAGCCGCTGGACTACGCCTACCGCCTGCACCTGCAGGGCGAGCAGCAGCAGCGCCCGCCAGGCGCCTGGGCGGTGCAGACCCGCACCGGCTACAGCTACGCCAAGCTGGACAAGAACGAGCAGCAGTTCATCGTCGATTTCGAGGGGCCCTCCCTCGCCGCGCTGCAGCCCGGCACCGAGGTCAAGGCCGTCGCCAGCACCAACGCCAACGGCGAGGTCACCGAGGTCAACGCCTATCCGAATCCGGTGACCGGCGGCTGGCGCATGGCCGTGCGCATCAAGCAACTCCGCCCCGGGCAGTCGACCGAGCTGCGCGGCTTCCTCCAGACGAAGCAGCAGGTCCTCACGGAGACCTGGAGCCTGATTCTTCCTCCCCAGTGAAGGAGCCCGAGATGACTGAATCCTTCCACGCCAGCGCGCTGCACCCGGCCGCGTCCACGCCGGGTCCGGTGGGCCCGAGCGCGCCCGCCATCAAGCGCGGCGCGATGGTGCCCCGCCCCTGGGGCCTGCGCACCCCGCCCGTCGAGCCGCTGCCCGCGTCCGAGCCGCCCCAGCCCTGGGAAACCGCGGCGCGCAACCGGCGCAATGCGCTCAAGCTCTCGATCGCCGCGGCCACCGCGCTGGCCACCGGCGTGCTCTGGCAGACCCACAACGGCTGGGCCGACAACCCCTGGGCCTTCGCGCTGCAGTGCGTGCACCTGGCGCTGTTCGCGCTGCTGTTCGCCTGGGTCAGCGCCGGCTGCGTCACCGCGGTGATGGGCTTCTGGGTGATGCTGCGCGGTGACCGCCACGCCATCTCGATCAAGGACGCCGGCAACGAGCCGCTGGGCGCCGACGCGCGCACCGCGCTGGTCATGCCGATCTGCAACGAGGACGTCCCCACCGTCTTCGCCGGGCTGCGCGCCAGCTGCGAGTCGCTCGCGGCGGCCGGCGCGCTGCGGCTGTTCGACATCTACATCCTGTCCGACAGCTCCGATCCGGAATGCCGCACGCAGGAGCTGGCCGCCTGGGCCGAGCTGCGCGCGCAGTTCGCCGGCCGCGGCCGCATCCACTACCGCTGGCGCCAGCGCCGGGTGAAGAAGAAGGCCGGCAACGTGGCCGACTTCTGCCGCCGCTGGGGCCGCAACTACCGCTACATGGTGGTGCTGGACGCCGACAGCGTCATGAGCGGCGACTGCCTGCTGGGCCTGGTGCGCCTGATGGAGAAGCATCCGCGCGCCGGCATCCTGCAGGCCGCCAACCAGGTCTGCGGCCACGACACGCCGCACGCCCGCGCCCAGCAGTTCGCGAGCCGCGTGACGGGCCGCCTGTTCGCCGCCGGCATGCAGTTCTGGCAGCTGGGCGAGGCGCACTACTGGGGCCACAACGCGATCATCCGCGTCGAGCCCTTCATGAAGCACTGCGCCCTGGCCCCGCTGCGCGGCAAGGAGATCATGTCGCACGACTTCGTCGAGGCCGCGCTGATGCGCCGCGCCGGCTACCAGGTGTGGCTGGTGGCGGACCTGCCGGGCTCGTATGAACAGCAGCCGCCGCATCTGCTGGCCGAGCTGCAGCGCGACCGCCGCTGGTGCCAGGGCAACATCCAGAACGCCGGCCTGATCGCCGAGCCCGGTCTGCACGGCGTGCACCGCGCGATGCTGGTCACGGGGGCGCTGTCCTACCTGGCCGCGCCGCTGTGGCTGCTCTACGTCGGCCTGGGCGTGCTGCTGTGGAACGTCGGCGGCAGCCAGAGCTTCCGCCCGTTCATGGAGGACGGCTCGCTGGCCCCGGGCGTGGCCGCGCTGTGGCTGGGCACGATCGGCATGCTGGTGCTGCCGCGCCTGCTGTCGGTGGCCGCGCTGATCCTGCGCGGCGAGCAGTCGCAGTACGGCGGTTCGCTGAAGCTGGTGGCCTCCTGCGCCACCGAGGCCGGCATGTCGCTGCTGCAGGCGCCGCTGCGGATGGTGGCGCATTCGATCTTCTGCGTGGTGGCGCTGACGGGGATCTCGCTGGACTGGAAGTCCCCGCCGCGGGCCGCCGAGGACGTGTCCTGGCGTGAAGCCCTCGCCGCCTATGGCCGCATCAGCGCGATCACGGCGGTGCTGGCCGCGGCGATCGGCGCGCTGAGCCCGTCGACGCTGATCTGGGTCGCGCCGATCGCGCTGCCGCTGCTGCTGGCCGCGCCGATCACGGTGCTGTCGAGCCGCTCGCGTCTGGGCGAGAAGATGCGCCGGGCGGGACTGCTGGTCATTCCCGAGGAAAGCCAGACCCCGACGGTGCTGAGCAACGCCTGGGCCTATGGCCGCCAGGAGCGCCACCTCCCCGGCTTCAGCGAGTTGCTGGCCAGCCGCCGCCTGACGGCGCTCGCGGCCGAGGCGATGGGCCGCCGCGACCTGGGCCACGGCGTGCGTGCGCAGGTGCGCGGCCGCCGGCTGCGGCAGCTGGCGGCACAGCCGGGCGCGCTGGACGGACTGTCCAACGCCGAGCGCATGCGCTTCCTGAGCGAGCCGGGCCATCTGCTGATGCTGGCGCGCCCGCAGCGGCCCGCGGCGCAGGAGGCGCGGCCGGCACTGCGACTGGCGGCTTGAGCACGCATTCCCCTTCTTAACCCCCTCGCCCCAGCGGGGAGAGGGAGGGGAGAGGGGGCTCGTGCCACACCGCTGCTGCCCTTCGAAGCACCCCCTCTCCCCTGCCCTCTCCCCCCTCGCGGGGGGCGAGGGAGTTCGCTGCGACGAGGGGTGGCGGTGGCTGGTGACTGGTGGCTGCGGGTGGAGGGCGCTACATCGGATCGCGGTCGTAGGTCCGGACCTCGTCCGGCAATCTGACCCAGCCGTGCATCCGGCAGGTGTAGACCGAGTCCTGCGGCGGCGGGAAGGTCGGATCCGCGAATCCCCCCACCGCCACCCCCACCGAGCCTTCGACCCCCTCTTCCGTGTGGAAGAGGCTGGTGCCGCAGACCGGGCAGAAGTGGAAGCGGAAGCGCGCGCCCTGGTCGCCGGCACGGACGAACTCGGTGGCGATGCCGATGACCTCATAGGGTTCGGCGAAGGCGGCGAGCGCCGCGAACACGCTGCCGGTACGGCGCTGGCACGACAGGCAATGGCAGAGGCCGGTTCCTAGCGGTTCTCCCTGCACCACGATCTTCAATTGGCCGCAACTGCACGAGGCGGTACGTGAAGCCATTCGATCACCTCCCTGGAGACCGGATGTGGAAAGGCCATGCTAAGCGCTGCGCCGGGGCGCTGGCTACATCGTTGAGACATCGTTGCCACATCGGCAAGAAGGGCCGTCCCCTCTCTGAGGGATGCCGCGAGCGCGGGGCGGGCACGGCAACGCGCCGGCGCGTCTTCGCCGAGAGTCCGGCTACATCGCCCAGAGCCGCGGCGAGCTGCCTTCCAGCCCCCACAAGACCTGACGCCATTCGGCCCAGCAGCGGCGCAGCAGCAGCGACACCGGCTCGACGACCGGCCCCAGCACCCGCAGCACCAGCACGCCGTCCTGGGCCGCCGTCGCGCCGGCGTCCAGACGCAGCGGGTCGGCCTCGATCAGCGCGCGGACCGCGTCCAGCGCGCGTTCGCGGCGCTCCCGCCCGATCGCGGCGCCGGCCGCGAAGACCAGCGTGCCCACGCAGCGATGTCCGGCCAGGCCCAGCGCGCCGTCCATCAGCAGCGCATCCGACGCGTCAAGCCGGCCGCGTTCCAGCCATCGTCCCGGGATCTCGAGGTGCTGCTCGAAGCAGCCCGTCGCGAAGGGCTGACCCGCGCCGGGCAGCCCCAGCGCCGTGATGTCCCAGGCCAGCAGCTCCGCCGACGGCGCGAGCGTGAAGCGCGCTTCATTGAGCGCCCGGCAGCCCGGGTAGGCGATCGCCTCGAGCGGCAGCCACTCGAGCCGCGCGCCGTCGCCGAGCGAGGCCTGCACGCGCTGCGTGGCGACCGCGCCCGCCGCGCTGCGGTAGAAGCGCGTCGCGCCGGGCGTCGTGATCAACGCATGGGCGCCCTCGCCCACCGTGAGGCCGACGTCCAGCGTGTCGCCGCCAACCAGCCCGCTGGGCGGATGCACCAGCACGCTGTGGCAGATCGCGTCCCCTTCCGGATAGAGGCTCTTCAGCAGCCGCAGCGGCCCCTCGTGCGCATGGCTGACGACGCAGCGCCCGTGGTCCACGCGGTAATCGGCACGCAGCCGGGCCAGCCAGTCCTTGGCGGGCAGGGCCTCATCGGGAGTCGGAAGGTTGGGGGGCGGGCTCGTCAACGCGGTCATGGCGGCGGATGTTAGGCGCATCCGTGCCCGAGCCCCCTCACTTCGGCAGCGTGACCCAGGCGTAGTCCAGCCAGTTGTCCGCGCGGTGCACGGCCTTCACGCCCTGGCGGGTCGCCCACGGCGATGCCTGGCGGTGCAGCGGCAGCACGTGCAGCTGCTCACGGTATTCCTGCAGCGCGGCCTTGATCAACTGCTCGCGCTTCACGGGATCAGCCTCGCTCGACGACGCGGCCGCGAGCTGGTCGAACTTCGGATCCTTCGAGCGTCCGTAGTTGTAGTAGCCGGCGCCCGACGCTCTGTCCTCGCTGCGATAGACCGGCGTCAGGATGGTTTCGGCGTCGGTGATCGCGCCGCCCCAGCCCATCAGGTAGAGGCTGGTCTCATAGCGCTCCAGCTTCGGAAAGTAGAGGACGCGCGGCATCGCGTTGACCTTCACCTTCACGTTGATCTGTGCCCACATCGACGCGAGCGCCAGGCAGATGCGCTCGTCGTTGATGTAGCGGTTGTTGGGGCAGTCCAGCGTCACCTCGAAGCCATCGGCGTAGCCCGCGTCCGCCATCCCCTTGCGGGCCGCGGCCAGGTCGAACGGCAGCCGGGTTTCCAGCGCGGGATCGCCGTAGGCGCCCAGCGGCGACGGCGTCAGCCCGCCGGTGGGCTGCGACAGGCCATTCATCAGCCGCTTGTGGATCGCATCGATGTCGATGGCCTGATACATCGCGCGGCGCACGCGCAGGTCCTGGAACGGGTTCCTGCCGCCGGGTGCCCGTCCGTAGACCAGCGTGTCGCGCGCCTGATCCATGCCGACGAAGATCAACCGGTTCTCCAACCCGTCGATGACCTGCACGCCGGGCGTCGCGCGCAGCCGGGGCACATCGCGCGGCGACGGATCGAGCAGCAGGTCCACCTCGCCGGAGACCAGCGCGGCGAGCCGGGTCGCGTCGTTGGAGATCGGGGTGAACTGGACCTCCTGCACATTGCCCTCGAAGCGGCCCCACCAGTTCGGGTTGCGTTTGTAGACGGTGCGGATGCCGGGCTGGCGGCTGCTCAGCAGGTAGGGGCCGGTGCCATTGGCATTGAAGCTGGCGAAGCTCTCCTCGTTGTCCTTGAAGCTGAGCGGGCGCGTGACCTTGTGCTGCTCGCTCCAGGACTTGCTCATGATGAAGAGCAGGTCCAGGTGCTGCAGGAAGATCGGATTGAAGCGCGGCTGGGTGATCTCGACGGTGAGTTCGTCGATCTTGCGCGCGGTGCCGATCGCGTTGGCATAGACGGCGATCTGCGAGCTCGGCGCCTTCGCGCGCTGGAGCGAGAAGACGACGTCATCGGCGGTGAAGGCCGAGCCATCGTGGAACTTCACGTTGGGGCGGAGCTTGAAGCGCCAGACCAGGGGGCCGACCTGGGTCCATTCGGTGGCAAGACCCGGCACGATGTTGAGCTGCCGGTCGCGGGCGGTGAGGCGCTCGTAGACCTGCGAGTTCATGCCGTTGGTGAGGCTCTCGTTCTGCGAGTGCGGGTCCATGGTCTGGGCATCGCCCTGGCTGGCCCATCGCAGCGTCTGCGCCGCGGCGGTCGACGCCGTGCCGACCGCCCCGGCGACCACGCCGGCGCACAGCGCCAGCAGCATGAGCATGCGCGTCATCCCGGTCTCCCAACGACTCTGTGAATGTCGGCCGAGTGTAGGCAGGCGGTGGTCAGCGGGTGGTCGGGGTCTTTCCGGACGGTGCACGGATTGCCAGCAGAAATCGCCCGCAGATCAGTCAATGACCGCTGGTCCGCGGCCCTTTGGGTCGGTCGCCTCCAGCTTGACCTCCTCCGCCATCCGTTCCGCAGCCGGCCTCTGGTCCATGTCGAACAGGCCGGGATACATCCTCCGGATGGCTTGATCCAGCAGTTCCCTGCCGAGTCCGAAGTCGGGAATCAATGACGTCGAGTCCATGCGTCAACTCCTCAAGAGTGAAAGAAAACGGATTGATGTCGATGACGGCTTTTCGGCCCCTTCCCATCGACGATGGCCAGTCGCGACAACGCCGAGCCACGGCAGCCACCATGCCCTCAGGCATGCGGACGTCACGGAACAACAGTCGCGCCTCCTTCCGATCGATCGCAAATCCGTGGGACGGATACCTGCGCGCCAGCACTCGCACGCCCCTGGAGTCGATATTGCCGCCCCGCGAGGCGAGCCGGTCGCCGTAGGCCTCGGCGATGGCCATGGCCCGTGTCATTTCCACAAGACGGTGCGGCTCCACCTGCGCGACGATCGGCTGGAACATTCGCCCAACCAGGAGGGACGCAGCATTGGCGGCCACGTCGGCGGACAAACCCTGCGCGGTCAATTCCTGCATCGATGCTTCCAAGGTCCGCAGTTGATAAGGCAGCAGAACGTCCAGCACTCCGCTGAATTCGAGCGCGGAACCGCGATTGGAGAATTCATGGGCCCGAGGGACCTGCATATCGAGCGGGCCGAGCTCGCCGCGATCGTCCATGTGCAGCACGGATGCTCCAAGCACGATCAGCGTCCCCGCGCTCTTGCAGCAACGCGGAACCAGCACTTCCACCCGCTGGTAGTGAAACCCAAGGGCGCGTGCGATCCTGAAGGCCGCGTGCGGGTCTCCGCCAGATGTTTCCAGGACGACAAGCACCTGCTGGCTTGCTCTGCCGCTTTCCAGCAGCCCGCTCAGGCGCTCGTATCCTTCCATCGTGACCGGTCCCGCATAGGTCACCACGTCGAACGGCGGGGCCAGCGGCCGCTTGTCCTGCGGCCCAGCCGGCGCATCGGCGGACGGCTCCGCCTCTTTCAACATCACTGCCATCGGATGCCCTCCTGCGCCAGACATCGGCGCGAGGTCCGCATCTTCGAGCGGCGCGTTCGCGAGGGCCATGGCCCGGACTGGGAGACCTTTGCCTCGAACCTCGGAGGCCGCCACTCAATCGAGTCTGTGCCGCCTACCGAGACTTGCCGTTGTCGCGTGAACCGCCGCTCACGCGGACGGCGCCTGCCACAGCTCGTCGAGCTTCTGGAAGCCCCAGGCCGCCGGATCCTCGCGGCCGATGATCCGGTCGGTCGCGCCCGCCGACGACAGATCCAGCACCTGCGTCGGGATCGGCATCTGCGACTTGGTCGAATAGAACACCCGCACCCGCGGCGCCGTCAGCGCCGTCACGTTCTGCTCCAGCACCACGGCCAGCCGGCCCGACTGCAGCTTCACCAGCGTCCCCACCGGATAGATGCCCACGCACTTGACAAAGGCCTGGAACACCCGCGGATCGAAATGCCCCGACCACTGCGCCATCCGCGCCAGCGACGAGGCCGGATCCCACGCGTTCTTGTAGGGCCGGTTCGAGGTGATCGCGTCGTAGACGTCGCACACCGCGCCCATGCGCGAGAGCAGGCTGATCTGCTCCCCGGCCAGCTTGCCGGGATAGCCGGTGCCGTCCATCTTCTCGTGATGCCGCAGCGCCACGTCCAGCGCCGCCTCGGGCACCGACGTGCCCTCCTTCAGCATCTCGAAGCCGCGCGCGGGGTGGTCGCGCATGATGGCGAACTCGGCATCGGTCAGCGCGCCCGGCTTGTTCAGCACGTTCAGCGGCATCGCCATCTTGCCGATGTCGTGCAGCAGACCGGCCAGCCCGGCCTCGCGCGTCTTCGCCTCGTCGAGCCCCATCTGCCGCGCCAGCGACACCATCAGCGCGCACACGGCCACCGAGTGCATGTACGTGTAATCGTCCTTGGTCTTGAGCCGCGCCAGGCTGATCAGCGCCGACGGGTTGCGGGCCACCGAGCTGGCGACCTCCTCCACCAGCGGCAGGCACTCCTCCGCGTCGACCGCCCGGCCCAGCCGGGCCTCGCCGAACAGGCTCATCACCGCGCGCTTGGACCGCTGCACCACCTGCGCGGCGCGCTCCAGTTCATCGCCCATCGACGCGGGCGCGGTGCCGAGTTCCCGCTTCGGCGGCGCGGCGATCACCGCCGGGGCGGCTTCGACCGGCGCGGGCGGGGCCGCCGCCACGGCCGGCGCGGGCGCCTCGACATCCAGCCCCTTGGACGCATCGATCCAGCAGAACGGCACGCCGCTCGCCTTCAGGGCCTTGAGGTCCTCGGGGTCGGTCAGGACGAACTTGGTCTTCCAGAACGGGTGCGAGAGCCAGGAGCCCTCCATCCCCTGCAGGTACATGCCCAGCTTCACGTCCGCGGTCGGGATCTTCTTCAGCATGACTGGCGATTTCGTCCAGGACAACACAGTATGGCGCCCTCCCTGGCGCTCGCACAGTCAGACGACCATGAAAAAAACCGCCCCTCGGGGCGGTTCGTGATTGTCGCCGCGCGGCCCGGGGGACCGGGGCTCAGCGTGCCACGGTTCAGCGGAACCGGGACTGCGGGACTGTACGGAGTTCGGACGGCAGGCTGGCCAGGTATTGGGACAGCTGCTTGAGTTCGGCATGGCTGAACTGCTTGACCTGCCCGGCCATGACCGCGTTGGCGCGGCCGATGTAGGTCTTGTTGTCGGACTGGTAGGACTTCAGCGCCACGTAGAGGTAGTCGGCGTGCTGGCCGGCGATCTTCGGGTAGGTGCCGTCGATGGGCTTGCTGAAGTTGGCGCCGTGACAGCTGGCGCAGGCGCCCTTGTCGAGCAGCTTCTTGATGTCGGCGGGGGCCTCGACGGTGGCCGGGACCGCGTCGACCTTGGCCAGGCCGGCGTAGTACTCGGAGATCTCGGCGATGTCCTTGTCGCCCAGCGGCTGCGCGATGCCGCGCATCGTCGGATGCTTGCGGTCGCCCTTGGCGTAGGCGGTCAGGGCCGAGGCGATGTACTTGGCGTTCTGGCCGGCGATCATCGGGACCTTGTGCACCTCGGGGAAGGTGGCCTGGTAGCCCGGGATGCCGTGGCAGCCGATGCACATGGCGACCTTGGCCTGCACCGGCGGCTGGGGGCCAGGTGTTGCCGCGGGGGTGGCCGCCGGCGCTTGTCCGGGCGCGGGCGACGAGGGAGCGTTGGACTGAGCGGATACAACAAACGCACTTCCAGCCAGCATCAACGCGAGGGAGATCTGCAGTTGTCTTCTCATGGTCCCGATCATCGAGGATTTGGGGCGGCGCGATTATAGGGGGGGCCCTATATACTGGTTTTCACCGCTGCGCTAGAGAAACCGCTCATGAAATTCCAAGGTTCCCAGGACTACGTCGCCACGCCCGATCTGATGCTGGCGGTGAACGCGGCGATCACGCTGAAGCGGCCGCTGCTGGTCAAGGGCGAGCCGGGCACCGGCAAGACGCTGCTGGCCGAGGAGGTCGCCAAGTCCCTGGGCGTGCCGCTGCTGCAGTGGCATGTGAAGAGCACGACCAAGGCGCAGCAGGGCCTGTATGAATACGACGCCGTCTCGCGGCTGCGCGACAGCCAACTGGGCGACGACAAGGTGCGCGACATCGCCAACTACATCGTCAAGGGCACGCTGTGGCAGGCCTTCACGTCGGAGACGCCGGTGGCGCTGCTGATCGACGAGATCGACAAGGCCGACATCGAGTTCCCCAACGACCTGCTGCGCGAGCTCGACCGGATGGAGTTCTACGTCTACGAGACCCGCGAGTGGGTGCGGGCCAGGCACCGGCCGCTGGTGTTCATCACGTCCAACAACGAGAAGGAGCTGCCGGACGCCTTCCTGCGCCGCTGCTTCTTCCACTACATCAAGTTCCCCGAGGCCGACACGATGCAGGCCATCGTGGACGTGCACTTCCCGGGCCTGAAGAAGGAGCTGCTGGCGGCGGCGCTGAAGACCTTCTACGACGTGCGCAAGCTGCCGGGGCTGAAGAAGAAGCCGTCGACCTCGGAGCTGATCGACTGGCTCAAGCTGCTGCTGGCCGAGGACATCCCGGCCGAGGCGCTGCAGACGCAGGACGACAAGGTGGCGATCCCGCCGCTGGTGGGCGCGCTGCTGAAGAACGAGCAGGACCTGACGCTGTTCGAGAAGCTCGTCTACATGCAGAGCCGCAACCGCTGAGGCCCGCCGCGATGAGCCAGGACTTCAACACCGCCTGGCGTGCCGCGCTGGCGGATTCGCTGGGCTTCGTCGGCGGCGGCGTGATCGGGCTGCTGGCGGGGCGCGCGCTGGGCTGGGAATTCGTTGGCGTGCCCGGCTGGGGCCTGCCGCAGATCCTCGGTCTGGCGCTGATCCTCGTGGGCATGGGCGGCTGCCGCTGGCTGCTGCGGCGCTGGCTGCTCGGCGGCAAGGGCTGAGCCCGCCGCCGCGCCCTCCTCTCTTCTCCCACTCCCGGCCGGTGGGCCGGCACGAACGAATGACCGCTTCCAATCCGTTCACCGCGCCGGTCACGCTGACCGGTCCGCACGCGCGGCTCGAGCCGCTCTCCCCCGCGCACCTGGCCGCGCTGTCCGAGGCCGCCGACGACGGCCAGCTCTGGAAGCTCTGGTACACGTCGGTGCCGGCGCCCGAGCGCATGGCCGCCGAGATCGACCGCCGCCTGGGCCTGCGCGACGCGGGCTCGATGAATCCGTTCGTGGTGTCCGACGCCGATGGCCGCGTCGCCGGCATGACGAGCTACATGCACATCGACGCGGCGAACCGGCGTGTGGAGATCGGCTCGACCTGGACGCGGGCCTCGTGCCAGCGCAGCGGCTTGAACACGCAGTGCAAGCTGCTGCTGTTGCGCCATGCGTTCGAGACGCTGGGCTGCATCGCGGTGGAGTTCCGCACCCATCGCCTGAACCAGCAGAGCCGGCGCGCGATCGAGCGGCTGGGCGCGCAACTGGACGGCATCCTGCGCTCGCACCTGCGCATGCCCGACGGCACGCTGCGCGACACCTGCGTCTACAGCATCACCGCGGCCGAATGGCCGACGATCCAGAACCACCTGCAGTGGCAACTCGACAAGCCCCGGAGCGCCTGATGGCCACGTCCAAGAAGAAGACCAGCAAGAAATCCGCGGCGCCGAAGGCGCTGAAGTCCTTCGACGCCGACGCGCTGTGGGCGCTGGCGCGGCTGGGCGCGCCCAGCCTCTCGCCCGACGGCGCGCAGGCGGTGGTGCCGGTGACGCGCTTCGACATGGAGAAGAACCGGGGCGCGACCTCGCTGTGGCTGCTGTCGACGCTGGGCGGCGATCCGCGCGTGCTGACCTCGGCGGGCGAGAAGGACGGGCAGCCGCGCTGGAGCCCGCAGGGGGACCTGGTGGCCTTCGTCTCGCGCCGCGAGCAGGAAGGCGACAAGGACGAGGCGCCGCAGCTCTACGTGATCCCGCCCGATGGCGGCGAGGCGCGCCGGGTGACGCGGATGCCGTTCGGCGTCGAGTCGTTCAAGTGGTTCCCGGACGGGAAGCGGCTGGCCTTCGTGTCGTGGGTCGATCCGGCGTTGAAGGGCCTGGCCGCGCAGGCGGAGCGCCGCAAGGCCGAGAAGGACCGCAAGGAATCGGCCTATGTGACGGAGGAAGGCTTCTACCGCTTCTGGGATCACTCGCTGCCGATGGGCCGCGTGCCGCATCTGCATGTGGTGGAGCTGGGCAGCGGCGAAGTGCGGGATCTGTTCGAGGGCACCGAGTTCGAGCTCAGCCGCGCGGAGCCGGATGCGGACACCTTCGACATCTCGCCGGACGGCGGACGGATCGTGTTCAGCTTCGACCCGAACACGCCCAAGACGCTGGAGCATCGCAACGCGCTGGCGGAGATCGACGTGCGCTCGGGCCGGGCGCAGGTGCTGCTGCATGAGCCGGCGTGGGACCTGGTCGCGCCGGTGTACAGCCACGCGGGGCATCACATCGCGTTCGTCGCCTGCCATCAGGGCTTGAAGCACACGATGCCGCAGCAGCTCGGCGTGCTGGACACGCAGGGCCACTGGGCGGTGCTGTCGGAGGACTGGGACCAGGAGGTCGCCGCGCCGCTGCGCTGGGACGAGGACGACCTGGGCGTGCTGTTCTGCGCGGAGCTGCAGGGGCGGCGGCACCTGTACCGCTTCGACGTGAAGACGCTGCACGCGTTCCCGCTGTGCGAGGGCGGGCACGTGGGGGCCTTCGCGCTCGAGGCGGGCACGCTGGTCGTGCTGCACGACAGCGCGTCCTTCCCGCCGCGGCTGTCGGTGGTGGAGCGCGAGGGCGATGCGCAGGAGCAAGAGCTGCATCGCATCGAGGCCTTCAACGACGAGGCGCTCGCGGCGCTGCGCGTCGGCGAGGTGGAGGAACTCTGGTACGAGGGGGCGCTGGGCGAGCTGGTGCAGATGTGGCTGTACTACCCGCCGGGATTCGACGGGAAGAAGAAGGCGCCGCTGATGCACCTGATCCACGGCGGTCCGCACACGGCGATGGGCGACAGCTGGCACTGGCGCTGGAACCACCAGACGATGGCGGCGCAGGGGTATGTGGTCGCGTGCGTGAACTATCACGGCTCGTCGAGCTTCGGGAATCGGTTCGCGGATTCGATCACCGGGCGCTGGGGCGAGCTGGAACTGCAGGACGTGGAGATCGCGACGGATCTGCTGCTCAAGCAGAAATGGGCGGATTCAAAGCGGGTTTTCGCCACGGGCGGGAGCTACGGCGGCTACATGGTCGCGTGGATGAACGGACACGTGCCGGCGGGCAGATACCAGGCGTATGTCTGCCATGCGGGGTGCTACGACTGGACGGCGATGTATGCGAACGACGCGTACCTGTGGCATGCGAAGGAACTCGGGACCGCGTATTGGAAGGACCCGGCGAAGGTCGCGGCGCAGAGCCCGATCGGGTACGCGCAGCATTTCAATACACCGACGCTGGTGATCCACGGACAGCTGGATTACCGCGTGCCGGATGCGCAGGGGCTGGCGTACTACAACACGCTGAAGGCGCAAGGGGTGGACGCCAGGCTGGTGTGGTTCCCGGATGAGAACCACTGGGTCATGAAGCCGAGGAATTCGAAGCTCTGGTATGCGGAGTTCTTCGAGTGGCTGAAGCGGTATGACGGGGCGCCGAAGACCGGCGGGAAGCGCAAAGGGAAGTAAGTCCTCGAAGCATTAAAGAATGGGCCTGCGAATGCAGGCCCATTTCATTTACGGCGAACATCTTCTCCGCCGCATTTTCTTGCTCTTGATTAGCTACTACACGTTTCTCGTCACGCGTCGGACAAATACACTCCTGAGCTTTGGCCACATAGTGCGAAGATACTCGGATGCTGCAGCATCCCCTCCAAGACTGGCCCGCTTCAAAAGCACATCGATGCATTCCAGGTCTTCAAGTGTCGAATCATCATTGATACGGTCTATCAGCAATCTCGCATCCTCAAAGGCGGACTGACCACCTAGGTCGCCCTCGTCCTCTTCCTCCGACTCAACCACCTTGAATCTGTCACCATGACGAGCATGAAGGAAGGACGCAACTGCGATTCCAATCTCTTCAGCAAAATTCGAGACCGTTACCTCTTCGCCTACCTGAATCTCGAAAAATCGTTTCATCGCGTCCTGTCCAGCACCAGAGTGAGGAATAAGCAGACGCACTACGTTTTCCTCGGACTCAAAACGAATAATGAGATCGCTCGGTTTAAGTTTCATCATTTTCCCGCATTTCTGTAACATTCGACGTAAGCTTCTTCAACCAGCGCCATGCAACGCGAATAGGTTTCCGCATACTTCTTAGTACCCTTTCTTCTTCCCTTAGTAACCGCCATGGCGTGGCAAAAAGCCTTCCCTGTGTCATAATCTTTATCGCACTCGCGCTCATTCAAATCTCGCTCAGTGGGCTTGCAAGCCTCAGAGCTTATTATGCCGAGGCCGATGCCTACCAGAGCCCCGGCCCAACCGCCTCGAGTCGCGCCTCCAACGCCGTTACTCACAATACTGGCACCCAAGCTCGCCGCCTGCAAACCTTCCGCGTCAATTTTATTGACGACATCGTCTTCAACATATGCATATGGCTGATTCAAATCGCGAAACTGAGCGGCCAACTTTGTTTTCATTCTCGCGCTCAGCTTAAGATAGGCGCCAGCAGGCGTTTCAGATCCGGGCAAAATTCCTAATGGATCGAACTCGACGTATCGCCCAATCGTAGGATCATAGTCCCGGAAATAATTATAATTAAGCCCCGACTCTTTGTCGAAATACTGCCCTGGGAAGCGCAGATTGACGACAAGGTTTTCGAGCGAGTTGGGAATCGATTCTGCCGCCGTGGTCCCAAAGGGTTCCGAAATCCAGCGCCAGCGCACGTCCCCAGCCGAGTTCACGATCACGCGCGGCGCATTCAGGTGATCGGAGTATGCGTAATACACCCGCAGCTCAGCCGTCGTCGAGTTCGTGAGCACGGCGATCAGCGTACCTCCGAGCCAAACGAATTCCTGCAGCACTCCACCGCTGCTGTTGTATTCCCCGAGTAACTGGCCATTCAGGTCGTACGCGAAGTGGGGCATGGAAGGACCCGTCACCTTGCGCACGCGCTGTCCTGCCGCGTCGTAGTTGAAGCTGGTCGTGACACCCGCGCGCGTGAGCGATGCGAGCCGGTTATCCAGGCCGTAGATCGCCGTGTAGGCGATGCCCGTGTCGCTCAGCGTGTTGCCTGCTGGGTCGTAGGCGAAGCTGCGAGCCGGGTTGGCAATGCTTGAGAGCCGGTTGCTCGTGGTCTCGGTCGTGTAGGTCGACGTGGCGCCATTGAGCGTCACGCCGGTACGGTTGCCATTGGCGTCATAGCCGATGGTCCAGTTCGCAGTCGGCGTGACGATGCCGGTGAGCCGGCCCATCTCGTCGTAGCTGAAGCTCTGGTTCATCGCCTGGGCTTCGGCGGTCACCTGGCCGGTGGTTGCATCCAGGTGGGTGTAGCTGACGATTCGGTCGGCTGCGTCGTAGGTGATGTCGCGGACCACCGAGCCGAGCGGGTAACGGACGAGGCGTCCGTATTGGTCGTAGACCCGCTCCTGCAGCTTGGCGCCGGAGTTCAGCTGCATCTGCCAGCTCTGCAGAGCGCCAAAGGAAGTCCACTGGATCTGGCTGATCAGCGGGCTGGCGGTGCTGCTCGCGTCTTTGGCCAGGCTCATGCTGACCGGCAGGCCGTTGGCATAGGCGATGGTCAGCACGCGTCCCGAGGGGTACGTGATGCTGGTGATGTGTCCGGCCAGGTCGTAGCCGTAGCGGGTGGTGAGCACGATCGACCCGACGGTCTGGATCACGTTGGTCACTCGACCGAAACCGTCGTAGCCGTACTTGGTGTTCCCGGCCGGGCTGGTGGCCGTGGTGAGACGGCCGATACCGGCACCGAAGCTGCCTCCCGTCTGGTCATAGGTCCACGAGTAGCTCAGCGTCGGCTGACCGCTCTTCGTGTAGACCGCCGAGGTCATTCGATCCAGGTCGTCATACGCGTAGGTGCCCAGAACGCCGCGGCTGTCGGTTCGCGTGAGCAGGTTGCCGTTCGCGTCGAAGGTGCTGTTGGCGGTGCCGGTGTCGGGGCTGGTGAGCTGATTCAGATCGCCCAGCCCGTTGCGCTGGTACGAGGTGACCAGTTGCCTCGGGTCCGTGACCTGCTTGAGCTGATCGAGTCCGTCGTAGCCCAGCGTCGTCACGCCGTTGCGAGCGTCGGTATTGGTCTTCACGCGATCGAGCGCGTCATATGCGTTCGACGTGGCGAAGCCAAAACCCGAGACGCCCTTGGCCTTGATGACCTTGGTTGGATTGCCCTTGGCGTCGTACTCGTAGTCCGTCACCGGTGCGGGCGAGACCGGTGGTGGTGGCAGCGTCGCCGCGTGAGCGATCGATGCGATCGCAGTGAGGCCTGCGGCAATCGCAGACGCGATCGCGCTCCGGCACTTCGAGTGCCTGTCTTCTCGCTTCATGACTTACTCCCTGCCCGTCGTCTGTTGTGCGCGCCCGAGGGCGTCGTACGCGCGGCTCATGGCCCGTTGCAGCGTTCCTTGCGGATCCTTGGCGACTTCCTGCGTCCGATTGCCGCTCTGGTCCAGCGTGTACTCGATGCGATTGCCCAGCGAGTCGGCCACCGCGACGAGGCGATGCGCGTCGTCGTACTCGTAGGTGGCGAAGCTGCCGTCCGGCTGGGTCGCCTTCTTCAGCAAGCCCGTGGGCCAGTACTCGTAGCCGGTGACCGCGCCTTGCGTGGTCGTCGACAGCAGGCGCTGGCGCGCGTCGTACGCATAGGTCGTCGCGATGCCGTTCGTGTCGATCATCTCCAGCGGCTGGCCGTACGCGTTGTAGCGCGGGAACTGCGTCAGGTGGCCGAGCACGTTGCTCGTCGATTGAAGGTCCCCCTTCGTGTGATCGGCCGTCGTGTCGGCGTAGTACACGTTGGTCACGACCACCTTGCCCAGCGGGTTGGTCTCCGTGAGCACCTGGCCGGTGGCGTTGTAGGTCCAACTCGTGGCGCGTGCGGCCACGCCGCTTTGCGGCGTCGCATTGAAGCCTTGAGCACCGGTCTCGTCCGTTGTCGCCTGCTCGACGCGCTTGCACAGCACGACGATGGCGCTGCCGTCCGGCAGCTTCGCGTCGGCGGGTGCGCAACTCGTGATCGCGTTGCCATTGAACGGGTCCGGCTGGCCGTTGTAGACCTGCGTGGTGATCCGCAGCGCCTCCGCCGTCTTCGTTTCCAGACGCCAGCGCGGATGCCACTGCGTACTTACCTTGCGAGCGCCCGCAGGCAGCGCCGCGCCGTCCGTCAGTACCGGCGCGCAGGCCGCGCCTGCCGCGAGCCCTTCGACACGCAACACCTCCAGATGTCGTCCCGGCACATGAGCCAGGCAGGTCTGGCCACCGTTGAAGTCGACCCGGCGAATCGGATCGCCGTAGCTATCGTTGTCCACCGCGGACGTCGCCGCCGCACAGCCAGCGCCCGCGGGTTGGCTGTTGGTCTTCAACATCGCCGTTCCGCCAATGACCTCGCTCGTCATCGTGAAGGCGCGGCCGTCCGGCCCGGTCACGGTGGCTGCCACCGGGCTGGGCGGCTGGATGGTCCGATTCAAGAGCCGAGACCCTTCGGCAAGCGTCTCGGTCATGCCCCACACGGGCGCGGTGTCCCAGGCGAACTGCCACCTCTCTCCACCCGTGCCCGTCTGCGTGGAAATGGCGCGGCCGGCCGCGTCATAGGCATAGCGGCCGAAGACGACACCGTCCTCGCCGATGGTGCGCACAAGGTTCGGGCCCTCGTACTCGTACTGGATAGAGCTGCCGTCGGGATATTTCACCGATTCAAGAGCGTACCGACCGCGGTAAGTGAAGTCGTAGCGCTGCCCAGCCGGGTCGATGACTGCCTTGATGCGAGCGTGGGTTGCGAACAGATACTTGTCGGGCCTGTCGCCCTCCATCTTGAACACCAGCCTTCTGCCCGCCTCGTCGGTGATTGAGCTCACCACTGGGGTCAATATGTGATCGAGGAAGGTCTCATTGTCCTTGTCGTCGTTCAGGAAGATACCGTCACGCTCGTAGGTCAGAGTCCGCCCGTCGATGTAGCTGATCGACTGCAGCACGCCGTCTTCGAGGCCCGTATAGCGCTCGATCGCCCCCGCCTGCGTGTCGAAGTAGAGCCACTCGCCGGAACCCCACGCCGGCAGCACCGGTGGAGGATCGATCTCGAGGACCGTGGCCGCTCGAGTGCCACGCCTGTCGAAGGTCTTCCAGATCCCACCTCCGCGTTGGAATAGGACCTGCTGATAATCGGTGCCCCAGCCATACGCCTGGACATGGCCGCGCCGGTGCAGGTTGCTGAACCAGAGGGTGCCGAAGGAGTCGTCCCCCCTGGCCTCGAGGCCGACGTCCAGCCGCTCGGACGACGCCCGGTAACTCGCTCGCAACGAATGGCCCCGGCCCCACTTCAGGATGTCGACGATCTGGTTTTTCGTCCCATCAAGAGGCCGGACCGGATTGCCGAACTGAGGGCAGCTGTCAACGGACGGCAGAGCGGACTTCACCACCGCGCAATGACTGGATGTGCCGTCGAGCGAGCGAGAACTTAGCGAGTCGCCGCACTGCATGAGAAAGGAGAAGTGGCCGTCGGTGTCGGCGAGCCGCGTCTCCTCGCCCGCATCCGAAACGGCACGCAACTCAATCGTGTAGTTGCAATCCGTGACTTTGCCGCTCGTGATGCGGGAATCCACGGACAGGCCACAAGCCTTGCTGACGAGCCTTGGATAAATCCAGCCGCCGGGGTTCTCGTAGCGATAACGCTTCTGGATTTCCTCAGTCACCGATCCATAGACCGCCGCTTGCAGCGAGCCGGGGTCGGGATAGCACCTGTTGTAGAACGCGTCCCCGAACTTCGCCTTGATCACGCTTTCGACCTGACCTCCGGCCTCCCACAAATGCCAGCAGTCGGCCGCGTGCGTCGAACCGCCGACCAGCGCGAGCACCGCGCCACTCATCACCTGTCTTCTTAGCCGCTTCACTGGAACTCTCCCGATCGCCTGTTGAATGGCAAGCGCAGGGAGATTCGCGCACGGTCGGTGCACGTCTTCATGAACCGCTCTGCGGGCCTCTTCGTGCCCGACATCGAGTCGTTCCCTCACTCCCTGACTTGTGGGCGAGATTCTGCCCGACGGCCATGAGCGCCCCGAGGCAAAACTGTCAGGAGCAGCGTGTCATCAATGCTCCGTGCGTGTCAGGTCTTGCCAACCCGCTGGCGCAATGAGGCGGCCGCACCACGAGCAAGACGCAAGAGAGCGTAAAAGGCGTGTCGGGCCAGCCCGATTGAATCCAACGAAGTCATCACCGCGCCGTTCTGGCGGCGTGAAGACATTCATGCACCGGTCGACGGGAATGCCGATTCGCGCGGGCTTCGCCCGCATCGGGCCATCCTCGCCCATGCCGCATCGAGTCCATTCCAAGGAAACGAATCCCGCCGGCCAATGCGCGCCTGCGGTAGGACGAACGCGACCTGTCCGCAAGAATCCGCGCGTCTCACGTCTCCCGCCCGACTCCACATGTCCGCAAGCACTGGCCGCGCGCCCTCGCAATTCACCCTGTTGGGCCTTCTCGTGGCTTCCACGCTCGCGGCGTGTGGCGGCGGAGGGAGCGACAGCGCCACCCCGACGCCTTCCACTTCCGGCTCCCCCGCATCTGGGCCTTCGGCTGCACCCGCACCTGCACCTGCACCTGCACCTGCACCTGCGCCTGGACCTGCACCCGCCCCTGGTCCGGCACCAGCTCCTGCTCCTGCTCCGGCTCCGGCACCAGCACCAGCACCAGCACCAGCACCAGCACCAGCACCAGCACCCGCTCCGGCACCCGCTCCGGCACCTGCGCCTGCACCCTCGCCAGCTCCGGCACCTGCGCCCGCGCCTGCACCAGCGCCCGCTCCCGCGCCCCCGCCGACATCCGCGATTGACTTCACCCTCAAGTGGACCGACGTCCACCAGACCATGGATGGCTTCGGCGCCTCCGATGCCTGGCATGGGCCATTGACCACCGCGCAGGCCGACCTGTACTTCAACACGTCGTCCGGGATCGGCCTGTCGCTGCTGCGCATGGGCATCAACCGCGACGGCGGCACCTTCTCCACCTGGAACAACGCCAAGCTCGCCATCGCGCGCGGCGCCAAGGTCTGGGCTTCGCCCTGGTCGCCCCCGGCCAGCCTGAAGACGACGGGCGACCTCAATTCCGGCTCGCTGCGCAGCGACGCCTATGCCACCTGGGCCACCACCCTCGCGTCGTTCGTCACCAACTTCAACGGCAACGTCGGCAGCCCCCTGTACGCGATCTCCGCTCAGAACGAGCCGGACTTCGACACGAAGGGCGTCTACGACATGTGCCTGTACACCTTCCCCGACATGGCGGCCTTCGTCGGCCGGCTCGGGGCCGCCGTCGCCGCGCTGAACCTGCCTGCTCCGCCCAGGATCCTGGCGCCCGAATCGGCGTCGTGGGACAAGCTCTGGAGCTATGCCTCGGCCATCAACGCCGATCCCGCGGCCCGCGGCTACGTCGGCATCTACGCCACGCACCAGTACGGCGGCGTCGGCAAGTACCAGTCGCTGAACAAGCCGCTGTGGGAAACCGAGCAGTCCTCATTCGAGGCCTTCGATCCCTCCATCGCGAACGCGCTGAAAGTCGGCGCGTGGATCAACGAGGCGATCGTCTCGGGCAACGTGACCGCCTGGCACTACTGGTGGCTCAACGGCATCAACGACGACAACGAAGGCCTGATCGGCAGGAAGGGCGACTTCCAGCTGACCAAGCGGCTCTTCGCCCTGGGCAACTACTCGCGCTTCGTGCGTCCGGGATGGGTGCGGATCGGCGTCGACGGCAGCGCTCCCGGACTCCTCATCACCGCCTTCAAGAACCCGGCCACCGGCGACTTCGCCGTCGTCGTCGCCAACTCGGGCGCCGCGACCACGCGCACCTTCGCCCTCCCCGGCGCCGACGGCAGCGCCGTGTCGGCCTACGTGACGGCCAACACCGCCCTGGGCGCCATCGGCACGGACGGCAACCTGTCGCTCGGATCGGCGTCGCAGCAGATCCCGGCATCGATCCCGGTGGCGCAGGGCCGCTTCACCGCGCCGATCGCGTACGGCCTGACGACCTTCGTCGGGAAAACCAACTGACCCCTCTCTCCATCAGCCCCCGCGCCGCCATGACCTCTCGCGCCTGCAACGCCGATCCCTCGAGCGCCGCCCGGGTCTTGTCGGCAGTCATCAGAGGCTGGGCGCTGGTGCCGTTTCTGCTGACGGCCTGCGGCGGCGGCGGCAGCGAGGGCAACTCGGCGAATCAGCCAACCGCCAGCGGGCCAGCGCCCGCCCCCGCGTCTTCGCCAGTTGCTGGTCCAGCACCAGCACCAGCACCAGCACCAGCACCAGCACCTGCTCCAGCACCA
The DNA here is from genome assembly GCF_059491535.1 of Roseateles sp. Mitsp63. Taxonomy (NCBI): domain Bacteria; kingdom Pseudomonadati; phylum Pseudomonadota; class Betaproteobacteria; order Burkholderiales; family Sphaerotilaceae; genus Roseateles; species Roseateles sp. Mitsp63. Next base: position 1,820,291 of record NZ_CP168509.1, on the reverse strand, counting down.
GCACCAGCACCGGCTCCAGCTCCGGCACCAGCCCCCTGCGCCCTCCCGTCCTCGTTCTCATGGACTTCCACGCAGGCCCTGATCGCGCCGCAGTCGGCCAACTTCGTGTCCATCAAGGATCCGACGATCGTCCGCTACAACGATCTCTATCACGTCTTCGCGACGGTCTTCGATACGTCCAGGAACGCCTGGAGCGCCGTCTATCTGAACTTCAGCGACTTCTCCAAGGCCGCGAGCGCGGTGCAGGTGCCGCTGGCCGGCAAGCCGGTGGGCGACGCCGTCGCGCCGCAGGTCTTCTACTTCCGGCCGCACAAGAAGTGGTACCTGATCTCGCAGTGGGGCGCCAAGTACTCCACCAACACCGACATCGCGAATCCCGACGGCTGGACGGCGCCCAAACCCCTGCTCAGCGGGGGGCCGCCCCACGCGCTCGACTACTGGGTCATCTGCGACAGCGAGAACTGCCACCTGTTCTTCTCGGCCGACGACGGCAAGCTGTATCGCTCCAAGACCGCCATCGGCAACTTCCCGAACTTCTCCGGCTACGAGACGGTGATGGCGGACGAGGCGCCGCGGCTGTTCGAGGCGAGCAACGTCTACAAGGTCGAAGGCACCAACCAGTACCTGCTGCTGGTCGAAGCCTACGGGCCGCGCTACTTCCGCGCCTGGACGGCGACCAGCCTCGATGGCCCGTGGACGGCGCTGGCGGACAGGCAGTCAGCCCCGTTCGCGGGCGCCGCGAATGTCTCGTTCAACGGGCCCCGGTGGACCAACGACATCAGCCACGGCGAAATGATCCGCGCCGGCTACGACGAGACCCTGGCCATCAACGCCTGCAACATGCAGTACCTGTATCAAGGTGTCGACCCCGCGTCGACGGCCGACTACGACCGGCTGCCGTATCGGCTGGGCGTGCTGAAGGCGCGATGAACCGGCCCCCGCCAGGACTCACGCCTCGTCCCAGTCCAGATCCCCGCACAGCACCCGCAGCCGGCCCTCCTGCCAGTACGCGACCGACACGGTCACGCACATCCGCGCCCCGTGCAGGCTCAGGTAAGGCCTCGTGGTCTGCACCTCGCCGACGCTCTCCACCGCCCGCCTGAAGTACGGCCGCCGCGCCCAGCGCGCATCCCCGGCGCGCTCCATCGGCAGGAACCGCGGATCGAGCTGCGCCGGCCCGCTCGCCGGCACCGCCCTCGGACCGAGCTCCCGCCCCTCCTCGTCCAGCAGGTAGCACATCTGCGCCCCTTCCAGCTTCAGGAACGGCTCCACCGCCTCCCTCAGCGTCTTGCCCTGCTGCAGCGGCTGCAGCGCCAGCGCGATCGCCGTGCGGAACGGCGTCAATCGATCCAGGTGGTCCTGCCGCAGCTGCGTCTGCCGCTCGTTGAACAGGCTCCACACCTCCTCCAGCGCCGACGACACCCCCGGCCCGTCCCTCAGGAACGGCGCCGGATGCCCGAACGCGAAACCCTGCACCAGGTCCACGTCCGCATCCATCGCCAGTTGCGCGTCCTCCGCCGTCTCGATGCCCTCCAACAGCACCAGCGAGCCGCATTCATGCAGCAGCGCCACCATCTGCGACAGCACCCGCGCCATCCGCCTCGACCCGCGCGAGCGCCTCAGCAGCGAGCGGTCCAGCTTCACGATCTCCGGCCGGATCCGCCAGATGCGGTCGAAGTTCGAGTGCCCCACGCCGAAGTCGTCCAGCGCCAGCAGGCAACCCGTCGCCCGCGCCGCCTCGACCGCGTCCTCGAAGCTCTCGTCGCGCGCCATCACGTCCTCGGTGACCTCGAACACCAGCCGGTGCGTCGGCAGCCCCAGTTGGTGCACCACCTCCACCGCCCGCGCCAGCATCCGCACCTGCAGCGCCGCGTGCAGGAACACCGCCGGATGGATGTTCAGGAACAGCCAGCAGTCCGGCTGCCGCTGCGACACGAAGTTGTGCACGTGCAGCAGCCGGCACAGCCGGTCCAGCAGCACCTGCTCGTCGAAGGTCCCCACGCCCTCGAACGCCGTCACCGGCGTCACCGGCCGCCCGCGGTCGTCCTCGACCCGGATCAGCCCCTCGTAGCCCACCGGCCGCCGGTGCGGAAAGCTGTACACCGGCTGGAACGCGCTCGTCAGCCGGTACTGCCCGGAATGACCGACCCAGCGTCCCCGCTCCTCCACGATCGCCCCGTAGAGCGCGCGCAGCATCGCCTCGACCTCGGCGTTCTCGCCGTCGTTGCCCCGCCCGTGATCCATGCGCCCGATCCCAACCTGGTGTTGTCTCCGCCGCTTCGCGACCGCGAAGTCGTGCTGGCGCCGATGCTACGCCCGGCTCCCCGCCACCCGGCATGGATAATGCCCGGATGCCCCGGAGTTCAGGGGGAGGCCCATGCTGATCCAGTTCTTCTACACGCTGCGCGCCGCCAAGCTGCCCGTCTCCGTCAAGGAGTACCTGACCCTGCTCGAAGCGATGAAGGCCGGCGTCCTCGACGACGGCGGCGGCCCCACCGTCGACAAGTTCTACGCCCTCGCCCGCACCGCCCTGGTCAAGGACGAGGCCCTGTTCGACAAGTTCGACCGCGCCTTCGCCGCCTACTTCAAGGGCGTCGAGCTGATGACCGACCTGGTCAAGGCCCTCCCCCCCGAATGGCTCACCAAGCAGCTCGAGCGCGAACTCACGCCCGAGCAGCTCGCCCAGCTCAAGGCGCTCGACTGGGACGAACTGATGGACACGCTGCGCCAGCGGCTGGAAGAACAGCAGGAACGCCATGAAGGCGGCAACCGCTGGATCGGCACCGGCGGCACCAGCCCCTTCGGCCATGGCGGCCAGAACCCGCGCGGCGTGCGCATCGGCGGCCCCGGCGGCCAGCGCAGCGCCGTCAAGGCCTGGGAACAGCGCGCCTACCGCGACTACGACGACGGCATCGAGCTCGGCACCCGCAACATCAAGGTCGCGCTGCGCCGCCTGCGCCGCTTCGCCCGCGAAGGCTCCGAGCTGGAGCTCGACCTGGACGACACCATCCACAAGACCGCCGCCAACGCCGGCATGCTCGACATCCGGATGATCCCGGAGCGCCACAACAAGGTGAAGCTGCTGCTGCTCATGGACGTCGGCGGCACGATGGACGAGCACGTGCACCGCGTCGAGGAACTCTTCTCCGCCGTCAAGAGCGAGTTCAAGCACCTGGAGTTCTTCTACTTCCACAACTGCGTCTACGACTTCGTGTGGAAGAACAACCGGCGCCGCTTCAGCGAGAAGACGTCGACCTGGGACCTGATCCACAAGTACAACCGCGACTACAAGCTGATCTTCGTCGGCGACGCCACCATGAGTCCCTACGAGATCCTGCAGCCCGGCGGCAGCGTCGAATACAACAACGAGGAAGCCGGCGCCGAATGGCTGCAACGGCTGACGAACGCCTTTCCGAAGCACGTCTGGATCAACCCCGAGCCGGCCGGGGTCTGGCAGTACCGCCAGAGCATCTCGCTGATCCAGCAGCTGATGCAGCAACGCATGATGCCGCTCACGATGGGCGGCCTCGAACAGGCGATGCGCATGCTCAACCGATGACGGCACCGATCCCGAGCCCTTCCCCTCTCCCCGTCGCGCGGCGCCTGCTGCCGGTCCTCCTGATCGGCCTGGCCGGCGCGTTGCTGGGCGGCTGCTCGCTGCTGCCCACCGACCGCAAGGCCGAGCTCAGGGTCGCCGCCGCCGAGGAGCCCGACGAGTCCAACCCCAACGTCACGCGCAAGCGCATCTCCGCCTACGAGCTGACCATCGAGGCGCCGCCCGAGCTGCGCTCGCTGCTGATGGAGCACCTGGACCTGGCGCGCTTCCGCGACACGCCCGAGGACATGCGCCTGACCGCCGCCGAGCTGCGGCGCCTGGCCGCCGTCGCGCCCGAGCAGGCCACCAAGCTGCTGGAGACCGCCGGCTACTTCAACGCCAAGGTCCGGACCGAGGAGGTCGGCGACCTCTCCGACGGCGTGCGCAACCTGCGCCTGATCGTGGACACCGGCCCGCGCGCGCTGGTGCGTCAGATGGACCTGCGCCTGGAAGGCCCGCTCAAGGCCGCCGCCGAGCGCGGCGACAAGCTCGCCACCGCGCTCGAGCGCACCTTGACGCAAGGCTGGCTGCTGCAGCCCCAGACCGGCTTCAGCCAGGGCGACTGGGCCGCCGCCAAGAACGCGCTGCTGACCCGCGCCCGCGCGCAGGGCTATCCGCTGGCCCGCATGACGCACAGCGAGGCCGTCGTCCAGGCCGACGACAACCAGGTCGACATCGCCGTGACGCTGGAGAGCGGCCCGCTGTTCACGCTCGGCGAGCTGACCGTCGAGGGCCTCAAGCACCAGCCCGAGGAGAGCGTGCGCCGCCTGGCCGGCTACCAGCTGCATCAGCCCTACAACGAGAAGCTGCTGCTGGACTTCCAGGAGCGGCTGGTCGGCACGCAGCTGTTCGACAGCGCCAGCGTCGAGATCCAGCCCGAGAGCGTCACCCCGCCGCCTGGCGCCGAGACGGTCGAGGTCCCGGTCACGGTGAAGATCCGCGAGGCCGCGCGCCAGCAGGTCACGCTGGGCGTCGGCTACCGGACCGTCGACGGCCCCAGCGCCAACATCGAGTACACGCACCGCAAGCCCTTCGGCCTGAACATCCGCGAGCGCACCAAGCTCGAACTGGCGCGCAACCGCCAGGCCATCGATACCGAGATCAGCTCGCATCCTCAGCCCAACATGCAGCGCAGCCTGGCGCTGGTGAAGGTGGAGCGGCTGGAGAACGACGGCCAGACCAACCTCAACCTCAGCACGCGGCTGGGCTACGCCAAGGAGACCGAGCCCGAGGACCGGCTCAGCTACGTCGAGGTGATCCGCGCCTGGGAGCACAAGCCCGAGCTGCCGACCACCGTGGCCGGCGCCGTCTCGCTGAACCAGCAGATGACCTGGCGGCGGCTGGACTCGCGCGTGCTACCCACGCGCGGCTGGAGCGCGACCATGACCGTGGGCGGCGGCTGGGCCGACAGCACCTCCGAGCGCAACGGCCCCTTCGCCCGCGCCACGGGCAAGGTCTACTGGTATTCGCCGCTGCCGGGGCGCTGGCTGTTCTCGACCCGGCTCGAGGGCGGGCAGATCCTGGCCAAGAGCCGGATCGGCCTGCCCGAGGCGCTGCGCTTCCGCACCGGCGGCGACGACAGCGTGCGCGGCTACGGCTACAACGACCTGGGCCCGCTGGACGCCGCCGGCAACCAGACCGGCGGCCGCGTGATGCTCAACGGCAGCGTCGAGGTCTCGCATCCGCTCACGCCGCGCATCCCGCAGCTGATGGGCGCCGTCTTCCTAGACGCCGGCCAGGCCGCGCAGAACTGGAACGAATACCACCCCGCCTGGGCCTATGGCACCGGCCTGCGCTACCGCAGTCCGGTGGGCGTGCTGCGCTTCGACTTCGCCAAGGGCAACCTGGTCGACAAGTGGCGCCTGCATTTCAGCGTGGCGATCAGCCTGTAATCCGATGAGCGACCCGCGCGACGATCTCCCCTCCGCCGCTTCCCCGGACGCGGCGCCCCCGGCGGCCACCGCGCCGCGCCGGCGCCGCCGCGCGCGCGGCCTGCTCTGGGCGCTGCTCGCGATCCCGGTGCTCGCCGGCGCGCTGCTGCTGGCGCTGACCTGGGCGCTCAAGACCGAGGGCGGCACCGCCTACGTGCTGGCCAAGGTCCCCGGCCTGTCGCTGCACAACGCCCGCGGCAGCCTGCTCGGCGATTTCGACGTCGACCGCGCCGAGCTGATCCTGCCGGGCAGCGAGGACCGCCTGGTGCTCGAGCAGCTGCAGTGGCGCGGCGTGCGCCTGGGCTGGAACCGCTCGCCGCTGCTGTGGGGCGAGGTGCGGGCGGACCGGCTCGCCGTCGCGCGGCTGCGGGTGCAGGTCGCGCCCAGCGCCCCCTCCGAGCCGCTGAAGCCGCCTACCAGCCTGCTGTCACCGGTCGCGCTGACGATCGGCGATCTCGAGATCGGCGAGATCTTCGCCCCCGGCCTCGACCAGCCGCTGCGCGGGCTGCGCGGCAGCGCCTCGCTGGGCACGGACGGCGGCAAGCTGCATGCGCTGACGGTGAAGTCGCTCGGCTGGCAACAGCTGACCCTGGCCGGCGAGGCCCGCATCGCGACGCAGGGCGACCTCCGGCTGGCCAGCCGCTGGACGCTGAGCCAGCCCGCCGGCGAGCTGCCCTGGACCGCGCCATTCCAGCTCGACGGCCCGCTGTCGGACCTGTCGCTGAAGGGCTCCCTCGAGGCGGCGAAGCAGCGCCTGCAGGTGCAGGCCCGGCTCAAGCCGTTCGCGCCCTTCCCGCTCGCGCAGCTGCAGACGCAGGCTAAGGACCTGGATCTCGCCGCGCTGCTCCCCGGCACCGAGGGCGTGCCCCGCACCGGCCTGACCGGCCAGGTCACGATGACGCCCAACGCGGACCGCTCGCTCAGCGTCAAGGCCGACCTGGACAACGGCGGCGCCGGCCGGCTCGACCAGGACCGGCTGCCGCTGCGCGAGCTGCAGCTGGACCTGCTGCTCGATCCCGCGAACTGGACCCGGCTGCGGCTCCCGCGGCTGGACGCGCGCCTGGCCGGCGGCGGGCGGCTGCAGGCGGTCGGCCAGACCAGCCAGGCCGAGGGCAGCGTGCTCACGCTGCGCCTGACCGGCCTGGACAGCCGCCAGATCGACGCGCGCTGGCCGCTGGTCCAGGCGCGCGGCGAACTCAAGCTCAGCACCAAGGCCAGCCTCTCGAAGGCTTCGGCCGACCAGTCGCTGCAGGTCGAGGGCGAGCTCGCCGGACAGCTCGGCCAGGGCCGGTTGCAGGCGCCGCTGGAGATCGCGCTCGCCGCCGAGCTGCGCACCCAGTCGATCGAGCTGCGGCGGCTGCAGGCGCGCTCCGGTCCGGCCACGCTGAAGGCCGAGGGCGAGTTCACGCTCAACCAGGCGCTCAGCCTCGCCGAGGGCTGGAAGACGAAGCTGGAAGCGTCGGTGCAGGGCCTGGATCCGCGCCGGCTGAGCGCCGCGCCGGTGCCCGATGGCGCACTGCCGCAAGCGCTCAACGGCCGCCTGCGGGCCGCGCTGCAATCGGTGCGCGGCAGCCTGTGGCCGCAGGGCAAGGCCGAGCTCGACCTGCAGCCCAGTCAATGGCAGGGCCTGCCGCTCAGCGGCCAGGTGCGCTATGCCCGCAACGGCTCGGCAGCGCCGGACCTGCTGGCCGATCTGCGCCTGGCCGACGCGACGCTGCAGGCGCGCAGCCGCATCAACGCCGCGGCCCGGCGCGAACAGGTCGACCTCTCGATCGAGTTCAACGCGCCCAAGCTCGCCAGCCTGCAGCCGATGCTGCGCGCCCAGTTCCCGCAGGCCACCATCGCGGGCGCGGCCCAGGCGCAGGCGACCGTCGTGCTGATCCAGCCCGGCGCCCGTCAGGCGCAGTACGGCAGCGATGGCAAGTGGCAGGTGCAGGGACTGGCGCTGTCCGGCGTGCCGGGACTGCCGGCCAACGGCGGCAGCCGCCCGGCGCTGCAGCTCGAGAACGCCGCCGGCCAGTGGACGCTGTCCAGCCTGCGCGACGCCAGGCTCGCCTGGACGACGCAGCTCCGCGGCCTGCGGCTGCCGCAGCAGAGCACGCGGATCGACGAGGTCCAGGTCGACCTCGGCGGCAGCTGGGCCCAGCACAAGCTGACGGTGTCGGCGCAGGGCCAGGTGCCGCTGCCGCCGGTGCTGACGCAGCCGGCGGCGACCAAGGTCGTCGCGCGCGCGCAGGCGGCGAGCGCGCCCACCCTGCCCGGCGCGCAGACCGTGCCGCTGGACCCGCAGGGCGCGCGGGCGCGCCTGGCGCTGGACGGCGCGCTGGAGACCGATCCGCTGCAGGCCTGGCGCCAGGGCGGACTCTGGCAGGCGCGCGGGCTGACGCTCGCCCTGGAGGCCAGCCAGCAGCCCACGCCGCTGCTCAAGGCGGGCCCGCTGGCGCTGGCGCTGCGGCTCGATCCGGGCCTGTCGCCGCGGCAGGCGACGCTCGCGCCGGGCCGGATGGAAGTGCTGGGCGCGGGCCTGCGCTGGGACCGCCTGATGTGGCAGACCTCGACGCTGCCGGCCCTTGCCTCGGGCGAATGGGACGTGCAGGCGGTGCTGGAGCCGCTGGCCGCGGCGCCGGTGCTGAGCAAGCTGCAGCCGGACTTCGGCTGGGGCGGCGACCTGCAGATCGAGGGCCGGTTGAAGTCGCGCCGCGATGCGCGCGGCCTGACGCTGGACGCGATGCTCGAGCGCACCCGCGGCGACCTGACCGTGACCGACGAAGTCAGCACCCAGCGCCTGGGCCTGACCGACCTGCGCCTGGGCGTGATCGCGGACCAGGGCGTCTGGCACCTGGTGCAGGGCGTGGCCGGCGAGAACATGGGCGCGGTCGGCGGCGCGGTGACCTTCCGCGCGGCCAACGCGCACGCGCTGCCGGCGCCGGAGGCCAGGCTGGAAGGCGGCATCGAGGCCAAGGTCGACAACATCGGCAACTGGGGCCCCTGGCTGCCGGCCGGCTGGCGCGCGGGCGGCAGCCTGGCGGCGACGCTGAACCTCTCCGGCACGCTGGGCGCGCCCGAGATCCGCGGCCAGGCCGGCGCGCAGAAGCTCTCGCTGCGCAATCCGCTGCTGGGCGTGGACATGCAGCAGGGCGAACTCGCGCTGACGATGAGCGGCCGCGAGGCGCGGCTAGAGAAGTTCACCGCCCGCGCCGGCAACGGCACGGTCAGCATGGACGGGACGCTGCATTTCGGCGCCCAGCCCAGCGCGGAACTGGCGCTGAAGGCCGACACCTTCGCGCTGCTGCAGCGGGTGGACCGGCGCATCGTCGCGACCGGCGCCGCGCAGCTCAAGGCCTCGGCGCAGCTGCTCGACCTGAACGGCCAGTTCGTCGTCGTCGAGGGGCTGTTCGACTTCTCGCGCGGCGACGCGCCGCAGCTCGACAGCGACGTGCAGGTGGTGCGCCAGAGCGCGCCGCCCAAGGCCGTCGACGGCAGCGGCAAGCCGATGCGGCTCAAGCTCGACCTGGACCTGGACCTGGGCAGACGGCTGCAGCTCAAGGGCTACGGCATCGACACGCGGCTGCGCGGCCTGCTGCACCTGGCGCAGGACGGCCAGCCGCGCCCGCAGATGACCGGCGAGGTCCGCAGCGAGGGCGGCACCTTCAACGCCTACGGCCAGAAACTGGTGGTCGAGCGGGGCGTGTTCAGCTTCGTCGGTCCGCTCGACAACCCGCGCCTGGACGTGCTCGCCATCCGGCCCGGCATGGAGAACGAGAGCGTGCGCGTGGGCGTGACGGTGACCGGCACCGCCGCCAGCCCGCGCATCCGCCTGTACTCCGAGCCGGACATGAGCGAGACCAACAAGCTGTCATGGCTGGTGCTGGGCCGCTCGCCGGACAACCTCGGCCGCAGCGACACCGCGCTGATGCAGCGCGCCGCGATGGCGCTGATCTCCGGCGATGGCGAGAGCGCCAGCGACAAGCTGATCCACAACATCGGGCTGGACGAACTCTCGTTCAGCGGCGAAGGCGACGACGCGCGCGGCACCGTGGTGCGGCTGGGCAAGCAGGTCAGCCGCAACGTGTTCGTCGCCTACGAGCGCGGGCTGAACGCCACGACCGGCACCTGGCAGCTGATGTACAAGCTCGCGCAGCGCTTCACGCTGCGGGCCCAGGCCAACGAGTACCAGCAGGGGCTGGACGTGATCTGGCAATGGAAGTGGGAATGACGCGCCCGGCTTCCATGCGAGAATCCGCCGCTTTCGCGGGTCGGCCCCACTGAGGCCGGCCTCCCGAGGGCTCTCCGTAGTTCAATGGATAGAACGGCCGCCTCCTAAGCGGCAGATACAGGTTCGATTCCTGTCGGAGGGACCAGCGCCGCGCGCGGTCCCGCAACGCCAGCCGGCGCGCCGCGAGGCGCGTCCCCGGCACCGCTCGGCGACCCTCAGCGCCTCAGCGCCTCAGCGCCTCAGCACGATCGTCACCAGCGCCGACCCGTCCACCACGCCGGCCACGCCGTGCATCACCCCGCCCTCCAGATAGCAGAGCTGCCCCGCCCGCAGGCGCTGACGCTGCTCCGCGCCATCGCGCTGCAGGCTCAACTCGAGCTCCCCTTCGAGGCAGTGGATCGTGATCTCGCCGTCGACCTTGTGCGGCGGCATCGCCTTGCCCGCGGGCAACACCAGCCGCATCACCTCCAGGCCCTGCGACTTGAACAGCGCGGACGAGGGCGTGGTGGACAGCGCGGCGCCAAGCGGCGCGACGTCGATCGGCTGGGCGGGGGCGGCATGCGGCAGGGCCATGGAACTGCTCCTTGTGGACGGACGACATCGGCGCATCGCGCGCCGCGTGGTCCGTCGATCATGGCACCGACCCGCCGCGTCCGCATCCGCGCGGCGGCCTGCCCCTGCCGGAAGTCATCGCAGGCCGGACAGGACCTGGCGGCGAAGCGCCATCAATCCACGCGATACGCGTAAATGCGGGGTAAAACGGCGTCTCGCCTCAGGCTGGCTTTTTGCCCGACGCATATACTGGGAACGCCATTGTTCCGTCTCGCGCAACGGGGACGGACATCCGGCGCCAAGCAGCGAGGCTGTACTGATTCAAGGTTTTTCATCATGGGCGCCAAACTCAAGGTCGCAGGCTGGGTCGCATTGGGAGCGATGGCCGGTGTCATGACGACGATGCAGCTGCAGGCCAATGCCCGCAGCACCGCCAGCCCCCTTCCACTCGAGGAACTGCAGCAGCTCGCCGCCGTCTTCGGGATCGTGAAGTCCGATTACGTCGAACCCGTCGACGAGAAGAAGCTGATCAACGACGCCATCTCCGGCATGGTCAGCGGCCTGGACCCCCACTCCCAGTTCTTCGACAAGAAGAGCTTCAAGGAATTCCGCGAGAGCACCTCCGGCAAGTTCGTCGGCGTCGGCATCGAGATCGGCATGGAGGACGGCCTGGTCAAGATCGTCTCGCCGATCGAGGGCAGCCCCGCCTTCCGCGCCGGCCTCAAGAGCGGCGACCTGATCAGCAAGATCGACGACACCGCGGTGCGCGGCCTGACGCTCGACCAGGCGGTCAAGAAGATGCGCGGCGAACCCAACACCAAGGTGATGCTGTCCATCTTCCGCAAGTCGGAAAGCCGCACCTTCCCCGTCACGATCACGCGCGAGGAAATCCGCGTCCAGAGCGTGCGCGCCAAGATGGTCGAGCCCGGCTACGCCTGGGTCCGCGTCAGCCAGTTCCAGGACCGCACCGTCGACGACTTCGCGCTGAAGCTCGCCGAGCTCTACAAGCAGGACCCCAAGATCAAGGGCGTCGTGCTGGACCTGCGCAACGACCCGGGCGGCCTGCTCGAGGGCGCCGTGGCGATCTCGGCCGCCTTCCTGCCCAAGGGCGTCGAAGTGGTCTCGACCAACGGCCAGCTCGCCGAGTCCAAGGCCAGCTACCGCGCCGATCCCGACTTCTACGCCCGCCGCGGCTCCGGCGATCCGCTGCGCAAGCTGCCCGACGCCGTCAAGAACGTGCCGATGGTGGTGCTGGTCAACGAGGGCTCGGCCTCGGCCAGCGAGATCGTGGCCGGCGCGCTCCAGGACCACAAGCGCGCCACGGTGATGGGCCTGCAGACCTTCGGCAAGGGCTCGGTGCAGACCGTGCGCCAGCTCGGCCCGGACACGGCGGTCAAGCTGACCACCGCCCGCTACTACACGCCGAGCGGCCGCTCGATCCAGGCCAAGGGCATCGTCCCGGACATCCCGCTGGATGAAACCGCCGAAGGCAACGTGTTCGCCGAGCTGCGCATGCGCGAGGCCGACCTGGAGAAGCACCTCAACGCCAGCGACGAGAAGAGCGAGGAAGCGCGCACCAAGGAACTCGAGAAGATCCGCGAGGAGCGCCGCCAGAAGCTGGAAGCCGACTACGCCAAGCGCGGCGAGCCGGCCAAGCCGCTGCCCGAGTTCGGCAGCACCGAGGACTTCCCGCTGCGTCAGGCGCTGAACCAGCTCCAAGGCAAGCCGGTCGCGGTGTCCAAGCTCGCGCAGGAACGCAAGGCGGAAGCCAAGACCGAGTAAGCGGTCCTTCGCCTCTCCAATGACAAACGCCCGATGCATGCATCGGGCGTTTTGCTTTCTTCCACTCGCTTCTCCCGCTCGCCGGCTTCGCGGCCCAGCGGGAGTCCGGTGAGGGTCAGGGAGCGGCCGTGCCGTTGCCCTCTTCCTCGGCATCCGGCGCGCGGGAATAGCGGCCGAAGGCACCGGCGGCCCAGAGGCCGACTTCGTACAGCAGGCACATCGGGATCGCCAGCGCGAGCTGCGAGACGATGTCCGGCGGCGTGATGACCGCCGCGATGACGAAAGCCAGCACGATGAAGTAGCCGCGGAACTGCTTGAGCTGCGTCACCGTGACGATGCCCATGCGCGCCAGCACCACCACCACGACCGGGACCTCGAAGGCCGCTCCGAAGGCGATGAACATGTTCATCACGAATCCGAGATAGGCCTCGACATCGGGGGTCGCGGCGATGCTCTTGGGCGCGAAGCTCTGGATGAAGGTGAAGACCTTGCCGAACACGAAGAAGTAGCAGAACGCCACCCCCGCGAAGAACAGCAGCGTGCTCGACACCACCAGCGGCATCACCAGCCGCTTCTCGTGCGCATACAGGCCCGGCGCCACGAAGGCCCAGACCTGGTAGAGCACCACCGGCAATGCCAGCAGGAAGCCCGCCAGCAAGGTGACCTTCAGCGGCACCAGGAACGGCGACAGCACGTTGGTCGCGATCAGCGATCCGCCCTGCGGCAGATGCGCCACCAGCGGCTTGGCCAGCAGATCGAACAGACCGCTCGTGCCCGGCCAGATGCACAGCAGGCCGAAGGCCACCACCACGGCGAGCAACGCCCGGATCAACCGGTCGCGCAACTCCATCAGATGGGACACGAAGGGCTGCTCGGTGCCGGCGAGTTCGTCTTCTTGTTGGCTCATGTCGCTCGGCGAGGGGGACGGAAGCGGGCCACGCGGGCCGCGCCGGATTGCGCATGCCGGCGCACGCCGGACTGCTGCTTGTACCAGAGTGGCGTCGCGCCGCGCTTCAGGCGCCAGTTCTTCTTCGGATGCGTGTAGACGGGAACCGGCGAGGCGTAGCCGCCGATCGAGCCGTCCGGCGACGTGCCGTCGATGGACAGGTCGGACCAGGTCGACTGCAGCGTCTGGTTGGCCGAGTCCACCCCCTGCTGCACGCTGGCCTGCACGTCACTGACCGCGGTCTCGAACTGGCCCTTCATCTTCTGGAGTTCCTCCAGTTCGATGGACCGGTTCACTTCCGCCTTGACGTCCGCGACATAGCGCTGCGCCTTGCCCAGCAGGTGCCCGACGGTGCGGGCCACCCGCGGCAGACGCTCGGGGCCGAGCACGACCAGCGCCACCGCGCCGATCAGCGCCAGCTTGTCGAAACCGAAATCGACCATGCCGGCCGCGCTCAGTGACGCTGCTTGGCGTCGACGTCGACGGTGTTCGGATCAGCAGCCTTGTTGGCGTTGGCCACCTGCTGCGGCGGCGCGTCGGTCGAACCGCCGTCCTTCATGCCGTCCTTGAATCCCTTCACCGCGGCGCCCAGGTCCGAACCCACGTTGCGCAGCTTCTTGGTGCCGAACACGGCGATCACCACCACCAGCACGATCAGCCAGTGCCAGATGCTCAAACTACCCATGACATTCTCCAGAGTCGAAGCCGAAATTCTAAGGTCCGCACGTGACAGGCATCTCGGCGATCAATGCCTGCCCTTGCCCGCATCAGCGGCTTGAGCACGAAAGCCCAACCGCTGGGCGAACGCCAGTGACCGGATGCCGGCCGCCGGTCATGGGAATGCCCCCGAGATGGGGCCGGCGCTCAGCCTTTCAACCAGGGGCGCGGGCCGCCGACCGCATGCATGTGGAGGTGGGGGACCTCCTGTCCGCCGTCGGCGCCGGTGTTCACCACCGTGCGGAAGCCGTTGCTGACGCCCAGTTCCTTCATCAGCTGCGGCACCAGCACGGCCATCTTGCCCAGCAGCGGCGCGTGCTCCGGCTGCAGGTCGACCATGCTGGCGATGTGCAGCTTGGGGATCAGCAGGAAATGCACCGGCGCCCAGGGATGGATGTCGTGGAAGCCGACGATGTCGTCGTCCTCGTAGACCTTCCTGGCAGGGATCTGGCCCTGGACGATCTTGCAGAAGATGCAGTTGGGGTCGTGGCTCATGATGGCGGGCGACGGACAGGGGTTCGGGATTCCGTTGACGGGAACCAGGGATTCACATCGGCATCGGCCGGCGGTCGTTCATCGCCAGCCAGCCGCGCACGATGCGGTAGAGGAACCAGATCGAGATCGCGCACCAGGCGATCCAGCCCGGAATGACGAAGAGGAACCACAGCGGAATCGTGACGACGTAAAGAATGCCGCACCACAGCACGCTGCGCAGCCGCCATGAGAAGTGGCTGGCCTGCCAGGTGCCGGCGGCCTCGTCGCGCTTCACCAGGTCGACGATCACCGCCACGATCAGCAGCACGATGCTGGCCTGCACGCCAGGCAGCAGCGCGCCGATGGCCACGATCGCATGCAGCACGTAGCTGACGATGCCGACGCTGCGCAGGCTGGCCTCGCGGGCCGGATCCAGGACCACGGCCGGCGATTGCGGTTCGAATGAATCGGTCATCCCTGCTCCTTGGGGCTTCTGCTGGCGAATTCCTCGAGGCCGGAGAGGCCCTCGCGGCGGGCCAGTTCGGCCAGCACCCGCTCCGGCCGCACGTCGAGCGCCGCCAGCGCCACGATCGAGTGGAACCACAGGTCGGCGACTTCGTAGACCAGCTTGTCGGGCGCGCCGTCCTTGGCGGCGAGCACCACCTCGGTGGCCTCCTCGCCGACCTTCTTGAGGATCTGGTCCAGGCCCTTGGCGAACAGCTTGGCGACGTAGCTCTTGTCGGGATCGCCCTCGGCGCGGCGCTGCGCGACCACGTCGCCCAGGTGCGCCAGCACGTCGTGCGCCGTCAGGGCCGCGGCGGAGGTGTCGTTCATGCCTGTCGTGCCTGTCATGCCCATGGCGCTCATGCCTTGTAGATGCTGGCGGGGTCCTTCAGGACCGGCTCGACGGTGGTCCACTGCCCGTCCTGGAGCTTCTGGAAGAAGCAGCTGTGCCGGCCGGTGTGGCAGGCGATGCCGGGCTCGTGGCCGTGCTGCGTGATGGTCAGCAGCACGACGTCGTTGTCGCAGTCGAGCCGGATGCCGTGCACCTGCTGCACGTGGCCGGACTCCTCGCCCTTGTGCCACAGCCGGTTGCGCGAGCGGCTCCAGTACACGGCCTGCCCGAGCTCGGCGGTGCGGGCCAGCGCCTCGCGGTTCATCCACGCGAACATCAGGATGTCGTTCGAGCCCTGCTCCTGGGCGATGACGGGCACCAGCCCGTCGCGGTCCCACTTGATCTGATCCAGCCAGTCCATCGCGTCAGTGTAGTCCCCGCTCGCGGCGGCGGCGGTGCGCGCGCCTTCAGACGACATGGGTGAGCCCGACATGGAAGCGCTCCGCGGCGAACCACTGCAGCACCGGGATCGTGCCCGGCAGCACCGGCTGGACCTGCACCGGCAGGCGCTGCCAGCTCATGGCCTGGCCTTCCCGCATCTCGAACTCGCCGGTCCATTCGTGGACCTTGCAGAAATGCAGCCGCACCTTCGCGTGCGAGTACTCCATCAGCTCGATCTTCCAGGGCTGCGCGGCACCGATGGTGATGCCGAGCTCCTCGTGCAGCTCGCGCCGCAGCGCCTGCTCGACGGTCTCGCCCGCCTCCAGCTTGCCGCCGGGGAACTCCCAGTAGCCGGCGTAGACCTTGCCCTCGGGGCGCGAGGTCAGCAGGAATTCGGTCTCGCGGCCCTGCGGGTCGCGGCGCACCAGCACGCCGACGGCGACGTCGACCGGCACCCGGTCGGTGGTCTCGACGGGGCTGTGCGGATTGGGCTTCTGCGGTTCAGACATGGTCGAGTCCCTCGGGGGCATCCCCCTCCTTCGATGGAACGGTCCCCTCTTCGGCGGCCCCTCCCCGGCCCGCCAGATCGCGGGCGAACTGGTAGGCGACGCGGCCCGAGCGCGAACCGCGCTCCAGCGCCCAGACCAGCGCCGGCTGGCGCGCGGCCTCGATGCGGGCGGCGTCCAGGCCGAAGTGCGACAGCCACTGCGCGACGATCGCCAGGTACTCCTGCTGGCTGAAGCTGTAGAAGCTGATCCACAGGCCGAAGCGCTCGGACAACGAGATCTTCTCCTCGACCGCCTCGCCCGGATGCACCTCGACGTTGCCGTCCCGCTCCGAGTGGGTGTAGCCGAGGTTGTCCTTCATCTGCTCGGGCAGCAGGTGGCGGCGGTTGCTGGTCGCGTAGATCAGCAGGTTGTCGGTGGCCGCGGCGATCGAGCCGTCCAGCATCGACTTCAGCGCCTTGTAGCCCGCCTCGCCCTCGTCGAAGCTGAGGTCGTCGCAGAAGATCACGAAGCGCTCCGGCCGGCCGGCGGCCAGGTCGGCCAGGTCCGGCAGGTCCACCAGGTCGGCCTTGTCGACCTCGATCAGGCGCAGCCCCTGGCCGGCGAACTCGTTCAGGCAGGCCTTGATCAGCGAGCTCTTGCCGGTGCCGCGGGCGCCGGTCAGCAGCACGTTGTTGGCCGGCTGGCCCCGCACGAACTGGCGCGTGTTGCGCAGCAGGCGCTCCTTCTGCGGCTCGACCTCCTTGAGGTCGGCCAGCCGGATCGCCGACAGGTGGCGCACCGGCTCCAGCCGCGCGCTCGCGCCGCGCTTGCGGTAGCGGAAGGCGACGGCGGCATCCCAGTCGGGCGGCGTCAGGGGCTGGGGCAGCACGGCCTCCAGGCGGCTCAGCAGCGCATCGGCGCGCCGGAGCAGGGCATCAAGGGCGTCGGGGGCTTGGGACATAGCCGCCGAGTGTAGGGGGCGGTAGGGGGCGGTCGGGCGCCGGCTTGGTGCCGGGCATCGCGAATGCTCAGGCGAGCATTCGCATCGCGGCATCCAACTGCTCGGTCGGCAGGCGCTTGAAGCCGGAGCGCGCATAGCGCTGCAGCCGGCCGATAATGAAGCTCACCAGCACCGAGGCCTGGGCCTGGGCCTCGACGGTCGGGGTGCTCGAGCCCGAGGCCTCCGCCGCCGTGCGCAGCGCCTGGCGCAGCGAGGACTCGACCTTGTCGAAGAACTGGTTCATGCGTGCCACCAGGCGCTCGTTCTCGTAGACCAGCGCGTCGCCGACCATCACGCGGGCCATGCCCGGATTGCGCTCGCCGAACTGCAGCAGCACCGCGACGATGCGCTGCGCCTGGGCCAGGCCGTCGGTCTCGCGCTCGGCGATCTGGTTGAGCAGCGAGAAGATGCTGGTCTCGATGAACTCGATGAGGCCCTCGAACATCTGCGCCTTGCTGGCGAAGTGGCGGTACAGCGCCGCTTCGCTGACCTCCAGGCGGGCGGCCAGCGCGGCGGTGGTCACGCGCTCGGCGCCGGGCTGCTCGAGCATGCTCGCCAGCGTCTGCAGGATCTGCACCCGGCGCTCGCCCGGCTTGAGCCGCTTGCGTGGCAGTTCCGCCGGCTTGGCAGCGGCGGAATCCGGGGTGTCCGAAGGGCTGGTGTGCATGGAAGGGGCCGAAGTGTGCGGCGATTCTGGCACACCGGGCCCGCGTCCCGGCGCCGATGCCGGACGCCGTATGCCGCCTTCGCGGGCCCCGCTCAGTCCCTGAGCCAGCCCAGGCGGCGCGCCTCGTAGATGGCCTCGACCTTGGAGCGCACCTGCAGCTTGCGGTAGGTGCGCTTCACGTAAGTCATGATCGTGTGCGGCGACACGTTCATGAATTGCGCGATCTCGTCGAAGGTGAAGCCCTTGGCGGCCAGGTGCAGCACGCGCGATTCCTGCTCGGACAGCGCGACGACCTGCTCGTCGACCAGCGGCATCGGGGCCGAATCGCCGAAGCCGCGCGGATGCGAGCCGCCGCCCTGCGGCGCCAGGCGCAGCAGCAGCCGGCGGGCGATCACCGGGGAGATCGGGCTGCCGCCGGCGCGCAGCGAGCGCAGCTGGCCCGGCAGGTCCAGCGCCAGCGAGTCCTTGAGCAGATAGCCGGTCGCGCCGGCCTCGATGCTCGAGAGCACGTGCTGCTCGTCGCCGAAGACCGAGATGACCATCACCTCGCACTCCGGCGCGACATGCGCGGCATGGCGGATCAGTTCGATGCCGCTGCCGCCAGGCAGGTCCAGGTCGACGAGCAGCACGTCGGGACGTGTCTGGTCGAACATCTTCCGCCCCTGCTGCAAGTCGGTGGCCATGCCGACCAGACGGATGTCGGGGGCTTTCTCGAGGGCATGGGCAAAGGCCTCGCGGAAGCGAAGCTGGTCCTCGACGATCAAGACGCTGAAAAGTGACATGCAATCCCTCACGGCTATGGAGCCGTTCCGGGCGCATTCTGGGATGTCGCGTGTTTCAGCGGCAATCCCCAGCTTGCAGTGGTATGACCTTCGACCAATCCCCCGCTCCAGGGCATGGAGGCAGGCAATCCGCGCTCCCGCATACGCGCGAGCCCCCTCGTTCGGAGGGGGCTCGCGGGGGATTTCTCCGGGGAAGGGGCGCCCTTTCAGGGGGCGCGGGCTCAGTGCGACCGGATCATCGTGCCGTAGGCCTGCTCGGAGAGGATCTCCAGCAGCATCGCGTGCGGGACGCGGCCGTCGATGATGTGGACGGCCTTGACGCCGCTGCGGGCGGCGTCGAGCGCCGACGCGATCTTGGGCAGCATGCCGCCCGACAGCGTGCCGTCGGCGAAGAGCTCGTCGATCTCGCGCGCCGACAGGTCGGTCAGCAGCTTGCCCTGCTTGTCGAGCACGCCCGGGGTGTTGGTCAGCAGCACCAGTTTCTCGGCCTTGAGCACCTCGGCCAGCTTGCCGGCGACCACGTCGGCGTTGATGTTGTAGCTCTCGTTGCTCTCGCCGAAGCCGATCGGGCTGATGACGGGGATGAACTGGTCGTCCTGCAGCGCCTTCACGACGCTGGGGTCGATGGCGACGATGTCGCCGACCGAGCCGACGTCATGCTCCTTGGCCGGGTCGTCCTTGTCGATCAGCTTGAGCTTCTTGGCGCGGATCATGCCGCCGTCGCGGCCGGTCAGGCCCACGGCCTTGCCGCCGGCGACGTTGATCAGGCCGACGATGTCCTGCTGCACCTCGCCGGCGAGCACCCATTCGACGACGCTCATCGTCTCCTCGTCGGTCACGCGCATGCCCTGGATGAAGTGGCCCTTCTTGCCGAGCTTGTTGAGCGCGTCCTCGATCTGCGGGCCGCCGCCGTGCACCACCACCGGGTTCAGGCCGACCAGCTTGAGCAGCACCACGTCCTCGGCGAAGTCCTGCTGCAGCGCGGGATCGGTCATCGCGTTGCCGCCGTACTTGATGACGATGGTCTTGCCGTGGTACTTGCGGATGTAGGGCAGCGCCTGGGACAGCAGCTCGGCCTTGTCGCGCGGCGGGATGTGGCTGAGGTCGGCGTCGTGAACGGGCGGGGTGTTGCTCATGGTGCTGTCCGGCTGAGTGGGGCTGGGTTGTGCGGAGGGAGGTCCGAGGGAAAGACGGCGGCAATTGTAGGAGCGGCAAAATCGCCGCCATGCAAGTCCAGCAATACATGAAGCTGTCCGTGGTCGTCGCGCTGGCGACCATCGCCCTGAAGACGGCCGCCTGGTGGTGGACCGGGTCGGTGGGCCTGCTGTCGGATGCGCTCGAATCGGGGGTGAACCTGGCCGGCGCGCTGTTCGGGCTGGCGATGGTGACGATCGCCCGCCGCCCGCCCGACGAGGACCACCCCTTCGGCCACCACAAGGCCGAGTACTTCTCCAGCGCCTTCGAGGGCGCGCTGATCCTGATCGCCGCGCTGGGCATCGGCTGGGCCGCGGTCGAGCGGCTGCGCGCGCCGCAGCCGCTGGAGCAGCTGGGCATCGGCATGGCGCTGTCGCTGGTGAGCACCGCGATCAACGCGGCGCTGGCCTGGAAGATGCTGAAGGCCTCGCGCGAGCACCGCTCGATCGCGCTCGAGGCCGACGCGCGCCATCTGGTCACCGACGTGTGGACCTCGGTCGGTGTCGTCGCGGGCCTGATCGGCGTGATGCTGACCGGCTGGGCCTGGCTGGATCCGCTGCTGGCGATCGTGGTGGCGCTCAACATCCTGCGCGAGGCGATGCACCTGATGTGGCGCTCCACCGGCGGTCTGATGGACATGGCGCTGGAGCCCGGCGACCAGCAGGCGATCGCCGGGGTGCTCAAGCGCTTCGAATCCCCCGAGCTGCGCTTCGACCACGTCGCGACGCGCGCCGCGGGGCAGCTGCGCTACGTGGACTTCCATCTGCACGTGCCGGCGCGCTGGACGCTGGGCCGCGCCGCGGCGCTGCGCGGCGAGGTCGAGCAGGCCTTGATGCGCGCGCTGCCGGGGCTGCGGGCCAGCATCCAGCTGCTGCCGGTGGATGTCGAGACCCGCTTCGCCGAACTGGCGGCGGCGGAAGAACAGGGACAACAGGAACCCGAGGAGGGACGCGCATGATCGCGCTGCTGCAACGCGTGAAGGAGGCCCGGGTCGAGGTCGGCGACCGCTGCACCGGGCGGATCGGCCAGGGGCTGCTGGTGCTGATCTGCGCCGAGCCGCGGGATGACGAGGCGGTGGCGGAGAAGCTGCTGGCCAAGATCCTCAAGCTGAGGATCTTCAGCGACGAGGCCGGCAAGATGAACCGCAGCGTGCAGGACGTCGGCGGCGGGCTGCTGATCGTCTCGCAGTTCACGCTGGCCGCCGACACCAGCGGCGGCAACCGGCCCAGCTTCACCGGCGCCGCGCCGGCCGAACTCGGCCGGCGGCTCTACGAGCACGCGGTGCGCTTCGCGCGCTCGCAGCATCCGCTCGTCGAAACCGGCGAGTTCGGCGCCGACATGCAGGTCAGCCTGGTCAACGACGGTCCGGTGACCATCCCGATGCGGATGTGAACAGCTCAGCCCGCGCTCCGAACTGACGAGAATGCGGGATCCGCATCGCAATGACAGAGGAGCGAACATGATCACCTACGTGACCCTGGGCAGCAACGACCGCCGCGCCGCCAAGGAGTTCTACGACGACGCGCTCGCGCCGCTCGGCCTGAAGCCGGGCTATTCGGACGACGAGATGGTGGGCTACGGGCCCGAGGGCGGCGAGACGCAGCTGTGGGTGGTGGCGCCGTTCAACGGCCTGGACGCGAGCGCCGGCAACGGCACGATGGTGGCGCTGGCGGCCTCGACCCGCGCGCAGGTCGACGCGGCGCACGCGGCGGCGCTGGCCGGCGGCGGCCGCGATGAAGGCCGCCCCGGGCCGCGCGAGCAGTACGGTCCCAACTTCTACGCCGCCTACTTCCGCGACCTGGACGGCAACAAGCTGGCGGTGGTGTGCCGCTCGCCGGCCTGAGCACCGGCCCGCGCCTTCGGGCGGAAATGAAAAACCCGCCGGAAGGCGGGTTTTGCGTGTCGGTGCCGGAACCGGCGATCAGTCGGCCGTCAATCGGCGATCAATCGGCCATCAGTCGGCATATTGGCCGGCCGCCTTGATGATCGGCGTCCACTTGGCGATCTCGTCGGCGACGAACTTCTTGTGATCGGCCGGATTGACGCGGTGGTCGGTCACGATCACGGCGCCCAGCGCCTCTTCGCGCTTGTGGAACTCGGCGTCCTTCAGCGCGGTCTTGAGCGCGGTGTTGATCTTGTCCAGTACCGCCTTGGGCGTGCCCTTGGGCGCGTACAGGCCGTGCCAGATCGTCACGTTGAAGCCCTTCAGGCCGGACTCGTCCAGCGTCGGCAGCTTGGCCAGCGAACCGCCCAGGCGCTTGGGCGTCGACACCGCGAAGGCCTTGACCTTGCCGCCGTCGATCTGCGTCGTGGTGTTGGTGGTCTGGTCGCACATGATGTCGACCTGGCCGCCGATCAGGTCGGTCATGGCCGGGCCCGTGCCCTTGTACGGGACGGTGGTCATGTCGATCTTCATGGTGCTCATGTACAGCAGGCCGCACAGGTGCGAGGCCGAGCCCAGGCCCGCGTTGGCCAGGTTGATCTTGCCCTTGTTCGCGTTCAGCCACTTCACCAGGTCGGCGTAGTTGGTGGCCGGCAGGCTGGGACGGCCGATCAGTGTCATCGGCACTTCGTTGATCAGGCCCAGGTACTCGAAGTCGTCCAGGGTCTTGTACTGCAGGTTGCGGTACAGGGCCGGCGAGGTCGACATGCCGATGTGATGCAGCAGCAGCGTGTAGCCGTCCGGCGCCGCCTTGGACACCTTGGTCGCGCCCAGCGTGCCGCCGGCGCCACCCACGTTCTCGATCACGATGGTGGCATTGAGCGGCTTGCGCAGCGCCTCGGCCAGATCGCGCGCGACCTTGTCGGTCGGGCCGCCCGCCGCGAACGGAACGACGATGGTCACCGGCTTGTCCGGGTATTCGGCCCAGGCGGCGCCAACGCTCAGCGCCGCGGCACAGGCGAGCAGGATCTTCTTCATGGTGTCTCTTCCTCGATGGAGGTGTGGGTGATGGCGCGGATGCTAGGTCGGCGTCCCTCGCCGCGGCTTACGGAAACTACGTAAGCCGGTGCCTCAATCGAACTTGCGCAGGTCCTCGATGACTTTTCCGTCGTTGGGCAGCGCGCCGGCCGCGACGAACGCCACCTCGCCGCGCAGCTTGGTCACCTCGCGCAGCGCGGCCGCCAGGCCCTCGGCCAGCCCGCCCGGGGCGGCGCCCTCGGTCTCCACCCGCAGCGTCATGCGGTCCTGCGCCATCTCCCCTTCGACCACCAGCCGGCCGCGGCGCGCCTCGGGGAAGCGCCGCAGCACTTCGGCCACCTGGCCGGCATGGACGAACATGCCGCGCACCTTGGCGCTCTGGTCGGCGCGGCCCATCCAGCCCTTGATGCGGACGTTGGTCCGTCCGGTCGGGCAGGCGCCCGGCAGCACGGCCGACAGGTCGCCGGTGCCGAAGCGGATCAGCGGATAGTCCGGGTTCAGCGTGGTGACGACCACCTCTCCCACCTCGCCATCGGGCACCGGCTCGCCGGTGCCGGGGCGGACGATCTCGACGATCACGCCCTCGTCGACCACCAGTCCCTGCCGGGCCGCCGTCTCATAGGCGATCAGGCCGAGGTCCGCAGTCGCGTAGCACTGGAAGCCGCTGACGCCGCGCTCGCCGCACCAGTCGCGCAGCGAGGGCGGAAAGGCCTCGCCGCTGACCAGCGCCTTGCGCACCGACAGCGGCTGCCCCTGCTCCGCCGCCTTGTCGAGCAGGATCTTCAGGAAGCTGGGCGTGCCGATGTAGGCATGCGGGCGCAGCTCGGCCATCGCCTGCAGCTGCAGCTCGGTGTTGCCGACGCCGCCCGCGAACACGGTGCAGCCCAGCGCCTCGGCGCCGCCTTCCATCATCGCGCCGGCCGGGGTCAGGTGATAACTGAACGAGTTGTGGACCAGGTCGCCCGCGCGCAGTCCGGCCGCGTGCAACGCGCGTCCGAGGCGCCAGTAGTCCTGGCCCCGCCCTTCGGGCTCGTAGATCGTGCCCGGCGACTGGAACACGCGGCGCGCGCCGCTGTCGCGAAGCAGGCCGCGCCAGCCGATGGTCGAGAAGCCGCCGAAAGGCTCGAACAGCGTCCGGCTGCCATCGGCGCGCACCGCCTGCTGGCGCGCCAGCAGCTCCGACTTGCGCGTCACCGGCAGCCGCGCGAGCCCGGCCCGGGTGCGGACCTGGTCGGGATCGACGCCCGCCAGCAGCGCGCCGAAGGCCTCGGTGTGCTGGCGCGCATGGGCCACCTGGCGCGGCAGCGCCGCCATCAGCGCGGCTTCGCGCGCGGCCGGGTCGCGGTGCTCGAGCGTGTCGTAGAACTCGGCGCTCATCGCGGATTCCTCATGGAAGCTCCCCTCATCGCCGGTCCGGCGTCACTCTTCGGCCCACTGCGCCAGCCGGCGCCTGAGGTCGTCCTGCAGCTTGCGCACGTCGGCCGCGTTGCGGCAGGCGCGCGTCTCCCAGTCGGGGCTGCGCGCCGGTTTCCTCGCCAGCTTCGCGGTGATCCGGCCGTCGCCGGCCGAGAGCTTGAGCACCTCCTGGCCCTCGAAGCTCCAGGTGTCGCCGCGCTCGGTGAGGGCGCGCAAGTCGCGCAGCGCGCGGCGCAATTGCACCAGCGCCTCCTCGGCCTTGAACGGCGGGGGCGCGAAGAAGTCGTCGTCCATGAACGGGTCTCCCTTGAATCGGATCAGCGGGCGGATCACCGCCCAGTCATCGCCCAGTCATCACCCAGTCGTCGCTCATCCGCCGCTCAGGCCAGCCAGCGCTTGCGGCGCTTGTAGCTCTTGACGTCGCGGAAGCTCTTGCGGTCGCCGCCGCCCATGCCGAGATAGAACTCGCGCACGTCCTCGTTGTCGCGCAGCGCCGCGGCCTCGCCGTCCATGACGACGCGGCCGTTCTCCAGGATGTAGCCGTAGTCGGCGTAGCGCAGCGCCATGCTGGTGTTCTGCTCGGCCAGCAGGAAGGTGGTGCCCTCCTTCTGGTTGAGGTCGCGGACGATCTCGAACACCTCCTCGACGATCTGCGGCGCCAGGCCCATCGAGGGCTCGTCGAGCAGCACCATCTTCGGACAGGCCATCAGCGCCCGGCCGATGGCGCACATCTGCTGCTCGCCGCCGGAGGTGTAGGCCGCCTGCGAGCCGCGCCGCGTCTTGAGCCGCGGGAAGTAGGCGTAGACCTTCTCCAGCGTCTGGGCGATCGCGGCCTTGCCGTCGCGGCGCGTGTAGGCGCCGGTGAGCAGGTTCTCCTCGATGGTCAGGTGCGCGAAGCAGTGCCGCCCCTCCATCACCTGGATCACGCCGCGATCGACCATCGCCGAGGTCGACAGCCGCTCGACGCGCTCGCCGCGCAGCTCGATCGAGCCCTTGGTCACCTCGCCGCGCTCGCCGGCGAGCAGGTTGCTCACCGCGCGCAGCGTCGTGGTCTTGCCGGCGCCGTTGCCGCCGAGCAGCGCCACGATGCGCCCCTCGGGCACGCGCATCGAGACGCCCTTCAGCACCAGGATCACGTGGTTGTAGATGACCTCGATGCCGTTGACGTTCAGAAGGATCTGGCTCATGGCGCGCTCCGGCATCGCGGGGTCAGCTCTGGCAGTCCGCCGGGGCGCGGCGGCTGACCTTCTTGTCATTGGCGTACTTGTCCGCCGCCGCCTTCACCATCGGCTTGAGGATCTGCTCGTCGGCCTGCAGCCAGTCGGACGAGAAGTTCCACTTGCCGCCGTCCCAGGTGTGGACGCGGGCCCAGGTCGAGCCCATGTGGTCCTGGCACGAGGTCGAGATCGGCCGGATCAGGGTGCCGATGCCCAGCGCGTCGAGCCGCTTCTGGTCGATGGCCAGGTTCTCCAGGCCCCAGCGGACCTGCTCGCCGGTCATGACCTTGCCCTTGCCGAAGCGCTCCTGCGCGCGGCGGATCGCCTCCACGCTGAGCATCGAGATGATCATGCCCCGCGTGTACAGCACCGAGCCCACCTCGTCCTTGGGCCCGCTGCCCTGGCCCTTCTCGTGCACGTACTTCAGGATGTCCTGCATCACCCTGGCCTGCTGGCCATGGCCGTTGAGCGCCAGCGCGTTGTAGCCCTTGGCGCCCTCGCCCACGTCCTTGACGTCGGGCTCGGCGCCGGCCCACCAGACGCCATACATCTTCTCGCGCGGATAGCCGGTGGCCTGGGCCTCCTTCAGCGCGGTCGAGTTCATCACGCCCCAGCCCCACAGCAGCACGTAGTCGGGGCGCTGCTGGCGCACCTGCAGCCAGGCCGACTTCTGCTCGACGCCGGGCGCCGTCACCGGGATCTTCACCAGCTCGAAGCCATGCATCTTCTGGCGTTCCTCGAGCAGCGGGATCGGCTCCTTGCCGAAGGGCGAGTCGTGATAGACCAGCGCGATCTTCCTGCCCTTGAGCTTGTCGAAGCCGCCCTCCTTCTTCGCCAGGTGCTGGATCAGCATGTCGGCGGCGGTCCAGTAGCTGCCCATCATCGGGAAATTCCACTTGAACACGTTGCCGTCCTGCGAGGCCGACAACCCGTAGCCCAGCGTGATCAGCGGGATCTTGTCGGCCGGCACCTTGTCCGTCAGCGCGAAGGTGATGCCGGTAGCCTGCGGATCGAACAGCGACGCGCCCTTGCCCTTCATGCGCTCGTAGCACTCGACGCCCTTGTCGGTGGCGTAGCCGGTCTCGCATTCCTCGAAGGCGATCTTCACGCCGTTGATGCCGCCGTCGCGCGCGTTGATCAGCTTGAGGTAGTCCTGCTTGCCGTTGGCCCAGGGCGTGCCGTTGGGCGCGTAGGGGCCGGTGCGGTAGACCAGCAGCGGGATGAACTGCTCCTTCGCCTGCGCCAGCGCGGCGCCCGGGCCGCCCAGCAGGCCGGCCGCGGCGGCCAGCATCAGCGCGGCGCGCGCCGCGATCGTCGAGGTCTTGTTCGGCTTCATCGGTCTGTCTCCTGGTGGCACTCGCGGTGCCTTGTTGAATGTGTCGGAAGCGGAAGGACTGCGGGACTGCGGATTCAGTGCGGAGTCAATGCGGAGTCAATGCGGGAAGGGCCACAGGCGCAGCTTCTCCTTCGCGATCTGCCAGAGCCGCGCGAGGCCATGCGGCTCGACGATCAGGAAGAACACGATCAGCGCGCCGAAGATCATGGTGGTCAGGTGCGAGGCCAGCGCGGTGTCGACCGGGATGCCGAACCAGTACGGCAGGTTGTCCAGCACGATGGGCAGCACGACCAGGAAGGCCGCGCCGAAGAAGGCGCCGGCGATCGAGCCCAGCCCGCCGATGATGACCATGAACAGCAGCTGGAAGCTGCGGTCGATCGAGAACGCCGCCGGCTCCCACGAGCCCAGGTGGATGAAGGCCCACAGCGCGCCCGCCACGCCCACGATGAAGCTGCTGACGGCGAAGGCGCTGAGCTTGGCCGCCATCGGCCGGATGCCGATGACGGCGGCGGCGACGTCCATGTCGCGCATCGCCATCCAGCTGCGGCCGATGTGCCCGCGCACCAGGTTCTTGGCGATCAGCCCGAACACCAGCACGAAGGCCAGGCAGAACAGGTACTTCTGCACCGGCGTCTCGATCGGCAGCCCCAGCACCGACAGGCCCGACACGCCGACCGAGCCGGAGGACGAGTCGTTCGTCAGCCACTTGATGCGCAGGAAGGCCCAGTCGCAGAAGAACTGCGCGGCCAGCGTCGCCACCGCCAGGTACAGGCCGCGGATGCGCAGCGACGGGATGCCGAAGAGCACGCCCACCACCGTCGCGCACAGCCCGCCCAGCAGGATGGCCGCGACCAGCGGCAGGCCGTCGACGCGCACCAGGAAGTTGAAGGCCGCGTAGGCGCCCACCGCCATGAAGCCGCCGGTGCCCAGCGAGATCTGGCCGCAGTAGCCCACCAGGATGTTCAGGCCCAGCGCGGCCAGCGACAGGATCAGGAAGGGGATCAGGATCGCGCGCAGCAGGTACTCGCTGGCAAGACCCGGCACCACCACGGCCGCCAGCGCCAGCAGGAGCAGCATCGCCACGCGGTCCTGCGCGATCGGGAAGATCTGCTGGTCCGCGCCGTAGCTGGTCTTGAACTGGCCGTTCTCGCGATAGAGCATGGGGTTCTCCGTTTCAGGCGTTCATGCGCGTGTTCAGACGCGGTCGATGATCTTCTCGCCGAACAGCCCCTGCGGCCGCAGCAGCAGGAAGATCAGCGCCAGCACGTAGGCGAACCAGATCTCGATGCCGCCGCCCAGCCGCGGCCCGAGGTAGATCTCCGAGAGCTTCTCGCCCACGCCGATGATCAGCCCGCCCAGGATCGCGCCCGGCACCGAGGTCAGGCCGCCCAGGATCACCACCGGCAGCGCCTTGAGCGCCACCAGCGACAGCGAGAACTGCACCCCCAGCTTCGATCCCCAGATGATTCCCGCCACCAGCGCGACGAAGCCGGCCACGCTCCACACGATCACCCAGATGCGCGACAGCGGAATGCCGATCGACTGCGCGGCCTGGTGGTCGTCGGCCACCGCGCGCAGCGCGCGGCCGGTGCCGGTGTGGCGGAAGAACAGCGACAGCGCCGCCACCAGCACCGCCGCGATCAGCGCGGCGGCCAGGTCCTCCTGGTTGACCATCACGCCGCCCTGGAACTGCTGCTCCAGCAGGAACACCGGGTCCTTGGGCAGTCCGACGTCGATCTTGTAGATGTCCGAGCCGAACAGCGTCTGCCCGAAGCCGTCCAGGAAGTAGGTGATGCCCAGCGTGGCCATCAGCAGCGTGATGCCCTCCTGGTTGACCAGGCGCGACAGCACCAGCTTCTGCACCAGCCAGGCGACCGCCACCATCAGCGCCATCGCCACGAGGAAGGCCAGCAGGTTGACCGCGAGCTTGCCGCTCAGGCCGGTCCAGCGCGGGATCCACTCGGCGAAGCGCGCCATCGCCAGCGCCGCGAACAGCACCATCGCGCCCTGCGCGAAGTTGAAGACGCCGCTGGCCTTGAAGATCAGCACGAAGCCCAGCGCCACCAGCGAATACAGCATGCCGGTCATCAGGCCGCCGATCAGGGTCTCGAGGAAGAAGCCCATCGTCGTCTCCGGTTGAATGCGGGGTTCAGTGCGAGGCGCCGAGGTAGGCGCGGATCACGTCCTCGTTGGCGCGGACCTCGTCGGGCCGGCCGTCGCCGATCTTGCGGCCGTAGTCCAGCACCACCACGCGGTCGCTGATGTCCATCACCACGCCCATGTCGTGCTCGATCAGCACGATGGTGGTGCCGAACTCGTCGTTCACGTCCAGGATGAAGCGGCACATGTCCTGCTTCTCCTCGACGTTCATGCCGGCCATCGGCTCGTCCAGCAGCAGCACCTTGGGCTCCATCGCCAGCGCGCGGCCCAGGTCGACGCGCTTCTGCAGCCCGTAGGGCAGCCGGCCCACCGGCGTCTTGCGATGCGCCTGGATCTCGAGGAAATCGATGATGCGCTCGACCTGCTGGCGGTGCGCGATCTCCTCGCGCTCGGCGGGACTCCACCACGGGTTGCGCAGCGCCTGCGCCAGCAGCCCGGTGCGCATGCGCAGGTTGCGGCCGCTCATGATGTTGTCCAGCACGCTCATGCCCTTGAACAGCGCCAGGTTCTGGAAGGTGCGCGCGACGCCCATCTCGGCCATGCGGCGCAGCCGGATGCGCGGGCTGAGCTGGCGCATGTCCTCGCCGCGCAGCAGCACGCGGCCCTGCTGCGGCTGGTAGACGCCGTTGATGCAGTTCAGCATCGAGCTCTTGCCCGCGCCGTTGGGGCCGATGATGGCGCGGATCTCGTGCTCGCGGACGTCGAAGCTGATGTCGTTGAGCGCCTTCACGCCGCCGAAGGACAGCGTGATGTTGGCGACCTCCAGGATCACCTCGCCGACGCGGCGCCGCGCGGCCGGCGTGACGGCGGCGGACGGCGCGCCGGGATCGGCGCCATGCTGGCGGTCCTCGGACGGCGGCGGCGCCAGGGTCGGCGCGTCGGCGGTGGCGATGGCGCTCATCAGGCGGCCCTCCGGGTGGGGGAGAAGGTGGCGGCCTCCTCGATGCGCAGGTCGGCGGCGACCTTGCCGGCGCGGCCGTCCTCGAAGCGGACCGCCGTCTCGATGAACTGCGAGCGCCGGCCCTCGTAGAGCGCGTCGATCAGCACGCGGTACTTCTCGGCGATCGCGCCGCGGCGGACCTTGCGGGTGCGGGTGAGCTCGCCGTCGTCGGCGTCCAGTTCCTTGTGCAGCACCAGGAAGCGCGTGATCTGGCTGCCGGCCAGGCGTTCGTCCTGCGCGAGGTCGGCGTTGACCTTCTCGACGCAGTCCTTGATCAGCGCGTAGACCTCGGGCTTGCCAGCCAGGTCGGTGTAGCCGGCGTAGGGCAGGTTGCGGCGCTCGGCCCAGTTGCCCACCGCCTCGGCATCGATGTTGATGAAGGCGCAGACGCGGTCGCGGCCATCGCCGAAGGCCACCGCCTCCTTCACGAAGGCGAAGAACTTCAGCTTGTTCTCGACGTACTTGGGCGCGAACATCGCGCCGTCATGCGCGCCGCCGCGCAGCCGGCCGACATCCTTGGCGCGGTCGATGATCTTCAGATGGCCGCCCGCATCGAGGAAGCCCGCGTCGCCGGTGCGGTACCAGCCATCGGCGCCCAGCACCTCGGCGGTGGCCTCCGGATTCTTGTAGTAGCCCTTGAGCAGGCCCGGCGAGCGCACCAGGATCTCGCCGTTGTCGGCGAGCTTGATCTCCACGCCACCGATGGGCACGCCGACGGTGTCGGACTTCGCTTCATGGTCGGGCTGCAGGCAGACGAAGACGGCGGTCTCGGTCGAGCCGTAGAGCTGCTTGAGGTTGATGCCGATCGAGCGGTAGAAGCTGAAGAGATCGGGGCCGATGGCCTCGCCGGCGGTGTAGGCCACGCGCACCCGCGAGAAGCCCAGCGAGTTGCGCAGCGGCCCGTAGATCGCGAGGTCGCCAAGCCGGTACTTGAAGCGGTCCCAGGCGCCGACCGTCCGGCCGTCCATCAGCGCGGGGCCGACGCGGCTGGCGAGCGCCATGCAGCGCGCGAACAGCCAGCGCTTGATGGCACCCGCGTCCTCCATGCGGATCATCACGCTGGTGAGCAGGCCCTCGAAGACGCGCGGCGGCGCGAAGTAGTAGGTCGGGCCGATCTCCTTGAGGTCGATGCTGACGGTGCTGGCCGACTCGGGGCAGTTGACGACATAGCCGCAGGCCAGCCACTGGGCGTAGCTGAAGATGTTCTGGCCGATCCAGGCGCAGGGCAGGTAGGCGAGCACCTCCTCGCGCGGCGTGAGCCTGTCGAAGCGCGCGCCGGCCAGCGCGCGGTCGATCAGCGTCGCATGCGTGTGGATCACGCCCTTCGGATTGCCGGTGGTGCCGGAGGTGAAGAACATCGCCGCGACGTCGCCGGCCTGGCCCGCGTCGACCTCGCGCTCGAACCAGCCCGGATGGCGCAGCGCATGGGCGCGGCCGTCGCCGCACAGGCTGTCGATCGAGGCCAGGCCCTCGGCCTCGTAATGGCGCAGGCCGCGCGGGTCGTCGAACCAGACGCGGCGCAGCGCGGGGCACTGGTCGCGGATCTCGAGCAGCTTGTCGACCTGCTCCTGGTCCTCGACGACGGCGTAGGCGACCTCGGCGTTCTTCAGCGGGAAGACGAACTCGGCGGCGACGGCGTCCTGGTAGAGCGGCACCGGGATCGCGCCCAGCGACTGCGCCGCGAGCATCGAGGCATAGAGGCGGGGCCGGTTCTCGCCGACGACGACGACGTGCTGGCCGCGCGTCATGCCGGCGGCGGCGAAGCCGTGCGCGAGGTCGCGCACCAGCGCCGCGAGCGCCGACCAGCTGAGCGTCTGCCAGATGCCGAGCTCCTTCTCGCGCAGCGCGGGAGCGTCGGGACGCTGCCGGGCATGGGCGAGCAACCATCGGGGGAAGGTCTGCTCCACCGTCGTCTCCTTGTGTCCCGCTGTCGCCTCTCTGGGGGAGGCGCTCGTGGCGCGGGCTTGGATGGACTGTAGGCCGGCCCATTGACGCCGTGTTGTCGTTGCGACGACATTCCTAGGGAGAGTTCGGGGGAGCGTTTTCCCGGATCAGGTCCAGCGCGCGAGCAGTGAACCGGATGGGCGGCGGCCCGTGTTTTCCCCAGGGGGTCGCGTCAGGTTGTTGTCATGCGCGGGCGCGATGAACGGGGGATGGCTGCCACGTCCGACACCGCCGTCCGCGCCGCGCTCGACGCGCCCCTGCGCTCGCCCGCGTCCGTTGCTCCGCCGGCGCAGCCGCTGCGGCTGCGCGCGCGCGCCGCGTCGGCGCAGGAGATGGGGGCCATTCCGTGGCTGAAGGCGCTGGAGCCGGAGCGCCGCGAGCGCGTCGCGTCCAGCATCCAGGTGGCGGAGGTCGAGGTCGGCGAGCGGGTCTGCCGGATCGGGCGCGAAGCCAATTTCTGGTTCGGCGTGATCGACGGGCTGCTGAAGATGAGCAACGACGACGCCGCGGCGCGGCCGGTGACCTTCACCGGCGTGCCGCCGGGCGGCTGGTTCGGCGAGGGCACGCTGCTCAAGCGCGAGTGCTACCGCTACAACATCCAGGCGCTGCGGCGCAGCGTGGTGGCGGGGTTGCCGCTGGAGAGCTTCCATGAACTGCTGGAGACCAGCCTGGGCTTCAACCGCTATGTGCTGAACCAGCTCAACGAGCGGCTGGGCCAGTTCATCGCCGCGCGGGAGATCGATCGCCAGAGCGACCCCGACTTGCGGGTGGCGCGCAACCTGGCGGCGCTGTTCCATCCGCAGCTGTACCCGGGCGTGAACGGCCTGCTGCGGATCACGCAGCAGGAGCTGGGGCATCTGGTGGGGCTCTCGCGCCAGCGCGTCAACGAGGCGCTGCGCCATCTGCAGGAGCAGCGCCTCATCGCGGTCGAGTACGGCGGCCTCAGGGTGCTGGACCTGGCGGGGCTGCGGGTCTATCCGCAGCAGTGACGCTCGACACGCTGCCGGGCTTGGCGGCCGCCTTCCTCTCCCGTCGCCGGGCGTTGTAACGCGCCAGTCCAAAGATGCACACGAACAGCATCGCGGAGCAGCCCAGAGCGCGCAACACGGCCTCAAACGGCGAGAAGCGCTCCATGTTGAACAAGGCATTGCCGACCAAGACGGCCGTCAAGAACCCGATCAACTGGAGACGCCCTTCCTTGGCGGCGAACTGCTCTGCGTAACGGACCATGATGAAGATGACGGGGCCGCTATTGAGGAAGATCTGGAAGTCGTGGTGGGGCATGGCCAACTCCTGAAATGAGGCCGGCATGGCCTGCACCATGCCGACCATTCATCGGTCACTTAGCGCTTCGAGTACCGGCTCGTTCCACTGGCCGCGAACGCCCCCATCGCCGCTACGGCCGCGGAACTGGCGTACATGCCAACGCCACCGAAGAAGCCCGCAACCCCGCCGAAGATGGCTGCGGCGGCGACTTGGCCAGCGTTGCCTCCGGACAGATAGGAACCCACGCCCGCACCGACGGCCCCAGCGATGGCCCCTGCAGGCCCGAATCCACCGTGGACCTGGTCCATTTCCTCGGGAGTCAGCGGCTGAATCCCGGCAGCTTCGCGTTGATCGACACGCCTTGCGAAAACACGGGCAGCGGAGGAATCGGCATTGAATGCAGTCATCTCAATCTCCAAGTCGATTTGGAAGGCCGGGCGACATTGCCCGCCTTCGCCCCTTTGACGGCCTGCGTCAACGGGACGACTTCATTGCATTCATTTCGGCCCATGACCTCCATGGCCAATTAATGGGCACATCGGTGCAGCTTCCCAACGAATCGGTGGTCCGTCTGACTCGTTGTGCTGGAAGACGTCGCGACGCCAGGCCTCCCGGCCCGCGCGATCAGGCGCCGAAGGGCGTCGCTTCCGGCTGCTCGCGCGGCAGCGCCGCGTACTGCGCGGCATTGATCTCGTAGAGCAGGCTGGCCGCCTCGCCCGGGTGGTCGGCGACCGAGCCGGTCAGCCGCAAGCCCACCCGCTCCAGCGTCTTGCGCGCCGCCGTGTTGCTCGCGCCCAGCAGCGCCTGCACCGATCCCGCGTACAGGCCCTCGAAGGCCAGCGCCAGCGCCGCCAGCGACATCTCCGCCGCGTAACCGCGGCCCCAGTGATCGGACAGGAAGTGGAACTCCAGCAGCAGCGCCGGCGTGCCGCCCGCCACCCCCCGGCTCAGGCCGCCAAAGCCGATCGCGCCCAGCGACGGCTGTTCCCGCAGCGACACCGCCCACGGGCCGAGCCCGTCACGCGCCCACTGCGCGCGCCACAGCTCCAGCCGCTCGGACGCGGCCGGGCCGCCGGCGTCGAAGCGCCGGTTGGCCGGGTCGACCAGCAGCTCGCGGAAGGCGCGGGCATCGGCCGCCGCGGGCGGGCGCAGGATCAACCGGCGGGTCCCGGTGAACCGCTCGACCGCCGGAAGGGGGAAGGCAGGTGCAAACATAAGGGTTAACCCGCACATTATGCGCCTGCGCCGGAAATCAAGTCTCCACCGGTTCCAGGGTCCCGCGCCGTTGCCGGCACTTGCGCACGGTCGATGCCTTCTTCCCCTTCCCCTTTCCCTTCGCCTCCTTCCCCAACGGGAATGGGCGAGCGCCGCGCATGCGGCCCCCGTCATGCCGCCGTACAGCCCCCGGTAGGCCAGCCGACAGCCCCGCGCAAGGTCGGCTCCTGGGCACTGGCATAGGATTCCCAGCTTCCGCGGGCCTGCCGCGAGGGACCTCCCCCTTTCCGGGCCCGCTTCCGTCGGACGACGCGGCGAATTCCCGCCGCAGAACGAGAGCCTCGTGATGAAGCTGCTGGTCATCGAAGACAACCCGGACATCGTCGCCAACCTGTGCGCCTACCTGGAGCCGATGGGCTACCAGCTGGACGTGGCCCGCAACGGCCTGGGCGGGCTGGCGCAGGCGGCCGCCGGCTCCTACGACGCGATCGTGCTGGACCTGACCCTGCCCGGCCTGGACGGCCTGGACGTCGCCCGCCGGCTGCGCAAGGACTTCCGCCGCCCCACCCCCATCCTGATGCTGACCGCGCGCGACACCATCGCCGACAAGGTCAACGGCTTCGAGAACGGTGCCGACGACTACCTGGTCAAGCCCTTCTCGCTGGTCGAGCTGGAGATCCGCCTGAAGGCGCTGATGCGCCGCTCCCACGGCCTGCAGCTCAGCGCCGCGGTCAGCTACGCCGACGTCAACTTCGACCCCGACACGCTCGAGGCGACCCGCGCCGGCAAGCCGCTGCAGCTGACCCCGACCGGCTACAAGCTGCTGGCCGCGCTGCTGCGCGAGGCGCCCAAGCTGGTCCGCCGCGAGGACCTCGAGCGCGAGGTCTGGGGCAACGACCCGCCCGACAGCGACGCCCTGCGCACCCACATCCACGCGCTGCGCGCGGCGCTGGACAAGCCCTTCCCCGTGCCGCTGCTCAAGACCCACCCCGGCATCGGCTACCGCCTGGTGTCGCCCGATGCGGGATGACGGCGGCGATGGCCGGCGGCCGCGCTCGACCGCCGCGCCGACCACGCTGCGCACCCGCGTCGCCGCCGCCTTCCTGCTGCTGACGCTGCTGGTCTGCGGCGCCTTCGCGGTGGCGGCGGTGCGCATCGCCTCCAGCATCGAGGACCGGCTGATCGACCAGCGCCTGAGCCGCACCGCCGACGAGCTCGTCGCGCGCGAACGCCAGGGCCTGCCACCCGACCTCCCGCCCAGCGTCACGCTCTACCGCGGCACCGGCATCCCCGAGCCGCTGCGCGGCCAGCCGCCCGGCAAGTACTCGATCCTGCAGGACGGCGTCGAGGTCAACGTGCTGATCCGCGACGACCTGGGCGCGCCCTTCGTGCTGACCGACCGCGACGACGACTTCGCCAAGATCGAGGCTGGCGTCTACGGCCTGCTCGGCCTGGCCTTCGTGTGCTGCCTGGGCCTGGCGTTGCTGCTGGCGCAGCTGACCGCCAGCCGCATCGTCGCGCCGGTCACGGCGCTGGCCCGCGCCGTCGAAACCGGCGCCGCGCCGCGCGAATACCCGCTGCAGGAGTCCACCGACGAACTGGGCGTGCTGTCGCGTGCCTTCGCCGCCAAGACCGAGGCCCAGCAGCGCTACCTGGACCGCGAGCGCTGGTTCACCGGCGACGTCAGCCATGAGCTGCGCACGCCGCTGGCCATCATGCTGGGCGCCGCCGAGGTGCTGAAGGCGCGCCTGCATGGCCGCGACGACATGGTCGAGCTGGCCGAGCGCATCCGCCGCACCGCCGCCGACACCAGCGAGCGCGTGGTGGCGATGCTGCTGCTGTCGCGCGACCCGGCCAGCATCGGCGCGCCGCCGACCGCGGTGCTGCCGCTGCTGCGCCAGGAGATGGAACGCTGCCGTCCGCTGCTCAAGGGCAAGGCCGTCGAGATGACGCTGCATGCCGCCCCGGCCGATGCCGGCCTGGAAGTGCCGGCGCGGCCCGAGCTCGCGGCCATCGCGCTGGGCAACCTGATCCGCAACGCCTGCCAGTTCACCGAGGAAGGCCGCGTCGACATCCGGCTCGAGGCCGGCCGCGTCGTCATCGAGGACACCGGCATCGGCATCCCGCCGGCCGTGCGCGACCGCATCTTCGACCGCTTCATGCAGGTCGACCCGGCCGGCGCCGGCAGCGCCGGGCTGGGCCTGGCCATCGTCAAGCGGGTGGCCGAGCACCTGGGCTGGACCGTCAGCCTGGAGGCGCCGGCCAACGGCGGGACGCGCTTCGCGCTGAGCTTCGGATCGGGACATTCTCCCCACCTGAAGTGAAACATCCGCTGGACGGGTCGGCCGTCAACCTATACTGTATGCACATACAGTTCTCAACGCCGGTGTCACGACCGGCGTTGTCGTCTCTCCCGACCGACCCGCCATGCCCTCCCCGTCCTTGCCCCTTCCCCCCGCCGTGGCCGAGGCCGTCTGGCGCGGCGACGCGCTGGGCCGCGGCACCGACACGGTCTGGCCCAGCGGCTTCGACGCGCTCGACGCCGAACTGCCGGGCGGCGGCTGGCCCGGCCGCCAACTGACCGAGCTGCTGCTGCCGCAGTTCTCGCTGGCCGAATGGCGGCTCGCGGGGCCGGCGCTGCGGCGCGTCGTCGTGGACGGCGCGGCCGTGGCCCTGGTCGGCCCGCCCAAGCGCCCGCACCTGCCCGGGCTGATGCACCTGGGGCTGGACGAGCGCCACCTGGTCTGGATCGACGCGCGGACGCCGTCGGAGCGGCTCTGGTGCGCCGAGCAGCTGATCAAGTCGAACGCCGCCGGCGCGGTGCTGGCCTGGATGCCGCAGGCCGCGCCCGAGCAGTTGCGGCGCCTGCAGGTGCTGGCCCAGTCCTTCGAGGGTCCGGTGTTCCTGTTCCGGCCGCTGGCGGCGCGTCACGATCCCTCGCCGGCGCCGCTGCGGCTGCAGGTGACGATCGACGTCGACTGGGCGCTGGATGTCCAGATCCTCAAGCGCAAGGGCCCCGCCCACGAGACGCCGCTGCGGCTGGCATCCATCCCCGGCGGACTCGAGCGCGTGCTGACGCCGCGCGTGATGCGGCCCAGCACGATGCGTCCGGTCGCGCCGGTCCCGGCCCTCGCTCCCGAATCCCTGTCCGCCGCCCTGTCTGAATCCCCGCGCGAGCCCCAGCCGCTCGCCCCGTTCCCGGAGTTGACCGATGTTGTGGGTCGCGCTGATCCTGCCGCCTCGTCCGCCGGCGCCGTCCGCTGAGCCGGCCGCGCCGCCGGACCATCCCTGGGGGATCTGTCCGGAGGCGCAGGCAGGACTGGCCGTGTGGTGCCTGCAGTTCACGCCGCGCGTGGCGCTGATGGAGGACGCCGTCGTCATGGAGGTCGAGGCCAGCCTGCGGCTGTTCCGCGGCCTGGGCGCGCTCAAGGCGCGTATCGCCGACGAGGCGCCGGACCTGGGTGCCATCGGCATCGGCTGGGCGCCGACGGCCACCGCCGCGCTGGTGCTGGCGCGCTGCGGCGTGCCGGACCTGGGCGGGCGGCTGCTGCAGGCGGTGCTGGATCCGCTCCCGCTGCAGGCGCTGAGCGCCGGCGCCGACCACGCCGAGCCGCTGAGCCGCGCCGGCATCAACACGCTGGGCCAGTTGCGGGCCTTGCCGCGCGGCGGCATCAGCCGGCGCTTCGGCGCGGCGCTGCTGGCGATGCTGGACCAGGCCTACGGGCTGCGTCCCGAGGCGCATCGCTGGGAAGTGCTGCCCGAGGACTTCCACGCCCGCATCGAACTGCCGGGGCGCGAGGATCACGCGCCCGCGCTGCTGCTGGGCGCGCGGCCGCTGCTGATGCGGCTGTGCGGCTGGCTGGCGGCGCGCCATGCCGGCGCGACCGGTGTGACGCTGCACTGGGTGC
The DNA here is from genome assembly GCF_059491535.1 of Roseateles sp. Mitsp63. Taxonomy (NCBI): domain Bacteria; kingdom Pseudomonadati; phylum Pseudomonadota; class Betaproteobacteria; order Burkholderiales; family Sphaerotilaceae; genus Roseateles; species Roseateles sp. Mitsp63. The sequence continues at coordinate 1,782,349 of NZ_CP168509.1, read as the reverse complement.
ACGACTCGATGCGCGCCAAGGACGCCGGCGACGGCGGCTCGCTGACGATCCGCACCGCCGAGCCGATCCGCGCGCTCGAGCACTTCTGCCGGCTGATGGCCGAGCACCTGGCCAAGACCCGGCTGCTGGCCCCGGTCGGCGAGCTGCGGCTGGAGGCGATCGGGGTCCAGGCCCTGACCGAGGACAGCGCCTCGCTGCTGCCCGACACGGTGCGCACCGGCGAGACGCTTTATCTGACGCTGGAGCGCATCGCCGCGCGCTTCGGCCCGGAGCGGGTGCTGCAGCCGGCGCCTGGCGACGATCACCGGCTCGAATGGATGACGCGCTGGCAACCCGCCACCGACGGCCAGCGAGCGGGCCGGCGCCGCACGGCGGCGCGGCCCGCGCCATCGATGCCCGAGCCCGGCTTCCTGCTGGAACCGCCGCTGCGCCTGGCGCTGCGCGAGCACCGGCCGCACTATCAGGGCGCGCTGACGCTGCTGGCCGGGCCCGACCGCGTCGAGGGCGGCTGGTGGGATCGCCTGCCGGCGCGCGCGCCGGCGGACGTGGCCTCCGAGGCCGGCACCGGCGCGCGCGACAAGACCGCGCCGGCCTTCACCGCGATCGTGCCGCACGACGACGCGGCGACGGTGGCACTCGGCCACCGCAACGTCGTGCGCGACTACTGGATCGCGGTCAACGACAACGCCGGCGTCGTCGCCATCTTCCGGCAGCCGCTGGACGATGGCGGCAGCGCCTGGTTCCTGCACGGCGTCTACGCCTGAACGGGGTCGAGCGATGACCGTCCAGCCTGCCCCGCCCCCGCCTCCTGCGCCTCCTGCGCTTCCGGCGCTGCCTGCTCTTCCCGATTACGCCGAACTGCGCTGCCTCAGCAACTTCAGCTTCCTCAAGGGCGCCAGCTGGCCCGAGGAACTGGTCCAGCGCGCCAGGGAACTCGGCTACGCCGCGCTCGCGATCACCGATGAATGCTCGATGGCCGGCATCGTGCGCGCGCACGTGGCCGCGAAGCAGCACGGGCTGAAACTGCTCGTGGGCAGCCAGTTCCGCATCGACCCGCGCGGCGGCGCCGGTCCGGACGAGGACGCCCCTTTCACGCTGGTGGTGCTGGCCTGCAACCTGAACGGCTATGGCAACCTGTGCCAGCTGATCTCGCGGCTGCGGCGCTCGGCCGACAAGGGCAGCTATCGCTGCACGATCGACGACATCGGCCCCCAGGCGCTCGATGACTGCGTCGTCATCGCCTGCCCGGACCGGCATGCGGCGGCGGCGCCGTTGCTGGCGATGTCGCGCTGGCTGCTGTCGCGCTTCACCGGCCGCTGCTGGCTGGGCGTGACGCAGACCCGCGAGCTCGACGACGAGAGCCGCCTGCTGCGGCTGCGCGAGGCGGCCGCGCTGACCGAGATCCCGCTGGTGGCCGTGGGCGACGTCACCATGCATGTGCGCAGCCGCAAACCGCTGCAGGACGTGTTGACCGCGACCCGGCTGGGCCGGCCGCTGACCGAGTGCGGCCAGGCGCTGGACCGCAACGCCGAACGCCACCTGCGCGCGCGCGGCCGGCTCGGACTGGCCTTCCCGGCCGAACTGCTGGCGGAGACCCTGCGCGTGGCCGCCTGCTGCGACTTCAAGCTCGACGAACTGCGCTACCACTACCCCTCGGAGGTGGTCCCCGAGGGCGAGACGCCGGCCAGCCATTTGCGCCGGCTGACCTACGAAGGCGCGGGCCGGCGCTGGCCCGACGGCATTCCTGCGGCGGTCAGCGAGCAGATCGAGCGCGAGCTCGCGCTGATCGAGGAGCTGCGCTACGAGCATTACTTCCTCACCGTGGCCGACATCGTCCACTTCGCGCGCTCGCAGGGCATCCTGTGCCAGGGGCGCGGCAGCGCGGCCAATTCCATCGTCTGCTACTGCACCCACGTGACCGAGGTGGATCCGCAGCGGATGCAGGTGCTGTTCGAGCGCTTCATCAGCAAGGAGCGCAACGAGCCGCCCGACATCGACATCGACTTCGAGCACGAGCGCCGCGAGGAGGTCATCCAGTACCTCTACCGCAAGTACACGCGCGAGCGCGCGGCGCTGGCGGCGGTGGTGATCTCGTACCGCGTCAAGAGCGCGCTGCGCGACGTCGGCAAGGCGCTGGGCTTCGAGCCGCAGACGCTGGACACGCTGTGCGGCAACCACCAGTGGTGGGATGGGCAGACCATCGACGCGGAGCGGCTGCGCGAATCGGGCCTGGACGCGAATGACCTGGCGGTGCGGCAGCTGGTGGAGATCACCTCGGAGCTGCTCGGTTTCCCGCGCCACCTGTCGCAGCATCCGGGCGGCTTCGTGCTGACGCAGGGACCGCTGACGCGCATGGTGCCGGTGGAGAACGCGTCGATGCCGGACCGCACGGTGATCGAGTGGGACAAGGACGACCTCGACGCGGTCGGGCTGCTCAAGGTCGACGTGCTGGGGCTGGGCATGCTGACGGCGATCCGCAAGACGCTGGACTTCATCAGCAAGCGCCAGCGGGGTCCCTTCGAGGTCAAGGACATCCCGGCCGAGGACAAGGCCACCTACGAGATGATCCAGCGCGCCGAGACGATCGGTGTGTTCCAGATCGAGAGCCGGGCGCAGCGCAGCATGCTGCCGCGCTTGCGGCCCGAGAAGTTCTACGACCTGGTCATCGAGGTCGCGATCGTGCGGCCGGGCCCGATCCAGGGCGGGATGGTGCATCCCTACCTGCAGCGGCGGCAGGGGCTGGAGCCGGTGGTCTATCCGAGCGGGCTGGAATCGGTGCTGGACCGCACGCTGGGGGTGCCGGTGTTCCAGGAACAGGTGATGCAGATCGCGATGATCGCGGCCGGGTTCACCGGCGGCGAGGCCGACGAGCTGCGGCGCTCGATGGCGGCGTGGAAGCGCAAGGGCGACCTGGGGAAATACCGCGAGCGGCTGATCGAGGGGATGCGCGCGCGCCACTACCCGGTGTCCTTCGCGGAGCAGATCTTCGAGCAGATCAAGGGCTTCTCGGAATACGGCTTCCCGGAGTCGCATGCCGCGTCGTTCGCGCTGCTGGTCTACACGAGCAGCTGGCTCAAGAAGCACCGGACGGCGGAATTCCTGGCGGGGATGCTGAACGCGCAGCCGCTGGGCTTCTATTCGCCGAGTCAGCTGGTGCAGGACGCCAGGCGCAGCGGCGTCGAGGTGCGGCCGCCGGACGTGATGCACAGCGACTGGGACTGCACGCTGGAACGCGCCGATGGCCGCGTGATCCGGCCGACGCGGCGTGGCAAGGACGCCGAGGCCCTCGATGCGCAGCCGCTGGACCTGGACGGCATCGCGCGGGACGAAGAGGGCGATCCTTGGCTGGAGTCGGACGAAGCGCTGGCGGTCGATGCGGCGCCGGTGGCGGTGAGGCTGGGGCTGCGGCTGGTGAAGGGCCTGCAGCAGGCCTCGGCGGCGGCGATCTGCATCGAGCGCAGAAATGGTCCGTTCAACGACGCGGAAGACCTGGCGCGCCGCACCGGCCTGAACCAGCAGCAGATGACGATGCTGGCGGCGGGCGATGCGCTGACGAGCCTGAGCGGCCATCGGCGCCAGCAGATGTGGGATGCGGCCGCTCAGCATGCGCCGCCGCCGCTGCTGTCGGCGGCGCCGGTGCAGGAGGACTTCCTGGCGCTGCCGCAGGCGCCGGAGGGCGAGGAGATCGTCTTCGACTATGCGTCGCTGGGCCTGACGCTGCGGCGGCATCCGCTGGCGCTGCTGCGGCCGATGCTGCGCGAGCAGCGCTGGATGTCGGCGCGGGAGCTGAACGAGCTGCCGGATGGCCGGCCGGCGCGCGGCTGCGGGATCGTGACGGTCAAGCAGCAGCCGGCGACGGCCAAGGGGACGATCTTCATCTCGCTGGAGGACGAGACCGGGGACATCCAGGTCATCGTGCACCGCGCGCTGTGGCAGCGGCAGCGCCAGGTCATGCTGCATTCGCGGCTGATGGCGGTGAAGGGCAAGTGGCAGCGCAGCGGCGAGGTCCGCAACCTGATCGCCGGCCACATGGAAGACCTGACGCCGATGCTGGGCCGGTTGAGGACGGAGAGCCGGGATTTCCATTGACTACATCGGCTCTCTCACGGAGAGCAAGCAAGAAATCCCAATTGCCGCAACTTGCGAATTGCTCGCCGATCGAAAGTCAGGAATGTCACCCTCATCGCCGCTTCCCCGCCCAACCCTCTTCGATCGCCTTGTTCATCTGCTTCAACGACAAAGGCTTCTTCCGCTTGCGCGGTCGGTCAGCGAGGATGCCGGCGATGCTCTCAATGCGACTGCTCCTTCGCGTCAAGTGCAAGATGCAAGTTCCGTTGGACCAGAAGTCGACATCGATGGCTTCGCCTGGCTCGACTCCGAGATGCCTCAGGATCTCTTCCGGTATCCGCACCTGATCGGGCGCGCCTTCGGTACTGATCTTCATCTTCGACAACATCGCCACTCCTTTCGCTGATGCACGGCCTCGTGCACGACGGGAGGAAGACTAGCCCCGCATGCCATCGAAAAACCGCCTCTCCCCCTGACTTCCATCAACGGTGGGAGAGAACGCGCGGCCGCCCCCCACCACTCCCTCGCCTGTAGGTTCAGTCCGACGGTGCAATGCGTCATTCGGGGGGTATCCACGGGCCAGGCCTTGCGGAAAGATCGGCTCAACTTGTCCTCACGCCGACCTCGCCAGCGCATGCTGGCGCGGCCGCCCCCCGGCAGCATGAAAAAGATCGCCGCTCGTCCCCGCGCGGTGCCCGTCGCGGCACCGCTGATCCCCTCTCCGTCCTGGGCCCTGCTCGGCATCGAGCCGCTGCGCGCCGCGATGGAGTACGCCAGTTGCCGCCTGATGGACCGCAGCGGCCATCCGCCCGGCGACGGTCATCCGGTGATCGTCTTCCCCGGCCTGGCCGCCGACGCGCAGTCGATCGCGCCACTGGTGGGTTTCTGCCATGGCCTGGGCTACGCGGCGCGCGATTGGGGCCGCGGTCTCAACACCGGCCCCACCGGCGACATCGACCGCTGGCTCGACGCGCTCGCGGCCGACATCGAGGCCTTGGTCGCCGAGCGGCCCGAGCCCGTCTCGCTGGTGGGCTGGAGCCTGGGCGGCATCTATGCGCGCGAGGTCGCCAAGCGCATCGCGCTGCCGGTGCGCCAGGTCATCACGATCGGCACGCCGATCACCGGCGAAGCCACCCAGACCAACGTCAGCCTGATCTACCGCTGGGTGAATGGCTCGATGCCGGTGCTGGACGAGGACTTCAAGTCGCGCCTGATCGCCGCGCCGCGCGTGCCCACGACCTCGATCTACAGCCGCAGCGACGGCGTCGTCGCCTGGCAGGCCTGCGTGCAGCCGGAGGACCACCCGATGATCGAGAACGTCGAGGTCGACGGCAGCCACTGCGGCCTGGTCTGGAATCCCGCGGTGCTCAAGGTCGTGGCGGATCGGCTGTCGCATGCGCCCGAGACGTGGCGCCGATATGGCGAGAACGCCGACGCGCTGGCCGCCACGACGCTGAACTGACACCCGCGCGAGGAGATCGATCTGACGCCGGACCGCGCAGCGGTCCGGCGTCAGCCATGCTCATCGGATCAGCGCGATCAGGATGATGATCGGAATGGGCACGCCCAGCAGGTACAGCAGCAGCGATCGCATGTCGGTTCTCCTTGTCGTTGGATGAAGGGCCGGGTCATTCGAACCGGTCACGCTGGCGGCCGCCGATCGTGGCCAGCCAGCTCGCCGTGAACGCGCCGATCAGCAGGGACACGAACATCCACAGCGCCGTCTTGCGCGCGGCATCGATCGCCTCCTGGCTGAGCGCCGGCATCGAGGCCGAGGGCGCCGGCGAGGCGGCCGCCGACGCGCCATCCGCGGCCGTCGAGCCGGCCGTCGTTCCCGCCGTGTTCGCCGCCGCCGCGGCCACGGCATTGGCCGCCGTCGCCGCGACACCGGGCGCCTTCACGCCGATGCCCGCGATCGCGCCGACCGACGCCGTCAGCGCCGCCGCCGTGAACAGCGTGGCCACCGCCCACGACAACAGGCCGTGCGCGGTGTCGCGGAAATGGACCTCGTCGAGGTCGGTATCGCGCCAGCGCACCCGCAGCCGGCCGGCCAGGTAGCCGCCGAGCCCCGATGCCGCCAGTTGCGTGAACGCCAGCCACACGACGCTGGCCATGCCCAGCGCCCCGGCATTCGAGCCGTCGCCGCCCCAGGGCGACACGGCGGTCAGTCCCAGGCCGACGCCGAGCAACAGCAGGATCAAGGACAGCGCCGCAGCAGCCGCCGCCCCGGCGAGCACCGCCGCCCACGACACCGCCGACACGTTGCCGCGCGTCGGACCCACAGCGGCGGCGCCGCCCTCGCCCGCATACCAGGCTTCATTCGCGACCATCGCAGTCCCCTTGAGTTGTGATGAACCGTATCGGCAAAACACGGACCCGAGCGCCCGGTAACACGCCGCCGTAACGCGCGTTACGGCGCTGGCGTCACATCGCCGGCGCGCTCCGCGCAGAATGCGCCTCCAATGACCGCCGCTCCCGCCTCCAGTCCCTGCGCCACGACGCCCGCGGGCGTCCCCCTTTCCAGTGCCATGCGCGCCGGCGCGCAGCCCTCCTTCCACCGCGTCCAGCTGCTCGCGCAGGGCCTGCGCGTCGACGGACTGCCCGAGCTGCGCAACCGGCTCCTGCCGCGCCTGATCGCCGCCCTGCTGCAGGCCCACGAGCAAGGCCTGGCGCGCGTCGACAGCCCCTGCGCCCGCGCCGAACTGCGCGAGCGCATCGCCGGCATGGCCGAACTTCATCGCACCCAGGTCTGGCGCGCGCTCGCGCTGCTGGACGACGGCCCCCTGGCCGCGCTGATCGAGGCCAGCGCCCGCAGCAGCGGCCCGTTCTGGCTCAATGCGGCCTTGCTCGCGCGCTGCCGCTTCGAGATCGACGGCGAGCCCGCCACCGGCGCGGCGCTGGCCCGCTGGCTCGGCCAGGAGCGGCCGGTGCGCGCGCCCGCCGCCGCGGCGCTGCTGCCGCTGGCCTACGCCGAGGCGCTCGCCCGCGCCGACTACCTGCTCGACCGCGGCGAGCTCTATCCCGCGCGCCTGGCCCTGCAGCAGGCCGCGCCCCACGTCCCCGCCGGCGACGACGCCGCCGCCGCGGCGCTCGGCCTGCGCCGCGCCCGCATCGCGCGCCGTCTGGGTGACTGGGCCGCCCTGCAGGACGAGTTGCGCGAGCTCGGCCAGACACTCAACCATGGCCGCCTGCCCCGGCTCGAACGGCGCCAGCTCCGCGCCCGCGTCGCGATCCTCGCCGCCTGGCACTGGTACGGCAGCCTCGGCCAGGCCGCGGCGGCGCTGGACAAGCTCGACGAGGTCGACCCCGAGGTCCTCGCCAGCGATTCCACGCTGCGCTGCGACCACGGCAACCTGCGCGGCATCGTGCTGCGCGAACTCGCCATCACGCGCGGCGACGCGGCCCTGGCGATGCAGTCGCTCGCCAGCCTCGGGGACGCGCTGCGCGGCGCCTCGCTCGCCGGACTGCCCGACGCGCTGCAGGTCTGCGCGGCCAATCTCTCCAACGCGCTGGGCCAGCTCGTCGAGGCAGGCCTGCTGCCCGAGGGCGGCGCCGGCTTCGAGGACGCGGTGCGCTGGCTGCTCCTGAGCGACGCGCTGTGCGCGCGCTGGCAACTGGGCCGCAGCTCGCTGCTCAACACCATCTTCCTGCTGCGGCTGGCGGCGCTGGGCCGGCTGGGCTTCGCCGCGCTGCAGCGGCTCGCCACCGCGCAAGGGCTGCCGCTGCCGGCCGCGTCCTTCGGCGAACTCGCGTCGCAGCGCTGGGCCTCGTGCCGCGCGCGCCATTCGCAGATCCCGCCGGACCAGCGCTGCGCCTTCCTGCTGCTGTGGGCGCGGCATGCGCTCGACGAAGGCGACGCCTTCAGCGCCACCGACCTCGTGCGCCAGGCGCGGCTGCAGGCGCGCAAGCTGCGCGACGAGACCGCGCGCCGGCGCTACCTCGACGAGGCCGAGGCCTTGATGCCGCACTCACGGCGCGCCTGAACGGCCGTAACGCCGAATGCGCGCCTCCGGCGCGCCACGCATTCGCACACTGGCGGCATCGCCCACTCCACAGGACGCGTCACGCGTTTCAAGTCCATGCCGATGCCCGCCTTCTCCCATCGCCTCCTCGCCAGCGCCCTGCTCGCGAGCCTCGCCCTCAGCGCGTGCCGCGCCTCGCTGGCGCAGACCGTTCCGGCCGCGGCGCCGGCCCCCGCGCCCATCGCGGCGGCGGCCGTGCCCGCCGATCAGCGCGAGCGCTGGGAGACCCGTCCCGAACTCGGACGCCATTTCGACGAGCTCGGCACCAAGGGCGTCATCGCGCTGCTCGACACCCGCGTCCATCGCTGGATCGCGTCGGACGGCGCGCGCGCCTTCGAAGCCTTCCTGCCGGCTTCGACCTTCAAGATCCCGATGACGCTGATCGCGCTGGACACCGGGGCCGCCGTCGACGAGACGCAGTCCTTCAAGTGGGACGGCCAGCAGCGCGCGATCGCGGACTGGAATCGTGATCAGACGCTGGCCTCGGCCTACCGGGTGTCGGCGGTGTGGGTGTTCCAGTCGCTGGCCAGGAAGATCGGCCAGTCCACCGTCCAGCAGTACGTGCGCGACTTCCGGTATGGCAATGCCGCGGCCGGCCCGGTCGGCGACCGCTTCTGGCTCGATGGCGACCTGCGCATCTCGGCGGTGGGACAGATCGACTTCCTGCGCCGCGTCCACGACCGGGCGCTGCCGCTGTCCGATCGCAGCTACGACATCGCGCGCAAGGTCCTGCTGCGCGAGCAGGGACCCGGCTGGCGCATGTACGCCAAGACCGGCTGGGCGGACGCCTCCCGGCCGGCGATCGGCTGGCTGGTCGGCTGGGTGGAGCGCGACGAGGATCCGCGCCCCGTCTACTTCGCGCTGAACCTGGACATGACGAGCGACGCCTTCGCCCCGAAGCGGGAGGAGATCGTCAAGCGCGTGCTGCGCAGCCTGCGCGCGCTGCCCCCGCAGCAGGAGTGAGGCGGGCGCGCGTCGCGCCTCAGCGCCGGAGCGCCTCCGCCAGGTGATCCACCAGCGCCTTCAACCGCTGCGGCAGGAAGCGCTGGCTGGGCATCAGCGCATGCAGCGGCATCGGCCGCCCCACCCACTCGGGCAGCACCTCCACCAGCGCCCCGCTGGCGAGGGTGTCGCGGACATCCAGCTCACTCTTGTAGGTGAGCCCCCGGCCCTCCAGCGCCCACTGGTGGGCGATGCCGCCATCGTCCGCGCTGCGCCGGCCCTGCACCGTCACGTCCAGCGGCGGCGCCTGCAGCGCGTCGCGCCGCCAGAAGCGCCACTCGCGCTCCAGCCGGTCGCCGATCTTGAAGCGGATGCATTCATGCTGCGTCAACGCCGACGGATGCGCCGGCCACCCGTGCCGCTTCAGATAGTCGGGCGAGGCGACCAGCAGCCGGCGCCCGTCGTGGAGTTTGCGCGCCACCAGCCGCGAGTCGGCCAGCTCCCCGTAGCGCAAGGCCAGATCGACCTCGTCCCGGACCACGTCCTGGAGGGCATCCCCCACGCTGAGCTGCAGTTCCACCCCCGGATGGCGGTCCAGGAATCCATCCAGCAGGGGCAGCACGATCCGCCGCGTCAGGTCGCTCGAGGCGCTCACCCGGATGCGGCCGCGCAGCGCGGTGCCGTCACGGCCCTTGCCGCCCGCGCCGTCCCCGCCTTCGGACACCAGCGCCACGCCCTCGTCGAGCAGCTCCAGCGCCCGCTGCGCATAGTCGCGCAGCCGCTCGCCGGCGGCGGTCAGGCGCAGCGCGCGCGTGCTGCGCTCGGCCAGGCGCACGCCCAGCCGCGCCTCCAGCTTCTTCAACATCGCGCTCGCGGCGGCGGGGGTGATACCCATCTCGCGCGAGGCCGCCGTCAGGCTGCCGCCCCGGGCGCACTCGATCAGCAGGCGCAGCTCGCTGGTGTTCTCGATGTCCATCGCACGACGCCCCTCCCTCCGGCGATCTTCAACGCTGCATTGAAACTGATAGCGATTCAACTGACTTCATTGATTCTGCCCGCGCTCGCACACTCTGGCCCATTCATTCCTCACTCCTCCCTGTCTGACCCTGCCCTCCCGGAGCCTCCCATGAAAGCCGTCGGCTACTTCCACTCCCTGCCCATCACCGAGGCCGAGTCGCTGCTCGACCTCGACCTGCCCATGCCCGCGCCCGGCCCCAAGGACCTGCTGGTCGAGGTCGCCGCGATCGCCGTCAACCCGGTCGACACCAAGATCCGCGTGCGGCGCGCCAGCGCCGACGGCACCACGCCGGTGATCCTCGGCTGGGACGCCGTCGGCACAGTGCGCGCGATCGGACCGGAGGTGGGCGGCTTCGCCGTCGGGGACCGCGTCTGGTACGCCGGCGACATCACCCGGCCCGGCAGCAACGCGCAGTTCCAGTGCGTCGACCACCGCATCGCCGCCAAGGCGCCGGTCTCGCTGGGCGACGCCGAGGCGGCCGCGCTGCCGCTGACCGCCATCACCGCCTGGGAGCTGCTGTTCGACCGCCTGCAGGTGCAGCAGGCGCCGCGGCGGCCGGTCAGCCTGCTGGTCACGGGCGCCGCCGGCGGCGTGGGCTCGATCCTGGTCCAGCTCGCGCGCCGGCAGGAGCACTTGACCGTGATCGGCACCAGCTCCGAGCCGGAGGGCGACGGCGGCCGGTGGCTGCGCGCGCTCGGCGCCCACCACGTCATCAACCATCGCCAGCCGCTCGCGCCGCAGATCGCCGCGCTGCAGCGGGACGGCGTGCCGCCGCTGCGCTACGTGACCAGCCTGACGCACACGCCGCAGCACTTCAAGGACTTCATCGACGCGCTCGAGCCGCAGGGCAAGCTGGCGATGATCGACGACTTCGGCCCGGCCGACCTCGACGTGATGGCGTTGAAGGGCAAGTCGCTGTCGCTGCACTGGGAGCTGATGTTCACGCGCAGCATGCATGCGACCCACGACATCGCCGCCCAGGGCCAGCTGCTGGCCGAGGTGGCCGCCCTGGTCGACGCCGGCGCGGTGCGCACCACGCTGTCCGAGGTGGTCGGCCCGATCTCGGCGCAAACGCTCCAGCGCGCCCACGCGCTCCAGGAGAGCCAGCGCCAGCGCGGCAAGCTGGTGCTGCAGGGCTGGCCGGCCTGAGGGACCGGGGATTCCCTGCTCCGGCGGCGCGCGATCTCCCTCGCGTTGCGCGCATGCCGCAGCGTCCGCCACGGTTGTGACGTCTTACCGCCCCGGCTCGCCGGGGCGTTTTTCATTGGGCGGATTTCGGGAAAACCTCAGTGCGCGAAGGCCGCGCACAGGCGATACCTCCGCCCTGGCGCGCCACGACGCGTGCCGGGCGACAACAAGAGTCACAAGCTTCCAACAACGGCCGACCACGGCCATGCAGCGAGGGATCGTCATGAACATCCGCAAGGCCTTGGCCGCCGTCCTGCCGGCGGCCGTCTTCCTGTGCGCGGGCAGCGCCGCGTCGGCCGCCACCATCGGCGTGATCCTGCCGGGCAGCTATCCCAGCGCCGAGCAGTCCGAGCAGCTCCAGCTCGGCATGACGCTGGCCCTCAAGACCTGGCCCGGGGATGCGGCGCCCAAGCTCATCGTCAAGGACAGCGGCTGCGATGCCCGCAAGGCGGAGGCGATCTCGCAGGAGTTCGTCAAGGCCAAGGTCGACGTGGTGCTGGGCAACTGGTGCGAGATCAGCGCCGGCGCCGACGCGCTGCGTGCCGCGGGCATCCCCTTCGTCTCCAGCAACGCCGAGCGGGTCAAGGACCAGGACCTGCAGCTGCAGCTGGGCCGCATCGAGCTCAATGCCGGCGAGAAGATCGCCGCCGACCTGCGCCGCCAGACCGGCCTGCGCATCAGCGCGCGCACCTCGTGCTGGATGGATTTCGACGCGACGCTCTCGGAGCGGGTCGACGCGGTGCTGTGTCCGGTGCTGACCGTCGACCGCGGCCGCTGGGAGCAGATCGCCAACACCTATGGGGCGGCCTTCCGCAAGCCGTTCACGGCGTCGTCGGCGCGCGGCTACGCGGCGATGGAGGTCGCGCTGAACTACCTGCGCCGCGCCAGGGCGATGAAGGCCACGGCGGCGTTGAAGGAGACGCAGTCGATGGCGACGCTGCTCGGCCCGGTGCCGGCCGCGGACACGCCAGTGCCAGCGACGGCGCTGCAACTGGTCTTCGCCCCGCGCCTGCCCAAGCTCAATCCGCAGCAGACGCAGACGCTGGACCAGCTCGTCAAGACCAAGGGCTGCGCCTGTCCGGGCGGCACGCTGCGCAATGGCTGTCCGCGCGATTCCGGTCCCTGGGGCGCCCTGCCCTTCGTCGTGCGCGGCGGCGGCACGCCGGCCGCCTGCGCCAAGCCGATCAGCCTGCTCGATCTCTGAGCGCGAGAGCGCTGGGGCCGCTTGCCTTGCGCAAGAACTCCCTCGCCCCCCGCGAGGGGGGAGAGGGCAGGGGAGAGGGGGTGCTTCGAAGGGCAGCAGCGCCGTGGCACGAGCCCCCTCTCCCCTCCCTCTCCCCACTGGGGCGAGGGGGTTCACTGCGCCGCCCGGCTCTTCTTACCCCCTCGCCCGCTTCCGGGAGAGGGAGGGGTGAGGGCCAGCGGCGGTGGCAGTACCGCAGCCGCTTCCGATCAGCGGATCAGCAGCGCCGCCAGGCGCAGCGCGATCTCCGTCAGCGTGGGCGGCGTGCCCTCCCGTCCGTCGGACCATCCGGACACGGGCCAATCGCGCCCCTCGCGGCGCGCGTTCTCCGCGTCGTAGCGCCGCTCGTACTCGCCCTTCCAGAAGATGCCGTGCTTGCCGCCGGCCGCGTCGTGGGGCGTGACCTCGGCATAGGCCGCAGCCCGCTCGCGGCGCTCGCGCGAGCTCAATTCATCCTGCAGGTGCCAGTCGTGCTCGATGGCGTCGAGCAACGCGTCCAGGTCATCGAACGACGGCGCCACCACCGCGTGCTGACAGGCCGGGCAGCGCGTCTCGCGCGTCGGGTCCATCGGCGCGCCGCAGCCGCGGCAGGCCCAGCCCACCGGCTTGCCGCCACTGGGCATCAGCAACGGCTCCGACGCCGCCCGCTTGCGCAGCGCGCTGGCCAGCCGCGGCATGTCGGCCATCAGCAGCGGGCACTTGCACCAGGCGCAGCACTCGCCCTTGCCGTCGGCCGGCGCGCCGCAGCTCAAGCAAAGCAATTCGCGGCGCTCGGCCTGCAGCGCGCCGCGCTCGGCCGGCAGCAGCGGACGCAACAAGCCGCGTTCGGCCAGCATGCCGGCCTGGCTGTGCAGATGCCCGCCGCAGCCGCCGCACTCCAGCGCTGGGAAGCGGCCGTACCGGGTCTGGTTGTGGACTTCCTTCAGCGCCCGGGCGCAGACGGGGCAGGCGCGGTCCGGCTGATGCGGCCGGTCCGGGCGGCGCAGCCGGTTGAGGTCGCGCAGCAGCTGGACCCAGGCCAGCGGGGACAGATGCACCGACTCGCGGGCGTCGAACCACACCAGGCCGCAGGGTCCGCAGTGATCGACGTCCACCGTCGCTGGCGCGAGGTGCCCTGCCAGGACGACATGCCGCATCGGCGCGCGGCATTGCGGACACGCGATGACGGCGCCATCATGGCGCGGCGACTCGCCCACCCAGGCCAGCGGCGGCAGGGCCGGCGCGGCATCGGGCATGAGGTCGGGCACGGTGTCGGGGAACTCCTCGCCGGGGCGGCGTTCCTTCGCGGGACGTGGAAAGGACATGGCGCCCATTCTGGTCCCTGCGCCGTTCGCCCCGATGGGGGAAGCAGGTCAGCGGCGAGTCAGCGTGACATCGGGCACGGCCCCTATAGTCCGGTTCTCGGTGAGCGGCGGGCGTCAGGCTCCTCGCCCCGCGACGACAAGGAATGCCCATGGTCAAGAAACAGCAGAAGACGGCCGTCGCGACGAAGGCGAAAGGCCGCCGCAAGGACGCGAAAGCCGCCTCGGCGCCGGCCGCGGACGCGCCGTTCGCGGATCAGGTCAAGGCCTCGGCGCAGCAGATCTGGTCGGCCGGTCTGGCGGCCTTCGCCAAGGCCCAGGATCAGGGCGGCGCCGTGCTGGGCGCGCTCGCGACCGAAGGCGCCCGGCTGCAGGACCAGGCGCGGGGCAAGGCCAAGGACAAGGCCCGCGCGGCCGAGGCGGCGCTCGACGCCGCCGCCCGCCGCATGAGCGACATGGCCGGCGAGGTCGGCGGCCGCGCCGGACAGCATTGGGACAAGCTGGAAGCCATCTTCGAGGACCGCGTGGCGCGCGCGCTCGCCCGGCTGGGCATGCCGTCGGCCGAGACGGCCGCGAGATTGAGCGCGCGCGTCGAGGCGCTGGAGACCGAGGTCGCCATGCTGCGCGCGGCACGGGCGCCCGCCACGCCGAAGGCCGCGACCCGCAAGCCCGCGACCAAGGCATCTCCAAAGACGGCACCCAAGGCGCCCGCGGCCAAGACCGCCAAGCCGACCAGGCCAGCCAAGCCGGCGAAAGGCCGGTGAAAGCCCGGTGAAGAAATGGCGATAGGCCGGTGAGAAGCCGGTGAGAAGTTGGAACGGGGCACGACCCGACCCCCTCGCCGGCTCGGCAGGCAACGTGCAATCCGTCACGAATTGCAACCAAACCCCCAGCGCACAGGGGGATGGCACCTGAAGGGCGGACTCAAACAATTCGACACAAGCGCCGGACCACCGCGCCCCTTGTCGAACTTCCCGAGTCCACCCCATGAAACGCCTGATCGCAGCCTCCCTGTTCGCCGCCCCGCTGTTCGCCCTGGCCGCGCCCGTGAACCTGCTGACCAACGGCAGCTTCGAGTCGACCATCGTCAGCAACGGCAGCTACGCCATCCTCGACAGCATCCCGGGCTGGACCGTCGGCCCGCATGGCGTGGAACTCCGCAACAACGTCGCCGGCGCCGCCTTCAACGGCAGCAACTTCGCCGAGCTGGACACCACCACCAACAGCTGGATCAGCCAGACGCTCAACACCGCGCTGGGCACCGCCTACACGCTGACCTTCTCCTACGCCAACCGCCCGGACAACCAGGGCGCCGTCAGCAACGGCCTGTCGTGGAGCATCGGCAGCCTGGCCGGCACCGTCGGCGCCGACACCACCACCAGCTGGCAGTCCTTCACGACCACCTTCACCGGCACCGGCAGTCCCATGACGCTGCGCTTCGGCTCGGTCGGCCGCAGTGACTCCTTCGGCACCTCGCTGGACAACGTCAGCGTGATCGCCGCCGCGGGCGGCAACGCCGCCGCCGTGCCGGAACCGCAAAGCCTGGCCCTGATGCTGGCCGGCTTCGGCGCGATGGGCCTGGTCCTGCGCCGCCGCAAGGGCGCGGGCAAGGCCTGACACCAGAACACCGGGTCCTCGACGACTCGTTGGGAGCGGCCGTGGGGTAGAGACCGCGGACGCAAACAGGAAGGGCACCCCTGGGGGTGCCCTTTCTTCATGGCGCGCCGGCGCGGATCAGCCCAGGTAGCGCGACTCGAGATGGCGCCGGAAGTGCGCCGGATCGAGCGCCTCGCCACTGGCGCGCCGCACCAGCTCGGGCGTTTCCCAGCGGCTGCCCTGCGACCAGATGCGCGACTTCAGCCAGTCGAAGACCGGCGCCAGCTCGCCGCGCGCGATCTCCTCGTCCAGCGCCGGGCGCTCGCGCCGCATCGCCGCGAACCACTGCGCCGCGTACATCGCGCCCAGCGTGTAGCAGGGGAAGTAGCCGTACAGGCCGCAACCCCAGTGCACGTCCTGCATGCAGCCGTCCTTGTAGTTGCCGCGCGTGTCCAGGCCGAGCAGCTCCTGCATCTTCGCGTCCCACAGCGCGGGGATGTCCTCGACCTCGATCTGGCCCTCGATCAGCGGGCGCTCGATCTCGTAGCGCAGGATCACGTGGGCCGGATAGGTCACCTCGTCGGCGTCGACGCGGATGTAGCCGGGCGCGACCCGCGTCATCAGCTTGTGCAGGTTGTCCGCGGCGAAGCCGGGCTGCCGCCCCAGATGGCGTTCCACCAGCGGCTGCAGCAGGCCCGCGAAGCCGGGATGCGCTCCCAGCTGCATCTCGAAGGACAGGCTCTGGCTCTCGTGCAGGCCCATCGAGCGCGCCTGCGCCATCGGCAGGCCCAGCCACTCGCGCGGCAGGTTCTGCTCGTAGCGGCCGTGACCGGTCTCGTGGATGGTGCCGGTCAGGCTCTGCAGGAAGCTGTCGTCGCGGTAGCGCGTGGTCATGCGCACGTCCTCCGGCACGCCGCCGCAGAACGGATGGGCGCTTTCGTCGAGCCGCCCCGCCTCGAAGTCGAAGCCCAGCAGCGTCATCGCGTCCAGGCCCAGCGCGCGTTGCGCGGCGGCGGGGAACGGCCCTTGCGGATGGAGGACGCGATCGCCGGCCTGGCGCGCCATCACCTGCCGGATCAGGCCCGGCAGCCACTGGCGCAGGTCGCCGAACACGCGATCGACCTCGGCGGACCGCATGCCGGGCTCGTAGTGATCGAGCAGCGCGTCGTAGCGGCCCAGGCCGCTGTCGTCGGACAGGTATTGCGCCTCCTCGCGGGCGTAGCGCACCACCGGCCGCAGGTTCTCGACATAGCCGGCCCAGTCGTTGGCGGCGCGCTGTTGGCGCCATGCATGCTCGCAATGCGAGTTCGCCAGCGAGCGCGCCTCGACCAGGCGCTGCGGCACCGCGTTCGCGGCGCGCCAGACACGGCGCATCTCGCGCAGCGAGGCGCGCTGGACCTCGTCCAGCGGCTCCTGGGCGGCCTCGCCGAGCAGTTGGCGCAGCGCCGGATCGGTGCCCATCTGGTGCAGCAGGCCGCCCATCTCGGCCAGCGCCTCGGCGCGGGCCTGCGCGCCGCGCGCGGGCATGAAGGCGGACTGGTCCCAGGACGCGATCGCCTGCAGGTGGGCGAGCCGGTGGATGCGCTGGTGGCGCTGGCACAAGGCGTCGTACGCCGGGGTGCTCGAGGTGCTCATGGCGGGTCTCCTGTCGAAGCCCGCATTGTGCAAGCGCGCCGGCCCTCAGCCCGCCATCGACAGCATCGTCTTCCACTGCGCCGGCAGCATCGACACGCCGATGCTGGTCATCAGCACATAGCGCGCGAACTTGCCGATCGCCATGTACAGCACGCAGGGCCAGAACGGCAGCCGCAGCCATCCGGCCAGCGCGCACAGCGGGTCGCCGACGATCGGCAGCCAGCTCAGCAGGCAGGTCCTGGCGCCGAAGCGCCGCAGCCAGCCCAGCACGCGCTGGTCGCGCGGCGTGTGGTG
This sequence comes from Roseateles sp. Mitsp63, assembly GCF_059491535.1. Classification (NCBI taxonomy): domain Bacteria; kingdom Pseudomonadati; phylum Pseudomonadota; class Betaproteobacteria; order Burkholderiales; family Sphaerotilaceae; genus Roseateles; species Roseateles sp. Mitsp63. The sequence continues at coordinate 1,765,042 of NZ_CP168509.1, read as the reverse complement.
CACCGTGGCCTCGTAGGCGCGCTCGGCGCCGTAGCCCATCCACCACGTGATCGCGCCGCCGATCGTATTGCCCGCGGTGGCCACCAGGATCGCGGGCCAGAACAGCTCCGGCCTCGCGCTGACGAGCAGCAGCACCACCGGCTCCGACCCCATCGGCAGCAGCGTGGCCGAGACCAGGGCGATGACGAACACCGCGCCAAGCCCCACTTGCGGCAGGGCAAGGGTCTCCAGCATCAGGTGAACCATGTGTTGCAGCCAGGCTTCCATGCGTGGGATTATCCGAAGACCATGTCCTTGCGCAGCCTCGCTGCATCGTCAATCGCGCTGATCGGCCTGACCCTCGCGGGTCCGGGGCCAGCCGGGCCGACGCCCGGCGCCGCCGCCGCGATGGCGCAGACCGCTTCCGCCCCCCAGGCAAGCGCGGCGCCCGCCCCCTCCCCCGCCACGCCCGCGCCGGGCCCCATCGCCGGCTGTCCGCTGCTGGTGGCGTCCGGCAATCCGCAGTACCCGCCCTACCTGTGGCGCGATCCGTCGGACGAGCAGAAGCTGGTCGGCGCCAACGCCGAGCTGATGCAGTGGCTGGCGGCGGAGATCGGCATCCCGGTCGAGACCCGCTATGTCGGCCCCTGGGGCCGCGTGCAGGAGGAGATGCGCGCCGGCCGCATCGACCTGATCGCCGGCGCCTTCTTCACGCTGCCGCGCACCGAGTACATGGACTACTTCCATCCCGCCTTCCGCGAGACGCGCAGCGTGATCTGGACGCGCACCGCCGCGCCGGTGCCGTTCAAGCGCTGGGGCGACCTGGCCGGCCGCCAGGGCGTCACGGTGATCAACAACAGCTTCGGCGTCGAGTTCGACAACTACGCCCGCCAGTCGCTCAAGATCACCCAGGTCGCCAGCATCGAGCAGGCGATCCTGATGCTGCAGCGCGGCCGCGCCGACTACCTGATCTACGAGGACACGCCGGCCGAGGCCTACGCGGCGCGCGGCGGCGGCGCGTCGATCCAGCCGCTGCTGCCGGCCATCGCGCGCGAGGGCCTGTACCTGACGCTCTCCCACCGGTCGCGCTGCAACACGCCGGAACTGCGCGGCCGCCTCGCCCGCGCGGTCTACAAGCTGTCGCAGGACCGCGTGATGAACCGCTTCGTCGAGCAGGGCTTCATGCTCTGGCGCAAGCAGTCCTCGCTCTGAGGAGGGATTCGGCGGTGGGGGCAGCGGTATACTCCTGCCTCTTTTTTGTGCAGCCTCCGCCCCCGTTCCCGATGTCCACGCCGCTGCCCGGCACGCTCACGCTGGGTTCCCACGTCCTGCCGAACCGCCTGTTCGTCGCCCCCATGGCGGGCGTGACCGACCGGCCCTTCCGCGTGCTGTGCAAGAAGCTGGGCGCGGGCTATGCGGTCAGCGAGATGGTCACCTCGCGCAAGGACCTGTGGAACAGCCTGAAGACCTCGCGCCGCGCCAACCACGAGGGCGAGCCGGCGCCGATCTCGGTGCAGATCGCCGGCACCGACGCGGCCATGATGGCCGAGGCGGCCGCGTACAACATCGACCGCGGCGCGCAGATCATCGACATCAACATGGGCTGCCCCGCCAAGAAGGTCTGCAACAAGTGGGCCGGCTCGGCGCTGATGCAGGACGAGGCGCTGGCGCTGGAGATCGTCGAGGCCGTCGTCGCCGCCTGCGCGCCGCGCGGCGTCCCGGTGACGCTGAAGATGCGCACCGGCTGGTGCCAGGCGGAGAAGAACGCGGTGGCGCTGGCCCGCGCCGCGGAATCGGCCGGCGTGGCGATGGTGACGGTGCACGGCCGCACCCGCGAGCAGGGCTACAGCGGCCACGCCGAGTACGACACCATCGCCGCGGTCAAGGCCGCGCTGCGGATTCCGGTCGTCGCCAACGGCGACATCGACACGCCGCGCAAGGCACGCGAGGTGCTCGCCGCCACCGGCGCCGACGCGATCATGGTGGGCCGCGCGGCGCAGGGCCGGCCCTGGATCTTCGCGGAGATCGCGCACTTCCTGGCCACCGGCGAGGAGCTGCCCGCGCCGCGCATCGGCGACGCCAAGCGCTGGCTGATCGATCACCTGCACGACCACTACGCGCTCTACGGCGAGCTCACCGGCATGCGCAGCGCGCGCAAGCACATCGGCTGGGCCGTGCGCGCGCTGCCCGGCGGCGAGGACTTCCGGCGCCGCATGAACACGCTCGAAAGCTGCGACGCCCAGGTCGGCGCGCTGACGGACTGGCTGGACGAACTCGCCGTCCGGCATGAGCGGCTGCCCTACCAGCGGGCCGGCGCCGCGGACGAGGCCGGCCTGGACGAGGAGGGCGACGCGGGCGACGGCGCCGCCAACGACGACCGCCCCATCGACGAAGACCAAGAAAGAAGGCTCACGGCATGACGCCCAAACCGATCGAAACCTGCGTGCGCGAGAACCTGGAGGTCTACTTCCGCGACCTCGGCGGCGAGGCGCCCCATTCGATGCACGAGATGCTGATCCGCCTGGTCGAGAAGCCGCTGCTCGAGGTCGTGATGCAGCACAGCGACGGCAACCAGAGCAAGGCCGCCGAGTGGCTGGGCATCAACCGCAACACGCTGCGCCGCAAGCTCGTCGAGCACAAGCTGATCTGAGCCCGCCGCGCGCCCCCCGCATTCCCCCTAGAGAGCTTCCCATGGCCCAACTCACCGCCCTGATCTCGGTCTCCGACAAGACTGGCATCGTCGAATTCGCCCAGGCGCTGCACGCGCTGAACGTGCGCCTGCTGTCCACCGGCGGCACCGCCAAGCTGCTGGCCGACGCCGGCCTGCCGGTGACCGAGGTCGCCCAGCACACCGGCTTCCCCGAGATGCTGGACGGCCGCGTCAAGACGCTGCATCCGAAGATCCACGGCGGCCTGCTGGCGCGCCGCGACCTGCCCGAGCACGTCGCCGCGATCGAGCAGCACGGCATCGCCGCCATCGACATCCTGGCGGTCAATCTCTACCCGTTCGAGGCCACCGTGGCCAAGCCCGGCTGCACGCTCGAGGACGCGATCGAGAACATCGACATCGGCGGCCCGGCCATGGTCCGCAGCGCGGCCAAGAATTGGAAGGACGTGACGGTGCTGACCGACGCGTCGCAGTACGCGCAGGTGCTCGAGGAGCTGAAGGCCCACGGCCGGACCAGCGACCGCACGCGCTTCGCGGCCTCGGTGGCGGCGTTCAACCGCATCGCGCAGTACGACGCGGCGATCAGCAACTACCTGAGCGCGCGCCTGGACGACGGCACCCAGTCCGACTACCCGGCGCAGATGAACAGCAGCTTCGTGAAGGTGCAGGACCTGCGCTACGGCGAGAACTCGCATCAGACCGCGGCGCTCTACCGCGACCTGTACCCGGCGCCGGGCTCGCTGGTGACCGGCAGGCAGCTGCAAGGCAAGGAGCTCAGCTACAACAACATCGCCGACGCGGACGCGGCCTGGGAATGCGTGAAGAGCTTCGACACGCCGGCCTGCGTGATCGTCAAGCACGCGAATCCCTGCGGCGTGGCCGTCGCGGCGAACGCGGCCGATGCCTATGCGAAGGCCTTCAAGACCGATCCGACCAGCGCCTTCGGCGGCATCATCGCGTTCAACCGCGAGGTGGACCGCGCGGCGGCCGAGCTGGTGTCCAAGCAGTTCGTCGAGGTGCTGATGGCGCCGTCGTTCAGCGCCGAGGCGCGCGAGATCTTCAAGGGCAAGGTCAACGTGCGCCTGCTCGAGATCGCGCTGCCGCCGGGCGGCGCTCGGCCCTGGGACCAGGGCCGCAACGCGCAGGACGTCAAGCGCGTCGGCTCGGGCCTGCTGGTGCAGACCGCCGACAACCACTTCCTGTCCAGGACCGACCTGAAGGTCGTCACCACGCTGCAGCCGACGGCGCAACAGCTCGATGACCTGATGTTCGCGTGGACCGTCGCGCAGTACGTCAAGAGCAACGCGATCGTGTTCTGCGGCAACGGCATGACGCTGGGCGTGGGCGCGGGCCAGATGAGCCGCATCGACTCGGCGCGCATCGCGTCGATCAAGGCGGAGAACGCCGGCCTGGCGCTGGCCGGCTCGGCGGTGGCCAGCGATGCGTTCTTCCCGTTCCGCGACGGCCTGGACGTGCTGGCCGACGCGGGCGCGTCCTGCGTGATCCAGCCGGGCGGCTCGATGCGCGACGACGAAGTCATCGCCGCGGCCAACGAGCGCGGCATCGCGATGGTGTTCACCGGCGTGCGGCACTTCCGTCACTGATCGCCGCGCGCGATCCCGAGGCCGGGCAAGACCTGGCCCCGATCGCCCCTCCCCGTCTCCATGAGCCCGGCCCCGCGCCGGGCTTTTTCATTGGGGCCCGCGTCCGCGACGGCCGAGGGAGTAGCAAGAAGTGATGTGAAGGCGCCGTGAACACTTGTACGCGCGGTGATGGGCAACCCCCACCGATTGGGGTGGGTCATGGGCAGATTCAGGGGCGATGCGTGGTCACATGACAACGTCTTACGCACTTTTTTACCTGATCGTGACGTCTTGCATTGTCGATGGGTGTCAGGCGTTGATACCTTTCGCCCCCGCATCGCTGCGATGCTTATCACTTTGAGAGAAGTATTCCAATGACCAAGATTTCTGTCATCGTCGCTGCCGCCCTGCTGGCTGCTGGCGCCGCTCAAGCGCAAACCCAGACCCAGAACCCGTTCTACGGCGAACTGGGCTACACCTTCGTCAAGGTCAAGGCTGACGGCGGCCCGTCGGCCAAGCCGGGCGCCATCCGCGGCATCATCGGCTACGACGTGCACCCGAACGTCGCCATCGAAGGCATGCTGGCCTTCGGCGTGTCGGACGACACCGTCGACGGCGTCAAGATCAAGATCCCGCACAGCTACGGCCTGTTCGTGACCCCGAAGTACGCCTTCGACCAGTTCGAAGTCTTCGGCCGTCTGGGCTACGCCCACAGCAAGATCAAGGCTTCGGCCGATGGCGAGTCCGGCTCGGAGAGCGGCGGCAGCTTCGCCTACGGCCTGGGTGGCAAGTACAACTTCGACAAGTCGTTCTACGGCGCTGTCGACTACATGCGCTACTACAAGAAGGACGGCGTCAAGGCTGACGGCGTGACGCTGAGCGTCGGCTACCGCTTCTGATCGTTGCGATCGCCTCGCGGCGGTCCAGCGGGGGCTCCCTGGAGCCCGCCTCGAAAAGCCCGGCCCTGGCCGGGCTTTTTCATTGGCGCGCCGCGCTAGTCGCGCCTCTCTAGTCCAGGGTCCGCGCGCTTGGCCGCCGGCGGGATTGCGCATAGCCTCTGGCCACCCCGGCATCGACCAGCACAACGGCGGAGACATCCCATGGACCAAGCCCCGCAAGAGCGCCTGCACCTCCTGCTCGAGCAGCAGCGCGCCGCCTTCGACCGCGAGCGCCTGCCGACGCTGGCGCAGCGCCGCGACCGGCTGCAGCGGCTGCTCGCGATGACCACGACGCATGCCGAGGCGCTCGCCGAGGCGATGTCGCGCGACTTCGGCCACCGCTCGCGACACGAGAGCCTGCTGGCCGACCTCTTCACCGTGCAAAGCGGCGCGCGCCATGCGATCCGCCACCTCAAGCGCTGGATGGCCGTGCGCCGCGCGCCGACCGCGCTGCACTTCCTGCCCGCGGGCAACCGGCTGATGCCGCAGCCGCTGGGCGTGGTGGGCATCGTGTCGCCGTGGAACTACCCCTACTTCCTCGCGATGGCGCCGGCGCTGGCGGCGCTGGCCGCCGGCAACCGCGTGATGATCAAGCCCTCCGAGCTGACGCCGGCCACGTCCGAGCTGATGGCCCGGCTCGTGGCCGAGCACTTCGCGCCCGAGGAGATGACCGTCGTCACCGGCGATGCCGAGGTCGGCAAGGCCTTCACCGAGCTGCCCTTCGACCACCTGTTCTTCACCGGCTCGACGCCGGTGGGACGGCTGGTCGCGCAGGCGGCGGCCCGGCATCTGACGCCGGTGACGCTGGAGCTCGGCGGCAAATCGCCGGCGATCGTGGACCGCAGCGCCGACCTGGCCCTCACCGCGGAGCGCATCGCCTTCGGCAAGCTGCTCAATGCGGGCCAGACCTGCGTCGCACCGGATTACGTGCTCGCACCGCGGGAGCTGGTGGCGCCGCTGGCCGACGCGATCGTGGCCGCGATGCGCCGCCTCTATCCGCGCATCGACGGCAATCCGGACTACACGGCGATCGTCAGCCCGCGCCATCACGCGCGGCTGCGGGGGCTGCTCGACGACGCCCGTGCCCGCGGCGCGACGCTGCGGCCGACGCACGACGACCACCCGGCCGACCGGCGCCTGGTGCCGACGCTGCTGCTGGGCACCTCGCCCGAGATGGCGGTGATGCGCGAGGAGATCTTCGGCCCGCTGCTGCCGATCCTGCCCTACGGCCATCCGTCGGAGGCGATCGCGCATGTCAACGCGGGGGACCGGCCGCTGGCGCTGTACTGGTTCGGCGACGACAAGGCGGCGCGCGACGACGTGCTGGCGCGCACGCTGGCCGGCGGCGTCACCGTCAACGACTGCATCTGGCACCTGGGGCAGGAGGAGCAGCCCTTCGGCGGCGTCGGCGCCAGCGGCATGGGCGCGTACCACGGCGTGTGGGGCTTCAACACTTTCAGCAAGCTCAAGCCGGTGTTCCTGCAATCGCGCTTCGCGGGGACGAAGCTGTTCCATCCCCCCTATGGCAAGACCTTCGAGCGGCTGCTCGGCCTGCTGAAGAAGATCGCATGAGCGCCGCGGGCCTGGACGGCGCCGACATCGTGATCGTCGGCGGCGGATCCGCGGGCGCGGTGCTGGCGGGCCGGCTCAGCGAAGATCCGGCGTGCCGCGTGCTGCTGCTGGAGGCCGGCGGCCGCGGTGACGGCTGGGTCACGGCAACGCCCTTCGCGGGCGTGCTGCAGGTGGCGGCGAAGGTCAACAACTGGGGCTTCGAGACCGAGCCGCAGGCCGGCCTGAACGGCCGCCGCGGCTACCAGCCGCGCGGCAAGGCGCTGGGCGGCTCGTCGGCGATCAACGCGATGGTCTACACGCGCGGGCATCGCAGCGATTACGACGCCTGGGCCGCCGCCGGTTGCACGGGCTGGGGCTACGACGACCTGCTGCCCTGGTTCGTGAAGGCCGAGCGCAACGCGCGCTTCGGCGCGCCATGGCATGGCCAGGACGGGCCGCTGCGGGTCGGCGACCTGCGCACCGACACCCCCGTGCACGGCGCGTGGCGCGAGGCGGCACGCGCGCGCGGCCATGCGGTGCTCGACGACTTCAACGGCCCGGACATGGAGGGGCTCGGCGTCTACCAGGTCACGCAGCACGAGGGCGAGCGCTGGAGCGTCGCGCGGGGCTATCTGCAGCCCCATCTCGGGCGGCCGAACCTGCGGGTGGAGACGGGCGTGCGCGCCCTGTCCATCGCGATGGAAGGCCAGCGGGCCGTGGGCGTCGAGGCGCTGCAGGGCGGCGAGCGCCGAACCTTCCGCGCCGCGCGCGAGGTCCTCGTGTGCGCGGGCGCGCTGCAGTCGCCGCAACTGCTGATGCTGTCGGGCATCGGCGATGGCGAGCAGCTGCGGCGCCATGGGATCGAGGTCCGCCATCACCTGCCGGGCGTGGGCCGCAACCTGCACGATCACCCGGATTTCGTCTTTGGCTATGCATCGGACCGCATCGAGTTGGCCGGCCTCTCGCTGCGCGGCGGCGCGTGGTTCGTGCGGCAGGCCGCGCGCTATCGCCGCGAACGGCGCGGACTGGTCACGAGCAACTTCGCGGAATGCGGCGGCTTCCTGTCGACGCGGTCGGGGCTGCCCGCGCCGAACGTGCAACTGCACCTGGTGCTGGCCTTGGTCGAGGACCATGCGCGCCAGCTGCGCTGGGGGCACGGGCTGTCCTGCCATGTCTGCCTGCTGCGCCCGCGCAGCCGCGGCGCGCTGACGCTCGCGAGCGCCGATCCGATGGCGGCGCCGCGCATCGATCCCGCTTTCCTGCAGGACCCCGAGGACGTGCGCGAGCTCATCGAGGGCTACCGGCTGACGCGCGACCTGATGCGCGCGCCGGCGATGCGGGCGCTCTGGAAGAAGGAGCTGTGGAGCGACGGCGTCGACGGCGATGCGGCGATCGAGGCGCTGCTGCGGCGCCGCGTCGACACGGTCTATCACCCGGTGGGCACCTGCCGCATGGGCCCGGATGGCGATGCGCGCGCGGTGGTCGATGCCGCGCTGCGCGTGCGCGGCATCGATCGCCTGCGCGTGGTGGACGCGTCGATCATGCCGGCGGTCGTGAGCGGCAACACCAACGCGCCGGTCGTGGCGATCGCGGAGAAGGCGGCGGACCTGATTGCCCGGGGATAATCCCGCCCCATGGTCCTAGCCGAAATCACCGGCCTGTTCCTGTCCTGGCTGGCGCGCCTGATCACCGGCGCGCAGGGGCATTGGAAAGGCTGTCCGCCGACGTCGGAACAACGCATCTACTTCGCCAACCATCAGAGCCACTTCGACTGGGTGCTGATCTGGGCATCGCTGCCCTCCGAGCTGCGCTCGCGCACCCGTCCGATCGCCGCGCGCGACTACTGGACCAGCTCGCGCCTGAAGACCTGGATCACCACCGCCGTGTTCAACGCGGTCTATGTCAGCCGCACCCGCGCCACGCCCGACGAGGATCCGCTCGAGCCGCTGGTCGAGACGCTGCAGGGCGGCGACTCGCTGGTCATCTTCCCGGAGGGCACGCGCTCCAACAAGGGCGCGCCGCAGGCCTTCAAGGCGGGCCTGTTCCACCTGTCCGAGCAGTTCCCCGATGTGCAGCTGATCCCCACCTGGATCGACAACGTCCAGCGCGTCATGCCCAAGGGCGAGGTCGTGCCGGTGCCCATCCTGTGCACGGTGACCTTCGGCGCGCCGATCCGCATCGAGCCGGGCGAGGACAAGCGCGCGTTCCTGGAGCGCGCGCGCGCCGCCGTCATGGCGCTGCGTCCGGGAGGGTGGAAGGAATGAGGTGGCTCAAGTCCTTGAACCCGGGCGAGCAGGTCGCCTTCCTGTTCGTCGTGCTGTTCGGCGCGCTGCTGCTGGTCAGCATCGGCTCGGTGCTGTGGTCGCTGCGCGAGCGGCCCGAGCAGGAGCAGGACGCCTGGCAGCGCCGCTGGTCCAACTTCCGCCATGAGCTCAACATGGTGTGGGTCGGCGCCTGCCTGTTCTGGGCCGCGTGGATCTCGGGCCCGGTGGGCGCGACGCTGCTGTTCGGCGTGTTCTCGTTCCTGGCCTTCCGCGAGTTCATCACGCTGCTGCACACGCGCCGCGCCGACCACCGCGGGCTGATCATGGCGTTCTTCGTGATCCTGCCGCTGCAGTACGTGCTGGTGGGCACGCGCCACTTCGACCTGTTCTCGGTGCTGATCCCGGTCTACGGTTTCCTGGCGATCCCGGTGGCCAGCGCGCTGGCGGACGATCCGGGCCGCTTCCTGGAGCGCAACGCCAAGATCCAGTGGGGCATCATGGTCTGCGTCTACGGGCTGTCGCACGCGCCGGCGCTGCTGCTGCTGGAGTTCCCCAAGTACGAGGGCCGCGGCGCCTTCCTGCTGTTCTTCCTGGTGGCGGTGGTGGCCTGCGGGCAGATCGCGCAGGCGATCGCGACCAGCCGCTTCCGCGCCAAGCCGGTGGCGCGCCGCATCAGCCGCTCGTTCACGATGAAGGCGTGGTGGATCGGCGCGTTCGCGGCGGCGCTGGCGGGCGCGCTGCTGTACTGGATCACGCCGTTCAAGGCCGGGCAGGCGGCGATCGCCGCGTTCATCGCGGCGGGCTGCGGCAGCTTCGGCGCGTTCGTGATGCAGGCGCTCAAGCGCGACGCCGGCATCAACGCCTGGGGCAACCGCAGCGCGATCACCGGCGCGGTGGGGCTGCTGGACCGCATCGCGGTGATGTGCTTCGCGGCGCCGGTGTTCTTCCATGCGGTGCGGTGGTATTTCCGCGCCGGGACCTGAGGGGACAAGGCCATGCGCATCCTCGGCATCGACCCCGGTCTGCAGACGACCGGCTTTGGCGTGATCGACGCGGACGGGCCGCGGCTGGCCTATGTGGCCAGCGGCACGATCAAGACGAACGGCCTGCCCACGGGCGACCTGCCTGGGCGGCTGAAGATCCTGTACGACGGCATCCGCGAGGTGGTCTCGCGCTACCAGCCGACCTGCGCGGCGGTGGAGATCATCTTCGTGAACGTGAACCCGCAGTCGACGCTGCTGCTGGGGCAGGCGCGCGGCGCGGCGCTGACGGCGCTGGTGTCCTGCGACCTGCATGTGTCGGAGTACACCGCGGTGCAGATGAAGAAGGCCATCACCGGGCACGGGGGCGCCGCCAAGGCGCAGGTGCAGGCGATGGTGGCGCGGCTGCTGAGCCTGCCGGGCGAGCCCGGCAAGGACGCGGCCGACGCGCTGGGCATCGCGATCATGGACGCGCACGCGCGCGTCTCCTTCGACGCGATGAGCCGCCAGACCACGCTGCAGCGGCGCCAGCACGCGCAGTTCAAGGGCTCGCGGACGTACTGAGCGGGCCGCGCGCGGCGCGCTCGATCAGGGCTCGATCAGGGCTCGATCAGGGCTCGATCAGGACCCGCTCAGGGCTCGCCGTGCCAGTAGTCCAGGTCGCCGCCGAGCTCGCGGATCGCCTCGAAGGGCCGGTCGGCCTTGGACGGGCCGTGCTCCGCCATGAACTTGTTGGAGTCGGGGTAGACGCAGATCTCGGGCTGTTCCATGGTGCTGATGGAGAGGTACTTCAGCGGCGCGGCGGAGGTGTTGATGATGTGGTGCGGGTACTCGGGGCCGGCGGGGATGAAGATCATGTCACCGGCCTTGATGGGCAGCAGCTCGCCGGCCACGCGCAGCGTGCCGGTGCCTTCGAGGACGATGAACATCTCCTCCTGCGCGTAATGCAGGTGGTAGGGGCAGGTGGTCTTGCCGGGCTCGACGATGTCGTAGGAAGCGCCGAGCTTGCGCGCCGCGGTGCCGCGCGCGAGCCGCGCGGAGCGCGCCTCGTACAGCGGCTCGCGCTTGAACGCGGTGAGCTCGGCCTCGTGGAAGTTGCGGATCAGCTGGGCGGCGAGCGCCTTGGCACGGTCGGTCATGCGGGGGTCTCCTTGCGCGACGACGGGGGTGTCGAGCTCACTTGAACTCGGGACCTGAGGCTAGCGCGTCCCGACCAGCCCGTCATCACACCGCCGGCACGCCCGGCGCGTTGCCATAGCGGTTCGGCGCGGTCGGCTGGACGAGCCAGTACAGGATGACGAAGAAGCCGATGACCGGGATCAGGCTGACCAGTTGCCACCAGCCGCTGCGGTCGATGTCGTGCAGACGGCGCGAGGCCGCGGCCAGCGAAGGCACCAGCATCGCCAGCGTGAAGATCAGGCTCAGCGTGTTCGAGACGATGCCCAGCACCAGCGAGCCCAGCACCAGGAACAGGGCGAACCACCAGTACTCGGACCGGCTGGCGGTGCCGGTGAAATCGGCGTACTTGCGCAGGCAGGTCTGGATCGCTTCGGTGAATGTCATGGCACTCTCCCTTCCTCTCATGTGAACATGTCGTCCCCGGATCGGGACCGCCGCATGGTAAGGACCTTCATTCATCGTGGCGATCCCCCTTCATGGCCGAAAGTCAGTTGGAATGTCCCGGGAATAAACGGCCCCCGCGCCGTGTTCATGCCATACCCCCACCCTGTTCCCAACCCAGGAGACCTCGCATGAAGCAGATGTTCAAGTTCGCCGCCGCAGCGGCCCTGTTGGCCGCCGCCGGCCTGTCCGCCGCCCAGACCGCCCCGGCGATGGCCAAGGATGGCGCGCTCGTCGGCGCCAACGACATGACGCTCTACACCTTCGACAAGGACACCGCCGGCTCCGGCAAGAGCGCCTGCAACGGTCCCTGCGCGACCAACTGGCCGCCGCTGATGGCCCGCGCCGAGGACAAGGCCAGCGGCGACTGGTCCATCATCACGCGCGACGACGGCTCCAAGCAGTGGGCCTACAAGGGCAAGCCGCTCTACTTCTGGACCAAGGACGCCAAGCCCGGCGATCGCGGCGGTGAGGGCATCAATCAGATCTGGCACACCGCCAAGCCCTGATCGCGGCGCCGCTTTGGGTGCCTGGCGTCGTTGCAAATCCTCGCCATAGCGCCGCTATGGCTGCGGTTTGCGCCTAGCCAGGCGCCCAAAGCGACACCGCGATCCCTTTGCGCAATCCATCTTGGGTCATGCCTGTGGTCATTGATGAAGCGTTGCCGCTGCTGCCGCGCCTGCGCCGTCACGCGCGGCTGCTGTGCGGCGATGCGGCGCGGGCGGACGACCTGCTCCAGGACACGCTCGAACGCGCGGCCCGCAAGGGCGCGCTGTTCCATGCCGAGCCCGGGCCCTCGCGCCAGGACGCGTTGCGCAACTGGCTGCTGACGCTGATGCACCGCCTCTACCTGAACCAGCGCCGCGACGCGCGCGAGGCGCTGTACGACTCGCTGGACGAGGAGGACGCCGTCCAGCCCCTGGTGCACGAACCGCAGCAGCAGGTCGCCCTGCGGCTGGATCTGGAACGCGCGCTGGCGGCGCTCCCGGCCGCCGCGCGCGAGATCCTGCTGCTGGTCTGCGTCGAGGAACTCAGCTACCAGGACGCGGCGCGCGTGCTCGACGTGCCGGTCGGCACGGTGATGTCGCGGCTGTCGCGCGCCCGCGAGCGGCTGCGTCAGTCGATGTCCGGCGGCGAGGCCGGCCGCGCCCCGCTTCGGGTGGTGAAATGAGCGCCACGCCATGACGCACGACGACGATCACGACCTCGACGAGGCCACCCTTCACGCCTACGTGGACGGCCAGCTCGACCCCGCCCGCGCCGCCGCCGTGGCCGACCGGCTGCTGCGGCATCCGCGTGCCGCGCAGCAGGTGCTGGCGTGGCGCGAGCAGCGCGAATCGCTGCAGGCGCTGCATCGCGAATGGCTCGACGAGCCGGTTCCTTCGCACCTCGCCGCCGCGCTGCGGCCGCCCGAGGCCGCCAACGCGCCGCGCTGGCCGCGCGCCTGGGCCGCGGCGCTGCTGCTGACCGCGGGGCTCGGCGCCGGAGTGGCCGGCGGCTGGGGCGGCCATGCGTGGTGGTACGCCAAGCAGGAAGCCGCGCAGCGCGCCAGCGCCGAGGCCGCCGCGCGTGCCGCCGGCCGCGATCCGTCGGTGCCCGATTACGTCCGCGACGCGGCCATCGCGCATGCCGTCTATCAACCCGAACAGCGCCATCCGGTCGAGGTCGGCGCGGATCAGGCCGATCACCTGATCCAGTGGCTCAGCAAGCGGCTGGGCCAGCCGCTGCACGCGCCGGTGCTGCGCGACTACGGCTGGAAGCTGGTCGGCGGCCGCCTGCTGCCGGCGGGCGATGACGCGTCGCCCGGCGCGCCGCTGGCGCGCGCGCAGTTCATGTACGAGAACGAGGCCGGCGAGCGCTTCACGCTCTACGTCAGCGCCGGCGCGAGCTCGCCCGAGGCGCCGGTGGCCTTCCGCCTGACGCGCCGCGTCGAAGCGGGCCAGACCACGCGCAGCCTCTACTGGATCGACGGAAAGCTCGCCTATGCGCTGAGCGGCAACTTCGACGAGAAACGCCTGCGCATCCTGGCCGACCTGGTTCACGCGCGCATCGGCATGGCGGATCGCTTGCCGGTGAAGCCACCTGCGTCTTAGCTCTTGATCCCCGTCGCAATATCGCCACCGCTGCCTGCGACCCGCCCCCTCTCCCCTGCCCTCTCCCCCCTCGCGGGGGGCGAGGGAGTTCGTGCGCAAAGGCAAGTGCGGGCTGCCCTGTCTTACCCCCTCGCCCCAACGGGGAGAGGGAGGGGAGAGGGGGCTCGTGCCACAGCGCTGCTGCCCTTCGAAGCACCCCCTCTCCCCTGCCCTCTCCCCCCTCGCGGGGGGCGAGGGAGTTCTTGCGCAAAGGCAAGTGCGGGCTGCCCTGTCTTACCCCCTCGCCCCAGCGTGTATGGACCGAGGACATGGGTAACAGGTGTGCCAGGACATGGGTGACACTTTTCCCGCCTAGTCAGCGGGAGGACGAAGTTGCCTTGGAGCCCAGTCACCGTGAAGGACCAACGAGAGGAATTCGTTCGTTTCGCCCGGCAGCCTGATGCCAACATCAGCGAGCTGTGTCGACGCTACGGAATCAGCCGAAAGACCGGCTACAAGTGGCTCGGCCGAGACGATCTGGAGGATCGATCACGGCGCCCCCACGACTCGCCGACTCGCACGTCTGAGCCGCTGCAGGCGCATGTGCTGGCCCTGCGGGCCATGTACCCGGCCTGGGGGGCTCGCAAGATCGCCCATGTGCTGGCTCGCGACCACGGTGTGCAGATCGCCGCGAGCACGGCCAATTGGGTGCTGCGTCGCCATGGTCTGATCGATCCGCACGCCAGCAAGGTCGCCACGAGCTGGCAGCGCTTCGAGCACGAGACGCCCAACGCGATGTGGCAGATGGACTTCAAGGGCCATTTCGCCACCGACTCCCAGCGCTGTCACCCGCTGACCGTGCTGGACGACCACTCGCGCTTCAACGTGGTCCTGCAGGCGCTGGGCAACGAGCGGCTCGAGACCGTGCAACCCGTGCTGCAGCGCGCCTTTGAGCGCTATGGGTTGCCCGAGCGCATCAACGCGGATAACGGCCCGCCCTGGGGCTCACCCACGCGTGGAGCGCTTACCGAGCTGGGCGTGTGGCTCATCCGTCTTGGCATTCGGCTGAGCCACAGCCGGCCGGCACATCCGCAGACCAACGGCAAGGATGAGCGCTTCCATCGCACGCTCAAGGCCGAGCTGCTGGCCTCGCGGCATTTCAAGGACCTGGACGATGCGCAGCATCACTTCAGCCAGTGGCGGCACCTGTACAACTCCAAGCGCCCGCATCGAGCGCTGGACATGGACACGCCGGCGAGTCGCTACACGGGAAACCCGCGCTCAATGCCAAGCATGCTGGCGCCCATCGAGTACGGGGATGGCGACCTGGTGCGCCGCGTCGGCGACGGCGGGCGGATCTGCTTCAAGGGCAGGCTCTACCGTGTCGGCCGAGGCCTCATCGGCCAGCCTGTTGCCCTGAGACCGCATCTTGATTTCGACGGCAGCTTCGACGTCTTCTTCTGCCATCAAAAGGTGCGCTTGATTGACCTGTGCCAGGCCGACTAACCTGGTCCTGACCTGTTACCCATGTCCTGGCACACCTGTCACCCATGTCTCCGGTCCATACACCCAGCGGGGAGAGGGAGGGGAGAGGGGGCTCGTGGCACGGCGCCATTGCCCTGACATCCAGCCGTACAAGAACCGGCGGGCACAATCCGCCGCCATGTCCCTCACACGCCTGATCGCCGGCCACATCCGTGGCCATTGGCGCCCCTACGCGGCCAGCGCGCTGATGCTCAGCACCATCGCCGTCCTGACGGTCTGGATCCCGCGGCAGGTCGGCCACGTGGTCGACGGACTGGTGTCGCACCGGCTCGCCGGCTGGGACCTGATCGCGCAGCTCGGCCTGCTGGTGCTCGCGGGACTGTCCATCTACCTGCTGCGCGTGGGCTGGCGCCTGGCGCTGTTCCGCACCGCGTATGAACTCGGCCGCCAGCTGCGCACCCGCCTCTATGCGCAGCTGACGCGCCAGGGTCCGGCCTTCTTCCACGCGCAGCGCACCGGCGACCTGATGGCGCTGGCGACCAACGACGTCGACGCCATCGAGATGGCCGCCGGCGAAGCGCTGCTCGCCGCCTTCGACGGCTCGCTGACGCTGATCCTGGTGCTGGGGATGATGACCCTCGGCGTGGACTGGCGGCTCGGCCTGGCGGCGCTGGTGCCTTTCCCCTTCATGGCCTACGCGTTCTGGCGCATCTCGACGCAGGTCCACAAGGCCTGGTCCGATTCGCTGTCGCGCTTCTCCGCGCTGAACCAGCAGGTGCAGGACAGCCTGGCCGGCGTGCGCACCGTGCGCGCGCTGGGCCTGGTGCGCCGCAGCCGCGAGCAGTTCGGCGAGCTGGCCCGCGAGGCCGGCGCCGCCGCCTATCAGGCGCAGCGCTGGGAGGCGATGTTCGAGCCCTCCGTCGGCCTGTCGCTCGGCGCGGCGACGGTGATCGCGCTCGGCGTCGGCGCCTGGCTCGTGGGAACGGACCGCATCAGCATCGGCCAGCTCACCGCGTTCACGATGTACCTGGGCCAGTTGATCTGGCCGATGTTCGCGGCCGGCTGGGTGCTGTCGCTGCTGGAGCGCGGCCGCGCCGCCTGGACGCGGCTGCAGCCGGTGCTGGACGCGCCGGCCGGCCTCGTCGACACCGGCACCCGCGAGATGCCGGCCAGCGCGGACCTGGCCTGGGACCGCGTCAGCTTCCAATACCCCGGCATGTCCCGCCCGGCGCTGGAGGACATCGCGCTGACGCTGCCGCCGGGCCGCACGCTGGGCATCGTCGGTGCGACGGGCTCGGGCAAGTCGACGCTGCTGCGCCTGCTGCTGCGCCAGTACGAACCGACCGCCGGCACGGTGCGCCTGGGCGGCCTGCCGGCGCCGGAGATCCGCCTCGACGCGCTGCGCCGCACGCTGGCGTGGGTGCCGCAGGAGCCCTTCCTCTTCTCGGCCTCGGTGGCGGACAACATCGCCCTCGCGCGCCCCGACGCGACGCGCGAGCAGATCCTGGCGGTGGCCGAGCTGGCCGCCGTGCACGACGACATCGCGCGCCTGCCGCAGGGCTACGACACGCTGGTGGGCGAGCGCGGCGTGACGCTGTCGGGCGGGCAGCGCCAGCGCGTCGCGATCGCGCGGGCGCTGCTGGCCGAGGCGCCGGTGCTGCTGCTCGACGACGCGCTGTCCGCCGTGGACAGCGGCACCGAGACGCAGATCCTCGACCACTGGCGCGAGCTGCGCCAGCGGCATCCGGAGCGCAGCCTGGCGGTGGTGAGCCACCGGCTGTCGGCGGTGATGGAGGCCGACGAGATCGTGGTGCTGAAGCAGGGCCGCATCGTCGAGCGCGGCCGCCACGGGGACCTGATCGCGCTGGGCGGCTGGTATGCCGGCCAGTGGCGCTACCAACAACTGGAGGCCAGCCTTGACGCTGCCTGAGACCGCGTCCGCCGCGGACCGCAAGAACAGCGGCGAGCACTCGCCGCGCGAGGCGCTGGCGCTGCTCGCGCAGGCCGCCGCGCCGGAACGCCGCGGCCTGATCAAGGGCCTGGGCTGGCTGGTCGCCGCCGCGGCGCTGGAGGCGATCGGGCCCATCCTGGGCAAGCGCTTCATCGACGCGCACGTGCTGCCGCGCGACTTCGCGCTCGGCCCGATGGCGCTGCTGCTGGGCACGATGCTGCTCGCCGGCTGGTCGGCGAGCCTGCTGCGTTACGCGCAGCTGCGGCGCATGGCCTCGGTGGCGCAGCGCTCGGTGCTGCGGCTGCGCGAGCAGGTCTACGCGCATGTGCTGGCGCAGCCGATGGCCTTCTTCGACCGCAGCATCACCGGCCAGTTGCTCAGCCGCATCACCAACGACACGGACGCGGTCAACAACCTGTACCGGCAGGTGCTGTTCGTGATGCTGGACTCGACGATCGTGGTCGCTGGCGCGCTGGTCGCGATGGCGTGGCTGGACTGGCGGCTGATGCTGATCGTGCTGGCGCTGGTGCCGGCGAGCTCCGGGATCATCTGGCTCTACCAGCGCGCCAGCAGCGGCCCGGTGCAGCGCGCCCGCGCGCTGCGCGCCGAGCTCAACGCGCAGATGGCCGAGAGCATGGCCGGCATGGCGATGCTGCAGTCGGCGGGCGCCGCGCGGCGCTTCGCGGCGCGCTACGAGGCGGCCAACCAGGCGCAGCTGCAGGCGCGCGTGCAGGAGCTGCGCGCCAACGCCTGGCTGCTGCGGCCGGCGCTGGACCTGCTCAACGTGCTGCTGATCGTGACGGTGATCTACGGCTTCGGGATGCGGGAGCTGTCCGGCCTCGAGGTGGGACTGCTGTACGCCTTCCTCGCGTACATCGCGCGCGTGGTGGAGCCGCTGATCCAGATCACGATGCAGTTCAGCCAGCTGCAGCAGGCGCTGGTGGCCGCGTCGCGCGTACGCGCGCTGCTGCGCGAGCCGTCGGAGCCGCGCGCCTTCCAGCCGGGGCTGCGCATCGGCGCGGGCGCGATCCGCTTCGAGCATCTGCGGTTCGCCTACAAGCCGGAGCAGCCGGTGCTGCGCGACCTGGACCTGGACATTCCGGCGGGGAGCTTCGTCGGCATCGCGGGGCACACGGGTTCGGGCAAATCGACGCTGCTGGCGCTGCTGCTGCGCTTCTACCAGCCGCAGCAAGGGCGCATCCTGGTCGATGGCCAGCCGCTCGAGCAACTGCCCGACGAGACCTTCCACGACGCGCTCGGACTGGTGCCGCAGGAGCCGTACCTGATCGCGGGCACGGTACGGGAGAACATCCGCATGGGCCGCGCGATTCCGGACGAGAAGCTCGAGCAAGCGGCCAGGGCGGCGCGCGCGCATGAGTTCCTGTCCTCGCTGCCGCAGGGCTACGACAGCCGGCTCGGCGACGGCGGGCTGGCGGTGTCGACGGGGCAGAAGCAGCTGATCGCGCTGGCGCGGGCGCTGGCGGGGGATCCGCGGATCCTGCTGCTGGACGAGGCCACGGCCAACATCGACAGCGCGACGGAGGCGCAGGTCGGCGAGGCGCTGCGCGCGCTGCGAGGCCAGGTGACGGTGATCGCGATCGCGCACCGGCTGTCGACGATCCGCGAGGCCGATCAGATCGTGGTGCTGAACCACGGGCATCTCGATGAACGCGGCACGCACGACGAGCTGATGACGATCGAGGGCGGGATCTATCAGCGGCTGGTGCAGTTGCAGGCGCTGGAGGAGTGAGCGGGTTTCCGGCGAGCCACTCACACCAGCAGGATCAACCGCTCCAGGATCAGCACCGCGAAGAAGCCGATGCCGGCGATCACGGTCCACTTGATCAACAGGATGCCGCGGCGGCGCCAGATCGGCTGTTTCGTGCCGATGTAGACGGCGAAGCACAAAAGACCCGCCACCAGCAGCAGCGCGAAGACGAGTCGGAAAACCAGCACCTCGATCCGTCCTCGCCGCTCACCACGCCGGCGCCAGCTCGGCGAACCCCGCCGGCGCGTCGCGCTCATCCTCGAAGGTCACGATCTCATAGGCCTGCGCGTCCGCCAGCAGCTCGCGCAGCAGCAGGTTGTTCAGCGCGTGCCCGCCCTTGAACGACGTGTACGCCGCCAGGAGCGGATGCCCCACCACCTGCATGTCACCGATCGCGTCCAGGATCTTGTGCTTCACGAACTCGTCGTCGTAGCGCAGCCCCTCCGCATTCAGCACCCGGTAGTCGTCCACCACGATCGCGTTGTCCATGCTGCCGCCCAGCGTCAGCCCGCGCGAGCGCATCAGCTCGATGTCCTTGGTCATGCCGAAGGTGCGCGCCCGCGCGATCTCGCGCTTGTACTGGCCGCTGCCCATGTCGAACACGTAATGCTGCCCCGTCGCCGACACCGCCGGGTTGTCGAACTCGATCTGGAAGCTCAGCGTGTAGCCGTGATGCGGCACCAGCTTCGCCCACATCAGGCTCTTGCCCTCCCCACGGCGCACCTCCACCGGCTTCTTCACCCGCAGGAACTGCTTGGGCGCGTTCTGCAGCTCGATGCCCGCGCTCTGCAGCAGGAACACATAGCTCGCCGCCGAACCATCCAGCACCGGCACCTCGTCCGCGTTGATGTCGATCAGCAGGTTGTCGATGCCCAGCCCCGCGCACGCCGACAGCAGATGCTCGATCGTCTGCACCTTGGGCTGGCCCGGATCGCCGCCCGGGCTGATCGTCGTGGCCATGCGCGTGTCGCAGACGCTGTGCGTGTTCACCGGAATGTCCACCGGCTGCGCCAGGTCGACGCGGCGGAACACGATGCCGGTGCCCGGCGCGGCCGGACGCAGCGTGATCTCCACCTTCTGGCCGCTGTGGATGCCGACCCCGACCGCGCGGGTCAGCGATTTGATGGTGCGTTGCTTGAGCATGGGCCGCATTCTCCCAAAACGGGCTCAACCCTGCTGCAGCACGGCCTCCCGGTCCGCCCGCGCCACCGGCAGCCGCAGCGTCACCACCGTGCCATGCCCCGGACTGCTGTCCACCCGCAGCAGCCCCCCCAGCACCTTCGCCCGCCGCTGCAGCCCGCGCAGCCCGCGCCCCTGCGAGATCGCCCCGACATCGAAACCCTCGCCATCGTCCTCGACGCGGATCTCCACACGCCGGCCCAGATCGCGCGTGACCACCCGCACCCGCGTCGCCCGCGCATGCTTCAAGGCATTGGTCAGCGCCTCCTGCATCAGCCGCAGCACATGCAGCGCGTCCGGCGGCTCCAGCCAGTCCAGCGGCGGCAGGTCGTGCACGTCCCACTCCAGCTTGAGCCCGCCCAGCTGCAGCCGCTTGCCAAGCCGGTAGCGCATCGTCGCCAGCAGCGACACCAGGTCATGGCCGACCGGCTCCAGCGAATCGATCACCAGCCGCAGGTCGTCGACGCACTCGCGCAGCACGTCCACCACCTGCTCCTGCGGCATCGAGCCCTGCTCCACCGCCACCATCGCCGACAGTAGCGACGAACCCAGCCCATCGTGCATGTCCTGCATGATCCGCTGCCGCTCCAGCAGCAGCGCCTGCTGGCGCTCGACCTCGCGCAGCTTGTCGTGCTGCGCGCGCAGCTCCACGCTCTGCTCGTCCAGCCGCTGCGCCAGCTCCTCGTTGGCACGCTCGACGCCGCGCAGCGCCTCGATGTAGCGGTACTGCACCGCATACAGGAAGCTCGCCAGGATCACCAGCGTCGCGAACGGCATCAGGTAGACATGCTCCGGCCACCACCAGCCCGCCAGCAGCCCCAGGTCGTGCACGCCCAGCACCACGCCGATCACCAGCGCCGCCGCCATCACGCGCAGCTCGCGCGTGCCCTGCCGCCACGCGATGCTCGCCACGAAGGCCGTCCCCGCCAGCCCCACCACCGCGTTGCAGATGTGCAGCAGCACCAGCGCGTCGAAGCCGCGCCCCCACATCGGCATCGATGCCAGGCTGGACACCAGCACGAACAGCGCCATGCCGCGCTCGAAGCGTGCGAAGCGCTGTCTCGCGAAACGCAGCGCGAAGAGGAAGGTCAGCAGCATCACCCACGCCATCGACGCATGCGTGACCCACCAGAACCACTCCAGCGCGTCGCGCGTGCGCGGCAGGTCCAGGTGGTAATGCAGGTTGCGCACCAGCCAGGCCACCGTCGCCAGCGAGAACAGCAGGTAGGCCGGGTCCTCGCGCCGCTTCAGCCACAGCACGAGCGCGAACAGCCCCAGCGTCACCAGCGTCAGCCCGGTCGCCTGCGGCACGCCGATCTGCAGCACCCAGCGGCGGTCGTGGCGCGGCTCGAGGTCCTCGCGCGCGCCCAGCCAGACGCTGGACACCGAGTAGTAGCCCGCCTGCATCACCGGCACCGCGATGACGACCTCGATCTCGCGCGCCTGCTGGATCTCGGTCAGCGCCGAGGGCAGCACCACCCACAGCGGCCGCACCCATTGCTCGCGCGCGCCGGACTGGTTGTCGAAGACCGGCCGCCAGCCGTCGTCGGTCTTCACCAGCACCGCCGCCGCCAGCGCCACCAGCCGCGGCATGTAGAGCGCGACGCTGGTCGGCCAGCGGCCGCTGGGCGCGGCGTAGCGCACGCGGTACCAGCGCATCTGGAAGCGCGCGTCGCCCGGGGAGCCGGTCGCCTCGCGCTGCTGCACCTCCGGCAAGGTCACGCGGTGCCACGCGGCGTCCTCCAGCGGCGGCAGCAGCGCCTGCGGCAGCGCGCCATCGCGGCCGTCCATCACGCGCAGCGCGCGCCACCAGGCCTTCAGTTGATCCTGCGTCCAGTCACTGGTCGCGACCTCCGCCTCGGTCGCGCGCTGCGCGCCACCCCCAGGGCCGCTGTCAGGCACCGGCCGCGCCGGACCGAGCGGCGACGTGCGCGAGACCTGCGCGTGCGGCGCCGCCTGGGTGGCGGCCTGGGTGGCGGCCTGGGTGGAGGCCTGCGTCGTCTGGGCCGCGGCCAGCGGCAGCAGCCCCAGCGCCGGGAGCAGTGCCAGGAGCAGCGCCAGCACGGCCCGCATCAGGAACATCAGCGGCCTCGGCGCCCGCCGCGGCGGCGGGGCGCACCCGTCCCCCGCCCGCCGCGCGCCCGCGACCGGCCGACTCGACGCCGACATCCCGACCTCACGCTGGACCATGCATCCGCTCTGTCTTGTGATGGGGCGCCAGTGTGCCGAACTTCACCGGCCCGCACGAGCGTTCATTTGCAACATCAGCCCCCCTCGGATGGGGGCGCTCCAAGCCGCGCCAACGAAAAAAGGCCATGCCCCCCGCACGGGGGCATGGCCTTGAAGCTGATGGCGTTCGAGTGAGCGGTCGGTCTCAGTCCGCCTGCTTGCGCAGGAAGGCCGGGATCTCGATCTCGTCCATGCCGTTGGACGACAGCGCCTCGACCTTGGCGGCCGCCGTGCGGCCATGGCGCCAGACGCTGGGCACGCTCATGCCGCCGAAGTCGGACGCGCTCATCGGCGCGGCGGCGGGCGAGCCCTGCGCGGCGGCCGAGCCCGGCATCACCACCGGCTGCGTCAGCACCGGCATGTTGTCGGTGCCGGTGCGCAGCTGCGGCTGCTGCACGACCAGCTGCGGCTGCTGGCGCGCCGAGGCGCGCTGGCTCAGGCCGGTCGCGATCACCGTGACGCGCAGCTGGTCGCCCAACGATTCGTCGTAGGCGGTGCCGTAGATGATGTGCGCGTCTTCAGCGGCGTAGCGCTTGATCGCGGTCATCGCGTTGCGGCTCTCGGCCAGCTTGAAGTTGTTGCGGCTCGCCGCGATCAGCACCAGCACGCCGCGCGCGCCGGACAGATCGATGCCTTCCAGCAGCGGGCAGGCCACGGCGCCTTCGGCGGCCTTGCTCGCGCGGTCCGGACCGGCCGCGACGGCCGTGCCCATCATCGCCTTGCCCGGCTCGCTCATCACGGTCTTGACGTCTTCGAAGTCGACGTTGACCAGACCCGGCATGTGGATGATGTCGGAGATGCCGCCGACCGCGTTCTTCAGTACGTCGTTGGCGTGCGCGAAGGCCTGGTCCTGCGTGACGTCGTCACCCAGCACTTCCAGCAGCTTGTCGTTCAGCACCACGATCAGCGAGTCGACATTGGCCTCGAGCTCCTGCAGCCCCAGGTCCGCGGCCTTGCCGCGGCGGTTGCCTTCGAACTCGAACGGCTTGGTGACCACGCCGACGGTCAGGATGCCCATCTCCTTGGCCACGCGCGCGATCACCGGCGCCGCGCCGGTGCCGGTGCCGCCGCCCATGCCGGCGGTGATGAACAGCATGTGCGCGCCGGTGATGGATTCGCGGATGCGGGCTTCCGCTTCCTCGGCCGCGGTCTTGCCGACCTCGGGTTTCGCGCCGGCGCCCAGGCCGGTATGGCCCAGTTGCAGGAGTTGATCGGCCTTGGAGCGATTCAGGGCTTGGGCATCCGTGTTGGCCACGATGAATTCCACGCCCTGGACACCTTGGCTGATCATGTGCTCGACCGCGTTTCCGCCGCCGCCGCCCACGCCGATCACCTTGATCTGGGTGCCCTGATCAAACTCTTCGATCATCTCGATCGCCATATCAAACCTCCTGTCCATATTGTGCAGTTGCCATCAGCAAAATAGAAGTGGGATCGGCCCTTTTTTAGGGGGCAAAACCCTCGAACGTCGTAAAGAAAAGCTGAGCCGGTGAGTTCCAGCTTCTTAGAAATTCCCCAGGAACCAGTCCTTGGCGCGGCCGAACAAGGTCTTCACGGACCCTGCCTGCTGCGCCGCCTTGAATCCCCGCGTGCGCGACAGCCGCGCCTCTTCCAACAATCCCATGACGGTCGCCGAGCGGGGATTGGCGACCATGTCGAACAGCGCGCCGTTGTAGGTCGGATTCCCGCGGCGCACCGGTTTCAGGAAAATGTCCTCGGCCAGTTCAACCATCCCCGGCATGACCGACGACCCGCCCGACAGGACGATTCCCGAGGACAGCAGTTCCTCGTAGCCGGATTCCCGGATGACCTGGTGGACGAGCGAGAAAATCTCCTCGACCCGCGGTTCGATGACCCCCGCCAGCGCCTGTTTGGACAGCATCCGCGGCGCGCGATCGCCCAAACCCGGCACTTCGACCTGGTCGGCCGGATCGGCCAGCAATTGCTTGGCCACGCCATGCTCGACCTTGATTTCCTCCGCATCCTTGGTCGGGGTGCGCAGCGCCATCGCGATATCGCTGGTAATCAGGTCGCCGGCGATGGGAATCACCGCCGTATGGCGGATCGAGCCGCCGGTGAAAATCGCCACGTCGGTGGTGCCGGCGCCGATATCGACCAGCGCCACGCCCAGGTCGCGCTCGTCCGAGGTGAGCGCCGCCAGGCTGGAGGCGCTGGGATTGAGCACCAGCTGCTCGACCTCCAGGCCACAGCGGCGCACGCACTTGACGATGTTCTCCGCCGCGCTCTGGGCCCCGGTCACGATATGGACCTTGACCTCCAGGCGGCCGCCGCTCATGCCGATCGGTTCCTTGACCTCATGGCCGTCGATGACGAATTCCTGAGGTTCCACCAGCAGCAGGCGCTGGTCATTCGGGATATTGATCGCCTTGGCGGTTTCCACCACCCGCGCGACATCCACCGGCGTGACTTCCTTGTCCCGCACGATGACCATGCCGGTCGAGTTCTGACCGCGGATATGGCTGCCGGTAATCCCGGTGTAAACCCGCGAAATGCGGCAGTCGGCCATCATTTCGGCCTCTTTCAAGGCCTGCTGGATGGACTGGACGGTGGCATCGATATTGACCACGACGCCGCGCTTGAGCCCGTGACTGGGCGCCACGCCCAGGCCGGCAATGCGCAATTGGCCGTCCCCCATGACCTCCGCGACCACCGCCATGATCTTGGCGGTGCCGATGTCCAGCCCGACGACCAAATCCTTGTATTCCTTGGCCATGCCAGTCCTCAATTCTTCTTGGCGCCCTTGGGCGCGGTGGTAACCGTCGTCACGCCCGCCAGGCGGACCGCATATCCGGCCTCGTGCCGCAGGTCGGCCGATACCAGCGAGCTGCGGTACCGGGCGGTGATCTGGGGCACGCTGGCGATGAATTGCCCATATCGGGCGACGACCTCGGCCTCGCTGCCCCGGCCGAGTTCAACGACCGCTCCCTTTTCCAGCGTGGCCTTCCAGGACCCGCGCCCCGACAAATCCAGCCGGGAGACGCCCTCGTCCAGTTTCAGGTGGGTCATCGGATCGAGTTGCCGCCACATCGACAGCATCGCCCCGGACGATTTCGCCGGCCCGGCCAGGGTGGGCAGGTCCTCGTCCTCGACATCGCCCAGATTCGCCTCGAAGACCTCGCCGAAACTGTTGACCAGCCGGGTATCGACGACCGCGTCCGAATCGGCGTCGGCGTTCTCGGCCTTGGTTTCCCAATAGGCGGCGGGGCGGTGCTCCTCGAGCGTGACCACCAGGTGCAGCGGCCAGACGCGGCGCACCGCGGCGTGCCGCACCCAGGGCACGGCCTCGAAGGCGGCGCGCGCCTGCAGCAGGTTCATCGTCAGGAAGTTGCCCGACAGCCGCGGCAGCGCATTGGCGCGCAGCGACGCGCTGCTGTTGCGGCTGACGTCGCCCTCGACCGTGATCGAGCGGATCGAGAACGCCGGCTGCCGCGCCAGCCAGTGCAGCCCCACCGCCGCCGCGGCCAGCGCGAACGCGGCCAGCAGCAGTCCCGCGACGCCGTTCATCACGCGGATGTCCGGCGGCAGCGGGGCGGCGGTGTGGGTGAAGGTGGCGCCCATGGCGGTGGCTCGGGGGGTCTCGTCAGCGGCCGGTCAGGCCTGGCTGTCCAGCCGCGCCTGCGACAGCAGGTACAGGCACAGCTTGGGATAGGAGATGCCGACGGCGGCGGCCGCCTTCGGCACCAGCGAATGGGAGGTCATGCCCGGCGAGGTGTTGATCTCCAGCAGGAACAGCCGGCCGTCGCTCTTGCGGCGCATCACGTCGACGCGGCCCCAGCCGCGCGCGCCCAGCGAGCGGTAGGCGGCCAGCACCAGGTCCTGCACCCGCGTCTGCTCCTCGGGGGGCAGTTGGCCGACGAGATACTGCGTGGTGTCGGTGAAGTACTTGTTCTGGTAGTCGTAGTTGCCGCCCTCGGCGCGGATCTCGATGACCGGCAGCGCGATCGCGCTGGCGCCCTCGCCCAGCACCGGGCAGGTCAACTCGGCACCGTCGACGAATTCCTCGCACAGCACTTCGGCGTCGTACTTCGCGGCCAGCTCGACGGCGGCCTGCATGTCCGAATAGCCCATCACCTTGCTCGCGCCGATCGAGGAGCCCTCGTGCGGCGGCTTGACGAAGACCGGCAGGCCCAGCTCGTCCGGGACCGTGCGCACGCGCTCGCGCACCAGCTCGTCACGCTTGAGGCTGACCCAGCGCGGCGTCGACAGCTGATCGGCCAGCCATACGCGCTTGGTCGTGATCTTGTCCATCGCGATGGCCGAGGCCATCACGCCGGAACCGGTGTAGGGAATGCCCATCAGCTCGAGCGCGCCCTGCACCGTGCCGTCCTCGCCATGGCGGCCGTGCAGCGCGATGAAGGCACGCTGGAAGCCCTCGGCCTTGAGCTCGAGCAGGTTGCGCTGGCCGGGGTCGAAGGCATGGGCGTCGACGCCCTCCGCCCGCAGCGCGTCCAGCACGCCGCTGCCCGACATCAGCGAAACCTCGCGCTCGGCGGAGTCGCCGCCGAACAGCACCGCGACCTTGCCGAGCGCGCGCGCGTCGATGTGGCCGATGCCCAGATGCTCGAAGAGCGGGGATGGGGTGTTGAGGTCCGTGCTCATGTCCGGACTCCCTTCGCTTGCGTCATGAGTGCCACGGTGCGCGCGGGGACGGCGGCGATCGAGCCGGCCCCCATCACGATCACCACGTCGCCGGCGCGCGCCTGGTGGGCGATTGCCTGCGGAAGTTGCTGCCAGTCGCCGACGAAGCCGGCCGCGGTGCCGCGCGCCGTCACCGCCCGCGCCAGGCTCTCGCCGCTGATGCCGGGCAGCGGCGATTCGCTGGCGGCATAGATCTCGGTCAGGAGCACGCCGTCGGCCTGCGCGAGGACATCGGCGAAATCGTCGAAGCAGTCGCGGGTGCGCGTGTAGCGGTGCGGCTGGAAGGCCAGCACCAGCCGGCGGCCCGGATAGGCGCCGCGCGCGGCCGTCAGCACCGCCTGCATCTCGACCGGGTGATGGCCGTAGTCGTCGATCAGCAGCATCGTGCCCGCGCCGGCTTCGGCTGCCTCGGCGGAGGTGGAGGCGGAGGCGGCGACCGGCAGCTCGCCATAGGACTGGAAGCGGCGGCCCACGCCGCCGAATCCGGCCAGCGCGCGCAGCAGCGCCGCGTCGTCGATGCCCAGCTCCATCGCCATCGCGATGACGGACAGCGCGTTCAGCACGTTGTGGCCGCCGTTCAGGCGCAGCAGCACCGGCAGCGCCGGCAGCTCGCGGCCCTGGCGGTCGCGGCGCAGCGCGGTGAAGCGCATGCCGCCGCCGGTCTCGGCCGACACGCCGGTGGCGCGCACCGCGTTGCCGTCGTCCAGCCCGTAGAGGATCACCGGCCGCGACAGCATCGGCACGATGCTGCGCACGCCGGCGTCGTCGCCGCACAGCACGGCGGCGCCCCAGAACGGCATGCGATGCAGGAAGTCGACGAAGGCCTGACGCAGACGGGCCATGTCGTGCCCGTAGGTGTCCATGTGGTCGGCGTCGATGTTGGTGACGATCGCCAGCTGCGGCAGCAGGTGCAGGAAGGAGGCGTCCGATTCATCGGCCTCGACCACCATGTGCGGCCCGGCGCCGAGCGCCGCGTTCGCGCCCGACGACAGCAGCTGCCCGCCGATCGCGTAGCTCGGCGCCAGTCCCGCTTCCAGCATCACCGTCGTCAGCAGCGAGGTCGTGGTCGTCTTGCCATGCGTGCCGGCCACCGCGATGCCCAGGCGCGGGCGCATCAGCTCGGCCAGCATCTGCGCGCGCAGCAGCACCGGAATGCCGTGCTGGTGCGCGGCCATCAGCTCGGGGTTGTCGGCCTTGATGGCGCTGGACTTGACCAGCACCTGCGCGTCGCCCACATGCTCGGCCGCGTGGCCGATCCTCACGTCGACGCCGAGCGCGCGCAGCCGGCGCGTGGTGTCGCCCTCGCCCTGGTCGGAGCCGCTGACGCGATAGCCCTGGGCGGCCAGCAGCTCGGCGATGCCGCTCATGCCGGCGCCGCCGATGCCGGTGAAGTGGATGCGCTGCAGGGCGTGCTTCATGCGCGCGCTCCCGTGCCGGTGCCGCCGGACTTCGCGTCCCGGGCGGCGACCAGCGCCTCGAGTTCATCGGCCACGCGCGAGGCCGCGCGCGGACGCGCCAGCGAGCGCGCCTTCGACGCCATCGCCAGCCAGTGCTCGCGCGGCTGCTGCAGCAGGTCGAACAGCGACTGCGCGCTCAGCTCGCCCTGCGGCAGGTGCGTGCCGGCGCCGTGCTGCGCCATGTACTGCGCGTTGTCGCGCTGGTGCGAGGTGGTGCTGACGACCAGCGGCACCAGGATGCTGGCGGCGCCGGCGGCGCAGAGCTCGGACACGGTCACCGCGCCGGCGCGGCAGATCACCACGTCGGCCTCGGCCAGGCGGGTGGCCATGTCGGTGATGAAGGGCACGACCTCGGCCTCGACGCCGGCCTTGGCATAGGCGGCCTGCACCAGCGGGAAGTTGGCCTCGCCGGTCTGGTGCGTGACCAGCGGACGCTGATGCGCGTCCCACAGCGCCAGTGTCTGCGGCAGCACGTCGTTGATCGCGCGCGCGCCCAGCGAGCCGCCGACCACCAGCACCTTCAGCGGGCCATTGCGCCCGTCGAAGCGCAGCTCGGGCGCGGGCAGGTCCTCGATCTCCACGCGCACCGGATTGCCGGTGACCACGCTTCTTCGCTGCTGCACCGCGGCCAGGCCGTCGAAACCGAAGGCGATCTTCCTGGCCACCGGCGCCAGCGCCTTGTTGGACAGCAGCAGCGCCGCGTCGGCGTTGACCAGCATCAGCGGCTTGCGCATCACCCAGGCCATCAGGCCGCCGGGGAAGCAGACGTAGCCGCCCATGCCCAGCACCGCGTCGGCCTTGCGGGCGGCGAAGATGTTGGCGCTCTGCGCGAAGGCCTTGAACAGGCGCACCACCCCCAGCAGCGAATGCTTCAGGCCCTTGCCGCGCAGGCCGGCGAAGGACAGCCGGTCCATCGGCAGGCCCGATGGCGGCACCAGCTTGTTCTCCATGCCGGCCTCGGTGCCGAGCCAGGACACGGTCCAGCCGCGGCGCTGCATCTCGGCGGCCACGGCCAGTCCGGGGATCACGTGACCGCCCGTTCCGGCGGCCATGACGACGAGGTGACGCGTGCTCATGTGGACCCCTCGTACGCGGCCAGCCGCGTCCGGTCCCCCGAGGGGACGCGAGCTTGCTTGGGGCGGCCCTGCGCTGCGCTCATGCCCGCCCTCCCCGCATCAGTTGTCTGTTCTCGATGTCGATCCGCAGGCAGATCGCCAGCGCCACGCAGTTGAGGACGGTGGCCGAGCCGCCATAGCTCATCAGCGGCAGCGTCAGGCCCTTGGTCGGCAGCGCGCCCAGGTTCACGCCCATGTTGATGAAGGCCTGGCCGCCCATCCAGATGCCGATGCCCTGCGCGTACAGGCCCGCGAAGACGCGGTCCAGCGCGACGGCCTGGCGGCCGATGTGGAACAGCCGGCGCGACAGCCAGAAGAACGCGAAGATCACCACCGCCACGCCGATGAAGCCCAGTTCCTCGCCGATGACGGCGAGCAGGAAGTCGGTGTGGGCCTCGGGCAGGTAATGCAGCTTCTCCAGGCTGGAGCCCAGGCCCTGGCCGAAGAACTCGCCGCGGCCGAAGGCGATCAGCGAGTGCGTCAGCTGGTAGGCCTTGCCCTGGGCGTACTTCTCGTCCCACGGATTGAGGTAGGCGAAGATCCGCTCGCGGCGGAAATCGCTGAAGGTGATCATCAGCACGAAGGCGCCGATCAGCACCGCCACGCTGAGGAAGAACATGCGGCCGTTGACGCCGCCCAGGAACAGGATGCCCATCGCGATCGCCGCGATGACCATGAAGGCGCCCATGTCCGGCTCGGCCAGCAGCAGCATGCCGGTGAAGGCCAGCGCGGCGGCCATCGGCCAGACGGCGCGCACGAAGTTCTCCTTGACCTCCATCTTGCGGACCATGTAGTTGGCCGCATACATCGCGATGGCCAGCTTGGCCAGCTCCGACGGCTGGAAGTTCATGACGCCCAGCGGCAGCCAGCGGCGCGCGCCGTTGACGCCCTTGCCCACGTGCGGGATCAGCACCACCATCAGCAGCGCCAGCGCGATGACGAAGAGCTTGGGCGCATGCCGCTCCCAGAAGCTCACCGGCACCATCACCGTGATCCAGCCGGCCAGCAAGCCGATGCCGATGAACAGGCTCTGGCGCGCGAAGAAATGCATCGGCGCGTACTTCGCGAACTTGGGGTTGTCCGGCAGCGCGATCGAGGCCGAATAGACCATCAGCAGGCCCAGCGACAGCAGCGCCAGCACCACCCAGATCAGCGTCAGGTCGAAGCCCAGCAGCCGCGTGGGCTGGCCGGCCGAGGTCGAGACCCAGTCGCGCACCGGCACGTCCACGCCGCCGCCCGCCGGCGACGCGGCGCCACGCGAGAGCAGCGCGCGGGCGCGCTCGCCGAGTCCGCCCATGACCGATGCGGCGCTCATCCGATCAGCCCTTCGTCTTCGGCCAGTTCGCGCACGGCGGCGATGAACACCTCGGCGCGATGGGCGTAGTTGCGGAACATGTCCAGGCTGGCGCAGGCGGGGCTGAGCAGCACGCTGTCGCCGGACTGCGCCTGCGCGAGCGCCCAGTGCGTCGCCGCCTCGAGCGAGTCGTGGCGATGCATCACGACGCCGCAGTCCTTCAGCGCGGCCTCGATCTGCGGCGCGTCGCGCCCGATCAGCGCGACGGCGCGCGCATGCAGCGCGATCGGCGTGGCGAGCGGGGAGAAGTCCTGCCCCTTGCCATCGCCGCCCAGGATCATCACCAGCTTGGCCGGCGCGCGGTCGGCGCCCAGGCCCGACACCGCCGCGACGGTCGCGCCGACGTTGGTGCCCTTGGAGTCATCGTAGACATCGACGCCCTTGATCGAGGTGACGAACTCGACGCGGTGCGGCTCGCCGCGGTACTCGCGCAGGCCGTGCAGCATCGGCGCCAGCGGGCAGCCGATCGACGACGCCAGCGCCAGCGCCGCCAGCGCGTTCGCCGCGTTGTGACGGCCGCGCACGCGCAGCGCGTCGGCCGGCATCAGGCGCTGGACCAGCAGTTCGTCCTCGTCGTCCTTGCGGCGCTTCAGGCCCTTGAGTTCTTCTTCCTGCTCGCGGGCGCGCACCAGCCACGCCATGCCGTTCTCGACCAGCAGGCCGAAGTCGCCCGGACGGCGCGGCGCATCCAGGCCGAAACGGATCACCTCGCGCTCGACCAGCTTGGCCGGGCGGCCGCGGCCCTGCTTCACCGTGACCGGCGCGGGCACCAGCGCCTCGACCTCGGGATCGTCGCGATTGATCACCAGCACGCCGTGCTCGCCGAAGATGCGGCCCTTGGCGCGCGCGTAGGCCGGCATGTCGCCGTGCCAGTCCAGGTGGTCCTGCGTGATGTTCAGCACCGCGCCGGCGCTGGGCTCGAAGCCCTTCACGCCGTCCAGCTGGAAGCTCGACAGCTCCAGCACCCAGACCTGGGGCAGCGCCTCGAACTCGGCTGGCCTCGGCGGCGGCGGCTTGATCGGCAGCGGCTGCTCGTCGAGCAGCTCGGCCACGGTCTCCAGCGCGCTGCGCTCGTCAGCCGGCGCCTGCGCGGCCGGCATCTCGGCGGATCCCTCGGCGGGTGCCTCGGCCGGCGCTTCGATCGGCCCTTCCTCCGATGCCTCGGCCGGCGCCTGCGCGGATGCTTCGGCGGACGCTTCGGCGGACGCGTCCACCGGCGCCAGCAGCGCCTGGGCATTCGGCACTTCCGGCGCTTGCGAGGTCTCGTTCGACGTCACCGCCTCGACCGCCAGGTCGACGACGGCCTCGATCTCGGCCTCCTTCGGCTGCGGCATCGGCTCCTTGTCGAGCGCGTCGCTCAAGGTGCCCAGCAGCGTCGGGCCGATGTTGCCGGCCATCGCCACGCGGCGGCCGGCGCGCTCGACCAGCAGCGCGGTCATGCTGGTGGTCGTGGTCTTGCCGTTGGTGCCGGTGATCGCGAGCACGCCCGGCTCGTAGCGGTACAGCGTCTTGAGCTCGGCCAGCGCCTGCGCGAACAGCTCCAGCTCGCCGCGCACGCGCAGGCCGATCTCCTCGGCGCGCGCCAGCAGCGGCTTGAGCCGCGCATCCAGCGGCGACAGGCCGGGGCTCTTCAGCAGCACCCAGCTGTGATCGATCGAAGCCAGCAGCTCCGGCGTGAACTCGCCATGCGCGAACGCCGCCTCGGGCAGGCGCTCGCGCAGCGCGGCGAGCTGCGGCGGCTGCTCGCGGCTGTCCCACACGGTCACGCGCGCGCCCAGGCGCGCGGCCCAGGCCGCCATCGCGAGCCCGGAATCCCCCAGCCCCAGCACGAGGGCGTGCCGGTCCTGGTAGAGCGCGGGGAACTGGATCGGGGTCATCGTCGTGCCGTCCCGTTCAACGCAGCTTCAGGCTGGCCAGGCCGACCAGGCACAGCAGCATCGTGATGATCCAGAACCGGATGACGACCTGCGTCTCCTTCCAGCCCGACTTCTCGAAGTGGTGGTGCAGCGGCGCCATCTTGAAGATGCGCCGGCCCTCGCCGTACTTCTTCTTCGTGTACTTGAACCAGGTCACCTGCAGCATCACCGACAGCACCTCGGCGACGAAGACGCCGCCCATGATGCCCAGCACGATCTCCTGGCGCGTGATCACGGCCAGCGTGCCCAGGCCGCCGCCCAGCGCCAGCGCGCCGACGTCGCCCATGAAGACCTGCGCCGGATGCGCGTTGAACCACAGGAAGGCCAGGCCCGCGCCGGCCAGCGCGGCGCAGAAGATCAGCAGCTCGCCGGCGCCGGGGATGTAGGGGAACAGCAGGTAGCGGCTGTAGACCGACGAGCCGGTCACGTAGGCGAAGACGCCCAGCGCCGAGCCCACCATCACCACCGGCATGATCGCCAGGCCGTCCAGGCCGTCGGTGAAGTTCACCGCGTTGCTGGTGCCCACGATCACGAGGTAGGACAGCCCGATGAAGCCGAACACGCCCAGCGGATAGCTGATCGACTTGAAGAACGGCAGCATCAGGTCGGCCTTGGGCGGCAGCTCGGTCGAGAAGCCGCTGGTGACCCAGCGGAAGAACAGCTGCACGACACCGAGGAAGCTGGTCTCCGAGACGCTGAAGGCCAGGTAGATCGCCGCGATCAGGCCGATGGTGGACTGCCACAGGAACTTCTCGCGCGAGCGCATGCCCTCGGGATCCTTGTTGACGACCTTGCGGTAGTCGTCGACCCAGCCGATCAGGCCGAAGCCCATGGTCACCAGCATCACCACCCAGACGAAGCGGTTGGACCAGTCGAACCACAGCAGCGTCGACACACCGATGCCGATCAGCACCAGCACGCCGCCCATCGTCGGCGTGCCGCTCTTGGCCAGGTGCTGCTGCACGCCGTACTCGCGGATCGGCTGGCCGATCTTGAGTTCGGTCAGGCGCGCGATCACCCACGGGCCGAAGGCCAGGCCGATCAGCAGCGCGGTCAGCGCCGCCATCACCGCGCGGAAGGTGATGTACTGGAAGACGCGCAGGAACCCCAGTTCAGGGAAATAGGTCTGCAGCCACTGGGCCAGACTAAGCAGCATGGGGGTCTCCTGGGCCGCCGGACTGCAAGGCGGCCACGATCTGTTCCATCTTCATGAAGCGCGAGCCCTTCACGAGGATGTTCTGTACTTGCGGCGCGTCCTTCAGCGCGGCGATCAGCTCGCCGACGCTGTCGAACGCGCGGGCGCCCGCGCCGTAGGCGGCCGCGGCGTCGCGGGCCGCGGCGCCGGCGGTCCACAGCGCGGCCAGGCCCTGGGCGGCCGCGTGGGCGCCGACCTCGCGATGGAATTCCGGACCCTGCTCGCCGACCTCGCCCATGTCGCCCAGCACCAGCCAGGACGCGCCGGGCAGCTCGGCCAGCACGTCGATGGCGGCGCGCACGCTGTCGGGGTTGGCGTTGTAGCTGTCGTCGATCAGCGTGACGCGGCGGCCCTGCCAGACCGCCGTCTGCAGCGCCGAGCGGCCCTTGACCGCCTTGAAGGCCTGCAGGCCCTCGCGGATCGCCGCCAGCGGCGCGCCCGCGGCCAGCGTGCAGGCCGCGGCGGCCAGCGCGTTGCGCACGTTGTGCTGGCCGGCCATCGCCAGCGCCACCGGGATCACGCCGGCCGGGGTCAGCACCTCGATCGCCCAGTGGCCGGCGGCGCCCTGCGCCGCGCTCGCGTCGGTCGGCGCGACCCATTGCGCGCGCGCCATCACGTCGGCCTGGCCCTGCAGCGCGAAGCTCAGCGTCGCGCGGCCGGCGGCCTGTTCCTGCCAGACCGGCGCGCAGGGATCCTCGGCCGGGAACACCGCGACACCCGCCATGCCCAGCGCGCCGATCACGGCGCCGTTCTCGCGCGCCACCGCCTCGACGGTGTGCATGAATTCCTGGTGCTCGCGCTGCGCGTTGTTGACCAGCGCCACCGTCGGCTGCGTCATCGCGGCCAGCGGGGCGATCTCGCCCGGGTGGTTCATGCCGAGCTCGACCACCGCCGCGCGGTGCCAGACGGCCTCGTCCTGGCGCAGGCGCAGCAGCGTCAGCGGCACGCCGATGTCGTTGTTGAAGTTGCCCTCGGTCGCAAGCATCGCCGCCTCGCCCAGCCAGGCGCGCAGGATGGACGCGATCATCTGCGTCACCGTGGTCTTGCCGTTGCTGCCGGTGACGGCGATCACCGGCAGGTGGTGCTGCTCGCGCCAGGCCTGCGACAGCAGGCCCAGCGCCGCCTTCGCGTCCGGCACCAGCAGGCCGGGCAGGCCGGCCTCGGCCAGGCCGCGCTCGGCGATGGCGGCGGCCGCGCCCGCGGTCCGGGCCTGGGCCAGGAAGTCGTTGGCATCGAAGCGCTCGCCGCGCAGCGCGACGAACAGGTCGCCCGCGCGCAGCGAGCGCGTGTCGGTGTGCACGCGCAGCAGCGGCGTCGCCGGATCGCCGGCCAGCGTCACGGCCGGCAGCAGCGGCTGCAGCAGCGCATGCGCGCGGCCCAGCGTCAGCAGCGGCGCGCCGGGCGCCGCCCAGGCGCCGGTGAGGGGCGTGGCGTCGCTCACAGGCCCGCCCTTTCGATCAGCGCGGCACGCGCCGCCTGCACATCGGAGAACGCGCGGCGTTCGCCGTGGATCTCCTGATAGTCCTCGTGGCCCTTGCCCGCGACCAGCACGACGTCGCGCGCGCCCGCCTGATCGACGGCGTGCGCGATCGCCGCGGCGC
This sequence comes from Roseateles sp. Mitsp63, assembly GCF_059491535.1. Taxonomy (NCBI): domain Bacteria; kingdom Pseudomonadati; phylum Pseudomonadota; class Betaproteobacteria; order Burkholderiales; family Sphaerotilaceae; genus Roseateles; species Roseateles sp. Mitsp63. The sequence continues at coordinate 1,729,478 of NZ_CP168509.1, read as the reverse complement.
GGTCGGCGATGACCTCGCGCGGGGCACCGGCCGGCAGGCCGGCCTCGATGTCGGCGAGGATCTTCGCCGGGTCCTCGGTGCGCGGGTTGTCGCTGGTCAGCACGACGTGCGCCGCGAGCTTCGCGGCGATCGCGCCCATCAGCGGGCGCTTGCCCGGATCGCGGTCACCGCCGCAGCCGAAGACGACGCGCAACTCGCCGCCGCGCGCCGCGGCCAGCGGCCGCAGCGCGCCCAGCGCCTTCTCGAGCGCATCCGGCGTGTGGGCGTAGTCGACGACCAGCTGTGGCAGCTCGCGGCCGTTGCCCACGCGCTGCATGCGGCCCGGCACCGGGGTCACCAGCGCGGCGACGCGCGCGATGTCCTCGAGCCCATGGCCCAGCGCCCGCAGCCCGGCGATCACGCCGAGCAGGTTGGAGACGTTGTAGTCGCCGATCAGGCCGGTCTGCACCGCGACCGTCGCCGCTCCTTCGCGCAGCGTGAACGCGAGGCCATGCGCGTCGTGGCGCAGATCCTGCGCGGTCAGGCGCGCGTCGGCGCGGTTCAGGCCGCAGGTCCAGACATCGAGCCTGCCGCCGGCCGTCAATTCGGCGGCGAGTGCCGCGCCCTTGGGATCGTCGATGTTCAGCACCGCCGCCTTCAGCCCGTCCCAGTCGAACAGCTTGCGCTTGGCGGCCCAGTAGGCGTCCATGCCGCCGTGGTAGTCGAGGTGGTCCTGCGTGAAGTTGGTCAGCAGCGCGACCTGGATGGACGTGCCGGCCAGCCGGTGTTCCTCGATGCCGATCGACGAGGCCTCGATCGCGCAGGCGCCGAAGCCGTCATCGGCCATGCGCTTGAACGCTTCCTGCAGGCGGACCGGATCCGGCGTCGTCAGGCCGGTGGCCTCGATGGAGGCGCTGGTGGTCGCGCCCGGCACCGGCGGCTGGCCGACACCCAGCGTGCCGATCACGCCGCAGCGCGCGCCCAGCAGCGTCAGCGCCTGCGCGATCCACCAGGCGCTGGAGGTCTTGCCGTTGGTGCCGGTCACCGCCAGCACGCTCAGCCGCTGGCTGGGCTCGCCATAGAAGGCCGAGGCGATGCGGCCGCAGTTGGCCTTCAGGTCGGGCAGCGAGGCGATGCGCGCGTCGGTGAAGCCGTACTCGGCCGCGCCGGCGTGCTCGACCAGCGCGGTCGCCGCGCCGGCCGACAGCGCGCCGGCGACGAACTGGCGCGCATCCTTCGCGTAGCCGGGCCAGGCGATGAAGGCATCGCCGGCGCCGACGGCGCGGCTGTCCGTGCGCAACTGGCCGCTCGGGGTCCATTCCAGCAGCCAGCGGGCGGCGGCCTCGGGGGATTTCAGGTGCATCAACATGGTTCGTGCCCGCTCAGAAACTCTCGTCCACGGCCTGCAGCTTCTGCTGCGCCACGATCTGCGGCTTGACCTCCAGATCGGGCGGCTCGCCGATCAGGCGCAGCGTCTGCGCCACGACCTGGCTGAAGACCGGTCCCGCGACGGCGCCGCCGAAGTACTGGCCGTTCTTCGGCTCGTCGACCATCACCGCCACGATGATGCGCGGCCTGGAGATCGGCGCGATGCCCACGAACCAGGAACGGTATTTGTGGCTCGCATAGCCCTTGCCTTCCTGCTTGTGCGCGGTGCCGGACTTGCCGCCGACGCTGTAGCCCGGGACCATCGCCTGCGGCGCGGTGCCGCCCGGGCCGGCGGCCATCTGCAGCATCGCGCGGACCTCCGCGGCGACCTTGGGGCTGAAGACCTTGATGCCGGCCACCGGCTGGTCGGCCGGGCGCCGGGTCATGGTGATGGGGATGATGTCGCCGTCGCGCGCGAACACCGTGTACGCGCGCGCCAGCTGCAGCAGCGAGGCCGACAGCCCGTAGCCGTAGCTCATCGTGGCCTGCTCGATCGGGCGCCAGCTCTTCCACGGGCGCAGCTTGCCGGTCACCGCGCCGGGGAAGTCGATCTGCGGGCGCTGCCCCAGGCCGATCGCGGTGAACATCTCGTGCATCTCGCGCGGCTGCATCATCAGCGCCATCCGCGCCGCGCCGATGTTGCTGGACTTCTGGATCACCTGCTGCACGGTCAGGTCGCCGTGCGGATGGGCGTCCGTCGGCGACCAGCCGGCGATGACGACGCTGCGCGGGCCGGTGCTCAGCAGCGTGTCGGGACGCACGCGGCCGGTCTCCAGCGCCAGCGCCGTCGTGAAGGGCTTCATCGTCGAGCCGGGCTCGAAGACGTCGGTCAGCGCGCGGTTGCGCAACTGCTCGCCGGACAGGTTCTGGCGGTGGCCCGGGTCGTAGCTGGGGTAGTTGGCCAGCGCCAGCACCTCGCCGGTGTGGGCGTCCAGCACCACCACCGAGCCGGCCTTGGCGTTGTTCTCGGCCACCGCGTCGCGCACGCGCTGGTAGGCGAAGAACTGGACCTTGGCGTCGATGGACAGCTCGATGTCCTTGCCGTTGGCGGCGGGAATGCGCTCGCCCATGTCCTCGACGACGCGGCCGAGCCGGTCGCGCACCACCGCGCGCGAACCGTCGCGGCCCTGCAGGTCCTTCTGGAACGCGAGCTCGATGCCCTCCTGGCCCTGCTCCTCGATGTTGGTGAAGCCGACGATGTGCGCGGCGGCCTCGCCCTCGGGGTACTGGCGCTTGTACTCGCGGTCCTGGAACACGCCCTTCAGGCCGAGTTCCTTGATCTTGCGGGCGGTCTCGTCATCGGCCTGGCGGCGCAGGAAGACGAAGCGGTTGGCCGGGTCCAGGCGCTTGTCGAGCTCGGCCGCGGACATGTCCAGCAGCTTGGCGAGCTGGCGGCGCTTGTCGGGGTCGGCGTCGACCTCCTTCGGGAAGGCCCAGATCGACGGCACCGCGACGCTGGCGGCCAGCACCTGGCCGGTGCGGTCGCTGATCTTGCCGCGGCTCGCGGGCAGCTCCATCTTGTGGGCGTAGCGGGCCTCGCCCTGGCGCTGGAAGAAGTCCTCGCCGATCAGCTGGATGTAGGCGGCGCGCGCCAGCAGGCCGGTGAAGGCCAGGCCCACCAGCGCGACGAGGAAGCGCGAGCGCCACGGCGGCGTCTTCGACGCCAGCAGCGGGCTGCTGGAATAGCTGACGCCGCGCGTCGGCGCGTTGCGCGATCCCTTGCGGAGCTTGCCGATCATCGGGCGGTCCCCGGTTGCGGACGGCCGCGCACGGCGCTGGCCTCGACCGCGGGCGCGTCGGGGTTGAAGGTGATGGCCGGCGTGATCGGGCGCATCTTCAGGCGCTCGCGGGCGACCTGCTCGACGCGCAGGTTGGTCGCCTGCGCCTGGCGGTCGGCCATCAGCTTCTGGTAGTCGGCCTCGAGCCGGCGGCCCTCGGTCTGCGCGCGGTCCAGCTCGGTGAACAGGCGGCGCGACTCGTAGGCGCTGCGCACCATGTAGATGCCGGACACCATCACCGCGACGATCAGCAGCAGGTTGAGGCGGCCGATCATCGGCGGCCTCCCTTCTTCTGCTTGCCGGTGGATTCGGCGGCCGGCGCGGGCGGCGGCGCGTCGGTGCGCTCGGCCACGCGCAGGATCGCGGAGCGCGCGCGCGGGTTGGCGTCGACCTCGGCGTCGCTGGGCTTGACGCGCGCGATGGCGCGCAGCGCCGTGGGCCGCGGCTCGGCGAACGGGGCGCGGCGGTCGAAGACTTCCTTGCTGTGCGCGGCGATGAAGTTCTTGACGATGCGGTCCTCCAGCGAATGGAAGCTGATCACCGCCAGCCGGCCGCCCGGCTTGAGCCGCGCCAGCGCGGCGTTCAGCCCCTGCTGGAGCTCTTCAAGCTCGGCGTTGACGAATATCCGTAGAGCCTGAAATGTGCGCGTTGAAGGGTCCTTGCCCGGCTCGCGGGTTTTGACCGCACCAGCCACGACTTGGGAAAGCTCGGCGGTTGTTCGTACAGGACGCCCGCCTTCCCGGCGAGCCACAAGCGCCTTTGCAATCGGGAGAGCAAACCGTTCTTCGCCATAGTCGCGGATCACCTGTGCGAGTTGGGACACCTCGGCGCGGGCGATGAAGTCGGCGGCGCTTTCGCCCCGCGTCGTGTCCATGCGCATGTCCAGGGGGCCGTCGAAGCGGAAGCTGAAGCCGCGCTCCGGGTTGTCGATCTGCGGGCTGGAGACGCCCAGGTCCAGCAGGATGCCGTCGACCTGGGCGATGCCCAGCGCGTCGAGCTGCGCGGCCATGTCGGCGAACGCGCTGTGGCAAATGTGGAAACGCGGGTCGTCGACCCGCGTTGGTCCGGAGGTCGCGGCCGCGACCGCCTCGGGGTCGCGGTCGATCGCGATCAACCGTCCCTTCTCCCCCAGCCGGGACAGCAGCAGGCGCGAATGGCCGCCACGCCCGAAGGTGCCGTCGACGTAGATGCCGTCGGGCGTGGTGAACGCGCCGTCGACCGTCTCGTGCAGCAGCACGGTGGTGTGGGTGAAGGGGTTGGGGGACTGCTCGGTGCTCATGGCGCTCAGAAGCTGAAGTCCTGGAGCGCCGCGGGCATCTCGGACTGCATGATGGCGGCCTCGTGGGCGGCGTAGGCCTGGGCGTCCCAGAGCTCGAAATGGCTGCCCATGCCGAGCAGCATCGTGTCCTTCTGCAGGCCGGCCGAGGCGCGCAGCTCCGGCGCGATCAGCACGCGGGCGGCGGAATCGATCTCGACGTCCTGCGCATTGCCGAGGAAGACGCGCTTCCAGCCAGAGGCTGACATGGGCAGCGCGGCGACCTTGTCGCGGAACTGCTCCCAGGCGGGACGGGGGAAGACCATCAGGCAGCCTTCCGGGTGCTTGGTCAGCGTGAGCTGGCCGCCGCACAGCGCCTGCAGGACTTCGCGGTGCCGCGCGGGGACGGTCAAGCGCCCCTTGGCGTCCAACGCCAAGGCACTCGCCCCCTGAAACACGACATTCGCCACTTTGCCCCACCGAATTGCACTTTCTCCCACTTTAATGGCGGCGAGGCGGCCGGTCAAGGAAATTCGAGATTTTTCCCAATCAAATCAACTACTTAGCTTCCATTCTCAAGTCAGTTGTTCGAAAAAAAGATGTTCAAAATGAAGGACTTAACAAATGCAGTGCAAGTGATGGATCAACTCGGATCGCCAGCCGTACCCCCCTGAAACCGGGACCGCCGCGCGGCGCTCGCCGCATCGATCCGCCGCACTGGAGTGGGGCGGGCTCCCCGCCGACGGGTCAAAGCCGGCCCCCAAGTGGTGGAAAGGTGGGAGGAATGCAAAAAGCCCGGCCAGGCCGGGCTTTGGTCGATCGGGGGCGGCGTCGCCGCGGCGGTCAGGGCATGGCAGCTGAGGGCGTCGAGGCCGGGGCCGCCGCAGCGTCGGACGCGCCGCCCGCCTCCTGCCACCACTGCGGCGTCGGGCCGGGCTGCTCGATCGCCAGCGGCGCGCCGATCACCGGCGTCACCAGCTCCACGTTGCGCAGCCGGGCCAGCGCGGTGATGCGCTCGAACGGGTCCTGCCAGCGGTGCATCGCCAGGTCGAAGGTGCCGTTGTGGATGGGCAGCAGCCGCTGCCCCTTCAGGTCGACGTGCGCCTGCATGGTCTGCTCCGGCTGCATGTGCACGTACGGCCAGCGCGGGTCGTAGGCGCCGGTCTCCATCAGCGTCAGGTCGAAGGGGCCGAAGCGCTCGCCGATCGCCTTGAAGCCGTCGAAGTAGCCGGTGTCGCCGCTGAAGAAGACGCGCAGGCCGTCGTCGATCAGCACCCACGACGCCCACAGCGTCGAGTTGCGGTCGCTCAGGCCGCGGCCGGAGAAGTGCTGCGCCGGCGTCGCCGTCAGCTGCAGGCCGGCGATCGTCGTGCCCTGCCACCAGTCGAACTGCTGCACCTTGGCCGCCGGCACGCCCCAGTCGATCAGCCGCTGGCCCACGCCCAGCGGCGTCACGAAGTGGCGCACCTTCGGCGTCAGCGCCAGCACGGTGTCGTGGTCCAGGTGGTCGTAATGGTCGTGCGACAGGATCACGGCCTCGATCTCCGGCAGCTCGTCCAGCGCGATCGGCGGCGCGTGGAAGCGCTTCGGACCCATGAACGAGAACGGCGAGGCACGCTCCGAGAACACCGGATCCGTCAGCCAGAAGCGGCCGCGCAGCTTGAGCAGCACGGTGGAATGGCCCAGGCGGAACAGCGTGCGGTCCGGCGCGGCAAGCAGTTGGCCACGTGTCAGCGCCTGGACCTCGATGGGCCGGTCCGGCACGGTGCCGGCGGGCTTGTGGAACATGAAGTCCCACATGAGCCCCACCATCTTCCAGAAGCCCTGCGAAGGCTCGACGGCCGGGTTGTGAAAGCGGCCTTCCGACCATTGGGGCGATTGCTCGAGCGCCGGCTGGGCGCCCTCGGCGGTGGGGGCAGACGCCCCCTTCGAGGGGATGGAGGCGGGGGAGGACAAGGCTCGGGAGGCGGTCATGGCAAGGGCTCCAACTAGCAGGACGGACACCACGCCGGTCAGCGCGGTCAGCGACAGGCTCAGCAGCGCGCGGGCGACGGATCGGCGGGGAAGCGTCATTTGAAAACTTGCACTACACGGTGTAGTTTCAACGCAGTGTAGACACCAGAGGCTGAAAAGTAAACTCCCCGGTGTAAGATTCACCGCCATGACTTCCGACGCCGCGACGCCCTCTTCCATCGCCGTTTCTGGCACGCCCGGGGCCTGCGCCTCGGTCGACGACGCGGTGATGCCCACGGACGCGGAGCGGCTTCGCCTCACCGACCGCAAGCGGCAGGCCATCGTGGATGCGGCGATCGAGGAATTCCGGCAGCACGGCTTCGAGGTCGCGAACATGGACCGCATCGCCGGCCGGGCGCAGGTCTCCAAGCGCACCGTCTACAACCACTTCAGCGGCAAGGACGCGCTGTTCGAGGCCATCCTGGAGCGGCTGTGGGCGGCGACCGAGGCGCAGGTGAAGCTGTCGTATCGCGCCGATCAGCCGCTGCGTCCGCAGTTGCTGACGCTGATCGAGCAGAAGCTCGCGATGAGCGGCGATTCGCAGTTCCTGGATCTGGCGCGGGTGTTGATCGCGGAGGCGATCCATGCGCCGCAGCGGGCGCGGGACATGCTCTGCCGGCTGGGTGGGCGCGAGGAAGGGTTGACCGTGTGGATCCGCGCGGCGATGGCCGACGGGCGGATCAAGGCGGGGGATCCGGCTTTCGCGGCGGCGCAGCTGCAGGCGCTGGTCAAGGGCTTCGCGTTCTGGCCGCAGATCACCATGGGGCAGCCGCCGCTGGACGCGGCGCAGCAGCGGCAGGTCGCCGACTCGGCGGCGGATATGTTCCTGTGCTTCCACGCGGTGGAAGCGACGGGCTGAAGGGGAAGCGAGAAAAGACAACGGGCGGCGGCCTTGCGGCCAGCGCTGTCTGTCTTACCCCCTCGCCCCAGCGGGGAGAGGGAGGGGAGAGGGGGCTCGTGCCACAGCGCTGCTGCCCTTCGAAGCACCCCCTCTCCCCTGCCCTCTCCCCCCTCGCGGGGGGCGAGGGAGTTATTTGCCGCTCAGGCGGAAGGTGCCGACGACGTCGGCCAGCTTCTGCGCCTGGTCCTTGAGGCTCTCGGCCGCCGCGGCCGATTCCTCGACCAGCGACGCGTTCTGCTGCGTCACCTGATCCAGCTGCGCCACCGCCACGTTCACCTGGCCGATGCCGTGGCTCTGCTCCTGCGCCGTGTGGCTGATCTCGCCGATCATCTGCGCCACCCGCTGCACGCTGCCCACCACCTCATTCATCGTCTCGCCCGCCGTCGACACCTGGCGGGTGCCGGTCTCGACGCGCTCGACGCTGGCGGTGATCAGCGCCTTGATCTCCTTGGCCGCGCCCGCCGAGCGCTGCGCCAGCGCCCGCACCTCGCCCGCCACCACCGCGAAACCGCGCCCCTGCTCGCCCGCGCGCGCCGCTTCCACCGCCGCGTTCAGCGCCAGGATGTTGGTCTGGAACGCGATGCCATCGATCACGCCGATGATGTCGCCGATCTGGCGCGAGCTCGCGCTGATCTCCTGCATCGTCGAGACCACCTGTCCCATCGCCGTGCCGCCGTCGCGCGCGACGCGGCTCGCCGTGTCGGCCAGCTGGCGCGCCTGGTCGGCGTTGGCCGCGCTGTTGGCCACCGTGCTGTTGAGCTCCTCCATCGAGCTGGCCGTCTCCTGCAGGTTGCTGGCCGTCTCCTCGGTGCGCTGGCTCAGGTCATGGTTGCCGGCGGCGATCTGCCGCGACGCCACCGCGATCGACTGGCTGGTCTCGCGCACCTGCAGCATCACCTGCTCGATCTTCTGGATGAACTGGTTGAAACCGCGCGAGATGTCGGCGATCTCGTCCTCGCCACGCACCTGCAGGCGCTGGCTCAGGTCGCCCTCGCCGGCGCCGATGTCGTTCATCGCGCGCTTGATGCCGGCCAGGCCCTGCAGCAGCGCCCCGACCGCGGCCGCCGCGACCAGCGCCGCCACCACCGTCACCACCGCCATCGTCAGGCCCGCGTTGCGCAGCACGTCCGAGAGCGCGGCCAGCGCCTCGTTGCGCTCGGCCGCGGCCACCAGCACCCAGTCCGTGCCCGGCACGTCGACCGCCTTCAGGAAGAAGCGCTCGTCGCCGACATTGGCCAGCGTCGGCTCGCCGCCATGCGCGGTGGCCAGCAGGGCGTCATCGAACGCGGCGGACAGGTCCTTCACCGGCTTGAGCGTCAGCGCCGCGTCCGGGTGGGCGATCACGGTGCCCTTCCGGTCCAGCAGCATCGCGAAGCCGCTCGCCGTCGGCTTGATCGACTTCATCGTCGCGACGATGTCGTCCAGCGCCACGTCGGTGCCGGTCACCGCCTTGACCTCGCCGCCCGCGCGCACCGCGCTGGCGAAGGTCACGACCAGCTTCTTGCTCGAGGCCGCGACATACGGCGCGGTGATCACCGGCTGGTCCGACCCGGACGCCTGCTTGTACCAGCCGCGGCCGGTCGGGTCGTACTCCGCCGGGCGCTGGCGGTCGGGGATGGAGATCATCCGCTTGTCCGCGCCGCCGACATAGGCCAGGTCCAGCCGGCCCGACTGCAGGCCCTGCGTCAGCACCGGCCGCGGGTCCTCGAGCTGCGCGGCCGGCGCCATCGCGGCCACGACGTCCTTCTGCGTCTTCACCCAGGCGGCGACGCCCGCGGCATTGGCGGTGGCGATGTCCGTCAGTTGTGCCTGCACCTGGCGGCGCGCGTGATCGCGCACGGCCCAGTAGCTGGCGAAGGTGGCGAGCGCGACGGCCGCCACCACGATCAGGATGCTGATCGCGATCAGGCGCGACTTGATGGTCTTCAACACGATGGGGATTCCTGGGGGGAGGTTGGACGCGCCCGTCCTTGATCTGAATCAAGACAAACGCATGACAGGGACGGGGCGGCGAGGATTTTGAAGGCTCGTTGACCGCAAACCAAGGGTTTCCACCAAGAAGAGAGCCGGTGCCGTGACGACCGTCACAGCGCCGGCTCAAAGCGGCAAGCATGGCTCCCGCGGCTCAGTCCTGGCGGCCCGGGCGCGGGGGCGCGGGGGCGCGGCCCTCAGTTGGATTCCTTGATCAGGCGGCCCGACTGCGCCTGCAGCGGACGCGCGTTCATCGGGTACAGGTGCGTGAACACCGAGATCTGCTGCGTCGACACCGGCACCGGCTGGCGCAGCACCATCCACAGCACGCCCTCGGTGCAGGGCGGCGTCGTCAGCGAGCCCATGTACGAGAAGTAGGCGCGGTCCTTGGGCAGCAGCTGGCTGAGGTCGATCGGCACCGGCGCGGCGTAGGTGTCGCCGCGCTCCAGCGGCAGGTAGTTCCAGACCGTCTGGATCAGCCCCTGGTCCTGGCCGCGCTCCAGCAGCACCGCGACCACCGCCAGCCGGCCTTCCCCATCCTTGTGGACCAGGTGGGCGACCATGTCGTACTGGCGGCCGTTGATGCGTTCCTCGCTGGGGCGGTGGAAGTGGAACTGCTGCAGCTCGTAGCGCCGGCCCATGACCTGGATCGCGTTGCCGGGCGCGACGTTCACCTGGATCGTGTGGCCGTTGTCGACCACCGAGAAGCTGCTGGCCTTGTAGTCGAACTGGATCTGCTCCTGGTCGACCTTGATGGTGTCGCGCAGGTCGATCGGGCTCTGGCGGGTGCCGATCGCGCATTGGCGGAATTCGGGCTGCAGCTGGCCCCAGCGGTCGGGCGCGCCCTCGCCGGTGTAGGCCCAGGGGGTGGACGGCTTCGCCGCCGAGGCGGCCGCGGCCGGCTTGGGCGCCGCGCGGCGGGCGCGCAGGTCGACCGGGTTGCTGGTGCGGACGTCGTCCGGCGTCTTCTTGACCTTGAGCGTGGCGCTGTCGTCCTTCAGGCGCTCGGCGAGGCGGTCGCGCAACGGCCCGGCGGAGGCGTCGCCCGCCGGCGCGTCGGCGGCACGCGCGGCGCCGGGCAGCAGCAGGGACAGGCAGAGGACGGCCGGCAGCAGAGGGCCGAGGCCGGGGCGATGGAACATGGACGGGGCTCCGGAAACGAGACGGGGACGCCCTGTCTATTTCGGAGCCCGCGCGGGCTTCTTGAGGACGGAGGGCGGGCCGATGTCACGCCCTTCCCTGTCCAGGCCCGCAGGCTCGCAGGTCCTCAGGGGGAAGGCGGCGGCGGCGCCGACACCTCGTGCTTGACCCAGGTCCAGGACACCAGCCCGATGCACATCATCGCGGCCGAGGCCAGCGCCAGCGTCAGCGTCGAATGCATCACCAGCGGCACCAGCACGCCGGCCACCAGGCCGTTGGCGGCACTGCCGATGCAGGCCTGCAGCGACGAGGCCATGCCACGGCGCTCGGGCGCCTGGTCCAGCACCAGCAGCGTCACCACCGGCACCATCAGCGCCCAGCCGAACGCGAAGCTGCTGATCAGCGGGAAGGCCCAGAACGGGCTGGGCGGCAGCAGCAGGTTGCAGGCGATGTTGGCGATCGAGGTGAAGCCCATGATCAGGAAGCCGCGCCGGATCTGCTTGCGCGGCGCGATCCGGCCGGCGAGCCGGCCGCTCAGCCAGGCGCCGCCCATGATTCCGCCGATGCTGAACAGGAAGAAGACGAAGAACTGCGTCGGCTGCAGCGCCAGGTGCTCGCCCAGGAACACCGGCGCGGCCAGCACGTACAGGAACATGCCGTTGAACGGGATGCCGCTGGCCAGCGCCAGCAGCAGGAAGCGCCGGCTGCCCACCAGGCTCTGGTAGCCGCGCAGCAGCGAGCCGACGTGGAAGGGCTGGCGATGGTCGCGATGCAGGGTCTCGGGCATCAGGCGCCAGGTGACCGCGAACAGCAGCGCGCCGACGAAGACCAGGAACCAGAAGATCGCGTGCCAGTCGGCGTGGACGTAGAGGAAGCCGCCGATCATCGGCGCGATCGCCGGCGCCAGGCCGAAGAAGATCGTCACCTGCGACATCACGCGCTGCGCCTCGGACGGCGGGAACATGTCGCGGATGATGGCGCGCGAGACGACCACGCCGGCGCCGGCCGACAGCCCCTGCACCGTGCGCCAGAACACCAGCTGGCCGATGCTGCCGGCCAGCGCGCAGCCCAGCGAGGACAGCGCGAACACCGCCATGCCCCACAGCACCACGGGCCGCCGGCCGAAGCTGTCGGACAGCGCGCCGTGGAACAGGTTCATCACCGCGAAGCCCAGCAGGTAGCCCGACAGCGTCTGCTGCATCTGGACCGGCGTGGCGTCCAGCGCGCGGGCGATCCCGGCGAAGGCGGGGATGTAGGTGTCGATGGAGAACGGCCCCACCGTGGCCAGCGCGGCCAGCAGGATGGCGAGGGCCCAGCGCGGCGCGCGCCACAGTTGGCTGGCTTCGGGATTCATGCGTGAGGCGGTGCGAGCGTGCGAGAAGCCGCCGACGATACCCTTGCGCGGACCGGCGCGCCGGCCGTCATGCCGGCCGGGCACGCCGCTTGCGCGGCGGGCGTGCGCGGGTCGCCCGGGTCCGCCGGGCGGCGGCGGGCGCTGTGGCGGCCCCCCTACACTGCGGGACTTTTGCGGAACTTCGGGCGGAGACGGTGGTGCCAGGCGTGTTGAGCATTGGGGTGGTGGGACTGGGCGTGATGGGCCAGCGGATGCTGGCGCGGCTGGCCGGGCATGCGCGGCTGCGCGTCACCCGGGTGTGGGACGAGAACCCCGTGGTGCTGTCGCAGGCGCTGGCGAACGATCCGATGCTGCGGGCCGCCGCCAGCGCCGAGGCGCTGATCCGCGAGCCCGGCCTGCACGGTCTGTACATCGCCACGCCGCCGGGACCGCACATCGCGCTGTCCGAGCGCGCCTTCGACGCCGGCCTGCCGGTGCTGTGCGAGAAGCCGCTCACCACCGACTTCGCGGCCGCGCGCGCCTGCATCGAGCGCATCGAGCAGGAACGGCGCCGGGCCGCGGTGAATTACTCGCTGGCCTCGTCGACCGGGCTGGCGCAGCTGCAGCTGGCCTTCGGCGCGGCCTCGCGGCGCCCGCTGGGCGCGCTGCACGATGTCCGCATCGAGCTGCGTTTCGCCGCCTGGCCACGGCCCTGGCAGGCTGGCGCGGGCGCCTGGCTGTCGCAGCGCGCCGAGGGCGGCTTCACGCGCGAGGTGCTGTCGCACTTCATCTTCGTGCTGCAGCGGGTGCTGGGCCCGGCGCGGGTCGTGCGCAGCGAGGTCGTGTACCCCGGGGATGGCATCGGCTCGGAGCTGTCGGTCGAGGCGGAGCTGACCGCGGCCGGCATCCCGGTGACGGTCAGTGCCGCCATCGGTGGCCAGCGCGCCGACGACAACCGCATGCTGTGGCGCGCCAGCGAGGGCGAGATCGAGCTGCGCGACTGGTTCGGCGTGACGCAGCAGCGCCAGGGCGAGCGCGTGCAGAGCCTGGGCGACGCCGAGACGCTACGCATGAATGGCATGACCGACCAGCTCAGCCACTGGGCCGCGATGCTGGAGGGCCGCTCGCACAGCCTCCCCGGTTTCGCCGAAGCACTGGCCGTGCAACAGACCATCGAGGCGATCCTCGCAGGCAAGCCCTGACATCAAACGCGCCGCGTGGCCGAAGCCGAAGCGGCCACGCGGCTAGAATCCGCTCCCGTGAAGCAAGCCAGACCGCCGCTGGTGCGATCGTGGAAACACGGCACTGGAGGAAGGTCCGGACTGCATAGAGCGGCGTAGCAGCTAACGGCTGCCCGGCGAAAGCCGAGGATCAGAGCAACAGAGACGAGTCGGGACCGGCGCAAGCCGGTTCCGGGTGAAACGGGCAATCTCTACGCGCAGCAACACCAAGTAGGCCAGCGTCGATGCGGCTCGCAGAGCTGGCGGGTAGGTGGCACCGAGCCGGGCAGCGATGCCCGGCCCAGATGAATGGCGGTCACGCGGGGAATCGCAAGAGGATCCGTGCACAGAATCCGGCCTATCGGCTTGCTTCACCTTTATGACGATTTGCAAGCGAACATTGGCTTGCAAACCCTTTCAGGGCACCGGGGGCCGACAGGCACATCGGTTGCTACCTTCGGGATCATGCAGATCCAACCCCTGGACCCCCACAGCGCCGCGGCGATGTCCCTGCTGGCGCAATCGGACGCCTACATGGCGGCGCTCTACCCGAGCGAGAGCAACCACCTGGCCGACGTCGACGCGCTGGCCCAGCCGCAGGTGCGCTTCATTGGCGTCTGGCTGGCCGAGTGGCTGGCGGGCTGCGCCGCGGTGAAGGTCGTCGAGGACGGCGACGGCGCCTATGGCGAGATCAAGCGGATGTTCGTTCAGCCACAGTTCCGGGGACGCGGCTTGTCCAAGGTCCTGATGGAGGAACTCGAAGCCCATCTGCGGGCGCGAGGCATCGAACTGGCGCGCCTGGAGACCGGCGTGCACCAGCCCGAGGCGCTCAAGCTCTACGAGACGCTGGGCTATGGCCGGCGCGAGCCGTTCGGCAACTATGCCGACGACCCGCTGTCGGTGTTCATGGAGAAGCGGCTGACGTCGAACTGAGCCCTTCCCGGCCGCCAAGGGGCGCTGTCCCCTGGACGGGTTCCCCCGTCCCGAGGGACGCCCGGCGAGTGCCGGCCCGCCGCCGGCTTACAGTGCGAGGTTGCCCAGGCCCCTGCCGTACCGCCTTCGCGCCATGTCCCCGACCGCCCCTGCCCACGCCCCCAAACTGGCCTCCATCGAGGCCGCCCGCGCGCTCGCCGCGCTGGCCGTGGTCCTGATGCACGCGACCCACCTGATGCGGGTGCCGCAGTTCAGCGGTCATGTGGCGCTCGGCGGGATGTTCGACTTCGGTTACGCCGGTGTCGACTTCTTCTTCGTGCTGAGCGGTTTCATCATCACCTACGTCCATCACGCGGAGCTGGGACGCGGCGCGGCGCGCTGGCCGGGCTACCTGTGGAAGCGCTTCGTGCGCGTGTTCCCGATCTACTGGCTGGTGCTGGCGATGACGGCGGGACCGTCGATCGCGGCGCGCTGGCTGGCGGGCCGCACGCCGGTGTCGGAACTCGGCGCGGACGACATTCCCGGCACGCTGCTGCTGTGGATCGGCGGCCAGGAGCCGGCGTACGTCGGCGTCGCCTGGTCGCTGCAGTACGAGGTGCTGTTCTATCTGAGCTTCTGCGTGCTGCTGCTGCACCTGCGCGGCGGGCTGGCGCTCTATGGACTGTGGGCGGTGCTGGTCATCGCCCAGGCCTTCGGCGCCCTGCCCGGCGCCTTGCCGCTGAAGCTCGGCGATCCGCACTGCCTGCAGTTCCTGATGGGAGTGGCCACGGGATTGCTCGCGCGCCGCGCGGCGCTGCCGCTGGTGAACCGGCAATGGCTGCTGGTGGGCGCGGCCTTCATCGGCGCGGTGCTCTACGAGCGCCTCGGCGCGCAAGGGCCGCATGCCTTCGGCGGACGCGTCGCGCTCGGGCTGGCATCGGCGCTGGTGCTGGCGACGCTGGTCGCGATGGAACGGCGCCGGCCGGTGCGCGTGCCGGCGGTGCTGGCGCAACTGGGCGCGGCGTCGTACTCGCTGTACCTGGCCCACTGCCTGCTGATCAACATCGTGCTCGCCGTGCTGGCCAAGGCCGGGCTCTATCGAGCGCTGCCGGAGTTCGTGATCTTCGCGATCGCCGTCACCGCCGCCGTCACCGGCGGCTGGCTCATCGGGCGCTGCATCGAGCTGCCGGTGGTGGCCTGGCTGCGCAGACGCACCGCCTCTCCTGGCCTCGCGAGGCCAGCAGCCACCGCCTGAGCCTTCGCCCCCGCAGGGGGCGAAGGAGCTAGTGCACCGCCCGTATTCCCCTCGCCCCAGCGGGGAGAGGGAGGGGAGAGGGGGCTCGTGCCACAGCGCTGCTGCCCTTCGAAGCACCCCCTCTCCCCTGCCCTCTCCCCCCTCGCGGGGGGCGAGGGAGTTCTTGCGCAAGGCAAGTGCCGACACTCGCTCCTTCTTACCCCCTCGCCCCAGCGGGGAGAGGGAGGGGAGAGGGGGCTCGTGCCACAGCGCTGCTGCCCTTCCAAGCACCCCCTCTCCCCTGCCCTCTCCCCCCTCGCGGGGGGCGAGGGAGTTCTTGCGCGAGGCAAGTGCGGGCAGGTCTGGCCGGCCAGTGCCTAGCCGCGCTCCTTACTCGTCGTTGTCGCCGCTGCCGCCGGCCTGGTCGTTGCGCTTCTGCGCCTGCTTGAGCAGCGGCGCCTCCAGCGCCTGCATGCCGCCGATGAAGTCATCGACCGGCTTGGGCGTGGCGATCCGCAGCGCCGGCGGCGGCAGCGTCGCCATGTAGTTCGGCCCCAGCCAGTACTGCTGCTCCGTCCGGCGTCCCACCGTCAGCACCAGGCCGACGACGCACATCGCGCCGATGCCCACCGCCAGCCCCCGCGACGCGCGCGGCCACACCACCGTCGCGTGCCACCACAGCAGCAGCGCGGCGCCCACCGACATGACCAGCGTCTCCAGCGCCAGCAGTCTGGGCACGTTGAACATGTAGGCCAGCACCGGCACCAGCACCTCCAGCGCCTGCATCGCCACGATGGCGATCAGCACCCGCCACAGGTGCGCGCCGAACGCGAACCAGTGCCGGAACACCTGCGTCACCAGCGCCCACAGCGCCGACCAGATCAGCGCGATGCCCACCGGCGCCAGCAGCGCGCTGACGATGTCCACCCAGGTCGCCGAGCCATCGTTGGTGGCCCAGTTCGTGATCCACAGCATCAACGCCCACGCCGCCAGCAGCGCCGGAAGCGCCCAGGACGGACGCGCGTCGCGCCTGACCGGCTCATCGGCGCGGTTCATCGGCTTCTCGGCCGGCAGCGCGTCGAGCGAGGTCCGCAGCCGCAGCCGCGTGGTGCCGATCTGCAGCAGCGCCGACGACGGCCAGGCCGCGCGGCTGCCCGCCACCAGCCTAGCGCCGTCCAGCCATCCGCCGTTGTGGCTGGGCAGCAGCTCCAGCACCGGGCCGCCCGCGGCGGGCGAGGCCTGCGCGTCCAGCGCCTCGTCGCTGCGCTCGGCGGCGGGTTCGCCGCGGTCCCAGTGCAGCAGCGCATGCGCGCCGGCCAGGTGGGGATCGGACAGCACCAGGTCGCAATCCGGCGAACGGCCGATGCGCAGCGGCCACGCGCGCACCTTGTGGGTCTCCCGGCAATGACCGTCCCGGTCGACGATCTCGATTACCGCGGCGTGGTCCATGCGAATCCTTGCAGGTAATGACGCGTCAGCCGGGTCGCGTTCGCGAAGCTGACGCCGCGGGCCTCGAAGCGGCCCAGGGCGCCCTCGGTGGGGGCGTCCACGTTGGTGACCAGCACCGTCAGGTCGAACAGGCCGTCCAGCTTGCGGTAGGCCCGCAGGCAGGCCACCGCGCGCAGCGGCGGGCCGTCCTTCTGCTGGACGAAATCCTCCTTGCAGTACGGCGCCGTGCGGTCGCGGTCCGGCGCGCCCAGGCGCTCGTTGCGGAAACTCGCCGAGTAGATGTTGGCGAAGCGCATCGCCCCGAGCTTGCTGCCGTCGTAGACCTCCTCGGTCACGCCCAGGTAGCCGGTCTGCAGGCTCTCGTTGATGAACAGCGCATGCTCCATCCGGCATTGCGTGCGCTGCATCTGCAGGCCCTGCGCGTCGGCGGAGGTGCCGCTGCCCCAGCAGCGCATGTACTGCTCCTGCGGGATCGGGAAGCGGTAGCGCGGATGCGTCAGCGTGCGCCAGGGCTGCGCCAGGAAGTTCTTCGACAGCTCGTCCTGGTAGGCCATCAGCTGCTCGCGCAGCTTCGGCCAGGCGGCGCCCTTCATCGGCGCGGCGCCGCGGCTGCGCGCGAGCAGCGCGGCCGCGTGCTCCGCCGGGACCAGGAAGCTCATCTGCTGCGCGAAGATCATCGTCGACACGTTGATGCCGACGATCTCGCCATCCTCGTCGAGCACCGGCCCGCCGCTCATGCCCGGATTGATCGAGCCGGAGTAGTAGATCAGCGGATCGAAGCTGCGCTCGACCAGGCCGTTGTAGGTGCCCTCGACGACCGCGAAGGCCACGTCGTGCGGGTTGCCCATCGAGTAGATGCGCTCGCCCTTGGCCAGCGGCTGGCTGCCCTTGCGGAACGCCAGCGGCGTGGCGGTCATGCGCGCGACCACGCCCTTGGGATCGGCCTTCGCGTCGCCCGCCTTGGCCACGATGCGCAGCAGCGCGAGGTCGCGCCGGGCGTCGAAGTCCAGCAGCTGGATGTCGCCGCCGTCGCCCTCGGGCGTCTGGTACTGCAGGCGGTAGCGCTCGGGCTCGAGCGCATGCTGGCTGACGACGTGGTAGTTGGTGATGACGTGACCCTCGGCGCTGACGACGAAGCCCGAGCCCACCGAGGCCTGGCTGCCGTTGTACAGCGTGCGGATCTGCAGCAGCTGCGCGCGGCTGCGGTCGTAGAGGCGGCGGGCGCTGGCCGAGACCGGCGCGGGCGGCTGCGCCTGGCTGGCCGCGGACGCGGGCATGCCCGGCGGGGCAACGGGCGCCAGCGGCGCCGGCGGGGACTGCGCCGCGACGGGTAGTCCCAGCGCCGCCAGCAGCAGCAGGACCGCCCCGGCGGCGGCACGCCCAGGGGTGAGAAGTTTTCGCGACAACGCAGGAGACTCCAGGAAAGAGCGAACGCCGCATGCTAGCGGCTTTGCGGGGGCCGCCAGCAAGCCTCGTGCCGGACGGCCCCGCCGGTCCGGCGGGCGGCGCCGCCCGCGCGGCCGGGCCCGTGCGTCTACGGCTGCTGCGGGCGTTCGCCCGCCGGCGGTTCCTCGGCCGGCGCGGACTGCGCGGGACGGCGGTCGCCGGACCAGGGCGCGAACAGCGGCAGCGGCATGCGCACCGGCGTGACATCGAGGTAGAGGTTGACCACGGTGTAGTCCTCGGGCCCCAGTTCGTCGGTGCTCCAGCCGATGCTGCCGGGCCCCTTGTAGAGCCGGAACAGGAAGCCCAGGTCGGCCAGCGTGTCGCCGGCCTTGGGCGCGGCCTCGAAGCTCAGGCCGCGGAACTCGGGCTGCACGCTGTCGATCAGGATCGACATCGCCGTCGAGATCGTCGAGTCGCCCAGCATGTCCGTGTAGAACTGCGGCAGCGTGTAGTAGGGCTTGTAGTCCGGCGCGCCGGGCTCCAGCTTCTGGCCGCGCAGCTTCAGCGCCGACGGCGTCACGCCGCGCGTGCGCAGGTTCATGCGGTCGCCGTGATCGAGGTAGGTGAGCTTCGCGTTCTTCAGGTTGAAGACGCCGAGCGCGCGATCCGAGCTCGCCTCGCTGAGGTCGACCAGCAGCGCGCCCTTGTGGCCGAGGATCTCGACCTCGTCGCCGCGGATCACGGCGGCGGAGTTCTCGTCCACGCCCAAGCCCAGCTTGTAGCCCTTGGCCAGCATCAGCGGCACCATGCGGCCGAAGCGGCCGCGCTTGAGGAAATGCTGGTCGACGAACAGTCCCGGCCCGACGAAGCCCAGGCCGCGGTCGATCTGCTTGCCCTCCTCCCACTGGCCCTTGAGGATGCTGATGACGCTGGGCGCGTCGCGGAACATCACCGTGCTCATGATCGCGGCCCCCGCCGAGGTGCCGGCGACGACGCCGCCCTTGCGGTAGACATCCCAGATGGCATCGAGCATCGGCGTCGAGTGGCCGCCGGGGAAGAGCACGTCGACGATGCGCTCCTGCGAGCCGCCGGTGAAGAAGATGCCCTTGGCATTGCGCACCTTGGCGATCAGCGCGGCATCGCGCACCACCTTGTTCAGGTCGACCCACGAGAACTTGGGCGCCACCGGCAGCGCCTCGGCCACCGCGCCGCGGCGCTGCAGCTGCTCGACGATCTGCTTGGCGCTGGCCTCGGGGTCCTCGGCGGCGGTGCCGAACACGACGAAGCGCGCGCCGCGTCCGCCGGCCAGCGCCACGAGGCGGTTCCACACCTCGTCGTTGTCCGCCTTGAGCGCGCCGCCGATGGCCATCGCGTGGCCTTTTATGGGGACATCGCCCGGCGCGGCCTCCGCCGCGGGGGCAGGCGTTGCCGCGCTCGAGGACGCCGCCGGCGCCGGGGCGGCCGCGGATGGCGCCACCTTCGCCGCGCCCGTGACCGGCTTTGCAGCCTTGCCCGGCGAAGCGGCCAGCGCGGGCCCGGATGCGGCGGCGAACAGGACAGCCAACAGGCCAGCCCACACGACGGCCCACAGGCCGGCGCACAGCGCCGCCGGCAGCGCCCTGAACAGCGCGGCGAACACCGGCGAACGCGCGCCGGCAACGGATCTGGCAGAACAGCAATCGGTCATCGTCAAGGCCTCAGGCCGCGGACCGGCGGCATCGGGTAACCAGTGGAACTCACCCCGCAAGGGGGAGGCGGGTCGGACGAAGGGGGGATGGCGGAAGGGAAAGATAGCGTCGCGTCCAGACCCCTGGGTGACCATTGGTCACATCGCAGTTGCATCGTCGCGACTGCCCCGGGTCAGCACCGCTTGTTCATGACAGCCCGCTCCCTAGACTGATCCCACTGAGCCACACCGCCGCATCGGCGCCGGCAAGACCGGCCAACAGGGAGCCCGCCATGACCGTCCGTCCTTCGATCGATCCGCTTGGACCGTCCCTCGCGCCGAGGCTCGGCGCGATCGCGGCGCTGATCGCCGCCTGCGGCGCGGCGCAGGCCCAGGTCGCGCCGCCGGAACCGGCCGCGTCGGCGCCGGCGCAGCGCCTGCAGCGCGTCGAGGTGACCGGCTCCGCGATCAAGCGCATCGCCGCCGAAGGCGCCCTGCCCGTCCAGGTGCTCAACCGCAACGACATCGTCAAGGCCGGCGTCACCACCGCGGCCGAACTGATGGCGACGGTCTCGTCGATGAGCAACGCGCTGACCGACGGCGTCAGCATCGGCACCGGCGGCTTCCGCGACCAGATGGGTTTCAACTCCGCGAACCTGCGCGGGCTGGGCACCTCGTCGACGCTGGTGCTGCTCAACGGCCGGCGCATGGCCAACTTCGCCTCGCCCGGCGACGACAACGGCGTCGACCTGAACAACATCCCGGCCGCGGCCATCGAGCGCGTCGAGGTGCTGCTCGACGGCGCGTCCGCGATCTACGGCACCGACGCCATCGGCGGCGTCGTCAACTTCATCACCCGCAAGGACTACCAGGGCGTGCAGCTCGACGTCTACGCGGGCAAGGCCGGCGAGGGTGGCGCGGGCAAGCGCACCGCATCGATCGCGGCCGGCCATGGCGACCTGGCGCGCGACGGCTTCAACGTGCTGGGCGTGCTGGACATCCAGAAGACCGGCGCGCTGCGGACCTCGCAGCGCGACTTCATCTCCGACCTGCGCATCCCGGAGCGGCTACCGCACCTGCTGTCGTCGGCGAGCTTCCCCGGCAACATCCGGCTCTCGCGCGACCAGCGCGACTACCTGATCGACCAGGGCTTCTCCATCGGCGGCCGGCCGATCAGCACCCGCACCATCAACCTCAGCGCGCCGGACTGCCAGCCGCCGCACTCGCTCTACCTGCCGGCCGGCATCGGCGGCGTCGACGGCTGCACCTACGACTACATGCGCGACCTGGAGCTCTATCCGAAGACGGACAAGGGCAGCTTCCTGGGCCGCGGCGTGCTCAAGCTCGGCGAGCGCCACGAGGCCTTCGTCGAGGCCGCCTACACGCGCAGCAAGAGCTGGTATGTCGGCACCAGCAACCGCATCGACGCCGACCTGGACGTGTCGCTGATCCCGCAGCTGGCCGCGACCGGCCTGGGCGACGCGCTGCCGGACGACCGCCTCATCACCGTCCGCACCCGCATGCTCGAGGCCGGCCCGCGCGCCAGCGAGCTGGTCAGCACCGGCAGCCGCGTGGTCGTGGGCATGACCGGCACGATCGGCAGCTGGGACTACGACTGGGGCTTCAACCACAGCGTCAATCGGGTGTCCGATCGCGATGTGCGCGGCTACCTGCCCGAGGACGCGACGATGGCCGCCTACGCCGACGGGCGGCTCAACCCCTTCGGCCCGTCGAGCGCGGAAGGCCTGGCCTTCCTGCGCGACAACAACATCAACCAGGAAGTGCGCCGCGCCCGCGGCACGATGGACAGCCTGGACGCGAAGGTGACGCGCAGCCTGATGGCGCTTGGCGGCGGCGATCTGGCGCTGGCGCTCGGCGCGGAACTGCGGCGCGAGAAGTCCACCTCGGCGGCCAGCGACCTGCTGATCTCGGACAACATCCTGGGCGATTCGTCGCCGGGCGACGCGCAGTTCACCGACAACTCGCGCAAGATCTGGGCCGCCTATGGCGAGCTGCTGGCGCCGATCACCAAGGAATGGGAGCTGCAGTTCGCGCTGCGCCACGACCACTACCAGAAGATCGGCGCGACCACGAATCCCAAGATCGGCCTGCGCTACGCGCCGATGGACCGGCTGACCTTCCGCGCCTCGGCCGGCACCGGCTTCCGCGCGCCGTCGATGAATGACCTCTACCGCTCGGTCAAGGTCAGCGAGACCGCCACCCTGCCCGACCCCGTCTGCATGCGCGAGAACGCCAACGACCTGGGTTTCTGCGCCAACAACTGGGACACGCGGACGTACTCGAATCCCAACCTGAAGCCGGAGAAGTCGCGCCAGTTCTCGATCGGGATGCTGGCGGATCCGACGCCGCAATGGAGCGTCGGGCTCGACTACTGGCACATCGAGAAGCGTGACCTGATCAGCACGCTGGGCGACGACGTGATCCTCGCCAACCTCGACAAGTACGAGCCGCTGGTCCATCGCTACAACGAGAACGAGGGCATGCCGGGCTGCGATTACGACCCGACGGACTCCAGCATCTGCTACATCGAGCTGCGCAAGGAGAACCGCGGCCGGCAGAAGGCCTCGGGGCTGGACCTGACGCTGGAGTACCGCTCGCCGGCGGCCGGCTGGGGGCGCCTGGGCGTGAAGCTGGTGGGGACCTGGACGCTGAGCTCCAAGAAGCAGACCGGCGATGGCGATCCCTACATCAGCAACCTCGGCCGCTTCGTCACCGACGGCGTGGTGCAGCGCTGGCGGCACCGGCTCAACATCGACTGGTCGCGCGGCCCGTGGAGCGTGAACCTCGCGAACACCTTCTACAGCGGCTACGACGACCAGAACTCGGCGATCGACACCAACACCGGGCTCATCGTCGGCAAGAACAAGGTCAAGGCGTACTCGCTCTGGGACCTGTCGGGCGGCTGGGACGCCACCGCCGCGCTCACCCTCCGGGCGGGGGTGAAGAACCTGTTCAACACGGCGCCGCCGTTCTCGAACCAGGCCTACTTCTTCATCTCGGGCTACGACCCGAGCTACACCGACCCGCGCGGACGGTTCTTCTACCTGTCCGCGCAGTACCGGTTCAAGTGAGCCTCAGTCCAGCTTCCAGCGCATCACTTCGCCGCCGCGCAGCGGCTTGAGCTGCGCGGCCTCGCCGAAGGGGACGGCCTCGGGGAGCGTCCACTCGGTCTTGCGCAGCGTGACCTGCGTGGCGTTGCGCGGCAGGCCGTAGAAGTCGGCGCCGTGGAAACTGGCGAAGGCCTCGAGCTTGTCGAGCGCGCCGGCGGCCTCGAAGGCCTCGGCGTAGAGCTCGATCGCGGACAGCGCGGTGAAGCAGCCGGCCCCGCAGACCGAGTTCTCCTTCATCACCGACGCATGCGGGGCGCTGTCGGTGCCGAGGAAGAACTTCGGGCTGCCCGAGGTCGCCGCCTGGACCAGCGCGAGGCGATGCTCCTCGCGCTTGAGCACCGGCAGGCAGTAATAGTGCGGACGCAGCCCGCCCATGAAGATCGCGTTGCGGTTGTAGAGCAGATGCTGCGGCGTCACCGTCGCGCCGGTGAAGCGGCCGGCCTCGGTGACGTACTGCGCGGCTTCCTTGGTCGTGATGTGCTCGAACACGACCTTCAGCTCGGGGAAGTCCTTGCGCAGCGGGGTCATCACGCGGTCGATGAAGAAGGCCTCGCGATCGAAGACGTCGACGTCGCCATCGGTGACCTCGCCGTGCACCAGCAGCAGCAGGCCGGCTTTCTGCATGGCCTCGAGCGTGGCGTAGGTCTTGCGGATGTCGGTGACGCCGGCATCGCTGTTGGTCGTGGCGCCGGCCGGGTACAGCTTCAGCGCGACGACGCCCGCGGCCTTGGCCGCGGCGATCTCCTCGGGGCGGGTGCGGTCGGTCAGGTAGAGCGTCATCAGCGGCTCGAAATCCACGCCGGCCGGCACGGCGGCGAGGATGCGCTGGCGATAGGCCTGGGCCTGCTCGGCCGTCGTGACCGGCGGCTTCAGGTTCGGCATCGCGATCGCGCGCGCGAACTGGCGCGCGGTGTACGGGACGACGCTCTGCAGCGCGGCACCGTCGCGCAGGTGCACGTGCCAGTCGTCGGGACGGGTCAGGACAAGGGTTTCGCTCATGGGGCGGGATTGTCGCACCGGGTCACCCATGCGCTGGCGTCTGAGGCCCGCTCGCCGCGGGCTCGGGTGCCGATGGCATGGGGTGTGCCGCCGGTGAGGCGCTTCGGGGCGGCGGCGGAAAGCGATAGGCCGCGATCATGCTTGGCATTTGAGGGAGTAACGCCATCAATGCCACCGCGGCACCCACGAGCCACTGCGTCGAACTCAGAGAGTTCTTCAGGCCCTCGACCGTGTCCTTGATGCCATGGATCTCCCCTTTGAGACCATCGATCTGGCCCCTGATGCCGGTGATCTCACCTTTGATGCCGGTGATCTCCCCGTCGACCTTGCCAAAGCGCTCCAGCATGTCTCCACGAAGGCCGGCAAAGTCTGATCGCAGCATCGAGAAGTCCGCGCGCACCAACTGCAACAGCGCATCGTTCTTTGCATCGTGCTCGATGCGTGTCACGCAGTCTTCCCGGTGGCGGCCCGCCGATCGGCGAGGACGCTGCTTCGTCCAACCCTTTGCCTTTTGCCAAGTCGCCATGAGCGCAACCTCCACGCTGCTCGAAAGTCGACGCACGGCCTGACCCTGCGGGCGGATTCCCGCACGGAGGACCTCGTGCCTTGTGCGACTCGCCGCACAAGGCCGAATCGCGATGACACCGATTGTTCGCAGCGGCCCATCGGCCGTCACTGACCTCGACCAGGAGTCTTTTGGCCATCGATGCCGTGGACGAGTGACAACCGCGCGGGAACTCGTGGACCGCCCCGGAATGGAAAAGGCCCGCTCCTCGCGGAGCGGGCCCTCGGCCTCGCGGCGGGACGCCCAAGGGCGTCCGCGATCAGTGCTGCAGGATCTTCGCCAGGAAGTCCTTGGCGCGCGGCGAGCGCTCCTCGGGCTTGCCGAAGAAGTCATCCTTGGCGCAGTCCTCGATGATCTTGCCCGCGTCCATGAAGATCACGCGGTTGCTGACCTTCTTGGCGAAACCCATCTCGTGCGTCACGCACATCATGGTCATGCCCTCGTTGGCCAGCTGGACCATCACGTCCAGCACCTCGCCGACCATCTCCGGGTCCAGCGCCGAAGTCGGCTCGTCGAACAGCATCACGATCGGGTCCATCGACAGCGCCCGCGCGATCGCCACGCGCTGCTGCTGGCCGCCCGAGAGCTGGCCCGGGAACTTGTCCTTGTGCGCCATCAGGCCCACGCGTTCCAGCATCTTCAGGCCGCGGGTCTTGGCGTCGGCCATGTTGCGGCCCAGCACCTTGACCTGCGCCAGCGTCAGGTTCTCCGTCACCGACAGGTGCGGGAACAGCTCGAAATGCTGGAACACCATGCCCACGCGCGAGCGCAGCTTGGGCAGGTTGGTCTTGGGATCGGTCAGCGAGGTGCCGTCCACGACGATGTCGCCCGCCTGGATCGGCTCCAGCGCGTTGACCGTCTTGATCAGCGTCGACTTGCCCGAGCCCGACGGCCCGCACACCACCACGACCTCGCCCTTCTGGATGGTCGTGCTGCAGTCGGTCAGGACCTGGAAGGGGCCGTACCACTTGGAAACGTTCTTGATGTCGATCATGGCTTGCAACCCCTCAGCGAATGATGGCGATCTTCTTCTGCAGCCGGCGCACCAGCATGGACAGCGAGAAGCAGATGACGAAGTAGATGGCGGCCGCGACCAGGTAGGTCTCCATCGGCCGGTTGAAGTTCTTGCCCGCGACCTCGAAGCCCTTGAGCAGGTCGTAGGCGCCGATCGCGTAGACCAGCGAGGTGTCCTGGAACAGCACGATGGTCTGCGTCAGCAGCACCGGCAGCATGTTGCGGAAGGCTTGCGGCAGCACCACCAGGCCCATGGTCTGGCGGTAGCTCATGCCCAGCGCCTGGCCCGCGAAGACCTGGCCCTTGGACACCGACTGGATGCCCGCGCGCATGATCTCCGAGTAGTAGGTCGCCTCGAACAGCGTGAAGGTGATCAGCGCCGTCTTCTCCGCGCCCAGCGGGCCCATCACGTAGGGGATCAGCAGGAAGAACCACAGGATCACCATCACCAGCGGGATCGAGCGCAGCGTGTCGACGTAGATCGCCGCCGGCCGCTCCAGCCACCACTTGCCCGACAGGCGCATCAGCGCCAGCACCGTGCCCAGCACGATGCCGCCGAGCATCGCCGAGACCGTCAGCTGGATCGAGAACCACAGGCCCTTGGCCACGAAGGCCGAGAGCACGTCCCAGGTCAGGAACGAGAAATCGAGCTGCATCATGTCACTTGGCCCCCAGGATGCCGGGCACGCGCACCCAGATCTCGATCAGCTTGGCGACGCGGTTGATCGCGTACGCCGAGATGAAATACAGCAGCGTCACCGGCAGGAAGATCTGCACGAAGCTGGACTGCTCCGACGCCTGCTGCGCGAACTGCGCCAGGTCCGGGATGCTCACCGCGAAGGCCACCGCCGAGTTCTTGACGATGTTCATGCTCTCGCTGGTCAGCGGCGGGATGACGATGCGGAAGGCCATCGGCAGCAGCACGTGCCGGTAGGTCTGCGGCAGCGTCAGGCCCAGCGCCTGGCCCGCGTAGCGCTGGCCCTTGGGCAGCGTCAGGATGCCGGCCTTGACCTGCTCGGCGATCCGCGCCGAAGTGAACAGGCCGATGGCGATCACCACCAGCACCGCCGGCGGCACGCCGCCCAGCACCGGGAACAGGCGCGGGATCACGTGGTACCAGAGGAAGAGCTGGACGATCAGCGGGATGTTGCGGAAGAACTCCGTCCAGGCCTCGCCGAACATCGCCACGCGCCGGTCCGGCACGGTCCGCAGCACGCCGATCAGCGAGCCGGCGACCAGCGCCACCAGCAGGCCCAGCACCGAGACGGTCATCGTCCAGCCCCAGGCGTGGACCATCGCGTCCAGGTAAGTCTCATAACCGGGGGCGCCGAAACACTTCGGCGCGACCTCCTCGGTCACCATGTCTGTGCAGTACAGCTGCCAATCCCAACTCGCCATGGCGGGCTCCATCCATCAATGCAAAGGGCCGCCTCACGTGCAGCGGCCCCGGTGCGCGATGCCTCCGCGAATGGAGGCTTCGCGCGATCAAGCGGCGCTTGCGACAAGGCGCCCCGCGGGGCGCCTTGCGCTCAGGTCCTCGCGATCACTTCTTCGCGTATTCCTCGACCGGCTTGTCGTTCGGATGCGCCCAGGCGTTCTTGGTCGCTTCCGTGGCCGGCAGGCCCACCTTCGTGTTGGTCGGCGGGATCGGCTGCATGAACCACTTGTCGTACAGCTTGGCGGTGTCGCCGGACTTCATCATCTTGATGATGCTGTCGTCCACCGCCTTCTTGAAGGCCGGATCGTCCTTGCGGATCATGATCGCGATCGGCTCGACCGACAGCACTTCGCCAACGATCTTGAAGTCCGACGGGTTGCGCGACTTGGCGATGTTGCCGGCCAGGATCTGGCCGTCCATCACGAAGGCGTCGGCGCGGCCCGACTCCAGCAGCAGGAAGCTGTCGGCGTGGTCCTTGCCCAGCACTTCCTTGAAGTCCACGCCGTTGGCGCGCTCATGCTTGCGCAGCAGCTGCACGGAGGTCGTGCCGGTGGTCGTCGCCACGGTCTTGCCGTTGAGCTGCGCGATCGAGGTGATGCCCGAATTGGCCTTCACGGCGATGCGCACTTCCTCGACGTAGGTCGTGACGGCGAAAGCCACGTCCTTGGCGCGGGTCATGTTGTTGGTGGTGGAGCCGCACTCGATGTCCACGGTGCCGTTCTGCACCAGCGGCACGCGGTTCTGCGAGGTCACCGGCAGGTACTTGATGTCCAGCTTGGCCAGGCCCAGCTGCTTCTGCACGTCGGCCAGCACGCGCTGGCAGATCTCGACGTGGTAACCCACGTACTTGCCGTCGCCGAGCGTGTACGACAGCGCGCCCGAGGACTCGCGCACGCCCATGGTCACGCTGCCTGTGTCCTTGATCTTCTTCAGCGTGTCGGCCTGGGCCACGCCCACCAACGCCGCGCCAAGGGCCAGGACTAGCAATGCCTTCTTCATAGTTGCTCCTGCTTGTTCGGATTCAAAAGCGGATACGGAAACGGGATCGGCACGGCATTCCAACGGAGTTCGAACACCAAGCCCTCCAGCCCGGCGAAGCAGACCATGAGCGGCCACTTCGCTGGGTAGGGAGTATCACGCATCTCGACATGTCACGTGGCTTACATATGCAGGTTTCATGCCTGCCCACCGCCCGCGTCGGTGAGGAAGTTCCACAGCGCCTGCGCGACGGGCTTGACCCGCCTGGCCGAACCCTGGCGCTCGCGATACATCCGCAGTTCCATGTTCAGTTCGTACTGGCCGGGCTCGGCGGCCCGCACCAGGCGGCGCGCCTTGACTTCCTTCTTCACCGAGCTGGCCGGCAGGAAGGCCAGGCCATGGCCCTCGATCGCCATGGCCTTGAGGCTCTCCGCCATGTCGGTCTCGAAGACCGATTCGAGGTTCAGCGGCTGCGCCGCGTCCTTGACGATCAGTTCCACCAACCGTCCGAGGTAGGCGCCCGAGGCGTAACTGAGGAAGGGGATCTTCTGGCCCGGGTGTCCGGAAATCCGGAACATCGGCCCGCCGCCTGTGTCGGCTTTCGCATAGGCGGCCAGCGTTTCGTGGCCGAGCGAGACCGATTCGTAGCGTTCCGGGTCGAGCTGCAGCGGCTGGCTGGGGTGGTGGTAGACGACCAGCAGGTCGCAGTTGCCTTCGCTGAGCTGCAGCGTCGCGTCGTGGACGTTGAGCGCGTTGAGCCGGCACTTCACCTCGCCGAAGCGCTGGCGCAGCTCCATCAGCCAGTGCGGGAAGAAGCTGAAGGACAGCGAGTGCGGCACGGCGAACTCGATCATGTCCTGCCCCGCCGACTGGTGGCTGCGCAGCATGTTGCGCGTGGCCTGCAGGTTGCCCAGCAGGTCGACGGCCTGGCCCAGCAGCGTCTCGCCGGCGGCGGTCAGTCGCGTCGGATAGGACGAGCGGTCGACCAGATCGACCCCGGCCCAGGCCTCCAGCGCCTGGATGCGGCGCGAGAACGCCGGCTGCGTGACGTGCCGCAATTGAGCCGAGCGGGAGAAGCTGCGCGTCTCCGCCAGGCTCACGAAGTCTTCAAGCCATTTGGTTTCCACGGCGCGGGAGTTTAGCCCTCCCGCCCATCCTGCTGCAGCGCCCACATCTGCGCGTACCGGCCGCGCAACGCGAGCAGCGCCGCATGCGTGCCGCGCTCGACGATGAGGCCCTGCTCCATCACCAGGATCTCGTGCGCGTCGACGATGGTGGACAGCCGGTGCGCGATGACCAGCACGGTCTTGTCCTGCGCCGCGGCCTCGAGCTCGGCCTGGATGGCGCGCTCGTTGCGCGAGTCCAGCGCGGACGTGGCCTCGTCGAAGATCAGGATCGGCGGGTTCTTCAGCAGCGTGCGCGCGATCGCCACGCGCTGCTTCTCGCCGCCGGACAGCTTCAGGCCGCGCTCGCCGACCGTGGTCTGGTAACCCTGCGGCAGGGCGCTGATGAAGTCGTGGATGTGGGCGGATCTCGCGGCGGCCTCGATCTCCTCGATCGAGGCCTCGGGCCGGCCATAGGCGATGTTGTAGGCGATGGTGTCGTTGAACAGCACCGTGTCCTGCGGGACGATGCCGATGGCGCGGCGCACGCTGTGCTGGGTGACCCCGGCCAGCGGCTGGCCGTCGATCTCGATGCGGCCGGACTGCGCGTCGTAGAAGCGGTAGAGCAGCCGCGCCAGCGTGCTCTTGCCCGAGCCGCTCGGCCCGACCACGGCGACCTTCTTCCCGGCCGGGATCTCCAGGCTCACGCCCTTGAGGATGGGCCGCTGCGGCTCGTAGGCGAAGTGCACGTCGTGAAAGCGCACCGCGCCGCCGTGCACGCGCAGCGGCTGGGCGCCGGGCGCGTCGGCGATCTCGCGCTCGCGCGCGAGCAGGCTGAACATCTTGTCCAGGTCGGTGAGGCTCTGCTTGATCTCGCGGTAGATCACGCCGAGGAAGTTCAGCGGGATGTAGAGCTGGATCATGAAGGCGTTGATCATGACCAGGTCGCCCAGGCTCATGCGGCCGGCGACCACGCCCTGCGTCGCGCGCCACAGCATGCCCACCAGCGCGCTGGCGATGATCAGCTGCTGGCCGGCGTTGAGCAGCGACAGCGTGGTCTGCGCCTTGAGCTGCGCGCGGCGCAGGCGCTCCAGGCTCTGGTCGTAGCGGGCGGCCTCGAAGTCCTCGTTGTTGAAGTACTTCACCGTCTCGTAGTTCAGCAGCGAGTCGATCGCCTTGCTGTGCGCGTGCGAGTCCAGCTCGTTGAGCTGGCGGCGGAACTTGGTGCGCCACTCGGTGACCACGATCGTGAAGCCGATGTAGAAGACCAGCGCCGCGCCGGTGATCCACGCGAACAGCACGTCGAACTTGACCGCCAGCAGGCTCAGCACCAGCGCGACTTCGACCAGCGTCGGGAAGATGCTGTACAGCGAGTACGAGATCAGCGCATGCACGGCGCGCGTGCCGCGCTCGATGTCGCGGGTCATGCCGCCGGTCTGGCGCTCGAGGTGGAAGCGCAGGCTGAGGTCGTGCAGGTGGCGGAAGACCTGCAGCGAGATGCTGCGCGAGGCGCCCTCGGTGGCCTTGGCGAAGATGAGCTCGCGGGCCTCGGTGAACAGCGAGGTGCACAGCCGCAGCATCCCGTACGCGAGCAGCAGCCCGGCCGGCACGGCCATCAGCGCCTGCGGGCTGCCGGCCGGCAGGTCGAGGCTGTCGACCAGCCGCTTGAGCAGCAGCGGCACGCCGACGTTGGCCAGCTTGGCGCCCACCATGAAGGCGAGCGCGATGCCCACGCGCCAGCGGTAGCGCCAGAAGTAGGGCAGCAGCCGGGCGATGGTGTGCCAGTCGCCGCGCGGCGGCGCACTGGCGGCGTCACCGGCGGAGGCCGGGACGGCGGGCGGAGGCGCGGCGGTGCCGGCGAGCGTGGAGCGGCGCATGGAGCGTGGTCGAAAAGGGGGATGTCGCGAGGTCCGGCGCGTGCTGGACGACAATGGTGGACATTGTCACCGTTTGCCGATCATGAGCGACTCCACCTCCCCCAATGCCCCCGCCGCCGCGACCGTGCCCTCGCTGCTGTCGCCAGAGACCATCGGCCCGCGCGAGCTGGTGATGCGCGTGATGCCGATGCCGGCCGATGCGAACGGCAATGGCGACATCTTCGGCGGCTGGATCATGGCGCAGGTCGACCTGGCGGGCTCGGTGCTGCCGGCGCGCATCTCGCGCGGCCGCATCGCGACGGTCGCGGTCAACGAGTTCGTCTTCAAGCAGCCGGTGTCGGTGGGCGACCTGCTGAGCTTCTATGCACAGGTCACGCGCATCGGGCGCACCTCGATCACGGTGCACGTCGAGGTCTTCGCCGAGCGCAACCCGGCCAATCCGCATGTGGTCAAGGTGACGGAGGCCAATCTGACCTATGTCGCGATCGATCGCGAGGGCAAATCGCGGGTCTTCGGCCAACAGCCTTGATGAGGGGTTTGATCACTCGGGTTTGTACGTAGATTCCGCAGACACCGCATTTTTTCGGGTGGGATACTGCCCGGCCTGGGCGCGCAGCCATGCCGAGACGGCCCCTGCGCCCCGCCGCAACCGGAGCCGAATCCATGCTGTCCCCTTCCGCCTCCGCCACGCCGGCCTTGCCCGTGCCGTGGTATCGCCACCTGTATCTGCAAGTCGTCATCGCGATCGTGATCGGCATCCTGCTGGGTCACTTCGAGCCGAAGTTCGCCGTGACGCTGCAGCCGCTGGGCGATGCCTTCATCAAGCTGGTGAAGATGATCATCGCGCCGGTGATCTTCCTGACCATCGTGACCGGCATCGCGAGCATGACGCAGCTGAGCCGCGTAGGCCGGGTGTTCGGCAAGGCGATGGCGTACTTCCTGTTCTTCTCGACGCTGGCGCTGATCGTGGGCCTGGTGGTGGCGAACGTGGTGCAGCCGGGCCACGGCATGAACGTCAACGTCGCGGACCTGGACCAGAAGGAGGTCCACCGCTATGTGGAGAAGACGCATGACCTGACCCTGGTCGGCTTCCTGATGGAGATCATCCCGAAGTCGCTGGTGGGCGCGCTGGCGGACGGCAACATCCTGCAGACGCTGTTCGTGGCGGTGCTGTTCGGTGTCGCGCTGGCGCTGGTGGGCGAGCGCGGCAAGCCGGTGCTGACCTTCTTCGAGGCGCTGACCGCGCCGGTGTTCCGGATGGTGCACATCCTGATGAAGGCGGCGCCGATCGGCGCGCTGGGCGCGATGGCGTTCACGATCGGCAAGTACGGACTGGCCTCGCTGCTCAATCTGGGCATGCTGGTGGGCAGCTTCTATGTCACCTCGCTGCTGTTCGTGCTGGTGATCCTGGGGATCGTGGCGCGGCTGTGCGGGTTCTCGGTCATCAAGCTGATCCGCTACCTGAAGGCGGAGCTGCTGCTGGTGCTGGGCACCTCGTCGTCGGAGTCGGCGCTGCCGTCGCTGATGGAGAAGATGGAGAAGGCCGGCTGCGAGAAGACGGTGGTAGGCCTGGTGGTGCCGACGGGCTACTCGTTCAACCTGGACGGGACCAACATCTACATGACGCTGGCGGCGCTGTTCATCGCGCAGGCGACGAACACCGAGCTGACGCTGAGCCACCAGATCACGCTGTTGCTGGTGGCGATGCTGAGCTCCAAGGGCGCGGCGGGCGTGACCGGGGCGGGCTTCATCACGCTGGCGGCGACGCTGTCGGTGGTGCCCGAGGTGCCGGTGGCGGGCATGGCGCTGATCCTGGGCGTGGACCGTTTCATGTCGGAGTGCCGGTCGCTGACGAACTTCGTCGGCAACGCGGTGGCGACGATCGTCGTGTCGAAGTGGGAGCGGGCGCTGGACCACGAGGCGCTGGACCTGGCGCTGTCGGGGAAGACGGTCGATCCGGACGACCTGCCGGTGCGCATGGCCAGCCCGGCCGAGACCGCCTGAGCGGCCTCGCCGAATGAGTGACAACGGGTCCCGCGGGACCCGTTGTTGTTTCTCTCGTCGATGTTCATGGCTGCCCCCTCACGCGAGGCTTCTGCAAGCGCCGGGATAGCCTCGCCTCTTCCATGAGCCGATCAGCCTTTGCAAGTTCTCCCTCATCCAGCAGTACGGACCCGAGGGCCGGAGGCAGGAACCAGCCCATCACGCATCGCGGATCACGAAGCGCGAGCTGCAGGTGCGTGCCTGTGCGGAACTCCGACGTGTCCGTCACCGGACGCCCTTGGTAGAAAGCAGCCCGCACGGCCTGGAAGGCGGGCTGCCCCTGCTTCTCGCGAATCAGATGCCCCATGTTGAACACGGCGCAGTCCAACCGTCGAAGCATTACGGTCTCGTCATCCAAGGCGGCAGCTTCATTCATGGGCATGGGTCGATTCCGCGCGGCCTGCGCGCTCCGCAAATCCCCCAACGCATTGAGATAGCTTCGACGTCCCTCCAATGTCGTCATGTCCCACCAATGAGAAATGCACAGGACTGCGCCGACCACAGAGGGGTTCGCAACGGGCTTGGCGGAGAGATGCCTGAAGGGCTGCGCACTCGCGGACTTCGCAAAGCTCAGTGCCCGTTCTGCATCCCCCTCGAAGAAGTAGACGCCGCCGCCCAACCAGTCGTAGCGATTGGCTGAGGGCGCCAGTTGTCGGAGAGCTCCTCGGACGAGCCGATCCCTGATGGAGACATCACAGCCGTGATAGGCGAGTACGAGCTGTCCATCGCTCATTGGTACTCCGGCGTGAGATTGCCGAACTCGTCGATGATGCCCGCCCGCTGGGCGAGCAGGATCGCGGTCGGGACGTCGTCGAGGCGCCGGATCACGTTCTCGTAGACCTGCGGCAGTCCCAGCGTGCCGAGCTTGTGGGCGAACTCGCATGGATCCGGCAACCTCATCGCCATCCTGGCCGACTTCTCAGGTCGCCTGCATCCCGCGCGGCGACCGCCCTTCTTTGCATTCCGCTTCTTGCTCATCTGGACTCGCTCCAATCAACAGGGGAGTCCTCATGATTGCGAGGCACGGAGCTCAGGCCAATGGCACGTTGCCGTGCAGAAACGCTCGGCGCTGCCTTGAGCAAGTCGTCTGGATCACGCGAATGAGCGTTTCCCCTCGACAACGTCCGCCGCGTCGGACGCCTTCCATCACTTCAAGTCGGTCGCCCCACTGGAACCTTGGTGCGCAGGCGGCAGGAACACTGGTTCCAGTCGTTGTCGCGGGACGCCCCGGGATGAACACTGCATCGCACAGGCACTGTCGCCTGCGCCCTGCAACCATTCAGGAGTCCCCATGCTCGAGCTTGAACCCCACGAACTGGACCTGGTCCACGGTGGCGACCATTGGTGTTTCGAACGGATCTCGGAAGACGGCATGACCACCGCCGCGCGCAGCTACTCGTATGGCGAGCACGGCTTCTGGGGGGCATCCTCCCCGTCCTGCACGAGCACCACCGAACTGCAGTTCCGCACCGTGACGACCACGACGACCGCGCCCGCCAGCTGCAGCCTCACGGCGAGCTTTCCCTTCATCGCGTGCACCGTGACGCCCTCCCGGACCACGACGCACACCGCCACCACCACCCGGACGACCCTGTGCAGCCATTGACAGCAGGCCTCCCGGCCGGGCGGCGCGATTGGTGCGATTGGCGCGACCGCCCCGCCGCGATGGCGATCAGAACTTCGAGAAGTCCGGCTGGCGCTTCTGGAAGAAGGCCTGGAAGGCTTCCATCGCCTCGGGGCTGCGCAGACGCGCGCCGAAGATCTCGGCCTCGGCCTGGATGGTCTCCAGCAGTTGCTCCTTCGTCGCGCGGCGCATCAGCTGCTTGCTCTCGCGCACGGCGCTCGGCGGCAGCTTGTTGAAGCGCTCGGCGACGCGGCGCGCGTGCGCGACCACCTCGCCGGCGGGCAGCACCGCGTTCGCGACGCCGCATTCCACCGCCTGTTCGCCGGTGAACGGGTCGCCCAGCAGGATCTTCTCGGCCGCGCGGCGCGGGCCCATCAGCTTGGGCACCAGCAGGCTGGAACCGAATTCGGGCACCAGGCCCAGGCTGACGAAGGGCATCGCCAGGCGCGCGTCATCGGCCACGTAGACGAAGTCGCAATGCAGCAGCAGCGTCGTGCCGATGCCGATCGCCGCGCCGTTCACCGCGGCCACGATCGGCTTGTCGCAGCCGATCATCGCGCGCATGAACTGGAACACCGGTGCGTTCTCGTCCCGCGGCGGGCTGCCCATGAAGTCCTCGATGTCGTTGCCCGACGTGAAGATCTGCGGCTGCCCCTGGATCAGCACCGAGCGGACGCTGTTCTCGGCGTTGGCCGCGACCAGCGCGTCGGCCATCTCCTGGTACATCGCGCGGGTCAGCGCGTTCTTCTTCTCGGGGCGTGCGATCTCGATGGTCTGCACGCCGTTCACGATGGCGGTCTTGATGCTCATGGAGCACTCTCCTCGGTAGGGCCGTTGATGCCGTTTGGAATGGCCGCGATCATGCCAGCCACGCGCTCACCTGCGGCCACAGGCTGCGCTCGAATCGATCGCGGAAGAAGCCGAAATGGCCGATGCGGCGCTCGCCGATGTCCTTCGGGGCGATGCGCCGCAGCTCCGGCCGCGCGCCGGCGTAGAAGCCGTGCAGCGACTCGGTGTTGCGGCGGGACATGAACTCGTCGTCGGTGAAGGCCAGCGACAGCATGGGAACGTGGAGCGCCGCGTACTGGGCGCGCAGCGCGTCGCCGCCCTCGCCCATCATGTACTCGCGGTCCAGGCACCAGCGCCGCCACTGCGCCATCACGCCGCGAGGAAGATCGCCGACCTTGCGCAGCTTGCGGCCAGGGAAGTAGCCGAAGAGGGGGAGCGCGAGCGGGACGATCACGTACCAGAGCCACCAGACATAGCGGCGCAGGCCGATCGAGTTCTCGCGCCAGTAGCCGCTGCCGCAGCCCACCGTCAC
The DNA here is from genome assembly GCF_059491535.1 of Roseateles sp. Mitsp63. Classification (NCBI taxonomy): domain Bacteria; kingdom Pseudomonadati; phylum Pseudomonadota; class Betaproteobacteria; order Burkholderiales; family Sphaerotilaceae; genus Roseateles; species Roseateles sp. Mitsp63. Next base: position 1,693,720 of record NZ_CP168509.1, on the reverse strand, counting down.
GGCGCGGGAAACGCGCGAGCGGTTGGGGAGCAGGCCCAGGATCTGACCGCCCAGGCTGTGGCCGAGCCAGTGGATCTCGCGATCGTCGGCAAGGAGGCGGGCGAGGTGGTTCAGCGCCGCGGCGGCGTCGCGCTCGGCCCAGGTGCGGATGTCGGCATCAAGGCCGCGCAGGGAACGCTTCATCGACTCGGGACGGGAGGCTCCCATGCCGCGGTAGTCGAAGCTCAGCACCAGCCAGCCCTGCGATGCCATCCAGCGCGCGAAGGCGGCGTAGTAGCGCTGCTCCACGCCCATCGCGGGGGCGATCAGCAAGCCCGCCCTGGCAGTCGCCGGATCTCCGTAGAGATGACCCTGGAGCTCGAATCCGTCGTCGGCTCGGAAACTGATCATCGCAATCTCCCAGGATTGGCATGCGAGAGGGCTTCAGTACTGCCGCCGCTATCAACTCCCTCGCCCCCACGGGGGGAGAGGGTGGGGGAGAGGGGGCGTTTCGAAGGGCAGCAGCGCTGGGCAAGAGCCCCCTCTCCCCTCCCTCTCCCCCTCGCGGGGGCGAGGGGGTAACACAGCGCCCGCGGCAGCGCTTACAGGCGCTCGATGATGCCCGCGGCGCCTTGCCCCGCGCCGACGCACATCGTGACCATGCCGTACTTCGCGCCGGTGCGGCGCAGGCCGTGGATCACCGACGCCGCGCGGATCGCGCCGGTCGCGCCCAGCGGGTGGCCCAGGGCGATCGCGCCGCCGTTGGGGTTCACCTTGGTGCGGTCCAGCACGATGCCCTTCGCGTCCAGGTCATTCAGCACCGCCAGCGACTGCGCCGCGAACGCCTCGTTCAGCTCCACCCAGCCCAGGTCCTCGGCCTTGATGCCGGCCAGCTTCAGCGCGGCCGGGATCGCCTCGATCGGGCCGATGCCCATGATCTCCGGCGGCACGCCGCGCACCGCGAAGGACACGAAGCGCGCCAGCGGCGTCAGGCCGAAGCGCTTGACCGCCGCTTCCGACGCCACGATCAGCGCGCCCGCGCCGTCCGAGGTCTGCGAGCTGTTGCCCGCCGTCACGCTGCCCTTGGCGGCGAACACCGGCTTCAACTTGGCCAGGCCCTCCATCGACGTGTCCTTGCGCGGACCTTCGTCGATGTCGACCATGCGGGTCTTGACGATCACGCCATCGCCATTCAGGTCCGGCTGACGGTCCTTGAGCTCGAACGGCGTGATCTCGTCCTTGAAGAAGCCGCCCTCGATCGCGGCCAGCGCGCGGCGATGCGATTCGAGCGCGAACTCGTCCTGCGCCTGGCGGCTCACTTTCCACTTGTCGGCGACCTTCTCGGCCGTCAGGCCCATGCCGTAGGCCAGGCCGATGTTCTCGTCGCGCTCGAAGATCGCCGGCGGGAACGACGGCTTGTTGCCGCCCATCGGCACCATCGACATCGACTCCACGCCGCCCGCGATCATCACTTCGGATTCACCGACGCGGATGCGGTCCGCCGCCATCGCCAGCGCCGTGATGCCCGACGCGCAGTAGCGGTTCACCGTCACGCCGCCGACCGTGTTCGGCAGGCCCGACAGCACCGCCGCCACGCGGGCGATGTTCATGCCCTGCTCCCCTTCCGGGAAGGAGCAGCCGATGATCGCGTCCTCGATGACCGACGGGTCCAGACCCGGCACCTGGGCCATCGCGGCCTGGATCACGCGGGACAGCATCTCGTCCGGACGGGTGTTCTTGAAGTAGCCCCGGCCCGACTTGCCGATCGGCAGACGGGTGGCGGCGCAGATGTAGGCGTCTTGAACTTGCTTGCTCATGATTGATTCCTTCTAGGCCGCTGGATCAGTTGCGAACGGGCTTGCCGGTCTGCAGCATGCCCATGATCCGCTCCTGGGTCTTCGGGTGCTCCAGCAGCGAGCAGAAGTGCTTGCGCTCCAGCGACATCAGGTATTCCTCGGTCACCAGCGAGCCGGCTTCGACTTCGCCGCCGCAGACCACGTCCGCGATCAGCGAGGCCAGGTGGAAGTCGTGCGCGCTGATGAAGCCGCCGTCACGCATGTTGGCCAGCGAGGACTTCACCGTGGCGATGCCCGAGCGGCCCGCCACCGGGAACTTGGCACGCAGCGGGGCGCGGTAGCCGGAGTCCGCCATCGCCTTGGCCTGCGCCGTGGCGACGAACAGCAGCTCGTCCTTGTTGGGGACGATCACGTCGCTGTCCAGCAGGTAGCCCAGCTTCTGCGCTTCCAGCGCGGAAGTCGCCACCTTGGCCATCGCGGCGTTGGTGAAGCCGTCCTTCAGGAACGCGAAGATGTCCGCGTTGGCGTTGCCGGCCGACGCCATCTCCGCCGCGCGACGCGCGATGTAGGTCAGGCCGCCGCCGCCCGGGATCAGGCCGACGCCCACTTCCACCAGGCCCACGTACGACTCCATGTGCGCGACGCGGCGGGCGCAATGCACCGCCAGCTCGCAGCCGCCGCCCAGCGCCAGGCCGCGCATCGCGGCCACGACCGGCACGCTGGCGTAGCGCACGCGCAGCATCATGTCCTGCAGCTTCTTCTCTTCCGGCGCGATGCCCTTGGCGCCCTTGGCCATGAAGACCGGCATCAGCGCTTCCAGGTTGGCGCCGGCGGAGAACACGTCGTCCGGCGACCAGATGACCAGGCCCTTGTACTTGGCCTCGGCGATCTCGACCGCCTTGAGCAGGCCCTCGGTGACCGTCGGGCTGATCAGGTGCAGCTTGCAGTGGATCGAGGCGATCAGCACCTCGCCGTCCAGCGACCAGACGCGGACCTCGTCGTTCTTGAACTCCTCGGTGCCCGCCTTCAGCGGCTCGACCGCGCCCTCGCCGACCAGCGACTCGGGGAAGGCCTGGCGCTCATAGACCGGCAGCTTGGCACGCGGCTTGAACCTGCCTTCCTTGGCGCTCCACGAGCCGTCCTTCGAGTGCACGCCGCCGTTCTCGGCGACCGGGCCTTCGAAGACCCAGGCGGGCAGCGGCGCGCTGGACAGCGTCTTGCCGGCGTCGATGTCGGCCTTGACCCACTCGGCGACCTGCTTCCAGCCGGCGGCCTGCCACAGCTCGAACGGGCCCTGCTGCGAGCCGAAGCCCCAGCGCATCGCGAAGTCGATCTCGCGCGCGGTGTCGGCGACGGTGTCCAGGTGCACGGCCACGTACTGGAACGAATCGCGCAGGATGGACCACAGGAACTGCGCCTGCGGGTTGCTCGATTCCTTCAGCAGCTTGATGCGGTCGGCGGCCGGCTTCTTCAGCATGCGCGCGACGATCTCGTCGGCCTTGCCGCCGCCGGCGACGTACTCACCGGTGGCGAAGTCCAGGCGCTGGATGTCCTTGCCGACCTTCTTGTAGAAGCCCGCGCCAGCCTTCTGGCCCAGCGCGCCCTTCTCGATCAGGCCCGCCAGCACCTTGGGCGTGGCGTAGGTCGAGTAGAAGGGGTCGTCCTTCAGGTTGTCCTGCATCGTCTTGACGACGTGCGCCATCGTGTCCAGGCCCACCACGTCCGCGGTGCGGAAGGTGCCCGACGAGGCGCGGCCCAGCTTCTTGCCGGTCAGGTCGTCGACCACGTCCACGGACAGGCCGAACTTCTCGGCCTCGATCATCGTGGCCATCATGCCGGCGATGCCGACGCGGTTGGCGACGAAGTTGGGCGTGTCGTTGGCGCGCACGACGCCCTTGCCCACGGCGGAGGTCACGAAGCTCTCGAGCTGGTCGATGACCTCGGGGTTGGTGGTCGGCGTGTTGATCAGCTCGACCAGGTACATGTACCGCGGCGGATTGAAGAAGTGGATGCCGCAGAAGCGCGGCTTGATGGACTCCGGCAGCACTTCCGACAGCTTGGTGATCGACAGGCCCGAGGTGTTGGACGCGACGATCGCATGCGGCGCGACGAAGGGCGCGATCTTCGTGTACAGGTCCAGCTTCCAGTCCATGCGCTCGGCGATGGCCTCGATGATCAGGTCGCAGTCCTTGAGCAGTTCCAGGTGCTCCTCGTAGTTGGCCTGCTGGATCAGCGCGGCGTTCTCCGGCACGCCCAGCGGCGCCGGCTTGAGCTTCTTCAGGCCGTCGACGGCCTTGGTGACGATGCCGTTCTTCGGGCCTTCCTTGGCGGGCAGGTCGAACAGCACGACCGGCACCTTCACATTGACCAGATGGGCCGCGATCTGCGCGCCCATCACGCCGGCGCCGAGCACGGCGACCTTGCGAACTTGGAATCGACTCATGGTTTCTCCAATGAACATCTCGTGGATGTGGGGGATGTGTCTTCAGGGGCCGCGCTTACTCGACGCGGATCCAGGTCTGTGTACGGCCCAGCAGTGGCATGCCGATGAAACCGCGCACCTCCAGCTTCTTGCCGCCGTCCACCGGGCGCAGGCGCACGCGGTAGACCTTGCCGTTGGACGGATCGAGGATGTCGCCGCCGTCCCACAGATCGGCGTCGTCGCCGTTCTTCTTGACGTTGCGAAGGATGGTCAGGCCGAGGATGGGCTGGCCCTTGCGCTCGTCGGCGCACTCGTCGCACCTGGCCGTCTGCTTGGCCGGGTCGGTGATCTTCTCGATCCGGCCCACGAGCACGCCGCCCACCTCGCTGATGCGGACGGTGGAGCGCTCCTGCCGGGTCTCGTCGTCGATCGTCTTCCAGACCCCGACCGGGCTGGTGGCGGTCTGGGCCAGCGCGAGGTTGGCGGACAGCCCCAGGCCCAGGGCGACGGCGGTGGCGAACAGCGGTTTCATCGTTTGTCTCTCTCCGGTCTTCCGTGTTGTAGGGAGGGGTGAACGCGGGCGCCCCGCTCGAGGGGGCGCCCGTGACGCCGTTTTTAGAACAGCGCTTCGTCCATTTCCATCAGCGGGCTCAATCCCGCGCGCGCGGTGCGGATCAGGCTCGCGGTCTCGGGCAGCAGCTTGGCGAAGTAGAAGCGCGCCGTCGCCAGCTTGGCGGTGTAGAACGGATCGCCGCCGTCCTTCTTCTCCAGCGCCAGCTTGGCCATGCGCGCCCACATGTAGGCGAAGCACAGGTGACCCACGACGCGCAGGTAGTCCACCGCGGCGGCGCCGACTTCATCGGGGTTCTGGAAGGCCTTCATGCCGATCTCGGTGGTCAGCTTGGTGACCTTGTCGCCGATGTCGGCCAGCGGGTTGATGAACTCCTGCATCGCCTCGCTGGTGCCCTCTTCCTCGACGAACTCGGCGATCTTCTTGCCGAACTTCTTCAGCGTCGCGCCGTTGTTGCCCAGGATCTTGCGGCCCAGCAGGTCCAGCGACTGCACGGTGTTCGTGCCCTCGTAGGTCATGTTGATGCGCGAGTCGCGGACGAACTGCTCCATGCCCCACTCGTGGATGTAGCCGTGGCCGCCATACACCTGCATGCAGTGCGAGGTCGCGATCCAGGCGTTGTCCGAGATGAAGGCCTTGATGATCGGCGTCAGCAGCGCGACCTCGTCCTCGCAGGCCTTGGCCTCGTCGGCGTCGTCGCTGGCCAGCGCCTTGTCCAGCTGCAGCGCCACGTAGGCCGACAGCGCGCGGCCGCCTTCGGCGTAGGCGCGCGCGGTCAGCAGCATCTTGCGCACATCGGGGTGCACGATGATCGGATCGGCCGGCTTGTCCGGCGCCTTGGGGCCCGACAGCGCGCGCATCTGGATGCGGTCCTTGGCGTAGACGACGGCGTTCTGGTACGCCACTTCCGTCAGACCCAGCGACTGGTTGCCCACGCCCAGGCGGGCGGCGTTCATCATCACGAACATCGCCTGCAGGCCCTTGTTGGGCTGGCCGACCAGCGTGCCGACGGCGCCGTCCAGCACGATCTGCGCGGTGGCGTTGCCGTGGATGCCCATCTTGTGCTCCAGGCCGCCGCAGTACACCGGGTTGCGCTCGCCCAGCGAGCCGTCGGCGTTGACGTTGAACTTGGGCACGATGAACAGCGAGATGCCCTTGGAGCCGGCCGGAGCGTCCGGCAGGCGCGCCAGCACCAGGTGGACGATGTTCTCGGCCAGGTCGTGCTCGCCGGCGGAGATGAAGATCTTCTGGCCGGTGATCTTGTAGGTGCCGTCGCCCTGCGGCTCGGCCTTGGAGCGCAGCAGGCCCAGGTCGGTGCCGCAGTGCGGCTCGGTCAGGCACATCGTGCCGGTCCACTCGCCGGAGGTCAGCTTGGGCAGGTAGGTGGACTTCTGCTCCGGCGTGCCGTGCGCGTGCAGCGCCTCGTAGGCGCCGTGGCTCAGGCCCGGGTACATGGTCCAGGCCTGGTTGGCCGAGTTCATCATCTCGTACATGAACTGGTTGACCAGCACCGGCAGGCCCTGGCCGCCGTATTCCGGATCGCAGGAGAGCGCGGGCCAGCCGCCCTCGACATACTGCGCGTAGGCTTCCTTGAAGCCCTTGGGCGCCTTCACCTCATGGGTGGTCTTGTCCAGCGTGCAGCCTTCCAGGTCGCCCGACAGGTTGATCGGGGCCAGCACCTCGGCCGCGAACTTGCCGCCCTCTTCCAGCACCGCGTTGATGGTGTCCTCGTCGACCTCGGCATGCGCGGGGAGCAGCTTCAGCTCGTCGACCGCGTGCAGCAGCTCGTGCAGCACGAACTTCATGTCGCGCAGGGGCGGGTTGTACTGAGGCATGAGGAACTCCTGATGGTGGTTCTATGGGTGGAATGGGAGAGACCTGACCCCGCTCAGGCGCGCTTGCGTCCGGCGGGGGCCGCCGCTGCCGCGGCGGGTTTGGGTTGCCGCGCCAGGGCATCGGCCTTGCGGCCGGCCGGCGTGGCGAAGCTGTCGAGGATGCGCTCCAGGCCCGTGCGGGCTCGCGCCAGCGCGCCGGGGCTGCGCAGGAAGCGCGCATCGTGATGCAGCGAGAGGATCAGGCCATGCATCTCGAACAGGACCTGGTCGGGATCGGCATCGGGCGCCAGGTGGCCGCACTCCTGCGCCAGCAGGATGGCCTTGCGGATCGCGGCATGCCAGTCGCGCACCATGGCCACCAGCGCGTCACGCACCGGGCCGGGCCGGTCATCGAATTCCACCGCGCCGCTGATGTAGATGCAGCCCGAGTCCACCTCGACCGAAGTGCGGTGCACCCAGCGCTCGAACAGCGCGCGCAGGCGCGGCAGGCCGCGCGGCTGGCGGATCGCGGTGAAGAAGACTTCCTCTTCGAACTTGGCGTGATACTCGCGCACCACCGCGATCTGCAGTTCCTCGCGCGAGCCGAAATGCGCGAACACGCCGGACTTGCTCATCTTCGTCACATCGGCCAATGCGCCGATGGACAGGCCCTCCAGCCCCATGTGCGAGGCCAGCCCCAGCGCCGCGTCCAGGATCGCGGCGCGGGTCTGGGCGCCCTTCTGGAGCGAGCGCGTGCCGCGGCGCGCCCCAGGGACGGCGGGAGCGGCGGGCTTGGCGGCGGTGGCGGAGGTGGTGGACACGATGCCCGGAATAATAAAACGAACGATCGTTCTATTTTGATCAGTTCCGGGTCGGAATGGCAATCCTTGACCACCCTTTTTTAGTGGCGATGACCTAAAAGACAAGGAGCGGAGGCGGCGGTCGCCAACATGCGTCAAGGGTTTACCCGAACCCGGCGTCACGGCCTTCTCTGCGACCCTGGACGACTCGCGGGCGCCCTGGCGAATGACCTTCGGCAACGCCTGCCCGCCTGACGCCGGCATAGACTGGCGCAAACAGGGAGCCGGAAGGATGCACAAGCCATCGAGTGGCGTGGTTCGAGTCCTGGTGTGCCGGGTGCAGTCCCGGCTCTGCGGCCTGCCGCTGGAGGCGGTCGAGGAAGCGCTGCGTCCGCAGCCGCTGAGACCGCTGGCGGCGCCCGTGGTCCACGTGCCGGGCCTGGCGCGCATCCGCGGCGACTGGCTCCCGGTGGTGGACCTGGCGGGCCTGCTCGGCATGAACGGCGCCGCGCCCGCCGCGCGCTACGTGGTCGTGCGCGTGGGCGAACGCCGCGTCGCGCTCGCGGTGGCCGAGGTGCTCGGCCTGCACGAACTTCCCTTCTCCGAGCTGCGCGCCCTGCCCCCGTTGCTGCGCGATCGCGGGCATGGCGCGGTCGCCGCGCTGGCCGAACGCGACGACGAGCTGGTGGCCGTGCTCGACCAGGGCCGCCTGCTGCCTGACGAACTGCTCGGCCACGCCGCGGCGCCGCTGGCGCCGGCCCAGGCGGGAGCCGCCTCATGACGCGCGCGGGGCCGCCCGACGCCGCGCCGCCGACGCCGCTTCTGTCGCGCCTGCGCGGGCTGCTCGCCGCGCGGCTGGGCCTGCAGTTCGACGACCGTCAGGACGACCGCTTGAGCGCGGCGCTCGGACGCGCCGCCGGCGATGCGGGCCCGGAGCGCTTCCTCGATCAGATGGAACTGGCACCGACGCGGGCCGGCCTGGACGCGCTCGCGGCCGAGCTGACGGTCGGCGAGACCTTCTTCTTCCGCCATCCCGAGCAGCTGGACGCGCTGCGGGTCGAACTGCTGCCGTCGCTGGTGCGCGGCCTGCCGCCGGGCGGGCGGCTGCGCGTGCTGTCCGCCGGCTGCGCCACCGGCGAGGAGGCCTACACGCTGGCGATCACGCTGCATCGCGCGGGCCTGCAGGCGCAGGGCATCGATTGGGAGGTGCTGGCGCTGGACGTGAATCCGGCGGCGCTGGCGCGCGCGGCGGCGGCGCGCTATGGCGAATGGAGCCTGCGCGCCACGCCGCCCGAGTTGCGCGAGCTCTGGTTCCGGCGTGCCGGCAACAACGGCAATGACGGCGACCGCGAGTGGACGCCGCTTCCTTCCATCCGCGAGCGGGTGCGCTTCGAGCTGCGCCAGCTGGGCCAGCCCGACGCCGCGTTCTGGACGCCGGACCGCTTCGACGTCATCTTCTGCCGCAATGTGCTGATGTATCTGGAGCCGGCCGCGCTGCGGCAGGCGATCCGCCACCTGACCGGCTCGCTGGCGCCGGGCGGCGCGTTGTTCCTGGGCCATGCCGAGACGCTGCGCGGCCAGACCCAGGCGCGCGCGGCCGGCCTGACGCTGCGGCAATCGCACGGCTGCTTCTTCTACCGGCGCGAAAGCCCCGGCGCGCCGCCCGCCTGGCCCTTCCCGTGGGCGGCACCCGCGCCGGCCGCCGAGACCCCGACGCCGCTTCCCTCGCCCGCGCCCGGACCGGACGCCGGCGCGGACCAGGCCCTGCTCGACGAGGCCTTGCTGCTGGTGGAGGCCGGTCAGCTCGAGGATGGCCTGCGCGCCTGCGCGCGGCTGATCGCGCCGCGCACGCCCGCCGCGCTGCAGGCCGACGTGCTGTTCCTGCAGGGACTCGCGATGGAGGAGCGCGGCCAGCTGCCCGCCGCCGAGTGGCATCACCAGCGCGCGGCGGCCAAGGACGCCGCCTTCGCGCTGCCGCACCTGCGGCTGGGCCTGCTCGCGCGGCGCCGCGGCGAGCTCGTCGCCGCGCGGCGCGAGCTGCGGCGCGCGCTCGAGCTGCTGGACGGCGAGTCCGCCGAGCGGCTGCGCCGCTTCGGCGGCGGTTTCGAACGCGATGACCTGCGGCGCCTGTGCCGCGACGAGATCCAGGAGGTCCGGTCATGACGGAAGCGACCCGCATGAGGCTGCGCGACTGGCGCGAGGCCTTCGACCGCTCGTTCGCCGAGCCCTTGCGCCAGCGCGAGGACGAGGCCGCGCTCGACGTGCTGGGCATACGGATTGCCGGCGACCCGTTCGCCCTGAACCTGGCCGACCTGGCCGGACTGACACCCGCCATGCCACACGCCCCCTATCCGGCCACCGCTCCGGGACTGCTCGGACTCGCCGGCCATCAGGGCCAGGTCTTGCCGCTCTACGACCTGCAGGCGCTGATCGGCCGCGGCCCGGCGGCGGCGCCGCGCTGGTGGGTGATCGCGCGGGCCGCGCCGCTGGCGCTGGCCTTCGAGGGCTTCGACGGCCAATGGCGCCTGGCGCCCGGCGACCGGCTGCAGCAGAGCGACGCCACCGGCACCGGCTGGGCCGTGCGCTGCGGCGGCGCGCTGCGGCCGCTGATCGAGCTTGAAGGCGTGATCGCCGCGATCGCGGGCGGGCAGCTGGATGCCGCCGCCTACGCGGACCGCGCCGCGGCGCCGACGACAACGACCATGACGACCGCCGGCCGCGCCGGCCGATGACAGGGAGCACCCATGTGGACCTTCGCAAGAAAGCTGACGGTGGGATTCGCGCTGTCCTTCGCGCTGCTGATGCTGATCGGCGCGCTGGCCTACCGCAGCGTCGACATCCTGACGCAGAACAGCTACCAGGTCACCCGCACGCATGCCGCGGTGACCCACATCACCAGCCTGCTCAGCCTGATGAAGGACGCGGAGACCTCGCAGCGCGGCTACCTGCTGACGGGCGAGGAAAGCTACCTCGAGCCTTATCGCGGGGTCCTGGCCAACCTGCCGCGGATGATGTCGGAACTCAAGCCGCTGCTGCGCGACAGCCCGGCGCAGCAGGCCCGCTTCGAGCAGGCGAGCGCGATGATCGACGGCCTGATGGCGATGCACAAGGACCGCATCGAGACCCGGCGCGTCGACGGCCTGGAGGCCGCCATCCGCAACGTCAAGCTGGGCGAGGGCAAGCGGCGCATGGACGAGCTGCGCACCGTGGTCACCCAGATGGAGGATGAGGAGACCGAGTTGCTGCGCGAGCGCGCCAAGGAGGTCGAGGCCACCGCCAGCGGCGTGCGCCAGACCATCGTCTGGGGCACGATCGCCGGCGCGCTGCTGGTGCTGGCGGCGGCGCTGACGCTCAGCCGCGCGCTGAGCGGCCAGGTCGGCACGGCGGTGAAGCACGTGCAGCGCTCGTCGGCCGAGCTGCAGGCCGCCGCCAACCAGCAGGCCGCCGGCGCGCGCGAGACCGCGACCTCGATGACCGAGATCTCGACCACCATTTCCGAGCTGCTGGCCACCTCGCGCCAGATCGCCGACAGCGCGCAGCGCGTGGTCGGCATCGCCGAGCAGACCGCCAGCTTCGCGCGCGGCGGCGATGGCACGCTGCAGGCGGCGCGCGAAACCACCGCCGCGATGCGGCGCCAGAGCGACCTGGTGGTGGACCACATGCTGGACCTGGGCCGCAAGTCGCAGCAGATCGGCGTGGTGCTGGACCTGGTGGGCGAACTGGCCGAGCAGACCAACATCCTGGCGATCAACGCCACCATCGAGGCCACCGTGGCGGGCGACGCGGGCCGGCGCTTCAGCGTCGTGGCGGACGAGATCCGCAAGCTCGCCGACCGGATGACCGCCTCGACCAAGGAGATCCGCGCGCAGATCGACGACGTGCGCGGCGCGGTCAACACGACGGTGATGGCCACGGAGACCGGCTCCAAGGCGGTGGACGCGGGCGCGCGCCAGTTCGACGACGTCGCGGCGACGTTCAACCGCATCGCCGGCCTGGTGGTGACGACCACCGACGCGGCGCGCGAGATCGAGCTGTCCACCAAGCAGCAGGCAACCGCCGTCGAGCAGCTCAACGTGGCGCTGTCCAACACCGCGCAGGCCTCGCGCGAGACCGAGGCCAGTTCCGGCCAGACCTCGCAGACGGCGACCGAGCTGGCCGAGATGTCGCGCGACCTGCTGCGCCTGGTGCAGGCCCAGCCGGCCTGAGCGGCGCCCTTCCACCCGTTCAACCCCGACGACCCCGCGCCCGTGGCCAAGGACCCTTACCGCTTCTTCCGCGTCGAAGCCCGCGATCTGCTGCGCCAGATGAGCGAGGCCGTGCTCGCCGCGGAGCAGGGACCCGTGCCCGACCTCGCGCCGCGGATGCTGCGCCTGGCCCACACGCTCAAGGGCGCGGCGAGCGTCGTGCGCCAGCCCGGCATCGCGGCGCAGGCGCACGCGATCGAGGACCTGCTCACGCCGCTGCGCGACAGCGGCGAGGCGCCCGACCGCGCCGGCATCGACGCGCTGCTGGCGCTGATCGACGCGGCCGGCGACGCGATCTCGGCCCTGGACGCGCCAGCGGCCGCGGCCGCTCCGGTGTCCGCGGGGCCCTCGCCGGCGCGGGATGCCGGAGGTCCCGCGGGGGTGCCGGGTCCGAGCGATGGGCCGTCATCGGCGTCAGGCGCGGGCGGGCCGCGGCCGGCGGGCCCTGACCGCGCCGCGGAGGAGCCCGGCGACGACCCCATCACCGGCCTGCTCGCCGTGCCGCAGCTGCTGCCGGAGGAGCTCGATGGCCTGCTTGGCGACATCGCGCGCACGCAAGGCCACCTCGCGCCGATCGAGCGCGCCGCGGCGATGCTGCGCGAGTTGCGCGGCACGCTGTCGGGCCAGCAGGAACTGCTCGCCGGCCCGCTGGCGCGCATCGAGGACCAGATCGAGCGCGGCGCGCGCCAGCTCGCGCGCGAGCTCGTCGCGCTGCGCGATGGCGCCGAGCAGCTGCGGCTGCTGCCCGCGTCGCAGCTGTTCGCGCCGCTGCAGCGCAGCGCGCGCGACGCGGCGCGCTCGCAGGACAAGCAGGCGCGCCTGACCGGCTCGGGCGGCGACGTGAAGCTGGAGGCGGCGCTCCTGAACGCGGTCGCCGGCGCGCTGGTGCAGATGGTGCGCAACGCCGTCGCGCACGGCATCGAGACGCCGGCCGAGCGCGCCGCCGCCGGCAAGCCGCCGCAGGGACGGATCGAGCTGCGCGTCGAACGGCGCGGCCGCGAGGTGCTGTTCTGCTGCGCCGACGACGGCGCCGGGCTGGACCTGGACGCGCTGCGCCGCACCGCCATCGACAAGGGCATTCCGGGCGCGGCGCGCCTGGACGACGGCGCGCTGATCGAGCGCCTGCTGCGCGGCGGCCTGAGCACCGCGCGGCGCGTGGACGCGCTGGCCGGGCGCGGCGTCGGCATGGACCTGGTGCGCGACACGGCGGACCGCCTCGGCGGCCGCCTGACGCTGCGCAGCCGCCGCGGCGAAGGCACCACGGTCGAGCTCTGCGTGCCGCTGCAGCTGGCGGCGCTGCGCGCGATCCGCGTCTGCGCCGGCATGCTGTCGGCCTGGGTGCCGCTCGATGCCGTCGAGTGCGTGCTGCAGCGCCCGGTGCTGAACGGCTCCCATGTCGCGGTCGGCGACGAGCTGCTGCCGCATCTGTCGCTGGCCGACGCGCTGCGTCCCGGCGATCCGCCCGCGCCGCCGCGATCCGCGCTGGTGCTGCGCGCCGGCGGACAGCGGGCGGCGCTGGGCGTGGACTCGCTCGACGGCGTGACCAGCGTCGTGCTGCGGCCGCCGCCGGCGCTGCTGCCGCCCTCCCCGCTGATCGCCGGACTCGCGCTGGACGCGGCGCGGCAGCCGGTGCCGGTGCTGGCGCCGGACGGCCTCGTGGCCGCGGCGCGCAGCGCCCGCCCGCACGCGGCCCCGCCGCCGCCGCGCACCGGCACCATCCTGGTCATCGACGACTCGCTCACCACGCGCATGCTGGAGCAGAGCATCCTGGAGGCCGCCGGCTATCGCGTGCACATGGCCGCCTCCGCCGAGGACGGACTGGAGGCGGCGCGCCGCGAGCGCTACGCGCTCATCCTGGTCGACGTCGAGATGCCGGGCATGAGCGGCTTCGAGTTCGTCGAGACCATTCGCGGCGACGCGGCGCTGCGCGACATCCCGGCGGTGCTGGTGACCTCGCGCAACGCGCCCGAGGACCTCGCGCGCGGCAAGTCCGCCGGCGCCGACGGCTACATCGTCAAGGGCGAGTTCGCGCAGAACGAGTTCCTCGCGCAGGTCGCGCGGCTGGTGGCGCGCTCGGCGCAGGCCGAAGCGGGCGGCGCGGCGGTCCAAGGAGCGTCCGCATGAGCGGTGGCATCGGCGGCATCGGTGGCATCGGCGGGCTCGGCGGCGCCAGCGCGACCGCGGGGCCGGCCGCGGCCAAGGCGGGACGCCCGCTGCGGGTGCTGGTGGTCGAGGACTCGATCACCGTGCTGGCGCACATCCGCGAGGTGCTGGCCTCGCAGGCCGACATCGAGCTCGTGGGCGAGGCGCATGACGGTGCCCAGGCGGTGGCGCTGTGCCAGCAGCTGCGGCCGGACGTCGTGTCGATGGACATGATGCTGCCCGGCATGGACGGCCAGGCGGCGACCGAGGCCATCATGGCCCACTGCCCGACGCCGATCCTGATCGTGTCCTCGTCGACCAACCGGGGCGAGCTGCTGCGCACCTACGAGGCGCTGGCCGCCGGCGCCGTCGAGGTGCTGGAGAAGCCCGGCGCCGGCATGCCCGAAGGCGAATGGGAGCGCCGGTACCTGACGCTGCTGCGCCTGGTGGCGCGCATCCGCGTGATCACGCATGTGCGCGCGCGCATCAGCGGCCGGCCTTCGGCGCGGCTGCCCGGCGCCCCGCTGACGCCGCGCCGCGCGCTGCTGGCGCTGGGCGCATCCACCGGCGGTCCGGGCGCGCTGATGAAGGTGCTGCAGACGCTGCCGGCGCCGGCGCCGCTGCCGGTGCTGATCGTCATGCACATCAACGCGGTGTTCAGCCGCGGCTTCGCCGAATGGCTGGACGCGCAGACGCCGCACCGCGTGCGCTACGCCCATGGCGGCGAGCGGCTGCACGACCTGGCCGGCCAGGTCGTGCTGGCGCCGCCGGACTCGCACCTGGTGCTGCAGTCCGGCCAGCTGCAGCTCAGCCATGCGCCACCGCGGCACTCGTGCCGGCCGTCGGTGGACGTGCTGTTCGAGTCGCTGGCGCTGGAGATCGGCAGCGGCGTCGCGGCGGCGCTGCTCACCGGCATGGGGCGCGACGGGGCGCAGGGCCTGCTCGCGATCCGGCGCGCGGGAGGCGCGACGCTGGCGCAGGACGAAGCCAGTTCGATGGTCTATGGCATGCCGCGCGAAGCCGCCCAGCTGGGCGCCGCGGAGCGCGTGCTGCCACTGGCCGACATCGGCCCCGCCCTGATGGGCTTGAGCGGTATGGCCTGGGGAGGAGCCCATTCATGAACAAGAGAACTTTCATCGTCGAGGACAGCCTGACGGTCCGGATGGACCTGCGCGAGGCGCTCGAGGACGCCGGCTTCGACTGCGTCGAATGCGCGTCGCTGGCGCAGGCCCGGGCGGCGCTGGCCGCGGGCGTGCCGGCGCTGGTGCTGCTGGACAACCTGCTGCCGGACGGCGACGGCGCCGCCTGGCTGCCCGAGCTGCGCGCCGCGCCGCAGGGCAGCGAGTGCGTGGTGCTGATCCTGTCCAACGCGTCGCAGGCCGGCGACCGGCTACGCGGCCTGGCCCACGGCGCCGACGAGTACGTCGGCAAGCCCTACGACCGCGTCTACGTCGTCGATCGCGCGCGCGAGCTGGTGCGCCAGCGCCAGGCGCGGATGGTGCCGGCGCCGCACGCCGCCTCGGTGCTGCTGATCGACGACAGCGAGACCTTCCGCGAGGCGCTGCGCGAGGCGCTCGAGCCGCAGGGCTATGGCATCCACATGGCCGCGCACGGCGAGGAGGGATTGCGCCAGGCCGCCGCGCTGCGGCCCAACGCGGTGATCGTCGACCAGCACATGCCCGGCATCGATGGCGCGGCGGTGATCCGCCGGCTGCGGCTGGATCCGGCGCTGCGCCACACGCCCTGCCTGCTGCTGACCGCCGACGAGGGGCCGGAGGCGGAGCTGCGCGCGCTGGAGGCCGGCGCCGACGCGTTCGCGCGCAAGCAGGACGATGTCGACCTGATCCTGGCGCGCGTCGGCGCGATGCTGCGCAGCGCCACGGCCAGCCTGCCGGAACAGGGCGCGAGCCTGCTCGGCCCCAAGCGCCTGCTGCTGGTGGACGACAGCGCCAACGTGCTGGCCGAGCTCGGCGCGACGCTGCGCGACGACGGCTTCGACGTGATCGCGGCCGGCAATGGCGAGCAGGCGCTGGAGCTGCTCGCGGTGCAGACCGTGGACGCGGTGCTGCTGGACGTGCAGATGCCGGGCATCGGCGGCCTGGAGACCTGCCGCCGCATCAAGTCCGCGCCCGCGCTGCGCGACATCCCGGTGCTGCTGCTGACGGCCTTCGAGGGGCGCGCGTCGATGCTCGCGGGCCTGGAGGCCGGCGCCGACGATTACGTCGTCAAGGCCAATGGCGAGGTCGAGCTGCTCAAGGCGCGGCTGCGCGCGCAGCTGCGCCGCAAGCAGTTCGAGGACGAGGCGCGCCGCGTCCATGCCGAGCTGCACAACAGCGCGATGGAGGCGGCCGAGGCCCGCGCCGCGCGCGACCTGGCCGACAGCCGCGCCGAGCTGCTGGCCGCGCTGCAGCAGCGCAACGACGCGCTGGAGCAGCTCAATTCGGAGCTCAGCCGCGCCAGCAGCGCCAAGACCGCCTTCCTGTCGACGATGTCGCATGAGCTGCGCACGCCGCTGAACGCGGTGATCGGCTTCGCGCAGCTGATGCGCGACGGCGCCGCCGGACCGGTCAGCGAGCGGCAGGCCGAGTTCTGCAACCACATCCACAACGCCGGGCAGCATCTGCTGTCGCTGGTGAACGACCTGCTGGACATGGCCAAGATCGAGGCCGGCCGCGTCGACCTCGACATCGAGCCCGTCGACCTGGACGAGCTGCTGCGCGACGCGCTGACCATCGTCCAGGAGCGCGCGCGGCTGAACCGCGTCGAGATGAGCTTCATCGGCGTCGGCGGCGGCCAGCGGGTGTGCGTGGACCGGCGGCGGCTGCGGCAGATCATCTACAACCTGCTGTCCAACGCCGCGAAGTTCACGCCCAAGGCGGGGCACATCCGGCTCGAGGCGCGGCGCGTGCCGCGGGCCCGGGCGCGCGAGGCGCTGCCGGGCTTCCCGTCGGGGCGGCGCACCGAGCTGCCCGAAAGCGACTACGACGAGTTCGTCCAGATCAGCGTCACCGACGATGGCATCGGCATTCCGCCGGAGGGGCTGGAGAAGCTGTTCCAGCCCTTCAACCAGATCCGCAACGTGATGACGCACAAGGTCGAGGGCACCGGCCTGGGCCTGGCGACGGTGGCGCGGCTGGTGCAGCTGCACGGCGGCGCGGTGGCGGTGAGCAGCCAGCCCGAGAAGGGCAGTTGCTTCACCTGCTGGCTGCCGTGGCGCGAGCCGGTGATCCCGGACGTCATCCTGCCGGACGAGGCCGGCGCGCGGCCGCTGGCGCTGGTCATCGAGCACAACCGGCAGGCGGCGGCGCTGATGGAGACGCAGCTGAACGCGGCCGGCTTCCGCGTGCGGCATGTCGACTCGGCCGAGGCGGCGCTGGAGCTCGCGCACCAGCTGCGGCCCGCCCTGATCACGCTGGAGGTCAACCTGCCGGGGCTCGATGGCTGGGAGCTGCTGTCGCGGCTGAAGAACCTGCCGGGCTGGGCCCACATCCCGGTGGTGGTGGTGTCGGTGGACGCGGGCCAGGAGGTGGCGCTGTCGCTGGGCGCCTCGGCGGTGCTGCACAAGCCGGTGTCGCGCAAGGCGCTCAGCAAGGAGCTGGAGATGCTCGGCTTCAGGCCGACCGCGACGCGCAAGTTCCTGGTGCTGGCGATCAGCGACGCGCCGGGCGACCTGCAGTCGCTCAGCGCGCACCTGTCGCAGCCGGGGTTCTCGGTGCTGCGCGCGACCGGCGGCAAGGAGGGCATCGAGCTGGCGCGGCGCCATGTGCCCGACCTGATCGTGCTGGACCTGCTGATGACGGAGGTCGATGGCATCGGCGTCGTCGAGGCGCTGCAGCGCGATCCGCTGACGGCGGCGATCCCGGTGATCGTCGTCGCCGCGTCGCAGCTGACGCCGCGCGACCGCGAGCTGCTGAACCGCCATGTGCAGCGCGCGACGCGCGATCCGGCCGCCGCGCCGGCCGGGAATGGCGCCAGCGGCACGAATGGGGCGTCGGCGCCGGCGCCCGGCGTGCGCGCGCCGGCCGGCCCGCAGGGGCATTTCATGGACGAGGTCAAGCGCGCGATCAGCCGCACGAGCTGGGGCGACCTCGATCCGCTGGATGACTGACCTCGCGCGGCGAGGAGGACGCGACCGAACGATGCAAGCGAATGCGACACCTTTGACCGTGGTCCTCGTCGAGGATTCCTTCACCATCCGGCGCCAGCTGCTGCAGCGGCTCGACGCGGTGCCGGGACTGCGCGTCGTCGGCGAGGCCGCGGACGAGGCCACCGCGCTCGCGCTGGTCGATCACCTGAAGCCGTCGGCGGTGCTGCTGGACCTGTCGCTGGCGCAGGGCGGCTCCGGCATCGCGGTGCTGAAGACGCTGCGCCGCCTGGGCTATGGCGGCCAGGTGCACGTGCTGTCGCATCAGACCGAGGCGTATCGCGCCGCGGTCCTGGCGGCGGGCGCGAACGGGTTCTTCGACAAGGCGGAGGAGCTCGAGGAGATGCTGCGGCAGCTGACCGGCCAGCCGGAGGTGCCGGCGCCGGAGCCGCTCGATGCGGCGGCGCTGCGCGCGCAGCTCGACCAGACGGTGAAGCTCGCGATGCGCGATGGGGCCGAGGTCGTCGTGCATGTGCTGGCCGGCCATGCGAGCGCGTTGCCGCCACTGGCGGCGCAGTTGATCGCCGGCATCGACAGCGGCGACCTCATCGGATGGATTCATCCGGGCGAGGCGGACCGGCTCTGCGTCGTGCAGGTGGATGGCGAGGACGCGCCGTCGCTGCGGGAGCGGCTCGACGTCCTGGCCCCGGACGTGCGGATCGGGCGCGCACGGCTGCCGGAGGACGCGCTTTCCGGCGGCGGACTGGTGGCGCTGGCGGAGCTGCGGGCGCTGGGCAAGCTGCCGTCGTGAGCATGACGCGGCCGGGACACCCGGACTGACCCGAAAGGACCAGCCTGGAATGGGGATACGCCGGGTTGAACCTTGGCGATCCGGCGCCTATCGTCGGCGAACAGCCTGAATTTCGTCTCGGCGG
The DNA here is from genome assembly GCF_059491535.1 of Roseateles sp. Mitsp63. NCBI lineage: Bacteria > Pseudomonadati > Pseudomonadota > Betaproteobacteria > Burkholderiales > Sphaerotilaceae > Roseateles > Roseateles sp. Mitsp63. The sequence continues at coordinate 1,674,933 of NZ_CP168509.1, read as the reverse complement.
CGCCACCGTGCGCGGCTGGCACTTGAGTTGCCCCCTGCGACTGGATTACCCTCTGTCGCTGGAGGTCATCGACCGTGGACGTTCTGCAGCTGGACATCTCGGGCCGACCGCAGGCCTGGATCTCGACGAAGGAAGCAGCGGTGCTGTATGCCAGCGACGCGGTGGCGTGGACGCTCGGCGAGCCCTTCCACATCCTGCGCGGCGGCTTCCAGCGGCTGACGGGGCTGCAATCGCGCATCGAGCTGCATCCGATCGTCGCGGTGCGTGGCGCGATTCCGACGCGTGCCTGGCGCCAGGCGCCGGCGCTGTCCAACTTCAAGCTCTTCGCGCGCGACCGGCATGTGTGCGCGTACTGCGGGCACCGCTTCCACCCCGACCTGCTGACGCGCGAGCACATCCAGCCGGTGTCGCGCCGCGGGCAGGACACGTGGATGAACTGCATCACCGCCTGCCGCGCGTGCAATGGGCGCAAAGGCAACCGCACGCCGGAGGAGGCGCGCATGTCGCTGCTCTACCTGCCCTACGTGCCCAGCCTGCACGAGGACATGATCCTGCGCGGCCGGCGCATCCTGGCCGACCAGATGGAGTTCCTGCTGGCGAGCGTGCCGAAGTCGTCGCGGCTGTACTCGTCGTAGCGCCCTGCCGCGGCCGTCGCGCGGCGCCAGCCTTGACCGTGCTGCCGTTGCAGTCGTTCGGCGGCCTTAAGGGGCGTCAAAGCGTGCTCCGGTACAGTCCGGCCCATGCGTCCGCTCGGCGGCGCGGGTCCGTGTCACGGGCGGGTAAAGACTTGTTGCACAGTCAACGGAAGGTCACAGCCATCCGTTGGCCGGGCATCGACCTGGAGAGATGAAATGAAGAAGCTGCTGATTGCCACGATGGTGGCCGCCCTCGCCGCGTGCTCGACGACGAGCCCCGATGTGATCCAGCGCGGCGATGCGCAGCGCATGTCGCAGGTGCAGGACGCGACCGTGCTGTCGGTGCGACCGGTGACGGTGGACGGCTCGCAGAGCGGCGCCGGCGCGGTGACTGGCGCCGTGGTGGGTGGCGTGGCCGGCGGCAGCGTCGGCGGCCACCGTGAAGGCCTGGTCGTCGGCGTGCTGGGCGCCGTGGCGGGCGCGGCACTGGGCAACGCCGTCGAACGCGGCGTGACCAAGGAACAGGCCGTCGAGATCCTGCTGCAGCTGCGCAACGGCGAACGCCGCGCGATCGTTCAGGCGCAAGGCAACGAGAACTGGATCGCCGGCGAGCCGGTGATCGTCGTCACCACCGGTGGCAAGTCGCGCGTGGTGCGCGCGCCAGCGACGACGAGCACGAACTGAGCATCCGCGCATCAGCGACAAGGGGCCCTCGCGGCCCCTTTCTCATGGAAATCCGCGCATCAACCCGCTGCGATTGCCGCAGCCCGCACTGCGGGCAGCTGCGCCAAGAGTTCAGGAATCCAGATCTTCACCGTCCGCCACACGACATCAAGATTGATGTCGAAGTAGACATGCGCGATGCGATTGCGCATGTCCTTGATGCTGCGCCACGGAATCTGAGGGTGCCCTGCGACGAAGGCGCCATGCGCCTTCATCAGCACCGTCGCGGCTTCTTCCCAACACGACGATGTTGAAGATCACCGCCTGCTGCGTCTTCTTGTCGCTCAGGAACTGAGCCTCGGTCATCTCCGCGACGTAGCCATGTGCCAAAGTCGCGGCCTCGTGCATGTGGTCGAGGTAGCCAACCAGACCCACGCGCGTCATACCGGACGCGCTTCAGCAAGCACCTCGCCGCGGAACCTCGGAGAGAGGTCCCCTGGGGTGAGCAGGTGCACGGGGACTCCCAGCAGGTCTTCAAGCTCCAGATGAAGACCGCTGAGATCAATCAAGGTGGCGCTCGGCAGGGCATCGACGAGCAGGTCCAGGTCACTGTCCTCGCGATCCCGCCCATGGAGCACGGATCCGAAGACGCGCAGGTTCGTTGTGGGATAGCGGGCCACGATCGGGCCGATCAGCGCTCGTTTCAAGGCGAGCGCCTGCGAGGGTTTCATCGATCATCCTTCCGTATCGGGTTGCCACGACACGATCAGGATAAGGCCGCTGGGCGTCGCTCAAAACGAGCGGCGTCGCGGCTCTCTCACTTCACCCGCTGCTTCTCCAGCTTCCTCGCCAGCGTGCGCCGGTGCATGCCCAGCCGCCGCGCGGTCTCCGAGATGTTGAACCCGGTCGCCGCCAGCGTCTCGTGGATGTGCTCCCACTCCAGCGTCTTGATCGAGGTGGTCGCCCGGTCCGTCACCTCGACCTCCGCATCCCCCTGCGCCCGCGCGAAGGCGGCCTCGATGTCATCGGTGTTCGCGGGCTTGGCGAGATAGTGTCGCGCGCCCAGCTTGATCGCCTCCACCGCCGTCGCGATGCTCGCGTAGCCGGTCAGCACCACGATCACCATCTCCGCGTCGTGCTCGTGCAGCGTCTGCACGCAGGACAGCCCGGAACCGCCACCGGCGAGCTTCAGGTCGACGACCGCGTACTCCGGCGCCTCTTCCGGACCGCGCTCGGCGAGCAGCTTCTGCACCTGTTCCACGCTGGTCGCGCGCAGCACCTGGTAGCCGCGGCGCTCGAACGAGCGCGACAGCGTCCGCGCGAACGCGTCGTCGTCCTCGACGATCAGCAGCAGCCGGTCCGTGTCCGTGGGCGAAAGCTCATCCATGGGCCGCATTCTCCGGCAGGTCCTGCGGCGCCAGGGCGGAAAGCGGCAGGCGGATCTCCACCTCCGCGCCACCGCCCTCTTCCGCCAGGCGGTTGCGCGCCTGCAGCCGCCCCCCCAGCGAGCGCACCACGTTCAGCGCCAGGAACAGCCCCAGCCCGCCGCCCGCCCGCCCCTTGCTCGATTGATAGGGCTTGCCGAAGCGCTCCAGCATCTCCGGCAGGAAGCCCGCGCCGCGGTCCGCGACGCGCAGCACCAGCTGGCCATCCTGCGTCAGCGCGCGCAGCGTCACCGGCTGGCCGGGGGCCGCCTCCAAGGCGTTGTCCAGCACGTTGTCGATCATCTGCTTGAGCCCGACGTCCGACACGATGCGCAGGCGCGGCAACTGCGGATCGGGCCGGTACTCGAGCCCGTGATGCGGCCGCGTCGTCAGCCAGTGCTGCACCAGATCGTCGAGGAAGCCATGCAGCGTCGTCACCACCGGCGACTCGCCGCGCAGCTCGCCCGCCGACATCAGGATCCCGCTCACGATCGCCTTGCAGCGCCGCAGCTGGACCTGCATCTCCTCGATCTCCTCGCGCAGCTCCGGATCGCCGGCGAAGGGCGCCATCCGCGACCAGTCGCCCAGGATCACCGACAGCGTCGCCAGCGGCGTGCCGAGCTCATGCGCCGCCCCCGAGGCCAGCAGGCCCATGCGGACGATGTGCTCCTCCTCGGCGGCGCGCTGGCGCAGGTCGGCCAGCCGCGCGTCGCGCTGGCGCAGATTGCGGCCGATGCGCTGGATGAAGATCACCAGCAGCCCGGCATTGATCGCGAAGCAGATCAGCAGGCCGCCGATGTAATGCGGCGGCAGCGACAGCCCTTCCATGTCCGGCACCAGCAGCGGCAGGTGCCATTGCGTCAGCGCCACGAAGCAGCCGCCCGTTACCGCCACCGTGAACCAGATGTAGCGCGACGGCAGCAGCACCGCGCCCACCGCGATCTGCAGCAGGAACAGGAAGATGAAGGGATTGGTGACGCCGCCGCTGTAGTACAGCTGCCCGCTCAACACCGCGATGTCGACCATCAGCCCGGCGAAGAGCTCGGCATTGCGCACGCTCGGCACCCAGCGGGTGCGCAGCCAGCAGGCCACGTTGAACAGCACCAGCACCGCCAGCAGCGTGAGCATCTCCGGCATCGGCAGCCGGATGTGCAGCGCGAAGTGCACCGACAGCACCGTCGCGAACTGCCCCGCCGCCGCCAGCCAGCGCAGTTGCACCAGCTGCTGCAGGTTGTTGCGGCCCGCCTCGAGCGCCCGGCCCGCGCCCGAGGCGTCGCCGCGCGCCAGCGCGCCAGCGCCATCCAGATAGCGGCTGTCGTCGGGGTGGTCGTCGTCGGGATCGGGACGGCTCAGCATGGTCCGGGCCTCAGTCCCTCGAACTCGGCAGGCCCGGCAGGCCCGGCGCCCTGCGGTGCTCCACGCGCCACAGCCAGATGCCGATGCCCGCCGTCATCGCGGCCATCGCGAACCAGGTCAGCGCGTACTGCAGGTGATGGTTGTTGAAGCGCACCACCGTCAGACCGCCGCGCGGCCAGCGCGTCTGATCGTCCGCCGCGGCCGCGTCGACGAAGTACGGCGCCACCGGCCCCTCGATCACGTGACGCGCCTTCGCGATCGCCTCGACGTCGCGCGAGTACCAGCGGTCCTGCTCCGGCACGTTGCGGCGCAGCAGGCTGCCACCCGGCTCGGACAGCCGCAGCAGCCCCACCACGCGGTCCTCGCCCTGCGTCTCCGACGCCGTCCGCGACGCGCGCGTCTTGAATTCCGGCGGCACGAAGCCGCGGTTCACCAGCACCCAGTCGCCCCGCACCGTGCGCAGCGGCGTCAGCACCCAGTAGCCGGTGCCGAGCTCGGTGCTCGCGCCCACCAGCGTCTCGCGCGAGTGGTCGAAGCTGCCGGTGAGCACGACCTTGCGGTACTCGTCATCGGCCTTCGTGATCGCCTGCCAGCGGTCCGCGCCGGGCGCGCGCACCGGCTCGGCGGCAAGCCGCCTGTCCACGCGCGCGATCAGGTCCTGCTTCCAGCTCAGCCGCTGCAGCTGCCACGCACCCAGCGCGGCGAAGGCCGCAAACAAAAGGGCCGCGCCCAGCAGCAGCGCCCAGAAGGCGGTGCTGCGGCGCGGCCGCGGCGGTTCCGGATGAACCTCGTCCATCAGGGCATGTTGCGCATGTCGTGGACCGGCATCATGTTGCTGTTCAGGTGGAACATCACCCAGATGGAGCCGGCCAGCATGATCACCACGACGGCGATCGTGAAGATCAGCGACAGCATCGACCAGCCGCCCTCGACCTTCGAGTTCATGTGCAGGAAATAGATCATGTGCACCACGATCTGCACCGCCGCGAAGGCCAGCAGCACGATGCCCGTGGTCGCCGGCGAGGCGATGACCTTGCCCATCACCAGCCAGAACGGGATCGCCGTCAGGATCACCGACAGGATGAAACCGATCAGGTAGCCCTTGACGGTGGCGTGGTAGCCGACGTCGTCATGATCGTCGTGACCATGGCCGTGGCCGTGGTCGTCATGCTTGTGGTCATGGTCGCTCACTGCAGCGCTCCCATCAGATAAACGAAGGTGAAGACACCGATCCAGATCACGTCCAGGAAGTGCCAGAACATCGACAGGCAGATCAGGCGGCGCTTGTTCTCCTTGGTCAGGCCCAGCTTGGCCACCTGCACCATCAGCGTCACCAGCCAGATCGTGCCGAAGGTGACGTGCAGGCCGTGCGTGCCCACCAGCGTGAAGAACGAGGACAGGAAGGCGCTGCGCTGCGGGCCCGCGCCCTCGTGGATCAGGTGCGCGAACTCATAGAGCTCCACCGCCAGGAAGCACAGGCCCAGGATGCCGGTCACCGCCAGCCAGCCCAGGACGCCGGACTTCCTGTTGCCCAGCATCTTGATCATGGCGAAGCCATAGGTGATGGACGACAGCAGCAGGAAGCCGGTGTTGAGCGCCACCAGCGGCAGGTCGAAGAGGTCGGCGCCCGACGGGCCGGCCGCGTAGCTGCGGCCCAGCACCGCATACGTCGCGAACAGCACCGCGAAGATCAGGCAGTCGCTCATCAGGTAGATCCAGAACCCGAGGAGCGTGCCGTGCTGCGGATGGTGATCGCCGTTGTCGTAGAACACCGGCGCGCCGGTGTTGTTCGTCATGGTCGTTGCTTGCATGTTGGATATCGCTCGCTGCGGATTCAGGCCTGGGCGGCCAGCACCTTGGTGCGGGCGTCCTCCGTGCGCGTCACTTCATCCGAGGGGATGTAGTAGTCGCGCTTGTAGTTGAAGGTGTGGACGATCGCCGCGATCACCGTCACCGCGAAGGCGACGCCGGCCACCAGCCACATGTGCCAGATCAGCGCGAAGCCGAACAGCGTCGACAGGCCCGCCAGGATCACGCCCGCGCCGGTGTTCTTGGGCATGTGGATCTCCTGGAAGCCGCCGACCGGGCGCTGATGGCCGCGCGTCTTCATGTCGTGCCACGCGTCGTGGTCATGCACCACCGGCGTGAACGCGAAGTTGTACTGCGGCGGCGGCGAGGAGGTCGACCACTCCAGCGTGCGGCCGTTCCAGGGGTCGCCCGTCACGTCGCGCAGTTGGTCGCGCTTGAGGAAGGACACCACCAGCTGGATCAGGAACGAGCCGATGCCGGCGGCGATCAGCAGCGCGCCCAGGGCGGCGATCTGGAACCAGATCTGCAGCGAGGGATCGTCGAAGTGGCTCATGCGGCGGGTCACGCCCATCAGGCCCAGCACGTACAGCGGCGTGAAGGCGACGAAGAAGCCGATCTGCCAGAACCAGAACGAGCACTTGCCCCAGAACGGATCGAGCTTGTAGCCGAAGGCCTTCGGGAACCAGTACGAGATGCCCGCCAGCAGGCCGAACAGCACGCCGCCGATGATCACGTTGTGGAAGTGCGCGATCAGGAACAGCGAGTTGTGCAGCACGAAATCGGCCGGCGGCACCGCCAGCAGCACGCCCGTCATGCCGCCGATCACGAAGGTGACCATGAAGCCCACGGTCCAGTACATCGGGACCTCGAACTGGATGCGGCCGCGGTACATCGTGAACAGCCAGTTGAAGATCTTCGCGCCCGTCGGGATCGAGATGATCATCGTCGTGATGCCGAAGAACGAGTTGACGCTGGCGCCCGAGCCCATCGTGAAGAAGTGGTGCAGCCACACCAGGTACGACAGGATCGTGATCACGACGGTCGCGTAGACCATCGAGGCGTAGCCGAACAGCTTCTTCTGGCTGAAGGTCGAGACCACTTCAGAGAAGATGCCGAAGGCCGGCAGCACCAGGATGTAGACCTCGGGGTGGCCCCAGATCCAGATCAGGTTGACGTACATCATGGCGTTGCCGCCCAGGTCCGTCGTGAAGAAGTTGGTGCCGGCGTAACGGTCCAGCGACAGCAGCGCCAGGGCCGCGGTCAGGATCGGGAACGAGGCCACGATCAGGATGTTCGAGCACAGCGAGGTCCAGGTGAAGACCGGCATCTTCATCATGGTCATGCCCGGCGCGCGCATCTTGATGATGGTGGCGATCAGGTTGATGCCCGAGAGCGTCGTCCCCACCCCGGCCACCTGCAGCGACCAGATGTAGTAGTCCACCCCCACGCCCGGACTCGCGAGCAGGCCCGACAGCGGCGGATACGCCAGCCAGCCGGTGCGCGCGAATTCGCCGACGAACAGCGAGGCCATGCACAGCAGGGCGCCGCCGGTGGTCATCCAGAAGCTGAAGTTGTTCAGGAACGGGAAGGCCACGTCGCGGGCGCCGATCTGCAGCGGCACGACGTAGTTCATGAAGCCCGTGATCAGCGGCATCGCCACGAAGAAGATCATGATCACGCCGTGGGCGGTGAAGACCTGGTCGTAGTGGTGCGGCGGCAGGAAGCCGAGCTGGTCGCCGAAGGCCAGCGCCTGCTGGGCGCGCATCATGAGCGCGTCGGCGAAGCCGCGCAGCAGCATGACCAGGCCCAGCACGATGTACATGATGCCGATCTTCTTGTGGTCGATGCTGGTCACCCAGTCGCGCCAGAAGGGGCCCCAGAGCTTGAACTTCGTCATCATCGCGAGGACGAAGAGGCCGCCGAGGGCGACCATGGCGAAGGTGCCGATCAGGATCGGCTCGTGGAGCGGAAGCGCCTCCAGGCTGAGCCGCCCGAAGATGAGCTTTTGAGCGTCAATCATCTTGGATCTCGATGGTGCTTGCGGGCCCGGCGCGTCTGGTCACAGCGCGGCGCCGGGTCCAGCGGGTCAGTTACGGGTGGCCGAGGCCTGCCACTGCGAGGCGTACTGGCCCGCGTTGTCGGGCGTGCACAGCGAAGCGACGAAGATGCGCCTCTGCTCATTGCTCCAGGGCTTGCTGGCCAGGCCGTCGATGGCGCCCTTGCCGCCGCCGCCGGCGGCGTCGATCGCCATCATCTGGCCCATGCACATCTTGGAGCCGTCGACGCAGCGGTTCACGACCGCGTCGAACAGGCCGGGGGCGACGCTGGCGAAGCGGCGCACCGGCTGGCGCTCGGACGGCTTCTCCAGGTCCAGGTACAGGTCCTTGGTCAGCGCGACGCCATCGGCCTTGTTGCGCTCGACCCAGGCGGCGAACTCGTCGTTGGAGAGACCGTGGAACTTGAAGCGCATGTGCGAGAAGCCGTCGCCGCTGAAGTTGGCCGAGAAGCCGTCATACACGCCGGGCTTGTTGATCACCGCGTGCAGCTGGCTCTGCATGCCGGGCATGGCGTAGATCATGCCGGCCATCGCGGGCACGTAGAACGCGTTCATCACGGTCGACGAGCTGATCTTGAAGTGGATCGGGCGATCCACCGGCGCGGCCAGCTCGTTGACGGTGGCGATGCCCTGCTCGGGATAGATGAACAGCCACTTCCAGTCCAGCGCCACGACCTCGACGGTCAGCGGCTCCACGCCGGCGGGGATCGCGCGCTGCGCGTCCAGGCGCTCCAGCGGGCGGAACGGATCGAGCTTGTGCGTCGAGATCCAGGTCATCGCGCCCAGCGCGATGATGATCAGCAGCGGCGCGCCCCAGATCACCAGTTCCAGGCGCGTGGAGTGGTCCCACTCCGGCGAGTAGGTCGCCTGGGTGTTGGACGCGCGGTAGCGGAACGCGAAGACGAGCGTCAGGATGATCACCGGGACGATGATCAGCAGCATCAGCAGCGTCGAGGCGACGATGAGTTGCGCCTGCTGGTTCGCGATGTCGCCCGAGGGCTTCATCACGACCATGTTGCAGGCGGACAGGGGCAGCGCCAGGGCCAGCAGCCCGAGACGGGCGAGTGGGCGGGCGAGACTTGTTTTCAGAGCAGCTTTGAGGTACATGGGACTTCAGCAGACCAGCAGGCGTAGTTCACGCGGATACCCCCCTTGTTCGCCGCACTTGGGCCGCACTGGGTCGTGCGGCTCCCTCCGTCCGAAACCTGGGGGTTTCCTCCGAAGGGAAAGCGATAAAGGGGAAAACGACAGTTGTCGACCGTTGCACGCCGGGCGCAGATTTTGCCCGATTGACTCAAACCAACTATTGGACATTTTGTCCCAGGTAGGAGACGTATGAACAGCAGCACCCTTTCGACAGCCGGGCAACACCTCTCCACCGTGGGCCAGCCGCTGCCGCGAGGCAGCGGGGTGGCGACACAGGAGGAGCAGGACGCCATCGCCCCGGGCGACATCGCCGTGGGCGTCGTGATCGGACGGGCTTCCGAGTACTTCGACTTCTTCGTCTACGGGATCGCCTCGGTGCTGGTGTTCCCGTCCATCTTCTTCCCGCACATGGAGCGGCTGGAGGGCACGCTGTACGCCTTCGCGCTGCTGGCGCTGGCCTTCGTGGTCCGGCCGATCGGGACCATGGTGGGCATGGAGATCCAGCGCCGTTTCGGCCGCAGCGTGAAGCTGACGGTGGCGCTGTTCCTGCTGGGCATCTCGACCTGCACGATCGCGGTGTTGCCTGGATTCAACACCTGGGGCGGTGCGGCCATCGCCCTGCTGGCCGCCTGCCGCATCGGGCAAGGCCTGGCCCTGGGCGGATCGTGGGACGGCCTGCCGTCGCTGCTCGCGCTGAACGCGCCGGAAGGCCGGCGCGGCTGGTACGCGATGCTGGGGCAGCTCGGCGCGCCGATCGGCTTCCTGATCGCGGCGGCGCTGTACGCCTACCTGTGGAGCAGCCTGGCGACGATCGACTTCCTGAGCTGGGGCTGGCGCTATCCGTTCTTCGCGGCCTTCGCGATCAACGTGGTGGCGCTGTTCGCGCGGCTGCGCCTGGTCGTGACCCACGAGTACGAGAAGAACCTGGAGGAGCATGAGCTCGACCCCTGCGACGCCGGCGAGCTGTTCTCGCAGCAGGGTGCCAATGTCTTCATCGGCGCGTTCGCGGCGCTGGCGAGCTACGCCCTCTTCCACATCGTCACGGTGTTCCCGCTGTCGTGGGTGATGCTGTATGGCGACCAGAACGTCACCCAGTTCCTGACGGTGCAGGTCATTGGCGCGCTGCTGGCGGCGGCGGCGATGCCGATCTCCGGCATGGTGGCGGACCGCATCGGCCGGCGCAGCACGCTGGGCACGCTGGCGACCACGATCGGCATCTTCAGCCTGTTCGCGCCCATCCTGCTGGACAGCGGCAGCATGGGTCAGAACATCTTCATCCTGGTCGGTTTCGTGCTGCTGGGCCTGTCCTACGGCCAGGCCGCGGGCGCGGTGACGTCCAACTTCCTGCCCCACTTCCGCTACACGGGCGCGGCGCTGACCTCGGACCTGGCCTGGCTCATCGGCGCGGCCTTCGCCCCGCTGGTGGCGCTGGGCCTGTCCGCGCACTACGGGCTGTGGGCGGTCTCGGCCTACCTGCTCTCGGGCGCGGTCTGCACGCTGGTGGCGCTGCGCACCAACCGCATGCTGCAGATGAAGGACAAGGATTGACCCTGAGGCCCGAACCCGCGACACGGGCTTGACAGCCCGCGACGCGAAAAAGCAACGGCCGGTCGACAGACCGGCCGTTCTGCTTTCCGGCGTCATGGGCACGGAGAGGGGCTTGGAGATGACCATGGGCGAGCCGCGTCCGCGGCAATAACCCCACTTAAATAGATAGCAAGCTAACTATTTAAACTCGCGGGCATGAACTCCTCCAAGGACAAGCCGGCCCGCTCGCTGACGCGCACCGCGCGTGAAGCGGCCCTGATGAGGGTCGGCATGATGCTGCCGGTGCTGGAGCGGGCGTACCGCGCCCGCGCCAACCTGGCGATGGCGCACGTGGGCCTGTCGCAGGCGCTGGCCTGGCCGCTGGTGATGATCGGCCGGCAGGGCGACGGCCTGCGCCAGGGCGAGCTCGCGACGCTGCTGGGCATCGAGGGGCCGTCGCTGACGCGCTCGCTGGACCAGTTGATCACCGGCGGCTTCATCGAGCGCCACGAGGATCCCGATGACCGCCGCGCCAAGACGCTGCATCTGACGGCCGTGGGCGCGCAGGCTTGCGAGCAGATCGAGGTCACGCTGCGCGACCTGCGCAACGAGCTCTACGAAGGCATCGCGGACGCGGATGTCGAGGCCGCGCTGCGGGTCTTCTCCACGCTGGCGGAGCGCGTCGGCGCGCCGACGCCGGCCGTGCCGCCGCGGCGCAAGTGAGCCCCCCAGCGGCACGACGGCCATGAAGCTCCCCGCCCTCTCCTTCACCGCGATCCGGCTGCCCGCGCTGCCGAAGCTGCCGGCCGTCCTGCGGCCGGGTTTCACGCGCGCCGAATGGATCTTCTCGCTCAAGGCCTTCGCGGCGGCGATGCTGGCGGTCTTCCTCGCGAGCTGGGCGGGCCAGCCGCGGCCGTTCTGGGCGCTGATGACCGCGTACATCGTGGCCCATCCGATGGCCGGCGCGGTGCGCTCCAAGGGCGTGTTCCGCGTCGCCGGCACGCTGGTCGGCGGCGCGGCCGCGGTGCTGATGGTCCCGAGCCTGGCCAACGCGCCGGAGCTGCTCAGCCTCGCGCTGGCGCTGTGGGTCGCGGGCTGCCTGGTGCTCTCGCTGCGCGATCGCACGCCGCGCGCCTACGCCTTCATGCTGGCCGGCTACACCGTGGCGCTGATCGGCTTTCCGGCGGTGGACACGCCGCTGACGATCTTCGACACCGCCGTCGCCCGCCTCGAGGAGATCGGCCTGGGCGTGCTGTCGGCCACGCTGGTGCACAGCCTGGTGCTGCCCAACAGCCTGGCGGGCTCGGTGCTGGGGCTGCTGGATCGCACGCTGGGCGACACCCGCGCCTGGCTGAGCGACATCGCCGCGCGCCGCGACGGTGGCGCCGACCGGCGCCGTGTCGCCAGCGACATCTCCCAGTTGCGGGTGCTCTCGACCCACATCCCCTTCGACACCAGCCACCTGCGCTGGACCGCCGATGCGGTCCACGCGATGCAGGATCACGTGGCGGCGCTGACGCCGCTGCTGGCCGGCGTCGAGGATCGCCTGCGGGCGCTCGAGGCGCATGGCGGCGTGCCGGACGACGTGCGCGCGCTGCTCGACCGCCTCGGTCCCTGGCTGACGCTGCCCGCCGATCAGGCCGAGGCGCGGTTGCCCGCGCTGCGGGCACGGCTCGACGCGCTGACCGGCGCGGACGCGCGCGGCCGCCTGGCCGGCGACCCCTGGGCGCGGCTGCTGCGCGTCGCGCTGGCGGTGCGGCTCGGCGAGCTGCTCGATGGCTGGCTGCACTGCGTGCGGCTGCGCGCCGACATCGACCGCGGCCTTTCCGGCGCGCCGATGACCGCGCCGGCGGCGCCCCGGCCCGGCGGCCCGAAGCTGCACCTGGACCTGGGCATGGCGCTGTGGTCCGGCGCGGCGGCGCTGATCGCCATCCTCGTGTGCTGCGCCTTCTGGATCCTCACCGGCTGGCCCATGGGCGCCGCGGCCGCGATGATGGCCGCGATCTTCTGCTGCTTCTTCGCGGCGATGGACGACCCGGTGCCGGCCATCAACGGCTTCCTCACCTGGACGCTCTGGTCGATGCCCTTCGGCGCGCTCTACGTGCTGGTGCTGCTGCCGCTGGTCCAGGACATGTGGACGCTGATGGCGGTGTGCGCGCCGGTGTTCCTCATCCTGGGCGCTTTCATCGGCCGGCCCGCGACCGTCGGCGCGGCCTTGCCCTTCCTCTTCGGCGTCATGGGCGCGCTGGTCATGCACGACACCGCGCAGGCGGACCTCACCAGCTTCCTGAACTCGATGGCGGGCCAACTGGCCGGCATCTTCGTCGCGTCGCGCGTCACGCGGCTGATGCGGTCGGTGGGCGCCGACTGGAGCGCCCGCCGCATCCAGCGCGCGACCTGGCGCGAGCTTGACGAGCTCGCCCGGCTGCCGCGCTCGGCGGGCCGCGGCCGGGCCTACCTGCTGCGCATGCTCGACCGCATCGCGCTGCTGGCGCCGCGTGTCGCGCAGTCGGGCGGCTCGGTGCCCGGCGTGCCCACCGACGACGCGCTGCGCGACCTGCGCATCGGCGCGGACCTGGTCGCGCTGCAAGGCGTGCGCGGCCAACTGCCCGCCCTGGCGCGGCAGCCGCTGCCGCCGCTGCTGGCCGCGATCGGCGACTGGCTGCGCGCCCGCATCGATGGCCGGTCCGGCGCGCTCGATGCGCTCGATGCGCTCGATGCGCCGCCGGCATCGCTGCTGGAACGCCTGGACGGCGCGCTCGCGGGACTGATCGCGGCCTATGCCGGCGCCGGGGACCTGCCCGCCGAGGCTCATCCGGCGGCAGGCGCCCTGATGGGCCTGCGCCGCAACCTGTTCCCGGATGCGCCGGCGCCTGCGCTGACCGCCGGCATCGAGGACAACGACAAGGAGGACCGGGCATGACCGGCGCCGTGGATTTCTTCGGGCTCTATCTGCCCTGGCTGATGCCGCTCGCGGCGCTGGCGCTGATCGCGCTCTCCGCCGTGCGGCGGCTGCTCGCATGGACCGGCGCCTACCGCTGGATCTGGCATCCGGCGCTCTTCGATCTCGCGCTCTACCTGCTGCTGCTCTGGGGCCTGAGCAGCGCCTCGCTGCGCGTGCTGCACGGCCCCGGGTGACGGCGCCCCTGCCCGCATGCCTCGCCGAATCAATGAATGAACGAATGAACGACTCCGGTCCGCCGGACCCCACGCCATGAAAGCCTCTTCCTTCCCCCTGCGCCGCGCCGTCTCGATGCTCGTCACGCTGGCCGCGGCTGGCGGCGCCCTGTGGGCGGCCCATCAGCTCTGGGACCGCTACGAGCTCCAACCCTGGACGCGAGACGGCCGGGTCCGCGCCAACGTCGTGCAGATCGCGCCCGACGTCTCCGGCCTCGTCACCGCCGTGCCGGTCCAGGACAACCAGCGCGTCGCCGCCGGCGCGCTGCTGTTCGAGGTCGACCGCGCACGCTACGAGCTGGCGCTGCGCCAGGCGCAGGCGCAGCTCGCCGCGCAGAAGGTCGCGCTGGCGCAGTCGCTGCGCGAGGCCGAGCGCAACAGCGGCCTGGGCAGCCTGGTCTCCCAGGAAGCCCGCGAGCAGACGCGCAGCCGCGCCGATCAGGCGCGCGCCGCCGTCGCGCAGGCTGAAGTCGCGGTCGACTCGGCGCGGCTCAACCTCGCGCGCGCCGAGATCCGCGCGCCCTCCTCCGGCACCATCACCAACTTCGACCTGCGCCAGGGCGCCTATGCCAGCGCGGGGCATCCGGTGCTGGCGCTGGTCGACGCGGACTCGCTCTACGTCGAGGGCTACTTCGAGGAGACCAAGCTCGCGCGCATCCACGTCGGCGATGCCGTCGAGGTCAAGCCGATGGGCGCGAGCCGCGCGCTGACGGGCCGCGTCGAGAGCTTCTCCGCCGGCATCGCCGACCGCGACCGCAGCACCAGCGCGAACCTGCTGCCCAGCGTCAATCCGACCTTCAACTGGGTGCGGCTGCCGCAGCGCGTGCCGGTGCGGGTCAAGCTCGATCCGCTGCCGCGAGGCGAGCGCCTCGTGGCCGGCCAGACGGTGACGGTCCAGGTTCTTGGCGGAGCGAAATCATGAGCCGCGCGATGAAGCACGCGCTGGCGGTCCTGGCCGCGGCGGCGCTCGCCGCGTGCTCAACCGCGCCGAAGGGGCCGGACTACCAGGTCCCCGCGGATGCCGTCGTCATGAAGCCTGGCGCGGCGGCGCCCTTCCTGGAACAGCAACGCGCCGCACAAGCCATCGGCGCCGCCAACGCCGCCGACGCCACCCAAGCCGGCGACGTGGCCGGCGCGCGGCCCGCGCCTTTCGACAGCGCGCCGCTGCCGCCGCACTGGTGGCGGCTCTTCCAGGACGAGAAGCTCGATGCGCTGGTCGAGCAGGCGCTCGCGCGCAACACCGACCTGCGCCAGGCAGCGGCCAACCTCGAGCGCGTCCAGGCCCTCGAGTCCGAGGCGCGCGGCGGCGGAAAGCCCGCGATCAGCGTCAACGGCGGCCCCAGCTTCGGCCATCCGTCGGGCCTCTCGATGCTGAAGAAGGACTACGTGCCGCCCGACACCTACCGCTACAGCGCGGGCGTCGGCCTCTCGTACCAGCTCGATCTCTTCGGCCAGATCCGGCGCGCCATCGAGTCCTCGCAAGCCAGCGCCGAGGCGGCCGCGGCGGCGCTGGACTTGGTCAAGGTCAACGTCGCGGCCGGCACGGCCCGCGCCTACGCGGAAGCCTGCGCGACAGGCCAGCGGCTCGATTCGGCGACGCACTCGGTCGACCTGCAGCGCGAGGCGCTCGAGGTCACCGAGAAGCTGCAGCGCGCCGGCCGCGTCGGCGAGATCGATGCCGCGCGCGCCCGCAGCCAGCTCCAGCAGCTGCAGGCCGCGCTGCCGCCGCTGCTCGCGCAGCGGCAGTCGGCGCTGTACCGGCTCGCGACGCTCACCGGCGAGCTGCCGGCCGACTTTCCGCGCGAGCTGGCCGAATGCCACCTCGCGCCGCGCGTGGCCGGCGCCATCCCGGTCGGCGACGGCGCGGCGCTGCTGCGCCGCCGTCCCGACATCCGCCAGGCCGAGCGCGAACTGCATGCCGCGACCGCGCGCATCGGCGTCGCCATCGCGGATCGCTATCCCAAGATCACGCTGGGCCTGTCCGCCGGCTCGGCGGGCACGCTGGCCGGTTTCGGAAAGAGCGACACCCTGAGCTGGAGCCTGGGGCCGCTGATCTCCTGGACGCTGCCGAACACCGGCGTCGCCGACGCCCGCATCGCGCAGGCCGAGGCCGGCACCCGCCAGGCGGCGGCGCGTTTCGACGGGGTCGTCCTCAACGCGCTGCGCGAGACCGAGACGGCGCTCAACCAGTACGCGCGCGAACTGGACCGGCGCGCGGCGCTGCAAGGCGCGCGCGACGAGGCGGCCCTCGTCGCCGGGCAGGCGCGGCGGCTCTATCAAGGCGGCAAGGTCGGCTACCTCGACGCGCTCGATGCCGAACGCGCGCTCGCCGCGAGCGACGCGGCGCTGGCGGCGTCCGAGGCCACGCTCATCGACGAGCAGGTGCAGCTCTTCCTGGCGCTGGGCGGCGGATGGGAATCCGCCACGGCCACCGCCGTCACCACGGCCGGGGCTCAGGCCGCGGCGCGCCTGCCCTCGACCGCCCGGAAGTAGCGATCGAAGGACTCGTCGACGGCGGCTCGTCCGCCGCCGGCGATGTTCAGGCCCCAGGTGTAGCCGTAGACATCCTCGAAGGGCAGGCCGTCCAGGCGAGCCTGGATGCGGCGCACGTCGGCCGGATCGGCCGGGATGTAGTTCGGCACCGAGTACATGAAGGTCACATGGCGGCGGTCCTGCACCACGTGCAGCGCGTCGCCGGCGAGCAGCACCGGCTTGCCGCCGGGGCCCTTGCGCCAGTGCAGCACGGTGCTGCCGGGGAAGTGGCCGGGGCATCGATGGAGCGTGACGTCCTCGGACAGCCGCAGCTCATCGCCGCTCCACAGGCGGAGCTGGGGCACAGGGCGGGAGATCCAGTCGCGGTCGGCCTCGTGGAGGTAGATGGGCACGCCGCCGAAGGCCTCGCTCCATTCGACCATCGACGAATAGAAGTGGGGATGCGAGATCGCGATCAGGTCGATGCCGCCGCGTGCCTTCAGCGTCTCGACGGCGTCGGGCGTGATGAGGCTGACGCATTCCCAGAGGATGTTGCCGGCGCCGGTCTGGAGATGAAGGGCGCGCTGCGGGATGCCGAAGGCGGGCGTGATGCCGATGCCCAGCAGGTCGCCGTCGGGCTCGATGCGCAACCGGTGGGCGGCGGCAAGGGCTTCATGGGTCGTCCACCGCTGCCCGCCCCACCCGACGTACTGGCGTTCATCGGAGCAGATGCGGCACAGCGCGGGCGGCTCCGCGGACTCGGCGTGTTGCGTTCCGCAGGTCTGGCAGATGAATCTCGGCATGGCGGTTCCTTGAAGTCCGTGGTGGAGAATCGCTCATTCTTTGGCTCCATCACAGCGCCATAAATGAGCAAATCGACAGAGCCAGAATCCACGGTCATCGGCGTGCTCGCTGACGCCTCGGCGGCAGCGCCGGGCCAGTTGCTGAAGGCACTGCACCGCGCGTTGCGGGAGGCGATCGTGAGCGGGCGTCTCACCTCGGGCGTGAGGCTTCCGCCGACGCGCGCGCTGGCGCAGGCGCTGGGGATCTCGCGCAACACGGCGATGGCGCTGTACGACCTGCTCGCGAGCGAGGGCTACGTCGCCGCGCGCGGGAAGGGCGGGACGTCGGTGGCCGGCGCGCTGCCCAAGGCGCGCAAGCGAGCGGCGGAGGCTGCTGGCGAAGCGTCGCCGCCGAAGGGGCCATGGTTGAAATCGGCATGGTTCGCCGCGGCGGCATCGGCGAAGGTGATCACGAGCGCGCCGGCGCTCGCGCTCGCGCATGACTTCACCGTGGGCGTTCCTGCGATCGCGCCGCTGCCCTTCGCGGTCTTGCGGCGCCTGACCGGGCGCGCGCTGCGCGATGCGGAGCGCTCGGCCGCCGAGTACGGCGCGCCGCAGGGCTTGCCGCGCATGCGCGCCGCCATCGCCGCGCATGTCTCGGCCACGCGCGCCGTGGCCTGCTCGCCGCAGGACGTGATCGTCACGCAGGGCGCGCAGCAGGCGTTCGACCTGCTGGCGCGCGTGCTGGTGGCGCCGGGCCAGACGGCCGTGGCCATCGAGGATCCCGGCTACCCGCCGCTGCGTTCAGCATTCATCGGCGCGGGCGCGCGGCTCGCGCCGGTCGCGGTCGACGATGAAGGGCTTGTCGTCGACGCCATTCCCGCGGGCAGCCACATCGTCTGCGTCACGCCCTCGCATCAGTTTCCACGCGGCGTTACGCTGTCCGCCGGGCGCCGCCGGCAGTTGATGCGCCTGACGCAGGACACGCCCGCCGTCGTCATCGAGGACGACTACGACAGCGAGTTCCGCTTCGGACGCCGGCCGCTGGATGCGCTGAAGACGCTGGACCGCGAGGGCCGTGTCTTCTACGTCGGGACGTTCTCGAAGAGTCTCTATCCCGCGCTGCGGCTCGGCTACATCGTCGCGCCGCGCTGGGCGCTGGCGGCACTCGCGGCGGCGAAGCAGGCAGCGGACTGGCACTCGTGCACGCTGACCCAGGAGGCCGTCGCCGCCTTCATCGAGGAGGGCCATCTGCTGCGGCATGCGCGGCGGATGCAGGCGATCTATCGCGGCCGGCGCGAGGCGCTGATCGACGCGGTCGGCCGGCATCTCGGCGCGGCGGCCGAGGTGCTGCCCTGCGAGGCCGGGCTGCACATGGCGATCCGGCTGACCGGACGCGCCGCCTCGTCGCGGCAGATCGCCCTGCGCGCCATCGAACGCGGCGTGCGCGTCGAGACGCTCGCGCGCTACGCCCTCGCGCCGCGTGATGTCGCGCCGCGCGACGATGCCCTGCTCTTCGGCTACGGCCGCATCGAGGCCGCACAGATGGACGACGCGATCCGGCGCCTCTCCCGCTGTCTCGGCTGAGCCAGGACAAAAAAAGGCGGCCCCGTCGCCGGGGCCGCCGCTCCTCCTCATCGACCGCCGGGCTGCGCCGGCGGTCCCGTTCCGTCATCAGGGATAGCTGATGGTCAGCTTGTAGGGCGAGGTCGTGCTCGATCCCGTGTACGACATCACCTTGATGTAGACCGTCTGCGCCGTCGCGCCGTTCTGGTAGGTCAGCGATTCCGTGCTGCCCACCGCTTCCGAGCGCGCCAGGCCGGTGCCGGTCGACTTCACCACGTACAGGTCGTAGTCGATGCTCGACGAGGTCGGGCCCGTCATGTCGACGCGCAGGCGCTGGTTCGCGGCCAGCGTGACCTTGAAGAAGTCGACGTCGGTCTCGCTGCCGATGAAGCCCGTGAGCTGGTTGCGGCTGCCCACCGCGTTGGCGCTGGAGATCGTGTTGTTGGGCTCGACCTCGTCCGCGGCGTCGACCACGTTGTTGACGGTGAAGCTCACCGGCGCCGACGTCGTCGTGTTGCCGGCCGCGTCGTAGGCCTTGGCCGCCAGGCTGTGCGTGCCGTTGGCGAGCTGCGTCGGGTTGACGGTGATCGCGTACGGCGCTGTCGTGTCGACCTCGCGCAGCGCGCCGTCCAGCCAGAACTCGACCTGCGTCACGCCGACGTTGTCGCTGGCGGTGGCCGAGAAGGTCAGCGTGCTGGTGCCGCTCACCGAGGCCGTCACCGACGGCGGCGTGGTGTCGCCGCCGCTCGCGCCCTGGTTCACCCAGATCGGGGCCGACCACAGCACCTTGCCGTCGTCCTGCGTCACCTTGGCGTAGTAGAAGTGCTTGCCGTTCGCCGGCGTGATCGTGGCCGTCGGGCTGCTGCCCAGCAGCGTCACGGTGCCGTTGCGGCCGGGCACGCCTTCCCAGATCTCCGTCGTCACGACGGTGCGGCCACTCGGGTTGTAGAACCCGACGTTCATCGACAGCGCGCCCGCGTTGTCGAAGCGCTCGCCCATCAGCTTGCCGTTGGCGCTGAAGATCAGCTGCGACTCCTTGTCCATCGTCGCGAACACGCGGCGCGCCTTGAGCGCATCGATCAGCGCGGCCTTGCTCAGCGGCGTGCCCGTCGGGATCAGCACCGCGGTGCGGTTCGTGTAGGACTTGCCCCAGTTGGCGCAGTGGTTGTCCTGGTTGGTCGCCGGCGCCACATGGAAGCCGCGCTCCAGCAGCTTCTTCCACGCGCCCTCATAGGAGCTGCGCGAGGTCTCGCTCTCGGTCGTGTTGGACGAGAAGGCCGAGGTGTTCATCACCTCGGACATCACCATCACCTCGTCGCCATCGGCGCTGTAGGCCATGTCGGCGCCGTTGATGATGAACTGGCCGCTCGAGTCCGGATGGTTGAACTGGCCGATCAGCCCCTGCGCGCGCATCACCGAGTAGAGCGTCGCGTAGTCGCTCTTGGCGATGTAGCGATCGCCGAAGAGCTCGTTCTGCGCGTTGTACTCCCACGAGAACAGCTCGTTGCTGTTGAAGATGTTCAGGTGGCCGCCGTTGCTGATGACGCCCCACTCCATGCCGTACACGGCCAGGAAGCCGGGATTGGCGGCGGTGTAGTCCGACGCGATCTGCAGGCCGCGCTGGTAGCGCGCCTTGGCCGCCGTCGCGCTGCCGCTGGTGTTGGTGCTCGAGGAGCCGTCGAAATAGTGGTTGTGGTCGGTGTTGGCGAAGATGTCCAGGCCGGCGCTCTTCGCGTACGGGAAGGCGGCGTCGGGACCGTAGGCGCCGGTCTGGGCTGGCTGCGAGGAGCTGCAGCTGCCGATCGCGCCGCCGCCGTCGGAGTCGTTGGTCTGGCCGTGGAAGCTGCCGTAGTAGATGGTGTAGGGCCAGGAGCCCGCGCCCACCGCCGCCGACTGCGCGCGCACGCGCTGGTTGGCTTCGCCCGACGCGCCGCTGGCCAGCGGACGCAGCGTGCCCATCGCGATCTTCGCCGGCTTGCCGATGGCGAAGTTCCAGCTCTGCTCGACCTCGTGGCCCTGCGCCTCGCCGGCCTGCTGCGCGGCCAGGATCTCGGCAAACTGCGCGTCGGTGCCCGAGCTCTTCAGCACGGTGCCGGCCTTGGCGCTCAGTGCCGTCAGCGTCGCGGTGTAGACGCCGTCGGTCAGGCCCGCGTCGCCGCGGCCGGCCCACTTCAGCGGCACGGTCTTCACGTCGCCGGCGTACTGCTCGACGCCGGTCCAGCGCTTGACCAGCGCGCCGCTGGGCGAGCGCAGCTCGACGCGGTAGGCCAGCAGCGTGCCGGCGGGCGCGCCGACATAGTCCAGGTGCACGGTGAAGTCGCGCGCGCCGGTGGTCTCGGCGCCGTTGAACGGCACATCGAGCGCGGCGTCGAACTCATGGTGGTCCGGGTACTTGGCCGACGGATCGGCGCTCAGCGCGGCGGCGCGGTCGTCGGGCGACGCGGCCTGCGACTGGGCCTGCGGTTTGTCGCCGCCGTTCAGGCCGCCGCCGCAGGCGGTCAGCACGACGGCCATGGCGCTCAGCGTGGTGACGCGCAGCACGGCGCGTCCGGACAGGGGGAACAGGGTGCGGAAGTTCATGGGGGCTCCTCGGGCTTGCTCAGGCTTGCTTGCGGCGGCGGATCGTCACGCCCATGACGCCCAGGGCGGCCAGGGCCAGCGCGATCGAGGCGGGTTCGGGCACTTGCGGCACGTCGACGTCGGGGATCAACGAGCCGGCGAACTGGACCATGTCGTAGCGGATGGTGCCGCCGGTGCCGTAGTTGTTGCCGGTGCCGGCGTAGCTGGTGGTGTTCGGGGCGAACATGCTGACCAGCTGGATTGCGAAGTTGGCGTTGTCGGCCACGCCCAGGATGTCGGTGAAGTCGAAGCCCAGGCCCTTCACGAAGGTGCTGTCGCGGACCATGCGGAAGGTGGTGGCCTCGAGCCAGTTCTCGCCGTCGATCGTGTAGAGCAGCGAGGTCCAGGCCGACGCCGTGGCGCTGTTGCGCTGGTCGAAGCTCAGCACGATGTGGTCGAAGCCGGTGGTGTCGACCGAGAACTGCACGCCGGTGGTCTTGTTGCCGGTGCCCTGGGCGGCGTAGCCGGTGGTGTTCAGCGCCTGGCTGTTGGCGGTGGTGTCAGAAGACCCGGACTGGCCCGCGAAGGTGGTCGTCACGTTGCCCAGCGTGTTGAAGCTGGCGCCGCCATGGTCGGTGTAGGTCGGCTTGGTGGAGAAGGCGCCATTGCGGTCGGGGTTGTAGCTCCACAGCGCGACCGTGTCGGCATAGGCGGCGGACGTCAGGAGGACGCCGGCCGCGAGCAGGATGGATTTGAATTTCATGGACCCTCGGACTGTCAATAGTTAAAACAAATGTTTGCGCAAACGTTTACGGCAAAACTTTGTCAGCAAATCTGTGAATGCATGCGCTTGACAACGCGCAACGGCCGGAGCGTAGGGTCGCTTCGTGACAAGCAGGTTGCGGGGAAGCCCGGGGGTGGGGAACACCAGCCCCCGTGTTTGAGGGGGGAAGGCGCGTGGTCCAGCGGCCCGCGGCTGGATCGGTTCAGGCCAAGCCGGAGGGGCTGAGGGAGCTTGCGTCCTCGAGGAACTGCTGCGCGTGACGGCGGGCACCGCTGGCGATGGGACGCCAAGTGGACTCTGGAAAGCCGGGAGGAAGTTGCTGCTCGACTTCGTCGAGCGTCTTCGAGACTTGTTGCGCCAAGCCGACCATGCGGGGCCAGGCGTTGCCTCCGGCCAATGAAGCGAGATGGCGCCAATGCCGCGCCTTGATTTCGCCTAGGCGGTAATGCGTGTTCCGGGACTTGATGCCCATGGCCAGCTTCGCGCGGCCGTAGTCGATGTGATTCGCGCCACGGCCGATGACCGGCCATACGGACAACACGTCGTACAGCGGCGTCATCGCGAAACGGCCGGCCCGTAGATGCTGAATGGAGAAGTTCTTGGCGTGCCCGTCCGTGGCGGCGAGCAGCCAGAACGAGAACTGCGCGAGCGCGAATGTCGCCAGGTCTTCCAGACGCTCGCTGGTACGCAGCTGCTGCAGACAAGCCAACATGGAGGGGCCGCCGTCCGCTTGGTACTTGAGCTCAGGAGGCATCCCCATCGCCTGGCAGAAATCCTCCTGAGGCAGCCTCAGGATCCGAGGCTGCGCGTCGCCTTGCCAGAGGCGATCGAAGCGTTCGACCACCAGCGCCTTCATCCCCGCGAACAGGCCGATTTCCGTGGTCGCCACCGGCAAGCCGAGCGCGCGAAGGATCTGCGCACAGAGCCATTCGTTCTCAACCGACTCGGTCATGTCGGCTTGCATGTTGCCGACGAGCCCGAGCGGCAGCTTCAGGATGTGCGTCGTCGGCGTGGCGCCGCCAGGCCGATGCCAACGTCCGTCGATGCGAAGCAACGCCGTCTTCTCCTGCGCTCCCGCGATCGACACACGGAAGTCGTCTTCTTCGCGATGGCCCAGCGCGCTCGGCGAGGTCACGCCCGCCAGGATGCGAGCGACGTCCGTTTCCTCCAACGGATCCGCTACGACGCGATCCCAACCTTCCGGCGATTCTTCCGGAGGGAGGATCTGCAAGGCTCCAACGCAATCGCGACCGATGGCCTTGAGCAGATCGAAGGCGCTGTCGGAGCCGGTCGTGAAACGCTCGCGGATGCGACGACGGATGTAATGGCTGTCCGGCAGGAGGTTCTCGAAGTAGTTGTTGATGACCTCGGAACGGAGGTCGGCATCAAACGGCAACGAGAGCGACAGCGCGCGGGCTTGCGGCGAGTCCTGCCAGGAGCGTTCATAGCGCAGCGTCGAAAAACCGGTACGCGGATGGACATTCCAGACACCCACTGCCTGGCCGTTCATCCACAAGTGCAGAGCCGTCATCCCGTTCCTTCCGTGATCGCCTCACCAGGGCTCATCCAAGGCGGACGGCGCCGCGGGCGCGCTGTCGCCGGCGAGCCTTCGATCATCGGTTTCGAGCACCAATTGCGTGCCGAGCGCGTGGAGCAGATCCAACAACTGGTCAAAGCTGACACTGGAAGGATCGCCTTCGATGCGAGCCAGGCGGCTCTGGCTCACGCCGATCCGCTGGCCCAGTTCCGCCTGGCTCAGTCCTTGGCGCCGACGGAGCGCTCTCAGATGGGGACCCAGCTGCCGGGGAGTCTGTAGACGGAAGTTCATGGCTGACCTTCATCTGCATGGTTCGAGGAAGGGATATTGCATGCCAAATCAAGCATGAAACCAGAATATGCGTCAAGAAGCATAAATGCAAGACATGCTGAATGAGGCATAACCAACTGGATATGCGGAATCAGGCATAGGAATTCGTAGGACACCGCCCCTCCCCACAACCCTCCCCCGTCCGACGGCCCCTCTCAGCAGGTCCTTGAATACTGGCCCCATCGCCACCCGAAGGGCCGCCGATGACCGACATCCGCAAGGGCCAGCAGCCGCCGGAGCTGACCCGCGAGCAGTTCCACGAGCGCTTCATGCGGCGCTTCCACGACCCCGCCTTCCGCGCCGAGGCCGACGCCATCGCCCGCCTCGAGACCATCGCCTTCCAGGCCATGAAGGAAGGCCGCAAGGCGCCTGTCACCCGGCCCGCCGGCAACGGCTTCAAGGACCCGGCCTACGAGACCTCGGTCGAGTGGCTCGACGCCCATCAGCGCCTGAAGCTCGCGCAGCAGCGCTGGAGCGATCCGGCCACGCGCTCGCGCGTGCTGCTGGTCTGCGGCAGCGACCGCAACGACGGCACCTGCCCCGGCGAGATGTCCAAGACCTGGCGTCTCACCCAGATCGCCCGGGAGCAGCTCAGCCGCCGCGACCTCATCGTCGACGTGCTCGACCTCAGCCTGATGGTCTCGGAGTACGGCCGCGAGATCCACCCGTGCAAGGGCTGCGTCTCCACCGCGATGCCGCTGTGCCATTGGCCTTGCAGCTGTTATCCGAATCACGCGCTGGGCCAGTCCAGCGACTGGATGAACGAGATCTACGAGCGCTGGGTCTCGGCGCATGGGGTGATCCTCTTCACCCCCACCTACTGGTATCAGTCGCCCAGCGCGCTGAAGCTGATGATCGACCGTCTGGTCTGCGCCGACGGCGGCAACCCCGATCCGACCAGCACCCATGGCAAGACCGTCGCCGAGGCCAAGGCCCTCGAGGCCCAGGGCTGGGACTATCCCAAGCACCTCGCGGGGCGCGTCTACGGACTGGTCGTGCACGGCGACGTCGCGGGCGTCGAATCGCAGCGCCGCAACCTCTCCGACTGGCTGGACTGGATGGGACTGGTCGACGCGGGCGCGCTTGCCCGGCTGGATCGCTATCTCGGGTACTACCAGCCGTACTACGACAGCCACGAGGCGCTGGACCGCGACGAGGCCCTCCAGCAGGAAGTCCGCGTCGTGGCCGACCTCGTCGGCGACGCGGTCAAGCAGTTGCGGGAGGGCAAGCTGCCCCATTCCAATCGCAAGGCCGTCCGCCAGAAATGACGGCGCTTCGCCACTGCGTTCGATCTCCCCCCTCGACCTCATCGACCCAAGGAGCATTCCAATGGCCGCTTCCCCCTCCTCCTCCCGTCCGACGCAACAGCTCCAGCCGGAACTGCCGCCCGACGTGCCGCCGTTCCCGTCCTCCGACGCCGACATCGACGCCGATGACCTGGACAGCGTCTATGGCCAGCTCGTGAAGGGCGTCGGCCACGAGTTCGTCACCGACGCCAACGTCGACGAACTCGCCCGCCGCGCCGAGCAGGACGGGCATCCGATCCTCGCCACCGAGCTGCGGGAGTGGAAGGCGCCCTGCTGAGGCCCTTCTTTCCTGGTCCCCAATGCGGCAGGGCCCCGATCGGGGCCCTGCTTCATGGGATCGCGTCAGCCGCCGCTCAGCACTTGATGCCCGCGTGCAGCGCCACGACGCCACCGGTCAGGTTGTGCACGTCGACATGGCCGAAACCCACCGACTTCATCAGCGCCTTGAGCTCCGCCTGCGGCGGGTGCATGCGGATGGACTCGGCCAGGTAGCGGTAGCTGTCGGCGTCGCCGGCGATCATCGAGCCGATGCGGGGCAGGACCTTGAAGGAGTACCAGTCGTAGGGCTTGCGCAGCGGCTCCGCCACTTGAGAGAACTCCAGCACCAGCAGCCGCCCGCCCGGGCGCAGCACCCGGTTCATCTCCGCCAGCGCCTTGTCCTTGTGCGTCAT
Organism: Roseateles sp. Mitsp63; assembly: GCF_059491535.1. Taxonomy (NCBI): domain Bacteria; kingdom Pseudomonadati; phylum Pseudomonadota; class Betaproteobacteria; order Burkholderiales; family Sphaerotilaceae; genus Roseateles; species Roseateles sp. Mitsp63. Next base: position 1,649,132 of record NZ_CP168509.1, on the reverse strand, counting down.
GTTGCGCAGGCCGAAGGCCACGCACACCAGGTCGAACGACCCGTCCTTGTACGGCAGCGCCTCGGCGTCGCAGAGGTTGGTCGGCAGCACCAGGCCCTCGTCGATCAGGCGCTCGCGGCCGGTGCGCAGCATCGCCTCGTTGATGTCGGTGTGCACGACCATGCCGCGCTCGCCGACCTTCCTCGCGAACAGCCGGGCCATGTCGCCGGTGCCGCCCGCGATGTCCAGCACGCGGTCGCCCGGCTTCAGGTTGGCCACCGCCAGCGTGTAGCGTTTCCAGGCGCGGTGCAGGCCCATCGACATCAGGTCGTTCATGACGTCGTAGCGCGCCGCGACCGAGTCGAACACGCCGCGCACGCGACGGGCCTTGACAGTCTCGTCGACGGTCTCGAAGCCGAAATGGGTGGAACTCATGGTGGGGTCCTGCTGAAGGGGGGCGTCCGGGGAAGACGGTCGCGGTCGATGGCGCGCGATCGCGGTCAGTGGCTGCCGCAGCTGCCGCCGCCGTGGGCATGGCCGCCGGCCTTGACCGGCATCGGCGCGTCGCGGTCCAGGCCCGCGGCGGCCAGCTTCTGTTCGTACTCGCGCATCAGGCGGTCCTGGTCGCGGCCCAGCTCGTAGAGATAGGCCCAGGTGAACAGGCCGCTCTCGTGGCCATCGGAGAACAGCGGCTGCAGCGCGTAATGGCCGACCTGCTGCACGGCGACGATGCCGACGTCGCGCTTGCCCGTCTGCAGCGTCTCCTGGCCCGGGCCGTGTCCCTGCACCTCGGCCGACGGGCTGCACACGCGCATCAGCTCGAAGGGGATGCGGAAACGCGCGCCGTCGTTGAAGGCGAGCTCCAGCACCTTGGACTGCTGGTGCACGACGATGTCAGTCGGGAGCGGCGAATTGCTGTCGAGGCCGGCCATGGGGTCGCGGAACGGGTCGCGGAGAAATCGAGGGTCGCAGTGTAGCGGGGCGGGCCTGCCCCGCCGCCATCGCGGATTCAAGGCCGGCGGCGGCGCCTCGGCTCCTGGTGGTCCACCAGGTTCCGGATCAGCTCGAGCGCCTGGCGCGCATTGAGCAGCCCGTCGCCGCAGGCCGGACAGCCAGGGATCTCGATCGCGCTGACGCGCAGCGCCTCCTCGATCTGCGCGGGCGTGGCCTGCGGCCGCGCCTGCAGCATCAGCGCCACCACGGCCGAGACATGCGGCGCCGACAGGCTGGTGCCCACCTGCCACGCGACGACGGGCCGCCAGGCGCCATCGACGAACGCCAGGGCCGTCGTGGGCACGCCGTCCCGGGTCCGGGCCCACGGGCCGTTGTCCCCGGATGGCGCGGTCACCGTGATGCCGGCGCCGCGGTTCGAGCCGGTCCACAGGGCGCCGTGGCGCGTCGCCCCGGCCACGGCCACCACGCCGCGGCAATTGGCCGGCGATCGATGCCTCACGTCCGACCCCTGGTTGCCAGCCGCGGCCACCACCACGGCCCCGCGCGCCCGCGCGAAGTCGATGGCCGCCTGCAAGGCCGGACTGCAGGGGCCCGACGTGGCCAGCGACACATTCAGCACCCGCGCGCCCGGCACGTTCAAGGGAGCGCCGGCGACACCGCCGCCGGCCGCCCAGACGATGCCGTCGATCATGTCCGACTCCCATCCTCCGCCCGGATCGATGACGCGCACCGGCTGGATCCGGGCGCGCGGCGCGATGCCGACCACGCCCTCCCGATCGAGCCGCGCGGCGATCACGCCGGCCACCGCCAGTCCATGGCCGGGCGCGCGGCCCCGCGGGCGCGGCTGGGCCGGCAGCGGCTCGTCCGGAACGCCGTCCTGGCCATCTCCGTCGGAGGAGACCTGCGGCCCGACGAAGGAGACGAAGTCCCAGCCCGTGTCCCACTGCCCGTGCAACTCCGGATGCTCGATCCGGCCGGAATCGAGGACGGCCACGCGCACCCCGCTGCCGTCCACCGCGTCCAGCGCCGCCCATGCCTCGATGCGATGCAGGTTCCATTGTTGCGAGTAACGGGGTTCCAGCGCCAGTTGGCGGAAGTCGACCCGCTGCGGCTGGACCCACCGGTCGACGCGGATCGCGGCGCGCGGGGAACCGGTGATCCCCGGCCCCAGGCTGGCCGGCTCGAGCCAGCCGATGCGCTGCGCCGCCACCGGCACCGCCAGCTCGACCACCAGTTCTCCGGTCGACAACCGCCGCAGCACGGTGACCTGCTCCGGGGCCAGGCCCAGTTCCCGCGCCAGGCTCCGCCGCGCGCGCGCGTCCTCCGCGACCGAAACGGTGTCCACCCGTCCGGGATCGCGGCTCTCCCCGATCAGCAGGCGGCGCGCCGGCCTGTCATCGCCCCGGCGCGCGGCCGGACCGGCCAGCGCCGGCATGGCCGCGGCGGTGACGGCCAGGGCGGCCGCCAGCGTGGCCGCGGCGGCGGGGACAGAGAAGGAGACGGACGGCAACATGGCGGCACCGGGTGTTGGCGCGGCCTAGTGGCCGGCCCGGCGCGCATGAACGAAAAAAATCCCGCCAGCTTTCACCGGCGGGATTCAACGGGTGCCCAGTTCGGGCCCAAGGCACCCGGCTTACCAAACGAGGAGAGTGGGAACGGGCTGGCGGCGCCTTACCAGCTCAGGCCCAGCGTGTACGACCCGCTGGTGCCCGAGTAGTAGAGGACCCGCACGTAGACGGTGACCGACGAGGCCGTGGTGTTCTGGTACGTGAAGCTGTCGACCGAACCGGCGCCGTTCTCGCTGGCCTTGAGCTGCGTGCCGGAGCCATCCACCAGATACAGGTCGAAGTCCTTGCCGCTGGCCGGCGTCAGGGTCGCGCTGAGCGTCTTGCCGGCGGGCAGCACGACCTTGAAGTAGTCGTTCGTGTCGCTGCTCGAGCTCATGCTGCCGCTGACCGTCATCGGCGCGGTGATGGCCTGCGCCGCGGAGATCGAGTTGTTCGGCTCGGTTTCCGCGACCGTGCCGCCACCGCCGCCGCCCAGGATCGCCGTGACCGCGGCATTCGCGTCCAGCAGGCCCGAGCCGCACTGGCTGCAGCTGCCGGGGAAGGCGCGGGCGCTGCTCTTGAGCGCGGCCGTGATCTGGTCCGGCGTGGCCGTCGGCTTGGCGCTGTACATCAGCGCCGCGACGCCGGCCACGTGCGGCGTGGCCATCGACGTGCCCTGGTAGTAGGCGTAGTTGTCGGCGCCCGGCGTGGTGGTGCCGGCGTTCAGCGTCGACAGGATGCCGTTGCTGGCGCTGGAGCGCACGTCGCCGCCCGGCGCGGCCAGCGCCACGATCGAGCCGTAGTTCGAGTAGTACGCCCGCGCGCCGTAGCGGTCGGTCGCCGCCACCGCCACCACGCCCGAGCAGTTCGCCGGGCTGGAGTTCGAGGCGTTCTGGTTCTCGTTGCCCGCGGCCACGATGACGCTGGCGCCGCGCGAACGCGCGCCGTTGATCGCCGTCTGCGTGGTGGTGTCGCAGGTGCCGCCGCCGCCCAGCGACAGATTCAGCACCTTGGCGGGGGTCGCGTTGGCCGGCACGCCGGAGACGCTGCCGCCCGAGGCCCAGGTGATGCCGTCGGCGATGTCGGAGGTGTAGCCGCCGCACTTGCCCAGCACCCGCACCGGCTGCACCTTGGCGTTGAAGGCGATGCCCGCCACGCCGGTGCCGTTGTTGGTCTTGGCCGCGATCGTGCCGGCCACGTGCGTGCCGTGCCAGCTCGAGTTCCCGCCCGCATCCTGGGCGCTGCAGGTGCCCGCCGCGTGCCAGTCGCCCGGGTCGCTCGGGTCGTTGTCACGGCCGTTGCCGTCCACCGAGACGGCGGTGTCCGCGATCATGTCGTAGCCGGCCACGATCTGGCCGGACAGGTCCGCGTGCGGCCGGTAGCCGGTGTCGATCACCGCGACCACCACGCCGGTGCCGGTCGCCTGGTCCCACGCGGCCGGCGCGCGGATGCCCCCGGTCGTCTCGTTCAGATCCCACTGCGCGGTGAACGACGGATCGTTCGGGGTGAACAGCGGATACATCTTGCGGTCGGGCTCGACGTACTCGACGTTGGCGTCCGACGCCTTGATCCGCTCGCCGAGCTGGCGCAGCTCCTGCAGCGACAGGCGCTTGCCCAGCTTGTAGACGTGGGCGCCGGTGCCCATCTGGCGCAGCAGCGTCATCTGCGCGCCCAGCGGCGCGGCGAGCTGCTGCAGCCGCTCGGTGCGGGCGCCGATCGCGTCGCTGGCCACCGCCTGCGACTGCACCGCCACGCCCAGGCGCTGCTGCACCACGGTGCTGCCGTCCTTGTACTTCACGATCAGACGGTCGGTCTGCTCATCGCGCTGCTGGGGGGCCTTGTCGATGTCCACCGACGACACACCCGCCTGGGCCACGCCCAGACCGGCGAGACCCAGAGCCAGCGCAAGGCTGAGCTTGTTCATTCGCAACATGCTTGTCATCTCCGTTCTTCCATCGCCGCCGGGGATAGCCGGCGCCACTCGCCCCCAAACGCCCTGGCGCGTTGACACCTGTGGGGGGCACACCAGCCGGCCCCTTTGCCGATCAGCGTGCGGCGCAGTTTAGGAAGGCCAACGGGCGCCAACCGCCCCACCTGCAACAGTTAACAGGAAGGAATACCCCTATAACTTATTTGTGTCAGAACGCAGACTTTGGTCTGCTAATCGCCCCTTTCTTACGCCTAAAGGCCTGATTCGTAAGGTTTGCGCGCGATTTGCGCGGCTGCGCGAACGGCGTGCCCGGGGTGCCGGAAGGCATGCACGGGACCGCGCCGATGGCAGGGGTGGTGGGGCTCGTTTAGCCTGTGCGGCTTGTCGTTTTCGCCACACATTGGTGACAAATAACCATGTTCCCTCTACGCCTGATCGCCGCCGCGGCCGCTTCCGCCCTCGCCCTGGCCGCCTCGCCGGCCCGCGCGCTGGACGTGGCGAGCTTCTCGCCCGACGTCCAGCCCTGCGCCGACTTCTATGACTACGTGAACGGTCCCTGGGTCGCCGGCACCGAGGTGCCGGCCGAGCGCACGCGCATCGGCAGCTTCGACGCGCTGCGCGTCAACAACGACCGGGTGCTGGCCGCCGCGCTGGCCGAGCTGGTCGCCAAGCCGGAGCTGCGCAAGACGCCGGGCCTGAAGCAGGCCGCCACCTTCTATGCCAGCGGCATGGACCTGGCCGCGATCGAGGCGCAAGGCCTCAAGCCGGTGAAGCCGCTGCTGGACCGCGTCGCGTCGATGAAGTCCGCCCAGGACCTGCCCTTCGTCCTGGCCCAGCTGGGCCGCGTCGGCATCGCCGCGCCGGTGGGCGCCTCCGTGCGGGCCGACGTGAAGAACACCCGCGTCAACGTGCTGACGCTGGGCCAGTCGGGCCTGGGCCTGCCGGACCGCGACGACTACTTCAAGGACACCGACATCGCCAAGAAGCTGCGCGCCGCCTACCGGCTGTATGCGCAGCGGCTGCTGTCCTCGGCCGGCTTCGACGCCACGCCCGCGGCGCTGGACGCGCTGATGGGCTTCGAGGCGCAGCTGGCCGAGGCCACCACGCCGCGCGCGCAACTGCGCGATCCGCTCAAGGTCTACAACCCGATGACGGCGCCGGAACTCGCCGGCAAGGCGCCCGGCCTGGCCTGGGAGGCCTACCTCCAGGCGCTGACGCGCAGCGACACGCGCGCCGGTGGCGTCGAGCGGCTGATCGTCGCGCAGCCCGAGTTCATGACCCGCGTCGCGCTGATGGCCGAGCACATCCCGCTGGCCACCTGGCAGACCTACCTGCGCATGCGCGTGCTGTCCAACAGCGCGGCGCGCCTGCCCAAGGCCTTCGCGGACGCGGACTTCGACTATCACGGCGTCGCGATCGGCGGCCAGGAGAAGCACGCGCCGCGCGACGAGGAGGTGATCCTGCTGATCGGCGGCCGCACCGGCGGCAATCCGCTGGGCCTGGCGCTGGGCGAAGCCTTCGTGGCCAAGGCCTTCTCGCCCGAGGCGCAGCGCCGCGCGACGCTGCTGATCGGCGACGTCAAGGCGGCGATGAAGACGCGCATCCAGAACCTCACCTGGATGAGCCCCGAGACCAAGCTCAAGGCGCTGGAGAAGCTCGAGGCGATGCAGCCCAAGATCGGCGCGCCCGCGACCTGGCCCACGTACGACGGCCTGGCGCTGGACGCCAAGGACTTCGCCGGCAACCAGCTGCGCGCGGCGGCCTGGTTCCACGGCGAGCAGATCAAGGACCTGGACCGCCCCAGCGACCGCACGCGCTGGACGATGTCGCCCTACATCGTCAACGCGCAGGCCGGCGGCCTCAACGAGATCACCTTCCCGGCCGGCATCCTGCAGCCGCCCTTCTTCGACGCGAAGGCCGACGATGCCGTCAACTACGGTGGCATCGGCATGGTGATCGGCCACGAGATCGTCCACCACTTCGACGACCGCGGCCGCCAGTTCGACAGCATCGGCAGTCTGGACGACTGGTGGACCGCCGCCGACGCGCAGCACTACCAGGCGCGCGCCGACCGCGTGGTGGCGCTCTACGAGAGCTATGAACCGGTCAAGGGCACGCACATCAACGGGCGGCTCACGCTGGGCGAGAACATCTCCGACATGGCCGGCATGCCGATCGCCTTCGACGCGCTGCAGAACGCGCTGCGCCGCGCCGGCCCGGACCAGGCGGCGGAGAAGATCGACGGCTTCACGCCGGAGCAGCGCTTCTTCCTGTCCAACGCGATGGTGTGGCGCAACAAGGCGCGCGAGGCCGCGCTGCTGAACCAGCTGCGCACCGACCCGCATTCGCCGGGCAAGTATCGCGTGCTGGCGCCGATGTCCAACATGCCGGAGTTCGCCAAGGCCTTCAACTGCAAGAGCGGCGACGCGATGGTGGCGGCCGACCCGATCAAGGTCTGGTGACGCGCTGAACCCACGCGGGGGCCCCGTGCCATTCCGGACACGTGCCTTCCGGCACTTCGGCGCGGAAGTCATGGATCGGCGGCCTCATCGGCGGCTTCATCGGCGGGTTCACGCGCGGGGCCAGGTCTTGTCATCGCTTCGTCACGCGCCGCGCGGCTCAAGGTCATGCATGACTTTTGACCCGATGGATACGGGGGAAAGTCCCGTTCCGGCCTGTCGCCGCCGACTGCATTTCGTCGCGTGTTTCCTGCGCTCCGGTCCTCGCCTTCGACGCTTGGTCGCTCGTCGCTTGGTGGCCGGTCCCGCGATGCCTACGCTGAAAAAAGACCGATACGACAGGCCGCACGAACGCGGGCCGCGACGGTTCTTCAGTCCTCAGGAGCACGACCATGCAAGCGACCCAACGCCCCCTCCACACGACCCTCGTCCGCGCCACGTTCGGCGCGCTCCTTGCCGTGCTGGCCGCCGGCGCCGCGCAGGCCGCGCCCGACGACCTGCAGCGCGTCGAGATCTCCGGCCGCCGTCCCGGCGAGCTGCCGCGCACCGATGTCCGCGCCAGCTGCCCCGGCATCGACCAGGCGCTCGGCGAGAAGCTGGCGAGGGCCCAGTACCTGCATGGCATCGAGGGCGTCTCCACGGTGAGCTTCCGCCTCAACGGCAATACCGTCAGCGAGGTCGCGCAGGCCAAGGGCCCGTGGGTCTATCGCCGCGACGTCCTGCGGGCGGTGCGCGAGTTGCAGTGCCAGGGCGTGGCGCGCGACACGCTCTACGTGATGCAGCTCTCGTTCCGGAACCAGCCCTCCACCGGCGACATCGACCAGCGCGTCGCGCTGATCGAGCTGGCGCCGCCGGCCGCGGGCGCCGCCGGCATCGCGGCCAGCGCCGCGATGGTCGAGGGCCGCTGACGGCGGCACCTCGCGCCCGGTGGCCGAGGCGAGGCGAGGCGACTGCGGGATAGTGCCCGAGCGGGTCCCCGGCGCGGCTGGCTATGCTGGCCGCTTCCAAAGGAGACCCATCCATGTCCGCTCACCCGATCGATCCCGTCCGCCGCTGCCTGTTGATGTCCGGAGCCGCGGGCTCGGCGGCCATGGCGCTGGGCTGGTCCGGGCCGGCGCGGGCCGACGCGTGGCCGTCCAAGCCGATCCGCTGGGTCGTCGCCTATCCCGCCGGCGGCGGCTCCGACTTCCTGGCGCGGCAACTGGCGCCGGTGCTCGGCAAGGCGCTCGGCCAGACCCTGGTGATCGACAACCGGCCCGGCGCGGCCGGCATCATCGGCACCGACAACGCCGCCAAGTCGCCGCCCGACGGCTACACCCTGCTCACCGGGGACAACGGCGCGATGGTCTTCAACAGCGCGCTCTACAAGAAGCTGCCCTACTCGCCGGCCGACTTCGCGCCCGTAGGCTTGATGGCCCGCTTCCCGCTGCTGCTGGTGGTCAATCCGATGGCGGGATTCGCATCGGCGCAGCAATGGCTCGAGGCGGTCAAGGCCAAGCCAGGCAAATACAGCTACGCCTCGCCCGGCATCGGCAGCCCGCATCATCTGGCGATGGAGCTGCTGAAGGACCGCACCCACAGCTACATCGTCCACGTGCCCTATCGCGGCACCGCGTTCTCGACGCAGGACCTGATCGCCGGCGTCGTGCCGATGGGCATCCTCGACACGGCCGCCGCCCTGCCCCACCTGCGCGCCGGCAAGCTCAAGGCGCTGGCCGTGCTGGCGCCGCGGCGCATCGCCGCGCTGCCCGACGTGCCCAGCTTCGAGGAACTCGGCGTCAGCGGCGTCGACGTCAGCGCCTGGCAGGGGCTGTTCGTGCCCAAGGGCACGCCGGAGCCCATCGTGGCGCGCCTGGGCGCCGAGCTCGCGAAGGCGCTCGGCCAGCCCGAATTGAAGGCGCGGCTGGAGGATTTCGGGCTCGAGGTCGCGCCGGGCGACGCCGCGTCGCTCGCCCGCTTCCTCCAGGCGGAGACGCAGAAATGGCACGCGCTGATCCACAGCCGGGGCATCACGGCCGAGTGACGCGAGCGTCAAGTGATGGGCGAGCCGCGTATTACTTCACGAGGGGTGGGAATAACGCGGGTTAACCCTCAAAGGGCGGTAGATGAAACCTCGAGGACTCCCCTTCAGGCGAATAAAGTCTGACAAAGCGCAAAGACAAAACGACAACGACGCGCTAGGGGACCTCCTGCCACTCCCGCTCCGCTTCGCCCGGAGCCGTCAGTCATGAACAACAACAATGCCGTGCGCGCGACGGTGGCCCGTCGCGTTTCCCTTTGGTCGAGCGCCGCGATCGCGGCGCTGCTGATCATCATCTGCGGCACCCTGTCGTGGGTGCTGACCAAGCAGGCGCAGCAGCGCACGCTGGACTACATGTCCGCCGAGGCCGCCTCGGTCGCGCGCGTGGCCGATGCGCTGGATCGCACGGCGCGCGCTTCGGCCAACCGGCTCTATGACGTGCTGGCCGGCGACTTCGCCAGCGGCGCCTTCACGCTGGAAGGCGATGGCGAGCTGGCCTTCAACGGCCAGAAGCTCAACGGCAACTTCGACGCGGTGGACCGCTTCACGCGGCTGACCGGCGGCAACGCGACGATCTTCGCGCGCAAGGGCACGGACGACTTCGTCCGGGTCACGACCTCGGTGAAGAAGGAGGATGGCTCGCGCGCCGTCGGCACCACGCTGGACCGCGCGGGCGCGGCCTATGCGCGCATCACGGCCGGCGAGACCTACGTCGGGCCGGCGACGCTGTTCAAGATCCCCTACATGACGCGCTACTCGCCGATCAAGGACGCCGGCGGCAAGACGGTCGGCATCCTGTACATCGGCTTCGACATGCGCGGGCTGCACCAGGAACTGGTGAAGATGGCCGACGCGGTCAAGCTCTACGAGAGCGGCGGCCTGTACCTGCTCGACCCGGGCAAGACGCCGGCCGACGCGCTGCTGCGCGCGCATCCGCGCGCCCAGGGCAAGAAGCTGTCCGAGGTCATGCCCGCCGATCAGGCGGAGCAGCTGGTCAAGACGCTGACCGGCGACAAGGACGGCGTGCTGGAACAGGTTCAGGCCGTCTACGGCGACAAGTACCAGGACGCCTTCGCGGTGGCGCGCAAGTCGGAAGCGACCGGCTGGTGGGTGGTGGCCGAGGCCTCGCGGGCGCAGGCGCTGGCGGCGCACAACACGACGCTGTGGGTGCTATGGGGGCTGATGCTCGCCACGGTGGCGCTGCTGGGCATGGGCGTGACGTGGATGCTGGGCCGCTGGGTCGGGCAGCCGCTCGCCGATCTCAACGAGGCCGTGGGCGCGGTCGCCGCGGGCGACCTGACCCGGCCGGTGAGCGTGCGTCAGCGGGATGACCTGGGCGCGCTGGCCGAGGGCATCGAGCGCATGCGGCTGCAGCTGTCGCGCACCATCAACGAGGTGCGCCAGGCGTCGGACAGCATCGGCACCGCGTCGGCGGAGGTCGCCGCGGGCAGCCGTGACCTGTCGTCGCGGACCGAGCAGTCGGCCAGCCATCTGCAGGAGACGGCCTCGGCGCTGGAGGAGCTCGCCAGCTCCATGAGCCAGACCGCGGCGTCGGCGGCGCAGGCGCATTCGCTGGTGGGCGAGTCGGATCGCGCCGCGCAGCGCGGCGGCCAGGTCGTGGCGCAGGTCGTCACGACCATGGACGAGATCAGCGCCGCCAGCCGCCAGATCGGCGACATCATCGGCACCATCGACTCCATCGCCTTCCAGACCAACATCCTGGCGCTGAACGCGGCGGTCGAGGCGGCGCGCGCGGGCGAGCAGGGGCGTGGCTTCGCGGTGGTCGCGTCGGAAGTGCGTCAGCTGGCGCAGCGCAGCGCGGAAGCGGCCAAGCAGATCAAGGGGCTCATCACCGCCAGCGGCGAACGCGTGGAATCGGGCGCCAAGCTCGTCGGGGATACCGGCGAGGCGATGCGCGACATCGTGTCCAGCGTGCGCCGGGTGACCGACATCATTGGCGAGATCTCGACCGCGGCGCGCGAGCAGTCGCAGGGCGTGACGCGGATCAACGGCGCGGTGGCGCAGCTCGATCAAGGCACGCAGCAGAACGCGGCGCTCGTCGAGGAAAGCACCGCGGCGGCGGAAAGCCTGCGGGAGCAGGCGCATCGGCTGGTGGCGCAGGTCGGGCAGTTCCGGGTCTGAACCCGGGAGCGCGCGACCGCCTCCAGCGCCGCCACCACCAACTCCCTCGCCCCCGACTGGGGGAGAGGGGCTGGTGGCAAGGCGCTGCTGCCCTTCGAACCGCCCCCTCTCCCCTGCCCTCTCCCCCCTCGCGGGGGGCGAGGGAGTTCATTCCCTCAGCGCTCGGTGCTCGGTGCTGCTTACGCCTTCGCCCTGCCGAGCCCTGCCGAGCCCTGCCGAGCCCGGCCTTCGCCCTGCCGGGCGCAGGGATCACACGAGCACGCGCTCGATGCCGCCGTTGTTGGCCTTGGCGACGTACTCGGGCATCCAGTGCTCGCCCAGGATCTTGCGCGCCATCTCGACGACGATGTAGTCCGCCTCGAGCAGCCCGTTCTGCAGGTCCCCGCCGTAGCGGCTCAGCCCCTGCAGGCAGGACGGGCAGCTGGTGAGGATCTTCAGGTTCTCCTGCGCGCCCACCTTCCCCGCCGAGCGCAGCTGCGTCTCTGCCTTGCGCAGCTCCTCTTCCTTGCGGAAGCGCACCTGCGTCGACACGTCCGGCCGCGTCACGCCGAGCGTGCCGCTCTCCCCGCAGCAGCGCTCGCTCTTCATCACCTCGGGCCCGACCAGCGCCTTCACCGTCTTCATCGGCTCCTGCAGCTTCATCGGCGAATGGCAGGGGTCGTGATAGAGATACGCCTGCTTCGAATCGAGCTGGATGCCCTTCTCGAGCAGGTATTCATGGATGTCGATGATCCGGCAGCCCGGGAAGATCTCTTCGAACTTGTAGCCCTGCAGCTGGTCATAGCAGGTGCCGCAGCTGACCACCACCGTCTTGATGTCGAGGTAGTTCAGCGTGTTGGCCACGCGGTGGAACAGCACGCGGTTGTCGGTGATGATCTGCTCGGCCTTGTCGAACTGCCCCGAGCCGCGCTGCGGATAGCCGCAGCACAGGTAGCCCGGCGGCAGCACCGTCTGCACGCCGGCATGCCAGAGCATCGCCTGCGTCGCCAGCCCGACCTGGCTGAACAGCCGCTCCGAGCCGCAGCCCGGGAAGTAGAAGACCGCCTCCGCGTCCGCCGACGTCTTCTGCGGATTGCGGATGATCGGGACGTAGTTCTTGTCCTCGATGTCGAGCAGCGCGCGCGCCGTCTTCTTCGGCAATCCGCCCGGCAGCTTCTTGTTGATGAAGTGGATCACCTGCTCCTTGACGGGCGCGGTGCCGACCGTGGCCGGCGGCGCGCCGGTCTGCTTGCGCGCCACGCGCTTGAGCAGGCTGTTGGCCAGGCGCTGCGCCTTGAAGCCCACGCCCACCATCGCCGCGCGCGCGACCTTGATCGTCTCCGGATTGGTCGCGTTGAGCATCAGCATCGCGGCCGCGTTGCCCGGCCGGAAGCTTTTCTTGCCCATCTTGCGCAGCAGGTTGCGCATGTTCATCGTGACGTCGCCGAAGTCGATCTTCACCGGGCACGGATTCACGCACTTGTGGCACACCGTGCAGTGATCGGCGACGTCCTCGAATTCCTCCCAGTGCTTGATCGACACGCCGCGGCGCGTCTGCTCCTCGTAGAGGAAGGCCTCGACCAGCAGCGAGGTGGCCAGGATCTTGTTGCGCGGGCTGTAGAGCAGGTTGGCGCGCGGCACATGCGTCGCGCAGACCGGCTTGCACTTGCCGCAGCGCAGGCAGTCCTTGATGGACTCGCTGATCGCGCCGATGTCGCTCTGCTGCATGATCAGCGACTCATGCCCCATCAGCCCGAAGCTGGGCGTGTAGGCATTGGTCAGGTCGGCGAAGGTGTTCTGGCTGCCATGGCCGCCGGTGCCGGGCCGCAGCAGCTTGCCCTTGTTGAAGCGCCCTTCCGGGTCGACCTTGGCCTTGTAGCCGGCGAAGCCCGCGAGCTCCTCGTCATTGAGGAACTCGAGCTTGGTGATGCCGATGCCGTGCTCGCCCGAGATCACGCCGTCCAGCGAGCGCGCCAGCGTCATGATCCGCGCCACCGCCTCGTGCGCGGTCTGCAGCATCTCGTAGTTGTCCGAGTTCACCGGGATGTTGGTGTGCACGTTGCCGTCGCCGGCATGCATGTGCAGCGCCACCCACACCCGGCCGCGCAGCACCTCCTTGTGGATGCGCTTGCACTCGGCCAGGATGGGCGCGAACGAGGCGCCCGCGAACACGTCCTGCAGCGGCTTGAGGATCTGCCGCTTCCAGCTCGCGCGCAGCGTGTAGTCCTGCAGCTGCTCGAAGAAGCTGCGCTCGCCGCCACGTTCGACATCGAGCTCCTGCATCCAGGTGCGCCACTGCGCGCCCACCTCGTCCAGCAGCGCCAGCGCCTGTTGCACGCGGTCCTCGAGCAGCTCGGCGCTGGGGATCTCGCCGGCGTCGTCGCTCTTGCCCAGCGGCAGGTTGCCGGCGGCGAAGAAGCCGCGCAGCGCCTCCACCAGCGCCAGCTTGTTGCGCAGCGACAGCTCGATGTTGATGCGCTCGATGCCCAGCGTGTACTCGCCCATGCGGGGCAGCGGGATCACGACGTCCTCGTTCACCTTGAACGCGTTCGTGTGCTTGGAGATCGCCGCCGTGCGCTTGCGGTCCAGCCAGAACTTCTTGCGCGCGTCGGCGCTCACGGCCACGAAGCCCTCGCCCGAGCGGCCGTTGGCCAGCCGCACCACCTCGCTGGTGGCGCGCGCGACCTCATCGGCATCGTCACCGACGATGTCGCCGATCAGCACCATCTTCGGCAGGCCGCCGCGCTTGCTCTTGGTCGCGTAACCGACCGCCTTCAGGTAGCGGTCGTCGAGATGCTCCAGGCCGGCGAGGATGGCCCCATTGGGCTTCTTCATCTCGCCGAACATGAAGTCCTTGATGTCGACGATGGACGGCACGCAGTCCTTCGGATTGCCGAAGAACTCCAGGCAGACCGTGCGCACGTGCGCCGGCATGCGGTGCACGATCCAGCGCGCGCTCGTGATCAGGCCGTCGCAGCCTTCCTTCTGGATGCCGGGCAGGCCGGCCAGGAACTTGTCGGTGACGTCCTTGCCCAGCCCTTCCTTGCGGAAGGTGCGGCCCGGGATGTCCAGGCGCTCGGTGCGCTCCAGCGTCTTGCCGGTGGCGTCGTAGTAGTGCAGGTCGAAGCTGGCCACCTCGACGTCATGGATCTTGCCCAGGTTGTGCCCGACGCGGACCACCTCCAGCCACTTCGCGTCCGGCGTCACCATGCGCCACGAGGCGAGGTTGTCCAGCGCCGTGCCCCACAGCACGGCCTTCTTGCCGCCGGCGTTCATCGCGATGTTGCCGCCGATGCACGAGGCCTCCGCCGACGTCGGGTCGACCGCGAACACGAAGCCATGCAGCTCGGCCAGGTCCGACACGCGCTGCGTGACGACGCCCGCCTCGGTCCAGATGGTCGGGACCTCGCGGTCCAGGCCCGGCAGCGCCTTCATCTCGACGCCGCGCATGGCCTCGAGCTTCTCGGTGTTGATCACCGCGCTGTTCCAGACCAGCGGCACCGCGCCGCCGGTGTAGCCGGTGCCGCCGCCGCGCGGGATCACCGTCAGGCCGAGCTCGAAGCAGCCCGCCACCAACGCGGCCATCTCGGCCTCGGTGTCGGGCGTCAGCACGACGAAGGGGTACTCGACGCGCCAGTCGGTCGCATCGGTCACGTGCGAGACGCGCGACAGGCCGTCGAACTTGACGTTGTCCTTCGCGGTCGTCTTCGCGAAGACCTTGATCGCGCGCTTGCGCAGCTCGGCCACCTGCTCGAACTGGTGCGAGAACGCGCCCACCGCCGCTTCGGCCGCGGTCAGCAGCTCGCCCACCCAGGCGTCGCGCTGCGCGTCGTCCTCGGGATGGCGGCGGCGCTGCACCTCGCCCAGCCGGTGCCGCAGCGCGCCGATCAGCGCCTCGCGGCGCTTGGGGTTGTCCAGCAGGTCGTCCTGCAGGTAGGGGTTGCGCTGCACCACCCAGATGTCGCCCAGCACCTCGTAGAGCATGCGCGCGGAGCGCCCGGTCTGGCGCTCGCCGCGCAGCTGGTCCAGCAGCTCCCAGGCGCGGGCGCCGAGCAGGCGAAGGACGATTTCGCGATCGGAGAAGGACGTGTAGTTGTACGGGATCTCGCGCAGCCGGGCGGCGGTGGCTTGCGGCTGGGTCGTTTCGCCGGCCATCGCGGGGTCGGCGGGCATCGGCGGATGCGGTGCGTTCATGGCGGCCAGGTGCTCGCGCACCGGGGTTGCGGCAACCCGGCGTCCCTGTGGAACGCCGATGCCAGGCTGGGGGAAAGCGTGGGGCCCGCGTCCGGACAGCGCCCCGGACTTGTGGTCCCCGCCCCCGTCGGACACGGGCTTGGATGTGGCGTTCGCGAATGGCCGCGATCGGCGGCCGGCCCGGACTGGGCAATGGGCGGAATCCTACCCCAGCGCCAGAGGGCAATCCCGGCCGAGGGACTCTGTGGAGCAATCCAGGGAGGGCGCGTTGTTCGCCAGTGTCACAATGCCCCGATAAGCTCGCCGGCCGTCGCCGGACCGTCCCCTCCGACGTGCTCCGGATCGCCGCGCAACACCATCCCATCGAGCATCGGAGACCCATGAAGCCCGTCAAGACCTCCCTGCCGGCCGCGGCCATCGCGCTGGCCGCGTTGCTGTCCCCCCTCGCCGCCTCGGCGCAGACCGAGATCCAGTGGTGGCATTCGATGAGCGGCGCGCTCGGCGACTGGGTCAACGACCTGGCCAAGGATTTCAACGCCAGCCAGAAGGACTACAAGGTCGTTGCGACCTACAAGGGCAGCTACGACGAGTCGATGGCGGGCGCGATCGCCGCGTTCCGCGCCGGCAACGCGCCGCACATCCTGCAGGTCTTCGAGGTCGGCACCGCCACGATGATGGCCAGCAAGGGCGCCGTCGTCCCGGTGGGCCAGGTGATGCAGCAGGCCGGCGTCAAGTTCGACAACGCCGCCTACGTGCCCGCGGTCGCCGGCTACTACACGGCGCCCAATGGCCAGATGCTGAGCTTCCCGTTCAACAGCTCGACCACCGTCTTCCACTACAACAAGGACGCGTTCAAGGCCGCCGGCCTCGATCCCGAGAAGCCGCCCACCTCCTGGCCGGAGGTCGTGTCCGCCGCGGCCAAGCTCAAGGCCGCCGGCTCCAAGTGCCCCTTCACCACCAGCTGGGTCAGCTGGACGCAGCTGGAGAGCTTCTCCGCCTGGCACAACGTCGAGTACGCCACGAAGAACAACGGCTTCGGCGGCCTGGACGCGCGGCTGGCGTTCAACTCGCCGCTGCACGTGCGCCACATCGAGAACCTGGCCAACATGGCCAAGCAGGGGCTGTTCGTCTACAAGGGCCGCGGCAACAGCGCGGACTCGAGCTACTTCTCGGGCGAGTGCGCGATGATGACCGGCTCCTCCGGCCTCTACGCCAACGTCAAGAAGAACGCCAAGTTCAACTTCGGCATCTCGACCCTGCCCTACTACCCCGACGTGCCCGGCGCGCCGCAGAACACCGTCATCGGCGGCGCCAGCCTGTGGGTGATGTCCGGCAAGAAGCCGGCCGAGTACAAGGGCGTGGCGGCGTTCTTCCAGTACCTGGCGCAGGCCCAGGTCGCGTCCGACAGCCACAAGCGCACCGGCTACCTGCCGGTGACCAGGGCGGCCTATGAGCTGACCGAGAAGAGCGGCTTCTACAAGCAGAACCCCGGCACCGACGTCGCGGTGCAGCAGATGATCCGCAAGACGACCGACAAGTCGCGCGGCGTGCGGCTGGGCAACTTCGCGCAGATCCGCACCGTCATCGACGAGGAGCTGGAACAGGTCTGGGCCGGCCGCAAGTCGCCCAAGGACGGCCTGGACGCGGCGGTCAAGCGCGGCAACGAGCTGCTGGAGCGCTTCCAGAAGGCCAACAAGTCCTGACCCCGCGGGATCGAGGCGGCGCCCAGGATGTCCCAACAAAAACGCGTGGTGTTCCGGTCGCGCTGGCTGCCCTGGCTGCTGCTGGCGCCGCAGGCCCTGGTGATCGGCGTGTTCTTCTTCTGGCCGGCCGGCCAGGCGCTGCTGCAGAGCCTGCAGCAGCAGGACGCCTTCGGCCTGTCGACCGAGTGGGTCGGACTGGCCAACTTTCAGCACCTGCTGGACGACGACAGCTACCTCGCCTCGTTCAAGACGACGGCCGTGTTCTCGCTGCTGGTCGCGGTGCTGGGGCTGGCGGTGTCGCTGCTGCTGGCCACGATGGCCAACCGCGTCGTGCGCGGCGCGCCGGTCTACAAGACGCTGCTGATCTGGCCCTACGCGGTGGCGCCGGCGATCGCGGGCGTGCTGTGGCTGTTCATGTTCGCGCCGTCCATCGGCGTCGTCGCCTACGGCCTGCAGCGCCTGGGCATCGCCTGGAACCACCTGCTGGACCCTGACCAGGCCATGGCGCTGGTCGTCATGGCGGCGGTGTGGAAGCAGGTCTCCTACAACTTCCTGTTCTTCCTGGCCGGGCTGCAGTCCATTCCCAAGTCGCTCATCGAGGCCGCCGCCATCGACGGCGCCGGCCCGTGGCGCCGCTTCTGGACCATCACCTTCCCGCTGCTGTCGCCGACCTCGTTCTTCCTGCTGGTGATCAACGTGGTCTACGCGTTCTTCGACACCTTCGGCATCATCGACGCGGCCACCCAGGGCGGCCCCGGCAAGGACACCGCCATCCTCGTCTACAAGGTCTACTACGACGGCTTCAAGGCGCTGGACCTGGGCGGCTCGGCCGCGCAGAGCGTCGTGCTGATGGCCATCGTGATCGCGCTGACCGTGCTCCAGTTCCGTTTCGTCGAAAAGAAGGTGCAGTACTGACATGGTCGAGCGCCGCCCCGCCCTCACGATGCTGTCGCACCTGGTCCTGGTGCTCGGCGTGCTGATCGTCGCGTTCCCGCTGTACATCGCCTTCGTCGCCTCGACGCACACCGCCGCGGAGATCGTCCAGGCCCCGATGCCGCTGCTGCCCGGCGGTCATCTGCTGGAGACCTATTCGGCGGCGCTGTTCGGCAGCAATGGCGCCGGCTCCAAGGCGCCGGTCGGCCAGATGATGTGGATCAGCTTCGTCTGCGCGATGGTCATCGCGGTGGGCAAGATCGCGATCTCGCTGCTGTCGGCCTTCGCGATCGTCTACTTCCGCTTCCCGGCGCGCAATTTCTTCTTCTGGGCCATCTTCGTCACGCTGATGCTGCCGGTGGAGGTGCGCATCGGGCCGACCTACCAGGTCGTCTCCGACCTGAAGATGCTCAACAGCTACGCCGGCCTGACGGTGCCGCTGATCGCCTCGGCGACGGCGACCTTCCTGTTCCGGCAGTTCTTCCTGACCGTGCCCGACGAGCTGGTCGAGGCCGCGCGCATCGACGGCGCCGGGGCGCTGCGCTTCTTCCGCGACGTGCTGCTGCCGCTGTCGCGCACCAGCATCGCGGCGCTCTTCGTCATCCAGTTCATCTACGGCTGGAACCAGTACCTGTGGCCGCTGCTGGTCACGACCGACGAGAGCATGTATCCCGTGGTCATCGGCATCAAGCGGATGATCGGCGGCGGCGACGCGGCCAACGACTGGAACGTCATCATGGCCACCGCGATGCTGGCGATGATCCCGCCCGCGCTGGTCGTGGTGCTGATGCAGCGATGGTTCGTGAAGGGCCTCGTGGACGCCGAGAAGTAGGCCGGGCAGGCCCCGCAAAAGAGACAAGAGAAGAGAGAGAGTCCGATGGCCAGCATCTCCCTGCGCAACGTCGTCAAGCGCTATGGCACCGGCGCCAAGGCCAATCCGGTGATCCACGGCGTCGATGCCGAGATCGCCGATGGCGAGTTCGTCGTCATCGTCGGCCCGTCGGGCTGCGGCAAGTCCACGCTGCTGCGCATGGTCGCGGGGCTGGAGGAGATCAGCGGCGGCGAGATCGCCATCGGCGGCCGCGTCGTCAACGAGGTCGAGCCCGCCGACCGCGACATCGCGATGGTGTTCCAGAACTACGCGCTCTACCCGCACATGAGCGTGTTCGAGAACATGGCCTACGGCCTGAAGATCCGCCGGCTGCCCGCCGGGCAGATCCGCGAGCGCGTCGACAAGGCCGCGCGCATCCTGGAGCTGGGCCACCTGCTGCAGCGCAAGCCGCGCGAGCTCTCCGGCGGCCAGCGCCAGCGCGTGGCGATGGGCCGCGCGATCGTGCGCGACCCGCAGGTGTTCCTGTTCGACGAACCGCTCTCCAACCTCGACGCCAAGCTGCGCGTGCAGACCCGGCTCGAGATCCAGAAGCTGCACCGCGAGCTGGGCGTGACCTCGCTGTTCGTCACCCACGATCAGGTCGAGGCGATGACGCTGGCGCAGCGCATCGTCGTGATGAACGGCGGCCGCATGGAGCAGTTCGGCACGCCGGAGGAGGTTTACGGCCGGCCGGCCACCACCTTCGTGGCGAGCTTCATCGGCTCGCCGGCGATGAACCTGGTCAAGGGGCGCGCCGAGTCGGACGCCGCGGGCGCGCGCTTCGTCATCGGCGGCAGCGCGCTGCATCTTCCCCATCCGGCGCCGCGCGAGGGCGAGCTGATCCTGGGCCTGCGGCCCGAGCATGCGCTGCCGCACGACGGACAGGCGGCCGCGGCGGACGCCACCGCCTGGCCGCTGACGGTGGACATGGTCGAGATGCTGGGCGCGGAGCGCCTGGTGTACGGCCGTCTCGGCGGCGACCCCTTCACGCTGCGGATAGACGGCACCGACACGCCGCCCCGTCCCGGCGACACGGTGCTGTTGAAGGCCCCCGGCGAACGGCTACATTGGTTCGACCCCGCGACCGGGCAGCGCGTCGACTGAGACCGCCACTCGCGCCAGAGACAGGAAGAACGACATGACAGCCTCGACCCATCCGCTCGACGAGCCCGCGTGGCCCTGGTCCCTGCCCTTCTGGGTGGCGCACCGCGGCGCGGGCAAGCTGGCCCCGGAGAACACGCTGGCCGCCTTCCGCGAAGGCGCGCGCCACGGCTATCACGCCTTCGAATGCGACGTGAAGCTGAGCGCCGACGGCGTGCCGTTCCTGCTGCATGACGCGACGCTGGACCGCACGACCACGACGCGCGGCCGCGCCGCCGACCTGACCTGGAGCGAGCTGTCGCGGCTGGACGCGGGGCGCTGGCACAGCCGCGCCTTCGCCGGCGAGCCGCCGCCCAGCCTCGATGCGGTCGCGGCCTTCGTGCGCCGCAACCAGCACGCGCTGAACATCGAGCTCAAGCCCACGCCCGGCAGCGAATTCCTCACTGGCGAGGTCGTCGGCCGCGAGGTGCTGCGCCTGTGGGGCGAGACGGCGCCGGTGTCGGTGCTGTTCAGCAGCTTCCAGCCGGAGGCCCTGCGCGGCGCGCGCGAGACCGCGCCGCAGGTGCCGCGCGGGCTGCTGCTGGAGAAGCTCGATGGCGACGGCTGGCTGCAGCTCGCGCAGTCGCTGGGCTGCCGCGCGGTGATCACGCATTACGCGCTGATGGACCAGGCGCTGGTCGCGCGGCTGCACGAGGCGGAGATGAAGGCGCTGGTCTATACCGTCAACGACGCCGCGGCCGCGCAATGGCTGATCGCCAACGGCGTGGACGGCATCATCACCGACGCGGTCGACCGCTTCAGCCCGACCGCCTGAGGGCCGCCCGCTCAGCGGGACGGGCCGCTGAGCTCGGCGAGCGAGGTCATGCCATAGATGCAGGTGTCGCAGGGCCGGCCGGCGACATCGAGCGCGTCCTGCCGCAACTGCCCTTCGAGCGTGAAGCCGCAGCGCTCGGCGACCACGCGGCTGGCGGTGTTGCGGGCATCGGTGCGGATCTCCATGCGTCTGGCGCGCAGCCGCTCGAAGCCCATGCGCGCGAGGGCGCGCACGGCCTCGCTGGCCAGACCGCGCCCGGTATGGGCGGGGCCCAGCCAGTAGCCGATCTCGAAGCGCCGCACCTTCCACTCCAGCGCATGCAGCCCCGCGCCGCCGATCAGGCGGCCCGCGTGGCCATCGGCATTGCGCTCGTGCAGGTGGTACGCGAGGTGCTGCCGCTGCAGGAACTGGGCCTGCATGCGGCGCGCGACGGCTTCGGACTGCTCGACGCCCGGGACCTCGCGGGCCCAGGGCATCCACGGCAGCAGGTGCTCGCGGGCCTCGAGCACCGCGCGGTTCAGCGCGATGCCGTCGCCGGCCTGCGGGCTGAGCAGGACCAGGCGTTCGGTCTCCAGGCGCTGGGGAACTTCGATGAGGATGGGATCGTCGGCGGGCATGGGA
The DNA here is from genome assembly GCF_059491535.1 of Roseateles sp. Mitsp63. NCBI lineage: Bacteria > Pseudomonadati > Pseudomonadota > Betaproteobacteria > Burkholderiales > Sphaerotilaceae > Roseateles > Roseateles sp. Mitsp63. The sequence continues at coordinate 1,627,885 of NZ_CP168509.1, read as the reverse complement.
TGCATGGCGGATTGGGGCGATCAGTTGCCGTTGACGGGTTGCAGGTTCGCGGCGGCGGGCGGCGTGCCGGGCATGGCCTCGGCGCCCAGCGGCGACTCCTCGTCCTCGACCCTGGGCAGCGCCTTCACCGTGCGGATCGCCCGCACCTGCCACGCGAGCACCGCCAGCAGCAGCGCGCCCACGCCCGCGAAGGCCAGCGCCGCGCGCAGGCTGACGTGCTCGCCCAGCCAGCCGCCGATCAGCGCGCCGGGGCCGGCGGGGATGAGGATCAGCCAGCGCATCGTGCTCGTCATCCGGCCCAGCAGCGGCGCCGGCGTGACGGCCTGCCGCAGCGACAGGAAGTTGATGAAGATGAACACCGCGCCGACGCCGAACATGAACAGCGTGAACGCGAAGGCCGCCACGCCGAGCGCGCTGGCCGGCGCGACGCACAGCGCCGCCCAGCCGATGCCGCACAGCGCGAAGCCGCTCACCAGGCAGGGGCCGGGACCGATGCGCGCGCTGACGCGGTGGCCGATGGCGCTCGCCAGCACGGTGCCCGCGCCCAGCGCGATGTAGGACAGGCCGACGCTCTGCGCCGACAGCCCCAGCACCCGCGTGGCGAAGAGGATCTGCACCACCTGCGCCGCCTGGTTGAACATCTGCCAGCCGCCGACCGCGCAGGCCAGCGCGACCAGCATGCGCTTGCCGCGCACGAAGGCGATGCCGGCCTTGAGGTCGCGCCAGAAGTGCGCGCCGTCCAGGCGGTGCAGGGTCTCGTTGACCTTGACGCCGCGCAGGATCGCCGCCGAGACGACCAGCAGCAGCGCATCCACCGCCAGCGCGAGCGGCGCGCCGGCCAGCTTGATGAGCGCGCCGGCGACGCCGGGGCCGGCGACCTCGGCGCCGGACGAGGCGAGCGCGTTCTTCGCGTGCGCCTCGACCAGCCGGTCACGGCTGACGACCTGGGTGAGCACGATCTGCGAGGCGCTGCCCGCGATCGTGTAGACGGTGCCGAGCAGGAAGCCGACGAAGTAGAGCCACGGCATGCCGAGCCAGCCCATCCAGTGCGCGAGCGGCACGGAGCCGACGGCCACGGCCAGCGTCAGCTCGCCCACGATGTAGACCGGCAGCTTGCGGACGCGGTCGAGCCAGACGCCGGCGGGCAGCGAGAACAGCGCGAAGGGCACCAGCTCCATCGCGGTGAGCAGACCCATCTGCGTCGGCGACGCGTGCAGCAGCACCGCCGCGGTCAGCGGCAGCGCCAGCAGCGTGATCTGCCCGCCCAGCGAGCTGATCAGGATCGATGTCCACAGGCGCCGGTAGACCAGGTTGCGCAGCAGGTCGCCGGCGGGCCGCCGCAGCAGGTCGAGGAAGCGGTCGAGCAGACGGTCGACCCACGTGGAAGGCCTCTTGGGCAGCATGACGGAACTCCGGAAGCGGTCCGCGCGCGGCGTCGTGCGCCGGGAACGGACCGGGCGGTCGCGGCGCGGGAGGCGCCTCGATCGCGGAAGACAGGGACCTGGTGCGCCGGCTCGTGCCGAGCCGGCAAGGCGTCGCGCTGGACGCCTACGGTCGTCGCGCCAGGCCGCGGATGCCAGGCGCGCGCACCGACGCCAGGGCGTCGTGTTTGGTGCGGTCGAGCAGCTTGGTCATCAGTCGGCTCCGATCGGGGATCGTGGCGTGAGAGCTTCCGGGGAGGAAGAAGGCGCCGATGCTATCAGCGCCTTTGTGCGATCGACAAGTGAGGAAAGACAGGGCAGGACCGCCTGCCGCCGCCATCGTCACCAGAGGCGGACGTGGATCGTGCCGTCGGGTTCGACGGCCGTGATCTCGAAGCGCTGGCCGCCCGGCAGCGGGTCGGCGAAGACTTCCCCCAGGCTCAGGGCCGCGTCGACGAAGCCGCTGCTGGCGTTGGTCGTGCCGGGGTGCAGATCCAGCAGCCAGGTGCTGGCCGACGGTCCCGGACCCGCGCTGGCCTGGCGGATCAGCAGGCCATGAACGGTCGTCTCCGGCACGCTGTGATGGGTCGAGCCGTTGCGGAAGTCGTCGTAGGGCCCGCCGCAGGGGATACGGGTCTCCAGCCAGTAGTCACGGCCCGGCGTCGTCGACGCCACGCGGAGCGCGCGCGGCGCGCCATTGCCGATGGCGCAGTACAGCGGCCGCAGCCGGAAGGTGCCGGGCGCGCTGACCGTGACGACCTCATCGGGCGTCAGCCAGCCCAGGTCGTGGGCCCGCGAGGCGGCGAAGAGCCGGGGATTCGGATCCATCGGGCTGTAGTCGTCGCCCGGCTTCGGACCGGGACGCGAGACGCGGCCGGTCGAGCCCATGCCGTCGGTCGGATCGCCCTGGGCGTCCTCGGTGCAGCGGTCGGACATGGCCACGCGCCGGTCCGCCGCGTCCAGGCAGGTCAAGGTGCGCGCATGGCCCAGCCCGAGGTTGTGGCCCATTTCATGGACCAGCGTGCGCAGGGTCAGCGGCGACGTGGCGGGCGTGTCCGACTTGTCGAAGTAGACGACCCGCATGCCGTGATTGACCTTGCCGATCGTGCCCACCGTGCCGACGCCGTTGGCGCACCCGGTCACCCGGGGCGAGATGTAGAACGCCGTGCCGTAGCCGGACGGGTCGTGGCCGCGCTTCACCGCCTCGGCCTTGGCCGCGACGGCCCAGGTGTCGGTCGAGCAGTCGCCGCCCGAGGGTTCGGGGATCGTGACCTCGATGACCTCGCCCGTGACCGGACTGTCCGGCGGCAGCAGCGCCCGGCTGGTCACGTTCAGGCGGCCGCCCGACGCGAGCCGGTAGAACGACCTCAGGCTCGGCGCTTCGCTCGAGAACAGCATCTGGCGCAGTTCCTCGACCGAGCGCTGATTGGGCCGCGTCGGCGTGGACACGAGGATGCCCAGCACCGTCCGGTGGACCACGTCGGCGGGATATGGCGTCGCCATCTCCACGGGAGGCGCCTCGAACGCCAGGGCGGCGGGGGCCGCATCGCCGCCACCGCCACACCCCATCAGGCTGGCGGCGATGGCAACAAAGAGGGGCTTGGTCAACACATTCACGGGCTCTCCATCAGCAAGGATTGACCAGGCCCTAGTCAGAGAGCAGGAGTGGAGTGGTTCACCTTTTGATGGAAACGCTAGCGGGAGGGGTCGCCGCGCAGGCCCGGCGCGGCGCCTTGCGCCTTGTCCTTGTATTACCAGCCGGCCGCCGCGCCGTCCCGGCGCGGATCGCTCGCGGCGACGTAGCCGTCGACCGCCGGATCGCCCAGGCGCCAGATGAACTGGCCCGCGCCGAAGTCCTGATAGCTGTCGTGGATGTCGCCGATCTGATGGCCGAGCGCGCGCAGCCCCTCGATCGTGGCCGGCGCCATCGTCGGCTCGACGTTGATCGACAGCCCCTCGTTGAAGCGCCAGCGCGGCGCGTCGCAGGCGGCCTGCGGGTGCTGGCGGTAGTCGAGCATGCGCACCAGCGTCTGCGTGTGGCCTTGCGGCTGCATGTTCCCGCCCATCACGCCATAGCTCATCTGCGGCTGCCCGTCCTTCATCAGGAAGGCCGGGATGATGGTGTGGAAGGGCCGCTTGCCCGGCTCGACCACGTTGGCATGGCCCGCCTCGCGGGTGAAGCCGTGGCCGCGGTTCTGCAGCGACAGCCCGTAGCCCGGCACCACGACGCCGGAGCCGAAGCCCATGTAGTTGCTCTGGATGAAGCTGACCATCATGCCGCTCTCGTCGGCCGCGGTCAGGTAGATGGTGCCGCCCTTGACCGGATTGCCGGCCTGGAAGTCCTGGGCCTTGTGCCTGTCGATGAGCTTCGCGCGCGTGGCGAGATAGCCGGGATCGAGCAGCTCGTCGACCTGGACCTTCATCGTCCGGGGATCGCTGACGTAGCGGTAGACGTCGGCGAAGGCCAGTTTCATCGCCTCGATCTGCAGGTGCTGCGAGGCGGTGGAGTCCGCCGGCAGTCCGGCCAGGTCGAAGTGCTTCAGGATGCCCAGCGCGATCAGCGCCGCGATGCCCTGCCCGTTCGGCGGGATCTCGTGCAGGGTGTGACCCGCGTAGTCCATCGAGATCGTGTCCACCCATTGCGGCGCGTAGGCGGCGAAGTCGGCCGCGGTGATGGCGCCGCCGGTCTCGCGCGCGAAGGCGGCGGTGGCCTGGGCGACCTCGCCGCGGTAGAAGGCCTCGCCGCGCGTGTCGGCGATGAGCCGCAGCGTCCGGGCCGCGCCGGGGAAGCGGAACTGCTCGCCCACCCGCGGCGCGCGGCCATTCGGCAGGAAGGTCTGCGCGAAGCCAGGCTGCGAGACCAGGTCCTGGACTTCGGACGCCATGCGCCACTTGCCCTGCACCACCACTGGGACGGCGTAGCCGCGCTCGGCGATCTCGATCGCCGGGGCCATCAGGTCGGCGAAGGGCAGCTTGCCGTAGCGCTCGCTCAGCGCGACCCAGCCCCCCACCGCGCCCGGCACCGTCACCGTGTCCCAGCCGCGACGCGGCATCGCCGTGCCGGCGCCATGCTTGCGGTCGAAGTAGTCCGGCGTCCATGCCCGCGGGGCGATGCCGGAGGCGTTCAGCCCTTGCAGGGAACTGCCGTCCCAGACGATCGCGAAGGCGTCGGAGCCCAGTCCGTTGCTGCACGGCTCGACCAGGGTCATGCAGGCGGCGGTCGCGATCGCGGCGTCCACCGCGTTGCCGCCTTGCGCCAGGATGCGCAAGCCGGCCTGCGCGGCAAGCGGATGCGAGGTCGACACGACATTGCGCGCGAACACCGGGCTGCGCTGGCTGGCATAGCCGCAGGTCCAGTCGAAGGCATGGGGGGTGGCGGTCATCGAAGGGTCTCCAGGATCTTGTCGAATGCCCAATGGGCGTCCGGGCGATCTTGCCCGAGCGCTCCCGGCGGCGACAGCGCGCAAGACCTGACGCGTGAAGGACCCGTGCGGATCTCGTAACGCATTGCAAAGCTGACGATCGATGTCAACACATCGTGTCGCCGCGCCGTTGTCTGATCACCTTGTTCAACCCGCTGGAGTAAACCAGATGCAAGCCTTCAAGACCGTCAAGACCCTGGCCCTGATCCCCGCCCTGCTGATTGCTGGCGCCGCGATGGCCCAAGGCACCGCCACCCCGGCTGCCCCCGCCACGCAAGCCGCGCCGGCGGCGACCGCCGCGCCGGCGTCCGACGCCAAGGCCGAGCACAAGGGCAAGCACCACAAGGCCGGCGAAAAGACCGCTCACAAGACCCACAAGAAGGCCGACAAGGCTGAGAAGCCCGCCGACGGCGCTTCCGCCGCCAAGTAATCGGCCACGGAGCCCGGGGCGCCTCGCCGGCGTCCCAGGCGACCAAAAAAGAAACCGCAGCACCGGGCAACCGGTCTGCGGTTTTCTTCTTTGCGGCGGCCTTTTCGGTCAGCGCGCGGCCAGGGCGCGGCCAGCGCGCGCGTTCTCGGGTCAGGCCGCCAGGGCGATCGGAATGACGCGGGCCGGGCTGGCGCAAGTCACGCCATGGGCCGCGGCGCAGGCGCGCAGCGCCTCGTCGAACACCTCGCGCGCGCAGTCATGGCAGCTGCCGCAGGCGGAGGCCACCTGCGTCTCGTCCTGCAGCACCTCGAAGTTGTGCACGCCGTCGGCGACGCTGCGGCGGATGTCGCGGTCGGAAACTCGGTGGCAGAGGCAGACGATCATGGCGGCGGCAGATCACGATGAACCTGGGATGGCCGCGATACTAACGCAAACGCGAATTCCTCTCAATAAGATTGGGGAAGCCCTGCGCCGCGTCGGAGAACTCGCCGTGAACGACGGCACGCCAGCGCCGGCCAGACGCAAAAAAGCCCCGCCGGGGCGGGGCTTCGGGGTCCTGGCGCGGGCTGGGTCCCCGGGGATGGGCGTGGCTGGCGCTCAGCTGGCGTCGCCCATCTGGCTCTGCAGCCAGTTCTGCTCGCCGACCTGGGCGATCAGGTCGATCTGCGTCTCCAGGTGGTCGATGTGCTCTTCGGTGTCGGAGAGGATCTCCTCGAGCACCTCGCGCGACACGTAGTCGCGCACGCTTTCGCAGTAGGCAATGGCTTCCTTGAGCAGGGGATGGCTGCCCATCTCGATCTTCAGGTCGCAGTGCTGGACCTCGACGGCGTTCTCGCCGATGTAGAGCTTGCCCAGGTCCTGCAGATTCGGCAGGCCTTCCAGCATCAGGATGCGATCCATCAGCTTGTCGGCGTGCTTCATCTCCTCGATGGACTCGGCGTACTCGTGCTTGGCCAGCTTCTCGAAGCCCCAGCTCTTCAGCATCCGGTAATGCAGGAAGTACTGGTTGATCGCGGTGAGCTCGTTCTTCAGCTGCGCGTTCAAGTACTCGATGACCTTGGCGTCGCCCTTCATGTTCTTCTCCTCAGAGTCCGTGTGGAATGGCGCGCATTGTCGTCATCCCTACGGCGAATGGGGACAAGACCCACCCTGCCCGCTCTGCATGCGAAGCGTTCGCAGCCACGTTTCGCTCTCTGACGCCGCCCCCATCGATCAAGAAAAGAACAAAAAGATCAATCGCCGCGATCATCGGTTGCTATTGCGAATGGTTCTCATTAAGATGAGCCCATGAATGCCCATCACCACCCCCACATCGAGGCCCTGCAAGCCGTTGCGCTGGACGGCGCGCGGGTCGCCGCAGGATCGCCGCGCGAAGCGGCTCCGCTGATCCAGCGCCGGCGCATCAGCAGCCAGGCCCTGATGGGCAACGACCGCGAGGTCGAGATCGAGCACGCCGGCCAGCTCTACCGGCTGCGCGTGACGTCGCTGGGCAAGCTCATCCTGACCAAGTGATCGCCTGAAGCCGCCGGACGGCGGCCGGCCGAGGACCGGTCCCCTGCGGCGTTCCATTCCTTTCCCCGCATCCGGCCGTCCGCGAGGACCGCCCGCACCAGCCCGCGTCGTGCCAGCCCGTGCGAGATCCAAGAACTACAAGGATTTCGACACCATGCCCCTGCGCCCGACGCCCGTCGCGCTCGCCCTGTCGCTCGCGTTCCCACTGGCTTTCGCCCAGACCACGCCGGCTTCCACGAATGCGCCCGCCGCCGACCAGCCCCGGCAGCTCGGTGAGCTGACCGTCTCCGCGACCCGGACCGAACGTCCGGTCGACGCCGTGCCCAACACGGTCACGGTGAAGAACCGCAAGCAGCTCGAGCGCCGCGACGCGCGCGACCTGAAGGACCTCCTCTCCGACGAGGTCGACATCGACGTTCCCGCGATGGCGCCGCGCTTCACGGCGGTGGGTTCGTCGCTGGGCCGCGCGGGCAACGAGGGCCTCAACATCCGCGGCCTCGAGGGCAACCGCGTGCTGATGATGGTGGACGGCATCCGCGTGCCGCAGAGCTTCTCGTTCGGACCGTTCTACAGCGGCCGCGCGGACTTCGTCGACCTGGCGAGCCTGGCCGGCGCCGAAGTGCTGCGCGGGCCGACGTCGACGTCCTACGGCAGCGACGGCCTGGCCGGCGCGCTGAGCCTGCGCACGCTGTCGCCCGAGGACCTGCTGGTCGACGGCAAGACCTTCGCCGGCACCGCGCGGATCGGCCTGGCGACGGTGGACAGCTCGAAGTACGCCAGCGCGGCGCTCGCCTTCAAGTCAGGCGACTGGAGCAGCCTGGTGCAGGCCTCGGCGCGGCGCGGCCATGAGACGAAGAACCGCGGCGACGATGGCCGTCCCGACGAACTGCGCACCATGCCCAATCCTTCCGACATCGACACCGACAGCGTGATGGCCAAGCTCGGCTATCGCGTCAACGCGAACCACCGGTTGATGGGCACGGTCGAGTACCGCCAGCGCAAGACCGACACCGACGTGCTGAGCGCCGTGACCACCAGCGGCACCATCCTGGGCACGCAGGCGAGCGACAAGCTCGAGCGCGGCCGCGTGTCGCTGGAGCACCGCTACGAGGACCTGAACGCGCCATGGGTGCAGCAGGTCACGACCACCGTGTACGTGCAGGACAGCCAGACGCGGCAATGGTCCTTCGAGGACCGCAGCACCGCGGCCGACCGCACCCGCACGGGCACCTACAAGGAGCGCCTGATCGGGCTGAGCACGCAGGCGCAGACGCAGCTCGCGAACCAGCGCCTGACCTACGGCCTGGACGCCAGCCGCAACCAGGTGCGCGCACTGCGCGATGGCACGCCCAACAGCGGCGAGTTCCCCAACAAGCCTTTCCCGGACACCACCTACACGCTGGCGGGCGCCTTCGTGCAGGACGAGATCGAGACCGGCGACTTCACCATCATCCCCGCGCTGCGCTTCGAGCACTACAAGCTCGCGCCGAAGACCGGCGGCTACACCGGCGCCGTGGCCACGCTCAGCGACCAGGCCGTCACGCCGCGGCTTGGCGTGATCTGGCGCGTCTCTTCGCTGGTGCAGCCCTATGTGCAATGGGCGCAGGGCTTCCGCGCGCCGGCACCGGACCAGGTCAACAACAGCTTCTCGAATCCCGCGGCGGGCTACACCAGCATCGCCAATCCCGACCTGAAGGCCGAGCATGCCAACAGCTGGGAGCTGGGCCTGCGCGGCCGCGTCGACGAGACGCTGCGCTGGCAGCTGAGCGCCTACGACAACCGCTACCGCGACTTCATCTCGCAGGAGATCGTCAGCGGCTCGTTCCGGCCGAACGACCCGGCGGTGTTCCAGTACATCAACCTGGACCAGGCCCGCATCAAGGGCGTCGAGGCGCGCGTCGTCTGGGACGTGATGCCGGGGCTGAACCTGAACGCCTCGGTCGCGAAGTCGCGCGGCCACAGCCTCCGCAACGGCGTCGAGACGCCGCTGGACACGGTGCAGCCGCTGCGCGGCAAGGTCGGCGCGCGCTACGACGCCGGGCCGTGGTCACTGGACGCCACCTGGATCCACAGCTCCGGCAAGAAGCCCTCGGATGTCAGCGCGTCGACCTTCTTCACGCCGAAGAAGTACGACGTCATCGACCTCGGCGGCGAATACCGCTTCGACAAGACCTTCCGCGTCACCGCCGCGATCACCAACGTCTTCGACAAGAAGTACTGGCGCTGGAGCGACGTCAACGGCGTCGCGAACGACGCCCGGTCGCTGTCCACCATCGATGCCTTCACCGCGCCGGGCCGCGCCTTCCAGGTGTCCCTGCGCGCCGATTTCTGACCAGGAGTTCCTTTCCATGCATGCCAGCTTCACCGCCCTGCGACAGGCTTTCGCCACCGCGCGCCAGGAGCGCAAGGCCCGCCACCGCGACATCGCCAGCGCGCTGCGCGTGTCCGAAGGCGAGCTGCTCGCCGCCCACGCCGGCCCGTTCGCCGACGGCGAGTCCCCGCTGCGCGCGCGCCGCCTGCGCGCCGACTGGCAGGACCTGATCGGCGCGCTCGAGCCGCTGGGCCCGCTGATGGCGCTGACCCGCAACGAGTCCTGCGTGCACGAGAAGGTCGGCGTCTACCGCGGCGCCAGCGCGCAGGGGCCGCAGCGGCTGATCGGCCTGGTGCTGGCCGGCGACATCGACCTGCGCGTCTTCTACAGCCACTGGCGCCATGGCTTCGCCGTCATCGAGCGGCTGTCCGATGGCGCCGAGCAGCGCAGCCTGCAGTTCTTCGACGCGGCCGGCCAGGCCATCCACAAGATCTTCCTGCGTCCCGACAGCGACCTGCCGGCCTACGAGGCACTGGTCGAGCGCTTCGCGGCCGAGGATCAGCAGCCCGGCCTCGAGCCGGGCGCCGCCTGGCAGGAGCCGGCCGAATCGCCGGACGAGGCGATCGACGTCGCCAGCTTCCGCGCCGAATGGGCCTCGCTGCGCGACACGCACGATTTCTTCGGGCTGCTCAAGCGCCACGGCCTGAGCCGCACGCAGGCGCTGCGCCTGGCCGAGCCGCGTTTCGCGCAGCCGGTGGCGCTGTCCAGCGCGCAGGAGCTGCTGAGCCGCGCGGCCCAGGAAGGCGTGTCCCTCATGGTCTTCGTCGGCAATGCCGGAATGATCCAGATCCACAGCGGCCCGGTGCACAAGGTGGCGATGATGGGCCCCTGGATCAACGTGCTGGATCCGCGCTTCAACCTGCACCTGCGCGAGGACCACATCGCCAGCGCCTGGATCGTGCGCAAGCCCACCGTCGATGGGCTGGTGTGCTCGCTGGAGCTGTTCGACGCCAAGGGCCGGACCATCGCGATGATGTTCGGCGAACGCAAGCCCGGCCAGGCCGAGCGCTGCGACTGGCGCCAGCTGCTGGAAAGCCTGGCCGAGGGCGCGCCGGAGGCGGTGCCGTGCTGAGCCGGCGCCATGTGCTCACGCTCGCGCCGGCCGCGGCGCTGCTGACGATCGGCGGCCGCGCGGCCGCGGCGCCGCAGCGTGTCATCAGCGTCGGCGGCGCGCTGACCGAGCTCATCTACGAACTCGGCGCGCAAGCCGAGCTGGTGGGCGTGGACAGCACCTCGCTGTACCCGGCCGCGGCGACGAAGCTGCCCAACGTCGGCTACGCGCGCACGCTGGCCGCGGAGGGTCTGCTGTCGCTGGCGCCGACGATGATCGTCGCCACCGAGGACGCCGGCCCGCCGGCGGTGCTGCGCCAGCTCGAATCGGCCAAGGTGCCGCTGCACGTGCTGCGCGCCGAGCATCGCTTCGAAGGCGTCATCGACCGCACCCGGCGCCTGGGCGAGCTGCTGGGCCGCCAAGAGCAGGCCGGCGCGCTCGCGCAGAAGCTGCAGGCCGAATGGACGGCGAGCCGCGCGCAGGTCACCAGGCTTGCTGCCGGCCATCGCGCGCCGCGCGTGCTCTTCGTGTTGTCGAACGCCGCGAATCAGGCGCGCATCGCGGGCGCCGCCACGGCGGCCGACGCGATGATCGGCTACGCGGGCGCGGTCAACGCGCTGGGCGACACGCAGGGCTACAAGATGCTGTCGCCGGAGGCGGCGATCGCCGCGGCGCCGGACGTGATCCTCGCGACGACGCAGGGCGTCGAGGCCAGCGGTGGCATCGACGGCCTGCTCACGCTCCCTGGCCTGGCGCAGACGCCGGCCGGGCAGCACAAGCGCGTGCTCGTGATGGAGACGATGGCGCTGCTCGGCTTCGGTCCCCGCGCGCCGCGCGCGCTGGCGACGCTCGCGCAGGGCCTGCATGCGCCGGCGGGCACGGCCAGGACGGCGTGAGCGCCACTGCCCGGACGACGCGATGAGCACGCTCGGATCCGCCCTGCCCTCGCCGCTGGCCACCGGGCCGGCGCGCCGCGCCTGGCCACGACCGATGCTGCTCGCGCTGACGCTGGTGCTGACGGTGATCGCCGTCATCCAGTTCGGCGCGGTGCCGATCGCCGCGGCCGACTGGTTGAACGGCCCCTGGAGCGAGGCCCCCAAGAGCGGCGGCGCCCACGTGCTGTGGCAACTGCGGCTGCCGCGCATCGGACTGACGCTCGCCGTGGGCGCGGCGCTCGGCTTGTCCGGCGCGCTGAGCCAGGCGCTGTTCCGCAATCCGATGGCGGAGCCTGGCCTGCTCGGCGTCACCAGCGGCGCCGCCGCCGCGGTGGCGCTGACGCTGACGGTCTTCGCCGGCCTGCACACGGCACTGCCTGCGCAGGCGCGGCTGTGGCTGCTGCCGCTGGTGGGCTTCGCCGGCGCGGTGGCGGTGTGCTTCGCGCTGGACCGGCTGTCTCGCTGGCTCGCGCCGGGCTCGATCGCGGCGCTGCTGTTGTGCGGACTCGCGCTGCAAGCGATGACCTTCGCGATCGTCGGCCTGTGCAGCTTCATCGCGAGCGACGAGCAGCTGCGCGCGATCAACTTCTGGACGCTGGGCTCGCTGGCCGGCGCGAACTGGATCATGGCCGCGGTGATGGGCGGCGCGCTGCTGGCGCTGGGCACCCTGGCGCTGCGCGCCGCTCCGCGCCTGAACGCGCTCGCGCTCGGCGAGGCCGCGGCGGCGCACGTGGGCATCGATGTCGAGCGGCTGCGCTGGCAGTGCATCGGCATGGTGGCGCTGCTATCGGCGCTGGCGGTCGCCTGGTGCGGCAGCATCGGCTTCATCGGCCTGATGGCGCCTCATCTGGCGCGGCAGCTCGTCGGCGCGGACCAGCGCCGGGTGCTGCCGAGCGCGATGCTCGCGGGCGCGCTGCTGCTGGTGATCGCGGACACCTTCGCGCGGACGCTGGCGGTGCCGGCGGAGATCCCGGTCGGCGTGTTCAGCGCGCTGATCGGTGCGCCGTGGTTCCTGGTCCTGCTGCGCGGCGCGGTGCGCCGCATGGGGAGCGCCTGATGACCGCGCTGCTGACCTTGCAGGACGTGCGCGTGAGGCTGGGCGCCGCCGCGATCGGACCGGTGACGCTGCGCGTCGATCCGGGCGAGCGCATCGCGATCCTCGGCCCCAGCGGCGCGGGCAAGTCGACGCTGCTGCGCCTGATCGCGCGCGAGCTGCGGCCTGACGGCGGCTCGCTGCGATTCGCCGGACAGCCTCTGGCGGCCTGGTCGCCGGCCGAGCTGGCGCGGCGCCGCGCGGTGCTGCCGCAGCAGCATGGCGTCGCGTTCGGGCTGCCGGTGGAGCTGGTGGTCGCGCTCGGACGCGTCGCGCGCCAGGGCGATGGCCGCCAGGAGGCGATCGTGCGCGAGGCGCTGGCCCACGCGCATGCCGAGCATCTCCACGGCCGCCGCTTCGACACGCTGTCGGGCGGCGAGCAGGCGCGCGTGCAGCTCGCGCGCGTGTTCGCGCAGGCCTGGGACGCGCGCGATGGCCTGCTGCTCGTCGACGAGCCGGTGGCCGCGCTCGATCCGGGGTTGAGCGTCTCGCTGATGGCGGCGATGTCGGCGTTCGCCGAGGCGCGCGGACATGCGTTGATCGCGGTGCTGCACGACCTGAACCTCGCCATGAATCATTTCGACCGGCTATGGCTGATGAAGGCCGGCCGGCTGCTCGCGGACTGCGACGCGCTGCCGGCGACGCTGCCGCTGCTGGAGCAGCTCTACGACACGCGCCTGCGGCTGCTCAAGGACGAGCACGGCCTGGCGATCCTGCCGATGCTGGGCGGCGCGCTGGAGGCGCGGACGTGAGCGCGCCGGCGCTGCGGCTGCACGGCGGTCTGCCGCGCTGGACCGGCTGGGCGGTCGCGGGCGCGATTCACGCGGCCCTGCTGCTCGCGCTCGCGAGCGCCTTCACGCCGCGGCCGAAGGCGCCCGCGCCGATCACCATCAGCGCTCGGCTGCTGCCATCGGCGGTGGCGCCTGCGGTCACGCCCCCTCCGTTGCAGGTGACACTGCCGCGTTCGATGCTGAGCGCACCGCCCACGCCGGACATCCCGCCGCCTCCGGTTCAGATCACGCCGGCTGCGGCCCTCGATCAGCACGCCACCAGCGCGCCGCGACCTGTCACGGTCGCGGTGGCCCCGGCCCCAGCAATCGCGGCTGCCGTCGCAGTTACCGCCGATTCGACGCCGGTCGTGACGATGCCCTCGACAGCCCTGTCCTCAGAGACTCCCGCGGCGCTGCCCGCCGATCACCGCTTCTGCAGCGAGCGCCAGACCGCGCGTCACTACCCCGCCCTGCTGCGCGAGCGCGGCATCCAGGGCCAGGTCGTGCTGCGCGTGAAGGTCGATGCCGACGGCCGTGCGTCCGAGGTCGTCATATCCGGCGGCAGCGGCTGGCGTCTGCTCGACGAGGCGGCGCGCCGCGTTGCCGAGTCCTGCCCCTACATCCCGGCCCGGCGCGGTGAACAGCGCCTGGTCAGCTGGGTCGAGTACCCGGTGCGTTTCGCGCTCCAGCCGTCCACCCTGCAGTGAGGAGTCCATCTCCATGTGCGACAAGCCTTCTTCCCTTTCGATGCTGAACCTGCTGGCCCGGCCCGAGGCCGCGCCGGCGGGACCGGTCACCGGCGCCGGCGTCTTCATGCAGGAGGGCGACGCGGTGCCCGCGGCGGTCGCGGGCCTGCCACTGGCTCAAGCACTGGCACGCGGTGATGCGCCGAGAAGCACGTCGCCATCGGCATCCGCGGACGACACGCCGGTGTCACGCGGCTCGCGCCGGCGGCGCCTGTGGGAGCTGCCGTCGCAGGCTTTGTGCCCCGTGATCGGCGTCTGCCTGCCGATGCCGGTGCTGCGGCGCAAGCTGGGCAAGGTGCTCGGCGGGCAGACGCTGGCCAACGACTACGAGCTTCACTGCGGCGCGATCAATGAATGCGCGCGGCGCGGTCCGGTCTCGGAGCTGCTGCAGAAGGAACTGGACCAGCGCTTCGCGCTCGCGCTGAAGCAGTCCTCGCAGCACAAGACGGCGGAGGCGCTGACGCGCTGGTGGAACGCGGCGCAGCAAGGCAACGATGTCGGCGGCGCGCTGTGGGGCGCGCTGACGCATGCGCGCTGCGACGCGGCGTTGCAGGAGCAGGTGCTGCGCGACATTCACATGCTGCAGCACCAGGTGGGCGCGGCGAACCGCGCGGACCTGCAGCGCATGGAGACCCTGGAGGACGAGAACGCCGTGCTGACGCGCGAGCTGGCGCAAGCGCAGTCGCGCAGCACGCGGCTGCTGGCGGAGCGGGCGCAGGCGCTCGAGGCGTCGCAGGCGGAATGCCTGCGGCTGCGCGGTGAGCTGATGGCGAAGGACACGCTGACAGCGGGCCTGCGCGATGAGATGCAGCAGCTCGAGGCCAGCATCCCGGGGTTGCGCCATCGGCACGAACAGGCCAGGCAGCTGCAATCGCAGCAGGATCGGATTCATCAGCTGGAGCGCGCGCTGTTGACCGCGCGGCAGCAGGCGGAGCGCGAGCAACGCCGGGCGGAGGAACTGCAGCAGGCGCTGTCGCAGCGGGAGCGGCAGCTGGAACTTCAGGCGGAATCGGCGCGGCCGGGCGATGCGGTGCAGATGCCCGAGGCGGCGCTGCCGTCGCTCGACGAGCGCTCGGTGCTGTGCGTCGGCGGCAGGCCGGCGGTGGTGCCGATCTACCGGCAGCTGATCGAGCGCACGGGCGGCCGGTTCCTCCATCACGACGGCGGAGAGGAAGACGCGGTCGCGAAGCTCGACGCGAGCCTGGCAGCCGCGGACCTGGTGATCTGCCAGACGGGCTGCATCAGCCACGACGCGTACTGGCGCGTGAAGGACCACTGCAAACGGCACAACAAGAAATGCGTCTACATCGAGTCGCCGAGTGCGAGCGGTCTTCGGCGCGCGCTTGGCTCGCTGGGGAGTGAGGAGAGCGCGGAAGCAGCGCCCCAGCCGTCGGATCAGCAAAGCTGAGCCACTCGACCGGCCTGCTTCTTCCCATGTACCGCCCAGCGCAGCGACCCGCGCGGGCGATGACATGGCTTGGCGCTCTCAAGGTGCCGAATCCGGCAATGTGTACTCGAAGCGATAGGCATGGCCAGCGCCCGGCGCGACGTCTATCACCATGCGGCCGACCAGCCCGGCGAGTGCGCCGGTGCCCGAGTCCGGCACCACGGTGATCGACTGCGTGGGCACGCCACGGTCCATCGTCGAACTGTGCTGCAGCACGAAGCTGCCGGCATGGCCATCCAGCGTGCCGCGCACGGTCTCCATCGCCACGTAGCCAGCCGAGCCTGCGACCGCGCTGCGGAACGAGAGCATCTCGCCGACGCTGGAGGCCTCCAGCGCGCCGCGGAACCGCTTGTCCAGCGTCCTCCGGCCCAGGCCGGCCTGGGACGCCGCCTCGGTGGGCGGCTGCGGTGAGAGCTGGACGTCGAACGTTCCGCTGGCGGTGTGGGGGGTCAAGGCAGGCCCCTTCGCAGAACCTGGCGACGTCGCATCGGCGGCGTTCGCTCCGAGGGAGGCACACAGCATGGCGCCGATCAAGGGTCGAAAAATCTTCATGGCATCATGAATCGAATCGGCCGGGGATCGGCCGTCAGCTCGCATTGAAGCAACGAACCTGATGTCGACGATTGGAAAAACGCGACAGCCCTTGAGCCGCGAAGCACGCGGCGTCCTGCATCGATTGTCGCCAGGCGAGTTTGCCCACGCCCGCTTCGCGCCGCCGCCCGACCTGGCCGACCGGATCGAGCATTTCTGGAGCGTGCGCTGGAATCTGGAGGGGCTCGAACCGCAGGTGCAGGAGACACTGCCGCACCCCAATGTCCACATCGTCATCGAACCCCAGTCGTCCGCCGCGTGGGGTGTGCATACGGGGCGCTGGACGCGTGTGCTGACGGGCCGCTCAATGGCGTTTGGCATGAAGTTCCGGCCAGGCGCGTTTCGGGGCCTCCTCGGTCGGCCGGTGTCGGAACTGGCCGACCAGTCGCTGCCGCTGGCCACACTTTTCGGCGCCGATGCGCTCGTCTTGAACGAAGTGCTGGACTGCGAGGACGCGGAGGCCATCGCCCTCGCCTCAGCCTTCCTGCGCGCTCGCCTGCCCGCGCTGGACGAGCCCGCGCGGCTCGCCGGCCGCATCGTCGACTGCGCCGCCGACGACCTCGAGTTGCACTCGGTCGATGCGCTCGCGGGCCGCTTCGCCACGAGCGTGCGCGCGCTTCAGCGCCTGTTCAATGACTATGTGGGCGTAGGCCCGAAGTGGGTCATCAAGCGCTATCGCATGCACGAGGCGGTGGCGCGCGTGCAGGCCGGGCAGCCGGTGTCGTGGGCGGCGCTGGCGCAGGATCTCGGCTACTTCGACCAGGCCCACTTCAGCGCCGACTTCCGCCGGCTGGTCGGCAAGACGCCAGGAGACTACGCGCGCGCCATGCGCGAGGCTTAGAGCTTCTTCGGTCAAAAGCGGTCACCCGCGGCCGGTCGATCCTGGCCGCCGCAAGACGTTCTCGCTTACCTCCCCACCTCCGGCCGCCGTCGTTACCGCGTCACTCAGGCTTGAACCCGGAGCTCTTCAAAAGCTCGGTCCCTTGAGCGACATCGGCGGCGATGAACTTCCTGAACTGCTCACTGCCTTCCGACAGCGCATCGATGCCGATTGCCCCATAGGCACCGCTACGCCCCAGCGCTGCCGAGGCTTGCGTCACCGCCGCGCTCAACTTGGCGACCCGGTCGGCGGGCGTTCCCTTCGGCACCCACACGCCGTACCACGACGTGTACTTGAACGCCTTGAGTCCGCCCTCCTGCATCGTCGGGACATCCGGCGCCAGAGGGCTGCGCTTCTCCGCCGTGATGGCCAGAGGACGGACCTTGCCCGACTTCGCCAGCGGCAGGAGCGACACCATGGAATCCAGCAGAAGACTGACGTGATTGCCGCCGACGTCGACGAGCGCCGGTTGCGTCCCCTTGTACGGAACGTACGTGAGCTTCAACCCGGCCTGCTTGGCGAAGAGAAGCGTCGCCAGATGGCTGGGCGCACCGGCCGCCGGGATGGCGGCCATCCACTCGTCCGGCTTGGACCTGGCGGCGTCAATCATCTGACCCAGCGTCCTGGGCTCGAGTGCCGGCGCGATGACCAGCATCAGTGGCGCTTCTCCGACTCGCGCCACCGGCACGAAGTCCGTCTGCGGGTCGTAGGGCGGTGTCGCCATCACCTGCCTGGCCAGGACATGAGTCGCAGCCGAGAAGAGCATGGTGTAGCCGTCGGCCGGGGCCGTCTGGACGGCCTTGCCGCCAAGCGTGCCACTCGCCCCGGCCTTGTTCTCAACGACCACTGGCGTGCCGAATTGCTTGCGGAGCTGCTCGGCGAGCAAGCGCGCCGCGTTGTCGACTCCGCCACCGGCGGCGAACGGCACGATGATGCGCAGCGTGCTGCCCTTCTCCGGGAACGGCTGTGCATGCGCCGCCAGCGGAATCAAGGCGGTGGCCATCATGGCGGCCAGCAGATTCACGAGTTTCATGGTGTCTCCGTGTTCATTCCTGTAGGACGCGTCGCTGCCGCCCAGGGTCGCCCAGGGTCGCTCAGGGCGAAATTTCCTCGAGCGCCTTGTCGGTCGTCTCAATCATCTTTCTCGAGGCGAAGAGGCCCACGACGGTCGCGCCGGCAAACATCAGGAAGACGCTGGCCACGCCCTGAGCCGTGAGCATCATTCCCACCATCGCCGGTGCCGCCGCGGAGGCGGCTCGCAACCAGGAGGTCGCCAGCCCCGTGCCGATGGCCCGCATGCGCGTCGGATAGATCTCCGGCGTGTAGAGGTACAGCAGCACGGTGGTCGTCCCCATCACCGCATAGGCGGCGGAAGCGAAGATCACCACCGCCCAGACGCCCTGCGCCCCCGTTGCGACCAGCGCCAGGAGCAGCGCGCCCGCGACGATGAAGCTCCCGGTGGCCCAGCGGCGGCGCCCCACCTTGTCGACCAGCATGGCGCAGGCGAAGACGGCGCAAACGCTCAGGACGTTCGTGACCGAGGCCAGTCGCAGCGCGTCTTGCAGCGGCAGGTGATACACGGTCTTGTAGAGCGTGGGCAACCAGTTGTTGATGCCGTTGGCGACGAAGTAGGAGGAGGCCCAAAGCACCCACACGATGAGCGTGCGCGGGCGATAGAGCGGCGAGAAGAGCTCCTTCCAGCTGGCTTTCCTGGTGGACTTCAAACCCGCCGCCAGGCTGCGTTCGCGCGCCTGGACCTGGTCCTGCTCGCGATGCACGTCCATCTGCCGGCGCGGCGTGGCCGCCTCCAGCGAACGGATGACGCGGTCGGCGTCGTCCCAGCGTCCCTTTGACGCCAGCCAGCGCGGCGACTCGGGCAGCCGGGTCATGAACATCAGGACCACCAGGCCGGGAATGCCGCCCGCCAGGAACAGGCACTCCCAACCGTAGTGCGGCACGACGAACGCACCGACCTGCGCCGCGGCCATCAGACCCAGCGGGAAGATGAGCTCGTACAGGACGAAGAAGCGTCCGCGGCCTTTGGACTGCGACATCTCATTGATGTACGTCGCCGCGACCGGGACCTCTCCGCCCACGCCGATGCCTTGCAGGAAGCGCAGCAGGAACAGCATCTGCACGCTGCCGGCGAACGCGCAGGCAACGCTCATGACGGACATCACCGCGACCGCGGTGGAGACAGCCGGAACGCGCCCCCACTTCTCACCGAGCCAACCGAACAGCAAGGCGCCGATCACCTGCCCGATGTAGCCCGCCGCGATGAGCATGCCGACCTGACCTGGGCTGAGATGCCAGAGGCCGACCAGCACCGGCAGCACGAAAGCGAGGCTGAGCGCATCGAAGGCATCCAGAAACGTGGCCGTCCCCATGACGACGCGAGTCTTCGTATGCCACCGGCAGAACGGCACGTTCTCGAGGCGGAACAACAGCTTCGCCGCCTTGAGCGCCGCAGGCGAAGGCGCCTCGTCCGGCGCGGCTGGGGACGGCGCTGGCGCTGCCTCGCTCGTGCACCTCGCCCTGGCGGCGCCGGGGTTCATCGCTTCTTCCATGGGAACGGACCTCAGAAGTTATGTCGGATACCGCTTTCGAAGGCCGTCGAGTTCTGGCCCCCGAAATAGTTGGCCGCGGTGGCAACGCCACTGACCGCCGGACCGCCCGTGACGGAGAACGAGGCGCCGCCCTTGTTGGCGATGCGCGAGGCATGCGCGTACAACGCAGTGCGCTTGGACAGATGGTGCACGTAGCCGGCACCGATCAGCATCGCATCGTTGGCGCTCTGTGCCGCGGTCGCCCCCTTCTGGTCCGCTCGGATGACGGTGAACTTCAGGTCGCCGGCGCCGATGGGCACCGATGCGGCCAAGAGCGTATTGGTGGTCTTGTCCGCGCCGTAGCGCCACTGCCGCTGTCCCACGCTCAGCTTCACGACCTTGAAGTCGTAGGAGGCGCCCCACACGCGGTCGGTGAAGTCGCGGCCGGCGTTGGCGTTGCGCGTCGTGACCTGCGCGACACCGGCCATCAGCCGCTCCCCGCGCCAGGCCAGGCGGCCACCGTCGGTCTTGGCCGAGCCCGCCCCGGCGGAGCCGCCTTCTCCCGCGCTCACCAGCAGCGAGCCGAATACGCCGCCCAGTCCGGTCGGCAGGAAGTACTGGGCGGTGTTGGCGATGCGCAGCGTCGGGTTGAGCTGGTTGGCATCGGTGCTCACGCCGAAAGCCTGGCCGAGCGCCCGCGACGCGAAGACGGAGCGGAAGCTGTTCGCGCCGGCGATGCCCAGCGTGATGAAGGGGTCCAGGTCGGACCACAGGATGTGGGTCGGCGCCCAGTCACGGCCGAGACGAATCTCGCCGAAGCGGTCATGCGCCAGGCTGACGGTCGCTCGGCGGTCCCAGAACGGCGTGTTCACCGCACCGGTGTCTCCGAGGAGGGTGCTGTCGAGATAGACGCTGGCATTCAGGCCATCGCCGAGCGCTTCCCGTACCTGGACGACGAGCTTGCTGGTGGTGTTGGCGCCGCTCACTTCGGAGTCGATGCTGCCCAGCCGGCCATTCTTGACATGGCGGACGCCGACGTCGACCGTGCCGGACAGCGCGACCGAAGTCTGCGCGTGGCACTGCCCGCCGGCCATCCCTGCCACGGCCGCGAGCGCGGCGACGGAGAAACGGAACATGTTTTGTCTCCTATGCCGGCGTTCCTCGCCGGACGTGTAGGTGTGCCGGGTGACCGAAGTCTTCTTCGTGCCACGGGGCGCCGGCGCGCCACTGACGCCGGTTGCCAGCCACCGGCGGCACCGCGGGAGCGGTTCGACCGTCTCCCGCGGCGCCCTGGCTGCTCGCTTACCTGGCCAGACCCGCGGAGCGCAGCGCCGCGGCGATTTCCTCGCCGGCGCCCTCCGCCAGCGGCAGCAGCGGGCTGCGCACGGTGGCGTGTTCCAGGATGCCGCGCGCCACCAGGCCGTGCTTGAGCGCGACGGTGCCCTCCATATGGCTGCCGCGGTGGTACACGTTCTTGGTCACGGGCAAGAGGCGGTCGTGGATGGCACGGGCCTTGGCGTAGTCCTTGGCCTTGCCCGCGGCGATCAGCTCGATCAGCGGTTCCGGGGTCAGGCTGCCGTAGCCGACCAGCGCGCCATCCACGTCGAACATGGTGTGCAGCAGGTACTCGTCGTGGCAGGTCAGGATCTGCAGGTCCGGACGTTCCTTGCGGATGACAGGAATCTCGGTGTCCCAGCGCTTCATGTTGCGCACGCCGTTCTTCATCGCGAAGACGCCGGGCAGCGCGGCGATGTCCAGCTGCGTCTTCAGGCTGTACGTGGCCTTGGTGGCGTCCGGGTACTGGAACAGGATGAGCGGAAGGCCGCTGGCCTCGTGGATGGCCTTGTAGCGGTCCTGCGGCGCTCCGTCCTGGTAGCCGAAGCGCAGCCAGCCGTGCGACGGATACACGAGGCCCGCCGAAGCGCCCGCCTTGACCGCGCGCTTGGCTTCTTCGGCCGCGACCTGGGTGCCTTCCAGCGTGATGCCGGCAATGATGGGCAGGCGGCCGCCCACCGACTCGCGGAAGGCTTCGATGACGCGCAGCTGCTCGTCCCGCTCCAGGAACGTGCCTTCGCCGGCGTGACCCAGAACGGTCAGGCCCTTGACGCCGTCGATACCGCCCAGCCAGCTGCCCAGGCGCTGGATGGCGGCGTAGTCGACGGCGCCGTCGCGGGTGAAGGGGGTGACGGGTGCGGGCACGAGGCCGCGGAGGTCTGGGGCTTGCATGGATGTCTCCTGATATCGCAGTGCCGGGAATGGGTGGATAACCTGGCCGTTTTCTCTCTGTCGCCGGCGTCGCGCCGGTTGCGGATACGGGTCGGTTGGCGTGAATGTAGAAATCCGTCGACCATCCGCCTAGCCACACGTCAGATGAATCAGCCATGCCAGAATTGGCATATCTCACGGAGACACGCATGAACATCGCGGCGGTGCGCCTGTTCCTCGAGGTCGTCGAGGCCGGCAGTCTGAGCAAGGTGGCGGCCCATAGGCAGACCGCCCAGTCGCACGTCAGCCGCCAGATCACGGAGTTCGAGTCTGGATACGCGGGCCCGTTGTTCCGCCGGACCGGCCGCGGCGTTGTGGTCACCGAGCTCGGCGCGCGCGTGGCGGCCAGGCTGCGTCCCTGGCTTCAAGAGACCGAGCAGATGGCGCTCGAGCTGAAGTCCGATTCCGGACGCATCGTCGGCCGGGTGACGCTAGGCATCATCCCCACGGCGGCGCACCCGCTCGCCACTCGCCTGTTCGAGCGGTTGCAAAGCGAGCATCCCGGCATCTCGCTCGACTTGGTGGAGGCGCAAGGGACCGAGCTCGATGCGCTTCTGGACAGCCGGTCGTTGGACCTCGCGGTGTTGTTCCGCTTCAGCAAGCCGTCTGGGCGGGACGAAAAGCTGCTGTGCAGCGTCAGCACCTACTTGGTGAGCGCGCCGGGCGACCCGCTCACGCAGCAGCCGACGCTGCCCTTCTCGCGACTGAAGGGGCTTCGCCTGGTCCTTCCGCGACGTCCCAGCCATTGGCGCAATGCGCTTGATGAGACCGCCAGAGGACTTGGCTTCCAGTTGGAGCCGGTGGCCGAGGCGGATTCGCTCACGGTGCAGCGCACGCTGGTGGCCACCCAGCCCGGGCTGTACTCCATCCTGGGTCCCTACGCCTTCGCGGAGGACCTGCGCGCCGGGAAAGTGCAGGCGGCGAAGCTCGTGCGGCCGGACCTGATGCGTCACGTGACGCTGGCGACGCCGCGGCACGGCAAGCTGACGCCGGCCTGCAAGGTGGCCGCGCAGACCATCCAGTCGCTTGTGAAGTCGTGGGGGAATCAGCTCTCGGAGCCTTGAGGGGATGAGCCTTGAGGCGGCCGTTGCAGTGATCAGCGCCCACCGAGCCGGAACGACTCGCGCGTCTCGACCGGCGGCGCCGCATCCGCGCTTTCATCCTTCAACGCAACACCTGTCACCTGACGGGCCCGCGCTTCGTTGAGCAACCACGCCAGCCGCCGCGCCGCGGCTTGCGGCGCCAGGCCTTCCGGCCGCACGTTGGAGATGCAATTGCGCTCCGCGTCCACGCGGCCGGCGCGCGGCGCCCAGGTGACGTAGACGCCCATGCTGTCGGGGGAGCTCAGGCCCGGGCGCTCGCCGATGAGCACCACCACAAGCTTCGCGCCCAGCGCCTGACCGATCGGATCCCCGATGGCCACGCGTGCCTGACGGACGATGGCGACGGGTGCCCAGCGCCACCCGTCGGCGAGCAGCGGCCGGAGCGCCTCGATGAACGCGAGGGCATGCCGCTCGATCGCCAACGCGGACAGACCGTCGGCCACGACCAGCGCCAGATCCGGCTGCGGCGCCCTGTCGCGCGCGCTCAGCACGGCCATCGACCGGTCGTCGAGCTGGCGTCCGAGATCCGGCCGCTGAAGATACGCCGCCCGATCCGCCGCGGCGCTGTGCAGGTCGAGCGTCTCCAGCCCCGCGCCGTTCAGGGAGGCCGCCAGCGCCACGTGGTCCAACTCGCGATGCACCGCGTCCCGCGCCTGCGCGTGGGCCAGCTGGAACGCCAGGTGCGCCGCCGTCGGCTGGCTGATGCCCGCCCGGCCCAGACCGATCCGCGCCGGCGTGTGGCGGCGCAGCGTGTGCCAGGGGTTGGGGGTCAGGGTGTCGCTCATGGTGACTCGCTCAAGGCGACGGCAGCAAGGCGGCGAAGGCCGGGGACATGCCGTCCAGCAGATGACCGGGCGCGCCGGGTTGCGCGATGCGCATCCGTTCGAGCCAGCGCTCGAACTCCGGCGCGGCGCGCAGGCCCAGCACCCTTCGCGCGTACAACGCGTCGTGGAACGACGTCGTCTGGTAGTTGAGCATCACGTCGTCCGAGCCCGGGATGCCCATGATGAAGTTGCATCCCGCCACGCCCAGCAGCGTCAGCAGCACGTCCATGTCGTTCTGATCCGCCGCCGCATGGTTGGTGTAGCAGATGTCGCAGCCCATCGGCAGGCCCAGCAGCTTGGCGCAGAAGTGGTCCTCCAACCCGGCCCGGATGATCTGCTTGCCGTCGTACAGGTACTCCGGCCCGATGAACCCGACCACCGTGTTCACGAGCAGCGGTTCGAAGTGCCTCGCCACCGCGTAGGTCCGGGCCTCGATCGTCTGCTGATCGCAGCCGTGGTGGGCGCCTGCGGACAACGCGCTGCCCTGGCCGGTCTCGAAATACATCACGTGCCGGCCGCGCCCGCCGTCGTCGAAGACAGCGCCCCGCGCCAGCGACAAGGCCGCCGCGCGCGCCTCGGCCAGCAGCGTCAGGTCGACGCCGAAGCCGCGGTTGGTCGCCTCCGTGCCGCCGATGGACTGGAACACCAGATCGACCGGCGCGCCGCGCTCGATGCACTGCATCGTGTTGGTCACGTGCGTGAGCACGCAGCTCTGCGTGGGGATCTCGAAGCGCTCGATGACCTCCGCCAGCAAGCGCAGCAGGTGCGAGACCTGGGTCACGTTGTCGGTGGCGGGATTGATGCCGATGACCGCGTCGCCGCTGCCGTACATCAGCCCGTCCAGCACGCTGGCGGCGATCCCGCTGACGTCATCGGTCGGATGGTTCGGCTGCAGGCGCGTGGCCAGCCGGCCCGCGAGTCCCAGCGTGTTGCGAAAGCGCGTGACGACCTGACACTTGCGCGCGACCAGGATCAGATCCTGATTGCGCATGATCTTGCTGACCGCGGCCACCATCTCCGGCGTGAGGCCGGGCGCCAGGCGCGTCAGTGCCACCGTGTCCGCCGCGTCCGAGAGCAGCCATTCGCGCAACCCGCCGACCGTCAGGTGATCAATCGGCTGAAAGGCCACGGCGTCGTGGCCGTCGACGATCAGCCGGGTGACCTCGTCGTCCTCGTACGGGATCAGGGCCTGGCTGAGGAAGGTCTTCAGCGGCAGATCGGCCAAGGCCATCTGGGCGGCCACGCGCTCCTGCTCGGATCCGGCGCCGATGCCCGCGAGCCGGTCGCCCGAGCGCTCCGGCGTGGCCTTGGCCATCAGCTCGCGCAGGCTGTCGAAACGGTAGCTGATGGCGCCGACGCGCTGGGAAACGTTCATCGCAGGCTCCTTGCGGCCAGCTTAACCGCGTGCCCTGGCGGATCGTGTGACGGCGCCCGCCGCGGTGGCTCAGTCCTGCGCCGGCGGCCGCTCCGTCCGGCCGTCCGCATGTCGCGCGAACCGGTCCTCCTCGTCGCCATGCACGGGCGCCTGATCCGGCCACGGCCAGCCGCCGAACTCGGTGCGGCGGTAGTCGTCGAAGGCCTGTCGCAGCTCCTGCTCGGTGTTCATGACGAAGGGGCCGTACTGCGCCACCGGTTCGCCGATGGGGCGGCCCTGCAGCATCAGCAGCTCGGCGGGTTCGTCGCCATTGGCCAGCACGACATCGGCGCCCGCCCGCACCTCGACGCCATGGCCGGCGGTCACGGGCTCGCCGCCGAGGGTGATGCGGCTGCCGGCGAAGAAGTACAGCTTGCGTCGCGTGCCGTCGCCCAGCGCCGCGGGCAAGGTCCATTGCGCGCCAGGCTCCAGGCGCAGTGTCCACATGGCCAGGTCCGAATGCAGTCGCGAGCCCCACGAATCCGGCGGCGGCGAAAGCGGCTTGATCACTGGTCCGCCGGCCTCGCCGGCGGTGGGGAGGGCGCCCGCGATGACCACCACCTCGGTCGCGCGTCCGGCGTCGTCGACGAAGGTGTGCCGCGGGATGTCCTGCGACCAGAACATCGTGAAGTGCGGCTCCACCATCTTGCTGTCGGCGGGCAGGTTGAGCCAGATCTGGAACAGCTCCAGCGGGTTGGCGCGGTCGGTGCGCAGCAGCGGGAACATCTCCGCGTGGACGATGCCCCTGCCAGCGGTCAGCCACTGCACGTCGCCGCCGCCGAAACGCGCGCCCGCGCCCAGCGAATCGGCGTGGTCGATGCGGCCCTGCCGCACGATGGTGACGGTCTCGAAGCCGCGGTGCGGGTGGGCGGGGAAGCCGGGCACCTGCTGACCGTGATACATGCTCCAGCCGTCCTTGCCCGAGAAGTCCGAGCCCATCTGCCGCCCCGCCAGCAGCGACGCGTCCGGGCCGTGGCGGCCGTTGCCGCGCGGATAGGCGTCGTTGTGGTGCACGCAGAACAGGAAGGGGTCGACCGTCTCCCAGGGCATGCCCAGGGGCTGGACGGAGAGGATGGGCGAGGCGGTGGCGTCGGTGGGAATGGCGGTGGTGGTCATGGCGGAACCTCAAGGATCCGCCACCCTAACGTGAACTGGAGACTCGTGCTGGAAGGGGTGTTTCCTTCGGCCGGGTGGGCTGAGATTTGGAGTGCCGCGGACGTGGCGTCAGAACCGCCCGCTGGGCAGCAGCTCGACGAAGCGACGCTAGCGCCCCAGCGCCGTTGCAAGCTGCCCCAAGCTCCTCAGCGCGCCCTCGACCCGCGGGTGGTCCGGATGCCCGAAATTCAGCCTCAGGTGGTGCGTGAAACGGCGATCGGCCGAGAACAGATGCCCCGGCGCGATGCCGATGTCATGAGACAGCGCGACGCGGTGCAGTGCCAGCGCGTCGATTCGAGACGGCAACTCGACCCAGACGAAATAGCCACCCTCCGGCTGCGTGACGCGGGTGCCTGGCGGAAAGCACTGGGCGATGGTCTTCAGCACGGCTTGACGGTTGGTGACGAGCGCTTGCCGCAGTTGCCGCAGATGCCGGTCGTACCCGCCCCGCCGGAGGTACTCGCTCAAGCCTTCCTGCATCGGCACCGGCGTGGCCAGCGAGCTCATGAGCTTGCGACGGCTGACGTCCCGGGCGAACCGGCCCGCGGCCGCCCAGCCGACGCGGAACCCCGGCGCCAGCGACTTCGAGAACGAACTGCAATGCAGCACCAGGCCGGTCTTGTCCCAGGCCTTGGCAGGGCGCGGGCGTGAGCCGAAATACAGCTCCCCGTAGACGTCATCCTCGATCAGCGGAATCCCGCGCTCGGCGAGCAGCGCCACCAGCGCCGCCTTGGCCGCGTCGGGCATCAGGCTGCCCAGCGGATTCTGGAAATTCGGCATCAGCCAGCACGCCTTGACGGGATGGCGCTCGACGACGGCCGCCAGCGCGGCCACGTCGACGCCGGTGCGCGCATGGGTGGCCACCTCGACCGCCTTGAGCCCGCGGCGCTCCAGCGCCTGCAAGGCGCCATAGAAGGCCGGCGACTCGATGGCGACGAGGTCCCCGGGCGCCGTGACCGCCTCCAGGCACAGGTTCAGCGCCTCCATCGCGCCGTTGGTCACGACGATCTCGTCCGCGTCGACCTTGCATCCGGCGCCCAGGTAGCGCAGGCCGATCTGGCGCCGCAGTTCGGCGCTGCCCGGCGACAGGTCCTCGACCGTGCGCCACGGGTCCAGCCCGCGCGCGGCCTTGCCAAGCGCCAGCGCCAGCTTGTCCAGGGGGAACAGCGCCGGGCTCGGAAACGCCGAGCCCAGTGGCACGACGGCCCGGTTGCGCGACAGGCCGAGCACCTGGAACACCAGCTCCGAGATCTCGACGCGGCGCTCCTCGCCCAGCGGGTCCGAGGCATGGGGCTCGGGATGGGAAATCGCCGCCTGGCTGACGAAGTAGCCGGACCGCGGCCGCGCCTCGATCAGGCCGCGCGCCTCCAGCAGGTAGTAGGCCTCGAAGACGGTGGAGGGGCTCACGCCGCGGTCCCGGCTCGCTCCACGGACCGACGGCAGGCGGTCTCCGGGACGCAACTGCCCCGCGGCGATGGACGCCGCCAGGTCGTCGGCAAGGACTTCATAACGCTTCATGAGGGGTGGGATTCTGATCCGGTCTTTTTCGATGCATCTGAATCTGTATTTTTCATGCCGCCGGGCGCACAGTGGCGGCTCGACAAAGACGGCAGTCAGAAATCATGGAATGGGTCCCCACGGTCTTCATTGCGTTCAAGGTCGCCGTGCTGGGCATCGGCATGTTCTTCGCCATCAAGTGGCATTACGACCAGGCGAGAAAGGAGAACGGGGCGCAGAAACAGCGCGCGGTGCTCCGCGCGGGCGCGATGGCGGCCGCGGTCTTCGTGCTGCTGGTGACGGGCCTGGTGCTGCTGACCTTCAGCCTCGGCACGAGGCTCGGCCTGGACCTGACCTTCCCCTGAGGGAAGACGGCGTGCGGCAGGCACCCCGTGCGTCACGGGGGAGAATCCCTCATGACCGACGCTCAATACACGGCCCTGCCGCATTGGCCCAACGCCTATCCCGTCACCGGCGCCAGCGCCACGCTGAAGCTCCTCAACGAGGATTTCATCGTGACCGAGCTGCCGCTGCAGCTTCCCTCCGGTGAGGGCGAACACCTCTGGCTGGACGTCGAGAAGAACGGCGCCAACACCGCCTTCGTCGCCCAGCAGCTGGCCGAAGCGGCCGGTGTCGGCGAACGGGACGTGGGCTATGCCGGCCTCAAGGACCGCTACGCCATCACCCGCCAGTGGTTCAGCATCTATCTGCCCAAGGGCGAGACGCCCGACCTGACCCAGCTCCAGCATCCGGAATTCAAGGTGCTGAGCCAGAGCCGCCATGTGAAGAAGCTGCGCCCGGGCGACCTGCAGGGCAACCGGTTCCGCATCGTGCTGCGTGACGTGAGCGGCGACCGCGGCGCCATCGAGGCCAATCTCCAGGCCGTCGCGTCACAGGGCGTGCCCAACTACTTCGGCGCTCAGCGTTTCGGCCACGACGGCGGCAACGTCGAGCAGGGCCGCGCCATGCTGGCGCGCGAGATCCGCGTGCGCAACCCGAAGAAGAAGGGCATCTACCTGTCGGCGGTGCGCTCCTTCGTCTTCAATGAAGTGCTGGCGCTGCGGATTCAGCAGGGACTCTGGGGCCAGACCCTGGCCGGCGACGTGATGGACGAGGCCGGCCGGCCCACCGGCCCCCTCTGGGGACGGGGCCGCGTGAGCACCACCGATCAAACGCAGGCGCTGGAGAACGGTGTGGCCGAGCGTCACGCCACCTTGTGCGACGGCATGGAGCACGCCGGTCTGGATCAGGAGCGCCGGGCCCTCGTGGCGAGCCCGGCGGACCTGTCGTGGGAATGGCCGCAAGCCGATCAACTGGTGCTCACGTTCGCCTTGCCCGCCGGGAATTACGCCACGTCCGTCCTGAACGAGATCCTCCGCGCGGCGGAGCCCGACCGGCACACGGAGAACGAGTCCGCCGCCGTCGATTGACGGCATGCCCTTCCCCTCGCGCCCTCACGGCATCCAGGCGTACTGCGCGGAGACCGCCAGGATGTTGCTTCCCAGCTTGTACGAGCCCTGCAAGGTGCTC
The DNA here is from genome assembly GCF_059491535.1 of Roseateles sp. Mitsp63. Taxonomy (NCBI): domain Bacteria; kingdom Pseudomonadati; phylum Pseudomonadota; class Betaproteobacteria; order Burkholderiales; family Sphaerotilaceae; genus Roseateles; species Roseateles sp. Mitsp63. Next base: position 1,598,882 of record NZ_CP168509.1, on the reverse strand, counting down.
CCCGACGCGGACCTCAGGTCCACCGAGGGATCCTTGAGGAACAGGTGCGTGTAGCCCACGCTGTAGGTGAGGCGCTTGCTCGCGCGCCAGGTCGCCCCGAGCGACAGCCATCGGCGGTCCACGTCGGGAACACGGACATCGCGCACGGCGTCGGTCACGGGCGTCTGGTCGTAGGCCAGGCCCCCGCGCAGCGTCCAGCGGTCATTGGCCCGGTACTCCGCGCCGATCGAATAGAAGGACGTGTTCCGATAACCGAAGTGCAGCGTCTCGCTGGGCAGCTGGGATTGGAAGTCCAGGACGACGTTGCTGAACTTGCCCCAGGACGTGTGCGAGTAGTCCGCCATCACCGTCCATCGGTCGTCCAAGCGCTGGGTCGCGCTGAGCGTCCAGGACGCGGGCAAGGTGATGTCGGTGCTGGCCGTCGTGTTGACGAAGGTCCCGGGCCGGGCGGCGGACAGGATCGCGTTGGCCGCCGCCGGCACCGTGAAGCCGACCTTCGCGTTGTCCGGCGAATGCTTGACCTCGGAGCGATAGGCCAGGCCGATGGACAAGCCGTCGGCGGGCCGCAGCAGCGCGCCCAGCGTGTAGCCCAGCTCGGTGTTGTGACCGTCGATGTCCAGGCGGCCATCGGCGCTGCCGGGCAGGAAGCCGGGCACCCGCGAAGCAGCCAGCAAGGCGCCGAAGTCGACCGCGTCGCGCAGCTTCACCTCGAGGCGCTCGACGAAGACGGAGGCCCCGAGCGACAGCACGTCGTTGACCTGGTAGGACAGCGCGGCGCCCGCGTCGACCGCCTTCAGATCGGTCTTGATGCCGTGATACCGGCCGACCCAGCCCTCGTCGTACTCGGTCTTGAAGCCGAACGGCGCCGTCACGGACAGACCCAGGTGGATCCGGTCGCTCAGCGGCGTGTGGAAGTACAGGGACGGCACCGGGGACGTCTCGCCCGCGTTGCCGCCGTTCCCGCCCGTCAAGGGCCGGCCCAGCGCATCGCTGCCCGCGCCGCGGAACTTGACCGAGTAGTCGATGACCGCGACGTCGGCCTGGAACAGGCGCCCGTCCAGCAGCGTCATGGCGGCGGGATTGTTGGCGACCACGGTCGCATCGCCCCCTTGGCTGATCGAGCCCGCGAAGGCCCGGCCCTGGCCCGCGGCGCTCTGCTCCTTGAGTTGGAATGCGGCCGCCTGGGCCATGCCGGTGCCGGCGAGTCCGGCCGCGAGGACGGCAAGCGCGCGGCGCTGAACCTGGTTGATCTTCATGCTGGGGTTGTCTCCTGTGATCGGGCTCATTGGCCCGTGGTGTTGAATCAGCGGTTGCCGGCGGGCTGGGCGAGCGCGGCCGTGGCGGTGGACCCGGCCGGCTGCCACCCGCCGCCGAGCGCCTTGACGGCGCCGACGGCCGCGCGCGCCGATCCGGCCCGCGCCTGGACCTGCGCATCGGAGGCGCGAAGCAGGTTCTCGTCGGCCTGCAGCACTTCGATCAGGCTGACGACGCCCTTCTGGTAAGCCGCGAACGAGGCCTGGCGCGCGCGCCGGAGCGCGTCCACGCCTTGGGCGAGCACCGCCGCCTGCTCTTCGCGCTTGACCAGCGCGGTGAAGGCGTTCTCGACGTCCTCGCCGGCGCGCAGGACGGCCAGGCGGTACGCGGCCAGCATCTCGGCTTCCTGGCCCCGCGCCAGGCGGATCTGCGCGTCGATGCGGCCGAAGTCGAACAGCCGCCAGCGCAGGCCCACGACGCCGGCCGCCTGGCTCGCGCCGCCGGTGAAGAGATGGCCCGCCGACACCGACGTCGCGTTGCCGATCAGGCCGCTCAGGGAGAGCTTGGGGTAGTACTCGGCCATGGCGGCGCCGATGCGCGCGTTGGACGCGGCCAGATGCCGCTCGGCGACGATGAGGTCAGGGCGACGCTGCAGCAGGTCGGCGGGCGCGCCGATGCCGGCGATGCCCGGCGCGATGGGCACATCCGCTGCCTCGAGCCCGGCCGCGCCGGTGCCCGCCGGGCTTCCGAGCATCACGTCCAGCGCGTTCATGGCCGCATCCAGACCCTGTTCGAGTTCAGGCACGCCCGCTTGAGCCTGCGCCAGCGCGCCTTCGGCCTGGCTGACCTGCAGATCCGCCGCCAGTCCCTTTCCATTCAGCAAACGGACGGTGGACAGCAGGTCCTGGCGCGTCCGGACCTGATCCCGGGCGATCGTCAAACGCGCCTGCAGTCCGCGGATGGCGATGTAGAGGTCGGCCGTCTGGGCCGCCACCGCCAGCCGCGCCGCCACGGCGCCGGCTTCCGAGGCCTGGTATTCCGCGATCGCGGCTTCCCGCTCGCGGCGCAGGCCGCCGAAGACGTCCAGTTCCCAGCTCGCGTTGCCATTCAACTCGTAGGCGCTGCCATGGCGGTCGAATCCGGGCCTCGCATCGAGCACGCGTCCCAGCGGGGTTTCGACGGACTGGTAGGCGCGCGCCGCCTGGCCGCTGACGGTGCCGATGGGCAGCAGCGCGGCGTTGGCGGCGCCCACGCCCGCTTGCGCCTGGGCGACGCGGGCGGCCGCGCGGGCCAGGTCCAGGTTCTGAGCCAGTGCCAGCGCGACGACCCGGGTCAGTTGCGGATCGCCAAAGCCTTCCCACCATCGCACCAGGTCGGCGTCCACCGCCGCCCGCCGTTGATCCACCGGCGATTGCCCGTGGAACCGCTCCGGCAGGACGGGCCGGGGCTGGACGTAATCGGGCCCGACGGCGCACCCTGCGGCCAGGCCGGCCGCCATCAGCGATGCAACAAGGGATGCGGCGGCGATGCTGCGCGACATGGGAAACCTCTCAAGAACGAAGAACGGGATCGGGGGCCGGAAGTGACCATATTACCAAATGGTCACTCGTTGTCCAGTCTCGCCGGGTCGCGTAAGCTGCCGCCATGAAAACGACAAGCAGCACTCCTGCCCCGTCGCGGGGCCCCGCCGACCATGAGGTCCGCGACCAGGTCGTGGCCGCGGCCACCGAGCATTTCAGCCGCTATGGCTACGAGAAGACGACGGTGTCCGATCTCGCCAAGGCGGTCGGCTTCTCCAAGGCCTACATCTACAAGTTCTTCGAATCCAAGCAGGCCATCGGCGAAATGATCTGCGCCCAGTGCATCGAGAGGATCGAGGCCTCGGTCGCGGCCTCGCTGGCGGAGGCGGTGTCGCCGCCGGACAAGATCCGCCGCCTGTTCAAGGCGTTCACCGAGGCCAGCCTGCGGCTGCTCTTCCAGGACCGCAAGCTCTACGAGATCGCCGCCTCGGCCGCCACGGAGCAATGGGCCGTGGTCGACGCCTACGACCGGCGCGTGCAGCAGCTGCTCCGCGACGTGCTCCAGGAAGGCCGCGCCAGCGGCGACTTCGAGCGCAAGACCCCGCTCGACGAGACCGTCACGGCCATCTATCTGGTCATGCGCCCCTGCTTCAACCCGCTCCTGCTCCAGCACAGCCTGCACCTGTCCGAGGAAGCCCCGGCGCATCTGGCCAGCCTGGTCTTGAGAAGCCTGTCGCCCTGAATCTTTCGCCGTTCGCACCAAGTGACCATTGACTAAATTGGTCACCAGTTCCAAAATGAAAGCCTGATCACTCGTCATTGGGGCTTTCATGCGCCGGCGTCGCCTTCCTGTTTTCACGCTTGTTCTCACCCTGCCGGCCGTGCTGGCGGCATGCGGCGAAAAGCCAGTCGCAGATCCCCGGACCGAGGCGCCGCTGGTGCGCGTGGCCACCGTGCAGGCCGCGGCGCCCGCGTCGCGCTCGTTCACCGGCACGGTGGCCGCGCGGGTGCAGAGCGACCTGGGCTTCCGGGTCGCGGGCAAGGTGCTGGAGCGGCGCGTGGACGCCGGGCAGGCCGTCAAGCGCGGCCAGGTGCTCATGCGGATCGATCCCGAGGATCTGAAGCTCGCGGCGCACGCGCAGCAGGAAGCCGTGACGGCGGCGCGGGCGCGGGCCCGCCAGGCCGCCGAGGACGAGGCCCGCTACCGCGACCTGCGCGGCACCGGCGCGATTTCCTCGTCGGCCTATGACCAGGTCAAGGCGGCGGCCGATGCCGCGCAGGCGCAGCTCAACGCGGCGCTGGCGCAGGCGGAAGTCGCGGGCAACGCGAGCCGCTACGCGGAACTGCTGGCCGATGGCGACGGCGTCGTCACCGAGACGCTCGCGGAACCTGGGCAGGTCGTCGCGGCGGGACAGATCGTCCTGCGTCTGGCGCATGCGGGGCGGCGCGAGGCGATCGTCCAGTTGCCCGAGACGCTGAGGCCCGCCCTCGGCTCCAGCGGCCAGGCGACGCTCTTCGGCCGAAGCGGCGACGGGTCGCCCGCGACCCTGCGGCAGCTCTCGAGCGCGGCGGACCGGCTGACCCGCACCTTCGAGGCCCGCTATGTGCTGCAGGGCGAGCTCGCCAGCGCGCCGCTGGGCGCCACCGTCACGCTGCAGATCCCGGAGGGCCCGGCTGCTCCGGGCGCGGGCGCCTATGTGCCGCTCGGCGCCTTGTTCGACGCCGGCAAGGGGCCTGGCGTGTGGGTCGTCCAGGGCGAGCCGGCCAAGGTCTCGTGGCGGCCGGTCGCGGTCGAGCGCCTGGACGAATCGGGCGCGCGCATCGGCGGCCAGATCCGGCAGGGCGAGCGGGTCGTCACGCTTGGCGCGCATCTGCTGCGCGAGGGCGAGCAGGTCCGCGTCGGGTCCGGCGCGACGCTGCCGTCCGCGGCGGGAGCGCGTCCGTGAGCGAAGGCCGATTCAACCTGTCGGCCCTGGCCGTGCGCGAGCGCGCCATCACGCTGTTCCTGATCCTGCTGATCTCGGTGGCGGGCGTGGTCTCGTTCTTCAAGCTCGGACGCGCCGAGGATCCCGCCTTCACCATCAAGGTGATGACCATCGTCTCGGCCTGGCCCGGCGCGACCGCGCAGGAGATGCAGGACCAGGTGGCCGAGAAGATCGAGAAGCGCCTGCAGGAGCTGCGCTGGTACGACCGCAGCGAGACCTACACCCGCCCGGGCCTGGCCTTCACCACGCTGACGCTGCAGGACGGCACGCCGCCGTCGGCGGTGCTCGATGAGTTCTACCAGGCCCGCAAGAAGATCGGCGACGAGGCGCGCAACCTGCCGCCCGGCGTGCTCGGCCCGTTCGTCAACGACGAGTACTCGGACGTCACCTTCGCGCTGTACGCGCTCAAGGCCAAGGGCGAGGAGCCGCGGCTGCTGGTGCGCGACGCGGAGACCCTGCGCCAGCGGCTGCTGCACGTGCCGGGCGTCAAGAAGGTCAACATCGTCGGCGAGCAGGCCGAACGCATCGAGGTCCAGTTCTCGCAGGAGCGCCTGGCGACCCTGGGTCTGTCGCCGCAGGACGTCTTCGCCGCGCTCAACAACCAGAACGCCCTGACGCCGTCCGGCTCGGTGGAGACGCGCGGGCCGCAGGTGTTCGTCCGCCTGGACGGCGCCTTCGATGAACTGCGCAAGATCCGCGACACGCCGCTGGTGGCGCAGGGACGCACGCTGAAGCTGTCCGACATCGCCACGGTCACGCGCGGCTACGAGGACCCGGCCACCTTCCTGGTCCGCAATGGCGGTGAACCGGCGCTGCTGCTGGGCGTGGTCATGCGCGAGGGATGGAACGGGCTGGACCTGGGCAAGGCGCTGGACCACGAGGTCGGCGCGATCAACGCCGCCCTGCCCCTGGGCCAGGCCTTGACCAAGGTGACCGACCAGGCGGTGAACATCGACGCGGCCGTGGACGAGTTCATGGTGAAGTTCTTCGCCGCGCTGCTGGTGGTCATGCTGGTGTGCTTCGTCAGCATGGGCTGGCGGGTGGGCCTGGTGGTCGCGGCGGCGGTGCCGCTGACGCTGGCGGTGGTCTTCGTCGTGATGCTGGCCACCGGCAAGAACTTCGACCGCATCACGCTGGGGTCGCTGATCCTGGCGCTGGGCCTGCTGGTGGACGACGCCATCATCGCCATCGAGACCATGGTGGTGAAGATGGAGGAAGGCTACAGCCGCATCGCCGCGTCCGCCTACGCGTGGAGCCACACCGCGGCGCCGATGCTCTCGGGCACGCTGGTCACCGCGGTGGGCTTCATGCCCAACGGCTTCGCCCGGTCCTCGGCCGGCGAGTACACCGGCAACATGTTCTGGATCGTCGGCATCGCGCTGATCGCATCGTGGGTGGTGGCGGTGGTCTTCACGCCCTACCTCGGCGTGAAGATGCTGCCCGACCTCCAGCGCGTCGAGGGCGGGCATGACGCGCTCTACGGCACGCCGAACTACCAGCGCTTCCGCCGGATGCTGAGCTGGGTCATCGGCCGCAAATGGCTGGTCGCCGCCTCGGTCGTCGGATTGTTCGTGCTGTCGGTGCTGGGCATGGGCGCGGTGAAGAAGCAGTTCTTCCCGGTCTCGGACCGGCCGGAGGTCCTGGTCGAAGTGCAGATGCCCTATGGCTCGTCGATCGGCCAGACCAGCGGCGCCGCCGCGAAGGTCGAAGCCTGGCTGGCCAAGCAGGGCGAGGCCAGGATCGTGACCTCCTACATCGGCCAGGGCGCGCCGCGCTTCTACTTCTCGATGGGCGCGGAGCTGCCTGATCCCTCGTTCGCGAAGATCGTCGTGCGCACGGACAGCCAGGACGAGCGCGAGGCCCTGAAGCTGCGGCTGCGGCGGGCGATCGCCGACGGCCTCGCGCCCGAGGCCCGGCTGCGCGTGACGCAGCTCGTGTTCGGGCCTTACTCGCCCTATCCGGTGGCCTATCGCGTGAGCGGCCCCGACCCCGAGGTGCTGCGCGGCATCGCCGCCGAGGTGCGGCAGGTGATGGACCACAGTCCGCTGATGCGCACGGTGAACTCGGATTGGGATTCGCGCGTCCCGGCGCTGCATTTCACGCTGCAGCAGGACCGGCTGCAGGCCGTGGGCCTGAGCTCCAGCGCGGTGGCGCAGCAGCTGCAGTTCCTGCTCAACGGCGTGCCGGTCACGGTAGTGAGGCAGGACATCCGCAGCGTGCAGGTCATCGCCCGCGCGGCCGGCGACTTCCGGCTCGACCCGGCCCGGCTCGGCGACTTCACGCTGACCGGCGCCAACGGGCAGCGCATCCCGCTGTCGCAGGTCGGCGAGATCGAGGTCCGTCCGGAAGAGGCCGTCATGCGCCGGCGCGACCGCGTGCCGACCATCACGGTCCGGGGCGACATCGCCGAAGGCCTGCAGCCGCCGGATGTCTCGACCGCCATCACGCGTCAGCTCCAGCCGCTGATCGCGAAGCTGCCTAGCGGCTATCGCATCGAGCAGGCCGGCTCGATCGAGGAGTCGGGCAAGGCGACGGCCGCGATGCTGCCGCTGTTCCCGATCATGGTCGCGGTCACGCTGCTGATCATCGTCCTGCAGGTGCGCTCGCTGTCCGCGATGGTGATGGTCTTCCTCACGAGTCCGCTGGGCCTGATCGGCGTGGTGCCGACGCTGCTGCTGTTCCAGAAGCCCTTCGGCATCAACGCGCTGGTGGGCCTGATCGCGCTGTCGGGCATCTTGATGCGCAACACGCTGATCCTGATCGGGCAGATCCATCACAACGAGCAGGCCGGCCTGGCGCCCTTCCACGCGGTGGTCGAGGCGACGGTGCAGCGGGCGCGCCCGGTGATCCTGACCGCGCTCGCCGCCATCCTGGCCTTCATTCCGCTGACCCATTCGGTGTTCTGGGGAACGCTGGCCTACACGCTGATCGGCGGGACCCTCGCGGGAACCGCGATGACGCTGGTGTTCCTGCCCGCCATGTATGCCATCTGGTTCAAGCTCAAGCCGGCTAGCCCGCGGGGCTGAATCGGCGCTCTCCTCCCCACTCCCCTACGAAGGATTCCCGTGTCTGATTCTCAAGTTGTCGTGATCACCGGCGTGTCGTCGGGCATCGGTCGAGCAAGCGCCGAACTCTTCGCCAAGCGCGGCTGCAAGGTGTTCGGCACGGTGCGCGATGTCGCCAAGGCATCGCCGATCGCGGGCGTCACCCTGGTGGAGATGGATGTCCGGGACAGCGCGTCCGTCGAGCGCGGGATCCAGGCGGTCCTGGCCCAGACCGGCCGCATCGACGTGCTGGTCAACAGCGCGGGCGTGACGCTGCTTGGGGCGGCCGAGGAGACTTCGGTGGAAGAGGCGAAAGCGCTCTTCGACACCAACGTGTTCGGCGTGCTTCGCACCGCGCAGGCGGTGTTGCCGTCGATGCGCAAGCGCCGGGCGGGCCGGATCGTCAATGTCAGTTCCGTGGTGGGCTTCCTGCCGTCGCCGTACATGGGCGCGTACTCGGCGTCGAAGCACGCCGTCGAGGGTTTGTCCGAGACGCTGGACCACGAGCTGCGGGCCTTCGGCATCCGCGTCGCGCTGGTCGAGCCGTCGTTCACCCGGACCAATCTGGACCTGAACGCGCCGCAGGCGGCCTCGCCCATCGCCGCCTATGACGCGGAGCGCCAGCTCGTGGTCGCCGCGATGGAGAAGAACATCAGGAAGGCGCCGGAGCCCGAGGGCGTGGCCAGGACGATCGTCGACGCGGCGCTCGGTCCGTGGCGGATGCGGACCACGCCCAAGGGCGAGGCCACGCTGCTCAAACGGCTGCGCCGCTTCATGCCCGCCGGTCCCGTCGATGCGGGGCTGCGCAAGACCTTCGGATTGTCTTGATGCGCCGGACGCCTCGCGCGTCCGGTCCTTTCGTTCCTTGATGAAGAGGTTCCCATGCGCCTGGCCACTGCTTCAGCCGCCGTGCTGCTCTCTCTCGCGCCCATGCTGGCGATGTCTCAACCAAAGACGGAGCCAGCCCCTCGCAAGCTCGACAGGAACTGCCGCAATGTCGGCGCGGAGATCCGCTCGGGCGCGCCGCTGACCCGCGAGGCGGTGGTCGCCGAGATGGTGCGCGCCCGCGCGGAGGGCGAGATGGATTACCACATCAGCTCGACGCCGCCGGCCGGCTCCCGGCCGCTGTGCGACTTGCCACCGGCCGCGGCATCCGGACCCTCGAGCGCGGCGTCGAGGTGACGTCGCGTCACGCTCCACGGTGAAGACCGCTACGCGTGCTTGATGACGAAGGCGCGCAACTCGACCATCTTGCCGTCCTCGAAGCGCCAGACGTCGCTGTACGAGTGCGGGGAGGTGACGCCCTGCGCGTCCTCGGCCTGGATGGTGCCCAAAGCGACTACCCAGTCGCCTTCCGCCACGAGCTGCTCCACGGTGAAGCGGGGCGGCTCGGCGTAAGCGTCCTTCATCCATTGCCGCACGGCCTCCTTCCCCACGATGGGCGGTTCGCCGACCGTGGTCCAGACGATGTCATCCGCGCAATGAAGCAGGAACTGCTCGATATCGCCTGACGCGATGGCGGCATTGGCGGCAGTGAGGGCTCTCTTGTTGAGTTCTGACACGGCGTGACCTCCGAAGTGCTCCTCCGGGGGCAAATGCAGTGCCTCAGCAAGCGAGCCCTATCCCGCTAGACGTCCACCTTGAACCCCAGGTCGAGATCGCAGGCCGGCTGACCGCCCCGCAAGCCGAAATCCTCGAGCGGCGGCGCATTTAGCAGGATGTTCACTTCAGAGGCCGGTACGCCGGCTGCGGCAAATCGCTCGACGATGGCCCGATACAGCGCTCGCTTCGCATTCAGCGAACGTCCCTGGAACATGTGCACCACGACCAGCAGGTAGTCGGCGCTCTTCCCGCCTGGCAGGCGCGCATGCGCGGCGCGATGCTCCTGATAGCGGATGTCATGATCGTCATCCGGGACGCGTAGCGCCTGCTTCATCGCTCCATGCAGCGCGTCAATCAGCTCGGAAACCTCTGTGTCGGATCGAGGCCGCCTGCGCCCAGGTTCCTCACGATGTCAATGAATTCGAGCTCGGGAACCTGACCGAGATCGCGTCCATCAAGGTGGCCCCGCCCCGCGTTGGAGAGAGTCCAGTCGCATTCGAATGCAAGGTCTCCCAGCTCATCCGGTTGAACACGGTGGGCGGCGATGCCGTCGACACCTGGATGGTCCTGGGGCAGGTCCTGCTCATGCATATCTCGCCGACCCTGCTGAAGGACGGAACGTTCGACACCGCTGCGGCCGGCCTCATCCTGAGGGGTGGGGGCCCGGGCGACTACTTCGAGCTTGGAGAGAAGTTCTTCATGAAGCGGCCCGAATAGGGACGGTCGGTCTTACGCCCCAGGATATTCCTGCATCATTTCCCGTAAAAAGTCATGACCGGCGCATGAAATTCGCCCTCGGGAAACCTCTCATAGGGAGATTGGTCGATATTGGCAAGATCGATTCACGAATCCAGGAGAGTGCCGTGCAAGCTGATTGAAATCAGCCGCACGTGACGCCGAAGGCGCAATCTCCCATACACGCTCAGGCCCAGTACTGGATTCGCAAACAGCCGACGCTGGAGAGTGAGTTTTCGGACACATCCGACAACTCCACCGAAGGAGCAAGCAGGGGCGGAGCCTCATGCGAATCTCTCAGGTACCAAGGACAGTGGGAGCGGCGCGAAGTTGGTGCAGGTATGCGGGTATTTCGCCCCATACTCGTGCGGACTTTGTGGTGCAGCACTGATCCATCCTGGTTGATATGCGCCCGACATATTTTCTCCATCAGCGCCTGGGATTTCCCCATATGCACAGCCATGGGTACGAAACCGCCCATATCCGGCGCACGCAAATCCCGAATTCCGCTCACCGACGAAGGCCCTGAGGGGCTTTGATGGCGCTCGTGAAACTGCAGCCGGGCGTGCTCTGCGCCTGACGCCGCTGTAACGCAGCGACCTTATTTCCATTCCCTGAGTCCGACAGGCCTGCCGAGTTGCAGGTCAGGGCGGAGCCATGTCCGAAACCCCGCTGCGCCCCGGCGGCCGGGCTCGCTCGCCCTCATCGAATGGGCCTGACCCCCAGTGCGCGCCGCAACCCGACGGCGCCACGACCCGTCGCTGAACGCCGTCTCCGCGAGAAGAGCCGGTCTTCATCGAATCGCAGCGCAGGCGGCGCAGCCGCCAAGCCTGCGGGATCTCCGCGCAGTTGTCCTCCAACCGAAAGAAACCTCATGTTCAAAAAGAAAGCATCGACCCTTCCAGGCGCACTGCTGTGCGCCATCGTCCTGGCGACGCAGCCCCTTGCCGCATCGGCCGCCGGCAACGGCCCGGCCTCCTTCGCGCAGAGCCAGCTGGCGCGCAGCCAGGCCCAGCTCGCCGCGCAACAGGGCCTGGCCGAGTACCAGCAGAGCAAGCTGCAGGCCTACGCCGGCCTGGCGCCCGACAACATGGCATTCGACGTGTCCAGCATGGAAGAACTCATGCAGGCACGCATTGGCCACGGCTTCGAGATTCACACGGTCAAACCGCAGGACGTGGCCGGCGGCCGGACCGATCTCAGCGGCATGGCCACACCCACCGGCAGTTGGCGCTTCGTCGTGCAGGTGGGCGACAAGCCCATCGGCCTGGTGACCGTGGAGGTGATGGGAGGACGCTGGCAGGCCGTCTCCTTCGGCGGCGCCGGCCTCGCTCGTGAGTACGAAGCCGTGCGCGCAGCTCACGGCAATGCGGACGGCAGCAACCTGCGCTTCATCCGCGTCTACCAGGCGCAGTCCGACCTGCTGGAAGTGATCTCCACCAACGATGGCAAGGCCCGCTTTGCGGCGATGAAGTCCGCCCAGGAATCCCTGCTGCGCTTCGGCCTGAACAAGGCCCAGCCGGACGCCGGCCTGTTTGACGCCTCGCAGCTGATGGAGTCGCTGCGCGCCGCAGTCAGCAAGAACCTCGACGTGCAGCGCTGAGCCGCACCGCCCCACGACATCCCTCCACAACATCGAACGGACATCGCATGAACGCGAAACTCAAGAAGACGCTCGCCTGCCTGGGCCTGTGCCTGCTGGCGCCCCTGGCCTTCGCCCAGCACAAGACGCTGAGCGTGAATTCCACCACCCAGGAACACGACAACTGGTGCTGGGCCGCCTCGAGCAAGGCCGTGATCGGCTTCTACAAGACGCCGCCCAGCCAGTGCAGCATCGTCAACTGGGCCTTCGGCATCAACTACGCCTGCGGCAACAGCACCTTCAACTGGAGCAGCAACGCCAACAAGCCCGACTACCTTTACGGCGCGGCCGGCAGCGTTCAGGACGTGCTCGCCCACTGGGGCATCGGCAGCAATCCATTCGACTCCGCCTCCTCGTGGAACACCATCGTCTCTGACATCAACGCGAACAAGCCCTTCGTCATCCGCTTCGGCTGGACGTCGGGCGGCGGTCACATCATGGTGGGCACCGGCTATCACGTCGCCAATGGCACTCCCTATGTGAACTACATGAATCCGTGGCCAGGCGAGGGCAATTCGGAGGCGAACTACTACTGGATGGTGCAGGCCTCCGACCACAACTGGACGCATTCGCTGCGCGTGCGCTGAAGCGCCGCGCCGCCGCGGGCAGGAAGCAAAGGGAGCTCGCCTCGCCGGGATCACCCTTGCGGCGATCGCCCGCGGCGACCGGAGAAAGGCATCCGTGCGCTCAAGCCAGCATCGATTGCTGGGCGAAGATGCCCGCCATCGCGCCCTGCGACGACGCCTGGGTGACCGAGGGCAGGAAGGGCGTCGCGAGATCGCCTGCGGCGTAGATGCCGGGCACGCTGGTCTGGCGGCGCTCGTCGACCTTGAGCGCGATGCCCACGGGGGTTTCGAGCGTCGCGAGACCCAGCGACTCATGCAGGCTCGCGGACGGCTTGTTGCGCGGATGCGCGAACAGCACGTCGACCGCCATCTTGCGGCCGGCATCGAGATTCACGGTGGCGATGTGACCGTCGCGATGGGCGATCTCGACGATCCGGCCATCGACGACCGGTATGTGGCGATTCGCCAGATCGGCCCGGATCTCAGGCGGAAGGTCGTGGCCATCGGCGAAGACCGTCAGCTTGTCGGTCCAGTCCTGGAACAGCCGCGCAGACTGATGGGACTGCGGGCTGGACCAGACCAGACCCCAGTGCCGGCCGGCGACCTCGAAGCCATCGCAATAGGGACAGGGCACGATGGAGGTGCCCCAGCAGTCGGCGAAGCCCGGCACGCCCGGCATCTGATCGGCGACGCCATAGCTCAGGATCACGCGGCGCGCCCCGAGGCGTTCGCCCTCACCGGTGAGGACCGAGAAATCGTCGATGGCCCCGGATACGCCGTCGGCCCGGGCATTGACCAGCCTGACCGTGGGATAGCGCGCCAGTTGCCGCCGCGCCTCGGCCAGGATGTCCAGCGGCGGCTTGTGATCGTGGCCAAGCAGGCCATGCGAATGACCCGCGAAGCGATTGCGCGGCAGCCCGGTGTCGAGGACGGTGACCTTGCGGCGGGCGCGGCCGAGCTGCAGGGCGGCGGCGAGGCCGGCAAAGCTGCCGCCGACGATGATGACGTCATCCATGGTGATGGGCTCCGTGTTGCGTACAGGGGGGAGAGGGGCGAGTTCCGTCAATTACTGGACTCACAAGTCCAGTAATGTGCGTTGGCTATAGTGGACTGTCAAGTCCAGTAAATACGCCCATGGCCCAGCCTCCACTTCCCGCCCCCAAGCCCCCACGCGGCCGGCCCCGCGATCCCGAGCGCGGCCGGCGCATCCTGGAAGCCGCTCAGAAGCACTTCAACGAACACGGCCTGGAGCGCGCCAGCGTCGATGCCATCGCCGCGGACGCCGGGGTCTCCAAGATGACCGTGTACAGCAACTTCGGCTCCAAGGAGGGGCTGTTCCAGGCGGTCGTGCGCGATCGGACGGCGCCCGTGGTGACCGGCGTCCCGGGCTCCGAGGCGCTGGATCCGCATCAGCCTGAGAAGTCACTGCTCGCGGTCGGCACCCGGTTTCTGGCGCTGGCGCGCGGCGACGATGCCCTGGGCGCGTTGCGCTCCGTCTACGGCGTCGCCGGGGCGCAGCCGGAGGCCTGCCGCGCGTTCTACGAGGAAGGCCCGCAGCGCGTGAAAGACGAGCTGGCGGCGTATCTGCGCCGCGCTCACTCGGCGGGCACCTTGAAGGTGCGCAACCCGCTTCAGGCCGCGGACCTGTTCCTGTCGATGTTCTTCGGCTCCGCGCACATCCGCGGCATGCTGAAGCTCGAGATACCGGATGCCCGGGAGAACCGGGCCCTGCTGCGCGAGGCCGTGCGGGTCTTCATGGCGGGCTACCGCGCGTGAGCGCCGCCGGCGAACTCAGCACTGGCCTCGTCCCGGCTCAGCTCGCCCAGCCGAATTGCCAGTAGTACTTCTTGAAGGTGGCCGCCGGGATCGCGAACACGCCGCCGGCGTTCAACGGCACCGAGCGCCAGAAGCTCTGGTCATACGCCGACCAGTTGCCGGCCAGGCTGTTGATGACCGGGCTGTTGAAGCCCCAGGGATTGCGCAGCACCACGTACTTCGTGTTGTTCACGTACGCCCAGCCGAGGATCGTGTAGGCGTGGTACCCGACGATGCCGCTCCCGGCGTAGTCCACCGGTGATGGCGTCTGGCAGAAGGTCCACGCGGTCATCGGATTGAAGGTCCGATACGACAGGCAGTTGGACCGCACCGCCGTCCAGATGTCGTCCTCGCTCATCGCCGAGCAGGTCTTCGTCACGCCGGTGAGGTTGGTCAGCTCCGTCGTCGCCTGCACCGGCCATCCACCGGCGATCGGGCCGTAGTTGGGCTCGTCGGTCGCGTCATTGGTCTTCCACTTCGCGAAGGCCTTCTCGTAGACCGCCGGCCAGATTTCGCCGGCTTCGGACGAGCGCGCATAGATCCAGGCATGCGTGCTCGTCACCAGCGGCACGCGCTCCGTCACCTCCATCGTCTTCAGGCCGCCGGAATAGAAGTCGATGCGATCGGCGAAATCCGCCGGCGAGGCGCTGGTCGCCCGCGTGCGCTGCGCCACCACGTAGGGACGCGACCACGCCACCGCCGACAGCGCCGCGATGAAGTAGCAGTCGCCCAGCGCGCCTTGCACCGGGTCGAAGTACTCCGCGGCCTCCTCGAAGAAGTCGCCAGGATCGGCCCAGGTGGCCCCGGGCGGCGTATAGCCGGGAGCGGAGACACCCTTGGTCGCCGTGGTCGCCGGCGCGGCGCTCTTGTCCCCGCCCGCCAGCGCGCCGACGACGCGCGCCACGGCGTCCGGGGACAGCTTGGACAGCATCGCCTCCATCGGTCCGCCCTTGGCGAGCGACCCCACCGCCTTGGCCCGCTGCTCGGGCTTCATCTCCTGGATGCCGGCCAGCGACTGATGCGTGTCGGCCAGGCCGCTCACGAGCAGATTGCCCCGGACCGGGGACGTCAGCTCCTCCACCGACGCGCCAAGCGTCTTCTTGACGAAGGCATCGCGATCCGTGATCGCCTGCCATCGCACGTTTCGGCCAACCGCGAGTTCAGCGACTGCATACGGATTGGCCAGGCCAACTTTGGGCTCGTTCATTGAAGTTCTCCCTTGAATTGGACGCGCAAGATGACGCGTCGACGGTGGCGGCCCGCCCGGTGATCCGGACGGTGCTCACCACTCGCTAGCGAATCTAGGCGTGGCCGGGGAGCCCCTCAAGTCGACATCTAGGGGTTGTTCGCGGCCCTACAGCGACTGGATCCCGCGCACCAGCAGATCCCTCACCACCTGCACCCGCATGGGCTGCTGCCGGCGTGGCGCGTGCACGAGGAAAGCCGTCTGCGCCGGGCCGCTCCACCGCGGCAGCAGGCGCACGAGCGCCTTGCGCGCGAGCAGGTCCTTGACCATCCAGCTGGGCTGGAACGTGATGCCCGCGCCCTCGCGCACGGCCTCGAGCAGGGCCGCCGCATGGTTGACGCGGTAGCGGGCCGGGATCGTCAGAGCCACGATGCCATCGGGGCCGCTGAGGGTGATCGCGTCATCGGACACGTGCGCGTACCGCAGGAAGTCATGACGGGCCAGGTCCGCCGGCGCGCGCGGCCGGCCGTGGCGCTTCACATAGTCGGGCGACGCGACGATGTAGCGGGGCCAGGTCGCGAGCTCGCGCGCCACCAGGTCCGGCGGCAGCACCCCGCCGATGCGCACCATCAGATCGGCGCGCTCCTCCACCGGATCGACGAAGCGGTCCTCCAGCATCAGGTCGATCTGCAGCTCCGGGTACTGCCGCAGCGCACGCAGCATCAGCGCGTTGAGCTTGAGCTCGCCCAGCGCGACGGGCGCCGAGATCCGCACCAGCCCGCGTGGCTGCCGCGTGCGTTCATCGAGGTCGGCCACCGCCTCGTCGTAGTCCTCGAGCAGTCGCCTCGCGCGTTCGAGAAAGCGCTGGCCCTCGTCGGTGAGCACCACGCGCGCGGGCCCCCGCTGCAACAGCCGCACGCCCAGCGACGCCTCGAGCGACGCGATCAGCTTGCTCACCGTCGGTTGCGTGGTCGACAGCGAGCGCGCCGCGGCTGACAGGTTGCCCAGCTCCGCGACCCGGACGAACACGTGCATCGCGCGAAGGCGGTCCATGGCATTCCATTTTCGAATGGGCGGGCTGCCATTCTGTCGCCTTCCCAACGCCTATGGAATTGGTGAGAGTGCGGCCATGACATACCGCCTCGCCTCTTTCCTCGCCGGCTCCGTCTTCTCCGCTTCGCTCGCGGCCTTGCTCGCGACGAGCGCCACGGCCGCCGCGCCTGACGCCGCGCCGGTGCATTGGCAGCCCAGCTGGATCTCGCCCGCTCAGCCCGTCTGGAGCAAGGACTGGGTGGCGCCGCTCGGCATGCCGCCCGAGCTGCGCGACGTCACGCTGCGACAGACACTGCGTACCAGCGTTGGCGGCGAGCAGCTGCGGCTGGTCTTCAGCAACGAGTACAGCGCCGCGCCGTTGAAGCTCGGCTCCGCGACCGTGCGCACGATCGGCGATGGCCCCGCGGTCGCGGTCCGATTCAACGGCCGCGGCGGCACGCTCGTCGCGCCCGGCGGGCGTGCCGTCTCCGATCCGCTTTCCTTGCCCATCACGGCGGGCGATCGCCTCGAGGTGGACCTCCATCTGCCCGAACGCGCCACGCTCGGCGGCTTTCACTGGGATGCCCAGGAGCAGACGCTCCTGCTGGAGGGCAATGCCGTGGGCCGCCGCGACGCGCCGGTGCTCCAGACCTTCACCACCCGCGCCTTCGTCACCGAGCTGCAGGTTGCGTCAGGCCAGCCCGCGCCGGTGGTGGTGACCATCGGCGACTCCATCACCGATGGCAACGGCTCCAGCATCGGCCGGGACCAGCGCTGGCCCGATCACCTGTCACGACGGCTCGCGCCGCATGGCGTGGCGGTGCTCAACGCCGGCATCGCGGGAAACCGGCTGCTGCGCGGCGGCTGGGGCGACAGCGCGATCGCGCGCTTCGAACGGGACGTGCTGGCGCACGCCGGCGTGAGGGCCGTGGTCGTTCTGCTGGGCACCAACGACATCGGCTTCCCGGGCAGTCCGTTCGCGCCCGCCGAAGCGCCGGCGACGCTGACCGATCTGACGGCGGCGTTCCAGCGCCTTGTCAAGCAGGCGCATGCGCGCGGCGTGCGGGTGATCGCCGGCACCGTGCCGCCCTTCGAGCACGCGCTGCAAGGCACGCCGCTGGAAGGCCACCACAGCCCCGCGAAGGAGGCGCTGCGTCAGGCGCTCAATGAATGGATCCGCCACGCGGGCGCGTTCGACGGCGTCGTCGACTTCGACGCGGTGTTGCGGGACGCCGCGCATCCGTCGCGGCTCGATCCCGCGCTGGACTCCGGCGACCACCTGCATCCCGGCGACGCCGGCTACCGGCGGATGGCCGAGGCGATCGACCTGCGCGCGCTTCTGGGCGAAGCGGCCCGCTCAGGCGTAGGTGTTGATGTTGCGCCCGAGGCTGCCCTCGGTGGCCAGGGCGGGCGCCTGCGGTAGGGCCTCGAGCAGCGCGGCGGCGCCGGCTTCCTGTGCGTCCAGGGCCTTGCGGAGCACCAACAGGCCAGCCCCGTTGCCGGCGGTGCCGGGCGTGCCGTTGGATGCATTCCTGACCGCTGCGTCGACGCTGGGGGAGTTGGTGATGTTCATTCCAGCAATATCGGCCACGCCCGCGCCAGCTTGAATCCGGGCCCCATGAAACCACGGCGCCAACGTGGTGAGCCGGCGGCCCGGGATCACTCCTGGTTCTTGGCCAGGCGGGCCGCGAGCTTCATCAGCGTGGGCACGCGCTTCCTGCCGTGCATCGCGCGCACCCGCACCTTGGCCGCGCCGATGTCGAGGCCCGCGCAGGTCACGACCAGCGGCGGCGACTCCTCTTCCCGCACGACCTCGAACTGCGCCGGCAGGCCCGGCAGGCGCTTCTTCGACACGCCGACGACGGGCACCTTGCCGCCCAGCACCTGGAACAGGTGCTGCCCCAGGCCCGGCGTGTCATCGGCATCGAGGTGCACGAAGCCGTCGATCACGAGGAGCTCGGGCTCCAGGCGGTGCTCGCCCAGCAGTTGCATCACGCAGGGAAGCTCGCGCAGGTCGAGTTCGCCGCGCGCGGCCTTCTCGACCTGGGCGACGCGCGTGAAGCAGGTCTTCACCGGCTCCGCCGCGTCCCAGGCGTCGAAGGCTACGGCGGCGGCGTTGGCCTGCTCGCCATCGAAATGAACAGCCACGATGAGTTTCATGAGGTAGGTGGGGTCGTTGCGGTGAAGGTGTGCCAGGACATGGGTGACAGGCTGGGCCGGCGGATCAGCCGGGCAGCATCAACTGCCCCTGGCGGTACTGCCCGACCAGGAACTCGACGAAGGCCTTGACCTTCGGGCTGGCGAGCCGCCGCGAAGTGTGCAGCACCCAGAGCTCCACCTCCTTGCCGGGCACCACGCCCCACTGCGCCAGCTCGCCGCGCGCCAGTTGATGCCACACGATCGACTGCGGCAGCAACGCGACCCCGGCGCCGGCGATCGCCGCGTCGCGGACCATCTGCATCGACGACAGCCGCAGCACCGGTTGCGGCGCCAACGCGAGGCCGCTGCCCTCGAGCGACCAGAGCTCCCCCTCGCGGGCCGTCGAGACGACCGCGGGCACGCTCACCGGCTCGGGGCTGGGCGCCGGCATCGCGATCTCCGGCGCGGCCACGACCACCAGCCGGTCCGTCGCGAAGCAGCGCCCCACCAGCGCCGAGTCCATCCGCGGATTCGGCCGGATCGCGACGTCGAACCGCTCCTCCACCAGGTCCACCACCCGGTCTTCCGCGACCACGTCCACCCGCAGCTCCGGGTACTCGCGCCGCAGCGCCGCGCACAGCCGGCCCATCGCGAGCTGAGAGAACAGCAGCGGCGCCGCGATCCGCAGTTGCCCGCGCACCTTGCCGGCGCCGTCGAGGGCCGACGCGATCGCATCGGCCACCTCGTGCATCGGACCCTCGGTGCGGCTCAGCAGCTGCAGGCCCGCCTCGGTCAGCTCCAGCCCCTTGGTGCTGCGCTCGATGAGCCGCACGCCCAGTTGCTCCTCCAGATCCGCGACCCGCCGCGACAGCGTGGCCTTCGAGCGCCGGCTGGCGCGGCTCGCCCGGCCGAAGCCGCCATGCGTCGCCACCAGGTTGAAGTCGGCGAGCGCGTTGAGGTCCATATCGGCCATGTGTTTCATATCCAAGACGACGTGTCTTCATTCTGGCGTCTGTGTTTATGAAGTGCAACGCCCTATTGTTCAGTCATCGCAACCCCAACCGCTCCCAAGGAGATTTCCATGAGCATCCTCGTCACCGGTGCCAGCGGCACCATCGGTTCCCTCGTCGTTCAAGGTCTGGCGCGCCAAGGCGCTTCGGTGAGCGCGCTGGTGCGCAAGCCCGGCAAGGCCACCCTGCCCCCGGGCGTGCGCGAAGTCGTCGGCGATCTGTCCGACGTCGCGTCGATGCGCGCCGCGCTGGCGGACGCGCGGACGCTGTTCCTGCTGAACGCCGTCACGCCGGACGAAGTCACGCAAGGGCTGCAGACCTTGAGCCTGGCCCGCGAGGCTGGCATCGAGCGCATCGTCTATCTCTCGGTGATCCATGCCGACCGCTTCACCGACGTGCCGCACTTCACTGGCAAGCACACGATCGAGCGGATGATCGAGAGCCTGGACCTGCCCGTGACCATCCTGCGTCCGGCCTACTTCATGCAGAACGACCTGCAGGTGAAGCCGGTGATCGAGGGCTACGGCGTCTATCCAATGCCGATCGGCTCGGCGGGCGTGTCGATGGTGGACACACGCGACATCGCCGACCTGGCGGTGGCCGAGCTGCTGCGTCGCGACGCGGCTCCGGCGCCGCTGCCGCGATTGACGCTGGACGTGATCGGGCCGGAGGCCATGACCGGCGAATCCGCCGCCGGCGTGTGGCGCGAGGCGCTGGGGCGCGAGATCCATTTCGGCGGCAATGACCTCCCGGCCTTCGAGGCGCAGCTGGCCGCGGCGATGCCCAGCTGGATGGCCTACGACATGCGGCTGATGATGGCGCGCATCCAGCAGCACGGCATGACATCGCCCGAGGGCACCGTGCGGCGGCTGGAGTCGATGCTCGGCCGTCCACTGCGCCGCTACGCCGATCTGGTGAAGGAACTGGTGGCGCCGGCGCGGGCCTGACCTTCAGCCGGCGCGCGAGCGCCGGCCATACTCCCCGGCTCGGCCGCGCTGCCTCGCAGCGCGGCCTCACGTCCTGGCGAGAGGCTGAACCGATGTCGACCGCGATCTCCCTTCACCCGGCCTTCGAGCGCATGCCCCGGCACCGCCATGCGCAGGGCTATGTCGCGCTGGTGCTCGCCGGCGGCTACGTGGAAGCTGGCGATCGCGGGCGCATGCGTGTCCAGGCCGGCCAGGCGGTGTTCCACGCCGCGCATGAATCGCATCAGAACGAGTTCCTCGGCATCGGCGCGCAGGTGCTGAACCTGCCGATGCCCGCGGGCGGATGCGGCGAGCCGCTCGGCCATGTCCACGACCCCGACGCGATCGTCCGCCTCGCCGAGCGCGATCCCGTCCAGGCGGCCGGGCTGCTGCGGCAGACCTTCCGCCCTTGCCCCGCCCGGCTCGATGACTGGCCGGACCTGCTCGCCGCCGCGCTCGCGGCGGATCCGGCGCTCAGCCTCGCCGAGTGGGCCGACACCATGAAGATCGCGCCTCAGTCGATCAGCCGCGGTTTCCGCCGCGCCTTCGGCACCAGTCCGAAGCGCTATCGCCTGGAGCTGCGCGCGATGCATGCGCTGCGCCAGCTGCCCGGCTGGCGCGGCTCGATCGCGTCGCTCGCGGCCGACACGGGTTTCGCCGACCAGGCTCATCTGACGCGCGCCATCGTCGCCCTCACCGGTCAGACGCCGAAGCGGCTCGCGGGTTAACTCCGTTCAAGAGCCGGCGGCCACCCGCTCCTAGCATCGGGGGCATGCAACGCCGAACCCTCCTCTCCGCTCCGCTGGCTGCCTGGATGGCGGCCCTGCTGCCCGCCCTTGCGGCTCGTCCCGCCCAGGCGCAGGCCAGGACCAACCGCACGCGGTGGAAGGTGCGCGCCAGCGAAGGCGCCGATGCGATCGCCTTCCTTGGGCCGCTGTCGGGCACGCAGCTCTACCTCGACTTCTATGGCGAGGACGCCACCGCCTTCGGCCCGCGCCTGCCCGAGGCCATCCGCCGCGACATCGGGCTGCTCTGGCGCGAAGCCGCCCAGGACGGCTTCGGCCTGCTGGGCCCCAACCTGCAGGTGCTGTTCTCGGGCAGCGGCAACGACGCGACGCTGGCCACGCTGCTGACCGCGCTGCGGTCGCGGCAGACGGCGATCCTGCCGGGCTACCGGGCCAGCAGCTACTGGAGCGAATCGGACTGGGCCTGGTTCGAGCGCGCGGCCCCGAGGCTCGATGCGATCTTCAGCGCCCTGCAGGACGCCGGCTTCGCGGCGTTCCGCGATGAGCGGATCGGCACCGACCTGGACCGCCGCATCGCCGAGGTTAGCCGCGCGCTGGCCGGGTTCGACGTGATCACCTGGCAGGAGAAGCTGACCGGCCGCCGCTTCGACCCGGAGATCCAGATCGTGCTGCTGCAGTTCTCCAAGCCGCATGGGATCAAGGTGCAGGGCCAGACCTTCCTGCAGGCCGCCGACTACGACACCGCGACCACGGTCCGGATCGCCGCGCACGAGATGCTCCACCCGCCGGTGCCGATGGACGGTCCGGCCGCGAGCGCCGCGCTCGCCGCCTTCGAACGCGATCCGCTGATCATGAAGATCGTGCGCGAGCACGATCCGCGCTGGGGTTACACGACGCTGCCGGGCATGCTGAACGAGGACCTGGTCCAGGCGCTGGACCAGTTGATCAGCGAGGCGCTGGGCGTGGCGCGCAATCCGGCGGATCGCTGGCGCAAGTCGGACGACGGCATGCACGTGATCGCCGCCGGCCTGTACGGTCTGCTGCGCCAGGACCGGTGGATCGAGACCGGCGGATCGATCGAGCAATGGCTCGCGGCCGCCGCCGCCGGGGGCCGCCTGGCGCCGCCGGCGTTCCATGCGGCCGCCTCGCGCGTGCTCGAGCGCCCCGCCGAGGCGCTGTGGCCCTTGGCGCCGCGCTGAGCGCGCCCTACTTCGCCGCGGCCGGGAAGGCCGGCAGCTTGCCGATGTCGCGCGGGTCGTGCTGGATGATGACGATCGCCTTCAGGTGCTTCTCGATCTCCTTCATCCGCTGGATCGAGGCCAGCGTCTGGGCACGGTCGTCGTTGAAGCCGGGCACCCCGTCGTGCTCGTAGTTCTCATGGAAGTGCACGGCATCGCCGCTCAGCAGCACCGGGCCCATCTCCTTGAGGCGGACCAGCAGCATCGAGTGTCCCGGCGTATGACCGGGCGCGCGCAGCACCATGACGCTGCCATCGCCGAACACGTCCTTGTCCGCGGTCAGCGGCTCGACCTTGCGCTTCTCGGCGATCCACTCGGCGAAGCCCTTGGCGTTGGCGCCGCTCATCGGCGGCGTCGCGGTGACGCCGTCCCAATCGCGCTTGCCGATCAGCAGCGTCGCGTTCTTCAGCGGCGCGAGCTGGCCGGTGTGATCCGGGTGGAAGTGGCTGATGCCGACGTACTTCACCTCGGCCGGATCGACGCTGATCTGCTTGAGCAGGTCGGCCAGCGGCTTGTTGGTCGCGTTGGGCGCCGATCCCGGCAGGTAGCCGGTGTCCCAGACCATCACGTCGGCGCCATGGCGGATGACGTAGCAGCTGAAGGTGAAGGGCTTGGAGGTCTCGGTGTAGGCGAAGGTGTCGCTGAAGCGGCGCGGATCGTTGCTGCCGCTGCCGCAGTCCAGCCGCGTCAGCGTGACCTCCTGCGCGGCCGCCGACAGGCAGAGCAGCGCGCCAACATGGAGCGCCAACCAGAAGCGTGAGTTCATCTCGTCTCCTTGAGCGCGCCGATGATAGCCACGATCCCCGCGCACCACCGCGCGCGGAGTTCCCGCAGACCCTGACGCCAGCGCTGGTGCTTGCCGCGGCGCCCGGCCGCCGGTTAGGCTCATGGCGACATGTCATCGATCCGTCACATCGAGCCGCTCGCGCCCACCGCTCCGGACCCGCGGGTGCTGTCGTGGTGCCGCGCGCTGCGCACGCTGGCCGTGCTGAACATCGGCCTGTGGCTGGGCGCCCTGTACTTCGGGCCGGCCGGTGGCGCCCACGCCCACCTGCAGCTGATGCTCTCCGGCGTGTATGTGCTGGTGTGTGCCTATCGATCCCTGCTGCCGCGGGTCGACCTGGAGCGGCTGGTGGTCGTGGATTCCCACCTGTCGAGCATCTTCCTGGGCAGATCCGCGGCCACGGTGGCCGAGATCTGCTTCGCGTTGCAGCTCGGACTGCTGGTGCACCAGCTGGCCGGACATGCGGGACTGCCCTGGGTGCAGCGGGCCGCCTGGACGATTCCGATGTTCATGGTGGCGGCCCAGGGCTTCTGCTGGCACAGCGTGCTGACGCTGAACCACATCACGCAGGCCGTCGAGTCCTCGCTGTGGGCGGCGGGCTTCGCCTGGATGGCGCTGCTGCTCGGCGTCGTCGCGCTGGAGAGCACCGGCTGGGTCCACGCGGTGGCGCTGTTCGGGATCGTGGGGGCGATGGCCTTCGTGGCCTATGTCCTGGGCGTGGACGTGCCGATGTACTGCCGCCGCTACCGGGATGGCCGCGCCAGCGGGCGGGTCTACCTGCGCCTGGACGAAGGCGCCCGCGACGCCTGGCGCCGCCGCGTGCCCAGCGGGAGCTGGGGCGCCTGGAAGGCCGACGCGCTGTGGCTGACGCCGTACTTCAGCGTCGGCGTCTGGATCAGCATCGCGATGGTGTGCGTGCCGGGCGCGTGAGCCCTGGCGGGACGGTGGCTCGGTGGAGCGCCCCGGACGAAATCAGCAGATTGCCGATATCCAGCCGGGCGCGGGTGGCTTACGGTCCTGCTTTCGCAGGTGTGCGACGCAGCAGGAGCCCGCCCCATGAGCTACAGCGGCCCGCAACAGGCCATGGCCTCCAGTTCCGTCCGCTCGCCGGCCGCCGAGCCGACGGCCGCATCGGCGCAGGCTAGGCATTCTCCTTACGCCGAGAGTCCGAGGATGGTCGCGCAGCGGCAGGCCATGGACCGGATTCGCGGCGCGTCGAATCCAGTGATTCAGCGCGTCGAGATGGACGCGATCGTGCCGCACGTCAATCCAGGTTGGGGTACCCCGTTGGCGATCGTCCGCCTATTCGATCAATGGCTGCAGATCGGATATCGAGAATCCCTGGCGTCGCTGTCGTTCGAGCAGGCCGGAAGGCTTTGGCACCCCTTCTCCAGCTGGTTCCAAAAGAACGTCGAAACACCCTATGAGGGAGGGCGGGAGGCATTCCTTGCAGCGCCCGGCGAGATCCGCGTCCGAGTGCCGATCGCGCCAGCCGCGGCCGTGGAGCCAGCCGTGCCAGCGCAGCAGCAACTGGAGCTGGCGTCCCCGGACGCGGTCATGGAGCCGGAGATGGAGGCGGAGGAGACCTCCGAGAGCTCCGAGCCTTCCGGGCCCGTCCCTGTGCTGGCCGTGTATCGCGGCCTGCACTATGGAGATCCGGAGTTCGCGGGCAAGGACCTGCAGGAGGAAGCCCGACGTCAGACCTTCCTCAGCCCTGCCGCCGCCACGCTGCTGACGGCGGGGGAGATCGGCACGGCCGTCAAGCGAGTCCAGGCAGACATGGCCGGACTCTATGAAGATCGCAATACGACGAAATGGTGGAACAGCCAACAGGGACGCTATGAGAAACCCATATTCGCGGTGATTCAGCGCTACGTTCAGGAC
This sequence comes from Roseateles sp. Mitsp63, assembly GCF_059491535.1. Classification (NCBI taxonomy): domain Bacteria; kingdom Pseudomonadati; phylum Pseudomonadota; class Betaproteobacteria; order Burkholderiales; family Sphaerotilaceae; genus Roseateles; species Roseateles sp. Mitsp63. The sequence continues at coordinate 1,573,735 of NZ_CP168509.1, read as the reverse complement.
TTCCGCCAGTTCCAGGTCGAGTCCATCATGGGCAACGCTCGCCTCGCGCAGCCCATCGACTACACCAGGTTCTGGGCCAGCGAGTACGGCAAGCAGAACGGCGCCGTTCACATCGAGCAAGTGTTGGGGGGCTTTGGCCTGCCACCCTTCAATGCCGACCAGTTGGAAGTTCTGCAGGGCGTTCTGAGCAACCTTCACATGTACGCCTCGAACCAGTCCTTGAACAAAGGAAAGCAGTCGAACCTGACTCACCTGAAAGGCGCCATGCAGTCGCGCCAGATCATGCAGGACCCTTTCCTGTCGACCACTGTCGACGCCGTGCAGGCGGCCAAGTACGCGCTGGGGGAGAAGATCACCAAGGAGAGAGACCAGAGGACTCAGGACATCGTGGGCCGACTGTGCATCTACCTGATGTCACGGGGAGATTTCCACGACAACTACAACGACGCCCTTGACATCGAGCGGCTGAGCTCCGCTCGGAAGATCGAGTTCAACAGCCGCATGGGCAAGGAGAAGGAGATCACCTTCGTCGGCGGCATACATCCGCAGGACTACGTCGGCCATGAGAACGCGATAGGGGGCGAATCAGCCCAGACCCTGGCCGGCAGGGGCCGGAAAAAGGCCAAGGACAGCGCCGGAGCGCTCAATGCGGTGGTCGTCGAGAACGCGGGAACTGCTGCCACGCGTCAATCGATCATGGGCGATACGAAGGTGTAGGTGAGCCATGCGGGAACAACGAAGTGACACGTTCCACGCCTCGTTTGACGAAGCGTTCAGGGCATTGGAACTTCCGTCCGGGCCGGAGCGCCGCCGCGGCGCCTCGGCCGCGGCCGGCGAGGTGCTGAAGGAACTCGCGACCGACCTGCGCGCCATCGATGCGCTCCGCCGCGACAGCGCCCATGACGACGCGGATTCGACCCGGGCCCTGGGTGAGCTCGCCGTCGAGATCACGTCCCTGCTCTACGCCGGCGGGGCACCCGATGTCCATTGGCGCCGATGGGCCGCGTTGGCCGCGGAGGGCCTTGAACTGGACAAACGGCCCGAGCTGGCGCTGCCTTACGCCGTCCTCGGCGGCCGCCGAGGCAGCCTCGCAGCATTGGCGAGTCCGGCCCGGACCGTGTCCGACATCGTGCTGGGCAATCTCGTGTCGGGTTCGGCGACGCGACCCGAGCCGGGGTCCCACACGAATCCGGCGCACGATGCCTGGTGGACGCTCGCTGACAGCATCCCCGGCCGCCAGCACGACCGCACGGAGCGCGCGCTGCAATGCCTGGCCGACTACTGGATGGGAGAAGACGAGGAGTGGGAGATCTTCCATCCCCGCCAGGTCAACCTCTATCCGAGCGAATCCGCCGTCGCGGCCTGGGCTCGACACCACGGATACCGGCCCTCGGGCCTGAGCACGCGAGCCCAGCGATTTCTTCATGCCGGGCTGACGGGAGGCGACCCAAGCTGGGGTCAGCCGTAGGCGTAGAACAGCGCCGCGAAGAAGTGGCAGACGCTGCCGCCGAGCACGAACAGGTGCCAGACGAAGTGCGCGTAGCGCAGCTTGTTGTCCAGCAGGAAGACGGCCGCGCCCAGCGTGTAGCTCAGGCCGCCGGCCACCAGCAGCGCCAGGCCGGGGCCGGGCGTGCGTTCCACCAGCGGCCCGATGGCGAACACCACCACCCAGCCCATCGCCAGATAGAGCGCGGTGGACACCAGCGGATGGCGCAGCCGGTTCAGCAGCTTGATCGTCACGCCGAACGCGGCGGCGGCCCAGACCGCGATCAGCAGCGTCACGCCGGGCCCCGAATGCAGCACGCCGAGCGTGAACGGGGTGTAGCTGCCGGCGATGAAGACATAGATCGCGGCATGGTCCAGGCGCATCAGCCACTGCTTGACGCGGCCGCCCGCCAGCGAGGCGGGCAGGGCGTGATACAGCGTCGAGATGCCGTACAGCAGGATGCCGGTGGACGCGAAGATGGCCGCCGCGACCACGTCCGCCACCTCGCCATGCCCGATCGCGCGGGTCACGAGGATGGGCAGGGCGGCGATGGCCAGCAAGGCGCCCAGGCCATGGCTGACGGCGTTGGCGATCTCTTCCCCGCGGGTCTGCGGGCGGTCGGCGAGGGCGGCGCTGACGCCGGTCTGAGGAGTCATGGATCAGTCTCGTGGTCTCTTGCTCTGACGGCCAGAGCATGCCAGGGATTTCCCCAGGTGACGGGCGCGGGCCTTTCACCGTTCATCCGCTGCCCATGCCGTTCACGCCGCCGCACTGCCGGCTCGTCTCCTGCCGCTCGAAAGCGGCCGCGCCGATGACGACACTGACTCCATCGACACAGCCAACCGCTTCAGGAGAACGACATGACCACCAGCCGCTTCGAACTTGCTTCCGCCACCAGCACCACGATCAAGGCCCTCGCCGTCGGCGCGATCGGTGCCGTGGTCCTGGGCCTGGGCATCGCCCACGCCGAAGGCCGGCGCGCGCTGCGCGCCTCGGTCATCACGCTGGAACCGGTGGTGATCACCGCCAAGCGCGAACAGCTCCCGACCGTCTACATCACCGGCCGCCGCGACGCGACGGCCGACACCACGCAGATCGCTTCGGCCCAGTGAGCCCTGCCGGTTGCGCTGGATCGATGGAGCGCCCCATCGGCTGACACCCTTCGGATCGCTTCACGCGGAACGCCCGGCTCATGCCGGGCGTTCTGCTTTCATCGCCGGGTTGCCTTCATTCATCATTTCGAATATTCTCGAAATATGAGTGAAGACGAAGTCGTTCGCGCCCTGGGCGCGCTGGCGCAACCGCTGCGCCTGCAGGTATTCCGGGCGCTCGTGGTCGTCGGCGAGACCGGCCTGACGCCGGGGGCCATCCAGGAGGCGCTCGGGGTTCCTCCCGCCACGCTGTCCTTCCATCTGAAGGAGCTGCTCGCGTCGGGGCTGGTCACGCAGGAGCGCGCCAGCCGCCATCTCATCTACCGCGCCGCCTATCCGCGCATGAACGACCTCCTGGGCTACCTCACGCAGAACTGCTGCCAGGGCACGCCTTGCGCGGTCGAGCCGGCATCGAGCGGCTGCTGCTGATCCGCTTCGCATCGACGCGCCAACACCGACGACCAGACCATGACGATCAACGTCCTCATCCTCTGCACCCACAACTCCGCGCGCAGCGTGCTTGCCGAGGGCATGCTCAATCACTGGGCGCGCCGGCTGGGCAAGGACCTCCGCGCCTTCAGCGCGGGCAGCGCGCCCAGCGGCCGGGTCAATCCGCTGGCCCTCGAGGCGCTGCATGGCGCCGGAATCGACACGGCCGGCCATCGCAGCAAGAGCTGGGACGAGTTCACGACCGCGGACGCGCCGCCGCTGTCGCTGGTGATCACCGTGTGCGACAGCGCCGCGGCCGAGCAGTGCCCCGTGTTCTTCGGCGGCAGCGGCCAGCCGGTCAAGGTGCATTGGGGCTATCCGGACCCGTCCAACGCCGCCGGCGGCGAGGCGGGAAAGCGCCAGGCCTTCGAGTTGACGCGCCAGGCCGTGGGCTATCGCATGCTGCAGCTGGCGCAGTTGCCGTTCGAGTCCATGGACAGGGCCGCGCTGCAACGCGCGCTCGGCGAGATCGGGCGGAGCTGACACGATGGATCTCTTCCGCAAGCTCTTCGCCGAGGCGCTGGGAACGGCGCTGCTGCTGGCCGTCGTGATCGGTTCCGGCGTGATGGCCGAACGCCTGTGCGGCGGCAATGCGGGCCTCGCGCTGCTGGCCAACGCCCTGGCCACGGTCGGCGGGCTGTACATCCTGATCGAGGTGCTGGGCCCCGTCAGCGGCGCGCACTTCAATCCGGCCGTGAGCGTGGTCATGGCCTGCCGCGGCGAGCTGGCGGGCGCGGCGCTGATGCCCTATGTCCTCGCGCAACTCGGCGGCGCCGTGCTGGGCGCCTGGCTGGCCCACGCGATGTTCGACATGAGCCTGCTGCAGTTCTCGGCCAAGGCGAGAAGCGGCATGGGGCAATGGATCGCGGAAAGCGTCGCCACCTTCGGACTGCTGCTGGTCATCCTGCGCGCGCCGGCCGCGCGCGTGGCGGCCATGGTCGCGGCCTACATCGGCGCGGCCTACTGGTTCACCGCCTCGACCTCCTTCGCGAATCCGGCGGCCGTGTTCGGCCGCATGTTCAGCGACAGCTTCGCCGGCATCGCCCCCGCCAGCGCCCCCGGGTTCGTCGTGGCCGAGTTCATCGGCGCGGCGGCCGCCGTCGGGGCGCATCGCCTGCTCTCGCCGCCGCACGGCGCGGGCAAGACCTCATCCCCTTCCTCATCCGCCGCACGCCATGTCTGACCTCCTCTTTCCCGACGCCACCTTCCCCGCGCTGGACGCCGGCCTGTTCGACGTCCCCGCCGCATCGCAGCTGACCGCGCCGGCGCCATCCGGGCACCGGCCGCGCATCCTGATGCTCTACGGCTCGCTGCGGGAGCGCTCCTACAGCCGGCTGCTGACCTTCGAGGCGGCCCGCCTGCTGGAGGCGATGGGCGCGGAGGTCCGGATCTTCCATCCGTCCGGGCTGCCCCTGCCCGACGACGCGCCCGCGACCCATCCGAAGGTGCAGGAGCTGCGCGAGCTGGCGGCCTGGTCCGAAGGCATGGTCTGGTGCTCGCCGGAGCGGCATGGCGCGATGACGGGGATCATGAAGACGCAGATCGACTGGATCCCGCTGTCGACGGGCTCGGTGCGGCCGACGCAAGGCAAGACCTTGGCGGTGATGCAGGTGTCAGGCGGCTCGCAGTCCTTCAACGCGGTGAACCAGATGCGGGTGCTGGGCCGCTGGATGCGCATGCTGACCATCCCCAACCAGTCGTCCGTCGCCAAGGCCTTCGCCGAATTCACGGAGGAAGGACGGATGAAGCCGTCGCCGTTCTACGACCGCGTGGTCGACGTGATGGAGGAGCTCGTGAAGTTCACGCTGCTGACCCGCGACCTGGGCCCCTATCTGCTGAACCGCTACAGCGAGCGCAAGGAGAGCGCCGCGGAACTGTCCGAGCGCGTCCAGCTCGCCGCCGCGACGGGGACGCCCAAGCGCTGCTGCGCCTGATGGCGCCCGCCCCCGTTGGCTCGCCGCAACGGGGGTGTCTCTTCTCACTTGTCCGGCGAGCCCGGCCTGCGCATCATCGCGCCCCATTGCTGAAGGCGCCCACGACAGCGCCCGCATGACGGAGATCCCCCTATGTCCTCCCTGTTCATCTCGACGATCGACTGAACACGGTTCCCGAGCCCCGGCTGAACCGTGTCTGTTCCCAGATACGGCCTCAGACCGCGTGGCATGCAAAGCCCCGCCGCCCTTGAGCCGGGGCTTCTGCTTTTCGGAAACCGCAATGAGTGCACAACTCCGTTCCCGCGCCCTCCAGGAGGGGCGGGTCAAGGCCCTGCGCCGCATGAAACAGCCGATGACGCTGGTGCTCGAGACGAGCCCCGGCGCGCGCGACCCCGTGGCGCGCGCGCTCGGCCAGCGTGGCATGCGCGGCGCGGGCCAGCACATCCAGAGCCGTGGCGCCCAGCGCCGCGCCGACCGCGTGGCGCTGCAGGCGCTGCTGCGGCAAGAGGATTGGAATGAATGAATCCACCACCCTGCGTGGGCAGCTGGCGCAGAGAAACCAGCAGCTGCAGACCGTCGCCGCCCAGCTCAAGACCGAACTGTTCGGCATCGACGCCATCATCGACCGCGTCATCGATTCGGTGCGCGCCTGGTACGTGCTGCCCGAGCTGGTCACGCGTCCCGTCATCGTCTGCCTGTGGGGCCTGACCGGCACCGGCAAGACGCAGCTGGTGCGCCGCCTGGCGCAGCTGCTGGGTTTCTACGACCGCTTCGTCGAGGTCCAGATGGACGGTTTCTCCAACGGCGCGGGCTGGCGCGGCGCGCAGAGCATCTCCGGCATGCTCGGCCAGTCCGGCGTGCGCGAGGGTGAGCCCGGCATCCTCGCGCTCGACGAGTTCCAGCGCTTCCGCACCATCGACGCCAAGCGCAGCGAGCTGCGCGTCGAGCGCTACCAGGACGTCTGGGCGCTGCTCTCCGACGGCCGGCTGCCGCCGGCGCTCTCGCTGCTGGGCGACATCGAGTCGTCCATCGCCGAGGCCGCCTTCGACGCGGAGCGCGTGGAAGCCAGCGAAGCCAAGCTGCGCTTCAAGCTGCGCAGCTGGGAGGCGCAGGAGCTGCAGCGGCAGCTCAAGCTCGACGAGCCGCTGATGGAGATCATGTCGTGGTCGCCGGAGCAGATCCAGGATCGCCTGCGAGAGTTCCGCGAGCGTGGCCAGCAGCAATGGGACACCGACTACAGCCGCCTGCTGATCTTCGTGTGCGGCAACCTCGACGAGATGTACGAGGACCTGGCCACCAGCGTGCACGACTGCGACAGCGATGCCGACACCTTCCATGCGCTGACCGGCAAGCTGAGCGTCATCGACGTCAAGCAGGCGCTCAACCGGCGCTTCAAGCCGGAGCAGGTCGCGCGGCTGGGCAATGAGCACGTGATCTATCCGTCGCTGTCGCGGCGGGCCTATGAGCAGGTGATCGCGCAGGGCTGCGCGCGCTATGCCCGCGAGACGGAGGCCCGATGCGGCCTGCGCTTCGCGCTGGAGGCGAGCGTGCGCGAGCAGATCTACGCCAACGCCGTCTTTCCGGCGCAAGGCACGCGGCCGCTGTTCTCGTCGTTGCACGCGATCCTGGGCACGGGGCTGGCCAAGGCCGCGCTGTGGGCGATCGAGCGCGGCGCCGAGGCGGGCGACCAGGTGGACCTCGCGGCCGATGGCCGCGGTCTGGTCGCGCGGTGGCGCGGGCAATCGACGTCGATCGGCGCGCCCTTCGAGATCAGCCGCCTGCGCCAGCGCAGCAACGCCGACTTCCGGGCGCTGCTGGCCGTGCACGAGGCTGGTCACGGGCTGGTGCATGCGCTGCTGTTCGGGCGCGCGCCACGCGAGATCAAGATCCACGTCGCGAGCTTCCAAGGCGGCTACAACGCCTACACGTCGCGCCAGGTGTGGTCGCGCCGCAATCTGCTGGATTCAATCTGCACCAGCCTGGCCGGCCGCGCGGCGGAGCTGCTGGTGTTCGGTCCGGAGCTGAGTTCGAGCGGCGCCGAGAGCGACCTGCGCAAAGCCACCGAGACGGCGGCGCGCATGTTGCGCCACCTCGGACATGGCGAGCGCATCGGCCGCACTGACGTGTCCGCCGACAGCGAGGACAACCTCTGCACCGACGTGGAGGCCACCAACGCGCTGGTCGAGGTCCTGCTCCAGGGCGAGCACGCGCGCGCCACGGCGCTGATCGACGCGCATCGCGGTGCGCTGCTCGCGCTGGTGGACGAGTTGATGGAACGCGGGCTGGTGACGCCCGAGCGATTCGCGGCGATCTCCGGGCTGACGGTCGAGCAACCGGAGGACGCGCTGGATCCCTATGCGCAGCGGCTGGCGGCGTTCGCGTCGGCGGCGCCGGTCAGGCTCGCTCGTACAGCGTGACGACGCAGGCGCCGCCGAGTCCGCACAGGCCGAGCGCCTCGTAGCTGATCAGCTCGTTGTGGGCGAAGACGGCGGACGGCGCGTTTCAAGGCGCTGAATGGGCCAGTGACAGGCCCCCGATGCCATCGGGCAGCCAGACTTCTCCGCGGTCGGAACTCGCGTCGCAGAAACCGACGCCATGCTTTGCCGCGAGATTGAAGACGGCCTCATGCGCCTGCTCGGCCTTGGACCACCTGAAGCAGGCGTAGATGAGCGACTGCCCGATGCTGTAGTCCGTCACGGACGATTCGTCCTCCGGAAGCTCGTTCGACGCGAAAGGTCCATTCAACGCGGGAAAGGTCTGGATCATGTCCGTGAACCACGCCCGAAGCTGCGGTGCCGATACCGCGGGGTCATCGTAGGAATGCGCCTCTTCATGACTGGACTGCTCTTCGTACCAGGCGTTGAAGCCCTCGCGATCCTGGGGCGCCTGCTCCGGATCGAAGACGAACAGGTCGTAGCTCATGGGGCGGATTCCTTTCTCTCGGCGCGTCTCAAGGGAGGCGCATGGCGCGACGACTCCCTCAGCCGCCGCCGGACCGACCCGCATTCGCCGAGGCCGGCTTGTCGGCGACACCGATCGGAATCACGCGCACCCCTGACGCCGTTGCGCCCGCATCCGCCGGGCGTGCCGCCGGCGCGCTCGCCGATCGCGAATGGAGCCGCATGCCCGAGAACATCTCCTCCGCGCCGCGATGCAGCTTGGCGGCCAGGATCACGCCGACGACGGCCAGGAGGACGGCCGCGAGGCCGGCGACGATTTTGACGGGAGAGCTGGTCTGCATGAGGAAACCTTCGACGGGGCCGAGAGCGTAACAGCGTGGCGCTCCCTGTACAGTCCGCGACCGCGGTCGCCGCCGGCCCCTCGCCGGTCCGCGCTCCCCCCTCGTCAAGCACCTGCCCCATGCCTTCGACGCCACAGTTCATCCGCCACGCGACATTGGGCGGCCTCGCGTTCCTCGCCGCCTGCCTGATCCACGAAGGCATCGGTCACGGCGGCACCTGCAGGCTCCTCGGCGGACAGATCGCCGCCCTGAACTCCGCCGTGTTCCGCTGCGCCCCGGGCAGCGCCTGGGTCGATGTCGCGGGGCCGCTGGCCAACCTGATCGCGGCGCTCATCGGCGGCATCCTGCTGTTCCGGCTCGATCCGCGCGCCCGCCTCCGCGAGGCGCTGGCCCTGTTCGTGGCTTTCAATGCCTGCTGGGGCGCCGGGTATCTGATCTATTCCGGCGTCACGGGACAAGGAGACTGGGCCTTCGCACTCCGCGCGATCGCTGGCGACCCATGGAGCCTCGTCGTCTTGAGGGTGCTATGCGGGCTTGCCGGCGCCCTCCTCTACCTGCGTTCCCTTCGACTGCTTCGCCCCCGGCTGCCTCGCGGCGGCTCCCTCATGGCCGCCTACCTCGGCGCCGGCGTGGCGTCGATGGCGAGCATCGCCCTGTCCTCCGACCGGAGCGCCGCGGCCTTCCTCGAGGCGTTCAATGAAAGCTGGCTGGCGCTGATCGGCATCGCCATCGTGGCGCTGCGCCACCGCGCCGGAACCGCCACGGGGCAGTTGCACAATGCCGCTCCCTCGCGCCGCGGCGCGCAAAGCCGCCCTTGAAGGAATCCGATTGAGCGCCGTGAAACCAGGAACCGGTCCGAGCCGCGAGGCCGCGCTGCTGCGCGGCGTGGGCCTGTATGCCGTGGGCATGCTGTTCACCCGCTTCGCCGGCTTCCTGATGCTGCCGTTCTACACCGCCGTGCTCAGCAAGGAGGCCTACGGCTACGTGGACCTGGTGTTGACCGGCTCGACGCTGTTCGGCACCCTCGTGACGCTGCGGCTGTTCGACGCCCTCTACCGCGCGCTCTGGGACGAGCCCGACACCGGCCGCCGCGCCGCGATGATCACCTCGGTGCTGGGCCTGACGACGATCAACGCGATCGCCGGCTCGGCCCTGGTGTGGGGCGTGCTGGCGCTGGCCGGCATCCCGCTGCCGCATCCCTGGCTGCTGCTGGCCTGGACCGTGCTGCGCATCCCCGCCGAGTTCTTCCAGCAGACCACGCGCGTGGTCGGGGACCGCTCGGCCTACGCCGGCGCGGCCATCGTCAACGCCAGCGCGATGGCCGGCAGCAGCCTGCTGCTGCTGGGCGTGTTCAAGCTCGGCGCGCTCGGCTACCTGGGCGCGATGGCCGCGGCCTCCACCGCCATGCTGATCTACCTGCTCTGCAAGGACACCGGCGCGCGCCTGGTGCGGCCGCGGCTGTTCTCGCTGGCGGTGCTCAAGCCGATGCTGGCCTACTCGCTGCCGCTGGTGCCGGCCGCGGTGAGCTGGTGGGTGATCCGCATGATCGGCCGCTACACGCTGGGCCATTCGCATGGGCTGCAGGAAGTGGCGGACTTCGCCGTCTCCGACAAGCTGCCCGCCGTGGTGGCCATGCTCAACATCACCTACTACATGGCCTGGCAGGACGCGGTGCTGCGCCAGTCCTCGCACGGCGACCACGAGGAGCACCTGGCCTTCTATCGCCGCGCGCTGGGTGCCTATGCGCGCCTGGGGCTGGTGGCGCTGGGGCTGATCGCGCTGTTCCTGCGGCCGTTCTTCGCGCTGATGATCGATCCGTCCTATGCCCAGGCGCGCACCTACGTGCCGCCGCTGCTGCTGGCGGTCTTCCTGCTGTGCATCGGCGGGCTCTACGACGTGCTCTACCAGCAGCAGCGCAGCACCGGCGCGATCTTCGCCACCAGCCTCGTGTCGGCGCTGGCGGCCGGCGTGGCCAGCTTCGCGCTGGTGCCGGCCTACGGCGTCTGGGGCACGGTCGCGGCCACGATGTGCGCGGCCGTGATGCTCGCCGTGATCCGCGGCGTCGACCAGTACCGCACGCTCGGCGTGACCATCCCGCTGCGCGACGTCCTCCTGGGCGCGCCCTTCTTCGCGCTGGGCTGGCTCATGAACGCGGTCCACGATCCGCTGCAGTACGCGATCGGCGCCGCCCTCGTGAGCGTGGCCGCCGTGGTGACGCAGCGCTCGCTGCTGATCGCCGCCTGGGGCCACTGGCGCGCCGGCAAGCAGGCCAAGGCGGCCCCTCAGGGGGAAAGTCATCACCGATCCCTTTCCGGTGGCGTAAAGCCAACGAAAGCCGATTGAAAGGTTCGCGGGCCGGGGCGAACTCAAACCAAGGGTTTTCCCTCGAAGGCAAGGCACTTCGCGGTCCTGCCGGGCATGTTCCGCCGCCGGCATTCCCGAGGGCCACGTGGCGAGATTCGCCCAGTCGTGGCGGCGAGTGCCGTCGGCTTGAGCACAATGCCGCCCCTTCGGATCCCTTGGTAGTAACCCTATGTTCCTCGCCCTTCCCCGTCGCGCGCGCCGCCTGCTCGCGCTTCTTTGCCTGGCTGCGGCGCCGGCCGCCCATGCCGACATCGTGATCGGCCAGGTCGCGCCCTTCAGCGGTCCTCAAGCCGTCACCGGCAAGGCCATCCGCGCCGGCGCGAAGCTGTGGATCGACGAGGTCAACGCGCGCGGCGGCATCCGCGGCCAGCGCCTCAAGCTCGTCACCCGCGACGACGCGCAGAAGCCCGAGGACACGGTCCGCCTGGTCAAGGAACTGATCGCCCAGGAGTCGCCCGTCGCGCTGATCGGCACCGTAGGCACCACCAACCTCGAGGCCCTCAAGCAGGACGGCGTGCTCGAGAAGAACCGCGTGCCCATGGTCGGCGCCGTCTCCGGCGCGACCAGCGTGCTCACCGCGCGCGGCATGTACCCGGTCAAGGCCAGCTATCGCGAGGAAGTCGAGCGCCTGTTCAAGCAGCTCGCCGAAATGGGCCGCACCCGCGTGGGCATCGTCTACCAGGACGACGGCCTGGGACGCGACGCGCTGGCCGGCGCGCAGGCCTCGGCCAAGACGCATGGCCTGACGCTGGTCGCGCAGACGGGCTACGCGCGCAACTCCACCGAGGTCGGCAAGGCGGTGGACGAGATGGTCCGCCAGACGCCGGACGTGATCTTCCTGGCCGCCACCACCGCCGCCGCCATCGAGTTCACCACCCGCTACCAGGCCGCCGGCGGCAAGGCCGGGCTGTACGGCATGTCCATCATCGACATGCAGACGCTGCTGGCGAAGCTGGGCCCCGATCGCGCGCGCGGCTTCGCGTTCTCGCTGGTGCTGCCCACCGACGACCGCCTCGATCGCGAGGTGGTGCGCGACTATCAACGCCTGAGCCAGAACGCCAAGGACGCCGACCTGTCCTCGCGCTCGCTCGAGGGCTTCATCGCCGCGAAGGCACTGACGAAGGCGCTGGAGCGCTCCGCCAGCGCCACGCCGCAAGCGCTGACCGAAACGCTGGAACGCGGCTTCGAGACCGACGTCGGCGGCCATCGCCTGACCTTCGGCAAGGGGCAGATGCCGTCGCGCTACGTGGACTTCGCGCTGCTGGGTTCGGGCGGCCGCCTGGTGCGCTGATATCCCCGCGCGGGGGATCTCCGGCGGAGGCTCCCCGCATGCGCGTGCGATTCGCGCATCGGCGTCGGCGAGGCGGTTCGCGAGCGGCGACGGACGGTCGCCGCGGCGGCGCGTTGTTGTGACGGGCCCCTCCCCTTTGGGGACAATGCGGGACCCGTCCGCACCGCCGTCACGATCATGACCCTCGCCTTTCCCCGCCGCGTCCGCCGTCTGCTGGCGCTCCTCTGCCTGGCCGCGGCGCCGGCCGCCCATGCCGACATCGTGATCGGCCAGGTCGCGCCCTTCAGCGGTCCTCAAGCCGTCACCGGCAAGGCCATCCGCGCCGGCGTGAAGCTGTGGCTCGACGACGTCAACGCGCACGGCGGCATCCGCGGCCAGCGCATCAAGTTCGTCACCCGCGACGACGCGCAGAAGCCCGAGGAGACCGTCCGCCTGGTCAAGGAGCTGATCGCGCAGGACGCCCCGACCGCCTTGATCGGCACCGTCGGCACGTCCAACCTCGAGGCCCTCAAGCAGGACGGCGTGCTCGAGAAGAGCCACGTGTCCATGGTCGGCGCCATCTCCGGCGCGACCAGCATCCTGACCGCGCGCAACATGTACCCGGTCAAGGCCAGCTACCGCGACGAAGTCGAGCGCCTGTTCTCGCAGCTCGCCGAGATGGGCCGCAAGCGCGTGGGCATCGTCTATCAGGACGACGGACTGGGACGCGACGCGCTGGCCGGCGCGCTGGCCTCGGCGAAGGCGCATGGGCTCACGCTGGTCGCGCAGTCGGGCTATGCGCGCAACACGACGGAAGTCGCCAAGCCGGTGGAGGAGATGATCCGCCAGACGCCGGACGTGATCTTCCTGGCCGCGACGACCGCCGCCGCGATCGAGTTCACCAGCCGTTATCAGGCCGCAGGCGGCAAGGCCGGCCTGTACGGCATGTCCATCATCGACGTGCAGGCGCTGCTGGCGAAGCTGGGACCGGATCGGGCGCGCGGCTTCGCGTTCTCGGTGGTGCTGCCGACCGATGACCGCCTCGACCGCGAGGTCGTGCGCGACTATCTGCGCCTGAGCAAGGACGCCAAGGAGGCTGACCTGTCCTCGCGCTCGCTCGAGGGCTTCATCGCCGCGAAGGCGCTCACGAAGGCCCTGGAGCGCACGGGCAGCTTCACGCCGCAAGCGCTGACGGAGCTGCTGGACCGCGGCTTCGAGACCGATGTCGGCGGCCATCGCCTGACCTTCGGCAAGGGTCAGATGCCGTCGCGCTTCGTGGACTTCGCGCTGCTGGGACCAGGCGGGCGGCTGGTGCGCTGAGGCGCCCCGCAACGATCCGTTCCTCGCGCGGCCCAACTCGCAGTGACGGTTGGATACATAGATTCATCCGCCGTTGCGGGAAGTTCGCACAGTAGATGTCATGGACATCGCCGACAATCCGCCCCCTTTCCTGCCGTGCCTCTCCCATGAATCGCCGTCAACTGCTTCAGAACCTCGCTGCTCTCGCCGGAGCCGGCAGCCTGCCCGCCTTCGCCGCCGACAACACGCGCATCGTGCTGGGTCAGTCCGCCCCCTTCAGCGGCCCGGCGCGCGAGCTCGGCGAGCAGTTCAAGGAAGGCGCGATGCTGGTGTTCGACCAGGTCAACCAGCGCGGCGGCATCAACGGCCGGCACATCGAGCTGCGCAGCCTGGACGACGGCTATGAGCCGGACCGCTGCGCCGCCAACACCAAGCGCTTCATCGCGGACGGCGTCAACGCGCTGTTCGGCTATGTCGGCACGCCGACGACGCTGGCGGCGGTGCCGCTGCTGACCGCGGCCAAGCTGCCGCTGGTCGCGCCCTTCACCGGCGCCGAGGCGCTGCGCACGCCATTCAACCGGCACCTCTTCCACATCCGCGCGTCCTACAACGACGAGGCGGCCGAGATCGTCAAGCAGATCACCTCGGTCGGCATCAAGCGCGTGGCGGTGTTCTTCCAGAACGACAGCTACGGCCAGGCCGGCCTGGCCAGCGTCACGGCGGCGCTGAAGACGCACCAGTTGGCGCCGGTGTCGCAGGGCACGGTGGAGCGCAATTCGCAGGACGTGGCCGCGGCGCTGAAGTCGGTGATGGCCGGCCAGCCGGAGTGCATCGTGCAGATCGCCGCCTACAAGTCCTGCGCGGCCTTCATCCGCGCGGCACGCCAGGGCGGCTTCCTGGGCAACTTTTACAACGTGTCCTTCGTCGGCGCGCAGGCGCTGGCGGCCGAGCTGGGCAAGGACGCGCGCGGCGTGGTGGTGTCGCAGGTCGTGCCGTTCCCGTTCTCCGGCCTGACGCCGATCGCCAGCGAGTACATCCAGCGCAGCAAGGCCGCCGGCAAGGAACTGGGCTACACCGCGCTGGAGGGTTACATCGCGGCCCGCACGATGGTGGAAGGCCTGCGCCGCGCGGGCAACAACCCGACGCCGGACAACATCATCAGCGGCCTGGAAGGCCTGAACGAGCTGAACCTCGGCGGCTTCTACATCAACTTCTCCGGCCAGCGTCACACGGGCTCGCGCTACGTGGACATGACCATCCTGACCGAGGACGGCAAGGTCCGGCGCTGAACGTCAGCTGCTGCCACATCTGGGCAGCGGCCTGAGGACACTCGGCCCCGTCACATCGCAGACGAGAGGCCCGCATGTCCACCATCCATCCCGCTGGCGCCGCTGATTTCGACTTCGAATTCGGCCGCTGGACCGTCGAGCATCGCCGGTTGAACCGCCGCCTGAGCGGGTGCCAGGACTGGTCGAGCTTCGCCGGCCGCTGCACGACGCAGCCGATCCTCGGCGGCCTCGGCAATCTCGAGGACAACGAACTCGACCTGCCCGATGGCCGCTACCGCGCGGCGGCAATCCGGTCCTTCGATCCGGCCACCGGCCTGTGGGCGATCTGGTGGCTCGATGGGCGCGCGCCTCACGCGCTGGACGTGCCCGTGAAGGGCCGATTCAACGGCGCGATCGGCGAATTCCTGGCCGAGGATGTGCTGGAGGGGCGGCCGATCCGGGTGCGCTTCATCTGGAACAAGACGGACCCCGACGCACCGACGTGGGAGCAGGCCTTCTCCGCCGATGACGGCGCGACCTGGGAGATCAACTGGGTCATGCGGTTCACGCGGGTGGCGTGAAGGCGCGGCGGCCAAGGGTGCCTCGGCGCGAAGCCTCCCGCTACGATCGGCTTCATGGCCACACTCCATGAAAGCACCGATTTCTCCGGCCCCAAGGCACTCCCTCATCGGCTTCAGGACGACGTCTTCAGGTACTGCACCTTTGATGGCTTGAATGTCGAGGGGGAAGGCTTCGACGGCATCGCCGTCGGCTGCAAGTTCCTGAATTCCTCGTGGTACTGGGGCCTCTTCAACTGCGCGACGTTCGTGGACGTGGAGTTCAACGGCTGCAGTTTTCGGGGCACAGGCTTCGGCGGATGCACGTTTGTCCGCTGCAAATTCGTCGACTGCACCTTCGCCAGGGACAAGCTCGACGGCGAATGCAGGTTCTCGGACTGCACCTGGCACGACTGCAGCCAAGTCGATTGCAAGGGCTTGCCCAAATCACTCGTTCATCCCGAACGAACGCAGCGGCGCGACCGGCCTGCGGTGACGAAGAACTGAGTCGCCGCGACATGACCAAGCTTGAGTTCTTGCTCGTCCTGGCTTGGCTGCTTGCGCCATCGCTGCTGCTGGGCACGCTCGCGTTCGGCTGGCTGCAACGTGCGAGCCTGCGACGCAGGCGCCGTCGGAACCTCCTCGCCTGGGTGCTGCTGCTCGCGCTCACCGCGCTGATCACCCTCGGGCTGACCGCCTGGGCTCCTGCCGGCATTCGCGTCTACCTGCGCGTCAGGGACGCGCCCCTCCTGTGGGCACCAGCAGGTTTCGTCGCAATGGCGGTTGCCCTTCCCATCGCCCTCTACCTGGCGCGCCGAGGCGATTGAGGCGCCCCTCTCCATCCCATCTTGCCCTCGGTCGCCGGGCAACCCCAGGGACCGCTTGCGCGCGAGCGTCGCCAGATCGGCGGCGTCCCTGGCGCGCCGATTGCCGCTTCCCGGTCCTCCGGACCAGAGGCACGGCCCCGCGGGTCGTGACGCCATGGACACCGCTTGCCGCCTGCGCGCTCGCCGCCTGCTCCGCCGCCTCGCCACGGCAATGCTGTGCCTGACGCTGCTCCCGCTCGCCTGGGCTCAGAAGGCCCTGGTGCTGCCCGCCGTGAGCAGCTATGCGCAGCCGCCCTACGTCTTTCCGGAATCGATGAAGAAGGAAGGCCTCGCGCAGCGGCTCGTCGACCTGCTGCGCGCGCGCCTTGAGCCGGACCTGTCGCTCGAACTCCAGACGCTGCCACGCAAGCGCCTCGAGTTGACGCTGGAGGGCCACGGCTTCGACGGCGCCGCGCTCTTCCTCTCGCCGGAATTCCTCACCCGCGAGGCCATCGACGGCGGCAAGTGGAGCGTGCCGGTGATGGTCGACGAGAACGTGCTCGTGAGCATCCGTCCGCTGGAGCTCACCACGCTGCGTGACCTGTCCGGCCTTCGGCTCGGAGGCATCGGCGGGCACATCTACCGGCTGCTAGCCCCCTTGCTCGACTCGGGAACGATCCAGCGCGAGGACGCCGCGGACCACGTCGCCAACTTGAAGAAGCTGTGCCTGGGCCGCGTCGACTTCCTGGTCATGAGCCGCTCCGAGTTCGCGGGCAGCGTGCGGCTGACCTCGTGTCCCAAGCCCTTCGCTTCGCGCTCCTTCCCGGAGCGTCAGCTCATCCAGCGCCGGGTGCTGGTCCGCCTGCCGGATGAGCGCCGCGCCCGGCGCCTGCTCGACGCCACCGCCCAGGTGGCATGCAGCGCGCCGTGGCTCAAGGCGCTCGAGGAATACGGCCTCTCCGGCGCCCACTGCGACGGCGCGTCCTCGGGCAACGAGTGAGCCGCGCCGCTCAGCGCCCCTCGCGCCAGCCCAGCACGCGGGCCGGCAGGAAGAGGATGGCCTTCAGCAGCGCGAAGACGGCTTCGACGCTCAGCCCGATCAGCCGCAGCGGCAGCGTCAGCAGCCACGCGACCGGCCACAGCACCAGCGCCAGCAGCGCGAGCGGCCAGCACAGCACGAACAGGATCAACCAGAACAGCAGGCCGACGAAGCCCATGACGCACTCCTTGAAATGGACGCCGTGACAGGGAGGCACGGCATGCCGCCACCTTAGTGCGCGCGCGGCGCCCGTGCCCGGTCCGTGCGACCAAGCGGGCCGCCGGGCTCATGAAGCGCTGTTGCGCGGGATCGGCTTGCTCAGGAATCTCGATCCCGCCGCGACGAACCGCCACGGCAGGTCGACCGCCTTGGAGATGCCGATGCGCGTGCCGCTGGCCACCTCGGTCTTGCCGCTCGGCGGCAGCAGCTGGAACGGCGGCGCGTCGAGCGCCAGGCCGTCGAACGAGCGGTCGATGCCCAGCGCCTGCCCCACGCGGCCGGGACCGGACGCGAGCAGCCGCAGGGCCGTCGTGCCGCGGCGCTCGATCATCCGGTCGATCCCATGCGTCGGCTCCAGCGCGCGGATGAGCACGCCAGCGCCATGGCCCGGGGCACGGCACACGAAGTTCAGGCACCAGTGCAGGCCATAGCTCAGGTACACGTACGCATGCCCCGGCGGCCCGAACATGACTGCGTTGCGCGCGGTCGGCCCGACGTAGCAATGCGAGGCCTCGTCATCCATGTCGTAGGCCTCGGTCTCGACGATCACGCCGCCGACGCCATCGACGAGCACCGTCCACCCGATCAGCGCGCGTCCGACGGCGACCGGGCCCTGCAGGAAATCGAGGGAATCCCCCGCTGCCGCGCCTGCTTCGCGTTTCAGCCGTGACGTCCGCATCGGCCCCTCCTAGCTCAGCGCCGCGATCAGCGAGCTGAGGTCGTAGGGCTTGCGCAGGACCGCATAGCCGTCGTCGCGCGCGCGGTCGGCGACATCGCTGTAGCCGGTCACCAGCACCGCCTTGATCGCCGGGAATCGCGCCCGCACTTGCCGCACCAGTTCCGCGCCGTCCATGCGGCCCGGCATCACGATGTCCGACACCAGGTAGTCGGGCGCGAAGCCGCCCTCCAGGAGCGCCAGCGCCGCGTCGGCATCGACGACGGCGCGCACCGCCAGCCCCTCGGCCGACAACAGCTGCACCGAGGACTCACGCACGTCGGGGTTGTCCTCGACGAGCAGCAGCACGCGCCCCTCGACCGGGCGCGGCGGCGGCATCTCGGCTTGCCCGTCGCTTCCCACGGCGGCCGTGGTCGGGAACACCATCGTCACGGCCGTGCCCCGGCCCACCTGGCTGCGCACGTCCACCGTGCCACCGCTGGCCGTCACGAAGCCGTGCACCTGCGCGAGCCCCAGCCCCGTGCCGTTCCCTCGCGTCTTGGTCGTGAAGAAGGGCTCGAAGACCTTCTCCAGGATCTCGGGCTTGATGCCATCGCCCTGGTCGACGACCTCGATCGCCAGCGCCGGTCCGCCGCCGGCCGTCACGGTGGAGAAGGCCCGCACGTGGATCTCGCCGCAGTCGCGGGTCGCGTCGCAGGCATTGGTGACGAGGTTGGTCACGGCGATCTCCAGCTCCAGCGGATCCAGCGCCACCGTGGGCAGCCCGTCCTCGGCCGAGATCCGCAGCCCGCAGCGCGTGCCGACGAGCGAGCGCAGCACCTCCTCCATCTCGCCAAGCACCACGCCCGCCTGGATCGCCTGCGGCTGGTTGCGCCGCCGGCCGGACAGCAGCGTCAGCTGCCGCGTCAGCGCCTCGGCCTTGCGCACGCTGCGCCGCATCACCTGCACGTCCGGCTCGATCGCCGGCCCCGTCCGCCGCTGGATGATGGCCAGGCGGCCGGTCAGCACCTGCAGGATGTTGTTCAGGTCATGCGCCAGGCTCGCGCCGAGCCGCCCCACCACGTCCAGCTTCTGGGCCCGCGCCAGCTGCGTCTCGGCCGCCTCGCGCTTGTGCACCTGGGCCTGCAGCTCGTCGGTGCGCCGCTCCAGTGCGAGGAAGGCATCGGTCAGCCGCTTCTGCACCGAGCGGAAATGCATCGCCAGCAAGGCCAGCAGCACCGTGTTGGCCACCAGCCCCTCGATCCGCGTCATGTACCAGGCCAGCGAGTAGCGCTGCCCGCTGAAGGTGCTGAGCCAGACGCCAGCGCCCTCGGCCACGAGCACGAAGACCAGCCACGTGAAGATGGAGCGCCGCAGCAGCCCCCGCGCCCAGATCAGGACCACGGCGAGCGCCGCGACGGCCGCGCTGACATAGGACCCGACGATGGTCACGTGGCTGAACAGCGAGCGCCCCTGCACGAGGGTCACCGACGCGGCATCCGTGAGCTGGGACCCGAGCGCGAGTGCGAAGGCCGCCAGCACGGCCACCACCAGCGGAAAGCTGCTCGGCGCGGCGGGGCCGTCCTGCGCGTCGGGGGGATCCACCAGCGCGGCCCAGGCGATGAGCAGCGCGAAGCCGGCGCGCCAGCCGACGAACAGCCAGCTCACCGCGTGTGGCGAGCCTAGGACCGGCCCGTCGGCGAAGACCGCGCCGGGAAAGGTCAGCACGTGGAGGATGGCCATCAGGCCCGCGAACAGGTAGGCCGCGGCGATCACGATGTGCGAGCGGTGCGGCCGCGGCGAGGAGATCAGCAGCCAGAAGGTCGCCAGGTCGATCATGGCCGTGGCCGCCCCGTACATGCCGCTGATGTGCGGCAGCTGCGGCAGCGGCATCGCGGCGCGCGGCACCACGACCAGCACCGACAGCAGCACCAGCGCGCACAGCCCGAGCGAAAGCCGCCGCTGCGCCGGGCCGGCTGCTTCCTGGATGAATCCGCGATACGGCATGGGTCTCCCTGTCCCGCGCTTCGGGGCTTCGGCGTTCACTCCGCCACCTGATGCGGCCAGCGCTGCGGGCAAGGCCGATGCCGGACATGCGGGCTGGCCGACGACTCTATCCGCAGACCCGGCCACGGCCGGTCAGACGACGCCGAGACCGGCCAGGATCGACGCCAGCCCCATCGCCGCCATGACGGCGGCGTAGAAGAACGCCATCCTGGGCGTGGACGGATAGGACAGCGTCACGCAGAACCAGCGCAGCCCGAGCAGGAAGAAGGTCTTGTGGCTGAAGAAATAGCTCGCCAGGAACATGCCGCCCCACGCGACGAGCGCCAGGCCCATCAGGATCGGCTTGGCCGGGCCTTCGGCGCGCAGCGCGGCCACCATCAGCGCCGCGAGCACGGCGATCAGGCTCAGGCCCAGCAGGTCGCCGCGCTCCTGCGGGGGTTGCGGACGCGGCGGTCGGGGATCGGAAGTGTTCATCGTCATCGGGAAAGCGGCGCAGCATAGCGCCCCTGGCCGACCGGATGCCTTCCGGAAAGAAAGAAGGCCCGGCTGCCTGGACAGTCGGGCCCGAAGGACTGCCATCGGCAGTCTCCTGCTCAGGGAGGAAAAGCAGGACGGCGTTGCAAGTCGATTTGCGCTGCCGTGAGATGAATTGTTCAGTTTTATCAAAAGCCCGTCCAGTGGCAATTGATAGATGTGCATGTAGGTGATTCCCTGACAGACAGCCGCCGTCCGCCCGGCTATGGCGGACGCGGTCCAGGTCAGGGAAAGAGCGCCGCCGGGGCGCCCGGCGTTGCTGGAGCGCGCGGCAGGCGCCGGCGCGCGCGGGGCTCGGGCTCAGGCGGGCGTCGGCTCCTTGGCCTCGCTGCTGTCCTCGGGCGGGGTGGGCGCGGTCTTGCGCTGCGCCTTTTCCTGTTCCTTCTCCTGCTTCTTCTTCTGCTTGGCGAGTTCGCGCTGGCGTTTCTCGAATTGATAGTTGGGCTTTGCCATCTCGATCTCCTTGGCGGTTGGGGGTTTACCGGAGGCGTCGCGCTCGGATTGGGCCCGCCATTGAGCCGCCTCCTTGCGATAGATGTTCTCGCCGGTGGTGGTGAGGCGCAAGGCGCCACCATTCCATTCGAGCCAGTCCAGCTCGACCAGCCGATCGATCACGGTCTCGGGAATCTCGCTCGCCTGGCGGCGCTTGAGCGCGTCCACGCTGATGCGAAGGGACTCTCGCAGCGCCTCGAGCGCCATCGGAACAGGCATCACCTGACTCCTCACGTGTCGCGCCGCGACGTACGGCACGAACAGATGCGCCAAGCGATCAAGGCGAGGACTGCGATGCGTTCGACGGGTCGAAGGAAGCGAAGGCCTCGGTTGACAACCTCACGGTCTATCGGGCCATCGTAGCTCACATCGCCGCACCGCCCGCCGCGCCCGGCACCGGAGGCCGATGGCGGACCAGGGATATCAACCCCGCTCAGGCGCGCGCCGGGCGCCCTCCGGCCGCCAGCGCGAGCAGGCCCAGCACGCCGGCGCCGGCGTAGATCAGCACGCTGGCGGCATTGGCGGCGCCGCTCAGGCCCAGCATGTCGACGTTGGGGATGCCGCGCGCCTGCAGCCCGACGTAGAGCCCGAACAGGTAGAGCGCCACGAAGGTACGCGCGCCCTTGGTCAGCCGGCCCAGCAGGGTGGCGAACGCGCTCGCGCACAGCAGCCCCGCGAGGCAGGCCGCCGCCCGCATCGGGGATCCGGCCGCCCAGCGCAGCAGCGCCGGCGCGCTCACCAGCAGGCCCAGACCGAGCGCGACGAGCGCCTGCCGCCAGCCGCGCTCGCGCGCGCCGCCCGGCATCGCGCTGGCCAGCGCCAGCGTGCCGCTCTGCCAGTCGCGCGAACTCACGTCGGCCACGGCCATGCCCCAGGCGGCGAGCGCGACGGCCATCACCGCGGGCAGCTCCGCCAGCGGCACCGCGGCCGAGGCCACCGCGCACGCGCCCATCACCAGCGTCAACAGCGGCTGGCTGAGCAGCACCAGGCTGGCATCGCCCAGCCAGCGTCCCGCCACGCCCGGCACGAGCGCGCTGGCGCGCAGCAGCCGCGCGAGCATCCAGGCCGTCGGCACCAGCGCGGGCCGCAGCAGCCACCGCGCCGCGGCGAGCAGGCGCGAGCGCTTCGCCTCCGGCCGCGCCACCCGGTCCGGCGCATAGCGATGGAACACCCGCATGGCCAGCAGCAGCGGCAGCATCGCCACGCCCATCGCGCCCACGCGCAAGGCGACGAGCTCCGCGCTCCACAGGCCCGAGGGCATGTGCAGCACCGCCTTGCCGGCATCGAAGGGGCTGCCGCCGACGCTGACGTGGTCGACGTTCATCAGCTGGATCAGCCGGACGATCAGCGTCGACAGGCCCTGCACGTCGAAGACCTGCCAGGCGTTCAGACCCGGCATCGACCGCTCGAGCATCAAGGGCAGGAAGGCGAACTGCGCCATCCACAGCATCCAGTACAGCGCGTCGCCCCACTTGCGCATCAGCGGCGACCAGGCGTCGGCCAGTACCGCCAGGCTCGCGCACAGCATCAGCCCCGGCGCCAGGCCGAGCAGCAGCATCCACAGATACGGCAGCGGCTGCAGCGGTCCTTCGCCGCGCACCAGCTGCAGCACCCACAGCGTCAGCATCAGCGTCGCGCCCAGCGCCATCAGGAAGCCGAACGCGCCCAGCCAGCGCACGCCCAGCAGCTGCGCGTTGGTCACCGGCGTCGCCGCCAGCACGGACGCGGTACCGGTGCGCAGGTCCTCCTGACTGCGGCCGCGCGCGAGATAGAACCCCGCCAGGCCGAACAGGACGCAGGCGATCGTCCCGGTGGCGAAGGCCAGCGCCTCGCTCTCATACGCGATGCGCTGGCCGTGCGTGACCATCATGGCGAAGCCGGTCCTCGGCTGGGGCACCATCAGCCAGCTCAGCGCGACGACCGCGAGCAGGATCACCAGCGTGCTGAGCCGGCGGCTGCGCAGCCGCCACTCGTTCAGCACCGAGGCCTTCCACAGCGCGGCGTTCATGCGGCCACCTGCTGATCGGCATAGCGCTGCGCCATCAGCGCCTCCTCCAGCGTCGGCTGCGCGAGCTGCGCCTCCGCGCACGGCCGCGAGGCATGCGCGATGCGGACCTGCATCCGCCCGCCCTGCGGCTGGGCCCGCAGCACGTGCACCTGACCGCGCAGCGCCTCGTAGGCCTCGGTGGAGAGCACCGAGGTCCATACCTGGCCCGAGGCCCGCGCCATCAGCGCCTCGGGCGTCTCGAAGGCTACCAGCCGGCCGCGCCGCAGGATCGCCAGGTGCGAGGCCAGGTTCTCCACGTCCGACACGATGTGCGTCGACACGATCACCAGCCGCTTCGCGCCGAGGTCGCCGAGCAGGCGGCGGAAACGCAGCCGCTCCTCGGGGTCGAGGCCGGCGGTGGGCTCGTCGACGATCAGCACGTCCGGGTCGTTCAGCAGCGCCTGCGCGATGCCCAGCCGCTGCCGCATGCCGCCGGAGAAGCCGGCCGCCGCGCGGTGCGCGTGATCGCCCAGGTTCACCAGCTCCAGCAGCGCCTGCACCCGGCGGCCGTCCTTCACGCCCTTCAGCGCCGCGAAGTACTGCAGGAACTCGCGCGCCGTCAGGTGCGGATAGACGCCGAAGTCCTGCGGCAGGTAGCCGAGCCGGCGGCGCATCAGCTCGGGCCTGGCGACGATGTCCTGGCCATCGAGCAGGATGCGGCCGCGCGTGGGGGCGGTCAGCGTCGCCAGCATCTGCAGCAGCGTGCTCTTGCCCGCGCCGTTGTGGCCGATCAGCCCGAGCACCCCGGGTTGGAGATCGAGCGAGACGCCGTCCACGGCGACATGGGGGCCAAAGGTCTTCACGACATCCTGGATCTGCAGCACGAGGGTCTCCCTGATCGATGAGTGCCGCGCAGCGTAGGGAGGCCGTCCACGGGCGCGAAGCGCCGCCCGACAGGCCGTCGCGAGCCGGGATCAGACCGCGTCCTGGCCGGATGGACGCGCGTCGTCGACAATCGCGCATGACCCGCCCCGACCCGTCCGTCCCGGACACCCCGACTCCGGCGCCCCCGCTGCCCCCCGCCCCGCCCTCCACCCAGCCCGGCGCCGACTCCTTCGCCAGCCTCCCGTTGCCGCCCGCGATGCAGGCCAACCTGGCGCAGCTGGGCTACCTGTCGATGACGCCGATCCAGGCCGCGAGCCTGCCGCTGTCGCTCGCCGGCAAGGACCTGATCGCGCAGGCCAAGACCGGCAGCGGCAAGACCGCCGCGTTCAGCCTGCCGCTGCTGGCCAACCTGAATCCGCGCCGCTTCGCGGTGCAGGCGCTGGTGCTCTGCCCCACGCGCGAACTCGCCGACCAGGTGACGCAGGAGATCCGCCGCCTGGCGCGCGCCGAGGACAACATCAAGACGCTGACGCTGTGCGGCGGCGTGCCGATCCGCTCGCAGCTGGCCAGCCTGGCGCATGGCGCGCACATCGTCGTCGGCACGCCGGGCCGCATCCTCGACCACCTGCAGCGCGAGACGCTGTCGCTGGAGGCGCTCGGCACGCTGGTGCTGGACGAGGCGGATCGCATGCTCGACATGGGCTTCGCCGAGGACATCGCGCAGGTCGTCGCCCATTGCCCGAAGGCGCGCCAGACGCTGCTGTTCTCGGCCACCTATCCCGAGGGCGTGGCCGCGCTGGCCGGCCGCTTCATGCGCGATCCAAAGCAGATCACGCTGACCGAGCGCCATGCCGCGCACAAGATCCGCCAGCGCTTCTACGAGGTCACCGAGAGCGAACGCCTGCATGCCGTGGGCCTGCTGCTCAACCACTTCCGTCCGGCGAGCACGCTGGCGTTCTGCAACACCAAGCAGCAGTGCCGCGACCTGGTGGCCGTGCTGCAGTCACAAGGCATCGTCGCGCTGGAGCTGCATGGCGACCTGGAGCAGCGCGATCGCGACCAGGTGCTGGTGCAGTTCGCCAACCGCAGCTGCAGCGTGCTGGTGGCGACCGACGTCGCGGCGCGCGGGCTGGACATCGCGCAGCTCGAGGCGGTGATCAACGTCGACATCACGCCCGATCCCGAGGTGCACGTCCATCGCGTCGGACGCACCGGCCGCGCGGACGAGGCCGGCTGGGCCTTCAGCCTGGCCAGCCTCGACGAGATGGGCCGCGTCGGCCGCATCGACCAGATGCAGGGCAGCGTCAGCCCCTGGCATCCGCTGAGCGAGCTCACGCCCGCGGCCGATGGCGAGCCGCTGCACCCGCCGATGGTGACGCTGCAGATCCTGGGCGGGCGCAAGGAGAAGATCCGTCCCGGCGACGTGCTGGGCGCGCTGACCAAGGACCTTGGCTTCGAGGGATCGCAGATCGGCAAGATCAATGTCAACGAGTTCTCGACCTACGTCGCCGTCGAGCGCGGCGTCGCCGATCAGGCGCTGCGCAAGCTCAATGCCGGCAAGGTCAAGGGCAAGTCGGTGAAGGTGCGCAAGCTGTGAGCGCGTTCGCTGCCCTGGGGCTGACGCCGTCCCTGGTCCAGGCCGCCCAGGCGCTGGGCTTCGATGAACCGACGCCGATCCAGGCGGCCGCGATCCCCGCGGCCATCGCGGGCCGCGACGTGCTGGGCTCGGCCGCGACCGGCTCGGGCAAGACGGCGGCCTATGCCTTCCCGGTGCTGCACCGGATCGATGCCGGCATCCGGCCGGCGCTGCGCCGCACCGAAGCGCTGGTGCTGGTCCCGACACGCGAGCTCGCGGTGCAGGTCGGCGAGACGCTGCGGCAGCTGGAGCGTCACCTCGCCGAGCCGGCGAAGGTCGTGGTGCTGCATGGCGGCGTGTCGATCAATCCGCAGCTGATGGCGCTGCGCGGCGGGGCCGAGATCGTCGTCGCGACGCCGGGCCGGCTGCTCGACGTCGTCGATCACAACGGGCTGCGGCTGTCCGAAGTCGAATGCCTGGTGCTGGACGAGGCGGACCGCCTGCTCGATGGCGGCTTCGCCGAGGAGCTGGACGCGGTGCTCGCGCAGTTGCCCAAGCGGTGTCAGAACCTGCTGTTCTCCGCGACCTTCCCGGACAGCGTGCAGGCGCTGGCCGGCCGCATGCTGCGCGACCCGGTGCGCATCGCCATCGAGGACGCGCCGGCCGCCGAGGGCCGGATCGAGGAACACGCGATCGAGGTCGATCCCGCGCGGCGCACGCCGCTGCTGCGCCATCTGATCGAGCAGGGCGGCTGGACGCGCGTGCTGGTGTTCGTGGCGACGCGCTATGCCTGCGATCACGTCGCCGACAAGCTGCGCAAGGCCGGCATCGCGGCCGAGGCCTTCCACGGCGATGCCAGCCAGGGCGCGCGCACGCGCGTGCTGGCCGACTTCAAGGCTGGCCAGGTGCGGGTGCTGGTCGCGACCGACCTGGGCGGACGCGGCATCCACATCGCGCAGTTGCCGGTGGTGGTGAACTACGACCTGCCGCGCTCCGCGGTCGATTACACGCACCGCATCGGACGCACCGCGCGCGCGGGCGCTTCGGGCCTGGCGGTGAGCTTCATCGGCGCGGACGCGGAAGCGCATTTCCGCCTGATCGAGAAGCGCCAGGGCCATCGCGTGGCGCGCGAGCGGATTCCCGGCTTCGAGCCGGTCGAGGTCGCGTCGCCCGCCGCCGCGGCTGGCGGCGTCAAGGGCAAGCGGCCGAGCAAGAAGGACAAGCTGCGGGCCGCGGCGGCGGCGCGGGGCGAGTAGCGGTGCCACTACCGTAGATCCGCGCCGCTGCTTCGAATATCGATAGGCCGAAAGGTTTCTCTGCGTCCGGGAGCCGCGTGAATAGAGTGAAGCGTCAGCCGCAATGCCGTTGCGGCTTTCTCACCTGTTCACGACCGACCCACGTCCGAGATTCATGCAAGCCCATCCGAAAGCCGTTTCCCTGGCCATCGCCACCCTGCTCGGCAGCTTCGCCACAGGCGCGGCCTGGGCGGATACCGCCGCGAACGACACCACCACGCCCACCGCCGAGGCCGGCACCGGCGCCGCGCTGTCCCGCGTCACGGTACAGGGCTCGCGCAAGCGCGAACTGCCCGTCGGCGCCGGCGCGCTCGGCGCCCGCTCCGACCTGGAAACCCCCTTCTCCACCGCGCAGGTCAGCGCCGAGGACCTGGACGCCCGCCAGGTCAAGGCGCTCGGCAAGGTCTTCGCGAACGACGCGTCGGTGATGTCGCTCGGCGACACGTACTCGTTCAACGCGTACTCGATCAACGTGCGCGGCATTCCGCTGGACGATTACAACGGCTACAAGATCAACGGCCTGCCGTTCTTCATGACGACCGTGGAGTTGCCGATCGAGACCTTCGAATCGGTGCAACTGCTCAAGGGCTCCTCGGGATTCATGTATGGATTCGGCGCGCCGGGCGGCATCATCAACTTCGTCACCAAGCGACCGACCGACAAGCCGCTGCTGAGCGCCGACGTCGGCTACCGCTCCAACGGCGTCTTCAGCGAGCACCTCGATGCCGGCGGCCGCGCCGGCGACGACGAGCGCCTCGGCTACCGCCTCAATCTCACGCACGAACAGGGTGAGACCTACAACGGCGCGCGGGTGCAGCGCAATTCCGGCTCGCTGGCGCTGGACGCGCGGCTCAGCCCGTCGCTGACATGGACGGCGGACGCGATCCACCAGTCGCGCCGCGTGCAGGGCGGCGTGCAGGACTTCTTCCTCGACGATTTCACCGGCACCCGGCTGCCCGCGCCGCCCAGCGGCCGCAAGGACCTGAACGCGCACGACACGACCTTCTTCAACTCCAAGGTCTTCTTCGTGTCGACCGGCCTGCAATGGCGCATCGACCCGTCGTGGAACGCCAAGGTCGACATCAGCCGCAGCCAGGACCGCCGCCGCTACTCCGGCCAGTGGATGAGCCTGAACAACGAGGCCGGCGACTACACGGTCTATCTGAACAAGTCGCAGGGCGCGGCCACCTACGAGCAGGCGCAGGCGCTGCTGGAGGGCGGCTTCTCGACCGCCGGACTGCAGCACCAGGTCACGCTCGGCCTGGCCTGGCAGGGGCTCAACAAGCAGACGGTGCCCAAGTCGCTCTACGTGCCGATCGGTGACGAGAACCTCCATCAGCCGATCACGCCGCTGCCCTGGACCGGCAGCTACAACGACGCGCTGCAGTATCACAACTACCACTCGGCGCAGAAGGCGGTCTTCGCCAGCGACACGCTGCAGTTCTCCGAGCAGTGGTCGGTGCTGGCGGGGCTGCGCTACTCGGACTACGGCCAGACCTCGTACAACACCGCCGGCGACGTCACCAACCGCTACCGCAAGACGCCGGTCACGCCGACGGTGGCGCTGATGTTCCGGCCGCGGCCCGACACACTGCTGTACGCGAGCTATGTCGAGGCGCTCGAGCAGGGCAGCACCGTCGGTACCACCTACGCCAACGCGGACGAGGTGCTCGCGCCGCTCAAGAGCAGGCAGTACGAGATCGGCGCCAAGCAGGAGGGCCGCGGCTGGGCCGCGACGGCTTCGCTGTTCGAGATCGATCGCGGCGCGGAGTACGCCAACGCGCAGAACTACTACGTCTCCAACGGCCAGGTGCGGCTGCGCGGCGCGGAGCTCAACGGCCACGTCGACCTCGACAGCGGCCTGCGGATCACCGGCAGCGCCGCGTGGACCCGGGGCGAGTACCGCGAGACCGACGCGAGCCTGGTGGGCCACCGGCTCGAAGGCATCCCGAAGTGGCAGGCCTCGATCGGACTCCGCCAGAGGATCCCCGGCATCGAGGGCCTGGCGGCCAGCGCCGAATGGCACTACTTCGACCGCCTGGCGCTCGATGCCGACAACAAGTACACCCTGCCGGGGTACTCGCTGTTCAACCTCGGCGTGAGCTACGAGACCCGCGTCGCGCAGCATCCGGTGACGCTGCGCGCGGGCGTGGACAACATCTTCGATCGCCGCTACTGGGGCTTCCTGGCCTCGGGCTATACCTTCGTCGGCGCGCCGCGCACGGTGGGGGTGAACGCGAAGGTCGAGCTGTAAGGCCCCCGCGGCCGCTCCGGGTAAACCCCGAAGACAATCTGAAAGCGCTTTCAGATAGTCGGCATCGAGAGGTGGCGGCGCCCGCGCGGCGTCCAGCCGCCCCGCCGGCTTACCGCTGCATTCGGGCGTCCCTGGAGACGCCGCCTCCTGTCCTCGCGCGCGTCTCCTCCACCACAGGCATAGAGGAGATCCCCCATGACACGCTGGATTCGATCGCTGGCCGCGATCGCGCTCACCCTGGCCGGCGCCGCCGCGCAGGCCCAGAACTGGCAACTCGTCTGGCAGGACGAGTTCACCAACGGCATCGGTCCCCAATGGCGCTTCGAGACCGGCACCGGCTCGGGCGGCTGGGGCAACAACGAGCTGCAGTACTACCGGCGCGAGAACGCGACGGTCGAGAACGGCCAGCTCGTCATCACCGCCAGGCGCGAGGACTTCGGCGGCATGCGCTACACCTCGGCGCGCATGACGACGCAGGGCCTGGCCAGCTTCAAGTACGGCCGCATCGAGGCCCGCATCAAGGCGCCGTCGAGTGCCGGCATGTGGCCGGCGTTCTGGATGCTGGGCAGCAACATCGGCTCGGTCGGCTGGCCCGCCTCGGGCGAGATCGACATCATGGAGCACGTGAACACGGAGCCCGATGTCTACGGGACCATCCACTGGCAGGGGCCGGACGGCGGTCACGCGTCCTACGGCGGCCACACCGGCGCGAACGTGGCGGACTATCACGTGTACGCCGTCGAATGGGACGAGCAGTTCATCCGCTGGTTCGTCGACGGGCGGCAGTTCCACGTTGCCGACATCACGAACAGCGTCAACAGCACGGAGGAATTCCACCGCGACTTCTTCCTGCTGCTGAACCTGGCCGTGGGCGGCAACTGGCCGCAATGGAACATCGACGAGAGCAAGCTGCCCGCGAAGATGTACGTGGACTACGTGCGGGTCTACAAGAAGGACGGCGCCACGCCGGGCTTCTCGACGACGCTGCCGGCCAGCGGCTTCGCGCTGCAGTCGGGCATGCAGCTGGAGGCTTCCAGCGAAGGCGGCCAGAACCTGGGCTGGATCGATGCCGGCGACTGGGTGGTGTGGGACCTGAACCTGCCGCAGGGCGGCACCTACACCGTCGAGTACCGCGTCGCCAGCCTCAATGGCAGCGGCAGCCTGCAGCTGGAGATGGCGGGCGGCACGCCGGTGTATGGCGCGCTGAACGTGCCATCGACGGGCGGGTGGCAGAACTGGACCACCGTCTCGCACCGCGTCACGCTGCCCGCCGGCCAGCAGCAGATCGCGGTGAAGGCCAACGGGCCGGGATGGAATCTGCGCTACGTGAAGATCACGAAGTCGTGATCCCCGCGCCCGGTGGGACGGCCGCCTTCTCCTGAGCCTTGCGTCCCGCGGTCAGCCACAGGATCAGCGCGAACACCGCGCCGGCGACGCTGGCCAGGCCGAAGAACATCATCATCGGCTCGTAGCCGGCCGGGTTCTGGGCGCTGGCGCCGGCGCGATCGTTGAGCCAGCCGGCGACCAGGTTGGCGCCGGCGATGCCGGCGTTCTGCGCCACCCACATCAGCCCGATCGCCGTGCCGAAGCGCTGCGGCGAGACGATCTTGCTCGCCAGCGGCCACATCACCGCCGGCACCAGCGAGAAGCTGACGCCGATCAGCGCGGTCGCGATCCACAGGCTCGCGTGGGTCAGCGCCATGGTCGCGATGGCGATCGGCAGCAGCACGGCGCCGAAGGCCAGGAACGGCGCGTAGCGGCCGACGCGGTCGCACAGCCAGCCGAAGGCCGGCGTCGCGAAGACCGCCGCCAGGAAGACGTAGCTGTTCATCGCCCCGGCCGCGGCGAGGTCCAGCCCGTGCGCGTGCTGGAAGTACTTGATCGAGAAGGTGCTGCGGAAGGCCAGGATCACCGAGTACCAGAGCACGCACAGCGCGAGCAGGAACCAGTAGGCGCGGCCGAAGTGCAGCAGGTCGCGCCAGACGAAGGGCTGGGCCTGCTTCTCGGCGGCGCCCTTGTCGGCGGAGGCGACGCGCCGGTCCAGCCACCAGTAAAGGACGGCGCCGGCGAACGAGGCGGCCGCCGCGGCGGCGGCGATCAGCAGCGGCGGCTGCCAGCCTTGCGCGTAGGCATGGGCGAACCAGGTCGGCGACATGTCGGAGGAGTACGAGCCCAGCCGCCCGATCGACAGCGCCAGGCCCATCGAGAAGGCGACGTTGCCGCCGACGAAGTACTGCGCGAGCGCGGCCAGCGTGGCGATGCCGAAGGTCTCGGCGCCGATGCCGAACAGCAGGCGGCCCGCGGCCATGCCGGCGAAGCTGGGGCTGAGCGCGGTGAGGAGAGCGCCCAGCAGGCAGATGCCGGCGGTCCACACGGTCATGCGCGCCGCGCCGAAGCGGTCGACCAGCACACCGCCGACCAGGATCAGCACGACGTTGGGCAGGCTGTAGATCGCGTTGAGCAGGCCGATCTGCTGGTCGCTGAAACCGCGCTGGCTCTGCAGCGCGTCGGCGACGGGGCCGATGGAGTCGTAGACGTAGTAGTTGCCGTACAGCGAGGCGGCGACCAGCGCGCACACCAGCCACGCGATGGCGCGGCTCGGGGACTTGACGTTCATGAATGGAGCTTGTGCGGCCGCGAGGGCCGAAGGGGCGGATTCTCCGGCAACTCCGTCCGCCGCCGCAGGCCCTGGGCATCGAGGTTTCCCCGCATCGCCCCGGTGCGCGAGGCCGGCGCGAGGCCGGCGCGAGCCCGTCGCGTGAAGAGCGCGTGAGGCGCGCATGCGGTAACCGGCGGTAAAGCGCGCCGCGCCGACGCGACATTCAGCGACGCGTCCACCCATCGGTGGGGGCCGCAACCCCACACATTTGCGCTATGGTCCCGGCCGTTTCTGATTCATCGCAGTCTTGCGCATAGGAGATCGGCATGGCATACGCGCGCACCCCGGCATTCGCCGGTTCTTCCCTGGCCCGCATGGGCGCGGTGCTCGCCGCGGGCGTCGCGGTGGCGATGCTCGCGGGCTGCGGCAAGCAGGGCGCGACTCTGGGGGAAGGCAGCTCGGAGATCACCGGCTCCGCCGGCCCGGCCGGCGCGCACAACGCCAATCGGGAGCTGGTGAAGTGCGAGGCGCCGGTGGCGACGCTGTCCCTGATGGAGAACCCCAACGGCTACACGATCAGCGCGCCCAACGGCCTGCCCAACTCGCCGCTGCCGCTGGTGCGGCTGCTGGCGCAGCAGAGTGGCTGCTTCCGCGTCGTCGACCGG
The DNA here is from genome assembly GCF_059491535.1 of Roseateles sp. Mitsp63. Taxonomy (NCBI): domain Bacteria; kingdom Pseudomonadati; phylum Pseudomonadota; class Betaproteobacteria; order Burkholderiales; family Sphaerotilaceae; genus Roseateles; species Roseateles sp. Mitsp63. The sequence goes on along the minus strand of NZ_CP168509.1, from coordinate 1,541,663 downwards.
AACTCGGGGCTGAAGGCCACGATCAAGGAGCAGGAGCTGAAGGACGCCGGCATCCTGCGCCAGGAAGGCTCCACCGTGCACAAGGGCAAGGGCTACGAGGCGCAGTACACGCTGATCCCGAGCCTGACCTTCAGCGAGCAGGACGCGGGCCGCCAGGTGGGCGGCATCCTGGGGATGATCCCGGTGCTCAACAAGTTCGTCGGGGCGGCCGAGCACATCAAGCTCAAGGAGGCCCAGGTGGCGCTGCTGCTGACGGACAACGAGACGACCGAGCAGGTGGCGGCGGCAACGGGGTCGGTGCGGGTCACCGACCTGGGGATGGGCGGGCTGGTGCTTGGAAAGCTCGGCGGCGCGGCGGGCGCGGGATGGGCCAACAGCAACGAGGGCAAGGTCATCGCGGCAGCATTCCTCGACGCGCACAACCAGCTCGTGGTCCAGGCCCGCATGCTCCAGGCGAAGGAACTGCCGGAGCCGGTGCCGATGAAGAAGGCAGGCAGCGGCGGGAAGAAGGTCGCGGCAGGCGCTTGAACGGCGCGCTGCGGCGGGGGCTGGCCCTCAGCCCTGCCCTCTCCCGCAAGCGGGCGAGGGGGTAAGACAGGGCTGCTGCACTGCCTGCGCCGCTGGCCCTCACCCCACCCTCTCCCACTTCGCGGGAGAGGGTGTTCTACCGAGCGCCGCCGATGTAAAGCGCTGCTGCTGACCAACTCCCTCGCCCCCACAGGGGGAGAGGGTGGGGGAGAGGGGGCTCGTGCCACAGCGCTGCTGCCCTTCGAAGCACCCCCTCTCCCCTGCCCTCTCCCCCCTCGCGGGGGGCGAGGGAGTTCTTGCGCAAGGTAAGTGCGGGCAGCGCTCCTTCTTACCCCCTCGCCCGCTTGCGGGTGAGGGCCAACCCCTCTTCGCCGTCGATCAAGCCTCCAGGCGCAGCAGCCCGAAGGCCTCCGGCACATGGAAATTGGGCTTCTCGCTCCCGGTCGGATTCCAGGCGCTGAACTGCCTCGATGCCTTGTTCCCCTCGATGCGGAACAGATTGATCCGCCACCCGTCGAGCGGCTCCGTCCCGCGCGGCATGGGCACCACCAACTCCGCCGTCCACATCCGGTGGGACTCATCCACCGACGTGCGCGCCCGGCTCTCGCCGACAAGGCGCTTGCGCCCCGCCCCGCGCACCTCCAGGTCCATCACCATCCCGTTCGGCGCCACCTCCACCTCGCGGTAGCGATCCGTCCCCGCGTCCCGCGGCGCCTGCAGGAACACCTCGACCACATCGCGTTCCCACATCGGCCAGATCGCCGTCGCCGAGGCCTCGCGCTCATGCGTCGTCAGCGCGTTGTAGCGGTTGCTGAATCGCAGATGCAGCGCCCCCTCGGCATGCATCAACTGCACCCGCGTCGACTGCGTCCCGGCCAGCGGCCGGCCGCGCCAGTCATGCGCGAAGAACATCGCCGGCGCGTCCTCCCACGCCGACGCGAGCGCGAATCCATCCGTTCCGATCAACCGTGACGGCAGCCGCGACGCCCGCGCCAGCGGCCGGTCCACCGCGGTCTCCAGCACCGCCTCGATCAGCAGGTGCTCCTTGAATCCCACGTTCAGCGTCGGTTTCGCCGCGTTGACGCGCCCCAACTCCACGCCATTCACGTAGTCGCGGACCTTCCACGTCCCCGGCCCCAGGCCGCGCAGCGTCACCGCGCCCTGCCACTGCGGCGCATAGAACGCGTAATGCATCACCCCGTTCTTCTCGACGACATGCGTCTCCGGCTTGTCGAAGGCGATGTCATACAGCTCGCCGCGATACACGCCGTCCGACAGTCCCTTCGCGTTGTGCGCCGCGATCCACTTGCGCCAGTGCGCCTCGCGCTCCGGCGTCAGCAGGAAGGAGTCCTTGGGCTTGGGGTCCTCCGGCCAGGTGAACTTGGTCGACACCACCGCGCCGACGCCCACCGACGACGCGAAGTCCGTCCCGCCGGTCGACAGCTCGACGTGATCGCCGGCGTACGCCGACCAGCGCCCCATCTGCGCCTTGAGCGCCTTGCCCTTGTGCCGCACCTGCCAGCTCGACAGCGGATCCGAGGCCGGCGCCTGGTCGATCCACGGCATGTTGTGGAACGCATAGCTGGTGCCGCAGGGACACACCTCGACCACCGCTTCCGGATTCGCCGCATGCGCCGCCTCGAACATCGCGCGGTAGAAGTCCGCCATGTGCTCGTACGCATCCTCCGGCTTCGCATGCCCATGCTTGGCATTGAAGCAGGGCGCGACGCCGTTGAGATGCTGGCCATCGACCTTCACCCCGTCGAAGCCCCACTCGCCGATGATCTTGCGGAACATCGCGGCCGTGCGCTCACGCGTCTCCTTCGCGCCCGGACACAGGTACAGGCAGTTCCACCACGTGATCATCTGCGGCGCGCCATCCTTGTCGAGCAGCAACAGATCCGCATGCCCGTGCAGCTCGTCGCTGCCCGGCGCCACCGCCAGTGGCGCGATCCACAACCGCGCCTTCATGCCGCGCGCATGGATGTCGGCGACCAGCGCCTTCATGTCCTCCTCGCCGCGCGGGAACTTCTTGAGGTCGATGTCGAACCAGTCGCCCGTCTGGCGCTGCCAGCCGTCGTCCAGCACCGCCCACTTCAGGCCAAGCTCCTGCGCCTTGGGCAGCGTCGCGCGCACGCGGTCGAGCGAGAAATCGCGCTCATAGCCCCACGCGCACCAGACCGAGTCGTGCGCGCTGCGTGGCGGCTCCGGCGCGCTCAGGCCCTGCGCGTTCATCAACCGCCGGTAGCGGTCCAGCGGCACGAAGCAGTCGCCCTCGTGCACCGCGATGAAGGCCAGCGGCAGCGCGAGCGTCCCGCCCGGCACCAGCGTGCGCGGCTCGTCGCCGCGCATCGCGATGTCGACCTGGCCGCCGATCGCCTTCACCGGCAGCGAGACCAGCCGCGGCAGCTTGTCCAGATGCCCGACCGCGACGCCCAGGTCGCGCCGCCACACGTCCACGAGCGGCGTGCCGCCGCCGTAGTCCGACGAATCCATGCCGAGGAAATTGCGCTGCTCGAAGCCTCGCCTGACCGGCTGCATCCAATCGCGCCGGTCGGTGTGCGTCGAGCCCGAATAGGTCCACCATCCGCCCGCGTGCCGCGGCGACGCCAGCAGCCGGTGTGACGCGACGGTCCAGCCCTGCAGCGCGATGAGCTTGTCGCCGCGGTTGATGAACGCCACCTCGAGGAGCGCCACGCCGGGATGCTCGTCCAGCAGCGTGACCGTCACCGTCTTCTCGATGCCGAGGGCGGCGGTCTTGCCGCTCAGCGCCAGGCGCTGCCCCGCGCCGAACGGTGTCGCGCCGCTGCTGGGCACCGCGCTCGCCAGCGCGAAGCGGTCGACGACCTGGCCGCCCGCCAGGATCAGCTGCTCACCCGCGTCGAAGCCGGTCAGCTCGACCGGACGCGCGCCGCCCAGCCGCACGATCCGGCTGCGCAGGTGCTCGTCGAACTGCAGCGACAGCCGCTCATCCTGCAGCCGCACATGACCGCGGCCGGGATCCGCCGCCCGCGCCGACACGGCGGCGCCCATCGTGGCCGTCAGCGCCAGGCGCGGCGCGAGCGTCGCGGCCGGGGCGGCGCCCAGCCATTGGAGGAATGCGCGGCGCCCGGTCATCGCGCCGCCTTCCACGCGGTGGGGAAGCTCCGCTCGGCGTTGAGGTGATACAGCTTGTCGACGACCGCCTTGGGCAGGCCCAGGCCGCGCACCGGTTTCTCGAGATCGGACACCTGGAACGTCTCCTCCGTGTTGAAGTAGCGCCAGTGCATGCGCCACACCGGCTCGGCCTCCTTCAGCAACTCGGCGCCCGATTGTTGCGGCGCTTGCGCAATGTCGGTGCCGTACAGCAGGCGGTCCTGGTACTGGATCATGAAGCGCCGGACCTTCTCCCGGTCGTGCTGGCTCTGCGCCTGCAGCTGGCCGATGCGCGCCGCCACGTCGACCTTGGCCAGCGGGAAGCGGTCCAGGAACGCGGCCAGTTCATCGACGTCGCGCTCCAGCGAGGCCATGTGCATGCCGATGAACTTCAGCGCCGGGTGCGCCGCCACCATGCGGTCGCGCGCGGCCATCTGCGCCTCCCAGCTCGGCATCTCCGGATGCAGCGCCATGTGGTACTGCGGGTGATGCGCGAAGTACTCGCGGTCGTTGAGCACCGTCATCTTCTCCAGCGGCAGCCAGCAGTTGTGCGGCTCGCCCTGGTGGCCCAGCAGCGGGATGCCCTGCTGCTCGAAGTAGGAGAACAGCGGCGTGAAGCGCGCGTCGTCGATCATGACCAGCTGGCCCTGCTGGTCGCGCAGGCTCATGCCGATGTTCTTCCAGACCTTCACGCCGACCGCGCCGGCCCGCAGGCCGGCATCGACGCGACGCCGGGTCGCGTCGAGCCAGCCCGGCTGATCCGACGTGTCCGACGAGAAGCTCACCGCCCAGGCCACGTCCGCCGGACGCGCGTCGCGCAGCGCGATCGCCACCCGCTGCTGATCGTCCAGCGGCGGGAAGTCCGGATAGTCGACGTTGATCGTCAGCACCTTGAAGCCAAGCCGGCGCGCGGCATCGACGAACGCCGGATCGGCGTTGTGCAGGTGGACGTGGGCGTCGATCTTCGGCACCTTGGCGAAGTCCGCCATCGTGTAGCGGGCCTCGCCGGCCGCCTGCGCGGACGCGGCGATGAACGCGCCGATGAATGCGGCGGTCAGCACGGCCGCCGGCGCGGCGCGGACGGGAGTTCTCGTCATGTCGGTCATCGTGAAGATCCCGGGATCAATCGCAGCTGTAGCGATAGGCGTCGTTCAGGTCCAGCGGCAGCACCAGCGAGCGGATCTTCGCGGCCTTCATCTTCGTGCAGAGCTTGTCGCGCGCGCCGTTCGTGTTGTTCTTGTACTTGGACGCGTACTCGGCGTTGAACACCGGCTTGTTCTTGCTGGTGAAAACCGAATAGCCATCGCACTCCGCGTACTGGTTGCACTGCTCGTTGACCGCCATGTCGAAGTACGGCTCGAGCGCGGCGAGCTGGTCGACGTCGTTCTTCAGCGCGATCGCCAGCCCGCGGCCGTGCGCCGCGTTGGCGAGGTACTTGTTGTAGTCGAGCTGCGTGGCCGCCGTCAGCGGGAAGCCCGTCGCATTGGCGTAGCCATCGACGTTGTCCGGCTCGACGCCGTCGCAGCCCTTGGAGACGGCCAGGTCGAGCCGGCTCAGCATCACCGCGCGCACGTTGGACGAGCGCGTGTCCAGCCACTTCTCGCCGGCCCAGCCGTCCAGCGCCTTGCCCATGTCGGCGGCATTGAAGCTGCCGAAGTCGGGACGCCAGTTCTCCGAGCTGCCGGCCGAGAAGTAGCACACCACCTTGCGGCCCTGTGCCTTGAGCTGGGCGACGGTCTGGGCGGAGGTGTCGAACAGGTCGATGTCGTAGACGGCCACGTTGTAGCTGGTGTTGAGCGTGCCGCTCAACTGCCACTGCCAGGTCGTGTTCACGCCGGGCTTCCACCACGACTGCGCCTGCGCGCCCGCCGCGACGGTGAGTGCGGCGGCGGCGGCGAGGCTGGCGGCCATCGCACGGATCAGCGATCGTTTCATGAGTTCTCCTTCGAGGTGGGCCGCGCGGCGGCCCGGTGGTTGTGGAACCCCCAACGTCCTTCCCGGGAACCCGGCGTCAGAACTTGATGCTCGCGCCGATGGTGAACGCGCGGCCCCAGCGGTTGTAGCCCTGCGGCAGCGTGATGGCGCCGTTGCCCAGCGTGTACTCCTGCTTGGCATCGGTCAGGTTGCGGCCTTCGATCGAGACCTTCAACCAGTTGTTGAACTCATAGGACGCCTGCGCGGTCAGCCAGGTGATGGCCTTGGCGCGCTCATTGAAGCCCGGACCGATCACGTTGATCGCCGACACGAAGTCGTCGGTGTGGTCGGCGGTGGCGCTCAGGCTCCACGGGCCCTTCTCGTACAGCAGGCCCAGCGACGAGGTCGCCGGCGCGATGCCCTCCAGCGGCCGCTGCTCGCCGCCCACCCAGCTGCGCGAGCGGTTGCGCGTGTACTGCGCCCGCACGCCCAAGCCGTTGTCCCACAGGTGCTGGAAGCCCACCTCGAAGCCGCGCACCTTGGCCTTGTCGCCGTTGATGGGCTTCATCACGTTGAACAGGTGGCCCGGCACGCCGATGTCCACGCCCGTCTGCCAACTGGTGGTGATCTGGTTGGTGATGTCCTTCTGGAACACCGCCAGCGTCAGCGCCGAGTTCCTCGCGTAGTACCACTCCAGCGAGGCGTCGTACTGCTTGGCGCGATAGGGCTTGAGCTCGGCGTTGCCGCCGTAGACCTGGGTGAAGTCGCCCCAGGCCACGCTGGCGGTGGTGCTGGTGGGCGCGAGCTGCTCGACCGACGGCCGCGCCATCGTCTTGGCCGCGCCCAGGCGCAGCTGCAGCTGGTCGGTGAAGTGCCAGACGAAGTTGGCCGACGGCAGGCCGTAGGTGTACTCGGCGTCCTGGCCGATCTGCACCGGATCGGCATAGACGGCGGTGTAGTTGAACGGGCCGTTCTCCGTCAGGCTCGCGATCTTCGCGTCCCAGGCCTTGGACGAGGTCTTGGTCTTGACCAGCCGCACGCCGATGTCGGCGTTCCACCGGTCGCCGGACAGGTCGGCCTGGATGAAGAACGAGGTCGTCTTCTCGCGCACGCGGTAGCTCTGCAGCGGGTTCCAGACCGGGCCGGCCTGGCTGAAGTCGTAGGTGCCGCCGCCCGGGCGCGGCTGGCCGTTGTAGGCCTGCAGCGCCGCCAGGTAGGCCGGCACGTCGAAGCCCAGGAAGCTGCGCGGGAAACTGCCGCTGACGCCGTTCATGAAGTTGGGCGGGCTCAGGTGCTGGTCCAGCACGTTGCCGCCCAGCTGCCCGACGTTGATCGCGTACTGGCCGGAGTAGTAGTTCTCTCCGCCATTGATCGCGTTGTCGACCAGGTCGCGGTTCTTGTCGCGCCGCGTGGCCTGCACGCCGAACTGGATCTGGTCGATGTTGAAGCGGTCCACCGTCCAGGCGCCGTTCAGCGTCAGGCCGCGGATCTTGTCGTCGATGTTGTCGCCCGACAGGCCGAGGTAATGGGTGTTGAAGTCGCTGGCGCCGAACTGCCCGCGGGCCAGTCCGTCGATCAGGTCGCGGCCGTCGGCGAAGGTCGTCGAGATGTTCGGCACCTGCGAGCCGGTCAACTGCACCGTCGTCACGTTGGGCTGGTTCATGCGCAGCACCGTGTAGGTGTCCTGGCCGCCCGAGTGCCGCTTGGAGGTCGACTGGTAGATGTCGCCATTGAAGCGCAGCGCCGGGCTGGCCTTCCACTCGACGTTGGCGCCATACACGGCGCTGTCGACGACGCGGTGCGTGGTCAGGTTCAGCAGCTCGGGATTGAGGCGCTGTTCCGGATCGGCGTTGTTCATCGTGAAGCCGGTGACCACGCCGTTCTGGATCTGCATGTTGGACCAGCGGCCCGGCGCGAACAGCGTGTAGAAGGACTGCTGGTAGCCGACCTGCGGCGAGTTCAGCCGCGTCTTGATGCCATCCACGACGACCTTGACCGCCTCGCTGGGCCGCCACTCGACCTTGCCCGACAGCGCGGTGCGGCGCTTCTGTTCCTGGATGGTGCCGACGCGGAACTGGCCCGGTCCGATCAGCCCCTCCTCGTCGGGATCGAGCACGCCGTTGCCGTTGGGATCGATGTTCCCGCCCCAGGCGTTGCCGGTCCAGTTGGCGGCCGGGTCGGAGATCGGGTTGCGGGTCCAGCCGCCGTCGTTGCCGGCCGTGTCGGTGCGCACCTTGCGGTCGGCGTAGACGACGCCGAGCAGCACGCCCCACTCCTTGCCGAACGTGTTGCTGTAGGTGGCCGAGAGCTTGCCGCCGTTGAGCTTGGACATCAGGTTGCGGTCGCCCTCGACGCGCAGCACGCCGTGCTGGCCGGGCTGGTCGAAGGGGCTGGCCGAGCGCAGGTTGACCAGGCCGCCGATCGCGCCCTCCATCACCGAGGCCTGCGCCGACTTCACGACGTCGGCGCCGCTGATGATGTCGGAGGGCAGCACGTCGAAGGCGAAGTCGCGGCCTTCGCCGTCGGTGGCCAGGATGCGGTTGTTGAAGGTCGTCAGCGTGTATTCCGGCCCCAGGCCGCGGACGCTGACCTTCTGGCCCTCGCCGCCGGCGGTGCGCGAGATCGACACGCCGGTGATGTGGCTCAGCGAGTCGGCCACGTTGTCGTCGGGGAAGCGGCCGAGCTCGGTGGCGCTGATGCTGTCCTGCACGCCCGCGGCGTTGCGCTTGAGGTTCAGCGACTTCTGCAGGCTGGCGCGGGTGCCGGAGATCTCGACGCGGTCTAGCGTCTGGCCGGCGTCCTTGGCCTTGGCGTCCGTGGCTGTCGCGTCCTCGCCCCGCGCCGCAGAGGCGGCCTGGGCGGGCGGCTGGACCTGCGCCTGGACCGCGCCCATGGCGGCCAGGGCGGCGATCGCCGCGGCGGCGGCCACCGGCCGCGGCGCCACACCGGCGATCGAACGGAAAGACAGGGGAGCTCGCATCTCTTGGTTCCTTGGTGGTCTCGTCTGCCGGCCCCTGGACCTCGAACCGGCTTGGCGCAAGTCTACGCAGTCTTTCGAATGATTTCGCATATCGTTTTTACCGACGATTGTTCTTTCGTTTATATGAAGTACGAAAGAATTCGTGCGACGTAGTAGCCACTGGGCTGGTGACATCGAGTCCAATAATCAGGGTTTTCCCGTGGAATCACGCCAATTTCCGCGCACGACGGAAACTTCCGTTGTCTTTCCGCTTTCGTTACCCTATTCTTTCGTTCGAAAGACCACAACCGGTTTCCAGGAACGAAAGCGACCCATGCAACGACATTGGCTGACCTACGCGCTGATCACGACCCTGTTCTGGGGCGCGTGGGGCGCGTTGACGGGACTCTCCGCGGAGCGCGGCTTCCCGGACACGCTGGTCTACGTCGTGTGGGCGCTGACGATGATCCCGCCCGCGGTGGTGGTGCTGGCGCGCGCCGGCTGGCGGCTGCAGCGCGACCGCCGGGCGGTGATCCAGGGCCTGACCGTCGGGCTGCTGGGCGCGGGCGGACAGATGCTGCTGTTCCGCGCGGTCGAGTCGGGGCCCGCCTACCTGATCTTCCCGATCGTGTCGCTGTCGCCCGGCGTGACGATCGCGCTGTGCTTCGGCCTGCTCGGCGAGCGCACCGGGCGGCTGGGCGTCGCCGGCATCGTGCTGGCGCTGTGCGCGCTGCCGCTGTTCGACTACCAGCCCGGCCAGCAGGCCCAGGCTCAAACGCTGGGCCTGTGGTTCGTCCTCGCGCTGATCGTGATGGCGGCCTGGGGCCTGCAGGCCTATTTCCTGAAGACCGCCAACAACGCCGCCAGCGCCGAGAGCGTCTTCTTCTACATGACCATCAGCGCGCTGCTGTGCATCCCGGCCGCGCTGTGGATGACGGACTTCTCCAAGCCCATTCCCTGGGGCTGGAACGGTCCCGGTCTGGCCGCGCTGATCCAGCTGCTGAACGCGGTGGGCGCGCTGACGCTGGTCTACGCCTTCCGGCACGGCAAGGCGCTGGTGGTTTCGCCGCTGGTCAACGCCGGCGCGCCGCTGCTGACGGCGCTCGCCTCGATGGCCATGAGCGGCACCGCGCCCAGCGGCACCAAGCTCGCCGGCGTCGCGCTGGCGCTGCTGGCCGCGCTGCTGCTGGCCCTGCAACCGGAGGGCGACGCCGCCGCCGCGCCCACGCCCACGCCCGACGCCCCCCAGCGGCTCGATCCGGCCGGCGACGGCAAGGCCTGACCCCGCGCAGGCCCACCCCGCCCCGCCCGCTCCGCTCTCTCTTCGACAGGAAGGATCCCCCCTTGAAGCTCATGCTCGATCTCGTGCGGCGCCACAAACAGCCGGCGCCCGGAGCCCCCGACGCCGCGCCCGGCCGGATGGCCGTCGGCATTCCCTCGGTCTGCTCGGCCCATCCGGTGGTCATCGCCGCCACGCTGCGCGAGTGCGCCGCGCTCGGCCGCCCGGCACTGATCGAGGCGACCTCGAACCAGGTCAACCAGGACGGCGGCTACACGGGCATGACGCCCGTCGATTTCCGCCGCTTCGTCGAGGCCATCGCCCGCGTCGAGGGCGTCGATCCCGGCCTGCTGGTGCTGGGCGGCGACCACCTCGGCCCGAACGCCTGGCGCAGGCTGCCGGCGGCGCAGGCGATGGCCAAGGCCGAGGTGATGGTGGCGCAGTACGTCGCGGCCGGCTTCCGCAAGATCCACCTGGACTGCTCGATGTCCTGCGCCGGCGACCCGGTGCCGCTGCCGGAGGCCGACATCGCCGCGCGCGCGGTCCGCCTCTGCCTGGCGGCCGAGCAGGCCTGGCGCGACCTGCCCGGCCGCGGCGAGCCGCCGGTCTACGTGATCGGCACCGAGGTGCCGGTGCCCGGCGGCGCGCACGAGGACCTGGACGAACTCGCGGTCACCACGCCCGACGCAGCCGGCGCCACGCTGGCGCTGCACCGCGATGCCTTCGCGGCGGCCGGCCTCGACGCGGCCTGGGAACGCGTGATCGCGATGGTCGTGCAACCGGGCGTCGAGTTCGATCACCACAAGGTCATCGACTACCGCCCGGAGAAGGCGCGCGCGCTGAGCGCGTTCATCGCGTCGCAGCCGGGCCTGGTGTTCGAAGCGCACTCGACCGACTACCAGACGCCGGAGCGCCTGTCGCAGCTGGCGCGGGACCACTTCGCGATCCTCAAGGTCGGGCCGGGCGCGACCTTCGCGCTGCGCGAGACGCTGTGGGCGCTGGCGGCCGTGGAGCATGAATGGCTGGGCCGCGGCGCCGCGGACGGCGACGGCCTGATCCCGACGGTGCTGGGCGTGATGCGCGCCGAGCCCGAACACTGGCGACCCTATTACCAGGATCCGGCGCGGCTGCAGGTCGACCTGGCCTACAGCCTGAGCGACCGCATCCGCTACTACTGGGCCCATCCGAAGGTGCAGACCGCCTGCGCCGCGCTGCTGGACCGGCTGGAGCACTCGCCGCCGCCGCTGACGCTGCTGAGCCAGTTCCTGCCGCGCCAGTACGACGCGATCCGCGATGGCCGGCTGCGCAACCGGCCGGCGGAGCTGCTCCGCGACGGCGCGGCGCAATCGCTGCGCCCCTACCTCGCCGCCTGTGCCGCCTGAGCGCGGGCGCCTCTTCCGACAGAACAAGACCTGCACGATGACCCTGCTCCACCTCGACGCCGCCGATCTCGACCGCCGCGGCGCGGCGCACACCGCGCGCGAGATCGCCCAGCAACCCGCCGTCTGGCAAGCCGTCCATGACCTGGTGCGCGCGCGGCGCGCGGCGCTGGACGCCTTCCTGCGGCCGCTGCTCGCGCTGCCTGAACTGCGCATCGTGCTGACCGGCGCCGGCAGCTCCGCCTTCATCGGGCAATGCCTGGCGCCGGCGCTGCTGCAGCAGCTTGGCGCGCGGCCCGGCGTGCGCGTCGAGGCGATCGCCACCACCGACATCGTCTCCAACCCCGGGCAATGCCTGCAGCCTGGCGTGCCGACGCTGCTGGTGTCGTTCGCGCGCTCGGGCAACAGCCCGGAGAGCCTCGCCGCGGCCGAACTCGCCGATGCCGTCGTCGGTGAATGCCATCACCTCGCGGTCACCTGCGCCGCGGACGGCACGCTGGCGCGCCGCCTGGGCGGCCGCGCGCGCGCGCATGTCCTGCTGCTGCCGGACGCGACCAACGATCGCGCGTTCGCGATGACCTCGAGCTTCACCGGCATGCTGCTGGCGGCGGCCTGGGCCTTCGAACTGCCGCTGCCGCCGGTGGCCGTGCTGAGCGAGGCCGCCGGCGCGCTGCTCGCCGCCGAGCCCGGGCGGCTGGCCGCGCTCAGCGCGCAGCCGGTCGAGCGTCTGGTCGTGCTCGGCAGCAATGGCCTGCAGGGGCTGGCGAAGGAAGCCGCGCTGAAGATGCTGGAGCTGACCGATGGCCGGCTGGTGGCGCTGGCCGATTCGCCGCTGGGCTTCCGCCATGGCCCCAAGACGGTGCTCAACGAGCGGACGCTGGTGCTGCTGCTGCTCTCCAACGACAGCTACACGCGGCGCTACGACCTGGACCTGCTGCGCGAGCTGCGCCGCCAAGGCCGCGGGCGGGTGATCGCGCTCAGCACCTCGGCGCTGAACGGCGAGGACGCGCTGGCCGAGGACGACGTGCTGATCGGACTTCCGGTCAACGCGCCGGATCTCGCGCTGGCGCCGGTGGCGCTGGTCTTCGCGCAGTGCCTGGCGATGCTGGCCTCGCTGAAGCTGGGCATCACGCCCGACAATCCCAGCGCCTCCGGCACCGTGACCCGCGTCGTCAGCGGCGTCATCATCCATCCGCTCACGCCTCCGGCCCCGTGACTGCCATGAGCTCCACTGCCCTGGACCGCGCCGATCGTCCCGTCTTCCTCGGCATCGATGGCGGCGGCACCAAGACCTCGTTCCTGCTGCTCGATGGCGATGGGCGGCTGATCGCGCGTCACGTGGGCAGCACCAGCTACTACCTGGAGATCGGCTTCGACGCGCTGGGCGCGCTGCTGCGGGATGGCGTCGCCGAGACGCTCAAGCAGGCGGGGCTCGCGCCGGCGCAGGTCACCTCCGCGTTCGCGGGCCTGCCGGCGCATGGCGAGGACAGCGCGCTGCAGGGCGCGTTCGACGCGCTGCTCGATGGCGTGCTGCCCCGCGCGCGCATCGGCAACGACATGATCTGCAGCTGGGCCGGCTCGCTGGGCGGCGAAGACGGCATCAGCCTCGTCGCGGGCACCGGTTCGATGGCCTACGGCCAATGGGGGGAGCGCGGCGCGCGCAGCGGCGGCTGGGGCGAGGTCTTCGGGGATGAGGGGTCGGCGTACTGGCTCGCGCGCGAGGGCTTCGCGCTCTTCTCGCGCATGGCCGATGGCCGGGCCGCGCCGGGGCCGCTGCTGGCACGGGTGCGCGGTCATTTCGGGCTCGCGCAGGACCTGGATCTCTGCGCGGCGGTCAATGGCGACGCGGCGCGAAGCCGGCTGGCGCAGTTCGCGCGGCTGGTGTCGGCCGCGGCGGCCGAGGGCGATGCCCAGGCGAATGCACTGCTGGCGCGGGCCGGCGAGGAACTCGCGGCGCTGGCCGGCGCGGTGGCGCGAAGACTCGAGCTGCCGCCGGGGGCCGCCGTGCCGGTCTCGTACACGGGCGGTGTCTTCGAGGCGGGCGCGGCGGTGATCGGCGCGCTGCGCGCTGCGCTGGCGCGCGAACTGCCGGGCGCGACGCTGATGGCGCCGCGTTTCGGGCCGGAACTCGGCGCGGCGATGTACGCGGCGCGGCTGGCGGGCGTTCGGTTGAAGCCATCCGCTGCATGAGCATGAGCACCGCCATCCTCATCAACTCCCTCGCCCCGCTTGCGGGGAGAGGGTGGGGGAGAGGGGCCGTCGCAGTGCGCCAGGTTGCGCAAGTGGCGACAGCCCCCTCTCCCCTGCCCTCTCCCCCTGCGGGGGCGAGGGAGTTCGAAGCGCAAGGGAGTTCGAACGGGCGAGAGAGCTCGAACGGGCGAGAGAGCTCGAAGCGCGAGAGATCTCGAAGCGCGAGGGAGTTCGAAGGGGTGAGGGCGTTCCAACAGGGACAGCGCGGGCAGGAGGGGATGAGCGGTCGATATCATCCGAAAGTCCACGACTTCCGATTTCCATGACCATGCCCACGCCCACCTCCGTCGACAAGGCGGACGCCTCGCTGCTGATCGACGAGCGCCGGCAGCTCATTCGCGAGCAGGTGCAGGCGCAAGGCAAGGTGACGGTCGAGGAACTGGCCGAGCGCTTCGGCATCTCGGTGGTGACCATCCGCAGCGACCTGAACGCGCTGGCCGCCACCGGCGCGCTGCTGCGCACGCATGGCGGCGCGCTGGCGCACCGCGACACCGAGGAGGTGCCGATCGGCGTCAAGCAGAAGCTGCATCACGAGCAGAAGGTGCGCATCGCCGTCGAGGCGGCCCGGCTGATCCGCGATGGCGAGACCATCCTGCTCGATTCCGGCTCGACGACCGAGGAGATCGCCAAGCAGATCCGCGGTATGCGGCTGCAGTCGCTGAACGTCATCACCAACGCGCTGAACATCGCGGTGCTGCTCGCCACCGTGCCCAACGTCAACGTGATCATGCCGGGCGGGCTGCTGCGGCAGAACTCGTACTCGCTGTCCGGTCCGCAGGCGGTGACGGCGCTGCAGAGCCTCTACGCGGACCGGCTGTTCCTGGGCGTGGACAGCCTCGATCCCGACATCGGCCTGATGACGCCCCACCTGCTCGAGGCCCAGCTCAACGCGCAGATGATGAAGATCGCGCGCCAGATCGTCGCCGTCGCCGATGCCTCCAAGCTGATGAAGCGCAACCTGTCGGTGATCGCGCCGGTCGAGCAGATCGACATGCTGATCACGGACAAGGATGCCGACGGCGCCATCGTCGGCGAGCTGCGCCGCCGCGGCGTCGAGGTGGTGCTGGCCTAGCGCCCGGCCGCTCGCCGCGGCCTAACGCTTGAACTGCGCGCAGGGATCCTCGCGCGACGGCGCCGGCGCGCGCTCGACGCGGTCGTAGCCGCCATCGGGCACGGCGCTGCCCGGCTCGAGATAGGCGATGGCATCGATGTCCGAAGCCGGCACGCCGGCCGCCCGCAGATACACCGGCACCGCGACGTCGCGCCGCACATGGCCGTTGCCCGCGATCAGCACCACGCGCCTCGCGCCGGACTGCCGCGCGTCGAGCATCGCCTGCGCCATCGCCGCGTCACGCGCGCGCTGGGCCTGCACCATGCCGGGCAGCATCGCCTCCGGCATCGCGCCGCAGTGGCCGTCCTGGATGTCCTTGCGCAGCGCGTCCTGCTGCGCCTCGTTCCAGCTCACGCGCGAGCGCAGCGCGAGCAGCTCCGCGGGCCAGGCGGCATCGCCCTCGCGGACGATCCGGCGCACCTGGTCGCGATCGATGTTGCCGCCGCGCACGCCCGCGCCCGACTGCAGCGCGGCCTCGAACAGCGGCTGATGCAGCGGCCAGCGCCAGCCCTTGCGGTCGAGCTTCGCGGCCTCGATCACCGCCTCGACATCGCCGGGATGCTCCTCGCGGGCCCGCGCCACCGCCGCGTCCTCCGCGCGCGAGAACTGCTCGAAGACGACGGCGGTCTTCGGCTCACGCGCGATCAGCTCGCGCAGCTGCGCGGCGCGGGCCCGGTGATGCGCGGGGTTGTCGTGCAGCTCGCCGAGCAGAATGAATTCCGGCTCGGATGCGGCGGCCGATACGGAGGCCGATGGGGGTGCGGATGCGGACGCGGCCGGGGAGGCCGGCGCCGCGCCGGGCGACGCGCAGGCGGCGATGAGCATCGGCAGCAGCGCCAGCGCGGCGCCACGGAAGGCAGTGTTCATGGGTTCGATCCTGGCGACAGGGGAAACGGGAACGGCCTGCCGAGCGATGGCTGGGTCGGGCGATGGAGCGGCGCGAGCTTACCGGATCGTCGCCATCGAGCGCATCGCCTTGACCGCGCCCTCGCCCATCGACGCGCCGAAGCGCTTGGCGATGCGCTCCGCGACGTTGTCGCGCGGCGTGTAGTCGATGACCTCCTCGGCCTTCACGACCTCGCGCGCCACGTAGTCCAGGTTGCCCATGCCGTCGGCCAGGCCCATCCGCACCGCCTGCTCGCCGTTCCAGAACAGGCCGGAGAACATCTCCGGCGTCTCCTTCAGACGCGGGCCGCGGCCCTCGCGCACGACCTTGATGAACTGCTGGTGGATCTGGTCCAGCATCGCCTGCGCATAGGCCTGCTGCCTGGGCGAGACCGGCGAGAACGGATCCAGCATCCCCTTGTTCTCGCCCGCGGTCATCAGCCGGCGCTCGATGCCGACCTTCTTCATCACCTCGGTGAAGCCGAAACCGTCCATCAGCACGCCGATCGAGCCCACCACCGAGGCCTTGTCGACGTAGATCTCGTCGGCGCTGGCGGCGATGTAGTACGCGCCCGAGGCGCAGATCTCCTCGACGACCGCGTAGACCTTCTTGTTGTGCAGCGCCTTCAGCCGCTTGATCTCGTCGTTGACGATGCCCGCCTGCACCGGGCTGCCGCCCGGCGAGTTGATGCGCAGCACCACCGCCTGCGAGCCCTGGTCCTCGAACGCCGCCTTCAGCGCCGCGTTGATCAGCTCGGCGCTGGCCTCGGTGTCGGGCGCGATCTCGCCGCGCACCTCCACCAGCGCGGTGTGCGGGCCGGCGGCCGCGCCGCCATGGTGTCTGGATGCGAACATCGACCACACCAGCAGCAGCGCCAGCGTCACCCAGATCAGCCGGAAGAAGGTCTTCCAGCGGCGATCGCTGCGGCGGTCGCGCAGATAGTCATGGGCGAACTGCTCGAGCACGTGCTCGTAGCGGCCGGGCGCGGCCGGGGCCGCCTGCGCGGCCGGCGGCGGCTCCGGCTTCAGCATGTCCTCGGGACGGGGCGTCGCGTCGGGGATCGGACGCGGCAGGTCGGGGTCGTTGTCGTTGCTCATTCAGTCCTCGAAGACAGGCCGCGTATCGCGGGAAGGGTACCAAGTGACCTGCCCGTCCCGCTCGCGCACGTCGAGCTTGGTCAGGCCGATGCGGCCGCACATGCCGGTCACGCAGCGCCCGTCCAGCGGGTGGTAGACCGCGCCATGGATGCTGCAGATGATGAATTCCTTGCGGCTGTCCAGGAACTCGCCTTCCTGCCAGTCCATCTCGGTGGGCACGTGGGCGCAGCGGTTGAGATAGCCCACGACCTGGCCATCGAAGCGCAGCACGAAGGCCGAGGCCGGCTGGCGGAAGTGCAGCACGTCGAAGGTGTGGGCGCGGCCGCGCTCCTCCAGTTCGGAGGAGGCGCACAGCGGCACCGGGGGCAGGTCTTGCTCGGGCGTCATTCAGTCAGGTTCGGTCACGCGCGAAGGGATCAGGCGTGGGCCAGCAGCCAGTCGCGCAGCGTGGGCACGTCGTGCGCGACCAGCAACGGCTCGAAATCGAGCAGCGACTCATGCGCGTGCGCGCCATAGGTCACCGCCACCGCCGGGCAGCCGGCATTGCGCGCCAGCTGCAGGTCATGGGTCGTGTCGCCGATCATCAGCGTGCGCCCGGGGTCGGCGCCGAACTCGCGCATCAACTCCAGCAGCATCTGCGGATTGGGCTTGCCGGCGGTCTCGTCGGCGGTGCGGGTGCCGTCGAACAGCGTCTGCATGCCGACCGCCGCCAGCGCCTCGTCGAGGCCGCGCCGGCTCTTGCCCGTCGCGACCGCGAGCCAGTGGTGCCTGGCCTTCAGGTCCTGGAGCAGCCGGGGCACGCCGTCGAACAGCGTCACCTCGTGCGCCGACGCGAAGTAGTGATGCCGGTAGCGTTGACCCAGTTCGGGATAGCGCGACGGATCGAGTCCGGGCAGCGCGTACTGGAGCGCCTCGATCAAGCCCATGCCGATGACATAGGCGGCGCGCTCGCGCGAGGGCGGCTCCAGGCCGAGGTCCGCCGCGGCGGCCTGCATGCAGCGCACGATCAGCGCGGTGGAGTCGAACAGGGTGCCGTCCCAGTCGAAGACGATCAGGTCGAAACGTTGAGGCATGGGTGGAAAGCGGGTGAACGCCGGCCGGTCAGGACGCCAGGCGGCGCAGCGCGGCCAGGAGTGTCTCGCACTCGGGCGGCAGCGGCGCGGTGAGGGTCAGGGTCTCGCCGGTGGCCGGATGCGCGAAGCGAAGCTGCCGCGCGTGCAGGAACATCCGGTCGAAACGCAGCGCGCCGCGGGCCAGCGCGCGGTTGGCTTCGAAGTCGCCATATTTCGGATCGCCGACGATCGCATGGCCCTCATGCGCCAGGTGCACCCGGATCTGATGCGTGCGGCCGGTCTTGATCGTGACGTCCAGCAGGCTGTAGCCGGGCAGCGCCTCGGCCACCTTGACCAGGCTGATCGACCGCTTGGCCTGGTCCGCCTGCGGATCGCTCGGGTTCGTCACCGCCCGCACCCAGCGCTCGCCGTCACTGCCGACGAACTTCAGCAGGGGCACGTCCACGACCTTGCGGCTCTTCGACCACGTGCCGCTCACCAGCGCGGCGTAGGTCTTGCCGGTCTCGCGATCACGCAGTTGATCCTGCAGGTGCGTCAGCGCGCTGCGCTTCTTCGCGATCATCAGCAGGCCGGAGGTCTCCTTGTCGAGCCGGTGCACCAGCTCCAGGAATTTCGCCTGTGGCCGGGCCCGGCGCAGTTGCTCGATCACGCCGAAGCTCACGCCCGAGCCGCCGTGCACCGCGACGCCGGCCGGCTTGTCGACGACGATCAGATGCTCGTCCTCGAACACGACCGGGAATTCACGCGCGGGCACCGACGGATCGGCGGGCTTCTCCGCCAGGCGCACCGGCGGCACGCGCACGACATCGCCGACCTCCAGCCGCGAGTCGGCCGCGCAGCGGCCCTTGTTGATGCGCACTTCACCGGACCGGATGATCCGGTAGACCAGGGTCTTGGGAGCGCCCTTGAGTTCACGGATCAGGAAGTTGTCCAGGCGCTGGCCGGCGGAGCCTTCGTCCACCGTCAGAAGCCGCACCTGGGCCGGCGCGGCAGGGGCAGCGGGCGCAACCGCGGCAGGCGCGGCGGGCGCGGGAGGGGAGGCTGGCGGGGCGCTGGCACCCCTCGCGGCACTGCGGGCAGTCCCTGGGGCGGCCTTGCGGGCTTTAGCCCCTATAATGCTGCTTGCCACGTTTGCGTTGTAAGTATTTGATTTTTCTCATTTTACTCGGACGACAGCGTTCGAGCTCGACAAGAACGTGGCGGTGAGTAGCCATTGTGAGTAGGCTACTCATTACTTTTGGTGATGCAACATCAGGTCAGCGTCGTCGGGCCCGCTTCCCAAAGCGAGCAGGCAGGCACGGGGGCCGGATGGCAGAGCAACGTCGTCAGAACCATGCTCACGCGGTCTTCCTCATCCTCGGATGTCGGCGGGCGGCGGGGGCAGCACAACAAGGTTTCACGATGTCAGCGAGGGGGCCGCAAGCCCTGGCGCTGACATCAGCACCCAGGCTCCGTTTCCGGATGTTTTCTTCGGTTCATTCCACCCCCCGCCGCCTGCGAGCGCGTGTTGGCTTCGTCCACACGCCGGGCTCCGGCCGTGGTCGGGTCGCGCCTGAAGCGGCGCGCATGAGGACCGGAACAGCCGATCCGGGGCCTGCGGCGCACGCGCCAACGCTGCATCACTGAACGGTCGAACGCGCCGTTCAATTGCAGTCCAGGGCGATCCTTTCATTGGTTCTTTCGCGTTTCTCGTGCATCGGTCGAATCGCCCGCCGGTGAATCTCCGGCAGCGGTTCACTTGAATGCGCGTCAGCGGCAACACGCTGGCGTGGAGGAGAACTGATGAAACGCATGCTGATCAACGCGACGCAGCAGGAAGAGCGTCGCCTGGCCATCGTCGATGGACAGAAGCTGCTGGACTTCGAGACCGAGATCGAAGGCCGCGAGCAGCGCAAGGGCAACATCTACAAGGCGGTCGTGACGCGCGTCGAGCCGTCGCTGGAGGCCTGCTTCGTCGATTACGGCGAGGACCGCCACGGCTTCCTTCCCTTCAAGGAGATCTCGCGCCAGTACTTCAAGGACGGCGCCGACGTGCGCTCGGCCAAGATCCAGGACGTGATCAAGGAAGGCCAGGAGCTGCTGGTCCAGGTCGAGAAGGAAGAGCGCGGCAACAAGGGCGCGGCGCTGACGACCTTCGTGTCGCTGGCGGGCCGCTACCTGGTGCTGATGCCCAACAATCCGCGCGGCGGCGGCGTCTCGCGCCGCATCGAGGGCGAGGACCGCGAGGAGCTCAAGGAAGCGCTGGACCAGCTCGACTACCCCAAGGGCATGTCGCTGATCGCGCGCACCGCGGGCATCGGCCGCAGCGCGGCCGAGCTGCAGTGGGACCTGAACTACATGCTCAAGCTCTGGACCGCCATCGACGAGGCGGCCGGGGGCGGCAAGGGCGCGTTCCTGATCTATCAGGAGTCGTCGCTGGTGATCCGCGCGATCCGCGACTACTTCACCGCCGACATCGGCGAGATCCTGATCGACACGGACGACATCTTCGAGCAGGCCCATCAGTTCATGAGCCATGTGATGCCGGAGACGGCGCACAAGGTGAAGCGTTACCGCGATGACGCGCCGCTGTTCAGCCGCTTCCAGATCGAGCACCAGATCGAGACGGCCTTCAGCCGCACGGTGAACCTGCCGTCGGGCGGCGCCATCGTGATCGACCACACCGAGGCGCTGGTCTCGGTGGACGTGAACTCGGCGCGCGCCACCCGTGGCGGCGACATCGAGGAAACCGCCACCCGCACCAACCTGGAAGCCGCCGACGAGATCGCGCGCCAGATGCGTCTGCGGGACCTGGGCGGCCTGATCGTCGTGGACTTCATCGACATGGAGGAGTCCAAGAACCGCCGCGAGGTCGAACAGCGCCTGCGCGACGCGCTGCGCCAGGACCGCGCCCGCGTGCAGTTCAGCTCGATCAGCAAGTTCGGCCTGCTGGAGCTGAGCCGCCAGCGCCTGCGCCCGGCGTTGAGCGAGGGCAGCCACATCACCTGCCCGCGCTGCAACGGCACCGGCCACATCCGCGACACCGAGTCGTCCGCGCTGCAGATCCTGCGCATGGTCCAGGAAGAGTCCATGAAGGACAACACCGCGGCCGTGCACGTGCAGGTCCCGGTGGAAGTGACCAGCTTCCTGCTCAACGAGAAGCGCACCGAGATCACCAAGATCGAGCTGAAGCAGCGCGTGACCGTGCTGCTGGTGCCGAACAAGCATCTCGAGACGCCGAATTACAAGCTCGAGCGCCTGCGCCACGACGATCCGCGCCTGGAGAACCTGCAGGCGAGCTACACGATGATCGAGGAGCAGCAGGAAGAGGTGGGCATCACCCGCCGCGGCGCCGAGAAGAAGAACAAGCAGGAGCCAGTGATCAAGGGCCTGCTGCCCGAGCAGCCGGCGCCGATGCCGGTGCCCGCGCCGGCCCCCGCGCCGAAGGCCGCGGAACCCGTGGCTGCGGCCCCGGTGGCGGCGCCCGCCGCGCCGGTGGCCGCGGGTGGCGGCTTCTTCGGCTGGCTGAAGAACCTGTTCGGCGGCGCGCCCGCGCCGGCGCCCGCGCCGGCCACCGAGGCCAAGACCGCCGAGCCGGCCAAGAAGGAACGCGGCGAGCGCGGCGACCGGGATCGCAACGCCCGCGGCGGCGACCGCGGCCGCCGTGGCGAGCGCGGTGACCGCGGCGAGCGGGCCGAGCGTGGCGAGCGCCACGATCCGAAGGCGCGCGACGGCAAGCCGCGCGGCGAAGGCAAGCCGCAGCAGGAAGGCCGCGGCGATCGTCCGGAGCGCGGTGAACGCGCGGAGCGGGGCGAGCGTGGTGAGCGCACGGAGCGCGGTGAGCGCACCGAGCGTGGTGAGCGCGGTGGTGATCGCAACCGCCGCAACGAGCGCGCCGACAAGCCGGAACAGGCCGTCGAAGGCGCGCCGCGCCAGGAACGCGCCGAACGCGGCGACCGTCCGGAGCGCGGCGAGCGAGCCGACCGCGGCGAGCGCGGCGAAGGCCGCCGCCGCCGCGAGGAGCGCGCGCCTGCCGAGGCGCAGGAGCAACTGCTGCCGCTGGCCGGCACCGAAGCCGCCAACCCGGACTCGCCGATCGCCTTCGCCGACACCCAGCCGCTCGAGAGCGCGGTGACTGGTGAGGCGGGCGACGAGCGTCAAGGCCGCCGCCGCCGCCGCCGTGGCAACCGCGGCGAGCGTGGCGCTGAGGGCGAGCAGGTCGAAGGCGCGCTGGTCGAGGGCCAGGCCCCGGCCGCCGGCGAGACCTCGTTCGCCGAAGGTGCCGAGTCCGCGGAAGCTCCGGTGGTGAACGGTGAGGAAGCCCCGGCCGGCGAAGAAGGTCAGGACGGCCGCGAAGGCCGCCGCCGCGGCCGTGGCCGCGACCGCTATCGCCGTGACCGCCGCGAAGGCGAAGGCGCTCCGGGTGAAGGCGCTCTCGCCGATGGCGTGATCGCCGCCGGCGAGGCCGCCACGCCGGCCACCGCCGTGCTGGACGGCATCGTGCTGGATGCGGGCGCCGCGCCGCGTCAACTGGCGCTGGGCGACGAGCCCCAGCAGGCACCTGTCCAGGCCACGGCGCCTGTCGCCCAGGCCCCGGCGCCGGTGCACGCCCCGGTGGCGGCTCCGGTGGCCGCGGCGCCGGCCGCCCCGGTGGTGCCGCGCTTCGACCTGCCGCTGGGCGAGTTGAACGCGGTCGCCGAGAGCGCCGGCCTGACCTGGGTCAACAGCGATGCCGACAAGATCGCCGCCGCGCAGGCCGCGATCGCCGCCGAGCCGGCCGCCGCGCCGCTGGGCCGCGAGCCCGCGCCGGTGGCGGTGGTCGACGAGGGCCCGCTGGTCCTGGTCGAGACCCGCAAGGACCTCAACCAGTTCAAGCTCCCCTTCGAAGCCTGATGACGGCATGAACTCCCTCTCCCGCTTGCGGGAGAGGGCTGGGGTGAGGGCCAGCGACCGCTGAAGCGCGCCACCCCAGGAGGCCAGCAGCCGCAACACCACAGCCGCCGAGACACCCCTCGGCGGCTTTCCTTTTGGGGCGCCACGAGCGCCTCGCGACATGACGGAGACAGACTCTTGAACACGTCCACCATCGGCGCCCCGCAGGGCGGCGCGGCGGTCGCGGCCACGCAGGCCGCGCCGAAGATGCCGCCGCAGATCCCCTACATCATCGCCAACGAGGGCTGCGAACGCTTCAGCTTCTACGGGATGCGCAACATCCTGACGGTGTTCCTGATGACCAGCCTGCTGCTGGCGATTCCGGAGCCGCTGCGCAAGGGCGAGGCCAAGGAGGTGTTCCACACCTTCGTGATCGGCGTCTACTTCTTCCCGCTGCTGGGCGGCTGGCTGTCGGACCGCTTCTTCGGCAAGTACAACACCATCCTCTGGCTGAGCCTGGTGTACTGCGCCGGTCACGCCTGCCTGTCGATCTTCGAGGACAACCTCAAGGGCTTCTACTTCGGCCTGTTCCTGATCGCGCTGGGCTCGGGCGGCATCAAGCCGCTGGTGAGCTCGTTCATCGGCGACCAGTTCGACAAGAGCAACCGCACGCTGGCGCAGAAGGTGTTCGACGCCTTCTACTGGATCATCAACTTCGGCTCGTTCTTCGCGTCGCTGCTGATGCCGGTCTTCCTGAAGAAGTTCGGCGCGAGCGTCGCGTTCGGCATCCCGGGCGTGCTGATGTTCATCGCCACCGCGATCTTCTGGAGCGGCCGCCGCAAGTACACGCACGTGCCCGCCGGTGAATCGCATCGCGACCCGCACGGCTTCCTGAAGGTGGTGCGCACAGCGCTGCTGTCGCAGGCGCCGGGCCAGGGCCGCGGCGGCCTGGTGGTCGCGGGGCTGGGCGTGGCGTTGGCGATCGGCGCGCTGGCGCTGACGCCCAACCTGGGTTTCGTGATCGCGTTCTGCTCGGCGCTGGTGCTGCTGATGGGCTTCGGCGGCGCCGGTGCCTGGATGCAGCTGGACCGCGCCCGCGCCGTCCATCCGGCCGAGGCCGTCGAGGGTGTGCGCACGGTGCTGCGGCTGCTGGTGCTGTTCGCGCTGGTCACGCCGTTCTGGTCCCTGTTCGACCAGAAGGCCTCGACCTGGGTGCTGCAGGCCGATCAGATGACCAAGCCCGCGTGGTTCGAGTCCTCGATGATGCAGGCGCTCAATCCGGCGCTGGTCATGATCCTGATCCCGTTCAACAACTTCGTGCTGTACCCGCTGCTGGGGCGCCTGGGGCTGAAGCTGACGGCGCTGCGCCGGATGGGCGCGGGCATCGCGTTCGCGGGCGTGGCCTGGATCGTGGTGGGCGGCATCCAGCTGGGCATCGATGACGGCGACAAGGTCTCCATCCTGTGGCAGGTCCTGCCCTATGCGCTGCTGACGCTGGGCGAGGTGCTGGTGTCCGCGACGGGTCTGGAATTCGCCTACAGTCAGGCGCCGCTGGCGATGAAGGGCGTGATCACGAGCTTCTGGAACCTGTCGGTGACGATCGGCAACCTGTGGGTGCTGCTGGCCAACTCGAGCGTCAAGGGCGAGGCGGTCACCACGTACATCCAATCGACGGGCACGAGCGTCACGGCGTTCCAGATGTTCTTCTTCGCGGGCTTCGCGCTGTTGGCGGCGCTGCTCTTCGCGCTGTACGCGCGGGGCTACCGCATGCAGGACAACTACCGGGGCTGAGGCCCCGAATCCGGGAGAGGTACCGATGAGTCGATTCGTTTCGCTGGCCGCCGTGCTGGCGGTGCAGGCCGCGTTCGTGGCGCCGGCGGCGCTGGCGCAGGAGAGCGTCAAGCTGAACATGGTGCCGCTCCCGTCGGTGAGGCAGCAGGTGGACGTGACGATGGACATGAAGATGAACATGTCCATGCAGCTGCCCGCCGACGCGCCGGAGCAGGCGCGCGCGCAGGCCGAGCAGATGAAGACCACGATGCCGGTCACGATGCAGATGGTGATGCGCCAGGTGCTGTCGACGACGGCCAAGGCCGCGGACGGCAGCTACACGCTCAAGGCCGAGGTGAACTCGCTCAAGAGCGAGATGCGCGATGCGACGGGTCAGGCGCGGCCGCTGCCGCAGCAGGGTCCGATCCGCTTCACGGCGCAGCTGAAGAACGACCAGTTCGACAAGATCGATCTGGAGCTGCCGCCGACGATGCCGGCGCAGCAGGCGCTGCCCAAGGAGATGCAGGAGAAGATCTTCAACCAGAGCTTCGACTGGATGCGCAAGTTCAACGGCCAGACGATGAAGGTGGGCGAGTCGGTGGAGATGCCGGTCGACCTGAACCTGCCGACCGGCGGCGCGCCGACCGGCAAGATGCTGGGCAAGTACACGCTGACGGCGATCAACAAGGGCGTGGCCTCGTTCGATGTGGACATGCGGATGGACATGAGCTTCACGGGTCCGGCTTCGTCGGCTTCGTCCGCGTCGGCGCCTGAGGCGCCTGCTTCGGCGGCCTCGGCGCCGGGGCCGGTGCAGGGCGCGATGACGGGTTCGGGCAAGGGCAAGATGGATCTGCGGATCGCGGACCGCCTGCTGCTGCGCAGCACGATGGCGATGTCGATGGGCATGGACATGAAGGGGCCGAAGGGCAACATGCGCATGGACATGGACATGACGATGGCGGCCACCGGCAAGGCGCTGCCCGCCGCGAAGAAGGCCGCCCCGGCCAAGCCCGCTCCCAAGGGCTGAGCGCGTGAGCGCCTGAGGCGCGCCGGGGAACCGGCAGCGCCATGACGAGGACCGCCCGAGGGCGGTC
This sequence comes from Roseateles sp. Mitsp63, assembly GCF_059491535.1. Lineage (NCBI taxonomy): Bacteria > Pseudomonadati > Pseudomonadota > Betaproteobacteria > Burkholderiales > Sphaerotilaceae > Roseateles > Roseateles sp. Mitsp63. Next base: position 1,516,337 of record NZ_CP168509.1, on the reverse strand, counting down.
CTCGTCGTTTTGAATGTTCACTTCCGCCGGACTTCCCGCATTCCGCGCATCGTCGGAATGACCTCGCGCATCACCTGCAGGAACGCGCGCAGCCGCGCCGGTTGAAGCCGGCGCGACGGATAGACGAGCGAGATCGGCAGCGGTGACGCGCACCAGCCGGGAAGCAGCCGCACGAGCCGCCCTTCGGCGAGGTCGTCCATCACCGCCCATTGCGAGACGAGCGCCAGTCCGAGTCCCCGCCGCGCGGACTCGATCAGCGCGAAGAGGCTGTCCGTGCCCAGCCGCGGGCGGAAGGCCACATGCATGCGCCCTTCCCCCTTCGACGCGTCGAGGTCGATGCCATCGCGATAGAACGCCAGCAGCGCCAGCCATGGCTGCGCGCCGAGCAGCCCGGCGATCTCCTCCGGGGTCTTCCGGTCCAGGCCCTTGGGCAGCTTCTTCGCGAGCGCCGGCGCGGCGACGAGCACGCGCGGCACCTCGGCCAGCTGCGTCGCGATCAGGTGGGGCTGGCTGATCTCGCCCACCAGCAGCGAGCAGTCGACGTTCTCGCGGCTGAAGTCGGGCAACTGGTCCTGCAGCATCCATTCGACCGACACGCGCGGATGCCGCGTCAGGAAGGCCGCGAGCGGCTCGATCAGCTGGCTCTGCCCGAACGCATGGGGCACGCGCAGGCGCAGCGTGCCGGACAGCTCATCGCCGCCATCGAGTTCCTCGGCCAGCGACTGCCAGCCATCGATCAGGTCCTGCGCCTGCGCGGCGCAGCGCTCGCCCTCCTCGGTGAGCCGCAGCCCGCGCGTCGAGCGTTCGACGAGCCGCGCGCCGAGCAGCGATTCCAGCATCTGCACGCGCCGGCTGACCGTCGGCTGCGTGGTGGCGAGCTGCTGCGCGGCGGCGGAGAAGCTGCCGGCCTCCGCCACGCGGAGGAAGGTCTGCAGCAGCGCGAGGCGGTCCTGGCCGCCGTCCCGGGTGGTCTCGTTCATGGGCCGCTTTATACGCCGCGCGTATGGCTGCTGTGCATGCCGGACCGGTTCCGGCAAGGCGCCCGGATCCGAAGAATGCAGGTCATTCGGTGCGCACCCGAACCTCTTTCGCTCCAGTTCCTTGAATCGCCCCTTCGGGAGTTGCCATGTCCACCCTTCCCTTTCCATCGACCGCCACTGCCGCGCCGCGTGATGCCGGCGCGCCGTCCGCGCCGCTGATCGTGCTGCTCGCCGCGTCGGCGGGGCTTGGCGCGGCGTCGCTGTACTACAGCCAGCCCATCCTGGCGCCGCTGGCCGAGGACCTGCACGCCTCGAGCGCCGGCATCGGCGCGGTGCCGATGCTGACGCAGCTCGGCTACGCGGCCGGCATCCTGCTGCTCACGCCGCTGGGCGATCGCTTCGATCGCCGCCAGGTCATCCTGACGAAGTTCGTGCTGCTGATCGCGACGCTGCTGCTGAGCGGTCTCGCGCCGGGCTTCGCGCCCTTCCTGGCGGCAAGCGCGCTGCTCGGGCTGACCGCGACGCTGGCGCAGGACGTCGTGCCGATGGCGGCGGCCCTGAGTCCCGCGGAACATCGCGGCCGCATCGTCGGCCAGGTCATGACGGGACTGCTGATGGGCATCCTGCTGTCGCGCGTGATGAGCGGCGTGATCGCCGACCTGCTCGGCTGGCGCTGGGTCTATGGCATCGCGGCGCTGGCGCTGACGATCGCGGGCCTGGCCAGCTGGCGCTGGCTGCCGTCGTCGCCGCCGGTGACGCGCACGACGTATGGCGCGCTGCTGCGCTCGCTCGGCGGGCTGTGGCGCTCATGGCCGACGCTGCGCCGCGCCGCGATCGCGCAGGCCCTGCTCGCGGTGGCGTTCAGCGCGTTCTGGTCGACGCTGGCGGTGATGCTGCATCAGCGCTTCGGGCTGGGCAGCGCGGTGTCGGGCGCCTTCGGCCTGGCGGGCGCGGCCGGCGCGCTGGCGGCGCCGCTGGCGGGCCGCATCGCCGACAAGCGCGGTCCTGGCGTCGTCACGAAGCTCGGCGCGCTGCTGGTGACGCTGTCGTTCGCGGCGATGTCGGTGACGGCGTGGCTGGATCGATCGGCGGCGATCGTGGTGCTGGTGGCGCTGGCGATCGTCTTCGACTTCGGCGTGCAGGCCGCGCTGGTCGCGCACCAGACGATCGTCTACAGCCTCGACCCGGCCGCGCGCAGCCGGCTCAACGCGCTGCTGTTCACCGGCATGTTCATCGGCATGGCCACGGGCGCGGCGCTGGGGAGCGCGCTGCTGTCGTCATTCGGGTGGCTCGGCGTGACGGGCCTGGCGACCGTCGCGAGCGCCGCGGCGCTGGTGGTGCGGTTCACGGCTGACGAGTGAGGCCGACGACGAACAACTGAGTCCGCAGCCCCGAAGTCGTCTTCATCGCACCCCTTCCTCAGCCTGATGGCACACGACGCACAGCTTGTTCCCATCGGGATCGCGGAAGTAGGCGCCGTAGTAGTGCTCGTGATACTCGGGCCGCAGGCCCGGCGGGCCTTCGCAGCGGCCGCCATGCGCGAGCGCCGCCGCATGGGCCGCGTCGACCATCGCGCGCGAGCCGGCCATGAAGGCCGTCATCTGGCCGTTGCCTGCGGCGTGCGCCATGCCGTCGAAAGGCCGTCCGATGAGGAACAGCGGCCGTGGTCCCGGCACCGACTGCCAGCCGGCCCAAGGCCGCGAGGGATCGCAGAAGCGCTGCGGCAGCTCGAGCGCCGCCATCAGCGGCGCATAGAACGCCAGCGCCCGGTCGAAGTCGCCGACGCCGATGAACACATGCGACAACATGGCGACGCCGCGCTTACTGCGTCCGCCCGCGCCAGCCGATGAGGCTGACACCCAGCGCCACGAAGCACGCGCCGAAGCCGCGGTTCATCATCTTCACGCGGTGGCGCGAGGCCAGTCCGCGGCGCAGCGCGCGGGCCAGCACGACATAGAAGCCATGCGCCAGCACGGCGCAGAACGAGAAGGTCACCGTCAGCACGACGAAGTCGCGCATCGCCGTCTCCGGATGATTCATGAACTGCGGGAACAGCGCAGTGAAGAACAGGATCGCCTTCGGATTGGTGAGCGCGACCAGGATGCCGCGCAGGAACAGCGCCCGGCGCGAGAGCCCCGCCGTTTCCGCGGCGGCCGCGTCGCCGTCCGCGATCGAGGCCATGCGCTCGCCCTGGCGCCACTGCTTGATGCCAAGCCAGATCAGGTAGCAGGCGCCCAGCAGCTTGACGACGAGGAAGGCCTTGGCCGAGGTGCTCAGCAGCACGCCCAGCCCGGCCGTCGTCGCGGCCGACACGGCCAGCAGGCCGATCGCATTGCCCAGCGAGCCCACCATCGCGCGCCGTGGTCCGACACTGAGCGAGTTCGAGATCGCCATCAGCACGGCCGGCCCCGGCGTGAAGGTGACGAACAGCGCCACGCTGACAAAGCCCAACCAAGCGGTCACATCCACGGCGATCTCCCCAGCGCACGACACAGGAAGCGGCGATGTTACCGGCGGCGCTCCCGCGGCTAGGATGGCCCGACCGATTGACCCTCGAGCGGGAGTGCCCCATGCGATCGCTGTTCCACCTGGCCTATCACGTGCGCGACCTGGACGATGCCCGCGCCTTCTACGGCGGCGTGCTCGGCTGCGAGGAAGGCCGCAGCACCGACACCTGGGTCGACTTCGATTTCTTCGGCCATCAGATCTCGCTGCACCTCGGCGAGCCGTTCAAGACCGGCAACACCGGCAAGGTCGGCGATCACCTGGTCCCGATGCCGCATCTCGGCGTGATCCTGCGGATGCCCGAGTGGCGCGCGCTCGCGGACCGGCTGGAGGCGCGCGGCATCGAGTTCGTGCTCAAGCCCAGCATCCGCTTCGCCGGCCAGCCGGGCGAACAGGCGACGATGTTCTTCCTCGACCCGTCGGGCAATCCGATCGAGGTCAAGGGCTTCGCGTCGACGGACGGCATCTTCGCCACCTGATCGATGCGCGGAGTGGAACGTCCCCGAGGGACGCGATGAGCGAAGCCGTCGCGATCGGCCCGTTGGTCCTGCCGTGGACCTTCGTCCACCTGTGCCTTGCGGTCGCGGTGTCGAGCGCCGTGGCGACGGTCCTCGCGCGCCGGCGCCAGCAGGACGCGGGGCCGCTGCTCTGGCGATGCCTGCTCGTCGCGCTGCTGTTCGCACGGCTCGGTTTCCTCTACCAGTACAAGGAGCTCTACGTCGAGCATCCGCTCAGCGTTCTCAACATTCGCGATGGCGGCTGGTCGCCTGAGATCGGGATCATCGCGATGTGGATGTACGCGACCTTCCGATTGAGGAACGCGCCGGCCTTGCGGGTGCCGGCGTCGGTGCCGCTGGCGATCGGGACGGCGTTGATCGTCGCGGGACAGATCCAGCTCGCGCTGCAGCCCGCGTCCGCGCCGCTGCCCGCCCTTCAGTTCACGCAATTGAACGGGGAGCGACTGGATCTCGCCGCGCACGATGGCAAGCCGGTGCTGGTCAACCTGTGGGCGACATGGTGCGGGCCCTGCGTCCGCGAGATGCCGATGCTGGCGCAGGCACAGCGCGATCGCCCCGACGTGCGCTTCGTCTTCATCAACCAGGGCGAGGACGCGGACCACGTCGCGAAGTGGCTGGGCGCTCAGCGCCTCACGATGGACAACGTCGCCATCGATGAACGGCGCCAGGCGAGCGCGACATTCAAGCAGGCCGGCTATCCGACGACGCTGCTCTTCGACGCCTCGGGCCGCCTGGTGGCCAAGCGCACCGGCGAGCTGTCGGAGCCAGCCCTTCAGGCGATGCTGACGCGGTTACGCTGAGGCGTGCAAACGTTGGTAGAGACGATCGGTCGCTTCGATGTCGATGGTCTCGTCATGACATAGGCGATCCAGCACCGGTCGCGCGCTTCGATCGTGGCTTGCACATAGCCGATCAGCCGGCCGTCGAAGCGCAGGGAAGGCGCAATCAACAGTGGAAAGCGATTCATCGACGCCTTCGAGCTCACAGCCGCAAGCCGAGCCAGATCACCGTCCGCGTCGACGCGGACACGATGGCCGTCAGAAGCGGTGTCCACACGGTAGGCCTGTCGATTTCCTCGGCGAAAGCGTTCAGATGTTCCCGCTCGTCCGCAACGATCTTGGAGATTGCCGCCACCGCTTCGTCATCGTGACCTCGCAGTACTCGGACTTGCTCGTCGAGATGCACAAGCACGACGCGCTCGACCGCCACCGTCGTCGCAGCGACGGCCTTGCGTCCCAGCAAGCCCGTGATGGCCCCTAGCAACAGACCACCCGCTGCGCAGAGCCTGTAGCTTCGACAGCGAGGGCGGCCGCGCCGCTGCAGCTCTCCCCAGAAGATCCCGCGATGCTGCTCTTCATGAGCCTTGAACTCACGCAAGGCGGGCAACATCGATGCTGCGGTCCATCGCGCAGTCAGGATCTGGCCCGCATAGATATGGACGGCGCCATGCTCGCCAGCATGGTTCACCTTCAAAAGGCGATCACCCAGCGATTCGCCGTTGCGCAATGAGGATGTGAGGTCCATGGCCGTGAGTATCGGCGCGCGGCTTGATGGGCGTCTCGCGCGCTTTCCCGGCAGTCCTTGTCGTGTCCGCACGTAAGATTCTCCGACCCTTCGTCTCGTCAATCTCTATGCGACTCCGCGTCATCACGCTCGACGACACCGCCGCCATCGACCTCGTCGCCCAGCGCATGCGGGCGACGCTGGTCGAAGTCGAAGGCGAGCAGGCCGGCGGCGGCATGTACTCGATGGACTGGCTGCGCGATCGGGTGCGATGGCATCTGGACGGGCGCGCCGCCGAGGTCGTCATCGCCGAGGATCCGGCCGGCGAGATCGTCGGGCACACGATCTACCGGACCGAGACCAGCACCGACGGCACGCCCTTCGGCCTCGTCTCCACGACCTACGTCGTGCCCGAGGCACGACGGCTCGGCGTCGCGCAGCAGTTGCTCGAGCGCGCCGAGTCGTGGTTCAGAGCGCGCGGGCTGCCGCAGTGCTGCACCTGGACCTCGTCGACGAACACGCCACTGATCGCGCTCTACACGCGCAACGGTTTCGCGCAAGCCGAGCGCGCTCCCAACGAGTTGACGCAGACCCCCATGGTCCGTCTCGCCAAGCTGCTCGCCGAGGCCCGCTCATGACCACGCCCTTCACCATCGCCACGTTCGACGTTCCCAAGCCCGGCCTGGAGGCGCTCGTCGAAGCTGGCCTGGACCAGTACAACGATGCCATCGGCGATCACGGTGCCTTCGAGGGCCAGCAGCCGATCTCCAGCGCCGCCTACGACAGCGGCGGCCGTGTCATCGGCGGCGCGGTCGGCCGCACGCTCGGGCGCTGCTGTGAACTTCAGCAGCTCTGGGTCGACGCCGCCCACCGCCACACGGGCGTCGGCAGCGCCGTCGTCCATGCCTTCGAGCGGCGCGCCGTTGAGCGCGGCTGCGACACCTTCTACCTGAGCACGTTCAGCGTCCAGGCCCGCCCCTTTTACGAGCGCCTCGGCTACACGATGCAGCTGGAGATCCCGGGCCACGGCGCGGCGGGCTCCAAGTTCTTCATGCTGAAGAAACTCAGCGCCTGATCTCCCCTGAACGCCGGGCCGCGGGCACGCACCTTGCCGCCCGGCCGGCATGAACGCTCCATCCCGCATCGTCCATCTCTACCTCTTCGAGGGCTTCGCCGACTGGGAGGCCGCCTACGCGGTCGCCGGCATCAACACGCCGGAGTTCCAGAAATCGCCAGGCACCTGGCAGGTGAAGACCGTCGCCGCCGCGGGCGCCAACCTGGCGCGATCGATGGGCGGGCTGTCGGTGATGCCCGACATCCGGCTCTCGACGCTGTTCCCCGACGACAGCGAGCTGCTGATCCTCCCCGGCGGCGCCGGCTGGGACAAGGGCGAGCACCTGGAAGCGGCGAAGAAGGCCAAGGAGTTCCTCGATGCCGGCAAGCGCGTCGCCGCGATCTGCGGCGCCACCGCAGGGCTGGCGCGGCTCGGCGTGCTCGACGGCCGGCAGCACACCAGCAACGCGCTGTCCTACCTGAAAGGCGTGCCCGAGTACGCCGGCAGCGACCGCTACGTCGATGAGCCCGTCGTCATCGACCGGGGACTGATCACCGCGGGCGGCATGTCGGCATTGGACTTCGCGCGCGCCATCTTCGAGACGCTCGACGTCTACACGCCCGCAACGCTCGAGGCCTGGTACCAGCTCAACAAGACCGGCCAGTCGGCCTGGTTCGCGAAGATGGCGCAAGGCGAGGGACGCTGAGCGTTTGACGGGTTCCGCTCCAGCCTCACGCCGCTTCAGGCAGCGCCATAGACCTTCGTCAGCCGGGGATACAACGTCGGCAACTCGTGCGATTCCCACTCGCGGCCCTCAGGTTCCGCGAATTCGACATCGTGGAAGTTGCGGTCCAGTTCACAGCCACCTTGCTGCTCGAAGGCCTTGAGCGCCGCATAGCCGAAGAGCTCGAGACCGAACCAATCCGACTTGGGCACGTCGGCGAGAGAGTCGGGATCCTCCAGCACTGTCTTGAATCGTGCCTGCCCCTCGGAGACCAGCCAATCGCGGAAGTATCTGAACCCGTCGTCGGAACAGCCGCCGTTCATGACGGATGCCGCGCCCCAGAGACTCCACTGGTGCGCCTTGATCAACTGCGCGTCATACAGACGCTGGAACGCCTGGATCTCCGCCATCGACAAGGACGCGAGCAGCCGCTCGAGCGCCACCGGACGTTGATCGCGATCCCTGCCTGCTTCCGTCTTCGCCGCTTCCACGAGCTGCCAGAACGCTGCCTCGTTCATTGCCTGTCTTCCCTTCGATGGTCCACGCGGGAGGCGCGTCTCAACCGCCCTTCACCGCCGTCACGATCCCCTGCCCCGTCGCCCAGGCGACGATGTCATCGCGGCGGATCGCCGCCGCTATCAGGCCCGGGAGCGCATTCGACGTGCACGCGAACGACGGCACGCACTGCACGCCGCTCTCCACCAGCGACGCCACGCGGCGCAGCAGCTGCGGCTCCACGCCGCCTTCGTAGAGATCGGAGATCAGCACGAAGATCGAGTTTGCAAGGGAATTTGCGGCTGGGGCAGGGGCAGCTGAAGGCGGGACCGCTCCCCGATTGGTCGTTGTCCGGTCAGTCGGGGCGGAGTCTAGCTGGCTGGCACGGGCCACGCGCGCCCACCCATCGGGGTGGCGCGCATCGCTCGAACCGGGGTGCTCAGGGGCTGGACCAGAAGGCCCGCAACTGGGCCTCGGTGCCGAAATACTTGTCGCGGTCGCAGCGGCCGATGCCCGGCACCTCGTGAGGCGGATCGCCCGCCGCGCCATCGGTGTACTGCCACAGCGTCCAGTGGTCCCACACCTTGGGGATCAGCGGCGCCGCGCCGTAGCGCGCGAACCAGAGCCAGCACTTCGACAGCTCGGTCTGTTCGGGCGACGCGATCCCCGCGGCGGCCAGCGCCTCCTTGATCGTGTGGCCCGAGTACAGCCCCGGATAGCGGCCCGTCTTCTGGAAGACGTGATGCACGAACTGCTCGGCCTCGAGCAGCGACATGTCGTGGCCTTGCGGATTGGGCTCGAAGTCGAGCACGAGCAGCATCGACGGATCGCCGACGGTCTTCAGGAAGAACTCCGCCTGCGCGACGGGGTCGCCCGAGGTGCCGAAGTGATAGGCGCCGAACAGCAGGCCAGCCTGACGCGCGCGGGTGCGATGGTCGTCGAGGGTGGGATCCTTGTACGAGAAGCCCTGCGTCGCCTTGTGGATGACGCCGATGACGCCCGCATCGGCGGCCGCGGCGAAGCTCGACACCTGGTTGTGGTGGGAAAGATCGATGACAGCGTTGATCACTGGGAGTCCTCCTTGGCCGCCGTCCGGCACGGACGGGCTCCTCGACATGGAAGCCGCCGCGCGGACGGATGTGGGCCTGTCAGTGGGGCAGTGTCAAGGAACGCTTCGGGAGGAACAAGGCGGGACGCGGCGAGGCGTCCTATCGATTGCGGATGCGCCGCGCGATCACGGCAGCCGCGCCAGCGCCTCCAGGTACCTCGGCGCGAGCATCAGCTCATCCCAGGTCAGCGGCGCCGACTGCGGCACCAGCGCCGCGCGCCGCGCCTCGCTGTCGATCGCGGGCGACCAGGCGCCGGCCGCCTGCGCCTGGCCCAGGCCGTCGAGCAGCTCGTCGATCGCACGGCCCCCCTGCTCCAGGCTCTGGTTGCACAGCAGCACCAGGTCGCAGCCCGCCTCCAGCGCCGCCAGCGCCGCCTCGGTGTAGCCCACCGGCCGGCCCTCGATCACGCGCGCCGCGGCCATGCCCAGGTCGTCGCTGAACACCGCGCCGGCGAAGCCCAGCCGGTCGCGCAGGATGTCCTGCAACCAGCGCCGGCTGAAGCCCGCCGGGCGGCCGTCCACCTTGCGGTAGATCACGTGCGCCGGCATCACCGCCGACAGGCTCAGGCTCAGCCACTCGAACGGACGCACGTCCTCCGCCAGGATCGCCTTCAGCGAGCGCGTGTCCACCGGCACGCCCACATGCGAATCGACGCCCACCGCGCCATGCCCCGGGAAGTGCTTGCCGCAGCTGCCCATGCCCGCCAGCGCGAAGCCCTGCATCAGGCTCTGCGCCAGCAGGCTCACCACGCGCGGATCGCCGTGGAAGCTGCGCGAGCCGATCACCGGACTGATCGATTGCCGGCTCTCGTCCTGGTGATCCAGGTCCAGCACCGGCGCGAACGTCATGTCCACGCCGCAGGCGCGCAGCTCCAGCGCCAGCACCAGGCCGGTCGCCGTCGCGGCCTGCACCGCCCGCATCGCGTCCTCCATCCACAGCTCGCCGAGCGTGCGCATCGCCGGCAGCGCCGTGAAGCCGTCGGTGCGGAAGCGCTGCACCCGCCCGCCTTCCTGGTCCACCGCGATCAGCAGGTCCGGGCGGATCGACTTGGCCTCGGCGCACAGCGCCGTCAGCTGCGCGCGGCTCTCGAAGTGGCGCGCGAACAGGATCATCCCGCCCGTCAGCGGATGCGCGAGCCGGCGGCGGTCGTCCGCCGTCAACGCCGTGCCGGCGATGTCCAGGATCACCGGCGAATGCAGGGAGTCGGTCATGGGTGCTTGTCTCTCCGTTGTCTCTCGATGGGCGCGCCCCTTGCGCGCCCGTTGTCATCGGGCCGCGCCGCTCGCGCTCAGCCCCGGGTCTCGACGACGACGAACGCCGTCGCGTAGTCCGTCTCGTCGCTCACGGTCACGTGGGCGCTCAGCCCCTTGGCCTCGAACCACTCGGCCAGGCCGCCGTGCAGCCGGATCTCCGGCTTGCCGCTGGGCGCCTTGACGACCTCGCAGTCCCGCCAGGTCATCGGCATGCGCATGCCCATGCCGATCGCCTTCGAGAAGGCCTCCTTGGCCGAGAACCGCGTCGCCAGGTAGGCGATGCCCCGCGCCGGGACCTTCGCGTACCGCGCGCGGAACACGCCGATCTCGTGCGGACCCAGCACCTTCTCGGCGAAGCGTTCGCCGCGCCGCTCGAAGGTCTGCCGAATGCGCCGGATGTCGCAGACGTCCGTGCCGATGCCATAGATCATCGCGGCCCTTTCATGCGCGCCCGGTGCGCGCTTCGTGCCCGGTTCGTGTGGATGGCGTGCCGGATTGCAATCAGACGTACGCGCGCTGGATGCAGCGCTGGTAGTCGCGCACCGCCTCGGCGTAGCCGAGCTCCAGCGCGTCGGCGATCAGCGCGTGGCCGATCGATACCTCCGCCACACCCGGCACCTCGCGCAGGAAGCGCGTCAGGTTGTCGCGGTTCAGGTCATGTCCCGCGTTGATCGCGAGCCCCTGCGCCAGCGCGGCCCGCGCGGCCGCGGTGAAGCCGGCCAGCACCTGGGCCTCGCGCGCGGTGCCGAAGGCGCTCGCCCAGGTCTCGGTGTAGAGCTCGATGCGCTCCGCGCCCAGCGCGGCCACATGGGCCATCGCCTCCGGCACCGGATCCATGAACAGGCTGACCCGCACGCCCAGCGACCGGCACTCGGCGATCATCGGCCGCAGCCGCTCGTTGTCGGCCGGCAGCGTCCAGCCGTGATCGGAGGTGAACTGGTCCTCGCTGTCCGGCACGAAGGTCGCCTGATGCGGCCTCACCTCGCGGATGAAGGCCATCAGGTTCTGCGTCGGGTTGCCCTCGATGTTGTACTCGGCCTGGGGCCAGGCCTTCATCAGCGCGGCCAGCTCGCGCACGTCGTCCGCGCGGATGTGGCGCTCGTCGGGCCGGGGGTGCACCGTGATGCCCTGCGCGCCGGCCTCCAGGCAGGCCTGCGCCGCGCGCGTCACGCTGGGAATGCCCAGATGCCGGGTGTTGCGCAGCAGCGCGACCTTGTTGACGTTGACGGACAAGGCACAGCGCGCCTCATGGCGGCCGGATTCGGGAGCGATCAGCGGATTCATGTGAGCAGCTTCTGGACGTCGAGCAACACTTGCCGCGTCCGCAGGGGACGATGCCCCAGATGATAGTGAAGCAATCCGCGCAGCAGCGGCTTCAAGGCCGGCCCCGCGAACTCGCAGGCCTGCTGCAGCGCCGCCTGGCTGCCATGCAGCAGCGCCGCCTGCAACTGGATGAAGGCCATGCCGGTCAGCTGGGGCGCGTCGTGCGCCGGCACGATCACGCCGGACTCGGGCGCCAGCAGGTAGGACCGCTCCGGATCGAGCGGCGCCTGCGTGGTCGCCAGCACGCTCAGGTCGGGCAGCAGGCCGCAGGTGGCCAGCAGCCGGAATTCGAAGGCGCGAAGCGCGAACTGCGCGTCGTCGACCGAGCGCAGCTGCGGCAGCAATGCCGCGTAGGCGTCGAACAGCTCAGGCTGAGCCTCCTGCCGCGGCAGGAATTTCAGCAGCAGCTCGTTGACGTAGTAGCCGCTGAACAGCGCCGCGCCGCTGGGCAGCGTCTGTCCGCCCACCCATTCCGCGCCGCGCAGCGACTGCACCTCGGCCGCGCCGTCCTCGTTCATCTTCGACGGCCTGGACAGCGTCACCTGCAGGCGCAGGAACGGCAGCAGCACCGATCGCAGCTGCGAATACGGCCGCTTGGCCCCCTTCGCCACGACCGCCAGGCGGCCGTGCTCGCGGCTGAACAGGTCCAGCACGAGGCTGGTCTCGCTCCAGTCGTAGTGGTGCAGGACGAAAGCCGCCTGCGTGGCGGGCGGCTTCGGGGCGCGGGTGGCCATGGACGCGGATCGTCAGCGAGCGCCCTGCGGGCTCACTCGTAGCCGTAGCTTCTGAGGTGTTCCTCGCTGTCGGCCCAGCCGGAGCGGACCTTCACCCACAGCTCCAGGAACACGCGCGCGTCCATCAGCGTCTCGAGCTCTTGGCGGGCCTCGGAACCGATGCGCTTCAGCCGCTCGCCGCCCTGGCCGATGACCATGCCCTTCTGGGCGTCGCGCTCGACCACGATGGTCGCGGCGATGCGGCGCAGGTTGCCCTCTTCCTCCCAGCGGTCGATGATCACCGTCGCCTCGTACGGCAGTTCGTCGCCGGTCAGACGGAAGAGCTTCTCGCGGATCATCTCCGCGGCGAGGAACTTCTCGCTGCGGTCCGTCAGCGCGTCCTCCTCGTAGAACCATTCCTGGTTCGGGAGGTAGGGCTTGAGGATCTGGAACAGGCGCTGGACGTCCGAGTCCTTCTTCGCCGACAGCGGGACGAACTCGCTGAAGTTGCGCCGCTCCTGCATGCTCTTGAGCCACGGCATCAGCTCGGCGCGGCGGTGCACCGCGTCCAGCTTGTTGGCGATCAGCACGACCGGCTTGTCCTGCGGCAGCAGCGACAGCACCTTGGCGTCGTCCAGGCCGAAGCGGCCCGCCTCGACGACGAACAGCACCAGGTCCACGTCCGCCAGCACGCCCTGCACCGTCCGGTTCAGGTTGCGGTTCAACGCCGTGCTGTGCTTGGTCTGGAAGCCGGGGGTGTCGACGAAGACGAACTGGGCCTCGTCGACCGTGCGCACGCCGGTGATGCGGTGGCGCGTGGTCTGCGCCTTCTTCGACGTGATGGACACCTTCTGGCCGACCAGCGCGTTCAGCAGCGTGGACTTGCCCACGTTGGGCCGGCCGACGATCGCGATCAGGCCGCAGCGCGCGTCGCCCTCGTACGGCATCGCGCCGATGCCGCCCCGGACCTCGGGCAGGTCGCCGCCGGCGCCCTCCTCGTCCTGTTCGACGCCGTCATGCGCGGCGGCATCGGCGTCGTGGTCCAGCGGGGTCTCGGAGTCGTGCGGGGCGTTCAGGGTGGGGTCCTCGGAAACGGAAGAAGCAGGGTCGGAAACGGGATCGGAAAGGGGATCGGACGAAGAGGCCGTCGCGGGCGTCTTCGGAGGGGTCGGTGCGTTCATCGCGGGCTCCGCGTCAGTCGCGCAGGCCGGTGCCGGGGCGATCGCCGGCGAGGAGTTCGTCCAGCACCTGCCGGGCCGCCTCCTGTTCCGCGATCCGGCGCGAGCGGCCCTCGCCGCGGCGCGACAGCGTCAGCGCGGCCACTTCGCATTCGACGGTGAAAGTCTGGGCATGCGCCTGGCCCCGCGTCTCGACGATGCGGTACGCCGGCACCGCCAGCTTGCGCGCCTGCAGCCATTCCTGCAGCGCGGTCTTGGAGTCCTTGGCCCATTGCTCGATGCCGCTGGCCGCGATGGTCTCGCCCAGCAGCCGGCGCACGATCTCGCGCGCCGCCTCGTAGCCGCCATCCTGGAACGCGGCGCCGATCACGGCTTCCAGCGCGTCGGCCAGGATCGACGGACGCTGCGCGCCGCCGCCCCGGGCCTCGCCCTCGCTCATGCGCAGGCATTCCGGCATCTGCAGCTGCAGCGCCAGCCGGTGCAGGCTGTCCTCGCGCACCAGGTGGGCGCGGATGCGGGTCAGGTCCCCCTCGTCCGAGCCGGCGAAGCGCTCGTACAGCAGCGCCGACACCGCCAGGTTCAGCACCGCGTCGCCCAGGAACTCCAGGCGCTCGTTGTGCTGCTGGCCGAAGCTGCGATGCGTCAGCGCGCGCTGCAGCAGCGCCGCCTGCGAGAAGCGGTAGCCCAGCCGTTGCTGGAAGGCGTCGAGCGCGTGAGGAGTCATGGACGGGAACCGGTCCGGCAAGTCAGTGCGACTCGCCTTTGTACTTGATCAACAGGAAGGCCGGGCCGAACAGGGGCACTTCCTTGTCATAGGCGAAGCTGATCTTCACCTTGTCGTCGACCTTGGTGATGGTCAGGTCTTTGGGCTCGATGCTCACGATCGAATACTCGATCTGCTTGGTGCGCTCGAACGAATCGCGCGCCGCTGCCACCGTCGGCGGGCTGTCCTTGGCGATCTTGTCGATCGCGCGCTGGATCGTGTAGTACTCCATCACCGTCGGCACCACGCGCAGCAGCACGACCGAGCCGCCGCCGATGATCACCGCCCAGAACAGCAGGCCCAGCAGGCTGACGCCGCGTTGAATCTTCCGTGCCCTCATCACGTCTTGCTCCGATATTGGTCGTTGGTACAGGTTAGCCGCCCGCCGGCCCGCCGTCACTGGATGCCGCCGATGCGCTTCAGGTTACCGAAATTCATCCAGACCACGAAGGCGCGGCCCACGATGTTCTCATCCGGCACGAAGCCCCAGAAGCGCGAATCCTGCGAGTTGTCGCGGTTGTCGCCCATCATGAAGTAATGGCCGGCCGGCACCTTGCAGGTCACGCCTTCCAGCGTGTACTTGCAGTTCTCGTTGTTCGGGAAATCGTAGAGCTTGTAGATGCCGCCGCGCGCGTTCGGATCGACCAGGATCTGATGCTCCACGTCGCCCAGCTTCTCCGTGAAGCGCTGCCGGAAGCGCATGGCGCTCGGGCTCGGGTCGTCGTCGAAGAACTGGCCCTGCTCGGTCGTCTCGACCGGCTTGCCGTTCAGGTACAGCTTCTGGTTCAGGTAGGCGATCTCGTCGCCCGGCAGGCCGACGGCGCGCTTGATGTAGTCGACGGTCGGGTTCTGCGGATAGCGGAACACGACCACGTCGCCGCGCTTCACGTCGTTGTTGCTGATGATCTTCTTGTTGATCACCGGCAGCCGGATGCCGTAGTGGAACTTGTTCACCAGGATCAGGTCGCCGATCATCAGCGTCGGCACCATCGAGCCCGACGGGATCTTGAACGGCTCGAACATGAACGAGCGCAGCAGGAACACGATCAGGATCACCGGGAACAGCCCGGCAGTCCAGTCCAGCCACCAGGGCTGGCGCAGGATCTCCTGACGCGCGCCCTCGACGTCGCCGTCGACGCGCTGGATGCCCTGCGCGGCCAGCGAGGCGCGGCGCTTCTCGTCGGCCTGGGCCAGCGCCTGGGCCGCGCGCTCGCGCGAGGGTTGGAAGTGGAAGCGCTCGGCCAGCCAGTAGGCCAGCGTCACCGTCGTCAGGATCAGCAGCAGCAACGAGAAGTTGCCGTTCCAGTAGCCCTTGTACCAGCCGCCCAGGTAGGCGATCAGGGCGGCATAAAGCAGCCCGGTCAGTGCGCTCATGGCTTTCATTCGGAGTCTTATTCTTCGACTTGGAGGATGGCCAGGAAGGCTTCTTGCGGCACCTCCACCGAACCGATTTGCTTCATGCGCTTCTTGCCGGCCTTCTGCTTCTCCAGCAGCTTGCGCTTGCGGGTGATGTCACCGCCGTAGCATTTTGCCAGCACGTTCTTGCGCAGCGCCTTGATGTTCTCGCGCGAGATGATGTTGGCGCCGATGGCCGCCTGGATGGCCACGTCGTACATCTGGCGCGGAATGATCTCGCGCATCTTGGCCGCCACCTGCCGGCCGCGGAACTGCGACTGCGAGCGGTGCACGATCAGCGACAGCGCGTCGATCCGGTCGCCGTTGATCAGCATGTCCACCTTGACGACGTCCGAGGCGCGGTATTCCTTGAACTCGTAGTCCATCGACGCGTAGCCGCGCGAGACCGACTTCAGCTTGTCGAAGAAGTCCAGCACGATCTCCGCCAGCGGGATCTCGTAGGTCAGCATCACCTGACGGCCGTGATACGCCATGTTCAGCTGCACGCCGCGCTTCTGGTTGGCCAGCGTCATCACCGGGCCGACGTACTCCTGCGGCATGTACAGGTGGACCGTCACGATCGGCTCGCGGATCTCGCCGATCTTGCTCTGCTCGGGCATCTTGGACGGGTTCTCGACCTCGATCACTTCGCCGTCGCCGAGCTGGACCTCGTACACCACGCTGGGCGCGGTGGTGATCAGGTCCTGGTCGAACTCGCGCTCCAGGCGCTCCTGCACGATCTCCATGTGCAGCAAGCCCAGGAAGCCGCAGCGGAAACCGAAGCCCAGCGCCTGCGAGACTTCGGGCTCGAAACGCAGGGAGGCGTCGTTCAGCTTGAGCTTCTCGAGCGCGTCGCGCAGCTGGTCGTACTCGCTCGCCTCGGTCGGATAGAGACCGGCGAACACCTGCGGCTGGATCTCCTTGAAGCCGGGCAGCGCCTCGGTGGCCGGACCGAGGTTGTTGGGCAGCTTCTTTTCCAGCGTGATGGTGTCGCCCACCTTCGCCGCCGCCAGCTCCTTGATGCCGGCGATGATGAAGCCCACCTCGCCGGCGTTCAGCTGGTCGCGGTTCTCGGACTTGGGCGTGAACACGCCCAGATGCTCGGCCGGATAGACGGCGTTGGTGGCCATCATCCGGATGCGCTCGCCCTTCTTCAGCGTGCCGTCGACGACCCGCACCAGCATCACCACGCCGACGTAGTTGTCGAACCAGGAATCGATGATCATCGCGCGCAGCGGCGCCTCGACCACGCCCTTGGGCGGCGGCATGCGGGCGATGACGGCCTCGAGGATCTCGTCGATGCCCATGCCGGTCTTGGCCGAGCACGGGATCGCGTCGGTCGCGTCGATGCCGATGACGTCCTCGATCTCGGACTTGGCGCCTTCCGGATTGGCTTGCGGGAGGTCCATCTTGTTCAGCACCGGGATCACTTCGACGCCGAGCTCGAGCGCGGTGTAGCAGTTGGCCACGGTCTGCGCCTCGACACCCTGGCTGGCGTCGACCACCAGCAGCGCGCCCTCGCAGGCGGACAGCGAGCGGCTCACCTCATAAGAGAAGTCCACGTGTCCGGGCGTGTCGATCAGGTTCAGGTTGTAGACCTGCCCGTCGCGCGCCTGGTAGCGCAGCGCCGCGGTCTGCGCCTTGATCGTGATGCCGCGCTCGCGCTCGATGTCCATCGAGTCCAGCACCTGCGCCTCCATCTCCCGGTCCGACAGCCCGCCGCAGCGCTGGATGATCCGGTCGGCCAACGTGCTCTTGCCGTGGTCGATGTGGGCAATGATGGAGAAATTGCGGATGTGGTTCATGGACTCGGATGGAGACCGCGAACTCGTCCGCCACACCAGCGGCGCTCGAGCGGAGCACGCTGAGACACACTGCGGATGGCCGGTCGAGGCGGTGATGCACGGCCCTTCTCAGGACCCGAACAGGACATAAAAAAAAGGCACGTCGAAACGGTGACGCGCCTTCCAACAAAACGTATGGCAACTGCTTGTTGGGCTTTCATTGTAGCCAAAAGGCCCGCCCTGGAAACCGCATGGATGCGAGCTTCTCGGCCGTTGCCCATCGCCAACAGCGATTTTGTGCACAGGTTATCCACAAAAATTGAGGACATCCTGTGGATCGCTGAGCCCTTCAAAATGAAGCCTTCCGATTCACCGTCGGAACAGCGACAAAGCCGACCGGACGCGCCCGGATTGTAGCGGAGCGAGGCACCAATGCCCCGCCTTGGTCACAACCGTGAGCGAGCGCCAACCGACGGGCGGCCGTGCCACTCCGCACAAATCGCCGACCACATTTTCCGCATTGCGGAAAGCCCCAGGCCGATGCTAGGTTGACGGTGGCGAGTGACACCGGTTCGGTCAATACCAAAGGGAGACTTATCCCTTGCCCGGCTTCAGCACGACATAGGTCGCGACTTCGCCCCGGCGTACCAGCATCTGCAACGACTTGCCCTTCTCGATCTTGGACAGTGCCGCCTGGAACTGCTTGACCGTCTTCACCTCGACGTTATTGGCCGAGAGGATGACATCGCTCACTCGCAGGCCCGCGCGCGCCGCGGGGCCATCCGCCGAGTCGATGCGCAAACCGCCGTCGACCTTCAACTCCTTGCGCTGCGCCTCCGCCAGCTCACTGACGCTCAGGCCCCAAGCCTGGGCACCCGTGGCGGCAGGCGTCTCGGCATCGGGCGTTGCCGGCGCGCGGTCGTCGGGCAGCGCATCGAGCGTGGCGGTCAGATCCTTGTAGGCGCCGCGGCGGAACACCTGCAGCGGCACCTTCGTGCCGGGCTTCGCGGCAGCAGCGAGCCGGCGCAGATCGACCGCCTTCTCGACGGCCTTGCCATCAAACTTGGTGATCACGTCGCCGAGCTGGAGCCCAGCCTTCTCGCCGGGACCGGCCGGCGTGATGCGGCTGATCAGTGCCCCTTGCGGCTTGCCCAGCCCGATGGCTTCGGCGACCTCCTTGCTCACGTCGTCCGGATAGACGCCCAGCATGCCGCGCGTCACGCGGCCGTTGGCGCGCAATTGATCGGCGACACGCATGGCCTCGTCGATCGGGATGGCGAAGGAGATCCCCATGAACCCGCCAGACTGGCTGTAGATCTGGGAGTTGATGCCGACCACCTCGCCACGCAGGTTCAGCAGCGGACCGCCGGAATTGCCGGGATTGATGGCGACGTCGGTCTGGATCAGCGGCAGCAGGTCGCCCGTGTCGCGCGCCTTGGCGCTGACGATGCCCGCGGTGACCGTGTTGTCGAAGCCGAACGGCGAGCCGATGGCCATGACCCATTCGCCGACCTTCAGCTTGCCGACATCGCCCATGCGCAGCAGCGGAAGATTCGTGGCCTCGATCTTGAGCACCGCGACGTCCGTGCGGCGGTCCAGGCCGATGACCTTGGCCTTGAACTCGCGCTTGTCGGTCAGCGTCACGGTCACTTCGTCGGCATCGTCGACGACATGCGCGTTGGTCATCACATAGCCGTCCGCGCCGATCACGAAACCCGAACCCAGACCACGGCGTTGCGGCGCATCGTCATCCTCATCGTCGTCCGGTGCCGGCGAAGGCGCCGGCGTGGCGCCGGGGGGCGTGCGACGCTGCGGCGGCACTGGAATACCGAACCGGCGCAGCAGTTCGCGCATCTGCTCATCGACCTGCGCGTTGGCGACCTTCACCTTCTCCGACGTCCGGATGTTGACCACGGCGGGGCCCGCCTGCTCGACCAGGGCGCTGAAGTCCGGCAGCGCGCGCGCCAGCTCCGGCGCGGCCACGGGCACCGATCCTGCGGTCGGCGCTGCGGCGGTCTGAGCGGCGACCATGAGCGGCCCGCCCAGCAAGGCAGCACTGGCAAGCGCCAGGACGAGACGTCGAGGAGAGCGGGAACGATCGAGATTGGGCATGAACACTCGCTGGTGGCGATGCTGGGACAGAAGGCTCACATCATGCCCGGATTTCGCAACGGACATCGCGTCAGCCTGGCGCATGGAACAGATGCAGCCGCAGCGATGACCACTGCGCGCCGAGCGCGTCGCGCGACACCGCGATCCAGCGCGACGACGGCGCTCGCCCGCTGGGAACGAGCGTGTCGTGCTCCGGCTGCCAGGGATCGAGGCGCAGCAGCATCCACTGCTCCAGATCGATGAAGACCTGCGGCGCAACGGCAAGCGGCTCTCCCGAATATTCCCACCACCATTGCTGGCCGTCCCAGCGCAAGGTTCGCGGCTGCCGCGGCGCGACAGGCAGCACCAATCCCGTTCCAGCGCCCAGGGCGATGAGGAGCGGCATCCAGGCCCCGGCACTGATGCCGAGCTGCAGCAGGACTGCGACCGC
Organism: Roseateles sp. Mitsp63; assembly: GCF_059491535.1. Lineage (NCBI taxonomy): Bacteria > Pseudomonadati > Pseudomonadota > Betaproteobacteria > Burkholderiales > Sphaerotilaceae > Roseateles > Roseateles sp. Mitsp63. The sequence goes on along the minus strand of NZ_CP168509.1, from coordinate 1,496,498 downwards.
GGCTGCCACGGCGCCAGCTCCGAGCAGCCCGCGCTGCACCCGCTCCCAGCGCGGATCGGGCGGCAATGAAAAACGCCGGGCAGTGGCCCGGCGTGGTGTCGATCGATCGGGCGTCATGCTCGCCACCCGGATCGTGTCGCGTGACGGATCAGATCCGCTTGAAGATCAGCGTGCCGTTCGTGCCGCCGAAGCCGAAGTTGTTCTTCGCGGCGTACTCGATCGGCATCTTCCGCGCCTCATTGGCACAGTAGTCCAGGTCGCACTCGGGATCCTGGTTGAAGATGTTGATCGTCGGCGGAGCGACCTGATCATGGATCGCCTTGACGGTGAAGACGGACTCGATGCCGCCCGCGCCGCCCAGCAGATGGCCGGTCATCGACTTGGTCGACGACACGACCAGGCCCTGCTTGGCGTAATCGCCGAAGGCCTGCTTGATCGCGTTGGTCTCGTTCGCATCGCCCAGCGGCGTGGACGTGCCATGCGCGTTCATGTACTGGATCTGATCCGGGTTGAGTCCCGCGTTGCGCAGCGCATTGCGCATCGAGCGCGTCGGGCCGTCCACGTCCGGCGCGGTCATGTGATAGGCGTCGGCGCTCATGCCGAAGCCCACCAGTTCCGCGTAGATCTTGGCGCCGCGCTTCTTGGCGTGCTCGTACTCCTCGAGCACCAGCACCCCGGCGCCCTCGCCCAGCACGAAACCGTCGCGATCCTTGTCCCAGGGACGGGACGCGGTCTTCGGATCGTCGTTGCGGGTGGACAGCGCGCGGGCCGCGGCGAAGCCGCCGACGCCCAGCGGGGACACCGTCGATTCGGAACCGCCCGCGACCATGACATCGGCGTCGCCCGCCTCGATCATGCGGCCGGCCTGGCCGATGCTGTGCAGACCGGTCGTGCAGGCCGTCACGATGGCCAGGTTCGGCCCCTTGAAGCCGCACTTGATCGAGACATGACCCGAGATCATGTTGATGATCGATGCCGGCACGAAGAACGGACTGATGCGGCGCGGGCCGCGATTGGTCAGTTCCGCATGAGTCTCCTCGATCATCGGCAGCCCGCCGATGCCGGAGCCGACCAGCACGCCGATGCGCTCGGCCAGTTCCGGACTCAGCGCGTCGCCAGTGGGCAGGCCCGAGTCCTGGATCGCCTGCAGCGACGCCGCCAGCCCGTAATGGATGAACGTGTCCATGTGGCGGGCTTCCTTCGCGGGGATGTAGTCATCCACCTTGAAGTCCTTGACCTCGCCAGCGAAATGGCAGGCCAGGTTGCTGGCATCGAAACGGGTGATGGTGTCGATGCCAGTCCGACCGGCCACGATGTTGGCCCAGCCCTGCTCGACCGTGTTGCCCACGGGCGAGATCAGGCCGAGTCCGGTGACGACGACGCGACGACGGCTCATGCTGCTTGCTTACGCCTTCTGGTGCTTGACCGCGTAGTCGATCGCCAGTTGAACGGTGGTGATCTTCTCGGCCTCTTCGTCCGGGATCTCGATGCCGAACTCGTCTTCGAGGGCCATCACCAGTTCCACGGTGTCCAGAGAATCAGCGCCCAGATCGGCGACGAAGGCCTTTTCATTGGTCACATCGGCTTCGGGCACGCCGAGTTGCTCGGCGATGATTTTCTTGACACGTGCTTCGATATCGCTCATGACTCCTCCAGGAGGGGGTGGTTTGCTAGAACAACCCGGGATTCTAAGGCCTTAGAGTGGCGCCCCTAGTCGGACCTCCCGAGGCGCGCCTTCCACGATGGATGCGGCGCGCGCTCGCACTCTATCAGCCCCACACCGGCCGGGTGAATCCGGTGGGTGACCCGCCCGGAAAGGGCGGCCTCACCTCAATTCATGTACATGCCGCCGTTGACGTGCAGTTCCACGCCGGTGATGTAGCTGGCCTCCGGCGAGGCCAGGAACGCCACCGCATGGGCGATCTCGGCCGGGTCGCCCAGGCGGCCGGCAGGAATCTGCGCCAGCAGCGCGGTCTTCTGCGCCTCGGGCAGGACGTCGGTCATGTCGGTGGCGATGAAGCCGGGCGCCACGCAGTTCACGGTGACCGAGCGGCTGCCCAATTCCCGTGCCAGGGCACGCGTCATGCCCGCGACGCCGGCCTTGGCGGCCGCGTAGTTGGCCTGGCCGGCGTTGCCCGAGGCCCCAACCACCGACGTGATGTTGACGATGCGGCCGTAGCGCTGCTTCATCATCGGGCGCATCACCGCGCGGCTGACGCGGAACACGGCCTTCAGGTTGGTGTCGAGGACAGCATCCCAGTCCTCATCCTTCATGCGCATCGAGAGCATGTCCTTCGTGATGCCGGCGTTGTTGACCAGCACCTGCAGGCCGCCCTCCTGCTTCACGATCGAGTCGACCAGCGCGTCGACCGCGGCGACATCGTTCACGTTCAGCACCGCGCCGCGGCCGCCGTGGCCGGCCAGGGCCTCGGTGATGGATTGGGCACCGGACTCGCTGGTCGCGGTGCCGATGACGACGTAGCCCTTCTGGGCCAGGGTCAGCGCGATCGCGCGGCCGATGCCACGGCTGGCACCGGTCACCAGCGCCACTTGCTTGCTGTCGGACATGGAAATTCCTCGAACGAAATCTGGAAGGGGATCGGGACGATCAGGCCAGCAGCGCCTTCGCCTCGGCCAGCGAGGCCGGGTCCAGCACCGTGGCGGCGGCGATCTCGCCGTCGATGCGCTTGGCCATGCCAGCCAGCACCTTGCCGGGGCCGCACTCGAGGACGGTGGCCAGGCCGCGCGCCTTGAGCGCCTGCATGACCTCCACCCAGCGCACCGGGCCGAAGGCCTGGCGGTACAGCGCGTCGCGCAGCGCGACGGCGTCGTCGGTGACGGCGACATCGATGTTGTTGATCACCGGGAACGCGGCCGGCGCGAAGCTGACCGCGGCGAGCTTCTCGCGCAGGCGCTCGGCGGCCGGCTTCATCAGGCTGGAGTGGAACGGCGCCGACACCGGCAGCGGCAGCGCGCGCTTCGCGCCGGCGGCCTTGAGCGCCTCGTTGGCCTTCTCGACGCCGCCCTTGGAGCCGGCGATCACGGTCTGCTTCGGATCATTGAAGTTGACCGCCTCGACCACTTCACCGGAGCCGGCCGCCACCTGTTGGCAGACCTCGCGGACCACCGCCGCGTCCAGGCCCAGGATCGCCGACATCGCGCCGGTGCCCACCGGCACCGCTTCCTGCATGGCCTGCGCGCGGAAGCGCACCAGCGGCAGCGCATCGGCCAGGCTCAGCGCGCCGGCGGCGACCAGTGCGGTGTACTCGCCCAGCGAATGGCCGGCGGCGGCGGCCGGGGCCAGGCCGGTCTCGGCGAACCAGGCGCGGTAGCAGGCGATGCCGGCGGTCAGCATCACGGGCTGGGTGTTGGTCGTCAGGTCCAGCTGTTCCTTGGGACCGTGCTTGATCAGCGCGCCGATGTCCTCGCCCAGCGCGGCCGAGGCCTCGGCCAGCGTGCGGACCACTTCCGGGTGATCGCCCCAGGCGTCGAGCATGCCGACGGACTGCGAGCCCTGTCCAGGGAAGACGATAGCGAAGTTCTTGCTCATGGCGATTCGAGTCCGAGACTATCCATACAGAGGGAGAAAGGCGCGTGACATCCGCGCACGCGCCTGACGGCCACGCGGCGCGCCGCGAGCACGGCGGCGCCAGCGGCCGATCAGAAATCCAGCAGCACCGCGCCCCAGGTGAATCCGCCGCCAACGCCTTCCAGCATCACCGTGTCGCCGCGTCTGATCTTGCCGGCGCGCACGGCCACGTCCAGCGCCAGGGGGATGGACGCGGCCGAGGTGTTGCCATGCTCGTCGACGGTCGCGATCAGCTTGTCCAGGGACATCTTCAGCTTCTTGGCCGTGCCCTGCATGATGCGGATGTTGGCCTGATGCGGGATCAGCCAGTCGATGTCCGCGTCGGTGCGGCCCGCCTTGTCGAGCACCGAGCGCGCGACCTTCTCCAGCACGCCCACGGCCAGCTTGAACACCGCCTGGCCGTCCATCTTCAGCAGCGGATGGCCGAGCACCTCGCCGCCGGAGACGGTGCCCGGGGTGCAGAGGATGTCGGCGTGGCGGCCGTCGGCGTGCAGTTCGCTCGCGAGGATGCCGGGTTCATCGCTGGCGCCCAGCACCACGGCGCCGGCGCCGTCGCCGAACAGCACGCACGTCGTGCGGTCCTTGAAGTCGAGGATGCGCGAGAACACCTCCGAGCCCACCACCAGCGCCTTGCGCGCGGCGCCGCTCTTGATCATCGCGTCGGCGACGGTCAGCGCGTAGACGAAGCCCGAGCACACGGCCTGCACGTCGAACGCGGCGCAGCCATGGATGCCGAGCTTGTTCTGCAGCAGGCAGGCGGTGGAGGGGAACACCATGTCCGGCGTGGACGTGGCGACGATGATCAGGTCGATCTCCTCGGCGCGGACGCCGGCCGACTCGAGCGCCGCCAGGCAGGCGGGCAGCGCGAGGTCGCTGGAGGTGACGTGGGGATCGGCGAAGTGACGGGCGTGGATGCCGGTGCGCTCGACGATCCATTCATGCGAGGTCTCGATCCCATCGCGGGCCAGGCGTTCCGCCAGGGCCGAGTTGGTGACGCGATTGGCGGGCAGGTAGCTGCCCGTACCGAGGATGCGGGCGAAGCGCGTGGAAGCAGTGGTCATGCAGCGTGGGCGGCGGTGGCCGCCGTGTCTCCTGCATCGCCGCCCTCCTCTGGCGCAGGAGCCGGAAGCGCCTGCAGCGTCGCGACGATGCGATCGTGAACCCGGTCTAGGAGCCGGTTGCGGGCCGCATCATACGCCCGGTTCAAGGCCTGCTCGAAAGCGAAGGCATCGGCCGAGCCATGGCTCTTGAACACCAGCCCGCGCAGCCCCATCAGCGCGGCGCCGTTGAAGCGGCGATGGTCGACGCGGTGCTTGAAGCGCTGCAGCACCGGCATCGCCAGCACCGCGATCATCTTGGTCCAGGCGTTGCGCGTGAACTCCGCCTTGATGAAGCTGGAGATCATGCTGGCCAGGCCTTCGGCCGTCTTCAACGCGACGTTCCCGACGAAGCCGTCGCACACGACGATGTCGGTCGTGCCCTTGAAGATGTCGTTGCCCTCGACGTTGCCGTGGAAATTGAGCTGGTCGTGCGCGGCCGCCTCGCGCAGCAGTTCGCCCGCGCGCTTGATCGTCTCGTTGCCCTTGATCATCTCCTCGCCGATGTTCAGCAGGCCGACCGTGGGGTTCTCCTTGCCGTCGACGGCCGAGACCAGCGCACTGCCCATCACGGCGAACTGCAGCAGGTGCTCGGGGCCGCAGTCGACGTTGGCGCCCAGGTCCAGCACCGTCGTGAAGCCGCCGGTCTGGTTGGGCATCACCGTGGCGATGGCGGGCCGGTCGATGCCCTCCAGCGTCTTGAGCAGGTACTTGGCGACGGCCATCAGCGCGCCGGTGTTGCCGGCGGAGACACAGGCCTGCGCCGCGGCGGCCGAGCCGTCCTTGCCCGGCTTGAGCTGCGAGATCGCGACCCGCATCGACGAGTCCTTCTTGCGGCGCAGCGCGACCTCAATGGGGTCGTCCATGCTGACGACCTCGCTGGCCGGGACGATGCGCACGCGCGGCCACGAGGCCGCGGCCTTCAGCGCCTCGGGCTGGCCCACGAGCAGCAGTTCCGCCTGCGGATGCGCGGCGAGGAAGGCCTGGCAGGCCGGAAGCGTCACGGACGGGCCGTGGTCGCCGCCCATGCAGTCCACCGCCAGACGGAGCGGCTCGGCGGAGGGCGATGAGCGGGTGGCGGGAGTTGCGGTCATCGAAACCTGAGAGAAATCACCGGTCGAAGCTGCGACTGTAGCGACCCCGCAAGAAGCGTGCGCGACAGACGCCCCCAGCCGGACCGCGCCGTCCGGACACTCCGGCGGCGGATCCGCGCCGGCAAGGACGCGGGGAAAGGGAAAACGGCAGGAAAGCGGAAATACGAAAGCCCGGCAACGCTACGCGCTGAACCGGGCTTTCTTCATTTCTGGACCAGGTGGGGGCGGCCCTTTCGAGGAGCCCTCCGGACCGGCTGATCGATGTCGATCAGGCGGCGTCGGCCTTGGTCTTCAGCACCTTGCGGCCACGATAGAAGCCGTTGGGGCTGATGTGATGACGCAGATGCACTTCGCCGGTGGTCGGCTCGATCGCGGTGCCCGGGGTGCCCAGGGCATTGTGCGAGCGGTGCATGCCACGCTTGGACGGGGACTTCTTGTTTTGCTGAACGGCCATGATTGATTCTCCTAAAGGCTTCGGCTGGCTTCGGTGATTCGAGGCTTGCTCGGGCTCTCGAGAGAACTCGAGCTGTGCCGCGGATCCGACGAGGATGCTCCGCTACCGACGCCTCGGTCCCGGCGCGGCGCGCCCACATGGGCGCTCATTTCGAGCCGGGAAAGCCGGAAACTATAGCACAGCGCCCACCTTCGCGGCAAATGCGGCGCGGAGAAATCCCTCGCCTCAGGCCTTGCCGCCGGAGCCCTTCTTCAACGCGGCCAGCGCAGCGAACGGATTCGGGCGCTCTTCCGGCGGCGCCTCCTCCTCGTCGACATTGGCATGCGGCAGCGGTTCCGGGCATTCCTCGTGACGCGGCACCACCGGCAGCTCCAGCAGCAGTTCGTCCTCGACCAGCTCGCGCAGATCGAGATGCCGCGGCAGCGAGAGCACGTCGTCGTCCGAGTCCATGTCGAGTTCTGCCGCCTGATCCTCGTCCCGGACGAAGCGGAACCAGCGCGACACCTCGAGGTCCTCGTGCACCGGCTTGAGGCAGCGCTGGCAGGTCAGCGCGACCTGCGCCCGCGCCGACAGCGCCAGCCAGATCTGCGCCTCACCGCCCTTGGGCGTGCGGATCTCGCCTTGCGCGGACCAGGTGACGGGCGGCCACTGGGCCGGATCGGACTCGGGCGCGGCCGCCTCGGCCAGTCGCGGCAGGCTCGGGGCGGGCCACTCGCCCTGGAGCGCGGCACCCTCGCGGGCGAAGGCCCCGACATCGAGCTTCAATGGATCGAACGAACGCGGTTTCATGGGGCGCAAGTGTACGAGCCGCCCCTGCCCCGATGGGAGAATCCCGCCCCATGACCGCCCCTCCCCCGCCGCATCGGCCGCTGATCCTGGGCTCCACCTCCCGCTACCGGCGCGAGCTGCTGGAGCGCCTGCGGATCCCGTTCGACACCGCCTCGCCCGACATCGACGAAGCACCCCTGCCGGGCGAAGCCCCCGGGGCGCTCGCGCGCCGGCTGGCGCTGGCGAAGGCTCGTGTGGTGGCGGCGCGCTTTCCCGAGGCGCTGGTGATCGGCTCCGACCAGGTCGCCGATCTCGACGGCCAGCCGCTGGGCAAGCCGGGCTCGCACGCGCGGGCCGTCGAGCAACTGCGGGCCATGAGCGGCCGCACCGTGATCTTCCACACCGCGCTGGCGGTCGTCTGCGAGGCCACCGGCTTCGTGGCGGAGGACCTCGCGCCAGTGCGGGTGCGCTTTCGCGCCTTGAGCGACGGCCAGATCGAGCGCTACCTGCGCGCCGAGCAACCCTACGACTGCGCCGGCAGCGCCAAGGCCGAAGGCCTGGGCATCGCGCTGCTGGACGCGATCGACTCCGACGACCCGACCGCGCTGATCGGCCTGCCGCTGATCCGCACCGCCGCGCTGCTGCGCCGCGGCGGGCTCGATGTCCTGAACCTGATCGCCGAGACCCCTTGATGACCCGCGGCCGCCTCTATCTCGTTCCCAACACGCTCGACTTCGGCATGGACGGCCAGGAGGTCGATCTGCGCGAAGTCCTGCCGGATGCCGTCCTCGCGCGCGCCGCGGCGATCACCCATTGGGCCGCCGAGAACGCCAAGACCACCCGCGCGTTCCTGAAGCGTGTCGGCGCCCTCCATCCCCTGGCGGCGCCGCTGCAGGAGCAGCGCATCGAGGAGCTGCCGCGCCCGCCGAAAGGCCGCGGTCCGGCGTCGAACGCGGCCGCCTCGGCCGCGGCCGAGGACAAGGCGTGGACGGCGCTGCTCCAGCCCGCGCTCGATGGACATGACCTGGGACTGATTTCAGAAGCCGGCATGCCGGCCGTGGCCGATCCCGGCGCGCGGCTCGTCGCGGCAGCGCACGCGGCGAAGCTCGATGTCGTGCCGCTGGCCGGGCCGAGTTCGCTGCTGATGGCGATCGCCGCGAGCGGCCTGAATGGCCAGAGCTTCGCCTTCGTCGGCTACCTGCCGGTGGAGAGCGCGGAGCGCGCGGCCCGCATCAAGGCGCTCGAGACCTGGTCCGCGCGCGAGCAGCAGACCCAGCTGATGATCGAGACACCCTACCGGAACGCCGCGCTGCTGCAGGCGCTGATGGGCTCGCTGAAACCGGGCACGATGCTGTCGGTCAGCTGCGGCCTGAGCTTGAAGGAGGCCTGGACCCACTCGGCCACGGTCGCGCAATGGCGCCAGGCGCCGAAGACCCTGCCGGACAAGGTGCCGGCGGTCTTCGCGATCCTCGGGGCGCGCTGATCAGCGGGCGCTGATCAGGATTCGCTGTCGGCGGTGACCGGCGGCACCTTGGCGCCGAACAGCGCCGCGACCTTCTTCTTCGGCTTGATGTTGGAAGACACGCCGCGTGGCGCGCTGGCCGGGGTCTTCTCCCAGGACGGCGCCTCGGCGCCTTCGGCCGCCTCATAGGGCTTGTCGAACAGCGGGTCGTAAGCCTGACGCTGCGGCGCGCGGGCCGGCGCGTGCCCGCCCCCGCCATAGGCTTCGTCGCGGCGATCCTCGCGCTCGCGGCGGAAGTCGCGGCGCTCGCCGCGTTCCTCGCGCTCGCCACCCCGGTCGGCGGGGCGCTCGGCGCGCGGCGGACGGTCACCCCGATCGCCGCCATCGAAGCGGCGGCGGGCCTCCTCGAGCTCGATCGGCTCCAGGTCCAGCTTGCGCTTGATGAGCTTCTCGATCTCGCCAACCAGGCGCGCGTCGCTCCGGGTCACCAGCGTGAAGGCCAGGCCCGAGGCGCCCGCGCGGCCGGTACGGCCGATGCGGTGCACGTAATCCTCGGCATTGAAGGGCACGTCGAAGTTGAAGACGGCCGGCAGGTCCGCGATGTCCAGGCCGCGCGCCGCCACGTCGGTGGCCACCAGCAGATCGACCTCGCCGCGCTTGAAGGCCTCGAGCGACTTCAGCCGCTCGTCCTGCGACTTGTCGCCGTGCAGCGCGGCGGTCTTCAGGCCGTCGCGCTCGAAGGAACGCGCCAGGCGCGCCGCGCCGAGCTTCGAGTTCACGAAGACGATGGCCTGCTTGATCTCGCGCTGGCGCAGCAGCTGCTTGACCGCGGCGCGCTTGTCGTCGTCGTCGACGCTGAAGAAGCGCTGCTCGACGGTCGACGCGGTCGCGTTCGGGCGGGCCACCTCGACCAGTTCCGGCTCCTGCAGGTAGCTCTGCGCCAGCTTCTTGATCTCGGGCGAGAAGGTCGCCGAGAACAGCAGCGTCTGGCGCACCTTGGGCAGGTAGCTCAGGATGCGTTGCAGGTCGGGCAGGAAGCCGATGTCGAGCATCCGGTCCGCCTCGTCGAGCACCACGTACTCGACGTGGTTGAGCACGGCGTTCTTGGCCTCGATGTGGTCGAGCAGGCGGCCGGGCGTGGCGATCAGGACCTCGACGCCGGCCTTGAGCTGCAGCGTCTGGGGTTTCATGTCGATGCCGCCGAAGACGCAGGCCACGCGCAGCTGCGTGTGCTTGGCGTAGGCCTTGACGTTGTTGGCGACCTGGTCGGCCAGCTCGCGGGTCGGTGCCAGCACGAGCGCGCGCACCGGGTGGCGGGCGGGCGACATCGAGGCGTTCTCGTGCTTGAGCATGCGCTGCAGCAGCGGGATCGAGAACGCGGCGGTCTTGCCGGTGCCGGTCTGGGCGGCGCCCATGACATCGCGGCCTTCGAGGACGATCGGGATCGCCTTGGCCTGGATGGGCGTCATCGTCGCGTAGCCCTGGTCGGCGACGGCGCGCAGCAGCTTGGGGTTCAGCGGCAGCGTGTCGAAACGCGGGCTCGGCGGCGGGGTGGTGTCGGTCATGGGCGCGGATTATCCTCCAAGCCCTCACCGGACCCGGGAAACCCCGGATCGGCCGTGTGCATCAGGGCACGGAGCGGTCCGTCAGCTTGCGCTGGTCGCCGCGGAAAACCATCCACTTCGGGGTGCGGAAGCGCACGATGCGCCAGTACAGCGCCACATAGGCCGCGCCGAACAGCACCATGCAGGCGGCGATCATCGGCGTCGAGTCCCAGAACAGCAGCGCCGGCGCCAGCGACGAGAGGCACAGCGTCCACAGGTAGGGTGCCGTCATCGAGTTGCGGCGCGTCATCAGGCGCGCGTCGCGGGCGCCAATCGCCCAGCGCATCAGCCGGCGGTAGATCAGCGAGTGCAGATGGATGCCATCCGGGTCGCCAGGGCTGGTGTTGCGCAGGAAGCGGCGCCGGTAGATGGAGAAGACCGTCTCGAAGACCGGGTAGATGCAGACCATCAGCGCGAACAGCGGCGAGACCTGCGGATGGCGGTGGATCAGCAGGATGCCGATCTCGGCCAGGAAGAAGCCCATGAAGTACGCGCCGCCGTCGCCCAGGAAGATCAGGCCGGCGGGGTAGTTCCAGACGAAGAAGCCGAGGATCGCGCCGACGCCGGCGAGCGCCCAGAGCGCGAGCTCGGTGTCGCCAACCTGGTAGGCCACGTAGGCGAAGGTCAGCAGCATGAGGCTGACGCACATCGAGGACAGGCCGTTGAAGCCGTCGATGATGTTGACCGAATTGGCCACGCCGGCGACGGTGAAGACCGTGGCGAGGACGGCGCCGACGGTGGTCGCGACGATGAAGTCCAGGCCCGGGATGTCGGTGCGGGTGATCATCGCGCCGAGCAGCCAGCAGCCCAGGCCGGCGGAGATCATCGTGGCCAGGAGGCGCTCGCGCGGGGAGACCTTCTTGGTGAAGTCCTCGACCAGGCCGGCGGCGAAGGCGGGGACGCCGCTGAGCAGCAGCAGCGCGCCGGTGCGGGCCTGGGGATGCTTCAGCAGGACGGCCAGGGCCACCATGCCGGCCAGGCCGACGAAGATGCCGACGCCGCCGATGCGCGGCACGGGCCGGGCATGGAACTTCTGCGGGCCGGACAGGTCGTGGTCGGCGGACAGATGCCCGTGCACGGTCGACGAGTGCACGACGTAGAGCGTGACGATCGCCGCGAGTGCGAACGGGATGAGCAAATACAACATGGGCGGCAGTGTAACGAGGGGCTTCACGGGTCAGGGCGGTTTTGGCGCAACAGCGCTGCCATAGAATGCCGCGCTGGCCGCTCCGCCCCTTGCCCCGAGGGCCGCCGCGGGCGGCCCAGTACATCTGAGACGAGATCACGCATGGAACTTCGCGCCCAACGCGCCCTTTCGCCGGTGTCCACGACGACTCGAGCACTGCCCTTCCACCGGCCCGCGCTGGCGCTGCTGACGGCCTGCCTGATGGCGGCCCCGGCCTTCGCGCAAGTGATGGGCAGCGGCCAGACCTCCTCCGACACCACGAGCGATCTCAGCGGCCCGGTGCGGCTGAACGCCGCGAGCCGCAACACGCAGGACGCGGCGTCGCTCCAGCAGCAACAGCAGCAGAACCAGCAGCAGCAGGCCCGGCCCGCCAAGTACGTGCCGGGCGAGTTCGAGATCTACGTCAACAAGCTGCTGGGCATCGACCTGACGGATCCGACGACGCTGGAGGCGCTCAAGCGCTCCGAGTCGCTGAATGCCGATTTCGCGACGGTGTCGCAGACGCAGGGCGGCGGCGTGGGCAAGACGGCGACGGTGTCGGCGGACAACGTCGTGCGCCGCCTGGGCGCGGACCTGATGCTGGACGACCGCCAGACGCGCGGCGCCGACTCGGACGGCCCGCGGCAGGCGCCGGCGGACTACCTGATCGGCGTCGGCGACGAGATCCAGGTGACCGCCTGGGGCTCGGTGGATGCCGACCTGCGCCTGACGGTGGATCGCGCCGGCCGCATCACGATCCCGCGCGTCGGGCCGGTGCTGGTCTCGGGCGTGCGCTACGGCGACCTGAACGACGTGGTGCGCGCGCGTATCGCGCAGGTCTTCAAGAACTTCCAGGTCAGCACCTCGCTGGGCAGGCTGCGCTCGATCCGCATCTACGTGACCGGTTTCACCGCGAAGCCGGGCGCTTACACGGTGAGCAGCCTGTCGACCATCGTCACCGGCCTGATCCGCGCGGGCGGCCCGTCGGCGGCCGGCAGCTTCCGGCAGATCGAGCTGCGCCGCAATGGGCAGGTGGTGTCGACCTTCGATGCCTACGACCTGCTGCTCAAGGGCGACAAGGCCAGCGACCGCGCGCTGCAGGCCGAGGACGTGCTGCACATCGGCCCGATCGGCCCGCAGGTCGCGGTGCTGGGCAGCGTGAACAAGCAGACCATCGTCGAGCTCAAGCCGAACGAGACGGTGGACGACGTGCTGCGCATGGCGGGCGGCTTCAATACCGTGGCGGACCGCTCGCGGCTGTCGATCGAGCAGCTGAGCGACCGCAACGACCGCCGCGTGCGCGAGCTGCAACTGCCGGCGCAGCTGAAGACGGTGGCGGCCAACGGCGACGTGATCCGCGTGTTCAGCAGCGTCAACACGGCGCTGCCGCTGTACAGGCAGTACAAGCGCGTCACCGTCGAGGGCGAGGTCGCGCGTCCGGGCGAATACGTGCTGCCGCCGAGCAGCACCCTGCCGGATGCGATCGCGGCGGCGGGCGGCTTGACGCCTCAGGCCTATGTCTTCGGCACGGACTTCTCGCGGGAGAGCGTGCGCCAGTCGCAGCAGGAGAACTACGACCGCGCGCTGCGCGACCTGGAGACCGAGTTCACCAAGTACAGCAGCACGCAGCGGGCGGCCAATGCCGACGAGGCGGCGGCCAACACGCAGCGCGCCTCGGCGACGGAGCGGCTGGTGCAGCGGCTGCGCGCGGTGCGGCCGACGGGGCGGGTCGTGCTGCAGCTCGAGTCCGATACGAAGCAGCTGCCCGGCCTGACCGTCGAGGACGGCGACCGGCTGCTGATCCCGTCGAAGCCGACCACGGTGGGCGTCTTCGGCAGCGTGTTCAACGCGGGCAGCTTCCTGCTGCAGAACAACGCGACGGTCGACGACGTGATGAAGCTGGCCGGCGGTCCGACGCGTGGCGCGGATGCCGGCGGCGTGTTCGTGATCCGCGCCAACGGCACGGTGGTGAGCGCGCGTCAGTCGAGCAGCGGCTGGCTGGGCTTCGGCTCGAGCTTCAGCGGCTTGCCCGCGCTGCCCGGCGACACGGTCTTCGTGCCCGAGGAGATGAACAAGACCACGTTCATCCAGGAAGCCAAGGACTGGACGCAGATCCTCTATCAATTCGGTCTGGGTGCTGCGGCGCTGAAGACGATCAAGAACTGACGGCCATGTCCACCAGCAATTCTTCGACAGCCCTTCACCACGTGGACTCGCCTCCCGCCTTCGATGATGGTGAAGAGGGCATTCCTCTCGGCGCCGTGATTGAAGCGGTCGTGCCGCATCTGGGGCGGATCACGGCCTGCGCCATCGTCGTTGGGGTGCTTGCCTACGGTGCCACGCTGCTGATCGCCCCCACGTTCACCGCGCGCGCCACCATCATCAGCCCCCAGCAGCAGCAGAATTCGGCCGCGGCGGCACTGGCATCCCTGGGCACCCTGGCTGGGCTGGCGGGCGGAAATGCCATCAAGAGCCCTGCAGACCAGTACATCTCCGTCATGCAGAGTGTCACGGTCGGCAATCGAATCATCGACCGCTTCAAGCTGATCGAGCTGTACGAGTCGAAGTTCCGGCAGGATGCCCTCAAGGAACTGTCTGGCAATGTCCGTATCAATGCGGGCAAGAAGGACAACCTCATCACCATCGATGTGGACGACAAGGATCCCAAGCGCGCGGCGGACATGGCGAATGCCTATGTCGAAGAGCTCCGTTGGGTGACCAATCATCTGGCGCTGACCGAGGCCCAGCAGCGCCGCGCATTCTTCGATCAGCAACTGCACCAGACAAAGGACGCCCTGCAGGCCGCCCAGTTGCAGGTGCAGAAGACCGGCTTCACGGCGGGCGCCCTGAAAAGCGAGCCCAAGGCCGCCGCCGAAGCCTACGCCCGCACCAAGGCGGAGATCGCCGCGGCGGAGGTCCGTCTCGGCGCCTTGCGGCGGACCTTGACCGAGAGCGCGCCGGAGATTCAGCAGCAGTCGGCCGCACTCGCCGGCATGCGTGCGCAACTCTCGCAGTTTGAGCGCCCGCTCGAGGCCAGCAGCAACCAGGACTATGTCTCCGCCTACCGCGAGTACAAGTATCAGGAAGCGCTCTTCGAGATCTTTGCCAAGCAGTTTGAACTGGCGAAGATGGACGAAGCCCGCGATGGCACCTTGATCCAGGTGCTGGATCCGGCCACGCCGCCGGAACGCAAGAGCGGCCCCAAGCGCACCCTGATCGCCGCGGCGGCCGCGCTGTTGAGCGGATTGGGACTGACGATCTTCTTCACGGCACGAGGCTTGCGCAGGGCGCGTCGCCGGGCCTGAGCGCAAGTCGTGCTAGAGTCGCGCCCGTTCAACGGTTGAACGGATGGCATGGCCGACTCCCTCCCCCCTCCTGAAGACGATCTCGACTACCACCTGCTGCGGCAGATCGAAGCGCAGCATGGCACCAGCCAACGCGACTTGGCGCAGCGCATGGGAGTCAGCGTCGGCAAGATGAATTACTGCCTCAAGGCGGTCGTCGAACGAGGCTGGGTGAAGGTCAACAACTTCCGCCGGGCGGACAACAAGCTGGCCTACGCCTACTTGCTGACCCCCAGCGGCGCCAGGGCGAAGGTGAGGCTGGCGCGCGCGTTCCTCGAGCGCAAGGAACGCGAGTTCGAACAACTCCAACAAGAGATTTCCGCGCTTCGCCGGGAAGTCCGTTCAGACCAACCAATCGAATGAATACAAACGCCAAGATCTTCGTGACCGGGCATCGCGGCATGGTGGGCAGCGCGCTCGTGCGCCGCCTCCAGGCGCTAGGGTTCTCGAATGTGGTGACGCGCTCGCGGGACCAGCTCGATCTGCTGAGCCAGACCGCCGTCGCCGGGTTCCTCGCCACCGAGAAGCCGGACTACGTGTTCATCGCGGCGGCCAAGGTCGGCGGCATCCAGGCCAACAACCAGTTCCGCGCGGACTTCCTGTATCAGAACCTCATGATCGAGGCCAACCTGATCCACGGCGCGCATCTGGCCGGCGTGCAGCGCCTGATGTTCCTCGGTTCGAGCTGCATCTACCCGCGCGACTGCGCGCAGCCGATCAAGGAGGAGTACCTCCTCACCGGCCCACTGGAGCAGACCAACGAGCCGTATGCGATCGCCAAGATCGCCGGCATCAAGCTGGCCGAGAGCTACAACCGCCAGTACGGCCGCGAATACGTCAGCGTGATGCCGACCAATCTGTACGGCCCCAACGACAACTACGACCTCGCCAACAGCCATGTGCTGCCGGCGCTGCTGCGCAAGGCCCATGAAGCCAAGCTGCGGGGCGATTCGGAATACGTCGTCTGGGGTTCGGGCACGCCGCGGCGCGAGTTCCTCTATGTCGACGACCTCGCCGACGCCTGCGTCTACCTGATGACGCAGGGCTACACCGGCCCGCTGCTGAACGTCGGCACCGGCGAGGACGTGACCATCCGCGAACTCGCCGAGACGGTCATGGACATCGTCGGCTTCGAGGGCCGCATCGTCTTCGACAGCACCAAGCCCGACGGCACGCCGCGCAAGTTGCTGGACGTCGGCAAGCTCGCCGCGCTCGGCTGGCGCGCCCGCACCTCGCTGCGCGACGGCATCCGTCTCGCCTACGACAGCGCCCCTTTCCGCGCCTGATCCACCTCTTCCAGAGATATCTCCATGTCGCAACGCAAAGTCGCCCTGATCACGGGCATCACGGGCCAGGACGGCGCCTACCTGGCGGAACTGCTGCTGGACAAGGGCTATGAGGTGCACGGCATCAAGCGCCGTGCCAGCCTGTTCAACACCGACCGCGTCGACCACCTGTACCAGGACCCGCACGTCAACAACCAGCGCTTCAAGCTGCATTACGGCGACCTGACCGACAGCACCAACCTGATCCGCATCATCCAGCAGGTGCAGCCAGACGAGGTCTACAACCTCGCGGCAATGAGCCACGTGGCGGTCAGCTTCGAGACGCCGGAGTACACGGCCAATGCCGACGGCATCGGCACGCTGCGCATCCTGGAAGCGATCCGCATCCTGGGCCTGGAGAAAAAGACCCGCTTCTACCAGGCCAGCACCTCGGAGCTCTACGGCCTGGTGCAGGAGATCCCGCAGAAGGAGACCACCCCCTTCTATCCGCGCAGCCCGTACGCGGTCGCCAAGCTCTACGCCTACTGGATCACGGTGAACTACCGCGAGGCCTACGGCATGTACGCCTGCAATGGCGTGCTGTTCAACCACGAGAGCCCGCTGCGCGGCGAGACCTTCGTCACCCGCAAGATCACGCGCGCCATCGCGCGCATCGCGTTGGGCCTTCAGGACTGCCTCTACCTGGGCAACATGAGCGCGCTGCGCGACTGGGGCCACGCCAAGGACTACGTCGAGATGCAGTGGCTGATGCTGCAGCAGGACAAGCCCGAGGACTTCGTCATCGCGACCGGCGTGCAGTACTCGGTGCGCCAGTTCGTCGAGTTCGCCTGCAATGAGCTGGGCGTCGGCATCACCTTCAGCGGCGAGGGCGAGCAGGAGATCGGCACCGTGACCAGCGTGACCGATCCGGAGCGCGCCTTCTGCAAGGTGGGCGACGTCATCGTCAAGGTCGATCCGCGCTACTACCGTCCGACGGAAGTCGAGACGCTGCTGGGCGATCCGACCAAGGCCAAGGAGAAGCTCGGCTGGACGCCGAAGACGACGCTGCGCGAGCTGGTCGCCGAGATGGTCGAGGCCGACTACCAGGCCGCCAAGCGCGACAGCCTGGTCAAGTCGGCGGGCTTCCAGGCTTACGACTACAACGAGTGACGCGACGGAGCGGCCTTCGCGATGCACGCCATCACCACGTCCAGCGGACGCCGCTTCGAGGCTCGTCCTGACGAATCGCTGCTCGACGCCGCGCTGCGCCAGGGCGTCGTGCTCGACTACAGCTGCCGCACCGGCCGCTGCAGTTCGTGCAAGGGCCGGGTACGTTCAGGCGAGACGGCGGCGTTGCACGACGAACTCGGCCTGAGCGCCGAAGACAAGGCGCACGGCTTCATCCTGACCTGCGTCCGCCAGGCTTGCGGACCGGTGGAGCTCGAGATCGAGGATCTGGGCGACGTGGTCCTGCCCGAGGCCAAGACCCTGCCCTGCCGCATCCAGTCGATCGAGCGCCTGTCCCATGACGTCGTGCGCGTGATGCTGCGCCTGCCGCCGACCTCCGCGCTGGAGTTCCTGCCCGGCCAGTACATCGACGTCATCGGCGCGGAAGGCCTGCGCCGCAGCTATTCGGTCGCCAACGCGCCGCGCGCGGACAAGCAGATCGAGCTGCACATCCGCGAGGTGCCCGATGGCGCCATGAGCCGCTACTGGTTCCAGCAGGCCAAGGCCAACGACCTGCTGCGCCTGCGCGGTCCGCTGGGCACCTTCTTCCTGCGCGGCCAGACCGGCAAGGACCTGGTCCTGCTGGCCACCGGCACCGGCATCGCGCCGGTCAAGGCGATCCTCGAAGGCCTGGCCTCGATGCCCGCCGACGCGCAGCCGCGCGGCGTGACCGTCTACTGGGGCGGCCGCCATCGCGAGGACCTGTACTGGCAGCCCGAGGGGTTCGATGCCCTGCCCGCCTTCCGCTTCGTGCCGGTGCTCTCCCGCGCCGGCGACGACTGGACCGGCGAGCGCGGCCACGTGCAGGACGTGATGCTGCGCGAGCACCCGTACCTCGCGGAGACCCTCGTCTATGCCTGCGGTTCGGACGCCATGATCCATGGCGCCCAAGCCCGGCTCCACGCCGCCGGACTGCCGGATCGGCAGTTCCATTCCGACGCCTTCGTGTGCTCGGCAGCGACCTAACTCCCTACCGATCCGATAGGACCTTTCCATGAAAGCAGTGATCCTGGCCGGCGGCCTCGGCACCCGACTGAGCGAAGAGACTTCCACCCGTCCGAAGCCGATGGTCGAGATCGGCGGCAAGCCGATCCTGTGGCACATCCTCAAGATGTACTCGCACCACGGCGTGAACGACTTCGTGATCTGCTGCGGCTACAAGGGCTACGTGATCAAGGAGTACTTCGCCAACTACTTCCTGCACATGTCCGATGTCACCTTCGACATGCGCAACAACCGGATGGAAGTCCACCACAAGCGCGCCGAGCCCTGGAATGTCACGCTCGTGGACACCGGGGACGAGTCGATGACCGGTGGCCGTCTGCGTCGCGTGGCCGACTACGTCCGCAATGAAGAGGCCTTCTGCTTCACTTATGGCGATGGCGTCGGCGACATCGACATCCGCGCCACGATCGACTTCCACAAGACCCATGGCAAGGCGGCGACGCTGACCGCCACTTATCCGCCAGGCCGATTCGGCGCGCTAGACATCGGCGATCGCCAGGTCAAGAGCTTCAAGGAGAAGCCCAAGGGCGACGGCGCCATGATCAATGGCGGCTTCTTCGTGCTGTCGCCGCGCGTGCTGGACTATCTTTCCAGCGATGCCGACATCTGGGAGCAGGAGCCGCTGCAAGGCCTGGCCGCCGACGGCCAGCTGATGGCCTACGAGCATCACGGCTTCTGGCAGCCGATGGACACGCTACGCGACAAGCATCTGCTGGAAGACCTCTGGGCTTCGGGCAAGGCGCCGTGGAAGAAGTGGGACTGATCCTCGCCATGCAGCAGACCAACCCCGAGTTCTGGCGCGGCAAGCGCGTCCTGCTGACCGGCCACACCGGCTTCAAGGGCAGCTGGCTCAGCCTGTGGCTGCAGTCCATGGGCGCGACGCTGCGCGGCCTGTCGCTGACGCCGCCGACCGAGCCCGCGCTGTTCGACGTCGCCCGTGTCGCCGAAGGCATGGAGCACCGCATCGCCGACATCCGCGACTTCGGCGCGGTGAAGGCGGAGTTCGACGGCTTCAAGCCCGAGATCGTCATCCACATGGCGGCGCAGCCGCTGGTGCGCCTGTCCTACCACCAGCCGATCGAGACCTACGCCACCAACGTGATGGGCACCGTGCACGTGCTCGAGGCCGCGCGCCATGCCGGCTCGGTGAAGGCCATCGTCAACATCACGACGGACAAGTGCTACGAGAACCGCGAATGGGTCTGGGGCTACCGTGAAGACGAGCCGATGGGCGGCCACGACCCCTACTCCAACAGCAAGGGCTGCGCGGAGCTGGTGAGCTCCGCCTATCGCAAGTCCTTCCTGAAGGACGCCGGCATCGCGATGGCCACGGCCCGCGCGGGCAACGTCATCGGCGGCGGCGACTGGGCGCTGGACCGGCTGGTCCCCGACATCCTGCGCGCGCTGCAGGACAAGCAGCCGGTACTGATCCGCAACCCGCATGCGATCCGTCCGTGGCAGCACGTGCTGGAACCGCTGTCGGGCTACCTGCTGCTGGCCGAGCGCCTGTACACGCATGGCCAGGCCGACGCCGAAGGCTGGAACTTCGGTCCGCGCGACGAGGACGCCCGTCCCGTGCAATGGATCGTCGAGCACCTGTGCGGGACCTGGGGCGACGGCGCCTCCTGGACCCTGCAGCCCGGGGACCATCCCCATGAAGCCAGCTTCCTGAAGCTGGACATCTCCAAGGCGCGGCAGCGCCTGCACTGGGGCCCGCGCTGGTCGCTCGAGACCGCGCTGACCCGCATCACCGAATGGCATCAGGCCTGGCTGTCCGGCCAGGACATGCGCGCCGCCTGCCTGAATCAAATCTCCCAATACCGAGCCGACGTATGAGCACCACCCCCGTCAATTTCCAGCCGCAGCTCGACAAGCTGCGCAGCCAGATCAGCGAGCTGGTCCAGCAGTACGCCGACATCGCGTATGCCCCCAAGGCCTTCGTGCCCGGCCAGACCCCCGTGCCGGTGTCCGGCAAGGTCATCGGCGCCGGCGAACTGAAGATGATGGTCGACGCCTCGCTGGACGGCTGGCTGACCACCGGCCGCTTCAACGCCATGTTCGAGCAACGCCTGGCGCAGTTCCTCGGCGTGAAGTACCTGATCACGGTGAACTCCGGCTCGTCGGCCAACCTGGTGGCGTTCTCGGCGCTGACCAGCCCGAAGCTGGGCGACCGCGCGATCAAGCAGGGCGATGAAGTCATCGGCGTGGCCGCCGGCTTCCCGACGACGGTGAACCCGATCGTGCAGTTCGGCGCGGTGCCGGTGTTCGTCGACGTCGACCTGGCCACGCACAACATCGACGCCAGCAAGATCGAGGCGGCGATCACGCCCAAGACCAAGGCCATCATGCTGGCCCACAGCCTGGGCAACCCGTTCAACCTGGACGTCGTCACGGCGCTGTGCAAGAAGTACAAGCTGTGGCTGGTCGAGGACTGCTGCGACGCGCTGGGCGCGACCTACAACGGTCAGCTGGTCGGCACCTTCGGCGACATCGGCACGCTGAGCTTCTACCCGGCGCATCACATCACGATGGGCGAAGGCGGCGCGGTCTTCACCAACAACGCCGAGCTGAAGCTGATCGCCGAGTCCTTCCGCGACTGGGGCCGTGACTGCTACTGCCCGCCCGGCAAGGACAACACCTGCGACAAGCGCTTCTGCTGGACCAAGGAGCAGCTGGGCGGCGACCTGCCGGACGGCTACGACCACAAGTACACGTACAGCCATCTGGGCTACAACCTGAAGATCTCCGACATGCAGGCCGCCTGCGCGCTGGCGCAGATGGACCGGGTCGAGGAGTTCATCGCCAAGCGCCGCGCCAACTTCGCCTACCTGAAGGCCAAGCTGGCGAGCGTCGAGCAGTTCCTGCACCTGCCCGAGGCGACGCCCAACAGCGAGCCGTCGTGGTTCGGCTTCCCGCTGATCGTGAAGGAGACGGCCGGCGTCAAGCGCGCGGACCTGATCAACTTCCTGGAAGAGAACAAGATCGGCACGCGGCTGCTGTTCGCGGGCAACCTGACGAAGCAGCCCTACATGGCCGGCCGCAACTACCGCGTCAGCGGTGAGCTGACCAACACCGACGTCGTGATGAACCAGACCTTCTGGCTGGGCACCTTCCCGGCGCTGGGCCAGGAGCAGCTGGACTACATCGCGGGCAAGCTGGAAGAGTTCTTCGGAGTCAATTTCTGATGACCACCCTCGCGACCCCTCGCGCGGAAGCCGGCGCCGAGCGCCGGTTCGCGCCGGCCCGCATGCGGCGTACCGTGCTCGAGATGGCGTATGCCGGCTCGACCGTGCACATCGCCTGCGCGTTCTCGATCATCGAGCTGGTGACGGTGCTGTACCGCGACCACCTCCGTTATCCGGGCAACGATCCGCGCGCCGAGGGTCGCGACTTCCTGGTCCTGAGCAAGGGCCATGGCGTGATGGCGCAGTACGCGTGCATGCGCGAACTGGGCTGGCTCGACGACTCGCATGTCCAGGGCTACTTCAAGGACGGCAGCGAACTCAAGGGCCTGTCGGACTCGCGGGTGCCGGGACTGGAAGTGACGTCAGGATCGCTGGGCCACGGGTTCTCCGTTGGTGTCGGCATCGCGATGGGCCTGCGGCGCAAGGGCACGGACCAGAAGGTCTATGCGATCGTCGGCGACGGCGAGCTCAATGAAGGTCCGATCTGGGAGGGCGCGCTCGTGGCGGCGCACCACAAGATGGACAACCTGATGCTGATCGTCGACAAGAACGGCTTCCAGGCGATGGGCACGACCGACGACGTGCTGGCGCTGGGCGACTTGTCGGCCAAGTTCGCGAGCTTCGGTTTTGAGACGCTGGAGGTGGACGGCCATGACGAGGCGGCCGTCGACGCGGCGATCCGCCAACTGTGGGCGACCGGCGCGGGCAAGCCCAAGGCGCTGGTGGCGCGCACCGTCAAGGGCAAGGGCGTGCCGTTCATGGAGTCCGACAACCGCTGGCACTACACGCGCCTGAACCCGCAGACCTTCGCCGAAGCGATCGACGCGCTCGGCCTTGCCGGAGCATCGAAGTGAGAGACGCCTTTTCCAATGCGCTGGTGCGCCTGGCGCTGGCCGACCCGAAGGTGCTGCTGCTGACCGGCGATCACGGCTACGCGCTGTTCGACGAGTTCCGCAAGCGCTGCCCGGACCAGTACATCAATGCCGGCATCGCGGAGCAGAACATGGTCGGCATGGCGGCGGGGCTGGCGCGTGTCGGCTTCCGCCCGTTCGTGTACGGCCTGGCGGCCTTCGTGCCGATCCGCACGGTGGAGCAGATCAAGCTCGACATCGCCCATGACGACCTGCCGGTCGTGCTGCTGGGCGACGGCGCGGGATTCGTCTACAGCCACCTGGGCACCAGCCACCAGTCCACCGAAGACATCGCCTGCACGCGGGCCATTCCGGGTCTGGAAGTGCTGTCGCCGGCCGACCGCTTCGAGATGACGGCGAGCATGGACTACGCTTACGCGGCGAATGGTCCGATCTATCTGCGCATGGGCAAGTCCGATCGCGGCGACGTGCATGCGGGGCCGACCGGGGCGCTGCGTCCTGGCGGTCTGTTGAAGATCCGCCCGGGTCGCGCGGACCGCCCCGGCCTGATTGCCACGGGATCGATGGTCCGCACGGCGGTCGACATCGCGGCACAACTTGATCTCGCGGTCTGGAGCGCCCCTGTGCTGAAGCCGCTGCGCGCGGACGAGGTATGCGCCGCCGCGCGTGTCACGGCAGGCCTGGTGACGCTGGAAGAGCATTCGGTGCTCGGCGGATTGGGCGCCGCGGTGACTGAGATCACCAGCGAGCATCAGCCAACGCGCGTGCTGCGCATCGGAGTGCCGGACCGGTTCTCGGAACATTGCGGCACGCATGCATATCTGCTGCGGGAGCATGGGCTGGATACGGACAGCGTGCGCGCCCGCATCGCGGCCTTCAACGCCTCCTCCGCCCATCCCGCCGGAGCCGGCGCCTCGACATGACGCCCACGTCGTTCCGTCCGTCGCCGCTGCGCATCGCCGCGGCCGACCTGCAGCGCTGCCGCGACCTGCTCGGCCGGTCGACCTGGGAAGCGCTCGCGGGCCATCGGGTGTTCATCACCGGCGGCACGGGCTTCATCGGCAAATGGCTGCTGGCGACGCTGCTCGACGCGGACGAGGCCTTCGGCCTGGGTTGCCGGATCACCGTGCTGAGCCGCGACCCGTCGGCCTTCCTGCGCGACTGGCCCGCCATGGACGGGCGGGTCGAGTGGATCGCCGGCGACGTGCGGGATTTCTCGATCGGCGACGTGCGCTATGACACCATCATCCACGCGGCCACCGACGTTGCGGCGCAAGCCTCGCCGCAGGACGTCTTCTCCACCTGCCTGGAGGGCACCCGGCGCGTGCTCGAGCTCGCGCGGGCCAGCGGCGCGCGACAGCTGCTGCTGACCAGCTCCGGCGCGGTATACGGACCCCTTCCGGCCGGCATGACCCACGTGCCGGAAACCCATCTCGGGGGACCGGATCCGCTGCATCCGGGCTCGACTTACGGCGAAGGCAAGCGGGTCTCGGAATGGCTGGCCGCACAGGCCGCCGGCGAGACGCTGGCGGTCAAGATCGCGCGCGTGTTCGCGCTGGTCGGCCCGCACCTGCCGCTGGACAAGCACTTCGCGATCGGCAACTTCCTGCGCGCCGCGCTTGCCGATGACGCGATCACGATCCAGGGCGACGGCACTCCTCATCGCAGCTACCTGTACGCGGCGGACATGGCGGCCTGGCTCTGGGCTGTGCTGTTGCGCGGACGCTCGGGCCGGGCCTACAACGTCGGGGCCGACGAGGGCTTGTCCATCGCCGACCTGGCGCGACGGGTGTGCCGCGTCCTGGACCGCGCTTCCCGCATCGACGTGATGCAGACCGCGGCGCCTGGCGCCGTCGCCGCGCACTACGTGCCCGACATCACCCGCGCGCGTCAGGAACTCGGCCTGCCCGCGCCGCTGCCGCTGGACGAGGCGATCGCCCGCACCGCGCAATGGCATCGCGACCCGGCCGCCTGAACGGCGAACACCCGATGAGCGTCCGCCCTGACACCCACGGCACCATTGCCGCAGCCGCCGTCACGCCGGCGGCGGACGGCCGCTGGCGACGCGTCAGCCGCGCGGCGGTCGTCGCCGGATTGCGGCTGCTGTCGGTCATCGCGGGTCTGGCGTACGTCAAGTACTACACCAATGCGCTCTCGATCGAGCAGGTCGGCACCTTCTTCTACCTCGGCACGCTGAGCTACCTGCTCAATGCCCTGGTGTTCGTGCCGGTCGACTCCTACATGCAGGCCCGGCTGTCCCGCATGGAGGCGCTGCCCTCGCCCGCGCTGCGACGACTGGCGGGGGTGACGCTGCTCGCCGGCCTGGCCGCCTGTCTGCTGCTCAGCCTGCCGTTCGTCGCGACGGGTCAACTGGTCTGGGCGGACACGCCGCTGCTGTACGGACTCGCGGCCCTGCTCTATCTCTGCTCCAGCGTCCGCAACCTGCTCAACATCCGCGGTCAGGCGACTTTCGCCGCCGGCATGGTGGTGCTGGAGTCCGCCGGCCGCCTGATCGCCTTCATGCTCGCCAGCGCCTGGATCACACCTTCCGCGCAGACCTTGCTGGCCTCCTCGATCGCGGCGCTGGCCGTGGAGCTGGTGATCCTGCTCTGGCAGGCGCGCCGCTCGCTGCCCCTGTCGCCGGACCGGACGTCGCTGGACACGCCGGCGCACATCGTGCGGACCGCCGGCGCGCTGTCCGGCGGCGCTGCCTCCAACACCGTGCAACTGCAGGCCTATCGCGTCCTGTTCCCTGCCGCGGGTCATCCGCACACCTCGGCGGCGCTGGGCGTCACCTCGAACATCGGCGCCGTCGCCATGAGCGCCTGCGCGCAGGTGTTCTCGCAGCTGTTCCTGCCGCGCCTGTACCAGACGCGCGGCGCCTCGATCGGCCAGTATGTCGCGTGGAGCCTCGGCATGGCCGCCGCGGTGCTGGCCGTCGGCCTGTCGCTCTCCGAGTTCCTGGTCCGGCATCTGACGCAGTCTGCCTACATCCCCTACGCGGCGGCGATCGGCGTGGGCATCGTCGTCGAGGCCGGCAATTTGGTCGTCGGCGCCTACGGCGTCTTCCTCACCCTGCACGGACGCGCTGGCGCCCTGTTCCGCTTCCAGCTGGCCGGAGCGGTCTTCTCGCTGACCGGCTGCCTGCTGCTGCTGACGCGCGCGCCCGAGTCCCCGCTGCTCGTGGGTGTCGTGGTCGCCGCCTCGCAATTGCTGGTGGCGCCCGCGCTCGGCTTCTACGTCCACCGGCTCCAACGGCAATCCCCTTGATGTTCTCCAAGCAAATCACCTTCGTGCTCTTCATGTTCAATGAAGAGGCGCGCATCGAACGGGCGGTCCGGAACTTCCTGCCCTACGGTCACGTGCTGATCGTGGACAACCACAGCACCGATCGCACCGTGGAGATCGCGCGCGCGCTGGGCGCCGAGGTGCTGCTGCACAAGAACCCCGGCTGGGTCGAGGACGAGCACACCACCTCGGTGGTCAAGGCCGCCGTGCGCACGCCGTGGATGTACTGGGGCTTCTCGGACGAGATCGTCGACCGCCACACCATGGACGCGATGCTGGCCGCCGTCGAAGGCGGCCGGTGCTCGATCGTCAACATCGCGCGCAAGAACTACTACTACGGCGAGTTCTGCCACGACGCTTACCGCAACACGCAGCATCGCGCCTTCAAGAAGGACGCGATCGACTTCCGCGGCAACGTCATCCACGGCTTCGGCAAGGCGACGGTGCCGGAGTCGGACATCGTCTACCTGGACCCTGAGACCTGCTTCGTCCATCACTTCATCTCGAACACGGCGAAGTCGTACATGGGCTCGCTGGACCGCTACACCGACATCGAGGCTGCGCACACGCCGTCGATGCCGCCGCTGAAGATGCTGCTGCGCATGGCGCGGGGCTTCCTCGGGCACTACTTCGTCAAGGGCGGGCGCAGGGCGGGCCGGGCCGGGCTCTATCTGGGCATGCAGATGGCCTTCTATCAGCTGCTGCTGTCGATGAAGGCCTACGAGCGCGAGCACCAGCTCGACACCCGCAGCATCGAAGCGCGCAACAACGTCGCGCGCGACCGCCTGCTCAAAGAGCTGGACGCCGCCTGAGGCCACGGTCATGAGCAATCACGCCACCGCACCCGTCGCGCGCAGGTCCTTGGCCGACCGCCTGCGCGGCAAGGACTGCCACGACGTCATCAATCACCTGTCCGCGCTGCGCGCGCGCTGGGTGACGCGGCTCTGGTATGCGCGCTTCTTCGACGCGATCGGCGCGGGCAGTTGGATCAAGCCGCTGGCGCAGCTGTACGGTCCCGGACGCATCACCCTGGGCGCGGGCGTGCGGCTGGAGAAGGACTGCATCCTTTATTCGGTCAAGCGCAGCGGCGCGGCCGCCTACGAGGGCCGGATCCGTCTGGGCGATCGCGCCTTCATGAACGTGCACTGCAATCTGACGGCCGCGTTCGGCATCGACATCGGCGCGGACGTCGCCTTCGGCCCCAACGTATTCGTCTGCGATTTCGACCACGGCTACGAGCAGTCCGGCGAGAGCCGGTTGAGCACGCCGCTGCGCAGCAAGGGGCCCATCGTGCTGGGCGACCGTTGCTGGGTCGGCGCGAACAGCTGCATTTCAAGCGGCGTCACTCTCGGCCACGATTGCGTGGTGGGTGCCAACAGCGTGGTCACGCGCAGCTTCCCGCCGCACACGGTCATCGCCGGCGCGCCCGCGCGCGCCATTCGCAGGCTGGATCCGGGCACCGGCGTCTGGCAGCGCATCGACGACGCGTCCCCGACCTGACCGCCGCTTCGACATCTTTTCAAGAGAAGAACTTTTCATGAACATCCTCATCACCGGCGGCGCCGGCTTCATCGGCGCCAACCTCGTCACCCGGCTGCATGCCGAAGGCCACACGCTGCGCGTGCTGGACACGTTGTCGCCGCAGATCCACGGCGCCGATGCGACGCTGTCGCCGCTGCGCCGCCAGATCGAGGGCAAGTGCGAGTTCATCCACGGCGACGTGACTGACGCCGCCACGGTCGGGCGCGCGCTGGAAGGCTGCGATGCCGTGGTGCACCTCGCCGCCGAAACCGGCACGGGTCAGTCGATGTACGAGGTCGCCCGCTATTGCCACACCAACGTGCAGGGCACGGCGGTGCTGCTGGAGGCGATCGCCGCGCGCAAGGACACCGTCCGCCGCGTGGTCGTCGCGTCCTCGCGCGCCATCTATGGCGAGGGACGCTATGAGCTCGACGGCCAGTTCGTCTACCCCACCGGACGCGTCGAGGCCGATCTTGCCCAGGGCCGCTTCGAGCCGCGTTGCGCCGCGACGGGCCGCGAACTCAAGGTGGTGGCCACAGACGAAGCGTCGCGCGTGCAGCCGAACTCGATCTACGGCCTGACCAAGTACACGCAGGAGCACATGACGCTGCTCAACTGCAAGGCCCTGGGCATCGGCGCGGTGGCGCTGCGTTTCCAGAACGTCTACGGTCCGGGACAGTCGCTGTCCAATCCGTACACCGGCATCCTGTCGATCTTCTCGACGCGCATCCGCCACCGCCGAGGCATCGACATCTACGAGGACGGCGACGAGAGCCGCGACTTCGTCTACATCGACGACGTCGTGGAGTCGCTCACGCTCGCGCTGACCCGCGAGGAGGCCACCGGCGAGGCCTTCGGCATCGGCACGGGCGTGGCCACCAGCGTCATGACGGTGGCCCGCACGCTGGTCGAGCTGTACGGCATCGAGGTGCCGCTGACGGTGACCGGCGCCTACCGCGTCGGCGACATCCGCCACAACTACGCCGACACCGACAAGGCCGCGCGGCTGCTGGGCTTCCGGGCCCGCGTGCCGTTCCGCGAGGGCATCGCGCGCTTCGTGGCGTGGGTCCTGGAGCAGCCGATCCAGGCCGACGCCTACGGCGAGAGCGTCGAATCGCTGAAGAAGCGGGGGCTCTTCAAATGAGCATGCCGACCGACCAGAAGATCGGCATCGTCACCGTCCTGTACAACAGCGATGACGTGCTGCCCGGTTTCTTCGCCAGCCTGGCCAAGCAGGTCGGCATCCGCTATCGCCTCTACGTGCTGGACAACAGCGCCACGGACAGCGGCACGAAGATCTCCGAGTCGCTGGCCGCCGAGTACGGCATCGATGCGGTGTGCGTCTTCAACAACGCCAACGTCGGCGTCGCCAAGGGCAACAACCAGGGCATCGAACTTGCGTTGAAGGACGGCTGCACGCAGGTGCTGCTCGCCAACAACGACACGGAGTTCGGGCCGAACACGATCCTGGACCTCTGGCAGGCGCTGGACGGCGGCCGCGAGCAGGCGGTCACGCCCAAGATCCATTACTTCGATGGGGAGCGGTTGATCTGGTACGGCGGTGGTCACATCAACGCCTGGCTGATGCGCTCGCCGCATTACGGCGACCGCCAGACGGATCAGGGTCAACTGGACCACCAGCAGTACGTGCACTACGCGCCGACCTGCTTCATGCTGCTGGACCGCGCGGTCTTCGACAAGGTCGGCCTGATGGACGAGCGCTACTTCGTCTACAGCGACGACACGGACTTCGTCTGGCGCATGCACGAGCAGGGGCTCCGAATCCGCTACGCGCCTGGTGCGCTGGTCCTGCACAAGGTCAGTTCCTCGACCGGCGGCGGCCTGTCGCCGTTCTCGCTGTACTACACGAACCGCAATCGCATCTTCTTCATCCGCAAGAACCTGCGCGGCGTGCAGAAGGCGTTCGCGCTGGCCTATGTGATGGCGACGCGGATCCCCCAACTCGGACGGCTGCCGAAGAAGCTGTCGGAACGCGGTTGGGCCGGCGTGCGCGACGGGTTCGCGATGCCGGTGCGCGAGAGTGCGCCTCATGCCGGACACCAGGGACGGTGACGTGAGCGGCCTGACCTACGCCTTCGTCGAACTCAAGTCGTTCGGCGACCTGGTCGTCACGGCGTCGTCGATGCGTCGGCTGTCGCCGGACGACGCCGCGCGCTGCCGCCTGCTCATCGGTCCCTACCTGAACGATCTGGCCGCGGCCCTGGCGCCGCCGTGCGGGATCGAGTCGCTCCCCATCCCGGATCGCAACGTTCCCGCCCTGTTCGACCTCAAGAAGCGCGGCATCGTCGCCGCGCTGAAGAGCGCGGTCACGCTGCGCACAGCGCTGGCCGGGGCCGCCCCAGGCGCCACGCTGGTCCTCCCCCGTCCGGCACGCCGCGAGCGCTTCATCGCCGGTCGGAGGACCTGGCGCGTCCTCCCCGCAGCGGAGAACGTCTACCTCGCGTCCGAGCGCTTCATGCGCGACACCTTCGGAGAGAAGCCCGTCGCGCCCGTCGCGCCAACGCCGCGTCCGCGCCGCATCGCCCTGTGCCCCTTCAGCCGCGTGCCCGCCAAGAACGTGCCGGCGCATCGGGTGGCCGAGATGGCGACGGTGTGCGCGTCCATGGGATTCCAGCCCGAGCTCCTGCTGCTCGACGGCGAGCGGCTGGAGGCGCCCGTGGCGGGACTGGCGGCCCGGACCATCCCGCGTCGCTTCGATGCGCTGGCGGAGGCGCTGACGGAGTACGCCGGCGTCATCTCGGCGGACAGCCTTCCCGCCCATCTGGCCGAGTACCGCGGGACGCCCGCCTTCGTGGCCTCCCCGGTACCCAACACCTACTGGCTTCCCTTGCGCGCCTTCCGGGGCCAGCATTGGGGACTGATCGACCACACGCCCGAGCTGACCGCGCGCCTTCAACGTTTCCTGGACACTGCACAACCATGAGTACGCTGTTCCTCCACAACCTGCGCCAGCATCTGGCCCTGTTCCAAACCCTCGACGCCCTGGCCCCCTCGGTCGCCGAGGCCTCGCGCCTCGTCACCGAACGCATGCGCACCGGCGGCAAGCTGATGATCTGCGGCAACGGCGGCTCAGCCGCCGACAGCCAGCACATCGCCGCCGAGTTCACCGGCCGCTTCATCGAGGACCGCAAGCCCCTGGCCGCGCTGGCCCTGTCGACCGACACCTCGGCGCTGACCTGCATCGGCAACGACTATTCCTTCGACGAGGTCTTCGCCCGCCAAGTGGCCGGCCTCGGCCGTGTCGGCGACGTGCTGATCGGCATCTCCACCTCCGGCAATTCGAAGAACATCCTGCGCGCGGTCGAGGAAGCCCGCGCCCTGGGCGTGACGACGATCGGTCTGCTGGGCCGCGACGGCGGCAAGCTGGCCGCGCTGTGCGATCACGCGGTGATCGTCCCGCACGCCGTCACCGCGCGCATCCAGGAGGCCCACATCCTGATCGGACACACCATCTGCGGCGCCGTCGAACAGGCCCTGGGCCTGGTGCCGGCCAGCGAGGACTGAACATGCCGCACCCGACTTCGGAACAGCTGGGCCGCTGCCGCGTCCTGGTCGTCGGCGACGCGATGGTGGACCGGTACTGGTTCGGCGCCGTCGACCGCATCTCGCCGGAGGCGCCGGTCCCCGTGGTCCGCGTGACCCGCGAGGAAGACCGCCTGGGTGGCGCCGCCAACGTGGCGCTGAACGTCAAGCGTCTGGGCGCGCATGCGGCGCTGATGACGGTGGTCGGCGACGACGAGCCGTCGCGCGTGCTGCAGGACCTGCTGGAACGTCAGGGCGTCGAGGCGCTGCTGGGTCGCGACGACAAGCTGCGCACCATCGTCAAGCTGCGCGTGATCGGCCGGTCGCAGCAACTGCTGCGCGCCGACTTCGAGCGCACGCCCGAGAGCGAGGTGCTAGCGGCGATGTTGGCGCAATTCGAGCGCGCGCTGCCGGACTATGACGCCGTCCTGTTCAGCGACTACGGCAAGGGCGGTCTGACCCACATCGCCCGCATGATCGAACTGGCCCGCGCCGCCGGGAGGCCCGTGCTGGTCGATCCGAAGGGATCGGACTACAGCCGCTACGCCGGCGCCACCGCGATCACGCCGAACCGCGCCGAGCTGGCGCAGGTCGTCGGCGTCTGGGACGGCGAGGACGACTTGCGCAGCCGCGCGCAGGCGCTGCGCGCCGAACTCGGCCTGGAAGCCCTGCTCGTGACCCGTTCGGAAGAAGGCATGACCTTGTTCCAGGCCGACGACGCGGTGCTGCACGTTCCGGCGCAGGCCAAGGAAGTGTTCGACGTGACCGGCGCCGGCGACACGGTGATCGCCGCGCTGGCCGCGATGGTCGGCAGCGGCATGCCACTGGCGCAAGCCGTGCCGATCGCCAACCGGGCTGGCGCCATTGTGGTGGGCAAGTTCGGCACCGCATCCGTCAGCTATCAGGAACTTTTCGAGGGGGACTCCGCATGAAAGTCGTCGTCACCGGCGCCGCCGGATTCGTCGGATCCAACCTGGTCCACGGACTCAATGCGATCGGCATCGACGACGTGATCGCCGTCGACGACCTGACCGACGGTCCCAAGTACCGCAACCTGCTGGGTGCCGGCATCTCCGACTACTTCGACAAGGACGAGTTCTACGCCCGTTTCGGTCGCGGCGAATTCGGACAGGTCGACGCCGTGTTCCATGAAGGCGCCTGCTCCGACACGATGGAGCACAACGGCCGCTTCATGATGGAGACCAACTACCGGTGCTCCAAGACGCTGCTGGACGACTGCATGCGCCAGGGCACGCGGCTGCTGTATGCGTCCTCCGCGGCCACCTACGGCGACAGCAGCGTCTTCCGCGAGGAGCCGGTCAACGAGCGCCCGCTGAACGTCTACGGCTACTCCAAGCTGCTGTTCGACAACGTCGTGCGCCGCATGATCGCGGACGCGCCGGCCCAGGTGGCCGGCTTCCGCTATTTCAACGTCTACGGACCGCGGGAACAGCACAAGGGCCGCATGGCATCGGTGGCCTTCCACCATCACGGCCAGTGGCGGGATCAAGGCACGGTGAAGCTGTTCGGCGAGTACGGCGGCTACGGCCCCGGCGAGCAACAGCGCGACTTCGTCTTCGTGGACGACGTGGTCGCCGTGAACCTGTGGTTCCTGCAGAACCCGCAGGCGCGCGGCATCTTCAACCTTGGCAGCGGTCGCGCGCAGGCGTTCAATGACGTGGCGATGGCCAGCGTCAACACCGCCCGGGAACTCGCCGGAGAGCCGCCGCTGTCCTTGGCCGAACTGGCCGACCGCGGCTTCCTCCAGTACATCGACTTCCCGCAGGCGCTGGTCGGGAAGTACCAGTGCCACACCCAGGCGGACCTGACTGCGCTGCGCGCGGTGGGCTGCGACCATGCGTTCGCCGACGTCGCCACCGGCGTGCGGCGCTACGTTCAATGGTTGCATGCGCAGGCGCAGGCGCAGGGCGAGGCCCAGCCGTGACCGCCCCTCAAGACAAGCTCGTCTTGGACGAGGCTGCGCTGCTGCAGCGCATCGCCGGACTGCCGCGCCCGCTGATCTTCACCAATGGCGTGTTCGACATCCTGCACCGCGGCCACGCGAGCTACTTGCACCGCGCGCGCGAACTGGGCGGCTCGCTGCTGGTCGCGGTCAACAGCGACAGTTCGGTGCGCATGCTCGGGAAGGGCGACGACCGGCCGATCAACGCCGAGCTCGACCGCGCCTATCTGCTGGCGGCGCTGGCTTCGACAACCTTGGTCACCCTGTTCGCCGAGAAGACGCCGGTGCGGCTGCTCTCGGTGGTCAAGCCCGACGTCTACGTCAAGGGCGGCGACTACGACATGGAGCAGCTGGAGGAGACGGCGCTGGTGCGCACCTGGGGCGGGCAGTCGCTCGCACTGCCCTTCGTCGACGGCTACTCGACCACCGGCCTGGTCCGCAAGATGAAGGCCGACCCGCATGCTGGACGCTGAGGCTCGGCCCGCGGCCTTCCTGGACCGCGACGGCGTCATCAATTTCGACACCGCGTATCTGTCCGACTGGGCGGAGTTCCGCTTCCTGCCCGGCGTCGTCGAGGCGCTGGGCGACCTTCAGTCGCTGGGCTACCGGCTGATCGTGATCACCAACCAGTCGGGCATCGCGCGCGGCATGTACACCGAGTCCGACTATCAGTCGCTCACCGCCAGCCTGAAGGCGTCGCTGCTGTCGCAAGGGGTGCGTCTGGACGCGGTCTACCACTGTCCCCACCACCCCGACGGCAAGATCGAGCAATACCGGCTGGACTGCGACTGCCGCAAGCCTCGCACCGGCATGATCGACCAGGCCTCGCGCGAGTTCGCCATAGACCTCGACCGCTCCATCCTCGTCGGCGACAAGCCGTCGGACGTCGAGGCGGGCATCGCCGCCGGCATCGGGCGCCGTTTCATCGTCAAGTGCAACGGCGAGGGCGAAGCGCCGCCGCTCGGCGACGCGGATGCCCGCTTCGACGACCTTGCCCAGTGCGTCGCCCGCCTGAAGGCCGACGCGCGCTGATTCCCCTTCCGCCGGATGCGCCGCTGCGTTCCGGCACTGATACCGCACCATGAAGATCTCCGTCATCACAGCCACGTACAACTGCGGCAGGACCCTGCCCACCACGCTCCAGTCCCTGGCCGGGCAGACGCATCGGGACATCGAGCACCTGGTCATGGACGGCGGGTCCAAGGATGACACGATGGACATCGTGAAGGCCTGGACCGCCCACCCGATCACAGCCGAGAGCGGCCGGGACAAGGGCATCTACGACGCGCTCAACAAGGGCATCGCCAAGGCGAGCGGCGAGATCGTCGGATTCCTGCACGCCGACGACGTGCTGCAGGATGCGCGCGTGTTGGAGAAGATCGCCAAGGCCTTCGAGGATCCGGCGGTGCAGGCAGTCTACGGCGACCTGGTCTATGTCGCGCAGGACGATCTGGACAAGGTGATCCGGACCTGGCATTCGGGACCGTTCCACGTGGGCCGGCTGCGCAGCGGCTGGATGCCGCCGCACCCGACCTTCTATGCCCGGCGCTCGCTCTACGAGCGCCTCGGCGCCTTCGATCTGCGATACCGGATCGCGGCGGACTACGACAACCTGCTGCGCCTCCTGTCGGGCGGCGACGGCCGGGGCATCCGCGCCGCGTATATTCCAGAGGTTCTCGTGCGCATGCGCACCGGCGGCGTCAGCAATCGCTCATTGCGCAACATCCTGCAGAAGTCCCGCGAAGACCTGGAGATCGTCCGCGACAACGGGATCGGCGGCATCGGCACGATCCTCATGAAGAACCTCTCCAAGGTCAGCCAGTTCTGGAAACGGGCCTGATCTCAGGATCCGGCTTCTGCCCTCCGGCCAATCCGAACTCACCACCGCCATGATCGCGCTCTATGCCCTGAACCTGACCGCGGTCGCGCTGCTCACGCTTTGGCCACTCTGGTTTTCGCGAATGCAGCTGGGACTCCGCTGGGTCAATCCGTTCGCGATCGCACTGCTGATAGTGGTGCCGTTCGAGGCGATGAAGCTGGTCGGCGGCCCCTTGTTCCTCGTCGAAGGCGGCCTGTTCGACGCCGGCTATCAATTCGCGATCCTGATGACCAACGTCCAGCTGCTGTGCCAATGGGTGGGCGCGGCGCTGTTCCTGGAACTGTTCCGCACGCTGCGGCTGACGCGGCGCTGGCGCCATCATGGACGGCCGTTGGACACCCGTGCCCTCCCGGTCGCCTCATTCGCCTGTCTGCTGCTGTCCCTCGCCGCATGGGTGCTGCTCGCCTCCTCGGATTTCGGCATCGCCGCCTGGCTGTCGAATCCCCGTGAGGGATATCAGCTGCACCGGACCGGGGCCGGCCACTGGTTCGCCCTGAGCATCACGTTCCTGGCCACCTCGATGCTGCTGAGCTTTCTGTCGCGGCCCACGCCGGCCGCGATCCTCCTGAAGGCCCCCCTCTTCGTGGCCCTGGCCTACTTCACCGGATCCAAGGGCGTGATGCTGTCGTTGTTCACCACGGCGATGGTCTTTCTTGCATTCCTCGAATGGAAACCGCTGCCACGGTTCCTTGGCATCGGCATTCCGCTGATCCTGGCGCTGCTGGTCTACAACCTGTTCCTCGCCCGTGGTGATGTCCTGACCCTGCAGTCGGTGTTCGAGTACTTCGATTACTACAAGAACGCCGCGATGTACTACAGCGACTATCTTCGCGGCCAGACCAAGTATTTCTGGGGTGAGATCGCCTGGACGTCTTACGCGTCCTACATGCCTCGCGCGTTCTGGCCCGACAAACCCGTGGTCTACGGCATCCTGCTCGTCAACGAGATCTACTACCCCGGTCAGGCGGAACTGACCAATACGCCGGCCTTCGGCGGCGCGGTCGAGTACTTCGCCGACTTCGGCGTTCCGGCCGTCGCGTTGAGCGGACTGTTCAGCTCGATTTCCGTCTTGACGGCCTTCGCTGGGCACATGCTGTTCGGGCGCTCAAGCGCGAGCGTCCGGCACCCCACCGTCCCCTTCGTTGCGGCGCTGACCCTGCAGTTCGTGCCGGCGTTTGGCATGTTCTTCCCGGGCGCGCTCTATGGCGTGTTGCTGGCGCTGCTGCTGCTGCTGGTCGCGGCCCACCGGATGCGCCACCCTGCCGCGGGGAAGGCACGGCACCTGACGCCCGGCGTCGCCGTCCTGGACTGATCACGAGAGGCCAAGCGCGCAGGCTGTCGACTGCTCAACGGCGGGACAGGACCCAGACCGGCACCTGCGCCGGGCTGAAGACGGAGCGGTCCGCCGCGTCATTGAAGGGCGGCGAATGATCACCGACCACCACCACCTGCCTGACGCCCTCCGGAGACCGGGCGATCTGCCCGGCCAGATCAGCAAGGAGGTCCCCTTGCGCCTGCAGCAACTCACACGCCGGGTCCGGCACCGCGTGATGCCGGCAGAGCTCCTTGAGCTCTCTCGTGACCGGGCGGGACGGCAGGGGCAGATGCGTGTTGATCGTCAGCGCATAGACGAATTGGCCTGGCTTGGCCGCGCGCCGCAGGGCCGCGGCGATGACGCCGTGATCGCACATGCCGTTGAAGGCGCCCGGACAAAGCGCCGTCTCCGGCTCGTCCCAATTACTGGCGAAGCGGGTCTCGCCAAACCCGGCAACGGGCCACCATTCCGAGCGGTCGAACATGCGGGGCGAGAACCCATGCATCGCGACGGCGTTGTCGCCGCGGCCTCGGAACCGGCGTGGCAGACAGTCCTGCGACGACGCCTCGGTCAGCCGGGAGTAATGGCCGCGCAATCCGCATAGCACGCGCAACTCTCCGGCAACCGTGCCTCCGGCAAAGTCCTCCGCGTTCTCTTCGATGTTCCAGCGCACACGGAGATCCGGCGCGCGGAATCTTGCAGCGATCCAGGCGCTGATTCCAGGCGCCTGCGGCAATCCCAGCGATTCGACCAACACCATCAGGTTGCCATCGCGGCCTTCATCGGCGGCTGCCCGCATGACCCGGTAACTCAACGGCCGAGGCTCGATGACCGCCAGCGGCTGAGCGCCCTCTCGCAGGAAATCGCGCTCGGCACGGACCAGGTTGTATCCCGCGCTGCCCAGCACGTTGAAGGCGGTGAACGGCGCATCGCGCGCCACGACCGTGGTCGCGGAGCCGTTGAGGACATCAGCGACGCCCAGCAGCACGGTCAACGCCAGGATGATCGCCGCACTCGGGCGCAACAGTGCCATGCCACGAAGGATGACGGTCACGATCAAGACCGCCAGTCCACCAATCAGCATGGTCGTGGGGGTGATGAACGCGGAATAGGACAACAGGTCCGCGAAGCGGAGGGTGTCGGCGAACTCCGCGACATTGCGGAAGTGGTAGTTCACCGCCGCCGCCCTCAGCAGGCAGAGGACCCACGCCGTCATGACAGCGACGCCACCGACCCACCGGTTCAACGAAAAGATCGCCGCCGTCAGGAGCAGGTCCAACTCGAACAGCGGCTGAGGCATTGATGCATAAGGCCGCAGCAGCCAAAGCGGCACATGGGCAAGGACCAGGACGATGACGGCCGAGAGCAGCGCCCCGACGGCGCGCCTTTCTCGTTGTTTGCTTTCCATGCCTGTGCGTCAACGTTCCGGCGCGATTCGAACCGGCGCCGATCCATCGGTCCGCCGGTATTCCCGCACCCAGCGCCGTAGCCCGCCGACCACCTCTTCCCGCTCCCAATGCCGGTTATCCATCGCCCCCTTCACCCACTCCAGCAGCGCGCCATCCGCCGCCGCGTCGGTGAGCTTGGCGATCCTCACCCTTGAGATGCGCGTGGCCAGCGTCTGATCCGAATCCGCGATCAGTTCCTCATACAGCTTCTCCCCCGGCCTCAAGCCGGTGAACCGGATCCCGATCTCCTGTTCGCTCTTGCCCGCCATCCGGATCATCGTCCTGGCCAGATCCACGATCCTCACCGGATCCCCCATGTCCAGCACCAGCACCTGCCCGCTCTCCCCGATCGCGCCGGCCTGCAGCACCAGCCGCGCCGCCTCGGGGATCGTCATGAAGTAGCGAATGATGTCCGGGTGCGTCACCGTCACCGGCCCGCCCTTGGCGATCTGCTCCTTGAACTTCGGAATCACGCTCCCGCTGCTCCCGAGCACGTTCCCGAACCGCACCGCCATGAACTTCGTCGCGTGCCCCTGCCCCGCCATGTGGCTGATGACCAGCTCCGCCGCCCGCTTCGTCGCGCCCATCACGTTCGTCGGATTCACCGCCTTGTCCGTCGAGATCAGCACGAACCGCTCGGCCCCCGATTCGGCCGCCGCCGTGCACGCGTGATACGTCCCCAGCGTGTTGTTCCTCAGCGCCGCCCAGGCGTTCTCCTCCTCCATCAGCGGCACATGCTTGTAGGCCGCCGCATGGAACACGATCTGCGGCCGGTACTTTCCGAACGTGAAGCGCAAGTGCGCCAGATCCTTCACGTCCCCGATCAGCCGCACCAGCGGGATGTGCGGGAACTTCTCGCTCAGCTCCTGCTCGATCCGGTACAGCGCGAACTCGCTCAGCTCGACCAGCACGATCCTCGACGGCCCATACCGCGCCACCTGCCGGCACAGCTCCGATCCGATCGATCCGCCCGCGCCCGTGATCAGCACCACCTTGCCGCCGATGCACTCGCTGATGCCGCCCTCGTCGAGCTGCACCGGCTCGCGGCCGAGCAGGTCCTCCGGCTCGATGTCGCGCACCTGGTTCACCGCGCGGCCGGCCAGCAGCTCCTGGCTGCTCGGCACCGTCAGCACCGCCAGCCCCGTCTTGCCCGCCAGGTCCAGCGCGCGCCGCCGCTCCACCGTCGTCGCGCCCGGCATCGCCACGATCACGTGCGTGATGCCGTGCAGCTCCGCCTGCCGCGCCGCGTCCCCCAGCGTGCCGATCACCGGCACCCCGGCCACGCGCGCGCCGCGCTTCTCGGGCGCATCGTCCAGATAGCCCACCACCACCCAGCCCTGCTGGTGCTGGATGCCCGCCACCAGCAGCCGGCCCGCATCCCCCGCGCCCATCACCAGCGCGCGGCGCTGCTCCTGCGCGCTGCCGCTGATGCGGCTGCGCATGTGCTCATAAAGCATCCGGTAGCCCATGCGCATCGTCGCCAGCGCCATCAGCGTGAACACCGGATGCAGCGCCAGCACCGCGCGCGGCACCGCCGTCAGCTGCGCCATCAGCACCGCCACCGCCGCGACCAGGCCGGCGATCACGCATACCGCCGCCAGGCGCTTCACCTCGCCGAAGCCGCTGAAGCGCCACATCCCCTTGGGCACGCGGAACAGCTTCAGCAGCACGCCGTACAGCGCCACGATCGCGAGCATCACCCAGTGGTCGTAGCCAGGCCTGGCCTCGAACCAGCGCTCGAAGCCCAGCCGGAACAGATAGGTCGCCTGCCAGGCCAGCGCCACCGCCACCATGTCCAGCGCGAGCGCCAGGCCCTCCCGGAACGGACGGATCCGCGTCAGGAAGGCATCCAGGGACAACCAGTTCATCGTGTTCTCTTGTTCTGCGGCCCGCTCAGGCCTTGATCGCGCCCAGCGTCGCCAGGATCAGCCGGATGTCGCCACCCAGGCTGGCATTGCGCACGTAATCCGCCGCCAGGCGCAGCTTCATCGGCATCACCACCTCGACGTACTCGCGCTCCGGATCCGCCGCCCGCGCCAGCAGCTCGCTCTCGTTGCGGAAGCTCAGCGAGGCCGGATCGGTGATCCCCGGCCGCACCGACAGCACCACCTCGCGCAGCTCCGCCGGATACATCGCCACGTAGCGCGGCACCTCCGGCCGCGGCCCCACCAGGCTCATCGCGCCGCGCAGCACGTCCCACAGCTGCGGCAGCTCGTCGACCTTGGTCGCGCGCAGCCAGCGGCCGCTGCGGGTGATGCGCGCATCCTCGCCGACCGTGATCTGCGGCCCCAGCCGCGGCGCGTCCACGCGCATGGTCCGGAACTTGTGGATCCGGAAGCCGCGGCCGAACCGCCCCACCCGCTCCTGCCGGAACATCACCGGCCCCGGCGAG
The DNA here is from genome assembly GCF_059491535.1 of Roseateles sp. Mitsp63. Classification (NCBI taxonomy): domain Bacteria; kingdom Pseudomonadati; phylum Pseudomonadota; class Betaproteobacteria; order Burkholderiales; family Sphaerotilaceae; genus Roseateles; species Roseateles sp. Mitsp63. The sequence continues at coordinate 1,457,018 of NZ_CP168509.1, read as the reverse complement.
TCCAGCTTGATCCACGCCGCCACCACGAGCAGCAACGGGCTCAGCAGCAGCAGGCCGATCGCGGCGCAGACGATGTCGAAGAGTCGCTTGGCCATCGGCCTTCCCGTTCCCCGCCGATCCCGCTCAGGCGCCGAGGCTGCGGCGGATCGCGCCGATCACGCGCTCGACCTGCCCGTCGGTCATCGCCGTGTACAGCGGGATCGTGACCGTGCGCTCGTAGGCCTTCTGCGACTCGGGGAACATCGCCGCCGTCAGGCCGTAGCGCTCCTTCCAGTACGGATGCTGGTGCAGCGGCACGTAGTGCACGCTGCAGCCGATGCCCTGCTCGAACATGCGCTCGATGAAGACGTCGCGGCTCACCGGCGCCTCGTCCGACAGGCGCAGCACGTACAGGTGCCAGCTGTGCACGTCGCCCTCCGGCGCCTTCGGCGGCAGGATCAGCGGCAGGTCGGCCAGCGCCTCGAAGTAGCGCGCGGCGATCTGCTCGCGGCGCTTCTGGAAGGCCGGCAGCCGCTTGAGCTGGTGCAGCCCCATCGCCGCGGCGATGTCGGTCAGGTTGTACTTGAAGCCCGGCGCGACGATCTCGTAGTACCAGCTCGGCACCTTGGCCGTGAAGCGGTCGAAGGCATCGCGGTTGATGCCGTGCAGCCGCATCACGCGGGCGCGCTTGGCAAGCTCCGGATCGCGCGTGACGAGCATGCCGCCCTCGCCGGTCGTCATCGTCTTGTTGGCGTAGAAGCTGAACACCGTGGCGTTGCTGCCCATCGTGCCGATCAGCTCCTTCTCGAGCGTCGTCGGAAGCGCGTGCGCCGCGTCCTCGACGACCTTCAGCCCATGCCGGCGCGCGATGTCCAGCACCGACAGCATGTCCACCGCCAGGCCGGCGTAGTGCACCGGGATGATCGCCCTGGTGCGCGGCGTGATGGCAGCCTCGATCTGGTCGATCGCCAGGTTCATCGTGGCCGGATCGATGTCGATCAGCTTCACGTCGGCGCCCATGTAGCGCACCACCTCGGCCGTCGCGGTGAACGTATGGGTGGTCGTGATGACCTCGTCGCCAGGGCCGATGCCCAGCGCCTCGAGCGCCAGGTGCAGCCCGGCGGTCGCGGAGTTGACCGCGATGCACTCGATCTGCGGTTCGCCCAGGAACTCGGCGAAGGCCTGTTCGAAGCGCTTGGCCTTGGGGCCCGTCGTGATCCAGCCGCTCTTGAGCGTGTCGATCACTTCCGCGATCTCCTCGTCGCCCAGCTCGGGCAGCGCGAACGGCAGGAAGGGGAGCGTCTGGTCGGCGTTGTGGCTCATGGTGTCTTGGTGATGAGCGCCAGCACATGGCTGCGCAGGAAGGGGAGCATGTTGAGGACGCGGTAGGCGCCCGGATGCAGCCGGCAGGCGGCGCGCGCGATCGGCGGGGCCAGCGTGACGCGGCGCACCGCCATCCGGCCCTCGGGGAACAGCGCGCGCACGCGCTTGAGCGGCACGCCCCGGACGTCGGGATTGCGCGGATTGTCGACGATGAAGTCGTACCAGAGCACCGCGCCGCCGGGCCGCAGCCAGCGCCACATCGCGCCAGCGAGCCGCGCCTGCAGCGCGTCGTCCAGGATGGACGAGAACACCGTCGACTGCAGCACCAGGTCCTGGCTGCCGGGCTCGACCCGCGCCTGCGAGGCATCGCCCGCCAGCAGCCGCACCTGTTGCGGCAGCGCGGCGCGGGCCGCCTCCAGGCGCTCGGGCAGCAGCTCGATGCCGGTCAGGTGCTGCGGCAGCAGGCCCAGCCGCAGCATGTCCATCAGGTTGCCGCCGGCGCCGCAGCCGACCTCGGTCATGCGCCAGTCCGCCACCGGCGCGGCCGGATCGGCCTGCGCCGCGCGATGCGCCGCCAGCAGCCGCCACATCGCCGCCTGGCGCTCGTGCAGCATCTGCCAGACCTCCGGGCGCAGCAGGCTGTAACGCTCCAGGCCGGCCAGCCGCTGGTCGCGGCGGGCGTAGCGCTGGGCGATCGCCTGGAGTTCCCGGTCCTGGGTCATGGCATGGTCCTCGTGGCCGGTCGTTGCGGGTCTTGGCGGGTGGTGGCGGGTCAGGACACCGCGTCGATGAAGCGTTGCGCCAGCACCGGATAGGTGTGATTCGCCAGCACGAACTCGCGTCCGCGCCGGCCCATCGCGGCGCGCTCCGCGGCGGGCACGGCGGCGAGCCTGAGCAAGCCCTCGGCGACGGCGGATGCATCCTGCGGCGGCACGGTCAGCCCCGCGCCGGCCTCGGCCACCGGGTCGTTGCCGGCCTCCACCGAATGCAGCACCGGACGCTGGGCCATCATGTAGTCCATCAACTTGTTGGGCGCGATGCCGAAACGATAGATCGGCGTGCGTTGCCAGCCGATGTACGCGATGTCGAATCCCTGCAGCAGCGACGGGATCTGCGCCTTCGGGATCGCCGGGAACATCGCGACGTTGGTCAGCCCCTCGTCGCGCACGCGGGCCTCGAGCCGCTCGCGCAGGTGGCCGCCGCCCACCAGCACGAAGCTCAGCGCCGACGCCGCCGGATCACCGCGGTCCTTCAGTCGCCTGGCCGCGTCGAGCAGCACGTCCAGCGCGTTGGGCTCGCCCATCGAGCCGGCATAGCCGACGACGGTGCGCCCCGCCGCGCGCTCGGCGTCCACATGCGCCTGGATCGCGGCGTCCAGCGGCTCGCCCTGCTCCGACCATTCGTCGAGCGTGATGCCGTTGGGCACGATGTGCAGCTTCTTCAGGTCCAGGCCATGGGCCGCCATGTGCCGATGCACCTTGGGCAGCATCGACACGACGACGTCGGCATCGCGATAGGCGTCGTTCTCCGCCTTCTGGCACAGCATCGCGAACGGATGCCACTTCGACATGCCCGACAGCTCGATCGGCGACAGCGGCCAGAGGTCGTGGACCTCGTAGACCAGCTTGGCCTTGGCCAGCTTCGCGACGCGCCGCGCGACCCACACGTCCATCGGATAGGTGCTGGACGCAATCACGACATCCGGCTCGAACTCGCGCGCCAGGATGTCGGCGTCCTTCCAGACCTGGCGGCAGAAGGACCAGATGTTCTTGACCCGGCCCAGGCCGTTGCCCTGGTATTCGGGCGTGTCGTAGAAGAGGTAGTTCACGCCGCTCATCGCGGCCATGCCGGACTCGGGCTGCGTGGTGCGCACGTGTGAGTAGGACGCGCCCAGGATCAGTGCCTGGTGGCCCGCGCGGACCCATTCGCGGGCCAGGTAGTACGGGCGGAACTCCATGCCGTGCTTCGGCGAGCCCGCGTAGTGGTTGATCAGCAGCAGTTTCATAGGGACTTCAATCGCGCGATGAAGCGCGTCACGGCGGGCCCGAACATCGCGTGCTCCGCGACCCAGGCGCGGTTGGCGGCGCCCAGCCGGTCGGCATCGATCGGCTGGCCGGCGACCTCGGCCTGGCCAGCCAGCAGCTGCAGCCGGTCGGGCAGCGCGGCCAGGTCCTCGCCGTCCTTGAGGATCAGGCCATGCCGGCCCAGCAGCGTCCCCGGGCTGACGAGCTCGAGGCTGCCGGCGGTGCCGAGCACCTCGTGGTTCGCGGGCAGGTCGGACAGGATGGGCAGGCACTCGTGCGCCATCGCCTCCAGCACGGACACCGACACCGAGTCGCTCTCCGGCAGGCTCAGGAACCAGCGCGCCGGCGCATAGCGGCGGCCCTGCGAGGTGGCGTCCAGGCGGCCGGTGAACTCGACGCGTCCGGACAGGCCGAGCGAGGCCACCTGCGCCTGCAGCGCGGCGCGCAGCGAGCCGTCGTTGGCGACGACCAGGCGCGCCTCGGGCTGCCGCGCCGCGATCGCGGCGAAGACCTCGATGACGCGATGCGGCCGGTAGATCGGCTCCAGCCCGCGATTGGCGAAGAACAGCCACGGCTGCTTGCGCACGTTCTGCTTGGGCAGCTGCTCCAGGCCGAAGGGAAAGGTCATCACCTCGCCGGCGCCGAGCTCGCGCATGCGGGCGCTCATGTGCTCGGAATCGGAGGTCGTGATCGCGCAGGCCTTGAGCACCTGCGTGGTCAGCCAGCGGTAGGCCCAGCCCTGGGCGGGCGTGACGAGGATGTCGCTGCCCCAGGCCGAGCCGGCGATGCGGGCGCGCAGCTTCCAGCCCCGGCGCGCCGCCCAGGCCAGCGTGCCGTGCGAGGTCAGGTAGTGCGCATGCAGCCAGTCGGCGTCGATCCGCTTCAGCCACGCGCCCAGCGCCGGCAGCTGCTTGAGCACCGCGAAGTTGCCGCCGGCATGGGCCGGATCGGTGTTCAGCGCGAGGCGGCGGTCCTCGGGGATCAGGAAGTGGAACTCCGGCGCGAAGCCGCGCGTCGACGCGGCCCACAGCTCGAGCTCGCGCTGCTGCGACAGCGCGCGCGCCCATTTCAGGAGGTGGGGACTCTCGCCGTCCCCGATCAGGACCAGTCTCATGCAGGCACTCCGTCGAGGGCCGGACGCGGCGCCGCGCCGCGCACCAGCCACGCGAGGTAGATCGCGAAATAGATCGGCAGCAGCACCGCGATGGCGCCCAGCGCCGTCGTCAGGCGGCCGCCGGTGCTCAGGACCAGCGCGACCGGCAGCACGTACAGCGCGTTGCCGACCAGGCTGAACACCAGCGCGCCGCGCTGCCGGCCGGTGACCATCGGCGTGACCGTCAGCGGCGCGGCGATGAAGTGCGCCGCGACATAGGGCGCGAGCCAGCGGCCGTACTCGCCCGCCGCCGCCCAGCCGGGCCCCAGCAGCCAGCCGAACAGCGCCGGCCCGGCCGCGATCAGCACGGCCATGCAGGGCAGAGCCACCAGCGCCAGCAGCTTGATGCCACGGATCAGGCGCGGACGCAGGTCGATGCCGCGCTGCCAGTCGCGCGCGAGCTCGCCCAGCAGCGCCTCGGACAGCGCGCCGCCGACCAGCGTCGCCGGCGCCTTCACGAGCCGCACCATCAGCGCGTAATGGCCGGCCGTGGCCGCGTCGGCCCAGGCGGCGATCAGCGCGAGCACCAGCGTCTCCTGCGCCGCGTTGACGAACGCGTGCGGGCTGTTGAGCAGCGGGAACTGCCGGTAGCGCCAGGCCAGCCGTCTCAGGTGGCGCCAGTGCCAGGTCTTGCCAGCCTGGTCCAGCCGCGTCGCGCGGCGCCAGCGGCTGCCGCGCGCGAGCAGCCACAGTGGCGCGAGCAGCGCGGCCAGGCTCTGCGACAGCACCAGCGCGGCCACGCCGGCAAAGCCACCCAGCGCCGCGAGCGCCTGCGCCCCGGCCATCACGCCCTGCTGCAGCACGCGCGCCTGCGCGATCACGTCGATGCGGCCCTGGCGGTTGTTCCAGAGGCTGAGCGCCTGCTGCATGCCCGCCAGCGCGACCACCGGCGCGAGCATCAGCAGCCAGGGATCGAGCTGGTCCAGCGCGACCCAGCGGCCGCCCAGCCTGGCGTGATGCGCCATCACGAGGTGCCAGGCGCTGGCGCCGGCGGCGGTCAGCAGACCCACGCCGAGCGCGATCCACAGCGCCAGCTGCAGCACCAGCGCGGCCTCGCCGTCGCGGCGCGGCAGCACGATGGCGTACTCGTAGCGGGCATTGGCGATGGTCGCGAGGTTGGCCGCCAGCGCCACGAACAGCGCCCAATGGCCGAGCGCCTCGGCGCCGTACCAGCGCGTGAGCAGCGGCGCGATCAGCATCGGCAGCGCCTGCGTCAGCATCGACGCGCCGGCGAGCTGGGCGAAGCGGCGGCGCACGGTCATGCGGACGCTCCTCCATGGCGCTCGGCGATGGCGCGCACGGCGGCGCGTTGCGCGGCGCTCAGGCGCGCGTGCAGCCCGAGCGGCAGATTGAGGACGTCCCGCGCGGCGCGCTCGCCGTTCGGGCAGTCGCCTTCGGCGTAGCCGAAGCGGCGGCTGCCACGCGGATGGACGACGTCGTCGAACCAGGTGCCGCCGACGATGTTCCCGGCCTCGAGCGCGGCAATCGCCGCGTCGCGCGCGGCCGCATCGGGCAGCAGCAGCGGGTAGCGCAGCAGCACGGCGCCCGGCGTTCGCGCAGGCCGTTCCCAGCCCGGCAGATCCGCGAGCAGCGCGTCGTAGCCGGCGGCCTGCGCGCGGCGCAGCGCATGGACCTCGGCGAAGCGGCGCGCCTGCCTCAGGCCCAGCGCGGCGCTGAGCGGATGCAGGCCGGCGCGGTAGTCGGGCTGCGTGTCGCCGGCGACTTCGCTGTCGGGCGTCTTCGCGACCACGCCCAGCATCCGCGACGGCGCGCGCAGCAAGGCGACCAGCGCGCGCAGCGCGGCGCGCGGGACGCTCATCGTCAGCCGATGCCAGCACAGCGTGAGCCATTGCTTGAGCACCGCCGCCATCGACGGCGCGCGCAGGGCCGGCATGCGGGCCGCGAAGCGCGCGCGCAGCGCCGCGTCATGGATCACGAGCGCGCCGCCGATGCCGGTGGTCAGCGGCTTCGAGTATTCGAAGGAGAAGAACGCGGCGTGGCCGAGCGTGCCGGCGACACGTCCCCGCGCGTCGGTGCTGCCCCACGCGTGGGCGGCGTCCTCGATGAAGATCACGTCCGGATGCCGCGCGATCAACGCATCCAGGCCCTCGAGGACCAGTCCGAAGTTGTGCGGCACGACCACCAGCCGCGTCGCCGGCCCGATGGCCGCGCTGATCGCCGCCGCGGTGGGATTGAAATCGCCCGGCGCGATGTCGACATAGCGCACCGTCAGTCCGAGGTGCATGAACACGTTGGGCACGACCACGCAGGTGTAGCCGGGCAGCAGCACCTGCGCGCCGGCGGGCAGGTCCAGCGCCGCGGTGAACGCATGCAGCGCCGCGCGGCCGGCGCCGAAGAGCCGGACCTCGCCGTCCCGCGCCGGATCCAGGCCCAGGCTGCGCGCGAACGCGGCGCGGAAGTCCTCCGCGCTGGCCGGGCCGCGCCGCAGCCAGTGCCAGAGCGCGGCGGGCAGGTCGCGCCAGCGCAGCGCGCCGGCGACATGACCCTTCATGACGGGTCCGGCGGCGTCCTGACGCCGTCGATCCGGTGGAGGGGCACCGCCGGCACGCCGCCGTAAACCCAGCCGCGCGCCAGGTGGCCGCGCACCACCGCGTGCGCCGCGACAACGACGTCGTCATCAATCACGCTGCCCGGCAGCACCGTCACGCGCGCACCGATGAACACGTTGTTGCCGATGCGGATGTCGGCGCGCCGGTAGTGATCGCGGAACAGGCCCCGCGCCGTCACCGCGTTGGACTCGCAGAACAGCATCAGGCCGGGGCCGATGGCGACGTCGTCGCCGATGCTCAGGCGCTGGCCGCCGACCAGCAGGTAGCCGCCCGGCGCGACATGGCTGCGCGCGCCGATCGTGAAGCGGCCCTCGCCGGTGGCGAGCACCTGGACATCGCGGTACAGGATGGTGCCGTTGCCCAGCGCGCTGCCCGCGCCGCAGCGCACCCGCGCGCCGGGATGGATCTGCACGCGCACGCCCACGCGCAGGCCGAACCACGCCGCGACCCGCGCGCGCATTCGCGCGCGCACCGCATCCAGCGTGTAGCCCAGCTGCATCGAGAGACGGTCCTTGTGGTGGAAGTGCGGGACGATCGCCGCGTCAGGCCAGCGCGGCACGCAGCGCGGCGATCACCTGGTCCTGCTGCGCCGGGCTCAGGTCGGCGCTCATCGGCAGGCTCATCACGCGCGCCGCGGCCGCCTCGGCATGCGGCAGCGGGGTCGCGGCGCGGCAGCGCTGCTCGTAGGCGGGCTGGCGGTGCAGCGGCTTCGGATAGTGGATCGCGGTCGGGATGCCGGCCTGCTTGAGCGCCTCGGCCACCGCGTCGCGTCGGTCCACCTGCACGGTGAACTGCGCCCACACGCAGTCGCGGTCCTCGCGCACCGCCAGGCGCTGCAGCGGCAGCTCGCCCAGGCGCTGCTGGTAGCGCTCACCGATGGCCAGGCGCTGCGCGATCTCCCAGTCGAAGCGTTCCAGCTTGCCCAGCACCACCGCGCACTGCAGCGTGTCCATGCGGCCGCCGACGCCCACCCGCGTGTGCGTGTAGCGCTGGCTCTGGCCGTGGACGCGGATCTCGCGCGCGGCCTGCGCCAGCGTGTCGTCGTCGGTGAACAGCGCGCCGCCGTCGCCGTAGCAGCCCAGCGGCTTGCTCGGGAAGAAGCTGGTCGCGCCCCAGGTCGACAGGCCGCAGCTCCTGCGGCCCTTGTAGCTGGCGCCGAAGCTCTGCGCCGCATCCTCGATTACCGGGAGGTTCCCGTGCCGCGCCGCGATCGCGTTGATCGCGTCCATGTCGCAGACCTGGCCGTACAGGCTGACCGGCATGATCGCCCGGGTGCGCGGTGTGATGGCGGCCTCGATCAGCGAGGCGTCCAGGTTGCAGCTGTCCTGCTCGATGTCGACGAACACCGGGACGCCGCCCAGCAGCACGATGGTCTCCACCGTCGCGGCGAAGGTGAAGGGCGTGGTGATGACCTCGTCGCCGGGCTGCAGGTCCAGCGCCATCAGCGCGATCAGCAGCGCCTCGGTGCCGCTGGCCACGGTGATGCAGTGCCGCGTGCCGGCATACGCCGCCAGCGCGGTCTCGAGCTCCTTGACCTCCGGGCCCATGATGTACTGGCCATGGTCCAGCACGCGCTGGATGCGCGCGTCGATGCTCGGCTTGAGCGCGGCGTACTGGGCCTTGAGGTCGATGAAGGGAAGGCTCATGCCTGGGGCTCCGTGGCATCCACCAGGCGCAGCGCCCGGCCGTTGAGTTCGTAGAGATCGCCGCTCGCCGGGCAGGCCGCGCGGCCCTGGCCCTGGACGGGCAGCGCCAGCTTCTCGCCATGGCGGCTCATCCAGCCGATCTGGCGGGCCGGCACGCCGACCATCAGCGCATGCGCCATCACGTCGCCCTTGACCACCGCGCCGGCGCCGACGAAGGCGTACTCGCCGATCGTCGCGCCGCAGACGATGGTGCAGTTGGCGCCCAGCGTCGCGCCGCGCTTCACCAGCGTGCGGCGGTACTCGCTCTTGCGCGGCACCGCCGAGCGCGGGTTGTAGACATTGGTGAAGACCATCGACGGGCCGCAGAAGACGTCATCCTCCAGCGTCACCGCGTCGTAGACCGACACGTTGTTCTGGATCTTCACGTTGCGGCCGATGGTCACGTCGTTGCCGACGTACACGCCCTGCCCCAGCGAGCAGCCGTCACCGATGCGCGCGCCGGCGCAGACGTGGCTGAAGTGCCAGACCTTGGTGCCCTCGCCGAGCCGCGCGCCGTCGTCGACAAAGGCGCTGTCGTGCTTCCACCAGCTCATGTCAGAACACCAGCGGCAGGCCGACGCGCTGGCCGTCGCGCGCGCTGCGATAGGCGGCGATCAGCAGCTCCAGCGAGCGCAGGCCCTCGTAGCCGTCGACCTGCGCCTGCGCCTCGCCGCGCAGCGTCTGGATGACGTTGTCGTAGTAGGCCGCGTGGCCGAAGCCGTAGACGCTGGTGGTCTCGTAGCTGGCGTTCTTCACCAGCTCGTCGTCGGGATGGGGCGTCTCGAAGGCCCAGTGCTCGATCCTGTTGACCGCCGTGCCGCCGATCTTGACCGTGCCCTTCTCGCCCAGGATGGTGATCGAGCCTTCCAGGTTCTGCGGATAGGTCAGCATCGTCACGTTGATGCTGGCCAGGCCGCCGTGACGCAGGCGCAGCGCCAGCACGCCGGTGTCCTCGGCCTCGATGTCGCGGTCCAGCGTCGCCGTGTAGGCGTGCACGTTGTCCACCGGGCCGACCAGCCAGTCCAGCAGGTCCACGTAGTGGCTGGCCTGGTTCATGAAGGCGCCGCCGTCCATGTCCCAGCGGCCGCGCCAGCGGGCGGCGTCGTAGTAGCTCTGCGGGCGGGTCCAGAAGACGTTGACCGTGCTCATGAAGATGCGGCCGAAGCGGCCCTGGTCCAGCGCCTTCTTGACCAGCTGCACCGTCGCGTTGAGGCGGTTCTGCTTGACGACGAACAGCTTCACGCCGGCATCGCGGCAGGCGCGGACCATGGCCTGGCCTTCCTCGAACTTGGTCGCCATCGGCTTCTCGCTGAGCACGTGGCGGCCGGCGCCGGCGCAGGCGATGGCCTGCTGCGCGTGCAGGCCGCTGGGCGTGGACAGCACGACCAGGTCGGCGTCCGAGCCCGCCAGCAACGCGTCCAGCGAGGCGAAGCCCCGCTGCGCGGGCAAGCCGGTCTGGGCCAGCGCGGCCTGGACGGCCTCGGGGCGCGTGTCGCAGACGGCGACCAGCTCGGCGCGGCCCGCGTGACGGGTCAGCGCCTCGACGTGGTTCTTCGAAATGCGGCCGCAGCCGACAAGGGCGACACGGACGGGGCGGTCCAGGATGGGGAACTGAGGCATGGGGGGCGATTTTAAAAGCCTAAAATCGCGCCCAGCTTTTTCCAGGTCCACGATGAGCCAGCCCCAAGCCCCCCACACCGGCGCCGACCAAGCGGCGCCCGCGCAAGACGACAACAAGCTGATCGCCGAACGCCGCGAGAAACTCGCCGCCATCCGCGAGAAGGCGAAAGCCCAGGGCGTCGCGGCCTTCCCCAACGACTTCAAGCCCCAGCACCGCGCCCAGCCGCTGCAGGCGCAGTACGGCGAGCTCCCCAACGACGAGCTCGAGCCGCAGGCCGTGGCCGTGACGGTGGCCGGCCGCATGATGCTCAAGCGCATCATGGGCAAGGCCAGCTTCGCCACGCTGCAGGACGCCACCGGCGCGATCCAGCTGTTCCTGTCCAGGGACGCGCTGGGCGAGGAGGTCTACAACGACTTCAAGCACTTCGACCTGGGCGACATCCTGGGCGCCGAGGGCACGCTCTTCCGCACCCGCACCGGCGAGCTGTCGGTCAAGGTCACGACGCTGCGCCTGCTGACCAAGTCGCTGCGCCCGCTGCCGGACAAGTTCCACGGCATGGCCGACCAGGAGCAGAAGTACCGCCAGCGCTACGCCGACCTGATCTCCGACGGCAAGGCGCGCGAGCGCTTCGTGGCGCGCTCCAGGGCGGTGTCGTCGATCCGCTCGTACATGGTGGAGAACGGCTTCCTGGAGGTCGAGACGCCGATGCTGCATCCGATCCCGGGCGGCGCCAACGCCAAGCCCTTCATCACGCACCACAACGCGCTGGACCAGGAGATGTACCTGCGCATCGCGCCGGAGCTCTACCTGAAGCGCCTGGTGGTGGGCGGATTCGAGCGGGTGTTCGAGATCAACCGCAACTTCCGCAACGAGGGGATCAGCGTCCGGCACAACCCCGAGTTCACGATGATGGAGTTCTACGCGGCCTACTGGACCCACCAGGAGGTCATGAGCTTCACCGAGGAAGTGATCCGCCACGCCGCGCGCGCCGCCACCGGCAGCGCGGTGGTGAGCTACGCCGGCAAGCCGGTCGACCTGGAGCAGCCGTTCACGCGGCTGTCGGTGCGCCAGTCGCTGATCGTGCATGCGGGCGTGAGCGAGGCCGAGGCCGATGACGCGGACGTGCTGCGCGCCAGGCTCAAGGCGCTGGGCGAGGAAGCGCCGGCGCACTGGGGCCTGTCGGCGCTGCAGTTCGGGATGTTCGAGGCGGTGGTCGAGGAGAAGCTCTGGGAGCCGACCTTCATCGTCGACTACCCGGTCGAGGTCTCGCCGCTGGCGCGCGCGTCGGACGCGGATCCGACGCTGACGGAGCGCTTCGAGCTGTTCATCACCGGCCGCGAGTACGCCAACGGCTTCTCCGAGCTGAACGACGCCGAGGACCAGGCGGCGCGCTTCCAGGCGCAGGTTGCCAACAAGGACGCCGGCGACGAGGAGGCGATGTTCTTCGACGCCGACTTCATCCGGGCGCTGGAGTACGGCATGCCGCCCACCGGCGGCTGCGGCATCGGCATCGACCGCCTGATGATGCTGATCACCGACAGCCCGTCGATCCGCGACGTGATCCTGTTCCCGGCGCTGCGCCGCGAGGGCTGAGCGCCAGGGCTGGGGCGAGGACCCCCACAAGCAGAAAGGGACACCGCGAGGTGTCCCTTTTCCTTTGGCCTCCCCTGGCCGGCCGGTGCGCCCGGCAGTGTCGAGGGGGAAGCGGCGCGCCTTACTTGGCGGCGTTGCCTTCGTTCGACGCGCCCTTCTTGGCGGCGGTCTTCTGGGCGGCGGCCTTGGCGGCCAGTTGGCTGGCCGTCGGGGCGTTGATGCCGTTGTTCAGGGCACCGACGCCGGCCTGCTCGGCGCTCAGCGCGGCGACTTCGCCGGAATCGCGGGCGGCTTGCAGTTCGGCGATCACTTCGGCGCGGGTCTTTTCCACCGGTTCGGCGGCGAAGGTGGCGCCGGCGGTCAGGAAGGCGGCGGCGATCAGGGCGGTCTTGGTCAGCGTGTTCATGGTGGGCTCCTCAGCGGTTCGTGGCACCGGACTCCGCACTCCGCGTCGTCCATGGGCTGAACTCTAGGCGTCACCCCTGCGGGAAAACACTAGGCTTTCTGGAAAGATCCGTTCACGGATCGTCAACAATCGCCGCCGACGGGGAGGCGATACACCGCTCGGGATCAAGGATTGTTTCAGTTTCGACGCCCACTGCCCCCGTCTCCCCCGGGAGAGCGGGCGAGACGCAAGAGGTGTGGCGGCATGCGGCGGCCACTGGCCCTCTCCCCGCCCTCTCCCGCAAGCGGGCGAGGAGGTAATACCGGCCTGCCCGCACTTGCCTTGCGCAAGAACTCCCTCGCCCCCCGCGAGGGGGGAGAGGGCAGGGGAGAGGGGGTGCTTCGAAGGGCAGCAGCGCTGTGGCACGAGCCCCCTCTCCCCTCCCTCTCCCCGCTGGGGCGAGGGGGTTTATTACGACGTCCGGCTCTTACACCCTCGCCCGCTTGCGGGAGGGGTGAGGGCCAGCGGCCGACGCAGGCCAACCCGCCTCAGCGGTGCTTGAAGATCGGCGCCCGTTTCGCCAGGAAGGCTTCCATGCCCTCGCGCTGGTCGTCGGTGCCGAACAGCGCGTGGAAGTGCCGGCGCTCGATCGCGACGCCTTCCGTCAGTCCGCCCTGGTAGGCCAGGTTCACCAGTTCCTTGATCAGCATCGTCGACGGCCCGCTGAAGCCGTTGATCGTCTCCGCCGCCGTCAGCGCCTCGGCCATCAGCTGCTCCGCCGGCACGACCCGCGACACCAGCCCGGCGCGCTCGGCCTCCGCCGCGTCCATCATCCGGGCCGTCAGCAGCATGTCCATCGCCTTGCTCTTGCTGATCGCCCGCGGCAGCCGCTGCGTGCCGCCCGCGCCGGGGATGATGCCCAGCTTGATCTCCGGCTGCCCGAAGCGGGCCGTCTCGGCCGCGATGATGAAGTCGCACATCATCGCCAGCTCGCAGCCGCCCCCCAGCGCGAAGCCCGCCACCGCGCCGATCACCGGCTTGCGCACCTGCAGGATGGTTTCCCAGTTCTTCGAGATCAGTCCGCTCTTGAACGCCGACATGAAGGTGTGCGGCGCCATCGTCGGAATGTCCGCGCCCGCGGCGAAGGCGCGCTCGCTGCCGGTCAGCACGATGCAGCCGATGCCGTCGTCCGCATCGAAGGCCAGCAGCGCGCGGCCCAGTTCATCCATCAGCGGGTCGCTCAGCGCGTTCAGTTGCTTGGGGCGGTTCAGGCGGATCACGCCGGTCTTGCGCTCGCCGGCGCCGGCGACCTCGACCAGGATGTTCTCGAAGCTCACGCCGTTCAGGGCCTGGATCATGGGATGTCTCCTCAGCTGGAATGGCGGCAACTATAGAGGCGCCCGCCCGCGCGCCGATGACGCCGGCGGGGCGCCCGCCTCCGGCGCCAGCGCCTGTCTGGGCGGCGCCTTCAGCATCAGGTCGATGTGCGTGCGCGGATCCTTCGCGCGGTTCTGCCAAAGCCGCACCCGCACCGGCAGGTATTGCAGCGACGGCGCGAGCCAGAACTCCGCCTGCATGTCGCCGCGCGTGTCGGTCATGTCGGAGTCCACGTGCCACGCCGGGATCGGCCCGAGCGGCGTCGCCACCTCCTCCAGCTTCACGATCCTGTAGCGCCACAGGTGCAGGTTGCGCGGCAGCGCCAGCGGCTGCTGGATCAGCAGGTCCCCGTCCACCGCCTGCCGCCCGGTCAGGAACAGCCAGGTGAACTGCACGAACTGGCTGGCCGCGTCCTGCGTGCCGTCGGGCGCGGGCTCGCGGCGCCCATCGGGCATGATCACGCCGCCGTTGTCGAAACGCAGCGTCGACTGCCGGTTCCCGCCGGCCAGACCGCCGGTCACTTCATCGAAGCGCCGGGGCACCAGGCCGATGGGCGTGATCTCGCCATCGCTGCTCAGGCGGCGCGACATCAGCGGCGCGATCCTCGGTCCGACCCATGCTTCCAGATGAACCTGGTAATGCGAGCCCTCGCGCAGCCATTGCACCTGCGCATCCCCATAGACGGGGCCGCGGTAATCGCCGGTCAGCTTGTACTCGAGCTCCGTGGACAGCGGCCATTCGATGCCCGGCATCCAGTCACCCACCGCATCGGAGACCGCCAGCGCCGGCGGCATCGCGAGCGCCTGCAGCTCAGGCGGCGGCTGGCTGGCGGCGGGATCGGGCGGCAGCGGCGCGGGGCCGGCGCCCACGGTCGCGGGCAGCGTCTGCACGACCCGCTTGGGCGCGCCTGGGGGCCCCTCCTGCTTCGCCGCCGCCGCGGGCGGGGGCGGCGCGGCGGGCTTGAGTTCGCGCACGAACGCGGCCTTCAGCCGCTCGGGCTCCGGCGTGGAGGGCATCCACTGGTCATGCAGGTCGCGCGCGCCGCTCAGCAGCCACAGATGGGCCGCCAGCACCGCCAGCGTCAGGCCGGCCAGCGCGAAGGCGCCGCGGCGCCGGGCTCTGCCCGGTTCACCGCGGCCGGCGCTCAGCCGCCCAGCCATGCGCGACGCAGGCTCTGCGCGCGCGCCGGCGCCTTGTCCAGCAGGCCAAGGCAGACCGGCCGCGCGGCGCTGTCCTGCGTCGGCAGCGTCAGCGTCAGGCTGAGCATCCGCTGGTCGCGCGCCACCAGCAGCTCGAGCTGCTGCGGATCGACATGGTTCAGCGTCAGCGGCAGGTCCTCGAGCTTGCGGATGCGCCAGCCGTTGCAGGCGACCAGTTCGTCGCCCGCGCTCAAGCCCGCCGCCAGGCCGGCGCCCTCGAGCAGCACGTTCTTGATCGTCACCACGCCGTCGGCCTCCGCCACGCGCAGCCCCAGCCGCTGCGCCAGCGTCGGCTTGTCATGGGACCAGCGCACGCCGAGCTTCTCCAGCAGCTGCGGCAGCGGCAGATCGTCGGTGCCATGCACCCAGGTGGACAGCGTCTGCGCGATCGCCTCGCCGCCAAGATCCGAGAGCTTGGCCAGGATGCGCGCCTCGCTGACCGGGCCGCCGCCGGTGTCCTTCCACAGGCCGCGCATCAGGTCGTCGAGCGAGGCCGGCTTGTCGCCCTTCTCCGCGCCGCGCAGCGACAGGTCCAGCGCCAGCGCCACCATCGAGCCCTTGGCGTAGTAGCTGACCACCGCATTGGGCGTGTTCTCGTCCTGGCGGTAGTACTTGGTCCAGGCCTCGAAGCTGGAACGCGCCACGCTGTGGTGCTTGCGGCCCGGCGCGCCCAGCACCTGGGTGAAGGTCTGCGCGATCAGCTTCAGGTAGCGCGACTCGTCGATCAGGCCGGCGCGCACCAGGAACAGGTCGTCGTAGTACGAGGTGAAGCCCTCGAAGAACCACAGCAGCTCGGTGTAGTTCTCCTGCTCGTAGTCGTAGCGCTCGAAGACATCGGGCCGCAGCCGCTTGACGTTCCAGGTGTGGAAGTACTCGTGGCTGATCAGGCCGAGCAGCTTCGCGTAGCCGTCGTTGACCTCGGTCTGTCCGAGCCGCGGCAGGTCGCGCCGCGACGCGATCAGCGCCGTGCTGGCGCGGTGCTCCAGCCCGCCGTAGCCGTCGTCGGTGCAGTTGAGCAGGAACACATAGCGCGCCATCGGCGGCTTGCCCTTGCCGTTGTGCCAGAAATGGATCTGCGTCTCGCAGAGCTTCTGCGCGTCGCGCAGCAGCCGCTCGCCGTCGAAGACCGGCAGCGCGCCCGCCACGACGAACTCGTGCGGCACGCCGCCCGCGACGAACTCCCCGCGCCAGAACGGGCCCAGCTCGAACGGATGGTCGGCGAGCTCGTCGTAGTTGGCGGCCTCGAACTGCCCCTTCGCATCCTCGACCGGCGTCATCGCGGTCGCGATGTCCCAGCCCGCCGGCAGGCCGGCCAGTTCCACGCGATGCGGCAGCTCGACCTTGCCCTGCGCGCGCAGGCACAGACTGGTCGGATTGAAGAAGCCGCGCTGCGCGTCCAGGAAGGCCGCGCGCACCGAGGTGTCGAAGGCGTAGACCGGATAGCTGACGACCAGCGCGCCGCGGCCGGCGCAGTCGAAGCTCCAGCGGTTCTTCGCGACCTGCGTGACCGTCACCTCGCGCGTGCCCTGGCGCGCCGTGATGGCGCCCAGGTGGCGGGAGAACTCGCGCACCAGGTAGCTGCCGGGGATCCAGACCGGCAGGCTCAGGACCTGGTCCGGTTCGGGCGCCGGCACGGTCATCGTGACCTCGAAGCGGTGCGCGTGCGGGTCGGCGGCGGCGATGCGGTAGTGGATCGTGGGGCGGGCGGTCATGAGGGCAGCCTACAAGCCTTTTGCCCGGCCGCGGCGCGCGGCTGGGCGGTTCTCGATCACGTGCCTTGCGCGGCGATGAAGCAGCTCAGCGCGGCCACGGCGCTGAGCCGGAAGCGCAGGGTCAGCCAGGCGGACGCGCCCAGCGCCGGATAGGTCCGGCGGTCCACCACGTAGCAGGCGATCAGCAGCGCGCCCTCGATGACGAGGCCGGCATAGGCCGGCATCGTCGAGGCGATCCAGGCCAGCAGCGCCGGCACCACGCCCCAGATGAAGGGCGCCGGCGACGGGATGTTCTGGCGGAAGCCCAGGCCCCAGTGGATCGCGCCGAGGAAGGAGATCACCACCGCCGCGTAGCGCGAGAGGCCGTCGGTGACGTAGGGATGGGCGTCCTCGCGGACCAGCCACACCAGCGCCGCGCCGAGCACGAACGGGATCAGGCCGGCGTAGCCGAGCCGCAGCGCGACCGGGTTGACGGAGGCCGAGGCGGCGTGGGCCGGGGCGGTGTGGGCGGGGCGGTCGTTCATCGGGGTGGGCGTAGCCGTGGCGATCCAGGTCGGATCAGGATTTCTTCGGGGCCTTGTCCGGGTTCTGGACGGTCTGCAGGCGTTCCTCGAGCTGCTGCGGGCTGAGGGCGCCCGGCGCGCGGGTGCCGTCCTCGAAGAGGATGGCCGGCGTGCCGGTGACGCGGATCTTCTGGCTCAGCGCGAGGTTGCGGTCGATGGCGGTGGCGTCGCAGCTGGCCTCGGACTTGGGCAGCGCGGTGCCGTCGATCATCCAGTTGCGCCAGGCCAGCGTGTTGTCCTTGGCGCACCAGGCGGCGCGCGACTTGGCCGGCGAGTCACCGCCCAGGATCGGGATCACGAAGGTATAGACGGTGATGTTGTCGACGTCCTGCAGCGACTTCTCGAAGCGCTTGCAGTAGCCGCAGTTCGGATCGGCGAAGACCGCGATGCGGCGCTTGCCGTCGCCCTTCTTCCACACGATCGCGTCCTTGAGCGGCAGCGACGCGAACTCGATCGCGGTGATCTTCTCGATGCGTTCCTGGGTCAGGCGGCGGCGGTTCTTCAGATCGAGGATCTCGCCCTCGATCAGGTACTGGCCGGTGGCGTCGGTGTAGCGGATCTCGCTGCCGATGCGCAGCTCCCACAGGCCCGGAATGGGCGCGGGGCGGACCTCGTCGATCTTGATCTCCTTGGGCATCACGGCGGCGAGGTTCTTGCGGATGGTCTCCTCGTTGGCCTGCGCCGAGCAGCCGAGCAGGCCGAGCACGGTCATCGCGGCGGCCAGCACCAGGGACTTGCGGGAGAGGGTCGAGGACTTCATGGGGAACTTTCGGAATCGTGAGGGGACGGCCGGGACCGGTCAGTGGCCGAGCGCGCGGGCGGTGAGCCATTTCTTGAGCGGGCCGGCGCGGTCGACCAGGCGCAGGCCCTCGTTGCGGAGCCGGGCGATCACCGGCACCTGGCTGGCGAAACCGCGCAGCAGGCCATCGGTCAGTTCGCCCATGGCCCAGGTCGGCGCGACGCGGGCGCGGGCGTAGCGGCGCAGCAGCTTCTCGTCGCCGAGGCTGCGCCAGGACTCGCGCGCGGCGATCACGTCGACGAGGGCCTCGACATCGGCCAGCCCCAGGTTCAGGCCCTGGCCGGCCAGCGGGTGGACCAGGTGCGCGGCGTCACCGAGCAGCACCCAGCCCGGGCCGCAGAGCCTGTCGGCGCGGCACAGCTGCAGCGGCCAGGCCTGGCGTTCGCCGGCCAGCTTGAGCGTGCCGGCCGCGCCGCCGGTGGCCTCGAGCAGCGCGGATTCGAATTCCGCCGGGCCGGCGGCGAGCAGGCGGCGGGCCTCCTCGCGCGGCAGCGACCAGACCAGGCCATAGCTGTGGCCGGGCTCGGGGCGGTCGAAGGGGAGCAGCGCCAGGATGTCCGGGGAGCGGAACCACTGCCAGGCCTGGCCTTGGTGCGGCTTGCTGGCGGTCAGCCGGGTGGCGACGCCGAGATGGCCGTAGTCGTGGCGTTCGTAATGGACGCCGAATTCCTGGGCGGCGCCGGTGTCGCGGCCTTCGCACAGCGCCTGCAGCGTGGCGGGGACCGGCTCGGTCACGCGCTGCACGTGCGGGGCGAAGCGCAGCGCGGCATCGAGCTGATCCTCGAGCGCGGCCGCGTCGACGATGTGGGCCAGCTCGCCGGCCCCTTGCTGCCAGGCGCTGAAGTGCAGTTCGGCGCCGGCGCGGTCGCCGTGGATGCGCATGTCGTGGACGGGGGTGCGAGCGTCCTCGGCCAGGCCTTCCCAGACGCGCAGGCGGCTCAGCAGGGCGACGGAGCTCGCGTTGAGGGCGTAGGCGCGCACGTCGGCCGAGGCGGCCGGCGCGGACGGGCGGGTCAGCAGGGCCACGCGAAGGCCGCGGGCGCCGAGCGCCAGCGCCAGGCTGCGGCCGACGCAGCCGTTGCCGCGCACCAGGACGTCATACGTTTCCATGGGCGGGGATTGTAGGCAGGGGTGGCGAGGGTGCTCCCTGGAAGGAATTGCGGGTTGACTAAAATGCCGCCTTCTTCGCCTGCGCGCGTCGCCGCCGGCCCACACAAGATCCCAGCTTCTCCGAAAGTCGACCATGAGCCTCAAATGCGGCATCGTGGGCCTGCCCAATGTGGGCAAGTCCACCCTCTTCAACGCGCTGACCAAGGCCGGCATCGCCGCCGAGAACTATCCCTTCTGCACCATCGAGCCCAACGTCGGCATCGTCGAGCTGCCCGACCCGCGCCTGGACCAGTTGGCGGAGATCGTGAAGCCGGAGCGCATCGTGCCGGCGATCGTGGAGTTCGTGGACATCGCGGGCCTGGTGGCGGGCGCGTCGAAGGGGGAAGGCCTGGGGAACCAGTTCCTGTCGCACATCCGCGAGACGGACGCGATCGTGAACGTGGTGCGCTGCTTCGAGGATCCGAACGTGATCCACGTGAACGGCAAGGTCGATCCGATCGCCGACATCGAGGTCATCCAGACCGAGCTGTGCCTGGCGGACCTGGGCACGGTGGAGAAGAGCCTGCACCGCTACAACAAGGTGGCGCGGGCGGGTGACAAGGAGGCGATCGCGCTGGTGAAGGTGCTGGAGAAGTGCCAGGCGGCGCTGGATCAGGCCAAGCCGGTGCGCACGATCGATTTCAGCAAGGAAGAGCGGGTGATCCTGAAGCCGCTGTGCCTGATCACGGCCAAGCCGGCGATGTTCGTGGGCAACGTGGCGGAGGATGGTTTCGAGAACAACCCCTTCCTGGACCGCCTGAAGGAATACGCGGCGGCGCAGAACGGCCCGGTGGTGGCGATCTGCGCGAAGACCGAGGCGGAGCTGTCCGAGATGGAGGACGAGGACCGGGCGATGTTCCTGGCGGAGATGGGCCAGGACGAGCCGGGTCTGAACCGGCTGATCCGTGCGGGTTTCAAGCTGCTGGGGCTGCAGACCTACTTCACGGCGGGCGTGAAGGAAGTGCGGGCGTGGACGATCCATGTCGGCGACACGGCGCCGCAGGCGGCGGGCGTGATCCACACGGACTTCGAACGCGGTTTCATCCGCGCGCAGACGATCGCCTTCGAGGACTTCATCCAGTTCAAGGGCGAACAGGGCGCGAAGGACGCTGGGAAGATGCGGGCGGAAGGGAAGGAATATGTCGTCAAGGATGGCGATGTGCTGAATTTCCTGTTCAACGTCTGATCCTGAACGGAAATCCGGACTGATTCCGAAGGGCCTCATTCGAGGCCCTTTTCTTTTCAAGGTTCGGTCTCAATGCGTTTCCTGGAGTTCGGACAATAGTTGGTTCTTCGTTTTGTCCTCGAACTCCGCCCGCTTCATCTTGAGCTTCTCAAGCATGAAGTTGTTGGTCAGTTCGAAGCGGGTCAGCAGCGACGCCCAATTCATCACATAGAGCTTCATTCGCGGGTTGTCTTCGACAAGGCCGAGATCGCCTCGCACGAGATTGCCTGTGAGACGGCTCCTGATCCGCTGATCCTTCGAAGAGATCTGGCGCCCCACCAGGATGAACTCGAAATGGATGTCGTCCGAGTCGAACTCCGGCATCGACTTGACGATGTCCGCATACGCTTCCAACTGGCTCAGGTGTTTCCTGTTCAGCGAGATGGCCGGCCGCTTGATCTCGATGACGATGAACTTGTAGATCGGACGGCCAATCGAATCGACAGTGGGGAGCTTTCGAGCCGAGGCTGTGTGAAAACCCTCCTGGTGATCTGATCGACGCTGCCTAGATTCATCGTGTCGATGCGACATGGTGGAGGTGACGATGGCGCGATTCGTCGAAGGTCAGGGGCGGCATCAAGTGACGCTGCTGCCAGAGTGCCTGGATGACTTCATCGCTGAAGACAATCCTGTCCGCGTCATCGATGCCTACGTTGAAGAGCTTGATCTCGAAGCGCTTGGCTTCGCTGGCGCCACGCCAGCGGCGACGGGCCGCCCGGCCTACCACCCGGCGGTCTTGCTCAAGATCTACATCTACGGCTACCTCAACCGTGTCCAGTCAAGCCGGAGGCTTGAGCGCGAAGCACAGCGCAATATCGAGCTGATGTGGCTGACTGAGCGGCTGGCTCCGGACTTCAAGACCATCGCCGATTTCCGCCGTGACAACGGACAGGGCATCCGCAGCGTCTGCCGTCGCTTCGTCGAGCTGTGCCGGCAGCTGAAGCTGCTGAGCGGTGACGGCGTGGCGGTCGACGGCAGCAAGTTCAAGGCAGTCAATAGCCGCGACCAGAACTTCACCGCCACCAAGATCGAAAAGCGGCGCCAACAGATCGAGGAGAGCATCCAGCGCTACCTCGCGGCGCTCGACACCGCGGACAGGACGTTGCCGCTCATGGAGTTCGGCCCAAGGTATGCCCAACTCAGCCACAAGCTGGATGGTCTGCGTGAGCAGATGCAGCGGCTAGACGAGATGGAGCAGCACCTCCTGAAGCAGCCAGACAAGCAGGTATCTCTCACGGATCCGGACGCGCGTGCGATGGCGACCCAGGCCGCGGGCAGCGGCGTCGTGGGCTACAACGTGCAGGCAGCGGTCGACACCAAGCACCACCTGGTCGTCGCGCACGAGGTCACCAACATCGGCAGCGACAGAGCACAGCTCAGCGGCATGGCGCTCGCGGCGCAGGAGGCGATGGGTAAGCCCAATCTGAAGGTCTACGCCGACCGGGGCTACTTCAACGCCCCGCAGATCAAGCGTTGCGCGGACAACGGCATGAGGCCCTTCGTGCCCAGGCCGATGACGTCAAGCGCGAAGGCCGAGGGTCGCTTCGACAAGACTGACTTCATCTACATCGCCAAGGACGACGAGTACCGATGTCCAGCAGGCGAGCGGGCCACCTATCGCTTCACGCGCGATGAGCACGGGCTGCAGATCCGCCGCTATTGGAGCAGCGCGTGCCCCGCATGTCCGATGAAGACGCAGTGCACGCCATCCAAGCACCGCCGCATCTCGCGATGGGAACACCAGGGCGTGCTCGATGCCATGCAGCTGCGATTGGATCGAAACACGGATGCCATGATGATCCGACGTCGGACGGTAGAGCATGTCTTCGGCACGCTCAAACACTGGATGGGCAGCACGCATTTCCTGACGCGCAGGCTCGGCAACGTCAGCACCGAGATGAGCTTGCAGGTCCTGGCCTACAACCTCAAACGGGTGATGCAGATCTTGGGCATCAAGAAGGCAGCGCAGGCGATGAGGCTGGTGGGCGCATGAGCGCCCTTTAAACATCGCATCGCAGCTCGGATGCCCTGAGCACTCCTCAAGCTCAGACGAGCCCTCGGAGAGCCCGTGGGCGCTTCGCTGGGGACGTGCTTGGCCTAAGCTCGTGGCGGGCCGCAGTCAAACCGCGTTTCCACACGGCCTCAGCCAGAAACAGGTCCACTTGCCGTCGCGCCCCGACCAGATCGTCCACCTCCTCGACATCGTCGCCATCGAGCGGGGATCGACCAAACACCTGCCCTCGAACCCTCTTCGCGATCTCTGTGAAGGTATCGTCCTCGGCACCGATCGTTTCGTATTGCGGCCCGAACAACCATGTGTTGTTTTCGATGATTCGTTGGAGATCAGGCGTCTCCAGAACCTCTCGATAATGCACTGTCATCAGGTGCCGCATCTGCTGGACGGCCACGGCGCGCCGCTGCAGTATCTCGATCGAGGCAGCAATGTTCGCCATCGAGGACAGGCGCAGTTGATTCGCCAAGCGCGTCATTGATTCGGCATCCAACTCCAGAACGCCGTCCAGTACATCCATGAGCGCGTCGCTTTCATTCGACACGGCCAATCGATCAAGCAAGCGGATGATGATCTTGGCCTGCTTCTCGTTGCCGTCGTCGAACACCTGCGGGTCGGCGATGTAGATCTGCCGCACCAGTTCGCGCGTGTGCTGAAGGCGCCAGGTTTTCTCCCCTTCGTCGAGTTCGTCATGGCGAGGAAAGTAGCCGCTCCGCTCGAACCCCAGGAGGACTTCGTCCGCGCGATGCAGGATGTACTTCTCGTAGAGCGACTCCATGACCTCTCGCAGTTGACCAAGGAGATTCTCCCAAGTGGATGACCATTGGGTCGACCGTGCGCTGACAAAGGCCTCGATATCCGAAGAGAACTCGTTGGCCCATTCGGAGGCGACATGGACAGTCGTATGGAAGTTTGCCTTCAGGCAGAGCGGACTCATGGTCTTGTGAACCAGCCTTCCTCGACCATCCATCAGGAAGATGAGTGTGTTGCCCGGACCGACTTTGCCGGCCCAATGAATCACCTGAACCTCGAAGACATGCCCATCGGCTTCGAGCGTCCGCGAGGTGACCTCATGCGGAGGAATTCGCACCACATGTGCGGCTCGATCATCGCCGTCAAGCACCAAGCCAAAGAATGGAACTCCAGAGTGATCGCCCCGAGTCCCTTCAGGGGTGTAGGCATCTCCATCATCCAGTGAGTCGAAAACTTCATTCATCCCCATCACCTCTGCACCTTCAACACCACGGCAAGTGGTCATTAAAGGCCCGTTCGGAGAGGGTCGAATTCAGCGGCGCCCGGATGCGTTGCGTCTTGGCCTCATTGGCGATCCGGGAGTTGAGCGATCCCCACAAGCGCTCGAATCCCACCATCCGATTCGCAATGAACAACGCCCGCATGAGCGGGCGTTGTTCTTCGCGGGCCCCGGGGGCCCTCAGGCGCGATGGTCCGCGATCCCCTTGAGCACCGCCCACTTCAGGTAGCCCCACGGCATCGCCAGCGGAATCAGCACGGCCAGCGAGCACGCGTAGACATTGGCGATCATGTTCTCGTCCATCGTGCCGGCCATGGCCTCGGGCAGCACCATGCGCAGCAGCCAGATCGACTTCCACAGCAGCTCCCACAGCAGCACCGGCAGCATCGCCAGCGGATAGCGCACCCCCACCGCGCACAGCAGCGAGAACGCCGCCAGCATGCAGGCCACCACGCCGTCCATGAACGCCCATCGGTGCCCCGTGGTCAGCAGCGACGGCCAGACCATGAAGGCCAGCCCGCCGGCCATGAGGAGGTACACCCCTCGCAGCGCCAGCAGGCGGAAGTGGGAAACATCCGGCCGGGCCGGGGCGGCGAGCGAAAGCGTGGTCGTGTTCATGGGGGCCGACTCTGTCGGCGACCCGCCGCCCCGGCCATGGCCGTCCGACGGGCGACGGCCGGTCCGGACGAACGACGGCCGGCCGCGACAGAATGGCCGCCCATGGACCACCCGCTGCCCGCCCCCCTCCCCGCCCCGCCGGCGCGGCGGACCGCCCTGCGCCGCCTGCTCGCCACGCTGGGTGGCGCCGCGCTGGTGGCCGCCTTCCTCGCGCCCACCTGGCAGTCCGGGCTGCCGGCCCTGCTGGAACACGTGCTGCTGCCCGCGCTCGCGGCCGCGCTCGCCTTCAGCGCGCTGGAGCGCTGGCCCAGGCGCCTGCCGGCGCGCATCCCGCGCTGGCCGCTTCAACTGATCGCCGCCACCGCCGTCGTCCCGGCCGTCGTGCTCGCGATGTACCTCTCCACCGTCGAGGAGGGCCGCACGCCCTTCTGGGACGACCCTCAGCGGATGAACGGCTTCCTGCTGCTGAGCGTGGTCGGCATGTTCGTCGCGTCCTGGATCGCGATGGCCGCGCTGATGCGCGAGCGCGACGCCGCGCTGCGCGCCGGCCTCTCGCGCCAGCTCGACCTGGAGCGCGAGGTCTCCGCCTCGCGCCTGCGCCTGGTCCGCGCGCAGGTGCAGCCGCACTTCCTCTTCAACACGCTGGCCAACGTGCAGGCGCTGGTCGACGCCCGCTCGCCGCAGGCCGCGCCGGTGCTCGAAAGCCTGGTCGCCTACCTGCGCGCCGCGGTGCCCCGCCTGGACGATCCCGCCCACACGCTGGGCCACGAGCTCGACACCGTGCGCGCCTATCTCGCGCTGATGCGGCTGCGCATGCCGGACCGGCTGCGCTTCTCGATCGAGCTCGGCGACGGCGTGGTCCCGCGCGCCGTCCGGTGCCCGCCGCTGATGCTGATGACGCTGGTCGAGAACGCGATCCGCCATGGCATCGATCCGAGCCTGGACGGCGGCGAAGTCTCGGTGGCCATCCGCCGTCTCGAGGACGGCCGCCTGCTCGCCTCGGTGCGCGACACCGGCGTCGGCCTGTCGGCGCTGAGCCAGGGCCTGGGCACCGGCCTGGACGGACTGCGCGAGCGGCTGCGCGAAGCCTTCGGCGGCCGCGCCTCGCTGCGCCTCACCGAGCTGACGCCGAACGGCATGCTCGCCGAAGTCGAATTCCCGCTGGAGTCCTGATGACCTTTCCCACCACCGCGCTGATCGCCGACGACGAGCCGCTGCTGCGCGAGGCGCTGCGCGGGCAGCTCGCCACGCTCTGGCCCGGGCTGCGCGTCGTCGCCGAGGCGCGCAACGGCCTGGACGCGCTCGAGCAGTTCGAGCAGTCGCGGCCGGCGGTGTGCTTCCTCGACATCCACATGCCCGGACTGAATGGCGTCGAGGTGGCCCGCCGGATCGCGGGCCGGGCGCATGTCGTCTTCGTCACCGCCTTCGACCAGTACGCGCTGGACGCCTTCGAGCAAGGCGCGTTCGACTACCTCGTGAAACCGCTCCAGGCCGCGCGGCTCGCGGGCACGGTGTCGCGCCTTCAAGAGCGGCTGCGGCGCGACGAGGCGCCGCGGCTGGCCGAAGCCTTGCTTGCGCGGTTGAGCTTGCAGTTGAGCACGCCATCGAGCGGACAGCTGGCGGCCTCCTCCGCCACGGCGCCGGCCGTCCGTCCGCAGCCCGCAGCCGCGCCGCTGCGCTGGATCAAGGCCACCGTCGACGGCGCGGTCCGGCTGATCCCGGTCGAGGACATCGCCTTCCTGCGATCCGACGAGAAGTACACGCTGGTGGCCTGGCGCGGCGATCACGGCCCGGCGGAAGCGCTGATCCGCACGCCGCTGAAGACGCTGGTCGATCACCTGGACCCGTCGCAGTTCCAGCAGGTGCACCGCTCGGTCATCGTGAACCTGGCCGCGATCGCACGCGTCGTCGCGACGGATGAACGCGCCTCGCTGCATCTGAAGGGCCGGCCCGAAGTGCTGCCGGTCAGCCGCAGCTTCGCCGCCTTCTTCAAGGCGGAGTGATCGGCCTCAAGGCGAAATGACAGCCGCGCCGGCTTGGTATCACTCCCTCGCCCGCTTGCGGGAGAGCAACCGTGTCAAGCGCTGCTGCTGACCAAACTCCCTCGCTCCCCGCAAGCGGACGAGGCGGCCCGCACTTGCCTTGCGCAAGAACTCCCTCGCCCCCCGCGAGGGGGGAGAGGGCAGGGGAGAGGGGGTGCTTCGAAGGGCAGCAGCGCTGTGGCACGAGCCCCCTCTCCCCTCCCTCTCCCCGCTGGGGCGAGGGGGTTTACTACGACGTCCGGCTCTTACACCCTCGCCCCCTTGCGGGAGAGGGAGTTTTCATGCGATTGCCCTGGTGACCGTGACCGTGACCGTGACCGTGACTGCGATTGCGACTGCGATTGCGACTGCTATTGCGATTGCTATTGCGACTGCTATTGCGCCGGCAACGTGAACCGGAAGGTCGCGCCCTCCCCTGGCGCCGAGACCGCCCAGACGCGTCCACTGTGCCGCTGCACGATGCGCTGCACGATCGACAACCCCACCCCGTGCCCTTCGACACCATCCGCGCCCTTGAGCCGGGTGAAGACATCGAACAGCCGCTCCGCGTCGGCGGGATCGAAGCCAGGCCCGTCGTCGCTGACGAAGAACACCATCTCCGCGCCAT
Organism: Roseateles sp. Mitsp63; assembly: GCF_059491535.1. Classification (NCBI taxonomy): domain Bacteria; kingdom Pseudomonadati; phylum Pseudomonadota; class Betaproteobacteria; order Burkholderiales; family Sphaerotilaceae; genus Roseateles; species Roseateles sp. Mitsp63. The sequence continues at coordinate 1,430,131 of NZ_CP168509.1, read as the reverse complement.
CGCGCTCGCCGCCGATGCGGATCGTCGCCTCGCGCGGCGGCTCGGTCCGGCTCGCATACTTCATCGCGTTGCCAATCAGGTTCGCGAACACCTGGCGCAGCATCGGCCCGTCCGCCACCACCGGCGGCAGCTCCCCGACGGCGAAGCGCACCGCCGGCGCGCCCGCCGCGCGCCGCTGTTCATCGACGACTCCGCGCACCAGCGCCGCGACATCGACCGGCGCGAGCTCCAGCGCGCGCCGCCCCATCTGCGACAGGCGCATCAAGGCCTCGATCAGATGCATCATGTGCTCCGCCGCCTGCTGGATGCCCTCGAGCCAGGCGCGCTCGCGCGGTGACAGCGTTTGCACCGTCTGCTGCAGCAGCACCGAGAAGCCGAGCAGCGCGTTCAGCGGCGTGCGCAGGTCATGCGACACCGAACGGGTGAAGGCGTCCAGCTCGCGGTTGCTGGCTTCGGGCTCGTCGGCCCGCTGCCTCAGACTGGCCTGCAGCGCCACGTTCTCGCGCCGCAGCCGGCCGATCTCCACCGCGCGGCCCAGCACCGGCAGGATGGACGCCAGCCGGAACGGCTTGAGCACGTAGTCCGTCGCCCCCGAGCGCATCGCCTCCACCGCGGTCGCGATGCTGCCCTCGCCCGTCATGACGATGCCCACCAGCTGCGGATCGATCTGGAGCGCCGCGCGCAGCAGCTCGATGCCGGTCATGCCCGGCATGACAAGGTCGGTCAGCAGCACGTCGAACGGCCGCCGCCTGAGCTCGGCCAGCGCCGACGCGGCGCTCGCATGGCCGGCCACCTCGTAGCCGTGGCCGCCCAGCGTGTCGCGCAGCGCCTCCATGTGGCGCGCCTCGTCATCGACGATCAGCAGCCGCACGGGCGCGGCGCGGGCCGCCGCGGGACCCTCTGGACCCACCGGACCCACCGGACTCATCGGACTCATCGGACTCACGGGACTCGCGGGACCGTTCAGACTCATGCGTACTCTCCCTTCAGGGCCGGATGCGGCACCAGCCGCGCCAGTGCCGCCCGCAGCTCGCGCAGCTTGGGCGACTTGCCCAGCGCCAGGTCGACGCCCGGCGTCTCCCCGTCCACGCACAGGCGCACCAGGCGCTGCGAGGCGTTGCGGCAACCGCGACGGAAGGCATCGACCTCGCGCACGATCTGGTCGGCGCGCGCCGGCAGCAGGCCGCGCTCCTCACGAGGTCTCCTTGACCGCGCGCCACAAGGCCCTTCGCAGCTCCCGCAGCTTGGGCGGCTTGCTGAGCACCTGATCGACGTGGCGGGGCATGTCGCCCTCATCGACCAGCCGCTGGCCCCAGCCGGTGAGCAGGATCACCGGCGTCTCCGGCGACGCCGCCTTGACGGCCGCCGCGACCTGGCGGCCATCGATGTGCGGCATGCCCAGGTCGGACACGACGACCTCGAAGCGGTTGCTGCGATGCATCGCGGCGCGGAACGCGTCGATGCCGGCCTGGCCCGCATGCGCCGTCTCGACCGCGTGGCCATCCGCCTCCAGCGTCTCGCGCAGCGAGCGCAGCAGCAGCGGATCGTCGTCGACCAGCAGGATGCGCAGCGGCGGCGGCCGCTCCTCGGACTCGGACGGCGGCGGCGCGGCGCCGCCCGCGTCCGGCGGCGCGCTGAAGCGCAGCGCCACCCGGGTGCCCTCGCCGGCGGCGCTGCGGATGTCCAGGTCGGCGCCATGCCGCTGCGCGATGCCGTAGACCATCGCCAGCCCGAGGCCGGTGCCGCGCTCGCCCTTGGTCGTGAAGAAGGGCTCGAGGCAGCGGCGCCGCGTCGCCTCGTCCATGCCCATGCCGGTGTCGGCGACCTCCAGCGCCACCGTGCCGGCCAGCACGCCCGAGGCCGTGCCGGACGCGGGCTCCACCCCGGTGCGGATCGTCAGGTCGCCGCCGTCGGGCATCGCGTCGACGGCGTTGAAGACGAGGTTGATCAGCGCCTCGCGCAGCTCGTTGTCGGTGCCCAGCACCACCGGATCCTCGCTGGCCAGGTCGGTGTGCAGCCGGATGACGGCGCCGCGCTGCAGCGGCATGTCGCTCCAGCGCGCGCGGGTCAGCTCCACCACCTGCCGCACCAGCTCGTTCAGGCGCACGCGCGCGAGCGCCAGCCCGCTCTCGCGCTGGCGGTAGAACTCGCGCATGCGCGCCACCGTCGCGGCGACATCGTCGATCGCGCGGGCGATGTTCTCGAGCGCCCGGCGCGCCGGCGCGCTCAGCCCGGGCTCGCGCTCGAGCAGGCTCTCGGTGTAGAGCATGGCCGGCGAGATCGCGTTGTTGATGTCGTGCGCGATGCCGCTGGCCATCTGCCCGAGCGCCCGCAGCCGCTCCTGCTGCAGGATCGCCTGCTGCGTCTGGCGCAGGTCGTCGTAGGCCTGCAGCAGCGCCGCGTGCAGCTGCGCCTGGTGGCTGGCCAGGCTGACGTGCTCGCTGAGCTGCTGCAGGAACTCGCAGTCGCTGCTGCTGAACGCCTGCGCCGCGCGCCGCGCCACGACCAGCACGCCGAACACGCGGTTCTCCGACTGCAGCGGCGCCATCACCAGCGAGCGCAGCCCGCCCCGCGCCAGCCGCTGCGGGAAGGGGAAGGGCACCGCGCTCACGTCGGGCTCGTAGACCAGGTGGCCCTTCACGCATTGCGACAGGCCATTGCCGTCGATCGAGAGATCGGCCTGCTCCGGCAGCGCGATCTCCATCGCCAGCGGCGCGCTCTTGACGCCCACGCCCGTGACCCGCAGCGTGTCGCCGTCCGGATCGCGCAGGCACACGCAGCTGAAGTCGACCGGCGCATGGTCCTCCAGATGCCGGATCACCGCCTGGAAGATGCTGTGCGGATCCTGCCGCTCGCCGGTCGCGCGCGTGATCTGGTTGAGCAGGTCCAGCCGCGCGAGCTGCGCCTTGAGCCGGGCCTCGCCGAGCTTGCGCTCCGTGATGTCGCGCAGGAAGGCGTTGAAGCTCACGCCGCCGCTGCCGGCGCGCAGCGCGGTGATCGCCAACTCGATGGGGAATTCACTGCCATCGCGCCGCACCGCGCGCAGCTCGACGCGACGGTCCAGCACCGTCGCCACGCCGGTCTGGAGATAGCGCCGCAGCCCGTCGCGGTGCGCGTCGCGAAAGCGCTCCGGCACCACGACATCGGCCAGCGGCCGGCCGGCGACCTCGTCGCGGCTCCAGCCGAAGATGGCCTGCGCCTGCGGGTTCCAGTGCGTGATGAGGCCCTCGGCATCGATGCCGATGACCGCGTCGAGCGCGGCGTCGAGGATCAGCCGGGTGCGTTCCTCGCTGTCGGCGAGGCGGTCGCGCGACACCGTGGTGGTCTGCAGCAGCGCGCTCATGCGGTCGAACTCACGCGCCAGCTCGGCGATCTCATCCGAGCCGGTGTCGCCGACGATGTGCGCGAGGTCGCCGGCGCCCACGCGCCGCATGCCCTCGCGCAACCTGGCCAGCGGCCGCGCGATGCCGCGGAAGACGAAGAACATGCTCCCGGCCAGCGTCGCCGCGAGCGCCGCCAGCAGCCCCAGCACGATCGCGAAGGCCCGTTGCTGCGCGGCGCCGACCTCCTCGCGGCTGATGTCCTGCAGCCGGAACGACTCGGTCATCATGATCAGCGACTTGCGCGCCATCGCGGCGGTCAGGCGCCCGGCCCATTCGTCCAGGACCTGGCGATCGCCATCGCCGGACCGCCGCGCCTGCTGCGCCCGCACCAGCTCGGCGAACACCGCCGGCGACTTGTCGTAGGCCTCCCGGATCTGCGCGACGCTCTCCTGCTCCTCGCGCGAATCGAAGTCCCCCGCGCGTCCCAGCACGCCGCCCAGCGAGCGGTAGGCGCTGGCCCACTGCACCTCGATGCGGGTCTCGGGGTGACGCGCGTACTCGAGCGACAGGTAGCGCAGGCCGGCCACCGATTCGACGATGTCCGCCGCCGCGCGGTTCTTGTGGATGCCGCGCTCGACCTGCCGGCCGGACACGCCCAGCGCGATCGCGATCGCCAGCGCCGCGGCCGCGCAGGCGGCGCCGACGATCGCGAAGCGGGTCGAGATCCTCATGGCGTGCCGCTACCGGATGATCGTGACCGCGCGCGGCTTCACCGCGGCGAGGCCGTCGAGGTAGACGGCGTCCAGGAAGTTCGGCGCCTGCGCCGCGGTCGCGACGCGGTTCTTCAGCGCCCAGCGCCCTTCGTCCTCGAGCACCACCAGCAGGTGCTGCTCCAGCGTCAGCGCGAAGCGGCTGCGCGCGAGCAGCTGCCGCGTCTCGCCCGGCGCCTTGCCCAGCGACCGCGCCACGATCGGCTCGCAGGCGGCCGGGTCGCGCGCGAGCAGTTGCTCGGCCCGCTGCAGCGCGGCGAGCACGCGCCGCGCCGTCTCCGCGCGCTGCAGCGCGAAACGGCGCAGCGACGCGAGGTTGAAGCTCGAGTCGTAGAGGCCGTCGCTCGGGAACACCGAGGCGCGATCGCCCAGCCGCCGGCGCGCATCGTCGATGTAGGGCTCCCAGGTCGCGATGGCGTCGACCTCGCCGCTGGCCAGCGCGTCGGCCAGCTCGCGCGGCTTGCGGTCGACGACGCGCACGTCGGCGCGCGAGAGCCGCTGGCGCACCAGCATCACGTCGAGCATGAAATCGCCGCTGGTCCCGGCGCTCACGCCGATGCGCTTGCCCTTGAGCGACTCCTGCGACCCCACGCCCAGGTCGGTGCGGCCGACGATGGCATGGTCGCTCTGCGTCGACAGCGTCGCGAGGATGGTGACCGGATATCCCCGCACCGCGGCCAGGGCGACGGGCAGCTCGGCGACGGTGGCGAGATCGGCCTTGCCCTCGAGCACCGCGTCCAGCGCCGCCTTGCCCGAGGGGTGCTGCTGGACGGTGACGGCCAGCCCCTCGCGCTCGAAGTAGCCCTTGGCCAGCGCCACGAAGGCCGGCGCCGCGCCGGCATAGGGCGTCAGCGCGAGCACGAGGGATTCGGGGCGTCCGGACGGCGCCGGCGGCGCATCATCGGCGCGCTCGCAGCCGGGCAGCAGCGCGAGCACCAGCGCCGCGGCGAGCATGAGCGCCCATGCGCGCGGCCTTGCGGCCAGGCGCCATCGCCCCGCGACTCCATTCATCCTGCCGGCGTCGGACATCGCAGCCTCCCTGCGTGACAGGGCCGGCGGGCATCGCGCCTCTTCCCGGCCCCCTGAATGACCGGACGATTAGAGGCTCAAGCCCGCGGGAAGTCCAGCGAGCCGCGGTCGCGGCCTGCCCACGCGTTCAGGGGACGGCGGCGCGGCGCGATTCCTCGCGCCAGCTGTCCATCAGCACGCGGCTGTGCGCGCGCGCCGCGCGCTTGATGGTCGCGACCTCCTCCGGGCCGAAACATTCCCAGCCCAGCTTGCTCAGCATCGTGCGCCGGCCCAGCGAGAGCACCATCACCTGGCCGCACAGCATCATCACGCGCATCGCCAGCAGCGGATCCGACACCGGCATGCCGCAGTAGCGCGACACCACCTGCGCCGACAGCTCGCCCATCTGCGGCCGCAGCGTCTTGTCGAAGATCTCGAACAGCACCCCCGGCGCATGGCCGATCTGCTCGTGCGCGATGAAGAGGCGGCGGTACTCGGCGTCGTCGGGCAGCAGCTGGAAATCGGTCAGCGCGTCCAGCATCCCGCCGAAGGCCTCGAAGAGCTGCTCCGGCGTGGCGCCCGGATCGTCCAGCACCTGCCGCGTGCGCGTCACCACCGGCCCGAAATGCGCCGCCGAGCTGTCCGCGATGTACTGCGCGCAGGCGCGGTACACGCCTTCCTTGTTGTCGAAGTAGTACTGCAGCGCCGGCGCGTTGACGCCGGCCGCCTTGGCGATCTCGCGCGTCGACGCGCCTTCGAAGCCGCGCTCGGCGAACAGCCGCAACGCCACGTCGATGATGCGGCGGCGGGTTTCCTCGCCGCGCGCATAGGCGGCTTCGGCGCGGTGACGGGGGGCTCTGGCGGGTCGTTCAGTCATGGATCCAAAAATATAACAGTTGACAGAAATCTTCCGATTGGAAAAAGATATCGACCGGAATAATTCTTCGAGCCGGTGCCGCCGGCCCCTCCCATGCCGCTCCAGACTCCCGCCGGTCCGAACGGGTCCGCCTCCTCGCCGGCGCCCGCCTCCCCGGGCCGCCGCCGGCCCGTCCTGATGGCCCTGGCCATCGCCGCGCTGGTCGCCGCCGGCGTCTATGGCGCCCATTGGTGGAGCGTCGGCCGCTTCATCGAGAGCACCGACGACGCCTACCTGAAGGCCGACGGCGTCACCGCCGCGCCCAAGGTCGGCGGCTACGTGACGCAGGTCTACGTCGTCGCCAACCAGGCGGTGAAGCGCGGCGATCCGCTGGTGAAGCTGGACGCGCGCCAGTACCAGGCCGCGGCCGACCAGTCGCAGGCCACGATCGATGGCCGCAAGGCCGACATCCGCCGCTACGAGGCCGACATCCTCCAGCAGCAGGCCCAGCTGGCCCAGTCGAAGGCCCAGGCCGACGCGGCGCGCCTGTCGCTGGCGCACGCGCAGGATGAGGTCGCGCGCCATACGCCGCTGGCGGCCACCGGCGCCACCAGCGCCGAGCGCCTGGCCGAACTGCGCAACGCGCGCGACCAGGCGGTGGCCAGCCTGGCCGCCGCCGAGGCCGCGGTGAAGGCCGCCGACGGCCGCTTCAAGTCGAGCCAGGCGCAGGTCGCGCAATCGAAGGCGCAGGTCGAGGCCGCCGAGGCCGCGCTGCGCCAGAACCACCTGGACGTCGATGACACCGTCGTGCGCGCCGCCATCGACGGCCGCGTCGGCGACACCACCGTGCGCGTGGGCCAGTTCGTGCAGCCGGGCACGCGGATGATGACCGTGATGCCGACGCAGGAGGTCTACCTGGTCGCCAACTTCAAGGAGACGCAGATCGGCCGCATGCGCGCCGGCCAGCCGGTGACGCTGCATGTGGACGCGCTGCCCGAGGCCGAGATCCACGGCACCGTCGAGAGCTTCTCGCCCGGCACCGGCGCGCAGTTCGCGCTGCTGCCGTCGGAGAACGCCACCGGCAACTTCACCAAGATCGTCCAGCGCGTGCCGGTGCGCATCCGCGTGCAGGCCGCGCCGGCGCTGCGCGAGCGCCTGCTGCCCGGCCTCTCCGTCACCACCGAGGTCGACACGCGCGGAGCCCGCCATGGCTGAGGCGCTCGCGCACGCGGAGCCCGACGCCCACGCTGGCGACTGGATCGCGGTGGCGGCGGGCGCGCTGGGCGCGCTGATGGCGACGCTGGACATCTCGATCACCAACTCGGCGCTGCCGCAGATCCAGGGCGCCATCGGCGCCACCGGCACCGAAGGGACCTGGATCTCGACCGGCTACCTGATGTCGGAGATCGTCATGATCCCGCTGGCCGCGTGGCTCACCCGCGTCTTCGGGCTGCGCAACTTCCTGGTCGGCAACGCGGCGCTGTTCACGCTGTTCTCGGTGCTGTGCGGGCTCTCGGGCAACCTCGCAACGCTGATCCTGGCGCGCATCGGCCAGGGCTTCACCGGCGGCGCGATGATCCCGACCGCGCAGACCATCATCCGCACGCGGCTGCCGCGCCATCAACTGCCGGTGGGCATGACGCTGTTCGGCCTGATCGTGCTGCTGGGACCGCTGCTCGGGCCGGTGCTGGGCGGCTGGCTGACCGAGAACGCCAGCTGGCACTGGTGCTTCTTCATCAACGTGCCGGTCTGCGCCGCGCTGCTGACGCTGCTGCTGCTGGGCCTGCCGGCGCAGCGCGCGCATCTCGAGGAATTCATCCGCGCCGACTGGCTCGGCATCGCCGGCCTGGCGATCGGCCTGTCGACGCTGACGGTGGTGCTCGAGGAGGGCCAGCGCGAGCGCTGGTTCGAGTCCTCGCTGATCGTGGCGCTGAGCCTGGTCTCGGCGGCCGGGATGCTGATGATCGCGCTCTCGCAGCGCTACGCGGCGCGGCCCATCCTGCGGCTCAGGCTGATGCGCGATCTCCACTACGCCAGCGTCATCGTCATCGTGTTCACCGTGGGCGCGGGCCTGTACTGCATCTCCTATCTGGTGCCGCAGTTCCTGGCGCTGGTGGCCGGCTACAACGCGCAGCAATCGGGCGCGATCATGCTGCTGGCCGGCGTTCCGGCCTTCCTGATGATGCCCATCCTGCCGCGCCTGATCACGCGGATGGACCTGCGCGTGCTGGTGATCCTGGGCCTGCTCAGCTTCGCCGTGAGCTGCCTGCTGGACATCGGCCTGACCGCGCAGAGCGTGGGCCACGACTTCGTCGGCTCGCAGCTGCTGCGCGGCCTGGGACAGGTGCTGTGCATGATGCCGCTCAACCAGGTGTCGATGGCGACGGTGGCGCGCGAGGACTCCGGCGACGCCGCCGGCATCTACAACATGGCGCGCAACCTCGGCGGCTCGGTCGGGCTGGCCGTCATCGGCACCTTCATCGACCGCCGCGACGGCCTGCACGTCGAGCGCCTGGGCGAGACGCTGAACGCCAACTCGACCCTGCTGCAGGAGCGCCTCGCGGCTGGCGCGGCGAGCCGCTTCACGCAGGGGGGCGACTTCGCCCACGCGCAGCTGCAGACGCTGCGCGAACTGGTGCTGACCATTCATCAGCAGGCCAGCGTGATGACCTTCTCCGAAACCTTCCACGTGCTCGCGGCCGCGCTGCTGCTGTGCGTCCCGCTCGCGCTGACGCTCAAGACGCCCAGGCCGGCCGGGCCCGCCGGCGCGATGCCGCGCCCGGGCGCGCCCGCGGCCAGCGATGCGCACTGAGACTTCTCCCGACTTCGCCATGACTCTCCGAATCCCCTTCCCCCGCCACGTCGGCCTGACGACGCTCACGACGCTGTCCGCCGTCGCGGCGGCCGCGGCGATGCTGCTGCTCGCGGGCTGCGCCACCGTCGGTCCCGACTATCGAGGCGCGCCCGCGGTCGCCAAGGACGCGTTCCAGCAGCCGCGCTTCGCGCGCGATGGCGCCGATGCCATCGGCAGCGCGAGCGCCTCGCCCGCCGTCGCCCAGTGGTGGCGCGCGCTCAATGATCCGGCGCTCGACGCGCTCGTCGATCAGGCGCTGGCCCGGAGCCCGACGCTGCAGGCCGCCCAGGCGCGGCTGCGCGCCGCCCGCGCCGCCTTCGATCAGCAGGAGGCCGGCAGCCGGCCCAAGGGCTCGGCCACCGCGCTCGGCGCCGGTGTCTGGCAAGGGCCGGGCACCGATCACGCGTCCTCGCTGCATCTCTACAGCGCCGGCTTCGACGCGACCTGGGAGGCCGACCTCTTCGGCGGCACGCGCCGCGCGATCGAGTCCGCCACCGCCCAGGCCGAGGCCGTGCGCGCCGACCTGGCCGACGCGCAGGTCTCGTTGACGGCGGAGGTCGCCTCGACCTACGTCGGCCTGCGCGCCCAGCAGCGGCGCCAGGCGCTGCTGGGCGAGACCGCCTCGTCCGATGAGCAGGCGCTGGCGCTGGTCCGCCAGCGGCGCGGCCAGGGCGCCGCGACGAGCGACGACGTCGAGCAGCGCGTCCAGCAAGGCGAGGGCACGCAGGCGGCGCTCGCGGACGTGGCGGCGCAGATCGCCGGTTCGCTGGACCGGCTCGCGCTGCTGACCGGCCAGGCGCCGGGCGCGCTCGATGCCCCGCTCGCCGCGGCCGATCCGGCGTTGCCGGCCGCGCCCGCGCAGGTCGCCATCGGCGATCCCGCCGCGCTGCTGCGGCGCCGGCCCGACATCCGCGCGGCCGAGCGCCGCCTGGCCAGCCACAGCGCGCGGATCGGCCAGGAAACGGCCAAGTACTTTCCGACACTGAGCCTGCTCGGCAATGTCGGCGTGGCGGCCCGCTCGCCCGGACAACTCCTGCGCGCCGACAGCCTCGCGCTCGCCGCCGTGCCCTACCTGAGCTGGAACTTCCTGGACTTCGGCCGGACCGCCGCCGCGGTGCGGCAGGCCGAGGCCGGCCGCGACGAGGCCGCCGCCGACTACCAGGCCGCGGTGCTGGGCGCGCTGCAGGACGCCAACACCGCGCTGGCGCGCTTCGGTCGCCAGCGCCAGGCGGCCCGGCACCTGCAGGCGCAGGCGGACTCGGCGGGACGGACCCTCGCCCTCACGCGCCAGCGCCGCGAGGCGGGCGCCACCAGCCAGATCGACCTGCTGGACGCGCGGCGCCTGGACGCCGACGCGCGGCTGAAGTCCCTGGACGGCGAGGCCGAACTGCTGAAGGACTTCGTCGCATTGCAGAAGAGCCTCGGGCTGGGCTGGACGCCGCCGGCCTGAGGCCGTTGGTTTCCGAGGACAAGTCGCCGGTCCCGGGGGAACTTGCGATGCCGCCTCCGGCGAGCCGGGGGTAGGCTTTGGGAATGACCGATGCGTCCCCTCCCGCTCCGAACGGTGTCCTTCCTGGATTCCGGCTTCGGTTCCTGGCGCTGAACGCGGCCCTCGCGCTGGCCTATGCGGTACTCGGCGTCCTGGCGCTGGCGCTGATCCTGCCGCCGGACTACTTCTCCCCGATCTTCCCGGCGGCCGGCCTGGCCGTCGCCGCCGTGCTGCGATGGGGACCCGGCGTGCTGCCGGGCATCGTCGCCGGCGGCATGGCGGTCAGCGCCGCGATCGGACTCGAACGCGGCCCGCTGAATGGCCTGCAGCCGGTGCTCGTCGGCGTCGGCGGCGCGCTGCAGGCCTGGGTGGGCGCCACGCTCGCGCGGCGCTGGACCGAGCCCGATCCCCCGCTGTGCGAGCCCGCCGAGCTGCTGCGCTTCCTGCTGGCCACGGCCGGCATCGCCTGCCTGATCGCGCCCAGCATCGGCGTCGCGGGGCTGTGGCTCACCGGCGCGATCGGTCCGTCGCAGCTGTGGCCGCACTGGCTGGGCTGGTGGGTCGGCGACGCGATCGGCGTGCTCATCGGCGCGCCGGTCGCGCTGACGCTGTTCGGCCGGCCGCGCGCGCACTGGGCGCCGCGGCGGTTGAGCGTCGCGCTGCCGCTGGTGGTGGCCTGCGCGCTGCTGTTCGGCGCCACGCTGCATGTCGCCCGCAACGAGGAGGGGCGCCGGCGTCACGCCTTCGACCTGGAGGCGGCCAACGCGCTCAACACGATGGCGGACGCGCTGGCGATGCCGCTCACGGCGCTCGAGGCCAACCACAGCCTGCTCATGGTCGCACCGGGCATCACGCGCGCCGACTTCGAACGCGCCCATGCCGAGCGCGCGCGCGGCGGCGGCGCGGTCTACGCGGTCGGCTGGGCGCCATTCGTCGCGCCGGGCGGCGTGGCCGCCTTCGAGCGCGCCGCCCGCGCCGATGGCTACGACACCTATCGCATCTACGAGCGCCACCGTCCCGGCGACCTGCCGGTCGATCCCGCGGCGGACGCGCTGCCGATCCGCCTGATCGCGCCCTTCGCCCGCAACCGCCCGGCGCTGGGCGCCAACATCCGCGCGATCGCGGCCGCCCGCGCCGCGCAGGACCGGGCGGTCGCCACCGGCCAGCCGTCGGCCAGCGAGAGCTTCCCGCTGTCGCAGGACGTCGGCGTGACGCTGATGGGCGTGGTCATCTACCGGGCGATCTATGAGGGCGGCACCTCCGAGCCGCGCGACGGCGCCGGCCGCGCCCGCCGGCCGCTGGGCCTGGCCTTCGCGACGCTCAGGCCCGAGGAGCTGCTGCACGACGCGCTCGCGCCGCGCGCGGACGGGCTGGACTACTGCCTGCTCGACGCCACCGCGGGCAGCCGGCATCCGCTGCTCGCCGGCGACGAACGCTGCCTGCGCCTGCCCGCCGCGCTTCCCAGCCGCGCGCGCGACCTCGACTTCGCCGGCCGCGCCTGGCGGCTGATCGTGTACAGCCCGGCGGGCCTGCCGGCGCTCGAGGGGGGCGCCGCCCTGCCCTTCGCGCTGGCCGGGCTGGTGGGCACGGCGCTGCTGGGGCTGCTGCTGCTCTCGGTCACCGGCAACACGGCGCGGATCGCGCGCCGTGTCGACGAGGCCACCCACCGGCTGCGCGCCAGCGAGGAGCGCTTCCGGACCATCGTCGAGCACGCGCCCATCGGCGTCGTCTCCTGCGACATCAACGCCCGGCCGCAGGAGATCAACCCCTACTTCTGCCAGTTGCTGGGCATGAGCGTCGAACAGCTGAAGGCGCGTTCGATCATGGCGATCACCCATCCCGACGACCGCGCCGAGGACAGCCGGCTCGGGATGGCGCTGATCCGCGGCGAGCTCGACCGCTACAGCCGCATCAAGCGCTACGTCGGCGGCCAGGGGCAGGTGATCACGGTCCGCTCCACCGTCAGCCTGCTGCGCGATCCTCAAGGGCAGCCCTATCGGCTGCTGGGCGTGGTCGAGGACATCGGCGAACAGCTCCGGCTGGCCGAGCTCGAGCGCGCCCACGAGGCCGAACTCGCCGCCAACCGCGCCAAGAACGAGTTCCTCTCCCGCATGAGCCACGAGCTGCGCACGCCGCTCAACGCGATGCTGGGCTTCGCGCAGTTGCTGGAGGCGGACCGCGATCCGGACCTCAGCCCGCGCCAGCGCGGCTGGCTCGCGCAGATCCAGCAGTCGGGCTGGCACCTGCTGCAGATGATCGACGACACGCTGGACCTGTCCCGGCTCGACGCCGGCCAGATGCGCGTCCAGATGGAGACCCACGACCTGGAGCCGATCGCCGCGGACAGCCTCGCCATGGTCGAGAGCCAGCGCCGGCGGCGCGGCATCGCGATCGACGTCGAACTCGCCGCCGACGCCTGCGTGCTGCGCGCGGACGGCACCCGCCTGCGTCAGGTCCTCACCAACCTGCTGAGCAACGCCATCAAATACAACCACGACGGCGGCCGGGTCTGGCTGCGGGCGCGGCGGGCCGGGGAATCGATGGTGGAAATCAGCGTCACCGACACCGGCCCCGGCATGACCGAGGCGCAGATGGCCCAGCTCTTCCAGCCCTTCAACCGCCTGGGCCGCGAGGCCGGCGGGATCGAGGGCACGGGCATCGGGCTGGTCATCACCCAGCGGCTGCTGGGGCTGATGAAGAGCCGGCTGCAGGTCTCCAGCGTGGCCGGCCAGGGGTCGAGCTTCAGGTTCGAGCTCCCTGTTTCTTCGGTAAATCAATGACTTAAGGAGGCCCTAAGACGGGCCGTCCACACTCATTCGATGAGGAACCCCTTCCGGGACCGACCCGAATCCGGGCGCTTTAGCACTCGTCGGGCATGAGTGCTAATATTCCCGCTCATCGGCCCGGAGGACCGGGTCCGATAAGGAGAAACGAACACATGTCCACCAACCTCGCATTGACGGTCCGTGATCCCTGGTCCCTGGTGCCTTCGCTGGGGAATCTGGATGCGTACATCACGGCGATCAACCGCATTCCGCTGTTGACGCCGGAGGAAGAGAAGGATTACGCCACGCGCCTGAAGGAAAAGGGCGACGTGGATGCCGCCGGCCGGCTGGTGCTGTCGCACCTGCGGCTGGTGGTGTCGATCTCGCGCCAGTACCTGGGCTACGGGCTGCCGCAGGGCGACCTGATCCAGGAAGGCAACGTCGGCCTGATGAAGGCGGTCAAGCGCTTCGATCCGGACCAGAACGTCCGCCTGGTGTCCTATGCGATGCACTGGATCAAGGCCGAGATCCACGAGTACATCCTGAAGAACTGGCGCATGGTCAAGGTCGCGACGACCAAGGCGCAGCGCAAGCTGTTCTTCAATCTGCGCTCGATGAAGCACGCGCTGAAGGAAGGCGCCGAGAACCAGCAGCGCGCGTCGCTGACCGAGAGCGAGATCGCCCAGGTGGCTGAGCAGCTCAACGTCAAGCGCGAGGAGGTGCTGGAGATGGAGACGCGGCTGTCTGGCGGCGACGTGGCGCTGGAGCCGCAGACCGACGATGACGGCGAGAGCTTCGCGCCGATCGCCTATCTGGCGGACGACACGCAGGAGCCGACGCGGGTGCTGGAGTCGCGCTCGCGCGATCACCTGGCCAGCGATGGCCTGCAGCAGGCGCTGGACGTGCTGGATCCGCGCAGCCGGCGCATCGTCGAGGAGCGCTGGCTCAAGGTGAACGACGACAGCTCGGGCGGCATGACGCTGCATGAGCTGGCCGCCGAGTACGGCGTCTCCGCCGAGCGCATCCGCCAGATCGAGGTGGCCGCGATGAAGAAGATGCGCAAGGCCATGACGGCCACCGCCTAAGCGGCACCCCGTACCCAACAGCACGAAGGCCTCGCACTGCGAGGCCTTCTTCATTCCGAGCCCGCACGCACGTCCCGGCTCGTGCCTGAGGCCGGCGAGGGCCAGGGGGCCGGCCCGATTTGTGGAGCCTGCGAGACGTATGAGGGCCGGCCCCCTGGCCCTTGCCGGCCGATCGCTCGTTCACTGCCCCGCGAGCAGCGCCTTGATATCGCCCATCAGCGCGGTCGCCCCCGCCCCATAGCGGGAGAACACCCGGATCCGCCCCTGCGGATCGAACAGGAAGCTCGCAGCCGTGTGGTCCATGGTGTAGCTGTCCGGGGTCTTCCCCGGCACCTTCGCGTAATAGACCTTGAACTCCTTGGCCACGTCCTTGAGCTGTTCCGGTGTCCCGCGCAGCGCGACGAAGGCGGGATCGAAGCTTTCGAGATAGGCCTTGAGCAGTTCCGGCTTGTCGCGTTCCGGATCGACGGTGATGAACACGCCCTGCACCTTGTCCCCATCGGGTCCGAGCGCCTTCTTCACCTGGGCCAGTTCGGCCAGCGTGGTCGGGCACACATCCGGGCACTGGGTGAAGCCGAAGAACACCACGACGACCTTGCCCTTGAAGTCCTCGAGCGTGCGCGTGCGGCCGTTCTGGTCGGGCAGGCTGAACCCGCGCGCATAGGCCGCGCCGGTCAGGTCCACGCCCTGGAAGCTGGCCTTGGGCGCCGAGGAGAAGCCCAGCTTGTCGCAGCCCGACAGCAGCGCCGTGGCGCCCAGGGCGCCGGCACACAGAGAACGTCGCGAGATCATCGGCACATCCGATCCGAAAGGAGGTCCGCCTGCTCAGGCGAGCCAGGGACTGACGTAGTGATCGAGCAGCAGCGCGCCGAAGAGCAGCGACAGATGCAGGATCGAGAACAGGAAGGTCTTGCGCGCCAGCGCTTCCGAGTAGGCCCGCCACAGCTTGAACGCGTGGTGGCAGAACATCAGCCCCAGCACGATGGCCGCGGCCAGGTAGATCCAGCCGCTCATGCCGGTCAGGAAGGGCAGCAGCGTGGCGGCGAACAGGATCCAGGTGTACAGGAAGATCTGCAGCCGCGTGAACTCGTTGCCGTGCGTCACCGGCAGCATCGGCAGGCCGGCCTTGCGGTAGTCCTCGCTGCGGTACAGCGCCAGCGCCCAGAAATGCGGCGGCGTCCACAGGAAGATGATCAGGCACATCAGCCAGGCCTCGGCGCCCAGCTCGCCGCGCATCGCGGCCCAGCCCAGCACCGGCGGCATCGCGCCCGAGGCGCCGCCGATCACGATGTTCTGCGGCGTCATCGGCTTCAGGATCACCGTGTAGACGATCGCGTAGCCGACGAAGGTCGCGAAGGTCAGCCACATCGTCAGCGGATTCACCAGCAGGTACAGGATCGCCGAGCCCAGCGCGCACAGCAGCCCCGAGAAGGTCAGCGTCTGGTTGCGGCTCAGCTCGCCCCGCGCGGTCGGCCGCCAGGCGGTGCGCTTCATCTTGGCGTCGATGTGCTGCTCGATCAGGCAGTTGAACGCCGCCGCCGCGCCGGCCACCAGCCAGATGCCGGCGGTCGCCGCGGCCAGCGTCATCCACTCCCTGCCCTGCGGCAGCCCGGGGATCGCCAGCGCCATGCCGATGACCGCGCAGAACACGATCAGCTGCACGACCTTGGGCTTGGTCAGTTGGTAGAACTGCCACCAGCGGGAGGGCATGGCGGCCTGCGTCGCGGAACTCATTTCAGATTCACCGTCAGGGTGCCGGCGCGCAGCCGCGCCAGCACGATGGAACACGTCAGCAGCAGCGCCGCGGCGCCGCCGGTATGGGCCAGGGCGGCCACCAGCGGCCAGCCCAGCACCACGTTGGAAAGGCCCGAGGCCAGCTGCCAGGCGCCCGCCGCCAGCAGGCGGCGCGCCCAGCGGCGGGACTCGCGGCGATCATCGCCGTCATGGCGCCACAGCGCCCAGGCCAGCGCCAGCATCGCGGCCAGCACGATCATCGCGCCGCCGCGGTGCGTCAGGTGGATCGCCGTCAGCGCCTCGAAGGGCAGGAAGCCGCCCTGCGCGCCGCGGCCCAGCTCGCGCCACAGCGTGAAGCCATGATCGAAGTCGGTCGGCGGCAGCCATTGTCCCTGGCAGGTCGGGAAGTCCTGGCAGGCCAGCACCGCGTAGTTCGTGCTGACCCAGCCGCCCAGCGCCACCTGGACGATCGCCAGCAGCGTGAACGCCGCGAATGCGCGCCGCAGGCCCGCCGGCCAGCGCAGCGGCCGGGGTTCATAGGCCTCGGCCTGCCAGGCCAGCAGCATCAGCAACCCGAGCGCCAGCAGCAGGTGGGTCGTCACGATCGCCGGGAACAGCTTCATCGTCACCGTCCAGGCGCCGAACAGCCCCTGCACCAGCACCCAGACCAGCGACAGCGTCGCCCACCAGGGCGATGGCGCCGCCGCGCCCTCGCGCCGGCCGCGCCGCCACAGCCGCCAGCTCAGCGCCGCCAGCACCACCAGCAGGAAGCCGACCCCGCCCGCCATGTAGCGGTGGACCATCTCCATCCAGGCCTTGCCATGCGTGACCGGCCCAGTGGGCATGGCCGACTGGGCGGCATGGATCTCGTCGCGCGCGCCCAGCGGCGACGCGCTGCCGTAGCAGCCCGGCCAGTCCGGGCAGCCCAGCCCGGAATCGGTCAGCCGCGTCAGCGCGCCGACCAGGATCAGGTCGAAGGTCAGGAAGGCCGCGAGCAGCGTCAGCGCGCGCAGCCGCTTCGCCGCCGGATCGCCGCGATGACGCCACTGCCACGCCAGCAACGGCACCGCGCCGATGAGCGCGGCCATCGCCAGCAGCTCCAGCAGCGGCTCGAAGTCGAAACCGATCGCCAATCCGTTCATGCGCGCGCCTGCGTTCCTGTCCTCAACGGCCCGGCTTGTCCCAGCCGGCGTTGGCGCGCATCAGGCGCTCGAGGTCCTTCTTCATCGAGGACGGATCCGGCGCCGCCGGCGAGCGCAGCATCCAGCGCCCCATCGGGTCGATCAGGAACAGGTGCTCGCCCATGCGGTGGCCCGGCGCGGCCATCAGCCAGCCCTCGATCGCGGCGCGGCTCGCGCGCAGCACCGTGGCCGGCGCGCCATGCGCGGTCAGCGCGTCGACCTGGGCCGGCGTCAGCATGACGTCGTCCGGCACCAGCACCAGCTTGTCCAGCCGGTCGCGGTCCTTGCCCAGCATCTCGCGCAGCTGGCGCTGCATGAACAGCATGCGCTCGCAGCCCGCATCGCAGGCGCGGTCCGGCACGTAGGTCAGCAGCCACTGGCCCTTGAGCGAATCCGCCGCCACCGGCGCGCCCTGCAGCGTCGTCAACGCCATCGCCGGCGGCAGGTCGCGCGTCGGCGTGATCAGGTCGCCGTAGGCGCGGCCGCGCAGGTCCAGCACGTAGAAGCTGAAGTAGGACGCCACCACCGGCGCCGCGCACACCAGCAGCACCAGCCACAGCGTCCAGCGCGAGCGCCTGGGCGGATCGAGGTCGGGCATCGGCAGCGTGTGCACCGCCAGCGTCACCGGGCCGGCCGGCGGCAGCGGCGTGTCGGCGGGCGCCGGCGCGGCGTCGCGGCCATGGTCCTGGCCGTCAGGCAGGGCGTTGGTCATCGGGAGACTCGTGGGCACGGGCGGCTCGGCCAGCGCGGTAGGGAGCGAGGACTTGGAACCAGACATAAAGACCCAGGATCAGCGCCGCGAGCGCAAACCATTGAAACGCGTAGCCGTAATGCTTGTGGAGATCGACCGCCGGCGGCGGCCAGTGGCGCAGCAGCCCGTCGGCGGGCGGCGCCTGCGCATCCTCCACGCGGTCGGGTTCCGTCTGCAGCAGCACCAGCGGCAGCAGGCGCAGACCCGTCTCGGCCTGGAAGGCCGCGAGGTCGACATTCTGCCGGATCGGCCCCGTCTCCACGTCCCGGCCCAGCGCATAGGCGCGCGACACCGAGGCCTCCAGCCGGCCCTCGATCCGCACATCGCCCGTGGGCGTCGTGACCGGGGGCAGCGCCTCGCGCTGCGCGGCGTTGCGCGGGCCCCAGCCGCGCTGCACCAGGATCGCGTCCTGGCGACCCTCGAGCCGCAGCGGCGTCACCGCGTAGAAGCCGGTGCGGCCGTCCATCACCCGGTTGTCGAGGTAGACCGTGTGCGCCGTGTCCCAGCGCCCGGCGAGCGCGGCGCGCCGGTGCTCCAGCGCGGGCGCGGGCGGCTGGTCGGCCGACGGCAGCGCGGCCGTCGACAGCGGCGCCATCCGGCCGCGCTCGTCGATCGTCCGCTGCATCGCCTTTTTCTGATCGGCGCGATCGAGTTGCCAGAGCCCCAGCGAAATGGCCGCCGCCACGCCGGCCAGCGTCGCCGTCACCACGACGCCATGGCGCCATCGGGGCCGGCCCGATGTCACGGCCGCGCTTCGGTGGGAATAATCGTCCGCCATGAAATTCATCGTCCTCATCGCGTTCATCGGCATCCTGGGCGCCCTGTTCTCGGCGGGCGTCCTGATGCTGCGCAAGCAGAAGGGCAAGGCCACCATGGCCCGCGCGCTGGCGGTGCGGGTCGCGCTCTCGGTGGCGCTGTTCCTGTTCATCCTCTTCAGCGCCTGGATGGGCTGGATCCATCCCACCGGGCTGCCCATCGGCAAGTGACCGCCTGATCACCCGATCGTCCGGCAGGCCGATAGGTCGATAAGCCGATACAGGCCGGAAAGAAAAAGCGCCGCATCGAGCGGCGCTCCTTCCTCAAGCGCTGTGCAGCGCCATCACATCCAGTACACGACCACGTACAGGCCCAGCCACACCACGTCGACGAAGTGCCAGTACCAGGCCGCGCCCTCGAAGCCGAAGTGACGGTCCGGCGTGAAGTGCCCCTTCATCAGCCGCAGCGTGATGAACAGCAGCATCAGCATGCCCACGAACACGTGGAAGCCGTGGAAGCCGGTCAGCATGAAGAAGGTCGAGCCGAAGATGCCCGAGTTCAGCTTCAGGTTGAGCTCGTGGTACGCGTGCACGTATTCGTAGGCCTGGAAGCCCAGGAAGGTCATGCCCAGAATCACCGTCGCCCACATCCAGCCGATGGTCCTGGCGCGGTGGCCGGCGATCAGCGCGTGGTGCGCGATCGTCAGCGTCACGCCCGAGGTCAGCAGCAGCGCCGTGTTGATCGTCGGGATCGGCCACGGGCCCATGGTCGCGAAGGCCTCGACCGTGCCCGCCGGCGAGGCGGTCGCGCCGGCCGCGACGCTGGGCCACAGGCCGTTGAAGTCGGGCCACAGCAGCGCGTTGTCCAGGCTGCCCAGCGTCGGGATGCTGTAGCCGCGCGACCAGAACAGCGCGCCGAAGAAGGCCGCGAAGAACATCACCTCCGAGAAGATGAACCAGCCCATGCTCCAGCGGAACGACAGGTCGATGCGGTCGCTGTACATGCCGCCTTCGCTCTCGCGGATGGCGTCGCCGAACCACTGCTTCAGCGTGAAGGCCCACCACAGCAGGCCCACCAGCAGCGACCACTTGCCCCAGTCGTGGCCATTGATCCATTGCGCCGCGCCCAGGATCACCCAGAACAGGCCGAAGGCGGCCATCGCCGGGTGCCGCGACGGGCCGGGCACGAAGTAGTAAGGCGTATTCCCATGAGTCGTCGTTGCCGACATGCGTTCTTCTCCTCGAACTCGGTTCTCAGTTCATTGCCGCACCGCTGCTCACCACCCAGCGGACCAGCAGGATCAATCCGACCACGAACAGCGCCGCGGCGATGACGCCCGCCGCGATCACGTGCAGCGGATTGAGCTGCGACACATCCTTCTCGTAGTCCGATCCCTTCCTCACGCCGAAGAAGGACCAGGCCACCGCGCGCAGCGTGCCGAGGAAGGACCCCTTGCGCTGCATCGCCTGCTTCAGATCCTCGCCCGGCTTCAGGTCTTCGGACATCGTCGTTTCCACCGGTCGCGCTCAGCTGCGCGGCTCGCCGCGCACGGCCGGCGCCACCGCCTGCGCCTTGCCCTTCCCGGCGACCTCGAAGAAGGTGTACGACAGCGTGATCGTGCGCACGTCCTTCGGGATCTTCGGGTCGATGACGAACACCACCGGCCATTCCTTCTGCTCGCCCGGCTTCAGCGTGTACTCGTTGAAGCAGAAGCACTCCAGCTTGTTGAAATACGGCGTCGCCTGCTTGGGCGCGTAGCTCGGGATCGCCTGCGCCGACATGGTCCGCGTCTGGATGTTCTGGAAGGTGTACATCACCGTCGTCAGCTCGCCCGGATGGACCACCAGGTGGCGCTTGGCCGGCTTGAAGTCCCAGGGGCCGCGCGCGTTGGCGTCGAACTCGATCGTGATCTGGCGGCTGTAGTCGACCTGCGTGTTCTTCACGTCCTCGGCCCGCACCGCGTGCTGGCGCTCGGACAGCGACAGCACGTTGATGCCCAGCGCCGTGCAGATCGCGCGGTACATCGGCACCAGCGCATAGCCGAAGCACGACATCACCGCCACCACCACCAGCAGCTTGCCGGTCATCCGCAGGTTCTCCCGGCGGATCCAGGCGGACAGCTTGGGCGTGCTCATCGCTGGCTCGCTCGCGCGCTCAGGACACGCCGTAGAACGCGATCTTGACCACGAAGCCGATCGCGAACACGGCGGCCACGCTGGCCAGGATCAGCGCCAGGCGCAGGTTGCTGCGGCGTTGCTCGGGCGTCAGGGCCATGGCTCGGTCCTCGATGTCGGCGTCCGGGGGCGTCCGGGGCTCAGCCGATGATCTTCGTCGCGGTGACGTCGATCTTGGGCGGGGTCTCGAAGGTGTGGAACGGCGCCGGCGACGGCACTTCCCACTCCAGGCCCTCGGCCGCTTCCCACGGCTTCTGCGGCGCCTTCGCGCCCTTGCCGCGCATCATCGGCACGGCCACGAACAGGAAGAAGTAGACCTGCATCAGCCCGAAGCCGAAGGCGCCGATCGACGCCAGCATGTTGAAGTCGGCGAACTGCATCGGGTAGTCGGCATAGCGGCGCGGCATGCCGGCCAGGCCCAGGAAGTGCATCGGGAAGAAGGTCACGTTGAACGTGATCAGCGAGCCCCAGAAGTGGATCTTGCCGCGCGTCTCCGAGTACATGACGCCGGTCCACTTCGGGCCCCAGTAGTAGACGCCGGCGAACAGCGCGTACAGCGAGCCGGCGACCAGCACGTAGTGGAAGTGGGCCACGACGTAGTAGGTGTCCTGGATCTGGATGTCGATGGGCGCCATCGCGCAGATCAGGCCGGTGAAGCCGCCCATCGTGAACACGAAGATGAAGCCCACGGCCCACAGCATCGGGGTCTCGAAGGTCATCGAGCCGCGCCACATCGTCGCCAGCCAGTTGAAGATCTTCACGCCGGTGGGCACCGCGATCAGCATGGTCGCGTACATGAAGAACAGCTGGCCCGTCACCGGCATGCCGGTGGCGAACATGTGGTGCGCCCACACGATGAAGGACAGGATCGCGATCGAGGCGGTGGCGTACACCATCGAGGCGTAGCCGAACAGCCGCTTGCGCGCGAAGGCCGGGACGATCTGGCTCACGATGCCGAAGGCCGGCAGGATCATGATGTAGACCTCGGGGTGGCCGAAGAACCAGAAGATGTGCTGGTACATCACCGGGTCGCCGCCGCCCGAGGGCGTGAAGAAGCTGGTGCCGAAGTGGCGGTCCGTCAGCGTCATCGTGATCGCGCCGGCCAGCACCGGCATTACCGCGATGAGCAGGTAGGCGGTGATCAGCCAGGTCCACGCGAACATCGGCATCTTCATTAGCGTCATGCCGGGGGCGCGCATGTTGAGGATGGTCACGATGATGTTGATCGAGCCCATGATCGAGGACGCGCCCAGGATGTGCATCGCGAAGATGCCGGCGTCCATCGACGGGCCCATCTGCAGCGTCAGCGGCGCGTAGAGCGTCCAGCCGGCGGCGGGCGCGCCGCCGGGCATGAAGAACGAGCTCACCAGCATCAGCGCCGCGGGGATCATCAGCCAGAAGCTGAAGTTGTTCATCCGCGCGAAGGCCATGTCCGACGCGCCGATCTGCAGCGGGATCATCCAGTTCGCGAAGCCGACGAAGGCCGGCATGATCGCGCCGAACACCATGATCAGCCCGTGCATGGTGGTGAACTGGTTGAACAGTTCCGGATTGAAGAACTGCAGCCCGGGCTGGAACAGCTCCGCGCGGATGCACAGCGCCAGGATGCCGCCGATGATCAGCATCGTGAAGCTGAACAGCAGGTACATCGTGCCGATGTCCTTGTGGTTCGTGGCGAAGACCCAGCGCCGCCAGCCCGTCGGGGCGTGATGGTCGTGGTGATCGTCATGGTCATGGGCATGACCGGTCGGGTGGTCGAGCACTGCACTCATGTCAATTCCTCGGTGGCGGGTCGGGTCACTTGGCGCGTTCGGCCACGACTTCCGACGGCTGCACGATCTGGCCGGTCTTGTTGGACCACGCGTTCTTCGTGTACGTGACGACGGCCGCGAGCTCGCTGTCCTTGAGCACCGTCTTCCAGGCCGGCATCTGGCCCTTGCCGTTGAGCACCAGGTGCAGCTGCTGCGCGTGGTCCTCGTTCTTCACGATCGCCGAGCCATCCAGCGCCGGGAACTGGCCCGCGCCCTTGCCGTCGGCCTTGTGGCAGACCGCGCAGTTGGCGTCGAAGAGCTTCTGGCCGCGGGCCATCAGCTCGTCCATCGTCCAGACCTTGGCGGGATCGTCGGCCTTGGCGGCGATCTTCTTCATCTCGCCGGCGACCCACGCGCTGTAGTCCTTGGCGCTCAGCACCTTGACGTGGATCGGCATGTAGGCGTGCTCCTTGCCGCAGAGCTCGGCGCACTGGCCGTAGAAGTCGCCGGTCTGCTCGGCCTTGAACCAGGTGTCGCGCACGTAGCCGGGGATCGCGTCCTGCTTGACGCCGAAGGCCGGCACCATCCATGCGTGGATGACGTCATCGGCGGTGGTGATGATGCGGACCTTCTTGCCCACGGGCACCACCAGCGGGTTGTCGACCTTGAGCAGGTAGTTGTCGACGTCGCCCGGCTTGCCGCTGTCGGACAGCGCACGGTGCGAGGCGTCCAGCGTCGAGACGAAGCCGATGCCCTCGCCCTCGCCCTTGAGGTAGTCGTAGCCCCACTTCCACTGGTAGCCGGTGGCCTTGATGGTGAGGTCGGAGTTGGTGGTGTCCTTCATCGCCACGACCACCTTGGTCGCGGGCAGCGCCATCAGGATGACGATGATGAAGGGGACGATGGTCCAGGCGATCTCGACCTTCACGCTCTCGTGGAAGTTGGCGGGGACGGCGCCCTTGGACTTCCGGTGCTTGAAGATCGAATAGAACATGACCCCGAACACGGCGATGAAGATCGCCAGGCAGAGGATCAGCATCATGTTGTGCAGCCACATCTGCTCGTGCGCGATCTTGGTGACCGGCGGCTGCAGGTTCAGCTGGTTGACGGCCGGACCTCCGGGGAGGTCACCGACCGCCAGGGCAGCCTGGCTGGCCAGCGCGGCCATCAGGCCGAACGCGAGCTGGCTGCAGCGGCGCCCCAGTTGCACACAACTGTTGTCAATCGTCATGGTCGTCTCTTTATCCTGTCTTTCTCAAGCTCGTGTCACCCGGTGTCTCTTCCAGGCGGCTTCGGCGCTCGATCCCGCTTGTAGCGCGGGCTTCGATGCCAAGCGGTGGCAGAAACCTACGGGGCCAGCAGACGTACTCCAGTCGGGCGCGGATTCTAGTCCACTCCCCTGCCGCACTATGACCGCCCCCCGCGGGCCGAACGGCCCAGGATTACCCTCAGAATGGACGCTGTTTCCCTCTGGCATCCCCTCTGACAGCGCCCGCGCGAGCAGCGCTCTAGCCGAGCCCGCGCGCGATGGGGGTCAGTGTTTGCCCGCGCCGCGCACCATGGCGCGCATCTGGTCCAGCGACACCTCGGTGGTGGCCGCGATCTTCACCTTCGGTTGAGGCTTGAACGCATGGCCGTAGACCAGCTCGATGCTCAGCGCCAGCCGGCCGTCGGGGCCGCGCAGCGACTCGAGCGCGGCCAGCAACTGGTCGCGCCAGGCCTTCGTGCGCAGGCCGCGCACGCGGGCCGGCGCGAGGTTGCCGCCGAGTGCGCGCAGGTCGCGCAGCAGGTCCTCGGGCGAGGCCCAGGTCAGGCGCAGATGCTCCTGGTCCATCACCGGATCGGCGAAGCCGGCATGCACGAGCAGGTCGCCCAGGTCATGCATGTCGACCCAGTCCGGCGCCGGCGGGCCCCAGCCCTCGCGGGCATAGATCGGACGCAGCTCGATGAAGCTGTCGGGGCCCAGGCACGAGAACATCAGGCAGCCCTCGACGGCGAGGCCCGCGTGCCAGCGCTTGACCAGCGCGGGCTTGTCGGCCTCGGCATGCAGTTCCATGTTGGACCACGCGAGCTGCGCCGCGCCGTCCGGCGGCTCGGCGATGAGTTCGGTCGCGTTGCCGCCGCGCAGCCTGTCCATCACCGATTGCATGAAGCCGCGCCGCGCGCGCGGCTGCTGCAGCGCGCGCACCTCGGGCTCGGGCTCGAGCCACAGCTGCGTCGCCTGCGGATAGTGCTCGCGCAGGCCGGCATCGCCGCCGCCCGTCGAAGGGCGGCTCTGCAGCACGGCGGTCGGCTGGAGGCGGATCACCGGCAGGCGGTCCAGCATGCGCGAGGCCACTTCCTGATGCAGCCAGGGCGCCTCGCCGGACGCGGCCAGGCGGCGGCGCTGCCGCCGCGCCGCGCCCGCATCGATCTGCTGTGTGCTTGGCGGCAAGGCCTCGTTCCCAGTCATGGGGCGCGATTGTAGGCGGCCATGCTTGACCTCTCGCGGCGCTGGTCATTGGCGCGATCCTCGATGGCGCGCGGGATCGCGGGAATCGCGGGGATGGTGCGGGCCTTCGAATGGCCGGGGCAATGCGTGCTCTGCCGCTGCTGGTGCCGCGGGCCGTTGTGCCCCGATTGCGAGGCGCTTCATCCCCTGGGCGACGGACCGCGATGCGCGCTCTGCGCCCTGCGGCTGCCGCGAGGCGCCGTTGTCCCGCGCTGCGGCCGCTGCGCGGCCCATGCGCCGCCGCTGTCGCGTTGCGTCGTGGCGATGGACTACCGCTTCCCGTGGGACCGGCTGCTGCTGGCGCTGAAGTTCGGCGCGCGGCTGGAGCTCGCGCCGCTGCTGGCCGGCCGGCTGTCGCGCGCGCTGGCACTGGCGGCGGTCGAGCCGCCGGATCTGATCCTGCCGATTCCGCTCTCCGCCGAGCGGCTGCGCGAGCGCGGCTACAACCAGGCCCACGAGATCGCGCGCCGCCTCGCGGGCGCGCGGCGACAATCCCGGCTTTGCGCGCTGACGCTGATGCGGGTGCGGCACACAGGACAGCAGGCCCAGTTGCCGCTGGATGAGCGCCGGCGCAACCTGCAGGGCGCGTTCGCCGTCGTGAAGCCGGTGCGCGGGCTGCGGGTCGCGATCGTCGACGACGTCATGACCAGCGGCGCCACGCTGCACGAGGCGGCGCAAGCGCTGCGGCGCGCCGGCGCGGCGGACGTGCAGGCCTGGGTGGCCGCGCGCACGCCGTAGCCGTGGTCCGCGAGATCCTTTCCCTTTCGAGAAGAGCGTCGTTCCCATGTTCAACATCGTGCTGGTCCATCCGGAGATTCCGCCCAACACCGGCAACGTGATCCGGCTGGCGGCCAACACCGGCTGCCGGCTGCATCTGATCGAGCCGCTGGGGTTCTCGATGGAGGACCGGTTGCTGCAGCGCGCGGGACTGGACTATCACGAGTACGCGCCGGTGCTGCGGCATTCGGACTGGGCGCGCTTCCTCGCCGCGGAACAGCCGGACGCGGCGCGCATGTTCGCGTTCACGACGCGCGGCAGCCGGCTGCTGCCGACGGTGGCGCTGAAGCCGGGGGACTGGCTGGTCTTCGGCTGCGAGACCTCGGGCCTGCCGCCGGCGCTGCGCGACGGCTTTCCGCTGGAACAGCGCGTGCGGCTGCCGATGCGCGAGGGGCAGCGCAGCCTCAACCTGAGCAACGCGGTGGCGGTGTCGGTCTTCGAGGGATGGCGCCAGAACGGCTACGCGGACGGCATGTGATCGTCTCTGCCCTCCTCTTCACTCTTCAACTCCCTCGCCCCCGCAGGGGGAGAGGGTGGGGGAGAGGGGGACGTCGAAGTACGCCAGTGGCGTCCTGCGCAGAGCCCCCTCTCCCCTGCCCTCTCCCCCTGCGGGGGCGAGGGAGTTGACGGCGCGGAAGACTGACGCTCAGGTGCTCAGGTGCTCAGGTGCTCAGGTGCTCAGGTGCTCAGGTGCTCAAGTGCTCAAGTGCTCAAGTGCTCATTCGCGCTCGAGCTTCAACTGCTTGATCAGCGCGCCCCAGCGCACGCGCTCGTCGCGCATCAGGCCATCGAGCCCTTCGGGCGACGTGCCGGCGGCGCTGAAGTACAGCGGCAGCAGCTCGTGCCGGAAAGCCTCGCCGCGCACGATGCGCACCACCTCGTCCGAGACGCGCCGCACGATCGCGTCCGGCGTGCCCGCTGGCGCGAGCAGCGCCTGCCATGACGTCGCCTCGAAACCGGCGTAGCCCGACTCGGCGACGGTGGGCAGCTCGGCCAGCGCGGCGAAGCGCCCGGCGCTCGTCACCGCGAGCGCCTTCAGCTTGCCGGCCTTGACCTGCGGCATCGCGATCGCGGGGACCATGAAGCCCGCCTGCACCTGACCGGCGAGCATCGCGTTGACGACCTGCGGAAAGCCGGCATATGGCACGTGGACGATCCGCACGCCGGCGCGGGCGATGAAGGCCTCCATCGCCAGATGCGCGGCACTGCCGTTGCCGACGCTGCCGTAGTTGAATTCACCGGCCCGCCGCTTGGCCAAGGCGACGAACTGCGCCAGCGTGTCCACGCCCAGCGACGGCGGCACCACGAGCACGTTCGGCGAGCTCGCGATGAAGCTGACCGAGCGCAGCTCCCGCTGCGGGTCGTAGGGCAGTGCCCTGGACAACAGCGGCGCGGTGATCAGCGGCCCCTGGATCGTGAACAGCAGCGTGTGGCCATCGGGCGCGGCCTTGGCGACCGCGCCGGTGCCGATGTTGCCGCCGGCGCCAGGCTTGTTGTCGACGACGACGGGTTGCCCGAGCGCCTGCGCGAGCGGCTCGGCGAGATAGCGCGCGATCAGGTCCGGCGAGCTGCCGCCCGGGAAGGGCACGACCAGCCGGATCGGGCGCGACGGCCAGCCCGCGGCGGCTCCAGCCCCGTGCGGCATCCCGGCCAGCGCGGTCGCGCCGGCGGCGGCGAGCAATGCGCGACGCTTCATTGCCACTCCGCCTTGGCCTGGCGCCCCATCAGCGCGTCCATCGCCGCGTGCGTCGTCAGACGGCCTTCGAGGACCTCGACGACCGCGGCGGTGATCGGCATGTCCACGCCGGCCCGCTGCGCGCGCGCGAGCACCGTCGGCGCGCTGTACACGCCTTCGGCCACATGGCCGAGCTTGGCCAGGATGCCCGGCAGGTCCAGGCCCTCGGCCAGCAGCAGACCGACGCGGCGGTTGCGCGACAGGTCACCGGTGGCGGTGAGCACCAGGTCGCCCAGCCCGGCGAGCCCCAGCAGCGTCTCCGGCTGCGCGCCGAGCGCCAGCGCGAGCCGCTGCATCTCCGCCAGACCGCGCGTGATCAACGCGGCGCGCGCGTTGAGTCCAGGCCCCTTGAGCCCCTGGGCCTCGGCCGCCAGCCGCAGGCCATCGGCGATGCCGACGGCGATCGCCATGACGTTCTTGACCGCGCCGCCGACCTCCACGCCGACCGGATCGGCCGACGAGTACACCCGCAGCCGCTCGCTGTGGAAGGCCTGCACGCCAAGCGCCGCCAACGCTGCATCGCCCGAGGCCGACACCAGCGCGGTCGGCTGGCCCGCGGCCACCTCCTGCGCGAAGCTGGGCCCCGACAGGATGCCTGTGGCCAGCCGCGGCGCGACCTCGCGCGCGATCTCATGCCCCAGCAGTCCTGTCCCCGCCTCGAAGCCCTTGCACAGCCATTGCGCGCGCGCGCCGTCGGGCAAGCGGGCCAGCATGCCGCGCAAGCCCGACATCGGCGTCGCGATCACGATCAGCCCCTCGCGGCCATGCGCGAGCGCGGCCTCGAGATCGCCGGTCAGGCCCAGCGCGTCCGGCAGCGGCGATTCGGGCAGGTAGCGCGCATTGCGGCGCCCGGCGCGCATCGCGGCGACCGCGCCGGCATCGCGCGCCCACAGCGTCACCTCATGGCGCGCGCTGGCGGCGATCGCCAGCGCCGTGCCCCAGGCGCCGGCGCCCAGCACGCTGATCTTCATGCGCGGAGCAGTCATCGTCGGATCCTGCGATCGGAATTCAGGCATCGGGATTCGGAAACTCGAAGCAGCCTTCGGAATGAAACACGCCGGCCGGCGGACGGATCCGCGAGGCCGGCGCGCTCATGGGTCGCGGCTCAGTTCGGGATGGCGGCTTCGCCGTTGATCTGGCCGCCGGCCATCTGGGCCTGCTGCGCCTCGAACATCGCCTGGAAGTTCACTTCGGTCAGCATCACCGGCGGGAAGCCGGCGCGGGTGCAGACGTCGGAGACGATGGCGCGCAGGTAGGGGTAGATCATCTGCGGGCACACGATGGCCAGGATGCCTTCCAGCTGGTCCTGCGGCAGGTTGCGGATCTCGAAGATGCCGGCCTGCTTGGCCTCGATCAGGAACAGGGTCTTGTCCTGCACCGTCGTGGTCACCGTGGCGGTGACGCTGACTTCGAACAGGCCTTCGGCCACCGGCTCGGCGGCCAGCGAGAGCTTGATGTCGACCTGCGGCGGCGCCTGCTCCAGCAGGATCGCGGGGGCGTTCGGCTG
The DNA here is from genome assembly GCF_059491535.1 of Roseateles sp. Mitsp63. NCBI lineage: Bacteria > Pseudomonadati > Pseudomonadota > Betaproteobacteria > Burkholderiales > Sphaerotilaceae > Roseateles > Roseateles sp. Mitsp63. The sequence continues at coordinate 1,401,124 of NZ_CP168509.1, read as the reverse complement.
CTCCAGCGACAGGTCCTTCAGGTACATGCGCTGGATCTGGAACACGGGGGTGTTGGTGTCGTCGGCCATGAGGGTCATCCAAATGAAAAAGCCCGCCAGCGGCGAGCCGTGGCGGGCATTATGACCGAGCGCCCATGACCCTCCGTGAAGGGTCCGCGAGGCGCTGGCGGCGGGCCGGATGCCGCGCCGCTCAGGCGGCCAGCAGCGGCTGCAGGCCGCCGCGCTGGTCCAGCGCGATCAGGTCGTCGCAGCCGCCGACATGGGTGTCCCCGATGAAGATCTGGGGCACGGTGCGCCGGCCGGTCAGCTGGATCATCGCGTCGCGCTGCGCCGGGTCCAGGTCCACGCGGACCTCCTCGATCCGGTCCACGCCGCGTTGCTTCAGCAGGGACTTCGCCCGCACGCAGTACGGGCAGACCAGGGTCGTATACATCTTCACGGCGGCCATCGCCTGTTCTCCAAGAGTCGTGTCGAGCGTCTTTGTGTTCCGGCCCCAGGAGCCGGTGCGGTCGCCAGGGCGGTCAGGCCGCGGACTTCTCGACAGGCAAACTCGCTTCGCGCCAGGCGGCCAGACCGCCCTGGACCGCGACCGCGTTCGCGTAGCCCTGTTTCTGAAGGATGCCAGCGGCGCGCTGGGCGCGCGCGCCGGTCTTGCACATCAGCACCACCGGCAGGGCCTTGTTGCCGGGCAGTTGCTTGGCCGGCAGCTCCGTGCCAGTCAGGGTCGACAGCGGCACGTTGCGGGCGCCGGTGGCATGGCCGGCGGCGAATTCGTCGGGCTCGCCGACGTCGATCAGCACGCCCTTCTCGCGGTTGACCAGGCGCACCGCCTCGGAGGTCGCCACGCCGCCGCCCTTGCCGCGCAGCAGGGGCCACAGCAGCAGACCGCCCGACACCAGGGCGGCGAGCACGAGATACCAGTTTTCAAGCAGGAACTTCAAGGCGGGGCCTGTACGGTGAATCCAAAAGCCGCGGATTATAGAAACGCCGGTGTTTCGCCTGAAACGAAAGCACGCGTCGGCGCTGCGGAAGCCTGCCCGGCGGGGGATCGGCGGGGGGCTGCCTCTAGAATCCGCCGGGCCTGCCGGACCCCGGCCCCTTCACGAACCCATCCAAGACCCATGTACAAGCTCGTGCTGATTCGCCATGGCGAATCGACCTGGAATCTCGAGAACCGCTTCACCGGCTGGACCGATGTGGATCTGACGCCGACCGGCGTGGAACAGGCCAAGCAGGCGGGCCGTCTGCTGAAGGAAGCCGGCCTGGACTTCGACGTGGCGCACACGTCGGTGCTCAAGCGCGCGATCTGGACGCTGTGGCACTGCCTGGACCAGATGGATCGCCAATGGCTGCCGGTGCGCCACAGCTGGCGCCTCAACGAGCGCCACTATGGCGGCCTGCAGGGGCTGAACAAGGCCGACATGGCCAAGCAGTACGGCGACGAGCAGGTGCTGGTCTGGCGCCGCAGCTACGACACGCCGCCGCCGGCGCTGGAGGCCTCGGACCCGCGCAGCGAGCGCGGCGACATCCGCTACGCGGGGCTGCAGCCGTCGGACGTTCCGCTGACGGAGTGCCTGAAGGACACGGTGGCGCGGGTGCTGCCCTACTGGAACGAGCAGATCGCGCCCGCGATCCAGTCGGGCCAGCGCGTGCTGATCGCGGCGCATGGCAACTCGATCCGGGCGCTGGTGAAGTACCTGGACGGCATCGCCGACGACGCGATCGTCGGGGTGAACATTCCCAACGGCATTCCGCTGGTCTATGAGCTGGACAAGGACCTGAAGCCGATCAAGAGCTACTACCTCGGCGACGCGGAAGCCGCGGCCAAGGCCGCCGCCGCGGTGGCGAGCCAGGGCAAGGCGTAACGCCGGCACCTGCTCCCTCCACAAGGACGAAAGCCCGGCGATGCCGGGCTTTTTCGTTCGTGGATCTCAGGGCGTCAAAGACGCTCACTTCCTCCGCAACGCCGTCGCCAGCAGCTCCGCCACGCAGACCGCATTGCTCTCATGCGGCACCGCGTTGCTGCTCCACACATGCCGGACCCCCGCCTCGCGCAGCGCGGGCAGCGCATCGCCGTTGAACAGCGCATGCGTCACCGCCACATCGACGCTCGCCGCGCCGCGCTCGAGCGCCTCACGCGCCGAGCCGATCAGCGTCCGGCCCGTCGACGCCATGTCATCCAGCAGCACCACCGCGCGGCCTCGCACGTCCAGGTCGGGAAAGGCCAGTTGCACCTGCGTGTCGCCAAAGCGCACCTTGCGGCCGATCGCGTGCTCCAGCTTGCCGGCGCGCGCCGCCTCGGCCACCCACTGCGCCGACTCCTCGTCCGGCCCCACGAGCACCGCGCCCGGCACCCGCCCCGCGATGAAACGGCCCAGCAAGGCCGCCGCCGACAGCGCGACGCCCCGCCCCGGCGGCATCACTTCATCCAGGCTCGCGATCCGGTGCAGGTGCGGATCCACCGTCACCACACGATCGAACTGCGTCGACAACAGCGCCGCCACGTGCCGCTGGCTCACCGCCTCGCCAGGCGTGAACTCCATGTCCTGCCGCATGTAGGCCAGGTAAGGCACCACCAGCATCAAATGCTTGACGCCCCAGCCCCGCGCCGCCGGCGCCGCGATCAGCAACTCGACCAGCCGGTCATTGGGCTGATGCTGCAAACCACGCAGCACGATGATGTCGGTCGGCAGCGGCTTGGGCAGCACCAGCCGGATCTCGCCATCCGGGAAACGATGGCGCGCAATGACACCCAGCGGGCGACCCAATTCCCTGGCCAGACGGGTGGCCAATTCCTGTTCGTCGTCGAAGCACAGCAGCATCGGCGGATCCTCACATCAATTCGGCCGGGCCTGGGCATCCGGCGTACCTGCGTTCGTCGGCGACCGCCTGCCTGCAATCACCGGCGCGCTTGGCCGCCAAGGCATGGGGCCTTGTCGTCAAGCGCCAAAACCCCATGCCTTGCCGTCCCCGAACGATCGAGGACTCAGGGCCTGGGGAGTGCGTTTGAAATCCTCTCGGCCAGGGCCTCTGCCAGGTGGCGGCGGTCCAGACCCTCCGTCGGCATCGCCGGCAGGGAACGCACCTCCACCGCCAGGTCCTTCGCGGTCAGGATGCGCCACAGACTCTCCATCAAGGACATCTGGCCGATGTACTGCGCGGCCTCGCTGTAGGGCTTGCCCGGCTGATGCCAGCGCAGCACCACCGGTTGCAGCGGCGTGTGCGTGCTGATCGCCGCCTGCAGCAGATTGCCATGCAGCGGCAGCAACGGATAGCCCGCTCCGGTCGTGCCCTCGGGAAACACCGCCACCGTCTGGCCGGCGGCCAAGGCCTCGGCGGTCTTGTGCACGACGCGCAGTGCGTCACGCTTGCTGGCGCGCTCGATGTAGAGCGTGCCCACCGCCGTCGCCAGCGAGCCCACCAGCGGCCACGTCGCGATGTCCGCCTTCGAGACGAAACGCGCCTCCGGCATCACCGCGTGCATCGCCGCGATGTCCAGCCACGAGATGTGATTCGCGGTGATCAGCCGCGGCGCGGGCGCCTGCGGGCCCGGCGACTCGAGCCGCACGCCCAGCACCCGCAGGAGCTTGCCCGACCACCAGCCGACATACCGCTGCTTCGTCGGCGCGTCGAAACCACGCCAGCGCACCTGCACCAGGAACACGCCGTGGCCGATGTGCGCCAGCATCCGCAGCGCCCGCCACACGCCGACCAGCGCGCGCATCAGGCCGTCCGCTCGACGTCGGTGACCAGCGATTCGAAGGCCACCGTGCCGGCCACCAGCGTGTAGCGCACCCGGCCCGGCAGCTCGAAGCCGGTGATGTCGAACGAGAACGGCGTGTGCTTGCCCTGGCTGACCAGACGCTCCGGCGTCACCGCGCCCGAGGCCCCGGCATCGAAGACGACGACGTCGCCGACGCCGCCCTCGACCAGCCGTCCCGCGCTCGCCGCCAGCGAACCCAGCGCGCCACCCAGCACCTTGACCGGCCGGCCGGTGATGGTGTCCAGCGTGCGCGCCAGCGACAGGCCCTCGTCCTGCCCCCAGCGCAGCGCCAGGCTCAGCAGCAGTTCCAGGCCGGTCGCGCCCGGCGTGGCTTCGGCGAAGGGCAGCGACTTCTCGTCGGCCGCGACCGGGTTGTGATCGCTGACCAGCGCATCGATCGTGCCGTCGGCCAGCGCGGCGCGCAGCGCGTCGCGGTCGCGCTGCTGGCGCAGCGGGGGCAGCAGCCGCATCGACGGGTTGAAGTAGCCGATGTCGACATCGGTCAGGTGCAGCGAGTTGATCGAGACATCCGCCGTGACCGGCAGGCCATCGCCCTTGGCGGCCCGCACCAGCTCGACGCCGGCAGCGCTGCTCAGGCGGCACAGGTGGACGCGGCAGCCGGTCACGCGGACCAGCTCCAGGATGGTGTGCAGCGCGATGGTCTCGGCCGCGACCGGTTCGCCCGACAGGCCCAGCCGCGTCGCCACCGCGCCGCTGGCCGCGACACCGCCGCTCAGCCACGGATCGCGCGGATGCAGCCACAGCGCGTAGCCGAAGCTCGCGGCGTACTGCATCGCGCGCTGCAGCGTCAGCGTGTTGCGCACCGGCTCGGTGGCCTGCGAGAAGCCGACGCAGCCGGCCTCGGTCAGCTCGGCCATCTCGGTGAGCGCCTCGCCGGCCAGGCCGCGCGTCAGCGCGCCCAGCGGGAACAGCCGGCAGCGGCTGAGCTTGCGGGCGCGGAACTTCAGCATCTCGACCAGGCCGGGCTCGTCCAGCGCCGGATCGGTGTCGGGCGGACAGACCAGGCTGGTCACGCCGCCGGCGGCCGCGGCGGCGAGCTCGCTCTCCAGCATGCCCTCGTGCTCGTGGCCCGGCTCGCGCAGCCGCGCGGCCAGGTCGACCAGGCCCGGCGCCACGACCAGGCCCGTCGCGTCGATGACGCGCTCGGCGTTGAAGTCACCGACCTGCCCCAGGCCGACGATGCGGCCCGAGGCGATGGCGAGGTCGCCGGTCTGGTCGAGGCCCGACGCGGGATCGAGCAGGCGGCCGTTCTGGATCAGGATCTTCATGCTTCGTTCCCCGCGAGGATGGACATCACCGCCATGCGCACCGCGATGCCGAAGGTGACCTGCGGCAGGATCACGCTGTGCTGGCCGTCGGCGACGGTGGACGAGATCTCCACCCCGCGGTTGATCGGGCCCGGATGCATGACGATCGCATCGGGCTTGGCCAGCGCCAGCTTCTCCGGCGTGAGGCCGAAACTCTTGAAGTACTCGCCCGCGCTGGGCAGCATCGCCCCGCCCATGCGCTCGTTCTGCAGGCGCAGCATGATGATGACGTCGGCATCCTTCACGCCCTCGGCCATGTCGTGGCACACGCGCACGCCCATGTCCTTGAGATCGCCCGGGACCAGCGTCTTCGGACCGACGGCGCGGATCTCCGGCACGCCCAGCGTCGTCAGCGCGTGGATGTCGCTGCGCGCGACCCGCGAGTGCACGATGTCGCCGACGATCGCCACCGTCAGCTGGCTGAAGTCCTTCTTGTAGTGGCGGATCGTGTACATGTCGAGCAGGCCCTGCGTCGGATGCGCGTGGCGGCCGTCACCGGCGTTGACCACGTGGACATGCGGCGCGCAGTGCTGCGCGATCAGGTACGGGGCGCCCGATTCGCTGTGGCGCACGACGAACATGTCGGCATGCATGGCCGACAGGTTGGACACGGTGTCGAGCAGCGTCTCGCCCTTGGCGGTGCTGGAGCGCGCGATGTCCAGGTTGATCACGTCCGCCGACAGGCGCTTGGCGGCGATCTCGAAGGTCGTGCGGGTGCGGGTGCTGTTCTCGAAGAACAGGTTGAACACCGACTTGCCGCGCAGAAGCGGCACCTTCTTGACCTCGCGGTCGTTGACCGACAGGAAGGTCCCCGCCGTGTCCAGGATCTGATGCAGGATGGCCTTGGGCAGGCCCTCGGTGGACAGCAGGTGGATCAGCTCGCCATGCTTGTTGAGCTGGGGATTGCGTTTGCTCAGCATGGGTTCAGTCCCCCTTGACGTCGAAGCTGAACCGGCCGGCCTCGTCCTTGGCCAGGCTCAGGCGCTGGTTGGGCGCGACCGCGACCCGCGCGGCCGAGAACGCCGGCTCGATCGGCAGCTCGCGGCCGCCGCGGTCGACCAGCACCGCCAGCGTCACGCTCGCCGGCCGGCCGAAGTCGAACAGCTCGTTGATGACGGCGCGCGTGGTGCGGCCGGTGTAGAGCACGTCGTCGATCAGCAGGATGTGGCGGCCCTCGACCTCGAAGGGCAGCTTGGTGTGATCGGCGCTCGCGTTCATGCCCTTGCTGCCGAAGTCGTCGCGATGCAGCGCGCTGGAGATGACGCCGTGCTGGCCCGGCAGCTTCAGGTCCTGCTGCAGGCGCTCGGCGAGCCAGGCGCCGCCGGACCAGATGCCGACCAGCGCGCAGTCGGGTTGCAGCAGGCGCTGGACGCCGCGCGCGAGGTCGGCGTAGAGCGCCTCCGCATCGAGGTGCAATGTGCTCATGGGTGTTCCCGGAAGAATTGTTCGAGGATCAATGCCGCGCTGGCGGCATCGAGGTCGCGCGCGCCCTGGGAGTGGGCTTCCGCGCTGGTGTAGCGTTCGTCGACCTCGACCACCGGCAGCCGGTGGCGGCCGCGCAGCTGGCCGGCGAATTTCTGCGCCCGCGCCGTCATCTCGTGCGGCGCGCCGTCCGGGTGGCGCGGCACGCCGACGACCAGCGCATCGGGCTGCCACTCCTGGATCAGCGCCGCGATGACGGCCCAGCGGGCATCGCCCTGTTCCGTGATCGTCCGCAAGCCGCGCGCGCTGCCCAGCATCCGGTTGCCGGTCGCCACGCCCAGGCGCTTCGTGCCGAAGTCGAAGGCGAGCGGGGAAACGAAGGACGGGGGGGAAGAGGAGGAAGGGGTGCTCATGGCGTTCATGGCGCTCCCGGGGTTCATGCGTGCCCGGCCTCCTGGCTGAGCATGCGCGGATCGATGCCGAGCAGCGCCAGCGCCTTGTCGTAGCGCTCCTCGATGGGCGTCTCGAAGATGATCTCGGGCGTGGCGTCGACGGTGATCCAGCCGTTGCGGCCGATCTCCTCCTCGAGCTGCCCGGCGGCCCAGCCGCTGTAGCCCAGCGTGACCAGCACGCGCTTGGGACCCGCGCCGCTGGACAGCGCCTCCAGCACGTCGCGGCTGGTGGTCATCTCGAGCCCGCCGGGCACGGCGAGCGTCGCGTTGTAGTGGTTGCCCTGCTCGTCCAGCGGCTCGTGCAGCACGAAGCCGCGCTCGGTCTGGACCGGGCCGCCGAAGAACACCGGCCTGGCGGCCATGTCCTCGTCGCTGAGTTCGAGTTCGACCTTCTCGAACAGGTTGCCAAGGGTCAGCGAGATCGGCTTGTTGATGACCAGTCCCAGCGCGCCCTTCTCGTTGTGCTCGCACAGATACACGACGGAGCCGGCAAAGGTCTCGTCCACCATGCCGGGCATGGCGATCAGGAACTGATTGGTGAGGTCGATGCGTTCCTTGGCCATAGGCGCGGATTCTATTTCACCGACACTCCGTCTCCATGAACGCCCTTGTCTGGTTCCGGCGCGATCTGCGCGCGGACGATCACGCCGCGCTGTACCACGCGCTCCGGCGGCACGAGCGGGTGTACTGCGCCTTCGTGCTGGACACCGGCATCCTCGACGCGCTGCCGCGCGCCGACCGGCGCGTCGAGTTCATCCTGGACGCGCTGCGCGCGCTGGACGCCGAACTCGCGGCGCTGGCGCCCGGCGCCGGCCTGATCGTGCGCCACGGCGCCGCGCCGGCGGAGATCCCGGCGCTGGCCGCCGCGCTGGGCGTGGACGCGCTGTACTTCAACCACGACGACGAGCCCGCCGCGCTGCGCCGCGATGCCGCCGTGGGCGAGACGCTGCTCGCCCGCGGCGTGCAGGTCGAGAGCTTCAAGGACCACGTGGTCTTCGAGCGTTCGGAACTGCTGACCGGCTCACGCAAGCCTTACGGCGTCTTCACGCCCTACAAGAACGCCTGGCTGCGCGGGATCACGCCCTTCTTCCTGAGCAGCTATCCCGTCCAGCGGCATGCGGCGCATCTCGCGGATCTTGCCGGTCTCAAGGATGTCGCGGCCCTCGCGGACCCCGCGCCGCGCGCGATCCCGTCGCTGGCCGACATCGGCTTCGAGCCCGCGGGCTTGCCCCCGGCGCTGATGGGTGGCAGCGCGGGCGCGCGGCGCCTGTTCGACGAGTTCCTCGAGCGCATCGACCGCTACGCCGACACGCGCGACTTCCCGGCGGCCAAGGGCCCGAGCTACCTCAGCACGCACCTGCGCTTCGGGACGATCTCGATCCGGCGCCTGGCGCGCGAGGCCTGGCAGCGCGGCCACGCGGGGGACGGCGGCAGCGAAGGCGCCAGGACCTGGCTGTCCGAGCTGATCTGGCGCGACTTCTATCACCAGGTCCTGCACCACCACCCGCGCGTCGCGGAGCGTGCGTTCCGCCCCGAGTACGACCGCATCCAGTGGGCCGAAGGGCCCGATGCCGACGCGGATTTCGAGGCCTGGTGCCAGGGCCGGACCGGCTATCCGCTGGTCGACGCGGCGCTGCATCAGATCAACGAGAGCGGCTACATGCACAACCGGTTGCGCATGGTGACCGCCAGTTTCCTGATCAAGGACCTGGGCGTCGACTGGCGCCGCGGCGAGGCCTACTTCGCGCAGAAGCTGATCGACTTCGACCTGGCCGCCAACAACGGTGGCTGGCAATGGGCGGCGTCGAGCGGCTGCGATGCGCAGCCCTACTTCCGCATCTTCAATCCGGTGAACCAGAGCGAGAAGTTCGATCCGGAGGGGAAGTTCATCAAGCGCTACCTGCCTCAGCTCGCGAAGCTGCCGCCCAAGCTGATCCACGCGCCCTGGCTCGCGAAGCCGGCCGAGCTGGCCGCCTGCGGCGTCGTGCTGGGCCGCGACTATCCCGAGCCCATCGTGCGTCACGAGACGGCACGCATGGCGGCGATGGACCGCTATGCCGTCGTGAAGGACCGCGCCTTCGAATGAACCCTTGCGCCGGCGGGTCAGTGCACGACGGCGCTGCCCCGCTCCGGCAGGCGCGAGCCGTGGGCGCGGGCCTCGGCCAGGATCAGCAGCCCGCGCGCGGAGACGGCGTCGCGGGGATAGAGCGCCAGCCCGACATGGCTGTCCAGCCGCACCGGATGGCCGCCCAGGTCGAAGGGCTGGGCCAGGGACTCACGGATGCGGGTGGTCATCGCCTCGGCTTCCTGCGGCGAGCCGGCGCGCGAGACGACCAGCGCGAACTGCTCGTTGGCATGCCGGGCCAGCAGGTCCGCCGGACCCGCGCAGCCGGACAGCCGCCGGCCGATGTCGACCAGCACCGGCGCCGCCGCCTGCACGCCCTGGCTGCGCAGCAGCGCCTCCAGGCCCTTGAGCACGACCACGGTCACGGCCACCTTGCCGGCCTCCGCGTTGACCATGCGCAGCACCTGGTCGAGCCGCTCCAGCAGCGCCACCTGGCCCAGCAATCCCGTGGCCGTGTCGCGCAGCAGCGGCGAGGGCCGTGACTGCCGGCCGGTGGCGCGCTCGCTCTGCAGCAGTTCGTCGAGGTCGCCGAACAGCGTCTCCAGGCCGCTGCCCTTGTCGTAGAACCCGTCGGCGCCGGCCTGCATGCACATGTCGCGGTAGGCGTCCATCGCATGGTGCGTCAGCATCAGGATGCGGCCGGTGAAGCCCTTGCGGCGCAACGCGCGCAGCACGTCGATCCCCGTCCCCACCAGCAGCGTCATGTCCAGCAGCACCGTGTCGGGCTGCAGCCAGTCGATCAGCGCGATCGCCTGGGGCGCGGAATCCGCCTCGCCGACGACGCGCACGCCGGGCATGTCCTCGAGCCGCCGTGCCAGGAGGCGGCGGATGGCCGACGAATCCTCGACGAGAAAGATATCCATGAAGGGGGTCTCCGGAACTCGGCGGCGACCGGTCGTCACCGCCTGTCCGGCATCTTGCGCGAGGCCCCTCGCCCGCATCAGCGGCACCCCGCCCAAGCTGCTGTCGGGGTCCGTCCGCAGCGTTTGTCCGGCGATCGCCTACAGCCGCCGGCCGCTCACTGGATGTCGGTGAGCCCGTGCTGGACGCAGTACTTCGTCAGCTCGGTGTTGTTGCGCCAGCCGGTCTTCTCCAGGATGCGCGCCCGGTAGGTGCCCACCGTCTTGGCGGAGAGGTGCATGGTGTCGGCGATCTCGGCCGGCGTCTTGCCCGCGGCGATCAGCAGCATCACGCGGTGCTCCTGCGCCGACAGCTGCTCGTGCGGCAGCTGGCTGGGCGTGGCGCCGCTGAGCAGGCCCAGCAGGTGGTCCGCCATCGCCGCCGTGACGTAGCGCCCGCCCTGCAGCAGCCGCTGCAGCGCGACGGTGAGCTCCTCGGACGCCTTGTCCTTGGGCAGGTAGCCCGACACGCCCATCTGCAGCAGCCGCGCCGCGTAGGCCGACTCCGCGTTCAGGCTCAGCACCAGCACCGGCACGCCCTTGAGCGCCCGCAGCATGCGGCTGGCGCCCTCCGTGCCGCTCGCGTCGGGCAGGGACAGGTCCAGCACCAGCGCGTCGGGCTTGTGGGCCTGACCCTGCTGGAGCGCCTCGGCGATGGTCGACGCCTCGTCGATCACCGCCTGCGGCCACTGGACCTGGATCAACTGCTTGACCCCGAGCCGCATGATCGGATGGTCGTCAACGATCAGAAACCTCATTCCAGCCCTCCTCGTTCTCCCGGTCCGGGCCGTCGCCGGCGCCGTCCTCCTGCCCGTCCGCGGCCCCCAGCGGGACCCGGACCTCGATCCGCGTGCCGCGCCGGGGCGCCGGCCCGAAGCTCATCTCCCCGCCGGCGAGCACGGCGCGCTCCCGCATGTTCCGCAACCCGGACGCGTCGGCCCGCACGTCGCCCGGCCCCACGCCGTCGTCCTCGATGCGCAGGCGGTAAGCCCCAGCCTCGACGCGGGATTCGATCGAGAGCTGGTGCGCCTGCGCGTGCCGCAGCACATTGGTGGCGGCTTCCTGCAGCAGGCGGAACAACTGGTTGTGCTGTTCGCTGGTCAGCGCGTCGTCCGGTGCCAGGTCCACGTCCACGACCAGCTCGCTCTGCCGCTGCAGGCCCTGCACGTAGTGCTGCACCGCGGCGCCGAAGCCGAAGTCATCCAGCAGCGGCGGGCGCAGCGTGTTGGCAATGCGGCGCGCGGCGCCGATGACCTCGTCGGCGATGGCCAGCATCTCGTCATGCATCGGCTCCTTGGCGGGCGCGATCTTGCGCGCCATCGACAAGGCCAGCATCTTGGCCGCCGTGCCCAGTTGCCCGAGATGGTCGTGGACCTCGCGCGCCAGCCGGCGCCGCTCGGTCTCGACACTGCGGTCCAGCTCCGCGGCGAAGCTCTGGATGCGGGCGAGCGCCTCGCTCAACTCCCGCGTGCGCTCGGTGACCGCCCCTTCCAGCCGCGCATGGCTCTCGCGCAGCGCGCGTTCGGCGCTGTCGCGGCGCTCGCGCTCGAGCCACAGCGCCCCCATCGCGGCCGCCACCATCAGCCCGCCCGCCAGCAGCAGCACTTGCGCCAGCAACGTGGTTTCCCGGGTCTGCAGCGCGACGGCGGTCTCGATGCCGTCGATGCGGCGTTGCTGCAAGGATTTCAAACGGCCGAGCTCGCCCCGGATCTCGTCCATCAGCTGCTTGCCGGCCACATAGGCCTGGCGGTCCTGCAGCGCCGATTCGCCGCGCCGCCAGCGGTTCTCGACGTTGCTCTCGACCTGCAGCCGCCGCTCGGCGATGAAGCGGTCCAGCCGCGTGAAGGCCTGCTCCTGGGCGTCTCCCGAGCGCGCCAGCGCGTCCTTGAGCTGGTTGTAGCTCGCATCCAGGTCCTGGCGCGCCCGCTCATAGGGCTGCAGGAAGGCGGCGTCGCCGGTGATCAGGAAGCCGCGGGTGCCGGTCTCCAGGTCGATGAGCAGGGCATTGAGGTCGGAGATCAGCTGCTGCGTGCGCAGCGCATGCGCGCGCACGCCCTCCTGGCGCGTCAGTTCGCCCAGACTGCGGTACTCGCCGTAGGCGGTCGCCACGAAGGCGACGCAGCCGGCCAGCAACAGCCCCGCAGCCACCGGAAAGGTCAGCAAGCGCATGGAAGGTCGGGCATCCTGGCCCGTTTGCACACCACCCCGTGGAGGCCGGCGCTCAACCGATGACAACGGCACTGGCATCCACCCCACTGCATTCGACATCGCGACGGCTCGTCGCGCTCTCTCTCGCGCCCTTCGAGCGGGGCGTCACGCGGCGTCCCTCGGCGGGGACGCTCACATGGGCCTAACGCTAGAGGGGCCGCGCGGGAAAAGCAAGTCCCCGCTCACAGGTCCCGTGCCGGGAACGCCACGCCGGCGCGCGGCCCGTTGCAAGGCCGTTGCCTGAGGGCGTACGGCGAGGGTCAGGACTTGCCCGCGGGCAAGAAGAGGATCGATGAGGCGAAAGGCGTCGAACGCGCCGCGCGCCGGTTCAGAAGAGTTCGACGTCGCTCAGGTGGCTGGGCTCGACCATCGTGCCCTGCGCGACGAGCGCGGCGTAGCTCTGCAGCTGGTTCCGGCCCGCGCCCTTGGCGTGATAGACCGCCTTGTCGGCGCGCTCGAAGGCCGCGGCCGGCGAGTCACCGCCGCGGATCTGCGTGAAGCCGATGCTGACCGTGATGCGCCCCACCTGCGGGAACGCGTACTGCGCCGTGTTGTGCCGGAAGCGCTCGAACGCATGGGCCGCGTCGGGCTCGTCCTCGCAGCGCATCAGCACGACGAACTCCTCGCCGCCGAAGCGGTACAGCAGGTCGTTGAAGCGGAAGCTGCTGCGCATCAGCCGCGACAGCAGCAGCAGCACCTCGTCGCCGATCAGGTGGCCGAAGCGGTCGTTGATCGACTTGAAGTGGTCGATGTCGATGACGCCCAGCCAGTAGCGCGGATGCACCGCTGCGTGGCGACGATCGTCGCCGTGCTCGTCCGGCGCGGACGCGCGCATCGGCAGCTCCGACACGGCCTTCAGAAAGCTCTCGTCGAAGGTCTTGCGATTGAGCAGGCCGGTCAGCGTGTCGCGCTCGCTGTAGTCCAGCAGGCCCTGGAAGTTGTGATAGATCCGCAGCACGCTGGTCACCATGCGCTGCGCCTCGGCCTTCAGCCGGCGCGCGGTGTGCAGCTCCAGCACGCCGACGATCTCGCGCTCCGTGGCGAGCGGGAACAGCGTCACCCACAGGTTGTTCTCGCGCTGCTGCAGCACGCTGCGCTGCGTCAGGCAGTCGAGGCGGCGGGGAAAGGCGTCCAGCGCTGGCAGCGTGTCGGGATCGACCCAGAGCGAGTCCGCCGTCGCGACGGCATCGCCGGCATGCAGCCGGGCACGGGTCAGCCAGCGCTGCTGGCTGGGTTCACCGACGACGCGGTAGATCGCCACCGCGGCCGCGGGGCCGCTGAGCAGATCGCGCAGCGCGGTGACGAGCGTGACGTCCATGACGTCGCGATCACGGAAGCCCGTCAGTTCGGCAAGATGGTCGACGACCCCGGACATGGTGTTCTCAGCGTGGCGTGTGGGAATGGCGCCGGCTTCGACCGATGTCCGGGAGTCCGGACGCTACGCCCTCGCCGGTGCTCCGGCGGATTGGTGCGAAGTGTATCGGGCGATCAGGCCGAGCAGGTGCTCCTCGTCATAGGGCTTGCCCAGGTAATCGTCGACTCCGAGCTGTTGTGCATAGTCGCGGTGTTTCTGCGCGATGCGGGACGTGATCATGATCACGGGAAGCCCCGCCAGGCGCGCGTCGGCGCGCAGGTTGCGCACCAGGTCGAAACCGTCCATGCGCGGCATCTCGATGTCCGACAGCACCACCGCCGGCAACTCGTCGCCCGCCAGCCGCTCCATCGCGTCCAGGCCGTCCTTGGCCAGCAGCACGCGGTAGCCTTCGCGCTCGAGCAGGCGCTGCGTCACGCGGCGCACCGTCAGCGAGTCGTCCACCACCATCACCAGCGGCGCCAGCGCGACCTTGGACTCCTCCTCGATCCGCGCCCGGCGCGCGGCCGCCTCGGCGTCATGCACGCGCTGCTGCGCGGCATGGCCATAGCGGTTGGCCAGCGCCACCGGGTTGTAGATCAGGGCCACGTCGCCCGAGGCCAGCAGGCTGATGCCCGCCAGGCCCGGCACCTGCATCAGCTGCGGTCCCAGGTTCTTGATGACGACTTCCTGGTTGCCCAGCACTTCGTCGACATGCAGCGCCAGGCGCTGCTGCGCGCTGTGCACCAGCGCCACCGGCAGCGTCTTGCCGTGTGGCACGCCGCGGTCGCTGTGATGCATCAGGCCGCCGAGCCAGTAGAACGGCATGCGCTCGCCCGCCGCCATCAGCGAACCGTCGACATAGGCCTGCTCGACCTGCTCGGCCGACAGGCGCTGCACCGACAGCATCAGGCTGGCCGGCACGGCGACCTTGCGGTCCCCGTAGCGCAGCACGACGACCTGCGTCAGCGCGGTCGTCAGCGGCACGCGCAGCTCGAAGCTGGCGCCCTGCCCCGCGGTCGACTGCGTCAGCACGTAGCCGCCCAGCGTGTTCACTTCCGAACGGACCACGTCCATGCCGACGCCGCGGCCGGCCATCTCGGTCAGCGCCTCGGCGGTCGAGAAGCCCGGCTCGTAGATCAGGTCCATCAGCTGCGCGTCGCTCAGCTCCTGACCCGGCTGGATCAGGCCCTGGCTCTCGCCGCGGGCACGGATGCGGCCCAGGTTCAGGCCGGCGCCGTCATCGCTGAAGCGGACCTGGATCTCGTTGCCTTCCTGATGCAGGCTCAGCACGATGCGGCCCGCCGGCGCCTTGCCCGCCTGCTGGCGGACCTCGGGTGTCTCGATCCCGTGCACCACGCTGTTGCGCAGCAGGTGCTCGAAGGCGCCGGTCAGGCGCTCCAGCACCGCGCGGTCCAGTTCGACGCCGCCACCGCGGATCTCGAGCTGCGCCTGCTTGCCGCTCTCGCGGGACGCTTGGCGAACGACGCGGTGCAGGCGCTCGGCCAAGCTGCTGTCGAACTCCACCATCCGCGTGCGCAGCAGGTCGTCCTGCAGTTCGCGGTTCAGCCGCGCCTGGGCGGCCAGTTCGTCTTCACCGGCCGCCACGTTGCGTTGCAGTCCGCGCTGGACCGTCGCCACGTCGTTGACCGACTCGGCCAGCATCCGGGTCAGTTCCTGGAAGCGGGTGTAGCGGTCGAACTCGAGCGGGTCGAAGTCCTTGCCGGTGGCGTGGACGGCCTCCTGGCGCGCGGTGATGCGGGCCTCGGCCTGCAGCTCCAGTTCGCGCAGTTGCGTGCGCAGACGTTCCAGGTTGTCGTCGAGGTCGGACAGCGAGGTGCGCATCTGGCCCATTTCGGATTCCAGACGGGCACGGCGGATCGACACTTCGCCGGACAGCGCAGCCATGCGCTCCAGCAGCACGCCCCGCACGCGCACTTGCGCGGCCGGCGCCACCGGGGCGCTTTCCAGCGGCTGGCCGAGTTCGGCGACCTCGCTGAAGTGGGCCCAGTCGATCTCGATGTCGGCGGGCGGCGCGGCGGGCTCGACGGTCTCGGCGACCGGTTCGGCCACGGGCTCGTCGATCGCCTCGGCGGCCGGCAACGCCGGTTCGGCGAGTTCCGCGGCATCGGACAGCTGCGCGGCTTCCGGCCCGGCAGCCGGCGCGGGGATCGCGTCCGAGCCTTCGGCCGGCGCCTGCACGGTTTCCACCGCTTCGGTCGGCGGGATCGGCGCGGGCAGATCAACCACCGGAGCAACCGGTGCCGGCGGCGCCATCGGCGCGGGCGTCACCGGCGCCGGGTTGCGCCAGGTGCGCTGCAGCGTCGTGAAGCTGTGCTCCAGGCCGTCACCGGCGTCCTGCAGCGCGAGCAGTTGCTCGTAGCTCGGCTCGCCATCGGCGACCAGATGCTCGATCTGCGATTCCAGGCGGTGGGCCTGCTCGCCCAGGCGCATCGCGCCGGCCAGGCGGGCGCCACCCTTGAAGGTGTGCAGCACCCGCATGCAGGCGGCGGCGCGGCCGGTGTCGGCCGGTTGGGCCGCCCATTCGCGCAGCGCGGCGTGCAGCTGGCTCACCAGGTCTTCGGCCTCTTCCTCGAAGAACGGCATCAGCTCCGGCTCGATCTGGTCGGGCTGGCTGAAGTCGAAATCGTCGTCGGTGGCCTCGGCCGCCTGATGGAAGGAGGCCGGGCCGGTCACGGCCGGCGGCTCGGCCGGCATGTTCAGCAGACTGGCCGGCAGCGAGGCCGTGGAGACCTCCTCCAGCGACATGGCCAGCAGGCCCTCGTCGCTATCGGCGTGGCCGTCGGGCAGCGCGGCGCCCGGCTCGAAGGCCTGCAGCTGAGCAAGCACACCGGCATCGGCCTCCTTCAGGAAACCGGCGGCGAACTGGTGCAGCAGACGGCGGATCTCGTCCGAGGCTTGCTGGAACAGCGTCGGATCGGCGACCTCATGCCCCTGGGCGCGCTCCAGCGCGTGCTCCAGGGCGCGCGCCAGCGTCGACAGGTCGTCGAAGCCGACCGTCGCGGCGCTGCCGGCCAGGCCGTGCGCCAGCGCTTCCGCGTCCTGCGGTAGCGGCGACTGGGGCAGCAGCGCCCATTCGCTCAGTTCCACCTGCAGGCGGCGCGAGCGCTCGTCGGCTTCGTTCAGGAAGATGTTGAACAGCGCGATGCTGATGCGCAGCGGGCCGATGACCTTGACGCCTTCGTCGCTGTCCTCGGCGGGCAGCTCGGCAGCGGCCTCCTCGGCCGGCGGCGTGACGGCGGTGCCGCCCACCAGGCTCAGCGCGGGCGCCGCGTGAGACACCGGCTCGGCGGGCGTGTCCAGGCTCAGATCCGGCAGGTCCAGGTCCGACAGGCTGCGCGGCGACAGGCCTTCCGGCGGCGTCGCGGGGGCCATGTCATCCGCCTCGTCGAGACTGCTCAGATCGAGCGTCGCCTCGTCGGGGAAGGCCTCGTGCGACGCCGGCGCGGACACCAGTTCGTTGCCCAGATCCAGCGTCAGCGACAGGTCCGGCGCGGACAGCGGCTCGATCGCGGCGACCGGTTCGGTGTTCAGGTCGGACAGATCCAGCAGATCCAGCGCCGGCTCGGCGGCGATCGGCTCGCGGACCACCTCGTCGAGCGGCATCGGGGTCGTGGCCTCGATCTCGAGCAGTGACGCATCCGACGGCCAGCCCTCCGGCAGGTCCATCGTGACGGTCGCGTCGGCGGCCGGGATCTCGGCCGTGGCCGGTTCCAGCATCGCCGGTTCGACCACGTCGGCCACCGTCGGCAGCGGCATCGCCGTGTCGAGTGCCGCCGGCTCCTCCGTCAACGCGGGCAGATCCGCCGCGGACAGCGCGCCCAGGTCGACCGTGGAGACCAGCTCCGGCACGGCCTGGGTCAGTTCGGGCACCTCGCCCGGGAAGTCCAGCGACAGGTCGCTCGATGCCGCGGCGTCGATCGCGGTGACGACGTCCAGGTCCGGCACCGGCAGCGGGGCCACGTCCAGGCCCGGCAGGTCGAGCGCGGGCAGGTCGGACGCCGTCAGCGCCGGCGCGGCGATCTCGTCGGCCAGCGACAGCTCCGGGAGCGCCGACAAGCCCGAGAGGTCGACCTCGTGCGCGGTGTCGAGCGCCGGAATCTCATGGACCTCCGGCACCTCGGCGACCTCGACCACGTCAGGCACGTCGGCCAGCGCGTGGAGATCGGCGGCTTCCGCGACTTCGATCAGTTCAGGAATCTCCACCGCCGGGGCGATGGCCGGCGCGGCCGGCTCGGCAACGGCGGCCGGCTCGGCCGACACCGCCAGCGGCGCGTAGCGGTTCTCCAGGCGCAGCGCATCGGCCGCGGCGCGGAACGGCGCGCTGTGGAAGCCGTGCGGACGGCCTCCGCCGATGGCCTCGGCCCAGGCCTGGAACGCATCCAGCGCCTCGTTGCTGGCGCGCAGCAGGTCCGAATCGGCCTGCGGATGCTCCGACAGGCGATGGTTGTAGAGCTGCTCGAAGGCCCAGCCCGCTTCGCCGAACTCGTTCAGCCCGACCATGCGCGAGCTGCCCTTGAGCGTGTGGAAGGCGCGGCGCACCGTCGTCAGCTGTTCCTTGTCGCTGCCACTGCGGGCCAGCGCGGCCAGCGCCTCGCGGGCGGTCGACACGACCTCGCCGGCCTCCTCCAGGAAGATGCCCAGCATCTCCTCGTCGATGGCGGCCTCGGCCTGCGGGATCGGGGCGCTCGGCGCGGGCGCCGGCGGAGCGACCGGCGCGGCCGCCTCGATGAACTGCTGCAGCGACTCGGCCGCATGGCTGCCCGCGGCGTCGCCGCCGGAGGCCAGCAGCTGCTGCTGCGCCTGCTGCGCCGCCTGCGCCAGGCCGAGGTCGTCGGCGGCGCGGGCTTCGTGGGAGATCCGTTCCAGGTCGCGCGCCAGCTCCTCGGCCGGACGCTCGCCCTGCGCGACGGCCTGGGCCGTCGCCTGCAGCTGGTCGAGCAGCTGCGGCTGCGCCGCGGCTTCGGCGGCGGCCAGTTCCTGCGCGTGGACGTGCTGCTCGCTCTCGCGGCCGACCAGCGACTGCAGCAGCCCCGTGTCTTCCTCGAAGCGGAACATGCGCTTGGCCAGTTGCGGCTGCACGCTCAGCATGTCGATCAGGAAACCGAGCGCGCCCAGGTTGTGGGCCAGCCGGTCGAACTGCGCGCGCGGGCCGGCCAGCGTCGGGTCGACTTCGGTGTTGGCCAGTTCATCGACCTGGTCGCGCATCCGCAGCGTCGCCTGCGCGGCCTGCGACAGGCCCAGCACGCTGAAGACGCCGCGCATCGCCTGCAGCTGTCCCGGCACGGGGATCAGCAGGTCGCGCTTGCTCGGATCGCGGAAGTATTCGTCGCACTGGCGCTCGACCTCGGAGAGGCTGGCGCGCAGTTCGTGGACGACGGAGCCCAGCGTCTGCCGGTCGGCGACGCGGCGGTAGAGCTCCTCCATCCAGTGCTCGAGCGGCAGCGGCGCTTCGCCATGGCCGCTCGATTCGATGCGGCGGGCCAGGCTCTTCACGCGCTCGCCCTGCTCGGGCTGGTCGAAGGCCTCGTCCTCCAGGGCCGCTTCCAGGTACAGCATGGACGTGGCGACTTCCATCGCCAGCGCCGCCTCGGGCGCGCGGCCCGAGCGCAGCGTCGCCACGACGGCGCGGCGCAGCGTGTCGCCCAGCACCTCGCCGCTCGGGAACAGCTTCTGCAGCGATTCCGAGACCTGCGCGAACTGCTCATCCAGGCCGCCCAGGCGATGGGTCTCGCCTTCGGCGGCGGAGGCCCAGGATTCCTTCGCGGCGGCGACGCGCTTCTTGGCGGCGGCGACCCAGTTCGGATCGATGCGGCCCAGCGTGTCATCGCGGTAGTCGACGGCCGCGGGCTCGACCAGGCCATAGGCCCGCTGCACCGCGTCCAGGCGCGGCGCGGCGCCCGGCTCGGCGTGCCTGGCGGCGGCGCAGAAGAACAGCAGGTCCTTGGCCAGGCGTTCGGACGGCGCCGCGTCGGAGCCGGCCCGCAGCTGCGCCAGCAGGCGCGAGCCCAACCGCTTGACCAGCGTGTCCACCGGCAGCAGGCCGCGCGACTGGGCTTCGAACTGGCCCGCGGCCAGCATCCACAGCGTGCGTCCGTTCGGCTGCGACTGCGTCAGCGCCAGGCCGGCGCACAGGTCGCTCAGCAACTGACCCTGGCCGGGCGCCGGCGCGCGCATCTGCTTGAGCAGCAGCGCCTCGAAGGGGGCGCGCATCTGCTCGGGCGTCAGCGC
Source organism: Roseateles sp. Mitsp63 (assembly GCF_059491535.1). NCBI lineage: Bacteria > Pseudomonadati > Pseudomonadota > Betaproteobacteria > Burkholderiales > Sphaerotilaceae > Roseateles > Roseateles sp. Mitsp63. The sequence continues at coordinate 1,381,324 of NZ_CP168509.1, read as the reverse complement.
GCGGACGTTGCGGTCCAGCGGCAGCTCGCGCCAGCGGAATTCCTCGGTCCACAGGTCGGCCGGGTGGATGCGGCCCGCGCCGTTGAGTTCCTGCAGCGTCTGGTAGGCGGGGAACAGCGCCAGCGAACTCGGCTGGCCGCCGGCCAGCGTCTTGGCGATGAACGCCAGCACCGCGAAGTCGGCCCGTTCGACGGCCTCGACCTCGGCGATGGTCACGCCGGCCGGATGCTCGGCCAGCCGGAACAGCGTCGCCTCGGCCGCGCGCAGCAGGTGCGCCGCCGCGGGCAGGCTGACCACCGACAGCACGCCGGCCGCCTGGTGCATCTGCTGGGCCGCGCCTTGCAGCGCCGGGCTGGGCTGGCCATCGCCGCCCAGGGTCGTCGACCGCGCATCGGTGTCACGCAGCACCCGGCGAAGGGCCTTGTGCACCGATTCCAGCGTGCGGCGCAGCTCCTCCTGGACCCAGGCCAAGGGGCTCAGGTCGGCGGGGAACTCGGATTCGCGCGTAAGGTCCATGCTCGCTCTATGTTCTGTCTTTTATGTCGTCGAGGTGCGGGGCGTTCCCTGATCTGCCGGGCTTGCCGGTCAGGACACCTTGAACCGGGCCACCGACTGCTTCAGCGCCTCGGCCGATCGCGACAGCTCGTGCACCATCTGGGCGGTCGAACGCGTGCCGTCGGAAGTCTGCTCCGTCACCGCGAAGATGTGCTGGATGTTGGCGCCGACCTCGTTGGCGGCGCGCGCTTCGTTCTGCGCGACCGACGAAATCTGGCCGATCAGTTCGTCCAGGCGACGCGACACCGAGTCGATGTCTTCCAGCGCGCGGCCGGCCGCGTCGGACAGCTTCGTGCCCTCCACCACGCCCAGCGTCGAGCGCTCCATGGCGGCCACGGCGTCGTGGGTGTCGGTCTGAATGGTCTTGACCAGCGCCGCGATCCGGCGCGTCGCATCGGCCGAGCGTTCCGCCAGCCGCTGCACTTCTTCCGCCACCACCGAGAAGCCGCGGCCCGCTTCGCCCGCGGACGCCGCCTGGATGGCCGCGTTCAGCGCCAGCACGTTGGTCTGCTCGGTAATGTCCGAGATCAGCTCGGTGATCTCGCCGATCTCCTGCGAGGATTCGCCCAGCCGCTTGATGCGCTTGGAGGTTTCCTGGATCTGGTCGCGGATCTGGTTCATACCGCCGATGTTGTTCTGCATCGCCTGCAGACCCTGTTCGGCGGCTTCCCGGGACTGGCGGGCCACGTCGGCGGTCTGCTGCGCCTGCGCGGACACGTCATTGATCCGGTGCGCCATCTGCAGCACCGCCTCGCCGGTGGCGCGGATCTCGTGCAGCTGCTCGGTCGACGCGGCCAGCAGCTCGGTCGAGGTCTGGTCGACCTGCGCCGTCGTGTCCGTCACCCGGACCGCCGTCGTCTGCACCTGGTGCACCAGCGAGCGCAGCTCTTCCACGGTGTAGTTCACCGAGTCGGCGATCGCGCCCGTGATGTCCTCCGTCACCGTCGCCTGGTGCGTCAGGTCGCCTTCCGCGACGGTCTGCAGTTCGTTCATCAGTCGCAGAATCGCGGCCTGGTTCGCGTCGTTGACGCGCTTGGCCTCCTGCTCCTGCGCCTCGGCCTCGCGGCGCTGCTCTTCCGCCATCTGCGCGCGGCGCGCCTGGTCGGAGACGTACAGCCGCAGGAAGCCCAGCGCGCCCACCACCAGCAGCGCCAGCGAGGCCACCATGCCGATCAGCACCAGCGGATTCATGCCGCCGGCGGACTCCAGGCCCTGGCCCAGGTCGTCCAGGTCCTTGCGCAGCACTTCGGAGTCGTTGAGGATCGCCGTCTGCGCCTCGCGCGCGGACACCAGGCCCTGCAGGTTCGACAGGATCGCGGTGGCCTGCGAGCGGGTCTGGTCGTACTGGGTCAGCAGCACCTTCAGGCGCTCACGCACCTGCGGGTCCTTGGCGCCATTCAGGCGCAGCTCGGGGTTGCCGTTCAGCAGCGCCTGGGCGATCTCGCGGAAGGCGTTCAGGTCCTTGCCAAGCAGGAACACGGCCTCGGGGCTCACGCCCTCCTGCGTCAGGAATTCGTTGGCGGACTTGCCGATCCGCTGCGTCAGCATCACCAGCTGGCCGACCGCGGCGACTTCGCCGGTCGGGGCCGAGCTCTGCAGCGACAGCGAGGCCACCGCCTCGGCGCTTTCCAGCAGGTCGGACGACTGCCGGTTGATCGCGCGCAGCGCGGCGCCGACCTGCGTCAGCACCTTCTCCTGCGCCAGCATGACCTTGGTGTTCTTGTCGGCGCGCGCCACCATCGGCAGGATCTTCTCGATCAGCGGCTCGACCGAGCCCGGCGCCTTCGCCAGTTCGCCGCTGCCGTCATGCAGCGAGCCGGTCACGCCGGTCAGGATCTCCGACGCTTCCTTCATTTCGGGGAACGCGTTCTTGTTGCCCAGCAGCGCGGTCGAGACCGCCTTGGCCAGACGCTGCGACTGCGTCGCGGCCTGACCGGCGCCGCGCACCTGCGCCGCCGAGCGGTTGGAGCTGATCAGCGCCGTCGACACGAAGGTCGCCGTGCCGATCAGGCCGACCGCCACCAGCGCGGTGAACAGGCCGGTGCGGCGGTGTTCGGGCTGCTTGACCGCCGGCATCGGGGTCTGGGCTTCCGGGGCGCTCGCCGAGGGCTGGTAGCCCGCGGACGTGTCCTGGAATTCCGGCGTGGGCTGGGCCGCCGTGATGATCGAGGGCTGGAAGTCTTGCGTGTCCGCCGGCACCGAAGCGGCATGCTCCGTGCGGGAACTGGCGTCGACTTCGTCGTGGCCCTCGGTTTTGCCCTTGTTCTTGATCTTGTCCAGGAAGCTCATCTCACCCTCGTTCATCTCGTTCGTCGGATCGGCGCCGGCTAAGGGACCGTCGTCTGGCTCTTCAGTTCAACACAATGCGCAGGAATTGCGGATGCTGCGTCAAGGCATCCAGGTCCAGCACTTGCCAGCGCCGGCCCTGCCCGTCGCGCATGCGAGCAGGGGCGAAATCGGGATGGCCGCCCGCGTCGGGCTCGGCCTGCAGTTGTTCGTCGCCGCGCAGCCCCAGCAGCTGGTCCACCAGCAGCGCGCAGTTGATGCCCAGGTCCGGGTTGAACGACACCAGCCGGTGGGCCGAGTTCAGCGGCACCGGACCGCGCAGGCCCAGGAAGGCCGACAGGTCCACCACCGTGTGCAACCCGCCGCGCAGGTTGGCCACGCCCAGCATCCACGGCTGGGTGTACGGCACGGCCTGCAGCGGCACGGGCGTGAAGATCTCGCCGGACTGCTTCAGCGGCAGCAGCAGGCCCAGGCCCGCGCATTCCACCGCCAGCCAGCTGGCGGCCTGGGGCGCCTCGCGCGCCGCCTGCATGCGCTGCGCCAGCCGTTGTTGAAGTTCGCGCAGCGCTTGCTTGTTGGCCATGGTGTCAGCCCAGCGCCTTGATCTTGGCCAGCAGGTCGTCCGCCTTGACCGGCTTGACGACGTAGTCGCGCGCGCCCTGGCGCATGCCCCAGACCTTGTCGGTTTCCTGGTTCTTGCTGGTGCACATGATCACCGGCACGTCGGCGTAGCGCTCGTCGCGGGTGATCGCGCGGGTCAGTTGGAAGCCGTTCTGGCCGGGCATGACCACGTCCATCAGGATCAGGTCGGGCTTGTCCTCGGCAAGGCGCTTCATGGCCTCCTCGCCGTTCTCGGCGGTGCGCACGGTGAAGCCGCGCTTGGTCAGCAGGTCGCTCAGCGCGTGCAGCTCGGTCTTCGAGTCGTCGACCAGCAGGATCTTGTGGATGGGCATGGAATTTCCCTCTTGCACGGCTCGTCGAATCGCGTCGATGGGGTCGTCGGTCGAGCCTGGCGTGAGCGTCGTTGGATTACGGGGGTATGAGGTCGGGGGTGGAGGGTCGTCCGCCGCGGCGGTCAGCCCTCCCTGCGGTGCTGCTGCACGGCCTGCAGCAGCTGGTCTTTGGTGAACGGCTTGGTCAGGTAGTCCTGGGAACCCACCATGCGGCCGCGGGCCTTGTCGAACAGACCGTCCTTGGAGGACAGCATGATCACCGGCACCGAGGCGAACTGCGGATTGCGCTTGATGATCGCGCAGGTCTGGTAGCCGTCCAGGCGGGGCATCAGGATGTCGCAGAACACCAGGTCGGGCTGGTAATCGCTCAGCTTGGCCAGCGCATCGAAACCGTCCTCGGCCAGCACGACCTCATGGCCGCCCTGCTTCAGGAAGATCTCGGCGCTGCGGCGGATCGTGTTGCTGTCGTCGATGACCAGCACCTTGGTCGCCGTTCGGGGGCTCGCGCTCGAATCCAAGCTGTTCTCCGTATTGTTCAGGTGTCGGTTGTCAGAGAGATTTCAGGCTCGCGACAGGCGGGAACGCCTGGGATTCGCGGAGCGCCGGCAGGCGCCGGACCATCGATGAGATCAGATCTGGACCATTTCGAAGTCTTCCTTGCGGGCACCGCATTCGGGGCAGGTCCAGTTCATGTCGACATCCTCCCAGCGCGTCCCGGCGGCGATGCCGTGTTCGGGATCGCCCGCGGCCTCGTCATAGATCCAGCCGCAGATCAGGCACATCCAGGTCCTTGCTTCGCTCACGATGGGTTGACTTTGCATCACTACAATGATCGAAAGATTGTAGCCACGCACCCGGTCCGAGCCGGTGGGCGGAAGTACCGATGAAACAACAGTCGGTAGCGGTGCTTCTTCACGTTATGCGCATCAGTTCACGGCTTCGCGCCAACCATCCATGAGCCGCCCAGACCCGCACCAGCAAGATCCCCAGGACGCCGCCGCCATCGACGAGCAGGAGTCCCCGCCGCCGGCCTGCGTGATGAGCTTCAACGCGTCCGACCCGAGCGGCGCCGGCGGCAGCGCCGGCGACGTCGCCACCATCGCCGCGATGGGCGCGCACGCGCTGCCGGTCGTCACCGCCATCGTCATGCGCGACACCGCCGAGGTCTTCGACCACCAGACGCTGGACGGCGACTGCATCGTCGAGCAGGCCCGCTCCATCCTCGAGGACGTCCCGGTCGCCGCCTGGAAGGTCGGCTTCCTGGGCAGCGCCGAGGGCGTGTCCTCGGTCGCCGAGGTCCTCTCGGACTACCCCGACGTGCCGCTGGTGGCCTACCTGCCAAGCATCTCCTGGCTCGACGAGGAGCAGCAGCAGAGCTACCTCGACGCGTTCCGCGAGCTGGTGCTGCCGCAGACGCTGGTGCTGGTGGGCAACCAGAAGACGCTGCTCGATTGCCTGCTCCCGGACTGGGACGCCGACCGTCCCGCCTCGCCGCGCGAGCTGGCGGTGGCGGCGCAGCAGCACGGCGCCGCGCACGTGCTGGTGACCGGCATCCAGCTGCCGAATCAATACATCGACAACGTCCTGGCCAACGCCCAGGGCGCGATCACCGGCGAGAAGTTCGAGCGCTTCGAGGCCAGCTTCGTCGGCTCCGGCGACACGCTCTCGGCGGCGCTGGCGGCGCTGCTGTCGGTCGGCGCCGAGCCGCACGATGCCGTCGGCGAGGCGCTGGCCTTCCTGGACCAGTCGCTCGAGGCGGGCTTCCGCCCGGGCATGGGCAACGTGGTGCCCGACCGCTTCTTCTGGGCGCTGCCGCCCGGCGAGGAGGGCGAGGAAGGCGCCGAGGCCACCGCCACCGCCGAGGACCTGCCGATCGAGGAGCCGCCCAGCCGCGGCCCGCGCCGGATCCATTGAGGCTGACGAAGGCGCCCGCGCGGCGCCTTCGGTTTTCCCTGCGTTAGCTTTTCAAGCAGTACCGGATTTCCGATATGAGCCAGAACGAGACCCTGTTCGCGCGCGCCCAGCGCGTCATTCCCGGCGGCGTGAACTCGCCGGTGCGCGCGTTCCGCGCGGTGGGCGGCACGCCGCGCTTCATCGCGCGCGGGGAAGGCGCCCACATCGTCGACGCCGACGGTAGGCGCTACATCGACTACATCGGCTCCTGGGGGCCGATGATCCTGGGCCACGGCCATCCCGCCGTGCTCGAGGCGGTGCAGAAGGCGGCACTGGAGGGCTTCTCTTTCGGCGCGCCGACCGAGCGCGAGATCGAGCTGGCCGAGGAAATCCTGTCGCTGGTGCCCAGCTGCGAGCAGATCCGGCTGGTGAGCTCCGGCACCGAGGCGACGATGAGCGCCATCCGCCTGGCGCGCGGCGCGACGCAGCGCGACAAGTTCATCAAGTTCGAGGGCTGCTATCACGGCCATACCGACGCGCTGCTGGTGAAGGCCGGCTCGGGCCTGGCGACCTTCGGCCATCCGACCTCGGCCGGCGTGCCCGAGGCGACGGCCCAGCACACGATCGTGCTGGAATACAACAACGTCGCCCAGCTGGAAGAAGCCTTCGCGCTGCATGGCGCGGAGCTGGCCTGCGTGATCGTGGAGCCGATCGCCGGCAACATGAATTTCGTGCGTGCCAGCGTGCCGTTCATGACGCGGCTGCGCGAACTGTGCCGCGAGCACGGCGCGCTGCTGGTGCTGGACGAGGTGATGACCGGCTTCCGCGTCGGCCTGCGCAGTGCGCAGGGCGTCTATGCCGGCCTGATCCCGGGCTTCGTGCCGGACATCAGCGTGTTCGGCAAGGTCATCGGCGGCGGCATGCCGCTGGCCGCCTTCGGCGCGAGCCGCGAGATCATGCGTCACCTGGCCCCGCTGGGCGGCGTCTACCAGGCGGGCACGCTGTCGGGCAACCCGGTGGCCACGGCCTGCGGCTTGGCGACGCTGCGCGAGATCAGGAAGCCCGGCTTCTTCGAGGCCCTGTCGGCGCGCACGCGCCGGCTGGTGGAAGGCCTGAAGACGGTCGCGGCCGAGAACGGCGTGCCGTTCAGCGCCGACAGCGAGGGCGGCATGTTCGGTTTCTTCCTGCTGCCGGAGCTGCCGCAGAACTACGCGACCGTGATGGCGACGGACAAGGAGCGCTTCAACCGCTTCTTCCACGCGATGCTGGAGGCTGGCGTCTACCTGGCGCCGGCGTTGTACGAGGCCGGCTTCGTTTCCGCCGCGCACACCGATGCGGACATCGACGCCACGCTGGAGGCGGCGCGCCAAGCCCTGCGCTGACCCCCGCGCAACACCGGTTTGACACCATTCCCTCACGCGCCAGGGCAAACGACGGGCCGGGTTGTCGCAAACTTTTCGTTTCGCGACAGGCATTACGCTTGCTTACCCATTGGTACAGCGGCTGAGAGACAGACATGCATATCCACATCCTTGGCATTTGCGGCACCTTCATGGGGGGCCTGGCGGCGCTCGCGCGGGAGGCCGGCCACACGGTGACCGGCTGTGACGCCAACGTCTATCCGCCGATGTCGACGCAGCTGGAAGCGCTGGGCATCGAGCTGATCCAGGGCTTCGGCGCGGAGCAGCTGGCGCTCAAGCCGGACCTGTTCGTCATCGGCAACGTGGTGACGCGCTCGTCGGATGGCCGCTTCCCGCTGATGGAGGCGATCCTGGATGCCGGCCTGCCCTACACCAGCGGCCCGCAGTGGCTGGCCGAGCATGTGTTGCAGGGCCGGCACGTGATGGCCGTCGCCGGCACGCACGGCAAGACCTCCACGACCTCGATGCTGACCTGGATCCTGGAGTCGGCGGGGCTCGAGCCCGGCTTCCTGATCGGCGGCGTGCCGCAGAACTTCGGCGTGTCGGCGCGCCTGGGCGGCGGGAAACATTTCGTCATCGAGGCCGACGAATACGACACCGCCTTCTTCGACAAGCGCAGCAAGTTCGTCCATTACCGGCCGCGCACGGCGATCCTGAACAACCTCGAGCACGATCACGCGGACATCTTCCCGGACCTGGCGGCCATCGAGACCCAGTTCCACCACCTGGTGCGCACGGTGCCCGCGACGGGGCGGGTGGTCGTGAACGCCCGCGAGGAGTCGCTGCAGCGGGTGCTCTCGCGCGGCTGCTGGAGCGAGGTGCAGCGCTTCGGCGCGCGCAAGGAGGAACCCGGCGCGCTGCGCGCGCGTGGCGAGCCGCAGTCCTTCGACGTGCTGCGCGGCAGCCTGAAGGTCGGCCACGTCACGTGGGAGCTGCTGGGCGAGCACAACCAGCTCAACGCGCTGGCGGCGATCTCGGCGGCGGAGCATGTGGGCGTCGATCCGGAGCGGGCGGCGCAGGCGCTGGGCTCGTTCAGGAACGTGCGCCGCCGAATGGAGCTGCGCGGCGAGGCGGGCGGCGTGAAGGTCTACGACGACTTCGCGCACCATCCGACGGCCATCCACACGACGATCGGCGGCCTGCGCCGGCGCATTGCGCCGCAGGAGCGCATCCTGGCGGTCTTCGAGCCGCGCTCCAACACGATGAAGCTGGGCACCATGAAGGCGCAGCTGCCCTGGGCGCTGGAGGAGGCCGACCTGAGCTTCTGCAACCAGGACGGTCTGAGCTGGGACGCGGCCGAGGCGCTGGCCCCGCTGGGCGAGCAGGGCCTGGTGGGCGCCGACGTCGACGCGCTGGTGGCCATGGTCAAGCGCGCGGCGCGGCCGGGCGACCATGTGCTGTGCATGAGCAACGGCGGTTTCGGCGGCATCCACGAAAAGCTGCTGGACGCGCTGAAGTAAACCGGCGATCCTGCGCCCCCGCGGGCCGAGGGCCCGCCTGACTCCGAGGAGCGACGACACGATGAGTGGTCCTGGCAAGCTGGTGCCCGCGCTGCAGAACCGGTCCTTCCTGTGCCTGCTGGCGCTGGTGACGGTGGCGTTCGGCTGGATCCTGTGGCCGATGCTGAGCGCGGTGCTGTGGGCGGTGGCGCTGGCCATCGTGTTCCAGCCGCTGTACCGGCGGCTGCTGCGCAAGACCCGGCGCACGGGCGTGTCTTCGGGGCTGACGATCCTGGTGATCCTGCTGCTGGTCGTGCTGCCGATGACCTACGTGATGGGCGCGCTGGTGCGCGAGGCGGCGGTGGTCTTCGAGATGGTGAAGTCCGGCAAGTTCAACTTCGGCACCTATGTCGCGCAGGTCTACGCGGCGCTGCCGTCGTGGCTGCTGGAGGTGCTGGGGCGGCTCGGCCTGCACGACCTGTCCAACCTGCAGGAGAAGCTGGGCGCCGCGCTGAACCAGGGCAGCCAGTTCATGGCGACCAAGGCGCTGGGCTTCGGCCAGGACACCTTCGACTTCCTGGTGAGCTTCTGCGTGATGCTCTACCTGCTGTTCTTCCTGCTGCGCGACGGCGAGCAGCTGTCGCTGCGCATCCGCGACGCGCTGCCGCTGCAGGACTCGTACAAGCGCCAGCTGGGCGAGAAGTTCCGGACCGTGATCCGCGCGACGGTGAAGGGCAACATCGCGGTGGCCGCGATCCAGGGCGCGCTGGGCGGCTTCGCGTTCTGGGTGCTGGGCATCCACGCGCCGGTGCTGTGGGCGGTGCTGATGGCCTTCCTGTCGCTGCTGCCGGCGGTGGGCGCGGCGCTGGTGTGGGCGCCGGTGGCGATCTACCTGCTGGCGACCGGTCAGGTGGCGTCGGGCGTGGGGCTGCTGCTGTTCGGCACGGTGGTGATCGGACTGGTGGACAACCTGCTGCGGCCGCTGCTGGTCGGCAAGGACACCAAGATGCCGGATTACGTCGTGCTGCTGTCGACGCTGGGCGGGATGGCGGTGTTCGGCATCAACGGCTTCGTCATCGGCCCGCTGATCGCGGCGATGTTCATCGCGGTGTGGGACATCGTGGCGGCGGAGCGGCGATATCCGGTCGGAGATCAGCACTGAAACGAACAAAGGGGCCGGCGATTCGCCGGCCCCCTTGTCCTTGGGGCGGCGGCATCCGGAGCCGCCGCCGCCATGCGTCCTCAGGTCCTCAGCATCGTCGCCTTCAGCACGCTGCCGAGCATGTCCAGGCTTTCCGCCAGGTGGGCGCGGGTCTCCGGCGAGCCCTTGCCCTGCGCGGCGCGCAACTCGCTCTGCAGCTGCACGGCGTGCAGGCGCAGCATCGCGTAGGCATCGGCGAACTGGCCCGAGGCCGCGCCCCCCTTGGTCAGGTTGGCCTGCAGCCGGCGCAGGTACTCGCGCTGCAGGTTGCGGCGCAGCGGGTCGATGTCGGCACCGGTCTTGAGCTCGCTCCAGATCGAGGCCTGCAGCGTGCCGTAGACCTCGTTGATCGTGATCAGCCCCTTGCGCTGCGACGCCGGCACGTAGTTCGGCAGCTCCATCAGACGGATCGCCGTCTGCGCCTGCAGCAGGCGGTCCAGCGCGCCCAGCTGCACCCGCGCCACCGCCGCCGGGATGTTGACGAAGCCCACGCGGTTGAACTCGACGTAGTCCGTCGTGATCGAGGTCAGGAACTCCGGCTTGAAGCGGAAGCTGTCCGCGCTGAAGATGCCCGAGGCCAGGAAGCGCAGCGCCTCGCGCTGACGCGCCGGATCGACCGGCCGCATCGCCGCGACCTCCGAGCCCGGCACGTCGCGGTGCGTGTACATGCCGCCGACGTACTTGCCCACCAGGTCCGACGCGCGCGCCAGCTGGTTGAAACCGCTGGCCAGCTGCCGGCGCTGGCGCAGCGGATCGTCCGAGGCCAGCGGCGCGCGGTTCTGCACCCGCGTCCACAGCTCCTGCGTCAGCTTCAGCCGCTTGCGGAAATAGGCCAGCGGATCGTCGCCCAGGTCGAAGCGGTTGATCGTCGGGTCCATGCCGTCGAACGGCCCGAAGCCGCCGGCATCGGTGTCGTCCGCGTAGGCATGGCCGGGCTGCGTGTTCTGCGACGCGATGCGCTGCAGCTCGGCCGCCTCCTGCTCCTTGGGCAGCTGCTTGTAGGCGTACTCGATCGCCCAGTAGTCGTAGGCGCCCAGCGTCGTGTTGTTGTACGTGGTCGGCGCCTCGCCCGCGAGCGGGATGTTGTAGGCGTTGTAGTCCATCACCGACGCCGACAGGCCATGCGCGTCGGTCCAGGCCTTGTCCTTGAGCTGCGCCTGCGTCACCTGCGTCGAGGCCTTGAAGTTGTGCTTCAAGCCCAGCGTGTGACCCACCTCATGCATGATCACGTCCTTGATCCGCGCCTGGATGAAGGCCTCGGCCTCGGGGCTGTCGGGCGCGATGTCGCCGCGCGCCTCGAGCACGTCCAGCGCGAAGTCCATCTCCGCCGCCGCATCGTGCGCGTAGGTGCAGTAGGTCGCGTTGCGGCCCTCGCGCCAGCCCTTGTTCAGCGCGGCCAGCGCCTGCGCCTCCTCGCCCAGCGACGACACCATCTGGCCGTTCAGGCCGCGCGGCGCGTCCTCGCTGATGAAGGCGCGGCCGCCGCGGGCGAACACGTCGCTCATGCCGATGTCGGCATCCAGGATCTCGCCGGTGCGCGGGTCGATGTGGCTCGGGCCGATCGCGAAGCCGACGTCCGCGCCCACGAACCAGCGGATCGACGCATGCGACGCGTCCATGTTGTCCCAGTCCGCGTCATCGGGCTGCTGCTTCGCGACGATCGCGTCCTTGAAGCCGATCTTCTCGAAGGCCTTGTTCCATTCGAGGATGCCCGCCTCGACCGCGGCGCGGTACTTCGGCGGGATGTTCTTGTCCATCCAGTAGACGATCGGCTGCACCGGCTCGGACAGCGCGGCCGACGGGTCCTTCTTCTCCAGGCGCCAGCGGTTGATGTAGTGCACCCGCGGATTGGGCTTCACGTCGTCGCCCAGGTCGGTGAAGGTCTCGGTGAAGTGGCCCAGGCGGCCATCGGCGCGGCGCGGTGCCATCGGCTCCGCCGGCAGCGCGCGGAAGTTGTAGACGAAGCCCATGAACATCGAGCGCGGATCCGGCGCCGACTGCGGCGGCGACGGCACGGGCACCGGCGGCGGGACCAGCGGCGGCGCGGGGATGCGCGGCGTGAAGTAATGGACCTTGGCGTTGAGCGTGGTCAGCTGCTCGTCGGCGCGGGTCAGCTCGAAGTACGAGTTGCTGCGATCGACGTTGTAGGGCAGCCGGTAGGCCATCTCCATGCGCGTGGACATGCCCGGGATGTCGGTCAGCAGCATGCCGGCGTCGACCAGGAAGGCCTTGCGCTCGGGGTGGTCGGCGCTGGCCACGGGGCCGGCGGCGATCAGGCTGGGGGAGAAGGCTTCGTCGACGGCACGCTTGCCGCCGCCTTCACCGCGGAACTCGGTGTTCAGCGCGACCAGCTGGATCGTGTTGCCCACGCGCCGCCATTCGACCAGCATCTCCGGGCCCATCTGGCTGGCGTAGAAGCCGCGCTCGCCGATGGAGCTGGAGATGTTGATGGTGAACAGGAAGGGCTTGTTCAGCATCGCGCGCGGGATCTCGAGCCAGACCTTCTCGTCCTTGCGCACGACCGGGAACAGGCCGTCGGTGCGCTTGGCGTCGCGGCTGACCTCGGCGTAGGGCTTGGGCGCGGTCGGATCGGCGGGCGCACGCGCCGCGGTCATCGGCGAGCTGGCGCCCGGCTGGCCGGGCGCGCCCGATGCGGCGGTGGCGGGCGCGGAGGCCGCCTGCGCGGCCGGGGCAGCCGCGGCGGCCGGCGTGGAAGAGGCGCCGGTCGTGCCGGTCGTGGCGCAGGCGGTGAGCAGCAGTGCCGCGGCCGCGATGGCCGTCAGCTGGATCGTGTCCCTGTGGATCATGGATCGATGTGGTCGGGGGTCCGTCCGGGATGGCCGGCCGGGCCCGGTTGAGAAAGCGGGCGCCGCAGTCCGTGGCTGCGTGCGTCCCGGCGAAGCCGGCAATGTGCGGGGCGGGCGCCCTCGCGTCAATGCGCACTAACGAGCGCGCGGCCCTCGTCAACCGCGCGGGTGGCGATGATCGCCCGCGGGGCACCCCATGCCGGAAGTGACCCGCCCCTTTGGTGGAGCCGCGCGCCCTACACTGCCCGCCCATGAGTTCCGCTCCGATGCCCGCCGCGTCCACGCCCGCGCGCCGCACCCACCTGCTCTACCTGCATGGCTTCCGTTCGTCGCCACGGTCGGCGAAGGCGCAGCGGATGGCGCGCTGGGCCGCCGATCACCGGCCGGACCTGGTCTTCGCGGCGCCGCAGCTGCCGCCCTCGCCGCGCGAGGCGATGGCGCTCGTCGACGCGCTGATCGGCGACTGGCCGCGCGACACGATGGCGGTGATGGGAAGCTCGCTCGGCGGCTTCTACGCGACCTGGGTGGCACAGCGGACCGGCGCGCGCACCGCGCTGCTGAATCCGGCCGTCGATCCGGCGCGGGATCTGGCGAACTACATCGGCGAGCAGACCTGCTGGCAGAACCCGGACGAGCACTTCTTCTTCCGGCCCGAGTTCGTCGGGGAGCTGGCCGCGCTGAACGCCGGCGAGCTCGCGCATCCGGACCGGATCATGGCGGTGATCGCCAAGGGCGACGAGGTGCTCGACTGGCGCGAGATGCACGCGCGCTATGCGCGCTGCCGGATCAAGCTGCTCGAGGGCAGCGATCACGGCCTGGCCGACTTCGACGACCACCTCGACGAGCTCACGGCCTTCCTCGGGCTCTGATTCGGCCCGCCGCGGCGCCCGCTACTTCCGCCGGCCGGTCGCGCGCAGCACCAGCACGGTGAGCAACGCCGTCAGCACGACGATCAGGCCGACGACGACCCAGAACCCGTGCTTGTGCTCGAGCAGCGGCAGCCCGCCGACGTTCATGCCGAACAGGCCGCTGATCAGGTTGATGGGCAGCGCCAGCACCGTCACCATCGTCAGCACGTACAGCGTCTGGTTGTTCTCCTGCGCCACCCGCGCCGAGGTCTCGTCCTGCACCGCGCGGATGCGTTCCTGCAGCGCCTGGATGTCGCGCAGCACCAGCGCGAACTCCTCGCTCGCCTGCTGCAGCTGCTGCTTGTCCTGCTCGGCGACCCAGCCGGGCGGGTTGGACAGCATGCGCAGCAGCGCGCTCGGTTCCGGCGCGAGCAGCCGCTGCAGCCGCACCATCAGCCGGCGCAGCGCGGCGACCTCGGTCTCATGGCCGACATGGCGGCCGGCGAGCAGCGCGTCCTCGATGTCGTCGACGCGCTCGGTGGCCTGGCGCACGATGCGCTGCAGCTCGTCGGCCTGGTCGCGCAGCAGGTGATCCAGCAGCGCGACGCTGGAGCGCGGCTGGTCGCCGCGCTTGATCGCCATGCGCAGCCGGTCCACCGAGCGCAGCGGCGCGCGCCGCACGCTCAGCACCAGGTGCTCGCTGACCTGCATCCACAGCGTCGAGACGTCGCCGACGTCGAACGCGAAATCGAAGGTCACGTCGTTGAGCACGGCGAACAGGTGCTCGCCCACGCGCTCGATGCGCGACGAGCGCGAGCCCTGCTGCTGCGCCTCGTCGAAGCTCTCGGCCAGCGCCGCGCTGCGCCGCAGCCAGGGCAGCGCGCCCGCGTGGGCCAGGTTCAGGTGCAGCCACAGGAAGCCGCCCTCCGGCTCCGCCAGCCGCGCCTGCGCCAGCGCGAGCGTTGGCAGCGCCTCGGTCGGCAGCTCCGGGTGGATCCAGAAGCCGCAGATCAGCCCGTGCTCGTCACCGCCGTAGGGCGCGTCCAGCGCGCGGACGGCGGGGGACTGCGTCGTGTCATTCATCGCCATCCGCGGATGGTAGATGCGCGATCGCTTCGCCCATGCGAAGACGCGACCCGGCCTGCAAGGATTCCGACAGCTTCACGCCCGGCGGCAGGAACACGATGATGGTCGAGCCCTGTTCGAACCAGCCCATCTCCTCGCCGCGCGCGTGATCGTGGCCGACCTCGAAGCGGTGCGGTCCCGGATGGCCGGGCCGCAGCGTCAGGTCCAGCGCGTGCAGGCGCAGGCTGGCGACGAGGATGGCCGCCACCGGCACCAGCGCGATCGGCGTGCCACCCGGCAGCGTGCATTCGACCGCCGCGCGGACATTGCGGCAGAACAGCCGCTCGACCCGCTTCAGCGCGATCGGATTGACGTTCCAGGTGTCGCCGGCGATGTGGGTCACGCGCTGGATGCGCAGGTCGGCCGGCGCATGGAAGCGGTGGTACATCGCCGAGGTCAGCCGCAGCGTCAGGTAGGTGCCGTTGAGATAGGGCGCGCCGCGCGCCGCGTCGCCGAAGAGCTCGGCGATGCGGTAGTCCATGCCCTTGGCCTGCAGCGCCATGCCGCGCGTCACCGGGCCGAAGGCGCCGACGATGGCGTCGCACGGGCTGACGATGGTCCCGGGCGCCGGATCGACCGGCCGGCGGCCCGGCTTGAGCCGCCGCGTGAAGACGTCCCGCAGCGACCGGTAGCCGTGCGCGGGCGGCTCGGCCTCGCCCAGGTCCAGGTCGGTGAAGAGCCGCCACACCGCCACGCTCAAGCGCGTCAGCGCGGGGCTGTCGATGCGGCTGTACCAGCCCATGAAGCGGGTCAGCGCCAGGCGCGGCACGCGGTTGGTGAGGAGGAAATTGAGGTCTTCCTGCTGGGTCAGACGGTCGCGCCAGCGGGCCAGTTTCATGGACATGTCAATTCCGTCGGATACATATCTGCGTAATTTGCCAATGCTGTGTGACAGCTGAACGAGGCTCTGGAGGCCCATGCCCATGTCCGCGACGTTCTTCACCTTCGATCTGCTGCCGGTGGCCGCCGCCGTGGCGGGGCTGACAGCGCTCTACTACGCGCCAACCGGATGGCGCCGCCTGCAGCTGTCGCGCGCGAAGCATCCGTCGCTCGCGGGCCACTCGCGCATGGCGGTGCGGCTGGCGCGGCTGATGAAGACGCAGCGCTTCGGCGACGCGCAGTTCTTCAGCGCCGATGACGCGCCCGCCGAGATCGTCGCCAAGCGCCGCGCCAGCTTCGACGCGCTGTCGCGCACGCTGAAGACGCGCCACGCGCGCAGCATCGCGGCGACGCAGGCGATGAAGCCCTCGCTGCCCGACCTGCAGTTCACGAGCAGCTATCGCGTGCCGCCGCCGTTCAGCCCGATCGTGCAGCGCGAGCTGCCGCTGGGCCCGGTGATGGCATCCAGCGACGGCCATCGGCTCACCGACCTCGATGGCGAGCGCTTCATCGACCTGGCCGGCAGCTATGGCGTGAACCTGTTCGGCTACGCCTTCTATCAGCACTGCATCGCGGAAGGCGCGAAGCGCGTCCAGGCGCTCGGGCCGGTGCTCGGCGTCTATCACCCGCTGGTGGAGGACAACGTGCGCCGCATCCTGGCGCACGCGCGGATGGACCAGCTGTCCTTCCACATGTCGGGGACCGAGGCGGTGATGCAGGCGGTGCGGCTGGCCCGCTATCACACGGGCAGGACGCACCTGGTGCGCTTCTGCGGCGCGTACCACGGCTGGTGGGACGAGGCGCAGCCGGGCCCGGGCAATCCGCTGCCGGCCGAGCGCACCTACACGCTGCGCGACATGCACGCCCGCAGCCTGCAGGTGCTGCGCACGCGGCGCGACATCGCCTGCGTGCTGGTGAATCCGCTGCAGGCGCTGCACCCGAACAAGCCGGCGCCGGGCGACGGCTCGCTGGTGGACAGCTCGCGCCGCGCGTCCTACGACAAGGCGGCCTACGCCGCCTGGCTGCGCGAGCTGCGCGAGGTCTGCACCGAGCGCGGCATCGCGCTGATCTTCGACGAGGTGTTCATGGGCTTCCGCCTCGGCGCCGGGGGGGCGCAGAGCTACTTCGGCGTGCAGGCCGACCTCGTCACCTACGGCAAGACGCTGGGCGGCGGCCTGCCGGTCGGCGTGGTCTGCGGCCGCGCGGCGTGGATGAAGCGCTTCCGCGAGGAGCGCCCGGCCGACATCTGCTTCGCGCGCGGAACCTTCAACACGCATCCGTACGTGATGGGATCGATGTCGGTGTTCCTCGACGCGCTGGAGGATCCCGAGCGGCTGCATCAGCTCGACCCGCAGGACGAGCAGCAGGATGCGCGCCGCGCGCGCCTGAATGCGGCACTCGAGGCCGAGCAGCTGCCGCTGCGCGCGGCCAACATGTCGTCGATCTGGACGCTCTACTACACCGAACCCTCGCGCTACAACTGGATGCTGCAGTACTTCCTGCGCGAGCAAGGCCTGGCCCTGAGCTGGGTGGGGACGGGGCGGTTGATCTTCAGCCTGGACTTCAGCGACGAGGACTTCGCCGAGGTCCAGCGCCGCATCGTCGCCGCGGCCCGCGCGATGCGCGATGGCGGCTGGTGGAGCAGCCCGGCACTGCCGAGCAACCAGGCGATCAAGCGGCGCGTGCTGATGGAGACGCTGGGCTGGCACGGCTGATTCGAGCGAAGCTGAATCGAAGCTGACGCCCTCCCCCTGAGGCGGGCTTCCTGGCGTTCATTGATGAATATCAGCGCGACCCGCTGTCATCGTCGATGCCGATCCGGCCCAGCCAGCCGACATGAAAGTGCCAACCGAACTACGCGGATGTGACCGGCGTCACCGTCAGCGTGCTGGCGGCGTTCCTGGGGGTGATCCGAGGGCTGTTTCCGGGGCGGGAGGCGGGGAAGGATGCGCCCGCTCCCGCGCCGCCTTGACGACTTCCTCGATCGCCTGCACGACGGCTTCCGGCTTGTCGCGCTGGATGTAGTGCCCGGCCCCTTCCACCGGCTGCAGCGCCTTGCCGCCCACCAGCGGCAGCCAGTTCGGCTCCAGGCCGTGGACCATGGTCTCGAAGCCGCTCGCCACCTCCATCGGCGAGTACACCGTCCGCGTCAGCACGCGCACCGGCACGTCCGGCCGCGGCTTCTGCAGCAGCGCGTCGACGCAGTCCTGCTGCTGCAGGAACTCCGCCTGCATCATTCCCCGGAACACGCGCCGGCTCATGCTGTCCAGCGCATTGGCCATCACCGGCACCTCGACCTGCATCCGTCTCAGATGCATCGGATGCGTCGCATCGACGAGCACCAGTCCCGCGACTTCATCGGGATAGAGCCGCGAGTACGCGTATTGATAGAGCCCGCCGATCGAGTGCCCGACCAGCACGTAGGGCGGCTTGATGCCCGCGCTCTGGAGCAGTCCGTGCAGTTCGGTCGCGATGCCGCAGGGATTGCGCGGCACCGGCGGCGTGGCGGTGCTGTCCCCGTAGCCGGGCCGGTCGTAGGCGAAGACGCTGTACTCGCCGCGCAGCGACTGCACGATGCCCGCCCAGGGATCGCGTCCGTCGCCCAGGCCGGACTGCAGCACCACCGTCGGCGCGCCATGGCCGACCTTGGTGTAGACGATCGGACCGCCGACGGTCCGGAGATTGCCGGTGTTGGGCAATGGGGTGGCGCAGCCGGCCAGCGCCGCGATGGCGGCGGCGGCCGTCAGCACCAAAGACATCGGCGCCCGTGGGCGCCGTTGAGCTGCGGTCATGCGGGAGACTCCTTTGGCCCGGCGGGCCGGCCGGAGCCCCGCATCTTCGCGCGGATGAGTCAGGCCGCCTGTTCGCCGTTGCCGGCATTGTGCCCATCGCCGCGCGGCCACAGCGCCGGATCGAGCCGCTCTCCGCGCAACAGTTGCAACGGCGCGCGGTGGTACAGCTGGATGTCGTGGAAGGGGTCGGTGATGATCTTCGTCGCCCAGGCCAGGCCGGTGCGCAGGTCGCGGATCACCGCCAGCTGGAGCACGCGGAACACCAGCCCGCCCACGCCCAGCCAGAACCACACCAGGCCCAGCTGGTGCAGGTAATCGACGAAGCTGGCGGCCGGCTCGAACAGGCCGAACAGGCCCGGCTGCAGCCACAGCGCGACCGGCGACGCGGCCCACAGCGCCATCAGGACGATCTTGCGGCGCAGGTTGTAGCCGACCTTGATCTCCTCCTTGTGCTCGTGGGTCGCCTGGTTCACGTGGTCATAACCCTTGGGCTCGAAGAAGAAGTGACCCGCCTGGCGGCTGGTCATCGACACGCCCCACGCCAGCAGCGCCGACCAGGCGGGGTCGACGAGCAGCAGACCATAGGCGACCACGAAGCAGCAGGCGCTCAGCAGATGCAGCGACTGGTTGATGCGGCAATGGTGGTAGTAGCGGTGGTCGTCCCAACGCTGTTCGTTCAGAAGTGCCAGAAAGTCCTTCATGCGGGCCTCGTCCTTGAGATGAGCGGTGGAGCGTGACGCCGATCGATGGCAATGCCGTGACGGTGCGGCGATGGCTCGATGACGGACGCGTGGCGACTGTGTCCATCGGGTGTTTCAGGCGCGTGACGGTGCGCGCCGTCACAGAACTGTTGCGTTGGGGACCCATCATCCGCGCCATGACGACCCCGCCGATCGAACTCGAAGTCGACGAGCTTCCCACCCGCCAGCGGCACTTCCGAGTCGCGGTGGTGACGGAGACCTATCCGCCCGAGGTGAACGGCGTGGCGCGCAGCATCGCGTGCGTCGTGAAGGGGCTGCAGGCGCGCGATCACGCGGTGCAGCTGCTGCGTCCGCGGCAGGCGCCCGCCGGCGCGCCCGTCCAGCCCGGCGCGCCGCTGGACGAGGTCCTGATGCGCGGCCTGCCCGTGCCGCGCTACCCGCATCTGCGCATGGGCGTCGTGTCCAAGCGCACGCTGGTGAACCTCTGGGCGAGCAAGCGGCCCGACATCGTCCACATCGCCACCGAAGGGCCGATGGGCTGGTCCGCGCTGCAGGCCGCGCGCCAGCTCAAGCTGCCGGTGGTGTCGGAATTCCGCACCAACTTCCATGCCTATGCCCAGCATTACGGCATCGGCTGGCTGCGCCGGCCGCTGCTGGCCTACCTGCGCAAGTTCCACAACCGCTGCCACTCGACGATGGTGCCCAATGCCGCCCTCGCCAGCGAGTTGATGGCCCAGGGCTTCCGCCACGTCAGCGTGATCGCGCGCGGCGTCGATACGCAGCTCTTCCATCCGTCGCACCGCAGCGAGGCGCTGCGCGAAAGCTGGGGCGCCGCGCCGGGGGATCCGGTGCTCGTGCATGTGGGGCGGCTCGCGGCGGAGAAGAACCTCCAGCTGCTCGTCGACCTCTGGCCCGCGATCCGCCAGCGCCAGCCGCGCGCCCGGCTCGTGCTGGTCGGCGACGGGCCCGCCCGCGCCGAACTCGAGCAGTCGCTGCCGCCATCGGCCAACGTGGTCTTCGCCGGCATGCGCCATGGCGAGGACCTTGCCGCCTGCTACGCCAGCGGCGACCTGTTCGTCTTCCCTTCGATCACCGAAACCTACGGCAACGTCACGCCCGAAGCCCTCGCCAGCGGACTGCCGGTGATGGCGTATCAATACGCCGCGGCCGCGCTGCTGCTGCGCGACGGCGTCAACGGCGGACTGGCGCCGTTCAATGAAGCCGCGGCGTTTCATGCCCGCACGCTCGCGCTCATCGACGACCTGCCCCGGCTGCGCGCCATGGGCCTCGCGGCGCGCGAGAGCGCGGAATCGCTCGATTGGGACGGCATCGTCCAGGGGATCGAGCAGGTCTACGCCTCGGCGATCGACGGCACGTCCATCGCGCTGCGGGCGGGATCGCAGCTGTCGCGAATGGAAGCGCGGGCGCTCTGACGTCTCCGCACAGGGATCCACCGGCTCGCTTCGACGCCCCCTCTCCCCTCCCCTCTCCCCGCAAGCGGGGCGAGGGAGTAACTCCGGCGGCACTCGCTCCTTCTTACCCCCTCGCCCCCCTCGCGGGGGGCGAGGGAGTTCTTGCCGGCAGCGCTCGCTCGTTCCTACACCCTCGCCCCAGCGGGGAGAGGGAGGGGAGAGGGGGCTCGTGCCACAGCGCTGCTGCCCTTCGAAGCACCCCCTCTCCCCTGCCCTCTCCCCCTCGCGGGGGGCGAGGGAGTTCGTAAGCAGCAGCGCTTGACACGGTTGCTCTCCCCGCAAGCGGGGCGAGGGAGTTCCTTGGCGAGAGGCTGGGGGCAGATCGGCTCAGCCGGAGATGCCGCCCTCGGCGGCGGCGGGCGCCAGCGTCTCGTGACGCGCGCGGCGCCGGATCATCAGGATCAGCACGCACAGGAAGACGAACAGCCCCAGGCCGCTCATCAGCCACACCAGCGGCACGCCCAGCGCCTGCAGCACCGCGTACGCGCCCAGCATCAGCAGGATGCTCAGGTTCTCGTTGAAGCCCTGCACCGCGATCGACCGGCCCGCGCTCAGGATCTGCACGCCCCGGTGCTGCAGCAGCGCATTCATCGGCACCACCATCGCTCCTCCGACCGCCCCCACCAGCACCATCGCCGGCAGCGCCAGGCCCAGCGACGTCACCCACGGCGTCCCCAGCATCAGCGCGCCCAGCATCAGGCCCAGCGGCATCACCCGCAGCGAGTGGTGCAGCGCGATCCACCGGCCGGCAAGACCCGCCCCCACGACCACCCCGATGGCCACCGTCGCCTGCAGATAGGCGCCCTGGTTCAGGCGAAGGCCGAGCACATCCTGCGCCCACTGCAGCACCGCGAGCTGCAAGGTCGCCCCCGCGCCCCAGAAGAGCGTCGTCATCGACAGCGACAGCCGCCCGCCCAGCCGGTCGCGCCACAACGCGCGATTGGCCGCGCGGAAGTCGCCCAGGATCTCCCGCGCTCCGCGCGGCGGCCGCGGATATCGGACGCCACTGTCCGGCACGCGCAGCTGCAGCAACGCCGCCAGCGCGTAGATTCCGAGCAGCGCGCACAGCGACGCCACCAGCGGCCGGCGGGCGCCCAGCGCGCCGATCGCCGCCGTCCACCACGGACTCACCAGCAAGCCGCCGACCAGCGTGCCCAGCAGCACCGAGCACACGACCGACACCTCGATCCAGCCATTGGCCGCGACGAGCCTGGCCGGCGGCACGATCTCCGTGATCAGGCCGTACTTGGCCGGCGCGTAGCAGGCCGCCGCCGTGCCGACGATGCCGAAGGCCAGCAAGGGGTCCAGCCCCACGGCCATGGCGCCGACACCGACCGCCTTCAGCCCATTCATGCAGGTCATCAGCGCGGCCTTGGGCCACGCGTCGGCGAGCAGTCCCACCACCGGCGCCAGCCCGACATAGGCCAGGGTGAAGCACAGCTTGAGCAGCGGCGCCCACCAGGCGGGCTGCCCCATCTCGCGCAGCAGCGCGATGCCGACGATCAGGAGCGCGTTGTCGGCCAAGGCGGAAAAGAACTGCGCGGCGATGAGGGTGTGGAAACGCGGTGGCATGAAGTCGGACGGTGCGCGGCGAGTATGCGAAGCCGCCGTGACCGCGCGTTGACAACGAATTGACACGCCCCCCACGCGCACCCATCGGGACCCCCCTCCACGATCAGCGACAATCCCGCAGCTATGTTTGCCCTGTTCGAAGACGCCGGAAAATTTCTCGCCGGCCGCGTCCTGTCCGAAGCCGAATCCTCGATGCAGATCGAGCTCGATTCGGGCAAGCGCGTCAAAGTGAAAGCCGCCCATGTCCTCCTCAAGTTCGACAAGCCGTCCCCGGCCGAACTGATCGCGGACGGCCAGCGTCTGGCCCAGGAGATCGACCTCGACCTGGCCTGGGAGTTCGCCCCCGAAGGCGAGTTCGGCTTCGCCGACCTGGCCCGCGACTATTTCGACGAAAAGGCGACGCTGAGCCAGCAGGCCGGCGCGCTGTTCCGTCTGTTCGAGGCGCCGCATTACTTCCGCCGCGTCGGCAAGGGCCAGTTCAAGAAGGCATCGGCCGACGTCGTCAAGGCGGCGCTGCTGGGCATCGAGCGCAAGAAGCAGATCGCCGCCCAGATCGAGCAGTGGGCCGTCGAGCTGGCCGCGGGCCAATGCCCGGCGCCGATCGCCGAGCAGATCTACAAGATCCTGTTCCGTCCGGACAAGAACGGCGCCGAGTACAAGGCCGTCGTCGAGGCCGCCAAGCGCAGCCAGAAGGCGCCGCTGGACCTGCTCAAGGACGCCGGCGCGATCGCCAGCCCCTACCAGTTCCACTGGAAGCGCTTCCTCTTCGAGCACTTCCCCAAGGGCACCAGTTTCCCCGCGCTGTCCGCGCCCGAGATCAAGGACGAGCTGCCGCTGGCGCCCGTGCAGGCCTTCTCGATCGACGACTCGGCCACCACCGAGATCGACGACGCGCTGTCCGTCCAGGGCCTGGGCACCGGCACGGTGGTCTTCGGCGTGCACATCGCGGCGCCGGGCCTGGCCTTCCAGCCGGACTCGCCGGTCGACAAGGTCGCGCGCGAACGCTTCTCCACCGTCTACATGCCGGGCTGGAAGCTGACCATGCTGCCCGACGAGGTCGTCCAGGCCTACACGCTGATCGAGGGCCGCGACTGCCCCGCCGTCAGCATCTACCTGACGATGGACGAGGCGACGCTCGAGATCACCGCCCGCGAGACCCGGCTCGAGCGCGTGCCCATCGCCGCCAACCTGCGCCACGACAAGCTCGACCACGTCATCACCGACGCGACGCTGACCGGCGCCGCGCCGGCGGACTACGCCTTCGCGCCGGAACTGGCCTTCGCCTACCGCCTGGCCAAGGACCTGAAGGCCAAGCGCGAGGTCGTGCGCGGCAAGCCCGAGACCTTCAACCGGCCGGACTACAACTTCCGCCTCGACAGCCACGGCGAGCGCGAACCAACGGGCGCCGAGCAGGTCACCATCAGCGTGCGCCAGCGCGGCGCGGCGCTGGACCTGATCGTGGCCGAGGCCATGATCCTGGCCAACTCGAGCTGGGGCGGCATCCTGGCCGACTGCGGCGTGCCCGGCATCTACCGCAGCCAGGCCAGCCTCGCGCCCGGCATGAAGGTCCGCATGGGCACCAAGCCGGCGCCGCACGCGGGCATGGGCGTGGCGCAATACACCTGGGCCACCTCGCCGCTGCGCCGCTACGTCGACCTGGTGAACCAGTGGCAGATCATCGCCTGCGCCCGCCACGGCCGCACCGCCGCGCTGGCCGCGCCGTTCAAGCCCAAGGACGCGCAGCTGTTCTCGATCATCTCGGGCTTCGACGCCGCCTACAGCGCCTACAACGGCTTCCAGTCCGGCATCGAGCGCTACTGGACGCTGCGCTACCTGCAGCAGCAGGGCATCACCGAGCTCACCGCCTCCGTGCTGAAGGACGGCCTGGTGCGCGCCGACGAGCTGCCGCTGGTGTTCCGCGCGCTCGGCTGCGAGGGCCTGCCGCGCAACAGCCACGTGAAGGTGCGCATCACCGGCCTGGATGAACTGACGCTGGACATCCACGCCAGCCTGGTCGAGCGCCTCGATGCCGAGGCCGCCCCGGCCGGGGCCGACGACACCGAGGAAGACGAAGAGCCGAGCGGCGTGCTGACGCTGGCCATCGACGTCAACGACGACGGCGCCGACGGCAGCGCCGCCCCGGCCCCCGCGCCGTCCAGCGCGTCCTGAACCCCGACTCCATGCCCAAGCTCGCCGCCCTGTCCAAGCTCAGCCCCCTGTCCGCCGCGCTGATCTTCTCGGTCGGCCTGCACGTCGGGCTGGGCACCTTGAAGTTCGTCGCGCCCGACCAGTTCGACCGCCTGTTCCAGGACACGCCGCTGGAGGTGATCCTCGTCAACGCGCGCGGCCAGGAGGCGCCCGTCAAGGCGCAGGCGCTCGCGCAGGCCAACCTGGCCGGCGGCGGCGAGATGGCCGGCGACGTGCGCGCCACCTCGCCGTTGCCGCCCTCGCCCAAGATCGAGACCGGCGACAGCACCGAGGTCCAGCACAGCCAGATCCAGCAGCTGCAGGACGCGCAGGAGCAGCTGCTGACGCGGGTGCGGCGCGAACTCGCGATCCTGCCCATGCCCGATCCGCTGCGGGACAAGGGCACGCCCGAGGCGCGCCAGCAGGCCGAACGCCGCCGCCAGCTCGTGCAACTGCTCGCCGAGATCGAGAAGCGCGTCAACGATGAGAACTCGCGGCCCAAGAAGCGCTACGTCAGTCCGGCCACGCGCGAGGTGGTCTACGCGCAGTACTACGACCAGCTCCGCCGCCGCATCGAGACCCGCGGCACCCGCGACTTCCCGACCTACCAGGGACGCAAGCTCTACGGCGAGCTGACCATGAACATCCACGTCGACGCCCGCGGCCGCGTCGTCGAGACCGACATCGTGCAAAGCTCCGGCAACGCGGTGCTGGACCGGCGCGCCGTCGCGATCGTCCGCGCGAGCGCGCCGTTCGGCCAGTTCACGACGCAGATGCGCCAGGGCGCCGAGTTGCTGGTCATCACCTCGCGCTTCCGCTTCACCCGCGACGAGAACCTCGAGACGACACTCAGCGCGCAGCCGTCCTGACGGCCGCCCCGCCCTCCTCCTATATAGATAGAGCCCGAGCCGTCATGAGCGCTGCCCCCTCCGCCTTCGACACCGGCGTCGACCGCTACGCGGTGGCCGGCAATCCGGTCGCGCACAGCCGGTCGCCCGAGATCCATGCCGCGTTCGCCGCGCAGACCGGCCAGTCGCTGGTCTATGAACGGCTGCTCTGTCCGCTGGATGCCTTCGAGGCCTCGATCCGCGCCTTCGTCGCGGCGGGCGGCCGCGGCTGCAACGTCACGGTGCCGTTCAAGTTCGAGGCCTTCCGCCTCGCCGCGCGCAAGACGGCGCGCGCGCAGCTGGCCGGCGCGGTCAACACGATGCGCTTCGATGACGAGGCGGCTGGCGGCTGGCTGGGCGACAACACCGATGGCGCCGGCCTGGTCGCCGACATCGAGCGCAATGCGCAGCGGCCGCTGCGCGGCCTGCGCGTGCTGCTGATCGGCGCGGGCGGCGCATCGGCCGGCGTGCTGGGCCCCCTGATCGGCGGCCGGCCCGCGGAGATCCGCATCGTCAACCGCAGCCCGGACAAGGCGCTGGCGCTGGCCGACAGCCATCGCGCCTGGGCCGGACAGCACGGCGTGCGCCTGAGCGCGGGCGGTCTCGACGCCGCCGCGCCCGAGGGCCGGCATGACGTGCTGATCAATGGGACGAGCGCCTCGCTCAGCGGCGCGGGCCTGCCGCTGCCGGATCCGGACGCCCCCGTGCTGGCGCGCGGCGGCCTGGCGGTGGACATGATGTATGGCGCGTCCTCCCTCCCGTTCCTGAACTGGGCCGCCGGCCAGGCCGGACCCGGCGGGCTCACGCTCGACGGACTCGGCATGCTGGTCGAACAGGCCGCCGAGGCCTTCTTCGTCTGGCGCGGCGTGCGTCCGGACAGCGCGACCGTGCTGGCCGGCGTGCGGCGGCAGCTGGCGTCGCACTGAGGCGCCGCCATGAAGCAGTTCTGGCGCTTCGCCGGCATGCTGCTGGTCAGCCTCGTCTGCCTGCAGCTGTTCTTCGCCGCCCGCATCGCGTTGATGGCGGTGGTGTCGCCGCAGTCGACCACCTTCCAGCGCTCGGAGGCGCTGCGCCTGCTGCGCGAGAAGCATCAGATCCTCTGGGCGCAGCAGTGGGTCGACGACGGCCTGATCAGCCGCCACCTCAAGCGCGCCGTCATCGCCAGCGAGGATGCCGGCTTCAGCGAGCACGGCGGTGTCGACTGGGATGCGATCGAGAAGGCCTGGGACAAGAACCAGCGCGCGCAGGAGCAGGCCGACAAGCGCGCCGCCCGCCTCGCGAAGGCCAGTTCCAGCCGGCCGCCGCCGGTTCCCAAGGTCATTGGCGGATCGACGATCACCCAGCAACTGGCCAAGAACCTGTTCCTGAACTCCGAGCGCACCCTCGTGCGCAAGGGCCAGGAGTTCGTGCTGACCTTCCTGCTGGAGGCGCTGCTGAGCAAGCAGCGCATCCTCGAGATCTACCTGAACAACGTCGAGTGGGGCGAAGGCGTGTTCGGCGCCCAGGCCGCGGCGCGTCATTACTACCGGATCGACGCCTCGAAGCTCGGTCCGAACCAGGCCGCCCGGCTGGCGGTGATGCTGCCGGCGCCCAAGCGGTTCGAGAAACGCCCCGGCTCGCCCTACGTGATCGGCCGTGCTGGCACCATCGAGGCCCGGATGGGCGCGGTCGAGGTACCCTGAGCGCTCCCGCCCGGACTTCCCGCCGAGCGACTGGAACGCCATGACCACCGAACTGACCACCGAGATCGCCGCCGCCGCCGCCCGGCTGGTGGTGGAGGAAGGCCTGGAATACGGCCCCGCCAAGTCCCGCGCGCTGAAGGTGCTGGGCCTGCCGCCCCGCACGGCGCTGCCGAGCAACGACGAACTCGAGGACCAGGTCCGCGAGTACCTGGACATCTTCTGCGCCGACACCCAGCCGGCGGAATTGCAGGCGCTGCGCGAACTGGCGGCTGCCTGGATGGAGCGCCTGGCGGAGTTCCGCCCGCACCTGAGCGGCGCCGTCTGGCGCGGCACCGCGACGCGGCTCTCCAACATCCACCTGCAGCTGTATTGCGATGACAGCAAATCGGCGGAGATCGCGCTGCTGAACCAGGGCATCGATTACGACGTCGGCCAGTCGCGCAACGCCAAGGGCCAGACCGTCGACCAGTTGATCCTGGACGCTCCCTGCCGCGCGCTGAACGAGCGGGTCACGATCGCGCTGACCATCCTGGACCATGACGACCTGCGCGGCGCGCTCAAGCCCGACGCGCGCGGCCGGACCGAGCGCGGCGACCTGGCCGCCCTGCGCCAACTGATGACGAACAAGGACGATTGAATGCAACGACGCGCAGTTCTGGGATTGGGTGCCGCCGGCGTGCTGGCCGCCGGTGGCGGCGCGTATGTCGCCCTGCGCCACGAGCGCCAGGCCGCTGACGCCGGCGGCATCGCGCCGGGTCCCTTGTCCGCGGAGGCCGCCGCCTTCTGGAATGCCAGTTTCGACACGCTCGATCAGAAGACCTATCAGCCCGCCGCTCATCTGCGCGGCAAGCCGCTGCTGCTGAATTTCTGGGCGACGTGGTGCGCGCCGTGTGTGAAGGAACTGCCCGAGATCAACCAGTTCCACGACGAGTTCGTCGCGAAGGGCTGGCAAGTGCTGGGCCTGGCGGTGGATGCGCCCACGCCGGTGCGCGGATTCCTGGAGAAGATCCCGCTGAAGTTCCCGGTGGCGCTGGCGGGCCTGACCGGCACCGATCTGTCGAAGACGCTCGGCAACGCCAAGGGAGGGTTGCCATTTACCGTCGCGTTCGGCCCGCAAGGGGAGCCCATCTGGCGCAAACTCGGCGCCACGCATCTGGATGAGCTGCGCGAGATGGCCCGCGCCGCTGGCGCCTGACCTCGGGTCAACCCCTAGAAGCAGGGGCGCTCGGCCATAGCGGCCGCCCCCCGCCGGGTCAAGCCATTTATTTTTGGGCTGCTGCCGGGATCTGGAGCCAAAAGGCGTAAAGTCCACCCTTTTACGCTTCTAGTGTCTTCGCTCTAATTGGCGGGACCCGGTCGCTGAATGCAAGTCCTGGTACTACACGGCCCCAACCTCAATCTGCTCGGCACCCGCGAGCCTGGGGTATATGGCGCGACCACTTTGGCGGAAATCGATGCAGATCTCCGCCAGATCGCGCAGAAAGCCGGCGTAGCTCTGGAGAGCTATCAGAGCAACCACGAAGGTGCGCTGGTGGACCGCATTCACGCCGCGGGTCGCGACGGCACGCGCTTCATCATCATCAATCCGGCGGCCTACACCCATACCAGCGTCGCGATCCGCGATGCGCTGGCCGGGGTGGCGCTGCCGGTGATCGAAGTGCACCTGTCCAACGTCCACAAGCGCGAACCGTTCCGCCACCACAGCTACGTGTCGGCGATCGCGGAAGGCGTGATCTGCGGGCTCGGCCCGGCCGGTTACCGGCTGGCGCTGCAGTTCGCAATCGACCAGTTGAGCCGGCCGGCCTCGTCCCCCTGAGCGCCGCGGTCCGTCGACCCGCGTGACGGACCGGAAGACATCACCGAAGATCACAACCGATCCCCGTTGGAGAGTTCTTATGGATTTGCGCAAGCTCAAGACCCTGATCGACCTCGTTTCCGAGTCGAACATCTCTGAACTTGAAATCACCGAAGCCGATGGCAAGGTGCGCATCGTCAAGTCCGATGGCCAGCCCGTCGTGGCCGCCATGCCCATGATGCAGGCCGCGCCGCAGATGGTCGCCGCCCCGGTGGCCCAGCCGGCCGCGGCTGCCGCGCCGGCAGCCCCCGCCGCCCCGCCCGTCGAGACGGGCCACGTCGTGAAGTCGCCGATGGTCGGCACCTTCTACCGCGCCTCGAGCCCGAACGCCAAGCCGTTCGCCGAAGTCGGCCAGCAGGTCAAGGAAGGCGACCCGATCTGCATCATCGAGGCGATGAAGATCATGAACGAGATCGAGGCCGACAAGGCCGGCACGATCACGAAGATCCTGATCGAGAACGGCCAACCGGTGGAATTCGGCCAGGCGCTGATCATCATCGAGTAAGGCGTCCGAGATGTTCAAGAAGATCCTCATTGCGAATCGCGGCGAGATCGCGCTCCGCATCCAGCGCGCGTGCCGCGAGCTGGGCGTGAAGTCGGTCGTCGTGTATTCGGAAGCGGACCGCGACGCGAAGTACGTGAAGCTGGCCGACGAGGCCGTCTGCATCGGCCCCGCGCCGTCCGCGCAGAGCTATCTGTCGATGCCGGCCATCATCGCGACGGCCGAGGTCACCGACGCCGAGGCCATCCACCCCGGATACGGCTTCCTGTCCGAGAACGCCGACTTCGCCGAGCGCGTCGAGCGCAGCGGCTTCACCTTCATCGGCCCGACCCCGGACAACATCCGGACCATGGGCGACAAGGTCTCGGCCAAGCAGGCCATGATCAAGGCCGGCGTGCCCTGCGTGCCCGGCTCCGAGGGCGCCCTGCCGGACGACCCCAAGGAGATCGTCCGCATCGCCCGCGCGATCGGCTATCCGGTCATCATCAAGGCCGCCGGCGGCGGCGGCGGGCGCGGCATGCGCGTGGTCCACACCGAGGCCGCGCTGGTCAACGCGGTGCAGATGACCAAGGCCGAGGCGGGCGCGGCCTTCGGCAATCCGCAGGTCTACATGGAGAAGTTCCTGGAGCATCCGCGCCACGTGGAGATCCAGGTGCTGGCCGACGGCCAGAAGAACGCCGTCTGGCTGGGCGAGCGCGACTGCTCCATGCAGCGCCGTCACCAGAAGATCATCGAGGAAGCGCCGGCTCCCGGCATTCCCCGCCGCCTGATCGAGCGCGTGGGCGACCGCTGCGCCGCCGCCTGCAAGAAGATGGGCTACCGCGGCGCGGGCACCTTCGAGTTCCTGTACGAGGACGGCGAGTTCTACTTCATCGAGATGAACACCCGCGTGCAGGTCGAGCACCCGGTGACCGAGCTGGTGACCGGCATCGACATCGTGCAGATGCAGATCCGCATCGCCGCCGGCGAGAAGCTGCCCTTCACCCAGCGCAACATCACGATGCGCGGCCACTCGATCGAGTGCCGCATCAACGCCGAGGACCCGGTCAAGTTCATCCCGTCGCCGGGCCGCATCACGATGTGGCACCCGCCGGGCGGCCCTGGCGTGCGCGTGGACTCGCATGCGTACACCAACTACTTCGTGCCGCCGAACTACGACTCGATGATCGGCAAGATCATCGTCCACGGCGACACCCGCGAGCAGGCCCTGGCCCGCATGCGCATCGCGCTGTCGGAGACCGTCGTCGAAGGCATCCAGACCAACATCCCGCTGCACCGCGAGCTGATGGCCGATGCCAAGTTCATCGAAGGCGGCACGGACATCCACTACCTCGAGCAGTGGATGGCCGCCCATAAGCGCTGACCGCCGCTGAGCGACAATGCGCGAGCCCTCAAGCGCGGACACTGGTCCGCCTTGAGGGCTTCTCCATTTCAGAAGTCCCCCGAAGTCCCGGAGCCGCCATGAGCGAAGACCACGCCAACGATCCCCTGCTGCACGAGCTCGTGCTGATCTGCCGCGAGGAGGATGTCGAGACCGTCAGCGACGCGCTGATGGAGATCGACGCGCTGGCCGTCTCGGTCGAGGACGCCGATGCCGACACGCCGGCGGAGCGCGCGCTGTTCGGCGAGCCCGGCATGCCCGCGCCGCGCGCCGGCTGGGAGCGTTCGGTGGTGATGGCGCTGTTCGCGCAGGAAGCCGAGGCCACCGAGGCGGCGACGCTGATCCTGGCGCAGGACTGGGCCACCGACGTCCACGTGCAGGCGATCCAGACCGTCGCGCAGCAAGACTGGGTGCGGCTGACGCAATCGCAGTTCGCGCCGGTGGAGATCACGCCCGAGTTCTGGATCGTGCCGTCGTGGCACGAGGCGCCCGCGCAGGCCAGGCAGGTCATGCGCCTGGATCCGGGCCTGGCCTTCGGCACCGGCACCCATCCGACGACACGCATGTGCCTGCGCTGGATCGCGACGCATGGCGCCGAGGCCGCGGGCTGGGATCGCGTGCTCGACTACGGCTGCGGCTCGGGCATCCTCGCGATCGCCGCGGGCCTGTTCGGCGCGCGCGACATCGACGCCGTCGACATCGATCCGGCCGCGCTCATCGCCTCGACGCACAACGCCAAGGACAACGGCGTGACGCTCAACGCGGCGATGCCCGATGCCGCGCGAGGCGAATATCCGGTCGTGCTGGCCAACATCCTGGCGACGCCGCTGAAGCTGCTCGCGCCGCTGCTCTGCAACCATCTGCGGCCGGGCGCCCACCTGGTGCTGGCCGGCATCCTCGAGCGCCAGGCCGACGAGCTGAAGGCGGCCTATGCGCCGTACGTCCAGCTCGAGGTCTCCGACCATGAGGACGGCTGGATCCTGATGACCGCGCGCCGCGCCGCCTGAGGCCGCCGGCGCCGTTTCCCGCTTTCACCACGACGTCCCGCGACGCCTCACGACGTCCGTTTGCCCCGATGAACAGCCGCTTGCACGCCATCGACCGCCCCGTGACCGCGTGTCACCCAGGGGCGGGGCGCGGCAAGGACTGACCCTGCTTCGTGGCATCATCGCGCCCATGAATCTCGCGACCCGCTGCACGACCTGCGGCACCATCTTCCGGGTGGTGCAGGACCAGCTGCGCGTCTCCGAGGGCTGGGTGCGCTGCGGCCGTTGCGCCGAGGTATTCGACGCACGCGAGCAGCTGTTCGACCTGGAGCGCGACAGCCCGCCGCCCTGGCCGCCGCTGAGCGCGCCGGCCGAGCCGGTTCCCGCCGCGCGCCAGCCGGAGCCGCCCGCGCCCGTGGCGCCCGCTCCGCCCCATCAGCCCCTTCACGGCGACTTCCAGCCCAGTCGACCCGCGCCGCTGCCGCCACCCATGGCGCCGCCGGCGATGGCGCTGCAGCCCGCGCCGATCTTCACGCCCGAGCCGCCCGCTCCGCCCAGCCATCGCGACAGCGGCTGGATCGCCGATGACGACGAGGCCCTGAATCCCTTCGCGCCGCCGCGGCGCGTGGCCGACGACGACCCGGCGGACAGCCTGCTGGAGTCGCGCTTCCATGCCGCCAGCAGCGCCTTCGACGACCAGGCCCACGAAGCACGCCGCGAGCCCTTCCTCGACCAGCCGCCGCCATCGCCCGATCCGCGCGCGCACCTGCCCGAGCCCAAGGGCATGCGCTTCGAAGAGGACGAGCTGCCGCCGCCGATGATCGACGACGACCGGCCCGACGTGACCTTCGCGCTCAGCCCGGCGACCGCCGCGCAACTGCGCGCGAACGAGCCGGCGATGGAGCCTTCGCTCGAGCCGACCTCGTCGATGATGCCGCCCGACGAGGAGACGATCGCCGAGGCCAAGCGCGCCGCCAAGGCTGCGAAGCCGCGCCGGTCGTGGAACCCGTTCAAGCGCAAGCCGCGCGAACGCTCGGCCGTGGCCAGCCCCGAGACGACGATGACGGTGCTGGCCGCCGAGTCCGAGTTGATGGCCGCGCGCGCCGCCGCGCAAGCCGCGGCCGAGCCCGGCGCGCCGAGCGTGCTGCCCGACCAGTTGCCCCGCTTCATGCGCCAGGCCGAGGCGGCCCGCCGCTGGAGCCGGCCCGGCGTCCGCGTCGCGCTGGGCGCGGCCACGACCGTGCTGGCCCTTGGCCTGATGGGCCAGCTGCTGTGGCACGCACGCGAGGCGATCGCCGCGCAGTACCCGGCCGCCAAGCCGATGCTCGCGTCGATGGCGCAGGCGATGGGCCAGGAACTCAAGCCCTGGCAGCACATCGAGGCGCTCAGCGTCGAGAGCAGCAGCCTCAATCCGGCGGGCACGGCCAACCACTACCGCTTCAGCATCAGCCTGCGCAACCGCAGCAACTGGGAAGTCGCGCAGCCGTGGGTGGACCTGAGCCTGACCGATGCGAGCGGCGCGCTCGTCGTGCGGCGGATGCTGTCGCCGGCGGAGATGCAGGCCGGCCGCGCGTCGCTGCCGGGCGGCGCGGATCAGCAGCTGCAGCTGATCTTCGACAGTGGCGCGCTGAAGATCAGCGGCTACTCGGTCGAACTCTTCTATCCCTGACCCCAAAGAAAAAACCCGGCTTGCGCCGGGTTTTCATGCGTGATGAACCGGACCCGAAGGCCCGGTCACCGTTCAAGCTCAGGGCTTGTTGCCGGTCGGGAAGGGCCACGCGGCTTGCGGGCTCAGCGCGGTCTTCGCGGCGGGCGCCGGAGCAGCGGCAGGCTTCGCGGCAGGGGCAGCGGCAGGCTTGGCGGCAGCCTTCTTCGGAGCAGCAGCCTTCTTGGCGGCCGGCTTCGCAGCGGGCTTCGCGGCGGCCTTGGGAGCAGCCTTCTTCGCGGCAGCAGCCTTCTTGGGGGCAGCGGCCTTCTTCGCCGGAGCAGCCTTCTTCGCAGCGGGCTTCGCAGCCTTGGCAGCAGTCGCCTTGATCGGCGGCTTCTTGGCGGCGGCGGTCTTCTTGGCGGCCGGAGCCTTCTTCGCGGCGACCTTCTTGGCCGGAGCAGCCTTCTTGGCGGCAGCGACCTTCTTCGCCGGAGCGGCCTTCTTCGCAGCCGCGGCCTTCTTGGCCGGAGCGGCCTTCTTCGCCGGAGCAGCCTTCTTGGCGGCAGCGGCCTTCTTCGCCGGCGCGGCAGCCTTCTTGGCCGGAGCGGCCTTCTTGGCGGCCGGAGCCTTCTTGGCCGGAGCGGCCTTCTTCGCGGCCGGAGCCTTCTTCGCGGCGGCCTTCTTGGCCGGAGCCGCCTTCTTGGCCGGAGCGGCCTTCTTCGCAGTTGCCATTTCAGTTCTCCTTGATCAAGTGGAAATAGCCCTGCCCGTCATCAACCGGTTGATGCCGGTGCAGGTATTCACCGCCCACGACGCGCGGGAGTTGCGCTCCGCGGTGCGGTGAATCGGGTTGCGGTGCGCATCCGCCGCTTCTCTGTCGGTCGGTCGGCGCATCGCCAAGCTTGATCTCTTCTTCAACAAACAATGCTCGAGGGTCGTTCCGGCCCGGGACTCAGTCCCAGGACAGCGCGCCACCCGATTGGTATTCGATCACTCGGGTCTCGAAGAAGTTGCGTTCCTTCTTCAGGTCGATCATTTCGCTCATCCACGGGAACGGGTTTTCCTCGTTCGGGAAGAGCGCCTCGAGGCCGATCTGCGTCGCGCGACGATTCGCGATGTAGCGCAAGTAGCCTTTGAACATCGCCGCGTTCAGGCCCAGCACGCCACGCGGCATGGTGTCCTCGGCGTAGCGGTACTCGAGCTCCACGGCCTTCTGGAACAGCGCCTTGATCTCGGCGCGGAATTCCGGGGTCCACAGATGGGGGTTCTCGAGCTTGATCTGGTTGATCAGGTCGATGCCGAAATTGCAGTGCATCGACTCGTCGCGCAGGATGTACTGGTACTGCTCGGCGGCGCCGGTCATCTTGTTCTGGCGGCCCAGCGCCAGGATCTGCGTGAAGCCGACGTAGAAGAACAGGCCTTCCATCAGGCAGGCGAAGACGATCAGCGACTTGAGCAGCGTCTGGTCGTTCTCCGGCGTGCCGGTGACGAAGGTGGGATCCATGATCGCGTCGATGAACGGGATCAGGAATTCGTCCTTGTCGCGGATCGACTGCACCTCGTGATAGGCGTTGAAGATCTCGCTCTCGTCCAGGCCCAGCGACTCGACGATGTATTGATAGGCGTGGGTGTGGATCGCTTCCTCGAAGGCCTGGCGCAGCAGGAACTGGCGGGCTTCGGGAGCCGTGATGTGGCGGTAGGTGCCCAGCACGATGTTGTTGGCGGCCAGCGAATCGGCGGTCACGAAGAAGCCGAGGTTGCGCTTGATGATCCGGCGCTCGTCCTCGCTCAGGCCGTTCGGATCCTTCCACAGCGCGATGTCGCGGGACATGTTCACTTCCTGCGGCATCCAGTGATTCGCGCAGGTGGCGAGGTACTTCTCCCACGCCCACTTGTACTTGAACGGCACCAGCTGGTTGACGTCGGTCTGGCCGTTGATGATGCGCTTGTCGGCGACGTTCACGCGGCGCTCGCTGGCGTCGCCGATCGAGGCCGCGGGAGAGGACACCGAGCCGATCGCGGAGGCGGCGGCATCACGCGCGACGGCGTGCGTCGCTGCGTGGATCGATGCGCCCGACTGCGGCGCGTTGCTCGAAGGTTGACGGTCTTCTTCCCAAACCAGCATGGTGGTCTTCCTATGGTCGCGGATTATCGGAGTGTTGTGTTCAAACACAAAGGACTTCTTGACTTTGACGCCGCTTCGCTGTTGCTGGTCCGCATCGCATTCAACGCGCTGGACCGTGTGCGTCGCATCTCCTGGTGAGTGCGATGCCGCGCGATCACGGCGCGCGGCAGGAGCCGGAGCGGACGTCCGATCAAGCGTTCATCGATCGCTCGCGAGGCCCGGCGGAAAAATCGCCGATCGCCGCAAACATCGATGAACACTCGCATCGCGAGCGTCGGAGGTGCCGGCGCGCGGCGCCGCCACCTCCTGTTTCGATTACTGGCAGGCCTCGCAACCCGGGTCGTCGATGGCGCAGAACTTGACGTCGGTGGCCGGCGTCACGTCATCGATCGACGGCGCGGCCGCGCTCTGCACCGGCGCGGCGGCGACCGGCGCGCTCGCGGCCGGCGCGGCGCTCATGCCGCCCATCGAGCTGCTCACCGCGTTGAGCTGACCGGCGTTCTGCACGGTGCTCTTCTCGGCGTGCGTCGCGCCCATCGTGCGGAGGTAGTAGGTCGTCTTCAGGCCGCGCTGCCACGCCAGCTTGTAGGTCTCGTCCAGACGCTTGCCCGACGCGCCGGCCATGTAGATGTTCAGGCTCTGCGCCTGGTCGATCCACTTCTGGCGGCGCGCGGCGGCTTCCACCAGCCACACGGTGTCGACTTCGAAGGCGGTCGCGTAGAGCTGCTTGAGTTCCTCGGGCACGCGGTCGATGCGGCGCAGCGAACCGTCGAAGTGCTTGAGGTCCATGACCATCACGTCGTCCCACAGGCCCAGCTTCTTGAGGTCGCGGACCAGGTGTTCGTTCACGACGGTGAACTCGCCCGACAGGTTGGACTTCACCGACAGGTTGCCGAAGCAGGGCTCGATCGACGCGTCGACGCCGATGATGTTGGAGATCGTCGCGGTCGGCGCGATCGCCACGCAGTTGCTGTTGCGCATGCCGTCACGGGCGATCTTGGCGCGCAGCGCGTCCCAGTCCAGCGACGACGAGCGGTCCACGTCGACGTAGCCGCCGCGGGCTTCGGCCAGCAGGTCCAGCGAGTCGATCGGCAGGATGCCGCGATCCCACAGCGAGCCGCGATAGCTGCTGTAGCGGCCGCGCTCGGCGGACAGCTCGGTCGACGCCCAGTAGGCGTGATAGCAGACGGCTTCCATCGAACGGTCGGCGAACTCGACGGCGGCGTCGGAGGCGTACGGCACGCGCAGCTGGTACAGCGCGTCCTGGAAGCCCATGATGCCCAGGCCCACCGGACGGTGGCGCAGGTTCGAATCGCGCGCCTTCTTGACCGCGTAGTAGTTGATGTCGATGACGTTGTCGAGCATGCGCATCGCCGTCGCCACCGTCTTCTTCAGCTTCTCCTGGTCGATCCTGCCGTCCTTCAGGTGCTGCGCCAGGTTCACGGAGCCGAGGTTGCAGACCGCGATCTCGTTGTCGTTGGTGTTCAGCGTGATCTCGGTGCACAGGTTGGACGAGTGCACGACGCCGACATGCTGCTGCGGGCTGCGGACATTGCAGGCGTCCTTGAACGTGATCCAGGGATGGCCGGTCTCGAACAGCATCGTCAGCATCTTGCGCCACAGGTCGCGGGCCGGCATGCGCTTGTAGAGCTTGAGCTCGCCGCGGTCGACCTTGGCTTCGTACGCCTCGTAGGCGGTCTGGAAGGCCTTGCCGAACAGGTCGTGCAGGTCCGGGCAGGTCGACGGGCTGAACAGCGTCCACTCGCCGCCTTCGATGACGCGCTTCATGAACAGGTCGGGAATCCAGTTCGCCGTGTTCATGTCGTGGGTGCGGCGGCGGTCATCGCCGGTGTTCTTGCGCAGCTCGAGGAATTCCTCGATGTCCAGGTGCCACGTCTCCAGATAGGCGCAGACGGCGCCCTTGCGCTTGCCGCCCTGGTTCACCGCGACGGCGGTGTCGTTGACCACCTTCAGGAACGGGACGACGCCCTGCGACTTGCCGTTCGTGCCCTTGATGTGCGAACCCAGCGCGCGCACCGGGGTCCAGTCGTTGCCCAGGCCGCCGGCGAACTTCGACAGCAGCGCGTTTTCCTTCAGCGCCTCATAGATGCCGTCCAGGTCGTCGGCCACCGTCGTCAGGTAGCAGCTCGACAGCTGCGAGCGGCGCGTGCCGGAGTTGAACAGCGTCGGCGTGGAGCTCATGAAGTCGAAGGTCGACAGGACTTCGTAGAACTCGATGGCGCGCGCCTCGCGGTCGATCTCGTTCAGCGCCAGGCCCATGGCCACGCGCATGAAGAAGGCCTGCGGCATCTCGATGCGGGTGCCGTCCACGTGCAGGAAGTAGCGGTCGAACAGCGTCTGCAGGCCCAGGTAGTCGAACTGCAGGTCGCGTTCGGCCTTCAGCGCGGCGCCCAGCCGGGCCAGGTCGTACTGCTGCAGCTTCTCGTCCAGCAGCTCGGCCTGCACGCCCTTCTTGATGAAGGTCGGGAAGTAGTCGGCGTACTGCGTGGCCATCTCGGCCTGCGTGACCTCGCGGCCCAGGATCTCCCTGCGGATCGTGTGCAGCAGCAGACGGGCGGTGGCGCGGGTGTAGCCCGGGTCCTTCTCGATCAGCGTGCGCGCGGCCAGGATCGCGGCCTTGTAGACCTCGTCGATCGGGACGCCGTCGTACAGGTTGCGCTTGGTCTCGGCCAGGATCGGATCCGGCTTGACGTCGGCGCCCAGGTTCTCGCAGCTCGACGAGATCAGCGCGGCCAGCTTGTCCAGGTCGAGCGGCACGCGCACGCCGTTCTCGGTCACCGAGATGCCGGACTCCAGCACGGCGGCCTGGCGCTGCTCGCCCTGGGCGGCGCGCTCCTGGGTGCGGCGCTCGCGGTACAGCACGTAGGCGCGCGCCACTTCATGGTGGCCGCCGCGCATCAGCGCGAGTTCGACGTGATCCTGCACGTCCTCGATGTGGAAGGTGCCGCCGCCCGGGCGCGAGCGCACCAGCGCCTTCACGACCGACTCGGTCAGCGCGTCGACCGTCTCGCGCACGCTGGCGGACGCGGCGCCGCTGGTGCCGTGCACCGCCAGGAACGCTTTCATCATCGCCACGGCCACCTTGCTGGGCTCGAAGTGCACCACCGCGCCGTTGCGGCGGATGATCTGGTGCTGCGGGAAGCTGGCCGAAGCGGCGGCGGACTCGCGGGGAGTCTGCGCCAGGCCCGTTTCAGCAGTCGGTGTGGCGGCGACAGTCTGCATGGGATCCTCGTCTGTTCTGGATTCGAAAAAACAAAAAAGCTTCGCCCGGCCCCGGGTAAGCGAGGGGCCAAACGATCAGGGGGTCAGGTGATGTTCGCGATGCTGCTGATGCGCCTGGACTTGGGAGTCCCGGTCCTCCGGCTGGGGGGCCGGCACCGCGGGCAAGACTTCTGTTGGAGCATTCATCGCCGTGTTTGCGAAGTCATCAGGATAGCATGCAAAACACTATATCTAGTGGTCGCGGGACCTTCAAGGAACTACCGCTAGTGGCCTCACCGCTTGACTCGGTCCATGTGCTGGGCTAGCGGGAAGACCTGACCCCGCGCAGCCCCGATGGATTCGCGCATCCACTTTGGAGCGCGAGGATTGACGCGGGCTGCGGGACGGAATGGGCTGCAAACGTCGATGGTTGCTGCACTCGCGGCGATGGCGGTTCGATGACGGTCCGGCCCCGCGTCCCCGGGGGCTAGGACAAGTACCGCCTAGGACCTTCCCCTAGCCGCCACCGGCGGTGGGGTCATGGTCGCCATGCGCCCAGCGCGAGACGCCGGGCTGCCGATGAAGAAGCCGTTCAAGCCTCGTCGCCGCCGGCCGAAATCTCCAGCCGGGCCATCCGGTAGCGCATCTGCCGCAGCGACAGGCCCAGGCTCGCGCCGGCCGCGGTGCGGTTGTAGCGGTGCTGCTCGAGCGCGCGCAGCAGGATCTGCTTCTCGACCTCGTCGAGGTATTTCGCCAGGTCGGTCGGCAGCGCCGCGCCGCCCTGCGCCTGGACCGGCGGCGTGACGCCGGGCGCCGGCTCCAGCGCGGCGAAGGCGGGTTCGCCGGCCGCGTCGTCCGGGCCCAGCACGCTGTCGGGCAGGCCCAGGTCGGCCAGGTCGATGCCCTCGCCGCTGGACAGCGCCAGCGCGCGATGCAACAGGTTCTCCAGCTCGCGGACGTTGCCCGGGAAGCTGTAGCGCGACAGCGTCGCCAACGCCGCGCCCGTCAGCGCGGGCACCGGCGACACGCCGGCGTCGGCGGCGATGCGCTGCAGGATGCGGGCGCTGATGGGCGCCAGGTCCTCCATGCGCTCGCGCAGCGGCGGCACGCGGATCTGGATCACGTTGAGCCGGTAATACAAGTCCTGGCGGAAGCGCCCGCCCCCGACCTCGGCCGCCAGGTCCTTGTGCGTGGCGCTCAGCAGCCGCACGTTGACCGGCATTTCCGCCACCGCGCCGACCGGCCGCACCGAGCGCTCCTGCAGCGCGCGCAGCAGCTTGGACTGCATCGCCAGCGGCAGGTCGCCGATCTCGTCGAGGAACAGCGTGCCGCCCTGCGCGGCCTGGAAGAAGCCCTCGCGGTCCTCGGTCGCGCCGGTGAAGGCGCCCTTGCGGTAGCCGAAGAACTCGGCCTCGAGCAGCTGCTCCGGGATCGCGCCGCAGTTGACCGCGATGAAGGGCTGCGGGCGGCGCGCGCTGACGTCATGGATCGCGCGCGCGACGAGTTCCTTGCCGGTGCCCGACTCGCCGTTGAGCAGCACCGGCGCCATGCTGCGCGCGACCTTCTCGATCAGATCGCGCACCTGACGCATCGGCGCCGAATCGCCGACCAGCCGGTCCAGCGCCGAGGCCGATCCCGTCAGCGGTGGCGTGCGCGGCGCCTTGCGACGCTCCAGCGCCGGGGTGCGCGCGGGCGCTTCGCGCTCGGGCAGCGGATCCAGCGCGGCCGGCTGGGTGGGCGCGAACGCGTCCGGCTCCTCGCCGGTGAAGGCCGGCCGCGCCGCCGCGGCGGGCGCCACCGGCGCGGGCGCGGACGAGAACGGCTTGGGCACGGTGCCTTCGGCCTTCGGCGCGCGGCCCAGCGCCGAGGCCACGACCATCCGGAACTGGCGCAGGTCCACCGGCTTGGTCAGGTAGTCGTAGGCGCCGGCCTTGAGCGCCTCGACGGCGTTCTCCGCCGAGCCGTAGGCGGTGATGACCAGCGCGCGCTCGCTGCGGCCCTGCTGCTCGAGCCAGCGCAGGATGTCCAGCCCGCTGCCGTCGGGCAGCCGCATGTCGGTGATGACCGCGTCATAGCGGCGGGCGCTCAGCCGCTCGAGCGCGTCCTCGACGGTGCCGGCGCTGTCCAGCGTGAAGCCTTCGCGCAGCAGCGTCATCTCGTAGAGGGTGCGCAGGTCGGGCTCGTCGTCGACGACCAGCAGGCGGGGATCAGCGCTCATGGAGTTCGGTATCGGGGAAGTGGGAGTCCGGCCCCATCGACGGGATCGAGGCCAGCATGGACGCCGTGGCGGACGGCCGCGGCAGCAGCACGCGGAACTCGTTCATCCCGGCATCCGGGCCGCTGCCCGCGTCGGCGGACCGGCGGTGGTAATCGATGCGGGCGCCGTAGCGCTCGCAGAGTTCGCGGCAAATGTACAGGCCCAGGCCCGAGCCGCGGCTGCGCGTCGAGAAGAAGGGCTCGAACAAGTGTCTTTCGACCTCGGCCGGGATGGGCTCGGCGCGGCTGAACACCGACAGCCGTACCCACTCACCGTCCTCGGCCAGCTGCACGCGCAGCGCGCCGGGACCGGGGCGCGCGTGGCGCAGGCCGTTGTCCAGCAGGTTGATCAGCACGCGGCGCAGATGCTCCGGCTCGAAGCTGACCAGCAGCGTGTCGCGCTGGACCTCGACGCGCAGCGGGCCGGCCTCGCCCTGGGGCAGGCGCTGCGTGGCGCTCCAGTCGGCGCAGTACTCGCGCACCAGCGGCGCGGCGGCCAGCGTCAGCGCGACCGGCGCGATGCCGGGCGCGACCTCCATCACGTCGTCGACCAGCCGCTTCAGCCGCTCGACGTTGGACGCGATCATCCGCGTCAGCTGCTCCAGCCGCGGCTCCTGCGCGACGTCCTCGGACAGCAGCGCGTTGGCCTGCGCGATCGCGGTCAGCGGATTGCGGATCTCGTGCGCGATGCCGGCCGACACGCGGCCCATCGCGGCGAGCTTCTCCTGCCGGTTGCGCGCCTCGAGGTGGCGGTTGTCCTCGAGGAAGAGCACGCACAGGTCGTCGCCGTCCAGCGGGCGCAGCGTGAAGCGCATCCGCACCCGCAGCGAGCGCTGCGAGCCGCGGCCGAAGTCCAGCAGCAGGTCGCGTCCGGACTCGGGCCAGAGCTCGCCGGCGAAGGCCTTCTCGATCGCGCGCAGCAGCGGCTTCCACGCCGGCGCCGCATCGAGCCGGAACGAGCCCGGACGCAGCGACGCGCCTTCGGACAGCAGCGCGCGAGCGGCCGGATTGGCGGTGCGCACCAGTCCGCGGCGGTCGGCGACGAGCACGCCCTCCTCCATCTCCTCGATGACCAGGCGGTTCAGGTCGGCCTGCTGGCGCGCGTACTCGAGGCTGCCGCGGGCGGCGCGCTCCTCGCGCGCGAGGCGGGCGGCGATCTCGTTGGCCAGCAGCGTGACGACGAACAGGCCGCAGCCCAGCAGCCCCGCCTGGCTGATGCGCAGCGCGCCGTCGTGGTCGTTGAACACCGCCCAGCCGGACAGCGAGAGCAGCACCAGGCTGGGCAGCGCGGCGCAGGCGAGCGCGCGCAGCCGCGGCTGCAGCGCGCCGGCCATCAGCGCCGGCATGAAGAACAGCGCGCCGTACGGGCCGACCGGATCGCGCACCTGCAGCAGCGTGAACAGCAGCAGGTCCGCGCCGATGCTGACCATGAACTGGCGCGTCGTCAGTCCGGCGCGGTCCTTGGGCGGCGTGTCGCCGCCGCCGAACCAGCGCGGCAGCAGCCACGCGAGCACCGCCTGCACGCCGTAGACCAGCGAGAACAGCGCCGCCCAGCCGGTCGGCTTGGCGCCCATCAGGCCGGCGATCGACTGCGTCGCGAGCAGCGCCAGGCCCAGCGCCGCCCGCGCGCCCATGAACGCGCGGTACAGGCGTTGGATGGTGCTGGCGCTGATCGCGCCGCTGGGCTCGGACGTCGCCATGCGGGCCGCCGTGGTCAGGCTCCGCCCCGCGCGCGGGCGGCGGCGTCGGCCGCCTCCAGGCGGGCCTCGTGCGCGGCGCGGTGCGGGGCGCCGCAGAAGTGGCCGCCGCGGCCGGGCAGCGCCTCGCTCGCGGGCAGGTGCGTGCCGCATTCGGCGCAGCGGACCATGGACTCCGGCACCGCCTGCGGCGGGGCGGGACGGCGGTCCGGCTGGTCGTCGCGCGGCGCGGGCCGGCCGCGCTTGAAGCCGAGCACGAAGGCGGCCACCGCCAGCAGGACGATCCAGAAGAGGAGCTTGATCACGATGAGGTCGCCGGAAGGCTCAGGTGGGCGGACGCTGGAGGATGACCTCGAGCACGAAGCGCGAGCCCGCATAGGACAGCAGCAGCAGCGCGGCGCCGAAATAGAGCCAGCGCGTCGCGCGCCGGCCGCGCCAGCCGAACACGCGGCGGCCGGTCAGCAATCCGGTCAGCACGACCCAGCCCATCACCGCGAACAGCGTCTTGTGATCCCACTTCCAATGCGGCGTGAACGCGACGCCCAGCAGCAGCGCGATCGACAGCACGACGACGCCGGCGCCGACGAACTGGAAGGTCAGCCGTTCCAGGCGCAGCAGCGGCGTGCCGAGCGCCGGCGCGCCCTGCCCCTTCTGCGCGCGCATCTGGCGCTCGGCGCGGTTGAGCATCACCGCGTGCATGACCGCGACGCCGCACAGCCCGTACGAGGCGAGCCCCATCGCCCAGTGCAGCGGCGCCAGCGGCGAGCCGGCCTGGGGGCGGTACTCGCCGGGGAACATCCAGGCGATCAGCATCACCGCCAGGCCCAGCACGCTGAGCAGGCGCTGGGCCGAGGGCAGCGGCAGGAAGCGGCTCTCGACCAGGTAGACGCCGGTCACCAGCCAGACCGTCATCGACAGCGAGGGCGCGAAACCGAAGCGCGCCGCGTGTCCGCCATTGACCGGCGCGGCGCCGATGCCACCGACGTCCACGACCAGCGCGGCCAGGTGCAGCACCCAGGCCAGCACGAGCACCGAACGCCAGGTGAGCGGCCGCCGCCGGGCGAAGGCGGCGGCGGCCGCGTAGGCCAAGGCCCCTGCGGCGCTGAGGGTGGCCAGGAGGGGGCCGCTGGGCTCTCCGGAGGCGAACGATAAAATCATCTGCAAAGTGTAATGACGCGCGCCCGCCCCCGCGGGCGCTTCTACGATGGCATCCACCCTGACTGATCGACTGAGCCGGCTCGTCAAGACGATGCGAGGCCAAGCCCGCATCACCGAGTCCAATGTGCAGGACATGCTGCGCGAAGTCCGCATGGCGCTGCTGGAGGCCGACGTCGCGCTCCCGGTGGTGCGCGACTTCGTCGCCCGCGTGAAGGAGAAGGCGCTGGGCCAGGAGGTGGCCGGATCGCTGAAT
Organism: Roseateles sp. Mitsp63; assembly: GCF_059491535.1. Taxonomy (NCBI): domain Bacteria; kingdom Pseudomonadati; phylum Pseudomonadota; class Betaproteobacteria; order Burkholderiales; family Sphaerotilaceae; genus Roseateles; species Roseateles sp. Mitsp63. Next base: position 1,337,541 of record NZ_CP168509.1, on the reverse strand, counting down.
CCGGGCCAGGTCCTGGTCTCGGTGGTCCACAAGGAACTCGCGGCGACGATGGGTGAAGGCATCGCCGACATCAACCTCGCCGCGCAGCCGCCCGCGATCATCCTGATGGCGGGCCTGCAGGGCGCCGGCAAGACGACGACCACCGCCAAGCTGGCCAAGCACCTGATCGAGAAGCGCAAGAAGAAGGTGCTGACGGTCTCGGCGGACGTGTACCGCCCGGCCGCGATCGAGCAGCTCAAGACGGTGACGAAGCAGGCGGGCGCCGAGTGGTTCCCGTCGGCGCCGGACCAGAAGCCGCATGACATCGCGCTGGCGGCGCTGGACCATGCCAGGCGTCACTTCTTCGACGTGCTGCTGGTCGACACGGCCGGCCGGCTCGCGATCGACGAGGCGCTGATGGCCGAGATCCGCGACCTGCACGCGACGCTCAAGCCGGTGGAGACGCTGTTCGTCGTCGACGCGATGCAGGGCCAGGACGCGGTCAACACGGCCAAGGCGTTCAAGGAGGCGCTGCCGCTGACCGGCATCGTGCTGACCAAGCTGGACGGCGATTCGCGCGGCGGCGCGGCGCTGTCGGTGAAGCAGGTCACCGGCGCGCCAATCAAGTTCGCGGGCGTGTCCGAGAAGATCGACGGGCTGGAAGTCTTCGACGCCGACCGCCACGCGGGCCGCGTGCTCGGCATGGGCGACATCGTCGCGCTGGTCGAGGAAGTGCAGAAGGGCGTGGACGTCGAGGCGGCGCAGAAGCTGGCGGAGAAGCTCAAGTCGGGCGACGGCTTCGACCTGAACGACTTCCTGGCGCAGATCTCGCAGATGAAGAAGATGGGCGGGCTGTCGGGGCTGATGGACAAGCTGCCCACGCAGATGACCGCCAAGGCCGGCGCCGCCGACATGGACAAGGCCGAGCGCGACATGAAGCGCATGGAAGGCATCCTGAACGCGATGACGGCCAAGGAACGCCGCCAGCCGGCGCTGCTGATGGACGGCAAGTCCAAGGCCAGCCGCAAGCGCCGCATCGCCGCCGGCGCGGGCGTGCAGATCCAGGAGGTCAATCGCCTGCTGAATCAGTTCGACCAGATGCAGGGGATGATGAAGAAGATGAAGGGCGGCGGCCTGATGAAGATGATGAAGAAGATGGGCGGGCTGAAGAACCTCATGGGCGGTGGGGGCGGCGGCTTCCCGATGTAAATGCAAAGAGCTCCCTTGGGAGCTCTTTTGCTTTGGGTACCGCTGGCGTCATTCCAGCAGCGCGAGCGCGAATTCGCGCGGATCGAAGGTCTGCAGGTCCTCGAGCTTCTCGCCCACGCCGATGAAGTAGACGGGGATGGGACGCTCGCGCGCGATGGCCGCGAGCACGCCGCCCTTGGCGGTGCCGTCGAGCTTGGTGACGATCAGGCCCGTCAGGCCGAGCGCGTCGTCGAAGGCCTTGACCTGGTTGAGCGCGTTCTGGCCCGTGTTGCCGTCGACGACGAGCAGCACCTCGTGCGGCGCGGTCTCCTGCGCCTTGCCGATCACGCGCTTGATCTTCTTGAGCTCCTCCATCAGGTGGAGCTGCGTCGGCAGGCGGCCGGCGGTGTCGGCGATCACGACATCGCAGCCGCGCGCCTTGCCGGCGACGACCGCATCGAAGGTCACCGCGGAAGGATCGCCGCCCTCCTGGCTGACGATCTGCACGCGGTTGCGGTCGGCCCAGACGGCGAGCTGCTCGCGCGCGGCGGCGCGGAAGGTGTCGGCGGCGGCGAGGAGCACGTTCGCCTCGGCGTCGGCCAGATGGCGGGTGAGCTTGCCGATGCTGGTCGTCTTGCCGGCGCCGTTGACGCCCACGACCATCATCACCGTCGGCGACTGCTCGCCGATCACCAACTGGCGCTGCAGCGGCTGCAGCAGTTCGGTCAGCGCCTCCACCAGCAGATGGCGCACGGCGGCGGGATCGGTGGCCTTGGCCTCCTTGACGCGGCGCTTGAGGTCCTCGAGCAGGAACTCGGTGGCCTTCACGCCGGTGTCGGCCATCAGCAGCGCGGCCTCGAGTTCTTCATAAAGGGCGTCGTCGATCTGCGTGCCGGTGAAGACCTGCGCGATGCTCGAGCCGGTCTTGCGCAGTCCCTGGCGGAGCTTGTCCATCCAGCTCTGGCGAGGCGCGGGTTCGGGCTCGGACTCCGCGACCGGAGCGGGAGCGGGAGTGGGAGCCGGCATCGCAACAGGAGCTGGTGCCGGAGTTGGAAGGGGAGTGGGAGCCGGAGTGGGTGCGGGGGCCGGGGGCGGCGCGATGACAGGCGCGGGCTGAAGCGCAGGTTGAAGCGCAGGTTGAGGCGCCGGTTGAGGCGCCGGGGTCAGGGCTTGCGTGGGGGCCGGAGCCGGAGCGGGCTCGACGGCGGGCGCTGGGGCCGGCGCGGGAGTGGGCGCGGCATCGGGAGCTGGTGCGGGCGTGGGATCGGACGAGCCGAAGCCGAGTTTTTTCTTGAGGAAGCTGAACATGGAGGGAGCTCGCGAGGGACGGGCCGCCGAACTTTTTTTGTTGTCGGCGTCGGCGGGACTTGCATTGTCGGCGAAAACCTTGCTATAGTCTCGTTCTTCGCAAGGCGCTTTAGCTCAGCCGGTTAGAGCGACGGAATCATAATCCGCAGGTCCGGGGTTCGAATCCCTGAAGCGCCACCAGATACAAAGCCCCGCAAGACGCAAGTCTTGCGGGGCTTTCCGTTTCGGCGCTCGCAAAGCGCCGAGGGCCCTCGTTCATCGGCGGATCAATTGCAGCTCAACGTCGCCAGGTTCTTCCCTGCCCCGGCCACGCTCGGCAGCTTCTGCTTCACGCAGGCCGGATCGTTCACCACGTACGAATACGGGATCCCCACCGGGAAGTTCGCCGTCGACTTCCAGTCGGTCGCATCGCGCGACGGGCTGGACTCGCTCGCCACCCAGGTGATGCCGTAGGTCGCGAAGTCGGCCGGGCTCTTCACGTTGTTGTTCCTCAGCTCCCAGTAGCCGATCGACGGGCTGTCGCGCGAGGTCACCGGGTTCTGCGACTGCTCGAAGTAGTTGCCCTCGATCAGCGAGTAGCCACCCATGCGGATGTTCGCCCCCGACGTGAGGACCTTCGAGTAGAGGTTGTTGTATAGGTGCGTGTAGCCCGCGCGCTGCAGCGGCAAACGCGAACCGACGTTGCTGTACACGTTGTGGTGGAAGGTGATGTAGCGGTCGCTCGCGTCGCTGTCGCTCGAGCCGATCAGCCCGACCTTGTGGTGGTCGTGGATGTAGTTGTACGAGTAGGTCAGGTGATGCGCGCCCGCCTTGTTGTCGACCAGGCCGTCGAACTCCAGGTCCCCCGCGCCCGAGCACTCGGCCAGCGAGCTGAACAGCGTGTTGTGGTCGATCCAGACGTTGCTCGGGAACTTGCCGCTCTGCCCTTCGATGCCGATGGCATCGATGGATCCGGGCAGCAGCCCGATCGTCATGTTGCGGATGATGATGTTGCTCGCCGCCGCCTTGACCGCGAGACCGAAGTTCGCCGCCGAGCCATTGACGCCCTCGATGGTGACGTCGCTCTTGTTCTTGATCTCGACGATCGCGCCCGCGGGCTTCTTCCACTGCGCGCAGGGATCGGGGATGGTGCCGAAATCGAAGCTGCCCGCGTAGCGGATCACCAGGCCGCCGCTGCCGCTGTAGACGTTGATCGCGGCCTGCATCTCGGCGGCGGTCGTCACGGTGACCGGCGTCTTGCCGCCGCCCCCGCTGACCGCGCCCGCGTAGCCGCCGCTCTGCCCCGCCGGAGCCGGTGATGGCGCGGGAGCCGGCGAAGGCGCGGGGGCTGGCGCCGGAGAGGGCGCGGGCGCCGGCGAGCCCGCCGGCCCGACCGCGCATTTCTCCTTCACGCCCGGGTTCGGATCGGCGCCGCCGAAGGTCGCCGAAGTGCACGCCACGTTGCCGCTGAGCGTCTTCAACACCCACTTGTCCTTCACGCCGAAGGACACCTGGCGAGCGGTGTCGCCGACCTTGCAAGTGCCGCCCTCATCGGCGCACTTGGAGAAGCCGGACGGCCAGTCGACCGCCTGCGCCGCGCCCATCGGCGCCACGGCACCGACCGCCACGGCCATCGCCGCCAAGCCGTGCCGCGGACCCGGCGCGCGCAGCGGGCCGGCCTGCGGCGGCCTCGGCGCGACCAGATCGGTGGACTCGTTCGAACGAATGTGCTTCATCGCTTGTCTCCCAATGTCTCGTTGAGGCGATCCGGGGCGCAGGCATGGCTCCGCCACCACCGGTCACCGGTGGATCGAAAAACTGCTCGGGAACACCCAACAGCCGATCCCGCCTCGCGCGACGCGGACCAGCAGGATCCGCATCGGGGACGGTGGCCGTGGGCAGCGGCCATGTGCCGACACGCCAGCGCGCAGGCGCGGCCATGTCGGCAACGGTCGCAGACTAACGAGAACGCCAAAATTCGGAAAGGCGTTTTACATTTGTCGATCTAGCGTTACGGACGATCGCAGGGCGACGGACTCAACCGCCTACTGCCGCCAATCGATTAGAGTGGATCGACGCCGTACACCGTCCGACGCCTCGTGGAGTTTTCTCACTGGATGAGGGGCCTGCGTAGACCCTTCGACACGTGAGCGCCTGAGCAAGCGCTTGCGCAAGGCGCAACTCGGGCAGCTGGGCGATGTCAAAGCGGTCGGCCAGGGTGTTCACGAGATGCGCGAGCACTTCGGCCCTGGTTGGCGCATGTACTACGTCCAGCGAGGCGCCGCACTCATCGTGATGCTTGGCGGCGGCGGCAAATCGACGCAGCAGGCGGACATTCGCAAGGCCATCGACTTGGCCCTGACGTTGGAGGATTTGTGAGCATGAAGATCAAGATCTCGGAGATTCCGGAGTTCGACGCTGCGGAGTACCTCACCGACGAGGAGGAAATCGCGGCCTTTCTGACGGCCGTCCTGGAAGACGACGACCCCGCGCTGCTGACGGCCGCGTTGGGAGATGTGGCCCGCGCTCGCCGCATGAACGCGGCGCCCATGCCCGCCGCCTGATGTCGACTGGGAACACCGCCGGACCGCGTTGCCCTCAGCGCGGTGCACCGGCCTTCAGGTCGGCCTCGGCGTTCCAACCACCGCCGAGCGCCCTCACGAGCGCCACGGTCGCCCGCCGCTGCCGCGTCTCCAGATCGACCGCGCTGCGCCGCGCCTGCAGCCCCGCCGTCTGCGAGGTCACGACCTCCAGATACGCCGCCGCGCCCGCGCGATAGCGGTTCGTCGCCAGCGCGAGCGAGCGCTCGGCCGCATCGACCGATTTCCTCTCCGCCTCGAGCGCTTCGCCGTAGCGGTCGAGCAGCACGAGCTGGTCCTCGACCTGCTGGAACGCCGCCAGCACCGCGCCGCGATAGCGCTGCGCCGATTCGTCGAGCGCCGCGCCCGCGCGCGCTTCTTCCGCCTTGCGCCGCCCGCCGTCGAGCAGGTTCATCGCCAGCGTCGGTCCAATCGCCCAGAACAGGTTGGGCGCCTCGATGAAGCGGCCCAGATCGCTGCTCTGGAAGCCGCCCTGCGCGCTCAGCACCACCGACGGGAAGAACGCCGTCCGAGCAACCCCCAGCGTCGCGGTCGCCGCCACGACGCGCTCCCGCGCGCCCGCGATGTCGGGCCGCCGCTCGAGCAGCGTCGACGGCAAGCCCGGCGGCACCACCGGCATCGCCAGCCGCAGCGACGGCGCCGGTTCGATGTGGAAGGTCGACGCGTTCGCGCCGACCAGCGCGGCGATCGCGTGCTCCAGCACGGCGCGCTGCGCCTGCGACTGGCGCCGCTGCGAGCGCGCCGATTCCAATTGCCCTTCGGCCCGCGCCTGATCCAGGCCCGACGCGATGCCGGCCTCGTGCCGGCGCGAGATCAGATCGAAAGCCCGCGTGTAGGCCTCTTCGGCATCGGCGAGCAGCGCATTGTCGCGATCGAGCCCGCGCAGTTGCAGCAGCGAATCCGCCAACTGCGCCTGCAGCGCCAGCCGCGCGGCGGCGAGGTCCGCCGCCGCCGCGCGCTCCGACGCGACACCCGCCGCGACCTGCCTCGACACCCGGCCCCACAGATCAACCTCATAGCTCAGGTCCAGGCCCAGCGTCGCGCTGTTGTACCAATCGGGCGAAGTCGGCCCGAGCACCCGCAGCGGGCGCCTCTCCGACTGCCGGTCGCGCTGCGCGTTGAGCGAGGTGTTGAGCGTCGGCGACTGCGCGGCGCGCAGGCTGTCGGTCGCCGCCCTCGCCTGCTGATAGCGCGCCAGCGCGGATGCGAGATCGGGGCTGCTCTCGATCAGTCGCTGCTCAAGCGCATCGAGCTCCGGATCGCCGTAGCCCTGCCACCAGCCATCGACGGCGATCGCCTTCGCCGAGGCGCCCGCCTCGACCCAAGGTCCGCGCGCCTCCTTGAAGGCCGGAGCCATCGGCACATCGGGCAGCTGCGTCTTCGGCGCCTGCGCGCAGCCGGCCATCCAAGCCGTCAGGGCGAGCGCGATCCCCGCGTGCAGGCGCCGCCTGCGGCGCGTACTCATGAGCGCCCCTTCGGCGGAGCCACGGACGCCGATGCGGTCGGCGACGCCGCCGGCTGCGCGACGCGCACGAGATCACCCTCGGCCAGGCCATCCGGCGGATTCGCGATGATCCGGTCAGCCGGGCTCAGCCCCGCGCCCACTTCGATGCGCGTCCCCATGTCGCGCGCGATCGTGATCTTGCGAAGGCGCACGCGGTTGCCCGCGTCGACGGTCGCGACCTGCACGCCGTCCTTGTTGATGATCACCGCGCCTGGCGGCAGCGACACGCCTCCAGCAGTCCCGGCGTCGGCGCTGCTCTTCGCCGCGCCTTCGAAGCGCACCGTCGCGAAGCCGCCCGGCAGCAGCTCGTCCTTGTCGTTGTCCACGGCGAGCTGCACCAGCATCGCCCCGCTCGCCGTGTTGATCGACTGCGCCAGCGACTGCACCGTCGCCGCGAAGCGCTGGCCAGGCCGCTCGGGCACCGTCAGCACGGCCTTGTCGCCGGTGCGCACCTGCGCGACCTGTCGCTGCGGCACGTTGACGTAGACGCGCAGCCGCCGCATGTCCGACACGACGAACAGCTCGCTGCCCGGCGCCCCGCCGACATTGATCAGCGCGCCCACGTCCGTGTTGCGCGCGGTCACGACGCCATCGAACGGCGCGGTCAGCTGCGTGAAGCGTTTCAGCGCCTCGATGCGCTCGACGTTCGCCTGCAGCGCCGCCGCCTGCGACTGCTTCGCGGTCATGTCGCCGGTGCGCTCGTCCACTTCCTGCTTCGACACCGAGTCCGAGGCCAGCAGCCCCTGCCAGCGCTTGGCCGTGCTCGCCGCCAGCGCCGCGTTGCTGCGCGCCGTCGCGAGCTCGGCCTTGGCCTGCATCAGCTGCTGATCGAGATCCGGCGTCTCGATCTCGGCGAGCTGCTGCCCCGCCTTGACCTTGCCGCCGATGTCGACGTTCCAACGCTTCAGATAGCCGCTGACGCGCGCGTAGATCGGTGCGCGCGACCAGGCCTCGACGCGCGCGGGCAGCTCGAGTCCGCCCTCGGCCAGCGGCTGCGGCGCCATCAGCGCGACGGTCGGCTGGCCGCGCTCCTCGGCCACGCTGCGCAGCTGCTCGGCGTTGGACCGGCGGGACCACAGCCCCGCCGCCACGATGACGATCGCCGCCACCGCCGCGACGGTCGCGGCGAGCTTGAAGCGCGGGGAACGGGAGGCCTCGGCGGCCGTGGCATCAGTTCGCATGGGAGGGATCTCCGGCCCCGGGCAGCAGGGTCGCGGCGCCGGCGGTCAAGTCGTTCGGTTCGAGGGGAGTGGGAGCGGCCGCGGTCCCGCGGTGGCGGCGATGCGCGAGGCTGAACACCACCGGCACGAAGACCAGCGTCGCGAAGGTCGCGAAGATCAGGCCGCCGATGACGGCCCGGCCCAGCGGCGCGTTCTGCTCGCCGCCTTCGCCCAGGCCCAGCGCCATCGGCAGCATGCCGATGACCATCGCGAGCGCCGTCATCAGCACCGGCCGGAAGCGCACGAAGCCCGCCTCCAGCGCGGCGGCGGTGGCATCGCCGAGCACCTCCAGCCGCTCGCGCGCGAAGCTGATCACCAGCACGCTGTTGGCCGTGGCCACGCCCATGCACATGATCGCGCCGGTCAGCGCGGGCACCGACAGCGTGGTCCCGGTCGCGAACAGCATCCACACGATGCCGGCCAGCGCCGCGGGGAGCGCCGACACGATCACCGCCGGATCCAGCCAGGACTGGAAGTTCACGACGATCAGCAGGTAGATCAGCACCACCGCGCCGAGCAGCCCGAACAGCAGCCCCGAGAACGCGCGGTCCATCGTCCGCACCTGACCGAGCAGCTGCACGTTCGAGCCCTTGGGCACCTCGGCCCTGGTCTCGGCGAGCACCCGGCGGATGTCGCCCGCGACCGCGCCGAGGTCGCGGTCCTGCGTCGTCGCGTGGATCTGCACCATGGTCTGCACGTCGTACTGGCTGATCAGCGCCGGACCGGTCGCGCGCTGGAAGCTGGCCAGCCCGCCGAGCGTCGAGCCGCCCGCCGCCGCGCCATTGCCGATCGGCAGGTTGCCCAGTGCCGCCAGCGAGTCGAGCTGGTGCTGCGGCGTCTGCATCACGATCGAATAGCTCACGCCGTTCTGCGGACTCAGCCAGAAGGTCGGCGCGACCTGGCTGCTGCCGGCCAGGTTCACCACCAGGCTGTTGGCCACGTCGCGCGTGGTCAGGCCCAGCAACTGCGCCTGCGTGCGATCGACATCGACGTTGAACACCGGCGCCTTGTTGGACTGCTGGATGCGCGCGTCGGCCACGCCGGGAATCGCCTGGATGCGCTTGAGCAGGCGCTGCGCATGGGCGAAGTTGGCATCGACGTCGCGCCCGCGCACCTGCACGTCGATGGGCGCGGGCGCGCCGAAGTTCAGGATCTGGCTGACGATGTCCGCCGGCGGGAACGAGAAGGTCGTGTCCGGGAACTCGCGCGGCAGCACCTCGCGCAGGCGGCGGACATAGTCGGCCGTCGGCGGGTGGCCGTCCTTCAGCGCGATCTGGAAGTCGCCGTCGGAGGTGCCCAGCACGCCGGTGTTGTTGTAGGTCAGGTTGATCGACGACGGCGGCAGGCCGATGTTGTCGACCATCGTCTCGATGCCCTCGGACGGAATGACGCGGCGGATCGCCTGCTCGATCCGCGCGAAGCGCGCGGCGGTCTCCTCGACCCGCGTGCCCACCGGCACCCGCGCGTGCATCAGGATCTGGCCCGAATCGACCTGAGGGAAGAAGTTGCTGCCGATGAAGGGCACCAGCGCGAAGGACACCAGCACCACTGCGGCGAAGCCGATCAGGAAGGGCCGGCGCCGGCCGAGCGCCGTCTCCAGCAGCGCGCGGTAGCCCTCGCGCGCGCGCTCGAAGCGGGCCTCGAAGTCGCGCTGGAAGCGCACCAGCGGATTGCGCGAGCGCGGCTGCGCCGGATGCCCGTGTCCATCGGTCAGCGGCGCGTGCGGCTGCAGCAGGTATTTGGCCATCGTCGGCACCAGCGTGCGCGAGAGGATGAACGAGCACACCATCGCGAAGATCACCGCCTCGGCCATCGGCACGAACAGGAAGCGCGATACGCCTTCCAGGAAGAACATCGGGATGAACACGATGCAGATGCACAGCAGCGACACGAAGGCCGGCGTCACGATCTGGCGCGCGCCGTCCATGATCGATTCCTCGACGCCCTTGCCGTGCTCCAGGTGCCAGTTGATGTTCTCGATGGTCACGGTCGCGTCGTCGACCAGGATGCCCACCGCCAGCGCCAGGCCGCCCAGCGTCATCAGGTTCAGCGTCTCGCCGATCGCCGCCAGACCGATGATCGACCCGAGGATGGACAGCGGGATCGACACCGCGATGATCACCGTGGAGCGCCAGCTGCCCAGGAACAGCAGGATCATCGCGCTGGTCAGCGCGGCGGCGATGGCGCCCTCGATGGCGACGCCCTTGATCGCCGCGCGCACGAACACCGACTGGTCGTTGATCGGCTTGACCTCGAGCTCATCCGGCAGCGAGGGCCGGAGCTCGTCGAGCTTGGCGCGCACGCCGTCGACGATCGCCAGCGTCGACGCCGCGCCGTTCTTCAGCACCGACATCAGCACCGAGCGGCCGCCGTCGACGTGGACGATGTTGGTCTGCGGCGCATTGCCGTCATGCACGTCGGCGACGTCGCGCAGATAGATCGTCGAGCCGCCGGCCACCTTCACCGGCAGCCGGCCCAGTTCCTCGATGGCGGACGGCGCGCTGTTGAGCTGCAGCGTGTACTCGAGCTCGCCGATCTTCTGCGTGCCGATCGGCGTGAGCACGTTCTGCGTCGCCAGCGCGCTGGCCACGTCCTGCGCCGACAGCCCGCGCGCCTGCAGCGCGGCGGGGTTCACGTCGATCTGCACCTGGCGCTGCTTGCCGCCATAGGGCAGCGGCAGCGCCGCGCCGGGCACCGTCACCAGCGGCGTGCGGATGGTGTTGAAGCCCAGGTCGAACAGCTGCTGCTCCGACAGCCCCTTGCCCGACAGCGCGAGCTGCAGGATGGGCACCGTGGCGGCGTTGTAGTTCAGGATCAGCGGCGGGGTCGTGCCGGCCGGCATCTGGCGCACGGCGACCTGCGCGATCGCGGTGACCTGCGCGTTGGCCACCGAGATGTTCACGCCCGGCTGGAAGAAGATCTTCACCACCGAGACGCCGGGATAGGTGTTGGCCTCGATGTGCTCGATGTCGTTGACGGTGGTGGTCAGCGAGCGCTGGAACAGCGTCGAGATGCGCCCCGCCATCTGGTCCGGCGGCAGCCCGGTGTACTGCCAGGCCACGGCGATCACCGGGACGCGGATCTCCGGGAAGATGTCGGTCGGCGTGCGCATCGCCGCCAGCGGGCCGATGATCAGCAGCAGCAGCGCCAGCACGAAGAAGGTGTAAGGGCGTCGCAGCGCGACGCGCACGGCGGCCATCAGCATGGCCAGGTTCCCACGATCGGTGTCATCGTCGCTCTCTTCTTGCCGGCCCGGACCAGGCGAGGTGGAGCGCGGATTTTGTGTGTCCGCGCGCGCCCGGATGTTGCTGTGGGGTAATGACCGTACGCGTACGGGGCTCAGCGGCCGCTAACGTACGCGGATTCCTGCCGCTCTTCGCCCGGTTTACAAATTCCCGGGAAAGTCCGGGCGTTTCCGCGCACAGATCGACATTTGAAACAGCCCGTTGCTCCTTAATATCCGGCCCCAGCGGACAGCCCGGCCCTTGCCGAGGCAAACAGAAACGGTCCGCCAGACGCACATCGGGCAGTACATGAAGTCGATCGGGTCGTTGGGGACCGCGCTGCGGCGCGGACTGGTCTGGATGCTGGCGGGCTTGCCGCTGATCACGATGGCCGCGGGCGCCGCGCAAGCCGCGCCCGCCGTCGATTTCCGCGGCGAATCCGCCTCGCCGGAAGCCCGCGCGATGGCACGCACCGCGTTCGAGCGCGGCGATGCCCACGGCCTGCCCTTCGCCGTCGTCGACAAGAAGGAGGCCCGGCTCCTCGTCTTCCACGCCGATGGCCGCCTTGCCGGCGCCGCGCCCGCGCTGCTGGGCCTGGCCCGCGGCGACAGCGTCGCGCCGGGCGTCGGCCAGATGGTCGCCGCCGGCATCCCGCCGGCCTGGCGCACCACGCCCGCCGGCCGCTACGACAGCCAGCCCGGTCCCAATCTCAAGGGCGAGACCGTCATCTGGGTCGACTACGACGCCGCCTTCGCCATCCACCGCCTGCGCCCGAGCCCGGCCCAGGAGCGCCGCGCCGAGCGCCTGGCCTCGCCGTCCCCGGACGACAACCGGATCTCGCTGGGCTGCGTGGTGGTCGCTGGCGACTTCTTCGACCGCGTCGTGACCCCGGTGCTCGGCCGCGGCCACGGTGTCGTCTACGTGCTGCCGGAACCGGCGCCGGCCGCCATCGCGCAGGCCGCCACCGACGGCCGGCTGTAACGCCCCGCCGGGCCCGGCGGTGCCTGCAGGCGGGGCCGCCGCTACACTTGCGCCCTTGCGCATTTCCGCAGCCACTGGATCTACACCATGTACCGCTGTGCCTCGCCCGCCCTGCCCCGCCGTCGCTCGACGATGGCGGCCGCCGCCAGCACCGCCCTCCTCGCCATCGTCACGGCCTTCGCGGGCATCGCCCCGCTCGCGGCGCCCGCGACCGCCCAGGCGCAGGCCGCCCCCGGACACCGCTATTTCCCGCAGCGCGCGCTGCGCGGCGAGATCGTCTTCGGCGTCGCGCCCGACGTGAGGCTCAACGGCAAGCCGGCGCGGCTCGCGCCCGGCGCCCGCATCCGCAACGCGGTGGACCTGGTCGCGACGCCGGGCTCGCTCTTCGACCAGAAGGCGACCGTGCTCTACACCACCGACATCCACGGCCTGCTGCTGGACGTCTGGTTGCTGAACGACGTCGAACTGGCCAACAAGACCTGGCCGTCCACGCCCGAGCAGGCCTCCAAGCTCGTCTTCGACCAGGCCAGCCAGGTCTGGCTCAAGCCCTGAAACGCCGACGCCCCGCCATGAGCAAGAAAGTCTTCATCAAGACCTTCGGCTGCCAGATGAACGAGTACGACTCGGACAAGATGGCCGACGTGCTGCGCGCCGCCGAAGGCTACGAGCCCACCACCGACGTCGAGCAGGCCGACCTGGTGCTGTTCAACACCTGCTCGGTCCGCGAGAAGGCACAGGAGAAGGTGTTCTCCGACCTGGGCCGCATCAAGCACCTGAAGGCCAAGGGCGTGATGATCGGCGTCGGCGGCTGCGTCGCCAGCCAGGAAGGCGCCGCCATCATCGAGCGCGCGCCCTACGTCGACGTCGTCTTCGGCCCGCAGACCCTGCACCGGCTGCCGCAGATGCTGGCCCAGCGCCAGGCGCAACTCCGCCCGCAGGTCGACATCTCCTTCCCCGAGATCGAGAAGTTCGACAACCTGCCTCCGGCCAAGGTCGAGGGCGCGTCCGCCTTCGTCTCCATCATGGAGGGCTGCTCCAAGTACTGCTCCTACTGCGTCGTGCCCTACACCCGCGGCGAGGAGGTCAGCCGCCCCTTCGAGGACGTGCTCGAGGAAGTCGCCGGCCTGGCGGACCAGGGCGTCAAGGAGGTGACGCTGCTCGGCCAGAACGTCAATGCCTACCGCGGCACGATGGGGGACTCGGACGAGATCGCCGACTTCGCGCTGCTGCTCGAGTACGTGGCCGAGATCCCCGGCATCGAGCGCATCCGCTACACGACCAGCCATCCCAACGAGTTCAGCCAGCGCCTGATCGACGCCTACGGCAAGATCCCGCAGCTGGTGAACCATGTCCACCTGCCGGTGCAGCATGGCTCGGACCGCATCCTGATGGCGATGAAGCGCGGCTACACCGCGCTGCAGTTCAAGAGCATCGTGCGCAAGCTGCGCGCGGTGCGGCCGGACATCCGGATCGCCTCGGACTTCATCGTCGGCTTCCCCGGCGAGACCGACGAGGACCACCAGAAGACCATGCAGCTGGTGCGCGACGTCGCCTTCGACGCCTCGTTCAGCTTCATCTTCAGCCCGCGCCCCGGCACGCCGGCCGCCAACCTGGCGGACGACACGCCTCATGAAGTGAAGGTGCGCCGCCTGCAGGAGCTGCAGGCCGAGATCGAGGCCACCGCCGTGCGCTACAACGAGAGCATGGTCGGCAAGACGGTGCCCGTGCTGGTCTCGGGCCACGCGCGCAAGGACGCCACCGAACTGATGGGCCGCACCGAGTGCAACCGCATCGTTAACTTCAAGGGCCACGAGCGGCTGATGCACCAGATCATCCCGATGCGCATCACCGAGGCCTTCGCGCACTCGCTGCGCGGCGAGGTGCCGCTCGCCGCGGACGCCTGATCAGCGTTTGTAGCTGACGCCCCACTGGGCGGCCGTGATGCCGATCAGCATCAGCGCGTAGCCGGCCATGGTGCCGTCGCTGCCCAGCAGCATCAGCGCCGCGGCGATGCCCATCGTGCCGCCCAGGCCGCCCCAGCCGGCCAGCGCGCGCCAGCGCATGCCGGCGACGGTCTCGCGCCAGATCAGCTTGAGCGCCGCCGCCATCAGCGCGGCCACGCCCCAGGCGGGCAGGAACAGGTTGCCGAAATGCCAGACGGCGTCGAGTGGGTCCACGGGTCGGTTCGCTCCGGACGAGGGGAAAAGGAGACGGAATTGGCAGCGGACGCACCATTCTTGATGCTTCCCCGGGCGATGAACGCGCCGCCAAGGCCCGCGCGCTGCACGGGCCGGGCCGGAATTTTATAATCGCGCCCATGTCCGTCTTCGCCCTCGGTCTGAACCACACGTCCGCGCCGCTCGACCTGCGCGGACGTTTCGCGTTCACGCTCGAGCAACTGGCGCCGACGCTGACCCGCTTCCAGGACCAGATCGCCGCCGGCCGCCGCCGCGCGGCGCCCTCGGCCGAAGCGGCCATCCTCTCCACCTGCAACCGCACCGAGCTCTACGTCGCCGGCGACGCCGACATGGTCCGCCCCGCCGTCGACTGGCTCGCGCAGGTGGGCGGCGTCGGCAGCGCGACGCTGATGGACCACTCGTACGTGGTCGAGGACAGCGCCGCCGCGCGCCATGCGTTCCGGGTCGCCAGCGGGCTGGATTCGATGGTGCTGGGCGAGCCGCAGATCCTGGGCCAGCTCAAGCAGGCGGTGCGCGAGGCCGATTCGGCCGGCACGCTCGGCACGACGCTGCACCAGCTGTTCCAGCGCAGTTTCTCGGTGGCCAAGGAAGTCCGCAGCTCGACGGAGATCGGCAGCCACTCGATCAGCATGGCGGCCGCCTCGGTGCGGCTGGCCTCGCAGCTGTTCGAGAACCTCGCCGACCTGCGCGTGCTGCTGGTCGGCGCGGGCGAGATGATCGAGCTGGTCGGCACGCATTTCGCGGCCAAGGGGCCGAAGTCGATCTCGGTCGCGAACCGGACGCTGGAGCGTGGCGAGAAGCTCGCCAGCCATCTCGGCGCCGAGGCCTTCCGCCTGGCCGACCTCCCGGACCGGCTGCACGAATTCGACGCGGTGATCTCCTGCACCGCCTCCAGCCTGCCGCTGATCGGCCTGGGCGCCGTCGAGCGCGCGCTGAAGAAGCGCCGCCACCGGCCGATGTTCATGGTCGACCTGGCGGTCCCGCGCGACATCGAGCAGGAGGTCGCGCAGCTCGATGACGTCTATCTGTACACCGTGGACGACCTGTCCCAGCTGGTCCAGACCGCCGGCGAAAAGCGTCAGGCGGCGGTCCAGCAGGCCGAGGCCATCATCGAGACCGGCGTGCAGAGCTTCATCCACTGGCTGGGCCAGCGCCACACGGTGCCGCTGATCCAGGCGCTGCACCAGCAGGCCGACAGCTGGCGCGAGGCCGAGATCCAGCGCGCCCGCAAGCTGATCGCCAAGGGCGAGGACATCGACAGCGTGCTGGAGGCGCTCTCGCGGGGCCTGACGCAGAAGATGCTGCACGGCGCGATGGCCGAGCTCAACGGCAGCGACGGCGAGCAGCGCCTGCAGATGGCGCAGACCGTGTCGCGGCTGTTCCTGCGCGGCAGCGCGAGGACGCCGGCGCTGCGTCCGAACACCTTGGGCGACGAAGCGGACTCGTAGCGGCGCCCCCCGTCCGCGGCTCGCGGCTTCGCGAGCGCTTCCGCCGCATCCGTGACCGCCCGGGTCACCCCTTCCGCTCCGCATCCCCCCATGAAAGACGCCCTGCGCCAGCAGTTCGACCGCCTCGGCTACCGGCTGGCGGAACTCGACACCACGCTCGCCGACGGCAGCATCGCCGCCGACATGAAGCGCTACCGCGCGTTGACGCGCGAGCAGGCCGAGGTCTCCTCGCTGGTCGAGCGCTACCGGCGCTACGTCCAGCGCGAGCAGGACCTCGACGCGGCGCGCGAGCTGCTCGACAGCGGCGACGCCGACATGGAGGCGATGGCGCGCGAGGAGATCGCCGCCGCGCAGGCGGACCTCGAGCAGCTCGACCAGGAACTCCAGCTCGCGCTGATCCCCAAGGACCCGGACGACGACCGCCCCGCCTTCCTCGAGATCCGCGCCGGCACCGGCGGCGATGAGTCGGCGCTGTTCGCTGGCGATCTGACCCGCATGTACACCCGCTTCGCCGAGGCCCAGGGCTGGCGCTGCGAGGTGCTGTCGTCCAATGAATCGGACCTCGGCGGCTTCAAGGAGATCGTGCTGCGGCTCGATGGCGACGGCGTCTACGGGCAGCTGAAGTTCGAGTCGGGCGGTCACCGCGTGCAGCGCGTGCCGGCCACCGAATCGCAGGGCCGCATCCACACCAGCGCCTGCACCGTCGCCGTGATGCCCGAGCCCGACGAGGCCGAGGAGATCCAGCTCAATCCCGCCGACCTGCGCATCGACACCTTCCGCGCCAGCGGCGCCGGCGGGCAGCACGTCAACAAGACCGACAGCGCGATCCGGATCACGCACCTGCCCACGGGCCTCGTCGCCGAATGCCAGGACGACCGCAGCCAGCACCGCAACAAGGCCAAGGCGATGGCGGTGCTCGCGGCGCGGCTGCGCGAGAAGGACCGCAGCGAGCGCGCCGCCAAGGAGGCGGCCCAGCGCAAGAGCCTGATCGGCAGCGGCGACCGCAGCGACCGCATCCGCACCTACAACTTCCCCCAGGGCCGGCTGACCGACCACCGGATCAACCTGACGCTGTACAAGCTCGGCGCCATCATGGATGGTGACCTCCGCGACGTGCTGCGGGGCCTGCAGCAGGCGCAGGCGGCGGAGCAACTCGCGGCGCTGGAAGGCGGCCAGGCATGAGCGCGACGCACGGCACCCCATTGACACTGGCCGGCGCCGAGCGCGCGGCGATCGCCGCCGGCCTGCCGCGCGCCGAGGCGCAGTACCTGCTGCAGGCGCTGCTCGGGGTCTCGCGCGCCTGGCTGATCGGCCATGACACGGACCTGCTCGACGCCGCCGCGGCGGAGCGCTTCCACCACTGGCTGGCGCGCCGCCTGGACGGCGTGCCGCTGGCCTATCTCGTCGGCGAGAAGGAATTCTTCGGCCTGACGCTGCGCGTCACGCCGGACACGCTGATTCCGCGTCCCGACACCGAGCTGCTGGTGCAGTGGGCGCTGGAGCGCCTGGACGGGCCGCGCGCCCAGCGCGTCGTGGACCTGGGCACCGGCACCGGCGCGATCGCGCTGGCGATCAAGTCGCAGCGGCCGGACGCCGATGTCCGCATGGTCGACTTCAGTCCGGGCGCGCTCGCGGTGGCGCTGGACAACGCGCAGCGGCTGGGCCTGCAGGTCGACGCCCATCTGGGAAGCTGGTTCGAGCCCTTGGCGGGCCAGGCCCCCTTCGACCTGATCGTCAGCAACCCGCCCTACGTGGCGGGGGACGACCACCACCTGGACGCCTTGAAGCATGAGCCCCGCTCGGCGCTCACGCCCGAAGGGGATGGCCTGGACGACCTGCGCCACCTGATCGGGGGGGCCCCGGACTGGCTGCGTCCGGATGGCTGGCTGTTGCTGGAGCACGGCTGGGACCAGGCCGATGCCGTCATGGCGCTTCTGCGCGAACGCGGTTTCGCCGACGTCGAGAACCGGCGCGACCTGGGAGGACAGCCCCGCGCCAGCGGCGGCCGCTGGCCCGGCTGACCTGCCGGCGGCGCCGGACGCAACGCTCTTCACACCTTGTTTCCACACTGCGAGAAACCGCGCCGGGAATCCGCAACAGCGCGATGAAACCCCCGCAACTCGATCTGGCGCCGTAACCGGCTCGGGCGTAGCATGGTCCGAAACGACGCCCGAAATCGGTCGGGCGGATTCCGTCAGTCTGGGAGACCTGTCATGCGCGCCGCCCCCTTGCTCCTGCGCCTTGCCGTGGTCCTGGCCGGCAGTGTCTGCATGGCCGGCGCCGCGTGGGCTCAGCAGGGCCTGCAGTTGAAGCCGAATCCGCACGCCTTCACCAGCTGGCAGGCGCGCCTGCAGGTGAGCCAGAGCCAGGACGACGAGGGCCTGTCCTTCGATGCCCGCCGCGGCAGCCGCCTGCTGAGCGCGAACCTGCTCGCCGACTATTACCTGACCGGCTCGGGCCTGGGCTCCGGCACCCGCGGCGGCCTGCGCGCCACCGGCGGGCTGATGCTGGGGCCGATGTCGCTGCTGCAGAGCAGCTCCGGCGTCGCGCTCGGACGTGGCGCGACGCTCACCCCCTCGCTGTCCGCCGGCAGCCGCAGCCTGAGCCTGCTGACCGGCCCCGAGCGCGAGCCCAACCTGTCGCTGTCGTACGTGGGCGTGGGCTACACCAGCTACTCGCTGCGCGGCGGCTGGGGCTTCAGCGCCGACGTCGGCGTGGTCGGCGGCGGTGCCGCGGGCCTGCGGCTGGGCAACAGCGCGCCGCAGTCCGAGCTGTCCTCGGACCTGCGCTACAAGCCGATCGTCCAGTTCGGCGTCAGCTACAGCTTCTGATCGCCCGCCGCGCCTGACCATCGGCGCAGCGCCTTGGGCCGGGCCAAGCGCGGGCTTGTCCGCTGCCCGATAATCGCCGGATCGCGCGGCGTCCGTGTCGACGCCCCTTCCCGGAGCGGGCCTGGCACAGCGCCTGCCGCGCTCCCGTACACGCCTTCCCCCAAAGCTTCCAGAGGATTCCCATGAGCGACGTTCAGCAACGCATCGACGACCTGGTCAAGGGCAATCGCGTCATGCTCTTCATGAAGGGCACGGCCCAGTTCCCGATGTGCGGCTTCTCCGGTCGCGCGATCCAGATCCTGAAGGCCAGCGGCGCTGCCGACCTGAAGACCTTCAACGTGCTCGAGGACGAGGCCGTCCGCCAGGGCATCAAGGAATACGCCAACTGGCCCACCATCCCGCAGCTCTACATCGACGGCGAGTTCGTCGGCGGCTCCGACATCATGATGGAGATGTACGAGAGCGGCGAGCTGCAGCAGCTGCTGGCCAAGGCCTGATGACGGCTTCCGCGCCGCGGCGTCCGCGCCTGATCGTCGGCATCACCGGCGCGACCGGCGCGGCCTACGGGCTGCAACTGCTGCGCCGCGCCCGCGCCCTCGGCGCGGAAACCCACCTGGTGCTCAGCCCGGCCGGCGTGCTCAACGCGCACCACGAACTCGGACTGGCGCGCGACGCGCTCGAGCGGGAGGCGGACTTCGCCTACGCGCCCGGCGACGTGGGCGCCTGTGTGGCCAGCGGCAGCTTCCCGACCGCGGCGATGGTGGTGGCGCCCTGTTCGATGCGAACGCTGGCGGCCGTCGCGCACGGGCTGTCGGACAACCTCATGACCCGGGCCGCCGACGTCACGCTCAAGGAGCGCCGCCGGCTGATCCTGATGGTCCGGGAGACGCCCTTCAACCTCGCCCACCTGCGCAACATGACCGCGGTGACCGAGATGGGCGGCATCATCTTCCCGCCGCTGCCGGCCCTGTACCTGCACCCGGTCTCGATCGAGGAGATGGTCGCCGAGACCGTCGAGCGGGTGCTCGAGCTGGCCCAGTTGCCCGGCGCGACGCCGCGCGCCTGGCAAGGGCTGCGTCCCAACGCCTGACGCGCCACCGCGGCGCCGGGCCCGTCAGGCCTGGCCGGGCATCAACCAGCCCTTGCGCGCGCCCATCACCATGTTGGGGTACTCCGGCCGGCCGCGGCTGCCGTTGTAGCGTCCCAGCGCGAGGTACAGGTTGCCCTTCTCGAGGTCGAGGTAGTGGCGCAGGATCACGCAGCCGAATCTCAGGTTGGTCTGCATATGGAAAAGCCGGGAGGCCTGTCCGTCGCCGATCAGCTTCGACCAGAACGGCATCACCTGCATGTAGCCGCGCGCGCCGGCGACGCTGATCGCGTACTTGCGGAAACCGCTCTCGACCTGGACCAGGCCCAGCACCAGCGCCGGCTCCAGGCCCGCCCGCGCGCTCTCGTACCAGATCGTCTCGAGGAACTCGATCCGCGTCTGCGCCTCGCTCTTCTTGCGCTTCATGCGCTCGCTCATCTCACCGAGCCAGCGCAGATAGGCCAGCCGAGGCTCGATCGCGTCGAAACGCGGCTTGGGCGGCGCGTCCGACGCGATCGCCGCCGACAGCGCCGAGCGGACCGAATCGGCCAGCGGTTCCTCGACCTGCGCGCCCGCGAAGGCCGGGCGAGGCAGACAGGCCGCGGCGCCCGCCAGCAGGAGCGCGCGGCGCGTGGTCGGAAGCATCGTCTTGGAGCCAGGAACAGTCACGGGAACAACGGAATCGGGATCGATCGGAAAGCAAGGAAAGGCGGCGCGGCAGCATAACGGCGCCGCGCGCCGCCGTCAGCGCGAGAGCCAGCGCTCCAGCGGCAAACGTCGCGGTCCGAGCGCCTGCGCGATCAGCAGACCGCCCACCCAGTACGCCAGGGCGAGCCCGGCGGCGGCGACGGTGCCCGGCTGCCACGCCAGTCCGGCACCGCTGAACAGCGCGCAACTCAGCACCGAGCTGAGCAGGTAGAGCGTCAGGGTGTGCCGCCCGAGCGGCGCGAGCGCGTCCAGCCAGCGCGGATCGTGCCGCAGGCGCAGCACGATGGCAGGCACCGCGGCACTCAGCAGCAGCAAGGTGGGATAGAGGTAGAAGATCGCGAAGCGGCTCGTGATCGCGACGTCGCCATCGCGGAGTCCCGGCCACAGCAGCGAGACGAACACGACGTTCACCAGCACGGCCGGCCAGAGCCAGCGGCGCGACCAGCGACGCAGCGCGGGCTCCCAGCGCGGATGCGAGAACAGGCGAAGCCGCGACGCCATCAGTCCCGCCGTCATCAGCAGCAGCGGCACCGGCACGCCGAGCGTCGCGAAGGCGATCGTGGTCACCAGGAAGTGGCCGGCGTTGCGCAGGACCCAGTCGCCCCAGGGCGCCGGCGCCGAGAGCGGCATCGAGGGCTCACCGGACAAGGGCAGGTTGGCGAGCACGACGGTCAGCGCGATCACGGCCAGCTCCAGCGCGATCAGTACCCGCAGTCTGAGCTTGAGCTTCGCCATCGAATGCCCCGCCCACAGCGCCAGCACCGAACCGGCGATCGCATAGAGGGTCAGGATGTCGCCCATGTAGAGCAGCGTCCCGTGCAGCAGGCCCAGCGTCAGCATCTTCGCAAGCCGCCGCCGGCGCTTGGCCAGCGCCTCCGCGCCCCGGGACTGCGACAGTCCCTGGCTGTACCCGAACAGGAAGGCCAGCAGCGCGATGCCCTTGCCCGCGACCAGCGCGTGCAGGAACCAACTGAGCGCCTCCGCAGCCGGGCTTCCGGCGGGAGACGGCGGGCTCATCGGCCCGCCATCGGGGAGCGCCGGATAGCCGACCCAGTTGATCGCGACGACCGGCAGCAGCGCCAGCGCGCGAAGCGCGTCCACCGCCGCGACGCGCTGCGGCGGACGGGCCGGACTCACGCCAGGCGTTGCTTCAGGTGGGCGACGACATCGGTCAACGCCAGCTTGGTGGCGGCCGCATCGCGCCGGCCCTGGTACTCGACCTGGCCTTCCTTCAGGCCGCGGTCGGAGATCACCACGCGGTGCGGCACGCCGACCAGTTCCCAGTCGGCGAACATCGCACCCGGCCGCTCGCCGCGATCGTCCAGCAGCACGTCGACGCCCAGGTCGAGCAGTTCGTCGTGCAGCGTCGCCGCGGCGGTCTTCACGTCCTCGTTGCGATCCATCCCGATCGGGCAGATCACGACGGTGAACGGCGCGATCGCGTCGGGCCAGACGATCCCGCGCTCATCGTGGTTCTGCTCGATCGCCGCGCCGAGGATGCGGGTCACGCCGATGCCGTAGCAACCCATCTCCATCAGCTGGGGCTTGCCGTTCTCGTCCAGGTAGGTCGCGTCCATCGCGGCGGAGTACTTCGTGCCGAGATAGAAGACGTGGCCGACCTCGATGCCGCGCTGGATCGCGAGCACGCCCTTGCCGTCCGGCGAGGGATCGCCCTCGACGACATTGCGGATGTCGGCGACCAGGTCCGGCTCGGGCAGATCGCGGCCCCAGTTCGCGCCGGTGAAGTGGAAGTCAGCTTCGTTGGCGCCGCAGACGAAGTCGGCCATGTTCGCGACCGTGCGGTCGGCGATGACCTTGACCGGCTGCTTCAGGCCGATCGGGCCCAGGTATCCGGGCTTGCAACCGAAGTGGGCGTCGATCTCGGCGGCGGTGGCGAAGCGGAAACCCCCCTTCAAGCCTTCGAGCTTGCCGGCCTTCACCTCGTTCAGGTCGTGATCGCCGCGGACCAGCAGCAGCCAGACCTGAGACTTGACGATCGTGCCGTGTTCGTCGAGCTCGTCGGTCGCGAGCACCAGCGATTTCACCGTCTGCGACAGCGGCAGCTTCAGCAGCTCGGCCACGTCCGCGCAGGTCGCCTTGCCGGGCGTCGGCGTCTTCGTCAGCGCCTGCGTCGCGGCGCCGCGCGTCGCGATCAGCGACAGCGCCTCGGCCAGCTCGATGTTGGCCGCGTAGTCGCTGGTCGGGCAGTAGATGATCGCGTCCTCGCCGGTCTCGGCGATGACCTGGAATTCATGCGAGCGGTCCCCGCCGATCGCGCCGGTGTCCGCCGCGACGGCGCGGTACTGCAGGCCCAGCCGGTCGAAGATCCTGCAGTAGGCCGCGTACATGTTGTCGTAGCTGCGGCCGGCCGCGTCCTTGTCGCGGTCGAACGAGTACGCATCCTTCATCGTGAACTCGCGCCCGCGCATGATGCCGAAGCGGGGCCGGCGCTCGTCGCGGAACTTCGTCTGGATGTGATAGAAGTTCTTGGGCAACTGCTTGTAGCTGCGCAGCTCCTGGCGGGCGATGTCGGTGATGACCTCCTCCGACGTCGGCTGGATGATGAAGTCGCGGCCGTGGCGATCCTTCACGCGCAGCAGCTCGGGGCCCATCTTGTCGAAGCGTCCCGTCTCCTGCCACAGCTCGGCCGGCTGCACCACCGGCATCAGCAGCTCCACCGCGCCAGCGCGGTTCATCTCGCCGCGGATGATGTTCTCCACCTTGCGGATCACGCGCAGTCCCATCGGCATGTAGTTGTAGATGCCAGCGCCCAGGCGCTTGATCATGCCGGCCCGCATCATGAGCTTGTGGCTGACGATTTCCGCGTCGGCGGGGGCTTCCTTGAGCGTGGAGATGAAGAACTGGGAGGCTTTCATGGGCGCAGAAAATAAAAGTCCGCGGTCAGCCATGCCGCCGCGGAAAGACCGTTCACCACCGAGGGTTAGCGATGATCATGCCGGGCTGTAGCCCCGGTGCAATAATCGATCCAACGAATGATTTGAGGTTGATTATGCTCGACCGTGAAGGCTTCCGGCCCAACGTCGGCATCATCCTGCTCAACCACAAGAACGAGGTGTTCTGGGGCAAGCGCATACGCACCCATTCTTGGCAGTTCCCCCAAGGGGGCATCAAGCATGGAGAAACGCCCGAGCAGGCGATGTTTCGAGAGCTGCATGAGGAAGTGGGCCTCACTGCAGACCATGTGCGCATCATCGCGCGCACCCGGGATTGGCTGCGCTATGAAGTGCCGGACCATTTCATCCGGCGCGATGCCCGCGGCCATTACCGCGGCCAGAAACAGATCTGGTTCCTCCTGCAGATGACGGGCCGCGACAGCGACATGAACCTGCGCGCCACCGACCATCCCGAGTTCGACGCCTGGCGCTGGAACGAGTACTGGGTGCCGCTTGAGGCCGTGATCGAGTTCAAGCGCGGCGTCTACCAGATGGCGCTGACGGAGCTCGCGCGCTTCCTGCCCAGGCTCAACCATCACAACCGCTACCTGCGCGCCGGCATGCGGCCGCCCCCGCGCGGCGGCGACCGGCATGGCGGCCATGAGCCGCCGGATCATCAGCGGCAGGACCACGGTCACCCGCGGCCATCGGAGGCGGACGGATCCGCGCCACGCGAACCCCAGGACGCGCATGGCGGCGCCCCGCCCGGCATCGTCCATGACGGCACCGCGGATCCCGGCAAGGACTGACGCTCCGAGTTGGAAGCCGAAACACGAAGGCGCCCCATGTGCGCCTTTCTTCTGGGACCGCGCCGTTCAGCGCAGCACGAGGTTGTCGCGATGGATCAATTCCGGCTCAGCCGAGTAGCCGAGCACGCGCTCGATGTCGAATGACGGCTTGCGCGCGATGAGCCTCGCTTCGGCGCTGCCGTAGTTGGTCAGGCCGCGCGCCAGCTCCTTGCCGGCCATGTCCACGACGGCAATGACATCGCCCCGGTGGAATTCCCCCGACACCTCCTGCACGCCGATGGGGAGCAGGCTCTTGCCTTCCTCGCGCAGCTTGATGGCCGCGCCCGCATCGACGACGACCTTGCCGCGCAGCTGCAGGTGATCGACCATCCACTGCTTGCGCGCCGCGAGCTTCGCCGTCGAGGCCAGCAGCGCGGTGCCGATCGATTCGCCCGCCGCGAGGCGCAGCAGCACATCGGGCTCACGCCCCCAGGCGATCACGGTGTTCGCGCCGCTGCTGGCCGCGCGCTTCGCGGCCAGGATCTTCGTGATCATGCCGCCGCGACCGATGCTGGAGCCGGCACCACCGGCCATCTCCTCGAGCTCGGGCCTGCCGGCCGTCGCGCGATCGATGAAACGCGCGTTCGGATCCTTGCGCGGATCGGCGGAGTACAGGCCCTTCTGGTCGGTCAGGATGACCAGCGCATCCGCCTCGACCAGGTTCGCCACCAGCGCACCCAAGGTGTCGTTGTCCCCGAACTTGATCTCGTCATTGACGACGGTGTCGTTCTCATTGATCACCGGCAGCACGCGATGCTGGAGCAGCGCCAGCAGCGTCGAGCGGGCATTCAGGTACCGCTCGCGGTCCGCCAGGTCGGCGTGTGTGAGCAGCACCTGCGCGCTGGTGAGCCCCTGCTCGCGCAGCTTGGTCTCGTACATCTGCGCCAGGCCCATCTGGCCGACAGCCGCTGCCGCCTGCAGCTCATGCAGCTCCTTCGGGCGGCTCGCCCACCCGAGGCGCTTCATGCCCTCGGCGATGGCGCCGCTCGAGACCATCACGACCTCGCGCCCCTCGCGCGCCAGTTCCGCGAGTTGCCGGCACCAGTTGCCGATGGCCTCGGCATCGACGCCGCGGCCCTCGTTGGTGACCAGGCTCGATCCGACCTTCACGACGATCCGTCGCGCGTCCTTCAGGACACCAGTCAGTTCACCGTTGGGATTGCCGTTGCTCATGCGCTGGAAGGATCAGGGAGTCGAAGGGGCGAAGCCGGAAGTCAGGGCAGCGGGTCGAAGCGCGGATCGCGCTCGGGCGGCTTCTCCGCCTTCTCCGCCTTCTCCGACGACCCGGCCTTCGCGGCCTTGACCGCCTTCACCTTGGCCGCGCGCGTCTTGCGCGTTTCCTGGAAGGCCTTCGGCGGGTCGATCGTCGGTTCGTCGAAACGCGCGTCCGGATCCTCGACCGGCGGCGCCTGCAGCGCCGCCACGTGCTCGTAGATCGCGCGGATCAGCGGCTCGCAGCCCTCGCGCGTCAGCGCGGAGATCTCGAACACCGGGCCCTTCCACTTGTAGCGCTTCACGAAGTCCTTGACCCGGGCGGCACGCTCCTCGGCCGGCACCATGTCGAGCTTGTTCAGCACCAGCCAGCGGGGCTTCTCGTAGAGCGCCTCGTCGTACTTCTTCAGCTCCTTGACGATGGCCTTGGCCTCGGCGACCGGATCGACGTCCGGATTGAACGGCGCGAGATCGACCACGTGCAGCAGCACGCGCGTGCGCTGCAGATGGCGCAGGAACTGGTGGCCCAGGCCGGCGCCTTCGGCGGCGCCTTCGATCAGGCCGGGAATGTCGGCGATGACGAAGCTCTTCTCCGGCGCGACGCGCACGACGCCCAGGTTCGGATAGAGCGTCGTGAACGGATAGTCGGCGATCTTGGGCCGGGCATTGGAGACGGCCGCGATCAGCGTCGATTTGCCCGCATTGGGCTGCCCCAGCAGGCCGACGTCGGCCAGCACGCGCAACTCCATCTTCACCTTCTTCACCTCGCCGGGCCAGCCGGGCGTCTTCTGCCGGGGCGCGCGGTTGGTGCTGGTCTTGAAGTGCAGGTTGCCGAATCCGCCATCACCGCCCTTGGCCAGCAGCACCGGCACATCGGGCTCGAGCAGCTCGGCGATGATCTCGTCGGTCTCCAGGTCGCGCACGATGGTGCCGACGGGCACCTTGAGGATGATGTCCTCGGCCGCGGCGCCGAACTGGTCCGAGCCCCGGCCGGCTTCGCCATTGCGCGCCTCGTGGCGGCGCGCGTAGCGGTAGTCGATCAGTGTGTTCAGGTTGCGGTCGGCCATCGCATAGACGCTGCCGCCGCGGCCGCCATCGCCGCCATCCGGGCCGCCGAAGGGGATGAACTTCTCGCGGCGGAAGCTGGCGCAACCCGCGCCGCCGTTGCCGGCGGCGATATCAATGGTGGCTTCGTCAACGAACTTCATGGGTGGCCTTCAGTCCCGGAGCGGGGCTATCGTAAATCACGCCCTCGCGCTCCCGCGCGAGCTCATGCTTTGAATCGGGGCGAGTCAGGTTTCGCCGGATCTCGCGGTCGGCGCGGACCTCGCGGCGTGGCGAGTTCCGAAAAAGCAAAGCCCCGGACGAAGCCGGGGCTCTGGGTCCGCCGAGCGCGGGAGGAGGAACCTCCCGCGACGCGGCATCAGGACATCAACAAGCTCAGATCGCCGTGACGACGACGGTCGAGCGGTTGTTTTCGCCCTTGACAGCGAAGGACACCGTGCCGTCGATCAGCGCGAACAGCGTGTGGTCCTTGCCCATGCCCACGTTGGTGCCGGCGTGGAACTTCGTGCCGCGCTGGCGGACGATGATCGAGCCTGCCGAGACGGTCTGGCCGCCGTACACCTTGACGCCAAGCATCTTCGGCTTCGAGTCGCGGCCGTTTCGTGTCGAGCCGCCGCCCTTTTTCTGTGCCATGGATTACTCCTTGATCAGATTACGAGAGAGTCAGGGGATCAGCCGTTGACCGCGCTGATTTCCAGCTCGGTGAACGTCTGGCGATGGCCTTGGCTCTTCTTGTAGTGCTTGCGACGACGCAGCTTGAAGATGCGCACCTTGTCGTGCTTGCCATGAGCCACCACGGTGGCCTTGACGCTGGCGCCAGCAACCAAGGGAGTCCCGATCTTCAGGTCCGCGCCGTTTCCGACGGCCAGCACCTGGTCAATCACGATCTCTTGGCCAACTTCCGCAGCAATCTGTTCTACCTTGATCTTTTCGCCAGCAGCAACTTTGTATTGCTTGCCGCCGGTTTTTATGACCGCGTACATATCAGCCCTTTCACATGCGAGCGGACCGCGAGGGACTCGCCGACCGCCCAAGAAAAAACACCGCATGAAGATGCGGAGCCCGAGAATGTAGCACAGCCATGCCATCCGACGCAAACCCCGAGCACCCGCGAAGCCCGTAACCATCGGCCTTCAAACGCTCCCGCGTGCGCTACGTCATGGACGCGGCCACCCTTGGCGATGCGGCGGCCGCGGCGTCCCGGGCGGCGCGCGCGCTGTGCGAAGGCGACGACGGCGCGGTCCGGGATGCGCCCGCGCCTTCCTATAATCCGCGCTTCCCCTCACAGTGAGTCCAGAGTGCAGCCCATGGCCTCTACCCCAGTTGCCGAGGTCCTCGAGGCGCTGAACGCGCAGATGAATGAAGTCGATGCCGTGATCGCCCAGCGGCTTCGCTCCGACGTCGCGCTGATCAATCAGATCTCCGCTTACATCATCCACGCCGGCGGCAAGCGGATGCGGCCGAAGCTGGTGCTGATGTTCGCCAACGCACTGGGCGCCGACTCTCCCGCCAGCCGGGAACTGGCCGCGGTGGTGGAGTTCATCCACACCGCCACGCTGCTGCACGACGACGTCGTGGACGAATCCGCGCTGCGCCGCGGCAAGCAGACCGCCAATGCGCTGTTCGGCAATGCCGCCAGCGTGCTGGTCGGCGACTTCCTGTACTCGCGCGCCTTCCAGATGATGGTCTCGGTGAACCGGATGCGGGTGCTGGAGGTGCTGGCCGACGCGACCAACGTGATCGCCGAGGGCGAGGTCCTGCAGCTGATGAACATGCATGACCCGGATGTCGCGGTCGACAGCTACCTGCGCGTCATCCGCTACAAGACCGCCAAACTGTTCGAGGCGAGC
This sequence comes from Roseateles sp. Mitsp63, assembly GCF_059491535.1. Classification (NCBI taxonomy): domain Bacteria; kingdom Pseudomonadati; phylum Pseudomonadota; class Betaproteobacteria; order Burkholderiales; family Sphaerotilaceae; genus Roseateles; species Roseateles sp. Mitsp63. The sequence continues at coordinate 1,309,417 of NZ_CP168509.1, read as the reverse complement.
GCCCGTCTCGGCGCGGTACTCGCCGACGCTCCAGCCGAACTGGAGGACGCATGCGCCGGCTATGGCCGCTCACTGGGCACGGCCTTCCAATTGATCGACGACGCGCTCGACTACGAAGGCACCAGCGAGGCGCTGGGCAAGAACGTGGGCGACGATCTGCGCGAAGGCAAGCCCACGCTGCCGCTGCTGATCGCCATGGAGCGCGGCACTCCCGACGATCGCGCGCTGATCCGGCATGCGATCGAGCATGGCGAGGTCGAGCGGCTGCAGGACATCGTCGCCATCGTGCGCCGCACCGGCGCCCTGGAAGCCACCCGCGAGGCCGCCCGCGCGGAGGTCGCACAGGCGAGACAACATTTGTCGACGCTGCCTCTTTCCAAGTGGAAAGAAAGCCTGCTAGAATTTGCGGCTCAGTCGGTGGAGAGAAGTTCTTGAACAGACTCTCGATCGAGTGACCGAAAGCGGGGTGTAGCTTAGCCTGGTAGAGCGCTACGTTCGGGACGTAGAGGCCGGAGGTTCGAATCCTCTCACCCCGACCAGGATTCAATGAAAAGCCCAAGTGGATCGACCACTTGGGCTTTTTTCTTTCTGACGCTTTTCTCCTTGGCGTCGCCCTGGTCGCGCTCGTCGGTCCAGCCGCGAGCCCCCTGTCGCCAGAGCCACGCAACTCGCACCGGCGTCCCACGCGGCCATCGATACGGCGCGGACAACGCATCGTTGGAAGTCGGACAGGACGCGCACTTCTTCGCTCCCTACATTCACGTCCCCGGCCACGGCTCGCGGGGCGCAGCTCCTGGAGCCAGCCGAATGCCATTCGTGTTGCCAAGGAGCTCATCATGCGAGGACGCCGCCCTCCTGTCCCGTTGCCCGTCCTCGATGCCGGCCACCCCTCCCGCCTGCTGATCGCGGCACTGATCGCCGCGGCGTTCATCCCCCACGAGGCCTTCGCGTCATGCGACGCAAAGCCCGGCGCCTGGCTGCAGGCCAGTGACGGTTCCGTTTGCACCGCCGACAGCGGCGGCTACTCGGGCGCCGGCGCGGCATCCGGCACCGGCGCCCTGTCGTCGATGGGCGGCGGCGCGATCAATGCGCCTTCCGCGGTCACGGTGCTTCTGTCGAGCAACAACCGGTCCGGTGTCTACGCCGCCGGACCCGGCTCGCAGGTCGTCCTGCAACAAGGCGCCACCATCGGCCGAACCAGTGGCAACAGCGGCAGCAATCTGGGCCTCGCGGCGGCCGGCGGCGCGTCCATCACCGTGGGCGGACCGCTGACGATCACGCTCCCCGACGGCTCGGGCAATCATGGGGTGCTGGTCCAGGATGCCGCCAGCGCGATCACGCTCAACGGCACGAGCCAGATCACGATAGGCGGCGGCGGTGCCTACTCGCCGGGCTTGCGCGCCATCGGCGGCACCTTGATCGCCAACGGCGACGTGACCGTCAGCACGATGGGCGATTCGAGATCCGACGCCGTGGTCGCCGACACCGCGGGCGCCGTCACGTTGAACGGCGCGCTGAACCTCAGCGCCAGTGGCCTCCAGGCCTCAGGCCTGAAAGTGAAGACGGCGGGAACCATCACCTACAACGGCCCGGCCACGATCACCGTCGGAGGCCTCAACGGATCCGGCATCCGGACGGTGACCGCCGGTATCGTGAACGCGGGCGCTTCGTCGACCACCACGATCAACGTCGGCAGCATCAATGGCCAGGGCGTCTCCGCAAGAGACACCGGTTCGCAAGTGAATCTGGCCGGGGCGGTGACGATCAACGTCAGCGGCGCCACGCAGGCCGACACACCGGCCGGCAACCCGGAGGCGTATGCGGCAGGCCTGCTGGCGGACGTGGGCGGCGCGATCAACGCCACGGGCGCGCTGCACGTCAACACGGCCGACGCCGCCAGCTACGGGGCACTGCTGATCGGCGACAACGCCACCATCGCGGCGACCGGCGGCGGCGCGATCAATTCGGGGGGCGCCGCCATCGGCTTCGCGCCTGGGACCTCGCAGCAGGCCCGCTTCGACCGCTTCGTCATCACCAACACGTCGGGCGATCTCATCCGCGTCGACGGCACCTCGGGTGGCGCGCTGTCCCTGAACGACACCACCGCAAGCGCCATCGAAGGACGCAACCTGCTCAGCGCCGTCAACGGCAGCACATTCACCGCAACGGCAAGCCGCAGCGCCTTGAGCGGCGCTGTCTCCGCCGATGCCTCCAGCGCGCTGAACGTGCGCCTGCTCGAGTCGTCGCGCCTGACCGGCAGCATCGCGGGAGCGCGTCTCGCCGTCGACGGCACCAGTCAATGGACGATGACCGCCGACTCCACATTGAGCGGCCTGGAACTCGCCGGCCACATCGCCGCTCCGGCGTCCGGACAGGCCTTCTCGCCCCGCACGCTGACCGTCGCCGGCGACTGGGCCGGCCAGGGCGGCACGATGCAGCTCCACAGCGCGCTGGGCGGTTCCGGCTCGCCGACCGATCGCATCGTGATCGACGGCGGCACGGCAAGCGGCCATACCACGCTGCAGATCACCAACATCGGCGGCCTGGGCGCGCCAACCGCCGGCGACGGCATCCGGCTCGTCGAGGCGATCCATGGCGCCACCACGACGGCCCAGACCAGCAAGGACGCCTTCGCGCTGGACGGCGGCCATGTGGACGCCGGCGCATACCGGTACCAGCTCCATGCGGCCGACGCGACAGGCGCTGGCGAAGACTGGTATCTGCGCTCGACCTACCGGACCGACGTGCCAGTCTTCGCCGCGCTGCCGGCCCAACTGCGCCAGGCCGACATGGCCATGCTGGGCAACCTGCACCGGCGGATGGGCGACGAGACGGGCAGCGACACCGGTCGCCGCGCATGGGCGCGCGCCATCTACGGCGACCTCGACATCCGCCAAACCGGCGACGCCTCACCGCGGAGCCGGGGACATGTCTCCGGCATGCAGGCCGGCACGGATCTGCTGGCGAGCGGCGCATGGCGCGCGGGCGTCTTCTTCGGCCTCATGGACAGCCGGACGAACGTGGATGGCGACTTCGGAGACGCCGACGGGCGGGCAGGCGGAGCCAGTCTGCGTTCGCGCCATCTGGGTGGCTACGCGACCTGGAGCGGCCCGGACGGCGTCTACGCCGATGGCGTGCTCCAGCTTGGCAGCCATCGCTACAGCGCGCGCCCCGACGATGACGCGAGCTCCACCGTCCGCGCCACCGGGGTCACGGCCTCCCTCGAGGCCGGCAAGGCCTTCCCCGTCGCCACCGGATGGCGCATCGAACCCCAGGCCCAGGTGATCTATCAGAAGAGCCGCTTCGACGACGCACAGATCAGCGGCGCCACGGTGCGGCAGGCGCTCGAAGGCCGATGGACGGGCCGGCTGGGCCTGCGCCTCAAGGGCGAGGTCGCGACCGGCGCCGGCCGCCTGCAACCCTATGCGCGCGTCAACCTGTACCGCACCAGCGGCGGCCGCGACATCACCCGCTTCACCGGCCCGGCATGGACGACCGACGTGGCCACGGACGGCGGCGCCACCACCGCGGAACTCGCGGCGGGCTTCACGCTCGCCCTCTCCCCGGCCGCCAGCGCGTACGGCGAGCTGGGGCGTCTCGCGGCCATCGGCGGCGCGTCCCGGATCAACTCGTCGCCGCAGGGCAGCGTGGGCCTGCGGCTGCGCTGGTAGATCCGTCCTCGCACATTTCGTGTTGAATTTCCAGTGCCCAAGGCTGAAATCGCACGAAGCGTGTAACTTGAGCGAAAGCCCGGGCCGACCCCGCCTCGTCCCCTCCATCCGTGGGGGTACAGTGAGGGGTTCCTCCCGGCTCCCTGCCGGCGTACGGCAAGACCAACCCCGATGGCGATATCCGTGGACACCACATTGGCCGAACCTCCTCAGTCCGCCCTGTCCGGCGTTGCGCGCGTGCTGGTGCACGCCGGCAAGCTCAAGCCACAGGCCGCCGAGGACCTGGTCAAGCTCGCCCGGGAGAAGAAGACCAGCTTCGTCAACGCCGTCATCGGGTCCGGCGGCGTGTCGCCGACCGACCTGGCCCACACGCTGTCGCACGCGCTGGCGCTGCCGCTGCTGGACCTGAACGCGGTCGATGCGCACAAGCTCCCGCAGAACATCATCGATGCCAAGCTCGCCGCGCAGTACCAAGTCGTGGTCCTGGCGCGCCGGGGCAACCGGCTGTTCATCGGCGGCGCCGATCCGACCGAACAGGAAGTCGTCGAACGCATCAAGTTCGCGACCCAGCTGACCCCGGAATGGATCATCGTCGAGCACGACAAGCTGGTGAAACTGCTCGGCATCTCGGCGGCCTCGGCGGCGGAAGCGCTGGAGGCGATCTCCGGCGAGGACTTCGACTTCGACATCGCCGAGGACGAGGCGCCGCCTCCCGAGGACACGCAGGAGATCACCGACGTGGAGGACGCGCCGGTCGTGCGCTTCCTCCAGAAGATGCTCGTGGACGCGATCAACATGCGGGCGTCCGACCTGCACTTCGAGCCCTTCGAGTACCACTACCGCGTGCGCTTCCGCGTCGACGGTGAGCTGCGCGAGATCACGCAGCCGCCGATCGCGATCAAGGACAAGCTCTCGTCGCGGATCAAGGTCATCTCGCGGCTGGACATTTCCGAGAAGCGCATCCCCCAGGACGGCCGGATGAAGCTGAAGTTCGGTTCCAAGGCGATCGACTTCCGGGTGTCCACGCTGCCGACGCTGTTCGGCGAGAAGATCGTGATCCGTATCCTGGATCCTTCCTCGGCCAAGCTCGGCATCGAGGCGCTCGGCTACGAGAAGATCGAGAAGGAACGGCTGCTGCAATGCATCCACCGGCCCTACGGGATGATCCTGGTGACCGGCCCCACGGGCTCGGGCAAGACGGTGTCGCTGTACACCTGCCTCAACATCCTGAACCAGCCCGGCACCAACATCTCGACCGTCGAGGACCCGGCGGAAATCAACCTGCCCGGCATCAACCAGGTCAACGTCAACGACAAGGCGGGGCTGACCTTCGCGGCGGCGCTGAAGGCCTTCCTGCGCCAGGATCCCGACATCATCATGGTCGGCGAAATCCGGGACCTGGACACCGCCGACATCGCCATCAAGGCCGCGCAGACCGGCCACATGGTGATGTCGACGCTGCACACCAACGACGCGCCGACCACGCTCACGCGCTTGCTGAACATGGGCGTGGCCCCGTTCAACATCGCCTCGAGCGTGCTGCTGATCACCGCCCAGCGCCTGGCGCGGCGGCTGTGCGAGAACTGCAAGGCGCCGGCCGACTATCCACGCGACGCGCTGCTGCGCGCCGGTTTCGTGGAGAGCGACCTGGATGGCAGCTGGAAGCCTTACCGCGCCGTTGGCTGCTCAAGTTGCAACAATGGTTATCGGGGACGTGTCGGCCTTTACCAAGTGATGCCCATCAGCGAGGCAATCCAGCGGATCATCCTGTCCGAGGGAACGGCCATGGACATTGCCGAGCAGGCCCGCGCGGATGGCGTGCGCGACCTGCGGCAGTCGGGGCTGGTGAAGGTCCGGGCGGGCGTCACGACACTGGAAGAGGTGCTGGCGGCCACCAACGAATGAGGCCAGGCACATGACGCGGCGCTCGCGGGCGCCGCGTTCGTGCGTCTGGCTTCGGGCCACCGGGACCGTTCAAACGAGTCAAAGATTGGGAGCGCCGGTCAACCGGCGCGACGGCAGGAGGTGATATGGCAACGACCACCGCGAGCGGCAGGAGCTCTACCAAGGGCATCAAGGAATTCGTCTTCGAATGGGAAGGCAAGGACCGCAACGGCAAGATCGTCCGCGGTGAGATGCGCGCCGGCGGCGAAGCCGTCATCAGCGCCTCCCTGCGCCGGCAGGGCATCCTGGTCACGAAGGTCAAGAAGCGCCGCAGTTCGGGCGGCAAGTCCATCAAGCAGAAAGACATCGCCGTCTTCACGCGCCAGCTGGCGACGATGATGCGCGCCGGCGTGCCGTTGCTGCAGGCCTTCGACATCGTGGCCCGGGGATCGCCGAATCCGCGCCTGACCAAGCTGCTGACCGACATCCGCCAGGACGTCGAGACCGGCACCTCGCTGTCGGCCGCCTTCCGCAAGCATCCTCTCTACTTCGACGCGCTGTACTGCAACCTGGTCGAGGCCGGCGAGCAGGGCGGCATCCTGGAAGCGCTGCTGGACCGCCTGGCGATCTACCAGGAAAAGACCGTCGCGCTGAAGGGCAAGATCAAGTCCGCGCTGACGTATCCGATCGCGGTGATGGTCGTGGCCTTCGTCGTGACGGCCGTGATCATGATCTTCGTCATCCCGGCCTTCAAGGACGTGTTCAAGTCCTTCGGCGCGGACCTGCCGGCCCCCACGCTGTTCGTGATGGCCATGTCGGAGATCTTCGTCGCGTACTGGTGGCTGATCTTCGGCGTCATCGGCGGCGGCCTGTACTTCTTCTTCCAGAGCTGGAAGCGCTCGGAGAAGATGCAGAAGTTCATGGACCGGCTGCTGCTGAAGATCCCCATCTTTGGTCAGCTGATCTACAAGTCGGCGGTGGCCCGCTGGACGCGCACGCTGGCAACGATGTTCGCCGCGGGCGTGCCGCTGGTCGAGGCGCTCGACTCCGTCGGTGGCGCCTCGGGCAACGCGGTCTTCGTCGAGGCGACGGAGAAGATCCAGCGCGACGTGTCGACCGGCGCCTCGCTGACCACGTCGATGCAGACCACCGGCATCTTCCCGATCATGGTGCTGCAGATGTCGTCGATCGGCGAGGAATCCGGCTCGCTGGATCACATGCTCGGCAAGGCGGCCGACTTCTACGAAGAAGAGGTGGACGACGCGGTGAAGGCGCTGTCCAGCCTGATGGAGCCGCTGATCATCGTCTTCCTCGGCACCATCATCGGCGGCATCGTGGTCTCGATGTACCTGCCGATCTTCAAGCTGGGCGCGGTGGTCTAAGTGCTGGACCGGCCTCTGCTGGAAGCCCTGCTCTCGCCCGCGTACCTAGGCCTCATCGGCCTGTGCGTGGGCAGCTTCCTGAACGTGGTGATCTACCGGTTGCCGGTGATGCTGCAGCGGACCTGGCTGTCCGACTGCGCCGACCAGTTGTCGCAGGAGGAAGACCTGCGCACGCACGCCGGGCTCGACGCGGCCCAGGCCCAGCAGCTGGCCGCCTCCGCCGTGCCGCTGCGCCAGGCGCTCGACCGGCTGCCGGCGTTCTCGCTGGTCCGCCCGGCGTCCCGCTGCCCGCATTGCGGTCACGGTCTGCGCTGGCATGAGAACCTGCCGGTCCTGGGCTGGCTGCGGCTGGGCGGCAAGTGCGCCTCGTGCAAGGCGCCGATCTCCAAGCGCTACCCCTTCGTCGAATTGCTGACCGGCCTGCTGTTCGCCGGCGTCGCATGGCGATTCGGCGCGCAGCCGGCGACGCTGCTGTACTGCGGATTCGCCGCGGCGCTGGTGGCGCTGGCCGGCATCGACTGGGACACGACGCTGCTGCCCGACAGCATCAATCAGCCCCTGCTCTGGGCCGGCCTGATCGCCGCCTATGCCCAATGGATCCCGGTCTCGCTGCAGGAGGCGCTGATCGGCGCGGTGGTGGGCTATCTCGCGCTGTGGAGCATCTATTGGGCCTTCAAGCTCGCGACCGGCAAGGAAGGCATGGGCTACGGCGATTTCAAGCTGCTGGCCGCCCTGGGCGCCTGGCTCGGCTGGCAGATGGTGCTGCCCGTGGCCCTGTGCGCCTCGCTGATCGGCGCCTGCGTCGGCATCGGCCTGAAGATGACCGGCGGCCTGCGCGAAGGCCGCTACGTGCCCTTCGGCCCCTTCCTCGCCGGAGGCGGCCTGGCGGTGCTGCTGATCGGGACCTCGCGGGTCGCCGCCTGGCTCGGCCTGCAGCCGGTCTGAACGTTTTCGCGGACCCTTGACCGTGCGCATCGGCCTGACCGGCGGCATCGGCAGCGGCAAGAGCACCGTCGCGGCGGCGCTGGTCGAGTTCGGTGGCGCGCTGCTGGTGGACACCGATGCGATCTCGCGCGCCCTGACCCTCCCCGGGGGCGCGGCGATGGCGGCGATCGAGGCGCGCTTCGGCGCCGCCTTCGTCACCGCCGGCGGCGCCCTGGACCGCGCCGCGATGCGCGAGCTGGCCTTCCGGGACGCCGGGGCCAAGCAGGCGCTTGAAGCCATCCTGCACCCGATGATCGGCGCCGAGACGGCGCGCCAGGCGGCGCTCGCGACGCCCGGCCAGCGGGTGGTGTTCGACGTGCCGCTGCTGGTGGAATCCGGCCGCTGGCGCCGTCTGGTGGACCGCGTCCTGGTCGTGGACTGCCGCGAGGAGACGCAGATCGCGCGCGTCATGGCCCGGTCGGGCCTGAGCGAGGCGGCCGTGCGGGCGATCCTCGACCAGCAGGCCACGCGCACTCAGCGGCGCGCGGCCGCCGACGCGGTCATCCATAACGAGGGACTCACGCTGCCTGAACTCCACGACGAAGTCAGGAACCTGCTCGCCAGTCCCCTGTTCTGACCACCCCTTGCCCCATCGGGGTGATGCGCCGGCGCGCTGTGGAACAATGGCCGCTTGCCGCAAAGGGATGGTCGACTTGGTCCTCTACGAATATCCGTTCAACGAGAGCATCCGCACGATGCTCAGGCTCGAACACCTGTTCGATCGGCTGGGACAGCTGATGGCGCGAGACACCGCGCTGGATCACCACTACGCGCTCGCCACCATCTTCGAAGTGATGGACGTCGCGTCGCGCGCCGACTTGAAAGCGGATCTGCTCAAGGAACTGGAGCGGCATCGCACCCAGTTCAACGGCTACCGGGGCAACCCGGCGGTCTCGGAGGCGGTGCTGGACGAGGTGGTCGGCCGCATCGACGCCGCGTTCGACAAGCTCAACCAGCTGCCCGGCAAGGCGGGCCACGCGCTCACGACCAATGAATGGCTGATGAGCATCCGCAGCCGGATCTCGATTCCTGGCGGCACCTGCGAATTCGATCTTCCCGCGTACTACGCCTGGCAGCAGCTGCTGCCGGTGCGGCGGCGCAATGACCTGATGCAGTGGGCGCAGACGCTGATGCCGATGGCCGAGGCGCTCAACGTGCTGCTGGGCCTGCTGCGCGACAGCGGCTCACCGCACAAGGTGGCCGCGCACGCCGGCCAGTACCAGCAGAGCCTGCCGCCCGGACGCAGCTTCCAGCTGCTGCGCATGCGCATCGATCCCAGCCTCGGGCTGGTCCCGGAGATCAGCGGCCACCGGCTGATGGTGTCGATCCGGCTGATGCGCCAGGACGAGGACGGGCGCTTGAAACCGGCGCCGGTCGACGCCACCTTCGAACTCACCCTGTGTTCCTGACAGCCGTACCGTCATGACCGAGCGATTCATTCCCGCCGCCCCGGCGCCGCGCATCGTCCCCTGCCCGACCTGCGGCGGCGACAGCCTGTTCTCGCCCGCCAACGTCTGGCGCCCGTTCTGCAGCGAGCGCTGCCGTCAGATCGATCTGGGCCACTGGTCCGACGAGTCCTTCCGCGTGGCCGCGCCGCCGACCACCGTCGACGAGGACGACGCCACCAAATGAAGCAACCGGCCCTGGGGCCGGTTCTTCATTGAGCGTCTCACGTGGGCAGCAACTCGCGCCGCACCAGATCCTGGCGAGCGAGCTCGGGCGTCGTGAACAGGTGGGTCTGCCACCCGAGTTCCTTGGCGGCAGCGATGTTGGCCGGATGGTCGTCGAGGAACAGCAGCTCGTGCGCCTTCGCGCCGAACTGTTCGAGCGCCAGGTCGAAGATGGCCTTCGACGGCTTGGACTGCTTCACCCGGCCCGAGAACACGCCCGACACGAACCAGTCCTTCAGCGGGAAGGTCTGCTCGAGGTAGTCCGCGTATGGCTCCGGCATGTTGGACAGGAAGTGCAGTGTGTGCCCCTGCGCCTTCAGGTCGCGGATCAGCGCGGCCGTGCCCTCGATCAGCTTGAGCTCCGACGGCACCGCCTCCATCACCGCCACGATCTCCTCGCGCGGCCAGCCGGTGCGGGCATGGATGCGGTCGGCGGTCGTCGGCGCGTCGATCAGCCCCTGGTCGAAAGCCCCCCAGTCGCCGCTGTAGGCCTGGAAGAAATGCTTGGCGATTTCGGCGCCCTCGATCTCGTCGGGGACGCGGTGGGCCCAGACGCGGGCCAGGAAACTCGGCGGATGCCAGTGGAACAGCACCGCGCCGAAGTCGAACACGATCTTCATCTGTGGGAATCTCTACTGCTGGGGGAGAAGGGGATCAGCCGCGCACCTTGGCGAGCAGCCCGGCGGTGGACGCGTCCAGGCCCGAGGCATCGCCGCTGGTCAACCGCGGGAGCAGGCTGTTGCACAGCGCCTTGCCGAGTTCCACGCCCCACTGGTCGAAGCTGTTGATGTTCCACACGGCGCCGCTGACGAACACGCGGTGCTCGTACAGCGCGATCAGCGCGCCCAGCGAGGACGGCGTCAGCGCATCCAGCAGCAGCGTCGTGCTCGGGCGGTTGCCCGGGAAGCTGCGATGGCGGGCGAGCACCTCGGGATCGAGGTCCTTCGATGCCGTCGGCGCCGACTCGGCGCGCGCGGCTTCGGCGGTCTTGCCCTGCATCAGCGCCTGCGACTGCGCCAGGCAGTTCGCGAGCAGCTTGACGTGCTGATCCTTGAGCTTGTCCAGCAGTTCGCCCCGCACGTGATCGCCGAAGTTGGGCGTCTTCACCGCGATGAACTCGACCGGGATCACGTCGGTGCCCTGGTGCAGCATCTGGAAGTAGGCGTGCTGGCCATTGGTGCCGGCCTCGCCCCAGACGACGGGGCTGGTGCCGAAATCCAGCGGACGGCCCTCGCGGTCGACGCCCTTGCCGTTGCTCTCCATCTCCAGCTGCTGGAGGTAGGCGGGCAGCCGGCGCAGACCCTGGTGGTACGGCGCCACCGAGCGGCTGCCGAAACCGTGGAAGTTGCGGTACCAGACGTCCAGCAGGCCCAGCAGCACCGGCAGGTTGCGTTCCAGGGGCGCCTCGCGGAAGTGGCGGTCCATCGCATGGGCGCCGGCCAGCAGCGCGCGGAACTGGTCCGAGCCCACGGCGATCGCGATCGGCAGGCCGATCACCGACCACAGCGAATAACGCCCGCCCACCCAGTCCCAGAAGCCGAAGGTGGTGTCGATGCCGAACTCGGCCGCGGCCTTCGCATTGCTGGTCGTAGCGGCAAAGTGCCGCGCGATGTCGGTGCCACCGCTGTGCAGGAACCAGGCCTTCGCGGCCATCGCGTTGGCCAGCGTCTCTTGCGTCGTGAAGGTCTTGGACGCAACGATGAACTGCGTCGTCTTCGGATCGAGGCCGCGCAGCACCGGGGCCAGGTCGTGTCCGTCGACGTTGGAGACGAAGTGCAGCTTCAAGCCCGACGGCACATAGGACTGCAGCGCTTGCACCACCATGGCCGGTCCGAGATCCGAACCTCCGATGCCGATGTGCACGACATCGGTGATGCCGCTGCTGGCCCGGTCACGAACGCGGTCGGCGAAGGCCAGCATGCGCGCGAGCGCCTCCTGCACCTCGCCGGAGAACGGCCCCTGCCCGGGCGGCGCGCGCAGCGCCGTGTGCAGCACGGCGCGGCCCTCGGTCGCGTTGATCGGCTCGCCGTTGAACAGCGCCTCGCGCTGCGCCGGCAGCTGCACGTCCCGGGCCAGTTGCAGCAACAGTTCCAGCGCGCGGGCGTCGATGCGGTTCTTCGACAGGTCCGCGAACACCTCCGGCGCCTGCAGCGACCAGGCGGCGAAGCGCTCCGGATCCGCGGCGAAGGCTTGGCGCACGTCGAACGCGCGGCCGGATTGCTGGAAATGGGTGTGCAGGGCCGCCCAGGTCGGGCTGCGGTCGCAACGCGGGAACTCGGTCATCGCAGGCTTTCGATCATCTGGTCCAGCTTGCCGGCGTCGGCGGCAAACAGGCGGATGCCTTCGGCCAGCTTCTCGGTGGCCATGGCGTCCTGGTTGAGGGCGAAGCGGAACGCCGCCTCGTTGAAGGAGACCTTGGGCAAATCCAGCGCCTTGGCCGCGCCGGCGTCCAGCGCGTGCGTCAGCGGCGCCTCGCTGGCCTGCAACTGGGCCAGCAGGTCGGGGCTGATCGTCAGCAGGTCGCAGCCGGCGAGCGCCTGGATCTGGCCGATGTTGCGGAAGCTGGCGCCCATGACCTCGGTCTTGATGCCGTGCTTCTTGAAGTAGTTGTAGATCGCGGTCACCGACTTCACGCCCGGGTCGTTGACACCGGCGTTGGCGGCTTCGTCCCAGCTCGCGCCGGCGGACTTCTTGTACCAGTCGTAGATCCGGCCGACGAAGGGCGAGATCAGCTGGATGCCGTTCTCGCCGCAGGCCACCGCCTGGCAGAACGAGAACAGCAGCGTCAGGTTGGTGCGGATGCCCTCCAGCTCCAGCTCGCGCGCGGCCTGGATGCCTTCCCAGGTCGAGGCGACCTTGATCAGCACGCGTTCGCGGCCGATGCCGGCGTCCTCGTACATCTGGATCAGGCGGCGCGCGCGCGCCAGCGTCGCCACGGTGTCGAAGCTCAGGCGCGCATCGACCTCGGTCGACACGCGGCCCGGCACGACCTTCAGGATCTCCAGGCCGAAGGCCACCAGCACCTTGTCCACGATCAGGTCCAGCGCATCGGTCTTGCTGGCGGCGACGGTGTCCTCCAGCAGATGGGCGTAATCGGGCGACTGCACCGCCTTGAGGATCAGCGACGGGTTGGTCGTCGCGTCGCGCGGCGTGAACTGCGCCAGTTGCTTGAAGTTGCCGGTATCGGCGACGACGGTGGTGAAGGCCTTCAGTTGGTCGAGCTGGTTCATGTGCGTGGCGGAGGTGAAGGAATCGGCTTTGCCGCAGGCGGGAAACCCCGTATTAGACCCGCTCGTGCCGAGCGGTCCGGATGCCGGGTGGCACGTTGACCGGCCCAAGAAACTGGGGCATCATAATTCCGGTAACTTCGTTACATCAAGACATCGCCAACAACTCTTACGCCCGGATGCGGGCGCCGCGCTCATGTCCTTCGATCTCGTCTTCTTTGGTGGCACCGGTGACCTGACCTGGCGCAAGCTGATGCCCGCGCTCTTCCAGGCGTTCCGCCACGGCAAGCTGCCCGAGGGCGGCCGCATCCTGGCCGTCGCGCGCGACGACCAGTCCGACGAGCGCTACCGCGAGTGGCTCAAGGAGCGCTTCCAGGAGGTCGAGGCCGGCAAGCGGCCCAACGACGAGGAGTTCGCCCGCTTCTCCGAGCTGGTGCACTACCGCCGCATGGACCTCTCGCAGCCGGACCATTACGCGCGGCTGAAGGAATGGCTGGGCGAGCGCAATGCCGACACGGTGGTGCTCTACCTGGCCACCAGCCCCCACCTGTTCACGCAGATCTGCCAGCAGCTCGGCGCCGCCGGCCTGAATGGCGAGAACGTGCGCGTGGTGCTGGAGAAGCCGCTGGGCCACGACCTGGCCAGCGCGCAGGAGATCAACCGCGTGGTGCGCTCGGTGTTCGCCGAGACGCAGGCCTTCCGCATCGACCATTACCTGGGCAAGCCCTCGGTGCAGAACCTGATGGCGCTGCGCTTCGGCAACGCGCTGTTCGAGCCGCTGTGGCGCCGCGAAAGCATCGCCAACATCCAGATCACGCTGGCCGAGGGCCTGGGCGTCGGCACCCGCGGACCGTTCTACGACGGCACCGGCGCGCTGCGCGACATGATCCAGAACCATGCGCTGCAACTGCTGACGATGATCGCGATGGAGGCGCCCTCCTCCAACGACGCCGACGCGATCCGCGACGAGAAGCTCAAGGTGCTGCGCGCGCTCAAGCCCTTCACGGCCGAGAGCGTCGCCCGCGACGTGGTGCGCGGCCAGTACCGCGCCGGCAGCGTCGATGGCAAGCAGGTGCCGGGCTACCTCGACGAGGGCAAGATCCCCGCCGGCAGCCACACCGAGACCTTCGTCGCGCTCAAGACCGAGATCCAGAACTGGCGCTGGGCCGGCGTGCCCTTCTACCTGCGCACCGGCAAGCGGCTGGCGGCGCGCGACGCGCAGATCGTCATCAACTTCCGTCCGGTGCCGCATCCGATCTTCCCGGGCAGCAGCTGCCCCAACCGGCTGATCATCAAGCTGCAGCCCGAGGATGGCCTGGAACTCCAGCTGATGGCCAACAAGGGCGGCTCCAGCAACGAGGCGCTGAGCCCGGTCTCGCTGGACCTGGACTTCGACAAGGCCTTCGCCCACACGCGCGTGGGCGCCTACGAGCGGCTGCTGCTGGACGCGATCGCCGGCCGACTGAACCTGTTCGTGCGCAGCGACGAGCAGGAACAGGCCTGGCGCTGGGTCGAGCCCATCCTCAATTTCTGGAAGCAGGACAGCACCGGACCGCGCACCTACGTCGCCGGCAGCTGGGGCCCGCCGGCCTCGAGCGCGCTGGTGGCGCGCGACGGCCACTCGTGGATCGAGGAATGCTGACGCGATGAGCATGCTCGAACGCATCAAGGCCGCGCTGCCGGCACTGCCGCCGGCGGAGCAGCGGGTCGCCAAGCTGCTGCTGTCGGATCCGCGCTCGTTCGCGAACCTGCCGGTGAGCGAGCTCGCCGACCGCTCGCACGTGAGCAAGCCCACCGTCGTGCGCTTCTGCCGCAGCGTGGGCTACGACGGCCTGGCCGACTTCAAGCTCAAGCTGGCCGGCAGCGTCAACGAGGGCGTGCCCTTCGTGCACCGCGCCGTCGACGAGGACGACAAGCCCGGCGACCTGATCGTCAAGGTGGTGGACAACGCGGTCGCGGCGCTGCTGCACTACCGCAACGACGCCGCCAGCCACGCGTTCGAGCGCGCGATCACCGCGCTCTCCGAGACCGCGCGCCAGCGCCAGCGCATCGAGTTCTACGGCGTGGGCAATTCCGGCATCGTGGCGCAGGATGCGCAGCACAAGTTCTTCCGGCTCGGCGCCAACACCTTCGCCTGCGCCGACGGCCATGTGCAGCTGATGAGCGCGACCATGCTCGGCCCCGGCGACTGCGCGGTGATCATCTCCAACTCGGGCCGCAGCCGCGACCTGATGGACGCCGCCGAGATCGCCCGCAAGAAGGGCGCGACGACCATCATCATCACCGCCAGCGGCTCGCCGCTGGCGCAGATGGGACAGTTGCCGGGCCAGGTGCTGCTG
The DNA here is from genome assembly GCF_059491535.1 of Roseateles sp. Mitsp63. Taxonomy (NCBI): domain Bacteria; kingdom Pseudomonadati; phylum Pseudomonadota; class Betaproteobacteria; order Burkholderiales; family Sphaerotilaceae; genus Roseateles; species Roseateles sp. Mitsp63. Next base: position 1,294,260 of record NZ_CP168509.1, on the reverse strand, counting down.
GCCGTCGACCACCCGGAGGACTACGACCGCTACAGCCCGATGGTCTCGCGGCTGCTGCACCTGATCGTGGTGGACGTGCTCACCACCGGCGTCGCGCTGCGCCTGGGCGAGAACCTGCGGCCGATGCTGCAGGAGATCAAGCGCAACCTGCGCACCAAGCGTTACGCGCAGTAGGGCGCGCCGCTCAGTTCCGGCCGCCGAGGATGCGGTTGCTGCGCGCCTCGAGCGTTCCCAGCTTGAGCGCCACGGCCTGGGCGCCGGCGGCCCGCGCGGCGGTCGCGCGCGCCATGCCGCCGCTCTCCGAGCCGCGCGCCACCGGGCAGATGCCGCTCGCGCGGTACTGCATCGCCGCGGACAGCATGCCCTCGCCCGAATCGCCCAGCGCATGCTCCAGGTCATCCGGCACCGCGCAGCCCTTGATGCCGGTCGCGCCCGCGCCGGCCGGCACGAAGCCGTCGGCGTAGTCGCCGAAGCCCTTGTTGTTGGTGCCGACGAACTCGATCGGGAAGTAGCTGTAGCCGCAGTTGTCCTTGGCGGTGAAGCCATAGGGCTTGCCGCAGGTGGTGCCGCCGATCAGGATGACCTCGACGTCCACGCCGCGCAGGCCGTTGATCAGCGCCTCGCTGGCCGAGCAGGTGCCCGACTGCGCCAGCACGAACACGCGCTTGAGGTTCAGCGCCGGCAGCGGCTGCTTGGTCGACGAAGTGTCGTAGAACGGCGTCTTCGCATCGTCGCTGCTCGTCTCGGCGGAGCGGCGGCTGTTGTAGCGCAGCTGCTCGAAGGTCTTGCCCGAGGTCGGCCCGCTGCCCGCGATCATGTAGGCCAGCTCGCTGGCGATGAACAGGTAGCCGCCGCCGTTGTAGCGCAGGTCGACGATCAGGTCGGTGACGTTGCTGGCACGGAAGCCCTGCATCGCCGTGATCAACTGCGCCTCGGCCGGCAGGATGTGGTCGTTGAAGACCATGTAGCCGACCTTCGCGCCATCGGCGCCGGTCAGCACCTGCGAGGTCGGCACCGGCGTCTTGGTGACGTCGCCGGCCGTCAGCGAGACGTTGCGGGTCGCGCCGCCGGCCGTGCTCAGCACGAAGCGGTGGGTGGAGCCCGCCGTCTGCGGAAACAGGCCCGCGTTGAGCGCATCCACGCCGGCCGCGTCGCCGGCGTCGGCGGCGGCGCCGTCGACGGACACCAGCGTGTCGCCGCGGCGGACGCCGGCGCGGTCGGCCGCGCTGCCGGGCTCGACGAACTGCACGCGCAGGCCGCGCGGCGGCGTCGGCGACGCCATCCGCCAGTCGATCCCGTAGCCCAGTTCGACGCCGCCCTGCGACAGCGCGTTCCACTCGCGCGTGCTGAGCATGAAGCTGAACTGGTCCTTGCGCTTGCCGCTGGGCGTCGTCTGCTGCGACTTCAGGTCGCTGAAGTAGTTGTTCAGCGCGACGGCGACATCGCTGCCGCTGTAGGCCGCGGCCGACGCATTCAGCGCCGGCACGTCCTCGCGCCAGAGATAGGCCTCGTCGAAGTAGGCGCGGATCCAGTTCTTCTCCGACGTCAGCGACCCGCCGCGCAGATTGGCCGTGGCCTCGGGATTGCCCGGCGCGCACTGCTGGGCGTAGGTCGAACTGGGCTGGATCGACGCATTACCGCCGCTGTTCCCGCCGCTGTTCCCGCCGCCCGTGTTCCCGCCCCCGCTGCCGCTGTTGCCATTGGTGCCCACCACCGGCGCGCCCGCCGAGCCACCACCGCCGCCACAGGCGGCCAGCACCATCGCGGCGACAGCGCTGGCCACGGCCAGACGCGTCACCCGCACCATCGCGGATCGATTCATCGCTACTCCCTCTCGAGGGGACCTCGTCCCCGGTCTTCTGTGTGGTCGGCTCACCCCTTCAGGGGGTCACCCGACCTCTTCGAGGGGCGAGTTATAGCGGCAAACCACCCATGAGCGGTGATCTCAGCCGAGCGATTCCGCCTTCAGGGTGACGAGTGACGCGCCCTCGCCACTGACGACGATCCGCCACCCGCCCCATCGCGGCGGCGCCGGGAGGTCCAGCGTCTGACCGGGGACGAGCCAGTGATCGTCCGGATGCCCGTCGCGGGTGATCCAGGCGCGGCCGCCGAACACCCGCAGCCGCACCGGACGACGCACGCGCAGGGCGATCGGGCGCCCATCGGTCGGCAGCACCACGGCGTCCGGCCCGGACGCGGGAGGAACGAAGGCCGGCGCGGGCGAAAGCCGCAGCCGGAACGGCGTGGGGAGGAGGCGCAGCGGTTGCATGGCCCCAACGATAGAAAGCGGCTGTGCGGCGCTCCATCCACAGGCGCCGGTCAAGGTGGCGCGTACAGCAGACGCACGCGCATCGCCTGTGCTGGCCGGCTTCCCGCCGATCTGTATTGGTTGGCTGCGAGTGACAACACACAGAATCAGCGCATGGACACGCCGCTGTTACCGCTGTACATGCAACTTGCCGACCGGATGGCCCGGTCCATCCGCGCGGGCACCTTGAAGCGCGGCGAACGGCTGCCCTCGGTGCGCGAGCTCGCGGGCCAGCACGGCGTCTCGCTGTCGACGGCGGTGCAGGCCTACCGCTGGCTCGAGGACGCGCGGCTGATCGAGGCCCGGCCGCGCTCGGGCTACTTCGTCGCGGCACGCCCGCCGCGGCTGCCCGAGCCCAAGGTCTCGCGGCCCGACGCCGCCTCGCGCATGGTGGAGCTGGACCATCTGGGCGAGCAGGTGATGGCGCTGTCGCAGGACCCGGCCTTCGTCTCCTTCGGCGCGGCCTGTCCGGGGCCGGAGCTGTTCGACCAGGACCGCGTGCGCCGCGCGATGGCGCGCGCCGTGATGCGGCATCGCGAGCTGCTGTGCACCTATCCGATCGGTCCCGGCATGGAGGAGGCGCGCCGCGCGATCGCGCGGCACGCGCTGGCCCTGGACTGCGTGCTGGACCCGGACGAGGTGGTCATCACCAACAGCTGCCTGGAGGCCATCAGCCTGTGCCTGCGCGTCGTGTGCAAGCCCGGCGACGTGGTGGCGCTGGAATCGCCGACGTACTACGGCTTTCTCGAGATCCTGCAGAGCCTGCACCTGCGCGCGCTGGAGATTCCCACGCACCCGCGGCACGGCATGTCGCTGGACGCGTTGCAGCTGGCGTTCGAGACGCAGCAGGTCAAGGCGGTGCTGATGGTGCCGACGCTGTCGAACCCGCTCGGCGCCAGCCTGCCGGTGCCCGAGCGCCGGCGGCTGGCCGCGATGCTGGCGCGCCACGACGTCCCGCTGATCGAGGACGTGCTCTACAACGACCTGGCCGAGCAGGAGGACAAGCGCCGCGCGGTGAAGTCCTTCGACACGACCGGTCACGTGATGATCTGCGGCTCGTTCTCAAAGACGATCGCTCCGGGCCTGCGCATGGGCTGGGTCGAGGCGGGCCGCTGGGGCCGGGTGTTGCGCCAGACCAAGGCGGTGCAGTCGGGCGCGCAGTCCGGCGTGCTGGAGCTGGCGCTGGCCGACCTGCTGACGCAGGCCGGCGGCGGCGCGGCGCTGCGCCAGATGCGGGCGACGATCGCGGCGCGGGTGGACCAGGCGCGGCGGCTGATCGCGGAGAGCTTCCCCAAGGGCACGCGGGTGTCGGACCCGGCCGGCGGCTTCATCCTGTGGGTGGAGCTGCCGGAGTCGCTCGATGCGGCGCAGCTCTACGAGGCCTGCCTGGCCGAACAGATCGTGATCGCCCCGGGATTGATGTTCTCCGCCAGCCCGCGCTTCCGGCATTGCGTCCGGCTGGGCGTGGGCGGCCAGTGGGGGCCGGAGCATCCCCAGGCGCTGCGCCGGATCGGCGCGCTGGCCAGGACGCTGCTGATGAGCCCCGGCAGCGACGAACTCGCCGCCTAGGCGCGCGGCGGGATCAGCCCTGCAGCCACTCGTCGTCGGGATTCAGACCCTTGGGCGATTTCAGCCGGGTGATCGCCCCCTCGTCGTCGAGCAGCCGCCAGCGCCACCAGTCCGTCGTGATCGACTTGATGAGCGCCTCGTGATGCGCGGCGAGCTTCTCGGGCGCGCGTTCGCGTTCACGGCCCAGCAGGCGCTGGCCGAAACCCGCGCCCCGCTCGCCGCCGCCGCCGAAGCTCATGTGATCGGCGCCCTCCAGCCACAGCTGCGCCTTGGCGCCGGCGGGCAGCGCGTCGTAGACGGCGCGGCGGTAGCGGCCATCGCGCTCCTGGCCGAGCGGATTGCCGTCGAGGCTGCCGGTGAGGCACAGCATCGGACGCGTGATGCTCTTGATGCTGCCGGGGAAATGCCCCGCCGACGGGCTGAAGGCCGCGAAGGCCTTGAAACTGGACACCGTCAGGTCGGGCGCGCTGCGCACCTGGAAATCGCGGCCGGCCGCGGCCAGCGTCGTCTGCGCGCCGAAGGAATGGCCCGACATGCCGAGCGCGTCCGGCCGCACGCGGGCCCACGCGCCCTGGCGTTCCTTCTGCAACTTCAGCACCTGCTCGACGGCGAACTGCACGTCGTGGCCGCGATCGATCAACTGCTCGACGCTGGCCGCCGCCTTCACCGCCGGCAGCCCGCCGCGCCAGATCGCGCGGTCGCTGCCGGGATGCTGCAGATGCAGGGTCGCGATGCCGGCCTCGGCCCAGGCGCGCGCCCATTCGGTCCCGCCGTCGAGGCTCCCGCCCAGCCCGTGCGAGAAGACCACCAGCGGGACGGGCCGGTCGCCTTCAGGCAGGCGCAGCCGCCAGGGGATGTCGCGCAGGCGGGACTGATCGCGCCATTGCCCTTGCTGGACGCCGTTCTCGGGCCCCTCCCGCGCTTCCCGCGCCTCCCGCGCCTCCCGCGCCTCTTGGGCGAACACCGGCAGCCAGCCGCCCGCGGCCGCCGACGCCGCGCAAAGCGCCGACCAGGAAGAAGCGCGCCGGAGCAGCGCGCGGCGGATGGGGTCGTCAGGAAAAAAATTCATGCCGACGACGCGGGCAGTTGCCGTTCCCGCGTCGGCGGCACCGGCTTGAGGCGCAGGGCCCAGCAGATGCCGCCGACCAGCAGCGCCACGCCCGCGGCGCCAAGCAGCGGCGGCCACTGGCCGCGATGCAGCTGCGCGTAGGCCAGCGCGGCCAGCGTCTCGAAGACGATCAACTGGCCGACCAGCGCGGTGGGCAGGCGCTGGCTGGCCTCGTTCCAGCACAGCGTGCCGAGCCAGGACGCGAACAGTCCCACCGCCGCCATCAGCCCGATGAACGGCCACGGCCGCGGACCGGCGGGGAAGTCGAAGCCGGCGGGCAGCAGCGGCCAGCCGGCGCCGTCGGCGAGCGCCAGCACCGCGAACGCGAGCGAGGCCATCGGCAGCGTCACCAGACCCTGCGCGGTCGCCCAGGCGCGCGGGCTGCGGCCGGCGTGGTCGCGCAGCCAGTCGGCATTGCGGATCGGATACCAGGTCCAGCAGGCCAGCGCGATGAGCGCCAGTCCCGCGCCCTGCAGGTAGCGGCCCATCGCCTGCGGCGCGAGCCCGGCCTGCTCGACCTGATTCACGCAGCCGATGCCGGCCGCGATCAGCAGCAGCGCCGGGGCCAGGCCGCGCCAGCGGTAATGGCCGTCGCGCGCCGCGTTGCGGTGGTTGGAGCAGATCGCGATCACGACCGGCAGCGTGCCGATGATCATCGTCGGCAGCGGTCCGCCGGCGCGCTGGATGGCGCCAGCCAGCGTCAGGTAGTAGAGGAAGTTGCCGATGGCGCTGAGCTTCACCGCGTCGAGCCAGTCGGCGCGCGTGAGCCGCCCCAGCTCGCGGCGGTCGATCAGCGCCAGCGGCAGCGCCAGCAGGCCGAAGGCCAGGTAGCGGCCGGCCATCAGCATGGCGGGCGGGTAGTCGGGCAGCAGCAGCGGCGTGACGAACACCAGGCCCCACATCAGGCCGGCGGCGAGCGCGAACAGGAATCCGGACAACATGGCGCAGTGTCGCGCCGCGTCAGGCCCGGCGTCTTGTACCCAGTTGCTGCTGGTAGCGCGCGGGCGTGACGCCGTAGCGGCGCGCGAACGAGCGCGTCAGGTGCGCCTGGTCGGCGAGTCCCACGGCGGCCGCGACCATCGCCGGCGCCTGGCCCGCGGCGAGCTGGCGCTTGGCCTCGTTCAGCCGCAGCGCCATCAACGCCTGCTGCGGCGTCGCGTGGTGCTGGGCCTTGAAGCTGCGCAGGAAGTGGAAGGGGCTCAGGCCCGCGACGGCGGCCAGGCGGCCGGTGTCCAGCGACTCGCCGAGATGGGCCCGCATGTGCTCGATCACCGGCGCGAAGCGCGGCGCGCCGCCGTCGGGGCGCACCGGCGCGCGATGGGCATGGCGGCTCAGGCCCTGGACGAGTTCCAGCAGCGCGCTGTCGAAGGCCAGCGGCTCCTGGGCGCGCCAGAGCGCGGCGATCAGCGCCGCCGCGCGCGTGGCCGACGCCGCGTCATGCGCGACCGCCGCGTCGAAGCGCCAGGCCGGTCCGCCGTGGAGCTCCGCCAGCAGCGCCTCGTCGAGGTAGACCATCCGGTAGCTCCACGCGTCGGCGGTGGCGGCCTCGCCGGTGTGGATGTCCTCGGGGTTCATCAGCATCAGCGTGGCGCGCGGGGCGAGGTGCTCGCCGCCGCGCCAGCGGAAGCGGCCGACGCCGTCGGTGATCGCGCCCAGGCCGTAGGCCTCGTGCGTGTGCGGCTCGAAGCTGTGGCGCAGGATGTGGGCGTGGTACAGCTCGACGCCCGCGCGATGCGCGGGGCGGCGGTACTGGGCCTGATCCTCGGGATGTTCGAACGCCGTGGGCATGGGGCGCAGTCTAGAGCGTCCCCGGCGAACCGCCACGCCGTGCGTCACGGTCGACGAACACCCCCCACAGGAACCGGTGAACGCCCAGCCCGGGGCCGGTGCCTTGAGCGCGCCGCCCGCAGACTCCGGTCATGGACCGCTCATGCGGACCCCTTTGCAATGACGACGGCGGCATTCCGCCGTCTCGTTCAAGAAATGTGTCATGTCCAACCCTCTTCCCCACCGGGCCTCGAGCCCGCCCGAAGCCGCGCCGCGATCGCATCCGCGCCCCGTGGCGGCCTGGCTCGCCGTGGCCCTGGCCTGCCTGCCATGGCACGCCCGTGCCAGCGCCGACGCACCGGCGGTCGCGCCCGTCGAAGCCCCTGCCCATTGCGACGGCGAGGTCATGCCGACGCTCGAAGCGCCCTACGAGTTGCGTTGCGCGCACGACTTCAACATCCGGTCCTTCGAGCGCACGAACGACGACGCCGACCTGGGTCCGGCGATCCGCCTGGCGCTTGAACAGCTGAGTTCGTCCGATGCGTCCGGGCGCCGGCACGTCAGCCTGTTCCTGCCCGCCGGCACCTACCGCTGGGGAGGACCGCTGGAGATTCCGGCGGGCACGGGTCTGGTGGGCAGTCCCGCGGGGATCACCCGTCTCCAGCCCCTTGGCGCCGGGCCGGGCGTCATCACGACGGGCCCGTCGCGCGCGGGGGCCCGCGTCCTGATCGAGGGCCTGCACCTGCCGAATGCCCGGATCGAACTGGGCGCCGCGCCCTCGATCGTCCGGTTCAATGCCTTGACCGGCCTGCGTTCGAGGACGAAGTCCCAGATCGAGGTCAAGGCGGGCCGGCATCGCCTCGAGGGCAACGTGCTGTGGCGCAGCGCCCGCTGGCCCGGCGTCGGCATCAGCATCGGAGCGGTGCCGGCGGCCGGTGCCTCCGATGGCTTGATGGCCGTCGTCGGCAACCTGATCGGCGCGGTGTCCGCGGGCGAGACCTCGACCGAGCCGGCCTCCCGGGCCCATGCGGTCGCGCGGCGGCTGATCGCCGAGAGGCGGCAGAGCCGGGACGCCGACACCAGCCTGCTCGATACCGGCCACTATCGGAACGCGCTGATGTCGTTGCTGTCCGCCGCGCCGCTGGAAGTGCGGAACAACGAGGTGATGCTGAATGCGGCGCCACCCTCGGACATCGAGGCCCGTCACGTCGCCTTCTTCAGCGCCCCGTCGGGGCTCACGCTCCAGGGCAACCGGTTCGGCCGTGACGGCGACTGGGGCCAGGACACGCCCTCGGTCAAGCTCCTGGCGCCTTCCGGCACGTCGGTGACGCGCAATGAGTTCACCCACGTCTCATTGATCATCGACGGCCCGCGCGTGAAGAACACCAATGTCGACGGGAACCGATTCGGCGACACGCGCATCGAGATTCAGGCGCAGGTGGACGGCACCGCCGCCACGGCCACGACTCCCTCGGACCTGCAGGTCGACAACAACCGGTTCAACCCCTCGATCGGCTGCGACATCATGAGACGGCCGTCCACGATCGGCACGCCGAACTTCGATCCCACCGGCAATCTGAAGGGGCCCGACAACCTGCGCCAGCCCGCCGACGTCTGCGCGCACTGAGCCGCGCGCTCCTTCAGAGCAGGCCCGGCGTCATGCCGGTCCAGCGCTTGAACGAGCGCCGGAAATTGCTCTTGTCGTTGAAGCCCAGCGAGCGCGCCACCGCCTCGCCGCGCTGGCCGCGCAGCGTCATCAGGTAGAGCGCCGCGTGCGCGCGCACCTGGTCGAGCTGCGCCTGGTGATGCGTGCCGAGTTGCGCCAGCTGCCGCTTCAGCGTCGCGGGACTGACGCCGAAGCGCTGCGCGCTGCGCTCGAGCGACGGGTCGCCGCCGATCTCGGCCAGCAGATGGTCGTAGAGCGCCGCCAGCTGGCCGCGCCAGCCCGCCTCGGGATCGGCGCCCTGCGCCAGCGCGCCGGCCGCCAGCGCGGGCCGGCCGGCGTTCGCGGCCGACCATGGCGCGGCCGCCTCCCGCAGCGGCAGCCGCATCGCATCGACCTGGCAGCCGAAATGCAGGTCGGCGCCGAGGTAGGCCGCATGCTGCGACAGCTCGCGCGGCCGCGTGCGGTTGAAGCAGAAGGTCCAGGGCAGCGGCCGTCCGCCGCCCAGCCACTGCGCCATCGCCGCGACCGCGCTCATCTGCATGTCCACCAGCAGCGGCTGCAGCGGCGCCGGCGCGCCGCAGGCCTCGGTCCAGACCAGCAGCAGCTCGCCGGTGGTCTCGATCAGCCGCGGCGTCAGCAGCGGCGACAGCCGGGCCGGCCACGCGCACAGCACGCGCAGCGCTTGGTGCAGGTCGCCGGCCTGCTGCAGCGCCTGGCTCGCGAGCCCGTAATGCCCCGGCAGGCTCAACTGGCCGATGACGAAGCCCACGTCGCGCGCCAGCGGCTGCAGCGCCGCGAGCAGCGACAGCAGTTGCCGCGGCGACAGCGCCTGGCCCGGCACGACGCCGCAGCGATCGAGCCATTCGCGCGGCTCGATGGCGCGGCTGCGGGCGAACTCGGCGAGCAGCGCGCCCTGGTAGGCCCAGGGAATGAAGGCGTGATCGGCGCCGTAATGCGGCGCGGCGCGGGACGGCAGCGCGCGGCGCAGCAAGGCCAGCGCGTCCCCGGGCACGGCGGTTGTGGATGGCGTCACCGCAGCCGCTCCAGCAGGCGCAGCAACTGGACCTCGGCGTCCTCGCCGGCCGTCAGCGCGGCGCTGGCCATGCGGGCGCTCACGCGTGCGCGGGTGCGGCCATCGGCGCAGGGATGCACGTGCGAGGACAGCGCCGCCAGCAGATCGCCGGGCAGCGCCGAATCGGCATTCGGCAGCAGCGCGACGAAGCGGTCCGCCGCGTAGCGGCACAGCAGGTCGCCACCGCGCAGCTGCAGCAGCAGCAAGGGGCCGGTGGCCTGGAGCAGGCGGTCGGCCTCGGCCAGGCCATGCTGGCGCGCGAGCGCCGGCAGATCCTGCCAGCCGAGCATCACCAGCGTCGCCGGCGTGCCGGCATGCTGCTGAGCGCGGATCTGGTCGAGCAGGTAGGCGCCATCACCGAGCTGCGTCAGCCCGTCGATCTGCGCGTGTTCGCGATAGCCGCGCTCGCGGCCGGCGCGCAGCGCGTTCAGCGCGAGCTGCTCCTGCCGCCACAGGTGCAGGCCGAAGGTCAGGCCCGCCATGCCGATGACGTGGAAGGTCGATTCCATGCCGAGCAGCAGCGAGTAGTCACGCGGGAACTTCCAGAACTCGTCCATCAGGTCGGCCCAGCCGCCCAGCAGCATTCCCGACAGACCCAGGCAGAGCCAGGTCGTGACGCGGCCGGCGGGCCGGCTGGCACGCAACTGGACGAGCCAGAGGGCGAGCATCGCGATGATCGAGGACTCGCCGGCGACATCGATCCAGCGCCAGATCGCCATCGGCTTGGCGATGGCCCAGTAGGCGAAGCACCAGGTGATGGCGGCCATCGCCAGCAGCAGCGCATGGCCGAAATGGCGCGATCCCGCGACCGGCGCGAGCACCAGCGGCGGGCGAGGCAGCACGACTTTCATGGCGCGCGATGCTAGGCGGCGCGTGTGACAGGCGCTGCCGCGCCGGCGCCGGCGGGACGAAGGGGGTCATTCCGGCTCAATGCGGGCGCGCGCCGGAGCCGACCGCGCCCGGGCATGACGGGAATGCCACGTTGTCACGGACCCGCCATGCGCGGTTCCTAACGTGCGCCGCCATTCCCCGACTCTCCGGACCGACCCCATGCGCACGCCGCCCCGCCCCACCCTCCTCGCCCTGTGCCTGTCCAGCCTGTTCGCCGCCGCGCCGGCGCTGGCGCAGCAGGCCACCGGCGCCAAACCCGATGCCGGGCCCGATGCAAGGCCGGACGCCGTCAAGCTGGACGCCGGCAAGGACGCCAGGGACGCCAAGGCCGACACCCGCAAGCTCGACACGGTCGTGACGGTGGGCCAGGCCGCGGCGCTGCGCTCGGCGATCGACAAGCAGGCCTCGGCGCAGGGCATCGTCAACATCGTGCATGCCGACGGCATCGGCCAACTCCCCGACAACAATGCCGCCGAGGCGCTGGCCCGCCTGCCGGGCGTCTCGGTCGAGCGCGACCAGGGCGAGGGCCGCTTCATCCGCGTCCGCGGCCTGGGGCCCGACTACAACGCCGTCAACATCAATGGCGCGCTGACGCCGGCCTCGCAGTCGGACCGCCGCGCCCCCGGCCTGGACCTGGTGCCGGCCGGCCTGATCCGCGCGCTCGAGGTGCAGAAGACGCTGACGCCGGACCAGGACGCCAACTCGCTGGGCGGCACGGTGACGGTGCGCACGCTGAGCGCCTTCGACCAGCCGGGCCGCCTGTTCACGCTGGAACTGGGCGCCAACCACGACGCCAACGCCGGCAGGACCAGGCCGCGCGGCTCGGTGGCCTTCGCCGACCGCTTCGCCGGCGGCACGCTGGGCGTGGCGCTCGCGCTGTCGGGCGACCAGCGCCGCTTCGCCAGCGACAACGTCGAGACCGGCGGCGCCTGGGACGGCGGCAAGCTCGAGAGCTTCGAGCTGCGCCGCTACACCATCACCCGCGAGCGCCTGGGCGCGGCGCTCAACCTCGACTTCAAGCCGGACGAGGGTTCGCTCTTCTACCTGCGCAGCTTCAGCAGCCGCTTCACCGACGAGGAGAACCGCCAGTCGATGAAGGTGGCGTTCAAGCAGGCGCAGGCGCCCGGCGAGACCGGCAGCGGCACCGTCAGCCGCGGCTTGAAGGCGCGCCGCGAGATCAACAGATCCAGCGCCGCGGTGCTCGGCACCGAGCTGACGCGCGGCGACTGGAAGTTCTGGGCCGAGGCCGGCGCCGGCCGCGCCAGCGAGGACAAGCCCGACACGCTGGCCTCGTCCGCCTTCACCGCCGACTTCGCCGGGCTGGGCTACGGCGACTCCGTCAAGCCGATGCCGGTGCAGGTCGCGGGCCTGGGCGACGCCTCGAAGTACGCGTTCAACAAGGCCAAGATCGAAAAGAGCAGCGCCTCCGACCGCGTGCGGCACGTCAAGGCGGACGTGCAGCGCGGCTTCGACATCGCGGGCTGGGACATCGACGTCAAGACCGGCCTGAAGGCCACGCGCCGCGACAAGGACAACGAGCAGGAGACCTACGCGCCCAGCGCCAAGGTGCTGAAGAAGGCGCCCTACAACCTGGGCGCGGCGCAACTGGGCCTGCCCGGCTATGTCGGCGATGACGCGGTGGATTACCCGTGGACCTCGTTCGGCCCCGGCATCGACGCCGGCAAGCTGCGCGGCCTGTACGGCGCGTACGACCTCAACGCCTTCCGCGACGCGGTCGATTCGGTGGTCAACGACTTCGGCATGAAGGAGCGCACCGACGCCGGCTACCTGCAGGCGACGATCGAGCAAGGCGGCACGCAGTGGGTGGCCGGCGTGCGGCATGAGCGCGTGCGCTTCACCGCCGACGGCAGCGCGTGGAAGGACGGCGTGCCGAGCCCGGTGCACCAGGACACGCGTTCGCGCCACTGGCTGCCGGCGCTGCTGCTGCGCCAGACGCTGGGCGAGGGCCTGGTGCTGCGCGCGGCGCTGACGCACTCGGTCGTGCGGCCGGCCTTCGGCCAGCTGAGCCCGGGCGTGACCGTCGACGGCGACGAGGCCACGGCCGGCAATCCGCGGCTCAAGCCGCTGCGCTCGCGCAACCTCGATCTCGGCCTGGAGCGCCGGCTGGGACGCGATGGCGCGGTGTCGGCGTACGTGTTCCACAAGAAGATCCGCGACTTCGCCTTCCAGACCGACCTGGCGGGCACGCCGGGCTGGGAGGACTTCAGCCATGTCGAGTCCTTCGCCAATGGCGGCGACGCGACGGTGCGCGGGCTGGAGCTGTCGTGGAGCCAGGCGCTCAGCACGCTGCCGGCGCCGTGGAATGGCCTGGTGGTCGGCGCGAACGGCAGCTTCGTGAAGTCGCGCGCGACGATCGGCGGCTACGACGCCGGCCAGTTCGTCAGCCGCCGCATCGCGCTGCCGAGCCAGTCCGACCGCAGCGTCAACCTGAGCCTGGGCTGGGAGTCGCCGGCCTTCGCCGCGCGCGTCGCGCTGAACCACAAGTCGCCCTATCTGCTCGAGGTCGGCGACGTGCTGGACGCGGCCAAGGATCGCAAGGTCGACACGCAGAACCAGATCGATGCCTCGATGCGCATCCAGCTCACGAAGCAGATCCAGCTCAACCTCGAGGCGCTGAACCTGGGCAACGAGCGCTACTACGTGTACCAGGGCAGCAAGGCCTTCAACACCCAGTACGAGCAGTACGGCCGCGCCTACAAGGTCAGCGTGAAGCTGGCGATGTTCTGAGGAGTGCGCGTGATCACGACGATGAAGAAGATGACTCCGAAGCGGTCCGCCCTGAAGCGGGCGGTTGGTGCGGCGGCCCTCGCGGCGATGCTGTCGGCGGGCGGCGTGAGCGCGCAGGCGGCGGGGGCGGCCGAGCCGCCTCCCGTCCTCGAGCTCGGCAAGCACGGCCTGAAGCTGCTCGACGCGAAGGGCCAGGCGCTGGATGAGTTCGGCGTGCGCGCCAAGCGCTGGGACCGGCGGCAGCTCGCGGATGGCACGGCGGTCGCGCTGCTGCAGGACGCCGACAGCGGCGCGCTGCGGCTGATCGAGGTGGCGGGAGGACAGCTCCGCGAGCGCGCGCGGTGGGCGGGTCCGGCTTTCGACGTGGAGGCCGTCTGCCTCTATCTGGAGCCGCGCCAGCAGATGCTGCAGGCCTTCCTGCTCGGCAGCGACGGCCTGGCCGAGCAATGGCTGCTCGCAAATCCGCCGGCCGGATCGAAGAACAAGCCGTCGACGGCGTCCGCGACGCCGCTTCAGGGACAGGTCTTGAGGCAGCTGGCGACGGTGCCCGATGCCAAGGGGTGCATCGTGCGCGACGACGAAGCGACGCTGTACGTGGCCGAGGCGGGTGTCGGCCTGTGGGCCTTCGAGGCCGATCCCGAGCGGGCCGGCCGGGCGCTGGTCGCGCCGGGCCTGGCGCCGCAGGACGCCGCGCTGTGGCTGGAGGCGCGCGGGCCGCGGCCTCGCCCGGTGATCCCGGTGGCGGTGCCGTCGGCGCAGACCGATCCGGTGCGCGGTGGCGGCGACGCGGCCGACGATCCGGCGATCTGGGTGCATCCGTCGCAGCCGTCGAAGAGCCGCATCCTGGGCACCGACAAGAAGCGCGGGCTTGCGGTCTACGACCTGCGCGGACGGGAGACGCAGTTCCTGCCGGTGGGCCGGGTCAACAACGTCGACCTGCGACAGCGGCTCCGCTACGACGGCCGCGCCTGGGATCTGGCGGTGGCGACCCAGCGTGACCGGCGCAGCGTGCTGCTGCTGGGCATCGACGGCGCCGGCCGCGTGTCGACGCTGGCGGAACTGCCGACCGGACTCGAGGATGTCTACGGCATCTGCGGCGCGCGCAATCCGGCCGGCGGTCTGGACGTGTTCGTCAACGACAAGGATGGCCGCCTGCTGCAGATGCGCGTCGCGCGCGAGGGCGGGCAGTGGTCGGCGCGGACCGTTGCCTCGCTGAAGCTGGACACGCAGCCCGAGGGCTGCGTCGCGGACGAGGCCGGCGGGCAGTTCTTCGTCGGCGAGGAGAAGCGCGGGCTGTGGCGCGTCGCGCTCGACGGGGACGGCAAGCTGGGGGAGCCGTCGCTGATCCTGCCGGTCGGCGAGGTGCTGCATGCCGACGTCGAGGGCATGGCGGTGCATCGCGGGCCCAAGGGCGCGTGGCTGGTCGTGTCCTCGCAGGGCAACGACAGCTACGTGGTGCTCGACGCGGATGCGCCGCATGCGGTGAAGGGGCGCTTGCGCATCGGCCTGAACGCGGCGCGCGGCATCGATGGCGCATCGGAGACGGATGGACTGGATGTCACCTCGGCCTCGCTCGGCGGCGAGTATGGCGACGGGCTGCTCGTCGTCCAGGACGGCCACAAGCGCTGGCCGATGGGACGCCAGAACTTCAAGCTGGTGCCGTGGAGCGAGGTGGTGCGGGTGATCGAGACCGGCGATCGCTGATCGTCCGCCGGTGTGACGATTGATCGAGGCCGCGCAAGCGCGGATGATCCTGCCCTTTCCGTCCCGGGCCACCGCCCTTCACCTCACTCCGCGCGAATGTCCTCTGAAATCGTCGTCCGCCCGATCGCCCCGTCCGACCTCGCCGCCTGGCGTCCGCTCTGGGACGGCTACAACGCCTTCTACGGCCGCATCGGCGAGACCGCCCTCCCCGAGGCCGTCACCGCGTCGACCTGGGCGCGGTTCTTCGACGAGCGCGAGCCGGTGCATGCCTTCGTCGCCGAACTGGACGGCCGGCTCGTCGGCCTGACGCATTACCTGTTCCACCGCAGCACGACCCGCATCGAGGACACCTGCTACCTGCAGGACCTGTTCACCGCCGACGACGTCCGCGGCCGCGGCGTCGGCCGCGCGCTGATCGCGGCGGTCACCGGGGCGGTGAAGGCACGCGGCGGCCATCGCCTCTACTGGCAGACGCACACGACGAATGCCGCCGGCCGCGCGCTGTATGACCGCGTCGCGGAACACAAGGGATTCCTCATCTACGGCCAGGACTTCTGATCCGGCCAGGCCCGCGGCGGGCCGTCAGGCCATGCGCCGATGCAGGTCCTGGCGCGCGCTCTCGGCAAGGTCCGAGCCGCGCAGGCCGCCTTCGGGGAAGGTCGCGCTGCCCATGCGCAGGCGCACATGCATCGTGTGCGCGTCCACGCCGTAGGGGCCGTTGAGCGCCACCGACAGGCGGTGGTGCACCAGATGGGCCTCGGGCAGGCCGGCATCCAGCAGCAGCACGGCGAAGCTGGACTCGCCCACCTGCAGCACCAGGTCGGTCCCCCGCACCCGGCTGCGCAGGCGGCGGGCCACCGCCGTCATCAGCGCGTCGCGGGCCTGATGCGCTTTTTCGCGCGCCTGGGCGTCGGCGTCGGCCGCGGCGCCGCCAGGCGCCGGCCCGGCAGCCGCGATCGCGGCGACCGGACCATTCGCGGGTTCCGCCTCCAGCCACAGCACCGACAGATGGCCGCCATAGCGGCGGCACTGCGTGAGCTGGCGCGAAATCATCAGCCCGAACTCAGCCAGCGAGTCCACCCGCGGCACCCACAGCGCCGGGGTCGTGCGTGCCGGCTTGGCGCACGGCGCCTGGCCTTCTTCCCCGGCGGCGGACGCGGCGGTGACGGGCGACAGGCTCATGCGCGGGGACTCCAGGCGGATGGACGAGGCACACCCGCCTGCCGTTGCCGGCCCTGCGCGGGGTGCGGTTTGTTGGTGAGGACACGGCCTGCTGATAGCAGCCCGATCCTTGCCGGCCTCCCTTGCCACACTGACCAGCCGTGTCCTCACCTATTTAAAACGGATTACCCACCGCGCTCCCGACAGGCGGCCAGCAAAAATCTTCTAAGTAAAAACCCTTGGAATGACATCGACACCCACCTGTTCATGTCATGGCTCACACAGGTTCTTGTAGCTGGGTCATACAGGACCGCTAGAGTCCCGCTCCATGAAGGACATCACCCAACTGCTGCACGACGCGGGCCAAGGCGACCGGGCGGCCGCCGACCAGGTGGTGGCGCAGCTGTATGGCGACCTTCAGCGCCTGGCGCGGCAGCGCATCCGGCAGGCCGGGGAGCTGACGCTGCTGGACACCACCGCGCTGGTGCACGAGGCCTGGCTGCGGCTGGCCGGCGCGCAGGGACAGCACTTCCCGGACCGGCGCCATTTCCTGGCCTACGCGGCGCGCACGATGCGCCATGTCGTGATCGACCTGGTGCGGGCGCGGCAGGCCGAGCGCCGCGGCGGCAACCAGCCGGACCTGACGCTCAACACGGCGGTCGTCGAGGGCACGCCCCAGTCCGACGACCAGGTCCTGCGCGTGCACGAGGCGCTGGAGGAGCTGGCGACGGTGGATGCGCGGCTGGCGCAGGTGGTGGAGATGCGTTATTTCGGCGGCCTGCTGGAGCAGGAAATCGCGGAGGCGCTCGGGGTCACCGAACGGACCGTGCAACGCGACTGGCAGAAGGCGAGAATCCTGCTCTCGCTGAGCCTCAAGGCCTGACCCCCCGGGGGTGGGGCCGGAGCTCGTTCCCAACGCACAAGACGCCCCCCGATGGACGCACTCGACAAACAGCGCTGGATCGCGCTGAGTCCGCTGCTCGACGAGCTGCTGGACCTGGAGGAACACGAGCGGACCCGCCGCCTCGCGCAGATCCGCGCGGACGACGTCGCCATGGCCGAGCACCTGGAGGCGCTGCTGGCGCGCGACGCGGCGCTGGGCGAGGACGGATTCCTCGAGCAGCCGGCGGCTGAAGCGCTGCGGGGGCCGACGCCGTCGGCGCTGCCGCCGCTGGACTTCGCGGGCGAGTCGCTCGGACCCTACGTGCTGGAGCGCGAGCTCGGCCAGGGCGGCATGGGCGCGGTCTGGCTGGCGAGCCGCGCGGATGGCCGCTTCGAGGGCCAGGTGGCGGTCAAGTTCCTGAAGTCGGGGCTGTTCGGCAAGGGCGACAGCGGCCGCTTCGAGCGCGAAGGGCAGATCCTGGCGCGGCTCTCGCATCCGAACATCGCGCGGCTGCTGGATGCGGGCGTGCATCACGGGCATCAGCCCTATCTGGTGCTGGAGTACGTCGACGGGCTGCCGATCGACCGGTACTGCCAGATCAACGGACTGGACGTCGAGTCGCGGATCAAGCTGTTCCTGGACGTGCTGTCGGCGGTGGCGCATGCGCACCAGCGGCTGATCCTGCATCGCGACCTCAAGCCGAGCAACATCCTGGTCACGCACGACGGACAGGTGAAGCTGCTGGACTTCGGCATCGCCAAGCTGCTGGACGACGCGACGCAATCGGGCGCCGCGACCGAGCTGACGCAGCGCGCGGGCAGCGCGTTCACGCCGCAGTACGCGGCGCCGGAGCAGGTGCAGCAGGCGGATGTGACGACGGCGACCGACGTGTACGCGCTGGGCGTGCTGCTGTACCAGATGCTGGGCGGCCGGCATCCGACGGCGGATGACACGCAGACCCACCTGGACCGGTTGCGCGCGGTGGTGGAGCTGGTGCCCAAGCGGCTGTCGGACGTGGCGAGCGATCAGCTCGATCCGGCGATCGCGAGGCAGTCGAAGCTGCTGCGCGGGGACCTGGACACGATCGTCGCGAAGGCGCTGAAGAAGAAGCCGTCGGAGCGCTACGCCAATGCGGAATCGATGGCGGTGGACCTGCGGCATTGGCTGGCGCATGAGCCGATCACGGCGCGGCCGGACACGCGGTTCTACGTGCTGCGGCGCTTCGTGCGCAGGCACCGGTGGAGCGTGGCGGCGAGCAGCGCCGCGGTGCTGGCGCTGGTGGGACTGACCGGCGTGAGCGTGCTGCAGGCGCGGCGGGCGGAACGGGCGGAGCATCAGGCGCAGGAGCGGCGGCAGCAGGCCGACGACCTGCTGAGCTACATGCTTGGAGAGTTCGCCGACAAGCTCAGGCCCGTCGGACGGCTCGATCTTCTGGACAGCGTCGGCAGCAAGGCGCTCACCTACCTGGCCCAGGACGACAAGGCCTCGCCACAGGAGCGCCTGCAACGCGCCAAGGCGCTCACGGTCATCGGCGAGGTCCGTGTCTCCAGGCGAGCCTTGAAGGAGGCCCTGGAGCCCCTGGCGGCCGCGAGAAAGCTGCTGGAGGGCCCTCCGCCCACGTCCGAACTCACGGGCGAGTGGCTCAAGGCCAAGGGCGCCGCGGCGTTCTGGACCGGCCACGTGCATTACTACACGCGCGAGCTCGACGAGGCGACCGCCGCCTGGCTGGCCTATCGCGATGCCGAGCAGGCCTGGGTGGAAGCGCAGCCGGACAACCGCGAAGCGAAGATCGAGCTCTCCTACGCCTACAACAGCCTCGGCACGGCCCGCCTGAACAAGATCGATCTCGAAGGGGCCGCCAGCCATTTCCGCCGTTCGATCGAATTGAAGCGGCAGAACGCCGCGTCCGCCCAGGATCCATCGGCACGCATGGACCTGGCGGACAGCCTGAGCTGGCTGGGCAATGCCTACCTCCAGCAGGGCCTGGACCGGGCGGCGGAACGCATGTTCTCGGAGGGGGCCGCGATCATCGCCGACGTGCGTGCCGGCGCGCCGTCGGACAACGCGTGGGCATACCGTGAAGCGATCATGCGGCGCTGGCGCGCGGACGCGCTGTTCCGCCTCGGCCGCCGGGCGGATGCCATGGCTGAGTCCCGTGATTCGCTCGGCATCCTGAGCCGCCTGCAGACGCAGGATCCCACCAACCTGCAATGGCGCTTCAACCTGCTCATCGGTGAAGTGGTGGATCTCGACATCCGGTCCCATACGCTCCCGGCCGCTCAACGGCTCGCCGCCGGGCGGGAACTGCTGCAGCGGCTGAACAAGTACGTCGATGAAGCGCCCAAGTCGCGCGCCCGCTCGCTCGACACGCGCGCGAGGCTGATCTCGGTGCTCGTCCATGCGATGACGGAGGAAGGGGACGCCCTCGCGGCGACGCGCCTGCTGGACGAGACCGCTGCCGCCACGGATGCCTCGAGCCCGGCCACCGGCGCGGACCTCACCTTCACCCAGGGGTACATCGAACTGCGCAGGGCTCGGCTATCGATCACGCCGACCCCAAAAGGCGCGGAGCCATCGCCGCAGAACCTCGCCGCCTGCCAGCAGATCGATGACGCCGTCACGAAGATAGCGGCGGCGATCCGGGTTCATCAGCAGATCACCCAGGCGTGGATTGAGGCTCAATCCTGCCTGGGTCACGGAGAGAGGGAAGACGTGAAACGCGCGGCGGCCTGGCTCCTGCGCGACCGATCGGGTGAAGCCCGTCCCTGACCCGTCTACCAGTTCAACAAGGAGAGGGAAATCATGTCCGTTACCGTCTATGTTGGCGCCGATGTCAGCGCCGATGGCAATTTCGCCAACTGCACCTACTACACCGACTACGAAGGCAACCACGAACTTCCGGGCTCGGAGATCCACATTCCCACGACCGCCGGCGAGTTCACGTTCTCGCAATCGCAGAAGGGCAGCCTGTCGCTGATCGGCGCCACCTTCAAGACGATCGGCTCGGCCGCTGGCATGAACGCCAGCAACTTCGCGCCGGCGAACGATGACTGCGAAGTGACCTTCTCGATGCCGACGAACACCGTCATCACCAAGGGTGTCGTGCTGCTGTTCTCCACCCCAGGGATCGTGGAGAACCTGTACCCGAGCAGCGACCCTCAGGTCATCAACGACGGCGTGCTCTGCTGAGCATGCCGTAGCGGCGGCCTTTCAGGGCCGTCCGCTGGCGGGAGCGAGGCTCGGGAGCGCCTCCTCCGCCATCGCCCGTCCCAGCCGGGACGGGTTCACCCGCTCCATCACGCGCGCGTCGAGCGCGAATTCCTTCTGCTGCGTGTAGGCCACCGCGCCGATCCTGGCCTGGCTTCCCGCCGCCTGCGGCCCCAGCACCCCGAGCACCGGATAGACGCGCAGCCGCGCGATCAGCAGCCCCTGCGCCGCATCCGCGAAGACCGCCGTCTCCAGCACCCGCGTGCAGCCAAGCCGCCGCACCTGGGCGAGCAGGCCCTGCAGGTTCGCCGGCACGTCCGTCGCTGCGACCGGCAGCATCACGTTCACCACCGGCAGGCCCCCGGCCACCAGCGGCTCGCGCGCCGCGAGGTTGAACGCGCTGTTGGCCTCGTCCCATTGACGGTTGGCCGCCGGCTGGCCGGGATCGAAATTCCGGCCCTGCCCGAACAGCATCACGCAGGGCTGGCCCGGCACCGGCGCGGACGCCGATGAGATCGCCGCGGACGCACCCGGCATGACCGATTGCGCCATCGCCGGCGCGCCGCTCGCGATGGCGGCCGCCAGCGCGCTGAAAAGGAAAGCCTGACGGCAGTGCGGATTCGACATGGACGCGGATTGTGCGCCGCCTCGATCGCCGCACAATGGCCCATCCGACTGGCTGGAGCGACGCGATGCGCGAGTGGACGACCTGGAGAACCGTGGGCCTGGCGGCCATCGCCTCGGCGCTCATGGCGCTGAGCGGCTGCGCCACGCCACTGCGCGATGAGCGCCTCAGACCCGGTGCCACCACCGGCGCGGAAGTCCAGCAGTACTACGGCATGCCGTCGCGCGTCTGGCCCGAGGCGGACGGCGGCCACACGCTCGAATACGCGACCCAGCCCTTCGGCCGCACCTGCTACATGGTGCGGCTGGACGCGCAGGACCGCCTGGTGAGCACCGTCGATGGCCTGTCCGCCGCGAGCCGCGCGCGCATCGTGCCGGGCATGACGCCCGAGCAGGTGCTGCGCGTGCTCGGTCAGGAGCGCACGCGCGTGTTCTTCAAGCTCAGCGGCGAGGACGTCTGGGACTGGAACATCGAGCCCGACATGAACGGCTACCTCCTGCGCTTCAACGTGCACTTCAAGGACGGCGTGGTGCTGCGCACCTCGCAGAGCGCGGTCTATCCGGGCCGGCGCTTCTTCTGGGATGACTGAAGCGCCTCGCGCGCCCTGTCGCGCGCCTCCGACAAATACACAGCTTCGAGTCGGTCACGACGCAAGTCGAGTCATTGAACCGCGCCCTGGTCTTGGAGACGATCCCCGATCGCGATGTCCATTGGTGCGACATCGAGGGAAAGGAAGCCTCTCCATGACCTCCATTGAGATCCAATTGCCGGACCACCTCGCGCGGGAAGCCGCTCGAGCCGGCCTCTTCACGCCGCAGTGTGTCGAAGCGCTGTTCTCCAAACAGCTCCGGACCGGAGCTCTCGTCGCTCTGCTCGAGCGCAATCGCGCTCCCGCCAGCGAGGCGATGTCGTTGGAAGAACTCCAGGTGGAAATCGATGCAGTCCGAGCAGAAAAGCGCCGTTCGGATCGTCCTTGACACCAACGTCATGGTGTCTGGCCTGGCATGGCAAGGCGCGACCGCGCGCCTTCTCGACCTTGCTCTTCATGGCGAGGTCAACGTCGACCTGCTGAGCAGCGCCGCACTGTTAGCCGAGTTCCGCGATGTGGTGACTCGTCGGAAGTTCATCAAGAAGTTGACCTCGACTTCCCGCGCCGCAGAAGATCTGATAGAGCAGTACATCGGGATGGTAAGGATGGTCGCTCCCGCTGCAGTGCCACCGACCGTGCGTGAGGATCCAGCCGACGATGCGGTCCTCGCTGCAGCGGCCGGCGGAGATGCGCATCTCATCGTCACGGGGGACGATCATCTGCTGAAACTCCGGCGATTCAGGCAGATCCTGATCGTGCGGTGCGCCTCCGCCCTCACCATGCTCGGCGGTCCGAAGCGCCGATCGCCCGGACGATCTCCTCCCAAAGGGGGACTCCGCCCCCGCCGCCTGTGACGGATTCAATACAGCCCCCGTCGCCGCCACCGTTCTGACAAGCTGCGCCCGGCATCCGCTCTTTACACTCGCCGCCCTGGAGGGAGAGAAGAGGATGTCGAATCAATCCGTCGGCCTGGCGCCCCGCGCCCTGGCCATGGTGATCGACGGCGTGCTGATGATCGCCGCGAGCACCTTGTTGATGTGGGCCGTCTACGGCGATCCGGTCGCCAAGTGGAACGACCTGCGTCCCGCCACGCTCGCGATCCAGTGGCTGTTGCCACTCGTCGTCTGCGTCGTGTTCTGGAGCTGGCAGGGCGCCACGCCCGGCAAGCTCGTCGCCGGCATCAAGGTCGTCGACGCCCGCAGCGGCCAGCGCCCCTCCCCCGCCCAGGCCGCCCTGCGCTGGTTCGGCTACCTGGTCTCCGCGATCCCGCTCTTCGCCGGCTTCCTCTGGGCCCGCGTCGACGCCGAGGGCCGCACCTGGCATGACCGCCTCTCCCGCACCGAAGTCCTGCGCAGCCGCGACGCCCCCGCCAACGGCGAAGGCCTGCTGCTCGGCTACGTCGGCAGCCACTGGCGCGGCGAACAGAGCCTCGCGCAGAGCTTCTGGATCAACCACGTCCTGCTCACCTGGCCGCTCGCCGCCGGCGTGCAGGGCCTGGTCGCCTGGCTGTCGACCAAGAGCGACGGCCTGCAGGGCGTCGCGATCGCGCTGCTGATCACCTGGCCGCTGCTGATCGTCGTCGAGATCTGGAGCGCCGTCGGCACCTGGCGGGCCGTGCGCGGCTACGTCGACGCCGGCGGCTCCCTGCTGCTGTCCGGCCTGGCGCGGCTGTCGCTGCTCGGCTCGTTCCTGCAGATCGCGTTCTCGCTGGCTTTCGGCGTCTTCGGCGAGCTGCCCGAGCTCTGGAAGCTCGCCCGCGGCATCGACCCCATCGGCAACGTGCGCCTGAGCGTCAGCACCGACGGCCGCACGATGCAGCTCAACGGCCCCATCGGCGCCGGCGACGCGGGCCGGCTCGGCACGCTGCTCGCGACGTCGCCGGGCGTGAAGCTGCTCGAGGTCGCCTCGCCCGGCGGCCGCGTCACCGAGGCCGAACGCATGGTCGCGCTGATCCGCCAGCGCACCCTCGGCACCCGCGCCATCGGCAACTGCGAGAGCGCCTGCACGCTGGTCTTCCTCGCCGGCAACCGGCGCCAGATGATGCCGGGCGCCCAGCTCGGCTTCCATCGCGCCAGCAGCGGTTCCTTCAATCCGGCGTTCGACGAGATCGCCAACCAGGAACTCGCCCGCACCTATCGCCGCATGGAGCTTCCCGAGGACTTCATCCGCAAGACGCTCGAGACGTCGTCGCGCAGCATGTGGTACCCGGCGGCCGCCGACCTGGTGCGCCACTCGCTGATCCTCCCGCCTCCCAAGACGCTCGACGTCGCGCTGCCCGACGGCGATGGCGCCGGCCAGCACGCGCCGCTCAGCGACTACATCAACGCGCTGCGCGCCAGCGACGCCTGGTTCAAGCTCGACCAGCGCTTCCCGGGACTGATCGACGAAGCGGCAGGCCGCATGCGCACCGCGCATGTCGCGCTGGCGGGCTCCGAACACGCCACCGCCGCCGCGCAGATCGCGGCCCAGGAAGTGCTCGGGCCGCATGTGCGCGACCTGCTGCTGAATGGCTCGACCGCGCTGCGCCGCAGCTACCTGCAGGTGCTGCGCGCCCAGCTGACCGCGGCGCAGGCGCTCGGCAAGGACACCTGCCAGTCCTGGCTGTCCGGCTCGCCGGTGCCGCGCCGGCTGCTGCCGGACGACGCGCTCGCCTGGGAAGCGCGCTGGCTGATCGAGTCCGCGGACGATCCACCGCCGCAGCGCATGCGCGCAGCGCTGCCGACGCCGCTCGAACTGGAAGTGCTGAGCCGCAGCGTCGGCGCCACCGCCGCGGGGGCCTTCTCCAAGCTCTGGACCGGCGGCAACGCCGGCGACGCGACGGTCAGCTGCGAGCGGGCCGCCCAGGTGCTCGACCAGATCCAGCGCACCGCCGTCGCGCCGCGCGAGCTCGCCGAGCGGGTGGTGTTCCAGAACCTGCGCTGAACCCGGACCGGGCCGTCCCCGCGTCCCGGCTCGGCGTCAGTCGTCCTCGCCGAGCCCGGCCGCCGCCTTCGCGCGCATGCGCGCATGGACATACGCGCCCTGCGGGATGTGCAGCAGGTCGGCGATGCGCCACATCGTGTGGCGCTCGATGTCGCCAAGCTGGCCGTCGGCATAGGCCACGCCCCACATCAGCTCCACCAGCCGCAGCTTGGCCGGCATGTCCCAGCGCTCGTCGATCGGCGAGGTGAAGGCGAAGAGATCCGAGGCGACACGGGCCGTGCGCTCGGCCTGCGCGGTGAGCGCGTCGGCCTCGTCTTCGGCCATCGCGAACAGCACGGTCAGCGCGCGCCTCACGGCGCCGCGCTCAAGGTCGGAGTGCGCCGCGTCGGCGCGCATCACCTCCACGAGCAGCACCGCCGCCGACAGCGGCAGCGACGGCGCACCCACGCGCCGGCCGAAGGCGTCGTCCGGCGTCAGCGTCTCGAAGAGGTCCATCAGCGACTTGAACATGCCACCATGGTGGCACGCGGCGCCGCCTGGGGCTTACGCCGTGCTTAAGCCGCTGGCCCTCACCCCTGCCCTCTCCCGCAAGCGGGCGAGGGAGCAAGAAAAACTCCCTCGCCCCGCGTGCGGGGAGAGGGAGTTCGAGTGCGATGCGATGGACGCGAGGTCTCAGCGCACCTTGCCTTCCTTCCACGCGTTCAGCAGCTTGTCATACGCGATGGTTTCGCCCTTGGGCTTCTCGTTGGCCAGCTTGGCCCACGGCGCGCCCTTGTCGGAGAGCCACTTCTTCGGGTCCTCCTTCTTGTTCAGCTTCGGCGCGCACTTGGCCATGCCCGCGCGCTCCAGCCGCGCCATCACCGCGTCCATCTCGTCCGCCAGCGTGTCCATCGCGGCCTGCGGCGTCTTCTCGCCCGTCACCGCCTGCGCCACGTTCTTCCACCACAGCTGCGCCAGCTTCGGATAGTCCGGCACGTTCGTGCCCGTCGGCGTCCATGCCACCCGCGCCGGCGAGCGGTAGAACTCGATCAGCCCGCCGTACTTGTTGGCGTTCTTCGTGAAGTAGTCGCTGCGGATGTCGCTGTCGCGGATGAAGGTCAGGCCCTGGATGCTCTTCTTCAGGCTCACCGTCTTGGCCGTCACGAACTGCGCGTACAGCCAGGCCGCCGCCGTGCGATTCGGATCGCCGTTGGCGAAGAAGGTCCAGCTGCCCACGTCCTGGTAGCCGTTCTGCATGCCGGCCTTCCAGTACGGACCATTGGGCCCCGGCGCCATGCGCCACTTCGGCGTGCCGTCCGCGTTCACCACCGGCAGGCCCGGCTTGACCATGTCCGCCGTGAAGGCCGTGTACCAGAAGATCTGCTGCGCGATCTGCCCCTGCGCCGGCACCGGACCCGCCTCGCCGAAGGTCATGCCCGTCGCTTCCTTCGGCGCGTACTTCTTCATCCAGTCGACGTACTTCGTCAGCGCGAAGACCGCCGCCGGCGAGTTCGTCGCCCCGCCCCGCGCCATCGACGCGCCCACCGGCGTGCACTTGTCGTCGGCCACGCGGATGCCCCACTCGTCCACCGGCATGCCGTTCGGGATGCCCTTGTCGGCCGCGCCCGCCATCGACAGCCACGCGTCGGTGAAGCGCCAGCCCAGCGACGGATCCTTCTTGCCGTAGTCCATGTGACCGTAGATCGGCTTGCCGTCGATGGTCTTCACGTCATTGGAGAAGAACTCGGCGATGTCCTCGTAGGCGCTCCAGTTCAGCGGCACGCCCAGCTCGTAGCCGTACTTGGCCTTGAACTTGTCCTGCAGGTCCTTGCGCGCGAACAGATCGGCCCGGAACCAGTACAGGTTGGCGAACTGCTGGTCCGGCAGCTGGTACAGCTTGCCGTCCGGCGCCGTCGTGAAGCTGGTGCCGATGAAGTCCTTCAGGTCCAGCCCCGGATTGGTCCACTCCTTGCCCGCACCGGCCATGTAGTCGGTGAGGTTCATGATCTTGCCGTAGCGGAAGTGCGTGCCGATCAGGTCCGAATCGGAGATCCAGCCGTCGTAGATGCTCTTGCCCGATTGCATCGAGGTCTGCAGCTTCTCGACGACGTCCCCCTCCTGGATGATGTCGTGCTTGACCTTGATGCCGGTGATCTCCTCGAAGGCCTTGGCCAGCACCTTGCTTTCGTACTCGTGCGTGGTCAGCGTCTCCGAGACCACCGAGATCTCCTTCACGCCCTTGGCCTGCAGCTTCTTGGCCGCCTCGATGAACCACTTCATCTCGGCCAGCTGCTTGTCCTTGGCCAGGGTCGAGGGCTGGAACTCGCCGTCCACCCACTTCTTCGCCTCCGCCTCGCCGGCCCACGCGCCGTGCGCGCCGAGCGCCAGCAGCGCCGCCACGGCCAGCGCGGAATACTTGCTCTTGTTCACGCTTGTCTCCTCTGTCTGTCGCATCTCCCCCTGCTTGAGGACGAATCGCGGCTCCGGGGGAAATGGGAGCCGAATTCCTTGAAGCTTCAACGAACCACTCGCCAGGTCAGCCCTTGCGCAGGATCAGCCCCAGCACCAGCATCGACACCACGAAGCTGATCCAGACGCTGGGTTCGCTCTCGAGCTTGAACCACTGCGTCATCTTCTCGCCCAGCCCGACGAAGGCCAGGTTCAGGTAGGCGGCCGTCAGCAGCCCGATGAAGAGCCGGTCGCCGCGCGTCGTGCGCATCGGCAGCCAGCCCTTGCGCAGGGTCGTCGGGGACTTGATCTCCCACACCGTCATGCCGATCAGCATCAGCACGATGCAGCTGAAGAAGACCGCCACCGGCGTGGTCCACACCATCCAATCGAACATCGCCGTCTCCTTACACGCGGCCCATCGCGAAACCCTTCGCGATGTAGTGACGGACAAACCAGATCACGATCGCGCCCGGCACGATGGTCAGCGTGCCCGCGGCGGCGAGCGTCGCCCAGTCCATGCCGGAGGCGCTCACCGTGCGCGTCATCGTCGCGACGATGGGCTTGGCGTTGACGCTGGTCAGCGTGCGCGCCAGCAGCAGCTCCACCCACGAGAACATGAAGCAGAAGAACGCCGCCACGCCCACGCCCGCCTTGATCAGCGGCAGGAACACCGTCAGGAAGAAGCGCGGAAAGCCGTAGCCATCGATGTAGGCGGTCTCGTCGATCTCGCGCGGGATGCCGCTCATGAAGCCTTCCAGGATCCACACCGCCAGCGGCACGTTGAACAGCAGGTGCGCCAGCGCCACCGCGATGTGCGTGTCCATCAGGCCCAGCGTCGTGTAGAGCTGGAAGAAGGGCAGCAGGAACACCGCCGGCGGGGTCATGCGGTTGGTCAGCAGCCAGAAGAACACATGCTTGTCGCCCAGGAACGAGTAGCGGCTGAAGGCATAGGCCGCCGGCAGCGCCACGCCGACCGAAATCACCGTGTTGATCGCCACGTAGATCAGGCTGTTGATGTAGCCGTCGTACCAGGAGGGATCAGTGAAGATGGTCTTGTAGCTGGCCAGCGTGAAGTGCTGCGGCCACAGGCTGAAGCTGGACAGGATCTCCTCGTTGCTGCGGAAACTCATGTTGACCATCCAGTAGATGGGCAGCAGCGCGAACAGCAGGTACGCGATCAGGAAGATCGACCGCTTGCGGAAACGGCGCTCATCCATGGGCCACCTCGCTCTTGTCTTGGGTGCCGACCGACTGCATCCAGTTGTAGAGGATGAAGCACAGCAGCAGGATGATCAGGAAGTAGATCAGCGAGAACGCCGCCGCCGGGCCGAGGTCGAACTGGCCGACCGCCTTCTGCGTCAGGTACTGGCTGAGGAAGGTCGTGGCGTTGCCGGGGCCGCCGCCGGTGAGGACGAAGGGCTCGGTGTAGATCATGAAGCTGTCCATGAAGCGCAGCAGCACCGCGATCATCAGCACGCCCCGCATCTTGGGCAGCTGGATGTAGCGGAACACCGCGAACTTGCTGGCGCCGTCGATGCGCGCGGCCTGGTAGTAGGCATCGGGGATGGAGCGCAGTCCGGCGAAGCACAGCAGCGCCACCAGCGGCGTCCAGTGCCACACGTCCATCACCAGCACGGTGATCCAGGCGTCGGTGGCGTCGCCGGTGTAGTTGTAGTCCACGCCCAGCGCCTGCAGCGTCGCGCCGAGCAGCCCGATGTCGGCGCGGCCGTAGATCTGCCAGATGGTGCCCACGACGTTCCACGGGATCAGCAGCGACAGCGCCACCACCACCAGCACCGCCGAGGCGCGCCAGCCCTGCGCGGGCATGGACAGCGCCAGGCAGATGCCCAGCGGGATCTCGACCAGCAGCACCGCCAGCGAGAAGCCCAGCTGGCGCAGCAGCGCGCCGTGCAGTTCCTCGTCGCGCAGCACCGCGGCGAACCACTCGGTGCCGACGAAGACGCGGCGCTCCGGCGAGATGATGTCCTGCACCGAGTAGTTCACCACCGTCATCAGCGGCAGGATGGCCGAGAAGGCCACGCACAGGAACACGGGCAGGACGAGGAACCAGGCCTTCTGGTTGATCGGTTTCATGCGAGGCCCTCCTGGGCGGCGGCCACCGTCGCGGCGGCGATCAGCTGCTCGTCGGCGCCGTAGAAGCAGGTGTGGGGATTGAGCACGCGCAGCGCGACGGCCGCGCCCGGCGCCGGCGGCCGCGCATGCGCGCTCAGGCGCGCCTTCAGCGCGTGCGGGCCGGCCCGCGCGGTGACCAGCCAATAGGTGCCGATGTCCTGCACCTGGGCCACGGTGCCGGCGATCGTGCCCGGCCGCGCGGGCATGCCGCCGGCGGCCTCGTCGAGTTCGGCGAGTTCGACGTACTCGGGCCGGATGCCCAGCGCGAAGGGCTCGGCGCGCGACAGCGCGGCGCCGGTGACCGCGTCGACCGTGCCCGCGACCGGCTGCCCGGCGACGCTCAGCCCACCGCCCTCCTCCAGCGCCGCAGGCAGGAAGTTCATGCCGGGCGAGCCGATGAAGTGGCCGACGAAGCGATGGCTCGGGCGCTCGAACAGCTCGCCTGCCGAGCCGACCTGCACCGCGCGTCCGCGCGTCATGACGACGATGCGGTCGGCGAAGGTCAGCGCCTCGACCTGGTCATGGGTGACGTAGACCAGCGTCAGCTTGAGCTCCTGGTGGATCTGCTTGAGCTTGCGCCGCAGCTGCCACTTCAGGTGGGGATCGATGACGGTCAGCGGCTCGTCGAAGAGCACCGCCGACACGTCCTCCCGCACCAGGCCGCGGCCGAGCGAGATCTTCTGCTTCGCGTCCGCGGACAGGCCCGAGGCGCGCTGGTTCAGCTGGCCATTGAGCTCCAGCATCTCGGCGATGCGGCCGACGCGCGCCTTGATCCGGTCCGCCGGCACGCCGCGGTTGCGCAGCGGGAAGGCGAGGTTCTCGGCCACCGTCATCGTGTCGTAGATGACGGGGAACTGGAACACCTGCGCGATGTTGCGCTGCTGCGGCGTGAGCGCGGTCACGTCGCGGCCGTCGAAGCGCACCGTGCCATGCGACGGCTTCAGCAGCCCCGACACGATGTTCAGCATCGTCGTCTTGCCGCAGCCCGACGGGCCCAGCAGCGCATAGGCGCCGCCGTCCTCGAAGGTCATCTTGAGCGGCAGCAGCGCGTAGTCGGCGTCCTCCTTGGGGTCGGGCCGGTAGGCGTGGGCGAGGTCCAGGTCGATGCGGGCCATCAGCGGGCTCCTTGGCGCTCGGGCGCCCGCGTGAGCAGCCCGGCCGCGTCGAAGACGTGCACATGGGCCGCGTTGAGGTAGAGCGTCAGCGGCGCGCCGAGCTCGAAGTCGTGCACGCCGGTCAGCTGGGCGACCAGCTCGCCGATCTCGGTGCGCGCATGGACGAAGGTATCGGAGCCGGAGATCTCGGCCAGTTCGACTTCGCCCTTGATCTCGAGGTCGCCGGGCTGCCGGGTCACGCGCAGCGCGTTGGCGCGCACGCCGACGGTGACGCCGCCCTGTCCCGGCAGCGCCAGCTCGACGCCCGGGCGCAGCTGCAGCCGGTCGCCCAGGCCCTGCGCGATGACCAGGTTCATCGGCGGATCGCTGAAGGCGCGCGCGACGCGCAGCGACGCCGGACGGTGGAAGACCTCGGCGGTCGGGCCGTACTGCAGCAGCTCGCCGGCGTCCATCACCGCGGTGTAGCCGCCGAGCTGGAGCGCCTCGGCCGGCTCGGTGGTCGCGTAGACCACCGTCGACTCGCCGGCGGCGAAGAGCTGGCCGAGTTCCTCGCGCAACTCCTCGCGCAGCTTGTAGTCGAGGTTCACCAGCGGCTCGTCCAGCAGCATCAGCGGCGCCTGCTTGGCCAGCGCCCGCGCCAGCGCGACGCGCTGCTGCTGACCGCCGGAGAGCTGCGCCGGCAGCTTGTCCAGGTGCATCTCGATGTGCAGCTTGTGCGCGAGTTCATCGACGCGCCGGCGGATCGCGGCGCGATCGAGCTGGCCGCGCGGCTGGCCGTCCGCCGGGCCGCTTCCAAGGACGGCCACGCCCCCTCGGGGGGCCGATCGCGTACCCGCGGTCGAGGGGCGCAATCGCAGCGGCGACGCGATGTTGTCCCGCACCGTCATCGACGGGTAGTTGATGAACTGCTGGTAGACCATCGCCACGTCGCGCTTGCGCACCGGCCAGCCAGTCACGTCGGTGCCATCGACCGTGACCGTGCCCTCGCTGGGCTTGTCCAGACCCGCCATCAGGCGCATCAGCGTCGTCTTGCCGGCCTGCGTCGCGCCCAGCAGCACGGTGACCGCGTTCGGCGCCAGCCGCAGGTCCATCGGGTACAGGTGCTGCTGCGCGCCGACCTTGTGGCTCACGCCGCGCAGGCTCAGCTCCATGGACTGGTCTCCATCGTTGTCTCTCTTCGCATCGTTCTTCGTGGATCGGAGGGTCAGGTCATGCGGCCGCGGCCGGACGGGCCCAGAGATGCTCGCGCTGGGCGAACCACTGGACCACCGCCAGCCGCTGCGCCTCGGTGTAATGCAGTCCCAGTTTCGAGCGACGCCACAGCACGTCGTCCGCCGCGCGAGCCCATTCCTCGCGGACCAGGTATTCCAGTTCGGCCTGGTGCAGCCCGGGGGCAATCTCCGGGCCAAGGTCGTCCAGGCGCTCCGCGCCGCCCAGCACCCGCCCGACCCGCGCGCCGTAGGCGCGCGCCAGGCGCCGCGCCAGCGACGGCGGCAGCCACGGATGGCGCTGGCCGATCGACGACAGCAGGCGCTGGAAATCGGTGTCGGGCCGCTGCGGCGCGCCGATCCAGTCGCGCAGGTCGCCGCCCGGCAGGTGGGCGTGCTCGGTCCAGGCGCGGCGGCGGTCGCCCAGCAGCGCGCCGACCAGGTCGGCCGCGTCCTCGGCCAGCTTGCGGAAGGTCGTGATCTTGCCGCCCCACACGCTGAGCAGCGGCGCGCCGCCCTCGGCATGGGTCTCCAGCAGGTAGTCGCGCGTCACGGCCGACGGATCGCCGGACGCGTCGTCCAGCAGCGGCCGCACGCCGGCGTAGGTCCAGACCACGTCGGACGCGGCCACCGGCTCGCGGAAGTAGCGGCTGGCCTGCTCGCACAGGTAGGCGATCTCGCGCTCGTCGATGCGCGCCTTGCCGAAGCCGGCCAGCGCGTCGGCCGGCAGCTCCACGTCGGTCGTGCCGATCAGCGTGAACTCGTCCTCGTAGGGGATCGCGAAGATGATCCGCTTGTCCGGGTTCTGGAAGATGTAGGCGTGATCGTGCTGGAAGCGCTTGCGCACGACGATGTGGCTGCCCTTCACGAGCCGCAGGCTCTTGGTGGCCAGCGCCTCGCCGCGCGCGGGATGGGCGACCTCGCGCAGGAAACCTTCGGCCCACGGGCCGGCCGCGTTGACCAGCGCCCGCGCCTTCAGCGTGCGCTCGCCATCGGCGCAGCGCAGCGTCGCGGTCCAGTGGTCCGCGTGGCGCTGCGCGCCGGTGACCGTCGTGCGGGTGTGCAGCACGGCGCCATGCTCGCGCGCGTCCAGCGCGTTCAGCAGCACCAGGCGCGCGTCGTCGACCCAGCCGTCGGAATAGACGAAGCCCTTCGCATAGATGGGCTTCAGCGGCTCGCCGTAGGGCGAGCCGCGCAGCTTGATGCCGGTCGAGCCGGGCAGCACCTCGCGGCGCGCCAGGTGGTCATAGAGGAACAGCCCGATGCGGATCATCCAGGCCGGCCGCATCGCCGCGTCGTGCGGCATCACGAAGCGCAGCGGCCACATGATGTGCGGCGCGCTGCGCAGCAGCACCTCGCGCTCCTGCAGCGCCTTGCGCACCAGCGAGAACTCGTAGTACTCCAGGTAGCGCAGCCCGCCGTGGATCAGCTTGGTCGACGACGACGAGGTGTGCGCCGCGAAGTCCGAGGCCTCCGCCAGCACGACCTTCCAGCCGCGGCCGGCCAGGTCGCGCGCGATGCCGGCGCCGTTGATGCCGCCACCCACGACGAGCACGTCGCAGTCGCCGGGCGCGGCCTGGTCGGGCGGGGGATGCAAGGACAAGGTGATCTCCTGGAAGCGAACGGAAAGTTCGCAATTCTGTTCTTCTTTTTTCTTTTTAGCGCGAATGAGCGCGTTTCATGCCAGGGTAAACCCGATCATTTGTTCGTTTTGGTTCCTTTAGCCTGCGCGCCATGAATCCCAACCCTCGTCAGAACGATCTGCTGCAGGAGGTGCGCGCCCGCGGCTCGGTGAGCGTCGAGGCGCTGGCCGAGCGTTTCGGCGTGACGCTGCAGACGGTGCGCCGGGACGTGCAGCGCCTGGCCGAGGCCGGCCTGGTGCAGCGCTTCCACGGCGGCGTGCGCGTGCCCTCGTCGACGACCGAGAACATCGCCTACCGTCAGCGCCAGGCGATGCAGGCCGACGGCAAGGCGCGCATCGCGCGCGCGATCGCGTCGCGCATCCCGGCGGGCTGCTCGCTGATCCTGAACCTGGGCACGACCACCGAGGCGGTGGCGCACGCGCTGCTGCGTCACCAGGGCCTGCGCGTGATCACCAACAACCTCAACGTCGCGATGATCCTGAGCGACAACCCGGACTGCGAGCTGGTGATGGTGGGCGGCTCGGTGCGGCACCGTGACCGCGGCATCGTCGGCGAGGCGGCGGTCGACTTCATCCGCCAGTTCAAGGTGGACATCGGGCTGATCGGGATCTCGGGCATCGAGTCCGACGGCAGCCTGCGCGACTTCGACTACCGTGAGGTGATGGTGGCGCGGACCATCGTCGAGCACTCGCGCGAGGTCTGGGTCGCGGCGGACGCGACCAAGTTCAACCGGCCCGCGATGGCGGAGGTCGGGCGGCTGCCGCAGATCGATGCGCTGTTCACCGACGAGCCGCCACCGGCGCCCTTCCCCGCGCTGATGGCCGATGCCGGCGTGGAACTGGTGGTG
This sequence comes from Roseateles sp. Mitsp63, assembly GCF_059491535.1. Classification (NCBI taxonomy): domain Bacteria; kingdom Pseudomonadati; phylum Pseudomonadota; class Betaproteobacteria; order Burkholderiales; family Sphaerotilaceae; genus Roseateles; species Roseateles sp. Mitsp63. Next base: position 1,260,664 of record NZ_CP168509.1, on the reverse strand, counting down.
GCGCCATAGCGCGCCGCCGCCTCACAAGACAAGAGCGAGACTGACATGACCTACCTGCTGGCCCTGGACCAGGGCACCTCGAGTTCGCGCGCGATCGTCTTCGACGCGCAGGGACGCATCGTCGCGATGGCGCAGCGCGAGTTCCGCCAGATCTATCCGCAGCCCGGCTGGGTCGAGCACGACGCCGACGAGATCTGGGACACGCAGCTGGCCGTCGCGCGCGAGGTGCTGGCCAAGGCGTCGCTGAAGGCCGCCGACCTGAAGGCGCTGGGCATCACCAACCAGCGCGAGACGACGCTGGTGTGGAACCGCAAGACCGGCCGCCCCATCCATCACGCGATCGTGTGGCAGGACCGGCGCGCGGAGCCGCAGTGCGCGGCGCTGCGCGAGCAGGGGCATGGCGCGGCCATCCAGGCCAAGACCGGGCTGGTGGTCGACGCGTATTTCTCGGGGACGAAGCTGCAGTGGATCCTCGATCACGTCGCCGGCGCGCGCGAGCAGGCCGAGCGCGGCGACCTGGCCTTCGGCACGATCGACAGCTGGCTGATCTGGAAGCTCACCAATGGCGAGGTCCACGTCACCGACGTCAGCAACGCGTCGCGGACGATGCTGTTCAACGTGCGCGAGAACCGCTGGGATGAAGCGCTGCTCGCGCTGCTGCGGATCCCGGCGTCGATGCTGCCGGCGGTGAAGCCTTCGGCGCACGACTTCGGCCGCGTGGCGCCGGAGCATCTCGGCGCCGGGCTGATGATCGGCGGCATCGGCGGCGACCAGCAGAGCGCGCTGTTCGGCCAGGCCTGCTTCGAGGCCGGCATGGCGAAGAACACCTATGGCACCGGCTGCTTCATGCTGATGCACACCGGCGGGCGCTTCCAGACCAGCGCCAATGGGCTGATCACGACGAGCGCGGCGCAGATCGACGCGACGCCGCGGTATGCGCTCGAGGGCAGCGTGTTCATCGGCGGCGCGGTGGTGCAGTGGCTGCGCGACGGGCTCAACGCGATCAAGGCGAGCGGCGAAGTGCAGGGGCTCGCGGAGAGCGTGCCGGACGCGGGCGGGGTGATGTTCGTGCCGGCGTTCACCGGGCTGGGCGCGCCGTACTGGGACGCGGAGGCGCGCGGCGCGATCGTGGGGTTGACGCGCGGATCGACGGTGGCGCACATCGCGCGCGCGGCGCTGGAGAGCATCGCGTTCCAGAGCGCGGCGCTGCTGCAGGCGATGAGCCGCGACGCGGTCGGCGCGGGCGGCGCGCCGGTCAGCGAGCTGCGCGTGGATGGCGGCGCCTGCGTGAACGACCTGCTGATGCAGTTCCAGGCGGACCTGCTCGGCATCCCGGTGGTGCGGCCGAAGGTGATCGAGACGACCGCGCTGGGCGCGGCCTATCTGGCGGGTCTCACGGCCGGCGTGTACGGCAACCTCGAGGACATCGGCCGCAACTGGCAGGCGGAACGGGTGTTCCGCCCGACCATGTCGCGCGAGCGCGCCCAGGAACTGATGGCGCAGTGGGAGCGCGCGGTGAGGCAGGCGTCGGCGCGCTGAGCGCTTCCCCATTCGGAGTGCCCCATCCAGAGGGGCGCGACTTCACCCCTCAATGACTGATTTGAGGAAGTGCGGCGCGACATCGGCATCCATAGAGTTGACGCCTTTCTCTCGGAGAGTCGCCATGGATCCCCATGATTTGGTAAAGACCGGCACCTATAGCGAAGGTCAACAGCTGACCGTGCCCGATGAAGTTCGCGAAGTCCTTCGATTGAAGCCAGGTGACCGCGTCGAGTTCTTGCAACTCTCACCGCAAGAGTTCCTCATCTACTCCGGCGAGCACCCGCTGAGCCTTTACGGAATCCTCGGAAAGCCTCGGCGCAAGGTATCTCTGAAGGACATGAACAGGGCCATTCGCTCACGTGGAGGGCATATCAGGTGATCGGCATCGACACCAACATCCTGGTCAGGTACTTCGCTGACGACGACGTCGCGCACTCGCCTGTCGCGATGCGCTTTTTGGAATCGCTCAGCCCATCGGAGCGAGGGTACGTCTCGGTCGCAGCCGTTCTCGAACTGGCATGGGTGCTCGGCCGCTGCTACAAGATCGGACGCGAGGGGCTCGTACGGACGCTTCAGCATCTACTCGCAGCCGATCACCTCGAAGTAGAGCGGTGTGTCGAGGTGGCCGATGCGGTCGAACGTTTCCGGCAAGGAAGCGCCGACTTGCCTGACTACCTGATCGAGCGTCGATGCAACAACGCTGGATGCTCCTGCACCATGACGTTTGATGCGAGGGCTGCCAAGTCGGCCGGCATGCAGCTCGTGCGGGCGCCGGATGAGGGTCCGTCCGCCTCCGGCCGGCGTCAAAGCCCCAACGACTCGCCGGCACCCAGCAGCGTCAGCGCCCCGAGGACCGCGAAGATCGCCGCCGCGATGCCGTGAACGACCCGCACCGGCAGCTTGTGCGCGAGCTTGTCGCCCACCAGCACCGCCGGCACGTTGGCCACCATCATCCCGAAGGTCGTGCCCGCAACCACCGCCCACAGGTCGTTGAAGCGCGCGGCCAGCGCCACCGTCGCGATCTGCGTCTTGTCACCCATCTCCGCCAGGAAGAACGCCACGATCGTCGTGCCCAGCACGCCCATGCGGAACTTCCCGCCGGTCTCCTCTTCCCCGATCTTGTCGGGGATCAGCGTCCACACCGCCATCGCGATGAAGCCCACGCCCAGCACCCAGCGCAGCGTGTGCGGCGACACCTGCGTCGTGATCCAGCTGCCGACCGCGCCCGCGCAGGCGTGATTGACCAGCGTCGCGATCAGGATGCCCAGGATGATCGGGCCCGGCTTGCGGAAACGCGCCGCCAGGATGAAGGCCAGCAATTGGGTCTTGTCGCCGATCTCGGCGAGGGCCACGAGGCCGGTGGAGATGAGGAAGGCTTCCATGAGTCACTCAGCGGCCGAGACGAACCAATGACCATGCCGCCGCCGGCCGCAACACCGGGGGCATGGTCAAAGGTCTCGCCAGGCTGGGAACCCGTGGGTTCCTGGCTACCTCGCGCCATGAGCCGGAGCTCAAGTCTGTTGACGCGGGTCTGCTGAATCGGCCCGTCGGGCGACGGGCGGAGCGCAGCGGCTACTCCCCAATGACAGCGCGCATTGTAGCCAGCGTCAGTCCGGGCCACGCGCGCTGGGCCGGCGCGGGCGCGCCAGCGTCGCCCAGCAGCAGCAGATGCGTGCGGTTGTCGCGCCAGCTGGCCGACATCAACAGCTGCAACACCGGCGCGCTGACCGCCTTCGTCCGCTGCGGCCATTGCAGGAAGTCGTCCAGCTCGCCCGCCGCGATCGCGGCGGCCAGGCCCTCGTCCGGCGCTTCGCCCAGTTGCGCCTGCCAGTCGCCAAGCGCCAGCGCCTGCGCCATCGCCAGGTCCTCCGGCGTCACCGCCTCGGCCGACAGCAGCGGCAGCTGTTCCTTCAACAACGCCAGTTGCTCCGGCACCGCCGCCACCGGCAGCGTGACGCTCATGCGCCAGCACAGGCCGCCGCCAAGCGATTCCATCTCGCTCTCCCACGGCCAGGGCAGCTTGGCCGCGAGGCGCTGATGCATCAGCGTGCGCGCCAGTTCGCGCAGCGCGGGCGGCGTGCCGCGCGGGACCGGCGTCTGCACGATCAGCCGGCAGCCCTGCCCTTGCGGCAGCGACACGAATTGCGCGGCGGCCGCCGCGGGCGTCGCGGTCGCGAGCGCCAGCGTCGGCGTCGGACCGGCCGGCGCCGCTTTCGGGACGCGCCAATCGCCCATGAAGTCCTCGGCCAGGCCTCTGGCCGCCTGCAGCGTCAGATCGCCGGCGAACACCAGCACCGCGCGCTCCGGCCTCCAGTGCTGGCGATGGAAGGCCAGCACGTCCTCGCGCCGCAGCCGCTTCAGGCTCGCCGAGGTCTGCACCGGCTGCGCCCGGCCCCAGAACTGACGCCGCGCCGCCCAGGGCGCCAGCAGCAGCGCATCGGCGCGCCGCAGCACCAGTGCATCGGCCGCGCGGCTGCGGATGTGCTCCAGCGCCTCGAAGGCCAGTTGTGGCCGCTGCGTCAGATCGGCCATCAGGTTGACCGCGTCGTCGCACTGGTCGGGCAAGGCTTCCAGCGCGATCTCCGCCGTCGACGGCGTCAGCTCCAGCCGCAATGGCAGACCCAGCAGATCGGCCGCATAGGCGATGTCGGCCGATTCCATTTCCTCGCCATCACGCTTCGCGCCCTGCGCGAGCATCGACAGCGCCACCTCCGCGAGGCCCTCCTTGCCGGCCGGGTCGCGGAGCCAGCCGCCCTCGCCGATCAAGCGGATCGCCGTGCGCGGCGCGCCGGGACGCGGCAGCACCACGATGCGCAGACCGTTCGGCAGCTTCGCCTGCTCGATGGCCAGCGGCGGCGGCAGGGGCGCCGGTGGCGCCTCGGGCGGCCGGTCGAATCCGTCCTGCGCGAGCGCCGGCCACACTGCCGCACCCGACACGAGCGCGGCCCCGGTCATCCAGCCGCGGCGGTTCAGATCGAGCGTCATGCGGCCACTCCCGCGGCGGCGCCGATGTCGGCCAGCAGCGTCAGCACCGGCGCCTGCACCACCTGCTTGCGCCAGAACTGCTGCAGCTCGGCGCCGCTCAGCTTCACCCACACGGCCATGTCGCGGGCCGGCGCGCCGGCATCGCCCCGCACCGCCCAGGCCGTGCCGAGCGCGCGCGCGAGCCGGTCGGCGGTCCATTCCACCGACAGCGTCTCGCGCCGCAGCATCGCCTTGGCCTTGTCGAGTTCCTCATCCGTGACCGGTTCGTCAGCCAGGCGCAGCACCTCCTGCTGCAGCGCCTGCGCCAGCGGCGCGGCGGTCTGCCCATGCGCGGCGAGCGCCTGCACCACCATCAGGCCTGCGTCGCGGTGCTGCTCCAGGCGCAGGCTGAGCTGGTGCGCGAGCGCCTTCTCGTCGACCAGCGTGTCGGTGAGGCGCCCGGAACGCCCCAGCCCCAGCAGCGCGCGCGCCATCTGCCACATCGGCGTGGTGGGATCGTCGGCGCGCGGCATCTGCCAGACCAGCGCCGCCGCAGGCAGCGGCGCCTGCGCGAGCGACAGCTTCAGCGTCTGGTTCTGCGGCCGGCGGGCCTCGCGGAACTCGCGTGCGTCCGCGGCGGAGGCCGACGGCAGCGACGCGCGCGGCGGATTGGCCGACGACGCGGCAGCGGGTGTGGATGCCGGTCCGGTGATGGACGGGCTCGAACCGGCCTCCGAAGCGGACGAAGCCGACGGGGCCGATGACGATGACGATGACGATGACGATGACGCCGGCACCGGCGGCGACGCGCCCGACGCCGCCCCCTGCGCCGGCATCGGCGGCCGGATCGAGCCGAAGTAGTGCATCACCCAGCGTGCCACCGTGGCCTCGTCGAACGCGCCGGTCACGACCAGCAGCGCGCGGTCGCAGCCGAAGCGGGCCGCGTGGAAGGCGCGCACGGTGTCGACATCGACATCCTTGAGCTGCTCCGGGTCGCCCAGCGCGCCGCGCTGGTACGGATGCGTCAGGTAGCCCTGCCGCCGCACGGCCAGGTCCAGCCGCGCATAGGGATTGAGCTGCGGCTCCTGCACCGCCTGGCGCAGCTGCAGCCGCGCGCTGGCGAGCGTGTCCGGATCGATGCGCGGATTGCTCATCCGCTCGGCCTCGGCCCAGAGCAGGCGCTCGAGTTGATAGGCCGGTACGACGGTCTGCAGCGCGGAGAAGTCCTCGTCGACTTCCAGCCGCGAGCGGCCGCCGGCCGCGGCGACCAGGCGCTGGAACTGACCCGGCTCCAGGTAGCGGCTCGCGCCGGCGATGAGCCGCAGCACCAGGTGCGAGAGCCCGCTGCGCCCGGTCGGGTCATCGCGTCCACCGCAGCGGTAGACGACGCGCACCGCGGCATGCGCGCCAGCGACGGGTCGCGCCAGCCAGAGCAGGCCGTTCGGAAGCCGTTGCGGCTCAAGGGTCGGGACAGGCATGGCGGCATCCTAGCTGCCAATCCGCTGTCAGCAGACGGTCCGCATCATCGGCGCGACAGCGCGAGCGGGCTCGCCACCTCCAGAAGCGGGGGCCGTGCCCCGCGCGCATGGGACAGGCCGTCCGGCCTTCATCGTCATGCCATTGGAGGAGTCCGTCATGAAATTCGCCTACACCATCGTCTACGTCGAGGACGTGGCCGCATCGCTCGACTTCTTCGAGCGCGCCTTCGGCCTCAAGCGCCGCTTCCTGCACGAGTCCGGCGCCTATGGCGAACTCGAGACCGGCGCCACCACGCTGTCCTTCGCGCGGCACGACATCGCGCGGGGAAACCTCGGCCACGACTACCGCCGCGCCGACGAGGGCGCGCCGCTGGGCATGGAGATCGGCCTGGCCACGCCGGACGTGCCCGCCGCCTACGCCCAGGCGCTGTCGGCCGGGGCGCAAGGCCTGACCCCGCCGACGACCAAGCCCTGGGGCCAGGTGGTGGCCTACGTGCGCTGCCCCGACGGCACGCTGGTGGAGATCTGCACGCCGATCTGACGCACGCCCCGCTGGGCGCCGCCGGCTCAGGCCTCGTCGTTCGCGCCCTGGCGCGGCTCGACCACGATCCGCGCGTGGCGCTGGAAGGTGAAGTACGCCCAGGCCCAGTCGGCGAAGACGCGGACCCGGTTGCGGAATCCGATCAGGAAATAGACGTGCACGAACAGCCAGAACAGCCAGGCGGAGAAGCCGCTGAACTGGAGCCGCCCCAGGTCGGCGACCGCCGCCTTGCGGCCGATCGTCGCGAGGTTGCCGTAGTCGCGGTAGCGGAACGGCGCCTCCGAGCGCCCCCGCATCCGCGCCAGGATCTGCCGCGCCGCGTGGCGGCCGGCCTGCTTGGCGCCCGGGCTGACGCCGGGCACCGGCTTGCGGCGGCCGTCCTTCTCGAGGCTGGTCGCCGCGGCCATGTCGCCGACGACGTAGATCTCGGGATGGCCGGGAGGGTTCATGTGCTCGTCGACGACCACCCGCCCGGCGCGGTCCAGCGGCACGTCCAGCGTGCGCGCCAGCGGCGACGCCGCCACGCCGGCCGCCCAGACCTTGGTCCGGGAGGCGAGGCGCTCCTTCGCGCCATCGGCGGTCTGCAGGTCCACGCCCTCCGCGTCGATGCCGACGACGCGGCAGCCGGTGCGCACCTGCACGCCGATCCGCTCCAGTTGCGCCTTGGCCAGCGCCGATTGCTCGGGCTTGAACGCCGAAAGCACCCGGTCCGAGCCCTCCACCAGCAGCACCTGCGCGCGGCTGGGGTCGATGCGGCGGAACTCGTCGCGCAGCGTGTGGCGGGCGATCTCGGCCAGCGTGCCGGCCATCTCGACGCCGGTGGGCCCGCCGCCGATGACGACGAAATTCAGCCACGGCACGCGGCTGTCCGGGTCGGGCAGCGTCTCGGCGCGTTCGAAGGCGCTCAGCAGGCGGGCGCGCAGCTGGAAGGCATCGGCCAGCGTCTTCAGGCCCGGCGCGTGGGCCTGCCAGTGGTCGTTGCCGAAATAGCTGTGCGTCGCGCCGGCGGCCAGGATCAGATGGTCGTAGCGCAGGCGCTGGCCATCGGCCAGGACCACGTCGCGCGCCGTCTTGTCGATGGCCTCGACCTCCGCCATCAGCACGGTGACGTTGCGCTGATGGCGCCGCATGTGGCGGATCGGCGAGGCGATCGACGGCGCCGACAGGCCCGCCGTCGCGACCTGGTACAGCAGCGGCTGGAACAGGTGATGGTTGCTGCGGTCGATCAGCGTGATGCGGACCGGGGCGCCGTCGAGGACTTTCGTCGCCTCCAGGCCGCCGAAGCCACAACCGACGATCACGACATGGGGAAGCGCGGCATGAGGGTCATCCATGCAGCACATCCTAGCGGGGATGACGACCCGTATAGGTCAGTTCCATCGCCGACAATCGCGCGATGCGCCGCGCCGACCGCCTGTTCCAGATCGTCCAGCTCATCAGAGGACGCCGCCTCACGACCGCCGAGTTCCTCTCGCAGCGGCTGGAGGTGTCGATCCGCACCGTCTATCGCGATGTCGCGGCCCTGCAGCAGCAGGGCGTGCCGATCGATGGCGAGGCCGGCGTGGGCTACCGCATGCGGGTCGGCTTCGAGCTGCCGCCGTTGATGTTCAGCGCCGAGGAAGCCCAGTCGCTGGTCGCCGCCGTGCGCCTGGCCCAGCCGCAACTGGACGCGGTGCTCGGCCAGCGCGCCGAGGAGGCGCTCGGGAAGATCCTCGCGGTGCTCCCGAGCACCGCGCGCGCGGCGGCGGAAAGCCTGACCGTCTACGCGCCGCAGCGCGGCCTGGACGGCGCCACGCGCGAACGCCTCACCCAATTGCGCCAGGCCACCGAATCCCGCACCAAGCTGCGGCTCGATTACCTGGACCTGAGCGATCAGACCAGCTCGCGCGTCGTGCGTCCGCTGGCCTGCTTCTTCTGGGGGCCGGTGTGGACGTTCTCGGCCTGGTGCGAGTTGCGCCAGGACTTCCGCAGCTTCCGCGTCGACCGGGTGCAGCAGCTCGAGGTGATGGAGGAGCGCTTCCGGGACGAGCCGGGCAAGACGCTGGCCGATCTGCAGCGGCGCGAGAACGCGCGCGAGAACTGGGCCTGAGCGGCCGCCCGCTCAGCGCACCGCGACGCGCGGCGGCAGGGCCGCGGCGCTCGGCCGCCAGCGCAGCAGCGGCGCCTCGACCCAGCGGTGGAACGGCACCGCCGCGGCGTTGCTCAGCGTCCAGGCGGCGAGCAGCGCCAGCGGCGCGAGCGCGTCCAGCATCGGCGCGGGGCTCTCGGCGCGGTGCTCGTAGAGCGCATTGACCAGCAGGCAGACCGGGAAGTGGACGAGGAACAGCGCGTAGGCGTGGCGCGCCAGCGTCTGCACCGGCGCCTGGCCGTGGCGCTGGAACCAGCCCGGCAGCGCGCCTTGACGCCACAGCACGATGACGGCGGCGGTCAGCGCGGCCACGACGAGGCGCTCGCGGAACTGCAGCGCCAGCGCCGCGACCATCAATCCGCCCAGCGCCAGCAGACCGGCGCGCCGCGCGGCCGGGGCCCAGCCCTGGCACCAGCACAGCAGCACGCCCAGCCCGTAGGCGCCGAAGAAATAGATCGCGTAGGCATCCAGGGCCGCCATGCGGTTGAACTTGAGCAGCGACGCGGCGCAGAGCGCGCCGACGACGGCCGGCGCCAGCCACCGGCGCGCCGCGCGTCCGAGCGGCAGGCAGCGCAGGCCCCACATCACGAGCACGAGCAGCGCGAACAGCTGGAAATCGATCGCCACGTACCAGGCGCCGACGGTCAGCGACTCGACGGGCACCAGGTCGTGCAGCAGCAGCGCGTGGGCCAGGATCTGGGTCAGATGGATATCCGCCGGCACCAGTTCCGGCAGCAGCGGCTCGACCAGCCACGAGGCCAGCAGCGTCAGTCCGACGGCGGCCATGAACGGCGGCACCAGCCGCCAGTAGCGCTGAGCCAGCAGCGCCGGCGCCGAGCGGCGGAGCTGCTGCTCCTGCGCCGAGAGCGCCCGCGCGCTGAGGTAGCCGCCCAGCACCAGGAAGACCTGCACCGCCATGCGGCCGTAGTCGTACAGCCAGCCGGTGAGCAGCGGGAACAGGCCATGCATCGCCTCCGCGATCGGTCCGTAGACCGAGAGGTGATGCAGCACGATCAGTTGCGCGGCGACGGCGCGCAGCGCGTCCAGCGGGAAGAGGCGAGAGGCCATCGGGGAATCGGCGAAAACGAAGCGGCCACCCCAGGGTGGCCGTTGACTGCGCCGGATTCTATAAGCAAATCAACGAGTTACATCAACGAACAGAATTCGTGACGATCACGTGATGGCGGCGTGACGCCCAGCTCACGGCTCAGCGCTTCGCGCGAGGGTTGCGCGGACGGGGTTTGGGCGGGGGAAACAGCGTGCCGTTGAATATCCCCGCGAACCAGCCGAGGTACCAGTCGAGGAGCCGCTGCGGCCAGGGTTTGGGCGGCGGCTTGACGGGTTTCGGACGGCCAGAGGGATGGCGTTGCTCGATGGCCGCGGCGAATCCGGCGAGCCGCTCCCGGAGCGCCATCAGCCCGGCGACCTTCGACGGCGTCTCGCGTTCGGCCTGGAGCACCAGCGCGACATGCAGCAGCGCCCGGTCTTCGCCCAGCGACTCGAGCCGGAGCTGCGCCTGCCCGCCGACGCCGCCGGTGCGCGGGCCGCGGCCGTCGAAGCTCAGACGCAGGCGGCTGGGGGCATCGAGATCGAGCAGCAGCACGCGGCCCTCGAAACCGGGGAAGGCCAGATCGAAGGATTTCGGGGCCTGGCCGGCGCGCAGGGAGCCGGCGCCTTCCGGCAGGCTGGCGGCGAGCAGGGTCAGGTCGTGCAACGCCTTCCAGGCCAGCGCCTGCGGCACGGGGAGGACGAGGTCGTCGTTGAGGGCGAGCGTGGGCATGCCGGCGATTGTGGGCCCGTGACCGGCGCTGGGCGCGAGTGGACGAATTTCGCTATGGTGCGCGGATGGACAACATGGACCTGCAGGTGCTGCGCCAGGTGCAGCAATGGCTGGACGCCGACCAGCGCGTGGTGCTGGGCACGATCACGCGGACCTGGGGCTCGGCGCCACGGCCGGTGGGATCGATCGTCGCGGTGCGCGCGGATGGATTGATCGCCGGATCGGTGTCGGGGGGATGCATCGAGGACGACCTGGTCGCGAAGATCCGCGAAGGCGCCTTGACGCTGAAGGCGCCGGAGCTGATCCGCTACGGCGTCGGCGCGGAAGCGGCACAGCGTTTCGGCCTGCCTTGCGGCGGCACGCTGGAACTGATGCTGGAGCCGGTGGGGCCGCATTCGGCGATCGGGCCGCTGCTGGAGCGGCTCTCGCGCGGCGAGCGGGTGCTGAGGACGCTGACGCTGGCGACCGGCGCGGTGACGCTCGAGGAGCCGCCAGCGGCGCATTCGCGCGACGGCGCGGACCGGCTGGTGCTGAGCGACACGCGGCTGGTGACGCATCACGGGCCGCAATGGCGGCTGCTGATCATCGGCGCGGGGCAGATGAGCCAGTATCTGGCGCAGATGGCGCTGGCGCTCGATTACCAGGTCCAGGTCTGCGATCCGCGCGACGACTACCCGTGGACGCTGATCGCGGCGCCGCTGACGCGGGACATGCCGGACGACGTGGTGCTGCGGCTGAGGCCCGATGGGCACACGGCGATCGTGGCGCTGACGCACGATCCCAAGCTCGACGATCTGGCGCTGATGGAAGCGCTGAAGGGGCCGGCGTTCTACGTCGGCGCGATCGGCTCGCGGCTGAACCAGGCCAGGCGCCGCGCGCGGCTGAAGGAGCACTTCGATCTGACGGACGCGCAGCTGGATCGGCTGCACGGACCGGTGGGTCTGCACATCGGCGCGCGCACGCCGCCGGAGATCGCGCTGGCCATCCTCGCCCACATGACCGCGGAGCGGTATGGGGTGACGCTCAGCAGCAGCGCGCAGCCCGCGGATCGGGGCGAGGCGGGATGCGCGGCGTGACGCGCATCGCACCGTTCGGGCGTGTTCGGCGTAGCCATCAGACCTGAAGAATCAACTCGCTGTACTGCGGCAACTGACCATCGGCCGTCACCAGGTGGGCCGTTTCGCTGATGGCTTGAGCGATGAGCATCCGGTCGAATGGATCCCGGTGATGCAGCGCCAGGATCATGGTGGTGGCAGCGTGCTCCGCGCTCACCGGCAGTTCCAGGAAGCCGCATTCGTCGATGGCGCCAATCAACCGGTCCGGATCAGCCTTGAGCCTGCCGAGTCGAGCCTTGATGGCGATCTCCCATATCGATGCGGCGGAGACGAACACCGCGTCCGCCGTCTCGATGAGCAGGCGGGTCGACGCCTTCAGACGATCAGACCCCTCGACCGCCCACAGGAAGATGTGCGTATCGAGGAGCAAGGTCATTGAACGCTTCCGAAGCTCGCGAGCACAGGCTCAGGCAGCGGCGCATCGAAGTCGGCGCCAATCCAGATCTGCCCCTTGAGGACACCGAAGCGGATGCGCCGCTTCGGCGGTGGCGCCTCACCGCCGGGCGGCGTGGGCGCCGCAGCAGGATGGCAAAGTGACGTGGGAAACGGAAAGCGCTCCGCGGGCGATGGGATCGAATTCATCGGGCAAGGCAGCAAGGGCGGGAGGGCAGGCCAGTCTAGGACGCCCCTGCGCCGCGTTGCTGCAAGGACCCGCGCGATTCCATCGACGTTTGTCCTGCGTCAGGAAACCGCGCGATCGGGCCGCGATACGTTGCGCGAAACCCCTCATGGGCCCGGAATTCGCATCTCGACGGTCATTCCATGGCATGCGAATCCCGAGCTGCTTTGTCACCTCATGCTGTACCCCCGCCCATCCATGCAAGCCTCCACCGCGCGGTTGAAGATGCCGGCGTCGTTCATCGCGGAGGGCTGGGTGGTCGCCCAGCGGTTGCACTCCTGGCGGTCCGCCTCGGTCTGCGCGGCCGACTGGCCGTTGCGCGGATAGATGATCGGATCCGGCCGCGGCGGCGCGACCGGCGCCGGCGTCGCCACCTCCGCGCCCGGCGGCGGTGCGACGACGACGTAGCCCGGCCCCGGCGACGCCACCGTGTAATACGCGCCGTTGGCGTAGTAGTACGGATAGCCGCCGATGCGCAGCGTCACGAAGGCGCTCGGCAGGATCGGCACCACGACGCCGATCGGCGGCGCGATGACCTGGAAGCTGGGCCCCCACGGCCGGTACCAGACGCCGCCGTGGTACCAGTAATGGCCGCCCACGAACACCGCCCCGCCCGGCAGCCCCCGCGCGACGTAGCCCGGCGCCGGGTAGTAGTGGTCATGGTGATAGCGGCTGTCGAAGCGCAGGCCGATGTCGACCCGCGTTCCGCCGTGATGCTGCGCGGACGCCACGCCCGCGGTGAGGGCCAGCGCCAGGGGAATCAGCCAACGGAGCTTGTTCATGATCGGTGCGCCGCGCGCGCGGCGTCCAGGTGGTCCAGATGAACGATTCAACGCTCCCCCGCCCGGCCACGTCTACGAAAGGGGGTTTCGCCGGGGTAAAGATCCATTGCTTCCCCAGCCTCCGCGCGTCGGAAAGCGACGCGGCGCCCTCGCGAAACGTGACCGCCGGACGCAACATCCGGATCGGCGATGATGCGCCCCGCCAAGCAGGAGCCGCTCCCCGCGCCCCGCGCCGGCACGACCTCCCAACGCCACTTTCACGCGATCACCACGCGCGTCCGCCGCGCCCACCGCCGCCATGATCGAGCTCTTCTACTACCCCAGCAACGCCAGCTTCGCGCCCCACGTCGTCCTGCACGAGCTGGGCGTGCCGTTCCAGCTCCGCCTCGTCGACCGCGACAAGGGCGAGCACAAGTCCCCCGAGTTCCTGAAGATCAACCCCAACGGCCTGCTGCCCGCGCTGCGTGACACGCGTCAGGGCGAACTCGTCCTGTTCGAGACCGCCGCGATCCTGCTGCACCTGGCCGACACGCATCCCGACGCGGGGCTGATGCCCGCGCTCGGCAGCGCCGAACGCGCGCAGGCCTACAAGTGGCTGATGTGGCTCACCAACACGCTGCAGCCCACCATCATCAGCTACTACTACCCCGACCGCTTCGTCGCCCCCGGCAACACCGCCGGCAGCGCCGAGGTCAAGCAGCAGGCCCAGGTCCGCGCCGCCGCGCAGCTGGACCTGCTGGCCGCGGAGTTCGAACGCCAGGGCGGCCCCTTCCTGCTCGGCGAGCGCTTCTCGGTGCTGGATCCGTTCGCCTTCATGCTGTGCCGCTGGACGCGCAACTTCAGCGATCCGGCGCGCAGCCGGCCCGCGCTCGCCGCGTTCCTGGAACGCATGGCCCAGCGCCCCGCACTGCTGCGTGCCATCGAGACCGAGCAGCTCCCCAAGCCCTGGTTCTGAGCCGGGCCCTCAGCGCGGCGGCAGCGCGCGCAGGTAGTCGTAGAGCCGCTGCGCGATCTCGGCGCGCTCGGCGGGCGCCATCGCCTCGGCCAGCGCCGGCATCGTCGTGCCGGGCCTGACCGCCGAGGGCTCGAGCAGCCAGCGCTTCCACGCCGCCGCGTCGTAACCCTTGGCGGCGACATCGAGATCCAGCGGCATCTTGTCGCCGCCGTAGCCGCGGATGCGATGGCAGCTCAGGCAGTGGACGCGGGCCAGGTCGGCCGCGCCGGCATAGCGCGCGCCCAGGTCGCCGGGCAGCAGCGCGCGCGTCGACGACGGCCCCACGCTGACCGACGCCACCTGATACGGCCACAGCGCGCCGCCTTCGGCCTGCAGCGCCTTCGAGGCGCGGTTGTCCCACACCAGATAGAACGGGCCCAGCGGCACCTGCTGCTCGCCCTGCAGGTGGTTGTCCACCCGGAAGGGCTGGCCGTCGGCGCGCGCATGGACCAGCCATGCGCGGTGCTGCGCGAAGCGCTCGACCGGAATGCGCGACACGAAGCCGTCGAGCGCGCGGAACTCTAGTTCCTGCCCCGGCGCGTTCCAGCCCTTGCCGAGCACCGCCGCCAGCGCGGCGTCCGCCGGCACGCCGACATAGCGCACCTCGGGCATGCGGCCCTCGCGCATCAGATGCGGCTCCAGCACGGTGACCGTGACCTCCGCGCCCTTCCCCGCCTGGGCGCCCAGTTGCCGCGCGAGCTCGGCGGGCCGCGGCAACTCGACGGCGGCGGCCATCGTCGCGACGCCGGCCGCGGCGAGCGCGAAGGTCCATGCGAAAGCCCGCGCCGGGCGGAGAAGTCGTTCTGCGCTCATGGTTTCAGTATCAGCATCCCGCGCGAGTGGGCTTGCACGTCGGACTCGTCCAGCCACTCTCGGCGGTACAGGCCCTTGGCGAGCAGCGCCGCCTGGTCGCCGTAGTGGGCGTCCGGCCAGACGCCGCTCTGTCCGACCGGATTGACGCCGAGCGCCTCCTGCGGCCGCCCGAAATCGATCAGCCGCCGAGTCGATGGTCCGTAGACCACCGGCCAGGGGCCGCTGCCATTGCGCTGCGCGAAGTTGTTGGGCACCTCGTGGCCGCCGGGCACCGCGAACGGACCGACGTTGAAGATCCTGTCCAGCGGCTTCTGCTTGCCCAGCGGATGCTCATGCGTCAGCGTGTGCGCGGCGTCCCAGCGCCAGGCCGCGCTGTCCGGCCCGAGCGTGGCCTGCAGATGCGCGATCGCCGCCTTCCAGGCGCGGCGCACGATGTCCGTCTGCGTCTCGCGCTGCGGCGTCGAGCGGTCGTCCCACCACGGCGAATCGGCATCGGCGGTCAGCCGCGGCAGCGCGTGGTCCAGCGCCCGCGTGCGCCGCAGGTTCTCGAACTGCGCGTCGCCGAGTTCGTCCTTCATCGCCGCGCGCAGCAACTCCGCGGTGAATTGCTGGAACAGCACCGGCGCGACGCCATCGGCCTTGTAGGCGCCGTTCCAGCGCACCAGCGCCTCGACCAGCGGTTGCTCCTCCAGCGAGGCCGAGCCGCGCAGCAACGGGATCAGCGGCCGCAGCACGCGCGGCCCGTAGTCGGTCTGCACATCCAGCTGCAGCGCCTGGCTGTTGTGGATGTCCCAGCGCTTGCCCTGGTTCAGCAGGTCATCGAGGCGCCGGCCGCGCTCCGCCAGGTTGTAGTAGCCCGCCACCGGCGTGTCCGAGGCCGGCTGGAAGTTGGCCGAGACGATGTAGCCCCGCGCCGGGTTCTCCTCGTGCGGATTGGCCGAGAACGGCAGGAAGCCGAGCTTGTCGGCCTCGTCCGTCGCGCCGTCAAGCACGAAGGCCGGATTCACGCCCTCGGGCCGGACCGGCAGCTTCGCCGCGGCCCACCACGCGATGTCGCCGCCGGCATTGGCCCACACGATGTTCAGGCCCGGCGCGTGGATGAGGCTCGACGCCTCGCGCGCGCGCTCCAGCGTGTCCGCGCGGCCCAGCCGGTAGAAGCCGTCCATCACCGGGTTCTCGGTCTCGAGGAAGGCCCACCACATCGCGACCGGGCGCTCGCCGCGATCGCCCGGGATCGCGTCGTTGATGATCGGCCCATGCGGCGAGCGCCGCAGCGTCAGCACCTGGTCCGGCTGACCCTTGACCTTGAGCGTCTCCTGGCGCGACGTCATCGGCACCCACTGGCCCTTGAACCAGACCTGGTTCGGATTGGCCGGATTGATCTTCTCGGCGACCAGGTCGACGTCGTCGTTCTGGAACATCGTCAGGCTCCAGCCGAAGCGCCGGTTGTGCCCGAGCAGCGCCATCGGATTGAGCGCGAGGTGGTGGCCGTAGAGCTCGAACTGCGGCGTGCGCAGATGCGCTTCCCACCACACCGCCGGCGCCGAGTACGAGATGTGCGGATCGCCCGCCAGCAGCGGCTTGCCGCTGACCGTGCGGCTGCCCGCGACCACCCAGGCGTTGCTGCCCTCGAACTGCGGCAGGCCCGCGAGCGTGGCCGCGCGGTCGCCGGCCGCCGCGAGCCGCGCGAGCATCGGCGCGACCTCGCCGGGGCGTTCCCGCGAGGTGTTCAGCGCCTGCGGTTCGAGCGCCCCCTTCGGATGCCAGTCCAGATCGAAGATGCGCAGGTACTCCGGACCCAGCTGGTCGCGGATCGCGGTCAATGCCGGCTCGGTGCGGAAGGCCGCCGCGAAGCTGTAGGCCAGGTAGCCGGCGATGCTGTAGGTGTCGGCGGCGGTGAAGGGGCGCTTCGGGATGCCCAGGATCTCGAACTCCAGCGGCGCCGGCCGCGTCGCCTGGTACTGGTTGACGCCGTCGAGGTAGGCATAGAGCGCGCGCACCGCGCCGGGCTGCGCGGTGATCGCGGCCGAGGCCTGGGCCAGTTCATCGGCCCGGTGCCGGATGCCCAGCGTGCGGAACAGGCGGTCGGTCTCGACCAGCTTGGGGCCCAGCACCTCGGCCAGCTCGCCGCGCGCGAGCCGGCGCAGCATCTCCATCTGGAACAGCCGGTCCTGCGCATGCAGGTAGCCCAGCGCGCGGTAGAGGTCGTCCTCGTTGCGCGCGTCGATGTGGGGCACGCCCCATTCGTCGTAGCGGACCGTGACCGGCGCGCTCAGGCCGGAGAGCTGCAGCTCGCCATCGCGGCGCGGCAGCTTCTGGTGGACGTGCCACGCGGCGGCCGCGGCGCCGATCGCCACGAGCACGGCCAGCGTGACCGCGCCGCGCTTGAGCCAGCCGCCCAGGCTCATGAGCGGACCGGCTGCCTCAACTGGGCCAGCGCCTCGACGCGCTTGATCAGCTCCCGGTCGTTCCAGGGCTTGTGGAACATGCCGTACAGCCCCTGGATCTGGTGCAGCCGCGCGTGCAGTTCCTCGTGGCCGCTGATGGCGATGATGGGCAGGTCCTCGGTCTCCATCGCGCCCTGCACCGCCTTGATCAGCTCGAAGCCGTCCATGTTGGGCATCTCGAGGTCGGTGATCAGCACGCCGAAGCGGGTCTGGCCCAGCAGCTCCATCGCCTCGACGCCGTCGCGCGCGGCGACCACTTCATGGCCGGCCTCGCTGAACAGCTTCAGCAGCTTGGCGCGCACCACGGCCGAGTCGTCGACCACCAGCAGCGGCAGGCGCGGGCCCGGCGCGGGAGCGGCCGCGCTGGGGGAAACGGGCGGCGCGGTGCGGGCGGCGGGACCGGGAGGCAGCGGCCGGGGCGCCGGCGGCGGCGCGCCGACGTCGCGGTAGTCGCCGCGGCGCACGGTGATGATGATGATCACGATGGCCAGCGGGACGACGATCAGCAGCGGCAGCAGGAATGGCTGCAGGGTCTCAGGCAAATCAAACGGCATGCGGCTCTCTCCGACTCCTCCGAACCGGGCACGGTACACCGGCCAAGGGGCGCACTGTAGAGGAAAAGCCCTCTGACTTGATGGCCGGTGGATGACGCCCGACGAGCCGCCCATCGCGTCGGCGCCGCACCACAGCGGCCCGCCGCGCCGTCCCTGCATCAGGGGGCATGGGCGGGCTTCAGGCCCAGCGCATCACCGACAGGTCATTGGCGAACAGCGGCGTCTTCGTCCACAGCCCTTGCAGCCCCGCGCGCGCGATCGTGATCCATTGCGGCTGGTACAGGAAGGCGGCGACCGCGTCCTGCGCGACCAGGCGCTGCGCCTGGCCGAACAGCTTCGCGCGCTCGGCCGGATCGGCCGCAGCCTGCATGCGCGCGTACAGCGCGCTGAAGGCCGGGCTGCGATAGCCCCAGTAGTAATCGGGCCGCGCGAAGTTGCCGAAGTCATGCGGCTCGACATGCGAGATCACCGTCAGGTCGTAGGCCTTGCTGCCGTAGACGCTGGAGAGCCACTGCGCCCATTCGATCTGCTCGATGCGGGCGTTGATGCCGACCGCGGCCAGTTGCGCCGCGATCAGCTCGCCGCCCTGGCGCGCGTAGGGCACCGGCGGCAGCTTCAGCGACAGCGTCAGCCCGGTGGCCTTGGCCTGGGCCAGCAGCGCCTTGGCCGCCGCCGGGTCGTAGGCATTGATCGCGGTGCAGTCGACGTAGCCCGGCGTGTCCGGCGTGACGAAGCTGCCGATCGGCACGCCGTAACCATCGGCGCTCGCCTGGATGACGGCCTTGCGATCGATCGCCATCGCGATGGCGCGGCGCACGCGCGCATCGCCCAGCGGCGCGCGCTGGTGGTTGATCGCGAGGATGGTCTTCGCGCGCGAGGACGCGGTGATCACCTGGAAACGCTTGGGCTGCGCCTTGAACTGCGCGAGCGCGCGCGCCGCGGCGACGCGCGGGAACACATCGACATCACCGGCCAGCAGCGCCGCGACCTGCGCCGCCGGCTCGCCGATGAAACGGAACTGCACCCGCGCGATCCTGATCGCCGCCGCGTCGCGGAAAGCCGGCCAGGCCGCGAGCGAGAGACTCGCGCCGCGCTGCCATTGCGCGACGCGGTAAGGCCCCGTGCCCACCGGCGTCTGCGCGTTGCCGGCCGCGCTCCTGGGCTCCACGATCACGGCGGTCGACTGCGCCAGCAGCGCCGGCAGCTCGGGTTCCGGATGCTTCAGCGTCAGCACGACGCTCAGCGGATCGGGCGCGGCGATCGCGGCGATGTTCTCGAACACGCGGCGATCCTTGTTCAGGCTGTCCGGGGCAGCGGCGCGCTCGAAGCTGAACTTCACCGCCTTGGCATCGAAGGGCTCGCCGTTGTGGAAGCGCACGTTCGGCCGCAGCGCGAAGGTCCAGGTCTGCTGGTCCGCCGACACGGTCCAGCGCAGCGCCAGCAGCGGCTGCGCGCTGCCGTCCTCGGCCACCTTGGTCAGCGGCTCCATCACGTTGTAGAGCACGATCTCGCCGATCGCGGCGGCGGCGCCGGCGGTCGGATCCAGGCCGGGCGGCTCCAGCGTCATGCCGAGCACGAGCGGCTTGCCCGGGCTGCCCTGCGCGAAGGCGGGCAGCGCGGTCCCCAGGGTCGCGCCGGCGGCGCCGAGCGAGAGCAGGTGGAAGCGGCGTCGGTCCATGGTCTTGTCCATGGGCGCGGATCATGCCAAAGCGGCCAGCAGGTCCCGCGTGTAGGGATGATGCGGTTCGCCCAGCACCCGCGCGGCCGGCCCCTGCTCGACGGCCTCGCCGCCGCGCAGCACCAGCGCGTGGTCGCACAGCACCTCGATGGCCGGCAGGTCGTGGCTGACGACGACCAGGCTGATGCCCTCGCGCCGCTGCAGCTCGCGCAGCAGCGCCAGGATCTGCGCCTGCACCGAGACGTCGAGCGCCGACAACGGCTCGTCGGCGACGATCAGCCGCGGCCGCGTCGACAGCGCCCGCGCGATCGCGAGCCGCTGCCGCTGGCCGCCCGAGAACTGATGCGGATAGCGCAGCGCGGCGTCGGCCTCGAGTCCCACCGCGGCCAGCACCTCGGCCAGGCGCGCCTGACGCTGGGCACCGGTCATCGGCAGCGCGGCCAGCGGCTCCATCACGCTGCGCCCGACGCGCCAGCGCGGATCGAGCGAGCCGTACGGATCCTGGAACACCATCTGCACCTGCGGACGCAGCGCGCGGCGCGCGCGGGCCGACATCGCGTGGATGTCCTCGCCGGACCATCGCACGCTGCCGCGATGCGGACGCTCCAGCGCCATCAGGAGCCGCGCCAGCGTGCTCTTGCCGGCGCCCGATTCGCCGATGACGCCGAGCGACTCGCCCGCCGGCAGCGCGAACGAGATGTCGCGCAGCACGCCGCGGCCGCCGTAGCGCTGGCCCAGGCCCTCCACCTGCAGCAGCGGCGCGGCGCTCATGGCGCCACCTCCCAGCAGGCGAGCCGGCCGTCGAAGCGCGGCGGCTCGGCGGCGCAGCGCGCGGTGGCGAGCGGACATCGCGGCGCGAACGGGCAACCCGCGCCGAGCTGCTTCAGCGAGGGCACATTGCCCTTGAGCGGATGCAGCGGCTGGTCGCGGCCGGCGCCCAGCCGGGGACGCGCCGCCCACAGCGCCTGCGTATATGGATGGCGCGGATGGCGCGGGTGCTCGAGCAGGTCGGCCGCGCGGCCCTCCTCCATCGTCCGGCCGCCATAGAGGATCAGCAGGCGATCGACGCGGCGCGCCGTCAGCGCCAGGTCGTGCGAGATCAGCAGCAGCGCCATGCCGCGCTCGGCCACCAGCTCGCGCAGCAGGTCCAGCACCTGCACGCGCAGCCGCGCGTCCAGCGCCGTCGTCGGCTCGTCGGCGATCAGCAGGCCGGGCTCGCCGGCCAGCGCCATCGCGATCAGCGCGCGCTGGCGCTGACCGCCCGAGAGCTGATGCGGATAGGCGCGCGCCTGGCGCTCGTCGAGTCCCACCCGCGCCAGCAACGCCATCGCGCGTTCGCGGGCGCTGTCGCGATCGGGCGCGAGCCGATGGATCCGGATCGGCTCCATCACCTGCGCCAGCACGCGCTGCAGCGGATTCAAGGCGGTGAGCGGCTCCTGGAACACCATCGCGACACGGCGGCCGCGCACGCCGCACCAGCCGTCGTCGTCCAGCGCCAGCAGGTCCTGGCCATCGAGCGCGATCCGGCCGGAGACCTCCGCCCCCTCGGGCAGCAGGCCCATCACGGCCAGCGCGGTGAGCGTCTTGCCGCTGCCCGATTCGCCGATGAGCGCGAGGCTCCCGCCGCGCGTCAGCGTCAGGTCCAGCCCGCGCAGCGCATGCAGCCTCGCGCCACCGGGCGCGGCCAGGCGCACGTGCAGGTCGCGCACCTCGAGCAGCGGCGCGCTCATCGCGGCAGCTCCTTCGGATCGAGCCGGTCGCGCAGGCCGTCGCCCAGCAGGTTCAGGCCGAGCACCGCCAGCGTGATCGCGACGCCGGGCGCGAGCGCGAGCTGGGGGGCCTCGAACATCAGCGTCTGCGCCTCGGCCAGCAGCCGGCCCCAGCTCGCCTGCGGCGGCTGGGTGCCGAGGCCGAGGTAGGACAGGCCCGCCTCCGCCAGGATGGCCAGCGCGAAGCTGGTCGTGCCCTGCACCGCGAGCAAGGGCAGCAGCTGCGGCAGCACATGCCTCAGCGTGATCGACAGCCGGCCCTGACCCGCGACCCGCGCCGCGAGCACGAAATCGCGCGCCCACCAGCTCTTGGCGCTGCCGTTGACCAGCCGCGCGAACGACGGCACCGCATGCAGGCCGATCGCCGCCATCGCGACCGTCATGCCCGGTCCGAGCGCCGCCGCCAGCAGGATGGCAAGCAGCAGCGCGGGGAAGGCGTAGCCCAGATCGGCGCCGCGCAGGATCAGCGCCTCGACCCAGCCGCGCCGCGCGGCGGCCAGCAGGCCCAGCGCGGTCCCGGCGATCAACCCGATCCCCACGGCGACCACGCCCACCAGCCACGCACTGCGCGCGCCGGCCATCAGGCGGCTGAGCAGGTCCCGGCCCAACTGGTCGCAGCCCAGCCAATGCGCCGGGCTCGGCGGCGCCAGTCGGCGGGCCATGTCGATCTGCTCGGGCGGCCAGGGTGTCCAGGCCAGCGACAGCAGCGCCGCCAGCAGCAACAGCGCCGTCAGCACGGCGCCCGCGGCGAAGGCCGCGCGCCTCATGGCTCGGCCCTCACGCGCAGCCGCGGATCGATCCAGCCGTGCAGCAGGTCGATCGCGAAGTTGAGCACCAGCACCAGCGCCGCCAGCCCCATCACGCCGTTGCGCACGACGATCAGGTCGCGGTTGGCGATCGCCTGCGCCATCAGCCGGCCCAGGCCCGGCAGCGTGAAGACGTTCTCGATGACGATGGTGCCGGCGAGCAGGTTGGCGAACTGCAGCCCGCCCAGCGTCAGCAGCGGGATCGCGGCGTGGCGCAGCCCGTGGCGCCAGAGCGCGGCGCGGCGCGACAGGCCCTTGGCGCGCGCGCTGCGCATGAAGTCCTCGCGCGCGATGTCGAGCATCGCGGAGCGCGCGATCCGGGCCAGGATCGCGGCCTGCACCAGCGCCAGCGCGATCGCCGGCAGCAGCAGCGCCCGCAGCCCCGGCCACAGGCCGCCGCCGGCGTCCTCGCGCCAGCCGGGGAAGCCGCCCGCGTCGACCCACTGCAGCTTCACCGCGAAGACCAGCACGAGCAGCATCCCGAGCCAGAAGCTCGGCACCGCGAGCCCGAGCTGCGTCAGGCCCATGACGAGGTGATCGCCGGCGCGTCCCTGCTGGCTCGCGGCCCACCAGCCGGCCGTCAAGGCCACCACGACAGTGAGCGCCATCGCCAGCAGCGCCAGCGGCAGGGTCAGCGTCAGGCGCTCCAGGATCAGATCGGCCACCGGCGCGCCGTAGGCGTACGACAGCCCCATGTCGCCACGCACCAGTCCCGCCAGCCAGTCCAGATAGCGATGCCAGGCCGGCTGGTCCAGGCCGAGTTGGCGGGAGAGCGCGGCAACGGCCTCGGGCGGCGCCTCGGGGCCCATGATCAATTGGGCGGCATTGCCCGGCAGCCATTCCAGCGCGCCGAAGATCAGCGCCGAGGCCGCCAGCAAGGTCAGCAGCAGCACGGCGAGGCGCTTGGGCAGGTCTTTCATGGCGGCCGGGATCATAGGGGTGACCGCGCGCGGGGTTTCCGGAAGGGTCTGCGCGAGACACCACGAGACACCGCGAGAAGCGGCGGCCCGCAAGGCAATCGGCATGCCGGACGTTGTCGCCATTTTTTACATCTCGATGACCGTGTTTATCAGATGTGACGGCAAATCAAGCACTTGGCCCACTGGCCCGAGTTATGCGTGACCCCTGGCACAGGGAGAACAGCCAGCCACGTGGATCGCTCGGAAAGGGGTGGGTCATGAAGCCAATCAAGATTCGTTGGGTCGCAGCCGCTGCGGCGCTCGCCCTCTGCAGTCAGGCGCAAGCCGCCGCAGTGATGTTCAGCGCCCCGACCGACACGGCGACGCTGTTGTTCTCTGGCTCCCAGGACGGCGCGACGCTGCAGGCGTCGGTCAAGTTGACACTGACCAACTGGACCGCCACCAGCGCCACCTTCGCCGCCATCGTCAACAACACGTCCTTCGGCCCCGGCCAGAACGTGCTGATGGCCTTCGGCATCACGGCGGTCTCGCCGACGCTCAACGGCGCCAGCACCAACACCGCCGCCTGGGGCGCCGAGCTCGACACGAACTTCCCGTCGTTCCAGAACATCGACCTCTGCGTGATGACCGGGAACAACTGCGCGGGCGGCTCGATCAACGGCGGCATCGGCATGAACACGATCTCGTCGTTCAACCTGACGCTGACGACCGACGCGACCCACAACTTCATGACGAGCGGGATCGGCTTCATCAGCCCCTACTCGATCAAGTTCCAGGGCGTCGGGACAGCGGGGAATTCGATTGAGTTCGCCGGTTGCGTCGCCAGCACGGCCGGTTGCGGCGGTGGTGGCGGCGGCGGTGGAGCGGGCGGCGGCGGTGACGTGCCGGAACCGAATGCGCTGCTGCTGATCGGCGTCGCGGCCTTGGCCGCCGGGCTGTCACGCCGCGTGTTGCAACGCACCGCGCGCTGAATCGCCGGTTCGGTCGCTGGCCAGAAAAGGAAAAGCCACCCAAGGGCGGCTTTCCGGCGTGCGCGCGAGTGCGCTCAGGCGGCTTCGGCCGGGACTTCCGCGTCCGGCCAGAACAGGTGTTCCAGCGCATAGACGCGGGCCAGTTCCCGCAGCGCGCGCGGCGGCTGCAGCAGCGTCAGTTGCCAGCCGTCCTGGCCACACAGCCGCAACGCGCTCAGCAGCAGGCTCAGGGCCGCCGAGTCGAAGTCGTTCAGCCCGCTCGCATCCAGGCTGATGCTGCGGCCGGCCGCGTTGCCGACCTGTGCCAGCTCGGCGCGCAGCGCGCCCTCGAGCCGCGTCCACTCCTCGGGGACGTTGTCCAGGCGCAGCCGCTGCGGCAGCTTCAGCATCGCGTCAGCCCTTCTTGGGCGCCGACGCGGCCGTCGCCGGACGCGCGTTGCGCTCGGCCAGCGACTTGATCAGACCGTCGATACCCTTGGCGTTGATTTCCTGCGCGAAGCTGTTCTTGTACTGATCGGCCAGCCAGATGCCCAGCACGTTCACGTCATAGATCTTCCAGCCGGCATCGGTCTTCTCCAGGCGGTAGTCCAGCTGGATCGGATCGCCCTTGCCGCGGATCTCGGTGCGCACGATGACCTCGGTGTCCTCGGGCGCCGCGCGCATCGGCTTCATCGCGATGGTCTGGTCACGGACCTGCGTCAGCGCGCCGGCATAGGTGCGCACCAGCAGCGTCTTGAACTCGTCCTGCAGGCGCTGCTTCTGCTCCGGCGTCGCCTGACGCCAGAAGCGGCCCACCGCCGTCGCGGTGATGCGCTGGAAGTCCACATGCGGCATCACCTTGGAGTCGACGAGCTGCATGATCTTGTTGACGTCGCCGCCCTGGATCGCCTTGTCGCTCTTGACGGCGTCCAGCGTCTCGATCGACAGCTGACGGATCAACTGGTCGGGCGCGGAGCCGTCGGCGGCGAAGGTGGCCAGCGGGCTCAGCGCCGCGATCGACAGGACCGCCTTCAGCAGCAGTCGTTTGGTGGCATTCATGGTTGTCCTTTCTCTCTCTTCATGACACGGACCCATCCGCAACGCGGCAAGTCCGGTGCCGGTTCACCGGACGCCGCGGCGGGCGTTACCGGTTGTTACCTCGGTCAGCGGTCGCTCTGCGGATTGACCGGCTTCTCGTCGGGCGAGATGACCTCGTAGTCATCCTCTTCTTCCTGTTCCTTGTGCGTCTTGACGTTGCGGCGCTGCAGGTAGGCATCGCGCACGAAGGTGTACTTGTCCAGCGCGATGCCATCCAGCATGTCGGTCACGCGCAGCAGGTTGGCCCGGGTGTTGATCACCTGCAGCGCGGTGATCGCGAACTTGTATTCGCCGTCGTCGAAGAGATAGGCCGG
Organism: Roseateles sp. Mitsp63; assembly: GCF_059491535.1. Taxonomy (NCBI): domain Bacteria; kingdom Pseudomonadati; phylum Pseudomonadota; class Betaproteobacteria; order Burkholderiales; family Sphaerotilaceae; genus Roseateles; species Roseateles sp. Mitsp63. The sequence continues at coordinate 1,235,372 of NZ_CP168509.1, read as the reverse complement.
CGAGTAGTAGGCGTTGACCGGCAGCGTCACCGAATCGCGCAGCGACGACGGGCCCAGCAGCGGCCACACGATATAGGGTCCGGTCTTGACGCCCCAGTAGCCGAGCGTGCGGCCCAGGTCCTCGGAGGTCTTCTCCAGGCCGGCGGGCGTGGCGATGTCGATCAGGCCGGCAATGCCGAACACCGAGTTGACCGCGACCCGCATCGTCTGCGTCGCGCCGTTCTTGAAGCGGCCCTGCAGGAACAGGTTGACCGCCGACCAGGCATCGGAGAAGTTGCCGAAGAAGTTGTCCACCGCCTGGCGCGCCGGCTGCGGCACCAGGTCCGAGTAGGCGGTGGCGACCGGACGCAGCACGTGCTCGTCCAGCTTCTCGTTGAAGTTGAAGACCTTGCGGTTCCAGTTCTCCCACGGGTCCAGGCGGTTGCGCACCCGCGGTCCGGGCGCGGGGGCCTCGTCCGCGGCGGCGGCGGCCGCACCGGCCTGGCCAGCCGCGGCGGGCTCGGCCGCCGACGCGGCGGACGCCGGCGGCGAGGCCTGGTCCTCGGCGGAGGCCGGGGCCTGTTCGCCATCGGAGGACGCGCGGACCTCGCCGGCCTCACCGGCCTCACCGGCCTGGCGGACCATCGCGGTCTCCACGGCCGAGACCGCGGCATCGACGCGGATCAGGTCCTGTTCGAGGGCTTGTTCAGCCTGCGCCAGCGCGGGCAGCGAGGCGCCCAGCAGGGCCGCGCTCAGCAACGCGGCGGCAAGATCGGACGGGACGCGAGCCCCGGCCGTCGTGATGGTCGTCATTGTTTTTCTCCCGAGGCCGGCACCGAGGAGGCGTCGGCCGCCTTGTTATAGAGGAACTGGCCGATCAGGTTCTCCAGCACCACCGCCGACTGGGTCTGCGTGATGATGTCGCCCGTGGCGAGGTTCTTTTCCGCCGCGCCCGGCTCCAGGCCGATGTACTGCTCGCCCAGCAGGCCGGAGGTCAGGATCTTGGCCGAGCTGTCCTTGGGGAAGGCCACGCCCTGGTTCATCTTCAGGATGACGCGCGCCTGGAAGCTCTTGTCGTCGAACGAGATCGTGCCGACCCGGCCGACCACGACACCCGCGCTCTTGACCGCGGCGCCCGGCTTCAGGCCGCCGATGTTGTCGAACTTGGCGGTGACCGTGTACGTGTCCTGGAAGTTCAGCGTCAGCAGGTTGCCGGCCTTCAAGGCCAGGAACAGCAGAGCCGCGCCGCCCAGCAGGACGAAGAAGCCGACCAGCGCGTCATAACGAGAGGATTGCATCAGGCAACTCCGAGATATCTCTTGAATTCAGTTGTCGGGTCGTCGATCCGCGCCGCGCGTCAGATCGAGAACATCATGGCGGTCAGGATGAAGTCCAGACCCAGCACCGCGAGCGAGGACAGCACCACGGTGCGGGTGGTCGCCTGCGACACGCCTTCCGGCGTGGGCTTGCAGGCGTAGCCCTGCAGCAGCGCGACGAAGCTCACGGTGATGCCGAACACGACGCTCTTGACGAAGCCGTTGCCGACATCCTTGAACACGTCCACGCCGCCTTGCATCTGCGACCAGAACGAGCCCGCATCGATGCCGATCAGCGGCACCGCCACCAGCCAGCCGCCCAGGATGCCCACCGCGGAGAACACCGCCGCCAGCAGCGGCATCGCGATGAAGCCGGCCCAGAAGCGCGGCGCGAGCACGCGCTGCACCGGGTCGACGGCCATCATCTCCATGGCGCTGAGCTGCTCGCCGGCCTTCATCAGGCCGATCTCGGCGGTCAGCGAGGTGCCGGCGCGGCCGGCGAACAGCAGCGCGGCCACCACCGGACCGAGCTCGCGCACCAGGCTCAGCGCGACCAGCAGGCCGACCGCCTCGGCCGAGCCGTAGCGCTGCAGCGTGTAGTAGCCCTGCAGTGCCAGCACAAAGCCGACGAACAGCCCCGACACGCCGATGATGGACAGCGAGCGGTTGCCCAGGAAGTAGATCTGCTCGCGCACGAGCGCGAAGCGGCGCAGGCAGGCGCCCAGGTGCAGCAGCAGCGCGCCCAGCAGGCGCGCCGACCAGCCCCAGTCACCGAGCTTCAGACGCAGGCCGCGTCCGATCGAAGTCGCCAGGCCGATCATGCCGAGGCCTCCTCGGGCAGGCCGAAGTCTTCGCGCACCGGCTTGGCGGGCTGGTGGAAGCGCACCGGGCCGTCGGATTCGGCGTTGACGAACTGATGCACCAGCGGATCCGTGCTGTGGCGCAACTCGTCCGGCGTGCCCTGGGCGACGACGCCGCCGTTGGCCACCATCACCACGTGGTCGGCGATGCCGAAGGTTTCATGGATGTCGTGCGACACGATCACGCTGGTCAGGCCCAGCGCGTCGTTGAGGTCGCGGATCAGGCGGGCGGTGACGCCCAGCGAGATCGGGTCCAGGCCCGCGAAGGGTTCGTCGTAGAGCACCAGGTCCGGGTCCAGCGCAATCGCGCGCGCCAGCGCGACGCGGCGCGCCATGCCGCCGGAGACCTCGTTGGGCATCAGGTCGCGGGCGCCGCGCAGGCCGACCGCGTTGAGCTTCATCAGGACCAGGTCGCGGATCATCGGTTCGGACAGCCGGGTGTGCTCGCGCAGCGGGAAGGCGACGTTCTCGAACACGCTCAGGTCGGTGAACAGCGCGCCGAACTGGAACAGCATGCCCATCCGGCGGCGCTGGGCGTAGAGCCGGGTCTGGTCCATCGGCGCCAGGTCCTGGCCGTCGAACAGCACCTGCCCGGACTGGGGCCGCAGTTGGCGGGTCAGCAGCCGCAGCAGCGTCGTCTTGCCGCCGCCGGACGACCCGATCAGGGCCATCACCTTGCCGCGCGGCAACGTCACGTTGACATTCTTCAGGATGACCCGATCGCCATAGCCGACGGTCACATCCTTCACTTCAATCAGTGGACGGACGTTATTGGATGAATTGGGATCAGTGAATGCCATTTCCTAGGGATGGATCCGGGACGAAGCCGGGCGGCAGGCGTCCGGGAGCCGGGATCATAGGGTAAAGCCCGAATTGATGCCGGAGGTCCTCTGGGGCGGGGTGGCGATTCGCGACAGCCCGACAAAGGGGGGTTGACGGCGGAGGTTGTAATCGAACCTCTCGTCCGTGATGAAGGTCACGAACGGAAGCCGCCGCGAGACGGGCGGGACGCGAGGCACGACGAGCGGACTCGCCTTCCTTGTGCGGCTACCGATAATTTGCGCAACAAGGAGCACAACATGTCTGGGATTTCCGGGAACCGTTCGCGGCTGGGCCGCCACCTCGCGCTGCGAGGCTTCACGCTGATCGAACTGATGGTGGTCGTGGCGATCATCGGCATCCTGGCGGCGATCGCGCTGCCGGCCTACCGCAGCTATGTGGTGCGCGGCCAGTTGACCGACGCGATCACCGCAATGACGCTGACGCGCGCCAACATGGAGCGCTATTACCAGGACTTCCGTACCTACCAGACGGTCGCCGGCGTCGGCACCAGCCCCTGCGCCGCGACGCAGACAGTGGGCACTTTCACGATCACTTGCCCGACGCTGACCGCCAATACCTACACCGTGCAGGCGGTGGGCTCGGGCAACACCGCTGGCTTCACCTACACCGTGAACCAGGCGGACACCAAGACCACCGTCGGCCCGGGGACCGGCTGGACGTGCACTTCCAAGTGGATCACGCGCAAGGGCGACACATGCTGACCCGCTCCCGCGGCGTGACGCTGATCGAACTGCTGATCGTCGTCGCCATCATCGCGCTGGGCACGGCGCTCGCTGTGCCCGGTCTGCGGACCTGGACCGCGAATGCCCAGATGCGCAGCAGCGCGGGCGCGCTGCAGGCCTCGCTGAAGCTGGCGCAGGCGGAGGCGGTGCGCAGCTTCCGCCAGGTCGTCTTCTATCGCACGTCCGATACCACCTGCTCCGCGAACGCCGCTGCGGACGCCGCCGGCCCGCGGTGGGTGGTGAAGATCCTCCCGCTGGTGACGGGCGGCACATCCACCGTGACGCAATGCGGCGTGATGCTGGACAACGCCGAGACTTTCAGCGTCTCCGGTCCCACGGCCGTGTGCTTCGGCGCCAATGGCCGGCCGCTGCAGCTCACCAGCGACCAGACCGGCGTCGGCGTGGCCTGTTCCAGCGGCGCCAACGGCCGGATCATCTACGGCTTCGCGCCATCCGTCACGACCAGCAACCTGCGCAAGCTGCAGGTGTGGCTGACGCTGGGCGGCACGGTGCGCTCCTGCGAATCGACCCGGCTGCTGTCGGATTCCGTCCCGGACGGATGCCCTGAAATCAACCAGACGCCCACCTCATGACTTCGACCTCCGATCGCCGCCCCGGGCGGCGCCGCGCACGCGGTATGACGCTGATCGAGGTGCTGTGCGCCATCGTCATCATGACGGTGGGCCTGCTCGGACTGATGGCGCTCATGGCGCGCGCGTCGCAGGCCACCGCGGCCACGGACGACAGCCAGCGCGCTGCCGTGCTGGCCAATGAGATCGCCAGCGAGATGTGGCTGAACGCCACCGTCGCTCTGCCCACCGCCACCGTCACGGCCTGGAACGCGCGCGTCGCCGACGCGGCCAACATGGGTCTGCCCTCGGGTGTCGGCGTCATCACCACGGCCAACAACGTCGCGCGCATCACGATCACCTGGACGCCGCCCGACGGCGCCCCGCGCCGCTACTTCACGGACGTCCGGCTGACCAACTGACATGAAGCAGCACCTCCCCTCCATCCGTGCCGCCGCGGCACGCGGCTTCTCGCTGATCGAGCTGATGGTCTCGGTCGTCATCGCGTTGATCGTGATCGTCGCCATGACGACGGTGTCCGCCCGGTTCGAGAGCAGCAAGCGCCAGGACACGACGACCTCGGACATGTCCACCAACTCCGGCTACCTGGCCTACGACTTCGATCGCCAGGTGCGCAGCGCCGGATCGGGTTTCACCGCGGTCAACCGTGCGGAAACCTTCGGCTGCGCCCTCTACGCAACGAAGGGCGGAGCGCAGATCCTGCCGTCCCCGGCCGCCTTTCCCGCCCCCTTCTCCACCGTCGCCACGACCGTGCGGATGATTCCGGTGCTGGCCTTCGGCGGCGCGGGCAACGGCGGCTCGGACGTGCTCCAGGTCATGACGGGCACCGGCGGCATCGGCGAGACCGCGTCCCAGGTGCGCCAGAACAGCGTGCAGGCCACGAGTCTGCGCCTGACCACGACCGTGGGCATCCGCGGCGACGACCTGCTGCTGGTCACGGAAACCAACCGCCCCTGCATGCTGGCGCAGGTGGCGGCCGCCTACACCGGCGGCCCCTCGCAACAGGTGGACCTGGCAGGCTCGTACTACGCATCCAGCATCGGCGTGCAGTCGCTGCTCGACCGCTCCACCAGCGCCACCGCCAACGCGTCGGTGCTCGGCAATGCGGCCAACGGCAACTCGCCCAAGCTGATCCTGCTGGGTGTGAACAGCAGCAACCAGCTGGTCCGCTACGACCTGCTGCGCTTCACCAACGGAAGCAGCGAGGCACCGGTGCCGCTGACCGACGGCGTGGTCGACATGCGCGTCCGATACGGCGTGGACACCACCACCCCGGGCCCCGACGGCATCGTCGACGCGTGGGTGGAGCCCACCGGCGGCACCTACGGCAGCGCGGCGCTCAACGACGGCTCGGCGACCGCGCAGCAGACGATGGCCCGCATCCTGGCCGTGAAGGTGAGCATGATCCTGCGCTCCGAGTTGCGCGAATCGCTCAACGGGCAGGATGTCAACGTGGCCCCCGCCACGCTGGCCATGTTCCCCAGTCTGCCCGCGGCCCAGCAGGTCGCCTACACGGTGACCGATCGCACGCGCCGCCACCGCGTGCTCGAGTTCACGATCCCGCTGCGCAACGCGATCGCCAGCAGCGGCCGGCCGCCGCCCCCTTGAGCCGGGAGTCGACATGCCCGTGCGCTCACACCTACGAACGACCATGACCCCTTCCCTCTTCCGCCGCGAACGCGGCGTGATCATGGTGATCGCGCTGATCACGCTGGTGATCCTGATGATCGGCGCGATCGCGACGATCCGCTCGATGAACTCGTCGCTGACCAACGTCGGCAACTTCGGGTTCAAGCGCGACATGGCCAACCAGGCCGACCGCGCGATGCGCAGGGCCCTGGACACGCTGTCTGGCCTTGGCTCGCCCGACGCCGACAACGCAGCGCTCAACTACAGCGCCGCGATGCTGCCCTCCACGCCGGAAGGCATCCCGCAGGCGCTGCTCGACACCAGCAACCCCGGCGCGGTCGGCGGCTATGGTTCCGCCGCCAACGTGGTCGACCTGACCACCGCGCAAAGCGGCGAGAGCACCACCAACATCCCGCAGCTCAAGCTCTATTACGTCATCGACCGCATGTGCCAGACCGCCGGCACGGTCAGCCCCACCAACTGCCAGACCGCCTCGACCGACACCCAGGGCGTCAAGAGTGGCAAGGACGTGAAGCGCCCGCCCAAGCCGTTGTTCCGTGTCACGGTGCGCGTCGATGGGCCGCGCGGCTCGCAGTCCTTCTACCAGGCGACGTTCAGCAATTGAGGTTCCCGATGAACAAGTCCTTCCTCCCGCGCGGCCTGTACGTCGCCGCCCTCGCGCTGGGCGCGATGATGCCGGCGCTGACGACGCAGGCCCAGACCACGCCGCGGCCCGCGCTGGACAACCAGCCGATCTTTTCCTCGGTCGCCGTGCCGGGCAACCTGGCGCTGGCGCTGTCGGTGGAATTCCCGACCGCGGTCAGCACGGCCCACCTGGACCCCAACTACTCGGCGTCGAACACCTACCTGGGCTACTTCGACCCGGGCAAGTGCTACACCTACGTATGGGCGGCGGCTGAGACCGACCGCTATTTCCAGCCGGCCGGCGCCACCTTGACGCGCACCTGCACCAACAAGTGGAGCGGCAACTTCCTGAACTGGGCGACGATGCAGACCGTCGACCCGTTCCGCTGGGCGCTGACCGGCGGCTTGCGCGTCACCGACACCGCCACCACGACCATCATCGAGAAGGCCTGGGCCAGTGGCCAGGGAGGCACCAGCAACTTCCCCAACCGCTCCTTGTCCGACACCACGGTGATCACCGGCGCGACGCCGTTGAACTGGAGCGCGGTGAACATGCGCATCCAGGGGCTGGGCAACAAGATGCGGTTCACGCGCCGGGGTGACTACAACAGCGGCACGCCCTCGGCCTTCAATACCGCCGATGGCTCGTGGGACGACCGCACCGTCTGGGAGGTCAGCGTGCGGGTCAAGGTCTGCGACCCCAGCACGAGCGCTGGCGGCCTGGAGGCCAACTGCACCGCTTACGGCGACAACTACAAGCCCGAAGGGCTGATGCAGAAGTACTCGCAGAAGATCCGCTTCAGCGCCTTCGGCTATCTCAATGACGCCACGTTGAGCCGCGACGGCGGCGTCCTGCGCGCGCGCCAGAAGTTCATCGGACCGAGCGAGCCGGTGCCAGGCGCTCAGCCCAGAGCCAACTCCCTCGCGGAGTGGGACGGCACCACCGGTGTGATGAAGATCAGCCCCAACCCGCAGGACGTGCTCGACATGGCGGCCTCCGACTACGGGTTCACCGTGGCGAACAGCGGGGTGATGAACTACCTCAACAAGTTCGGGGCATCCGGCTCGTACAAGACCTATGACCCGGTGGGCGAGCTCTATTACGCCGTGCTGCGGTATTACCGCAACCTGGGCAACGTGCCCGAGTGGACCAATCCCAACACGACGGACCTCAACGCGAAGAAGGGGCTCGCGGACGGCTTCCCCGTCATCACGAACTGGGGCGATCCGATCCTCTACTCGTGTCAGAAGAACTACATCCTGGGCATCGGCGACGTCAATACCCATGCCGACCGTGACCTGCCCGGCGCCACCGGCAACTCCGAGCCGGCCAAGCCGGCGGCGGTGGCCGCGGACACCGCCTTCGACGCCATCGCGTGGACCAACAAGGTCGGCGCGCTCAGCGGCGCCGGCGGCAACATCGGCAACACCCAGAACTACGGCGGCTGCTGCTCCAACAATGGCGCGCTGATGGCGGGCATGGCCTACTGGGCCAACAGCCAGGACATCCGCCCGGACATGACCGGCAAGCAGACCATCAAGACCTACTGGCTGGACGTGCAGGAAAACCAGGTCTACAAGAACAACAACCAGTTCTACCTGGCGACCCGCTACGGCGGCGCGAACCTGCCGTCCGACTGGGACGCGCTGGGCACGACCGTCGACATCACGCAGAGCTGGTGGCACACCGGCCCCGCGACCGACACGACCATTGCCGGCGGCGGTCAATTGCGCCCGGACAACTACTACACCGCCTCGCGCGCGGACCTGATGGTCAACGGCCTGACCAGCGTCTTCGCCAGCATTGCCGCGAACATCCAGGCCTACACCTCGTCGGCCAACACCGCCTCCAATGCGGTGTCCGTGGGCACCTCGGCCTATGGCTCGTCCTACGACTCGTCGGCGTGGACCGGCCAGATCGAGGCCAACGCCGTCAACCTGATGGGCACGCCCCTGGGATACACGCTGGCCTGGCGCTTCACCGACAAGCTCAATGCGCAGGTCGGCACCTCCGGCACCGGCTGGGACACCGCGCGCAACATCGTCACCTACAAGCCCACCGGGACCAATACCGGCACCGGCGTGGCCTTCCGCCGCAGCAATCTGACCACCGCGCAGACCACGGCGCTGAACACCAGCTACTACAGCGGCGACGACTCGCAGAACTTCCTCAACTACGTGCGCGGCGACCGCAGCAATGAGGAGAATTCGGTCACGAGCAACAGCACCAAGGCCTACCGCGTGCGCGGCGGTCTGGTCGGCGACATCATCAACAGCCAAGTGGTGGTGGTCGGCCCGCCCATCCCCGGCCTGTTGAGCGAAGCCACCAATCCCGGCTACAACGCCTATGCGTCGTCGAGCGGACAGGGCAACCGCCCCAACATCCTGGTGGCCGGCGCCAACAGCGGCCTCGTGCACGTGATCAATGGGTCCACCAGCGACACCACGAACGGCGGCCGCGAGCTCTTCGCGTTCATCCCGAACGCCGTGATCATGGGCCCGAGCGGCACGCCCAGCGTGGATGGACTGGCCAGCACCGGCAACCCGGACTTCGTCCACCACTACATGATCGACGCGCGTCCCAACACGGCGGACGTGGACTTCAACCGCACGAACGGCAACCGGGCGGGCGCGGCGGACTGGCACACCATCGTCGTCGGCGGTCTGGGCAAGGGCGGCAGGAGCATCTACGCGCTGGACCTGACCACCGCCAACACGGTGGCGACCGAGGCGGACGCGGCATCCCGCGTGCTGTGGGAGTACACCGAGGCCGACATGGGCTTCACGTTCGGCACGCCGGTCATTACCAAGACGGCCCAGTACGGCTGGGTGGTCATCGTCGGTTCGGGCCTCAACAATCCGTCCGGCAAGGGCTTCTTCAGCATCCTCGACGTCCGTACGGGCAGGCTGCTGCAGAAGGTGACGCTGCCCGCCGCCGGAGACAGCGGCACGCCACAGTTGCCGACCGGCCTGACCTACCTGCAGACCTACTACACCGATCGCTACGACGCCACCGTCGAGTCTGTCTACGCCGGCGACCTCAAGGGCAACGTCTGGCGCCTGGACCTGACCGCGACCAGCGGCGCCTACCCGGCGCCCACCAAGATCGCGCAGCTCACGAACGCCGCGGGCACCGGGCTGCCAATCACGTCGATGCCGACTCCGGTGGTGAACTCCACGGGCAATCGTCGCTGGATCATCGTGGGCACGGGGCAGTTGTTGAGCACGGACGACATGATCAGCACCCGGGCCAACCGCATCTACGCGATGCTGGACGGCTTCCAGGCCCGTCCGGCGAACAGCTCGGACTTCCCGTCGGGCATCACGATGCCTTACTCGGAGAGCAACGTCGGGCGCCATGACTTCCAGGAAGTGAACGGCACAAGCAACACGCCGCTGAGGTCCGACAAGGTCGGCTTCTTCATCGACCTGCAAACCGTGACCGGCGGCCTCGGATACGAGGTCGTCAATGAGGCCGACGCGCTGGACAACCTGGCCGTCATCGCAGCCATCAGGCCCTCGTCGGATAACGCCTGCAGCCCGGGCGGCACCAGCAAGGTGTTCGTGCTGGACCTGAATGGCGGCAGCATCACGGTCGACAACCCGCTGTTCGCCGTGGACAACGTCCGCTTCATCGACGACAACGGCACGATCAAAATCCTGGTGCAGGGCAAGCCGGGAGCGACGCCAGGCAACAACGTCAAGGACGGCGACTACGTGATGGGCCTCGGCGGCGCCGTCGGTGGCAGCAAGAGGCTGATCAACTGGCGCGAGATCCCGCTGCGCAACTGACGAGGACTCCACTCCGACCCAAACCCGCCCTCGCAAGACGGCGGGTTTTTTCTTGCCGGTACGCCGACGCCAGAAACGACAAGGCCCGCCGGCTTGCGCCTGACGGGCCTTTCCTGTTTCAGGGGCTCGGCGGTCACCGAGCCCGGGATCGCTTAGCGCGGCAGATCGCTGCCGCCCATCAGGAACTCGTCGATCGCGCGGGCCGCCTGGCGGCCCTCGCGGATGGCCCAGACCACCAGCGATTGGCCGCGGCGCATGTCGCCGGCGGCGAAGACCTTCGCCGCATTGGTCTTGTAGCCACCGGTGAAATCGGTGCTCGCCTTCGCGTTGCCGCGCGCGTCCTTGCTCACGCCGAAGGCCTCGACGATCGACGCCACCGGGCTGACGAAACCCATGGCCAGCAGCACCAGGTCCGCCTTCAGAATCTGCTCGGAGCCTGGCACCTCCACCATCTTCCCGTTGACCCACTCCACCCGCACCGTCTTCACGCCGGTGACCTTGCCCTTCTCGCCGAGGAACTCCTTGGTCGCGATCGCGAACTCGCGCTCGCAGCCTTCCTCGTGGCTGGACGAGGTGCGCAGCTTGATCGGCCAGTAGGGCCAGGTCAGCGGCCGGTCCTCGACCTCGGGCGGCTGCGGCATCAGTTCGAACTGGGTGACGCTCTTGGCCCCGTGGCGGTTGCTGGTGCCGACGCAGTCGCTGCCAGTGTCGCCGCCGCCGATCACGATCACATGCTTGCCGTCGGCGCGGATCTGGTTCTTGAGCTTGTCGCCGGCATTCAGCTTGTTCTGCTGCGGCAGGAACTCCATCGCGAAGTGCACGCCGGCCAGATCGCGGCCCGGCACCGGCAGGTCGCGCGACTGCTCCGCGCCGCCGGCCAGCAGCACCGCGTCGAACTGCTGGGACAGCTCCTCCGCGGTGACCACGTCCTTGGCCCAGTTCGTCACCTTGGAGCCTTCGGGCAGGTGCGCCACCATCACGCCAGTGCGGAACACCACGCCCTCCGCTTCCATCTGCTGGACGCGGCGGTCGATGTGGCTCTTCTCCATCTTGAAGTCGGGAATGCCGTAGCGCAGCAGGCCCCCGACACGATCGTTCTTCTCGAACACCGTGACGTCGTGACCAGCGCGCGCCAGTTGCTGTGCCGCAGCCAGTCCGGCGGGGCCGGAGCCGACGATCGCCACCTTCTTTCCGGTCTTCACCTTCGCCGGTCTGGGCGGCACCCAGCCTTCGGCCCAGGCGCGATCGATGATCGCGTGCTCGATCGACTTGATGCCGACCGCATCGTCATTGACGTTCAGCGTGCAGGCGGCCTCGCAAGGCGCGGGGCAGATGCGGCCGGTGAACTCGGGGAAGTTGTTCGTCGAATGCAGCACCGCGATGGCGCTCTTCCAGTCCGTGTCCCCGCCCCGGTACACCAAGTCGTTGAAGTCCGGAATGATGTTGTTGACCGGACAGCCGCTGTTGCAGAACGGCGTGCCGCAGTCCATGCATCTCGCGCCCTGCTGCTTCGCCTGCTCGACGTTCAGGCCGATGACGAATTCCTTGTAGTTCTTGAGCCGCGCCTCGATGGGCTCGTAGCCCTCTTCCAGACGCTCGTACTCCATGAAGCCGGTGACTTTTCCCATGTCGGCTTTCTCCTGAATCTTCGTGATGCTCTGAAGCGATGCGGATGATCAGACCTTGGCCTTGGCCGCGGGGGCCTTGGCATGGGCGATCGTGGCGGCGGTTTCCTTGGCGGCGTTGATCTCGCCAAGCGCGCGGCGGTACTCGTTCGGGAACACCTTGACGAACTTGGCGCGCGACTCGGCCCAGTGGTCCAGGATGTCCCGCGCGCGCTGGCTGCCGGTCCAGCGGTGGTGATCCTCGATCAGCTTCTTGACGATCGCCTCGTCGGTGCGCGCCTCGCCATCGCCGAGCCGGTGCCAGATGGCCCGGTCCATCGTGGCCTCCTGCTCGTGCCCGGGCAGCAGCTTGTCGAGCGACACCATGCTGGTGTTGCAGCGCTTGGCGAACTGGCCGTCCTCGTCGAAGACGTAGGCGATGCCGCCGCTCATACCCGCCGCGAAGTTGCGGCCGGTCTTGCCCAGCACCGCGACGGTACCGCCGGTCATGTACTCGCAGCCGTGATCGCCCGTGCCCTCGACCACCGCCGTCGCGCCCGACAGCCGCACCGCGAAGCGCTCGCCCGCGACGCCGCGGAAGAAGGCCTCCCCCTTGGTCGCGCCGTACAGCACGGTGTTGCCGACGATGATGTTCTTCGTCGCGTCGCCGCGGAAGTCGATCGACGGACGGACCACCACGCGCCCGCCCGACAGGCCCTTGCCGGTGTAGTCGTTGGCGTCACCGATCAGGTAGAAGGTGATGCCCGGCGCCAGGAAGGCACCGAAGCTCTGGCCGCCCGTGCCTTCCATCTGGATGAAGATCGTGTGGTCCGGCAGGCCCTCGGGGTTGCGGCGGATCAGCTCGCCGGAGAGCATCGCGCCCACCGTGCGGCGCACGTTCGTCACCTCCTGCATGAACTGCACCTTCTCGCCCTTGTCGAAGGCGGGCAGGCACTTCTCGATCAGCTTGACGTCGAGCGCGCGATCCAGGCCGTGATCCTGGTGATCGTTGTGCAGACGGGCCACGTCGGCCGGCAGTTCCGGACGATGGAACACGCGGCTGAAGTCCAGCCCCTTGGCCTTCCAGTGCTGGATGCCCTTCTTCGTGTCGAGCAGGTCGGCGCGGCCAATCAGTTCGTCGAACTTGCGCAGCCCCAGTTGCGCCATGATCTGACGCGCCTCTTCCGCGACGAAGAAGAAGTAGTTCACCACGTGCTCGGGCTTGCCGCTGAACTTGCGGCGCAGTACCGGGTCTTGCGTCGCGACGCCGACCGGGCATGTATTCAGATGGCACTTGCGCATCATGATGCAGCCCTCGACGACCAGCGGCGCGGTCGCGAAGCCGAATTCATCCGCCCCCAGCAGCGCGCCGATCACGACGTCGCGGCCGGTCTTCATCTGGCCGTCGGCCTGCACCCGGACCCGTCCACGCAGACGGTTCAGCACCAGCGTCTGCTGCGCTTCCGCCAGGCCCAGCTCCCACGGCGTGCCCGCATGCTTGATCGACGACCACGGCGAAGCGCCGGTGCCGCCGTCATGGCCGGCGATCACGATGTGATCCGCCTTCGCCTTCGCGACGCCCGCGGCGATCGTGCCGACGCCGACCTCCGACACCAGCTTGACCGAGATGTCGGCACGCTGGTTGACGTTCTTCAGGTCGTGGATCAGCTGGGCCAGGTCCTCGATCGAATAGATGTCGTGATGCGGCGGCGGCGAAATCAGACCGACGCCGGGCACCGAGTGGCGCAGGAAGCCGATGTAGTCCGTGACCTTGCCGCCGGGCAGTTGGCCGCCTTCGCCCGGCTTGGCGCCCTGCGCCATCTTGATCTGGATCTGGTCGGCGCTGACCAGGTATTCGGTCGTGACGCCGAAGCGGCCTGACGCGACCTGCTTGATGCGCGAGCGCATCGAATCGCCGTCCTTGAGCTCGTAGTCCACCTCGACCACCTTGCGGCCGACGACGTCCGCCATCGTCGTGCCGGCCGTGATCTTGATGCCCTTGAGTTCGTTGCGATAGCGCGCCGGATCCTCGCCGCCCTCGCCGGTGTTGCTCTTGCCGCCGATGCGATTCATCGCGACGGCCAGCGTCGCATGCGCCTCGGTCGAGATCGAACCCAGCGACATCGCGCCCGTGGCGAAGCGCTTGACGATCTCGGCGGCCGGTTCGACCTCCTCGAGCGGGATTGCCTTGGCCGGATCGAACTTGAACTCGAACAGGCCGCGCAGCGTCATGTGGCGCTTGCTCTGGTCGTTGATCAGCTGGGCGTATTCCTTGTACGTGTCGAACTTGCCCGAGCGCGTGCTGTGCTGCAGCTTGGCGATCGCGTCGGGAGTCCACATGTGCTCCTCGCCGCGGGTGCGCCATGCATACTCGCCGCCGGCATCCAGCATGTGCTCCAGCACCGGGTCGTCGCCGAAGGCGGCGCGGTGCAGGCGCAGCGCTTCTTCCGCGACCTCGAACACGCCGATGCCGCCGACCTGGGTCGGCGTGCCGCGGAAGTACTGCTGGACGAACTCCGACTTCAGGCCGATGGCCTCGAAGATCTGCGCGCCGCAGTAGGACATGTAGGTCGAGATGCCCATCTTGGACATGATCTTCGACAGCCCCTTGCCCACCGCCTTGATGTAGTTGTAGATCGCCTTGTCCGCCGACAGGGCCGCCGGCAGCTCGGCGCTCATCGACTGCAGCGTCTCCAGCGCGAGATAGGGATGCACGGCCTCGGCGCCGAAGCCGGCCAGCACCGCGAAGTGGTGCACCTCGCGCGCCGTGCCGGTCTCGACCACCAGGCCGGCGGTCGTGCGCAGACCCGCGCGGACCAGGTGGTGGTGCACCGCCGACAGCGCCAGCAGCGCCGGGATCGCCACGCGGTTCGCGCTCAGATGGCGGTCGGTGATGATCAGGATGTTGTGGCCGCCCTTGATCGCATCCACGGTCTCGGCGCACAGCGAGGCCAGTTGGGCCTCGACACCCTCGCGGCCCCAGTCCAGCGGATAGGTGATGTCGAGCTCGTAAGGCTTGAACTTGCCATTGGTGTGCTGCTCGATCGCGCGCAGGCGGGCCATGGACTCGAAGTCCAGCACGGGCTGCGTCACCTCCAGGCGCATCGGCGGGTTCACCGCGTTGATGTCGAGCAGATTGGGCTTGGGACCGATGAAGCTGTTCAGCGACATCACGATCGCCTCGCGGATCGGATCGATCGGCGGGTTGGTGACCTGCGCGAACAACTGCTTGAAGTAGTTGTAGAGCGGCTTGTTCTTGTCGGACAGCACGGCCAGCGGGCTGTCGTTGCCCATCGATCCGATGCCTTCCTCGCCATTCGCGGCCATCGGCGCGAGCAGGAACTTGATGTCCTCCTGCGTGAAGCCGAAGGCCTGCTGGCGGTCCAGCAGCGACGCGGGGAACACCGGCGCGACCGTTTCCGGCGCCGGGATCTCGTCGAGCTTGACGCGGACGTTCTCGATCCACTGCCGGTACGGACGCGCGTTCGCGTACTGGGTCTTCAGTTCCTCGTCATCGATGATGCGGCCCTGCTCCAGGTCGATCAGGAACATCTTGCCCGGCTGCAGGCGCCACTTCTTGACGATGCGGGACTCGGGGATCGGCAGCACGCCGGATTCGGAAGCCAGCACGACGAGGTCGTCGTCGGTGACCCAGTAGCGCGCGGGGCGCAGACCGTTGCGGTCCAGCGCCGCGCAGACCTGGCGGCCGTCGGTGAACACCATCGCGGCGGGGCCGTCCCACGGCTCCATCATCGCGGCGTGGTACTCGTAGAACGCGCGGCGGCGTTCATCCATCAGCTCGTGCTGCTCCCACGCCTCCGGGATCATCATCATCGCGGCGTGCGCGAGCGGATAGCCCGACATCGTCAGCAGCTCGATGGCGTTGTCGAAGGTGGCCGTGTCGGACTGGTGCTCGAAGCTGATCGGGTACAGCTTGTTCAGGTCGTCGCCCAGCACCGGCGACTTCATGACGCCCTCGCGGGCACGCATCCAGTTGAAGTTGCCCTTGACCGTGTTGATCTCGCCGTTGTGGGCGACCATCCGGTACGGGTGGGCCAGCGGCCACTCGGGGAAGGTGTTGGTCGAGAAACGCTGGTGCACCAGCGCGATCGCGCTGACCACGCGCGGGTCGGCCAGGTCGCGGTAGTACTTGCCGACCTGGTCCGCCAGCAGCAGGCCCTTGTAGATCACCGTGCGGCAGCTCATCGAGGGCACGTAGTACTCGCGGCTGTGCGTCAGCTTCAGCGCCTGGATCGCGCTCGAGGCCGTCTTGCGGATCACGTACAGCTTCCGCTCGAGCGCGTCGGGGACGATGATGTCCGGACCGCGTCCGATGAAGATCTGGCGAATGATCGGTTCCTTCTCGCGCACGGTGGGCGACATCGGCATGTCGCGGTCCACCGGCACGTCGCGCCAGCCCAGCAGCACCTGGCCCTCGGCCTTGATCGCGCGGGCCAGTTCCTGCTCGCAGGCCAGCCGGGAGGCATGTTCCTTCGGCAGGAAGATCATGCCGACGCCATATTCGCCCGGCGGCGGCAGCACGACGCCCTGCTTGGCCATCTCGGCGCGATAGAACTCGTCGGGGACCTGGATCAGGATGCCGGCGCCGTCACCCATCAGCTTGTCCGCGCCCACCGCGCCGCGGTGGTCCAGGTTCTCCAGGATCTTCAGGCCCTGCTGGACGATGTGATGAGCCTTCTGCCCCTTGATGTGGGCCACGAAGCCCAGGCCGCAGGCGTCCTTCTCATTCGCGCCGTTGTACAGGCCGTGGGCGGCCAGCTCGCGAATCTCGTTCTGTGACGGTGTCGCCGTGGTGAACGACGCTTGCGCGGGGCGCGGATCTTGAGCTGCCGACATCGGTGGCCTCCTGGACTCTCGGAAAACGAAACCCGCGCAGGTTAAGGCGCGTGCCGGCAGGGCACAAGCAGAACTAAATGGGGTCAGTCTCGAATAAGAACGAGCGTTGCGGCGCTGTATCGATTAAATGGGGACAGATCAAGGGGTGGTCTTCGGTGGTGCCACCTTGCGCGGGCGGCCCCGGGGTCGCGGACTCATCGGGCGCTCGCTCGTCTCACCGAGCAACTGCAGGAAGCGTGCCGAACCGAGCGGCCACCCCTTCAGCGCGGAATCGATCAGCTTCTGACGCTCTGCTTCCGACTCCCCTTCCTCGAGCCAGCGGCGCCAGGCCAATTCGCGCTCGAAGGGCGTGTTGCCCAGCGCCCAGAAACCGGGCGGGTCGCTGATCAACGGGTCGCGGCGGCGGCCGAGATGGTGCGCCGCCGAGGACCAGGCGAAATCGCCCGGATCGGCGCTCAGGCCAGCCCGCTGCGGGTTCAGCTCGATGCTGCGCATGACGGCGAGCAGATGGGTCTCCGCCTCCAGCGGCGCGGCGCGGAACCGCCCTTCCCACAGGGTGCCGACCCGGCCATGCCGCAGGTTGAAGGCGCCGACGTAGCGTCGTCCCAGCGCCTGCATCATCCGGCTCAGGCCCTCGCCGGTGGTCGGAGTGGCCAGCAGGTGCAGGTGGTTGGGCATCACCACGTAGGCGTGCACGGCCACCTTGTGCGTGGCGGCGCTGTCCTGCAGCGCGGCCAGCAACGCGCGGCGGTCCTCGTCGTCAATGACGATCGGCTGCCGGTTGTGGCCGCGGTGGATCAGGTGATGCAGATGGCCGGCGAGCGCCAGCCGGGGGAGTCGTGCCATGGTGGGGACAGTTAGTCTGTCCCCAATTATGCGGCGATCAGCTTCCTGCCCGTGAGCCGCTCGTGTTCCTTGAGCGCGAAGCGGTCGGTCATGCCGGCGATGTAGTCGGCACAGGCGCGCGCGTGGTCCTCGTCACCGGCGAAATCGGCGGGCAGGCGCGCCGGATCCGTCAGATAGAGCTGGAACAGTTCACGTAGGACCTGTTCGGCGCGGTCGCGCTGCGCCTGGACCACCGGATGCCGATAGAGGTTGGCGAAGAGAAAGCGCTTGAGCTCGGTGCTCGCATGGCGCATGTCGGGACTGAATCGCACCAGGGGACCCTTGGTCCGCGCGTCCTCGGCGTCGGCGGGCGCGGCCGCTTCAATCGCCGCGCGGGTGGCATCGATGATGTCGTAGACCTGCTGTGACAGCATGCGGCGGATCGTCTCCGCCAGCAGCCGCTTGCCGGTCAGG
Organism: Roseateles sp. Mitsp63; assembly: GCF_059491535.1. Taxonomy (NCBI): domain Bacteria; kingdom Pseudomonadati; phylum Pseudomonadota; class Betaproteobacteria; order Burkholderiales; family Sphaerotilaceae; genus Roseateles; species Roseateles sp. Mitsp63. The sequence continues at coordinate 1,217,236 of NZ_CP168509.1, read as the reverse complement.
CGGGGATAGGCGGCCAGCGTCTCGCGCAGATAGCGATGCACCAGGGGCACCTGCTCCAGTTGCTCCAGCGTCACCAGGCCCGAGCGCACGCCGTCGTCGACGTCGTGCGCGTTGTACGCGACCTCGTCGGCGAGGTTGCACAGCTGCGCTTCCAGGCTCGGCTGCCCGCCGATGAGGAAGCGCGCGGCAACGCCGCCCGGCTCGCGTTCCTCGATCCGCTGCGCGTCGCGCTTGCTGCAATGCTTGAGGATGCCTTCACGGCTTTCGAAGCTGAGGTTGAGTCCGTCGAACGCCGGGTAACGCTGCTCCAGCTTGTCCACGACGCGCAGCGACTGCAGGTTGTGCTCGAACCCGCCATGGGCCTTCATGCAGTCGTCCAACACGTCCTGGCCGGCGTGGCCAAAAGGCGTGTGGCCGAGGTCGTGGGCCAGCGCGATGGTCTCGATCAGGTCCTCGTCCAGCCCCAGGCTGCGGCCGATCGAGCGCCCCAGTTGGGCGACCTCCAGCGAATGGGTCAGCCGCGTGCGGAACAGGTCGCCCTCGTGGTTGAGGAAGACCTGCGTCTTGTAGACCAGCCGCCGGAAGGCGGTGCTGTGGACGATGCGGTCGCGGTCGCGCTGGAACTCGCTGCGGGTCGGCGCCGGGGCTTCGGCATGCCGGCGGCCGCGGCTGCGCGCGGGATCGGAGGCATGGGGCGCGCGCAGCATCGTCATCGTCGGTTCAGGCTTTCAGCGTGGAGCCGGCTCGGTGTGAGCGGCGATCACCTCGGCCACCATCGCATCGGGCGCTCCCCGCATGCCGGCCTGGCCAAGGCCTTCGATGACGACGAACCGGATCTCGCCGCCTTCGTTCTTCTTGTCGACCCGCATCAGGTCGAGCCAGCGATCGATCGGCATCGGCGGCGCCTTGACCGGGAGCCTCGCGCGCTCGATCAGGCGTGTCATGCGGTCGACGAAGGCCGGTGGCATCAGACCCAGGCGCACGGACAGCTCCGACGCCAGCACCATGCCGCAGCCCACGCCCTCCCCGTGCAGCCACTCGCCGTAACCCAGGCCGGTCTCGATCGCGTGGCCGAAGGTGTGGCCGAAATTCAGGATCGCCCGCAGGCCGGCTTCGCGTTCGTCCTGTCCGACGACCCAGGCCTTGATCTCGCAGCTGCGCTTTACCGCGTAAGCCAGTGCTGACTTGTCGCGTGCGAGCAGCGCGTCGAGGTTGCTCTCGATCCACGTCAGGAACGTGGCGTCGGCGATGGGGCCGTACTTGATGATCTCGGCCAGGCCGGCCGAAAGCTCGCGTTCGGAGAGCGTGTCCAGGGTGTCGAGGTCGGCGATGACGCGGGCCGGCTGGTAGAACGCGCCGACCATGTTCTTGCCGCGCGGATGGTTGATCGCGGTCTTGCCGCCGACCGACGAATCGACCTGCGCGAGCAGCGTCGTCGGCACCTGAACGAACGGCACGCCGCGCATGTAGATCGCGGCGGCGAAGCCCGTCAGGTCTCCGATCACGCCGCCGCCCAGCGCGAACAGAACGGTCTTGCGATCGGCCGCGCCGGCGAGCAGGTGGTCGATGACGGCGTCGAGCGAAGCCCAGCTCTTGTGCTGCTCGCCATCCGGCAGGACGACCGATTCGACACGCGAGTAATGCGGCGCGAGCTGGCGCTTCAGGCGCTCCAGGTAGAGCGGCGCGACCACGTCGTTGGTGACGATCAGCGCGGCCGACGCGCGCGGCAGGCCGGCCCAGGACGGCGGGGCGTCGAAGAGGCCGGGGCCGATGAGGATGTCGTAGCGGCGGTCGCCGAGATCGATGGCAACCGTGGAGGCGCCGGCGGACGAGGCCGCCACGGAAGACGTCGGATCAGGGAGCGGTGCGGTCATTCCCGGAAGTGTACGGGGCCTCGCTCGCCCCCACGGTGGCCGCGACCCGCGCCGGGTCGATGAGACCGGCCAGCTCGAGCTGCATCAGGATCATGTTGGCGAGTCCGTGCACCGACGGGCGGCTCGACTCGAGCACGAAATGGGCGCAGCGCCGGTAGAGCGGATCGCGCTGGCCATAGAGCTCGCGCAGCTTGGCCAGCGGATTGGCGACCTGCAGCAGCGGGCGCTGGGTGTCGTGGCGCAGACGCCGGAAGAGTTCTTCAGGCGAGGAGCGCAGGTACACGACTGTCGAAAGCGCCTTGAGCCGGTCGCGGTTGATGTCGCGCAGGACCGCGCCGCCGCCGGTGGCCAGGACCATTTCCTCGCCGCTGCGGGAACGCTCGAGCAGCCGGGCGATCACCTGGGATTCGAGGTCCCGAAACGACACTTCACCCTCCCGGGCGAAGTAGTCCTTGATCGACTCGCCGCCGAGATCGTGTTCGATCTCGGCGTCGGCGTCGACGAAGGGAATGTCCAGCTGTCTGGCCAGCAGACGCCCGACGGTGGACTTGCCACCGCCTGGCATGCCGACCAGGCTCAGGATCATTGCCACTGCATTGGCAGCACGATCAGTTCGGGCTGAAGCAGTAGGAGCCGGCGACGTCCGTCGACAAGCGCACCCGGCCGTACGGGCTGAGTTGGAACGCGGGGGACGAGGTGATCGTCGAGAAATCCGACGCCAGGGCGCTCAGGCGGTTGCTGTAGGTGGCCGGCGGGCTCACCACACCAGTCGCCGAAGCAGTGATCGTGTAGTCGAGCCACGTTGCCACGCTCTTTGCATACTCGATCTGCAGGACCACTTGACCCGACGCGTCCGTCTTGGTCGTCGTTCCTTCGAAGCTGATCGAAACGTCCGACTTCCGCGGATCCAGCTGACCATTGCCGTTGCGATCCTCGCCGCTGTCGATCAAACCGTCACGGTCATCATCCTCGTTCAAGCAGGACCACATACCCGGGACGGCGGAACCATTCGATTGGTAGAACGGCGCCCAGGCCGCACCGGAGACGCTGTAGGCGCCCTTGTAGTAGCGGGTCAGATCGATCACCGGGGAAATATCCACGCCCGCCGACGGCTTGCCGGAAGCGTCGACGACGAGTACCACGAACCGCTTGATGTAGGTCAGCTTCGACGCTCCCTCCGTCAGCGTGCCGTCCGTACCGATAGTGATCGACAGCGGACTGGACACCACGGTGAGCGTGGTGGTCATGGCATTCGGGCACGCTGTCGCGGCGAAGTCCGCGTAGTCCCAGCAAGCGCGAATCGTCACGCCATTCGTGCCGCTGGCCCGGTCGGCCGGGAAGTAGCTCGACGTCGCATAGCCGGAGGCGTCGCTATAGACCAGCGACGTGCCCGAGCTGATCGTTCCGCCGACGCTTTGCGACGCGTTGCCGAACAGCTCGAAACGCACGCGCATGTTCTGGATGGGCGCATTGGCAGCGGACTGGAACAGCGCGCGCAGCTCCACTCGATTGACCGTCGACCCCGCCGCATTGATGGCCACGACCGACGGGTTGGTCGTCGCCGTCGCGGACGAGGCCACCGTCGTCACCGTGGGAATCGTGGTTCCTGCCGTGGGGATCGTCACCGTCGACACGGTCGTCACGCCACCGGACACCGCGGTGATGTTGTACGCACCGGGTGTCGTGGGAGCCGTGTAGGTATAGGTGAAGGCACCGCTGTTGTCTGTGGTGCCGTTGACTGCCGTCTGACCGGGCGCCGTCACCGTGATCGCCTGGCCGCTGATGGCGTTGTCGTTGGTGTCCGACAGGCGGTACAGCACCGTATTGCCGGTCGAGCCGGCCGTCGGCGTCGAAGGCACTGGCGAGGCCACCAGCTTCGCACCGCTGACCTGGAAGCTGGCCGTGCGCTGCAGCGTATTGCTGGTCGCCGTGATGGTGACGATGCGATTCGACTTGTCAGCACCGATCTTCACGCTGGCCACCGACTGGCCGGACACGTTGGTCGTGCTGTTCGTGACGGCGATCGTGGCGCCATTGTTGACCGAGAACGACACCGGCACGCCGGCCAGCACATTGCGATTGGCGTCGACCGCCGTCACCGTGGCGACGACGGTGTCGCTGCCGGAATTGGAGACGGTGTACTTGTCCAGCGACAGCGAGAGATCGGCTGCGGTCGTCGTCGGGGTCGTCGTCTGGATGACGTTGAAAGTCGCCGACTTGGACACGGAGCTGTTGCCCACCGTCACGGTCACCGTGCGCAGGGTGTGGTCGGCGCCCAGGGAAATGGTCGCCGTGCTTGCGCCGGAGGTATCGGTCGTCAGCGACGAAGACGATGCGAAGACCGAGTTGTTCGGGTCGCTGATGGCGACCGTCAGCTTGGCATTCGCCACGCCGCCACGGTTCGCGTCGAGCGCGGTGGCCGTCAACGTCAGTGTTTCGGAGCCGTCGTTGGCCATCGTGCCCTTGCTGAGCACCACTGCCACGTCGCTGATCGCCGCCCCCGTGCCGCCGGAGCCGCCGCCACCGCCGACGACCGAGTCACCCGCCGAGCCGCCGCCGCCGCCGCACGCGGCCAAGCCGCCGGCCACGAAGGCCGTCAGCGTGACTGCCTTGAGCAGCCGTACCCACTTCTGATGGAAAGTCATTTCTCTGAACTCCTGCTCCGCCCGTTTGAGGTGGGCAGATTCTCCCTGTGCCTGATGACGTTGCTTCCCGACTTCAGCGCGTTCCGCTGACCCGGTCGCTCACCACCTTCGGCGTGATGAAGATGAGCAACTCGGTCTTGGCCGTGCTGCGCGACTTGTTCTTGAACAGGTTGCCCAGCAGCGGAATGTCGCCCAGGTACGGCACCTTGTTCTCGGTCTCGAGGTCTTCCTGCGTGTAGATGCCGCCAATCACGACCGTGCCGCCGTTCTCCACAAGCACCAGCGTCTGCACATGCTTGTTGTTGATCGCGTAGCCTTGCGGGGTCAGCGTGCCGCGGCTGTCCTTGTTCACGTCCACCGTCAAGATCACGTTGCCCTCAGGAGTGATTTGCGGCGTCACTTCCAGTTTCAGCACGGCCTTCTTGAACGAAATCGAGGTCGCGCCGCTCGATGTGGCCTGCTGGTACGGGATCTCCTCGCCCTGCTCGATCAACGCCTTGGTCTGATCCGCAGTCACGACGCGCGGGCTGGACACCACCTTGCCGCGGCCATCGGCCTCCAGCGCGGAGATCTCCAGGTTCAGGAACCGGTTCGCGGTGGCCGAGAACAGCGACAGCGCGAAGTTGGCCGCCGTGGCGCCGCCAAAGGCGTCCGCCGAGACGTTGGCTGGCAGGCTTACGAACTGCGAGTCGCTGTAGTTGTAGATGCTCTGCTGGTTGGTCGCCGATCCAACGGCCGAGTAGTTGCCGCCGATCGTCACATAGTTGCTGCCGCCGACGTTGTATCCGGGAATGCCTCCATTGCGGCCGCGCAGGTCGGTCGCACCCAGCTTCACGCCCAGCGCCCGGCCGAACTTGTCATCCGCCTCGACGATGCGAGCCTCGATCAGCACCTGACGCACCGGCACGTCGATCTTGGCGATCAGCGCCTGGATCTCTTCCAGCTTAGACGGGATGTCGCTGACGAACAGCTGGTTCGTGCGAGTCTCCCAGATCACGCTGCCGCGCGACGACAGAATGCGCGAATTGTTGTTGCCGCCACTACCTGCCGGGTTATTCGCGCCGGTCAGACCCTTGGCGACGTCCTCCGCCTTCGTGTAGTTCATTTGGAACGACTGCGTGCGCAGCGGCTCCAGTTGAGCGACCGCCTGCTTGGCCTCCAGTTCGGCCTTCTCCTTGCTGGCCAACTCCTCCTTCGGAGCGATCCAGAGCACGTTGCCGGACTTGCGCAGGCCCAATCCCTTGGCCTGGAGGATGATGTCGAGCGCCTGGTCCCAGGGCACGTCCTTCAGGCGCAGCGTCACATTGCCGCTGACCGTGTCGCTGGTCACCACGTTGAAATTGGTGAAGTCGGCGATGACCTGCAGCAGCGCTCGCACGTCGATGTTCTGGAAGTTCAGGCTCAGCTTGTCGCCGCTGTAGCCGGGACCTTGCGAGAGCTTGTTCGGATCGACCTTCTGCGGACGCACTTCCAGCACGAACTGGTTGTCGCTCTGGTAGGCGCTGTGTTCCCACGCGCCCTTGGGCGTGACGACGAGACGGACGCGATCGCCCTGCTGGGTGGCCACGACCGTCTGCACCGGCGTCCCGAAGTCGGTCACGTCCAGCTTGCGGCGCAGGCGCTCCGGCAGCGTGCTGCGCAGGAATTCCACCACCAGGTTCTGGCCCTGCTGCTGGATGTCCACGCCGACCTGGCTGCTCGGCAGGTTCACGACCACACGGCCCGCGCCGTCATTGCCGCGGCGGAAGTCGATCTCCTGCAGCGACTGCGCGGCGGCGTTCTGGCTCGGCGCGAAGTGCAGCGGCTCGGTCGTTGCCGCGCTACCGGTGGCCGCCGGGGCGGCTGCGGTCGCGGCGGCTGGCGCGCCGTCCAGGAAGATCAGCAGCGCGTTGTCCTGCAGCTGCGCGCGATAGGTGCTCGCCTGGCGCAGATTCAACACGACGCGGGTGCGGTCACCGGCTTGCGCCACGTTGGCCGAACGCATGTTGCCGGAGTTGATGTCCACCGCGTTGCGTCCCAGCCCGTTGGTCACGCCGGGCAAGTCCAGCGCGATGCGAGGCGGCACCTGCACGGCGAAGCCGCGCGGCACTTCCTTCAGCGGCTGCGCCAGCTCGATGCGGACGATGTCCGAGCCCGACTGCTGCGTCGCGCTGATCGAACGGATCATGTTCTGGGCCCAGGCCTGCACCGGCAGCACCAGCGCCAAGCCCACGGCGCAGGCCAGCGCCTGCCAGCGCTTGGCGCGCCCTTGTTCCCTCTTACCGACGCTCATCGCAGCGTTCTCCACAACGGTGTTCTTCATCGTCCCTGCTCCTGAAGCTGGAGGGTACTGGTGCGTTCAATCCATTCGCCCGCAGCGTCCTGGACGACTTCTCGCAATGTGATCTCGGTCTCGCTGATCTTGGTGATGCGGCCGAAGTTCTGGCCCAGGTAGTCACCGACCTTGGCCTGGTAAAGCAGGTTGTCCACTCGCAGCAGCGCGTAGGGGCGGCCGTCGCGCGCGACGCTGCCGACCATGGCCATGCTGTCCAGCGGGAAGGCCTCCAGCGGTTCGCGGCGGCGCTTCATCTCGGCGGCCAGCAACGAACTGGGTTGGGTCGCTTCGCGCCGCAGCGCGACCGTCAGCTTCTGGGTGCTGAACGGGTCGACCACCGCCTGCGCCTCGTAGGGCTGCGGCTGGAAGGTCTTGGGCGGCGTCAGCGGCTTGACGGTCGGGCGCGTTTGCTGGCGCTGCTCGTCCATCCACTGCTGCAGTTCGTCCGTGCCACCGGTGCAGCCCGCGAGCAACGCACCGGTCAGCGCGAGCCCGAGCCAACCGCCCACTCGGCTTGCGGCTTCTGAGGATCGAAGAAAGCGTGTCATTTCTTCTTCTCCGCGGCCGCGGCGGCCTTCTTCTGTTCCTCGATCTCGGTCGGGTCGAGATAACGATAAGTCCGCGCGACAGCATCCATCGACAGCGTCGCATTGGTGTCGGTGCGCGGTACCCCGTTCTGGCTACCGCCGCCGATCGGCGCTGCGATCGTCAGGTCGTGCAGCGTCACGATGCGAGACAGGTTGGACACGTCAGCCGTGAAGGCGCCGATGTCGTGATAACGGCCCGACACCTTGATGGCGATCGGTTGCTCGGCGTAGTAGTCGCGCATGACGATCTGACCAGGACGGAACAGCTCGAACTGCAGGCCGCGGCCCAGGCCAGCCTGGTTGATGTCCGACAGCAACGCATCCATCTCGGCCTTGCCTGGCAACTGCTTCTCAAGCTGCAGGACGTATTCCTCGACTTGACTCTTCTGTTTGCGCAATTCCGGCAGGTTGACTGCCTGGGTCAGCTTGTTGTTGAAGTCTTCCTTGAGCTGCGGCTCCCGGTCGCGCTCGGCGTCCAGGGCTGACTGTTCGTCGGACAGGACGGCGAACCAGCCCAGACCCACCGTGAGCAATGCGATCACGATGAACGCCAGGTAGCGAGGCGCCGGAGGCCATTGACCCGGCTCCTGCATGTTCAGGTTCTGGAACTGCCCGGAGAAATCAGCGAACCAGGCGTTGAGGTCCAGGTTTTTCAAACTTGCCATGGGTTCCTCACGACTTCTTCGCTGGGGTCACGGCAGCGCCGCTGGCCGCACCCGCCGCAGCTTCTGGCGCGATGCTCTTGATGCGGACTTGAACCGAGAAATCGTACAGGCGGCGGGGATCACGCGGATTCACCGGCGCGGCCTTGATTTCCACTAGGTCCGGGCTTTCGACCCATTCGGCGCGGCTGAGATTGCGCAACATCTCCGATACGCGTTCGTTGGAGGCGGCAACGCCGGTGATGAGCACAGCCTTGTTGCTCTGGCGCATGGTCTGGAGAAACACGCCCTCTGGCGTGAACTTGGCCAGCTCATTGAGCAGGTGCACCGGCGTGTTGCGATCGCTCTGCAGGTTCTCGACCGCGCGCTGACGGGCGCGCAGCGCATCGATTTCCGCACGCAAGGTCGCGATGTCCTTGATCTGCGCGTCGAGCTTGGTGATCTCGGCCTTCAGATAGTCGTTACGTTGTATCTGCGCGGCGGTGAGCTGCTGCAGCAGCAGGTAGATGAAACCGGCGATCAGCAGACCGGCGGCGAAGGACATTCCCAGCCCGACGAAGAACGCGGCCTTGCGGCGCTTGCGCTTCTCCTCGCGGTGCGGGAGCAGGTTGATCAGAATCACTGAAAGAACCTCCGCATGGCGAGGCCGCATGCCGTCAGGTAAGCCGGGGCTTCACGGCGCAGCTTGGATTCGCGGACCGCGGACCCAAGCACCATGTTCTCGAATGGGTTCACCACCATGCAGGCGAAGCCTGTCAGTTCGGTCACGCGCTCCTTCAGGCCGGGCAAGGTGGCGGTGCCGCCCGCGAGCATCACGTAGTGAACCTTGTGGTGCGGCGTGCTGGTGAAGAAGTACTGCAGCGCGCGGCCGATCTCTTGCGACAACGAATCGACGAAGGGATTCAGCACCTGCGTCTCGTAGTCGTCGGGCAGTTCGCCGCTGAGCTTCTTCAGCTCGGCCTCCTCGAACGAGAAGCCGTACTGGCGCGAGATCAGCATGGTCAGCTGCGAGCCGCCGAAGGCCTGATCGCGGTCGTACAGCATCTCGTCGTCGCGCAGCACCTTGAGCGACGTCGTGTCGGCGCCGATCTCGAACAACGCGACCAGCGCGTCCTTGCCCTCGTTGGGCAGGGTCTCGACCAGCCGGCCCACGGCCATGCGGGAGGCATGCGATTCGATGTCCAGCACGACCGGCTTCAGGCCCGCGGCCTCGGCCAGCGCCTGACGGTCCTGCACCCGGTCCTTGCGCGACGCGGCGATCAACACCTCGACGTCGCCGACCGAGGTCGGGCTCGGGCCGATCACGCAGAAGTCCAGCGACACCTCGTCCAGTGAGAACGGGATGTACTGATTCGCCTCCGCCTCGACCTGCAGCTCGAGTTCCTCCTCGCGCAGGCCGGCCGGCAGCATGATCTTCTTGGTGATCACCGAACTCTGCGGCATGGCCAGCGCGGCCTGCCGCGTACGGCTGCCGCTGCGGGTCACCACCCGCCGGACCGCGTCCGCGACCTCATCGAATTTCTCGATCTGGCCGTCGGTAATCCAGCCTTTTTCAAATGGCTCGGTGGCGAAACGTTCCAGGACGTATTCGCCGCTCGAGTTTTGACTCAATTCCACAAGCTTGACACTGGACGATGAAATGTCCAGGCCAATCATGGGTGGATGCGCGCGACCGCGCAGTAGGTCCAACAGCCCCATGATGCGTTCCCCCAACGCGCCGCTCATGCGCCGGTTTGTTAATAAGTTACTTGAATGCTATCAGCAAAGCCCTTGTCGCCCCAAGGCAAAGCGGTCACAGCACGTAACGCCGCGTTGCGTAACATACACGCCACCGACGGGTGGTAAAGCACCGAAAAAATGCCTTCGGGCTCCCCTTTCCGGGCGGTATCGCGTCAGATTCACGGGGCGCAAAATCTCCCGCCGGACTTCTTCGTGAGAGATGTCTCGAGGGGCTGAAAACGCCGCCGCGGAGTGTCCGCGAAGTTCCCGTCAATTCCTGTAACAGACACGGGGCGAGGATCAAGAGCTCGGGACCCCGCTTCCGGGGCCCTTCCTATAATCGCCGCTCGCGGCCCGCATCGTCACCCGTACAGGCCCTGATAGGGGCGGCCAGCCAGCAAGATTGCACACTCCGTCCGGCCCATGCCCTCGAAGAAAACCCCAGAGCCCTCCGAACCCTCCTTCGATGCCCCGTCCGACGCAGGCTCGGGCTCCAAGAAAGATCAAGGCGACGCGCCGCGCAAGAAACCCAAGGGCCCGGCCAAGGCGCGGCGCCCCTGGTTCGTCCGGGCGCTGGGCTGGCTCTTCGGCCTGATCCTGGCGGGCACCGGCGCGGTGGCGCTGCTGGTGGGCATGGCGCTGGCGATGGCCTACCCCCAGCTGCCGGACATCTCCGGCCTGACGGACTACCGGCCCAAGCTGCCGCTGCGGGTCATGTCCAGCGAGGGCCAGCTGCTGGCCGAGTACGGCGAGGAACGCCGCAGCTACTCCGACATCCGCGAGATCCCCAAGGTGATGCAGGACGCGATCCTGGCGATCGAGGATGCGCGCTTCTATCAGCATGGCGGCGTCGACTACCTCGGCGTCATCCGCGCCGGCCTGGCCAACTTCAGCGAGTCCAAGAGCCAGGGCGCGTCGACGATCACCATGCAGGTGGCGCGCAACTTCTATCTCTCCACAGAGAAGACCTTCACCCGCAAGATCTACGAGATCCTGCTGGCGCTGAAGATCGAGAGCGCGCTGCCCAAGGACAAGATCCTCGAGATCTACATGAACCAGATCTTCCTGGGGCACCGCGCCTACGGTTTCGCGGCGGCCAGCGAGGTCTACTTCGGCAAGCCGCTCAAGGATCTGTCGATCGCGGAGGCCGCGATGCTGGCCGGGTTGCCGAAAGCACCATCTGCTTACAACCCCATCAACAATCCGCGCCGGGCGGTGTTGCGTCAGCAATACATCATCGACCGGATGCTGGAGATGGGCTTCATCACGCCCGAGCAGCACGCCGCCGCCAAGGCCGAGAAGCTGCGCATCCGCCCGCCCCAGGAAGCGGCCAGCCACGCCGAGTACGTGGCCGAACTGGCGCGCCAGCTGATCTTCAGCCAGTACGGCGACGAGGCCTACACGCGCGGCCTGAATGTCTACCTGACGCTGCACGCCGACGAGCAGGAGCGCGCCTACCGCGCGCTGCGCCGCGGGATCATGGACTACGAACGCCGCCAGGTGTACCGGGGCCCCGAGGCCTACGTGGATCTGCCGGCCGACCCCAAGGAGCTGGACACCCGCATCGCCGAGGCGCTGTCGGACCACCCCGCCAACGACGAGCTGCTGGCCGCCGTCGTGCTGGAGGCCGGTCCCAAGCAGGTCGTCGCCGCGCTGCAGAGCGGCGAATCGGTCACGATCACCGGCGACGGCCTGAAGCCGGCGACCTCGGGCCTGTCCGAGAAGGGCAATCCCAAGACGCGCATCCGGCGCGGCGCGGTCATCCGCGTGATCAAGCTGGTCAAGAACAACAAGGATGAATGGACGATCACCCAGTTGCCGGAGGTCGAGGGCGCGATGGTGGCGCTCAGCCCGAAGGACGGCAGCGTCCGCGCGCTGGTGGGCGGCTTCGACTACAACAAGAACAAGTTCAACCACGTCACCCAGGCTTGGCGCCAGCCGGGCTCGAGCTTCAAGCCCTTCATCTATTCATCGGCGCTGGAGAAGGGCTTCAACGGCGCGACCGTGGTCAACGACGGCCCGCTGTTCTTCGATGCGACGACCACCGGCAGCCAGCCCTGGGAGCCGAAGAACTACGACGGCACCTTCGAAGGGCCGATGCCGCTGCGCCGCGCGCTGGCCAAGTCGAAGAACATGGTCTCGATCCGCGTGCTGCAGTCCGTCGGCGTGAGATACGCACAGGAATGGATCACCCGCTTCGGCTTCGACGCGGACAAGCACCCCGCCTACCTGACGATGGCGCTGGGCGCCGGCTCGGTGACGCCGATGCAGATGGCGCAGGCCTACTCGGTCTTCGCCAACGGCGGCTACCGGATCGCGCCGCAGCTGGTGCAGCGGATCACCGACCACTCGGGCCGCGTCCTTTATCAACAACAGGCCAAGCCCTTCGAGGACGCGCAGCGCGCGATCGAGCCGCGCAACGCCTTCCTGATGGACAGCCTGCTGCAGGAAGTCGCGCGCAGCGGCACCGCCGCGCGCACGCAGGCCACGCTGAAGCGCCCGGACATCTACGGCAAGACCGGCACGACCAACGACTCGATGGACGCGTGGTTCGCGGGATTCCAGCCGGAACTGGTGTCGGTGGTGTGGATCGGCTACGACCAGCCACGCAAACTTGGCGACCGCGAAACCGGCGGCGGTCTGGCGCTGCCGGTCTGGATCGAGTTCATGCAGTACGCGCTGCGCAACACGCCGGTGCAGGAGATCCAGCCGCCGGAGGGCGTCGTGAACATCGGCGGCGAGTGGTACTACGACGAGTTCGCCAACAACAACGGCGTGAAGGCGCTCGGCAACGAGGAGCATGTCCCGACCACCGGCTCAGAGGAAGAGAAGAAGAGCATCCTCGATCTCTTCAAGCGCTGACCGGCGCGAGCGTCGCCGGCGCCTGGCGGTTCAGGCCCCGCTGAAGCGCAGCGGCTTGCCGCCGTGATGGCTGGCCTCGTCGGACAGGCGGGCGAAGAATTCCTGGCCGTCCTTGGTGTCGCGCCATTGGCCTTCGACGAACTTGAAGTGATAGCCGCCCCGGCGCGAGGCCAGCCACAGCTCATGCAGCGGCGGCTGCGTGTTGACGACGATCTTGCTGCGGTCAGGGAACTGCAGCTCCAGCAGCCCGCCGGTGCGATGCTGGTCCACATCGATCACGTCGCCATCGAGCCAGGCATCGATCTCGGTTTCGATGCTGGCCAGCACGGCGTCGGTGCGGGCGTCGTATTCGGCGTCGGTCAGCGGAGTGGCGGTCATGTGCGGTCGAAAGCGGGCCCGTTGGAGACTAGACTGCGAGCCCATGAAGAACGTGAAGACGCGAAGTGTAGGCGCAGCCTCCACGCCGGCCCGAAGCTGCTCGGCCAAGGCCCTGACGACCTTGATGTTGTGCGCCGCCGCGCTCGCCGTCAGTGCCTGCGGACAGAAGCGCCCGCTGCAACTGCCGGCGAAGCATCCCGCGCCGGCATCGACGCCGGCCACGTCCGCCGCTTCAGCAGCCTCCGCCGCCAGCGCGGCGCGCTGACCCGCACGCGATCGATCGCGCCCTTGGAGCGGATCGTCAGATCCGCCCTTCCTCCACCGCGTGACAGGCCACGCGGATCCCCTTGAGCGCCAGCAACTGCGGCCGCTCGCTGGTGCAGCGCGCATTCGCGTGCGGGCAGCGGGGGTGGAAGCTGCACCCGCTCGGGGGATTCAGCGGGTTGGGCACCTCCCCCTGCACGGGGGTGCGCGAACGGCCCGTCATGTGAATGTCGGGAATCGCGTCGAGCAGCATCCGCGTATAGGGATGACGCGGTGTCGCGAACAGGGTGCGCTTGTCCGCCTGCTCCACGAGCCGGCCGAGGTACATCACGCCGACCTGATCCGCGACATGCCGCACCACCGCCAGGTTGTGCGAGATGAACAGATACGTCAGGCCCTGCTTGCGCTGCAGGTCCTTCATGATGTTCAGCACCTGCGCCTGCACCGACACGTCCAGCGCCGAGGTCGGCTCGTCGCAGACCAGGAATTCGGGTTCGGTGGCCAGCGCCCGCGCGATCGAGATCCGCTGGCGCTGCCCGCCGGAGAACTGGTGCGGGAACTTCTCGGCGTCCGCCGGCGACAGCCCCACCGATTGCAGCAATTCGCCGACGCGCCGCTTCAATCCGGCGGCGTCGCGCACCAGGCCATGCTCGCGCAGCGGCTCGGCGACGATGTCCTGCACCTTCCAGCGCGGATTCAGGCTCGCATAGGGGTCCTGGAAGATCATCTGCATCCGGCGCCGCAGCGCCAGCGCCTTCGGCCCCTTCAGCGTGGCCGCGATGTCCGTGCCGTCGAAGCGCACCTCGCCCTGCGTCGGCGCATAGAGCCCGACCAGCAGCCGCGCCACCGTGCTCTTGCCGCAGCCCGACTCCCCGACCAATGCCAGCGTGCGCCCCTTCTCGATCGTGAAGCTGACGCCATCCACCGCATGGACGAACTGCCGGGGCTTGCGTTCGATCACCCGGTTCAGCCACGGCGCGGAGACGTCGAAGGTCTTGGCCAGGTCGCGCACCTCGACCAGCGCGGCACCTGCCGGGCCCGATGTCGTGGTCCCTTCCGCCTCGATGGCGGCAGTGGTCTTCTCGCTCAGGACCGTCATGCGGCGCCTCCTTGCAGCGCTGCATCAACATCGACAGCGACGGCGGCATCGGCGTGCAGCCAGCAGGCGGCCGCGGTCGCCGGCGCCTTCATCAACTCGGGGCGCTGCTGATGGCAGCGGTCGAAGGCCTTGGGGCAGCGCGGATGAAAGGCGCAGCCGCTCGGGATCGCGTTGAGCCGCGGCATCGCGCCATCGATCTGCACCAGCCGCTCGCGGTCCTCGTCCATCGAGGGGATCGATCCCATCAGTCCCGCCGTGTAGGGATGCCCTGGGCGGTGGATCACCTCCTGCACCGGTCCGATCTCGACGACGCGGCCGGCGTACATCACCGCGACGCGGTCGCAGGTCTCGGCGATGACGCCCATGTCGTGCGTCACCAGCATCACCGAGGCGCCCTGCTCGCGGCAGACCCGCTTGAGCAAGGCAATGATCTGCGCCTGGATCGAGACATCCAGCGCGGTGGTCGGCTCGTCGGCCACGATCAGCTTCGGATCGGCCGCCAGCGCCAGGGCGATCACCACGCGCTGGCGCATGCCGCCGGAGAACTGGTGCGGATACTGGTCCACGCGCGCCTCGGGCGCCGGAATGCCGGTCGCGGCGAGCAGCTCGATCGCGCGGGCGCGCGCCTGCTTCTGCGTCAGGCCCAGGTGCGTCGTGATCGTCTCCACCAGTTGCCGGCCCACCGTGTACAGCGGGTTCAGCGAGGTCAGCGGGTCCTGGAAGATCGCGCCGATCTGACGGCCGCGCACGCGGCGCATCTGGTCCGCGGGCAGGTTGTCGATGCGGCGGCCTTCGAGCAGGATCTCGCCGCCGGCGATGCGGCCCGGCGGTTCGAGCAGCCCGATGATGGCCGAGCCGGTCAGCGACTTGCCGGCGCCGGACTCGCCGACCACGCCGAGCACCTCGCCGGCCGCGATGTCGAAGGACACGTCGTCCAGCGCCAGCAGCGTGCCGCGCCGGGTCGGGAATTCCACGCGCAGATGGCGGACTTGAAGCAGGGGAGCGGTCATCGATCGGTCCGTCATCTCAACGCAGGCGGGGATTGAGCGCGTCGCGCAGCCAATCGCCGAGCAGGTTCACCGACAGCGCGATCAGGATCAGCATCGCACTCGGCGCGATGGTGATCCAGAGCTCGCCGGAGTAGAGGAAGTCGTTGCCGATGCGGATCAGCGTGCCCAGCGACGGACTGGTCGGCGGCACGCCGACGCCCAGGAAGGACAGCGTCGCCTCGATCAGGATCGCCGACGCCACCTGCAGCGTGGCCAGCACCATCACCGGACCGGTGACGTTGGGCAGCACGTGGCGCCACATGATCGCCATCGGCTTGGCGCCGATCACGCGCGCGGCCTGGACGTATTCCTTGTTGCGCTCGACCAGCGTCGAACCGCGCACCGTGCGCGCGTACTGGACCCAGCCCGTCAGGCCGATGGCCAGCACCAGCACCGCGAAGGCCAGCGTGTCGTGCGCATTCTTGAAGACGACGCGGCCGATGCCGTCGATCAGCAGCGCGATCAGGATCGACGGGAAGGACAGCATCACGTCGCAGATCCGCATGATGAAGGCGTCGACGCGGCCGCCGACGAAACCCGCGAGCAGGCCCAGCCCCACGCCGACCACCATCGACAGCACCACCGACGCGACGCCGACCAGCAGCGAGATGCGCGAGCCATACATGATGGCGGACAGCAGGTCGCGCCCCTGGTCGTCGGTGCCGAGCAGGTACTTCGAGGAGCCGCCCTCGACCCAGGCCGGTGGCAGGCGCGAGTCCATCAGCTCCAGCGACGCGAGGTCGAAGGGATCGTGCGGCGCGATCCAGGGCGCGAACAGCGCGCACACCACGCACACCAGCGCGACGAAGGCCGCGGCCATCGCGGTCTTCGAGCGGGTGAACGAGTGCCACACATCTCCGTCGAAGAAGCGCTGCAGCGCGTTCGGGGCCGGTGGGATTGCCGGGGGCGGCGAAGGAGGCAGGGAAGCGGTCATGCGAGGGGCGCGGGGATCGGTTCGATGGCGGGGCGGCGGGGTCGCCGGCTCAATGGGGCGCCAAGGGCAGCGCCTGCTCGACGAGCGCTGCGAACAGCGCGGAGCCGAGCGGCAGGACCTCGTCGTTGAAGTCGTAGCGCGGTTGATGCAGTCCGCAGGGACCGCCCTGCCCCAGCCGCAGGTAGGCGCCGGGCCGCGCCTGCAGCATGAAGGCGAAGTCCTCGGACCCCATGCTGGGCACGAGCTTGTCGTCGACGTTCTCGGCGCCGACCAGCGTCTGCGCGACCCGCACCGCGAAGTCGGCCTCGGGCGCGCTGTTGATGGTGGCGGGATAGAGGCGCTGGTAGTCGACCTTGGCGCTCGCGCCGAAGCCGAGCGCGACCGACTCGACCAGGCGCGTCATGCGCTCCTCCAGCAACTGCTGCACCTCGGGCTTGAAGCTGCGCACGGTGCCGGTCAGGTGCGCGGCCTCCGGGATCACGCTGAAGGCGCTGGGCTCGCCGGCCTGCATGGAGCACAGGCTCACGACGGCCTGCTCGATCGGCGCGATGTTGCGCGACACCAGGCTCTGCACCGCGGTGATCAGGTGGCCGGCGATCAGCACCGGATCGATGCTGAGGTGCGGATGCGCGCCATGGCCGCCGCGGCCCTGGATCGTGATGGTGACGCGATCCGCCGCGGCCATCATGGCGCCGCGGTTCAGGCCGATCTTGCCGGGCGGCAGGTGCGGCCAGTTGTGCATCGCGTAGATCGACTCGACCGGGAATCTGTCGAACAGGCCGTCGGCGATCATCTCGCGCGCGCCGCCGTAGCCTTCCTCGCCGGGCTGGAACACCAGCACCGCGGTGCCGCTGAAGCGGCGCGTCTGCGCCAGGTGGCGCGCCGCGCCGACCAGCATCGCGCAATGGCCGTCATGGCCGCAGGCATGCATCAGGCCGGGCGTCGAGGAGCGCCACGCGAAGTCGTTCTGCTCGCGCAGCGGCAGCGCGTCCATGTCGGCGCGCAGGCCGATGAGGCGGGGCGCCGCGGCGCCCTCCCCCTGCGCCGGCTTCTGGCCATGGATCGTCGCGACGATGCCGGTGCGGCCCAGTCCCTGATGGATCTCGTCGACACCGCAGGCCTTCAGCGCCTGCACGATGCGCGCGGCGGTGCGGTGCTCCTCGAAGCCGAGTTCCGGCATCGCGTGGAGTTCGCGGCGCAGCGCGACCAGCTCGCCGCGCGACTCGAAGAGCCGTTGGTAAGTGCCCGCCGAGGAGGCGGTCAGCAACTGCGGTTCGCTCATGTCAGTGGGCGCCGCCGCGCACGCGCAGGCGCGGGTCGACGGCGAAGTACAGCAGGTCGACGACGAGGTTGATCACCACGAAGATCAGCGAGATCAGGCACAGATAGGCCGCCATCACCGGAATATCGGCGAATTGCACCGCCTGGATGAACAGCAGACCCATGCCGGGCCATTGAAACACGGTCTCGGTGATGATCGCAAAGGCAATCAGCGATCCCAGTTGCAAACCGGTGATCGTGATGACCGGCACCAGCGTGTTCTTCAAGGCATGGCCGAAGTAGATGGTGCGGTCGCTCAGGCCGCGGGCGCGGGCGAACTTGATGTAGTCGGCGCGCAGCACTTCGAGCATCTCGGCCCGCACGATGCGCATGATCAGCGTCAGTTGGAACACGGCCAGCGTGACGCTCGGCAGCAGGAGGTGCTTCAGGCCATCGGCGGTCAGCAGCCCGGTGCTCCAGGTGCCGAACATGACCACGTCGCCGCGGCCGAAGCTCGGCAGCCAGGTGAGTTGCACCGCGAAGACCATGATCAGCAGGATGCCGATCAGGAAGGTCGGCAGCGCGACGCCAAGCAGCGACAACGTCATCAGCACCTGCGCGCCGAAGCTGCCGCGGCGCAGGGCCGCATAGACACCAAGCGGGATGCCGAACACCAGCGCGATCAGGGCGGCTGCGGCCGAGAGCTCGAGCGTCGCCGGAAAGCGCTCGGCGATCAGCGCCGAGACCTTGCGGCCCTGCTTCAGGCTGACGCCGAATTCGCCTTGGGCCGCGTTGGCGGCGAAGTGCGCGAACTGCACGACGAAGGATTGGTCCAGGCCCAGGTCCTTGCGCAGTTGCTCGCGCTGCTCCGGCGTGGCGTCCTGTCCGAGCAGGTTGTTGACCGGGTCGCCGACATACTGGAACAGCATGAAGGCGATGAAGGCCACCGCCAGCATGACGACGATGGCCTGCGCCAGACGGCGAAGAATGAAAACCAGCATGGACGGGGGCCTCCGGCGTCGGCTTGGGCGTGACGGCTCGCGGCCTTGGCCCTGGCACGACCTGACCCCGGAGGCAAGGCGCTTCAGAAGTGGACCATCATCGAGGAGCGTTTCGCGCCCGGCAAGTGGGTTACTCCTTAACGCCACATGAACCCGGCGTCGCCCGGGCCGTCGCGCGGAAACGAAAAAACCGCCCGAAGGCGGTTTCCATGCGGCGCCACGAAGGACGCCGGATGCGCTTGGATTGCAGGAGCCCGGTCGATCAGAAGCGGTGACGCAGACCGACGATCGAGCCGCCGCGCTTCTCGGCGCCGTTGGCGAAGCGCACCGCACCACCGGCGGCGTACTTGGTGTAGTCCAGCTCGAGATACGCGTCGGTGCGCTTCGAGAAGGCGTAGTCCGCGACGATCGCGACGTAGTGGCCCTTGCTCTTCTGCGTGCTGACCACGTAATGCGTCTGCTGCGCATACCAGTAGTGCGCGCCCAGGTTCAGCTGGGGCGTCATCTGGTAGGTGAAGCCGGCGGAGATCATGTCGCGCTTCTTGACGTCGTTGGCCGCGGCGTTCAGCACTGGTCCGAGCAGGCCGGCGGTGTAGAGCGTGCCCATCGCGCCGCCCGGGTCGAACTTGTTGGTCGCCCAGGAAATGTTCATGTACCACGGACCGACCGTGTAGCCGGCGCCAGCCGTCCAGCCTTTGACCTTCCGGCCGGCCTGGTCCTCGACCTGCAGGTAGGCGCCACCCAGCGCGATGGGGCCATCGGCGTATCGCAGCAGGCCGCCGACCGACTTGTTCGGACCCGTGCCTTCGCCGGCGGAGACCTGGACCTCGCCGCGGATCGGACCCGACTCGATCAGGTACTTGACCATGTTGTCCTGGCGGGCGCCCATCGACAGGCCGATCTCGGGCTTGTAGGCCTCGATGTAGGGCGAGTACTTGAAGGAGGCGTAGGTCGACGTGTAGATGTCGAACAGGATGTTGTATTGGCGTCCGATGGTGATCCGGCCGAAGTCACTCGACTGAAGACCCACCCACGACTGGCGCCAGAAATCGGCGGCAGCCACCTGGCCGGTGTCGGAGCTCAAGCGATGCTCGAGGTTGGCAATCGCCTTCAGACCGCTGCCGAGGTCCTCGGTCACGTTGATGCCGAGCCGGCTCTGAGACATGCCACCCGGGATCACCTGCTTCTCCGAGGAACCGGCGTTGGCATTGCTGGTCCAGCGCAGACCCACGTCCATGATGCCGTACAGCTGCACGCTCGACTGGGCCCAGGCTGCACTGGTGCTGGCTGCCAGGATGCTCAGCGCCAAGGCGGCTTTCTTCATGTGATGTCTCCTGTGTTTGGTTTGGTCGCCGTGATCGATTCTCAGCGAAGCCCTCCAACGGAGATGCTTTGTGTTGCACATCGCCCACGCGAGCAAACCCTGTCAAGTTTGCGACGACCCGATAGAGGGAAAACCCGCGATGAGTGTTTGCAAAATCAACAACAGTGCGTTGCGGCGACAGTGCTTGATCGAGGGGGGCAAGGCCTGTCCCTCGAACTGACAGAGGATGCGGCGGCAAGTGGGCGGATAGCAGCCGGGCCCTGCGCCAGGCGAGGATGGAGTTGATCCGCATAGGCGAAAAAAAGCCGCCCCGAAGGGCGGCTTTCTACGCAGAGCGTGTGATCCGAGGATCAGAAGCTGTGCTTGATACCGACGTCCAGACCGCCCGACTTGCCGCCGCGAGCGGAGTTGACCGCATTGCTTTGGACCTTGAAGGTCGAGTTGTCGTTGTCGATGATCGACGCGGTCGTGTACAGCGCGGTGCGCTTGGACAGGTTGTGCTGGTAGCCAATGCTGAACGCTTGCGCGTCGCCTTGGGCGTTGGCCAGGGCACCGTTCGGGTTGCGGGCCAGCGGATTGTCCGCGGCGCCGTTGGTCTCAGCCTTGGTGTACTGAGCGGTCACCGAACCGGCAGCCGTCACCGGCACCACAGCACCGATCGTGTAGATGTTCTGCTTGAACGAAGCGAACTTCAGTTGCGTGAACAGGCCTTGGACCTTCACGACCTTGAAGTCGTAGCTGCCGCCCAGCGAGAACTGCTTGAACTTCGAGCGCATCGAGTCCGTCGACTGGTAGCCAGCGGCGACGTTCAGGTCACCCAGCTTGTAGCCCAGACGACCGCCGAACGACTTCTTGCCGTCGGTGCCTTCGCCAGCAGCCACGTCGAACGAGCCGTACACACCGCCCAGATCGGCCGGCAGGAAGTACTGAACCAGGTTGTCGGCACGGTTGATCGTGTCGATGTTCGAGCCCAGCGACGAGTAGGTGCGAGTCACGTCACCCAGACCAGTGGTGCTGTAGACGTCGAAATCGTCCACGACCAGGCGGGTCGAAGTCTTGCCACGGCCCAGACGCACTTCACCGAAGTCGCCCATCAGGCTCACGGAAGCACGGCGGTTCCACCAGCGGCCAGCGGTGTCGCCGGCGCCGCCGTTGTCGGCGGACAGGGCGCTTTCCAGCCAGAAGCCGGCCTTCAGGCCGCCACCCAGGTCTTCGACGCCACGGACGCCGATGCGGCTGGAGCTGCTGCCGTCGTTGGTCAGCTGCTTCACGTCCTGGCCATTGGCCTTGGTGTAGCGGGCGGCGACGTCAATCACGCCGAACAGGGTGACCGACGATTGAGCGGCAGCGGCACCGGCGAAACCGGCCAGCACAGCCAGCGCGACGAGAGATTTCTTCATTAGAGACTCCTAGATCTTCAATGAGGCTGCGGTCGGTAGATCGTCCGCAAACCAAGCTCCTGCAATGAAGCTGTGGCGTATTGCAACAGGTCCGATCACGCCTGACCAGCAGCCACCCCGTAAAAGTCCTGATTTCGTTGGATCAAAGCAACGCGTATGAGATTAAAAAATTGTGTCATCACGCATTCGCACAAAGGATCAGGCAGCACCAGGGAATGGCTTGACCGGCCCCTTCTAAACTGCCCAGCCATCGCCACGGCAAGCGCTCAAGATGCAATTTCAATCCCGGCGCCCGGCGCGCATTCTTTCCCGCACGGACGCGTGGATATCCACGCTGGACCAAAGCCTGAAGACCCTGGCCGGCGTCGCGCCGATGGCCCGGCCCGCCCCGGCGGCCCGCGCGCCGGACGAACCGCTGGACGAGTCGCAGCGCCGCCTGTCCGCGTCACTGATGCGTGTCAACCACGTGGGAGAAGTCTGCGCGCAGGCGCTGTATCGAGCCCAGGCGCTGAGCACCCGCGACGAGGCCCTGCGTGCCCATCTGGAGCACGCCGCCCAGGAGGAGATCGACCACCTGGCCTGGTGCGCCGGCCGGCTGCGCGAGCTCAACGACCGGCCCAGCCTGCTCAATCCGCTCTGGTACGGCGGCGCCTTCGCGATCGGAACGGTCGCCGGATTGGTGGGGGACCGGGTCAGCCTGGGGTTCGTCATCGAGACGGAACGCCAGGTCGAAGCCCACCTGGCCAGCCATCTGGAGCGCCTGCCGGAAGGCGACCGCAGCTCCCGGGCCATCGTGGCCCGGATGAAGGACGAAGAGGCGCGGCATGCCGACGAAGCGCGCGAGCGGGGCGGCATTGACCTGCCGGCGCCCGTCCGGGGCTTGATGCGGCTGGCCGCCAAGGTCATGACGCGCACGGCGCATCACGTCTGACCGGCGAAATCGCCGGCCTCAGGCCTCGACGATCTCCACCGACGTGGTGATCTCGGCCGTCTTCGCCAGCATGATGCTGGCCGAACAGTACTTCTCGTGGGACAGCTGCACCGCCCGCTCGACGGCACCCTGCGGCAGGTCGCGTCCGGTCACGACGAAATGCATGTGGATCTTGGTGAAGACCTTTGGATCGGCCTCGGCGCGGTCGGCGCTCAGCTTGACCTGGCAGCCCCGCACATCGTGGCGGCCGCGCTTCAGGATCAGCACCACGTCATAGGCGGTGCAGCCGCCGGTGCCGGCCAGCACGGTCTCCATCGGCCGCGGCGCCAGGTTGCGGCCGCCGCCATCCGGCGAGCCGTCCATGTTGATCATGTGACCGCTGCCGGTCTCGGCGACGAAGCTCATGCCATCGGCGCCCATCCAGTTGATCGTGCATTCCATTCGTCAATCCTTCCTGTGATGGCCCTTGCCGTGGCCCGAACGCGCCATCCACCCTGAACCTGGCCCCATTTTTTCACCCGTTCGGGTGAGGGCTCAGGCCACTCTGGCGGTGATTTTTCGCATTAGAGGCCCGACTCCAGGGCCGGAGACCCAAAAAATATTGCAGCGCAACATGCATCGCCCTAGAATTCTAGGCACGCGATAGCGCTACCTCACTCTGTGGGGTCAGCCCTCGCGCCGATTGTCTCCTCCACCGCCTCCATGGTGGATTCAGCCCAAGGCCACAAGCCTTGGGCTTTTTTTCGTCCGAAAGCTGGCTCCTCCAATCGCGAACGCGGCGCGCAGCGCCCGTCACGGGGCCCGTCCGCGCTCCCGGCAAACGCTGGCATGATCGTCCGCCCTGGCTTCCGCCGCCTTCCGCGCGGAAGGGGGAACTGGAGGGATTTCCATGGCCGGCACCCGCCGCGCATCGCGCAAGACCACTTCGGCGCGCCCATCGGCGCAACACCCGGCGTTACTCCCCGCGGATCAGAGTTATCTGCAACGAATTCTTAACGCGAAGGTGTATGAGGTCGCGCAGGAAACCTCCCTGGATGCCGCCCGCAATCTCTCCAAGCGCATCGGCAACAAAGTCTGGCTGAAACGTGAGGATCAGCAGCCGGTATTCAGCTTCAAATTGCGGGGTGCCTATAACAAGATGGCAAATCTCGCGCCTGAACAACTGGCGCGGGGGGTGATTTGCGCTTCGGCCGGCAATCATGCGCAGGGGGTTGCGCTGTCGGCGAGGAAACTCGGCTGCCGCGCGGTCATCGTGATGCCGGTGACGACGCCAAAGGTCAAGGTCGATGCCGTCCAGGCCCTGGGAGGCGAGGTCGTGCTGGCGGGCGAGTCCTTCAGCGACGCCTACGAGCACGCGCTGGAACTCGAGCGCGAACAGCAGCTGAGCTTCGTCCACCCGTTCGACGACCCCGACGTGATCGCCGGCCAGGGAACGATCGCGATGGAGCTGCTGCGCCAGCATCCCGGTCCCATCGACGCGATCTTCGTCGCCATCGGCGGCGGCGGCCTGATCTCGGGCGTGGCCGCCTACATCAAGGCGGTGCGGCCGGAGATCAAGATCATCGGCGTCCAGACCAAGGACTCCGACGCGATGGTGCGCTCGGTGCGCGCCGGCAAGCGCGTGGCCCTGACCGATGTCGGCCTGTTCTCGGACGGCACCGCGGTCAAGCTGGTCGGCGAGGAGACCTTCCGCATCTGCCGCGAACTGGTCGACGATTACGTCCTGGTCGACACCGACGCCGTCTGCGCGGCGATCAAGGACGTGTTCGTCGACACCCGCAGCATCCTGGAGCCGGCCGGCGGCCTGGGCGTGGCGGCGGTCAAGCAGTACGCCGCGCAGCACGGGACCAAGGGCCAGACCTACATCGCGATCACCTGCGGCGCGAACATGAACTTCGACCGCCTGCGCTTCGTCGCCGAGCGGGCCGAGGTCGGCGAGGAGCGCGAGGCGCTGTTCGCGGTCACCATTCCCGAGGAGCGCGGCAGCTTCCGGCGCTTCTGCGAACTGGTCGGCGGCCGCAGCGTCACCGAGTTCAACTACCGCATCTCCGACCGCAATGAAGCGCATGTCTTCGTCGGCGTGTCCATCGCCAGGCGCGAGGAGGCCGACAAGCTGGCGCGCAGCTTCGAGAAGCACCGCTTCCCGACCGTCGACCTGACCGATGACGAACTCGCCAAGCAGCATGTGCGTCACATGGTCGGCGGGCGCACCGAGCTGGCGGAGAACGAGCGGCTGTTCCGCTTCATCTTCCCGGAGCGGCCCGGCGCGCTGATGCGCTTCCTGTCCAGCATGAGCCCGGACTGGAACATCAGCCTGTTCCATTACCGCAACCAAGGGGCCGACTACGGTCGCATCCTTGTCGGCCTGCAGGTTCCGAAGGGCGACGGCAAGGCGTTCAAGCGCTTCCTGGACCAGTTGAACTATCCGTGCACGGAAGAGACCGACAACCCGGTGTACCGTCTGTTCCTGGGCTGAGCCGGGCCGGCTGCGGCGCGCGGCACCGCGTTACCGCTTGACACGAGCGATTGCCCCCCGGACGAGGGGCACAGGCGCGGCGCGGGGGCAATTGCCGATGGCCGCCCCGCGGCACTGGCCGAGAATGGCGCT
The DNA here is from genome assembly GCF_059491535.1 of Roseateles sp. Mitsp63. NCBI lineage: Bacteria > Pseudomonadati > Pseudomonadota > Betaproteobacteria > Burkholderiales > Sphaerotilaceae > Roseateles > Roseateles sp. Mitsp63. Next base: position 1,192,325 of record NZ_CP168509.1, on the reverse strand, counting down.
CCCCATGTCCATCCATCAGTCCCTCATCTCGCCGACCGCCAATCCGGAGCTGGAACGCGCCCTGCGCCAGCGCCTGGAACGCCGCTGCGCGCTGGCGGGGCGGCTTGGCGAACTGGAGCCGCTCGCGGTCCGGCTGGGGCTGATCCAGGGCACGCAGACGCCGCGCTTCCGGGACCCGACGCTGGTGCTGTTCGCGGCCGATCACGGCCTGGCCGTCGATGGCATCGCGCTGCCCAACGGCCGCAGCACGCGCGAGCAGGCACTGCTCGCCCTGCAGCACCGCCTGCCGTCGACGGTGTTCGCGCGCAACCAGGGCATGCACGTCACGGTCGTCGATTGCGGCATCGCCGAACCGCTCAGCCCTCAGCAGCGGCTGCTGGCGCGCAAGATCGCGCACGGCACGCGCAACTCGCGCGCCGGACCGGCCATGACGCTGGAGCAGGCCCACGCCGGCGTGCGCGTCGGCATGGAGATCTCCGACAACCTGGCCGGCAACGTGATCGCCTGCGCGGGCCTGGGCCAAGGGTCGCTGGAGGCGTCCGCGCTGGTGCTCTCGCGCCTGATGGACATGCCGGTGCAGGACTTCATCATCTCCGGCCCCGACATGCCGCACGAGGACCTGTCGCATCTGATGCTGGTGCTGCAGGGCGCGCAGACCCGTCACCGCGACGTGCGGGAGCCGATGGCCGTGCTGGCCGCGTTCGGCGGTTTCGAACTCGCGGTGATGGTGGGCGCGATGCTGGTCGCGGCCTCCAAGCGCCAGCTGATCCTGGTCGACGGCATGCCCGCGTGCGCGGCGCTGAAGGTCGCGTCGATGATCGCGCCGCCGGTGACCGACTACGCGGTGTTCTGCCGCAGCACGACGCACCGCGGCCTCGACGAGGCGCTGCAGCTCTTCCACGCGGCGGCGCTGCTGGAACTCGGCATGGAATGCGGCGATGGGACCGGCGCAACGCTCGCGTGGCCGCTGGTACGTTGCGCCGCGGCACTGCTGACGGAGGTCCATGACCTGCCCGACGGTCCGATCCACAGCCGTCCCTCGGACCTGCGCGATACCGGCTCGACGGCCTCGGGGGCGTTGCCCTCCCAGCCGGGCGCCTCGGTCACTTGACCGGATTGGCGCTGCCGTCGCCGGGCGGCTGTTGCGGCAGCGACCCGGTCACCGCCGTCGGCGGGACGTAGTTTTCCTGGCCGGGCGCGCCGGGCTGCGGCGGCATGTTGTTGTTGAAGTTGGGCGGCGGGGCCATCGCGCCGCCTGGCACCATCTGGGGCGGCGGCGCGGGCGCCCCATCCGCGCCCGGTGCGCCGGGCGCGAGGCTCAGCCGCAGCGTCACCGCGCCACTGGCGCCGAGTCCGACATCGCGCCGGTTGATCTCGATCAGCTTCAGATCGCCATCGACGACCTGTCCGACCCGCACCGGCTTGGGCAATCCGCCCGTGACGACGATGAGCGCCACGCCCTCGCCGGCGTGCTGGCCGTTCGCGGTGGGAGCGACGACGCCGAGCAGTTGATAGCGTGAAGAGGTGGCTTCCATCGGCGCCTCTGCCGCCTTCGCGGCAGCGAATAGCCGGGTCCAGTCAGCAGCGGCCGCGTCGGTGACCGCGGGACGGGTCCCCGCGGGCGCCTGAGGGCCCTTGGCCATCAGCGTCAGCGCCCAATACGCGAGGCTGGCCGCCAGCAGCGCCCAGACGACGAAGCTTAACCATCGTGCATGCATCCGACGATTATGATGCAGCGCGATGAGTCGCCGAGGGCGGCTCCGCGAGGATTGCAACACCATGCACCGACCCCAGTCTCCGCGCCGCGCGCGCGGCTTCACGCTGATCGAACTGATCGTCGCCATCACCATCGTCGCCGTGATGGGCGCGGTGGTGGTGCCAGCGGTGATGAACCATGTGTCCGAGGCCCGGCGCACCGCGGCACGCTCCGACGTGAACACGCTGATGCAGGCGCTCAAGCTCTACAAGATGGACAACGGCCGCTATCCGAGCTCCGAGCAGGGCCTGGGCGCGCTGGTCACCAAGCCGACCAACGGTCCGGCGGCGCCGAACTGGAAGGTCTACGTCGAGAAACTGCCCAAGGACCCCTGGGGCAATCCTTACCAGTACGACAACCCCGGCCTGAAGGGCGAGGTCGACGTCTACAGCCTGGGCGCCGACGGCAAGCCGGGCGGCGAAGGCAACGACGCCGACGTCGGCTCCTGGGAATGAGCGCGCGGCCCGCCGCGCGTTCGTGACCCCTGCGCCCCGAGCCGTGCGCGCGCGTCCGTCCGGCCGTCCGATCCAGCGCGGCTTCACGCTGATCGAGCTGATCGTGGCGATCACGATCGTGGCGATCGCCAGCGCGACCGTCGCGGTGGCGGTGCGTGATCGCGCCGACGTCCAGCTCGAGCGCGAGGCGCTGCACCTGGCCTCGGTGCTGGAGACCGCCCGCGCCGAGGCGCGCGCCGCGTCGCTGGATGTGCGCTGGCTGCCCGAGTCCGGCCAGGATGCCGCGCACTACCGCATCACCGGCCTCCCGCCGAAGCTGGTCCAGCGGCTCGGCCTGGAGCGTGACTGGCTCAGCGAACCGCCGATCGTCGAGATCCAGGGCGCGCCCGCGGATGGCCGCTCGGTGCGGCTCGGCCCGGAGCCGCTGATCGGCGCGCAGCGCGTGACGCTGATCCGTGGCGATCACCGCATCAGCCTCGTGACCGACGGCCTCAGACCGTTCTCGGTCTCCAAGGACGGCGCATGACGGTCTCGCGAGCCCGGCCGGGGCAAGACCCGGCCCCACGCCGCCGGACCGGGCGCCATGCGGCCGGCTTCACGCTGATCGAGGTGCTGGTGGCGGTGACCATCGTCGCGCTGTGCCTGGCGGCCGGGCTGCGCGCGGCCGGCGCGATGACGTCGAACGCGGAGCGCCTCGCGGTGAACTCGCTCGCGCAGTGGTGCGCCGAGAACGAACTCACCGAGATGCGCCTGACCAAGGCCTTCCCCGGCATCGGCGAGAAACCCTTCAGCTGCACCCAGCTCGGGCGCGACTTCTCCGGAAAGATGACCGTGGCCTCGACGCCGAATCCGAACTTCCGCCGCGTCGAGGCCCAGGTCTTCGACGACCGCGACCAGCCGCTGCTGACCATCATCACCATCGTGGGGCGCTTCTGATGCGGCGCCAGGCAGGCTCCCGCCGGCGGGCGGCGCGCGGCTTCACGCTGATCGAGGTGATCGTCGCGCTGGTCGTGATGGCGATGATGTCCGTGATGGCCTGGCGGGCGGTGTCGGCGTTGACCACCAGCCGCGATCGCAACGAGGCGGCGATGGAGCGCGCCGAGACGCTGCAGACGCTGGTCCGCCAATGGGAGCTGGACCTGCGGGAAGTACAGCAGAGCCATCTCTTCGAGGCCGTGAACTTCGACGGCGCCACGCTGCGCATCACGCGCCGGCGCGACGCGGGCCTGCAGCTGGTGGTCTGGCAATTGCGCGAGGGACGCCTGGCGCGCTGGGAATCGCCGGCGTTGACCACCGCGGACGATCTCCGCGATGCCTGGTTCCGCAGCCAGCAGCTCAACGCGAAGGACCTGCGCGGCTTGCCGGGACTGGACCGCGTGACCGGCTGGCAGATGTACTTCTTCATCAACAACGCCTGGGCCAATGCGCAATCGACGGGCGACAAGGGCAGCTCCGGAACCGGGGCAGCGCCGTCTGCCGGCGCGGCCTCCGACGCGGGCAGCGGCCTCGCCGCCCCGCCGCAGGGCGTGCGCATGCGGCTGCAGTTCGGCGAGGACAGCGGCTATCGCGGCGAGCTGATCCGCGAGGTCGCGGTGGAGAGCGGCAGCTGATGCGCGCCCTGCCCGTCCAACACCCGCCGGCGCAGCGCGGCGCCGCGCTGCTCACCGCGCTGCTGATCGTCGTGCTGGTGACGACGCTGTCCGCCGCGATGCTCTGGCGGCAGGCGCGCTCGATCCAGATCGAGATCGCCGACCGCGGCCGCGCGCAGGCGGACTGGGTGCTGCAAGGCGCGCTGGACTGGGCGCGGCTGATCCTGCGCGAGGACGCCATCGCCAATGCCCGCGCCAGCGGCGGCGCCAGCGACAACCTGGGCGAGGTCTGGGCAGTGCCGCTGGCGGAAGCGCGGCTGTCGAGCTTCCTGGCGCAGGACGACAACAAGTCCGCGGACGCGGGCCCGGACGCCTTCCTGTCCGGCCACATCGAGGATGCGCAAGCGCTGTTCAACCTGCGCAACCTCGAGGAGCAAGCCCCGGCCAACGACACCGCCGCGCTCGCGAAGCAGGCCTTCTACGTGAACGCGGCCCGGCGCATCTTCGTGCGGGCCGGCATGTCCGCCTCGCTGGCCGATGACGTGCGCAAGAAGCTGATCGCCGCCAGCACCCCGGGCAAGGACGAACAGGGGCAAGGCAACCCGCCCTTGCGGCCCGCCCGGATCGAGCAGTTGCGCTGGTTCGGCCTGAACGACGAGCAGGTGGCCCGGCTGGCGAAGTTCGCGGTGCTGCTGCCGGCGAGCACCGCGCTGAACGTGAACACCGCGCCGCGCGAGGTGCTGGCCGACGTGCTGGGCGTGGACCTGGGCGTGGCCGACACCATCGTGCGCGCCCGCCAGTCCAAGGCCTTCACCGCGACGACGATGGACCGCTTCAAGAGCCTGCTGCCGCAGGACACCGCCGCCGCCAGCGCGGCCATGACGGCGGCCACCACCAGCTATTTCTTCGTCGAGGGTCAGCTCCGCATGGACGACCGCGTGCTGGCGCAGCGATCGCTGGTCTTCCGCGGCGGCAACAACGGCAGCGACATCCAGGTGAAGGACCGCCAGCGCCTGCAGCGCTTCGCGGCGCTGCCGGGCGCCCCATCGGGCGGGGCCACGCCTTGACCCCCGCGGGCGGGCGTCGGCGCGGCGGGATGCCGGCATTGACACGACTGGACACAAGAGGGACGGGATGCACGGGACATGTAAAGCCGCGACTACGGGCTTCCTCGGAGGCGCGCGGCGCCGATCCGTCACGCAAGCCCTCCTAGAATCCGCGAACTCATGAGTACCCTGCTCATCCTGCTGCCGTCCCACCCGCCTCAAGGCGGCAACGGCGCCCAAGACTACGAATACTGGTTCAGCCACGACGCGCAGGCGCCGGCCCACGCCCGGGGCCATGGCGAGCGTGCGCCGCTGGCCGCGATGCCGCGCGCCGACCGCGTGATGGCCTTGATCGGCGACGACGCGGTGAGCTGGCTCCCCGCGCAGTTGCCCAAGGTCAAGGGCGCGAAGCTGCGCGGCGCGGTCGTCGGCGTGATGGAGGACCAGCTGCTCGAGGACCCTGAACGCCTGCACTTCGCGCTGCTCGACAGCCCGGACGAGGCCGGCCGCACCCACTGGGTCGCCGTGACCGCGCGCGAGCCGCTGCGGGCGCACCTGGCCGCGTTCGAGGCGGCGGGGCTGCTGGTCGAATCGCTGCTGCCGCTGTCGTGGCCGCAGGCCGCGATCGGCGGCCATGTCAGCACCGGCGCCGATGACCGGCCGCGGCTGCGCGTGTCGCGCGCCGACGGCGTCGCGACGCTGCCGCTGGATAGCGGCGGCTTGCGCGGCTGGCTGGGCGAGGACTGGTGGACCGGCGCGGCCGTGAGCGCCAGCCCGTCCGCCGCGGCCGTCGCCGAGCAGTGGCTGGGCCGGCCGGTGCGGGTCCTCAACGACACCGACCGCGCCTGGGCCGCGCGCCAGGCGCCGCTCAACCTGCTGCAGTTCGACCTGACGCCGCGCCAGCGCGGCTGGCAGCGCATCCACCAGGCCTGGCAGACGCTGCAGTCGCCGGCCTGGCGGCCCTTCCGATGGGGCGTGGCGGGCCTGGTCGCCGTGCAGGTGATCGGGCTGAACGCGACGGCCTGGCAGCAGGGCCGCGCCATCGACGCGCGCAAGGCCGAGCAGGAGTCGCTGCTGCGCCAGAGCTTCCCGCAGGTGCGCGTGATCCGCGACGCCCGCGCGCAGATGCTGCGCGAGACCGAGGCGCTGCGCGGCGGCGCCGGCCAGGTCGGACCGGGCGACCTCGAGGACCTGCTGGCGGCGGTCGCCCGCGCGACGCCGCCGGGCGAAGGCCCGCTGCCCGGACTGCGCTTCGAGCCGGGCCGGCTCCAACTCTCCGGCCTGACGCCGCCCCAGCGCGCGCAGCTGCGCGAGCGGCTCGGCCAGGATCCCGCGCTGCGGGTCGCCGAGGACGGCGACACGCTGCAAGTCACCCTGCGACCCGAGAACCGATGAACAGCTTCACGACGATGCGCCGGGACTTCGACGCCCGCTGGCAGGCTGCCGCGCCGCGCGAACGCCTGATCGCCCGGCTGGCCGCCGCGTTCGTCGGCCTGCTGCTGCTGTGGCTGATCGCGCTGGCGCCGGCTTGGGCCACGCTGCGCAAGGCGCCGGGCGAACTCGACCGGCTCGACCGCGAGCTGCAGCAGATGCGCGCGATGGCGCAGCAGACGCAGGCGCTCAAGCAGGCGGTGCCGGTGTCGGCCGAGCAGTCGGCGACCGCGCTGCGCGCGGCCACGGCCCGGCTGGGCCCGGCCGCCGACCTGACGATCACCGGCACGCAGGCGCAGCTGCGGCTGCGCGGCGTGCCCGGCGGGGCGCTGGCGATGTGGATCGGCGAGGCGCGCCAGGGCGCGCGCGCCCGGCCGCAGGAGGCCGAGCTGCAATCCGGCGCGCAGGGCTACTCCGGCCGGATCACGCTGCTGCTGCCCGCCGCGGCGGGGAACTGACGATGGCACGGCGATCAAGCACCGTCCTGGCGACGTCCCCGGCGAACGCGGCCGCGATGACCGGCTTCGTCCGCACCTTCCGCTGGGCCCAGCTCGGCGCGGTGCTGGGCCTGCTGACCGCGGTCGCGCTGTGGGCGCCGGCGGCCTGGCTGGCCTCGGCGGTCGCGTCGATGTCGGGCCAGCGGCTGCTGCTCGCCGACGTGCGCGGCAGCCTCTGGAACGGCAGCGCGCGGGTGATCCTCAGCGCCGGACCGGGCAGCGCCGAGGCGAGCGAACTGCCCGAGCGCCTGGGCTGGGCGCTGCGGCCGGCCTGGATCGACGGCGGCCTGGGCGCGCGGCTCACGCTGGCGCAGGACTGCTGCATCAAGCCGGCGAGTCCGGTGAGCGCGCGCTTCGGGCTGGACCGCCTCACGGTGCGCCTGCCCGACGCCACGCCGGAGCAGCCCTGGATCCGCTGGCCGGCGGGCTGGCTGACCGGCCTGGGCACGCCCTGGAACACGGTGGCGCCGCAAGGCCTGATCGCGATCAGCGCGCAGGGCTTCGTGTTCGATGGCCGGGGCAAGGCGGTGAACGTGTCCGGAGTCGCGCAGGTGGAACTGCGCGACTTCTCGTCGCGGCTGGCGCAGGTGGCGCCGCTGGGCAGCTACCGGATGAGCCTGGTGGGCGGCGGCCAGGCGCCGCAGCTGATCCTCATGACGCAGCAGGGGCCGCTGCAACTCAGCGGCCAGGGCAGCCTGGGCGCGCGGCCCCAGTTCCGGGGCGAGGCCTCGGCCGCGCCGGGCAGCGAGGCCGCACTGGCGAATTTGTTGAACATCATCGGGCGCCGCGAGGGAGCGCGCTCGATCATCTCGGTGGGACGAGCATGAACAAGCACATGATGCGGCCGACGGCGCTGGGCATGGCGATCAGCCTGATCGCTGGCAGCCTGCCCCTGCAGGCCGGCGCACAGTCGAATCAGCAGCAGAACCGCCGACAGCCGGCCGTGCGCGCGAGCACGCCGGTGACGCTGAACTTCGTCAACACCGACATCGAGGCGGTCTCGCGCGCGATGTCGGCGGCGCTGGGCAAGCCGATCCTGGTCGACCCGCGGGTCAAGGGCACGATGACGCTGACCGCCGAGCAGCCGGTGCCGGTGCAGGAGGCCTACCAGAGCTACCTGGCCGCGCTGCGCGGAATGGGCTTCGCGATGGTCGAGGCCGGCGGCCTGCTCAAGCTGGTGCCCGAGGCCGAGGCCAAGCTGCAGACCGGGTCGGTGACGATCTCCGGCGAGGGCAAGGCGCGCGGCAGCGACCAGGTCGTGACGCAGATCTTCAAGCTCAACCATGAGAACGCGAACAACCTGGTCGCGGTGCTGCGTCCGCTGATCACGCCCAACAACACGATCAACGCGAACCCGGGCAACAACAGCCTGGTGATCACCGATTACGCCGAGAACCTGCAGCGCATCAGCCGCATCGTGGCGGCGCTGGACCAGCCGTCCAACACCGACATCGAGGTGATCCCGCTGCGCAACGCGGTGGCCTCGGACATCGTGCAGCTGGTGCAGCGCCTGAGCGACGGCGGCAGCGGCACGCCGGGCGTGGCGGTGGCGCAGGGCGGCGCGGCCGGCGGCAGCGGCAGCGTGATGGCCGATCCGCGCAGCAACGCGCTGATCGTGCGCGCGTCCAACCCGGCCAAGCTGATGCAGCTGCGCGCGATGATCGCCAAGCTGGACCAGCCCAGCAGCGACACCGGCGGCGGCATCCGCGTCATCTACCTGAAGAACGCCGACGCGGTGCGCCTGGCCACGGTGCTGCGCGCGGCCTACACGAACAACGCCGGCCCGGGCGCGAGCGGCGGCGCCAACAACAGTGGCGCCACGGGCGGCACCGGCAGCTTCGCCGGCGCGCAGACCGGCAGCGCGGGCAGCGGCGGCTTCGCGGGCAACAGCTCGTCGTTCGGCGGCAGCTCGTCGAGTTCGGGCTCCAGCGGCAGCAGCGGCGGCGCCGGCGGCAATTCCTCGACGCAGGTCAGCCAGACGGCGCAGGTCAACACCGGCGGCTTCGTGCAGGCCGACCCGGCCACCAACTCGCTGATCATCACGGCGCCCGAGCCGATGTACCGCCAGATCCGAGCGGTCGTCGAGCAGCTCGACACGCGCCGCGCGCAGGTCTACGTCGAGGCGCTGGTGGTCAAGGTCGACGCCAGCAAGCTGGGCGAGTTCGGCGTGCAGTTCACGCAGCTGTTCGGCAACAAGGGCGATTCGACGGTGTCGGGCTTCGGCACCAACTTCGGCACCGGCTACAGCAACATCCTGAACCTGAGCGGCGCGACCGCCACGGGCTCGGCCGGCGTGACGGCCGCGCTGGGCTCCGGCCAGGTGCCCACCGGCCTGAACCTGGGCTTCCTGAAGAAGGTGGGCAGCGTCTACACGCTGGGCGCGGTGGCCAACGCGCTGGGGTCGATCACCGGCACCAACGTGCTGTCCACGCCCTCGCTGGTCGTGCAGGACAACGAGGAGGCCGACCTGCTGATCGGCAGCAACGTGCCGGTGCTGACCGGCAACGGCCTGACGCAGTCGGGCACCTCGAGCAGCCCCTTCCAGACCTTCGAGCGCCGCGACGTCGGCCTGCGGCTGAAGGTGCGCACGACCGTGGGCGAGAACGGCACGGTGCGGATGAAGGTCTACCAGGAGAACTCGAGCGTGGTGGCGACGGTGAACTCCGCGACGCAGGGTCCGACCTTCGACAAGAGCGCGGTGGAGACCAGCGTGACGCTCGAGGACGGCCAGGTGCTGGTGCTGGGCGGCCTGCTCAAGGACGAGTACACCGACGGCGAGGACAAGGTGCCGGGCCTGGGCGACATCCCGCTGCTGGGCAACCTGTTCAAGAACCAGAGCCGCAAGCGGGTCAAGTCCAACCTGATGATCTTCCTGCGCCCGGTGGTGCTGCGCACGCCGGAGAACGCCGCGGCGCTGAGCCTGGACCGCTATGACGCGATCCGCGCCTATCAGCAGGAAGTGCAGCCCAAGTCCAACCTCGTGCTGCCGGACACGGGCGCGCCGGTGCTGCCGGAGAAGCCGGCCTCGGCCCCGGGCGTGACCACGCCGTCGCAGCTGCCGATGCCGGTGTATCCGGCCTCGTCGCCGGTGCCGGCGCCGGCCGCGCCGGCCAGCGCGCCGCAGGGCCGCTGAGGCGGGAGCGCGCATGGCCACCCGCCATCCCCTTCCCTACGCCGTCGCGCGCTCGCAGCAGGTGCTGCTCGAGGACGACGGCCAGCAGCGCACGCTGTGGGCGTCGCCGGCGCTGACGCTGCCGGTGCTGTCGGAGCTGCAGCGCGTGTACGCGCCCTCGCGCATCGAATGCCTGGCCGTGGCCGAGCTCGCCGCGCGCATCCAGGCCGCCTACGCGGGCGGCGAGGACAACGCGGCGCTGGTGATCGGCGAGGTCGAGAACGCCGTCGACCTGTCGCGGCTGATGCAGGACCTGCCGGCCGTCGAGGACCTGCTGGAGACGGCCGACGACGCGCCCATCATCCGCATGCTCAACGCGCTGCTGACGCAGGCCGCGAACAACGGCGCGAGCGACATCCACATCGAGCCCTACGAGCGCGAGAGCTCGGTGCGCTTCCGCGTCGACGGCACGCTGCGCGAGGTGGTGCGGCCCAACCGCGCGCTGCACGCGGCGCTGATCTCGCGGCTGAAGATCATGGCGGAGCTGGACATCGCCGAGAAGCGGCTGCCGCAGGACGGCCGGATCTCGCTGCGCATCGGCGGCCGCGCGATCGACGTGCGCGTGAGCACGCTGCCCTCGGCGCATGGCGAGCGCGCGGTGCTGCGCCTGCTGGACAAGTCGGAGTCGCGCTTCACGCTGGCGGCGCTGGGCATGGACGGCGAGCGGCTGGAGCGCTTCCAGCGCCTGGTGCAGCAGCCGCACGGCATCGTGCTGGTGACGGGCCCGACGGGCTCGGGCAAGACGACCACGCTGTACGCGGCGCTGCAGACGGTGGACACGGCCACGACCAACGTGCTGACCGTCGAGGACCCGATCGAGTACGAGCTGCCCGGCATCGGCCAGACGCAGGTGAACGCGCGGATCGACCTGACGTTCGCGAAGGCGCTGCGGGCGATCCTGCGGCAGGACCCGGACGTGATCATGATCGGCGAGATCCGCGACTACGAGACGGCGCAGATCGCGATCCAGGCCTCGCTGACGGGTCACCTGGTGCTGGCGACGCTGCACACCAACGACGCGGTCAGCGCGGTGACGCGGCTGACCGACATGGGCGTGGAGCCCTTCCTGCTGAGCTCGTCGCTGCTGGGCGTGCTGGCGCAGCGGCTGGTGCGCAAGCTGTGCCCGGTGTGCAAGTCGCCGGAGCCGCTGCCCGGCGGCGGCGCGCGCTATCACCCGGTGGGCTGCCCGGCCTGCGCGAGCAGCGGCTACAAGGGCCGCACCGGCGTGTACGAGCTGATGGTCTGCGACGACGCGATCCGCGGCCTGATTCACAACCAGGCGCCCGAGTCGGAGCTGCTGGCGGCGGCGCGGGCGAACGGCCTGCGCTCGATGCGCGAGGACGGTGACCGTCTCGTGGCCTCGGGCGTGACATCCGAAGAGGAAGTGCTGCGGGTGACGCGCGAGTGATCGCCGCGTTCCCGCCGCGCGCGCAGTAAACGACGAGGTTCCGAGCGATGCCCGCCTTCAAGTACGACGCCCTGGACGCGTCCGGCAAGCCCCGACAGGGGCTGCTGGAGGCGGACACCGTGAAAGCCGCGCGCTCGCAGCTGCGCGCGCAGGGATTGGTGCCGATGGAGGTCAAGCCGGTGGCGGCGCCGGCCGGCAAGCAGTCGCGCTTCGCGCGGCGCGCGTTCAAGGCGGCGGGGCTGACGGTGTGGACGCGGCAACTGGCGGGGCTGGTGTCGGCGGGGCTGCCGCTGGAGCGCTCGCTGTCGGCGCTGGCCGACGAGGCCGAGGATCCGCGCCAGCGCGAGCTGATGTCGCAGCTGAAGTCGGAGGTCAACGCGGGCTCGTCGTTCGCGCGGGCGCTGGCGATCGCGCCGCGCGAGTTCGACGACGTCTACCGCGCGGTGGTCGCGGCCGGCGAGCAGAGCGGCGCGCTGGGCCCGGTGCTGGAGAGCCTGGCGGACGACCTGGAGGAACAGCAGCGGCTGCGCTCGGAGCTGTTCGGCGCGCTGGCGTATCCGGTGATCGTCTGCATCATCGCGGTGCTGGCGGTGAGCTTCCTGCTGACCTACGTGGTGCCGCAGGTGGCGCAGGTGTTCACGCAGACCAAGCAGACGCTGCCGCTGCTGACGCGGATCATGATGGGCCTGTCCGACGTGATGCGGACCTGGGGCCTGGCGATCGTGGCGGTGCTGGCGGCGGCGTTCTTCGGCATGCGCCAGATCCTCAAGCGCGAGGGCCCGCGGCAGCGTTTCGACGCGGCATGGCTGAACCTGCCGCTGCTGGGCCGGCTCTCGCGCGGCTACAACGCGGCGCGCTTCTCGGGGACGCTGGCGATGCTGGCCGGCGCGGGCGTGCCGATCCTGAAGGCGCTGCAGGCGGCGGCGGAGACGCTGTCCAACCAGGCGATGCGCGCGGACGCGCTGGATGCGCTGGCCCAGGTGCGCGAGGGCGCGCCGCTGGGCGCGGCGCTGGCGGGCAAGAAGCGTTTCCCGGGGCTGCTGTCGATGTTCGCGCGGCTGGGCGAGCAGACCGGCCAGTTGCCCGACATGCTGCAGCGCGCGGCGCGGCAGCTGGGCAACGAGGTCAAGCGCCGCGCGATGACGCTGGCGACGCTGCTGGAGCCACTGCTGATCGTGGCGATGGGCGGCGTGGTGATGCTGATCGTGCTGTCGGTGCTGCTGCCGATCATGGACATGAACAAGCTGGCGACGCAGTAGGCCGCACCTCCCACGGCAGGTGATTGGCGGCTCTGCGCCTGATCCATTAATCCCGTGTTTAAACGAGGTTGGGCGCCGGTTTGCCACATCCAATTCATGAGGAGAGAATGAAAAACAAGCTTCTTGACCTACGCGCCGGAGTAGCGCTGACACTTCTAGGTGTTTGCGGCTCAGTGTCCGCCACTGGCTTTCTGGCACCGTGTGCATGGGGGACTTCCGTGGGCAGTGGTCCCGCCAATTCGTTTGTTGTTGGCCAGTCGATTTCTCTCAATTTACAGGTCATCGCCACGGAGTCCCGCTACATGGATGGGATATGCCTGAACGACTTCGTGACAATTTCACCAGACATAATATTGCGCCCCACCAATCAGAAGGTCGGCACTGTGACGCTCAATCTGTCTAACAACTACGTTTTAGGAAGCTTCTATGCTTGGGGGGGAGCACAGACAGTCTCCCTAGGCGCCCTTCCCGTCGGAAATTACGAAATCGAGGTCAACGTCTTTCCGTCGGTAGATAAGACGCCGTCCACCTTTCGATTCAATGTGGTGCAGCCTACAGCTCCTGACCCCCTCATTTCGATTCGAAAGCGTACAAAAGACCTGCTCACCACTTACCTCATTCAATAGCTTTACCTGGAAAACAAAATGACCAATAGGAAAAAGACCATTGCCATCGCTCTGTTGGGCGTCCTGCTCTCCCAATCAAGCTACGCAGTAACTTGTCAAGGCGTTCCCGTAGCACCTGCGATTGAGCCAGCGACGGGTGACGTGCTTATTTCCAACGTCGGCGGATTAATTTGGCCGCGCCTGTGCAGCCTGAAGACGACAACACCTCAAGGCGTGACGCCCGAAACGTGCAAGTCGATTTATGCGACCGTCTTGAATGCGCAATCGTCTGGCCGAGCGCTGACCATCAGTACGACATCCTCTTATGCCAGCTGTGCTGCAGTTCCGCAGTGGCAGTATCTTGAGGGATTTTCCTTCCTCGTGATCAACGGGTAATCACGAGCACCTCCGCATATAGTCCACCTGCGGAGGAATGAGAAGGGTATCGGTCAAGCGTTCTGTTCTAACTATCATGTCCGCCATGCCCGCCTCCCTCGACGGCCGCCTGGTGGTGGCCCTTTCCTCCCGCGCGCTGTTCGACTTCGAGGAAGAGAACCAGCTCTTCGAGAACAGCGACGACCGCGCCTACATGCGGCTGCAGCAGCAGCGCCTGGACGACCCCGCCAAGCCCGGCACCGCCTTCTCGCTCGCGCGCAAGCTGCTCGCGTTCAACGCCACCGGCCAGACCCCTCGCGTCGAGGTCGTCGTGCTGTCGCGCAACGACCCGATCTCCGGCATGCGCGTGTTCCGCTCCGCGCAGCATTACGGCCTGTCCATCGAGCGCGGCGTCTTCACCCGCGGCCAGAGCCCCTGGCGCTACCTGCGCCCGCTCAAGGCCGATCTGTTCCTCTCCACCAACGAGGACGACGTGCGCTCCGCCCTCGCCGCGGGCGTGGCCGCAGCCCGCGTCTTTCCGCAATCGGCGCGCGCCTCGGCCGCCTATCCCGACGAGCTGCGCATCGCCTTCGACGGGGACGCCGTCCTGTTCTCCGACGAGGCCGAGCAGATCTACCAGCGCGACGGCCTCGACGCCTTCCAGGCCCATGAGCGCGAGCGCAAGCTGACGCCGCTGCCCGCCGGTCCCTTCAAGGAGGTCCTGCACGCGCTGCAGCGGCTGCAGGCCGCCGCCGCGCCGATGCGCCTGCGCACCGCCCTGGTCACCGCCCGCAGCGCGCCCGCCCATGAGCGCGCCATCCGCACGCTGATGGACTGGGAGGTCGAGGTCGACGAGGCCATGTTCCTCGGCGGCCTGCCCAAGGGCGAGTTCCTGCGCGAGTTCGAGCCCGACTTCTTCTTCGACGACCAGCACGGCCACATCCAGAACGCCGTCCCGCACGTCCCCGCCGGCCACGTCACCATGGGGGTGACGAACCGCTGACGCCCCGCCCGGCGCCAGAATCCGCGCCGCATGACTTCCGGCTGCCGTCCGGCCGGCCCCTCCCGCAAGGAAGACCCCGCAATGCGCATTTCGTTCCGCCGCCTGGCCATCGCCACGGCCTGCTCGATGGCCACCCTCGCCATCGCCGCCGAGGCCAGCTCCACAGTCTCCAGCTCGGCCGCTCTTGCCGGCACCGCCGACGCCACCGCGCGCACCGTCGCCGCCAGGCCCGCCACCACCGACCCCTCGCTGGGCTTCTACCGCATGCCCGCGCTGCGCGGCGATCGCGTCGTCTTCGTCGCGGAGGGCGATCTCTGGCAGGTCTCCACGGCCGGCGGCACCGCGCAACGCCTGACGACCCACGGCGGCGCCGAGACCTTCCCGGCCCTCTCGCCCGACGGCCGCTGGATCGCCTTCACCGGCCAGCAGGAAGGCGCCAGCGACGTCTACGTCATGCCCGCCGCCGGCGGCGTGCCCCGCCGTCTGACCTGGGACACCGGCGCCGTGCGCGTCTGGGGCATCACCGCCCGCAACGAGATCCTCTACAGCGGCAACACCGAGCGCGGCGAACCCGGCACCCAGCTCCACCTCGTGGACATCGCCACCGGCACGCACCGCGCGCTGCCCGTCGGCCAGGCCAGCGATGGCGCGCTCAGCGCCGACGGCAAGACCCTGTACTTCACCCGCAACGGCCTGCGCGGCGACAACGCCCGCCAGTACCGCGGCGGCGCCCTCGCCCGGCTCTGGGTGATGGACCTGGCCGGCACCGCCGAGGCCAGGCCCCTCGTCGCCGAAGGCGCCAACGACCGCCGCCCGATGCCCTACACCGACGCGTCCGGCGTCGCCCGCGTCGCCTTCCTGTCCGACCGCGACGGCAGCTTCAACGTCTGGTCCGTCAAGGCCGACGGCTCCGACCCGCGCCAGCACACCCGCTTCAAGGGCTGGGACGTGCGCCACGCCAGCATCGACGGCACGCAGGCCATCCTGGCCGCCGGCGCCGACCTCTACCGCCTGGACCTCGCCGCCGACGCGCCCGAGCAGAAGCTCGCCATCGCGCTGGGCGGCGACTTCGACCAGCAACGCAAGCGCTGGATCAGCCGGCCGCAGGACTTCCTGACCGGCGTCTCGCTGTCGCCCAACGGCGAGCAGGTCGTGCTGACCGCCCGCGGCCGCCTGGCCACGCAGGGCGTGGGCCCGCTGCGCCGCGCCGAGCTGCCGGTGCCCGCCGCGCTCGGCGACGCCGGCCGCTGCCGCGACGCCGCCTTCAGCGCCGACAGCCGCGAGGTCTTCGCGCTGTGCGACTACAGCGGCGAGATCGAGATCTGGCGCTTCGCCGCCAACGGCGCCGGCCAGCCCCGGCAGGTCACCGAGGGCGCCACCGCGATGCGGCGCGCGCTGGTGCCCTCGCCCGATGGCCGCTGGATCGCGCACACCGACAAGGAGGGCCGGCTCTTCCTCACCGACCTGAAGAACCCCAGCCGCGCCGCCGCCACCCGCGAGGTCGACCGCGACCCTTCCGGCGACGGCGCCTCCTCCATCACCTGGGCCTCCGACGGCAAGTCGCTCGCGTTCACGCGCTCCACCAGCAACCCCTACCGCGAGCAGTTGCTGCTGCTGACCGTCGCCGACGGCAAGGTCCACCAGCTCGGCAGCGACCGCTACGCCGCCACCGCGCCGGCCTTCAGCCCCGATGGCCAGTGGCTGTACTTCCTCTCGCGCCGCACCTTCAGCGTGACCGGCAACCCCGGTCCCTGGGGCGACCGCAACATGGGTCCCTACTTCGACAAGGGCTGGAAGGTCTACGCGCTGGCGCTTCAACCGGGCCTGCGTTTCCCGTTCGCGCAACCCGACGAACTGCAAGGCCTGAAGGCCAAGGAAGAGGCCGAGGTCCGCGAGCAGGAGAAGGACAAGCCCGACAACAAGGAGTCCAAGCAGAAGGTCGATCAGGCCAAGGCCGCCGCGGTGAAGGAGGAGAAACCGTCCGCCAAGGGCAAGCCGGAGATCCAGATCCCGGGCCTGTCGCTGCGCCTGTACGAGGTGCCCATCGCCGCGGCCAACTACAGCGGCCTGGCCGTCGACTCCAAGCGCCTGTACCTGCATGAGGCCGGCGCGCTGCGCCAGCTGCCGATCGGCCCGGGCGAGACCAAGGTCGACACCTTCGCCGAGCAGGTCGCCGCCTTCGACCTCAGCGCCGACGGCAAGAAGCTCATGATCCGCCGCCCGGCCGCCCCCGGCGCCGCGCCCGAGATCCTGATCGTCGACGCCGGCCCGCGCATTCCGGGCGACCTCGACAAGGCCCGCGTGCGCTGGACCGACTGGCAGATCGCCGTCGATCCCAAGGCCGAATGGCGTCAGATGTTCAGCGACGCCTGGCGCATGCAGCGCGACTTCTTCTACGACAGGGACATGCAGGGCGTGGACTGGGCCGCCATGCGCGCCAAGTACGCCCCGCTGGTCGAGCGCGTCACCGAGCGCAATGAGCTCGCCGAGGTGATGGCGCAGATGGTCGGCGAGCTGAGCCTGCTGCACAGCCAGGTCGCGCCAGGCGAGACCCGCAAGGGCGCCGAGGAACCGGGCTTCGCCGGCCTGGGTGCGCAACTCGAGCGCGATGCCAAGGGCTGGAAGGTCACCCGCATCTTCAGCGGCGATCCGGAGCTGCCGTCCGAGGCCGGCCCGCTCGCCGCCCCGGGGCTCCACATCCCGGTGGGCACCGTGATCACGCAGATCAACGGCCGCGACGCCGCCCAGGCGCCCGATCCCAGCGAGCTGATGCGCGGCCAGGCCGGCAAGCAGGTGCTGCTGCAGGTGCGCGAACCCTCGGGCAAGGAACGCCCGGTGGTCGTCACCCCCGTCGACCTGCGCCGCGAGGGCCAGCTGCGGGTCGACGACTGGCGCTATGGCCGCGCCCGGATCGTCGACACCGCCAGCAACGGCAAGATCGGCTACCTGCACCTGCGCGCGATGACGCGGGACGACATCGGCGACTTCGTCCGCGAGTTCTACGCGCAGAGCGAGCGCGAGGGCCTGATCATCGACGTGCGCCACAACAACGGCGGCAACATCGACAGCTGGATCCTGCAGACGCTGCTGCGCCGCGCCTGGGCCTTCTGGCAACCGCGCTCGCCG
Source organism: Roseateles sp. Mitsp63 (assembly GCF_059491535.1). Taxonomy (NCBI): domain Bacteria; kingdom Pseudomonadati; phylum Pseudomonadota; class Betaproteobacteria; order Burkholderiales; family Sphaerotilaceae; genus Roseateles; species Roseateles sp. Mitsp63. The sequence goes on along the minus strand of NZ_CP168509.1, from coordinate 1,174,603 downwards.
CACGGCGCCAAGGCCTATCCGAACATGCAGCAGGTGTTCCGCGGCAAGGTCGTCGTGCTGGCCAACGAGGAGACCTACTCCGACGGCGAGACCTTCTCCGAGGGCTTCAAGCGACTGGGCCTGGGGCCGGTCATCGGCGTGACGACCTCGGGCGCCGGCGTGTGGCTGTCCGACCAGAACCGGCTGATGGACAACGGCCTGATGCGCGCCGCCGAGAACGGCCAGATCACCGTCGACGGGCAGTTCCTCGTCGAGGGCAAGGGCGTGACGCCCGACATCACCGTGGACAACCCGCCGCGCGCCACCGCCAATGGCCAGGACGCGCAGTTGGACGCGGCGATCTCCTGGCTCAAGGACGCGATCGCCAAGGATCCGGTCAAGGCCGCCAAGCCGGGCCCCTATCCGCGGCCCATCAAGCAGTAGGCGCCAAGGAAGACGGGAGGCCCGCGCCTCCCGTTCTTCATCGAGCGCCGCGGTCGGGCTGGGCTCAGCTCAGCGTCACGCGCGCGAACTTGCGCTTGCCGACCTGCAGCACCATCGTGCCGGCCTCGACCTTCAGCCCCTTGTCGCTGATCGTCGTGCCGTCGATCTTCACGCCGCCCTGCTCGATCATCCGGTTGCCCTCGCCGTTGGACGGCACCAGGTTCGCGGCCTTCAGCAAGGCGGCGATCCCCATCGGCGCACCGCTCAGGCTGAGCTCGGGAATGTCGTCCGGGATGCCGCCCTTGGCGCGGTTGTCGAAATCGGCCTCGGCCGCGTCGGCCGCCGCCGCGCTGTGGAAGCGCGCGGTGATCTCCTTGGCGAGCATCACCTTCACTTCCTTGGGATTGCGGCCGCCCTCGATCTCGCGCTTGAGCGCGGCGATCTCCTCGATCGAGCGGAAGCTCAGCAGGTCGAACCACTTCCACATCTGCACGTCGCTGATCGACAGGATCTTCGCGAACATGCTGTTCGCCGGCTCGGTGATGCCCACGTAGTTGTTCTTGGACTTGGACATCTTCTCGACGCCATCCAGCCCCTCCAGCAGCGGCATCGTCAGGATGCACTGCGGCTCCTGGCCGTACTCGGCCTGCAGGTGCCGGCCCATCAGCAGGTTGAACTTCTGGTCGGTGCCGCCCAGCTCCAGGTCGGACTTCAGCGCCACCGAGTCATAGCCCTGCATCAGCGGATACAGGAACTCGTGCACCGAGATCGGCGTGCCCGCCGCGTAGCGCTTGGTGAAGTCGTCGCGCTCCATCATGCGCGCCACCGTGTACCTGGCCGCCAGCTGGATCATCCCGCGCGCGCCCAGCGGGTCGGACCACTCGCTGTTGTAGCGGATCTCGGTCCGCGCCGGGTCCAGCACCAGGCTGGCCTGCTTGTAGTAGGTCTCGGCGTTGTGCTTGATCTGCTCCGGCGTGAGCGGCGGGCGCGTGGCATTGCGGCCCGAGGGGTCGCCGATCGTCGACGTGAAGTCGCCGATCAGGAAGATCACCTGATGGCCCAGGTCCTGCAGCTGGCGCATCTTGTTCAGCACCACCGTGTGGCCGATGTGGATGTCGGGCGCCGTCGGGTCCAGGCCCAGCTTGATCCGCAGCGGCTGGCGCGTCGCCTCCGACCGCGCCAGCTTCTTCACCCACTCGTCCTGGGGCAGCAGCTCGTCGCAGCCGCGCAGCGACTGCTGCAGCGCCTGCCGGACCCGGTCGGTGATCGGGAATTCGGGGGTCGTGGAGGACTCGGTTCGGATTTCAGACATGGCGCTTCGGAGCCCGCACGGGGTTACGTAAAGTCTTGATTTGCCGGGTTTTCTAGACATCTGTCTCCCGGGGTCGCCGGTATACTGCCGGCTGTTTTGCGGGGCGCGCCAGAGGGCAAAAACCATGCCCATCCGGATGCTGCACCGCAAGAGCGCGATTCTAGTGGACGCCCTCCGGCGTCCTTCGCTTTACAGGGCGGTGAATCCGGCACACGGGCCGTTCGGGCCACGCTGATCCGGCGTGGCGGCGGACGGGGTTCCAGGCTCCAGAAAGAAGGTCTTTGGCGCGTGATGAATTGGACTGACGAATGGCAGCGCGTGCAGCGCACCCTCGCTCGCGCCGAATCCTTCGCGGCCAAACACCCCCGCGCCCTGACCGGCACGGTGGTCGGCGTGCTGAGCGGCTTCGCGGTCACCGCCTTCGGCGTCGCGCCGATGGCCCCTGACGCCGCCGACCTGCCGCAGACCGTCATCTCCGAATCCATCCCGCTGCAGTCGCTGGACGAGCAACTGGCCGAGCTGGCCGCGTTCGATCCGGGCCTCTCGCGCAGCGACATCACCCGCGCCGCCGACACCGCCGATTCGCTGCTCAAGCGCATGGGCGCCTCCGATGCCGCCGCCGCCGCCTTCCTGCGCAGCGACGAGGTCGCGAAGAAGCTGCTGACCGGCCGCGTCGGCAAGCGCGTGCAGGTCGTGGCCACCGCCAGCGGCGAGGTGCAGAGTCTGGTCGCCCGCTACGCCGCCGAGTCGGCCGAGCAGCAGGACACCCACTTCACCCGCCTGAGCGTCACGCGCCAGGGCGACAAGTTCGTCTCGAAGATCGAGACCGCGCCGCTCGAGACCCAGACCCGCCTGGGCAGCGGCACGATCCAGTCCTCGCTGTTCGCCGCGACCGACGAGGCCAACGTGCCCGACGCCATCGCGACGCAACTGGCCGACATGTTCTCCGGCGACATCGATTTCCATCGCGAGCTGCGCAAGGGCGACCGCTTCTCGATGGTCTACGAGACGCTGACCGCCGACGGCGAGCCCATCACCTGGGGCAACCGCGCCGGGCGCCTGCTGGCCGCCGAGTTCGTCAACAACGGCAAGAGCTACCAGTCGGTCTGGTTCCGCGATCCGGCCAGCGGCAAGGGCAACTACTACGGCTTCGACGGCGAGAGCAAGCGCCGCTCGTTCCTGGCCAGCCCGATGGAGTTCTCGCGCGTGACCTCCGGGTTCGCGATGCGCTTCCATCCGATCCTGCAGACCTGGCGCCAGCACCAGGGCATCGACTACGGCGCCCCGACCGGCACCGCGGTGCGCAGCGTCGGCGACGGCAACGTCGAGTTCGCCGGCTGGCAGAACGGCTTCGGCAACGTGATCCAGCTCAAGCACAGCGGCAACCGCATGACGGTCTACGCGCACCTGAGCCGCATCGACGTCAAGAAGGGCCAGAAGGTCGAGCAGGGCCAGAAGATCGGCGCCGTCGGCGCCACCGGCTGGGCCACCGGCCCGCACCTGCACTTCGAGTTCCGCGTCGACGGCAAGCAGCAGGATCCGCGCGTGATCGCCCGTGCTTCCGAGGCCGTGACGCTGCCGGCAACCGCCAAGGCCGCTTTCAAGGCGCAGGTCGTGAGCGCCAAGGTGCAGCTCGCGGCGGCCGCCTCGATCAACGAAGGCGTCGTCGGCGAGTAAGCCGGCCGGCGAGACGCTCCGCCGCGAGTTCTCGACCATGACGACGCCCGGCGCCGAGCTTTACATCGGACTGATGTCCGGCACCTCGCTGGACGGCGTCGACGCCGTTCTGCTGCGCGCCGAGGCCGATGGCCGCGTCCAGGCCCTTGCGCATGAATATCAGCCGTTCGGCGATGAATTGAGGACCGAACTCCTCGCGCTGAACAGCCCTGGCGGGCATGAGCTCCAACGCGGCGCGCTCGCCGCCAATGCCATCTCCCGAACATACGCGCAGGCCTGCCAGGCGCTGCTGACGTCCCACCGCCTGGTGCCGCAGCAGATCCGCGCCGTGGGCGCGCATGGGCAGACCGTGCGACATCGACCGGGCGAGTTCGACGGCACCGGTTTCACGATCCAGCTGCTGAACGCGCCGCTGCTCGCCGAACTCAGCGGGATGGCGGTCGTCCATGACCTGCGCGGCCGTGACATCGCCGCCGGCGGACAGGGCGCGCCATTGGTGCCCGCCTTCCATCGCGCGGTACTGGCCCGGGAAGGCGCGGATGTGGTCGTCCTGAACATCGGCGGCATCAGCAACGTCAGCCTGCTCTGGGCCGATGGCCGCAGCGGCGGCTTCGATTGCGGCCCGGGCAACTGCCTGATGGACGGCTGGATTCATCGTCATCAAGGCGCCCCCTACGACGCGGGCGGCCAATGGGCCGCGCAGGGCGAGGTCCATGCGGGACTGCTGGAAGCGCTGCTCGCCGAACCCTATTTCCATCAAGCACCGCCGCGCAGCACCGGACGGGATCTGTTCCATCTGGGCTGGCTGGACGCGAAGATCGCGGCCCATGCCCCGAACATCTCCGCCGTCGACATCCAGGCCTCGCTGCTCGAATTGAGCGCCCGCTGCGTGGCGGACAGCCTGATCGCCTTCGCGCCGGGCGAGTGGCGCGAACTGCTCGTCTGTGGCGGCGGCGCTTTCAACCACGCGCTGCTGGCTCGGCTCCAGGCCCTGATGCCCGCGATCGCGGTCGACACGACCGCGGCCCGCGGCCTGCCGCCCATGCAGGTGGAAGGCGCGGCGTTCGCATGGCTGGCGATGCGCCATGTGCGCGGCCTATCCGGCAACCTGCCCGCGGCGACCGGCGCCTCTGGGCTTCGCGTGCTGGGCAGCTACACGCCGGCCTGAGACGGCGCTCCGCTCCTCCGCCAGCCGCAGAAACGACAAGACCGCCCGAGGGCGGTCCATGTCATTCAGCAAGGGCGCCGTCGAGGCGCCCTGCGATCACACCGAGAAGCTGGAACCGCAACCGCAGGTCGTCTGCGCGTTCGGGTTCTTGATCACGAACTGGGCGCCTTGCAGGTCTTCCTTGTAGTCGATCTCGGCGCCGACCAGGTATTGCAGGCTCATCGCGTCGATCAGCAGCGTCACGCCGTTCTTGTTCATCTGCGTGTCGTCGTCGTTCACCGCTTCATCGAAGGTGAAGCCGTACTGGAAGCCGGAACAGCCACCGCCCTGCACGAACACGCGCAGCTTCAGCTCAGGATTGCCTTCTTCCAGCACCAGCTCGCGCACCTTCTCGGCCGCGCTGTCGGTGAAGACCAGCGGAGCCGGCATGTCGCCCATGCCGGTGGTTTGGGTTTCGAGGACTGCGCTCATCGTGGATCCTGTTGTGTCGGAGGAATGGCGGGAATTATGTCAAAGCACCCGGACGCCTGCCCGTTGCTTGGAGATAAGCCCTGGCCCGGACATGTTCGCCACATACCGCGCTTCTGCCAAAAAACAAGGCCGCTGAAAGCAGCGGCCTTGTCCTGGGGCTTTCGTCGCCAATGGAATCCCAACCCGGATTCCACCAGCGAACGGAAGTCGATCAGCGCTTGCTGAACTGCTTCCGGCGACGGGCGCCGTGCAGACCGACCTTCTTACGCTCGACTTCACGCGCGTCACGCGTGACGAAGCCGGCGCGGCTCAGTTCGGGCTTCAGGGCTGCGTCGTAGTCGATCAGCGCGCGGGTGATGCCCAGACGGACAGCACCGGCCTGGCCGGACTCGCCGCCACCATGCACGTTGATCTTGATGTCGAACGCTTCACCATTGTTCGTCAGCAGCAGCGGCTGGCGAGAAATCATGATCGACGTCTGACGGCCAAAGTACTGCTCGATCGAGCGGCCATTGACGGTGATCAGGCCAGTGCCCTTCTTCATGAAGACACGAGCCACAGACGACTTGCGACGGCCGGTACCGTAATTCCAGTTTCCGATCATCTCCGCTCCTTAGATTTCCAGAGCCTTGGGCTGCTGGGCGGTGTGCGGATGCGTGTCGCCCGCATACACCTTCAGCTTCTTGATCATCGCGTAGCCCAGCGGCCCCTTGGGCAGCATGCCCTTGACGGCCTTTTCCAGGGCGCGGCCCGGATGCTTGGCTTGCATGTCCTTGAACTTGGTGGCGTAGATGCCGCCCGGGAAACCCGAGTGGCGGTAGTACACCTTGTCCGTGGCCTTGTTGCCGGTGACGCGGAGCTTCTCGGCGTTGATGATGACGATGAAGTCACCGGTGTCGACGTGAGGCGTGTAGATGGCCTTGTGCTTGCCGCGCAAACGGAGTGCCACTTCGCTGGCAACACGTCCGAGCACCTTGTCGGTGGCGTCAATCACAAACCACTCGTGCGTCACTTCGGCCGGCTTGGCGCTGAAGGTCTTCATGAGGTTCTTTCAAAAGGCTTGAATCCGGGCGATCTGCCCCCGTACGCTCGGTGCACGCTTATGGCGACGTGAATCGCGCGGCCTCTCACGGACGTTTCTCCCGCTGCCTTGGGAACGGGAAAGCCGGCGAGTCTAGCAGAACCGCCCGGAAAGGCCAAATCAGGCCGTTCCCGATCCATTCCTGACCGCTTCGAAGCCGCGCCGGCGCCGTTCCCCGCTAGCATCCGTGCGCACTGCCCCGCCCGCCATGCCCACCCCGTCCGATCCGCCTCCCGCGTCCTCGAAGCCGACCGCCCCGGCGCAGGACCCGCCATCGCGCTGGAGTCCCCGGTCGATGCTGGCGCGCTGGACCGGCTGGGTGCCGATCCGCTCGCTGGGCCGGCGCCACCGCCAGCGCATCCTCCAGCACCTGCTGGCGTTGGGCGAACGCGACCGCTACCTGCGCTTCGGCTACCCGGCGCGCGACGAGCAGATCGAGAAGTACGTGGCCGGCCTGGATTTCGTCCGCGACGAGGTCCTGGGCATCTTCAACCGCCGGTTGCAGCTGATCGCGGTGGCGCACCTGGCCTACGCGCCGGCGCCGCAGATCAAGGGGCGCCCGGCGATGGCCGAGTTCGGCGTCTCCGTCGCCACCAGCGCGCGCGGCAAGGGCTTCGGCGGCCGGCTGTTCGAGCGCGCCGCGCTGCACGCGCGCAACCGCGGCATCGACACGCTGTTCATCCACGCGCTCAGCGAGAACGCCCCGATGCTGAAGATCGCCCGCAACGCCGGCGCGGCCGTCGAGCGCGACGGCGGCGAGTCCGAGGCCTGGCTGCGCCTGCCGCCGGATTCGGTGTCCTCGCACGTCGACGAGGCGCTGGAGCGCCACATGGCGGAATGGGACTTCCAGTTCAAGCGCCACATGCGCACCGTCGGCCAGTTCCTGGACGGCGTGGCGGAAGTCAAGTCGCGCATCCGCAAGGTCCGCGACCGGGCCGCCGGCGACGATCCGAAACGCTGATCGCACATCCGCCGGATCATTCCGCCGGTCCCACCCGGATCCAGGGGGGAAAGAGGATGCATTTTGTAACGAGTTTCCGCTACATTCGCGCCCATCGCCGGTACGGTGCACGGCAGTTGCCGTGATATCGCCGCCGCGCGAGCGCTTGGCGCCCGAGGCGCCCCTCCTCCGTCCAGTTCGTTGGGATATGCAGAACACGTTGCCGTGGATCATCGCGGGACTGTCGGCGCTGGCCGTGGCGGGCCTGCTCGCCGCGCTGCTGCTGCGCCGCCCGCGGCGCGAGCGCAAGCCGCTGCCCACCGAGTGGTCGCTGAGCCCGCGGCCGGTCTTCAGCGCCGACGAACGCCGCGTGTTCCGCCTGCTGCGCGAGGCGCTCCCGCACCATGTCGTGATGTGCAAACTGCCGATGGTGCGCTTCTGCCAGCCGACCGAGGCGCGCGACGTCCGCTACTGGTATGAGCTGCTGGGCGGCATCAGCGTGAACTTCGCCATCTGCAGCCCCAACGGCCGGGTGCTGGCGGCGATCGACATCGAGACTGACCGCCCCGGCTCCACGCGCAGCCTGCAGATCAAGCAGGCGGTGCTGGCGGCCTGCCGCATCCGCTACCTGCGCTCCTCCGTGGACAACCTGCCCAGCGCGACCGAGCTCCAGCTGCTGGTGCCCTACAGCAACCAGGGCAGCCGCGGCGGCATGGCGGCGATGCCGCGCCCGGCGCACGCCGGCGCGGGCCAGGCCGCCGGTCTCCCCGCCAGCGCGCGCCGCGGCGCCCCGGCCGCGCCAGCCGCGCGCAACACGCTGTGGAACGATTCGCCGGTGTTCAGCGATTCCTTCTTCGCCCCCGACAGCCGCTACGACGCCTATGGCGGCGAGACGCAGCAGGCGCCGCTGGCGCCAGCCGAACCGCGCGCCCGCGGCTACCGGCCGCGCGCCGGCGCCCATGACGGCGGCGGATTCCGGGACTCGCAGTTGCGGGACTCGCAGCTGCGGGACGCGCCCTCTCGCGAGCCGTATCGCGAATCCCAGTTCGGCCGCGACTTCCCCACGCTGCCCGGCGACATGCCGGATCCCGAGATCGGCGGCGTGGTCGTCGACTCACCGCGCTTCGTGCGGCGCTAAGCTACGCGCCCTGCCCCGCTTTCCCGGCGGACCTGACGGCGCCCCGGCGTCATCGCCGCGTCCGCCCGTCCCTCCATGACTGATTCCCCGGCCGGCTTCGGCCTCCTGACGCCCGAACTGATGCTGGACGCGCTCGAGCACGCCGGGTTGCGCCCCGACGGCCGGTTGCTGCAGCTGAACTCCTACGAGAACCGCGTGCTGCTCGCCCATCTGGAGGACGGCGCGGCGGTGGTGGCGAAGTTCTACCGCCCGGGCCGCTGGACCGACGCGCAGATCCTGGAGGAACACGCGTTCGCCGGCGCGCTGGCCGAGGCCGAGGTCCCGGTCGTCGCGCCGCTGACGCTGGCGATCGGCGGCGCGGCCGCCACGCTGGGCCATTTCGAGGGCCAGCGCTTCGCGGTCACGCCGCGCCAGGGCGGCCGCGCGCCCGAACTCGAGGACCCCGAGGTGCTGCGCTGGATCGGGCGCTTCCTGGCCCGGCTGCACGACGTCGGCGCGGCGGAGCCCTTCCGCCACCGGCTGGCGTGGAACAGCGCCGCGCCGGCCCGCGAGGCCCGCGACTGGCTGCGTGACCACGACACGCTGGCGCCGGAGCTGTCGGCGAACTGGCATGACGCCGCGGCGCGCTGCATCGACGCGATCGACGCCGCCTTCGACCGGTTGCCGGACCGGCGCGCGCTGCGCCTGCACGGCGACTGCCATCCCGGCAACATCCTGTGGACGCCGGACCGCGGCCCCCACTTCGTCGACCTGGACGACGCCGTGCAGGGACCGGCGGTGCAGGACCTGTGGATGCTGCTGTCGGGCGAGCCCGAGGCGGCGCGGCGGCAGCTCGACGCGCTGCTCGACGGCTACGAGAGCGTGCGCGAATTCGACTGGCGCGAACTGCGCCTGGTGGAAGCGCTGCGCACGCAGCGGATGATCCACCACAGCGCCTGGCTGGCGCGGCGCTGGGAGGACCCGGCCTTCCCGCTGGCCTTCCCGTGGTTCGGCACGCCGAACTACTGGAGCGACCAGGTCGTCAAGCTGCGCGAGCAGTTGGACGCCATGCAGGCGGACACCGCGCGAGCCGGGGCAGCGCCCTACTGATCCAGGGCAGCGGCCGGGGCGCGAAGCGCCGGCTTGGGGCATCGCGGCGGCCGGTCCGGGTGGATTCGCCCGCACGACTGAGGCGCTCCCCTTGCGAGAAGCGCGCCCATGCCAGCCCCTCCCTCCCCGATGCGCCTGCGCGTCGCGCTGCCGGAACCGGCGGCGCGCGACAAACGGCCCCAGGTTCCAGCGCCCCTTCCGGCTCCCGCTCCGGCTCCCGTTCCGGCGCCGCCGCCCCAGACACGCGACAGCGGCGGAACCCGCGCGGCCGTGCTGCGGCTGCTCACCTCGACCTGGGACGATCCGTCGCTCCAGACCGAGGAGGGCCGGCTGCGCGTGATCCTGCTGGCGGCGCAGCACGCCATGCAGCCCTCGCTGGCGGTGTCCGTCGAGGTGCTGGAGAGCGTCCGGGAAGCCTGCCGGAACGAGGTGCTGGAGCTGCTGATCGGCCGGCTGAAGGAAGCGCGGATCCAGGCCGGCGAACGGCGCTTCCTGAACGGCCTGGCGGAGCGCATCGTGGCCGCGGCCCTGGACGGACGCTATGCGGACCTGCTCGGCGGAGGCGGCCCGCGTGACACCCTGTCCACGGCGATCTTCCAGCCGCAGGCCCTGTCCATCGAGGCGACGCTGCAGCCCTGGACGATCGGCGACGTGGCGTTGGCCACGCTGGGCGCCCCTGCGTCCCCGCTGCTGGATGTGAGGTCCTCGGTGCACCGCGCCAGCGCCCTGCTCGCGGACGCCCTGCTGATGGCCGCGAACAGCATCGAGCGCTCGATCGGCGGCTCGCCCGCGGCGGCCCTGATCGACCGCCTCGTCGCGGCGAAGATCGTGGGCAACGCGCTCTACGCGGGTGCCGCCGGACTGCCCTTCCTCGTCGACGCCGACCGGCTGGGCGCGCTCACGGTCGCGACGGATGCGCGCTCGAAGGCGCACCTGCGCATGCTGCGGGCGTTGTGGGGACCGCTGCGCGCGCTGTCGCGTCTGGACATGATCGGGCCGATGCGCTTCCTCTCCCGGCAGCCGGACGATGTCGCGGCGTGGGACCGCGTCACGCCGGGCCTCTACGCCACCGAGCGCGAGGCGCGCTTGCAGGCGCTGCTGCTCTCGCGCTGGCAGGCCTTCGAGGCGGCCGGCGCGCCGCCCCCGGCGCTGCTGCCCGCCTCGGCGGACCGGCCGCTGCCGCTCTTCCACACGCTCGCGCCCGACCTGGACCAGACCCTGGACCGGCAGGCCGGCCAGGTGCTGCTGAGCGGCTTCGAGGGCCCCGGCGCGCCGCGCGCCGTGCTGCGCCTGCCGCCGGTGCCCGCGGACGCGACCGCCGAGCAGATCCGCGCGCAGAACCGCCAACTGGAGATGCTCGACGCCTTCAGCGTGGCGGTGTTCGGGGATCCGATGCCCTTCCACGCCGAGCGGCTGCCGCGCGAGGCCACCTTGACGCAGGACCAGTTCACGGTCGGCAACATCCCGGTGGTCAAGCGCGGCCGCGGCGGCCGCTGGTGCTTCGCGCCCCACGGCGCCGCCGTGATCCGGCACATCTACGGCGAGCCGGCCTTCAAGGGGCCGCTGCGGCGCGCGCTCGCCGACTGGCATGGCGCCGGCGGCACGGACACCGCCCGCCTGCCGGCGGACACGGCGCCGGACGCGCGCAGCACGCGCCTGCGGATCTTCATCCAGATGGAGGACGACCCGGTCATGCTCGCGACCGGGGCGACGCTCAGCCGCATCCACCCGGACGACCTCGTCTGGGTGCGGTTGCACGAGAGCGGCGAGTACCAGATCGTCCGCGGCCGGTCGCTGCTCGCGAACGCGCCGCCGCAGGCGCGGATCAAGCTCATCGTGAATGGTCATGGCCACACCTCGTGGTTGACCAAGGAGCGGCTGCTGAGCGGACGCTCCGCGCCCGCGCTGGCCGATCAGTTGAGCCGGCTGATGCGCCGGCTCGGCCGCCTGCCGAAGGTGTCCCGCGTCACGCTGCTCAGTTGCGCGCTGGAGACGCCCGCCGTGCAGCGCAGCTACGGGCGCGAGTTCACCGCCGCCGCGGCGGCGCTGGCGCTGGGCCAGCCCGACATGGAGACGATGGTCTACTCCGACACGCTGATCCTGGACTACGGCCGCCAGCGCCTGCGCCGGGCCACGCGTCCGCATCCCGCGGTCGCGCCCAGGCGCCGGGCCGCGGGCACCACCTGGGTGTTCCAGCGCGATGCCGCCACCGGCGGCATCCACGTCCGGGACCGCTTCCCGGGCGGCGGCGCCGGCGCGCTGGCGGACAGCGCCTGCTGCGGCATCCTGGCGCACGGCGCGGACCGGCTGCCCACCGGCCGCGGCGCGATGTTGTCGAACGCGCGGGTCACGGAGCGGCTCGCGCTGCGCCGCCGCTTCCTCGAAGTGATCGATGCGCGGCGTCCCGCCGGCTGGGTGCTGCTGCCGCGCCTGGAGGAGCGGGCCGATGGGACCGCGGCGCTGACCTACCTGGAGCTGGCGACCGGCCGCACGCAACAGCGCACCGTCACCGCGCCCGCGGACCGGCGCGCGCTTCGCGCCGGGATGGCGTGGATCGAGGGCGGCCTGTCCTGGATCGACCAGCGGGGGCCGGCCGGCATCCAGGGCTCCGGCATGGACCTGCTCAACCTGGGCATGCTGGCGCTGGGATTGCTCGACCTGGCGGGCGGCGCGGCGGGCGGCGACCAGTACCAGCGCGCGCTCTGGTACCTGGGCCTGACGCAGGGCGGCTTGCAGGCGGCGGCCGACACCGCCGCGATGGCCGCCGCCATCGAGTCGGCGATCAGCGCCGGCGCCGGCGCGGAACTGGCCGCGACGAGCCACCTCAGCACCCGCCTGGCCCGGGCCCTGGCCCAACTGAACGCGCTGGTCCAGACCGGCGTGGTGGCGCTCGACCTGCAGCAGTTGATCCAGGCGCTGGACACCGGCAACAGCGCGGCCGTGTCGCGCGCGGCGGTGCGCTTCGCGCTGGACGCGGCGGGATCGATGCTGGCCGGCCTGGCGGCCGCCGCGGACCTTGCCGGCGCGGCCCTGCTCGCCTTCGTGGCCGAGGGCCTGGCCGTGCCGCTGGCGGGCCTGGCGATCGGCATCAGCGCGCTCAACGAGGCGGTATCCGGCGCCCGGGCCCGCGTCGACCGCGACTTCCGCCCGCTGCATCAGATCGACCGGGGCTACGACGCGCCGCTGCGGCGGATCCGGGCGCAGGCCGGCGCGCCGCACGAGGTGCTGCTCATCAACGGCTGGGCGCCGATCCGGCGCATCGATTTCCAGGCCCGGATGGTGAGCTTCGCCGACGCGGCGCTGGGCGCCTCGGCGCTGCATCCGCATCAGCTGTACTTCCAGTTCGGCGGCACGCGGCTGCACGACTGGTGGGTGCAGGACGGTTCCGACCGGCAGGCGGAGTACGCGCGCCGCGGCCTGGACCTGGACCTGTGGACGGCGATGCACAAACCCGGGCGCCTGCCGGTCCCGCGCGCCGCGCTGGCCGAGCCGCTGCTCGACCCCAGCCTGGTGCTGCTGCTGCTGACGCCGCCATCGGTGGACATCCATTACGAGGGCTATTCCTCGTCGCGGGCGGGCGGCGACTTCGCGCTGACCCACGACGAGCTCATCGAGCGCATGCAGCGGAACACCGACGCGCGCTTCGTCGGCGACTACGTGAGCTCCGGCAGCTTCGCCAAGTCCGCCGACCAGTGGCGCTACGAGTACCGTCCCACGCTGTGCGAGGTGGTGCTGGACGACCAGCCGAGGGTGCTCGCGCTGCCATCGCGGTCGGAGGCGGAGTCGGTCTCCTTCACCTTCGACGACGACCGCCGCCAGGCCATCCGGCCGCTGGACCAGTCGCTGGTGCATCTGCGGCTGATCGGCCGCGGCGGGCGCTACATCCTGGCGCTGCCATCCGACGGCACGGTGCGCAACCCGGTCCGGATCCTGCCGTCCGAACGGGGACGCGATGTCTGGACCGTGCTGCTCAAGGGCGGCCTGGCCAGCGGCGGCAAGCCGCTGGAGCTGCTGGATCTGCAGGGCGACGGACGCCGCGGCCTGCGCTGGGGCGGACAGGAGATCCAGTTCGAGGCGCTGAACGGCGCCGTGATCCAGTTGCTGGACCCCGAAGCCCCGCGGGTGCGCCTGCTGCTGGACCTGACGCAGCGCGACGCGGCGCTGATGCTCGCGCTGGATCCATGGAGCGAGGCGCTGCGTCCGGTCCAGGCCCTCGACGAGGCGCTGCGGCAACTGCGCTGGCGGGAGGGCGGCGGCGATGGGGGCGATGGCGGCGATGGCGGCGCGGCCTCCGGCCTGTTCCGCCCCGCGGCGCCGGCTGAACTGCGCCATCCGATCCGGCTGTCGAGTTCGCGGGACGGCGCGCCGCTCTCCGGCCTGATGGATCCCGTCACCGGCGAGGCCATGCTGCATGGCGAGCGCCAGCTGATGCTGTTCAAGCCGGGGGCCACGCCGGCGGAAGGCGTCTGGGGCATCGCGCCCGTGCACGGCGGACAGGTCAGCATCGATGAGGACGGCCGGCCCACGCTCCGTTACGACGGCGGTCATTTCCTGCAGCCGGTCACCTACACCTTCCGCCGCGAGTCCGGCGACTTCATCCGGGCGCCGCAGCTGCTGTCCGGGGCCGGCGAGCAGGCGCTGCTGCGATGGCTGCGCGACCACCCCGGGTGGACCGCGGAGGCCTTGACGGACTTCCTGACGGCGCAGCTGGGCGCGGGCGTGAACCTCGCCGGGCCTGGCGCCGGCAGCCCCGAGCCGCTGACGGACATCCGCTTCGCCGATCGCTCGGCGCCCACGCGGCGCCCGTCCGGCGGCGCCACCTACCTCGCCCTGTGGGCCCGGCTGGACCGCCTGCGGCAGGGCGCGGACGCGGACGGCGGCGTGCCGCTGCGCGGCGATCCGGCGCTGGCCCGCGACCTGGCGCGGATGGGGATGGCGGCCTTCGCGGCGCTCGCCGAGGCCGGCCCGGACGCCCGCGCGTCCGCCCCCGACGTCGAGATCGCGCTGCAGTGGCTGGTGCTGGCGGACGGGCAATCCCGCCTCGAGGAGGGGTTGCCGCCCACCGGCGTGCAGGCCCTGCCGCCGCGCCTGAGCCAGACGCAGCGCGGCGAGCTGACGCGGCTCCTCGACGAGCTCAGGCGCCTGCTCGAGACCCATCGGGCGGCCGGCGCCGGCGCGGCGTGGATACGCCTGGGCGCGACGCCCGAGTCCTCCTTCCAGCTGGTGCATCAGCTGCGCGATGCCGGCGTCGACATCCGCATCGACCGCTTCGCGCCCACGGCCGATGCCCGGGGGGTCAACCGCGAAGGGCCGGATGACTTCTACGACGTGCAGATCGCGGGACTGCAGCTGTTCATGCGGGATCTCGACGACCTGCTCGACCAGGACCTGCATGGCGCGCGCGCCCTCGCCGCGGCCGAAAGCCCACTGCAGCGCGCGCTCGCGGCCTGGGGCGCGACGGCCGCCGGCGCTTCGGCGCCGCAGCGGATGACCGGATTGCCGGCGTCCTTGCTGGAGCAGGTCAAGCTCGCGGGCCTCACGGTGCGCGACACCCGCGGCGCGGTGTCACCCGCCGCGCTGGGGCAGATCCACGAAGGCGCGGCCGGGCTGGAGATCGACGCCGCGACCTTCCGGCTCTGGCAGGCCCAGGCCGCGCTGCAGGGACTGCCGCTGGATGCCTGGTATGCGCGGCACGCGGCACCGGGCAGCGCGCTCGAGGCCTGCCTGCGCGAGGCCGCCACTGAAGCCCTGCGCGACCGGCTGGTGAGGATCTCGGACGCCTTCTCGACCGACGCCAGCCCCCAGTCGCCGCTGGCGCTGGACGCCCTCGTGAACCGCCAGCTGCTGTCGGCCCTGGAACGGCTGGTGCCCGCGCCCGGCGCCGTCCGCGAAGCCTGGAAGGATCCCGGGCGGCCCGGCGATCTCTTCAAGGCGGCCGACGCCGACGGCCGCGTCCATGTGCTGCTGATGCTGCGGCCGGATACCGGCTTCGCGCATCTGACGCGGGTCGACGGCCAATGGGTGGAGAACGACTACTGGGCCTACGTCGGCGACGGCGAACTGCTGGCCCGTGGACTGCGGCCGGACCCGGCGCCACCGCCGGCGCTCGCGACCGGTCCGGCCTCGCTGGAGCTGCAGCGCTTCTCGCGCGGCTTGATCGCCTGGTGGCTTCGTCAACTGTCCCTCGCGGCGGCGCCGGAGGGCTATGCCCACTTCGAACTGGGCCCGGATCTCTTCGACGCCACCACCCAGGGGCGCACCCGCTTGCGCCTCAGCGAGGACGGCATGCTGTACGCGAGCCTGGACGACGGCGACACCACGCCGCTGCGTCTGGCCGACGATCCCGAGCTGAGGGCCTTGATGCGGCAGTTCCCGGCCGGCACGGCGCGGCTGCGCGCGCTGCTGATCCAGGCCAACGGGCGGCCGGTGGATCTGGACGGGGCCGGCGCGCTGGACGCGGACGAGATCGTGGTGCTGGAGGAGTCGGACGGCGCGCCCCGGCGCATCGACCTGGATGATCGCGGCGATCGCCAGGACGAGGTGTTCATGGAAGGCGACGACCTGCTCGTGCATCGGCGCGCGACGGGCCGGTTGATCCGGATCCAGGGCGCGTACACGGCGGGCTCGGACGATCCGCTCGACGACGACGTGCCCGACCCGGACCTGCGCATCACGCGCGGCGGCGGCCGAGAACTGCTGCGCTGGCCGTCGCCGTCCGGCGCGCCGGCCCTGCCGATGCTGACCACGCGCGGCTCGCGCCTGGTGGCCCGGCGCGATGGCACCGACGTCTGGATCGGCGACCTGGAGGGATGGGACGAGATGCGCGTACTCGATGTGGCGCCAGCCTCCGCGGCGGTGCCGGCGGACGGCGCGGGACCGGCCGCGGCGCTGTTGCGCTATCGCGGCGTGGGAGGTCAGTGGCGCCTGGCCGCGCTGCCGGCGCCGCTGGTCGACTTGATGGCGAGGGAGGACGAAGGCCGCGACTGGCGGGTGGCACCGGACCCGCGCTCGGCCGACGGCGCGCTGCTGTTCGCGCGCCAGGAGCCAGGCGCGAACGCGGACGGTGCCCGGCGCGGTGCCGGACCGCCGGCGGACGCCTCGCCGCACCCGCCGGACGCTTGGCGTCTGAGCAGCGCGCGCTTCGCCGCCGAGATGGCGGCCTTCGAGCCGGCGAGCGGCGCGGACAACCCTTTCGTCTGGCGGCCGGCCGTCAGGCCGGCGGCGACGCTGTCGGCCGCCACCGGCCCCGCGGCCGGATGAACGCCGGATGCGCGCCGAGTGCGCGCCGAGTGCGCCGGATGCGCCTCAGCCCAGCAGCAGCGCGTTGACGCGGCGCACGTAGGCGGCGGGGTCCTCGAGCACGCCGCCCTCGGCCAGCAGCGCCTGGTCGAACAGCACCTGGGCCAGGTCGCCGAAGCGGGCGTCCTCGCCCTCGATCGCGCCCAGCTTCTTCACCAGCGCGTGGTCGGGGTTGACCTCCAGCGTCGGCAGCGACACCGGCGCGGTCTGGCCGGCCTGCTTCAGCATGCGGGCCAGGTGGCCGCTGATGTCGCCTTCCTCGACGACCACGCAGGCCGGCGAGTCCACCAGCCGCGTCGTCACGCGCACGTCCTTGGCGCGGCCTTCCAGCGCGGTCTTCAGCCGCTCGAGCATCGGCTTGAACTGCTCGGCGGCTTCCTCGGCCTTCTTCTTCTCGTCCTCGTCCTGCAGCTTGCCCAGGTCGACCGCGCCCTTGGCCACGGACTGCAGCGGCTTGCCCTCGAACTCGAACAGGTGGGACAGCATCCACTCGTCCACGCGCTCGGTCAGCAGCAGCACCTCGATGCCCTTCTTGCGGAAGATCTCGAGCTGCGGGCTGTTCTTCGCGGCGCCCAGGCTGTCGGCGGTGATGTAGTAGATGGCCTCCTGGCCCTCCTTCATCCGCGACACGTAGTCGGCCAGGCTCACGCCGGTGTCGGCATGGGTGGACGCGAAGCGCAGCAGCTTGACCAGGCGCTCCTGGTTGGCGTGGTCCTCGCCGACGCCTTCCTTCAGCACCTGGCCGAAGTCGGTCCAGAAGCGCGCGTACTTGTCGCGCTCGCCGGCGTCCTCGCTGTTCGCCAGCGACTCCAGCATGGCCAGCACGCGCTTGGTCGAGCCCTCGCGGATCGCCTTCACGTCGCGGCTTTCCTGCAGCAGCTCGCGGCTGACGTTCAGCGGCAGGTCGGCCGAGTCGATCACGCCCTTGACGAAGCGCAGGTAGACCGGCATCAGCGCCTCGGCGTCGTCCATGATGAACACGCGCTTGACGTACAGCTTCACGCCGCCGCGCTTGTCGCGGTTCCACAGGTCGAAGGGCGCCTTGGCCGGGATGTACAGCAGCTGCGTGTATTCGCTGCGGCCCTCGACGCGGTTGTGCGTGAAGGCCAGCGGCGCCTCGGTGTCGTAGCTGATCTGCTGGTAGAAGGCGTCGTACTCGGCCTGCGTGATGTCGCTCTTGCTGCGCGTCCACAGCGCGGAGGCCTTGTTCACCGGCTCCCACTCGTCCTTGAGGACCTGCTCGGCCTTGTCGGCGTCCCACTCCTCCTTGCGCATCAGGATGGGCAGCGAGATGTGGTCCGAGTACTTCGCGATCGTCGACTTCAGGCGCCAGGTCTTGAGGAACTCTTCCTCGCCCTCGCGCAGGTGCAGGATCACGTCGGTGCCGCGGCCGGGCTTGGTGATCGTCTCGACCTCGAAGTCGCCGGTGCCTTCCGAGCTCCAGCGCACGCCCTGGTCGGCCGGCAGGCCGGCGCGGCGCGACTCGACGGTGATGCGGTCGGCCACGATGAAGCCGGAATAGAAGCCCACGCCGAACTGGCCGATCAGGTTGGCGTCCTTCTTCTGGTCGCCTTCGAGCTTGGCCATGAACTCGCGGGTGCCGCTGCGGGCGATGGTGCCGAGGTGGGCGATGGCCTCTTCCGCGGACAGGCCGATGCCGTTGTCGCTGATGGTGACGGTGCGGGCCTGGGCGTCGAAGGAGACACGGACCTCGAGCTCGGGCTGGTCCTCGAACAGCTGCGGATGGTCCAGCGCCTCGAAGCGCAGCTTGTCGCAGGCGTCGGAGGCGTTGCTGACCAGCTCGCGCAGGAAGATCTCCTTGTTCGAGTAGAGCGAATGCGTCACGAGGTGCAGGATCTGCTTGACCTCGGCCTGGAAGGTATGGGTTTGCTTGTCCATCGTTCGTGAGAAGGATGTGGAAGGAGGGATCGCCGGGACCATGCCCGGCGGGGGCTGGATTATCGCGGCGGCAGATGGGACCGGCGGTCCCGGTTTCAAGGGCCGGCCTCTACACTTCGCGCCCTATGCCGATGATCTACTGGTTCGATTTGCTGGGCGTGGCGGTGTTCGCCGTCAGCGGGGCGCTGGCCGCGATGCAGGCGGGCCTGGACCTGTTCGGCCTGATGGTGATCGCGGCGATGACGGCGGTGGGCGGCGGCACGCTGCGCGACCTGCTGCTCAACCGCCATCCGGTGTTCTGGATGAAGGACACGCGCTACCTGCTGGTGATCATGGCCAGCGCGATGGCGGCGCTGGCGGTCGGGCCGTTCCCGGAGCACGCGATCGCGGTGCTGAAGGTGGCCGACGCGCTGGGGCTGGCGCTGTTCGCGCTGTGCGGCACCGAGATCGCCGAGGAGCACGGCATCCGGCCGCTGCCCGCGACGCTGATGGGCACGCTGACCGCCTGCGGCGGCGGCGTGCTGCGCGACGTGCTCAGCGGCCAGGCGCCGCTGCTGCTGCGCAAGGACATCTACGCGACCGCCGCGATCGGCGGCATCGCGCTGTACTTCCTGCTCAAGGCGCTGGGCGTGCCGATGCGCTGGGCCTTCGTGCTGGGCATGGTCGGCGTGGCCGCGCTGCGCCTGGCGGCGCTGACCTTCGGCTGGCAGCTGCCGGCGCTGCAGATGCTGCGGGTGCACTGACCCGCGCTGACCCGCGCGGCGGCCGGGGCGGCTACAGGAAGCGCTCGAGCAGCCGGCGCGAATGCCGGTCCAGCCCGAAGCGGTCCGGCACCAGGAAGTGCAGGCCATGGCTGCTGTGGATCAGCAGGCGGCCCTCGCTCAGGCGGCGGATGTCCTCCTCGCTCTTGAGGATGAAGCGGGTCGGGCCGCGGTCGGTCTCGACCGTCCATTGCGACGGCGTCGAGAAGGTCGACACCGACAGCAGCTTGAGCACCGTCGGCGTCATCTCGCGATGCGCGAGCTCCTCGCCCAGCAGCGCGCGCTGGTCCTCGGGCAGGTCGGCCATGCGGTCGATCCAGGCGATCTCGTGGCCGTCGGTGCCGACCAGCGAGATGCCCTCGTCCGGCGCCGAGAGCGGATGCGCGCGCACCGCGCTGACGTTCTCGTGGGTCAGGCCTTGCGCGTCGACCAGCATCAGCCGGCCGAAGGCGTCGCGCGCGAGGGAGTGGATGTTGCTCATGTCGGAACCTCGGCGCGATCAGGCCTGCGTGGCCGTGTGGACATTGACGTTGGGCGCGACGACGACGACCGCGTCCTGCTCCTCCGCGTCGACGCGGCGGGCCTGCGCCTCCCACAGCCGCCAGTAGGCGCCCTGCTTGGCGATCAGCTCGTCATGCGGGCCGACCTCGACGATCTCGCCGCGGTCCATCACCACCAGCCGGTCGGCCTTGCGCAGCGTCGACAGGCGGTGCGCGATCGCGATCGTCGTGCGGCCCCGCACCAGGTTGTCCAGCGCCTTCTGGATCTCCTTCTCGGTCTCGGTGTCCACCGCCGAGGTGGCCTCGTCCATGATCAGGATGCGGGGATCGATCAGCAGCGCGCGGGCGATCGAGATGCGCTGGCGCTCGCCGCCGGACAGGCCCTGGCCGCGCTCGCCCACCAGCGAGTCGTAGCCCTGCGGCAGCCGCAGGATGAATTCATGCGCGTGCGCGGCGCGGGCCGCGGCGACGATCTCCTCGCGCGTCGCCTCGGGCTTGCCGTAGGCGATGTTCTCCGCGATGGTGCCGAAGAACAGGAAGGGCTCCTGCAGCACCAGGCCGATGTGGCGGCGGTAGTCGGACAGCCTGAAGCGGCGCAGGTCGACGCCGTCCAGCTTGATCGCGCCCTCGGTCACGTCATAGAAGCGGCAGATCAGGTTGACCATCGTGCTCTTGCCCGAGCCGCTGTGGCCGACCAGGCCGATCATCTCGCCGGGCTGGATCTCCAGGTTGAGGTCGCGGATCACCGTCCGGTTGCCGTAGCGGAAGCCGATGTCCTGCAATGACAGTCCGCCCTGGACCTTGTCCAGCGTCACCGGCTGGGCCGGCTCGGGCACGTTGGAGTGGTGGTCCAGGATGTCGAAGATGCGCTTGGCGCCGGACGCGGCCTTCTGCGTCACCGACACGATCCGGCTCATCGAATCCAGCCGCCCGTAGAAGCGCCCGATGTAGGCCAGGAACGCGGTCAGCGTGCCGACCGTGATCTGCGCGTGCGCGATCAGCCAGATGCCGAAGGCCCACACGACCAGCAGGCCGATCTCGGTCAGCAGCGAGACGCTGGGCGTGAACAGGCTCCAGGTCTTGTTGAGCCGGTCGTTGACGACCAGGTTGTGCCGGTTGGCGGTGCGGAAGCGCTCGGCCTCGCGGCGTTCCTGGGCGAAGGCCTTGACCACGCGGATGCCGGGGATGGTGTCGGCCAGCACCGAGGTGACCTCGCCCCAGACGCGGTCGATCTTCTCGAAGCCGGTGCGCAGCCGGTCGCGCACCAGGTGGATCAGCCAGGCGATGAAGGGCAGCGGCACCAGCGTGGCCAGCGCCAGCCAGGCGTTGCTCGTGAACAGGATCACCGTGATCATCAGCAGCATCAGGCAATCGGTGATGAAGTCCAGCGCGTGCAGCGACAGGAAGACGCTGATGCGGTCGGTCTCCGAGCCGATGCGGCTCATCAGGTCGCCGGTGCGCTTGGAGCCGAAGTACTCCAGCGACAGGCCCAGCAGGTGGTCGAAGGTCGCGGTGCGCAGGTCCGCGGCGATGCGCTCGGAGACCAGCGCCAGGATGTAGGTCTTGGCCCAGCCCAGGAGCCAGGACACCAGCGCCGCGCCCAGCAGCCCGCCCAGGTAGAGCGCCACCAGGCCGGTGTCGATCTGCTGGCCCTGCTGGAAGGGGATCAGCACCTTGTCCATCAGCGGCATGGTCAGGTAGGGCGAGACCAGCGTCGCGCCGGTCGCGCCCAGCATCAGCAGGAAGCCCAGCAACAGCTGGCCCTGGTAGGGCCGGGCGAAGCGCCACAGCCGCAGCAGCACCCAGGTCGACGGCGGCGTGTGCAGCTCGCGGGCGCAGGAGGGGCACTCCTCGCTGTCCTCGGGCAGCACGGCCTGGCAGCTGGGGCAGAGCTCGGGCTCGGCCTCCTGATCCAGGGCGGGTTCGTCGCGGCGGTTGAAGGCGTCCTGGAAGCGCTGCGCCTGCAGGTTGGCCTGCATCGTGAAGCGCCACTGCGCCAGCCGGCCCGAGGCGTCCACCAGCTCCAGCAGGCCCAGGCCGGCGTGGTCGGAGAGCTGCAGGCGCAGGGCCGGCGACAGGGGCCATTCGTGGAATCCGGCCTCATCCGCGCCATCCGCGCCGTCCGCGTCATCCGCCGGCCGGGCATCCGCGTTGCCGGACGGTGTCCAGGCCAGCAGGCGCTGGTCGGTGAGTTGCAGAGCGCCCGCGCGGAAGCGCAAACGCCTGTCGAGGTCAACCTCCAGCGTCGCCCGGACGTTCTCGCCACGCCGATGGCGTGATTCGAAGGCCTCGGCGGCCGACCCGGCCGGAGCTGGCGAGACAGGATGTTGATGCTGCATTCGTGATTCTTCTGGCGGTGTTTCGCCGGATTTTCTCTTAAGCGCACAATTGTGCTTCGCTTCAAATTCCAGTAGCCGCCCTCTGGCCGGTTCCCCTCCACGTCCCCTTCCCCCATGAGCCGACACGACGACATCAAGCTCCTGCGCATCAACTACCTGCGCGGCCCCAACATGTGGACCTACCGTCCGGTGCTGGAAACCTGGCTGGACCTCGGCGGCCTGGAGGAACATCCCTCCCACCTGATCCCCGGATTCACCGCGCGGCTGTGCGCGCGGCTGCCGGCGCTGGAGGAGCACCACTGCGGCGTCGGCGAGCGCGGCGGCTTCCTGCAGCGCCTGACCGAGGGCACCTGGATGGGCCATGTGCTGGAGCACATCGTCATCGAGCTGCTCAACCTGGCCGGCATGCCGACCGGCTTCGGCCAGACGCGCTCGACCTCGCAGCACGGCGTGTACCGGATGGTGTTCCGGGCCCGCGACGAGCAGGTCGCCCGCTGCGCGCTCGAGCAGGGCCATGCGCTGCTGATGGCCACGATCAATGGCGACGACTTCAATGTCGATGCCGCCGTCGAGGCGATCCGCGACAAGCTCGACGACTGCTACCTCGGCCCGTCGACCGCCGCCATCGTGGCCGCCGCGACCGACCGCCGCATCCCCCACATCCGCCTGAACGACGGCAACCTGGTCCAGCTGGGCTACGGCGCGCGCCAGCGCCGCATCTGGACCGCCGAGACCGACATGACCAGCGCGATCGCCGAAGGCATCGCGCGCGACAAGGACCTGACCAAGGAGCTGCTGAAGTCGGTCGGCGTGCCGGTGCCGGCGGGCCAGGCGGTCGAGACCGCGGCCCAGGCCTGGGACGTGGCGCAGGACCTGGGTCTGCCGGTCGTCGTCAAGCCGTCCGACGGCAACCACGGCCGCGGCGTCACGCTGGACCTGCGCCACCAGGCCGACGTCGAGGCCGCCTTCGCGCTGGCCGAGAAGGAAGGCTCGGAAGTGCTGGTGGAGAGCTACATCCCCGGCATGGAGCACCGGCTGCTGGTGGTGGGCGGCCAGGTCGTCGCCGCCGCGCGCGGCGAGGAGGCGTGGATCACCGGCGACGGCGTCCACACCGTCGTGCAGCTCATCGACCTGCAGATCAACACCGACCCGCGCCGCGGCACGACCGAGGACTTCCCGCTCAACCGCATCGACATCGCCGGCGACGCCGTCGTGCAGCTGGACCTGCAGCGCCAGGGCCTGGCCAGCGACGCGGTGCCCGAGGCCGGCCGCCGCGTGCTGATCCAGCGCAACGGCAACGTCGCGATCGACTGCACCGCGCAGATCCATCCGGAAGTGGCGCATGCCGTGTCGCTGGCGGTGCGCACCGTCGGACTGGACATCGCCGGCGTGGACCTGGTGACCAGCGACATCGCGCGTCCGCTGTCCGAGACCGGCGGTGCCATCGTCGAGGTCAATGCCGGCCCCGGCCTGCTGATGCACCTGAAGCCGGCCGAGGGCATGCCCCAGCCGGTGGGCCAGGCCATCATCGACCACCTGTTCGCCGAGGACGAGAACGGCCGCATCCCCATCGTGGGCGTGGCCGGCTCGCGCGGCACGGCGCAGATCGCGCGCCTGGTCGGCTGGCTGCTGCACCTGAACGGCCGCCATGTCGGCCTGGCCTGCGGCGACGGCCTGTTCCTGGGCACCCGCCGCGTCGAGCGCAAGCCCAGCGCGACCTGGGCCGCCAGCCACCGCCTGCTGATGAACCGCGCGGTCGACGCCATCGTGGTCGAGAACGGCGCCGGCACCATCCTGTCCGACGGCCTGGCCTACGACCGCTGCCAGGTCGGCCTGGTCACCGACGTGGGCCGCGTGCCCGAGCTGGGCAACCACGACATCCAGACCGAGGACCAGCTCTTCAAGGTCCTGCGCACGCAGGTCGACGTGGTGCTGTCCGACGGCGTGGCCGTGCTCAACGCCGACGAGCCGCGGCTGGTCGAGATGGCGCCGCTGTCCGATGGCGAGGTGATCTTCTACGCCGTCGCCGCCGACAACGCCGCGCTGGCCGCGCACCGCGCCAAGGAAGGCCGCGGCGTGTTCCTGCGCGGCGGCGCCGCGATGCTGGCGCAGGGCGGCGCGGAGACCTCGGGCGCGAACGTGGAATCGCTGCAGGCGCGCTTCCGCGCCACCGGCCAGGAGATCGACACCGACTCGGTGCTGGCGGCCGTGGCCACGGCCTGGGCGATGGGCATCTCGCCGGAGCTGATCTCGGCCGGCCTGGACACCTTCGTGCCGGAGCTGCCGCGCTGAACAGCCGCATAAACGGCATCGCACACGGCATCGCCTGACCCCGACCCGTCGACATTCCAAGCACAGACGAACCGAAAGACGACAGATGGAAGTCTCCCGCACCCGCGCCCTCCGCGGCCCCAACATGTGGAGCCGCCACACCGCCATCGAGGCGGTCGTGCACTGCAGCGAGACCGAGCGCGCGCTCGCCGACATGGACGGGTTCGAGACCCGGCTGCGCGAGCGCTTCCCCGGCATCGGCCCGCTGCGGCCGGCCAGCAGCGCCAAGACGCCGATCTCGCTGGCCCACGTGCTGGAGCAGGCCGCGCTGGCGCTGCAGGCGCAGGCCGGCTGCCCGGTGACCTTCAGCCACACGCACACGACCTCCGAGGCCGGCACCTACCAGGTGGTGGTCGAGTACAGCGAGGAGGACGTGGGCCGCGCCGCCTTCGACAAGGCGGTCGAGCTGATCGCCGCCGCGCAGTCGGGTGCCGCCTTCGACGCCGACGCCGCCGTCAAGGCGCTGCGCGAGACCGACGAGGACATCCGCCTGGGTCCCTCGACCGGCTCGATCGTGGAGGCCGCCTGCAAGCGCGGCATCCCGTTCCGCCGTCTGACGCAGGGCTCGCTGGTGCAGCTGGGCTGGGGCGTGAAGCAGCGCCGCATCTGGGCCGCGGAGGTCGACGCGACCAGCGCGGTGTCCGAGTCGATCGCGCAGGACAAGGACCTGTCCAAGCGCCTGCTGCAGTCGGCCGGCGTGCCGGTGCCCGTGGGCGCGCCGGTGGCGTCGGTGGACGAGGCCTGGGAGCTGGCGCAGGAGATCGGCCTGCCGGTCGTGGTCAAGCCGCTGGACGGCAACCAGGGCAAGGGCGTGACCGTCAACGTCGCCACGCGCGAGCACCTGGAAATGGCCTACAAGGCGGCCGACGAGATCGGCACCGTGATGGTCGAGAAGTTCCTGCCCGGCAGCGACTACCGGCTGCTGGTGGTCGGCGACAAGCTGGTGGCCGCGGCGCGCCGCGACCCGCCCAACGTGATCGGCGACGGCGTGCACACGGTGCGCCAGCTGGTCGACAAGGTCAACGAGGATCCGCGCCGCGGCGATGGCCACGCGACCTCGCTGACCCGGATCCGCCTGGACGACATCGCGATCGCGCGGCTGGACCTGCAGGGCCTGACGCCCGACTCGGTGCCCGACAAGGGCCGCCGCGTGATCCTGCGCAACAACGCCAACCTGTCCACCGGCGGCACCGCCACCGACGTGACCGACGACGTGCATCCGGACGTCGCGGCCCGCGCGATCGCGGCGGCGACGGTCGTGGGCCTGCATGTCTGCGGCGTCGACGTAGTGGCCGAGAGCGTGCACAAGCCGCTCGAGGAGCAGAACGGCGGCATCGTCGAGGTCAACGCCGCGCCGGGGCTGCGCATGCACCTGAGCCCGTCCTACGGCAAGGGCCGCGACGTCGGCGAGGCCATCATCTCCAGCATCTACGGCTCCGGCAACCGCGGCAGCGCGAACGAGGACGGCCGCATCCCCATCGTGGCGGTGACCGGCACCAACGGCAAGACGACGACCTCGCGCCTGGTGGCCCACATGTTCGCGACGCAGGGGCTGCGCGTGGGCATGACCAACACCGACGGCGTGTATGTCGACGGCCGCCAGACCGACAGCGGCGACTGCTCCGGCCCGAAGAGCGCGCGCAACGTGCTGATGCATCCGGACGTGGAAGCCGCCGTCTTCGAGACCGCGCGCGGCGGCGTGCTGCGCGAGGGCCTGGGCTTCGACCGCTGCCAGGTGGCGGTGGTGACCAACCTGGGCGAGGGCGACCACCTGGGCATGAACTTCCTCAACACCGTCGAGGAACTGGCGCTGGTCAAGCGCGTGATCGTGCAGAACGTGGCATCGACCGGCTACGCGGTGCTGAACGCGGCCGATCCGGTCGTGGCGCGGATGGCCGACGTCTGCCCGGGCCAGGTGATCTATTTCGCCAGCGACCGCCATCACCCGTTGATGGCGACGCACCGCGCGCAGGGCAAGCGCTGCGTGTATGTCGATGGCGACGCGCTGGTGGCGGCGCAGGGCGCGTGGCGCGAGTCCATCCCGCTGCGCGACATCCCCTTCACCCGCGGCGGCGCGATCCCGTTCCAGAACGAGAACGCGATGGCGGCGGTGGCCGCGGCCTGGGGCGTGGGCCTGGACTGGGACACGATCCGGCGCGGGCTGGCCAGCTTCATGAGCGATCCGGACAGCGTGCCGGGACGCTTCAACGTGATGGACTATCGCGGCGCGACCGTCATCGCCGACTACGGCCACAACGGCGACGCGATGCGCGCGCTGGTGCAGGCCGTGCAGGCGCTGCCGGCCAACCGGCGCTCGGTGGTGATCTCGGGCGCCGGCGACCGGCGCGACGAGGACATCCGCGTGCAGACGCAGATCCTGGGCGAGGCCTTCGACGAGGCCATCCTGTTCCAGGATGCCTGCCAGCGCGGACGCGAGGACGGCGAAGTGCTCGCGCTGCTGCAGCAGGGCCTCAAGGGCGCGACGCGGACGAAGCACATCGAGGAGATCCGCGGCGAGTTCGTCGCGATCGACCGCGCGCTGGAACGCCTGCAGCCGGGTGATCTGTGCCTGGTGCTGGTCGACCAGGTCGAGGAAGCGCTGGCCCATCTGAACCAGCGCATCCGGGAAGCCTGATGGCGGCCGGTCGCTGGCGGCACTGGCCGGCGCACTGGTGGAACGGCCTGAGCGTCGCCCTCGGGGTGATGCTGGTGCAGGTGATCGTGTCGCACGCGGCGCCCGCCGCGCTGTCGCAGGTCGCCTCGCAGCTGGCGATGGCCTGCGCCATCTGCGCCAGTCTGGCCGATCTGCCGGGCAGCGTCCGGCGCAACCGCAACCGCGTGCTGACGGCCGGGGCGATGACGCTGCTGGCTGTCGGGCTGGTGGCGGTGCTGCATCCGTATCGCGTGGCGATGGGGACGTTCGTGGCGGCGCTGGCCTTCGCCAGCGCGATGCTGCTGAGCTGGGGACCGCGCGCCGGGCCGGTGTCGTTCGCGCCCATCCTGGCGATGGTGTTCGCGCTGGCCTGGCCGCCGCAGCCCTTGGGGATCGTGCTGGCCAGCGGCGCGGCGGGGATCGGGCTCTATCTGGTGTGGAGCGTGATCTCGAGCGCGGTGCTGCAGCGCAGATTCCACCGGCTGGCGCTGGGGGATGCGCTGCACGGGCTGGCGCAGCTGCTGAGCGCGCGCGCCGAGCTGCTGGGCAGCGGCGGGGCGGCGCATGCGATGCGGGATTGGCTGGGGAATGAAGCGCAGCTGGCGGAGCTGTTGCAGACGGCGCGCGATCAGGTGTTCCCGCGCGCGAAGACGGATCCGAGAAGCGCGGCGGTGCTGCTGCACGTGGTGGAGCTGCGCGACCTGATGCTGGCGAGCCGGCTGGATCTGGAGCTGCTCGGCGAGGATCCGCTGGGGCAGGCGATGCGGACGCAGTTGGTCGGGAGACTGAAGGCGCTGGCGGTGCTGCTGGATGAGTACCGGGATGCGCTGCTGGATGAGCGCGCGCCAGCGGCGGTGAGCGTGAAGGTGACGCGGTGGCCGGATCTGCCGGCGCAGGATCCGCGCGTGCGGTTGCAGCTGGTGCTGCAGGACCGGCTCTCGCATCTGGACACGGAAGTGCTGGCGATGGGGCGCGCGCTGGACGTGGCGCAGCCGCTGCCGCCGCTGCCGGTGGACGCGGGGCCGCTGAGGAATTTCGTGACGCCGGTGGGCTGGCCGATGGGGCTGCTCAAGGCGCAGTGGCATCTGGATTCGCCGGTGATGCGGCATGCGCTGCGCAGCGCGCTGGCGTTGTCGGCGGCTTATTTCATCGCGCTGGCGTTGCCGTGGGCATCGCATCCGCATTGGCTGGTGCTGTCCGTGGCGGTGGTGCTGCGCGGCAGCCTGGATCAGACGCTGGAACGCAGGAACATGCGCGTGCTCGGGACGGCGATCGGCTGCGGGCTGATGCTCGGGCTCGCGCAGATCCAGAACATCACGCTGTGGATCGTGGTGCTGCAGATCGCGGTGGGCGTGGCGCATGCGTTCGTGACCAGAAGGTATCTGGTGACCGCGATCGCGGCGACCGTGATGGCGCTGCTGCAGTCGCATCTGGCGGATCCGTCGCATGGGATCGCGATCTCGGAACGGCTCGCGGATACGGTGCTCGGCGCGGTGCTGGCGTGGGCGTTCAGCTACGTGCTGCCGAGTTGGGAGCGGAGGAATCTGCCCAGGGCATTGAAGCGGGCCAGGAACGCGTTGCAGCAGTACGCGATGCAGGCGATGACGGCGGAGATGACGCCGGCCGGCGCGTTGACGCAGCGGATGGCGAGGCGGCAGGCGTATGACGCGCTGGCCGCGCTGTCAGCAGCGTTGACGCGGAGCGCGGCTGAGCCGAAGCGGGTCAGGCCGCCGCTGCAGGAACTCAATACCGTGCTGGATCACGGGTATCGGTTGATGGCCCATCTGTCGATGATGCGGCAGAGCTTGATGCGCCGCGCCAAGGACCTGGACGGGGAGTTCATGGCGGAAATGCCGGAAGCGGCCAAGCGGCTGCAACGGGCGCTGGCGGGGGAAGAGCCGGTGCCGCATGCGGTGCAGGCCTTGCAGGATTGGAGCTTGCTGCCCGATGTGGGACCGCTGGAAGATCTGAAGCCGTGGATGCGGCGAAGGATGCAGGTCAGCCTCGACGACGCGGCGCGCGCCGGGCAGGCGGCCGATGCGGCCTTTGAGGCCATGGCCACGCCACTCCAAGGCATCGACCCCGTCAGCTCCCGAATGCAGTAGCCCTGCCACGAGGAGAGGACTCGGTCACGCAAGCGCGACCCCGGTTTGGACCTCACGGTCCAAACCATTCGAGTCCCCCCGTGATGTCCACCGGACATCACTTCCTGGGCAACAGAATGGGAAAAGCCGGCTCATGGCCGGCTTTTCGTATTTGGTGCCCAGGAGAGGACTCGAACCTCCACGGAGTTACCCGCTAGTACCTGAAACTAGTGCGTCTACCAATTCCGCCACCTGGGCTTTCAGGATTTGTCTTCGCTTTGATTTCGTATCAACTGCGTCTCAGCGAAGAATTGGACTTTAGCACGATTTCTGAATCTGACAAGCGATTCAACCACCCCAATCCACTTTTCCCATTCGAGCGTGCGGATCCCACACCTTCTGTACTGCCCTCGCCCACCCCAGCACCCCCGGCTCCACCCTCGCCCAATGCGCCCGGTAAGCCGCCTGCAGTTGAGGCCCGACCCCATGCTCCGCGCTGATCGACCCGCCCAGCTCCGCCACCAGCGCGTAGAGCCCATCGCGCAGGGTCAGCTCTTGCGCCCCCGTCCAGTCCCCCGCCGACGCCGGCCAGACCATGTTGAAGTGCAGCCCCCCATCCCCGAGGTGGCCGAAGTCAGCCAGCCGCAAGCGCGGGAACCGCTCCGCCAGCCATGCCGCTGCGCGCTCGCGGAAGGCCATGAAGTGCCGCCTCGGCAGCGAGAGATCGAGCCCGATCACCTTGCCCTGCGCCCGCAGCCCTTCGCTGATGCGATGGCGCAGGCCCCAGATCGCCTCGTCGGCGTCGAGCACCGCATCCCGCACCCGCCCGGATTCGAATTCGGTCTCCAGCCAGCCCTGCAGCAGCCCGCCGAGATCGAGTTGATCGCCCGGCAGCTCGCTGCTGAGCTCGATGAGCATCGCGTAATCGGGCAGTTGCCCGTCGAACCACCGCGCCGCGTCCTGTCCGTGCAGGCCGGCCTCGAGCGCCGCGCGGCTGATGCCCTCGAAGGCGGACACCAGCCCGCCCCAGCGCTGCATCACGTCGGCGTAGAGGGGGAAGACGTCCGCGAGCCCGGCCGGCGCGACCAGCGCGACGGCGCGCTGCCTTGGCAGCGGGGCGAGCTTGATCGTCACCTCGCTGACAAGTCCGAGGCTGCCTGACGAGCCGATGAACAGCTGCCCCAGCGCCAGCGCCGAGTTGTCCTTCTGCAGCCCCTGACCGAGGCGCAAGACCTGGCCCGCCGGCTCGGCGAGCACGACCTCCAGCGCCAGCGTGTTGGCCCGCACGTCGCCGTAGCGCAGCATCCGCGTGCCGCCGGTGTTGTGCGCGACCATGCCGCCGATCGACGGATCGGCGCTGAGATCGACGGGGAACCACAGGCCGTGCGGCTCGAGCCGCTCATTGATCTCCGACAGCCGGAACCCCGCCGAGACGCGCAGCGTGCGGTCCAGCGGGTCGAGCTCGAAGACCTCGCGCAAGCGCTCGGTGCTCAGCAGCACCTCGGCCTGGGCGTCGTCGGGCGTGCCCGCGCGCACCAGCCCCGTGTGCGCGCCCTGCAGCACCACGCGCAGGCCCGCGGCCGCCGCCAGCGCGATCACGCGGGCGGCCTCGTCGCGCGAGCCCGGCCGCACCAGCGCCGCCGCCTGCCCCGCGGCATAGCGCGCCGGCTGCAGGAAGCGCGGCTCGATCGCCGCGCCGTCCTGCACGAAGGCCTCGCCGCAGACCGCGCGCGCCTCGGCGACGAAACCGGCGCGGTTCAGGCCGGCGCCGCTCAGCACGCCACTCTGCGCGCCACTCAGCACGCCGCGGCCTCGCCGGCCGTGTCGGCGTCCTTCGCCGCACCCGCCGTCATCTTGAAGATGCCGGTCGCGTTGCCCGCGTCGAAAGCGAGGTCCAGCGCCCCGCCCGCCTCCAGCGGCGCGCGCTGGATGAACTCGTGGAAGCTGCCCGGCACGTCCAGCATCACGCGCTGGCCGCGGTCGAGGAACTCGCGCATCACGCGTGCCGCCCTGAACGCGGTCTGGCGCACGCGCCCGGTGGCCGAGGTCTCGATCGTGTCCTTCACCGGCCGGTCCAGCGCGCGCTGCGCCGCGACGACCGACTCGATGTCGGCGACGCGGTCGGTCGCGTGGTTGAACGCATTGCCCTCGGTCGCGATCCACGCCATCTCGGCCGACTCGGCCAGCAGCGCCTGGTAGTCGTCCGCCTCGAACAGCCCATGCTGGCGCGCGAAGCAGCCGATCAGCTTCGGCAGCAGCGCCACCGCCGCGCCCAGCGCCAGCGCGCCATCGCGCGCGAGCTGTTCCAGCAGCGCCAGGTCGGCCGGCGCCAGCGGATCCCGCGAGCTCGCCAGCACGCGCGTCACCGCGCCCTGGAAGCTGCCGGAGAAGCGCTCCGGATGCAGCTCCGAGACGAAGAACTGCGCGATGTCCTCGGGGAAGTCGGCATGGCGCCAGGCGCGGCCGGTCATCTTCAGGCGCGGCAGCGGATAGGTGGCGGCCATCGTGAAGCCCAGCGGGCGCAGCACGCGGGTGATCGCGGCCTCGCCCGGCGGCAGCGCGCCGCAGGGCCACGCCACGGTGCGCAGCGCGCCGTGGTCGAAGACCAGTTGCTGCGCATCGCGCTGCAGGTCGGCGACGTAGGCCGCCGCCATCGGCACGCGCTGCGTGACGTCGAGGAACAGCGCCATGTTCAGCGCCTGCGCCAGCTCGGCGCGCGAGACGCGCTCGCCCGCCGCCTTCAGCAGTCCCGGCACCACGTGCAGCCGCTCGAATGCCGCCTGCGCGGCGTCCTGGCCCAGCGCCCCGCGCAGCAGCGCGAACACGCCGCTGCCGGCCGCCTCGGCCACGCGCAGGCTCAGCGCGCTCTGCGCCTTCAGTTCCCCCGCGCGCTCAGACATCGAACTTCACGCCCTGCGCCAGCGGCAGCTCGCGCGAGTAGTTGACGGTGTTGGTCGTGCGGCGCATGTAGGCCTTCCACGCATCCGAGCCGGACTCGCGGCCGCCGCCGGTCTCCTTCTCGCCGCCGAAGGCGCCGCCGATCTCCGCGCCCGAGGTGCCGATGTTCACGTTGGCGATGCCGCAATCGGAGCCGCTGGCGCTGACGAAGGTCTCGGCCTCGCGGATGTCGTTGGTGAAGATCGCCGAGGACAAGCCCTGCGGCACGTCGTTCTGCAGCGCGATCGCCTCGTCCAGCGTCTTGTACTTGAGCGTGTACAGGATGGGCGCGAAGGTCTCGTGCTTCACGATGTCCGTCTGCGCCGGCATGCGGACCAGCGCCGGCACCGCGTAATACGCCTCCGGATACTGCGACGCCAGCGCGCGCTCGCCGCCGCTGACTTCGCCGCCCTGCTCGCGCGCGGCCTTCAGCGCCGACTGCATCGCGTCGAAGGCCCCCTTGTCGATCAGCGGGCCGATCAGGTTGCCGGCCTCGACCGGGCTGCCGATCTTGAGCTGCGCGCGGGCGCGGTCCAGGCGGGCGGCCAGTTCGTCATGGATGGACTCGTGCGCGATGACGCGGCGCGTCGTCGTGCAGCGCTGGCCGGCCGTGCCGTAGGCGCCGAACAGGATGCCGCGCACGGCCAGGTCCAGGTCGGCGCTGGGGGTCACGATGATCGCGTTGTTGCCGCCCAGCTCCAGCAGGCAGCGGCCGAAGCGCGCCGCGACGCGCGGACCGACCGCGCGGCCCATGCGGGTCGAGCCGGTGGCCGAGACCAGCGCGACGCGCGCGTCGTCGACCAGCGCCTCGCCGACGGCCGCGCCGCCGATGAGCACCTGCGACAGGTGCGCCGGCGCGCCCTGGTAGCGGGCGACGGCCTTCTCGAACAGCGCCTGCGTCGCGAGCGCCGTCAGCGGGGTCTTCTCGCTGGGCTTCCACACGCAGGTGTCGCCGCAGACCAGCGCGAGCGCCGAGTTCCACGCCCACACCGCGACCGGGAAGTTGAACGCCGAGATGATGCCCACCACGCCCAGCGGCAGGTACTGCTCCATCATGCGGTGGCCGGGGCGCTCGCTGGCGATGGTCAGGCCATGCAGCTGGCGCGACAGGCCGACGGCGAAGTCACAGATGTCGATCATCTCCTGCACTTCGCCCTCGCCCTCGCTGGTGACCTTGCCGGCCTCCAGCGACACCAGGCGGGCCAGCGCGGCCTTGTTGGCGCGCAGTTCCTCGCCGAACAGGCGGACCAGTTCGCCGCGCTTGGGCGCGGGCACGGTGCGCCAGGCCAGGAAGGCGTCCTGCGCCTTGGCGATCGCGGCGGTCATGTCGGCGGCCTTGGCCTCGTGGACCGCGCCGATCACCGCGCCGTCGATCGGGCTGCGGACGGTCATGGAGCCGCCGGTGAAGGCGGCGCTCGGCACGCCCAGGGCGGCCAGCAGGTCGGTGGTGGTAGTCATCGCGGGATTCTCCTTCAGCCGATCGATTCCACCTGGCGCGACTGCTGATAGGCCTTGCCGAAGCGGTTGGCGAGGAAGTCCGGCAGCGCCACCTCCTCCTGGCGGATGAAGCCCTGCTGCGGCAGCTTGCCTTCGCGGAACAGGTCGACCGCGGCGCAGATGCCGGCGGCGGTGGTGATCTGGATGGCCGACAGCGGCTGCTCGCCATCGCGCTCGGCGAAGATCTTGCGGGCGAAGACCTCCTGCATCAGCACGCCGTTCTTCATGCCCGAGACGGTCACGAACACCAGGACCACGTCCTGCATGGTGGCCGGCATGCTCTTGCGCATGATGTCCTTGAGCTTCTCCTGGTCGTTCTTCAGCGCCAGGTCGTCCAGCAGGAACATCATCAGGTCGCGGTGGCCGGGGTAGCGGACGGTCTTGTAGTCCAGGTTGCGGACCTTGTTCTCCCAGGTCTCGCACAGCGTGCCCAGGCCGCCGGAGGTATTGAAGGCCTCGTACTCGACGCCGTCCAGCGAGAAATGCTCCAGGCCCTCGAGCGGCAGCGCGGAGATCGCGGCGCCGTCGTGGATGGCCTCGCAGGGGTGGCAGTACTCGTTGATCAGGCCGTCGACCGACCAGGTCAGGTTGTACTTCAGCGCATTGGTCGGGAAGGCGGGCAGCGCGCCGACGCGCATCTTCACGTCCTGCAGCGCGTCGAAGCTCTTGGCCAGGTGGTGCGCCACGATGCCGATGAAGCCGGGCGCCAGGCCGCATTGCGGCATGAAGGCGGTCTTAGCGCCTTCGGCGATGCGCTTGATCTCCTTGGTGGCGGCCACGTCCTCGGTCAGGTCGAAGTAGTGGCAGCCGGCCTCCAGCGCCATGTGCGCGGCGGTGATCGCCAGGTGATAGGGCAGCGCGTTGACGACGGCGTCATGGCCGCGCAGCGCGGCGGCGAGCTGGGTCTGGTCCTCGGTGTCGACGGTCTTGGTCGCGAGGCCCTGGCCGGCCAGGTGCTTCAGCGCGGCGGCGTTCCTGTCCATCACGGTGACCTGGTAGTCGCCGCTGCCCTGCAGCAGTCGCGCGATCGTCTGGCCGATGTGTCCGGCGCCCAGCAATGCCACTTTCATGTCGTGCTCCTTGTGATCCTGGAAGAAGAGGTCCCGGCGTGCCGAGCACGCCGGAGAGATGCGATGGACGCAGTGTCCGAACCTCCACCGACGAAAGAAAGCGCGACTTCGACGAAAAACATGCTTATGCTGACGATTCGTCGGCGCAAACATTCATTCCGGCGAAAACAAGGGTTTATCCCGAGCACTCCGTCACACTCCGCCAAGGACCTCATGAATGCGAAGAAGAGCGCGCCCGAGCTCGCCACGCCGGCGACGCTGCGGGACCAGACCGACCGCGAGCTGATCGCGCTGCTGCAGGCCAATGCCCGCGCCAGCACCGCCGACCTCGCCCGCCAATTGGGCGTGGCACGCACCACGGTGGTGGCACGGCTGGCGCGGCTGGAGGCGGAGGGCCTGATCGCCGGCTACACGGTGCGGCTGGGCGGCGAGGCGGTGGAGCGGGGCGTGCAGGCTTTCGTCGGCATCACGGTGCAGCCCCGCGCGGGGCGGGAGGTCGTGAAGCGGTTGTCGCGGCTGCCGGAGCTGCGCCAGCTGGCGTCGGTCAGCGGCGAGTTCGACTACATGGCGACGCTGCGCGCCGACAGCACCGCGCGGCTGGATGCGCTGCTCGATGAGATCGGCGAGATCGAGGGCGTGATCAAGACCCACACCTCGGTGCTGCTGGCGCTGCGCGTCGACCGCAGCGCCTGAGCATGGACGGAGCGGGCACCGCGCGCGTGTCCGCTTCGTTGGGGCCGGGTAACGTGATGTTTTAGGGGGTCCCCGGCGTCAACGCCGCGAGCTGGCACGCCGTTTGCACGGCATGTGTCGCCAGCTCCAGGAGCGCACCATGACGAAGCCCCCCGCCATCGCCCCCCACACCCCGCCGATGCTCGTCGGCTTGAAAGCCGTCGCGATCCTCGCGGTGGCCTGGGGCGCGGTCTATCCGGCGTTGCTGTGGGGTCTCGGCGCGGTGCTCCCCTGAGCGCGGCGGCGACTTCCCCCTTCATTCCGGAGTCCGCCATGAAAGCCCCTGCCCGTCTCGGCGGCGCCGTGCCGCCTGTTCCCGCGCGGTCCGCTGCCCCTGCCCATCGATGGCGCCGCGTGCTGCTGCGCGTGATGGGCATCGTGATCGCGGCGTTGGCGCTGCTGGCCGCGATGGCCTGGCTCGACCAGGCGGAAGGCGACCTGCGCCAGGTCCTGGCCCCGTCATTGGATCCGCTCGCGACAACGGTCTCTTGATCCGGACGGCACTGGTGAGACGCTCCCCGCGCGGGCATAGTCCGCGCCGACAAGGAGCGACTTCATCATGTGGGCCCTCATCCTCGGACTGATCCTTTTCCTCGGACCGCATTCGGTCCGCCTGGTGGCGCCGGCGTGGCGCGAAGCGCGGCTCGCCGCCTGGGGCGAGAAGGGCTGGAAGCTGAGCTACACCGCCGTCTCGGTGATCGGGCTGCTGCTGATCATCTGGGGCTACGGGCAGGCGCGGCTCGATCCCCATCCGCTCTGGGCCACGCCGCGCGGCATGAACCATCTCGCGGGGCTGGTGATGCTGCCCTCGCTGATCCTGCTGGCGGCCTCGCATGTGCCGCGCAACCACTTCAAGGCGGCGCTGGGCCACCCGATGCTGATCGCGGTGATCCTGTGGGCGGCGGTCCACCTGCTGGCCAACAACACGGCCGCGGACCTGCTGCTGTTCGGCGCGTTCCTGGTGTGGGCGCTGCTGGATCTCGTCTCGGCGCGCCGCCGCGATGCGCCGCCGCCGCCCGCGGGCACCGCGAAAGGGACCGCGATCGCGGTCGCGATCGGCGTGGGGGCGTGGGTCGCGCTGATCCTGGGGCTGCATCGGCTGCTCATCGGCGTGAGCCCCTTCCCCACGGTCGGATGAAAGAAGGCCCCGCGCGAAGGCGGGGCCGGTCGGGCGCGCCAGACACCTGGCGGGTGGTGCCGGGCGCCTGGCTGGTGCTTGGCCAGTGTCCGGCCAGTGCCTGGCTCAGAGGCTGCGCTGGCGCTGCAGCACCAGCAGCCAGAAGCACAGGCCGGCGAAGAGCAGCCCGGCGATGAACTGCGGCTGCACCATCAGCTGGAGCACCTCGGGCATGGTGGCGCGGGCGACGTCGGGCAGGCGGAACAGCGCGTCGAAGAAGTCCTCCATGTTCATGTGGTCCTGGCCCTCGGGCTTGGCGAACAGCGTCGGGGCGCCGATGAACAGGGCCTGGCCGGCGCCGGCGACCTGACGCGTGAGCAACCGGGCGAGCGCCTCGGCGGCGGGCTCGTTCCTGTAGATCTTGAGGAAGGCGGCGACCGCGATGATGAGCAGCGGCGCGCCCCAGCGCTTGAGCCAGGCGGAGGCCGCCATCAGCGCGACCACGAAGGGCGCGAGCCACAGCGCCGCGACGGTCAGGCCGACGAGCAGGCGCAGGCCCATCCAGATCGTCACCTGCAGCAGCGCGGCCCATTGCGTCTGATGGAGGGCGGCGAGGCCGAACTCCTTGAACGCCATGACCGAACCGATCAGCGCGCCGCCGAGCACGGCCAGCGCGGTGGCCGCGAGCGGCACCAGCAGGCCGTGGGCCAG
Source organism: Roseateles sp. Mitsp63 (assembly GCF_059491535.1). Taxonomy (NCBI): domain Bacteria; kingdom Pseudomonadati; phylum Pseudomonadota; class Betaproteobacteria; order Burkholderiales; family Sphaerotilaceae; genus Roseateles; species Roseateles sp. Mitsp63. Next base: position 1,137,374 of record NZ_CP168509.1, on the reverse strand, counting down.
CAGCGGCGCGCCGAGGCTGGCGGCATGCGAGCCCGGCAGCGAGGCCCAGAACTCGATGGAGCGGTCCTGCTGGTCGCGGCGGGCCAGGCCCATCAGCTGGTAGCCGCACAGGGCCAGGGCCAGCACGAGCACGAGGGCGACGGTGATGAGGCCGGCGATCAGCGCGACGGGTTCGGGGGTGGGCGTGTCGATGCCCTCGACCTGGCTGAACGGCACCAGCGCCAGGAGCAGCAGCACCGGACCCAGCACGAGGCCGATCCAGGCGCGCTTGTATTGCAGCCACTCGCGCAGCAGCAGCGTGTTGAAGAGCGTCATGGGGATGTCCTTGAGGAGGGGGCGGGTCAGGCCGATTCCGGCGAGCGGGCCTGGATCTCGGGCTTGCGGGTCAGGGCCATGAACAGGTCGACGAGGCTGGGCCGCACGCGCTGGCCGAGGTGGGCGACGCTGTCCGGGGCGACGCCGTCGAAGAGCGCGGCGGGCCGGCCCTGCACGCGGTAGCGCAGCAGCGGATGGCTGGCGGCGACGGCCTCGGCGGCGTCGGGGTCATGCGACAGCGCGACGAAGCGCTGGTCCATCTCGGCCAGGGAGATGTTCAGGACGAGGCGTCCTTCGTCGAGCATCATCACGTCGGACAGCAGCGACTCGACCTCCTCGACCTGGTGGGTGGAGATGAGCACGGAGCGCTCGCCGTCGCACCACTCGTCGATGAGCATCTCGTAGAAGCTCTTGCGGGACATCACGTCCAGGCCGAGGGTGGGCTCGTCGAGGATCATGAGCCTGGCGTCGATGGCGGCGACCAGCGCGAGGTGGAGCTGCGTGACCATGCCTTTGGAGAGGTGGCGGACGCGGTCGGACTCGACGACGGAGGTGCGCTTGAGGAGCTGGCGGGCGCGGTCGGCGGAGAAGCGGGGCTGCAGGCCTTGCATGAGGCGGATGAGTTCGGAGACCCGGGCCCAGCGGGGCAGGACGGCGACGTCGGGGATGTAGCAGAGGGAGGTCAGGAGCTGGCCGCGCTGGGTGTGGGGATCCAGGCCGAGGACGCGGAGTTCGCCCTCGGGGCGCTTGAGGCCGACGAGGGTCTTCATGAGGGTGGTCTTGCCGGCGCCGTTGTGGCCGAGCAGGCCGACGACGCGGCCGGCGGGGATGGAGAAGGTCAGGTCCTGCAAGGCCGTCTTGCGGCCGTAGCGCAAGCTCAGGCGCTTGGCGTCGATGAGCGTGTTCATGCGTCCTCCCAATTCAGGTCCTCGGGCCGCAGGCCGAGGCGGCGAAGTTTCTCCCGCAGGCGGGGCCATTCCTCCTGGAGGAAGTGCTCCCGCTCGCTGCGCAGCAGGCGGACGCGGGCGCCGTCGCGGACGTACATGCCCATGCCGCGGCGGCTCTCGAGCAGGCCCTCGTCGACCAGGGCCTGGAGGGCGCGGCTGACGGTCAGCGGGTTGATGAGGTACTGGCTGGCGAGGGTGCGCACGGAGGGGAGCGCCTCGCCTTCGGGGGGATCGCCGTCGAGCAGCTGCGTCGCCAGTCGGTCGGCGAGCTGCTGATAGATCGGCGCTTGATCGTTCCAGCTATGCATGACGCAAGGCGCCAAGGCGCCGGTGTGTTGCTGATGTAGCACACCATAGCAACCGGGCTCGGCCAGCCCCAGTCAGGAGCGACAGGATGCAGAAATGGGGGGATGAAGTGGAACGGAGGGGTAGATGTCGGTTCTCACTGGTGGCGTGAATTTGTTCTCGCTGCCACATTGCGCCTAACACCGCCTTAGGTGTAACCAGATGCATATAAAACACTGCGAGCAACGTACCATCACCCGCAAGAGGTCGACTTCATCGGCCCGTAAATCAGGGAGGATCGATGCCTATCGAAGCACCGCTACGCGCGGCACATTTCTACGATTGCATGCCAGCACCAGACCATCGGTCCGGCGACATTTGGCAAGGGTTACCGTCGTTTGGATTGCTCCTCAAGGGCTTCACAAGAGGGGTTGTCATTACCCCCGCTTGCGATCTGGCGAATAGGAAATGCGAAACGCTCACATTCCTTCCGATAATATGTGCAAGTAAGTACTTAGGATCTCCCGCCTTCAGGAACGAATGCTGGCTTGAGATAGAAGCGCTCTTAACGCGCTTTGATATAGTTGACCAATATCCAAGACCAACGCGTTTTGAACTATTACCCGCGACCCTAATCGAAGAAATAGTTGAAATCCCCAAGGATCATAAGGGCAAATCTATATCAAATGACGAACGCGCAAGAATAGTCGGCTACCTTGAATATTTGAAGGCATCCGAGCGCGGCGAGGCCTCTGCGGCGCATCTTTCAAAGTTCGTAAAAGCCGACCGCCTCAAAGGCATTCTTTCCAGGCTCGTCACAAACTCATTGAGGGTAGACATACATTTTCTTCCCCAAGAAAGCGCGTCATCAGAATATAGCCCAACACCGACGCACTCGGTCGTACTCTTTAGATATCCGATCACCATCCCGATCGATGCGTTAGACCGGGCACAGAACTCATCAGCGGAACAATGGAAAACGCTGACGACCGCGACCGGTTTATCCGGTGTTCTTCCCCACATGCGTCAGTGGCCCATTAAATTAGCCACACTCAAAGGCGAGTTCTTCGCCGACATGCTCTCTAGATATCTAAATATGTATATACGCCTCGGATCGACGGACTTTCAAGAACAGTCGGTCCGCGATATGGCTAACAACATCAGGGAGCAACAATGAAATATCTCGCAATCACACAAAATCTTGCAGATTGGCTTCTGCCAAAAGTTGGATTGATATCGAGTCTGCATGCGGCGATCGAATCCCTCGGAAAGGACGGCGGAGCACTACGAAATTCAGACTTCGTCCAAGACGCCATTCGCATCTCCTTGGACGAAAAGTCAGGGATCTGCGCCCTGTGGCATCGTGATTATGTGAGTGGGTCAGGCGCAGAGGATTGGGGATTTATTCGACTTTCCGGAGAAATTCCCCTGCAATCTGAGCCGAGCATTGCCAAAGAAGTATTCGAACGGTGCCTATACGTAATAAATCAGCGATTGCAGGGCTTACTTCTCGATGGCAGCGTAATTCATCGAGGATGGGACAACGGAACACATACGCTGCTAGCAGGACGAGGAAGCATTGCTCACCAGCTTTCCATTGGCTATTACGAAGGAATCCAAGGCGAAGGAACGTTGCTGAATCGATCTTGCACGATCGTTGGCCCTGACGGTTCATTCCAACGCCTAAAGGAGGCAGCCTTTCTAGACGGAAGAAACCTGAATCGACTTTCCTCAATTGCCAACGCACTGGTTCAGCAACGCTCCACAAACAAAACCTTAGCAGGCGAAGAATTTCTTCCGAAACTTCGCGAAGCTATAAAGGGCTTCTTCGAATCCGCGAGTCAGGATTCTCTATTCGGACACGTTGAAATCAAAGCGGAGAGCGATGTTACCATTCGCGAGCACGCGAGATACCTCGCATACACTTACGACGACTGGCTCCATCCAGAAAGCCCCCTAGGAGAGGCAAAGCGTCGGATTTTGACAAGCCCAAATATCGACGCACAACCGTTGCGTATACTTGGCCCTGGCGGATCCGGCAAGACACTGCTAATGCTACTTTTGGCCGTTAGCAAGATTAAAGCTGCCCCTAGCAAGGAATCGCCTCCATCCATTTTGTATATTGCCCACAGCAAAGCGATGGAATCTCGAGTTCACGAGCGCTTTGAGATTCTCTTGGGGCAAGACTTTGCTTTGCTTAAGCACAAAATCTTGGTCACGACGCTAGCCGAATATTGTAGAAGCCAGCTTGGTTTGGACATGGAGACGGTCCTCGACACCGATGGCGACGCGGCGAAGGAGTTTCAACTTGCACGCGTGGCGGATGCCTTAGAAGAAGTGGGGAATGCCGAGCGAAGTCGCCTGACCGACAGTACGCTCCTGAAACAGATATTTTCCGACAAGCGACTTCTTCAACTTTTCGCCCAAATGGTGCTCGTCGAGATATCGGTGGCGATCAAAGGGCATGGCCTCGAACACGACAAGAAGAGGTATGTGGAATCCGAGAAGAGCCTGAGCATTCTCCACTCCAACCTTAATTCCCGCGAGAGAGAATTCATTTTCGACACCTTCCTCGCATACCATCGAGTTGTTTTCGAAGAGTACTCCGCCCTCGATCCTGACGATATCGCAATATCCTTGGCCGGCCGACTCCGAACTCCCGTCTGGCAGCTAAGAAGAAAGCGCGATGGATTTGACTATGTGTTTGTCGACGAAGCTCAATTATTCAATGAGAACGAAAGACGGCTTTTTTCATTGCTAACCAAGTTCGAAATTCCTCATGTCCCCATTGCACTTGCACTTGATCAGGCGCAAGCGACGTATGGCCAATCTTCTGCCGGCCTTTCTGCGCTGGGCATCGCTGGAATTGCTAACGAGAATTTACTCTCAATTCATAGATCCACGGAATCCATCGCGAAACTTGCGTTTTTTGTGATTCAGAAAAGTACGGAGTTATTTGGGCCCGACTTTCCGGATTTTACCAAGTTGACGGACCTCATGGTCTCCGATGCACACCCACTGGCAGCAAAGCCGGCGATTGAAGTTCAGAATTCTGAGTCTTCCGACATCGGGCGCTTTGTACTGAAGCGCGTCCGCGAGCTGCGAAAAGCAAACACTCGTCAGATTGCCGTAATCTGCTATTCCGATATCTACTGGAACCAGATCGAGAGCAATCTTTCTAACGCGGATCTTCCATTCCAGGTTATAACCGAACGCGGAGCAAAGTTTCCCCATGATCAGCCCCTAGTTTCGCTGGTAAAACCCGCGTTTGTAGGCGGCCAGGAGTTTGACGCCGTAATCTTGGTTGGCCTAGAGTCGGGAATTGTTCCGCCAGTGATTATGGACAATCTTGCGATGGCAAACGCGGTGGAGCAGCAGACCGTACGCGACATGTATTTGGGCATTACTCGCGCCAAATATAGAATCATGGCCGTCGTCACGAAAGGCAACATGCCGAATAAGATCATTCAACAGGCGAAAGAAGCTGGCATGATTAGTTAATCACTCGTTGGAGACAAGGTGGGCAAAGAGCCCTCGTGTCCAATACGGGCATATTTTGACACCTTATGAAAAGGAGTCCTGCGGTGGTTCCGCAGCGAGGTCTTACCTAAACCTTCCCGTTGAGCCAAATGGGATTGATATGGTATACGCGACGTCTCCGAGATTTAGCATATTTGAATCCAAGCCCCGCCTTGCCCAAAACTCGTCCATCCAGCCATATTGCTTTGTGCAAACGGTACAGAATTGGACGAGAAAATATCCAATGCGCTCAAAACTGCTATTGAGCGGTGCCTTACGGATCGGCCGACGCGGATCACCCCGTGCGGCCCGAGTCGAGGTAGTCAACTGCGAAGCGCCCCATATTATTCATATGGCACCTGAGGACGGCGTAATACAAACCTACTATTCGAGCAACTACGTTGGCGTCTTCGCTGTCGATTTGGCACGAAGCTACATTATTAACCAATACCACCGGCCACAATGATGGGCAACTGGGAATCCCATTATTTCGGCTCTCTTGACACTTCCAATTTTGATTCGCCGCCGCTGCCCTAGTCACCGAGAATGGTTTTTCCCACGCGCATTATTTTATTCATACTGCTCGCGTTTGCCGCACTTGTCTTCAATGCCCACGCGGTAGAGTTTGAGTATGTAGGGCGCTACTTCGATGCCAGACAATCTCCGCAGTCCCAAGACTGTGGAGGCTTCGACGTCGAACTGTGGGAAGTCCGCGATCCGTCGGCACATTCGAATATCACGGGCTTGTTCCGGCTGGTTGATGGCAACTGCGATAAAGCGCCCCGGCCGATCTTCGACGGGCATCTCGATCGGCGCACCGGCGAGTTGACCTTTGACGTTCCCGTGGCGGAGGCCCCAGTGCTTTCAGTTGGAGCTTTCAAGGGCAGGCTGAAAGAAGGGTCGCTGATGGGGACTCTGACGCTGACGAATGGGGATCCGCTGCAGGGACATAGGCAGGAGATGCCGATCAAGGGGGATCGGAAGCGCAATCGGTGATCGGTGGCACCACCGTTGGAAACAGCGTGTCAACCGCGCAGCCCGTCCAACAGCACCGGCGGCAGACCAAGCACGAGCGCGTAGCGCCTGGATCACCGGGCGAGAAGCGCGCGGCCCCCAAGTGCTCTCCTTGAACAATTGATAACAGTTAGTGCAGCGCTCGAACTTACGATGCCAGATATAGCGCAATATCAGTCGCGCGACATCTCCTCCGTTCACAGGCACTGCGATCCCATGACCCTCTCCACCACACGGCTTGTCGCCCTATCAATCGTCGCTGCGAGTCTCACCTCCGGCTGTGGTGGAGGAGGGAGCGGCGGCGCCAGCGCGTCGACTCCTGGTCCAACGTCCGACTCCGGCACCCCGCCGCCCGCGGCCGCTCCGGCACCTGCTCCCACATCCGGCCCAGCCCCGGCACCCGCACCTGGCCCATCGCCTGACCCCGCTCCGGCGCCTCCAACGACACCAGCACCGGCACCTGGACCCGCGGCGGCGCCAACTCCGGCTCCGGCTCCGGCTCCGGCACCAGCACCCGGACCCGCGCCGGCACCCACTCCAACTCCGGCTCCGGCGCCCGCACCAACTCCAGCACCGGCACCAACTCCGGCACCGGCACCAACTCCGGCTCCGGCTCCAACTCCGGCTCCGGCCCCTGCCCCCGCCACGGCCACCACCTGGAAAAGCCTCACCTTCGGCGGCGGCGGCTACGTCACCGGCCTGGTGTTCCATCCCACGTCGGCGAACGTCCTCTACGCGCGCACCGACATCGGCGGCGCCTACCGCTGGAACCAGGCCGCCTCCTCGTGGACGCCGATCACCGATGGCCTGGGCTTCGGCGCGGCTGAGAGCTCCTATCACGGCATCGAGAGCATCGCCGTCGATCCCAACAACGACCGGCTCGTGTACATGGCAGCCGGCATGTACAACTCCGACAAGGCGGACGCCCGCCTCTACATCTCCAGCGATCGCGGCGATCACTGGACCTTCGTCAACCTGCCCTTCTCCACCGGCGGCAACAACGGCGGCCGCGCCATGGGCGAGCGCCTGATGGTCGACCCCAACAAGCCGTCGACGCTGTTCTACGGCTCGCGCACCGCGGGCCTGTGGAAGAGCGCGGACTCGGGCCGCACCTGGGCCCAGGTCACGTCCCTGTCCACCGCCAAGATGACCCAGGACCAGATCAAGGCCGCGGGCGGCAGCGCCATGGGCATCGAGCTGGTCGTCGCCGACACCGGCACCAAGGGCACCGGCACCGCCACATCCACCCTCTACGCCGCCGTCGCGCCGGACTACGCCAGCGTGGCCGGCCTGGGCTCCAACCTGTACCGGTCCACCAACGGCGGCGCCAGTTGGACGGCGCTCACGACGCCAGTCTCGGGCTACCACATCCCGCACATCGCGCGCGCCGCCGACGGCCTGTTCTACGTCGTGTTCACCAAGGACGCGGGCCCCGGCGCCGGCGGCCCGGGCCGTCTCTACAAGTTCGACGGCACCACCTGGACCCTGCTCAAGAGCGAGGACCCGTCCGGCGGCGCCAACTTCGGCCTGGGCGGCGTGTCCGTCCAGGGCAGCGGCGCCACCACCCGGATCGCGCTGGGCGTGACCAACTCCTGGGGCAGCTGGAGCGGCCAGCAGATCGTGCAGCTGTCCGACAACGGCGGCCAGACCTGGCGCGAGATCGAGGCCACCATGCCCGGCGAAACCGCCTCGGGCTGGGTCGACGACGTCGAGATCGATCCGTCCAACCGCGATCACATCCTGCATGTGCACGGCGGCGGCATCGTCGAGACCCGCAACGCCTCGTCCGCCACCCCGACCTGGCACGGCAACATCGCCGGCATCGAGGAAATCGCCGCGCAGGCCATCGTGACCCCGCCGCCCGGCGCGTCCTACCTGCTGATCAACAGCTCGGGCGACGTCGGCACCTGGGTGCACACGGACGTCGCGAGCAAGCCGACCCTCGCGCCCGGACTGGGCTGGAGCAACGGCAACGCCGCCGACATGGCGTGGTCCGATCCGCAGTACATCGCCGCCTTCGGCGCGATCAACTCGACCGGCGTCGGCACCGGCTACTGGTCCGGCGACGGCGGCAAGACCTGGGCCACCTTCGCGAGCCTGCCGGCCGGCGCCACGACCAACACGTCCAGCGAATCGAGCATGGCCGTCACCGCGCGCAACAAGGCGGTCTGGGCACCCTCGAATTCCGTGCCGTCGTACACCACCGACAACGGCGCCACCTGGACCGCGACCAATCTGCCGTCACTGCCCGCCGTCGGCTGGAACCGCGGCTACCGCCTCGTTGCCGATCGCAAGAATCCGAACAAGGTCTATGCCTACGACTCGGGCGGCGCCTGGTGGGCTTCGGCCGGCAAGTTCTACGTCTCGACCGACGGCGGCCACAGCTTCGCGCTGAGCCAGGGATCGGTGTCCGCCTCGTTCGCCCCCAACGGCTGGTGGACCACCTCGCTCGCGGTCAATCCCAATGCCGAGGGCGACCTCTGGCTGGCCGACGGCAACGCGCTGTACCACTCGCTGGATTCGGGAGCCACCTGGCAGAAGCTCAGCCAGTTCGCCTCGGTGCAGGGCAGCAACGCCTGGCCCGACCTGCAAGGCGCCAGCATCGTGGCGCTGGGCAAGGCGAAGGCCGGCTCGTCCTACTCCGCCGCGCTGTACGTGGTGGGCACCGTCAACCGCGTCTGGGGCGTGTACCGCTCCGACGACGGCGGCGCCTCCTGGACCCGCTTCAACGACGACGCCCACCAGTTCGGAGGCATCGGCGTGATGGCCGCCGACCAGAACCTCTACGGCCGCGTCTACCTCAGCGGCACCGGCCGCGGGCTCCTGTACAGCAACTGAAGGACGGATCGCCTTTGAAACCCGCGGCCCCCACCATGCGCCATCACCTCTCGACGACGCGCCGATGGCCTGCCATCTGGCTTGCCTGCTGCACGGCCTTGGGTGGCCTGGCTCACGCCGCGGACGCTGCGGGTGGGTCCGCGGGCGGATCCGCGGCTGGATTCGCGGCTGGCTCGGCGTCGAATGCGGCGCCTCCGTTCGCCTGGTCCTCCAGCGAGCCCCTGATCAGCCCGCCCGCCGACGCGGACAAGCTGTTCGGCGTCAAGGACCCGTCCATCGTCTTCCACGACCACCGCTACCACGTCTTCTTCACCACCGCCGGCGCCAACGGCTGGGGCCTGGCCTACACGAGCTTCGCCGATTGGAAGGACGCGTCGCGCGCGCCCATCGTCATGCTCGACAAGTCGCCCATCGGTCCCGGCTACCGGGCGGCGCCGCAGGTCTTCTACTTCGCGCCGCACAAGCTCTGGTACCTCATCTACCAGGGCGGCGATCCGATGTACTCCACCACCGCGAACGTGGCGGATCCCCAGTCGTGGACGGCCCCGAAGCCCTTCTACGCGGCCGCGCCCGACATCGTGAAGGACGAGAAGGGCCACGCCGCCTGGCTGGATTTCTGGGCCCTCTGCGACGAACGCAAGTGCCATCTCTTCTTCACCAACGACAACGGCAGCTTCTTCCGCGCGGAAACCTCGATTGAACAGTTCCCCCGGGGCTTCTCCGCGCCCGTGCTCGCCATGAAGGCCGAGCGCCGCGAAGACCTGTTCGAGGCGAGCAACACCTACAGGATCGAGGGCACCGGGAAGTACCTGACATTGATCGAGGCGATGCGTCCGGACGGCCGCTACTTCCGCGGCTGGCTGGCCGACCGCCTGGACGGCGAGTGGCGTCCGATCCCGGGCAGCGAAATGAACCTGTTCGCGGGCGCCGCGAACCTCAAGTTCACGGGCCGCGTCTGGTCGGAGGGCGTCTCTCACGGCGAGCTGATCCGCGCAGGCATCGATCAAACGCTGACGATCGATCCCTGCAAGCCGCTCCAGTTCCTCTACCAGGGCCTGGACATGGTGCCGGGCAAGAAGTACGAGTACATCGAGCTGCCTTACCGGCTGGGCCTGATCACCGCAACCGGCCGCAACGCCATCAGCGATCTGTGCAAGCGCTGATGGCCCGCGCCAGGCGGTGATCCTCGCCACGCGGCCGGAGGGCGCGAGCCGCCCCGGCCCCGTTGCGGCAGGTCACTTCGCCAGCGCGGCGATCTCCGCGGCGCCCAGCGCGCCTGCTTCGATGCGCAGGCCCTGGATGCGGCCATCGAAGGAGGGATGCCCCCAGTTGCGGCCCAGGAAGGCCACCTGATCCCCCACCTGGCGCGGCGAGAGCAGGATCTCGTCCGACGCCGCGACCTCCTTGCCGTCGAGATAGAGCCGGCCCGTGGTGCCCTTGAGCGTCACCGCGACATGCACCCAGCGCCGGATGGGCATGAAGCCGGGCGACTCCACGAACTGCGCATCGTTGCCCCCGGCGCCGAAGATCACGAAGCGCATGCCGTTCCCCGCCTTGGGCGCGATGGCCATGCACGAGAAGCCGTCCTGTCCGACGAAGAAGAGCGAGCTGTCCCAGCGCAGTGAATTCGCATAGGCCCACAAGGACACGGTGAAGTCGTCCAGGCCGCTGAAGATGCCGGCCGGCAGCTGCAGTCCCGCCTTCTTGCCATCGAAGACGATGGCCTTGTCGTTGAGCCGGCCCTCACCCCAGGTCGCGCCATCGAGCAGCGTGGCTTCGGCCATCGTCCAGCCTCCGGCAGGGGTCCGGAGCATGGCCGCCGTGCCCGTGCCGTTCACGCCGTTGAGCGGCATCGACAGGCGCTGCTCGCCCGGCACCGCGACCCGCGCGATGTTGGAGCTGGCGCTGGCGCCACCGCCGCCCAGCGCGGTGACCTGGTAGAACCAGACGCCCTGGGCCGGTGAGTCGGTGTAGGTGAGCACGTGGCCGGCTGGAATGGTCGTCAGGTGCGTGTAGGGGCCTGCGGCCTTCGTGCTGCGCTTGACCACATAGGACTGCGCCCCGACGCTGCCCCACCAGGACAGCACCGGCCGTCCGTCGCGCACGGGGGCGATGAGGCCCGATGGCGGCTTCATCGGCCCGGCGTAGGCGACCCGCCGGTGCGTCAGCGTCGGGAAGACCATGTCATCGCTGCCGTTCGACCAGTAATTCGGCTCGCACTGCGCCACCATGCGCGCCACGTTGGGCGCAGCCAGTCCCATGCGGTTGACGTAGTGGTTGAAGATCGGCTCCCAGGCGTTGCGGCCATGCTGGAAGGACTGGTTGACCTGCGTCCACCTCGATGAATGCGGCTGCGACGGGTCTTGTTCGCGCGAGAACGGCATCGGATAGGGCCGGCCGTGCTCGTCCAGCAGGTTCGAGCGGGCCACGTACTCGGCCGCGGCGAGGAAACGGTTGTTGTACATGCCGTAGAGATCGTCGCCCTGGTTCCAGGCCATCTCCAGCAGGTCGCCGCCCAGCGACATGCCCAGCGTCGAATGGCCCTGGTCCCGGCCGCTCTCCTCCCACTGGCCGAAATGACCCGGGTGCAGGAAATAGACGCCATGCACGATCGAGCCATTGCCGAAGTTGCGGAGCTTGCCGCGGTTGTTGCCCGCGTACACGTCGCAGGCCAGGCGGTACAGCTCGGGCTTGTCGCAGAACACGCCGATGGCCAGCGCGCCGCACATCGAGGCCATCTCCCAGTTGGCATGGGAGCCCAGCCGGCCTTCGCTCAGGAACCACGCTGAAATCGGAGCGAAGACGGTGCTCAGCATGTTCTGGAAACGCGCCAGGTTCGCGCGCGGCCAGCCGCTGTAGTCCCGCATGAGCTCGCCGGCCTGGGCCCACTGGTGGCCCTGCATGCCGGCCAGCAGGATGAAGGTGTGGTCGTCGTGCGCGGTCGAGCCCGGACGCACGGTGCCGATGACCTTGAGCTTGTCCGACCAGGCATCCAGCGTCTCCACCGCCTTGTCGGCGTAGCGGCGGTCGTCCGAGAGCTTCCAGCGCAGGGCCAGGCACCACGCGCGCTGGATGTCCCGGTACATCGCGTACTTGCTGCTGTCCGCGCGGTAGACCTCGGCCTGGGGATTCGGCAGGACGTCCAGCGCGGTCGCCCGGTCGGCGCACAGCTTGTCCCACCAGTTGGTCCAAGGCTGCTCTCCGGCGGCGATGAGATCGCGGATGCGCTTGAAGTCCGTCTGCGCCATCAACAGCCCGGGATGGCGGAACACGCCGCTCACCGAGGCCGGCGTCGCGGCCGGCTGCGCGGACGCGGGGCCGCTCATGAGCATGGGCATGGCGGGGAGCGCCCCGAGGCCCGCGACGAGCGAGCGCCTGAGAAGGTCGGGATGAGAGTCGTGCTGGTGAGTCATGTCGCGCCTGATCGAAAGTGCTGATCGGTCTCACGTGCGAAGGCATCGTGATCGTGTCGGCGTTGTACGCCCCGGCGTGCAGCGAATCTTCACCATGCACGTTTCGCGGCGCCGCTTACCAGGCGTTGCAATGACGACAGTCCGATGACGACCGCCCCGCCTCACTCCGCCTCACTCCGCCTCACTCCGCCCCGAGCAGCGCCATGAGCCGCTGTGCCGCCGGCGGCAGGTAGGCGTTGGTGCGGTGCGTGACGACCAGGCGGCGTTTCATCGTCGCTTCCTTGATCGGCACCTCGCGCAGCGGATAACGGCCGGCGGAGAACTCCAGGTGCCGCCGTGAGACGAAGCTCAGCAGCGCGGTCTCCGCGATCAGCGCCGGCAGCATGTGCAAGGTGCTGCTTTCCACCTGCACGTCGGGCCGCGGCAGGCCGCGGCGCTCGAAGGTGTGATCCAGCCAGTCCCGCGTCGGCGCGCCCGGCGGCTGCAGCACCCAGCGGTGGCGCGAGAGCTCCTTGAGCGTGGGCGTGCCGCGGAAGATCTCGTGCCTGGCGCTCGCCGCCACGACGACCCGGTCCTCGATCAGGCGCCGGGACACGAAGCCCGCCTCGGGCCGGCCCTCGGTGCCCACCACCAGATCGAGCTCGCCGCCACGCAGCATCGGCATCAGCGCGTCCACCAGCGACACCGTCGTCTTGAGCCGCACGTCGGGCGCCTCGGCCAGCAGCCGGCGCACCGCCTGCGGCAGCTGGAACTGCGCCGCCGTCGGCACGATGCCCAACCGCACCTCGCCCGACAACCCGCGGCCGATGTCGCCCATCTCGCGCTGCGCATCCTCGACGTCGAAGCGCAGCCGCTGCGCCCAGCGCAGCATCACGCGGCCCGCCGGCGTGAGCCGGATGCCGCGTCCGGCGCGCTCGAACAGCGGCGCCCCGGCCTCCTTCTCCAGGCGGCGGATCGCCCCGGTCAGCGCCGGTTGCGTGCGGTGCAGCCGCTCGGCCGCCTGGCCGACATGCGCCAGCTCGGCGATGGTCTCGAAGTAACGCAGGTCGCGCAGGTCCATGGCGCCATTCCAAAAGCCGGATTGATCGGAGCGAAAGAATAATCGATTGGATTGAAAGGCTCATCGCTTCAATACTTCGCCGCAAGACCCCGCGACAGGGGGCACACCAGGAGACGAACGTGAGCATGCAAGTAAGAGCCGCCCGACCGCGGCGCGCCTTCCCGGCGCTGGCCTTGGCGGCCGTGATGGCGCTGGGCGCCGGCGTGAGCGGCACCGCCGCGGCGCAGGCCTACGGCAGCCGGCCGATCCGCGTGATCGTGCCTTTCCCGCCCGGCGGCGGCACCGACCTCATCGCTCGCGAGACCACGCAGGCCGTGGCCACCAACACGAAGTGGATCTTCGTCATCGAGAACAAGCCCGGCGCCGGCGGCAACCTGGGCGTGGCCGAGGTCGCCAAGGCCGCGCCCGACGGCTATACGCTGGTGCTGGGCCAGACCAGCAACCTGAGCATCAATCCCTCGCTCTACGCGCGGCTGCCCTACAACCCGCTCAAGGACCTGGCGCCCATCACGCTGGTCGCCGACGCGCCGCTGGTCTACGTCACCAGCACGGCCTCGCGCTTCAAGACCATCGGCGACGTCGTCCAGCAGGCCAAGGCCAAACCGGACACGATCAACTTCGCCTCCAGCGGCAATGGCACCGTGTCGCATCTGGCGTCGGAGCTGCTGCAGCGGACCGCCGGCGTGAAGTTCACCCACATTCCGTACAAGGGCGTGGGCGTCGCGCTCACCGACGTCGTCAGCGGCAACGTCGACCTCTACCTGAGCAGCCTGCCCACGCTGCTGGGCCATATCCGCCAGGGCAAGCTGCGCGCGCTGGCGGTGACCTCCGACAAGCGCCTGCCCGAGATCCCCGCCGTGCCCACCATGGGCGAGGCCGGCTTCAAGGCCGCCGCGTCGACGACCTGGTTCGGCTTGCTCGCGCCGGCGGGCACGCCGCCGGAGATCGTCGCGCGCCTGAATGCGGAATTCGCCAAGGCGCTCAAGCAGCCGGCGCTGATCAAGAAGATGAACGACGAAGGCGCTCGCGTCGTGACCAGCACCCCGGCCGAGTTCTCGCGCCTGATCCAGGACGACCTGACCCGCTGGGCCCAGGTCGTCAAGGACGCCAGGGTCCACATCGATTGAGCGGCCCCGCCGCCCCGTCCCTTCCGCACTTCCGAACCTCCCCACTTCCGCCAGCGCCGGCCCCGGGCCGGTGGAGCCCCTCCATGACTCAAGCCTCCCCACTCCCCGACCTGATCCGCGACATCGAGCGCCTGTCCCCGGACGTGGTCCGCCAGGCCGGCGCGTTCCCGTCCTCCATCCTGGCCGACGTGGCGGGCCGCCGCGGCGCCCTGCATGGGCGCATCCAGCCGCTGGCGCCGTCCATGCGCTTCGCCGGCACGGCGCTGACCGTCGAGCTGCGGCCGGGCGACAACCTCATGATCCACGCCGCGATGGCCGTGGCCAGGCCGGGCGACGTGATCGTGGTCGACGGCAAGGGCGATCTGTCCTCGGCGCTGATGGGCGAGATCATGTCGCAGCAATGCGTCGCGCTGGGCATCGCGGCCGTCGTCATCGACGGCGCCGTGCGCGACAGCGAGGCCATCCGCGCGCTCGGCTTCCCGATGTACGCCGCCGGGCTGAATCCCAACGGTCCGACCAAGGCGATGTCCGGGCGCGTCAATCACCCGATCTCCATCGGCGGCGTGACCGTGTGCCCGGGCGACCTGGTCGTGGGCGACGCGGACGGCGTGACGGTGATCGAGCGCGCCAAGGCCGAGGCCATGATCCCGCTGGCGCATGAGAAGGTGAAGGCCGAGACCGCCCGCATCGCCGGCATCCGCAACCGCCAGGCGCTGCGTCCGGCCTGGCTGGACGGCGCGCTGCGCGCGGCCGGCGTGATCAAGGACGGGGAAACGCTGTGAGCCGGCCCGTCATCCTGGTCACCGGCGCGGACCTGGCGCCGCAGGCATTGCGGCTGCTGGAGGGCCACGAGGTCGTCTTCGCCGGCAAGGCGCCCACGGAGGACGGCATCGTCGCCCTGTGCCGCGAGCACGATCCGGTGGGCATCATCGTGCGCTACAGCAAGGTGGGCGCGGCGGCGATGGACGCGGCGCCCTCGCTGAAGGTCATCTCCAAGCACGGCAGCGGCACCGACACCATCGACAAGACCGCGGCGGCCGCGCGCGGCATCCAAGTACTGGCCGCGGCCGGCGCCAACGCCGCGGCGGTGGCCGAGCAGGCGCTCGCGCTGACGCTGGCCTGCGCCAAGTCGGTGGTCCGGCTGGACGGCCGCATGCGCCAGGGCCATTGGGACAAGGCGACGCACAAGAGCCTGGAACTCGAGGGCCGCACCATGGGCCTGGTGGGCCTGGGCGCGATCGGCCAGCGCTTCGCCCGCATGGTCCATGCGATGGGCATGCGCGTGATCGGCTTCGATCCGTTCGCGGCGGATCCGCCCGCCTTCGTCGAACGCGTCGAGCTCGACGCGATCTGGCGCGACGCGGACGTGATCTCGCTGCACTGCCCGCTGACGCCGGAGAACGCCCGCATGCTCGATGCCGGGACGCTCGCGCGTTGCCGCCCCGGCGTGATCGTGGTGAACACCGCGCGCGGCGGGCTGATCGACGAGCCGGCCTTGCTGGAGGCGGTGCGCAGCGGCCAGGTCGCCAGCGCCGGACTGGACAGCTTCCAGGTCGAGCCGATCCCCGCCGATCATGACTTCCTGTCGGAGCCGCGCATCCTGCTGAGCCCGCACATCGGCGGCGTCACCGCCGAGGCCTACGTGAAGATGGGCGTCGGGGCGGTGGAGAACGTGTTGAGGGCGCTGAAAGGCTGAAGGGCTGATCCGTTGATCCGGGATTGAACGGGGCTGTCGATTTCCGCCCGCGCGGTTCGTCGTCAAGATAGGCGCTCCCGCCAAGCCTCTTCACAAGGATCGACGATGAAACCGCTGCTGCTGCTCCACGCCCTGTTCGCCGCCTCCGCCCTCGCCACCGCGCAGGCCGCTCCCGTCACCTACGCCATCGACCCGGCGCACACCTACCCCAGCTTCGAGGCCGACCACATGGGCCTGTCCCGCTGGCGCGGCAAGCTGAACAAGAGCGCCGGCACCATCGTCTACGACAAGGCCACCGGCGCCGGCAGCGTCGACGTCCAGATGGACCTCGCCTCCATCGACTTCGGCCTCGACGCGATGAACGGCTGGGCCAGGGGCAAGGACTTCTTCAACGTCGACAAGAACCCCAGCGCCACCTTCAAGGGCCGCTTCGACGGCGCCAGGGACGGCGTGCCCAGCCAGGTCGTGGGCGAGCTCACCCTGAACGGCAAGACCCGGCCCATGACGCTGACCATCCATCAGCTCAAGTGCATCCCCCACCCGATGCTCAAGCGCGACTACTGCGGCGCCGACGCGTCGGGCACGTTCAATCGCGAGGAGTTCGGCCTGGCCGCCGGCAAGGACTATGGCTTCAAGATGGACGTGAACCTGCGCATCCAGGTCGAGGCCGTCGCCAAGGAATGACGCCGCCGTAACGCCTTGATTGCGCCTTGATTGCGCCTTGATTGCACGTTGATGACGCGCCCATCACAGGCCAGCCCCGCGGCTCGAAGGGCATTGCCGCATGGAGGGTGACGCCCTCCACAAACTCTCCATAATTTCCCGACGGCATCTCCATACAGCCCTTCGAGACTGGCAACAATTCTTTGCCTTTCCAACCGCGGATCCCCATGAGCCCCGACATCAAGCAACTGCTGGCCGACGAAGCGAAATACTGCTCCCACGGCGACACCGTCCATTACGTGAACCCGCCCAAGGTCTTCTCGGACTGCAACGGCAGCTACATGATCGACGAGCGCGGCACCCAGTACCTGGACCTCCAGATGTGGTACTCCGCCGTGAACTTCGGCTACAAGAATCCGCGCCTGGAAGAGACCATGATCCGCCAGCTGCAGACGCTGCCGCAGATCGCCAGCCAGTACCTGCACCCGACCAAGATCGAGCTCGCCAAGTTCATCGCCGAGGACGCCCAGCGCAAGTGGGGCCACGCCGGCCGCGTGCACTTCAACGTCGGCGGCGCCCAGGCCATCGAGGACTCCCTGAAGGTCGTGCGCAACGCCTCTAACGGCAAGAGCCTGATGTTCGCCTTCGAGGGCGGCTACCACGGCCGCACGCTCGGCGCCTCCTCCATCACCTCCAGCTACCGCTATCGCCGCCGCTTCGGCCACTTCGGCGACCGCGCGCAGTTCATCCCCTTCCCCTACCCCTTCCGCCGCCCCAAGGGCATGACGGCCGAGGAGTATTCCGACCAGATCGTGCGCGAGTTCGCCCGCAAGTTCGAGAACGAGTACCACGCCATCTGGGACCCCAAGACCAACCAGTGCGAGTACGCCGCGTTCTACGTCGAGCCCATCCAGGGCACCGGCGGCTACGTCGTGCCGCCCGCCAACTTCTTCAAGGGCCTGAAGCAGGTCCTGGACCAGCACGGCATCCTGCTCGTCGTCGACGAGATCCAGATGGGCTTCTGGCGCACCGGCACGCTGTGGTCGGTGGAGAACTTCGGCGTCAAGCCGGACGTGCTCGTCTTCGCCAAGGCGCTGACCAACGGCCTGAACGCGCTGTCCGGCCTGTGGGCCCGCGAGGAGCTGATCAACCCGACCATCTTCCCGCCCGGCTCGACGCACTCGACCTTCGCCTCCAACCCGCTGGGCACCGCCCTGGGCCTGGAAGTGATGAAGATGACCCACGAGATCGACTTCGGCGCCCAGGTGCGCGAGAGCGGCGCCTACTTCCTGGAAGGCCTGCGCGAGCTGCAGAAGCGCCACCGCGAGATCGGCGACGTCGACGGCATGGGCCTGGCGCTGCGCGCCGAGATCTGCACCGAGGACGGCTTCACGCCCAACCGCGCGCTGCTCGACAAGATGGTCGACATCGGCCTGGAAGGCACGCTCGAGTACAAGGGCCAGCAGCGCGGCCTGGTGCTGGACGTCGGCGGCTACTACAAGAACGTGATCACCTTCGCCCCGTCGCTGATGATCACCCGCGCCGAGATCGACGAAGCGATGGTGCTGCTCGACCAGCTGCTCACGCGCGCCAAAAAGGCGTGATGCGCTGGCGCAATCAGCTGGAGCCCCAGGGGCTGCTGGAAGGCTTCGCGGCCGCCCCGCCCGAGGGCTTCCGCGTGATGGATGCCCTGCCCCTGCCCGCCTTCGAGGCGCGCTTCGACCTGCTGACCACCGCCGACGACGCGCTGCGCGCGCGGCTGCGCCGGCTGCCGCTCTTCGGCTGGTGGTCGCGCGCGCTGAAGGTGCGCACGCTCTTCGTCGGCACCACCGTCAGCGAGTACGCGCCGCTGCCCCGTGACTCGGACGCCGACGGCCTGGCCGCCGGCGTGGCCGCGCTGGCCACGCGCCGCGCGTTCAAGCTGGCCATCCTGAAGGACCTGCCGCAGGACTCGCCGCTGCTGCTGGACGAGGACAACCGCCATGCGCGCGCGCTTGCCCTGGCCTGCGAGCGCCGCGGCTACGTGCTGGTCGAGGGTCAGGCCCTGGCCTACATGGCCATCGACTTCGACAGCATCGACACCTACCTGTCGCGCCTGTCGCCGGGCCGCCGCAAGGACATCCGACGCAAGCTGCGCAGCCGCGCACAGCTGCGCGTGCGCCGCATCCCGACCGGGCTGCGCTTCTCGGACCCCGCGATCCTCGACGCCTACTTCGCCCTCTACGAGGCCGTGTACGCGCAGAGCGAGATCCACTTCGACAAGCTGACGCTGCCCTTCTTCCGCCGCGCGCTGCAGGACGGCACCAGCGGCGGCATCGTCTTCGAATACCGCCGAGCGGAGGATGACGCGCTCGTCGGGTGGAACCTCTGCTACGAGCAGGGCGGCCGGCTGGTGGACAAGTACATCGGCCTGTCCTATCCGGCCGCGCGCGAGCTCAACCTCTACTTCGTCAGCTGGGTGGTCAACCTCGAATACGCGCTGGAGCGCCAGCTCACGCATTACGTCGCCGGCTGGACCGACCCGCAGGTCAAGGCCAGCCTGGGCGCGCAGTTCACGTTCACGCGCCACGCGGTCTACGTGCGCAACCCGCTGCTGCGCGCGCTGGCGCGCCGCTTCTCGCGGCACTTCGAGAACGACAAGGACTGGAAGGCGGCGTCATGAGCCGGCCGCCCGTCATCCTCGATTTCGACGCCTCGGTCGCGCCGCTCCCCAAGGAGCACCGGCTGAGCTTCTCGGCGCAGTGGCACGAGACCTACCGCTTCGGCTGCACGCTGCGCGACATGCGCTGGCTGCGCCGTGACCTGGACCAGCGCATGCCGCGCTTCCACGACCACGGCACCGTGTTCTTCGGCAGCGGCGATTTCCACCACCTCAGCTGGCCGCTGGTGCAGCGCTGCGTCGCGGCGCTGCGCGCCACCAGCGCCCAGCCGCTGCGCCTGGTCGTGCTGGACAACCACCCCGACAACATGCGCTTCCCCTGGGGCGTGCACTGCGGCTCCTGGGTCCGGCGCGTCGCGCTGATGCCGGAGGTCGCGCACGTGCATGTCGCCGGCATCACCTCGGGCGACATCGGCCTGGCCCACGCGTGGGAGAACTACCTGACGCCGCTGCGCAAGGGCAAGCTCACCTACTGGAGCGCCGGTGTCGACACCGGCTGGGCGCGATGGCTCGGGCTGTCGTCCGCCTTCCGGTCCTTCGACGGCGTCGACGCGCTGATCCAGGCGCTGTGCGAGACGCTGCGCGCCTCGCGCGCGCCGACCTACCTGAGCATCGACAAGGACGCCTTCGCCGAGGACGTGCTCAAGACCAACTGGGATCAAGGCGATCTGCAGCTGCCGCATCTGGACGCCGTCTGCGACGCGCTGGCCGGCACGGTGGTCGGCAGCGACGTCTGCGGCGAGGTCTCCAGCTGGCACTACCGCACCGCGTGGAAGCGCTGGCTGAGCTCGGCGGACGGCCAGGCGCCGCCGGTCGAGGGCGCGGAGCTGCAGGCCTGGCAGCAGCGCCAGGGCGTGGTCAACCTCCGCATCCAGGAAGCGCTGGCGCGCCGGGCGCGCTGAGGACCTCGGCGATCAGGCCGCGCCGATCGCGTTCCTGATCGCCGTCAGCAGATGCGCGAAGCGCGCGTCGTCCAGCCAGGGGCTGTTGCTGATCGAAAAGAGCCGCGCGGCGAGATCGCGCGCGCACGGGATTTCTTCCGCTGCCATCGCGGGCACGGCCGCCGCGTAGCGCGTGTAGTCGGGCAAGGCATGCACGAAGGGCATGGCGAGGCCGCTGCCCTCGCCCCATGCCGCGTTGAGCAACGCGTCCCTCGCGGCGCCGCTCGGCATCAGCGCGAGCAGCACCGGCCAGGTGCCGCGCGGCGCGCCGGCCTCTTCGCGCTGGACTGAATCGCGGATCACCGTCAGACCGGGGATCGCGTCGAGCTGCGTCAGCCGCCGCTGGGCCTGCGCCTCGCCCGCCGCGAGGAAACCGGGCAGCCGCGCCAGCGCCCGCGCGCCCACGCCGCGGCGCCATCGCCCCACCGGATGCAGCGGAATGCGGGCGTCGAAATCGTCGCCCGCGGCCTCGATCCAGTCGCGCCGCGCGAGCGCCCGCCGCAGCGGCCGCCCGTACACCCAATCCAGCGTCGAGGGCCGGTACAGCGCCGTGTAGCCGAGCAGCTCCAACGTGCGCCGCCCGTCCCAGAGCCGGTCATGCAGCCAGCCGCCGCGCTGCGCGGCGAGCCGGGTGCCGATCTCGGCATGCAGCTCGGGCCGCCTGGCCACCAGCACGCCGCCTTCGAAGATCGACAGCCCCTTGCCGACCGCCAGACTGAAGAAGCCCACATCGCCCTGGAGGCCGACGGTCTGCCCGCCCACCGTCGCGCCGAGCGCCTGGGCGGCGTCCTCGATGACCCAGGCGCCAGCGGCATGCGCGATCCGGCAGGCCGACAGGACATCGGTCACGCGGCCGGCCAGGTGGGTCGGCACGATGGCCAGCGTCCGGGCATCGCAATGGCGCTCGAGCTGCGCGGGATCCAGGTCGAGCGACGCCGGCAGCACGTCGCAGGGCACGAGGCGCAGGCCGCAGTGCGCGACCGCGAGCGCCATCAGCGGACAGGTGTAGGCCGGCACGATGACGCCGTCGCGTCCCGGCGAGCGCCGGTGCAGCGCCTCCAGCGTGGCGACGAAGGCGGCCGTGCCCGAGCACGCGAGCTGCACCGCATCGACGCCGAGGAAGCGCGCGAGCGCCTCCTCGAAATCCGGCGCGCCCGGCCGCCAGTCGGCGGCGCGCAGCGGCAGTCCGGCCGTCGGCGGCATCGTGCCCGGGAACGGCGCGCGGCCGGACCCGGAGGGTCTCAAGCGGGGGCTCCTTCCGGCGCGGCGCTCTCGGCGGCCTCCTCGGACTCGCTCATCGCGAGCAGCACGATGCCCAGGATGATCAGCGCCGCGCCGACCAGCTGCGGCCAGTGCAGGCGCTCATCGAAGAGCAGCGCCGACGCGCCCATCACCGTCACGATCTCCAGGTGCGAGGCGGCGAAGGCCGGCCCGATCGGCGCGTGCTTGAGCAGCGTCATCCACGTGAAGAAGGCGCCGACATAGCCGGCCAGCGCGCCCAGGATCCAGGGCTCGCCGAGCACGCGCGCGAGCCAGGCGGTCGACATCTCCACCGGCAGCGCCTGGTCGCCGACGAACTTGAGACTGAGCTGCGCCACCGTGTCGAAGCTCAGCAGCAGCACGAAGCCCACGAAGTAGAAGCGCCGCATCTCAGCGCCCTCCCAGGCCGACCACGGCCACGCCGATGGAGACCAGCGCCACGCCCGCCACGCGCAGCGGGGTGAGGCGCTCGTTGAAGAGGACGCGGCCCAGCACCATCACCGCGACGATGTTGATCGAGCCCAGCAGCACGCCGTCCGACAGCGGCACCAGCGACAGGAAGGCGATCCAGACCAGGAACTCGGCGACATAGCTGCCGATGCCGACCCACAGCCAGGGCCGCGAGGCCATCGCGCGCCAGCGCGCCAGGCCGTCCAGCGCATGCGCCCGCGGATCGGCCGCCGCCGCCTTGAAGGCGATCTGGCCGACGCTGTCGAGCACGACGTTGACGACCCAGAGCGCCATCACCAGCGGTGTCATGCCGGACTCCCGGCCGCCCGCGCGAAGGCGCGCTGCGCCTCGGGCGCGGCGGCGGCCTCGGGCGCGGCTGGCGAATGCTGCGTCATGAACTCGACGCAGCGCGCGATCACGGTGCGCCGCTCGCGGTCGATCGTGATCATGTGATAGCAGTCGTCCAGCAGCAGCAGCTCCACCGGCGCGAGGCGTACGCGCTGCTGGATGTCGAGCGCGTTGGACATGCTGGCGATGTCGTCATGGCGCGCATGCACCACCAGGCAGGGCGAGCGGACGCGATCGAGCCTTCGCCGCACGTGGGCCGACAGCCCCTGCAGCTCGGCCACCGACCACCACGGATTGCCGGGCAGCCCCGCCGCCGCGCTGTCGCCGCCATGCATCTGGCCGACGACGCGCTCGCGCAGGCCCTCGTCCTTGATGCCGTAGGGCGGCAGCTCCATGAACTGGCGGTTGCGGCCGATGCCCAGCGAGCGCAGCAGCGGCAGCAGGAAGGACAGCCGCGTGTAGACGGGCATGCTCCAGCCGTCGTGGCGGAAGGTGGTCGACAGCGCCAGCACGCCGGCGACCTGGGCCGGGCGCTCTTCCGCGAGCGCCAGCGCCAGCACCGAGCCCATCGACAGGCCGCCGACGAAGACCCGGTCCACCTGGGTGCCCAGCCAGTCCAGCCCGTCGCGGGCGCTGCCCAGCCACTCGGCCCAGCTGGAATTCAGCAGGTCGTCCATGGTCCCGCAGTGGCCGGCCAGCTGGACGGCGAACACGGTGAAGCCCGCGGCGTTCAGGCCGCGCGCCAGGATGCGCATCTCCATCGGCGTGCCCGACAGGCCGTGGATCAGCAGCACGCCGGTGCGGGCGTTCGGGCCCTCGCCCGGCATCAGGAATTCATTGGGCGTCATCGCGCGGCCTCCAGGGCCAGGCCCTCGACGGTGGCCGTCAGCAGCGCGGTGGCCTCGTGGAAATCGGTGAAGGCGGCATGCGCGATGCCGTTGCGCCGGCAGTGCTCGACCAGGCGGTCCTTGGCGAGCACGAAGTCCGCCTTGCCCGAGACGCAGAAGTCCGAGCTGCCATCGCCGACGAACAGCACCTTGCGGCTGGTCTCGCGCTGCGCGGCGAGCCGGCTGCACTTGCAGTTGGCGCTGGCCTTGGCGCACTGCGGATTGCTCCACGGCGTGTGCAGCATCCACTGGCGCGGCGCGTCCTGCACCAGGTGGTTGGCGATGACCGGCAGATGGCCCAGGCCATGGCGCGCGAGGATCGAATGGATCGCCGCGTCCAGGCCGTCGCTGATCACCTGGACCGGGATGCCCAGGCGCTGCGCCTCGGCGACGAAGGCCGGGAAGCCCGGATCGATGCGCATGCCGGCGAGTTCCGCCTCGAATTCCTCGCGGCTCATGTCCATCAGCGCGACCTGTCCCTGCATGCAGTCGCGCGAGCCGATGCGGCCCTGCTCCCAGGCCTCTTCCAGGGCCTGCCAGCCCGGCCGGCCGAAGCGCTGCAGCAGCGTGTCGGTGACGTCGCTCAGGTTGATGGTGCCGTCGAAGTCGCACTGGATCGTCCACTCGCGGCGGGGACCGGCCTCGGGGCGGGTCATCGGGATCTCGTCGGGCACGGCGCTACTCATGGAAACTCACTCGGACAATCTGGCCCACGCGGGCCTGGGGTTCGGATTCGAATTCAATCACGCACTCGACGGTGCGCACCGGGCCGCGCTGCTGGTCGTCCTGCAGCTTGCTGGGCCCGAACAGCGGGCTCAGCCGCAGCACGCGCGCGGCGGGGAACGGGGCCGAGGCCGCCTCGCCGTCGCCTTGGACGACGGCGCGCATGCCCGGCCGGATGGACGACAGGAAGCTCTCGTTGACCTCGGCGCGCACGATCAGCTTGCGCGCCGGCAGCAGCACCATCGCCGGCGTGTCCGCCTGCGCCAGCGCGCCGGCATGCGCCGCCACCGACAGCACCAGGCCGTCCTCGGGCGCGCGCAGCACCAACTGGTCGCGCCGCGCGGCGGCCTGCGCGAGCCTGGCCTTGGCGGTGCCCAGGTCGGCGTCGGCGATCGCGGCGTCCGACTGGACCTGGTCGGCCTTCTGCTGCGCCTCGTCGCCCAGCACGCCCTGCGCGGCGCCGGCCTGGGCCGCCTTGCGCAGGCGCTCGGCGGCGGCACGCAGCGCGGGCAGCCGGTCGCGCAGCACCTGCAGGCGCACCTGCGCGGCCTTCAATTCGGCCTCGGCGGCCTGCACGTCCGCGTCGGCCAGCCGGCCGTCGAGCATCACCAGCGTCTGGCCGCGCTTGACGCGCTGCCCTTCGCTCACCAGCACCTGCTGCGCGACGCCGGACGTCGCCAGCGAGAGCCGCAGCAGGCCGCCCTCGACATCGACGCGGCCGCGCGCCATCGCCAGCGCGGGCTTGGCGCCGCTCGCCGGCGCGGCGGCTGAGGTGGTCGCGGAAGTGGCGGCGGACGTGGCGGCCTGGGCGCTGGATGCGGCCCGGTCGCAGCCGGCCAGCGGCAGCGCGGCCAGCACGCACAGCGCGGCGGCGAGCAGCGGACCGCGCTCAAGCGGCCGGGGCCTGGGCCCGTCATTGGTCCGGGCGGTGAAGGGGCGGCTCAAGGCTCGCGCGAGGAACGGCATGGGAGCGTCACGGGTTGGAGATCGCGGGGGTCGCGGAAGTGGGGGGCGTCTCGGGCACAGCGGCGGAGACGGGAATGGAGCGCGCGGCGGGATCGGGCGCGGGCGTGAGCCGGCGATCGGCCAGCAGCGATCCGTCCTCCATCTCGATGACGCGGTCGGCATGGCGCAGCAGCCGCGGATCATGGCTCACGCACAGCACCGTCGAGCCATGCGCGCGCGCGATGCGGTGCAGCAGGTCGATGACGACCTGCCCGCTGGCCGCGTCCAGCGCGCTGGTCGGCTCGTCGGCGAACAGCAGCCGCGGCTGCTTGGCCAGCGCGCGCGCGATCGCCACGCGCTGCTTCTCGCCGCCGGAGAGCTCGGCCGGCCGCATGCGCAACCGGTGGCCCATGCCGACTTCCTCGAGCGCGTCCTGCGCGCGGCGCGCGCTCTCGGCGCGATCGATGCCCATGCAGCTCAGCGCCAACTGGACCTGCTCCAGCGAGGTCAGCGCCGGGAAGAGATTGAAGTTCTGGAAGACGAAGGCGCTGGTCTTGAGCCGGAAGCGCTCGCGCTCGCGCCGGCTCAGCGTCGACAGGTCCTCGCCGCAGGCGATCACCGATCCGGCGTCCGGCGCCTGCAGCCCCGACAGCAGCGCCAGCAGCGTGCTCTTGCCGCAGCCCGAGGGCCCCGACACCAGGGTCAGTTCACCGGGCAGCACCGACACCGACACCTGGCGCAGCACGTCCACGCGCTGCGCGCCGGTGGAGAAGGACTTGCTCAGCGCCCTCGCCTCGATCGTGGGCGCGGTGGCGTGCAGCGCGGCATCGGGGCTGGTCCAGAGAGGGGTGGCGTGCATGGGCGTTCCTCGCTTCGCTGGCGCGTTCATCGCAGCAGCATCGCCGGCTCGATGTCCAGCTGGCGGCGCACGGCCGACACGCTGGAGAGCAGCACCAGCACCGCGACCACGCCCACGCAGGCCAGCCCCACCAGCGGCGTCATCGCCACCGGCACCTGATGGGCATTGGCCACCACCAGCAGCGCGGTCCCGGCCAGCGCCGCGAGCACCACGCCCACGCCGCCCAGCCAGGCCGCCTGCTCGAGCACCACCCGCACCATCGTGCCGCGGCTGACGCCCATCGCGTTGAGCGTCGCGTACTCGCGCGCCGAGCTGGCGATGGCCGCGCTCAGCGACTGGCCGGTGATCAGCGCGCCGACGGCGCAGACGATGATCGACATGAACAGCACCGCCACGCCCGCGCCGGTGTCCACCAGCCAGTAGCGCTGCGTGCGTTCGGCGAAGGCCTGCGCGGTCCAGACCTCGTAGGGGCCGAAGCGGCTGTCGGGACGGTGCAGCCGCTCGTGGGCGGCCTGGGCCGCGGCCGCGCCGTCCGTGCGCGCGAGGTAGTAGGTGGCGCCGTCGTCCACGCCGCGGCCGCCGATCGCGGTGGCCGTGTCCAGCGAGGTCAGGATGTTGACGCCCCCCAGTCCGCGCAGCCCCGTCAGTGTGCCCACCACCCGCACCGGATGGGCGTTGATCCAGGCGCGGCCGCCGGTCTCGACGGCCAGCGTGTCCAGGTCGGACGGGTCGACGATGACGGCGCCGGGCTCGCGCAGGCGTTCGCGCAGCGCCGCGGGCAGCAGGCGCGAGAACATCATCGCGTCGCGCTGCGTCGAGATGCCGGAGACATAGACCGACACGTTGCCGGCGGAGCGCTCGGCGGCCCAGTCGCCGTCGACCCAGAGGTAGGGCTCGACGGCGGTGATGGCGGGATCCATGCGCAGGCGCATCGGCAGGTCCGGGCTGACGGCGCGGCCGAAGTTGACGCTCTGCGTGCCCGGATAGCCGACCCACAGGTCGCCCGAGGACGCGGTCACGTACAGCGAGGCGCTGCCGAAGATGCCCAGCACCAGCGCCGCCTGCACCAGCAGCAGCACGCCGGAGAAGCCGATCGAGACGACCACCGGCACGAAGCGCCGCCATTCGTAGACCAGCGTCTTGCGGGCCAGCGCGATCACGAGCGGTCTCCCTGGCGCTGGCCGGCCATGTCGGGCAGATCGACCCAGTCTTGCGGCAGCGGCGCGCCGCCCAGCGCCTTGTAGAGCGCGACGAAGGCGGTCGAGCGCGCATGCCGCGCCGCGGCCAGCTCGCTCTGCAGCTGCAGCTGCTGGCGCTGCAGGTCCAGCCGGTCGAAGCGGCTGGACAGGCCCAGGCCCTGCAGCGTGGCCTGCGTGCCCAGGCGGCGCTCGGCGCCGCCGCAGGCGGTTTCCAGCGCCGCGACGCGCTCGCTCGTGCGCGCCAGGCTGGACAGCGAGACCTCCACCTCGCTCACGCCGTCCAGCACCGCCTTGCGGTAGCCGATCAGCGCGGCGTCGAGCTCATGTTGATTGGCCTGCACGCGCAGCTGGCGCGCGCCCCAGTCCCACAGCGGGATGTCGATGACCGGGCCGAGCGCGGGCTCGCTGCCCGAGCTGGTCCGGCGGTTGGACGTCAGGTTGTAGGCGTACAGGAAGGAGCCGCCCAGGTACAGCCGCGGGTACAGCGCCGAGCGCGCGATGCCCAGGTCCGCGGCGGCCTGCAGCACGCCGGCTTCGGCGGCCTGGATGTCGGGGCGGGTGCGCAGCAGGTCCGGCGGCAGCTCGGCCAGGCGCAGCGAGGCCGGGCCGCTGCCGGCCGCGAGCTGCTGCCACGCCGGGTCGGGCGAGGACTCGCCGAGCAGCGTCGCGAGCGCCCGCGCGGCGACTTCCTGGGCGTCGCGCATCGACGCCTGGGTCGCTCGGATCTGGGCGGCGCGGATGCCGATCTGCTCGGCCTCGTCGGACGTGGACAGGCGTGCCTCCCTGCGCGCCTGGTCCAGCCGCAGCGCGTCCTGCTCCAGCGCCAGCGCCTGGTCCTGCAGCCGCAGCGCGTTGGCCTGCACCTGCAGCTCGAGGTAGCGCTGCACCACCTCCGCCACCACCGTGACCCGCAGCGCCTGCCCGCGCACCTGCGCGCTGAACAGGCTGGCGCGCGAAGCCTGGGAGACGCTCTCGGCCTCGCCGAACAGGCCCAGCTCCCAGACCATGTTGAGGCTGGCGTGGACGTAGGTGTCGGTGGCCGAGGTGTCCTGCAGCGTCTTGGCGTTCGCGCTCAGCGTGGGCCGGAAGCGGGTCTGCTCGCCGCCGGCCAGGGCCTGCGCCTGCTTGAAGCGGGCGGCGGCCTGGGCGAGATCGAGGTTGCGCGCCAGCGCCTTGTCGACCAGCGCGTCCAGCACCGGGTCGTTGAAGGCCTTCCACCAGCCGCGCAGCGAGACCGCCGGCGCCTGCGCCGCGGCGGGCGTGGCGCGCGCGAGCGCCTCGGCGTTGGACCAGGCCTGCGGCGCCGTGCCGGGCAGTGGCGGCGACACCGGGCTGGCGCAGGCGGCCAGCAGCGCCGCCGTCAGGACGGGCAGCGCGCTCAGGGCCAGGGGGCGGGACGGGAAAGACATCAGGAAGCGGCGAACCCGGAAGAGCGAACGCGACGACCAGCTCGGGTCGCGTCGCGCGGGATCCGCCTGACGGGGCGGGATGGAAGACGTGGCGAATGGGGGCCGGACACAGCGGGGGCTCATTGCAGGAGGGGCCAGGTTCCCGGCGCCGGCGGGGCGGAGTCTGGTCGGCGACGATGGAGGCCGCGCTGCGAATTTATGGAGTTTCGATGGAGAACCGCGCCGCCCATCCAGCGATGCTACCGGTTCGCCATGACAATCCCGGCCGCCCGCCCCGCGAGCAGGCTGCATCCGAGCAGGATGACCACCGCCGCGCCGTCGAGATGCTGCTTGCGTTCCACGGCGCGGGATCATGCCCGCCGGCGTGTCCAGGCCCGCGCGGCCAACGCACAGAACAGCGCGGCGGCCACGCCCGCCAGCAGTCCCGTCAGGTGGGCCAGCGGCGCGATCGCGATGTCCCAGCCCTCCCAGGCCCGCAGCGGCGGTCCGGACAGGGGCCGCTCCGCGATGACCTTCACGGCCAGGCCGAGCCCGATGAGGCCGCCGATGACGCGCTCGCGGCCATGCGAGGCGCGCCTGCGCATCAGGCCGATCGCGGCGACCGCGACGCCCGCGTGCAGCACGCCGGAGGCGCCCCCGAAGCGCGTCAGCGCGGGCTCGATCAACAGCCCGGTCTGCGTCAGCGGCCAGGCGAGCAGCCAGGCCATCGCGTCCCGCGCCGTCAGCCGCGCGGCGACGCCCAGCAGCCCGACCACCGCGCAGCCGGCCAGGTTCGCGATCAGGTGCTGCGGACTCCAATGGAGCAGCGCCGCGGTGATCGCGCGCCATGGCTCGCTGGCGAAGAGTTCCGGCCGCCATGCCATCGCGGCCTGGACGTGGGGAGGCTGGATCCAGGCGGCCATCGCGCCGACCGCCAGCGCCATCGCGACAAGCAGCCACGCGCGTCCCGGCATCCGGCCTCCGCGCCCGGGCCTCAGCCGAAGACGGCGCGCCAGAGCGCCAGCACCGCGTCGCGCTGCGGCGCGAGCGCCTCGGCGGCCTCGCCCTCGAGCGCGGTGGCCTGCTCGTTCAGGCGCGCCCGGTGCTGCACGCGGCGCAGCTCGCGGTAGGCATCGGCGGCCTCGCGGCCCACCGGCGCCGGCAGCAGGCCGAAGGACTCGGCGCGCTGCAGCAGCGCGATGTTGCCGGCGTTGGCCAGCAGCTCCGGATGCCGCGCCGAATGCGCCAGGATCAGGTACTGCAGCGCGAACTCCGCATCCACCATGCCGCCCGGGCTGTGCTTGACGTCGAACAGCCCGGTCTTCACGGCGCGCGCGGCGCGCAGCTTCTCGCGCATCGCCACCACCTCGTCGCGCAGCGCGGCCGGATCGCGCGGCGCGGTCAGCACCGCGCGGCGCGTGGCCTCGAAGCGCCCGGCCAGCGACGCGTCGCCGGCGCAGAAGCGCGCCCGCGTGATCGCCTGGTGCTCCCAGGTCCACGCGGTGTTGCTGCCGCGGCCGCCCTGGTAGTTCTCGAACGAGGTGATCGACGTCACCAGCAGCCCCGAGTTGCCGTTGGGCCGCAGCGCGGTGTCGATGTCGAAGAGCTCGCCCGCGGCGGTGCGGATCGTCAGCCAGGTGATCAGCTTGCGGATGAAGGCGCCGTAGATCTCGGCCGCGTTGTCGTCGTCATCGTCGAACAGGAAGACCAGGTCCAGGTCGCTGCCGTAGCCCAGCTCCTTGCCGCCCAGCTTGCCGTAGGCGATCACCGCCAGCCGCGGCGAGGGGCGGTGCTTCTGCTTGAGCCGGGCCCAGGCCCAGTCCAGCACGCACTGCACGGTCGCATCGGCGAGCAGCGACAGCTCGTCCGCCACCTGCTCGACGCTGATCTGCCCTTCCACGTCGCGCACCAACGTGCGGAAGACCTCGGCGTGATGCGCGCGGCGCACGCTGTCCAGCAGCGCGTCCTCGCTCGCCTCGCCATGCTCGGCCCAGGCGTCGTGGCGCGCCTGCAGGTCCTGGATGAAGGCCGCGCCGTCGAAGCGCTCGTGCAGCAGCCGCGCGTCGGCCAGCTCGTCGATGACGCCGGGATGCTGCATCAGGTAGCGCATCGGCCAGCGCGCCAGGCCCAGCAGCCGCAGCAGCCGGCCCTGCACCGCCGGCCGCTCGACCAGCAGCGCCAGGTAGCTCTCGCGGCGCAGCAGCGGCTCGATCCAGTCGACGAAGCGCTGGGCCGCGTCGAGCGTGCATTCGCCCTGGCGCACCGCCAGCCCCGCGCGGCCCACCAGCTTGGCCAGGCGCAGCCGCGATTCCTCGCGCAGTCCCTGCACCCGCGGCTGCTGCGCCCAGCGCCGCACGTTGGCGGCCAGCTCGGGCTGCAGCTTGTCCAGGAATTCCTCGCTGTCGATCGGCAGCGGCGGCCCGCCGCACATGCCGTTGCGGCAGCCGCCGCCACCCGGCGCGACGCCGTCATGCAGCAGCGCGTCGAACTCGGTGGCGACCAGCTCGCGCACCTCCATCAGCTTGTCCAGCAGCGGGCAGGCGTGGCTGTTGCAGGTCAGGCAGAGACTGCGCGCGATCCAGCCGATGTCCTCGTCGGACGCCGGCAGGCAATGGGTCTGCTGGTCGTCCAGGTACTGGATGCGGTGCTCGACGCGGCGCAGGAAGTCGTAGCCCTTGGCCAGCGCGGCGGCGGTCTCGGGCTTCATCAGCCCGCGCGCGGCCAGGCGCTGCAGCGCCTTGAGCGTCGAGCGGGTGCGGATCTCCGGGAACTGCCCGCCGCGCACCACCTGCAGCAGCTGGACGATGAACTCGATCTCGCGGATGCCGCCGCGCGAGAGCTTGACGTCATTGGCGCGCTCGGGCCGGCCGGCGGCGCGGCGCTGGGCCTCGTCGCGGATCTTGCGGTGCAGCTGGCGCAGGCCCTCGAAGACGCCGTAGTCCAGGTAGCGCCGGTAGACGAAGGGCGTCACCAGGCTGCGCAGCTGCATCGCGCGGCCATCCTTGACGCTGGCGCGCGGCGCCACCACGCGGCTCTTGAGCCAGGCGAAGCGCTCCCACTCGCGGCCCTGGACCAGGAAGTACTCCTCCAGCATCGCCATGCTGACGGCCGGCGGGCCGGAGTTCCCGTTCGGGCGCAGCGCCAGGTCGACGCGGAACACCTGGCCGTCCTCGGTGACGTCGCCGATCAGCGTCGAGAGCCGGCGCGACAGCTGCGCGAAGTACTCGTGCGCCGAGATCCTCTGACGGCCCTCGACCCCTTCGGTCTGGCCGTCCTCCTCGTAGACGTAGATCAGGTCGATGTCGGAGGAGACATTGAGCTCGCGCCCGCCGAGCTTGCCCATGCCGACGACCCAGAAGTCGATGTCCTGGCCGGCCGCGTCGCGCGGCGCGCCGTACTGGGCGTCGAGCTCGGCGCGGCAATGCGCCAGGCCGATGTCCAGCGCCACTTCCGCCAGGTGCGTCATCGCCTGCGTGACGTGGCTCATCGGGGCGCCCTGCTCGACGTCGAGCACCGCCAGCCGCTCCATCACGAGCTGGCGCATCACGCGCAGCGCGGCGGGCAGCGGGCGGCCGTCGCGAACGAGCCGCTCGACCAGCGCGCGCATGACGGCGTCGTCCGGCAGGCCGGGCGCGAGCAAAGGGAGTTCGGCCGCATAACGGCGGCGGATGCGCTGAACGAAACGGCTGTGGTCCGCGGAGGCGGCGGGCGTCGAAACGTCCGCCGGATCGGTGGTGGCCGGGGCAACTGAATCCATCGGTAAAGAAAGCTCTCGCTGGCTCATGGCCGGGAATGGCTGTGCTAGATTCGACGACCGCCGTCCCCTCTTACATGTCTTCGCCCGCCGTCACCCGTATTGACTCCGGATCCGCGGTCGCGACGCGACGCTGGTGGACACGCTGCGCCCTCTGGCTCGGACTGGCTTCGCTGGGGGTCGTCTCCCTGCTGATCGCGGCCTGGCTGGCATTGCACTGGGCGATTCTGCCCCACATCGACGACTGGCGGCCCGAGCTCGAAAAGCAAGCCACCCGGGCATTGGGGGTACCGGTGCGGATCGGCGCCATCAGCGCCAGATCGTCCGGCTGGACCCCGACGCTGGACCTGCGCGACGTCCGCATCGTCGACGCCGCCGGCCGCGACGCCCTGCACCTGCCGCGCATCAGCGCCGCGCTGTCGCCGCGCTCGCTGCTGGCCCTGGAGCTGCGCTTCTCCCAGCTGCTGCTGGACAGCCCCGAGCTGCTGCTGCGCCGCGACGCGCAGGGCCGCGTCTTCGTCGCCGGCCTGAGCGTCGACGGCCCGTCCGACGCCCAGGCCTCCGAGGCCGCCACCGACTGGTTCTTCGAGCAGCACGAGTTCGCCATCCTCCACGGCCGCATCCGCTGGGTGGACGAGCTGCG
Source organism: Roseateles sp. Mitsp63 (assembly GCF_059491535.1). Classification (NCBI taxonomy): domain Bacteria; kingdom Pseudomonadati; phylum Pseudomonadota; class Betaproteobacteria; order Burkholderiales; family Sphaerotilaceae; genus Roseateles; species Roseateles sp. Mitsp63. Next base: position 1,104,441 of record NZ_CP168509.1, on the reverse strand, counting down.
CGCGGCGCCGCCGCTGGAGCTCTTCGACCTGAACCTGGTGCTGCGCAACGGCCTGCGCCGCCACCGCCTGCGGCTGGACGCGACCCCGCCGGCGGGCTGGGGCGAGCGTTTCACGCTGCGCGGCGAGTTCACGCAATCGCTGCTGGACCGTCCCGGCGCGGTGCAGCGCTGGAGCGGCCAGCTCTTCGGCCACCTGCCGCGCACCGACGTGCGCGAGCTGCGCCGCTACGTGGACCTGCCGTTCGAGCTCAACGAAGGCGACGGCGCGCTGCGCGCCTGGCTCGACCTGGACCGCGGCGAGCCGCGCAGCCTGACGCTGGACATGGGCCTGCGCGCCGTGCGGCTGCGCGTCGCGCCGGGCCTGCCGGAACTGGAACTCGCGAAGGTCGGCGGCCGGCTGGTGCTGAAGCAGACGCCGCAATCGGTGTCGCTGGAGGCCAGGCAGCTGGGCTTCGAAGCCGGCGACGGACTGGACTGGCCGCGCTCCGACTGGGCGCTGAACGTGACGCGCGATCCCAAGACCGGCGCGCTGACCGGCGGCGAGTTCCAGGCCCAGCAACTCGACCTGGCGCTGGGCGCGCAGATCCTGGCGCGGCTGCCGCTGGCCGAATCGCAGCGCCAGCTGATCGCCGACATGCAGCCCGCGGGCGCGCTCAATGCCGTGCATCTGAACTGGGACGGCCCGCTCGACGCGCCGCGCGGCTACCGGGCCAAGGGGCAGCTGCAGGGCTTGCAGCTGACGGCCGCGGAGGCCGAGCCGCCCGCCGAGCCGGGCTCCTCCCCGCCGACCGGACGGCCCGGCGTGCGCGGCGCCGATCTGCAGTTCGACGCCAACGAACAGGGCGGCACCGCCACGCTGGCGATCCATGACGGCCAGGTGACGCTGCCCGGCGTGTTCGAGGAAGCGGCCGTGCCGGTGAAGCAGGCGCAGGCGACGCTGCGCTGGCGCGCCCAGCATCCGGTGTTCGGCGCCAGCAAGCGCGCGCCGGCCGCGGCGCTGGCGGTCAGCCCGCTGGCGGCGGCCTCGGTGGCCTCCGCCGCCTCGGCGCCCGGCGAGCCGCGCACCCGCTGGACCGTGCAGTTCGACGGCGTCCGGATCGCCAACGACGACCTGCACGCCGAGCTCGAAGGCTCCTGGCAGAGCGGCGACGGCAAGCGCCCGCACGACTCGGGCCGGCTGGACCTGACCGGCCGCATCGAGGAGATCCGCGCGCCGCGCGTGCTGCGCTACCTGCCCGCCTCGATGGGCCACGACGCGCGGCGCTACGTCCGCGACGCCATCCGCGACGGCAGCGTCCACAAGATCCAGGTGCGGTTGCAGGGCGACCTGATCGATTTCCCCTTCGACGCGCCGCGCGCGAAGGGCCAGTTCCGCGTCTCCGGCCAGGTCCGCGACCTGACGCTGGCCTATGTGCCCAGCCATCCGGCCGAAGGCGACCAGCCGGCCTTCCAGTCGCCCTGGCCGCAGATGGAGCAGCTCGATGCCGAGCTGGTCTTCGACCGGGCCGCGATGAACATCCGGGGCGGCAAGGCCAGGCTGATGGGCGTGGACCTGGTCAACGTGCAGGGCGCCATCCCCGACCTGTACCACCACGCGCCGGTGCTGGAGATCGATGGCCAGGCGCGCGGCGCGCTCGCCGACGCGCTGCGCTACGTGAAGAACTCGCCGGTCGCGGGCCTGACCAGCCACGTGCTGGACACGACCACGGCCACCGGCCCGATGGCGCTCAAGCTCAACCTGCGGCTGCCGCTGATGCGCATCGACGACACCACGGTGAAGGGCCAGGTCACGCTGACCGGCAACGACGTGCGCATCCGGCCCGACACGCCGCTGCTGGGCCAGGCGCGGGCGCGGGTCGAGTTCGACCAGAAGGGCCTGCAGATCCGCGGCGGCCAGGCGCGCGTGCTGGGCGGCGACGCCAGCTTCGACGGCGGCAGCCAGCCCGACGGCACGATGCGCTTCAACGCCCAGGGCACGGTCACCGCCGAGGCGCTGCGCAACGCGCCGGAGATCGGCCTGCAGACGCTCGCGTCGGCGATGACGGGGCAGACCCCGGTGCGCTTCGAGCTGGGCGTGCTCAAGGGCGGGCAGACCGAGGTCACGGTGACCAGCCCGATGCAGGGCATCGCGGTGAACCTGCCGGCGCCGATGCACAAGGCGCCGGAGGAAAGCTGGCCGCTGCGCGTCGCCACGCGGGCCGCCAGCGCACCGGCCGGCACGCAGCGCGACGAGCTGCGCGTCGAGGCCGGCCCGGTGCAGGCGCTCTACCAGCGCGACGTCACGCACGAGGCCAAGGTGCTGCGCGGCGCGATCGCGGTGCGCGAGAAGCTGCCCGAGCTGCCCGCGCAGGGCGTGATCGCCCGCGCGAGCTTCGACCAGTTCAATGCCGACGCCTGGCAGACGGCGCTGCCGGGGCTCACCGGCGACAAGGACGCCGGCAGCCTCGAGGCCGCGCCGGAGGGCAGCTACTCGCCATCGCAGTTCACGATCAAGGCGCAGACGCTGCAGGTGTCGGGCCGCACGCTCAACGGCGTCACGGCCGGCATCTCGCACGACGCGGGCGCGGGCTGGCGCGTGTCGATGGACGCGCAGCAGCTCAGCGGCCTGATCGAGGTCCGCGCCGCCAAGCCCAACCTGCCCGGACGCGTCTACGCGCGGCTGTCGCGGCTGTCGGTGCCGCGCAGCGACGTCGACGGCGTCGAGCAGCTGCTCGACAAGCAGCCGCGCTCGGTGCCGACGCTGGACATCGTCGTCGAGGACTTCGAGCTGCGCGGCAAGCGCCTGGGCCGGCTCGAGATCGACGCGCAGCAGCAGAGCGACGCGCGCGACTGGAAGCTCAACCGCCTGGTGCTCAAGAGCGCCGACGCGACGCTGAGCGCCTCGGGCAAGTGGGCGCCGGAGCCCGGCCTGTCGACGCGCCGGACCGAGCTCGACTGGAAGCTCGACGTCGCCGATGGCGGCAAGCTGATGGAGCGCCTGGGCCAGGGCCAGGTGCTGCGCGGCGGCAAAGGCGTGCTGACCGGCCAGGTGGCCTGGATCGGCTCGCCGCTGTCGCCCGATTACGCCAGCATGGGCGGCCAGCTCAACGTCGAGATGGAGTCGGGCCAGTTCCTGAAGGCGGAACCCGGCGTCGGCCGCCTGCTGGGCGTGCTGAGCCTGCAGTCCATCCCGCGGCGCCTGATGCTGGACTTCCGCGACGTGTTCTCGGAGGGTTTCGCCTTCGACAGCGTCACCGGCGACATCCGCATCGCCAAGGGCGTGGCGCGCAGCGACAACCTGCGCATGAAGGGCCTGCAGGCGGCGGTGCTGATGGAAGGCAGCGCCGACCTCGCGGCCGAGACCCAGGACCTGCACGTGCTGGTGCTGCCCGAGATCAATGCCGGCGGCGCCGCGCTCGCCTACGCGGCGGTGAATCCGGCGATCGGGCTGGGCGCGTTCCTCGCGCAGTGGCTGCTGCGCAAGCCGCTGGCGGCGGCCAACAGCGAGGAGTTCCGCGTCACCGGCACCTGGTCCGCCCCCCGCATCGAGCAGCTGCCGCGCCGCGCGCAGCCGCAAGGCAGCTACAACGCGACCGCGCAAGGAGAAGCCGTCCAATGACCACATCCAGCACATCCAGCACATCCAGCACGCGCAGCTCCCCCGCCGCCGCGCCGGTCACCGTCGCGGCCGTCCAGATGGTCTCGGGCCCGCGGCTCGAGGACAACCTGGCCCGCGCCCGCCACTGGATCGCCGAGGCGGCGCGCCAGGGCGCGCGGCTGGTCTCGCTGCCCGAGTACTTCTGCCTGATGGGCCACCAGGACACCGACAAGCTGCCCTTCGCGGAGCAGCCCGGCGACCTGGACGCGCCGATCCAGGGCGCGCTCAGCCGCGCCGCGCGCGAGCATGGCGTGTGGATCCTCGGCGGCACGCTGCCGATGGCGATCGACGGCGCGACGGCGCCGGCCGAGCGGGTGCGCAACACCACCTGCGTCTTTTCGCCCGATGGCGCGCTCGCGGCGCGCTACGACAAGCTGCACCTGTTCTGCTACGACAACGGGCGCGAGCGCTATGACGAGGCCCGCGTGCTGCAGGCCGGCGAGGCGCCGGTCACGGTCGAGGCCGCGATCGCCGGCGGACCGGCGCTGCGCATCGGGCTGTCGATCTGCTACGACCTGCGCTTCCCCGAGCTGTACCGCGCGATGAGCTTCGGCGGACCGCGTCCGCTGGACCTGATCAGCGTGCCGGCGGCGTTCACCTTCACGACGGGACAGGCCCACTGGGAGCTGCTGCTGCGCGCCCGCGCGGTCGAGAACCAGGCCTATGTCATCGCCGCCGCGCAGGGCGGCACGCATGAGAACGGCCGCCGCACCTGGGGCCACAGCATGATCGTCGACCCCTGGGGCGAGGTGCTGGCCTGCGTCGCCGAGGGCGAAGGCGTCGCGGTCGCGCGGCTGGATCCGGCCCGCATCGCGCAGGTGCGGGAGCAGCTGCCGGCGCTGCAGCACCGGCGGCTTTGAGCGCGAGGCCGGCGGCGGGGCAGTCCGCGTTGCCGGTCTCGATATCCGGTCCACTTCGGGCGATCGACGCCCGGCTCGCGGAGGCAAGATGCCCGGCATGACCGACCGCCGTCCCGCCCTCACCGTCCGATCCCCGTGCGCGCCGCTGGCCGCCGCGCTGTGCGCCTGCGCGCTGATCGCCGGCTGCGGCGCGCCGGCCCGGCCGCTCGAGTCGTCGCTGACCGACATGGACTCGCTGCAGCTGCGCTCCTGGATCAGCCCGCAACTGCGCCGCAACATCGATCTGCTGCCGGTGGCCGGCGGCGAGGAGACCTCGCGCTGGTGGGGCAGCCGCATCAATGCCATGACGCTGAACCAGACCTACCAGGAGTCGCTGCGGCGCCTGGGGCTGATGCCGGACGTGCCGGACACCGGCCGCTATCAGCTGAAGGTCGAGCTGCTGGCGCTCGCGCAGCCGAACGTGCCGGTGGCGCCGGAAGTGGCGATCTCGGTCCGCTACACGCTGACCGAACGCGCCGCTGGTGGCGGCAACGTGCTGTACCAGCGCACGCTGCGTACGACGCAAAGGGCGGGGTTGGATGACAGCCTCAGTCCGACCGAGCAATTGCGCATCGCGACCGAATCGGCACTGCGCAACAACATCGCGGAACTGGTCCGCGAACTGGCGTCGCTGCCGCTGCCGGGCTGATGACGGGCAGCGGTGGCCTGCGAAGCGCCTCCTCTCCCCTGCCCTCTCCCCCCTCGCGGGGGGCGAGGGAGTTCTTGCCAGCGCGCTCCCCTGGCGGGGGCGAGGGAGTTCTTGCTGGCGCGCTCCCCTGGCGGGGGCGAGGGAGTTCTTGCTGGCGCGCTCCCCTGGCGGGGGCGAGGGAGTTCTTGGCGGCGTTGAGCTTTCTTCAGAAGCAGCGAGCGCCACTCGAATGAACTCCCTCTCCCCGCTTTGCGGGGAGAGGGTGGGGGAGAGGGGTGTGCGCAGAGCAGCAGCGCCGCTCACCTGGCATATGCATATAAACATTGAATGCTTGCCAAACCCCGGGTTATCCCTACGATCACGGGTTTTTCGCCAACCCCTCTCCCGTGATCGAACTCCAGCACCTGCACAAGTCCTATGACGTCGACGGACGCCGCGTCCCGGCGCTGACCGGCGTGGATCTCCGGATCGAGCCGGGTGAGGTGTTCGGCATCATCGGCGCCTCGGGCGCCGGCAAGAGCACGCTGCTGCGCGTGATCAACCTGCTGGAGCGTCCCGACAGCGGCCGCGTCACCGTGAACGGCCAGGACCTGCAGGCGCTGGACGCCGCCGGCCTGCGGGCCGCCCGCCAGAAGATCGCGATGATCTTCCAGCACTTCAACCTGCTGAATTCGCGCACCGTCGCGCAGAACGTCGCCTGGCCGCTGCGCATCGCCGGCTGGGACGCCGCGCGCATCGCCCCGCGCGTGCAGCAGCTGCTGGCCCGCGTCGGCCTCTCCGACCAGGCCGGCAAATACCCCGCCCAGCTCTCCGGCGGCCAGAAGCAGCGCGTGGGCATCGCCCGCGCGCTGGCCCTGGATCCGCAGGTGCTGCTCTGCGACGAAGCCACCAGCGCGCTCGATCCCGAGACCACGCGCGCCATCCTCGACCTGCTGGCCGGGCTCAACGACGAACTGGGGCTCAGCATCGTGCTGATCACGCACGAGATGGACGTGGTGCGCCGCGTCTGCGACCGCGTCGCGGTGCTCGAAGGCGGCCGCATCGTCGAGACCGGCCCCGTGGCGCAGGTGTTCCTGCACCCGCGCTCGGACACGGCGCGGCGCTTCGTGCTCGCCGCCGAGCATGTCGACGAAGGCGAGCAGCGCGACGATTACGCCCATGTCGCCGGCAGCCTCTGGCGCCTGACCTTCTTCGGCGAACGCACCTACGAGCCGCTGCTGGGCGAGGTCGCCCGCCACGCGAATCTGGATTTCGGCATCCTGGCCGGCCGCATCGACCGCATCAAGCGCGAGCCCTATGGACAGCTGACGATCGCGGTCAGCGGCGGCGACCGCGCCGCGGCGCGCCAGCTGCTGGCCGATCGCGGCGTGCAGGTCGAGGAGCTGCGCGCATGAGCCTGGCCGCCACCCCGTCCCTGCTCGAGACCCTTCAGGCCATCGACTGGCCCGAGATCGCCACCGCCGGCGGCGACACGCTGCTGATGCTGGGCGGCTCGCTGCTGTTCACCGCGCTGCTGGGCCTGCCGCTGGGCATCGCGCTGTTCCTGTTCGACCGCGGCCGCCTGGTGTCCTCGCCCCGGCTGTATGCGCTGCTGTCCTTCGCCGTGAACGTGCTGCGCTCGCTGCCGTTCGTGATCCTGCTGATCGTGCTGATCCCGTTCACGCTGCTGGTGACCGGCACCTCGCTGGGCGTGGCCGGCGCGATCCCGCCGCTGGTCGTCGGCGCGACGCCCTTCCTGGCGCGCCTGGTCGAGACCGCGCTGCGCGGCGTCGACCGCGGCATCGTCGAGGCGGGCCTGGCCATGGGCGCCAGCCCGCGCCAGATCGTCTGGCAGGCGCTGCTGCCCGAGGCGCTGCCCGGACTCGTCTCCGCGCTGACCGTCACCGCGATCACGCTGGTCGGCTACACCGCCATGTCCGGCGTCATCGGCGGCGGCGGCCTGGGCGACCTGGCCATCCGCTTCGGCTATCAGCGCTTCCAGACCGAGGTCATGGTCGTCACCGTCGTGCTGCTGCTGGTGCTCGTGCAGCTGCTGCAGATGCTGGGCGACTGGCTGGTCACGCGCGTCTCGCATCGGTGAGGCCTTCAGGCCTCGCGTCATTCCCCCGCACATTCGATCCATCAGAGGAGTTGGACCCATGAAGAAACTGTTCGCCGCCACCATCGCGGCCCTGTCGCTGGCCGCCGCCGGCACCGCCTCGGCCGAGAAGCTGACCGTCGCCGCCACCGCGGTGCCGCACGCGGAGATCCTCAACCTGGTCAAGCCGGAGCTGGCCAAGCAGGGCGTGGAGCTGGAGGTGAAGGTCTTCACCGACTACGTGCAGCCCAACGTGCAGGTCGCCGAGAAGCGCCTGGACGCCAACTTCTTCCAGCACAAGCCCTATCTGAACGAGTTCAACAAGGGCAAGGGCACGCACCTGGTGGCCGTGGCCGCGGTGCACGTGGAGCCGTTCGGCGCCTACTCGGCCAAGCACAAGTCGCTGGCCGCGCTGCCCGAGGGCGGCACCGTCGCGCTCCCGAACGATCCGACCAACGGCGGCCGCGCGCTGCTGCTGCTGGACAAGGCCGGCGTGATCAAGCTCAAGGACAAGGCCAACATCCTGTCCACGACCAAGGACATCGCGCAGAACCCGAAGAAGCTGAAGTTCCGCGAGATCGAGGCCGCCACGCTGCCGCGCATCCTGCCGCAGGTCGACCTGGCGCTGATCAACACCAACTACGCGCTGGAAGCCAGGCTGAACCCGGCCAAGGACGCGCTGGCGATCGAGGGCGGCGAGTCGCCCTACGCCAACTGGCTGGTGACCCGCGATGACAACCAGAACGCCCCGGCCGTCAAGAAGCTGGCCGCCGCGCTGCAGTCGGACGCCGTCAAGCGCTTCATCCAGACGCAGTACAAGGGCGCGGTCGTCCCGGCGTTCTGACGCCGCCCGGCCCCTTGCTTCGCACAGCGCCCCTCGATCGAGGGGCGCTTGCATTCCGGCCCGCCAAGCCGCGCATTTGTGCCGCCAGCGACCGCGCGCTTCGCGGCACCATGGGTGCCCCCTTCCGCTGCCCTGCCCTTCGTGTCCGAGCTTTCCGCGCTCCTGCCGCAGTACTTCCTCCTCCGGGACGGCGATCCCACGCTGCTGCTGACCGGCCGCTACGACTGGCCGCTGGTGCTGCTCTCGCTCGCCGTGGCCTCGCTGACCTCGGCGCTGGCGCTGCAGGTCGCGGGCATGGCCAAGCCGGCCACCGGCTGGCGCCGCCAGTCCATCCTCGCCACCGGCGCCCTGGCGCTGGGCGGCGGCATCTGGGCGATGCACTTCATCGGCATGCTGGCCTTCCAGCTCTGCGCGCAGGTCGGCTTCGACGCCGGCGTCACCGCGCTCTCCATGGTCCCGGCGCTGATCGCGTCCTGGGTCGCGCTGGCGCTGCTGGCGCGCCACCGGCTGGGGGCATGGCGGCTGGTGCTGGGCGGCGCGCTCGTCGGGGCCGGCATCGGCGCGATGCATTACACCGGCATGGCGGCGATGACGATGTCCATCGCGCTGCGCTACGACCCGGCGTGGTTCGCCGCCTCCATCGTGGTGGCGGTGCTGCTGGCGATGCTGGCGCTGTGGATCCGCTTCGGCCTGGCCGGCCGGCTCAGCCATCCCTGGGCCATCGCGCTGGGCGGGCTGGTGATGGGGTGCGCGATCGCCGGCATGCATTACACGGCGATGGGCGCGGCGCGCTTCGCCGGCCTGGCCGACGGCCCTTGCAATACGAGCATCGAGAACGCCGGCTGGCTGGCGCTCGCCGTGACGGTGATGGCGCTGGCGATCAGCGCGATCACCGCCGGCGCCAACGGCCTGCTGGCGCTGCGCCGGCTCAATGGCGAGCTGCTCGAGGAGCGCCAGCGCATGCTGCTGATGGAGCAGGCGCTGCGCGACAGCGAGACCAAGTACCGCACCGTCATCGCCAACAGCCCGGGCGTGACCTTCCGCTGCCGTCTCGACGACGACTGGTCGATGCTGCTGATCAACGATGCCGTCGAGGAACTCACCGGCTGGACCGCCGCCGACTTCCTGGCCGGCCGCCAGCACTTCGCCGCGCTGATCCATCGCCACGACCAGGCGCGGGTGAACGCCGCGGTCGAAACGGCGGTGGCCGCCGACGCGCCCTATGCGATCGAGTACCGCGTCCACACCCGCGAGGCCGGCGAGCGCTGGGTCTCCGAGCGCGGCCGCGCGGTGCGCGACGCGCGGGGCGCGCCGCAGTGGATCGATGGCGTCATCCTGGACATCACCGAGCCCAAGCGGCTGCAGCGCCAGCTCGAGGAGGCCAAGGAGCGGGCCGAATCGGCGGCCGCGGCCAAGAGCGCCTTCCTGGCCAACATGAGCCACGAGATCCGCACGCCGATGAACGCGATCCTGGGCTTCACCGAGCTGCTGCTCGACACCACGCTGACCGAGGCGCAGCGGCGCCACCTGACGACGGTGCGCGGCTCGGCGCGCTCGCTGCTGGCGCTGCTCAACGACATCCTGGACACCGCCAAGCTCGACAAGGGCGCGATGGAGCTGGAGCTGGTCGACTTCTCGCTGCGCACCGTGTGCGAGCAGGCGCTGAACTCGCTGCGGCTGCTGGCGCAGCGCAAGAACCTCGGGCTGCGGCTGGACTATCCGGACGCCGAGCCGCGCTTCTTCAAGGGTGATCCGCTGCGCGTGCAGCAGGTGCTGCTGAACCTGGTCGGCAATGCGATCAAGTTCACCGAGCACGGCCAGGTCACGCTGCGCATGCGGCAGGACGGCGGCCACATCCACCTGGCGGTGATCGACACCGGCATCGGCATCGCGGCCGACCGGCTGGACCGCATCTTCGACGCCTTCGCGCAGGCGGACGCCTCGACCACCCGCCGCTTCGGCGGCACCGGGCTGGGCACGACGATCTCGCGCCAACTGGTCGAGCGCATGGGCGGGCGCATCACCGTCGAGAGCGCGCTGGGCCAGGGCAGCACCTTCCATGTCCGGCTGCCGCTGCCGCCCGGCGACGCGTCGCTGGCCGCATCGGAAGCGGCCGAGACCGCCGTGGCGCTGCCGCCGCTGCGGCTGCTGGTGGCCGACGACGTCGCGCAGAACGGCGAGCTGCTGCAGCTGATCCTGAGCCGCGAGGGCCATCAGGTCACGCTCGCGTCGGACGGCCTGCAGGCGCTCAAGCGCTTCTCGGACGAGCGCTTCGACGCGGTGCTGATGGACGTCCACATGCCCGGGCTGGACGGCCTGGGCGCGACGCGCCGCATCCGCAACTTCGAGCAGGCGCAGGGCCGCGGCCACACGCCGGTCGTCGCGCTGACCGCCAGCGTGCTGGAGGAGGACCGCCAGGCCGCGCTGGCCGCCGGCATGGACGGCTTCGCGGTCAAGCCGGTGGAGCCGGCGCGGCTGTTCGCCGAGATCGCCCGCGTGCTGGGCCTCACGCCGGGCCGATCGGCGGCCGCGGCGGGTCCGGTGCCGGCGACGCGGCACGCGGCGCAGGCGAGCGCCTCGGGCCTCGCGGCCGGCGCGCTCGACTGGCAGCAGGGCCTGCGGCTGTGGGGCAGCGTCACGGCCTGGCAGCGCGGCCTGCGCCGCTTCGCCGAGGAGCAGCGCGACGGCGTCGAGCGCCTGCATCACCTGATGCAGGCCCGGCAATGGATCGAGATGCGCGGTCTGGTGCACCGCTGGCGCGGCGTGGCGGGCAGCCTCGCGATGCCGCGGCTGCTGGGCGCGGCGCAGCCGGTCGAAGCCGCGCTGCGGCTCGGCCGCGAGGAGGCGCTGACGGCGCTGATCGACACGCTGGCGCTGGCGCTGCAGGACACGCTGGACGCGATCGGCGAGCTGGACGGCGGCCCCGCCGGCTTCGCCGCGAGCGCGCCCATGGCGATGACGATGACGACGGAATCGGCCCTGCCGGCCGAGGCCGCCGGCGTGGCCGCGGACCGGCGCGCGAAGAAGCTGCTGATCGACCGGCTCGCCGCGGCGCTCAAGCGCAGCGAGCTCGATGACGAATCGCTCGCCGCCCTGCGCGCGGCCCTGGGCGCCGATCGCCTCGCGCCGCTGGTGCGCGCGCTCGACGACTTCGACTTCGATGCCGCGCTGCTCCTGCTGCAGTCGCTGCGCACCTTCCTGGGCGCGCCCGCGGGCGCGCCGGAGCCCCGCTGATGATGGCCGATCGCCGCCCCCGCCTGCTGCTCGTCGATGACGAGCCGGCCAACCTGCAGGTGCTGCGCCATGTGCTGCAGGACGATTACCGGCTGCTGTTCGCGCGCGACGGGCAGAAGGCGCTGGAGCTGGCGCGGACCGAATCGCCGCAGCTGATCCTGCTCGACATCATGATGCCGGGCATGAGCGGGCTGGATGTCTGCCGCGTGCTGAAGTCGCAGCCGGCGACGCGGCGCACGCCGGTGATCTTCGTGACGGCGCTGACCGACACGCGCGACGAGACCGAGGGCCTGGAGGCCGGCGCGGTGGACTACATCGCCAAGCCGCTGAGCCCGCCGGTGGTGCGGGCGCGGGTGCGCACGCACCTGTCGCTGGTGCGCGCCGACGAGCTGCGCGAGACGCGGCTGGAGATCGTGCAGCGGCTGGGCCGCGCGGCCGAATACAAGGACAACGAGACCGGCTGGCACGTGGTGCGGATGAGCCACTACGCGCAGCTGCTGGCGCTGGCGGCCGGCTGGAGCGACCACGACGCCGACGACCTGCTGCACGCCGCGCCGATGCACGACGTGGGCAAGCTGGGCATCCCGGACGCGATCCTGCAGAAGCCCGGTCCGCTGACGGAGGCGGAGTGGATGGTGATGCGCCGCCATCCGGCCATCGGCGCCGAGATCCTGGGCGCTCAGACGACGGGACTGCTGGGCATGGCGCGGCGCATCGCGCTGGCGCACCACGAGAAGTGGGATGGCAGCGGCTATCCGGAGGGACTGGCCGGCGAGGCGATCCCGGTGGAGGCCCGCATCGTGGCCATCGCCGACGTGTTCGACGCGCTCACCAGCGTGCGGCCGTACAAGCAGGCCTGGCCGGTGGAGAAAGCCGTCGAGCACCTGCGCGCGCAGGCCGGGCGGCATTTCGATCCGGCGCTGGTCGAGCGCTTCATCGAGGCGCTGCCGCAGGTGCTCGAGGTGCGGGAGCGCTTCCTCGAGGAAGGCTGAGCCGCGCGCCGGCCGCCGCCGCGGGTTATGGGCGCTGCCCACAAGGTGATGCCCGCAATCCGGGGTGGCCGCGGCCCGGCGCGCGCGGCGCCGGAATAATGCGCGCCCATGGTGCTGAACTTCATCTGGATCGGGTTCTTCCTGATCGGCTTCGCGGTCGCGCTGGCGCGGCTCGTCCAGGGCGACCTGACCATCTTCACGCAGGTGCTGACCGGCATCTTCGACACCGCCAAGACCGGCTTCGACATCTCGCTCGGCCTGGTCGGCGTGATGAGCCTGTGGCTGGGCCTGATGAAGGTGGGGGAGAACGCCGGCGTGATCCAGCTGTTCGCGCGGGCGATGGGGCCGTTCTTCGCGCGCATCTTCCCGGAGGTGCCGCGCGGCCATCCGGCCGGCGGCTCGATGGTGATGAACTTCTCGGCCAACATGCTCGGCCTGGACAACGCCGCCACGCCGCTGGGGCTCAAGGCGATGAAGGAGCTGCAGGAGCTCAATCCGCGCAAGGACACCGCGTCCAACGCGATGATCATGTTCCTGGTGCTGAACACCGCCGGCATCACGCTGATCCCGACCTCGGTGATCGCGATCCGCCAGGCGATGGCGGTGGACCAGGGCTTGGTCGGTTTCAACGCGGCGGACATCTTCCTGCCCACGCTGATCGCCACCTTCATCTCGTTCATGTCGGGGCTGGTGGCGGTGGCCTGGGTGCAGCGCATCAGGCTGCTGAGCGCGCCGGTGCTGGTCTTCGTCGGCGGCTTCATCGCGATCATGGGCGGCGTCTTCGCCTGGCTGCACAGCTATCCGCCGGAGGTGATGTCGCAGTACATCGGGCTGCTGGGCAGCGGCGTGATCCTGAGCATCATCGTGATGTTCATCGCCGTCGGCGCCTGGCGCCGGATCAACGTCTACGAGGCCTTCGTCGAGGGCGCCAAGGAGGGTTTCGGCGTCGCGGTGCAGATCATCCCGTACCTGATCGCGATCCTGGTGGCCATCTCGGTGTTCCGCACGACCGGCTGCATGGAGTTCGTCGTCAAGGGCATCGCCGCCGGCGTCGCCGCGCTGGGCCTGCCGACCGACTTCGTGCCGGCGCTGCCGGTCGGGCTGATGAAGACGCTGTCGGGCAGCGGCGCGCGCGGGCTGATGGTGGACGTGCTCAAGACCTATGGCGTGGACAGCTTCGAGGGCAAGCTGGCCGCGATCATCCAGGGCTCGACCGAGACCACCTTCTACGTGCTGGCCGTCTACTTCGGCAGCGTCAACATCAAGAAGACCCGCTACGCGCTGACCTGCGGACTGCTGGCCGACGTGGTCGGCCTGGTGGGCGCGATCCTCGTCGGCTACTGGTTCTTCAAGTGAGCTGAACCGCCGTCACTCCACGCGGTTGCGGCCGTTGGCCTTGGCGCGGTAGAGCGCCGCGTCGGCGCGCGCGAGCAGCGCGTCCAGGCTCGCGTCGCCGGGCTGCGTCCAGGCCACGCCCAGGCTCGCCGAGCACGGCGGGATGCCTGGCGCCGGCGGATGCGCCGCGAGCGCCTCCCGCACCCGCTCCGCCGAGGCGCGCGCCGCCTCCGGGCCGGTCGACGGCAGCAGGATCACGAACTCCTCGCCGCCATAGCGGCCGAGCCGGTCCGTCGCCCGCAGCTGCTCCCGCATCACGGCGACCGCCTCGGCCAGCACGCGATCGCCGGTCTGGTGGCCGTGGCGGTCGTTGACCTGCTTGAAGTGGTCGATGTCGAGCAGCAGCAGCGACAGCGGCTGTTCGTAGCGGCGCCAGCGGTCGAACTCCTCGCCGCCGGCCTGCAGCACCGCGCGGCGCGTCAGCGCGCCGGTGAGCGCGTCGCGCGTGGCAAGCAGCTCGAACTCCTCGCGCACGCGCTCGCTGGCCATCAGCAGCACGCCCACGCTCAGCAGCAGCACGCTGAAGCCGTAGCTCGCGATGTAGGCCGTCTGCACCGTCGTCATGGCGAAGCGCGACGAGGCCGCGCCATCCACCCAGAAGGCCGCCAGGCCGCGCGCGATCAGCACCGCGGCCTGCAGCAGCAGCGTGCCGGCGATGAGCCGGGCCGCGAAGCCGCGGCCGTCGCGCAGGACCAGCCGCGCATGCGCGATCACGCAGGCCGTCATCGTGCCGGTGAACACGACCACGCGGACGCGGTAGTCGGGGTGGATCAGGAACCAGGTCAGCACGGCCAGGCTCAGCAGCGCGATGCCGCCCCACAGCCGCCAGGTGACGCGCCGCCCGAAGAAGCGCTGCGAGCCGACATAGAACAGGCCGCAGCCCCCGAGCAGCAGCGCGTTGCCGCTCTGCGCGACGATGGCATCGGGCATCAGGCCCTGCATCGCGTAGACGCCGGCGGCCAGCGCGCAGCTCATCGGCGCCAGCGCCCAGGGCAGCAGGCCCTGGATGGTCGGCGGATAGTTGCGCCGCACGCCGAGCAGCACCGCGCCCAGGACCGCCGCCATCAGCGCGGTCATGACGGTGATCGAGCGGGGATCGAGCTGCATGAGGCCGGCAGTGTAGGCCGGCCTCGTGACGGAACCGCCGTTCACATCGCCTTGAACAGATGCACGTACGCGCGGCTCACCGGCAGCTCGTTGTCGTGTCCGCGCACGCGGACGAACAGCCGGCTCAGTTCATCGCGGCGCGTGCCGGCCACGTGGTCGAGGTTCACGATCGTCGAGCGGTGCACCTGCCAGAAGCGCTCGCCGTCGAGCTGCGCGGCCAGCTCCTGGATGGGCGTGCGAATCAGGTACTCGGCCGAGGCGGTCTGCACGCAGGTGTACTTGTCGTCGGCGCGGAAGAACAGCACCTCGTCCACCGGCACCTGATGCATCAGGTCGCCCTGCGTCGCGCGCACCCAGCGCAGCGGCCCGGATGCCTTGGCCTCGCCGCCCGCCGGCCCGTGCAGGGCCCGCAGCGCCGCGAGCAGCCGCGCGTCGATGCCCGCGCCCGCGTCCTCGTCCCGCTTGGCCAGCGCGCGCCGGACGCGCTCGACGGTGCGGCCCAGGCGCTCCGCCTCGACCGGCTTGAGCACGTAGTCGATCGCCTCGCGCTCGAAGGCCTGCACCGCGTACTGGTCGTAGGCGGTGACGAAGACGACCCGCGTCGGGCCCTCGATGCCCTCGGCGACTTCCAGCCCGGTCAGTCCGGGCATCTGGATGTCGAGGAAGGCCAGGTCCGGCCGCAGCGCCGCGATGCGCTCGGCCGCCTCGGAGCCGTTGCGGGCGACATGGACGATCTCGAGTTCCGGCCAGACCGCGGCCAGCTGCGCGGCGAGGGCGCGGGCCAGGTGGGGTTCGTCGTCGGCGATGAGGGCAGTGAGTGCGGTCATGGTCGTTGGGGCACGGGGCACAGGGAATGGGAAAGGGAAAGGGAAAGGGAAAGGGAAAGGGAAATCGGGAAGCGGAGAGTTCAGGCGTCGAGCGGCACGCGCAGCGTGGCGCGGCAGCCCGGCTCCGCCGGCTCGACGGTCAGGGTGGCGCGGTCACCGTACTGCGCCATCAGGCGCTCGCGGATGTTGGACAGCGCGATGCCATTGCCGGCGCGGCGCGACACGCCCGGGCCGACGCCATCATCACGCACCTCGACGACCAGGAAGCCGTCGCGCAGCGCCGCGTCCACGCTCACGGTGCCGCCTTCGATCTTCGGCTCCAGGCCGTGATGCACCGCGTTCTCCACCAGCGGCTGCAGCAGCATCGGGGGCAGCGGCACGGCGCGGGCCTCGGCCGAGGCCTGGATCTCGAAACGCAGCCGGTCTTCCATCCGCGTCTGCAGCACCGTCAGGTAGGCCGCGGCCAACGCGAGCTCGTCCTCGAGCGGGCCGGTCTCGCGCCGCAGCCCGCCTAGCGAGGCGCGCAGGTAGGCGGTGAAGGCGCCCAGCATCTCCTTGGCCTTGGGCGCGTCGTAGTCGATCAACGAATGGACGTTGGCCAGCGTGTTGAACAGGAAGTGGGGCTCGATCTGGCCTTGCAGCAGGCGCAGCTGGGCCTCGGTGGCGCGGCGCTCGGCCTTGAGCTGGCGGTTCCTGGAGGCGAACCAGTAGTGCAGCACCACGGTGACGCCCAGCGACAGCAGCGAGGTGATGCCGATGATCTTGCCGCCCTGCGACAGGTCCAGCCGCACCCAGGCGGTCAGTCCCGCGAGCCACATCCCGGGCAGCCATCCGATCACGGTTCCCAGGATCGGCACGCCGGAGAAGAACAGCGTGCGGCGCCAGCCCTCCCAGTGGCGCACGCGGGCGCGGCCGCCGAGCAGCGGCGTGAGGATCGCAAAGAGGATCTGGATGACCACGCCGATGGTCAGGCACACGGTGAGGTTCTTGCCATACCACCAGGCCCAGACGCGCGGGGAGAGCCAGTCGACGGTCTGGAAGTTCATGACCAACCCCAGCAGGGTGAAGCCGACGGCCAGCACGGCGCAGAAGGCGAGCGTCCAGACCCATTGCAGCCATCCCGGTCCGCTGGGCTGGACCTCGTTGCTGAGCCAGGCATGCCAGGAGGCGCGCAGGCGCCGGGCATCGCGCCAGAGGGGACGGGACGGGGCAGGAGTCATGCGGCGCAGTGTAGGGAGCCGCCTCGGCCCGGCCGCACGGGGAAACGACGGATCGACAGCGCGGCCGATGGATCGACGGGCGTATCAACTCCCTCGCCCCCTTTGGGGGAGAGGGCGGGGGAGAGGGGGCGCTTCGACGGGCAGCAGCGCTGTGGCACGAGTCCCCTCTCCCCTCCCTCTCCCCGAAGGGGCGAGGGGGTAATACCGGCTAGCGCTTTTCTTGCACCTCTGCCGCCAGCGGGCGAGGGGGTAAGAAGGGGGAGCCGCTCTACTGCCATCCCCCGGGCGGCCAGCCCTGACCTTTGGCAGGGGCTTGGTCGTGTGGTGTCCAATAGCCCGCTTGTCGGCCGCTTGACGGCGGTTCCCCCGCATCGCACCGGAGATCCTCATGAGCTACGTCCTGCTGATCAACGAACCCGTCGGCCAACGCGAGGCCCGCACGCCCGAGGAGGGCCGCGAGGCCTATGCCCGCATGACCGCCTATGCCGACCAGCTGATGGCGCAGGGCCTGCTGCACACCGCGCAGTCGCTGCAGTCGGTCAACGGCTCGACCCGCGTCAGCAAGCGCGACGGCCGGCTGACCACCCTCGACGGCCCCTTCGCCGAGGCCAAGGAGATGGTCGGCGGCTTCTTCTGGCTGAAGGTCGACAGCCGCGAGGAGGCCCTGGCCATCGCCCGCGAATGCCCGGCCGCCGAGTGGTGCACCGTCGAGGTCCGCTCGATGATCCCGTGCTACGCCGAGTCGAACGCCTGATCCGCTGAAGTTTTTTTCGCTGCCCGTGCCGCGGCCTGTCGAAAGCCGCCGCGCCCGCGCGTCGTGCTGGTGTGGACGCTCCGGACCTGGAGCGCCGCGACCAGGAGGGCACGATGCGACCACCCACCAGCCAGCACGGGCTCGACGACTTCACTCCCATTCAGGACATCCGACATGCGACACCAGAAGATCTTCGTGAACCTGCCCGTCAAGGACGTCGAGCGCAGCAAGCGCTTCTACGCGGCCATGGGCTACGAGTTCAATCCGCAGTTCTCCAACGAGCAGGCGCTCTCGATGGTGATCTCCGAGGACATCTACGCGATGCTGCTGGTCGAGGAGTTCTTCCAGACCTTCACGCCGCGCAAGATCTCCGACGCGCACGCGACGACCGAGGTGCTGACCTGCCTGTCCTGCGAGAGCCGGGCCGAGGTGGACGCGCTGATCGGGAAGGCCGTGGCCGCGGGCGGCACCGTGCCGCGCGAACCGCAGGACATGGGCTTCATGTACTCGCAGGCCTACGCGGACCCGGACGGCCACATGTGGGAGCTGATGTACATGGACATCAGCCAGTTCCCGGGCGCCTGAGCGCCGGCGCGACGCGCGGCCGCACGAGGCCGTACGATCGCGCGCATGAACCAGGACACCCATCGCGCGATCACGACCGTCTGGCGGCAGGAGTCGGCCAAGATCATCGGCGCCCTGTCGCGGCTGACGCGCGACGTGCCGCTGGCCGAGGAGCTGGCGCAGGACGCGCTGGTCGCGGCGCTGGAGACCTGGCCCACGCAGGGCCTGCCGGACAAGCCGGCCGCCTGGCTGATGACGACGGCCAAGCACCGGGCGCTGGACCGGTTGCGGCACGTCAAGCTCAGCGGCGACAAGCTGGAGCAGCTCGGGCATGAGCTCGACGCGCGCGAGGCCATGATCGTGCCGGACTTCGTCGACCACCTCGACGACGATCGCGCCGCGCGCGAGATCGGCGACGACGTGCTGCGGCTGATGTTCTGCGCCTGCCATCCGGTGCTGAGCCTGGAGGCCCGCGTGGCGCTGACGCTGAAGATGGTCGCCGGCTTGACGACCGCGGAAATCGCGCGGGCCTGCCTGCAGTCGGAGCCGACGGTGGCGCAGCGGCTGGTCCGCGCCAAGCGCACGCTCGGCGACGCGCAGGTGCCCTTCGAGCTGCCGCGCGGCGAGGCGCTGACGGAGCGGCTCGCGGCGGTGCTGGAGGTGCTCTACCTGATCTTCAACGAGGGCTACGCGGCCACCAGCGGCGAGCGCTGGATCCGGCAGGACCTCTGCGACGAGGCCTTGCGGCTGGCGCGCATGCTGGTGCGGCTGGCCCCGCGCGAGGGCGAGGTGCATGGACTGCTGGCGCTGATGGAGCTGCAGTCCTCGCGGGCGGCGGCGCGGATCGACGCGCAGGGACAGGCCGTGCTGCTGCTGGAGCAGGACCGGACGCAGTGGGACGCGGCGTCGATCGAGCGCGGCCTGGCCGCGCTGGAGGCGGCGGACCGGCTGGCGATGGAAGCGGACGACGGACAGGGCCTGGGGCCGTACGCGCTGCAGGCCGCGATCGCGGCCTGCCATGCGCGGGCGCGACGCGCCGAGGACACCGAATGGACGCGCATCGCGGCGCTCTACGAGGCGCTGGCGATCCGGCAGCCGTCGCCGGTGGTGGAGCTGAACCGCGCGGTGGCGTTGTCGATGGCGTTCGGTCCGGCGGTGGGATTGGAGATCGTCGACCGGCTGATGGACGAGCCGGCGCTGAAGCAGTACCACTGGCTGCCCAGCGTGCGCGCGGATCTGCTGGCCAAGCTCGGCCGCAATGCCGAGGCGAAAGAGGAATTCGAACGTGCCGCCGCGATGACCGCGAACGAGCGCGAGAAGGAGCTGCTGCTCAAGCGGGCGAGGGAGCAGGGGCACTGAGGCCCCTGCGGGCTCAGAACAAGGGGATGCCGGCCCGGGTGGCCGCGGCTTTCATACCTTTGTCGAGAGTGGCCAATGAAGCGCCGGTCTCGAGCGCCAGGTCGAGATAGAGCGTGTCGAATCCCTGCGCGTGGAATCCAAGCCCAAGTTCTACATGTTCCGTCAGCGGGGGCCGCTTGGGCCTGACCTGGATGTTGTAGATCTCGATCGCCTCCGCTCGCGCAACGAATCGATGCGCCCGCCATTTCGCGGCCCGTCCGCGCTTGAGCAGTTGATAGGCGCATTCCACCGTGATGACGTACGGCGCAATGAATCGCGCCTCGCCCCGTAGCACCGTCTCTGCCACTCGCTCGCAATAGGCCCGATCGACCTCCTTCTCGTCTTCTGGGATTGCCCATGCCAGAGCCACGCTTGCGTCAATCACCACAGGAACCACCGCGTGCCTCCCGCATCCAGGCCGCGACGTCCGCTCCGCCCGGCATCGGGTCGAGGAGATCGGGGTTCTTGGCATACAGGGCGAGCAGGCGCTCGGGGAAGTCTGGCGCGGGCCGGCCAGATCCGTGCCATTTTTCAGGATCACTCGCTTCTTCCGGCCAAGGCGCCATCAGGCCGGCGTCGCGTTGCCGGATGAGTTCTCGGAGAAACGCGATATGACGCAGCGCGCCCTTGGAAAGCGGTCGCGGCGGACTTTGGTCCCGGGCGACGACCATCGCTGGCGGCGCATCGAGTCGATGGGAGTCGACGTGGAAATCGTCGAGGAATGAATGCATGAAGCCTCCTCACAGGCAGGTGCAACGGAAGCAATCATTCTTGGCTCGGTTCGAGTGGGTCGACTTTCACTCACGGCGCTTTTTCGGCGGAATGGACACGCAAGTTCTTGCGTTTCTTTTCGCGTCCCCGCCGCACCGCCAATCACCACGGCCATCCCGGCCGTCAAGCCGCCTCAATCCGGCGAATCGCCCTCGCCTTCGCTCTCGTCGGTGAGCCAGGCGTCCGCCATCGCGCTGCCCTTGCGCTCCCGCTTGGACGCGTACATCGCGGCATCACTGCGCGCCATCAGCGTCTCCAGCGTGTCACCCTCCTCCCGCTGCGCCGCGCCGATGCTGATGCTCACGCCCAGCCCCTGCGACACCGCGTTCCAGTCATGCCGCCGCACCGCCTCGTCCAGGCGCAGGCAGGCCTGCTGCGCGACCTCCTCCGTCGCCCCGCGCAGCAGCAGCACGAACTCGTCACCCGCCAGCCGCGCCGCGACATCGTGCTCCCGCACGTGCTGCCGCATCAGCCGCGCGATCTGGCTCAGCACCTGATCGCCGACCAGGTGCGAGTGCCGGTCGTTGACCTGCTTGAAGTGGTCGACGTCGATCAGCGCCAGGCTCACCACGCCGCCGTGCGCCAGCTGCGCCCGCGCATGCGCCTCGAAGCTGCGCCGGTTCGCCAGGCCCGTCAGCGGATCCTCCATCGACAGCTTCTCCAGCCGCTGCGCCTCGTCCGCGAGCTGCGCCCGGTCGCGCTCGCTGCGGCGCGCCTCGAGCTGCCATTGCACCGTCGCCTCGCGGCTCGCGAGGCTGGCGATCCGCACCCGCGCCTCGCGCTCGCGCAGCGCCCGCATCCGCTGCAGCGCGCGCTGCGGCTGCCCTTGCTGTTCCTCGATCTGGCTCGCGATCAGTTCGCCCAGCTGCGCGAGCGGCTCATGCTGGACCGCGTCCGCCTGCGTCACCAGCTGCGCCGCCGCGCGCCGCGCCTGCGGCCACAGCCGGCGCGCCCACGCCAGTTCCGCCTGCACCCAGCCCGCCAGCGCGGCCAGCCAGTGACGGTCCTGCTCCGGCAACTGCGCCAGCGCCTGCTGCAGCTCCGGTTGCGCGAACGCCGACGCGCCCTTCCAGATCTGCGCCATCGTCTGCATCAGCGTCCACCAGCACTGCGACTCCGCATCGCCTTCCGCCAGCAGGTGCCGCGCGTTGATCAGGTGCCCTTCCAGCGGCCCCAGCGGCGGCAGCTGGCCGCGCTGTTCGCGCTCGCCCGCGAAGGCCAGCAGCGTGCCCATCGCCAGCCACAGGCAGGCGGTCAGCGGGCTCAGCCGCGGCTTGCAGGCATTGGCCGCGTCGGCCGCCTGGCGCAGCACCTCGGCCGCCTTGTCGAAATTGCGCGCCCACACGTGGCAGGCGCCCAGGTCCTGCAGCGCCACCACCAGCGCGGCGCCATCGCCGCGCTGCTGCGCCAGGCGCAGACCGAGCAGCGCCGCCTCGATGGCCTCCTCGTGATGTCCCGCCAGCGACGCGCTGTGCGCGAGCACCGACAGCGCGCCCGCCTCCCCGCCGGCATCGCCCTGCTGGCGGAATAGCCGCGCCGCCTGCTCGCTGCGGCCCCTGGCGTCGCCCGGCCGGTGCAGCGCGCGCTCGCAGCGCGCCAGCAGCAGCTGCGCCCGCGCCTGCTGCGCCTCGTCGCCCTGCTCGAGCGCCATCAGCAGCCATTCCTCGCCAGCCGGCTGCGCGGCGGCGGCATCGCCGGCGTTCAGCGCGGCGAGGGCTTGATGGGAGACGGCGAAGGGGTCCAAGACGGATTCGGAGCGCAAGGCGGTTCAGGAGGACGGGGCCGAGGATGCAGAGGATAGCGGCAACAGCCGCGGCGCCAGCAGCGCCGTCAGCCATTGCATGAAGGCCTGCACCCGCCGCGGCAGCTGGCGCCGGTGCGCGTACAGCAGGTGCACCGGCATCGGCGCCGCGCGCCATGCCGGCAGCACCTCCACGAGACGGCCGTCGAGCACCTCCGCCTCCAGCCCGTGGCGCGGCACCTGGATGATCCCCAGCCCCGCCAGGCAGGCGGCCGTGTACGAGCCCGAGTCGCTGACCGTCAGCGCGCCGGGCATCGGCACGAAGCGCGCCGTGCCGGTGTCGTCGCGCCACTCGAAGCCCGGGCAGCGCTGACCCAGCGTCGTCACGTACTGGACCAGCCGGTGATGCGCGAGATCCTCCAGCGACGCCGGCATGCCGAAGGCGGCCACGTAGCCGGCGCTCGCGAGGTTCACCATCTCCATCGCGCCCAGCGGCCGCGCCACGAGGCTGGAATCGCTCAGCGGCCCGACCCGCAGCACGCAGTCGAACCCCTCGCGGACGAGGTCGACACGCCGGTCCGTGCTGCTGAGCTCGACCTCCAGACCCGGATGCGCGGCGAGGAACTCGGGCAGCCGCGGCACGACCACGTCATGCGCCACCCGCATCGGCATGTCCGCCCGCAGCCGGCCCCGCAGCCCGCTGGCCGCCGGCTGGAACATCGTCTGCATGTCGTCCAGGTCGGCGAGCAGGTCCTTGCAGCGCTCGTAGCAGGCCTGGCCGTCCTGCGTCAGCTGCACCCGCCGCGTCGTGCGGTGGAACAGCCGCGTGCCCAGGCTGGCCTCCAGCCGCTGCACCGCGGTGGAGGCGCTCGCCTTGGGCAGCCCCAGGCTCTGCGCCGCCTGCGTGAAGCTGGCCAGTTCCGCGACGCGGACGAAGACCTGCAGCGTCTCGATCGACGGCGGCGGCGGGCCCGCCAAGGGAGAGGAGGAGTCGCTCATTTGTTCATCCTGAACGAACGGTCAAATCGCTTCAGGGCCATTTATACGTCAAGTCTCGATCAATAAAGTTCCTGCATCCGATCCCAACCGCTCACAGGAGCTCACCATGACGACGACCACGACTCCCGCTTCCAGCACCTCGCCGCGCAAGATCGCGCTGATCACCGGCGGCAGCCGCGGCCTGGGCCGCAATGCCGCGCTCCATCTGGCGCGCCGCGGCATCGACAGCATCGTCACCTTCCGCAGCCGCCAGGACGAGGCGCAGGCGGTGATCGACGAGATCGAGCGCCTGGGCGGCCGCGCGGCGGCCTTGCCGCTCGACGTCGGCGACAGCGCGACCTTCCCGGCCTTCGCGCAGGCGCTGAAGACGACGCTGCGGCAGCACTGGCAACGCGAGCGCATCGACCACCTGGTCAACAACGCCGGCATCGGCGTGCACGGGCCGCTGGCCGACACCACCGAAGCGCAGTTCGACGAACTGATGCGCGTGCACCTGAAGGGACCGTTCTTCCTGACCCAGACGCTGCTGCCGCTGATCAACGATGGCGGCAGCGTGCTGAACGTGTCCAGCGGCCTGGCGCGCTTCGCGCTGCCCGGCTACGGCGCCTACGCGACGATGAAGGGCGGCATCGAGGTGCTCAGCCGCTACATGGCCAAGGAGTTCGGCGCCCGCGGCATCCGCGTGAACACGCTGGCCCCCGGCGCCATCGAGACCGACTTCGGCGGCGGCGCGGTGCGCGACAACGAGGCGGTGAATCAGATGGTGGCCTCGGTGACGGCGCTCGGACGCGCCGGGCTGCCGGATGACATCGGTCCGGTCGTCGCGTCGCTGCTGTCGGATGACAGTCACTGGATCAACGCGCAGCGCGTGGAGGCCTCGGGCGGAATGTTCGTCTGATCGTCCTCAGCCGGCGCGCGCATAGGGAGCCCGCGGCTCCTGCGCGCGCTGGACCACGTCGCCCAGACAGTCGGGGTAGCGGCGCTGCAGATGCTTCAGCCCCGCCTGACGGCTGGCCTTGTAGTCCAGGCTCTCCTGCAGGAACTGCAGCCGGGCGCGGTTCTCGTCGATCAGCTCGGCCCACGTCGTCACCCGGACCGAGAAGTTGTACGGAAGATGCACCTCCCTTTCGAGCTCCGCATGCTCGCGCGCGCCCCTCGCGAGTTCCCGGCCCACCAGCCAGAAGGACCACTTGACTTCGACGGCGCGAAAGCGCTCGTCCCGGGAGACGCGCTTGGCGTAACGGTTGATCTGATCGATCTCATCCTCGGAAATCCGCACGCGTGGCGCCTTGAGCTCCACCACCAGATGTTCCAGCGTCGACGGCTGGTGGCGCCGCGTCGCGCGAGAGAACATGAGGTCGATGATGGCCAGCTTCTGCTTCGGGACATCGAACGGCTGGTCGATCTGGACCTCGCTCCCCAGCATCTTCTGATGCTTGCGCAACACCTCGGTGAGCGAGCGGTTGTCGACGGAGAGCGCGAACTCGTCGCCGAAGAGCCATGGGTTGCGCGCGACGATGGGATGCAATTCGCCGCGCTCCTTCACATGCGGCTGGAGCTGCTTGTCAAACAGGAGCGTCTCCAAGCCATCGAGCAACTGGAGCCGCTGCGTGACCACGTGCGACTCGCGGATCACCGACGACAACGACACATCCTTGAGAAGCTCCGCCATCATCTGCCGCTCCTCGACCGGCAGGTTGAGCACCTCGGCCAGCAGCAATTGCAGTTCCTCCGGGCCGCATTCGGCGGCCTGTCGCAACACCCGGAACTGCAGGGCCATCGCCTCCGGCGACAGCGTCCGGAACACCGGGTGGAAGCGCGACAGATGCCAGGCCACCTGATCGAACAGCTGGCGCTCCAGCACCTCGACCGCCGTCAGCGGATCGCGGTCGAACGGATAGAGGCCCTGGTTCTTCCACGCCTGGACCGGCGGGAGATCCGGCTCACGGGTCGGGTCGTTCGTCATCGGCGCACCTCGATTGCATGAAGCCCAGCGGGCGATGCCTGCACTCTAGGCAGGCGTCGTCCGCGGCGCACCTGTGCGTTCGCGGTCGATGCGAGGCCGATTCCGACTGGTCGAAGTGGCGGGCTACCTGATCGAAGTGGTCCGCGGGCTCAATGCCCGCCGCCCAGATACGCGGCCTTCACCGCCGGATCGGTGCGCAGCTTCCCGGCCGGACCATGCAGCGAGATGCGCCCGTTCTCCAGCACGTAGCCGTAGTCCGCCACCGCCAGCGCGGCCGCGGCGAACTGCTCCACCAGCAGCATCGTCACGCCCTGCCCCTTGAGCCGCTCGATGATGCGGAACACCTCGTCCACCAGGATCGGCGCCAGCCCCATCGAGGGCTCGTCCAGCAGCACGACCTCCGGGTTGAGCATGGTCGCGCGCGCCATCGCCAGCATCTGCTGCTCGCCGCCCGAGAGCGTGCCCGCCAGCTGCTGGCGCCGCTCCTTCAGGCGCGGGAAGAGTTCCATCGCCTTCTCGAGGTCGGCCTCCACGTCGCCCTTGGGCCGCGCGCCGGTGTAGCGCGGGAAGGCGCCCAGCCGCAGGTTGTCGGTGACGCTCATCGTCGCGAAGACGCGCCGCCCCTCCGGCGAATGCGCCAGCCCCAGCCGCGCGATGTGATACGACTCCAGGCCGTCGATGCGCTTTCCGTTCAGCGTGATCTCGCCGGCGCTCGGCGCGATCATCCCGGACACTGCGCGCATCGTCGTCGTCTTGCCGGCCCCGTTGGAGCCGATCAGCGTCACCACGCGGCCCTTGGGCACCTCCACGGTGATGCCGTGCAGCACCTCGACCTTGCCGTAGCCGGCATGCAGTTGATCGATCTTCAGCATGTCGTGTTCCGCTCCGCGCTCAGGCCGCCTGGCCGCCGAGGTAGGCCTCGATCACCTTGGGATCGGCCTGCACCTGCGCGGGCTGGCCCTCGGCGATCTTCTGGCCGAAGTCCAGCACCGACACCGTGTCGCAGATGCCCATCACCACGTCCATGTGGTGCTCGATCAGGATCACCGTGATGCCGTGATCGCGGATCTTGCCGATGATGCGCATCAGCTCCTTGATGTCCGGCGCCGTCAGGCCCGCGGCCGGCTCGTCCAGCAGCAGCAGCTTCGGGTCCAGCGCCAGCGCCCGCGCGATCTCCAGCAGCCGCTGCTTGCCGTAGGGCAGGTTGCGCGCCTCCTCCAGGGCCAGGTCCGCCAGGCCGACGAACTCCAGCAGGCTCAGCGCCCGCGCGCGGGCCTGGGCGTCCTCGGCGTTGTAGCGCGGCGAGTGCAGCGCCACCTGCAGCAGGTTGGCGCCGAAGCTGTGATGCAGCGCCACCATCACGTTGTGCAGCGCGCTCATCTCGCCGAACAGCTGCACGTTCTGGAAGGTCCGCGCGATGCCCGACAGCGCGATGTCCGACGAGGTCCGTCCCACCAGCGAGCGCTCGCCGAACTTGAGCTCGCCCGCCGTGGGCACGTAGATGCCGGTGAGCACGTTCATCATCGTGCTCTTGCCCGAGCCGTTGGGTCCGATCAGGCCGTGGATCGTGCCGCGCCGCACCTGCAGGTCGACGTTGTTGAGCGCCTTCAGCCCGCCGAACTGCATCAGCACGCCGCGCGCGTCGATCAGCACCTCGCCGCCGCCGCTGGCCTTGGCGATCGCGTCGGCCGGCCGCTCGGCCACCGGGCCGCCCTCGCCCACCGGCCGGGCCTTCACGTGCAGGGCGCCGCGCACGAAGCCGACGATGCCGTCCTGCAGGTAGTACACGACGAAGAGCGTGATCAGGCCGAAGATCGACAGCCGCCAGTCGGTCATCGTCTCCAGCACGAAGGACAGCCCCGCCAGCGCGATGCTGCCGGCCACCGGCACCGCCGCCTGCGCCGCGCCGGCCTTGCCGCGGCGCAGCGCCACGACGGTCACCGCCACCACGAGGATCGCGAAGACCACCGACACGTAGCGGAACAGCTGCAGGTCGTCGAGCAGCTTGGGCAGCAGCACGATGATCGCGGCGCCCAGCAGCGCGCCGGTGCGGGTCTTGCGGCCGCCCATGATGATGGCCAGCAGGAAGAGCACCGTCAGCTCGAAGTTGTAAGTGTTGGGCGAGATGTACTGCTCGGAATAGGCGTACAGCGCGCCCGCCAGGCCGGCCAGGCCGGCGCTGATCACGAAGGCGTAGACCTTGTAGCGGTAGACCGAGACGCCCATGCAGTCCGACGCCACCGGGCTGCCGCGCAGCGCCTCGAAGGCGCGGCCCAGGTGCGAGCGCAGCACGCGGTGCACGAACACCAGCGACGCGAGCAGCAGCACCGCGACCAGCCAGTAGAACTCCGTCTCATCGAGCTGGTGGCCCAGCAGCTTGGGCTTGGTGAGCGTGATGCCCATGGGCCCGTTGGTCAGGAAGTCCATCTCGTTGATCAGGATCTGGATGATGGTGCCGAAGGCCAGCGTCACCATCGCCAGGTAGGGGCCGGTCACGCGCAGCGCCGGCAGCGCCAGCAGCGCGCCGAAGGCCGCCGTGATGCCCACCGCCAGCGGCAGCGTCAGCAGCACCCAGAGCCCGAACTTGGTGATCAGCACGCCGGCCGTGTAGGCGCCGATGCCGAACAGCCCGGCATGGCCCAGCGAGACCTGGCCGGTGTAGCCCACCACGATGTCCAGGCCGAAGAGCACGATCGCGTAGATCATGATCGTCTCGACCAGGTGGATGTAGTACGGGTTGCCCGACACCAGCGGGAAGGCGAACAGCGCGGCGATCGCCACCGCGCCGGCGGCGAGCTTCCTCGGATCGATCTTGGCTTTGACGGTCATGGGCTCAGACCTTCTTGATCGCGGTCTTGCCGAACAGGCCGGCCGGCTTGAGCGCCAGCACGATCAGCAGCAGCACCAGGCCCGGCACGTCCTTGTAGCCGGTGGAAAGATAGAAGCCGGTGGTGGTCTCGGCGATGCCCAGGATGATCCCGCCGACGATGATGCCCATCCCCGAGGTCAGCCCGCCGATGATGGCCACGGCGAAGGCCTTCAGACCCAGCACCGCGCCCATGGTCGCGCCCGTCAGCGTGAGCGGCGCGATCAGCACGCCGGCGAAGGCCGCGGTCAGCGAGGACAGCGCGTACGAGAAGGTGATCACCAGCCCCGTGTTGATGCCCATCAGCTTGGCGGCGTCGCGGTCGTTGAAGGTGGCGACCACGGCGCGGCCGTAGATCGAGCGGCGGTTGAACAGCTCGACCGCCAGCATCATCAGCAGCGCGCCCACCACGACCAGGATCTCCATCGGCAGCACGTTGGCGCCGAGGAACTTGATCGGCGCCTCGGGCAGCGGCGAGGGGAACTTCAGGTCGTCGCGGCCCCAGACGTTCTCGGCCACGTTCTTGAAGATGATGCCCAGCGCGATGGTGGACATGATCCAGCCGAACTCCGACTTGATCTTGATGGCGGGCCGCACGCCGATGCGTTCGACGAAGGCGCCCTGCAGCGCGCCGAACAGGCACACCAGCGGGATCATGAGCCAGTAGTTGACGCCATGACCGACGAGCGTCAGGCCCACCAGCGCGCCGAGCATCAGCGCGTCGCCCTGGCCGAAGTTGAGGGTGTCGGAGGTCGAGAAGGTCAGCTGGTAGCCGAAGGCGATGACCGCGTAGATCATGCCGAGCGCGATGCCGCTGAACACCAGTTGGGTCAGGATCTGCATACGGAATCCGGGACTGCTGGGGATGAAGAAACGGCCGCGCGGGGCGGCCGTTTCGCGGGGGTCACTTCTTCTGGCTCAGGGCGCCCTTGGCGTTGACGTCCTTGACCTTGACCTCGGAGGCGGCCTTGAAGTCGGCCTCGTAGGCGTAGACGACGCGCTGGCCCTTCACTTCGCCGAGCACCGGGATGTTGGCGGTGATGGCCTCGTGGTCGGTCTTGGTGAACGGCTTGTTGTAGGTCGTCACCACGCCCTCGACGGGGGCCTTCAGGTCCTCGAGCGCGGCCTTGACCTTGGGGCCGTCGGTGCTGCCGGCCTGCTTGATGGCGGCGGCCAGCAGGTAGATCGAGTCGTAGCCCTGCGCGGCCGACACCGGCGAGTCGATGCGGCTGTTCTTCGGGTTGAAGGTCCTGAGGTAGTTGACGATGAAGGACTGGCGCTTGGGCGTGGTCGGTTCCTGGATGAAGGTCTGCGGCATGCGCGCGCCTTCGCCGCCGGGGCCGGCGTTGTCGATGTAGTTGGCCATGGACAGCGTCCAGCTGCCGATCATCGGCACCTTCCATCCCAGCTTGGTCATGCCGTTGGCGATCTGGGCGAGCTCGGGGCCGATGCCGTAGGTGAGCACGGCCTCGGCGCCGGCCTCCTTGGCCTTGAGCAGCTGGGCCGTCATGTCGACGTCCTTGATGTTGAACTTCTCGACCGCGACGGGCTTGATGCCCTTGAGCTCGAGCGCCTTCTCCAGGTCCTGGCGGCCGAGCTGGCCGTAGTTGGTGGAGTCGGCCAGGATCGCGACCTTCTTGAAGCCGCGCTTGGTGACGGCCTCCTCGACGATCATGGGCGCCTGGATGGAGTCGTGGGCGGCATTGCGGAAGACGTAGTTGTCGGGCTGGTCCTTGAACTGCTGGGTGATGACGGAGCCGGTGGCCACGTTGTTCATGACCGGGATCTTGGCGTCCTGGTAGAAGCGCTGGGCGGCCAGGGCGACGCCGGTGTTGATGAAGCCGACGGTGGCGACGACCTTCTCGCGGTTGATCAGTTCCTGGGCGATCTGGACGCCGCGCTCGTTCTTGGCTTCGTCGTCGCGCTCGACCAGCTGGATCTGGCGGCCGAGGACGCCGCCGTTCTTGTTGATCTCCTGGGCCGCCAATCGCACGCCGTCGCGCATGCTGACGCCCATGGACGACGATCCACCGGTGTAGGGGCCCGAGACGCCGATCTTGATGGGGTCGGCCGCGAGGGCGGCGAAGCTGGCGGCGGCCAGCACGGAAGCGGTCATCCAACGCGCGCTGAACTTCATGGGTGTCTCCGAATGGTCTTGTCCTGGAAGGGGGGCGGAACGCCAACCCGGGAGCGTCGGTCACAACGAACAGCAGACAGCGCGACGCCCGGCGTCAGCCTTCTCGGCGCATGGTGCATCAAGCGTATCGATTTGCACGCATGCGACTACGTACTCGCAAACCCCGATCCGGGCGTTCAGCGTCGTGTCAGCAAGGTGGACGTGTCGTCCTGGCGCGGTCGACCGACGTCGTATAGGCGCGCAGGAACACGCGCTCGATGGTCCGTGTGCTGCCAAGCTCATAGAGCGCGGCCATGCCACGCAGGTACTCCGCCTTGGGTCGAGCGGCCGGCCCAGTGCCTGGATGGCGGCGCAGCGGCCAGCCTGCAGTGAGGGAAGGCCCGGGTCGGGGTCGAGGAACTCGTCGCGGAACGGCGCGGGCGGACGCGCGTGCGCGGGCAGGGAGAAATGGAGGTCATCGTCCGGAAAGCGGGGGATCGCCGGGCTGCTGACCTCTATCTGCCTGCTGCCGGCATCAAACGGCAGTCACGCGCTGACGCTCCCGCAGCACCCACGCCGCTCCCGCGGCCGCCGCCAGCACCGCCAGCGCATACCCCGTCAGCGCCGGCCATCCGCTGTGGTCCCAGAACCATCCGCCCATCGCGCCCAGCGTGCTCGAGCCGATGTAGTACGCCAGCAGGTACAGCGAGGCCGCATGCCCCTTGTTCCTGCCGCCGAGCGCCCCCACCCAGGCGCTGCTCACCGAGTGCGCCACGAAGAAGCCGATCGTCAGCAGCACGATGCCCAGGATCACCGCCGGCAGCCAGGTCGGCAGCGTGAGCAGCACGCCCGCCGCCGCCAGCCCGATGCCCGACAGCAGCGCCGGCGCGCGCCCGAAGCGGTCCGACAGCCCGCCCGCCGCCGCCGAAGCGGCGATGCCGAACAGGTAGGCGCAGAAGATCAGCCCGATCGCGCTCTGGCTCAGCGAGAACGGTGGTCTCATCAGCCGGAAACCGGCGTAGTTGTAGACCGCGACGAACATGCCCATCATCAGGAAGCCCATCGCGAACAGCAGCGGCAGCATCGGATGCGTGAGGTGCCCCCGCCATGCCGCCATATGCTCCGGGAACTTCACGCCGCTGCGGCGCACGAAATGCTTCGACGGCGGCAGCAGGAACCAGAAGCCCACCGCCGCCAGCAACCCCAGCACGCTGACGGCGAACAGCGCCGGCCGCCAGCCGAAGGCGTCGCTGAGCAGGCTCACGCCGACCCGGCCCATCATCCCGCCGAAGGCCGTGCCGCCGACGTACTGGCCCATCGCTCGGCCCAGGCCCTTCGGGTGGATCTCCTCGGCCAGGTAGGCCATCGCCACCGCCGGCACGCCGCCCAGCACCAGGCCCTCGATCGCGCGCGCCGCCAGCATCGCGTGCCAGCCCGGCGCCACCGACGCGATCAGGTTCAGCACCGCCGCCATCGCCATCGACGCGAACATCAGCCGCCGGCGGTCCATGCTCTCCGACAGCGCGCCCGCGCACAGGATCGCGAAGGCCAGCGCGCCGGTCGCCAGCGACAGCGACAAGGCGCTCGCCGCGGCGCCCACCTTGAACTCCGCCGCGAACAGCGGCAGCAGCGGCTGCACGCTGTACAGCAGCGAGAAGGTCGTGAAGCCCGCCAGGAACAGCGCGAACGCGATCCGGCGGTAGGCGGCGCTGCCGGGCTCGGCGTAGTCGTGCAGGGCGCTGGCGCCGGAGGACGGCGCGGCGCCCGGGGTACTGCTCATCGTCGGGGAAGCGGTGGGTATCGGTCAGCGGCGGCCGAACATCATCTGCCCGGCCAGCGCCCGCTTGAGCGGCGGCAGCGCCTGCAGCGCCGCCAGGCCCAGGCCGCGCGCCGCCGGCAGGCCCGGCCAGCGCCACGCGAAGCTGCGGGCCAGGAAATCGGTCGTCACGATCGTCGCCCAGCGGTCCGGCGCGCGCTGCCATTCGACGCGCCGCAGGGCGGTGTCGATGCCAGGATCGCGCCGCAGCGCCTCGACCAGCGCGAAGGCATCCCGCAGCCCGAGGTTCAGGCCCTGCCCCGCCACCGGATGCAGCGTCTGCGCGGCGTTGCCGATGCGGATGCGCCGGCCTTCGACCAGCGTGCGCTCGGCATTCAAGCCAAGCGGGAAACACTTCAGCGGACTGATGCCCATCAGGCGGCCGACCCGCGCCGGCAACTGGTGCTGGATCACCGTGAGCCGCTGCGCGTCGCTCAGGCCGGCGACCTCGTCCTCATCCTGCGGCTGGCACCAGATCAGCGCGGCACGGCGCTGGCCGTCGCGGTCCGGCAGCGGCAGCAGCGCCAGCGGGCCGCGCCGCGTGAAGCGCTCGTAGGCGACGCCCGCCGGGCTGTCCGCCGGCAAGGTCACCGTGCCCACCCAGGCGTTCTGGCGGTAGTCATGCGTCAGCGCCTTGCGCGCCTGCTCAGAGAACACGCCGCCCTCGGCCACCACCACCAGGTCGAAGCGCTCGGCGATACCGGCGTCGACCTCGACCTCGTCGGGCCGGTCCTGCTTGAGGCCGTCGACCGCCTGCCCGAAGCGGCTGATCAGGCGCCGGGGCTCCCGCGCGCTCGCCTGCTGCCAGGCCGCCTGCAGCGGCGCGACCAGTTGCCCGTAGGACAGCACCGCGCCGAGTTGCGGCACCGCCTGCTCGGCGGCGCTGATGCGGACCTCGGGCTCGCCCGACGGGCCGAACCAGGCGCTCGACAGCGTCGGCGGCGCCTGGCTCACATGGACTTCGCGGATCGCCTGCGCCTGCGCGGCCGGCCAGACCCGCAGCCGCTGCAGCAACTGCACGCTGCCCAGCGACAGCGCCAGCGTGCGCGGATCGCCGGAGACGTCGCGCTCCAGCGGGCGGGCGTCGAACAGGCTCACCTGTGCCTGAGGCAGGTAGCGCGCGGCCAGCAACGCCAGCGCGAGCCCCGCCGGACCGGCCCCGACCACCGCGAGCCGCAGGGGCGGCGCGTGGCCGTCGAAGGCGGCATCGAAGGCATCGGGAGCCTGCGCGGAGGCGGAAGCGGCGGCGTCTTGAGGCTGGGACATGGCATCGACCCGGAAACTGCGGCGGCCGCGTCAGGCCGCCAATGATCGGGGCACTATAGCGCCGCCCCTTTCCCGCGCGCCCGGCATGCGCCCGTCCGCTCAGGCCTGGCTCAACCGGCGCTGGCCGGCGCCCGGCAAGGTGCGCCACGACGGGCCCGCCGCCGCCGCGTACTCGCGGCTCAGCACCGTGCTGACGAAGATCCAGTCGCAGCGGCACTCGGCCGGCGTCGCGGTGACGACCATGTAGCCGCGCCGCGAGGTGTCCGCGAAGGCGAGCGGCTCGATCAGCTGCGTCAGCGATGCGGCCAGCTGTCGGGGATCCTCGTCCGTGAGCACGCGCTCGATGCCGGGCGAACTCACCGAGGCCACGGCGAACTCCACGCCGGCCGCCGCGTCCGACGCATCGCGCAGCTCGTTCGCCCAGGCGTTGTGCGTGTCGCCCGCCAGCACGACCAGGTTCTTGTCGAGCTGGCGCGCGGCGCCGAGCACCTGCTCGCGCGCCACCGGGTAGCCGTCCCAGGCGTCGAGGTTGTAGGGAACGCGCGGCGCGCTCAGCACCGCCTGCTCCTGCGGCGTGAGGCTGGCCGGATCGTCCTTGGCCTTGGCGGCGATCGCGGCGAACTGCGACACGGTCACGCCGCTGCCGGGCACGCGCACGTTCAGCAGGATAGGCGCGGGAATCGTCATGCGGCCCATCAGCACCTGCTGGCCCAGCACCTGCCAGGTCGCCGCCGAGGCCTGCATCCGTCCTTGCAGCCATTGCTGCTGGGCCGCGCCGAGCAGGGAGCGGTCGGGGCGCGCCATGTCCGCCTCGAAGCGCGCGCGATCGATTGGCCCCGAGGCGGAGAGGTAGTCCGCATAGTCGAGCTGGCGATCCCGGCCCGCCATGCGCGTGTCCAGCATGTGCAGCGACAGCAGCGTGCCGAAGTCGAAGCCGCGGTAGATCGTCAGCGGATCGCCGCCGTCCCGCACCGGCAGCCACTCGTGCCAGGCCTGCGCCGCGGCGGCCTTGCGGGCGGCGAACTCGCCCTCGGTGGCCGGCTGATGGTTCTGCGCGCCGTCCTTCCAGGCGTCATTGGCGAACTCGTGGTCATCCCACACGGCGATCATCGGCAGCGCCGCATGCAGCGCCTGCAGATCGGCATCCGAGCGGTACTGCGCGTAGCGGCGGCGGTAGTCCTGCAGCGCGACGGTCTCCCGCGTCGGCTCGACCACGCGCCCCAGCGACTGCGCGTCGCCGCTCGCGTACCCGTCGGGGCCGTACTCGTAGATGTAGTCCCCCAGGTGCAGGGCGGCGTCGTAGCCCTCGGCGTCGACGCGCCTGGCGGCCTCCGCGTAGACGTTGAAGTAGCCCGCCGGATAGTTGGAGCAGGAGAACACCGCCAGCTTCACGCGCGACACGTCGCCGGCCGGCAGCGTCTTCGTGCGGCCGGCCACCGACGTCGCCGCGCCCGCCTTGAAGCGGTACCAGTAGCGCGTGCCCGGCTGCAGGCCGGCGGCATCGACCTTGACGCAGAAGTCCGCCGAGGCCCGCGCGATGGCGCCGCCGCTGGCGGCCAGCGCCGTGAATCCGGCATCGCTGGCGATCTCCCAGGTCAGCGGCACGTCGCGCGGATCTGCGGCGTCCAGCGCCAGCGCGCGGGTCCAGAGGATCACGCGGTCGCTCAGCGGATCGCCGCTGGCGACACCGTGGCTGAAGACGACCGCGCCTGGCGCGGCATCGCTCCCGCCGCTGCCGCTTCCGCCGCAGCCCGCCAGCGGCAGGCCGGCCAGCGCGCCGGCGGCGAGCGCCCCTCGCACCAGATGGCGCCGGGTGTGGTCGATCGGCTCGGCCGGCGCCTCGCGCTCGTCGTTGCGGATCAGGGGATGCCAGGGTGTCTTGTTCATGTCGGGCGGGCCGGCGGGCCGGCGGGTTCGAGGAAGCGCATGCAGTGGCGCCACGGGTGCAGGGCGTTCGCGGCGGCGCTCGAGTCTTCGCCATTCGCCCACGCGTCCATGGGCGGGACGGGGCATTCGCCGTGCCGACTGACAACCGGCCGTCGCTCCGCTACCCTTGCGCCCCTCGAAAAAGGAGAAGCGCATGCAATACCGTCGACTCGGCCGCAGCGGCCTGAAGGTGTCCGAACTCTCCCTGGGCTCGTGGGTCACGTACCACAACCAGGTCGATACCGGTTCGGCCGTCGAGCTGATGGCCGCCGCCCGCGACGCCGGCATCAACTTCTTCGACAACGCCGAGGCCTACGCGCTCGGCAAGAGCGAGGAGATCATGGGCCAGGTGCTGCGCCAGCTGGGCTGGGGCCGCCACAGCTACGTCGTCTCGACCAAGTTCTACTGGGGCATCGACAAGTCGGGCACCACCGTCAACTACAAGGACACGCTCAACCGCAAGTACCTGATGCAGGCCATCGACGGCTCGCTCAAGCGCTTCGGGCTGGACGAGATCGACCTGGTCTACTGCCACCGCCCGGACCCGCACACGCCGATCGAGGAGACGGTGCGCGCGATGAGCGACATGATCACGCAGGGCAAGGCGCTGTACTGGGGCACCAGCGAGTGGAGCGCCGACGAGATCCGCGCCGCCTGGGAGATCGCCGAGCGCCACCACCTTCACAAGCCGGTGATGGAGCAGCCGCAGTACCACCTCTTCCACCGCCAGCGCGTGGAGAAGGAGTACGCCCGCCTGTACGAGGACATCGGCCTGGGCCTGACGACCTGGAGCCCGCTGGCCTCGGGTCTGCTGACCGGCAAATACCGCCACGGCATCCCGGAAGGCAGCCGCGCGTCGCTGGAGAGCATGGCCTGGATCCGCGAGCAGCTGCAGGACCCGCAGCGCAATGCCGCGGTGGGCGAGCTCGAGACGATCGCCAGGGAGCTGGGCTGCTCGCTGGCGCAGCTGGCGATCGCGTGGATCAACCGCAACCCGCGCGTCTCGACGGTGATCCTGGGCGCGAGCCGGCTGTCGCAGCTGCAGGACAACCTCGGCGCGCTGGCCGTGACGCCGAAGCTGACGCCGGAGATCCTGGCCCGCGTCGACGCGATCACGCTGCCGCTGGCCAAGTGAGCGGACCGGCCCGCGCGTGACCGCCGTCCTGTTCTACAAGCTGCTGGCGATCTTCATCGCCGCGGGCATGG
This sequence comes from Roseateles sp. Mitsp63, assembly GCF_059491535.1. Taxonomy (NCBI): domain Bacteria; kingdom Pseudomonadati; phylum Pseudomonadota; class Betaproteobacteria; order Burkholderiales; family Sphaerotilaceae; genus Roseateles; species Roseateles sp. Mitsp63. Next base: position 1,068,171 of record NZ_CP168509.1, on the reverse strand, counting down.
GCTGGTTCGTCGGTCACATGCGCTGGCTGGGCCAGGCGGGCGGGGAGAACGATCCCGCCCGCATCCTCTCCAACATCGCCTTCTATCTGTTCGTCCCGGCGCTGATGTTCCGCACGACGGCGCGGGTGGACTTCGCGTCGCTGCCCTGGCTGACCGTCGCGGCCTTCTTCGCGCCGGTGGTGCTGATGCTGGTGTCGGTCTACCTGTACGAGCGCAAGCGTCATCCGCAGAGCCCGGCGGCGCCGGCGGTGCGCTCGATCACGGCCAGCTTCGGCAACACGCTGCAGGTCGGCGTGCCGCTGGTGGCGGGCGTGTTCGGGGAGAGCGGCCTGGCGGTGCACATCACGGTGGTGAGCCTGCACGCGCTGACGCTGCTGACCATCGCCACCATCCTGGTGGAGATGGACCTGGCGCGCCATGGCGCCGGTGGCGCCAGCCTGAAGCGCACCATCCTGACGACGCTGCGCAACACGGTGATCCATCCGGTGGTGCTGCCGGTGCTGTGCGGTTTCGCCTGGCACCTGACCGGCATCGCGCTGCCGGCGGTGCTGGACGAGGTGCTGCAGATGCTGGGCAGCGCGGTGGTGCCGCTGTGCCTGGTGCTGATCGGGATGTCGCTGTCGTACTACGGCCTGCCGCGCGGCGCGATGCGCGCGTTGCTGGGCCTGGCGGCGCTGAAGCTGCTGGTGCTGCCGGCGCTGGTGCTGGGGATCGCGCACTGGGGCTTCGGGCTGTCGGGCATGCCGCTGGCGGTGATCGTCATGATGGCGGCGCTGCCGCCCGGGTCGAACGCGATGATGTTCGCGCAGCGATACCGCACCCTGGAGGCCGAGGCCTCCGGCGCCATCGTGCTGGGCACCCTCCTGTTCGCCGCCACCGCGCCGATCTGGCTGGCGATTCCGGCTTGGCTAGACTGAGCCGCTTCCTCCCGCCCGCAAGGACGACATGACGGATTCGACCTCCTCTCCGGCCTTCCCGTTCTCCTTCGCTTCCGGCGACACCGTCGCCCCGGACGCCCTCCACGCCGCCTTCACGCGCGCGTTCGCGGACTACCTGATCGGCCCCTTCCAGATTCCGTTCGAGCAGTGGCCGATGTTCCTCGCGCGCCAGGGCGTCGATCTGCCGCTGTCGCGCGTGGCGCTCGATGCCGCCGGCGCGCCGCTGGCCTTCGCGTTCGTCGCGCCGCGACCGGCCGCGCGGCGCTGGCGGCTCGCGACGATGGGCGCCCTGCCCGCCGCGCGCGGCACCGGCGCCGCGCCCGCCCTGCTCGACGACGTCATCGCCCGCGCCGCCGCGGCCGGCCTCGAGGCCGTCGAGCTCGAGGTCTTCGCGCAGAACGATCGCGCCCGCAGGCTTTACGAGGGCCGCGGCTTCCAGAAGATCCACGACCTGTTCGGCTTCGTCGCCGAGCCGGGCACCATCCCACCGGCGCCATCCCGCCGCCGCGAGGACGCCCAGGCGCCCCGCGCGATCGACATGGCCGCCGCGCTGGCATGGCTAGCCGACGCTGAGCGGCGCCTGCCCGACCTGCCGCTGCAGGTCACCGCCGGCACGCTGCGCCATGGCGTCGACTACCACGCGTGGCGGCTCGGCGAGGGCGCCGATCCCGCCGCGCAGGCGCAGGTCGTCTTCAGCCTGCCCGACGAGACCGTCATGATCCACAGCCTGGTCGCGCCGCGCGAGACCGGCGCCCGCGCGCTGATCCAGGCCCTGGCGGCGGTCTATCCGGAGCGCCGCCTGCGCGTGCCGCAGCTGCAGCGCGAGGACCTCGGCGGCGGCGCGCTGCGCGCGCTCGGGGCCGTGCCCCAGCCGCTGCATCAGCAGTTGATGCGCCGGCCGCTGTGATCGCGCCGCCTTGATGCCGTCTTCACGTGGCCTCGACCGCGCCAGCGGTTCGGGATCGCCGGACCTTGACCTTTCGGAGTTCCGGCACTTGTGAGGGCCGCCCGCTTTGGATAGCGTGCGCCGCACCAACCTAGAAGGGAAGCCTCCCACCATGCGATTCATGCCCGCGGCGTCCGCCGCCATCACCCTGGCCGTCCTGACCGCCCTTGGCGGCGCCCCCGCGGCGCAAGCCGCGCCCGCCGGCTCCGGCGCCAGCGCCGTCTCCGCCGCCGGCGGCACGCTCAGCGTCAAGCTGGAGAAGGTCAAGCTGGCCAACGGCTTCGAGGTGATCCTGGTCGAGGACCACCGCCTGCCGCTGGTGGCCTTCAACCTGTGGGTGCATGCCGGCCCGCGCAACGAGGCGCCCGGCCAGACCGGCTTCGCCCACCTGTTCGAGCACCTGATGTTCGCCGGCACCCGCCACATCCCGCGCGGCCAGGCCGACAAGATCATCGACGCCGCCGGCGGCACCGATTCCAACGGCTCCACCGACTTCGACCGCACGAACTACTTCTTCACGTTGCCGTCCAACCAGCTCGAGCTGGGCCTGTGGCTGAAGTCGGACATGCTGGGCTACATGATCGACGAGGTCGATTCGGTGTCGCTGGCCAACCAGCAGGACGTGGTCCGCAACGAGCGCCGCCAGTCGGTGGAGAACCGGCCCTACGGCATCGTCGAGGAAGCGCTCTACCAGGCGCTGTTCCCCGAAGGCCATCCCTATCGCGCGACGGTGATCGGCTCGCATGCCGACATCCAGTCCATCAAGCTGAACGACGTGAAGGCCTTCGCGCGCAGCTACTACCGGCCCAACAACGCGACGCTGGTGCTGGCCGGCGACTTCGATCCCGCGCAGGCCAAGCAGCTGGTCGAGAAGTACTTCGGCGCGCTGAAGGCCGGCGACCCCGTGCCCCCGGTCAACGTGCCGCAGCCCCGGCTGACCGAGGAGAAGCGCATCGCCGTGACCGACCGCATCGAGCTCTCGCGCCTGGACGTCGCCTGGCACACGCCGGCCGTGTTCCAGCCCGGCGACGCGGAGCTGGACATCGCGTCGCACGTGCTGGGCGGCGGCAAGTCCAGCCGCCTGTACAAGACGCTGGTGTACGACAAGCAGCTGGCGCAGTCGGTGGCGGTGTCGCAGTACTCGCTGTCGCTGGGCTCGGTGTTCTCGGTCGAGGTGGTCGCGCGGCCCGGCAAGTCGCTGGACGAGATTCAGAAGATCGTCGACGACGCCGTCGCCGAACTGGCCGTGAATCCGCCGACCCCGGACGAGATGGCCCGCGCGCGCGCGTCCATCGAGACCGGCACGCTGGCGCGGCTGGAGAAGGTCCAGGCGCTGGCCGACCAGATCAATTACTACAACCAGCAGGCCGGCGATCCGAACTTCATCGGCAAGGACCTGGCGCGCTACCAGGCGGTGACGGCGGAAAAGGTCCGCGACGTCGTCGCCACGTATCTGAAGAAGAACGCGCGCGTCGTGGTGCAGGCCACGCCGGGCGAGCAGAAGCTGGCGCCCGAGGTGGCCACCCCGCCGATGCCGCAGAAGGCCGCCAAGGGCGAGCGCGAGTCGATGAACGCCGACGTCGCGTGGCGCAAGGCGCAGCCCAAGGGCGGCAAGGCCAAGCCCTTGTCGCTGCCTGATGGCCACCGCACCGTGCTGGCCAATGGGCTGACGCTGATCCACGTCCCCAACCCGGGCCTGCCGCTGGTGAGCGCGACGCTGGTCGTGCGCGCCGGCCAGACCGCCAATCCGGCGCAGCAACCCGGCCTGTCGAGCTTCACCGCCAGCATGCTGCAGCAGGGCACGCAGACGCGCACCGCGCAGCAGATCGCCGACGAGGCCGCCGCGCTGGGCGCCGTGATCAGCACCGGCGCGGGCCGCGACGAGGCTCGCATCGAGGCCAGCAGCCTGAAGCGCAACTTCGCGCAGACGCTGGCGCTGATGGCGGACGTGGCGCTGCATCCGGCCTTCGACGCAACCGAGATCGCGCGCATGCAGAACCAGCGCCTGGCGGCGCTGCAGCAGCAGCGCGAGCAGCCGCCGGCGGTGGCGGCGATCGTCTCCAACCGCGTGATCTACGGCGAAGGCCATCCGTTGGCCCAGGCCTCGATCGGCGACGAGGCCTCGATCAAGGCGACCGACGCCGCGGCGCTGCGCCAGTTCTGGTCCACCCGCTACCGGCCGGATGAAGCCGCGCTGGTGGTGGCGGGCGACATCTCGGCCGAGGAGCTGAAGTCGCTGGCCGAGCGCCTGTTCGGCGGCTGGGAGCGCCCGAAGACGGCCGCGCCCGTGGTCGACGCGACGCCGCCCAAGCCGGTGGCGGCGCGCGTGGTGCTGGTCGACAAGCCGAACGCGCCGCAGACCGCGCTGAGCGTGGTGGCCCCCGGGCCCAAGGCCGGCACGCCCGACGCCGAGGACATCAAGGTGATGAACGCGGCCATGGGCGGCCTGTTCACGTCCCGCATCAACACGCAGCTGCGCGAGGTCAAGGGCTACACCTACGGCATCTACTCGGGCTACACGATGAACCGGGACAGCGGGCTGTTCGGCATCCGCGGCAGCGTGCGCACCGACGTGACGGGGCCGGCGCTGGTCGACATGTTCAAGGAGATCGACGGCATGCGCGCCAAGCCGATGGGCGCGGCCGAGCTGAACCGCGTGCGCAACGCGCAGCTGCTGGCGCTGCCGGGGCTGTTCGACACCAACCGGGTGGTGGCGTCGAGCTACGCGAGCGAGTGGGCCGTGGGCATGCCGGCGGACAGCATCACCTCGCTGCCGCGCAAGTACGGCGCGGTGACGGCCGGCAGCGCCTACAAGGCGACGCGGACCTACGTCGATCCCGCGGCGATGATCGTCGTGGCGGTGGGCGACAAGGACAAGGTGCTGCCGCAGCTCGAGTCCGTGGGCCGCAAGCCGCTGGAGATCCGCGATCCGCAAGGCGCGCCGGTGGGCGTGACCGCGCCGTCGGTGCCGGCGTCGGCGGCGAAGCCGTGAACCGTCTTCGCGGCATTCGCGGTTTTCGCGGTCTTCATTGACGCGGTGGAAAGGGCGCCTCGGCGCCCTTTCTTCATGCCGGGCCGCGTGCCCGGCGGGCCGCTCAGACCGGCGTCAGGTGATCGAGCGCTTCTTCGACGCGGCCGCGCTCATGCGTCGACAGCCCGCGCGCGGCCTGCCGGTAGCGGGCGATGAGTTCGGCATCGGCGGGCATGCGCTCGGCCAGCGTGATCAGCACCTGGGCCCGTTCGAAGTCGCCTTGGATCGTCTCCATCGCGCCGAGCACGCTGAGGGCGAGCGCCCGGTCCACGCGCTTCTGCGCCTCGACCAGCGTGACGATCGCCGAGCGCTTCTCGAAGTCGCCATCGATCCCGCGCACCGCCTGCTGCCACTCGCCCATCACCGCCGCATCGCGGCTGAGCTGCGGCGCCAGGCCTTCCAGCACCTGGCGGCGCTCGAAGGCGCCCTGCATCTGTCCGGTCGCCTTGAGCACCTCGCGCTGCAAGGCCGGGCTCAGCGTCCGGTGAGCGACCACCGCGTCCAGCGCGCTGCGGCGGTCGAAATCGCCCTCCAGCTTCGCGCTCTGCGCGATCAGCCGCGAGAGCGTCGCATCGTCCTGCTGGCCGACGGCGAGCAGCGCCTCGATGCGGCTGCGACGCACGAAGGTGTCGCCCGACTTCTCGATGTCGGCCAGCACTGCCGCGGTGCCGCCCCGCTGCAGCAGGCGGCGCGCGCGCGGCTCGCTGCCTTGCGTCAGCTCGGCCACGAGGCCGATCTGGGCGGAGAGCCATTGCCGGGCGTCGGGGTCCAGCGGTTTCTCCTGGTCGTCGATCCAGAAGCGGCGCGTGGTGCCGCCGCGGCCGTCATTGACGATCTCGGCGCGGCGCGTCACGCCGCGTTCCGTTTCGGAAACCTCGAGCTTGCGGTCCAGCGACACGACATCGGTCTCGTCGTCGTTGAACACGACATCGCCGTCATAGCTGGCGCGCTGCTCGTGGCCGTTGTCGTCATGGACGTAGCGCGTGACCTTGTGGTCGCGGAGCACCGCGCCCACGTCGAGCTTCAGGCGCGGCACCTTGCCGATGACCAGCATCGGGACCGAGAGCGCCAGCGCGCACAGGCCCGCGGCCAGCGCCAGCCGGCCCAGGCGGCGGCGCGACGGGGTGGAGTCGGACATCGGGGATTCCTCCAGCAGCGCGTGCATCCGCGCCATCAACGGGGACCGGGCGGCGGCCATCGCGCTCGCGAGCACCGGCATGGCGCGGCGGCCGCGCTTCGCGCTGCCCGCGGCAGCGCCGTCGCGGGCGCAGACATAGAGACTCTCGGCCAGCGGCATGGCGCCGGCCTCGGCGGCGGCCCAGGCATCGCAGGCCAGTTCGGCGAGCAGGTCCAGCCGGCGCATCGCGAGATGGTTCAGCGGCTGCAGCCAGCCCAGCTGCGACACGAGCCGCGCCGCCAGGCGCCAGCCGAGGTCGCGGCGGCGCAGGTGGGCGATCTCATGCGCGAGGACCGCGACGCGCTGCTGACCGTCGAGCGTGCGCATCAGGGACGCGGGCAGGCAGATCTGGCCGCCGGGCGCGACCAGCGGACTCGGCCAGACGGGGCTGAGGCGCAAGGTGGGGACCGCGACACCGGCGCTGCGCGCGAGTTCGCTGGCGGCCCGCCGGAGTTCGTGGTCGTCGCAGCGCGCGAGCGCGCGCACCTCGCGGCGCAAGGCCAGCCAGCGCAGCAGCGTCAGGCCCATGCCGATCGCGGCGACCAGCGGCCACGACAACAGCAACGCGGCGAGCGCGTCTTGCAGCAGTTCGCGGCGGCGCGCGATCGATTCGTCGGCGACGACCACCGGATGGCCGGTGGCGATGGGCTTCGGCTCAACGGAGGGAACCGGCTGCAGTGCGCGCGCCGAGAGCGCGGTCGGCTGAGCCGCGGGAGCCGCGGGAGCCGCGAGTTCGCCAGGCAGGGTCAGGCGGGTCCCGTGCAGCAGCGGCTGCAGGCTCGCGGTCAGGACCGCGCCGAAGAATGCCCAGCGCCAGAACGCCTCGCGCCACGCCGGGTGCTTCAGCCAGCCCGCGCGTTCGATCGCCCAGACGCCGCCCAGCAGCGCCGTGCTGTGCACCAGGTAGTTCAGCAGCCAGCCGGCCAGCAGCTCAGTCATGACGGCCTCCCTTGCGCTTGAGCATCGCCCGCATGCGGGCCAGGTCGTCGTCGCCCAGCTCGCCCTCTTCCACCAGATGGCTGAGCAGCGCCTCGGGCCGGCCGCCGAACAGCGTGCTCAGCAGGCCCGACACCATGGCGCGCTGCACCTCGGGCTCGCTGACGGCGGCGCGGTAGACCAGCGCGCGGCCATCGCGCTCGCTGGCGAGCAGGCCGCGCTTTTCGAGGCGGGAGAGCAGCGTCGCCACGGTGGTGTGCGCGAGCGGGCGCTGCTGTTCGCGCATCGCTTCAGCCACCTCGGCGGTGCTGGCGCGCCCGCGCGTCCACAGCACGCGCATCAGCGCCAGTTGCAGCTCGCTGAGCGAGACGTCGCCCTTGGCGTCACTGTCGTTGATCTCGTCCACCGAGTCTCCTGAGTTTCTACACATGTAGTACTACGACTGTAGAAGAAACAACCGGACCGCTGCAAGCGCCGCGTTCCGGGGACAAACCCGAAGACGGCCCACTCCCTCGCCCCGCCACCTGCTCTCGCGTCAGAACCCCCTGGCCCGCCACCTACTCTCGCGTCAGAACTCCCTCGCCCGCCGCCTACTCTCGCGTCAGAACTCCCTCGCCCCGCTTTGCGGGGAGAGGGCAGGGGAGAGGGGTCTGCGCATCGCAGCAGCGCACGGACACTGCAACGAGCCCCTCTCCCCTGCCCTCTCCCCCTCACGGGGGCGAGGGGGTTCATCACTGTCTCCACTACCGGAGGAGCCATGCACCGCGAAGGCTCTCCTTGCCGCTTGCGATGGCCCCGGCGCGGCGGCGATCGCGGAGCATCAGTCAGAATCCTCCGTCTATGACCGACCTCACCGCCTACATGACCGGCGTCGGCGAGGCGGCCCGCGCGGCCGCGACGCTGATGGCCGCCGCCCCGACCGCCGCCAAGAACCGCGCGCTGCTCGCGCTGGCGCGCCGCCTGCGCGAAGCCGGTCCGGCCCTGGCCGCCGCCAACGAACGCGACCTCGCCGCCGCCACGGGAGCCGGCCTCGACGCCCCCCTCATCGACCGGCTCCGCCTGAGCCCCCAGGTCCTCGCCACCGTCGCCGAGGGCTGCGACCAGATCGCCTCGATGCCCGACCCGATCGGCGAGATCACCGGCGTGAAGCGCCGGCCCACCGGCATCAGCGTCGGCCAGATGCGCGTGCCGCTGGGCGTGTTCGGCATGATCTACGAGAGCCGCCCCAACGTGACCATCGAGGCCGCCTCACTGGCGATCAAGAGCGGCAACGCCTGCATCCTGCGCGGCGGCTCCGAGGCCCTGCACAGCAACCTGGCCCTGGCCGCGCTGGTGGCCGAGAGCCTCGAGGAAGCCGGCCTGCCGCGCGCCGCCGTGCAACTCGTCAACACCACCGACCGCGCCGCGGTCGGCCTGCTGATCGCGATGCCGGCTTTCGTCGACGTGATCATCCCGCGCGGCGGCAAGGGCCTGATCGAGCGCATCAGCCGCGAGGCGCGCGTGCCGGTGATCAAGCACCTGGACGGCAACTGCCACAGTTACGTCGACGCCGAGGTCGACCTCGACCTGGCCGTGACCGTCGTCGACAACGCCAAGACGCAGAAGTACAGCCCGTGCAACGCGACCGAATCGCTGCTGGTCCATGCCGCGCGGGCGTCGGACTTCCTGCCGCGCATCGGCATGGTGTTCGCGGCCAAGGGCGTCGAGATGCGCGGCTGCGCGCGCGCGCTGGCCCACCTGGACGCCGTGCCGCGCGAGCTGCTCAGGCCAGCCACCCCCGAGGACTGGGACACCGAGTACCTCGCACCGGTGATCAGCATCAAGGTGGTGGACTCGCTGGACGAGGCCATCGCCCACGTCAACCGCCATGGCTCGCACCACACCGACGCGATCCTGACGACCAACCACGTCCACGCGATGCGCTTCCTGCGCGAGGTCGACTCGGCCAGCGTGATGGTCAACGCCAGCACGCGCTTCGCCGACGGCTTCGAGTACGGCCTGGGCGCCGAGATCGGCATCTCCACCGACAAGTTCCATGCCCGCGGCCCGGTGGGCCTGGAGGGCCTGACCTCGATGAAGTGGGTGGTGCTGGGCCAGGGCGAGATCAGGACCTGACGCGGTCCTGACCTTCACCCCTGTCATCCCCCGGCCTTGCCGGCCCTCAGGGCAGGTTGGGCACGTTGGCGTCCTTGGGCACGCTGACCTTGTAGACCGCCTGGAAGCGCTGCGTCTGATTCGGCGCGAGCGGCAGCTCCCACATCTGGATGCCGCGCTGGTCGTGCCAGTCCGCCTTCGTCACCGGCGGCGTGAACTGCGTCTGCACGCGGATGTCCTCGTGCTCGGACACCGGCGCCGGCTCCAGCACCTGCAGCGTGACCGGCTTGCCGCGCAGGTTCTCGACCTGCCACTGGCGCGTCACCACGACCTCGCGGCGTCCGCCGATGAAGCCGGCATTGGCGCCATCGCGCTTGTCGGGCTCCACGCGCACGCGCAGCCGCTCGTCCAGGCCGAAGGGCAGCGTCCAGGGGGTCTCGCCGCCGAACTGCAGCGGCACCTGGCCGATCAGCGCGTTGTCGCGGAACAGCTGCACCGGCCCCGCCGGCCACGAGCCCTGCGGGCGCGGCAGCTCGGCGATCAGGTAGGCCGCCGCCTCGCTCCGGGGCTGCACGCGGGCGAGCACCCGCGCCTGCTCGGCCGTGCGGCCCAGGCTGACCGTCGACATCGCGCCGTCCGCGCGCAGCGTCACGCGCTGCGGCAGGTCGTACTCGGCGCCGAATTCTCCTTCGAAGACGCTCGGATCGAAGCGGACCATCTCCGTGATGCGCGAGCCGGTCACCTCGACGGAACGCATGTCCGCGGCCGGCGCCGGGGCGGCCCTCATCGCCGGCGCGATCGCCATCCGGGAAAGGGTCGCCTTCTCGAGCACCTCCTGCTGGATCGCCAGCGTCCAGGGCACCAGCGGCTCGATCGCGACGGCATCGCGCGGCCGCACCGTCGAGAGCTTGAGCTTCACGTCGGTCCAGTCCTCGCCGCTGGTCTGCGCGATCTGCGCGAGGCGCTCGATCGCCAGCGCACCGGTCGCGGTGTCCAGGCGCGCTCGATATTGCGGCTGCCAGCCAGCGCCGGCGACGCGATAGGACAGTCCGATGTCGGCCGCTTCGGCCGTCGACAGCCGCAGCGTCACCACCGACACCTGGGCCGACGCCGTCGGCGCCGCCGCCTTCGCTGCCGCCAGGTCGTTGCCGAGATCGGTCAGCCGGTCCTTCAAGGTCTGACGCCGCAAGGTGAGCTCCTGCCCGTTGCGGCGCAGCGTGTCCAGGCTCGCGCCGAGCGCGGCGCCGGGCCGCGCCTCGCGGTCCGAGAGCCCCTTCAGGTAGCCGAGCGCCAGATCGACGCCGGCGATCTCCGCCTCGACGGCGGCGCGCTGCTGCTCGACCTCGCGCACGCGCGGATCGCGCTGGCGGCATTCCGGCAGCGAGTCGCGCGCGACGCGCTCGATCTTGAGTTCGCCAAGATTGACGCCCGCCGGCGCCTGCACCTGCAGCGCGTCGCGCTCCAGGCCCGCCGGCAGGCAGGCGAAGCGCGCCTGCGCCGCGCCGGCCGGCACGCGCAGCGCGCGGTCGATCTGCGCGCCGCCCGGGTACAGCAGCACCTGCGCAATGGCGGGCGCCCCCGCGGATCCGGCGGCCGCGCGGGCCTCGCCGAGGGCCAGCGGACCGGCCGTCATCGCGGCCAGCGCCGCGCCCGCGACGGCGCGCGTCGTGAACAGTCGTTGCATTGCTTTTCCTCCTTGGGCGGGCGACGGTAGCACGGTGCTGGCACACTTCCGGCCTGCCGTTTTTCCTGATCCGCGCCATGTCCGACGCCGCCACCGCCCCGATTCCCGCCGTCCACGCCTCGCGCCGCAAGGCGCTGGTGCTGTTCTCCGGCGGCCAGGATTCCACCGCCTGCCTGGCCTGGGCGCTGGACCGCTTCGCCGAGGTCGAGACCCTGGGCTTCGACTACGGCCAGCGCCATCGCATCGAGCTCGACTGCCGCCAGACCGTGCGCGCCGAGATCGCCGCGCGCTACCCCCACTGGGCGCCCAAGCTCGGCGAGGACCACCTGCTCGACCTGAGCCTGCTGGGCCAGATCTCCGACACCGCGCTGACGCAGGACCGCGCCATCGAGCTGCAGGCCAACGGCCTGCCCAACACCTTCGTGCCGGGACGCAACCTGCTGTTCCTGACCTTCGCCGCGACGCTGGCCTACCGCCGCGGCGCGTCGGTGCTGGTGGGCGGCATGTGCGAGACCGACTTCTCCGGCTACCCCGACTGCCGCGACAACACGCTCAAGGCGCTGCAGGTCGCGCTGTCGCTGGGGCTGGACATGCCGATGACGCTGGACACGCCGCTGATGTTCCTGACCAAGGCGCAGACCTGGGCGCTGACCGAGTCGCTGGGCGGCACGGCGCTCAACGAGTTGATCGTCGAGCACACGCACACCTGCTACCTCGGCGAGCGCCAGTCGCGTCACGCCTGGGGCTGGGGTTGCGGCCACTGCCCGGCCTGCGAGCTGCGCGCCAGGGGCTGGCACGAGTTCCAGCGCGGCAAGGCCGCCGCCGGCGCGGCGCCATCGGGGGCGTGAGCGGCATGAGCGACGTGAACACGCTGCATCTGAACTGGTGGCTCTGGGGCCTGGGCGCGGTGCTGCTGTTCTGGTGCATCGGCGCGTACAACCGCGTGATGCTGCTGCGCAATGAGATCGCCCGCGCCTTCGCGCAGCTGGATGACGCGCTGACGCGCCGCTTCGCCCATGGCGAGCTGCTGCTGGAACGCCTGCGCGAGCGCCTGCCCAGCGAGCAGGCCAGCCTGGACGCGCTGGCCGCGGCGCAGGCCGAGGCCAAGACCGCCACGCAGGCGGTGCGCGCCCGCCCCTACGCGGCGGATCCGGTGGCTCAGCTGGCGATCGCGTCGGCGGTGCATGGCGCGGCGCTCACGCGGCTGGTGTCGCTGGTCGAGCACCACGCGGAACTGAGCGCCGATCCGGACCTGGGGGGCGCCGTCGACGAGCTCAAGATGATCGACCGCCAGCGCGCGTTCTCGCGCCAGGTCTTCAACCAGGCCGTGGACGCCTACAACGTGGCGATCCGCCAGTTCCCGACCCGGGTGCTGATGAGCTTCGTCGGCTTCACCGAGGCGCGCAGCCTCTGAGCCGGCCGCTGAACCAGCCGAGGTTCGCCCGGGCGCTCAGCCCTTCTTCCTCATCAGCGCGAGGAACTCCGCGCGCAGCGTCGCGTCCTTCAGGAAGGAACCGCGCATGACGCTGTTGGTCATCGTGGACTCCATGTCCTTGACGCCGCGCCAGTGCATGCAGAAGTGGTCGGCGTCCATCACGATCGCCAGGCCGTCCGGCCGGACCCGGTCCTGGAGTTCGTTGGCCAGCATCACCACCGCCTCTTCCTGGATCTGCGGGCGGCTCATGATCCATTCGGTCAGGCGCACGTACTTCGACAGGCCGATCAGGTTGGAATGCTCGCTGGGCAGCAGGCCGATCCAGACCTTGCCGATGATCGGGCACAGGTGGTGCGAGCAGGCGCTGCGCACCGTGATCGGGCCGACGATCATCAGTTCGTTCAGGCGCTCGGCGTTCGGGAACTCGGTCACCGGCGGCGGCGGCGCGTAGCGGCCCGCGAAGACCTCCTTCACGAACATCTTGGCCACGCGCTTGGCCGTCTCCTGCGTGTTGTGATCGCTCTCGGTGTCGATCACCAGCGCCTGCAGGACCTCCTGCATCTTCGCCTGCACCTCGGCCTGGAGCTGATCGAGCTCGCCGGGCTCGATGAACTCGGCGATGTTGTCGTTGGCATGATGCCGGCGCCCGGCCTGGACCAGCCGGTAGCGGATGCGGTCCGAGGCCGGCCGCGCGGCCAGGTCCTCGGGGCTCAGGATCGGGGTGCCTGTCATGGAGCCTGCGTTCTTATGGGTGAGCCGCGATTGTCGCGGCATCCGGAAGGCATTGCGAAAGCAAGGTCCTTGCGCGGGGGCGGGCATGGGCGGCCACTTAAACTCCCGCGGTGTCTTCCGCCCCCTCCCCCAAGCATCCGGCCCCGCCGCTGCATCGCCTGCTGGCCCATTGCGCCGACGCCGTCCAGGCCGTGCGCGACGGGCAATCGCTGACCGACTGGCTGTCCCGCTGCCCCGCCGAGCTGCGCCCCGGCGTGCAGGCGCTCAGCTTCACCGTGCTGCGCCGGCTCGGCGCCGCGCAGGCGGTGCGCGCCGTGCTCGCGCCCAAGAACCCCCCGCCGCGCGTGGACGCGCTGCTCGTGACCGCGCTGGCGCTGCTCTGGCCCGGCGAGACCGCCTACGCCGACCACACCCTCGTCGACCAGGCCGTGCACGCGGTGCGCCAGCGCGCGCCCAATGCCGCCGGCTTCGCCAATGCGGTGCTCAGACGCTTCCTGCGCGAGCGCGAGGCGCTCGTGGCCGCCGCCGAGTCCGATCCGATCGCCCGCTTCAACCATCCGCGCTGGTGGCAGGACCGGCTGCGCGCCGACTGGCCCGCCGAATGGGAAGGCCTGCTGCGGGCCAACCAGCAGCGGCCGCCGATGACGCTGCGCGTCAATCCGGCGCATGACGACGTCGACGGCTACCTGGCCCGGCTGCGCACGGCCGGCATCGCCGCCCACGCCGCCGGTCCGCTGTTCCCGCAGGCGGTCGTGCTCGACGAGCCGCGCCCGGTCCAGGCCCTGCCCGGCTTCGATGCCGGCCATGCGTCGGTCCAGGATGCCTCGGCCCAGCTCGCCGCGCCGCTGCTGCTGGGGCGGCGCCGTCCGCAAGACCTGGCCCCGGACGAGGACTGGCCGGCGCTGGGCGCCGGCGCCCGGGTGCTCGACGCCTGTGCCGCGCCGGGCGGCAAGACCGCTCACCTGCAGGAACTCGCCGGCAACCGCCTCGATCTGCTGGCATTGGACGCCGATGCCAAGCGGCTCGAGCGCGTCCGCCAGAACCTGGGGCGGCTCGGACTCGAGGGCGCCGTGCGTGCCGCCGACGCCCGCGACACCGCCGGCTGGTGGGATGGCCGCCCCTTCGACGCGATCCTGCTGGACGCGCCCTGCAGCGCCTCGGGCATCGTGCGCCGCCATCCCGACGTGCGCTGGCTGCGGCGGCCCGACGACATTGCGTCGCTGGCGCGGACGCAGGCGGAGCTGCTCGAAGCGCTGTGGCCCACGCTGAAACCGGGCGGCCGGCTGCTGTACGCGACCTGTTCGGTCTTCAAGGCCGAGGGACAGGACCAGATCGACGCGTTTTTGCAACGCCATGGCGATGCGCGGTCGCGTCAGTTCGACCAGGGGGCCGGGCATCTGCTGCCGCTCGCGGACAATGCCCCGCAGGACTCCGCGCCGGGCGAGGCCGCCGTCACCGACGGCTTCTATTACGCCCTGTTGCAGAAGGCCTGACCTCCCCCAGATCCCTGGAATCCCTCACGATCCTGTCCCGTCCGCGTGTCCCCGCCATCCCGTCCCGTTCCGCTGCGATCCTGGTGGCAGCGCCTGACCCTCGTCGGCGCGCTGCTGGTGCTGCACGGCTGGGCGCTGGCGCAGGGCGTGACGCTGCAGCTGCTCAATGCCGAGCGCGCCGACGATGGGCTGGCGCTGAGCTTCAGCACCCGCTTCGAACTGCCCAAGGCGGCCGAGGACGCGCTGCTCAAGGGCGTGGCGGTCTACTTCGTCGCCGAGGTCCAGGTCTTGCGCAACCGCTGGTACTGGCGCGACGCCCGCGTCGCCCAGGCCTCGCGGACCTGGCGCTTGACCTGGCAGCCGCTGACGCGCCAGTACCGGGTCAGCACTGGCGGGCTGCATCAGAGCTTCGACACGCTGGGCGAGGCGGTCGCGTCGCTGCGCGGCGTCTCGGGCTGGAGAGTGGCCGACGCCAAGGAGATCGAGGACGATGGCCGCTATTACCTGGAGTTCAGCTACAAGCTGGACACCGCCCAGTTGCCCCGCCCGATGCAGATCGGCCTGGGCGGCAGCCAGGGCTGGACGCTGGGCGTCGAGCGCACGCTGACGCTCAACCTCGAGACGCCGTCGGCGCCGCCGCCCAACAAGCCGCAGCCCTGAACGCCAACGCCGCGTGGATGATTCCGCCGCCTCTTCCGTTCCCGCTTCCCCCTTCCCTTCTTTGACCCAGCAAGGATCCTGACCCGTGACCAAGTCGGCACGCCTGGCGTGGTTGATCTCCGTGGCCGCGATCGCGGGCGCGAGCGGCATGCTCGCCTTCCTGCTGTCGATCAGCACCACCGCGCAGCGCGGCTTCCTGGAGCGCCACTACCTGTGGCTGTTCTGGGTCAACGTCGCCGTCGCCACGGCGCTGATCATCGTGATCGGCGTGGCCGGCACGCGGCTGGCGCTGCGCGTGCGGCGCGGCCGCTTCGGCAGCCGGCTGCTGCTCAAGCTGGCAGGCATCTTCGCGTTCGTCGGCGTCGCGCCGGGGCTGCTGATCTACACCGTCTCCTATCAATTCGTGAACCGCAGCATCGAGAGCCTGTTCGACCAGCGCCTGGCGAGCGCGCTGGAGGCCGGTCTGGCGCTGGGCCAGGACACGCTGGAGAACCTGCGCGCCGAGCAGACGGCCCGGACCCGCGCCGCGGCCGAGCGCTGGGAGGACGGCGCGCTGGCGCCGCTGGCGCTGGAGCGGCTGCGCGACCAGCTGGGCGCGCGCAGCGTGTCGCTGGTCGCGGGCAACGGCCAGATCGTGCTGTCGGCCGGCGGCGAGTCCAGCGAGACGCCCGCGCGCCCGAGCGCCGCGCTGCTCGCGCAGGCGCGCAACAACGGCGTGGCCTCGCGGCTCGAAGGACTCGAGGACGAGCAGCAGGCGGTGCTGGGCGAGGCGCGCATCCGCTCGCTCGCGCTGCTGCAGAGCACCGCCCTGCAACTGACCAACAGCGACCGCTACCTGATGGTGGTGCGGCAGATCTCGGGCAAGGTCATCAGCAACGCGCTGAACGTCTCGACCGCCAACCAGGAATACCTGCAGCGCTCGCTGCTGCGCGACGGGCTGCGGCGCATGTATCTGGGCACGCTGACGCTGGTGCTGATCCTGGCGGTGTTCGCCGCGCTGCTGCTGGCGGTGGCGCTGTCCAACCAGCTGGTGCAGCCGCTGCTGCTGCTGGCCGACGGCATGCGCGAGGTCGCGCGCGGCGACCTGAAGGCCAAGCCGGTGTTCCGCTCGGGCGACGAACTGGGCGGGCTGACGCGCTCGTTCGCGGACATGACGCAGCAACTGGCCGACGCGCGGGCGCAGGTGGAACTCAGCGTGACGCAGCTCGAGAGCGCGCGCACGCACGTGCAGACCATCCTCGACAACCTGACCGCCGGCGTGATCGTGTTCGACGCCGATCGCCGCATCGAGACCGTCAAC
Source organism: Roseateles sp. Mitsp63 (assembly GCF_059491535.1). Taxonomy (NCBI): domain Bacteria; kingdom Pseudomonadati; phylum Pseudomonadota; class Betaproteobacteria; order Burkholderiales; family Sphaerotilaceae; genus Roseateles; species Roseateles sp. Mitsp63. The sequence continues at coordinate 1,051,745 of NZ_CP168509.1, read as the reverse complement.
CCCGGCGCGACGCGCATCCTGAAGCTGCCGCTGTCGGCCTACGTCGGCCGGCCGCTGGAGGACCTGCCGGCGCTGGCGGCCTTCGGCAAGGACATCTGGCAGCGCTTCGAGCTGCAGAGCCCCGAGGCCGGCGAACGCGAGCACTGGCAGGATTCGTTCGAGCTGCAGCTCGACGAGAAGACCGCGCTGACGCTGCTGGTGCGCGGCGCGCCGCTGCCGCAGGACGCGCGGCTGCTGGTGTTCGACGACATCAGCGAGGTCGTGTCGGCGCAGCGCTCGGCGGCCTGGAGCGAGGTCGCGCGGCGCCTGGCGCATGAGATCAAGAACCCGCTGACGCCGATCCAGCTGTCGGCCGAACGGCTGCAGTTCAAGCTGGAGGCCAAGCTCGAGGGCGCCGACCAGTCGATGCTGGTGCGCTCGGTGGGGACCATCGTCAACCAGGTGCAGGCGATGAAGCAGCTGGTCAACGAGTTCCGCGACTACGCGCGGCTGCCGGCGGCCAAGCTGGCGCCGCTGGACCTGAACGCGCTGGTGGCCGAGGTGCTGACGCTGTATGCCGAGGCGCAGGAGTCGGGCCAGTTGAGCGCCGACCTGGCGACGGATCCGCCGCTGATCCTGGGCGACGCGCCACAGCTGCGCCAGGTGATCCACAACCTGGTGCAGAACGCGCTGGACGCGGTCAGCGAGCGGCCGGAGGGCAAGGTCGTCGTGCGCACGCAGAAGGCGCTGAACGACGCCGGCGAGCTGCGGGCGCTTCGGCTGGTCCTGACGGACAACGGTCCGGGCTTCGCCGAACACGTCTTGAAGCGGGCTTTCGAGCCGTACGTCACGACCAAGACCAAGGGGACGGGGCTGGGGCTGGCGGTGGTGAAGAAAATCGCCGACGAGCACGGCGCGCGGATCAGGCTGGTGAATCTCCCAGGCGCGAGCGGCGCCGATCTACCGCCGAGCGGCGCACAAGTTTCGTTATCATTTTCAAAACTCGCGACTGCACCGAGCCCTGCGCAGGACGCGCCTCGGCCCGCGTGAACAGTAGGCATACATGGCAACCATTCTTGTTGTTGACGACGAACTGGGCATCCGCGCCCTCCTGTCGGAAATCCTCTCGGACGAGGGGCACACGATCGAACTCGCGGAGAACGCCCAGCAGGCACGGGCGGCGCGCGAGCGCTCGCGGCCTGATCTGGTGCTGCTGGACATCTGGATGCCCGACGTCGACGGCGTGACGCTGCTCAAGGAATGGGGCAGCTCGGGCCAGTTGACGATGCCCGTGATCATGATGAGCGGCCACGGCACGATCGACACGGCGGTCGAGGCGACCAAGTTCGGTGCCATGGCCTTCCTTGAAAAGCCGATCACGCTGCAGAAGCTGCTGCGCGCGGTGGAACAGGCGCTGGTGAAGACGACACCGCGTCCCGCGCCCCCGGCGGCGCCGGTGGTGGGCACGGTGGGCATGCCCACCAGCTATCCGCGCCCCGAGGCGCTGCCGCCGATCGCGCCGGGCGTGATGCCGATGCCTTCGGCCGGCCTGGCGCCGGTGACGCCGCTGCCGCACCAGGGTCTGGCGTCGGAGCAGGTGTTCGAGCTGGATCGCCCGCTGCGCGAGGCGCGCGATGCGTTCGAGAAGAGCTACTTCGAATTCCACCTGGCCAAGGAGAACGGCTCGATGACGCGGGTGGCGGAGAAGACGGGGCTGGAGCGCACCCATCTGTACCGGAAGCTGAAGCAGCTCGGCGTCGATCTTTCAAGAAACAAGCGCGGCAGCGGAATTTAGTGTTATAGTCGCGGTCTTCGCTGTTCGACGCGAGTCACAAGACCCGGAACGGCGGAGACAGAGACCCAGTCTCGCGGCCAAGTAGCTCAGTTGGTAGAGCAGCGGATTGAAAATCCGCGTGTCGGTGGTTCGATTCCGCCCTTGGCCACCAAAAATTCCAAGCCCCTGATTCCGAACGGAGTCAGGGGCTTTTGCTTTGTGGCGCGGCGCTCATTTCCCGCGCCTTTTCTTCTTGCCCCCTTGGGCGTTGCCGCCGCCGCGATTGGGATTGCCGCCTTTCCAGTCGCGCGCCTGCTTGGCCATGTTGGCCAGCGATTTCGTGGTTGCCGCGTTCTGCCCATCCCCGCGACCGCCGGAGGCATGGCCGTCGACTTGGCTGGCCAGTTCGCGCGTCTTCTTGACGCCGATGGACTTCTCCATGCCGCTCATGGCGTCCGGCGTGTACCTGGCCGTCTTGTTGACGCCTCGATCCTTCCTGCTCTGCTCCTTGGACGCGAGTTCCTGCTTCGTGGGACCTTTCTTCTTCTTTCTTCCCAACTGGGCCGGCATCTCGCTCGATGGCCCCTGCAGCCGGCTGATCGCCTGACGCTGCGCGGCCTGCCGCGGACTGTCCGCGAAAGGCTGAGCCGCGGCCGCTTGCACGGTCCCGCGATCGGCCGCGGGACGGCGGGTCGGCGACGCCTCGCTGGCGGCATGACGCTGAGTGGTCTTCATCGGCTGGCGCTCCCGCAGTGAGGATCTGCGCGGCCACCTTACCCCGCCACCATGCCCCGCCCCCATCGGCAGGACGCTGATTTCAAGCCGGCGATCTGCTGAGCCCGTCTCAGCGCGTGATGATGTCCCGATGCATCGGCGCCAGCAGCGCCAGCAAGCGGTTCTGCACCCTGAATGGCACCTTCTGCTCATCCATCGCGAGTTGCAGATCCTCGACCAGCGCGTTGAAGTCCGCCTTGTCCACGGCCAGATGGGCGTGCGACTTCTTCATCGTCTCGCCCTCGTACTGGCAGCTCCCGCCGCTCAGCACGCAGAACTGGTTGCGCAACGATTCCTTCAGCGCCTTCGGATTGACGCCGTCGAACTTCTTCTGGATGCGCGGATCGGCGTACGCCCGATCCACCATGCCCTCGACGATGCGGGCGATGCCTTCATCGCCCCCAAGGTCGCGATACAGCGCGTCGTCCGCCGCCCACGCGGCCACGCCGGTCAACAGCAACGCCGTCGCCACGAGCACGCGCCGCGCGAGTGCCACCGCCCACCAGGAGTCTCGAGAAGATCGCCTCATCCGTGCCTCCGAAGGCGGCCGCGCCGCGCGTCTCAATACGCGAACTGGATCGACCCGTACACGCCGCGCTGCCGTCTGGGCTGGATGCCCGGCACGACGCGACCCAGGTCCACGTAGGCCGCTGTCAGCGAGAAATGCTTGTTCGGCGCCCATGCGACGAACACGTCCTTCCAGTCATCCTCACGCAGCGCGTCGCCAAGCACCGAGGGATTGAGCTTGTCCGGCTTCATCCGGTACTCGACGCCGACCGCCCATTGCCGGCTCAGCAGGTAGGCCACCGACACCTCCGGCGCCAGCGAGTAGCTCCGGCTCGCCGTCCCGCCGAAGCCCAGCAGCCCGTTCTGGTTGGCGCGCGTCGCGCGCAGCGTGACGTTCACCAGCGTGCTCTGCGCGAGGAACAGCTTGCTGGCGCTCAGATAGACATCGATGCCGTTGCGCTTGGCGCCGAGCGCGTCCAGCGTCGGCGAGAGCCCGCCCGCGTCGAGGTGCTTGTATTCGACGCCCAGCGCGATCTGCGGCATCCAGGTGTCGGCGTCCAGCACCGCGTCACCGACGAGACGGACCTTGGCGCCGAGGATCGTCTGCCGGAGCTTGAGGCCCGGCAGGCCGAGCGCCGCCCCAGTGGCCGATGCATTGAAGTCCTGACGCGCGAGCGAGAGCTCGGCGCGCTCGCCGAAGGCCACCGACGCGCCGTAGCCGGACAGGTTGTAGTCCTGCAACGGCAGCCGCGTGAAGTAGGCGGTGGCGCCGATCTGGCCGCTGGTCGCGTAGCTCCCGGTCAGCGCCCACGGCGACAGACCGCCGCCCGCCGCGCCGTCGATGCTGCTGACGCCGCCGGTGAGCAGCAGCTTGCCCTGCGCCTGCGCGGCACAGGCCAGCGGCATGGCCAGCAGCAAGGGAAGGATCGATCGGAGCAGGCGCGGTGTCATGGGGAAGACAGGGGCGGCATCGACACGGGAGTCGCGGGGGCGCCGGCGCAAAGCCTGGCCCCCGCCGGACTTCACCAGGCGCCGGTGTTGGGCATCGAGATCCAGGGCTCGGCCGGCGGCAGCGCCGGACCGTCCTGCAGCAGCTCGACCGAGATGCCGTCGGGCGAGCGCACGAACGCCATTCGGCCGTCGCGCGGCGGGCGGTTGATCGTCACGCCGGCATCCATCAGGCGCTGGCAGGCGGCGTAGATGTCAGGCACCGCATAGGCCACATGGCCGAAATTGCGGCCGCCGGTGTAGGCCTCGGGATCCCAGTTGTAGGTCAGCTCGATCTGGGCGTCCTCGTCGCCGGGCGCGGCCAGGTAGATCAGCGTGAAGCGGCCGGCCTCGTGCTCGCTGCGGCGCACTTCCCGCAGGCCCAGCGCGTCGCGGTAGAACTTCAGGGAGGCATCGATGTCGGTCACGCGGACCATGGTGTGGAGATACTTCATGAGCGATCGGCGGATGGCGTTGGAGGTGGGGGGAAGGAGAGAGGGAATGCGGCATTGTGGCCGCGCCCGGCCCCGCCTGCCTATGGTCAGGACATGTGCGATGACCGCCTGCCGATGGACCGGCCGGGCAGGCCGGACACAGGCCGGACGGGCCAACGATGCCGGGCCATGCCGGGCCGGCGAAATGCAAAGGGCCGGGATCGCTCCCGGCCCTGGTTCACTGGCGCGTGGCGCTCATCGCGGGCTCAGCTCAATCGCACTTCGATCTTGCGCGGCTGTGCGTGGGCGGCCTTGGGAATACGCACCCGCAGCACGCCATGCGTGAGTTCGGCGGCGATCTGGTCGGCATCGAGTGCCTTGCCCAGCGCGAACGCGCGGCGATAGAACTGGCGCGACACCTCCACGTGGCCGGCCTTCAGGCCGTCGGGCAAGTCGAGCTGGATGTCGCCCTCGATGATCAGGCGGTCGTTGTCGACGCGCAGCTGGAGCAGCTCGCGCGGCACGCCGGGCAGGTCGGCGTACAGCGTGATGCCTTGCGCGTCCTCGATCACGTCGACGGCGGGCTGGATCGCGTAGTCGTCACGGCGGCGCGCGGCCTGGGTGGCCGTGGCGGCCGAGGCCTGCGTCGCGGCGGACACCGCTTCGGCGGCGGCGGGGGTATGAACGGCGGTCGTGCTCATGATGGGCTTTCGTCTCGAAGGGCGGATCAGTGGATGTCGATGCGGCGCGGCTGCGGGGCGGGGCGGCGCTTGACGCTCACGCGCAGCACGCCGTCCTTGTAGGACGCCGAGACCTGCTCCGGATCGATGTCGTCCGGCAGGCTGACCACGCGGCGGAACTTGCCGGCGAAGCGCTCGCGCTGATGCACCAGCGTCTTGGCGGCGGGAGCGGCAGTGGGAGAAGCAGCGGCGGCCGCCTCGCCTTCCGGCGTCTCACCCGAGGCCTTGGCGGCCGTGGCCGCCAGCGGCGACACGCGTTCGCCGGACAGGCTCAGCACGCCGCGGTCCAGGTCGACGCCGACGGTGGCGGGGTCCAGGCCGGGAGCGAAGGCGTAGACCTCCACCGCCTCCGGCGACAGGCCCACGTTGAGGGCCGGATAGTCGCCGCGCGCGGTGGCGCGGCCGGCGGAGAACTCGAACAGGCTGCTCATCTCGCGCTGGAAGCGGTCGAGGTCGTTGAACAGCTCACGGGCGAACAGGTGACGGGACATGCGGGGCTCCTTGGCTTCCTGCGGTTGGATCGCGGCGGGTCTGCCCGCCATGACTCCCCAGCTAGGAGCGCGAAGCCGTGCTTCAAGATCTTGAAATCAGGGGTGCCGCGTCCCCATATGCCGCGCCCGCGCCGTGCGTCCGGCCCGCCTCACTTCAAGCGCAGCACGTCCTGCTCGGTCACCGGCGCGGCCTGATTGCCCCAGCTCTGCCGGATCAGGGTGGCCACGGCCGCCATCTCCGCCTCGGACAGCACCTGCCGCAGCGGCGGCATGCCCAAGGGGCGCGGATGGGCCGCCGTGGTGGGCGCGTAGCCGCCGCCGGCCAGCATCTGCAGCACGTTCTGCGACGCGTCCAGCGTCACCGCCCGGTTGCCCGCCAGCGGCGGATAGGCGGGCTGGCCGTCGATGCGGCGCCCCTGTCCCTGATCGCCATGACAGTCGGCGCAGTACTTCGCATAGACCAGCCGGCCCAGGTCGAGCTGCCCCGGCGGCGCCGGCTTGAACCCGGCCTTCGGCGACCCCTCGCGCGGCAGGCCGCGCAGGTAGGCGGCCATCGCGCGGGCATCGCCGTCGCTCAGGTGCTGAAGGCTCTCGGCGACGACATCGGCCATCGGCCCCAGCGCCGCGGCGCGCGGCGACCAGCCGGATCGCAGCCATTGGCGGATCTCGTCCTCGGTCCAGTCCTGCACGCCCGCGGCATGCGGATCGGCGAGCGACGGCGCGATCCAGCCCTGCACGCCCACCCAGCCGCCGCGCAGGCCGGCCGCGTCCTCGAGCGCGCCGAGCCGGTTGCGCGGCGCATGGCATTCGGCGCAATGGCCCACGGCCAGCACCAGATAACGGCCGCGCTGCGCCAGCGCCAGGGCGTCCGCATCGCCGCCCGCCGCGGCGCTGTCGACCGGCTCGTCCTGCGACGGCGCGTCGCCCGGCGTGAAGTACATCAGCCGCCAGACCGCGAGCGCGGTCTGCCAGCGATACGGCCAGCCCAGCTGAGGCGCGGGCGCCGTCTGCCGCACCGGCGGCAACTGCCGGAGCCACGCGAAGATGGCGTCCGCGTCCTCGCGCGACATCGCGGTGTAGCTCGTGTACGGGAAGGCCGGATAGAGCAGCCGCCCTTCACGGCCGCGGCCATGGTGCATCGCGCGCCAGAAGTCGTCGGCGCTCCAGCGTCCCAGGCCGGTCTCGGGATCCGGCGTCAGGTTGCTGCTGAACAGCGTCCCGAACGGCGTGCCCAGCGGCAGTCCGCCGGCCATCGGCGCGCCGCCCTTGACGCTGTGACAGCCGGCGCAGTTGGCGACGCGCGCCAGATAGGCGCCACGCTCGATCGACGCGGGCGTGGTGGCCTGCGCCTGGGGCGGCGCCGGACGCGCGCCCAGCCAGGCCTCGCGCGCCCAGGCGCCGGCGATCAGCAGCAGCGCCATCAACGGCAGCGCGATCAGCAGGCCGATCAGCCCGCGGACGAAGATCCGCATCGGCGCGGAGGCCGCATGCCTCGCATCGGTCATGGCGAGAGCCCTCCGCAGGCGAGCGGGAGCCGCTGCGCCGAGGCCGGCTCCGGATGCGCGCCGGCGGGCCGCGCGGCCAGCCAGGTCGCGACGGCCGCGATGTCGTCGGTGGACAGCGCCTTGGCCACGTCCGCCATGCAGTCGGGCGCATGCGCGCGCCGCATCCCGTTGCGCCACGCGCCGAGCTGGCCGACGAGGTAATCGCGCGGCAGCCCCAGCAGCCCGGGAATCGCCGGCTGGCGGCCCGCCATCGACGGGCCATGGCAGGCGGTGCAGGCCGGCACCCGGCGCGACGGATCGCCCTGCGTGACGAGGCGCTCGGCGCGCGCCTGCTGCTCCGCGCCCAGCCCCGAGGGCGCGGGCGCCGGATAAGGCACGTCGAGCGCGGCGAAGTAGCCGGCGATCTCGCGCAGGTAGTCGTCGCTCATGTTGCGCAGCAGCCCGGCCATCAGCGCGTGATGCCGGCGGCCGTCGCGCAAGCTCTGCAGCTGGTTGAAGAGATAACCCGCCGGCTTGCCCGCCAGCCGCGGGAAGTAGCCCTGCGGCGTCGCGCGGCCCTGCGGCCCGTGGCACAGCGTGCAGGCCTGGATGCGCTCGGCGGTGTCGTTGGTCAGCGGCCGCAGCGGGCGCGGCCCGTTCCCGGCGGCGGACGCCGCGGTGGCGGAAGGCGGCGCGGCGCCCGTCTGCGCGCGGGCCGGTGGAGCGGCGGACAGTCCCAGGCCCAGCACTGCGGCGATGAGGACGCCCGGCATCGAACGCGGGATCATCATCGGGCCATCATCGCCGATCGCCGGCATTCAACGCCGCTGGTCCGGGCCCGGCCAGCGCAAGGCCGCCCAGCCGTCGCGGCCCTGGTGCTTGGCCTGGTACAGCGCGCGATCGGCCAGCGCGATCAGGTCCATCGCCGGCGCCTCGCCGTCGGCCACCGTCGCCACGCCGATGCTGGTCGAGATCGCGAGCTCCGCCGGCCGCGCCGCCCGCACCGCCTCGACGATCTTGGCCGCGACCTGCTCGGCCTCCTCGGGCCGGTTCAGGCCCTCGAGCACGGCGACGAACTCGTCGCCGGCGATGCGCGCCACATGGTCGCTGCCGCGGACGGCGCGCCGCAGCACCTGCGCGAACTCGCGCAGCACCGTGTCGCCGACGCCATGGCCGTGCGTGTCGTTGATCGACTTGAAGCGGTCGATGTCCAGGAACAGCAGCGCCATCACCCGGCCCTCGCGCGCCAGGCGGCGCTGACGCGCCAGCGCGCCGCCCAGGGCCTGGTCGAACTCGCGCCGGTTCGGCAGTCCGGTCAGCGCGTCGGAACTGGCCAGCCGCGCCAGTTGCGCCTCCGCCTGCTTCATGACGGTGATGTCGATGGACAGCGCGAAGATGCCCTGCACGCGGCCGTCCGTGCCGACGTCCGGCACGTAGACCGAGCGCAGGTGGCGCTGCTTGCCGAGCATGGTCGAGGTGACCTCGAACTCGACGCGCTCGCCACTCAGCGACAGCGCCAGTTGCGCGCTGCGCTCGCCGGTGCTGGCCGCGCCGAAGACCTCGTCGATGGGCAGCCCGGTCGCGGCCTGCGGGTCCAGGCCGTACCAGGTCCGCAGCGTCTCGTTGGCGTAGCGCAGACGGCGCCTGGCATCGATGTAGGCGATGAACACCGGCAGGTTGTCGGTGACCGCCTTCATGCGGCGCTCGCTGGCGGCGACGCGCTCCTCGGCGCGCTTGCGCTCGGTGATGTCCATCGAGCAGGCGTAGAAGCCCTCGACCCGGCCGCCGGACAGCTCCGGCACGAAGCGCTGGTGGAAGTGCAGCGTCTCGCCGTCGATGACCTGCTCGGCGTCGAACTCCACCGCCTCGCCGCGCAGCGCGCGCTCGAGGTAGGGGCGCATCCGCTCGGCGTTCTCGGCCCCGCGCACCTGGTCCAGCGTGTGGCCGTCAAGCGTCGCGGGGTCGACGTGGAAGACGCGGCCGACCTCCGCGTTGGCGAAGCGCACCAGCCCTTTCGCGTCGTAATGGCAGATCAGCGCGGGCACGTTGTCGGCGATGCCCTTGAGCCGCTTCTGCGTCCGCACCAGGTCGCGCGAGCGCAGCACGACCTGCGTCGTGGCCAGCAGGGTGAACAGCCCCAGCATCGCCAGCCCGGCCAGCATCAGCAGCTCGGTGTGGCTGGCCTCGACGCCCAGCCGTCCGCTGATGGCGGCGCGCTCGGCGCGCAGCGAGGAGGTCAGCTCGCCCAGCACGTCGCGCAGCTCGTCCATGTGGTGCTGGCCCTGGCCGCCCAGGATCATCTCCATCGCTTCGTCCTCGCGGCCCGAATCGTGCAGCCGCACCGTCTGGCTCAGCTCGCTCATCTTGAGCTGGACCAGCTCGCGGATGCGCGCCAGCTTGGCGGCGTGGGCGGCGTCCTGGTCGCGCTCGCGCAGCTCCTCGACGCGGCGGTCGAGGTTGCGCATCGCGTCGCGGTAGGGCTGCAGGTAGCTCGCGCGCTGCGTCAGCAGGTAGCCGCGCTGGCCGGTCTCGGCGTTGAGCAGGTCCTCCATCAGCGTCGTCATCGCCGGCAGGACGTTGTTGATGTAGTCGGCGCGGCGCAGGTCCTCCAGCGTCGCGCGGGCGCGCCAGGCCAGCATCGTGACGATCACCGCCATCGCCGCCAGCGCCACCATCAGCAGGCCCACGCCGCGACCCAGGCTGCTGCGATGGATCGGCTCGGCGGAGGCGCGCATGCGACGTCTTTGGCGGATCGTTCCCGGCCGCGGGCGCGGCGGATGGTGCGGGCGATTATGGGCGCCAGCGTGCGGCGTGCGTCAAGCTGGCATCGGCCCCGGGGGAGCGGCCCCGCGGCCGTGCGACAGTCCGGGGATGTCTTCGTCCTCGCATTCCCCGGCCCCGCCCGGCCGGCGCCCGCTGCTGCGCCCGGCCGATCCGGACGGTCACGCCAAGGTCAGCTTCGTCGAGCTGTTCTTCGACCTCGTCTTCGTCTTCGCCGTCACGCAGCTGTCGCACACGCTGATCGGGCATTTCTCGCTGACCGGCGTGCTGCAGACCGGCTTCCTGATGCTGGCGGTGTGGTGGGTCTGGATCTTCACGTCCTGGGTGACCAACTGGCTCGATCCGGAACGCATCCCGGTGCGGCTGTGCCTGTTCGCGATCATGCTGGCCGGGCTGCTGATGTCGGCGGCGCTGCCGCAGGCTTTCGGCGAACGCGCCCTGATGTTCGCCGGCTCCTTCGCGGCGATCCAGGTCGGCCGCACGCTGTTCTTCCTCTGGGCGGTGCGCGGGGCCGAGCGCCCGATGGTGCGCAACTTCCAGCGCCTGGGCGCGTGGCTGTCGGCGACGGCGGTGCTGTGGATCGCCGGGGCGCTGCATGAGCCGCTGCGCGTGCCGCTGTGGCTGGCGGCGCTGGCGATCGAGTACGTCGGCCCGTCGGCCGGCTTCTTCGTGCCGGGGCTGGGCCGCTCGACGACCTCGGACTGGAACATTTCCGGCGGCCACCTGGCCGAGCGCTGCGCGCTGTTCGTGATCATCGCGCTGGGCGAGTCGCTGCTGGTGACCGGCGCGACCTTCGCGGCCGAGCCGCTGACGCTGATCGGCGTGCTGGCCTTCCTGGTGTCCTTCGCCGGCAGCCTGGTGATGTGGTGGCTGTACTTCGACACCACCAACGACTTCGCCTCCGGCCGCATCGCCCACAGCGACGATCCGGGCCGGCTGGCGCGGCTGGGCTACACCTACCTGCACCTGCCGATCGTGGCCGGGATCATCGTCAACGCGGCGGCGGACGAGTTCGTGCTCGCCCATCCGGCCGGCCACACCGACCTGCGCACGGCGGTCTGCCTGCTCGGCGGCGTGGGGCTGTACGCGATCGGCGTGGGGCTGTTCAAGCGGGCGGTGACCGGGCGCTGGCCGTGGTCGCACGGGCTGGCGGCGCTGCTGCTGGCCGCAGCCGGTCCCTTCGTGCCCGGCTGGCCGCCGGTGGCGACCAGCGCCTTCGCCTGCGCCGTGCTGGCCGGGCTGGCGGCCTGGGAACGGGCGTCGCGGGCGCAGTGTCTCGTGCCCGACAGCGCGGCCGGGGATGCCGACCCTAGCATCGGGCCATGAGCGCCTCGTCCTCCACCGCCAAGTTCATCGCCAGGTTCATCGCTGAACCGCATCCGGCCGATGCCCTGTTCCCCGCCGCCGCGCGGCGCCTGTCCGTGGAGGTCGAGCCCGGCGTGCGCATCCACGCGCGCGTCTGCGGCGAGGGGCCGCCGCTGCTGCTGATCCACGGCCACCCGCAGACGCTGGCGATCTGGCACCGCGTGCTGCCAGCGCTGGCGGCGCGGTTCAGCGTGGTGATGCCGGATCTGCGCGGGTATGGCGATTCGTCCAAGCCCGCGGGCGCGGCGGATCATGCGAACTACAGCAAGCGGCGCATGGCGCTGGACCTGATCGGCGTGATGGCGGCGCTGGGGCACACGCGCTTTTGCGTGCTGGCGCACGACCGGGGCGCGCGGGTGGCGCACCGGATGGCGGCGGACCATCCCGCGGCGGTCGAGCGGCTGGCGCTGCTGGACATCGCACCGACGCTGGCGATGTACGAGCAGACGACCGAGGCCTTCGCGCGGGCCTACTGGCACTGGTTCTTCCTGATCCAGCCGGCGCCGATGCCGGAGCGGCTGATCGAGGCCGATCCCGCCGCCTATGCGAGGGACACGATGGGGCGCCGGCATGCGGGCCAGGCGGCCTTCGACCCGCGCGCGTTCGTGGAATACCAGCGGGCGCTGTCGCTGCCGGGCACGGCGCATGGCATGTGCGAGGACTACCGCGCCGCGGCGGGCATCGACCTGGAGCACGACCGGGCGGACCGCGACGCCGGCTTCAAGCTGGCGATGCCGCTGCGCATCTGGTGGGGCGCGCAGGGCGTGGTGGCGAAGTGCTTCGATCCGCTGGCGGAATGGCGGCGTGTCGCCTCGGACGTCGACGGCAGCGCCCTGCCCTGCGGCCACTACATCCCCGAGGAGGCGCCCGACGCGCTGCTGGCGGCGGCGATGCCGTTCCTGCGCGAAGGGCTTTGACTGGAGCGGTGTGCCGCGCCCGTTACGCTGCGTCCTTTGACGACATCCGGAGTGAAGGCATGGACAAGCTGGTCGCCCTTGGGCAGTTGGCGGGCGGCGCGGTGCTGTGGATCGCGGCGGTGGTGGCGGGCTTCAACGCGCTGAAGCCCTTGATCGGCGCGGCGGAGAACGCCTCCGCGCCGGCCGGGGCAGGCGGCGCGTTCGTGATCGTGCTGCTGCTCGCCGGCGTGGGCACCTGGCTGATGCGCGCCGGATGGCGCCGGGTCCGCGCCCGGGCCGGCGGGCATTGCTGAACGGCGCTCCTCACGCCGCCAGGGCCAGCGGACGGATCTCGCGTTTGATGAGTCGGCCCGCGGTCTTCTCGGCCCGCCGCAGGTCGTAGGCCGATTGCAGATTGAGCCACCCCTGCGCGTCGCTGCCGAAGTAGCGCTCCAGCCGCAGGGCGGTGTCTGGCGACACGCTGCGCTGCCCATCGACGATCTCGCGCAATCGCGAGTAAGGCACGTGCAGCGCCTTGGACAACGCATGAACACTGATGCCCATCGGCTTGATGTAATCCTCGAAGAGGATCTCTCCCGGATGGATCGGGCGCATTCCGTTCCTGAACATTGCTTACCTCGTTCGTCCTAGCTCGTATGCGATCACTGTCGGCAGTATCTGAGGACCGGTTCCCTATCGCTCAATGTGGATCCTCGATCCTGACGTCGTAAGGGCCTTCTTCTCCCCACTTGAACGTCAGCCGCCATTGATCGTTGATTCTGACGTGCCAAGCGCCGCCGTACCACTTCATGTCGTTTCCCGGCGGCGTTCGCATGAACTCGACCGCCGGCGCCGCGTCGAGCTGTGCCAACTTGCGCTCTGCCGGACCCTTCACGTTCACGAAGCGCGACGTGCGCCCGGACGTGAAGAGGCGTTCGGTCTCCCGGCACGCGAAGGATTGGATCGACATCCAACCAAGTTATCGATCGAGCCCCTCCTCCTCAACGAAGGGAGTTTGCGTAAATACGCTCTGCGCTACCTGCTTCAAGTGGTGGCGACAACAGGAACCTCTGCTGCCGAACTCGCTTGACTGGTCTGCCCCCGTCGTTGACGACACCCGTCAACTTCCCGCATCAAGTCATTCAGGCCTCAAACGAAAAAAGGGCGTGCATCCCTGCACGCCCAAAGGGGCACCGGTCATGGACCGATCGCGAATGAACGGGGCCGGGTATTGCCCGGCCGGGGCTCAGGTCGGCGTGTTCTGCCAGCCGCCGCCCAGCGCGCGCACCAGGCCCACCGTCGCCTGATACTGCGCCGCCTGCACCTGCAGCGCCGCGCGGCGGTTGCGCAGCTCGCTGCGGCGCGCGTCGAGCAGATCAAGCTGGCTCACCAGCCCGTTGCGGTAACGCGAGTCCGACAGCGCCGTCGCCCGCGCCGACGACTGCACCGCCTGCGCCTGCACATCCGCCTGCTGCGACAAGGTCCTCAGCCCGCTCAGCGAGTCCTCGACCTCGCGCAGCGCCTGCAGCAGCTGCTGCCGGTAGCCCGACATCGCCAGGTCCAGGCCCGCCGTGGCCGACTCCACGCCCGCCTTGCGGCGGCCGCCGTCGAAGATCGGCAGCGACAGCAGCGCATCCACCGACCACGCCCGCGCCGACCACTTGAAGACATCGCTCAGCTCCGGCGACGCATAGCCGCCATTGGCCGTCAGCGCCAGGCTCGGGAACCACGCGGCCTGCGCCACGCCCACCCGCGCCTGCGCGGCCAGCAGGCTGCGCTGCGCCGCCGCCACGTCCGGACGCCGCGCCAGCACCGCGCTGGGCAGGCCCGCCGGAATCGCCGGCAGCGCCGACAGCGACAGGTCCTCGGCCACGCGGAAGCCCGAAGCCGGCTCGCCCAGCAGCACCGCCAGCGCGTTCTCCAGCTCGGCGCGGCGGCGGTCCAGGCTGATCGCCTCGGCCTGCGTCGCGGCGACTTCCGTCTGCACCCGCGCCAGGTCCAGTTCCGCCACGTCGCCCGCCTGATAGCGGCGCTGCGTCAGCGCCAGCGTCTCGCGATAGGCCGCGACGGTGTCGCGCACCAGCCGCCGCTCCTGGTCGGCGAAGCGCAGCGCCAGGTAGGTCTGCGCCACGTCCGCCTGCACCATCAGCCGCGTGCTCTGCAGCAGCGCCTCGCGCGACTGCGCATCCAGCGACGCCGCGCGGCTCGCCTGCGACAGCCGGCCGGAGATGTCCACCTCCCAGCTCGCGGCCAGGCCGGCGTTCCAGAGCGTCGTCGCGGCCGGGCCCTGCCCCGCCACGGTGCCGCGCGCCGCGCCGGCGCTCGCGCCGACCTGCGGCAGCCGGTCCGCATCGGCGCTGCGCAGCAGCGCCCGCGCCTGCGCCAGCCGCGCCGCCGCGCCCTGCAGATCGGTGTTGCCGGCCAGCGAGCGGCGGATCAGGTCATTCAGCGTCGCGTCGCCGAACGCCAGCCACCAGTCGCCGCGCGGCTCGGCATCGGCCGGCGGCACCACGGCCCAGCGGGCCTCGCCCACCGCCGCCGTCGCGTCCGACTTCCAGCCCACCGGCGTCGCCGGCAGCCTGGTCTCGTCGATCGGGGGCGGCGTCGCGCAACCGGCCAGCACCAGCGCGGCCAGCAGCGTCGTCATCATCAGTTTCGTTCTCATGGCATCGAATCCTTATTCGTGCTCGTGACGCGGAGCCGCCGGATGCGGACGCGCATTGCCGCCCGCGCCGAAGTCGTGGCCGGCACCCTGCTCCGGCTGCACGAAGGCCTCGACGTCATGCGGCACCTCGCCGTGCTGCTTCAGCGGCCGGTTGCCCGTCAGGCGGCGCACCACCACGTAGAACACCGGCGTCAGGAACAGGCCGAAGGCCGTCACGCCGATCATCCCGGCGAACACCGCCACGCCCATCGCATTGCGCATCTCGGCGCCCGCGCCGTGCGCCAGCACCAGCGGCAGCACGCCCATCACGAACGCCATCGACGTCATCAGGATCGGACGCAGCCGCAGCCGGCTCGCCTCGATCGCCGCCTGCAGCGGACTGCGGCCGGCGAATTCCAGCTCGCGGGCGAACTCCACGATCAGGATCGCGTTCTTCGCCGACAAGCCCACCAGCACGATCAACCCGATCTGCGTGAAGACGTTGTTGTCGCCCTTGCTGAGCCACACGCCCGTCATCGCCGCCATCAGGCCCATCGGCACGATCAGGATGATCGCCACCGGCAGGGACAGGCTCTCGTACTGCGCCGCCAGCACCAGGAACACCAGCAGGATCGCGAGCGGGAACACCCACACCGCGGAGTTGCCGGCCAGGATCTCCTGGTAGGTCAGCTCGGTCCACTCGTAGCTGATGCCCGGGGGCAGCGTCTCCGCCGCGATGCGCGCGACCGCGTCCTGCGCCTGGCCGGTCGAGTAGCCGGGCGCCGGGCCGCCGTTGATGTCGGCGGACAGGAAGCCGTTGTAGCGCATCGCGCGTTCCGGGCCGAAGCTCGGCTCGACCTTCATCAGCGCCGACAGCGGCACCATCTCGCCCGAGGCCGAGCGCACCTTCAGCAGGCCGACGTCCTCGGCGCGCGCGCGGTAGGCGGCGTCCGCCTGCACCCGCACCGTGTAGGTCCGGCCGAACTTGTTGAAGTCGTTGACGTAGAGCGAGCCCAGGTAAATCTGCATCGTGTCGAACACGTCCGTCACCGCCACGCCCAGCTGGCGCGCCTTGGTCCGGTCCAGGTCCGCGTACAGCTGCGGCACGTTCACCTGGTAGCTGGTGAACAGGCCGGCCAGCTCCGGCGTCTTCTGCGCCTTGGCCATGAAGGCCTTGACCGCCTGGTCGAGCGCCTCGTAGCCCAGGCCGCCCTTGTCCTCCAGCTGCAGCTTGAAGCCGCCGGTCGTGCCCAGGCCCTGCACCGGCGGGGGCGGGAACATCACCACGAAGGCGTCCTGGATCTGGGCGAACTGCGCGTTCATGTTGCCCGCGATCTCGCCGGCCGACAGGCCCTTGCCGGTGCGCTGGTCGAAGGACTTGAGCGACGCGAACACGATGCCCGAGTTGGAGCTGTTGGTGAAGCCGTTGATCGACAGGCCCGGGAAGGAGATGGCGTGCTCCACGCCCGGCGTCTTCATCGCGATCTCGCTCATGCGGCGGATCACGTCCTCGGTCCGGTCCAGCGTGGCGCCATCGGGCAGGGTCGCGAAGCCGATCAGGTACTGCTTGTCCTGCGCCGGCACGAAGCCGCTGGGCACCGCCTTGAACAGGCCCACGGTCAGGCCCAGCAGGACGCCGTAGACCAGCAGCATGATCGCCTTGCGCGAGATCGCCTTGGTCACGCCGCCGCTGTAGGCCTTGGCGCCGCGGTTGAACAGCTTGTTGAAGCCACCGAAGAAGCGGCCCAGCACCTTGTCCATCGCGCGGGTCAGCCAGTCCTTGGGCGCGTCGTGGCCCTTGAGCAGCATCGCGGCCAGCGCCGGCGACAGCGTCAGCGAGTTGACCGCCGAGATCACCGTCGACATCGCGATCGTCAGCGCGAACTGCTTGTAGAACTGGCCCGTCAGGCCGGTGATGAAGGCCAGCGGCACGAACACCGCCACCAGCACCAGCGCGATCGCGATGATCGGGCCCGAGACCTCGCGCATCGCGCGGTAGGTCGCGTCGCGCGGACTGAGGCCGGACTCGATGTTGCGCTCCACGTTCTCGACCACCACGATCGCGTCGTCCACCACGATGCCGATGGCCAGCACCAGGCCGAACAGCGACAGCGCGTTGATCGAGAAGCCGAACAGGTGCATCACCGCGAAGGTGCCGATGATCGAGATCGGCACGGCCAGCAGCGGGATGATCGACGCGCGCCAGGTCTGCAGGAACAGGATCACGACCAGCACCACCAGCGCCACCGCTTCCAGCAGCGTGTGGATCACCGACTCGATGGACGCCCGCACGAACTGCGTCGGGTCATAGACGATCGAGTACTCGACGCCCTCGGGCATGGACTTCTTGAGCTCGGCCATCGTGGCGCGCACGTTGTCCGAGATCTCGATCGCGTTGGAGCCGGGCGCCTGGAAGATCGGGATCGCCACCGCGGACTTGTTGTCCAGCAGCGAGCGCAGCGCGTATTCCGCCGCGCCCAGTTCGATGCGGCCCAGGTCGCGCAGGCGCGTCACCTGGCCGTTGGCGCCGGACTTGACGATGATGTCGCCGAACTCCTGCTCGCTGTTCAGGCGGCCCTGCGCGTTGATCGGCAGCTGCAGGTCGATGCCCTGCAGGCCGGGGGACGCGCCGACCACGCCGGCCGCGGCCTGCACGTTCTGCTCGCGGATCGCCTGGACCACGTCGCTGGCCGAGAGGCCATGCTCGGCGACCTTCTGCGGGTCCAGCCAGATACGCATCGAGTAGTCGCCCGAGCCGAACAGCTGCACCTGGCCCACGCCCTGGATCCGCGCCAGGCGGTCCTTGACGTTGAGCACCGCGTAGTTGCGCAGGTAGGTCATGTCGTAGCGGTCGTTGGGCGAGAGCAGGTGCACGACCATGGTCAGGTCGGGGCTGCTCTTGACCGTCGTCAGGCCCAGGCGGCGGACCTCCTCGGGCAGGCGCGGCTCGGCCTGCGAGACGCGGTTCTGCACCAGCTGCTGGGCCTTGTCCGGGTCGGTGCCCAGCTTGAAGGTGACCGTCAGCGTCATGAGGCCGTCGGTGGTGGCCTGGCTGCCCATGTAGAGCATGCCTTCCACGCCGTTGATCGATTCCTCGAGCGGCGTGGCCACGGCTTCGGCGATGACCTTGGGGTTCGCGCCGGGGTACTGCGCGCGGACCACGACCTGGGGCGGCACGACCTCGGGGTATTCCGAGATCGGCAGCACCCGCACCGCGAGCAGGCCCGCGACGAAGATCAGCACCGACAGCACGCCCGCGAAGATCGGGCGGTCGATGAAGAATTTGGAGAGATTCATGTCAGTCTTTCAGATCGACTGTGAGCAGCGATGGGCGGGACGGTCCGATCAGGACTTGTCCGGCTTGCCCTCGCCTTCCTTGGCTTGCACGTCCTTGGCCGCGCCGGACTTGGCCTGCAGTTCGGCCTTGGCGTTCATCGGCACGACGGTCGGCGCCACCAGCGCGCCCGGGCGCACCCGCTGCAGGCCGTTGACCACGACACGCTCGTTGGCCTTCAGGCCGCTGGTCACGACGCGCAGACCATCGACGTTGGCGCCAAGCTGCACCTCGCGGTAGCTCAGCGTGTTGTCGGCGCCGACCACCATCACGAAGCGCTTGCTCTGGTCGGTACCGACCGCGCGCTCGTTGACGAGCACCGCCGGACGCGACTTGGCCTGGCCCAGGCGGATGCGCGCGAACTGGCCCGGGATCAGCGCGCCGTCCTTGTTGTCCAGCACCGCGCGCACGCGCACCGTGCCGCTCTTGGCGTCGACCTGGTTGTCGATCAGCTGGAGCTTGCCGTTGAACGGCGTGTCGGCCGTGGCGGCGGTGCCGATCTGCACGGGGATGCTCGACAGGTCGCCCGACGCGCCGGCCCCGCCCTTGGCATTGCCGTGCAGCTCGTTGAGGGCGCGCGCGACGGTGCGCTCATCGGCGTCGAAGCTGGCGTAGATCGGGCTGACCGAGACCAGCGTCGTCAGCACCGGCGCGCCGGGACCGGCGGCCACCAGATTGCCCTGCGTGACCTCCAGCTTGCCGACACGGCCGGCGACCGGCGCGCGGACCTGCGTGTAGCCCAGGTTCAGCTTGGCCGACTGCAGCGCGGCCTGCGACGCGCGCAGGTTGGCGTTGGCCTCGCTGGCGGCGTTGCTGCGCTCGTCGAGCTCGCGCTGCGCGATGGCGCGCTCGCTCCACAGGCGGGTGGAGCGCTCCAGCTCGCTCTTCGTGTAGCTGACGCGGGCCTGCGCGGCCAGCACCTGCGCCTCGGCGCGGTCGACCTCGGCCTGGTAGGGCGCGGGGTCGATGGTGATCAGCAGCTCGCCGGCCTTGACCAGCGCGCCTTCGCGGAAGTGCACCGACTGCACCGCGCCGGAGACGCGGGCCCGCACGTCGACGCGCTCGACGGCCTCGAGCCGGCCCGAGAACTCGTCCCACGCGGCCACGTCCTGGCTGGCGACGGTGGCGACGGACACGGGGATCGCCTGCGGCGCCCCCGACGGTTGATTCGCGACCGCCTGCTGGCTGTGCAGGCCGACGACGACGGCCCCGACGACCGCGGCGACGGCGGTCAGCGAGGTGGCAAAGATCTTCTTGTTCATGGTGGTGCTCCGTGGACGGGGGTAGACGTTGGGAGTTCTCGGGGCGGCCTCAGGCCGGTTGGAGCCGGGCCGTGCCGGCGGGTGGGATCAGGGACAGGAAATCGGCGAGCCGCTGGCGCAGCGCCACGGCCCAGGGCAGTTGCAGCACCGACAGCGAGGTCAGCTTCATCAGGCTGCAGGGCCAGCCGCTGGGGCCGGCGATCAGCGCCTGCTGGACCTGGACGCCGGCGCGCTTCATCGCGCGGGCGTAGGCGAGCGCCTCGTCGCGCATCGGGTCGTCCTCGCTGCTGACGACCAGCGCCGGCGCCAGGCCCGCCAGGCGGCTGGTGTTGGCGGGCGCGGCGTAGGGGTGGTCGCCGTCCTCGCACTGGCCCAGGTAGGCGCGCCAGCCGTGGGACCAGCGGCACTCGCCGTAGCCGGCCTCGGCCTGGCGCAGCGAGGCGGTCGCCAGGCAGGGATTGAGCATCGGCCCGATCAGGATCTGGCCCGCGAGCTTGCGATGGCCCTGGTCGCGCGCCATCAGCGCCAGCGCGGCGGCCAGGTTGCCGCCGGCCTCCTCGCCGGCGACCAGCAGCGGCGCGCCCTTGCCCGACAGCCGGGCGCGCGCCTTGTGCAGGCCGGCCAGCAGCGCGTCCAGTGTCTTGAGCGCGGCGGGGAAGACCTGGTCGCGGCCGGTCGGGTAGTCGACGTCCACCACCACGGCGCCCGCGTCGGCCAGCAGGCGCGAGACCAGTTCGCCGCTGTCCAGGTCGCCGGTGGTGAAGGCGCCGCCGTGCAGGTGCATGACGACCGGCGCATCCTTGCGCCGCGCGGCACCCTTGTACACGCGCACCGGCACGGCGCCGTCGCCGGCGGGCAGGAGGTCGTCGTGGCAGGAGGTGAGCGGCAGCGCATCCATGGCAGGAGCAAAGGCCTGCTCCCCGTGGGGGCAGGCCGGTTCATGTTGCAATGCAGCGAAATTTAGAGATCGGACGCCATCCGATAAACAGGGCCCGACGCGAATCAGCGTTTCATCGACGAAACAATCGATCGGGCAGGATGGCGGCCTCACGCGCGCACGAGACGCGCCGATCCAGCAGCGCCGCCATCGCGACCGGCGCATCAGCAGTCGCGGCCCGCGGGCCGCAGTCAGGGGTTTCAGGATGGACAAGCTCAATGCCATGCAGGCTTTCGCGCGGGTCGTGGAAGCAGGCACCTTCACGCGGGCGGCGGAATCGCTGGACCTGCCCAAGACCGCGGTGACGCGGCTGATCCAGTCGCTGGAGGACCATCTCAAGGTCAAGCTGCTGAACCGCACGACGCGGCGCGTCAGCGTGACGCCCGATGGCGCCGCCTATTACGAGCGGGTGACGCGGCTGCTGTCGGACATCGAGGAGCTGGAGGGCTCGGTGTCGCACGCGCGCGCGGCGCCGAAGGGGCGGATCCGTGTCGACGTCGCGTCGAGCGTGGCGCGGCTGCTGCTGATCCCGGCGCTTCCGGAGTTTTATGCAAGACATCCGGACATCCAGATCGACCTGGGCGTGTCGGACCGGCCGGTGGACCTGATCGGCGACAACGTCGACTGCGTGGTGCGCGGCGGCGAGATCACCGACCAGTCGCTGGTGGCGCGCCGCATCGGCGACTGGGGCTATGGCTGCTGCGCCTCGCCGGAGTACATCCAGCGCCACGGCCTGCCGCAGCATCCGCTGGATCTGGAATCGGACCAGCATCACGTGGTGAGCTATTTCTCGACCCGCACCGGCAAGCGCTTCCCGTTCGACTACAGCAAGAACGGCCAGCGCTACGAGATCTACGGCCACTACAAGGTCTCGGTGAACGACGGCAACGCCTACATGACGGCGGGCCTGACCGGGCTGGGCGTGATCCAGGCGCCCTACTTCATGATCAAGCCGCACATCGACGCGGGCGAGCTGGTGCCCTTCCTGTGCGACTGGGAGTCGGACCCGCTGCCGCTGTACGTCGTGTATCCGCCGAACCGGCACCTGAGCACCAAGCTGCGGGTGTTCGTCGACTGGGTGGCGGAGCTGTTCGATCGCCACGGCCAATGGCAGAAGCAGCTGGTGGCCAGCTGCGAGGCCAAGCGCGCCGAGACCGACCAGGCCTACCTCCCGCTCGAGGCGAACGCGGCGAAGCAGGCGGTGCTGAGCGCGGCTTGAGCATGGCCTGAGCGCCGCGTGGGCGCGGCGCGGGCGGGCTCGTGGCGGCGCGCTTGGACGGCGTCACGCCGGCCGACCATAATCGCCGCCGACCTCCGGCGCCGCCAAGCCTTTCGGAAGCGTTCGCGCTTCCGGCCGCGGGGCATCCCCGCGGCGCTCTCCATCGATAGCCATCCGGCGCAGATTCGCCACCGCGCCTGCAGCGCGGAGATGAAACCCGCGTGACCGGTTCGTTGGCGGCATCCCCGGGGGTCACCCCTTGCCTGTCCGCGCCGAAGGCGCGTGCTCGACGATGACCCATGCTGCGCCGCTGACCTATTCCCGATGGATTGCCCTGGCGCTCGCCCGTGCGCTGCAGACCGACGACGAAGGGCCGCGCGCCCGCGAAGCCGGCGCGCTGCGGGCGCGCGCGGAGCAGTGCCTGGGCATCGAGGCCCGGCCCTGGCTGACAGCGCTGTGCGTGCAACTCGCGCGCATGCCCGAGCCGGCGTGGCGCGCGCATTCGGTGCGCAGCCTCGCGGACGACCTGCAGCAGACCGAGGCTTTTCTGGACGGCTTCGACAGGGAGCGCTTCCAGCGTCCCATCGTGCGCAAGCTGTTGCTGCGGCCGTCTCGCATGCGGCCGCTGCCGTTCGCGCTGGAGACGCTCTCCTTTCCGGCGTGGCCCACGGAAGCCGACCTCGCCGCGTGGCTGGGCTTGAGCCTCGATGAACTCGACCACTTCGCGGGTCGGTCGCAGCGCTATCGCGAAACGGCGTCGACGCCGCCACGGCCGCACACCGAGGCGACGCGCCACTACCGCTGCCTGCTGATCCCGAAGCGCCGTGGCGGCGTGCGCCTGATCGAAGCGCCGATGCCGCGCCTGTGCGCCTTGCAGCGGCGGCTGCTCGACGGCCTGCTGCATGCGCTGCCATGCCACGAAGCCGTGCACGGATTCGTCCCGGGGCGCAATGTCGCCAGCCACGCGTCGGTCCACGCGGGACAGGCGTTCGTGATCCGCTTCGACCTGCGTGATTTCTTTCCCAGCGTGGGCGCCGGCCGCGTGTCAGCGCTGTTCCGCACGCTGGGGTACTCCGACGGCGTCGTCGAGCGACTGACCACGCTGTGCACCGCGCGCGCGCCGGCGATGGTGCGCGAGCGGCTGCGCGAAGACGGATCCATCGACTTCGACGGCACGAAACGGCTCGCGTCGCCGCATCTGCCGCAGGGCGCGCCAACCTCGCCGGCACTGGCCAACCTGAGCCTCTTCTCGCTCGACCTGCGGCTCGCCGGACTGGCGGAGCGCTTCGGCGGGACCTACTCGCGATACGCGGACGACCTGGTCCTCTCGGGGCCGGCAGCGCTGCGCTGCAGCCAGCGGGCCTTGCGTGCCTGGGTGCGAGCCATCGTCGAGGACGAGGGCTTCCGCCTGCGCCCCGACAAAACGCGCGCGATGCCCAGGGGTGGCCGTCAGCAGATCACCGGCGTGGTCGTCAATGCGACGCCCAATCTCGCGCGCGAGGACTACGACCGCCTGAAAGCCGAGCTCCATCGCCTGGGCCGGGAAGCGGCCGTCGATCCGGCGCTGCGCGCGCCCTTGCTGGGGCGGCTCGCCTGGGCGCGGCAGTTCCTGGCGGCGTCGCGCGTGGAGAAGCTGACGCGGATGTTTGCGGCGATCCCGTTCAGCGCGGATCGCTGACCGGGGCTCAATCGGCGCGCAGCGCGGCCCCGCGCTCCTCGAGCAGCTGCGTGAGCAGCCCGCGATGGCAGCGCGCCGGGTTCTCGCAATAGCAGCCCATCGACAGGTTGGCCGTGTGCGACATCGCCGCGAGCGCGTCCAGCACCTGCGACGGCGCGGACTCGCCCATCTCCTTGCGGTAGGCCCGCGCGAAGGCGGCCCAGGGCCGCTCGTCCGCCAGGCCTTGCGCGGCCTTCGCCTGCGCCATCAACTCAGGGCTCGGCGACAGTAGCGGCAGCCAGCTGTCGTAGTAGTCGAGGCGGCCATAGTCCTCCTTGCGGACGCCGCGCGGCGGACGGCGGACGGTGCCGAGACGGGGGCCCTCGTCGGGCAGGCGCGGCGTGACGCCGAGTCGGACGATGCGGATGCTCATCCGGCGATGATCGCCGCCCTTCGCGGCGCGGCCAAGCGCGGCCGGGCCCGGTGTTTCCCGGATCAGGCCGGCGCGTGCAGCCGCGGCACGCTCAGCCGCACCCGCAGGCCCTCGCCCGCCGTGGCGTCCAGCAGCTCCAGCCGGCCGCCGTGCCGCTGCGCGATGTCCAGCGCGATCGCCAGGCCCAGGCCGCTGCCCGTGCCCTTGGACTCGCTGCCGCGCTCGAAGCGGCGCAGCGCCCGCTCGCGCTCGTTCGGCGCGATGCCGGGGCCGTTGTCCTCGACCTCCATCCGCGACCACTCGCCATCGCAGCCGGTGCGCACCGTGATGCGCGGGCTGCGGCCGCCGTAGTTCAGGCTGTTGTGCAGCACGTTGGCCAGCAGCTCCCGCAGCAGGAAGCTCTGACCCATCGCCGGCGCGCTCTCGAGCTCGAACTCCAGGTCCGCGCCCGCCTGCAGCGCGCGCGGCACCCAGTCCTCGGCCACCTGGGCCGCGATGTCGCGCAGGTCCAGCGGATGCTCGCGCCCGCCCGGCTCGGCCTCGGCGCGCGCGATCGACAGCATCTGCGTCGCCAGCCGCGCGCTGCGGTCCACCGAACTCTGCAGCCGCTTCAGCAGCGGCTCGACCTGCGGGTCGTGCGGCTCCAGCAGCGCCAGGTCGATCTCGGTGCGCAGCGAGGTCAGCGGCGTGCGCAGCTGGTGCGCCGCATTGGCCAGGAAGTCCTGCTGCGCCGACGACGCGCGCCGCAGCCGCTCGAACAGCCGGTTGAAGGCGGAGATCAGCGGCCGCAGCTCGCCGGGCACGTCGTGCTGCAGCGGCTCCAGGCGCGCCAGGTCGCGCTGTTCGAGCTCGGCGCTCAATCGCGCCAGCGGCCGCAGGCCGCGGTGGGTCGCGAC
Source organism: Roseateles sp. Mitsp63 (assembly GCF_059491535.1). Taxonomy (NCBI): domain Bacteria; kingdom Pseudomonadati; phylum Pseudomonadota; class Betaproteobacteria; order Burkholderiales; family Sphaerotilaceae; genus Roseateles; species Roseateles sp. Mitsp63. The sequence continues at coordinate 1,027,151 of NZ_CP168509.1, read as the reverse complement.
CCAGCCGGCCGCCGCCAGCAGCACCGCCATGCCGCCGATCAGCAGCACCACCACGGCCAGCAACTGCTTCTGCAGCGTGTCGCGCTTGTTCAGGGTTTCAGCGACCACCACCTGGCACAGCTGGCGGTCGCCGCAGGCGGTGCCCAGCGCCGCGGCGCGCAGCTGCTCGCCGTCCAGCGAAACCAGCGAGAAATACCACTCGCCGGCGCGGCGCGGCGGCAGACGGAGCGTGGCGAGTTGCGCGTCGCCCATCAGCACCTGGCCGGCGGGATCCAGCACCAGGTAGTAGACGCGGTCGGTGCGGTCGAAGCGCAGCGCGCGGTCCGTGGCGCCGGACACGTCGACGACCACCTGCCCATCGCGCTCGCGCAGCAGACCGGCCACGGACAGCGCCGTGTCGCCCAGCGCCTGGTCGAGCCAGGAGATGGCCGTGTCGTGCATGACGTCGTAGAGCACCAGGCCGGCCGCCGGCACGGCCACCAGCACCGGCGCCATCAGCCAGATCAGCAGGCGCTGCTTCAGGCTGAAGATGCGGCCGGCTCCGCGAGGGGTCGCGTCGGTCATGCCGCGCCGCGTCAGGCGTTGGCCGCCGGGGCGGGCGTCTCTTCCAGCAGGTAGCCCAGGCCGCGCACCGTGCGCAGCTGCAGGCCGGCGGGCTCGATCTTGGCCCGCAGGCGCGAGACGCAGACCTCGATCGCGTTGTCGCTCACGCCCTGTTCCCAGCCGTTGCTGGCCGAGGCGATCTGCTCCTTCGCCACCACCTTGCCGGCGCGCGCCAGCAGGAAGCCCAGCACGTCCCATTCGCGGGCGGACAGGGCCAGCGGCTCGTCGGCGATGTAGGCGCGGCGGGCCTCCAGGTCCATGCGCAGCGTGGACAGCCGCAGCTCGTTGCCGGTGCGCGCCTGGCTGCGGCGCACCAGCGCCCGGGCCCGGGCGATCAGCTCGCTGAGCGCGAAGGGCTTGACCAGGTAGTCGTCGGCGCCGCCCTCCAGGCCGCGCACGCGATCCTCGACGGCGTCACGAGCTGTCAGCAGCAGCACCGGCGTCGTGCTGCCCTGGGCGCGCACGCGGCGCAGGGTCTCGAATCCATCGATGCCGGCCAGTCCGATGTCCAGGATCAGCAGGTCGTAGCGGTCCTCGCGCAGCGACAGCGGCACCGGCTCGCCACGGGCGCTGACGTCCACGACCCAGGACTGCGAGCGCAGCGCCCGGGCGGTGGATTCCGCCAGGAATTCATCGTCTTCGACCAGGAGGATTCGCATGGTGCGGCAGCATAAGCCTTGAGCCTTTCGCAGGCCAATCGCCGACCTTTCAGAAACCTGATGGCAAAGGCGCGGACAGGTTTCCGACAGCTTCGCGTCAAGTCCGCAACAGCGAGCTTGGACAGACTGCCGCCCATGCTGAACATTCCCTTCCCGCCGTCCGCGTCCGCGACGCCGGCCCAGACGCCGGCGCTCGATCCCCGTCCCGCCGTGCTGCTGCTGCACGGCCTGTGCGCCAATCCGCTCGAGATGATGCCGCTGGCGCGCTCGCTGCGCGATGCCGGCTACGTCGTGGAAGCCCCGGCGCTGGACGGCTACGGCGTGGCGCCGCCGCCCCCGGGCGCCGCGCCCGAGGCGCGCCGCCGCCGCGCGGTGCCGCGCTTCGAGGAGTGGGTCGACATGGCCGCCGCGCATTTCGACGCGCTGGCCGCGCGGCACGAGCGCGTGGCCATCGGCGGCCTGTCGATGGGGTCGGTGCTGACGCTGGCGCTGGCGCTCAAGCGGCCGGCCGCGGCGCTGATGCTGCTCTCGACCAGCCTGCACTTCGACGGCTGGAACGTCTCGCCGTGGCGCCGCCTGCTGCCGCTGGCCTACGTGCCGCCGCTGCGCCAGTGGCTGGCCTTCCGCGAGACGGCGCCCTACGGCATCAAGAACGAACGGCTGCGCGAGTGGGTCGCGCAGGCCATGAACTCCAGCCATGTGTCCGCCGCCGGCGCCGACCGCCTGCCCGCCGCGTCCCTGCATCAGGCGTCACGCCTGATCCGCCACGTGCGCGCGCGCCTGCATGAGATCGATGCGCCGGCCGTCGTGCTGCACGCCAGCGAGGACGACGTCAGCGGCCCGCGTTCCGTGCTGGAATTGCAGCGCCGTCTGGCCACGACGCCGGAGGTGCACTGGTTCCACCACAGCTATCACATGCTGACGCTGGACAATGAACGGGGCGCCGTGACCCAGGCGGCCCGACAATTCCTGTTGCGCCAGGTGCCCGTCGCGGACCCTGCCGACCGAGACTTCACCCTTTCCGCGACCGAGGAAATCCGCCATGAGCAACACGCTTGAAGAACTGCGCCGTCTGGCCTGCCACGACCTGGGCATGAACGACGCCGACCTGAAGAACGACGTCACCTTCGCCGAACTGGGGCTGGATTCGCTGATGCTGGTGGACTTCATGTTCGCGGTGGAAGACAAGTTCCTGATCGACATCGACCACGACGCGGCGATGAAGCAGCCGACGATCGCCGGCCTGGCCGCGCTGGTGGACGAGCAGCTGGCCGCCAAGGCCGGCAGCGACGGGTCCACCGCCACGGCGGCGGCCTGAGGACCGGGCCCCGTGAGCCACGCGGAAGCGGTATGGGTCACCGGCATCGGCGCGTGCAGCGCGCTCGGCCCGGACGCGGACGCGCTCGCGGACGCGCTGGCGCAGGGACGGTCGGGGATCGCGTTGCAGCCGGGAGATCCGGAGCATGGCGTGGCGCCGTTCGCGGCGGCGGCGGTGACGCAGCCGCTGGGCCAGGAGATGCCGCCGGCGCAGCGCAACCTGCACGACCGGCACAGCCTTATGGCGCTGCAGGCGGCGCGCGAGGCCTGGACGCAGTCCGGGCTGCCGGCCGCCGCGGCGACGCCGGAGCGCGCGGCCGTGGCCTGGGGCACGGGGCTGGGCGGATCGAACGCGCTGCAGCTGTCCTACACCGAGCACCTGACCAAGACGCCGCCGCGCATCCATCCGTACACGGTGGTGCGGGTCATGAGCAACTCGGCCGCGTCGCATCTGGCGATGAAGTACGGGCTGAAGGCGGCGATGCTGACGATCTCCAATGCCTGTGCCTCGTCGGCGCAGGCCATCGGCGAAGCGCTGATGCTGCTGCGCCAGGGCCGCGCGGATGTGGCGCTGGTGGGGGGCTCGGAGGCGATGCTGAATCCGGGCTCGGTGGGCGCATGGCAGGCGATGGGCGTGATGGCGCCGCCGGATCCGGAGGATCCCTCGCGGAGCTGCCGCCCGTTCGACGACGCTCGCAAGGGCCTGGTGCTGGGCGAGGGCGCGGCGGCGCTGGTGCTGGAGACGGAGAGCCACGCCCGCGCACGCGGCGCGTCGGCGCTTGCCGTGCTGGCCGGCTATGGGCATAGCGTCGACGCGGTGCACCTGTCGCGGCCCGATGCCGATGGCCAGGAGCGCGCGCTGCGCGCCGCGCTGGCCGACGCGGGGATCGCGCCGTCGCAGGTCGGCTACGTGAACGCGCATGGCACCGCGACCGACGTCGGCGACGTGGTCGAGGCGGAATCGCTGGCCCGGGTCTTCGGCCCGCGCGGCGTGCCGGTCAGCGCGACCAAGGCGCTGCACGGCCACCTGATCGGCGCCGGCGGCGCGCTGGAGCTGGTCGCCTGCGTGCAGGCGCTGCGCCGGGGCCAACTGCCGCCCAGCGCGAACGTGCGCGCCAGCGCGCTCGAGGAGATCGCGGACGTGATCCGCGAGCCGCGCGCCTTCGATCCTTCGAAGGCCATGGTCAGCAACTCGTTCGCGTTCGGCGGAAGCAACGTGTCGCTGGTCGTCAAGCGACCTGACTGAATCTGGATTCGGTCAATCCCGGCGGAAGAAGCACGCCACAGCGGTAGCGTATAAACTACAGTTGCGTGGTGCTCCGCATCATCCACTCCTCGACATTCATGCATTGGTGGTCGCGCCTGAGCGACCTTCGTGCGCGTGCGTTGATCACTTCTCGCATCGATCGCATGGCCTTCGGCCATTTCGGCGACACGAAGAGCGTGGGAGCTGGAATCTGCGAACTGCGGATCCACTACGGCCCCGGCTACCGCATCTACTTCCGTCAGAGCGGTGCCTCACTCGTCGTCCTGCTCTGCGCGGGCGACAAAGGTACGCAGTCCGCGGACATCAAGACCGCGACTCGTTTGGCGCAACAGTGGAGCTCTGAAAATGGCTGAAAAATTCTCTGCGTTCGAACCCGCCGAGATGCTCTCGTCCGAAGAGGAGATTTCGATCTATCTCGACGAAGCGTTGAAAACAAACGACGCCGCGTACGTCGCGCATGCGCTGGGGGTCGTGGCACGAGCAAAGGGCATGAAAACCGTCGCCGAACAAACAGGGCTGTCCAGGGAACACCTGTATCGCTCCTGCAGCGCCAGCGGCAATCCCACCTTGAAGACGTTGTTGGCGGTTCTCAGCGCGGTCGGCGTCGAACTGACTGCACGGCCTGCTGGCGCTCACTGACCACCCATCTCCCGCTTCAGCTCAAACCGCTCCAGCAGCGTCGCCAATTCCGCCGCGGAGCGCAGGCCCAGCTTCGTGAACGCGCGCGCGCGGTGGACCTCCACCGTGCGGATCGCGATGCCGAGTTCGTCGGCCACCTGCTTGTTGAGCTTGCCAGCCGCGACCAGCACCGCGACCTCGCGTTCGCGGTCGGTCAGGCTCGCGAGCCGGCCCGCCACGTTCGCATGCGCGCGCGATTCGCGCCAGCGGTGCATGTCCAGCGCGATCGCGCGCTGCACCTTGTTCACCAGCGCCTGATCGTTGAACGGCTTCTCGACGAAGTCCAGCGCGCCCTTCTGCATCGCGTCCACCGCCATCGGGATGTCGCCGTGGCCGCTCAGGAAGATCACCGGCAGCGGCACGCCGCGCGCGATCAGCTCGTCATGCACCTGCAGCCCCGACAGCGGCTCCATCCGCACGTCCAGCACGATGCAGCCATGCGGCTCGATCGCGTGATCGAGCGCCTCGAACAGCGCCGGCCCGCCCGGATGCGCCTCGACGCGCAAGCCATGCGAGCGCATCAGGAACGCCAGCGCGTCCCGCACCGCCGCCTCGTCGTCCACCAGGTGGACGGTCGCCTGTGGGTCGCTCATCGCGCGCCCTCCTTGTATGAGCCGATGCCCGCCTCGCCCTCGCCGCATGGCCCGGCGTCCAGGCACAGCGGCAGCGTGAAGCTGATCCTCGCGCCGCCCAGCGCGCCCGCGCCGGCTTCCATGCCGCCGTGGTGCGCCTCGATCACCGAACGGCAGATCGCCAGTCCCATCCCCATGCCATCCGACTTGGTCGAGTAGAACGCCGTCGTCAACTGGTCGATGCCCCGTCCCTGCAGGCCGGGACCGTTGTCGTCCACGTCCACGCGCAGGAAGCGCTCGCCGACGCGCTGCGCCGTGATCCTCACGATGGGCGCCGGCTTGCCGTGCAGTTCGTCGAGCGCGTTGCGGACCAGGTTGATCAGCACCTGCTCGATCAACACCGCGTCGGCCTGCACGTCGGGCAGCCCCGGCGGCAGCGCGACGTCGACGCGCACCCCGTGCAGGTCACGCTTGAGCAGCGCCAGCACCCGCGCGACGAGCTCCGGCACCGCGCAGCGCTCCGGTTGCGGCGCGCGCCGCGTCAGGAACGCGCGGATGCGCTGCACGATGCGCCCCGCCTCCTGCGCCTGCTCGCCCAGCCGCCGCAGCGCCTCCATGACGATGTCGTCGTCCGGATGCCCGGCCCGCTCCAGCGAGCGCAGCGCGCCCGCGTTGTAGCCGGCGATCGCCGCCAGCGGCTGGTTCAGCTGATGCGCCAGCGCCGAGGCGACCTCGCCCAGCGTGCTCAGCCGCGCCTGATGCGCGAGCGTCTCGGTGCGGCGGCGCTCGCGCTCCTCGGCCTGCTTGCGCGCGCTGATGTCGACGATGGAGCCCATCCAGCCGATCTGCGTGCCATTGGCGTCCACCAGCGGCGCCTCGAAGATCATCACGTCCAGCACATGCCCTTCGCGGTGCATCCAGCGCGCCTCGTAGCCTTCCCGCGGCGCGCCGCCGGCCATGTTGCGGCGGTGCCGGCGCAGGCTGTCCTCCATCTCGTCGGGCAGCCAGTACGGCATCGGCGGCAGGCGTCCGAGCAGCTCGTCCGCGCCATAGCCCACCAGGTCGCAGAACGCGCGATTCACATGGGTCAGCCGGCCATCCAGGTCACGCCCGCGCAGGCCCACCGTCAGCGAGTCCTCGACCGCGCGCCGCCAGGCCGCCTCGGTGCGGGCCTCGCCTTCGGCGCGGCGCACCTCGCGCATCTGCCTGCGCAGCATCGCGCTGGCCAGCGCCGACAGCAGCAGGAACACCCCCATCAACCCGGCCGCGAGCGTGTACCACCAAGGGCGATGCGGCACGCGCGTGTTGAGTTCGAGCCAGGTCTCGCGCATCGCCGGATCGACGCTGACGCGGTAGCTCTGCGTGTCGGGCAGCGCGAGCGCGTCGCCCGTCTGCGCCAGCCGCTGGCCGAGCCCATCGACCAGCCGCACGTCGTACTTCTGCGCCAGCCACCACGGCACCGTCTGCCGCAGCAGCGCGCTCGGCGCGAAGCGCACCACCAGCCGGCCGCCCTGCGGGCGCGCTGCGCTCCAATGCGCGGTCAGCCCGCCTTCATCCAGGCTGACGCCGCTGCGCTCCTTCTGCGGGGCGGCCGCCTGCGGCGCCTGCTGCGGCACATGCGCCAGCACCCGGTTGTTGAGGTCCAGCACCGTCACGCTGACCCACAGCCGCCGCAGGCCTTCGACCACCGCCCGATGCCGCAGCAGCGTGTTGTCGTCGACCTCGCCGGGCAGCTGCTGCGCGAGCCGGTCCACCGCCGCGTGCTCGGCGTTGAGCCAGTCCGAGATGCGCGCCTCCAGCGACAGCGCGTCGGCGATCAGCGTCAGCCGCTCCTCCTCGAGGTCGCGCATGTCGCTCAGGCGCAGCCACACGCCGACCGACGCGGCGAAGGCCAGCGCCAGCACCAGCGGCAGGGCCCAGCTGGCGCGCTTGAGCAGTTGGAGGAAACGACGGGGCACGGCCATGGCAGGCAGTCTAGGCCTTGCGCGGGGCCGCCGCGGCGCGCGTGCGATGCGTGTTCCCCTGATGTGGAAGTCCACAACTGGTGGGGCCGGGGCCGGATTTCCACAATCGCCTCCATTCCGGAAACCGGCGCCCTCCGCGCCCCGCCCGGGCCGAAGAACATCAGGAGACCTTCATGTCCGCCACCTTCCCCCGCCGCCTGCTGCTGGGCGCCGCGCTGGCCGTCGCCGGCCTCGGCGTTGCCGCGTCCGCCTTCGCCCAGGCGCCGATCGTGATCAAGCTGAGCCACGTCGTCGCCCCCGACACGCCCAAGGGCAAGGGCGCGCAGCGCTTCAAGGAACTGGCCGAGGAGCGCAGCAAGGGCCGCCTGAAGGTCGAGGTCTATCCCAACAGCCAGCTCTACAAGGACAAGGAAGAGCTGGAGGCGCTGCAGCTGGGCTCGGTCCAGATGCTGGCGCCGTCGCTGGCCAAGTTCGGCCCGCTGGGCGTGAAGGAGTTCGAGGTCTTCGACCTGCCCTTCCTGTTCAAGGACGACGCCTCGTTCCGCAACACGACGAACACGCTGGGCATGGAGCTGTTCAAGAAGCTCGAGCCCAAGGGCATCAAGGGCCTGGCCTTCTGGGACAACGGCTTCCACATCATGAGCGCCAACAAGCCGCTGCACCACGTGGCGGACTTCAAGGGCCTGAAGATGCGGATCCAGTCCTCCAAGGTGCTGGACGCGCAGATGCGCGCGCTGGGCGCGATCCCGCAGGTGATGGCCTTCTCCGAGCTGTACCAGGCGCTGCAGTCCGGCGTGGTCGATGGCACCGAGGGCGTGCCGTCCAACTTCTACACGCAGAAGACCTACGAGGTGCAGAAGCACACGACCCTCAGCAACCACGGCCACCTGGCCTACGCGCTGATCATCAACAAGAAGTTCTACGACGGCCTGCCCGCCGACCTGAAGGCGGTGGTGGACAGCAGCGTCAAGGACGCCACCATCTACGCCAACGCGATCGCGCAGACCGAGAACCAGCAGGCGCTGGAGAAAATCAAGGCCAGCGGCAAGACCACGATCTACACGCTGACGCCGGCCGAGGTCAACGAGTGGAAGCTGGCGCTGATGCCGGTCCACAAGGAGATGGAAGGCCGCGTCGGCAAGGGCACCGTCGAGGCCGCCTACAAGGCCGCCGGTTTCGTCCCGCCGACGAAGTAAGCCCCGCGCTGCTCTCGCCTCTCCATGCCGCGCTGTCTCCGGCGGCGCGGCATTTCTTTCGTCCGGCCCCCGCGCCGGACTCACCCCCGAGGAGATCGCCATGTCCCTGAGATGGCTCGATCGATTGGAGGAAAGCCTGATCGCTTTCCTCATGGGCGCCGCGACGCTGGTCATCGCGATGGCCGTGCTGCACCGCTTCCTGGCCGGCGTGCCGCACCTGCAGGACCTGATCATCCGCATCGACGTGAGCTGGGCGCAGGAGCTGTGCATCTACATGTTCGTGTGGATGGCCAAGTTCGGCGCCGCCTACGGCGTGCGGGCCGGCACCCACGTGGGCGTGGACGTGCTGGTACGCAAGCTCAGGCCGGAGCATGCGAAGTACCTGGTGATCTTCAGCCTGCTGGCCGGCGCGGTGTTCACCGCGACCATCGGCACGCTGGGCGCGACCTTCGTGTGGGAGAACGGCGCGCACTACGCGTTCACGCATGCCTTCGGGATCGAGAACCCGGACCTCTTCGAAGGCCCGACCTCGCCCGACCTGGAGATCCCGACCTGGATCGCCTATTCCTGCGTGCCGCTGGGCTCCTACCTGATGTGCTTCCGCTTCCTGCAGGTGTGCTGGCACTTCATCCGCACCGGCGAGGCGCCGCACGCGGACCACGGCCATGTCGAGGGCATCGAGGATGACGTCGCCGCGGTCGGCGCGGCGAAGACGGCCGAAGAGGCCGCCAAGTCGGCCAGGTCGGGCAAGGGAGATCGCGCATGAACACCCTGATCATCTTCTCGCTGCTGGTGGTGCTGATGCTCACCGGCATGCCGATCTCGATCTCGCTGGGCCTGACGGTCCTGACCTACCTCTTCACGATGACGAACGTGCCGATCGAATCGGTCGCGCTCAAGCTGTTCACCGGCATCGAGAAGTTCGAGATCATGGCCGTGCCGTTCTTCATCCTGGCCGGCAATTTCCTGACCCATGGCGGGGTGGCGCGGCGGATCATCCACTTCGCCACGACCATGATCGGCCACTGGTACGGCGGCCTGGGACTGGCCGGCGTGCTGGCCTGCGCGATGTTCGCGGCGATCTCGGGCTCGTCGGTGGCGACGGTGGTGGCGGTGGGTTCCATCATCCTGCCGGCGATGACCAAGCAGGGCTATCCGAAGCAGTTCGGGGCGGGCGTGATCACGACCTCGGGCGCGCTGGGCATCCTGTTCCCGCCGTCGATCAACCTGGTGATGTTCTCGATCGCGACCGCGGGGATGAGCGCCACCGGACCGCACGGCGAGGCCGTGGGCACCGCGTCGGTCGGGCAGCTGTTCATGGCCGGCGTCGTGCCGGGCGTGTGCCTGTCGCTGCTGCTGGGGATCACCACCTGGTACCGCGCCAAGAAGTACGACTACCCGCGCATGGTCAAGGCCACCTGGGCCGAGCGCTTCAAGGCCTTCCGCGACAGCTTCTGGGGCCTGATGCTGATCGTCGTGGTCATCGGCGGCATCTACAGCGGCAAGTTCACGCCGACCGAAGCCGCCGCCGTCGCCGCGGTGTACGCCTTCATCATCTCGGTCTTCGTCTACAAGGACATGGGCCTGAAGGACGTGCCCAAGGTGCTGCTGAAGGCCGCGGCGATGAGCTCGATGCTCCTGTACATCATCACCAACGCGGTGCTGTTCAGCTTCCTGATGGCCTCCGAGCAGATCCCGCAGACGATGGCCGCGTGGATGTCGGCGCAGGGCTTCGGACTGGTCGTGTTCCTGCTGCTGGTCAACCTGATCCTGCTGGGCGCGGGCAACTTCATGGACCCGGCCGCGATCGTGCTGATCATGGCGCCCATCCTGTTCCCGGTGGCGGCCAAGCTGGGCGTCGATCCGGTGCACCTGGGCATCCTGATGGCGGTGAACATGGAAGTCGGCCTGTGCCACCCGCCGGTGGGACTCAACCTCTACGTGGCGTCCGGAATCACGAAGATGGGCATCACCGAGCTCACCGTCGCGGTGTGGCCGTGGCTGCTCACGATGCTGGGGTTCCTGCTCGTGGTGACCTACTGGCCGGGACTGTCGCTGGCGCTGCCGAGGTTGCTGGGGTTGGTGGTCTGATCCTCAGCCTGGCCTGACGAAGAAGCCCCGCTCGCGCGGTTCGCGCGGCGGGGCTTCGTGCTTTCAGGGCCCGGCGGATCAGATCGGATCAGATGCCGCCGCGGTAGCTGCCGGCTTCCGCCGACAAGCCCGCCTTCACGCCACGCGTCAGATCGTCGGCATAGACCTCGTCGCGGCCCGCGGCGAGCGCCGCCAGCACCTGGTTCGCCACGTCCAGCGGATCCGCCTTCGGCGCATCGATGCGCGCGGCCATGTCGGTGTCCATGAAGCCGACATGCAGCGCGACCACCGCCGTGCCCTGCTCCTTCAGCTCCAGGCGCAGACCGTTGGTCACCGACCAGGCCGCCGCCTTCGACACACTGTAGGTCGCGGCACCCGGCAGGTTGAGCCAGCTCAGCACCGACAACACATTGACCACCGCGCCGCCGCCCTGCTCCTTCAGCGCCGGCGCGAACGCCCGCGTCAGCGCCAGCGGGCCCACGGCGTTGGTCTCGAACTCGTCGCGCAACGCGGCCAGGGCGCCATCGGCCAGCAAGGGCGAGCCGCGCGAAATGCCCGCGTTGTTGATGAGCAGCGTGACGTCACCGGCGGCACGCACCGCGGCCTCGATCTGCTCGGGCTTGTTGACATCGAGCTGCACCGGCACGACACCCGGCAGGTCGATCGTGGACGGGTCCCGCGCGGCGGCGTAGATCTTCTTCGCGCCCGCGGCTTGAAGCGCCTTGACGAAGCTCTTGCCGAGACCGCGATTGGCGCCGGTGACGAAGGCGACGGTGTTCTTGAAGTCCATGGTGATTCCTTGAATGAAGGGAGGGGGAAGGGGAAGTCGTCGGGAGACGAGAAACGGAATACGGGCTGATCGTTCAGACGCGCTCGAGCACGGTGGCGATGCCCTGTCCACCGCCGATGCATTGGGTGGCGAGGGCATAGCGGCCGCCGGTTCGCTGCAGCAGCGCCGCGGCCTTGCCGGTGATGCGCGCGCCGGTGGCGCCGAGCGGATGTCCGATGGCCAGGCCGCCGCCGTCCAGGTTGACGCGCGAAGGGTCCAGGCCCAGGTCGCGGATGCAGGCCAGCGCCTGGGATGAGAAGGCTTCGTTCAGTTCGACGACGTCGAGCTGCCCCGCCCACAACCCGGCGCGCTGGAGCGCCCGCTGCGTCGCGGGCACCGGACCGATGCCCATGACCGCGGGGTCGACACCGACGCTGGCGAAGCTGAGCACGCGCGCCAGCGGCGCGAGGCCATGGCGATGCGCGAAGTCCTCGGTGCAGACGAGCACGGCGGAGGCGCCATCGGTCAGCGGCGACGACGTGCCCGCGGTGACGACGCCGTCCGGCCGGAACGCCGGCTTCAGCGAGGCCAGCGCCTCGAGCGTCGTGCCGGGACGGATGCAGCCGTCCTCGGTGACGGTCTCGCCGGCGGCGTTGATCACCGGCACGATCTCGTCGCGCAGCAGCCCGTCGGCACGCGCCGCGGCCGCCTTGCGATGAGAGGCGAGCGCGAAGGCCTCCTGGTCGGCACGGCTGACCTCCCAGCGCTGGGCGACGTTCTCGGCGGTCTCGCCCATGCTGATGTAGGCATCGCTGTCGGCCAGCAGGCCCGGATGCGGCGAGAAGTTGAAGCCGCCCTGCGGCACGAAGGTCATCGACTCGACGCCGACGCACAGGTAGGCCTCGCCGATGCCGGCCTCCAGATTGGCGGCGGCGATGTGCACCGCCTGCATCGACGAGCCACAGAAGCGGTTGACGGTCATGCCCGGCACGCTGTGCGGCAGGCCCGCCAGCAACCCGACGATGCGCGCCAGGTTGTTGCCCTGCGCGCCCTCGGGGTAGGCGCAGCCGAGGATCACGTCCTCGATCCCGGCGCCGGGAACGCCGGTGCGCTCCAGCAATCCACGCACGGCCTGCGCGGCCAGGTCATCAGGCCGGTTCCCGGCAAGCGCGCCCTTCTTCGCGAAGTGGAACGGCGTGCGGGCATAGGCGGCAATGAGCGCTTTCATTCACGGCTCCTTCATCCATTTAAATGGTGATCGACATGAATACTTTAATGTTGGTCGTATTCAAAACGTCGAAGGGCATGCGACTTGCCCCTCCCGCCGACAGGGACGTCGCCCGGAGAGGGCCGGGACAATAATCCCCGTCATCCCATTCCCGGAGAACGCGTCGATGCCCAGGCTTGCGCTGTTGCCCGTGACAATCGCCACGCTGGCGCTGAGCGCCTGCGGCGACGAGCCGCCGCCGGCCTGGTCCGGCTACGCGGAGGGAGATCCGGTCTACGTCGCGGCGCCGGTCGCCGGGCAGCTGATGGCGCTGAACGTTCAGCGTGGCGACACCGTCGACGCCGGCGTGCCGCTTTTCAGCATCGACGTGACCCCGGTGAGCGCGGCTCGCGCCGAAGCCGATGCGCGGCTGGCCGCGGCCCGCGCCGAGCAGGCCGACGCCGCCAAGGGCCGCCGCCCCGACGAGATCGCGATGAATCGCGCCCAGCTGGCGCAGGCGCGCGCGCAGTCGGCGCTGGCGGATTCGGACCTGGCGCGGCAGCAGCAGCTGATCGGACAGGGATTCATCTCGGCGTCGCGGCTGGACGATGCGCGCGCCGCCGCCGCGCAGGCGCGTCAGCGGGTGCATGAACTCGAGTCCTCGCTGCGCGTGGCCGAACTGCCGGCACGCACCGATCAGCAGGCCGCCGCGCGCGCCAACGCCGAGGCGGCTTCCGCGGCGCTCGCGCAGCAGCAGTGGCGCGAGTCGCAGACCCGCCAGCACGCGCCCGCCGCCGGCCTTGTCGACGACACCTTCTTCCGCGTCGGCGAATACGTGAACGCCGGCCAGCCCGTCGTGTCGCTGCTGCCGCCGTCCCAGCGCAAGGCCCGCTTCTACGTGCCGGAGCCCGAGCTGGCCTCGCTGCGCCAGGGGCAGGCGGTGCAGCTCAGCTGCGACGGCTGCGGCGCGCCGATCACCGCGCGGGTGAGCTACATCTCGCCGCAGCCCGAGTACACGCCGCCGGTCATCTACTCGAACAGCCAGCGGGCGCGGCTGGTGTTTCTCGTCGAGGCCAGGCCGGATCCCTCGCAGGCGCTGCGGCTGCATCCCGGTCAGCCGCTGGAGGTGCGGCCCGCCGCCGCTTCGGCGCCTTCTGCCACGCCTTCCGCCACGCCGTCCGCCTCCTCCGCGGCCTCCCGTTCATGAGCGAACTCGCCATCGACGTCCGCGGGCTGACCAAACGCTACGGCCACCGGACCGTCGTCGACCACGTGGACCTGCAGCTCGGCCGCGGACGCATCTGCGGCTTCCTCGGTCCCAACGGCAGCGGCAAGACGACGACGATCCGCATGCTCTGCGGCCTGCTCACGCCCGACGAGGGCGAAGGGACCTGCCTGGACCTGGACATGCGCCGACAGGCCGCCGAGATCAAGCGCCAGGTGGGCTACATGACGCAGCGCTTCGGCCTGTACGAGGACCTGTCGATCCGTCAGAACCTGGACTTCATCGCGCGGCTGTTCGAGCTCGACGACCGCGCGCGACGCGTCGGCGAGGCGCTCGATCGCCTGGGGCTGAAGTCGCGCCAGGACCAGTTGGCGGGGTCCTTGTCGGGCGGCTGGAAGCAGCGGCTGGCCCTGGCCGCCTGCCTGCTCCACGAGCCCCGGCTGCTGCTGCTCGACGAACCGACCGCGGGCGTCGATCCCAAGGCGCGCCGCGACTTCTGGGACGAGATCCACCGCCTCGCGGCCGAGGGCATCACGGTGCTGGTCTCGACGCATTACATGGACGAGGCCGAGCGCTGCCATGAGCTCGCCTACATCGCCTACGGCAAGCTGCTCGCGCGCGGCACGCAGCGCGAGATCATCGATCAGGCGGGCCTCGCCGTCTGGGCGCTGCACGCGGAAGACCCGCGGCAGCTGACCGAGGCTTCCACCGCGCTCAACGGCGCGGAGGGCGTGCTCAGCGTGGCGGCGTTCGGCAACAGCCTGCATGTCGCCGGTCAGGACGAGGCGCGGCTGGACCAGGCGATCGCGCCCTGGCGCGATCGGCCCGGCCTGCGCTGGGAGCGCGCCGAGGCCAACCTCGAGGACGTGTTCATCAGCCTGATCAGCCGCAGCCCGGACAACTTCGAGGACGCGCGGCCGAAATCGGCGGCGACGGAGCCGGCGCGATGACGCCGCGCCGCTTCAGCCTCGCGCGGGTGCTGGCGATCTTCATCAAGGAGGTCCAGCAGATGCTGCGCGACCGGCCGACCTTCGCGATGGCGGTGGGCGTGCCCATCCTGCAGCTGCTGCTGTTCGGCTACGCGATCAACACGGATCCGAAGGGCCTGCCGACGGCCGTCGTCACCCAGGACCGCGGGCCGATGGCACGCAGCCTGGTCGCGGCGATGGAACAGAGCGGCTATTTCCGCATCCACGCGCGGCCGGCGTCGGAGCGCGAGGGCGACGCGATGGTCGAGGACGGCGAGGTGCAGTTCCTGCTCGTGATCCCGCCGGACTTCAGCCGCCGCGTGGTGCGCGGCGAGCAGCCGGCCGTGCTGGTGAGCGTGGACGCGACGGATCCGTCCGCGTCGAGCAACGCGCTCGCGGCGCTGGCGCAGCTCGGCGCGCAGGCGCTGCGGCGCGATCTGGTCGGGGCATTGGCCGCGGATGCGGCCCGCATGCCCTTCGAATGGCGCATCCATCGCCGCTACAACCCGGAGGGCCTGTCCCGCTACAACATCGTGCCGGGCCTGATCGGCACCATCCTGACGATGACGATGGTGATGCTGACCGGCCTGGCGATGACGCGCGAGCGCGAGCGCGGGACGATGGAGAACCTGCTTGCCACGCCGGTGCGGCCGCTGGAGGTGATGATCGGCAAGATCCTGCCCTACATCGTGCTGGGTTACGTGCAGCTGGGCGTGATCCTGCTGGCCGCCGCGCTGCTGTTCCACATCCCGATGGCGGGCAGCTTCGCGCTGCTGCTGGCGATGATCGGCGTGTTCATGCTGGCCAACCTGGCGGTCGGCTTCACCTTCTCGACGCTGGCGAAGAACCAATTGCAGGCGCTGCAGGCGACGTTCTTCTTCTTCCTGCCGTCGATGCTGCTGTCGGGGTTCATGTTCCCGTTCCGCGGCATGCCGCGCTGGGCGCAGGTGATCGGCGAGGCGCTGCCGCTGACCCACTTCCTGCGCATCGTGCGGGGGATCATGCTCAAGGGGAACAGCTTCGGGCAGCTCATGCCGGAGCTCTGGCCGATGCTGGCGTTCCTGGTCGTCGCGGGCACGATCGCGCTGCTGCGCTATCGGCAGACGCTGGACTAGCGCTGCCACCGCTACAGCTGGCGTTGTTACCGCTACAGCTGGCGTTGCTACCGCTACAGCTGGCGTTGCCACCGAAAGCGCTCCGAAAACCTCACGAGCGCTCGCCGGGAACTCCCTCGCCCCGCATGGCGGGGAGAGCTGCAACTCCCTCGCCCCCCGCGAGGGGGGAGAGGGTGGGGGAGAGGGGGCGTTTCGAAGGGCAGCAGCGCTGGGGCAAGAGCCCCCTCTCCCCTTCCCTCTCCCCCCTCGCGGGGGGCGAGGGAGTTCGAGTAGAAGCCGCCTGCCCACTCGGCCCCTGCCCACTCGGCCCCTGTCCGCGGGGAAGTCCCGACCCCGCCTTCAGCCGCGCTTCAGCACTGCTTCAGCGGTCCTTCAGAGCCGCGGCGCATCGTGGCCGCTCGCGGTCAGGACGGATGGAGGTCAGCATGGGCAGCGATCGCAGTCGACAGGCCGGCGCCGGCAGCCGGCGCGCCTCGCGGTGGCGGAGAACGGCCGCAGCAGCGGCACTTGGCACCGCCTGCGCCTGCGCCTGCGCCTGCACCGGCACCTTCGCGCAGTCCGGGCGCCCGGGGCCGGAACAGGATGCCGACCACCTCGTCGATGCCGCACCGGTGATCGCGCTCGCGTCTGCGACCGCGCCGCCGAGCTCTGCCCCCGCTACTCCCTCCGCCGCCGCTACTCCCTCCGCCGCCGCCAGCGAGCCCGCCAACGCCGCCCGCGCCCCCTTGTCGCTGCGGGCCTCACTCGCCACGCTGAGGTCCCGCATGCAGCCCTGGCAAGGCGGCACCCCCGCCAACGCCACGGGCAGCGCGATGCTGCATCAAGGCCTGGACATCCAGGTGATCGAACTGCCTCGCGAGGGCGCGCCCATCGGTCCGCCGCCCAAGCGCGCGCATCACGCGCTGAGCGTCGGCATGGACGGCCCGAAGCAGTTCCTGCGCGGAATCGGACTCGACGCCACCGAATGCGCCGGCCGCTTCCGCATGCCGTCCAAGCTCGGGCGCAAGAGCGACGGCTCGACGCAGGTCGACATCGCCGCCCAGCTGGGCATGGCCTGCAAGTTCTGAGAAGCCAACCCAGCGCGAGACGGCGTCACGCGTACAGCGTCGCCCGCCCCTCTCGGACGAACCCCGCGAGCCGCAGCCCGCAGGCCTGCGCGGTGCGGATCGCCAGATGCGTCGGCGCGCTGACCGCCGCGAGCATCGGCATGCCCGCGAGCGCCGCCTTCTGCACCATCTCGAAGCTGGCGCGGCTGGTCACCGCCGCGAAACCCTGCGAGGCATCGATCCCCGCCCGGGCCATCGCGCCGATCAACTTGTCCAGCGCGTTGTGGCGGCCGACGTCCTCGCGCACGAGCACGACCTCGCCATCGGGCCGGCACCAGGCCGCGGCGTGAATGCCGCCGGTGCGCTGCTGCAAGGGCTGCGCCTGCGCCAGCTCGCGCATCGCGCGCGACAGGGCCGGCACCAGCGCGGCGGCATCGCCAAGCCCGCCGGGCAGCGGCGGCACCGGCCGCTGCGGCGGACGGAACACCTGGTCGAGGTTGTCCGTCCCGCACAGGCCGCAGCCGGTGCGCCCCGCCATGCTGCGCCGGCGCTCCTTGAGCAGCGCCTCGCAGCGCGCGGTCACGCGCAGCTGCAGCGCCACGCCATTCGGCCGCGCGCGCACCTCCACGTCGAGCAGGTCCGCCGGCGACGCCAGCAGCCCCTCGGTCAGCGAGAAGCCCAGCGCGAAGTCCTCGAGATCGAGCGGCGTCGCCAGCATCACCGCGTGCGACAGGCCGTTGTACTCGAGCGCGACCGGCACCTCCTCGGCGACGAACTCCTCGTCGGCCGCGCGCGCGGCGCCAAGCCGCTCCGGCCGCACCGCGATCAGCGCGGACGGCAGCGGCGCGTCGTCGTCCGGCGCGGCCTCGCCCGGCAGCGGGCAGGCCGTCATGGCGGCACCTCGCCATCGCCATCGCCATCGCCGCGCCCGGCCGGCGTGAGCCGCGCGATCCACCTGCCGTCCTCGTCGACATGCAGCCGGACCCAGCCCGGCCCCTGCTCATCGCCGACGCGCGCGTCGCTCATCAGCGTGTAGAGCCGCAGCAGCACGCTGACCCGCAACCCCGTGCGCTTGGCCAGCCGCGGCAGCGAGACGCCGTTGCCGCCATCCAGCTCCGCCAGCGTCTCCAGCGCGAAGCGCGCCTGCGCGGCCATGTCACCGTCGCTGCCGCCGTCATCGAGGCGCTCGGGGACCTCATCGGCGGCGGCATCCGGCGCGGCGGCGGCGTTCATGGCCAGTTCTCCCGCGGCCCGGTCAGGCGCCCGCGCCCGCGACGGAGCGGGCCTGGTCCTGCGGCAGCGGCTCGTCCTGCGGCCGCAGCGTCAGCACCACCGGGATGGACTTGGACGTCGGCGTGCCGGCGCCGATCGAGACGCTGCTCAGCGGCACCAGCGCGTTGGTCTCCGGGAAGTAGCTGGCCAGGCAGCCGCGCGGGATGTCGTACTCGATCAGCACGAACTTCTCGGCGCGGCGCGTGTCGCCGTCGCTGTACACGCTGGTGATGTCGACCCACTGGCCGGCCTTCATGCCGATCTGCCGCAGGTCGTCCCGGTTGATGAAGACCACGCGGCGATGGCCCCAGACGCCGCGGTAGCGGTCGTCCATGCCGTAGATCGTCGTGTTGTACTGGTCGTGCGAGCGCACCGTCGCCAGGTTGAACACCACCGTCTTGTGCTCGATCGCCCGCGCCTGCGCGAGGTGGAAAGGCGTGTCCGTCGGCAGCGCGTGGGGGATGAAGTTGGCCTTGCCGGTGGGCGTGTTCCAGACCCGCTCCGACGCGGTGTTGCGCAGGCGGAAGCCGCCCGGCGTCTTGATCTTCTCGTTGAAGCCCTTGAAGTCGTCGAAGACTTCCTCGATCTTGTCGCGGATGCGCGAGTAGTCCTCGACCAGCCACAGCCACGGCGTCCTGGAGCGGCCCTTGAGCGTCGCCGCCGCCAGGCGCGCCACGATCATCGGCTCGGACAGCAGGTGCTCCGAGGCCGGCGCGTTCATGCCGCTGGAGATGTGCACCATGCTCATCGAGTCCTCGACGGTCACGCCCTGCGGGCCGCCGGCCTGCATGTCGATCTCGGTGCGGCCCAGGCAGGGCAGCACCAGCGCCTCCTTGCCATGGATGGTGTGGCTGCGGTTGAACTTGGTCGTGACATGCACCGTCAGCTCGGTCGAGCGCAGCGCCTTCCAGGTCGCCACCGTGTCCGGCGTCGCCGAGGCGAAGTTGCCGCCCAGCGCGAAGAAGATCTTGCCCTTGCCGTCCAGCATCGCCTGGATGGCCTCGACCGTGCCGTAGCCGTTCTCGCGCGGCGGCTCGAAGCCGAAGACCTGGCCCAGCCGGTCCAGCAGCGCCTTGGGCGGCTTCTCGTAGATGCCCATCGTGCGGTCGCCCTGCACGTTGGAATGGCCTCGCACGGGGCAGGCCCCGGCGCCCGGACGGCCCAGGTTGCCGCGCAGCATCAGCAGCGCCGCGATGTGCTGGATGGTCGCCACCGAGTGCTGGTGCTGCGTGATGCCCATGCCCCAGCAGATGATCACGCGCTTGGCCTGCGCGTACAGATCGCCGGCGGCGCAGAGCTGTTCCTGCGACAGGCCGGACTCGGCCTCCAGCGCCTCCCAGCTCTCGGCGCGGATGCTGGCCTCGAAGGCCTCGATGCCCTGCGTGTGCTCGGCGATGAAGCCCAGGTCCAGCACGCGCTCGCCGCCCGCGGCGACGGCCGCGTCGTCCAGCTCGAAGACGCGCTTGCACAGCGCCTTCATGACGGCCATGTCGCCGCCGATGCGCAGCTGGAAGTAGTTCGTCGAGATCGGCGTGCTGCCCAGCGTCGCCATCTCCATCTTGTCCTGCGGATCGGCGAAGCGCTCCAGGCCGCGCTCGCGCAGCGGGTTGAAGCTGACGATCCGGCAGCCGCGCCTGGCCGCCTCGCGCAGCTCGCCCAGCATGCGCGGATGGTTGGTGCCGGGGTTCTGGCCGAAGATGAAGATCGCGTCCGCCTGCTCGAAGTCGTGCAGCGTCACCGTGCCCTTGCCGATGCCGATGGTCGGCTTCAGGCCCTGGCCGGACGGCTCGTGGCACATGTTCGAGCAGTCGGGGAAGTTGTTGGTGCCGAACTCGCGCACGAACAGCTGGTACAGGAACGCCGCTTCGTTGCTGGCGCGGCCCGAGGTGTAGAACATCGCCTCGTTCGGATCCTCCAGCGCGTTCAGCCGCGCGGCGATCAGCTCGAAGGCGTCGTCCCAGGCAATGGGCACGTAGCGGTCGCTGGCGGCGTCGTAGACCAGCGGCTCGGTGATGCGGCCCAGGTTCTCGAGGTCGAAATCGGACCACTGCGCCAGCTCGCTGACCGTGTGGCCGCCCAGCACCTGCGGCGTGGCGCGGTGCGAGGTCGCCTCGGCGGCGATGGCCTTGGCGCCGTTCTCGCAGAACTCGAAGGTCGAGCGGTGATCCCGGTCCGGCCAGGCGCAGCCCGGGCAGTCGAAGCCGTCCGGCTGGTTGGCCGACAGCAGCGTCCTGGCGCCCTTCACGGCGATGCCCTGCTGCTGCAGGTGCTTGGCGACGCTCTTCAGCGCGCCCCAGCCGCCCGCCGGTCCCTTGTAGAAGTGGATCTTCTGATCGCTCATGTGTATCCCCGGATGGAACGGGCCGCGGCCCGGCGCCCGGCCCGCCCCTCGCTAAGAAGGAAGAATGGCAGACCGAGGCCTGCCATCGTGGGTCTCAGTATCGGCGCTGGTCACCCGCGCCGTGCACCGAGGGTTATCAGCTGAAGAACTTCGACGCGCTCAGCAGCGTGCGGTAGATGCCCCAGGCCAGCGGGATGCCCACGGCCAGCCAGGCCAGCGCGACCAGCGCCGCCGGCGTCGCCTTGCCGGTGCCCGGGCCGCTGCCCACTTCATTGGCGGCCGCCTTCTCGTGCGCCAGCTGCTTCTCGACCGCCAGTTCGGCGTCGGTCATGAAGTGCTTGTCGGCGACCGGACGGATGGCCAGGTTGGCGATCAGGCCGATGACCAGCATGCCCACCAGGATGTACATGGTCTGGTTGTAGACCTGCTCGCGCGGGATGCCCAGGCCCAGCTGATAGTCGCGCATGTAGTTCACGACGATCGGGCCCAGGATGCCGGCGGTGGCCCAGGCGGTCAGCAGGCGGCCGTGGATCGCGCCCACCATCTGCGTGCCGAAGAGGTCGCCCAGGTAGGCCGGCACGGTGGCGAAACCGCCGCCGTACATCGACAGGATCACGCAGACCGCGGCCACGAAGGCCAGCTTGTGGCCGGCGGCGGCGCTGCTGGGCAGCGAGGCGTACAGCAGCCCGCCCAGCACGAAGAACACCGTGTAGGTCAGCTTGCGGCCCAGCTTGTCCGACAGCGAAGCCCACACGAAGCGGCCGCCGATGTTGAACAGGCTCAGCAGCGCGGTGAAGCCGCCGGCGATCGCCGCGATGGCGGCCAGTTGGGTCTTGTCCAGCTCGCTGAACTTGGCCGGCACGCCGATCAGCGAGCCGCCGAAGATCTCCTGCAGCATCGGGCTGGCCATGCCGATCACGCCGATGCCGGCGGACACGTTCATGCACAGCACGATCCACACCAGCCAGAACTGCGGGATGCCCCAGACCTTCTTCACGTGCACGTGGCGCTGCGTGATCATGGTGTTGGCCGACTGCGCGACCGGCGGGGTCCAGCCTTCCGGCTTCCAGCCGGTGGGCGGCACGCGGTAGCCCAGCGCGCCCGCGACCATGAAGACGAAGTAGATCAGCGCCATCACGACGAAGGTCTGCATCACGCCCGCGTCGGTCGGGGTGGCGAAGCGCTTCATCAGCTCCACCGCCAGCGGCGAACCGATCATCGCGCCGCCGCCGAAGCCCATGATGGCCATGCCGGTGGCCATGCCGCGGCGGTCCGGGAACCACTTGATCAGCGTCGACACCGGCGAGATGTAGCCCAGCCCCAGGCCGATGCCGCCGATCACGCCGGAGCCCAGGATCATCATCCAGAACTGGTGGGTGTGGATGCCGATCGCGGAGATCAGCATGCCGCCGCACCAGCACACGGCCGACACCAGGCCCGCCTTGCGCGGACCGGCGCGTTCCAGCCAGCCGCCCCAGATCGCGGCGGCGCAGCCCAGGAACACGAAGAACAGCGTGTACATCCAGCCCAGCGTCGCGACGCTCCAGTCGCAATCGGTGGCGAACAGCTGGGCGAAGAAACCCACGTCCTTGCCGCACGCGGCGCCGGCGCCGGCGGTCTGCAGCATCTTCGACAGCGGCAGCCAGAACACCGAGAAGCCGTAGGCCATCCCGATGCACAGGTGAATGGCCAGCGCGCTCGGCGGCACGAGCCAGCGGTTGAAGCCAGGAGCGGCGATGGTGCGCTCCTTGTCCAGCCAGCTCGAGCCGGCGGATCCGACGCTCGGGTCGGTCAGCACAGTAGACATGGGTCCTCCTCAAACAATGATTGGCGGCCGCGACGCGGCCCGCTGATGGGCGACCCGGCCGGAACCCTCCCCGGCACCCTGATCGGCCGCGTCCCGTGTTCCGATGACCCCATTCGCGTGGCAGTTGCAGAGCGGTTAGGACACGCTCACTCGTTACGCGGTGAAATATCAAGCTCAGAACGCTTGCGGCGGGCGCGATATTGACGCATGTCATTGACATTCACTGACAACCCCACATAGCGAACGGACATCTATCGCACGAAACCGACAGCCGGTGCCTATCGTGCGCTGGGCGGTACGTGCATTCGGACCGCGTACTTCGGGCGATGTTCGCGCGCAATCCGGGACGCACCGGAGAGCCCGGGAGGGACTTTCCCGCACCCGCCGAGCGCTGGCGGGCCCCGCGTTTGCCCCGATGGAAGGTGCCGCTGGAGCGCGGATGTATCTCGGTGAAACCTGCCGTTTGTCCTACAGAAGCACGCGACTTCAACCCACGGACGCCCTCCCCGCCACGGTCCACAGTAGGTCCTAACCGATCTCCACCGATCGGCCCCTCAAGCCCTAAGGAGAGACTGAATGAACGTGACCAAGCCCCTCGTGACCGGTGCCGTTGCCCTGACCGCCTTCGCCAGCGTGCTGGGCCTGGCTTATGCGCAGGTGGAGAACTCGACCGAGTCCACCCAGCCGCAGACGCAGGAACAGCAGTACCCCGCGACGCAGACCGATCCGGCCCAGCAGGCCGCGCCGGCCGAGCAGAGCATGACGCCGGCTGATCAATCGCAGCAGGCGACGGATCCGCAATCGCAGACCCAGTCCCAGCAGACGCAGCCGGAACCGCAATCGCAGCAGACCCAGCCGCAGTCGTCGGATCAGTGGCAGAACCAGCAGAGCCAGCCGTCGCAGCTGCCCAGCGAGCCGACCAGCGCCGGCACGCCGGCCCCTCGCGCCGACCGCAACTGACCACAACTGACCGGTGATGCCCGCACGCCGCCCCGCCCCTGACCTGACCTCTCCCGAAAGCCCACCATGCTGCGCGCCTCCAGCGGCTATTTCTCCGGCGATCCTCCTCCGCCGAAGCCGATGCCGTCGTGGATGTCGGAGCCCGCGCGGGAACGCGCGGGGTGGGCGGTCCAAGGTCTGGCCCTGGGCCTGGCCGGCGCGCTGCTGGCCTGGCCGGCGGCGACCTTCGTCATGAAGCAGCTGCGGCCGGCCCCGCCGGTCGTGGCCAAACACACCACGCCTTCTCCGGTCCAACCGGTCGTCCAAGCCGCCGCGCCAGTGCCGCGGTCCGGCAAGGCCGATTTCGGGAAGGCCCGGATTTCAAAGCAGGCCCGCCAGCTCGCGCAGTGGGTGATGGCCGGCTGGGATCACAACGGGCGTCCGTTCGCGATCCTCGACAAGCGCCAGGCGCAGGTGCTGGTGTTCAGTGCCGACGGCAAGCTGCAGGCGACCACGCCGGTGCTGCTGGGCTACGCGGCGGGCGACGACAGCGTCGCGGGCATCGGCCTGCGGCCGATCGCGCAGGTGCGCCCGTCCGAGCGCACCACGCCGGCCGGCCGTTTCGTCGCGCAGCCGGGCAAGAACGCGGGCCACGAGGACGTGCTGTGGGTCGACTACGACGCCGCCGTCTCGATGCACCGCGTGCGCGTGACCAACCCGGCGGAGCGCCGGCTGGAGCGCCTCGCGTCACCGACGCCCAAGGACAACCGCATCAGCTATGGCTGCATCAACATGCCTGTGAAGTTCTTCGAACAGACCTTGTGGCCGACCTTCGGCCAGCGCGGCGGCATCGTCTACGTGCTGCCGGAAAAGAAGTCGTTGGAACAGGTCTTCGCCGACCAGATGCGTCGCGCCAAGGCCGGCCCGACCACCTGATGCGCGGTTCATGACCGCGCCCCGCCCTTCCCGGCACGCCCTCGCCGCCGCGATCGCCATCGCGCTTGGCGCCGCGCTCGTTCCCTGCGCCCAGGCCCAGGTCAGCCGGGCGACGGTCCGCGGCCTCGTCACCGCGCCAGCCGGCACGCAGGCCGGCGGACTCGCGGTCACCGCGACCAACACCGCCACCGGCGCGCGCTATCGCACCGCCACGCGGGCGGACGGCCGCTATGCCCTGGTGGGCATCGCGCCGGGCGAGTACGTCGTCCGCGTGCTCGGCGCCGATGGCGCGCCGCTCAAGACCGAACGCATCACGCTGTCCGTCGGCGAGAGCGCCGCGCTTGACCTCGCGGCGGCCCCGTCCGGCGCCGGCGATCCGGTGCAGCTGAGCCGCGTGACCGTCGAGGGCTCCGCGATCCGGCAAGGGGTGAAGGACTCGCAGGTCGGCACCGTGGTGTCGCAGCGGATGATCGAGGCGCTGCCCCAGAACACCCGCAATTTCCTGAGCGCCGCGGACCTCGCGCCGGGCGTGGCCTTCTCCAGCGATGCCAGCGGGCTGAGCCGCGTGCAGTCGGGCGCGCAGGACTTCGACCACCTGAACGTGTTCATCGACGGCGTGGGCCAGAAGAACAACATCCTGCGCGGCGGGCTGAGCGGGCAGGACAACTCGCGCGGCAATCCGTTCCCGCAGTCGGCGATCTCCGAATACAAGGTGCTGACGCAGAACTACAAGGCCGAGTTCGACCAGGTCAGCAGCGCGGCGATCACGGCGGTGACCAAGTCCGGCACCAATGAATTCCATGGCGAGGTCTATGCGGACCGCACCGGCACCAACTGGCGCGCGATGAACTCGCTCGAGAAGGAGCGCGAGGCGCAAGGCGTCCCGCGGCCGTCCTCGCAGAAGTACGAATACGGCGGCAGCGTCGGCGGGCCGATCGTCAAGGACAAGCTGCATTTCTTCGTCGCCTACGACGGCAAGCGGATCGAGGACTCGCGCCAGATCGCGGGTCAGAACTTCGAGAAGCTGCCGAACGCGGGCATCGTCCCGGACCTGCTGGCGCGGCGCGGCAGCCAGGTCGACCCGTTCCACGAGGACCTGCTGTTCGGCAAGCTCGACGCGCAGCTCAACGACGAGCACAAGCTGACGCTGAGCGCGCGGCTGCGGCGCGAGACCGACCGCATCGCCGAGGACCGCAACCTCTCGCTGCCCGGCAACGACAAGCAGCGCCGCAACGACGAGACCCGTGTCGACCTGAAGCACGAGTGGTCGCGCGGCGACTGGCTCAGCGAGGCGCGCATCGGCTACGAGGACTACGTGTGGAATCCGCGCTCGGCGGCGAATGCGCCGCTGGTCCGCTACAAGGTCTCGACCTCGACGCCGCAGGCGCTGACGGCCTCGCAGGACGTGATCCTGGACGGCGGGTCACCGGACGCGCAGCGCCGCCAGCAGCGCGGCAGCTTCCTGTCCGAGGAGCTGACCTTCACCGGCGCCGATGGCCATGTGATCAAGGGCGGCGTGAAGCTCAAGGACATGCGCTACGACCTGAGCGGCACGGCCAGCTCGGTCGACCGCGTCGAGGTGCTGATCGACACCGTCACCGGCCTGCCCTACTGGGACGGCACGAACTGCACCGGCACGACCGTCTCCAACAACGGCACCAGCAGCGACCAGTGCAAGATCACGCGCGCCGCGGCGCCGGCGGTGGCGAATTTCAAGAACCGGCAGTGGGGGCTGTACCTGCAGGACGACTGGAGCGTCACGGACAAGCTGGAACTCAACCTCGGCGTCCGGTGGGACTACGAGGACAACATGCTCAACAACCGCTACGCGACGCCGGCGGATCGCGTGGCCGCGCTGCTGGCGCCGGACGTCACGCGCTATGGCATCGCGCCGGCGGCGGGACAGACCTATGCGCAGTCGCTCGCCAAGGGCGGCATCGACGTGTCGCAGTACGTGAGCAACGGCAACTCGCGCCAGGCGTTCAAGAACGCCTTCGCGCCGCGGCTGGGCTTTTCCTACGATGTCTTCGGCGATCGCAGGTCGGTGGTCTTCGGCGGCTACGGCCGCAGCTACGACCGCACGATGGCGAATCACGCGCTCGACGAGCTGCAGAAGAACCAGGCGCCCGGTGGCGAGATCTGGCTGATCCGCAACGACCTCAAGATGCCCTACGCGGACCAGTTCAGCCTCGGGCTGCGGCAGGCGCTGACGCCGAGCTGGAACGGCGAGATCGCGATCAGCCGCGTCGAGGCCAGGAACCAGTTCGTCTGGTTCAGCGGCAACCGCGATCCCAACGGCGGCTTCGCGCGGCAGTCGGCGATCGATCCGCTGTGGGGCGGACCCGACGGCTACGGGCAGCTGGTGCTGGGTGATTCGATCGGCAGGACGCGGACCGATTCGGTGTTCGTGAAGGCGGACAAGCCCTACACGGAGGCCTCGGGTTGGACCGCGACGCTGGCCTACACCTACAGCGACGCGAAGACGACGAATCTCCAGTGGAGCAACGACACCTTCGACTGGACCTATGGGCGCAGCGGCCGGGGCTGGAACCCGAGCACGCTGGTGGACCGGCACCGGCTGGTGGGCGCGTTCATGACGGACAAGCTGCTGCCGTGGGGGCTGACGTTCTCGGCCAAGGGCACCTATGCGAGCGGCTTCCCGAGGCGGCTGACCAACTGCGTCGGCGGCACGCCGCAGTGTTTCCTGCAGGAAGGGGACTCGCCGAGTTTCCGGCAGGTGGACATCAGCATCGGCAAGCGCTTCAAGATGGGCCCCCATCAAGTGGCACTGCGGCTGGACGTGCTGAACGTGTTCGGCGTGGACAACTACAACGGCTTCGACGACTGGATCGGCAACGCGCCGGCCGCCGGCCAGCCGGCGAACCGGCTCGGCGGCGACAACCTCAACCTCGACAAGCCCAACAACGCACGCGGCGACAACCGCGCGCTGCGGGTGGTGATGAATTACAAGTTCTGAGGGGCGGGCCTGGCCTGGTGGCCGTCGGCGGTGACGAACGGCTCGATCTGGCCCTCGCCGTATGCTGACCCGCTTCAACCACGGATCGTCGCCAGCCATGTCCACCGCCCTGCTGATCATCGACCTCCAACGCGTGCTGTGCCAGGGCGACTACGCCTGCCACGACATCGACGCCGTGATCGGCCGCGTCAACGGCTTGATCGCGCGAGCGCGCGGGACGGGCACGCCGATCATCTTCGTCCAGCATGAGGAAGAGGCCTGGGAGCCGATGCGCCACGGCAGCGAAGGCTGGCAGCTCGACGACCGCCTGCATGCGCGGCCCGAGGACCGGCGCGTGTTCAAGACCTCGCCGGACTCGTTCCACAAGACGGAGCTCGATGCGGTGCTCAAGGGCCTGGGCGCCGACCACCTCGTCGTCTGCGGCGCGCAGAGCGACTTCTGCGTCGACACCACCACGCGCCGCGCGTTGAGCTCAGGCTACGCGGTCACCCTGGTCGAGGACGGCCACACGACGATCGCCAACGGCGATCTGACCGCGCCGCAGATCATCGGCCACCACACGCTGATCCTGCGCAACCTCAACAGCTTCGGGCCGGCGATGGCCGCGCAGATGGCGGCCGAGATCCGCTTCGCGTGATCCGCCGCCACCGCCCGGCGACGCCCTAGCGGCGCAGCCCCTTCGACGCCGCCAGTTCCGACAGCGTCGCATCGCACTGCTCGATGCCGCCGATGCAGTCCAGCCCGCGCGTCTCCACCTCGCCCATCAGGCTCAGCCACGCGTTCAGGCCCTCCAGCGTCACCTTCGTGCGCGAGGTCCGGCTCCAGCCGCGCTCCGCCAGTTGGCCCAGGTAGATCCAGGTCTGCCGCCGCGACAAGCCCGACAGCTGTCCGATGCTCGCCTGCGACACCGGCAGCGCCAGGCTGTTGCCCAGCGTCCCCGGCCGCGGCGTGCTGCTCAGCGCCGCCGCCAGCGTCGCCAGCACGCTGATCAGCCGCTGGAAACCATTGCCGGCCAGCCGCATCGTGATCTGGTCCTGCAGCCGCGACGCCGTCGCCGCGTACAGCTCGCCAGTCGCCGCGTCGCGCAGCGGCGCGTGCGGATCCTTCATCCGCGGCAGCGGAATGTGGATCGTCGTAACGTCCACCAGCGCCGTCACGTCGTAGCGCGCCGCCAGCTTGCCCAGCGGCGAATCCGCCCCGATCACGTCCCCCAGCCACAGCGCCGCCACCGCCACGCGCGTGTCCGCCGCGACCTTCGCCGCCAGGTAGGCCGCCCCGCCGCTGATCGCGATCCATTCGGCCAGCGGGCTGCCGGCCTCGATGATCTTCTGGCCGCGCCGATACGTCCGGACCTGGCCATCGGCCAGCCAGTCGTCGTTCGTCGTCTCCGGCCCGCCGCTGTGCGGCGCTCGCGTCCCTCTCGTGTTCATGCTCGTTCTGGATGAAGTCCGCCGGACAAGGCTCCGCCCTCCGTGCGACGCACGGAAATTCGCAAGGGCCTGGCGGCGAATCGTGGGTTTATAGAAGCGGACCGCCCGCGCCGATCGGTCGATAAGGGCCGTGGCGCCGGTCCGGTTTGCGGATTGACCGCGCGGCGATCACCAGATCGACAGGCTCCTCGCCAGCACGCGCTGCAGCCAGCTGCGCGACGAGGCCTCCGATACATCCCCCTGCGCGACGCTCTCCAGGCTCGCGTTCACCACGTCTCGCGACGCCACGACATTCCCGGGGCGGATGTCGCGCGGATTGACGATCCCCGAGAACCGCAGCGTGTTCACGCCCTGGTTCAGGCCCACGTTGCGCTCCCCGGCCACCAGCAGATTGCCGTTGGGAAGCACGTTGATCACGCTCACCGCCACCTGCGTGACGAAGCTGTTGTCCGTCTCCGTCGTGCCGCCACCCTTGAACGAGTCGCTGCCCGAGGCCGTGGCATCCACGTTGAGCAGCCGCTCCACCGCGCCGATGTTGCTCTTGCCGCCCGGCCCGTGCACCGCGAGCTTGTTGTCGCGCGCGGTGTCGGTCTTCTGCTTCTGGCTCGCCTTCAGGGTCTCCTGGATGTCGACCTTGAGCGTGTCGCCGATCGCGCTCGGGCGTCTCTCGCCCGAGAACAGCGAGGCCGGCGCCATGCCCGGCTGATAGATCGCGCCGTTGTTGGGCCGCTCGATGTACATCGGCGCCTGCGGCGGCGCGACCAGCATCGGGCCCGGCACCGTCGGCGGCGCGCTCGCGCAGGCGCCGAGCAGCGCCGCGGCCATCGCCGCGGCCGCGCGGGTGCGGCCCGGCCCGCGCCGGGCGCAAGGATTCATCGCCATCACTTTCCTCCCCTTCAGCTCTGGAAGCCGGTGACCAGCGCCTTCACCACCGGCGCGATCTTGTTGCGCGTCCCGGCCCAGCGGGCCAGGCCGAAGTTCTCGTCGGCGACGTAGCTGCTGCTCGAGAGCAGCGTGCCGTCGGCGCGATGCAGGCTCAGCGACGCGGCGCTGAGATTGGCGCGGTAGTTGCTCGCCATCGGCGGCACGCCCCATTCGATGGTGGCGACGTAGCGCAGCCACACGCCGCATTGCCGCAGGCCGGTGCCGGCCTCGTACACGCGGCTCTCCACGCCCTGGCCCTTGAGCTCCGCCTGCAGCGCGGGGACGAAGTCCTCGAGCGGCGCATTGCGGTTGAACTCGATGCACACCTCGCGCACCGGCGCGTCGCCGTGATGCACGGTGTTGCTGGCCTTGGCCGGCGCGCTGGTCGCCAGCGCGGTCGAGGTCGCGGTGCCCGCACCCTTCACCAGCTCCCAGGCGGGGATCGGGCTCAGGACGCCGCAGCCGGCCAGCGGCGCCAGCGCGGCAAGGATCAGGACGACACGCACGGCCCGGCCCTCATGCCAGCTCGTCGAGCACGGCGGCGCCGCCCAGCGCGGCTATCACGCCGTAGCCGACGACGTTGCCGACCACGTTGCCGACGGCGCCGGCGGCATCGCCGACCACATCGGTGACGGTGCCGGCCACCGTGCCGACGGCGCCCACCGCGTCGCCAGCCAGCGCCTGCAGGCCCTTGGCGCTGATCGTCGCCGTGACGCCGAGCACCGGCCCGAGCGTCAGCCCGGGTGCCGCGCCGCGCGAGGCGCCGGACGACGAGAGGCTGACCGCGGCGGCGCGGCCGCCTTCATGCGCCCCGTCGGACGAAGTCGCGAGGCTGGCGAGGCCGGAGAGAAAGGGCACGCTGCTCAAGGCGGGCTCCCGGTCAGGCGCGGGCGGCCAGCGAGGCCGTATCCAGCGACAGCGTGGCCGGCGCGGCCGCGATCGCCGCCGGCGGCGTGGCCATCGGCGCAGCCGCGGAGGCCGGTGCGCCGGCCTTCGCCTCGTTCAGCATCCTGGAGAAGTCGGGCGGACCGCTCTTGGCGCCCTTGGCGGCGCCGGCAGGCGCGGGAGCGCCGGCATGGGTGGCCGGCGATGGAGAAGCGGAGGACTTGACGTGCATGGCGAAGCGCTCTCGTTCGTTGGGGTGAACGGATTCTTCGCCGCGAGGGGGGAGCCGCATGCCGCGATGAGCGCGAGGAACGCGGCGGTCGTCAGGGACTCGGTGTCGTGCGTCACCGAGTGGCGGCACTGGGCGGTGCAGGCACCGCAATTCCGATTCAAGTTGGCGCGGCGGCGGCCGCGCGGGGATCAGCCCGGGGCGCTCAGCGCGCGGCCGGATGGCCCTGACGGGCCATGGCTTCCGTCCACTCGTCCCAGGTCGACTCGGTGACCTCCAGGCCCTCCAGCGCGGGCGGCTCCTCGATCGGCCAGCCCGAGGGGCTGAACGGGATGCGCCGCTGCAGCAGCACCTCGGTCTGATGCAGGATGTGCTGCATCACCGAGTGGAACGGGTGACCGGGTTCTCCGGCCGGGGTCGCGAATCGTGGTCGCATGGTCCTCTCCTGACGAACCCCCACTATCGGCGGGGGCCGGTGCAAGTGCCATCCCACCATAGGGTGGACACGGGGGGATGCCAGGGGGGATCAGGACGAAAGGTGCGAGGCACCAGCCAGGCGGTTGCCGGCGCGGCGTTCAGATCACCTGGCGCAGCAGCGCATAGAGCGCGATCGCGCCGCTGCCGACCGCGCAGGCGGTCTTCACCGAACGGTTGGCGACGAAGGCGCCGATCAGGCTGCAGACCAGGATGGCGGCGAGGAGGTAGTTGGTTTTCATGGGCCGCGATTGTGGCGGCGCCTCGGCGGGTGTCCGGCGAACACCGCGGCGCGGATCAGACAGTCGCCGGCGCGGGGCGGTTGATCTCGACGGTGACGTGAACAAGTTCCTCGTGGATCGAGAGCAGCCGGCGGACCTCGTCGGGCCGCGCCTCGGGGCTGTCGGTGACCAGCGAGACGATGCACGCGTACTGCGCACGGCCGACGCGCCACACGTGCAGGTCGGCGATCACCGCCGGCCACGGGGCGGCGGCCACGACCTCGCGGATCTCGTCGACCACCGGCGCGTCCATCTCCGCGTCCAGCAGCACGCGGCCGGTGTCGCGCAGCAGGCCGCGCGCCCACGCCACCACCAGCACCGCGCCGGCGATGCCCATCACCGGATCCAGCCAGTCCGCGCCCCACAACCGCCCGCCGAGCAGCGCGACGATCGCCAGCACCGACGTCGCCGCGTCGGCCAGCACATGCAGGTAGGCGGCGCGGAGGTTGAGGTCGTGGTGGCCTTCGTCCTGTCCGCCGCCGTGGCCATGGGGATGCCCGTGCGCATGCCCGTGGTCATGCCCGTGGTCATGCGCGTGGTGATGGCCGTGGGGCTCGCCGCGCAGCAGCCAGGCGCAGGCCAGGTTCACCAGCAGGCCCAGCGCCGCGACCGCGATGGCCTGGTCGTAGTGGATGGGCGTGGGCGCGATCAGCCGCTCGACCGACTGCCACAGCATCAGGCCCGCCACGCCGACCAGCAGCAGCGCGCTGCTGAAGCCGCCCAGCACCTCGATCTTCCAGGTGCCGAAGGCGAAGCGCCCATCCTTGGCCCAGCGCCGCGCGGCCGCGTAAGCCAGGAGCGACACGCCCAGCGCCACCGCGTGCGAGCTCATGTGCCAGCCGTCGGCCAGCAGCGCCATCGAGTTGAAGACGTAACCGCCGGCGATCTCCGCGACCATCATCGCCACGGTCAGCAGCACCGCCCATCGGGTGTTGCGGGCGGCGAGCGGATTGCCCTCGTCGAAGACATGGGTGTGCTGCCAGGGTGAAGCGGAGAGCGAGCGGGACATGACGGAAAGCGGGAAAAAATGGCGCCGTGAGGATACCTTCCCCGTCGCGCGGCGCGCGCCGGCGACGGGCCGCACGCCGTCAAGCCACCACGTTAGACTCGCCCGCACGGTCAATGGAACATGGGATCTCGGGGTGGACATTGAGGAGCGACAGCCCTTGCGGGTGGTGGTGCTCGGAGGCTCGGCGGGCAGCATCGATGCGCTCGGGACCGTGCTCGGTGCGTTGCCGAACACGCCGGGCTTCGCGGTCCTGGTGATCACCCACCTCGATCCCAACGAGGAGACCCGCCTGCCCGAGGTCCTGCAGGACCGCACCGGATTGCCGGTCGAGCGGCTCGAACACCTGGTCAAGATCCAGGAGAACCGCGTCTACGTGCTGCCGGAGAACGCCGGCGTCATCGCGCTGGACGGCCATTTCCGGCTGACGCGCCGCCAGCCCGGGCTGCACCTGCCGATCGACGGCTGCCTGGCGTCGATGGCGCAGGACCCGGACGTCGACGCCGCGGTCGTGATCCTGTCGGGGACCGGCCAGGACGGCGCGGCCGGACTGGTCGACCTGAAGGCGGCCGGCGGTCTGGCGATCGCGCAGGCCCCGGGCACCGCCGCCCATGACGGCATGCCGGTCGCGGCGATCGACACCGGCCTGGTCGACGAGGTCCTCCCGCCCGCCGAGATCGCCGAGGCGCTGGTGCGCCGCTTCGGCCGGCCGCACGGCGAGCAGGGCATCCCCGGCTCCTCCAGCGAGGCCCAGGACGTCGACGCGCTCGAGACCGCGCTGGCGATCGTGCAGCAGAAGGCCGGCGTGAACCTGGGCTACGTCAAGGACGTCAACCTGCGCCGCCGCTTCCTGCGCCGCGTGCTGCTGCAGAAGGACCGCGACGTCGCCGCCTACCTGCAGTTCCTGCGCTCCGATCCCTACGAGGCCGCCGCGCTGCGCGACGACGTGCTGATCGGCGTGACCGCGTTCTTCCGCGACGCGGAGTTCGTCAACGTGCTGCGCCAGGTGGTGCTGCCCAAGCTGCTGGCGCTGCGCCACGACCCGATCCGGATCTGGGTGCCGGCCTGCTCGACCGGCGAGGAGGTCTACACCATCGCGATGCTGCTCAAGGAGGCGATGCATGCCGAGGGCATCGACCGCCGCGTGCAGATCTTCGGCACCGACATCAACGAGGCCTCGATCGAGACCGCCCGCGCCGGCCGCTACAGCGCCGCCGCGCTGGAGAACGTGCCGCAGTCCTTCCGCGACTCCGCCTTCCTGCCGAGCTCGGGCGCCTACCTGGTCGCCAAGGACCTGCGCGAGATGTGCGTGTTCGCGCGCCACAACCTGCTGACGCACGCGCCGTTCTCCGGCATGGGCCTGATCAGCTGCCGCAACATGCTGATCTACCTGCGCAAGGAAGCGCAGCAGCATGTCTTCGAGGTGCTGCACTACGCCTGCCGCAACGACGGCTTCATGCTGCTGGGCCGCGCCGAGGCGGCCTCCGTCGCCGACGGCTTCGAGCACGCCGGCGCGCCGCACCTGTACCGCAAGCTGCCCAACGCGCGGCGCCAGCGTCCGCTGTTCCCGATCGACGCGCTGCGCCCGTGGGTCAGCGACAGCGACGCGCCGCGCGCGACCCAGCCGCCGCCGCCGGACCTGGTCAGCGAGGCCGCCAACCGCGTGGCGCTCGCGCGCTACGTGCCGCCGGGCTTCGTCGTCAACGAGAACGGCGACGTGGTGCAGTTCCGCGGCGACGTGGCCGCCTTCATCGCGCCGGCCAGCGGCGACGCCACGCTGGCACTGCCGCGGCTGCTGCATGCCGAGCTCAACGTGCCGGTGCGCACCGCGCTGATCGAGGCCAAGCGCACCGCGCAGCCGGTGCGCCGCGAGCGTGTCGCCTTCAACGATCGCCGCTACTCGCTCGAGGTGCTGCCGCTGGAGACCGGCGAGGCGCTGCAGCACTTCCTGGTCACGCTCGCGGCCCAGCCGGACGAGGCGGCCGAGACGACCGCCGCGCTGTCCACGCCGCCGTTCTCGCCGGGCGGCGCCCGCGCGCGGGTCGACGAGCTCGAACGCACCGTCACGACGCTGTCCGACGAACTCGAGGCGACGCAGGCGCAGCTGCGCACGCTCGTCATCGAATTCGAATCGGCCAACGAGGAGCTGCGCACCGCCAACGAGGAGATGCTCAGCACCAACGAGGAACTGCAGAGCGCCAACGAGGAGCTGCAGAGCGCGAAGCAGGAGCTCGAATCGGCCAACCAGGAGTTGCTCTCGCTGAACGAGGAGCTCAAGTCGCGCAACGACGAGCTGGACCTGGCCAACGACGACCTCAGCAACCTGGTGGAGGGCATCCCGCTGCCGGTGGTGCTGCTGGATCGCCAGATGCGGCTGCGTCACGCGTCGCCGCAGGCGGCGCCGCTGTTCGGGCTGGCGCCGGAGACGCTCGGCCAGGTGATCGGACAGCCGGTGGGCCAGGTCGGCGCGCGCTTCGCGATCGGCCATCTGGAGCAGCTGGTGCAGGCGGCGGTGCAGGGACTGTCCGCCGTCGAGCATGAACACCAGGACAGCGAAGGGCGCTGGTGGCTGATCAACGTGCGGGCCTACCGCACCGCGGACGACCGCATCGACGGCGCGGTGATCGCCTTCCAGGACATCCACGCGCTGCGCGGCGCGCTGGACTCGGCGCAGCACGCGCGCGACGACGCGCAGCGCGCCAACACCGCCAAGGACGATTTCCTCGGCATGGTCTCGCACGAGCTGCGCGCGCCGCTGAACGTGATCTCGGGCTGGGCCTCGGTGCTGAAGCAGGCGCAGGAACGCCACGCGCTCGGCGAGGCCACCGCCGCGCGGGCGATCGCGACCATCCTCAAGCACTGCCAGGCGCAGGCCCAGCTGATCGACGACCTGCTGGACGTGTCGCGCATCGCCTCCGGCCATCTGACGCTGGAGCCGCGGCCGCTGGACCTCTCGGCCTGCGTGCGCGCCATCGTCGAGAGCCTGCAGCCCACGGCCGAGGCGAAGGGCCTGGCGCTGGTCGGCACCGGCCTGCAGCAGCCCCACCGCATCCAGGGCGACGCGCGGCGCGTGCAGCAGATCGTGTCCAACCTGATTGGCAACGCGCTGAAATTCACGCCGCGCGACGGCCGCGTGTCGGTGTCGCTGAGCCGGATCGGACCGACGGTGGAACTGGCCGTCGTCGACACCGGCATCGGCGTCGCGGTGGAGATGCTGCCGCGGCTGTTCGACCGCTTCACGCAGGCCGACATCACCCGCACGCGCGAGTACGGCGGCCTCGGACTGGGCTTGTCCATCGTGCGGCACCTGGTGCTGGCGCATGGCGGCACGGTGACCGCGCACAGCGAGGGCGAGGGCCGCGGCACGCGCCTGACGGTGCGTTTCCCCGCGGTGGAACTGATGTCCGACGCGCCGGAATCGCCCCCCCGCCAGGGCGCCGACATGAACCTGGACGGCCTGCGCGTGCTGCTGGTCGACGACGATCCTCACGCGCTCGAGGCGCTGAGCGAGTTGCTCGAACTGGCGGGCGCGACGGTGCGGACCGCCGGCTCGGCCGACGAGGGCTGGCAGGCCGCCACGGACCCGGCGCACGAGCCGCCGCAGGCCTTGGTGAGCGACGTGGCGATGCCGGGCGCGGATGGCTATTCGCTGATCCGGCGGCTGCGCGAGCATGCTCGCGAGAGCGGCGGCGGAGCGCGGCTCTACGCAATCGCGCTGACGGGCCTGGCGACGCTGCAGGACCGCGACGCGGCGATCTCCGCCGGCTTCGACGACCACTTGGCCAAGCCGGTGAACGTCGACCTGCTCATCGAGAAGCTGCTCGCGGCGCGGCCGCGCTGACGCTCGCCGGCGCGCCGGCCCGACGGCGGCTCAGTCCGCAGCCTGCGCGACGACGGCCGGCACGACGATGCTGCCGCGGCGCGCGCGCTTGATCTCATACATGCGCGCATCGGCGAGCTGCAGCGCCTCCTCGGCGCTGACGCGCGCCGGGTCGAGCGCGACCACGCCGACACTGGCGCCGGCGTACTGCAGCAGATGGCCGTCCAGATCGAAGCGGCCGACGCTGGCCAGCGCGGCCCGCTGCTCCAGCGTGCGCGCGGCCTGGACCGGCTCGCCGCGATCGATCAGCGGCCCGTCCGACGGCGACTGGCCGCCCAGGCTCACGCCCGGGCCGACGACGACGAACTCGTCGCCGCCCATGCGCGCCAGCATGTCGGAGCCGCGCAGCTCCAGCATCAGGCGCTGGGCCACCTCGCGCAGGAACAGATCGCCGCGGTGATGGCCCAGCTGGTCGTTGACCGACTTGAAGCCATCCAGGTCGATGCAGCCCAGCAGCACGCAGTTGCCGTCGCGCGTGGCGCGCTGCAGCTGGCGCTGCAGTTCGTCGAAGAGCGCGCGGCGGTTGGGCAGTCCGGTCAGCGCGTCGGTCAGGGCGTAGGTCGCGAGCTGCTCATTGGCGGCGCGCAGGTCGTCCACGAGGCGCTCGCGCTGCAGGAACTGCGACACCAGCGTCGAGAACAGCCGCAGCAGCGACTCCGCATCCGGCCCGACCGCGCGGCGCCGGGCGCTCGCGGCGCACAAGGTGCCGAGCAGTTCGCCGCCGTCGTCGCGCACCGGCGTGCTCACATAGGTCTGGATCCCGAGCTGGCGCGCCGCCTGCGAATCGCCCCAGCACGCGGCCACGTCCTCCGTGGCCATGCGCCCCTCGTCGAGCGCGCGCTTGCACAGCGTGTCGGACCACGCCACCGTCAGGCCCTCGGGAATCACCATCGTCCCCCCATTGCGCGCCAGCAGCACATGCTGCTCGCCGGCCTTGAGGTCGATCGTGGTCAGATAAGTGGACTCCAGGCCGGTCACCGTGCCCAGCATGTCCAGCAATGGACGCGTGAGCTGTTCAAGGTTGCGGGCGGCGGGGACGGTCGAGGTCAGTCGGGCAAGCAGGGCATCCAAGATCGAAACCGGGCAGTAGGAAGGATCGGAAGGTGAGTTTCGCGATGTTGTCACAACTGCGAAGCGGGGGCGGACACCGTCCGTCCCGGCACCGCCGCCGTCCGCCGGATCCTCCACGCCACCACCCGCCGGGCGCCGGATTTGCCGCTGAGGAAACAACGCTTCCGCGACCACCCACGGAGATCTCCATGCAACGCGAAGGACAGTACCGCGGCGTCACCTACCGCGTCGACGCTCAGCCCGCACCGGGCGATACCTACGTCGGCCACTACCAGCTGCTCGACGCCGGCCGCCGCCGCAACGACACCACCGACCACACCTTCCTGGGCGGCGGATCGGCGGCCAACGACGCGTTTGGCGCGCAGCTCGAGCCGCCCGGTGACGGGCAGGCGCCTCAGGCGGGGATGGAAGACGTCGTCCATCCGCCCGTCGGGCACGCCTGGGCGACCGAGAACGAGGCCCTCACCTACGCGACCGAAGCGGCCTGCCATGCGATCGAGATCATGCAGCTCGGCCGGCCTCAGGCGCAGGGACGCGGAAGCGGGTCGAGCTGGCGCAGGACCGATACGCTGGGGCAGTAGCGAGGCCGTTCAGGCCTCGCCGAGGGCGCGGGCGACGAGCTCCACCTGCTCGAGCTGATGGATGGCGTGCGAGGAGGTGGCGCCCGATCCGTTGGCGCGCCGCGCGACGCAGCGCAGCTGCGCGTGGCGGGGCAGCAGGCCCTCCATGTGCTCGCGGATGAAGGTCCATGCGCCCTGCTGGCGATGCTCCTCCTGCACCCAGGTGATCTCGACCAGCGCCGGGTAACGCGCCAGCAGCGCGACGATCTCCTCCTCGGGGAAGGGATAGAACTGCTCGATTCGGGCAATGGCCAGGTCGGCCCGCGCGACCGAGTGCCGCCCGCGATCGAGGTCGTAATAGACCTTGCCGCTGCACAGCAGCAGCCGCTCGACCTGCCGCGGCAGCTGGACGCCGGCATCGTCGATCACCGGCTGGAAGCGGCCGCCCGTCAGATCCTCGATCGCGGCATGCGAGGCCTTCTCCCAGTACAGCGTGCCCTTGGGCGACATCACGATCAACGGCTTGCGCAAGGTGTCGAAGGCTTGCCGCCTGAGCAGGTGGAACCACTGCGCCGCCGTCGACGGACAGGCCACGCGCATGTTGTCCTCGCCGCAGAGCTGCAGGAAGCGGCTCAGGTAGCCGCTCGAGTGATCCGGGCCGATGCCCTCGTTGCCATGCGGCAGCAGCACCGTCAGCGAGGAGGTGTCACCCCACTTCTCCTCGCCCGAGCTGATGAACTGGTCGACGAAGACCTGCGCCCCGTTGACGAAGTCGCCGAACTGGGCCTCCCACACGGTCAGCGTCCGCTGGGCACCGACGCTGTAGCCATATTCGAAGCCGAGCACCGCCTCCTCCGACAGCGGCGAGTTGAAGATGTCGAAGCGGCCCGCCGGCGCCCCCGCGCCCGCGGCCGCGTCGCTGCCCCCGGCGGCGCCATGCGCGATCTGGCGCAGCGGGACGAAGTCCCTCGGCCCGTCGCCGCCGTCCGCGGCCTGCGAGGTCCACACCGCCTGGCGATGCAGGAAGGTGCCGCGCCGCACGTCCATGCCGGAGATGCGCAGGTTCAGCCCGCCGCGCAGGATCGTGGCGTAGGCGAGGTTCTCGGCGAAGCACCAGTCGGCCGCCAGCGGCGGCTCGTCGAGCCCCGCCATGCGGCGCCAGTGGTCCGCCAGCGTGCGCACCATCGCGTGCGGCTCGAAGCCCTCGGGCCAGCGCACCATCGGCTCGACCAGCGCCCGCAGCGCCGCCGCGTCCAGCGGCGGCACTTCGCCCGGCCGGCGCAAGGGTGACGGCGACTCGTCGTCCTCGGGCATGGCCGGATCGGAGAAGGCCTGGTGGGCCCGCACGCGGCCATGCGTGACGTGCGACGCCATGTCGGTGTCCGGCGGCACGACGCCATCGGCGCGCAGCGCGGCGGCATAGCGGTCGACGATGGTCGGATGGGTCTGCATCAGCGCATGGATGCGCGGCCGGGTCAGCGCCGGCACGTCGCTCTCCGAGTGTCCCAGCCGCCGGTAGCCGATGAGGTCGATGACGATGTCCGAGCCGAACCGGGCCCGCCACGCCATCGCGATGGCCGCGGCGCGCAGTGCCTGCTCGGGCTCGTCGGCGTTCACGCGCAGCACCGGCGCATCGACCATGCGCGTGACGTCGGTGCAGTACTGCGCCGGCCAGGCGCTCATCGGATTGGGCTCGGTGAAGCCGACCTGGTTGTTGATGATCACGTGCACCGTGCCCCCCACGGTGTAGCCCGGCTTGGTGCCGAGCATCAGCGTCTCCATGACGACGCCCTGGCCCGCGAAGGCCGCGTCGCCATGCAGCATCAGCGGCAGCACGAGGCGGCGGCCGTCCTGGTCGGCGTGCTCGCGGCTGAGCGCGTCCTGACAGGCCCGCGCCAGGCCGGTGAGGACCGGCTGGACGCTCTGCAGGTGCGAGGGGTTGTGCGCCAGCGTCAGCGTGACGCGGCCGCGGGGGGTGTCCAGTTCGCGCTCGCCGCCCAGGTGGTAGACGAGGTCGGTGTGCAGCTCGGGATGCGGCGACTTGGGATCGAAGTAGTCCAGCACCCGCGCCGGCGCGAAGCCCATCAGGTTCACCAGCACGTTGACCCGGCCGCGATGCGGCATGCCCAGGAAGATGCGCCGCACGCCCAGGCCGGCCGCCTCCTCGCACAGCGCGTCCAGCAGCGGGATCAGGGTCTCGTTGCCCTGCAGCGAGAAGCGCTTGGCATGCGGGAAGGCCTGCGCGACATGCTCCTCCCAGCCCTGCGCGCGGATGAGGCGCTCCAGCAGCGCCAGGCGCTCGGCCGCGCCGCCGGCGCCCGGGGGCGCGGCCTCCATCTCGCGGAAGAGCCATTCGCGCCGCGCGGCATCGCGCACCGCGCTGGCGTCGAGCGCCAGGCCGCCGCAATAGATCGATTTCAGCGCGCGGTCGAGATCGGCGACGGTGCGCGCGCTCCACAGCGGCGTGCCCGCCGGCGAGAGCCAGTCGCCCGGCTGCAGGCCGAAGCGCTGCGCGTCGAGCAGCGTCGGATCGGTCGGGCGCGAGACGCCCAGCGGATCGAGCCGCGCGCAGCGGTGGCCGTCGCGGCGGTGCGCCTCGATGAAGGCGAGCACCTCCGGCCGCCAGCGCGTGCCGGCCTCGCCGGGTGCCGGCGGGGATGACGCGGAAGAAGGGGATGGGGTGGCGGGGGACGTCGCGACGCCCTCCTGGATCCTGTCGTTCATGAGAGTCGCTCCCTGGTGAGTCGACAAAGCGGATGGCCGCCGGCGGGGCTAGAGCACGAAGGCCCGCACCGCGTTGTTGAGATTGGCGGCCTCGTCCTCGAGGGCCTTGGCCGAGGCGGTGCTCTGCTCGACCATGGCGGCGTTCTTCTGGGTGGTGTCGTCCATCTGCATGATGGCCGCGTTGACCTGCTCGATGCCCAGGCTCTGCTCGCGGCTGGAGATGCTGATCTCGGCGACGACGCCGCTGACGCGCTGGATGCCGGAGACGACCTGGGACATGGTCGCGCCCGCCTGCTCGACCAGCCGGCTGCCGGTGCCGACCTGCTCGGTGGAGGCGACGATCAGGCCCTTGATCTCCTTGGCCGCGCTGGCCGAGCGCTGCGCCAGCGCCCGCACCTCCGAGGCGACGACCGCGAAGCCGCGTCCGTGCTCGCCGGCGCGCGCCGCCTCGACCGCGGCGTTCAGCGCCAGGATGTTGGTCTGGAAGGCAATGCCGTCGATGGTGCCGATGATTTCGCCGATGCGCTGCGAGGAGGCGGAGATGGAGTTCATCGTCGCCACGACCTCGCCCACCGCCTGACCGCCCTGGCTGGCGACCTGCGAAGCGGACGCGGCGCTGGCGTTGGCCTGGTCGGCGTTGTCGGCGCTCAGGCGCACGGCCGCGGTCAGCTGCTCCATCGCGGACGCGGTCTGCTGCAGCGCGCTGGCCTGGGCCTCGGTGCGGGCGGAGAGGTCGGCGTTGCCCTGCGCGACCTCGCGCGCAGCGGCGGAGATGGTGTCGGCGCCCTGCCGGACCTCGGAGACGATGCGGTGCAGGCTGCCCACCATGTGCTGCAGCGCGGTGATGAGGCGGCCGATCTCGTCGCTGCTCTGCGGCAGCTCGCGCGGCGTGAGGTCGCCGCGGGCGACGTCCTCCGCCAGCGCGATCGCGCCCAGGATGCGCTGCGTGATCGAGCGCGTGATGCTGAATGCCGTCACGACCCCCAGCACCACCGCGATCGCGGCGACGATGCCCATCCACAGCTTGGAACGGCGCGCGTCGTCCTTGGCGCGGGCGACGTCGTCGGACATCGCGCGGGCCTGGTAATCGACCATCTTGTCGATCAGCGCGTAGTAGCGGACCTGCAGCGTCGCCATGTCGCCCTGGTAGACGTCCATGGCCTGCTCGCGCTGGCCGGCGGCGATCAGGTCGAAGAGCTTGCGCACCGCGGCGCCGTACGCCTTCCGCGCCTCGGACTGCTCGGCGAAGATGGCCTTGCCCTCGTCGGTGTGGAGCAGCTTCTCGAACTTGGCGAAGTTCTCGGTGTTGGCGGCGCGGACGGCGGCGTACTCGTCCATGTAGCGCTTGACCTGCGCCGGATCGGTGGCCATGAGCAGCCGGCCGATGACGATGACGCCTTGGTCGCCGACATTCTTGATGTCGTCGCTGATCGAGATCTGCGCGTAGCGATCGTCGACCAGCCGGTCCATGGTGTCGCTGGTGCGGTTGAGCACCGAGACGGCCACGGTCAGCACCAGCAGCAGCAGCAGGATGACAACGGCGAACGCGGCGGCGAGGCGCGTGCCGATCTTGAAGTTGGACAGCGTCGGCATGTTCTTTTCCCCCTGGGGGCCCACGATCAGTCCTGGCAACGGGGCAAGGCGCGGGCCGGGTGCTACCTCACCGGACCCATGGGCGCCGCGGCGTGGGCAAGCATGGTGCCCACGGGCCGGCGGCCCGCGCTCATTGCCGGCGGCGCGTCAGGAAGGGCCGGCGCGGCGGCCGTGCCCGAGGAAGATCCGCCGCGTCCGCCCGCCTGGGCACGCGGCTTGGCACGCGGCTTGGCACGCGCCTGGGCACACGGCTCGGCACGCCGATTGGCGCCAGGGGAAACGCGCGGGATTGCTCACGCTTGTTCCGCAAAGGTGGCGATGTACTGGCGGGCCACGCGGTCGGCGTGGTCGACCGCCTCGTCGGGGGACGGGAACTCGTCCTCGAGGTCGTGCCAGGAGGTGCCGAGCTGGCCGTCCTCTTCTCCCTTGACGACGAATCGCCCCCGCCACGGCCCGGCGCCCTGCCCGAGCGCGTCGAGGACGTAGGTGCGGCCCTTGTGCTGGCGGACGGTCTGCGAGGTCGGCATGGTCGGCAACGGACGAACGGACGGACGCTGGAAGCCGGATCGACGCGCGCGGGGGAGGAGGTGCGCGCACGGACACGGGTGACGCGATGACCGTGGTTGTACACCGTCGCCCGCTTTGCCGGAAAGAAATTCCTTGCATCCCGCATGAACACGGGGTGCGCGGCACCCGCCGGCGCCCCGGGGGCGCCCGGCGGCTCAGGCGGTGACGCTCAAGCGGTGACGTCCAGCACGCGCGGCGTGCCGCCGGCGCGCTCGACATGGCTGGACAGCACCGGCCCCAGCGAGACCTGCACCTTCAGGTCGGGAAAATCCGCCGCCGTGTAGGTGCCGCGCGAATAGGCCGGCGTCTGGACCCGGCTGACCGGCGGCGCCTCCTGGCCGAGCGGGTGCCGGCCGTAGGTGACGTCGGCGCTGTCGCGGGCGCGCATCTCCTTGAGCGGCCCTTCCGTCCCGATGAACGGCGACAGCTTCAGCACCACGGACGGCGGCGGGCCGTCCAGCATCTCCTGCTGGACCTTGGCGCGGTACTGCTGCAACGGACTGACATCGAACGGCGACGTCCTGAGCGGCATCGCCTGTACTTCGGAAAACTTCAAATCGCCCCGGCGGCCCCGCGCCCGATGGCTGGTGACCGCGCTCCCTCATGACGCTGGTATTGGCAAGAGGACGACCGTTTCGCGGCGGCGCTTGAATCAGCGCTCAAGTCCTGGTCGATCCCGGCCGAAATTGTCCGGTCCCGAGGCGCAAAGACCGCGCCGGATCGGGGCCGCCCGGACGTCAATCGCCCCGCCGAGCCGCCGCGTCGCGCGGGCGCCGCAGTTCCGTTCGCGCCGCGATCGAATCCGGTCCCCGGGCGCAAGACCTGGCCCGCTCTTGAAAAGAACGCGGGGCGCGCGCATCTTCAGGTCTTCGCAGCCAGGCTGCCCCGGCGCATTGCCCCAATGACCCTGCTCGTGCTCGCGCTGATCGCGGCGCTGATCTGCTTCTGGCTGCTGAGCCAGCCCTGGCGGCAGGCGCGCCGCCGCGCCGCGCTGCGCGCGAAGGCCTTCCCCGCCGCGTGGCGCGCGATCCTGCGCCGCAACGTGCCGCAGGTGGCGCGCCTGCCGGCGGACCTGCAACTCAAGCTCAAGCGCCAGATGCAGGTGTTCCTGGCGGAGAAGTCCTTCATCGGTTGCGCCGGCCAGGTGATCACCGACGAGGTCCGCGTGACCGTCGCCGCGCTGGCCTCGCTGCCGCTGCTGGGCCGCGCGCGCGGCTACTACCCCAAGCTGCACACGGTGCTGGTCTATCCCGGCGCCTTCATCGTCGACCGGGTCCGTCACCAAGGGCCGCTGCAGATGCAGCAACGCCAGGTGCTGAGCGGCGAATCCTGGGGCGAAGGGCAGGTCGTGCTGTCCTGGGACGACGTGCTGCGCGACGCGTCGCAGCCGGAGCTGGGTCACAACGTCGCGGTGCACGAGTTCGCGCACCAGCTCGATCAGGTCAAGGGTGTCGCCAACGGCGCACCATGGCTGGGCAACCGGGCGCGGCAGGCGCGCTGGGCCGCGGTGATGCAGCAGAGTTTCGACCTGCTGCGGGCGCGCCTCGCGGCGGGCGAGCCGGATCCGCTGGGCGACTACGCGGCCACCGAGCCGGCGGAGTTCTTCGCCGTGGCCAGCGAGCGATTCTTCGGCCAGCCATGGGCGTTGGCGCAGGCGCACCCGGCGCTGTACGCCGAGCTGAGACGGTTCTACGAGCTGGATCCGATGCTGTGGTCCTGAGCGGACAAGCCCGTCAGGCGGCCGTCAAGACTCCATCAAGAGCGCGTCAGAAGCCCATTTCGGCGAGCAGCGCGTCGACGTCGTCCTGCTGCAGCGCCTTGTCGGGCGTCTGCACGCCGGCGAGCTGTTCCTCGGCGGCGGCGACCGGCGGCTCATGCGCGGCGAGCAGCTGCTGAAGCGGCTCCTCGGCGGGCCGCAGCATGCCCAGCACCTTGTTGATGACCTGGCCGGACAGATCCTGGAAGTCCTGCGCCATCATGATTTCGGTCTGCAGGCCGCGGACGCGATCCGCGAAACCGGCGGCCCCGGCCGCGTAAGCCGCGCACAGCCGCATCATGGCGCGCGCCCGCTCGACGCTCAGGTCCGGCGCGGCCGCCAGCCGCTGCAGCGACTCCGACAGCTCCTGCCCCTGGCG
This sequence comes from Roseateles sp. Mitsp63, assembly GCF_059491535.1. NCBI lineage: Bacteria > Pseudomonadati > Pseudomonadota > Betaproteobacteria > Burkholderiales > Sphaerotilaceae > Roseateles > Roseateles sp. Mitsp63. The sequence continues at coordinate 982,443 of NZ_CP168509.1, read as the reverse complement.
GCGCACCGCTTCCGCGTCGTCCTGCGCCGCCTCCACGATGCCGAGCACCTTGCTCGCCGCCTGGTCGGTCATGCGCTTGACGTAATCCAGCCGCTCGCAGGCGTCCGGGAGTTCCTGGGACAGCTTGTGCAGCGCCTGGTGCTCGGTGGCCGTGAGAGGGGTGTCGGGCTTGGACATGGTGTCGGAATGCTGCTCGCGAGAGTCCCGAAATCTTAATTCTGCAACTACTGTAACCATCGGAAAGGGGGTTGGGCACCCGTGCATTTTTGGTGGGGAGCACTGCATTTAAGTGATGGACCGGCGCGGTCGCCTGTAGCCTTCAACCCGTCCGTCCTTCGGCCCGTCCTTGTCTGTCCTGGCAAAGCGATCCGTCACATGAACATGGCCACCACCCGTCCCTCGCCCGGTTATCACCGCGCCCCCGCGCGGTCTGGTTCGAACCCGCCGTCCCGCGGCGAGGGCGCGAGCTTCGCCGCCGCGCCCCGCGCGCAGACGGCGCCGCCGCCGTCCGCGCTGCGCGACGCGAGCGACATCATGGTCGGCGTGGCGCTGATGCTGGGCGTGCTGTTCGCGCTGCTGATGCTGACGCTGTACACGCGCGATTCGATGGCCGTGGGCAAGGCGCTGCAGGAGCAGGGCCAGGCACGCGGCACGCTGGTGTGCAAGGACGGGAAGATCGCCCGCGGCGACGGCTCGCTGCCGGATCGCATCGTCGAGGATGGCGTGTTCGTGTGCACCGACTGGCGCACGCTGCAGGCGATCGAGCAGGAAGAGGCCGAGCGCGGGATGCGCAAGTACTGACGCCGGCGTCCGCCCTCAGGACCAGAGGTCCAGCGGCGGCTCGTGCGTCATGCCGCGCAGCAGGTCGCTGCGCGAGAGAAAGCCGATCGGATGGCCGTTGTCGTCGCCCACCGGCAGGCCGGGCAGCCCCAGCTCCAGCAGCAGCTGCGCCGCCTCGCGCAAGGGCGTGTCCGGCTGCGCCACCGGCACCGGCGTCCACATCACGTCATCCACCGCCGCGGCCAGACGCCGCGCGATGAGCGTCATCTCGGTGATCTCGTCGAGATCATCCGCCAGCCCGCGCGTGAGATCGCCGCGCGACACCAGCCCGCGCACCTCGCCCATCGGCCCCAGCACCGGCGCCTGCGCCACCCCGGCGCGCGACATCATCCGCATCGCCCGGCGCAGCGGAGCACCCGACATCACGCTGATCAGCTTGCGGCTCATCAGCTGATGCACCTGCGTGAGCACCTGACGCTGCGTGTCGCCGGCATAGGCCGCCAGCGCCTCGTGCGCGACATAGGCCGACGGGCCCGTCGCGCCGCCGCCAACACCGCCCGGACTCACGCCCGCGAGCACGACGGACGACGGCGTCAGGTCCCCCTGGCGCGCCACCGGCGCCACCGCGCGCGTGCGGGCGACCGCCTGCACCGGGGCGAGGTCGCGGACCTGCTCCAGACCACCGGTCAGGATCTTTCCGGAAGTGCCGTAGACGGAAAACATGCCGGGGAGCATGTCATGTGGCAGCGGCGGTGCCCATTGAGGAGAACGCCTAACTCCGGACGGCCGAGCGCGGGCTCTCCACGACGCGAGGGGGCTCCCTCCTGGACCCCCTCGCATCATTCCGGCCCCAACGGCACTCGCTGCCTTCAAGAAAGGAGAAAGGAGGAAGGAGGAAAGGGTCAGGGGACGGGGTAGGCGGTCTCGTACTTGACCTCGCGCAGCACGACGTTGCTGCGCACGCTCGCGACACCCGGCACCTTGAACACCTTGCTCTGCAGGAACTGGTCGTAGGCCTTCATGTCCGGCGCGACGATCTTCAGCACGTAGTCCGCCTCGCCGGTGATCGCCTGGCATTCGACGATCTCGGGACTGCCGCCCACCATGGCCTCGAAAGCATCGACCGCACCCTCGGTGTGACGGACCAGGCTCACGTTGGCCAGCACGCAGATCGACAGGCCCAGCTGTTCGCGGTCCACCAGCGCCACCTGGCGGCGGATGACGCCCCGCTCCTCCAGCTCCTTGATGCGGCGCCAGACCGGCGTCGCCGACAGCCCCACCCGGTCCGCCAGCTGCTGCGTGCTCTGGCGCGCATCGGCCTGGAGCGCCTCGAGGATCAAACGCGTCGCCCGATCGAAACGTTCATTTCCCATAAGCGCCATTCCTGAGTTCAATCCACTCCATATACGGCTCCCGGCGAGCGAACGAAGCAAGAAATCGCGCATTGTCTCGTAAAGAATCTCCCCTCTCAGACCATAAGAACCCGCGCCGCCCCGGCGGGTCGGAGACAGCCATGTCCGAAGCCACTCCCTCGCTGCGTCCCTACCAGCTCTCCGACAACCTGGCCGCCAGCGCCGGCCAGGTGTTCCTGACCGGCACGCAGGCGCTGGTCCGCCTGCTGCTGATGCAGAAGGCGCAGGACGAGCGCCAGGGCCTGAAGACCGCCGGCTTCGTCAGCGGCTATCGCGGCAGCCCGCTCGGGATGGTCGACCAGCAGCTGTGGAAGGCGAAGAAGTTCCTCGAGAAGGCCCAGGTCAACTTCCTGCCCGCGATCAACGAGGACCTCGCCGCCACCGCCTGCCTGGGCGTGCAGCGCGTGGCGCTCGATCCGAAGCGCACCGTCGATGGCGTCTTCGCGATGTGGTACGGCAAGGGGCCGGGCGTGGACCGCTCCGGCGACGCGCTCAAGCATGGCAACGTCTACGGCACCGCGAAGCAGGGCGGCGTGCTCGTCGTCTGCGGCGACGACCATGGCTGCGTGTCCTCGTCGACGCCGCACCAGAGCGACCTCGCGCTGCAGGCCTGGTCGATGCCGCTGGTGCATCCGGGCAACGTCGCCGAGTACCTGGAGTTCGGCCTCTACGGCTGGGCGCTGTCGCGCTTCTCGGGCGCGTGGGTCGGATTCAAGGCCATCTCGGAAGTCGTCGAGTCGGGCATGACCGTCGACCTGGACGCGGTGCCGCTGGACTTCGAGCTGCCCGTCGACCACACGCCGCCCACCGACCTGCACATCCGCCCGGTGGACCTGCCGTCGCTGGAGCTGGAATCGCGCCTGGCGCACAAGATCGACGCGGTGCTGGCCTTCGCGAAGATCAATTCGATCGACAAGCACATCGTGGTGAGCCCGCGCGCGTCGCTGGGCATCGTGACCGTGGGCAAGGCGCATTACGACTTCATGGAAGTGCTGCGCCGCCTGGACCTGGATCCCAACGCGCTGGCCGCGGCCGGCGTGCGCGTCTACAAGGTCGGCCTGGTGTACCCGCTGGAGCCCACGCGCATCCGCGAGTTCGCGCAGGGCCTGACCGACATGCTGGTGATCGAGGAGAAGGCGCCCGTCGTCGAGCGCCAGATCAAGGAGCTGCTCTATCACCTGCCCGATGCGCAGCGCCCGCGCGTGGTCGGCAAGTCCGATGAACACGGGGCCGCGGTGCTGAGCGCGCTCGGCGAACTGCGGCCGTCGCGCATCATGCCGACCGTCGCGGACTGGCTCGCGCGGCTGAATCCGGCGCTGGACCGCCGCCATCTGGTGGTCGATTTCCTCACGCCCTGCCTGCTGTCCAACAGCGCCGACGCGGTGCGCCGCCAGCCCTACTTCTGCTCGGGCTGCCCGCACAACACCTCGACGAAGCTGCCCGAGGGCTCGCGCGCGCTGGCCGGCATCGGCTGCCACTTCATGGCCAGCTGGATGGAACGCGGCACCTCCGGCCTGATCCAGATGGGCGCCGAGGGCGTGGACTGGGCGGCGCACTCGCGCTTCACCACCGAGAAGCATGTCTTCCAGAACCTGGGCGACGGCACCTACTACCACTCGGGCTATCTGGCGATCCGGCAGGCCATCGCGGCCAAGGCCAACATCACCTACAAGATCCTCTACAACGACGCGGTCGCGATGACCGGCGGCCAGCCGGTCGACGGCCAGACCTCGGTGCCGCAGATCGCGCGCCAGGTCGAGGCCGAGGGCGTCAAGCGCCTGGTCGTGGTCTCCGACGAGATCGGCAAGTACGACGGCCACCACGGCCTGTTCCCCGCCGGCACGACCTTCCACGACCGCGGCGAGCTCGACGCGGTGCAGCGCGAGCTGCGCGAGATCCAGGGCGTGACGGTGCTGATCTACGACCAGACCTGCGCCGCCGAGAAGCGCCGCCGCCGCAAGAAGGGCGAGTTCCCCGACCCCGACAAGCGCATCTTCATCAACGAGTCCGTCTGCGAGGGCTGCGGCGACTGCGGCCAGGCCAGCAACTGCCTGTCGGTGGTGCCGGTGGAGACCGACTTCGGCCGCAAGCGCGCGATCGAGCAGAGCAGCTGCAACAAGGACTTCAGCTGCGTGAACGGCTTCTGCCCGAGCTTCGTGTCGGTGCACGGCGCCAAGCTGAAGAAGCGCGCCGGCGCCGCCTTCGGGCCCGCGGACCTGGCACGCGAGATCGCCGCCATCCAGCCGCCCGCGGCCTGGGCGTGGACCGGCCCGTTCGACATGCTGGTCACCGGCGTCGGCGGCACCGGCGTGGTGACGGTGGGCGCGCTGGTGACGATGGCCGCGCACCTGGAGGGCAAGCAGAGCTCGGTGCTGGACTTCATGGGCTTCGCGCAGAAGGGCGGCGCGGTGCTGTCCTTCGTGCGCGTGGCGCCGACGCAGGACCTGCTGAACCAGGTCCGCATCGACACGCAGCAGGCCGACGTGCTGCTGGCCTGCGACATGGTCGTGGGCGCGAGCGCCGACGCGCTGGCGACGGTGAAGGCCGGCCGCACGGTGATCCTGGCCAACACGCACGAACTGCCCACCGCCGCCTTCGTCCGCAACCCGGATGCGAGCCTGCAGGCCGACTCGCTGCTGGCCAAGATGCGCCACGCCGTCGGCCAGGAGAAGGCGCTGCTGACCAGCATCGACGCGCAGGACATCGCGCAGCGCCTGATGGGCGACACCATGCCCAGCAACATCGTGATGCTGGGCGCGTGCTGGCAGCGCGGCCTGGTGCCGGTGTCCTTCGAGGCGCTGATGCGCGCGATCGAGCTCAACGGCGTGGCGGTGGAGAACAACAAGACCGCGTTCGCGCTGGGCCGCCTGGCCATCGCCGCGCCCGAGGCGCTGCGCCGCCTGGCCGGCGAGCAGGCCGGCTCGGCCGTGCAGTGGTTCAACTTCGACCAGCTCGACGACAAGGACGGCCAGCCCGGCCTGGTCTCGCGCCGCAAGGCCTTCCTGACCGACTACCAGGACGCCGCCTACGCCGCCCGCTACGAGGCGCTGGTGCAGCGCGTGCGCGCCGCCGAATCGGCGCTGGGCGAGGCCGGCAAGGGCCTGCGCCTGACCAAGGCGGTGGCGCGCTATTACGCGAAGCTGCTGGCGATCAAGGACGAGTACGAGGTCGCGCGCCTGTACACCGACGGCAAGTTCGAGGCCGCGCTGAAGGCGCAGTTCGAGGACTGGGACCACCTCAGCTTCCACATGGCCCCGCCGCTGATCGCCAAGCCCGGCGCCGACGGCCGCGCGAAGAAGGTCGAGCTGGGCTCGTGGACCTTCAAGGCGCTGAAGACGCTGGCGAAGTTCAAGGGCCTGCGCGGCGGCGCGCTCGACCTCTTCGGCAAGACCGAGGAACGCCGCCTCGAGCGCCAGCTGATCCGCGACTACGAGGCCCTGGTCGACGAGCTGCTCGCCGGCCTGGGCGCGGAGAAGCTGGACCTCGCGATCAAGCTCGCCCGCCTGCCGGAAGGCATCCGCGGCTACGGCCACGTGAAGCTGGCGAACGTGGTGACGGTGCGCGCGCAATGGAAGGACCTGCTCGACCGTTTCCACGGCCGCGCGGTCGAGACGCCGATGGTTGTCGTGCCGCTGACGAAGGCCCCCGAGCGGGTGAAGGGCGTGGCCGAGCTGTGAGCGCCTGATCCCGCCGCTTCGGGGGAGGCGGCCGCCCTCAAGAGGGAGCGCGGCACCGGACGGCGTGTTTCTCGACATCCGTCAAGGCGCGCGGCCGGGAAGGCGGGGAAGCTTCGCCCCCTGTGCCACTTCCCTGCCCGGTCCGGCATCGCGGACCGGTCCCTGCCATGCCGACGATCCTGAAGTTCAACGGATTGCGGGCCGTGATCTATCTGAACGATCAGCGCCCGGGTCAGGTCCACGTGATGGGCCAGGGCTGCGAGGCGCGCTTCGAGCTGCGCGGCCCCGGCGGCGCGCTGGCGCTGCGCGAGAACCACTTCTTCACCCATGCCCGGCTGAACCGCATCGCGCAGGTGCTGGCGAGCCAGATGCCGCGCCTGCTCGCGGACTGGAGGACGCTCCATGGCCGGCATTGACGAGACGGACGCGCCGTTGCCGGTCATCAGCGCCGACGACTACGAGGCCGCCGATCACGCGGGCGCGCTGCAGCGCTCCTTGCTGCCGGCCGCGGTGGCGGTGCGCTATGACGGGGCGACGGACCGCGTGCTGGTGATCCTGGACACCGGCGTCGAGCTCGCCTTCGCGCCCTGGCTGGTGCAGGGCCTGGGCGGCGCCGAGGCCGGCGACCTGGCCGAGGCGGAGATCTCCCCGTCGGGACTGGGCGTGTACTTCCCGCGGCTCAATGCCGACGTCTACCTGCCCGGCCTGCTCGAAGGCGTGATGGGCACGAAGCGCTGGATGGCCGCGATGCGGCAGGCCTCGCCGCTGCGCGCGGGCGCTACAAGTGTGAAGTAGCGCAAAGGCCTCCGGAGAGTGCTGGACACCGTTCACAAGGGGACGGCATGCTTGCCGCATGTCACTGTCCCCGCCCCTGCCGACATCGCCCCTTCCCTTGCGCCGGCGCACGCTGCTGCTCGGCGCGACCGCGTCGGCGGCGCTGGCCGCCTGCGGCGGCATGGCGACCGTGCCCGACGTGCCGATGGATGCAGCCCAGCGCCTGCGCGCCGCCAATCGCATCGGCTGGGGCGCGACGCAGGCGCAACTGGGCGAGATCGAGCGTCAGGGCTGGGGCCGCTATGTCGAGCGCCAGCTGAAGGCCGACCCGAAGGCGCCGCTGCCCGCGCCGGTCCAGGCCCGCATCGACGCGCTGGGCATCAGCCAGGGCGACGTCGCGATGCGCGTGTGGGCGGCCGAATCTTTCCGCCGCGATGGCGACAAGGGCGCGTCCGAAGAAGAACGCGCCGCCGCGCGCAAGGCCTACCAGGACGCGCAAGGCCAGGCGGCGCGCGAGACCGGCGAGCGCCAGCTGATGCGCGAGCTGTATTCGGAGCAGCAGCTGCTCGAGCACCTGTCCTGGTTCTGGTTCAACCACTTCAACGTGCACCAGGGCAAGCGCGACATCCGGCTGATGCTGTCGGACTACCAGGACCGCGCGCTGCGTCCGAATGCACTCGGCTCGTTCCGCCGGATGCTGGGCGCGGTGGCCCGCCATCCGGCGATGCTGCGCTACCTGGACAACGACCAGAACGCCGTCCGCGCGATCAACGAGAACTACGCGCGTGAGCTGCTGGAGCTGCACACGATGGGCGTGGACGGCGGCTACTCGCAACGCGACGTGCAGGAACTGGCCCGCGTGCTGACCGGTTTCGGCGTGCGCATCGATCCGGATCCAGCCAAGGTCGCGCCGAAGTTCGAGCGCCTCTACCGGCGCGACGGGTTGTTCGAGTTCCACCCGGCGCGCCACGACTTCGGCGACAAGCGGCTGCTCGGCCGCACGATCAAGGGGCGCGGGCCGGAGGAGCTCGACGAGGTGCTGGACCTGCTGGTCTCGCAGCCGGCGACCGCGCGCTTCGTGAGCCGCAAGCTGGCGGTGTTCTTCCTCAGCGACCAGCCGCCGCCGGCGACCGTCGACGCGATGACCGCCGCCTTCCTGCGCACCCAGGGGGACATCCCGGCGACGCTGCGGCCGCTGCTGTTCTCGCCGCAGTTCGCGTCGGCCGAGTCGCCCAAGTTCAAGGACCCGTACCACTACCTGCTGTCCAGCCTGCGCGCCGGCTTCGAGCAGCGTGAGCTGCAGAACGCGCAGCCGCTGCAGAACTGGCTCAGACGGCTGGGCCAGGGCCTCTACGACAAGCAGACGCCGGACGGCTATCCGATGACGGCCGAGGCCTGGAACAGCCCCGGACAGATGACGCAGCGCTTCGAGATCGCGCGCCAGATCGGCGGCGGCGCGGTGGCGCTGTACCGGCCCGACGGCGCGAACACGCCGGTGCCCATGCCCGACCTGCAGCCGCTGCGCGCGCGCCTGGAACCCACGCTGGCCGCCGCGACGCGCGGCGCGCTGGCGCAGACGACCTCGCCACAGCAATGGCTGACGCTGCTGCTGTCCAGTCCCGACTTCATGTACCGCTGACCATGCAACGACGCTCTCTTGTGCAAGCCCTCGCGGCGGCGCCGCTCGCGCTGTCGGGCGCGCGGCTGTTCGCGGCCGGCGCGGACCGGCCGCGCTTCCTGCTGGTGTTCCTGCGCGGCGGCTACGACGCGGCCAACCTGCTGGTGCCGGTGGGCAGCAGCTTCTATTACGAACAGCGGCCGCGCATCGCGATCGCGCGGCCCTCGCCGGCCGACACCGCGTCGGCGCTGCCCCTGAACGCGGACTGGGGCCTGCACCCCGCGCTGCGCAACAGCCTGTTCCCGCTGGCGCAGGCCGGGCAGGCGCGCTTCATCCCGTTCGCCGGCACCGAGGACCTGTCGCGCAGCCATTTCGAGACGCAGGACAGCATCGAGCTCGGCCAGCCGGTCGGCGGCTCGCGCGACTACAACTCGGGCTTCCTGAACCGCCTGGCCGGCGAGCTCGATGCGCAGCAGGCGCTGTCCTTCACCGACCAGCTGCCGATCGCCTTCCGCGGTCCGGCGCGCATCGCCAACGCGGGGCTGCGCGAGACCGCGCGCCCGGCGGTCGACGCGAAGAGCCGCGCGCTGATCGCCAGCATGTACCAGGACCAGCCGCTGGGCTCGACGGTGCAGGAGGGCCTGGCGCTGCGCGAGGAGCTGGCGCGCGACCTGTCGCCGGACAAGATGAAGGCCATGACCGACGCGGCCGGCCGCAACGCGATCCCGGCCAAGGGCTTCGAGCTGGAGGCGCGCCGCATCGCGACGCTGATGCGCGGGCGCTTCAGCCTGGGCTTCATCGACGTCGGCGGCTGGGACACGCACGTCAACCAGGGCGGCGCGGCGGGGCAGCTCGCCAACCGCTTCGAGGAACTCGGGCGCGGGCTGGCGGCGATCGCCGATGAACTCGGCCCGGAGCTCTGGCGCCAGACGACCGTGATGGTGATCAGCGAGTTCGGCCGCACCTTCCGCGAGAACGGCAACCGCGGCACCGACCATGGCCACGGCAGCGTGTACTGGCTGCTGGGCGGCGGCCTGGCCAGCGGCGGTCCGGTCGCCGGCGACCAGATCGCGCTGACGGCGGGCTCGCTGTTCCAGAACCGCGACTACCCGGTGCTGAACGACTACCGCGCGGTGCTCGGCGGCCTGTGGCAGCGCCAGTTCGGGTTGTCGAACGAGGCGCTCGCGCGCGTGTTCCCGGCCGTGCGGCCCAAGGATCTGCGCCTGGTCTGAGGTTTGCCGGGACGGCAAAGCCCCCAGGCCGCGCAAGCGCTTGCGCGCCAACCTTGCGGAGGAGAGAAATTCCCTTCTACCCTGGCTCATGGTCATCAGCGTGACCCTTGAGCCGGACTCCTCGAGCCGGACCGTGCCTGCCTGAAACGAAAGCCCCCCCATGAACAAGCCAACCCGCATCGAACGTGACTCCATGGGCGAGGTCGCCGTCCCGGTCGACGCGCTGTACGGCGCGCAGACCCAGCGCGCGGTCGAGAACTTCGCGATCAGCCGCCAGCCCATGCCCGAGCGTTTCGTGCGCGCGCTGGTGCTGCAGAAGGCGGCCGCGGCGCGCGCCAACATCGCGCTGGAGCAACTGCCCGCGGATATCGGCCAGGCCATCGAGCGCGCGGCGATGCAGCTGCTGCAGGACCCGGCCCTGATGAACCACTTCCCGGTGGAGATCTTCCAGACCGGCTCGGGCACCAGCTCGAACATGAACGCCAACGAGGTGATCGCCACCGTGGCGACGCGGCTGATCGGCAGCGGCGCGGCGAACCCGGCGACGGTCAGCCCGAACGACCACGTCAACGCGGGCCAGAGCAGCAATGACTCGATCCCGACGGTGCTGCACATCAGCGCGGCGCAGGCGCTCAATGGCGAGCTGCTGCCGGCGCTGGACCTGCTGGTGCAGACGCTGCAGGACAAGATCAAGAGCGACGGCCACCACGTGAAGACCGGCCGCACCCATCTGATGGACGCGATGCCGCTGCGCCTGGGCCAGGAGCTGGGCGGCTGGTGCGCGCAGATCGATGCGCGGCGCGCGCAGCTGCGCGCGCTGCTGCCCTCGGTGTGCGAGCTGGCGCAGGGCGGCACGGCGGTGGGCACCGGCATCAACGCGCATCCGGACTTCGCGGCGCGCTTCTGCGAGGAGCTGTCCACGCTCACCGGCCTGAGCTTCCGGCCGGCGCCGGACTTCTTCGCGGCGCTGTCGGCGCAGGACACGGCGGTGGCGCTGTCGGGCGCGCTCAAGGGCCTGGCGGTGACGCTGATGAAGATCGCCAACGATCTGCGCTGGATGAACTCGGGGCCGCTGGCGGGCCTGGCGGAGATCGAGCTGCATGCGCTGCAGCCGGGCTCGTCGATCATGCCAGGCAAGGTGAACCCGGTGATTCCGGAGGCGGTGACGATGGTGTGCGCGCAGGTCATCGGTCACGACGCGGCGATCACGGTGGCGGGCCAGTCGGGCAATTTCCAGCTCAACGTGATGCTGCCGCTGATCGCGACCAACCTGCTGGACAGCTTGGCGCTGCTGGCGGCGGCGGCGAAGGCGCTGGCGGAGCAGGCGATCCGCGACTTCAAGGTCAACACCGAGGGACTGCAGCACGCGCTGGCGCGCAACCCGATCCTGGTGACGGCGCTGAACCGCGAGATCGGCTACCTGAAGGCCGCCGCGATCGCCAAGCGCGCCTATGCGGAGAAGCGGCCCATCGTCGACGTGGCCGAGGACATGACCGAGTTCGACCGCGCCACGCTGCTGCAGATGCTGGATCCGGCCAAGCTCACGGATGGCGGACTCTGACGCGATCCTGAGCGCTGGGCTGAACGCGCCGCGCGCAAGCGGCAGCCTTTCACGGCGGCCCGGACCGCGCGCGGAACCGGCCGCGCACAAGCGGGGTTGAGCCCGTCACCATCGGTGTTCTGCCTTCTTGCCTGCAGGACCCGAGCCGTGATGAAGAAGTTGTTCGCCGCGCTGAGCGCCTTGGCCGCCGCCCTCCCCGTCCTTTCGTCCGCCGCGCACGCGGCCGGGCTGACGCCGCTGGAACAGCGCTGGATCGCCGGCATGACGCCGGTGCTGCAGCACGCCAAGGCGGGCGGCATGCCGGTGGACATCGTGGTGCAGCCGCAGGACGCGCCGGAGGCCGCGCCGCTGGCGCTGGGATTCCGGGACGGCCGCTGCAAGCTGGTGCTCAGCCTGCGCGGCAATCCGGAGGGCGAGGCGACGATGCAGCGCCTGCCGGCGGGGCTGGAGGACAGCGCGCTGGAATTGATGGCCGCGCACGAGCTGGGCCACTGCCACCGTTATCTGGAAGGCGCGTGGTTCAACCTGCCGGCGGGATTCACGGCGGCGCCGGCGCCGGAGGGGTTGAGCGCGGATCTGAAGCGCGCGTTCCTCTCGATGAAATCGACGCGGCGCGAGGAAGGCTATGGCGACTTGGTGGCGCTGAGCTGGACGGCGCAACGGCATCCGGCGCAATACGCCGCGCTGCATGCGTGGCTGAGCGCGGAACGCGGCCGCGACCTGCTGCCGGGCAGCCACCACGACACATTGACGTGGCTCAAGATGGCCCGAGATCCGAAAGCGCTGGGAAGCGCGCCCTCGATGTTCGATGCCGCGCTGCCGGTCTGGCAAAGCGGGCTGAACGCCGAGGAGGAATGAGCCCCCTCGGGCTTATTCATTTGAACGGCTGAAGGCCGACGCCTTCCACCAATATCGGTGGGTGAGCTGGCAGATATTTGTTAGGCAAATATCCCAGAACATGCACGGCGAATTCATTCCTAGACTGGGCTTGGTTTCTAGACAGCTCAGGAAGGGCAATGAAGATCCTCGCTACGGTTTTGACGGTGCTCATGGCGATGAATGTCCAGGCGGCGACAGACAAGCCTGCATACGCCCCCGCGCCTAATCCTTATGTGCATCTCAGCGGAGATGCCTTGGTCGTCCGCGACACCATCCTGACCGAACAGCTGGTCAACGAAGCGCTCTCGCTGCTTGACGCAAATCCGTCCATCGAAAGGCTCTGGCTCGTTGACGTGCCTGGCGGTCTTGGCATTCCGGGCGCACGGCTGGCCTGGCGCGCTCAGGAAATGGATGTATTCATCGCCGGAGGCTGTTATTCCGCCTGCGCCGATGTTGCCCTGTCAGGCCGATCCCTGAGCGCGGTTCCCTGGAAAGGGAAGCTCATGTCCGCCCTGATCATTCAGGGCGCTTTCACGCTCAACGGTGAATGGGTGACGCGCTCCAACAATAATCTGACCCGCTATGCGGAGAGGTTGGAGCCGATCAGCCGCAAGGATATTGATATCGCCTTGTCACTCCCATATCCCTCGGGAGCCGGGCTTTTCATCTTCACGGATGGTTCAGTCCCCGCCGCCCAAGGCGAGACGGTATTGCTCTGTGACTTTTTCCCGAGCAGGTGCCGCTCCATTGAGGTATCGCTGAAGCAGATCCGAATCTCGACATCGGACCTGCCGGTCCCAGCGGCGCCTGCACCCGCAGTCCCCTCAGATTGAACGTTTTCAGCATCGAAAACCCCAGCGTCGCGCGGCTCTGAGCGGGCATCGCCAGCACGCCTTCCGGCGCCATGCCGAGCCATCCGCCCCGACATATTTAACGGGAGGGATCCTCATGCTATTCCGAAGAGAAGTCGTGGAAACACGGCGCCGCGCCCATCTTGGGACCATACGTCTAGTCGCAACTCCATTCTCCCGGAACGCTGCGGCAATAGGGCTGCTGTTCATCATCGGCTTGTCCGCGCTGGTCTTTAACTCCGAGGTAGCAAGGACCGAAGAAGTTCCCGGCATTGTTGCACCAGCTTTGGGCTTGGTTTTCATCACAGCACCGGGATCTGGCGTGATAAAGAAATGGAATGTCGAAGAGGGGCGCACTGTACCAATCAACTCCACCCTTTTCTCTATTGACGTCGAGCGTCGCGATTCACTGGGCAAAGGTGAGAGCACACTGCTCGAACAATCGATCGAAACCAAACGGCTCGCCATTATTAATGAGCTCGCGCTTGCCAAAAGTTCCGGGGCGGTGCGGCGTCTCGCATTAAATGATCGCGTTCAAAGGGGACGTCTTCTCACCGCCAATCTCGAAGAAGACGTTCGGCTGCAAGAAAGGCGTGCCGACATCCGCGACAAGGCTTATAAAAGGATCGCATCGCTACACCAAGGCGGATTTATCGCAAACGCTCAAGTCCAGAATGAGGAAGAGTTGCTTCTGGAAGCCAGGGCGCGCCGGGCGGCAGCGGATAGAAATCTCGCGACCGCTCAAGGCGACCTGTTTGCCTCCGAAAAAGATTTACATGCGCTTGAGCTCGAATTGTCCGCAAATACCTCGCGATTAACACGGGAACTTCAGTTGATTGAGCGAGAAGGCATCGAGAACACTCTTCGCAGGGAAATTTCCGTTGTAGCTCCAAGTGGTGGGGTTCTTTCGACAATAAATCTTCGGGTTGGTTCAAATGTGCAAGCGGGGCAGGTAGTTGCCAGCTTCATGCCCGAGAGCAGCGCCGCCTCCCAATCAAACTCTTTAGTTATTGAACTTTTTGCCCCGAGCCGGACCGCCGGACACCTGAGAATTGGAGGCAAAGCGAAAGTTCGACTCTCCGCATATCCGTTTCAGAAATACGGCGTATTGGACGCAACGTTCACCGAAATAAGTTCCACACCGATCAATCCACAGGACCTCCCCAGTGGACAAGCTCAGGCGCTTACCAGCGCTGCCAGGGCCGTAGAGCCATTATTTCGCATCCGGGCCAAGATTGACAATCAAGGCGCGCTAGCACGGGGAATGCGCCTCAGGCCGGGTATGACGCTCAGCGCCCACCTTATACAGGAGACTAGGCGCGTTTGGGAATGGGCTTTTGAACCAATACTTGTTAATCGATGACAGGAGCACAAGCAAGCAACTTATTGAAGCCACGCTTTCAACCTTCTTAAAAGGTACGCTCGAATTATGAAAATTCTCACTTCCGACGAAATGATCACAGTTTTTGGTGGCGACAACCCAGCAATGGGTCCGTATACACCACCATTTACGCAAGATCTCCAGAATCAATACATGAACGCATTCAAGCCGTTCTTGGGCGTTATGGGACCGGCAGGCGGACTGATCGAATCCAAAATGGTACTGGACCTGCAGCGCCGCGCGGAGCAATACAATCTGCTCAATGGATACAATCGCGAAGGGACCCAATATCAATTTCCATCAGGGGTATATCCAACCACAATTTCAACATTTGATGTCTTTGTTGAGTCGCTGAACAGCGTGCAAGTCGACGGAAGTTCGGTCGGCGCAGGTGGTGTTGCCTACCAACAAGCCGTTCATAATTGGCTGGATGCCAATTGGGGGACTAGCAACGGCGGCGCAGGACCCGGGGCTGGTGGCCCCAACTATAACGGTCCATCCGGATTCTTCCCATCGCAATAAGAAAGAAAGGCGCATTGCGCCTTTTTCTACAATGAGACATTTTCTCGTTATCGTCGCGCTGATCTTTCCTGGACTCTCTTTTTCAGCGAAAGACATTGGTGGACAGGAGCCGAAAAAGCCGCTCTGTTTCGGCACGACTAACGCGTCCGAAAGTATCGTTATTCCCATCGCCCACAATCGTGACACTTCCAGCGACGCTTTGATCATTCAAGCAATCGCAACCAATGCGAGATCGGTACCCAAGATCTGGCTGGAGACCGCTCCGAAAAAAGACGGAGAACCGCTCTCTTCTCCAATTTGGGATTTCCCCGTCGAATGGAAAGAGAGAATTCATGACAGATTCATAAGCGCGGGAGTGTTGAGCTTTTACTCGTTTTCAAGCGAACACCTCGCAATACTCACCCCAGATGACGTGCTAACCATATCGTCAGACTACTGCGCTCGGATGACATCTTCTGGAAACTGGGGCGAACGCAACATCGCGAATATCGCCAAAATAGCCGGTCTCGAGGTGACATATCTTGAGTCAGCGGAGCAACAGCAGCTCGTATATTCGGAGTCAAGCGGGCAAGACAAAGCGGAAATGGCTTGGGCATTCCTGACCAACTGCGGTGCCTTCAATGCATCGGCGAAAACTCTACTCGCCAATCTGAACAACCGAAGCTCGTTCACATTGGCCTTGGAGGCGTACGAGCGAGATATGCGCCACATCGGCGCAAAGTTGCTGGTTAATGATGCAGCCCGCCGGCGGGACGCACACCTCAAGGCGAAGTTGATGGGGGCGCTTCATTCTCCCGGCGTGAATGTTATCTTTGTCGGGGCGTCGCACCTTCCCACCAATCTGGTTCGTTCTTCGGGCCCCGGTGGAATATGTCAGAAATGATGTCGCGAAATCTTGATTCGGTTGGAGTCGAAGTCAGGTCTCTTCTGCAGGGCCTAGCGAATCGCGGTTTTCACTCCTGCCCGGTGCTAGTCCACGGCTCGGTGCTCCGCAGCAGCTTTGACGAACATTCGGACGTTGACTTGCTGGTCATTGCACCAAATGTAGAGATGGGTCATCTGGCCTTTGCGATTGCGAACGTGCGTCTGGATGTCGCCATTTACTCCATCAAACGATTCATGACCGAGCTACGCCATGAAATCGAACGGGGCTGGAATGGACTAGCGGCGATGGTCATCGAAGGAGTTCCACTTCAAGGGTCGTGGGAAAATTTGAAGCACTTCTGCCGGTCGAATACTTGCGCGCCGCCAGTTTTTGACGTGACGCGGAGCATCAATCGTTGCAACACAATATATTCCGACATGCTGCGAAATCGCTCTTCGATTGAGCGGATATTTCTCGTCAAGGACTTCTGTGAAGCGTTGGCCGAAGTGATTTTGCGAGTCGAAGGCCACTGGGCAACTAACGGCGTCGAAGTCTTGAGGCGACTACGGCAGCATTACCCGGAAGGTTTCGATCTTTTGGAGAGCGCAGCCAAAGAATATGTAGATACATGTCACCCAGCGGCGTTGAGGCGCTTTATGTTGGATAAACTTGGTGGCAGAGGGGATTACAAGGAGGCCAAGATTCTCTGGGGCATTCAATGAAGCGGCTTCGGCCCATATTGCAATCCGAATCATCGGAATGCGGGCTCGCAAGCTTGGCCATGATCTGCTCCTATCACGGGAGAAATTATGATCTTCCGTCTGCTCGCCGCCAATTCCCGCAGTCGATAAAGGGCGTAAATCTTCAGGGCTTAGCGGCAAACGCACAAGAATTGGGCCTTGCCACCCGTGCGTTGCGAATTGATATTGAGGAGTTCAGGCAGGTGGCGTTGCCCTGCATAGCGCACTGGAACCTCAATCACTTCGTCGTCATTGAGCGTGTGCATTCGAACGAAATACACATCATCGACCCTGCTTTAGGTCGCAGAAAGCTCTCGTTGGCGCAGGTAAGCGAAGCTTTCACTGGCATCGTGGTCGAACTGAGCCCGACCACAGCTTTCAATCCGATCGGCCGCGCACAGCGAATCGGCCTTCGTCAAATTTCCGGACGTGTTCTCGGGCTTCGAAAGGTGATCAGCCGGATATGTTTCGTTACCTTGGCTTTGGAATTCTGTGCAATCAGCACGCCCTTTGCCACGCAATTTGCCATCGACAAAGTGCTTCCTTCTTATGACCTTACCCTGCTCAAGGTCGTTGCATATGGATTAATTGCGCTGCTCGCGTCGCAGGTGCTCTTTTCCGCAGCCCGCTCGTGGCTCATTCTTGGGTTATCCCAATCGATGGTGCAACAGTGGTCAAATAATGTATTTCACCACCTCATGCGCCTGCCGACAGGGTGGTTCGAACGGCGGAGCCTTGGCGATATTACTAGCCGTTTCGGAGTTGTAGAGACGCTTCATCAGAGCCTTGGAGGTGCTTTCATCGCCGCACTGGTCGATGGTCTCATGTGCATTGTGGCGTTGACTATCATGCTGGCGTATTCCCCAGTGTTGGCTGGAATTTCACTCGGCGCGCTCGCCGCTTTTGTGGGCGTAAAGTTTTATCTCTTGGATGCCCAGAGGGACGCAACGGCAGAGCGCGTAGTACTTGCCGCAAAGGAAAGCACATATCTTCTTGAATCGATTCGCGCAATTTCTTCCATTAAGATATTTGGCCGAGAGTCCTATATAACGTCGAGACGTGCCAATCTTGCTGTTGAGGTGCAGAATCGAGACGCCGAGGGAGAACGGATTGGAATCATATCCAGCAGCCTGAACGCACTGATTTTTGGACTGGAGAATATCGCGATCACGGTCGGTGGTGTGGCAATGATCATCCAACAGTCGTCGGCCTCCGAGCAGGCATTTACTGTGGGAATGCTTTTTGCATTCATGGCTTTCAAGACGCAATTTCAGTCAAGAAGTAACACGCTCTTGGGTTACTTATTTAATCTATGGCTCCTCCGAATCAACGTTGAGCGGCTTGCGGACATAGTACTAACGCGGCCCGAGCGACCTCGCACCGAGCGAGGCGCAGCTACGGTTCGGGATCTCTCGCCGTCCCTTGAATTCAGAAACGTCAGCTTTCGCCATTCATTTCACGAACCTTGGGTTCTCAGGAGCTTGAATTTCAAGGTTTTGGCCGGAGAGTCAGTTGCCCTGATTGGTGCATCGGGCTCCGGAAAAACGACCATCGTGAAGCTTCTCCTTGGTATCCTAGAGCCCACTTCCGGTGAAATCCTGATCGGCGGCGTGTCCATGACGGAGCTAGGCGCGGCAAATGCGCGAACCATGATGGCGGCGGTTATGCAAGACGACTATCTGCTTACGGGCACAATTGGTGAGAATATTGCATTCTTCGCGGCCGAGCCCGACCGAATCGCAATGGAAGAGTCGGCGCGAAGCGCCTGCATATTGGAAGATATTGAACGAATGCCGATGGGCATGGACACTCTAATTGGAGATCTAGGGAGTGGCCTATCTGGCGGACAGAAGCAGCGAATCATTCTCGCGCGCGCGCTATATTCAAAGCCGAAGATTCTCATTCTGGATGAGGCGACAAGCCACTTAGATCCAGAGAACGAGGAGAAGATAAATTCAATACTTGGCGCGCGTGGAATGACCAGGTTAATAGTTGCACATCGGCCGAGTTCCATAGATGAAGCAGACAGGGTTGTTGAGATTAAAAGTGGATCTGCAATTAATTCCACCTCAAGAGCAACCCAATAGCGACTCCGAAGACCGGCCTGATGCCGACGCCGGGGCTTTCCCAACCATGAGAAGAACTTTGCTCCGGCGCTGGGCCGCCGTCTTGATGGCAATCCCCATCGGAGCTTTCGCCGGGGCAGTCTTCGCATCCGGGAGCGCGGGAGCTTGCGCGCCAGAACGCCTTCGAGTGGTAGCCGATGTCTGGCATGGAGTGCGGTGGCACGGACTTGCAATGGCAGTTCCAGGGATCGGGTGGGAGCAGCGAATGGCTGAGGAACTCGATGCGCTCTGCGCCCACGATCGCGACGCAGCCGATGAGGCATTCGTTCGCCTGGCTGGCTCAATGCGCGACATCAACGCGCGGCTTTCAAGGTCCGTGGAGATCACGCAGCGCCAAATGCCGCGAGACGTTCAGCGCATGACTCGGGCCACCGACGGTTCTTGGATTTTGCGGCTGCCGCAGGATCAAGCACTTTCAACGTTCGAAGGACGTCTTGATGATGATCTGGAGCATGCGCTTTCTACACTCGAAAGCCGCGCTGACGTGTCCCATGTCATTCTGGATCTGCGCCCGCTTGGCGATCGGCTCATGGTCGACGAGACCAGTCTTCAAGAGGTGCTTTCTCGCCTCATGACGAAGCCGCTGCGATTGCCCGCAGTTCAGCACGCGTTTCGCGGTGGCTTCGACGTGGCCCATGGCATGGACGGTATGTCGTCTGGCATGCGCCTCGAAGGGGGGCGGGATCTGGCGGCCAAGCGCCACGGGCGCGCTTTTCGCATGAGCATCGTGGCTGACGAACGGACCGTGATCACGCGAGCGGCATGGGCGCTGGTTCAACAGCGCCGGGCCGAGTTATTCATCTCAGTCTCGGGAGATCCACCGATGGTGGGCGAGATGGAGGCTGTCGCGGTCGGGCGTGGTCGGGAATTCCGATTCACAACCGCGATCTTCGTCGACGCGGAGGACGGATCCAAACGCGATCGTGTGGAGGTATTGGACGCGATTGATTCATCGTCACGCCCCTTGCCGGTAGCAGGCAGCTTTGAGCCTTGTCCGCAGTCCACGGATCTTTGTGGCTTGACCAGTTTCGGGATGAGTTCTACATCCCTGGCTCCTATCCCAGGCTTTGCCCGGATGGAAAGTGCCGTCACTGAGCCGGAATCGCCGCGCACCTCCGACGTGCCAGAGGCGACCTGGCGGGCGATGGCCGCAATCAAACTGTGGTCGTCAATCAGGGCGACGTCACGCCCACTCACATTCCCGGCGGCGCGATGGAATACGGCTTTCGATGAGGCAGCGGCTGCGATGGCCGCGGCCACCTCGAAGGATAGGTATGTGGACGTTCTGCGGCGCATGCTGGCATCGCTCGACGACGGACACGCGAGGTTGATGGGGCGATGGATGCGCGCGCGCGTCGGTGAAGGAGTCTTGCCGGTGCGTCTGCGACGGGTGGGGTCGCGCTTCGTCATAAAGGATGTCGATGGCAGCGCACCGATGGCCGCCCGTCGCGGCGACCAGGTGCTCGCGATGGATGGCAAGCCCTTCGCAGAGGCGGTGACGGCCCAGCTTCCATTTGTCAGCGCAGCGACCCCTGCATCGCGTGAACTGCTCGCTCTCGATTTACTCAGCCAGCGACCAGTGGGCCAAACCGCAGTGATCCGTGTCAAGCGCGGAAATCGGCAAATCGACCTGAAGATGCAGGCGACGTCTGCTCGCGCCATTGAGGCCTCGCACCCATCCACCCGAACGCTCTCGACATCGGTGGGGTACCTGGACCTTTCGGAGACTGAAGACCTTGCGACTGTCGATGCAGTTTTGGGAAGTGCGACGTCACTCATCGTCGATCTGCGCCGATATCCGCGCGGGGCAGCCTGGGCCCTCGCGGGGCGCCTGCTGAAGGCGCCCATGGCCCCAGGACCGACTCACGTCATGCCTCGGCAGGGTATCGGCGAAGGAGCCGTGGTGCAGAGCGTCACCACCAACCGCGCCGTGACCCAGTGGCGCGGACGCGTCATCGCGCTGATCGGACCAGAGACTCAAAGCCAAGGCGAATACTCGGTGCTATTGCTGAAGTCGGTTACGACGCTCTGCACCGTCGGGCAGAACACCTTTGGCACCTATGGAAACGTTGCGGCAGCTTCCCTGCCTGGCGGGCTGTTCGTGTCCTTTACCGCGAACGATGTGATCTCCGTGGATGGGAAGCTGGCCAACCCCGGTGGCTTGGTCCCCGACATGGTGGTGGAGCCATCGCTGGCAGACATTGTTGCTGGCAGCGACCCCGTTCTGAACGCTGCGATTCAAGTAGCGGCGGGGCGACGCTCGTGCACCGTCTAGGGAGACTCTGCAAAACGCATGCCCCCTGCATGAGCACTGGTGATGCGGGGTGAATGCCAATGGTCAGAACTTGAGGTATCGCTGAAGCAGATCCGAATCTCGACATCGGACCTGCCCGTCCCTGCGGCGCCTGCTCCCGCCGTCACCTCAGATTGAACGTCCTCAACATCGAGAACCCTTGCGTCGCGCGGCTCTGCGAGAGCATCACCAGCACGCCTTCCGGCGTCAGGCCGAGCCAGCCGCCCCCGGCGACGCGCCAGACCACCTGGCGCGTCGCCAAGTCCAGCGCCACCGTCTGCCGGTCCGTCGAGACGAACAGGTGGCTGTCCGTCAGCACCATCTGGCGCTGCCAGTAGCCATCCCCCGCCTCCATCGGCCAGGTCCACAGCAGCGTGCCGTCCGCGACGCTGCGCGCCTCCACCGACTTCGTCAGCTGGTTGGCCGCGTACACCACGCCCCGCGCCGTGACCGGGTGATCCATGAACTGCCCGCTCGCATCCCAGCGCTGCGCGCCCGTGGCGCGATCGACCACCGTCAGGTGATTCGGCACCGCCGAGCCAGGGTCCATCTCGCGATGGCTCAGCAGGATCGCGCTCAGCCCGTCATCCGCCAGCACCGGCGCCTGGTAGGTCGCGATCTGCGCGAACACCTGGTCTTCGCGCGTCGGCACCTGCGCCTGCGCGACGATTCCCCCGTCGCTCGCCCGGAGCACGCGGTACATGCCCCCCGCATTGACGTACACCAGCCCCGCCGCCCCATCCACCGTCGGCCCCCAGGCCCGGTAGTTGCGATTGGCCAGGCGATCCGCGAGCGTCGCCGTCCACGCCGGCGTCCTGAGGTCCGCGACATCGAGCGCGGACAGGTAGTTCACCTCCGGGTCCACCGGCATCAGCAGGCGCGTCCCGGCAAAGGTCCACCCCGGATCGGCGAAGGTGTTGCCCTTGCCCGTGTGTTCGGCGAGGACCGCGCCGCCCGTCGCCGCGGTGGCCATCACCCGGCCGGTGCGCGTGCTCCAGTACAACCGGTCGCCATTGGCGATGACCTGCGTCGGCAGCTCCGGCAGCAGCGTCGACCACAGCGTCCGCCCATCCTGCAGGTCGATGACCGAGGCATTGCTCGCCGGCGCGCCCTTGTCGTCGACCTTCGCGTCCGTCACCGCGATGCGCCCCTGCCCCAGGTTCATGCCGTCGCCGGAGAAGTCCGCCGGCGTGGCGATCCACCGCGTCCAGCGCGACGTGAACTTCGCCGGATCCAGACTGACCGCCGCATACCCCGCGCGCGTCCCGTCGCCGCCGAAGCCCGACCACGCGCCGCGGCCCGCGATCGCCGCCGGCAGCACCGTCAGATGCGCCGGGTCGCCGCTTCCGACCTCCAGCCGGTAGCGGATCCGGTTGGGCTGCCAGTCCGTGAAGGGGTCGAAGGAGAGGATCGAGATCTCGATCGTGCCGGTGTAGACGCCCGGCTGCACGCGCGTGCCGAAGTTGACGGTCAGCTGGACGTCACCGTTGGGCTGCGGGTCCCGCGCGACGCTGGTCACCACCGAGGGCGCGCCCGGCGTGTCCTTCTTCTCGCTCCATAACGGCCGCAGCTCGTTGGTGCCATCGTGCCGCTTGGCCGCGAGGATGCGCACGCCCTGGCAGTCCGCCAGCGGCTCGGCGACCTTGCAGCCGGCATCGTGCTGGCTGAGTTCATACGGCACGCGGGTGTCCACGAGCACCGCCTCCGCCGCGCCGCTGCAGCCGGACAGGGCTGCCACCGCCATCGCGGCCATCCCGGCCATCCCGGCCGCGCGAGCGCCCGCCATCGCGGCCAATCGCCGCGGGATCGTCGTCCACATGAGCTTCTCCCTGATCGACGCGCCGCCCGATCCCTCCTCGCGAGGGTCAGGTCTTGTGCGCGGCGCGCCGGAGACTACGCGCGGACGCCAGCCCCTGCAACCCGCCCGAAGGGGGACGGGAAAACGCCAAGGCCTGCCTGCCGGCGCCGCCGCCTCAGACCAGCGCGCGCCCGATCAGGATCTTCTGCACTTCGGACGTGCCTTCGTAGATCTGCGTGACGCGCACGTCGCGGTAGATGCGCTCGACCGGGAAGTCGCTGACGTAGCCGTAGCCGCCGTGGATCTGGATCGCCGCCGAGCAGACCCGCTCGGCCATCTCGCTGGCGAAGAGCTTGGCCATCGCCGCCTCCTTGAGGCAGGGCTGGCCGGCGTCCTTCAGCGACGCCGCATGCCAGATCAGCTGGCGCGCGGCCTCGATCTGCGTGGCCATGTCGGCCAGCTTGTGCTGCATGGCCTGGTGCTCGAAGATCGGCACCCCGAAGGCGACCCGCTCCTTGCTGTAGCGCAGCGCCGCCTCGAAGGCCGCGCGCGCCATGCCCACCGACTGCGACGCGATGCCGATGCGGCCGCCCTCCAGCCCCGACAGCGCGATCTTCAGGCCCTGCCCTTCCTCGCCCAGCCGGTTGGCGGCCGGCACGCGGCAGCCCTCGAACAGGATCTGCGCCGTGTCGCTGGCGTGCTGGCCCATCTTGTCCTCGATGCGCGCCACCACGTAGCCCGGCGTGGACGTCGGCACCAGGAAGGCGGAAATGCCCTTCTTGCCAGCGGCCTTGTCCGTCACCGCCATCACGATCGCGACGTCCCCGTTCTTGCCGCTGGTGATGAACTGCTTGACGCCGCTCAGGACGTACTCGTCGCCCTCGCGCACGGCGGTCGTCTTCAGCCCGCCGGCTTCGGAGCCCACATGCGGCTCGGTCAGGCAGAACGCGCCCAGCATGTCGCCGCGCGCCAGCGGCTTGAGGAAGCGCTCCTTCTGGTCCTCGTTGCCGAAGGCCATCAGGATGCTGCACACCGGGCAGTTGTTGACGCTGACCACCGTCGAGGTCGCGCCGTCTCCAGCGCCGATCTCCTCCAGGATGATCGCCAGCGCCAGGTAGTCCAGGCCCGCGCCGTCGTACTCGTGCGGCACCGCCACGCCGTAGCAGCCCAGCCCGGCCAGGCCCTTGAGCTCCGCGGCCGGGAAGTGGTGGGACTTGTCCCACGCGGCCGCCTTCGGCGCGATCTGGTCCTGCACGTAGGCGCGCACGGCGTCCTGCACCGCGCGGTGGTCGTCGGAAAGGATCATGGGATCACCAGGGCAGCGCGCTGCCGTCGTAGTTGAAGAAGCCGCCGTTGTCGCCAGCCTTGAGCCCGTCCAGCACGCCGCGCAGGCTGGACGCGCTGGTGGCGACGTCGATGTCGGCCTCCTGGCCGCCCATGTCGGTCTTGACCCAGCCCGGATGCAGGCTGACGCACAGCGCGCGGCCGTCCAGCGACAGCGCCAGGTCCTTCATCACCGAGTTCACCGCCGCCTTGGACGCGCGGTAGACCCAGCCCGCCGAGTTCGCCCGCAGCGTCAGCGATCCCATCCGCGAGGACAGGATGCCGATGCGCGCATCCGGCGCCAGCGCGTCCAGCAGCTGCGGCAGCACGCGCATCGGACCCAGCACGTTGGTGTGCATGACGGCGTCGAAGTCCGCCTGGCTCGGCGGCTGCAGCCCGATGGTCCTGGGGCCGTACAGCCCCGCCACGTACATCACGCGGTTGAACTGGTGCCCGTCGAGCTGCCAGGCCAGGCCCGCGATGCTGATCATGTCCGACACGTCGAGCTTGATCGCCGTCGCGCCCAGCGCGCGCAGCTTGTCGAGGCTGGCGTCGTCGCGCGCCGTGGCGACGACGGTGTCGCCCAGCTCGCGATGCTGCTTCACCAGCTCCAGGCCGATGCCGCGCGACGCGCCGATGATGAGGACTTGCGCCATCCGTTCCGGCCTTTCAGATCAGCTCGACGCCGACGGCCGTCGCTTCGCCGCCGCCGATGCACAGCGCCGCGACGCCGCGCTTGAGGCCGCGATGCTTGAGCGCGCCCAGCAGCGTGACCAGGATGCGCGCGCCCGACGCGCCGATCGGATGGCCCAGCGCCACGGCGCCGCCGTTGACGTTGACGATCTCGTGCGGCAGCTTGAATTCGGCCATCGCGGCCATCGTGACGGCGGCGAAGGCTTCGTTGACCTCCCACAGGTCGACGCTCTTCGCCTCCCACTGGTTCTTCGCCAGCAGCTTCTGGATCGCGCCGACGGGCGCGGTCGTGAACCACTCCGGCGCGTTGGCATGCACCGCCGTGCCGACGATGCGCGCCACCGGCGTCACGCCCAGCTTGCGCGCGGTGGACTCGCGCATCAGCACCATCGCCGCGGCGCCGTCGGAGATCGACGACGAGGTCGCGGCCGTGATCGAGCCGTCCTTCTTGAACGCCGGCTTGAGCGACGGGATCTTGTCCAGCTTGGCCTTGAACGGCTGCTCGTCGCGCGCGATCACCGTGTCGCCGCCCTTGCCGGCGATGGTCACCGGCGCCATCTCCCAGCTGAAGCTGCCATCCTCGTTGGCGCGCTTGCTGCGCTCGGTCGAGGCGATCGCGAACTGGTCCTGCGCCTCGCGCGTGAAGGCGTACTTGTCCACGCACTGCTCGGCGAAGACGCCCATCGCCTTGCCGCGCTCGTAGGCGTCCTCCAGGCCGTCCAGCGCCATGTGGTCGTACATCTGCGCGGCGCCGTACTTCACGCCCTTGCGCGCGAACATCAGGTGCGGCGCGTTGGTCATGGACTCCATGCCGCCGGCGATCATGACGTCGGCGCTCTCGGCCTTGAGCGTGTCGTGCGCGAACATGACCGCGCGCATGCCGGCGCCGCACATCTTGGACAGCGTGACCGCGCCGACCGACTGCGGCAGGCCCGCCTTCAGCACCGCCTGGCGCGCCGGGGCCTGGCCCTGGCCGGCCATCAGGCAGTTGCCCATCAGGGCTTCGCTGATCGAGTCGGCCGGCACGCCGGCGCGC
This sequence comes from Roseateles sp. Mitsp63, assembly GCF_059491535.1. Classification (NCBI taxonomy): domain Bacteria; kingdom Pseudomonadati; phylum Pseudomonadota; class Betaproteobacteria; order Burkholderiales; family Sphaerotilaceae; genus Roseateles; species Roseateles sp. Mitsp63. The sequence goes on along the minus strand of NZ_CP168509.1, from coordinate 956,882 downwards.
TCGACGGCCGCCTTGATCGCGACGGCGCCCAGCTCCCACGCGGCCAGGCCGGCGAAGTCGCCCAGCAGGCCGCCGATCGGCGTGCGCGCGGCGGAAACGATGACGATGGAATCGGACATGGGGGTCTCCTTCTAGGGAATCGGTGCGGCCCCTCAGGGCCGCGGCGGATCAGTGGATGGGAAGCTCCCGGTCCTGCGGCTCCGGCACCTTCAGGGCCGGCGCGGCGTCGTGGACGTGGAAGCGCTTGTGCGGGTCGTAGGGGAAGACGTCCTCGACATGGCCCGCCAGGATGCGCTCCTTGTGGGTCTGCCAGAACGCCGGATCGAGCAGGTCGGCGTGATGCGCCAGGAAGACGTCGCGCACGCCCGGATGGCCGAGCAGGAAAGGGCCGAAGGTCTCGGGGAACACGTCCAGCCGGTTGACCGGATACCAGACCTCGCCGGACAGCTCCTCCTCCTCGTTGCGCGGCGCGGGCACCTTGCGGAAATTGCAGTCGGTGAGGTATTCGATCTCGTCGTAGTCGTAGAACACGACCTTGCCGTGGCGCGTCACGCCGAAGTTCTTCCACAGCATGTCGCCCGGGAAGATGTTGGCCGCCACCAGGTCCTTGATCGCGTTGCCGTACTCCACCACCGCATGCGCCAGCTGCGCCGGCGACGCCTCCTGCAGGTAGATGTTGAGCGGCACCATGCGGCGCTCGATGTACAGGTGCTTGATGACCAGGTCCTCGCCGGTCTCCTCCAGCAGCGACGGGCAGAAGTGCCGGAGCTCGGCCACCAGCTCGTCCTCGAAGCGGTGGCGCGGGAAGGCCACGCGCGTGTACTCCAGCGTGTCGGCCATGCGTCCGACCCGGTCGTGCTGCTTGACCAGCAGGTACTTGGACTGGATCTGCTCGCGCGTCGTGTCCTTCTGCGGCGGGTAGAAGTCCTTGATGACCTTGAAGACGAAGGGATACGACGGCAGGTCGAAGACCAGCATCACCATGCCCTTGATGCCGGGCGCGATGCGGAACTTGTCGCTGCTGTGGCGGAGATGGTTGAGGAAGTCGCGGTAGAAGAGGTTCTTGCCCTGCTTCTGCAGCCCCAGCGCCGAGTAGATCTCCGAGCGCGGCTTGCGCGGCATCAGCGAGCGCAGGAACTGCACGTAGGCGCTCGGGACCTCCATGTCCACGAGGAAGTAGGCGCGCGCGAAGCTGAACAGCATCTGCAGCTCGTCCTCGCCGAACAGCGCCGCGTCGATGTAGAGCCGGCGCCGCGCCGGCGAGGCGTGGACCTCGCCGCCGGCGTGCTCCTTGTGCAGGATGGGCAGCGCGAACGGCGTCTCGGTGAAGCCGTTGATGACCTTGCCGACGATGTAGGCGCCCTTGTTGCGGAAGAACAGCGAGGACAGCACCTGCACCTGGAAGTTGGTGCGCCAGCGGAAGGCGCCCAGCTGCTCGCCCATCGCCCGCAGCACCAGGTCGATGTCGCGCTCCAGGTCCTCGAACTCCGCCGCCAGCTGGAAGTTCCACACGATGCGCAGGAAGGTGTCGCGCAGCGTGTCCTGCGAGGGGTAGTAGCAGCGGTAGGTCGACTGCGCGCCGGGCTGGTCGTTCTCGATGTACTCGGTCGAGATCGCCGGGCGGACGAAGATGAATTCGTTGTGGAAGTAGCTGTGGTGCAGGATGCGCGTGGTGACCGAGTTGAAGAAGGTCTCCGCGAGCTCGGGCCGCAGGTGCTTGGTCAGCAGCCCGATGTAGTGCAGCTTGACCTGCTGCCAGACCTCGGTCGGCAGCGCGCTGGTGGCGTAGCGCTCCTCCAGCAGCGCCACGGCCTCGTCGACGCGCAGGTCGTAGAACTCGATGCGCTCGCGCTGCGCGCGCTGCTGGCCATGCCAGTCCGCCTGCTCGAAGCGCTGCTTGGCGGTCGCCGAGGCGGCGCGGAAGAGCCGGTAATGCTTGTCGAAGCCCTCGAGCATCGTCTGCGCGATCTCGAACGCGCGCGGATCGGTGAGCTCGTGGGGAAACATGGCCGCGCTCATTCCGCGCCCGGGCTCAGCGGCCCATGGCCGCCTCGTAGCGGCGGTGCAGCGCCTCCAGCGCGCGGCGGTAGGCGGGGCCGACGTCCTCCGGCCCGGAGGCGGTGACGCTCAGGTCCTTCAGCAAGCCGTTGTGCAGGCCGTAGACCCAGCCATGCACGGCCACCGACTGGCCGCGCGCCCAGGCGTCCTGGACCACCGTCGTCTGGCAGGCGTTGCGGGCCTGCTCCAGCACGTTGAGCTCGCACAGCGCGTTGACGCGCTGGTCGGGGCTCAACTGGTCCAGCCATTCCTGATGATGGTTGCGCACGTCCTGCACATGGCGCAGCCAGTTGTCGACCAGGCCGACGCGCAGGTCTTCCAGCGCGGCGCGCACGCCGCCGCAGTTGCTGTGGCCGACGATGATGATGTGCCGCACCTGCAGTTGGTCGACCGCGAACTGCATGACCGACAGGCAGTTCAGGTCGGAGTGCACCACGACGTTGGCGACGTTGCGGTGCACGAAGAGCTCGCCCGGCAGCAGCCCGACCAGCTCGTTGGCCGGCACGCGGCTGTCGGCGCAGCCGATCCACAGGTACTGCGGTGTCTGCTGCTTCAGCAGGCGGGAGAAGAAACCGGGGCTGCGCTCCTCGGTCTCGGTGGCCCAGCGCTGGTTGTTGCCCAGCAACCCGTCGATGTGGTCGTTCGTGCTCATGGGGCGGGATTGTCGCGGTTGCGCGGCGTCGGCGGATGTCCGAACCGCGAAGGCCTCACATCGTTTCGGCGAAGAGCTCGCGGCCGATCAGCATGCGTCGGATCTCGGACGTGCCCGCGCCGATTTCGTAGAGCTTCGCGTCACGCCACAGACGGCCCAGCGGATATTCATTGATATAGCCGTTGCCGCCGAAGATCTGGATGCCCTCGCCAGCCATCCAGGTGGCCTTCTCGGCGCACCACAGGATGACGGAGGCGCAGTCCTTGCGGACCTGGCGCACGTGCGATCCATCGAGCGCGTCGAGGTTCTTGCCCACCGTGTAGCAGAACGCGCGCGCGGCCTGCAGCACCGTGTACATGTCGGCGACCTTGCCCTGGATCAGCTGGAACTCGCCGATGGACTGGCCGAACTGCTTGCGGTCGTGGATGTACGGGACGACGTTGTCCATCACCGACTGCATGATGCCGATCGGCCCGGCGGCCAGCACGGCGCGCTCGTAGTCCAGGCCCGACATCAGCACCTTGGTGCCGCCGCCGACCTGGCCCAGCACATTCTCCGCAGGAACCTCGACGTCCTGGAACACCAGTTCGCCGGTGTGGCTGCCGCGCATACCGAGCTTGTCCAGCTTCTGCGCGATCGAGAAGCCCTTCATGCCCTTCTCGATCAGGAAGGCGGTCATGCCGCGGGCGCCGAGTTCGGGCTCGGTCTTGGCGTAGACGACCAGCGTGTCCGCGTCGGGACCGTTGGTGATCCACATCTTGGTGCCGTTCAGGACGTAGTAGCCGCCCTTGTCCTGCGCGCGCAGCTTCATCGACACGACGTCGGAGCCGGCGCCCGGCTCGCTCATCGCCAACGCGCCGACGTGCTCGCCGCTGATCAGCTTGGGCAGGTATTTCTTCTTCTGCGCGTCGCTGCCGTTGCGCTTGATCTGGTTGACGCACAGGTTGCTGTGCGCGCCATAGCTCAGGCCCACCGAGGCGCTGGCGCGGCTGATCTCCTCCATCGCCACCATGTGGGCCACGTAGCCCATCGCGGCGCCGCCGTATTCCTCGGGCACCGTGATGCCCAGGACGCCCAGGTCGCCCATCTTGCGCCACAGGTCCATCGGGAACTGGTCGCTGCGGTCGATCTCGGCCGCGCGGGGAGCGATTTCGGCTTGGGCGAACTCGCGCACCGCGTCGCGCAGCGCGTCGATGTCCTCGCCGAGTTGGAAGTTCAGACCGGGCAGGTTCATGGGCTTGTCTCCTCGACCACCTCCGCGCGCCGCCCGGGACCGGACGCCGCGCTGGGCAATTCGTACTTACGTTTACGTAAACGTCAATTGTAGAGCAGGTCCGTACCGTTTCGGCTATTGCATCAATGCGTCAGGTTCAGTCCCGGTGGCAGCCGGAGGCGAATCAGGCGCGCTCGTCGTCCTCGAGGTCCTCGTCCTGGTCCTCGCCGGCGCCCTCTTCCTCGCCCGCGGCGTACGCATCGCGCGTCCCGCGCTTGCTCTCCACCCGGCGGGCTTCCTTCTCCGCCTCCTTGGCCGCTTCAGCGGCCTCGGCCGCGGCGGTCCACTCGGCGAATTCGTCCGGCGTCTCCAGCGTGATGCGCCCCAGCTGCCCCTGGCGCAGGTCGTACAGCAGGATCTCGGCCGCCTTCTGCAGGTTGATCCGCCCGCCCGACAGCACCGCGCCGCGCCGCTTGCCGATCAGCGCGAGCACCTCGCCATCCAGCAGCGACGCGTCCGGCTCCAGCTGATACCGGCTTTTGAGCGCCTGCGGATAGTGCAGGCGCAGATAGCCCAGCAGATCCAGCGCGACCACCTCTTCCTCGAACGCGTTGCGACCCACCGCGCCACTGGCGGCGAGGTTGATGCCCGCCTCCGGGACCCGGATCTTGGGCCACAACATGCCCGGCGTGTCGAACAGGTAGACGCCCTTGTCGAGCAGGATCTTCTGCTCGATCTTGGTGATGCCCGGCTCGTCGCCCGTGGCGGCGGCGCGCTTGCCCACGAGGGTGTTGATCAGCGTCGACTTGCCCACGTTGGGAATGCCGCAGATCAGCACCCGCAGCGGCTTGTCCAGCCCGCCCCGCGTCGGCGCCAGCGCGCGACACTCCGCCGCCATCAGCTTCGCCAGTCCCGGCTGCCCCTGATGGATCGCCACCGCCCGCGTATCAGGCTGCGCGCGATAGAACGCCAGCCACTCGGCCGTGCGCGCCGGGTCAGCCAGGTCCTGCTTGTTGAGCAGCTTCAGCGCCGGACGGCCCTGCGTCAGTTGCGCGATCAGCGGATTGGCACTGCTCGCGGGCACGCGGGCATCGAGCATCTCGATGACCACGTCGATCCCGCTCTTCATGCGCTCGCGGATCGCGCCCCGGGTCTTGTGCATGTGCCCGGGAAACCATTGAATCGCCATGGGGCGGGATTGTCGGTGATCGCGAGGGGGGTTTTCCACCTGCGGCGGCGGAGCGCTTGGCCGCCAGGGCATGAGGCCCCGGCGGCAAGCGCCGAAACCTCACGCCCTGCCGTCCCCGAACAACCGAGGACCGACCTCAGTCCGAGGCCCGCGCGGGGCGGAGCTCCATGATCGTCAGCTGTCCCTGCACCGACTCGATGCGGACCTCGACCTTGTCGCCCGCCTTCATCGCGGACAGCTGCCCGGCGCTCAGCGCGCCGGCGCGCAGCTTGAACGCCATCGTCATGCCCGGCATGTCGAGATGCCGGATGTCGCCATGCTTGAGCGTCAGCTTCTGCTGCGGCACGTCAACGCGGCGGACCTCGGCGGCAATCCAGTCCTGCGCGGAAGGCGCCGTGGCATCGGCCTTCGCCGGCTGTCCGTGATCTTCGTGCGAGTGCTCCTGCGCGCGCGCGGGCAGGCCCGTGAAGATGGCGGCGAAAGCGACGGCGTGGATGAGAGAGCGGGCAATGCGGTTCATGGGGGTGTCCTTGTTCAATGGCCTTGATGTCCGTGCCCATCGGGCTTGCGGACGCGCAGGGGTTCGGGGGCGGGGGCAGGCGTGGCCGCCTTCGATGCTTTCGGTGCGGTGGGTGCAGTGGGGGCGGTGGGCGCGCCCTCGGGCGCGGCGACGCGGCGGGCGACCGTGCCGGCCGGGGCGGCGAACCAGCCCGGATCGCTGTAGTCGCCCGGCTTCTGGTCCTTGCGGACCTTGAGCACGCTGAACATGCCGCCCATCTCGAGCGGCCCGTGCGGGCCCTGTCCGCCCATCATCGGCGCGGTGTTCTCGGGCAACGGCATCTCCATCTCGCCCATGTCGGCCATGCCGCGCTCACCCATCGCCATGTAGTCCGGAATGACCTTGTTGATGCGCGACGCGAGCCCGCGGTGATCGACGCCGATCAGCGTGTCGACCTCATGCCCCATCGCGTTCATCGTGTGATGGCTCTTGTGGCAATGGATCGCCCAGTCGCCGGGCTCGTCGGCGATGAACTCGACCTGCCGCATCTGCCCGACCGCGACGTCGGTGGTGACCTCGGGCCAGCGCGCCGCCTTCGGCACCGGCCCGCCGTCGGTGCCGGTGACCTCGAACTCATGCCCGTGCAGATGGATCGGGTGATTCGTCATCGTGAGGTTGCCGACGCGGATCCGCACGCGGTCGCCCTGGCGCACGTTGAGCGTGTCGATGCCCGGGAAGACGCGGCTGTTCCAGGCCCAGAGGTTGAAGTCGGTCATCGTCATCGTGCGCGGCGTGTAGCTGCCGGGATCGATGTCGAAGCTCGAGAGCAGGAAGCAGAAGTCGCGCTGCACCTCGGCGATGTTCGGGTGCCGGCCCTTCGGATGCGTGACCCAGAAGCCCATCATGCCCATGGCCATCTGCGTCATCTCGTCCGCGTGCGGGTGGTACATGAAGGTGCCGGGCCGGCGCGCGACGAACTCGTAGACGAAGGTCTCGCCCGGCTTGATCGCCGGCTGCGTGAGGCCGGACACGCCGTCCATGCCGTTGGGCAGGCGCTGGCCGTGCCAGTGGACGCTGGTGTGCTCGGGCAGCCGGTTGGTGACGTAGATGCGGACGCGGTCGCCTTCGACGACCTCGATGGTGGGACCGGGCGACTGGCCGTTGTAGCCCCACAGGTGGGCGGTGCAGCCGGGCGCGAGCTCGCGCAGGACCGGCTCGGCGACGAGGTGGAACTCCTTGACGCCGTCGCGCATGCGCCAGGGCAGCGTCCAGCCGTTGAGCGTGACGACCGGGTTGTAGGGCCGGCCATCGGGAGGCGACAGCGGCGGCGCGGTGTCGGCGTTGTCGCGCTGGACGGGCTCGGGCAGCGCCGCCATCGCGGCGCGCGAGACGCTGCTCGCGTTGACCGCGCCAGCCGCGCCGAGCGCCGCGCCAGCCGCGACCTGCGCGAAGAGGTGTCGTCGGGAAATCATGGGCAATCCTTTCAAGGCCGCGCTCAATGCGCGGCGCCGCCGGCGGCTTCGGGCGAGGCGGCGGCGGTCGATGAAACGGGGGAAGCGGCGGCGGGGCCGGACTCGCGCAGCGGGCCGAGCAGGCTCTGCGAGAGCGCCGATTCGGCGAGCCAGTAGTCGCGCTGCGCGTCGAGCGCCGCGGACACGGCGCGGGCCTGGACCCGCGCGTCGGCGAGCAGCTCCATCACGCCGACCAGCATGCCGTTGTAGCGCAGCAGGGTCTCGTCCGAGACCTGCCTGGCCAGCGGCAGCAGCTCGTCGTGATGGCGGCGCGCGATGCGCCATGCGGCCTCGGCCTGGGCGCGGGCGACGCGGACCTCGGAGCGCGCGTCGATCGCGACCTGCGCGGCGCGCTCCAGCGACTGGCCATAGGCCTCGCGCGCGCCGGCGACGCGCGCCTGGCCCCAGTCGAACAGCGGCAGCTCGACGCTGAGGTCGACGCCGCGCTGGGTCGGCTCCTCGTTGCTGCTGTTGCGCTGCACGCCAAGCTGCAGCACGTTGATGCGCCCGGTCTGGCGCGTCAGGCCCAGCTGCGCGGCGAGCTGCCCAGACTCGCGCTTCGCGGCCAGGATGTCGAGACGCTGCGCGACCGCCTGGCGCTCGAGGTCCTCCGCGGCGCGGAATCCGGCCGGCACGTCCGGCAGCCGCTCGGGCAGCTTCAGCGCGGCGACGTCGTCGCCCCACAGGCCGATCGCGCGGATCAGCGCCTCGCGATCGCGCACGGCGGCGAGCCGCGCCTGCTCCATCGCGAGCTGGGCCTCGGCGAGCATGGCGCGCTCGCGCGCCAGCCGCAGGGCGCTGACATTGCCCGCCTGGCGCATCCGCGCGGCGAGCTCGGCGCCCGCCGCGGCGGAATCGAGCACGGTCTGCGCATGCTTCAACTGCTCCTGCGACGCGACGGCCTGCACCCAGCCGCGGCGCGCCTGGCCGGCGACGTCGAGCAGCTGTTGCGCGACGCGCGCCTGCTCGCGTTCGAGCGCGCGCGCGCCGGCCTCCTGGCGAGCGCCCCGGCCCAGCAGGGCGAGCAGGTTGAACTCGAGGCCGCGTTCGATCTCGCGTTCGTCACCGCGGACCAGGCGGCCGATGTTCAGCACCGGATTGGGCCAGAGCAGCGTCTGCACGCGCTCGGCCTCCGCCATGCCCAGGCCGCGCAGCCCGGCCTGGAGACCGCGATGGTTCAGCAGCGCGAGCTGCACCGCGCCCTGCGCGTCGAGCGGCTGCGCGAGCAAGGCCTCGGAGCGCGCGCGGGCCGCGGCGCGCTGGCCGTCATCGCGCTGCAGCGGCAGGTCGGCGCCGAGCCAGTCACGGCTCTGCTGCTGGACCGGCGCGGCGGCCTGCTCCGGCGACATGGAGGCGCAAGCCGACAGCGTCAGCGCGAGCAGCAGCGGCGCGGCCGCCCGCCCGGATTTCTTCAAGGGGGACATGGCGGCTCCTCAGTGCGAGTGGTGGCCGGCAGCCGGCGCCGAGGCCGGGGCCGAGGCCGCGCGCTCACGGGCAAGCGCGCGCCACCCGCCGGCTTCCAGGACGCGGCGGTTGGCCGCGCGCCAGTCACCGACGCCGGGATCGGCGACGGCGGCACTGGACGGCTGGGCGGGCGCGGGCGGGACTGACGCTCGGGAACTCAGGCGCGCGTCGGCGGGATCCGGCGGCGCGGCGGCGATCGCGCCGCTGCCCGCCATCAGGACGAGCGCGAGCGCGGAGATGAATCGAGAAGACATGGCTTCCTCGCGAAGGAACGGGATGGGCGCCGAGGCGCCGCGCTCAGGCGCGGACGCGGGTCGGCACGAACGGCGCTTCGTCGGGGACGAGCGCGCCGGCGTTCAGGCGAGGAAGGCTTTGGGGGGCCGCTCGAGCGGCTGGGGGGACTGCGCCGGCGCGCCAAGGGCGCCGAGCGAGGGCGCGGCGTCGCGCAGGTCCTGCGCGGCGACGGTCAGCGGCGTGATGGGCATCGCGGCGCCCAGGCAGCACTGCAGGCAGATGCCGCAGTGGTGGTGATCCTGAGGAGCTGGATTGCCGCCGTCGTCATGCGGCGAAGCGTGGTCCATCGACATCGCGCCTGGGTCCATGCCGGCCATGTCCATCGCGGCCATGTCCTGGCAGTCGCTGGGCATCGTCATCACGGCCGAGGCCGGGTGCGGCGACATCAGCGCCATGCCGATCCCCATCGTCGCCGCCAGCGCGCCCTGCAGCGGCAGGGTCAGGCTGAGCAACGCGAGCACCAGCCAGCGGCTCCAGAGGAGCCGGCGCGGCGTGGACGCGGTGGGGCGGGACATGGGGACGGAGTGTAGGTCAGACCAGCGCCGCGAAGGCGTCCCGCGTGAGGTTCTCCGGCGCGCCGGATTCGCGGCATGCGACATCGTCCTCGATGCGCACGCCGCCAAAGGCGCTCAGGTGCTTCACCAGCGACCAGTCGACGCTGGCGGCCGCCGGCGTGGCCCGCAGCCTGTCGAGCAGCATCGGGATGAAGTACAGGCCCGGCTCGATCGTGACCACCATGCCGGGCTGCAGCACGCGCGTCAGGCGCAGGTAGGGATGGCCGTCGGGCCTGGCGATCGTGCCGCCATCCTCGCCGGCCATGAAGCCGCCGATGTCGTGGACCTGCAGGCCCAGCAGATGGCCGATGCCGTGCGGCAGGAAGGTCGAGGTCACGCCCTGCGCGAGCATCGCCTCCTCGTCCATCCTCACCAGGCCCAGCTGACGCAGCACGCCGGCGATCTCGCGGTGCGAGGCCAGGTGGATGTCGCGGTAGTCGACGCCCGCCCGCACCTGATCGACCAGGCGCAGCTGCGCCGCGTCCATCGCGTCGATCAGCGCCTGGAAGGCGGCGTCGCCATTGCCGGTCGTGCGCGTGATGTCCGAGGCATAGCCGCAGCTGTGCGCGCCCGCGTCGACCAGCAGCGACAGCGACTGCGCCGGCGCCCGTTCGTCCTGGTACTGGTAATGCAGCACCGCCGCGTGCTCGTTCAGCGCGACGATGTTGCCGTAGGGCAGATCGCGCTCGGCCAAGCCGCAGGACTCGAGGTAGGCGCGATGGATGCCCGCCTCCGACAGCCCGTCGCGGAACGCGCGCTGCGTGGCCAGGTGGGCCTTCGCGCCCAGCGCCGAGGCCTGGCGCAGGCGCAGCAGCTCATAGCCGGTCTTGACCGCGCGGGCATGGTGCAGCGGGTTCAGCACCTCGGGCGGGTTGTTCGGGATGATGTCGCCCAGCGCCGCGTCGGCCTCGCCGACGATGGCCAGGTTGCCCGGCAGCTGCAGATAGGGCAGCGCCTCTTCCGCCTTGCGCACGACGATCAGCTCGAAATGCTCGACCCAGAAGCCGCTGGGCGCCTCGGGCGGCACATGCCAGTAGTCCTCCGGCTGGACATAGACCAGGCGCGGCTTGTGGCCGGGGCGGATCACCAGCCAGCTGTCCGGATGGCGGATCAGCGGCACCCACAGCTTGAAGTGGGGATTGGGCTGGAACACGTAGGGCCGGTCGTCGAGGAAGGCGAACTTCTCGATGCCCGACGCGATCAGCAGCGCATCGAAGCCGCCGCGCCGCAGCGCGTGCTCGGTGCGGCGCTGCTGCTCCGCCAGGTGGGCCGTGTACAGGGTGTGGAGGGCGTGCGGATCGGCGGCGTTCATGCGCGGGGATTCTCCCAGACGACCCCCATCTCGGTCAGCATCGCGTCCAGCCGCACGTCGTTCGGCTGGGCGGTGAGCGTCGGTTGGAAGCCGTGGCTGAAGCCCACGCCCACCACCACCGGCCGCGGCTGGATCTGCGCGATGGTGCGCAGCATGAAGCCGCCGCCATAACCCATCCGGATCCCGCCCGGCCCGTAGCCCAGGCAGGGCAGCAGCAGCAGTTGCGGGTCGAAGGACTCGGTGTCCTTGGGCTTGGTGATGCCGGTCGCATCCTCTTCCATCGGGCAGCCGGGGTACCAGACGTGGAAGCGCAGGCGCTTTTCCTCGCGATCGACGACCGGCAGCCCGATGCGCCGGTTGGCGTCGACCTCGCTCCAGCGGAACAGCGCCGGCAGCGGATCGAATTCGCCCTTGATCGGCCAGTAGGCCGCGATGCGCAGCTCCTTGCGCCCGACCAGCCAGACGCGCAGCACGCTCTGCACGATGTCGGCCAGCTCGAGCCGGCCCGGCAGGTCCAGCCGTTCGCGGATCAGGCGCTCGCGCAGCGCCTGGCGGTCTTCGGAGATCGGCAGCTTGTCGTTCGGATCCATCCGGTCCTTTCGCGTCGCCCAGCGGGACCGACGGGCCCCGGGAGCGGCGATTGTGGCCGCGCCGCGAACGCGGCGCTAGAGTCGCCGCCATGACACGAGGCACCACCACGACAGGAACCGTCCGCCGCGCCACCGGCGCGGGCAGCGACTTCGCCAATCACTGCATGGAGCTGCTCGCGCCGCTGGGGCCGGTGCTGGCGCGGCGGATGTTCGGGGGATTCGGGCTGTACGTGGACGGCCTGTTCATGGCCATCATCAGCCGCGACGAGCTCTATCTGAAGGCGGACGCGGCCAGTCAGGCGCGCTTTGCCGACGCCGGCTGCGAGCCCTTCCGGTACTCGAAGCCCGGGAAGGACGGCCAGCAGGAGGTCGCCACCGTGAATTACTTCCGGCCGCCGGAGGAGACGCTGGAGTCGCCCGCGCTGATGCTGCCCTGGGGCCGTCTGGCGATGGAGGCGGCCTTGCGTTCCGCGAACGCGAAACCCAAGGCCAGCACCGCGAAGAAGAGGGCCGGCACCACCGCCGAGCCCAGCACGGAGAAGAAGGTGAAGCCGGTCAAGGCCGCGGCTCCGGTCAAGCGTTCGCCAGGCGCTGGCCGAACAGGCCGAACGAAGGCCGGCGGCTGACGCGGGGATGCCGGGTCGCGCAGGCCTGCGGCGGCACCAGCAGCTGGAAGCGCGCGGTGGGCCAGGCTTCGACGACGAGCTGGGCGCCGCTGTCGACTTCCAGCGTCTCGCCGGCGGACAGCCAGAAATCCTGCGCCGGCAGCGCCAAGTCGCCGCGCTGGGTCACCCAGACCCGGCCCTCGAGCACGTGCAGTTCGCGCCGGCCCGGGCCGATCGGCAGGCTCATCGCCTCGCCCTCGGACAACGCCCACGCGGCGTCGTCGCGGCTGACCTGGATTGATGACTTTTGCATGACGTTCATGATCGGCTCCCAGTCCAGCGGGCGGTCCGCGCACTTGCGGCCTTCCTTCGTGGACATGGTGCAATCCTAGGGTTGACCCGCAGTCCGGTCCAATGAGTGTTCAGGCGTCGATTGATACCATTCACGCATGAATCCCATCCGCCACCGCCCGCTCGCCGTCGGTCCGCTGCGCGCCTTCGAGGCGGTCGCCCGCCGGCTGAGCTTCAGCGCCGCGGCGGAGGAGCTCTTCCTGACCCAGCCGGCAGTCAGCCGTCAGATCCGGGCGCTGGAGCAGGAGCTCGGCGCGACGCTGTTCCTGCGGGGCACGCGCCATGTGGAACTGGCGCCGGATGGGAAGCTGCTGCTGTCGGTGGTGGAACCGATGCTGGAGCGGCTCGATGGGATGGTGCGCCAGATCCGCTCGACGCGCGGCCGGCGGGTGGTCAACGTGACGACCTTCGCCTCGTTCGCGTCGCTGTGGCTGATTCCGCGGCTGGAGGCCTTCCACCGCGAGCATCCGGACATGGACATCCGCGTGTCGGCGCTGGATCAGCTGGTCGAGATGGACGACAGCGAGTTCGACCTCGCGCTGCGCTACGCCGCGCCGAACCGCGTGGCGCCGACGGCGCAGCGCATGTTCGGCGAGATGCTGACGCCGGTGGTGAATCCGTGGGTGGCGGCGCAGGCCAGGGACGGCCAGGCGCCGCCGCTGAGCCAGGCGAGCGACCTGAGGCAGTACACGCTGGCCGAGGAGGACGACCAGCGGCCCAGCGGCATCTTCCTGAGCTGGCGGCGCTGGCTGTCGCTGCACGGCGCGCCGGAGCTGCAGCCGCGGCGCTGGATGTATCTGAACTTCACGTACCAGCAGATCCAGGCGGCGGTGTCGGGGCAGGCGGTGGCCCTGGCGCGGCTGCCGCTGGTCTATGAGGCGCTGGAGCGCGGGGAACTGGTCGAGCCCTTCGGGCTGGAAGGGCGCACGGACTGTCCGACGGTGTACTGGCTGGTGCTGTCGCCACAGGGGCGGGCGCGGCCGGAGGTGGTGGAGTTCGCGCAGTGGATCGCCGAGCAGGCGGCGCTCACGCGGCGCGCCATCGGCGAGCCGGATCCGCCGGTGGATGAGCGCTCGGGCTGAGCCGGCGGGCTGCAGTACTTCGACGGCCGCTGGCCCTCACCCCTCCCGCCCGCACTTGCCTTGCGCAAGAACTCCCTCGCCCCCCGCGAGGGGGAGAGGGCAGGGGAGAGGGGGTGCTTCGAAGGGCAGCGGCGCTGTGGCACGAGCCCCCTCTCCCCTCCCTCTCCCCGCAGGGGCGAGGGGGTTTACTACGACGTCCGGCTCTTACTCCCTCGCCCGCTTGCGGGAGAGAGGGGTGAGGGCCGGCGGCCGTCCGCCACGCTCAAGGCGCGACGAGCTCGCGCTCCGTCAACACCACGGTCATCGCCTGGTCGTGCGGCTGGACTTCGAAGGCCGCCTCGCAGCAGCTCCACGCCAGCCCGATCGTGGTGACGCCGGGATGCGCCTCCAGCCAGCGGTCGAAGTACCCTCCGCCGTACCCCAGCCGGAAACCCTCCCGCGTGTAGCCCAGGCAAGGCACCAGCAGCACCTCCGGCACCAGCACCGGACCGGTCGCGCTGGGGATGCCGCACTCATCCTTCTCCGCCGGCTCCCGTCCATCCCAGCGCCGGAACTCCATCGACGCCGGCCCGCGGTCCCCGGCCCTGCGCGCGAATGGCAGCGCGAGTTGCATCTCCCCCCCGAGCTTGTGCGTCGCGGCCCAGGCCGCTGCGTTAAATTCCCCTTCCAGCGGCCAGTACAGGCCGAGGGTCAGCGGCTCGAGCTGGCGCAGCAGCGGAAGCAGCTGCTCGCCCAGCTTGTCGGCGGCGAGACGCGCCTCGGCACCGGCCCACCATTCGCGGCGGCGCGCCAGCAAGGCGCGCCGCAATTCGCTCCGCTCATGGGGCCAGGTCTTGCCGGACGTGCCGGCGGCCTCGGGGGCCATGGGAGAGTCACTCATCGCAGTTCGGCATGAAGTTCGCTCGGATCACTGTAACCGCCCTCTCCGCCGCACCCCTGGCCGCAGCCCTGGCCGCACCCTTGGCCGCCCTCACCGCCCTGGGCGCCCTCGCCCTGCTGCCGGCCGCCCCCGCCGCCGCGCAGCCGGTCACGGCCTTCAACGTCGTCCCCAACCCGCCGCCGCCGCTGCCCGACCTGGTGACCGACGCCCGCGAGGCCTGGCGCGTCCGCGATCGCGCCAAGCTCGCCGCGATGCGGCAGGCGGCCTTCGACCAGCAGCATCCGCTCGCGCCCTGGTTCGACTACTGGGAGCTGAACGCGCGCCTGTCCGACGCCCAGCAGCCCGAGATCAACGCGTTCTACGCGCGCTGGCCCGGCGCCTATGTCGAGGACCGGCTGCGCAACGACTGGCTCCTGGAACTCGGCCACCGCCGCGACTGGGCCAATTTCCGGCGCGACCTGGCCGGCTACAAGATGCAGGACGACCGCGAGGTCGTCTGCTACACGCTGCTCGCCGACCCGCCCAAACGCGACCTGCGCGAGACCGCCCGCGCCGCCTGGTTCGCGCAGCGCGACGCCGACGAGGGCTGCAACATGCTGGCCACCACGCTGCACGAGAACGGCGAATTCAAGGACGCCGACGTGTGGCGCAAGCTGCGCCTGGTGGTCGAGACCAACAAGCCGCGCGCGGTGAAGCAGGCCGGCGCGCTGCTGGGCAAGCCCGAGCAGGACGCGCTCGCCGAGCTGATGGACAAGCCGGAGCGTTATCTGAGCAAGAAGGCCGGCGCGTCGCCGCGCGCGAAGGCCGAGCTGACGATGCTGGCGCTGATGCGCCTGATGGCGACCGACTTCGACAAGTCGGAGGACGATGTGCGTCGCTGGGCGCCGAAGCTGCCCAATGACCTGTCGGCGTGGCTGTGGGCCCAGTACGGCCGGCAGGCCGCGCTGCGGCTCAAGGACGAGGCCAACGAGCACTTCGACCGCGCGCTGAAGCTGCAGGCCCGGCTGGGCGGTCCGCTCGAGTGGAGCGACGAGACGGTCGGCTGGATCGCGCGCGCCGCGCTGCGCGGCGACGCCGGCGCGCCCAGACCCGAACAGCTGATGGCCGCGATCGCGCTGATGAAGCCGGCGGACCAGAAGGACATCACCTGGCAGTACTGGCGCGCCAAGGCCCAGCAGCAGCTGGCGCCGTCCGGCCCGGGCGGCGACGCCCAGCGCCGCGAGGCGCAGGAGACGCTGCGCGCGATCGCCTCGCCGCTGAGCTTCTACGGCAAGCTGGCGGCGGACGAACTCAAGCTGCGCCTGCCGCTGCCGCCGACGCCGGCCGAGCTGACCGCCCAGGAACGCGCTGCCGCCCTGGCCCTGCCCGGCATCCAGCGCGCGATGCAGCTGCTGGCCGTCGGCCTGCGCGGCGAGGGCCAGCGCGAATGGAACTTCACGCTGCGCGGCCTGTCCGACCGCGAGCTGCTGGCCGTCGCCCAGGCCGCCTGCGAGCGCGAACTCTGGGAGCGCTGCATCCAGACCAGCGAGCGCACCAAGGTCGAGGTCGACCTGGCCCAGCGCTTCCCGATGCCCTACCGCGCCGATGTCTTCAAGCAGGCGACCGCCGTCGGCCTGGACCCGGCCTATGTCTACGGGCTGATCCGGCAGGAGTCGCGCTTCATGATGGATGCGCGCTCGCACGTCGGCGCCGGCGGCCTGATGCAGGTGATGCCGGCCACCGCCAAGTGGACGGCGAAGAAGCTGGGCGTCGAGTTCCGGCCCGACATGCTGCACGACCGCGACACCAACCTGCGCCTGGGCACCGGCTACCTGAAGCTGGTGATGGACAGCTTCGACGGCTCGCAGGCGATGGCCGCGGCGGCCTACAACGCCGGGCCGAACCGGCCGCGCCGCTGGCGCGAGGGCCCGCAGCTCGACGCCGCCGTCTGGACCGAGAACATCCCCATCTGGGAGACCCGCGACTACGTGCGCAAGGTGCTGTCCAACGCGACGATCTACGCGCAGCTGATGGGCCGCGAGGGCGGCACGCTGCTGCGCGACCGCCTCGGCCGCGTCATCGGACCGGCGGCCGCGTCGGCGCCGGACATCCCCGCCAACGGGGGCAACTGATCCCCCGGCGCCGCGCCCCCTTGCCCCTCGAATTCCCCAAAACAGAGAGACTCCGCATGCAGCTGATCGTCGGCAACAAGAACTACTCGTCCTGGTCGATGCGCCCGTGGGTGCTGATGAAGGCGCTGGGCATTCCCTTCCAGGAACGCGTCGTCCGCTTCGACTTCACGCCCGATTCAGCCTTCTACCGCGAGGTCGGCGCCGTGACGCCGACCGGCAAGGTGCCGGTGCTGGTGGACGAGGGCTTCGCGGTGTGGGATTCGCTGGCCATCGTCGAGTACCTGGCCGAGCGCTTCCCCGATGCCGGCGTCTGGCCGCGCGACGCGCGCCAGCGGGCCCGCGCTCGCAGCCTGTGCGCGGAGATGCACAGCGGCTTCGGCCAGATGCGCGGCCTGTGCGTGATGAACATCGACGCCGACCTGCGCACCGTGGGACCGCGCCTGCTGGCGCGGGAGCCCGGCCTGCGCAAGGACCTCGACCGCGTCGCCGAGCTCTGGACCGAGGCGCTGGCGCAGAGCGGCGGTCCCTTCCTGTTTGGCGCCTTCGGCGCGGCGGATGCGTTCTTCGCGCCGGTCGTGATGCGGGTGACGCGCTACGGGCTGCCCCTGCCGGAAGCGCTGCAAGGCTATGTCCAGCGCGTCCAGGCCGCCCCGGGCGTGCGCGAGTGGATCGCCGACGCCATCGCGGAGAAGGATTTCCTGGATTTCGAGGAGCCCTATCGCGACGTCAGCGGTCCGGAGCCGGTGCTCACCTTCGCGGGCTGAACCGGAGGCTGAATCGGAGGCTGAATCGGAGGCTGAATCGCGGGGCTGAAAGAAGAACCGCTTCCGGCCGCCTGTGCGGGCAGGCAGCGGGAAGCGGCGAGGTGGACCGTCGGGACCGGGTTCAGTGGTCGCGGCGGCGGCGGACCAGGAAGCCGACGGCCAGCAAGCCGCCCAGCATCATGGCCTGGGTCTGGGACTCGGACGCGAAGGAAGGGATCACGGCATCCATGCCTTCCTGCTCGTTGACATCCGGCAGCTGGGCGGCGGCCGCCCGGCTCTGCTGGACAAAACTCGTTTCAGCCGCGACGTGAAGCTGGGGAGCTTCCGGCGCCGGCAGTTCCTGCGCCTGGGCGGCGAGACCAATTCCGCCCAACAGGAAGAACAGAACAGACTTCATTCATAAACTCCCACTGCGCCAACCTGCCTGACTACAACGTCTCTCTCGGTAGCTGGCCTGTTTTCGGACAGGCACTGGTGTGCAGGTGGCATTGGTAAATATACCGAGACACAGCCTACGTGAGGTATCCCCAGCCTTGGGGATGCTGCGCCGCAACATGAGTTATCAGATGTTTCTTGTCGGGGGTGCCGTTCGTGATGCCCTCTTGGGTCTTCCGGTCCAGGACCGGGACTGGGTCGCTGTCGGAACAACACCCAAGTCCTTGATCGACAAGGGATTTATTCCCGTCGGCAAGGATTTCCCGGTGTTCCTCCACCCCGTGACCCATGAAGAGGTGGCATTGGCCCGGACCGAGCGCAAGACCGGATCCGGATACCACGGTTTCCAGTTCCATACGGACCCCGACGTCACGCTCGAAGAGGACCTGGCCCGGCGCGACCTGACCATCAACGCGATGGCCCAGGCCGAAGACGGTTCGCTGATCGACCCCTATGGCGGCCGGCGCGACCTGGAAGCCCGGGTGCTGCGTCACGTCTCCCCGGCCTTCGCCGAGGATCCGGTGCGGATCCTGCGGCTGGCGCGCTTCGCGGCCCGCTTCGGCGACTTCACCGTCGCGCCCGAGACGATGGCGCTGATGCGCGGCATGGTGGCCGCCGGCGAGGCCGACGCACTGGTCGCCGAACGCGTCTGGCAGGAGGTTTCCCGCGGCCTGATGGAGCAGCACCCGGCGCGGATGATCGAGATCCTGCGCCACAGCGGCGCGCTGGCGCGGATCGCGCCGGAGCTGGACCGGCTGTTCGGCGTGCCCCAGCCGCCGGCGCACCACCCGGAAGTCGACACCGGGACGCATCTGCTGCTGGTGCTCGAGGAATGCGCCCGCGTGGGCGCGCCGCTGCCCGTGCGGTACGCGTCGCTGTGCCACGACCTGGGCAAGGGCACGACGCCCGAGCAGGAGTGGCCGCGCCACCTGAAGCACGAGGCGCGCGGCGTCGAGCTGGCGGCCGCGCTGTCGCAGCGCTGGCGCGTGCCCACGGACTGCAAGGAACTGGCCGAGCTGGTGGCGCGCGAGCACACGCATGTGCATCAGAGCCTGGACTTCACGCCGGAGGCGCGGCTGCGGCTGATCGAGCGCTGCGATGCGTTCCGCCGCCCCGAGCGCTTCGAGCAGCTGCTGCTCGCCTGCGAGTGCGATGCCCGCGGCCGCGCCGGCCTGCGCGACCGCCCCTATCCCCAGCGCGCCGCGCTGCTGCACGACCTGCGCGCGGTGCGGTCGGTGGACCAGGCGGCGATCTCGGCCGCGGCGCTCGCGGCGGGGAAGAAGGGGCCGGCGATCGGCCAGGCGATCTACGAGGCCCGACGCGCCGCGCTCATAGCGTGTGAGAGCGATCGCCCGCGCTGAAGCCCAGCGCCTCGAAGCCCTCGCCCGGCGCGAAGCCGATCACCTTGAACAGCTCGCCCATCTCGTGCTCGGCGATCAGCCGGTGGGCCATCGTGCGCTCGGCCAGGCTGGCCTCGGCCATCAGGTCCACGAGGCCGCAATTGATCAGGAAATTGGCCTGGCTGGTGTAGCCCAGCACCGTCAGCCCGGCGTCCTGGCCGGCCAGCGCGATGCCGGTGAAGTTCACGTGCGCCGTGATGTCCTTCTGGCCCGGCAGCGCCAGCGGATCGGGGTCGGCCCGGTGCAGGTGATGGCACATCAGCGTGCCGCCGGTGCGCTGCGGGTGGTAGTACTCGGCCTCCGGGAAGCCGTAGTCGATGAAGAAGGCCGCGCCGCGCTTGAGCCGCTCCGCCAGCGTGCGCACGAAGGCCTCGGCCTGCGGATGGATCTCCGTCACGGTGCCGGGCACGACGCCGAGGTCGTGTTCCCGCGGCATTGGCGGGCGCGCGTCGCCGGGGCGATCGACGAAATGCAGCGCGCCCTGCCCGTCCAGCCCCACGCCACGCTGCAACCAGTGGCGGCCGTCCCAGCACAGCAGCTCGACCGGCATCGCGTCCAGCAGTTCGTTGGCCACCAGCACGCCATGGATCTCGTCGGGCCAGCGGTCCAGCCACTCGACGCGCGGCGCGAAGCGCGCCAGCCGCTCGGCCTGGCGCGCGCGCAGCGAGCCCGACAGGTCGACGATGAAGTATTTCGAGACCGGCTGCCCCAGCCCGTCCAGCGTCTCCAGCAGCTGCTCCGCCAGCGCGCCGCTGCCGGCGCCGAATTCGATCACCGTGCCGGTGCCGCTGAGCGCCAGCGCCTGCGCGACCTGCTTCGCCAGCGCGCGCCCGAACAGCGGCGACAGCTCCGGCGCGGTCACGAAGTCCGAGCCCTGCTGCGGCATCGTGCCGAACTTGCGGCGCGCGTTGGCGTAGTAGCCCAGCCCCGGCGCGTACAGCGCCAGGCTCATGTAGCGGTCGAACGGCAGCCAGCCGCCGGCGGCGGCGATCTCATCGCGCAGCAGCGCGGCCATCGCGGGATCGGTCTCATGGACCGGGCCGCCCTGAGGCTCGCCCTGGGACAGGCGGGCCGCGCCGTTCGGGCGCGCGGAATCGGGAGTCTTGGAGGTCATGTGTCTTGTCCGGGAAGCGTGGCCCGGCCGCGTTCGGCCAGCCACGCCTCGAATTCCTCGGCGGGCATCGCGGGCGCGATCACCTCGCCCTGCAGCTCGTCGCAGCCCCACTCGGCCAGCAGCTGCCATTGCCGCGCGTTGCGCACGCCTTCGGCGCCCACGCGCAGGCCCAGGCCCTTGGCCATCTGCACCACCGCGCGCGTGATCGCCGCGGCGCCGCGATCGTCCGGCAGCACCGCGACGAAGCTCTGGTCGATCTTGAGCTTGTCCAGCGGCAGCCGGGTCAATTGATTCAGCGCCGTGTAGCCGGTGCCGAAGTCGTCGATCGAGATCGCCAGCCCCTGTCCGCGCAGCGTCTGCAGCAGCTCGGGCAGGCGGTCGATCTCGTCGGTCAGCATGCGTTCGGTCAATTCGAGTTCGAGCCACTCGCCCGGCACGCCGGCCGTCTTGAGCACCTGCGCGACCGACTTCGAGAAGCTGGCCAGCCGGAACTGCATGCTCGACAGGTTGACGGCGATCGGCACGGCGGCGACGCCGCGCTCATGCCAGGCGCGCGTCTGGCGCGCGGCCTCGTACATCACCCACTCGCCCAGCGGCAGCATCAACCGGTGGCGCTCGGCGACGATGATGAAGGCGTCCGGCGTCAGCAGCCCGCGCTGCGGATGCCGCCAGCGCAGCAGCGCCTCGGCGCCCACCAGTTCGCCGCTGCGCGCGTCGACCTGCGGCTGGTAGAAGAGCACGAACTCGTCGGCCGTCAGCGCCTGCGCGAGCTCGCTTTCCAGCACCAGGTCGGCATAGGCGCTCTCGGCCATCGCGGGCTCGAAGAAGCGGTAGGTCGCGCGCCCCGCGGTCTTCGCGAGGTACATCGCCGTGTCGGCGTGCTGCAGCAGTTCCTCGGGCGACTCGCCGTGCTCGGGATACATGGCCACGCCGATCGACGGCGTCACCGACAGGTCGCGGCCATCGGCCTGCACCGGCACCTCGACGACGCCGAGCAGCGCGTTGAGCACCGTCTGCACGTCCTTGCGCTGATGCACGTCCTCGAGCAGCACGACGAACTCGTCGCCGCCGAAGCGCGCCACCAGATCGCTGCCGCGCAGGCCGCCGCGCAGCCGCTCGGCGACGGTCTGCAGCACCCGGTCGCCCTCCAGGTGGCCGAGCGAATCGTTGACGCGCTTGAAGTTGTCCAGGTCGATGAACAGCAGCGCCGTGCGCCGGGCCGGGCCTTGCAGCAGCCGCTCGCGCAGCCGCTCCATGAAGGTCGAGCGGTTCAGCAGGCCGGTCAGCGGATCGTGCTGCGCCAGGTGCTGGATGCGCGCCACCGCCGCCAGATGCGGACGCAGATCGCGGACGATGGTCATGCGCAGGCGCTCGCCATGGCGCCACAGCGTGCGGACGATGAATTCGACGTCGATGCGCTCGCCACCGCGGTGCTGGATCGCGGTCGCGTAGCGCGTCTCCTGGCCGGACTCCATCACCGCGCGCACGGTATCGACCTGGTCCGGCGCGATCAGCGACAGCGCCTGGCGGCCGATCAACTCCTCCAGCGGCCAGCCGATCAGCTCGCAGATCGGCGGATTCGCGTCGGTGACGATGCCGTCGCGATGGAAGACGATGCCCTCCATCGAGGCCTGCATGAACTTGGCCAGGCGCTCCTCGGATTCGCGCACCGCCGCCTCGGCCTCACGGAAGCGCGTGATGTCGCTGATCAGCACGAAGCTGGACTGCACCGCCGTCTCGCCGGGCGGCACGTAGGGGATCAGGTTGACCTCGATCCAGCGCGGAGCGCCGTCGCGGCGCTCCAGCCGGCGCTCGTAGCTGACGCTGACGCGCTCGTTGAGCACGCGCTGCACATGGGGCTCGATCTCGGCGGCGGCCTCCTCGCCGATGATCTCGGCGAAGGTGCGGCCCATCGCGCTGATCTCGTCCAGGCCGAAACTGCGCGCGTACTGGCGGTTGGCGAAGCGGCAGGTGCGCGTCGCCGCGTCGAAGACCGCGATCAGCACCGGCACGTTGTCGGCGAGCAGCCGGAACTGCGCCGCCTGGTCTTCGGCGGAAGGCGCCGGCCGGTCCGGCGGCAGGGGCGGCACCGGCGCGTTCATTCAGTCGCTGCCATCCTGTGCCCCGGCACGGGCCGGCGTCTCGTCGAGCGTCTTCAGCGCCAGGCAGAGGTCCTCCCAGGCGCGCGCCTTGTCCGGCAGGTTGCGCAGCAGGTAGGCGGGGTGGTACGTGACGATCAGCGGCACGCCCTGGTAGCGGTGCACGCGGCCGCGCAGGCGTCCGATCGGCTCCTGGCTGCGCAGCAGCTGCTGCACCGCGAAACGCCCCATCGCCAGGATGATGCGCGGCTGGATCAGCTCGATCTGGCGCTGCAGGAAGGGCTCGCACTGCGCCAGCTCGGCCGGGTCCGGATTGCGGTTGCGCGGCGGCCGGCACTTCAGCGTGTTGGCGATGTAGACCTGCCGCTCCGGCGGCCCTTCGTCACGGCTCAGGCCCAGCGCGCGCAGCATGCTGTCCAGCAGCTTGCCGGCCGCGCCCACGAAGGGCTCGCCCTTCAGGTCCTCCTGCTCGCCAGGCGCCTCGCCGACGACCATCCAGTGCGCGCGTTCATTGCCGACGCCGAAGACGGTGTTCTTGCGCGACTCGCAGAGCGCGCAGGCGCGGCAGACCGCGACCTCGTCGCGCAGCGCGGGCCAGTCGAGCCGGGCGATCGTCTCGCGCGACGGACCCGAGGCCGGAGCAGGCTGAGGCTCCGCGGCGGGCAGGGCGGCGGGCATGGCCTTCGCGAGCACCTCCGCCACGCGGCGCGGCGCGGGCGGCTCGGCGACGGCCACGTCCGCCGGCGCTTCCTCGCGCCTGGCTGGCGCGGCTGCCGGCGACGGGGCCGGCGCGGCACGCGGCGCCGGCGCGGTGGCGGATGGCGGCGCGGCGGGCGCGACCGGCATCGCCGGCGCGGCATCGCCGGCCGCGGGCGGCGTCCACAGCTTCAGGCCCATGGCCTCGAGCATCGCGCGTTGTCGGTCGGTCCAGGTCATGCGGCAGGCTCCGTCAGGCGCAGGGTCATCAGCACCGCGTCCTCGCGGCTTTCGGCGCCCGGGTAGTAGCCGCGCCGCAGGCCGCTCTGCGCGAAGCCATAGCGCTCGTAGAGCCGGCGCGCGCGCAGGTTGCTCTCGCGGACCTCCAGCCAGACCTGGTGGCAGCCGCGCGCGCGCGCCAGCAGGCCCAGGGCGTCGAGCATGCGCCGCGCCAGGCCCTGTCCCTGCCGGGCCGGCTCGACGGTGATGTTGAGCAGATGCATCTCGTCGATGACCTGCATCGCGAGGAAGTAGCCACACAGCCGGGCCTGCTCGTCACGCATGACGAAGCCGGCATAGCCGGCGGCCATCGAATCGATGAAGTTGCCGCGCGTCCACGGATGGCTGTAGGAGACGGACTCGATCGCCATCACTTCGTCGAGGTCCACCGTCCGCAGCGGCTGCAGCGATTGCAGCGACGGCGGCCAGGCCAGGTCCTTGGGCTGGGCGCTCATCGCGGGGCCTCTCCCGGCGTGGCGAGCGGGGCGGCCGCGGTGGCCTGGGCCTCCACGGGCGCGGCCTTCGCGGCCTCGCGCTCGGCGGTCGTCAGCGCGACCTTGTCGCGCACGTACAGCGGCAGCGCGTTGGCGGCGTCCTCGGCCCGTCCGGCTTCGAAGGCCTGCTGCGCGAGCGCCCCCAGCGCGCGGGCGCGCGATGCGGTCGCGGGAATCCTGCGGGCGGCGCCGGTGTCGAGCTCGAACGCGGCCAGCGCGGTGCCGGCGACGATCGCCGGGGGCGCGTCGCGCCACAGCGCGCGCAGCGGCTCGAGGTCGGTCAGCGCCGGCTCCAGCGCCGTCGCCCAGCGCGCGCCGCTCCAGCGATAGCGGCCGAGGTAGACCTGGTTCATGCGGGCGTCCATCGCGACCCAGACGTCGAACGGCGTTGCCGCGTCCGCGCCTTCGTCGAGCAACTGGCGGCGCGCGTCCTCGGCCACCAGCATCAGGCTGTCCAGCGCCAGCACCGGCTTGCCGGCGCCCAGCGCCAGGCCCTGCGCCACCGAGCAGGCCGTGCGCAAGCCCGTGAAGGCGCCAGGGCCGCGGCCGAAGCCGATGGCATCGACCTCGGACAGCGCGACGCCGCACTGCTTGAGCAGCGCCATCGCGTCGGGAACCATCCGCTGCGAGGCCTGGGCGCCGCCATCGGCGTCCAGAAAAGCAGCATGGCCCTGGCCCAAGAGGGCCAGAGCCATGTGTTCGGTCGAGCTATCCAGGGCCAGCAACACGCTCATGTCGCAAGTGTAGTGGCCCGGGACGCCCGGGACGGGGGCAAGCCCCGTCCATCCGGGTCACGCGTCGATCAGAACGAGTAGCCCAGCGACATCGTGTAGACGATCGGGCGGAAGTTGATCTTCGTGTGCAGCTCTTCCACGCCGTCCTTGGTCGTCGTGTACGAGCGCATCGTGCTGCGCACGTCCGCGTAGGCGGCCGTGCCGGTCAGCGACCAGTTCTTCGAGTACTGCACCGTGAAGCCGGCGTGGGCCGCGGCGCCCCACGAGTTGCTCAGCGTGATGCGCGTCGGGCCGCCGCTGATGGCGTCACCGGTCGGCGTGCTGCGCTTCTTCTCGAAGTAGGTGTAGTTCACGCCCAGGCCGACGAAGGGATGGACCTTCGGCAGCCACTCGCCCAGGTGGTAGTTGATGAACACCGTGGGCGGCATCTGGCGCACGACCGCGATCTGGCCGGCATTGGCCAGCACGCCGTTGCCGTAAATCTTGTGCGAGGGCGGCACGCCCAGCACGATCTCGCCGCTCCAGCGCTCGGCGAAGCGGTAGGTGTAGCCGAAGCCCACCGTGGTCGCGTTGCCGACGCGGATCTGCGGACCCGGATCCGGGAACTGCTTGCTGCCGCCGGCCAGCGGCGCGGCCTTGCTGTTCACGTCGATGTGGGCCAGGCCCACGTAGACCGTGTGCGTGCCCACCGCGGGCTCCTCGGCGCGGGCGGCGCCGGCCAGTGCCATCAGCGAGGCGGCCAGGATGAGGGGGATGTTCTTTTTCATGGATGGTGTCTCCGTTCTGGTCCCGGGGAATTACGGCTGGGAAGCCAGCACCGATTGGAAGAAGCCACGCGCCAGCGCGTTGCAGAACGGCGGCACCAGCGTGCCGTGGTACGCGCCCTGCACCGCCGCCGCGCCGGCCGCGCCGCCGCCCGCCGCGGCGGAGGTTGCCGCCTTGGCCTGGGCGAAGCCGCCCGCGATGGTGGCCGCGGTGGTCGCGCCGGCCCAGGACATCGACGCCGCGCTTTCCAGGTTGGACGCCGGCACCGCCTTGCCGCGCGAGCCGAAGTCGGCCTGCGCGTCCGTGGTGTTGAAGAAGAACACCGTCGGGTCGTTCGCGCCGCCGCACAGCGCGACCGGCGCCTTGGGCGTCCAGCCCAGCAGCGTGTTGGTCTGCAGCGCCTTGCGGAAGTTCGAGGTGGGGTAGCCGGTGCGGAAGGTGTCGGTCAGCAGGCCGCCGGTGCCGAACAGCTTGGTGAAGGTCGGATCGGCCGGCAGCTTGCCTTCCTGGATCAGCTGGGTGATCGACTCCTTCGACGGGAACAGCGTCTCGGCGGTCGCGGCGAACTGCGACTGGTAGACGTCGGACGGGGCCGAGTAGATGTTGCCGTAGGCCTTCTGGTAGCTGGTCAGCATCAGCGGCAGGAACAGCGTCGCGCCGGCGTTGACCGTGCCGCTGGTGATGACGTCGCCCAGCTTCACCAGGTTGTACGGGCCGGACATCGGCGCCGCGGCGGTGACGGTGAACTCGGACGCGTAGTCGCGCTCGATGACCTTCTGCGTCGCCATCGCGACGTGGCCGCCCTGCGAGTAGCCGGCGATCAGCAGCTTGGCCGAGGGCTTGACCGCGCTCTCGGCGTTCAGGTGCGCCTTGGCGGCGCGCAGGCCGTCGATCATGTCGATGGCGGAGTTCTCGGCGTTCAGGTACGGCGTGTACTGCAGGCCCGAGCGGTCATAGCCCATGTAGTTCGGGGCCACGACGATGAAGCCCTGGGCGGCGTAGAACGCCGCGACCAGCGAGCCTTCGGCGTTGGTCGAGATCTGGGCCATGTTGAAGGCCTGGTCGGTCGTCGTGCCGTGCGCGTAGAGCAGCACCGGGCGGTTGCCCGTGCACACGGCGGCCGTGCCGGACGGCACCAGCACCGCGGCCGAGGCCGTCGCCGGATTGCCCTGGGGATCGCGGGTCCAGTAGTAGACGTAGCGCACATCCACGCCGCACGCGGCCTTGCCGGACAGCGCCTGCACGCCCTTGGCCTGCGTGCCCGCGTCGATCTGGTCCGACGTGGCGGCGCCGGCCAGCAGGCCCAGCTCCAGCGTGCCGCGCGCGGGCGGGGGATCGTCGCTCGACGGATTGCTGCCGCCACCGCAGGCGCTCAGCATGGCGGCCGCGACCAGCGTCAGGCTGGCCAGTTTGAATTGGCTGTTCATTCGGACTTCTCCAGGGGTTGTCTCCGTCGTTCACGCCGTCCCGGCGAGTGCGGTCGGCATTAAATCGAACGGTCGTTCGTTTTTCTCAGCGATCACTGTAAGCGGTCGTCAGGTGGACTCTCCAAAAGGAAAACCCTGACACGCCGCAGCATGCCAGGGTCCGGGAGTCACATGACGCACAACCTGACCCCATCGAGGCGCGGTTGCAACACTTGTGTCATCGCTGGGCGAACAACGCGGGACCGTGCGGTCCCGCGCCTGCGCGCGCGGCCGTCAGAACGGGTTGTTGGTGGCCCGGTTCGAGGCCTGCAGGGCCATGTTGTTGTGCATGATCGGACCGACCAGCAGGTCCGAGGCCCACATGTGGCTGGTGGACGTGGCGCTGGTCACCAGCGTCAGGTCGGTGCAGACCGGCGGCAGCGAGGTCGACAGGCAGGCGGCGTCGGCCGAGTTCGTCGCGCCATAGGCGGTCGGGAAGCGGCTCATCGTGCCCATCAGTTCATCGGTGAGGATGAGGCCGATGTAGTGACCGTCGTTACGGATCTTCAGACGCAGGCCGACGTTGAAGCGGCGCGACAGCTCGGACAGCAGCGCGGCGCGATCGGCGTCGGCATGGGCCGCCTTCTCCTTGAACGCGAACGGCGACAGGCCCATGTCCTGCACGGTGGACAGGATGATGCGGCCGTCGGCATCGGCGATGCGGTTGACCTGGGCGGCCAACTGCTCGCCGCGGGTCTGCGCCGCGTTGCCCAGCGTGCCGGCGTCCTGCGCCGGGAACTGGGCGTAGAGCTCCATCACGTCGTTGGCGCCGGCCAGCACCGTGACCAGGTCCTTGTTGTTGAAGCCGTCCAGCGCGAACTGGCGGTCGATCTGCGCGGTCACCTCGGTGACCCTGGCGCCGGCGGCCGCGTACATGCGCGCGGTGGGCGTGGCCAGCTTGTCGACGTTGCACTCGGCGAAGACCAGGCCGAAGCGGCTCGCCAGCTGCTGCACCCAGATCGCGTTGGACGTGCAGAGCACGGCCTTGGTGGTCGTGTCGGTGCCGTTGATCGTGTACTTGGTGCCGTCGGTGCGGATGGTGCTCGTCTCGTCGCCGAAGCTGATCATGCGCTTCGGGGCAAAGGGATCGATCTGCTGGCCGCCGCCACCGCAGGCCGCCAGCATCGCGGTGGCACCCAGCAGCACGGCCAGGTGGCGCTTCAGACTCTTCATGAACTCTCCAAATCTCGAAAACTCAGCGGGGCGCGAATGCCGCCGCCGCGCGGGACAAGCGGTCCCGTACCCCATCCCAGGCAGCCTCCTGCGGAGGCGCCTCGATCCAGATCTCCGCGGCACCGGCCGCGTCCAGCTCGCGCAGGACGGCGAACAGCTGCCGCGCCGCCGCGCGCGCCTGGGCCGGCATGGTGCGGTGCAGCGCCGGCGCCGGCCCGGCGAAGGACGTGCGGGAATATACCGCCAGCCTCGCCGGGTGTTCGCCGGACAGCGCATCCCGCAGCGCCTCGGTGGACATCAGCCGGACCGCCGCCTGCGGCGCGTAATGGGCAGCGAGTGTGCCCGACGCGCGTGGCGCCTGGGCGTCGGGCGCTTGTAAAGGAAGGCCGGCCGCGGCCTCGAGCTGCTCCGGCGTCAGCACGCCGGGGCGCAGCAGCGTCAGGCCGCCGCGGCTGACGTCGACGATGGTCGACTCGATGCCGACGTCGCAGGCGCCGCCGTCCAGCACCGTCAGGCCGGGCTCGAACTCGGTGGCGACATGCTGGGCGGTGGTCGGGCTGACGCGGCCGAAACGGTTGGCGCTGGGCGCGGCCAGGCCCTCGACGCCGAGCGCGCGGCACTGGGCCATCAGCGCGCGGAAGACCGGATGGGAGGGGCAGCGCAGCCCCACCGTGTCCTGTCCGCCGGCGGCGGCCGCCGCGATGCCGGGCACGCGGCGCACGATCAGCGTCAGCGGGCCGGGCCAGAAGGCCTCGATCAGGCGGTGGGCGGCCGGCGGCAGGTCCTGCGCGAAGACGCGCGCGCCCTGCTCGTCGAGCACATGGACGATCAGCGGATGGTCGCTGGGCCGGCCCTTGGCGGCGAAGATCTTCGCCACCGCGCCGTCCTGGTCGGCGCGCGCCGCCAGGCCGTAGACGGTCTCCGTCGGCACGCCGGCCAGTTCGCCGGCGGCGAGCACGCGCGCGGTCTCGCGCACCGCGCCGGGCGACTGTCCGTCGAGCACCATCGCGCCGCGCTCCGTCACCACGTGTCCGGCAGGCCCAGCAGCGCGCAGGCGCGGCGCGCGTTCGCGCGGGCGTCCTCGGCCGTGGCGCCGACCACGTTCAGGTGACCCATCTTGCGGCCCTGGCGCGCCTGCGCCTTGCCGTACAGGTGCAGCTCCGCGCCGGGCAGGGCCAGCACGCCGGCCCAGTCGGGCGCGCGCTCGCGGCCATCGGCGTCGAACCACAGGTCGCCCAGCAGGTTCAGCATCACGGCGGGCGAATGCAGGCGCGGCTCGCGCAGCGGCAGCCCGGCCATCGCGCGGACCTGCATCTCGAACTGCGAGAGATCGCAGGCGTTCATCGTGTAATGGCCCGAGTTGTGCGGGCGCGGCGCCATCTCGTTGACGACCAGCCGGCCGTCCTCCAGCACGAAGAACTCGACGCACAGCACGCCGACGTAGCCCATGCCGGACGCGATCGCCGCCGCCGAGCGGCGCGCCTGGGCCTGCAGGGCGGCGTCGATGCCGGGCGCGGGCACCTCGGTGACGGCCAGGATGCCGTCGCGGTGCAGGTTCTGCTGGACCGGGTAGGTGACGACCTCGCCGCCGGCGCCGCGCACGACCAGCACGCTCAGCTCCAGCGCGAGCGGCAGCATCTGCTCGAGCACGCAGTCGACGCGGCCCAGTTCGTCGAAGGCCGCCGCCAGCTGCGCGCGGTCGGCGACGCGCCGCTGGCCCTTGCCGTCGTAGCCCAGCCGGGCCGTCTTCAGGATGCCGGGCAGCAGCGCGCCGGGCACGGCCGCCAGGTCGTCCGCCGAGCGCAGCACCGCGTACGGCGCGCAGGGCACGCCGCTGGCGTCGAAATGGGCCTTCTCGCGGGCGCGGTCCTGGCAGATCGCGACGGCCGCCGCGCCCGGCGCGACGACGCGCGTGCGCGCCAGCTGCTCCAGCGCGCGCGCGGGCACGTTCTCGAATTCGGTGGTGACGGCGTCGCAGCGGCGGGCCAGTTCCTCGAGCGCCGCGGCGTCCAGGTAGTCCGCCTTCAAGTGATCCTGCGCGACCGCGCCGGCCGGGCTGGACGCATCGGGATCGAGCACGACGCAGCGGTAGCCCAGCGCCTGTGCCGCGTGGACGAACATGCGGCCGAGCTGGCCGCCTCCCAGCACGCCCAGCGTCGCGTGACCCGGCAGCAGCGGCATCAGCGCAGCTCCTCGGTCATCGCGGTCGCGGCGGCGGTCTGGCGCTTGCGGAACGCGTCGAGCTTCGCGCGCAGTTCCGGGTTGTCGCGGGCCAGCACGGCCACGGCGAACAGCGCCGCGTTGCCCGCGCCGGCGGTGCCGATGGCGAAGGTCGCCACGGGGATGCCCTTGGGCATCTGCACGATCGAGTGCAGCGAGTCCACGCCCTGCAGGTGGCGGCTCGCCACCGGCACGCCCAGCACCGGCACCAGCGTCTTGGCGGCCAGCATGCCGGGCAGGTGGGCGGCGCCGCCGGCCCCGGCGATGATCGCCCGCAGGCCCCGGCCCTCGGCCTGCTCGGCGTAGGCGAACATCTCATCGGGCATGCGGTGCGCGGAAACCACCCGCGCCTCGAACGGCACGCCGAACTCGGTGAGAATGTCGGCGGCGTGCTTCATGGTCTCCCAGTCACTGCTGGAGCCCATCACCACGCCGATGACGGGGGCGATGGCGGGAGTGGTGGCGCTGCTCACGGGTCGGTCCTCGATCTGTCAATCGTGAAACCTTGAATTGTAGGCGGGCAGCCTCAGGTGCCGTTCTTGCCGCTTGGCGAACACCCTCCCCGCCCCCGCCGATCCCCCACCATGACCGACATCACCCTCCAGAACTTCGAAGCCGACCTCTTGCAGGCCTCCATGCAGCAGCCGGTGCTGCTGGACATCTGGGCGCCGTGGTGCGGCCCGTGCCGCACGCTGGGTCCGATGCTGGAGAAGCTGGAAGTCGCCTACGCCGGCCGCTGGAAGCTGGCCAAGCTCAACAGCGACGACCAGCCCGAGATCGCCACCCAGCTGAGCCAGGCTTTCGGCGTGCGCTCGATCCCGTTCTGCGTGATGTTCGTCGGCGGCCAGCCGGTGGACGGCTTCGTCGGCGCGATCCCCGAGGCGCAGATCCGCGAGTTCCTGGACCGCCACGTGCCGTCCGGCGAGGCGCTCGAGGCCGAGGAGGACCTGGCCGAGGCCCAGGCGCTGAGGGAGGAAGGCGACAGCGACGGCGCGCTGCAGAAGCTGCAGGCCGCGGTGCAGGCCGATCCGGCCAACGAGACGGCGCGCTTCGACCTGATCCGCGCGCTGCTGGAGGACGATCAGCTGGAACACGCCAAGGCGGCCTTCGCGCCGGTCGCGCACCTGGCCGCGGACACGATCACGCCGCATGCGCGCTTCCAGGCGCTGGCCGCATGGATCGCCGCGGCCGAGCGCGCCCAGCAGGGGCTGGACCCGGCCGCGCTGCAGGCGGCGATCGCCGCCAACAAGCGGGACTTCGACGCCCGTTTCGCGCTGGCGCAAGGCCTGTTCGCGGGCCGCGACTTCACCGGCGCGATGGAGGAACTGCTCGAGATCATCATGCGCGACAAGACCTGGAACGACCAGCTCGCGCGCAAGACCTACGTCTCGATCCTGGAGCTGATGACCAAGCCGGCCCAGCCCGCGCATGGCGCCGCCGCGCCGCAGGCCGGCGGCGGCCTGCAGCTCTCCGGCCCGAGCACCGTGGCCCCGGCCGATCCGCTGGTCGACCAGTACCGCCGCAAGCTCAGCATGGCGCTGTTCTGACCCGGGTCAGAACAGGACCCGCCCGACGCCGGCGCGGGTCAGCCGGTCCAGTTCCTGCGGATCGGCCTCGTTGTCGGTGACCAGCACGTCGATGCCGGCGCAGTCGCAGACCTGCATGCGGCTGCCCTGGCCGAGCTTGCTGGCATCGGCCAGCAGCACCCGCTGGCGCGCGCGCGCCAGCATCGCCTGCGCCACGGCCACCTCCGCCCACAGGTAGCTCATCGCGCCCTGGCGCGCGTCGAGCGCCGTCGGCGACACCAGCGCGATGTCCACGCGATGCCGCGCGATCTCGGCCACGGTGAACTCGCCGAAGGTCGCCGAGGTCTCCGGCACGAACTCGCCGCCCAGCATCAGCACCTCGTGCCCCTGGCGGCCCGCCATCGCGTCGCACACCGCGACCGAGTTCGTGATCACCCGCAGCGCCTGCTCCTGCTCCTGGGCCAGCGCCTGCGCCAGCGCGTGGGTCGTCGACCCCGCGTCGATGAACAGGCTCATGCCCGGCTTCACCAGCGTCATGGCCTGGCGCGCGATCGCCTGCTTCTGCCGCCGGCGCGACTGCGCGCGCTCCGCGTAGCTGGCCTCGGCCGGCACCTCGGACTGCACCGCGCCGCCGTGCACGCGGGCGAGCTTGCCGCCCTGCTCCAGCTCGATCAGGTCGCGCCGCACGGTCTCGCGCGACACGCCCAGTTCGCGCGCCGCCTCGTCCGTCGTCAGCCGGTGCCGCTCGCGCAGCAGCAAGAGGATCTTGTCGTGTCGTTCCTGAGACCACATGGCTCGGTTGTTCTCCCTGAAGACCGCCGCCGGCAGGGCAGGCCTGGCGCGGCGGCTCCCCATTCACCCAGACCCGCGCCTCAATTTCGTGACAGTTTGAGGATTCATTTGTGATGTTGTGGATTTCCAGCAGCGCAGGCGCGTTCGACTGTGGTTTCTCGTGTTTGTCGTTGTTTTGTCGTGGACGGTTGTGACAGTGCGGGGCGTTCGATCCCCAAACCGACCCCTTCACCGCACCGAGTCCACCCCATGAAGCACCCGATGCCCTGCGCCCTGGCCCTCGCGCTGAGCCTGGCCTACGCCCTCCCCGTCTCCGCCCAATCGACCGCCCCGTCCTCCGACGCCGCCGACCGCGCCGAACTGGAGCGCGTCACCGTCTCCGTCGGCCGCGGCCAGCTGCGCTCGGTGCAGAGCCTGACCCAGGCGGAGTTCGACAACGCCCCGGCCGGCAGCAGCCCGCTGGCGACGGTCGCGCGCCTGCCGGGCGTGAACTTCCAGGCCGCCGACGGCCTGGGCAACTACGAGTGGTCGACGCGCTTCACCGTGCGCGGCTTCTCGCAGAACCAGCTCGGCTTCACGCTCGACGACGTGCCGCTGGGCGACATGTCCTACGGCAACTTCAACGGCCTGCACATCAGCCGCGCGATCTCGAGCGAGAACGTCGGCCGCGCCTCGCTGTCGCAGGGCGCCGGCGCGCTGGAGGCGGCGTCCTCGAGCAACCTGGGCGGCACGCTGCAGTTCTATTCGAACGACCCGACCGGCCAGTTCGGTTTCCGCGCCTCGCAGACGCTGGGCAGCGACTCGGCCACCCGCACCTTCCTGCGCGTGGACAGCGGCGCGTCCTCGCTGGGCCAGGTCTACCTGAGCTACACGAACCAGGACGCCGACAAGTGGAAGGGCTCCGGCCAGCAGAAGTTGGAGCAGTGGAACTTCAAGTGGGTGAAGACCGTCGGCGACAGCCGCCTGTCCGCCTTCCTCAACACCTCGCGGCGCCGCGAGGTCGACTATCAAGACCTGTCGCTGGACCTGATCAAGCGCCGGGGCGACACGCTGGACAACTTCTATCCGGACTTCGCCGCCGCGGTGAACGCCGCCAACACGCTGTGCCAGCCGAGCAACTACGTCGCCGCCTGCGATGACCAGTACTACGCCGGCGCGGGCCTGCGCAACGACGAACTGGCCGGCGCCACCGCCGACCTGCGCCTGGCCTCGAACGCGACCTGGAAGACCACCGCCTACTACCACCACAACAAGGGCATGGGCCTGTGGTTCACGCCGTACAACGCCACGCCGGCGCTGAAGGACGCGCGGGGCAACGACATCCCGGGCACCGGCTCGCCGATCGCCGAGCGCACCACCGAGTACGGCATCCACCGCTGGGGCGTGGTCTCCAACGCCGAAGTGGACCTGGGCGAGCACCTGGTCAAGGCCGGCGTCTGGTTCGAGGACAACGACTTCGACCAGGCGCGCCGCTTCTACGCGGTGCGCCCGAACGCGCTGCCCAGCGTCTACCAGTTCCCCAGCAACCCGATGTCCACGCAGTGGCAGTACGGGTTCAACACCAAGACCACGCAGTTCTCGCTGTCCGACACCTGGTCGGTGACCAAGGACCTGACCGTGGGCGCCGGCTTCAAGTCGCTGAAGGTCAAGATCGATGGCCAGCTCGAGGCCGGCACCGGCCCGTCGGGCTCGATCACCGCGCAGAAGAACTTCCTGCCGCAGCTGGGCATCAACTACCGCCTGTCGGCAAACAACGAGCTCTACGGCACCCTGGCCCGCAACATGCGCGCCTACCAGGGCGCGGCGACCGGCACCTCGCCGTTCGCGACCACGGCGGCGGGCTTCGACGCGATCAAGGGCACCCTCAAGCCCGAGACCTCCGACACCCTCGAAGCGGGCTGGCGCACCAGCGGCCGCGGCTACGAGGGCTCGGTCAGCGCGTATCTCGTGAACTTCAAGGACCGCCTGCTGAGCATCCAGCAAGGCAGCGGCATCCAGGGCAATCCGGTGGTGCTGTCCAACGTCGGCGACGTGCGCGCCACCGGCGTGGAAGGCGCGCTGTCCTTCCGCCTGGCGCCGGTGCTCACCTGGTACAACAGCGTGAGCCTCTCGAAGTCGACCTACCGCGACGACGTCGTCAGCGGCGGCACGCCGGTGGCGATCCGCGGCAAGCGCGTGGCCGACGCGCCCGACACCATGGTCAAGTCGCAGCTCGGCTACGACGACGGCGCGCTGTTCGGCACGGTCGGCGTGGACTACATGTCCAAGCGCTACTACTCGTACACCAACGACGCCTCGGTGCCGGACCGCACGCTGGTCAACGTCAGCGCCGGCTACCGGATGAAGAACGTGTCGATGCTGCGCGAGCTGAGCCTGCAGGCCAGCGTGAACAACCTGCTGGACAAGCACTACATCTCGACGATCGGCTCCAACGGCTTCACCAACAGCGACAAGGACGGCACCTACGCCACGCTGCTGCCGGGCGCGCCGCGTCAGTTCTACGTCACGCTGACCGGCAAGTTCTGAGGCCATGGCCGACCGCAAGCCGCGCGCGCCCGCGCTGACGCGCCGCCAGCTGCTGCTGGCGGGATCGCTGGCCACGCCGCTGGCGGCCCCGCTCGCGGGCTGCGCGGCGGCGCCGGCCGCGGAGGCTTGCGCGAGCGCGCCGCCCGAGGCGCCCGCGGCGCGGCGCTTCCGCGTCGCCTTCGGCTCCTGCGCCAAGCAGTCCAAGCCGCAGCCGGTCTGGCGCGCCATCGGCGCCGCGAAGCCGGATCTCTTCCTGTTCCTCGGCGACAACCTGTACGCCGATGCGCGCGACGAGGCCACGCTGCGCCAGCGCTATGCCGAGTTCATGGCGGTCGAGCCGCTGCAGGCCTTCCGGCGCGCGACGCCGCACCTGGCGATCTGGGACGACCACGACTTCGGCGATGACGACGAAGGCGCGGACTACCCGCTCAAGCAGCTGTCGCAGCAGCTGTTCTGCGATGCCTGGGGCGAGCCGGCGGACTCGCCGCGCCGCCGCGCGGACGGTGTCTACACGAGCCAGGTCTTCGAGGCCTTCGGCCGGCGCATCCAGGTGATCCTGCCGGACCTGCGCTTCAACCGCACGATGCTGACGGCCGATCCGTCGCTCAAGTCGAGCTACGCGGCGATGGTGCTGCGGGCCAGGCTCAGCGGCCAGCCGATGACCGGCTGGTACGTGCCGGATCCGCGGCCGGAGGCGACGATCCTCGGCAAGGCGCAATGGCAATGGCTGGAGGCGCAGCTGCGCGTGCCGGCGGACGTGCGGCTGATCGGCTCCAGCGTGCAGTTCGCGGCCGAGGGCAGCGGCTGGGAATGCTGGGCCAACTTCCCGCGCGAGCGGGCGCGGCTGATCGAGCTGATCCGCGCCACCGGCGCCGAAGGCGTGGTGTTCCTCAGCGGCGACATGCATTACGCGGAGCTCTCCAGCGTCGAGGTCGACGGCGGCTACCCGCTGTGGGACGCGACCTCGAGCGGCCTGACCGAGGTCTGGGACATCCCCACGCCCAACCGCAACCGGCGCTCGGCGGTGATGGCGGAAGTGAACTTCGGCATCGTGGACATCGAGCCTGTCACCGAAGGAGAGGATGATCTGCGACTTCGCCTCGCGCTGTGCGACGTGAATGGAAAGGCCAAGGTGACCAGGGACCTGCTGCTGTCGGACCTGCGTCGCCAAGCCAAGGAGAAGACCGCATGACCCTGTCCCGACGCGCCCTGCTCCGGACCCTGCCCGCCCTGTGCGGGCCTTTTGCCTTGAATGCCCGCGCCCAGGGCGGCATGCCGGCGTCGCCGGCGCTGGATGCGCTGATGACGGCCGCGCGCAAGGAAGGCCGCGTGCACAGCCTGGGCATGCCCGACGACTGGGCCAACTGGCGCGCCACCTGGGCCGACCTGCAGCGGCTCTATGCCATCGCCCACGTCGACACCGACATGAGCAGCGCCGAGGAGATCGCCAAGATCGAGGCCGAGAAGAACAACGCGAGCGCCGACCTTGGCGACGTGGGCTTCGAATTCGGCGCGATCGCGAAGGCGCGCGGCCTCACGCAGGCCTATCAGCCCACCACCTGGGCGCAGGTGCCGGACTGGGCCAAGGATCCCGAGGGCCATTGGGCGCTGGCCTATACCGGCACGATCGCGTTCGCAGTGAACCGCAAGCGGCTCAAGGACGTGCCGCGCAGCTGGCAGGCGCTGTTCGCGTCGAAGGCGCGCGTGATGATCGGCGAGGTCGGCCGCGCGGCGCAGTCCAACGCGGCGGTGCTGGCGGCGGCGCTGGCGCTGGGCGGCGACGAGACGCGGCTGCAGCCGGCGCTGGCCGCGTTCGCGCAACTGGCGAAGGAGCGGCGCCTGATCGGCACCAACGCCACGCCGGCGCTGATGGAGCGGGCGGAGGCCGATGTCTTCCTGCTGTGGGACTTCAACGCGCTGTCCTACCGCGCGAAGCTGCCCAACGCGGCGGACTACGAGGTGCTGATCCCGTCGGACGGCTCGGTGACCAGCGGCTACACGACCATCATCAACCGCTGGGCGCCGCATCCGAACGCGGCGATGCTGGCGCGCGAGTACATCTTCAGCGACGCCGGCCAGATGAACCTGGCGCGCGGCCATGCGCGGCCGATCCGCGTCGCGCATCTGAAGCTGCCGCCGGATCTGAAGGCGCTGCTGGTGCCGGAGGCGCAGTACGCCAAGGCGCGCGCGCTCAAGCCGGCCGTGTGGACCGAGGAAGTGAAGAAGCTGCCGCGCGCCTGGCAGCGCGAGGTGCTGGGAGCGGCGCGATGAGCGAGCCGGCCGCGCGGCAGGTCGAGGGGCACGTCGAGAGGCACGTCGAGGGGCAGGCGCCCGCCGCCGCGCCGAGGCGGCTGGTCGTGCTGCTGGCCGACGGCCTGCGCGCCGACACCGCGCGCGACTACATGGGCTATCTGCAGGCGCTGAACGAGGCGGGCCGCGCGCAGTGGCGCTCGCTGCGCTGCGAGCTGCCCAGCCTGTCGCGCCCGCTCTACGCGACGGTGATCAATGGCCAGGCGCCGTTGACGCACGGCATCCTGGGCAACGGCCAGGCCGGCCAGCGGCTGGCGCGCCACCTGTTCCAGCCGCTGGGCACGCAGGGCGTGCCGGCGGCGGTCGCCGCCTACCACTGGTTCTACGAACTGCTGGCCGGCGAGGTCTTCGATCCGCTGCGCCATCGCGATGCGGTGCCCGCCGGCTGCGGCATCGCCGGCGCGCGCTGGTACTGGGAGGACGACTATCCCGACAGCCACCTGCTTGCCGACGCCGAAGCGCTGCGCCGCGCGCATCTGCCGCTGGACGGTCCGTCCCTGCTGTTCATCCATCCGATGGGGCCGGACCTCGCGGGCCATCTGCATGGCGGCGAGTCGACGCAGTATTCGATGAGCGCCCGCAAGCTGGACATGCTGCTGGCGCAGCTGCTGCCGCGCTGGCATGCGGCGGGCTTCGACCTGCTGCTGACCAGCGATCACGGCATGCACGCGGACCGCATGCATGGCGGACCGCTCCCCGTCGAGCGCGAGGTGCCGCTGGTCTGGGCGCCACATGACGGCGCGACCGGACTGCCACTGCCCGAGCGTCAGACCGAGGTCGCCGGCTGGATCCTCGAGCGGCTCGGCCTGGGCGGACTCGAGGGCGGCCCGGATCGCCAGGACGGCGCCGCATGACGCTGAACGCGGGCAGCGCCTGGCGGTGCGCCTGGCCCTTGCTGCTGCTCACCGGCGCCGCGCTGGTGCTGCCCTTCGGATGGCGCGCGGCGGCGATCCTCGGGGGCTGCGTCGCGCACGGCGGCGGCTGCGCGATCGGCGAGCTCACCGCCGACGGCTACTACCTCGAAGCCGCCTGGAACACGCTGTGGCTGAGCGCGCTGTCGGCGCTGACCGGCCTGGCCATCGGCCTGGGCGCGGCGATCGCGCTGCTGCGCCTGCCGCGCCTGGAGCGCCCGGTGACGCTGCTCGCGAGCCTGGGCGCCAACTTCTCCGGCGTGCCGCTCGCCGTCGCGTTGCTGTTGCTGTTCGGCGCGCAGGGCGTGGTGACGGTCTCGCTGCAGTCGATGGGCCTGTCGCCGTGGATCGACCTTCAAGGCCTGGGCGGGCTGCTGCTGGCCTACGTGTGCTTCCAGGCGCCGCTGGCGGCGCTGCTCCTGATCGCGCCGGCGAGGATGCTCGATGCCTCGCTGCAGGACGCGGCGGCCACCTTGGGCGCGGGACCGGCGCTGTACTGGCGGCGCGTCGGCCTGCCGCTGATGCTGCCCAGCCTGGTCGAGGTCCTGGGCCTGCTCTTCGCCAACGCGGCGGCCGCCTTCGCGACGCCGTTCGCGCTGAGCGGCACCGCGGCCCATGTGCTGGCGGTGCGCATCGCCTCGCTGGTCAGCGGCGACATCTTCGCGCAGCCGGAACTCTCGGCGCTGCTGGCGCTGATCCTGTTCGCGATGCTCGCGGCCGTGCTCGGCCTGACGCGCTGGCTGGCGGCGCGGCTGCGGAAGGGCATCGCGTGAGCGCCGCGCCGAATCGTCCGACGCTCTCGGCATTCGCGCTGGCCGCGCTGCTGGTCGCCGTGCTGGTGCCGATGGCGGCGCTGCTGCTCTACGGACTGAGCGGCCGCTGGGACCGCCATTGGTGGCCCGAGGAGCCGACGCTGCGCTGGCTCGCCGAGGCCGTGCTCGATCCGCGCGTGCAGGGCGCGGTGCTCCGGACGACGCTGCTCGCGCTGGCGAGCGCCACGCTCGCGCTGGTCTGCGGCGCGCTGGCCACCATCCCGGCCGCGATCGCCGCGCAGCTCGACGCGCATCCGAAGGCCGCCGCGCTGCGCCGCGTGCTCGACCTGATCGCGCTGCTGCCCTTCGCGATCGCGCCGGTGGTGATCGCGATCAGCGCGCTGGAGCTCTTCGTCGGACGCTGGGGCGGCTGGCTGCCCTTGCCGCTGGTCTATGTCGCGGTGGTCGCGCCGACGCTGTTCCCGCTGATCCACAAGACGCTGCAATCGGCGCTCGCGCAGTTGAACGCCGCCGCGCTGATCGAGGCCGGCCGCACGCTCGGCGCCAGCGACGGGCTGACGGTCCGGCGCGTGCTGCTGCCGATGCTGGCGCCGGCGTTGCTGGCGGCCTTCCTGCTCGCCTGGGTGACGGCGGCGATGGAATTCGCCATCGCCAACCTGCTGCTCGGCGGGCAGCTCGAACTGCTGCAGCCGCTGATGAACAGCCTGCGCAATGCCAATGGCCACCAGGCCGCCGCGCTGATGGTGCTGGCCTTCGCCGGCGTCGGCGTGATCGTCGCGGCGGTGGCCGCGCTGACGCGGCGCTGGACGGCCGCGGTTCAACCTCGATGACTGGACGATGAGCTCGATCGCCTCCCCGACCCTTGACGACCGCGTCGCCGCGACGGCGGACGCGCCACAGCTGGCGGTGCGCGATGCCCGGCTCGCGCTCGGCGGCCGGCCGGTGCTGCGCGGCATCGACCTGACGCTCGCGCGCGGCGAGGTGGTGGCGCTGCTCGGCGCGTCCGGCTGCGGCAAGACGACGCTGCTGCGCTCGATCGCGGGACTGCAGCAACTGGACGAGGGCTCGATCGCGATGGGCGGAGCGTTCGTGCAATCGCTGCCGCCGCAGCGGCGCGACATCGGCATGGTGTTCCAGCACTACGCGCTGTTCCCGAATCTGTCGGTGCGCGAGAACATCCGCTTCGGCCCGCTCGCGCGCGGCGAGGCGGCGGCCCAGGCCGACGCGCGCGCCGATGAACTGCTCGCGCTGATCGACCTGCAGGCCTTGGCCGACCGGCTGCCGCAGGCCTTGTCGGGCGGCCAGCGTCAGCGCGTGGCGCTCGCCCGCGCGCTGGCGACGCGGCCGATGCTGCTGCTGATGGATGAGCCCTTCTCCGCGCTCGACGAGCACTTCCGCCTGCCGCTGCGGCGCCAGTTCCGGCAGCTGCAGCGGGAGCTCGGACAGAGCTGCGTGATCGTCACGCATGACCGCGAGGAGGCCTTCGAGATCGCCGATCGCGTCGCGGTCATGTTCGATGGCGTCATCGCGCAATGCGCGTCGCCGCGCGAGCTGCGGCGCGCGCCGGCGAACCGCCGCGTCGCGGACTTCCTCGGCATGTTCAACCGGCTCGATGCGCGGACGCTGGAAGGCGCGTGGCGGCGCGAGAACGGCCACTGGATCGCGCCGGTGGAGGCGCTGGTGCTGGCCAGCGATGCGCCGGCGATGCACGGCGCGTCCGCGCTGCGCTTCCCGGCGACGCTGCGCGCCAGCTATCCCGGCCAGCAACGCGTGGCCTGCGAGCTTGAAGGGCCGGGCGGCCAGACGCTCACGCTGTGGCGGCGGCATGAAGACGCCGAACTCGCCGCGGGCGGCACGATCGAACTCGCGATCGCGGAGCCCGCGATGCGATGGATCGAGGACTGAGGCGGTTCGGTTACTGCGTCGCGCCTGCGCCGCTTTCGACGCTCAGCCGCAGACGGTCCAGGCCCTCCTGCGTGCCCTGGATGCGCTGCTCCAGATCACGGTGCCCGTCGAAGTAGGCGAGCTGCTCGGTGTAGACCATGTGCGTGCCCGTGGCCGTCGGCTCGAACTCGACGGTGACCAGCGACGCCGACAGCTTGCGCCCGCCCATGACCATGTCATAGGCGAAGACGATGCGGCGGCCATCGACGATGTCGAAGAACACCTTCTCGACGAGCTGGTCGCCGAGATCCGCATGGCGCGCGTGATACGACTCGCGGCCGAGCGGACGGAAGTCGAGGCTGTAGTGGACGACGTTCTCGGGATGGCAGTCGGACCATTGCCGCTTCGCCTCGGGACCGGCCCAGGCGCGGAACACCGCGGCGGGGCTCGCGCGGAAGTCGCGCTCGATGACGAAGCTGGTGTGCATCGCGGGAATGGGCGTCATCTCATTTCCTCTTGGGCTTGTTGGGCTTGCCTGATTTCCTGGACTGCGCTGGCGGTGGCGCTGACGGTGGCGGCTGCTGCGCCGCTTCGGCGGCATCGGCGGCCAGATAGGCCTCCAGCCGATCGAACTGCGCGTTCAGATCGGTCTTGCGCTGGGCGACCCATTGCTCCATCGCCGCGAAGGCCGCGGGCACGATGCGGTAGGTGCGCACGCGGCCGGACTTCTCCGACGCCACGAGCCCGCCCCCTTCGAGCACGGCCAGATGCTTGACCGCCGACGGCATCGCGATACCCAGCGGCTCCACGAGCGCCGACACCGAGGCCGGACCGGCGCCGAGCTGGTCGAGCATGCGGCGCCGCGTCGCATCGGACAGCGCGAAGAACTGGCGATCCAGCAGCTCCGGATCGGGCGGGGGCGGCGGGGACTTCGAGCCCGCGGGGACGGCCGTTGCGCGCGCCATCTCAGGCCTCCACCGCCGGGCGATAGCGCTCGGGCAGCGCCTCGCGATACGGATAGAGCTTGAAGTAGGGCCGCGCGTCCTCCAGCGCGCGCAACACCGAAGGGCGTTGCATCAGCCGGCCGACGTAGCCGGCAAGGCGCTGCTGCGAGCTCGCGAGCGGCACCAGCGTGGTCGCATAGAACAGCGACGGCGCCGCCGCGCAGTCGGCCATGCTGAAGTGATCGCCGGCGATCCACTCGCGGCCTGGGAGGCGCTCGTCCAGCAGGCCGTAGGCCATCGCCAGCGTGTCGCGCGCCTTGGCGACGCCCATCGGATCGCGCTGCGCCTCGGGGCGGATCCGATCGCCGACGATGGCCTGCATCGGCGTCATCACGTAGATATCGAGCAGGCGGTCCATCAGCCGGACCTCGAGCGCCGCGTCCACGTCATCCGGCAGTATGCGCTGATCGGCGCTGGCGTGATGGCGGGCGAGGTACTCGATGATCACGCTGGTCTCGGGCACGACGCGCTCGCCGTCGATCAGCAGCGGCATCTTTCCCGTCGGCCAGCGCGCCAGGAAGTCTTCGCGCTGGGCGGCGTCCCCCAGGTCCAGGAAGCGCCGCTCGACCTCGATGCCCATTTCGTCCAAGGCGATCATCACCTTGTGACAGCAGGACGAGAGCGGGTGGAAGTACAGGCTCAGGGACATTGGAGCACCTCGATAGTTTCCAGTGAAGGAAAGTTTATCGAATACTTTCCCAGTTGTCTAACTATCGATCGCGCAGCGGTTCGATCGCTGCCGATTCGGCACGAAGCGCTTCGAGCTTCCCACTCATCCGCGCGAAGCGCGGGCCCGGCAGCGCCGCGAAGTCCGCGCGCGGCATCCAGCACACGCCCTTCACCTCCGCCCATTGCGGCTGCACCGGCTGCGTGGCATCGGCCGTGAAGAGATAGATGAAGTCGTGGTGGACATGGTCGCCCTCGCCCTTCGCGGGGTTGGCACGGATCGCGTGCGACTCCACATCGAAAGGCCGATCACCGCCGCCATCGGCCGGCCACGCCTCGAAGCGCTCCACGCCGGTTTCCTCCCGGACTTCCCGCGCTGCCGACGCGTCGAGGCGATCGGCGCCTTCGTGATGCCCGCCCGGCTGCAGCCAGCGGTCGAGCACCTTGTGGTGAATCATCAGCACCTTGTCGGCCCTCGCGTCGTAGACGATGCCGCTCGTGGTCACGTGCCCGCGCATGTTGGCGCGGGCGAAGACGTCGGCAGGATCTTCCAGCAGCTGCGCCATCAGCGCGCCGAGCTCGTCGCGCTCCCGCGGATGCGCATCGAGGTAGCGGGTGAGTTGATCGAGCGCATGGGCGCGCAGGTCCGAGGCGGTCATGGGGCGGCAAAGCGGTGAAGTGGACGGCCCGACATTCTGTTGCCATCTCGCGCCTTCGCACCGGTGCGGTTTGCCACCGCAGGCACCCTGCCGCGGGAACGGGTTTTGCCTTGAGCGCTGACCCCGTCCCGCGCAACATCGCCAGAACGACGAACAAGGAGGATCCGATGGAAGCCGCATCCCTGAAACTCGGACTGGTCGGCAACTGCGCGGTCAGCGCGTTGATCGACGACCGCGCCCGCGTCGTCTGGTGCTGCGCACCCCGCTTCGACGGCGATCCGGTCTTCCACGCGCTGATCGATTCGCCCGACGGCATCGGCCCCGACGGCACGTTCCAGGTCTTGCTGGAGGACTTCTCCCACAGCGAGCAGTCCTACGACCACGGCACCGCCGTGCTGCGCACCCGGCTCCACGACCTGCACGGCAACGCGATCGAGATCACCGATTTCATGCCGCGCTTCTTCCTCAACGACCGCCCCTACCGCCCGATGATGCTGGTGCGCCGCATGCGCCCCATCCAGGGCCATCCGCGCATCCGCGTCATCCTGCGCCCCGTCATCCAGTGGGGCTCCGCCCACCCCGCCCGCACCCGCGGCAGCAACCACCTGCGCTTCGTCGGCCCGGAAGGCACCATCCGCCTGACCACCAACGCGCCGCTGACCTACGTCCAGGAAGAAACCGCCTTCTCCCTCGACATGCCGATGAGCTTCGTCTTCGGCCCCGACGAGACGCTGGATCGCGGCGTCGAGGACATCGCCCGCGTGCTCGAGGAGAAGACCGTCGCCTACTGGCGCGACTGGACGCGGCGCCTGGCGATCCCGCTCGAGTGGCAGGAAGCCGTGATCCGCGCCGCGATCACCCTCAAGCTCTGCCTCTACGAGGAGACCGGCGCCATCGTCGCCGCGATGACCACCAGCGTGCCCGAGGCACCCCACACCCAGCGCAACTGGGACTACCGCTACTGCTGGCTGCGCGACGCGTTCTTCGTCGTGCGCGCCCTCAACAGCCTGTCCGAGACCGGCACGATGGAGGACTACC
Organism: Roseateles sp. Mitsp63; assembly: GCF_059491535.1. NCBI lineage: Bacteria > Pseudomonadati > Pseudomonadota > Betaproteobacteria > Burkholderiales > Sphaerotilaceae > Roseateles > Roseateles sp. Mitsp63. The sequence goes on along the minus strand of NZ_CP168509.1, from coordinate 912,789 downwards.
TGCGCTGGATGCGCAACATCATCGGCCAGTCCAAGGACGGCCACGTCCAGCCCCTGTACGGCATCGGCCTGGAGGCCAAGCTCACCGAGTACCTGGTCCCGCACCTGCGCGGCTACCGCGGCATGGGCCCGGTGCGCGCGGGCAACCAGGCCTTCGAGCACTTCCAGCACGACGTCTACGGCAACATCGTGCTGGGCTCCGCGCAGGCCTTCTTCGACCACCGCCTGCACCAGCGCGCCGGCGTCGACGAGTTCGCGCTGCTCGAGCGCGCCGGCGAGCAGGCCTTCGCGATCCACGACAAGCCCGACGCCAGCATGTGGGAGCTGCGCACGCGCGCCCGCGTGCACACCTCGTCGGTGCTGATGAACTGGGCCGCCTGCGACCGGCTGGCCAAGATCGCCCGCGTGCTCGCGCTGCCGCAGCGCGCCGCGCTGTGGCAGGACCGCGCCGACCTCATCAAGCGCAAGATCCTGGACAACGCCTGGAGCGATCAGCGCAAGGCCTTCGTCGAGAGCTTCGGCGGCAAGGATCTCGATGCCAGCGTGCTGCTGATGACGGAGGTCGGCTTCATCGACCCGCGCGATCCGCGCTTCGTCAGCACCGTGGACGCGCTCGAGGCCTCGCTGTGCGACGGCCCCTACATGCGCCGCTACGAGGCCCCCGACGACTTCGGCAAGCCGGAGACCTCGTTCAACATCTGCGCGTTCTGGCGCATCGACGCGCTGGCCCGCATCGGCCGCGTCGACGAGGCGCGCGAGATCTTCGAGGCGCTGCTCGCCGCGCGCAACCACCTCGGCCTGCTGTCCGAGGACACGCATCCGGTGACCGGCGAGCTGTGGGGCAACTTCCCGCAGACCTACTCGATGGTGGGCATCATCAACGGCGCGATGCGGCTGTCGCGCCCGTGGGAATCGCAGATCTGAGCGGCCCGGCCGGCCGCGCCCGGCGGCTCAGTTGAGCAGCACCCGGCGGCCCAGGGCCGCCAGCGGGCGCTCCATCGCGCGCTGCAGGCCGGGCTTGAGCAGCAGCGGCTTGAGCATCATGCGCACCGCCAGGTCCATCGGCAGGTTGGCGCTGACCAGCTTGATCGCCTCCTGCGCCAGCGCGTCCGCGTTGGCGATCGGCGCGGGACCGCCGTCCGGCGCGCCGGTGCGCAGCCGCGCGTTGACCGCGTGGCGCAGCGCGATCGTGGCGTCCTCGCGGCGCAGCTCCAGCGCGCGGCGCACCAGCGCCGCGATCACCTGGCCGCGATGCAGGCCCTCGATCTCGCGGTACTTCAGGAAGAAGGAATAGAAGTTCTTGTAGTGCCGCACCTCGTCGCAGCGGATGCGCCAGAAGAGGTCGCGCAGCACCGGCTCGTCGCAGGCCTCGTACAGCGCCTGGTAGTAGGTGGTCGTGCCCATCTCCACGATGCAGCGGGCGACCATCTCCTGGCCGCGCGTGGGCTCGAGTTCGTCCATCGTGCACAGCCGCGCGTACTCCTCGAAGAAGCCGGCATAGGCCGTCTCCCAGTCGAAGCCCGGCCACACCTGCTGCACATAGGCCTTGAGCGCGGCACCGTGCTGCAGCTCCTCGGGCTCCCAGTGGTCGCGCAGCCAGCTCGCGACGGCCGGATCGTCGTCGAAGTGCTCGATCAGGTTGCGGGTGTAGGTGTCGCTGCCGCTTTCGATGAACGAGGCGCTGCACACAAGCAGGAACAGCGCGTCGTGGTCGCGCACGAGGCCGGTGTCGATGCGGGACAGCGCCAGGTCGGCCAGGGACCAGTGAGTCGAGGACATGGGGGCGATCATGCCTGAAGGGCGGGCAATCGGCATGCGGGGGCTTTGAGCCGGCAGGGGCTTGCGGCGCGCAGAATGGCGCGCCCCTTCCGCTCCGCGCCCCGATGCCCAAACGCTCCTCCACCGCCGCTCTTCGCAAGGCCTGGCAGCAAGGCCTGAACGCCGTCACGGGCCAGGTCTTGCGCGCCGCCCGGAGCGCGGCCGGCAGCGTCGCGCGCGAGGCCGCCCCCAGCCTGCAGAAGACGCCGCAACATCCGTCACCGGGCCTGGGCGAATGGATCGCCGGCGTGTCATCCGCCCGCGCGGGCATGCGGCGCTACCGGCTCTTCCGGCCCGCGGGGCTCGCGCCCGGCGCGCGCGTGCCGCTGCTCGTCATGCTGCATGGCTGCGGGCAGGATCCCGCCGGCTTCGCCCGCAGCACACGGATGAACCGGCTCGCCGCGCGCGAGGGCTTCCTGGTGCTCTATCCGGAGCAGAGCCGCCTGGCCAATCCGCAGCGCTGCTGGAACTGGTTCGACACCGAGTCCGGCCGCGCCCAGGCCGAGGCGGCGCTGATCCTCGCCGCCATCGATCAGGTCTGCCTGCTCTATCCCGCCGATCGCGAGCGGGTCGCCCTCGCGGGGCTGTCCGCCGGCGCCGGCATGGCGGCGCTGCTGGCCACGCTCCATCCAGGGCGCTTCAAGGCGGTCGCGATGCACTCCGGCGTCGCGCCCGGGCTCGCGAGCTCGGCCACCACGGCGCTGCGCGCGATGCGCGGCCGGGCCATCCCCGCGGAGATCGCGCCTCGTCCCGCCGGCGAGCCATGGCCGCCGCTGCTCGTCATCCAGGGCACGCAGGACAAGGTCGTCGCGGCCACGAATGGCGTGGAGGCCGTGCGGCAGTGGTCCCAGGCGCTGGGCGTGTCGGCGCAGGATTCGCGCACCGTTCAGCGCGGACGCCGCCGGCCGATGATCGTGACCGACTTCAAGCGCGGCCGCGCCGTGGCCGCGACCCTCGTCGTCATCGAGGGCCTGGGCCATGCGTGGAGCGGCGGGACCGCCAAGGCGCCGTTCAGCGATCCGGAAGGCCCGGACGCGACGGCGATGATCTGGCGCTTCGTCGCGAAGCGTTTCAGGGCGTGAGCCCGCTGGCGGCGAACAGCTCGCGCCACTCGCGCTGCTGCTCGCCGAACTGGCGCCAGGCCTCGTCCGCCAGCGCCTGATGGCGATCGGCGTCGGCCGCCTCGCCCAGCAGGCGGAAGATCTGCGTCAGGCGGCTGTGCGTGATCGCGCGGTCGTCCAGCTCGCAGTCGGGATCGAGCTCGATCTCGGCCTCGCGCGCCTGGTGCAGCGCCAGTTCGCGCTGGCCCAGGTTGGCCCGGCACCAGGCCAGGTCCGACAGCAGGCTGCTGCCCAGCCGCTCCAGCCCCAGCGACATCGCCTGCGGCAGATGCTCCTCGTACAGGCGGCGCGCTTCGTCGAACTCGCCCTGCACCGTCAGCACCTGCGCGCGCAGGACCGGCGTCAGGTCGACCATGAACACCGCGCCGACCGCCTCGTCGAAGTGATGCATCGAGTCCACCGTCAGCAGCAGTTCGGACCCGCGCGCCACGTGACCCGACAGGCTCTCGCGGCGCAGCTGCGACGCCCGCATGCCCGCCATGTTGAACATCAGCGCCGACAGCGACGCGTCATCGCCCTCCATCGCGGCATGGCGGCGGGCGCGGATGTACCAGCGCTGCGCCATCTCGATATCGCCGGCGTAGTGCCAGCCCACGCCCATCGCCATCGCCAGGCGCGCCAGCGCCACGTTGTGCTCGGGCCGGGCCTCGTCGAGGCAGCGCCTCGCCTGCGCGACCAGCTGCGCCGGGTCATGGCGGATGAAGGCCAGCTGCGCCAGCCAGGCCGAGGCCAGCACGCGCACCTCGATCAGCGACGGCACCGCGCCGGCGATCGCCTGGGCCCGCTGGATGCGGTCCCAGGCCTGTTGCGCGACGAAGCCGTTGTAGTAGCTCATCAGGCCTTCGGCCATGTGCAGCCAGGCGCCGATCTCGGGGCGCGGATGCTGGAACGACAGCTGATGCAGCGCGGTCAGCGCCTCGCGCGCCTCGGACACCGCGCCATGCCGCGCCAGCAGCATCGCCCGCTTGGCCCGCGCCGCGGCCGAGGCCATCGGCGACGCGGCGGCGGCGATCTCCTTCTCCAGCTGCTTCAGCAGCCGGGACTTGATCACCTGCGAGGAGGGGGAGTCGGGCGGGGCGTCTGACATGCCGGCCTCAGCGCGTCAGGCGGTCGAGCGCTTCCTGGTACTTGGCGGCCGTGTTGGCGATCACGTCCGCGGGCAGCGCCGGCGGCGGCGCGACCTTGCCCCAGGGCTGGCCGCCGACCGTCGCCTGCTCCAGCCAGTCGCGCAGGAACTGCTTGTCGTAGCTCGGCGGATTGCTGCCGACCGCGTAGCTCTCGGCCGGCCAGTAGCGCGAGGAGTCAGGCGTCAGCACTTCGTCCATCAGCGTCAGCGTGCCGTCGGCATCCAGGCCGAACTCGAACTTGGTGTCCGCGATGATGATGCCCTTGGTCAGCGCGTAGTCCGCGGCGCGCTGGTAGAGCTGGATCGCGATGTCGCGGACCCTCTCGGCCACCTCGCGGCCAATGATCTGCGCGCAGCGCTCGAAATCGATGTTCTCGTCGTGGTCGCCCATCTCGGCCTTGGTGGCGGGCGTGAAGATCGGCTGCGGCAGCTTGCTGGCGTTCTGCAGGCCGGCCGGCAGCGCGACGCCGCAGACCTTGCCGCTGGCCTTGTACTCGGACCAGCCGCTGCCGGCCAGGTAGCCGCGCACCACCGCCTCGATCGGCAGCGGCTTCAGGCGCTTGACCAGCATCGCGCGGTCGCGGACCTGGTCCCGCTCGGCCTCGGTGACCACCGACAGCGGATCGTCGCCGGTCAGGTGGTTGGGGACGATGCCATCGAGCTTGTCGAACCAGAACAGCGCCATCTTCGTCAGCAGCGCGCCCTTGCCGGGAATCGGCTCGCTCATGATGACGTCGAAGGCCGAGATGCGGTCCGACGCGATCATCAGGATGCGGTCGCCGCCCACCGCGTAGTTCTCGCGCACCTTGCCGCGCGCGATGAGGGGAAGGGAGGTCAGCGAGGAGGTGTGCAGGGCGGCGGTCATGGCGTTCGGTCGGACGGAACCGGAGGCAAAACGGGGATTCTAGAGGCGGCGCATGAATCGCCGCCGCCCGCGCGCCCCGCCGATCGGGGTCACAGGGCGTCGAAACCGGCGTAGCGCGCGATGAAGCGCGCCTTGCCTTCGCGCTCGAAGCGGGCCTCGTCCCAGTCGCCCTCGTCGAGCAGCGCCGCGCCGGCCGTGAACAGGTAGGTCCAGGCCCGGTGCCAGCTGCCGTCGGCGAGCGTGACCAGGACCTCATGGCGCTCGTAGTCGCCGCCTTCGAAACGGTCCAGCCGCGCCCAGGCGGCCTCGGGAACGTCCAGGTACAGCCGGCCGACGACCTGATGGCCGGGCGACGGCACCATCGCCGGATAGTCGTGGCCGCGCACCGGGTGGCGCGCGTGATCGGCCAGCGTGGCCGCGTGCGGCGGCGCGAACGGGGCATCGGCACCGCAGACGCGGGCCATGATGTCCGGCCACATCAGCGTGCCGTAGGTGAAGACATGCGCCATGGACGGAAGGACGGAGGCAGGGCCGAAACGAAGGAACCGGCGCGAGGCCGGTTCCGGGACGGTCTTACTGGACCACTTGCGCCAGCTCGCCGCGGGCGTAGGCGGCGGCGACTTCGGTCAGCGGGCGCGGCTTGATCCTGGACGCCTGGCCTTCGCAGCCGAACTCCAGGTAGCGCGCCTTGCACACCAGCCTGGCCGCTTCGCGCGCCGGCTTGAGCCACTCGCGGGCGTCGAACTTGTCCGGGTTCTCAGCCAGGAACTTGCGCACCGCGCCGGTCATCGCCAGGCGGATGTCGGTGTCGATGTTGATCTTGCGCACGCCATGCTTGATGGCTTCCTGGATCTCCTCGACCGGCACGCCGAAGGTCTCCTTCATCTGGCCGCCGTACTGGTTGATGATCGCCAGCAGTTCCTGCGGCACGCTCGACGAGCCGTGCATCACCAGGTGGGTGTTGGGGATGCGCTTGTGGATCTCCTTCACGCGGGAGATCGCCAGGATGTCGCCGGTGGGCTTGCGCGAGAACTTGTAGGCGCCGTGGCTGGTGCCGATGGCGATCGCCAGCGCGTCCAGCTGCGTGGCCTTGACGAACACGGCGGCCTCTTCCGGGTCGGTCAGCATCTGGCTGTGGTCCAGCTTGCCGGCGGCGCCGATGCCGTCCTCCTCGCCCGCGTCCCCCGTTTCCAGGTTGCCCAGGCAGCCCAGTTCGCCCTCGACGGTGACGCCGACCTTGTGCGCCATCTCGACGACGCGGCGGGTCACGTCCACGTTGTAGTCGAAGCTGGCGGGCGTCTTGCCGTCATCCATCAGCGAGCCGTCCATCATCACCGAGCCGAAGCCCAGGCTGATCGCGCCCTCGCAGACCTTGGGGCTGGTGCCGTGATCCTGGTGCATCACCAGCGGGATGTGCGGATAGGCCTCGACCGCGGCCTGGATCAGGTGCTTGATGAAGGGCTCGCCGGCGTACTTCCGGGCGCCGGCGCTGGCCTGCAGGATCACCGGAGCGCCGACCTCGTCGGCCGCGGCCATCACGGCCTGCACCTGCTCCAGGTTGTTGACGTTGAACGCCGGAATGCCGTAGCCGTGTTCGGCCGCGTGGTCCAGCAGCTGGCGCATCGAGACGAGTGCCATGAGAGTTCTCCGGGGAAGTGAAAAATCCTTGGGCCGCGGACCGGCACCGAGCCTTCGCCGTAACCGCGCCGTAACTGGGCGGGATTCTAGCCAGCCGACATGACCGGCTCTGTAACGAACCTCGGGTTCCCCCTGAATCCCCCTGGACAGGGGTCTGCGCGCTTGCGCGGCGGCGGAAGCGGCCGGTAGGCTCTCGCCCGGGCAGCCCGCTCCCGTCGGAGCAAGCCTCGTGCCTTGCCCCGTCCCCGCCGGCGAGGACCGCCCCGCTCCCCAGCCAGGACTTTCATGACCCGTCTCGCGATCGATCAGCTGACGCTGTGGATCACCGCCGCCGCCAACGAACATTCGCTGGACCTGCCCGCCCACGTGGAGGAACGCACCGGCGCCAGCCACCGCGCCACGCTGGCCGCGCTGCGCCGGCTGGTCGACGCCCACTGGCTCACCCGCTCGGGCACTGCCCGGCGGCCGGTCTACGGCCCGGGCGCGCTGCGGCAGGTGGCGCGCAGCTACACGCTGCACGGGCTGATGGAGGACGTGGCCTGGCAGCGCGACTTCGCGCCCCACTTCGCGCTGCCGCGTCCGATCGCGCGGATGATCCAGCACGGCTTCACCGAACTGGTGAACAACGCCATCGACCACAGCGGCGGCACCAGCGTCACCGTGTCGCTGCGCCAGACGCCGACGCACGCGCAGCTGCTGATCTCCGACGACGGCTGCGGCGTCTTCGAGCGCATCCGCGACACCTATGAGCTGACCGACGCCCGCCACGCGATGCTGGAGCTCAGCAAGGGCCGGCTCACCACGCAGCCGCAGGCGCACACCGGGCGCGGGCTGTTCTTCAGCTCGCAGCTGGCGGACGTGTTCGACATCCATGCCAACGGCCGCGCCTTCCAGCGCCGCGCCTGGGAGGGCAACGCCTGGAAGGACGCCAAGGGGTTGCCGCGCCAGGGCAGCTCGATCTACATGGCGATCTCGCTCGAGAGCACGCGCACGCTGGAGCAGGTGCTGGGCCAGTGGAGCGTCGACGGCAGCGGCATCGCCTTCGACCAGACGCGGGTGATGCTGAACCTCGTCGTGAGCGAGGGCCAGATGCTGGACTCGCGCGCGCAGGCGCGGCGCGTGGCCGCGCGGCTGCCCCAGTTCAAGCGCGCGGAGGTCGATTTCTCCGGCGTCGAGGACGTCGGCCATGCCTTCGCGGACGAACTGTTCCGCGTCTTCGCGCGGGCGCACCAGGATGTGGAGCTGGTGCCCCTGAACATGACACCGCGCATCGCCGCGCTGGTGCAGGCGGCGCGCGGCGCCTGAGCCGCGGCGGCCGCGGCGCTTCAGAGATCGCTGTCGACCAGCGCCTGGATCGCCGCGCGGCTCTTGTGGATCGCGTCGTCCAGGCGCGGCAGCAGCGGCGTCAGCTCGCTGGCCTTGGCGGCACCGAAGAGGATGCCCTCCTCCACCAGCGGCCTGGCCAGCACGCGCAACTGGCCGCCGGAGCGCAACCGGTGCAGCCGGCGCTCCAGCGCCGCGGCACTGCCCCGGTGGGTGGCGATCATCGCGTCGCAGCGGCCCGCCATCAGCATGCGCGCGCGGCCCTCGAGATCGACGCCGCCGTTCTCGACGCGGAACAGCGCGCGGCGGCCTTCCTCGAACGCCTCCCCGTAGGTGGCGCCGCGCTGCGCGCACAGGGCGAGGCCGCGCAGGTCCTCCAGGCGCTCGAAGGCGATCGGCCGGGCCGCCGGCACGGCGAGCCAGCCCCGGCTGACGAACGCCGGCTGGCTGTAGTTGAAGAGCTTGTCGCGCGCCGGGGTGCGCGAGAGGCCGAAGACCAGGTGCTGGCCGAGCTCCGCGCCCAGCAACGCGCGCGGCCAGGGCAGCAGCTGCAGTTCCCACTGCAGGCCCGCCGCGTCGCCGATGAGCTTGAGCAGCGGCAGGACGAAGGGCTTGTGCGTCTGGTCGCTGATGGCCAGGCGGACGCGCTCCGGTTCAGACACCGCGCCCGGCTGGGCGCGAACGCAGGCCGAGCCCGCCGCGGCCGCGCCGCCGATCAGCAGATCACGGCGGCGGCAGGGCATCGCGGGCGGTCCCGGGTCAGGCCACGCGGCAGACCTTCAGCATGTTAGTGCCGCCCGGGTAGCCCATCGGCTCGCCGCAGGTGATCGCGTAGGTGTCGCCCGGCATCAGCACGCCGCGTTCGATCAGCAGGTCCTCGGCCGCCTTGAGCGCCTGGTCGCGGTCGTCGAAGTTGGGCATCAGCAGCGGCGTGACGTTGCGGTACAGCGCCATCTTGCGGTGCGTCAGCGTCTGCGAGGTCAGCGCGAAGATCGGCACGTGGATGCGGTGGCGGCTCATCCACAGCGCGGTGGAGCCGGACTCGGTCAGCGCGACGATGGCCTTGCAGCCCAGGTGGTGCGCAGTGAACAGCGCGCCCATCGCGATCGACTGGTCGATGCGGCCGAACTGGCGGTTGGCGAAGTCGGTGTCCAGCGTCACGAACTCGGCGTTCTCGGCCTCCAGCGCGATCGCGGCCATCTGCTGGATGGTCTCGACCGGGAAGCGGCCCGCGGCCGTCTCGGCGCTCAGCATCACCGCGTCGGTGCCGTCGAGCACCGCGTTGGCGACGTCGGAGACCTCGGCGCGGGTCGGCACCGGGTTCACGATCATCGACTCCATCATCTGCGTCGCGGTGATGCAGACCTTGTCGAGCTCCAGCGCCATCTTGATCATGCGCTTCTGCAGCGCGGGCACCGCCGCGTTGCCCACCTCCACCGCCAGGTCGCCGCGGGCGACCATGATGCCGTCGGAGGCCTTGAGGATCGCCTCCAGGTGGGGGATCGCCTCGTAGCGCTCGATCTTGGCGATCATCCCCGGCTTGTGCCGGTAGGGCTCGCCGGCGACGTTGGCCAGCTGGCGCGCCATCTCCATGTCGGTGGCGTTCTTCGGGAAGCTCACGGCCAGGTATTCGCACTGGAAGGACATCGCGGTCTTGATGTCCTCCATGTCCTTGCCGGTCAGCGCGGGCGCGGTGAGGCCGCCGCCCTGCTTGTTGATGCCCTTGTTGTTGGACAGCTCGCCGCCCTGCTTCACGATCGTGTGGACCTGCGAGCCGCGCACCGCCTCGACGGTCAGCACCAGCAGGCCGTCGTTGAGCAGCAGCGTGTCGCCGGGCTTCACGTCGCGCGGCAGCTCCTTGTAGTCCAGGCCCACGACCATCTCGTTGCCGGGCTCGGTGCGGGCGGCGTCGAGCACGAAGGGCGTGCCGTTGATCAGCTCGATCTTGCCGTTCTCGAACTTGCCGACCCGGATCTTGGGGCCCTGCAGGTCGGCCATGATCGCGACCTGCTTGCCGGCGCGGGCCGCGGCCTCGCGCACCATGCGGGCGCGGTCGATGTGGTCCTGCGCCTTGCCGTGCGAGAAGTTCAGCCGCACCACGTCGACACCCGCCTGGATCATCCGTTCCAGCACCTCCGGAGACGAGGACGCGGGACCGAGGGTGGCGACGATCTTGGTGGCACGGGACATGGCTTGTCTCTGTCTGAAATTTAGTTACAGCCGTTGATTATGGAGCGGACCAGGCCGCTCCAACCGGTTTCGACAAGTTACGGCTGAGTTTCCAACGTCGGGACGTCAGGCCTTGGCGGCCCGCACGTCCGCCGCCGCCAGCGCCGTCATGTTGACGATGCGGCGCACCGTGGCCGACGGGGTCAGGATGTGCACCGGCCGCTTCGCGCCCAGCAGGATGGGGCCGACCGTGACACCCTGGCCGCCGACGACCTTGAGCACGTTGAACAGGATGTTGGCCGCGTCCAGCGTCGGCAGCACCAGCAGGTTGGCCGAGCCCGACAGCGTCGAGTCCGGCAGGAAGTTGCCGCGGATGTCCTCGGAGAGCGCGGCGTCGCCATGCATCTCGCCATCGCATTCGATGTCGGGATGGCGGGCGGCGAACAGGTCGCGCGCCCGGCGCATCTTCAGCGCCGACGGCCGCTTGCTGCTGCCGAACATCGAGTGCGACAGGAAGGCCACCTTCGGCGGCAGGCCGAAGCGCTGCAGCTCCTCGGCGGCCTGGCTGGCGATGTCGGCGAGCTGCTCGGCGCTGGGGTCCTCGTTGACGAAGGTGTCGGCGATGAACAGCGTGCGCTGCTCCAGCATCAGCGCGTTCATCGTCGCGAAGTTGGACACCTCGGCCTTCAGGCCGATCAGGTCCTTGACGTGCTCCAGGTGCGAGTCGAAGCGGCCCACCAGACCGCAGATCATCGCGTCGGCATCGCCGAGCTGGATGGCCAGCGCGCCGATGGTCGTGTTGGAGCGGCGCACCGCGGCCTTGGCCATCTCTGGCGTGAAGCCGTTGCGGCCCATCGCGTGGTGGTAGGCCTCCCAGTACTGGCGGAAGCGGTGGTCGTTCTCGGGATCGATGATCGCCACGTCCTCGCCGGGCTTCAGGCGCAGGCCGGCGCGCTTGACGCGCATCGCGATGACCTCGGGGCGGCCGATCAGCGTGGGCCTGGCCAGGCCTTCATCGAGCGCGACCTGCACCGCGCGCAGCACGCGTTCGTCCTCGCCCTCGGCGTAGATCACGCGGGCCGGATGGGCCTTGGCCTCGGCGAAGACCGGGCGCATGAACATGCCGGTCTGGTAGACGAAGCGCGACAGCTGCTCGCGATACGCGGCCATGTCCTGGATCGGACGCGTGGCGACGCCGGATTCCTCGGCCGCCTTGGCCACCGCCGGCGCGATGCGCAGGATCAGGCGGCTGTCGAAGGGCTTGGGGATCAGGTAGTCGGCGCCGAAGGCCAGGTCCTGGCCCGGATAGGCGGCGGCCACCTCGGGCGGCGTCTCGGCCTTGGCCAGCGCGGCGATCTCGCGCACGCAGGCCAGCTTCATCGCCTCGGTGATCTTGGTGGCGCCGCAATCCAGCGCGCCGCGGAAGATGTAGGGGAAGCACAGGACGTTGTTGACCTGGTTCGGATAGTCCGAGCGGCCGGTGGCGACGATGCAGTCCGGGCGCGCCTCCTTGGCGAGCTCGGGGCGGATCTCCGGCTCGGGGTTGGCCAGCGCCAGGATGATGGGCTGGCGCGCCATGGTCTTCACCATCTCGGCGGTCAGCACGCCGGCGGCGGAGCAGCCCAGGAACACGTCCGCGTCCCTGGCCACGTCGGCCAGCGTGCGGGCCGGGGTGATCTGGCAGTAGCGGCGCTTGGACTCGTCGAGCCTGGCGGCATCGGCGCGCTCGCTGTGGATCACGCCCTTGGAGTCGACGACGAAGACGTTCTCGCGCTTCACGCCCAGGCCCACCATCACGTCCAGGCAGGCGATGGCGGCGGCGCCGGCGCCCGACACGGCGACCTTGACCGCGCCGATGTCCTTGCCGACCAGTTCCAGGCCGTTCAGCAGCGCGGCGCTGGAGATGATCGCGGTGCCGTGCTGGTCATCGTGGAAGACGGGGATGTTCATCCGCGCGCTCAGCTGCTTCTCGATGTAGAAGCACTCGGGCGCCTTGATGTCCTCGAGGTTCACGCCGCCCAGCGTGGGCTCCATCGCCGCGATGATCTCGACCAGCTTGTCGGGGTCGCGCTCGGCGAGCTCGATGTCGAAGACGTCGATGCCGGCGAACTTCTTGAACAGGCAGCCCTTGCCCTCCATCACCGGCTTGGCGGCGAGCGGGCCGATGTCGCCCAGGCCCAGCACCGCGGTGCCGTTGGTGACCACGCCGACCAGGTTGCCGCGGGAGGTGTACTCGGCGGCCAGCGACGGGTCCTTCTCGATGTCGAGGCAGGGATAGGCGACGCCCGGCGAGTAGGCGAGCGACAGGTCGCGCTGGTTGGCCAGCGGCTTGGTGGGCGTGACGGCGATCTTGCCGCGCGTCGGGGTGCGGTGATAGTCCAGCGCCGCTTCGCGCAGGGCGGCTTCGGCGGGGCTCAGGCCGAGGCCGTCGTTCTTGTCGGTCATGCAAATCTCCGTCGCTTTGCGTGGAATGGGGCCCGCTGGCGTCCGGCGGCGCGGGGCTGTAATCGCCCGGTAACGGTGCCTGGGGGGCGCCGAGCTTAATCCTCCCGCTCCCGCGATGCGATGAATTCAGCTTTAACTGCCATGCAAAGATGGCAATCGCCCATGCATGCGATGAAGCGCGCATCGGGATTTGCCCTCAAGTTAGAGCGATCCCCCCAGATCGGCCGCCAAGTGCGGCGAGCCAGGCCTCGGTCGAAAAGTGCGAGGAGCGCGCTCAGGGTGTTCCCGGAGGCCTCCCCGGCGCGCGCGGACGGGGGTTCATGCCTTTTGTCATGGGGCTGTCTTTTGACATAGGCTGGCGCCCTCGCCGGGTTCCGCCCGCACTCCAGACACACGACGCGATGAAGAATGCACTCCGCCTCACCACCCTGGCCCTGCTGATGCAGCTGGGCGGTTTCGCGATGGCGGCGCCGCCGCAATCGGGCCTCGAGCTCAAGAGCTTCGACAAGTCGACCCGCCCGCAGGATGACCTGTTCCGCGCGGCCAACGGCCACTGGCTGGACACCACCGAGATCCCGGCGGACAAGGCTTCGTACGGCGCCTTCGTGCAGCTGCGCGACCTCTCCGACAAGCGCGCGCGCGGGATCATCGAGGAGCTGGCGAAGAAGAAGGGCAAGGCGGGCAGCGTCGAGCAGAAGATCGGCGACTACTACGCGTCCTACATGAACACGGCGGCCATCGACAAGGCAGGCCTGGCGCCGGTGCAGCCGCTGCTGGACAGCATCGCCGCGATCCAGACGCGCCAGCAGCTGGCCGCGTGGATGGGCAAGCAGATGGGCGTGGTCAACACGCCGGTGCCGCTGGGCATCGAGGCCGACTTCAAGGAGCCGACCGTCAACCGCCTGCTGACCTGGCAGGGCGGCATCGGCCTGCCGGACCGCGACTACTACCTGAAGAAGGACGACGAGCGCCTGTCCAAGGCGCGCGACGCCTACAAGACCTACGTGCAGACGCTGGCCACCGCGGCCGGCCTGAAGGATCCGGCGGCCGTGGCCGACCGCGTGCTGGCCTTCGAGCACAGCCTGGCCGAAGTGCAGTGGGACAAGGTCGAGAACCGCGACCCGGTCAAGCTCTACAACCCGATGACGCCGGCCGAGCTGGCGCAGAAGGCGCCGGGCTTCGACTGGGCGGCGTTCTTCGAGGCGGCCTCGCTGCCGGGCCTGGACAAGCTGTCGGCGTCGCAGCCGAGCTACCTGGCCGGCGCGGCCAAGCTGCTGGGCGAGGTCTCGCTGGACGACATCAAGACCTACCTGACCATCCGCGTGCTGGACGGCGCGGCGGACACGCTGCCCAAGGCGTATCGCGACGCGCACTTTGCCTTCCACGGCACGGCGCTGACGGGCGCCAAGAGCGAGAAGCCGCGCTGGCAGCAGGCGGTGGAGAACGTCAACGGCGCGCTGGGCGAGGCGGTGGGCGAGGTCTACGTCAAGCGCTACTTCCCGGCGGCCGACAAGGCGCGGATGCTGGAGCTGGTCAACAACCTGCTCGCCTCGTACAAGGAGTCGATCGACAAGCTGACCTGGATGACGCCGGCCACCAAGGCGCAGGCGCAGGACAAGCTGTCCAAGTACATGGTGAAGATCGGCTATCCCGACGTCTGGCGCGACTACGGCGAGCTGGAAGTGCGGGCCGGCGATCCGGTGGGCAACGGTCTGCGCGCGGCCAGCTTCGAGTGGCAGCGCCAGGCCGCCAAGGCCAGCAAGCCGGTCGATCGGCGCGAGTGGCTGATGACGCCGCAGACCGTCAACGCGTACTACAACCCGACGCTCAACGAGATCGTCTTCCCGGCCGCGATCCTGCAGCCGCCCTTCTACAACACGAAGGCGGATGACGCGACGAACTACGGCGCGATCGGGGCGGTCATCGGGCATGAGATCAGCCACGGCTTCGACGACCAGGGCAGCCAGTTCGATGGCAACGGCGCGCTGCGCAACTGGTGGACCGACGAGGACCGCAAGGCCTTCGAAGCCATTGGCGCGAAGCTGGTCGCGCAGTACGAGGGCTATGAACCGATCCCCGGCAAGCACCTCAACGGCAAGCTGACGCTGGGCGAGAACATCGCCGACCTGTCGGGACTGCAGATCGCGTACAAGGCCTATCAACGCTCGCTGGGCGGCAAGCCGGCGCCGGTCATCGACGGCTTCACGGGTGAGCAGCGCTTCTTCATGGGCTGGTCGCAGGCCTGGCGCGAGAAGGCGCGCGAGGAACGCCGCCTGCAGCTGCTGACGGTGGATCCGCATTCGCCGCCGGAGTTCCGCGCGAACGGCGCCGCGATCAACCACGACGGCTTCCACGACGCGTTCAAGACCAAGCCGGGCGACAAGATGTTCAAGGCGAGCGAGGATCGCATCCGGATCTGGTGATCGGGGCAGCGGATCTCAGATGAAGGAACGGCCGGGAAAACCGGCCGCTTTTGTTTGCGCGGCGCGCGTGGCGGATCGCCGGGGAGACCCCTCTCCCCCACCCTCTCCCCGCACAGCGGGGCGAGGGAGTTAATGGCGATCGAGCGCCCGGCTGGCTCCGAGCAGCGGGGCTTGGTCCGCCTCCTGCACGACGAAGGTCGGAATCGCCCGCAGGTACGAGGTGAGACGCCCGCAGGACTCGAATCGCGCCCGGAACGGACTGCGGTCGAACCACTCGCCGAGCCGCGGCACGATCCCGCCGCCGATGTACATCCCGCCTCGCGCGCCCAGCGTGAGCGCGACCTGGCCGGCGACGTCGCCCAGCAATGCGCAGAACAGCGTCACGACCTCGCTGCTGAACGGCTCCCCGGCCAGCGCGGCCGCCGTGATCGCCGGCGCGCTGCGTCCTTCACCCGGCTCGAGCTTCAGTCCCCGCAGCTCCGCCATCGCGGTGTACAGGTTCTCCAACCCCGGCCCGGACACCGCGCGCTCCGCCGACACATGCCCGAAGCGCCGATGCAGCAGGTCGAGCACGGCCCGTTCCTCAGGCTCGTAGGAGGACAGCGTCGCATGCCCGCCCTCCCCGCTGACCGCGGCCATCGGCCCGCCGTCCGGCGACGGCACCAGCGCCGACACGCCCAGCCCGGTCCCCGGCCCGACCAGCCCCTTGACCGCGCCCGCCACCGCCTCGCCGCCGCCGATCTTGCGCGTCGCCTGCGGCCCGAGCGCCGGCAGCGCGAGCGCCAGCGCGGTGAAATCGTTGATCACCAGCAGCCGCTCCGCGCCCAGCGCCGATTGCAGCGCGCGCGTCGAGAAGCTCCAGTGGTGATTGGTCATCCGCACGTGATCGCCGGTGACCGCCGTCGCGATGCCGATCGCGCAGCTGCGCGGCCGCGGCAGGCCCTCGCGGTGCAGGTGATAGAAGATCGCGTCCGTCAGCGTGTCGAAGTCCTGGCAGACGTAGCTCGCCAGGTGCTGGAGCGGCTCCATCGCGCCGCCCTGGCTGGCGAAGCGCACCTGCGTCGCGCCCACGTCCGCCAGCAGCCGTGCCGGCGCCGGTCCGCGCTGCCTCATGCCTCGTACTCCTTCACCGGTGCTCCCCGACCTCGCGCGGCAGACGGAATGCCCGCCCGCGAAAGGCCAGGATGCTGCCACAGTCCGCCGCGGATTCCAGGTGCCGCAAGCCGCCGTGGCCGGTGCTCAGCGCGCCCCGCTCAACGCGGCGCCGCCTTGAACGCCGCGATCAGATCGCGATACCAATGCGCGCTGTCCTTGGCCAGCCGCTGCTGCGTCGCGTAGTCGACGTGGAACAGCCCGAAGCGCTTCTGGTAGCCGGAGTTCCATTCGAAGTTGTCCAGCAGGCTCCAGTAGAAATATCCGCGCACATCCGCCCCCAGCGCCACCGCCTGCGCCAGCGCCTCCAGATGGCCGCGCAGATAGGCGATGCGCGCCGCGTCGCCCACGCGGCCATCGACGATGCGATCGGCGTTGGCCATGCCGTTCTCGGTGATCACGATCGGCGGCGGCGTGTACTCGCGCGTGATGCGCAGCAGGTGCTGCGTCAGCGCCTGCGGATAGATCTCCCAGCCCATGTCGGTGAAGCCCAGTTCCCCCGGCGGCGTCACGAACTGCTGCTGCGCGTTGAGCACGCTGCGCGTGTAGAAGTTGATGCCCAGGAAGTCCAGCGGCTGCTGGATCAGCGCCAGGTCCCCCTCCAGCACCGTCGGCGCGTCCGCGCCGAGATGCTCCACGATGTCGGCCGGGTACTGGCCGCGGAACACCGGGTCCATGTACCAGCGCACGTTGGTGCCGTCGTCGATGCGCGCGGCGCGGCGATCCGCCTCGCTGAGCGGATCGGCCGGGAACGACGGCGTGTGGTTGAGCACGAGGCCCAGCTGCGCCTTCGGCCCCACCGCCCGCATCGCCTGCATGGCCGCGCCATGCATCATCAGCAGGTGGTGCGACACCTGGTACGCCTCGGCCCGGCTGGTGTGGCCGGGCGCGAACTGCGCCGTCTCGTAGCCCAGCGTCGCCGAGCACCACGGCTCGTTCAGCGTCGCGATGGTCGCGAGCCGGTCGCCGAAGCGGCGCGCGATCTCGGCCGCGTACTCGGCGAACAGCGGCACCACGTCCCGCGACAGCAGCCCGCCGATCGCGTCGTCGAGCGCCTGCGGCAGATCCCAGTGATACAGCGTCGCGTTGGGCTTGATGCCCGCGGCGAGCAGCTCGTCGATCAGGCGGTCGTAGAACGCGAAGCCGGCCTCGTTCCACGCGCCGCGTCCCGACGGCCGCACCCGCGGCCACGAGAACGAGAACCGGTAGGCCTCCAGCCCCAGCCACCGCATCAGCTTCACGTCGTCCGGATAGCGGTGGTAGTGGTCGCAGGCCACCTGGATGTCGGAGCCGTCCTTGATCCGGCCCGGCTGGGCGCAGAAGCGGTCCCAGATGGATTCGCCCTTGCCGTCCTCCCGGCCGGCGCCCTCGATCTGCGCGGCGCTCGTCGCCGAGCCCCACTGGAAGTCCGCCGGCAGCGACCGGATCAGCGATTGGAGCGTGGCGGTGTCGGCGGCGGGGTTGGCGTCGTTCGCGTGCATGGTGGTGAGGGTGGCGGCCGGGACGGAAGGCCCCGGCATCAGAAGTTGTAGCCCGCGTTCAGGCCGAAGGTGCGCGGCGGCGCGTACTGGGCGGTCCAGATCGGATTGGCGAAGCTGCCCGAGCTGCCGGCGCTCGTCTTGATCTTCTCGTCCGAGACGTTGCGCACGAAGGCATCGACGTACCAGTTCTTCCGCGAGGTGTAGCGCACGCTGATGTCGGCCGTGGAGTAGGCCTTCTGGCGGTCGCCATCGCCCAGGTTGAACACCGACAGCCAGTTGGCCGTCTGGTAGTGGTAGCTGATGCGCGGCGCGACCTGGTCGCCGTTGGACAGCGGGAAGACATGCTCGTACAGCAGCTGGAGCGCGAACTTGGGCGCGTGCGGCAGCTCGTTGCCGGTGACGTTCAGGCAGGCGCCGGTCAGGTTCGGCTCGGTACAGGCCGGCAGCTGGTAGTCGTTGGACGCCGCCACCAGCTGGCCCAGCTTGGTCTTGGTGTACGAGGCCGACAGCTGCAGCTTGTCGTCGTTCGTGATCATCCAGGCGGTCTCGACCTCCAGGCCCGACACCTTCGCGCCCTCCGCGTTGGAGTAGGCGAACTGGCGGTTGCCGTTGACGATCACCGGCGCGCTGAACTGGAAGTCCTTGAACTTCATGTGATACGCGCTGACGTTGAACGTCATGCGGCCGTCCAGCAGCGAGGTCTTGTAGCCGACCTCGTAGTTGGTCAGCGTCTCCGGGCCGTAGGGCAGGCCGCCGTCGCCGGTGCCGCCGGACTTGTAGCCGGTGGACACGCTGGCGTAGGCCATCGAGTTCCTGTCGATGTCGTAGGCCGCGCGCGCCAGCCAGGTCGTCTTGCTGCCCTTGTAGTGCGCGTCGTTGATGTTGCCGGCGGAGTAGCCGTTGGCCGGATCGGTCGGGTCGATCGACGGGTTCAGCGGGATCTGCGGCGCGGCCGGGTTGCCGGCCCAGAACCAGCCGCGGCCGCCGACGTTCTTGCGGTCGTCATGCGTGTAGCGCAGGCCGCCGGTCAGGTGGAAGGACTCGCCCAGGTTCCAGGTCGCCTGGCCGAAGGCGGCCTTGGAATCGACCGTCTCCTTGGGCTGGATGAACGAGCCCTGCCAGTTCACGGTGCCCTGCTGGGTGCCGTTCATGATCGGGATGTCGAAGCGGATGCCGTTGTCCTCGGCCGCGTAGTACAGGCCCAGCACCCAGTCGACCGCCTGCTTCTGCGTGCTCTGCAGCGTGACCTCGTGGCTCTGGCTGCGGTAGCTCGTCCAGACGGTGTTGTCCTCCTGGTGCGGGCCGCCGGTGGTGAAGCTGGTCGGCGCGATCACGCCGAAGTCCTGGTCGAAGGTGCCCGAGCCCTTGAAATGCGTGTAGCCCGCGACGTAGGCCAGCGCCATGCCGCCCAGGTCGTACTCCATGCGGCTGCGCACCGAGGTCGAGTCGCGCTTGAGCGAGGGCGCGGTGTCGATCAGCGCGGACCACAGCTTCTCGCCGGCGCGCGGCGTCTGCATCAGGCTCATCGACGGCGTGCCGCGGTCGGCGAACTGCTCCACCGACAGGTCCCAGCGGAACTGCTTGATCGGCTGCCACAGGAAGCTCAGCCGCGCGGCGGTCTGGTCCTGCGCGTTGTACTTCGGTCCGCCGGTGACGAACAGGTTGTAGTTGATCGGCTGGAAGGCCGGCAGGTTGCCCGCCGTGTTGGCGGCGTTGTAGGCGGCCTGCTGCTGCGCCAGCGAGAGCTGCGCCGGCTTCTGGTAGTCGACGTAGCCGTCGTGCTGCTCATGCATGAAGGCCACGCGCATCGCCAGCGTGTCGCCCAGCGGGATGTTGATCGCGCCCTTGGCGCCCATCCGGTTGTAGCTGCCGACACCGGCCTCGACGTAGCCGGAGTTGTCCTTCAGCACCGGCTTGGCCGTCTTCATGTTGATCGTGCCGACGGTGGAGTTGCGTCCCCACAGCGTGCCCTGCGGGCCGCGCAGCACCTCGACGCCATCGAGGTCGAACAGCATGGTGGCGGCGCCCTCGGGGCGCGGCGCGAAAACCCCGTCGACGAACAGCGCGACCTCGGGATCGGCGTACTCGGTCTTGGCCGAGTCGTTGCCGATGCCGCGCAGCGTGATGCTGACGATGCCGTGGTCGCCCTGCCCCGTGCCCTGCATGCTGGGCACCAGGTTGAAGACGTCGAGCAGGCTCTTGACGTGGGCATCGTCCAGCGTCGACGAGTTGATCGCGGTCACCGCGACCGGCGTCTTCTGCAGCGAGGTGGCGCGCTTGGTCGCGGTCACCACGACCTGCGGCAGCGCCTTGTTCTCGCGGCTGTCGGCGGCGGGCGCCGCGGCGCCGGAGGTCTCGGCCTGGGGGGCGGGCGCGGGGGCGTCGGCCGCCGGCGTCGATTGAGCATGGGCGGCGCCGGCCAGCAGCGCGAGCACGGCGATCTGGACGGGCGTGGACAGGCCGAGGCGCGGCCGGCGGGTAAGGCGGTCAGTCATGTTGTCTCCTGATGGGCTCTTCGATGGAAAGCTCTGTCCCGGTGAGGGATTCGTTGGCTTTTCGTTATCTTTTGCAGGATCGTAGGAATGCATGACAACGTTGTCAACGCTTTGGTTGACATCGTTGTCATCTTGCTCACTATCATTTACCCGTAGTCCCGCGGCACCGATGCCCACGGGATTCCCCCTTCATCGAAGGCCGGAACAGGCCTCAGGAGACACACGCATGCAAGCGATCCAGGATGTCCTCATCGTCGGCGGCGGCACCGCCGGCTGGCTCACCGCCGCCTTCCTCGCGCGGCAGCTCGGCACGGCGCGCGGCGGCGTGCGCATCACGCTGGTGGAGTCCAGCGACATCGGCATCATCGGCGTCGGCGAAGGCACCTTCCCCTCGATCCGCGGCACGCTGTCGGCGATCGGCATTCCGGAGGCGCGCTTCCTCCAGGCCTGCTCGGCGACCTTCAAACAGGGGGTGCGCTTCGATCACTGGGTACGGCCGCCGGGGGCGCCGGGCGCCGATCACTACTTCCATCCGTTCAGCCAGCCGAGCCAGCGTCCAGGCTCGCCGGAACTGCTGCCTTACTGGCTGCTGGGCGAGGCCGGCGGCGGCCGCGCCTTCGCCGAAGCGGTGACGCTGCAGAAGGCGGTGGTGGACGCGCGTCACGGCCCGAAGCGCGCCGGCGACGGCGACTACCTCGGCCCGTTGAACTACGCGTACCACTTCGACGCCGGCCGCTTCGCGGCGCTGCTGGCCGAGCACGGCCAGGCGCTCGGCGTGCAACGCGTGATCGCGACCGTCGACCGCGTGGACCTCGATGAACAGGGCGCGATCGCGGCGGTGCACACGCGCGAGGCCGGCACGCTGTCGGCCGGGCTCTACATCGATTGCAGCGGCTTTCGCGCGCGGCTGATCGGCGAGGCGCTGGGCGCGCCGTTCCGGTCGATGCGGGAGGTGCTCTTCGTCGATCGCGCGATGGCGATGCAGGTGCCCTACGCCCGGCCCGACGCGCCGATCGCGTCCTGCACCATCGCGAGCGCGCAGCAGCATGGCTGGATCTGGGACATCGGCCTGCAGGAGCGCCGCGGCGTCGGCCACGTGTACAGCAGCCGGCATTGCGACGACGAGGAGGCCGAGCGCACGCTGCGGCGCTACATCGGCCCGGCCTCGGACGAGCTGACGCCGCGCCGGTTGACGCTGGACATCGGCTATCGCGAGACGCACTGGGTGAAGAACTGCGTGGCGGTGGGCCTTGCCGGCGGCTTCCTCGAGCCGCTGGAGTCCTCGGGCATCGGCCTGATCGAGACGGCGGCCTACCTGATCGGCCAGCTCTTCCCCTTCGATGGCGAACTGGCGCCGGTGGCGAAGCACTTCAACGCGTTCATGTCGGCGCGCTACGCCCGCGTCGTCGACTTCATCAAGCTGCACTACGGCCTGACGCAGCGCACCGATTCCGCGTTCTGGCGCGACAACGCGGACCCGGCCTCGTTCACCGCGACGCTGCGCGACCAGCTCGCGATGTGGCGCTCGCGGCCGCCGCAGCGGCTGGACTTCATCACCGACGTCGAGATGTACCTGCCCGCCAGCTGGCAGTACGTGCTCTATGGGATGGAATTCAAGACGGCGCTGGGCGCGGGCGCCGCGGCGCTGACGCGCGGCGAGGAAGCGCGGCGCGAGTTCGCCACCATCGAGCAGCTCGGCGCGCACGCGCTGCGCGACCTGCCGCCGCATCGCGTGCTGATCGAGCAGATGCTCGCGCGCGGCGGGCACGGCCGGCGCGCCGCCTGAAGGCAGTGGGCGCCGCCGAGACGGTGAAGGCGGCCCTCAGGCCTTCTTCATCCGGGGCGAGATCTTCGCGCCCAGCGCGGCGGTGGAGTCACGCACCACCAGTTCATGCGGCAGCACGCGGTGGCGCAGCCGGGACGTGGCGCTCGGTGCCGCGTCGCGCGGCGCGCCGATGAGCAGGTCCACCGCGGCGCGCGCCATGTCGTCCATCGGCTGGCGGACCGTCGTCAGCGGCGGCCAGACACGCGCGGCCGCGGGCGTGTCGTCGAAGCCCGCGATCGACAGGTCGCCGGGCACCGACAGGCCCAGCCGCTGCGCCGCGGCCAGCACGCCCAGCGCCATCTCGTCATTGCTGGCGAAGACCGCCGTCGGGCGCTGGCGGCGGCTCAGCAGCTGATAGGCCGCCTCGACACCGCTCTCGAAGGTGAACGCGCCCTGCACCACCAGGTCCTTGTCCAGCGCGATCCGGTGCGCCTTCAGCGCCGCGAGGTAGCCCTGGTGGCGGCGCTTGGACGCGACCTGGTCCTTCGCGCCCTTGATGATCGCGATCCGCGTGTGCCCCAGGCTGATCAGCAGGTTGGTGATCTCCTCCGCGGCGTGGATGTCGTCCATGCGCACGCTGGGATGGTCGGGGTCG
Organism: Roseateles sp. Mitsp63; assembly: GCF_059491535.1. Taxonomy (NCBI): domain Bacteria; kingdom Pseudomonadati; phylum Pseudomonadota; class Betaproteobacteria; order Burkholderiales; family Sphaerotilaceae; genus Roseateles; species Roseateles sp. Mitsp63. Next base: position 890,314 of record NZ_CP168509.1, on the reverse strand, counting down.
TCGGCCGCCGGCGAGATCAGCACGCAGGGCGTCTGGCTCTCTCGCAGCGCGCTCAGCACCTGCGGGTTGTCGCACAGCGGCGGGGTGAGGATCATGCCGTCGGGCCGCAGCGCCGACACCATGCGGTCCACCTGCGACGGCAGGTCCGGCGCGTCGTTGTGGAGCGACTCGACGACGAGGTGGTAGCCGGCCTCGCGGCAGCGCAGCGTCGCGCCCTGCTGCACGCCGCCGACGAAGGCGGCGGACGGGTCGTAGTACAGCAGGCCGATCAGGAAGGAGCGCCCGCCCGCCAGGCTGCGCGCGGACTGCTTGGGCCGGTACTTCAGGTCGGCGACGACCTTGAGCACCGCCTCGCGCGTTTCGGAATGGACGCCCGGCTCCTGGTTCAGCACCCGGGAGACCGTCTTGATGGACACGCCGGCTTCGCGCGCGACGTCGATGATGGTGGCGGGTTTGTTTGGCGGCATGGACGGTCCGGAAAGTCGCCCGACTGTGCCATATCGACAGCCGGACACCGGAGGGCCGGTGGCGGTGGGCGGTGGGCGGCGGGCGGCGGAAATGCAGAAGGCCCGCGCGAGCGGGCCTTCGTTGGGCGGGGCGCCGGCGCGCCTCGGGCTCAGGTCGCCTGCGGGGCAGTGTCGCCCCCCTGCGTCTGCTGCGCCGCCTGGGCCAGGCGCTGCGTCAGCTCCTTGCGGAAACGGTTCAGCTCCTGGACGCTGGCGAAGCTGCGCTCCATCAGCAGGCTCATGTTGTGCAGGATGCGCTCGACGACCTTGTTCTCCCAGACGCTGTCGAACTGGATCTGCTTGTCCAGCCAGCGCTCCAGCCATTCCGGATCGGGCAGGCGGCTCTGGATGGTGTCGCGCGGGAACAGCTTGGCGTTCACATGCAGGTTGGTCGGGTGCAGCGCCTGCGCGGTGCGGCGGGCGCTGGCCATCAGCACGCCCACCTTCGCGAACGCGGCCTTCGCCTCGTCGCCGAACTTGGACATCGCGCGCTTCATGTAGCGCAGATAGGCGCCGCCATGGCGGGCCTCATCGCGCGACAGGGTCTCGTAGATCGCCTTGATGACCGGCTCGGTGTGCCATTCGGCGGCGCGGCGGTACCAGTGGTTCAGGCGGATCTCGCCGCAGAAGTGCAGCATCAGCGTTTCCAGCGCCGGGGCCGGATCGAACTCGAAGCGCACCTCGTGCAGCTCGGCCTCGGTCGGCACCATGTCGGGACGGAAGCGGCGCAGGTACTCCATCAGCACCAGCGAGTGCTTCTGCTCCTCGAAGAACCAGACGCTCATGAAGGCCGAGAAATCGCTGTCGTCCTTGTTGTCGCGCAGGAACATCTCGGTGGCGGGCAGCGCGGACCACTCGGTGATCGCATTCATCTTGATCGTGCGCGCCTGATCGTCGGTCAGCTTGGACGCGTCGAACTTGTCCCACGGGATATCCGTGTCCATGTTCCAGCGCACGGCCTCGAGCTGCTTGAAAAGTTCGGGATAAAGCATCGTCTGCGTCCTGTTAAGCGCGGAGGATTCTAACGGTCGCACCATGACATTCCCTTACGGCATCAGCCTATGGGGCGATCTGGCTTAATCGTGCGTTCAATGAATTCCAGGAGACATGGCATGAACCGTTCCTTCGCATCCTTCCTGCGGCGCGGCGCCTTCCTCGGCGCGGCGCTGATCGCCCCCTTCGCGGCGACCAGCGCCCAGGCCGCGCCGGCCGCCGAGGCCACCTCCAGCGCAGCCGCCGCCTCCTGCCCGGATCTGCTCAACCGCTCGATGCCGCGCCTGCAGGACGAGAAGCCGCAGGCGCTGTGCCAGTACGCCGGCAAGGTCGTGCTGGTAGTGAATACCGCCTCCTTCTGCGGCTACACGCCGCAATACAAGGCGCTCGAGGCCATCTCCGCGCGCTATGCGGACAAGGGGCTGGTGGTGCTGGGTTTTCCGTCCGGTGATTTCGGCAACCAAGAGTACGGCTCCAACAAGGAAATCGCCGAGTTCTGCGAGAACACTTTCAACGTGAAGTTCCCGATGTTCAGCAAGAGCAGCGTCGCGGCCGGAAAGGCCGATCTGAACCCGCTCTTCGCCGACCTGGCCAAGCGCACCGGCCAGACGCCGAAGTGGAACTTCCACAAGTACCTGATCTCGCGCGACGGCAAGCAGGTCATGAGCTTCGCATCCGGCGTCAGCCCTGACAGCGCGCCGTTCACGCAGGCGCTCGAGAAGCTGCTGGCGCAGCCGCAGTGAGCCGCGCCGGACGCCGCTGACGGGCCGATTCGAAAAACCCTGGCTGAACGCCATTGGGCGCGCTTGTAAAACCTGACTTCGGGGCGCGTGAGGAGGCAATCGGCACGCCTGTCGCGAGGGTTCGTCATCCGCCTGAAAACTGTCCCGGCTAGCCGGGACACCGGTGACAGTTGCTCACTTTTTCGTCGCCCGGCGGGGTGACATCGGCGTCGATGCGCTGCACCATACCGACTCGATCAACATTTCGCCGACAACAAACCGCAGCACCCACCATCCGTACCAGCGCTCGCTTTGACGACGCTTAAACGGGGTGTAAGGCGCAGCAGCGTTCGAGGGCATTCGGGGGTTTCCACCAGTGCTGCGAGCGATGGCGGTACAGTGCAGACATCTCTTTCAGCCGCAAGACCTGCTTCCTCGTGAAGCTGAAATCCCGAGGCCTTTCTCCTCCTCCTCCCTCCCTCCCTCGTTGGCCAGGGGCGTCTTGAGGCTACTTTTCTACCCAGGGCTTCCGCGTTCGCGGAAGCCCTTTGCTTTTGGGCGCGGGAATCGGGAGAAGGGGAACAGGGCCGCTCAGGCGAGCCAGCCCTTGCGCCGGAAATAGATGAACGGCGCCGCCACCGAGGCCACCATCAGCCCCAGCGCGAAGAAATAGCCGTACTTCCACTGCAGCTCCGGCATGGACGCGAAGTTCATGCCGTAGACGCTGGCGATCAGCGTCGGCGGCAGCAGCGCGACGCTCGCCACCGAGAAGATCTTGATGATCTTGTTCTGGTTGATGTTGATGAAGCCGACCGTGGCGTCCATCAGGAAGTTGATCTTGTCGAACAGGAACGCCGTGTGCGAATCCAGCGAGTCGATGTCACGCAGGATCTGGCGCGATTCCTCGAACTGCTCCGCGTTCAGCATCCGGCTGCGCATCATGAAGCTGACCGCGCGGCGCGTGTCCATCACGTTGCGCCGGATGCGGCCGTTCAAGTCTTCCTCGCGCGCGATCGCGGACAGCACCGCGCCGGCCTCGGTGTCGTTGACGTCCTTCTTCAGCACGCGGGCGCTGACCTTCTCGAGGTTGTCGTAGATGCCCTCGAGCACGTCGGCCGAGTACTCCGCGTCCGCGTCGTAGAGCTTGAGCAGCACGTCCTTGGCGTCCTCGATCAGCGCCGGGATGCGGCGCGCGCGCAGCCGCAGCAGCCGGAACACCGGCAGGTCCTCGTTGTGGACCGAGAACAGCACGTTGTTGACCAGGATGAAGGCCACCCGCACGTTGCGCGGCGCGTCCATGTCATCGATCAGGAAGTCGGAGCGGATGTGCAGCTCGCCGTTGTCCTCCTCGTAGAAGCGGGCGGACTCTTCCAGGTCCTCGTCGACGATGTCCTCGGGGATCACCAGGCCGAAGCGTTCGCGGATCCAGTCCTTCTCCTCGGCGGAGGGCGACTGCAGGTCGACCCAGACCGGCTGCCGGTCGGTGCCGGCCACCGAGCGCAGGTCGGTGGCGGTCGAGATCTCTTCCTGGACCATGCCGCCCTTGAGGCGGCCGTTATCCAGCGTGAACACATTGAGCATGCGGATCCTTCGTCGGCGATGGCGCGCTCAGGCGAACGCGCAGGCCGGAGTGCGCGTTGACGGATCGCTGGGGATCGCCGCGGCGCGAGGTTGTCGGGGAGCGGGCGGCGCCGGCCTGCGGCGCGCGCCAGGGGATCGAGGTGGCCCGTCTCACTCCGGACAGACGTCGCGGCGGCGTTGGAGGCGTTGAGGCGGAACGCTCAGGAGCTGCGGCGGCTTGACGCTGGAGTGGACGGCCACAGAGGGTGGTCGCTGTCCAAGGAGGACTCCAGTAATCGGGACGCGGGATTATCACATCGCGTTTCCGAGGGCGGCAACACGCCGTCCCGTGAAGGGGCCCGCCGCGCAACATCCAGCATTCCAGCACGGACCCCGCCATGTCGCAAGGCGGGAATATTCGCCCCCAAACCTTGCTTTTGATCACTTGCCGGACCCGCCGAACGGGAGCAGACTGGGCTCGTCTTCTTCATCGATTTCGCCTCAGAACCCGCATGCCATCGGCCCTCGCGGCCTTCCGGGTCCCTCGCGGACCGTCCACTTCCAGGCAATTCCTGTTCCTTCATCCGCTTCCTCCACACCACCGGCCGTCCAGCCGGCGGCGTGCCCTTCGACCCTCTGGAAATTCCCCCCGACCCAGATCCAGCCTCGCTCTTTTCCCGCGGCATCCGCCGCCGACTCCGACTCTGTTTCCGACCAAGCCCTTGTGAAAGGAGGCTTTATGAACCTGACCATCAGCGGCCACCATCTCGAAGTGACACAGGCTCTGCGCGAATACGTGCTGAACAAGCTCAGCCGGGTGCTCCGCCACTTTGACCAGGTCGTGGACGTCAACGTCCTGCTGACCGTGGAGAAGCAAAAGGAGAAGGAACGACGTCAACGCGCTGAAGTCACGCTGCATGTGAAGGGACGCGAAATCTTCTGCGAACACTCGCACGAGGACCTCTACGCCGCCGTCGACGAACTGATGGACAAGCTGGACCGCCAGGTCTGCCGTCACAAGGACCGCGTGCAGAACCATCACCACGAATCGGTGAAGCGGATGGATCTGAGCGCCGGCTGACCGGCCTCCAGGACGCCGCCCGCGGCCACGGCTGGCGGGGACGTCCTTCCGGACCTCGGGGATTTCCCGGGGTTCCGCCCGCAAGGCGGCCCATCGGGCCGCCTTTTTGCCAAGGATTGTTGCAATGCAACACCAAGGGCGACGTTTTCACAGGAGCGTCGCATCCGTCACACCCCCTGCCAGCGACGGGATTCCTATAATCCGGTCCCTCAACCCTCGAATCTGCGCGCCACCCGTGCGCAGGCTGCTTTCCCAGCCAACCGGCCGTCGTGACCGGTCATTGCCCGATGAATCGTCTCGCCGCCATCCTTCCCGCCAGCAACGTGCTGGTCGATGTGGACGCTTCCAGCAAAAAGCGGGTCTTCGAGCACGCCGGGCTGCTCTTCGAGAACAACCATTCGATTTCCCGCGCGGCGGTGACGGACAACCTGTTCGCCCGCGAGCGCCTGGGCTCCACCGGCCTGGGTCACGGCGTCGCCATTCCGCATGGCCGGATCAAGGGCCTGAAGAATCCGCTGGCCGCCGTGCTCCGCGTGCAGCAGCCCATCGGCTTCGACGCGCCGGACGACGAGCCGGTGACGCTGCTGATCTTCCTGCTGGTGCCCGAGGCCGCGACGCAGAGACACCTCGAGATCCTGTCCGAGATCGCCGAGATGCTGTCGGACCGCGAACTCCGCGAGCGCCTCAAGACCGAGGCCGAAGCCGCCACGGTGCATCGCCTGATCGCCGACTGGGAGCCGCTGAAGTCGGTCGCCTGACCGCAGCGGCCGCCGTCCCAGCGCCCTCCACTTCCATCGCCGGCCCCACTTGAAAGCCACTTCCATCAGCGCGGACCGGCTGTTCGAGGAACACCGGGAGGCCTTGCGCTGGGAATGGATCGCCGGGCACGCGCATCCCGAGCGCCGCTTCGACGAAGCCGCCTTGCGCGACGCGCAATCGGCCGCCGATCTGGTTGGCTATCTGAATTACATCCATCCTTACCGCGTCCAGATCGTGGGCCGGCGAGAGGTCGGCTACCTCAGCCAGGCCTCGGGCGACGTGCTGGACCGCCGCATCGCGCGCATCGTGACGCTGGAGCCGCCGGTGATCATCGTCGCGGACGACCAGGTGCCGCCGGACCGGCTGGTCGCGATGTGCGATCGCGCCGAGATTCCGCTGTTCACCACCGCCGAGAGCGCCGGTCACGTCATCGACCTGGTGCGCGCCTACCTGGCGCATGTCTGCGCGAATCGCACGACGCGCCATGGCGTGTTCATGGACATCCTCGGCCTGGGCGTGCTGCTGACCGGCGAGTCCGGGCTCGGCAAGAGCGAACTGGGCCTGGAGTTGATCAGCCGCGGCCACGGCCTGGTGGCGGACGACGCGGTCGACTTCTTCCGCATCGCGCAGACGGCGATCGAGGGCCGCTGCCCCGAGCTGCTGATGAACCTGCTGGAGGTCCGCGGCATCGGCCTGCTGGACATCAAGGCGATCTTCGGCGAGACGGCGGTGCGCCGGAAGATGCGGCTCAAGCTCATCGTGCACCTGGTCCGCAAGGAGACGATGGAGCGCGACTTCGAGCGCCTGCCCTACGAGCCGCTCTACGAGGACGTGCTGGGCATGCCGGTGCGCAAGGTCGTGATCGCCGTGGACGCGGGCCGCAACCTGGCGGTGCTGGTCGAGGCCGCGGTGCGCAACACCATCCTGCAGCTGCGCGGCATCGACACCTATCGCGAATTCGTCGAGCGCCACCAGCGCGCCATCGAGCAGGGCCTCAACGACGGGTCCTGAGCCGCCGGCGGCTCAATGGAAAAGGGGCTCCGAGGGAGCCCCTTGCCGCTGCGGCATCGCGCCGCTTCAGCGAGCCAGCTTGTGCGGGCAGTCCTTCTTGACGCAGTTCGCGTACAGCGCGAGGGAGTGCTCCTGCAACTGGAAGCCGCGATCCAGCGCGATCGCGTGCTGGCGCTCCTCGATCTGCGGGTCGTAGAACTCCTCGACGAAGCCGCAGGTCAGGCACACGAGGTGATCGTGGTGATGGCCCTCGTTGAGCTCGAACACCGCCTTGCCCGACTCGAAGTGATTGCGCGACAGCAGGCCCGCCTGCTCGAACTGCGTGAGGACGCGATAGACCGTCGCCAGGCCGATGTCCGCCCGCTCATCGAGCAAAGCTTTGTAAACGTCCTCCGCGGTCATGTGCCGCTGCTGGGCGGTCTGGAAGATCTCGAGGATCTTGATGCGGGGCAGCGTGGCCTTGAGCCCGCTGTTCTTGATTTCGTCTGACCGGTTCATGGGGTTTGCGCCTGCGGGGGAGCGTGGGTGCGTGCCGCTAGAATCCTCGGATCATAGCCCTAGCGCCTAGGCCGATCCGCGCCATGTCATTGAATTCCCGTATCGCCCCCATTGCCCGCCGGAAGCTGTCCGCCGGCGCGATGGCCGGCCTGGTTGTTGGTCTCCTGGCGCTGGGCGGTTGCTCGCAGATGCCCAAGTTCGATGCGCTGTCCGTCAGCGGCGACAAGGTGCTGGGCCTGGTGACGCCCTACCGCGTCGAGATCGTCCAGGGCAACGTCGTCACCAAGGAACAGCTCGCCGCGATCAAGCCCGGCATGCCGCGCGCGCAAGTCAAGGACCTGCTCGGCTCCCCGCTGCTGACCGACCTCTTCCATGAGAACCGCTGGGATTACGTGTTCACGATCCGGCGCCAGGGCGCCGCGCCGCAGAACCGTCACATCCTGCTGACCTTCGACGGCGACAAGCTGACGAAGATCGACGCTCCGGACGACCTGCCGACCGAGAAGGAATTCATCGCGTCGATCAACACGCTGAAGCTGCGTGGCAAGGAGCCCAAGCTCGAGCTGACGGAAGAAGAGCGCAAGGCGCTGCCCCCGCCCGTGCGCACGGCCGCGGCGTCCGCGCCGGAGCCGATGGGCGCGGTGCGCGACTACCCGCCGCTGGAGGCGCGCCGGTGAGCCGTCTGCGGATCGCGATCACGGGCGCGTCCGGCCGCATGGGCCGGATGCTGATCGAGGCGGTGCTGGCCGCCGATGACCTGGAACTCACTGCCGCGCTGGTCCGCGAGGGCAGCCCCGCGCTGGGCGAGGACGCGGGCGCCTTCCTCGGCCGCGCGACCGGCGTGGCGATCACCAGCGACGTGAAAGCGGGCCTGTCCAAGGCCGATGTCCTGATCGATTTCACCCGCCCCGAGGGCACGATGGCCCACCTGGCGCTGTGCGCCGAACTGGGCGTGCGCACCGTCATCGGCACCACCGGCTTCAGCCCCGACGAGAAGGCCAGGATCGGCGAGCTCGCGCAACGCGCCGCCGTGATGATGGCGCCCAACATGAGCATTGGCGTCAACGTCGTGCTGAAGCTGCTGGCGCAGGCGTCCAAGGCGCTCGCGCAGGGCTACGACATCGAGATCGTCGAGGCCCACCACCGGCACAAGGTCGACGCCCCCAGCGGCACCGCGCTGAAGATGGGCGAGGTCGTCGCCCAGGCGCTGGGCCGCGACCTGAAGGCCTGCGCCGTCTACGGCCGCGAGGGCGTCACCGGCGAGCGCGACCCGTCGACGATCGGCTTCGCCACCGTGCGCGGCGGCGACGTCATCGGCGACCACACCGTGATGTACCTGGGCATCGGCGAGCGCATCGAGATCAGCCACAAGGCCTCGAGCCGCGCCACCTTCGCTCAGGGCAGCGTGCGCGCGGCGCGTTTCCTGGGCAGCCGCGCGACCGGCCTGTTCGACATGAACGACGTGCTGGGCATCGCCTGAGCCGGCGTTCCACCCCGATCGGCGCCCTTTCCGCGACGCGATGACCGAACTGATCCACCTCTGGCAAGCGGGCGACGGGGTCGCCCGTTTCGTTTCCCTGCTGCTGCTGGCGATGTCGGTGAGCTGCTGGGTGCTGATCTTCTGGCGCGGCTGGACGCTGGCGCGGGCGCGCACCGACCTCGGCCGCGGCCTGCCGGTGTTCTGGGCCGCCGCCGATGTCGGCCAGGGACGCGAGCAACTGGGACGGCTCGACCGCGGCGCGCTGATGCTGCCGCTGATCGACGCGGCGATGCAGGACAGCCCCGCCGGCACGCTGGCCGCCTCGGCGCGGAAGACCTCGCAGCTGACGCGCCGCCTGCGCGACGCGCTGCATGGCGTGCTCGCGTGCCTGAGCCGGGGCCAGGTCGTGCTGGCGACGATCGGCGCGACCGCGCCCTTCGTCGGCCTGTTCGGCACCGTCTGGGGCATCTACCACGCGCTGCTGAGCATCTCCTCGACCGGCAACTTCAGCCTGGACAAGGTCGCCGGCCCGGTCGGCGAGGCGCTGATCATGACCGCGGCCGGCCTGGCCGTGGCGATCCCGGCGGTGCTGGCCTACAACCTGTTCGGCAAGTGGGTCGCCGCCTGCGAGGCCGAACTCGAGGGCTTCGCGCACGATCTGCGCGAACTGGCCGGCGGCGCCTGAGTGCCCCTGCACACGCCCACGCCCCCTGAAGCGATGAAGTTCGGCCGACTCGAACGCCGCGAAGCGCCCAAGCCGATGGGCGAGATCAACATGACGCCGCTGATCGACGTCATGCTGGTGCTGCTGGTGATCTTCATCATCGCGGCGCCGCTGATGGGCAGCGCGCTCAAGCTGGACCTGCCCAAGAGCGATGCCGTGGCGCCCGGGCCGGGCGCGCGCTTCATCGCGCTGGCCGTCACCCCCCAGGGGGAGTACCTGCTGGGCGAGGACAAGCTCGACGCGAAGGCGCTGCGCGAGCGCCTGGCGCAGCTGGCCAGCCGCCAGCCCGACGCCGAACTGCGGTTGAGCGCCGACCAGTCCGTGCCTTACGGCAAGGTCGCGCAGCTGATCGGCTGGGCGCAGCAGGCGGGCCTGAACCGGATCGCGTTCGTCGCCGAACCGGGCGAGGCGGCCGAGCCCGCGCCGGCGGCGAAGCGCTGATCGTTCACCCCCGCAGGGCGGCCCTCGCGGGGAGGATGGGCGGCCGCGCGCGGCCTCCTACAATCGGCGGCTACGTTGCCCGAGCCACCATGAACGAGAAATACGCCCCCTCCGAGGTCGAACAGGCCGCCCGCGATCACTGGAACGCCCGCGACGCCTACCGCGTCGTCGAGGACGCGTCCAAGCCGAAGTTCTACGCCTGCTCCATGCTGCCCTACCCGAGCGGCAAGCTGCACATGGGCCATGTCCGCAACTACACGATCAACGACATGTTGACGCGTCAGCTGCGCATGAAGGGCTACAACGTGCTGATGCCGATGGGCTGGGACGCCTTCGGCCTGCCGGCCGAGAACGCGGCGATGAAGAACAAGGTGCCGCCGGCCGCGTGGACCTACGACAACATCGCCTACATGAAGTCGCAGATGCAGGCGATGGGCCTGGCGATCGACTGGTCGCGCGAGATCGCCACCTGCAAGCCGGACTACTACCGCTGGAACCAGTGGCTGTTCCTGAAGATGCTGGAAGCCGGCATCGCCGAGCGCCGCACGCAGGTCGTGAACTGGGACCCGGTCGACCAGACCGTGCTGGCCAACGAGCAGGTCATCGACGGCAAGGGCTGGCGCTCGGGCGCGACGGTCGAGAAGCGCGAGATCCCCGGCTACTACCTCAAGATCACCGACTACGCGGAAGAGCTGCTGGCCGCGGTGGCCGATCCGTCGGACAGGAACTTCCTGGCCGGCTGGCCGGAGCGCGTGCGCCTGATGCAGGAGAACTGGATCGGCAAGAGCGAGGGCGTGCGCTTCGCCTTCCCGCACGCGATCGTCGGCGGCGACGGCCAGCCCATCCAGGGCGGCCTGCTGTACGTGTTCACGACGCGCGCCGACACCATCATGGGCGTGACCTTCTGCGCCGTCGCGCCGGAGCATCCGCTGGCCACGCACGCCGCGCAGACGAATCCGGCGCTGGCCGCGTTCATCGAGGAATGCAAGCAGGGCGGCACCACCGAGGCCGAGCTCGCGACGCAGGACAAGAAGGGCCTGGCGACCGGCCTCTTCGTGACGCACCCGCTGACCGGCGAGCAGGTCGAGGTCTGGGTCGGCAACTACGTGCTGATGAGCTACGGCGACGGCGCGGTGATGGGCGTGCCGGCGCATGACGAACGCGACTTCGCCTTCGCCAAGAAGTACGGCATCGCGATCAAGCAGGTCGTGGGCGTCGAGGGCGAGACCTACTCGACCGAGGCCTGGGCCGAGTGGTACGGCGACAAGCAGCGCGGCGCGTGCATCAACTCGGGCGCGCTGGACGGCCTGACGCACAAGCAGGCGGTGGACAAGGTGGCCGAGCTGCTCGGCACCAAGGGCCTGGGCGAGAAGAAGACCACCTGGCGCCTGCGCGACTGGGGCGTCAGCCGCCAGCGCTACTGGGGCACGCCGATCCCGATCATCCATTGCGACAGCTGCGGCCCGGTGCCGGTGCCGGAGAAGGACCTGCCGGTCGTGCTGCCGGAGGACTGCATCCCCGACGGCAGCGGCAATCCGCTGAACAAGCGCGCGGACTTCCTGAACTGCAGCTGCCCGAAGTGCGGCGCCGCGGCCAAGCGCGAAACGGACACGATGGACACCTTCGTGGACAGCTCGTGGTACTTCATGCGCTATTGCGACGCGACCAATCCGGAGCAGATGGTCGCCGGCGGCACCGACTACTGGATGCCGATGGAGCAGTACATCGGCGGCATCGAGCACGCGATCCTGCACCTGCTGTACGCGCGCTTCTGGACCAAGGTGATGCGGGACCTGAAGCTGGTGAAGATCGATGAACCCTTCACCAAGCTGCTGACCCAGGGCATGGTGCTGAACCACATCTACTCGCGCCGCGGCGAGAAGGGCGGCATCGAGTACTTCTGGCCGCACGAGGTGGAGAACCAGTTCGACGCGTCGGGCAAGATCATCGGCGCCAGGCGCAAGAGCGACGGCTCGCCGGTGGACTACGAGGGCGTCGGCACGATGTCCAAGTCCAAGAACAACGGCGTCGACCCGCAGGAACTGATCAACGAGTACGGCGCCGACACGGCGCGCCTGTTCGTGATGTTCGCGTCCCCGCCCGAGCAGACGCTGGAGTGGAACGACGCCGGCGTCGAGGGCGCGCACCGCTTCCTGAAGCGGGTGTGGGGCTTCGGCGCGAAACATGCCGACGCGATCAAGGCTGGCGGCACCGGCTTCGCCGCGCTGAACGACGAGGGCAAGGCGCTGCGCCGCGAGGTGCACCTGGTGCTGAAGCAGGTCTCGTACGACTACGAGCGCATGCAGTACAACACCGTGGTCTCGGGCGCGATGAAGCTGCTGAACGCGCTGGAGGGCTTCAAGGCGGAAGGCCAGTCGGCCGCCGTCCGGGAAGGCTTCTCGGTGCTGCTGCGCGTGATCTATCCGGCCTGCCCGCACATCGCGCACGCGCTGTGGACGGAGCTGGGCTTCGCGGCCGAACTCGGTGAACTGCTGGACGCGGCCTGGCCGCAGGTCGACGAATCGGCGCTGGTGCAGGACCAGGTCGAGCTGATGCTGCAGGTCAACGGCAAGCTGCGCGGCGCGATCAAGGTGCCGGCCTCGGCGGACAAGGCGGTGATCGAGGCGGCCGCGCTGGCCAGCCCGGACTTCGAGAAGTTCGCGGAAGGCAAGGCGCCCAAGAAGGTCGTCATCGTGCCGGGCCGCCTCGTCAACGTGGTGGTCTGACGCCATGAAGCGCCGCGATCTGCTCTCGTTCGGTGCGCTCGGCGCGCTCGGTGCCACGGCCCTGCTGTCGGGCTGCGGCTTCGAGCTGCGCAAGGAGCCGGTCTATCACTTCAAGACGCTGGCGCTGAAGGGCTTCGTCCCGCATTCGCCGCTGGCGCAGGAGCTGCGCCGCCAGGTGCAGCGCAGCACGGTGCGCCTGGTCGAAGACCCGAACCGCGCCGACGTCATCATCGAGATCGAGCGCGAGACACGCGACAAGACCTCGGTGGCGACGACCGCCGCGGGGCAGATCACGGAATGGCAACTGAGACTGTCGCTGGACTACTCGCTGCGCACGGCGGGCGGGGAGATCCTGCTGCCGCGCACCGAGTTGCGCCTGACCCGCGACATGAACTACAGCGAAAGCGCGGCGCTGGCGAAGGAACAGGAAGAGGCCTCGCTGCAGAAGGCGATGCAGGTGGAGGCCGTCGGCCTGCTGCTGCGCCGCCTGGCGGCGGTGCATCTGCCGGCCTGATCCGCGGACACCGCGTCTTTCCGTTCCTGCCGCCCGTTCCATCCCCACGATGCAGATCAAAGCCGAGGCCCTGGCGGGCCACCTGTCCAAGGGCCTCAAGCCGGTCTACGTCGTGCATGGCGACGAGCCGCTGCTCGCGCAGGAGGCGGCCGACGTGCTGCGCGCCGAGGCCCGAAGACAGGGCTACAGCGAGCGCCAGGTCTTCATCGTCAGCGGCGCCTACTTCGACTGGGCGCCGGTGATCGCGGCGTCGCAGGCGATGAGCCTGTTCGCGGACAAGCAGCTGATCGAGATCCGCATCCCTGGCGGCAAGCCGGGCAAGGAGGGCTCGGAGGCGCTGCAGCGCTACGTCCAGGGCCTGCCGCCCGACGTGCTGACGCTGGTGACGCTGCCGCGGCTGGACAAGACGCAGCTCGGCAGCGCCTGGTTCACCGCGCTGGACGCGGCTGGCGTGTCGGTGAAGGTGGACCCGGTCGAGCGGCGCGAACTGCCGGCCTGGATCGCGCGCCGGCTGCAGCAGCAGGGCCAGCCGGTGGCGGCTGGACCGGAAGGCCAGCAGGCGCTGGAGTTCTTCGCCGACCGCGTCGAGGGCAACCTGCTCGCTGCCCACCAGGAGCTGCAGAAGCTGGCGCTCCTCCACCCGCCGGGCGAGCTGGGCCTGGCGCAGATCGAGGCGGCCGTCCTGGACGTGGCGCGCTTCGACGTGTTCAAGCTCAGCGAGGCGCTGCTGAGCGGCAAGGTGGCCCGGGTGCTGCGGATGCTCGACGGCCTGAAGGCCGAGGGCGAGGCCGCGGTGCTGGTCCACTGGACCATGGCCGAGGACATCCGCGGCCTCAAGCGCGTCCATGACGCGGTGGCGGCGGGCAAGCCGCTGCCGATGGCCCTGCGCGAATCGCGCATCTGGGGTCCGAAGGAGCGGCTGTTCGAGCGCATCGTGCCCCAGCTGTCAGGCGCGGCGCTGACGCGGCTGGTCGTGGCGGCCCAGGTGTGTGACGGCATCGTCAAGGGTTTGCGCCATCCTGACTGGCCCACCGATCCGTGGGAGGCGCTGGGGAGATTGGCCCTCATGCTGGAGCAAGCCCTGCGTCCGCCGGCCCAGAAAAACCGCTATGGTTGACGCCTTGCCGTCCACCTGGCGTTGCCGATGAGTCTGCTCCGCGTCATTGCCCCTCTTGCCCCCTTTGCCGGCCGGCCCGGCAACCGCCTCGCGGCCCTCGTCCTCGACACACGCTCGCTGCTGGCCGCCACGCTCGCGGCCATGGCCGCGCTGAGCCCTTTCGAGGCACGCGCGGCGGACTGGACGCTCCGGGTCGTCGACGCCAATGGCGCGCCCGTGCCGGGCGCGGTGGCCGCTGTCGAACTCAAGGGGCAGCCTGCCCCGCCGGCGAGCGGCGCGACCGCCGTCATGGGCCAGCGCGACCGGCAGTTCCAGCCGCAGTTGCTGGCCATCCAGACCGGCACGGTGGTGACCTTCCCCAACTTCGACACCGTGCGGCATCACGTCTATTCGTTCTCGCCGACGAAGAAGTTCGAGTTGAAGCTGTACTCCGGCACCCCGGCCGAGCCGGTGGTCTTCGACAAGGCCGGCGTGGCGCAGCTGGGCTGCAACATCCACGACCGCATGAGCGCGCACATCGTCGTGGTCGACACGCCGCTGTTCGGCATCACCGACGCCAGCGGCGAGGTCCGGCTGGACCTGCCGCCGGGCAGCCACCGCCTGCGCCTGTGGGCGGCGCGGCTGGGCAACGCGGCGCCGACGGCGCAGCCGCTCATGGTGGGCACGGGCGCGCCGGGCGTGCTCAAGGTCGAACTCAGGGACTGAACCGCCGATGCGCTGGCCGGACTTCCTCAACCTGCGGCGGCTGGAGGGGCGCATCGTCGCGCTGTTCCTGGCCCTGCTGCTGGTGGTCCAGGTGCTGAACCTGACGCTGATCAACCAGGGCATGGACCGCAACGCGCGGGCCTCGGTGGCCGAGGAGCTGGAAGCCGGCGAACGCATCCTGGCCCAGCTGATCGACGAGGACAACGAGCAGCGCGGCCTGGTGGCCGACCTGCTGCAATCGGACTACGGCCTGCGCCAGCTGGTCGCCGAGGGCATCCAGGGCGAGGAACTGCGGGCCATGATGCAGGAGGTCTTCACCAACCTCAGCGCCCGGGGCGATGCCTCCTTCATCGGCTACGCGGACGACACCTTCAAGCTGGTGACGGCCACCGGCGAGGTCGCGGCGAAGGTGGCGCCGCTGCTGCGCGGCGTGACGCGCCAGCAGCAGGGCCGCACGCAGAGCCAGCTGCTGCTGCTCGATGGCAAGGCGTACCAGGTCGTGGTCGCGCGGATGCGGGCGGCGGGCCTGGGCGGCTGGATCTTCACCGGCTTCGAAATGAAGGGCGACCAGCTGCGGGAACTCAAGCGCATCGTGCGCATCGAGGCCGTGCTGCTGGCGCAGTCCTCGTCGGGGCAGTGGCAGGTGCTGGCCACGGTGCTGGATCCGGCGGCGACGGCTCGCGCCGTCCAGGCGCTGCCGGCGCTGGGGGCGGCCGAGCGCAACGCCGCGCAGACCTTCCACCTGGAACTGGAGAGCGAGCAGTTCCAGGCCCGCCTTCAGCCGCTGGCGCATGGCGGCGATACCGACCGGGCCGTGGCGGTGCTGCTGCTGCGCTCGGTGGACGAGGCGCTGGCGCCGTACCGGCGCCTGCAGTGGATGTTGCTGGGCATGAGCGGCGCGGGCGTGCTGCTGTTCGCCGTTGGCGCGGTGCTGACCGCGCGGCGCATCAGCGGCCCGGTGAAGGCGCTGGCGAGCGAGGCGCACCGCCTGGGCCAAGGCGACTACGCGCGGCCGGTGACCAGACCCTCGAGCGACGAGATCGGCGATCTGGCCGAGGCCTTCGAGGCGATGCGCCAGGGCATCCGTTCGCGCGAGGAGGAGGTGCACCGGCTCGCGTTCTGGGACCCGCTCACGGACCTTCCCAACCGTGAGCAGTTCCACCAGGCGCTGGCGCGGCGGATGGCGGAGAGCGAGGTGCGCTTCTCGCTGCTGATGCTGAACCTGGACCGCTTCAAGCATGTCAACGACGTGCTGGGACGGGCCTTCGGCGACCGGCTGCTGCGCGCGGTGGCGGACCGGCTGCAGCACCTGCTCAAGGACGAGGTGCGTATGATCGCCCGGGTCGGCGGCGACGAGTTCCTGCTGCTGATCGAGGGCGCCGGCGCGACGCGGGCCGAGGCGATCTGCAAGCGCATCCAGCGCGACTTCGAACGCGCGCTGAGCATCGACGATCAGACGGTGGACCTGTCGGCGGGAATGGGCGTGGCGCTGTACCCGCAGCACGGGCGCGACCCGATGCTGCTGCTGGCGCGGGCCGAACTCGCGATGCATGCGGCCAAGCGCGGCCAGAGCGGGTGCGAGGTGTACGCGCCGAGCATGGACGCGCTGAGCCAGGAGTCGCTGTCGCTGCTGAGCGAGCTGCGGCATGCGATCGACGCGGGGGAACTGCGGCTGTACCTGCAGCCCAAGGTGGATCTGCACGGGCAGCGGATCTCGGGCGCGGAGGCGCTGGTGCGCTGGCAGCATCCGGTGCGCGGGCTGGTGCCGCCGATGGCCTTCATCCCCTTCGCCGAGCAGACCGGCTTCATCCGGCAGATCACGGCGTGGGTGCTGCATGCGTCGTCGGTGGCGTGGATGGAGCTGCAGAAGGACGGGCTGGCGGTGCCGATCAGCGTCAATCTGTCGACGCGCGACCTGATGGACCAGGACCTGCCGATCAAGGTCGCGGACCTGGTGGCGGGCGTGCCGCCGCCGTCGCTGTGCCTGGAGATCACCGAGTCCGCGATCATGGACGACCCGCAGCGCGCGCTGCAGACGCTGGAGCAGCTGCACGCGCTGGGCTTCAAGCTGTCGATCGACGACTTCGGGACGGGCTATTCGTCGCTGGCGTATCTGAAGCAGCTGTCGGTGGACGAGCTGAAGATCGATCGCAGCTTCGTGATGAACATGGAGCGCGACATCGACGACGCGAAGATCGTGCGCTCGACGATCGAGCTGGCGCACAACCTGGGGCTGTCGGTGGTGGCGGAGGGTCTGGAGACGGACAAGCAGTGGACGCTGCTGCAGACGCTGGGCTGCGATCAGGGGCAGGGCTACATCCTGTCGCGGCCGATGCCGGCGGAGCAGTTCGCGCAATGGCTGCGCGACTGGCAGCCGCCGGACCTCGGCGACGCGCGGGCGAGCACGATCCTGGCGGGGTTGTGAGGCCCTGAGGCCTCGGACCCGCGCGCAGCTGGCTTGACGCCAGTCCGCGCTCAGTAGTCGATCCCCACCCGGATTCCATACGTCCGCGGATCGTTCCAGTACCCGCGCACGAAGCCGCCGCCGTCCTGCGCCGAGTTCCGCGTCATCTTGTTCGTCGCATTCAGCACGTAGAGCTCGGCGCGCCAGTTCTTCGGCGACACCAGCTTCAGGCTCGCGTCGACCTTGGCGAAGGCCTTCTGCCCATCGGAGATGTGCGCGTTGTCCAGGTTGCGCAACGTGAAGTACATCTTGTCCTGCCACTTCACGTTGACCCATGGCGTCAGCTCCCAGCCGTCGCCAAGCTGGAAGGTCTGCGCGACATTCACGCCGAAGGTGAACTTCGGTGACATCGGCAGGTGGTTGCCGGTGATGTCGTAGATCTGGCGGCCAGCGAACTCGCGGATCGGGCCGCTGTAGGGATCGGGACAGGCCGGCGCGCCCACGTCCTGGCGCACGCCGCAGTTCCAGGTGTCGCTGTAGGACGGGTAGTTCTTCACCTTGCTGTCGATGTAGCTGAAGAACGCCCCCACCCGCGCGCCGGTCCACGGCTTGTAGTCGAGCTCCAGCTCCACGCCCGGGATGTCCACCACGCCGACGTTCACCGTCTGCCACTTGGTGATGATGTCGCAGGTCGGGTTGTCGTCCGGGCAGGGGCCTTCGTGCTTGACCTTCGCCGCGAAGAAGTCACCGGTGACCTGCATGTCCTTGTAGCGGCTGAAGAACACGGTCGCCGACACGCTCATGCGCTTGTTCAGCATCAGGCCCTTGTAGCCCAGCTCGAAGTTGGTGACCGTCTCCGGCTTGTACGGGAAGAAGGTGTAGTGCGGACCCGCCGGGCCGTCCACGCATTCCTTGCCGCCGCAGGCGTCATCCTTGTCGCCGAAGCCGCCCGCCTTGTAGCCGCTCGACAGCGAGGCGTAGACCATGTCCAGCGGCGTCAGCTGCTTGGACAGGCCCAGGCGGTAGGTGAACTTCTTCCAGGTCTGCGAGTGGTCGTTGCCCGCCGGCGCGCCCCAAAGGCCGTAGGCGGCCGGTCCCGCGAAGGGACCCATCTGCTCCGTCAGGTCCCGGCCGTTGTGGGCGCGGAAACCCGGCTGTCCCGGCGTGCCCGGATCGTAGAGGCCGTTGTAGTAGGCCGGCGTCGAGCCATCCCAGCCGCCGAAGACCTGGCCGCCCTTGTCGGCCTTCTTGTCGACGCTGTAGCGGCCACCGATCGTCGCCGTCCAGGTCGGGGCGAACTTCCAGTCCGCCTGCGCGAAGACCGCCTTCGCATCGATCTGCCGGTCGGGCTGGTGATAGAACTGGCTGGTCGGGAAGCCGAAGGGCGCGGTGACCAGCTGCTCCTGCGCGTAGTCGATCGCGTTCTTCTCGTGCATCCAGAACAGGCCGGTCACCAGCTGCACCTCGTCGCCATGGCGCTTGTACTGCAGCTCATGCACCTGCGACTTGTACTTCGAGCCCAGCGTCATCGAGGTCTCGTCCTTGATCGGCCAGGTGCCCCAGTCGCCGTCCGGTCCGATGGGCTGATGCACCGTGACCTGGCTGGCGATCGGCTGGTAGCCGGCATCGTCGTCGGACTGCTGCGAACGCCGCTGGTCCGCGATCGCGACGCCGTACTCCAGGCTGCTGTTGGGGCCCAGGTTCCAGGTCAGGTTCGAGCGCAGCGTGCCGATGGACATGTCGGTCTTGCCCGGCACGTTGACCTTCACGTCCCACTTCCCGCCCTGGCACGCGAACGCCGTGCCGGCCGCCATGTCGCAGTCCTTCATCGCGATGTCGCCGGCGCCGTTGTTCTTGAAGTGCTCGTAGGCCAGCAGCCACTCGACATCGCGGCTCAGCTTGAGCCGCCCCGCGATGCGCGCCGCCCATTCGTCGCGGTTGTAGTAGTAGCGGCTGCGCGAGACCTTGGCGTTGCGGCGCTGGTCGACATCGGGAACGCCGTCCGGCACGTAGCCGTGGTCGGGCAGGTTGACCTCGCTGAAGTCCTGCTGCTGATTGATCCAGCCGTCGCGCCGGATCTTGCTGACCGTCGCGCGCAGCGCCAGGCTGTCGTTCACCGCGAAGTTCTGCACCAGGTTGAGCTGGCGCTTGTTGTAGTTGCCGACATCGAATTCGGCCGTGCCGTAGGTGGCGCCGAACTCCGGCTTGGCCGGCAGGATGTTGATGCTGCCGCCGGTCGAGTTGCGGCCGAACAGCGTGCCCTGCGGCCCGCGCAGCACTTCCACCTGCTCGAGGTCGAACATCAGCGCCAGCGCGCCCTGCGGCCGCGGCGAGTACAGCCCGCCCACGTGCAGGCCGACGGCGGGATCGCCGATCTCGGTGAAGTTGGACGAGCCGATGCCGCGGATGCTGATCTGCACGCCCGAGTCCGCGCCCGACGAGATCTGCAGGTTGGGCACCGTGCCCGACAGGCCGCGCACGTCGTGGATGCCTTCGCGGCTCAGCGCCTCCTGCGTGATCGCGGTGACGGCCACCGGCGTCTTCAGCAGGCTGGAGCTCACGCGCGTCGCGTTGATCATCACGGTGGGCAGCGCGTCCTTGTCCTTGGCGGCTTCCTTGGCGGAGTCCTTGGCCGGCTCCCTGGCCGCCGCCGGCTCCCCGGCCTGATCCTGCGCGGACGCGCCGGCGCAGGCCAGCAGGGCGGCCGCCGCCGCGGTCACGGTGCGGGTGAAGGCGGCTCGCGGGGCCGCTTGTCGGATGCTTCTCATCGTCCTCTTCTCCTGGTTCATCGATCTGTAGGGGCGACAGGCGTCCCGGCCCGTCCGGGCCGTGGCACGCGAGAGAGCGGGGCTCAGGCCTCCGGCCGGGGTCTGAGCTGGGCGATCAACCGGGCGAGCGAGACGGTCTCGTTGCGCACGAGGGGCCGCGCCCATCCGCTGATGGCCAGGATGTAGAGCAGGGTCAGGAACACACTGCCCATCGCGGCGCGCAGGCCCACCGCGTCGCCGAGCACGCCCACGATCAGCGGCACGACCGCGCCGCCGAGGATGCCGGTGCACAGCACGCCGGAGAACGCGCCGTGATGCCGCGGGACCGAGTTCAGGCCCAGCGAGAACACCACCGAGAACATCACCGACAGGAAGAAGCCCGACAGCGGGAAGGCCCACAGCGACACCGCGGCCGGCCCGAACAGCGCCAGCGCGACGCAGCCGATCGCCAGCACCGTGAAGCCGGCCAGCACGGCGCGCGAATCGAGCAGCTTGAGCAGGCCCAGGCCCAGCAGGCAGCCCAGCGACATCAAGCCCCAGAAGCGGCCGACGGCGTCGGCGCCCTCCTGCGTCGCGGAGACATGGTGGTAGGTGGCAAGGAACTGCGACATCCAGTTCGCCAGCGTCTGCTCGGTGCCGACGTAGGCCATGATGCCCAGGAAGAACAGCTTCACGTCGCGGCGGGCCAGCAGCTCCTTGTAGGCGGCCCAGCCGCCGGCGCGCTCGTCGTCCTTGAGCTCGACCTCGGGCAGCGGCAGCGTCTGGTTCGCCACGATCAGCAGGAGGAAGGCCAGCGCGAAGATCCAGTAGAACGGCACCCACGCCAGGCCGGCGCCGGCATCGGGGCGTTCCATCAGCAGCTTGAAGCCCAAGGGGCTGAGGAAGGACGCGAGTCCGAACACCAGCTGCCCCATCACCGAGAAGAACGCGAAGTGCGCTTCGCCGCCGGCGGTGCGCATCAGCGGGTTGATCACCACCTGCAGCAGCGCCATGCCCAGCCCGATGACGAACAGCCCGCCGATGGCCGTCGCGTAGCTGGGCACCAGCGCGATCGCCAGCGAGCCGATGAAGTTCAGCGCGAAGGCCGCCAGGATGGTGGTTCGCGAGCCTCGCGCCTCCACCAGCAGGCCGCCGGGGATCGAGACCAGCCCATAGGCCAGGAAGAACGAGAACGGCAGGAATCCCGCCATCGCCAGGCTGAGCTTGAAGTCCTGGATGATGACCGGCATCAGGGGCCCGATCAGGTTGGTGACGAAGGAGATCACGAACCAGATCAGCAGGATGTAGCCGACGATCAATGCGCGATGCTTCATGGCCTTGCCTTCGATGCGGAGGGGGTCAGGCGACGCAGCCGGCGAACTCGCCGGCGCGGATGGTCTTGCGCGGGAAGCGCGCCAGGATGGCCGCCGCGGTGCGGCAGCCGGCGGCCAGCGCCTCGGCCAGGCTGGCCTCGCGCAGGCGCGCCGACAGATAGCCGGCGTTGAACGCGTCGCCGGCGCCGATGGTGTCGAAGATGTCCACCGGCTCGATCGCATGCTCGACGCGCCGGCCCGACTCCAGTCCCAGCGCGCCGCGCGCGCCGGTCTTGACGACCAGGCTCGCGCCCGGCTTGAGCGCCGCGGCGATGCGCGACAGCGCCGCCTCCAGGTCCTCGGTGCCGGCGATGCTGCGGGCCTCGAGGTCGTTGATCAGCAGGTGGTCGCAGTGCCGCAGCCAGCGGCGCACCTCGCCAAGCGTGCCGGGCAGCCAGCCCTCGGGCGGCCAGCCGGTGTCCAGCGCGACGCGATAGCCGCGGGCCGCGGCCTCGGCCAGCAGCGCCTCGTAGCCGGCGCGCAGCTCGGTCAGCAGGAAGGGCGCGGTGAACAGCGCGATGGCGGGCGTGCCGGTCGGTGGCAGCTGCTTCAGCACATGTGCCGCCGACAGCTGCTGCAGATGGCCTTGCGTGGTGAAGAAGTTGCGATCGCCGCAGGCGTGCATCAGGCCGACGGACATCGTGGTCTCGCGATCGCAGATCTCGAGGCTGGTCCGCAGGCCGGTGAACTGCTCGGCGAGCCACTGGCCGAGCTGGTCGTTCCCCACCGCCGAGATCAGGTGGGCGCGCTGACCGATGTGCCGGGCCGCCAGCGCCGAGTTGGCGCCCGAGCCGCCGGCGCGCAGCTCGCTGCGCGGCATCAGCAGTTCGGTGCCGATCGTGGGCCAGCCGTCCAGCGAGCCGAGCACCAGATCCACGCCGGCGTCGCCGACGATGTTCAGCGGAGAAATGACAGGGCGTTCCGTTTCCATGGGCGCCGACTATAGGAGCCCACCAAACCGCCCGTCAATAATTAAATCCAATGGATTGAAGTATTTACCCTACCGGCATTTTCCCCAATCCCAGGCCCGTGCCGGATCCCCTTCCCCGGCTTTCCGGCCCGCTATCCGAGCCGTCTGGGCAGCGGCTTGTTGCCCAGCAGCTCGGCGGCATCGGGCGCCGTGCGGCGGTCCTGATGCAGCACCTCCAGCCGCGGCGACAGCATCTCGTACATGGGCAGCACGGCGGCGCCCAGCAGCGACGAGTCGTCCTGCCGGTCCGACAGCAGCAGCCGCGACGCCGGATCGGCCACGCCGCCGCGCACCGAGCGGTGCCACGGCTGCGCCAGGGTCACCAGATGCTCCACCAGCACCTTGGGCGCGGAGCCGCCGATGACGATGGCGCTCGGATCCAGCATGTTCTCGATCATCGCGACGGCGTCGCGCAGGCGGTCGGCGGCCTCGCGGCACCAGGCGCGCAGCGCCGCGTCGGCGGGGTCCTTCAGGCGCTCGCCCAGATCCAGCATCCACACGTCGTGGTCGGTGACGCCGAGCGCCTCGGCCAGCGAGTGCATGGACACGTAGCGCTCCAGGCAGCCGCGGTTGCCGCAATAGCAGGGCCGGCCGCCCGGCACGATGGGCACGTGGCCGATCTCCGTCGCGTTGCCATTGGCGCCGGGATAGGCGCTGCGCCCGGTGACCAGCGCGCCGCCCAGGCCCATGCCCAGGTGCAGATAGAAGAAATCGTCGAGCTGGCGCGCGACGCCGAACAGCGTCTCGCCCAGCGCCCCGGCCACGCTGTCGATGCGGTGGAACAGCGGCAGGCCGGTGGCCTCGCCCAGTTCCTCGAGCACCGAGAGGTCGTTCAGGCCCTCGAGCGCGGTGGGGCCGACGAAGCTGATCTCCGTGTGCCCCAGCGGCCCGGGCAGCGCGACGCCGATGCCCCACAGCCGGTCGGTCGACTCGCGCCGCAGCCGCGCGATCAGCTGCAGCAGCGTCGCCAGCATCTGCTGGCGGTCGCGCGTGTCGATGTCCACCTCGCAGCGGTGCTGGATCTCGCCGACCAGGTTGACCAGCGCGGCCGACGCCCGTCCCGGCTCCAGGCTGATGCCGATCGAGTGCCCCGCCTGCGGGTTCAACTCGAAGGCGATCGGCGGCTGGCCGCGCGACTTGTCCACCTTCTGGCGCCGCGACACGATCAGCCCGATCTCCTCCAGCTCGTTGGTGATGTTGGCGACCGTCTGCGGGCTCAGCGACACCATGTCCGCGATGTCCTTGCGCGAGGCGGCGCCCTGCTGGCGGATGAAATCCAGCACAACGCGGCGGTTGTACGGGGCACTGGACTGTTGGGTGGCTCCTCGGCCAATCGTTCTCATGCGGCTGATGTCGACGTTCGTTTCCCCGCGATGGCGGGCGGGTCACCGGTGTTTCACGGCGCGTTATACGCGGGTCGCGCGGGTCGCGCGGGATTGGGGCGCACGGGCCCGGATCACCGGGGCGGCCAGTGTAGCGTCCGCCCGGAACGCAACATTTCAATACATCCACTGGTTTTAAATATTGACGAGCGCGGGAAGCTTCTCCTACATTCGGCGCCGGCGAGCGCTCAGCAAGCAGTCCCGGGCTCGCAGGCTACGACCCCGTGGCTCCGGCCACATGACTTCAGTGGAGGCACCCCCATGCAAATTCCTCGACCTGGTCTTCGTCGTCTCGGGCTCTGCGCGGCACTCGCGCTGCTCGGGATCTCCCCGCTGGCCCACGCGGCCGGCCACCACGGCGGCGGCAAGGCCAGCGCCTACGTGCAGGACGGCTGGCTGTACACGCATACGCAGACGGCCACCGGCGAGCCCCTCGTCACCGCGACGCAGCCAGCCGCGGCGGCGGGCGTGATCGGCGTCGGCGACGCGCGCGTCCATGGCGCGGTCTTCGACAAGGACCGCAAGCTCACCGTGGCGCAATGGCAGGCCGTGCTCAGCATGGACGCCTATCCGGAGAACGGCACCACCAACTACCAGGACCCCGGCCCCTGGCGCTATTGCGAGGTGGACTACGAAGCCTCGCAAGACATCTCGGACTACCGCGGCGACACCTTCGGCCCGGTCGGCGTGACCACGGTCGGCGACTTCCCCGACTACTTCAAGAAGGCCTTCGCGCCCTACGTGCTGGGCAAGAGCAACGCCACCAACGCCGACATGCGGGCCTGGGGCGTGCAGGTGACCGGCGTGTCGTCGGGCAACTTCCAGGCGGACGACTCGGCGCTCGATCCCTATCCGTCGAGGAGCCGCTCCGACAAGACCAAGCGGGCCGCGCTGACGAAGATCTGCCAGGCGCTGCAGTCGGCCTTCGACAACCAGCAGGACCAGTACGTGATGAGCCATTACGCGCACATCGACCAGGACAAGCTCGTCCCGGTCCTGAACGCGCTCAAGGGGCTGGGCTTCACCCGCTTCGACCGCTACAACCTGGTGGGTCTGGCCTTCCAGGTGCAGGTGAACACCGGCTCAATCGGCAGCATCTCGGCCTTCAGCGCGGTGAAATCGGCCGGCAACTGCGGCAGCCTGAGCGCCGAGACCTGCTTCGCGACCTACCTGACCGACCAGTACATCCGCTGGCTGAAGTCCTCGAGCCTGGGCGACGACCCGGGCAACTGCTGGCGCGCCAACATGGCGCTGGACATCTACAAGAAGGACCCGGCGATGAGCAGCGTCAGCGTGGTCAAGCAGGTCATCAACAGCAGCTACCCCAACAACAGCGGGAAATGCCCGAGCTCGGGCATCAAGTGGTCGAAGAACATGTCGTGGCAGTGAACGCCTGACGGCGCGCCGCGTTCAAGCGCGCGGCGCATCCCCCGATCGCTCACGACCATGCCACCGACCTCACGGGGCATCGCCACGCGCGGTGCCCCGTTCTGGAATGCCCTCGACATGAAGACCCTCGCCCTTGCCGCCGCCCTGGCGGCCGCCCCGCTCTCGATGCCCTCGCTGGCCGCCGATGCGCCGGCACCGGTGACGACCGTCTCCGTCCAGCTGCCCACCGAGCCGCTGCTGCTGCAGATCAACCAGGTCGCGCTCGAGCGCACCGGCCCCAAGCGGGCGATCGTCGAAGCAAGCGGGCCGGCGGAAACAGGCCGTTATCGCGTGCTGTCCGGCGGCAGGACGGTCGCGCAGGGGGAGCTGAAGGCGCTGCCCGCGTTCTCGGACTGGGGCGCCGGCAAGCGCTATTTCGAGATCGACTTCTCCTCGCTGCGGCGATCCGGCGACTACCGCGTCGAGGCCACGATGGGCGGCGCCCGGGTGCTGTCGCCGGCCGTGCGGGTGCGCGACGGCGCGCTGTTCGCGACGATCGCCGGCAAGACGCTGGACTACTTCCGCCGCAGCCGCCACACCGGCGACGGGGATCGCAGCATCCGCATCTTCGAGACCGATCGCCGGGTGGACGTCCACGGCGGCTGGAAGGACGCGGGAGGCGACACCGGCAAGTACCTCTCGCACCTGGGCTACGCGAACTACTTCAACCCGCAGCAGACCTCGATGGTGGCCTGGGTGCTGGCCTACACGGCGCAGACGGCGCCGGCGCTCTACCAGCGCGCGGGCCTGAGCCGGCAGGTGCGGGACGAGGCCTTCTGGGGCGCCGACTACCTGCATCGCATCCTCGACGCCGAGGGCTACTTCTACACGACGGTCTTCGACAAGTGGGGCGGCGACGGCGCGGAGCGCATGGTCGTCGGCTACGAGGGCGAAGACGGCCGGCACACGACGCTGTACCGCTCGGCCTACCGCGCCGGAGGCGGCATGGCGATCGCGGCACTGGCGCGCGCCTCGATGCTGGCCAGGCAGTCGGGCCGCCACGGCGATTTCGATGGCGCCACCTACCTGGCCGACGCGGTGCGCGCCTTCGATCACCTGCAGAAGTTCAACGCGCAGTACGGCGCGAATGGCGTCGAGAACATCATCGACGACTACACCGCGCTGATGGCCGCGGTCGATCTCTTCGAGGCCACGCGCGAGCCGCGCTTCCTCGACGCGGCGCGCGACCGCGCGGAGCGCCTGATGGCGCGGCAGACCGCGGCGGGCGGCTTCATCAGCGACGGCAAGGCGCGGCCGTACTACCACGCGGTGGAAGCGGGCTTGCCGGCGTTGAGCCTGGCGCGCTACCTCTGGATCGAAGCCGAGGAGCCGCGGCGCGCCCGCGCCAGCGCGGCCCTGCGCGCGGCGCTCGACCACGAGATCGCGATCACGCGCCGCGTGAGCAATCCCTTCGACTACGCGAGACAGTCCTTCCAGCTCGCGCCCGACGGCAGGACGGCGTCCGGCGAGGTGCTGGAGGGCTTCTTCATGCCGCACAAGAACGAGACCGGCTACTGGTGGCAGGGCGAGAGCGCGCGCCTCGCGTCGCTGAGCGCGGCGATGGTGGCCGGCGGCCGCCTGGTGGCGCCACGGCCGGACGGCGCCTTCGGCATCCCGGCCGGCTGGGCCAGCTACGCGCAGAGCCAGATCGACTGGACGCTGGGCCGCAACCCGTACGGCATCTCGATGCTCTACGGCTTCGGCCGCAGGAACCCGCCGACGGTGGCCTCGAGCGCGGGCGACATGTTCGAGGGCGGCATCTCCAACGGCATCACCGGCGCGGTGGGCAGCGACACCGGATCGGGCATCGCGTTCGGGCCGGGGCCGGACGGTGAACAATGGCGCTGGGTCGAGCAATGGATCCCCCATTCGGCCTGGATGCTGCTCGCGGCGACGGAGATGGCGCGCTGAGTCGGCCAGGCGGACACGCCAGGTGTCCGCAATGTCCCTACATGGCATTTAGCCGATCGCCGATGGAAGGCGCGAGAGCCGGCGCGTACAACTGCGACATCCGCAACGCCCATCGCCGAGCACCGCCATGCCGCACCGTTCCACCCGTCCCTTGCAGTCGCTGAGTTCACTCAGGCGCTGGCTGGCGCTGGGCAACCTGCTGGTCGCGCTCATCGTGTCGAGCGCGGCCTGGGTCAGCCTGGACAATGCCCGCCGGGGCGACGAGGACGCCGCGCGTCAGACCGCCCAGAACCTGGCCGCCAGCCTGAGCTCCGAGGTGGGGGCGGAGCTGCGGCTCCTCGACAACGCGCTGACCACCATCGCCGAGCGCTACGGCCGTGCCCGTGACGACGAGGCGCGGGAGGCCGTGCTGACCGAGATGCTGAGCGCGCAGCGCGAGCTGCTTGACCAGGTCTGGGCGCTGCGCGTGGCGGACGAGCATGGCCGCCTGGTGCAGGGTGTGGAACGCGGCGCCCCGACGGACGTGTCGGGCCGGGACGACTTCGTCCAGGCGAGCGCGACCCGCGAGACCATTCTTTCCGAGCCCTTCTTCAGCAAGGTGTCCGGACGCTGGGTGATCAGCGTGGCGCGCAGCTTGCACCGTATCGATGGCCGGTTCGCGGGCGTGATGATCGCATCGGTGAGTTCCGAGCACTTCGCCGACCTGTTCGGCGCCATGGAGCTGGGACAGTCCGGCGCCATCGCGATGCGCACGTCCCAGCGCCTGCGCCTGGTCGCGCGGCATTCGGTGTTCGAACCGCGTTCGACCAAGGGGCTGGGCGAGACGACGGTCTCCGACGCGCTGCGCCAGAGCCTGGCGGCGGACGAGGAACGCGGCGCCTACATCACGCGGACGGCGCTGGACCAGGTCGAACGCTTCACCGCCTATCACCGCGTCCGGGGATATCCGCTCATCGTCTTCGCCGGCCTGAGCACCAGCGAGTACCTGGTGCCGTGGCGGCATCAGGCCGCGGAGCTGTGGTGCCTGGTGGCGGTGCTGATCCTGGCGATCATGGCGATCTCGGTGCATCTGTACCGGCGCCAGGTGCGGGAACGCGCCGCGCGGCTGGCCGCGGACAGCATGGCCTTCCGCGATGCGCTCACGGGTCTGCCCAACCGCCGGCTGTTCGAGGAGCAGTTGGCCTCGGCGCAGGCGGCTTCCCTGCGGGGCAACGCGGCGGTCTCGGTCGCCTACCTGGACCTGGACGGCTTCAAGCCGGTCAACGATGTCCACGGACATGACGCGGGTGACCGCGTGCTGCAGGAAGTGGCGCGGCGTCTGCAGGATGCGGTGCGCGGCGGGGATGTGGTGGCGCGGCTCGGCGGCGATGAGTTCGCGCTGGTGCTGCCGGCCAGCGGCACGATGGCGGCGGCACGGGCGGTAATGCAGCGCTGCCTGAGCGAGATCGAACGGCCGATCGAGCTGGATGACGGACAGGTCGTGCACATCAGCGCGAGCATCGGCGTGGTGATCGCGCAGGGCGCGCAGCCGACCTCGGAGCTGACACGCAACGCCGACGCGGCGATGTACGCGGCCAAGCGCGCGGGCAAGGGCCGGATCCGGTTCCATGGGCCTCATCCGGCATTCCTGAATGAGCCGGTGCAGAGCGCCGACGCGATGGTGGAGTCGCTGGCCGCCTGAGCACGGGGCACATTTCTCCCTGTCAACTCCCTCGCCCCGCTTTGCGGGGAGAGGGTGGGGGAGAGGGGGCTCGTGCCACACCGCTGCTGCCCTTCGAAGCACCCCCCTCTCCCCTGCCCTCTCCCCCTCGCGGGGGGCGAGGGAGTTCTTGCCGGCAGCGCTCGCTCCTTCTTACCCCCTCGCCCCTGCGGGGAGAGGGAGGGAGAGGGGGCTCGTGCCACAGCGCTGCTGCCCTTCGAAGCACCCCCTCTCCCCTGCCCTCTCCCCTGCCCTCTCCCCTGCCCTCTCCCCCCTCGCGGGGGGCGAGGGAGTTCTTGCCGGCAACGCTCGCTCCTTCTTACCCCCTCGCCCCTGCGGGGAGAGGGAGGGGAGAGGGGGCTCGTGCCACACCGCTGCTGCCCTTCGAAGCACCCCCTCTCCCCTGCCCTCTCCCCCCTCGCGGGGGCGAGGGAGTTCTTGCCGGCAGCGCTCGCTCCTTCTTACCCCCTCGCCCCTGCGGGGAGAGGGAGGGGAGAGGGGGCTCGTGCCACAGCGCTGCTGCCCTTCGAAGCACCCCCTCTCCCCTGCCCTCTCCCCCCTCGCGGGGGGCGAGGGAGTTCTTGCGATTGAGGTGGAGGCAGAGGTCGGGTGGAGATCGGTGGAGGTGGGCCAGCAGCGGCGGACGTGCGGAAGCCTTCCTGCCTTGCGCAGCAAGGCAGCTTCTAGACCTCCGCCGGCAGGCGCACGACGAAGCGGCCGCCGCCCCAGCGCGAGCTGCCCACTTCGATGTGGCCGCCCGCGGCGCGCACGATCGAGTCGCACAGCGCCAGGCCCAGCCCGGTGCCCTGGATCTCCGCCGCCCGCGCACCGGCACCGCGATAGAAGCGCTCGAACAGCCTCGAGCGCTCCTCCTCGGGAATCCCGGGCCCGTCGTCCTCGACGGCCCATTCCGTCCATCCCTCCCCCGCCGTCAGCGACACCAGCACCGAGCCGCCCATCTCGCCGAACTTGAGCGCGTTGTCGACCAGATTGGTCGCCACCAGCATCAGCAGCTCCCGCGAGAGATCGGCCCGCGCCGGATGCGAGGCGTCGAAGGCCACGCGCAGGTCCACGCGCCGCCGCTGCGCCGCGGGCGCCACGCGCCGCACCACCTCCTCGAGCAGCGGCGCGATCGCCACCGGCGCCGCCTTCGCCGACTCCTGGCCCGAGTCGATCCGCGCCAGCGTCAGCAGCTCCTCCACCATCAGCGTCAGCCTCACGACCTCGTCGAGGCAGGACCGCAGCGCGTCGACATACTCGCCGGGCTCGCGCGGACGCCGCAGCGTGATCTCGAGCTCCGTGCGCAGCCGCGACAGCGGCGATCTCAATTCATGCGACGCATCCGCGGTGAAGCGCCGCTGCGCCTCGAAGGCCTGCTCCAGCCGCGCCAGCATCTCGTTGAGCGTGTCGATCAGCCGGCCGATCTCGTCGCGCGGGCCGGGATGCGGCAGCCGGTCGGACAGCGTCTGGTCGCCGATGCGCTTGGCCTGCCGCACGACATCGTCGATGGCGCCGAACACCCGTCCGGTGAGGTGCGACCCCGCCAGCGTCAGCACCACCACCAGCACCACGCCCATGATCAGGAACATCCAGCCCGCCGCCGCCACCGCGTGATCGACGTCGTCCAGCGAGCCCGCGACCTGCACCGCCAGCGCGCGGCCGCCCGGCACCGGCACGGAGACGCGCCGCGTCGGCTCGTCGCCGAAGTCGAGGTTCTCGAAAACCGTCTCGCCCTTCGCCAGCCGGTCCAGCAGGGCCGGATCGTTGGGCAACGTCGCCGCGCCGAGGTTGGCACTGCGCGCGAGCACCGTCCCTCCAGGGCCGATGACCTGCACCAGCCGGTCCAGCCGCGCATACGACGGCGGCGCCGATGCCGCGCTCGCCGGCTCGTGCACCTCCACCGGCAGGGCCGAACTGGAGGCCAGCATGCTGGCCTCCTGCTCCGCGAGCACCAGCAGCGCCCCATCGAGCTGCTCGCGCAGCGAGGCCACCAGGCCCAGATAGGTCAGCGACGCCGCCACCGCCAGCACCGCCGTGACGACCACGACATGCACCAGCGCCAGGCGCCGGCGGAAGCTAAGCATCACCGCCTCCGCGGATCCGGAAGCCGTGGCCGCGCACGGTCTCGATCAGCGGCGCGCTGCCCGCCGGATCCACCTTGCGGCGCAGCTTGCTGATGTGGGCATCGATCAGGTTGTCGATGGCGAGCGGGTCGCCCTGCCAGATCTGCTCGGCCAGGCGCTGGCGCGCCACGGCCACGCCGGGCTGGCGCATCAGCGCCTGCAGCAGCGCGAACTCCTTGGGCGTCAGCGGGATCACCCTGCCGCCGCGCGTCACCTGCTGCGATGCGGGATCGAGCGTCAGATCGTCCGCCTTGAGCACCGGCGGCCGCGTCATCTCGGACCGCCGCAGCAAGGCCCGCAGCCGCGCCAGCAGCTCCTCGAATTCAAAGGGCTTGGTCAGGTAGTCGTCGGCACCGGCGTTCAGGCCGGTCACGCGCTCCGACAGCGCATCGCGCGCGGTCAGCATCAGCACCGGCACCTGCTGCCCGCGCGCGCGCAAGGTCCGGCACAGCGCGATGCCGTCGCCATCCGGCAGCATCCAGTCCAGCACGACGAGGTCATAGGTGGTGACGAAGGCCGCCTCGTCCCCTTGCGCCATCGTCGCGGCCAGGTCCACGACGAAGCCCTCCTCGCGCAGCCCGCGCGCCAGCAGCGCCGCCGCCTTGCGGTCGTCCTCGACCAGCAGAATCCTCATCGAGCCCTCCTCTCGTGCGCGAGCAGTCTCGCATGGCGGCGCGCGCTCACGGCGCCGGCGCGCGCCCCACGCTCTGCTGCAGCCGGACCGTCGCCGCGGCCAGGTCGCTGCGGGCCTGCAGGTAGGCGAGCCAGGTGTCGTCCGCGGCGCGTTGCGCGGACAGCAGCTCCAGCAGCGAGGCCGAGCCATGCCGGTAGGAGGTCCGCATCCCTTCCAGCACGCGGTCGGCGTCGACCAGCGTGGCGTCGCGATAGCGCGCCAGGTTCTCGAAGGCCGCGTTGTACTGCGCGAACGTGACGCGCACGTCAGCCTGCGCCTTGAGCTCGGTCTGGCGCAGACCCAGCACCGCCTGCGTCACGGCGGACTCGGCCTGGACCAGGTCGCCGCGATCCAGGCGCGACAGCGGGATCGGCACCGTCAGCGACAGCGTCAGCGCGTTGGAACGCGGCGCCGGCGCGGCCGGCGAGCCATCCGGCCCGAAGACCGGCCGTCCCTGCGCCGTGTAGCCATAGCTGACGCCGATGGCCGGATCGACCGAGCGGTTGGCGCGCGTCAGGCCGGCCGCGGCGCGGGCGGTGTCGAGCGCGGCCCGCGCGCCGCGCACGTCGTCGCGGGCGTCGAGCGCCTGCGTGACCAGCGCCTCGGCGTCGTCCGGCAGGCGTTCGCCGCTGAACACGCAGCGCGGCAGGCGCTCGCCGAACTCCTCGTTCCAGCGATGGCCAAGCGGGACCGCCAGCCCTTCCATCGCCGCCGCGGCATCGGCGCGCGCCTTCACGACGGTGGCCAGGAACTGGTCACGGCCATTGCGCGATTGCAGCAGCTCCAGGCCGCCGAGATCGCCAGCGCGATGCCGCAACTCGTTCATGCGGACGATCTCGGACAGCGCGCGCAACGAGCCTTCCTGGCGCTCCAGCGCCTCGCGCGCGCGGCAGGCCTCGATGAAGGCCGCGGCCGCGTCGGCGGAGGCCTGGCGCTGGGCGCCGTCCAGGGCCGTCTCGCTCTCCTTCACCTGACTGCGCGCGAGATCGAGGCGGCGCTCGCGCTTGCCGCCCATCTCGACGGTGTAGGTCAGGCCGATGGTCTCGGCCACGCGCGGCTTGGGATTCACCGCGCTGCTGAGCTCGTTCGGCCCGGCGCCCAGCGCCAGCGAGGGATCGGGCCGCAGGCCGGCGATCCCCACGCCGGCCCGCGCCGAGACCAGCGCCTCGCGCTGCGCGGCCAGGTCGTTGCTGGAACGGACCACGGCTTCCAGATAGGCCGGGAAGGCGACATCGCCCGTGGCGACGCGCTCAGGCGCGGACAAGGCCGCCGGCTCGGCGCGGACCTCGGGCACGCCGGTCGTGATGGCGGCGATGACGGCCGCCAGCGCGGCAATCGCCGCCGGGCCGACCTGCCGGACGAAGCGCGCGATCCGGGCGGCGCGCACGGCGGAGCGATGCAGGACCAGCCGGTTCATGCGGGGGTCTCCGTAGGCTGATCGTCGAGGGACGCGCGCTCGGCCCGCCTGGCGGCGGCCTGCTCGGCGCGTTGCTCGATCCAGTGGTAAAGGGCCGGCAGCAGCAGCAGTGTCAGCAGCGTCGCGGTCGCGAGGCCGCCGACGACCACCGTCGCCAGCGGTCGCTGCACGTCGCTGCCCAGGCCGGTCGCCAGCATCGCCGGCGTCAGGCCGAAGGCGGCCACCGTCGCGGTCATCAGCACCGGCCGCATGCGGCTGGCCGCGCCTTCGAGCACGGCCTCGCGCAGCGGCATCCGGTCCTCCTTCCGGAGCCGGTTGATCTGCGCCACCATCAGCACGCCGCCGAGCACGGCCACGCCGAACAGCGCGATGAAGCCGACCGCGCTCGACACGTTCAGCGTCATGCCGCGCAGATGCAGCGCGGCGAAGCCGCCGATCATCGCGAGCGGCACCACGCCCAGCACCAGCAGCGGCTGGCGCAGGTTGCGGAACTCCGCGAAGAGCAGCAGCAGCATCACGCCCAGCGTCGCCGGCAGGATCACCGCCAGGCGCTGCTGCGCGCGCTGCAGGTTCTCGAACTGGCCGCCCCATTCGAGGTGGAAGCGCTGGCGATCGAACTGCAGCCCGCGCTCGAGCGCGGGCTGGGCCTCGGCGAGGAAGCTCGACAGGTCGCGGCCCCGCGTGTTCAGCCGCACGATGATGTGGCGCTCGCCCATCTCGCGGACGATGACGCTCTCGCCGACCGTGGTGCGGATGCGCGCGACGTCCGACAGCGGCACCTGCGCGCCGTTCGCGCCGGTCAGGCGCAGATCGCCGATGGCCTGCGGGCTGGCGCGCGATTCCGCGGTGAAGCGCACCGTCATGTCGTAGCTCTTCTCGCCGACGTAGACCTGCCCGATCGACGCGCCGCCGATGCCGGTCGAGATCAGGTTGGCGACATCGGCCGCGTTGATGCCCAGCCGCGCGGCGGCGGCGCGGTCCAGGTCGATGCGCAGGTTGGGCAGCGGCGGCTCGACGTCCACCGCCACGTCGGCCGCGCCCGGGATGCCGCGCAGCACCTCCGCGACGTGGCCCGCGATGCGGCGGCCCTCGTCGAGGTCGTCGCCGAAGACCTTCACCACCAGGTCGCTGTGCGCGCCGGACAGCTTGTCCTGCACGCCGTCGATCATCGGCTGCATGAAGGACACGGCGTAGCCCGGCATGCGCGCGTAGCGCTCGCTCAGGCGCTGGATCAGCGCCTGCTTGCCGCCGGGCGTGGTCCAGGTGTCGTAGGGCTTGAGGCCGACGCTGGCCTCGATGTGGGACGGCGTCCAGTAGTCGGTGCCGTCGTCGTTGCGGCCGGTCTGCGTGACGATGTAGGAGATCTCGGGGAACTCCAGCGTCGCGCGGCGCAGCTCGTCGGCCATCTGCGCGGCCTTCTCCAGCGTCATGCCGGGCGGCATCTGCACCTGCAGCCAGATCGAGCCCTCGTCGAGGTAGGGCAGGAAGTCGCGCCCGATCGTGCCGGCGAGCGCCACCAGCGCCAGGGCCGCGCCGGCCACCGCCGCCGCGAGGCCGCGCCGCGCGCCGACGGCCCGCGTCAGGAACGCGGCGTAGCGGCGCTGCAGCGCGTCCAGCGGCCGGTTGTGGAAGATCCTGCGCGGCCGGCGCAAGGCCAGCCAGGCCAGCGATGGCGTCAGCATCAGCGCCACCAGCAGCGCGCCCACCAGCGCCGCGCCGACGGCATAGGCCATCGGGCTGAAGAGCTTGTACTCGATGCGCTCGAACGCGAACAGCGGCAGGTAGGCGGCCGCGATCACGGCCATGCCGAAGAAGATCGGCCGCGCCACCTGCAGCGTCGCGGTGATCGCGTCGCGCGGCGTGAGCAGGCGATCGGCCTCGCGCTCGCGGCGGCGCAGGATGTTCTCGACCACCACGACCGCGCCGTCGACGAGGATGCCGAAGTCGATCGCGCCGAGCGACAACAGGTTCGCGGGCACCTTCGCGTGGTGCATGAAGATGAAGGCGAACAGCAGCGCCAGCGGGATCGTCGCGGCCACCACGACGGCCGCGCGCGGGCTGCCCAGGAACAGCAGCAGCACCAGCGTCACCACCAGCATGCCTTCGATCATCGTGTGGCTGACGGTGTGCGCGGTCTTCTCGATCAGCGTCGAGCGGTCGAGGTAGGGCACGACCTTCACGTCGCCGGGCAGCAGCTTGGTGTTGAGCTCCTCGACCGCCGCGTGCAGGCCGTCGAGCGTGCGCGACGGATTGGTCTCCTTGAGCAGCAGCACGATGCCTTCGAGCGTGTCGCCGTTGCGGTCCTTGCCGAGGATGCCGCGGCGCTCGACGTTGCCGTAGCGCAGCTGGCCGAGATCGCGCACCAGCACCGGCACGCCGCCGGCGCTCTTCACGACCACGTTGCCCATGTCCTCGAGCGAGTGCAGCAGGCCGACGCCGCGCACGACGTAGGACTGCTCGCCGCGATCGACGACGCTGCCGCCGCCGCTGTTGTTGTTGGCGTTGATGGCGTCGATGACCTGGGTCAGCGTGAGGCCGTACTGGGTCAGGCGGGCGGGGTCGAGCTCCAGCATGAACTGCGTGGTCAGGCCGCCGAAGTTGGTGACGTCGACGACGCCCGCGACTTTCTTCAGGCGCGGGATGACGGTCCAGAACTGCAGGTCGGAGAGCTCGCGCAGGCTGCGGGTGGGGCTCTCGAGCGTGTAGCGGTAGATCTCGCCGGTGGGCGAGGTGTAGGGATCGAGGCCGGGCTTGGCGCCGTAGGGCAGCGTGAGCTCGGCCAGGCGTTCCTGCAGGCGCTCGCGCGACCAGTAGCCCTCGACGCCGTCCTGGAACACGACGGTCACCAACGACAGGCCGAACAGGCTGCGCGTGCGCAGCACCTGCATGCCGGGCGTGCCCAGCAGCGCGCGCTCGATGGGGATGGTGATCTGCTGCTCGACCTCCTCGGCGGCCAGGCCGTTGACCTGGGTGACGATCTGGGAGGTGACGTCGGCGATGTCGGGGTAGGCCTCGATGGGCAGCTGGCGGAAGCTGTGCACGCCGTAGAGCGCGGCGAACACGAACACCAGCCAGACGATGCCGCGGCGGTCGAAGCAGAGGCTGACGAGGCGTTCAATCATTGAGCAGCACTCCCTCGCGCACGACGACGCGCTCGCCCGGCTTGAGGCCGGACAGGATCTCGACCGCGCCGCCGAGCGAGGCGCCGACGGTGACGTCGCGCGCGGCGTAGCGGCCCGGCGCGCGCTCGACGAAGACGCGCGTGAACAGGCCGCTCTGCAGCAGCGCGGAGGCCGGCACGACCGGGGCTTCGTGCGATGGCCCGGCGAAGAGCACCTTCGCGAACATGCCGGGGCGCAGGCGGCCGTCGGCGTTGTCCAGGATCAGGCGGACCTTGACGGTGCGGGTGTCGGGATCGAGCACCTCGCCGAGGTAGCGCACGGTGCCCTCGCGCGGCGCGTCGGGATAGGCGTTCAGGCGCACGCGGGCGCGCTGGCCGACGAAGACCTGCGCGAGGTCTTTCTCGGGCACGGCGGCGGTGAGCGAGACCTGGCTGAGATCGGCGATGGTCATCAGCGGCGCGTTGATGTCGTTCCAGTAGCCGCCTTGGGCGGCGCTCATCTCGATGACGCGGCCGGCGAGCGGCGCGCGCACGACCAGGCGGCGGCCGGTGGTGTCGCTGGCGCCGAGCTGCGCGAGCTTGGCCTGCGTGGTGCGCACGTCGCTCTCGGCCTGCGAGCGCGCGAGCTGGGCGGCCTCCAGGTCCTTGCGGGCGGAGATGTCGGCGTCGAAGAGGAGTTGCTGGCGGGCCAGGTCGCGGCGCGCCTGGGCGGCGGCGTCGCGGGCCTTGGCCGCGTCGCCGCGGGCGGCGCTCAGGTCGGAGGAGTCGAGCGTGAACAGCACGTCGCCCGCGCGGACCGCGTCGCCGAGCGCGCGATGCAGGCGATCGATGCGGCCGCTGACCGGCGGCGTGATGCGCGCGAGGTGGTCGGGCAGCGCCTCGATCGAGCCGGGCGCGGTGATGGGTTGCTCGACGGCGCGGCGCTGCACCTCGGCCACGACGATGCGGCCGCGCAGCGGCGAGCGCTCGGGGACGACGACCTCGGCGCCTTCATGGCGCAGCGCGACCTGCGCGGAGGGCGCATCGGCGCGCGCCTCGCTGTCGCAGCCGGAGACGAGCAGCAGCGGCAACAGGGCGAGCGCGAACGGACAGGCTCGCGCGGCGCGGGACCTGAGGGATGGCCTCATGAGGGGTTCTCCGGGAGATGGGATGCGGATGGGAATGGGCGCTGACGGCGCGGCGAGGGTCGGCGCCGGCGCCGGCGGGCGGCAGAGTACGAAAGCCCGCCTGAAGGAATCCTGAACTTCGGGTCAAGATGCCCGGGGGGATCACACTGAATGGCGTGAAGCGCACGCCACAGCATCACGCCCCTTCAATTGCGAGCGCCACGGTTCGTGCCAGAGTGACAGGTCTTGCTGATGGGTGTCTTCTGTAGAGCGTGGTCCTCGGCGATCAATGCTCGAACAGTAGATGCGATGCCACTCCGGACTTGCGGCGCATGAGGGCATCGCTGTAGACTTCGCCGCAACACACCCGCCACACGTCCTGGTTTTCGGCCAGGGTTCTGCGCAAGCAGACGTGCAAAAGGCGGGTTTTCTATTTGGGTGTCTGAACGTGACCCAACAGAAGGTGTCGTACCAGAAGAAGGCCTCCACACCGGAGGTCGTGCTTCAAAAGCTCCAAGACCAGGGAATGGTCCTCAAGAGCATGGCGAAAGCTCAGGCGCTCAGCTACCTTCGCTGTGTCGGCGCTTATCGACTCAAGGGCTATTGGCACCACCTGATGGACAGGGGCTCCAAGCGCTTTCCCGCAGGCACGTCCTTCGATCAGGTCGTGGGTCGATGCGAGTTCGATCGCGAGTTGCGATCCGCCACGATCACGGCGATCGATCGGCTCGAGGTGGCAGTCCGCACATCAATCGCCGATGCGCTCAGCCTGAAGCATTCGCCCCATTGGTTCTTGCTTCCCAGCATCTTCAAGCCCACGCGCGAGTGGGGCATCGGTCAACTGATTCGAAAGATCGAGGAAGAAGTGCGTCGCGCTGAGGGGAAGCGCTTTGTTGAGCACTACAACTCGAAGTACGACGAGCCGTACCTTCCGCCCAGTTGGGCTATTTCGGAATGCGTCAGCTTTGGCCTCTGGTCGCGCACTTATTCGATCCTGCGAGACACAGGCGACAAGCGGGCGATTGCAAAGCGCTTTGCCATCGATGAGCCCGATGTCTTCAAATCCTGGATCCACAGCTTGACTGTGGTCCGCAATCTGGTGGCGCACCATCACCAAGTGCTGCGTGTGAAGCTTGGCGTTGCTCCGGCCAACTACAAGAAGGCGGGCATCAAGTTCACTGATCAGAAGAGCTTCTTCGCCACCGCGACGATCATTCAGTACTTGCTCCGCCATACCGGCCTCCCGAACACATGGGCCGCCGATCTGGAAGAGATCTTCATGAAGTACCCGACTGTGTCGCCAGCGGAGTTGGGTTTTCCCGTGAGCTGGAGGTCTGAACCAGGGTGGGTCTGACGCACCGGTTGAGATCTTGGCCTGGATGGCAGCCTTGCTCGAGGACGAGGTCATCACCGAGCGATGCGCGCCATTTGATCGCGCGGGTCGCAGGCCGTCGCTGGACTGACTCCAGGAGTTCCACTCAAGCCACAGGTGGCGGCGCGGAATTTCGCGACGGGTATTCGGCGATCTGCAACTGGGCGTCCGCCCCCTGCGTGCGCCCCGCCTTGACGACGACGTTGATCCCATCGATGGCCGATGACCTGCCGCGCTCGAAGAGGTTCATCGTCGAACGCCGCCATGTGGAGGGCTCGTTCAACAGCTGATCGCGGTCCGCCTTCACCGACTGCGCCATCGCGTCGTTGCCCGTCATGCTCGCGACGTCCTGAAGCATGTACAGCGTCTCGAAGTGGCCCGAGGCCTGCGGCATCATCGTGTCGTGGATGTTGTAGTGCGCGAAGTTGCTGCTCTGCAGCCCCTGCGCCCGCTCGAGGAAGCTGTCGAGATCCCGGTGGGCGAGGTCCCGGCCCTGTGTCTGCTTCTGCGCCTCGGTCCAGCCGCTCAGCGTTTCGAGGTAGCGCTGGATCCACTGCTCGCGATTGAGTTCGACCTCGGCCATCAGCGGCTGCGGCGAGTTGTAGAAACGGTCGTGGTCGGCATCGATGGTGCCGGCGAAGTCGAGCACCGTCACCGACACCTTCTCGTAGGACTGGCCGAACTCGCGCGTGCTGGACAGGAGCATCGGCCCCTTCACCCCAGTGATCCCGGTGGACTCCGGCGGAGCAGCCGCGGGAGATGGCGCCGGCGCATGTGCCGCGACTGCTGCCGGTGCTGCATGTGAGGCATGCGGCGGACGCGGGTAGTTGTTCGGATCGCCCACATTGGCCGTGAGACTGGCCGAGGCGCGGAACTTGTGGTGCGCGATCGAGACCTGCTCGTTGAGCACGCGCACGTTGCCCGAGTGGTCCGCATAGAGCTGCTGCTGCCGCTCGGTCGACAACTGCACCGAGGCATTGGGACCGAACGTGGCATCGCGCCGTCCCGGACGCGGGTCACCCACGCTGAGACCGGCCGATGCGGACATCTCCAGCACGCTGCTCGACGTGTCCTGCGTCATGTCGGAAATGATGAGCTTCCCGTTGCGCGCCAGCAGCGCGGAGACCGCATCGTCGAAGGGCTGTCCGCGTTCGTCGCGCAGCGTGTCCCATCGGGCGAGGTCGCGCACCACGTTCTTCAGATTCTCGATCATCTCGGGCAGGCGGCCCGGCTCGCGCCGGATGCGCATGATGGCGCCTTCGACCTGCGTGCTGCTGTACCCGCCTTTCAGGCCGCCGGAGAGGCGCAAGCCCAGCACGTCCTCGGCGAGCTTGAAGGTCGGCCCCGCGCTCAGCCCCAGCTCGCCACCGGCCTGCCGGATCGAGCCGGCGGTGATCTGCAGGCCTTGCATCGGATGAAAGATGTCGAGGAAGGCTTCGCGCCTCACCTGGGCGCTGGCCACGGGCGTGATCAGCGGGTGGCCCGCCGCCGGCGTGGAGATCGACATGTTCGACAGCAACCCGGCGCCCGCGACGGCACCGTCTGCGGCGCGCAGCCGCGTGCGCAAGTCCCAGCCGTCGAGCTTGGCGCACAGGTCGTCGACGAAGCGCTGCCGGCCATCGGCCGCGGGCGACAGCAGGTGGCGGGCCGCGGACAGGCGCTCGTTGGCCCCGGCCGCCAGCGTGGCCGTCTGCGCCGCGTCCTGCGTCGCGGGCTGCGGTGAACGGGCAGCGATGGCCTGCAGCATGGACGCGGCGCGCGTTGCCATGGCCAGCAGCGGCTCGGCGGGCGGCATGGGCACCGGCGCGCCCTGCAGCGCCTCGCGGGCCCGCGCCCGGATCGACGCCATCTCCGCGTTGGTCGGCGTGTGAGCCGGGGACAGGCCGGGGTGCGCCTTCATGAAGGCGCCGAGCGCGTGGCCGATGGCCGCTTCGGGCGACGGCGCCTCGCGCCTCGCGAAGGCCTGGTCGATGAGCTGACCGCCGGCGCGCTCCAGCGCGTGGGCGGCAGCGTCCAGATGCTCGCGCACCTGCACGGAGGGCGTGCGCACGCCGACGGACGCGCCCACCGTGTCGAGCCGCTCCAGCACCCCGGCTCGCAGCGGCGTCTTCTTGCCCAGCGGATTCAGGCTGGGCGGGTCCAGCTCCTGTCGCTGGCGCGTCAAACCCCGCTCGACATCCGCCGCGGGCGCGGCGCCAAGGCCCAGCATCTGTTGAACCCGGCTCGCGAAGCCGGCCTCGGGGGCCTGCGCGCGATCGATCCATTGCGTGACCAGCTTGGTCAGGCGCTTGTTGACACGGCCGTAGTGCGACTCCGGCGCATTGGAGACGAAGCCCATGCGCACGGCGCGCAGCGCCGCCAGATCGCGCTGGCTGGTCACTGCGTCCGTGTCCGATCCGGCGCTGGCCAGGGCCGCGCGCTTGGCGCCATCGAGCCACGTCCGTACGGGTCCGGATGATTCCTGCCGCTGCGCGAGGTCCGCGCGCCAGAAGGCCCGCACATCGAGCGACTGGGCCGTCACCTCGGCGACCGTGGCCTGGTCGCGCGCCGCGAGCATCAGCACCTCGGTGCCGCGGTGCACGCCGCTCATCAGGCGGAACAGCGCCCTCACGTCGGCCTCGGCCGGCGCGGGCCCATCGTTCGCGTGGGCCGACATCCAGCTCAAGGTGGGCGCGCCCATCAACGCCCGCAACGCATCGGCGGCGCGCGCCGTGTCGCCTGCCGTCACATGCGCCAGCATGCGGGACGTGGCCTCCAGCATCGAAGACCGCGACATCGCCTCCTTCAGCGGCTGATCGGGCAGCCGGTCCGCCAGCGCCTGCAACTGGGCGCTGAGGGCGGGCACCGGCTCGGTGGCCATGAAGCCTGGCGGATGGGTCACCATCAACGCCACCAGGCGATGCTCGGCCGCGTTCAGTGCCGTGTCGTGATGTTCCTGGATCTGCCGCGCGCCCTCGGCAGCCGTCTGCACCGCCGGCCACTGGCGCCCCACCTCGTCGAGCTCGGGCCGGTGCTCCGGCCCGGCCGCGCCGAGCCGCCGGTCGATGCGATCGAGCTCGCCCGCCGCGAAATCCAGCCGCACTCGCGTCGCCGTGTGCATGCGGGCCGCGGCCCCGAGATTGCGCAACTGCGCCGACGACAGCACCGTGTCGAGATCGGCCGCCGCCGCGCGCAGCGTGGTCTGCGTGACCCCGCCCGGCGCGGCCCGGTGCTCGCGCGCCGCGGCATCGAAGGCGCCCTTGGCGGCGTCGAGCCGTTCGCTGAAACCGGGGTCGGCCGGCGCGCGCGCCACCTCGGCCGCCCGGCTGTGATGGATCGGATGCATGCCGCCGCCGGGCTGATTCGCGCCCAGCGGCACCACGGCGCCGTTCTTCTCGCCGGTGAGCAGGCTGGCCATCGGCGCCGGAAAGGCCGAAGGGATCACCCCTGGCGGCGAAAGCGCGGCCACGCGGCGGCGCAGTCGGGAGGTCCCCGGCCGGTCCATGTTCGACGGCGCATCGGCCATGGCCCGTCCGGACACTTTCAGCACCTCGGCCTGATCGGGCTCACGCTGGCTGCGCGAGCGCAGGGGATGCCCGGCATCGCCCAGCAGCTTCGGGGCCGCGGGTTGTTCGGGGTGTTCACGCGTGCGCTCGGTGCCCGGCACGACGAGGGTGGCGCTCAGCGGGCGCGCGTTGAGCCATTCAGGCATGGGTGCTCCTTGACGGAGCAACAGTAGGCGGCTTGCCCGCGCAGGGCCCGCCGGACCCGAACGCGAGGCGGCTTTTACGAAGCCGGGGGAGCGGGTCGATTCACGC
The DNA here is from genome assembly GCF_059491535.1 of Roseateles sp. Mitsp63. Classification (NCBI taxonomy): domain Bacteria; kingdom Pseudomonadati; phylum Pseudomonadota; class Betaproteobacteria; order Burkholderiales; family Sphaerotilaceae; genus Roseateles; species Roseateles sp. Mitsp63. The sequence goes on along the minus strand of NZ_CP168509.1, from coordinate 847,954 downwards.
CGGCGCGTTCAATTCGTCGATCTGCTCCGGCGATCCCACGTTCGCCCAAGGGCCCGTGTACAGCTCGGCGGTCACGGCCTTCGCGCCGATCGCGCGGTCCAGGCTGAAGCGGATCCGCTGGTGCTCGCCCGGCTTCACGCCGTCGAAGAACGCGCGCTTGTACAAGCCGATGTTGCTGTAGACCTCGAGGTCCCCGGCTATGGTCGCGAAGCCATCCGCGTCGATGCCGAAATCGCCCGTCGGATGCCGTGCCTGCTTCGGCACGAACCACAGATGCGCCAGCAGTGGACTTGCCGCGAACGCCGCCGCCTTCTCCGCGTCGAACACGAACTCCGGGATGAAGATGTCCGCCGACACTGCCCAGAATGCGTCGTCGCCATCGGCGCACAGCAGGTCCAGCGCGGTCGCGATGCCGCCGCCTGTCTCCAGCGCCCGTCCGTAGCGCTCGCCTTCATGGCTGTAATGCAGCTTCACGCCGAAGCGCGTGCCGTCGCCCAGCGCCGCCTCGAACTGTTCCGCCAGCCACGCGGTGTTGATCACGAGGTCCCGGATGCCTGCCCGCGCGAATGCCTCGATGTGCCACTCGATCAGCGGCTTGCCGCGCACTGTCAGCAGTGGTTTGGGCGTGTGGTCGGTCAACGGCCGCATGCGCTCGCCGCGCCCGGCCGCGAGGATCATGGCTCGCATCGGTCTACCAGGAAATGAGCCCGGCAGTTTAACGACCCGCTCCCCAGCGCCCCACTCTAGTGACCCGCCGCGGACCCGCTTTGGGATGCTCCGCTAGGCGCGAACCGGAGCCATAGCCCAGCTATGGCGAGGATTCGCAACAACGCGGAGCGCCCAAAGCGGGTTCGCGGCGGGTCACTAGAATGCCGGGTTTGCCCCCACCACCTCGCCGAGACCCCCACCATGGCCGACACCGCCGCTGACGTCGTCACCACCCCGAACACCACCCAGATGGCCAATGCCATCCGTGCCCTGGCGATGGACGCCGTCCAGCAGGCCAACTCCGGCCACCCGGGCGCCCCGATGGGCATGGCCGAGATCGCCGTCGCGCTGTGGAAGCGCCACCTGCGCCACAACCCGGCCAATCCGCTGTGGGCCGACCGCGACCGCTTCGTGCTGTCCAACGGCCACGGCTCGATGCTGATCTACGCCCTGCTGCACCTGACCGGCTACGACCTGCCGATCGCCGAGCTCAAGGCCTTCCGCCAGATGCATTCCAAGACCCCGGGCCATCCGGAAGTCGGCATCACCCCGGGCGTCGAGACCACCACCGGCCCGCTCGGCCAGGGCCTGACCAACGCCGTCGGCCTGGCGCTCGCGGAAAAGCAGCTGGCCAAGGAATTCAACCGCGACGGCCACGCCATCGTCGACCACCACACCTATGTCTTCATGGGCGACGGCTGCCTGATGGAAGGCATCAGCCATGAAGCCTGCTCGCTGGCCGGCTCGTGGAAGCTGAACAAGCTGATCGCGATCTACGACGACAACGGCATCTCCATCGACGGCCAGGTCGGTCCCTGGTTCGGCGACGACACCGCCAAGCGCTTCGAGGCCTATGGCTGGCAGGTGATCGGTCCGGTCGACGGCCATGACGTCGACGCCGTCGACGCCGCCATCGCGCTGGCCAAGACCAGCAAGGACAAACCGTCGCTGATCATCGCCAAGACCCACATCGGCAAGGGCAGCCCGAACCGCGCCAACACCTCCAAGGCCCACGGCGAGCCGCTGGGCACCGAGGAGATCAAGCTGACCCGCGAGGCGCTGGGCTGGTCGCACGAGCCCTTCGCGCTGCCCGCCGAGGTCTATGCCGACTGGGACGGCAAGGCCGCCGGCGAAGGCTTCGAGAAGGGCTGGGACGAGAAGTTCGATGCCTACGCCATCGCCTTCCCCGAACTGGCGGCCGAGTTCTCGCGCCGCATCGCCGGCGTGCTGCCGGCCAATTTCGCCGACGTCGCCGCGCAGACCGTCATCGGCGCGCATGACAAGGCCGAGACCGTCGCCACCCGCAAGGCCAGCCAGCTCGCGCTGGAAGCCTTCACCGCCGCGATGCCCGAGCTGCTGGGCGGCTCGGCCGACCTGACCGGCTCCAACCTGACCAACACCAAGAGCACGCCCGCCTTCCGCCTGGAAGCCGACGGCAGCTCCAATGGCGGCCGCCACATCAACTACGGCGTGCGCGAGTTCGGCATGGCCGCGATCATGAACGGCGTCGCGCTGCATGGCGGCTTCATCCCCTACGGCGGCACCTTCCTGACCTTCAGCGATTACAGCCGCAACGCCATCCGCATGGCCGCGCTGATGAAGCAGCGCGTGATCCACGTCTTCACGCACGACTCCATCGGCCTGGGCGAGGACGGTCCGACGCACCAGTCCGTCGAGCACGTGTCGAGCCTGCGCCTGATCCCCGGACTGGACGTCTGGCGTCCGGCCGACACGGCCGAAACCGCCGTCGCCTGGACCATGGCCCTGGCCAGCAGCCAGCGCCCGAGCGTGCTGGCGCTGAGCCGCCAGAACCTGCCCTACCTGAAGAAGTCGGGCGAGGCCGTGGACGCCATCACCAGCGGCGGCTACGTGCTGAGCGAGCCGGCCGACGTCGGCCTGAAGAAGAAGGCGCAGGCGGTGCTGATCGCCACCGGCTCGGAAGTGCAGCTGGCCATCGCCGCGCAGCAGCAGCTGGCCGTGGCCGGCATCGCGGTGCGCGTGGTCTCCATGCCCTGCACCAGCCTGTTCGACCGTCAGGACGCCAAGTACAAGCAGAGCGTGCTGCCGGACGGCCTGCCGCGCGTCGCCATCGAGGCCGGCGTCACCGACCTGTGGTGGAAGTACGGCGTCTCGGCCGTGGTCGGCCTGGACACCTACGGCGAATCGGCCCCGGCCAACGTGCTGTTCAAGCACTTCGGCTTCACGCCGGAGAACGTCGCCGACACCGTCAAGGTCGTCGTCGGTCAGGCCCGGCTGAAGCGCTGAGCCTTTCCGCGCGGATGATGAAGGAGGTGGTTCAGCCACCTCTTTTCACGTCCGGCAACAAAGAGGGAGGGGCGATGGTCGCCACGAACACGAAGCGCGCGCTGTTGAGCCTCGCGCTCGCGCTGATGAGCGGCGGGAGTGGCGCCCAGACGCCGGATCCACGCGACGACGAAGCAGAGGCGCGCAAACGCATCAAGGAGTCGGCCTTGCCGGCCGACACCTGCCTGCAACGCCCGTCGGAGATGTTCTATTACCCGTCCGCCGCACTGAAGAGGGACCAGAGCGGCCTCGTCCGCCTGGCATTGACCTTCCGGCGGCCAGACGCACCGCCGGAGGTGGAGGTGCTGACGCTGGTGGGCGGCCCCCCCTTCCTCCGGGCAGCCAAGGAACGCGTGGCGCAGCACCGCATGCCCTGCCTGACCCCCGACTCGGCGCCGGTCAGGATCGTCGAGGACATCCAGTTCACCGCGACGCCCGAGCCTGAGTCCCACCGCGCCGCGCCAGAGCCCGAAGACCCGTCCTCGCCGCGCAGGGACGAGTTGGCGCGCTGCCTGCGGACCTCGACGCAGGGGCCGATCGTCGGTGATGCCGGCGACAAGGACGCCAACGCCATCCTGCAGATCACCTTTTCCGTGCCGGACGAGCCTCCCGCGATCAAGGTGATCTACAGCTCCGGACCACCCGCGCTGCTGGAGGCGTTCAAGACCAGCGTGTCGAACTGGCGCATGCCCTGCATCACGCCGCAGGACGAGCCCGTGGTCTACCAGCAGCAGTTCAGGTACCAGCCCGATGCCCAACGCACGGTGATCGCCAATCCGCTCCCGCTGCCCGCCTTTCTCAGCAACGTGAAGGGCATCCGCACCATGGTGGTGAAGTTCAATTTCGATGAGATGGGCTGCCCGTTCGACGTCTCCTGGCGGTTCAACATGCCGGTGATGCCCAACTACGCTGGCCAGGTCGGCCCGGCATCCAGCTACGACGCACGGCGCGAGCCGTTCCTGAAGTGGCTGACGACGCTCGAACTCGACCTGACGCCGGAGCGCTTCGAGCGGCTGCTCGGCCAACACACACGCATCCAGGTCGGCTGCGGTTCGCTCAATCTCTCGGACGACTGAGCCGCCCCGGCACTGAAACCGGGGCGGTGTCGTCGCCGTAACCCGGTAACCCGCTGGAAACGCCGGGCACCGCTGATCTGTTCAAATCGAGCGTTTCCGGCCCCGGCGGCCGGACCCGACATTCGTGAGGCGCGGCGTCCGCAGGATGGACGGCGAGCCCCTAGGCGCACCGCTTTCATTTCACTCGCAGGAGACTTTCCTCATGACCATCAAGATCGGTATCAACGGCTTCGGTCGCATCGGCCGCATGGTGTTCCGCGCCGCCGTGGCGAACTTCAAGGACATCCAGATCGTCGGCATCAACGACCTGCTGGAGCCGGACTACCTGGCCTACATGCTCAAGCACGACAGCGTCCACGGCCGTTTCAACGGTGACGTGGCGGTCGACGGCAACACGCTGATCGTCAACGGCCAGCGCATCCGCCTGACCCAGGTCAAGGATCCCGCCGAGCTGAAGTGGAACGAGGTCGGCGCCGACATCGTCGTCGAGGCCACCGGCCTGTTCCTGACCAAGGAAACCGGCGAGAAGCACCTGGCCGCCGGCGCCAAGAAGGTCATCATGTCGGCCCCGTCCAAGGACGACACGCCGATGTTCGTCTACGGCGTCAACGACAAGACCTACGCCGGCCAGGCCATCATCTCCAACGCCAGCTGCACGACCAACTGCCTGGCCCCGCTGGCCAAGGTGCTGAACGACAAGTGGGGCATCAAGCGCGGCCTGATGACCACCGTGCACGCCACCACCGCCACGCAGAAGACCGTCGACGGCCCGTCCAACAAGGACTGGCGCGGCGGCCGCGGCATCCTCGAGAACATCATCCCGTCCTCCACCGGCGCCGCCAAGGCCGTGGGCGTGGTGATCCCCGAGCTCAACAAGAAGCTGACCGGCATGTCCTTCCGCGTGCCGACCTCCGACGTCTCGGTCGTCGACCTGACCGTCGAGCTGAGCAACAACGCCACCTACGCCGAGATCTGCGCCGAAATGAAGGCCCAGAGCGAAGGCGCGCTCAAGGGCGTGCTGGGCTACACCGAGGACAAGGTCGTCGCCACCGACTTCCGCGGCGACCCGCGCACCTCGATCTTCGACGCCGACGCCGGCATCGCCCTGGACGGCACCTTCGTCAAGCTGGTGTCCTGGTACGACAACGAGTGGGGCTACTCGAACAAGGTGCTGGAGATGGTCAAGGTCGTCGCCAAGTAAGCGACCTTCCCTCCCCTTCCAAAACCCCGCCCGGCGGGGTTTTTTCTTGCCGGCGATATCCCCTCCCCGCTCCGCCGGACCGGCTCACGGCAAACGATCACGACTTCTTCACCAGCCAGTTCATCGTTGTGTGAGGAATCCCCTCTTCTAGGTGACGCGCCGATGTGAATGTGTCAGGGCATTAGCAACTTCTTGGTGAGCACACCCCTAAACTGACTAGCCCAGTTTTGTGGAGCTCCCACATGTTCGAGCTGTCCAAGCCCAGGTTCCTGCCCAGGGTCATGGCGCGTCTGGCTGCCGCCGCCGCTGTCATGGGTGTGTTCGGAACCGGCAGCGCCGGCGCGGCGACCGCGGTGCCCAGACCGGATCAGCAGCCCGACTTCGCGCGGGTCATCGTGCGATTCAAGGCGCAGGCGGACGCGGTCAAGGCCAGGCCGCTCGCGCTGCGGGCCACCGCGGTCGAGACCAAGGACATCGCGCAGGTGCGCGGCACCACGCTCGGCCTGCGACATGCGGCGACGCTGCACGCGCGCATCAGCCTCGACGACCGGACCCACGTCTACACCGCCAGCGGGATGAGTTCCGCGGAGCTCGCCCGCCGGCTCGCCAGCGACAGCGAGGTCGAGTCGGTCGAGGTCGACCGCTGGTGGAAGCACTTCATGACGCCCAATGACCCGCTCTACACCACCGCCTCGCAGGCGGGGGTCACGGCGGGGCAGTGGTATCTCAAGACGCCGGATGCGACGGTGGTCTCGTCCATCAACGCGCCGGCGGCGTGGGACCGGGCGACGGGAACGGGGGTGGTGGTCGCGGTGCTGGATACCGGCGTGCGGATGGACCATCCGGACCTGACAGGCCAGTTCGTCTCCGGCTATGACCTGGTCGGTTTCAACAATGGCGCGACGCCGACGGCCAACCAGATCGCCACCGCCAATGACGGCGACGGCGCCGACAGCGATCCGAGCGATCCCGGCGACTGGGTCAATCAGTCCGACATCGACAGCGGCCGGCTGGGCAGCAGCTGCACGACCGATGACATCGGGTCGAGCTCCTGGCACGGCACGCGGGTCTCCGGGCTGATCGCGGCGCTCACCAACAACGGCCAGGGCATGGCCGGCGTGGCGTTCAACGCGAAGATCCAGCCGGTGCGCGTGCTTGGCAAGTGCGGCGGATGGGCCTCCGACATCGCGGCCGGCATCCGCTGGGCGGCAGGCGTGTCGGTGCCGGGACTGCCGGCCAACCCGACCGCGGCCAAGGTCATCAACATGAGCTTGGGCGGGGACGGCGCGTGCGCGTCGAATTCGGTCTACCAACTGGCGATCAATGACGCCGTGGCAGCGGGCGCGACCGTGGTCGCCGCCGCGGGCAATGGCGTCGACAACACCGATGAGACCAAGTCGGGCGGCATCGAGGTCGGCGTCCCGGCGAACTGCAGCAACGTCATCGCGGTCGCCGGCCTGCGGCACGTGGGCTCGAAGGTCGGCTTCTCCAACCTCGGACCGCAGGTCACGATCAGCGCGCCGGGCGGCAACTGCGTCAACACGGGCACCGGCCCCTGCCTGTACCCGATCCTCTCGACCAGCAACGGCGGCACGACCACGCCGGTGGTGGGCAGCACCGCCTACAACTACACCGGCACCGGCACCAGCTTCTCGACCCCGCTGGTCAGCGGCACGGTGGCGCTGATGCTGTCGATCAATTCATCGCTCACGCCGGCGCAGATCAAGGCGGCGCTGCAGTCGTCGGCACGCGCCTTCCCGGCGGTGAGCGGCGTCGCGCAGTGCGTGGCGGGCAACAGCGCCCAGCCTCAGCTTGAATGCAACTGCACCACCACCACCTGCGGCGCCGGCATGCTGGATGCGAACGCGGCGGTCGCGGCGGTGACGCCGGTCGTCACGCCGCCGACGACACCAACGACGCCGACCACGCCCACGACGCCCGAAACCACCTCGAGCGGTGGCGGTGGCGGCGGCGCGATGAGTGGCCTGTGGCTGGCCGCGCTGATGCTCGCCATCGTGGCGCTGCGCTGGCCGGCGGCCCGGACGAGGCCTTCAACCCACGCAGGTCCGAAGCAATAACGCTCCGGCCTCTGCAACTCCCTCGCCCCCTACGGGGGAGAGGGTGGGGGAGAGGGGGAGCGTTGAAGTAGCACTGGCGTACTTGCACCGCCCCTCTCCCCTCCCCTCTCCCCGCACGCGGGGCGAGGGAGTTCGTGCGCGAGAGCGGCGCAGCGGCTCAGCGGCTCGCGCCTGATCCGGACTCGCTGGCGGCGCCCGGCGTCTCGAGCGCGCAATCCTTGCGCTTCTCTCCCCATGGCGGATTGGCCAGCGCATTGAGCTTCCCGACCTGATCCCCATCGAGCCGCGCCAGCCGCAGCGTCGTCTGCTGCAGCGGCTCCTGCAGCCTCAGCACCCGCAGCCCCTTGTAGTTGCGCCGGGTCATCCCCTCGAGCGCCGCCTGCGCCGCCGCCTCGCTGTCATGCTTGCTCAGCACCAGCGTCGGCTGTTCGTCCGGGAATCCCTGCAGCGGCTCGAACGCGATCTTGGCGCTGCGATAGGTGTCTTCCTTGCGTTCGCGGAAGTCCTTGCTCGGCATCTTGATCGTCGCCAGCGCCCACACCCCGCCGCTGTCCAGCGACCGCGCCTCGATCGACGACGCCGGCACGCCCGCCGCCACCAGCGCCGCGTTGGCGCGCTTGAGCAGCTCATCGCCGATCAGCGGCCCCAGTTCCACGCAGGAGCGCGTCGCCAGCTGCGTCACCGCCTTCTGGTTGAGCACCGTCAGCCGCTCCGGATGCAGCTGCTGCTCCATCCGCGGCGCGTTGGCCGCCCCACCGGCGATCCAGCCCTTGTTCCAGGCGAACACCAGCACGTTGACGACGAAGAGCAGGACGACCGCGGCGCGCAGCATCGTGGCTTACCCCTGAGCGCCCGTGGACGCGCCGCCCGGACCGCCCGGACCGCCAAAACCGCCCAGCCGCACACTGACCTCGCCGCCGCTGACGGTCTGACGGCCGCGCGCGGTATCGATCAGCAGCTCGCCGCGCTCGTTGACGCCGGCGCCGGTGCCTTCCAGCAGACCCGCCGTGATCGCCTGCCCCTGCAGCAGATCGCGCCTGGCGAAGCGTTCCCGCCACGCGCCGAATCCCTCGGCCGGGAAGGCGGCCAGCGCCTTCACCAGCGTCGGCGCCAGCCGCGCCAGCGCCATCGGCGGCGTGACGTCCTCGATCAGTTCCTGCAGGCAGGCGAAGCCGGTGTTGAGCTGCGAATCCGCGACCTTCGCGCGGTCCGACACGTTCAGGCCCACGCCGATCACCGCCATCCGCGACGATCCCGCCGGCACCGTCTCGATCAGGATGCCGCCGAGCTTGCGATCGTCCAGCCACAGGTCGTTGGGCCACTTCAGGCGCAGCCGCTGGCCCTCGGGGTCGAGCGCCTCGGCGATCGCCGCGCCCACCACCAGCGACAGCCCCGACCAGTCCGCCATCTCCAATGGCAGCGACAGCGAGAAGGTCAGCGACGCCCCCGCCGTGCTGTGCCAGCTCCGCCCCTGGCGGCCGCGGCCGTGGGTCTGGTGCTCGGCGATCAGCAGACAGGGATGCAGGTCATGCTGGCGGCGCCCATAGGGACGATCGCCCGCGCGGCCGCCGGCGGGCGCCGCGCCCTCGTCGCGCCGCACCCGCTCGACCAGGGTCGCGTTGGTCGATTCGACCCGCGCCAGCACCTCGATGCTGAGCCCCGGGAGCAGCGGCTCCAGGTCTTGCCACAGGGCTTCGGCGCCCCAGTTCTGATGTTCTTGCATCGCCGCGAGTGTGTCCTGCGATCCCGTCCTGGTCTTCACGAACCCTTGGGCCCGCTGCTGGTGAATGGCCGGAGTCTAGAGGGAGATGACGGCACCCGGCCCGCCGCCACCATGAATCGGTGGCTGTAGAGCCTGACAGGGTGCCCCCCCGGAACTCAGCGTCCCTTCGGCGCGAGCATGGTGCCGCGGCATCCCGGTGTGCCGCAGCGGCACTCGAACCGCTTCTTCAGCTTGGGCGTATAGCGTTCGTCGATCACCAGACCATAGTCGTAGAACAGCTCCTCGCCGGGGGAAATGTCCGTCAACGCGTGGATGAACACCCGGCCGTCGACCTCCCGCGCCTCGCAGTTCGGGCTGCAGGCATGGTTGATCCAGCGCGCGTTGTTGCCGTCGTGCGCCGCGTCGATGACCCCGCCGCCCTCGAGGTGAAAGTAGAAGGTATGGTCCGGCTGCGACGGATCGTGCGGATGGCGGCGCAGCGCCTCGTCCCAGTCGATGCGCTCGCCCTTGTACTCGATGAGCTTCTCGCCGGCCTTCAGCGGCACCAGCGCGTACACGCCGCGGCCGTGCACGCCGGAGGCCCGCACCTGGATCCGGGCGGACCGCTTCGCGGCGGGACGGGCATCGGGCTTGCCGCCCGCGGCGGGTGGGTTGGCGGGCGCGGGGTCACGGGCGGGACGCTGTTGCGGCATGGAGCGAGTCCGGTACATTGAATTCATGGGTGCGCGCGCGCGTACACACGTACGTAGGTGCGTGGGCGCGCGCGAGGCCGGATTGTAGGCAGGCGTCCGACCCGTTCCGGGCACCTGAACGAAGACGAAAGAAACAAGCGCAATGAGCAAGGCATTGGTGATCGCGGAGAAGCCGTCGGTGGCGCAGGACATCGTCAAGGCGCTGACCCCGCTCTCCGGGAAATTCGAGAAGCACGACGAGTATTTCGAGAACGACGAGTACGTCGTCAGCTCGGCCGTGGGCCATCTGGTGGAGATCAAGGCTCCCGAGGAATTCGACGTCAAGCGCGGCAAGTGGAGCTTCGCCCACCTGCCGGTGATCCCGCCCCACTTCGACCTGAACCCGATCGACAAGAGCAAGGGCCGGCTCAACGCGCTGGTCAAGCTGATCAAGCGCAAGGACGTGACCTCGCTGATCAACGCCTGCGACGCGGGGCGCGAAGGGGAGCTGATCTTCCGCCTGATCGTCCAGTACGCCGGCTCCGCCAAGGCGCAGGTGGCCAAGCCGGTGAGCCGGCTGTGGCTGCAGTCGATGACGCCGCAGGCGATCCGCGAGGGCTTCGAGCGCCTGCGCACCGACCAGCAGATGCTGCCGCTGGCCGACGCCGCGCGCTGCCGCTCCGAGGCCGACTGGCTGGTGGGCATCAACGGCACGCGCGCGATGACCGCGTTCAACTCGCGCGATGGCGGCTTCTTCCTGACCACCGTCGGCCGCGTGCAGACGCCCACGCTGTCCATCGTCGTGGAGCGCGAGGAGAAGATCCGCAAGCACGTCTACCGCGACTACTGGGAGATCCGCGGCAGCTTCGACGCCGAGGCCGGCCAGTACGAGGGCAAGTGGTTCGACCCCGCGTTCAGGAAGAACGCCGAGGACCCCGAGCAGCGCGCCGACCGCGTCTGGACGCAGGCCGAGGCCGATGCCATCGCGGCCGCCGCCAAGGGCCAGCCCGCCACGGTGACCGAGGAGTCCAAGCCCAGCACCACCGCCAGCCCCGGCCTGTACGACCTGACCACGCTGCAGCGCGAGGCCAACTCGCGCTTCGGCTTCTCGGCCAAGACGACGCTGGGCCTGGCGCAGGCGCTGTATGAGAAGCACAAGGTGCTGACCTATCCGCGGACGGACTCGCGCTACCTGCCGGAGGACTACCTGGGCGTGGCGAAGCAGACCGCCGAGATGATCGCCAGCGAGGACATGCCCGGCCCGCTGCAGGCGCTCGCGCCGCACGCGCGCACGGCGCTGGACAAGGGCTACATCAAGCCGACGAAGAAGGTCTTCGACAACGCCAAGGTGTCGGACCACTTCGCCATCATCCCGACGCTGCAGCCCCCGCGCAGCCTGACCGATGCCGAGGCCAAGCTCTACGACATGGTCGTCAAGCGCTTCCTGGCGGTCTTCTTCCCGCCGGCCGAGTTCCAGGTCACGACGCGCGTCTCGACGGTGAAGACGCCGGCCAGGTCGTATGCCTTCCAGACCAACGGCAAGGTGCTGATCAAGCCGGGCTGGCAGGCGGTCTACGGCAAGGAAGCCACCGACGAGAACGCCGAGCCGGGCACCAGCGGCGCGATGCTGGTGCCGGTGAAGACCGGCGAGGTGGTGCGCACCGAGGACACCGAGGTCAAGGCGCTGGTGACCAAGCCGCCGGCGCGCTACACGGAAGCGACGCTGCTGTCGGCGATGGAAGGCGCGGGCAAGCTGGTCGACGACGACGAGCTGCGCGAGGCCATGGCCGAGAAGGGCCTGGGCACGCCGGCCACGCGCGCCGCGATCATCGAAGGCCTGCTGGCCGAGAAGTACATGCTGCGCGAAGGCCGCGAGCTGATCCCCACCGCCAAGGCCTTCCAGCTGATGACGCTGCTGCGCGGACTGGGCGTGGAGGAGCTGACCAAGCCGGAGCTGACCGGCAACTGGGAGTTCCAGCTCTCCGAGATGGAGAAGGGCCGGCTCAAGCGCGAGGCCTTCATGGCCGAGATCGCCGCGATGACCGAGAAGGTCGTGCGCAAGGCCAAGGAGTACGACCGCGACACCATCCCCGGCGACTATGCGACGCTGAAGACCCCGTGCCCGAAATGCGGCGGCGTGGTCAAGGAGAACTACCGCCGCTTCACCTGCACCGGCAGGAGCGGTGACGGCGAGGGCTGCGGCTTCTCCATCCCCAAGATCCCGGGCGGCCGCAGCTTCGAGCTGCACGAGGTCGAGGCCTTCCTGCGCGACAAGAAGGTCGGGCCGCTGGAGGGCTTCCGCTCCAAGGCGGGCTGGCCCTTCACGGCCGAGCTGGCGCTGGTCTTCGACGCCGAGATCGACAACTGGAAGCTGGAGTTCGACTTCGGCGAGGACGCGAAGAAGGCCGAGGAGAACGGCGAGCCGGTGGACTTCAGCGGGCAGACCGCGCTGGGCCATTGCCCCAAGTGCGGCGGCCGCGTCTTCGACTTCGGCAGCAACTACGTCTGCGAGCACGCGGTCGGCGACAAGGTCACCTGCGACTTCAAGAGCGGCAAGATCATCCTGCAGCAGCCGATCGAGCCCGAGCAGATGAGCAAGCTGCTGGCGACCGGCAAGACGGACCTGCTGGAGAACTTCGTCTCCAACAAGACGCGCCGCAAGTTCAAGGCCTTCCTGACCTACGACAAGAAGGAAGGCAAGGTGGTGTTCGAGTTCGAGCCGCGCGCCGCCAAGACCGGCGCCAAGCCGGCGGCCAAGAAGGTCGCGGCGAAGAAGGCGACCGCGAAGTCCTGAGACCGGGCGCGGCCGGGCCGGCGCGGGAGCGCCGGTCCAGTCGCCGCTTTCAGCGCGGTGTCCAGCGCGGTGTTCAGCGCAGGTAGCCGTCGCCGCCCAGCACCGGCTGGGCGCGCAGCCGCTCGGCCATGAAGTCGATCAGCAGCCGCAGCGTCGGCGGCACGCGCCGGCCGGCGGCATGCACGAGGTGCACCGGCGCGGCCGGGATCTCGTGGTCCGCCAGCACGATGCGCAGGCGGCCCGCCAGCACCGCGTCGACCGCCTGGTACAGCTGGCATCGCACCAACCCCACGCCCGCCTCGGCGGCGGCGATCGCCGCGGCGGTGTCGTTCACCATCAGCGTGGGCGTGAGCGCCCGCGCGCCGTCCCGGAAGCGCCAGGGCGTCATGCCCTGCCCGTCGAAGTAGCCGGCGATGACGCGATGCCCGGCGAGATCCCGGGGCGAGCGCGGCTCGCCCGCTCGCGCCAGGTAGTCCGGCGACGCCACGATCACGCGCCGCATCGCGCCGACCGGCACCGCGGTCAGGCCCGAGTCGGGCAGCTGGGCGATGCGCACGGCCAGGTCCTGCGCCTCGTCCAGCAACGACACGACGCGGTCCACCAGCAACAGCTTCATCCGCACGCGCGGATGGCGGTGGAGGAACTCCGCCGCCGGCGGCGCGACGTACAGCCGGCCGAACATCGATGGCGCCGTCAGCGCCAGCAGCCCGGCGGGCTCGGCCTGCGCGCCGGCGGCGGCCGCCTCGGATTCATCGAGGTCGCCCAGGATGCGCCGGCAGTCGAGGACGAAGCGTTCGCCGGCTTCGGTCAGGCGCACCGAGCGCGTGCTGCGCTGGAACAGCTGAACGCCCAGGCGCTGCTCCAGCGCCGCGATGGCGCGCGTCGCCGCCGAGGCGGAGCAGCCCAGCCGCCGCGACGCCGCGGCGAAGCTCTGCGTGTCCGCGACCGCGACGAAGCAGCGCAGGCGTTCCAGATGGTCCATGGCCGTGGGGCGCCGCCTTTGAAAGGCAAGGGGAAGGCGGCGGAATTGTTTCGAGCACTGCAATTCTGAATGATGCGCGGCCCTGATTCAAAGCGTGGATCGCAAGAGCTACGGTAGAGGCCTTCGATCACTGCCTTGATGGAGCCGCCCGATGAACGCCCCCTTCCCTCGCCCGACCGCCCCGCTGCGCCTGCACCGCCTGGCGGCCTCGGGCCATTGCCACCGCGTCGAACTGTTGCTGTCGATGCTCGGCCTGCCCTACACGGTGGTGGACGTTGACCTGCGGCGCGGCGAGAACAAGCAGCCGGCCTTCCTCGCGCTGAACGCGCTCGGCCAGGTGCCGGTGCTCGAGGACGGCGAGCTGGTCCTGCCCGAGAGCAACGCGATCCTGGTCTACCTGGCCACCCGCTACGCCCCCGATGCCGGCTGGCTGCCGCGCGACGCGGTCGAGGCGGCGGCGCAGCAGCGCTGGTTCAGCCTGTCGGTGGCCCTGCTGGGCCCGGGTGCCGCGAGCCCGCGCTACCGGACGCTGACGGGACAGGCCGTCGATCCGGCCTCGCACGCGCTGGGCCACACGCTGTTCGCGCGGGTCGAGGACCAGCTCTCGCGCACGCCCTTCCTGGTCGCCGAGCGGCCGATGCTGGCCGACCTGGCGTTCTACGGCTACACCTCGCAGGCGCCGATCGGCGGCGTGTCGCTGAGCGACTATCCGCGCCTGCGCGCCTGGCTCGCGCGCATCGAGGCGCTGCCCGGTTTCCTGCCGCTGCCCGACAAGCTCTGAACGAGATCCGCGAGGTTTCCCATGGACACGCCCTGGCATCCCGGCGAACAGGCGCTGCACGCGCGGACCGGCTCCGAGGAACGCATGGCCGAGATCGGCCGGCAGGTGATCCGCGACCACATGCCCGACCAGCACCGCGAGCTCTTCAACAAGCTGCCGACGATGCTGCTCGGCGCGCTCGATGCCGAGGGTCAGCCGTGGGCCACGATGCTGGCCGGGCCGCCCGGTTTCGTCGCGACGCCGGATGCCCGCACGATGACGGTGTCGGCGGTGCTCGACGGGCAGGATCCGGCGCTCGCCGCGCTGCGCGCGCTCGGCGTGGGCGCGCCGGTGGGGCTGCTCGGCCTGGAGCCGCACACGCGCCGGCGCAACCGGATGAACGGGCGCCTGCGCGCGCTGTCCGGGGAGGGGCTGGCGGTCGAGGTCGTGCAGAGCTTCGGCAACTGCCCGAAGTACATCCAGGCGCGCGACCCGCTGGCCTGGGACGAGACGCCGCCGGCGCTCGCGCGGGCGCTGGACGCGTCGCTCGACGCGGACGCGCTGACGTGCCTCGCCGCGGCGGACACCGTCTTCATCGCCAGCGCCTCGGCGCCGGTGCCCGGCGACGGCCGCGCGGACGGCGTGGACGTGTCGCATCGCGGCGGGCCGCCGGGCTTCGTGCGCATCCATCGGCGGCTCGACGGCGGCGTGGAGCTGCGCATCCCCGACTTCGCGGGCAACCGCTTCTACATGACGCTGGGCAACCTGCTGCGCCATCCGCGCGCGGGGCTGCTGATCCCGGACTACGCGAGCGGCGAGCTGCTCCACCTGGCGGCGCAGGCCGAGGTCGTGTGGACCGAGACCGAACGCGAACTGCGGCTGCGCGTCACGGCGGGCCTGCGCCGGCCGGGCGCGCTGCCCTGGCGCTGGAGCGAGGCGCGGCTGGCGCCGCAGTTCGGGACGCCGGCGTAGTCGGATGACGGGACGAAATGGCGCGGCGGCGGACTGAAGGGCTTTTCAACTCTCCGCCATTGGCCTAGCCACGATGTTTTCGGTGTCGCCCCATCCCTCCCCTGAACTTCGAAACTTGCATGAGATGACCCAGCCCGGCGCGGAAGATGCGTCCGGATTGGCCGCGCCGCGGGACGCCGCGGTCGGCGATGCCGCCGCCAGGCGGGTGCTGCATGGAATCCGCCAGAACACGATCGCCGGCTTGGCGCTGCACGCGTCGCGCGTCACACCGCGCCCCGGCGAGTCCGTCGAAAGCCTGCAGGCGCGCCGGACCTTCGCCTGGACGCTCGCGCGCGACGCGGCGGACGCCATTGGGCGCTCGGCCGCTGGGCTGGAGGCCCTGCCGGCGGAGATCCTGGGCCCGCTGATCATCCGCGAGCAGGCGCTCCATTTCGGCATCGAGGTGGCGCTGGCAACGGTGCCGCCGGAATCACGGGGATTACCCAAGCTGATGCTCGACGCGCGGCACGTCTGCGAGCGGATTCACATGGCCGGCGACGAACCGACCTGGTCCCAGGCACTGGATGCACTCGAAGCCATCCTGGCTCAGTTCGAGCGCCTGGCGTGGCCTGCCGGCAACCCGTGAAATCCTGGGGACGCGTCTCAACGGAGGTTTTCCAGCGCCACACCGCATTTGCGCGACACTCGGCCGCAAACAATTCTGCGAGTCAGGAGAGGGCATGCGGTCATGGGTGGATCGACGCTGAGCATCCAGACGCGGCTGGTGGCCGCGCTGAGCCTGAGCGCGACCGTGCTGGTCGGCTTGATCGGCCTGTATTGGGTTGATCGTCACGAGCACGAACTCAATACGGCACTGGTCGAGCGTCAGCAGCGCATGGCGCAGCTGGTGGCGCGCGGTTTCGCCGAGCCGGTCTGGAACCTGGACAGCGCCGCACTCTCCGAGCTGCTGGATGCGGTGATGGCGGATCCCGAGGTGCAGTCGATCACGCTGTCGGCGCCGGGGCTGGAGACGCTGCGGCGCTCGCGCGAGCAGCCGGCGGTGCGGCCGCTGACGCTGGAGTTCGAGCTCAGCCACCGCGCCGGGGCGCAGGGCCCGGCGGGGGCGCTGGGGCGGGCGACGCTGGTCTACACGCGCAGCTACATCGACCAGACGCTGGGCGAGACGCGCCGGCTGGTGGCCAGCCTGCTGGCGACGGTGCTGATCGCGATCGCGCTGACGAGCTACTTCCTGGTGCGGCGGCTGGTGGAGCGGCCGGTGTCGCGGCTGCGCGGGCTGGCGCAGCGGGTGGCAAGCGGCGAGCTCGGCGCGCACATCGAGCCCGAGCATGCCGATGAGATCGGCGATCTGACCGATCAGCTCAATGCGATGAGCGGCAAGCTGCGCGATTTCGCCGAGGGTTTGCGCAGCAGCGAGCAGCGCTATCGCAGCCTGTTCGAGAACGCCGCGGAGGGCATCTTCCAGGCCGACGGCCACGGCCGGCTGCTGCGGGTGAACAAGGCGCTGGCGCAGATGCTGGGCCTGAGCCGGCCGGAGGATGCGCAGGGCGTGACGCTGCAGCGGGTGGTGCGGATCGAGCCGGCCGAATACCGGCGGCTGGCGCGCGCGCTGGAGCGGCACCGGCTGCTGCAGCAGGTGCCGCTGCTGGTGACGACGCGGGACGGGCGCGACCTGTGGGTCGAGCTGAGCCTGCACCTGGTGCTGGATGGCGCGCCCCGCATCGAGGGGCTGGTCAGCGACATCACGCTGCGCCGCCAGGCGGAGCAGGAGCTGACGCAGCACCGCGACCACCTGGAGGAGCTGGTCACCGAGCGCACGGTGGAGCTGTCGCAGGCCAAGCAGCGGGCGGAGGCGGCCAACCAGGCCAAGAGCCGTTTCCTGGCGACGATGAGCCACGAGTTCCGGACGCCGCTGAACGCGATCCTGGGCTTCGCGCAGCTGCTGCAGATGGATGCCTCGCTGAACGACGCGCAGAAGCATCGCATCCGGCTGATGCGGGAGTCGGGCGAGCATCTGCTGGTGCTGATCACCGACCTGCTGGACGTGGCGAGCATCGAGGCCGGCAAGCTGATGCTGCAGCTGAGTCCGCTGGACCTGCGGGCGCTGCTGGAGATCTGCAGCGAGTCGATGCGGCCGCGCGCGGCGGAGAAGGGGCTGGCGTTCAGCGTTCAACTGGATCCGCAACTGCCGACGCGGGTGCGGGCGGATGGCCAGCGGCTGCGGCAGGTGCTGCTGAACCTGCTGTCCAACGCGGTGAAGTTCACCGACCGCGGCCGGATCGGGCTGGTGGTGGATGTGGTCGCGCAAGGACCGAGCAGCCTGGTGCTGAGGTTCACGGTGTCGGACACCGGGATCGGGATGGCGCCGGAGCAGATGGAGCGGCTGTTCCAGCCGTTCGAGCAGGTGGCGGACCGGTCGCGCAGAGCGGGCGGGACGGGGCTGGGACTGGCGATCAGCCAGCAGCTGGTGCGCCTGATGGGCGGGGAGATCACCCTCGAGACCTCGCCGGATGCGGGGAGCCGGTTCAGCTTCGCGCTGGAGTTGCCGTTGGCGTCGTGAGGACGGGCCGCTGGCCAGCAGATCGGCGAATGAACCACCCGTCGCCGCGGGAAAGGCAGGCAGCAGACTGCGCTGAATGCGGACTGCGCGTTTCAGCTCAACAGTAATTCTGTGCAATGAGCAGTCGGTTCGGCGCCTGTCCCGTCGCCATCCGCATCTCGCGCACGAAGTGCGATTGGTCGTAGTAACCCGCGTCCATCGCCACCTCGGTGAGCGTGACGCCGGCGCTGTAGGCCAGCACGGCGGAGCGCAGCCTCACCGCTCGGGCAAAGCGTTTCGGGCTGATGCCCACGCCGGAGGTGAAGCGGCGCTCCAGCGTATCCACGCTGAGGCCCAGCCCCTCGGCCAACTCGGCGATGCGCACCTGGGAGGGAGCGGCGCGGATGCGGTTCACCGCTTCCACCACCGCGGCATCGGGCCTGCGCATGAGCAGCAGCCGCGGCGCAAGGTGGTCTTCGAGGCACGTGGCGCGCTCCGCGTCGCCGACGACTTGCCCGATGGACTGGGCCAGCGCCCGCAACTCCGTCTCCGGCCACAGGGTTGCGAGATCGACGGTGCGCTCCACCAAGCTTGCGGCGTCCACGCCCAGCAAGGGCGCGGCCGCGGGATGGAGGTGCGCGAGTACCAGCGTGCTTTCAGGCTCCGTGCGCACGATGCGCGAGCCGCAGTGAACGCCGGTAAGCGTGTAGCGCGGCAGCGACCGCCATTCGCCGTCGCACCACACCTGCGCGCCGCCAGTGATGCGCAGGCCCAGGCTCAAGCGGCTTTCGGCCACCAGCGTGCGGGTGACAGCTCCTTGCGCGGTGCGCATCACCGCCAGGCCGTCGATCCACGCGGAGGTCTTCGCGCGTGGGGAGAAGGCGGTCAATTGCATCGCTGCGGAATATATCCAATCGAGCCGAGCGCCGCCCGGGCACCCTGCAGGCATTGCGACAACCCAACCCGAAAGCACACCATGCCGCTCTTCGCTTTCCTCTACCGTGCCACTCGCCCGCTCACCGAAACCGAACTCGCCGAACGTAGTCGGGTCGTGCCTGCCTGGACTCTTGCACAGCGCGAAGCTGGCCGCGTGGTCGCCGTTTCGGTGTTCGGGGACGAGGCAAGGCTTCTGAGGGCCGACGATTCTCTGGCCGATGCCGCCATCCCCTTGCTGGCCGGTTGCACGCTGGTCAACGCCCGCGACATGGACGACGCCCTGGCACTCGCGCGGCAGTTCCCTGGCCGGGCCTTCGGCACCGAGGTGGAGGTGCGGGCGGTGAAGACCTTCGTGGCGCCGCGCGTCGAAGAGGGGGCCACCGCTGCCTAGGGCGACGCTGGACAAGCCGTCGCATTGCCAGCTGCGCTGCGCGCGTTGCCGAAATTGGAGTTCGACCTCACCGAAATACGCAGGTTCGGAACCCAAGGACATGGAAGGCGATCGAAGCTTTCGACGTTGAATCGCCGATCTGTACTCTGACAAAACAAATGCGGACTAATGTTCATTTGGAATCCCGTTCATGGTGGCTATCGTGCCTTCACTGCAACCCACCCGATGGATCCCGCCATGAACACCGTCCTCATCACCGGCTGCTCTTCCGGCTACGGCCTGGAGACCGCCCGCCATTTCCACGCCAAGGGCTGGAACGTCATTGCCACCATGCGCACGCCCCGCGAAGACCTGCTGCCTGAGTCGGACCGTATGCGCGTCATGGCGCTGGACGTCACCGATCCCGACAGCGTCGCTGCGGCCATCGAGGCTGCCGGCCCCATCGACGTGCTCGTCAACAACGCTGGCATCGGCGTCGTTGGCGCATTCGAGGCCACGCCGATGGCGACCGCCCGCGAGGTCTTCGAGACCAACACCTTCGGGGTCATGGCGATGATGCAAGCGGTGGTGCCGCAGCTTCGCGAGCGCCGCTCGGGGGTCATCATCAACGTGACCTCGAGCACCACGCTGGCCTCCTTCCCGCTGGCTGGCGTGTACACGGCCAGCAAGACCGCGGTGGACGGCCTGAGCGGCTCTGTCGCTCACGAACTTGCCGCCTTCGGCGTGCGCGTGAAGCTGGTCGAGCCTGGCTACGGCCCCGGCACGCGCTTCGCTGAGAACGGCGGCGCACGCATGCAAGGCCTGATTCCCGAAAGCTACCGCCCCTTCGCTGATCCGATCTTCGCGGCCTTCGCCAACCCAGGCCCCACCACGTCGGCAGCCGATGTGGCCGAAGTGGTGTGGCAAGCGGCGCATGACACCTCCGATCGCTTGCACTTTGCCGCAGGGCCGGATGCCGTGGCGCTCGCCCAAGCCAAGGCCGCCTGAGCAGACGCGGTCCGCCGCCGCGGCGGGCTGCAGCGGGGGCCTCGCCGCGGGGCCCCGCATCCCGGCTCTACATTTACGCCACCGTGTTGCGACCACTGTTCCATGACGGCATCCGACGAACGACGCCAGGCGAGTGACCCGCTGACCGAGGTCGTGCAACTGCTGCAGCCGCGCGCCGTTTTTGCCAACCTCATCAGTGGCAAAGGAGACTACGCGGTCCGCTACTCCGAGTATGGTCAGCCCAGCTTCTGCATCATGTTGAAGGGCAACTGCAGGCTCGCGGTGGACGGCCACGAGGCGGTCACGCTGAACGCCGGCGACTTCGTGCTGCTGCCGTCGACGCCGGCATTCACCATCTCCAGCTTCACAGCCGCATCGCTCCCCGTCCACATCGACCCGAAGGTCATGCCCGCAGGGACTGGAGAGCGCCGGTATGGCGCACCCGGTGGGGAGCCTGAAATGCTCTCGCTCGGCGGCGCCTTCCTCTTCGAATGTGCCGATCCCAAGCTACTCGTTTCCCTCCTCCCTGGCGTCGTGCATGTCCAGGACTCGACCCGTCTCGCGCAGCTGGTGCGGATGGTCGGCGAGGAGTACATGGCGCAGAGGCCCGGCAGCGAGTTCATGCTGTCACGCCTGGTGGGAATGATGCTCGTCGAGGCGATGCGCTCGACCACCGCGGGCAGCGCGCCACCTGGGCTGCTGCGCGGTCTTGGGGATGACCGGCTCGCCGTGGCGTTGCAGTTGATGCATTCGCGTGTAGATCACCCCTGGACGGTCGGGGAGCTGGCCAGCGCAGCCGCGTTGTCCCGGTCCGCGTTCTTCGAGCGCTTCAACCGCACGATTGGCGTGACGCCGATGGAGTACCTCGTTGCCTGGCGGATGGAGGTTGCCAAGCAGTTGCTGAGGCAGGAGATGGCGATCGCGGATGTAGCCGAGCGCGTGGGCTATGCCTCGACCAGCACCTTCAGCACATCATTCAGCCGCCACGTCGGCAAGTCTCCGCGGCAATTCGTGCGCGACGTCCTCGCGTAACCTGACGTGACCAGCGCTAGGCCGCACCGGCCTGCGGTTGCGCCGATACCCGCGAGAACGCGACACGATTTCGACCGCTGCGCTTGGCCTCGTACAGCATCTCATCGGCCTTGGACAGGCAGGCGGACGCTGGCACCGCGGAGGCCGCCACCCAGGCGACGCCGATGCTCGTCGAGACCGGGAGCTGCGTGCCGTTGTCGGTGACCTGCAGTTGCTCCACGCAGGCCCGGAGCCGTTCGGCGATCGCCTGGGCCGCCGCCTCGGACACGTCGGGCGCGAAGACCACGAACTCCTCGCCCCCGGTGCGGGCGAGCAGATCGGACTCCCGCAACTGGGCCTTCACACAGTTTGCGAAAGCAACGAGCACCGTGTCGCCGGCGCCGTGGCCGAACTGGTCGTTGATGAGCTTGAATCGGTCGAGATCGAGTTGAAGGATCGCGCTGTTGGCGCGGAGTTGCCTTGGCAGGCGCGAGGTCAGCCAGCGACGATTGCCGACGCCGGTCAAGGGGTCGGTCTCCGCGAGCCGGGCCAGGCGCACCTCCGCGCGCTCCTTGGAGATCGTGGCCACCATCAGCGCGATGCCGAAATGGCAGAACATCTGGATGAAGAACGCCAATGCGAATCCCGCGCTGGCGGCCGTGCCGGTGACGATGAATGTCAACCGGATCCCGTAGACGATGCCGCTGAGCGCCAACAGCGCGGCGAGGATACGGCTCGACGGCAGGGCCTCGACACGGTAGTTGCGGAACATCGCGTACGCGCTGTTCGCGAGCGACAGCACCGCGGCGGCGTGAAAGGCGCCGGCCCGGCTCGAGTTGTCCAGCGGGAAGCCAGTGACCAAGCCGGCGACGAAGCAGACCAGCACCGGCGCAACGAGCCACCATGCGGGCATGCCGCGCCGGCCGCTCATGGCCCGGATGCCGACGTAGAACAGGGCATAGCCGGCCAGGCCCAGCAACAGGCTGCCGTGCGTCCAGAAGGCGGCGGGCAGCGCCGCCTCTTCGCCTTTCCAGGCCAGGACCGCGCCGACTGCCAGCATCAGGTAGGCCCATGCCAGAGCCATCAGCCCATCAGGTCGACAGGAGCTGCGACGCACATGGGCAATGGCGAGCGCTCCGGCCAGGAGGGTCGTGTCGTAGAAGAGCAGGACGGTGGGCAGGTCGAGACGAGTGAACATTTGAGTGGCAAGGCCCATCGGCGAGCGCCCAGTATGCGGGGAGCGGGCGGCACTTGTCGGCCGAAGCGACCGGATCGCGCGATTCTCGGTTCACGAGGTGGAGGATCGTCTGATGGCCGCCAGGGTGGCGTCACGACAGCGCTACCAGCCTGGCTGGGAAGCCATCGAGGATAGGACCGTCTGCCTGGGTGCGCCGGCGCGCGTGGACTCGCTCACCATCGTGTCGCTCGGAGCGGTCCGCGCCAACTTCGTCCGCATTCGACTGTTCAATCACTTGCAGACGCCCTCGCGCCAGGCGCGTGACCCCGGCTTCACCGTCAACAGATTCTTGCCGCCTCGCGCATCGATCAGGAAGCAGAACTTGGCGATGTAGCCCTGCGTCGAATCGTCCGGGTCCGAGGAGCGGCCGTTGAGATAGACCTCGTACACATGGCCCGTCTTCAACTCGACGGGACGCGTGGCGTCGGCGCCGACCGGAGCGATTCCATACACGATGCAGTTCGCGAGCGTCGTCGGCGTGCGCGCCGGATCGATGCTCGCCTCCCACACGTTGGCCACGGGCTTCAACGACTCATCGGACACCATCACCGCGTGCACGCGCAGGCCCGGTGCCCGCGCCACTTCCTTGGCGCTCAATGCGAAGCACGGCCTGCCGTCCTTGCGAAGCACCAGGGCCTCACCCATCCGCGACATGGCTCCGGCGAGGCCCGGCGCAGCCCACACGGCCGCAGCCATCACGAAAGCGGAGAACGCGCGCCGGCTCATGCGGAAGGCGCTCAATGGCTCAAGCACCATCAGCGGCAAACTCCTTCGTCCCACGCGCGTGAGCCGCGCTCCACCGGCATCACGCGCTGCACACCCGCTGCGTCCGCAACGAGGCAGAACTTCGCCGCATAGCCCTGCGTGGAATCGGAAGGGTCCGTCGAGCGCCCGTTGAGATACACGTCATAGACCTTGCCGGGTGCCAGAGGCTTGGCGGTCTGGACGATCGTGGCCCCGTCGGGCACTCGCCCATAGGCGACGCAGCTCGCGGGGGAAATCGGCTGCGGCCGCGCGGGATCGAAGATGACCGACCAGACCGGTCCCGCCGGATTCGACGAATCGTCGGAGATCACCACGGCCTTCAGGCGGATCGAATCGCTTCTCGCCCCTTCCTTGGCGGTGAGCGTGAAACACGGCTGCCCGTCCTGCAAGCGCACCTCCGCCGACCCCATGCGGGAATTGGCGCATGCCGCGCCGAGTCCGGCGCACAAGCCCGCCAAGAGCAGGGATCTAAGGCAGGTTCGCAGTGTCGGAAGGATTCTTGAGGAAGGCATCCAGGACCTCTTCGAAAAGTGGGAGGCTGTTCATGTATTGCGTCTGGACCATCTGGGCAGGCGCATTCATGAACTTCAGCATGAAGTAATCAGCGAGCAGGTCGCCCTGCGCTTCCATGTTGTAGTCGCCGAGCGTCTTGCCGGATTTCAACTCGTACTCGTAGCTCAGGCCGATGCGGATGGCGCCCCGCAGACGCACCCAGTAGCCGAGCTGGTGTTGCCACACGTGAACCATCTCATGCATGAACCAGCGTCTGTCCTCGAGCCGCTTCGCTAGAGAGAAGTCCTCCAGGAAATACGCCGGATTGAAGTAGATCTCCCCATTGGGTGTCATCGCCGTGTCGTCCGGCTGCAGTCCGAAAGGCAGGTATTCGCCGTTGTGGACGCGGACCTCGCCGTAGTCCAGCGAGTCCTTGAACAGCTGCCGCGCCATCGCGATCTCCCCGGTCGTCAACGGCCGGGCTTCGCCCTTGGGCGTCTGCACGGGCACCGACGGCTTGCCCGGCGCGAACGGCCGCCGCTCCTGCGGCACGTCAGGCGCGTCCAGCGTCCAGTCCTCGCTCGACGGCGTGTCCAGGCCGACAGGGCCAGGGCGTGGCGTGGGACTCAGCAGCGATGTGCCCGCGTCAGACCGCGTCTGGCGCGTATCCATCCCGAGCGGCCCGGGAATCAAGGCGTGAGCCATGGGAACCCTCCATCAACGAGAGCGGCGGGCAGCGCCCGCCTTCCATCTCCATGCCATCCTGCCCGCTCGCCCGGACCGGCGCAAATGACTCTCGGCCAATTGCGGCCTTCGCTGGGCCTCCCCCCGCGAGGGAGTTCTTGCGCAAGGACCCTTGCCCCAGCGCTGCTGCCCTTCGAAACGCCCCCTCTCCCCCACCCTCTCCCCCTGTGGGGGCGAGGGAGTTGGCAAGCAGCAGCGCTTGACACGGTTGCTCTCCCGCAAGCGGGCGAGGGAGTTCATGCGGGATGTAGGGCGCGGTGTTGGCATGAACTCCCTCGCCCCCTCGGGGGGAGAGGGCAGGGGAGAGGGGGCTGTCTTCACGCCCCCCGCCAATGCGGTAACGTCCCGCGAACCCGTCACATCGCCCCGCCTCTCATGAAGCCGCAGATTCCGAGACCCGGACAGCCGCCCGCCCAGGGCGTCGAGGCCTTCCTCGAAGCGGGTGCCGCGCGGCAGCGGCAAGGCGATCTCGCCGGCGCGATGGAGACGTTCTACGAGGCCACGCAGCGCTTCCCGGACGACTGGCGCCCCTATCTGCGGCTCGGCGGGCTGATGGCGCTGCGGCACGACTGGCAGGCGGCCGCCTCCTGCTTCTCGATCGCCGTCCAGCTGAATCCCGGGCAGGCCGACCTCCACGTCAACCACGCCACCGCGCTGCGCGAGGCGGGCCAGTTCGACGAGGCCGTCAGCGCCTTCGAACGCGCGCTGGCGCTGAACGCCGCCCATGGCATGGCGTTTCTCGGTCTTGGCCTCACCTACCGGTTGCTCGGCGCCGCGGACGCCGCGCTGGTCGCCTTCGGCTGCGCGGACGATGCCCTGCCCGGCGATGCGCGCCCACTGCTGGAACGCATCCGCACCCTCATCGACGCCGGACGGACGAACGAAGCCTGGATCGGCCTCCAGGACCTCGCGGCCCGCTTCCACGACAGCCCCGACCTCCACAACCAGCGCGGCCTGCTGCTCAAGGAGATCGGCCGCGCCGACGACGCCTTCGCCGCCTTCAACGCGGCCGTCGCGCTCGACGCGCGGCATGTCGACGCGCTGAACAACCGCGGCAACCTGCTGCTGCTGAACCACCGCTTCTCCGAGGCCCTTGCCGACTTCGACCGCGTGCTGGCGATCGCCCCCGGTCTCGACTGGCTGCCCGGCACGCGCCAGTACACCGCGATGCATCTCTTCGATTGGAGCGGCTTCGAGGCGCGCATGGATGCGCTCGTGGCGGATGTCGAGCGCGGCCGGCGCGTGATGCAGCCGCTCGTGCTGCAGACCTTGCGCGACGCCCCCGCCGCCCAGCAGGCCGCCGCGCGCGCCTGGATGGACAGCCTCGGCGCGCGCGACGCGCTGGAACGGCTCCCATCGCGACAGACGTCGACGCTCAAGCTCGCGTATGTCTCGAAGGACTTCAAGTCCCATCCGGTCTCGTACCTGATCGCGGAGGTCATCGAGCTGCACGATCGCGAGCGCTTCGAGATCATCGCGATCAACCTCGGCGCGGCGAAGGAGGACCCGATGCAGCACCGCTTGCGCGCGTCCTTCGACGCCTTCCACGACGTCGAACACCTGCGCGACGACCAGATCGTCGCGCTGTGCCGCAGCCTGGAGATCGATGTCGCCATCGACCTCACCGGCTTCACGCAGGGCGCGCGCAGCGGCCTCTTCGCGGCGCGGCTGGCGCCGATCCAGCTGCTCTACCTCGGCACGCTGGGCACCTCCGGCTCGACGGCCTACGACTACCTCGTCGTCGACGACACGCTGGTCACCGCCGAATCCCGCCCCTTCTTCGACGAGCACCTGCTCTCGCTGCCCTGGTACCAGGCGAACGACCGCCGGCGCCCGCGCCCCGCCACCGGTCTCTCGCGCACCGACGCCGGCCTGCCCGCGGAGGCCTTCGTGTTCTGCTGCTTCAACAACCCTTGCAAGATCCTCCCGGATCAGTTCTCGCGATGGGCGGAGATCCTGCGAGCCGCGCCGGACTCGGTCCTGTGGGTGCTGGAGGAAGACGCCAAGGCCGCGGCCAATCTGCGCGCCCATGCCGAGGCCCTGGGCATCGCCGCGTCGCGGATCGTGTTCTCGCCGCGATGCTCGCGCGAGCAGTACCTGGAGCGTCTCTCGCTCGCCGATCTGTTCCTGGACACGCTGCCCTACAACGCCGGCACCACCGCCAGCGACGCGCTCTGGATGGGCCTGCCGGTCCTCACGCTGCCAGGGCGGAGCATCGCCGGCCGCGTCGCGGGAAGCGTGCTCACAGCGCTCGGCGTCGACGCCCTGATCACTCGCGATGCCGGCGACTACGTGGCGAAGGCCATCGCCATGGCGACCGATGTGGAACTCCATCGCCGCATCCGGCGCGACGTCGCCAGCGCGGTGGCGACGGGGAAGCTCTTCGATGCGCCGGCCTTCACGCGCCACCTCGAAGCGGGTCTCGAACTCGTGCACCGCCGCCGTCTCGACGGCCTGGCCGACACCGACCTGCGCGTGCGCTGACGATCAGGAGTCGCGATCCTCGAGCGCGTCGCACAGCGCCTCGAGCCCCGCGCGCACCGTCTGCGCGCGCACCGAATGCCGGTCGCCCGTGAACAGTTCCTTCCACACCCGCACTCGCTGCCGGCCGTGCAGCAGCGCCAGCCACACGGTGCCCACCGGCTTGGACTCGGTGCCGCCGCCGGGACCGGCCACGCCGGTCACCGCGATCGCCCAGTCCACCGGCGCGTGCGCCAGCAGCCCGCGCGCCATCTGCTCGGCCACCTCGCCGCTGACCGCGCCATGCAGCCCGATCAGCGCCGCCGGCACGCCCAGCAACTCGGTCTTGGCCTGGTCGCTGTAGCTCACCACGCCGCGCTCGAACCATTGACTCGAGCCGGCCAGGCTGGTGCATGCCGCCGCGATCAGCCCGCCGGTGCAGGACTCCGCGGTGCCCATGCGTTCCTTGCGCTGGATCAGCGCCAGGGCGATGCGTTCGATCAGTTCGGACTCGTCGGGAAACAGCATGGGGATCTCCTCGTCGATGGATCTGGGGACCGGAATGGCCGCCGGCCGGCGCTCAGTGCAGCAGGGCCCGCGCGCCGGCCAGCACCACGAGCGTACATCCGGCGGCGACCAGGTCGTCGAACAGGATGCCCAGGCCTTGCCACGCCGTCACGGGCTGGCCCGGCTCGATCTTGAACAGCCCGTCGGCCCAGCGCACCGGCCCCGGCTTGGCCGCGTCGAAGTAGCGGAACACGCCGAACGCCGCCAGCTGCCACCAGAAGCCCGCCGGCATCAGCAGCCACAGCACGATCCAGATCGCGACGATCTCGTCCCACACCACCGCGCCCGGATCGCAGGTGCGCAGATGGCGAGCCGTGACCGTCGAGGCCCACCAGCCCAGCGGCAGGCTGGCGGCGATCACCAGCGCCCATTGCAGCGGCGTCAGCCAGATGTTGAGCACCGCGAACGCGGCCCAGCCCCACAGCGTGCCCACCGTGCCCGGCGCGCGCGGCGACAGCCCGCTGCCGAAACCCATCGCGATCCAGTGGGCCGGATGCCGCGCCATGAAACCGAAGGTCGGACGCACCGCGCTCATGATTTGAAATGGTCGAAGCCCTGCAGCGATCCCTGCAGCGGACGCCCCGCGCCGTCGACGACGCGCAGCCCGGGCGCCTCCTCGATGCGGCCGACGCGGCAGACCGGCGTGCCGGAGTCACGGCCCGCCTGCAGCACGCGCTCGCGCGCCGAGGCGGGCGCGGTGAAGACGAGCTCGTAATCGTCGCCGCCGGTGAGCAGGCACAGCTGCTGCACGTCCTCGGGCATCGCGCCCAGCACGGCCGAGCGCGGCAGCTCCGCCAGCCGCAGCGTCGCGCCGACGTTCGATCGCTTGAGCACATGGCCCAGGTCGCCCGCCAGCCCGTCGGAGACATCGATCGCGCTGCTCGCGATGCCGCGCAGCGCGCGGCCCAGCGCGACGCGCGGCTCTGGCAGTTCCATGCGCCGGCGCGCCTCCTCGAACGGCGCCGCGCCCAGCGACAGCGTGCCGCGGAAGACCTCCAGCGCCAGCCGCGCGTCGCCCAGCGTGCCGCTGACCCAGACGTCGTCGTCCACGCGCGCGCCCGAGCGCAGCAGCGCCTGGCCATGCGGGACCTCGCCCATCGCGGTGATGTTGATGTTGAGCGGCCCGGCCGTCGTGTCGCCGCCGGCGAGCACGATGTGATGCGCGTCGGCCAGCTCGAACAGCCCCTGCGCGAAGCCGGCCAGGAAGTCCGCGTCCACGCGCGGCAGCGCCAGCGACAGGAAGAAGGCCCGCGGCGCGGCGCCGCAGGCGGCGAGGTCGCTGAGGTTCACCGCCAGCGCCTTGTGGCCGAGCCGTCGCGGCGAGACCGTCGACAGGAAGTGCCGGCCCTCGACCAGCATGTCCGCCGTCACCAGCCATTGATGGCCCGCCGACGGCGTCAGCACCGCGCAGTCGTCGCCGATGCCTAGCGCCACCGCGCCACCCTCGGTCAGGCCGGCGCGCGCCGCGCGGCCGAAGAAGCGGTCGATCAGGTCGAACTCGCCCAGCGGCCGTCCGTCCCCGCTCCCGCGCGATTCAGAAGATTCACCCATGGGCGGCATTGTCGCCGCGCAGCAGGTTGGAGAGCTCGACCGCGGACTTGACGTCCATCTTCTCGAACACCCGCGCGCGGTGCACCTCCACCGTGCGCACGCTGATGTTGAGCTGGTCCGCGATCAGCTTGTTCGGCAGGCCCTGCACGACCAGCTGCATCACCTCGCGCTCGCGCTCGGTGAGCTCGCCGACGCGGTGCCCGAGCGCCGCCTTCGAGTCGCGCGCCTCGATCGCCTCGGCGCTGCGCGCCAGCGCCTGTTCGACGCGGTCCACCAGCGCGTTGTCGGAGAACGGCTTCTCGACGAAGTCGTAGGCGCCCTGCTTCACCGCCGCGACCGCCGTGGGCACGTCGCCATGGCCGGTCAGGAAGATCACCGGCAGCGTCTGCAGCAGGCCGCGCTCGATGAGCCGCTCGAACAGCGCCAGCCCGCTCATGCCGGGCATGCGCACGTCCAGCAGCAGGCAGCTCGGCGCCGACGGCCAGTCCCGTCCGCTGCGCGGCAGCGCGTCCAGCATCGACTCGAAGGACTCGGCGCTGCCGAAGCCCTCCGACAGCAGCCGCCGCGAGCGCAGCAGCCAGGCGAGCGCGTCGCGCACCACGTCCTCGTCGTCGACGAGGTAGACCATCGGCAGGGACTGCGGCTTCATGAGGAGGACTCTCCGGATCCAATGACGGGGAAGCGATCGGCTCCGGGGTTCATCGCGGCGCCGGGCGCATCCTCGCACGGCAGGCTGAAGCGGAACTCGGTGCCGGTCGGCGACGCGGGCGCGACGCGGCTGTCGAAGTCCATCGCGCCGCCGTGCTGCTCCACCACCGTGCGGCACAGGCTCAGGCCCAGACCCATGCCCTCGGTGCGCGTCGTGAAGAAGGGCGTGAAGAGCTGTCGCGCGACCTCGGCCGGAATGCCGGGCCCGCGGTCGATCACCGCGAAGCTCAGCCACTTGGGCTGCAGCCGCCGCACCCGCAGCACCAGCGCGCGGTCGGCCAGCGGCGTCGGGCCGTCCATCGCCTGGATCGCGTTGCGGGTCAGGTTCAGCAGCACCTGCTCGACCATCGTGCGGTCGCAGCGCACGCGCGGCAGGCCCGGGGGCACGTCCATCTCGATGCGCGCGCCGCTCTTGCGCGCCTGCAGCCGCACCAGCGGCAGCACCGCGTCCAGCAGCTGCTCGACATTGACCCACTCGCGCGCCGCCTCGCGCCGGCGCACGAAGTCGTGCACGCTCTTGATCACGCGGCCCGCGCGCTCGGCCTGCTCGGCGATCCGCGTCACGGCCTGGCGCACCATCGCCGGCGTCTGCGGGTCGTCGGCCTCGCGCACCATCAGGTTGATCGACGCGGTCGCGTAGCTCGCGATCGCCGCCAGCGGCTGGTTCAGTTCGTGACTCAGCAGCGAGGCCATCTCGCCCACCGTCGCCAGGCGCGCGGTCGCCTGCAGCCGGTCCGACTGCTGGCGCGACAGCTCCTCGACCTTGCGCTGCGCGCTCAGGTCCAGCACCGCGCTCATCCAGCCGGTCTGCTGGCCCTCGGCGTTGAGCAGCGGCGCCTCGTAGATCATCACCGGGAAGCGCTCGCCGGTGCTGCGCACGAACACGGTCTCGAAGCCCTCGCGCGGCGGCAGGCCCGCTTCCCATCGGGCTTCCCGGTCATGGTGGCGGCGCCAGTACTCGTCGACGAACTCCGGCGGCCAGTACGGCGGCGAATGCGGCGGACGGCCCGTGCCGACGACCTCCTCGGCCGGATAGCCCACCATCGCGCAGAACGCCGGGTTCACGTAGCTGATGTTGCCGTCCAGGTCGCGCGCGCGCAGCCCGGTGATCAGCGAGTTCTCCATCGCCTGGCGGAAGGCCAGCGCCTCGGCCAGCGCATGTTCGGCCTGCGCGCGCTTGCGCGTGTCGCGCGCCAGCACGATGACCAGCGCGAACAGCGCCAGCGACAGCCCGATCACCAGCGCGGTCGCCAGGTTGGGGATCAGCTGCGGCCGGCCGGTCGCGTTGTCCACGCGCAGCTGCAGGCTCAGCCCGGGCAGGTCGAGCAGCCGCTCGGTCAGGTAGAAACCGCTGCCGCGCGTCAGGCCCGTGCGCGCCAGGCGCGTGCCGTCGCCCTCGACGAAGGACAGCTCGAAGCGCCGCGCCTGCTCCTGCGACACCGATTCCTCCAGCAGCGGCCGCAGGCCCATCGTCGCCACGACGTAGGAGCGCGGCTCGCCCGCGCGCACCCGCGGCAGGCACAGGTCGGCGACCTCCAGGCCGTCGCCGCCGGGCCCCGGCACGAAGTACGAGCGCGAGAACAGCGGCGTGCCCTGGCGCAGCGCGGCGATGCAGGCGAGCTCGGTCTCGATCTGCAACTGCCCGCGCGACAGCGTCGAGAACAGCGGCGGCGCGTAGGGCGTGTCGACGGCGCGCCGCACCTGGCGCTCGGCGTCGCGCAGCTCGATGCGCAGCAGCACCCGCGTCTGGCGCAGCAGCGCCGCGGCATTGCCGCGCCACTCGTCGTCCTGGGCCCACATCAGGCCCTGCAGGCCCTGCAGGTCGCGGCCGATCAGCTGCTTGGCGCGCGCGGTGACCTCGGTGGCCGCCAGGTCGGAGGCCTCCTGCGCGCGGGCGGCCTCGTGGCTCAGCGTCAGCGACAGCAGCAGCGATTGCGCGACCAGCAGCAGTCCGACCAGCGTCCCCCACAGCAGCGCGCGCCGCCGGCGCCGCGGCCGCGCGCGCGGCGCCAGGGAAGGAGTGGAGGCGGTGAGCATGGGGCAGGCAGTATGGCGCCCCGCGAAGGCTGGCCGATGCGCAGTTTCGCGTATGCCCCCGCGGCGCGGCCGACATGCAGCATACGCATAGTCCGCACTGTCGCCGCCGGGTCGGACTCCTACAATCGCCGACCCGGCCCGCGACGGCGGACCGGTTTCAACCAGAAGAGCCCCTCATGCCGACGTCCGAAGAAAAACGCGCCCAGCTGCGCCAGGCCGCTCTCGAATATCACGAGTTTCCGACCCCGGGCAAGATCGCGATCGCCGCGACCAAGCAGCTGATCAACCAGCGCGACCTGGCGCTGGCCTACTCGCCGGGCGTGGCCGCCGCGTGCGAGGAAATCGTGGCCGATCCGGCCAACGCCTTCCGCTACACCTCACGCGGCAACCTGGTGGCCGTGATCTCCAACGGCACCGCCGTGCTCGGCCTGGGCGACATCGGCCCGCTGGCCTCCAAGCCGGTCATGGAGGGCAAGGGCGTCCTGTTCAAGAAGTTCGCCGGCATCGACGTCTTCGACCTCGAGATCGACGAGAAGCGCGACCTGGACAAGCTGGTCGACGTGATCGCCGCGCTGGAGCCCACCTTCGGCGGCATCAACCTCGAGGACATCAAGGCGCCGGACTGCTTCTACGTCGAGCGCGAGCTGCGCAAGCGGATGAAGATCCCCGTCTTCCACGACGACCAGCACGGCACCGCCATCGTCGTGGCCGCCGGCCTGCTCAACGGCCTGAAGGTCGCGGGCAAGGACATCGGCTCGGTGAAGCTGGTGACCTCGGGCGCCGGCGCCGCCGCCCTCGCCTGCCTGAACCTGCTGGTCAAGCTCGGCCTGCCGCGCGAGAACATCTGGGTGACCGACCTGGCCGGCGTCGTCTACGAAGGCCGCGCCGAACTGATGGACCCGGACAAGGCCGTCTACGCGCAGAAGACCGAGCTGCGCAGCCTGCGCGAGGTCATCGCCGGCGCGGACGTGTTCCTCGGCCTGTCGGCCGGCGGCGTGCTCAAGCAGGACATGGTCGCGTCGATGGCGGCCAGGCCCATCATCTTCGCGCTGGCCAATCCGAATCCGGAGATCCAGCCCGAGGACGTGCACGCGATCCGCGACGACGCGCTGATGGCCACCGGCCGCACGGACTATCCGAACCAGGTCAACAACGTCCTGTGCTTCCCGTACATCTTCCGCGGGGCCCTGGACTGCGGCGCCACGACGATCAACGACGAGATGGAGATCGCCGCCGTCCACGCGATCGCCGAGCTGGCGCAGGCCGAGCAGAGCGAGGTCGTCGCCGCCGCCTATGCGGGCGCCAACCTGAGCTTCGGCCCCGAGTACCTGATCCCCAAGCCCTTCGACCCGCGCCTGATGATGAAGATCGCCCCGGCGGTCGCGAAGGCGGCGGAGGCCTCCGGCGTGGCGCTGCGTCCGATCCAGGACATGCCGGCCTACCTGGAGAAGCTGCAGAGCTTCGTCTACGCCTCCGGCACGACGATGAAGCCGATCTTCCAGATCGCCAAGAGGGCGCAGCACAAGCGCGTCGCCTACGCGGAAGGCGAGGAGGAGCGCGTGCTGCGCGCGGTGCAGGTGGTCGTCGACGAGGGCCTCGCCCGCCCGACGCTGATCGGCCGCCCGCAGGTGATCGCCCAGCGCTGCGAGCGCTTCGGCCTGCGCCTGCAGGAAGGCCGCGACTACGACGTGGTGAACACCGAGTTCGACCACCGCTATCGCGACTACTGGCAGACCTACCTGCAGATGACCGAGCGCAAGGGCGTCACGCAGCAGCTCGCCAAGATCGAGATGCGCCGCCGCCTGACGCTGATCGGCGCGATGATGCTGCACAAGGGTGAGGTCGACGGGATGCTCTGCGGCACCTGGAGCAACACCGCGATGCACCTGCAGTACATCGATCAGGTCATCGGCAAGCGCGCCGGCGTCAAGAACTTCGCCTGCATGAACGGCCTGATCCTGCCGGGCCGCCAGGTCATGCTGGTCGACACCCACGTCAACTACGACCCCACCGCCGAGCAGATCGCCGAGATCACGATGATGGCGGCCGAGGAGATGATGCGCTTCGGCCTGCGCCCGAAGGCGGCGCTGCTGTCGCACAGCAATTTCGGCTCGAGCAACCAGCCCTCCGCCATCAAGATGCGCGAGGCGCTGCGCCTGCTCGGCGAGATCGCGCCCTGGCTGGAAGTCGACGGCGAGATGCACGGCGATGCCGCGCTCGATCCGAAGTACCGCGGCGAGCTGGTGTCCAACAGCCCGCTGACCGGCGAGGCCAACCTGCTGGTCATGCCCAACATCGACGCCGCGAACATCGCCTACAACCTGCTGAAGACCGCCGCCGGCGGCGGCATCGCGATCGGGCCGGTGCTGCTCGGCGCGGCCAAGCCGGTGCATGTGCTGACCCCGTCGGCCACTGTCCGCCGCATCGTGAACATGACCGCGCTGACGGTCGCGGACGCCAACGCGGCACGCTGATCGGGAGGGGCGGCCGCCCCTTCCGCGGCCGCTCCGCCCGCCTTTCCGGGTCATCCGATCGCCGCTAATCCCGACCCCGGACACGGCCTATATAAAAAGTTTGTAGCGGCTCACCAGCTGATTTCGGCTGGATGACTGCTCGAATTCGCTAGTCCTCCAGTGAATGTAGGCACGTGCTAACAATGCCGCTTTTTAGGGCATTGTGGCAGACCCCGGCTTGAGCATTCGAGGCCGTTTCTGTACCATCTTGGTTTCAGAGTTCAGGGTTAACCCTCGCTGGCAGCCCTCCCCCACCGACGATCGCAGGCCCCCAGCGGGTACTGTCCGGTGCCGCGGCCTCACCCACCCTGAGCTCGGATACCCCATCTAGGAGGAACGCGACAATGCTTTTGCAGACAGTCCGTCCCAACATCGTGCAGGCGATCAGAGCCTACCGGGTCGAGGACTTGATGCAGGCCGCGCAGGACGCCGGCCAACATTTCCTGTACGCCAACCTGGTGTCCGCGGACACGAAACAGGACGTGCTCGAATTGATCGCCAGCAGCTTCCTGTTCCCGGCGCACTTCGGCAAGAACATGGATGCGCTGTACGACTGCATGACCAATCTGGTCCACAAGTCGGGCGCGCAACCGGGCTTCGTCGTGGTGCTGGACCAGTTGCCTGACCATGCGAAGTTCGACCGCGAGGCGCGCGAGCAGTTGCTCGACGTGTTCCGCGAGGCGGCCGACTTCTGGGCCGAGCGCAAGGTCTCATTCCGGTGTTTTTATTCTTTTCAGTAGCCCGCTCCCAAGAATCAGGGTCATGGGAGCGGGCGACTGAGGTGGCCCCCGAAGCGAAACCGGTGCTCAAGAGCACCAAGACCAATCCGAACCCCAACTTCGGCATGAACATGCCGATGATGTGCAGCGCGTTCGACACGTCGATGTGGCTGAGCGCCGCTTGACCGATCGTTCCCGATCGTTGATCGCCTGAACCCCGGGTTCTCTTCAGAAGGCCTTCCGGCGACGGAAGGCCTTTTGCTTTGGGTCTTCGCAAATGCCGGAGCCGAATATCAGAGCGATTGCGCCAGCGCGACGAACTCCGCCACCGGCACTTCCTCGGCGCGGCGCTGCAGGTCGAATTCGCCCTGGAAGCCACGCGCCTCGAGCCACTTGCCCAGCGAATGCCGCAGCAACTTGCGGCGCTGCGAGAACGCGGAGGCGACCAGCTCGCTCAGCAGCGCCTCGTCGATCCTGGCCGGCGCCGACAGCGGCACCATCCGCACGATCGCCGAGTCGACCCGCGGCGGCGGATCGAAGGCCTGCGGCGGCACGTCGAAGAGCCCTTCGACGTCATAGCGCCACTGCAGCATGACACTGAGGCGGCCGTAGTCCTTGCTGCCCGGGCTGGCGGCCATGCGGTCGACGACCTCCTTCTGCAGCATGAAGGTCTGGTCGACGACATGGTCGACCACGCCCAGCAGGTGGAAGAGGATGGGCGACGAGATGTTGTACGGCAGGTTGCCGACGACCTTCAGCTTGCGGCCGCGCTCGGCGGCCAGCGCCGCGAAGTCGACCTTCAGGACGTCGGATTCGATGACCGTGACATCGCCGCGCTTGCGCATGCGGGCGGCCAGGTCGCGGTCCAGCTCGATGACCGTCAGCGGCCGGCTCGAGACCGGCAGCCGCTGCAGCAGCGGCAGCGTCATCGCGCCCAGGCCCGGGCCGATCTCGACCATGGCCTGATCCTCGCCCGGACCGATCGCGTCGATGATCGCGTCGATGACGGCCTTGTCGGTCAGGAAGTGCTGGCCGAAGCGCTTGCGCGCGACATGTCCCATGAACTCAGTCCCGGCCGCTCAGTCCAGCCACTCGCGCGTCTCGATGAAGGCGCGCGCGCGCAGTTCCTTCATCCAGTCGTTGTAGGCCTCTTCGTACTTGCGCTCGCGCAGCGCGTTGCGGGCCTGCTCGCGCAACTGCTTGTTGTCGAGCACCACGTCGCGGCGCTCCAGCACCTGGATCAGGTGGATGCCGAAGCGCGACGGCACCGGATCCGAAATGCCCATCAGCGGCAGCGCGTCCATCGCCTGCTCGAATTCGGGCACGAAGCCGCCCGGCGAGACCCAGCCCAGGTCGCCGCCCTCCTGCGCGCTGCCGTCTTCGGAGTTGGCGCGGGCCAGCATCTCGAAGGTGGCGCGCTTGGCCTCGATCGCGCGCTTGAACTCGACCAGCCGGCGGGTCGCCTGTTCCGGGCTCAATTGCTCGGACGGACGCAGCAGGATGTGGCGCGCATGGGTCTGCACGACCACGTTGATCGACGCCTTGCCGCTCTGGCGCTCGATCAGCTTCAGCACGTGGAAACCGGCCTCCGAGCGCAGCAGCTCCGGGCGGGTCTCGCCGTCCTTCAGGTTCTTGACGGCCTCGACGAACACGTCGGGCAGCTTGTCCGCGCCGCGCAGGCCGATCTCGCCGCCGCGCGCCTTGTTCGCGTCTTCCGACACCTCGCGGGCCACCTTGCCGAAGTCCTCGCCGCCCTGGATGCGCGCGAGCGCCGCTTCGGCGCGCGCCTTGCGCTCGGCCACGACGATCGGGCCGGCGCCTTCGGGCACCGGCACCAGGATCTGCGCGACGTTCAGTTGCAGGCTGCCCTGCTTCAGCGCGGCCTGGCGATCGTCCAGGTACTTGTCGACGTCGCCGTCGGTGACGCGGATGCGGCCCTGCACCTCGCGCTCGCGCACGCGCTCGCTCAGCATCTGGTCGCGCAGGTTCTCGCGGAAACGCTTGAAGTCGATGCCTTCGGCCGACAGCCGCTGGCGCAGTTCGGCCATCGACAGCTTGTTCTGCGTGGCCACGTTCGCGACGACGCGGTCCAGTTCCGGCTCGTCGACGCGGGGGCCGTTCTCGCGGGCGTAGGTCACGATCGCGCGCTCGTCGATCAGGCTGTCCAGCGCCTGCTTGTGCAGTTGCTCGTCGGTGACGGTCTGGCCGCGCTGGCGGGCCTCGTCACGCATGCGCGCGGTGCGCTGGATCACTTCCGACGCCGCCACGATGTCGCTGTTGACGATCGCCGCGATGTAGTCGCCAGGCTTGAGCTGGCGCTGTTCGACGGGGGGGCGGGCGGGCGCGGCCGCGGCGGGCTTCGCCGCCGCGGTGGCCGCAGCCGCCGCGGGCTGGGTCTGCGCCGAGGATGCCGTGCCGGCCAGGGCGGCGGTCAGGAACAGGAGCGTGGCCGCCACAGGCTTGAGATGTCGCATCGAACGCAGTTCAGTCATAAGTGCCAAAGGCCGAGCGCTCGGAGCTCAGCGAACGGTAACCCGGAATATTGTCTCTCAACACTTTCAGGGCATTGGAGCCGAGCGGCGACAGGCCGACCAGCTCCAGTTGCAGGATCAGGCGCGTGTTCGTTTCCGCGCGGCCGGTGGCCTGCCGTTCCGCGCCCACGCGCAGGATCCAGCAGCCGGAGTCGTACTCGGCGCCGATCACCGAATCGGTGAAGCGCTTGTCGCGCATGCTGTACTGCAGGCGGCCCGCGCCGTACCAGGCGCCGGCGCAGCCCGGCCCGCCGGCGACCGCCTTGCGGTCCGGCCCGAACAGCGGCCACTGCCAGGCGAGCTCCACCTGCTCGCTCTGGCCCCGCGCCAGGCGGTACGAGGCGCTGACGGTGCGGAACGGCCCCGGCGAGTAGCGCAGCCGCAGCACGGTCCGCTCGACCTTGCCGTCGGCGGAATTGAGCTGCAGCGTGCTGTCGGTCCACCAGGCCTGGTTCAGGTGCGCCGAGGCCAGCAGCACGACGTCCGAGAGCCGGTGCGTCTGCGGCGTGCCATCGGGCGTGATGCGCTGGTTGCGGAACAGGTAGCGCTGGACCATGCCCAGGCGCAGCTGCTCCTCGCCGCGTTCGTCCTCGATCCAGCGCGTGGTGGCGCCGAAGGCCACCATGTTGGCGTCGTTGACGCGGTCCACGCCGGAGAACTGGTTCTCGGCGAACACCGAATCGAAGTTGTAGTCGCGCGGCGCGGCGTCGAAGTTGGGGATCTCGCTCTGGTCGCGGAACGGCGTGTTCACGTACAGCAGGCGAGGCTCCAGCGTCTGGCGCATGTTCTGGCCGAACAGCGAGGTGTTGCGCTCCAGGATCCAGCCGTGGTCGATGCTGAAAGTCGGGATCGTGCGGTTGATCGAACGCCGGCCGGTCGTGTCCAGCGGCCGGTCGACGTTGTAGCTGGCCGCGTTCAGCGACAACTTGGGAATCAGCCACCAGGCCGCGCCGCTGAAGGGCAGGCTCACATGGCCCAGCAGGTGCAGGCGCTCGCCGGTCTGCAGCTGCGTGTCCAGCGCGCCGCCGGGCAGGTCGAAGCGGTTGTATTCGAGCTCGAGGCCGCCTTCCAGGCGCGCGCTGCGGCCCGTGGGCAGATAGCCGGCCAGCACCGACTCGTCGGCGCCGGTCTGCAGCCGCATGCCGATCTGCGGCGAGCGCTGGTACGGCGAGGCGAAGCGGTCCTGCGCGTCCGCGACCTGCAGCGGCTGCCACTTCTGCACCCGCGCGTAGGTCTGCATCTCGCCCCAGTTGAAGCTGAAGTCGCGCTGCGTGCGCAGGTCCGTCGACAGCAGCCGCGGCGTCTGCGACAGCATGCGGCTGCGCAGGTCCTTCCAGTAGTCGTCGTCGGAGACGCGCTCGGTGTGGACGTTGTAGGTCCAGTTGGGCGTGATGTCGCCGTCGCCGTTCAGGCGCAGGTCCCAGCGCGAGCGGCCGGTGACGCGGTCGTGCGGCAGCAGCGCGTAGTCGATCTGGCCGCGGTGGCCGGGCTCGAGGTAGCGGAACTGGCTGTCCACGCCCGGGCCGCGGCGCGTCATCACGAAGGGCGTGATCGTCGCGTCGCGGTTGGGCGCGATGCTCCAGTAGAAGGGCTGGCCGTACTCGAAGCCGCTGCGGTTGTCGATGTTGACGTTGGGCGGCAGCAGGCCGGTCTTGGGCTGGTCGCCGAGCGGGAAGCTCAGCGACGGCGCCGCCAGGATCGGCACGCCGAGGAAGCGCACCACCGCGTTGGTGGCCACGCCCTCGCCGGTGTCGAAGTCCAGCTTCAGGCTGCTGGTGACCAGCTCCCAATCGCGCTTGCGCTCGCCCTCTTCCGACACCGGGCAGGTCGAGTAGGTCGCCTCGTCGGCGCGCATGCGCTGGTCGCCGAGGAAGTACAGCGCCTTGGCGCTGCCGCTGCCCCCGGTCGAGGCGAAGAAATAGGTCGGGCTGTCGAGCTGGCCTTCAAACTTGTCGACGTACAGCTCCAGCTTCGGGCCGCGCAGCACGGCGCCGTTCTGGCTGAGTTCGACCTCGCCCTCGGCGGTGGCCAGGTCCTGCGGATAGTCGTAGCGCAGCGTCTTGGACTTGAGCAGCATGCCGCCGTAGCGCAGCTGGACGTCGCCCTCGGCGGTGGAGGTCTGGTCGAGCTCGCTGGTGATGCGGTCGGCGCTCAGCGCCATCGCCGGACGGACGTCCTTGCGCTTGGCCTGGTGCAGTTGCTTGACGGCCTTGAGCACCAGCGGCTGGCCGGCGGACTCCTGGGCCTGCGCCGTCAGCGCGGGCAGCGCCACCGCCAATGCGGCGGCCAGGGAGATCGGACGGGGACGGGGAACCGAAGGGCGCATCAGGCGGGCAGCGTCTTGCAGAGGTCAGGCGGCCGCGCGTCGGTCGCGCCGCGCTGCCCGGGGTTTGTAGAATCATTATCCACGAGGCTCGCGGGCTGGCCGGACCGCCCGAACGCCTTGTCACCGACCCCGGGGCCGCTCCTGCAGCGGCCCCGTCCGCTTCCCCGCCCCGCGCCCGATGACGACCGCTCCCGCTTCCCCCGC
Source organism: Roseateles sp. Mitsp63 (assembly GCF_059491535.1). Classification (NCBI taxonomy): domain Bacteria; kingdom Pseudomonadati; phylum Pseudomonadota; class Betaproteobacteria; order Burkholderiales; family Sphaerotilaceae; genus Roseateles; species Roseateles sp. Mitsp63. Next base: position 807,970 of record NZ_CP168509.1, on the reverse strand, counting down.
CGCCACGGCGCTCTGGCCCGATCCCGAGCGCGCCAGCCGCTTCCAACTCTGGCTGGCGCCGCTCGCGGCCGCGCATGGCCTGCTGCCCGGAACGCTGGCCGCCGCGAGCAGCGACGCGGGATTCCGGCGCTACCTGCGGATCGCCGCCGCGGACGGCCGCACGCTGATCGTGATGGACGATCCGGCCCAGCCCAACCAGGTGACGCGCTTCGTCGAGGTCGGCCAGCTCATGGCCGGTTGCGGCCTGCACGTGCCGGCGCTGCTCGCGCATGACGCGGCGCTTGGCTTCGCGCTGATGGAGGACCTGGGCACCAGCTCCTACATCGAGGTCCTGCTGCAAGCCCAGCGCGACGGCGACATGGCGCGCCCCCAGGCACTGATGCGCGACGCGACCGGCGCGCTGCTGCGCTGGCAGTCCTGCGAGGCCGCGCGCGCCGACGGCGCGCTGCCGCCCTTCGACGAGGCCTTCGTGCGCCGCGAGCTGCAGATCTTCGTCGACTGGTGCGTCCAGGCCCATCACGGCCGGCAGTGGGACGAGAAGCAGCGCGGCTACTGGGACCGCACGGTGACGCTGCTGGCCGCCAACATCGCGGCGCAGCCGCGCGTGCCGATGCACCGCGACTACATGCCGCGCAACCTGATGATCTGCCCGGCCGATGGCGGCACGCCGGGCATCCTGGACTTCCAGGACGCGGTGATGGGCCCCATCACCTACGACATCGCCTCGCTGCTGCGCGACGCCTTCATCTCCTGGGACGAAGCGGAGGAACTCGACTGGGCCGTCCGCTACTGGGAGGGCGCGCGCCAGGCCGGCCTGTTCGGCCAGGACCCGGCCGATCCCTCCGGCGAGGACCCGCACGAGATGGCGCTGGACTTCGGCCTGTTCTGGCGCCGGCTGGAATGGACCGTGCTGCAGCGCCAGCTGAAGATCATGGGCATCTTCTGCCGCCTCAAGCACCGCGACGGCAAGCCGCATTACGCCGAGGACCTGCCGCGCTTCTACGCCTACGTCGTCAAGACGGCGACGCGCTACGTCGAGCTGTCGCCGCTGCTGCGCCTCATCGAGGACCTGCAGCCGCAGTACACGCAGACCGGCTTCAGCCTGCGCTGATCAGTCGCCGGCGGCGGGCGCGGCCGTCTTCGCCTCCTTGGCCGCCCGGGCGGCGAGCAGCTCCTGCGCGGCCAGATAGCTCGGGCAGCCCGCCGCGGCCAGCCACGGATCCTCGTCCCGGCCGCCGAAGATCTCGATCAGGAAGTCCATGAACGCGCGGGTGCGCGCCGGGACGAACTTGCGCGTGGGCATCGCCGCCCACAGCTGGTAGTTGTAGATCCGCCATTGCGAGAGCACGCGCTCCAGCGCGCCCTCCATCAGCGCGTCGCCGACGACGAAGGACGGCAGCCCCGCCACCCCCAGCCCGTGCAGCGCGCAGGCGTACTTGGTGTCGACCGAGGAGGTCGTCATCACCGGCCGCGACGGGATCGCGAAATAGCTCTCCGCGGTCAGCCCGCCGGCGCCGCAGCGCTCGAAGGTCACGCCGCGCGCCAGCTCGTGGATCGGCGGCAGCAGCACGTCGTGCTGCTTGAGCTCGGACGGATGCTGGGGCCGGCCGCGCCGCCCGAGGTACTCGGGCGAGGCGCACATGATGACCTCGGTGTTGGCCAGCTTGCGCGCGATGAAATCGCCCTGCAGCGGGCTGCGCGTCGAGATGATGGTGACGTCGAAGCTCTCGTCGATCGTGTCGACCGGCCCCGGCGCGACCAGCTCGACGCTGACCATCGGATACAGCGCATGGAAACGGGCCATGTGCCGCGCCAGCTGATGGATCGCGATCGCCGGCGGCATCAGCACGCGCAGGTTGCCGCGCGGCTCGTTGACGGCGGCGGAGGCCAGCGCCTCGGCCTCCTCGATGTCGCTGAGGATGCGGCGGCAGCGCTCCAGGTAGCCCTCGCCGACATCGGTCAGCGACAGCCGCCGCGTCGTGCGGTTGAGCAGCCGCGCGCCGAGGTGCTCCTCGAGGTCCGCCACCAGCCGCGTCACCACGGCCGGCGCCAGGTCCAGCGCCCGCGCGGCGCCGGCGAGGCTGCCCTCGTCGATCACGCGGGTGAACACCCGCATGGCCTTGACCTGATCCATCCCGTCTCCTCCGGGCGGGCGCCGCGCGTGGCGGGCCGCCTCTTTCAACGTCGGTCGGCGAGCGGGCCGCCGCGGCGGCCCGGGGCCGTCAGGGGTGCGCGGCGATCACCTGCGCCACCGCGGCGGTCAGGCGCTTGCCGTAGGGCACGTGCAGGAACTCGTTGGGGCCGTGGGCGTTGCTCTTGGGGCCCAGCACGCCGCACACCATCATCTGCGCCGCCGGGAAGCCCTTCTGCAGCATGCTCATCAGCGGGATCGTGCCGCCCTGGCCGACGTAGCCGACCGGCTGGCCGAAATGCGCCTGGCTGGCGTCGTCCAGCGCCTGGCTCAGCCACGAGGACAGCTCGGGCGTGTTCCAGCCGGTGGCGCCATAGGCGCCGGCGCGGCCGTCCGGCACGAAGCTGACCTTGGCGTTGTACGGGGCGTTGTCCTCCAGCAGCGCCTTCAGCCGCAGCGCGGCCTCGTTGCCGTCGATCAGCGGCGGCAGGCGCAGCGACAGCTTGAACGCGGTGTACGGGCGCAGCACGTTGCCGGCGTTCTTCAGCTCGGGGAAACCGTCCACGCCGGTCACCGACAGCGTCGGCCGCCAGGTGCGGTTGAGCAGCACCTCGACCGGGTCCGAGGTCACCGGCAGCACCGGGCCGCCGTCCGCGCCGCAGGCCCAGGGCAGGCGCTTGTAGACCTCCTCCTTGAGGATCGCGGCGGTCGCCCGCGCCTGCTCGACGCGCACGCCGGGGATCTCGCAGTGGAAGGACTCGGGCAGCAGGCGGCCGGTCCTGGAATCCTCCAGCCGGTCCAGCACCTGGCGCAGGATGCGGAACGAGGACGGCACCACGCCCGAGGCATCGCCGGAGTGGATGCCTTCGGTCAGCACCTCGACCTTCAGCACACCCGAGACCATGCCGCGCAGCGAGGTCGTCATCCACAGGCGGTCGTAGTCCCCGGCGCCGGAGTCCAGGCACACGACCAGCGAGACATTGCCCAGCCGCGGCTTGAGCACGTCGATGTAGGCGGGCAGGTCGTAGGAGCCGGATTCCTCGCAGGTCTCGATCAGGCCGACGCAGCGCGGGCGCGCCACGCCCTGCTGGTCCAGCGCCATCAGCGCGGTGATCGAGGCGTAGATCGCGTAGCCGTCGTCGGCGCCGCCGCGGCCGTAGAGCTTGCCGTCCTCGTACTTCGGCGTCCACGGGCCGAGGTCGGCGCGCCAGCCGTTGAACTCGGGCTGCTTGTCGAGGTGGCCGTAGAGGACGACGGTGTCGTCGCTGGCGGCCTTGGTCGCGGGCAGCTCGAAGAAGATGACCGGGGTGCGGCCCTCCAGGCGGATGACCTCCAGCTTGAGGCCGGGAATCTTCTTGCTTTCCACCCACTGGGCGGCGTCGCGCACGACGCGCTCGATGTAGCCATGGGCCTGCCAGTCCGCGTCGAACATCGGGCTCTTGGCGGGGATGGCGATGTAGTCGCTCAGCGCGGGGACGATCTCCTGGTCCCACACCTTCTCGGCGAAAGCGCCCAGGGCGCTGATTTCATCGGCCTGCAGCGGCAACGACGGATCACGTGCGTTCATGCGGATCTCCTGCGCGGCCGGTCGGCCGCCTGGCGGGCCCGGACGCCGCGCGGGGTCGCGCCGGCCGGTCCGGACGGGTTGGGGGTGGATCGGCCGATTCTAGGAGCGTGCGTCCAGCCAGGCGCGCAGCCGGGCGAAGACCTGCTCGCGCTCAGGCTCGTTGAAGATCTCGTGCGCCAGGCCCGGGAAGGGCTGCGCCTGGACCTTGCCCGTGGCGCTGGCGGCCTCGGCGAAGGCGGCGCTGCCGGCCGGGGCCACGCAGCGGTCGGCGCCGGCCCACATCAGCAGCGTGCGCGTGGTCCAGCGCGGGGCCAGCGGCAGCGTCTCGGGCCCGAAGGACGCGATCATCTTCGCCAGCGTCGGCGTGATGCGGTCGTGGACCAGCGGATCGTCCTTGTAGGCCTGGACGACGTCGGCGCTGCGCGAGACCCAGCCCGCGTTGAGCCCGTTGCCCACGGCCAGGTGGGGCACCAGCGGCAGCGTGGCGCCGAGCAGGCCGCGCTGGAAGGCCGACAGGCCGGCGTCCAGCGCCGGGGAGCTCAGGACCAGGCCGTCGACGGGGCGCGACCAGGGCGCCTGCTCGAGCGCGCCCGCGACGAAGCGCGCCGCCACCGCGCCGCCCATGCTGTGGCCCAGCAGGATCAGCGGGCCGCGGCCCTTGCGCTCGTCGGCGCGCAGGCTGTCGATGGCGGCGGCGAGGTCGAGCAGCAGGCTGTCGCGGCGGGGGATGTCGCCGCGCGGGCCGCCGGAGGCGCCATGACCGCGCTGGTCGAAGCCGGCGGCATGCCAGCCCCAGTCGTTGAGCCGCTGGGCGAGGGCTTCGTAGCGGCCGATGTGCTCGCCGAGGCCGTGGACGATCAGCACGGAACCGCGGGTGGGCAGCGACAGGTCGGCGCCCCATTCCCGCCAGTGCAGCGGGAGGCCGTCATGGCCGGTCAAGGTCTTCATGGGCCCGGAGTGTAGGATCGCCCGCCATGTCCGATCGCCGTGGGCACCCCCACGTTTCGACGCCCATGACGCCCGCGCTGCTCGAGTCCTTTCCGCCCTTTCATCCGGAAGTCCGGCTGCAGCCGCCGCCCATCGAGCGCTGGCGGCGGGGCACGGGGACCGGCACCGAGTTCGTGCATGTGCTCGACTCGGGGCGGCCGGGGCCGTCGGCGATGGTGGTGGCGCTGACCCATGGCAACGAGCTGTGCGGCGCGATCGCGCTGGACGGCCTGCTGCGCGAGGCGTTCAGGCCCGCGCGCGGCCGGCTGGTGCTGGCCTTCGCGAACGTCGAGGCTTTCGGGCGCTTCAATGCGCTGGAGCCCTTCGCCTCGCGCTGCGTCGACGAGGACATGAACCGCGTCTGGGACGAGGCGGTGCTGCGTGGATCGCGCGACTCGGTGGAGCTGCGGCGGGCGCGCGAGCTGGCGCCCTTCGTCGACGCGGCGGACGTGCTGCTGGACCTGCACTCGATGCAGGAGCCCGGCGCGCCGGCGCTGACGATCTGCGGCATGACGGACAAGAGCGTGCCGCTGGCGCGCGCGCTGGGACAGCCGGAGACGCTGCTGGTGGACACCGGCCACGCGGCGGGCCTGCGGATGATCGACCGGGGCGGCTTCGCCGATCCGGCGAGCGGCCGGCAGGCGGTGCTGGTCGAATGCGGCGCCCACTGGGAGCCCGCGAGCGCGGACCTGGCGATCGACGTGACGGCGCGCTTCCTGCGGCATCTGGAGATGGCCGACGACGCGTGGACGCGAGGGCGGCTGCGCGCGCCGGCGCCGGCGAGGCAGCGGCTGGTGCGCGTCGGCGAGGGCGTGACGGCGGCGAGCGCGGGCTTCCGCTTCCTGATGCCGACGCATCACCTGATGGTGATTCCGGAGGCGGGCACGCCGCTGGCCGAGGACGGCGCGCGCCGCTGGGTCACGCCGCACGACGAGTGCGTGCTGATCATGCCGTCGCGCCGCGCCGGGCAGGCGGGGCAGACGATGGTGAGGCTCGGGCGCTACGAAAACTGATGTTCTTGCTAGTGGATCCAAAAACCAGTCATAGACACAGAAGGCATTGAGACCGACGCTCCCGGCTCCCGTTTGTCAGGAGCTCCCGTGATCGACATCGATGCCCTTTTCCCGCTGCGCTCGCCCGCGATGTCAGCGGCGCTGGAAGCCGCGCCAAAGCACGTGATCGCGGCCAATGCCTTCCTCAACTACCGCCATCCACTGACCGCCACGGACGAACGGTACGTCCTGACGTCGCATGCGCGTGGCGAGACCTTCGAGCGCCGCTTCTACTCCAAGCTCAGCTTCGATCCCGAGAGCGGCAGGATGCTCCCGCTCAGCCCCACCGGTCTGCACATGCTGCTGTTTGGCCATGTCGGTTGTGGCAAGAGCACCGAGCTCTGTCATCTCACTGCAGCGCTCCATCACCCGGGACGCTATTGGGTGGTGCATGTCGATCTCCAGGCGTTGATCAATCCGAACGATGCCCGCTACAGCGACACGTGGTTCGCGATCGCCGGGGAACTCGTCCGTCGACTGCAGGAGGACGGCATCACCATCCCCAATGCGCCGGTGCGGCGTTTCCACGACTGGTTTGCAGAGCACGTCTTCACCCAGGAACGCGTCCGCGAGATGGCCTCCAGCCTGTGCCTGGAGGCCCAGGCGGGTGGTGGCGTTCCGCTGCTGGGCAAGGTGCTGGGCCGCTTCACCTCGATGATCCGGGCCGGCAGTGCGTGCAAGGACACGCTGCGCGAGGTCATGCGAAGCACCTGCGCCGAATTCGCGGCGTCGCTCAACGCGCTGATCGCGGCAGCCACCGCGGCCCTGCATGACAGGGGAGGCCGGCAGCAGGTGCTCTTCGTGGTCGATGGGCCGGATCGCTTCAATCCGGGGGACTGGAAGCGCTTCTTCGTCGACGATGTCAATCAGCTGACCCAGCTGCAGTGCTTCGTCGTCTATGCGGCGCCCTTGGCGCTCAAGGTCAGCGGGCACCGGCTGGATCTGTTCGAGCACATCACCCTGCCCATGGTGAAGCTGCTGGAAAGCGATGGGACGACGCGTCGTCAGGAAGCTTTCGACGCATTGCGCGAACTCGTGCTCAAACGGTGTCATCACAGTCTGTTCGCATGCGTCGCCGATCTTGATCGCTTGATCGAATGCTCCGGTGGTCATCTGCGCGATCTGCTGCGCCTGCTGAGCTACGCCTGCGTTGATGCGGAGCACGGCCGCATTGACGCGCACGCGATGGAGTCCGCGATCGCGACCCTCGCGGCGGACTATCGCTATTGCCTGACCGAGGCGCAGTACCTGGCACTCGCCACGATCGACCAAGCGAAGATCAACGTCGGTACCAGCCCCATGCTCGCGGAACTCGTTGGCTCAGGCGCACTGCTTGAGTACAACGCCGGCTCGTGGCGCCACAGCCACCCGGTGGTGCGGACCTTGGCCGGATATGCCGCAGCCAGTGAGACCTTGGGAACGGCCTCCGTTCATGCGGAGGCGGCGTGATGTCCCTGGGAGCGAAGTCTGGGCCCCCGTCCATGGCCGGTTCGACCAAGGAGTGGATCCGGCTGTCCCGCCAGATGATCAGCAATGAAGGTCGATGGGGTCTGCTCGTACTCGTACATCGAGTTGCCGCATCGCCCGAGGCAGTCGCTGGCCAACTGGATGTGCGCTGGCCCGACATCCGGCGCGTCCATGCGGACGCTGCCCGCCATCCGGATTGGATGGCCCTGGAGGACTCCCTCGCCCTGGCCACCACAAACGGCGCGCGAGCCATCCAGGTCTTCGGCTTCGATCATTGGCTGCTCGACCCTGGTGGCGATTGGCTCCGCAAGCTCAGCCACATGAACTTTCGGCGCGAAGGTTTCTGTGACCGCGTTCCCGTTCCGCTGCTGTGGTGGATGCGGCCGGACACGATCCGGAGAATGTCGCTCAAGGCCGTGGACCTCTGGTCCTGGCGAGCGGCCTTGTTCCACCTCGTCGACGATTGAAAGTCCGGCGCCCAGTCCCTCAATCCCGATCGAACTTGAACACCGCCATGCTGGCCATCAGGTTGGGCAGCACGCGCACCTGGCGGCCCGCCTGCACGCCGAAGCTGTCCAGCACCCTCAGCCCGCACTTGCGCGCCAGGATCTGGAAGTCGGCGTAGGTGCCGACGCGGATGTTGGGCGTGTCGTACCACTGGTACGGCAGCACCCGCGTGACCGGCATCCGCCCCTGCAGCACCTGCAGCCGGTTGGGCCAGTGCGCGAAGTTCGGGAAGCTCACCACGCCGATGCGCCCGACCCGCGCGGTCTCGCGCAGCATCGCCTCGGTGTTGCGCAGGTTCTGCAGCGTCTCCAGCTGCAGCACGACGTCGAAGCTCTGGTCCTCGAAGATCGCCAGCCCCTCCTCCAGGTTGAGCTGGATCACGTTCACGCCACGCTGCGCGCAGGCCAGCACGTTCGCGTCGTCCAGCTCCACGCCATAACCGGTGCAGCCCTTGGCTGCCTGCAGATGCGCCAGCAGCTCGCCGGTGCCGCAGCCCAGGTCCAGCACGCGCGAGCCCGCCGGGACCAGCTCGGCGATCATGTCCATCACGGCCCGATCACTCATACCGCCACTCCCGCCAGCCGATGCGAGACCGGCGCCGTCACGCCCGGCACCGCGCGTTCGTGCTCCTTCGCGATCCGGTCGAAATAGGCGCGCAGCACGCCGTGGTAGCGCGGGTCCTCCAGCAGGAACGCGTCATGGCCGTGCGGCGCGTCGATCTCGGCATAAGAGACGTCGCGCTTGTTGTCCAGCAGCGCCTTGACGATCTCCCGCGAGCGCGCCGGCGAGAAGCGCCAGTCCGTCGTGAAGCTCACCACCAGGTACTTGCAGAGCGCGCTCGCGAAGGTCCGGCTCAGGTCGCCGCCGTGCTCGCGCGCCGGATCGAAGTAGTCCAGCGCCCGCGTGATCAGCAGGTAGGTGTTGGCGTCGAAGTACTCGCTGAACTTGTCGCCCTGGTAGCGCAGGTAGCTCTCGATCTGGAACTCGATGTCCGAGGTCGAATAGCCCAGCTCCGCCGATCGCATCTGGCGACCGAACTTCTCTTCCATCACGTCGTCGCTCAGGTAGGTGATGTGGCCGATCATCCGCGCCACCCGCAACCCGCGGCGCGGCACGACGCCGTGCTCGTAGAAGAAGCCGTCGTGGAATTCGGGATCGGTGATGATCGCGCGCCGCGCGACCTCGTTGAACGCGATGTTCTGCGCCGACAGGTTGGGCGCCGTCGCCACCGCGATGCAGTGGCGCATGCGCTCGGGATAGCGCAGCGACCAGTCCAGCGCCTGCATCCCGCCCAGCGATCCGCCCAGCACCGCCGCCAGCTGCCGGATGCCGAAGCGGTCCAGCACGCGCGCCTGCGCGTCGACCCAGTCATGCACCGTCACCACCGGAAAGTCCGCGCCGTAGACGCGGCCGGTGGCCGGATTCAGATGCATCGGGCCGGTCGACCCGAAGCACGAGCCCAGGTTGTTGACGCCGATGACGAAGAAGCGGTCCGTGTCGAGCGGCTTGCCCGGCCCGACCAGGTTGTCCCACCAACCCTCGCTCTTCTCGACGCCGGCATGCGTGCCGGCCACGTGGTGGCTCGCGTTCAGCGCGTGGCACACCAGCACCGCGTTGGACTTGTCCTCGTTCAAACGGCCGTAGGTCTCGACCATCAATTCGTAGCCGCCCAGGTGGGCCCCGCTGCGCAGGGTCAGCGGCTCATCGAACAACAAGCGCTGCGGTGTGACGTCACCGACAGATCCCATGGAACACCCCAAAAAAGCAAAACCCGGCGCCGCTGCTTGAAGCGGAACACCGGGTCTCGATCCGCGGATCGGGTGTCCCTCTTTAGCTGCATTTCTTGGGCGCCCGCAAGCCGGACAAATCGGCGCCATGGGGCGGGAGTATAGCCACGGCCCCGGGTCCCGCCGGCCCCGGAGCCGCCCGCCGGGCGCCTACGGCGCCGTGCAGAGGCAATGCACGATCGCGCGCACCGGCGGCTTGCTGCCCGCCGGGCCCGCCTGGGCCTGCTCGGCCAGCCAGCTCATGTCGGCCTGCGCCTCCTGCAGCGGCGCGGGCATCGTGGGCAGCCCGCCCAGCGCCTGCATCACCATGCCGCGCAGCGAGGGCGCGGCCGCATCGCCGACGCTGGTCAGGATGCGGTCGACCGTGCTGCGCTCGGGCTCGACATAGCGGACCGTCGGATCGTCGCCCAGCTTGGCGCGCTTGGCGGCGCTGGCCACCGCGTCGGCCAGCAGGCCGTTGCGGTCAACGAGGCCGCGCTCGAGCGCCTGCGCGCCCGTCCACACCCGGCCCTGCCCCACGGCGTCGATCTGCTGCGGCGTCTTCTTGCGCGCCTGGGCCGCCTTGCCGGTGAACTCGGCATAGATGTGCTCGATCGACGACTGCACCACCTGCGCCAGCCGCGGATCCAGCGGCCGCCGCGGGTCATAGCCGCTCGCCAGCCAGGTGGTCGTGTAGCCGCCGGTGTGGATCGACAGCTTGTCCAGCAGCTTCTCGCCGGTGGGCAGCATGCCGAACACGCCGATCGAACCGGTGATCGTCGACGGATCGGCGATCACCTCATCGGACGCCATCGAGATCCAGTAGCCGCCCGAGGCGGCCACGCCGCCCATCGAGATCACCACCGGCTTGCCGACCGCGCGCGTCACCTCGAGTTCGCGGCGCACCAGCTCCGACGCGAAGGCGCTGCCGCCCGGCGAATTCACGCGCAGCACGATGGCCTTGATCTTGTCGTCCTCGCGCGCCTGGCGGATCAGCTTGGACATCGACTCGCCGCCGATCTTGCCCGGACCGGCATTGCCGTCGACGATCTCGCCCTCGGCCACGATGATGCCGACCTGGCCCTCGGCCGCCGGCAGCTTCGGCGGCAGCTGCGCCACGTAGGCGCCCAGGTGGATGCGGCGCAGGTGCTTGTCATCCTTCGCGCCGCGCTTCTCGAGCAGCGCGTCGATCTCGTCCTGCGTCTTCAGGCCGTCGACCAGTTTCTCGGCCAGCACGAACTTGCCCGGATCGCCGTTGACCGCCGCCAGGCGCTGCGGCAGTTCGTCGATCGCGCGCTGGATCGCGCCCTTGGGCAGCTTGCGCGCCGCCTCGACGCCGGCCTGGTAGCGGGCCCACAGCTCGTCGTAGAGGTAGCCCTCGGCCTCCAGCGTCGCCTTCGACGGACCGTTGGCGAAGTAAGGTTCGACCGCGTTCTTGTAGGTGCCCACCCGCATCACGTTGGGCGCGATGCCCAGGCGGTCCAGCGCGTCCTTGTAGTAGTTGCGGTAGCGGCCGTAGCCCTCGATCAGGACGCCCCCCATCGGATGGACGTAGACCTCGGAGGCCTGCGCGGCGAGGTAGTACGCGCGCTGGTCATAGGCGTTGCCGTACGCCACCAGCGGCTTCCTGCTGGCCTTGAAGCGGGTCATCGCGGCTTCGATCTCGTGCAGCGCGGCCGGCGTGGCCGAGCCCATCTGGTCGAGGTCGATCAGCACCTGCGCGATCTTGTCGTCCTTGGCGGCCGCGTCGAGCGCGCGCACGATGTCGCGCAGCCGCGTCTGGGCGCGGTTCTCGCCCTTGATCTGCGCGATCGCCTGATCGCGCGGCGAGCCGGAGAACTGCTCGACGACCTCGCCCTGGATGTCCAGCACCAGCGTGGTCTTGTCCTGCAGCGGCTTGGCGCCGCGGGTCGAGGCCCAGATCAGGCCGATCACGATCAGCCAGAACAGCAGCGTGAACACCACGCGCCGGGTGCCGTCCAGGAACCACCACAGCCGGCCAAAGAGACGCCCGATCGGCGCCAACGCTCGCTTCACACCCATCCAGTCCTCCCAGGGTCCGTCAACGGAATGTCGGGCCGGCTCGCATCCGGAGCCGGATCGGGCGATTGTGAGCCCAGTTGCCAACCCCGGCGGGAAGTCAGCGGGGGACTCGCCCGTTGGAGGGATCTCCCGGTGGGACGCCTGAAAACGACAACGCCCGGCGCGGGGCCGGGCGTCGAGGCGCCGGGAGCCATCCGGCAGCGATCAGGCGTTCGCGGGCGGCAGCGTGTCCTGGAAGCTCTGGCGCGTCATGAGCTTGTCGAAGTGCTTGGCCAGGTTCGGGTGCGCGGCGCGCCAGTCGATCTGCGCGAAGCGGAAGTCCAGGTAGCCCAGCGCGCAGCCCAGCGCGACATCGGCCAGCGTGAAGTGGTTGCCGGAGCACCAGGTCTTCTCGCCCAGTCCCAGGCCCATCGCCTGCAGCGACGCGTGGACCTTGGTCATCTGGCGCTGCACCCAGGCCTGGCTGCGCTCGCCCGGCGCGCGGCCGGACCAGGTCTCCTCCAGGCGCGCCGCGACGCAGGCGTCGATCAGGCCATCGGCCAGCGCTTCCCAGGTGCGGACCTCGCAGCGCTCGCGGCCGCGGTCCGGGATCAGGCGGCCCACCGGCGACAGCGTGTCCACGTATTCGACGATGACGCGCGAATCGAACATCGCGCCGGTGATCGAATCCTGCCCCTCCATGACCAGGCACGGCACCTTGCCGAGCGGGTTCATCTTGAGGATGTTGTCGCTGCCCCAGACGTCCTCCAGCTCGAACTGATAGTCGAGCTTCTTCTCCGCCATGACGATGCGGACCTTGCGGACGTAGGGGCTGTGGAGGGATCCGATGAGCTTCATGGTGTCGGCGGATTCTAGCGAGTCGCTTCCACCCGCTGACTCCCGGATGCAACGGTGGGGCCGCCCTCATTTGGGTGTATTGCCGTCCCCTGCGCCGGTGACGCACACTCTCGCCCGCCCCGCGGAGGAGCGGGCGGGTGGCCTCGCGACGACGGCATGTCGAACAACGAAGCCGCCATGGACACACAAAAGCCCGCCAACGGGCGACAGAGCACCACCGTGTGCGCAGCAGAGAGAGGGAATCCAATGTCACAGCACCAGGAAAGTGCGACCACCGGCGGTTTGACCGGGTGGCCGCAATCGGAGTTCCGCAAGCGCAAGCTCGACATCCGCTTCACCGGATCGGGCAGCGAGTACTTCCGCATCTGGATCGTCAACCTGCTCCTGACGATCGTCACCGCGACCTTGTATTGGCCCTTCGCGAAGGCCCGCAAGATCCGCTACTTCTACGCCAACACGCTGATCGACGGCCATGCGCTGACCTTCCACGGCGACCCCTGGAAGATGTTCCGCGGCCACGTGCTGCTGATGGTGCTCACGGGCGCCTACTCGGCGGCGGGGCATTTCTCGCCGGTGGCGGGGCTGGTGGCCTTCGGCATCCTGGCCGTGATCTGGCCGGCGCTGTGGCGCGCCGGCCTGCAGTTCCGCCTCGGCAACACCGCCTGGCGCGGCCTGAGATTCGGCTTCAACGGCTCGCTCAAGGGCGCGTACGCGGCCTTCCTGCCGCTGTGGATCGGCTCCGGCGTGATCCTCGCCGCCCAGGCCATCGGCGGCCCCACCGGCATCGCCGCCAACGGCCGGCCGCGCTTCGGCGTGATCGAGATGACCGTGCTGGGCACGATGCTGCTGGCCACGCTCTGCACGCCGTGGATCCTCACGATGATCAAGCGCTACCAGCACGGCGGCTACCGCATCGCCGGCCAGCAGGGCGAGCTGTCGATGTCGGCGGGCTCGGTGTACTGGCTGTGCCTGAAGGCCTTCGGCCTGTCGCTGCTCGTGGCCTTCGCCACAGGCCTGGTGATGGCGCTGGCGCTGGGCGCGAGCGCCGTCGTCGTGAAGTCGAAGATCGCCGGCATGATCCTCGCCTTCGTGCTGGGCGCCGCCGGCTACCTGCTGTACTTCGCGGTGATCGGCCCGTTCTTCACCGCGCGTTTCCAGAACCTGCTGTGGAACGCCACCACCTCGCAGGACCTCACGTTCACCAGCCAATTGCCGCTCGGACCGCTGGTCGGCCTGACGCTGAAGAACTGGCTGCTGACCGCGATCACGCTCGGCCTGTACCGCCCCTTCGCGGTCGTGCACACGACGCGCCTGCGGCTGGAGGCCGTCAGCCTGACGATGGACGGCGACGCCGACACCTGGGTCGCCGGCCAAGCCAGCGAGAACCCCGGGGCCGCGGGCGAGTTCGCCGGCGACTTCTTCGGCATCGACATGGGTCTGTGATGGCCGGGAACACGGCGGCGCCGTCGCTGCGGGCGGACTACTTCGACGGCCGCAGCGCCCGCGCGCGGCCGGTCCGGCTGTGGCTGGAACAGGACCAGCTGGTCGTCCATGACCAGGATCTGGAGACCGTCGAGCGCCGCTATCCCGTCCAGCGCGTGCTGTGGCCCGAGCGCACGCGCCATGGCCGGCGGCAGGCGCAGTTGCCCGACGGCGGCGTGCTGACGACGGCCGACGCCGGCGCCTGGGACGACTGGGTCCTGGCCGCGACGGACGGCCGCGGGCTCGGGACGGGCCTGGCGGTGAGCTGGTTCTCCAGCTGGCGGCGCACCGCCATCGCCCTGGTGGCGGTGGTGGCCGTGGCCGCGGCGACCTGGCACTGGGGCGTGCCGGCCGTGGCGGACACCGTCGCGCGCCACGTGCCCGCGACGATCGAGCAGTCCATCGGCGATCACGCGCTCGAGCAGCTCGAGGGCCTCCTGCTCAAGCCGAGCCGCATCCCCGAGGCCGAGCAGCGCGAATGGCGCCAGCGCTTCGCGATGATGGTCGCGAGCCAGCCCGGCCTGCCCGCCGACTACCAGCTGCACTTCCGCGACACCGGCCGCGAGCTCGGTCCCAACGCGTTCGCGCTGCCGGGCGGGCACATCGTCGTCACCGACGAACTGCTGAAGCTGCTGGGCGACCAGCCCGACGCGGTGCTGGGCGTGCTCGCGCATGAGCTCGGCCATGTGCGCGAGCAGCACGGCATGCGCCTGACGATGCGCGCGACGCTGGTGGGCGCGCTGCTGGGCGTGGCGATCGGCGATTTCTCCAGCGTGCTGGCCGGCGCGCCGACGATCCTGATGAACGCCAGCTACTCGCGCGACTTCGAGCGCGCGGCGGACGCCCAGGCCCGGCAGCTGCTGATCGACAGCGGCCGCTCGCCGCGCGCGATGCTGCTGCTGTTCGAGCGCATCGGCGACTGGCGCCACGAGCGCGAAGCGCAGGCGAAGCAGGCGGCGGCCTCCGAGCCGCAAGGCCTCTCGCGCGACATGCGCGAGGCCGCGAAGGCCGGCGCTGGCGAGATGCTGCGCATCGCGTTCAGCTCGCACCCGGCCGACGAGGAACGGATGCGCTTCTTCGAGCGCTGAGCCCGGTCCTACACTCGCCGCTCCACCTTCAATGGAGCACGAGATGACCGACAGCGGCTACGTTCTCTATGGCACCCGGGGCTCGGGCTCGGCGATCGCCGAGATCGGCCTGCGCTGGTGCGGGCAGACCTACCGGACCGTGCATGCCTCGTCGTGGGAGAGCGGCTCGGAGCAGGCCGCGCTGCGCGCGCTCAATCCGCTGATGCAGATCCCGACGCTGCGCACGCCCGAAGGCGAGGTGCTGAGCGAGAGCGGCGCGATCCTGATGCACCTGGGCCTGCGCTTCCCGGCGGCGCGCCTGCTCGGCGACGACGACCGGCAGCGCGACCAGGTCCTGCGCGGGCTGGTCTACATCGCGGCCAATTGCTACAGCTGCATCAGCGTCATCGACTACCCGGGGCGCTACACGACGCGCGCCGACAAGGACGATCACGACGCGATCATCGCGGGCACCCGGGACCGGCTGCACCGGCATTGGGAGATCTTCGCGGACATGTTCCCGGGGCGGCCCTGGCTCAGCGGCACGGCACCGGGCGCGCTCGACGCGATGGCGGTGATCGTCTCGAAATGGTCCGGGTCGAGGAAGCACCTCGAGACCGCGCGGCCGGAGTGCTTCGCGCTGCTGCAGCGCATCGAGGCGCTGCCCGTCGTCGCCGAGGTCTGCTCGGCGCACTGGCCGCCGAAGGCCGTTTGAGGCCGTTTGAGGCCGCTTGGGGGCCTCTGAGGCCGGCCGAGCGCGTTCAGGCCGCCTGGAAGCGCGGCAGCAGCCGCACATGGGTGTAGCGCGCCGGACGGGCCGCCGGCTCGCCCAGCGCATCGACCGGCGCGAAGCCGCAGCGGCTCCAGAACGTGGCCGATTCGGGGCTCTCGCAATTCACGTGGAGCCGGCTGAAGTGCCCTTGCGCGCTCGCGAGCACCGCGTTGACGAGGCGCTTCGCCAGCCCATGCCCGCGCCACGCGGGATGCACGTAGAAGCGCCGCATGCGGCCGGTGCCGGGACGCCCGGGCGCCGGCTCGACATTGAGGCCGCCGACCGCGATCGCCTGCCCGTTCGCATCGAACCAGGCCCACAGCGACTCGCCGGGCTGCTCATAGCGGTTGGCGCCGCTGCGCCATTCATCCATCAGCCGGCGCAGCATCTGCCAGCCGTCGGCTTCGCTGGCCGCGAGCAGCGGGGCCCAGGCCAAGGGGTCGATCTGATGCACGCGGATCAGGCGCGGTGCGGCGCCGTCGGAAGCCAGGGGAACCATCGAGCGAAGCGGTAACCAGTCGTGAACCGGACGGGAAAGGCCGGATTAAGCAGCAAGCGGGCGCCCCCTGCATCGGGGACAACCCGCCTGCCGCCAGCCCGCCGTCCGGCCGCCGTTCAGCGCGACGGTTCCGGCCTCTTCGCGCTGTCCGGATGCTCGACCCAGGCCTTGAGCTCCGCGCTGCGCGCGTGCTTGGGCGAGAGCTCGATGAACGCCCGGTACGCGGCCTGCGCGCCCGTG
This sequence comes from Roseateles sp. Mitsp63, assembly GCF_059491535.1. Taxonomy (NCBI): domain Bacteria; kingdom Pseudomonadati; phylum Pseudomonadota; class Betaproteobacteria; order Burkholderiales; family Sphaerotilaceae; genus Roseateles; species Roseateles sp. Mitsp63. Next base: position 791,553 of record NZ_CP168509.1, on the reverse strand, counting down.
TCATCGCCGGCGCGCAGCAGCGCGTCGCCCAGGTTCAGGTGCGCCAGCGAGCGGCTGCCGTCCATCTCGATGGCCTTGCGGTACCAGCGCGCGGCCTCGGCCGGCTTGTCGCGCTTGTAGTAGATGAAGCCCAGGTTGTTGGCCGCCAGCGCGAACTTGGGCTGCAGCTTGAGCGCTTCGGTGAAGGCGGCTTCGGCCTCGTCGTAGCGGCGCTCCTTGTAGAGCTGCAGGCCGCGGTCGTTGGCGCGCTGCGCGGCCACGCGCGCCGGCACCGGCGCCTGCGCCGCGCTGGTGGCGATGGCCGTGTCCGTGCCGTCCAGGTTCTTCAGCGTGACCTGCACCGCGGCCGCGCTGGCAGGCGCCGCGCCGCTGGGCACCGAGGCCGCCGCCACCGGCTGCAGCTGCGCGTCGCGCGCCGCGTCGGCCTGCTTGGCCAGCGCGCTGGCCTTGGCGTCGAGCTGGTTGCTGTCGCCGCTCAGCGCCTGCTCCTGCGCGGAGGCGAGCTCGAAGATGAATTCGCCGCCTTCGCTGCCGGGCAGGCTGCCGAAGGCCGGCGTCTGGTGCGCGATCGACGACACCGCCGGCGCCACGTAGGCGGCCAGCTCGGTGGCGGTGATCAGGCCGTCGCCGTTGAGGTCGGCCTTGCCGGAGAGCGCCTGCAGCAGCGTCCAGGTGAAGACCGAATGGCCGCCGGGGCCGTCGTCCGCGACCTGCTGGTCGGCGCCGCCGGCCGTCATCATCTGGCGGCCGAGCCGGCGCGCGTTGTCGCGCACGAAGTTGGCGCTGCCGCCCGGCGCGCCGCCGCGCGTCAGGCCCAGGCCTGAGTAGCAGGCATCGATCACGAAGAACGCGTGCTTGGCGGGCAGCGCCTCGCCGAGCTCCTGCAGCTGCGGCATCGCGATCGCGTCGGTCTGCAGGTCGTCGGTGCCGGCATCGACCGGGATGATGTAGCCGACGTCGCGGCCGCTGGGCAGCTTGCGCGTGCTGCCATGGCCGGCGAAGAACACGAACACGCGGTCGTCGCGCTTGAGCTTGCCGTCGGCGCCCTTGCGCGCCATGCCATTGAGCGTGCGCAGGATGTTGGCGCGGGTGGCCTCGCCGTCGGTCAGCGCGGTGACGTTCTCGGGCTTGAAGCCGAACTGCGTCTGCAGCGTCTCCTGGATCGCGCGCGCGTCGCGCACCGCGTGCTGCAGGCGCGGCCAGGTCTTGTACTGGTCGATGCCGATCACCAGCGCGTAGCTCTCGCGATAGAGGTTGGCGCCGGCCAGTTCCGGCGCGGCCGTGTCCGCGGCGGGCGCGTCGACCGGCACGATCTTGCCGTCCTTCCAGGCGGCGAACCGGTAGCCCTCGGCCTTGAGCTGGTCCAGCACCAGCGGCAGCGCCTCGACGGTGCGGGCGTGGATGTCGTGAAAGAGCACGATGCCGCGCTGCTGCTTGCCGAGCTCGCCCAGCACGCGCGCCGCGATCGACTTCGGGATCGGATCGGACCAGTCGAGCGAGTCGACGTTCCACATCATCGAGCGCAGCTTGAGCGCCTCGATGGCGCCGAGCGCGGCGTCATTGCGCGCGCCGTAGGGGAAGCGGAACAGCGCCTGGCCATCGCGGCCGGCGGCGTCCAGCAGCGCCTCGGTCGACGAGGCTTCCTGCTTGACCTTGTCCAGCTCGAACTTGGACATCACGCCATGGCTGAAGCTGTGGTTCGCGATCGGATGGCCGGCGGCGAGCACGCGCTTGGCGACCTCGCTGCCCGGGCCGGGCTTGATCTTGCCGCTGGCGTCGACGCTGCCGAGGTTGCGGCCCAGTTCGAAGAACACGGCCGGCGCTTGATAGCGCTTGAGGATCTCCAGGATCTCGTCGGTGTAGCGCGGATGCGGGCCGTCGTCGAAGGTCAGCAGCACGGTCTTGGGCGGCAGCTGGCGGCCGAAGTACTCGCGCTCCTCCTTGCTGGGGCCGCGCGTGGCGGCGGCCGTCGCGGTGCCGGGGGGAGTGGCGGGGGGAGTGGCGGGGGAAGTGGCGGGCGCGGCGTCGGGGCCGTCCGGGGTCACGCTGGGACGCGCCCGCAGGTCGGGCAGGATGGTCGCGTAGTCCTTGAGGATGCCTTCGCGCGTGTACAGGCCCTTGAGCTTGGCGACGTAGTCGGTCCACTTCTCGCGCTTGGGCATGATGCCGCGCTGCACGAAGCGGCCGAAGGTGTCGCGCAGCTCCTGCTCGTAGGCGTTCTCGATCTCGGCCAGCACCGTCAGGTCCTCGCCGGCGCGCTTGGCCAGCTTCAGGCCGGCGATGCTCTGCGAGGTCGAGAACTGCTGCGACAGCTGGGTCAGGAACTCCTTGAACGCCAGGCGGTCGGCGTCGAACCACGAGGGCTCCTGCTCGACGCGGTCGAGCAGCTCCGACAGCGCGGCCAGGCCGGCGGCATCGGTGCTCTTCGAGGCGGTGTCCTCGAGCGCGCGGATGCTGTCCTGCATGTCATGGAACAGCAGCAGGCCGACGGCGTGGACGGCCTCGCGCTCGGCGGGCTTGAGGGCGGACTCGCCGTCCATCAGCACGATCATCTGGCGATAGCGGGCGAGCAGTTCCTCGCTCTGCTGGCGCAGCGTGGCGCTGACGGTGGGGCTGGCGGACGCGGCCTCGGCCGGGGCCAGCGGCCGGGGCGTGTCGGCGGACTTGCCGCAGCCGGCGAGCAGCGTGATCGCCGCGGCGGACGCGACGGCGGACAGGGCGGTCATCCAGACCGCGCCCTTGCGTTGACTTTTCTCTTGCATGCCTTCCCTCGAACTGGCGCGTGACGCTGGCCGGACGCCGTCCCTCGGTCGGCGGGGTTCCCGGAGCGGGGGCTATTGTGACCCCCTCTGTAGAATCCGCGGGTTTGTCCCACCCCCTGAACGGCCGGTTCCGGCCGGCGCGCGCCATGAATCTCTCCGCCCTCACCGCCCTGTCGCCCCTGGATGGCCGCTATGCGTCGCGCATGGCCGCGCTGCGTCCGCTGCTGTCGGAATTCGGCCTGATGCACCGCCGCGTGCAGGTCGAGATCGAGTGGTTCATCGCGCTGTCCGACGCCGGGCTGGCGGAATTCAAGCCGCTGTCGGCGGGCTCGCGCGAGTTCCTGCGCACGCTGGTGGCGAAGTTCTCGGAGAGCGACGCGCAGGCGATCAAGGACATCGAGAAGACGACGAACCACGACGTCAAGGCGGTGGAGTACTGGATCAAGCAGCAGTTCGCCGGCAAGGCCGAGCTGGAAGCGGCTGGCGAGTTCGTGCACTTCGCCTGCACGAGCGAGGACATCAACAACACCAGCCACGGCCTGATGCTGAAGGCGGCGCGCGAGCAGGTGATCCTGCCGGCGCTGGACCGCGTGATCGGCAAGCTGACCGAGATGGCGCAGGCGATGGCGGCGAATCCGATGCTGAGCCGCACGCACGGCCAGACGGCCAGCCCGACGACGGTGGGCAAGGAGATCGCGAACGTGGTGGCGCGCCTGCGCCGCGCGCGCGCGGTGATCGCCGAGGTGAAGCTGCTGGCGAAGATGAATGGCGCGGTGGGCAACTACAACGCGCACCTGTCGGCCTATCCGGAGACGGATTGGGAGGCTTTCAGCCAGTCGGTGATCGAGAAGCAGCTGGGCCTGACGTTCAACCCGTACACGATCCAGATCGAGCCGCACGACTACATGGCCGAGCTGTTCGACGCCGTGACGCGCGCCAACACCATCCTGGTGGACTGGTCGCGGGACGTGTGGGGCTATGTGTCGCTGGGCTATTTCAAGCAGAAGACGAAGGCGGGCGAGATCGGCTCGTCGACGATGCCGCACAAGGTCAACCCGATCGACTTCGAGAACGCGGAAGGCAACTTCGGCCTGGCCAGCGCGGTGCTGACGCACCTGAGCCAGAAGCTGCCGATCTCGCGCTGGCAGCGGGACCTGACGGACTCGACGGTGCTGCGCAACATGGGCGTGGCGCTGGGCTATGCGCTGCTGGGCTATGACTCGCTCAGCAAGGGGCTGGACAAGCTGGAGCTGAACCAGGGCGCGCTGGACGCGGACCTGGACGCGTCGTGGGAAGTGCTGGCCGAGCCGATCCAGACGGTGATGCGCCGCTACGCGCTGCCCAACCCGTACGAGCGGCTGAAGGAGCTGACGCGCGGCAAGACGATCACGCGCGAGTCGATCCAGCAGTTCATCCAGGGCCTGGAGCTGCCCGAGGCCGAGAAGCAGCGCCTGCTGACGATGACGCCAGGCAACTACACCGGCAAGGCCGAGGCGCTGGCCAAGCGGATCTGACGAGTCGGCGACGGCGATCGATGACGTTCAAAGGCCCGGCTCTGCCGGGCCTTTGTCGTTCTCGGGCGAGGAACACCCGCCGTCGAGCAACCGGTCCAGTGCGACGACCACCAGGACCATGACCACGATGGCGCCGGCCATGACCGCGAACAGCGCCGAGTACGACCAGTGCGCGCAGCAGTCGCGCAGGAACAGCATCGCGACGGAGAAGAGCGCGGCGGCCACCAGGCGCGGCACGAGACGGAGAACGAAGTCGGGAAAGCGTGGCATGGGCAAGGCTCGATCGGCAGCGGGAAGCGCGATTCGAGCGCGCATGAACACGGCTCGCCATGACCTTCATCGGTGGGCATGGCTAGGACATTCCCGAAGCAGCAGTGGAGCCATTCCCGCCCATGAAAAAAGGGCAGCGCATTTCTGCACTGCCCTTGCACCTTCCGGGAATCGGGGGTTTCGGGTGTCGCTCAGGAGCAGCCCGGAAGGCGCCGATGCCGGGGGGGAACCGGCATCGGTCAACCGTGATCGGCCGATCAGAACTGGTAGACCACGCCCATGCTCAGGCGGTCATCCTTCTTGTTGAAGCCGTTGGCCTGCGGCATGTTGTTGAAGCGGGTCGCTTCGGCGCGCAGCGAGACGTTCTTCGTCAGCGCGTAGTCCACGCCCACGCCCAGCTTCAGACCGGTCTTGTCCTTGTCGCCCAGGCCGTTGTTGAAGTCGCGCTGCGCGTACGCCACGCCGACCTTGCCGTAGACGCCGAAGCCGGCGCCCAGCGGCGCGCGCGCGATGCCGTCCAGCGAATACACCTTGTTCTTCGCGCTCACGCCGCCGAACTCGACTTTGCCCAGGTCCGTGTAGGCCGCCTCGACCGCGAAGTTCTCATTGAACTTGTAGCCGCCGAAGATGCTGTAGCTGTCGCTCGTGCGCTTCTGCGCGTTGCCGTCGACGCGCTGCGTCGTCTTGCCCACGTCGCCACCGATGTAGTACGGGGTCACCGGGTCGGCGTGCGCCACGCCCGCGCCCAGGGTCAGCGCCATCGCGGCGGCGGCCAGCAGGCCGGCCTTCTTGCCGTGGGTCGAGGGGCGGATGTTGTTGTTGTCGCGGTTCATTCGGAACTCCTTCAGAGCGGTTGATCGATGTCGCCCCTGGGTACGGACCCAGGCTCGTTCGACATGGGCTCATTCTGGGAATCCGGCCCGCCGCCGTCTGTGGACCGAGTGGGGCCCTTCTGTGACGGTCTATGACAGCCGCCGTCCACCGCCTTGACGAAGCTTCACGCGGGCGATCCGCGCCCGCGATGCACGCCCGCGATGCGCCGCGTCAGGCGGCGCCGGCCGGCCAGTGCAGCAGCAGCCGCGCGCCGCCCAGCCGCGGTGCCTCGCCCAGGCGCGCGTTGCCGCCATGCGCGTGGGCGACGTGCCGCACGATCGCCAGCCCCAGGCCGAAGCCGCGCGTCCCGCGCCCCTTGCGCTCCAGCCGCTTGAACGGCTCGAAGGCCGCCTCGCGCAGCCCCGGCGGCACGCCCTCGCCGTCATCGTCGATGGCGAGCCACAGCTGGCCCGCCTCGACCCAGGCCGTCAGCAGGATGCGGCCCTTCGCGTACCGCGCCGCGTTGCGCAGCCCGTTGCGGATCGCATAGGGCAGCAGCCGCTCGTCGAAGGGCAAGGCCCGCGGCAACCGCAGGTCGGTATCCAGCGCCTTGCCATCGAGCAACGGCGCCAGCGACGCCGCCTCCCGCGTCAGCATGTCGCCGAGATCGCCCTCGACCAGGTGCGGCTGCAGCGCGCCCATGTCCAGCCGCGCCAGCATCAGGCTGGCGTCGATCAGGCTGTCGAGCTCGGCGATGTCGCGCTCGCAGGCCATCACCGCCTGCTCGCGCGCGTCGCGGTCGTCCTCGTCGACCAGCGCGTCGACCGCGAAGCGCAGCCGCGCCAGCGGCGTGCGCAGTTCATGCGAGACCGCGCCCGTCAGCTCGCGCTGCGTCGCCATCGCGGCGGCGAGCCGCTCCAGCATCGCGCGCGTCGCCGCCGCCACCGGCGCGAAGAGCCGGCTCTTGAGCGGCGGCAGCTCGGTGTCGAGCCGGCCGGCGCTCAGGCGCTCGGCCGCGCGCTGCAGCCCGCGCAGGTCGCGCCACAGCGGCCGCAGCTGCCACCACGCGATCACCGCGACCGCCAGCGCGATCACGAGCGCCACGCCCAGTTGCGCGGCGAGTTCCTTCGGCAACTCGCCCGCGCGCTTCGAATCGAGCGGCCCCAGCAGCAGCAGCTGATCGGGCTCGCCCGGCAGGGCCGCGTAGATGCGGCGGTTGAAACCGGTGACCAGCACCTCCCCGCGTCCGAGCCGGCGGCGCTGCTCCGCGCTGAGGTTGGCCAGGTCGGTGCGGATCAGCCGCACCGGATAGTCGAACTGCGCGTCGAGCTGCCGCACCCGCTCCTGGCGCGCCGGCGGATCCAGCGGCGAAAGGTCGCGCACCAGCAGGTCCACCGTGCCGCGCATGAAGTTGCGGACGTAGTCGTTCGTGACCTCGGAGGCGCCGATCAGCACCAGCCCCTCGACCGCCAGGATCAGCGCCAGCACCGCCAGTCCCAGCCCCAGCGCCATCCGCAGCAGCGAGGCGCGCAGCGTCATCTCGGCCATCAGTCGATCGCGAAGAGGTAGCCCTGCCCGCGCACCGTCTTGATCCGTGCCGGCGCCTGCGCGTCGTCGCCGATCTTCTTGCGCAGCCGCGAAATGCGCGCGTCGATCGCGCGATCCAGCCCGTCGAACTCGAGTCCGCGCAGGCCCTGCATGATGTCGTCGCGGCTGACCACCTGCCCGGCGCGCTGCGCCAGGAAGTTCAGCAGCTCGTATTCGGCCGTCGTCAGCGGGATCGGCTCGCCATGCAGGCGCAGCTCGCGCGACTGCGGCAGCAGCGTCAGCGGGCCGAAGTGCAGCGCCTCGCCGGCCGGCTGCATCGCCGGCAGCGCGTCGCGCCGCAGCAGCGCCTTCAGGCGCGCCAGCAGCACGCGCGGCGCCACCGGCTTGGCGATGTAGTCGTCCGCGCCGCCTTCCAGGCCCAGCACCTGGTCGATGTCATCGTCGCGCGCGGTCAGCATCACGATGCGGCCGGGGAAATCGCGGCGCGTGTCGCGCAGCACGTCGAAGCCGTCCTTGCCCGGCAGATGGCCGTCCAGCAGCACCAGCTCGAAGGGCTCCTGGCGCATCAGCGCCTCGCCGGCCGGGCCGTCGCCGCAGACGGTCACCGCGTAGTTGGCCTTGCGCAGCGCGTCGGCGACCAGCTGCGCCAGGCGCTCGTCATCCTCGATCAGCAGGATGCGCGCCGCGGGCTGAGCAGAAATTTCCATGGCCGCGAGCATAGGCGAGCCCGCCCGCGCCTGCCTTCAGCCACGCTTAAGGGCCCGCGCCACGGCGCCCCCAGCGCGCGCGGGCGCGATTCAGCGCTCCACCGGCACGTCCAGCCGCCAGCCCGCCGGCGTGCGCACCGCGCGCAGCGCCGGATCGTCCGCCAGCGGCGCCCAGCGCTGCGCCAGGTGGTCCAGCGCCTGCGGCGACAGGTCGGTGCGGCTGGCCATCACGCGGTCCAGCGCCTCCGGCGTCAGGCAGGCCGTCAGCGCCGGCCGCGCCGGTCCCTGCAGCGCCGCGCGCCAGCGCAGGCGCAGCGCGGCGATCTCCTCGGCGTCGCCACGCTCGACCGGGTCGTGCCAGGTGTAGACCCGCGACAGGCCCTCGTGCGCCTCGGTCTGCTGCTCGCCTTCGTCGGTCATCCCGATGGCCAGCAGCACGCGCCCGGAGGCATGGTTCTCCGGCGAAGTCGTGCCCATCACGTGGCGCATGCCCAGCACCTGACGGCAGTAGTCGAAGGTGCCCGACGCCGCCTCCCGCGCGTACCCATGGCCCCAGTGGCGCGCCGGGAAGCCGTAGCCGATGTCCGGATGCGGCAGGCCCTCGCGCTGGATCACGCCGGCCAGGCCGACCAGCTCGCCGTCCTCCAGCCGCTCCACGCCCCAGAAGCCGAAGCCCAGCAGCCAGTAGCGCGCCTCCAGGCGCTCGCGGATCCAGGCCGCGGCCTGCTCCTCGGTGCGGACCTGCGCGTCGTAGATGTGCTCGATCCACGCCGGCTCGTTGAGCAGCCCCAGCACGAAGGCCGCGTCCGACTGCCGGAACCACCGCAGGCGCAGGCGCGCCGTTCTCAACACTTCCATCCACGCCTCCCAGCGTTCGTGAGCGTCCATGCCGTCCGGCCCCGCGAAGGCGCCGGCGGCAAAAGCGGGACAATACCGCACCCCGCCGGCCCCGGTGCCCGCCGCCGCGCCCGGCCGCCCGAACGACTTTCTCCCGGACACCTCATGAAATTCATGCAGAAGCTGCAGGCCGCCGAGCGCCTGAACGACTCCCTGCTGTGCGTCGGCCTGGATCCCGATCCCGCCAAGTTCCCCGCCCACTGGAAGGGCGACGCCGGCCGGATCTACGACTTCTGCGCCGCCATCGTCGACGCCACCAAGGACGTGGTGAGCGCGTTCAAGCCGCAGATCGCCTACTTCGCCGCGCACCGCGCCGAGGACCAGCTCGAGCAGCTGATGGCCCACATCAAGCGCAACGCGCCGCACGTGCCGGTGATCCTGGACGCCAAGCGCGGCGACATCGGCGCCACCGCCGAGCAGTACGCCCGCGAGGCCTTCGAGCGCTACCAGGCCGACGCGGTGACGCTGTCGCCGTTCATGGGCCGCGACAGCGTGGAGCCCTACCTGCGCTATCCGGACCGCGGCGCCTTCCTGCTGTGCCGCACCTCCAACCCGGGCGGCGACGACTGGCAGATGCAGCGCCTGGCCGACGTGCCGGGCCAGCCGCGCCTGTTCGAGCACCTGGCCGCGATCGCGCAGGGCGAATGGAACACCAGCGGCCAGCTCGGCCTGGTGGTCGGCGCGACCTATCCGAGGGAGATCGAGCGCGTGCGCGAACTCGCCCCGACGCTGCCGCTGCTGATCCCGGGCGTCGGCGCGCAGGGCGGCGATGCGGCGGCCACCGTCGCGGCCGGCTGGCGCCGCGGCACGGGCCCCGGCGCGCAGGGCGGCACGGTGATCGTGAACTCCTCGCGCGCCGTGCTGTACGCGTCCGCCGGCGAGGACTTCGCCGCCGCCGCCCGCCGTGTGGCGCTGGCGACACGCGACGCGCTGCGCCCGCCGGCCGCCGCCTGAGGGCGGTTCCCCCGGCGCCGCCAATTAATTGGCAGAAACCCCGAACGCGCACCGGCAGGCGCGCGTTTCGGGATTCCTCGACTCTTCAGAACCACCCCTGCTCGCCGAGACTCCGTTACCGGACGTTGCACTCCGGGCCGCCGCGCGCCAAGCCGCCCGACGCGGCCCCGGATTCGCGGGGTCCTCGAACAACGAGTTGGGGCGGGGTCGAGTGAGCAAGGATTCCCAGGACGATCTGAGCAGTCTGGTGGGGCAGGAGCTGTCGCGCGGCGACAGCCTGCCCGCGAAGCTGCAATGGCGCGCCGCGCGGCTGTTCATGGCCGCATGCGTGCTGCTGTCCGGACTGGCCGGCCTGCTGCTGCTGGCCAGCGCCCACGCGGCGGAGCCCTTCGGCGGCCTGGTGCCGCCGGTGCTGGCGCTGCTCACCACCTTCGCCAGCCTGGCGATGCTGTGGAAGCTGCCCGCCCATCGCGGCCCGTCCGCCACCGTGATCCTGATGGGCCTGGCGATGGCCACCGCGCTGTCGCTGGCGGTCTCGCGCCAGCTGGGGCTGAACGCCGCGAGCCTGGGCATCATGGGCCTGATGGTCGCGCTGGGCACCGGGATGATCGGCCTGGGCGCCGGGCTGGCGCTGTTCGGGCTGGGCCTGGCGGTGCTGGGCGGGCTGGCGTCGGCGGAGCTCGGCGGCTGGATCCAGGTCGGCGCCGAGCCGATCGGCCTGACCGCGCGGCTGCTGACGCAGCTGCTGCTGCTCGTGGCGGGACTGGTCGTGGGCCTGGGCACCGCCAAGCTGATCCGGCGCGCGATGCAGGAGGTCAACGAGCGCCACGCCCGCTTCCGTCACCTGCTCAACATGGCGGCGGACTGGTACTGGGAGATGGATCGCCAGTTCCGCTTCACCCACCTGGCCGAGCACAACGCCGGCGCTTCCGGGCTGTCGATGAGCGAGCGGCTGGGCCGCGCGCCGTGGGAGATCGAGCACCTGGGCCTGAGCGACGAGGAGCTCGACGCCCATCGCGCCGACCTCGAATCGCACCGCCCCTTCCGCGGCCTGGTGATGCGCCGCACGGCCGAGGACGGCACGCTGCGCTACGTCTCGGTCAGCGGCGAGCCGCGCTTCGACGCCAAGGGCAACTTCCGCGGCTACTGGGGCGTGGGCCGCGACGTCACCGACGAGGTCCAGACCGAGCAGGCCATGGTGGCCACCGAGACGCGCTACCGCGAGCTGTTCCGGCGCTCGCCGTCGCCGCTGGTGCTGCACCGCTGGGGCCGGGTGATGGACGCCAACCCGGCGGCGATGGCGATGTTCGGGTACACGCAGCGCTCGTCGATGATCGGCCAGGACCTGTTCTCGCATTACGAGCCCGGCGACGAGGAGCGCGCCCGCCAGCGCGCCGCCAAGATCGAGGCGCTGCCGGTGGGCGCGATGCTGCCGATGACGGAGTTCCGGCTGCGCACGCTGTCGCGCCGCCGCCGCCAGGTTCAGGCCACCAGCGTGCGCGTGGATGCCGCCACCGGGCCGGCGACGCTGTCCTTCTTCATCGACCAGACCGAGACCTCGCGCGCGCAGGAAGCGCTGCGGCGCTCGGAGGCGCTGCTGTCGCACCTGTTCGCGACCAGCCCGGACGTCGTCACGCTGACCGAGACCGTCAGCGGCCGCTACGTGATGGTCAACAAGACCTACGAATCGATGAGCGGCTACAGCGCCGACGAGGTGCTGGGCCGCACCGCCGAGGAGCTCGGCATCTGGCAGGACGTGGGCGACCGCGAGCGGCTGGTCGAGGCGCTGCGCCAGCAGGGCCGCGTCATCGACATGCCGGCCACCTTCATGAACCGGCGAGGCCAGGCGATCCCGATGCTGCTGTCGGCGGCGCCCTTCGTGATGGACGGCGTGTCCTACCTGGTGGTCAACGGGCGCGATGTCAGCGATTCCGAGCGCACGCGGCTGGTCCACGCGGCGATCCTGGAGAACGCGTCGATCGGCATCGCGCTGACGCGCGACCAGCGCTTCGTGCAGGCCAACCGGCTGGTGGACGAGATGTTCGGCTGGCCCGCGGGCGGGCTGATCGGACAGCCGGGCAGCGTGGTGTGGCCGGGCGCGGAGGAATACGACGCGATCGGGCGCGAGCTGGGGCCGCGGCTGGCGGCGGGCGAGCAGGTCGAGGCCGAGCGCCTGATGCGCCGGCGCGACGGCAGCCGCTTCCTGTGCCGGCTGCTGGCGCGGGCGGTGGACCCCAACCATCCGAGCCGCGGCGGCACGATCTGGATCCTGGAGGACGTGACCGAGCGGCGGCGCGTCGAGGCCGCGCTGGCGCAGGCCAAGGACGAGGCGCAGGCGGCCAACCGGGCCAAGAGCGCCTTCCTGGCCAACATCAGCCACGAGATCCGCACGCCGCTGAACGGCCTGGTCGGGCTGGCGCGGCTGCTGCAGCAGCCGGACCTGGCGGGCGACACGCGCAGCCACTACCTCGACCAGATGGTGGACAGCGCGGAGAGCCTGTCGGGGCTGATGTCGGACATCCTGGACCTGTCCAAGATCGAGGCCGGGCGGCTCACGCTGGAGACGGTGCCCTTCGCGCTGCGCGACATGCTGGCGACCATGCGCATGGGCTACCTGACGCTGGCGCAGGCGCGCGGGCTGGGTTTCAGCATCGACGTGGAGGACGCGGTGCCGGCGTGGGTGGTCGGTGATCCGGTGCGCACGCGGCAGATCCTGAGCAACTACCTGAGCAACGCGCTGAAGTTCACCGAGCAGGGCAGCGTCGCGGTGCGGGTGCGCCAGCTGGATGACCGGCGGCTGCGCATCGAGGTCAGCGACACCGGCCCGGGCATCGCCGAGGCGATGCACGAGCGGCTGTTCCAGCCGTTCACGCAGGCCGACGAATCGACGACGCGCCGCTACGGCGGCACGGGCCTGGGCCTGTCGATCTGCCGCGAGCTGGCGGGCCTGATGGGCGGCTCGGTGGGCGTGGACAGCCAGCCGGGCGCGGGCGCGACCTTCTGGGCGGAGCTGCCGCTGCCGGCGGCGCCGGCGCCGATGGGCACGCAGCGCCGCGCGCCGGCGCAGGACGCGGAGCTGGCGGGGCGGCGGATCCTGATGGTCGAGGACAACCCGGTGAACATGATGATCGCGGTGGCGATGCTGGAGCAGTGGGGCGCGGAGGTCTCGCAGGCCAGCGACGGGAGCCAGGCGGTCGAGGCGGTGACGGCGGCGGCCAGCATGGGCAAGCCGTTCGATGCGGTGCTGATGGACGTGCAGATGCCGGTCATGAGCGGCCACGAGGCGACGCGCCAGTTGCGCCAGCGCTATGACCACGGCCAGTTGCCGATCGTGGCGCTGACGGCGGCGGCGCTGGTCCAGGAGCGCGACGAGGCGCTCGACGCCGGCATGAACGAGTTCCTCACCAAGCCGATCGATGCGCAGCGGCTGCGGCAGGTGCTGGTGAGACTGACGGCGGATTGACGTGGTTGTCGCACGTTTGAAGTGCGGGAAAATTTTTCACCGCAGACTGAGCGTCGTCCCCTTCCAATCCGCCGCCTGCCAGCGCTGGAACGCGCCGAGCATCGCCACGTCGCCGGCCTGGCGCTTCGTTTCCAGCGTGTCGAGATCGACCTGCTCGTAGCTGCGCTTGTAGCGGCCTTCGGCGCGCGATTCGCGCGCGACCAGCAGCTCCTTGCCGCCTGGCACCCAGCCGGCGAACTCCGCGTAGCCCAGCCCCGGCTGCGCCGCCACCGGCGGCAGCGCCGTCATCCGCCAGCCCTGCGCCGTGCGGCGCAGCAGCCAGAGCTCGCGCCAGCCATCGGCCGGCACCGACGCGATGGCGATCGCGTTGCCCTCGCGGTTGATCCGCGCCGAGGCCGTCATCACCAGTCCCCAGGCGCAGTGGCGCAGCAGCGCCGGACTGCCTTCCTTCGCGCCGTTCGTGGCCAGCGTCAGGCAGGTCTCGCCCGGCTGGCCCGGCAGCACCGTCAGCGTCACGCCGGCCAGCGTCTGCGTCGAGGGCCCCGCGGGCAGCGCCGCCCAGCGCATCGCGTTGCCGCGCATCGCCGCGTCGTTGTAGTCGCGCTGGTCGTCCTCCGACAGCTCCGCGGGCACGACGCGCGCAAAGGCCTCGAGCGCGCGGCGCGATGCGGCCGACGAGGCATCCACCTGCAGGCTCGCGGCCGGCGCGCCGTCGCCAGCGCCGGCACGCCGCGCGCGGATGAAGGCCAGGCTGCTCCACACGCCCGCCTGCCGCATCAGCACGCGATTGCGCCAATGCGTCGCCAGCGCCGGATCACGCAGGTCGACCTTGTCCAGCACGTCCGCGCGCCACTGGTCCATCTGCTCGCGCCGCGGCGGCGTCGCGGCCGGATCCAGGCAGTCGGCGCGCGTCAGCGCGAGCGCCGCGCGCGCCTTCTGCTCGGGCGTCGACGCCGGCATCGCCAGCACGCGCCGGAACGCCTCGCCGTCATAGCAGAGCTGCATCGCGCCGGCCTCGCGCTCCAACGAACGAAAGCGCAGGCCGTAGCGCACGGCCACGTCGAGCTGCGCGGCCACCTGCGTCTCCGCGGCCGTCGCCGAGCCATCCGCCTTGGGCTGCACGCGCGAGGCGCGATCGGCCAGGCGCTCGGCCAGCGTGCCCATCGCATCGAGCGCCTCCGCGCCGTCCGCGCCATTGATCTGCTCCGCGCCCGCCGCCTGGACGTAGGCCGCGGCCAGGCCCAGCCCGAGCGACTCCGCGCCCGGCTGCTGACGCACCACGCGCAGCGCGGCCAGCAGCGCCTCCGGCTGCGCGGCCGGGCCGGCCAGCGGCAGCAGCGCGGCCTTGCGGACGAAGCCGCCGCGCTCGCGTCGGTAGTCGTAGACCTGGAAATGATCCGGACGCTCGCCGCGGATCTCCAGTGCCTCCCCGCGCCACAGCTGCGCCTGCGCGGGCGAGCCGTCCTTCGCCGCGGCGCGCAGCGCGGCGTTGTCCTGCACCACCAGCGCCGTGCGCGCTGGCACGGCGCCGTCGGCGGCACCGGCCCGCTTGATCGGCGGCTTGGGCGCGGTGTCGTCGGTGGCCGCCTCGGCGGCGTGGACACACAGCAGTTGCACGGCGACGGCGGCGATGGCGGCGGCCATCACGAGCTTCATGCGGCACATGGCGATTTCCTTGGCGTTTTTCTTGGCGTGTTCCTTGACGTTCATTGCGGCGCTCATGACGGCGGTCATTGCGCGGCCTGCTCCTGGGCCGCCGGCGCGGCGTCCGTCTTCGTCCCCAGCAGCGTCTTGCCGATGAAGCCGCCATCCGACGGCGGCGGCGCGATGATCACCTGCACCTTGTCGGACAGCTTGTCGGCCATCGCCTTCTGGATCAGCAGCGGATGGCGGCTCAGCAGCGCCCCCTCGGCGGCCATCTGGTCGACGGCGACCTTGCCGATGCGCGTCTGCCGGTAGGCCTCCGCATCGGCCAGCTTCTCGCGCGCCTTGGCCTCGCCATCGGCCTCGATGCCGCGCGCCTGCGCGTTGCCCTCGGCCATGCGGACCCGCGCCACGCGCTCCGCCTCGGCCTCCAGCTGCCGCTGCTCGACCTGGCGCTGCTTGAAGGGCAGCACATGCTTCATCGCCTCCTCCTGGCCCTTGGCGGCGATGACCTGCTCGCGCGCCGAGGCCTCGGCGGCCGTCTCGCGGCGCACCTTCTCCGCGGCGGCCTCGAGCTCGGTCTGCTTGACCTGCTTCTCCTTGAGCTCCAGCGTGTAGCGCATCTTCTCGCTCGCCAGGCCCTCGGACAGCAGGTTCTCCAGGCCCGCGCGGTACTCCTGCGGCAGGTCGACGTTGCCGATCTCCAGGCCGCGCAGCACGATGCCGTCCAGCGCCAGCTTGCGGCGCAACTCGCCCTCGAGCGCGGCCTGGATCGGGCCGCGCTGCGTCGAGAAGATCTCGCGCACCGTGTGCGTCGCGATCTGGCGGTAGACGATGCCCTGCAGCGCCGGGGCGATCACGTCGCCCTCGATGTCGTCGGGCAGCGTGGCGGCCAGCTGCGCCAGCCGCGCCGGGTCGACGGTCCAGCGCACCGTCAGGTCCAGGCCCAGCGACAGACCCTCGAGCGACTGCAGCGGCGCCTCCCCGTCGGCGCGGGCGAAGCGGGTCGGGTGATAGCTGCGGTCGCGCAGCGGCAGGTCGCGGATGTCGTGCAGGCCGGGGATGCACAGCAGCGAGCCCGAGCGGGCCTCGGTCACGCCACCGGTCAGCTGGTTGGTGCGCAGGCTCACGGCGCCACGCGGCACTTCGTGCAGCGGCGGATGGGCCACGAGCAGCGCCACCGCGCCGGCGACGGCCGTCAGGCCGGCCAGCCAGGGCAGGCAGCGGACAAAGCCGGCGCCGGCGCGCTGGAGGGCCGCGCCGGAGCGGCCGGACGCATCGCCGCCGATATCGCCGCGGACATCGCCGCCGATGTCACCGTCCTGGCGGCGGGAGAAGCCGGGCAGCCGAGCCTTCAGCCGTGCGGCGGCGTTGCGGATCGATTGCAGGCGGTCGTTCATGAGGTCCTCCGGGGTGCCCGGACTCGGGCTGTTGGGATGACGCTCATGGTCCGGAGACGGCGCGGAAGCCTCAATGCGGGCGGGCGGCGGCTGCCTTCACGGTCCGGAAGAAACCTTCACGCGCCGGCGGCGCGCGGGCGGCCGGGCCTGTCCATAATCCGGCGCCATGGCCACCCCCAGGAACAAGGTCGCCGTCATCGAGGACGACCGCCCCACCAGCGAGCAACTGGCCGGCTGGATCCGCGCCGCGCGGCCCGAGCTGCAGGTCGATCAATGGTTCGACCGCGACGCCGCCGAGGCCGCGCTGGCCCGCGAGCGCTACGAGATGGTCGTGCTCGACATCGAGCTCGGCCGCGAGCGCAACGCCGGCATCGCGCTGATCAACGAGATCAACAAGCTGGGCGCCGGCACGCCGGTGCTGGTGGTGTCGGCGATGCCGGCGGCGATCTACCGCGGGATCATGAAGGCGCTCGACGCCTGGGACTACCTGCAGAAGACCAGCTTCGACGAGGCCGAGTTCATCGACACCTTCCTCGACATCCTGCGCGCCGCGCGGGCCCGCGCGAACGCGGAACCGGCCGCCGCCGCGCCGGACGCGCTGCAGCTGGACCCGCTCTGGCAGCGCAGCCCGCTGTGGAAGGGCCAGCGCATCAACCTGCCGCTGACGGCGCAGCGCATCCTCGCCACGCTGCACCAGCGCGCGCCCGAGGTGGTGTCGTACGAGGAGCTCTACGACGTGGTGAAGAGCGGCCGCACCCGCGACAACGTCCGCAAGCATGTGTCCACGCTGCGCGAGGCGCTGAAGGAGGTCGATCCCGGCTTCGACGCGATCGAGAACGTGCCGATGCGGGGATTCAGGTGGTTGGGGCCGCGGTGATCCCGGCCCTCACCCCCGCCCTCTCCCGCGACGCGGGAGAGCAACCGTGTCAAGCGCTGCTGCTGACCAACTCCCTCGCCCCCCGCGAGGGGGGAGAGGGCAGGGGAGAGGGGGTGCTTCGAAGGGCAGCAGCGCTGGGGCACGAGCCCCCTCTTCCCTCCCTCTCCCCGCGGGGGCGAGGGGGTTTACTACGACGTCCGGCTCTTACTCCCTCGCCCGCTTTGCGGGAGAGAGTGCGACTGGTGGCCGCTCGTCCGCGTTGGCGCGAGTTGGAAGCGAGGGGCGCCGCATGAAGCTCGGACCGGTCGAGCTGCCGGCGCTGGCCGTGCCGCGCCTGGGCCTGGCGGCGTTCCGGCGCCGCGCGGTGGTGCATCTGGCCTTCCTGCTGCTGGCGCTGGCGACGGTCGGCCTGGTGCTGACGGTGCTGATCGACCAGAAGCAGCGCGCCTACCAGCGCTACGCGCAGGGCTTCCGGCAGTCGCTGGCCGAGATCGTGCTGCAGCTGCGCCATCCGAGCGGGCAGCTCGCGCTGCTCAATCCGACGATGGGCGCCGGCGGCCGCGACGGCCAGGCGCCGGTGCTGCTGCCGTTCTCGGCGATCGATTTCGACGACCAGAACAAGGCCCAGCGCGCGGTGGAGATGGCCGGCTGCGGCCTGCGCTGGCCCGATGGCGCGAGCCTGTGCGCCGCCGTCGGCGCGAACGCGTATGCGGGCGGCTTCCTGTACCTGGTCGGCAGCCTGGAGAGCGGCCCGCTGACCGGGCGCGAGCATGGCGCGCTCGATCTCGCCGGCGTGCATCGCGCCCGCGTCACGCTGACGCTGCGCGGCCAGACGCAGACCTGGATCGCGCCGTTCGAGGGCGCGGCCGCGTCCGACGGCACGCAGCGCGGCCGGCTGACCGGCTTCACCGGCGCGGGGCCGCAGCTGCCCGGCAAGGCCCGGCCGGTGCGAGAGTTCCGCGGCTGGCTCTGGCGCGAGGGCCCCTGCGCGGAAGGCAGCAGCGGCCCATCCTGCGCGCGGCGGACCTTCTATTCGATCCGGCTGCCGGTGGAGGCGTTCCAGGAGGCGCTGTTCGATGGCGACGGCCATCGCGCGCGGCCGGTGTGGCCGCCGGCCGACCTCGACCAGGCGCGGGTGCGGGTGGAGCTGCTCGGCCCGGCCGACGCCGCGACTGGCCAGACGCCGCCGGTGCTGTTCGACAGCGCGCGGCCGGGCGCGTCGCTGGCGCTGTCGCTGGACCGCATCGGCGCGTCGCTGCAGCCCGGCGAGACGCTGCGCATCGAGCGCCTGGGCCGCCAGCCGCAGACCATCGCCGAGCGGCGCGGGCCGGAGCTGTCCGAGCGCGCGCTCCCGTGGCTGATCCACGTGATGCGGCGGCTGCCGGTGCGCGGCGAGGTGCTGGGCGCGGGCGCCGGCACCGACGCGGCCGAGGTGCGCTGGCTGACCGCCTCCGACGAGGTCGCGACGCCGAGCGGGCGCTACCGGCTCGACCTGCGCGGCGACCTGCGCAGCCTGGACCGCCAGCTCGCGCTCGAGGCGCGGCCGCTGGCCTGGCTGGCGGCGGCGATGCTGTCGGCGGTGGCGCTGGCCTGGCTGATGGTGGAACTGGGCCTGATCCGCGGCATCGCGGTGCTGACCCGGCGCGCGGCGGCCGTCTCCTACAACATGCAGGACGCGCGGGCGGACCAGCGCATCGGCGAGCTCGACGTGGCCGACCTGCGCGGCCGGGACGAGCTGGGCATCCTGGCGGGCAGCCTCGCCGACGCGCTGAGCCGCGTGAAGGACGGGCTGCGCCGCGAGCAGCTGCGCGCCGAGCGCGAACGCGAGATGTGGCATGCGGTGGGCCACGAGATCATGTCGCCGCTGCAGTCGCTGATGCTGCTGCACGGCGCGGCGGACGATCCCAGCCACCGCTACGTGCAGCGGATGCAGCAGGCGGTGAAGGTGCTCTACGGCAGCGCGCCGCCCAGCGAGGCGCTGGCCTCGGCCGACCTGCATCCGGAGGTGCTGGACCTGGCGGCCTTCTGCCGCGAAGTGGCCGGAAACGCGCATTACGCCGGCATCGAGGCGGTGAGCTTCGCGACCGGGCTGGCCGGCCCGCAGCCGGTGCATGCCGAGGCCTACGCGCTGGAGGATGCCGTCACCCATGTGCTGCGCAACGCGGACCGCTACCGGCCGCGGGGCACGCCCATTGCCCTCACGCTGGAGGCGGGCGAGCCCGGCACGGTGCTGCTGCGCATCCGCAACCAGGGGCCTCCGATCGACGAGGCGATGCTGGAGAAGATCTTCGAATACGGCGTGTCCGACACCGCGCCGCAGGCTTCCGGCGAGCGCCGCGGACAGGGGCTGTTCGTCGCGAAGACCTATCTCGCGAAGATGGATGGCGGCATCCGGGCATTCAACGTGCCGGAAGGCGTGGTGTTCGAGATGACATTGCGCCGCGCCGCGGCCTGACGGGCGCGCCCTTTCCGCTTCAGGAGGTCTCCATGCCGATGAATCCCCATTACGCGCTGACCGAGCCGATCCGCGACGCGGTCGACACCTTGTCGAAGGACCACCCGCTGCTGGTCGAGTTCGGCGCCTCGTGGTGCCCGATCTGCAATGCCGCGCAGCCCTTGCTGGAGCAGGCCTTCGGCGGTGGGCACGAGCGGGTGCAGCACATCAAGGTCGAGGACGGGAAGGGGCAGCCGCTGGGGCGCTCGTTCAAGGTGAAGCTCTGGCCGACGCTGATCTTCATGAAGGATGGGCAGGAGGTGGAGCGCCTGGTCAGGCCCACGAACGCCGAGGACATCCGGGCGGCGTTGACGCGGATCGACGGCGGCTGACGGACAATCCGGCGCCATGACTGAAGCCCATGTGCTGCTCCCCAAGGACGGAGCGCCCGACCTGCTGTTCGTGCTGCTGCACGGTGCCGGTGGAGATGCCCAGCAGATGCGTCCGCTCGCCGAGGCGCTGCACCGCCAGTACCCGCGCGCCGCGCTGGTGCTGCCCGAGGGCTTCGAGCCCTTCGACGCGATCCCGGGCGGCGGGGCGGGACACCAGTGGTACTCCGAGCAGGGGGATGACGCGCTCAAGGCGCAGCGGCTGACGGCGGCGGTGCCGGCATTGATCGCGCTGGTGCGGGCCTGGGCGGAGAAGCTGGGGCTGAGCTGGGAGCGGGTCGCGCTGGGCGGGTTCTCGCAGGGCGCGATCCTGGCGCTGGAGGCGCTGCAGCAGGAGGAGCAGCTCGCGGGCCGCGTGCTGGCCTTCGGTGGCGCGTATGCGTACTGGCCGCAGCATGCGCCCAAGGATGTGTCCATCCATCTGCTGCATGGCAAGGACGATGCGGAGCTGCCTTATCCGGCGCTGCTGAACGCGGCGCGCGAGCTGATGGCGCTGGGCGCGGACATCACCGCGGACGTGCTGCCGCGGGTCGGGCATGAACTGCATCCGGAGCTCATCGAGCGCGCGATGGAGCAGCTGCGCACCTTCATCCCGGCGCGCCTGTGGCGCGAGGCGGTCCTCGCCGCCGCGGAGCAGGACAAGGGCGAGCAGAAGCACTGACGCGCTCTCCCTCGACAAGAACTCCCTCGCCCCCCGCGGCCAGCCTCAATCGAGGGTGACCTCGGTCCTCACCGTGCCGGCCCGGTCCGCCCACGCGACCAGGCTCAGCCTCGTCCCCTGCGGCGCCCGCACCACCCATTCCCCATAGGCCCGATCGCCCGTGATGTCCCGCTCCGGCAGGAACGCCAGCTGCGTCTGCTTCGGCGCATGCCCTTCGAGCTGCGGCCCTTCCATCCGCGGCTTCCCGCTGACCAGCCCCACCTCCGGATCCACCGGCAGGAAGATCTCGAACATCACCCCGCGCGTCTGCTTGCGCGCCAGCGCCTGCTTGGTGACGTAGGCCGGCAGCCATCCGCTGTTCCCCACCGCCATCCGCACCCGCCACGTATCCGGCCCGAGCGCCCGCACCTCCGTCCGCAGCAACTCCAGCTTCGGCAGGCTGAGCGCGATCTGGTTCATCCACGCCGGGAACCGCGCCGCCTCGCGCTCACGCAGATGCGGCGGCGGATTGCGCCAGTAGTTCATCTTGTCCCAGCCCCCGATCTCCACCGGCCCCAGCTGCGGATGCATGAACGGCCGCCACTCGACATGCGCCTGCCCGCCGCAGTGCTCGTCGCTCCACTTCAGCAGCTTGAGGTCGTCCTCGACCGGATGGTCGCGGAACCAGTCGATCCACTTGTAGCCCTCGATGCCGGCTTCCTTGTTCGGCGACCACAGCTCCACGACCCAGAACAGCGCACCCAGGTGCTCATAGACCCAGTCCTGCGTGCCGGTGATGACTTCCTTGGGGTGGTACTTGAACTCGTGCCAGATGCTCACCGCCGGATAGCCGGTGCGCTGCTCGCCGAGCTTGGAGAAGCGCTGATAGGTCCAGAGGTCCTCGGGCGCCATGTCCTCGTCGCTGCGCGTGCCGCAGGGGCGCAGGATCACGCCGCTGTGGGTGTGGAAGCTGACCGCCGCGCCGATGTTGGGATGGCCGACCATGAAGTCGACCATCGCGCGCACCTCCGGCTCGCTGGTCGGGTACGGCCCGGCGCCGACCTGCTCGAACTCCTGCCGCCAGCCCGCCGGGAAGTTGCGGTTCAGGTCCAGGCCCTCGCTGTCGCGGTTGACCTTGATGCTGAGCCCGTCGTGATTGATCACCAGGCCCTCGGGCATCAGCCGGAAGTACTCGCCGCCGAACTCGCCCGGCTCGCGCGGCACCATCAACCGCGCATCGGACGCATGCTTCTTGTAGCCGCCATGCGGATCGGGCACCCGCATGGTCAGGATGCGGCCGTCGCCGTCGATGTCCTCGACGCTGAGCCCCTCGACCGGTTCCTCGTCGAACGGATAGGGCCGCGTCGACGAGCGGATGTGGCGCGGCCGGTCCGCCAGCGCGAGCTCGGCGCCATCGGGGTTCAGGCGCGGCACCAGGTAGATCGTGCGCGTGTCCAGCAGCTGCGTGACCTGCGCGTCGCTGCCGTACTGGCTCAGCAGCTCGTGCAGGTAGTAGAGGCAGGTCGTGCAGGCGGTCAGCTCCGCGGCGTGGATGTTGCCGTCGACCCAGAACGCGGGCTTTTCGACGTCGGCGCCGGTCGCGGTGTTGGTGAGGATGACCGCCCAGATCTCGCGCCCCTCGAAGCTGCGCCCGATGGAGCGCACCGACACCAGGTTGGGCCGCGCCTGCGCATAGCCGAAGAGCAGCTGCGTGAGCGCCTCGTAGCGGGGGAACTCGTCGAAGCGCGGGCTCGGCAGCGCCAGCGTGGGCGCGGGCTCGGCGGCGGGCGGGAGAGCGGTCATGGACATCCCAGGGGCGGTGGCGGTGCGGCCGATTTTGCATGGGGCGGCCCCGGCGTCCGAGAGGGCTCTCCAGTCCGCGGCAGCGCGTTTACCCTGAGAGCGGTTAAATTGCGGCCCTTGGGACGTGCGCGGCGGAGATCCGGCGGGCGCGGCTCGCACGACTTGAACGACAAGGCGCCCGTGAGGTCGCCGAGGTGAGCTGGAGAGATGGCTGTGAATCACTGCGAGAAGATCCCGTTGGGGACGCAAGGGGCGACCGAGTGGGAAGTGGTGCACCTGCCGTCGTCGCTGGGGGATTACCAGGCCCGGGCGTTCCGCAGCCCGGTGACCGGGTCGGAGCACCTGGTGCTGTCGGTCGGCCCGCTGCGGGAGCGCGGCGGCCTGCTGCGCATCCACAGCGAGTGCCTGACCGGCGATGTGTTCCAGTCGCTGCGCTGCGACTGCGGTCCGCAGCTGCAGGGCGCGCTGGACCTGCTCAAGGACGAGGGCGGCATCGTCATCTACATGCGCGGCCATGAAGGGCGCGGCATCGGCCTGGTGGAGAAGCTGCGCGCCTACGCGCTGCAGGAAGCCGGCGTGGACACGATCGACGCCAACCTGCGCCTGGGCCATGCCGAGGACGAGCGCGACTACGCCGATGCGATCGACATCCTGTGCCTGCTGGGCGTGAAGAGCGTGCGGCTGATCACCAACAACCCGCAGAAGCGCGACGCGCTGGTCGAGGGCGGCGTGGAGGTCGAGGCGCTGGTGCCGCTGCGCATCGCGGCCAACCCGCACAACGAGCGCTACCTCGAGACCAAGCGCAAGCGCATGGGTCACTACCTCGAGTGAGACGGCGGCGAGGCCGGCGCGTCTGATCGCCGTCCTCGGCCCGCGCTGATCAGCGCTGCGCAATCACGGCCTCAAAGAGGTGGAAGCCGCGCGCGCGGACCTCCATTCGAGCCATCCCCAGGGCGATCCCCGAGGTTCAGCATCGGCGGCTTTCCACTTCGATGGGGAGCACCGTGCGCGGATCGTCCCTCCCACTCCCGCTCTACCGCATCGACCTGCGCGGCGAGCCGCGCCTGATCGCGCGGATGCGCCTGCTTCACCCGCAGGGCGTGTCGATGGACTTCCTTGAGCCCTTCGGCTGGCCACTTGATCCGGACATGCGCGCCGGCCGCTTCGACGGCCTGCCCTATCCGCTGCAGGACATGCGCCCGCAAGGCTTTCTCGGCCGTCACTTCGCGCGTTACTACGCGCCGCTGCTGCAGTCCAGCGAAGATCCCAACACCTGGTCCGACGACGATGCGCTGCACGCGATGTCGCTGCTCGGCGCGGAAGCGCCAGGCGACCTCATCGTCGGCGAGCAGGCCTGCGAACTCTGGCGCGAGCACGTCCGCCAGGTCGCCGCCGGCCGCACCGCGCGCGGTGTCGCCGACGACGACATTCCCCGCGCCTTCCCCGCGCTCGCCAAGCTGATCCTCACCGAGGGCATCCCCGGCTCGTCCGCCGGTGGCGAGTTCCCGAAGTTCACCGCCTTGCGCTTCCATCCCGACGGCACGCAGCAGCATGCGCTGGTCAAGTTCACCCATGCCGACGACTCGCCCGCGACTCGGCGATGGCGCGACCTGCTCGCCTGCGAGCACCTCGCCGCGCAGGCAGTGACTTCGCACCTGGGCATTCCCGCCGCGACGACACGCCTGCATCGCCACCAGGGACGCACCTTCCTGGAAGTCGACCGCTTCGACCGGCATGGCGCGCTGGGCCGCTCTGCGCTCGTGTCATGGTTCGCGATCAACGCGGCCTTCATTGGCGCCGCCGGCAAGGCCTGGCACCAGGCCGCGCAGGGGCTGCTCCAGGAAGGCTGGCTCCGCACGCACGACCTGGCCCTCATCGAGCGGCTCTGGCATTTCGGCCGCCTCATCGCCAACAACGACATGCATGACGGCAACCTGTCGTTCCGCCCGGTCGCGCGCGGCGACGGCCGAATGGCATTCGAGCTCGCGCCCATCTACGACATGCTTCCAATGGCCTACGCACCGCGGCGGGGCAACGATCTTCCGGATCCGCCCTTCGCGCCGATGTCGCCCGCTTCGAGCGAGTCCCCCGAATGGCATCGAGCCGCCCGCGCGGCCACGGCCTTCTGGTACGCCGCCGCCAACGACCCCCGCATCAGCGCCGCCTTCCGCCGCCTCTGTGCGCTGAACCACCAACGGCTCTTGGCACTGGCCTGACCCGCCTCCACGTCTTCGCAACAGATTGCGACGGACCCACAACCATTTCCACGCGCGCCGGAACCCACGCACAACCACTGCCTGAGTTCCGCTCGCGCCCATGCCGCCTTTCGCCTTCATCGCGCCCACCTGGGATGCCGTGCTCCGGCAGCTCCTGCTCGCGCCCTGCCTCGAGGAGATCCTCTTCCGGCTCGGCCTGCAGGACCTGCTGTCGAGCTCGCGCCTGCCCGCGATGCGGCGTCACGCGGCCGCGCTGACGGCCCTGGCCTTCGGCACCGCGCACGCGGCCGCGCTGATCGCCGCGACGCGCCCCGGTCCGATGCCAGCGGCGCCGCTGCTGCTGCTCGCGCTCTCCACGGCCCTCCCCGCCTGGTGGATCGGCCGCGGCTACCGCCGCCATCGCTCGCTGCCGCGCTGCATCGCGTGGCACGCCGCCTTCAACGCCTGCTGGCTGCTGCTCGCCGCGCCAGTGCTGCTCCCGCTTCTCTCTTCAGCCCCATGAGGCCCCGCGTCATGACCCCTCCCCTCCGCTCCGCCCTGCCCGGCGCGATCGCCGCGATCGTCGCCGCGCTGGCCGCGCCCGCCTTCGCCGCCGACCCGATCGCCGGCCAGAGCAAGTTCTCGCAGTCCTGCGCCGCCTGCCACTCGGTGGCCTCGACGTCCGTCGTGGACCGCGGTCGCAACAACCCCGCGATGATCCAGAACGCGATCAACACGATCCCGGCGATGACCGGCACGCTGGCGGGCAATGTCAGCGCGTCCGACCTCGCCGACATCGCCGCCTACCTCGGCAACTCGCCGGGCGCCATCAGCTTCGCGCAGACCTCGGTCGGCCAGTCGAGCGCCGTCTCCACCGTCACCGTCAGCGCCAGCCGTCTCGCCGCGCTGGGCAGCCTCACCGCCACCGCGAGCGGCGACTTCGCCGTCCAGGGCGGCACCTGCGGCACCAGCGTCCCCGCCGGCACCAGCTGCACCGTCGGCGTCGTCTTCCAGCCCACCGCCGCCGGCTCGCGCAGCGGCGCGCTGACCCTCTCCCACAACGGCATCTCGACGCCGATCCCGATCGCGCTGAGCGGCACCGCCAACGCCTCGCTGCAGGCGGGCCTGTCCGCCGATGCCACCACGCTCGCCTTCGGCACGCAGTCGGTGGGCACGGCCTCCGCCGCGCGCACCGTCACGCTGACCAACAGCGGCACCGCCTCGCTGGACTTCGGCAGCATCGGCGTCACCGGCGCCAACGCGGGCGACTTCACGCGCGGCGGCAGCTGCGCCGTCGGCACGCCGCTGGCCGTCGGCGCGACCTGCACCGTCACCGCGACCTTCACGCCCGCCGGCGCCGGCAGCCGCGCCGCGACGCTCGCCATCGCGGCCACCGCGCCCGCCGCCGGCGGCGCCGCGGCCAATGTCAGCGTCGCGATGAGCGGCACCGGCCAGATCGCCGCCACGCCGGTCTCCAGCCTGTCCGCGGCCAGCCTCGCGTTCGGCACCGCGACGGTCGGCACGACGACGGCCGCGCAGACGCTCACCGTCACCAACACCGGCAGCGCGGCGCTGAGCTTCAGCGCGATCGCCGCCACCGGCCCCTTCTCCGCCACGAACACCTGCGGCGCCAGCGTGCCCGCGTCCGGCACCTGCACCGTGTCGGTCACCTTCACGCCGGCCGCCGCCGGCGCCGCCACCGGCGCGCTGAGCCTGACCAGCAATGCCACCGGCTCGCCGCAATCGGTGCCGCTCACCGGCACCGGCGCGCTCGCCAACACCGCCATCCTGAGCTGGAGCCCCGCGGCCGGCGCCGACTTCGGCACCGTCACCGTCGGCGCGGATGGCGGCCTCAAGCACTTCACGCTGAACAACACCGGCACCGCCGCGGCGACGCTGGGCAGCTTCAGCCTGGCCGGCGACGCCGCCGCCGACTACCGCATCGACACCGCCTCCACCTGCATCGCCGGCGCGTCGCTGGCGGTGGGCGCGAGCTGCGACCTCGCCGTCGGCTTCAGCCCGCGCGCCGTCGGCGCCCGCGCCGCGACGGCCAACGTCGCCGCCGGCAACGCCACGCTGCCCGCGGCGCTGGCGCTCAGCGGCACCGGCCAGGGCGCGCCGCAGCCGGCGCTGCAGCTGTCCGCGACCTCGCTCGACCTCTCGTCGACGGATGCGGCCGGCCGCCCGCTGACACTGACCAACAGCGGCAACGCGACGCTGCGCATCGCGTCGTTGACCGTCAGCTCGGACCGCTTCGCGGTCGACACCAGCGGGACCAACAGCTGCGGCGCGGCGCCGTTCACCGTCGCCGCCGGCGCGACCTGCCAGGTCACCGTGCGCTGGCTGGGCGCGGGCGGCGCGGCATCGGGGGCCGCGGGCACCGACACCGCCACGCTCACGCTGCAGGGCGACATGTCTCCCGCCACGGCGGCCGTGGCGCTGAGCGCCGCCGCGGGCGCCACCGCCCCCGCCAACAGCGGCGGCGGCGGTTGCACGATCGGCGCCGGCACCGGCGCGGCCGACCCGCTGCTGCTGCTGATGGCCGGCCTGTCCGGACTGATCCTGTGGCGCCGCCGCGCGCGCGCCGAGCACCCCCGCACCCCCTGACCTTCAACGTCCTGGAGTCTCGATGCCCCTCTTCCCTTCCCCCTTCACCGGTGCCCGCCGCGGCACGCGCCGCCAGGCCGTGGCCGCGATGGCCACGATGACCGCGATGGGCGCGATGAGCGCCGCCCTCCTCCTGACGCACTCGCCGGCCCGCGCCGCCGACATCGGCCAGCCCCTGCCGGTCGCGAGCGTGCCCGGCGCGGATGGCGCCCCGGTCGCGCTGCACGACGGCAAGGCCAAGGTCACCTACGTCGACTTCTGGGCCTCGTGGTGCGGCCCCTGCCGGCAGTCCTTCCCCTGGATGAACCGCATGCAGGAGAAGTACGGCGCGCAGGGCCTGCGCATCGTCGCCGTCAATCTGGACGCCAACCGCAACGACGCGCAGAACTTCCTGAAGGAAGTGCCGGCCAAGGTCTCGCTGGCCTTCGACGGAAAGGGCGACTCCGCCCGCCGCGTCGGCGTGCGCGCGATGCCGAGCTCGGTGCTGCTCGGTCCCGACGGCCGCGTGCTGGCGCAGCACGCCGGCTTCCGCGCCGAGGACGAGGCCGAACTCGAAGCCCGCATCGCCGCCGCGCTGAAGACGCCCTGAGCGCCGCCTGCCTTCCCTTCCGATCGAGGAATCCCGATGTCCAAACCTCCGATGCCACGCCGCGCCGCGCGCGCCGTGATGACCGCGGCGCTCGCCCTGGTGGCGCTCGCCACCACCGGCTGCGCGATCACGCCGCCCCAGCCCTGGGAGAAGGGCGCGCTCGCCCGTCCCGAGATGACGATGGCGGGTGACGTGCTCGGCGACCGCTTCGCCCAGCACATCTACACCAGCAAGGAGAACGCCTCCGGCGGCAACGGCGTGGGAGGAGGCGGTTGTGGCTGCAACTGAGTTCGAGACCGTCGACACGGCCAAGGCCGGCGGCTGGGGCGGCGTGCTCGCCGCCGCGCTGCTGCTGCCCGGCCTGCACGTGACGGCGCAGGCCGAGACCGCGCCCGAGCAGGCCGAGATCGCCGTCAAGGTGCTCTCCTACCGCGACCGCCAGCCCGGCTTCGATCGCATCAAGGTCACCGCGCCCTCGGTCTATCTGATGGTGCCGGTCGCCGGCCGCTGGTCGGTCGAGGGCTCGCTGGTCAGCGACAGCGTGTCCGGCGCGTCGCCGCGCTATCACAGCGCGGTGTCCGGCGCGTCGCGGCTCAAGGAAGAGCGCACCGCCGGCGACGTCCGCGTCACGCGCTACAACGACCGCGACGCGTGGTCCGTCGGCGCCGCCTACTCCACCGAGCACGACTACCGCTCGCGCACGATCTCCGCCGACTACCGCCGCTCCAGCGAGGACAACAACACCACCTGGAATATCGGCGCCGCCTTCGGCGACGACTGGATCGGCTCGTCGGACGACCCGACGCTGAGCCGCGGCCGCAACACCACGCAGCTGATCGCGGGCGTCACGCAGGCCTGGACGGCGAACGACCTGGTGCAGCTCAACATCGGCGCGAGCTGGGGCCATGGCATGTACTCCGACCCGTACAAGTTCCCCGACCGCCGGCCCGACCGCCGCGAGCAGTACACGGTGATGGGGCGCTGGAACCACCACTTCAGCGACTGGAAGGCGACGCTGCGCAGCAGCTGGCGCTACTACGCGGACAGCTTCGGCGTGCGCGCCAACACGCTGGAGACGGCCTGGGTGCAGCCGCTCGCGGGCGGCTGGACGCTGACGCCGATGCTGCGCTACACGACGCAGCGCGCGGCCAAGTTCTATTACGACCCGGTCTACGACCCGGCGCTCGGTGCGCCCTTCCCGCCCGGCTACACCGCGACCTCACCGCAGTACCTGTCCGGCGACCAGCGCCTGTCGGCCTTCGGCGCGATCACCGCCGGGCTGAAGGTCGCCTACGAGTTCGCGCCGCGCTGGACGGCCGACTTCAGCGTCGAGCACTACGAGCAGCGCGCCGCCTGGCGCCTGGGCGGCAGCGGCTCGCCGGGTCTGGACCGCTTCCAGGCCGACTGGCTGCAGCTCGGCGTGTCACACAAGTTCTGAGCCACGGCCATGCTGCGCGACCCCACGATCTCCTCATCGGCGGAATCCCCCGCGCCGGCCGCGTCAGCCGCGCCGCCGGACGGTCCCGCCGAGCGCGAGCATCGCCACGCCTTCACGGCGATGGCCTCGCCCAACGAGATCGTGCTCGCCGGCCTGCCGCCGTCCCAGGCCGCCGAGGCCTGCGCGCTGGCCGAGGCGGAGGTGCGCCGCATCGAGCGCAAGTACTCGCGCTACCGCGACGACAGCGTGATCTCGGCGATCAACGCGCGGGCGGGCCGGGGCGGCGTGACCGTCGACGCGGAGACCGCGCAGCTGCTGGACTTCGCCGCCGAGCTGCACCGCCAGAGCGACGGCCTGTTCGACCTCACCAGCGGCTGCCTGCGCCGCGCCTGGGACTTCAAGGCCGGCCGCGAGCCCACGCCCGACGCTCTGGCCGTGCAGCTCGCGCGCATCGGCTGGCACCGCGTCCAGTGGGACGGCCGCGCGATCGCGCTGCCGCAGGCGGGCATGGAGATCGACTTCGGCGGCATCGGCAAGGAGTACGCCGCCGATCGCGCCGTGGCGGCGCTGCGCGGGCTCGGTGTCCGCCACGGTTTCGTGAACCTGGGCGGCGACCTGCGCGTGCTGGGCCCGCGTCCCGACGGCCGGCCCTGGGTCTTCGCGGTGCGCCATCCGCGGCGCGAGGACGAGGTCTGCGCCCGCATCGCGCTGAGCGACGGCGCGCTGGCGACCAGCGGCGACTACGAGCGCTTCTTCATCACCCCCGACGGCCGGCGCTGCTGCCACATCCTCGACCCGCGCACCGGCCAGCCGGTGCGCCACTGGCAGGCGGTGAGCGTCGTCGCGCCGCTGTGCATCGCGGCCGGCGCGCTGGCCACGATGGCGATGCTGATCGGCGCCCAGGCCGCGCAGCGGTTGAGCACGCCCGGCGTCGGCTTCCTGCTCATCGATGGCGACGGCCGGCTCCAGTCCCACGACCCCGAACGACTCCTCCAACACCCTGCACCCCATTCACCATGAGATCACTCGCATCCCTGCTGGCCGGCGCGGCCTCCGCGCTCGCGCTGGCCGCCGGCATGACCGGCGCCCACGCGGCCGGCGACCCGGCCTTCCTCGATCCTGCGCAAGCCTTCCCGGGTGAGGCCCGCATCGAACTCAAGGACGGCGCGAAGTCCGGTCCGCTGCTCGTTGAATTCAAGGTCGCGCCGGGCTATCACCTGTACCGCGAGCGCTTCGCCATCGAGGCCGAAGGCGCCGCGCTGCCCGCGCCGCAACTGCCGGCCGGCAAGGCCGAGTTCGATCCGAACTTCAACAAGACGATGACGCTGTGGGCGGGCCCCACGCGCATCACGCAGCCGCTGCCTGACGCGCAGGCGCCCGCCACGCTGACGGTCCGCTATCAGGGCTGCGCCGATCGCGGCCTGTGCTACCCGCCGCAGCAGGCGCTGGTGCATCTGACGCGCGATGGCGCGGGCGCGCTGCAGGCGCGTTGGGATGCGCAGCCGGATGCGCTGTCCGCGCCGATCGAATCGGCCACGCCGGCCGTGCCCGCAGCCGCCGCGGAAGCCGGCGCGGCCCCGCTCGACAGCAGCGCCGCGGCGCTCCAGTCGGGCAGCCTGCTGCGCGTCGTCGGCATGTTCCTGCTCGGCGGGCTGCTGCTCTCCTTCACGCCCTGCGTGCTGCCGATGCTGCCCATCCTGTCGTCGATCATCGTCGGCCAGGGCGCGCCGGTGTCTCGCGCGCGCGGCTTCTCGCTGGCACTGGCCTACTCGCTGGGCATGGCGATGGTGTACACGGCGGCGGGCGTCGTCGCGGGGCTGCTCGGCTCCGGCTTCGCCGCCGCGCTGCAGAACCCCTGGGTGCTGGGGTCCTTCGCGTTGCTGCTGTCGGTGCTGGCGCTGTCGATGTTCGGCGTCTGGGAATTCCAGATGCCCGGCTTCATCCAGGACAAGGTCAACAACGCGTCCAACCAGCTCAAGGGCGGCCGTCACATCGGCGTGTTCCTGATGGGCGGGCTGTCGGCGCTGCTGGTCGGTCCCTGCGTCGCGGCGCCGCTGGCCGGCGCGCTAGTCTACATCAGCCAGACGCGCGATGTGGTGCTGGGCGGCTCGGCGCTGTTCGCGCTGGCCTGCGGCATGAGCGTCCCGCTGCTGCTGCTGGGCCTGTCCGCCGGCACGCTGCTGCCGCGCGCCGGCCGCTGGATGGAGCACGTCAAGACCTTCTTCGGCCTGGTGCTGATCGCGGTCGCGCTGTGGCTGGTCTCGCCGGTGCTGCCCACGGGCGCGCTGATGTTCCTGATCGGCGCGGCCGCGCTGATCGCGGCGATCTGCCTGGGCGCGTTCGAGGCCGGCCGGCCGCGCGCGCTCAAGGCGGGCGGCGCGCTGGTGGCGCTGTGGTCGATCGCGATGATCGGCGGCGCGCTGTCCGGCGGCGACAGCGTGCTGCAGCCGCTGCGGCACCTGGCGCGCGGCAATGGCGCCGGCGCGTTGCCGATGGCCAGCGCCGAGGCGGCCTCCGCCAAGGCGGCGCCGGCGTTCGAGCGCATCACCACGGTGGCGCAGCTCGACGCGGCGCTGGCCTCGGCCGACCGTCCGGTGATGCTGGACTTCTATGCGGACTGGTGCGTCGCCTGCAAGGAGATGGAGCACCTGACCTTCTCCGATCCGGCGATCGCGGCCCGGCTGCGCCAGGCGCGGCTGCTGCAGGCCGACGTCACCGCCAACAGCGCGGAGGCGAAGGCGCTGCTCAAGCGCTTCCAGCTGTTCGGCCCGCCGGGGATCCTGTTCTTCGACGCGCAAGGCCGCGAGCTTGCCGCCGCCCGCACGATCGGCTTCCTGCCGGCCGATGAATTCGCCCAACGCCTGGACCGCGCCAAGCTGTGAACTGACATGACCTCGATGCAACGACACACCCATCTGTTGATCCTCGGTTCCGGCCCGGCCGGCTACACCGCCGCCATCTACGCGGCCCGCGCCAACCTCAAGCCGCTGCTGGTCACCGGCATGGCGCAAGGGGGTCAGTTGATGACCACCACCGAAGTCGACAACTGGCCCGCCGACGTGATGGGCGTGCAGGGGCCGGAGCTGATGCAGCGCTTCCAGGAGCACGCCGAGCGCTTCCAGACCGAGATCGTCTTCGACCACATCAACAGCGTCGACTTCTCCAAGCGCCCGTTCACGCTGACCGGCGACAGCGCCGTCTACACCGCCGACGCGGTGGTCCTGGCGACGGGGGCCTCGGCGCAATACCTGGGCCTGCCGTCGGAGGAGTCCTTCATGGGCCGCGGCGTGAGCGCCTGCGCGACCTGTGACGGCTTCTTCTATCGCGAGCAGGAGGTGTGCGTGGTGGGCGGCGGCAACACAGCCGTGGAAGAGGCGCTGTACCTGTCCAACATCGCCAGCAAGGTCCACCTGATCCACCGCCGCGACAAGTTCCGCGCCGAGCCCATCCTGGTCGACAAGCTGATGGACAAGGTCAAGGCCGGGAAGATCGAGCTGCACCTGTTCCACACGCTGGACGAGGTGCTGGGCGATGCCAGCGGCGTCACCGGCGTGCGCGTGAAGAGCACGCAGGACGGCTCGGCCACCGACATCAAGCTGCAAGGCTGCTTCATCGCGATCGGGCACAAGCCCAACACGGAGATCTTCCGCGGGCAGATCGAGTTGCGCGATGGCTATGTGCTCACGCGCAGCGGGTCAGAAGGCTTCGCGACGATGACCAGCGTGCCGGGGGTGTTCGCGGCTGGCGATGTGCAGGACCACGTCTACCGCCAGGCCATCACGAGCGCGGGCACCGGCTGCATGGCGGCGCTGGATGCGCAGCGCTTTCTCGAGCAGTCGGCGGGCTAGCAGGGCTCCAGCTGCAGGCCTGCGTGAGGCCACTGGCCCTCACCCCCCTCTCCCGCAAGCGCACTTGCCTTGCGCAAAGAACTCCCTCGCCCCCCGCGAGGGGGGAGAGGGCAGGGGAGAGGGGGTGCTTCGAAGGGCAGCAGCGCTGTGGCACGAGCCCCCTCTCCCCTCCCTCTCCCCGTTGGGGCGAGGGGGTTTACTACGACGACGTCCGGCTCCTACTCCCTCGCCCGCTTGCGGGAGAGGGCTGGGGTGAGGGCCAGCGTCCTCAGAAGGACCACCCCACCCCGGCGACCCAGCGCTGCTTCTTTGGCACGGAGCTGTAGAGCCGCGACACCGTGAATCGCCACGCGCCCGCCGTGTAGCTCAGCCCGGCGTTGGCGGACCGATAGGACCCGCTCTCACTCCCGCCCCAGCTGCTGACGATGCCCCATCCCAGGTCGGCCGCGAGCGCGCCCGCCACGCGGCGATGCCAGGTCAGCTCGACGATGGTGGCGCCGCGATGCCCGAGATAGCCCCACGACGAGGACGCGCCCAGATCCGGTGACAGCGACACCGTGCCGCCCCACTGCCCCCAGCGCCCGCCGTCCCACAGCCCGCCGAGCGACACCTCGCTGTAACGCAGCGGTCCCGCCCCGTCGCCGAGATAGTCGTAATAAGCGCCCGACAGCGTCACCGTGTGGTGGTCGTCCACCTGCCACCAGCGGGTGGCCGACACGATGGCTTCAGCCTTCGGCCCCTGGTCCGGATTCATCGTCCCGAGCCCCAGCCCCAGTGCCCAATTGCGGTCGTCGCGATAGAACAGGTCCGCGGTAACCCCCGGATGCCCGTCGCTCAAGCTGAGGCCGCGCGAGATGCGCTCCGACACCAGCGAGACGGTCCCGCCCCAGGTTTGTGCATGGCCGTCCCGCAGCGGAAAAACGGCGGCCGCCACGACGATCAGCCCCGCCCGCGCGACGCCGCGCGGTCCGCCCAGTGCCCCTGCCGGCCCCCTGCCAA
The DNA here is from genome assembly GCF_059491535.1 of Roseateles sp. Mitsp63. Lineage (NCBI taxonomy): Bacteria > Pseudomonadati > Pseudomonadota > Betaproteobacteria > Burkholderiales > Sphaerotilaceae > Roseateles > Roseateles sp. Mitsp63. Next base: position 757,702 of record NZ_CP168509.1, on the reverse strand, counting down.
TGGGGGTGTGCGCGACTTTTTTTAGGGGCTGGACAACCATCGGCGGCGATTGTGGCACCCATGAACGACACTTCTGCAGAATTCGTCGCCCCATGTTTCCATCTGTTCCAAACGAGGCGGACTCCGCCGCCGAATCGCGTCTGCGAGCCTGGTTGCAGGCCGCCGCGGCCGGCGACCGGTCCGGCTTCGAGCAGCTCTACCGGCACTGCCAGCCGCGGCTGACGCGCTTCGTGCTGCGCTGCTGCGGCCGGCCGGATCTGGCGGACGAGGTCGTCAACGACGCGCTCTGGATCGTGTGGCGGACCGCCGGCAACTTCCGCGGCGAGTCGCGCGTCTCGACCTGGATCCATGGCATCGCCTACCGCTGCATGCTCAAGGCGCTGCGCGACGGCGTGACGGCCGAGGAGATCAATGCCTCCTCCGTCCACGAGGGCGAGCTGGCGTCCGCCGAGCCCGCCTTCAACGAGGCCGCCGACCGCGAGCAGCGCGACTGGGTGCTGCGCGGGCTGGCGACGCTGCCGACGGAACAGCGGGTGACGATGGAGCTCGCGTACTACCTGGGCGAGACCTGCGAGGACATCGCCCGCATCATGAATTGCGCCACCGGCACGGTGAAGGCCCGCATGTTCCATGCGCGGGTCAGGCTGCGCAACGTGCTGCCCGAGCTGGGCGGCCTCCCACGCCCGGCCAGTGGCACCGAAGGACAGACATGACATCGCACGACGCCCCCTCCGGCGCAGGAAACGACACGACCGGCGCGCCCATGAACACCCCGGCGAACGAGCGGCCCGACGAGCACCGCCAGATCTGGGACACGATCGCCTGGGTCGCGGCCGGCACGGCCACGCCGGAGCAGCGCCGCCTGGTGCAGGCGCATCTGCCGCACTGCGCGCACTGCCGCGAGGAACTCGAGCTCCAGCAGCGCATCCACCAGGGCATGCAGGATCCCGCCGGCCTGCCGGTCGACGAGGCCGCGATCCAGTCCGGCCTGGACCGGCTCTGGGCGCGCGATCGCGAAGCCGGTCCTGCGGGACCCGTCGCCTCCGCGCAGGGCACGGGCGCGCGCGCCGCCAACGACGCATCGCCGCGCCTCACGCGCTGGCTGTCCGCCGCGGTGGCGGTGCAGGCGGTGGCGCTGTGCGTGCTCGGCCTGCGCCTGTGGCCCGACGGCCATGCGCCCGCCGATTACGTCACGCTGAGCCAGCCGGCCACGCCGCCGGCCGCCGCGAGCCTGCGCCTGGTGCCGGAAGAACACGTCGACATGGCGCGCCTGCGGCAGATGCTCGCCCGCCATGGGCTGCGCATCGTCGGCGCGGACGAGGACGCGAGCAGCCTGCTGCTGGCGACGGTCAAGCCGGCGGCGCCAGATGCGACGCCGGCGACGCCGGCGACGCCCGCGATGGTCGAGCAACTGCGCGCCGAGCCCGGCGTGCTGCTGGTGGAGCCCGTCGGCGCCGCCGCCGCGGGGCGCTGAGCGATGGCCTTCCGGATCGCGCGGGCGATCGGCGCATTGACGATCGGCCTGGCCACGCTGCTGACATCGGGGCTTCCGGCCGAGGCGATCGAGCCCGGCGGCGCGACGCCTGCTTCAGCGGGGTCGGCGGCATCAGCGGCATCAGCGGCGGCGATGCCGTCCGCCGATGGCGCGCTGATCATCCTGGCCGTCGAGGACCGCGGCGAGCCGCTGCCGGGCGCGGGAGGCTCGCCGCGCGGCGACTACCGGCGCATGGCCGGCTACGCGGGCAGCGCGCGCGCCGAGGCGATGTCGGAGGGCCTGGCCCGCGACTACCACCTGCGCGAGCAGGCCGCCTGGACCATCGCGCCGCTGAACCTGCGCTGCATGCTGTTCGCGCTCGCCGCCGGTGACGACCTCGACGCGATGCTGGCGCGCCTGCGCCGCGACGCGCGGGTCCGGCTCGCGCAGCCGCTCAACGAGTTCGAGGCGCTGAGCAGCACCCCACCCGCCCCTTCCCCTTCCGCGCGCGAGCCCTCTTCGCCGGCCACATCGCCGGCCACGTCGCCGGCCACCTCGCCGGCCACGCCCTCGCCCTCGAGCGCCCTCGCGCCGGCCGCGCCCTACAACGATCCCTACTTCGGCCTGCAGAAGGGCTTCCAGCAGATGTCCGCCGCGGCGCTCCAGCAGGTAAGCCAGGGCGAGCGCGTGAAGGTGGCCGTCATCGACACCGGCGTCGACGCGCGCCACCCCGACCTCGCCGGCCGCGTCTCGGGCCAGCGCGACTACGTGAGTGGCGGCGGCGCCTATGTCGACGGCGTGCCGGAGCGCCACGGCACCGAGGTGATGGGCCTGATCGCCGCGCGCGCCAACAACCGCCAGGGCATCGTCGGCGTCGCGCCCGGCGCGGTGATGCTGAGCTACCGCGCGTGCTGGACCGCGCCGCCTCGCGAGGATCGCGGCGCGGCCTCGGCCCGCTGCAATTCGTTCACGCTGGCGCAGGCGCTGGGCGCGGCGATCACCGACGGCGCCGATGTCATCAACCTCAGCCTCGGCGGGCCGAGCGATCCGCTGCTGACGCAGCTCGCGCGGCATGCGCAGGCGCGCGGCGCGGTGATCGTCGCGGCGGCGCCGCCGGCCAGGCTCGGCAGGGGCTTCCCCAGCGACGTGCCGGGCGCGCTCGTGATCGCGAGCGCGGGCGAATCCTCGGAGGCCGACGGCGAACTCGCCGCGCCCGGCCGCGCCGTGCTGACCACGGTCCCCGGCGGCAGCTACGACATGGACTCCGGCAGTTCGCTGGCCACCGCGCATGCGAGCGGCGTGGTCGCGCTGCTGCGCGCCGCGATGCCCGGTCTCGACGCCGAGCGCCTCAAGCGGGCGCTGCTGGCCTCGATGGGCGCCTCCGGCGTCATCAACGCCTGCGCCGCGGCAGTGACGCTGGGCATCGCGGGCCTGCGCTGCGACAGCGCCGCGAGCGACGCCTCAGCGCGCCGTTAAGCCCGCGGTCGATCAACTGGCGGCGCGCGCGAGCCCGGTATTACCCCCTCGCCCCTTCGGGGAGAGGGAGGGGAGAGGGGGCTCGTGCCACAGCGCTGCTGCCCTTCGAAGCACCCCCTCTCCCCTGCCCTCTCCCCCCTCGCGGGGGGCGAGGGAGTTCTTGCGCGAGGCAAGTGCGGGCAGACCGGTATTACCCCCTCGCCCGCTTGCTTGCGGGAGGGGTGAGGGCCAGCGGCGGTGGCAGTGCGGCAGCGCTGCTATTTCCTGCGCGGCGTCGTGTCCTTGCGCGGCACCAGCCGTTCCAGATGGCTGGCCATCATCCCCGCCGTGACGGCCGCGACCCGCTTCGCATCGAGCGACTCGTCGAACAGCATCTCCACCGTCGCATAGATCAGCTCCACCACGATCCGGCTCGCCAGCCGCAGCTCCGCCAGCTTCGCCTTCGGCAACGCCCGCGCCAGCAACTGCGCCTGCGCCTCCGTGACCTGCGCGTGCGAGTTCAACCGGATCTCCTCCAGCGCCGGCACCGCCCTGAGCGCCCGCATGATCCAGATGCCGCCCTCGGTCCTGCGCGTGACCTCGAAGGTATCCAGCAGCAGCCCCACCAGCGCCGCCTCCACCGCCGGCACTCCCCCCGCCAGCACCTCCTGCGAGATCCACCGGTCGATGCAGTCGTTCTGGCGCTGCATCAACCGCTGCCCGAGCTCCGCCAGCAGCGAGTACTTGTTGGGAAAGTAGCGGTACAGCGCCGGCGGCGACAGCCCCGCGCGCTCGCACACCAAGTTGGTGGAGAGCCGCTCGATGCCCACCTCCGTCAGCGTCTTCGCCGCCGCGTCGAGGATGCGCTCGAAGGTCTCGGCCGCGCGCTGCTGCGCCGGCTGGACCTTGGTCGTCAATGAAGGAGCGGTGCGTGAAGCAGCGGTGCGGCGGGATGTCGGCATGTGCAGGCGGCGTGATGCTGCGGGATTCTCCCAGCCCATGACGGCGGTCCCGGAGCGATGATTCAACGGTAGCGATGGCTACTGTTCAGTGTAGCGCCGCGCACGGCGAGGGAGAGACGAATGACGACGATCCGTGAACCCGCCCCGCACGCGTGGCCGTTTGCCGTCGCGGTGGGCTCCATCGCGCTGCTGATGCTCGGCCTGCAGCCGCTGGTGCTGGGCGAGTTGCTCGAGTCCGGCCGCGTCAGCCTGGAAGGCGTCGGCATGATCGCAATGGCGGAGATCGTCGGCCTGGGCGCGGGCGTGCTGCTCGGCGACCTGGCGCTACCGCTGGCGCGCCTGCGCCTCGTGACGATGCTGGCCGCCTTGTGCGCCGCCGGGCTGGATCTGCTGACGCTGCGGGCCAGCGGCGATCTCGCCTTCGGCCTGATCCGCGTCGCGGCCGGCGTCGGCGAGGGCGTGCTCGTGTGGTCGACGACCAGCGTGCTGGTGCGCTCCTCCCAGCCGGAACGCAAGGCCGGCCTGTTCTTCGTGATCCAGACGATCGCGCAGGGCGTCGTGGGATTGATCCTCGCGCGAGCCGTCATCCCGTCCCACGGCTGGCCGGGCGCGTTCGTCGCGCTGGCCTTGCTGTCCGCCGTGGGCGCGGCATTGGCCGCGGGCCTGCCCGCCGGCCTGAAGCCGCTCGCCGCCGTGGCGGCCGAAGGCTTCCGCTGGTCAGCCAGGCTCGCGATGCCGCTGGTGGTTTCGTTCCTGCTGATGGCGACGCTGGGCTCGCTGTGGGCCTACATCGAGCCGCTGGGCAAGCGCGCCGGCTACGGCTCGGTCGCGATCCAGACGCTGATCGCGGCCGGCCTGGGCATGCAGGTCATTGGCGGCAGCCTGGGCTCGGTGCTCGTGCGGCGGCTGCCGGTCCGCGGCACGCTCTCGATCTGCGCGCTGCTGCTGGGCCTGTCCGCCTACGGCATCGGCCGCGCCGGGCCCGCGGACGCCCTGCCCTTCGCGCTGCTCTGCGCGGTGTTCACCTTCGTGTGGCTGTTCGCCGCGCCCTTCCAGATGGGCCTGGCCTTCGCGGCCGATCCCGCCGGGCGCGTGGCCTCGCTGGTGCCGGCGGCGCAGCTCTTCGGCGTCGCCTTCGGGCCCTTGATGGCGTCCTTCGTCGTCGATGGCGAGGAGGCCGCCCGCGTGCCGCTGGTCAGCGTCGCCTTCGCGATCCTGACCGTCCTCGCCCTGCTCAAGGGCCACGCCGCGCGCCGCGCCCAGTTGCCCTCGGTCTGAGCAGACCCGGGGGACCCCGCTCAGCATCGAACCTCCGCCCCGCCCCGTGGACATCAGGGTTGTTCCCATTCGTCCATAAATATAGCGATGACTATATTCTAGTCATCGCTACCACAATCACCGATCCCGAGGAGACCGCGATGCCGCCGATCAAAGCCAGTCGACTGACGCTTCCCCTGCTTCTGCTGCTGTCCGCCAGCGGCGCCCAGGCCGCGGCCGAGGACGCGGCCGGCCTGTGGATGACCGCCGAGAAGGACGCCGTCATCGAGTTCAAGCCCTGCGCCGACAAGGCCGTCGCGCTGTGCGGCCGCATCGTCTGGGACAAGGACGCCGGCACGCCCAAGGACACCTGCGGCGTGGTGATCGCGCGGCTGGAGCGCTATGACGGCGAGGCCTGGCGCGACGGCTGGGTCTTCGACCCGCGCGATGGGAAGAAATACAAGGGCGCGCTGCGCGTGAAGGGCGCGGAGGTCCACCTGCGCGCCTTCGTCGGCGCCGAGATCCTCGGCCAGACCGAGCGTTTCTCGCGCGTCGCCGAGCTGCCCGCGACGCCGGTGTGCAAGACCTCCTGATCGACCGACCGAAAGGCATCTCATGCAACGATCCCTCCTGCTGCTCGCGCTCGGCGCGGCCTGCGCGGCCAGCGCCTCGGCCGAGGACACCACCAAACTCGCCAAGCCCGACGAGGTCCAGACCGCGACCTACGCGATCGACACCGAGATCAAGCTGACCACCGACCAGCGCAATCGCGGCATCTCCGATTCGCTCAACAAGCCCGGCGTGCAACTGAGCCTCCAGCTGGCGCACGAAAGCGGCGTGATCGGCCTGGTGCAGCTGTCCTCGGTGAGCAAGAAGTCCTACACCGACGCCGACGGCGTCAACCTGCTGCTGGGCGCGGGCTACCGCTTCGGCGATCCCGACGCGTGGCACTTCGGCGTGGGCCTGGCCACCGAGTTCTTCCCCGGCGCGAAGTTCTCCGCCCCGCATGGCATCGACCTCGAGGCCGGCGTGCCGACCGATTTCCGGACCACCCGCTACGACACCTCCTACGCGGTGCTGGAGATCGGCTGGGGGGCGCTGGAGGGACGCGCGCTCAACGTAATCTCGCGCACCTACCGCGGCGCCGACACCGGCGGCGTGTGCGGCCAGATCCTGGCGGTGTCGGAGGATCCGACCAAGGCCATCGAGTGCTACGCGCGCGGCGATCACGACTCGCGCGGCAGCTGGCTGTTCGACCTCGGCTACAAGCTGCCGCTGGGCGCGGCGACGACGCTGAACCTGCATGCCGGCCTGCAGAAGATCCGCCACTTCAAGGAGGCGGACTTCAGCGACTACGCCATCGGCATCACGCACACGCGCTGGGGCTTCCAGTGGACGGCCGAGTGGCTGACCACGCGCACCAAGGCGCGCGAGATCTTCCTGGTGCAGGACGGAGACCGCCTGCGCGCGCAGGACAACAACCGGCTGGTCCTGTCGGTGGCGCGGAAGTTCTGATGAACGCTGACGCGAGCGACGGGCCGCTGGTGCTGGCGGTGGACCTGGGCACCTCGGGCTGCAAGTGCGCGCTGGTCGCGCTCGACGGCTCGGTGCGGTCCTGGTCCTTCCAGCCGGTGGCGCTGCACGTGCAGGGCGCGCGGGCGGAGCAGGATCCCGAGGACTGGTGGCGCGCCTTCCTGATGGCGGCGAGCGAGCTGCTCGCGCCGGATGCCGCGCTGCGGCGGCGGGTGGCGGCGGTCTGCTGCTCGACGCAGACCGAGGTCACCGTCTGCGTCGACCGCGCGGGCCAGCCGATCGGCCGCGCCATCAGCTGGCTGGACGCGCGCGGCGCCGCCGCGATCGCCCGGCGCGCGCGCGGCCGCCTGCTCAACATCGAGGGCTACGCGCCGCTCAAACTGTGGCGCTGGCTGCGCCTGACCGGCGGCGCGCCCTCGAGCACCGGCCGCGACATCGCCGGCCACCTCGCGTTCATCCGCGACGAGATGCCCGAGGTCCACGAGCGCACGCACAAGTTCCTCAACGCGCTCGACTTCATGAACCTGCGGCTGTGCGGCCGCGTCTGCGCGACGCAGGATTCGATCCTCACCGCCTGGGTGACGGACAACCGCGATCCGCATCGCATCCGCTACGACGCCGGCCTGCTGCGCCTGCTGGGCGTGGCGCAGGAGAAGCTGCCGGAGATCGTCGCGTCCACCGAGGTGATCGGCACCTTGCGGCCGGACGTGGCGGATGCGCTCGGCCTCGACGCGGCGACGGCGGTGGTCGCCGGCGCCGTCGACAACTCGGCCGTCGCGGTCGGCGCCGCGGTCGAGGATCACGAGAGCCACCTCTATCTGGGCACCTCGTCCTGGCTGGGCGCGCACGTGCCGCGCATGCGCACCGACGTGCGGCGCAAGATCGCGGCCGTGCCCTGCGCGGTGCCGGGCCGCTATCTCGCGATGGCGCTGCAATCGACGGCGGGCGCCAATCTGTCCTTCCTGCGCGACCGCATCCTCTTCCATCGCGACGAACTCGCCAGCGACGAGGAACACCCCGCCGCCTATGAGCTGCTGAACACGATCGCGGCCCGCGTGCCGCCCGGCGCGCGCGGGCTGATCTACACGCCGTGGCTCTTCGGCGAGCGCACGCCGGTCGACGACCCGCGGCTGCGCGCGGGCCTGATCAACCTGTCGCTCGAGCACTCCCGCGAGGACATCTTCCGCGCCTTCCTCGAGGGCGTCGCGCTGAATACGCGCTGGATGCTGGAGCCCTTCGCGCGGCTGCTGGGGCGCGATGTCGGCGCGATCGCGGCGGTCGGCGGCGGCGCGCAGAGCGACGTGTGGTGCCAGATCATCGCGGACGTCACCGGCCAGCCGATCCGCCAGCTCGAGGCGCCGATCCAGGCCAACGCGATCGGCGCGGCCTTCATCGCCGCCGTGGGCCTGGGGCGCTTGAGCTTCTCCGACCTGCGCGCGCTGCGCCGCACGCGGCGGGTCTTCGAGCCCACCCTCGCGCTGCGCGGGCTGTACCAGGACAAGTTCGAGGCGTTCCAGGAGGTGCGCACGCGCCTGGCGCCGCTCTATCACCGGCTCAACGCGCCGCAACGCCTCGCGCAGGCCTTCCCCGCATGAAGCACTTCGCCGCCCGCCGCCAGGTCGTGGACCTGTGTCTGGCGCTCTCCCGCAAGGGCTACTTCGCCGCCACCGGCGGCAACCTGATGCTGCGCATCGACGCGGCGCTGGTCGCCGTCACGCCCTCGGCCACCGACTACCTGACGATGAGCCCCGAGGACATCTGCGTGATGCGGCTCCAGGACCTCGAGCGCGTGGCAGGCGAGCTGCCGCCGTCGGTGGAGAGCAGCCTGCATGCGCGCGTGCTCGCCGCGCGCCCGGACGTGGGCTGCTCCATCCACACGCATCAGCCGGTGGCGAGCGCCTGCGCGCTGCTGGGGCTGACGCTCGACGTTCCGCCCGAGCTGCAGCCCTCGCTGGGCCGCCGCGTGCCGCTGGCCGGCTACGCGCCCTCCGGCAGCAACTGGCTGGCCAGCAAGCTCGCGCGCGTCGTGAACGCGCAGTCCAACGCCTACCTGATGCGCAACCACGGCGTGCTGTGCTGCGGCGCGGACAGCGCGGCGGCGATGCGCGCGCTCGACGACCTGGAGCAGCTCGCCCGCCACTGGCTGCGCGCCCGCATCGCCGACCGCGCGTCCTGGGAGCCGGCACGCCGCGAGGCGCTGCAGCGCGCGCATGACGCGCTTCCCCCGTCGCCCCTTCATTGATCCTCCTGTTCAGCCCACCCCGCCATGAGTCCCCTCCCCACCGATCGTCCCGCGGCGATGACCGCCTCCGCCGGCCCGGCCATCTCCGAATGGCCCGATGTGGACACGCTGTACCGCCGCTTCGCGGAGCTGGTCGCCCAGCCGATGCGGCCGATCCGCGCCGACGCGATGCCCAAGGTGCTGCGCTGGTTCGACGAGCGCTGCGCCGGATCGAAGCGCCTGGCCGAACAGGCCAAGGCGGTGATCCCCGGCGGCGTGCAGCACAACCTCGCGTTCAACCATCCGTTCTCGCTGGCGATGGCCAGGGCCGAGGGCGCGCACCTGACCGACATCGACGGCAACCGCTACATCGACTTCCTGCAGGCGGGCGGCCCGACGCTGCTCGGCAGCAATCCCGCAGTGGTGCGGCGCGCGGCGCAGGCGGTGCTCGATGACTGCGGGCCGGTCACCGGCCTGCTGCACGAGTACGAGGTGAAGCTGGCCGAACTGGTGTGCCGCCACATGCCCGGCGTCGAGATGCTGCGGCTGCTGGGCTCGGGCACGGAGGCCGTGATGGGCGCGGTCCGGCTGGCGCGCACGCACACCGGGAAGCGATGGATCATCAAGGTCGGCGGCGCGTATCACGGCTGGAGCGACCAGCTGGTCTACGGCATGCGCCTGCCCAAGACCGGGCGGCTGGAGGCGACCGGCATTCCACGCGGCGCCACCGGCCACACGCAGGAGTGCCTGCCCAACGACCTGGAGGAGCTGCGGCGCCGGCTGCGCTGGAACCGGCTGCGCGGCGGCACGGCGGCGGTGCTGGTGGAGCCGCTGGGGCCCGAGAGCGGCACGCGTCCGGTGGCGAAGGACTACAACGCGCAGGTCCGCGCGCTGTGCGACGAGTTCGGCGCGCTGCTGATCTTCGACGAGGTGGTGACCGGCTTCCGGCTGGGCATGGGCGGCGCGCAGGCCTACTTCGGCGTCACGCCCGACATCACGGTGCTGGGCAAGTGCCTGACCGGCGGCTATCCGATGGCTGGCGCGATCGGCGGCCGGCGCGACATCATGATGTCGCTCGCCGGCGGCATCGGCACGACCGCGCGGCGCGCCTTCGTCGGCGGCACGCTGTCGGCCAATCCGCTGTCCTGCGTGGCGGGTTATCACGCGCTGCGCGAATGCGAGCGCATCGACGCGGCCGGCGTGGCGGGCCGCGCGGGCGATCGGCTGCGGCGCGGGCTGGACGAGATCATCCAGCGGCGCGGTCTGCCGTACGTCGCCTACAACATGGGCTCCATCGTGCACCTGCAGACCTCGGGCGTGCTGCTGCTGGACACCAGCAGCCTGTGGAAGCTGCTCAAGCTCAAGGACGAAGCCAGGCGGCGCAAGCACATGATGGAGGAGATGGGCGCCGCGTACACGGCGCACGGCGTGATCACGGTGGCGGGCAGCCGGCTCTACACGAGCGCGGCGGACACCGACGAGGTCATCGACGACGCGCTGAACCGCTTCGACGACGTGTTCGCGCTGGTCTGAGGAGCGCCGCCATGACGCTCGATCCACGCGAGGAATGGCGCCACCGGCGCGACCGGCTCGCCGCGAAGGGGCTGTTGGACGGTGATTCCGCGAGCCTGTCGCTGCGCATCCCGGGCGCGAGCGCGATGTGGCTCGGGATGGCCACGGACGAGGGGCCGAGACGCATCGAAGTGCGCCTCGACATGGGCGGCGCGGTGGCCTCCGAGGCCGTCGCGGAGGTGCATGCAGCGGTCTACGCGGCGCGGGAGGACGTCTGCGCAATCGCCATCGGCGGCGGCTCCTTCGGCCTTCAGCTCAAGGACTTCGGCGGCGCGATGCCCGGCGTCTTCGACGAGCAGGTGCGGCATCTCGGCCGCATGGCGCCGGCAGTGGAGCGGGTCGAGGCTCTCGCCCGCGCGCTCGCGCGGGGAGGCAACGCGCTGTTGGTCCGGGGGCGGCCGATGGTGCTCGGCATGACGCCGTCGCGACTGGCAATGAACGCGGAGCTCTTCGAGAAATGCGCGACGGCGTATGTGCTCGCGGTCGCGAGCGGCGGCCCGGTGCGCCCGCTGCCATGGATCGTCCGCCACGTCGCGAACCGCCGCCTGATGAAGGACGAGCAGCGCGCGCGTGACCGCGTGCGCGCGGGGCTGGCGCCGGAGGAAACGAAGGGCTACTGAGCCCCGATACGCGCCGGGCTGCCGATCACCGCGGGGATCGAAAGCCGCGGATGGCCACCCGCGCCAGCACGACGACGATCACCAGCGCCAGCGCGTCGAGGACGAACAGCGCCGCATCCGGCCCGGTCCGCTTGGCGATGTCGGCGGATTGGCCGTAGTGCGTGGCACCGATGCCGTAGGCCTGGACATAGGTCATGGCCGTGATCCAGGCCGCCGTCGCCGCCACGGCGATGGCGAGCACGGTGGCCACGTTGGCCTTCAGATAGCTCTTCTTGCGAGGGGGCGCGAGCACCGGCTCCGTGCCGATGGCCGCATCAGAAGTCGCCTGCATGATCGATCCTCGATGTGTTCGAGGAGGCGTTGTAGGCGGTGCTTCCGATGCCGGGTCCCGCCGTGTCGCGAGCTGCGGATCCGGCGGTTGAATGGGCTGGGGTCAGGATTGGATGGTGGCGGCCATCGCTCAGGGCAGGTCCACGATCTCGATCCGGCGCGCGGCGTCACCAGCCTCGACGCGAGGTCCTGAATTCCACGCCGTTGCCGGGTCCGCGGCCTTGCAGCCGCCAGACCTGACGCGCCGTGGCCGTCACGCTGTCGATGAGCGGCACCGGCACCCGCGCCTGCAGGCGCGCTGCCATGCCGGCGAGGCCGGCGCCCCCCAGCACGATGGCGCGGACCGGCCACTGCCGCAGCACCGCCTCGCAGGCCTCCAGGAGCTGCCGCTCGGCATCCTCCCGCGACGCGCGCAGCGTCAGGCCATCGAGCGCCACCGTGTGGATGCCGCGCACCGCCACGCCGTGACCGAGCGCCGGCAGCAGCCGCTCGAGCATCGGCTTCCAGGCGCGACCGCCGGTGATCACGGCGCAGTCGCCATGCGCGGCGGCTTCCATCAAGGCGCCTTCCGCGAGGCCGAGCACCGGACACGGCGCGATCTCGCGCAAGGCGAACAGGCCGGGATCGCCGAAGCAGCCGATGATCGCCGCCTCGGGCGGGCCGGACTGGCTGACCACTCGATCCCAGGCGTCGAGCGCCGCATGCGCCGCCACCACGAGACCGACCTCATCGGCGATGTACGAGGCGCCGAAGCCCGCGGTCACGGACTGGACCTCCACGTCGTCCGGCTGGACGGCCTGGATCAGGGCACCCAGCTCGGCGGTGAGCGCCGCGGTGGTGTTCGGGTTGATCACCAGCAGCCGGCGCCGCGGGCCGGCTCGCGTCGCGGCGGACATGGCGGTCTTCATTCGGCGGCGCGGCCCGCGCGCTGGCGCCGCCGCAGACCGGCGATGACCAGCATCGTCAACGCCATCACGAGGAACGACACGACGGTGGTGAGCGTGCCCAGCGCATAGATCGCGGGCGTGGTGACGGTCGTGGTCAGCCCCTGCAGCTCGAGCGGCAAGGTGTTGACGTCGCCGATCGCCTGGGAGGTCCGCGCGATCTCATCCCAGCTGAGCGTGAAGCCGAACATGCCCACGCCGACCAGCGACGGCGCGATCAGCGGCAGGACCACGTGACGGAAGGCCTGCCACGGCGTGGCGCCCAGATCGCGCGCGGCCTCCTCGTAGAGCGGGTTGAAGCGGTTGAACACCGCGAACATGATCAGCAGCCCGAACGGCAAGGTCCAGGTCAGATGAGCGCCCAGCGCCGAGGTCCACAGCCCCAGCGCGCTGCCGTAGCCATCGGCCCACTCGGGCGGCGCCCACGCGGCCAGCAGGTCCTTGATGCCGGTGTCGATCAGCCGGAACTGCAGCCCGATGCCCAGCGAGACCACGATCGACGGCATGATCAGGCTCGCCACCGTCACGTGGAACAGCGCCCCGCCGCCCCGCAGCCGCTTGCGGAAGGCCAGCGCGGCCAGCAGCGACAGCGCCATCGTGAGCCCCATCACCACCGTCCCCAGCGCCAGCGAGCGCCGGAACGCCGCGCCGATGTCCACCACGCCGAGTCCCTCTGCGAGCTGGCGGTACCAGTGCAGCGACGGCCCGCCGTTGAGCGGGAAGGTCAGTCCGCCGTCCGGCCCCTGGAAGCTCAGCACGAAGATCGTCAGCACCGGTCCGTACAGGAACAGCACGAACAGCGCGAACAGGATGGCCAGCGGCCAGAAACCCGGCCCGCGCGGCTCTCTCACGCGTGCGCCCATGTCAGAGCTCCTTGCGGATGTCGACCACCCGCGTCAGGCCCCGGATGATCAGCAGCACCGTCAGCAGCAGCACGACGGCATTGGCCGCCGCGAGCGGGAACTGCATGTACGAGGTCTGCACCTGGATCATCTTGCCGACCGACGCGATCTGGCCGCCCCCCATCACGCCGACGGTGACGAAGTCGCCCATCACGATGGTGAGGATGAAGATCGATCCGATCAGCAGGCCGCTGCGCGACAGCGGCACCACCACGTGCCACAGGGTCTGCCAAGCGCTGGCGCCGGCATCGCGCGCGGCCTCGAGCAGGGCCCGGTCGATCCGCATCATCGAGTTGAAGACCGGCACGATCATGAACAGGGTGTAGAGGTGCACGTACGCGAGCAGCACCGAGAAGTTGGAGTACAGCAGCCAGTCCAGCGGCCGCTCGGTCAGGTGGGCCGCGATCAGCGTCTGATTGACCAGGCCGTTGCGGCCCAGCAGCGGGATCCACGAGACCATGCGGATCACGTTCGAGGTCCAGAACGGCACGGTGCAGACGACGAACAGCAGCGTCTGGATCGCCGCCGAGCGCACGTGGAAAGCCAGGAAGTAGGCCAGCGCGAACCCCAGCACCAGCGTGATCGCCCAGGTCGCCAGCGCGAAGCGCAGCGTCGACAGGTAGGTCGACACCGTCACGCAGGGATCGCCGTACTCGTTGAGCCGGGCGCAGCCCTCCAGCAGCTTGCCGTAGTTGCGCCAGGTGAAGGCGGGGATCAGCGCGTACTCGTTGAAGTCCCAGAAGCCGACCATCACGACCAGCCCCAGCGGGACCAGGAAGAACACCGCGAACACGGCCGCGAAGGGCAGCGCCTGCAGCCCGGGGCGCAACGCGCCGCGGGCGTCCAGAAGTAAGGGACGGAAGGGAAGGAAGGGAAGCCCAGGCTTCATGGCGGGTTGCGGTCCCCGGCGCTCAGGCGGCGACGAACTCGTTCCACTTGCGGACCATGTACTCGTTCTCGTCCATGACCGCGTTCCAGCAGGCGATGCCGCCCATGCGCTGCTCGTAGCTGCCGCCGTCGCGCACGCTGCCGGCCTTGGCCAGCACCTCGCCGCGCGGGCTCTTGATGTCCTTCGCGGCGGGCTTGCCCTCCATCCAGTAGGCCCACTCATAGGGCTCCATCTTCGCCTTGGCGGTGTCGAGCACGGCGCTGTAGTAGCCCTGGCGGTTGAGGTAGGCGCCGGCCCAGCCGTCGAGGAACCAGTTGATGAACTCGTAGCAGGCGTCGAGCTGCTTGCCGGACACGGTCTTCGGAATGCCGAAGCCAGCGGCCCAGGCGCGATAGCCCTCCTTCAGCGGCTGGAAGGTGCAGTCGATGCCCTTGCCGCGCACCGCCGTCACCGCCGGACTCCACATGGACTGGATGACCACCTCGCCCGAGGCCATCAGGTTGACGCTCTCGTTGAAGTCCTTCCACAGCGCGCGGAACTGGCCCGCCTTCTTCGCCTCGATCAGCGTCTTGATCGTCAGGTCGATCTCGGCGCGCGTCATGTTGCCCTTGTCCTGGTACTTGTGCAGGCCCATGGCCTCCACCACCATCGCCGCGTCCATGATCCCGATCGACGGAATGTTCAGGATCGATGCGCGGCCCTTGAACTGCGGGTTGAGCAGCTCGGCCCAGGACGTGATCGGACGCTTGATCAGGTCGGGGCGGATGCCCAGCGTGTCGGCGTTGTAGACCGTCGGGATCAGGGTCATGAACTGCGTGGGGCCGGTGGCGAACGCATTGGCGCGGGCGCCGGGCAGGTACATGACCTTCTTCGGCGCCGTGCCCTGGTCGCCGACCGGCTTGCCGCCGACCTCGCCCTTGGTGAAGAGCGGCGTGATCCTGTCGGCGTGCTTGATGCGCCGCGCGTCGATGCCGATCAGGTTGCCGGTCGGCACGATCTTCTTGAGCGAGAAGTACTCGGTGTCGATCAGGTCGAAGCTGCTGGGCGAGGTGACCGCGCGCTTGGCCACCTCGTCGGTGGTGACCGCGACGTACTGGATCCGGATGCCGGTGTCGGCCTGGAACTTCTCGGCGATCAGCTTGTCCTGGTTGACCGCCGTGCCGAGGTAGCGCAGCGACGGCTTCTCCTGCGCATGGATGGCCGGGAAGCTGCCGGTGGCCAGGATGGCGGCGGCGCCCTTGAGCACGCCGCGGCGGCCGATGCGGGAGCCGTTGGAATCGTTGGACATGAAGCGATCTCCGGTGGTGGGGACGTCGCCTGAAGCCGTCAGGCCGCGGATGAATGGACGGGGCTTGCGCGGCCGTGTCAGCCGGCCGGGAACCGGTGCGCCTGCATCGCGTCCCAGGACACCCAGACCGGCTGATGCGGCTGGAGCGCGGCGCCGGCGTCATGGAGGTCGGGCAGGCTGATCGTCAGCCGCGGCGAGGCGCCGACGCCGGCCTCGACCTCCACGCCGACCAGCAGGTGCGTGCCCTGGTACTCGAGATCGCTGACGCGGCCGGCGACGCGGGGCCGGCCGTCGTCGGCCGGTTCGCGCGCGTGCACGGCCATGCGGTCGGTGCGGACCGCCGTCAGGGCCTGGCCGTCCCGCATCAGGTTGTGCCCGCCGATGAAGGTGGCGACGAAGGCGCTGGCCGGCTGGTTGTAGATGGCGCGCGGACTCGCCGACTGCTCGATGCGGCCCTGGTTCATCACCACCATCTGGTCGGCCAGCGCCATCGCTTCCTCCTGCGAGTGCGTGACATGCACGAAGGTCAGCCCCAGCTCCTGCTGCCAGCGCCGCAGCTCGGCGCGCATCTGCGTGCGCAGGAAGGGATCGAGCGCCGACAGCGGCTCGTCGAGCAGCAGCACGCGCGGCTCCATGATCAGCGCGCGCGCCAGCGCCACCCGCTGCTGTTGACCGCCGGACAGCTCGGCGGGACGGCGCTGCGCGAGATGGCCCATGGCGACGCGCTCGAGCAGCGCTTGCGCGCGCTGGCGGCGTTCGCCCGCGGCCACGCCGCGCATCCTCAGGCTGAAGGCCACGTTGTCCAGCGCGCTGAGATGCGGAAACAGCGCGTAGCTCTGGAACATCATGGCCGTGCCCCGCGCCGACGCGGGCAGCCGCGTGATGTTGCGATGGCCGAGCAGGATGTCGCCGTCGCTCACGTGCTCATGGCCGGCGATCATGCGCAGCGTCGAGGACTTGCCGCACCCGGAGGGCCCCAGCAGGCAGCAATAGCTGCCGGCCGGGACGCGCAGGTCGATGGCGTCCACGGCGACGGCATCGGGGGCGTAGCGCTTGGTCAGGGCGACGAGTTCCAGCGGCTCGCCGGGGAGGTCGGAAGCGTGGGCCATGCCGGAACGGAAGCAGTATGCGTGCCAGCTGGATCCAAGGGGAATGCGGGGGAGAGGATGGGACAGGGCAGGCTCGCATGCACCAAGATGAGCCTGAGCCAGCTCAGCGTCCCAGCAGGCGCCCCAGCGCCGGCAACACCCCGCCCTCGAGCAGGTTGGCGACGTTGAAGCGCATGTGCGACGGATGCTCCAGGGAGAACAGCCGCCCTGGCGCCGTCAGGTGCCCTTGCTCGAGCAGCCGCTGGGCCACCGCGAAGGCATTGACGCCGTCTCCCAGATCCGCCCAGAGATAGAAACCGGCGTCGGGCTCGTGCGCCAGCTGCAGTCCCAAGCGCTGCAGCGCGTCGGCGGCACGCGGACGCGCATCGGCAAGACGAGCGCGCAACTGCTCGCAGTGATGCCGATAGTTGCCTTGCGACAGCAGCCGGTAGACGGTGCGCTCCCCGAAGCTGTTGGTGGCCAGGCAGTTCAGCGCGCGATACGTGGCCATCCATTCGATGCGCTCCGAACTCGCCGCCAGGTAGCCGACGCGCAGCCCCGGCGCGATGGTCTTGGAGAAGCTGCCGATATGGATGACCCGCTGGAGCTGGTCCAGGGAGGCGAGCCGCGTCACGGCGGTGCCGCCGCCCACCGGCAGCAGGTCGCCATAGGTGTCGTCCTCCACCAGCGTCAGGTCGAATTCCTCGGCCAGACGCAGGAGCTGGAAGGCCTTGTGCGGCGCCAGGCTCGTCCCGGTCGGGTTGTGCAGCGCCGTGCTCAGGAAGAAGAACCGCGGACGGTGCTCGACGCATAGCGCCCGCAATACGTCGAGATCGGGACCATCGGCCAGGCGCGGGACGGGCAGCATGTCCAGACCGACGGACATCATCCTGTCGACCAGGATGGGCTGGCAGGGCTGCTCGATCAGCACCCTCGCTTGCGCATGTCGCAGGAAGCTCAGCAGCACCAGGTTGAGGGCATCCATCGCCCCGGAGGTCACGATCAGGTTCGACGCGTCGACATTCAGGCCGACGTCCTGCAGCTTCACCTGCAGCTGGTGACGCAGCGGCAGGTAACCCTGCGGATCGCCGGCCGTCGCCAGTGCGCGCTGATTGCCTCGGGCCACCGTGCGCAGCGCCCCTGCAATCCCCGGCTCGTCCATCCAATCCTCGGGGAGCGTCCCGATCCCGCTTCGACTGAGCAAGGTCTGCGCCGGCCGCTGCAGTTGAAGGCGCAGCGAAGACACGGCATCCAGGCCGCCCGGACTGAAAAGACTGGGGCGCGCCGCCGCCTTCTCAACCGCCCGGCGCCCGCCCGCGGCCTTCACGAAGTAGCCCGCGCCGCGGCGCGACTCCACCAGGCCATGCGCCACCAGCTTGTCGTAGGCGCGCGCCGCGGTATCCCGGCTGATCCCGCAATCGTCCGCGAGCTGCCGTACTGATGGCAGGCGCGCGCCTGTCACGACCCTGCGCGTCTGGATGGCTCCGGTCACCAGGGTGAAGATCCGATCCACCAGCGAGCTTCCGGCGTTGGGGCCCGCGGCCTTCAAGTCCGCCTCTGCTATGACAAACCCTGGCTTGTCGCGTGCTTCCCTCATTTTCCGCATGCTTGTTTGCTCTCTTTCCCTTTGCAGCCGCCTATGCAATCATGGCTCAACTGTCATGATTGCTTGCTCAGTACAGCAAGAATATCTGTAGGGCGTACTGTATCGATATGACGGAAAGGTGACTGGATAACCTTTGAACTCATCGTTCATGGGCCATAGGAACCGTCATGTCAACCCGTCCGATCCGTCCCCTCGCCCGCCAGCAGTACGGCGCCGTCATGCTCGGTGTCCTGGCGCTCTGCGCGGTGCCGGCGGTGGCGTCGGCACAGACCGCCGCCGCGGCCCCCGCGGCCCGGACCTACGCGTTCGACCTCCCGGCGGGCCCCCTGGCCGCATCGCTGCGCGAGATCGAGCGCATCAGCGGCCAACGCGTCGACATGGATGCCGCATCGGTCGCCGGCAAGCAGGCGCAGCCCGTCAAAGGCAGCTTCGACGTCGACGAGGCCCTCGCGCAGGCCCTGCGCGATAGCGGCGTCCACGCCCGGCGCGTGAGCAGCGGCTACTGGGTCGCCCTGCCGGACAGGCTGGACACCGTCCTCGTCGTCGCCCGGCGCGACCAGGCGGAAACCAGCTTCAAGGCCGATCGCTCCGACACGGCCACGCGCAGCGGCACCGACCTGATGGACGTTCCCGGCGCGGTGACCATCATCACCGCCAAGGTGCTGGAATCCCAGCAGACGCTGTCCGTGCGCGATGCGCTGGCCAACGTCAGCGGCATGGGGTTCAACCAGACACCTCAGGGGTCGCCGACCTTCACCGTCCGCGGCTTCGGCCAGACGGCCGCGCTGGTCAACGGCCTGAGCGACACGTCGGCCTCGCTGACCAACGTCTTCGGCGTCGAGCGCATCGAGGTGCTCAAGGGACCGCAGGCCATCCTGGCGGGGTCCAACTCGCTGGGCGGCGGCGTCAACGTGGTGACCAAGAAGCCGCAGGCCGATCCGATCCGGTCCGTGATGCTGCAGTACGGCACGCACGGCGACCTGACGGTGGCGGGTGACGTGGCCGGCGCGGTGACCGACGACCGGCGCCTGAGCTTCCGCCTGATCGCCTCGCACAGCGAGGCCAGGGACAACGACTTCGGCTTCGACGGCCGCAAGGACAACGCCGTGCTGCCCCAGCTGCGCTGGAAGGACGCCACGACCGACCTCATCGTCGGCGCCTCCTACGGCAAGCAGCACGCGCCGGTGCCGCTCTTCACCCTCGCCCGCCGCGACGGCGTGATCCTGCCGATTCCGGGCCTGCGGCCCGGCCGCGCGGAGGATGGCTTCGACACGGAACAGAAGCGCTTCTTCTATCAGCTCGAACAGACGCTGACGCCGGCCGTCACCTTCATCAGCCGCCTTCAGCGCTCGCTGCAGGAGACGGAGCTCCACCTGCGCTCGCCGGGTGGCCTGATCTACGCGAAGGGCGCCGCCAACGATTCGCCCACGGGCAACGTGACGTTCTATGCCTCGCGCACCTTCTACAACCAACGCGACCTGAGCGGCGACCACTACCTGCGCATCGCCGGAGACACCGGGCCGGTCAAGCACAAGCTGTCGGTGGGCTTCAACCACACCGACACCGCCTTCAACCAGCCCCAATGGTCGGGGCCGTCCACCACAGTCACGCTGTACCCGACCGCGGTGCCGGTCCAATTCGGCGACCTGCGCGCCGACGCCAACGTGCTGTCCAGCGTCGCGGACCAGCGGACCAAGCAGGTCGCCGCCTATGCGCAGGACCTCATGACCTGGGGCGACTGGAACCTGCTCGTGAACCTGCGGCGCAACCGCTACACCATCGAGAGCACGGCGGCCTTCCCGCCGGCCAACCTGTCGTTCGTCAACCCCAAGCAGAAGATCTGGTCGACCACGCCCGGCGTGGGGCTGGTGTACATGTTGACGCCGCAGGTGTCGCTGTACACCAACTACGCCGAAGGCTTCGTGCCGGCCACCAACGTGAGCTGCGCCGGCGGCCTCGTCCCCCCCACGACCACGCGCAACCGGGAGGTCGGCGCGAAGTTCGACCTGTTCGACAGCAAGCTCTCGCTCACGACCGCGGCCTACGAGCTGGCGCAGAGCCATCAGCTGGCCTACAACCGGATCAAAAACTGCTACGACACACGCGACGCGCAGGTCACGCGCGGCTTCGAGCTCGACGCGCAAGGCCAGGTCACCCGCGGCCTGAACCTGCTGCTCAACTACACCTTCACCCAGCTCGAGGACGTGGGCGATCCCAACCGGGTCTTCACCGGCGTGCCCAAGCACAAGATGAGTCTGTGGACCACCTACGACCTGCAGGGCGAGGCGTGGAAGGGGCTGGGCTTCGGCGTGGGCGTCAGCGCGACGACCAAATCCAAGGGCAACTACGATCCGCGCTACATGTCCCAGGTTCCCGGCCAGGCCCAGCTCGACGCCAGCCTCTTCTATCGCCACGGGCCATGGTCGACCACCTTCGGCGTGAAGAACATCGCTGACCGCAGGCTGTACGCCACCACCGTCAGCAGCGACTTCATCCCCGTGCTGGACGGCCGAACGTTCATGCTCACCGTCAAGCGCGACTTCAAATGACGATCCCCGACGCGGCGGCGCGAGGGCGTCCCACCAAGCGTGAGTTGATCCTGCCCTTCTGGCGCTCGGAGGAGCGCGCCAGCGCCTTTCTCAAGCTGGGTCTGATCCTGGCCATCCTGCTCTTCGGCACCTACCTGGCGGTATGGGCCAACCGCCTCACCGGCGAGGTGACAGACGCGCTGGTCAACCGCAAGTGGGACGCGCTGTTCAGCGCACTGCTGCTGGCCGCCGGCGTGGGCCTGGCCAGCGGCTGCCTGACGATCACGCAGGTCGCGCTGAACAACCTGCTCGATCTGCAATGGCGGACCTGGCTGACGCAACGGCTGATCGCGCAGTGGACCGAGGGCCATGCCTACTACGACATCGAGCGCGAAGGGCAGCTCAGCAACGCCGACCAGCGCATCGCCGAGGATGTCCGGCTGTTCACCGACCAGACGCTCAATCTGGGTCTCAACTTCCTGACGGCCGGCATCCATGCCGTGACCTATGGCTACCTGCTGTGGCACCTGTCCGGCGCGCTCCGATTCGAGGTCGCCGGCGTGCCGGTCTCGATCCCCGGCTACATGGTGTACCTGGCCTTCCTCTACACGGGGCTGCAGCTGGCGCTGACGCACTGGGTCGGGAAGAGGATGGTGGGACTCAACATCCAGAAGCAGACCGTCGAGGCGGACTACCGCTACACCGCGATGCAGCTGCGCGAGAACGCCGAGCAGATCGCGTTCTACGGCGGCGGCGCGCGCGAGCGGGGGCGTCTGGCCGCGCGCTTCGAGCAGGTGCGGCGGAACACGCTCGCGATCGTGCAGCGCACCGTGAAGGTGATGTTCGCGCAGACCGCCTACGGGCACATCTTCCAGCCGGTGCCCACGGTGGCGGCGCTGCCGCGCTACCTGGCCGGCGAGATCACGCTGGGCGGCATGACGCGCATCACCAGCGCCTTCGGCATGTTCAACAACACGCTGTCCCTGGTCAACCAGGCCTACCTGTCCATCACCGCCTGGCTGGCCGTCGGCAACCGGCTGCGCGACCTGTCCTGGTCGATCGACAAGGCCCGGCACCGCAGCCGCGGCATCGAGGTCACCGTCGGAGCGGCCGCCCCGGCCGGCCAGCCGGCCGCGCTGACCACCTCGGCCCTCCATCTGCGCACGCCGCTGGACGAGCCCCTGTGCGACCTGCCACCGCAGCGTTTCGGCCGCGGCGAGCGCTGGTTGATCCGCGGTCCCTCGGGGACCGGCAAGAGCACCTTCCTGAGGGCCACCGCGGGACTTTGGCCGTACGGCCGCGGATCGGTCCAGCACCCGGCCGGCGCCTCGACGATGTTCCTGCCGCAGCGCAGCTACATCCCCGACGGGACGCTCAAGGCCGCGCTCGCCTACCCGGCCGGGGCGGAGGACTTCAGCGACGACGCCTGCATGGACGCGCTGCGCGTGGTGGGCCTGGCAGCGCGGATGCGCTCGTTGACCGAAGTGGACCGCTGGCAGCAGCGTCTTTCGGGCGGCGAGCAGCAGCGCCTGGCGATCGCGCGCGCCTTGCTGCACAAGCCCGACTTCCTGTTCCTGGACGAGGCCACCAGCGCGCTGGACGAAGGCAACGAACAGCGCATCTATCAGGCGCTGATCGCGGCGCTGCCCACGAGCGCCATCGTGAGCGTGGCGCACCGGAGCGCGCTGCTGCAGTACCACGACCACGTGCTGGAGATGACCCCGCTCCCGCGAGAGGGCTGACAGCCGATGCCTGGCCGGCCGGCTCAATCGCCGGGCGGCTCGTCTTGCGTGGCGTGCTGCACGTCATTCAGCGCATCGATCAGATGCGCGCGCAGACGCGCGTACTTCGGCGCCAGGCGCGTGTCGAGTTCTTCGCCGAAACGCCGCATGCGCGACTCGTGCGCGCGCAGCGCTTCGCCCTGTTCCGCTTCAAAGCGGGCCTGCAAGGCGTGGAACTCGTCGGATGTCAGGGCGGAAGGATCGGAACAGCGGCTGCTGAACCAGCGATGGATCACCACCTCGTAGCCGAGCTCCGCGTCGGTGGCCCCCATGTCGCGCGCCACGAGGCTCAGCAACAGATAGGTGCCGTACATGCAGAGGACACCGTCCCAGACCGGCGCGTCGTCGGCCGGCGGCGGCGACACGCGGCTGATCAACTGGCCGAAGTGGTCCGGCACCATGTGCTCCGGGGCCGGGTTTCTCACCGCCTGCGCCCTGACCGACAGTGCCTGCCAATCCTCGGGAAGCGGCGGCTCGCCCTGCAGCCATTCGGTGCACAGCGCCAGCCATTGCAGTCGCAGCGCGTCGGCGTCGCGGCCCAGATGCGGCGCCCAGCGGACCTGCTCGTCGGCCAGCCACCGCAGCAGCAGGCGCGGCGCGACACCCCGGGTGTCGGCGCCGGCCGGGAGCGCCTCGAAGACCTCCCGCCAGGCGGCGGCCTCGCGCAAGCCGACAAAGTGCAGGCAAAAGGCGAGCGCCTCATTCAGTCCGGTCACCCGGGAGAAGACCTGGGGCGACGCGTGACGCACCAGCGCGCAGGACGGACTCCCCCTGTCGCCCGACCAGGCGGGCAAACGCGGTGCTTCGATGCAGCCGCGCTCCGCCGACGCGACCACCCGTTCCAGCAGGAAGCGGCGCAGGCTGTCGTCGCCGTAGAAGGCCCCATCCATCGGGGCGGATCGGCGAACGGCCGCCGCAGGCGCATGGGCGGCTGGCGCCTCAAGCGGCTCGGCGTCGAGATCGGCGGCGGTACCCGCGCCCGGCGGGCGCGGCGGTTGAGATGGCTGCATGGCACTCCCTGCGCGACCGTGGAACCGGTCGTCGAGGGGCCGATGTAGGGCATGGCCGCCGGTCACGGCGTGCCGTGCACCATCGTCATGCTGTGCCCCGGGAAGTCCTCCGGCTCGAACGGTTCCAGGGTCCCCCCCAGATGCCGCGCGAGGAAGGACTCCATCGTGGCGTTGAACATCAGGCGATTGGCCTCGCGGCTGAAGCCATGCCCTTCATCGGGAAACAGCGCGTAGGAGACGGGGATGCCATGCGCGACCAGGGCCTGCGCCATCGCGTCGGATTCGCGCCGCGGCACGCGCGGATCGTTGGCGCCCTGCGCGATGAGCAGCGGATCCCGGATCGCACCGGCCGCGTGCAGCGGCGAGCGTTCGCGGAGCAGGGCCCGGCCTTGCGCGGTCTCGGGGTTGCCGACGGCCCGGTAGAGCATCTGGCGCCCCGCTTCCCAATGCGGCGGAATCGCGCGCATGAGGGTCTCCAGATTCGCCGGTCCCACGACGTCGATGCCGCAGGCATAGCGGCCGGGGCGGCGCGTCAAGGCCGACAGCACCGCGTAGCCGCCGTAGCTGACCCCGGCGATGGCCAGCCGCGCGGGGTCGGCCAGGCCGCGCGCGACCGCCCAGTCCACGGCGTCCTCGATGTCGTCGTCCATGCGCCGGCCCCACTCGCCGTTGCCCGCGTTCAGGAAGCGCTTGCCCAGGCCCGTGGAACCACGGAAGTTGACGTTCAGCACCGCATAGCCGCGATCGCACAGCCATTGATGCGTGGTGTTGTAGCCGAACCCGTCACGCGTCCACGGCCCGCCATGCACGTAGACGACCATCGGCGCCGGCGCTCGCGCCCGCAGCGGCTCTCCGGTGTCCACGGATGGCGGAAGGCTGAGATAGCACACCAGCGGCAACCCGTCGCGCGAGCGCACGGTCACCGGCTGCATGCGGGCCAGCGGGCGTCCCGACAGCTCCGGACGGACATCGAAGAGCTTGGTCAGTTGCCGCGTCGCGCGATCGAACAGCCAGCTCGAGCCCGGATGCTGATCGGACGAGGCGCTGAGCAGCCAGCGGCCGTCGTCCTCGGTCCGCGCCGACGGCCACCAGTCGCCCAGCCCCTGGCTGTTCAGGAAGGCCACGTCCCGGCGCAGCGCCTCGTCCGCTTCCGGCAGCAGGAACAGTTCAGGCCGCTCGTGGTGCACGATGAAAGCCAGCGGCCGCAGCGTCGCGCGATCGCCCAGCAGCGCGCCGATGTCGGCGGCCGGATGCTCGGCGACGACGCGGCGCGCGCCCGTCGCCAGGTCGACCTCGATCAGCGCCGACGTGTCGCGGCCGCGGCTGTCATGCAGATAGGCCAGGCGACCCGAGCGGTCCAGGTGCGACAGCCCGCTGGAGCGCGCATCGTCGGGGTCGAAGCGGTCCCAGGGCTGCCAGGCGCCGTCCTCGTCCAGCCGCATCAATTCCAGTCCGCCATCGGCCGTCGACCGGGAGGCGAAACGCGGCGTGAGCCGCTCGCCGATGACGAAGCCCATCAGCCCAGGGTTCTCCGCCACCAGCGTCAGGGCGCCGCTGGCCAGGTCCAGCACGTACAGATCGGCGTGGCGCGGATCCCGCCGGTTCAGGCTGATCAGCACCTCGCCGCGGCGCTCCCGGCTGAGCGCCATCAGGCTGGCGCGCGTCCCAGGGAACGGCGTCAGGCAGCGGCGTTCGCCGGTGAGCACGTCCACCGCGTGCAGTTGGTGGTTCTCGTCGCCATCGCGGTCCTGCGCGAACAGCACGTGGCGCGAGTCGTAGGCCCAGGAATGTCCCGCCACGCCGCGCCCGGCCTCGTCGGTGAGGCGCCGGGCCAGCGCGAGATCGTCCGCCGGCGCCACCCACACGTTCATTCGCCCGCCCGCATCCGCGGCCGCCCAGGACAGCCAGCGCCCGTCCGGGCTCATGTTGGCGGCGG
Source organism: Roseateles sp. Mitsp63 (assembly GCF_059491535.1). Lineage (NCBI taxonomy): Bacteria > Pseudomonadati > Pseudomonadota > Betaproteobacteria > Burkholderiales > Sphaerotilaceae > Roseateles > Roseateles sp. Mitsp63. The sequence goes on along the minus strand of NZ_CP168509.1, from coordinate 732,306 downwards.
CGCGGCGCGGATTGCCGAACAGGTCCGCGCGCGGGATCACGCGGCCTCCGCCAGCAGCCGGCGCAGCAGCGCGCAAGCGCGCTCGCAGCATTGGGTGCCATGTGCCTTGCCGTGCGAGATGTACGCACGCAGGCGCGCGGCCAGGTCCGGATGGTCGAGCTCGAGGAAGTCGAAGACGGTGCGCGTTTCGTCCGGCTTGCCGGCGAGATAGGTGGCATGCATCTGCCCCAACCGGCGGCGGATCTCGGCGTCGTCCTCATTCGTCCAACCGAACTCGGCATCGGCCTTCAATCCTTCCAGCTTCAGCCACTGGCGCAGCACCTCCGACACGACCGTCGGCGAACGGCGTGGATCCCAGCCCGCGGCCTCGATGGCCAGGCCCACGACGCGCAAGCGCGCCGCATCGGGCGCCGGCCGTTCGCCGTCGGCGGGCTCGGGCGCCGCGGCGTCGGTCGCCGCTCCGGCGGCGCGGCGCGGGGCCTTCCACGCTGCCGCGGGGACTTCGCCGCCGGCCGCGCACTGCCGGTGCAGCGCCAGGACCGCCGACAGCGCCTCGGCCAGCGCGCCTTGAGGAGGGGCCCCCGCGACGGCCTCCCGCAGCAACCCGATGATCAGGGCGCTGCCCAGCGGCCCGGTGTCGGTGCCGGCGGGCATCGCCATCAGCAGCGCGGTCGTTTCCTCGAGCGCGCGAGCTGCGCTCAGCCGCTCGACCACCGTATCCAGCGCCACGCCCATCCAGCCGGCCAGTCCCAGCCGCAGCTCCCACGCCCGCGGCGAATCGCCTTCGGCCAGGCAGCCCGCGACCGAGCCGGTCGAGCGGCCGGCGTCCCACTGCAGGACGCCTCCGGTGATCTGCTTCGCCGCGACGCATTCGCCCAGGCGGCGAAGCGCTTCGGCACGGACCGCGTCGCGGCCAAGGAAAGCGCTCAGCGCCATGGTGGAGGTCATGTCAGGGCTTGTCGCGGCGCTCATTCAAGCCTCCACGTACTTGTCGACCAGCGCCGTCAGGCGGCTCTTGCTGATCAGGCCGAGGACGCGCTCCTGCTCGACGCCGTCCCGGAAGAGGATCAGCGTCGGGAGGCCGCGCACCGAGAAGCGCTCGCCCGATGCCTTGTTGTCGTCGGCATTGATCTTGGCGATGCGCGCCTGGCCGGCGTAGTCGCCGGCCAGTTCGTCCAGCAGCGGCGCGAGCGCCTTGCAGGGGGCGCACCATGGCGCCCAGAAATCGACCAGCACGATGCCGGAGCTGTTCGAGACCTCGGCGTCGAAAGAGGTGTCGGTCAGGGTGTGGATGAGGGCAGACATGGATTCCTTCGTTGGCGTCCTTGATCAGGACAGTTCGTTGGCCGCGAGGCCGCGGTCGGCCAGGCTTTCAAGGTTCGCAAGACTATCGAAGGCAGAGGAGAGGGATCGAGACAGATACGTGATGGCGCCGTCAATGTGTACTGATCCGCTGGCCATGACAGTGGGGGCCGGTCGGGGCACCGCCGGCAGGCCCGGCGAGCGCGGCCGCCGGAGACACTCCGGACCTTCCAAAGGCCGTCAGCGCCGCACTCCGGAACCTCCCGATGAACGACAACCCCCTGCTGAAAATCGCGTCCTGCCCCCGTTTCGACCAGATCACCGCCGAACACGTCGCACCGGCGATCGACGCCCTGGTGGCCGCCTGCGATCGTGCGATCGCGCAGGCGGCGCACCCGGTCGCGCCGGCGGACTGCCAGCACGTGTCCGCCTTGCTGGACGTGCCGCTGGAGGCGCTGGGCGAAGCCTGGAACGCCGTGATGCATCTGCAGGCGGTCCGCGACACGCCGGCCCTTCGCGCCGCGGTGGCGCGGAACCAGCCCAAGGTGACCGCGTTGCAGGCGCGCCTGTCCTCGGACCAGCGCCTCTACGGCCTCTACAAGCGCGTGGCCGCCGAGCAGGGCGGCCGCCTTGAGCCGGCCCGGCGCCGGGCGCTGGACAACACCCTGCGCGGTTTCCGGCTGTCGGGCGCGGAGCTGGAGGAGGCGGCCAAGGCACGATTCAACGAGTCGCTGCAACGCTCGGCCACGCTGGCCCGGGAGTTCTCCAACCGCCTGCTCGATGCCACCGACGCCTTCGTGCACTGGGCGAGCGCCCAGGAGCTCGACGGCGTGCCCGAGGAGGTCCGGGCGGGTCTGGCCGCGGCGGCAGCGGCCGAAGGCCGTCCAGGCGAGTTCAAGGTCACGCTGCAGCAACCCTGCCTGGGTCCGCTGCTGCAGTTCGCCAAGGACCGCGCGCTGCGCGAGCGCCTCTATCGCGCGAACGCCACCCGCGCCAGCGAATCGGGGCCGGCCGAACGCGACAACGGGCCGGTGATCGAGGAGATCCTGCAGCTCCGCCACGAGCGTGCCCGGCTACTGGGCCACCCGCATCACGCGACGGTGTCGCTGATCCCGAAGATGGCCGACACGCCGGACCAGGTGCTGGCGTTCCTGCGTGAACTGGCCGCGCGCAGCCGTCCGCAGGCGCAGGCCGAGCTCGACGCCCTGCGCGCGTTCGCCCGCGAGACGCTGGGGATCGAGACGCTGCAGGCCTGGGATCTGGGTCATGCCGCGGAGCAGTTGCGCCAATCGCGCTACGCCTTCAGCGAATCGGAGGTGCAGCAGCACTTCCCCCTGGACCGGGTGCTGGCTGGCCTCTTCGAGATCGCGCGGACGCTGTTCGACGTGGCCGTCGTCCCGGATCCCCAGCCCGCCTGGCATCCCTCGGTCCAGGTCTACCGCGTCGAGCGGCTCGCTCCGGCGGTAGGGCATGGCGACGAAGGCGCCGGCGAGCTGGTGGGCCGCTTCTTCCTCGACCCCTACGCGCGTGCCGGCAAGCGCGCCGGCGCCTGGATGAACGGCGCGCAGGTCCGCTGGCGCCGTCCCGATGGCTCGCTGCGCATGGCCCTGGCGCACCTGGTCACGAACTTCGCCGCGCCGGCCGAGGGCCAGCCGGCGCTGCTGCGCCATGGCGAGGTGGTCACGCTCTTCCACGAATTCGGGCATGCGTTGCACTTCCTGCTCTCGCGCGTGGAGACCCTGGGCGTGTCGGGCCTCTCCGGCGTCGAATGGGATGCGGTGGAACTGCCCAGTCAGCTGATGGAGAACTTCGCCTGGGAGTGGCCCGTCCTCCAGCGCATCTCGGCCCACGTCCTCACCGGCGAACCGCTGCCGCGCGCGCTGTACGAGCGCATGCTCGCCGCTCGCCATTTCCAGAACGGACTGGGCCTGCTGCGCCAGACCGAACTGGCGCTCTTCGACATGCGGCTGCACACGGAACCGGAGCGCGCCGGCCACGCGCAGGCCGTGCTGGACGAGGTGCGCGCCGAGGCCTCGGTGATGCCGCCCCCGCCGTGGAACCGCTTCCAGAACGGCTTCTCGCACATCTCGCGGGCGGCTACGCGGCGGGCTACTACAGCTATCTCTGGGCCGAGGTGCTCGCGTGCGACGCCTGGGACGCCTTCACGCAGGCCGGCGTGCTCGACCGGGGCAACGGGCGGCGCTTCCGTGAACAGATCCTGGAAGTCGGCGGCAGTCGGCCGATGAAGGAGAGCTTCCTCGGTTTCCGGGGCCGTGAACCGGCCATCGAGCCACTGCTGCGCCAACGCGGGTTCGCCGCGCCGGCGGTTGTGTCCCCTGTGGAGGCGGGCGCTTGAGATCTCGCGGGCATGCCGCGCCGGGTGACGGACGATGTAGAGTTCCCAGGCATTTTTTCGGCGCCTTCTCAGGACGCCCAGGCGACATCTGGCGCCTGGCCCTTTGATTCCAAAGTCCACCCGCTCGATGTCCTTCCGCTACCTCACCGTCCCCGTCACCGCGTTCCAGCAGAACTGCTCGATCGTCTGGTGCGATGCCACGAACGACGCCGCGCTCATCGACCCGGGCGGCGAGATCTCGCGCCTGCTCGGCGAGGTCAAGCGACTGGGCCTGACGCTCAAGGCGCTGTGGCTGACCCATGCGCACATCGACCATGCCGGCGGCACCGGCGAGCTCGCGCGCACGCTGGACCTGCCCATCATCGGCCCACACACCGGCGACCAGTTCTGGATCGCCGGCCTGCCGCAGCAATCCGCGATGTTCGGCTTCCCGCCGGCCGAGACCTTCACCCCCACGCGCTGGCTCGAGGACGGCGACACGGTCCAGATCGGCCAGGAGACGCTGACCGTGCGCCACTGCCCCGGCCACACGCCGGGCCACGTCGTCTTCCACTCGGCGTCCGCGCAGCGCTGCTTCGTCGGCGACGTGCTCTTCGCCGGCAGCATCGGCCGCACCGACTTCCCCGGCGGCGACCACGCCACGCTGATCCGCTCCATCACCGAGCGCCTCTGGCCCATGGGCGACGACACCGTCTTCATCCCCGGCCATGGCCCCGAGAGCAGCTTCGGCGAGGAGCGCCGCACCAACCCCTTCGTCGGCGGCCGCTGGGGCTGAGTCCGCGCGCGGACGCCGCGCCGCTCACAGCGGCGACAGGCCCGTGTCGACGAAGCGCGATTCCGGAAAGCCGCGCAGCGCCAGCGCCGCCAGCTCGGCGAGCTCCTCGAAGCTGCGCTCCTTCTGCAGCACCGCCACGCCGCCCATCCGGTCCGCGGCGTCGGCGAGCTCATCGCCGATGTAGCCGGTCGTGATGATGACCGGCACCCGCCCCAGCGTCGCGCGCACCGCCACCGCCAGCTCCAGCCCGTTCATGCCGGGCATGTTGAAGTCGGTGATCAGCAGCTGCACCGGGATGCGGCCCTGCTCGATGTCGCCCAGGCATTCGCGCGGCTCCGAGTAGGTGCGCACGTCGTAGCCCGCCTTGCGCAGCAGGGCGTCGACCATCAGCAGCACGATCGGGTCGTCGTCGACGTAGACGACATGCTCGCCCTCGCCCGGGTCGGCGACCTTGGCCAGCGCCGCCGTGTCCAGCGGCGCCGTCTCATCGGCCAGCACCGGCAGATAGACCGCGAACAGCGTGCCCGCGCCCGGCCGCGACTGCACGTCGATCGCGCCGCCATGCGCATGCACGATGCCATGCACGATGTGCAGCCCCAGCCCCGTGCCCTGCCCCCGCGGCTTGGTCGTGAAGAAGGGTTCGAACAACCGCTTCGTGACGTCCTCCGGCATGCCCAGGCCATCGTCGCGCACGCTCAGCTCCGCATAGCGCGTCGGCGCGACGCGGCCGATGGTGAATGCATGCGGCACGTCGAATTGCACCGCGCGCAGGCCCACGTGCAGCGTGCCGTGCCCGCCGGGCATCGCCTGCCACGCGTTGGTGCACAGGTTCAGCACCACCTGCTGCACATCCGCCGGGTCCACCGTCGCGACGCAGTCGTTGCCATGCAGGTCCACCGTCAGCCGCACCGTTGCCGGCAGCGTCGAGCGCAGCAGCCCGATGCTGTCCTCGACCAGCGGCCGCAGGCGGTGCTTGGACAGCTCGTGGCCGCTGCCGCGCGCGTAGGCCAGGATGCGCTGCACGATCTCGCGCGCGCGGTCCCCTGCCCGCTTGATCTGCTGCACGTGCCCGCGCAGCGGCGACGCCGGCGGCAGCTCGCCGAGCATCATTCCGGCGTGGCCGAGGATCGCCGCCAGGATGTTGTTGAAGTCGTGCGCCACGCCGCCCGCCAGCGTGCCCAGCGACTCCATGCGCTGGATGCGCACCAGCTTCTCCTCGAGGTCCACCCGCGTGAGCTCGTCGGCCTTGCGCATCGTGACGTCGATGAACAGCACCACCAGGCCGTTCTCGCAGGGAAAGGCACGGCACTCGAACCACTTGCTCAGGCGGGGATTGAACTCCTCGTAGAGGCGCGCCGCGCGCGATGCCATCGCGGCCCGCGCCTCGCCCTCGAATCGCGCGCCCATCACGCCGGGCAGGCTGGCCCAGTAATTCCTGCCGATCAGCGCCTCGCGCGGCCGCCCGCAGGCGCGCTCGAAAGCGACGTTGACGAACTCGATGGACCAGTCATGGCGCAGCAGGATCACGGCGTCGGTCACGTAGTCCAGCGCGGCGCCGGCGTGCGCGGCGCCTTCTTCCGGTGCGGCCGGCGCGCCCGGATCGTGCGTGGACTCTCGACGCGTCATGGCGCCCCCCGATCGGTGAGGCCCGAGTGTGGACCTCGTTCGCCGCCTCGGCAATCGCCGTGCCCCGCACGTTAACGCGCTGAAAACGCGCCCGGCCCGGAAAGGCCGATGCCATCGGCCTTTCCGGGCGTCAGGGGCCTTTGGGGTCAGGGGCGCCAGCGGCGCCGGGTCGTCAAGACTTGGCCGGCTCGGGCGGCTGGAAGCGCTCCGGCGGCTTGGGGGCGCGCGCGTAGAGGCCCTCGACGCGCGGCAGCGTCCGCTCGATGTCGCGGATCCGCGTCGGCCCGGACGGGTGCGTCGACAGGAACTGCGGCGGCGCGCCCTTGCTCGCGCGTCCCATCTTTTCCCACAGCGAAATGCCGGCCCGCGGGTTGTAACCGGCCCGCGCCGCCAGCTCCATGCCGACCAGGTCGGCCTCGCTCTCGTCCTCGCGGCTGAAGGTCAGCGACAGCAGCTGGCCGCCGATGTTGGCGACGCCGCGCCCGACGTTGCCCAGCCCCAGCAGCGCCGCGCCGATCTCGATCGCGCCGTTGGTCGCCATGGTCTTGCCCATGCGCTCGCGCGCGTGCTCCCGCAGCGCGTGGGCCATCTCGTGACCCATGATCATCGCGACCTCGTCGTCGCTCAGCTGCAGCTGCTGCAGGATCCCGAAATAGAAGGCGATCTTGCCGCCCGGCATGCAGAACGCGTTCAGCTCGCGGCTGCCGACCAGGTTCACTTCCCAGCGCCATTGCTGCGCGCGGGGATTCCAGGCGCCGGCGAACGGGATGATGCGCTGCGCGATCGCGCGCAGGCGCACGACCTGCGGATGGCTGGACGGCGCCAGCGCCTTCTGCGATTGCGCCTGCCGCATCATCTGCATGTACTGCTGCTGCGCCGCGGCCTCGACCTGCTCGGCCGAGACGAGCTTGGTGAAGCGGCTCTGCCGCCCGACGTCGACGCCCTCCTGCGCCCAGGCGGGCACCAGCGCCGACGCGGTGCCGGCCGCGATCAGCCCCGTGAACAGGCGCCGCGCGGGGTGGCGCGGCGCGCCGCCGCAGCGGCGGCAATCGCACCGGCCCCACCCATAGGCGGGCGCCGACGGCAGATGAGGGTCGGTGTCGCAATGGAAGTCAGCATCGTCCATGCGCGAATTCTAGGGAACCGACAGGCGACAATGCGTCACATCATGTCCCAGCCGCCCCTGATCTCCCCGACACCGGCCTGCGCCACGGCGCCGCTCGATCCGCAGCAGTTCCGCGCCGCGCTGGGCATGTTCGCCACCGGCGTCACCATCGTCACCGCGCGCGCGGAGGACGGCACCCTGGTCGGCCTGACCGCGAATTCGTTCAACTCGGTGTCGTTGTCGCCGCCGCTGGTGCTGTGGAGCCTGGCGCGGCGCGCCGGCTCGATGCCGGTGTTCAGCCGAGGCTCGCATTACGCGATCAACATCCTGGCGGCCGATCAGAAGGAGCTCGCGCAGCGCTTCGCCACGCGTGACATCGACCGCTTCGCCGGCGTGTCCTTCCGCGAAGGCTGCGGCGGCGCGCCGGTGCTGGAGGGCTGCGCCGCGGTCTTCGAATGCGCCAACCGCAGCCAGTACGAGGAAGGCGACCACGTCATCTTCGTCGGCGAGGTCGAGGCCTGCAGCCGCGCGGAACAGGCGCAGCCGCTGATCTTCCACGGCGGCCGCTACTACACCGAGCTGCCGATCTGAACGGCGAGGCCGCGCCTCAGGCGTGCCGGCCGACCGGCCAGAAGGGCGCCGCGCGGCGCACCAGGCGCCAGCGCCAGGCGCCGAGCGCGAGCGTCAGCAGCATCGACGCGCCCACCAGCCACAGCGGCGAGAAGCGCCAGTAGCTGCTCGCCGCCGTGCACAGGCCCATGCCGAGCAGCGTCGCCATCGTCAGCAGGCCGATCTGCACACCTCGCGGCGCCCCCTGCCGCGACCAGTCGCGCCAGAGCATCAGCGACACCGGCAGCGCCGCGGCCGCGAAATCCAGGCCCAGCAGCGGACGACCCGCCGTCGCCGCGTCTTCGGGAGCCAGCGCCGATGCCACGAGGATCAGCGCGACACCGCCCGCCCACATCGCGACGTAGTGGCGAAGCATCCGCCGGGCCAATTCCCGGTTCATCGCGCTGCCGCGGGGCATGCCCGGCACCAGCGCGAGCAGCGCCTGCTCGCGCCGCGTCTGATGCCAGGTCGTGACGAGCCCGAAGAGCGGGCTCAGCATCCCGCTCATCAGCCCGATGGACACGCCCGGCAGGGCCGCGTGGATGATCCGGCCCGCGCGCTCGGGCATGAAGACCAGCGCCGCCACTTCGGAGCCCAGCAGGCACAGCGCGAGGACCGCGCCCGTCGACCCCGTCGCGGACCAGTGCAGGCCGCGCATGGCCGCGAACTCGGCCCGCGCGCTGACGCTGCGCGGGTCTGGCCGGGCCGTCCTCAGCAGATGCTCGCGCCAGATCGGCAGACCCCACTGGAAGAGGCGGCCCAAGCGCGCGAACGGGCCGCTCCCGCAGGCGATGCGCGATCCGCCGGCCCGCATCGACATCGCCTCGCGCAGCCGCCGGCTGGCCTGCCAGGACTTCGCATGTCCCGCGCCGCCGGTCTGGAAGAGTCCCCACAGGCCGGCCGCCAGCGCGAGCAGGATCACGCCGGCCTGCATCAGCGGCTGGCGCTCGTGCCAGTTCACGAAGAAGCCGGCCACCGCGCGCGCGGCGGGAACGTCGCCGAGCAGCGGCAGCAGCAGTCCCGGCAGGATCCAGACGCCGAACCACAGCAGCGGCCAGCGCAGGCAGGCCGCGAAGCCCAGCATCACGGCGGCGTTCGCCATGACGAAGGCCAGCGCATGACCGAAGACGGTGCTCAGCGTCAGGCCGCTCAGCGCGGCCAGCCCCAGCATCGTCACGACCGCCGTCTCGCGCAGCTTGCGCAGCTGGCCGGGCAGCAGATGCGCCGAGAGCGGATCGTTCAGCCCCAGCAGCGCGCTGGCCGCCGACCACCACACCAGCTGCAGCGCCACCATCAGCGCCAGGACGAAGGTCGAGGCAGCCGCGTGCGGCGCATCGGCCATCGACGCCAGCCCGGTCGCGCCGAGCACCGGCAGCGCCAGCCACCAGAGCCGCCCGACCTTGCGCGCCACCGCGCGCCGCAGCGCCGCGTGGCCATCGGCGCCCGCGGGCGGCAGCACCGCGTTCATTGCGTCATCTCCAGGAAGAGGTCCTCGAGGTTCATCGCCTCGCAGCGCATCGCGGCATCGCCCTGAGGCAGCCGGCCGGCGGCGAAGCGCACCAGCCAGCGCGGCTGCTCGCCGAGGTCGCGCCGGCTCAGCACCTGGCCGCCATGCGTCTCCACCGCCGCCTGCAGCCGCCCGATCGGGCCGGACAGCAGCCGGATCTCGTCCAGCAGCGCGTCCTGCGACGCATGCAGCGCGATGCGGCCGCGGCTCAGGAAGGCGATGTTGAAGGCCACGCGCTCGAGGTCCGACAGGATGTGCGTCGAGAACAGCACCGTCGTGCTGCGGTCCAGCACCTGGTCCACGAGCTCGCGCAGGAAGTCGCGCCGGCCCGCGGGATCGAGGCTGGCGACCGGCTCGTCGAGCACCAGCAGGTCGGGCTCGTGCGCCAGCGCGCGGATGATGGACAGCCGCTGCTGCTGCCCTTGCGAGAGCTGCCCCACGCGGCGATCGCGCGGGATGTCCCAGCGCGACATCAGGCCGTCGACCTTCGCGTCGTTCCAGCGCGGATAGAAGCTGCGGAAGTAGCGCAGGAGGTCGCCGGCCTGGAAGTCCTCGAACAGCGCGGCGTGCTGCGGCACGTAGCCCAGCCGCGCGCGCAGCGCGTCGTCGGGCAGCAGCGCGGGCTGGCCGAACAGCCGCACCTCGCCGGCTTGCGGCTCGCGCAGTCCGAGCAGCGTCTCCAGCAGGGTCGTCTTGCCCGCGCCATTGCGGCCCAGCAGCCCGATCACCTGCCCCGGCGTGAGCGTCCAGTCCAGCCCCGCCAGCACGCCGGGCTGGCCCTTGAAGTCCACGCGCAGGCCGGTCGCCCTCACGGGGACGTCGCTGGCGGCGTCGTCCACGAGCGCCGGCGCCTGGCCGATCGTCAAGGTCTGGGTCATCGCGTCTCTCCCTTGTCTTCGAGCAGCGCCTTGAATAGGGACAGCACCTGTTCCGGCGGCAGTTCCAGCTGGCGCGCCTCGGCGGCGGCCTTTTCCAGCGCGGGCCGCAACAGCTCGACGCGGCCCCGCGTCCTCATCGCCTTCTGGTGCTGCGCCGCGACCACCATCGGCAGCCCGCGGCGGCGCTCCACCAGCCCCTCGGCCTCCATCAGCCCGAAGGCCTTGGACACCGTCATCGGATTCACCGCGAGCGCCTGCGCCACCTCGCGCACCGACGGGATCTCCTGCCCGGCCACCAGCTGGCCGCTCGCCACGCGGCGGCGCAACTGCTCCACCAGCTGGCGGTAGATCGGCTCCGGCGAGCCGGTGTTGATGCTGAAGAGGAGATCGGTGTCCATCCGTGATCGTCGACGTGTATCGCTACAGTAATACACGTGATCGCGGATCGTCAACCCGTGACTTCCGGCCGGCGCTAGGGGCTGAGCCGGGTTGCCGCCGCCGGCATCACCGCGGTGTGCACCGCCTCCGACAGCGCCTCGACGCTGAACGGCTTCTTCAGGATGAACCGCGCGCCGAGCACATGCGCGACCTGGTCCATGTCCGCATAGCCGGTGGCCAGGATGATCGGAATCGCCGGCCAGCCCTCCTGCACATGGCCGATGAGCTCCGCGCCGTTCATGCCCGGCATCACGTAGTCGACGATCAGCAGGCTGGGCGTCGCCTCCCGCAAGGCGGCCAGCGCGGCCGCGCCGCTCGCCACCGAGGTCACCCGGTGGCCGAGCAGCTCCAGGCTCTGCACGATGGATTGCCGCACTTCGTCGTCGTCCTCGACCACCAGGATGCGCTGCGCCGGCGTCGACGGCCGCGAGAACGGGGCCGGCCGGTCACCGGCCGACGAGGCCGTCACGACCGGGAAGCTCAGATGAACGCGCGTTCCCTCGCCGGGGCGGCTGTCGATGCCGGCCTCGCCGGCGGACTGCCTCGCGAAGCCGTAGACCTGGGACAGCCCCAGCCCCGTGCCATTGCCCATCGGCTTGGTCGTGAAGAAGGGCTCGAAGACCTTGTCGATGATGGAGGCTGGAATCCCGGGCCCGTTGTCCGCCACGGTCAGCCGCAGCCCGGGCACCGTCTCCGCGCCGCGCGCGACGTCCGTCTCGTCGGTGGCGATGGTGATGGTGCCGGCGCCTTCCATCGCGTCACGCGCGTTGACGGCGAGATTGAGGATGGACATCTCCAGCTGGTTCGGGTCCAGCTCCACGATGGGATTCGGATGACTCAGGCGCAGGTCGATCTGGACACGCGATCCCACCGACGTATGCAGCAGCTCCTGCATGCCCTGCAACAGCGCATGCACGTCGGTGGGCTGCGGCACCAGCGACTGGCTGCGGGCGAAGGACAGCAGCTGCGCCGTCAGACGCGCGCCGCGCCGCACCGTGCGGCGGGCGCTTTCGATGATGCGCTGCGCCACCGGCGGGCACTCGATGCGGGCCAGCAGGTCCAGGTTGGTGCCGATGACATGGAGCAGGTTGTTGAAGTCGTGCGCGATGCCGCCGGTCAGATGCCCCATCGCTTCCATCTTCTGGCCCTGCAGCAGCGCCGACTGGGCGCGCTCGCGCTCGGCGATCTCGTTCATGAGCCGGTTGTTGGCGTTGGAGAGCTCCCGCGTCCGATGGTCGATGCGCGTCTCCAGATCGCGGTTGAGCTCGGCGACGACGTCGCGCGCGCGGGCCAGTTCGGCCAGCACCGCCCGGTTCGCGTACTGCCGGCCGCGGGCGCGCACCGCGGCCTCGACGGCTGTCTGCAGCGTGTCCGGACTCAGCGGCCGCTCCAGCAGGATCACGTTGCCCAGCAGGTGCAGCGACGTGGCGGCGTTGGGCGGCCGCCGGCCGGTGCGCCGGCTGGTCAGGACGACGAAGGGGAAATCGGACCACGGCGGCTGCCGCCGCAGCCACGTGTCCATCGGGCTGCCGCTCGTCACCAGGAAGGCTTCTTCGGTCACCACGGCCGCCGCGGCGCCGTGGTCCAGGCCCTCGAGCAGTTGCTGCGGCGTGGCCACCGCATGGACCGGGGCCAGGCGCGCCACCACGTCGGACACCACCTGGGCGTCCCGGCCGAAAGGCGCCAGGATGAGGACCCGCGCTTCCAGCTCGGACTTCATGCGGTGCGATCGTTCCCGTCGCCATCGCCGTCACCGAGCAGCGCGATTTCGCCGGCGTAGCGGGACACGCCCGACACCACGCCTTCAAAGTCCGTCAGCGCCACGCCGACCTCCACCCCTTGATCGCCCAGGCGGAACTCGTGGATGGTGCTGGCGTGGCGGCTCGTCCGGCTCTTGGCCACGGAGACCGCCTTGAGCAGGTGGCCGCGCGCCTCGAAGTAGCGGAACAGGACGACCGCGTCGCTCAGGTAGCTGAGGTCGATGTCCAGCCGCCCCTGCCCGAGGACGCCGTGCTGGCCGAGGACCAGGATGGTGATCACGCCGCGCTGGTTGAGGTAGGTCAGCAGTTCATGCATCTGCAGCATCAGGAACTTGCCGCCGGGCATGGCCTGCAGATAGGCGTTGAGGCTGTCGATCACGACGATGCGCGCGCCATCGCGCTCGACGGCCTGGCGCACGCGCGCGGCGAATTCCCCCGGCGTCACTTCCGCGGGATCGAGCGCGCTGAGATCGAAGCGCCCGTTGTCCAGCGCCTCGCGCACGTCGTATCCCAGGGCCTTGGCGCGCGGCAGCAAGGTGCCCAGCCCCTCGTCGAACAGGTAGTACGCCGCGCGCTCGCCGCGCCGCAGCGCGGCGTGCACGCAGGCGATGGCGGTGGACGTCTTGCCCACGCCGGAGGGACCGACGAACAGCGTGTTGCTCCCGCGGGCCAGGCCGCCGCCCAGCGTCTGGTCGAGCGCGGCGTTGCCCGTGGACACGTTCTCGGGCGGGAAGCTCTTGTGGTGCTCCGCCGCGATCAGGCGCGGGAAGACCTCGATGCCGCCGGTCTTGAGCGTGAAGTCGTGCTCCCCGCTGCGAAAGGCGATGCCGCGCATCTTCGCCACGCGCAGGAAGCGCTTGTCCGCGCCGTACTCCCCGACGATCTGCTGCAGCCAGACCACGCCATGCGCGATGCTGCGCAGCTGCATGTCGCCGGTGGAGGCGCTGAGGTCGTCCAGCATCAGCACCGTGCAGTCGTTGCGCGCGAAGAAGTGCTTCAACGCCAGGACCTGCCGGCGGTAGCGCAGCGGATCCTGGGCCAGCAGGCGCATCTCCGACAGGCTGTCGAAGACGACCCGCCTGGGCCGGCGTTCCTCGATGCGCGCCATCACGCCCTGGACCGTCTGATTCAGCTCCAGCTCGGCGGGATGGATGATGGACTGCTCCGCCTCGGGGCCGAGCTGCTCGGCGCTGACGAGCTCGAACAGGTCCAGCCCCTCCTGATCCAGGTTCCAGCCGTGCGCGCGGGCGATCTCGCGGAGCTCCGACGCCGTTTCGGACAGCGTGACGTACAGGCCGCTCTCCCCCGCCGCGATGCCGGCGAGCAGGAAATGGATCCCGAGCGTCGTCTTGCCGGTCCCGGGGTCGCCCTCGAACAGATAGAGGTGCCCCTGAGGCAGGCCGCCCTGGAGGACGTCATCCAGCCCGGCGATGCCGGTGGAGCAGCGTTTTTGGGGTGGCGAGGCGATATCCATGGCGTCAGCGTGGCTAAACCGCGGCAGTACTGGGTCCGAACAGACGGCAAATGCCTTTCCCGCCCCTTCCCGCCTCTCTGTGGCTGCGTGAAATTCCTGCCGGGCGCGGCGAGGCAAAGGGGGCGAAAGCGGGGACAGTTTCCGGCACATCGGCACTTTGCTGAAGAGCGCGTGCTAGAGTCGCTGGATAGATTCGCACAAGACCTTTCTCCTGAGGTCTTCTTCCGCAGCCCCCCGCTGGCCTTCTCCAGGCCTGTATCGCGGGCGGCTCGCTTCGGCAACATCTCCCCCGCTGACTGCTCTTGGGTGTTTCTGTCTCGGCCTCCACGCGTGCGCCGAGTGACTCCGCACGCGCATCGACAAAGGAAACATCATGACCACCAAGACCGGAACCGTGAAATGGTTCAGCGACGACAAGGGCTTCGGCTTCATCACGCCGGCTGACGGCAGCAAGGACCTGTTCGCCCACCACAGCGAGATCCAGTCCAGCGGCGGCTTCCGCACGTTGGCGGAAGGCGCCAAGGTTGAATTCGAGACGAAGAACGGCCTCAAGGGCCTTCAGGCGACCAACATCCGCCAGGTCTGATTCAGGCCAGGACGTATCTCGCGACAGCGCCGAAATGCAATCCGCTTCCGGCGATGACGAAGAGATGCCAGATGCCGTGTGAATGCGCACGGCGATCCGGATTGGCAAAGAAGTAGGTGCCGGCCGTATAGGCGCTGGCACCCGCCAGGAACAGGCTCAGCGTGCCGTGAGACACGTCGAGCAGCGCGGGAGCGCAGGCCATCGTCGCCATCCAGCCTGCCGCCAGGTAGGCCCAGAGCATGGACCGCCCGCTGCGCCCGAGCGCCGAGAGCGCCGCGCCCGCCAGCGCCACCGCCCATACGCCGCCCAGCAGCGCCCAGTTGACCGGGCCGCCGCGGCTCACCAGCGCGAACGGCGTCGCCGTCCCCGCGATGAGCAGGAAGATCGCCCCGTGATCGACTCGCGCCCCGCCCAGCGGGGCGCGCCCCTTGGTGCTGTGGCACAGCGTCGAGGCCGCGAAGACCGCGACCAGCGCGATGCCGAAAGCCCCCGCGGCGACAGCGCGCCGGGTGCTGCCCGTGTCCAGCGCCTGGAGGACCAGCCATGCCGCCGCCGGCAGTGCCGCGAGCAGGCCGGCCAGATGGGTGGCCGCATTCAGGCGTTCGCCGCGATACATCGCTGCTCCTCCGCATAGCCGTCGAAGGGCATAGCCTACGGTCGCAATGTGACGTCCGGATCACCCTGCGCGCTGCTATCCTCCCGCCGCCTCGCGCCCCTGCGCGCGCCCGCGGACCTTCCGCGCCTTCTCCGCTCCGCTGCTTCCCATGATCGTCGGCATCGACCTCGGCACGACCAACAGCCTTCTCGCCGTCTTCCGCGACGGCCGCCCCCACCTGGTCCCCAACGCGCTGGGCGACTTCTCGACGCCCTCGGCCGTGGCGATCGACGACGCCGGCAAGCTGATCGTCGGTCTGGCCGCCCGCGAGCGCGCCGCCACCGATCCGGCCCGCAGCGCCCAGGCCTTCAAGCGCTGGATGGGCAGCGACCGCACGATCAAGCTCGGCGACAAGGCCTTCCGCGCCGAGGAGCTGTCCGCGCTGGTGCTGCAGGCGCTGAAGGCCGATGCCGAGGCCTTCCTCGGCGCGCCGGTCACCGAGGCCGTCATTACCGTCCCCGCCTACTTCAACGAGGCCCAGCGCCGCGCGACCCGCACCGCCGGCGAGCTCGCCGGGCTGAAGGTCGAGCGGCTGCTCAACGAGCCGACCGCCGCCGGACTCGCCTACGGCCTGCAGGACCGCCCCGACAACAGCACCTTCCTGGTCTTCGACCTGGGCGGCGGCACCTTCGACGTGTCGGTGCTGGAGTATTTCGACGGCGTCGTCGAGGTGCGCGCCAGCGCCGGCGACACGCGCCTGGGCGGCGAGGACTTCGCCCATGCGCTGGGCAAGCTGTTCATCGAGCGCTGCGGCGCGCTGTCGCTGGCCGACCGCGAGCGCCTGCAGAAGGATCCCGCGCTGTGGTGGCGCGCCGCCGAGCAGGCCAAGCGCGACCTCAGCGAGCGCGACGCCACGGTGATGGGCCTGATGCTCGACGGCCGCCGCGCGGAGCTCGAGCTGACCCGCGCGGACTTCGAAGCCGCCACCGCCGAGCTGCTGCAGCGCCTGCGCCGCCCGATCGAGCGCGCGCTGCAGGACGCGCAGCTGTCGCCGTCGTCGCTGGACGAGGTGGTGCTGGTCGGCGGCGCGACGCGGATGCCGATGATCCGGCAGCTGATCACGCGGCTGTTCCAGCGGCTGCCGCTGCGCACCATCGACCCGGACCAGGCGATCGCGCAGGGCGCGGCCGTGCAGGCCGGCCTGAAGGCGCGCGACGCGGCGCTGGACGAGGTCGTGCTGACCGACGTGATGCCCTTCTCGCTCGGCGTGATCACCTCGCAACAGGTGGGCCAGCAGCGCGTCGGCGACCGCTTCAGTCCCATCATCGAGCGCAACACGCCGGTGCCGGTATCGCGGATGGAGCGCTACTGCACCGTCGCCGACAACCAGCGCCAGGTGGAGCTGGACATCCGCCAGGGCGAATCGCCGATCGGCAGCGACAACCTGCACCTGGGCAAGCTCGACATCGAGGTGCCGCCGCTGCCCGCCGGCGAGGCCGCGATCGAGGTGCGCTTCACCTACGACGCCAACGGCCTGCTGGAGGTCGACGCGCGCGACGTGCAGGGCGGACGCACCGCCACCACGCTGATCCGCAACACCGCCACCGAGATGAGCGAGGCGCAGATCGCCGAGGCGCTGAAGCAGCTGCGCACGCTCAAGCGCCATCCGCGCGACGACGAGGAGAACCGCTACCTGGTGGAGCGCGCGAAGCGGCTCTACGAGGACCGCCTCGGCGAGCAGCGCATCGCGATCCAGGCATGGCTGAGCGAGTTCGAGCAGGCGCTGGACACGCAGGAGCCGCGCGTCATCCGCCAGGCGCGCCAGCGCATGCGCGAGGCGCTCGACGGCATCGACGGCGGCTTCCGCTTCTGACGCGCGTACGCGGAGCCCGCCGATGGATGCATGGATGAACCCCTGGCAGGCCGACTGCGCGCGCGTCGGCCTGGCCGAGCCCAGCACCGATCTGGGCGAGATCAAGCGCGCCTACGCGAAGACGCTGCGCAAGACGCGGCCCGATGACGACGCGCAGGCCTACCAAGCGCTGCGCGAGGCCTACGACCGCGTGGTCGCGCATGCGCGATGGCATCAGGAGCACGGGCGGAAGGAGGCGCCCGCCGAGGCCGGGGCCGGGGCCGAGACCGGAATCGAGGCCGCCGAGGTCGTCGAGACGGCGGTCTAGGCGAACGCGGATGCGGGGCTGGCCGCCGCGCAGACGCGCGATCCGGCCGAGGCCTCGGCCCACATTCCGCCGATGCCGCTGCACCGGCTCAACGAGAACGAAGACGCGGACACACGGCCGGAGCCGCGGCCCGCCCGGCCGGTGGAAGCCGAGCCGGTGGCGGCTGAGCCGGTCGAAACCGGACCCACGCCCGAGTCACTGTGCAAGGACCTCGTCGAGCTGTTGAAGCGCGGTCCGGCGAAGGTTGAATCGGCGCTGCCGGCCCTGCGCCTCGCGCTGGGTGGACTGCCGCTGTCCTTGCAGCTCGAGGCCTCGGCCCGTTTCGCCGACCTGGTGATCGCGCTGCAGGACCAGGTGCCCGGCCTGCTGATCGACCTGCTGCGCGACCACTTCGACTGGTCGCGGGACTTCCGCACCGAGCGCCTGCTCGGCGCCGAACGGATGGCCGCGCTCGCGCAGGTGCTCGATCGCCGCCCCGTGCCGGTCTCCGATCCCGAGACGCTCGCGGAATTCGCGCCGACGGTGCGCGTCGCGCAGCTGGCCGGATCGATGCACGGGTTCGACCAGATCAAGGCCGCCCTCGGCGTGTGGCTGATGGGCCATGCGTTGCCGCTGCATCTGCAATGGGCGGGTTGGCAGCTGCTGCGCCGGCTCGGTCTCGACGAGGCGGAGCTGGGGGCCGTCAACCGGCTCATCGCGCGGGTGCGCAACCTCGCGGTGGTGCACATCGCGCTGCTGGTCTCGGCGGTCGACCTGGCGCTGCGTCACGACCTGAGCACCGCCATCGAGCGCGGCTTCTCGGCCTTGATGTCGCTGGTGATCTTCTGCACGGCGATGGGCTACGGCGCCCGGCTGCTCGACTTCCTGCGCGAGGCCGTGCCCGCCAAGGTGACGCGGATGCTTGCCGGCGGCCGGTGGGAACGGCTGTCGCCCTGGGTGGGCGCGGGCTGCTTCGCGCTGGCGGGCGCGGCCTTCCAGGCGGCGCCGCTCCTGGCCGAGGACGGCGGCGTGGCCCTGGTCACCGCCGGGATCGGCGCGTTCATCGCCGGCGTCCTGCTGGGCTTGAAGGGGCCGCTGCATCTGGTCGTCACCGCCACGGCGCTGTGGGGTTTCCTCGTGCAGGCGCTGCCGTCGATGACGCCGCTGGGCGCGGGGCTGATCGCCGCCTGGGTGTCGGCCGGCACCAGCGTGTACCGGCTGCGCCTGTACATCCCCAATCCGGACTTCCGCATCCAGCCGCGATGGCCGCACGGCGGCGCCAAGGCGATGCTGGCGCTGCTCACGGTCGGGCTGCCCACGCTGATGAGCTGGCTGTCCGTCCTCGGCGGCATGCGGCTGACGCTGGGCGCGCTGACGGTCGCGTATGCCGGCCTGAGCCGCTTCCTCGCCCACACCGATCCGGAGCCGCGCGCGCTGATCCTTCTGGGCGCGTTCTATCTGACGCTGGGCCTGGGGCTCGCGGTGCAGCGCGCCGGCTGGTGGCTGGGGCGGCGCTGCTTCCGCGGCCGGGCGCCGGCGCGCTGAATGCGCGGAATGCGCCGAGCGCGTCAGCCGCTCAGGGCATCGTCACCCAGCCCGACGGCGACCATCGCAGCAACACGTCCGTCAGCGGATTGGCGGACTTGCCCATGATCTCGCGCGCCTGCGCGCGCAGCGCGTCGAGCGAGGCCGCCGAGTCGTCGCCGATGTAGAGCACCGTGTCGTTGGCCGGCGCCGCGACGATCAGCGTGCCGTGCTGCGCGTCGGCGAGCGGCTTCCAGTCGTCGATGAAGATCAGCCGGCTCGGCTGCAGCACCGGCCCGTCGAGCCGGCCGACCTCGCCCGAGGCGACTGGCTTGGCCGTCTGCAGCACCTGCGGCATCGCGTTGTAGGTGTTCTTGCGCGCGAGCTCGCGCACCTGGTCGACGGACAGGTCCAGCGTCTTGTAGTCCTTCTCGCTGATCAGCCGCGACGCGCGCAGCGTGTCGAAGACCGGCACCGTCACCAGCGGCCCGACGAAGGGGCGCGGACGGAAGGTCGTGGCATCGCCGCCGACCTCGCGCTGCGCCTGCTGCACCGAGGCGGCGGTGCGCACCGCCAGCCGCAGCGACTCGCGCGTCGCGGGGATGGTCGCGGCGCGGAAGTTCTGCGTCGTCGTCTTCACGAACGCGTTCACGTCGTCGGCGCAGTTGCCGCGGTTGGTCTGGCAGCCGGCATAGAGCTTGTCGAGCCGGGTGCGCTGGTCCGCGACGCCCAGCGTCAGCGGCTCGCGGACGACGACGGTGCCGTCGCCGAGCTGCTGGCGCAGCTGGGTGGCGACGTACTCGGTGAAGCCGGCCGCGTCCTGCGGCACGACGCTGGACTGCGCGGAGGCGGTGGTTGCTGCGCCGCAGAACGCGACGGTGGCGGCGAGCGCGGCGAGAGTGGACCGCAGGATGGGACCCGGTTGTCGTGGGGAACGAAGACGCATGACGGGCATGAGGACCTCCGTGTTTTCATGGGGAGGCCCGAGCCGGGCAAGGAACGCTCCTGCGTCGCCCCAGCCAGGGTTGAAGGGCCGCGAGATCCCTCGCTTCGACGGTCGCTGGCCCTCACCCCTCCCTTTCCCACTTCGTGGGCGAGGGTGTTCGACCGAGCATCACCGATGCAATACCTCTCTCCCGCAAGCGGGCGAGGGGGTAATACCGGCCTGCCTGCACTTGCCTTGCGCAAGAACTCCCTCGCCCCCCGCGAGGGGGGAGAGGGCAGGGGAGAGGGGGTGCTTCGAAGGGCAGCAGCGCTGTGGCACGAGCCCCCTCTCCCCTCCCTCTCCCCGTTGGGGCGAGGGGGTAATACGGGGTGGCGCTCGATCGCCTGCCCCTCGCCTGCTTGCGGAAGGGGTGAGGGCCAGCGGCGCAGGCAGTGCGGCAGCCCTCACCCACCCGACACGCGGTACTGATCCGCCTTGGCCACGCCTTCCATCGCCGGATCGCTGACCGACGGGGCGCCGGTCTCGATGTGGCCGGCGAAGCGCCGCAGGAAGTCGGCCTGGCCGTTCACCCGCACCGACAAGTCGTACCAATGCGCGGCCGCCGCCACGCCGACGCGCACATCGCTGCGGCTGCGCGGCGGCACGGTCACGCTGACCGGCGCGCCCAGCTGGTATTTGTTGTGCGCGACGGTGAAGGTCGCCGCGACCGGCCCCGTGTTGACCAGCGTCAGCACCAGTTCCCCAGTGGCCGGCGCCGACTGGGCGACGACATCCGGATTGGGCTGCCCCGCCGCCGCCGCGCGCCGCGCATTGCCGGCCAGGTGCCGATGGAAGCCGTTCGGGCCCAGGATCCACAGGTCGTAGGCGCCGGTGGCCTGCGGCGTGAAGCTGCCGGTGAGCTGCTTGCCCGCCTCGACCGTGTAGCGGCGCGGGATCTCGCCCAGGCGCGTGCGGTCATAGACGTGGAACACCGCCGCGGCCCGCCCGGTGTTCTGGAAGCTCACGGCGATGGCCGTCGCGTTCGGGCCGGCGCCCGGCGTCAGCGCGCAGGCGACCTGCAGGTCGTAGGGCAGCGCGCGGGCCGGACGCACGCCCGCGGCCTGCGCCGGCAGCGCCAGCGCGCCGGGAATCGGCGGCGTGGTGGTGCCCGGCAACGCGCGCGCCTTGTTGGCCAGCGCCACGGTGGCGGGCAGCTTCGAGAAGAACTCGCTGTCCTCCGGATCGGCGAAGTTGAAGCACGAGGTCAGGTCGCCCGCGACCGCGCGGCGCCAGGCGCCGATGTTGGGCTCCATGACGCCGAAGCGCGCCTCGATGAAGCGCAGCACCGAGGTGTGGTCCGACACCTGCGAATTGACCCAGCCGCCCTTGCTCCACGGCGACACGATGTACAGCGGCACGCGCGGACCCATGCCATAGGGGCGATGCAGGTAGGTCGGCGAGGCGCCGTTGAGGATCTCGCAGTACTCGCCGGTGGTGTCGACCGTCGAGCCGCCCGCCAGCACGGCCTGCGCCGGGTCGGCGTTCCAGCTCACGTAGGACGGCGCGGCCGGCGGCGGCACGTGGTCGAAGAAGCCGTCGTTCTCGTCGAAGTTGATGAACAGCACGGTCTTGGCCCAGACCTCCGGATTGGCGGTCAGCGCGTCCAGTACCTTGGCGGTGTAGTCGGCGCCCTGCGCGGGGCTGGACGGGCCGGGATGCTCGGACCCCTCGGCCGTCGCGACGACCCAGGACACGGCCGGCAGGCGGTTGTTGAGGACGTCGTCGCGCAGCAGGTCGAGGTCGCGCGTCGAGATGCCGCGGTCCTTCAGCGCCTGCGAATAGCCCGGGCGGTTGTACCAGCCGTCGCGGAACACCTTGAACCCGGCCAGCGAGTTGTCGGTGAAGTTGTCCGCCATGTTCTGGTAGACCTGCCAGCTGATGCCGGCCGCCTGCAGGCGCTCGGGATAGGTGGTCCAGGTGTAGTCGTCGAGCGGGTTCGGATTGAACCAGTCGTGGCTGTTGTCGGTCGACGGGCCGTTGCCCTTGCGCAGCGGATCGTTGGTGCCGGTCCAGATGAACAGGCGGTTGGTGTTGGTGCCGGTCTGCGTCGCGCAGTGATAGGCGTCGCAGAGCGTGAACGCGTTGGCCAGGGCGAACTGGAAGGGCAGCTCCTGCTCCTTGAAGTAGCCCATCGAGTGGTTCTGCTTGGCCTTGGGCCAGTTGTTCATGCGGCCGTGGTCCCAGGCGGCCTGGGCGTCGGTCCACGAGTGCGGCGTGCCGCTGACGCGCATGAAGGCGAAGTTCTGCGCGGTGTTCAGGTGGAAGGGCGCGATCGCGCCGGGCGCGGCGTTGTTGACGGTGGGCTGGACCCAGACGTTGCGGCCCTTGACGCTGGCCGAGTCGGCCACCGGCGCCGGGAACGGGTCGGCGAAGCCGCGCACGCCGTTCATCGTGCCGAAGTAGTGGTCGAAGGAGCGGTTCTCCTGGGTCAGGATGACGATGTGCTCGACGTCCCGGATCGTGCCGGTGCGCACGGCGGCCTTGATGGACAGGGCGCGGGCGATGGCCGGCGGGAAGCTGGTCATCGCGGCGGTGGCGCCGGCCGCGGTGGCGACGGCGCGGAGGAACTGGCGGCGGGGCGCTTGCTGCTGCGTCATGGCGGGCTCCTCAGGCGGCGGATTGCGAGATCTTGCGGCGGCGGATCACCAGCGCGGCGGCGGCCAGGCCGCCCAGCGCCAGCGCGCCGGAGGCGGGCTCGGGGACGGCGGCGGTGAAGATCAGGTCGTCCATGACGAAGAAGGCGGGATCGTTGCTGCGCAAGACCAGGCGGTCGACCAGGCCGGTGTAGCCGCTGGACAGGAAGGCGGGGGTCTCGCCGAGGTTCAGCGTCGAGGTCGAGGCCACGAGCGACCCGCCGCGGTACAGATCGATCGCGACGTTGACGCCGTCGAATCCGGCGAACCAGGCGCCCTGGAAGGTGCTCGGGGTCAGGAAGCCGATGGCGCTGGTGGCGCTGCCGCCGTCGAAGCCGAGCGTGGCGCGGCGGTCGCCGGAGTGGGCGGTGTAGGGCGACTGCTCGCCGGAGAACTGGAACCAGGAGCTGGCGGACCAGTCCAGGCCGGCGTAGTGGGCGGGAACGAGGCCATCGGTGGCGAGGTCGTCGAAGGTGACGACGGTGGCCGAGGCGAACGGCGCGGCGGCGGCCAGCAGCAGCGGCAGGCACGCGCGGGCGAGGGAATGGGCAAGGGACTTGCGCATGGGGACTCCAGGGGGAAGAGGCGGCGGATGTTCGAGCGGCGCGGTGACAGCCCGGTGAAGAGCCGGTGTCATTGGCGGGCCTGGAACTTGCCCTCCGCGCGGCTGTCGCTGGAAGCGGGGGCGCGTCGCGGAACCGACGCGCGGCCGTCATGTAACCCTGGGTGTTGCGAGGGTGTGCGCAAGGGTGTCGGCGGTGTCGGGATGCATCGCAATGGCGGCCGACCGGTCAATGACTCTGATCAGTATGCGCAGGGGGACCGACCTCCCTGGATCAGTTCCCCCATCGCTCCCGCAATTCGGAGGAAAGACATCGCGTCATCGCGTGTCGACACTGCAGGCCTTCGGGTCATGGGACCCGCTTTGAAGGAGGCGTTCATGAGCGCCATGACCCGATTGCCTGAAGCCGCGGCGTCGAGCGTTTGCCGCACGTCATTCGCAACCGACTCGGACTCGTTCGAGACCCTGATCCACGCGCTTCGCCACCCGTCGACCTTGTTTGGCGACTTGGCTGATCCTCAACTGCTCACGCGATGCGAGATGGCCGACTGGGACGCGATGACCTGCCTTCGCCGCTTCCACGACAGCCTACGACGCGACGACACCGGCGGCCACCGCTGCGGCGACGCCACTGACGACGATCGACAGGATCAGCAACCCGAAGAACGCCAGGATGGACTTGGCGCGTTGGCCGGCTGCACGGGAACGGTACAGATAGACCGGCACCGCGATGACGGATGCGATGACCACCCCGCCGCCCAACACCACGCTGCCAAGGTAGCGACGTTCCCGCGAATCGTGGCGATACCAGAGGTACACGACCACCACGGAGGCCAGCGTGATCGCCCAGCCCACCAACCCGTCGGCTTTACCACGAACGCTGGCGGCACCAGCGAGCCCCCCTTGCAGCACCGACAGGATGAATAGGACAAGCAGTGCGAATTTCAGTTTCACCGGGAAGCCTCGAGCGGGCGTTGGAATGGGCTCGCACTGTAACGACTGCCACGCCCCCTCGCGATGCGCATTGACCCGATGCAATGGCTCTGATCAGTATGCGCAGGGGGATCAACCTCCCTGGATCAGTTCCCCCAATCGCTCCCGCAATTCGGAGGAGAGACATCGCGTCGTCGCGTGTCGACACTGCAGGCCTTCGGGTCTGGAAGCACTGTTAACAAGGAGCAGCAAATGAACATGTCGACTGATGCGCCACAGGCCGAATCGCGCATCGCCCCTTCAAGCACCTCTGAGGCCACACGAAGTGAGTTTGACGACCTCGTCCACGCCTTGCGGTATCCGCAGGTCGTCTTCGGCGACTCGGTAGACCCCGAGCTGATCGCCCGCTGCGAGATGGCCGACTGGGAGGCCTCCGCTGAATCGCTTCGGCAGGTGCTTCGTCAGCATGGCGTTCCGCCCGCCGACGCGCTGGCCATGCTCCGCCTCGCGGGAGAGTTCCTGCAGCAACACCGCATTCGATTGCAAGGCTCGCCCTGGCTGTGCACCTTTGAAACCGACGAGGGCGCCTGGATCCGATATGACATTCACACGTCGCTGGATCCGGCGCACGTGTCGACGTGGGACGATAGGTTCGACGACGTCCTGATGAAGCGGCGCCTCGACCGAGACCGGTTCTACCTGCGCCTGCTGAGCAGCGGTCCGCGCTGATCGCGTGGCCTTCCCACATCCAACACATTCATGCACCACAAGACCCTTGAATGGTTGGCGCTGGCTCGGGAGCTGGGACGCCGCGCGGACGAAGTGGCTCAGCGAACGTCCATCAGCCGTGCCTACTATGCGGCCTACCACCGTTGCCTCGACTGGGAGAAACAGTTACCGGCGCGCGGTGCCGACGCAGGGTGCACGGGCGTGCATGCCGCCCTCATCGCCAGGCTCCGGCACCCCGATCGACGCTGCACGAGCATTCAATCCTCGCGCTCGAAGATGCTCGGCAAATTGCTCTGGCGGCAACGCGAGCGGCGCAGGCTCGCGGACTACCGGTTGGAGGCCGCTGTCTCAGCGGCGCTCGTCGACGAACAGCTGCAAGCCGCCGCCGAGGTCCTGAGCGAATGCGACAAACCCTTCCTTCGAGCAGCACCCCAGCCGCCTGGGCATCCGATCAAACGCGGCCCTCGGCGAAACGCTGATACCAGGCCACCGCGTCCGCATTCGCCATGGCATCGCGCTTCATGACCTGTTCCGCCGCGGCGCCGAGCAGGAGCTTCTTGATCGGCAGCTCCATCTTCTTGCCCGACAGCGTCCGCGGGATCGCCTCGACCTGGTGGATCTCGTCCGGCACATGCCGGGCCGACAGCGCCTTCTTGATCGAATCCCGCAGCCGCTGCTGCAAGGCCGCGTCCAGCGACAGGCCCTCGCGCAGATGCACGAACAGCAGCAGGCAACTCGGCCGTCCGAGGTACTCCAGGTCCACCACCAGGCTGTCCAGCACCTCCGGATGCATTTCCACCGCACGGTACAGCTCGGCCGTGCCCATGCGGATGCCATGCCGGTTGATCGTCGCGTCCGAGCGCCCATAGATGATCCCGCCGCCCGACGGCGTGATCCGCAGCCAGTCGCCATGCCGCCAGATTCCCTCGCCATTCGGACCCCGGTACATGTCGAAGTAGCTCGACAGGTAGCGCTCGTTGTCCTTGTCGCCCCAGAAGAACAAGGGCATCGACGGCATCGGCCGCGTGCAGACGAGCTCGCCGACCTCGTCGATCAACGGCCGGCCCTGCCCCTGCTCATCGGCTTCCGAGAACGCGTGCACCGCCGCGCCCAGGCTTCTCACCTGCATCTGGCCGCGCACCAGCGGCTCGGTGATCAGCCCGGTCAGGAAGGCGCCGGCGAAGTCCGTACCACCGCTGATGATGCAGATCCAGATCGGCTCACCGTCCACCTTCGGGCAGTTCGCCCAGATCCAGTCGTAGCTCTCATCGGCGAGCGGGCTCCCCGTGCTGCCGATCGCGCGCAAGCGGCTGAGGTCGCCGTGGCGCATCGGCTCGACGCCCGCCTTCAGGCAGCTCGCGTAGAAGGCCGCGCCCGCGCCGAAGAAGCTCGCCCCCGACAGCGCGGCGAAGCGCCACAGCGTGCTCCAGTCCGGCGCGTCCTTGGGCCCCGCGGGACTGCCGTCGAACAGGCAGATCGTCGTCCCGCCCATCAGCGCGCCGACCTGGCAGTTCCACATGATCCAACCGGTGGAGCTGTACCAGTGAAAGCGGTCGCCGGTCTCGACCGTCGCGCCGACGTTGTTGTGGATCGACCCCTTGAGCATCTCCAGCAGCACGCCGCCGTGTCCATGCACGATCGGCTTGGGCAGGCCGGTCGTGCCGCTCGAATAGACGATCCACAGCGGATGGTCGAAGGGCACGGCCTCCGGCTCGCGAAGCCGCTCGTTGGCGATCAGCGCGGCCCAGCGATGCGCGCGCCGCGGCGTGCTCGCGGCGCCATCGGCTCCATCGGCGCTGGCCAGCAGCGCCGGATCGGCCTGCGCATCGAGATTGCCCAGCAGCACCACGTCGGTCACCGTCGGCAGGTCGTCGAGCAACTGGCCCAGCATCCCCATCCGGTCGATGTCCTGGCCGGCGTAGCGCACGCCGTCGGCGGCGATCAGCAGCTTGGGCTCGATCTGGCGGAAGCGGTCCAGCACCGCCACCGGCCCCATGTCGGGCGAGCACACCGACCACACGGCACCCAGGCTCGCCACCGCCAGGAAGGCGACCGCCGTCTCCGGCACGTTGGGCAGATACGCGACGACGCGATCGCCGCGCCGCACGCCCAGCTCATGCAGAGAGGCCGCGAGCGCGCCCACCTGCCGGCGCAGTGCCGGCCAGCGCAGTTCGCCGAGCTCGCCGCGCGCCAGCATCGCCTCGTTGGCATGCACGATCGCCGGATGGCCCGCGGCCTCGGCCGCGTCGGCATGCCGCAGCGCCTGCGCCGCGATGTTCAGCGTCGCGCCGCGGAACCAGACCGCGCCCGGCATGCGTTCCTCATCAAGGGCGTGCTCGAACGGCGTCTCCGAGCGCAGGTCGAAGTGATCCCAGATGCTGCGCCAGAAGGCGTCGAGCTCGGTCACCGACCAGTGCCACAGCGAGGCGTAGTCCTCGAAGACCAGCCCGCATCGCTCGCTCAGGAAGCGGCGGTAGTGCTCGATCTGCGGCGCGGGCGCCAAGGACGTCGACGGGAGCATGCGGTCTCCTTTCCGGATTCCGCGACGGTAGCGCGGATCGGCGCCGCGTGTCCGTCACGCAGGCGACCGCGGCGCGCCCTTGGCGCGTTCAGCGCCTGGGCAGCTTCTCCGTGTCGATGTCGACATAGGGCCAGAAGATCTGGTTGAAGTAGGGCCGGCGGAAACCGATCAGCCACGGCTGCGCCAGGTCCGACACGATCCGGTGCACGCGGTACTTCTGCGGCATGTAGGCGGTGAGCAGCTTCTGCGCCTCGCGCAGCAGCGCGGCGCGCTCGGGGCCGTCGGGCAGCACCATCATGCGGCGATAGATCTCGTCGTAGCGGTCCAGCTTGAAACGGCCCAGGTTCTGCCCGCCCGAGGCCGGCCCGTATAGCAGCTCCAGACCGAGCTGCGCGTCCGGCGTCGAGCTGTTGAAGCCCAGTTGCCAGATCATCAGCTGCCCCGCGCGCGCGGACTTCAGGTTCTCCGGCCACTGCGCCAGCCGGATGCGCACCTGCACGCCCAGCTTGTCCATGTCGCGCTTCCACAGCTCGTCGTAGGGCTTGGAGCGCGAGTCGGGCGTCGACGCCACCTCCAGCACCAGCGGGTTGCCGTCGGGCCGTTCGCGCCAGCCGTCGCCGTCCCGGTCGACGTAGCCGTAGGTGTCGAGCAGCGCCTTGGCGCGCCCCAGGTCATAGTCGCTGTTCTCGCTCTTGTAGTCCGGGTCGTAACCCCAGGTCATCGGCGCGACCACCGACTGCGCCGGCACCGCCTGGTGGCGGCGCGTGGTGGCGATCTCGGTGGGCACGTCGGTGGCCAGGCCGATCGCGCGCCGCAGCGCGACCTTCTCGGGCGTGTAGCCGCCGACGACCGGATCCTCCATGTTGAAGTAGTACATCGTGCGGTCGCTGGCGAGCGCGCGATACAGCGTCATCCCCTCCTTGGCCAGGTTGGGCGCGAGCTGCCCGTGCGGCATCGCCACGTCGGCGTACTCCTCGGGGAGCAGGTACAGCAGGTCGAACTCGCGGTTCAGGAAAGACAGCCAGCGCGGCTGGCTCGCTTCGATGATGCTGATCTCGACCGCATCCACCATCGGCAGCTTGCGGCCCTTGAAGCGCGCCAGCAGCGCCTGGCCCTCGATGTCACCCGGATTGGGCTGGGCGTCGTAGTAGACGTCGCGGTAGCCCGGATTGCGCACCAGCCGGATCAGCGAGCCGCGCCGCCAGCGCTCCAGCTGGAAGGGGCCCGTGCCCACCGGGTGCTCCATCGACTTGCCCGGATAGCCCTCGATCACCTCGCGCGCGACCGCGCCATAGGTGTCGCCGCCCGCGAGGTTGTAGATGAAGCGCGGCCGCGGCTCCGCCAGCTTGAACTGCAGCGTGTAGCGATCCAGCGCGCGCACGCCCTCGACGGGTTTGTCGTAGTCGAAGGGCCGCTTGGACCTCAGCGCCGCCGCGCGCAGCTCCTCCAGGCCGAGCAGCCCTTCCTGCTTGAAGCTCGAATACAGCGGGCTCTTGGTCGCCGGATCGTAGAAGCGCTTGAGGCTGTAGACATAGTCCTCGGCGGTCAGCTCGCGCTTGCGGCCCTTGAAGACGGGATCGTCGGCGAAATGGATGCCGGGGCGCAGCCGGATGGTCCAGGTGCGGAAGTCGTCCGAAGGCTCCGGCATTGCCGCGGCCGTGTTGGGCTTGAGCTTGAACGGACGCGCCAGGTAGTCGTAGTTGTAGAGCGACTCGAAGATGTGGGCCGTGACGATGCGCGAGTACAGGTCGCTGAGCTGCGCCGGATCGAAGCCGGTCTCGGCGACGAGGAAGGCGTAGCGCAGCACCTTCTCCTGCGAGGCGGGTGCCGTGGCCGGGACCGCCTTGGCGGTGGCCGCGGCGGCCGCGGGCGGGGCCGCCAGCGCGGTGCCCGCCAGGAGGGCCGCGGCGCCCAGCATCAACGCGGCGATCGGAGCGGAGAGGCGTGCACGCATCGGGATCGGGACCTGCATCGGACGTGGGGGCTAGTGCTTGAACTTCGCGGCGGCGTCGGGATCGATGTCCACGTACTCCCACCAGTTCTGCCAGAACTGCGGCCGGCGATAGCCGATCAGCTGCGGCTGGGCGATGTCGGTGATGAAGCGGTGGCCGCGGTACTTGTAGGGCATGTACGCGGTGGCGTAGCGCTTGGTCTCGTCGAAGAGCTTGAGCCGCTCCGGCCCGTCGGGCAGGTGCGAGGCCTCGTCGTAGAGCTTGTCGACGGCCGGCAGCCGGAAGCGCGCGTAGTTCTGCGCGCCGATCTGGCCGCTGTACATGCGTGCCAGCGAGTCCTGTCCATCGGGCTTGGCCGCCGAAGTCGCGAGCGACCAGATCTGGTACCGGCCGGCCCGCAGCGCCTTGAGGTTCTCGGGCCACTTGGCCGGCTTGAACGCGATGCGCAGCCCGACCGCGTTGAGGTTCTTCTGGACGATCTCGTCGATCTGGCGCTGGAACTGCTCCGGCGTGGTCAGGCTTTCCAGCACCAGCGGCGTGCCGTCGGGCTGGTCGCGCCAGCCGTCGCCGTCCTTGTCGACATAGCCGTAGAGATCGAGCAAGGCCTTCGCGCGCGCCGGATCGAAGCTGCTCATGTCGCTCTTGAACGTGGCGTCGTAGCCGGTCGTGCCCGGCATGTAGAGCGACTGGGCCGGAATCGCCTGGCCGCGGCGCACCAGGCGCAGCTCGCGTTCGACATCGATCGCCAGCGAGATCGCGCGCCGCAGCGCGATCTTCTCCGGCGTGTAGCCGCCCACCAGCGGGTCCTCCATGTTGAACACGGTGAACAGCACGTCCGAGGCCACCGTCCGGTACGCCTGCTTGCCCTGCTTGGCGAGGTTGGGCGCGAGCTGGCCATTGGGCATCGCCAGGTTGATGAAATCCTCCGGCGTGCGCTCGATGAAGTCGTACTCGCCGTTGAGGAAGGACAGCCAGCGCGGCTGGTTCTCCTCGATGACGCCGACCTCGACGCGATCGATCATCGGCAGGCGGCGGCCCTTGAAGCGTTCCTTCAGCGCCTGGCCCTCGGCGTCGCCCGGCGCGGGATCGACCTCCTGGTCGTAGAAGCGCTCGCGGTAATGCGGGTTGCGCTCCAGCACCATCAGCGAGGAGCGCCGCCACTGCTTGAGCACGAAGGGCCCCGTGCCCACCGGATGCGCCATCGACTCGCCCGGATAGGCCTCGATGACCTCGCGCGCGACGGCGCCGTACAGGTCGCCCTGCGCGAAGACCTCCATCAGGCGCGGGCGCGTCTCCCGGGTCTTGAACTGCAGCGTGTAGCGGTCCAGCGCGCGCAGGCCCTCGATGGGCTTGTCGTAGTCGAAGGGCTTGCCGGACTTGCGGACCTGCGCGTGGTACTCGTTCAGGCCGATCAGCTCGAGCTCCTCGACCTCGCTCCACGAGGGCGAGGCCGTCGCCGGATCGGCGAAGCGCTTGAAGGTGTAGACGTAGTCCTGGGCCGTCAGCTCGCGCGGCTTGCCCTTGAACGCCGGGTCGTCGGCGAAGAAGATGCCGGGGCGCAGCCGCACGGTCCACAGCTTGTAGTCGTCGGCGGTCTCGGGCAGCGCCGCCGCCGTCAGCGGCTTCATCTTCGCGGGACGCGCCAGCTGGTCGTAGGTGTAGAGCCCCTCGAACATGTGGGGCGTGATCATGCGCGAGTAGAGGTCGCTGACTTTCGCCGGATCGAAGCCGGTCTCCGCGACGCGGAACGCGTAGCGCAGCACCTTGGGCGGCGCCTCCGAGGCGGCCTGGGCGCCGGACAGCGCCAGCGCGGCAAAGGCCGCCAGGACGGCCCCGCGCAGGATCGAGGGAAGGAGTCGGGCGCGGGGCATCGTCATGGCGGGGCGGCGGGTCAGTGTTTCTTGGCGTGGGCCTTGGCCAGCGCGTCGGTGTCGATGTCGACGTAGGAGTAGAAGTCGCGCTGGTACAGGTTCTTGTCGTAGCCCAGCACCCAGGGCTGGGTCATGTCGGTGTAGATGCGGTGCACCTCGACCTTGTAGGGCATGTAGGCCGTCAGCAGCCGCTGCGCGTCCTGCATCACCGCCACGCGCGCGGGACCGTCGACCATCGAGTGCTGCTTGCGGT
Source organism: Roseateles sp. Mitsp63 (assembly GCF_059491535.1). Classification (NCBI taxonomy): domain Bacteria; kingdom Pseudomonadati; phylum Pseudomonadota; class Betaproteobacteria; order Burkholderiales; family Sphaerotilaceae; genus Roseateles; species Roseateles sp. Mitsp63. The sequence continues at coordinate 701,173 of NZ_CP168509.1, read as the reverse complement.
ACAGCGCGTTGAACTCGGGCAGGTCGAAGCGGGCCTTGTTGGACTGGCCCCGGCTGCCGCCATAGGCCAGGCCCAGGAAGTTCTCGCCATCGGGGATGTCGGCGCTCCAGCCCATGCCCCACATCTGCAGCTTGCCGGCGTTGGCGGCCTTCAGGTTCTCGGGCCACTTGGCGATCCTGAACTTGATGCGGATCTTCAGCGCATCCATGTCCTTCTGCCACAGCTCCACCAGCTGGCGGTTGCGGCCATCGGGCTGGGTCGCGTATTCGAGCACCAGCGGGCTGCCGTCGGGCAGGTCGCGCCAGCCGTCGCCGTCCTTGTCGACATAGCCGTAGAGATCCAGCAGCGCCTTGGCGCGGGCCGGGTCGTACTGGCTCATCTCGGTCTTGAAGGTCTTGTCGTAGCCGGTCACGCCCGGCGAGATGATCCCCTGCGCCGGGATCGCCTGACCCTTGCGGGGCAGCCGCACCTGACGCTCGACGTCGATGCCCAGCGCGATCGCGCGGCGCAGCGCGATCTTCTCGGGCGTGTAGCCGCCCACGACCGGGTCCTCCATGTTGAAGTAGGAGGCCGAGATGTCCGCGCGCTCGTAGCGGACCGCGCGCATGCCTTCCTTGGCGAGGTTGGGCGCGATCCTGTTCTGCGGGATCGCCACCGGCGCGAAGTCCTCCGGCAGCTCGTCCATGAAGTCGAATTCCTTGCGCAGGAACGCGAGCCAGCGCGGCTGGCTTTCCTCGATCACCGAGATCTCGACCCGGTCCACCATCGGCAGCTTGCGGCCCTGCAGCTTCTTCACCGCCTCCACCAGCTCGGGCGGGCGATCCGGGCCGACTTCCTCGTGATAGCGCACGTCGCGGAAGTTGGGGTTCTTCTCCAGCACCATGCGCGACGAGCGGCGCCACTCGGCCAGGCGCCACGCGCCGGTGCCCACCGGGTGTTCCATGATGTGGTCGCCATAGGCCTGGACGACCTCGCGCGCGACGATCCCCACCATCGGATCGGCGAAGTGCAGCAGGAAGCGCGGATCGCTGTTGGCGACGCGGATCTCGACCGTGTAGCGGTCCAGCGCGCGCAGGCCGTCGACCGGGCGCGCGTAGTCGAACGGCGTCTTGTTCTTCAGCGCCTGGGCGCGCACCTCGGACAGGCCCAGGATCTTCGCGCCCTCCAGGCGGTACAGGTGGCCGCTCTTGTTGCGCGGGTCGTAGTGGCGCTTGACCGTGTAGACCAGGTCCTCGGCCACGAGCTCGCGCTTGCGGCCCTTGAACGCCGGATCGTCGGCGAAGTAGATGCCCGGCTTGATGCGGAAGACGAAGCGCTTGAAGTCATCGGAGACCTCGGGCATGCCGTCGGTGACGTTGGGCTCGAGCCGGTACGGACGCCCCAGGAAGCTGTAGCGCAGCGGCGCGTCGAAGATCGCCGCGGTCACGTTGCGCGAGTACAGATCGGTGACCTGCGCCGGATCGAAGCCGGTCTCGGCCACGCGGATCGCGTAGCGCAGCACCTTGGGCGCGGGAGCGGCCGCCTCGTCGGCGGCACGGGCGGTCGACGGGATCACCGTGAACATCGCCAAGGCCGCGAGGGATGCCGAAAGTAAGAGCGCCTGGGATTGTGTCCCGGCCATGCCGCGTCGCATCTGGAAGCCGTCCTTGAATTCGAAAGCGCGCCAGTCTAGTGGGCGCTGTCCGCGCCCGCCATGCCGGCAACCCCGAGCGTCCGGCGCCGCGCGCCGAGCGGGGCGCATTGCGGATGATTGCCCCTGATTCCCACGCACGCCTCATCAGTTTTCTCCGATGGATTCAGGGCAAATGCCGGTGCGGGCCTCTGGGGTGCTCACGTAGACTCGCGCGTGATTTTTCGACCCGCAGGCCCCGGCCGTCACAAGCGCCCGGGGTTTGCTTTTTCGGTCGCCGGGGTCGATCGCGATCCAGGCGGCGCTTGCATGGAGTCCCGCGGACATGGCGGCCTATCTCATCAGGCGCCTGTGGCAGATGGTCCCAACCTTGTTGGGCGTCGTGCTGCTGGTGTTCTTCCTCTTCAAATGGTTTGGCGGCGACCCCGCCGAAGTGCTGGGCGGCCTCAACGCCAGCCAGGACCAGATCGAAGCCATCCGCGAGCAGCTCGGGCTGAACAAGCCGGTGTGGGAGCAGCTGCTGATCTTCCTGCAGCAGATCGTGACCTTCGACTGGGGCAAGAGCTGGGCGACCAATGAGTCGGTGGCCAACCTCTTCGCCACGCGCATGCCGGCCACGCTGACGGTGATGCTGCCGATCCTGGTGCTGGAGGTGATCCTGGCGATCCCGTTCGCGCTGGCCGTGGCCTACATGCGGGGCAGCCTGACGGACCGCGCGGTGATGATCCTGACGACGGTGGCGGTGTCGATCTCGCTGCTGGTCTACGTGATCGTGGCGCAGTACGTCTTCGCGTTCCGGCTGGGCTGGTTCCCGGTGCAGGGCTGGAGCGACTCGCTGTGGACCAACCTGACGACCTACGCGCCACTGCCGGTGTTCGTCGCGGTGGCGGTGGCGCTGTCGCCGTACACGCGGCTGTACCGCACCTTCTTCCTGGACGAGATCGGCCACGAGTACGTCCGCACCGCGCGCGCCAAGGGCCTGACCGAGCGCACCATCCTGCTCAAGCATGTGCTGCGCAACGCGATGATCCCGATCATGACCAACATCTCGGTGGCGCTGCCCAGCGTGTTCGTGGGCTCGTTCCTGCTGGAGGTGTTCTTCTCGATCCCGGGCCTGGGCCGCGAGATCCTGCTGGCGGTGAACCGCAACGACTATCCGGTGATCCAGGCCTTCGCGATCTACATCGCGGCGCTGACCATGGTGGTGAACCTGGTCACCGACCTCCTCTACAAGCTGGTTGATCCGCGGGTGGTCCTCAAATGAGCGCAGTGCTGTCCAACCCACCCGTGGCCGTGACGCCCCAGCGCTCACGCGGCGTCTGGTACGCCTCGTGGCGGCGTCTGAAGTCCGACAAGCTCGGCATGTTCGCGATGGTCGTCGTCGCGTTGTCGCTGCTGCTGGTGCTGGCCGCCGGCCTGGGCCTGGTGGCCCGCGACTGGCAGAAGGAGACCGGCGTGCCCAACGCGCCGCCGACCTTCGTCGGTCCCGCGCCGGCCGAGAGCGCCGGCGCCATCGCGCGGCCCAAGGGCCCGAACGTCGACCTGAGCGACATCGACCCGCTCGCGCCGAAATACGCCGAGTGGGCCGAGAAGGCCAAGCAGTACAAGACCGACGAGGCGCCGCGCGCGCAGACGCTGCCCTTCGGCGGCGACCGGCTGGGCCGCGACGTGCTGGCCAAGGCGATCAAGGGCGCGGAGATCTCGATCATGGTCGGCGTGCTGGCCGCGCTGGTGGCCACGGTCATCGGCACGGTGCTGGGCGCGCTGTCGGGCTTCTACGGCGGCAAGGTCGGCGACTTGCTGGAGTGGGTCTACAACGTCTTCACGGCGATGCCCAACATCCTGCTGATCTTCGCGTTCGCGGTGGTCTTCGGCCGCGGCGTGCTGCCGGTGGTGATGATCCTGGGCCTGGCCGGCTGGACCGGCATCTACCGCCTGGTGCGGGCCGAGTTCATGAAGCATTCGGTGCGCGAGTACGTGCGCAGCGCCGAGGCCATCGGCGCGAGCAAGGCCTCGCGCATGTTCAAGCACATCCTGCCCAACGTGTCGCACGTGGCCCTCGTGCAACTCTCGCTGCACGTCGTGGGCTTCATCAAGAGCGAGGTCATCCTGTCCTACCTGGGCCTGGGCGTGAGCGTGGACCAGGTGTCCTGGGGCACGATGCTGGCCGAGGCCCAGAGCGAGCTGATCCTGGGCTACTGGTGGCAGCTGGCCGCGGTGACCGGCTTCATGGCGGTGTTCGTCACCGCGTTCGCCCTCTTCACGGATGCGCTGCGCGACGCGCTCGATCCCAAACTGCGCGGTCTGGAGTAAGCCATGCTGTTGAGCATTCAAGACCTGAAGGTCGCCTTCCGCATGGGCAGGACGAACGGCGTCATGCAGCGCCAACTGGCCGTCAAGGGCGTCAGCTTCGACATCCCGGAGAACGGCACCGTCGCGCTGGTGGGCGAGTCGGGCTCGGGCAAGAGCGTGACGGCGATGTCCATCCTCAACCTGCTGCCCGACAACGCCGAGCGCAGCGGCGCGATCCTGTTCCAGGGCCGCGACCTGCTGAAGACCTCGCTGCGCGAGCTGCAGTCGGTGCGCGGGCGCGAGATCGCCTGCGTGTTCCAGGATCCGATGAGCTCGCTGAACCCGGTGTTCCCGGTCGCGGACCAGATCATGGAGCCGCTGGTCAAGCACCTCGGGATGACGAAGCGCCAGGCGCTGACGCGCGCCGAGGAGCTGCTGAACGAGGTCGGCATCCCGGACCCGAAGCGGCGCCTGCGCAGCTATCCGCATGAGATGTCCGGCGGCCAGCAGCAGCGCGTGATGATCGCGGTGGCGCTGGCCTGCAGCCCCAAGCTGCTGATCGCCGACGAGCCGACGACGGCGCTCGACGTGACCATCCAGCGCCAGGTGATGGAGCTGCTCGCGCGCCTGAAGGAATCGCACAAGATGAGCATGCTGTTCATCTCGCACGACCTGGGCGTGGTGGGCGAGATCGCCGACCAGGTCGTGGTCATGCGCCATGGCGAGATCCGCGAGCAGGCGCCGGTGGCCGACATCTTCCACCAGCCGAGGGACGCGTACACGAAGGCGCTGCTGGCCTGCCGGCCCTCGCTGACGGAGAACCCGGCGCGGCTGATGGTCATCGATGACCACATCGCCGGGCGTTCGTCCACCGCCGGCACGGGCAAGGCCAAGGACCCGGCCGCGCCGGTGATCCTGCAGGCCAAGGGGCTGAGGAAGAGCTTCTTCTTCAAGTCGGGCCTGTTCAGCAAGACCGAGTTCAAGGCCGTCAAGGGCGTGGACTTCACGCTGCGCAAGGGCCACACGCTGGGCGTGGTGGGCGAATCGGGCTCGGGCAAGACGACCATGGGCCTGACGCTGCTGCGGCTGCACGAGCCCACCGGCGGCGAGGTGCTCTTCGAGGGCCGCGACCTGCTGAAGATGTCGGGCCCCGAGTGGCAGAAGATGCGCCGCCGCATCCAGGTGGTGTTCCAGAACCCCTATGCCTCGCTGAACCCGCGCTTCACGATCGCGCAGACGCTGCTCGAGCCGATGGAGATCCACGGCATCGGCCAGGACCACGGCGAGCGGCTGGCCACGGCCAGCGCGCTGCTGAAGAAGGTCGGGCTGGACGAGACGGCGCTGCACAAGTACCCGCACGAGTTCTCCGGCGGCCAGCGCCAGCGCATCGCGATCGCGCGCTGCCTGACGCTCAAGCCCGAGGTGCTGGTGCTGGACGAGGCGGTGTCGGCGCTGGACGTGTCGGTTCAGGCCCAGGTGCTGAACCTGCTCAAGGACCTGCAGGACGAGTTCGGCCTGAGCTACATCTTCATCAGCCACGACCTGGCGGTGGTGAAGTTCATCTCCGACGAGGTGCTGGTGATGCAGCACGGCGACGTGGTCGAGCAGAACGACGCCCGCGCGCTGCTGGCCGCGCCGAAGGAGGAGTACACGAAACGCCTGCTGGGCGCCGTGCCGCGCGGGTACCAGGGGCAGGAATCGGCGGCGGTCGCCTGAACACGAATAGGCTGTCGCAATTTCACTCTTTCGCCGCTTTTCAACCGATGTTGAAAGGTGGCCTTTGAGTGAAATTTCCCTTGACGTTTTCACCGAATGAGCTATTTTCAGCGGATGCTGAAAATGGGGAATTCGATGAAAATCGAACTTGAGGCTCCTCGCCTTCTCCGCGAGGCCTTGGCGGACGTGCCAGGCGTCGAGCGGGTGGACATCACCGCGCCCGCTGAGTTCGAAGGCGTGTCGGCGGATCTGCTCTGTCGCCTGAGGTTTCACGGACGAGAGCACGTGCTGATGGGCGAGGTGAAGTCCAACGGACAACCGCGCCACGTGCAGACCGCACTCTTCCAGCTGAAACGGCAAGCGCAGGCTCAGACAAAAGACGTCGTTCCGTTGATCTTCGCCCCGTATCTGTCGGAGGACGCTCGCGCGCTGTGCGTCGAAGGCGAGGTCGGCTACTTCGATCTGCAGGGGAACGCGCGGATCGCCTTCCCGGGTTTTTTCCTTTCGCGGACGACGGCCGGCAAACCGGTCGCCGAGCGACGGGAACTGCGCTCACTGTTCAAGCCCAAGTCCGCAGCAGTACTGCGCCGCATGTTGCGAGAGCCGTCCCGCCCATGGCGGGTCGTCGAGCTCGCCAGCGAGACAGGCGTCAGCGTGGGGCACGTCAGCAATGTGAGAGGTAGTCTTCTGGATCGCGGATGGGCCGAGCTGGCGGACGACGGAATCTTTCTGACGCAACCGGACGGACTGCTCGATGCGTGGCGAGATGAATACGCGCCGCCGGCCGGAGAGCTTCTGCGCCGCTACACCACGCTTCACGGCGCCGGATTGGACGAAGCATTGAAGCGTCGTGCCAATGAGTTGCCCGCCGGCGGATTCGCGATCCTGTCGGCGTTCTCGGCCGCAAGGTGGATGGCACCCTATGCGCGCGTCGGTGTCCACTCGTTCTACGCCGACCGGCAAGGCGCAGATTGGCTGGCGCGAGCGATGGGACTGGTGGCCGCGGGCCGCGGTGCCAACGTCGAGATCCGGGTGGTCGAGGACGTGGACCTCTTGCGAGACGCCATCGAACCAGCCCCTGGCATCCGTTGCACAAGTGTGGTTCAAACCTACCTGGACCTTCATGCCGCCGGTGAGCGCGGACGTGAGGCCGCCGAGCATCTTCGGCAGGAGAAGTTGCAATGGCGCAAATGACGATCGGCGAAGCGCAGTACGCGGAGGACTATGACCACCGCACCACTGCGGCAGTGAAATCGGTCCTGATCGAGATCGGACAAATTCTGGGAGATTTCAGGGGAAAGTACGCCGTCGTTGGCGGCTCGGTGCCGTGGCTTCTTCTGGATCAGACCGGAGACATGCCCCACGTCGGAACCACCGATCTCGACTTGAGCCTTGATGCGGAAGCGCTCGGCGACGGCGAGTACGCAAGCCTCGTCGAGTCGCTGCTGGCGCACGGCTATGAACAGCGTCAGACGCTGCGTCGATTCCAACTTGTCCGGTACGTCTCTTCACATGACGGGAATCCGCCAATCCCGGTCATCGTCGATTTCCTGATGCCGCGAGAGGCCGTGTTCATCAGGAATGTGCCGCCTCTGATCGACAACTTCGCCGTGCAGCGCGCGAGTGGAGCCGGGCTCGCGCTTCGATTCCACGAGCCCGTGGCCGTCGAGGGCACGATGCCGGGTGGCGGCCGCAATCGCGTGGACATCGCGGTGTGCTCCATCCCCGCCTTCCTCGCGATGAAGGGTCATGCGATCCAGAATCGCTACAAGCAGAAGGATGCCTACGACATCTATTACTGCGTGCGCAACTACCCCGGCGAGGCCGTCGCGTTGGCCGAAGCCTGCCAGCCTCTGCTTGAGCACAAGGAAGCGTTGGCGGGCTTCATCTTCATTGCGGACAAGTTCGATTGCCTCGACGGCTTCGGACCGACCTGCGTGCGCAACTTCGTGAACGAAAGCCGGGTTCTCGACGGTCGCACGCCAGATCAATGGCAGCAGGACGCCTTCGGGCAGGTCGATGCATTCTTGCGGGCGCTGGGCTTGCGAACCTGAGCGGCTTCGTTGCGTGGCTAGAATGGCTCGCAAGTTTTGTGCCGTCAGGATCCCTCCATGCCGCTTCGTCGTCCTCTTCTGCTGTGCAGCGTCCTCGCGCTGGGCATGCTCGCCCCCCTGGCGCAGGCAGCCAAGGATGACCGTGCGAAGCCGCTGAACCTGGTCTTCGACCGGGAAGGCGCCATCGACAAGGTCAAGCAGCGCTCCGAGTTCAACGGCAACGTCATCCTGACCAAGGGCTCCATGGAGCTGCGCGCCGAGCGCATGGACGTCCAGGAGACCAGCGACGGCTACTACCAGGCCTACGCCAACGGCGCCTCCGGCAAGCAGGTCCACTTCCGCCAGGACCGCGACACCCCGGGCGAGCGCATCGAGGGCCGAGCCGACCAGATCGAATACGACACCCGCACCGAGATGATCCGCCTGGTCGGCAACGCCGAGGCGCGCGTGATGCAGGGCGACCAGCTCAAGCAGTCGCTGTCCGGCGCCACGCTGAACTACGACAACCGCACCGAGCGCCTGGTGGTCGAGACCGGCGCCAGTTCGCCGCACCCGAGCGGCCGCGGCCGCGTCGTGCTGATGCCGCGCAACGCCGCCAGCGAGCCGCCGCCCGCCAGCAGCGCGCCGCTGCCGCTGCGCCCCAGCCTCAACCTGGCGCCGCGCCAGTCCCCGCAGCAATGAGCCAAGCCCGCATGAACACCTCCAGGAGCCGCCTGCAGGCCTGGGGGCTGCAGAAGTCCTATGGCGTGCGCAAGGTGGTCAAGGACGTCCACCTCGACCTGCACAGCGGCGAGGTGATCGGCCTGCTCGGCCCGAACGGCGCCGGCAAGACGACCAGCTTCTACATGATCGTCGGCCTGGTGCGCGCCGACGCCGGCGAGATCCAGATCGACGGCCAGCCGGTGCAGAACCTGCCCATCCACCAGCGCTCGCGGCTGGGCTTGAGCTACCTGCCGCAGGAGGCCTCGATCTTCCGCAAGCTCAACGTCGAGGAGAACATCCGCGCCGTGCTGGAGCTGCAGCTCGACGAGAAGGGCAAGGCCTGGTCCTCGGCGCGCATCGACGCGGAGCTGGACAAGCTGCTCAACGAGCTGTCGATCGAGAAGCTGCGCGACACGCCGGCGCCGGCGCTGTCCGGCGGCGAGCGCCGCCGCGTCGAGATCGCCCGCGCGCTGGCCACGCAGCCGCGCTTCATCCTGCTGGACGAGCCTTTCGCCGGCGTGGACCCGATCGCGGTGCTGGAGATCCAGCGCATCATCCGCTTCCTGAAGCAGCGCGGCATCGGCGTGCTGATCACCGACCACAACGTGCGCGAGACGCTGGGCATCTGCGACCGCGCCTACATCATCAGCGAGGGGGCGGTGCTGGCCGAAGGCACGCCCCAGCACATCGTCGAGCATCAGGACGTGCGCCGGGTCTATCTCGGCGAGCACTTCAAGATGTAAGGGCGGGAGCCGACATGAGGCCGACGCTACAGGTTCGCCTGTCCCAGCATCTTGCGCTGACGCCTCAGCTGCAGCAGTCGATCCGTCTGCTGCAGCTGTCGACGCTGGAACTCCACCAGGAGGTGGAGCAGATGCTGGCCAGCAACCCGCTGCTGGAGACCGACGAGGAATTCGACGCGCCGCTGCCGACCGCGACGCAGGAGCGCCTGACCGAGCGCGAGGAACGCGAGGAGCGCGTCGCGCAGACCGAGTCGGAGCCTGGCGCCGCCGATGCCCCCGCGGCCGAGGAGATGCGGGCCGAGGAATTCGGCACCACCGAGCGCGACGACTGGGAGAACGGCACCGAGGGCGACGACTTCGACGGCATCCGCGAGACGCCGGGCAGCGGCTCGTCATCCTCGGGCGACGACGACGAGCGGCCGGAGAGCGAGGCGCCGTCGGAGTCGCTGCAGGACGTGCTGCGCGCGCAGATCCCGGGCATGAACCTGAGCGCGGTGGACCGCGCGGCGCTGCTGGCGCTGATCGAATCGCTGAATGACGATGGCTACCTCGAGGACCCGCTCGAGGAGCTGGTCGCCGCGATCCTCGGCGAGGACGCCGATCTGGAGCAGCGCGAGGAGCTGCTCGACCGCTTCAAGGTCGCGTTGAAATGGCTGCAGTCGATGGAGCCCGCCGGCGTCGGCGCGCGCGACCTGGGCGAATGCCTGGAGCTGCAGCTGCGCGCGCTGCGGCGCTCGCCGGAACAGGCGCTGGCGATCGTGGTGTGCCGGCGCCACCTGGACCTGCTGGCCAAGCGCGACTGGCGCCGGCTGATGTCGCTGACCGGCGCCGACGAGGAGCTGCTGCGCGAGGCGCAGGCGCTGATCGCGCGGCTGGAGCCCAAGCCGGGCCGCCGCTACGCGCCGAGCGAGAACCGGCCGGTCGTGCCCGACGTGATCGTGCAGAAGGCGGGGCGCAACTTCCGCGTCTCGATCAATCCGGACGTGCTGCCCAAGCTGCGCATCAACGAGCTCTACGCGCAGGCGCTGCGCGCCACGCGGGGCGGCGTCAGCAATTCGCCGCTGGGCGGGCAGCTGCAGGAGGCGCGCTGGTTCATCAAGAACATCCAGCAGCGCTTCGACACCATCCTGCGCGTCAGCGAGGCGATCGTGGAGCGCCAGCGCGGCTTCTTCACGCATGGCGAGCTGGCGATGAAGCCGCTGGTGCTGCGCGAGATCGCCGATGAGCTGGGGCTGCACGAGTCGACGATCTCGCGCGTCACGACGGCGAAGTACATGGCGACGCCGTGGGGCACCTTCGAGTTGAAGTATTTCTTCGGCTCGAGCCTGTCGACCGAGGCGGGCGGCAATGCGTCGAGCACGGCGGTGCGGGCGCTGATCAAGCAGTTCATCGCGGCGGAGGACACGGCCAGTCCGTTGTCGGACAGCCAGCTGTCGACGATGCTGGGCGAGCAGGGCATCACGGTGGCGCGGCGCACCGTCGCGAAATACCGCGAGGCGCTCAAGCTCGCGCCGGCGAACCTGCGCAAGGCGCGCTGAGGGCTTCGGTACTTCCCCGCCGCACGTCGGTGGGACAATCCGCCGCTTGATCCCCCCGGGCGCCGCTGCGCCTGCTTCATCCCGCTGCCCCACGATGTCCGAGTCTGCCTATCACCTGTTCCTGCCCTGCGCCGCTGGCGTTGAAGACTGGCTGGAGGACGAGGTGCGCGGTCTGCTGTCCCCCTCCGAATGCCTGCAGGGCCCGAAGGCCTTCCGCGGTGGTGTGGGCCTGTACGGCACGATGGACGCGGTGATGCGCCTGAACCTCCACAGCCGTCTGGCTCAACGCGTGCTGATCGAGGTCGCGCGCGAGGAGTACCGCCACGAGGACGACATCTACGCGATCGCGCGCACGGTGGACTGGACGCGCTGGATCACCCCGCGCCAGACGCTGCGTGTGGACACGACTTCGCAGCGCTCGCCGCTGCGCAGCCTGAATTTCGCGACGCTGCGCGTGAAGGACGCCGTCTGCGACCTGCTGCGCGAGGACACCGGCGAGCGGCCGAGCGTCGACACGCGCTGGCCCGACCTGCCACTCCAACTGCACCTCACGGAAGACCTGGCGACCGTCTACGTCGACAGCTCCGGCGAGCCGCTGTTCAAGCGCGGCTGGCGCGAGGACAAGGGCGATGCGCCGCTGAAGGAGACGCTGGCCGCGGCGATGCTGGCGGCGGCGGGCTGGAAGGGCACGCGCGAGCAGGGCGGCGCGCTGCACGATCCCTGCTGCGGCTCCGGCACCATCCCCGTCGAGGCGGCGACCATCGCCTGCAACATCGCGCCGGGGATCCAGCGGCGTTTCGCATTCGAGAAGCTCAAGCCCTTCCAGCCGCTGCTGCCCGCGTGGCGCGCGATGAAGGAAGAGGCCCGCGCCGCCGAGCGCGCGCCGGAGGTGCCGATCTTCGCGAGCGACGTGTCGTTCCGGATGGTCGACTTCGCGCGCCGCAACGCCGAGCGCGCGGGCGTGGCGCAGTACATCCAGTTCAACGGCGGCGACGCGCTGGAGCGTCCGGCGCCCAAGCTCCCGGACGACATGCCCGGCATGCTGATGCTGAATCCGCCGTATGGGGAGCGCATCGAGGTGCGCGGCAAGGCGGGCGCGCACCGCGCCGATGGCGGCGCGCTGTCCGAGGAGCGCGATGCCGGCGACGACTTCTTCCCGCGCCTGTCCGCGCACTGGAAGCGCGCCTATACGCAGCACGAGGCCGGATGGACCGCCTGGCTGCTGTGTCCCGAGATGAAGCTGCCGAGCAAGATGCGGCTCAAGGAGTCGCGCCGCATTCCGATGTGGAACGGCCCGATCGAATGCCGGCTGTTCAAGTTCGATCTGGTCGCCGGCTCGGCGCGCAAGCAGAACGCCGGGGACGCTGACTCCGACGAATAACTTCGCCGGGCGGGGGCCTCCTTGTTGGGGATGCGGTCACCCCCTACGATGCGATTTCTTTCCGAGGGAATGACCGAGATGATTCACGCCGAACTTGGACCCGAACTGGAGGCCATCGTGCTGAATCTGATCGAGAGCGGAAAGTATTCGTCGCGCACGCAGGTGCTGCGCGACAGCGAGGAATTGAAGGACTGGCGGGAGGCGCAGTTGCGCGCTTTCGATGCGTCCATCGAGCGAGGCCTCGCGGAGATCAAGGGTGGGGGGGGCGTGCCCGCTGAAGATGCCTTCGAACGCCTGTTCAAGAAATATCCCGATCTCCGTTGACCGGCACGCATGCAAGTCCGCCTCTTGACTGAGGCATCGGCAGATCTCGACGACATTGCGACTTTCATCCGCAGGAGCAGCCCAGCGCGTGCCCGCAGCTTCGTTCACGAGTTGCTGGAGAAGATCCTTGGGCTGTCTTCCATGGCGGAGTGCTTTCGCGTGATTCCGCGCTACACGGCAAGCGGGCTGCGCAGGCGCATCCACAAGCCGTACCAGATCTTCTACATCGCCGATGTCGCACAGGGTGTCGTTCATGTCGTGCGCGTCCTGCACACGTCCCGCGATACCGATCCTCTACTTCTTCACTTCGAATGAGGTGCCATCGTGACCGACATGAATTCAAGCCATCGCGCGGCCGTGTTGCGCGCCTTCGATGAATCAGTTGACCGAGCCGTCGCGGACCTGCGCGCTGGTCGGGGCATCCCGCTCGACGAAGCCTTCGCCAAGTTGCGAGCGGAATTTCCTCAACTGAGGAGAAAGGGAATCAGCACGGCTCGCTCAGCGCCAGCCAGCCGAGCACGGCAAGGGGCGCCGTATCCGCCCGCAGGATCCGGGGACCCAGCTTCGCGGCGTTGAAGCCTCGCGCGCGGGCCGATTGCTCCTCGGCCTCGCTGAGGCCGCCTTCCGGGCCGCTGAGGACCACGACGCGTCCCGCATCGCCGGCCTTGGGCGCCAGCGCCGACAGCGGCTGCGCGGCCACCGGGCTCAGCAGCCAGCGCTGCTCCTCGCCGCCGGCAGGCAGCTCGGCCAGCCACTGCGCCAGCGTCTTCACCGCCGCCACCTGCAGCGGCTTGGCACGCCCGCATTGCTCGGCCGCCGCGATCGCGACGCCCTGCCAGTGCGCCCGCTTCTTCTCCGCGCGGTCGCCGGTGAGCCTCAGCACCGAGCGCTCGCTCATCAGCGGCTGGATCGCCACCGCGCCCAGCTCGCAGGCCTTCTCGACGATGCCGTCCATCCGGTCGTTCGCCGGCATCACGACCGCCAGCGTCACCGCGCGCCGCAGCTCGCGATCCACCGTCTGCCGCGACTTCAGCGCGACCCGCACCTCGCTGCGCCCCATCGCGGTGACCGCGGCGGTCCACTCGTCGCCGCTGCCATCGAACAGCGTGACCTCGTCGCCGGGCTGCAGCCGCAGCACCTGGACATGGCGCGCCGCGCCGGGCGGCAGCGCCAGTTCATCCTCGAGCCCCGCCGCCGTGAGCGGCTGCTCGACAAACAACCTCGCCGCCAAGCCTCACCCCTTGAGCTTCTGCACCCAGCCGGCGAACGCCGTCAGCACCTTGCCCAGGAAGGCCTCGGTCTCGGGCTTCGCGAGGCTGCCGTCCTCCTTGAACATGTCGGAGGCGCCGCCCAGGTAGACCTCCGGCGAGGGCAGCAGCGGCGCGTTCAGGCAGGCCAGCACCTGGCGCAGGTGGTGATGGGCGCCGAAGCCGCCCAGCGCGCCCGGCGACAGCGTGATCACCGCCGCGGGCTTGCCGTCGAAGGCGTTGTGTCCGTACGGCCGCGAGCCCACGTCCAGTGCGTTCTTCAGCGCGCCCGGGATCGAGCGGTTGTATTCCGGGCTCACGAACAGCACCGCGTCCGCCGCCTTGATGGCGTTGCGGAACTCGACCCAGGCCGCCGGCGGCTCGGCCGCGTCGTCCTCGTTGTAGAAGGGCAGCTGGCCGATCTCGACGATCTCCAGGCTCAGTTCGGGCGGCGCGAGCTTGGCCAGCGCGAGGGCCAGCTTGCGGTTGAACGATGCCTTGCGCAGGCTGCCGACCAGCACCGCGACGCGATAGGACGTGGACATGTGAAAGCTCCCAACAAAAAAACGACCGCCTCAATGGCGGTCCGGTTCAGTTGAAGCCCAGTGTCGCACGCAGTTCGTGGGCCGCGGCGTCGCCCTTGGTGGCGCGCACGCGGTCGACGATGTCCAGCGCCAGCGTCTGCAGCTGGGCCATGTCGGCGCATTGCTCGACTTCCAGCGCCAGCTTGTAGCCCTTGAGCAGCCCCTGCTGCTTGGCGAAGGCGTTCAGCGCGCTGTACAGCTGCGTGTAGTCCAGCGACGAGGCCGGCGCGCCCGCCAGCCGCGACGGCGCGGACCGCGAGGCCGTGCCGCCGGTGCGCGTCGCCGGGCCCGGCACCGAGCCGCTCATCGGCATCGACGCCGGCGCGCCGGCCATCGGCCGCGACAGCGGCGCGCCCGCGGTGACCTTCACCAGCCGGTGCTGCACCAGCAGTTCCAGATCCGCCGGCGCGGCGCCCTGCACCATCGCCAGCCATTCCCCGCCGGTCTTGCTGGCGTCGATCACCAGCAGAAGATTGCGAGCCACCCGCGCCTGCACCAGCGCGCGCGACTTGATCTCCGACCTCCCGGCCTCGGTCTTTTCGTAGCGTTCTTCGAGCACGGCCTTGTCTCCTCTCCCAGGAGGGCGAACTGTAGGCTGTGACGGGCGCGTTACGCCCGCGAGCATTCCCCCAAAACTGCTACCGACTGCTACTTTTTGTCACGCAGTTCACGGCGCAGCACCTTGCCCACCGGCGTCTTGGGCAGCTCGGTGCGGAACTCGATGATCCGCGGGCGCTTGTAACCGGTCAGGTTGGCCTCGCAGAAGGCCTTCACGTCGGCCTCGGTGAGCGCGGGGTTGCGCCGCACGATCACGACCTTCACCGTCTCGCCCGCCTTCTCGTCCGGCACGCCGACGGCGGCGCACTCCAGCACGCCCGGCATCTGCGTCAGCACGTCCTCGATCTCGTTCGGATAGACGTTGAAGCCGCTGACCAGGATCATGTCCTTCTTGCGGTCGACGATGCGGAAGAAGCCCCGCTCGTCCACCGTGCCGATGTCGCCGGTGCGGAAGAAGCCGTCGGCGGTCATGACCTTGGCGGTCTCGTCCGGACGCTGCCAGTAGCCCGCCATCACCTGCGGACCGCGGATCGCGATCTCGCCGGCGCCGCCGGCCGGGACCTCGTTGCCGTCGTCGTCCAGCAGCTGGACCTCGGTGCCGGGCAGCGGCAGGCCGATCGAGCCGGTGTAGGCCGTGCTGTCGGTCGGGTTGCAGCACGCCACCGGCGAGGTCTCGGACAGGCCGTAGCCCTCGACGATCGGGCAGCCGGTCTTCTCCAGCCACAGACGCGCCGTGGCCTGCTGCACCGCCATGCCGCCGCCCACCGAGATCACCAGCCCGCTCCAGTCCACGGTGTTGAACTGCGCATGGTTGGCCATCGCCATGAAGAGCGTGTTGACCGCCGGGAAGCTGTGGATCTTGTGGTGGCTGAGCTCCTTGAACACCGCCGGCAAGTCGCGCGGATTGGGGATCAGCACGTTGCAGCCGCCCACCCGCATCGACAGCATCAGGTTGGTGGTGAATCCGAAGATGTGATACAGCGGCAGCGCGCACACGCTCATCAGTTGCTCGCCGGCGGGGATCTTCTTGAGCGCCGGCTGGTACCAGGCCTCGCACTGCAGCGTGTTGGCCACCAGGTTGCGATGCAGCAGCACCGCGCCCTTGGACACGCCGGTCGTGCCGCCGGTGTACTGCAGCACCGCCAGGTCGTTGGGGCCGACGGACGGCCGCGTGTAGGTCTGGCCGCGGCCCTTGGCCAGCGCGTCGTTGAAGCGCACCGCCGAGGGCAGCTCGAAGGGCGGCACCAGCTTCTTGACCTTGCGCACGACGTAGTTGACGACCATGCCCTTGACGAAGCCCAGCATGTCGCCCATCGAGGCGAGCACCACGTGCCTGGTCGGCACGTGCGCCATCACCTGCTGCAGCGTGGCCGCGAAGTTCTCGACGATGACGATGGCCTTGGCGCCCGCGTCCTTGAGCTGGTGCTCCAGCTCGCGCGGCGTATACAGCGGGTTGACGTTGACGGCGACGAAGCCGGCGCGCAGCACCGCGGCCACGGCCACCGGATATTGCGGCACGTTGGGCATCATGATCGCGACGCGATCGCCCTTCTCCAGCCCCAGGCCCTGCAGGTACGCGGCCAGCGCGCGCGAGGCCTCGTCGATCTGCGCGAAGCTGATCGTGCGGCCCAGCATCTTGTAGGCGGGACGCTCCGGAAACTGCTTGAACGCCGCTTCCATCAGCTCGACCAGCGAGGGATAGACATCCGCATCGATCGCGGCGGGAACGCCCGCCGGATAGTGCTTCAGCCAGTTCTTCTCCATTGTTTTGTCTCCAAGGTACGGCGCGGATTCTCGCCGATCGACTTGGGCGTCCCATCAGGGGATTCGATAGAGCGCACAAAGTGGAGAGATGACTCCAGAACGCCCCCTGAAGGGGGAAAAGTCGCGCGTTATGGGGTCACGCGCAGCGGCAATCGCAGCAGCAGCTCGGTCCCGCCCTCCAGGGGGGCTTCCTCGGGCACGCGCCATTCGATCCCGGCCTGGATGCGCTCGGCTCGGCGCCGCATCCCGCGCAGGCCATTGCCCTGACGCAGGTCGGCCGCCAGGCCGCGGCCGTTGTCGACGATGGACAGCAACACCTGGCCCCGTGCCTCGTCCACGCGCGTGGCGAAGCGCACCCGCGTCGCGCCGGCGTGGTGGATCACGTTGCTGAGCGCCTCCTGCACGATGCGGATCAGCTCGCGGCCGCCAGTGCCGCGCAGCGTCGGCAGCAAGGGCACGTCGGACAGCTGCCAGTCGAGATCGAGCCCGGCATCGTGCAATCGCGGCGCCATGCGATGGCGCAGGTTGGCCAGCAGCAGCGTCAGGTCGCCATCGGTGACGGCGAGCGCGTCGACGGTCAGGCGCATCTCGCGGATGCATTCGTCCAGCAGCGACACCATCGAGGACGAGGGCACGCCCCGCTCCGCGCACAGCCGCGCCGTGACCAGCTGCGAGCCCAGGCCGTCGTGCATCTCCTGCAGCAGGCGCTCGCGCTCCTGCGCGGCGCTGCGCTGGCGTTCGCTGTCCTGCAGGTCCTCCCAGCGGTCCTGCAGTTCGCGGGTGCGTTCGTCCAGCGCCTGCTGCAGGCGCACGCGGGCCCGGGCCTCGTCGCGCAGCGAGCCGACGAAACGCCGCTGCAACGCAACGCCGGCGATCGCGATGAGCACGGCATGACCGACGACATTGATGTCGACGACGCTCATCTGGCGCGACATCACCAGCGCGAAGGCGCTCACGTAGAGCCAGACCCAGGCCGACAGCGCGACCGCGCAGGCGCCGGCCAGATGGGCGCGGCGCCCGGAGGCGAGCGCGGCGCGCGCCGCGAGCCCCGTCGCGGCGGCCAGCACGGCGAACCGGCTTCCCAGCGCCCACCAGGGCCAGGGATGGTGGAAATCGGTCCAGCTCCAGCCCAGCAACGCGGCCGCGCCGTCGATGACGAGGCCCAGGCCCAGATAGGCCGCGGCCATTCTTTCCGCCCACCCCGCCGCCAGGCCGGACAGCCGCGCCACCAGGAACAGCAGCAGCGCCTTCGACAGCACGTCCGCCACGTCGAGCGCGGCGCGCCACCACGGCGCGGGAAACAGCGCGCCATTGAGCAGGTAGGGCGACAGCAGCAGCGCGGTGCACAGGCAGAAGACGCCGGTGACGCCGTAAAGCCACTCCTGGCGCAGCGCCAGCCAGACCATCAGCATGAAGGTGCCGATGACCAGGCCGGCCAGCGCCGTCGTCACGCGCGCCACCTGCCAGAAGCGCCGTCCTTCCTGCAGCGCGCGGATCTGCGCCGCCGGGCCTAGCAGCGGCGCGGACAGCCCCGCGCCCTCGAAGCCCGGGCGCGCCAGGCGCAGGCTCATCCGATGCTCGCCGGCGGGCAGCAGCGCCGGCGGGATGCTGACCTGCAGCCGCCGGCCCGCCAGCAGCAGACCGCGCTGCGCGAGATCGTCCTCGTCCTCGGACACGTAGCCGACGCCCGGGCCGGAGGTGGCGATCAACTGGCCATCGAGGTAGACGGATGCCGCGGGCCGGTGCTGGATCACGAGCCAGTACGGCACCCGCGCCGCCTGGTCGAGGCGGAAGTCGAGCGCGAACCAGAGCGGTCCCGGCGCGTCCGTGTCGTGGATCTGGACCGGCAGCGCCACGACGTGTCCAGGCGCGAGGGGCACGCTGGGTGTCGTCGGCGCCGTCGAGGGCATCGGTGTCGGTGTCGCCGTCGGCTCCAGCGGGCGGGACACGATGGCCGAGGCGGCCGAGGTGGCCGGCGCGGCCGGGTCCAGCAGGGCGCCGCGCACCTGCGCGGGATCGAACGCATCGCCCGGAAGCACGCGCGCTTCGGCCAGCCGCAGCACCTGCGGCGGCATCGCGGTGCCGTACTGCTGGGAGAACAGGTGGATGGCGCCCAGCAGCAGCAGCGGCAACGCGATCAGCAGCGCGAGCCGGCGGATCGCCGCCACCGGACCGGCCGGTGGCGGCGCCATCGTGCGAGAGAACACCGCCAAGTCGCCCCTCCCCGGCATCGCCCGAACATCGCCAAAACACCGCCCAAAAGGAAGGACCGGCCCGCGAGGGGGCCGGCCGCGGCCGATGCTAGGCCAAGGCGAAAGGGGCAACAACACCTTGGACGCAGGGGCTCGAACCGGCCTTCGGCGTCAGATCACGGCGGTCTGGGCGTAGAGCTCGAAGTCGAAGCGGGTCATGGCACTCTGGTTCGTCGCCTGGTCAACCTGCCAGAGGAACACGGAGACCTTGCCCACCTCGCCCGCCGGCAACCCCATGTCCGCCGTCGTGATCGTGTCGCCGCTCCCTCCCTGGTAGTAGTCCTTGCCGTTGACGACGGTCTTCAGCCACCACTTCGCGTTCGGCTCCAGGTTGGTCACGCGCAGGGTCCCGTCGGAAGTGATCCTGTCGACATTCGACCACCCGGTGTCGTTGACCAATCGCAGCGTCGGCGCGGCCGGCCTGACGTTGTCCAGCGTGAACGAGCGCTCGTTGATCGTCACATTGCCGGCCTGGTCCTGCTGCCGGACGTACAGCGTGTGAAAGCCGTCGATCAGCCCCTGCGTGCGGACGACAGCGCCGTATTCCGCGTCGGTGCGCCAGGACTGGCCGTCCCAGCTGTAGGCCCAGCCGGCATCGGCGGCCACGGTGATGGGCCCGTGCGTCATGTGCGGCTGGGTGGTGAACGGGCCATCGATCGCGGGATCGACGTGGAGCCGGATCGCCGCGTCGGTCGGCGCGGTCAGGTCCACGTTGACGGTGACGCGACTCACCTCGCTCGTGTTGCCGGCCAGGTCGATCTGGCGCAGCCAGACCTGTTGCTCGCCCTCCTTGCCGACGTCCAGGCCCCGCACGCCGGCGCCCGTGCCGGAGAGCCAGTTCGTGCCGTCGAGGCTGTATTGCCAGTGCGCGCTGCCTTCCAGGCCACCGACATGGATCTCGCCGAGCCGTCCCAGCCAGCCGTTCGACGGGGCCGAGGGGGACGGCGCCCCGGGCGCCAGCGTGTCGAGCTCGAACGACAGCCGGCTCGAGACGCTGCGGTGGCCGCGCGCATCGAACTGCTCGACGATCAGGTCCTTGCGTCCATCCGGGCCGAAGGCCGGCGCCGCGATGCGGTCGCCGTGTCCCGCGATCCAGGTGTCGCCGCCATCCAGGCTGTAGCGCCACTGGCCGTTGGCCACCAGGCCGTCGATCTGGACATCGGCGCGCGAAGTGATCCGATCGTCGGCCGCCACGCCGGTGTCGGCCAGCAGGCGCGGTAGCGGCACCGGCACGTCGGGATCCGGCTCCGCATCGGGATCGGGGGTCACCGGCT
Source organism: Roseateles sp. Mitsp63 (assembly GCF_059491535.1). Taxonomy (NCBI): domain Bacteria; kingdom Pseudomonadati; phylum Pseudomonadota; class Betaproteobacteria; order Burkholderiales; family Sphaerotilaceae; genus Roseateles; species Roseateles sp. Mitsp63. The sequence goes on along the minus strand of NZ_CP168509.1, from coordinate 681,114 downwards.
GCTCCGGCTTCGGATCGGGGTCCTCTCCGGGCTTGGGGTGCTCCGGCTTGGGCTCTTCCGGCTTGGGCTCTTGCGGCTCGGGCGGCTTCGGCTTCGAGTCGTCATCCGGCTTGGCGGGATCCGGCTTGGCTGGATCCGGCTTGGATGGGTCCGGCCTTGAAGGATCCGGCTTGGTGTCCGGGCCTGGCCCGGGCTGCTCGGGTTTTGGATCCGGCCCCGGGCCGGAGGTGTCCGGCGGCGGGCGTGGCTTGTCTTCCGGCTTCACCGGTCCGGGCCCGGGCGGCTCGTTCCCGCTTGCCGGCGGCTTCGCGTCCGAACTCGCGGCCGACACCGCGACGCTTGCCGCGCCGCCCACCCCCAGCAGCCCAAGCGCGGACGCCAGCAGCGCGCTCGAGCGATCCTCGCGAGGCCGGTCGGACGCTTCGGCGTCTGCCGGCGCGGCGGCGCCCGACGCCGCGTCGAGCACGGTGTCCTGCGGGGCGGCTTGCGCGTCCGCGGGCTGCGGCGTGTCACCGCTGGTGCCGGGAGCGGCGGACGGGGCCTCGCCGGGCAGGTCCTCGTCACGGGTCCGGCGCGATGGTGCGCCGGGCTCCCGCGTCGAGGTCAGGGCGGCACGAACACGGGATGACAAATCGAAGGGGGCGGGCATGGCATTCAGACTGCGATGGAGGGACTGCGCAGTCTGTTCAAGCCGTCCCCGTCATGCATCGACCTTCAACAGTGGGGATGCCGTTCACCTTCCACCACATTCAATCAGCGACCTACCGGAAGTGGTGGAAGCTGCACGGAATCCGCCGCACATCGCCCGGCCTCGGCCGGCGTCGATCGACTACTCCACCGCCTTGACCATGTCCTCGACCACCTTCTTCGCGTCACCGAAGACCATCATGGTCTTGTCCATGTAGAAGAGTTCGTTGTCCAGGCCCGCGTAGCCCGCCGCCATCGAGCGCTTGTTGACGATCACGGTGCGCGCCTTGTAGGCCTCGAGGATGGGCATGCCGAAGATCGGGCTGCCCTTGTGCAGCGCGGCCGGGTTCACCACGTCGTTCGCGCCCAGGATGATGGCCACGTCGGTCTGGCCGAACTCGGCGTTGATGTCCTCCATCTCATGGACCTGGTCGTAGGGGACCTCGGCCTCGGCCAGCAGCACGTTCATGTGGCCGGGCATGCGGCCCGCGACCGGATGGATCGCGTAGCGGACGCTGACGCCCTTCTCGATCAGCTTCTGCGCCAGCTCCTTGACCGCGTGCTGGGCGCGCGCCACGGCCAGGCCGTAGCCGGGGACGATGATCACGCTCTCGGCGTTGCCCAGCACGAAGGCGGCGTCGTCCGCGCTGCCGCTCTTGACGTTGCGCTGCTGCGTGGCGCCGGTGGCGGCGCCCGCCTCGGCGCCGAAGCCGCCGAGGATCACGTTGAAGAACGAGCGGTTCATCGCCTTGCACATGATGTAGCTCAGGATCGCGCCCGAGCTGCCCACCAGCGAGCCGGCGATGATCAGCATGCTGTTGTTGAGCGAGAAGCCGATGCCCGCGGCGGCCCAGCCGGAGTAGCTGTTGAGCATCGAGACCACGACCGGCATGTCGGCGCCGCCGATCGGGATGATCAGCAGCACGCCCAGCGCGAAGCCCAGCAGCGCCACGAGGATGAAGTCCGTGGCGCTTTGCGAATGCCAGAAGCCGAAGATGAAGAAGGCCGAGGCCAGGCCGAGCAGCGCGTTGAGCCAGTGCTGGCCGGCGAAGGTCACCGGCGCGCCCTGGAACAGGCGGAACTTGTACTTGCCGCTGAGCTTGCCGAAGGCGATCACCGAGCCGGAGAAGGTCACCGCGCCGATGAAGCAGCCCAGCGCCAGCTCGACGCGATTGCCGCCGGGGATGGGCGCGTAGCGCGGCGCGATGCCGAAGGCATGCGGCTCGACCACCGCGGCGCCCGCGATGCACACGGCCGCCAGGCCGATCATGCTGTGCATGAAGGCGACCAGCTCCGGCATCTTGGTCATCTCGACGCGCCTGGCCATGACGGTGCCGATGCCGCCGCCGATGACCAGGCCGCCGAGCACGTAGCCCAGGCCCAGCGCCTGGCCGCCGGCGAGCTTGAGGATCAGCGCGCCGGTGGTCAGCACGGCGATCGTCATGCCGGCCATGCCGAAGGCATTGCCGCGGATCGAGGTGGTCGGGTGCGAGAGACCCTTGAGCGCCTGGATGAAGCAGACGCTCGCGACGAGGTACAGCAGCGTGACGAGGTTCATCGACATATGCATTGGGACCCCTCGGTCGATGGGTACATCGCCCGATCCCCCGTGGGGATCCGGGCCGGCTTGGGAGCGGCCCGGCGCTCGGCCCGGCACGCCGTGGAGCAGCGGCGCATCACTGCTTCGCCTCCCGCTTCGGTTCCTTCTTCTTGAACATCTCCAGCATCCGCCGCGTGACGAGGAAGCCGCCGAAGACGTTGACCGCGGCCAGCGCCACGGCGAAGGTGCCCATCGCCTTGCCCAGCGGGGTTTCGGTGAGCGCGGCGGCGAGCATCGCGCCGACGATGACGATGGCGGAGATCGCGTTGGTTACGGCCATCAGCGGCGTGTGCAGCGCGGGGGTGACGGTCCAGACGACGTGGTAGCCGACGTAGATGGCCAGCACGAAGATGGTCAGGTTGATCAGGGTGGGGGAGACGGCGTCCATGCGGAGAGCTCCTTCGGCCTTCAAGCCTTGCGCAGCACCTCGCCCTGATGGGCGACGAGGCAGGCGGTGACGATGTCGTCGTCGGGCGGGAGGGCGAAGCCGCCCTCCTTCGTCAGGACCAGCTTGAGGAAGTCGAGCACGTTGCGCGCGTAGAGCGCGGACGCGTCGGCCGCCACCAGCGAGGGCAGGTTGGTCTCGCCCACCAGCGTGACGCCGTGCTTGCGCACGGTCCGGCCGGGCTCGGTGAGCGGGCAGTTGCCGCCGGCGGGCGCGGCGATGTCGACGATGACGGAGCCGGGCTTCATCGCGCGGACCATCTCCTCGGTGACCAGCACCGGCGCGGGACGGCCGGGGATCAGCGCGGTGGTGACGACGATGTCGGCCTGGGCGACGCGCCTGGCGACCTCCACCTGCTGGCGCTGCAGCCAGCCGGGCGGCATCGGGCGCGCGTAGCCGCCGACGCCCTCGGCGGCCTGGCGCTCCTCGTCGGTCTCGTAGGGCACCTCGATGAACTTGGCGCCGAGCGATTCGACCTGCTCCTTGACGGAGGGGCGGACATCGGAGGCCTCGATGACGGCGCCGAGCCGCTTGGCGGTGGCGATCGCCTGCAGCCCGGCGACGCCGACGCCCAGCACCACGACGCGGGCCGCCTTGATGGTGCCGGCGGCGGTCATCAGCATCGGGAACAGGCGCTGGTAGTGGAAGGCCGCCAGCATCACCGCCTTGTAGCCGGCCAGGTTGGCTTGGCTGGAGAGCACGTCCATGCTCTGCGCGCGGGTGGTGCGGGGGGCCGCCTCCAGGGCGAAGGCGGTCAGCTTCGCGTCGGCCAGGCGCTGCAGGCCGTCGCGGTCGAACGGGTTCAGCATGCCCGCCAGCACGGCGCCGGGCTTGAACAGCGGCAGCTCGGACGGCTCCGGCGGCCGGACCTTGAGCACGAGCTCGCAGCCGAAGGCGGCCTCGCGGCCGACCAGCTCGGCGCCGGCGGCGGCATAGGCCTCGTCCGTGACGCTGGCGTTCAGCCCGGCGCCCTGCTGCACCCGCAGGGCGTGGCCCTGCGCGACCAGCTTCTTGACGGTCTCCGGCGTCGCGGCGACGCGCGCTTCCCCCGCCGCAATTTCCTGCGGCACACCGATCAGCATCTGGAATCCCTCCATCCTGAATCAGGGTCCGGGCGAGCTTACCCGGGGATTCAGGGCGGGCGAGGCGCGCACGGGACAGGGGTTTTCACCGAGAACCCCTGCCTGGGCAACGGTTCGCGGGCCACCCGGCAATCCCCTGGCAAACCTGTTTCGAGTGGTGAACTAGAGTCATCGCAGGGAGTCAACGTGGCGTTAAATGACGACTCGAAGACGGCTCGAAAGGAGTCAGACCATGATCAAGAAGATGCTTCTCAGCAGTGCGTTGGTGACTGCTGCCCTGGTGCCTATGGCGTCGCGGGCGGCGGACGTGGGGGTTTCGGTGTCCATCGGGGAGCCGGGCTTCTACGGGCAGATCGACATCGGCAACGTGCGGCCGCAGGTCGTTTACGAGCGGCCGGTGCTGGTGGAGCGGGTGCCGGCGCCGATGCCGGCGGTGTATCTGCGGGTGCCGCCGGGGCATGAAAAGAACTGGGCCAAGCATTGCGCGCGATACAACGCGTGCGGCCGGCCGGTGTATTTCGTGCGGGACGGCTGGTATCGCGACGTATATGCCCCGCAATATCGCCGAGAGCACACGGAATACCGCTGGCGTGACGACGGCCGCCGCGATTGGCGCGACGACGACGACGATCGCGGCCACGGCAAGGGTCACGGCCGCGGACGCGGTCACGACAAGGATCGGGATGACGACCGCGGCCACGGACACGGCCGGGGAAACTGATCCGCGCTGACGAATGAATAAACCCCGGCATGCCGGGGTTTATTCATTTCCCTATACGAAAAATACATTGCCCTCGTAAAGGACGGGCACCATCCAGTGATGTGAAGGGAGCGTTACGCTTATTGATGTTTCACCAACCTCAATTCCCTTGCTATCAGAGGCACGAACGACTACACGAATATAATCAGTAATGGTTCGCCCCGGCTCCACCACGATCAACCCATTTAAATCGATCACATCGGCCTCATCGACATTGAAACCCTCAACGTCATACTTCTTCTTGCCAAATGTGAAACGATCTGCCCCGACGCTGCCTGCGAGCGTGCCGGTATCTCCCCCGCTGAATTCCGGCTGCACTACGTTTGCAACAAGAGAGAACTCCAGGCTCGACATTGCGCCATCAGCCCCGGACCCATCCACGGCTTTCACCCACACCGATTTTGTTCCATCAAGATAGCCAAACGTCTTTGGAGCAATAACTCCGTCGGCGCGTCCTGCCACCCAAGTCTGCCCCGAGTCCAAGCTGTATTTCCAGCCGCTTCCTTGAGCGAGGCCTTCGACCACCACGGTTGCGTCGCTCGTCACCCGATCCGCGCTGGACGCTCCGTTGTCATTTCTCAGACTCAGATTCGGTGCGCCTGCCTTGTTGACCGTGAAATCGAGGGTCGAGGTTTCGCTCACATTTCCGGCCAGGTCGATCTGACGGAACGTCACCGTCGCGCTGCCATTAGGAACGGCGATGTCGCTGGCGTCCAACTGCCCGGAACTCTTGCCTTGGTGCCAATGCGCCCCGTCGTCGAAGCTGTATTCCCAAGCAGCCCCTGCCTCGGCGCCAATTTCAATATGTTCACCGCTGGCGACGAGCCCGCCGGCCGCCTCGGCCGTTACCTGGTCAGGCGCCTTGGTGTCCAGCCGGAAGCTGAACTCCGTTATCGCACTTTCGATTCCTGCGGAATCGATCTGCTTGACCCGGGCATGGTGAAGCGTCTCAACGCCAAAAAACTCCGCGGCAGGAATCCTCCCTCCGGTTCCGATTTCCCACTCGCCGCCGTCAATGCTGTATTTCCAGATAGTGGCGGCTGCAATATTGCCGACTTGCAGCGTCGGATTGTTGGTGACCTTGTCTTCACCGCCAAATCCGGAATCGTCCAGCAACGCGATGGTCGGAGGGGGCGGGGGCTGAGGTGCAGGCGTCGTGGGTTTCTCAGGTTCGGGCGGTGGGACGATATCCGGATTGGCCGGCGTTTCGGGAGTTTCAGGTTTTCCCGGCTGCCCGGATCCGGGCTGCTCCACATCCGGTTTGGGCACATTGGGGCGCGGCGATTGGCCGTCGCCGGGCTTGGGCGTTTCAGGCGCGGGTGGGGGACCATGGTCAGGCGTGGGCGGCAGAGGCTTTTGCCCGTTGTCAGGTTTTGGAGTTTCAGGCGCAGGCGGATGCCCGTCATCGGGCTTCGGCGGTTCGGGTTGAGGCCGGGGAATCTCCGGCTTGGGTACTTCCACGACGGGCGGTTTCGGGTCTCCCGACTTGCCACCGCCGCCACCGCTCGCGGCGGCGGCGAAGCCGACCGCACCGAGCGCCACACTGCCAATCACCAGGGCTGATGGGCCGCTAGCCGCGCCAGCGGCAGGGAGGTCAGCGGCGGGATTCGTCGCAATCTCCATCGGCCTCAGGGCATCCGCTGCGGGGCCTTCCGCCGAAGCCACCTGTCCGCCCGGTTGAGGCGCTTGCTCATCGTCGAGTTCTTCCTGGCGCCGCTCCACTGGCTGCCCTCGACCGTGGACGGGTTGCGCAGCGACCTGCCGCAGTTGCTTGATTCGTGACATGGCGCCTAGCCTTTGCCGAGTTGAAAACCCGGCAGTCTTCCGACATCAACTGCTCGCGGCATTAGCCTCCATCCACATGGCTTTCCGGCAGCTCTCACCTGTTTATGGGATACCTGCCAGCACTTCTGCGCGCTGTTCGCCGCCGGTTGTCACCCGGCCCCCTCACAATGCGCCCCGTTCCCACATCGAGGTGGCGTTCCCCCGGCATCCCCCGCCGCCGGACCAGCCGCCCATCAGGAAGGACCATGACCGAACGATTCAAGCCCAGCGTGACCGTCGCCGCCGTGATCGAACAGGACGGCCGTTACCTGCTGGTCGAGGAGCTCACCCGCGACGGGCTGCTGCTCAACAACCCCGCCGGCCACCTCGAACAGGCCGAGTCCGTCATCGACGCCGTCAAGCGCGAAGTCCTCGAGGAAACCGCCCGGCCGTTCACGCCGGACGCCTTCCTCGGCGTCTACCTGTCGCGTTTCCTGCGTCCGGACCGCGGCGACGACGTCACCTATGTCCGCATGGCCTTCACCGGCCGCGTCGGCGACCAGATCCCCGGCCGCCCCTTCGACGAGCCCATCCAGCGCACGCTCTGGCTGACGCTGGACGAGATCCGCGCCAGCCGCGAGCGCCATCGCAGCCCGCTGATCCTGCAATGCGTCGAGGACCACGCCGCCGGCCGCCGCCTGCCGCTCGAGGCCATCAGCGCGCATTCATCGATCTACGCCCCGAGGGCCTGGCCGCACTGACCGCACTGACCGCATCCGGGCGGCGCCCGGCGCTCAGAGCGTCATCGCCGCGCTCGTCGCCTGCTCGCTGTGCAGCGGCTCGCGCCGGCAGGCCTCCAGCTCGTTGATCGCGCAGCGCGCCAGCGTCAGCAGCGAATCGCGCTGACGCTCGCGCAGCCGGCGCGGCAGCCGGTCCATCACGCACAGGCTGCCAACCGCCTCGCCCGTGGCCAGCGACAGCGGCACCGTCGCGTAGAACCGCACGTATGGCGCGCCCTGCACCAGCGGATGGTCGAGGAAGCGCGCGTCATGCCAGGTGTCGGGCACCTCGTGCAGACCGCGGTGATGCATCAGATGCGAGCACAGCCCCCGCGTGCGGGGCATCACCCGCAGGTTCAGGCCCGACCGGCCGATCAGCCGCAGCTGCTCGCCGTCCACCAGCCCCACCGCCGCCATGCCGCAGCCGCTGATGTCGCAGGCCAGGTCGGCCAGTTCGTCGAAGGACGACGGCCCGCGCTGCGGCACGTCCAGGCCGTCGACCGCCGCCTGGCGCTCGTGCTCGTCGGACTGCAGCGGGGCCAGCCAGCTCCGCAGCAGCTGCAGCGAGTCCTCGATCTGATGGCTCTTGTCGAAGAAACCCGAGATGCCGTGCTCCGCGCAGGCGCGCCGCATCTCCTCGTAATAGCTGTTGCTCAGCACGATCACCCGGGCGCCCAGGCCCAGCTGCCGCATCGCCCGCAGCACCCGCAGCCCGCTGCCCGGCTGCAGCGCCAGGTCCATCAGCACCGCGTCCGGCTGCGTCCGCGCGATCACCTCGATGGCGGATTGCTCGCAGGCGGCCTCGCCCACCACGCGGATCCGGCGCTCCCGCGCCAGCAGCGCCTGCAGCTGCGCCCGGACGGTGATCGATCCCTCGACGATGACGACGTTCATGATCTGGACTCCCTGTTGCATTCAGTTTCGTCCGCGGGGCGTCCGGAAATCAGTCGGCGTTGCCGGGAGGCACTGTGCGCCGCGGCGCAGACCGCCTGTCAGCCAACCCCTACACGGCAGGCCTTCTTGACCTTTGGGACAATCGCCCCCCATGAATCCCAAGAAGCAACGCATCGTCGTCGGGCTGTCCGGCGGCGTTGATTCCGCCGTGTCCGCCTGGCTGCTGAAGCAGGCGGGCCATGAGGTCGTCGGCATCTTCATGAAGAACTGGGAAGACGACGACGACAGCGAGTACTGCTCCTCCAACATCGACTTCGTCGACGCGGCCGCGGTGGCCGACGTCATCGGCATCGAAATCGAGCACGTCAACTTCGCCGCCGAGTACAAGGACCGCGTCTTCGCCGAGTTCCTGCGCGAATACCAGGCCGGCCGCACGCCCAATCCGGACGTGCTGTGCAACGCCGAGATCAAGTTCAAGGCCTTCCTCGACCACGCGATGCGCCTGGGGGCCGAGAAGATCGCCACCGGCCACTACGCCCGCGTGCGCGAACTGGATGACGGCACGGCGCAGCTGCTCAAGGGCCTGGATCCGCTCAAGGACCAGAGCTACTTCCTGCACCGGCTCAACCAGGCGCAGCTGCGCAAGACGGTGTTCCCGGTCGGCCATCTGCCCAAGACCGAGGTGCGGCGCCTGGCCGAGGAGATCGGCCTGCCCAACGCGAAGAAGAAGGACTCGACCGGCATCTGCTTCATCGGCGAGCGCCCGTTCCGCGAATTCCTCAACCGCTACCTGTCCCACAAGCCGGGCCCGATCAAGGACGAGCGCGGCCGCAAGCTGGGCGAGCACGTCGGCCTGTCCTTCTACACGCTGGGCCAGCGCCAGGGCCTGGGCATCGGCGGCGTGAAGGACAAGGGCGCGCCGCGCGGCGGCGGCGAGCACGAACCCTGGTTCGTCGCCCGCAAGGATCTGGAGACCAACACGCTGGTCGCCGTCCAGGGTCACGGCCATCCGCTGCTGCACAGCCGCAGCCTGGTCGCGCAGGACCTGAGCTGGACCGGCGCGGCGCCGGGCTTCGGCGGCTTCGGCGCCAAGACGCGCTACCGCCAGGCCGACGCCGCCTGCGCGCTGACGCCCGGGGCGGACAGCATCCGGCTGGACTTCCCGCAGCCCCAATGGGCCGTCACGCCCGGCCAGAGCGCGGTGCTCTACGACGGCGAGATCTGCCTGGGCGGCGGGGTGATCTCAGAAGCGATCGCCTGAGCGGCAGCTCATCCAGCGATTCGGGGCACTCGTCGCATGGCGGGAAGCGCCCGCCCGGCTGTCCCATGACAATGCGCACCGTCCCTGCCGGAAGTCGCCCCGGGTGACCGATTCAGCCGATCCCGCCGATCGGGCCGAGCCGGTCCCGCGCGCGCCGGCAGGTCCCTGACCCGCCTGCCTGGACCGCCCCTTGGATCGTCTGCTCGCCCGCATCGCCCAGCCCGCCTTCGTGCTGCGCATTGCCGCCCTGGCGATCTGCCTGCTGGAACTGGGCTCGGCGATCTGGGGCCTGATGGGCAACGCGACCGAGCCCTACGACGGCGTCCTCGCCAGCCTGTACCGCCGCGTCGGCGGCAGCACGCACGACGCCCCTTTCGTGCTCACCTGCCTGGCGCTGGTGATGGTGTTCGCGTGGCAGTTCTGGCAGCTGGCACGCCAGCAGTACCTGGACCTGCCGCCCCGGGACGCGCTGTCCCGCGTGCTGATGCTGGACCTGCTGGCGCTGCTGGTCACGCCCGGGCTGCCCTTCCTGGTCACGGTCCTGGCGGCCCTGCTGCTGAACGCGCGGCGCGCCTTCAACTTCGCGCTGGCGCAGGTGGTCGTCAACGTCGCGCTGTACTGGCTGCTGCCCAGCGAGGCGCAGCGCCTGGAGCAGCTCCAGCCCGACATGCCCTGGTGGGTGAACAGCGTGGGGCTGGCGATGTCGATGGTGGCGCTGCATGGCATGGCCTTCGGGCTGGGCCGGCTGGCCGCCGCCGAGGGCGAGCGGCGGCGCTGGTTCCAGGCCATGCTGGCCGAGAAGCAATCCGGCGAGCGCCTGCAGCTGGAGCAGTTGCGCTACGCCGAGCGCATGCACATGGCGCGGGAGCTGCATGACGTGATGGGGCACCACCTGACCGCGCTCAACCTGCACCTGCAGCTCAGCGAGGCGCTGCTGCGGCGCCACGACGAGGCCGGCGCGGCGCAGGCGGTGGAGAAGGCCAAGCTGGGCGCGGCGGGGTTGCTGGCGGAGGTCCGCGCGGCGGTGTCGCGCGAGCGCGAGAGCCAGCGCATCAATCTGGAAACGGCGCTGCGCGCGCTGGCCGACGGCATCGCGAGCACGCAGATCGAGCTGGCGCTGGATCCGGTTGCGCAGGACCTGACGCCGCGCTGCGCGCATGCGCTGCTGCGCTGCGTGCAGGAGGCGGTGACCAACGCGGTGCGCCACGCCGGCGCGACCCATGTGCGGGTGAGCCTGGAGGCGGTCGATGCGCCGCCGCCGGCCGAAGGGGCCGCGCCGGGCGCGGGCGGCGGCGGCGGGGCGGGGCCGCAGGTGCGGGTCCGGGTTGACGACAATGGCCGCGGCACGCGCAAGCTGCGCGAGGGCAACGGCCTCAAGGGCATGCAGGAGCGCATGGCCGAACTGGGCGGGACGATGCAGGTGCTACGGCATCACCCCGGATTCCTGATCGAATTGAACTGCCCGCGGCGAGCCTGAACGGGCCGGCGCCATCCAGGGAAGGAGACGACATGAGCGAGAACACGATCAAGCTGCTGCTGGTGGAAGACCAGCAACTGGTGCGCGAGGGGCTGAAGGGCCTGCTGGCGCTGCACGACGACATCCGCCTGATCGGCGAGGCGTCCGATGGGGCGGAGGCGCTGGAGCTGCTCGCGCGCGAGCAGCCGGACGTGATCCTGTCGGACATGCGGATGCCGCGGCTGGACGGCATCGGGCTGATCCGCGCGCTGGCGGCGCGGGCGCTGAAGATTCCGGTGGTGCTGCTGACGACCTTCGACGACACCTCGGCCTTCGACGAGGCGGTGCGCGCCGGGGCGCGGGGCTTCCTGCTGAAGGCGATCAGCCCGGACACGCTGGTGCAGGCGCTGCGCGACGTGGTCGGCGGATCCACGGCACTGCGGCCGCTGCTGACCGAGCGGATGGAGCGCGCGCCGGTCGAGCGGGCCTTCGCGGCGACGCCGGAACCGGAGCCGCTCAGCCCGAAGGAGCTGCAGGTGCTGCGCCTGGTGGCCAGCGGCCGCAGCAACACCGAGATCGCGGCGCTGCTGGGCAACAGCGAGGGCGTGATCAAGAACCACTGCTCCGCGGTGTTCGCGAAGATGGGCGTCAGGGACCGCACGCAGGCGGTGCTGCGGGCGATCGATCTGGGCTGGATCTGACTGATCCATCCATTCCCTCGCCCGCTTGCGGGAGAGCAACCGTGTCAAGCGCTGCTGCTGACCAACTCCCTCGCCCCCCGCGAGGGGGGAGAGGGCAGGGGAGAGGGGGGTGCTTCGAAGGGCAGCAGCGCTGTGGCACGAGCCCCTCTCCCCTCCCTCTCCCCGCTGGGGCGAGGGGGTTTACTGCGACGTCCGGCTCTTACCCCCTCGCCCGCTTGCGGGAGAGGGGGTGAGGGCCAGCGGCGCAGGCAGTCCTGAAGCCGCCCCCCAACCGTCAGGAACTCAGATCCAGAGGTCGTAGTCCTGGAGGGCGCGGATGCGGCGCTCGACCGACAGGAAGCGGGCGGCGCCCACTTCGCCGATCGCCTTCACCACGCGCGGGTGGTACTTCTTGTAGAGCTTCTGCTCGGCGTCGACGTACCCCAGGTAGCCCTTGGAGAAGTACTTCGACTGCGCGTTGGTGGGCGTGTCGCTGATCTGCACGAACTCCACCGACATGCGGGTGAACTGGCGGTTCAGCGCGGCGAGCTCGCGCTCATAGGCCTCGTAGATCGGCACGAATTTCTTGGTCTGGGCCTCGTCCAGCGCCAGCGCCTTGAGCACGACGCCCTTGCGGTCGGCGCGCACGGCATCGCGCAGGGTCTGCGCCTGGGTGGCGTCGGGCACCGGCGCCGGATCGGCGAAGGCCGGCAGCGCGGCGGTCAAGGACAGGCACAGCGCGGACAGCGCGGCAAACTTCTTCATCACTCTTCCCTCGTGAATCGTCGAACTTCGACTGCGCGGCGGATTCTAGGGAGACGGGTTTGCCCTGACCCTCGGGGACTTCACGGGGAGACAGCCGCGCGCCCCGGCCACCAGCGCTCCCGCCAGCCCGCCCGTGGCGGATCCGCCACGCGCAGCACCAGCTCGGTCCCCGCGCCCGGCGCGCCTCGCACCGTGAAGGCGGCGTTCAGGAGCCGCGCGCGCTCGTGCATGCCGCGCAGCCCGTAGCGCACGCCGCGCGTCTGCCGCGCGGCCCAGTCCGGCGCCAGCCCGATGCCGTCGTCGCGCAGCGTCAGCGTCACCGCGCCGGGGTGGAACTCCAGCAGCAGGTCGACCGCGCCCGCCCGCGCATGGCGCTCGGCATTGGTCAGGCCTTCGCGCGCGATCAGCAACACCTCGTCCTCGACGGAGGGCTCCAGCGCGCGCGGGGTGCCGCTCACCCGGATGCGGAACCGCCCCGGCGGCCGGATCAGATCCCGCCCGGCCTGCGTCAGCCGCTCCACCAACCCGCCCGCGTCACCGCCGCCGCACCGCCCGCCGCGGCCGCTGCCACTGCCACTGCCACCGCCGCCACCGCCACCGCCACCGCTGCTGCCACCATTGCCGCCACCGCTGCGGCCGCTGCAACCATTGCCGCCATTGCCTCCGCATCCTCCTCCGCGACCGTTGCGACCATCGTGGTGGTCGTCGCCGCCATCACCATCAACTCCCTCGCCCGCTTGCGGGAGAGGGCGGGGGAGAGGGCCAGCGGCCGCCCGATCCTCGGCATCCTCGTCATCGATGCGCTGCCGCAGCTGCCCGACGCGATCGCGTCCTTCGGCCAGCAGCGCCTCGGCGCGGGTCAGATCGCGTTCCATGCGCCGGCGCAGTTCCGCGTCGGCCACGCGCCGCACGCTCGCATCCAGCCCGAGCAGCAGCCCCTGGAACCCTTGCAGCAGCGTGTCATGCAGATCCCTTGCGATGTGCTCGCGCTCCCGATGGCGGACCTCCAGCCGCATCCGCAGCCGTGCCTGGAGCGCTCGCACGCGGAGCCGATAGCCGCCCCAAGCCGCCGCCACCAGCGCGAGCGCCGCCGCCCACCGGAACGCGGAGCTCTCCAGCAATGACGGCGCGATATGGAACGCCAGCACCGACGGCTGCCGGCTCCAGAGCCCATCGGGATTGGAGGCGAGCACCTCGAAGCGATAGTCGCCGGGCCCGAGATTGGCGTAGGTCGCCTCGCGCTGCGTCCCCGCGTCGCGCCAATCCGCATCGACGCCCACCAGGCGGAACCGATATCGCACCTGTTCCGCGCGGCTGAGCACCCGCGCCGCGTATCGCAGCGTCAGCGCGTGGGTCCCCTGCGGCAGCTGCAAGCCCTGCGACGCCGGATAGCTCTGCCCGCCCGCCATCAGCGCCTGCACGTCGACGCCGACCTCGCGCGAGTTGCGCGGCGTGCGCGCCGGATCGAGCCAGACCACGCCCAGGTTGGTCACGAACCACAGGCGCCCCCGGGCGTCGCGCACCGCGGTGGAGGTCGGCGACGCCTGCCGCGCGATGCCCGGCAGCCCGTCCGCCGCGTCGAGCAGCTGATAGCTGAGCGGATGCGCCGACTCGACGAACAGCGACGGCACCTCCTCCGCCGCGAGCCGCACCAGCCCCCGTCCGCCGTTCAGCCAGAGGTCGCCGTCGAAGGACTCGACGATGCCCGACACCCGCCCGAAGGCGGGATCGCGATCGATGGTGATGGTGGCGAACCGCCCATCGCGGCCCAGCGCGACGCCGTTCTCCCCGGCCACCACCAGCCCGTGGCGCGTGTTGAGCATCGCCAGGATGCGTCCCGTGCGCAGGCCCTGCTCCGGCCCGGCGCGCAGCGGCTGCCCGCGGTCGTCCAGTCCGAGGAGCACGCCGTCATGGCCGAACCACGCGGCCCCATCGGCATCGACGGCCAAGGCGCCAGGCGCGACGCCCGCCAGCTCCGCCGCCTTCACGCGCGTGACGCCAGTGCGCGTCGCATGAAACACGCCCGCATCGAGCAGCGACAGCCAGAGCCCGCCCGACGGATCGGCGGCCATCCCCATCGCGCGGGCCGGATCACCGGCGGGCAAGGGCAGCTCATGGCGCTCCCACCGTCCGCCGGCCGGCAGACGCCACAGCGCCTGGGCATCCAGCAGCCAGAGCGCGCCATCGGCGGCACGCACCGCCGAGGCCGGCGGCCGCCGCGACGCGGGCCGGGGATCGAGCGCGGGCTCGCGCGCCGGCGCCGCGGGCGGGTCCAGGCGCCAGCTCGCCGATGAGCTCGACAGCCTCACCCCGCTGCCCTGCGGCTGCACGTCGAAGCCGGTGGCCGCCGCGTCCTCCAGCGGCGTGACGCGCCGCACCCGGTGCGCGCGCAGGCTGTTCACGCCGACATTGGTGCCGACCCAGATCTCGCCGTCGTCGCTCTCCAGCAGCGGCACCGTGATCGACGAGCCCAGCCCGTCCGCGACGGTGAACCACTGCCCGCGCGACCAGTCGAGCTGCTCGCCCGCCATCAGCCGCGCGGTCTCGGCGGCATCGGTGCGGAAGACACCGCGGCCGTTCACCGTCACCCACAGGCCGCCGTCGTTGGCGAACAGCATCTGCTTCACCCGGGTCGACGGCCGCCCGTCGCGCGCCGACACGACGCTCGGCGAGAAAGGCGCGGCGGCGAGGTCGTCGATCAGCACCGGACCGGGCGCCGGCGCGGTGCCGGGGAGCGTCGCCCAATCCCGCCACGAGCCCGGCAGGCCGAGCGGCCGCACGCCGCCGTGGCCGTCGGCCATCCAGAGCCGGTCCTGCCCGTCCTGCGTCATCACGGCCTGATGGCCGGTGCTCACGCCGGTGTCGTCGAAGCGCGAGGCCCCGGCGGCGAGGCGGTAGAGACGTTCGCCGGAGCTCACCCAGAGCGTGCCCTGGCGGTCGCGGAACAGGTACTCCGCGCCCGCGGCCGGATAGCCCTGGGCCGCGCCGACGCGCTGCCAGCGCTGGCCGTCGAAGCGCGCCAGGCCCTTGCCCGCCGCGGCCCACAGCGCACCCGAGGCGCGCGCGAAACGCAGCACGCGCCCGCCGGGCAGCCCTTGCGCCGCGCCATGACTCAGCACCTGGCCGCCGCGCAGCTGCAGCACGCCGCCTTCGAACAGCCCGATCCACAGCGAGCCGTCGTCATCGACCATCAGCGCGTTGATGTTGAGCGCCGGCAGCGGCTGCCCGCCGGGCCGGTAGCGCTCGAAGCGCAGCCCGTCGAAGCGGTACAGCCCCATGCCGGTGCCCAGCCACAGCACGCCCTCGCGGCCGCCGGCCAGCGTCCAAACATCGGCGGGCGCGCCGTCACGCACGTTCCAGGCGCGCTGCGAGAAATCGGCCAGGCCGTCACTGGCGGCGCGCGCGGCCTGCAGCCCCGGGCCAAGGAGCCACGCGGCGCAGCACCAGGCGACGGCCAGCGCCCGCGCGATCAGGCGCGCGCGGCGGCCGCCGGCGCGATCACGCCGCACACCGCGCATCGAGGCCGGAGCGCGGCTCGCGCGCCGGCATCGGCGCCGGGTCGTCGATCGGCGGCTCGTCGAGCAGCCCGCGCCGCAGCGCCTCGGTGGCCGCCTGCGTGCGGCTGCGCGCGCCCAGCTTCTGCAGCAGCGTCTTCACATGCGTCTTGACCGTGCCGGCCGCGACGCCCAGCCGCAGGCCGATCGACTTGTTGTCCAGGCCCAGGCACAGCATGCGCAGCACGTCGCGCTCGCGCGGCGTGAGGTCGTCGCCGAGCCAGCCTTCCGCGATCGCGCCAGCCGCCGCGCGGCAGAGATAGCGCCGGCCGGCGGCGACGGCACGGGCGGCATCGCGCAGCTCCTCGAGCGCGCAGGTCGCATGCACGTAGCCGAGCACGCCCGCCGCCATCGCATGCCGCACGCGGCCGCCATGGGTCACCGGGCTGACGACCAGCCAGTTCGGTCCCGGCAGTCCGGCCAATCCTTGCCGTCGCGGCTGCCCTCCGAGCGCCTGCAACGCGCCCTCGTGGTCGGCGATGACGAGCCGCAAGGGCGCGTCGCGCACCGCCGGCGCCCCGTCGTCGAGCGTGAGCCCGTCGCCGGCCGGCGCCGCCTCGTGCGCGCGGAAGAAGGGCGAGAGCGCCGCGGCGATGCCCGCGCGCAGCAGCGGATGCCGGTGGACCACGACCGCGTCCAGCACGGCATCCCGGGCGGGATCCCGGACGGAATCCCGGACGGAGGGGCGCGCGGCGGCGATGGACTGGATCAGGGACATGGACAGCTCCCAGGGAACGATGACGGACGGGGCCGGCCTCAGCCGGCATGGAGGCCGATCATCGGAAGCGGGCGGGTGCCACGATAGCCCCGGTCGAGTCGATACCGGCTACCCGAAAGGGTATCGGCCCCTCGGAACGGGGCGCTCCCGCGGGGGGCGCGCCTATGATCCTCGCCATGGTGCCCATGCCCGATCCCATCCGCGTCCTGACGGTCGACGACCACCCGCTGATGCGGGAGGGCATCGCCGCGGTGCTGGACGAGGAACCCGACATGGCGCCGGTGGGCCAGGCCGAGAACGGCTGGCAGGGCCTGCAGGCCTTCGAGCGGCTGCGGCCCGACGTGACGCTGATGGACATCCAGATGCCGGGCATGGACGGACTGGAGGCGCTGGCGCGGGTGCGGACGCTCAGCCCTGGCGCGCGCGTGATCGTGCTGACCACCTTCAAGGCCGATGCGCAGGCCCGGCAGGCGCTCAAGCTCGGCGCGGTCGGCTACCTGCTCAAGACGCAGCTGCGCGCCGAGCTGCTCGACGCCATCCGCGCCGTGCACCGCGGCCAGCGCTGGATCCCCAACGAGGTCGCCCAGGAGATCGCCGCCCATGCCGGCCAGGAGCAGCTCTCCGGCCGCGAGATCGACGTGCTCGAGCACATCGCGCAGGGCCTGAGCAACCGCGAGATCGGCGGCGCGCTGTCGCTGTCCGAGGACACGATCAAGGCGCGGGTCAAGATGATCCTGGCCAAGCTCGACGCGCGCGACCGCACGCATGCGGTCGTGCTCGCGCTCAAGCGCGGGCTGCTGCGGCTCTGAGCTTCCCCAGGCGCCGGCAGTCATCCCCTCTCCCGCTGGGGCGAGGGAGTTCTTGCCAGCAGCGCCCGCTCCTTCTTACCCCCTCGCCCCAGCGGGGAGAGGGAGGGGAGAGGGGGCTCGTGCCACAGCGCTGCTGCCCTTCGAAGCCCCCCCTCTCCCCTGCCCTCTCCCCCCTCGCGGGGGGCGAGGGAGTTCTTGCGCAAGGGCTCTTGCCACAGCGCTGCTGCCTCCGACGGGAGAGGTCCCGCTGCGCCATCGGCGGCTGTCTTTCCGGACGGCGGCTTCCTAGGATGACTCATCCCTCGGAGACCCTCGATGACGACCCCTTCGATCCCCCCGGATCCGACCCGCCGCGACGTGCTCGCGCTGGGCGGCCAGCTCGCGCTCGCCGCGGCGCTGCCGCTCGCGCTGGCCGACACGGCCGCGGCCGCTTCCTCCCATCCTCAACACCCCCTGCCAGGAGCCCCCATGAGCTACATCACCACCAAGGACGGTACCCAGATCTTCTACAAGGACTGGGGCACCGGCCAACCCGTCGTCTTCTCGCATGGCTGGCCGCTGAGCAGCGATGCCTGGGAAGACCAGATGCTCTTCCTCGGCCAGAACGGCTTCCGCGTCATCGCCCATGACCGCCGCGGCCATGGCCGCTCCAGCCAGCCCTGGAACGGCAACGACATGGACACCTACGCCGACGACCTGGCGGCCGTGCTCGACAAGCTCGACGTGAAGAACGCGATGCTGGTGGGCCACTCCACCGGCGGCGGCGAGGTCGCCCGCTACGTCGGCCGCCACGGCACCAAGCGCGTCGCCAAGGTCGTGCTGGTCGGCGCCGTGCCGCCGACGATGATGAAGTCCGCCGCCTATCCGAACGGCCTGCCCAAGGACGTCTTCGACGGCATCCGCGCCGGCGTGCAGAAGGACCGCTCGCAGTTCTACAAGGACCTGACCACGCCGTTCTTCGGCGCCAACCGTGCGGGCGCGCAGGTCTCGCAGGGCATGCGCGACAGCTTCTGGCTGCAGGGCATGCAGGGCTCGCTGAAGGCGCAGTTCGACTGCATCAAGCAGTTCTCCGAGACCGACTTCACCGAGGACCTGAAGAAGATCACCGTCCCGGCGCTGATCATCCACGGCGACGACGACCAGATCGTTCCGATCGGCAACTCCGCCGAGCTCTCGGTGAAGCTGGCGCCCAAGGCCACGCTGAAGGTCTACAAGGGCGGCAGCCACGGCCTGGCCGCCACCGCCAAGGACCAGCTCAACGCCGACCTGCTGGCCTTCGCCAAGGCCTGACCGGCCGCGCCCGCCTTCACCCCGTTTCGTTCGGGGCCGGCCACCCGCCGGCCCCCCATGTCTTTCAGGAGATTCCCATGAGCAAGCTCGCCAAGGCCGTTCCCGGCGCCAAGTTGCTGAACCCCGCCGACCACACGCTGGTCATGATCGATTTCCAGTCGCAGATGGCCTTCGCCACGCACTCGATCGACGCCAACAACCTGCGCACCAACGCCTCGCTGGTGGCGCAGGCGGCCGCCGGCTTCGGCGTGCCGACCATCCTGACCACGGTCGCCGAGAAGAGCTTCTCCGGCCCGATGTTCGACGAGGTCACCGCGCCCTTCCCCGGCCAGAAGATGCTGGACCGCACCTCGATGAACACCTGGGAGGACGCGGCGGTGATCGAGGAGGTCAACCGCATCGGCAAGGACCGCATCGTGCTGGCCGGGCTGTGGACCAGCGTCTGCATCGTCGGCCCGGCGCTGTCGGCGCTGGACCAGGGCTTCGAGGTCTACGTGATCACCGACGCCTGCGGCGACGTCTCGCTGGAGGCGCACAACCGCGCGGTCGAGCGCATGGTGCAGGCGGGCGCGCAGCCGATGACCTCGCTGCAGTACCTGCTGGAGCTGCAGCGCGACTGGGCCCGCACCGGCACCTACGACATGACCACCGGCATCGCGAAGAAGGTGGGCGGCTCGTACGGCATCGGCATCAACTACGCCAAGTCGATGTTCAACGCCCACGAGGGCTGATCGCGCAAAGGCGGCCATCATGAATGCCTATGTCCTGTCGGCCGCCGTCGGCCTGCTCGTCGGCGTGATCTACGGCGTGCTCAACGTGAGGTCGCCGGCGCCGCCGGTGATCGCGCTGGTGGGCCTGCTGGGGATCCTCGCCGGGGAGCAGATCCCGGGGCTGGTGCGCCAGTGGATGCACCGCGACACTGCCCAGGTGAGCTGGATCGACCAGAAGGTGCGTCCGCACATGTTCGGACGCATGCCGGGCTGCGACAAGCCGGTGACCGGCGCCATGTCCAGCAAGGCCAGCAAGGCCGGCAACGCGGAGACGCAAGATGTCTGATTCCCATTCGACGGCCGCCGCGGCGGCCACGCCCGATCTGGTGCTGTTCAACGGCCGATTCACGACGCTGGACCGCGCGCGGCCGACGGCGCAGGCGGTCGCCATCCGCGGCGGGCGCTTCCAGGGCGTCGGCGGCAACCAGGAGATCCTGGCGCTGGCCGGCCCCGGCACGCGCCGCATCGACCTGAAGGGCCGCGGCGTGCTGCCGGGCCTGATCGACAACCACCTCCACATCATCCGTGGCGGACTGAACTTCAACATGGAGCTGCGCTGGGACGGCGTGCGCAGCCTGGCCGACGCGATGGCGATGCTCAAGGCGCAGGTCGCGATCACGCCGGCGCCGCAATGGGTGCGCGTGGTGGGCGGCTTCACCGAGCACCAGTTCGCCGAGAAGCGGCTGCCGACCATCGACGAGCTCAATGCCGTTGCGCCGGACACGCCGGTCTTCATCCTGCACCTGTACGATCGCGCGCTGCTGAACGGCGCGGCGCTGCGCGCCGTGGGCTACACGCGCGAGACGCCCGAGCCGCCCGGCGGCCAGATCCTGCGCGACGGCGCGGGCAATCCGACCGGCCTGCTGCTGGCCAAGCCCAACGCGTCCATCCTGTACGCGACGCTGGCCAAGGGGCCGAAGCTGCCGCCGGAGTACCAGCTCAACAGCACGCGCCACTTCATGCGCGAGCTCAACCGGCTGGGCGTGACCGGCGCGATCGACGCGGGCGGCGGCTTCCAGAACTATCCCGAGGATTACCAGGTCATCCAGCAGCTGTCCGACGCCGGGCAGCTGACGATCCGCCTGGCCTACAACCTGTTCACCCAGAAGGCGGGGCAGGAGAAGGAGGACTTCCTCAACTGGGCGAAGTCGGTCACCTACAAGCAGGGCGACGACTACTTCCGCCACAACGGCGCGGGCGAGATGCTGGTGTTCTCGGCCGCGGACTTCGAGGACTTCCGCCAGCCGCGGCCCGACATGCCCGCGCAGATGGAGGGCGAGCTCGAGGAGGTGGTGCGCATCCTGGTGCAGAACCGCTGGCCGTGGCGCATGCATGCGACCTACGACGAGACGATCTCGCGCGCGCTGGACGTGTTCGAGAAGGTCCATCGCGACACGCCGATCGACGGCTTGAACTGGTTCTTCGATCACGCGGAGACCATCTCGCAGCGCTCGATGGACCGCATCGCGGCGCTGGGCGGCGGCGTGGCGGTGCAGCACCGCATGGCCTACCAGGGCGAGTACTTCGTCGAGCGCTACGGCGCGCGCGCCGCCGAGGCGACGCCGCCGGTGGCGGAGATGCTGCGCCGGGGCATGAAGGTGTCGGCGGGCACGGACGCGACGCGGGTCGCCTCGTACAACCCGTGGGTGTCGCTGTCGTGGATGATCACCGGCCGCACCGTCGGCGGGCTGCAGATCACGCCGCAGCGCCACTGCCTGGACCGCGAGGCGGCGCTGCGCATGTGGACCGAGAACGTCACCTGGTTCTCGAACGAGCAGGGCAACAAGGGCCAGATCGCGGCGGGACAGCTGGCCGACCTGATCGTGCCGGACCGCGATTTCTTCGGCTGCGCCGAGTCGGACATCGCCGACACCGGCGCGCTGCTGACGATGGTGGGCGGCAAGGTCGTGTGGGGCGCGGGCGAGTTCGCCGATCTGGACGAATCGGCGCCGCCGCCGGCGATGCCGGACTGGTCGCCGGTGCGGCGCTACGGCGGCTACGGCGCCTGGGGCGCGGAGGGCAAGCCGCTGCAGGCGGCGATGCAGCGCGCCGCGTGCTGCGACACGGCCTGCGGCGTGCACGGCCATGCGCACGCGAACGCATGGGCGTCGGAGGTGCCGGCCTCGGACCTGCGCAGTTTCTGGGGCGCGCTGGGTTGCGCCTGCTGGGCGGTGTGACATGAGCGCACTCCGACCGACCCGGCTCACCCCGCCCGCCGCGCCGCGCAGGGTGGAGGCGATCCTGCAATGGCCCTCGCTCGCGGTGCTGCTGCGCGTGGGACTGGCCTCGGCCTACCTGATCGGCGGCATCGACAAGCTGATGGACTTCCCCGGCGCGGTCGCCGAGCAGGCGCACTTCGGCCTGCAGCCGGCGGCGATGTGGGCGGTGGTGGTGATCGCGGTGGAGCTGATCGCGTCGCTGCTGCTGATCGCCAACCGCTGGGTGTGGCTGGCGGCGGGCGCGCTGGGCGTGCTGACGCTGGTGGCGATGCTGGTCGCCAACAACTTCTGGGACCTGAGCGGGCAGGCGCGCTTCATGGCCAAGAACGCGTTCTTCGAGCATCTGGGCCTGATCTGCGCGCTGGCGATGGCGGCGCGGATCGCGGTGATCGAGCGCAAGGGGGCGGCATGACGGGGGCGAAGCGATTGCTGCTGGCGAGCCTGGCCTTGGGCTTCATCGGCGGCTATGTGGACACGGTGGGTTTCGTGGCGCTGTTCGGGCTGTTCACGGCGCACGTGACGGGCAACTTCGTGCTGATCGGCGCGGAGCTGAGCCGCTCGAGCGCGAACAGCGTGCTGCTGAAGCTGCTGGTGTTCCCGACCTTCGTGGCGGCGGTGGCGCTGGCGCGGATGGTGGCCTTGCGCTGCGAGCGCACGAAGACGGTGGCGAGCCGGCCCTTGCTGGTGATGCAGGCGGCGTTCCTGGTGGTGGCGCTGGCGTGCAGCGTGCCGGCGGGCGCGGCGCTGGCGCCGGACGCGCCGTGGGCGATGGCCACGGGGCTGTTCATGACGGCGGCGATGGGCGTGCAGAACGCGGCGGGCCGGCTGGCCTGGCCGGCGCTGACGCCGACGACGGTGATGACCGGCAATGTCACGCAGGTGGTGATCGACGGCGTGGACCTGCTGCGCGGCGCGGCCGCACCGGAGGTGCGGGACCGGTTGAAGCGCTTCATCTGGCCGGTGGTGGCCTTCGCCGCGGGCGCGCTCGGGGGCGCGTTCGCGTATGCCGGGTGGAAGTTCTGGGCGCTGGGGTTGCCGCTGGTGATGCTGGCCGGTTTGGTCGCGATGGATGTGAGGCCGGATCAGAAGGGCTGACCTTCTGGCATCAATGCAGGTCGCCCACTCGGGAGAGGTAGGCGACCGCCGGCCGCGCAACCTGCCGGAGCTTTCTCGCCTCCATGCGCGCTTCGAGCGTCGATTGGAGCAACGCCCAGGAGGCTGCCGCGATGGAGCCTCCGACGATGCCCAGCGCGCCGCCGGCGAAGCATCCCTTGGTTGAAGCGCAACGGCGGCACTGCTCGACTTTCAAGGTCTCTGGAGCGAAGTCTTCTCGTCATCAGCGAGGATTCAGGACCTCCGACCAACCGCGAGAACGAAAGCATGACGAGTAGAGATGAACTGCTGGACCGAGCTACCCGACAGCTGGGCCATTCCTTCGACGGCGAGATCAAGTCCGGCGGCAACTATCAGCCGCTGATCCGCGACGGCCACACGATCCACGTCAGCGGCCAGGTGCCGCGCGTGAAGGACACGGTGGTGGTCACCGGCCGCGTGGGCATCGACGTGGACCTGCCTCGCGCGCAGGAGGCCGCGAAGATCTGCGTGATGCGGGCGCTGGTGCTGTTGCAGCGCTCGCTCGGATCGCTCGACGCGGTGAAGCAGGTGCTGCGGCTGAACGTCTACACGCAATGCGGCGAGCACTTCACCCAGATCAGCGAAGTGGCCGACGGCGCGTCGGAGTTGCTCGTGCAGATCCTCGGCCCGGCGGGCACGCATGCGCGGACCTCGGTCGGGGTCTATGCGCTGCCGAAGAACGCCAGCGTGGAATTGGATCTGACCGTCGCTGTCCAATCCTGAGCGTTCGAGGCGCGCTCTCGAAGGGGGCGCCTCCCGCCGCGCCGCGTCGTCGTGTTGCTGATCGGCATTTGCGGAGGCTCCGCGCCGACGTCGGTTTGTCCCGTGCACGAACGGATGGAAAGTGCACGTCCGATTACAGCCGCCTCGACGACCTGACATCCGTCGTCTTCGTTGCAGGGGCGGGAGGCAGCGCTTATCGGGCAAGCGCGATTCCCAGCCGGCCGCCTCAGCAGCAGCTTCCAGTCATCCATGTCGTTTGGCAGCCTTCGCCTACCGGAATCGGGACAGAGACACTCATTCAACGCTATCGTGTCCCGCGCAATGTCTCTGAAGAATCGAGAGCCTGTCAGGCCTCAGCTCTGGACATCATGTCCAAGGGTTACCACGAGTCCTGTGGCAACCCGTAGCAAGGACACTGGATGCAGGACACCGCACAACATGCCGCCGATCCCAGGAAGGGGATTGAGCTGCGGAAGGGGGAGGCCATGGCCGACGAGAGCCAACCGGAAGACGATGACGTCGAACACACCGATGCATCCGATCCAGCACACATCGAGCTTGTCTTCGGATTTGTAGGCCCCACGGGCATCGACCTGGATAAGGTCTGCGACGTACTTCGACTTCAGCTGAAGTCGCTGCAGTACGACTGCGAAGAAATTCGACTCAGCAGTCTGATCACAACGTTCACCGGCGCATCCGAAACTTTTGAGAATGCCTACGAGCGGATCAAGACGCTCATGGAGCGAGGGACGGCGCTCCGAGAAGACACAGGGCAGGCGGACATCGTTTCCCGGCTTGCGATCGCCGACATTCGCCGCGCGCGCGTTGAACGCTCCGGGCGAGTTCGCAAGCCCGCGCGGCTGACGGCTTATCTCGTACGCTCATTCAAACGTCCGGAAGAGGTCGAGCTGTTCCGGCAGGTCTATGGCAAGGCCTTCACCCTGATTTCCGTTTATGCGTCTCGCACATGGCGGACCCACTTTCTAAGGAAGGCCATTGCTTCCACGCTTTCCAGCGACAAGTCACGCGCGGACGAGTACGCCGCGGAGTTGATCTCGATTGATCACAACGAAGAAGGAAGGAAGCTGGGGCAAAGGGTCGGGAAGACCTTTCCTCTTGCGGACTTCTTCGTCACCAGCGAGTCCCGACCAGAACTTGAGCGCAATCTGAAGCGTTTGGCCCATCTGACCTTTGGAAATCCATACATCTCTCCCACCCGCGATGAACAGGCCATGTTCTTCGCCAAGGCTGCCGCGCTCCGTTCCCTGGATCTCTCGAGGCAGGTGGGGGCCGCGATCGTTTCCGATGACGGCGATCTGCTCACGACCGGCTGCAATGAGGTTCCGAAATTCGGCGGCGGCCTCTATTGGGCCGAAGACGAGTTCGTGGAACGCGACCACGAACGCGGACTCGATTCGAACGTCGCGGTGAAGCGAGAGATCGTCAAAGATTTCTTTGATCGCCTGAAGGGCCAACACCTCCTGACGGAGGAGGCGATGCTCAAGTCCAGTGCGGAACTCTCAGATGAGGCGTTGTTTGACAACGACGCCTATCTCAAAGATTCCCAGGTGTTCGACGTCATCGAGTTCGGCCGCGCCGTGCACGCGGAAATGGCGGCCATCTCTCAGGCTGCCCGGGCGGGTGCTCGCCTGCAGGACAGCCGTCTTTTCTGCACCACCTTCCCTTGCCACATCTGCGCCAGGCATATCGTGGCTTCGGGCATCCGTGAGGTCGTATTCATCGAACCGTATGAAAAGAGCCGGGCTCAGGAACTCTTTAGCGATTCCATCAGCGTTGAGCCCTCGGAACCTTCTCCTACCCGGACGAACTTCCGCGCGTTCGTGGGTGTTGCGCCTCGCCGATACCTGGACTTCTTCGAGGTGCAAGGCGGGCGCAAAACCGACGCCGGTAAGATTCGCCCGTTGGATGAGCAGTCCGCCACGCCCCGGATCAAACGCTTCGTCTTCACCTACACCTACGCAGAAGCATTCGCCATCGATGCGATTGCTCCGTTTCTCACAGCGACAGACAGGAGCCAGCCATGAGTCATCAGCAGACCTCATTCATGGGACAAATCGCTGCAGCCAAGAAGGAGGCGCAGGAATTGCGCCAATCGATGAAGGAGGCGGCGCGGGTTGCCACGCTCACGTTCCCTTCCTCGCGCGCGTCGAATGCCGTATCTGCTTCTGAGAAGAAGCCCACGAAGGACTCTTGATTGCGCCCTCGGGGGGAAAAGCAAAGGCCCGCAGGATCGTCTCCTGCGGGCCTTTTCGGTTTCTTCTGCGAAGTGAGGACTTAGAACGGGATGTCGTCATCCATGTCATCGAAGCCGGTCGCCGGCTTCGGCGCGGGGGCCGGGGCGCGAGGCGCCGGAGCACGCGGAGCCGGCGCGCGCGGCGCGTCGAAATCACCGCTGTCGCGGCCGCTGCCGCCGCTGCGCTCCGCCGAGCGCTCGCGGCTGTAGCCGCCACCGCCGCCACCCATGTCATCGCCGCCGCCTTCGCGGCCGCCCAGCAGCTGCATCTGCTCCGCAATGATCTCGGTGGTGTAGTTGTCCTTGCCTTCCTTGTCCTGCCACTTGCGGGTCTTCAGGCGGCCCTCGACGTACACCGGACGGCCCTTCTTCAGGTACTCGCCAGCGATCTCGGCCAGGCGGTCATAGAACACCACGCGGTGCCATTCGGTCTCTTCCTGGCGCTCCCCGCCTTCGCGGCTCTTCCAGTTGCGCGTCGTCGCGATGCTCACGTTGCACACCGCGCTGCCGCTCGGCGTGTAGCGCAGTTCCGGATCACGGCCCAGATTGCCGAGGATGATGACTTTGTTGACCGAGGCCATGAGGGGTGCCTTCGCTTGCGTATCGTTGAATGTTCGGAATGGGAAACTTCGCGCCGCCAATCGCCCGGAATTCCGCCTGAGGCGAACCCGCAAACCCGCGGCGCAGCGGGCGGATTATGCCGCCAGCCCTTTTCTGCGGCGATCCCCGGCAAACGCTGATCGGATGGCGGAAATGAGCCGGCGCCTCACCGAACCCGGTGGGCATCCTCAGCCGGATTCGTCGCCGCCCGGCGCCGGCGCCCTCGGGATGAACCGCGGGGGTGAGCGGCGGTCCCGCCGATGTGCGGGACAATCGCGGGCTCCATGAGTTCGCCCAACCATCACCCCGTGCCGCTCGACATCCTGCAAGAGGTGTTCGGTTACAGCGCCTTTCGCGGCCAGCAGGCCGCGATCGTCGACCACGTGACCGCCGGCGGCGACGCGCTGGTCCTCATGCCCACCGGCGGCGGCAAGTCGCTCTGCTACCAGATCCCCGCCATCGCCCGCCAGCGCGCCGGCCATGGCGTCACCGTGGTCGTCAGTCCCCTCATCGCCCTGATGCACGACCAGGTCGGCGCGCTGGAGGAGGCCGGCGTCGAAGCCGCCTTCCTCAACTCCACGCAGACCCTGGAGGAAACCCAGCGCATCGAGCGCGAGATGCTCGCCGGCCGCCTGACGCTGCTCTACGCCGCGCCGGAGCGCGTCAACACCGCGCGCTTCATCGCGCAGATGCAGTCGCTGTACGAGCGCGGCCTGCTCGCGCTGTTCGCGATCGACGAGGCGCACTGCGTCAGCCAGTGGGGCCACGACTTCCGCAGCGAGTACCTGTCGCTGAGCCTGCTGCACGAGCGCTTCCCCGACATCCCGCGCATCGCGCTGACCGCCACCGCCGACGACATCACCCGCGCCGACATCATCGAGCGGCTGCAGCTCGGCTCGGCCGAGGTCTTCGTCGCCTCGTTCGACCGGCCCAACATCCGCTACCTGATCGTCGAGAAGGACAGCCCGCGCGAACAGCTGCTGCGCTTCATCCAGGACGAGCACGAGGACGAGGCCGGCGTCGTCTACTGCCAGAGCCGCAAGAAGGTCGACGAGACCGCCGACTGGCTGAAGTCCAAGGGCATCAACGCGCTGCCGTACCACGCCGGCATGGAGCAGGAGCAGCGCAGGCGCCATCAGGACCGCTTCCTGCGCGAGGACGGCATCGTGATGGTCGCGACCATCGCCTTCGGCATGGGCATCGACAAGCCCGACGTGCGCTTCGTCGCCCACCTGGACCTGCCCAAGAACATCGAGGGCTACTACCAGGAGACCGGCCGCGCCGGCCGCGACGGCGAGCCCGCGCAGGCCTGGATGGCCTACGGCCTGGCCGACGTCGTGCAGCAGCGCCGCATGATCGACGAGAGCCCGTCGACCGAGGAGTTCAAGCAGGTGCAGCGCGGCAAGCTCGATGCGCTGCTGGCGCTGGCCGAGGCCATCGACTGCCGGCGCGTGCGGCTGCTCGCCTACTTCGGCGAGCACAGCGAGCCTTGCGGCAACTGCGACAACTGCCTGCAGCCGCCCGCGACCTGGGATGCGACCGAGGCGGCGCGGATGGCGCTGTCGTGCATCTACCGCTTCCATCAGGCCGCCGGCTTCGGCTTCGGCTCGGGCCATCTGATCGACGTGCTGCGCGGCAAGGAGACCGACAAGGTCAACCAGTACCGCCATCAGTCGCTGAGCACCTGGGGCGTCGGCGCCGCGCTGAGCGAGCAGCAGTGGCGCGCGGTGATCCGCCAGCTGATCGCGCTCGGGTACGCGGTGACCGAGGGCGAGTACAACACGCTGTCGCTGGGCGCCGGCGCCAAGGCGGTGCTGCGCGGCGAGGTGCGGATGCTGCTGCGCCAGCCGGCGACGCCGGCCAGGCGCGGCAAGTCCAGCCGCGGCTCGGCCTCGGGATCGCGGCGCTCGGAGGCCGAGGCGGATCTGGACGCGGCGGCGCAGGCGCGCTTCGACGCGCTCAAGGCCTGGCGCGCGGACGTGGCGCGGGAGCACGGCCTGCCCGCCTATGTGATCTTCCAGAACGTCACGCTCGCGGAGCTGGCGCGCGCGCAGCCGCGCTCGCTCGACGAGATGTCCGGCATCAGCGGCATCGGCGCGAAGAAGCTCGAGGCCTACGGGGAAGCCCTGCTGCGCGTCCTGGGCGAGGACTGACCCCCGGCCTGTCCCCGAAGCAAGGGGTTCCTCGCCGGGGTGCGAGGAAGGTTGAGACGGCCAGGCGCCTCGCGTGCTAAGTTGAAGTTGTCGCGACTCACCTTCACAGGGAGCAGCCATGGCCTCGCGCATCTCCGCCCATTGCACCCAGGCACCTGGAGCCCGCCAGCAACTGCGCCGGCCGCCGTGGCACGCGGCATTCCGGCCCGCGGCGGCGATCCGCCCGATGGCCTGGGCGGCGGCCTCGCTCTGCGCCGGACTGACCTGCGCCGAGCCAACCGGCGGCATCGTGACATCCGGCGCCGGGCGTATCGTCCAGAACGGCGGCGCCACCACGATCACGCAGGGATCGAACCGGATGGCGATCGACTGGACCGCCTTCAGCGTCGGCGCCGGCGAGTCCGTCCGCTTCGTGCAACCCGGGTCCGGCGCCATCGCGCTGAACCGCGTCACCGGCCGTGAGTCCAGCGTCATCCTGGGCGAGCTGAGCGCCAATGGCAGCGTGTTCCTCCTCAATCCCAATGGCGTGCTGTTCGGGCGAGGCGCGCGGGTGGACGCGGGCAGCCTCGTCGCCAGCACCTTGAGCCTGGGCAACGCCGACTTCGCGGCAGGCCGCTTCGATCTCTCGGGGGACAGCGCCGCCCGCGTCGTCAATCAAGGGACGATCCAGACGGCGCCCGGCGGCAGGCTGGCGCTGATCGCCGCGGGCGTCGAGAACACCGGCACCCTGAGCGCGCCCGGCGGCAGCGTCCTGCTCGCGGGGGCCTCGAGCGTGTCGCTGACGATGGCGGACGGCAGTCCGCTGGGATACACGATCACCCGCGGGGCGGCGCAGGCGCTGGCCGGCAACGGTGGATTGATCGTGGCGGACGGCGGCCGCGTGACGCTGACGGCGCGCGGACGGGATCAACTGGCCGATGCGGTCGTCAATTCGTCCGGGGTCGTGCAGGCCCGGTCGGTCCGCAACGATCGCGGGACCATCGAACTGATCGGCGATCCGGCGGCCGGGGTCGTGCGGGTGGACGGCCGGCTCGATGCCAGCGCGCCGGAGGCGGGCGGCATCGGCGGCACCGTGCGGGTGCTGGGGGACAAGGTGGGGCTCTTCGACGGCGCGCGGGTCGACGCGAGCGGCACGGCGGGCGGCGGCCAGGTGCTCGTCGGCGGCAACTTCCAGGGCGCGGGCCCGGCGCCGAACGCCTCCGCGGCCTTCGTGGCGCCCACCGCGGCCGTGGACGCGAGCGCCACTGCCCGCGGTCCGGGTGGCGAGATCATCGTCTGGGGCACCGACGCGGCGAACGTGCACGGCCGCTTGAAGACGTCCGGCGGCCCCGCGGGCGGGGGCGGCGGCCGCATCGAGACCTCCGGCCATGCGCTGGACACGCGCGGCATCGACGTCGACGTCGCGGGCGGCGGCGGCCTGTGGCTGCTCGATCCGTACAACGTCACCATCTCCACGGGCTCGCAGACCGGCGGCGGTTTCTCGGGCGGCGTGTGGACGCCCACCGCGAGTGGGTCGCTGGTCAACATCAGCAACATCCAGGGCATCCTCAATGGCGGCGGCAACGTCACGATCCGCACCGTCGGCGCGGGCGCGCAGGAAGGCAATATCGCCATCAACGGCAGCATCTCGAAAACCGCGGGAGCGGCCGCCACGCTGAGCCTGGTCGCGGATGGCCGCATCACCACCAACGCGAGCGCCGGCGCGCACCGCACGATCTCCAGCAGCAGCGGCGCGCTCAACGTGTCGATGAGCGCGGCGGCGGCGACGTCCGCCTCGAACACCAGCGCCATCAGCCTGCGCTTCCTCGATATCAACGCGAACGGCGGCAGCATCACGGTCACGGCCAACGGCGCATCCTCGGCCACGCTGCCCGCGATCGACTTGAGCAACAGTGTCTGGACCACCACCGGCACGGGCGCCATCTCCCTCACGGGCACCACGCGCGCGAACGGGAACAGCCAGGGCGTCTGGCTGCGATCGAACACCTTGAGCACCGCGTCGGGATCGATCTCGGTGTCCGGCACGAGCGGCGGCATCGCGACGGTCACCGGCACGAATGCCAATGGCGCGCTGCTGTTCTCCACCAACAACATCGGTGTCTATCTCAACGGCGGCAACTCGCTGACGAGCTCGGCCGGCGGCGCCATCACGCTGACCGGGACGGCGACCGGGAACACGGCCACCTGGTCCGGGAGCGGCGTCACGCTCGGCGCGCTGGACACGCTGTCGACCACCGGCGCGGTGACGATCACGGGGACCGCGACCAATCCAGCGGCGAGCACCTATCGCAATCAGCAGTCGACCGTCGCGCTGATCGGCAGCAGCAGCAACGCGGTTGGCGTGACCGGCGGCTCGGTGACGATCAACGGGACGAACGGCACGGTCGGCGGCGCGAGCAGCACCAGCAACGGCAACGCGGCGGTGAAGCTCGACGGCAAGGTCAACCTGACGGCCACCAGCGGCGCGCTCGGCATCTCGGGGAGCAATGCCGGCGGCGACGGCGTGTGGGGCACCGGCAGTGCCGCCGTGCGCCTGAGCGCGCCGGCATCGACGACGATCGGCATCACCGCCAACGCGCTCGACGCGGTCAGCGGATACACCGGCTTCTATATCGGCGGCGGCGGCGCGACCCTCACGGTGACGACCCTGGCGCCGCTGCAGATCAATGCGGAGAGTCTCGCGGCCGGGCGGCGGTCGTTCTGGAACAAGGGCGGGCTGATCGTGCCCGCCGGTCTGAGCCTCGTGTCGGCGGCCGGCATGGTGGCGGACGACACGAGCTTCGGCGGCTATTTCCAGATTGGCGGGAGCACCTCCATCCAGGCCAGCGGCGCCGGCAACACGGTGAGTCTGACCAACGGCGGCAATGCGTTCTCGGGCCCGGTCTCCGTGACGGCCGCGAGCACCACGCTGTTCAACACGACGGCGCTGACGCTGGGATCATCGACGGTGGCGGGCACGCTGACCGTCACCGCGCCGGGGCTGGCGCAAAGCGGCGCGGTGACGGTTTCCGGAGCCTCGGTGTTCAACGCGGGCAGTTCGGCGATCACGCTGGCCAACGCCGGCAACAGCTTCGGCGGCGCGGTGAGTCTGACCGGCGGTTCGGCTTCGCTGGGGGCCGGGGCGGCGTTGACGCTGGGGGCGTCGACACTGACGGGCAGCCTGACGGCGAATGCGCCGGGTATCGCCCAGAGCGGTGCGCTCTCGATCGGGGGGGCGACGTCGCTCAACAGCGGGACATCCGCCGTCACGCTGGCCGACAGCGGCAACGCCTTCGGCGGCGCGGTCAGCGTCATCGGTGGCAACGCGACGATCAACGCCAGCGGCCCGCTGACCTTTGGCGCATCGACCCTGAGCGGCGCGTTGAGTGCCACGGCGGCTGGCATCGCGCAAAGCGGTGTCCTCTCCGTTGCTGGAACGACCATGCTGAACAGCGGATCGTCGGGCGTCACGCTGGCCAACAGTAGCGACGTCTTCGGCGGTGCCGTGAGCATCACGGGCAGCAACGCGACGATCAGCACTGGCGGCCCGCTGACCTTTGGCGCCTCGACACTGAGCGGCACGCTGAGCGCCACGGCGGCTGGCATTTCCCAAAGCGGTGCCCTTTCTGTCGCTGGCGCGACCACGCTCAACAGCGGAACCTCCGCGATCACGCTGGCCAACGGCAGCAACACCTTCGGCGGCGCCGTCGGTCTCACGAGCGGCAACGCGACGATCAACGCCAGCGGTCCGCTGACCTTTGGCGCATCGACCCTGAGCGGCGCGTTGAGCGCCACGGCGGCTGGCATCGCGCAAAGCGGTGTCCTCTCCGTTGCTGGAACGACCACGCTGAACAGCGGATCGTCGGCCGTCACGCTGGCCAACAGTAGCAACGTCTTCGGCGGTGCCGTGAGCATCACGGGCGGCAACGCGACGATCAGCGCTGGCGGCCCGCTGACCTTTGGCGCCTCGACCCTGAGCGGCGCGTTGAGCGCCACGGCGGCTGGCATCGCGCAAAGCGGTGTCCTCTCCGTTGCTGGAACGACCACGCTGAACAGCGGATCGTCGGCCGTCACGCTGGCCAACGGCAGCAACGCCTTCGGCGGCGCGGTGAGTCTCGTCAGCAGCGACGCAACGATCGGCACCAGCGGTCCACTGATCATTGGTCCGTCGACGCTGAGCGGCGCGTTGACCGCCACGGGGGCGGGCATTTCCCAGAGCGGCGCCCTCTCGGTTGCAGGCACGACCACGCTCAACAGCGGCTCGTCACCAGTCACGCTGACCAACAGCAGCAACGCCTTCGGCGGCGCAGTGAGCCTCACAAGCGGTGACGCGTCGATCGGCACCAGCGGTCCACTGATCATTGGTCCGTCGACGCTGAGCGGCGCGTTGACCGCCACGGGGGCGGGCATTTCCCAGAGCAGTGCGCTCTCGATCGCCGGGGCAACCGCGCTCAGCAGCGGCTCGTCGGCCATCACGCTGACCAATAGCGGCAATGCTTTCAGCGGCGCGGTCAGCTCGACCGGTCGCGACGCGACGATCGTCTCCGGCCAGCCCTTGGTCCTTGGCGCCTCCCTGCTCAGTGGCGATCTGACCGTCACGGCACCTGCGCTCACCCAGTCCGGTGTGATCTCCGTCGCGGGCACGGCCACGCTGGGCGGCGGGTCGATCCAGCTTCAGGATCCCCGGAATGCTTTCTCCACGCTGCGGATCGACGATGCCACCGGCGTGGCCCTGCTCAACGGCCAGGCCATGTCCATCACCCGCCTGTCCAGCGCGGGCCCCGCCTCCTTGACCACCACCTCCGGCGATCTGACCGCCAGCGGTGCGTGGCGCATCACGGGAGGAGACCTGACGCTGTCCGCCGGCGCGTCGCGCGCTCGCGGCGATGCCACCGGCGGCGACGTGATCAGCACCGCCGCCTTGTCGCTCGACCCAGGACGCCTGCTCACCGTCCATTCCGGCAGCATCGACGCAACCGTCCTGGGGGGCACCCTCACCGAGCGGGCCGCCGCCGGCAGCGGCAACTTCCGCTATGGCCGCCAGGCGGGAGACGCTCCAGACGCCGCTGGCGTCGGCGACGGCACGACCTATGTCCTCTACCGCGAGCGGCCGACGCTGACGGTCACGCCCACCGACGCCGCCAACACCAAGGTCTACGACGGCGGATTCACTCACCCCGGCATCGCCTGGACGGTCGCGGGCCAACGCAACGGCGACACCGCCGCGATGATCTTCACCGGCGCATTGACGCGCGCCGCCGGCGAGGACGCCGGCCGCCTCGCGATCCAGCCGGGCACGCTCGCCGACCGGCTCGGCTATGCGGTGACGCTCGCGCCGGGACACAGCTACACCATCACGCCGGCGCCCCTGCTCGTCACCGTGAGCGACGCGGCACGTCTGATCGGGCAGCTCAATCCCGCCTTCCAGGCGAGCTATTCGGGCTTCGCTCCCGGTCAATCGGCGACCTCGGGCAGCGACCTGCTGGGCACGCTGCGCTTCCTCACCGAGGCAACGGCCGCTTCCCCGCCCGGGCGCTATGACGTGCTCGCCACCGGCCTGAGCAGCCGCAACTACGCCATCCAATACGCGTCTGGCGTGCTGACGGTGCTCGGGGCCAGTCCGGGTGGACTCGCGACCGGCTCCGAGGAACTTGCCGTCAGATACCTGGCCTCGCTCGCCGCGGTCTTCCGCTCGGCGTCCTCCAATGACGCCCCGCTCAGCAGGACCGATACCCGCCGCTGGTGGACGGAAGCGGCGGCCTTCGGTTCCGCGGTCTGGACGGCCGACGAGGGACGCTAAAGTCCAGGGACCTCGCGATCACCCACCTCATGAATCGCTGCCCACGCGGAACCACGACTGCTCGTCGAACCGTCTGTCTGGCCGCCTGGCTCCTGGTGGCCGCTTCTGCGCTCCATGCGGAGAGCCGCCCCGATCCCGCCTCCTCTGCTTCCTCCGCTGTCACCCAGGACGGCACGCCGATCCCGGTGCGCCACCTTCGCGTCACCGGCGCGACGCTGTTCCCGTCCGCCGAGCTGGAGGCGCTGGTGGCCGATCTGGGCGACGGGACCCGCACGCTGTCCGAGCTCACGGATGGCGCCGCCCGCATCACGCGCTTCTATCGCGATCACGGCTGGCCATTGGCGCGCGCCGTGCTGCCGCCGCAGTCCATCCAGGATGGCGAGGTGGAGATCCATGTGATCGAAGGCCGGCTGGCCGAGGTGCAGATCCGGACGGAGCCCGGAAGCCGCCTTCTGCCCTCGGTCATCGAGTCCCGTCTCGCGGCGATTCCGCGCGGCGCCCCGCTGAACCAGGAACAGATCGACCGGGTCCTGCTGCTGCTGTCCGACCTGCCCGGCGCGCGTGCCACGGCGCGCCTGCAGGCGGGCGCGCAAACCGGCGACACGATCCTGTCGATCGACAACTCGACGGCCCCGCTGATCTCCGGCCGGCTGGACGCGGACAACCATGGATCGCGCTACACCGGCGAGCGCCGGCTTGGCGGATCCCTCGACCTCAACAGTCCCACCGGCCACGGTGAATCGATCGGCCTGCGGCTGATGGCGAGCGACCAGGACCTCTACTACGGCCGGCTCTCCGCGCAGATCCCCATCGGCTCGAGCGGACTCAGCACCGCGCTGAACCTCACGCACACGCAGTACGTGCTGGGCAGCGCCTTCGCCGACCTGGACGCGCACGGGCAGGCCAACGTGGCCGAATGGCTGCTCGCGTATCCCCTCGTCCGCGGTTCCCGCGCCAACATCGGCGCGCAGTTCGGCGTCGAGCGCCGCCGCCTGGCCGACGAGGTCGGCGTGACCGCGACCACGACCGGCAAACGGGCGACGCATTACTCGCTCCAGTTGACGTTCAACGGCCAGGACGACACCGGCGCGGGTGCCGACACGCGGATCGGCCTGCGGGTCGGATACGGCCGCCTGGATTTCACCTCGCCCTCGGCCGGCCTCATCGATCAGCTGAGCGCGCGGACCGCGGGCCATTACGGCACCTTGAACCTCGACCTGCAGCGCAACCAGCGGTTCGGTGGCGGCTGGGGCCTGCTGATGGCGCTGAGCGGTCAGCTCGCGTCGCGCAATCTGGACTCGTACCAGAAGTTCGCACTCGGCGGCGTCAACGGTGTGCGCGGCTATCCGGCCGGCGAGGCCGTTGGCGACGAGGGCTGGCTGGCCTCGGGCGAGCTGTACCACGCCGTGAATGCGGCGTTCATTCCCAGCCTCTTCTACAACGCGGGCGGCGTGCGCCTCAACGAGACGCCCTTCCTGACCGGGCGCAACGTCCGCACGCTGCGTGGCTACGGCGCCGCCGTGCGAGGCAGCTGGCGGGACCTGGACTGGTCGGTGTCGATCGCCGCGCGCGGCTCGGAGCGCGCGCAGTCAGAGCCGGACCGCGGCGTCCGCGTCTGGGCGCGGATGGGCTGGGCGTTCTGAACAGGCAGTCCACGCGGAAAAAGAAAAACGCCCGGCATTGCCGGGCGTTCTCATTGGCGGTCGCTGCGCGTGGATCCGCCGCGGCCGCCGCCTTGACAGCGCAACCGCGGAGCTCAGCAGAGCTGGGTCGTGCAACCGGCCAGCGCGTTCGAGGCCAGTTGCTGGCCGTCGGCGCGGGTGTCGCGGCGGCCGGTGATGTAGACGGTGGGCAGCTTCTCGCGTTTGGCGGTGATGACCACCGGATCCAGCGTGATGACCGAGGCGCGCAGTTCGCGCTGGGCCTGCGCGTGCAGCAGGCTCAAGGTGATGGCCAGCGTGGCGCCGATGCCGAAGGCCAGGGCCTTGAAGCTCGCGCCGCGGCTCATGCCGATGCGCGGGCCGCGGGTGGCGCGGGAAGTCTTGAAAGTGGTGGTGCTCATGTCGATCTCCTTGAAGGGGTTGCGTGTGTCAGTGAAGTCAGTGTCGTCGCCGCGGCCCTTCGCCGCGAGCCGCAAGCGACGAATGCGCACGGCGGCGGAGTGAACTGCGTGCCATCGCGACGAATGGATGCCGGAATCGGATGGATCGCCGGGATGCCCCATTCCATCGGGGTTCTGGGCGATCCGGCCGCGGTGTCCGCGGACACGGCCGGACATCGAGCGGACATCCCGCGGGCAGGAAAAAAGGAAGCCCGCTGGTCAGGCGGGCTTCGAAATGCCGGGGGGAAGCGTGGCGTCTATCGGAGCGCAGGCCGTGCGGTGGTCATCCGCGCGGCTTGCTGGCCTGGTCGGCCTGAGGTCCCGGCATGGTCTGCTCGGCCCAGTGCTGGGGCACCGTGGTCGCCGGACGCATCGCTTCGTTCACGTCCGCCAGCCACAAGGCGATGACGGCGGCGCTGGCCACGGCGGCCAGGGCGGTGAGGAAGGTCTTGGCGGCGTCGTTCATGGCGGTCCCCTGCGGTGGTGTGTCCAGTCCTGGCAATGCGTTGAGCCTGGACTGTGCGCCGCCGCCCGCGGCAAGGCCACGGCGGCGCGACGAATTGCCGCTATCGCGCGCCGAAATGCCGATCAGGGGGCTGAATGGAGGGAGGCGGCGGACGCGGGCCCGCGCTCAGCCGCGCGCCGCGAGCGGCGCCCCATCCTGGGGCGGCCAGGCCGCCAGCCGCGGCGCCAGCGCCTGCGCGGGCTGCGGGCGGCAATACAGATAGCCTTGCTGGCGCCAGCAGCCCAGCGCCAGCAGCGCGTCGCGCTGGGCCTGCGTTTCGACGCCCTCGGCCACCACCTCGATGCCCAGCGCCTCGGCCATGCCCATCATGGCCCGCACGAGCGCGCGGTCATCCGCGCTGCTGGGCAGGTCGCGGACGAACGCCCGGTCGATCTTCAGCCGCGCCGGTCGCAGCAGCTTCAGATAGGCCAGCGAGGAATACCCCGTCCCGAAGTCGTCCACCGACAGGCTCAGCCCGAGCTCCGTCAGTCGCGCCAGCGTCTGCAGCACGGTGTCGGTGTCGCTCAGCAGCGCGCTCTCGGTGAGCTCGATCGCCAGCTCGCCGGGCCCGACCGAGTGGCGCCGCATCGCCTCGGCGATCCGCGCGGCCAGGCCAGGTTCACGGAACTGCAAGGCCGACAGGTTGATCGAGATCGGCCCCGGATGCCGCCCTTCCGCCTTCCAGCGCGCCAGCTGCGCGCAGGCCTGCTCGATGGTGCTCCAGCCCAGCGCCAGGATCTGGCCGGTCTCCTCGGCCAGCTCGATGAACTGGCCCGGCATCACCAGCCCGCGCTGCGGATGCTGCCAGCGCATCAGCGCCTCCAGCCCCGACCACGCGCCGGAGCGGGCATCGACCACGGCCTGGTAGTGCAGCAGCAGCTCGTCCCGCTCCAGCGCCAGCGTGAGCTCGCGCTCGAGCTCCATCCGCTGCACCGCCGCCGCGTCCATGTCCTGCTGGAAGAAGCTGTAGCGCGACCGGCCCAGCTGCTTGGCGCGGTACATCGCCAGGTCGGCGTGCCGCACCAGCGTGTCGAAGTCATCGCCGTCGCGCGGGAACAGCGCGATGCCGATGCTCGCCGACACGCTCGCCACGCCGCCCTCGAGCTGCAGCGGCGCGTTCAGCGCCTCGATCAGGCGCTGCGCCGCGTAGGCGACCTGCTCGCTGGAATCGCGCATCAGCAGCAGGAACTCGTCGCCGCTGACCCGGCACGCGAGGTCGGACTCGCGCACCGCCTGGCGCAGCCGCTCGCTCGCCTGCAGCAGCATGCGGTCGCCCGCGGCATGGCCCAGCGAATCGTTGATCGCCTTGAAGCGGTCCAGGTCCACGAACAGCAGCGCCAGGTTGGTCTGCTCGCGCCGCGCCACCGCGGCCTCATGCAGGAAGACCTCGCGGAACAGCGTCCGGTTCGGCAGGCCGGTGAGGTGGTCGTACATCGCCAGCTGATGCAGCTGCGCGTTCTTGCTTTCCATGTCGGCCAGCAGGCCGGCGATCTGCTGGCCCATCTGGTCCAGGTGCGCGCCCAGCTGACCCAGCTCGTCCTTGCGGTTCCAGCGCAGCCGCGGCACCGGCTGGCGCTCGGCGATGGCGTTGGCCAGGCGCTTGAGGCGGTCGATCGGCCGCACCAGGCGCAGGTAGAACACCATCAGCACGATGACCACGCCCGCCGCGACCTGGAAGGCCACGATGATCGCCGTCTGCCGCCGCCCTTGCGCGAGCATGCGCGCCTGCGCCGCGTCGTCGAACTGCACCCGCAGGCTGCCCAGCACCTGGTTCTCGCGCCGGATGGACGCCGCCAGCGTCACCGTCGGCCAATCCTTGCTGCACTTGCCGCGCACGATGTCGGCGGTGTCGGCGCGTTCCTCGTTGAGCTCCACCGCGCAGACGCTGACGTCCGACAGCAGCTGATCGATCGCCCGTTGCACCGCCGGGGTGTCCACCGTCCACAGCGGCTCGGCCAGGCCGTTCGCCGCCAGCGTGATCACCGCCGCGCGCTGGCCTTCGAGCAGCGGCTCCAGGCTGCGGCGGATGAACGCGTCGCTGAAGGCCACCAGCGCCAGCGCCGGCGCCGCGATGCCGATCACCACCGCGAGCAGGATGACACTGCGTAGCGACAGCGACGGGGCTTTGAGCTTCATCTAGGCGGAGGGGTGGCGGGGGGATCCGGCGATTCTGCATCCCCCTCCCGGCGGACCACCCCCGCAAAGGCAGGGACGCCGAGAAGGATTTCGGCATTCCTCCCGCTGCCATGCGATGTCAGCAGGCATGGGCGCGGGAACGGGGCTGGCCCTATCATGGCGAGTTCGCCTTCCAGTGCCCCGGCCCCCTCATGTCCACGAAAGTCCCGCCCGCCGTTCCCGCCCCGTCCGAGCCCGCCGCCGCGCCGCAGCCGGGCCGGTACCTGGGCCAGGCGCTCGGCCGCGCGGGGGGCGAGACGCCGATGATCCGCGTGCGCGGCGCCCGCACCCACAACCTCAAGAACATCGACGTCGACCTGCCGCGCAACCAGCTGGTGGTCATCACCGGGCTGTCGGGCTCGGGCAAGTCCTCGCTGGCCTTCGACACGCTGTAC
Source organism: Roseateles sp. Mitsp63 (assembly GCF_059491535.1). Taxonomy (NCBI): domain Bacteria; kingdom Pseudomonadati; phylum Pseudomonadota; class Betaproteobacteria; order Burkholderiales; family Sphaerotilaceae; genus Roseateles; species Roseateles sp. Mitsp63. Next base: position 641,762 of record NZ_CP168509.1, on the reverse strand, counting down.
GCCGAGGGCCAGCGCCGCTACGTGGAGAGCCTGTCGGCCTACGCGCGGCAGTTCCTGCAGCTGATGGACAAGCCCGAGGTCGACGTCATCGAGGGGCTGTCGCCGGCGATCTCGATCGAGCAGAAGGCCACCAGCCACAACCCGCGCTCGACGGTGGGCACCGTCACCGAGATCCACGACTACCTGCGCCTGCTCTACGCGCGCGCCGGCACGCCGTTCTGCCCCGACCACCATCTGCCGCTGGAGGCGTCCAGCGTCGGCCAGATGGTCGACGCGGTGCTGGCCATGCCGGACGAGTCGCGGCTGATGGTGCTCGCGCCGGTCGTGCGCGACCGCAAGGGCGAGTTCATCGAGCTGTTCCAGGACCTGCAGGCGCAGGGCTACGTGCGCTTCCGCGTCGACGGCCAGACCGTCGAGGCGCCCGACCTGCCGGCGCTGAAGAAGGCCGAGAAGCACGACATCGACGTCGTCGTCGACCGCGTCAAGCTGCGCCACGACGGCGCCGACCAGCTGCGCCAGCGCCTGGCCGAGAGCTTCGAAGCCGCGCTGCGCCTGGCCGACGGCCGCGCGCTGGTGCTGAACATGGACAGCGGCGCCGAGGCCATCTACTCGAGCAAGTTCGCGTGCCCGATCTGCAGCTACTCGCTGCCGGAGCTGGAGCCGCGGCTGTTCTCGTTCAACTCGCCGGTCGGCGCCTGCCCCGCGTGCGAGGGCCTGGGCCAGGTCACGGTGTTCGATCCGGAGCGCGTCGTCGCCTTCCCGACGCTGAGCATGGCCAGCGGCGCGGTCAAGGGCTGGGACCGCCGCAACGCCTACACCTTCTCGATGCTGGAGTCGGTGGCCAAGCATTACGGCTTCGACCTCGAGCTGCCCTTCGAGGAACTGCCCGAGCAGGCGCGCCACGTGTTGCTGCAGGGCTCCGGCGAGGACGAGATCAGCTTCACCTACCAGGCCGAAGGCGCGAACGGGCGCAAGCGCAGCGTCAGGCGCTCCCACCCGTTCGAGGGCATCCTGCCGAATCTGACGCGGCGCTTCCGCGAGACCGACTCCGCCGCGGTGCGCGAGGAACTCGCGCGCTACCAGAGCGCCAAGCCCTGCACGCAGTGCGAGGGCTCGCGCCTGCGCCGCGAGGCCCGCAACGTGCTGCTGCAGCCGGCCGATGCCGCCGAGGGCGAGCGCGGCAAGCCGATCTACGAGGTCGAGCACGCGACGCTGCGCGAGGCGCTGGCCTATTTCGAGACGCTCAGGCTCAAGGGCGCGAAGGCCGAGATCGCCGACAAGGTGATCCGCGAGATCGCGTCGCGGCTGCACTTCCTCAACGACGTCGGCCTGAACTACCTGAGCCTGGACCGCAGCGCCGACACGCTGTCGGGCGGCGAGGCGCAGCGCATCCGGCTGGCGTCGCAGATCGGCTCGGGCCTGACCGGTGTGATGTACGTGCTGGACGAGCCCAGCATCGGCCTGCACCAGCGCGACAACGACCGCCTGATCGCGACGCTGCGGCGCCTGCGCGACCTCGGCAACTCGGTGCTGGTGGTCGAGCACGACGAGGACGCGATCCGCGCCGCCGACCACGTGCTGGACCTCGGGCCGGGCGCGGGCGTGCACGGCGGCCGCATCATGGCGCAGGGCACGCCGGAGGAAGTGGCGGCCAACCTGGAGTCATCGACCGGCCGCTACCTGAGCGGCGTCGAGCGCATCGAGGTGCCCAGGCAGCGTCACGCGCTCAGCGACAGCGCGGATCCGCGCACGCTGAAGATCGTCAACGCGCGCGGCAACAACCTCAAGGGCGTGACGGTCGAGTTCCCGGTCGGGCTGCTGACCTGCGTGACGGGCGTGTCGGGCTCCGGCAAGAGCACGCTGGTCAACGACACGCTGTACGCCGCGGTCGCGCGCAAGCTCTACCAGAGCCACGCCGAACCGGCCGAGCACGACGAGATCGACGGCATGGACGCCTTTGACAAGGTCATCAACGTCGATCAGTCGCCGATCGGCCGCACGCCGCGCTCGAACCCGGCGACCTACACCGGCCTGTTCACGCCGATCCGCGAGCTGTTCGCCGAGATGCCGACCGCGCGCGAGCGCGGCTACGGCGCGGGCCGCTTCAGCTTCAACGTGGCCGGCGGCCGCTGCGAGTCCTGCCAGGGCGACGGGGTGCTGAAGGTGGAGATGCACTTCCTGCCCGACGTCTACGTGCCCTGCGACACCTGCGGCGGCAAGCGCTACAACCGCGAGACGCTGGAGGTGCTCTACAAGGGCCGCAACATCTCCGAAGTGCTGGGCATGACGGTGGAGGACGCGCTCGCGTTCTTCAATGCGGTGCCGACGCTGGCGCGCAAGCTGCAGACGCTGATGGACGTGGGACTGGGCTACGTGAAGCTCGGCCAGAGCGCGACGACGCTGTCGGGCGGCGAGGCGCAACGCGTGAAGCTGGCGCTGGAGCTCTCCAAGCGCGACACCGGGCGGACGCTGTACATCCTCGACGAGCCGACCACCGGCCTGCACTTCGCCGACATCGCGCTGCTGCTCAAGGTGGTGCACCAGTTGCGCGACGCGGGCAACACGATCGTGATCATCGAGCACAACCTCGACGTCATCAAAACCGCCGACTGGCTGATCGACATGGGGCCGGAAGGAGGCTCCGGAGGCGGACGGCTGCTTGTCGCGGGCACGCCCGAGGACGTCGCCGCCTGCGAGGCGAGCCACACCGGCCGCTATCTGAAGCCGCTGCTGGCGCGCGGCTGAACGCGCGCCTCAAGCGGCGTTCCAGGCCGCATTCCCGGGCCGCGTTCCCGGGCCACATTCCCGGGCGGCGTTTTCAGGCCGCCTGGCGGCGCTTCGCGGCGACGGCCAGCGCGCCCAGTCCCAGCGCGAACAGCAGCCAGGTCTGGGGCTCCGGCACGCCGGGGATCGGCGGCCGGCCGCCACCGCCGGTATTGCCCTGCGGCACCTGAGGCAGCGTGATGATGCCGGGACCACCCGGCGTCGAAATGCCGCCGCCGCCACCGCCCGCGCCACCACCGCTGTTGCCGGGCGTCGGCGCGACGAGGCTGGTGTTGGAGGTCGCCGTCGGCGGCACGCCCGCCGCGCGCGCGAAGCTGCCCGGGTCACCGCCGCCATCGCCGGATGCGCCGGCGGCCGGCGGCTCGAACATCAGCGGCTCGTCCTCGTTCTTCGCCGTCGGGCCGGCCGCCGCGGGCTTGAGCTTGCCGCGCGTGATGCGGCTGACGTTGCGGCACACCGTCGGCACCAGGATGCACTGGCCGTCCTCGCAGTACACGAGGCCGCGCTCCAGCGTCTGCTCGGTCCACTTGGCGCGCGTGACCGTCCGGCAGACCGAGCCCGCGCCGAAATGCATCTCGCGGATGGCGCTGTCGTAGTCGTAGCGGCCCACGATGCTGTCGCGATGGATGTCGACGATCTCGTCGTACTGGCGCGCCTGCATGCGCGCCTGGAGCTTGGCGCGTGTCGACGCCGGGATGTCCTTGTAGCGGTCCACGGCCGCGACGAGATCGCCCATGAATGGGTTCACGCCGGGCTTGTCCCAGGAACAGTTCGGCAGCGTCACCGTGGACGCGGCCATCGCGATTGCGGCCACCAACGACATGACTGATCTCTTGTTCCGCGGCGGCTGCCTCCGGGGAAACGCCCCCGGGGTCAGGCCTTGCCGCTTGTGCCATTCCCTGTATCCATCCGTGGCATCAATGACCAGATGTGACGGGAATGGCTGGCGAGTGTAGGGAGCGAAGCCGCGTGGCTCCTGGCCTGCCCCCTCAGCCGGGGGTGTCGTCCGGCGTGTTTTTTGTCACACGACCATCACAGTTCGCACAGATTGGTGAATCGCACACACCCACAGGCGATTGACGACGGCGGCATGGACAACGCTGCCTCGTCCGGCAATCGCTGGTATCGTGCAATTTCCCCTGCCGCCCGCCGCCATGTCGTCTTCCCCCGCCGCCCGCCACGTCGTCTATGTCGAGGACGACCGCATCAACATCGTGCTGATGGAGGAGGTCTTCCGCCTCATGCCGGGCTGGACGCTCGACGTCGCCGAGACCGGCGCGCAGGCGATGGAGATGCTGCCGCGGGTGATGCCCTCGCTGGTGCTGATGGACATGAACCTGCCGGACATGAACGGGCTGGAGCTGATGGCGCTGGTGCGCGCCGATGCTCGGCTCGCGGGGCTGCGCTGCATCGCGCTGTCGGCCGACGTGATGGACGACCAGCGCCAGCGCGCACGCGCCGCCGGCTTCCAGGACTACTGGCTCAAGCCCATCGACGTGCGCCAGCTGCGCGCCGCGCTCGAGCGGCTCTGATCGCGCCGGCACACGCCCCGCCGCGCGAGTCGCAATAAAAAAGCCCGCGCGAGGCGGGCCTTGTCCTGAACGGAGAAGCGGCCTCGCGGCCGCCGCGTTCAATCCTTCAGGTGGCTGTTGATCAGGCGGGTCATCTCGAACATGTCGGCCTTGGCCTTGCCGAAGATTTCCTTCAGCTTGGCGTCGGCGTTGATGACGCGCTTCTGCGCAGCATCCTGCAGGTTGTGCTTCTTGATGTATTCCCAGACCTTCTTCACCACGTCGGTACGCGGCAGCGGCTTGTCGCCGACGATCGCGGCCAGCGCGGGGCTGGGGGTCAGGGCCTTCATGAAGGCGGCGTTGGGGGTGCGCTTCTTGGCGGGAGCGGCAGCCTTCTTCGCGGCGGGGGCTGCCTTCTTCGCGGGCGCGGCCTTCTTCGCAGGTGCCGCCTTCTTCGCAGGGGCGGCGGCCTTCTTCGCAGGGGCCGCCTTCTTGGCCGGTGCCGCCTTCTTGGCGGGCGCGGCCTTCTTCGCAGTTGCCATTTCGATTCTCTCCATCAAGGGTTGTTGATGTGCCGGGCCCTGGTGAAGGTCTGACGCCTTCGGTACTCGTTGGCACCCTGCGCGGGCAATGGTACTGCGCACCTCTGTCATTGAGAAGGCTTAGACAGGGGAGAAACGGCCCCGAAGTCAACGCCACATGCCGTGTCTGTCGCGGGCGCGCATCAAACGCCGCGTGTCCTACGCGCTTCCCTCGTCATCACCTACGGGGTTCCCCGTGGTCATCGCGCATCGCGCGAGCGCTCAGTAGACGTCGCGCCGGTAGCGGCCCTCGCGGATGAGCGCGTCGACGCCGGCATCGCCGAGCGTCTCGCGCAGCACCGCATCGACGGCGCCCGCCATCCCCTGCAGGCTGCCGCAGACGTAGAGCGCCGCGCCGCGATCCACCCACTCCCGCAGCCGGCTCGCATGGCGGGCGAGCAGGTGCTGCACATGGACGCGCTCCGCCTGATCGCGGGAGAACGCCCAGTCCGCATGGGCGATCAGGCCGTCGCGCTGCCAGGCTTCGATCTCCTCGCGGTAGTGCGCGTCATGGGCCGAGCGGCGCTCACCAAACAGCAACCAAACCTGCACGCCGGGTGGCGCGCCGCCCTCGATCACGCCGTTCGCCGTGTCCATGCGGGATGCCGCGCGGGCCTTCAGATGGGCGCGCAGTCCCGCCAGCCCGGTGCCATTGCCGATGAGGATCAGTGGACGGCCCGCGTTCGCGCCAATGCGGAAGCTCGCATGCGGGCGCAGCCGCAGCGCAACCTCGCCACCGAGCGGCAGGCGCTCCGTCAACAGCCCCGACGCCAGACCCGGCGTGCCGTCGTCGCGCGCGGTGCGGCGCACCATCAGCTCGACGCCGCCATCCCGCGGCAGCGAGGCGATCGTGTACTCGCGCGGCCGGTGCGCGTCGTCGCCGGCTTCCTCGCCCGCGAGACTCACCTGCACGAGATCGCCCGCTTCCCAGTCCGGCAGCGGGGATCCGTCCGCCGGCGTCAGCGCGAGGTGGAACACCGGTCCACCCTCGCTGCCTGGATTCAAGTGGCGGCGCGCGCGCAGCCGCCATGGCGTGAAGACCGGCGCTTCCCACTCAGCCAGATCGGCGGTGCCGGCCAGATGGCTGAGCCGCTGCCGCCACTGCGCCAGCGCGTGCGGATCGGCGCGGTCCGCCTCGATGCGATCGAACATCGGCTGGGCGCCGCGCTCGCACAGCCAGGCGTCGAGCGCGCGGCCGAAGCCGCAGAAGTGCGTGTAGCTCGAGTCGCCCAGCGCCAGCACGCCCGCCTGGAGCGATGAGAGGTCGATCGCGTCATCAGCCGCCGTCATCAGGTCGCGGGCGAACGGCGCGGCGCTGTCGGGCGCATCGCCCTCGCCATGGGTGCTGGCGATGAAGAGCGCATGCCGCGAGCCGAGCAGCGCGTCGCGATCGATCTCGCCGAGCGCGGCGACGCGCACCGGCATGCCGGCCAGGTGCAGGGCCCTGGCGGTCTGCCACGCGATCTCTTCGGCCTGACCCGTCTGGCTGGCGTGCAGCACGAGCACCGGCGGGCCGGCATCGGCGGCGGGCAGCAGCGCGGCGGACTCCTGGGCGGCCCGCCGCTGGCGGCGGCGATGGCGCCACCAGACCGCCGCGCACATCGCCAGATAGAGCGCGATCAGCAGCAAAGCCGCCGCGGGACGGGACAGGAACGCGGTCATCAGAGCATCAGTTCGCGCATCGCGGCGGAGAAGCGCTCCTCGAAACCGCCGCCTTCGGCGGCGGTCCGGCGCCGTACCAGCAGCGCGGCGAGCCCGAGGCGATCGGCCAGCGCCAGACCCTCATCCGGGCCGAGCACCATCAGCGCGGTCGACCAGCCATCGGCCCACATCGCGCTGTCGTGCACGACGGTGACGGCGGCGAGCCCGTGCTCGACCGGCCGCCGCGAGCGCGGATCGATGGTGTGGGAGCGCCGCGTTCCGCCGGCGTCGATGAAGGCCTTGCGGTAGTCGCCCGAGGTCGCCACCGAGAGGCCATGCAACGCGATGCGCAGCGGCGCGAGGCCGCAATCGGCGGCAGGCGGCTCGAGATCGACCCACCACGGCTGGCCTTCCGGCTTGAGTCCGGCGCCGCGCAATTCGCCGCCGATCTCGACGAGGTGGTCGGGCAGGCCGAGCCGGGTCATCAGCGCCGAGACCCGATCGACCGCGTAGCCCTTGGCGATCGCGGACAGGTCCAGCGGCAGGCCGCCCGGCTGCGTCAAAGCATGGCGTCCCGCGTCCCAGTGAAGCGCGGACCAGCCCAGGCGCGCGCGGGCGCAGTCGTCGGCGGACGGCGGCTGGAAGCCTGGCTCGTCATGGCGCGGGGCGAGCGCCGCCTCGCCCGACGGACCGAAGCCCCACAGCGCGACCAGCGCGCCGGCGGTCGGGTCGTAGGCGCCGCCACTGGCCGCGGCGATACGCAATGCCGCGGCGACGACCGTCGCGAAGCCGTTCGGCAGCAACTGCACGCTGCCGGCCGGCGCGCGATTGAAGCGGCTCAGATCGGAGTCCGGCTCCCACTGGCTCATCTGCGCGATCACCTCGTCGCAGACGTGGCGCACCGCGTCCTCGATCGCACCGGTGCGCAATCCCTTGGGACCGATGAAGCGCACCGACCAGACCGTGCCCATCGTCTCGCCGCCGAGCGCGTGCACGGCCTGGCCGAGCGGCGGCGGCTCGCCGGTGATGCGCAGCGGGACGAGCACGCGCGGCTCGGGCGCTTCGCCCGCGCCGCGCGCCGCCGCCGTCCCGCAGGCCACGCTCACTTGGGCAGCACCTCGAAGGTGGCGCTGACGCTGGCGCGCTGCACCGGCGCCTCGCGCGTGCCGGCGGGCGCGTTCGGGCCGCGCGCCGGACCGGTGCTCGCGCCGAGGAAGTAGCGGCCCGGCTCGGTCCATTCGACGGTGAACTCGCCCTTGGCATCGGTCTTGAGCTCGACCTCGCCGAACTTGTAGCGGTAGCGGTTGCCCTCGCGGATCAGCTTCAGCTGCACGTCGGCGGCCGGCTTGCCGTCCAGCACGAGGCGGAAACGGGTCTTGTCGCCATGGCTCAGGTCGGTGACCGGCCCCAGCGGCAGCAGCTCCAGGCCGTCTCCCTCGGGCTTGAAGTCGAGCTTGCCCGCCTCCTCCTTGCTGACGAAGGTCTGCTGGCGGTTGGTCATGACCGTCATCGCGGTGATCTCGGCATCGGCCGGCACGTCCTTGGCGAAGGTCGCCGGCGTGCTGCGGAAGCGCTTGGTCTCGCCGCCCTGCTTGTAGGTCCCCATCAGCGATTGGCTGAGGTTGCTCACGCGCCAGGTGCCGTCCTGCGTCAGCTTCACGTCGAAGCTCTCGCGATGGCGGGCCGCGCTGCGGTTCTCGGCCTCGACGCTCCGGCCGTCCGGCGCGGTGATCCGCAGCGTCTCGATCTTGAGCGCGCGCTCGAAGTTGAAAAGGTCCTCGGAGACGGCGGCGTCGAACGAGGCCACCGGCTCCTTGCCGTCGAAGGCGGCCTTGTTGGGCAGCAGCCAAGTCATGTGCGCCTGCGCGCTCAGGGGCAGCAGCGCGGCGATGGCCAGCGCGAGCGGGGCGGCGCGCGTCGCGAGGCGGGCGGCGATCGAAGTCTTCATCATGGTGATCTGCTCCGTGTCTTGTCGTTGAGGCGAGGACGCGCCGCTCAGGGCTTGACCGTCAGTTCCAGCGCGCCGAGCTCATGCTCGCCCTTGGCCGTGGCGGTGGCGGGCGCCTTCACCGGCCAGGTCAGCGGCAGGCGCTGGACTTCGCGGCCGCCGGCCTCGCGGCTGGACTCGACGACGATCTCGTACTTGCCCGGCGGCAGCGCAGCCAGGGCCGGATGCGTGTCCAGCGAGATCACGTGCTCGCCCGGCGCGCGGGTCGCGGCGGTGACGCCGTCGGCCGGCACCGTCAGGCTGCGGCCGCCCTGGCGCCACCACTGGCGCATGTCCTTGAGCCACTTGGTGCCGGCGTTGTTCTGCTTCTTGATGTCGTACCAGACCGCCAGCTGCGCGACGGCGGGACCGGACTCGCCGGCCTTCTCAACCCACACGGCGACGTAGGGGCGGTGGTATTCGGCGACGTTCAGGCGCGGCAGGTCCAGCTTGAGCTGCACGGTGGCGGCCCAGGCGGACGAGCCCGCCGCCAGGGTGCCCAGGGCACCGAGCTGGAGGAGGGTACGGCTTGCGGAGCGGTTCATGGACGAGATCTCGGTTGAAGGTCGGAGGGATCCTGGCGGCGGCTCGGAGCGGAGAACGGCGGTAAGGAAACAAGGAAGCCGGCGCGCGGCGCGCCGGCCGCGTGTCGATGGATCAGTGGATCAACAGCAGGGCCAGCAGGGCCGGGATCACCAGGCCCAGGCCCACCAGGGGCCAGGTGCTGGGCCGGCTGACGGCGTGGAACTTGAGGATCAGCAGGCCGGTGATCGAGAACACCAGGCAGGCGGCGGCGAAGATGTCGATGAACCAGCTCCAGGCCACGCCGGCGTTGCGGCCCTTGTGCAGGTCGTTGAGGTAGGAGATCCAGCCGCGATCGGTGTCCTCGTACTCGACCTCGCCGCTGCCGCGCGCGATGCGGATCCAGGCGTCGCCTCCCGGGCGAGGCAGCGCGAGATAGATCTCGTCGCGGTTCCATTCGGCGTCGCGGCCATCGACGGCGCGATCGAGCGCCTTCGCCAGCCAGGCGCGCACCGGCGCGGGCACGGCGCCCTTGTGGTCGGACTCGCCCGCCGCGGGCTTCAAGGAGGCGGCCAGTTCAGCGGGCAGTTGCGCCGTCCTGCTGACGATCGCGGGCTTGGCCTCGATGCTGGCGGCATGGTTCAGCGTGATGCCGGTGGCGGCGAACAGGATCATGCCGATCAGGCAGATCGCCGAGCTGATCCAGTGCCACTGGTGCAGCTGCTTGAGCCAGGCGGCGCGCCGGGCCGGATGCGTCGGGGCGGTGCCGCTCATGTCTCGGCCCAGAGCCGCAGCAGGTTGTGATAGTGGCCCGTGAGCGCGGTGGTCTCGGCGTCGTCGCCGAGCCGGCCGCGCAGTTTCTGGAGGGTCTGGTCGAGCTCGAACAGCATCGAGCGCTGCCAGTCCTGGCGGATCAGGCTCTGCGTCCAGAAGAACGAGCACACCCGCGCGCCGCGCGTCACCGGCAGCACGCGGTGCAGGCTGGTGCTCGCATAGACGATCAGGTCGCCGGCCGGCAGCTTGACCTCGTGCGTGCCGTAGGTGTCGATGACCTCGAGTTCGCCGCCGTCGTACTCGTCGGGCTCGCACAGGAACAGCGTCGACGAGACATCGCTGCGCAGCGGCTGGTCGGTGCCGTGCTGGCGCATGATCGCGCCGTCGACGTGGAAGCCGTACTGCTCGCCGCCCTCGTAGCGGTTGAACAGCGGCGCCAGCGTGCGCAGCGGCAGCGCCGCGCTGATGAAGAGCGGATGCCGCGCCAGCACCTGGCGGATGTGCTCGCCGATCTGGCGCGCGGCCGGATGATCGACTGGCAGCTGCCGGTTCTGCTTGACCTTCGCGCCCTGCTCGCCGACGGTCGCTCGGCCGTCGGCCCAGTCGGCGGCATCGAGGAGCTTGCGCATCTCGTGCACGTCCTGCTTGGAGAGCACGTCAGGGATATGAAGAAGCATGTCCGGATCGATTCGAAACAGGAGGCCGGGACGGACGACGGCCCGCCCCCGCCAGGACGGGAACGGGCCGCGCGTACGCTACCTCAAACTCGTCAGAAGCCGATGTTGGCCATCAGCGAGACCGCGCGCGGTGCGCCCAGGACCAGACGGCCGCCGCCGTTGTTCAGCGAGGACATGTAGGTCCGGTCGAACAGGTTGGTGACGTTGAGCTGCATCGTGACGTTCTTGTTGACGCGGTAGGCGCCCATCAGGTCGACGACGGTGAAGGCGGGCAGGCTGGGCAGACCGGTCGAGTTCGGCTGGCCCACGGTGACGACGCGCTTCTGCTCGGCGATGTGGCGCACGCCGGTGCCGATGGTGAAGTCGTTCCACTGGTACGAGGTCCACAGCGTGGCGGCCCACTTCGGCGTCCAGCGCACGCCGTCGGTGACGACCTGGTTCGGGCTCGTCGCCGTCGACGCGGCGCGCTGGTTGATCGCCTTGGCGTCCATGGTCTGCACGCCGGCGGTGATCTGCCAGAAGTTGGTCAACTGGCCGACGGCCGCCAGCTCGATGCCCTGCACGCGCACCTTGCCGCCTTGCGTCGACAGGTTGGTCACCGGGTCCACGCTGACCACGCCATCGTTCTCGCTGCGGTACAGCGCGGCGGTCAGGTTCAGGCGCTTGCCCAGCAGGTCCCACTTGGTGCCGACCTCGTAGTTGGTCGTCTCCTGCGCGTCGGCGGTGCCGGCGGCCTGGCCGGAGCTGCTCAGCACGAAATTGGCGCTGCCGGGCGGCGTCAGCGAGTTGCCGGCGGCGGCGTAGACGGTGCCGTTGTCAGCCAGCTTGTACAGCAGCGCGCCGTTCCAGCTGGTGATCCACTTGCCGGCGCTGTACTTGGCGTTGGTCACCACGTTGTTGGCCAGCGTGCCGGTGGTGGTGCGGATCGTGTAGTGCTCGGTGCGCAGGCCCAGCGTCAGCTTGAGCGCGTCCGTCAGCGCCAGCGTGTCCAGCGCGTAGACGGCCTGCGTCGAGGTGCTGCCGTCGCTGTCCGCGCCGGTGGCGAAGGGCATCGGCAGGACATCGGCGGCGCTCGGGCGGTACAGGTTGGCGTACGGGACGGTCAGGCCGGTGGTCGCGAAGCCCAGCGTCTTCTGGCTCTCGTACATCAGCTCGATGCCGGTGGTCAGGTCATGCTTGACGCCGCCGGTGGCGAAGCTGGTCGTGAGGCTGGTCTGGTTGGCCAGGATCTCGTTGGTCTGGTCGACGCGCTGGCGGGACCGCGAGATCTTCCAGGTCGACGGGTCGGCCGGGTTGATCGACGTGGTCTGCGTGTCGCCGGTCACCGGAGCGCCGAAGATCGTGATGATGCCGGTCAGCACGCGGTCCATGTGGGTGCGGCCGTAGCGCGAGATGTTGCGCACCGTCGTGCCGTTGCCCAGGTCCATCTCGAGCTTGGCGGTGACCATGTCGGCCTTGACCTTCTCACGGTCGTCGCGGCTGCCGTAGAAGTTCGAGCTGTCGACCTTGGACGCCGTGGCGATCGCGGCGGCGGCGGCAACCTGGGCCGGCGTCGCGGTCGCGGCCGGCGCGGCGACCGTGTAGCCGGGCCAGCCGAGCGCGGGGATGCCGCCGTCCGGCACGTTGTCCTGGCGCACGTGCTGCGAGTACAGGAAGAAGCGGGCGTTCGTGTTCAGGCCGAAGGCCACCGACGGCGCGATGCCGTAGGTCTTGCGCTTGACGACGTCGCGGCCGGGGACGCCGTTGTCCTGCCACACCGCGTTCAGGCGCACGGCGGTGTTCTCCATCACCTTCTGGTTGACGTCGACCGAGGCGCGCTTGCGGTTGGCGTCGCCGACCGTCACGGTGCCCTCGACGAAATCGTCGATCTGCGGCAGCTTGGTGATCAGGTTGATGTAGCCGGCGGATGCGCCGCGGCCGGTGTCGGCACCCGCCGGGCCCTTCACCACTTCGATCTGCTCGAGGTTGAACACGTCGCGCGTGACCGCGCCCAGGTCGCGGATGCCGTCGACGAAGGTCGAGGTGCTGGCGCTGAAACCGCGCATCTGGAAGGCGTCGCCGGCGGAGGTGTTGCCGTTCTCTCCCAATTGCATCGTGATGCCCGGGGTGTTCTGCAGCGCGTCGGTCAGCGACACGGCGCCTTGCTCGCGCAGCACTTCCTTCTTGATCACCGAGATCGTCTTGGGCGTCTCCAGCAGCGGCTGCGTCAGCTTCGACGAGGCGCTCTTGTCCACCTTGTAGTCGGACTGCGCGGCGCCCTGGATCTTCACCTGCGGCAGGTAGGGCGCGCCGGACGCGGAGGCCGTGGCGGTGCCGGCGTCGGCGGGGGCCGGGGCATCGGCGGCATGCGCCAGCGGCAGGGTCAGCGAGGCGGCCAGGGCGGCCAGCGGAGCCACCGTGTGCTTGCGGCTCTTGATGTAGCGGGACATGGAAACGGGCTCCGAGGGGGAAGTTCTAGTTGGGTTCTCGCTCGGGCTGGCTGCGCGTTGGCGGCGTCGTCCCGGCGCTTCACGGCGCACGGTGGCGGGCCCCTCCCTGGTCGCGACTGGCTGGCGGTGGCGGGTGATTGAGGCCGGCTCGGACTCAAAGGTCGCAAATGCTAAGCATTCTCATTTGAGTGTGTCAAAGAAATGCTGCGACTCGGGACTTCCGCGTGGCGAACGCGCGACGGTCGGCGCGACATGGGCGCAAGGCAGGCCGCGGCGGACCGATTCCGACAAGGAAGATGAAAAAACCCGCGGGACGCCAGAAGCGTCGCGCGGGTTTCGGAGGGGGGCACCGGGGGCGATTCCCGTCCAGCGCCGCGTCAGTTCATCGGCGTGGGCGCTTCTTCGTCGCGCGGCGCGGGCAGCTTGGGCGCGGTCTTCAGGCTCCAGACCATCGTCACCGCGAGGATCGCCACCACCACGCCCAGCGACAGCAGCACCGGGATCGTGATCACGTCGATCAGCATCATCTTGGCGCCGATGAAGACCAGCACCACCGCCAGGCCATAGCTCAGCAGATGGAACTTGGAGGCCATCGCCGCGAGCAGGAAGTACATCGCGCGCAGACCCAGGATCGCGAAGATGTTGGAGCTCAGCACGATGAACGGATCGGAGGTGATCGCGAAGATCGCCGGGATCGAATCCACCGCGAAGATCACGTCCGTCATGCCCACCAGCGCGATGACCAGCAGCATCGGGGTCGCGATGCGCTTGCCGTTCTCGAGGGTGAAGAAGCGTTCGCCGTCGAAGTTCTTGCTGACCGGCAGCACCTTGCGCAGCAGCTTCAGCGCGGGATTGTCCTCAAGGTCCGGTTCCTGGCCGGCCGCCCACCACATCTTGATGCCGGTGATCAGCAGGAAGGCGCCGAAGAGATAGAGGATCCAGTGGAACTGGGCGATCAGCCAGCCGCCCACCAGGATCATCACCGTGCGCAGCACGATGGCGCCGATGATGCCCATCATGAGCACCCGCTTCTGGTAGGCCGAGGGCACCGCGAAGTAGGTGAAGATCATCAGGAAGACAAAGATGTTGTCGACCGCCAGCGACTTCTCGATGAGGTAGCCGGTGATGAACTCCAGCGCCTTGGTGTTCGCGAGTTCCGTGCTGCCGGTGCCGTCCTTGACGGCCCACCACAGCAGGCCCATGAAGGCCACGCTCAGCGCCACCCAGACCAGCGACCAGTTGATCGCTTCCTTGACGCCCACGTCGTGCGCGCCCTGCTTGCGCAGCACGACGAAGTCGAGGACCAACGACACCACGACGATGCCGACGAAAACCACCCACAGCCAGGCGGGCACGATCGTGCTCATGAAGACTCCTTGCAAGAACGGGAGCGGACTGTACCGATCCCCGGAACACTCGCGGCACCAATGGCGCCGTCCGGCCGAAAGGTCTTGCAAGGCTGACACGGCGCGAGGTCGCAGACCTCGATCCGGGATCAGGCGCAGGGCCCGGCTGCCTTCACGGCAGCGTATTGACGGGCGTCTGCCGCGGCTGGCGCCGCGTGGCTACTCCCCTTTCGGAAGCTTCGGATTATCTTGTGTTGTTTGCGATTTCAACTTCGTATTTTTCTGATGATGAGTGCCGCTATGCTGAGCGGATGAAAACGCTGACCCGTTGGCTGCTGCTCGCCGCCGCGCTGCTGCTGGTGGCGCACCTGTACCCAGGCGTGCAGGTGAAGAGCTTCGTCACGGCCCTCATCGCGGCCTTCGTGCTGGGCTTGTTCAACACCGTCCTGCGCCCCGTGCTGGTGCTGCTGACGCTGCCCGTGACGCTGCTGACGCTGGGGCTGTTCCTGTTCGTCATCAACGCACTGCTGTTCTGGGCGACCGCCTCGGTGCTGGATGGATTCGCGGTCGCGGGCTTCAGCGCGGCGCTGATCGGCTCGCTGATCTATTCGCTGTGCGGCATGGCCATCGACGTGCTGATCGAGCGGCTCTTCCCCGACAGCGAATGAACGGATGAAAGAAGGCCGCTCGATCGAGCGGCCTTCCTGCGAGCGCGAATGCGCGGCGAGGCGATCAGGGCTCGGATCAGGGCTCGGCGCCCGGCGGCACGCCGCGCGGGTACATCTCGGCCAGCAGTTGGCGGCGCTCGTAGCGCAGCTCCCGCAGCCGCGCGTCGATCACGGAGGCCTCGAACTGATCGGCCGTCTTCGCCCGCCCCTGGCGTTCCGCCGATGCCAGCCGGTCGATCGCGCCGGTGATGTCGCCGAGCGCCGCGCGGGACTCGCCTTGCGCTCGCAGCGCGCGCAGCGGCTGACCGAGCTCCTGCCAGAGCGTGCCGCTTTCCTGCCAGGCCAAGGCGTCGCGTGCGTGCAGCGCGAGATGCGTCTGGAGCGCTTCGGCGGCCTCCCGTTTCACTTCGGGGCGCGGGTCCGCCTGCGCCAAGTCGGCGCGCATCATGAGCATCGGCCGCGAGCGCTCGCCCTTGAGCGGCTCGAGCGCCGCGAAGCCGGCCTCGGCCTTGCCGCGCGCCAGCTCCAGTTCCGCATGCGCGTAGACCAGCAGCCGCTTCGCGCCCGGATCCGCGCCGAGCAGCCCGGCCAGCGCGTCGGCCGTCTTCAGCGAAGCCTCGGCGCGCGAGAAATCGCGCAGCTTGATCGAGGCCAGCGCGCTCGTGTAGCGCGCCGCCAGCTGGTCGATGTTCTGCGTCTGCCGCGAACCCGCATCCAGGCCCTGCAGCACGCGCCACGGGTCGGTGCGCTGGTCCATCAGCACGCGCGCGCGCGCCGCCATCAACACATGTTCGGAGGTGCCCACCAGCTTGGTCTGCCCCTTGGTGCCCAGGCGGGCGCGGGCTTCGCCAATCCGCTCGCTGGTCAACGGGTGGCTGCGCAGGTACGGATAGGCGCCGGAGTCCATCAGGTGATAGGCCTGCTCCATGCGCTCGAACATGCTGGCCATGCCCGCGCCCTGGTAGCCGGCCTGGGTCATGACCTGGAAGCCGACCCGGTCGGCCTCACGCTCCATGTCGCGCGAGAAATTCAGTTGCGCCTGCGCCGCCGCGGCCTGGCTGCCGACGATCGCGGCCTGCGCGCCGTCCATGCTGCGGCTCTTGGCCGCGGCCAGGATGCCCAGGATCAGCCCCACTGTCGCGAGCGTGCTGGTGCGGGCGTCGCCGATGATGCTGCGCGCGATGTGGCGTTGCGTGATGTGTGAGAGTTCGTGCCCCAGCACCGACGCGAGCTCATCGCGGGCGCCGGTCATCGCGACCAGTCCGAGGTGCACGCCGACATAGCCGCCGGGCAGCGCGAAGGCGTTGACCGACTTGTCGCGCACCAGGAAGGCCTCCCAGGCGAAGCGGTCGCTGGTGTCCTCGCTGATGTTGCCGAGCCGGCGCGCCGTGTCGACGAGCGGCTGCCAGGTGTTCTGCACGTATTCCAGCAGCAGCGGATCGTCGATGTAGTCCGGATCGACGCGGATCTGCCGCATGACCTGGTCGCCGAGCTTCTTCTCGGCGCCGATGCTGACCTCGGCGGACACGGAGTCGCCGAGCGCCGGCAGGTTCACCTGCGCGATCGCGCTCTGGCCGAGCAGCGCCGCGCTCAGCAGCACCGCGAGCGCGCGGCGCGTGAAGGGAATGGGGTTCAGTCGCTTCAAGGGATCTCCAGGGACCAGAACTATGATGACGTGTCTACGGTTTCGCGATTGTTGCCGCGCCCATGAGCTCGCCTCTCACCCATTTTGACGCCGATGGCCAAGCCCACATGGTGGACGTCTCCGGCAAGGATGTCACGCACCGCGTGGCGCGCGCGGCGGGCCGCATCCGGATGAAGCCCGAGACGCTGGCCCTGATCCGCGAGGGGAATGCGAAGAAGGGCGATGTGATCGGGGTGGCGCGCATCGCGGCGATTCAGGCCGCGAAGCGAACTTCCGACCTGATCCCGCTGTGTCATCCGCTGCCGATCACGCGTGTGGCGGTGGAGTTCGCGCTGGACGAGGCCGCCAGCGCGGTGATCTGCACCGCGCAGGTCGAGACGCACGGGCGCACCGGCGTCGAAATGGAAGCGCTGACCGCGGTGCAAGTGGGACTGCTCACCGTGTACGACATGTGCAAGGCCGCGGATCGCGGCATGGTCATGGAGCAGATCCGCGTGCTGGAGAAGCACGGCGGAAAGTCGGGCGACTGGGTCGCCGCGATCTGACCGGTCCGCGGTTCAACGCAGTTCGCGGAAGCCGTACTCGCGCTGCGGCGCCTCGCACTGGAAGGGCTTGGCCGCGGCGCCAAGCGAGGCCACTTCCTCGCATTCGGCAAGCCATTCGTCGCTGGCGGTGTTGTGGAACTCGCGCAGGCGCTCCACGAGATAGCGGGCCTTGTCCGTCTCGCCCACGGCATTGAGCGACTTCGCCCACGCCATCAGAAGGCGGATGTCGATCAGGTGGTGGCCGGTGCGCTGGGCGGCGTCGAGCGCCAGCTCGCCGGGAGGCAGCACGGTGGCTTCGGCGTAGTCGGCCTGCAGGGAGAACAGCGGCGAGCGCTGGCCCGCGGCGATGCGGTCCTCCAGCGGCGACGCCCCTGCCGGCGGCGCATAGATATGGACGATGCGCAGGTAGTCGACGATGACCAGGGGGATCACCGCCGCGATCACGAGGCCGAGCAGCGTCAGCAGCGGCCGGCGCTGGCCGGTGGGCGCCACGATGGCGCTTCTGGCGGCCTCATCGGGCGTTGATTCCGCAAGGCTCAGGCCAAACGCCAACGCCGCCGGCAGCAGGAAGTAGGCATACCAGAGCGGGTACTCGAACTGGCTGTGCAAGCCGATCATCGCGACCAGCATCGCGGCGCAGCGCGTCGCCGCGGTGCCGCGCACGGCGCGCGTGAAGCCGCTCCACAGCCCCCAGCCCAGCAGCCCCAGCGTCAACAGCCCGAGTGGCAAGCCCATCTCGACGAGCAGCTGCATCTCGAGGTTGTGCGTGTGGTCGAAGAACGCGACGGGACGATCCGGAAACGGCGTCAGCGTCCAGGCGAAGTTGAAATCGCCCCATCCCGCGCCCGTCAGCGGATAGCGCTGGAGCAGACCGATGGCGTTCTTCAGGATCGCCAGGCGGGTGGGCGACCCGGCGCCTTCATCGGACACGCGCGATTGCGCGCCGAAGGCATGATGGCTGAGGGCCGTGTACCACTCGAGCAGCCCCCAGCCGAGGGCGAACATCACGAGCGTCGATCCGAGGGCGATGCGAATCCGCGGCGCCAGGCGTGCGTCGATGGCGCCCCAGAGGGCCAGCAGCCCGACGCCGATCATTCCGGTGCGCGAGGCGCTGAGCAGCACGCAGAAGACGAACAGGAACAGCAGCAGGTACAGCGCGATGGTGCCCAGCAACGCGCTGCCGAGGCGGCGCGCCAGCCACCCGCCCTGCGCCAGCCACACCGAGGCGACGCAAGCCCACATGAGGAGGCTGGCGAGATGGTTGGGTTGACGCATGTTGCCGACCGCGCGGCCGATCAGGCCGGAGCGCGCGATGAAGGTGCCGTCGGCCAGCGCAGGGAAGAACATCTGCACGACGCTGACGATCACGCTCAGCAGGCCGGCGCCGACGAGGGCGACGCAGAACGCGGTGAGCAGGTCGTCGCGGTGTTCGGGCGTGATCGAACGGCCTGTCTGCACGGCGAGCAGCGCGCCCAGCAGCATCGCCGCACTGGTCAGCGCCATCGACCACGGAAGGCCGTTCATCGACGGCGCCGCCAAGGCGACGGCTGTCATGAGCAGCAGACCGAGCGACACGCCATCGACACGCCACCCCGGCCGCAGCGAGCCGCTCCACGCCAGGCCGGCGACGGCCAGGCCCAGCCCGCCGAAGGCCAGCAGCTGGTTGTAGAGCGTGGCCGACGGAGTCTGGTTGTACGCGACGAGCGGCGCCAGCGTGACGCCCAGCAGAAGTCCGATCAGCGTGAGGATCTGGCGATGTGGCGTGGAGGCGGAGGCGGAGGCGGAGAGATCGGCGGCAGGCGCCGTCGCGGCGAGCGTCATGAACGGTCCGGGTCGTGGGGACAGGGCGGAACTCTAACGCCGACACATGGCTGACGCGCCCAGTCGACCGGCGGCCGCGTTAAAAGCCGTTGAGCGGCGCGAAGCCAACCACCTCGCCAGTGCGGGCGTCGATGAGGGCGGACCAGTCCTCGCGCCTTGCCAGCACGGGAATGAACAGCAACTGATCGGCGGCACGGCCGGTGGCACGGATGGCCGTTTCGATGGGCGCGCGATCGCCACGGTAACCGGCGAGCTTTGCAGCGAGGGGGCGACCTGCTCTCAATGCTCGTTCGCGGGCGGCCTGGTCCCAGTGACGCCAGAATTTCGGCCGGGCGCCAACGTCGGTGCCTCCCATCGCCATGAAGAGCGCATCGGAGCGCTCCTTCTCCGGTACTTCGGTGTTGAGCAGCCGCGGTCCGGTGAGAGAGAGGCTGCGCAGTGATTCCGGCGCCAGCGACAACTCGCTTTCCAGCACGCCGTTGGCCGGGCTGACACGGAACCGGTCACCTTCCAGTGCAACGGCGACCGGTCGGGCGACGTAGACGGTATGCAGGCCATATCCGAGCGCAAGGACCTGCAACACCACAATCACCGCGAGATCGCGCCGCAGTTCCGCTCCTCGCTTGCGAATGTCGAAGATTGCGAACGTGATCAGCGGTCCCATGATGACATCGACCGCCATCAGAATCAGCAGCAGGTTCTGCCCTCCCGAGATCACGCGGTAGGGCCACGGATACCAGACCAGCAGCACCACGGCGGCAACCATCGCGGCGATCACCACGCAACTGCCTAGGTGCACCAGCGCCGCGCGGCTGCGCCGACGCCATTCAATCGAACCTGCCATTGGAAACCTTCTCAGAACCAGCCGTGCGCCCAGAAGCGGGGATTGAAATACTGCTCGCCGATGGGCTCCTTGATCGGCTCGCCAGTGTGAATGTGCGGCTTGATGTCTCCCAGGCCTTCCCGGTATCCGAAGCCCATGGCGACAAGCAGCGATATCGCCAAGAGCCAGCGCACAAGCGCCGCCGGGGCGCGAAGCGATTCACGCGCACCTGGCGACATCGAGACGCCTGCGGTCGTCTCGGGCCGCGGAGTATCGGCGCGCGAGAAACCGATCACCAAGGCAGCCAGTGTCGCGATCCACATTTGGGAAATCGGCATTACAAAGTTGCCGGAAAACGCGCCGTCCACCAATACGGCTACCGTCGCCGACATGGATGCCGCCGCCAGTTCGGGCTGCCGCCTAGCCAGACTGCGGGCGAGCCGGAAGGCGCGGGTCAGTACGCGGACCACGAACACCAGGACCAGAACCGCGGCTGGACCGCCATATTCCGCGAGCAACTGAACGTACACGTTGTGAGGGTGGGCCGCGATCGGATTGATCGAGTTCGCGAAATGCATGGGGCCGACACCAAGCCACGGTGCGGTCGCAAAGAGGTCCAGGGCTCGAAGCGCGAGGTAATCGCGGAAATGAATCGAGGCGAGGCCGTCACTCATCGGTCCCGACAGATACTGCAATCGGAAGTGCCAGAGGAGTGCCAGCGCAAGCGAACCCGCGCCCAGCGTTGTCACCATGACAACCACGTACTTTGCGCACTGACGACCGAGGACCAGCAGCGTTAGCACCGCACCAATGAGCAGCGCCAGGATGGATGCGCGCGCGAGATAGAGCGTGAGGATCGCACCAGCAATCACCAGCATGACCGCAGCCGCGAGTTTCGCCCATCGAGGGCTCCCCGCCCGTGCGAGCACCGCTCCCCCCAACGGCAGAGCCACAGTCTGGGCATGATTCAGGAATCTGCCATTGTCGAACCCGAAGACCATGTCCCAAGCCGAAAACTCCTGGCCCGCGACGGCGGCCAACAGCAGCGTCATCAGCCAAACGCCGCCATAGGCAGCGCCACCCGAGGCAAGCACCTCCAGGAAGCGCTCGCGAAGCCGTGTGTCGGACAAGGGGCCTGCGAGCTGCAGCGCCAGCACGGACAGGCCGGCCGTCAGCGCCACCTCGCGGACGGCAGCCAAAGGATGGGAGGCGCTCAGACACGAGAGGAGCGCTAGAACGGCCAACGTAGCGAGCACCGCGCGATCCAGTGTCGGTATTCGCCACAATGCCGGCCGCTTTGCCCAGGAGAGCCCGACAAGCGCCAACATCGCCAATTCCGCTAGCCGCGCGAAGTCGTGTGCCGTCATGGCACTCGTCGCGACGGGGTGCAGGAAGGGAATGGCCCATAGCAATCCTGCAAAGGACAGTGTCACCGCAGTGACCGCCATGGGCAACGGAGGAAGATGCGTATGCAAGATGGGGAATGGTACGTGCCGTCACGCACGACATTCGTTA
This sequence comes from Roseateles sp. Mitsp63, assembly GCF_059491535.1. Taxonomy (NCBI): domain Bacteria; kingdom Pseudomonadati; phylum Pseudomonadota; class Betaproteobacteria; order Burkholderiales; family Sphaerotilaceae; genus Roseateles; species Roseateles sp. Mitsp63. Next base: position 620,493 of record NZ_CP168509.1, on the reverse strand, counting down.
TGCCAATGAAAAAGGAGCCCTTGAGGGCTCCTTCATGTCGACGATCCAGTCGTCTTCAGCTCATGGCTGGGGCTCAGGAGCCCTTGCACGAAGCCGGCAGGTACTTCGCCTGGATGGAGCCGGTGCAAACCCAGGTCACTTGGTCAGTCGCCGTGCCGGCGTTCTGAACGCGGGTGCCAGTCAGGACCAGATTGTTGCCGTCAACACCGGTGCCGATGGCTTGCGCGGTGGCAGTCAGAACAGCGGTCGTGCCGCCGGTGTAGGTCAAGCCAGACACATACTTGGTCGGGTTGAATTCCAGACCCAGCGTGTTTTGGTCAGCCGGGAACGAGCCCTTGACCGACAGCCATTCTTGAATGGCAGCCTTCGGCTGGCCGGCGACAGCCATGACTTCCGAAACCTTGGACTTCTTGATGTAGTCCGAATACGCCGGCAGAGCCACGGCGGCCAGGATACCGATGATCGCCACGACGATCATCAGTTCGATCAGGGTGAAACCTTGTTGAACGCGCTTCATAGAAACTCCAAAGAGAGAGTGGGGTAGAGACGACCCATTGAACGCAGGGCGCGTGCCAGCCGCTTTGCTTCCTCATTCCGTGAATGACGTCACAGCCTGTCGATCACCGCCTGACTTCAAGTGACCATTTTTGTCAGCGCGTCTGCCGAGTTTTGTCACTCGCAGCGCTTCGGACAAGCTTTGTCGGCAAATCACGGACAGGCAACCGTCCTCCCTCCAAAACGAAACCGCCCGCGGCGGAGATCCGGCGCGGGCGGTCGGCAGGGGGCATGCAGCCTCAGGCCAGCGTGAACTCCTGGAAGTTCTCCAGCGCGGAGATCCGGTGCGTCGTCCGCAGCCCCATCACCGCGTCCATCACGGCGGCCCGCTCTCCTGGCTTGATGTGGGTGATGTGCACATCGATCGCGCCGCCAAGCTTCGAGAGCTCCTCACGCAGCGTCGTCGGGCACAGATGCTTGCTGATGCCGGCCAAGCCGCACTCGTCGTCGCCGAAGGCGCATTCGATGATCAGGTGCGCGACCTTCATCTCCGCCAGGCGATCCCACAGCGCCGGATTGGGGCCGGTATCGCCGGTGAACACCCAATGCCCCGGCGCGCCGCCGTCCACGGCGAAACCCACGGCAGGCACGGTGTGCGCCGCGCTCAGGACTTCGATGCGTCGATCCCGTCCGAGATCAAGGCGATCACCGACAGCAAATTCGTGGAAGGTCAGCGCGGGCCGCTCCGCCGTGGGGAGGCGCGTGAAGTCAGGCCAGATCACACCGTTGAAAACGTGCGCGCGAAGCGCTTGCAGCGTCTGCGGCAGCGCATGCACCTTCACCGGGGGACGCCCGGTCTGCGCGCGCCGGCGCTGCACGGTGTCGGCCAGCAGGCCGATCGCCAGCACATGATCAAGGTGGGAGTGCGTCACCAGGATGTGGTCCACCCGGGTCATCGCTTCGACGGTGAGCTCGGCCACGCCGCTGCCGGCGTCGATGAGCACATCGTCGTCCAGCAGGAAGGAAGTGGTCCTGTAGCCGGCCGCCAGGGCGCCGGCACAACCGAGCACGCGAATCTTCATGCCGACGACTTTAGAGCCAGCCTCGCGCGCCGCTAAGCGCCGAATCCTCGAATCGGGGACTTATTGCCGTCGCTTACGAGGCCCCCACGGGCTGTCGTGAAAACCTGCACGCGCGTAGGCGATCGCCCGACACGGCGGAAGCATTTCGATACAGGAAACCGGCTTCAGGCCTGCACGAACTGCATCTGGGTGCCGGCCAACTCGATCACGTCGCCGTTCTTCAACGGGACGGATTCGGCCGTCAGCGGCGCGCCGTTCACCACGGGGCGCGCGCCACCCTCGACGTGCGCGAAGACGTAGCCGCTGGGCCGCTTCGTGATCGAGGCGACCTGCACGCCCGGCTTGCCCACGGTCGTCACGACCTTGGTCAGCGTCACCTCGCGGCCCGCCGCGGGGCCGTTGAGCACCTTGATCGCGGCCGGCGCGGTCGACACCGGCGCCGGGCCCAGGCCGCCGAACGAGGACGGCAGTCCGAAGCCACTGCTTGGCGCCGTGCCGGGACGCAGGATCATCGTCTTCTCGTAGTCGCCGTTGTCCTCGATCAGGAACTTGATCTTGTACTTGCCGACCTCGATCACGTCACTGTGCGACAACAGCTGCTTCTTGATCGCCTTGCCGTTGATGTAGGTGCCGTTGGTCGAGTTCAGATCCTCGATGAAGACGTCCGATCCAACCATCTGCAGCACGGCGTGCTCGCCGCTGACCGCAAGGTTGTCGATGACGATGTCGTTGTAAGGTCTACGACCGAGCGTGGTCTTGTCCTTGGTGATCTGCACTTCCTTGATCACCACGCCGTCGAGCGACACCACCAGCTTGCCCATGCTTGACCTCGAGTCCTGTCTTATTTGTAGCGGGCCGCCTCAGCGGCGCCCATTGTTTCGACTGAATGGCCACCACGCCCATGGCTTGGTGCGACTTTCCGCGCGAACCAGAACGATCGCAATATTATCCTTGCCGCCCATGTCGTTGGCCGCGTCCACCAGCGCCTGCGCCGCTTCAGGCAGATCGCTGTGGCTTTGCAGCACCTGTGCCACGCTGCTGTCATCGACCATGTCCGAGAGGCCGTCGCTGCACAGCAGGATCTGATCACCCGGCAGCAGGTCGTGCTGGTGAACCTCCAGCATCACGGTGTCCTCCACGCCCACGGCCCGCGTCACCAGGTTCTTGTTGCTGCTGAATGCCGCCTCTTCCGGCGTCAGTAGACCCGCGTCGAGCTGTTCCTGCAGCAACGAATGGTCACGCGTGAGCTGCACAAGCTGACCATCGCGATAGCGGTACGCCCGCGAATCCCCGACATGGCCGAGGAGCAAGCTCTGCTCCCGGAACACCGCCAGCACCAGCGTCGTCCCCATGCCGGCATAGCGCGGATTGGTGTTGGCGGCATTGAAGATGGCGCGATTGGCGTTGTCCACGCAGATGTCCATCGCGCGCCTGACATCGATGTCGGTGGCGTGCTGGCCGGTTTCGGCCAGCCAGCGGCCCAACTCCGACTTGATGAAGGTCGTCAGCATCTGGCTGGCGACTTCCCCGGCGTTGTATCCGCCCATGCCATCCGCGAGGACCGCCAGCCCGACGCCCGGCTCCAGGGCGACCGAGTCTTCATTGTTGTCGCGCACACGTCCGGTGTCGGTGGCGCTGAAGAACTCCAGGGTCATGTCTTGCTGGCGGGATCGTCTGGGGGAAGGGGATTGTGCACTGCGCCCTGGGACTGTAGCCGCAAAGTTCGCTCGAACGCCTGTCCCGCCGGTGGGGGGGTTGTGGCGCCGGTGCTATTGGCCAGTTCCACCGAAATCTGGCTGAGCACCGACTCCAGATCCTGGGCAAGCGTGTCGCCGCGCTGATAACGAAGCTCGGGCCGCTTCTCCAGGGACAGCGCGATCACCATGGCCAGCGATTCCGGCAGTTCGGGCCGCAATCGGCGCACGTCTGGCGCAGCCTGGTTCATGATGTGATGCATCAGCGCGGCCATCGATTCGGACTGATGCGGAAGGTGGCCGGTGAGCAATTGAAACAGCATCGCCCCCAGTGAATAGAGGTCGCTGCGCCCGTCGACCGGCAAGCCGGCGAGCTGTTCCGGCGACATGTAGGACGGCGTTCCCAGGACCAACCCGGTCCGCGTGCGGCTCCCGTCGGCCACGCGGGCGATGCCGAAGTCCATGATCTTCACGCTGCCGGATTCGCGCTCGAGCATCACGTTGGCCGGCTTGATGTCGCGATGGACAACGCCATGGCTGTGCGCGTACTGGAGCGCCCGCGCCAGCCGGGCGCCAAGCAGCAACACCTCGCGCAGCGGCAGCAGCTGACCGGGGCGGGTGTGGTGGCTCAGGTCCTGGCCGACGACGTACTCCATCGCGATCCAGGTGTCGCCGGCGCTTTCGCCCGCGTCGAGCACCCGCAGGATGTCCGGGTGATCCAGATGCCGCGCCGCGCTGGCCTCGCGCATGAAACGGTCACGGACGTCGATCAGGTCCTCCGGCGCGAACTCGCGCTGGAGCGCCAGCCGCTTGATCGCGACCGCCTGGCCGTTACGGCGGTCGACGGCCCGGTTGACAACCGCCATCGCGCCGCGGCCGAGCTCCTCGCCGATCTCGTAGTCGTCGAGCGCCACCCCCGCCGGGCGCGGCATCGGCTGCGTCGTCGGCAGGCTGTCGGGCGAGCCCGGTCCCTCGCCCTCGGACGCGCCTCGGCCCAGCAGTCGCTTCAGGAAGCCGGAGGCGCTCATGACATGGCGAGCCTTTCGTCAGGCTTCGACCGGGCGGCGCGCGGCCAGCACCTTGCCGACGAGCAGCACGAACAGCGCGCCCCCCACGCCCAGGGCGTAATAGAGCTGCGGCAGCACCTCGGTCGTGCCCGGCTTGTCGCCCGGTTGCATCGGCAGCCAGGCGTTCAGCGCCGGATCGGTGACGACCATCGTGCCAGCGATCCAGCCGAGCAGCATCGCGCCCAGCGTGATCACGATCGGGAACTTGTCCATCAGCTTGATCACCAGCTGACTGCCCCAGACGATGATGGGGATCGACACCAGCAGGCCGAAGATCACCAGCGGCATCTGATGGCTGCCGCCCGCGCCTTCGGCGGCGCCGGCGATCGCGATGACGTTGTCCAGGCTCATCACGAAGTCCGCGATGATGACCGTCTTCACCGCGCCCCAGAGCTTGTCACTCGCTTCCATCTTCGAGTGGTCGTCCTCGCCTTCGGGCAGCAGCAGCTTGATGCCGATCCACAGCAGCAACGCGCCGCCGACCAGCTTCAGGAAGGGCAGCTTCAGCAGCGTCAGCGCGAAGAAGATCAGCACCACCCGCAGCACGATCGCGCCGGCGGTGCCCCACAGGATGCCGCGCGTGCGCAGGTTGGGCGGCAGCTTGCGGCACGCGAGCGCGATGACGACGGCGTTGTCGCCACCCAGCAGGATGTCGATCATGATGATCTGGCCGACGGCAAGCCAGAACTCGGGGCTGGTGAGCATGTCCATGGAGGAGGAACCCGCGCCAGGCACCTCGCGCGCGGCGAAGGCCCAGTCTAAAGCGTTGGAGGGACGAACGAGAAAAGGGGCCCGAGGGCCCCTTCATTCATTCGAGGGGTGCGGACGATTGTCCGCGCCACCCCCTGGAGGACGCTTGCGTGAAATTACGCACCAACGCCTTCCAGCATCAGGTTTTTCCTGTCGATTACAGCAGGCCTTTCAGCAGCTTGCCCATTTCCGACGGGTTGCGCGTGACCGTGAAGCCGCACTCTTCCATGATGGCGAGCTTGGCATCGGCGGTATCGGCGCCGCCGGAGATCAGCGCGCCGGCGTGGCCCATGCGCTTTCCGGGAGGAGCGGTGACACCCGCGATGAAGCCGACGATCGGCTTCTTCATGTTGGCCTTGCACCAGCGCGCGGCTTCCGCTTCGTCCGGGCCGCCGATCTCGCCGATCATGATGACGGCGTCGGTGTCCGGATCGTCGTTGAAGGCCTTCATCACGTCGATGTGCTTCAGGCCGTTGATCGGGTCACCGCCGATGCCGACCGCCGAGGATTGGCCCAGGCCGATCTCGGTCAGTTGGGCGACCGCTTCATAGGTCAGCGTGCCGGAGCGCGAGACCACGCCGATGCGGCCCTTGCGATGGATGTGGCCGGGCATGATGCCGATCTTGATCTCGTCGGGCGTGATCAGGCCGGGGCAGTTCGGGCCCAGCAGCAGCGTCTTCTTGCCGCCCGCCAGCTCCTTGGCCTTCATCTTGTTGCGCACTTCCAGCATGTCACGGACGGGGATGCCTTCCGTGATGCAGATCGCCAGGTCCAGGTCGGCCTCGACAGCCTCCCAGATCGCGGCGGCGGCGCCCGCGGGCGGCACGTAGATCACCGACACGGTGGCGCCGGTCTGGGCAGCGGCTTCCTTCACGGTGCCGTAGATGGGGATGTCCGAGAACTTCTCGCCCGCCTTCTTGGGGTTCACGCCGGCGACGAACGCGTTCTTGCCGTTGGCGTAGGCCTGGCAGCCCAGGGTGTGGAACTGACCGGTCTTGCCCGTGATGCCCTGGGTGATGACCTTGGTGTCCTTGTTGATGTAGATGCTCATGTCGTATTCCTTGGCTGGGTCTGCGGCTTACTTGACTGCGGCGACGATCTTGGTCGCGGCTTCGGCCATGGTGTCGGCGGCGATGATGGGCAGGCCGGACTCGGCCAGCATCTTCTTGCCCAGCTCTTCGTTGGTCCCCTTCATGCGGACGACCAGCGGCACGCTCAGGTTGACGGCCTTGCAGGCGGTGATGACGCCTTCGGCGATGGTGTCGCACTTCATGATGCCGCCGAAGATGTTCACGAGGATGCCCTTCACCTCGGGGTTCTTCAGCATGATCTTGAAGGCCTCGGTGACCTTCTCGGCAGTGGCGCCGCCGCCGACGTCCAGGAAGTTGGCCGGCTCGCCGCCGAACAGCTTGATGGTGTCCATCGTGGCCATGGCCAGGCCGGCACCGTTCACCAGGCAGCCGATGTTGCCGTCCAGCGAGATGTAGGCCAGGTCGAACTTGGAGGCCTCGACTTCAGCCGGATCCTCTTCGTCCAGGTCGCGGTAGGCGACGATTTCCGGGTGGCGGAACAGGGCGTTCGCGTCGAAGTTGAACTTGGCGTCCAGCGCGATCAGGTTGCCCTTGGAGTCGCAGTTCAGCGGGTTGATTTCCACCAGCGACGCGTCGGTGTCCATGTAGCACTTGTAGAGCTTGGCGAACAGGTCGACGGCCTGGTCCACCGAAGCGCCGGTCAGGCCGATGGCCGCGGCGATCTTCTTCGACTGCTCGGTCGTGATGCCGGTCAGCGGGTCGATGTACTCGGTGATGATCTTCTCGGGGGTCGAGTGCGCGACTTCCTCGATGTCCATGCCACCCTCGCTCGACGCGATGAAGGCCACCTTCTGCGTGCCGCGGTCGGTCACCAGCGAGACGTACAGCTCATTCTTGATGTCCGCGCCTTCCTCGATGTACAGGCGGCGGACCTTCTGGCCTTCCGGGCCGGTCTGGTGCGTGACCAGCTGCATGCCCAGGATCTGCTCGGACAGCGCCTTCACGTCATCCAGGCTCTTGCCCAGCTTGACGCCACCGCCCTTGCCACGGCCGCCGGCATGGATCTGCGCCTTGACCACCCAGACCGGGCCGCCCAGTTTCTGCGCGGCTTCGACCGCTTCTTGCACCGTGAACGCGGGAATGCCGCGCGGCACCGGCACGCCGAACTGGCGCAGGATTTCCTTGCCCTGGTACTCGTGAATCTTCATAGGGAGGTCTCGCTTGATGGATGAAATCAGGAAGAGGCCGCCGGCGCCGCGGCCGATCCGCGATGCTGGCGTTGAGATGAGGTTTGCAGCGCCGGACTCAGCCGGGCCTCCGTGACGAGGACCCCGTCGTCGCGGCCATAGAACCGCGCGTCGACGGGTCGACGACGATGCGGCGGATGGCGCTCGGGGGAGGCGATGGAAGACATAAACCGATGCAAACACGCAAAAACACGCCCGCGGACGAACGCCGGCGGGCTGATTTGCGAAGCCGAAAATGTAGCATGCTGCGTTGCATCAAGCCCTTGGCGGGGTTGAGACGCGCACCGGCGTGGGCTTGTCAGCCGGCCGCAAGGTGCTCATGACGCACGAAGTTTCGGGCGGTTTCGCGCCCGCGGCGGCGATGTCGCCGGTTCAGGCGTCAGGATCGCGGTCCAGCCCGGCGGCGACCCGCCGCACGGCCTTGCGGGCCAACTCGTGGCCGAATCCCCGGCCCATCAGGAAGCGCAGGCGCTTGGCTTCGGCGGCCGCGTCGGCCGGCGCGCCATCGCCGAATTTGCGACGCACCAGATCACACGCGCGATCGAGTTCGCCGGCGGCAAGCGTCGAGCGCTGCTCCGCATCCATCGACAACCCGTGCTGCGCCAGCTCCTGCTCGATGCGTCGTTGCCCGAAGCGCTGCGAGCGCAGGTGAATGCGTGATTCGACAAAGCGGGATTCGTCGAGATAACCGTTGGCCTTGAGCCATTCCAGTACCGCGTCGACCTCTTCGTCGAGGCCGCCAACGTCTTCCTCGTCGAGCGGCCCATCGATTCGTCCGGCTTCACCGGTCGCCGCGGCCGCCTCGGCTGACCGCCGGTCTCGCGCGATGCGCTGCAGCTTGCGCCGCAGTTCCATCGCACTGTGCTCGCGCTGAGCGAGCAGGGCCACCGCCCGCGCCTTCAAGGACAAAGGCGGACCGCCCGCCCCCTTGCTGGCGGGTCGATTACTCGGCATCGCCGGGCGCGGCGCCCAGCAGCGGGATGCCCAGCGATTCGCGGATCTTGTTCTCGATCTCGACGGCCAGATCCGGGTTCTCGCGCAGGAACTCGCGGGCGTTGTCCTTGCCCTGGCCGATCTTCTCGCCGCTGTAGGCATACCAGGCGCCGGACTTGTCGACGATCTTGGCGGTCACGCCCATGTCGATGATCTCGCCCTCGCGGCTGATGCCTTCGCCGTAGAGGATGTCGAACTCCGCCGTCTTGAACGGGGGCGCGACCTTGTTCTTGACCACCTTGACCTTGGTCTCGGAGCCGATGACCTCCTCGCCCTTCTTGATCGAGCCGATGCGGCGGATGTCCAGACGCACGGACGCGTAGAACTTCAGCGCATTGCCGCCGGTCGTCGTTTCGGGCGAGCCGAACATGACGCCGATCTTCATCCGGATCTGGTTGATGAAGATGACGGTGCAGTTGGTCTTCTTGATGGTGGCGGTCAGCTTGCGCAGCGCCTGGCTCATCAGGCGGGCCTGCAGGCCGGGCAGCGCGTCGCCCATTTCGCCCTCGAGTTCCGCCTTCGGCGTCAGCGCGGCGACCGAGTCGATGATGATCAGGTCGACCGAGCCGGAGCGCACCAGCGAGTCGACGATCTCCAGCGCCTGTTCGCCGGTGTCGGGCTGGCTGATCAGCAGCTCCTGCAGGTTCACGCCCAGCTTCTGCGCGTACTGCACGTCCAGCGCGTGTTCGGCATCGATGAAGGCGCACACGCCATCCAGCTTCTGCATCTGGGCGATGACCTGCAGCGTCAGCGTGGTCTTGCCCGAGGATTCCGGACCGTAGATCTCGATCACGCGGCCGCGCGGCAGGCCGCCGACGCCCAGCGCGATGTCCAGGCCCAGCGAGCCGGTGGAGACCACCTGGATGTCCTCGATCTTCTCGCCTTCCGCCAGCCGCATGATCGAGCCCTTGCCGAACTGCTTTTCGATCTGGGCGAGGGCGGCCTGCAGGGCCTTGGCTTTTTCGGTGTTGGCGTTCTTCACGGGGGCGTCCATGCAATCTTCTCCTGTTGGCTGCGGCGGATTATGGCGCAATCTGTATATCTGTACAGTACTTTGTCGAGCCCGCCGAGTCGCGGCGCGGCTCGTGCGTCGGTCGATGGAGGCATCTTAGGCAGCCAGTGGCTCATGGGATGAGCCAGCGCCACGATCCCCACCCATTTCCGCCATCGGGGGGATCCCTCCCCCCCGCAAACCTGTCGCGGGCCTGACCCCAGACCCGCTGCCACCCTCTGGCGGACGGCTCGGAAACGCCTAGGGAGGCACGGTGGACCGCTCCCTAGAATGTCTTCATGACCAGAGGGGACGACATATGCGCATCTTGATCGCCGAAGACGACCAGGTCCTGGCCGACGGCCTGCTGCGCTCGCTGCGGGCATCGGGCTGCGCCGTCGATCAGGTCGGCAGCGGCAGCGAGGCCGACGCGGCCCTCGCTTCCCATGAGTTCGATCTGCTCATCCTCGACCTGGGGCTGCCCAAGCTGCACGGACTCGAGGTGCTGCGCCGGCTGCGCGCGCGCGGCTCGGCCCTGCCGGTGCTGATCCTGACCGCGGCCGACAGCATCGAGGAGCGCGTCAAGGGGCTGGACCTCGGCGCCGATGACTACATGGCCAAGCCGTTCTCGCTTCAGGAGCTGGAGGCGCGCGTGCGCGCGCTCACGCGCCGCGGGCTGGGCACCGCGTCGAGCGTGATCCGCCACGGCCCGCTGACCTTCGACGCCACCGGCCGCGTCGCGTACATCAATGACCAGATGGTGGAACTGTCGGCGCGCGAGCTGTCGCTGCTCGAGGTGCTGCTGCAGCGCGCCGGGCGGCTCGTCAGCAAGGACCAGCTGGTGGAACGCCTGTGCGAATGGGGCGAGGAAGTCAGCAACAACGCGATCGAGGTCTACATCCACCGCCTGCGCAAGAAGATCGAGCAGGGCCCGATCCGCATCGCGACGGTGCGCGGGCTGGGCTACTGCCTTGAGAAGATCCCCGGCTGACGGCGCCGTCGCCAGCCTGGCCATGAGGGCGGCGGCACCCCCGAACGACGGCATGCGGCATGGCGGCTGAATCGTCCGGCCATCGCTCGCTGTTCGGCGAGATCCTCGATTGGATGCTCGCCCCGCTGCTGGTCATCTGGCCGATCAGCGTCGCGCTGACCTGGCTGGTGGCGCAAGGCATCGCCAACAAGCCGTATGACCGCGAGCTCGACGAGATGGCGAGGCGGCTCGGCCTCCAGGTCGTGACCGAGCCCGGTCCCGGCGACGCGGCGAAGAAGGGACGCTCCCGCTACGCGCTCGCGCCCGAGGCCGCCGCGCTGTTGCGCGCCGACGAGTCGGACACCATCTACTACCAGGTGCTGGGACTGCGCGGGGAGCTGCTCAGCGGCGACGCCCAGCTGCCCGTGCCGGAGGTCGAGCCGCCGATCGTGCCGTGGGAGGTGAACCGCCGCTTCGACGAGGTCAACAACGAAGCCGTGCGCGTGTCCTACCTGTGGGTGGTGCCCGAGGGGATGGGGGGTGGCGACAAGATGATGCTGGTGCAGGTCGCGGAGACGCTGGGCAAGCGCTCGCGGCTGACCAACGAGATCATCAAGGGCGTGATCCTCCCGCAGTTCGTGATCCTGCCGCTGGCGGTGCTGCTGGTGTGGCTGGCGCTGGCGCGCGGCATCGCGCCGCTGAACGACCTGCAGCGGCGCATCCGCTCGCGCGACAGCTCCGACCTGAGCCCGATCGACGAGCAGCGCATCCCGGACGAGGTCGCGCCGCTGGTGCAGGCGATCAACGACCTGCTCGAGCGGCTCGATCAATCGATCCGCGCGCAGAAGCACTTCCTGGCCGACGCCGCGCACCAGTTGAAGACGCCGCTGGCGGGACTGCGCACGCAGGCCGAGCTGGCGCAGCGCGAGATCGACGAGGGCCGGAGCTCGCCGGCGGAGCTGCGGCGTTCGCTGAAGCAGATCGCGGTGTCGAGCCAGCGCGCGGCCCACATGGTCAATCAGCTGCTGGCGATGGCGCGGGCCGAGGACCAGGAGCACGCCGCGCGGCGCAGCGAGGTGAACCTGGCGGTGCTGGCGATCGAGACGGTGCGCGACTTCGTGCCCCGCGCGATGGAGAAGCGGCTGGACCTCGGCTACGAGGGGCCGGAAGCGAGCCAGGCGGGCCTGCGCATCCACGGCCATCCGCTGCTGATCCGGGAGTTGATCCGCAACCTCGTCGACAACGCGCTGCTGTACACGCCAAGTGGCGGGACGATCACCGTGCGCGTGGTCGAGGACCCGTTCGGGCAGGTCTGCGTGCTGCAGGTCGAGGACTCGGGGCCGGGCATCGCCGAGGCGGAGCGCGAGCAGGTGTTCCAGCCGTTCTATCGCGCGCTGGGCACCAACGTCGATGGATCGGGCCTGGGCCTGGCGATCGTGCGGGAGATCGTCCAGCAGCACGATGCCGAGATCACCGTCGACGACACGCGTGCGCGCCGCCAGGCGGAGGCGGAAGGCGCGGGGCCGGGCGCGCGATTCACGGTGCGCTTCGCCGCGCACCCGTTGTCCAACGGCGCGCACTGAACCGCTTTCCGGGTCATCCTCCACACATCGGTCATCCGATGCCTTGAACCGGCAGCCGACGGGCAATCACGCCTCAATCAAGGTCAACGACAACCGCCGAACCCCCTCGAAGAATCGCTGCTTCCTCCCCCTACAGAAGCAGGTGACTTCATGGCCTACCAACTCCCGATGGCAGCAATGCGAATGACCACCGATGAATTCCTGAACTGGGAATCCGGCGATGACCGGCGATACGAGCTGATCAACGGCCAAGTGGTCGTGATGGAAAGCGCCAGCGCGGAACATCAGACGGTGGTATTGAACATCGCCACTGCGTTCCGGAGCCATCTGCGCGGGACGCCTTGCAAGGCGCTCCCGTCCGTTGACGTGAAATGCAACGACCACAACTGCCTGATCCCCGACGTGCTCGTCCACTGCGAGAAGGATCGCCGCTCCCGCGCGATGGAGCAGTGCCCCCTGCTGGTCGAGGTACTTTCGCCCTCGACGGCCTCCTTCGACCGCAATGGCAAATTCGCCCTGTACCGCCATCTGACGGCCCTGCGCGAGTACATGCTGGTGGATTGGTCGCATCGCACCACCCATGTCCACCGCCGCACCGGGAGCGGCGCCTGGGAGGTCGCCCGGTACTCCGGGTTGGATGTCGTTCACCTCGCATCGATCGACCTGGCGCTCCCAGGCGCTGTCATCTTCGAGGACGTCGGTGACGCCGCCTGATCAGCGCTGCGTGCCCCCGCGGCTCTTGGCGATCGACATCAGCATCCCCAATGACAGCCCCAGCGTCACCATCGCCGTTCCCCCGTACGAGATGAACGGCAGCGGCACGCCCACCACGGGCAGGATGCCGGTCACCATGCCCATGTTCACGAACACGTAGGTGAAGAAGCTCAGCGTGATCGCGCCCGCGAGCAGTCTCGAGAACAAGGTCGGCGCCTCGTGCGCGATGGCCAGCCCGCGCAGGATCAGCGCGGTGAATCCGACCAGCAACCCCAGCGCGCCGATCAGGCCGAACTCCTCGCCGTAGGCGGCGAAGATGAAGTCGGTGGTCCGCTCCGGGATGAACTCCAGGTGCGTCTGCGTGCCCTTCATGAAGCCCTTGCCGGTCACGCCGCCGGAGCCGATCGCGATCTCGCCCTGGATGATGTGGAAGCCCTTGCCCAGCGGATCCTTGGTCGGGTCCAGCAGCGTGCAGACGCGGTCCTTCTGGTAGTCCTTGAGGACGATCCACTTCACGTCGGGCTGACAGATCTGGTCCTCGCTGAAGACCAGCGCGGTGATGCCGGCGCCCGCGAGCACCAGCGCCGGGATGATCAGCTTCCAGGACAGACCGGCGAAGAAGATCACGTACAGGCCCGCGCCCAGCACCAGCAAGGAGGTGCCGAGGTCCGGCTGCTTCGCGATCAGGCCGACCGGCACCACCAGCAGGACGAACGCGGCGACGAAATCGGGCAGTCTCAACTGGCCCTCGCGCTTCTGGAACCACCAGGCCAGCATCAGCGGCACCGCGATCTTCAGCAGCTCCGACGGCTGGATCTGCGTGCCGACATAGAGCCAGCGCGTCGCGCCCTTCTTCGTGACGCCGAACAGCGCCACCGCCACCAACAGCGTCACCCCGACCGTGTACAGCGGCAACGCCAGCTGCATCAGCCGCTGCGGCGGCACCTGCGCCGTCACGAACAGCACCCCCATCGCCAGCACCATGTTGCGGGCGTGATCGACGAAGCGCGTGCCGTGGTCGTAGCCGGCCGAGTACATGCACATCAGGCCCAGGCCCATGAGCCAGAACATCGCCAGCAGCAGCGGCACATCAAAGCCCTGGAACAGCGGCTTCACGCGCTGCAGCAGGCTGGGCTTGTTGAAGACGGCGCTCATCGTGAGGCTCCCGGGTTGGGGCGCGGCGCGGCGGAGGCGGCCGCCTCGGGCGCGCTCGCCGGCGCGCCGGGCAAGGGCACGTCCTCGACGCGGCGCGGCGTGCCGATCGGCGCGCCGACCTGCCCGAGCCGCACCTTGGCGATGTCCTCTTCGCTCGGGTACTGGCCGGTCAGCACGTAGTCGAACACGCGGCGCGCGATCGGCGCGGCCGATTCGGAGCCGAAGCCGGCGTTCTCGACGATCACCGCCAGCGCGATCGTCGGCGCCTGGTAGGGCGCGAACGAGATGTACAGCGAGTGGTCGCGCTTGCGCTCATCCGCCTTGATGCTGCTGTAGGTCTGGCCGGCGCGCAGGCCCACCGCCTGCGCCGTGCCGGTCTTGCCGGCGCTCTGGTACTGCGCGCCCGCGAACACCGCGCGCGATGTGCCTTCCAGCGTCACGTCGTGCATCGCGTTGCGGATCACGTCGACGTCGGCGCGGCGCAGCGCCAGCGGCTCCAGCGCGTCGCTCGCGGTGCGCCGCTGCGCATGCTTCACGACGTCCTCGATCTCGCGCACCAGCCGCGGCCGGTAGCGCTCGCCGCCGCTGGCCAGCGTCGACATCGCGGTCGCCAGCTGCAGCATCGTGAAGTTGTTGTAGCCCTGGCCGATGCCCAGCGAGATCGTCTCGCCCGCGAACCACTTCTGCTGCTCCGGCCGCTTGTAGGCGCGGCGCTTCCACTCGGTGCTGGGCAGGATGCCGGTGACTTCGCCGAGCAGGTCGATCTCGGTCTTGCGGCCGAAGCCGAAGGGCTCGAGCTGGTCGTGGATCAGGTCCACGCCCATCTCGTTGGCCAGCGAGTAGAAGTAGACGTTGGACGAGGTCACGATCGCCAGCCGCATGTCCTTGGGCCCCGCGCGGTCGCCAGTCGCGCTGCCGAAGACGCGGCCGCCGAAGCTGTAGGTCAGGTTGTCCTGGATCACCACGCTGGCGGCGCGCTTGCCGGTGTTCAGCGCGGCCATCGCCATGTAGGGCTTGAAGGTCGAGCCCGGCGGATAGGTGCCGCGCAGCGCGCGGTTGAGCAGCGGCTTGTCGATGTCCTCGTTGAGGTCCTTCCAGCTGTCGGCGTCGATGCCGTCGACGAACAGGTTGGGGTCGAAGGTCGGCTTGGACACGAAGGCCAGCACCTCGCCGTTGCGCGGGTCGATCGCGACCAGCGCGCCGCGGCGCTCGCCGAAGAGCCGCTCGACCAGCGCCTGCAGCTTGATGTCGACCGAGAGATGCAGCGTGTTGCCCGGCGTCGGCGGCCGGTTCCGCAGCCGGCGCACGGCGCGCCCGCCGGCGCTGGTCTCCATCTCCTCGAAGCCGGTCTGTCCGTGCAGCTCCCGCTCGTAGGCCTGCTCCAGGCCCAACTTGCCGATGTACTCGGTGCCGCGATAGTTGGCCACGTCCTCTTCGGACCAGTCGTCCATCGCCTTCTTCTCGGCCTGGTTGATGCGGCCGATGTAGCCTAGCAGGTGCGAGCCGACATCGCCCAGCGGATAGCTGCGGAACAGCCGCGCCTTGATGTCCACGCCGGGGAAGCGGAAACGCCGCGCGGCGAAACGCGCGACCTCGGTGTCGGTCAGCTTGGTGCGGATGGGCAGCGACTCGAAGTTCTTGCTCTCCTCCATCAGCCGCTTGAAGCGGCGGCGGTCGCGCGGCTGGATGTCGATGACCGCCGAGAGCCCGTCGATCGTGCGCTCCAGGTCCGGCACCTTCGACGGCGTGATCTCCAGCGTGTAGGCCGAGTAGTTGCTCGCCAGCACCACGCCGTTGCGATCGACGATCAGGCCGCGGTTCGGGACGATGGGGACGACGGACACGCGGTTGGTCTCGGCGCGCTCGAGCAGCGTGTCATGCTGTGTGATCTGCAGATACGAGAGCCGCGCGATCAGCAGGCAGAAGCAGAACAGCACGAA
This sequence comes from Roseateles sp. Mitsp63, assembly GCF_059491535.1. Classification (NCBI taxonomy): domain Bacteria; kingdom Pseudomonadati; phylum Pseudomonadota; class Betaproteobacteria; order Burkholderiales; family Sphaerotilaceae; genus Roseateles; species Roseateles sp. Mitsp63. The sequence goes on along the minus strand of NZ_CP168509.1, from coordinate 604,781 downwards.
GAGCGCGGCCGCGACCAGCCGCAGCCGGAAACGGCTGAGCTCCGCCTGGAGGTTCTTGATGACCGTCATCGCGGGCCCGTCCTCGGCGCGCTCAGAGCGGACGGTGCGCGTCGGGATCCGGCGCGCGGCGCTGCGGCGCCAGCAGCAGCGCCGCGGTCACCGGCCACAGCGCGGCCTGCAGCAGCGGCGCGAGCACCAGGCCCCAGCCCGGCCACATGCCGCCCACGAGCAGCCGCACGATCACGGCGATCGCGGTCGCCGCGACGAACAGCGGCAGCACGTGCAGCGCCTGCGCGCCCAGCGAGAACCACAGCAGCCGGCGATGCAGCGCGACCGCGCCGAACGCCAGCAGGCTGTAGGCCAGCGCGTGCTGACCCAGCAGCGCGCCGTGATGGACGTCGATCATCAGGCCGAAGACGAAGGCCCAGCCGACGCCGACGCGGCGCGGCTGATGCACGTTCCAGAACACCAGGACCAGCGCGAGCACGTCCGGCATCCAGGGCTGGCGGCCCACCGGCACCATGTCGATCAAGAGGCCGACGACCAGGCTGAACGCGATGAACAGGGGGTTGGCGGGCAGCAGCAGCTGGCTCGCGCCGCGCGGCATGATCATCGGTTGCCTCCCTTCGGGCCGGATGCCGCGGACGCGCGGCCGCGCGGCCGGCTGGCGGCTTCGGCGGCCGTGGCGGCCGCGGCGCTGGCCGCTTCCTGCGCGGCTTCCATGCGGGCGGCCTCCTGGCCCTGCAGCGGCTCCAGCACCAGCACGTGGCGGGCGCTGTCGGGCTGCGCCACCGGCGCCAGGCCCACGCGGGCGAAGCTGGTGTCGCCGCGCCGCTCGACCTCGGTGACCTTCGCCACCGGCAGGCCCGGCGGATAGAGGCCGTCCAGGCCCGAGGTCGCGAGCGCGTCGCCGGGCTTGATGTCGGCGTTGGCGGCGATGAAGCGCAGCTCCATCACGCCGCGCTCGCCGCCATAGGCGACGCCGCGCTGCTGGGTGCGGGTGTTGAGCACGGGAATGGTGGCGTCGCGGTCGGTGAGCAGCGTGACCTCGGCGGACAGCGGATAGACGCGCGTGACCTGGCCGAGCACGCCGGCGTCGTTCACCACCGGCGCGCCGAGCCGCACGCCGCGATGGCTGCCGCGATCGATGACGATGCGGCGCGAGAACGGATCCGGGGCCTCGTAGAGCACCTCGGCGGCGAGGCCCTTCACCGGCAGCGCCTCGCGCAGGTCGAGCAGCGCGCGCAGCCGGGTGTTCTCGGCCTGCAGCTGCGCGGCGCGGCTGAGGATCACAGCCTGCGAGGCGAGCTGCTGGCGGGCCTGGTTCTCGGCCTCGGTGGCCTTTTCCATGCCGCGGGCGTAGTCGCCGGCCTGCTCCCAGGCGTCGACGGGCGCGAGCAGCGCGCGCTGCAGCGGATGCAGCGCGAGCGCCAGCCCCGCGCGGGCCGGGGCAGTGATCTGGAAGCGGGAATCCGCGACCATGAGGAACACCGCCAGCGCGGCGCAGAAGGCCAGCTTCGTCAGCGCGGACGGGCCTTCACGGAACAGCGGTGGCGGATTGCGATCCAGTGTGCCGAGAGGCATGTAGATCTCAGCAGAGGAGATTCAACGCAAAGCGGCCCGAAGGCCGCACCCATCACTCGTTGGTGAAGATCGAGCCCAGGCGCTCCATGCGCTCCAGGGCCATGCCGCAACCGCGGACCACGCAGGTCAGCGGGTCTTCGGCGACGAGCACCGGCAGGCCGGTCTCCTCGGCCAGCAGCCGGTCCAGGTCGCGCAGCAGCGCGCCGCCGCCGGTCAGCATCATGCCGCGCTCGGCGATGTCGGCGCCCAGCTCCGGCGGGGTCTGCTCCAGCGCGTTCTTCACGGCCGAGACGATCTGGTTCAGCGGGTCGGTCAGCGCTTCCAGGATCTCGTTGGACGAGATGGTGAAGCTGCGCGGCACGCCTTCGCTCAGGTTGCGGCCCTTGACCTCCATCTCCTTGACCTCGGAGCCGGGGAAGGCCGAGCCGATGTTCTTCTTGATGGACTCCGCCGTCGGCTCGCCGATCAGCATGCCGTAGTTGCGGCGGATGTAGTTGATGATGGCCTCGTCGAACTTGTCGCCGCCGACGCGGACCGAGCCCTTGTAGACCATGCCGCCCAGCGAGATCACGCCGACCTCGGTCGTGCCGCCGCCGATGTCGATCACCATCGAGCCCGACGCCTCCGAGACCGGCAGGCCGGCGCCGATCGCCGCCGCCATCGGCTCCTCGATCAGGTAGACCTCCGAGGCGCCGGCGCCCAGCGCGGCGTCGCGGATCGCGCGCTTCTCGACCTGCGTGGAGCCGCAGGGGACGCAGATGATGATGCGGGGCGAGGGACGCAGCAGCTTGGTGTCGTGCACCATCTTGATGAACTGCTTGATCATCTGCTCCGTCACCACGAAGTCGGCGATCACGCCGTCCTTCATCGGGCGGATCGCCTCGATGTTGCCGGGCACCTTGCCCAGCATGGCCTTGGCCTCGTGGCCGACGGCCTGGATCGTCTTCTTGCCGTTGGGGCCGCCTTCATGGCGGATGGCGACGACGGAGGGTTCGTCGAGCACCACGCCCTTGCCGCGGACGTAGATCAGCGTGTTGGCGGTGCCCAGGTCGATGGCGAGATCGGTGGAGAAATAGCGGCGCAGTGAGGCGAGCATGTGTGTGGGCTAGGCCCGGGTCAGGACGCTTCGGCACCTGGAGCCGCCGGTCAACGTCGAACTACACGCAATCGGCGGCATTCGACGACATCAGGCGGCGTTCGTCTGCGTTCTGTCCGGGCGGCTGCGATTCGGGGCGGTTCTTGTCGGGTAACCGCGCGGACCGGCGGCGTCCGCGCGAGCGAGATTCCTTGCCATAAGCAACGAGGCTGCAGCAGCAGCCCCGGCCTATGGAGATAAGCGGGGATAATAACTGATCACCCCCTGGTTTGGCCCGTCGGCAAGCCTTCCGTCAGCGTTCGGCGTTTGCGCGCCGCGCAAGGCGGCATCAGCGGCGACGGTCCCCTCAGCACATTCCCATGGCACTCACCCACGACGATGTCAGCCGGATCGCCAAACTGGCGCGGCTGGAACTTTCCGGCGACGAGCAGGCCGCCCTGCTGCCGCAGCTCAACGGCTTCTTCTCGATCGTCGAGCAGATGAGCGCGGTCGACACCAGCGGCGTCGATCCCCTCTACACGCCGCTGTCGGCGGTCCAGGAAGTGGCCCTGCGGCTGCGCGAGGACCGCGTCACCGAAACCGACCAGCGCGCGCTCAACCAGCGCAGCGCTCCCGCCGTCGAGGACGGCCTGTTCCTGGTCCCGAAAGTCATCGAATGACCTCGCCCCTGCACACCCTCGGCGTGGCCGAGCTGGGCCGCGCCTTGCGCGCCAAGAGCGTCTCCAGCACCGAACTGACGCAACATCTGCTTGCGCGTGTTGCCGCGGCGAAGGATCTGGGCGCCTTCCTGCATGTCGACGAGGCCTACGCGCTGGCGCGCGCCAAGGAGGCCGACGCGCGTCTGGCCCGCGGCGAGGCCGGCGCGCTGATCGGCGTGCCGCTGGCGCACAAGGACATCTTCGTCACCCGCGACATGCCGACCACGGCCGGCTCGAAGATGCTCCAGGGCTACCTGAGCCCGTTCGACGCCACGGTCGTCGAGCGCTTGAACGCCGCCGGCACGGTGTCGCTGGGCAAGCTGAACTGCGACGAGTTCGCGATGGGCTCGGCCAACGAGAACAGCGCCTACTTCAAGGCGCTGAACCCGTGGGACCGCACGCGCGTGCCGGGCGGCTCCTCGGGCGGCTCGGCGGTGGCGGTGGCCGCGGGCCTGGTGCCGGCGACGACCGGCACCGACACCGGCGGCTCGATCCGTCAGCCGGCCAGCTTCTCCGGCATCACCGGCATCAAGCCGACCTACGGCGTGTGCTCGCGCTACGGGATGATCGCCTTCGCGTCGAGCCTGGATCAGGCTGGCGTGCTGGCGCGCTCGGCCGAGGACTGCGCGCTGCTGCTGTCGGCGATGAGCGGCTTCGACGAGCGCGACGCCACCAGCGTCCAGCAGCCGCCACAGGACTTCCATGCCCGGATGCTGGCCGCGCGCGAAGGCGCCACCGCCGCGCAGCCGCTCAAGGGCCTGCGCATCGGCCTGCCCGCGGAGTTCTTCCCGGCCGCCCTCTCGTCCGATGTGAACGGCGCGGTGCGCGCCGGCCTGGCGGAGCTGGAGAAGCTGGGCGCGACGCTGGTCGACGTCTCGCTGCCCCGCACCGAGCTGGCCATCCCGGTCTACTACATCATCGCGCCGGCCGAGGCGAGCTCCAACCTCTCGCGCTTCGACGGCGTGAAGTTCGGGCACCGCGCCAAGGACTACGGCAACCTGATCGACATGTACGAGAAGACCCGCGCCGAGGGCTTCGGCGCCGAGGTCAAGCGCCGGATCATGATCGGCAGCTACGTGCTCTCGCATGGCTACTACGACGCGTACTACCTGCAGGCGCAGAAGCTGCGCCGCATGATCGCGGACGACTTCCAGCAGGCCTTCCAGCAGTGCGACCTGATCGCCGGGCCGGTCGCGCCGACGGTGGCCTGGAAGCAGGGCGAGGGCGCGGACGATCCGGTCAAGGCCTACCTGGCCGACATCTTCACGCTGCCCGGCTCGCTGGCCGGCCTGCCCGGCATGAGCGTGCCGGTGGGACTGGGCGAGGGCGGCATGCCCGTGGGCCTGCAGCTGCTGGGCAACTACTTCCAGGAAGGCACGCTGCTGCACGCCGCGCATGCGCTGCAGCAGGCCACCGGCTGGCACCGCCAGACCCCGGCGGGCGTGTAAGGACAACGAGCAAGCGATGAGCAAGAACAGCCAACTGGTGCGGGGCTACGAGGTCGTCATCGGCCTGGAGAACCACGTCCAACTCTCGACCGTCTCGAAGATCTTCAGCGGTTCGTCGACCGCGTTCGGCGCGGCCCCCAACACGCAGGCCAGCGCGGTGGACCTGGCGCTGCCCGGCACGCTGCCGGTGCTGAACCGCGGCGCCGTCGAGCGCGCCATCCGCTTCGGCCTGGCGGTCGGCGCGAAGGTGGCGCCGCTGTCGATCTTCGCGCGCAAGAACTACTTCTATCCGGACCTGCCCAAGGGCTATCAGATCAGCCAGTACGAGATCCCGGTCGTGCAGGGCGGCCAGATCGAGTTCTTCGTCGGCGACGAGAAGAAGGTCGTGAAGCTGACGCGCGCCCACCTCGAGGAGGATGCCGGCAAGAGCCTGCACGAGGATTACCACGGCCAGTCGGGCATCGACCTGAACCGCGCCGGCACGCCGCTGCTGGAAATCGTCTCGGAGCCCGAGATGCGCTCCAGCGCCGAGGCCGTCGAGTACGCCAAGACCTTGCACGCGCTGGTGATGTGGCTGGGCATCTGCGACGGCAACATGCAGGAGGGCTCGTTCCGCTGCGACGTCAACGTCTCGGTGCGCAAGCCCGGCGAGCCTTTCGGCACGCGGCGCGAGATCAAGAACCTGAACAGCTTCCGCTACCTGGTCGACGCGGTGAACTACGAGGTCAACTGGCAGATCGACCAGATCGAGGACGGCCTGGAGATCCAGCAGGCGACGGTGCTCTACAACCCGGACACCGGCGAGACGCGCGCGATGCGGACCAAGGAGGATGCAGCCGACTACCGCTACTTCCCGGACCCGGACCTGCCCCCGCTGATGATCGGCGCCGACTGGGTGGAGCGCGTGCGCGGCGAGATGCCGGAGCTGCCAACCGTGATGGCGGCGCGCTTCCAGCAGGCCGATGGCCTGCCCGCCTACGACGCGACGATGATGACGCAGAGCCTGGCGATGGCGCGCTTCTACGAGGCCGCGCGCGACGCCTGCGGCGCGCCCAAGCTGGTGGCGAACTGGCTGATGGGCGAGGTCTCGCGCCGGCTGAACGCCGAGGAGCGCGGCATCGAGAGCGCGCCGGTGACGCCGGCGCTGCTGGCGGCGCTGATCCAGCGCATCCAGGACGGCACGATCTCCAACAACTCGGCCAGGCAGGTGTTCGAGGCGCTGTGGACCGGGCAGGGCACAGACGTCGACGCCGTCATCGAGGCCAAGGACCTGAAGCAATCCAATGACACCGGCGAACTCGAGCGCATCCTCGACGAGGTGCTGGCGGCCAACGCCAAGTCGGTCGAGGAGTTCCGCGCCGGCAAGGAGAAGGCCTTCAACGCGCTGGTCGGCCAGGCGATGAAGGCGACCAAGGGCAAGGCCAATCCGGCCGCCGTGAACGAGCTGCTGAAGAAGAAGCTCGGCGCCTGATCCGGCCCCTGAAAAGCAGAACGCCGGTGGAGCGATCCACCGGCGTTTCTCTTTGGGTCGGCGCTTTCAGCGGCCGCTGGCGGACGCCGCCAGCGGCGCCGGCTTTTCCAGCGAGCCTGGCGCGGCCCCGGCCCACAGCCGCTTCAGGCGCGACAGCTCCTCGTCATAGAACTTGTTCACGCGCCCGATCTCGGCCTTCTGGTTCTCGATCGATTCACGCTGCGCGGCCGCGGCGGCTTCATTGGTCTCGAGCTGGTGCTGCAGCTTGAACGGCACGCGCTTGCCCTTGTAGAACTCGACCTCGTCGAGCAGCGGCTTGCGTTCAGCCGCGAGCGCCTGCAGGCGCTTCTCGGACTGCTGCATCGCTTCGCGGACGTCGTCCAGCGCCGCTTCCCGCGCGCGCTGGTGCGCGGCCTGGTCGGCATAGCGCTGCAGCAGGTTGCGGTCGCGCCGGATCGCGTCCTGCTGGGCGGCGCGCTGCACTTCCTCGGCGCGCTTGCGCTGATCGGCGACGGCCTGCTCCTCGGGCGACATCGACGGCGGCACCATCTTGCGCACCGAGCCGTCGGAATTCAGCAACCGCTGCTCGCGCGCCTGGCATTCCGGGATCGGGCGATCGGAGGTGAGCCGGCGGCCGTCGGAGGTGTTGCAGGTGTAGATGGTCGAGGGCGGCTTGGCCTGCTGCGCGACGGCGGTATCCGCAAGACCGCAGGCCAGCATCAGGAGGCCGGCCAACGCCAAGGGCGCGGCTGGTCGCGGGCACGGCGGGCGGCGGGAGATCGAGGGACGCATCAGACTCCGTAGCGGTCGCGGTAGGCATGGACCGCCGCCGCATGGGCGGAGACGGCGGCACTGCTGGTGGTCTGCAGATACTGGAGCAAGTCCGAGAGCCCTGCAATGGCGACAACCGGCAGCTTCAGCTGGTCGCGCACGTACTGTACTGCCGACCACGGAAGGTCCTGGCCGTTCTCGGCCGCCTTCTCCTGGCGGTCCAGCGCGATGGTCACGCCGCAGGGCGTGGCGCCGGCGGCCTGGATCATCGCGATGGACTCGCGCACCGAGGTGCCGGCGGAAATGACGTCGTCGATGATCAGCACGCGGCCCTGCACCTTGGCCCCGACCAGCGTGCCGCCCTCCCCATGGTCCTTGGCTTCCTTGCGGTTGTAGGCGAACGGCTTGTTGTGGCCCAGGCGCGCCAGCTCGATCGACACGGCCGCCGCCAGCGTGATGCCCTTGTAGGCGGGGCCGAAGATCATGTCGAACGCCAGTCCCGACTCCAGCAGGCGCTGCGCGTAGAACTGCGCGAGCCGGCCGATCTTGAGGCCGTCATCGAACAGCCCTGCGTTGAAGAAGTAGGGGCTGAGGCGGCCGGCCTTGGTCTTGAACTCGCCGAAGCGCAGGACGCCGGTGTCCACGGCGAAGGCGACGAATTCCTGGGCCAGGGTGTCCTGGGGAGCGGCGGTGGTCATGGCGGCGCGACGTGGAAACGTGACAGTGAAATTGGGGCGGAATTGTAGGACGCGGGTCTGGCGCGGCCCGGAGGCGTTACAGCGCGGGCTGTCGCTGGAATCCAGGCATGCAGGCATGACAAAGCAAAAAGAAGGCCCGCTCCGTCGCCGGAGCGGGCCTGCTTCTTGCAGGGCGGCGGCCGCAGCCGCGGCGCCCGCGCCGTTCAGCCGATCAGAAGATCGCCTTGAACTGCACGCCGTAGGTCCGCGGGTCGTTGATGAAGCCCGTGTTGTTGTTGAAGTCGATCGCGCCGGTGATGCGGATCTGGTTCGTGATGTTGCGGACGAAGACCGCCGCCTCGTACTTGCCGTTGTTCCAGATGTAGCCGCCGCGCAGGCCGCCTTCCGTCAGCGCCTTGCCGGTGAACTCCTTGGCCTCGTACAGGAAGAAGTTGACCTTCGAGCGGTAGGCCCAGTCGGTGTAGATGTAGAACTCGTTGCCGGCCGCGGTCGGGAACGCATAGCGCGCGGTCAGGTTGGCCACCCACTTCGGCGCGTTCGGCAGCGGATTGCCGTCGATGCTGTAGTTGGTCGTCGAGCCCGCCACCAGCGGATCGGTCATCGTGCAGCCGCCGCCGCAGGCGGGCAGCGACAGGCTCGGATCCTTGATCTTGGTGTTGTTCAGGCTGCCGCCGACGGTGATCAGCAACTGGTCGACCGGAAGCAGTTCCAGGTTCAGCTCGACGCCGTTGCCGCTCGCCTTCTTGGCGTTCAGCAGACGGTTCGCGTTGTTCTGGCCACCGACGGCGGTCAGCTGCAGATCCTTGACGGTGTAGGTGAAGGCACTGGCCGACAGGCGCGCGCGACGGTCCCAGAAGTCCGACTTCACGCCCACCTCATAGGAAGTGACGTTTTCCGGCGTCGCCTGCGACTGGCCGGCGAAACGTGACGCGCCTTGCACCGACGAGGCGCGGAAGCCGGTCGCGACGCGCGCGTACAGGTTGGTGTCCTTGGTCACCGCATAGGTGCCGGAGACGTCCCAGTTCCACTTCTTGTCGGCGGTGTGGGCCGACACGCCGGTGCTGGTGTTCAGGTCGCTGTAGCTGCTGGTGACGTTCACGTCCTTCTTGTCGTGCGTGTAGCGCAGGCCGCCGCGCAGCGAGAAGTCCTGCGTCACCGCGTAGTTCACCGAGCCGAAGGCCGCCCAGGCGGTGTTCTTCTGATACGTGTCGACATAGCCGGCGGCCGCGCCGGTCGAGGTCGTGTAGTCGGTGCTGCGGGCGGTGTAGCGCTCGTCGAAGAAGTACAGGCCGCCCTGCCAGCGCAGCGGGCCGGGCGTCGCGGATTCGACGCGGAATTCCTGCGTGACCTGGCGATGACCGCTCATCGAGCTGGAGGACTCGGCCGGGAAACCGGCCTGGCCTTCCTGCGTGAACGGCTTGGTGCCGCCATACAGATAGCCGCCGTCCACGTCGCCGCGGCTGAACGGGCGCACCGACTCGTAGCCGGTGATCGAGTACAGGTTGATCTGGCCCAGGCCCCAGCGCAGGCGCGCGCTGCCGCCGGTGGCGTGCAGGGTCTGCTCGTTGACGCCGTCGGTGTAGGCCTTCTCGGGATCGAAGCCGTCGACCAGGTCGTTGGTGCCGGGCTTGATGATCGAGGCGCGGAACAGGCGCGCGCTGCCCTTCAGGTCGCGGCCATGGAAGTTGAACAGCGCGCTGAAGTCCTTGTGCGGCTGGTACAGGGCCTGCACGCGCAGGGCGCGGTCGTCGTAGCCCTCCATCTCGCCGGTCTTGCCGGTCGGGACCTGGTTCTTGACCCAGTCGTCGCGGTGCTGGATCTGCGCCGAGATGCGCGCGGCCCAGTCGCCGGTCAGCGGCACGTTGGCGGCGCCTTCCAGGTTCATCGTGCCGTAGGTGCCGTAGGAGACGTTGAGGTAGCCCTCCTGGCGCTGCGACGGCTTGACCGAGTCGAACTTCACCACGCCGGCCGGCGTGTTGCGGCCATAGAGCGTGCCCTGCGGGCCGGCCACCACTTCGACGGCGGCCAGGTCGAAGGCCGGGAAGCCCTTCAGGATCGGGTTCTCCTGGACCACGTCGTCATAGACCAGCGAGACCGGCTGCGAGGCGTTCAGGCGGAAGTCGGTGTTGCCGTAGCCGCGGATGTAGAAGCGCGGGAAGGCGCGGCCGAACGACGATTCGATGTTCAGGCTGGGCACGCGGCCCGACAGGAAGCGCACGTCCTGGCCGGCGGAGTTCAGCACGTCCAGCTTCTCGCCCGAGATCTTGGTGACCGCGTTGGGCACTTCCTTGATGTTCTCGACGCGGCGTTCGGCGGTGATGGTCACCGTCTCCAGCTGGCCCTTTTCCTTGGCGGGGGCGTCGGCCTCCTGGGCCAGCGCGGGCCAGGCGAGCACGGCCAGCGACACGGCCGCGGCGGCCTCGCGCAGCGCCGGACGGGCAGCGCGCTGGGTGGCGAATCGATTCATGAGGAAGCTCCGGGGAAGGAAGGAAAACCGGGGGACGTCAACTGCAAGACCAAGGGGTCGCCCGGTTCACAGATGGCAAAAATGTGGGCGCGTGGTGGCGCGGTGGACGCGAATCTAGCAAGTTCGTCATCGACACGTCACCCCAGGCACCAATCTGGTGCCGTTAGTGTTGTCCAAATACTGCACCCGGCCGCCGCTCGCCCGGATGGGCGTTGGCGGCGCGTCAAGGCGGCCCGGCGTGGTGCGCAGTCCGCCTTGCGGGTGAGGCCCTTCCCCCGTTGCTGCCATCTTCCGGAGGAGGCTTTGCGATACTGCCGCCCTCTTCCGGGGACCCTTTCCATGCGTTTCATCACCCTCAACCTCAACGGCATCCGTTCGGCCGCCACCAAGGGCGTCTTCGACTGGCTGCCGCCGCAGCAGGCCGACGTCGTCGGCGTCCAGGAACTGAAGGCGCAGGCCGATGTCGTCGAATCGCAGTTCGCCGGCTACGACACCCTCAGCGGCCACTTCCACTATGCGCAGAAGAAGGGCTACTCGGGCGTCGGCCTGTACACGAAGGAAACCCCCAGCGACGTGATCGTCGGCTTCGGCAGCGCCGAGTTCGACCACGAAGGCCGCTGGATCGAGAAACGCTTCGACAAGCCCGGCCGCAAGCTCTCGCTCATCAGCTGCTACTTCCCCAGCGGCTCCAGCGGCGAAGAGCGCCAGGCGGCCAAGTTCCGCTTCCTCGCGGAGATGTATCCCTACCTGATGGCGCTGCGCGCCGAGCGCGAGTTCATCCTGGTGGCCGACGTCAACATCGCCCACAAGGAGATCGACCTCAAGAACTGGAAGGGCAACCGGAAGAACAGCGGCTTCCTGCCCGAGGAACGCGAGTGGATGACGAAGCTGCTCGAGCAGGACATCGGCCTGGTCGACGTGTTCCGCACGCTCAACGACAAGCCCGAGCAGTACACGTGGTGGAGCAACCGCGGCCAGGCCTGGGCGAAGAACGTGGGCTGGCGGCTGGATTACCACCTGGCCACGCCAGGCATGGCCCACCTGGCCCAGCGCGAAGCGATCTACCTCGACCAGCGCTTCAGCGACCACGCGCCGCTGACCATCGACTACGACTTCAAGATCTGAGCCTCAGTCCACCTGCGCGCCCGAGGCCTTCACGACCTTCGCCCACTTCGCCGTCTCGCTCGCGATGAGCGCGGCGAACTCGGCGCTCGAGCCTCCGCCGGCGACGGCGCCCTGGCTCGCCAGGCGCTCCTTGATGAGCGGCGTCGCCAGCGCCTTGGCCGCCTCGCGCTGCACGCGCGCGACCTGATCCGCCGGCTGTGACGCCGGCGCCAGCAGTCCGAACCAGGACGAGGCCTCGAACCCCTTCAACGCCGGCAGGCCGCTCTCCGCGACGGTCGGCAGATCCGGCAGGGCCTCGCTGCGGCGCGCGCTCGTGACGGCGATCGCCTTCAACTTCCCCGACCGGATGTGCGGCAGCGCCGACGGCAGGTTGTCGAACATCAGGTCCATGTTGCCGGCCATCAGGTCCAGCAGCGCCGGCCCCGAGCCGCGATACGGGAAATGGACCATGTAGACGCCGGTGAGGCTCTTGAACAGCTCGCCCGCCAGATGGATGGAGGTGCCATTGCCGCTCGAGCACATGTTCAGCTTGCCCGGGTTGGCCTTGGCCACGCGCACCAGGTCCGCGACGCTGGCGATGCCGTACTTCTGCGCGTTGGCCGGATTCACCACCAGCACGTTGGGCACCGCCGCGACCAGCGTGACCGGCGCGAAGTCCTTCACCGGATCGAAGGGCATCTTCGGATACAGCGACTGGTTGATCGCATGCGTGCCCACCGTGCCCATCAGCAGCGTGTGGCCGTCGGTCGCGTGCGCCACGTCGGCCGAGCCGGTGTTGCCGCCCGCGCCCGGCTTGTTCTCCACGATCACCGCCTGACCCAGCGCCTTCTGCAGCTCGGGCGCCATCGCGCGCGCCAGCAGGTCCGTGGTGCCGGCCGGCGGGAAGGGCACGACCAGGCGCAGCGGCCGCGACGGCCAGCCGGACGAGGCCTGCGCCCGGGCGAGGCCGGGCAGGCAGGCGGCGGACCAGGCGGCGGAAGAAAGCGCGAGCAACGCGCGTCGGTTCAGGCTCATGGGGCGTCTCCTCGTGATGATCTCGATGAAGGCCCGCCGCGCCGCTACGCCGCCTCGGGGCCCTCGGGCGGTTCGGGGCCGAGGATGGTCTGCAGGTGCACGCGCTCGGAGCTGCAGGCCGCATCGAAGTCGGCCTCGATCTGGATCAGCGCCTGCGCGTCGCCGGCCTCGACGGTGACGATGCCGCGCGCGCGGTTGCGGCCCTGCGACTTGGCGGTGTACAGCGCCATGTCGGCCCAGTTGACCGCCTGCTCCCAGTGCAGCGCGAGCTGCGCCGGCGGCAGCGGGAAATGCGCGAAGCCGATCGAGCAGGTCACCCGCAGCGCCCCCGCGGCGGTCTGCACCGGCTGCCCGCCGACGATGAACAGGATGCGCTCGGCCAGCAGCTGCAGCTGGTCCGGCGCGACGTTGCGCGCGAAGACGAGGAACTCCTCGCCGCCCCAGCGCACGACCAGGTCCTCGGCGCGCACCGCCTGCGCGATGCGCCGCGAGACCTCCACGATCACCGCGTCGCCGGCCGCATGGCCATGGCGGTCGTTGACGTGCTTGAAGTGATCGATGTCGATCATCAGCAGCGCGCCGGTGAACATGTCCTTCGCGTGGCGGTCCATCACGGCCAGGAAGTGGCGCCGGTTGGCCAGGTCCGTCAGCGGATCGCGCTCGCTCTGCGCGCGCAGCAGGCTCTGGTTGGCCTTGAGCTTGCGGTTGGCCTCGCGCACGCGCGCCAGCATCACGCCCAGCAGCAGCAGCGACAGCCCCGCCAGCGCCACCAGCCCGACGCCGACGTACTGCGCCAGGCGCCGGTTGCCGAGCTCGCGGTCCTTCAGCGTCTGCTCGCGGCGCAGCAGCTCGAGGTCGCGCTGCTTGGCCTCGCTGTCGTACTTCAGGCGCAGCTGCTGCAGCGAGGACTCGCGATTGCGCCGCGCCGTCTCGGCGCTCAGCGCGCGCTCCTCGTGATAGAGCCGCAGCGCCTCCTTCCACTGGCCGACCTTGGCATAGGCCTCGCCCAGTTCGCGCAGCTGCAGCGCGCGGCGCACCGGATCGAAGTCGCCTTGCGCGAACTCGATGACGCGGGCGATCTCGCGCTTGGCGGCGTCGAACTGGCGCTGCTGCACCAGCGCCACCGACAGGTTGTGCCGCAGCGTGCGTTCCACCGTCTGGTCGCCGTAGGACTGCACCACCGGCAGCGCCAGGCGCGCGAGCTGCACCGCCTTGGCCGGCTGGTCGGTGTGGATGTAGGCATCGAGCAGGTTGTTCTGCAGCAGCGCGACATCGCGCCGCGCGCCGGCCTGCCCGGCCAGCCGCAGCGCCTCCTCGAGCGTGGCCAGCTGCGTCCCGCGGTCGCCGCGGCGCGAGGCGATCATGGACTCGTACATCTTGGCGCGGCTCATCGCCGAGACGTCGCCCTGCGCGAGCTGCCAGGCCTGCGCCATCCACTGCTGCGCGGCGGCGGGCTCGTCGCGCACCTGGCTGTTGACCGCGAGCGCGCCCATCATCAGGCCGATCGCGTTGTGGTCCTGCAGCGCCTGCGCCCAGGCCAGGCCGCGCCGCAGCGAGGCCTCGGCGAAGGCGTACTCGCCGCGCGCGCCCTGGGCCCGCGCGATCAGGCGCAACGCCTGGAACGCGACCCGCGCGTCGCAGCCCGGCGGCACCGTCTGGTTCTGCGGCGCCGGGCAGCTGGGCGTGAGCTCATCGAGCGCCTGCTGCGCCATCTCGCCCGAACGCCCCGTCTGGCCGAGCCGGTCCTGCAGCTCGGCCAGCAGCATGCGCGCCAGCGGCTTGCCGCTGGGCCGCGTCTCGAGCTCGGCCGCCAGGCGGCGGACCTCGTCGGTGCGGCCGGCGGAAGCGTCGATGCGGCCGAGCGCGTACTCGATGTGCATCCGCTGCGCCGCATGCGCGGGATCCGCGAGCAGCGCGCGCAGTTGCTGCGCCGCTTTCACCGGCTCGTTGTAGCCGAAGCGGTCCAGCTCCGAGAGCTGCGCGTCGAGCGCGCGATCGGGGATCTCCGCGCCGGCGCTGGCCGCGGGCGAGGCCGCCGGCGCCGCGGCCGCGTCCATCGCCACGGCCAGCGCGACCGCGCCGATCAGCGCCAGCACGCCGCGAGGGAAGCCGCGAGAGAAACGGCAAGAGAAGCGCCGCGCCTTCATGCGCGCCCCTCCTGCACCGGCCCGAGCAGGCTGACGAGCTGCAGCTGCCCTTGATGCCAGGCCGATTCGACCCGGCCCGCCAGCGCGAGCAGCTGATCCCGGTCGCGCGCCTGCATCGCCGCGACGCCATAGGCCTTGTTGCGGCCATGCGCCTTGGCCATGTACATCACCGTGTCGACAAGATCGATCGCGCGCTCCCATTCCAGCGTCAGGTCGTGCGGCGCCATCGGGAAACTGGCGAAGCCGATCGACGCGCTGATCGGAATGCGCAGCGGACCGTGGTCGACCGGCAGCGCGCCCATCTGGTCCAGCAGCCGCTGGCCGAGCTGGCGCGCGTCCTCGGTCGATTCGGACTTCACCAGGATCAGGAATTCCTCGCCGCCCCATCGCACGACCAGGTCCTGCTCGCGCAGCACGCCGCGCAGCCGGCGCGCGACCTCCACCAGCACCGTGTCGCCGGCCGCGTGGCCCCACTGGTCGTTGATGCGCTTGAAGTGGTCGATGTCGATCAGGAACAGGCTGCCGCGCAGCCCGCCGGACTCGCGCGTGAGCTCGGCGATCGCCTGCTGGAAGTGGCGCCGGTTGGCCAGGCCCGTCAGCGGGTCGCGCTCGCTCTGCACGCGCAGCGACTCGTTGGTCTGCGCCAGCGCCGCATTCGTGCGGCGGATGCGCCGGTAGGCCACCGCGAGCAGCGCCCCCGACAGCAGCACGCAGCCCCCGACCTCCGCCCACAGCTTGAGCTGCAGGTCGCGGGTGCGGATCTGCTCGCTCTTGAGGCTGTTGTCCTGGTTGAGCAGCCGGATCTCGCGCTGGCGCTGCTGGTCCTCGTAGCGGGCCTGCGCCTCCAGCACGGTGCGGCGGGTCTCGTCGCGCAGCACCTCGTCGAATTCCTTGCGCGAGCGGTGGTACGCATCGACGGCGCCCGCGAGGTCGTCGAACTTCTCGAGGTAGCCGCCCAGTTCCAGCCAGGCATCGGCGGTGTAGCTGCCGGCCTCGCGCTGCGCGTCCATGGTGATGGCCTGCAGCACGTCGCGCTTGCCTTCGTCGAGCTTGCGCAGGCCGATCTTGGCGATGCCCATGTTGTGGCGCGCCAGGATCTCGGTGGAGATCTCGCCGACCTCATGCGCCAGCGCCAGGCTTTGCGTCGAGAGCTCCAGCGCCCGCGCGTAGTTGCCGCTGCGCAGCTCGTAGTCCGCCAGGTTACCCAGCGCGAGCGCCTGCAGCGACGGCGCCTGCGCCTCGCCCGCGTACTGCAGCGCCTGCTCGCGCGCCTGCTGGCTGACCTTCGGATCCTCGTCCTGCGTGTACACGATGCCCAGGATGGTGTGGATCGAGTACATCAGCACCGGATCCGGGTCCTGCTGCGCGGTCTGCAGCGCCTCGCGCGCGGTGCGCTTGGCATGGTCGACCTGCTGGCTGCGGAAGTAGTTGAACGCCAGCGTCGCCTGCGTGATCGCGGCCCGCCAGCGCGAGTCCATCGCGCGCGCCTGCTCGAGCGCCTTCAGGCCGCTCTCGACCGCGGCATCGACCTCGCCGTAATCGCCCTGCATGTACGCGAGCAGCTCGGTCGAGCGCCACAGCAGGCGCCGGTCGGCCTTGGCCGCGTCGATCTCCGACAGTCCGCCCAGCAGCCGCACGCCGGCGCCGAGTTCGCCATTGGCCTTCAGCCACTGGCCCTTGGCCAGCATCAACGCCAGCGGCACCTGCGCCCGCACCGGCGAGTCCTCGGGCCAGGCCTTCATCGCCTCGAGCGCGGCCTCATGCCCGCTGCGGTCCCGCAGCTGCGCGAGCAGCGCCGCCCGCTGGCTCAGCGCCTCGAGCCGCTCGGCGCTGCCGGCCGCGGCGCGCGACTCGATGGCCTGCAGCTCGCGCAGGTGCTCGCGGGGATGCGCCTGGCCGACTCGCTCCTGCTGTTCGAGCTCGCCCTGCAGCGCGCGGTCCGGAACGCCGCTGCCGGCCGTGGCGGCGCCGGGCATCGAGGCCTCGCGCGGCCCGCAGCCGGCGAGCAAGGGCAGCGCCAACGCGAGGGCGAGGGCGAGCGCGGCCATGACGGCCGTCCTCCGCGCGGGTTCCGCTGCTCTCAACTCCCCAACCTTGCTCATCGTGCGTGTCGAAGCCGGTTTGTACGTCTTGTTACTGGTGGTCCGGACGTGCAGGTCGCGTCCAGCGTGCACGAGTTCGCGCCCGTGCGTGCGCCGTGGGGTCAGTCCGTGCGCCCGCGCCGCAGCAGCGCATGCAGCAGGATCGCACCGAAGGTGGCCGTACCGATGCCGCCGAGCGTAAACCCGCCCAGCTTGAGCGTGAAATCGCCGGTGCCGATCACCAGCGTGATCGCGGCCACCATCAGGTTGCGCGGGTCGCGGAAGTCGACGTGATGGTCGACCCAGATGCGGGCGCCGGCGATCGCGATCAGGCCGAACACGACGATGCTCACGCCCCCCATCACGGCCAGCGGAATCGCCTGGATCAGCGCGCCGAACTTGGGCGAGAAGCCCAGCACCAGCGCCATCAGCGCGGCGGCGACGAACACCGCCGTCGAGTAGATGCGGGTGGCGGCCATCACGCCGATGTTCTCGGCGTAGGTGGTGACGCCGGTGCCGCCGACCGCGCCGCTGGCGATGGTGGCGAGCCCGTCGCCGATGAAGGCGCGGCCGAGGAAGGGCGACATGTCGCGTCCGGTCATCGCGCCGACCGCCTTGAGGTGGCCGAGGTTCTCGGCCACCAGGATCAGCGCCACCGGCGCGATCATCAGCATCGCCTTCGCCTCGAAGACCGGCGCATGCAGGCCCGGCAGCCCGAACCACGGCGCGGCGATGATCGCCGACAGGTCGATCGGCCGGCCCAGTCCGAAGCCGTTGGTCAGCAGCGCGTAGATGAGGCTGGCCTGGATCAGGCCGGCCAGGATCAGCAGCCGCTGCAGCATGCCGCGCGCATGCACCGCGACCAGCGCGACGCTGATGAAGGTCGCGCCCTGCATCCAGGCGTCGAAGGCCGTCGGCGCCATGTTCTTGATCGGCACCGCGGCCAGGTTCAGGCCGATCACCGCGACCACGGCGCCGGTCACCACCGGCGGCATCAGCCGCTCGACCCAGCCGCTGCCGGACGCCGACACCAGCAGTCCGATGAGCGTGTACAGCGCGCCGCAGGCGATGATGCCGCCCAGCGCGAGCGGCAGGTTGGGATTGGGACCGCTGCCGCCGTAGCCGGTGGCGGCGATGACCACGCCGATGAACGCGAAGCTCGAGCCCAGGTAGCTCGGCACCCGGCCGCCGGTCAGGAAGAAGAACAGCAGCGTGCCGACGCCGCTCATCAGCACGGCGAGGTTGGGATCGAAGCCCATCAGCAGCGGCGCCAGCACGGTGGCGCCGAACATGGCGATCACATGTTGCAGGCCGAGCGCCGCGGTCTGCGGCCACGACAGGCGCTCATCAGGGGCAATCGCCTTTTCGGGGCCGACGGTCACCGGCCGCCAGCGCATCAACCACGCCATGGACTTTCCTCAATGGATGCAACCATCGAGTGTACGAAGGGCCCATGCCCGCGCCACTCCGGGCATATCCCGTGACCGCGCGGGGCGGGGGCGCTTGACGCGGCGGCGTGGAGGCGTCAGCGCGGACGGGTCAGAACAGCACCAGGTCGCGGTTGTGCCTGGGCAGCATGCGCAGCAGGCGGCGCCAGGACACCCAGGCGCGCCACAGCGCGCCGCCGAAGACGAGGCTCAGGATCAGCAAGAGGGTCATGATGGACTTTCAAGGGACGCGGACTGGGAGGACTTCGCACGGGCGTGCGAAGTCAGCGGAAACCGAATGGCGGACGAGGACATCGTGGCGGCCTTCAGGGAGGATTCAGGCGGGGATTCAGGCAGCGGACGCCGCCGCGCCGCTGGCATCGAGCAGCAGGGGCGTCATCAGCCGGCGATAGCTGGTCCAGGCCCGGGCGGGAGCGTCCGGCGTGCGCAGGAAACGCACCTCGCGGACCAGCGCGGTGAACAGGCCGTCGAGCTCGAAGATCAGTTGATCCAGGTCGGCATCGCGGCGCAGTTGGCCGGCGTCCTGCGCTTGGACCAGCGTGCGCCGCAGTGTCGAGCGCCAGCGGCGTACGCCGTCCAGCAGGCGATCGCGCATCGCGTCGTCGCGGTCGTCGTACTCGAAGGCGCCGGCGACGTAGAGGCAGTTGCCATGCGGTCCGCTGACGCGGCCCAGCCAGGCACGCACCATCGCGTCCATGCGCGGCAGGCCGCGCGGCTCGCGCAGCGCGGGCAGGATGACCTCCTGCTGAAAGGTCTTCTCGAAGGCGTCCAGCACCGCGCACTGCAGCGCCTCGCGCGAGCCGATGCGCGAGAACACGCCGCTCTTGGACAGGTTGAGCCGCTTGGCCACCTCGCCGATCGACAGGCTGTCCAGGCCGTCCAGGCGCGCCATCTCCAGCGCGACATCGACGATCGCGCTCTGCGTCAGTTCGCTGCGGGCGGTCTTGGCTTCCATGCGCCGCAATTTAGCACGGTCGTGCGAACGGCGCGGGGCGGCGCGAATGGCGCAGACGCCGATCGGGTTATTCGCCGGAAGGCGGCGTGCCGTCCTCGGCCTGATCCGGACCCTCGCCCTCCGGCGCGGCGTCGCCGGCCATCGGCGGCCGGCCGCGGCGCGGCGCCGGCGAAGGCGCGGGCTTGATGCCTCGGCGCTTGAGCGCCTCGCGCAGCAGCAGCTCGATCTGCGCATTGGACGAGCGCAGCTCGATCGCGGCCAGGCGCTCGATCTCCTCCCACAGCGCGGGATCCAGGCGCAGCGGGAATTGCTTCTTCGCGGGACTGGCCATCTGCGCCCGCCGCTCAGTTGTAGAGCGTCCCCGTGTTGACGATCGGCTGCGTGTCCTTGTCGGAACACAGCACCACCAGCAGGTTGGACACCATCGCCGCCTTGCGCTCGTCGTCGAGCTGCACGATCTCGCGCTCGCTCAGGCCCTTGAGGGCCTCCTCGACCATGCTGACCGCGCCGTGCACGATCTTCTTGCGGGCGCTGATGATGGCCTCGGCCTGCTGCCGGCGCAGCATCACCTGCGCGATCTCGGGCGCGTAGGCCAGATGCGTGAGCATCGCGGTCTCGACGCCGACGCCGGCCGGCTGCAGCCGCGCCTGCAATTCCGCGATCAGCGCCGCCATCACCTCGTCGGAGCCGGCACGCAGCGTGGTCTCGCGGGCGTCGAGGTCGTCGCCCTCGTCGTAGGCGAACTGCGAGGCGAGATGCCGGATCGCGGCCTCGGCCTGGATGCTGACGTACTGCTCGAAATCGTCGACCTCGAAGACGGCGCGGGCCGTGTCCTCGACGCGCCACACGACGGCGGCGCTGATCTCGACCGGATTGCCGCGCTTGTCGTTGACCTTCAGCGTCGGGGCATCCAGGTTGCGCGCGCGCAGCGACAGGCGGCGCTTGATCATCAGCAGCGGCACCGTCCAGCGCAGGCCCGACACGCGGTCCGTGCCGACATAGCGGCCGAACAGCGTCAGCACGCGGGCCTCGTTGGGCTGCTGGATGTAGAGGCCGGTCAGCAGGACCGCCCCGGCCGCCACCAGCGCGACCTGCGCCGCGCCGATCGCGTCCGGGCCCAGCGTGAAGAAGCGCCAGCCGGCGACGGCCAGCAGGGCCAGGCCGATCAGCAGCGCGGCATAGCCGTTGGCCGCGCCCGCGCGGCGCTCGATCGGCGTCGTCGCGCTGCGCGGCAGGACATTCCTCGGGACTGGGGTCGTGCTCATCACCTGGCTCCTCCAAAAAGGTGATATCACTTTATGCGCAATGGGCCGGGGAAGGCAAGGCCCATTTCCAGAAAGCGGAAAGCGCCCGCGAGGGGCGCTTTCGTCGTGGCTGCGGTGGGCGCCGGCAGGCGCCGCGGACTCACTCGCCCTTGCGCGCCTTCGGCAGCAGGAAGTTGGCGACGGCGATGCAGCGCTGACCCAGTTCCTCCTCGCTGACGCGCAGGCCGAAGCCGGCCATCGACGGCGAGGTCAGATACCGGCCGCCAATCGCCACGGTGGGCACGCCATCGATGTTGTAGCGGTCCTGCAGCTTCGCGGCCTGCTGGCACTTGGTGCTGACACCGAAGGAGTTGAAGGTCTCCTTGAACTTGGCCGGGTCCACGCCCAGCGGCGCCAGGAACTTGGCCATCGAGTCGGCATCGGTCAGGCTCTGGCCGCCGCGATGGATCGCGTTGAAGATGGCCGGACGCACCTGCGCCTCCTTGCCCATCTCCTCCAGCGTGTAGAACAGCTGCTGGTGGATCTTCACGTTCGCGCGGAACGCCACGTGGACCTTGCGGAAGACGACGTCGGCCGGCAGCTGCTTGGCCCAGGCTTCGATCGTCGGCTCGAAGACGTAGCAGTGCGGGCAGCCGTACCAGAAGAATTCGATCACCTCGATCTTGCCCGGCGCGGCGCCCGGCACGGCCGTGGTCAGGCGCTGGTACTGGCGGCCTTCGATCGGTCCGCCCTGCGCCAGCGCCGGAGCGCCGTTCAGGAGCAGACCGCCGCCGGCGGCGGTCGACAGGGCCGTGAGGGCGGTGAATTCGCGACGCTTCATCTTCGATTCCTTGTGTGTTCCGCTGCGGCCGGCGCCGCAATGGCCGGCCATCGTAGAAAGACTGGCTTAGGACGGCATTAACGCGCCGGCCACGCTCAGCGCTGGATCGCGACCAGGTTGGCCTCGATGCCGGCCCCTTCGAGCTTCTTCTGCTGCGACTCGGCCTCGTCGCGGGACTCGAACGGTCCCAGGCGCACACGGAACACCGTGCGGCCGGACTGCTCGCGCTCCATCACCTTGGCCGAAAAGCCCTGGATCGCCAGCTTGGCGCGCTGCTGCTCGGCGTCCTCCATGCGCGTGAACGCGCCGGCCTGGACGAAGAAGCTGCCGCGCGAGCCGTCCGGACGCGCGCCATCGGCGCTGCGGGTCTCGGCCGGGCGCGCCTCGGGCTTGGCGGCGGGCGCCGCCGGCGCCGCGGCGGGCGCGCGTTCGGCGGAACGGCCCTCCACGGCCGGCGCGGGCGTCGTGCCGGCGGTGACCTGCGGCGCCGGCGCGGCTGGCTGCGTCTGGGGCGCGGGCGCCGGCGTCACGACGCCGGACGCCGCCTTGGTGGTGCGGCCGGCCAGCGGCGCGTTCGGATCCCAGTTCTTGTTGCGCTCGGCTTCCTGGGCGTCCTGCTCCGCGGTGCGCTGCGGCAGCTTGTTGACGAAGGGCACCGGCGCCTTGGTCACGTACAGGGCCACGCCCAGCGCGATCCCCAGTCCCAGCAGCAGGCCCACGATCAGGCCCATGGCGAATCCGCCGCGCTGCTTCTCTTTGCTCATTGCTGCTCCTGCGAGTCACGTTCCATCGCGTCCGGGGCCGACACCCCCAGCACCGCCAGCGCGTTGCGCATCACCTGCCGCGTCGCGGCCAGCAGCGCCAGGCGCGCGCGCGTCAGGGCCGGGTCGTCGCCCAGCACGCGTTCGGCGCCATAGTAGCTGTGCAGCGCGCCGGCCAGGTCGCGCAGGTAGAACGCCACGTCGTGCGGGGCCAGGTCTTGCGCGGCCGAGGCCAGCATGCGCGGATAGTCCGCCAGCTTCGCCATCAGCGCGTATTCGGTCGGGGCGGTCAGCAGCGCGGCGTCGGCCGCGGCCACCTCGGCCTCGCCATGGCCCTGCTCGGCGCCCTTGCGCAGCACCGAGCAGATCCGCGCGTGCGCGTACTGCACGTAGAACACGGGGTTCTCGTCATTGGCCTTGAGCGCGAGGTCGACGTCGAAGACGAACTCGGTATCGGCCTTGCGGCTGATCAGGAAGAAGCGCACCGCGTCGCGGCTGGTCCATTCGATCAGGTCGCGCAGCGTCACGTAGCTGCCGGCGCGCTTGGAGATCTTGACCTCCTCGCCGCCCTTCATGACCGTGACCATCTTGTGCAGCACGTAGTCCGGGAAGCCCTGCGGAATGCCGACGCCGGTGGCCTGCAGGCCGCCGCGCACCCGGGCGATCGTGCCGTGGTGGTCGGTGCCCTGGATGTTGATGCACTTCGAGAAGCCGCGCTTGAACTTGTTGACGTGGTACGCGACGTCCGGGACGAAGTAGGTGTACGTGCCGTCGGACTTGCGCATCACGCGGTCCTTGTCGTCGCCGTACTCGGTCGAGCGCAGCCACAGCGCGCCGCCGTCCTCGTAGGTCTTGCCGTTGGCGATCATGCGCGCGACGGCGTCCTCGACCTGGCCGCCGGTGTACAGCGAGGACTCGAGGAAATAGTGGTCGAAGCGCAGCCCGAATGCCTGCAGGTCCAGGTCCTGCTCATGGCGCAGGTAGGCCACGGCGAACTGGCGGATGCTGTCCAGGTCCTCGATGTCGCCCGAGGCGGTGAACACGCGGTCGTCCGCCTTCACCGTCTCCTTGCGCAGGAAGGCCTCGGCGATGTCCTGGATGTAGTCGCCGTTGTAGGCGGACTCGGGCCAGCCGGCGTCGCCGGGCTTGAGGCCCTTGAGCCGCGCCTGCGTCGACTGCGCGAGCGTGGCGATCTGCACGCCGGCATCGTTGTAGTAGAACTCGCGGCTGACCTTCCAGCCCTGGGTCGCGAACAGCTGGCACAGCGAATCGCCCAGCGCCGCCTGGCGCGCGTGGCCGACGTGCAGCGGGCCGGTCGGATTGGCGGACACGAACTCCACCAGCACCGAGGTGTCGCGCGCGGGCTGGTCGCCGAAGCGCGCGGCGGCGGCGAAGACCTCGCCGACGACGGCCTGGCGCGCGGCCGGCTTGAGACGGATGTTGATGAAGCCCGGGCCGGCGATCTCGAGCGCGTCGACCCAGCGCTCGAACGCCGGCTGCGCCTGCAGCTGGGCGATCAGCGTCGTCGCCAGCTCGCGCGGATTCTTCTTCAGCGCCTTCGACAGCTGCATCGCGGCCGTGCAGGCGAAGTCGCCGTGGGAGGCTTGCTTGGGGGTCTCGAAGGCGGCGGCTGGCGCCGCGGCGATGAGGCCGGCGTCGACGGCCTCCTGGCTCAGGCCCTGGAGCACGGTGCCGAGGGCGGCGAGCAATTCCTGCTTGGCTTGGATCATGGGGCCGCATTTTAGGGGCCGTCCCCTGTAAGAGCCCGTGAGCCCCCCTTGCCGAGGCCCTCCCCCTGGGGCAGGATGCCCCTCCGATGAGCGCCTCCAGCGATTCCCGCCCTTCCGCCTTCTCCGACTCGACGCTCGGCGGTCTGGCCGACCTGCCGGCGCAGATCGGCAAGTACCGCGTGCTGCGGCGGCTGGGCGAGGGCGCGACCAGCGATGTCTTCCTGGCGATGGACGACTTCAAGGGCCAGGAGGTCGCCATCAAGCGCATGCGCGCCTGGTCGGGCGGCGGCCGCTCCGAGGAGGACACGCTCAGCATCCGCTTCTTCGCCGCCGAGGCCGCGCTGGCGGGGCGGCTGCAGCACCCGAACGTGGTGCAGATCCTGGACGCGGTGCAGGACGGCGACCTGCCGTATCTCGTCATGGAGTTCGTCCATGGCGTCACGCTGAAGCACTTCTGCCGCAACGACCGGCTGCTGCCGCTGGACCAGATCGTCGAGCTCGGCTTCAAGTGCGCGATGGCGCTGTCCTATGTGTTCCGCCAGGGCGTGGTCCATCGCGACATCAAGCCCGCCAACCTGCTGGCCGTGCTCGACAGCCAGGGCCAGGTCACCGACGTCAAGGTCAGCGACTTCGGCAGCGCGCTCAACCTGAACGCCGACATGACGCAGGTGCATCGCGTCGGCTCGCTGGCCTACATGCCGCCCGAGCAGATCGAGGGCGGCGACGTCGGCGCGCAGGCCGACATCTACGCGCTGGGCGCGGTGCTCTATCACCTGGTCAGCGGCCGCGCGCCGTTCGACGCGCCCAACCAGATGGCGCTGATGCATCAGATCTACCACCAGGCGCCGCAGCCGCTGGCGGGCCAGCGCGGCGGCGTCACGGCGGAGCTGGACGCGGTCATCCAGCGGGCGCTGGCCAAGCACCCGCACGAGCGCTATCCCGACTGGGAGGCCTTCGGCGGCGCGCTGTCGGAGCTGGTGGCCAAGCAGCTGGTGCCGCTGGCGCGGCTCAACGAGGTCAAGGACTCGGAGCGCTTCAACCTGCTGCGCGGGCTGGAGTTCTTCGCCGGCTTCGGCGACGTGGAGCTCTGGGAAGTGGTGCGGCGCGCGCGCTGGCGCCGCTACCCGCTGGA
Source organism: Roseateles sp. Mitsp63 (assembly GCF_059491535.1). Lineage (NCBI taxonomy): Bacteria > Pseudomonadati > Pseudomonadota > Betaproteobacteria > Burkholderiales > Sphaerotilaceae > Roseateles > Roseateles sp. Mitsp63. The sequence goes on along the minus strand of NZ_CP168509.1, from coordinate 580,070 downwards.
CTACCTGCTGTTCAAGAAGGGCCAGGAAGGCAACACCTTCCACATCATCACGCAGGGCGAGGTCGAGGTCTGGCGGGACGGCGCGCTGGTCGCGACGCTGGGCACCGGCACCTCGGTCGGCGAGATGGCCTACCTCGCGCCGAATCCCGATCTGCGGCGTCACAGCACCGACATCCGGGTGACCCAACTTTGTACAACGGTGTCCTTCACGCCGGAGTCGCTGGGGCAGCTCAGCCCGGAGTGCCAGCACCGCTTCGACCGCGCCTTCATCCAGGTGCTGGTGCGGCGCCTGCACCTGGCGCATGAGGCGCTGGCCTCGCCGCGCCGCATCCTGTGAGTCGGTGTCCGACTCGTTCAAGGAGGGCGCCGCCCTGTCGCGGTCAACCGAAGCCAGTCAGTCATTCTCTTGACGCGCGTCAACCGCTATTGAGAGCCGCTCGTTGGTGTGCTCCACTGCCCGAGAGGTCTTTCCCAACCCCGTAGCCCCCTGAAGGAGAGAGTGATGACACGACTGACCCCGATCTCGCTGATCGCTGCCGCGATGCTGGCCCTGGCCTCGCTGGGCGCGCATGCCGCGGACGACGCCAAGCCGAAGAAGGAACCCACCGCGCAGCAGCAGCGCATGAAGACCTGCAACGCCGACGCCAAGGCCACCGGCAAGAAAGGCGACGAACGCAAGGCCTTCATGAGCAGCTGCCTCAAGGGCGAAACCGCCGCCGCCTCGGCCCCGGCGATGACCGATCAGCAGGCCAAGATGAAGACCTGCAACGCGGACTACAAGGCGTCCGGCAAGAGCGGCAAGGCCGAGCACGACAAATTCATGAAGGCCTGCCTCTCGGCCAAGTGACGCAACGCCGCATCGGGCGCCACGCGTTGTTGCAAATCCTCGCCATAGCAGTGCTATGGCTGCGGTTTGCGCCTAGCGTGGCATCCCGATGCGCCGCCGCGTCACTCGGCCGATATCCGCATGTTCATTTGGTCAGCACACCGCGCGCGAGCATCACCGCTGCGATCGGAATGAGCATCAACAGATGGGCCTGGATCATGACCAGGCGTCGCGTGGCGCGCACCTCGGCATCGCTCGGCAGACCAGCGCCGCCGTCGAGAGCCTTGACCCAGCGGCGATAGGTCAGCGTCGGCTTGATCGAGATCAGCCCGATGACGACGAACAACCCGAACTTGACGTGCAGCAGCGGCTGTCCCCAGTACCAGCCCAGACCCTTCATGCCCCACCAGGTCCGCGCCAGACCCGTCAACAACACGGCGACCGCGGTCATGCCGTAGATCACGTCCAGCCGCGACAGCCGGCGCACCACCGCCGCGTTCATCCATTCAGTGCGGCACAGCGCCGCCTGACTCGACAGGAACACGACCAGACTGAGGATCGCCAGGATGTGCAGACCGGCGAGCAAGGCTTCGAGCGTCATGGAGTCTCCCAGGTGGTGGCGCGCGCCCAGTAGTCAGGGCTGCCGTGATGTTCCTTCAGGAAGTCTATCCACAGCCTCACCCGCAGCGGCAGGTGCTTGCGCTGCGGCAGCACGGCGAAGATGCCGTTGGGCGGCGCGGCGAACTCGTCGAGCACGCTGACCAGCTCGCCGGCGCGGATCGCGCCAGCCACTTCCCAGGTGCTGCGCCAGGCCAGGCCCAGGCCCTGGCGGCACCAGTCGTGCAGCACCTGGCCATCGCTGCAGTCGAGGCGGCCGGTCGGGCGCAGGTGCTGCAGCTGACCGTCGATGCGGAAGGCCCAGCCGCGCGTCTGGCTCGCGTCGGAGCTCAGGGTCAGGCATTCGTGCCGCATCAGCTCGGACGGATGCCGGGGCGTGCCGGCACGCTTGAGGTACGACGGCGCGGCCACGCACAGCCGGCGGTTGTCGGCCAGCCGCATGCTGATCAGGCTGGAATCGCTGAGATCGCCGACACGCACCGCGCAGTCGAAGCCCTCGTTGACGATGTCGACGACACGGTCGCTCAGATTCAGCGACAGGCTCACCTCCGGATGCCGCGCGAGGAAGGCCGGCACCAGCGGCGCGACGTGGCGCCTGCCAAAGCCCGCCGGCGCGGTGATCCGCAGATGGCCGCTGGCCTGGATGCCACCAGCGCTGACACTCGCCTCGGCGCTGGCGAAGTCGGCCAGCAGGCGCTGGCAGTCCTCCAGGAAGGCGGTGCCCTCATGCGTCAGCGTCAGCTTGCGGGTGGTGCGCAGCAGCAGCTTCACGCCGAGCCGCGCCTCCAGCGCATCCAGGCGGCGGCCCATCACCGCCGGGGCCACGCCCTCCGTCTGCGCCGCGGCCGTGAGGCTACCCTTGGTCGCGACCAGCACGAAGGACTCGATCTGTTTGAGGCGGTCCATGGCGCCGATTGTTGGTGCGTTGCGCCACCGGAAGCAATGAATGGAGACCCTAAGCCGCCTAATTCGTGCAGAAAAGTCAGGGATCTTCGACCAGGGCTGACATGAATCGAGCGGCCGCCGCGCCCTACAGTCAACGCATCAGGATCCCCCGCGATCCTTGTCCGCGCCCCCCTTTCATCGTCCTTTCTCCGCCATCAGGGAGTCCTCATGAGCGCACGCAGCCCCCACCATCGCCTCCAGGTCGACGCCGCCCTGGCCCGCTTCATCGAGACCGAGGCCCTGCCCGGCACCGGCATCGAGCCGGGCGCGTTCTGGCAAGGCTTCGACGCGCTCGCGCATGACCTGGCCCCGAAGAACGCCGCGCTGCTGGCCGAGCGCGACCGCCTGCAGACCGAGCTCGATGGCTGGCATCGCGCGAACCCCGGTCCGATCCGCGACATGGCCGCCTATCAGGACTTCCTGAAGCGCATCGGCTACCTCGTGCCGGTGCCGGCGGACGCGCGGGCCACCACCGCCAACGTCGACGCCGAACTGGCGACCCAGGCCGGCCCCCAGCTGGTCGTGCCGATCCTGAATGCCCGCTACGCGCTGAACGCGGCCAACGCGCGCTGGGGCTCGCTGTATGACGCGCTCTACGGCACCGACGTGATCCCCGAGACCGACGGCGCCGAACGCGCCGGCGGCTACAACCCGGCGCGCGGCGCCAAGGTGATCGCCTTCGCGCGCCAGGTGCTGGACCAGGCCGCGCCGCTGGCGGGCGCGTCGCACGCGGAGGCCGCCGGCTATCGCGTCGACGGCACAGCCCTGGCCGTCACGCTGAAGGACGGCCGCAGCGCGGCGCTGGCCGATCCCGCGCAGTTCGTCGGCTACCTGGGCGAAGCCGCCGCGCCGACCGCGATCCTGCTGCGCCACCACGGCCTGCACCTCGAGATCCAGATCGACCGCGCCTCCGCCATCGGCCAGACCGACGCCGCCGGCGTGGCCGATGTGCTGTTGGAATCGGCGCTGTCGACCATCCTCGACCTGGAGGACTCGATCGCCGCCGTCGACGCCCAGGACAAGCTGCTCGCCTACCGCAACTGGCTGGGCATCCTGCGCGGCTCGCTGACGGAAGAGGTCAGCAAGGGCGGCCGCAGCTTCGTGCGCCGCCTCAACCCTGATCGCGTCTACAAGGCGGCGAACGGCGGCGACGACGTCGTGCTGCCGGGCCGCTCGCTGCTGTTCGTGCGCAACGTCGGCCACCTGATGACCAACCCGGCCATCCTGCTGGACGGCGGCCACGAGATCCCCGAAGGGATCATGGACGCGGTCATCACCACCCTGATCGCGCTGCACGACCTGAAGCAGCTGTCGGGCTCGGGCCTGCGCAACTCGCGCCAGGGCTCGATCTACATCGTCAAACCCAAGATGCATGGCCCGGCCGAAGTCGGCTTCGCCAACGAGCTGTTCGGCCGCGTCGAACAGCTGCTGGGCCTGCCGGCGTCGACGGTGAAGCTGGGGATCATGGACGAGGAACGCCGCACCAGCGTGAACCTGGCCGCCTGCATCGCCGCGGCGCCGAGCCGGGTCGCCTTCATCAACACCGGCTTCCTGGACCGCACCGGCGACGAGATGCACACCGCGATGCTGGCCGGTCCGATGCTGCGCAAGGGCGACATGAAGACCAGCGCCTGGATCCAGGCCTATGAGCGCAACAACGTGCTGGTCGGCCTGAGCGCCGGCCTGCGCGGCCGCGCGCAGATCGGCAAGGGGATGTGGGCGATGCCGGACCTGATGGCCGCGATGCTGGAGCAGAAGATCGCGCATCCGAAAGCCGGCGCCAACACCGCCTGGGTGCCCAGCCCGACCGCCGCCACGCTGCACGCGCTGCATTACCACCAGGTCAACGTCGCGCAGGTGCAGCAGCAGATCGAGGCCGAGGCGCCCTCCGTCGACCGCGCCGAACTGCTGCAGCGCCTGCTGACCATTCCGGTCGCCGCCGATCCGTCGTGGACGGACACGCAGAAGCAGCAGGAGCTCGACAACAACATCCAGGGCATCCTGGGCTACGTGGTGCGCTGGATCGACCAGGGCGTCGGGTGCTCCAAGGTGCCGGACATCAATCAAGTCGGTTTGATGGAGGACCGTGCAACGTTGCGCATCTCCAGCCAACACGTCGCGAACTGGCTGGCGCACGGCGTCGTGACCGAACAACAGGTTCGCGCGACATTCGAACGGATGGCAGCGATCGTGGACACCCAGAACGCGGGGGATCCGAGCTACGAACCCATGGCGGGACATCCGGAAAGCATGGCTTATCAAGCGGCCATGGAACTGGTGTTCAAAGGCCGTGCACAGCCCAGCGGTTACACCGAGCCGCTGCTTCATGCCTGGCGGCAGAAGCGCAAGGCGGCAACCGCAAACTGAAGCCACGCCAATCCGGCCGCAACACCGGCGATTCGTCGCCAATCGCGGCCATCGTGCGCCGTACGTCCGGCGGAGCCAGGCGATCCCTCAGGGATCGCCTTTTTCTTGGGCGCATCATTTTCTTCCCCGCCTACCGGCCACGTCCACGCGGGGCGCAAATGATTGCTCACCGAAATAGCACCGATGAGGAATGGCATCCCCCATCAATCATGGAAAGTGCGTAGGGGTGGACCCGAGGGCCATAGGCAATTCCTGTTCCTTAAAGTTTCTTCACCTTCCACTGCGCTCGGTAACTAAAAGTTGTTGGGCGCAACTCTTTTCTTTGCCATTCACGGAACAGGCATGCCCACTTCTCCCTCCCTCCGCCAAATCAGCGTGGCCGCAGCGATCCTCGCGGCTTCCGTCGGCGCCGCGCACGCGCAGGAAGCGCAGCAGCTCGAACGCATCGAAATCACCGGTTCCGCCATCAAGCGCTCGATCAGCGACGAAGGCGCCCTGCCCATCACCGTGCTGAAGGCCGAAGAACTGCGCGCCTCGGGCGTTGCCAGCGTCGAGGCGATCGTCGAACTGCTGTCGTCCAGCCAGTCGAGCAACACCGGCTCCAACTCGATCGGTTCGAGCACCGGCGGCGCGACCTACGCCAACCTGCGCGGCCTGGGCACCAACAAGACCCTGGTCCTGCTGAACGGCCGCCGCATGACGGCGTTCGCCTTCGGCGCCAACGCGGTCGACCTGAACTCCATCCCCTTCGCCGTCATCGACCGCGTGGAAGTGCTGCGTGACGGCGCGTCCGCCGTGTACGGCACCGACGCGATCGGCGGCGTGATCAACTTCATCACCAAGTCCAACTTCCGCGGCGGCCAGGCCGTGCTCGAACTGAGCAACCCGCAGGAAAAGGGCGGCAAGAAGGAAGGCGCCTCGCTGACCTTCGGCTTCGGCGACCTGGAGAAGGACCGCGTCAACTTCTGGGCCTCGCTGGACAAGCGCCGCACCGACCGCATCCGCGCGCTGGACCGCGATTTCGCCAAGACCGGCATCCTCCCGGCGCACGGCGTGGCGGGCAGCTCGCCCACCACCTTCCCGGGCAACTTCACCCAGGGCAACCTGTCGGGCAACCCGTCGGCCCCGGACTGCAAGGGTCCGCTGTCGGTCGTGAACCCGACCAACAACAAGGTCTGCATCTTCGACTTCAGCTCGACGATCGACATCGCCCCCGACGTGGACCAGACCACGCTGGCCGGCCGCGCGTCGGTCAAGATCGGCGACAACCACGTGCTGTCGCTGGACGCGATCTCCACGAAGAACGACAACACCGCGCGCGTCGCGCCGGACCCGGTCTCGGCCATCACCATCCAGCCGAGCAACCCGTTCTTCCCCCGGACCTATCCCGGCATCGACACGACCAAGCCGATCAGCGTGGGCTGGCGCATGGTGCCGGCGGGCTCGCGGACCAACGGTTCGCACTCGACCGCCGAGCGCGCCGTGGCCGACCTGTCGGGCGTGATCGCCGACTGGGACTACCGCGCGGGCGTGCTGTATTCGAAGAGCACGGCCAATGACGCCGCCGTCGACGGCTACGTCAATGCGCCGTTCGTGCGCGCCCAGGTCGCCGCCGGCAACCTGAACCCGTTCGCCGACGCGACGCCGGCCCAGCTGGCCATCATCGAGCAGGCCAAGCGCCGCGGCGTGTTCGCCAACGCGATGGGCCAGACCCAGAGCGCCGACTTCCGCGCCTCCCGTGAGATCTTCGACCTGCCCGGCGGCCGCGCCGCGCTGGCCGTCGCCGCCGAGTACCGCAAGGAAAAGTACAAGAACGACACCAACGACGACGTCGTGCTGGCGATCCCGTCGGCCGGCCGTTCGCCCAACCACGTGGGCGGCGACCGCAACGTGAAGGCCATCGGCGTCGAGCTGCTGCTGCCGCTGCACAAGATGGTGGAAGTCCAGCTGGCCCTGCGCCGCGACGACTACTCCGACGCCGGCGCGACGACCAACCCGAAGGTCGGCATCCGCTTCCAGCCGATCAAGGAACTGGCGCTGCGCGGCTCGTACAACACCGGCTTCCGCGCCCCTGGCCTGGACGACCTGTACGCCCCGCAGACCGTGACCTTCTCGTCCGGCGCGAAGAACGACCCGCTGCTCTGCGACGCTCAAGGCAACCCGATCAACGGTGGCGTGAAGAGCCGTGACTGCCAGTCGCAGCCGCAGGTCCAGAACGGCGGCAACCCCGACCTGAAGCCGGAGAAGTCCAAGACCTTCACGCTGGGCGTGGTGGTCGAGCCGATCAAGGCGCTGACCATCTCGGCCGACTACTGGAACATCAAGCTGCGCGACCAGATCAGCGTCCTGCCGATCGACGTCATCTTCGCCGACCCGACCCGTTACGCCGCGAACATCGTCCGCTGCAACACGCTGCCGGCGGCGGTGCAGGCCAACCTGCAGCGCTGCGGCGGGCTGGACCTGAACAGCAACGCCATCGGCTACGTGGTCCAGACCAACGCCAACATCGGCCGCGTCAAGACCGACGGTATCGACTTCGCGGTCGCGTACTCCACCGGCCTGGGCGCCTGGGGCAACCTGGGTCTGCAGTACGAGAGCACCTACGTCCACAGCTACAAGTACCAGACCAACCCGTCGGGCGACTTCATCCAGAACGTCGGCGTCTACAAGGACGGCAGCCCGGTCCTGCGCTGGAAGCACACCTTCTCGGCGGCCTGGGCGCTGAACAACTGGAGCTCGCGCCTGGCGATCCGTCACCAGAGCGGCTACCGCGACCAGAACGATCCGACGACGGTGGTCGGCGGCCCGTCGTTCTACGGCAACGTGGACACCTACACGCTGGTCGACCTGTCGGGCACCTACAAGTTCAACAAGTCCACGGCGCTGACGCTGGGCGTGAAGAACCTGTTCGACACCGACCCGTCGTTCTCGAACCAGTCGACCCGCTCGCAGCGCGGCTACGACCCCCGGTACTCCGACCCGATCGGCCGCGCCTTCTTCCTGCGCGCCAGCTACGGCTTCTGAGGTCCCCGGACCTGACAGCCTGCGGGCGGCCCCGTGCCGCCACCACAAAGGCCCGCTTTGAACTGACCCCAAGAAGTGGGGTAGTTGAAGGCTAGGCGCCCAAGGCCTGAGCTCGGTACCTCACCGAACTCAGGCCTTTTAGCTTGAGCTTGAGACGGGGTTGGTTGTGGTGGATGTAGCGACGCAGCCCCTGTCGTAGCTGCTTTCCATCGCCGCCAACTGCAAGCGCCTTGGCCCGGTAGCAGAACGTGCTGCGCGATAGGTCCTCCATCTGCAGCAGCATGCGCAACGGATGGTGTCGCGCCTCAGCTCGAGGATGGCTTACGCCCTGCGGGTGCTGCCGGTGCAGCCTTTGGCTTGGAGGGCCTCATGGAAGGGTGGCCTCGAGGTTTGGCGTGAAGCGCTTGCGCGCCGCCCTCATCGTGCTGGCGCTGCCACGGGGCCGCGGTGCCCCTCCACTCCACCACGCAAACAAGAGAGCATCGGCCGCTCGGGTGTTCGATAACTGCTGGCGCTCAGCCTGGCGCAGCACGTTCGACTTGAACTCCGCGCTGCGGTACGGTGCCAGCCGCCTTTGCAAGCCTTCTTGCCTAGCGGCCCGGCCAAATACCTCTGAACAACTTCGAACTCGAAGCTCTCACTGTGCTTCGCCACGAAAAACACCCCATTGGTTGGACTTGCGTCCAACTTTTGGGGTGTAGATCACCGCAGGGCGCCTTCGCAAGGCCGGCGGCGGACCGCGTCAGGCCAAGTTCTTCGCCAAGAACGCTTCGACGCGGGTCCAGAAGTCCACGTTGTTGGGCTCGCGGCGCCAGCCGTGGCCTTCGTCGGGATAGACGATCCACTCCACGTTCTTGTTGTGGCCCTTGAGGGCGTCGCGCATCTTCTCGCCGTTGATCATCGGCACGCGCTGATCGAGCGCCCCATAGGCCATCAACACCGGCTGCTTGATCTCGGCGGCACGCTGCAGCGGCGACGTCTGCTTAAACTGTTCCGCATCCTTCTCCGGATCACCGATGAGCCGCCGCCGTCCGGTGTCGGGTCCGCCGTAGCGATTGAAGTCGGTCCAGGTCACGGTGAACATGAAGTTCGGATCGGTCACCCCCACCCAGTTGACGCCGCAGCGGAACAATTCCGGCTCCTTGGCCAGGCCCATCATCGTCAGGTAGCCGCCGTAGCTAGCACCGGCGATGCAGATGCGCTTGGGATCGACCTTGCCCTGCTGGATCAACAGCTTGACGCCGTCGGTGACGTCATCCTGCATCGCCAGACCCCACTGCTTCCAGCCCGCCCGGAAGAGTTTGTCGCCGAAACCGGTGGACGCCCGCGGCGCCGGCATGAACACCGCATAGCCGCGAGAGGCGAGGAACTGAACGACAGGGTCCCAGCGCATGTGGATCGGACGCACCCATGGGCCGCCGTAATGGAGCACGATCAGCGGCGGCTTGCTGTCGCCGGCTGGCAGCGTCAACTGCGCCGGGATCTGCATGCCGTCACGGGCGCTATAGCGGAAGAAGGCGGTCGGCCTCATCTCCGGAACCTTCACCCAGGGCCGCGTGGCGCCCAGTCCCTGGAATTTGTCCTGCTTGACCTGGTAGAGGTAATAGCGGCCCGGATCCCGATCCGAGGACGAACTGACCAGTGCCACGCGATCATCGTCGGTCCCGCCCACCTGGAGGGCGTTGACGGTGTCGGGCAGGGCCTTGTCCACTGACGCCTGCAGCGCAGCACGCTCCTCGTCGATCCAGTAGGTGCCTCGCTCGATCGCCTCGTAGGAGATGCCTAGGAGCTTGCCCTCGCTGCGATCCCAGAGCAGGCCGATGTCGTCCGCGTCGAAACCCTTGATCGCGAACACAGGCGTCGGGTCCAGCTTCCGGGTCTTGGGATCGAACGCGTAGAGGCCGCTGGTGTCGCCGCCGTTGTTGGCCACGACGTAGATCCGGCCGTCCGGTGCGATCGACTGGGGCTTGATGGCCTGGGCGGTGTCATCGTCCTTGTAGCTGTAGACCGGCGTCCATGGTGCCTCCTCGGTCTCGCGGAAATGGATGGTCAGGGTCTCGTCGACGTAGCTCACGCAGCAGCGGGGCACGCCCTTGCCGTCGATGAGCCACTGCTGGGCATTGCCCGGGCCGCCCACCGTCATCGGCGAGAAGCGCCCGGTGCGCGTGTTGACCCGGTACATCGTCGACGACGACTTGCCCTTGGCCTGATAGGAGTAGGCCACCACCCGGATCTCGTCGGTCAGCTCGCCCTTCTCCACGATCCGCGAGTGCACCGTCGAGCCCGCGGGCAGCAGCTTGCCGCCTTCGGTCATAAAGGCACGTTCCGCCAGGGTCACGAAGTTGCTGGCGTCGGCGTCGATGGCGAACAGGCCGGCCGCGCCGAGCTGGTCTGCGCCGCGCTGGCGGTCGGAGATGCCGAAGGACAGCCGGGTGTTGTTCACCCAGCTCAGGTCGCCGACGTCGCCGTCGGTGAAGTCCGTGATGATCTTGACCTTGCGTGTGGCCACGTCGACGACGACGATGTTCGCGCGCCCCTTGGCCGTGATGCGGGTCCCGGCGACCAGCTTGCCATCCGGCGAGAGGCGGGCGCCGCTGAGCACTGGATTACGGAAGAAGTCCTCGACCTTCATCGAGGATGCCGGCGTCTGCGCGGCGGCCAGGTCGGGCAAGCCGGCCAGCGGCGACAGCGTGACCGCCGTCACCAGGGCGCGGCGTCGGGTATCGGGTTGCGAGCTTTTCATGGATCGATGGATTGGAAATAGAAAAGGGCGCCGTCGCCGGCGCCCTTCAAGTGGTGATCAGCGCACTTCCCGTATCAACGGAAGGTGTACTTTGCACCCAACTGGAAGTAGCGGCCGCGGTTGGTGTACAGCTCCGCGAAGCCCATCTGCGTGTAGGTGTTGCTCAGCGCGTTGGTCAAGCTCAGCGGAGGCATGCGGTCGAAGACGTTTTTGACCGTAAGGCTCAACTCCAGGCTCTTCACGCCGGAGTACACCACCTGCACGTCACCTTCCTCATGGTTGCCGACCTTGCGCGTGTTCTGGGCGATCGGGAACGGCTTGTCCGTATCCCAGAAGCCGCCCACGGTACGCCACTGCAGGTTGGCTGCCCACGGGCCCATCTCGCTCTGAATGATGAAGTTGTTGCGGAAGCGCGGCGTTGCGTAGGTGCCCGAGTACTCCGCCCAGTCATCGCCAGCGGCCTGGCGGGTCTTGTTGGTGAAGTAATACGACAGCAGGTTGCGCAGCGTCACGTTGCCGACCGGCGTGGCGCCCAGGCGCCAGCGCGCATCGACGTCGACACCCGAAGTCTGGCGCTCGGCGATGTTCTGCAGGTTGGTGAAGATGTTGAAGCGCGGACCTTCCTTGTTGAACAGGCCCTGGTCAATCGCGGAGGAGATCGTTGGTGCGCTGATGTCGTTGGTCTTCTCGATCTTCCACCAGTCGACACTGGCGTTGAAGTCCTTGGACAGCTCGAACACCGCGCCTACGTTGAAAGTCTTGCCCTTCTCAGGCTGAAGATTGGGGTTGGCGCCGTTCACCTGGAAGGCGTTCACCAGGCAGCTTTCCTCGCCGGTGGCCGGGTCGACGTTGACCGTCACACCCAGCTTGCGGCAGGAGTCCGGATCGGTGATCGTCGTCGCGCCCTGCTCCTGCGCACCGAACAGCTGCTTCAGCACCGGCGCGCGGAAGCTCCGGGTGAACGAACCACGGAATGCCAGTTGCGGGGAAACAGTCCACTTCAGGCCCACGCGCGGGCTGGTGGCATCGGCGTTGGGGTACTTGTCGTAGCGGACTGCGGCCTGCGCCTCAAGCGACTTGAAGACCGGGATGATCAGTTCGGTGTAGACAGCTTTGTAGGTACGGCTCGCTTCGACGGCGGCCTGGGCGATTCCGCCGACGACCTTGCCTGCCTGTTGCAGGGCATCCGGCTCGTCGGACAGCTTCTCGTGGTTCAGGTTCACACCGACCGCGAACTGCAATGGGCCGGCCGGCAGCGAATACAGGTCGCCCGCGATCTGGGCATTGAACGTCTCCAGGATCGACTTGCCGACACGCTTTGGGTTGACCTTCAGGCTTTCGACGAACGCCGGGTCATTGGTGCTGACGGTCGGATTCAGCAGGCCACCGCCGGTGGCGTCGGCCCACAGATCGGCGTTGTAGTAGTTGTGGTCCTGGTTGGTGACCTTGCTCTCGCCGCGCGACACCGCGACCTTCCAGTCGTAGTTGCGCCAGGTGCCTTGCAGGCCGGTGGCCAGGTTCAGGAAGTCGGACTTGCGATCGGTGATGCGCGGGCCACCCTGCATGAAGCGCCCAGCGATGTACACCTTGCCGGTGCCGTTGCCGTTGGCGTCCTTGATCTCATAGGGCTGCTGGTTCGCATTGGTGATCGGAACGATGAAGTAGTCCGGCACCGGGTGCGCCTCGAAGTGGTCCTTCGAGGTCGAGTAGGTGGCCTCCAGGAACGCGCGGGTGTCGTTGTTGATCTGCAGGTTGCCGATGGCCATGGCACTGACGCGGTCGGCTCCGTTGTAAGCGGTCAGCAGCGACTTGTTGAAGTCGTAACGGCAGATGTTGTTCGCGCCGAGCGAATCGGCCGGGCAGGTCGTGTAGGGCACACCGACCAACGCCCCCGTATCCGGGTTGATCACGTTGCCGTAGGGCGAGAACGAACTGCGCGCGTCTGACGAGCCGAAGCGGCGGAAGTCCACCGAGCTCGACAGCGATCGGTCGGAACGCAGGATCGGATCGCGTTTGAGGATGTCCAAGCCGAACAGCACGTTGTAGCGATCGCTGCTCAGGTCGCCGAAGCCGGCTGACAGGCCGGCGCGCTTCTCGGCGCCGTCTCCGCGGCTCGAGCGGCCGTAGCTGCCGCTGAGCTCGATGCCCTGGTAGTCGGTCTTGGTGACGAAGTTGATGACGCCCGCAACCGCATCGGCGCCGTAAAGCGCGGAGCCGCCGTCTTTCAGGATCTGGATCTGATCGATCGCGCCGATGGGCAACGAATTGATGTCGAATGCGGCGCCCGCGCCCGACGAGTCGTACAGCGCGTTGACTGGCAGGCGGCGGCCGTTCAGCAGGATCAGGACCTGGCTGGTGCTCAGGCCGCGCATGCCAATGTTGGCGGTGCCGGAACCGGCTGGCGAATTGGAGGCCAGTTCGCCTTGGTCGAAGATGTCGATCGACGGGATCGAGCGCAGCAGTTCGTTGACGGTGGTGGCCCCGGTACGCTCGATCTGCTTGCGCGAGAGCACTTCCACCGGGGAAACACCTTCGGCATTGGTGCGTTTGATCGCGGAGCCAACGACCTCGACCCGTTCCAGTTGCTGCGCCGGTGGGGTGTCGGCCTGCTGTGCCTGCGCGAAACCCGCCAGGCCGCCAAGTACCAGCAGGGCGGCTGCGGAGAGAGTAGTACGTTGATGCATGTGTGCTTCCCGAAATGAGCTGTGGAACCTTTGCGAACCACTGCAGACAGCGAAGCGGCCGATCCCGGGTTGGGAGGACTCGCCGATGACTGTTCCGAACCAGCAATTTTTTGGCAGTCCGCCTTTTCGCCCGTCCGGGAACTCTCTAGGTCACAAGTGAGCGGACCCCCGTTCCGTGTATCACTTTGGTGACAGAGCCATGCCTTAAGTCATTGACTGGCAAGGCTTCTTTGCTTTCGGGCCATCCTGTCCGGTGAGATTCGTAAAGTTAAATTGCGGACGCTTCCGTGCCCGCACGTTGGTATCCGGCAACGAAATGTGGAGAAATGCATCGGGTTCACCCTGAGGCTCGGCCGCGAAACCGCGCTGGCGGGTTGGAACTCCGTTGCTTCCTGGCGACCGCCTGTCGTGATGCAACAACATTCCCCGAAACTGGTGTCAGGGTTTTCCTGGATTTATCGCCATCGGTAAATGCCAGTCGCCCCCATCTATTACTAAGCGCACCCGAGCAACAAAAGTACATCGAGGGATCTGCACACTGCGCTGAGTCAGGGATACCCCTTGGCTTTTTTTGTTACGCCGCTCTGACAAGACCGGGTAACCCAATAGGAGTTGCAGAGATGTACAAGCTGAACGCGGTGAGCCTGGCAGTTGCCGCCACCATTGCGGCCGCGTCCTTCCCGACGCTGGCTCAACAACAGGACCAGACGCAGCTTGAGCGCGTCGTGGTCACGGGCTCGGCCATCAAGCGCATCGACGCCGAGACCGCCGTCCCGGTGACGATCGTCAAGATGGACGATCTGAAGAAGTCGGGCATCACCTCCGTCGAGCAGGTCATGGCCAGCCTGTCGTCGGTGCAGTCCTCGACCAACACCACCCAGTCGGTGGGCTCGAGCAGCGGCGGCGCGTCCTTCGCCGACATGCGCGGCATCGGCGCCGACAAGACGCTGGTGCTGCTGAACGGCCAGCGCATCGCCAACAACGCGGTGGACGGCTCGGCGCCCGACCTGAACATGATCCCGTTCGCGGCGATCGACCGCATCGAAGTGCTGCGCGACGGCGCCTCGGCGCTGTACGGCACGGACGCCATCGGTGGCGTCATCAACTTCATCACCAAGTCCAACCTGCAGGGCGGCTCGATCACCCTGGGCCTGGACCAGCCCGAGAAGACCGGCGGCAAGTCGCGCAACTTCAACGTGGCCTACGGCTTCGGCGACCTGCAGAAGCAGGGCTTCAACCTGTTCGGCTCGGTCTCCTACCGCAAGCAGGACCCGATCGGCGGCACGCAGCGCGACTTCAACCAGCGCATGCCCGGCGGCCTGTCGTACAGCACCGCGCCGGCCAACTACACGCAGGACAACGCGCAGTTCTACAACCCGGTCGGCAGCGCCTGCAACGGCACGTCGATGGTCAACTCGAACGGCGTGTGCAAGCTGGTCACGTCCTCGTTCGTGGACTTCTCGCCCAAGGTCGAGACCACCTCGGGCCTGCTCAAGGGCAGCCTGCTGGTCAATGACAGCCTGACGCTGGGCGCCGAGCTGTTCGCGACCCGCAACACCGTCACGACCTTCGTCGCGCCGGTCCCCTACGGCGGCTACGAGGTCAATCCGGGCACCGCGTTCTACCCGACGCCCCCGGCCGGCTCGAACATCGACCCGACCAAGCCGGTGCTCGTCTACTGGCGTGACTTCCCCAACGGCTCGCGCGGCCAGACCAACCGGAACAACCAGCAGCGCCTGATGTTCACGGCCGACGGCAACGCGCTGGGCTGGGACTACTCCGCCAACGTGTCCTACAACCGCAGCAAGGTCGACCAGTACCTGGTGAGCGGCTACGCGGACGGCGACCTGATCGGCGCCGGCCTGGCGGATGGCCGCATCAACCCGTTCGGCGACCAGACCGATGTCGGCACCGCGCTGCTGCAGCAGGCCGCGCTGAACGGCCTGCTGGAATCGGCCAAGGGCACCGTCACCACGGTCAGCGGCCACGCCAGCCGCGACCTGGCGGACTGGTTCAGTGCCGGCCGCGCCGCGCAGCTCGCGCTGGGCGCCGAGTTCCGCCGCGAGAACTTCAAGTCGGCCGCCAACACCGACTTCGCGACCAAGGTCTCGGCCTCGACCGGCGTGGACCCCAACTCGCTGGCCGAAGGCTCGCGCAATGTCTACGCGCTGTACGGCGAGCTGAACGTGCCGGTGCTGAAGTCGCTGGACGTGACCGGTTCGCTGCGCTACGACAAGTACAGCGACTTCGGCAGCTCGACCAATCCCAAGGTCAGCTTCCGCTTCCAGCCGATGAAGGAACTGCTGGTGCGCGGCTCGGCGTCCACGGGCTTCCGGGCGCCGACGCTGTATGAGCTGTATGGCAGCCCCGCCTACACGAACACGGCCGGCAACTACCCGAACCCGCTGCTGTGCCCGGATGGCTCCACCGGCAACCAGTGCGACGCGCAGTTCCAGGTGCTGAACGCCGGCAACAAGAACCTGCGTCCGGAGAAGTCCAAGTCCGCCACGCTGGGCTTCGTGTACGAGCCGATCGCCAACGCCAGCTTCGGCGTGGACTTCTGGTGGGTGCACCTGAAGGACAAGATCGGCTCGATCCCGCAGTTCGCGCTGTTCAACAACTACAGCAACTACCCGGCGCTGCAGCAGTACTTCCACTTCGGTCCCGGCAACACGCTGTCGATCGCCAGCAACTGCCCGGGCGCGGATTGCGGCTATGTCGACCAGACGCTGCTGAACCTGGGCAAGGTGCGCACCAACGGCGTGGACCTGAGCGCCCAGTACCGCCTGAACAGCGCGGTCGGCCAGTTCGACTTCGCGCTGAACAGCACCTACATCGCCAAGTACGAGTTCCAGGACTTCAAGGATGGCTACTGGGTGCAGAACGTGGGCACCTACGGCGAGTCGGGCCCGATCTTCCGCTGGCAGCACAACCTGACGACGAACTGGAAGTACCAGGACTTCGGCGCCGGCGTGACGATGCGCTACAAGTCGGGCTACGTCGACTTCGATCCGACCACGCATGCCCGCGTGCCGTCGTACACGACCTTCGACCTGTTCGGCAGCTGGGCGCCGCGCAAGGACATCTCGCTGGTCCTGGGCGTGCGCAACCTGTTCGACCGCGCGCCTCCGTTCACCAACCAGGAAGACCTGTTCCAGGGCGGTGGCTGGGATTCGCGCTACGTCGACCCGACGGGCCGCGCCTACTACGTCCGCGCGACCTACTCGTTCTGATCGCCGGCCGCGGCGGCCCTTCGCGGCCGCCGCGGCGACGCGGACACGAGGCAGAAGCGGGAGGGGGAACCCTCCCGCTTTTTTTTCGTTCGGCGGGCTCCCTAGAATGTCCGACTTCCGTCATCCGTTCCAAACGCATCCATGTCCGACGAGTCGTCCCCGGGTCTGCCCGCCGCCTGCCAGGTCCTGATCATCGGCGCCGGCCCCGCCGGCAGCGCCGCCGCGCGCTGGCTCGCCAAGGCCGGCCTGGACGTGGTGCTGGCCGACCAGCAGCCGCTGGGCCGCGACAAGATCTGCGGCGACGGCCTGATCCCCGACGCCCATCAGGCGCTGGAGCGCCTGGGCCTGCTCGAGCGCGTCATGGCCAAGGCGCAGCGCTCCGCCCACGTCGGCTGCATCGGCCCGCGCGGCGGGCGCATCGACGTGCCCGGCCACCTCGCCGTGCTGCCGCGCAAGCAGCTCGACGAGATCCTCAACCTCGGCGCACAGGAGGCCGGCGCGCGCTTCCTGGCGCCGGCGCGCTTCGAAGCGGCGCTCGAGGACGCCCAGGGCCGCGTGCGCGGCGCCCGCCTCACCATCGACGGCCAGTCCCGCGAGATCACCGCCGACTGGGTCCTCCTGGCCACCGGCGCGGTGCCCAAGGCGCTCACGGCCGCCGGCATGTGTGAGCGCCACACCCCCAGCGGCGTCGCGCTGCGCGGCTACGTGCGCGCGCCGTCGCTGGTCGGCGAGATCAAGGCGCTCGAGGTGGTCTGGTGCAAGCCGGTGCAGCCGGGCTATGGCTGGATCTTCCCGGCGCCGGACGGCAGCTTCAACATCGGCGTGGGCGTCACCGACAGCCACAAGGACCTGGGCGGCAAGGGCCGCAAGAAGGACGTCAACCTGCGCGCCATCTTCGACGCCTTCGTCGAGCACTACCCGCCCGCCAAGCGCCTGATGGCCGAGGGCGAACTGATCGGCGAGCTCAAGGGCGCGCCGCTGCGCTGCACGCTCAAGGGCGCGCGCTGGACGCGGCCCGGCCTGCTGGTCACCGGCGAGGCGGCGGGCTCGACCTACTCCTTCACCGGCGAGGGCATCGGCAAGGCCATGGAGACCGGCCTGCTGGCCGCCGAGGCCATCCTGGCGCACCGCGCCGACGACGCGCGCGTGCGCGAGCAGTACGAGCAGGGCCTGCGCGCGCTGCAGCCCAAGTACGACCTCTACGAGCGCGGCAATCGCGTCAACCGCTTCCCGTGGCTGGCGGACCTGCTGATCTGGCGCGCCAAGAAGAGCCCGCGGCTGCTGCGGCGCATGAGCGGCGTGCTCAACGAGACCAGCAACCCCGGCAACCTGGTGAGCCTGAAGGGGCTGACCCGGCTGTTCCTCGAATGATGTCTTGAGCGAGGTCCGCCATGTGCCAGCTGATGGGCATGAATGCCCGCCGACCGACCGACGTGATGTTCAGCTTCGCGGGCCTCGCGACGCGGGCGCATGAGCACAAGGACGGCTTCGGCATCGCCTTCTTCGAGGGCCGCGGCCTGCGGCACTTCGTCGACCATCACAGCGCGCGCGTCTCGCCGCTGGCGGAGCTGGTCAAGACCTATCCCATCCGCAGCGACGTCGTCATCGCCCACATCCGCAAGGCGACGCAGGGCGTCGTGTCGCTGGAGAACACCCATCCCTTCGTGCGCGAGCTGTGGGGCCGCTACTGGGTGTTCGCGCACAACGGCGACCTGAAGGGCTTCGCGCCGCGGCTGCATGCGGCCTTCCGGCCGGTGGGCCAGACCGACAGCGAGCAGGCGTTCTGCTGGCTGATGCAGGAGCTGGCCAAGGCGCACGCGACGATGCCGGCCATCGACGAGCTGAACCACACGCTGCGCGAGCTGCTGCCGCAGCTCAACCGGCACGGCACCTTCAACATGTTGCTGTCCAATGGCCAGGCGCTGTGGGCGCATGGGTCGACCAAGCTGCATTACCTGCTGCGCCAGCCGCCCTTCGGCGCGGTGACCCTGCAGGACGAGGACCTGACGGTGGACCTGGCCGCCAAGACGACGGAGGACGACCGCATCGCGATCGTCGCGACCGAGCCCCTCACGCGCGGCGAGCCCTGGATCCCCATCGAGCCCGGCACCCTGAAGGTCTTCGTCGGCGGCGAGCCCCAGTGCTGAGGCGCGCCCGGGCGGGCTGCCCGGCCCGCACAGCCCTCCAGTCATCCCCTGGAGCCGCCACTCGCCGCATCCAGGGCCGGTCCCTGGCCCCCTGTCCTAGACTCGCCGCATGACCACGCCCATCGCTCCCGCTGAAGCCGGCGGCAAAGCCGGCGCGAATATTCGAGCCGGTGCCCGCGCCGATGGCCATGCCGATGCCGACGCCGAACGGGGCCAGGTGCGTTTCGACTGGGGTCATCTGCTGTTCCCCGGCCCGCGCCGCAGTTTCAGCGATGCCGAGATCGCGCGCTCCGGTCTGAAGACGTGGTCGACCGGCATCGACTGCTACGTCTTGAGCAACGTGCTGGTGCTCGGTCTGGTGTTCTACACGATGCTGCCGCGCCACCTGGCGCATGTGATCCTGATTGGGGGGCTGGCGGTGGCCGCGGCGGGGCTGAGCGTCGCGCGCTGGCTCTGGCGGCAGCCGACGCGCACGCGGTTCAACGTGGCCACGATGGGCGCCGGCGTGGTGATGCTGCTGGTCACGCTGATCATGGTGAAGCTGGGTTACCGCGAGGAGGCGCGTGCGCTGCTGCCCTTCGGCGCGGGCGGGATGACGCTGACGGTGTCCTCGTGGTGGTTCCTGACGCTGTACCGGACGCAGCAGCTCGGCGCCCGTCTGGCGGAGCTGGAGGCGCAGGAGGAGCGTGTCGCGCTGGCGCAGCGGCTGGCGACGGCGCAGATCCAGCCGCACTTCCTGTTCAACACGCTGGCGTCGCTGCAGCACTGGGTGGACACGCGCGACGATCGCGCCGGGCCGATGCTGCGTTCGCTGACGCGCTATCTGCGGGCGACGCTGCCGATGTTCGAGCAGGACCGGCTGCCGCTCGAGCAGGAGCTGCAGATCGTGCGCAGCTACCTGGACATCATGCAGGCGAGACTGGGGCAGCGGCTGACCTGGTCGCTGGACCTGGACGAGTCGGCCGCGGCGGCGATGAGTCATGCGAGCCTGCCGCCCGGCACGCTGCTGACGCTGGCCGAGAACGCGATCACGCATGGCATCGAGCCCAGCCTGCGCGGCGGGCACATCGCGGTGAGAGCGAAGGCGCTCGAGGGGCGGCTGCGGCTCGAGGTGCAGGATGGCGGCCAGGGTCTGGCGCCGGGCGCCTGCGACGGGCTGGGGCTGGCCAACACGCGGGAGCGGCTGCAGGCGCAGTTCGGCGCCCGCGCGTCGCTCGGCCTGGAGCCGGCGCCGGCCGATGCGCCGGGATGCCTGGCCTGGGTCGAGGTGCCGGCCGCCTGATCCGACGAGCGGGCCGCGGACGCGGGAAGAACGACGAGGACGTCGACGAGAACCACGAGGGGAGACACGCATGACGACGAAGATCCGCACGCTGATCGCGGACGACGAGGAAGGTCCGCGCGAGCAGCTGCGCGCCGCGCTGGAACGGCTGGCGCCGGAGCTGGAGATCGTGGCCGCCAGCGTCAACGGCTGCGACGCATGGGACGACTGTCTCGCGCATGAGCCGCAGCTGTGCTTCCTGGACATCCGCATGCCGGGCCTCTCGGGCCTGGAGGTGGGACAGCGGCTGTCGCAGCTCGCGGAGCCGCCGCAGGTCGTGTTCGTGACCGCGTATGGCGATCACGCGCTGTCGGCCTTCGACGCCGGCGCGGTCGACTACGTGCTCAAGCCGGTCGAGGACGCGCGGCTGCAGCAGTGCCTGCAGCGGCTGCGACAGCGGCAGGCCGCGCTCGGCGCCGAGCCGGACGCGCCGGCGATGCCGGCGATGCCGCCCGAGACGCTCGACCTGCTGCGCCAGCTGCTGCCCGCGCAGCGGCCCTCGATGCGGCCGATCCAGGCCAGCCAGGGCCGCGAGATCCAGTTGATCGCGCCTGACGACATCCTGTTCTTCCAGAGCGACAGCCGCTACACGCGGGTCGTCCATCGCGACGGCGAGGCCTGGATCCGCACCGCGCTCAAGGAGCTGCTGAGCGACCTCGACCCCGGCGTCTTCTGGCAGGTGCACCGCTCGGTGCTGGTCAACAGCCGCTTCATCGCCAGCGCCACGCGCGTCGACGAGAACACGATGCAGCTGTCGCTGAAGGGCAGCGAGGAGAAGCTGCCGGTGTCGCGGCAGTTCCAGGGGCTGTTCAAGGGTCAATGAGACGGCTTCCAGCACTTCGAGTCAGTCCACCCACTGCAATCTTGGTGAGGTGACATCAACGGCACAGATATAGGCCGTACCACCCCCTCGCTCCTGAAAGAACACTGGTCAGGCAGGCAAATCCCGCCTGCCTTTCCAAGCAATTCAGGAGCAGACATGACTGAACTCGAACCTCATGAGATCGACATGGTCTACGGCGGTGACCACTGGGGGTATGAAGCGGCAGAAGACTGGGCCGCGATGGCGCGTAGCTATTCGTATGGGAGCAGCGGTTTCTGGGGGCCGTCCTACCCGTCCTGCACCAACAACATCGAGGTCCAGAACCGCACGGTGACCACGACCAGCAACGGTGGCCTGAGTTGCTCGACTTCCGGCAGTTTCCCCTTCTTCAATTGCACTCTGACGCCTAGGGAGGTAACGACGCACACGGCCAGCGTCACCCGCACCACCAACTGCAGCTACTGAGGAAGGCCATGGCACGTCGCTTCGCGGCGTGTCGCCCGATCCGGGCGGCCGCCCTGACTCACCTGTTCATCCGGTGCGGAGTTCCAGCAGCACTGATCGCGTCCACAACGTCCGCATGCGCAGACTGCGAAGCCACCGTCATCGAGACTCCGGCGCTGGTGGCCTTCGAGGGCTGCATTGATCAGCAAAGCGCAAGACTGCTCATTCGAGCGCTGGATCGGCATCCGACGTCAGCGCTGCTCGTCAAATCCGGCGGCGGTGACGTCAACGCGGCGGTCGAGGCTGCGACCGTGATGGCACTCCTGCGAACGCGCCTGATCATCCGGGGCCAATGCCTGTCGTCCTGCGCGAACTACTGGCTACCCGCCGCGGCTTCCGTCGACGTGGAAGAAGGCAGTGCCATCGGCTTCCATGGCGACGCGAGAACGACCTTTGGCCATGACCCGCTGCCCCCGTCCTTGGGCGCTGAAGCGCAGTACGGCATGGCCTTGGTACTGGAACAGGAAGCAGACCTGGGCAAGGCCGTTCCGAAGGTTGACGATCTCCATGCACTGCAGGCGATCCGCAGGAGCAAGGAGCCCCTCCGGGTTCATCTGCATGGTCATTGGCAGCGGTGCCCGGGACTCGCGCTGCCAGCGGTGTGGGCCCCTACGCTGGCGCTACTGCAAGCCTTGGGGATCGTGAGCCGCGTCATTCCACGGGATCACGCCTTCGAGCCAAGGATTGCATTTGGCCATGACATTCATCCGATGACCGCTGCCGACGATGACGCCGACCCTGCGGCTCGATGCGTATGCACCGACGCTCCGTGATCACCCGAGAACAGGCGCGAGCGCCGGCTTCGCAAATGCAGGACGCTCGCTTGGCATTGGCCGCTGAGCGCGACCTCACGCGCAAACGCGACGAGCCCTTGGCGATATGGCTTGACCATTCACTCGCTCATTCAGCCGACACCTTGTGCGTGGACAAATACGGCCGCTTGTCCCTGAGCCCATCCGTCAGCGCGACCCCCGTCGACCTCGCCGAGGAGATCGTGTCGCCTGCTTGGCGACAGCGTTACCACGAAGGTCTTCACCACTTCGCGGAAATCGGTCGTGCGCTGCGGGCGCTCGAGTTCAGCCTCCGCCATGCCCGGTCTCCGATGGGTCGCATGCTAAGCCTGGTCCGAACCGCCACGGGCTTGGGACGCTTTCGTGTGCTGCAGGGTCGTCACGGCGTGACGACGGGATTCTTCATCTGGCTCCATCTGTCGGAACGGACGGTGGAGCGATTGCGCCTCGATCCCTTCGGCCCCCTGCATCCCTCCGAGTGGAATGAAGGGACCCATCTTCGGATCCGCGATGCCAGCTTCCTGGCTTCAGGAATGGTGGCGTGGGTGAACTCGCAGGTCTTGGACCGCGGCAGTGATGATTGATCGTCTGATCCAAGCCGTTCTCAGTGAGGAAGCTGGGCACGTCGCGGTCCAGCTCGAGAAGATTCCCGATGCCCGCGCGCTCTATCGACCTGAAGGCGCGACCAACCCGGCTGCCTCCACGCCGCACGCGTGGCGATTGGCACAACCTGCCCGGAACGCAAGCTCTTCGAAGGAGTCTTCAGGCCTGGCCGATCGCTATGGCGGCTCGGGCATTGGCCGCAATGGCGGAAGCGGACGAAACGTCGTCATCGGAAAGGTCCAGGTCAAGGGGGTGGGGCGGACACCGCTGGTGAGTCCTGACACGCCCGCATCCCATGCTTCCGGAGGCGCTTATCTCGAGGAATGCATCCGAGAGGCCATCTTCTCGGGCGTCGTCGCGCACGATTTCCCCTATAGCGCCGTTCCCGTCGAAGAAATCGTGGACACCGGCGAATGTCAGTCGTGGCCCGACCCCGTTCAGCCCACCCGCGAACGTCGCGTTCTGCTGGTACGGCCGCTCTTCGTGCGGCCAGCACATTTCGAGCGCGCGCTGAGCTTTGATCTCCCGCGCCGCCTGCAGGCGTGCAAGGATCATGAACGCGTCGCTGCAGTGCTCGAAAGAAGCGCTTCCGCCCTGGGACCTGATGCCTTCGTCGCCTTGCTCGACAGTTTCTGGCCCAAATGGGCTCACCAGCTCGCGTACGGCTTCGTCCATCGACTCTCGCACGGCAACAACACGAGCTCGAACATCGCCGTCGATGGTCGGCTGCTGGATTTCGGAGCGGCGAGCACCTTGCCGTCCTGGGCCAACACGGCTTCGTCCTACTTCCACGATCCAGTAGCCACGCGCTTCAACTGCATCGCTCAGGCCATTCGCTCGATCTCGTACTACATCGGTCGCCATCTGGGCTGGCAGCTGGTGCGTCCCGCCGATGTGGAAAGGAAGATCGAACGCTGCGCGGAAACATTCCGACGAGCCATGGTCTTCGAAGTCCTGCGCCTTTCGGGCGTGCCCGACCCGATGGCCTTCGAGGTCGTCACCGGCGCGCGTCGTGAAGACGCCGTGGCCGGGGTCAGGGCGGCCATCGACGGCGCTCAGCAGGTTCAACTGGATCTTCTTGAGCCGACACCAATGGGTCACGTCGATTGGCCGATGGCCAGGCTCTGGGAACGCGAGCCGCCTCACAGCCTTCGATTGCTCCGCCGCTTCCTTCACTCCCTGATCGGCCGCTCGCTACGAGAGGAATGCCGGCAGACACATGCGCGCTTGTCGCGGACTCGGTCGGAGCTGTTCAAGCCACATCTCCGGCAATCCATCTTTCGGACGATCGATCTTCAGAACGACGGGCGCCTCGGCGCGGAGGCATCGTTTGTCCAAGCGTTCATCGGCGCCCACATCGAGCGAAACCTTCTTGAACGGGCGCCCGCCGGAGTGGACCCTGCGCGCGTCATCGCCCCGTTCGGCAGCAGTGCTCGCTGAGGGCAGCCGGCCGCAGGCCCAGCGTCCGCGGCATGCCACCACCCCTCTTACCCCCTCGCCCGCCTGCGGGAGGGGTGAGGGCCGGAGAGGAACTCAGCGCGGCACGCTCGAAGCGCAAGCGCGTCAGCGAGCCGCCGTCTGCGCCGGCGCCTCGGTGTCGATGCCACCCGCCAGCGCCTTGTACACGCCCACCAGCGAGGTCGCCGCCGCCGTCTGCGATTGCGCCAGCTGATTGCGCGCGGTGAGCAGCTCGCGCTCCGCGTCCAGCACCGCGAGGAAATCGCTGATGCCGACCTTGAAGCGCTCGCGCGCGATCTGCGCGGCGCGTTCCGCCGAGACCGCCGCGTCGAACAGCGCCTGCGCCTGCTGCTGGCTGCGGTTGTAGGTCACCAGCGCGCCCTCGGTCTCCTCCAGCGCCGCGAGCACCGTGCGCTCGTAGCTGGCGAAGGCCGCATCGTTGCGCGCGCCCGCCGCCGCGATCTGCGCGCGGATGCGTCCGAAGTCCAGCAGGTTCCACACCAGCTGCGCGCCCAGGTTGTACGCATAGGCCGGACCATCATTCAGGTCGCCGATCCGCGTCGCGTTCTGGCCGATCGTGCCGCCCAGCGTGATGCGCGGGAACATCGCCGACCTCGCCACGCCCACCCGCGCCGCCGCGGCGGCCGCCTGCGCCTCGGCCGCGCGCACGTCGGGACGGCGGCGCAGCAGATCCTCCGGCGTGCCGATGCGGTCCAGCGCGATCGTCTTCAGGCCCGGCAACGGCTTGACGTCCGACAGCTCCACGTCCAGCGCCGTCGGCGGCTGCCCCGTCAGCACCGCCAGCCGGTAGCGCGTGCGCGCCAGCGCCATCTCCAGCGCCGGCAGCGTCGCCGCCGTGCTCTGCACCAGCGCGCGGGCGCGCTCGGTGTCGAAGCCCGTGCCCCGGCCCGCCTCCTGGCGCCCCGCGACCAGCTTCAGCGCGCCCTGCTGCGTGTCCAGCGACTGCTGCGCCACGCGCAGCTGCTCCTGCAGTCCGCGCAGCTCGAAGTAGTTGCGCGCGACCTCCGCCGCGACGCTCACCTGCGCCGCGCGCAAGCCGGCCTCGCCCGCCAGCAGATCGGCCGCGGCGGCCCGGCGCTCGTCGGACAGGCGGCCGAACAGGTCCGCCTCCCACCGCACGTCGAAGCCGACCGAGAACGCATTGTTGGTCTGCGGGTTGCCCTGGTAGTCCGGCGCCCGCACCCGCGCCGCGCCGGCATTCAGGTCCACCGTCGGGAACAGCTGCGCGTCGGCGAAGCGCGACAGCGCCCGCGCCTCGCGCAGGTTGGCCGCCGCGATGCGCAGGTCCGTGTTGGCCTGCAGCGCGCGCGTCATCAGCCCATCCAGCCCGCTGTCGTTGAAGCCCTGCCAGAAGCGGCCCACCGGCGCCTGCGCCAGCGTCGCCGCGTCACCTTGCGGCGCATTGGCGAAGCCCGGCGCCAGCGGCACCTCGGACTGCCGGGGCGCCGGCGCCGTCGAGCAGCCGGTCAGCGCCACCGTGGCGGCCGCCGCGGCGGCCATCAGAGAGACTCGGAAGAACATCATGCGTGCCCCTTCGGCGACGTGCCCTTGGGCGGATCGGCGTCGTCCACGCCCGGATGGAACGGATGCGCCGCCGCATCGATCTGGTGCCGCAGCTCCGCCGCGTGGGCGCGCTGCTTCTCCGTGCCCTTGCGCAGCAGCGAGTAGAAGACCGGCGTCAGGAAGATGCCGAACAGCGTCACGCCCACCATGCCCGAGAACACCGCGATGCCCATCGCGCGGCGCATCTCGCTGCCCGCGCCCGAGCCCAGGATCAGCGGGATCACGCCCGCGCAGAACGCGATCGAGGTCATCAGGATCGGACGCAGCCGCATGCGGCAGGCGTGGATGATGGCGTCCATCATGGACTCGCCACGCTCCTCGAGCTCCTTGGCGAACTCCACGATCAGGATCGCGTTCTTGCACGCCAGGCCCACCAGCACCACCAGCGCCACCTGCGTGAAGATGTTGAGATCCCCCGACTGCATGAACGGCGGCAGGTGCGACAGCCACACCCCGAACAGCGCGGACAGGATGCACATCGGCACGATCAGGATGATCGCCAGCGGCAGCGTCCAGCTTTCATACTGCGCGGCCAGCACCAGCACCACCAGCAGCACCGAGATCGCCAGCACCGCCGCCATCGTCGGGATCGAGACGCTGCCCGCCTTGATGTCGCGCGTCAGCCGGTCCTGATAGGTCAGCTCGGTCCACTCGTAGGTCATGCCGCGCGGCAGGTTCTTCAGCCGCTGCTCCATTTCAGCCTCGGCCTGCCCGGTCGAGAAGCCCGGCTTGGCGGCGCCGTTGATGTCCGCGCTCGGAAAGCCGTTGTAGCGCGTCACGCGCGTCGGGCCGAAGGTCGGATCGACGTTCATCAGCGCGCCCAGCGGCACCATCTCGTTGCGCTCGTTGCGCGTCTTCAGGTCGGTGATGCTGCCGGCATTGGCGCGGAACGGCGCGTCCGCCTGCACGATCACCTGGTAGGTCTTGCCGAAGCGGCTGAAGTCGTTGACGTACAGCGAGCCGAGATTGATCTGCAGCGTGTCGTAGATGTCCTGCAGCCTCACGCCCATCTGCTTGGCCTTGGTCCGGTCGACGTTGGCGAACAGCTGCGGGACGTTGATGTCGTAGGTCGAGAAGGGCGTGCCGATGCCGCTCTTCTGGTCGCCGTAGATCGGCCCCAGCGTGCCCCAGATGGCGCCGTAGAGCGCCTGCTCGCCCAGACCCGAGCGGTCCTGCACCTGCACCTTGAAGCCGCCGGCATTGCCCAGCCCGTCCACCGCGGGCGGCGGCACGACGAACATGCGCGCGCCCTGGATCTGCTGGATCGCGCCGTTGACCTTGCCCAGGATCGCGTCCTTGGACAGGTCGGACGAGGTGCGCTTCTCGAAGTCGTCCAGGCCGAAGAACACGATGCCTTCGTTGGGCGCGGCCGAGAAGCCCGCGATCGACAGGCCCGGGAAGGCGATCGAGTCACGGATGCCCGGCACCTTCAGCGCGATGTCGCTCATGCGCCGGATGACCTCGTCGGTGCGGTCCAGCGTGGCGCCGGCCGGCAGCTGAGCGATGCCGATCAGGTACTGCTTGTCCGGCGCCGGCACGAAGCCCGACGGGATGCGCGTGAACAGCAGCGCCGTCAGGCCCAGCAGCACCGCGTAGACGATCAGCGCGGCCGACTTGCGGCGCAGGATGCCGGTCACGCCGCGGCTGTAGCCCTCGCTGCGGCGCTGGAAGAAGCAGTTGAACCAGTGGAAGAACCGGCCGAACAGCTTGTCCATCACCTTCATGATGGGGTCCTTGGGCGCGTCGTGCGGACGCAGCAGCAAGGCCGCCATGGCGGGCGACAGGGTCAGCGAGTTGAACGCCGAGATCACCGTCGAGATCGCGATCGTGACCGCGAACTGGCGATAGAACTGGCCCGACAGGCCCGGGACGAAGGTCAGCGGGATGAACACCGCGCACAGCACCATCGCGATCGCGATGATGGGCCCGGAGACCTCCTGCATCGCCTTGATCGTCGCGGCATGCGGCGTGAGCCCGTCCTCCAGGTTGCGCTCGACGTTCTCCACGACCACGATCGCGTCGTCGACGACGATGCCGATCGCGAGCACCAGGCCGAACAGCGTCAGCGTGTTGATCGAGTAGCCCAGCAGCAGCAGGACCGCGAACGTGCCCACGATGGACACCGGCACGGCCAGCAGCGGGATGATCGACGCGCGCCAGGTCTGCAGGAAGATGATCACCACCAGCACGACCAGCAGCACGGCCTCGATCAGGGTCTCGATGACCTTCTCGATGGACGTGGCGACGAAGCGCGTCGGGTCATAGACGATGTCGTAGCTGACGCCGGCCGGGAAGTTGGCCTTGAGCCGCTCCATCGTCGCGCGCACGTCCTTGGAGATGTTCAGCGCATTGGACTGCGGGGCCTGGAAGATGCCGATGCCGACCGCTTCCTTGTTGTTGAGCAGGCTGCGCAGCGCGTAGGTGCCCGGGCCCATCTCGACGCGGCCGACGTCGCGCACCCGCACCAGGCCGCCGGTGGCGGTGTCGGTGCGGATGATGACGTCGGCGAACTCTTCCTCGGTGACGAGGCGGCCCTGCGTGTTGATCTGCAGCTGGAAGTCGGTGCCCTTGGGCGCCGGCGGCGCACCGACCACGCCCGCCGCGACCTGCGTGTTCTGCTCGCGGATCGCATTGGTGACGTCGGTGGCGGTCAGGCCGCGGCCGGCGAGCTTGGCCGGATCCAGCCAGATGCGCATCGCGTAGTCGCCGGAGCCGAACACCTGCACCGAGCCCATGCCCTGCACGCGCAGCAGCTCGTCGCGCACCTGCAGCTGCGCGTAGTTGCGCAGGTACAGGGCGTCGCGCGAGTTGTCCGGGCTGACCATGTGCACCACCATGGTCAGGTTGGGGCTGGACTTCTCGGTCGTCACGCCGATCTGCCGGACGATGTCGGGCAGGCGCGGCAGCGCGCGGTTGATGCGGTTCTGCACCGCCGTCTCCGCGGCTTCCGGATTGGTGCCGATCTTGAAGGTCACCGTCAGCGTCATGCCGCCGTCGGCGGTGGCCTGGCTGTCGAAATACAGGACGTTTTCCAGCCCGTTGATCTGCTCCTCGAGCGGCGTGGCGACCGTCTCGGAGATCACGCGCGGGTTGGCGCCGGGGAACTGGGCGCGCACGACGACCTGCGGCGGCGCGACCTCGGGGTACTCGGAGATGGGCAGGCGGAAGATCGCCAGCAGGCCCACCAGGAAGATGAAGATCGAGAGGACCGACGCGAAGCGCGGCCGCTCGATGAAGAAGCGGGAGATATCCATGAACGACCTCGCGCCCGGTTACTTGGAGGCGGCCGGGGCGGCGGGCGCGGCGCCTTGCGGCGGTGCGACCGCGCGGCCCTTGTCGTCGAGCTTGGCCTGCTGCGGCGTGACCGGCGCGCCGGGCATGGCGTGCTGGAGGCCGTCGATGATCACGAGTTCGCCGGGCTTGATGCCCTGCACCGCGCGGAAGCCGTCGAACTGGGCGCCGGCGACGACCGGGCGGGGCGCCACGATGTTGTTGGGGCCGACGACCATGACGACCTTGTTGGCCTGGTCGGTGCCGATGGCGCGCTCGGGGATCAGCGTGGCGGTGTAGCTGCCGGTGCCTTCGAGCTTGACGCGGGCGAACAGGCCGGGCGTGAAGGCGCCGTCCTTGTTGTCGAAGACCGCGCGGCCGCGGATGGTGGCGGTGGCCGGATTCAGGCGGTTGTCGACGAAGTCCATGCGGCCCTCGTGCGGATAGCCCTGCTCGTTGGCCAGGCCCAGGTGCACCTTGCTGGCCTGCTCGCGCTTGGCGCCGCCGGCGCGCGCGGCGGCGGCGTACTTCAGGAAGGTCGCCTCGCTGGCGTCGAAGTAGGCGTAGACCTTGTCGCTGGAGACGACGGTGGTCAGCACCGGGTCGCCGACGCCCACCAGGTTGCCGGGCGTGACGTTGGCGCGCGAGCTGCGGCCGGTGACCGGGGCGCGGACCTGGGTGAACTCCAGGTTCAGCCTGGCCTGGGTGACGGCGGCGTCCGCGGCGCGGATGTTGGCCTCGTTGTTGCGGACGGCGGCCTTGAGCTGGTCGATCTCCTGCTGGCTGACGCCCTGGATCGCGACCAGTTTCTCGGCGCGGGCCAGGTCCGACTTGCTCAGCTCGCCAGCGGTGCGGGCGGCGGCCAGCTGGGCCTCGGCGCGGTTGAGTTCGGCCTGGAAGGGCCGGGGGTCGATGGTGAAGAGCGGCTCGCCCTTCTTGACGACCTGGCCTTCGCGGAAGTGGACCTTGTCGAGCGTGCCGGCGACGCGGGCGCGGATCTCGACGGTGTCGGGCGCCTCCAGGCGCGCGGTGAACTCATCGAAGTCCTGCACCTCGCGCGTGATCGCGGAGGCGACCGTCACGGGCGGTGGACCGCCGTGCTGTTGTTGTTGGTCCTGCGGTTGTCCGCAAGCGGTCAGCAGCGCCACGATGGCGCCGGCGACGGCCGTGCGAGCGAGATTCGATCCAGCCATGCATCACTCCCAAAACCCTCACGGCATCTGCTGCACCGTGAGGTGCGGCGGAATGTACGCGGTACACGAATGCCCGCACAGTGCCATGGGCAATACCTGTCACTTTGACCAAGGGCTTCATTGACGACCTGGTCGCGAGTGGGGGCAAGTCTCGGGGGAGCTGCTGACGCCGCGCGTCAGCAGCGAACCGCGGTCAGGCGGGATGACGCAGCGATGTAACTGCCGGGAAACGTCCTAGGGATGGCGGAGCGGGATGTTCGAAGCGGGTACGGCGGGCGGCCGGGCAACAAAAAACCCGGGCAGCGCCCGGGTTCTGGAGGCGTCCGCGGCGGTCCGCGGAAGCGATCGGCTCAATGCACGCCGTGCATCAGCTTCTTCATCCACGGGCTCAGCAACATCAGCAGCACGCCGGCGCCGGCCGGGACGACCGTGAAGATCAGGAAGAAGGTCGACATCGAGTACGCCGACGAGATCGCGTCGATGTACGCGCCAGTGAAGCCCGCCAGGCCGTTGGCCAGGCCCGCGTTCACGAACCAGATGCCGAACATCAGGCCCAGGAAGCGCGCCGGCGCCAGCTTCGAGATGTAGGACAGGCCCACCGGCGACAGGCACAGCTCGCCCATCGTGTGCAGCAGGTAGGCCAGCGTCAGGAAGATCATGCTGACCTGCGCCGTCTTCGCCCCCGCCGGGATGCCCGACGAGCCGTACGACAGCGCCGCGAAGCCCAGACCCAGCAGCACCAGGCCCACCCCGAACTTCACCGGACCGCTCGGGTTCCAGTGACGCTCCCACAGCTTGCTGAACATCGGCGCCAGGATCACCAGGAAGAAGGAGTTCAGCACGCCGAACCAGGTGGCCGGAATCTCCGATTGCTCCATCGCGAACTCACGGCCGAGCATCCACAGCGACAAGCCCCAGATCACCGCCAGCGCCAGCGCCAGCAGCAGGTTGGACAGCTTGTACAGACCCTCCGTGCTGCGCGCCAGCTTGATCAGCAGCCAGCTCAGGATCGCCACCGGGATCAAGGTCATCAGCGAATTGACGATCTTGAAGATCAGCCCGCTCGTGCCCGCCAGCGTCCGGTCGGTGTAGTCCGCCGCGAAGATGGTCATCGATCCGCCCGCCTGCTCGAAGGCGAACCAGAAGAAGATCGTGAAGAACGAGAACACGACGATCGCGATCAGCCGGTCGCGCACGATGTGCCCCGGCGTGTCGTCGAGCTTCTCGGCCGGATCCACCACCGGCGCGTTCTTGTTCGGCGTGCCGCCGATGGCGCCGAAGATGCCCTGCGCCATCCAGAACTGCACGGCGCCCAGGATCATGAACACCGCCGCCAGGCCGAAGCCGTAGTGCCAGCCGATCTTCTCGCCGATGTAGCCGCACAGCGAGATGCCGAAGAAGGCGCCCGCGTTCACGCCCATGTAGAACAGCGTGTAGCCGCCGTCGCGCTGGCCTTCGTTGTCCTTGCCGTAGAGCTGGCCGACGATCGCCGAGATGTTCGGCTTGAACAGGCCGGTGCCCAGGATCACCAGGCCCAGGCCCAGGAAGAAGGTCGGCCTGGAGTCGAAGAACAGCGAGATGTGCCCCGCCGCGATGATGAAGCCGCCCAGCACCACCGCGCGGCGCGTGCCCAGCCAGCGGTCGGCGATGAAGCCGCCCAGGATGGGCGTGAAGTACACGATCATCGTGTACATGCCGTAGAGGCGCCCCGCCTCCTCGCGCGTCCAGCCCCAGCCGCCCTTGGTGGCCGTCGAGACCAGGAACAGCACGAGCAGCGCCCGCATGCCGTAGTAGGAGAACCGTTCCCACATCTCGGTGAAGAACAGGACGAACAGGCTGTTGGGCTGGCCGAGGATGGTCTGCCGCGCTCCGGGAGTTTGAATTGTGTTCAAACGACGCTCCGTGATGGATCGACGACCCGGGCCCCCGGGTCGCTGGAAATCGCGCGTTCCGAGTGGTCAGAACGCGCTTGCCGCTGGTCCAGGCCCCGGATCGGTCGATCCCGTGGGCCCGCCAGCGGCAGGCGCGCCATTGTCAGCGAAAGGTCAGCTTCGGCCGCCCCGCGGGCATTAGGGGACACCCTAGGGTGTCCCGCCTCGTGAGCCTCGCAACAGGTCAGGCGCCGGCCCGGGGGCGCTCCTCGCGCAGCAGCCGCAGGCCGTTGAGCACCACCAGCAGGCTCGCGCCCGCGTCGGCCAGCACCGCCAGCCACAACGAGCCGATGCCCGCCAGCGTCAGCGCCGCGACGATCGCCTTCAGACCCAGCGCCACGACGATGTTCTGCGTCAGCACGCGGGCCACGCGCTCCGACAGCCCGATCAGCTCCGGCAGCTTGCGCAGGTCGTCCTGCATCAGCGCGATGTCGGCGGTCTCCAGCGCGGTGGCGCTGCCGGCGGCGCCCATCGCGATCGCGATGTCGGCGCGCGCCAGCGCCGGCGCGTCGTTGACGCCGTCGCCGATCATCGCCACCGGTCCCTGTTCATCGGCCATCCGCGCGATCACGTCGAGCTTGTCCTGCGGCAGCAGCGGCGCGCGCACGGCGTCCTGCGCCAGGCCGAGCCGGCCCGCCATCGCCACGGCGCTGGCGCGCTGGTCGCCGCTGAGCATCGCCAGCCTCAGCCCGCGCGCGCGCAGCGCGGCGAGGACCTCGGCCGCCTCGGGGCGCGGCGTGTCGGACAGCGCCAGCAGCGCCAGCGTCCGGCCGCCGCGCATCAGCCACACCAGCGTGTGGCCCTGCGCCTGCAGCGCGCGGGCGGCGCCACGGGCCGCGTCGTCGGCGGCGCCGCGCTGCTCGGCCAGGCGCTCGTTGCCCAAGGCGAACCCCTGCCCGTCGAGCTCGGCGGTCAGGCCCAGGCCGGGCAGGTTCCGCAGGTGCTCGACCGGCTCCAGCGCCGTGCCCAGCCGCTGCGCGTGCGCCGCCACGATGGCCTGCGCCAGCGGATGCGCGCTGCCGGCGTCCAGGCGCGCGGCCAGGTGCAGGGCCTGGTCGGCATCGACCGACGGATCCAGCGGCCGCACCGACGCCAGTTGCGGCCGGCCTTCGGTCAGCGTGCCGGTCTTGTCGAAGGCCAGCGTCTTGAGCTGGCGGGCGCGCTCGAGATGAAGGCCGCCCTTGATCAGGATGCCGCGGCGCGCGGCCGCGGCCAGCCCGCTGACCACGGTCACCGGCGTCGAGATCACCAGCGCGCAGGGGCAGGCGATCACCAGCAGCACCAGCCCCTTGTAGATCCAGCCGCCCCATGCGCCCAGGCCCAGCAGCGGTGGCAGCACCGCCAGCGCCACCGCCACCAGCACCACGGCCGGCGTGTAGACGCGGGCGAAGCGGTCGATGAAGGCCTGCGTCGGCGCGCGCTGCGATTGCGCCTGCTGCACCGCCGCCGCCATGCGGTCGAGCAGCGTGTGGCCCTTCGCCGCGGTGATCTCCATCTCCAGCAGGCCGTCGCCGTTGATGCTGCCCGCGAGCAGCGCATCGCCCGGCGCCTTGTCCACGGGCATCGCCTCGCCGGTCAGCGCGGCCTCGTTCAGGCTGGAGCGCCCGGTCAGCACGCGGCCATCGAGCGGCACCCGCTCGCCCGGCGGGACGCGCACGCGCGCGCCGATCGCGACCTGCGCCGCGGGGACGGTGGACCAGCGGCCATCGGCGCCCAGGACCGACGCCGTCTCCGGCGCCAGCTGCGTCAGCGCGCGGATCGCATCGCGGGCGCGGGCCAGGCTCAGGCTCTCCATCATTTCGGACAGGCCGAAGAGCCACACCACCATCGCCGCCTCGGGCCACTGGCCGAGCACGATCGCGCCGATCACCGCCAGGCTCATCAGCAGGTGGATGTTGAGCGTCACGCGCTTGAGCGCGATCCAGCCCTTGCGCAGCGTCGGCAGGCCGCCCAGCAGCATCGTCGCCAGCGCCAGCGCGATCACCAGCGGACCGGATTCGTCAAAGCCGGAGAAGGCCAGCGCCTCGGCCGCGATCGCGGCGACGCCGGCCACGGCCATGCGCCAGCGCAGGCCGGCCGGGATCGCCGGCGGCGGCGCGGGCGGCGGCGCCTGGGCCTCGACGGGCTCGGCGGTCATGCCCACCGACTGGATCGCCGCGCGCAGCGGGGCGTCGTCGGCGAGGCGGTGATGGACGTCGAGCAGACGGTTGATCAGGTCGAACTCCAGCGCCACCACGCCGCGCTGGCTGCCCAGCTGGCGGCGCAGCAGGCCTTCCTCGGTCGGGCAATCCATGCCCGCGATGAAGTAGCGCTGGCGGGTCGTGCCGGCGAGGTCCTCGGCGGCCACCTTCGGCGCCGGCGCGGACGGAGCGGCGCCGTGGCTGCCGCAGCAGGCGCTTTCCGCCGGGGCGTGGCCGTGGGCATGGGCGTCGGCGCGGGCCTCACCGTCGCGGTGAGCGTGGCCGTGGCCGTGGTCGTGGGCGTGTTCCTGATGTGCCATGGGGGTGGATTGGAATGTCTGTAGCCACTCCAAGGTCAAGCGGCTATCCTGGCTTCATGCGTATCGGCGAATTGAGCAAGTCCACCGGGGTGGACATCGAAACCATCCGCTTCTACGAGAAGAGCGGCCTGCTGCCCCCGCCCGCGCGCAGCGGGAACGGCTACCGCGACTACGCCCATGAGCACCTGGAGCGGCTGGCGTTCATCCGGCATTGCCGTGCGCTGGACATGTCGCTGGCGGACGTGGCGCTGCTGCTGGACAGCGTCGAGAGCCGCGATCCGGCGGCGCTGGCCAAGGTCGATGGGCTGGTGGCGTCGCAGCTCGGCAAGGTCCGCGCCCGGCTCAAGAGCATGCAGGCGCTGGAAGCGCAGCTGGTCGCGCTGCAGAAGCGCTGCGACGCGGACCACGACCACCATGCCTGCGGGATCCTGGAGGAGCTCGTGTCGGCGGCGCATGGCGAGGCCTGCGCCTGTCACCCCGAGCGGGAGAAGTCCACCGGCAGCGCCGCCTGAAGCAGCCGTTCGCGCAGGCGCGGGACGGCGAAGTCGATGAACGCGCGCAGCTTCAGCGGCAGCCGCCCCTGCGGCGCATAGACGAGGTGCACCGGCCGCGGCGCCGCCTCGAAGTCCTCCAGCACCACCTGCAGCCGCCCGGCGCGGACGTCCTCGTTCACCTGGTACGACAGCGCCCGCACCAGCCCGGCGCCGGCGCGGGCGGCGTCAAGGGCCGCATCGACCGTGTTGACGCCCAGCCGTGAACGGAAGCTGCCGGTGCGCGCGGCGCCGTCCTGGCGGAACGGCCACGAGCTGGTGGCGGAGACGCTCTCGAACGAGATCACCTGGTGCCGCATCAGGTCGTCCGGCGAGGCCGGCGCGCCCCGGATCGCCAGGTAGCCCGGCGCCGCGCAGATCACATGGCGGACCTCGCCCAGCCGCGTCGCCACCAGGTTGCTGTCGGGCAGTTGGCCGATGCGCAGCGCCACGTCGATCTGGTCGTCGAGGAAATGCGTGACCCGGTCGGTCAGCTTCAGGTCCACCGCCACGTCCGGATAGGCTGCCAGGAAACCCGTCACCGTCGGCAGCGCATGCAGCCGCCCGAACATCGTCGGCGCGGTGACGATCAGGTCGCCGCGCGGCTCGGAGTACTCGCCGGCGGCGGCGCGCTCGGCCTCGTCGAGCTGGTCGAGGATCGCCTTGGCCGCCTCGACGTACGAGCGCCCGGCGTCGGTCAGCTCCAGCCCCTTGGCCGAGCGGATCAGCAGCGTCGCGCGCAGGTGCCGCTCCAGGTCGGCCACCTTGCGGCTGATGGTCGCGAGCGGCAGCCCGAGCCGCTTGCTCGCCTTGGACAGGCTGCCGGCGTCCACCGCGGCGATCAGCATCGCCATCGCGTCGAGTCGGTCCATCGAGGCCTTCCAGATTTCGAGAGGGATGCTCTCGATTCTAGCGGCTTCCCGCGGATTCCGGGAACCCGGAGACTGCGTCCCATGCCTTCCAGCGCGGGCCACCGGCCCGGGGAAGACGCCAAGGACACCGCCATGACCGCCGCCACTGCAATGCCTGTCTCGACGCCCGCCGCCATCCGCCACCGCACCGCGACCGTGCTCGGCCGCCAGGTCTTCTACCGCGAGGCCGGCGATCCCTCGGCGCCGGTGCTGCTGGTGCTCCACGGCCTGCCCACCAGCAGCCGCATGTTCCTGCCGCTGATCCCGCTGCTCGCGGACCGCTTCCACGTGATCGCGCCGGACTACATCGGCTTCGGCCACTCGGACGCACCGTCGCCAAAGGACTTCGACTACACCTTCGACCATCTGGCCGACCATGTCGAGGCGCTGGTCGAGGCGCTCGGCCTGGGCGCCTACACGCTCTACATGCAGGACTACGGCGGCCCGATCGGCTTGCGGCTCTTCACGCGGCATCCGGAGCGGGTCACCGGCTTCATCATCCAGAACGCCAACGCCTACCTGGACGGCGTCGGCGAGGAGGCCAGGTCGGTGTTGCAGCCGCTGTGGGCGTCCCGCACGCCGCAGACCGAGGCGCCCGCGCGCCATCTGCTGAGCCTGGAAGGCACGAAGTGGCACTGGCTGGTCGGCGCGAAGGACCCCGAGCGGATCGATCCGGACCACTGGATCGTCGACCAGGCGCTGCTCGACCGGCCCGGCATCCTGGATGCCAACCTCGACCTGCTGGAGAACTACAAGACCAATGTCGCGCTGTATCCGTCGTGGCACGAGGCCTTCCGCCGGCATCGTCCGAAGACGCTGATCGTCTGGGGCCGCAACGATCCGATCTTCATCCCGCCGGGCGCCCGCGCCTATCTGGACGACCTGCCCGACGCGAAACTGGTCTGGCTGGACGGTGGCCACTTCGTGCTGGACGAGTTCGCGCCCCAGGTCGCCGCGGAGATCCGCGCGATGTTCGGCTGAGCCTCAGCGCGGCATCGTCCGCGCGAACTCCTCGAGGCGGCGGCGCAATTCGTCGCGCACCTGCCGCAGCGCCGGCGACAGCTGCGCGCGGCCCGGGACCACCAGGTGCAGCGGCGATGGATCGCCGCGCCAATGCGGATTCACGTGGACCAATTGGCCGCTCGCCAGCTCCTGGGCCACGTCCGGCCAGGACTTGTAGGCGATGCCCAGTCCCGCCAGCGCCCAGCGCTTGACGACCTCCCCGTCATCCGCGACGCGGCGCCCCTGCAGCCGCAGCTGCACGGGCTGGCCGGCGATCTCGACCGGCCAGTGGGCGGGCACCTCCCCGTCCAGCAGGTAGCGCAGCGCCTCGTGGCGCGCCATGTCGTCCGGCGAGGCCGGCATGCCGTGCAGCGCCAGGTAATGCGGCGCGGCGACCAGCACGCGCCGGCAGTCCGCGAGCAAGGGCAGCGCGACCTGCGAGCCGCCCGTGGGCTGGCCGTAGCGGATCGCGGCGTCGACGGGGCGGCGCAGCAGGTCGGTCAGCGGATCGCCGAGCTGCAGCCGCAGCGACAGCGCTGGATGGCGTTCCTGGAACTGCTCCAGCCACGGCAGCAGCACATGCCGCCCGAGGTCGGACGGCACCGTCAGGTGCAGCTCGCCGCTGAGCGCCTCGCGGCCGGCGAGCGCCTCGTCACGGCCGTCGGTGAGCGCGCGCAGCGCCGCGCGGGCATGCGGCAGGTAACGCTGCCCCTCCGCGGACAACCGCAGGCTCCGCGTGCTGCGCACGAACAGCGCGAATCCGAGCTGCTCTTCCATCCGCTTGAGCGCCGCGCTCGCCGCGGCGGGCGACCAGTCCAGCGCCTTGGCGGCCGCCGTCAGGTTGCCGAGGTCGGCGATGCGCACCAGCAGTTCAAGGTCAGCGATCCGGGTCATTGTTCGATTTTCTTTGAAAAAGCTTCCGCGGACGGCCAGTTCAACGACGTGAGGGCGGCGATCAGACTTCATTCCATCAAACAGCGTGGAACACAGCCATGGATCTCACCCCGTCCCCCTCCCCGGCCGCCTTCACCGCCGACACCGTCAGCGTCGTCATCGGCGGCACCTCCGGCATCGGACGCGCCGTCACCGAGGCGCTGCAGGCCCGCCCGGGCCGCGTGATCGCCGCCAGCCTGGCCACCGGGCTCGATGTCGCCGATCCCGCCGCCGTCGCCGCGTTCTTCGAATCGATCGGACCGGTGGATCACGTCGTCTTCACCGCCGGCTCGCAGGCGCCAGGCGGTCCGGTCGCGGCGCTCGACCTGGACGCCGCCAAGGCCGCGTTCGACGTCAAGTTCTGGGGCGCGATCGCCGTGGCGCAGGCCGCGGCCCGCCATCTGCGTCCGGGCGGCACGCTGACGCTGACCTCCGGCTTCCTGTCGCGCCGCGCCGTCCCGGGCGCCTTCGTGAAGACGGCGATGAACGCGGCCCTGGAGGCCTCCGCCAAGCTGCTGGCGCGCGAGCTCGCACCGCTGCGGGTCAACGTCGTGAGCCCCGGCCTGACCGACACCGAGGCCTATGCCGGCATGGCCGCCGATGCCCGCGGCGCGATGCTCGCCAAGGCCGCCGCGACGCTCCCGGCCGGCCGCGTCGGCCATCCGCGGGAACTGGCCGCGGGCTACCTGTTCCTCATCGACAACCCCTTCGTCACGGGCGCCGTCATCGACATCGATGGCGGCTCGCTCATCCAGTGACGCCCGCGCATCCGCCGAGGCCCTGGCCGTCCCCGGCGTTCCCGGCTCCCCCCTTCCTCCGCGAGGTTTCCATGACCGCTCTCTTCTCTCCGATCACCCTTGGCGCGCTGACCCTGCCCCACCGCGTCGCGATGGCCCCGATGACCCGCGCCCGCAGCGCCCAGCCCGGCAACGTCCCCAACGCACTGATGGCCGATTACTACGCGCAGCGCGCCGGCGCCGCGCTGATCGTCAGCGAGGCCACGCAGATCTCCCCGCAGGGCCAGGGCTACAGCTTCACGCCCGGCATCCACAGCGAGGAACAGGTCGCCGGCTGGCGGATGGTCACGCGCGCCGTGCATCGCGCCGGCGGCCGCATCGTGCTGCAGCTCTGGCACGTCGGCCGCATGTCGCATCCCGTCTTCCACGGCGGCGATGCGCCGGTCGCGCCGTCGGCGCTCGCGCCCGAGGCGCAGGTCTGGATCGCCGACGAGCACGGCGCCGGCCGCATGGTCGACTGCCCGGTCCCGCGCGCCCTGACGCTGGAGGAGATTCCCGGCGTCGTGGCCGACTTCCGCCGCGCCGCCGCGAACGCGATGCGCGCCGGCTTCGACGGCGTCGAGGTCCACGCGGCCAACGGCTACCTGATCGACCAGTTCCTGCGCACCACCTCCAACCAGCGGGACGACGCCTACGGCGGCTCGCGCGAGAACCGGCTGCGCTTCCTGCTCGACGTGGTGGACGCCATCACCGCCGAGATCGGCCCGGATCGCATCGGGGTGCGGCTGGCGCCCTACATCACGGCGCGCAACATGGACTGCCCGGACATCATCCCGACCATCCTGGAAGGGGCCCGCGCGCTCTCGCTGCGGGGGATCGCCTACCTCCATCTGGCGGAGGCGGACTGGGACGACGCCCCCCGGATTCCGGAGGACTTCCGCCGCGCGCTGCGCTCGGCCTTCCAGGGCCGGATCGTCGTCGCCGGCCGCTATGACGGCGCGCGGGCCGAGGCGCTGCTGGCCTCCGGCCTGGTCGACGTGATCGCCTTCGGCCGTCCCTTCATCGCCAACCCCGACCTGCCGGTCCGGCTGGAACGGGGCCTGCCGCTCGCGGCCTTCGACGGCAGCACCCTTTTCGGGGGCAGCGCCAAGGGCTACAGCGACTACCCGGCGGCCGCGACGGCCTGAGCCCCCCGCAGGGCGTGACGGAGTTGGCGCTTTCCCTCGCTCCCCGGGGTGAGGGAGCGCCGCCACGGTTCAGAACGGTCGTCCGGCGGACGATGTAGAGTCCGGACCGCCCGCGTTACAAATTTCAGACATGTCCTGGCGCGGCCGGCTCTCCCTCCGCTCCTCGCGCCTGTCATGCGTGTCTGTTCACTGTCATCGGTCAAGAACCGGATCGTCCTGGGCCAGCCGCTCGCCTTCAGCGTGCGCGACGCCGACCGGACGCTGCTGCTCGCGCGCGGACAGGTCATCGCCGACCACGACCAGCTCGACGCGCTGATGCGCCGCGGGGCGCTCGTCGAGGTGCACGAGCTGACCGAGGCGATGCGGCCGGGCCGCCCGAGTTCCGCGGCCTATCTGCGCGACCGTCTGCCCCAGGAATGGGACCGCGGCCTGGCGGACGTGCGCAACGCGCTGTCCGCCAGTCCCGAGCGGCTCGCGGACGCGCTCGATGGCGCGACGACGCTGCTGATGTCGCTGATCGACTGCTCGCCGGAGATGGCACTCGCACAGGTGGTCAGACAGCCTGAATCGGGCAGCGGGCACTACGGCGTTACCCATTCCTTGCATGCGGCCACCGCGTGCCAGGCCGCGGCCCGCTATCTGGGCTGGGGGCCGGACGATCAGCGCCGGGCCTTCCAGGCGGCGCTGACGATGAACCTGGGCATGCTGGACCTGCAGGCGCGGCTCTCGAGCCAGGTCTCGCCGCTGACCTCGATGCAGCGCGAGGCCATCCATGAGCACCCGATCCGCAGCGTCGAGATGCTCAGCGCCGCCGGCATCGACGACCATGACTGGCTCCAGGCCGTGCTGCAGCACCACGAGACGCCGGATGGCCGCGGCTATCCGCACGGCCTGAGCGACGTCGGCGAGCTGGCCGAGATGCTGCGCTATGCCGACGTCTACACCGCGCGCCTGAGCAGCCGCGCCAACCGGCCGGCGATGAGCGCCGCGCAGGCCGGCCGCGAGCTGCACCAGATGGCGGCGCAGAGCCCGCTGGCGGCGGCGCTGATCAAGGCCTTCGGCATCTTCCCGCCGGGCAGCGTGGTGCGACTGGCCAGCGGCGAGGTCGGGCTGGTGGTGAAGAACGGCGACAAGGCGCACCGCCCGATGGTGTCGGCCTTGACCAATGCCAATGGCGAGCCGCGCCAGCTGCCGGTGCTGCGCGACAGCAGCCGGGACGACCACGCCATCGTCGCGCTCCTGCCTCCCCATGCCTGCCCGATCCGCCTTTCGGACGAGCGCATCGCGATGCTGATCGCCGGGGCCTAGCGCCACCGTCCAGGGCGCTCCGCAAACCCTTGCTGATCGTCCACTCCAATCCATCACAGCGGCGAAGCACCACCTCTTTTCGAGTGGGCCACCGGCCACCCCCTCACGCGCAGACTCCGCCACTTTCGATCACGGGGATGCAAGTGGGACGTGAGGTTGAACTGAAATCGGGGCGCTGGCGCGCGGTGGTTTCGCCGGACCGGGGCGGCCGGCTGAAGTGGCTGGGCGAGATGACGCCCACGGGCAAGGCCTCGTGGCTGCGGCCGCTGATCAACGAGCGGGGCGTGCCGGTGGGCGGCGGCGGCGTGCGGCTCGTGCCGCCGTCCGCGGTGGAGGAGGCGATGGCGCGCTTCGTCCCCGATCCGGATTCCTTCGAGGAACCCTGGCAGGTGACGCTGCAGACGCCGGACCGGATCACGATGATGCTGCACCCGCGCGGCCCCTCGCCGGGCTCGTGGGGCTACCAGGCGAGCCAGAGCCTGCGGCTGGAGGAACATCGCCTCGAGTGGGAGCTGTCGGTCTGCAATCTGAGCCGCATGCCGATGCCGGCGCGGCTGGGCTGGCTGCTGCAGTTCCCGGACGATTTCGCCGAGGCCGCCTGGCTGGACGACACGCTGGATGCGCTGCGGGACCCGGACCGCGGGCATGAGGAGCGGCGCGATCCCTGGTGCGGGCTGGCGACGATCAGCGGCGCGGGCGGCCGCCTGGTGCTGCTGCGCGGCGCGCCGCCGCTGGACACGCTCAGCCACGCGCGCCATCCCACCCGCGCCGTGGTGCAGCTGCGGCTGATGACCGCCGATTCGCCGCGCGCGACGCCGCTGCCGCGCGGCGAAGAGGTGACGCTGCGGCTGAGCATCGATCTGCTCGAGCCCCGCGATCCCCCGCTGCCGGTGGTGCGTCCGGACAAGCCGTCGGGGCCGCTGATCCTCTGAGGGCGCCCCAGGCGAGGGGGGCCGGCGAAAGGGGCGGCAAGAGGGCGGCGCGCGGACGGGCGCGGGAGGGCCCAGGCAGGGGCGGCTCCTATACTGCCGCCCGCCGCGCAACTGGCGCGGCCTTCCGCCCCATGCCGACCCTGCCGTCCCTCGCCGCCTTGCGGCCCTACCTGCGCGATGCCCTGCGTGACGACCTCGTCGCCGCCGTGGTGGTCAGCGTCCTACTGATTCCCCAGAGCCTGGCCTACGCGATGCTGGCGGGGCTGCCGCCGCAGGTGGGGCTCTACGCCAGCCTGCTGCCGCCGCTGCTGTACGCGGCGCTGGGGTCCAGCCCCTTCCTGAACATCGGGCCGGTCGCGGTGCTCGCGCTGATGATCATGCAGACGCTGCAGCTCGCGCCGGCCGGCGTGAGTCCGAGCGAAGCGGCGCTGGTGCTGGCGGCGGAGGTGGGATTGTTCCTCGGCGCCGCCGCGCTGCTGCGCCTGCACGCGCTGGCGGCGCTGCTGTCGGTGCCGGTGCTGCATGGCTTCGAGTCGGGCGCGACCATCGCGATCGCCGCGAGCCAGCTGCCGGTGCTGATCGGCTCGACGGCGACCGGCGGCACCTTGCCGGAGTTGTGGCGCTCGCTGGCGGCGCATGGCTTCGACGGGCGCGGTGTCGCGGCGCTGTTCGGCGTGGCGGCGCTGCTGGCGCTTGTCGCGGTGCGGCGGCTGCCCAAGGGCTTGGTGTCGCGCATCGCGCCGCTGGCGGTGCTGCTGGCGGGCATCGCCGTCGCGTGGGGATGGGATCCGCAAGGGCTGCCGCGCGTGGGCGAGCTGCCGCCGCTGGCGCTGGTCTTCACGCCGCCGCGGCTCGATCCCGAACTGTGGATGGCGATGCTCCCGGGCGCCGCGCTGATCGGGCTGCTCGGCTATGTGTCGAGCCTGGCGGTCGCGGAGTCGCTGGCGCGGCGCGTGGGCCAGCGCGTGGATGCGCGGCGCGAACTGATGGGCCTGGCGGCCGCCAATCTCGCCGCCGCGGTTTCTGGCGGCATGCCGTCCGCGGCCAGCTTCTCGCGCAGCGTGCTGATGAGCGACGCGGGCAGCCGCACCCGCATGACCGGCGTGTTCGTCGCCGGAATGATGGGGATCACGCTGCTGACGATGGCGCCGCTGCTGGCCTGGGTGCCCAAGCCGGTGCTGGCGGCCAGCATCATGGTCGCGGTGCTGTCGGGGCTCAAGTTCGGGCCCTATGCCGACGCGTGGCGCTATGCGCGGGGCGAGGCGCTGTTGATGGTGGCGGTGACCTTGCTGGTGGTCTTCGCCGGCATCACCGCGGCGCTGGGACTGGGCGTCGCGGGCGCGATCGCGCTGCTGCTGCAACGCAGCGCGCGGCCGCACGTCGCGTTGATCGGGCGCATTCCGGGTACGGAGCATTACCGCAACGTCGAGCGATACCAGGTGGAGCTGGATCCGCTGGTGCTGGGCCTGCGCATCGACGAAAGCCTGCTGTTCCTCAATGGGCGCAGCCTCGCGGACGTGGTGCAGGCCCACCTGGACACCCATCCGACGACGCGCCGCGTGCTGCTGCTGATGTCGCCGGTGAACAGCATCGACTTCAGCGGGCTGAGCGCGTTGAAGGAACTCCACGAGACGCTGGAGCGGCAGGGCAGGCGACTCGACCTCAGCGAGGTCAAGGGGCCGGTACTCGACAGGCTCAAGGCCAGCGGGTGGGAGTCCTGGTTCCATGGGCGGGTGTATCTGTCCCACCACCTGGGGATGCAGGACCACGGCTGACCGCGTTCCTGCACAGGCCGCTGGCTCTCCCCCTCCCTCCCGCGAGCGGGCGAGGGGGCAAGACAGGACCGCCCGCACTTGCCTTGCGCAAGAACTCCCTCGCCCCCCGCGAGGGGGGAGAGGGCAGGGGAGAGGGGGTGCTTCGAAGGGCAGCAGCGCTGTGGCACGAGCCCCCTCTCCCCTCCCTCTCCCCGCTGGGGCGAGGGGGTTTACTGCGCCGCCCGGCTCTTCTAACCCCCTCGCCCGCTTGCGGGAGAGGGTAGGGGCGAGGGCCAGC
This sequence comes from Roseateles sp. Mitsp63, assembly GCF_059491535.1. Taxonomy (NCBI): domain Bacteria; kingdom Pseudomonadati; phylum Pseudomonadota; class Betaproteobacteria; order Burkholderiales; family Sphaerotilaceae; genus Roseateles; species Roseateles sp. Mitsp63. The sequence goes on along the minus strand of NZ_CP168509.1, from coordinate 535,913 downwards.
AGCCGCCGACGTCAATGCACGTCGTTCAGGTGCCCATGCTTTCTGAGGTCCGGCATCAGGAAGCAGACCAGGAACGCGAAGAAGCACATCACCGACACGTAGACGTAGAACACGCTTTCCACGCCGGCTCCCTTGAGGCTGAGCGCGACGAACTCCGCCGAGCCGCCGAAGATCGCGTTCCCGATCGCATAGGACAGCCCCACGCCCAGCGCGCGGATCTCCGGCGGGAACATCTCCGCCTTGATCAGGCCGCCGATCGACGTGTACAGCGACACGATCGCCATCGCCACGATGATCAGCCCGAACGCCGCATACGCGTTGTGCGTGCCCTTGAGCGCCGACAGGATGGGCCAGGTGCCCAGCGCCCCCAGCAGCCCGAACCACAGCATCGACGTGCGCCGCCCGATGCGGTCCGACAGCGCGCCGAACAGCGGTTGCATGCACATGTAGACGAACAGCGCCGCCGTCATCACCGTGCTCGCCACCTTCTTGTCCATGCCCACGCTCAGCACCAGGTACTTCTGCATGTAGGTCGTGTAGGTGTAGAACGCCAGCGACCCGCCCGCGGTGAAACCCAGCACGATCAGGAAGGCCTTGGTGTGCTTGGCGAAGAGCTCCCGCATCGAGCCCGACTCCTTGCGCTCGAGCTGGTCCGCCTTCGCCGTCTCGGCCAGCGAGCGGCGCAGGTAGAACGCGATCACCGCCGTCGCCGCCCCGGCCACGAACGGGATCCGCCAGCCCCAGTCATGCATCTGGGCATCGCTCAGCGTCTGCTCCAGGATCGCGACCACCAGCACCGCCAGCAGCTGCCCGCCGATCAGCGTCACGTACTGGAACGAGGCATAGAAGCCCCGCTGTCCGCGCAGCGCCACCTCGCTCATGTAGGTGGCACTGGTGCCGTACTCGCCGCCGACCGACAGCCCCTGGAACAGCCGCGCCAGCAACAGCAGCGTCGGCGCCATCACGCCGATGGTCTCGTAGGTCGGCATGAAGGCGATGGCCAGCGAGCCGCCGCACATCATCAGCACCGAGATCATCATGGCCGTCTTGCGGCCCTTGCGGTCGGCGATGCGCCCGAACAGCCAGCCGCCGATGGGCCGCATCAGGAAACCGGCGGCGAACACCCCGGCCGTGTTCAGCAGCTGGACCGTCGGATCGCCCTTCGGGAAGAACGCATGGGCGAAGTAGATCGCGGTGAACGCGTAGACATAGAAGTCGAACCACTCGACGAGGTTGCCGCTCGAGGCGCCGACGATGGCCAGGATGCGGTCGCGCTTCTCGTGCGCGGTGTAGTGCCCGGGCGTGCCGGAGGGCGGCGTCGAGGACGCGCCGCCGGGGTGGGAGGAGGGATTGGCAATCATGGCGGAAGCCTACTCCCGTGATGGAAAACCCGCATCCGCCCTTCGGACGGACCGAACGCCACCCGCCCTGGGGTGAATGCCGGCCGCCGCGCCGCGCCGCCTATCGCCCGTTGGGTGGGGTTTCAGCCAGCGCGCCGGCGATTGTTCCGATCTTTTCAACGGTCTGTTGCAACGGGATGGATTTAAGGGTCAACCCTTATGCGCCATAGTTCATCCCATCGACACACCGATACCGCTTCCGGAAACCTCCTCCAGAAATACGGATCGACGGGTCGAATACTCAACCCGTGCCCCTTCGCAGATCGCCTTGGGACCGAAACTGAAAGGAATGATCATGAGCAAGAACATCATCGCTTCCGTCCTGTTTGCTTCCGTGGCCCTGGTGGCCGGCAGCGCGATGGCCAACGACAACCCGCACGAGCAGCCGGTCAATACCCCCAGCGCCGTGAGCCGCGCCGAAGTGCTGGCCGACCTGCAGATCTATCGCGAATCGGGCCTGGCCGCCGTCGAGCAGTCGGAAACCTACGGCTACGACAGCGCCCGCCGCGACGCCGCCAAGGCCCGTTACGCCGAGCTGCGCAGCTCGCCCTACTACGCGACCCTGGTGAAGCGCTTCGGCGGCAGCGCCCCGGCCACCGCCGTCGCCGGCCGCTGATCCGGACCGCCTGCTTCCGCTGATTCCCTCCTGAAACCCTGAAAGAACTCGAACAACAGCGCCAGATGTCCTGAGAGAGCATTTGCAAGGTCAGGGGCTTAGGCCCCGGCCGGTGGCGGTTCTCCGCACTCCCCCTCCTCCTGTCCGTCACCGGCCGCCTATATCCCCTCGGATGAGCTCCTGCTCGCCGAGGGGTTTTCTTTTTCCTCACGGATATCGAAGCGGATGGCCTTTGAATATTCGTTCAGAACCCATTCCATATTCATCCGATATTCGCCCCGCGCGCCCCTTGGCAGTGCATGCGCGGTGAATGCCGCCCGCGGCGCGCACGGCCGTGCGGAATCCATGAGAATCGCCCGTCGGCCCGCAGCAGTGACCCGCGGTGAGCTCCCCCCTTTCGGGCCGCCGGATCGAGGACATCGGATGGACCGGATCGTGCAAATGCGGGCGTTCGCCCGGGTGGTGGAAACCGGCAGCTTCACCAAGGCGGCCGACTCGATGGACCTGCCCAAGGCCAGCCTGACGCGGCTGGTGCAGGCGCTGGAGGCCCGCCTGCGGGTCCAGCTGCTGACGCGCACCACCCGCAAGGTGACCGTCACGCAGGACGGCGCCGCCTATTACGAGCGCACCATGGCGCTGCTCAACGAGCTCGAGGCCATCGACCAGGGGATGCTCCACGACCAGAGCAAGCCGCGCGGCCGGCTGCGCGTCGACGTCACGACGCTGACCGGCTCGCGGGTGCTGATCCCCGCGCTGGGCGACTTCCACGCGCGCTATCCCGACATCCAGATCGCGCTCGGCGTCAGCGACCGCGCCATCGACCTGCTGGTGGACAACGTCGACTTCGTGCTGCGGGTCGGCCCGGTGCAGGACGCCGGCCTGGTCGCGCGGCGCGTCGGCCAGATCCAGTTCTGCACCTGCGCCTCACCCGCCTATCTGGCGGCGCATGGCACGCCGCGCGAGCCCGGCGACCTCGATCGCGAGCCGCATCAGGCGGTGGGCTACTTCTCGTCGCGGACCGGCCGCGTGTTCCCGTTCGTGTTCCATCGCGGCGACGAGCGGCTGGAGATCGAAGGGCGCCGCCGCCTCGACGTCAACGACAGCAACGCCTATGTCGCGGCGGGCCTGGCCGGACTGGGGGTCGTGCAGCTCGCGAAGTACGCGGTGAAGGAGCAGCTCGACCGCGGCGAGCTGGTGCCGCTGTTTCCCGACTGGCATCACAACGCCGTGCCGGTCTACCTGGTCTATTCGCCCAACCGCTTCGTGTCGGCGCGCATGCGCGTCTTCATCGAGTGGGTCGTGGAGACGCTGGCGAAGAAGGGGCTGGGGCCGGACTGAGCGCGGTCCACCGGGCCGCGGCGATCAGACCGGGCCCGCCGGCGCTCCGCCGCCCGTGCGGCCCACCAGCCACACGACGATCAGCACCAGCGCGAGCACCCAGGCTACGACGATCGCCGCGCCCACCTTGAGGTTGCGCGGCAGCCGGCCGCGCTGCTCGGCGGCGCGCAGCCGCGCCCGCGCCAGCACCGGCGGCGGCATCAGCTTCAGCACCAGCCAGAAGCCGAGCGGCACCAGGATGATGTCGTCCAGCAGCCCCAGCACCGGGATGAAGTCCGGGATCAGGTCGATGGGGCTGAGCGCGTAGGCGGCGACCGCGATCGCGACGCAGCGCGCCAGCCAGGGCGCCTCGGGGTCGCGCGCCGCGAAGTAGACGGTCAGCAACTCGCCCTTGAGCAGGGCGGCCCAGCGCTTGAGGGATCCGCGTTTCATCCGCGCATCATGCGCCAGCCGCCATGACGGGGTTCAGTCGGCCCAGACGATTTTCCGGCGCTGCGCGATCCAGTTTTCCAGCTTCGGGCCGTAGACCTCGTCGACGCGGTTGCGCCGCACCTTGAAGGTCGGCGTGATCAGCCCGTTGTCGACGGTCCACGGCGTGGCCGTGACGATCAGGCACTCGAGCTGCTCGTGCGGATCGAGCCGTCCATTGACCTTCGCCAGGTGCGCGGCGAGCTCCTGCTCCAGGCCGGCGCGATCACGCCCGGCGACCTCGGGCGACAGCATCGCGATGCCGACCGGCTGCGGCAGGTTCGCGCCCGTCACCACGCAGGCCTCGATCGCGGGATGGGCGCCGAGCCGGTCCTCGATCGGCGCCGGCGACACGTACTTGCCCTTGCTGGTCTTGAACAGGTCCTTCACCCGGCCGGTGATGCGCACGCAGCCCGCCAGCGCGCCCTTGTCGGAGATCTCCGCCTTGTCGCCGGTCTTGAGCCAGCCGTCGGCGGTGATCGTCTCGGCGGTCAGTTCGGGCTGCTTGAAGTAGCCCAGCATCAGCGCCTGGCTCTTCATCTGCAGCTCGCCGGTGATGGGGTCCAGCCGCACCTGCACGCCGTCGTAGGCGGGACCGACGCTGCCGGTCTGGTCGTGGCCCGGCACGGTGATGTGCGACAGCGCGAGGTTCTCGGTCATGCCGTAGCCCTCGTTGATCGGCAGGCCCAGCGTGCGGTACCACTTCAGCAGCGCCACCGGCATCGGCGCGGCGCCGCCGGCGGCGAACTTGCACTCGTTCAGGCCCAGGGCCCTGAGGATCTTCTTGCGCACCAGCTTGCCGATGACCGGCAGCCCCAGCAGCAGGTCCAGGCGCGGCTGCGGCAGCTTGGCCTGCACGCCCTGCTGGAACTTGGTCCACAGCCGCGGCACCGAGAAGAACACCGTCGGCCGCGCGCGCTGCAGGTCGGCGGCGAAGGTGTCCAGGCTCTCGGCGAAGTAGACCGTCATGCCGGTGTGCAGCCAGCCGTGCTCGACGAGCGCGCGCTCCACCACGTGCGCCAGCGGCAGGTAGGACAGCATGCGGTCCTCCTCGGTGAGCGGGATGCGCTTCAGGCCGGAGCCGATCGCCCAGGCGAAGTTGCCGAACGAGTGCATCACCCCCTTGGGGGCGCCCGTCGTGCCGGAGGTGTAGATGATGGTGGCGAGCTCATCGGCGGCGCGGGTGGGGCGGCCCTTCAGCGGCTCGGTCTCGGCGCAGATCGCGTCCCAGTGATCGTAGGCATCCTGCGCGTCCTCGGGCGAGACCGGGTAGGAGATGCAGGGCAGGCCCAGCGGCACGCCGGGCCGCATGCCTTCCCAGCCGTCGAGCTTGCCGACGAACAGCAGCCTGGATTCGCTGTGGCTGAGGATCTGGTGGATGGTCTCGGGAGCGAGTGTCGGATACAGCGGCACGCTGACGTAACCGGCCATCCAGATCGCGAGGTCGCTCATCAGCCACCAGGCGCAGTTTTTCGAGAGGATGGCGACGCGGGCGCCCGGTTCCCAGCCCTGCTCCAGGCCCAGCGTCTTGAGGTGGGCGGCCATGCGCCGCGCCTGATCGGCGACCTGCTTCCAGCTGAAGTCCTTGACGACGCCCCCGTCCATCGGCTGGCGCAGCGTGACCCGGTTCGGTGCATCGACCTCCCAGGCATACAGGCGCTGCAACGCCAGGGAATCGGCCGGCAGACGGGTCATGGACATCGGAAGTCTCCTTGTTGTGGTGCTGAAACGGGACGGAATCAGCGCCCGAGACTACGCCCGCTCCCCTTCGGGAACGAGCGGGTTTCTTCGATGATCGTGATCGACTTGGCACCCTGAACCAGGGTTTCCTTTCGACACGGCCGCCGCGAAGGCTCAGCCCTTGGCCGCCGCCGCTTCGAGTTCCGCCGCGACCAGCGCCTGGAGCGCCGGCAGCAGCGCATCGTCGGCGACCTCTCTGGACACCGGCGCGCCGTCGAGCGCCGCGGCGCCTTCGCGCTTGAGCTTCGCGACCCACTGTCCGGCTTCCTTGCCCTGCGGCAGGCCGGTGCTCTGCAGCAGCAGCGTGCCGTCGGCGGCGAGCAGCTTGAAGTAGAAGAGTCCGTCGGCCTCGCGGTACTGCTTGAACGCGGGCACCGTCGACTTCGCCTTGACCGTCTGCGCGGCCGGCGCGGCCAGCGGCTGGAAGCGGCGCAGGCCGACGGCCTCGCGGGCGCGGGCCAGCAGCGGCGCGGCGATCGCGCGGGCCTTGGCGGCGCCTTCCATCAGGATGGCCTCGATCTTCTCGGGATTGGCCATCAGCGCGTCGTAGCGCTCGCGCATCGGGCCGATCTCGGCGTCGATCAGCGCGAACAGCTGGTCCTTGGCCTCGCCCCACGACAGGCCGCCGCGCAGCGCGGCGCGGAAGGCCTGGCGCTGCGCCGGGGTGGCGAACGCGTCGTAGATCTGGACCAGGTGCGAGCCCTCGGCCTCCTTGGGCTCGCCGGGCAGCCGCGAGTCGGTGACGATCCTGGAGATGGCCTCGCGCAGCGCCTTCGCGCCGCCTTCGAACAGCGGGATCACGTTGTCGTAGCTCTTGGACATCTTGCGGCCGTCCAGGCCCGGCAGCAGCTCCATCTCCTCGTCGATGCTGGCCTCGGGCAGCACGAACAGCTCGGTCTTGAAGGTGTGGTTGAAGCGCTGCGCGACGTCGCGCGCCATCTCGATGTGCTGCGCCTGGTCCTTGCCGACCGGCACGCGATGGGCGTTGAACATCAGGATGTCCGCGGCCATCAGGATCGGATAGCTGTACAGGCCCATCGTGATGCCGGCGTCCGGGTCCTCGCCCGCGGCGACATTGGCGTCCACCGAGGCCTTGTACGCATGGGCGCGGTTCATCTGGCCCTTGGAGGTGACGCAGGTCAGCAGCCAGGTGAGCTCGGGGATCTCGGGGATGTCGCTCTGGCGGTAGAAGACGACCCGGCTCGTGTCCAGGCCGGCGGCCAGCCAGGTCGCGGCGATCTGCAGGCGTGAGGCCTCGATGCGGGCCGGCTCGTCGCACTTGATCAGCGCGTGGTAGTCGGCCATGAAGAAGAAGCTCTCGGCGCCGGGCTCGCGGCTGGCCGCGATGGCGCGGCGCACCGCGCCGACATAGTTGCCGAGGTGCAGGGTGCCGGTGGTCGTGATGCCGGTCAGGACACGCAGGGTCATGGGAGCTCGTCGCCGTCGTTTCGCAAGACGGCGATTGTCCCGCAAAGGCGGACCCGCGCTGGCGTCCCCCCGATGGCGGGGCGTGGGGGGAGAGGCGCGGGGAGGCGTGTCAGTCCAGCGCCGCCATCGGCTCGCCCAGGCGCACCGCGCCGCCGGGCTGCCAATGCGCGTTGAACCGCATCGGCAGGTCCTTCGGGAACAGCAGCACGACGGTCGAGCCCAGCAGGAAGCGGCCCATCTCGGCGCCGCGTTCGTAGCTGAAATGCTCGTTCTCGTAATGCCAGGTGCGCGGGCGGTCCGGACGCGGCGGATTGACGACGCCATGCCAGACGGTCGCCATCGAGCCGACGATGGTTGCGCCGACCAGCACCAGCACCCAGGGACCGTGCTCGCCCTCGAACAGGCAGACCACGCGCTCGTTGCGCGCGAACAGGCCCGGCACGCCGCGCGCGGTGACCGGATTCACCGAGAACAGGTCACCCGGCACATGGACCATGCGCACGAGGCGGCCGCCGCAGGGCATGTGGATGCGGTGGTAGTCGCGCGGGCTGAGGTAGATCGTCGCGAAGTGGCCGTCGCGGAACTGCGCGGCCAGGTGCTGGTCGCCGCCCAGCAGCGCGGCGGTCGAGTACTGGTGGCCCTTGGCCTGGAAGATCTGGTCCGCGCGGATCGGGCCGAACTGGCTGATGGCGCCATCGACCGGACAGATCAGCGGCGCGTCGGCCAGCGGACGGGCGCCGGGCTTGAGCGCGCGGGTGAAGAACTCGTTGAAGGTGGCGTAGGCGGCGGGATCGGACTCGGCGGCCTCGGCCATGTTCACGCCGTAGCGGTCGATGAAGCGCTTGATCGTCCAGGTCGTGAACCCGCCGAGTTCCGCCCCCGCCAGCCGGCCGGCCAGCCGCGTCAGCGCCAGCTTGGGCATCAGGTATTGGGGCAGGACGGCAAGTCGATCGGACACGGCGATGGGCCAGGGCGGCGCAAAAAAGGGTGGCGGATTCTAGGCGGGCAAGTACGGGTCCCGTACCCGGGTTGCCCCCGGACGGGGAAAGGCCCCCGGTACCATCGCGGCTGGCATCCCGCCGCCCGCGCGGCCCCCTCTTCAGTGGTCCCCCTCATGTCGTCCTCCGAGCATCAGCACAGCTCGTTCTACAAGTTCGTCCGGCTGGACGAGACCTCGGCGCTGGCGCAGCGGCTGCGGGACGTCAACGCGGCGCTGGGGAACGGGGTCGGCGGCAACCTGCTGCTGGCGCCGGAAGGCATCACCGGCGCGCTGGGCGGCCCCGTCGAGGCGCTCGACGCCTATGAAGCCGCGCTGCGCGCGGAGCCGCCCTTCGCCGACCTGCATTTCAAGCGCAGCTTCTGCGCCACGCGGCCGTTCACCTTGCTGAAGGTGCATGAGAAGCCGGAGCTGGTGGCCTTCGGGCTGGACGGCGTGACGGGCCTGGCGGACGCGCGCGACACGCATGTCTCGCCGCGCGAATGGCGCGCGCTGATCCAGCGGGATGACGTCGTGGTGCTGGACAACCGCAACCATTTCGAGTTCGAGCTCGGCCACTTCGAAGGCGCGGTCGATCCTGGCGTGCGGCACTTCCGCGACTTCCCCGCCTACGTGCAGGCGCATGCCGAGGCCTGGCGCCGCGAGGGCAAGACCGTGGCGATGTACTGCACCGGCGGCATCCGCTGCGAAAAGATGTCCGGCTGGATGGCCGAGCGCGGCCTGACGGTGCGCCAGCTCGACGGCGGCATCCTCAACTACTTCGAGCAGATGCCGGATGCCGACGCCGACTGGCGCGGCGAGTGCTTCGTCTTCGACAAGCGGATCGCGATCGACACGCGGCGGCGCGAGACGGCGACCACGGCCGAGCAGGTCTACGGCGACGACCCGGCCGAGGCCTGGCGGCTGGCGCGGGCGAAGCGGCTGGACCCGGCGGGCTAGCCGCCGGCGGTTCGATCAGCCGGTGAGGTCTTCGGTCAGGCGCAGCCGGCGCGGGTTGCGCGTGTCGATGACGGCGGTGTGCGCGGCCTTGTCGTGCAGGCCCTGGCGGTTGGCGTCCCACAGGATCTGCAGGAAGCCCATGCCGCCGGTGGTCGCGCCCGCCGCGTAGCCGCCGTAGCGGCGCACGCACAGCATCGGCTTGAGCGGCTTGCCGGTGAGCTCGACGATGCGCAGGCCCATCAGCCGCTTGCCAGGCGTCTGGCCGGGCCAGATCAGCGGGAAGGCCACGAAATAGGCGAAGGCCCAGGCGAGGTTCAGGCCCACCAGCTCCCACCAATGGCGGAGCTTTTCAAGCGGCGTGCGCCTGGCTTCCTCCTTGAGCTTGCGGACCTCGGTCTTGAGCGCCTTGATCTGCATGACCTGCGCCTTGCGCTCGACGTCGCGGTCGTGCTGGAGCTGCTCGAGTTTCCCGAGATCGAAGCCGCCCGCGCTCGCGGCGGAGGCCGCGGACGCGACCGCGGTCTTCACCAGGTCCTTGGCGTCCTCGGTCATGTCGGCGTCGTCGTCGTCCTGCGCCTCGCGCTCCGCCTTGTGGGGGGCGGCGGCGGCGACGGCCTCGCGGCGCGCCTTCTTCGTCGGCGCGTCGACGCTCTCCATGGTGCTGGAGTACAGGCCGAAGGCGACGAGGCACAGCGCGGGTGCCCAGCCGAGCCAGCCGGATTCCTTGCGGACCTCGCCGCGCGAGGCGCGCAGCATCTTGTAGCGGCGCCAGGCGACCCAGCAGCAGCCGGCGAGCAGCGGCGTGTTGCCGAAGTTGGAGAGCAGGGTCACCAGCGCCACGTCGACGCCCATGGCCTTGGCGCGCTGCCAGGGCGAGGCCAGCGGCAGGCCGAGCAGGGAGGGGGCGACGTTGAGGTCCTCGGGCGTGATCCAGTCGCGCGGGTCCTCGGCGGCCTCGCCGGTGGCGGGGCGCGAGGCCGGGGCATGCCTGGCGAGAAGCTTGCGCACCGTGGAGAAGGGCGCGGGTTCCGGCGGCACGACCGATGACGGCGGCGTGGGCGTGGACGGATCGACGGGCGTGGTCATGGGCCGCGATTGTGGCGAGGGCGGCATGAGCTGAACGCCCATGACTTCCCTAGCTGCGCCCTCCGGAAGATTCCTTCCGTCCCCGGAGCACACCCGCGCTGGCCGGCGCGCGCGCGGCATTGCAAGATTCGCCTCATGTCCCGTTCGAGCGCCGGGCCATCGCACGACCCCCGATAATTCGCGCTCGTCCACCGAATCCACCGGCGCCTCGCGCAAGGCCATGTCCAATCTCATCGTCCACGGCGGCTCGCCCCTGAAGGGCCGCATCGTCCCCTCGGCCAACAAGAACGCCGTCCTGCCCATCCTCTGCGCGACGCTGCTCACCCGCGAGCCCGTCCGCCTCAACGGCGTGCCCGAGATCACCGACGTCAAGAAGATCCTCGAGGTCTTCCGCAACCTCGGCAGCCGCGTCGCCGTGGACTTCAAGACCGGCGTCCTCGACCTCCACCACCAGGACACCCGCTTCGACCCCGCCAAGGACCACCTTCCGGAGGAGATGCGCTCCTCCATCATGCTGGTCCCCGGCCTGATGGCCCGCTTCGGCGCCGCCCGCATCGAGGACGACGTCAAGGGCTGCACCCTCGGCGCCCGCGAGATCGACCCCCACGTCGAGGTCTTCGAGCGCTTCGGCGCCTCGGTCGACCGCGCCGCCGACGGCCTGCTCGTCCAGGTCGACGGCCAGCTCCAGGCCAACGACCACTGGACCGACTACGCCTCCGTCACCACCACCGAGAACTTCGTCCTCTGCGCCGCGCTCGCCCACGGCACGTCGACGCTGATGAACGCCGCCAGCGAACCCCACGTCCAGGAGTTCTGCCAGTTCATGCAGATGCTCGGCGCGCGCCTGGAGGGCCTGGGCACCTCGCGCCTGACCATCCATGGCGTCAAGGAACTCGGCGGCGGCGAGTTCACCTTCGCCGAGGACTTCCACGAGATCGTCACCTTCCTCGCCCTGGGCGCCATCACCGGCGGCGACGTGCGGGTCAAGAATTCCCACCCCGAGCAGTTCCCGCTGATCGACCGCACCTTCGCCAAGTTCGGCGTCCAGATCGTCCACGAGGACGGCTGGTCGCGCTCGGTCGTCGACGGCGGGCTCAAGGTCAAGGAACCCTTCACCCGCAACATCCTGCAGAAGGTCGAGGCGGCGCCCTGGCCCTACCTGCCGGTGGACCTGCTGCCCATCTTCGTCGCGCTCGGCGTCAAGGCCGAGGGCAGCGTCATGTTCTGGAACAAGGTCTACGACGGCGCCATGGGCTGGACCACCGAGCTCTCGAAGTTCGGCGCGCACGCCTTCCTCTCGGACCCGCACCGCATGGTCACCTTCGGCGGCAAGACGCTCAGTCCGGCCGAGGTCGAGAGCCCGTACATCATCCGCGTCGCGATCGCGCTGCTGATGGTCGCCGCCAGCATCCCCGGCAAGTCGATCATCCGCAACGCCACCCCGGTCCGCCGCGCCCATCCGCAATTCGCCGAGAACATCACCCGCCTCGGCGCCAAGGTGGAATGGGTCGAGGGCGACTGACCGCAGCCCTCGCGGCGTTGCTGCTGGCGGCCGGCGCGGCCGCCGCACAGCCCGCCCGCCCCGTCCTGCGCTGGCTCGTGCAGGACATGCCGCCGCATTTCAGCTATCGCGACGGGAAGCCGCCGCAGCTCGCCGCGGATCTCGGCCAGGGCGAGGTCGACGGCTTCCTGCGCCTGCTCATCGAGCGCATGCCGCAGTTCCGCCATGAGTTCGTCGAACTCAGCCTGCCGCGCTTCGAGCAGCAGGCGCGGCAGGGCGAGACCCTGTGCTCCGTGCTGCATGTGCGCACGCCCGAGCGCCTGCAGTGGCTGTACTTCACGACGCTGTACCCGCCGATGCTCTCGCGCCAGATCCACGTCATCGTGCGGCGCGAGGACCTGGCGCGCTTCGAATCCAATGGCCAGCCGCTGCAGCTCGCGGACCTGCTGCGACGCGCCGACCTGGTCGGCCTGCTGCCGCGCGACCGCAGCTTCGGGCCGCGCATCGACAGACTGCTCGCGGCGGACCCGGCCCACGCGCCCCGTGCCATCGTCGCGGGACGCGGCGGACACCTGCTGCCGATGCTGCGCGCGCGGCGCATGGACTACACGCTCGAGTACCCGATGGCGGTCGACGACTTCAGCGCCACCCATCCGGGCCCGCCGGAGCTCGCCAAGCTGCCGCTGGCCGAAGGCCGCAGCACGCTGGTCGCCACGGCCGGCTGCACCCGCTCGCCCGAGGGGCGCCACGCCATCGAGGCGATGGACCAGGCGGTGCGCCAGCTCGCCGCCGATCCTCAGCGCGACGCCTGGATCAAGGCCTGGCGCAAGGGCACGCCGATCGATGCCGAGGACCTGCAGCGCCTGAACCGGTTTCTTGATGAGCGCGCCCGCGGTCCGGCGCAGATCGAGTAGGGGCGCGCATGGCTCGCCCACCGAAGCTCGCGCTGCCGCTGCGCGACGGCGTCGCCGCCAGCGCGCTGGCCTGTCCGCCGGGTCCGTGGCCACTCGTGCTGGACTTCCTCGCCGAACGATTGCCGCTGGTCCCGCGTGACGACTGGGCCGTGCGCATGGCGCGGGGCGACGTGCTCGACGACACCGGCGCCGCGCTCGCCCCCGGCGCGCGCTATCGCGCGCAGCGCCGGATCTATTACTGGCGCTGGCTGGCCGACGAGCCGGACGTGCCGTTCGCGTCGCGCGTCCTGCATCTGGACGAGCATCTGCTGGTGGCCGACAAGCCGCACTTCCTTCCGGTGACGCCGAAGGGCCGCTACGTGCAGCAGACGCTGCTCACGCGGCTACGCCGCGAGACGGGGCTGGCCGATCTGAGCCCGATCCATCGGCTGGACCGCGAGACGGCGGGGCTGACCTTGTTCTCGGTTCAACCGGCGACGCGCGACGCCTACCAGCGTCTCTTCCGTGATCGGGAGGTCGAGAAGGTGTACGAGGCGATCGCGCCCTGGCGGGAGGATCTCGGCGAGCGCCTGCCATTCGAATACGCGAGCCGTCTCGAGGAGCATCCGATCGATTTCATGCAGATGCGCACGGTCGAGGGTGAGCCGAACGCCTTCACGCGCATCGCGCTGATCGAGCGGATGCCGGACGGCCGCGCGCGTTATGAGCTTCGCCCGCGCAGTGGCGTGAAGCATCAATTGCGTGCGCAGCTATGCGCCTTGAATCTGCCCATCGCGAACGACCGCATTTATCCGACGCTGCACCCGGTCGAGTCCGAGGTGGACTTCACTTGCCCGCTGCAGCTGCTGGCGCGCGAGATTGCCTTCACTGATCCGTTGACCGGCCGGCCGAGGAGGTTCGTGACCTCGCTGCGGCTGGCCGACGCCGCGCCCCCCTTGTAGGGCGGGCAGCGAGTGGATGTGGGCCCGGAACAGGGCTTGGGGTTCCCGGACGGGAGGCCCCATGCCCTGTGATGGGCCGCGCCTGGCCTCCCGAAGTCGGAGACCGGCCTACCTTCAGCCGCTCAACGCCTCGACCCTGCGCAATGCCGCGAGCGTCGCCCTGCAAGCCGACGCCAATTCGCTCCCTTTCACCACCAGGTGTTCATGGAAGAACCCGTGATGCGTCGTGTGTTCATGGAACGCGAGCGGCGTCAACACGGCGGAGAACACGGGCACGCCGGTATCGAGCTGGACCCGCATGAGCCCGTCGATGACGGCATGGGCCACGAAGTCATGGCGGTAGATGCCGCCGTCGACGACCAGCGCGCAGGCGAGGATGGCGTCGAACTGTCCGCTTTGCGCGAGCTTCATCGCGTGGAGTGGAATTTCAAACGCCCCGGGCACGTCGAAGGTATCGATCTGGATGGGCCCGGTTGTTTCGAGGCCGCGGATGGCGGCGTCGCGGCAGCGGCCGACGAGGTCGGCATGCCAACTGGCGGAGACGATGGCCACGCGGGGGGTGGTTCGTTTCGCCGAGGGGGTGGCGGAGGGGGAGTGGGGGTTGGTCTGATTCATGTGAACCCTTTGCAAGGTGGAACGATGAATCAGGGCGCGCACGCACAGCGCGGCCGCCCGGCGGCGCGTGCGCGAGCGCATGCGCCGGCGCGAGGCCGACGATGAACGCGATCTCTTTCATCCGGACTGTGACCGTCGGCCCTGGCCTCTCACCAGGTCTGCTGACCCCGGCGCCACAAGGGTGGTGCCGGGCGCTCGCGGGCTCCCGGGGTCGCGGGTCTGTCGACCGTGCTCCGGATACCGCCGGTGGGGACTTTCACCCCGCCCTGAGAACGCTGCCCTCGGTGCATTCGGATGAATGCAGCGAGGGCGGGCCGATTCTAGGCAATCGAGGTGCACGCTGCAGGGCGGGGGAAGGCATGTCCCCTCGACGGCGGGAGGTGTTTCCCCATCAGGGGGGCGATCGCCGTCCCCTTGGAGTTTCCCCGGGGAACCTGGCGGGCGTGGCTCGGCACAATGGTCCGCAGGTGATTCGATGGTGTTCCCCGCGACCGCGTTCGCAACCTCCGACATCCACCCATGACCTCAAAGGCCCTCCGCATCTCGGTCGGCGCCCGCTCGCTGCTGGCGCTGTTCGCGTCGGGACTGCTGCTGGTCGCCGTGTCGACCGGCTGGGACTTGCGCGAGACCTCGCAGCGCCGTGCCGCCGAGGCTGACGCGGAACTGAGCGCCATCCCCCTGCTGTACGCCGGCCCGCTGGCCTACAGCCTGCGGCAACGGCCTCAGCAGCCCGAGGCGCTGCATGGCCTGCTGCACCACATCCTGACGCACCATCATCTGCGGCGCGTCGAGCTGCGGACGCCGGAGGGCGAGCAGTTCCGCGCGCTCTCCGACGACGACAGCGAACCCGGCCAGAGCGCCGAGTTCTCGCTCGCCGACACCGGCGACCTGAGCGTGCAGGCGACCGCCGCCTCGATGGGCGACCTGCTGCGCCGCGATCCGCTGCTCCGCTCGACGCTGATCCATCTGGTCCTGGCGACGGCGCTGGGGCTGCTCGCCGCGCTGGTGCTCGACCGCTGGCTGCTGCGGCAGATGCGGCGCCTGTCGGAGCAGGCGAGCCGTTTCGACCCGACCCTGCCGCCGCGCATCCCGACCTGGCTCGACGACGACGAACCGCGGCCGCGGGAACTGCTGCAGCTGGAACAGGCGCTTGATCATGTCCGCACGTCGCTCGGCGACGAGCTGCATCGCGAGCAGTCGCGCGGCCGTGAATTGCGTGAGGAGGTCGCCCGCCAGCATCGGGCGTTGCAGCAGGCGGAGCGCTCGCTGGACGCGAAGCGGCGTGAGCTCGCCTCGATGGAGCGCCACGACGCCTTGACGGGCATCGCCAACCGGAGGGAGTTCGACGCCGCGCTGCGCCGCGAGTTCAAGCGGGCCCAGCGGGATCAGGGGCGGCTGGCGCTGGCGATCCTCGACCTGGACCATCTGAAGCCGTTCAACCAGCGCCACGGGCGCGCCGCGGGTGACGAGGTGCTGCGCCGGCTCGCCCGGCTGCTGGCCGAGCATTTCCAGCGGGATACGGACATGGTCGCGCGGCTGGGCGGCGAGGAATTCGCGGTGCTGCTGCCCGGCTTCGATGCCGAGTCGGCGCAAGGCTTGATGGAGGCGCTGAACGACGCCTGGCGCGCCTTCGCGGTGCCGCACGGCGCGCTGCCGGATCGCGCTTCAGGCGAGGGGATCGTCACGATCAGCGCCGGTCTGGCGGCCACGCAGCCCGGTCATCCCTACCTGAGCGCCCAGGCCTTGATGCAGGCCTCGGACGAAGCGCTCTATCTGGCCAAGCACATGGGACGCGACCGGCTCTGCCTCGCGTCCTGAGCGCGGCGCTCAGCGGCCGCGCGATTCGGCCTGCTGCAGCTGCTCCTCGACGCGGCGGGCGGCACGCAGCATCAGCGTTTCGTCGAGCTGCGCCTGCGGTGCGATGGCCATCACGGTCTCGTCCACCGCTTCCGGCTTGTTCATCAGCGTCCAGGCCACCAGCGAAATCGCGCCAACCCCGCGGCGCTGCATCGCCTCCGGCATCTGGAGGTCGTGCTGAACCTGCACATGGAATCTGACGCTCGCGACGGCCGCGGGCGCCAGGCCCCAGCTCTCGCACAGCGCGGCGCCGAGCGCGTCGTGGCTGACGCCGAAGGCGGTGTGCTCGAGCTGGACCAGTTCCTTGTCGCTGCCCGCGGCACGCAGCATCGCCGGATAGTGGCCGGGCGCATGGCGGTAAAGCACGGCCTTGCCGCATTCCTCGAACAGGCCCGCCGAATGGGAGGCCCACGGGTCCACGCCCAGCATCTGTCCCATGCGGCCCATGAGCAGGCCGCGCTTGGCGGCGCGTGACCAGACCGGCTCCAGTTCCACGGCGGGGGGGAAGGCGGCGCGCAGGCCCATCTCGAAGGTGATCGCGGCGACCTCGCGCATGCCCAGGTAGGTCAGCGCCTGGTGCACCGTCTGCACCCGGCCGCGCAGGCCGTACAGCGACGAGTTGACCGCCTTCAGCACGGCGGCGGCGAGTGCCATGTCGGTCTCCACCAGCGCGGAGACGGCTTGCAGGTCGATGTCCTCGTCCGCCATCAGCAGCGAAAGCTTGACCAGCACTTCGGGCTGGGTGGGGATCTCGATATCCAGCGCACGCAGTTGAGGATCGACAGGCATGGTGAGCAGCGGTTGAGTTTGCCGGATGGTAGCCCGGGCGGTGATGCCCCGGCATCCCGCCTTTGGCGGACAGCGGGTGACGAGATGTTCCGGGGGCGTTTGGCGTGCCCGGGGGGCGCTGGACGCCGCGGCGGCCCCCTCGCAGGGGTGCGGCCGATCAGCGCCGTGTCAGCGAAGGAAGGCGTCGTACCCCGTCTTCAGGATGAGCAGCGACACCACGGCGACGAACATGCCGCGCACGAAGCCGGCGCCCTTGGCCAGCGCCATGCGGGTTCCGACCAGGCTGCCGGCCACGTTCGCCACCGCCATCACCGCCGCCACGTGCCACCACACATGGCCCTTGGCCGCGAACAGCATCAGCGCGGCGAAGTTGGTCGCGGTGTTCAGCAGCTTGGCGGTGGCCGAGGCGTGCAGGAAATCGAAACCCAGCAGCCGCACGAAGAGGAAGACGAAGAAGCTGCCGGTGCCGGGACCGAAGAAGCCGTCGTAGAAGCCGATGGTCAGGCCGATCCCGCTGGCGATCAGCGTCTGGGTCGTGGTTTCGTGGCGCGGCGCGTGATGGCGGCCCAGGTCCTTTTTCGCCAGCGTGTAGAGCAGCACGCCCAGCAGGATCGCCGGCAGGGCCTTGCGCAGGCCGCCCGGGTCCACCTGCGTGACGGCCCAGGCGCCGGCGAAACTGCCGGCCAGCGCCGCAGCGGCGGCCGGCATCAGGGCGAGCCAGGGCAGGGTCACGCGCTTGGCGTACTGATGGGTGGCCCAGGCTGTCCCCCAGATGGCGGCCCCCTTGTTGGTGCCGAAAAGGGTGGCCGGCGCCGCGTTCGGATAGACGCTGAACAGCGCCGGCACCAGGATCAACCCGCCGCCGCCGACGACGGCATCCACGAACCCGGCCAGCAGCGACGCCACGGCCGCGGTCAACAACTCGATCATCAGCAACGACTCGCAGGAGCGGCATCCAGGCCGCGGACACGGGCCGCGCATGCTCGCGGGGAGCTCATCGATCGGGGCCACCAAAACAAAACGGGCACCTGATTCAGGTGCCCGCGAATTGTGACAGTGTCACTGCGATTCGTTGGTGTTGGTTTGATCTGTTTGTCTCCTCAGCCCCCGTAGGCAACCCCCATTTCGCCGGCTTGGGACCGGAGCGGGATGAGCGTCGCGTCGAGTGGGGGGATGCTAGGACCCGGTCCCCATGCACGCACTTGGGGTTTTCACCCGGCGCATGCACCAACATGGATCGGTTAGCCGGCCCTCACTTGCGCGATTTGGCCCCGTCGAAAACGATTTGCGCACATCGCACGCCGCACTGTTCCGGGCCCGGGGCGCGGATCGCCCGGTGTGGCGTGGAGGTGTCATACCCCTGAAACAAGGGGGAGGATCAGTGGCCGGGGGATCGCCGCTTGAAGCGGCTGGAGAAATTCTTCGATGCGGCGCGGGAACTTTCGGAGCTGCCCGGGCAATACGGTCATGCTGCGCCCCACGACTCCATCGATCGCGCCATGAGCTTCTGGAACCGACTGGCCGGCCGCGACCGCTCGCGCTCCGTGCCCTCCGCCGCGCCCGGAAGCGAAGCCGGATCGCCCGCCGAGGCAGCCGCTGCCAGCGAGGCGCTGGTCCGGCGCCTGCGCGATGGCGACGCGGCCGCGCTGGAACCGCTGTACCGCCGCGAATCGCCCGGTGTCTACCGGTACGCGCTGGCCCTGTGCGGTCAGCCCGACTGGGCGGCGGATGCGATGCAGGAGGCCTTCGTCCAGTTCGCCGGACGGCCGGAGGGCTGGGATGCCGGCCGGGGCGCGCTCGGGGCCTATCTGGCCGGCATGGCGCGCCATCATCTGCTGGCGCGTTGGCGCGATCTGCCGGTCGCGCATGAGGACGACGACTCCGGCGACGGCCTCCACGGCGAGCACGCCGACGCCCCCGAGCAGCAACTCATCCGCGCGCAGGATCAAGCCCGTGTGTGGGCGGCGCTGCAGGCGCTGCCCTGGACTTTCCGAGAAGCGGTGGTGCTGGTCGACCTGCAGGAACGGGCCTACGCCGAAGCGGCCCGCATCGCCGGCATCGAACTCAACACCTTGCGCACGCGGCTGCATCGCGGCCGCGCCCGCCTGCTGGCCTCGCTGCGGGACGGTGAGCAAACGCCCGTACCCGCCAGCGCCGCCCTTGAACGTTCATCGAAGTCCGCATGATGAAGACCTCCGACGCTTCCCCTCCCCGCCCCGCGAGCCTGGCCGATTGGCTGTGGGCCGTGGCCCAGGACCTGCGGCAGCGCGCGCCGTCGCCGGAGCGCGACGACGCGGTGCTGACCGCGATGAGACAGCAATTCGCCGCGGCGCGGCGCGGCCGCTCCTCGACCCGCTGGCGCTGGGCGCTCGCGGGTCCGGCGCTTTGCGCCTCGGTGCTGGTCGCCTGCGTGTGGTTGCTGGGGTCGGCGCCTCCGGGCGAATCCGGCGCGACCGTGCTCGGCAACGCCGGCAGCGGATTCATCGTGCTGGTGTCGGCCGATCGCTGGGCCGCCTATGAGAAGGCGGGCGCGGGCACCGCGTGGCTGGTGCCGGCCGAGGTCTCACGCGAACGGCTGGCGCTGCTCGGCCTGCCCTATGACCCCGCCGACGCGGCCGCGCCGGTGCGAGCGGAACTGCTCGTGCATGCGTCCGGCGACGTGCTCGCGATGCGGGTGATGCCGTGATCGACGCCGTCCCTCTGTCTCGCCCCACCCGACCCTTGGCCTCGCGTTCCGCTTCTTCCCTGGAGACCGCCATGAAGACCACTCTCACTGCCCTCGCCTTGGCGCTGGCCGCCGCCGCGGTCCAGGCCCAACCCGCCTCGCCGGATCCGGACGTGCGGCCGGCGCCGCAACCCAGGCCCGCGCCGCAGCCGGTGCCGCCCGCGCCGCCCTCGTTCGTTCCGCCGGTACCACCCACGCCGCCGGTTCCCGACATCTCGGCGTTGATCGCGGACTCCGGCGTCGCCACCCAGCTGCTGATGTCGGAGCGGGTGGTCAAGGGCGCCCCCTACTGCGCACAGGCGGTGCACGAAACCGTCCAGCCGCTGGCCGACGGCAACCGTATCGTTCACCAGCAGAGCGGGCAGATGTGCCGTGACGGCGAAGGGCGCACCCGGCAGGAAGTGGAGCGCCAAGGCCGGCGGCTCGTCTATCTCCGCGACCCGGTGAGCGGCGAGAACTGGCTGCTCGATCCCGAGCGCAAGTCCGCGCGCTTTCTCGGCGGCGGCCGCGCTGGCGCCGAGGCCCAGCGCGAGTACGGCGAGCGCATGCGGGACTACAACGAGAAGATGCGCGAGTACAACGGCCGCGTCCGCGAGTACGCCAGCAAGATGCGCGAATGGGCGCGCGAGCATGGCGAGCGCGTGAAGGAGGCCTTCAATGGCGGTGAGCTGGCGCCCAAGGTGGAAACTCCCAAGCCTCCAGCGCCACCCGCCGCACCCCAGGCGCCGACCGCCGTGGTGATCGCGCCGGGCGACGCCGGTCAGAGCGTGCGTGTGATCCGCGTCGAAGCGCCGGTCGGCGACATGGCCCCGATGCCGCCGATCCCCGCGGCGGTGGCGATGCGCATGGATCCGCTCTCGGTTCCCGGCGAACGCGCCCAGAACGAAGCCCTGCCGGCCCGTGAGATCGACGGACTGAAGGTCACCGGATCGCGCACGACCGCGACGATTCCCGCCGGCAAGATCGGCAACGAGAGACCGATCATCGTGTCGCGCGAGGTCTGGACCTCGCCGGACCTGAAGGTCACCGTGAGCGTCCAGAACAAGGATCCCCGCAGTGGCGAGCAGAACTATCAGTTGCGCAACATCCGGCGGGCCGAGCCGGACGCCGCGCTGATGCGCGTGCCGGCGGATTTCGCCAAGACCGGCCTGCCCAAGCCGCGCGGGCCGAAGGAGGACAAGGACGTCAAGGAGAGCAAGGAAGGTTGAGCGGACCGGATCGCCGCCCGTGGCGGGCGACGACAATGACCGCCCATGAGCGCGCCGCCCTCTTCTCCGCCACCCAAGCTGATCCTGCAGACACTGACGCGCGGTGACGGCCTGCTGGGCATGCGGCCGCACGGGAAGCTGGGGCCGCGGGGCGACCGCGTCTCGCTGCTGCGCCTCGAACGCTGGCCGGCCTCGCCGGCGGCGCTCGAGCAGTGGCAGGCCTTGCCGGTGCACCCGGTGGACGCCGAGATGATGCAATGGCGGGACGCCGCCTTCGGCCGCGGCCTGACGCCATGCTGGACCCTGGAGCAGGAGGATCTGTTCGCCGACTTTGCCGCCGACGAGGTGCCGCGGCTGCGCAAGCTCGGCTGGGAGATCGAGGTCCTGCCCGGATTCGCGCACCACAGCGTGGCCATCGACGCCTGGTCGCTGGAGATCCAGCCCGAGGACGACACGCCCTACGACGTGCAGGCGGCGATCGCGCCCGGTCAGGGCGACCGCCTGCCGACGCTGGGGCTGTCGCGCCGCAAGGGCTCGTGGATGCTGAGCCTGGGCGTCACGGTGCAGGGGCAGCGCGTGGACCTCGCGCCGATGATCTGGGACCTGTTGCGCAAGGATCGCCGCTGGCTCTATGCCGACGCGATCTCCAACATTGACGACGACGCCATCGTCAGCCTCAAGGCCCCCGGCGGCCGCCGCCTGCACTCGACGGCAGCCCCGTTGAAGCGCTTGATGCTCAATCTGCTGGACGTGCTGGTCGCCCAGCGCTCGCGCCGCGGCCCGGTGAAGCTGACCTCCTGGGAAGCCGCGCGGCTGGCGGCGCTCGACATGCCAGACAGCCGTTGGCAGGTCTATGGCGCCGACGAGTTGCGGACGATGTGGGAGCGCCTGCGCGATGCCGGTCCGCCCCCGGCATTCGAGCCGCCACAGGGCCTGGGTATCGTTCTGCGGCCCTATCAGTTGCAGGGCGTCGCCTGGCTGCAGTACCTCGCTCGCCAACAGCTGGGCGGCATCCTGGCCGACGACATGGGCCTGGGCAAGACCGCGCAGGCGCTGGCGCATCTATGGGTGGAGAAGCAGGCGGGGCGGCTCACCGCGCCCGCGCTCGTGGTGGCGCCGACCTCGCTGATCTTCAACTGGACGAACGAAGCGGCGCGCGTCGCGCCCGGACTGCGGGTGGCGGCCCTGTCCGATCCCTCCGAGCGGGCCGACGTGCTCAAGCGCCTCGGCGAGATCGACCTCTTGCTGTGCAGCTACGGTCTCGCGTGGCGAGAGACGCGCACGCTGGCCAAGACCAGGTTCTCGGTGCTCGTGCTCGACGAGGCCCAGGCCGTGAAGAACCCCCGCTCGCGCGCCGCGCGGGCCTTGCGGCGGTTCCAGGCGGACCAGCGGTTCGTGCTCACCGGCACGCCGCTGGAGAACCACCTGGGGGAACTCTGGACGCAGTTCGATTTCCTGATGCCGGGCTACCTGGGCGAATCACGTTCATTCGCACGGCATTGGCGCAAGCCGATCGAGCAGGCCGGCGATGCCCGCCGCGCCCGCGAACTGGCGATGCGGGTCCGGCCCTTCATCCTGCGCCGGTTGAAGGAGGAGGTCGCCAAGGACCTGCCCCCGATGACGGTCCTGACGCAACGCATCCCCCTTCAGGGCCGGCAGCGTCAGCTGTATGAAAGCGTCCGCATCGGCGCCGACCACCTGGTGCGCCGCCTGCTGAAGGAGTCGGAGATCTTCGGTTCCGGCCTGATGTCGGTGCTGGACGCGATGCTCAAGCTGCGCCAGGTCTGTTGCGACCCGCGGCTGGTGCCGGGGGTCGACGTCCCGGCCGGCATGGAGGCCGCCAAGCTCGAGTGGATCCGGGAAAAGGTGCCGGAGCTGATCGCCCAGGGGCGGACGATCCTGGTGTTCTCCCAGTTCACCGGCATGCTGGACCTGATCGAGGAGGCGATGACGCAGGCCAAGGTTCCGCTGATGAAGCTCACCGGCGAGACACCCGAAGGACGGCGGGGGGAGGTGGTCCGGCGCTTCCAGGCGGGGGAGGCCCCGTTGATGCTGGTCAGCCTGAAGGCGGGGGGCGTCGGCCTGACGTTGACGGCCGCCGACACCGTGATCCAGGTCGATCCGTGGTGGAACCCGGCGGTCGACGCCCAGGCCCACGCGCGGGCGCATCGGATCGGCCAGACCCGGCCGGTGTTCGTGCACCAGTTGGCCATCGAAGGCTCGATCGAGGAACGGATGCTCGAACTGCAGGCCCGCAAACGGGCGCTGGCCGATGGCCTGCTGGGCCGGGACGGCGGGGAGCGTCTGGAGAAATTCAGCGCCGCGGAGATCGAGCGGCTGCTGGCGCCGCTGCAGTCCTCGGAGGACGACGAGGACTGACGGCTGCCGTGGCGGCGGGACCGGCCCCGGGAGGGGGCGGCCCCGTGTCGCCAATCAGCGCTTGCGGTCGAAGCGCAGCGCGCGGGCGACGCTGCGGCGGTCGCAGCCCAGGCTGGCGACTTCGAAAGCCTCGTGCTTGCGGCCCTTGTCGTGATTCGCCATCTCCGGCATCGGGAGGCGGCGCGGCTGGGATTCGGTACGGGTTTGGAACTTCATCATGGTCGGGGACCTTCTGGCCTGTCAGGGGCGTGAAGCGGGGGATGACCGCTTTGTGCCAGCTAACGCAGGCCGTTGGCGCCGCGTTGACAGCCTCCTCACAAATCTGAACAAAGGTCGCGCCATCGTCACGCATGCAGCACCAACATGGTGCGTTGGACGTGTTGCGAACAGCGTCGCGGCCGATCCAGGTCAGCTAAGCTCCGCCTCCATGTCCGCCCCCCCGCCCGCCACCTTCCCCTCGCCGAGCGAGCCGGCCCCCGCGGCGGCGGGCTCCTCGGACCTCCTGGTCGCCTGCCTGTGCGCCGCCTGGTGCCGGACTTGCGACACCTACCGCGATGACTTCGCGGTGCTGCGCCAATCCCATCCCGAGGGGCGTTTCCTGTGGGTGGACATCGAGGACGACTCGGAACTGGTGGACGACCTCGAGGTCGAGACCTTCCCGACGCTCCTCATCGGCCGCGGCGAGCGGCTGTGCTTCGTCGGCCCGGTGCTGCCGGGCCCGGCCGCCGCGCAGCGCCTGATCCAGGCCGCCGAGGAAAACCCCGCGATGTCCGCGGCGAGCCCGACCGCGCCGGCCGGCACCACCGCAGCGGCTCAGGCGTTGTTGTCGCGTCTGCGACAGTCCTGCTGAGCCGCCCCGGTCACCGCTGCCCTTGACGGCGCGTCCCCCTGAGGAGCGACGCTCGTCGGCGGTGCGCACCCGGACGGCGCGCGCGCTCCACCCGACGGGGGAGGGCGAGCGAGAATGCGCCACCGCCAACCCTGGCCGGATGCCCGCGCGACCCGCGGCAGGCCGGTGCATCGATGAACGTCCAATTCAAGAACTCGGTGGCTCGCGCCACGCCCATCCTGGCGCTCGACCGCGCCGCCTACCAGGCCCTCGCCCCCAAGCTGCCCAAGCGCACCCAGCAGTGGCTCGCGACGCTGGGCTTCTCGGCCGCGCCCGACACCTTCGCGCTGGTCCCGGGCGAGGACGGCAAGCTGGCCCAGGTCTTCGCCGGCGTGGCCAACGCCGCCCACCCGTTCGCGCTGTCGGCGCTGCCGCAGGCCCTGCCCGAGGGCGACTACACCCTCTCCCCCGAAGGTCTGCCCCTGCAGGATGAAGCGGCCGCGCTGTCCTGGGAACTGGGCTGCTACCAGTTCGATCTCTACAAGCCGCGCAAGCGCCAGCCCGCCCAGCTGCTGATCAAGAACAGCGCCGACGGCCAGCGCGGCCTGGCGATCGCCACGGCGATGACCGCCGTCCGCGACCTGGTCAACACGCCGGCCGAGCACATGGGCCCGGCGGAGCTGTCGAAGGCGGCCGCCGTCGTCGCCAAGCAGCATGGCGCGAAGTTCAAGGAGATCGTCGGCGACGACCTGCTGAAGAAGAATTTCCCGGCGATCCATGCCGTCGGACGCGCCAGCGACCGTGCCCCGCGCCTGGTCGAGCTGAACTGGGGCAGCGACAAGCATCCGCGCCTGACGCTGGTGGGCAAGGGCGTGTGCTTCGACACCGGCGGTCTGGACATCAAGCCGGCGGACGGCATGCGCCAGATGAAGAAGGACATGGGCGGTGCCGCCAACGCGCTGGGCCTGGCGACACTGATCATGGCGCTCGAGCTGCCGGTGCGCCTGCAGGTGCTGATCCCGGCCGTGGAGAACTCGATCAGCGGCAACGCCTACCGGCCGGGCGACGTCGTGAAGACGCGCGCGGGCCTGCACATCGAGATCGGCAACACCGACGCCGAGGGCCGCGTGATCCTGTGCGACGCGCTGGCCTATGCCACCGAGTCCAAGCCCGAGCTGATCATCGACCTGGCCACGCTGACCGGCGCCGCGCGCATCGCGCTGGGCGCGCAGCTGCCGGCGCTGTTCGCCAAGCACATGGACACGGCGCGCGACCTGGTCGACCTGGGCCTGAAGATGGACGACCCGATGTGGCACATGCCGCTGTGGGCGCCCTACAAGGAAGGCATCACCTCGAGCCTGGCGGACATCGTGAACACCGGCCGCAGCGCGCTGGCCGGCGCGATCAATGCCGCGCTGTTCCTGGAGGCCTTCATCCCGGCCGAGCAGGACTGGCTGCACATCGACCTGTTCGCCTGGAACGACATCGCGCGTCCGGGCCGTCCGGTCGGCGGCGAGGCCCAGACGATCCGCACGCTGCTGGCCTACCTCGAGGAGCGCTTCGGCGCCTGATCAGTCGCCGGCGCGCAGCCAGGCGGCGGCGCGCTCGGCGATCATCAGCGTCGGCGAGTTGGTATTGCCGCTCGTGATGGCGGGCATCACGCTCGCGTCGATGACGCGCAGGCCGCGAACCCCGCGCACGCGCAGGCGGCTGTCGACGACGGCGCTGTCGTCGCCGGCGCGTCCCATGCGGCAGGTGCCCACGGGATGGAAGATGGTCGTGGCGATGTCGCCCGCCAGCCGGGCGAGTTCCTCATCGGTCTGGAACTGCACGCCGGGCTTGTACTCGCGCGGCTGGTAGCGGGCCAGCGCCGGCTGCTCGACGATGCGGCGCGTCAGCCGCAGGCTGCGCGCGGCGATCTCGCGGTCCTCGGCGGTGCTGAGATAGTTGGGCGCGATCCGCGGCGCGTCGGCTGCATCGGCGCTGCGGATGGCAACGGTGCCCCGGCTGGTCGGGTTCAGGTTGCAGACGCTCGCGGTGAACGCGTTGAAGCCGTGCAGCGGCTCGCCGAAAGCCTCGAGCGACAGTGGCTGCACGTGGTACTGCAGATCGGGCCAGTCCTTGTCCGGACCGCTGCGCGCGAACGCGCCCAGCTGCGACGGCGCCATGCTCATGGGCCCGCTACGGCGCAGCGCGTACTCGAGCCCGATACGCGCCTTGCCGAACCAGCTCGACGCCAGCGTGTTGAGCGTGCTGACGCCCTCGACCTGGAACACCGCCCGGATCTGCAGGTGGTCCTGCAGGTTGGCGCCGACGCCCGGCAGGTCCTTCACGACCGGAATGCCGTGATGCTGGAGCAGCGGCGCCGGGCCGAGGCCCGACAGCTGCAGCAGCTGCGGCGACCCGATCGCCCCGGCCGCCAGCAAGACCTGGCCCCCGTCGTTCACGCGGACCTCCTCCAGCCCCTGCGGCGTGCGCACGAGCACCCCGCCGCAACGGGTCTCCCCGTCGACCTCGTCCAGCAGCAGGCGCTGCGCGTGCGCGCCGGTCCACATCTCGAAGTTGGGGCGGCGATAGCAGACCGGCCGCAGGAAGGCCTTGGCCGTGTTCCAGCGCCAGCCGGCGCGCTGGTTGACCTCGAAGTAGCCGACGCCTTCGTTGTTGCCGCGATTGAAGTCCGGCGTCGCCGGGATGCCGGCCTCCTGCGCCGCCGACGCGAACGCGTCCAGCACGGCCCAGCGCAGGCGCTGCTTCTCGACGCGCCATTCCCCGCCATGCCCATGCAGCGCGGGATCGAAGCCGGGCGGCTGCTCGGTCCTGTCGTCCAGGCGCCAGTGGTCCTCGTGCTCGCGGAAGAACGGCAGCACCGCGTCCCAGCGCCAGGCGTCGTCGGCGGTGGCCGCAGCCCAGCCGTCGTAGTCGCGGGACTGGCCGCGCATGTAGATCATCCCGTTGATGCTGGAGCAGCCGCCCAGCACCTTGCCGCGCGGGTAGCGCAGGCTGCGCCCGTTCAGGCCCGCGTCGGGCTCGGTCTTGAACAGCCAGTCGGTGCGCGGGTTCCCGATGCAATACAGGTAGCCGACGGGGATGTGGATCCAGTGGTAGTCGTCGCGGCCGCCGGCCTCGAGCAACAGCACGCGCCGCGAGGGATCGGCGCTGAGCCGGTTGGCCAGCAGGCAGCCGGCGGTGCCGGCGCCCACGATGATGTAGTCGAAACGGCCAGCGGCCGTTTCGGGGTGGTCTCCGCCCATGGTGCTCGGTCCGTGATGGGTCATTGGAGACCCATGCTGACCGAGCCCCGCACGCGCGGCAACCGCGTTCTCACCGAGTGCCGGCGAGCTCCGGCTCCGGCAGATCCGCAGTGCGCCCCATCGGCGCGTACCAGTCGATCCGCCGCGTCAGCGCCATCACCGCCGCGAGCACCGCGAAGAGCAGCACCGCGCCGACCAGCAAGGCGGCCTTCTCGAGGTTGAGCAGCACGAACAGTGCCGCGTAGAGCACTGCGACCAGCGTGCCGAAGCCCAGCCCCCGGCGCGCGGAACCCAGCATCGCGCTGCCGTAGAAGCTCAGCAGGCCGATCGCCGCGCCGGCCGCCAGTCCATAGGACAGCGCGAAGCTCAGATGCTCGGACAGGCTCAGCAGCAGCAGGAAGAACAGCGTCATCGCCAGGCCCACCAGCAGGTACTGCACCGGATGGACGCGGCGGCCGGACAGCAATTCGAGCAGGCCGACGCTGACGAAGGTCAGCACGATGAACATCAGGCCGTACTTGATCGCGCGGTCGCTCATCACGTAGGGATTCACGGGATCGATCATCGAGAACGCCAGCGTGTCGGCCACCGCGGCGGACTTGCCCTCGCTGCCAGGTGCCGGATTCGGCGCGTAGACGGGGCCATCGAGGGGCTCGCGCTCCACGCCCGGCAGCGAGAACCCGGCGAGCACGTCACGAGGCGCCGTCGTGGCGAGCTCGGTGACCTGCCATTGCGCCTCGAAGCCGCTGTCGCCGATGCGCTTGGACATCGGCAGGAAGCGCCCGCCGAAGCTCGGATGCGGCCAGTTCGAGCGCAGCTGGACCTGTGTCGCGGACGCCGCGGGGACGATGCCGAAGTCCGTCATGCCGATCAGGTTGATCGCGATGCTCAGGGACAAGGGCTGATCCAGTGCCTGCTCCGGCAGCGCCGCGTGGAAGCCGTGCGCATGACTGGGATGGCGCGTTCCGGGCTCGACCGCCAGCGTCTGGGGGCCGCGCTTGAGCGTGACCGCGCGCAGGCCCCGGGCATCGCTGACGGCGAGCATCACGCGCGGGTCTTCGCAGCTCAGCTTGCCCTTGTGCTCCGCGACCGGCGCCAGCGCGCCGAGCGACGCCCACCTGGCCTGCAGCGCGACTTCGCCCGCGTAGCCGTTCACCTTGAACAGGCCGCGCTCGCGCTGCTCCTGAT
Source organism: Roseateles sp. Mitsp63 (assembly GCF_059491535.1). Classification (NCBI taxonomy): domain Bacteria; kingdom Pseudomonadati; phylum Pseudomonadota; class Betaproteobacteria; order Burkholderiales; family Sphaerotilaceae; genus Roseateles; species Roseateles sp. Mitsp63. Next base: position 507,704 of record NZ_CP168509.1, on the reverse strand, counting down.
TCAGCGTGCCGTCGACCTTGAGCTCGGTGGGCACCGCCGACAGCACGAAGTCGCGCCGCTCCGCGGTGCGCGTGATGTCCTTGCCAGTGCCGCTCACGTTCTCCCACTCCTCCGAGCAGCTGCGCTGCAGCAGGGGTCCGAGCAGCACCTGCGGTCCCGCCTGCGCGGCCGCGACGCCGGCCTCGGCCGCGCGCTGGCGCTGCTGGCGCTCGTCGACCAGCCAGCCGATCCGCATCAACACCATCATCAGCAGCAGCGTCACGCCGCCCAGGATCACGAGCTTCCACCACAGCGCCTTGACTTGCATCCTTCCTCTCCTTGCCCATCGGCAGTTCAGCGAAGGCGGCAGTCTCGGGAGCGGCGGTGAGATCAGGACGAAGTTTGTGAGGCGCCGGTGAAGTCGGGGAACTCCAGCCGCACGCGCAGGCCCGGCGCCGCAGGTTCGAAGCGCAAGTCGCCGCGATGCAGCTCCGCGATCTGGCGCACGATCGCCAGCCCCAGGCCCGAGCCCTTGCGCAGGCTGCCCGGCCGCGCCGTCGAGAAGAAGCGCTCGCCCAGCTGCGCGAACGCCGAGGGCGGCACGCCGGGGCCGTGATCGCGCAGCTCGAAGAAGACGCGCGGCCGCCCCTCCGGCCCGGGCGGGGTGTCGACGCCGACCTGCAGCTCGAGCGCCGAGCCGGCCGGCGCGAAGTCCGCCGCGTTGGTCAGCAGGTTGCTGATGGCCAGCATCAGCATCTCGGCGTCCGCCTGGAGCCGCACCGGATCGCGCCGTCCCCAGCGCACCGTCAGCGCCTGCTGCTGCAGCCGGTCGTCGAGCTGGGCGAGCACCTCGTCCACCGTCTCCACGAGCGCCACCGGGCGCGGGTGCTCGGGCCCGCGCCGCAGTTCCAGCGTCGACAGCGCCAGCAGCCGCTCGACCAGCTCGGTCATGCGCTCGCTCTGCGCCACCACCTGCGCGGCGAAGCGCTGCCGGTCGGCCTCCGGGAGCTCGTCCTGCAACAGCTCGCCGGCGCCGCGCAGCGCGGCCAGCGGGCTCTTGAGCTCATGGGTGAGCGCGCGGGCCATGTGCTCGAGGCGTTCCCGGCCATCGAGGCGCTCGCGCATCGCGTCCATCGCCGACGCGAGGTCGCCCAGCTCCCCGGGCACCTTGGGCGGCGCCTGGCGCTGGCCCAGCTGCACCTCCTGCGCGTAGCGCCTCAGCCGCCGCACCGTGACGATCATCCAGACCGTCACCGCCACGCCGACCGCCAGCGACACCGCCAGCAGCGAGAGCCCCGCGATCCAGATGCGGCGCTCGGCGCGCGAGATGATCTGCTGCACGGCCGCCGCCGGCTTCGCCACGGTGACCACGCCGATGGTGCGGCCGCCGGACCGCACCGGCGCCGCGACATACATGACGGGACTGCCCTTGGCGTCCTTGCCGTTCCCCAGGTCGCCGGCATTGCCATAGGGATTCAGCGGCTCCAGCGTCGAGCGCGCGCCGTACTGGCCGCGCAGCGTGCGGGCGACGTCGTTCCAGCCCGAATAGTCCTGCCCGACCGCCGGCGCCGGGCCGGTGTCGAGCACCACCCGCCCGGCCGCGTCGGTCACGTAGATGCGGAAGTCCAGCGTGCGCTTGCGGGCGCTGAGGATGCGCGCGTCGATCGGCCGCTCGCTGTAGTCCTGGACCCGCTGCGCGAAGCGCGTGCCGGTCAGGTCGCCGCCGGGCGGCATCGCGGCGAGTTCGTCGCGCGCCAGCTCCGCCACCAGGTTGGCGGTGTCGACCATCATGTCCTCCATCACCTCGCGCACGCTGGGCTTGAACTCGCCCAGCACGACGCGCAGCAGGATGAAGGCGCTCAGCCCGGCCACCAGGAAGAAGCCGAGGAACAGCCGCAGGCCCAGGCGCATCCGCCGTCACTCCAGCGAGTAGCCCATGCCGCGATGCGTGCGGATGGGGTCGAGTTCGGGCCGCACCTGGCGCAGCTTGGCGCGCAGCGTCTTGATGTGGGTGTCCACGGTGCGGTCGCCGCTGTCGGCGTCCAGGCCCCAGACGGCGTCGAGCAGGCTCTCGCGGCTGTGGATGCGGCCGGGCGCCTTCAGCAGGCGCAGCAGCAGGCCGAGTTCGCGGCGCGTCAGCGGCAGCAGCTCGCCGTGGAAGCGCACGCGGGAGCCCTCGGCCTCGACCAGGAAACCCGCCACCGGCGCGGCGGCCGGCGCCGCGGGCGCCTGCGCGCGCCGGAGCAGCGCCCGCACGCGCGCGACCAGTTCCCGGTTGCTGAATGGCTTGGCCAGGTAGTCATCGGCGCCGAGCTCCAGGCCCAGCACCTTGTCGCCTTCCTCGCTGCGGGCGCTCAGCACCAGCACCGGCAGCCGCGCCAGCGGCCCCTGGCGTAGTTCGCGGCACAGGTCCAGGCCGTTGCCGTCCGGCAGGCCCACGTCGAGGATCGCCAGGTCCGGCGGCGCGGCGGCCAGCGCGGCCCGGGCCTCGTTCAGCCAGCCGCAGGCGCGCACGCGGTAGCCCTCGCGCTCGAGCACGAAGCAGACGGTCTGGGCGATCGCGGGGTCGTCCTCCAGGAGAAGCACCTGTCCGGCGGCTGGGAGCGTGGAAGTGGCGTTCGCGGGGGCGGTCGTCGTCATGGGCGCGATCATCGCGGAGCTTGAGCCAGTCCGCGCAGGTAGCGCAGGCCTTGCGCGGCGCGGGGTCCGTACCAGCTGATCAATTCGCCGTCGACCAGCCGCACCCGGGCGTTCGGGCAGAGCGCCTGCGCCTGCGCGACGTGCTCCGGGCCGAAGCGGTAAGGCTCGGAGCTGAGCAGCAGCTCGTCGATGTCCGGCAGCCAGGACTCGGTCCCGGTCAGCGCCGGGTAGCGCGCCGCCCCTGCCGGGCCGCCCTCGATCGGCGGCCAGGTGCGCCATCCGACTTCGGCGAGCATGCGGGCGATGTAGGTGTCGCGCGCGACCGTCATCCAGGGATCGCGCCAGATCAGATAGAGGACGCGGCTACCGGCGGGCGGACCGCCGCCCTCCCCCCCCTCCCGGAAAGCGCGGCAGGCGTCGAGCTCCAATCGCAGTCCGCCGGCCAGACGGGCGGCTCGGTCACGGAGATCAGGGACATCGGGCAGCGCCGGCAACGGCCCTTCGGGTTTGTCCGGATCGGGGACATTTCTGCCAGGGGGTTCAGACCTGACCCCCAGTTCGGCGGCAAAAACCTCCACCATCTCCACCATCTGGGTGACCAATGTCAGGTTGTCCGCCGGGCAGCACGGGTGGGTCACCACCACGCGCGGCACGAATTCGCGCAAGCTTTCGACGGTGTCGAGGCGGTTCTCGTCGACGTTCACCACCACGTGGCTGGGCGCGAGTGACTTCAGCTTGCCGAGATTCACATCCTTGGTGCCACCGATCTTTGATATCGCTGACACCTTGGGGTGGGGATGAATGCAAAAACCGGTGCGTCCGACCACCCAGGGCCCCAAGCCGAGTGCGAAAAGCAACTCGGTCACCGACGGCACCAGCGACACGATGCGCAGCGCACCTGGCGCCACGGAAGCACTGTGGGGGGCGTTCTCCGCCAGGTTGTGCGATTTCAGCGCGGGTTCCTCCGGATAGTGGAAAACACCGAGGGGCGGCGGGTGGGGTCGGGAGCCTGTTTTGCCATGCAAATGGCGCCGGAGGCGACGGTTGTTGAGCGCTTCTGGCACTGCTCGGGGTTTGTGCGCAGAAGCTGAAAAACAACAACCAGCTTGACGCGTTGCGAACCGCCAATCCTGTCACACATAATCGGATCGCCTGAATGCAGCGCCTTCGTATGAGTGGTTCACGATGGGTTGAAGCAGCACATTGGGTTATTTGGTTTTGAAAGGGCTTCCCCCATGGGAAACAAGCTATACGTGGGCAACCTCGCTTACAGCGTGCGAGACGAGTCGCTCCAGGAGGCATTCTCGCAATTCGGCACCGTCATCTCCGCCAAGGTCATGATGGACCGCGAGACCGGCCGCTCCAAGGGCTTCGGCTTCGTGGAAATGTCGACTGACGACGAAGCGCAATCCGCCATCAACGGCATGAACGGTCAGGCCCTCGAAGGCCGCGCGATCGTGGTCAACGTGGCTCGTCCGCGTGAAGACCGTCCGGGCGGCGGTGGCGGCTTCGGTGGTGGCGGCGGCGGTGGCCGCGGCGGCTACGGTGGCGGCGGCGGCGGCAGCCGTGGCGGCTACGGCGGCGGTGGTGGCGGCGGCTACGGTGGTGGTGGCGGCGGCGGTGGCCGCGGCGGCTACGGCGGTGGCGGCGGCAGCCGTGGCGGCTACGGCGGCGGCGGCAGTGGCGGCGGCTACGGTGGTGGCGGCGGCGGCAGCTACGGCGGCGGTCGCGGCGGCTACTGAGCCACAGCGGGGTTGAACCCCGCTTCGCGATGAAGAAGGGCGCTCCTTGGAGCGCCCTTTGCTTTTGGCCAATCGCAAGCCCGATCGAGGCCCGCGCTCACTGCCCGCCCTGGCGATGCTTGCGGGGCCGGCCTGCCAGCAGCCGGTCGAAAACGGCGCCCGGCAGCAGCCGCATGACACGCGCCACGACGCCCATCTGCCACGGAATGAAGCGCACCCGCGCGCCCGCCTCGATCGCTTCATAGGCCTTGCGGGCGAAGTCTTCCGGCTGCATCAGGAAGGGCATGCTGTAGCGGTTCTCGCGGGTCAGCGGGGTGTCGACATAGCCCGGCGCGATGGTCACGACCTTGACCCCGTCGGGCCGGCATTCGCCGCGCAGGCTCTCGCAGTAGCTGAACACCGCCGCCTTGCTCGAACAGTACGCGCCATGCCCCGGCAGCCCGCGGATCCCCGCGACGCTGGCGATGCCCACCAGCGTGCCATGGCGGCGCTCTCGCATCGGCGCGACGAAGGGGTGGAAGGTCGCCGCCAGGCCGATGTTGTTGGTGGCGTAGAGGCGCTGCATCACCGCGAGGTCCTCGAAGATCGCCGTGTCCATGCCGATGCTGATGCCGGCGTTGGCGATGACGGCGTCGGGCAGCCCCTGCTCGGCGATGCAACGCCGGCCGGTGGCCGCGATGGCCTCGATGTCGCTGACATCGGCCCGGTACACGCGCCAGCGCTCAGGCTCCAGCCGCTGCGCCTGGGCCCAGGCGCTGAGGTCCTCGACGCGTCGCGCCACCAGCGCCAGGTTCCAGCCCTGGCGGTAGTACTGCAGCGCGAGCGCCTGACCGATGCCGCTCGAGGCACCGGTGATGTAGACGAGTCGATTCATGGCTTGCGGGACGGGGCGGAGGCGGTCGCGGCAGCGGGTCTGGGCGCCGCCGAGGGCCGGACGCCCGGCCGCGCGGAGAACGTCGCACGGCCACCGCCGCTGAAGGTCAGACGGCCCGAGACCTGGTCGTAGACGAAGCTCTTGACCTGGATCTCGCCGCCCATGCCGACGACGCGCGCCGGCAGATGGGACCGGATCTGCTGCTGCAGCACGAAGGCATGCAGGAACTCGCCGTAGAGCTCCAGGTCGGGCGCCTCGGCCGGATCGCCGCCGGGGTAGCGCTTGACCTTCACGTCGCCGAGCAGCTGGACCTCGCTGCCATCGCCGTTGGACAGCCCGCGCTGCGCGTCGGCGACCAGCAGTTCGCCCTGCTTGCCATAGGCGCGCAGCTGCGGCGAGTCGATCTCCAGCGTGTCGTTGTCCGGGTAGTGGCGCATCTCCGTGCCGATCACGCGGCCGGTGAGGCGGCCATCGCTGCTGAAGCGCTCGACCTCGAAGCCGTTCATCCGGTAGTCGGGCTCATGCTTGGGCACGGTGCGCTCGCGCGGCGCTTCGAGCTGCGGGGTGTTCTTGATCAGCCACCAGGTGAAGCCCGCGAGCATCGCCATCAGCAGCAGCGGCACGTAGTTCGCCAGCATCGATTGCAGGCGCCACAGCAGTGGCTGGGCGCGGCGGCGCGGCGCGGCCGGCGGCGGAGCGAGCGCCGCCATCAGTGGCCGCTCCCGTCCAGCGTTTCGAGATGACCGTGCAGCAGCCGGGCGTACTGGCCGGCCGCCATCAGCAGCAGGTCGCAGAACTCGCGCGCGGCGCCATGACCGCCCGCGGCCGCGGTGACGTGATGCGCGACCGCCTTGACCTCGGCATGCGCCTGGGCCGGGGCGCAGGCGAAGCCGGCGCGCACCATCAGCGGCAGGTCGGGCCAGTCGTCGCCGATCGCCGCGACCTGCTCCCAGCCCAGGCCCAGCTGGTCGAGCAGCGGCTGGGCCGCCGCGAGCTTGTTCTTCGCGCCATAGACCGCATGCGGCAGACCCAGGTCGGCGACGCGCCGGCGCACCGCCGGCGAGTCACGGCCGGTGATCACGATCGGCACGATCCCGCCTTGCGCCAGCAGCTTCATGCCGTGGCCGTCCAGCGTCGCGAAGGCCTTGAAGTCCTCGCCGTGTTCGCCGATGTAGATGCGGCCGTCGGTCAGCACGCCGTCGACATCGAAGATCGCCGCCTTGAGCCCGAGCCCCGGGCCCTGCGCCTTCAGCAGCAGTTCGGGCGGGAAGGACAGCGCGGGCTGGAGTTCGCGGACCACCGGCTGCGTCGAATTCAAGGGGCCGCTCATCAGATCACCTTCGCGCGCATCAGGTCGTTGATGCTGATCGCGCCGACCAGGCGCTGATCGTCGTCGACGGCCAGGACCAGCGTGATGCGCGCCGCCTCCATCAGGTCGGCCGCGTCGACGGCGAGCGCGTCGGCGGACACGGTGCGCGGATTCGGGTGCATCACCTGGGCGGCGGTCAGGCCGCGCAGGTCGCTGCCGCGCTCGATCAGGCGGCGCAGGTCGCCGTCGGTGAAGATGCCGCCGACCTTGCCGTCGTCGCCGGTGAGGATCGCGCAGCCCAGGCCCTTGTCGGACATCACCCGCATCATGTCGAGCAGCGGCATCGCGGCATCCACGCGCGGCAGCGCCTCGCCGCTGCGCATCAGGTCGCGCACATGGGTCAGCAGCTTGCGGCCCAGCGAGCCGCCCGGATGCGAACGGGCGAAGTCCTCGGCGCGGAAGCCGCGGGCATCGAGCAGCGCGACGGCCAGCGCATCGCCGAGCGCGATCTGCGCGGTCGTGCTGGCGGTGGGCGCGAGGTTCAGCGGACAGGCTTCCTGCTCGACCCGCGAGTCCAGCACGAAGTCCGCATGCCGCGCCAGCGAGGAGGACAGGCCGCCCGTCATCGCGATCAGCGGCACGCCCTGGCGCTTGAGCACCGGGATGATGGCGTTGAGTTCGTCGCTCTCGCCCGAGTTGGAGAGCGCCAGCACCATGTCGATGGGGGTGACCATGCCGAGGTCGCCATGGCTGGCCTCGCCCGGATGGACGAAGAACGCCGGCGTGCCGGTCGACGCGAGCGTGGCGGCGATCTTGCGGCCGACATGGCCGCTCTTGCCCATGCCCATCACGACGACGCGGCCGGAGCTGTCCAGGATCTTGCGGACCACCTGCTCGAAGGCGTCACCGAGCCGGGGCGCGAGCGCGAGCAGCGCGTCGGCCTCGACCTGCAGGGCCTGGCGCGCGACATCGAGCGCGCGGGAATGGGTGAGGGCAGCGTGGGTCGTCATACAGGGCGAAAGTGTAGCCGCGGGCTCCCTGCGGCACCGGCGCGCCGGGCGGCCGCCGGGCCCCCGTCAATCGGGCCGCGGCCCGAGGCGCAGCGCGACGGCGAACCCCTCGCTCACGACCGGCAGGCGCAGGTCGCCGCCGTGCGCGCGCGCGACCAGGTCCGCCATCATCAGGCCCAGCCCCATGCGGCCCTCGTACTGCTGGCGCTCGAGCGCGTCGTTCAGGTCCACGCGCTGCCAGTCGGCCACGCCTTCGCCGTTGTCGGTGAGGTGCAGCACCAGGCCGCCGTCCGCCAGCCGGTGCAGCCGCAGCAGCGCGCGCGAGGCGCCATGCCGCCACGCGTTGTCCACCAGGTTGATCAAGCCCGCCGACAGCAGGTCGGGATCGGCGTCGATGCCGCCCTCGCCGTCGGGCAGGTCCAGCGCCAGGCCGTCGGGCAGCGGCAGCAGCGCCATCAGCTCGATCAGGTCGATGCGCTGCCAGCGCAGGCTCATGCCGGTGCGGAACAGCGTCAGCAGCGCGGTCACGACGCGCCGCAGCCGGTCGGCCGCCTCGCGCGTGCGCTGCAGGCGCGCGCGGGATTCCGGCGGCGCCTCGCGCAGCGCCATCGCCAGCTGCGCGTCCATGCCGGCGAGCGGCGTTCTCAGCGCATGGGCCGCGTGGGCGGAGAAGGCGCGCTCATTGGCCACGCGCTGCGCCAGGCGCTGGCCGAGGTCGAGCACCGCGGCGCGGATCTCGGCCAGCTCGCGCCGATGCTGCTCGGGCAGCAGCTGACGGGTGTCGAGCGGGTCGTACTCGGCGAGTGCGCCGGTCAGCTGGGCCAGCGGCGCCAGTTCGGCGCGGGCGCGGCGGTTCATCCAGACCATGCACAGGCCGCCCACCAGCAGCGCCGAGAACGCGCTGGCGAGTCCCACGCGGCTGCGGACTTCGATCCGCTCCGAGCTGGTCTGCGCGACCATCAGCCAGCCCGGGCCGGCCACGGTGGGCAAGGGGCGCACGTGGACGCGCCAGTCGTCGCCGTCGCTGCCGTCGTCCTTCCAGTCGCTGAAGCCGGCAGGCAGCTTCCAGGCCTTCAAGGGCGCCAGCGGCGAGCGGTGCAGCAGCCTGCCGTCCGGTCCCACCAGCTGCCAGGCGAAATGGGTGCTGAGATCGTCGCTGTCGGCGATCTCCGCCGGCATGGCCTGGCTCTGGCGCAGCAACTGGCCCAGCACCTGCGAGGACGCCTGCAGCGTCTCGTCGAGCAGCTCGTCGACCTCCTCCTGCACCACCAGCCACACGCTGACGCCGGCCAGCAGCGCCCAGAACGCCGAGATCATCAGCAGCTGCCGCGCCAGGCGGCCGGCGATCGTCGGCCGGCGCGGGCCGGTGGCGGCGCTCACGGCGCCTCGGGGCCGAGCCGGTAGCCCAGGCCGCGGACCGTCTCGATCAGCTCGCGGCCGAGCTTGCGGCGCAGGCTGGACACGTGGACCTCGAGCGCGTTGCTCTGCACCTCGGCGTCGTCGCCCAGGACCTGCAGTTCGAGTTCCCGCTTCGGATACAGCCGGCCGGCGCGCTGCGCCAGCGCCTCCAGCACGGCCCATTCCCGGGCGGTGAGTTCGACCGGATGGCCCTCGCGCATCGCGCGCTTGGCGGCCAGGTCCAGCACCACGTCGCCATGGCGGCGCTGCGAGCTGCTCGCGCCGACATGGCGGCGGCTGACCGCCCGCAGGCGCGCCGCCAGTTCCTCGGGCGCGAAAGGCTTGACCAGATAGTCGTCGGCACCGCTGTCCAGGCCCTGCAGGCGGTCGGCGAGCAGGTCACGCGCGGTCAGCATCAGCGCCGGGGTCGACACGCCGCGCTGGCGCAGGTGGCGCAGCCAGTCCAGGCCGGAGCCGTCCGGCAGCTGCCAGTCCACCAGCAGGGCGTCGAACTCCTCATGCTGACGCGGCAGCACCTCCGACAGGCGCCGGGCCCAGGTGACGGTGTGGCCCTCGTCGCGCAGGAAGTCGCGCAGGGCCTCGCCTAGCAGTTCGTCATCTTCGAGCAGCAGCAGTCGCATGGGCGTCGCGGTAGCAAGTCGTCAGGGTTCTGTGAGGGACCCCGCCGGGCCGGATGGGATCGTAGCCGGACCGGCGAGGGCGCCGCATTGCGGCGTCCGTCACGCGGAAGGAAACGGCGAAGCGCCAGCGAGGCGGCTTCAGCCGGGCTTCAGCTTAACTTCAGCCGAACTTCAGGGCATCCGGGCCCACTCCCAGGCCGTGAAGTCCCATCCTCTGCCACCCCTTGCCGCCGTGTCGCTGGACGCGGCCGGATCGTCCGCGCTCCCCGGCCTGAGCCCTGCGGGCGCACTGGCGCTGCCCGGGCTGCGGCGCGGTCTGCTGATCGCCCTGGTGAGCCTGGCCGCGCTGCTGCTGTGGGACCTGGCGGGCTGGGACCTCACCGTCGTGCGCCTGTTCGCGGATGCCCGCGGCTTCCCGTTGCGCGACCACTGGATGACCGCCGGCCTGCTGCATCAGGGCGGGCGCTGGCTCACGGTGGGCCTGGCGGTGATGATGCTGGTCAACGCCGTGCGGCCGCTCTGGCCCGGCCTGACGCGCCGCGAGCGCTGGGGCGCGGTGGCGCTCACCGCCATCAGCCTGATCCTGATCCCGCTGCTCAAGCAGGGCAGCACGACCAGCTGCCCTTGGGACCTGGCCGAGTTCGGCGGTGTCGCCCGCTACGTGTCGCACTGGCGCTTCGGCGTGCTGGACGGCGGCCCCGGGCACTGCTTCCCGTCGGGGCACGCGAGTTCCGGCTTCGCGTTCTTCAGCCTCTTCTTCATGCTGCGCCGCGCCTATCCCGCGCAGGCGCGGGCCGCGCTGACCGCCGTGCTGATGCTGGGCACGCTCTACGGCATCGCGCAACTGGCGCGCGGCGCGCATTACCCCAGCCACACGATGTGGACCGCCTGGATCTGCTGGACGCTCGCCGTCATCGCCGCGCCCGCGCTGCGAGCCCGCGACGCCGACGCGGGTACATGACGGATTCATCGACCTGAGGTCCCCGGCCTCCCAGAATCGGCGCACCGCAACCGACTCTGGAGAGAAGCGATGGGCAAGAAGCTGCTGCTGCTGGCCGGCGACTATGTCGAGGACTACGAGTTGATGGTGCCCTTCCAGGCGCTGCAGGCGGTGGGACACCGCGTCGACGCCGTGTGTCCCGGCAAGAAGGCCGGCGACTTCGTCCTCACGGCCATCCATGATTTCGAGGGCGCTCAGACCTATTCGGAGAAGCCGGGCCACCGCTTCACGCTGAACGCGAGCTTCGACGCGGTGAAGCCGCAGGACTACGACGCGCTGGTGATCCCGGGCGGACGCGCGCCGGAATACCTGCGCACGATGCCGGGCGTGCTGCCGCTGGTGCAGCACTTCTCGCAGGCCGACAAGCCGATCGCCGCGATCTGCCATGGCGCGCAGCTGCTGGCGGCCGCGGGGATCATCCGCGGCAGGAAGGTCTCGGCCTATCCGGCCTGCGCGGCGGAAGTGGAACTCGCCGGCGCCAGCTACGCCGACATCCCGGTCGACCAGGCGGTGACCGACGGCAAGCTGGTCACCGCGCCGGCCTGGCCCGCGCACCCGGCCTGGATCGCGCAGTTCCTGGCGGTGCTGGGCACGACGATCAGCCACTGAAGCCCGCCGCCGGAATCGGCCGCCGGAATCGACCGCAGAAATGGAAAACGGACCCCGAGGGGTCCGTTCGATCGCCGTCATCGGACGAAACCGCGCGTAACCGCGCGGTCCCGGCGAGCGATCAGGGGTACAGGCCGCGCTCTTCGCGCGCCTGCAGCACGCGCGTGCAGGCCACCGTGAACGCCGCCGTGCGCAGCGGGATCTTGTGCTGCTCGGCCGTGTCCCAGATGCCCTTGAACGCGCCGACCAGGATCTTGTCCAGGCGGACGTTGATCTCGTCCTCGGTCCAGAAGAACGACGAGAAGTCCTGCACCCACTCGAAGTAGGAGACCGTCACGCCGCCCGCGTTGGCGATCACGTCGGGGACGACGATGATGCCGCGGTCCGCCAGCACGGCGTCGCCGTCCGGCGTCGTCGGGCCGTTGGCGCCTTCCAGCACCACGCGGGTCTGCACGCGCTTGGCGCGCTCGCCGGTGATCTGGCCTTCCAGCGCGGCCGGGATCAGCACGTCGGACTTCACGTCCCAGAAGTTCTCGTTGTCGATGCGGTCGGCGCCGGAGAAGCCGCCGACACCGCCGGTGCGGGCGACGTGGTCCAGCAGCGAGGACATGTCCATGCCCTTGTCGTTCAGGATCGTGCCGGTGTGGTCCTGCACGGCCACGACGATGGCGCCATTGGCGGCGAACATCTTCGCGGCCACCGAGCCCACGTTGCCGAAGCCCTGCACCGCGACGCGGGCGCCTTCCATGTTGACGCCCAGGCGGCGCATCGCCTCGCGGCCGACGACGAACACGCCGCGGCCGGTGGCGGCCACGCGGCCCAGCGAGCCGCCCAGCGGGATCGGCTTGCCGGTGACGACGCCGGTGGCGGTCGCGCCGACGTTCATCGAGTAGGTGTCCATCATCCAGGCCATGATCTGGCCGTTGGTGTTGACGTCAGGCGCGGGGATGTCCTGGGTCGGGCCGATGATGATGCCGATCTCGCTGGTGTAGCGGCGGGTGACCTTCTCCAGCTCCTTCAGCGACAGCGTCTTGGGGTCCAGGCGGATGCCGCCCTTGGCGCCGCCGTAGGGCAGGTTCACGGCGGCGTTCTTGACCGTCATCCAGGCCGACAGGGCCATCACTTCTTCCAGCGTGACGTCCGGGTGGTAGCGCACGCCGCCCTTGCCGGGGCCGCGGGTCAGCGAGTGCTGCACGCGATAGCCCTCATAGTGGGCGATGGTGCCGTTGTCCAGTTCGATGGGGATGTCCACGATCAGCGCGCGCTTGGGGCGGCGCAGCGTTTCCACCCAGCGGGCCAGCTTGCCCAGGTAGGGCTCGACGGCGTCGATCTGGGACAGGTAGGTGCCCCAGGGACTGTTGCGCGTGGGGGAGACGAAAGACAGGTTGGGCATGAAATGCTCCGTAACTTTTCGGTGGCGCGAACGGTACCCCGAAGCCCTGCGCGTCCGCCACGTCCGGCAAAGCCGAGTGCACATGCGGGCATGCGCCCGATGCATAAGGCGGCTAGTTTGCGCCCGTGGCGTGACCTTAGCCAAGTCCCTCCGCGGTGGCCCCCTTGCCCTCCCGATGGCGGCCCGGCCCCCCGCAAGCTGTCCCCTGGTTGCGCAAATCCCACTGCGGTCCATCAGGGGGCCAACGGCCCGCCAGTACCATCGCCGCCATGCTCACCGCGCTGGACCTGACCCTCGTCTACCTGATCGCCGCCGTCCTGGGCGTGGTGGTGTGCCGTTCGCTGAAGCTGCCGCCGATCCTGGGCTATCTGGTCGTGGGCGTGCTGATCGGTCCCAACGCGCTGGCGCTGGCCAGCGACGTGCCGGGCGTGCAGCACCTGGCCGAGTTCGGCGTGGTGTTCCTGATGTTCGCCATCGGCCTGGAGTTCAACCTCCCCAAGCTGCACAGCATGCGCTCGATGGTGTTCGGCCTGGGGCTGCTGCAGGTGGTGATCACCATCGGCGGGACCATGGCGGGCAACGTCTTCCTGCGCTGGCTCTGCGGCGTCATGGGCTGGCCCTGGGACCTGGGCTGGCAGGGCGCGCTGGTGCTCGGCGCGGCGATGGCGATGAGTTCCACCGCGATCGTCATCAAGCTGATGGCCGAGCGGCTGGAGCTCGAGAGCGAGCACGGCCGGCGCGTGGTCGGCGTGCTGCTGTTCCAGGACCTGGCGGTGGTGCCGCTGCTGGTGCTGATCCCGGCGCTGGGCGGCAGCGGCAGCGCGATGCTGCAGTCGCTCGGCTGGGCCGGGCTGAAGGCCGCGCTGCTGCTGGCGCTGCTGCTGACCGGCGGCCAGCACCTGATGCGGCGATGGCTGACGCTGGTGGCGCGGCGCAAGAGCCAGGAGCTGTTCATGCTGAACCTGCTGCTCGTGACGCTGGGCCTGGCCTGGCTGACCGAGCACGCGGGCCTGTCGCTGGCGCTGGGCGCGTTCGTGGCCGGCATGCTGATCGCGGAGACCGAATACAAGCATCAGGTGGAACTCGACATCCGGCCCTTCCATGACGTGCTGCTGGGGCTGTTCTTCATCACGATCGGCATGCGGCTGGACTGGCAGACGCTGGTGTTCCAGTGGCCGCTGGTGATCGTGCTGACGCTGGTGCCGACGATGGCCAAGTTCGTGCTGGTCGCGGGCCTGGCCAAGGTGTTCCGCGCGCCGACCGGCGTGGCGCTGCGCACCGGTCTCTATCTGGCGCAGGCGGGCGAGTTCGGCTTCGTGCTGCTGACGCTGGGCGCGCAGCAGAACCTGATCGCGGCGCAATGGGTCAGCCCGGTGCTGGCGGCGATGGTGCTGTCCATGCTGATGACGCCGCTGATCATCGAGCACAGCAACCGCATCGTCATGAAGCTGTCGGCCAGCGACTGGCTGCTGCAGTCGGTGCAGCTGACGACGATCGCGAAGAAGGCGATCAAGACCGATGCCCACGTGATCATCTGCGGCTACGGTCGCAGCGGGCAGAACCTGGCGACGCTGCTGGAGGCGGAGCACATCCCCTACATGGCGCTGGACCTGGATCCGGACCGCGTGCGGCAGGCGGCGGCGGCGGGCAAGAGCGTGGTGTTCGGCGACGCGGCGCGGCTGCCCAGCCTGATCGCCGCCGGCCTGACGCGGGCCAGCGCGGTGGTGATCTCGTACCACGACACGCCGTCGGCGCTGAAGGTGCTGCACGAGGTGCGCGGCCATGCGCCCCACGTGCCGGTGGTCGTGCGGACCATCGACGACACCGACCTCGAGAAGCTGCGCGCCGCCGGCGCCACCGAGGTGGTGCCCGAGGCGATCGAGGGCTCGCTGATGCTCGCGAGCCATGCGCTGGCGCTGGTGGGCGTGCCGATGCGGCGCGTGCTGCGCATCGCGCGGGACGCGCGCGACCGGCGCTACGGACTGCTGCGCGGGTATTTCCACGGCGCCGATGACGACACCTCGGAGGAACGCGACCAGGCGCGGCTGCAGTCGATCAGCCTGCCGATGGCGAGCGCCCTGGAAGGCCGCACGCTCGGGGAGATCGGCCTGCCGTCCTGGGGCGTCAGCGTGGTCTCGGTGCGCCGCCCGAGCGGCGCGGTGAAGGACGCGAGCGACGACCTCGTGCTGCAGGGCGGCGACACGCTGGTGGTGTCAGGAACCCCCGAGGCGCTGGCGCGCGCGGAACACGGGCTGCTGGTGGGTTAGAGGCCGCTGGCCCTCACCCCTCCGCAAGCGGGCCAGGGGGTAAGACAGGGCTGCTCGCACCTGCCTTGCGCAAGAACTCCCTCGCCCCCCGCGAGGGGGGAGAGGGCAGGGGAGAGGGGGTGCTTCGAAGGGCAGCAGCGTTGTGGCACGAGCCCCCTCTCCCCTCCCTCTCCCCGCTGGGGCGAGGGGGTTTACTGCGCCGCCCGGCTCTTCTTACACCCTCCCCCGCTTGCGGGAGGGAGGGGTGAGGGCTGCGGTCCGCGTTTCACCCACGGCCTCCGACATCACCGCCGGCATCAGCAGCCTCGAGCCCTCGTGGCTCAGGTGCCCTTGATCGCGATAGAGCGGCACGCCCTCTCTCTCCACCTGGCAGGCCGTGCCGTCACACAGCAGCGGCTCGAAGCGCAGCACCGGCAGCCGCGCGTCGGACGCGGCCAGCGCCTCGATGAAGCGATGCTCCGCGGTGCGCCTGCGTTCGTCGTCCTGCTGATCGATGACGCAGCCCGGCGTGGCGCCGATCGTCCATCGATGCGCCTGCCGCCGCTCCAGGCAGCCGGCGATGTCGAATGGCGCCGACGGCGGCGGCGCCACCACCATCACCCGCTTGCCCATCGCGCGCAGCCGCTTCACGGTCGTCGAGAGGTCCTCCAGCAGCGCCGCGCGCATCGCCGCCTCGCCCCGCAGGCGCCCGCCGCCCGCCGTGCGCTGGAGTTCGTACGTCGCGTCGTCGAGGTACTGCGTCAGCAGGCTGGACAGCACCACGGTCTCGATCTCCGGATGCCGCGCCAGCCAGCGCAGCACCGACGCGTTGAACGCCTGGCACTGCTCGATCCACGGCGGCGCGAAACTGTTGCCCGGACCCAGCTCCGGCCGCACCGGCGTCAGGCCGGGAAAGGGCCCGCAGGACGACTTCGTCGCCTGCACCAGCCCCTGGTCACTGGCCACGCGCACCAGCCCGGGCACCAGGTGCATCGCGTACGAGTCTCCCCACACCAGCCACCGCGCGCCCGCCCGCGTGCGGCAATCCTCGCGGCCGTCGAAGGGCTCCTCGGCATCGCAGTTCGCCGACAGGCCGTAGTTGGGCTTGCGCAGCTCGACGAAATCGATCGCGCCCGGCGGCGGCTTGTGCAGCGCGAGCGCCACGCCGCCCGCCGCCAGCAGCACCGTGCCGCTGCCCAGCACCCAGGCGCCGCGCGGTCCGGTCAGCAGCGCCTTCGCCGGCCGCTCGACCGCGCGATGCAGCCCCCACGCCAGCGGGAACGCCAGCAGCACGGCGCCCACGCGCCATGCCATCAGCGCGAGCGGATCGGCCTTCAGGCCCACCCAGGCGTTGTGCAGAATCGCCAGCAGCGGCCAGTGCACGAGATACAGCGCGTAGGACCAGTCGCCGACGCGGATCAGCGGCGCGGCCGCGCGCGGCAGGCGGGCCGGCTCGCGCAGCAGCAGCACGAGCGTCGCCAGCCCGACAACCAGCGCCGCCGGTCCCGGATGCGAGGCGCCGAACCAGCGCGGCACCATCGGCACGAGCAGCAGCAACGCCCACGCCGGCCAGGCCAGGGCGCGCAGTACGCGCTGCGCGCCAGCCCCCGCCCACCGCGCGCCCATCAGCGCGCCGATCGATCCGAGCCCCAGCTCCCACGCGCGCGTCGGCAGCAGGAAGAACGCGCCGCTGGCATCGATCGGTTGCCACCACGCGAGCAGCGCGAGACTCGCGCCCGTCACCGCGATCGCGACGCCGGCGCGCAGCCGCGCCGCGCTGAACACGAGCAGCGCCGGCAGCACGAGGTAGTACTGCTCCTCCAGCGCCAGCGACCAGAAGTGCAGCAGCGGCTTGAGTTCGGACGCGCCCTGGAAGTAGCCGGTCTGCCTCCACAGCACGACATTGCTGGCGAACCCCAGCGCGCCGAGCAACTGGCCGGCGAAGTCGATCTGCTCCTTGCGGTTGAGCGCCCAGGGCACCGCCAGCAGCGTCACGCCGAGCACCACGTACGCCGCCGGCAGCAGCCGCCGCGCGCGCCGGCCATAGAAGGCGCGGAACGAGAAGTCACCACGCTGCAGCGCGCGCTGGATCAGGCCGGTGATCAGGTAGCCGGAGATGACGAAGAAGATGTCCACGCCCAGATAGCCGCCCGGCGCGCCGGGGATCTGCGCGTGATACAGCAGCACCCACAGCACGGCGATCGCGCGCAGCGCCTGGATGTCGTCGCGCAAGAGGACTTCGCCGGCCGCGTGCGGGCCATGCGGGCGATGAAAGGGCAGCGGGGAGGGGCTTGTCACGAAGGCGTCAGCACGGGAGCGGAAAAGGGGACCGACTTGCGGCGCGCGAATTGTGGCCCGGTCCGCGGGCCTGCCGCCTGCGTGACAGTGCGGCCCACGGCGTTGCGCCACACTGCCGCTCATGTTGGACACCCAGCCCCGCATCCCGCACCGCCGCCGCGTCTACCTGATGCGGCATGGCGCGGTGACCTACTTCGATGGCGCCACCGGCCGGCCGGTGCTGCCCGAGCAGGTGCGGCTCAACGACGACGGCATCGCGCAGGCGCGCGCCGCCGGCGAGGCCTTCCGCGCCGCGGGCGTGCGCTTCGACCGCGTGATCGTCTCGGGCCTGCCGCGCACCGTCGAGACCGCGGACCTGGTGCTGCGCCACGCGGGCCAGCAGGCGCTCGAACCGCAGGTCTGGCCCGAATGGCAGGAGATCCGCGGCGGCCGCCTCGGCGACATTCCCAAGGATGAACTCGCGAGCGCCTTCACCGGCCTGCAACGCAGTCCGGTCGCGGAGTCGCAACGCTTCCTCAACGGCGAGCGCATCGGCGAGCTGCTCGATCGCGTGCTGGGCGGCGTCGCGCGGCTGCAGGCCGATCCCGGCTGGGACTGCGCGCTGCTGGTGCTGCATGGCGTCGTCAACGCGGCCATCCTGTCGCACGCGGTCAGCGGCGGCCAGCGCCTGATGCTCGGCAGCTGGGTGCAGTCGCCCGCCTGCATCAATGTCCTCGACGTCGCGCCGCCTCGCGGCGATCAGCCGGGCGACTGGCTGCTGCGCGTCTGCAATTACGCCCCGACGCATCCGCTGCACGCGGATGAGCGGTCCACCACGATGGAGGCGCTGTACGCGCAGTACCTCCGCCATCGCAGCCAACGCGATTGAACCGCGACTGACCCGCGGTCGATCCGCCGCGCCAATCGGCCTCACGACGCCACCGGGAGACTTCCAGATGAACTTCGACTACAGCCCCAAGGTTGATCAGCTGCGCGAGCGCCTGCTGGCCTTCTTCGACGAGCACATCTACCCGAGCGAGCATCGCTACCACGCCGAGGTCGAGGCCAACCGCCGCGCCGGCAACGCCTGGATCCCGACGAAGGTGATCGAGGAGCTCAAGCCCAAGGCGCGCGCTGCCGGGCTGTGGAACCTGTTCCTGCCGCGCTCGGCGCGCGCGCCGGAAGGGCTGTCCAACCTCGAGTACGCGCCGCTGTGCGAGATCATGGGCCGCGTCTACTGGGCGCCGGAGGTCTTCAACTGCTCGGCGCCGGACACCGGCAACATGGAGACCCTCGAGCGCTACGGCACCGAGGCCCACAAGGATCGCTGGCTCGAGCCGCTGCTGCGCGGCGAGATCCGCTCCGCCTTCCTGATGACGGAGCCCGACGTGGCCTCGTCGGACGCGACCAACATCCAGTGCCGCATCGAGCGCCAGGGCGACGAGTACGTCATCAACGGCACCAAGTGGTGGTCGTCGGGCGCTGGCGATCCGCGCTGCGCGCTGTACATCGTGATGGGCAAGACCAACCCCGACGCGGGCCGCCATGAGCAGCAGTCCATGGTGCTGGTGCCGGCCGGCACGCCAGGCATCACCGTCAAGCGCCACCTCAGCGTGTTCGGCTACGACGACGCGCCGCACGGCCACATGGAGATCGAACTCAAGAACGTGCGCGTTCCGGTGGACAGCATCCTGCTGGGCGAGGGCCGCGGCTTCGAGATCGCGCAGGGGCGCCTGGGCCCGGGCCGCATCCATCACTGCATGCGCTCGATCGGCGCGGCGGAGCGGGCGCTCGAGCTGATGTGCAAGCGCGCGATCTCGCGCGTGGCCTTCGGCAAGACGATCGCGCAGCAGACCGTGACGCAGGAGCGCATCGCCGAGGCGCGCTGCAGCATCGAGCAGGCCCGCCTGCTGACGCTGAAGGCGGCCTACATGATGGACACCGTCGGCAACAAGGTCGCCAAGGCGGAGATCGCGATGATCAAGATCGTCGCGCCGAGCATGGCGCTGAAGGTCATCGACTGGGCGATGCAGGTCCATGGCGCCATGGGCGTCAGCGATGACACGCCGCTGGCCTACATGTGGGCGGGGCAGCGCACGCTGCGCTTCGCGGACGGCCCGGACGAGGTGCATCGCAACTCGCTGGCGAAGCTGGAGCTCGCACGCCACATGAGCCTGCCCGACGCGGGCCAGATGCCGGTCACGCGCGGCGGCTGACCGCCTGTCGGGCGTCGCCGCGAATGCGTGGCCGCCCACCAACGGGGGGACGTCGCCGGAACCCGCTTCTCCCCCCGTGGAGCGGTGTTCATCCGCGACCCGGGTGGCTAGGATCAGCCACCCATTTCTCCTGCGCGCCACCGCGGCGCGGCTCCCGTGATGAACCGTTTCGCCGAAGTCCGCACCTGGCCGCTGCTCGCGTTCGCGCTGCTGGTCGGCCTGCAGGCGATTGTGCTGACGGTCAGCCTGGGCGGATCGCCGGTGGAGGGCTGGCTGGCGTGGGTGGGCGTCGCCTCGCTGGCGCTGACCGTGCTGCTGGCGGTGACGGTGGTGTCGACGCTGTCGCGGGCGCAGGCGCGCGCCAGGCTGGCGCAGCGGACGATGGAGGAGGCGATCGACGCGCTGCCCGCCAGCGTCGAGATCTTCGACGCCGAGGACCGCCTGATCGCCTACAACCGGCGGCTGGTCGAGATCTATCCCCACATGCTGCGGCACTTCCAGCGCAAGTGCACCTTCGAGGACCTGGTGCGGGAGTCGCTCGCGCGCGGCGGCGTGCCGGAGGCGCGGGGGCGCGAGCCGGAGTGGCTCGAGGAACGCAAGCAGGCGCGCGGCAGGCAGCCCGCGCCGCTGCTGCAGCGGGTGCACGACGACATGTGGCTGCGGATCTACGAATCGCGCACGCCGTCGGGCGGCATCGTCGGCGTGCGGATGGATGTCACCGACCTGATCCATGAGCAGCAGCGGCTGGCCGCGAGCCGCGCGCAGCTGCGGGCGACCATCGAGTCGGCCGCGAACGGCATCCTGACGCTGGATTCGGGCGGCCACGTGCTCGAGGCGAATCCGAGCTGCGAGCTGCTGTTCGGCTTCACGGCGGCGGAGCTTCAGGGCATCCACATCGGCATGCTGCTGGGCGTGGCCGGCAGCGGCGGCGCGCAAGGGCCGGAGCCGTCCGGGGCGCCGGACGCGCCGCTGGATCCGCGCTCGCTGCTGGGACAACCGCGCGAGTTCACCGCGCGCCACCGCAGCGGCGAGGCCCTGCACCTGCAGCTGGCGATCGCCGAGGTGCGCACCGACACCATCCACTTGTATGTGTGCATCGTCACCGACCTGAGCGAGCGCAAGCGCCAGGAAGAGCGCCTGCGCCGAGCCAACGAACTGCTGGCCCGGCAGTCGACGACGGATGGGCTGACCGGGGTCGGCAACCGGCGCCTGTTCGACCAGTTGCTGCAGACGGAGTGGCAACGCGCCGCGCGCTCGGGCCGGCCGCTGGCGCTGTTGATGGTCGACATCGATCACTTCAAGCAATACAACGACAGCTATGGCCATGTCGCGGGCGACGACTGCCTGAGACGCATCGCCACGCTGCTGCGCAGCTGCGCGGGACGCAGCGGCGAGTCGGTGTGCCGCTACGGTGGAGAGGAATTCGCGATGCTGCTGATCGACACGGATCTGGCGGGCGCGCAGGTCGTGGCGCAGCGTTGCCTGGACAGCGTGCGGCTGGCGGCGATCGAGCACGTGGGCTCGCCGGTGCGGCGCTCGGTGAGCCTGTCGATCGGCGTGGCCTCCTTCGTGCCCCGCAGCAGCGAGCCCGCCGAGCGGCTGATCCAGACCGCGGACACGGCGCTCTACGAGGCCAAGCAGGCAGGGCGCGCGCGGCTGATCTGCCAGCAGCAGACGGCCTGAGGCCGGGCGCACCGGGGCGGCTCATCAGCGCGACAATCCCGCCCATGCCCAACCCCGTTCCCGCCGAAGACCCGGTCGCCTTCCTGAAACAGCAGATCCGCACCGTGCCGGACTGGCCGGAGCCGGGCGTGCAGTTCCGCGACATCACGCCGCTGCTGTCGAATCCGCGTGCCTTCCGCGTGCTGATCGACCAGTTCGTGCATCGCTACTTCGATGTGCGCCCGGATGCGATCGCGGGCTTGGACGCGCGGGGTTTCATCATCGGCTCGGTGCTGGCGTATGAGCTCAACGTCGGCTTCGTGCCGATCCGCAAGAAGGGCAAGCTGCCCTTCACGACGGTGCAGGAGACCTATGAGCTCGAGTACGGCAGCGCGACCGTGGAGATGCACACCGACGCGGTGAAGGCCGGCGATCGCGTGCTGCTGATCGACGACCTGATCGCCACCGGCGGCACGATGATGGCGGGCAAGCGGCTGCTGGAGCGGCTCGGCGCCGAGGTCATCGAAGGCGCGGCCATCGTGGATCTGCCCGAGCTGGGCGGGTCGAAGCGGCTGCGCGACGGCGGGCTGAAGGTGTTCTCGCTGGTGGCATTCGACGGGCATTGAGCCGCCCGCCACCGCCGGTCACTTGCCGATGCAGAACCTGCTGAAGATCTCCCCCAGCAGGTCGTCCGCGGTGAACGCGCCGGTGATCTCGCCGAGCGCGTCGTGCGCCAGACGCAGCTCCTCGGCCATCAGGTCCAACGCCGGCGGCTGCGCCTCGGCCTGCAGCAGCGCCAGCTCGATGTGCTCGCGCGTGCGGCGCAGCGCCTGCACGTGCCGCTCGCGCGCGATGAACAGGCCTTCGGGCACCGCATGCCAACCGACCTGCTCCAGCAGGCGCCGCCGCAGCGCATCCAGGCCCTCGCCCGTCTTCGCCGACAAGGTCAGCGCGTCCACCGGCAAGCAGGCAGGCGCCTGCGCGTCGGCCTTGTTGTAGATCTGCAGGATCCGCGCTGGATCGACGCTCGCCAGGCGGCCGCGAATCTCGGCGTCCTCGGCCTCGTAGTCGGCGTGGCCCACCCGCGTCAGGTCGTGCAGGAACAGCACCACGTCCGCGTCGGCGATCGCATCCCAGCTGCGCGCCACGCCGATGCGCTCGACCTCGTCCTCGGTGTCGCGCAGGCCCGCCGTGTCGCTGATATGCAGCGGCACGCCTTCGATCTGGATGGTCTGGCTCAGCTTGTCGCGCGTCGTGCCCGGGATCGGCGTCACGATCGCCAGCTCCGCGCCGGCCAGCGCGTTCAGCAGCGAACTCTTGCCGACGTTCGGCTGCCCCGCCAGCACCACCTTGATGCCTTCGCGCAGGATGGCGCCCTGACGGCTGCGGTCCAGCAAGGCCTCGACCCGCTCCAGCAACCGCCGCAGCTTGCCCAGCGCATCCGCCTGCTCCAGGAAATCGATCTCTTCCTCGGGGAAGTCGAGCGTCGCCTCGACCAGCATCCGCAGCTGGATCAGGCCGTCGCGCAGTCCGCCGACCTCGCCGCTCAACGCGCCCGCCAGCGCGCGGCCGGCACTGCGGGCCGCAGCCTCGGTGCTGGCGTCGATCAGGTCGGCCACCGCCTCGGCCTGCGCCAGGTCCAGCTTGCCGTTCAGGAAGGCGCGGCGCGTGAACTCGCCCGGCTCCGCCAGGCGCATCCGCAGCGCGGGATCCGCCTCCAGGCAGCGCGCCAGCAGCAGCTGCAGGATCACCGGCCCGCCGTGGGCCTGCAGCTCCAGCACATGCTCGCCGGTGTAGGAATGCGGCGCCGGGAACAGCAGCGCCAGGCCATGGTCGATCGCCTCGCCCTGCGCGGTGCGGAAAGGCAGGTAGGTCGCCTCGCGCGGCTTCAGCGCGCGGCCGCAGATCGCCGTGACCAGCGGCGTCAGGTCTTGCGGCGCGGACACCCGCACGATGCCCACCGCGCCGCGTCCGGGCGCGGTGGCGATGGCGGCGATGGGATCCTGGTGTCGCGACAGCATGGGCGCGATTGTCTCGCAGGCCCCAAGGAAAAACGGCGATGCGCCCTTGGACGCACCGCCGTTGTCGTGGATGGCGCGGGGTAGGCCGGGAGACCGGTTCTCGTGAACCGATCCCCCGGAGCCTCCGGTCCGCCGCCGTCCCGAGTCAGGTGGCAGAGCGATCCCCGCATGGACTCGATTAAGCGCCCGCGCGCGGACGAAAAAAAGCCCCCGGGGTACGGGGGCTCCTGTCAGTCGCGTGCGGAATTGGCGATTCCCGCGGCGCCGTGGATCACTTCTTCGCGGGCGTCGTGCCGATCTGCTTGTTGATCATCCATTGCTGGGCGATCGACAGGATGTTGTTCACCAACCAGTACAGCACCAGGCCCGACGGGAAGAAGAAGAACATCACGCTGAAGGCCAGCGGCATGATCCACATCATCTTGGCCTGCACCGGGTCGGCGGGCTGCGGGTTCAACCAGACCTGCAGCAGGCTGGAGGCCGTCATCAGCAGCGGCAGCGGGCCGATCGGCGCGCCGAACAGGTGACCGAACAGGCTGTCGGGCTTGGACAGGTCGTGGATCCACATCACCCACGGCGCGCCGCGCATCTCGACGCTGGACAGCAGCACCCAGTACAGCGCGATGAAGAACGGCATCTGCAGGAAGATCGGCAGGCAGCTGCCCAGCGGATTGATCTTCTCTTCCTTGTAGATCCGCATCATCTCCTGCTGCATCTGCTGCGGCTTGTCCTTGTAGCGCTCGCGCAGCTCCTGGATGCGCGGGTTCACCGCCTTCATCTTGGCCATGCTGCGGTATGCGCTGGCGTTCAGGCCGTAGAACGCGACCTTCAGCAGCACCACCAGCAGGATGATCGCCCAGCCCCAGTTGCCCAGCAGCGAGTGCAGCACGTCCAGCAGCCAGAACAGCGGCTTGGACAGCACCTTGAAGATGCCGTAGTCCTTCACCAGCTCCAGACCGGGGGCCAGGACTTCCAGCTTCTTCTCTTCCTGCGGACCGACGTACAGCACGTTGTCCAGCTTGGCAGTCGCGCCCGGCGCCACGGCGGCGAAGTTCATCACCATGCCGGCGGTGTACAGGTTCTCGTTGAGCGGACGCACGTTGAACTCGCGCGGACCGGCTTCCGTGCGGATCCAGGCGCTGACGAAGTAATGCTGGACCATCGCGACCCAGCCGTCGTCGGCGTTCTTCTCGTACTCGGCCTTGCCCTTCTTCAGGTCGTCGAAGGACAGCTTGTGGTACTTGGCCTTGTCCGTGTAGAGCGCGGGGCCCGAGAACGAGGTCGGCGCGAACGACGGGCCGGTGTGGTCGACGTGGCCGTCGCGCACCAGCTGCAGGTACAGCTGCGGCGTGACCGGCGCGGCCCCGTTGTTGGTGACTTCGTGGCTCACGCCGATGGCGTAGTCGCCCCGCTTGAAGGTGTAGGTCTTGGCCAGCTTCACGCCGCCCTGCTCGCCTTCCAGGCGCACGACCAGCGTGTCCTGGCCGTCCTTCATCTCGCGCGGACCGTCGGCCAGCGCCAGCACCGTCTGGTCCGACGGCGCGTTCGGCACGTTCAGCAGGCCGGAACGGGCGCTGTAGTTGCGCATCGGATCCAGCACCACGACATGGCCGCTCGGGTTGGTGTCGTCGGCCTGCTTGAGCAGCTCGACGCGCACCAGGCTGCCGCCGCGGGTGTCGATGGTGGCCTTGACCAGGTCGGTCGTGAAGGTCACCAGTTCGTTCTTGACGACGGGCGCGGCCGGCGCGCCGGCGGTCGCGGCACCGGAGGCGGCGGTGGCCGGCAGCGCGGCGGCGGAGGCGGCCGAGGCCGGTCCGGCGGGCGCGCTGGCGACCTTCGCCGGCGCCGGATGGAACAGCGACGGCTGGCCGTTGTACCGCTGCCATCCGTCCCACAGAAGGAGCAGCGACATCGTGAACACCACCCACAAGATGGTGCGGCGAATATCAGTCATGGGAAGCTTTTGGATTGGCGGTTGAGGAGGCTGACCCCGCGCGGCATCCGGAGGGACGCTCGAACAGTCGGGTGAACAGGCGGGGCGGATTGTCCGGTACCGGATCGTGTCCGCCCAGACAGAAAGGATTGCAGCGCAGCACCCGTCCGACCGCGAGGTAGGTCCCCGCGGCGGCGCCATGCTGGCGCAACGCCTGCATGGCGTAGTTCGAACAGCTGGGGCTGTAGCGGCAGCCCGCGCGCAGCCAGGCGCTGAAGAGCAGCTGGTAGCCGCGCACCAGCCCCATCAGCAGTCGCGTCGGCAGGCCGGGGCGGGCATTCATCGTCGAGGATCCGGATCGCCTGCCGGTCAGCCGGCGGCGGCCTGAGGCCGCGCGAGCTTGCGGGTGAGCTGTTGCAGTTCGGCGCGCGCGGCGGCGCGCAGCGCATCGGAGGAGGCGCTGGGGAACTGCTTGCGATCGAAGGGCATGCGCAGCCTCACCACCCAGAGGCCGGGCGGCAGGTCCGGCAAGCCGTCGAACACCGCGCGGATCTGGCGCTTGAGCAGCGCCCGGGTGACGGCGCGCTTGGCATGCCGCTTGGGCACGACATAGCCCAGCCAGGCCCGGTCGGGCGCGGCTGGAGCCATTTCAGCGGGGGTGGGCGCCACGTTCGCGGAGGGCGTTTCATCCACAGCTTGGGGATGAAACAGTGCATCACCTGTGGACAAGTCGCCAGTTCCTGTGGATGGACGGCGCTTGGGCAGCGAGGGGCTGACGGCCAGGTGGTGCACGGCGAAGTGCGCGCTGCGCGCGCGGCTGGGGGAGCCCAGCACACGCTCGAAATCGGCCGATCGCACGATGCGGCCGATCACGGTGCTTGCAGAGTCGTCGGGAGCGTCGCTCAGACGGCCAGGCGCTTGCGGCCCTTGGCGCGGCGAGCGGCGATGACGGCCTTGCCGCCACGCGTCTTCATGCGGACCAGGAAGCCGTGGGTACGGGCGCGACGGGTCTTGGAGCCTTGATAAGTGCGTTTCATGATGAACCTCTTTCGGATATCTCGGTGCTTCCCGTCGCCTCGCGCCATTTGTGGCGCGGCGGACGGAGGACATCGGGGTGATGTCGGAAGCCGCTCAAAAACTGGAGGCCCACGCAGCTACGTCCGGGCGTCCGGAAAACCCGCGATTACAGCAAAGATTTGCGTCAGGGTCAATCCGGATGCAGGTGGCCACGGGGGTTACCAGCACTTGACCGGGGCAAAAAATCTGTGGATAACCCTGGCTTCGCGGCCCGGGATCAGTACAATCCGGCCGCTCGAAGAATAAGTTTTCCACAATGAGCGACGACTTGTCAGGGGCGGCACTGTGGCAGCGCGGCTGCGAACGCCTGGCCGCCGAACTGCCTGAACAGCAATTCAACACCTGGATCCGGCCCCTGCCCCCCGCGGAGGTCGCCCAGCAGCAAGAGAACGGCCACGAGGCCGTCCTGGTGTCCCTCCGCGTCCCCAACCGATTCAAGCTGGACTGGATCCGCAGCCAGTACGCCGGCCGCATCGAGGCCATCCTGAGCGAACTCGCCGGCAAGCCCGCGCGGCTGGAGCTGTCGCTCGCGCCGCGCGAGGCGATCGCGCCGCTGCCGCGCACGCAGCCCTCGAGCATGACGATGGGCCAGGTGCTGAACCAGCACGGCCTGGGCGCGTCCGTGGCCGCCCGCCCGTCCGCGGGGCCGGCTTCGGCGGCCCGTCCCTCCGCCGTGGCCGCGCAGCCGGCGCCGCCCGCCGCGCCGGCCACCGCCGCGAGCCTGATCCAGCCCGGCGCCACGCCCAGCGTGCCGCCGAGCGCCACGCGCCATCGCATCAACACCTCGCTGACCTTCGACACGCTGGTCCCCGGCCGCGCCAACCAGATGGCGCGCACCGCGGCGCTGCACGTCGCCGGCGCGCCGGGCCAGATGTACAACCCGCTGTTCATCTACGGCGGCGTCGGCCTGGGCAAGACCCACCTGATCCACGCGGTCGGCAACGCGCTGCTGAAGGACCGCCCCGACGCCCGCGTGCTCTACCTGCACGCCGAGCAGTTCATCTCGGACGTGGTCAAGAACTACCAGCGCAAGACCTTCGACGAGCTCAAGGCCAAGTACCACTCGCTGGACCTGCTGCTGATCGACGACGTGCAGTTCTTCGCCGGCAAGGACCGCACGCAGGAGGAGTTCTTCAACGCGTTCGAGGCGCTGCTGGCCAAGCGGGCGCACATCATCATGACCTCGGACACGTATCCGAAGGGCCTGGTGGACATCGACGAGCGCCTGACCAGCCGCTTCGACGCCGGCCTGACCGTGGCGATCGAGCCGCCCGAGCTGGAGATGCGGGTCGCCATCCTGATCAAGAAGGCGGAGGCCGAGAATGCGCCGATGCCCGAGGACGTGGCCTTCTTCATCGCCAAGAACGTGCGGGCCAACGTGCGCGAGCTCGAAGGCGCGCTGCGCAAGGTGCTGGCGTACAGCCGCTTCTCGCACAAGGAAATCAACATCCAGCTGGCGCGCGAGGCGCTCAAGGACCTGCTGTCGATCCAGAACCGGCAGATCTCGGTCGAGAACATCCAGAAGACCGTGGCCGACTTCTACAAGATCAAGGTCGCGGACATGTACTCGAAGAAGCGGCCGGCGAGCATCGCCCGGCCGCGCCAGATCGCGATGTACCTGGCCAAGGAACTGACCCAG
The DNA here is from genome assembly GCF_059491535.1 of Roseateles sp. Mitsp63. Classification (NCBI taxonomy): domain Bacteria; kingdom Pseudomonadati; phylum Pseudomonadota; class Betaproteobacteria; order Burkholderiales; family Sphaerotilaceae; genus Roseateles; species Roseateles sp. Mitsp63. The sequence continues at coordinate 480,038 of NZ_CP168509.1, read as the reverse complement.
AAGAGCCTGCCGGAGATCGGCGAGCTGTTCGGCGGCCGGGACCATACGACGGTGCTGCACGCGGTGCGCAAGATCGGCGGCGAGCGCCAGAAGAACACCGAGTTGAACCAGCAGTTGCATGTGCTGGAGCAAACGCTGAAGGGATGAGGAAAAACGCCTTCGCGCTGAGCGAAAATGCCGCGTTCGCCCGAACAGCCAACAGTGGAGAGAGGTTGACATGATCGTGTTGAAAGACAGCCAGGACAAAGTGCTTGCCGCGCTGCAGGCGGTGTCCGGCATCGTGGAACGGCGCCACACCCTGCCCATCCTGGCCAACGTGCTGGTGCGCAAGCAGGGCCGGCAGGTGGAGCTGACCACCAGCGACCTGGAGATCCAGGTCCGCACCACGGTCGAGTTCGACGGCGACGACGGCGACTTCTCCACCACGATCGGGGCGCGCAAGCTGATCGACATCCTGCGCTCGATGCCGTCGGACCAGACGGTGAGCCTGACGTCCAACCAGAACAAGATGACGCTGCAGGGCGGCAAGAGCCGCTTCACGCTGCAGACGCTGCCGGCGGACGACTTCCCGCTGGTGCAGGAGGCCGCCGACTTCGGGCCCGCGTTCAGCGTGCCGCAGAAGACGCTGAAGGGGCTGATCAACCAGGTCCACTTCGCGATGGCGGTGCATGACATCCGCTACTACCTGAACGGCATCCTGTTCGTCGCCGAAGGGAAGATGCTGACGCTGGTGGCGACCGACGGCCACCGCCTGGCGCTGGCCCAGGCCGAGACCGACACCGAGATGCCCAAGCAGGAGGTGATCCTGCCGCGCAAGACGGTGCTGGAGCTGATGCGCCTGCTCAAGGACGGCGGCAAGGGCGACGACGAGAGCGCGCCGATCGAGATGCGCTTCGCCGGCAACCAGGCCAAGTTCAGCTTCAGCGGCATGGAGTTCGTGACCAAGCTGGTCGAGGGCAAGTTCCCGGACTACAACCGCGTCATCCCGAAGAACCACCGCTTCCACGTGATCCTGGGCCGCCAGCCGCTGCTGGCCGCGCTGCAGCGCGCCGCGATCCTGACGAGCGAGAAGTTCAAGGCGGTGCGGCTGTCCTTCGACCCGGGCCTGCTGTCGATCGCATCGAGCAACGCCGAGCAGGAAGAGGCGAAGGAAGAGCTCGAGATCGACTACGGCGGCGACCAGATCGAGACCGGCTTCAACGTGACCTACCTGATGGACGTGCTGTCCAACATGTCGCAGGACATGGTGCGCGTCGATCTGAACGACAGCTCGTCGAGCGCGCTGCTCAGCATCCCCGAACACAACGGCTTCAAGTACGTCGTGATGCCGATGAGGATCTGAGGTCGCTGCGCGACCTTCGCTCCCCGGAGCGGGAACGTTGCGCACCCCTGCCCCCGCCAAGCGGGGGTTCCAGCCAGTTTTTTCAGCGGCCGCCGCGGCGGCCTTGAGTACCCCTCCGATGACCGATAACAGCACTCCTGAGAACACCCCGACGCCGGCGCCGCAGAACGACGGCGCGGGGTACGGCGAGGCCAGCATCCAGATCCTGGAAGGCCTGGAGGCGGTGCGCAAGCGTCCTGGCATGTACATCGGCGACACGTCGGACGGCACGGGCCTGCACCACCTGGTGTTCGAGGTGGTCGACAACTCGATCGACGAGGCGCTGGCGGGTTACTGCGACGACATCGTCATCACGATCCACACGGACAACTCGATCTCGGTGATCGACAACGGCCGGGGCATCCCGACCGGCGTGAAGATGGACGACAAGCACGAGCCCAAGCGCTCGGCGGCCGAGATCGCGCTGACGGAGCTGCACGCGGGCGGCAAGTTCAACCAGAACAGCTACAAGGTCTCGGGCGGCCTGCACGGGGTGGGCGTGTCCTGCGTGAACGCGCTGTCCAAGACGCTGCGCCTGACGGTGCGCCGCGAGGGCAAGGTCCACCAGCTGGAGTTCAAGAAGGGCATCCCGCAGGATCGCGTGATCGAGATCCGCGACGGCGCCGAGACCAGCCCGATGAAGATCGTCGGCGAGACCGACAAGCGCGGCACGGAGGTGCACTTCCTGCCGGACACGGAGATCTTCACGTCGAACTCCGAGTTCCACTACGACATCCTGGCCAAGCGCCTGCGCGAGCTCTCGTTCCTGAACAACGGCGTGAAGATCCGCCTGGTCGACGAGCGCAACAACAAGGAAGACAACTTCGCCTTCGCGGGCGGCGTGCGCGGCTTCGTCGAGTTCATCAACAAGGGCAAGACGGCGCTGCACCCGAACATCTTCCACGCGCAAGGCGACAAGATGTCGGAGCAGAACACCAATGTCGGTGTCGAAGTCTCGATGCAGTGGAACGACGGTTTCAATGAGAGCGTCCTGTGCTTCACCAACAACATCCCGCAGCGCGACGGCGGCACCCACCTGACGGGTCTGCGCGCGGCGATGACGCGGGTGATCAACAAGTACATCGAGGACAACGAACTGGCCAAGAAGGCCAAGGTCGACGTCACCGGCGATGACATGCGCGAGGGCCTGGCCTGCGTGATCAGCGTGAAGGTGCCGGAGCCCAAGTTCAGCTCGCAGACGAAGGACAAGCTGGTGTCGAGCGAAGTGCGCGGCCCGGTGGAGGAGATCGTCGCGAGCAAGCTGACGGACTGGCTGCTGGAGAACCCGGTCGACGCGAAGATCGTCTGCGGCAAGATCGTCGAGGCGGCACGCGCGCGGGAAGCGGCGCGCAAGGCGCGGGAGATGACGCGGCGCAAGGGCGTGCTGGACGGCATGGGCCTGCCGGGCAAGCTGGCGGACTGCCAGGAGAAGGATCCGGCGCTGTGCGAGATCTACATCGTGGAGGGCGACTCCGCCGGCGGCTCCGCGAAGCAGGGCCGGGACCGCAAGTTCCAGGCGATCCTGCCGCTGCGCGGCAAGATCCTGAACGTGGAGAAGGCGCGCTACGAGAAGCTGCTGACCAGCAATGAAATCATCACGCTGATCACGGCGCTGGGCACGGGCATTGGCCGCGGGGCGGGCAGCGACGACTTCAATCCGGAGAAGCTGCGCTACCACCGCATCATCATCATGACCGACGCGGACGTGGACGGTGCGCACATCCGGACGCTGCTGCTGACCTTCTTCTACCGGCAGATGCCGGAGCTGGTGGAGCGCGGCCACATCTACATCGCGCAGCCGCCGCTGTACAAGGTGAAGGTGGGCAAGCAGGAGCAGTACCTGAAGGACGGCCACGAGCTGGACGGCTTCCTGCTGAAGGTTGCGCTGAACGATGCCGAGCTGCACACGGCGGGCGTGGGCACGGGCCCGGTGCTCAAGGGCGAGGAGCTCGAGACGAAGGCGCGCCTGTACGTGGCGGCGCAGAACGTGATCGAGCGCCTGTCGGCCTGGATGGATGGCGAGGCGCTGCATCTGCTGGCGTCGGGGCTGTCGATCAGCCTGGACACGAAGGAGTCGGCGGAGATTGCCGCGACGGCGCTGCAGTCGGCGCTGCACGACGCGGTGGTGTCGGCGGAGACGGATCCGCGCACGGACAAGCAGCTGCTGCGCATCAGCCGGCGGCATCACGGGAACGTGCGCTCGAGCATCATCACGGCGGACTTCGTGCACGGGGCGGACTATGAAGTCCTGGCCGCGGCCGGCGTGGCGTTCAAGGGCCTGGTGGGCGAGGACGCCGTGATCCGCAAGGGTGAGGGCGACAAGGCCAAGGAGAGCAAGGTCGGCGACTTCCGCGCGGCGATGGCGTGGCTGATGACGCAGGCCGAGTCGAGCGTGGGCCGCCAGCGCTACAAGGGCCTGGGCGAGATGAACCCCGAGCAGCTGTGGGAAACGACGATGGATCCGACGGTGCGCCGCCTGCTGCGCGTGCAGATCGAGGACGCGATCGAGGCGGACCGCGTGTTCACGATGCTGATGGGCGACGAGGTCGAACCGCGCCGCGAGTTCATCGAGACGAATGCGCTGAGGGCGGCGAATATCGACGTGTGAGTTTGGAGCTGCCCGGCACGGGCAACCATTTAGGAAAACTCAATGGTTCGCTCAAGGCGAAGCAGGGAGCTCATAGCTCAGTTCATAGAAGTGCTGCCGCTCCCGGATCTCGATCGTCAGCGTGCCGCTGATTCCTGTGAGCTCACCGGTGCCTGAATCCGGCACCACCTGCACCACCAATCGCGGCTGTCCACGGTTCATCTCCCCGGTCTGCATCAGCACGAAGCTGCCCTCGCGGCCCGCGAGCCGCGCCTGCACCTGCTCCATCGCCACATAGCCGGCCGAGCCCGGCACCGCTGTCCCGAACGCCAGCATCTCGCCGAGGCTGCTCCCTTCGAGATCGCCATGGAACTGCTTGACGATGGCCATCCGGCCGATCGGGCAAGCCTCATTCGCGGCTGGCGCGGGGGTGAGCTGCACGTCGAACGTGCCTTTGGCGGACTGGGTCATGGCGTCGGCTCCATGGAAAAGGGCCTCGCATGTTCGCCGACGGCGGCCGACATGACCTCGGTCATGCGCGCCCCCTTTGGAGGGGGCATCGCCGCTCGACAGCGGAAAAAGCGCCTCCTTAGACTGCGCCTCGTCCTCCCCCACTTTCGCGAGACCCGCATGCGAGCATCCGCCTTCCGTTCCATCTCTGTCCTCTCGGCGCTGGCCCTGGCGCTCGGCCTGCCGGCCGTGCCGGCCCAGGCGCAGTCGATCAGCGTCAAGCCCGGGCTCTGGGCGAGCGCGAGCGTCAACACGCTCAACGGCAAGAAGCTGCCGACCATCTTCGACATCCACGGCGCCCTGACGCCGCAGCAGAAGAGCAGCCTGGCCGCCGCGATGGCCAAGGTGGGCCTGCCCACCGGCGGCAGCCCGCACTTGGAGTGCCAGCAGAGCGCCGAGTTCACGCTGCCCAAGCCGCAAAGCGTCGACGACTGCACCACCCAGGTGAAGCCCGGCGACGCCACCAGCGGCACCTTCACGATGAGTTGCAAGAGCGCGACGGCCAGCGGCACGGGCAACGGCTCCTACCAGGTTACCGACAAGTCCAGCGCCACCGTCAAGGTGAGCTTCAAGGGCACGACCGCGCAAGGCATGCCGATCACCTATGAATCGACCTCGGTCCACAAGTGGATCGGCAGCGACTGCAGCGCACCGCCGCCCGGCGTCGACCCGTCGGTGGCCGAGCTGCTGCAGTGAGTCTCCATGCGCCGCGCCGGGCCGGGCCGGGCGGCGTGCTTCAGGCGTCCATTTCCTTGAACACCTCGGCCGCGACGCGGAACGCGTCGACCGCGGCCGGCACGCCGCAGTAGATCGCCGCCTGCAGGAAGGCTTCCTTGATCTCGTCGCGCGTCAGGCCGTTGTTGATGGCGCCGCGGAGATGGATCTTCAGCTCGTGCGGACGGTTCAGCGCCGTCAGCATCGCCAGGTTCAGGAACGAGCGCGTGCGCCGGTCCAGGCCCGGCCGGTTCCAGACGTCGCCCCAGCAGTACTGGGTCACCAGCTCCTGCAGGTCGATGTTGAAGTCGGTGGCGTTCTGCAGCGCGGCGTCGACGTACGCATCGCCGAGCACCTCGCGTCGGGTCTGCAGGCCTTGTTCGAAGAGCTCGGGGTTCTTCGGCGCGAAGGGGCGGGTCATGGAGATCTCCTGTAGCGGGAAGCGCGATCCGACACGCTACTTGGATCAGTCGTTGGTTGACGAAACGATCAGGAATAGAATTTCCGTCAACCAAGGAGCACGCGATGATCCACGACCGACTCCGGCGGGCCCGCGTCTTGAAGGGGCTCAGCCTCGATGAACTGGCCCAAGCCGTCGGTGACATCACCAAGCAGGCACTGAGCAAGTTCGAACGGGGCGATGCAATCCCGAACTCGACGCGCCTCCTCCAGTTCTCCAAAGCCCTGGGAGTCCGGCCCGAGTACTTCTTCCGCGCCGAAGCGGTGAGCTTGTCTCCGCTGGAGTTCCGCAAGCTGGCCCGCATGCCGAAATACCGGCAGCGGCAGGTGGAGGAGCAGATGCGGGATCACCTCGAACGCTATATCGGCCTGGAGCGCTGCTTCGACGCCGTCGATGTCCGCATCGCCCCGACGGCCTCCCAGATCCTTCCGGTCGAGTCCTTCGAAGCGGCGGAGAGCGCTGCGGACCGCCTGCGTCGTGACTGGGGCATCGGCGGCGACGCCATCGCGAACCTGACCCAGTTGCTGGAAGAGCGCGGCATCAAGGTGGCGCTGCTCGATGCGCAAGATGACTTCGACGGTGCATGCGCTGCCACGGAAGACCATGAACACGTGCTGATCGCGCTCAATACCGCGCGGCCTGGCGAGCGCATGCGCTTCACGGCGGCGCATGAGCTCGGCCATTGGGTAATGGCCTTGCCTGACGACATGTCCGAGGCCGACAAGGAGCGATGCTGTCATCGCTTCGCTGGCGCGTTTCTCTATCCAGGGGCGCAGGTGCTGCTCGACTTCGGCAGTCACCGCCGGTCGCGTGTCCATCCCGCGGAGCTCCTGAATGCGAAGCGGCGCTATGGGATCTCGATGCAGGTGGCGCTGCGGCGCCTGAAGGATCTCGGCCTGCTGAACGAGGCCGGCTACAAGGCGGCGGTCATCCAGTTTTCCCAGGCAGGCTGGCGCACCGCCGAGCCGGAGGCGCTGCTGCCCGAGCAACCGCGGCGCTTCGAATCGCTCGTCTTCTGGGGACTGGCCGAAGGCCTTTTCACCCCTTCCCGCGCCGCCGAGTTCCTGCAACGTCCGCTGGACACGCTCGAGCCCGCGCTCTCATCGCCGGCGGGAGCATGAATGCAGCGGGTCTATGTCAGCGATACCAACATCTGGATCGATTTCCGGAACGCTGATCTTCTGGATGACCTCTTCCGCCTCCCGTTCGTCGCGCTCGAGAATCCTCGCCTGCTAACTCTCTATCCACGCCAAATCGAGTTTCTCGCACGGTCCGACCCTGCCAAAATGCCGTCCTCGAACTTCAAACAATCAATCGGGAGGACACCCTTGATGAAACGCAGTCTGACAATGGCCGCCACTGCTGCTGCGGCACTGACGATGTCGCTTCATGTTTCGCCGGCACAGGCCGGCGTGCATTGCACGGAGAAGATCACCCAAGCGATCCTTCATAAGAACGGCGACGTCTATTTCCAGACGGACAACACCTGCAACGGTGCCTGGTGCCAAATCAATTGGGGCACGCCGGAGAAGAACAAGAACGGGCTTGCGATGCTCCTGTCGGCCAAGCTCGCTGATCGGCAAGTCACCTTCTTTTGGGAGACTCTGGCTACGTGCGGAGAGAAAAATGGGACCTATGCGTCACCAGGCTACATGATTCTTTAACTCATCAAACCGTGCCCGCTCCGAGCGGACCACCGCCTGCGGACGCGCTAGAAGGCGTCTGTGAATAACATCCCGTGAGGGATACCTACGGACGCTCAGGCGATTGTCAGTCACCAGCCATACCGATAGCGCCAATCTTCTCGTCCCAGGCGGCTGCATCGCAGTTCACGCCATCTCGCGAATAGCGGACGATGACCTTGCGATTGGCCGCATAGGCCGCGATTGCGACGGCAATCGCTGGCCTGGACGTCGTTGGATTCGCCGTCGCGAGGATCGCGCCATTGAGATAACCACCATTGACGGCAATAAAGAAGTTGCCGTCGACATCGCTCCAGACCTTGGTGAGGCGAACGGGCGGGCATTCCGTGTAAGCGCTGGCCGTGAAGGGGAAGAGAGCCGCAAAGAGTATGGTCGCCGCGAAGATTCTTATCATGGGCTTCCTCAATCTGTGATGGCAAAGAAATCAATCGTCTCCGTATCGCCCCACACCGAACACGCGTTGGAACCGAAAACACTTACAGCCTTGCCCTGAGAATAGGCGAGCAGCAAGCCTGAAAGCTGTACTTTGCCTTGTGGAGTCGAGGCATTGAGCGCAAAGCGCCGATACTCTGTCGCGCACGCCGGCGGAGAATTCCTGCTTCCTTCGATGTAAAAGATCACGGCGCCATTGGACATGAAGTTCGGCGCAGATAGGCGGCCGCTAGCGGTACCTGCGAATGCTGGTACCGCTAACGCGGCAGTCATCGTTGCCCCCACAAGGACCGGTCCAAGCTTAAACGGTTTCATAGTTTTCCTTCGGTTCAATGTATACCGAGCTTCGGGCGGACTTTCTGGCGGACTCCATCCACGAGGGGCAGGGGGCAGATTAGCCCGTCGATGCACCAAGTTTCCGAGCGAAGCGATCCGCCAACTGCCTGCTTTTCTGACTCGCCCAAGTAGCCTGACCTACCTCAATCAGCAAGTTGAGAAGCGCAGCTGTTTCCGCGATCGGCAGATCGGGAAACCAATGGAGAGCTCGACTCGCCCACCAGTCGGACTGACAGGCAAGCCCTGCAGCTACGACACGCCAAAGTGGAAAGAGCTGCTGGGCGCGCTGACAAGCAGCGTAGTCGTCCAATAGCGCCTTGGCATCTCCGAACGATTTCTCTAGGAGTACCACGACACGGTAAAAGTCTGATGGGGCATTGAGTTCATAACAGCCATTCTTTGCCCACACCTGCCATGTGCCTGACCCATTTACGCCGATCTTGAGGTCGTGCCCGATGTCAAGCGGTCGTCTCTCAAGCGGGATAGTGCCAGTCATCAAATATTTTCCGTTGAAATCAAATACTGGCTATGTCAACGTCTTCGGCTCAACCAGGTTTTCGCGCCTGATATAGACCGGCTGCCAGATATCTAAGTCCAGCACGGATAACGGCTGTGCCGAAATAATAACTTCTGAAAGAAGTGCCCCTGGTCCACCCTCGACCTCCAATAACAATGCGTCGAAGTCGCCCATCGCATCTTCGATCTCATCCCGATCCTCTGCGTCGTCCCGTTCAAGGACGAACTGCACCGTCCAAGCATGATCGAGTAGCCTCCAAGCGACCCTCCGGAAGTTTGGCGATATGACTCCCCACATCGCTTGCATGAGCATGACCGTGACCGTATTCCTTGCCTGAGCGCCTAGGTCGAATTTCATTTCTTCGTCGCTCATATGCTCTATTCACGAGGTATTCAGAGTTATCAGGATCTCAATATCGTCGCGAGCCCCCACACGTACAAGGACATACCGGGCAATCATTGGGACCAACTTGTCGGGACTCCTGAGAAATTGTCGCAGCGGCCATCTGCCCAATATCCATTAGCTGCAGGCCGCCTCGGTGATATCAGCATGCACGCCGTCAATTACTATCAAAAAGCTGGCGGCTCGATTGATAAACGTGCCCGAACTCCGCACTTTCGCTAGTCCAAGCACCACCGGCGGCCAGGAACACCCGCTGCCTCCCCCCGCCGCCATGGAGTCGACGTGCATTCAGCTGCGTGCTACTTCGCCCTGCGCTCTTCCTCAGCAAGAAACAGACTCTGTAAATCTCCGTTGAGTTTTAACACTCCGTGCGTAAGTTCGAAGCGTCCGTCTGCGCCCTCAAGATACGAGGCGCCGTCAATGACGCCGAGGACATTCGATGTCGTATCGACGGCGATCTGACGTACTACCTCGAAGAACCACTCTCTCTGCTCCTCAGATAAGCCACCAAACAGTGCTAGAGCATGTATCCAATATGGGTCACTGGCCTTCTCCGGATCAGTGCGAGCAAACAGTTGACGGTAGAGCGCCACGTTCTCGTCTATCACAGAATCATGAAGGAAATTTACGAGCTGCTCTGGTGTCATTCTATTAACTCCACTTTAGAAGGAGCCCGGATAGGCATCCTTGTTCATCTGAATCAACTGCTGAAGCTGAGAGTTCGGAACCTCTGGATAGACGCGTCGAAGTTCCTTGATGTCCCGCGCTAGCACGTCACGCGGCGTTGTTAGACCATCCATGCTTCGAGACACAATCCCATTCGGCCCCTTGATCGTATGCCCAACCTTTGGCACAAGGATCGAGGGAGCACTCAGCGGATCGTAGCCGGGAATCAGGTCCTTCATTAGGGCCTTTTGTCCAACATGATGCGCGTCCAAGCCCTTCACGGCCCCAACCAACTCGTCATAACGGCCAACGCTAAACCGACCTAAATCTTTTGCGACTACTTCTCCGCTCGGCCTTCCACGTTGTAGGAACATGGAGAAAGCGGCCGCGGACACCTCGGCAGCCACGCCGTTCGCAGATGCGGAATCCGGCGGCGTGTAGGTTCCCTCGACCTGTCGAGCAAGAAAGCGAGTATAGAAATTGCTGTCGGGGCTATCCGGTTGGTTGTTCTTGACAAAACGATCTAGCGCCCCGCGCAATAGCTCCTTTCCATAACCCCTGGCATCAATCTCTCCCACGAATCGACGGAACATATCCGGATCGGTGATATTGCGGAAATCTTGAACCCACCCGGAAATGGTCGACGTCAGGAACTTGATCCCTGTCGCTTCCATCGCCATGGGATAACTCGGCGTCGACCAAGTCGAGTTCGAGTACTGTGCGGCCCCAACAGTCTGTCCATTTCCGGCCGAAGTGGCTGCGGGTACGCTGCCCCAGGGTGAGGAGATAGCCGCTCCAACATTGATTCCGGTCGCGGACCCGCCTGTCGCCTGTACTTGGAACGCGAACGTGTATCCCACCGGATCAAACCCGGTCGGATCCGCTGCATCCAACGGTCGGTTCAACACATACGCATAACGGTCGTAACTCTGCCCTTCATGTGCCGAGGCGATATTCGGATCTCCACTGGTGAACCGCGCCAACAGCGGGTCATACGCCCGGCCGTTCATGTGGATCAGGTCCAGTCCTTCCAGATGTTCATGCAGGGTGTAGCCGCGATCTGTCGCGGCATTGATGCCGCCAGGCAGATCACCCTCCGCCGTCGCCGTGCCATTGGTTTGACGCACCCTCCCCCACGGATCGAAGCTGCGCCGCTCCACGACCACTCCGCTTGAATTCGTCACCGCGACCACGGATCCAAGGTGGTCGTAATGCAGATAGTTGACGGCCACCGGCGTGCCGTTGCTCACCGTGCCAGTCGTGCTCACGATCTCCGCAATGGGACGACCGTCTGCCTCGACGTAATGCTTGTACTGCGTCGCTCCGCCCTTTGTCTCGCGCTCAAAGCTCAGACCATTGCTCGCGTCAGGATGCATGTACAGCGTGCGTGCCAACGGGTAGCTGCCGTTCTGCGGCTGACCGTTGCTCTGTCGGCAGCGCGAATCGAAGATCGTCTGCTGCACCCGGAGCCCTTCGCCCTGGTACAAGAACTCATGGCACTTGCGTGCCGCGCCCGCCATTCGCAGCAATCCGGCATTCGTGTAGAGGTTGTCCGAAAAATTGCGGACCGTCATCTGGCCGGCCACGTCGTAGTCGTAGTCGACATTCACTGCGCCGCGCACCGCAGTCACCGCGTGCGGACGCTTGCCGTCGGGCTGCGCGTAGAAGTAGGTCCCGACGTCCGTCTTGCTGACGATCCGGCCCACCGCGTCGTACGTCACATCCACCCGGCTTCCGGCCACCTGCGTCTGGTCGAGCAGCGACTTCCGGTAGTAGGCCTTCAACCGCCCCAATTCATCAACGTCGGTGGTTTCCAAGAGCCCGCTCGGCAGGTCGAAGCTGTCCTCGCGCTCGATGATCTGCCCGATCTGATCCCGGGTGTACTTCGAGAACTGGACCGCATTGTTCGCGCCAGCAGCGATGCGATCCACCCAGCCCATGCCCACGCCGTTGTATGTGACGCTGGTCTTCACGCCATTGCCGTACGTGAACGCGGTCGGCCGCCCTCCTTCATCGCCGCCGTCGCGCGTCCATAGCGTCGCGCCCCCCATCTGCGCGCTCGTGGCCTTGATCGGCAGCCCCAAGGTGGGATGCCGTGCGTAGGTCACCGAGAAGCCGGTCGGATAGGTCTGAGTCTCGATCCGGCCGTAGGCGTCGTAATCCGTCCTTGCGGTCAGGGACTCGGTCGCGTTGGCGCAGGCATTCCCGCCGACCTTCATGACGGTAGTCGTGGGCCGACTCTGAGCGTCATAGCCATGCTCGCGGCAATAGCCGTTGTCCGTATAGACCTTGGACAGCTTGCCGATGCCTCCAGTCGCGGTGTCGTAGACGAAGCTCGTCGTCAGATCGCCATCCTCGCGAAGCGTCACGCGCCCGAGCTTGTCATACGTCATCTTGGACGTCTTGCTCAATGCGTTTGTCTGTGAAACCACCTCGCCGAATGCGTTGTACTCGTAGCTCCAGTCGCCGAGGTCCGGATCCTTCTGGCTTACCTTGCGACCGAGCGCGTCGTACTCGACCGCCACCACGTCGCCATAAGGCCCAAGCACCCGAGACAGCCCACCTTGCGGGTCATAGAGGAACCCCGTCACGTTGCCACGCGCGTCCGTCGTCGACGTGGGCCGACCGCGGAGGTCGGCGGTGCTCGTTCGCATGCGATCGACGCCGCGCACATTTACTCGGGTGATCGTGTCCAGCCCGTCGTAGCTGATCCTCGTCACCGCGTTGTTGGGCGTCTGCTCCAGCGTCCTGCGCCCCAGGTCATCCGTCTCGCTGTAAGTCCAGATGTAGGACGAGGTCGAGAAGTAAGGCTGTGAGACAAGCCACACGTTGCCGCGCCGGTCATACACCGTGTCCTTGTAGACGGTCGCAACGGTGCCGTTCCCGTCGAGCGCTTGCGTCTCGCGCCGGACCTCCCGGTTCAGACGGTCGAAATAGATCTTGGTCGCCGGCTCGATCTGCACGCCCGCGCTTGATCGCACCGTCGCCGTGACGATCGTCGCGACCCGCGGACCGGACTGGAAGGAGCATCCGCTGGAACAGGCTTCATAACTCCATTCCGTGTAGTCGGTATAAGCGGAGCTGTCACGATTGGCGTATCCGCGCCGCTCGAAGCGCTTGCGACCCAGCCCGTCGTATTCCCATCGCGTCACCCAGCCGTTCGGATCAACCCGCACCGTCATGCCGCCGAAGGCCGGATCGAACTCGACCTGCTCCTTCTGGTCCAGGGCATTCATCCTGTCCGATGGGAAGCGACCGTCGATCGTCCAGGTCGTTCCACTCCGGCGCGTCTGTTGACCCGGCACCTGTCCCGCCCAACCCGTCCGGCTCTCCTTCGACGGATTGCCCTTGTCGTAGTCGTACTCGGTCACGAGTTTCTGACCGTCCGATCCGTCCGGCTGCTCGGTCTTCTTCTTGAGCAGGCCCGTGATGGCGTCGTACTCAAAGGTGGTCTCGTGGACAGGACTCTGCGTCACCGGCACGGTCAACTCAGCCGCGCTTGCGCTGGCCAAGTAGACGCCACCGCTCGCCAGCAACAGCCCGATTGCCAGCCGCTGCGATCGACAGCCTCGCGTCGCTGCGGGACGCGGCACGTCTTGCTTCTTCATCTTGCTCTCCCTCCATACCCCGCGGATCGGCGATCCGGAGGCCTCTCTCCGACTGAGCGCCGCGCGGAGCGCGCGGTCGTGTTGTTCAACGCTGTTTCTGGCGCGAGGCTGCTCAATCGTCGAGCAGGATGGTCAGGATGGCTGACAGCACCTCGGGGGAAACCGGCTTCACGAGGGCCTGCACATCCTTGGCGGGAGCGGCGTCGACCGCTGTCGAGCGGGCGGTCGCCGCATTGCGGATCGACGTCACTTTCCGGGACGTCAGTTGACCAATCAGCCAGTTCTTCTTGTCGGCCTGGTACGCCATGACGGAAGTCGTCGACCCGGTGGCGTCCCACGTCACCTGCTTGGTCAGATCCCCCCACTGCACGAGCGGCGAGGAGGCCCCACCCTCGCGAGTGCCCTCGTACTCGTTCACGGTCACCGTATTGCTCACCTGCTTCTGTGCAAGATCCCAGCGCTGCACCGTGACCGACTGCGTCGCGAGCATCTGCCGGGCGTTTCCGCTGTATTCGCCGGCGGCGCCCAGCGACTGACGCAGCGGACCCATGGTCGTCCGCCCCACCAGGACGCCGTCGGTGGTCTGCTCTTCCTGATAGAGCGTGACCGGATAGTTCTGATCGAACACCCGCCTCGTCACCGTGCGGCTGTTCAAGTCCTCAACGCTCCGAGTCTTGAAGCCGAAATTACCGCGATCGAAATGGGCCAGAGCCTCCGTGTACAGGTACTTGGTGGTGCGCACGTCACCGAGCCCGTCGTCGCGATCCACGTACGACACGATCTTGACGGGCCCATTCGCCTGCTTCCACGGGAACACAGGCAAGACGCCAGGCTTCGCATAGGCCTTCGCGGGAGCGGTAGGCTGAGCGAAGGAATAGATCACCTTCGTAACCGCCCCCAGGCCGTCCTCGAACGAGGTGACTGGCTGCATCGCATGCTGCGCGGACGACGCGATCGCGATGGCGAAACCGCCGTAGCCAACGATGTCCGGATATCCGTCGCCGTCCACGTCCTGGAAGAAGCGCGGGGTGCGCGTGCTCTTGTACCAGGCGTTGTTGGACGGATCACGCCCATCACTCCCGGTGGTTTTGAAGTTGGTGGTCCATACCGATTCCGCCAGGAGCGCATTGCCATTGGAGATCGCCACATGCATGCCCGAGCCGTCAAACGCCACCAGATCGGGCAGCCCGTCACCATCGACGTCCGCCAGCATCCTGGGATTGTTCAATCCATCCGAATCCCAGTAACCGCCGGACAGCTCAGTGGTCCAGGTCGTGGCATCGAGGAACGTCGTCCCGCTCCAGAGCGAAACGCGAACTCCGGAGGAGGTGAACTGCACCAGGTCCGGATATCCATCGCCATTCATGTCGGCCATTCGAATGGAGGCGTCCCGTTGGGGGTCGGCCTTGATGGTCGTACTGTTCGCCGCGCCCCTGCCGGCAAATTTTCCAGTCACCGGATCCCAAGGCATCACGAAGATGCCGTCATAAGACACGCCGACGATGTCCGCATAGCCGTCGCCGTTCATGTCCTCGAGGAAGATCGGCTGACGCGACAGGTAGCCGACGCAGGAGGGGCCATACCAGCCGGGTGACGACATCTTCATGTCGGAGCTCACCAGCACGGGATCGCCAAAGGTGCCGGTCCCCCGATTCCAGTAGGCGACATACCCGCCCCCATTGGTGAATCGCAGGACGTCGGGAAACCCGTCGCCATTCATGTCGAGGATGTAGCGCGGCGCGCCGATGTCATCGGTTGCGCCATTGCAGTGCTTCCCTCCCGCGATCGCGTTGGGCCACATCACCTGGGTCTCGTTCCCGTCGAATGATTGCGTGGCCGGATTCCAGTACGACACGTAGCCGCCGATCGCCGGACCATCGCTGCCCGAGTTGATGTTCGAGAAGCCCAGGATGTCCGGATACCCGTCGCCGTTCATGTCCACCAGCGTGCGGTAGTGGAAGCCACCTCCCGCGTCCGCGTCGTTGTCGGCCCACCGGTAGAACTCGTCCCTCGCCGTGAACTGCGTGGTGACCAGCTTCGGAGTGCTTGGGAACTTCCCGTTCGCATCGCTCAAGTAGGCATATACGCCACCGGGGGCGAAGGCCACGAGGTCGAGATAGCCATCGCCGTTCATGTCAACCAGGCGGCGCAGGTAGGACCCGCCCTCCTTGCCGAAGCCTTCCTTGTCGACGAACTTCAGTTTGGGATCGGTGGGTTGGCCGACGACGAACGGCGCATTGACTTTGGTGGCAGCCGACGTCCATGACGGCCAGTGGAACAGCAACGGAGGCAGGCAATCCGCCTCGGCGGCACCCGAGACGCACTCGGTGACCGACTTCAGCCTCGGAATGGGCTGCTTGCCCTGTGTATCGCCCCGGGCATCTCCGTATTCGTAAGCAAGCTGGTACTGTTTGACGGTGCGATTCGCCCCCTGTGCTCCAGCACCCGGCAACGACGAGGTGATCTTGCTCAGGAGCTTCGTGTACTTGATCTGAGTTCCAGCGACATAGAGCGTGCGCGGATTCCAATCGGCCATGTACTCCAGCGCCACTTTGACGTTGCCGCCGGCATAGCTCACCTCCTTCAGCGTGATCTCGCCGTCGGCCATGTCGTACTTGAAGTCGATCGCGTTGCCGCTGCGATCGGAGATCCTGTTGACATACCAAGTGAGCACCGTTGTCGGCTGCTGGATGCCGGTCGGCGCGACGGGCAGCAGGCGGGAATCGACCGTGTTGCCGAATTCCAGCCTCAACCCGCTCTTCTCTTCGACCGTGAAGTACTTCGGTCCCGAGCCGGCAGTGCCGTAGGACGTGATGCGCGAGAAGTTGTCGATCTCGGGCCGGTACACCGCGCCCTCGGCGCCGTAGGTGCCGCTCTGCTCCAGGGTCAGCCGTTGTCCCTCGAAGCAGAACCTGTCACCGCCGGTCAGGCTGATACCCCCGCGCTCTCCGTCCTGGGCTTTGGTGCGAGGGCAGCGCCGCACCGCCGGGACGCCCTCCAGCGACCAGAAGGCACCTGCGATGCCGCGCGCGGCTTGGCTGTCATGCTGCAGGACCAGCTTGGGCTGCATGCCGGCCACTCCCGGCGGCACCTGGATGGGAATCTGGTAGACCGCAGCCCCGGCGTCTGTCACCGTCAGGCTGGCTGGCGTCGAGCCCGCGAGGGTCGCCGCGTCTCCGCAAACAGGCACGCAGGCAACCATCCCCGCCAAGGCGAGTACGCCCCGGGGCTTCATCCATTTCGTCATCTTTCCCTCCCGGGCGCCGGGAGCCGGCGCCGTTGCATCTGGCGGTCGTCTCGAGGACGCCGAGCCGGGCCCTTCCTTCAGCGAGGAGTCGTTGTCGGGCACCGTCAATCGGCGCGGATTCTATGTCCGCGACTGAACGCCGGCTTGACAGATGAATGACCGCATCCTCACGTCCGCACCGCGAGCATCACCTCCTGATGCCCCTTCCCCGCCGGGATCATCGGAAAGCAGTTCTCCACCGGCGCGACAGCCACGTCGAGGAAGTACGGCCCTTCGCTCGCCAGGCACGCGGCCAGCGCGGCATCCAGCTCCTCGCGCCGCGTGACCCGCGCGGCCTCCCAGCCGAAGCCCTTCGCCACCGCGACGAAGTCCGGCATGCACGCGTTGTAGCTGTGGCTGTAGCGCTCCCCGTGATGCAGCTCCTGCCACTGCCGCACCATCCCCATGTGGCCGTTGTTGCACAGCACGACCTTCACGCCCGCGCGGTGCTGGCGCGCCGTCGCCATCTCCTGCAGATTCATCAGGATCGACGCGTCCCCGCTCACGCACACCACGAGCCGGCCCGGATGCGCCACCTGCGCTCCGATCGCCGCCGGCAACCCATAGCCCATCGTGCCCGCGCCACCCGAGGTCAGCCAGCGCCGCGGCCGCTCGAAGGCCAGGTGCTGCGCCGCCCACATCTGATGCTGGCCGACATCCGTCGACACGATCGCGTCGCGACCCGCGAGCTGCTCGCGCAGCCGCGCCATCAGCGCCTGCGGCGCGATGACCTCCGGCGTGTCCTCGAAAGCCAGCGAGCGCCGCGCCCGCCAGCCCTCGATCCGCGCCCACCACCCGGCAAGCCGCTCCGCCGTCATCGACCGCCGTTCCAACGCGCGTCGCAGCCGCGGCAGCAGAGAGCGCGCGTCGCCGCACAGCGAGAGATCGGCGCGGCGCACCTTGTCGATCGATGCCGGATCGATGTCCAGATGAATCACCCGCGCGCCCGGCGCGAAGCTGTCCAGCCGGCCCGTGACGCGGTCATCGAAGCGCGCCCCCGCGCAGACGATCAGGTCCGCGTGATGCATCGCGAGATTGGCCTCCAGCGTGCCGTGCATGCCCAGCATCCCGAGCCACTGCGGCGATGACGCCGGCAATGCGCCCAGCCCCATCAGCGTCAAGGTGCAGGGCGCGCCGCTCGCGGCCACCGCCGCGGCGAACTCCGCGCAAGCCGCATCGCCTGCGTTGATCAGTCCGCCACCGCCGTAGAACACCGGCCGCCGCGCCGCCGCGATCCAGTCCGCGGCCCGCTCGATCGCGTCCACGTCCACGCCGATCGCCACCGGCAGCGCCGCGCGCTCGCGCCGCTCCTCCGGCCAGCGCCGGGACGACGGCGCCAACTGCACATCCTTCGGCACGTCCAGCAGCACCGGCCCGGGCCGGCCGCCTCGCGCGACCTCCACCGCCTTGCGAACCATCGCCGCGACATCCCCGCCAGGCCGCAGCTGCGCATTCCACTTCGTCACCGGCCGCGAGATGCCCAGCGCATCGCATTCCTGGAACGCGTCCGTGCCGATCGACGCGCTGTTCACCTGCCCGCTGATGCACAGCACCGGCACCGAGTCGCACAGCGCATCGAGCAAGCCCGTCGTCGTGTTGCTCATGCCCGGCCCCGAGGTCACCAGCACCACGCCCAGCCGGCCCGTGCTGCGCGCATAGCCTTCGGCCGCATGGACCGCCGCCTGCTCATGACGGACCAGGATGTGGCGCAGCCGCGGTTCGCCATGCAGCGCGTCGTACAGCGGCAGCACCGCGCCGCCGGGATAGCCGAACACGGTGTCCACGCCGCAGGCCACCAGCGTGTCGAGCAGCGTCTGCGCGCCATTGCGCGGCGCGTCGGCCGCCGTGTGCATGGCGCCCAGCGCGGCGCCCTCGGTCAGTGCATTCATGCGCAGCAGTATCCCGGCAGCCTCCCGGAAAGGGTTGCCGTTCCTGCCTCCTAGAATCGCCTCCGCAGCAAATCTTCCTTCCATAACGCCATGGATCAGCAAATCAAGCTCGACAGGTTCGACCGCGCCATCCTGCGCGCCCTGCAGCGCAACGCGCGCGCGAGCCTTCAGGAGATCAGCGAAGAGGTCGGCCTGACCACCTCGCCCTGCTGGACGCGCATCAAGCGCCTGGAGGAGTCCGGCGTCATCGAGGGTTACACCGTCCAGGTCAACGCCGAGAAGATCGGCCGGCCCGAGCAGCTGATCGTCCAGCTCACGCTGAACAAGCACACCGATGCGGCGATGGCCGAGTTCGCGCGCCACCTCGAGGCGATTCCGGAGGTCATCGACGCCTACCTGGTCTCCGGCGACTACGACTACGTGCTGCGCCTGTCCGTGCGCGACACCCGCGACTACGAGCGCCTGCTGCGCGAGAAGCTCTACAAGATCCCCGGCGTGCGGCACAGCAAGTCCAGCTTCGTGCTGCGCTGCCTGAAGGCCAGCTCGCTGCCGCTGTGACGCGGGCTCAGGCCCCGGGATCCTCGGCCGCGGACGCCGCGGCCCCGCCGCCCCGGCCCGGGATCTCCGGCAGCTTCAACAGCCGCAGCGCATAGGTCCGCAGCGCGGCGATGTGACGGCGGACCGCCTCGGCGCCCGTCTCCGGATCGGCATGCGTGATCGCCTGCAGCATCGCTCGGCCCTCCACCGGCAGCACCTCCAGCTCCGGCGCCCACAGGGACAGCCGTGCCCGCCGGAACGCCTCCAGCAGCCGGCCGCGCGAGGCCTGCATGTCGAACGCCTGGCCGTTGCCGGCCAGCCGGCCCAGCTGGTGCTGCAGCGCCTCGTCCGCCGCGAGCAGCTCGCCCACGAGGCCCGCGCGCGCCGCCTCCTCGACCGGCCCCACCAGCGTCCGCGCGCGCGCGATCGCGGCCGCGGACAGCCGCTTCTCCATGCGGCAGGCCTGCATCACCAGCATGGTCTGCAAGGCCGCGCGCACGTCGAAGTACTCCTCGATGAATCGCGCGTCGACCTCGCGCACCACCGCGCCCTTGTTCATCCGCATGTCCACCATGCCATCGCCCTGCAGCTGCAGCAGCGCCTCGCGCACCGGCACGTTGCTGACCTGGTAATGCGCGCTCAGCTCGTGCAGCGTCAGGTGCTGGCCGAGCCGCCAGCAACCCTCCTCGATGTCGGTACGGATCTGGTCGCGCAATCGCAGATAGGTCGGCGTGTTGATCGGGTAGGGGGAACGAGCCATCGCGGCACTCCGTCCAGTGGAATTCGCCCGCGCGGCATTGCACGGGCGGCCTGCCACTCTACGAAGGCGGCCCGGCTCCCGCGCCGGGTGATTCGGGCCCTCGGCGAGGTTCTTGCTGAAGCGCAATGAATGCGCAATTGGCGGCCGGATTCGCTCCTCGATTCATGTGTCCATTGCGGGATGGCCTACCGGAATCAGTCGAACCGCTCCCGCATGCAAGGCAATCGCTGTGTCGTTTCCGCATCGCCTCGTACCAAGCGCTACAGTCGCGGCCGGGAGGCCAGCGACACAGAGGCGAATGCCCGTTGTCGAATCACTCGAATGGAGCCGTTGAATGGCCAAGTCGTTGAAGCAAGTCCTGTCCCAGATCGAAAAGCTTCAGAAGGAAGCCCAGGCGCTGCGCGCCAAGGAGATCTCGGGCGTCGTGGCCCGGATCCGCGAGGCCATCGAGCATTACGGGCTGACGCCCGAGGAGCTGTTTGGCGGCGCGGCCGCCAAGCCGCGCGGCACGCGCCGGGCGGCGGCCAGAACGGCCAAGGCCAGCGCGCCCGCGCGCAAGGCCGCACGCGGCGGCGGCACGCCGAAGTACCACGACGGCGCCGGCCGCACGTGGACCGGCGTCGGCAAGCGTCCCAACTGGTTCAAGGACGCCCTGGCCGCCGGGAAGACGGCCGAGGATCTGTTGATCAAGTGATTGGCCGGCGCGTTCGCGCCACGTGGTTGATGAGCTGCTCGATCACCATATCGCCTGCGGTCATCGCGGAGAGCGACTTCGCCTTGCGACTCATCTCTTCAGCCCGCGATTGCAGGCTCTCGGGTTCGCCCACGTGACGAGCCAGAACTTCCAGTTGTTTATCGTCCAGGGCGTTGATGGCGTTGCGCGTGAACTCGGCCGCCATCGTCCCGAGAAACTCTTCAGCAGGCCGGCGATTTCCGTCTGGTTCCACCATCGGGTTCACCGCGTCCCTGGCCTTTCTGACCCGTGAGGCGCAGACGCAAAAGTTGGTGGAGAACAGTCTCTTCAGCAACTCGTCGCGTGCCGCGCCGGCGCCGTAGGAAGAACGACCGAAGAGCCCCTTCATGCCCGGTGGATGGGATGCCGAGAAATTCCGGACCAGCTGCCGAATGGTCACATTCAGCTGCCCTAGAGCCTTGGACAACTCCTTGGCGGCGACTTTGGAATTCTTGGCGGCAACTCTGGATTGGCGATCTGTCAGAAGATCGGCCGCCTCGCTGAGGCGATACCTTTTAGGAGGCAGGTCCGGTCCCGCATTGTGATCAATCGTCGAGTAGATCGTCCCGTCAGACTCGGCACTTG
This sequence comes from Roseateles sp. Mitsp63, assembly GCF_059491535.1. Taxonomy (NCBI): domain Bacteria; kingdom Pseudomonadati; phylum Pseudomonadota; class Betaproteobacteria; order Burkholderiales; family Sphaerotilaceae; genus Roseateles; species Roseateles sp. Mitsp63. The sequence continues at coordinate 458,932 of NZ_CP168509.1, read as the reverse complement.
ATGGCGAGGCGCCGCTGTGAACGAACTGGTGATTGGACGGCGGGTTCTGCGAGTGCAGCAGCGTGACGTAGATCAGAGGCTTCTTTTGAACTGCCGCATAAACGGGCTCTTCATGAGCCGCGGGGGTGTCTGTTTCGGGCTCATTCTGAGTTCCTGAATACTCAGAAAGATTGGCATAGTCCGAACTTGGTTCTGTGAACCTCGAAGTAGTCGATTTGAGCGACATGGCGATGCGACAGAGTTGAACACGGCGGCCCGACAACGCTCTGTCGCGGCCGCCGATTCAGTCCATCACTCCGCCCCGGGTGGTTCGGGCACGGAACCCGAACTCTCTGACATTCACCAGATCCTGCAGCGCTCCGCGTCCGGCTTGACCATCTTTTGGCCGGGCTTGCAGCGGAAGGCCTGTTCGAACTCCGGCATGTTCACCGCGACACCATTGATGCGGTAGCGCCCCGGCGAGTGCGGATCCGTCAGCGCATGCACGCGCGCGTACTCCGGCCGGGCATGGCTGCAGTCCCATTGCGCGAAGCCGACGAAGAAACGCTGCTCCGGCGTCAGACCCTCCGCGTCCGCGGGCTGTGGCTTCATGTCCGCGATCTGCGCCTTCCAGGCCGCGTGCGCCAGCACCAGCCCGCCCAGGTCGGCCAGGTCCTCGCCCAGCGTCAGCTTGCTGTTGATGCGGATGTCGTCGACCACCACGTACTGCGCGTACTGCTTGGACACGCACGCGGCGCGCTGCTCGAAGGCCTTGCCGTCCTTCTTCGTCCACCAGTCGCGCAGGTTGCCCTTGGCATCGAACTGGCGGCCTTCGTCGTCGAAGCCATGGATCAGCTCATGGCCGATGGTCCCGCCCGTGTTGCCGTAGTTCGGCGCGTCGTCCATCCTGGGATCGAACAGCGGCGGCTGCAGCACGCCGGCCGGGAAGTTGATGTCGTTCATCTGCGCGTCGTAGTACGCGTTGACCGTCTGCGGCGTCATGCCCCATTCGCCGCGGTCCAGCGGCTTGCCGATCTTCGCGAGCTGGCGCTTGAGCTCGAACGCGTTGCCGCGCATCACGTTGCCGGCGAAGTCGTCGCGCGCCACCGTCAGCGGCGCGTAGTCGCGCCAGCGCTCCGGATAGCCCACCTTGTTGACGATCGCATGCAGCTTCTCCTGCGCGCGCTTCTTCGTGGTCTCGCTCATCCAGCTCAGCGAGTTGATGCGCGCGGCCATCGCCTCCTCGATCTGGCGCGTCATCGTCAGCGTCTTGTCCTTCAGGTCGGGGCTGAAGTTGCGGGCGACGAACTCCTGGCCCAGCGCCTCGCCGAGCTGCGCGTCGACCAGCTCGACGCAGCGCTTCCAGCGCGCCTTGATCTGCGGCACGCCCTGCAGCGTCTGGCCGAAGAAGTCGAAGTTGGCCTGCACCACCGGCGCGGCCAGCGTCGGCGCCTGGCTGCTCAGCAGCTGCCAGCGCAGGTAGTCGCGCAGCTCCGCGGGATCGCGCCGCGCGAGCTCCTTGGCCATGGCCTTGAAGAAGGCCGGCTCGGTCACGTTGAGGCTCTTGGCCGGGTCCAGGCCCAGCGCGCGCTGGTAGGCCGCCCAGTCGAAGCCCGGCGTCAGCGCCTGCAGGCCCGCGGCCTTCATCGGGTGGAAGCTCTTGTAGGGATCGCGCTTGTCGACGCGGCCCAGCGAGGCCTGCGCCAGCGCCGTCTCCAGCGCCATGACGCGGCGGGCCTGCGCCTGCGCGGCGGCGGGCGCGTCGCCCAGCAGCTCGAAGCTGCGCGCCACGTGGGCCACGAACTGGTCGCGCAGCTGGCGCGATTTCTCGTCGTCCTTGAAGTAGTACTCGCGGTCCGGCAGGCTCAGGCCGCCGGCGTAGGCGAAGGCGATCACCTTCGTCGAGTCCTTCATGTCCTGGCCCGAGGTGAAGCGGAACAGCACCCGCTCGTTGTTGGTCGCCAGATGCAGCGCGGCCAGCAGCGCGGGCAGCTCGCGGCGGTCCTTCAGCGCCTCGATGCGCGACAGCAGCGGGCGCAGCGGCGCCAGCGCCTGCTGGTCGGCGGCCGACTCGTCCATGCAGGCGGCGAAGTAGTCGCCCATGCGCGCCTGGTTGGCGCTGCGCGCCGGATCGGCGGCGGAGAGCTTGTCCAGCACGCCCCACAGGTAGCGCTGGTTCTCGTTGGCCATCTTGGCGTAGACCGACCAGCGCGCCTGGTCCGGCGGAATCGGGTTGGCGGCCATCCAGCCGCCGCAGGCGTACTGGTAGAGGTCCTCGCAGGGATCGGCCGTGCGGTCCATCGCGGCCGTGTCCAGGCTGGGCGTGTAGGGCAGGCGGTCCAGCGGCCCTTCGGTGGCGACCGGCCCACTGCCGAACGGGGCGGAAGCGGCGCCCGCCGCGGCCGAGGCGGCGGGGTCTTGCGTGGGCGCGCTGGCGCTGGCGCAGGCGCCAAGGACGGCGGCCGCGACGAGCGCGGCCGCGGAGGTGCGGGCAAAGGGACGGTTCATGGCCGACAGCGGGTGGTGGTTGCTGGCGGGCATTCTCCGTCAGCCGTCCGGCCCCGCCGGGTGCCAAACGACACCCCGCGATTCGCCCGGCTGGCGGGTCACTGCGGCATCTTCTTGAAGTGCCGGGGCAGTTCTTCGATCACCGCGCGGTACTGATGCTTGCTTCCCGGAGAAATCGATACCTGCGCGTCACCGACGCTTGTCGTCACGCCGGGTGTCGATCGCAACGACTCGAGTTTCGGCGGTGGGCGAGTCGGCTGCGGGGGGTGCGATGGCGCGGAGGCGTCGGTGACCGTGCTCTGAGGGGTCGCTTTGGCTTCTTCCACGTCGCCGTGCGTCCAATACAGATCGTTCTGAACGACAACTCTCATCTCCTCCTCCTGCCCGGCTGGATGCTCCTGCCCAGATTCCTCGGGTGGGCTGGACCGGACGCAGCCGCAAAGCGCCGTGAAGAAACCTGATATCGACATGGGAGGTCTCCGTGGAAGTGAAAGGGCGCGAGCGGCATCGCCGCCCGCGCCCTGTGAGTGGAGACCTGGCGGGAGCGGTGCTCCCGCGCCGGCGATCACTGCGCGCTGAACGCGGTGAGCGCCTTCGGGAACTTGAACAGCCACAGGTGCGTGAGGCGGTCCACCTCGTTGCCGCGGGTCACGCGCGACAGCACCGCGCCGGCGGCGCAGCTGCCGTCCTGCGCGATCGCGCCGTTGGCATCGACGGTGCACTCGGTCGGATCGCCGGCGATGACCTTGCCCTTGGCATCGACCAGCACGGTCTTCAGGCCGAAGTCGTTGTCGTTGATCAGCGCCAGCGTGTTGCCGTCGACGATGGCCAGGCCCTCCGCCTTCTCGGCCTTCCAGCCGGCGGCGTTCAGGTCCAGCAGCACCGTCTTCTTCAGCTTCACCACGTTGGCCCAGGTCACCGCCGAGGCGGTCACGCCGTCGATGCTGTTCTTCTCGAGCTCGATGCCGAGGCTCGTGATCTCGGTGGCGTTGGACGGCAGCTCCACCAGCATCAGGAAGTTGCGCACCGCGCCCGTCGAATCGGCGCCCTGCTCGACCACGATGAACTTGCCGTTGCCCAGCGACACCAGGTCGCCCAGCTTGGCGCTGCCGGTGCGGTTGCGATCCCACTTGCCGCCCTTGGCGGCCAGCGGGTAGCTGAGCGGGTAGGCGTAGAGCCGGGAGGTCTCGGTCTTCGGATCGAACTCGATCCAGCGCGCGAACTGCGCGAAGTCGCGCACCTTGACCTTGTCGTTGGTCTTGCCGTCCTGGTCCAGGTCGCTGGTGTCGACGACCTCGACGCTCTTGCCGCCGGCGTCGACCGGGTCGATCGGGCTCTGCAGGAAACCGTGCAGCCGGCCGGTCGCGGTGTCGAGCGACAGGCCTTCCATGCCGCGGTTGGGGCGGCGGTTCTTGAGGACGTCGGGCAGGCTGCCGGCCGCGGTGCCCGGCGCGTAGCGCTTGACCACCTGGAAGGTCGCCGCGTCGACCTTGACGATGAAGGGGCCGTATTCGTCCGAGGTCCAGAACGCCTTGCTCGCGGCGTCGTAGACCAGGGTCTCGGTGTCCAGGCCATTGGCGTCGAAGCCGGATCTGGCCTGGTCGTACTTCATCGCGTCGTTCAGCGGCACCTCGGCGCTGCTGCCGACGGCGCCGAACGGCAGCGGACGGCCGCTGACCTTGGAGCCATCCGCATTCTTCAACGGCGTCAGGCTGGAGATCACCGCGCCGTCCTTGCCCAGCGTGATCACGCCGATGGATGGGGCGAAGCTGGGCGCGGGGAACATCTTGGTCGTCACGACGGCGCCGTTGTCGGGGCGCGGCGCGCTCGGGCTGTCGCCATTGGGGCCGCGGTCGGTGATGCCCCAGAACTCCATCGCGCCGTCGGCGTTGCGGCCCTTGTAGACCAGGCCCGAGCCCACCGCCGGATAGAAGCCCTTGGGGAAGTCCTTCCTGGCATCGGCGTTGGCGCCCTCGTAGGGCACGTACTGGCTGTCGGCCGCGCGGATCTGGAACTTGGTGATCGCGACCGCGCCGCCGGCGCTGTCCTGCGTGGCGCTGCTCGTCTCCGACTTGCCCAGCAGCGTGGCCATCGTGGATTCGTAGTGCTCGACGGCCGCGGCGCGGCGGCCGGCGTTCATCGCGCGGGCGGCGTAGGGCTGGCCATAGGTGTCGTTCTGGCTGGCCGGCAGCAACGCGGCGAAGGCCTTGTCGAAGTCGTCGGAAGCGGCGGCGAAGTCCAGCGTCTTGGTGAAGGCGTCGTGCACGGCGGCCGTGATCCTGATGCCGTTGGTGGGATCGTCGTCCTCGTCCAGCGCCTGCAGGAATACCAGGCGGTTCTGCAGCTTGACGTCGGTCAGCGCGGCGGTGCCGGCCAGGTCGGCGGCGCTCACCGTCGCGGCGCAGGCGGCCGAGCCGACGGGGACGCTGCCGACGCTGAAGCTCACCGTGTCGCCGGGCTTGCAGGTGAAGACGCCATTCGCGCCGGTCTTGCCGCCGAGGGCCGAGGGCAGCGCGATGTAGCTCACGCCTTCCACCGGCGCGTCGATCAGGCGGGCCTGGGTCGGGGCGACGAAGTCGGGCACGACGTACGGGTCGCCGTCCTTGGTGTTGCAGGCGGTGAGCGCGGCAGCGGCGGTCAGCGTCATCAGGCACAGGCCGGCGGCCCGGCGGACGGTCGTCTTCTTCATGTCGATCTTTCGTGGCTCGGAGGAAACGCGCGGTCCCCTCGACGGGCCGCGACGCGACAGGGCGGCACGCTAAGCACGCGCCGTTACAAGCGCGTGAAGAATCCGTCACGTCCCGGAAAGAAAGACATCTCAGGACTGCGGAGGCTGCTGGCCCTCTCCCCTCCCTCTCCCCGCTGGGGCGAGGGGGTTTACTACGACGTCCGGCTCTTACCCCTCGCCCCAGCGGGAGAGGAAGGGGTGAGGGCCAGCGGCCGCCGCAGACGGAGAAAGCCCCGGCACCGCGTCCTGGGACGCGAGCCGGGGCCCTGGTCAGACGGCTGCAGAGGAGGGAATCAGCCGTTGACCTTGATGCGGTTGTTGACCGACTGGACGCCCTTGGCGGCCAGCGCCATCGACCCGGCGCGATCGCGCGCCGCCAGGTCCGGCGCGGTGCCGTCCAGCGTCACGTGGCCGTGGTCGGTCTCGACCTTCACGTCGAGCGCGCTCAGCTTCGGATCGCCCGCCAGCGCGGTCTTGATCGAGGTCGTGATCTGGGCATCATCGACGGCCTCGCCCACCTTGTTGGCGGTACGTTCCATCTGGTTGCCCATCTTGTCCATGGCCTGGCGGGTATCCGTCTTGGCCTGTTCGGACTTCTGTTCCATCTTGGAGATGCCGTCGTCCAGGCGCTGGCCGGCGGTGCGGTCATCGTCCTCGCGGCCGCAGGCGGTCAGCGCGACGGCTGCCACCACGGCGGGCAGGACCAGGAGGAGGTGACGAGGGCGGGAAGCGTGCTTCATGACAAGGCTCCTTTCGCGGGGTTTTCGCGGCCGCCGCCACAGGCGCTGACGCCTGGCGACGCTTCGCGGACATTCCGCGGGTGGCCGCGGATCCATGACCTCACTCTAGGAACTTCCCCTCGCGCGCCGGGTCGGCTGGCGCCGGAAGCGGCGGTCGCCCTGTACCCCGCAGGCTCGTAGGAGGGGACCTACAGCGGCACCCCGCCCGCCGCGGGCCCGCCCCCCTCGCCGGACGGCGCCGCGGCCGCGCCCGGCATGCCAGGAATCGGAAAGTCGATGCGCGGGATCTCCGGCTCATCGCGCTTGAGCGGCAGCCAGGCCCGCACCTCGCAGCCCTGGCCCGGCGCGCTGCGCAGCCGCAGCTGGCCGCGCTCGGCCTCGACGCGGAATCGCATCCCCAGCAGCCCGTGCGACCCCAGCGAGAGCCGGTCCGGATCGAACCCCCGCCCGTTGTCCGTCACCGTCACCAGCGCCTGCGCGTACTCGCGCTTGAGCGCCACCGTGACCTCGGTCGCGTGAGCGTATTTGGCCAGGTTGGTCAGCGCCTCCTGCACCAGCCGGAAGGCCGTCAGCTGCGCGCTCGGCGGCAGTTCGACCGACGGATCCAGCTCCATCCGGATCGGCACGCCCAGCCGCTCCGCCGTCTCCCGGCACAGGATCTCCAGCGCCGGCACCAGACCGAGCTGGTCCAGCGTCGACGGCCGCAGGTCCTCGATGATGCGGCGCTTGAGCGCGATGCCGCTGTTGAGCGTCTCGGTCAGATGGTTGAGCCGCTGCATCAGCTCAGGCGGCCCCGCCTGCAGCTTGGGCCGTAGCCGCGCCACGTCCAGCTTGGCCGCCGTCAGCAGCGCGCCGAGCTCGTCATGCAGGTCGCGGGCCAGGCGCGCGCGCTCGTCCTCGCGCGCGGTCTGCAGGTGGCGCGCGAGCTGCGTGAGCTCGGCGGTCCGGCGCGCGACCTCGATCTCCAGCCGGTCGCGCTCGGCGCGCACCTCCTGTGCCTGGTCGGCGCGCTGCTCGTCCAGCGCGCGGCTCTTGCGCACGAACAGCACGAACACGATCAGGCTCAGCAGCGTCATGCCGGCCACGCCGATGCGGCTCAGCATCAGCGTGTCGTAGACCTGGCCCGTGCCCAGCGCGATGCGGCGGTTCTCGTCGGCCAGCAGCTCCGCCGAGCGGCGCCGGATCTGCTCCATCTGGTCGCGGCCGATGTCCGTCATCATCAGCTCCCGGCCGGCGTTCTCGCGCCCGTTCTCGTAGAGTTTGAGCACCTCCTGCAGCTCACTGAGCTTGGCGCCCACCGCCGTGGCGATCTCCTTGCTGCGGCGCTCGGCGTCCTGGGCGCCGACCTGCGCGTACATGCGCTGCAGCGAGCTCAGGCCCTGCGAGGCATCCTCGGCGGCGAAGCGGTACGGGTCCAGGTATTCCGGGCGCCGGGTGATCAGGTATCCCCGTTGCCCTGACTCGGCGTCGGTCACGCGGGCCAGCAGCCGGAGCAGTTCCATCCGGGCCCGGCCCAGCGTGTCCAGGCGATCCATCTGCGAGACGGCACCGAAGTACGCCAGCTCGCTGATCAGGATCATCAGCAGGGCCACGAACACGCCCAGCGGCAAGGCCCAGGTCTTGCGGCCCAGGTTCGTGACGGTGTCCTTCAGGCTCATCCTCTACACTCCCTCGAGCGATACGCTCACTAGACCATCGCCACCATGATCCGAATCGCCATCGTCGACGACCACGCGATTGTCCGCGCCGGGCTGCGGCAATTCCTCTCCGAACAAGTCGACCTGCGCGTCAGCGGCGAAGCCAGCTCCGGCCGCGAGGCGCTGGACCTGGTCCGCGCCGGCGAGGTCGACGTGATGCTGATGGACCTCTCGCTGCCCGACCAGAGCGGCGTCGAGACCCTGGCCGCCATCAAGGCGCGCAAGCCGGAACTGCCGGTCCTGATCCTCAGCGGATTTCCCGAGACGCACTACGCGACCACGCTGCTGCGCCAGGGCGCCAGCGGCTACCTGAACAAGGAATGCGACCCCGAGGAGATCGCCACCGCGATCCGCACCGTGTTCCGCGGCCGCAAGTACATCACGCCCGCCGTGGCCGAGCTGCTGGCCGAGGGCCTGGGCGCCCCGGTCGACCAGGCCCCGCACGAGACCCTGTCCGAGCGCGAGCTGCAGGTCTTCCTGAGACTGGCGCGCGGCGAGACGGTCGGCCACATCGCCGACGGCATGTCGCTCAGCGTCAAGACCGTGTCCACGTACCGGTCGCGCGTGCTGGAGAAGCTCGCGCTGAACACCAACAGCGAGCTGACGTATTACGCCCTCAAGAACGGGCTGATCGAGTAGCCGCATCGGCCAATCCGCCGCAGTAGGCGAGCAGGTCCTCGAGCTCGGCCGATTTGTCGAACACCTTGTGGGCGCCCAGCGCGAGGCAGCGCTGGCGCATGTCGGGCGTCGCGTAGTTGCTGAGCACGACGCGATGGGCCTCGGGCATGCGTTCCAGCGCGGCGCGCAGGACGTTCAGTCCGGTGCCCTGCGCCAGGAAGATGTCGATGATGAGCAGGTCGCAGCCGGGATGGTCCTCGGATAGCCAGCGCAGCGCGCCGCGCTCGTCGACCGCATGGCCGAGCACGCGCAGGTCCACCATCTCCTCGAGCGTGGCCACCAGGTTCTCCCGGATGACGGCGTTGTCCTCGACGAGGAAGCAGGTGAGGGCGGCGCTGGCGGAAGGGGCGTGGGCGTCCATGGGAGGGCTCGCGGAACTGCTCGGAACCACAGGCGGGTGCGCGCGAACGGACGGGATGCGCAGGCACGCCGTCCGTTCGCGCGGGACGCCCGGGGCGGTGGGTCAGGCCGCCGCCGGGCGCGGATCGGAATCGTCTCGCTGACGCGCGTCAGTTGCGGATCGCGATCTCGTTCTTCACGCGCTTCACGCCCTTGACCTCGCGGGCCAGGCGCTCGGCATCGGCCTTCTCGGTGGCGTTCTTGGCGAAGCCCGAGAGCATCACCTCGCCCTGCAGCGTCTCGACGTGGATGGAACTGGCGTCGACGCTCTTGGCCTCGACGAACTTGCTCTTCACCGAGGTGGTGATGGCGGCATCGTCGACGTACTCGCCGACCGTGGATTGACCGCGCGAGACGGCGCAGCCCGGCAGCAGCGTGAGGGCGCCCAAAGCGGTGGCCAGGGCGAGAACGGTGGCTCGAATCATCATGTTGATCTCCTTCGATTGATGACAGGGCTCGGACTCACGCGGCGTGGCGGTCTGACGACACGACGGCAGGGGCCGGCTCGGCGAACGTCGCGGGGCGGTGGTCCAGCAGGTAGGGCAGCGCCGCTTCGAGTCCCAGGACCGGCTCGTGATCGCTGACCGCGGTCCACTGGACCTGGCAGGCGATCTCATGCACGTGGAGGGCAAGGGAATGGTGGTCGGCGATACCCATCTGTCGGCTCCTTGGGCGCCCCGCGGCGCGCTGGAACTGACTCTACGTATCCCGAACAGCCGGCCCTGTCGTCCGCATCCGCGATGTTTTGTAGGACAAGCGGAGATGGACTTGCCGACGGCGCGGATGGGGTTTTGTCCTACAGGGCGTCGCGCGGGGGCCCGACATCGCCGGGAACGGTCCATGCCTAGGATGCCGGGCATGGAAACGCTCGAACATGTGCTGGAACGCGTCAACGCCGATCTCCTGCTTTCGACGCCGCTGACGGTGGTCGCGCGGGGGCGGCTGGAATTCGTGGAGGCCGACGGCCTGAGCCGGGAACGGGAGCTGGCGCTGGTGATCCCGCGCAGCCGCTGCGATGGCGACCGTCCGCTGTGGCCGGCGCTGATGTCGGCGGCCGCCGAGCACTGGCATCGCTGCCCGGGCTGCGCGCGGCGCCTGGAGGTCTGCATCGACGGCGAGTGGCAGACGCTGCTGACCGCGCAGGCTTGAATGACCGCGCCGGCTTAACGCTGGCCTCAGGGACGTCCTGGCGCGGACGCGGATAATCCGCCGCTGGCCGATCACGGCCTGACGACGATGATCCGACGCTCCACCCGCCTCCGCCCCACCCGCCTCATGGCTCCCCGCCTCTGGATGACCGCCGCCGCCGCGCTGATGCTGACCGGCTGCGGCACGCTCGGGACCGGCGGGGCGCGTAAGGGCTCCGTGTACCAGAACGAGCGCTTCGCGGCGGACGAGACCTACTCGCGGCTGTTCGACGCCAGCGTGCAGGACACCTGCGAGGCGGCGCGGCGCGCGCTGCTGAGCCAGGGCTATGTGATCAACACGGCGGCGGCGGACTCGATCACCGGCGCGAAGCGCTTCCAGCCGGGCGGCGAGGAGCACGTGGAGATCAGCTTCACGATTGTGTGCGTGCCGGAAGGCGGCAGCGGCAAGCTGGCGACGGCGTACGTGTCGGCGCTGCAGGACCGCTACAACATCAAGCGCAGCGCGAATTCGACCAGCCTGGGGGTGAGCGCGATCGGCTCGATTTCGGTGCCGCTGTCGTCGACGTCGGAATCGCTGGTCAAGATCGCCTCTGAGACCATCCCGGCGGGGCAGTTCTACGACCGGTTCTTCGCGCTGATGCAGCGCCTGCTGAAGGACCAGGGAACGGCGGAATCGCCGGCCGAGGAAAAGACGGGCGGCTGATCGGGGGGAGTTACTCCTCCTCGAGGCGTTGGTTCGCCTCTCGTCCCTCGATTCGCCGAACACTTTCATTCATCTCTGCCCGATCGATGGGGCATGGGTCAGGCAACTCGACGCTCCCGCGATCGTCATGCAGATCGCGCCTCGCTTCCTCCAGCGAAAGAGGTTTCGTGCACCGAAGGGCAATTTCGTAAGGGTTCACAAACCACTTCCTCGTGATCTCATCCATCCGCACTGCTCCACCTCGATGACGAGGCGGAAAGTCTGGTGCCGCCAGTTCCTCCCAGAAACGAAAGAGGGCGCTTCGATGAGCGCCCTTTGATCAATCACAGCTGACAACCCACCTTCGGGGGCAGGTCTTGCCAGCATCACCCCCCATCACTGCGGCGTCGAGCCCTGCGGCGTCGACGCGGTCCGCGTCTTGTCCAGCACCAGACCGCGGCGCTCCAGCAGCGGCTGGATCTGCGGGTCGTGGCCGACCACCCCGCGGAACAGCACCAGCGCGTCCTGGCTTCCGCCCTGCGACAGCAGCTTCGCGCGGAACGCATCGCCCAGCTCGCGCTTCAGCCCGCCGTTGGCCTTGAACCACTGCACCGTGTTCGAGTCCAGCACCTCGGACCACACGTACGCGTAGTAGCCCGCCGCATAGCCGCCCATGATGTGGCTGAAGTAGGGCGTGCGGTACCGCGGCGGCACGGCGTCGTAGTCGTAGCCTTCCTCGCGCAGCGCCTTCGCCTCGAAGGCCATCACGCCGTCCGCGCCCGGGATCTGGTCCGGCGCCAGCTGATGCCAGCGCTGGTCCAGGCTCGCCGCGCTCAGGTACTCGGTCGTGGCGAAACCCTGGTTGAACTGCTTCGCCGCCAGCACCTTGTCCAGCAGCGCGCGCGGCATCGGCTCGCCGGTCTTGTAATGCTTCGCGTAGTTCGCCAGAACGCTCGGCCAGTCCGCCCACATCTCGTTGACCTGCGACGGGTACTCGACGAAGTCGCGCGGCACCTTGGTGCCGGCCATGCTCGGGTACTTCACGTTCGAGAACATGCCGTGCAGCGCATGCCCGAACTCATGGAACATCGTGTTCACCTCGTCCCAGGTCAGCAGCGTCGGCTTGCCGTCCGCCGGCTTGGGAATGTTCAGGTGATTCGCCACCACCGGCTTCTGGTTCAGCAGGCCGTTCTGGTCCACGTAGGCGTTCATCCACGCGCCACCGCGCTTGGACGGCCGCGCGTACATGTCGGCGATGAAGATCGCCAGCTGCGAGCCGTCCGCGTTGAACACGTCGTAGACCAGCACGTCCGGCTGGTACACCGGCAGGTCGTGGCGCTCCTTGAACCTGAGCCCGTACAACTGCCCGGCCGCGTAGAACACGCCGTTCTCCAGCACGTTCTTCATCTCGAGGTAGGGCTTGAGCTGCGTCTCGTCGAAGCCGTACTTCTCGGCCCGCAGCTTCTCGCTGTAGAAGCTCCAGTCCCACGCCGCCAGCTTGAACGACGGCTGGTGCCGCGCCGCCTGCTCGCGATCGATGATGGCCTGCAGCTCGCCGCCCTCGCGGCGCGCGGCGCCCACCGCCGCCGGCGCCAGCTGGCGCAGCATCGTGTTGACCGCCTGCTGATTCTTCGCCGTCTCGTCCTTCAGCACGAAGTCCGCATGCGTGGCGAAGCCCAGCAGCCGCGCGCGTTCGCTGCGCAGCGTGACCACGCGCGACACCAGCGCCGTGTTGTCGTAGGCGTTGCCGCGCGAGCCGCGCTCGACCGACGCCTCGTAGATGCGCTGGCGCAGCGCCCGGTTCTCGAGCTGCGACAGCACCGGCTGCCCGGTCGTGTTGAGCAGCGCGATCAGGTACTTGCCATCCTGCCCGCGCGCCTTCGCCGCGGCCGCCGCGGCGGCGATCTGCTCGTCGCCCAGGCCCTTGAGCTCATCGGCGCCGTCCACGATCACCGCCGAGTCGTTCACCTCGGCCAGCACGTTCTGGTTGAAGCGCGCGCCCAGTTGCGCCATCTCGGCGTTGATCGCCTTCATGCGCGCCTTGCCTTCGTCGTCCAGCTTCGCGCCGGCGCGCAGCAGCTGGTTGTAGTGGCGCTCGATCAGGCGCTGCTCGGCCGCGCCCAGGCCCAGCGACGCGCGCCGCTGGTACAGCGACTCGACGCGCGCGAACAGCGCCGGATCGAGCTGGATCGCGTCGCGGTGCGCGGCCAGCTTCGTCGCGTAGTCGGCCTGCAGCTTCAGCCGCGCCGGATTGGCGTCGGCGCCGGTCAGGCTCATCAGCAGCGTCACCGCGCGGCCCAGCGTGGCGCCGCTGCGCTCGAGCGCGACGATGGTGTTGTCGAAGGTCGGCGCCTTGGCGTTGCCCGCGATCGCGCCGACCTCGGCCAGATGCTCGGCCATGCCCTGGTCGAGCGCCGGGCCGATGTCGGCATCGCGGATCCGGTCGAAGGGCGGGTACTGCAGCGGCAGCGTGCTCGGCGCGAGCAGCAGGTTGACGGCCGAGGGCTCGGCCGCCTGGGCGACGCTGGCCGGCGCGGCGGCGGGAGCGGCAGTCTGCGCCAGCGCCGGCGCGGCGATGGCCACGGTGGCGGCCAGGACGAAAGGAATCCTCATGGGAACGCGCCCGCGTGTCGCGGGCGTCCTGTGTTGTGCGGAAAGCCGTCACCTTAGCCGATGACTCCCGCGAAACCGAAGGCCACGGGCGCCGTCCGCCCCTGTGGGGAACCCGATGCGGGACAACCCTGAGCCCAGCGCGCCCAAGCGCCGCCGCACCCGTTGACGATTAGCATGGGCGCTCGCTCCGCCCCTGGGCGCGGGCCCGCAGCCGACCCATCCCCGCCATGTCCGAACCCACCTTCCAATGGGCCCTGATCGGCCCCGGCGCGATCGCGCATCGCTTCGCCGAGGCCGTCGCCCGCCTCGACGGCTGCCGCCTGCGCGCGGTCTGCGGCCGCGACGCCCATCGCGCCCGGCAGTTCGCCGAACGCTGGTCGCAGGGCGGCGAACCCGCCGTGCTGGCCCATACCGATCCAGCGGCCGTCATGAACGATCCGGCCATCGACGGTGTCTACGTCGCGACGCCGCACGGCCAGCATTTCGAGTACGTGCTGGCCGCGCTGCAGGCCGGCAAGGCGGTGCTGTGCGAGAAGTCGCTGGTGCCCAACCAGGAGATGGGCCGCCGGCTGGTCGAGGCCTCGCGCGCGCATCGCGCCTTCCTGATGGAGGCGGTCTGGACGCGCTTCCTGCCGGTCTACCAGGAGCTCGCCGCCTGGCTGCGCGCGGGGCGCATCGGCGCACTGCGCGGCCTGCAGTCAAGCTTCTGCTTCCCCGCGCCCTACGACCCCGACAGCCGCCTCTTCAGCCCGGCACTGGCCGGCGGCGCGCTGCTCGACGTCGGCATCTACAACCTGACCGCCACGCGCTGGGTGCTGCAGCACGCGCTCGGCGAGGTGCCGCCGCTGGTGGACCTGCAGGTGAAGGCGGCGCTCGCGCCGACCGGCGTCGACGCGCGGCTGGCGGTGGCGCTGGACTTCGGCGGTGGACTCGTGTCGCAGTTCCACTGCGCGATCGACACCTTCGCGCCGAACACGCTGCAGGTGCTGGGCGAGTCCGGCGCCATCGTGCTGCCCGAGACCTTCTGGGAGGCGACGCGCGCCCAGCTGCTGCCCGCGCGCGGCGTGGCCGAGACCATCGAGCGCCCCTTCGAGATCAACGGCTTCGAGAACGAGATCCGCGAGGCGATGCGCTGCGCGCGCGCCGGCGAGATCGAGAGCCCGGTCGTGCCGCACGCGGAGACGCTGGCGGTGCTGGGCTGGATGGACCGCATCCGCGCGCTGGCCGGCGTGCGCTCCCCCTTCGACGACGCGTTCCCGCCGCGCTGAGGCGCGGCACCGGCGCCTTGACGCGCCGCCCCACCCGGACGAGAGCCCCGATGGACACACGCCCCGCCGCCTTCTCCGAATCGATCCCGGTGCCGCTGCCCGACGATCCCGGACTGCGCATCGAACGCGCCTCGCCCGACGACCTGCCGCGCATCGAGAACCTCATGCAGTTCTACAACTACGACCTCAGCGAATGGACGCCGGTCGCGTTCGCGCCGGACGGCCGCTATCAGCTGCGGCCCAAGGCGCCGTACTGGGCGCAGCCGGACGTGCATCCGTTCGTGATCTGGCACGGCGAGGACCTGGCCGGCTTCGCGGTGGTCGACGGCGAGTGCGAGACCCCCGGCTCCGACCACAACATGGGCTACTTCTTCCTGGCGCGCGGCTATCGCGGCCACGGCCTGGCGGCGCGCGCGGCCGGCGAGGTGCTGGCGCGCTTCCCGGGCCGCTGGGAGGTCTACCACCTGATGGCCAACACGCCGGCCGCGCAGTTCTGGCCCGGCGTGATCCGCGGCCGCGCCGCGGGCGAGATCGTCCGCGAGCTGCGCACCCTCCACGGCGACGAGTGCTGCCTCTACCGCTTCACCGTGGCGCTGCCGCCCGGCGCCTGAGCCGCGCGCGCCGCCCTTCCCTTCATCGACCCCGCCAAGGACACCGCCATGCAGCTCATCGGCATGCTCGACTCCCCCTACGTCCGCCGCTCGGCGATCGCGATGCTGCTGCTCGGCCTGCGCTTCGAGCACCGCTCGCTGTCGGTGTTCCGCACCTTCGACGCGTTCAGCCGCATCAACCCGGTCGTCAAGGCGCCGACCTTCGTCTGCGACGACGGCACGGTGCTGATGGACTCGACGCTGATCCTGCAGTACGCCCAGTCGCTGTCGCCCGGCCGCGCGCTGCTGCCGCCGAGCGATCCGGCGCTCAAGCGCGCGCTGCGGCTGACGGGGCTGGCGCTCGCCGCCACCGACAAGAGCGTCCAGGCCGTCTACGAGCAGCAGCTGCGGCCCGGCGACAAGCAGCATGCGCCCTGGCTCGATCGCGTCAGCGGCCAGCTGCGCGCCGCGCTGCTGGAACTGGAAGCGGAGATGAAGAAGGCGCCGCTGTCGGCCGAGCGCGATGCGATCGGCCTGGCCGGCATCACGATCGGCGTGATGTGGGAGTTCGTGCGCGAGATGACGCCGGAGCTGCTGCCGCCGTCGGAGCAGCTGCAGACGCTGATCGCCTACGCGACCGAGGCCGGGCAGCTGCCCGAGTTCCGCGCCGCGCCTCACGGCGACGGCATCGTCCAGCCGGTGGGCGGCTGAAGGCGCTCAGCGCGCGAGGGGCGCCGCCGCGGTGCCCGCGGCGGGCAGGCGCTTGATCAGCTGGTTCAGCACCAACGCGATCACGATCAGCACCGTCAGGCCGGCCGCCCAGGCGATCCAGACCACCGGCACCAGCCAGCCGATCGCGGTGCCCGCCATCGGCGCGCCGGCGCCAGCCATCTCCATCAGCCAGCGCACCACGTCCTGCGCGAACTCGAGCAGGCCGGTGTCGAGGAAGGGCTCCACCCAGCCGGGGAACTTGAACTCGACCGCGGTCTTGCCGAGTTCGGCCGCGCGGCCGGTGGAGAGGGCCTCCACCGTCCAGCGCACCAGGCTGGCCGACATCCAGGCCAGGCCGCTCCACAAGAGCGCGAACAGGCCGGTCACGGACCACAGGAAGGTCTTCATCGCCGAGGCCGCGTGCCGTCAGTCGTCGCTCGAGCCGGCGAAGCCGAAGATGCTCAGCAGGCTGGTGAACAGGTTGAACAGCGACACGAACAGGCTGACCGTGGCCATCACGTAGTTCCGCTCGCCGCCGTTCACGATCATGCTGGTGTGGAACAGGATCATGCCCACCGACAGCAGCGCCACGACGCCCGAGACCACCATCGCCAGCATCGGCAGCTGGAAGAACAGGTTCGCCAGCGAGGCCAGCAGCGCGATGATCATGCCGGCGAACAGGAAGCCGCCCATGAAGCTGAAGTCCTTCTTCGTGGCCAGCACGTAGGCCGACAGCACCAGGAAGGTCGCGCCGGTGGTGCCCAGCGCCATCGCGATGGTGTTGGCGCCGCCGGGCAGCGTCAGGATGGCGCTCAGCAGCGGGCCCAGCGTGTAGCCCATGAAGCCGGTCAGCGCGAAGACCAGCGGCACCGAGGCGGCGGAGTGCTGCGTCTTGTGGATCGCGAACAGCAGGCCGAAGTAGCCGATCAGCGTCAGGATCATCCCGGGCGCCGGCAGCTGGAACGCCACCGCCGCCGCCGCCACGGCGCCGCTGAACAGCAGCGTCATCGACAGCAGCGCATAGGTGTTGCGCAGCACGCGCGCCACGTCGGCGCGCTGCGTGAAGACCGAATCGCCACCGCGAGCGGTGGCGGGCGTCCAGGCCGAGGGGGACGCCGGAGGTCGTTGGAAGTCGCTCATGAGGGTCTCCTTGATGCGAGGTGAGCCGTTGGACGGCAGGCGCGCTCACACGCGCATGAGGTGCGGACCTTAGCGGCGCGGAGAGTTCGAATAAACCTGCTTATCTCTCATTCTTCAGCAGTCATTTCCGATTCGTTCTCGACGGCCTGGACGGACATGCCGCGGCGTTGCAGCAGCTTGGCCACCAGCGGATGGTTCTGGCCGCGGCGGGAGTAGATCGCATGGACGTCCTCCATCACCTCGCTCTGTCCCAGCAGGTGCAGGCCCGCCATGATCGACAGGTCGTCGGCGCCCAGCCGGCTCACCGGGAACACGCCCAGGCCGCGGGCGGCGAACACGCTCATCAGCGCGCTGTCCTCGAACTCGCCGACGATCTGCGGCCGGATGTGGTGCTGCTCGAACCAGCGCTCCAGGCTCGACCGCAGCGAGGCGTGGCGGGTCGGCAGCAGCACCGGCAACGACTCCAGCACATGGGGGAAAGGCTTGTTCGGCGTGCGGCGCGCGCGCTCGATCAGTTCCGCCGGCCCATACCAGTCCACCGGCGTGCTGGCCAGCAGCTGGCTGGTGATCCGCAGCGTCGGATTGACGGGAGCCGGCTGGTCGGTGAGCACCAGGTCCAGGTGATGGAGCGCGAGCTCGCCAACCAGTTGGTCGACCTCGCCCTCATGGCAGACCAGGCGCAGCTGGGGCGTGTCCAGCACTGGCGCCAGCAGCGCGTGGGCGGCCAGCTTCGACAGTCCGTCCGACAGGCCCACCGACAGGCGCTGCACCCGCTGGGTCGCGGCCTCGTGGACCTCGTGGGGGACCATCTGGCCGATCTGGAAGATCTCCTCGGCGCGCGCGAAGGCGGCTTGGCCGGCTTCGGTCAGCACCAAGCCGCGGCCTTCGGGCTTGAGCAGTTGGTGGCCGAGCGCCCGTTCCAGCTCGCGCACCTGCGCGCTGATCGTCTGCACGGCCATGCCCAGCCGGTCCGCGGCCCGGGCGAAGCCGCCTTCCTTGGCGACGACCCAGAAGTAGTGCAGATGACGGTAGTTGAGGGTGGACATGGCAGGGCCTCCGAAAAAGACGAACCGGGATGATGAACTGCTTCGCTTAAACGGAGGTTAAGAACGTTTTCACGAAGGTTTTTTCGACACGATCGCCGACCCGGGGTCAGGTGGAGTCGCAGCCCCTGTCGGCTCGGTTCTATGCGCGCTGGACGCGCACATCTTCACAGCTTCTTGACGATTCACTTCGCTTCTTGTGCGGCTGGCGGCTCGGAAAAACAGAACGCGCCAGCGGCCTGCCAGCCCTGGCGCGTTCGTTGGCGACGGCCCCAGGCCGCCGCGAGGAGCCTGCACCGATCAGATCGCGGCCAAGCCCGCCTTCAGGTCATCGCGCAGGTCCTCGACGTCCTCGATGCCGGCGGAGATCCGCACCAGCGAGTCGGTGATGCCCAGCCGCGCCCGCGTCTCGACCGGGATCGACGCATGGGTCATCAGCGCGGGCAGCGAGATCAGGCTCTCGACGCCGCCCAGGCTTTCCGCCAGCGAGAAGATCCGCACGCGTTCCAGGAAGCGGCGCGCGCCGGCCAGGTCGGTGTCGAGCTGCACGCTGATCATCCCGCCGCCGCCGCGCATCTGGCGCCGGGCCAGGGCCAGCTGCGGATGGCTTTCCAGCCCCGGGTAATGGACGCGGCGCACCTTGGGCTGCGCCTCCAGCCAGCGGGCGAGCTCGAGCGCGCTCTCGTTGTGGCGCGCCATGCGCAGCGCCAGCGTCTTGAGCCCGCGCAGCGCGAGGAAGCTGTCGAACGGACCGGCGATCGAGCCCACCGCGTTGTGCAGGAACTCGAGCTGCTCGCGCAATGCCGCCTGGCGCTGCTCGCCGCCGACCACGACCACGCCCGAGATCACGTCGCTGTGCCCGTTCAGGTACTTGGTGGCCGAATGCATCACCGCGTCGAAGCCCAGTTCCAGCGGCCGCTGAGACCAGGGGCTGGCGAAGGTGTTGTCGGCGATGGCGAGCGCGCCATGCTCGCGCGCGATCTTCGCGACGGCCGCCAGGTCGGTCAGCTTCAGCAGCGGGTTGCTGGGCGTCTCGATCCAGATCATCCGGGTCTCGGGCCGCAGCGCGGCGCGGACGTTCTCCGGATCGCTGCTGTCGACGTAGGTCACCTGCAGGCCGGCGCTGCGCTTGCGCACCCGCTCGAACAGCCGGTAGCTGCCGCCGTAGAGATCGTCGCCCGCGACGATGTGCGAGCCGGCGTCCAGCGTGTCCAGCACCGTGGCCATCGCGGCCAGGCCGGACGAGAACGCGTAGCCCTGCACGCCGCCCTCCAGGCTGGCGATCGCGCGCTCATAGGCCTGGCGCGTGGGGTTGTGGGTGCGGCCGTATTCGTAGCCCTGGTGCACGCCCGGGCTCTGCTGGCGGTAGGTCGAGGTGGCGTAGATCGGCGGCATGACCGCGCCGGTCAGCGGATCGGGATGCTGGCCGCCGTGGATGGCGCGCGTGTCGAAGCGCAGGTCGGCGTCGGCGGGGTGGTCGTTGTTGTTGGGGGACTGGCTCATGACAAGCCCTTTCGCAGGTGGTTCAACAGGTCGAAGCGGGTGACGAGGCCGTAGAAGCCGCGATCGTCGGCGATCACGGCGACCAGGCCCTTGCGCAGCTGGGCGATCAGGTCGGACAGCGGCGCGCCCGGCGGCAGGGTCTGCACATCATGACTCATCGCGCTGTCGACGCTGTCCTTGAAGTGGCGCGCGTCCATGTGCATCTGGGCCAGCAGGTCGGACTCGTCCAGCAGGCCCACCAGCTTGCCGCCGCGCAGCACCGGCAGCTGCGACACCTCGGCCTGGCGCATGCGCGAGAAGGCGGTGGCCAGCGTGTCCTCGGGGCTGACGCTGACGACCGCGCCGTCCTCGGCGCGGCGCGCGATCAGGTCGCGCAGGTCGCCCTTGGTGGCGCGCTTGAGCAGGCCCTGGTCGAACATCCACGGGTCGTTGTAGACCTTGGACAGGTAGCGGGTGCCGGTGTCGCAGACGAAGGTGACGACGCGCTTGGGCGTGGTCTGCGCGCGGCAGTACGTCAGCGCCGCGGCCAGCAGCGTGCCGGTGGAGGAGCCGGCCAGGATGCCCTCGGCGCGATAGAGGTCGCGCGCGGTGGCGAAGCTCTCCTCGTCGGTGATCGCGTAGGCCTGGCGCACGCCGCTCAGGTCGGCGATCGGCGGGACGAAGTCCTCGCCGATGCCCTCGACCGCCCAGGAGCCGGCCTCGCCGTAGCTGCCCTTCTCGACGAAGTCCTTGAGGATGGAGCCGGCCGGATCGGCGAGCACCAGGTCCAGGCCCGGACGCACCTTGGCGAAGAAGCGCGACAGGCCGGTCAGCGTGCCGCCCGAGCCGACGCCGCAGACCAGCGCGTCGATGCGGTGGCCGACCTGCTGCCAGATCTCGGGGCCGGTGGTGGTCTCGTGCGCGAGCGGGTTGTTGGGGTTGTTGAACTGGTCGGCGTACCAGGCGCCGGGGATGTCCTGGACCAGGCGCGCGGCGCGGTCCTGGTAGTAGTCGGGGTGGCCCTTGCCGACATCGGAGCGGGTGATGTGGACCTCGGCGCCGAGCGCCTTGAGCTGCAGCACCTTCTCGGCGGACATCTTGTCGGGCACGACGAGCGCCACGCGGTAGCCCTTGGCGCGGGCCACGAGCGCCAGTCCCAGGCCGGTGTTGCCGGCGGTGGCCTCGACGACGGTGCCGCCGGGCGGCAGCAGGCCGTCGCGCTCGGCGGCCTCGATCATCGACAGGCCGATGCGGTCCTTGATCGAGCCGCCGGGGTTCTGCGACTCGAGCTTGAGGAAGAGCTGGCAGGGGCCAGTGTCGAGCCGGTTGACGGGGACCAGCGGCGTGTTGCCGATGAGGTCCAGCACGGCGGGGCGGTCGGGCCGCTGCGGTCCCTGGTTGATGGCGGTGGAAGTCGTCTCCGAGGCACTCATGCGGGCTCCTTGTGATCCTGGTGGGATGGCCCCGGACGACGGCAGGGATGGCGCCGAAGCCGGGTGAACCGGGCAGCTTATCGCCGCGCTGCCGCTCGAGGGGGGAACCTCAAGCGCGGTTGCCGCAGCAGCTTATCCGCTTCGCTTCGTTCCCGGCGCGTGGACGGGCCCCTACCCTTCGTCCATGTCGTCCAGCATGAGGAAGCCCAAGACCCAGCCATGAACTGAACCTTGTCATCCGATGCGAGCAGCGCCCCGGCTTCGGCCGGGGCGTTTGTTTTTGGGAGCGGCACCACTGGAGTCGGTGGGCATGGCCGGCAGCGGCATATGAACAGGCCACTGACGAGGCGGTCGAGGCAGCGCAAGCTGCTGCCCTCGCGATCCGATGCGCGTGTCGAGTCACTGATCCAGTCTCAGTGATGCCACCTCGGAGCGACCCATGACAAGGAAGATCATGCTTGACCAAGCCCTTTATCAACGCGCACTTGAGCTCTCCGACGCTCCCATGAGCCCACAGGAAATGGTGACCTTGGCGATGAAGACCTACATCGCCATTCAGGCGGCGCATCGATTGGCCGATCTTGGCGGCTGCGCACCGGACATGGAGGACATCCCGCGCCGTCGCTGGGATCCGGAGGGAGCGACTGAATGAGCGCCAAGATCGTTGTCGATTCCTCGATCTGGATCGAGCACTTCCGCCGCAGCAATCCACGATTGCTTGAGCTTCTCAAGGACCATCGCGTGGTCACCCACGAGCTTCTCATCGGTGAGCTACGTTGCGGCACGCCGCCCATGCCGCGATCGGCCACATTGAAACTTCTTGCGAGCCTGCTGCAGATCGACTCCGTTGATATCGACGAGGTCCTGGCAGTGGTCGAAGAACGAAAAATGTACGGCTCCGGTTGTGGCCTGGTCGACATGGCGGTGCTGGTGGCCACGCTGCGGACGCCGGAAGCAAAGCTGTGGTCGAAGGACAAGAAGATGCAGCGTCTCGCGACGCTGCTCGGCATTCCGCTGATGGAAGGGGAGCCCGCTTTGAGACCTGTCCGGTCCTCTGAGTTCAGCGCTGCATGCCCCACCGTCTGATCGTGACGCGCTCGACGGTGCTGAAGATCAGCCGCTCGACGAGCCACCCGATCAAGATCACCAGCGCCAGGCCCGCGAAGACGCGATCCGTCATCAGCTCGTTGCGGTTCTGGAAGATGTACCAGCCGAGTCCGCCCTGGCCGGACGAAGCGCCGAAGAAGAGCTCGGCGGCGATGAGGGTCCGCCACGCGAAGGCCCAGCCGACGCGCAGACCCGACAGGATCGACGGCAGCGCCGCCGGCAGCAGGATCTGCGCCACGTAGCGCGGCCCTGTCAGACCGTAGTTGCGGCCGGCCATCCGCAGCGTCTCCGGCACCGAGGCGAAACCCGCCGAGGCCGCCAGCGCGAGCGGCCACAACACCGCGTGCACGAGCACGAAGACCAGGCTTCCCGCCCCCAGCCCGAACCACAGCAATGCCAGCGGCAGCAGCGCGATCGCGGGCAGCGGATTGAACATCGCCGTCAGGCTTGAGAGCAGGTCACGGCCCCAACGGGACGACGTCGCGAGCGCCGTCAGCGCCAGCGCGAGCACCACGCCCAGCGCATAGCCCTGCAGCAGCAATTTCAGCGAGATCGCCGCCCGCAGCAGCAGCTCGCCGCCCGTCAGCCCCTCCCACAGCGCCCGCGCCGCGGCGGTGAAGGTCGGCAGCAACAGGTCGTTGTCAGCCATCCGCGCCGCGACTTCCCACAGCGCGGCCAACAGCGCGAGCAACGCGGCCTGTCGCCAGACGCTCTCCGCATTTGCCCCTCGCCCCCGCCAGGGGAAGAGGGAGGGGTGAGGGGTCTCCGTGAGAACAAGGGAGTGGGTGGAGTCCGGCGCGATCTCGCGCTCCGTCCTCACGGGCGGGTCCGAAGGCCGAGGCGTCGGCAAGGCGGTGACGGTCATGCGGCGCGCTCCTCGCCGAACAGCAGCCGTTCAATGCGCAAGGCCTGCGCGGCGCGCTGCGACGGGGTGAGCCCTTGCGCGTTCAGCTCCGCGCGCACGCGTCCCGGATGCGGCGACAGCACCAGCACGCGATGGCCGACGATCAGCGCCTCCTCGATCGAGTGGGTCACGAACAGCAGCGTGAAGCGCTCCTGCTCCCACAGCGCCAGCAGCTCCTCCTGCATCCGGCGGCGCGTCAGTGCATCGAGCGCCGCGAAGGGCTCGTCCATCAGCAGGACGCGCGGCTTCATCGCCAGCGCCCGCGCGATCGCCACGCGCTGCTTCATGCCGCCGGACAGCTGATGCGGATACGCCGATGCGAAGTCCGCCAGTCCGACACGCGCCAGCCAATCGCGCGCCCGCTCCAGCGCCTCCCTGCGCCGCACCGTCCCCGACGCGATCAGCGGGAACGCGACGTTCTCCAGCACCGTCTTCCAAGGCGGCAGCTGGTCGAACTCCTGGAACACCGCGATGCGGTCCGGCCCAGGCCCGGTGACCGGCACGCCGTCGACGAGGATCCGCCCTTGCGCCGGAGCGAGAAAGCCGCCGACCGCCTTCAGCAGCGAGGATTTCCCGCAGCCCGAGGCCCCCAGCAGCACGAAGCGCTCCGACGCCAGCACGTCGAATCCGACGCGGTGCGTCGCCCGGACGATGCCGCGCTCGCCGCGGTACTCGAGGCTGACGTCCTCGACCCGCAGGCGGGTCTGCCAGGTCTCGGGCGCCTGGCCCTCGCAGGCCCCGCAGGCCGGCTGCGTGTCCTGCGCGTTCTGCGCGTCCAGTGCCCCGAGCCGCTTCAGCACCGCGCTCATGCTCAGCTCCCCGCCGCGTTGTGCGGGTCGTCGAAGAAGTAATCCTGCGCGGACGCCGGCTTGTTCTTGATGGCGCCGATGCGGTGCATGAAGCTCGCCAGCGCGAAGGTGTTCTGCGGCGTGATCTTGAACTGCACTTCCGGGTTGCGGATCACCTTCAGCAGCAGCTCCCTGGGCACCTTGGAGTTCTCGTTGCGGATGTAGATGTCGGCCGAGCGCTCGGGGTTCTTGGCGATGAAGTCCGCCGCCTCGGCCAGCGCGCCGATGAAGGCCTTGTAGGTCTTGGGGTTGTCGCGCCGGAACTTCTCCGTCGTGTACAGCACCGTCGCCGACGCCGGCCCGCCCAGCACCTCGTAGCTGCTGAGCACCACATGCACGTTCGGGTTGCCGGCCAGGCCCTGTTCCTGGAACGGCGGATTGCCGAAGTGGGCATTGATCTCGGTGCCGCCCTTGATCAGCGCCGCGGTCGCCTCGGGATGCGGCAGCGCCACCTGCAGGCGGTCGAGCTTGTTGAACTGCGCGTCGCCCCAGCGCCTGGCCGAGGCCAGCTGCAGGATCCGCGACTGCACCGACACGCCCACCGCCGGCAGCGCGATGCGGTCCTTGTCGCTGAAGTCGTCGAGGGTCTTGACGTTCGGGTTGCTGCTGGTCAGGTAGTACGGGAAGTTGCCGAGCGACGCGATGCCGCGCACGTTCTGCCGTCCCTGCGTCTTGTCCCACAGCGTCAGCAGCGGACCGACGCCCGCGCCGGCGATGTCGATGCTGCCCGACAGCAGCGCCTCGTTGATCGCCGGGCCGCCCGAGAGCTGCACCCGCTCGACCTGTATGTCGACGCCGGCCACCTTGCCGTGCTTCTCGATCAGCCGCTGGTCCTGCGCGACGTTCAGCAGCAGGTAGACGATGCCGAACTGCTCGGCGATGCGGATCCGGCCTTCGGCGCGGGCGGGCAGCGCCAACAGTGCCGACAGTGCGATACCCGCGGCCAGCGCGCGGGTCAGCAGCGTGCGCGGCGACGCGCGCCCGAAGGAGGGGGAGATGTCGTGCTTCATGCGGGAACGTCGCCTTCGATGGTGGTGCGGTGCAGGTGCCGGCGCAGATGGTCCGGGCAGCCGGCGGCCAGGTGCAGCAGCGAGCGGTTGTCCCAGAACACCAGGTCGTGCGGCTGCCAGCGATGGCGGTACACGAGGCTGTCGCGGCTGCTGTGCTCGAACAGCTGGGCGAGCAGGTCGCGGCTCTCGTCCTCGGGCAGGTCGAGGATGCGCGTCGTGAAATGCTCGCTGACGAACAGCGCGCGCCGGCCCGTCTCAGGATGCGTGCGCACGACCGGCTGCGGCACCGGCTTCACCTCGGCGATCTGCGCCGGCGTGAGTTTCGGGCGCCACGGATTGCGGGCGCGCAGTTCCTCGTAGCGGGCCAGGTAGCTATGCTCGGCGCGCTTGCCGGCGATCGCCGTCTTCAGCGCGAGCGGCAGGCCGTCGTAGGCCAGGTGCTGATTCGCGAACAGCGTGTCGCCGCCCTCCGCGGGAAGCTCCTGCGCATGCAGCAGCGACCCGAGGCTGGGCCGCTCCTTGTACGAGAGATCGGAATGCCAGTACTGCCCGGCATCGCCCAATCCGATGGGTTGGCCCTGCGCGTCACGGACGTTGGAGACCTGCAGGATCTCCGGGAAGCCCGGCAGCTGGAAGTTGCGCAGCACGTGGATCTGCAGCGGCCCCCAGCGGCGGCTGAACGCGATGTGCTGCGCCGGCGTGATGCGCTGGTCGCGGAAGACCAGCACGTGGTGGTCCAGGTGCGCGCGATGCAGCCGCGAGAAATCCGCGTCGTTGAGCGGCCTGCCGAGGTCCAGGCCCAGCACCTCGGCGCCGAGCGGTCCGTCGAAGGCGTGGATCTCGAAGTCCTGCGAGGGCGCATCGAGATCGGCGGCGAAGCCGGCGGCCAGCCGAGGTGCGCCTGGCGTGGCCCGCGCGGCGGGGAGGGGGGTGGCGAGGGTGCTCATGGCCGCCGACTCTAGGGATCGGCCTTCCTCGCGGGAACGAAGCTCACGGCATGTTCAAGCGCGCTGGACGCATATAGCCGCCGGCCCGCAATAGCCCCTGTTTGCATTTCGTTTACAAATTGTGAATATAGTGAGGCGCTTCTCTGAAAAGCCGTCGCCAGGAGCAGCGCCCCCCATGAAACAAGTGATCTGCGTGAAGTGGGGCACCGCCTATGGTCCGGAGTACGTGAACCGTCTCTACGGCATGCTCCGCCGGCACATCACCGGCGACTTCCGCCTGGTCTGCCTGACCGACGACGCCCGGGGACTGCGCCCCGAGGTCGACGCCTACGACCTGCCCGAACTCGGCTGCGAATGGCCGAAGAAGTCGCTGGGCAAGTGGCGCAAGCTGGTGATGTGGAGCGCCGACATGGGCGAGAAGACCGGCCTGTCGGGCCCGGTCCTGTTCATCGACCTGGACTCGGTGATCGTCGGCAACATGGACGGCTACTTCAGCTACGGCCATCCGGACGACGTCATCCTGGCGCGCAATTGGGCCAAGCCGATGCAACGCCTGGGCCAGACCTCGGTGTTCCGCTTCCCGATCGGCAAGTACCCGCACATCATCGAGAACTTCCGCGCCAATCCGCAGGCGGTCTCGGACAAGCACGGCTTCGAGCAGCACTGGGTGACCGCCTCGGTCCCGGGCGGCATCAAGCTGTGGCCGGAGAGCTGGACGCGCCATTTCCGGCTGCACTGCCTGCCACCGTTCCCGCTGCGCTACTTCCGGCCGGCCAAGCTGCCCGCCGGCGCCCGCATCGTGACCTTCCCGGGCGGCCCGAACCCGGCCGACGTGATGCTGGGCCGCTGGAACACCCAGGATCCGCCCCATACCGATCCGTGGCAGCACTTCCGCGCCGCGTTCGGCAGCGGCGTCAAGCACCGCTGGCGCCACCTGCGCAGCTTCGTGCTGCCCACGCCCTGGCTGGCCGAGCACTGGGTCGAGTAAGCCGCCC
The DNA here is from genome assembly GCF_059491535.1 of Roseateles sp. Mitsp63. Taxonomy (NCBI): domain Bacteria; kingdom Pseudomonadati; phylum Pseudomonadota; class Betaproteobacteria; order Burkholderiales; family Sphaerotilaceae; genus Roseateles; species Roseateles sp. Mitsp63. Next base: position 432,282 of record NZ_CP168509.1, on the reverse strand, counting down.
CGGCGGCTCGCCGCCTGCCCATCGCATATGCGTTATGCGAAATAAGCAAATGCTCAAACAATCGTTCCTGGAATAAGGACTTGTTGGCAAGCTTCGCAGCCCGACCCTCAACGTCGCCGGCCCTGCCTGCTCGCCATGTCCCAGAACTCCGCCCCCCTGAGCCGTCCCCTGTTCTCCGCCAGCCGCCGCCGCGCGCTGATGCTGGCCGCCGCGGTACCGCTGATGGGCGCGCCGCTGCTGGCCTCGGCGCAGCAGACCACGCTGCTGAACGTCTCGTACGACGTGGCGCGCGAGCTCTACAAGCAGATCAATCCGGCCTTCGTCGCCGCGTACAAGGCCAAGACCGGCCAGACGGTCACGGTGAACCAGTCGCACGGTGGCTCGTCCAAGCAGATCGGCTCGGTGATCGGCGGCCTGGAGGCCGACGTCGTCACGATGAACCAGGCCACCGACGTCGACACGCTGGCCGAGAAGGGGCTGACCGGCGCCGACTGGCGCGCGAAGTTCCCCAATGGCGCGGCGCCGTACAGCTCGACGATGCTGTTCCTGGTGCGCAAGGGCAATCCCAAGGGCATCAAGGACTGGGCCGACCTGGCCCGTCCCGGCGTGTCGGTCATCATTCCCAACCCCAAGGTCACCGGCAACGGCCGCTACGGCTACCTGGCCGCGTGGGGCAGCGTGATCGCCAAGGGCGGCACCGACGCGCAGGCCAAGGACTTCGTCTCCAAGGTGCTGGCCAACGTGCCGGTGCTGGACGGCGGCGGCCGCGGCGCGACGACCACCTTCACCCAGCGCGGCATCGGCGACGTGCTGCTGACCTTTGAGTCCGAGGCCGAGCTGATCGAGAACGAGTTCGGCAAGGGCAACTTCGAGGTCGTGGCGCCCAGCCTCTCGATCGAGGCCGACGCGCCGGTCGCGGTGGTCGACAAGGTCGTCGCGAAAAAGGGCACGGCCGCGCTGGCCAAGGCCTACCTGGACTTCCTGTGGACGCCCGAGGGCCAGGAAATCATTGCCCAGAACAACTTCCGCCCGCGCGACGCGGCGATCTTCAGGAAGCATGAGAAGCGCTTCGCGCCGATCAAGCTGTTCAGCGTCGACCAGACGCTGGGCGGCTGGGCCAAGGTGGGCAAGACCCACTTCGCCGACGGCGGCACCTATGACCAGATCATGGCCGCGCGCCGCTGATTGATCCGATGAACACCGCCGTGCTCACCGCGCCGCCAGCCGCCCAGGCGCCGGCCCGCAAACGACGCCGCGTGCTGCCCGGCTTCGCGCCGACGCTGGGCTTCACGCTCTTCTACCTCTCGCTGCTGGTGCTGATCCCGCTGTGCGCGGTCTTCCTGCGGTCCGCCGGCCATGGCGCCGAGGCCTTCTGGGCCGCGGCCACCTCGCCGCGCGTGCTCGCGTCGTACCGGCTGAGCTTCGGCGCGGCGCTGCTGGGCGCGGCGATCAACGTCGTGTTCGGCTTCATCCTGGCCTGGTCGCTGGTGCGCTACGACTTCGTCGGCAAGAAGCTGGTCGACGCGCTGATCGACCTGCCCTTCGCGCTGCCGACAGCCGTCGCCGGCATCGCGCTGACGGCGCTGTACGCGCCCAACGGCTGGATGGGCAAGTGGCTGGAGCCGCTGGGCATCAAGGTCGCCTTCACGCCGCTGGGCGTGCTGGTGGCGCTGATCTTCATCGGGCTGCCCTTCGTCGTGCGCACGGTGCAGCCGGTGCTCGAGGACCTGGACACCGAGCTCGAGGAGGCCGCCGCCTCGCTGGGCGCGCACCGCTGGCAGGCCTTCCGCCTGGTGGTGCTGCCGATGCTGACGCCGGCGCTGCTGACCGGCTTCGCGCTGGCCTTCGCGCGCGCGGTCGGCGAGTACGGCTCGGTGATCTTCATCGCCGGCAACATGCCCATGGTCAGCGAGATCACCCCGCTGATGATCATCACCAAGCTCGAGCAGTACGACTACGTCGGCGCCACCGCGATCGCGGTGGTGATGCTGGTGTTCTCGTTCCTGCTGCTGCTGGGCATCAATGGCCTGCAGGCCTGGAGCCTGCGCCGCAACGGACTGGACGGGAAGCGCTGACATGGCCGGATCCGCCGCATCGCTCGGCCGCGCCCGCCCGGCCGGCCACTACCAAGGCAACCCCGCCACCGCGGAAAGGCGCTGGGTGCGCTGGACGCTGCTGACGCTGGGCCTGGCCTTCTTCGCGCTGTTCCTGCTGCTGCCGCTCGCCGCGGTGTTCACCGAGGCGCTGCGCAAGGGCTGGGACACCTACCTGGCCTCGCTGATCGAGCCCGACGCCGTCTCCGCGATCAAGCTGACGCTGCTCGCCGCGGTCATCGCGGTGCCGCTGAACGTCGTCTTCGGCGTCAGCGCCGCCTGGGCCATCACCAAGCACGACTTCCGCGGCAAGCAGCTGCTGATCACGCTGATCGACCTGCCGTTCTCCGTCTCGCCGGTGGTGGCGGGGCTGATCTACGTGCTGATCTTCGGCGCGCAGGGCTGGTTCGGCCCCTGGCTGTCCGAGCACGACATCAAGATCATCTTCGCCGTCCCCGGCATCGTGCTGGCGACGGTGTTCGTGACCTTCCCCTTCGTCGCGCGCGAGCTGATCCCGCTGATGCAGGCGCAGGGCCGCGACGAGGAGGAGGCCGCCACGGTGCTGGGCGCCAGCGGCTTCAAGACCTTCTGGTACGTCACGCTGCCCAACATCAAGTGGGGCCTGCTCTACGGCGTGATCCTGTGCAACGCGCGCGCCTTCGGCGAGTTCGGCGCGGTGTCGGTGGTCTCGGGCCACATCCGCGGCCAGACCAACACGCTGCCGCTGCAGGTCGAGATCCTCTACAACGAATATCAGTTCGCAGCGGCCTTCGCCGTCGCGTCGCTGCTCGCGCTGCTGGCGCTGGTCACCCTCGGACTCAAGCAGTTCATCGAGTGGCAAGCAGAACGTGTTGACCCCCAGCGCTGAGTACAGCGCGGCCCCCGAGGGGCGCAAGCCGTCCTTGGGACGGCCCGGCGGACGTCTTGTCCGCAACGTCGTGAAGGAAGAAGCATGAGCATCCAGGTCCGCAACATCCACAAGGCATTCGGCAGCTTCACCGCGCTGGGCGACGTCAGCCTGGACTTCCCCACCGGCGAGCTGACCGCGCTGCTGGGCCCGTCGGGCTGCGGCAAGACCACGCTGCTGCGCATCATCGCGGGCCTGGAGACGGCCGACCGGGGTCAGGTGCTGCTCGACGGCGCCGATGCCTCCGACACCCACGTGCGCGAGCGCGAGGTCGGCTTCGTGTTCCAGCACTACGCGCTGTTCCGCCACATGACGGTGTTCGACAACGTCGCCTTCGGCCTGCGCGTGAAGCCGCGCAAGCAGCGTCCGCCGGAAGCGGAGATCAAGCGCAAGGTGCATGAGCTGCTGCAGCTGGTGCAGCTGGACTGGCTGGCGGACCGCTATCCGCCGCAGCTCTCCGGCGGCCAGCGCCAGCGCATCGCGCTGGCCCGCGCGCTGGCGGTCGAGCCGCGCGTGCTGCTGCTGGACGAGCCCTTCGGCGCGCTCGACGCCAAGGTCCGCAAGGAGTTGCGCCGCTGGCTGCGCCGCCTGCACGACGAGCTGCACATCACCAGCATCTTCGTCACGCACGACCAGGAAGAGGCGCTGGAAGTCGCCGACCGCGTCGTGCTGATGGACCACGGCCGGGTGGAGCAGGTCGGCTCGCCGACCGAGGTCTACCAGCGTCCGGCGACGCCCTTCGTCTACGGCTTCCTCGGCGCGGTCAACCGCTTCGAGGGCCGTGTCGACAGCGGCATCGTGCGCGTGGGCGACCAGACGCTGGCGCAAGGCGCGGCGGCCGCGATCGAGGGCGCGCAACACGGCCTGGTGCAGGCCTACGCGCGTCCGCACGAGCTGGTCATCATCCCCGCGCAGGACGCGCCGGGCCTGCCCGCCACCGTCGAGCGCGTGCTGAGCTTCGGCGCCGCCGCGCGCGTGGAGCTGCGCGGCGCCTCGGGCGAGCATCTGGAAGCCGAGCTCAGCCGCGAGCAGGCCGAGGCGCTGCAGCTGTCCTCCGGCCAGCAGGTGCGCCTGCAGGCCTCGCGCCTGAGCCTGTTCGGGATCGACCAGGCGGCATGAACCTGCAGCAGCTCCGCATCGTCCGGGAGGCGGTGCAGCAGAACTTCAACCTGACCGAGGTGGCGGCCGCGCTGTTCACCTCGCAGTCCGGCGTCAGCAAGCACATCAAGGACCTGGAGGACGAGCTCGGCGTCGAGCTCTTCCAGCGCCGCGGCAAGCGGCTGCTCGGGCTCACCGAGCCGGGCAAGGAGCTGGCGGTCGTCGTCGACCGCATGCTGCAGGACGTGCGCAACATCAAGCGGCTGGCGCAGCAGTTCAGCAGCGCGGACCAGGGCCAGCTGACGATCGCGACGACGCACACGCAGGCGCGCTACGCGCTGCCGCAGGTGGTGGCGCGCTTCAAGGCGGCCTATCCGCGCGTGCACCTGGTGCTGCACCAGGGCAGTCCGTCGGAGATCGTGTCGCTGCTGCAGTCCGGCGAGGCCGACATCGGCATCGCCACCGAGGCGCTCGGCAAGGACGACGCCTTCGTCACCTTCCCGTTCTACGAATGGCGGCATGCGGTGGTCGTCCCGGAAGGGCATCCGCTGATCGGCCAGCCGCTGACGCTGGAGGCGCTGGCGGAGCAGCCGCTCATCACGTATCACGAGGGCTACACCGGCCGCGCGCGCATCGACGCGAGCTTCGCGTCGGCGGGACTCGCGCCGGACGTGGTGATGTCGGCGCTCGACGCGGACGTCATCAAGACCTACGTGCAGGTCGGGCTGGGCGTGGGCGTGATCGCGGCCATGGCCTTCGAGCCGACCCGCGACTCGGGCCTGCGCCTGATCGACGCCAGCCATCTGTTCCCCGCCAACACGACGCGCATCGCGCTCAAGCGCGGCCACTACCTGCGGGGCTTCGCCTACCGCTTCCTGCAGGAGTGCGTCGCCGAGCTGACCGAGGACGCGGTGCGCGAGGCGATGGATCCCGAGGCCTGAGCGCTCGCGCGCGGCCTGGCGTCGCGCGCTGGTTTGCATAGGCGCGGCACGCGGGATTGCTTATCGATTTTTGTTGGAGGACATCGGAGGCGCGGATTCGAATAATCAATCCGCATAAGCAAGCCGCCTTTCCGAGGCTTGCACATCAAGCCCCCCATGAACTTCCAGCAACTGCGATCCGTCCGCGAGGCCCAGCGCCGCAACTTCAACCTGACCGAGGTGGCGCAGGCGCTGCACACCTCGCAGCCCGGCGTGAGCCGGCAGATCCGCGAGCTCGAGGACGAGCTCGGCATCGACATCTTCGTGCGCGCCGGCAAACGCCTGACCGGCCTGACCGAGCCGGGCCGCAACGTGATGCCCATCGTCGAGCGGCTGCTGCGCGAAGCCGAGAACCTGCGCCGCGCCGGCGAGGACTTCGCCCGCGCCGACAGCGGCCACCTGCGCATCGCCGCCACGCACAGCCAGGCGCGCTACGCGCTGCCGCCGGCGGTGCGCGACTTCCGCGAATCGCATCCGGAGGTCAGCCTGCAGTTCACGCAGGGCTCGCCGCAACAGGTGGCGCGGCTGCTGATCGACGGCGAGGCCGACATCGGCATCGCCACCGAGGCGCTGGCGCTGCATCCGCAGCTGCTGACGCTGCCGTGCTACCGCTGGACCCACACGGTGCTGGTGCCGCCGGGGCATGCGCTGGAGGCCGAGGCCGCCGCCGGCACGCCACTGACGCTGGAGCGGCTGGCGCAGTTCCCGGTCATCACCTACGAGACCGGCTACACCGGCCGCTCGCACATCGACGACGCCTTCGCGAAGGCGGGGCTGGACCTGGACGTCGTGCTGGTGGCGATGGACGCGGACGTGATCAAGACCTACGTCGAGCTGGGACTGGGCGTGGGCATCGTGGCCGCGATCGCCTACGACGAGGAGCGCGACCGCCACCTGCGCGCGATCGACGCGCGCCATCTCTTCGCGGACAACCTGACGCGGCTCGCGGTGCGGCGCGACGCCTACCTGCGCGACTACGTCTACGCCTTCATCGAGACCTTCGCGCCGCCGCTGACCCGCGATCTGGTGGAGCAGGCACGCGCCGTGCCGGGCGGGTCCGACTGACCCGGCGAGAGCGGTTCCGGCGCCGGGGATGTCGAAAGAATTTCCGCATATGCATCTTTGCGACGCACGAAGATGCAAAGCAGAAACGATTGGTTCATGGAGAGGGGACCGCTTCCTAGAGTGACGGGCTCCCCTGTCCACTCCCACAAGGAAGATCCTCTTGAAGCCCATCGCCCAGCACGCGGTCCGCCTCGCCCGGCCGGCCGCCACGCTGGTGGCCGCACTGGCCGCCGCCTTCCCCGCCATCCTTCCCGTCACCAACGCCTTCGCCCAGGAGACCGCTCCGGCCAAGGACGCGCCGCTGCCGTCGGTCGTCGTCACCGGCTCGCGCATCCTGCGCGTCAACAGCGAAGGGCCCAGCCCGGTCACCGTGATCAAGGCGGAAGACATCGACCGGCTCGGCTACAAGAACGTCTCCGACGTGCTGAGCAACCTGACCGAGAACACCGGCTTCACGCAGGGCGAGGACTTCGGCAACACCTTCACGCCGGCGGCCAACGCGATCAGCCTGCGCGGGCTCGGCCCCAACCACACGCTGGTGCTGGTCAACGGCCGCCGCGTCGCCGACTACCCGACCGCCTATGAGGGCTCGGTCAACTTCGTCAACATCGCCAACATCCCCTCGGCGCTGATCGACCGCATCGAGGTGCTCAGCGGCGGCGCCTCGGCGGTGTACGGCTCGGATGCGATCGCGGGCGTCGTCAACATCGTGCTGAAGAAGCGCGTGGACGACATCACCGTCAACCTGCGCGCCGGCGCCACCGAGCGCGGCGGCGGCGAGAACGCGCGCGCCCAGATCACCGGCGGTTTCGATGGCGGCCGGCTGCAGGGCGTGTGGGGCGTGGAGCTCAGCGGCCGCGAGCCGATCTGGAGCCGCCAGCGCGACTTCATGGCCGACACCACGCTCCGGGGCGCCGCGCCGACGGTGGTCATCGGCCGCCGCGACGCGTCGACCGGCAAGTACCTGACGCCGAGCGACGGCTGCGCGGCGGCGGGCAGCCTCTTCGAAGGCTCGGCCAGCGCATACACCGGCAGGAGCGGCACGTACTGCGGCAGCGGCCGCGCGTCGCCAAGCTTCTGGACCACGCAGACCGGCAACCGCAGCGCGCAGGCGGCGGGCGGGCTGACCTGGTCGCTCGATCACGGGCTGGAGCTGTTCGCCGAGGGCCAGTTCGGCTGGGCGCGCACCGAGAACAACACCCGCGGCCCGAGCTGGACCTCGGACGTGGTCGGCAACAGCTACTTCCGCAACACGACCACCGGCCTGCTGGAGACCTGGACGCGGCGCTTCGCGCCCGAGGAGCTCGGCGGCGTGGAGCGCTTCAACCGCAAGTGGCGGGATTCGACGCACAACGTCGTCATCGGCGCGCGCGGCGAGCTGAGTGGCAGCTGGACCTTCGAGGTCGCGGCCAACAGCTCCTACTACCTGAACCGCACGACGACGCCGCGGCTGCTCTCGGGCATCGACCAGCTGCTGCTCGGCCCGCGGCTCGGCACCGAGGCGGACGGCACGCTGGTCTACGCGGCGGATCCGGCGCGGCTCTTCCGGCCGCTGACGCCGCAGGAGATCGACAGCGTCACCGGCCGCAGCTGGACGCGCAACGCCAGCTGGAGCCAGCAGCTCAGCGCCAGCGCCAGCGGCGAGTGGTTCACGCTGCCCGGTGGCCCGGTGAAGGCGGCCGTGGTGGCCGAGGCCGGCCTGCAGGGCTTCCGCAATGAAGCCGATCCGCGGCTGGGCACCGACGTGTTCTACAACACGAGCACCACGCCGGCGGTGCGCGGCACCCGCGATCGCGTCGCGCTGGGCGGCGAGCTGAACGCGCCCATCACGAAGCAGCTCACCGCCACGGTGGCCGCGCGGCACGACCGCTACCACTTCGCCGGCCGCAATGACGCGAGCACGACCTACAACGCGGGCCTCGAGTTCCGGCCGCTGTCCTCGCTGCTGCTGCGCGCGCAGCACGCGACCAGCTTCCGCGCGCCGGACATGAATTACATCTTCGCGCAGCAGACCAAGGGCTACTACTCGTCGTCGACGGACTACTACCGCTGCGCGCAGGCGGGCCAGCCGGTCGCGAGCTGCGACTTCGCCAATGTCTCGCCGGGCTTCAACTACGTGCGCACCGGCTCGTCGGACCTGAAGTCGGAGCGCGGCCGCTCCTGGGGCCTGGGCGCGGTGTGGCAGCCGGCGGCGTCCTTCGACCTGTCGGTGGACCTGTGGAAGATCGCGATCCGCGACCTGGTCACGGACCTGAGCGCCGACGGGCTGCTGCGCACCGAGGCCGACTGCCGCGCGGGCGCCAAGGACATCCAGTCGCCGACCTGCAAGGACGCGATCGACCGCATCCGCCGCAATCCCGTGGACGCGCTGGTGCGGCCGGGCGAGGTGGCCGAGATCCGCGTCAATCCGATCAACGCGTCCAATGAATCGACCTGGGGCATCGACATCGGCACGCGCTACAGCTGGTCGCTCGAGTCCTGGGGCCGCTGGACCGTGGACGCGAAGTACACCAAGGTCAAGAGCTTCAAGTACCAGCAGTTCGCCGGGGACGACAACGCCAACATCGTGGGCACGCGGGACTTCACCGACTGGCCGAGCCGGCTCAACGCGAGCCTGAACTGGAAGATCGGCGACTGGTCGCACACGATCTCGGCGCAGCGCAACGGCCGGATTCCCGGCGAGGAGAGCGGCGCGTGGGTCGGTCCGTACTGGAACGTCAACGCCAGCACCGCATGGCAGGTGGGCCGCAACACGCGGCTCAGCCTGATCGTCAACAACGTGTTCGACAAGATCCGCCGCGACCCGAGCGCCACCTGGCCGTACTACCCGGTGGGCTACTACCTGCCGCATGGCCGCCAGGGCTGGATCGAGCTGGAACACCGCTTCGGCGCCTGATCCGAACGCCGGCTCGACCGCGCCGGCGCGGGGCCGCTCCTCACGAGGGGGCGGCCCTTTTTTCATCTTCGCGAGCGGCTGCAAAGCAAAGCAGAACTTCTTCGTTCACAGGCTCTGTGCGCCTGCCTACATTGGGCGCTCCCCCAACCCCGTCATGAGAAGAATCCCGTGAACGTCATCCGCCGCTCCGTCTCGCTGCTTGCCACCGCCGCCCTGCTGGGCGGCGCGCTGATGCCCCTGGCCCAGGCGCAGGGCTCGGTCACGCTGCTCAATGTCTCCTACGACCCGACGCGCGAGCTGTACCAGGACTTCAACGCGGCCTTCGCGAAGTACTGGAAGGCCAAGACGGGCGAGACCGTGACGGTGAAGAACTCGCATGGCGGCTCGGGCAAGCAGGCGCGCTCGGTGATCGACGGGCTGGACGCGGATGTCGTGACGCTGGCGCTGGCCTACGACATCGACGCGCTGCACGACCACGGCAAGCTGGTGCCGGCGGACTGGCAGAAGCGCCTGCCGAGCAATGCCTCGCCCTACACCTCGACCATCGTGTTCCTGGTGCGCAAGGGCAATCCCAAGCACATCAACGACTGGCCGGACCTGGCGCGCGGCGGTGTCGACGTCATCACGCCCAATCCCAAGACCTCGGGCGGCGCGCGCTGGAACTACCTGGCCGCGTGGGCGTATGCGCTCAAGCAGCCGGGCGGCAACGCGGAGTCGGCCAAGGCCTTCGTCAAGCGCATCTACGGCAACACCAAGGTGCTGGACTCGGGCGCGCGCGGCGCGACGACCACCTTCGTCGAGCGCGGCATCGGCGACGTGCTGATCGCGTGGGAGAACGAGGCCTACCTGGCGGTGAAGGAGCTGGGGCCGGACAAGTTCCAGATCGTCACGCCGAGCCTGTCGATCCTGGCGGAGCCGCCGGTGTCGGTGGTGGACAAGACGGTGGACAAGAAGGGCACGCGCAAGGTGGCGCAGGCCTACCTGGAGTACCTGTACTCGGCCGAAGGGCAGGAGATCGCGGCGAAGAACTACTACCGGCCGCGTGACGCGAAGGTCGCGGCGAAGTACGCGAAGCAGTTCGCGCCGGTGAAGCTGGTGACGATCGACGAGGTCTTCGGCGGCTGGCGCAACGCGCAGAAGACGCACTTCGACGACGGCGGCGTCTTCGACCAGATCAACGCGGCGCGCTGAATCCCCGAAGGGGGCCGCGCCTACGGCATTCAAGTTTGTCTCCTCGGTCGGTCTCGGGCGCGGCTCACGCAGCGTCAAAGGCATCCTGACCGTTCGCTCCGTGCGAGCAGCCCCGCTGGCGATGGCCAGTGGGGCTTTTTTTCGTCAGAGCGGAACCGCGGCTTCGGGGTAGAGCCCGGGCAGGAGGATGGGAAGCGCGTCCAGCGGCAGCGCCACATGCACGTCCGAAAGCCGGCTCTCCGAGCTGACGATCCCATCGTCGAGCAAGCCCTTCAGGACTCTTGCCGCCGTGCGCTGGGGCAGCCCCGTCAACTGCTGGAACTCGCCCCGGCTGAGCGGCCCGGCCGCGAACAGGTGATACAGGAGCAGTTCCACCCCCGGGCGATAGATCAGGTCCTTCCCCTTCTCCTGTCGACGCACGGCCACCAGCTGGGCCAGGCGTGTACGCATGTTGGGCAGGTCGAGCAGCTTGCTCATGAAGCTCACCTGGTCCTCGCAGATCTCCAGGAAGAAGCGGCACCACTGGGCCAGCATGCGTTCGCTGAGATTGCCGCGGCCATCGAGATCGCCCTGCCGGGCCATGTCCGCTTCGGAGAGGCGCACGTAGTACTCGTCGCGGCGCCGCGCGAAGCCGCGGTTCACCGACCAGAGTCCTCCCGAGAGCGACCACAGCGCGGCATGAGTCTGCAGACGGGTCGCCCGCCCATTGCCGTCGGCAAAGGGATGCACCCAGGCCATGCGATGGTGAGCGCAGGCGACCACATGGGGAAGATCGCTCATGACCCATCGCTTGCCGTACACCTGATCGAAGCGCGCGAGAAAGCGCGGCAACGAGGCGTGCGTCGGTGGCTGATGACGATGCACGGCGACGTCCGTCGTCCTGATCACGCCTGGCTCGATCGGCGTCCCTTCCTCCGAACGGCGATCCGCGGGATCCAGCCGTTCATACAACTCGCGATGCGCCTGGATCGTGAACTCACTCGTGAGGGGATTGGCGCCCGCCTGAACGAGACGTTCCAACGCTTCCTCCGCCTCGACGTGCGCGAGCGCCAGCCGCTGTTTCGCCGCGATGTCCGGTTGGTCGGCAAAGCTGCGCGTCAAGGCTTGCGCGATGTAAAGCGGATGCGTGCTCTGACCTTCGATGCGGTTCGAGTAGTACGAATTCATCGACCTCACGAGGCGCCGCAGGACAGTCAGCGCCGTCGGATGCGCCCCGCCCTGGAGCAGCAACGAAGCACGCGCGATCTGGTCGCCCCGCTCCTTCAGCTCGCTGAGAAGGCGGCTGCTCGGCAGCAGAGGCTCGAATTGGTGCGGCGAATCGAACACCGCTACGGCTGTCGGCTTCTCGGACATCTTGGCGAGCTTTTTGGCAGATCGATTGGCGGACTGTACTCCGTTTTAACTAGTTGTATTTATTGAATAATTTCTGGATATTTCTCCGATCAACACCGCATTTTGGCAGACTCTTTGGCAGACTCTTTGGCAGACTCTTTGGCAGATTAACTGGCAGATCCCTTCCGGCCACGCGAACGGCCCATCCGCTCATGACACCTGGTCTCCCCCCTCATATCGCCCCGCGGAGTGATCAAGTGCCGCTCCGGGTGTAACGGTCCCGGGGCTGGCCCCCTGACTCGCTCGGCGATGCCCGTATGCTCGCCGCCGTGATTCAGCCCCCCTCCATCCGCGCAGCGCTCTCCGTCGCGCTTCTGGCCGCCTCGCTGGCCGGCCAGGACGCGCTCGCGCAGGGCGGAGCGGCGGCTCCGGCCGCACCCGCGGTCACGGTGACGAAGATCACCTGGCTCGCCTCCGATCACTCGCCGCGCACGGGCCGGGCCCATGCGAGCGGCGTCGCCGGCCGCGTGGTCGCCTACCTCGGCAAGCAGTGGCCCGGCGTCGAGCACGAGATCCTGCTCGCCAACGCCAAGCGCAGCTGGCAGATGATCGAGAACGGCGAGGAGGTCTGCCGCGCCAACGTCGTCCGCACGCCCGAGCGCGAGAAGGTCGCCTACTTCATCAACACCCAGCTCACGCCGCCGCCGCAGCTCATCGTGCGGCGCGACCGCCTCGCGCGCGTCCCGCGCAATGCCGCCGGCGAAGTGCTGCTGCCCAAGCTGCTGGCTGACCGCACGATGCGCGGCGCGATCGTCGACGGCCGTCGCTATGGGCAGGCGCTCGACGAGCTGCTCGCCGCCCGCCCGGCCAACAGCGCGGTCACGTTCTATTCGCCGAAGGACTTCGGCGCGCGCGTGCTGCAGATGCTCAGCCTCGATCGCGCCGACTACTCGATCGACCAGGACATGGCGCTCGTGATGGTCGGCAATCCGCCCGACCTGGTCAGCGTGCCGGTCAACGGCGCCGGCGAGTTCGTGATGGCCGGCATCGCCTGTCCGCGCACGCCGTGGGGCCTGGCCGCGATCCGCGGCATCGACAAGGCCTATGGCCGCCCCGAAGGCGCCGCCGACCTGCGCGAGGGCCTCATGCACTGGCTCACGCCCGAGACCCAGGCCCACTACGCCGCCCGCTTCGACGCGTTCTATCGCGAACGCGCCAAGCCCTCCCACATCGAGCCCTGAGCGGCGGCCGGCGATCGCTTCGCCGCGCGCCGCCAACGCTCAGGCCTGCTGCTCGACGCGGTTGCGGCCGCCGTCCTTGGCGCGATAGAGCGCCTGGTCCGCGCGCCCGAGCAGCTCCTCGACCCGCAGGTCCTCCAGCCGCAGCGCGGTCACGCCGAAGCTCGCGGTCAGCGACGCCGGCGGCGATCCCGGCTGAAGCTCCAGTCCGCTGGTCTCGATGTGATGACGCAGCCGCTCCACCAGATGGGTGGCGTCCTCCATCGAGGTCTGCGGCAGCAGCAGCGCGAACTCCTCGCCGCCCAGCCGTCCCAGCAGGTCCTGCTTGCGCACGATCTGCGCGCACAGCTGCACCAGGTGGCACAGCGCCGCGTCGCCGTGCGCATGGCCCAGCGTGTCGTTGATGCGCTTGAAGTGGTCGACGTCCATCATCACCAGCGCCATGTCCAGCCCGTAGCGGCGGCTGCGCGCCAGCTCCGCCTCGGCCTGCTCCAGGAAGCTGCGGCGGTTGGCCGCGCCGGTCAGCGCGTCGGTCGTCGCCAGCCGCTGAAGCTCCAGCTCCAGGCGCTTGCGATCGGTGAAGTCCACCAGCGTGCTCAGCACCGACGGCGCGCCGTCGTAGTTCACCGGCACCTGCGACAGCAGGATCCACAGCTCGCTGCCATCGGCCGCGAGCAGGCACAGCTCCTCGCCCTGCAGCCGGCCTTCCTGGCGGAACTTCTGCTGCATCCGGTCGCGGTCCTGCGGGTCGCGGTAGAAGCTGATCGCCGGCTTGCCGACGAGGTCGTCCAGCGAGCGTCCGGCGATGTCCGCCGACGGCTGGTTGGCGTAGACGATCAGCGCGTCGTGTTCGCGCGTCACCACCATCGGGATGGGCGCGTGGTCCAGCACGGCGCGCAAGCGCTCCTCGCTGTCGGCCAGCTCGCGCGTGCGCTGCGCCACGCGGCGCTCCAGGCTGGCGTTGAGCTCCTGCAGCTCGGTCACGAGCCGCGCGTTGTCCACCGCGTTGACCACGTTGGCGCACAGCAGTTCCAGGAAGCTCACCCGTGCTTCGGTGAATACGCCCGCCGCCGCCGCGTTCTCCAGGTACAGCGCGCCGACGGTCTGACCCTGCTTGAGCAGCGGCAGCGCCAGCACCGAGCGCGGCGGCGCCGCATGGCGCTGGAAGTAGTCCTCCATCGTCGCGAGGCCGCGCGCGTCGGCGATCAGCTCGCGGCGGCCGTCGCGCAGCACGCGGCCCATCAGCGCCAGCGGCAGCTGTTGACCGGCGCGCTCCAGCGGCAGTTGCTCCAGCAGATGCAGCTTGGGCTGATCGCCCAGGAGCGCCTGCGCCTGCAGCACCCAGCGCGTGACGCCAGCCGCGCCGCTCGCCAGCACGATCGCGGCACGCTGCGCGCCGGCGTTCTCGGCGACGACTTCCAACAGCCGGCGCAGCAGCCGCGGCAGGTCCGGCTGGCTGCTGATCGCCTGCACCGCCTTCGTCAGCGTGCTGAGGTCGGCGGCATCGGCGCGGATCTCGCCCGAGGGCGCCGTCTCGCCGATGGGCGCCTCGTGGCCCTCGAGCGGCACCGGCATGGCCAGCGCTTCGCCCGCGAGCGCGATCACGCCCCAATCCTTCCACGCCTGCTGCAGGCGCTGTCGCGCCTGGTCGGCGCGCGGCGGATCGCGATCCCGCCACCACGCGGCCTGCGCGCGCAACACCGCCGCGGCATCCAAGGGCGTGCCGTGCGGCCCTTGCGCCGCTTCGAGCGCGCCATCGAGCAGGCGCTCGATCCCTTCGTCCGGCGCTCCGGCCAGCATCGCCTGCTGCGCCAGCAGCAGCGCGACGCGCTCACGCAGATGGCCCGGTCCCGCGTCCTGCCAGCGGCGCAGGCGCGTCAATGCATCGTCCTCGAGCGCCTGATCGCGCTCCCCGCCGGCCAGCGCGACGCGCTGCGCGGCCCACGCCGCGATGAACAGCAGCAGCGACTGCGCATGCATGCCGCGACCGGCGGCGAAGAGCGCCCGCGCCTCCTTCGCCAGTTGCAATGCGGGCTCCGGCCGGTCCGCGACGAAATGCAGCACCGCCTGCCAGCCCTGCAGGAACATCAGGCCGGTCTGGTCCTGGCGCTCTCCGTAGGTGCGCGCGAACGCTTCCAGGCCGTCGAAGCCATGGTCGGGCAGCCCCGGCAACTGCAGGGCGCGGACGAGCGCGAGCAACGCGTCCTCGTAATCCGCCGCGACCGGCTGGCGCATCGCGCGCAGCCGCCGGCCGTGCGTGACGAGCTGCTCTTCGAGCGCGGGCAACGGCGTGCCGGCGAGGAACGCATGCGCGTCGTGCACATAGAGGCCCAGCCCCGCATGCCGCAGGTTGCCGAACTCCAGCCCATTGCGATGCGTCTGCATCAGGCCATCCATGCTCACCCGCAGGCCTTGCACCCAATGGCTGAGGAAGGCATGGAACGAGAAGCCCGCATGCGCGAAGACCTGCATCCAGCCATGGCGCTCGACCAGCGCCGTCGACATGCGGCCCAGGTCATGCGCGAAACGGTAGTCGCCGAGGAATTCCGCGCACATCAGCCCCAGCACCGAGTACGCCGACAGCGCCTGCGGCACATGGCCGTGGTCGACCATCAGCCGCACCTGGAACAGCGTCAGCAGCGGCAGCAGCGCCGGCCGCACGATGTAGGCGGCGGCGGTCATCTTGGCGGCGATCGAGATCAGCAGCAGGCGCTCCTCGTCGCGCATCGGTCCGCGCTGCGCCAGCGTGTCCAGGCCGATCGCCGCGATTTCCTGCTGCAGCGCGGCGAGCAGCGCCATGACCGAGGCCATCGGATCCGGGCCGGCGGTCCGCGGCAGCGCGGCGCCGAGCAGCAGGAACAGCTCGAGCCCGAGGTCGACGGTCTCGGCGAGCCGGCCCTGCGCGTAGAAGGCCTCCATGCGCACCTCGAGCAGGCGAGCCCGCTCCGCGTTGTCGCGCGCATCGGCGAGCGCGGACTCGAGCAGCGCATCCATCCGCGACGGTCGGCCCGCGAGGTAGGCCATCCGCGCCGCGTGATGCAGCCAGGCCGCGCGATGCGGCGAGGTCGGCGACAGCTCGAGCGCGAGTTCGGCGTAATCGGCCGCCGGCTCGAACGCGGCGGCATCCATCGCCTGCCGCGAGGCCTGCGCGTTGAAGCCGGCGAGCGCCTGGCGTTCGCGTTCGTCGTGCGCGTCGCGCAGCAGCATGCGCGACGCGTTCAGATGATGCAGGGCCGTGTAGGGCAGCGGCGCATCGGCCTGCGTGGCCAGATGGCTGTCGCGAAGCAGGCGGCCGATGCGCAGCTGCAGCGCCGGCCGCTGATCGGCGGCGATGCGCTGCAGCGCCGCTTCCTGCACGCGGTCATGCGCGAAGGCGTAGCGGACCGACTCGCTCGCCTGGCCTTGCAGCTGCGGCGCGTAGCGGTAGAGCGCGCTCGCCGGCACCAGCAGCTGCGCCTGCAACGCGGGCAGCAGGTCCATCGCGAGCGTGTCGGGTGCCACGTCCAGCGCGACGGCCAGGTTGTCCAGGCTGAAGCCCGCGCCGAGCAGCGCGGCCACGCTCAGCGCCTGGCGCGTCGCATCGGGCAGGCGCTCGAGCTGCTGCAGCATCAGCGCCACGACGTTGTCCGCCGTGCGCGTCGCCGCGATGCGCTCGAGCGCATGGTCCCAGCGCTGCGTGGCGGCGTCGTAATGGATCAGGCCGCGGCGGACCAGGTCCTCCAGCAGCCGGCGCAGGAAGAACGGATTGCCGGCGGTGCGCGTCTGGCACAGCCGCGCCAGCTCGTCCAGGCCGGTGTCCTCGGCCTCGGCGTCGCGATGCAGGCTGTCGGCGATCAGATGGCGCGTGTCGTCGAGCCCCAGCGGCCCGACGCGCAGCGGCGTGAAGCGTTCCCCGAGCTGCTGTCGCAGTTCGGTCAACTCCTGCGCGATCGGATGCCCGGGCGGAATCTCGTTGTCGCGATAGGCGAGCACGAACAGCGTGTGACGCAGCGTCGCGTCGTTCAGGCATTCGCGCAGCAGCCGGCGCGACGCGCGGTCGGCCCATTGCCAGTCATCGAGGAACAGGGTCTGCGGCTCACCCTCGCGCGCGAGGGCCGCGAAGCCCTGGCTCACGCTGCGCAGGAAGCGGTTCTCGGCCTCGGCCGGCCCGACCGGCACCAGCGGCGCGTCGAGCGTCAGCAGCGGCGCCATCTCCGGCAGCGCCTGCGCCAGCAGCGCGGCGTTCGCGCCAAGGCGCTCGCGCAGCCGCTCGCGCCACGGCGTCTGCAGGTCCATCGACAGCGACAGCACCAGCGCCGCGCGCTGCTGCAGCAGCTGCAGCAGCGGTCCGTAGGGACGGTCCTGTCCGTACTGGTTGAACTTCGCCGCCGCGAAATGCCCGCGCTGCGCGAGCAGGCTGCGCTGCGCCGCGAGCACGAGCGCGGTCTTGCCGATGCCGGAGAAGCCGGCCACGGCCACCAGTCCCGGCCCGGCGCCGTGGCCCTGCGCGGCATCGTCGAAGGCCTGGCCGAGCTGCGCCTGCGCGGACTCGCGCCCGTACAGCCGGCCACTCGGCTGGAAGCGCACCGCGGCGTCGCCATGCCCCGCCTCGAAGCCCGGCAACGCCCGGCCCTGCCGCAGCGCCGCCTGGCACAGCTGCAGATCGTGGCGCAGCGCCTGGTGGCTCTGATAACGGCCTTCGGGCTCCTTGTGCAGGCAGTGCGCGACCACCTGCGCCAGTGGCGCGAAGACCTGATGGTTGCGCGTCGTCGCCATCGGCGCAGCCACGGCGAGGTGCGCATGCACGGCGCGCGCCGGGTCCTCGATGCTGAATGGCGGCGCCCCGGTGAGCGCCTCCAGCAGCGTGGCGCCCAGGCTGTAGAAATCGGCGCGGTAGTCGACGTCGCGGCTCATGCGGCCGGTCAGCTCCGGCGCGAGCGTCGCGAGCGACGCCTCGATCAGCTCGGCCCGCTGGACCAGCGGGCGCTCGCGTTCGATCTCGGCGGCCAGCCCCAGGTCCGCGATCAGCGTCCGGCCCGCGTCGCGGCCCGCGCCGGGCAGCAGCAGGATCTGCCCGGGTCCGAGGTTGCGATGGATCAGCCCCTGGCCGTGGAGGTGCCGCAGCGCCTCGACCAGATCGAGCGCGACCTGGATTAGCTCGTCGTTGTCCAAGGTGCCGCGCCGCAGGCGGTGCCGCAGCGTTTGCGCGCCGAGCTCCGGCAGCAGCAGCGCCGGGCGGCCTTCGTGCTCGATGAGGGACGCGGGGCGAAGGACGAAGGCGGGATCGAGGCGCTGCGCCAGCTCGTACTCGCGGCGCAGGCGCGCGATGGCGGCGGGCTCCGCGTGGACCTCACGCAGGCGCTTGAGCACGGCTTTGCCGCCGCGGCGGTCGCCGACCTGGACGACCTCGCTCCGGCGGCCCTGGTGGAGCGTCCGCTCCATCTGCCAAGCCCCTGGATCGGCCGCCTCCCACGCTGCTCTGTCCGTCATCCCGTCCGCTCTCTGTTGTCGGCGGACTGTAACGGCTGGACACCCCGCGCTTGCGTCAGGGCGCCGTCAAGCAGCCCCTGAATCGGGGAGGAAGCGGAAGAAAGCGACAGTTCAGGCGCCACCACGAACCAACTCCCTCGCCCCCACAGGGGGAGAGGGTAGGGGAGAGGGGCTCGTGCCACAGCGCTGCTGCCCTTCGAAGCACCCCCTCTCCCCTGCCCTCTCCCCCCTCGCGGGGGGCGAGGGAGTTGGGCAGCAGCAGCGCTTGACACGGTTGCTCGCCCCGAAGGGGGCGAGGGGAATACGCGCGCGCGAGTCGCGCGATCCAGGAGGTCTTCGGCGGCTCAGCTGCCGTACTTGATCGAGCAGCCGTAGGGCTTGGTGCTGGCGTGCGTCACCTTCTTGCCGGCCGCGAGCTCGCTCAGCGCGGTCTTCACGTAGGGATCGGCCTTGGGGATGTCGTCGACCTTCGCGGTCGCGATGCTGTCGATGCCGCCCTTGTAGACCAGCACGCCCTGCGGATTCACGATGAACAGATGGGGCGAGGTCTGCGCGCCATAGCTCTTGCCGATCTGGCCGCTCGGATCGAGCAGCACCTGCGTGGGCGCCGCGCCGCGATCCTTGTTCAGCTTGATCGCCGTCGGCCCATCGACATTGCCCTGCTGGCCAGGCGCCGACGAGATCACCTGCAGCCACACCACGCCCTGCGCGGTCGCTTCCTTCTGCAGCGCCGGGATGTTGCCGCTGCCGTAATGCTTCTTCACGTAGGGGCACTCGTGGTTGGTCCACTCCAGCACGACGGTCTTGCCCTTGTAGCTGTCCAGCGTCACGGTCTTGCCGTCGGCCGTCGCCGCGCTGAAGGCGGGCGCGGGCTGGTCGAGCTGCGCCTGCGCGCGCGCGATGCCGGTCATCGCCAGCGACGCGGCGAGCGCGGCGCTGGCCAGCACGGCGCGGCGCGACCAGGTGGCCGGCACGGAAGAAGCGGTGGTCAAGGCGTTCATCGCGGGAATCTCCAGGTTGGGGCTCGCTGCGGGGAGCGGTTCAGGGAACGGCGGCCCCTCCGGCCCGCAGGGCCGAAGTGACGATGCCGGGCGTCAGCACCTGGGGCAGCACCTGCGCGCTGCCGCCGATGCCGGCGGGATAGAACAGGTACAGCGGCACGCCGCTGCGGTCGTGCTGCTTGAGCAAGGCGGTGATGCGCGGATCCTGACGCGTCCAGTCGCCCTTCAGATAGGTCACGCCCTGGCGCGCGAAGGCCTCGCGCACCTCGTCGGTGGACAGCGCCACGCGCTCGTTCACCAGACAGGTGATGCACCAGGACGCGGTCAGGTTCACGAACACCGGCTTGCCCAGCGCACGCAACGCCTCGAGGCGCTCCGGCGAATAGGGCTCGTGCGCATCACTCGCGGCGGCGGTCGCCGGGCCCTTCGACGCGGACGGCTCGCCATCGCTCATCGCCGACAGCGACGGCACCAGCGCGACGGCGCCGAGGATCGCTGCCAGCGCGGTGCCCGCGCCCATCCAGCGCCAGCGCGTCGACGCATGGCGGCTCACCCTGCGCACCCAGGCGGCGAGCGCCACCAGCGCCATGCCGGAGAGCGCCACCAGCACGCCCAGCGGCCCGGCCTGCTGCGCGAGCACCCATACGAGCCAGATCGCCGCGGCGAACATCGGAAACGCGAGCGCCTGCTTGAGCACCTCCATCCACGGGCCGGGGCGCGGCATGCGGCGCTGCAGCGCGGGCCAGCAGGCCAGCGCCAGATACGGCAGCGCCAAACCCAGCCCCAGCGACAGGAACACGGCCATCAATTGCGGGGCCGGCTGCGCGAGCGCGAAGGCCATCGCCGCGCCCATGAAGGGGGCGGTGCAAGGCGTGGCCACGACGGTCGCGAGCACGCCGGTGAAGAAGCTGCCGGCCAGACCGGGCTTGCTCGCCAGGTCCTGCCCGATGCCGGCGAAGCCGGCGCCGATCTGCAGGGCGCCGGCCAGCGACAGGCCGAGCACGAACATCAGCCAGGCGAGCAGCAGCACGAACGCTGGTGAATGGAACTGGAAACCCCAGCCGATGCTGCCGCCGGCGCCGCGCAAGGCGAGCAGCACCGCGCCCAGGGCGGCAAAGGCGATCAGCACGCCGGCGGTGTAGGCCAGGCCTTGGCGGCGGTGCTCGCGCGCACTGCCTTGCAGGAATCCGAGCGCCTTGATCGCGAGCACTGGGAACACGCAAGGCATCAGGTTCAGGATCAGGCCGCCGATCAGCGCAAGGCCCATCGCGGTCCACAGACCGAGTCCGGATGCGCTCGCGGTCGCCGGCTCAGGCGCTGGCGCTGGCGCTGGCGCTGGCGATGATGCAGGTCCATTGAGCACCGGCATGCGGACTTCCCAGGCCCGGTCGTCGACGAGCAACAGCCCTTCGAGCGCTTGTCCGGCCGACGCTGGCTGCTCGCCGACGGGCATGCGCAGCCGCCACGCATCGCCGTCGCGATCGAGCCGGGGTTTCGCCGCGTGCTGGATGCGGCCCCAGTCGTTGGGCATGAACAGCGCTTGTCGCGCCTGCGCGGTCGCGGAAGCGGGCCAGCTGACGATGAGCTCCTTGCCATCGACGCGAGCGGATGCATCGAAGGTCGCCTTCGCCGGCAGTGAGGACAACGCCGTGGACAACCTCGTCGCATCCGAGGAAGGCGTTGCCGAGGCCGCGACGGGCAGTGACAGGGCGAGCGTCGCTTGTTGCGGGATGCATTCCTCGCGGCAGACGAGCCAGGTGGCTTCGGCGGTGAGGGCGATGGAAGCGCCGGGGGTCAGGCCTGGGGGAAGGCGGATCTCGGTGAGGAGGAGGACCTGGTCTTCGTAGCCGTAGTTGGTGATGGGGCCGACATCGAAGCGTTTGGGTGCGGGCCAGTGGATGTCACTGGCGGTGGCGTCCTTGGGAAGTTGCCACTCGATGCTGGTCGGCTGGCCTGAGTCGCCGGGGTTCTTCCAGTAGGTGTGCCAGTGCGGGGCGATGCGTTGTTCGAGGGCGACCAGGACGGTTTGTCCGGGCGAGACCTGCGAGGACGCGCTGATCAGGCGGACTTGGACTTCATCGGTCGATGCATGGTCCGATGGCATCGCCGCGGCGGGCATGGTCATCCCGAGGCCAAGGCATGCGATGGCGGCGATGGATGGCAGGCGGCAGGGATGGAATCGCGGCATGGCGGCGATGCTAGGGAATGGTCGAGACCCTCACAAGGCGTCGGCTTCCTTGTTTCCTTACTTCCTGGCTTCGAAGAAACCGGGGGAGGCGCTGATCCTTGATCGCCGCCCTCCATGATTCGCGAATGGAAGGGGAGTCAGCGAGCGGGCATGGGCCGGAATGATGCGAGGGGGTCCAGGAGGGAGCCCCCTCGCGTCGTGGAGAGCCCGCGCTTGGCCGCCCGGGGTCCATCCCCCTCTCGAACGCCAAAAACCACCACGAAAAAATGCCCAGACCCTGACACCCCCTGCCAGGAAAAAGCGCTCTCTTCACCCGTTCGGAATATCGGGCTCAACGAGCTGCGTGAGCAGGATCAGCGACTCCTGCCAGCCGAGGTGGCAGGCCTGGGACGGGATGACATCGGGGATGCCTTCCTGGGTGACTTGCATTTCGGTCCCGCAGAAAACCTGGGTCAGCTCGACGGTCGTCGTCATTTCGCCGGGCAGGTTGGGGTCATCGAAGCGGCTGGTGTAGCGGAGTTTGCGGCCGGGTTCGAGCTCCAGGTATTCGCCGCCGAAGGTGTGGTTCGCGCCTGCCGCGAGATTGGTGAAGGACATGCGCCAGGTGCCGCCGACCTTGGCTTCCATGTGGTGCATGGTCCCGGTGAAGCCGTGGGGCGGCAGCCATTTGCACATGGCCGCGGCGTCGGTGAATGCGCGGTACACGCGTTCCGGCGGTGCCTTGAGCACGCGGTGCAGGCGGATGGTGAAGGGCATCGGTGTCTCCCTGGTTCGTGATGGAACGAGGGATCGACCATAGTCCTCGAACGTGTCCGGCGCGAGACTCCGCGCCCCTGACAGGGATTCCCCGCAGCTTGCGCGGTTCAGACCGAGAAGGACCACTCCAGGATGCTGGCGCGCTCGGGCCGGCGCTCGCGGGCGGCGCGGGCCCGGGCGGCCTCGACCCAGCGCTTGGCCAGCGGGAACGGGCCGAAGCCGGACTCGGTGTTGATGTGGCCGACCAGGCCGATGTTGCTGTAGCTGCTGCCCCATCGCGTGGCCCAGCGCAGGGCGCTGGAGGCGCTCATCCACGGGTCGTTCTGGCTTGCGATCACGGCGGTCGGGCGGCCCAGCCGCTGGTGCGGCAGGCTTTCGGCCAGGCCGAACCTGTCCGGCTCGGCTGGCGCGACCAGCAGGGCCTCGCGCACCGGGGAGTCCGGATGCCGCTGCAGGTGGTGCGCCAGCGCCAGGCAGCCGAAGCTGTGCGCGACGGCGATCCATTCGCCGGGCCCGGCGTTGTCCAGCCGCGCCTGGATGCGCTCGGACCAGCGCTCCAGATCGGGATGGCTGAAATCCCGTTGACGCACGCGATGCGCGTCGCGGTACTGCTGCTCGAGCCAGCTCTGCCAGTGTGCCGGCCCGCTGTCGTGCAGGCCGGGAATGATCAGCAGCCGCGGCTCGGCGCTGGCGGCGCGCTGCGCCGCGCGAAGAGGGTAGAGCGCCATGACGGTCTCCTGGGCCGCGCTCAGAGCGTGGCGATCGACACCTCGGTGGACTTCACCAGCGCGACGACTTCCTTGCCGACCGTCAGCTGGAGTTCCTTCACCGAGCGCGTGGTGATGACCGATGTGACGATCAGGCCGCCGGCGGTCTGCACGTCGACCTCGGAGACGACCGGGCCTTCGACGATCTCCTTGATGGTGCCGCGGAACTGGTTGCGGACGTTGATGGCGGTGATGCTCATGCGTGGACTCCTGAAAAGGTGGGGACCAGCTTAGGCAGCGGCGCTCATTTGCCGAACGAAGCGCTTTGCCGATGGACATGCGGCGCGCGCATATGGATGCGCAGGGCGCCCAGGCCGCGGGAATCTCCGTTGCGGCCTGTCATGGGGCGACATGCACAATCGCCGATCCCCCGAGACAGGTTCGATGACATGAGTTCCTCCCTTGCGCGCGGCGTCGCCGCGCTGTCGCTGCTGGCCGCCTGCTGCGGCCCGGCCTTCGGCTTCGGTGCCGCCGGTCACAACACCGTCGGCGAGATCGCCGCCCAGCTCATCAAGGGCCATCGCGCCGAGGCGGAGGTCAAGCGCATCCTCGGTCCGGTCTCGCTGCGGGACATCGCGGTCTGGGATGACTGCGTCAAGGGTATCGACACCGGCAACGACTTCAAGTACGCCGTGACCGGCCGCTTTCCGGAGTGCGCGGTGTTCGAGAACAACGCCGAGGAAGAGGCCCGGATGCGCGACTACGTGAAGCGCAATTTCGAGCAGTGCCAGCCCAAGCCGGGCGAGGAGTCCTGCAACAAGCAGTACCACTACGCCAACGTCGCGATCCAGCGCGGCCGCTATGTGCCAGGCGCGATCGGCACCAGCGATCACGACATCGTGCCGGCGCTCAAGGCCGCGATCCTCGTGCTGAGAACCGGCAGGCAGACGCCGCCGATGGATTTCACCGAGCGCGACGCGCTGGCACTGGTCGCGCATGCGATCGGCGACATGCATCAGCCGCTGCACATGGGCTCGCTCTACCTGGATGCCGATGGCCAGCCCTACGACCCGGACAAGCAGGGCGCCGACGCGCAGACGCACACCGTGGGCGGCAACGCGATCACGCTGCCGCGGCCCGATGGCACGCCGGGCGGCAATCTGCACAGCTATTGGGATGGGCTCCCCGGGCGCTTGAGCGCGCAGCAGCTGGCGGCCATGCCGGCCCTGGCCAAGGAGGTGGCGCCGTCGACCGGCAATCCGGACGACTGGCCGGTGCAATGGGCCAGCGAATCGCTGCTGGGCGCGAAGGAGGCCTTCGACGGCATGAGCTTCGGAGCGCGCCAGCAGAGCCTGCGCGGGCCGCGCTGGCTCGCCACGCCGCCCGCGGGCTACGAGGCCCGCAGCCTGGAGCAGACGCGTCAGAACGTGATCAAGGGCGGCGCGCGCCTGGCGCAGCTGCTGGAAAGCATCTGGCCGGACCAGCCTGGCAAGAAGTGACCTTCCAGCCCATGAGCGAAGCCCCGCGATGCGGGGCTTTTTTTCGTCCTGACGGACGACATCGGTCTTGATGGCGGGGCTGTGCATAACCCTGGGGATGCGCGTTGAACAACTCCCAGGTTGTCCACACCGGATCCGGCGCGCCGGAACTTGTTGTCTGCTCATCCCGGCGTTGCCCCGGGTCCGGCCCACATCGTTGCTCCGAGCGCAACTCATTGACCTGGCAGGCAAATCGGGCGTTATCCACACAAACCCGCCAACACCTACCAATACGACCAAGGAGATATTCAATACAAGGAGATAAGAAAACCGGGCATGTCACACTTCCGGAATGTCTTCTTCTCCCGCTTCACTTTTCACCGCTTCGGCGGGGTTCGAGTCGGCGTGCCAGATCGATGCGCTGCCTCCCGGACACCGCGCCCGCGGTCTGCACGGCCACAGTTATCTGGCCACCGTCCGCGCCGAACTGCCCAGCGGCTGGGCCCCTTTCCCGGGCGGCGAAGTCCACGCGCTGCGCGACTGCCTCGAACGCTGCGTCGCCCCGCTGGACCATGCGCTGCTGAACCAGCACATCGACCAGCCCACCGACGAGAACATCGCCCGCTGGATCCGGCGCCGCCTCGAGACCGAATTCCAGGTCCCCGGCATCACCCAGGTCGGCATCCAGAGCACCTCGCATTCCGGCGTCGACCTGGACGCCAACGGCCACGCGCATGTCTGGCGCCGCTATCGCTTCCAGGCCGCGCATCAGCTGCCCAACGTGCCGATGGGCCACAAGTGCGGCCGCATGCACGGTCATGGCTTCGAATTGATCCTGCACGCCAACCAGGACCTGGGCGAACGCGACCTGAGCATCGACTACGACCACCTCGACGCCCTCTGGGCGCCGTTCCATGCGCAGCTCAACTACCAGTGCCTCAACGAGATCGAGGGCCTGTCGAACCCCACCAGCGAATTGATCTCGTCCTGGCTGTGGGAGCGCCTGAAGCCGCAGCTGCCGGAGCTGAGCTGGGTCACCGTCTACGAGACCGGCTCCAGCGGCGCCAACTTCGACGGTGAGCGCTACCGGATCTGGAAGGAATTCACCCTGGACAGCGCGGTCAAGCTCAACCGGGCACCGCCGGCGCATCCGCTGGCCGGCATCCATGGCCACACCTTCACGCTGCGGCTGCATCTGAACGCGCCGCTGGACCAGGTGTACGGCTGGGCGATGGACTTCAGCGACGTGAAGCTGCTGTTCGATCCGATCTACAAGGCCATGGACCACCATCCCTTGCACGAACTGGCCGGATTGCCGGACTCGGACACCGCCAGCGTCGCGGCCTGGGTGCTGCGCCAGGCGAAGTCCCAACTCGAACCGCTGGAACGCGTCGACCTCTACGAAACCCGCGGCAGCGGCGTCATCGTCAGCCACGGCCCGTTCGAGGAGCTGATTCCCGTATGACCTACGCCGTCAAGGAAATGTTCTACACGCTGCAAGGCGAGGGCGCCCAGGCCGGCCGCGCGGCCGTGTTCTGCCGCTTCGCCGGCTGCAACCTGTGGAGCGGGCGGGAGCAGGATCGCGCCACCGCCGTCTGCAGCTTCTGCGACACCGACTTCGTCGGCACGGACGGGCAGGGCGGCGGCAAGTTCGCCTCGGCCGACGCGCTCGCGGAGGCCATCGCCGCCAAATGGCCGGTCGACGAACACGGACGCAAGATCGGCGCGCCGTACGTCGTCTGCACCGGCGGCGAGCCGCTGTTGCAGCTGGACGGTCCGCTGATCACCGCGCTCAAGGCCCAGGGCTTCGAGATCGCCGTCGAGACCAATGGCACCCAGCCCGCGCCCGAAGGGCTGGACTGGATCTGTGTCAGCCCCAAGGCCGACGCGGAGATCGTGCTGACCAAGGGCAATGAGTTGAAGCTGGTTTATCCACAGCCGCTGGCCTTGCCCGAGCGCTTCGCGGCGCTGCACTTCGACCACTTCTTCCTGCAGCCGATGGACTCGGTCCTGCAGAAGCAGAACACCAAGGCCGCCATCGCGTATTGCATGGCCCATCCGCAATGGAAGTTGTCGATCCAGATGCACAAGGTCGTCGGCATCGATTGAGGCAGTTATCCCCACTCCGCGGCGCGCTAGCGCAATACGGACGGCGCTGTAAAGCCAACAAGGCTGTGGAAAACTTTCTGGCAACTGGGAGCTTCTCCACAGCCGGCGCCTCGTCCGCGATCTTGTTGTCTTTCCATGCAACGCCAACCAGGCCCTTCGCGCACAAGGTTGTGATCGAGGCAAGTCCTTGGCGCTTCACGAGAATTTCGACTTGTCCACAGAAACTGGCCGCCTCTACTAAGACGACCAGGGAGATATCTAAGACCTTGATGTTGAAAAGAGAGGCAGGAAATTTCGCTGCGACGTTGCTGTGGCGCTCCCGCAGCGCACACGGCGCTTGAGCCCGCGGCGACGGACTTGCACACTGCCGACCCATGGACATTGCCGACCTGCAACGGCGGCTGCGCGACTTCGCCGCAGCCCGCGACTGGGACCCGTACCTCACACCGAAGAACCTCGCCATGGCGCTGGTCGTGGAGTCGGCCGAGCTCGTCGAAATCTTCCAGTGGAAGACCGCCGAGGAGTCGCAGCGGCTGTCGCCCGAGGAGCATCAGCACCTGGGCGAGGAGGTCGCCGACGTGCTGATGTACCTGCTGCAGATCGCGGACCGCGCCGGCATCGACCTGCCCGCTGCGGTCGATCGCAAGATCGCGATGAACGCCGTCAAATACCCCGCACCGACTTCCGCCGCATGAAGCGCACCATCGCCGTCATCGACTTCGAGACCACCGGCCATTCGCCTCAAGGCGGCGGCCGCGCGACCGAGATCGCCGCCGTGCTGCTGCGCGATGGCGAGATCGTCGGCCAGTACCAGAGCCTGATGAACACCGGCGCCTGGATCCCGCCGATGATCGAACGCCTCACCGGCATCAGCAACGAGATGGTCGAGGACGCGCCCGACGCGGCGCAGGTCATGCGCGAGGTCGCGGCATTCACCGAGGGCTGTGGCTTCGTCGCGCACAACGCGGGCTTCGATCGCGGCTTCTGGCTGCATGAGCTCGGCCGTGCGGACGCCGCGCCGCGCATCGCGCCGGAGTTCGCCTGTACCGTGAAACTGGCTCGGCGGCTTTATCCCGAGTCGCCCAACTGCAAGCTCGGCACGCTCGCGCGCCATCACCAGCTGCCGGACAACGGCCGCGCGCACCGCGCGCTCGCCGACGCGATGACGACCGCGCAACTGGTGCAGCGGATGCAGCGCGACATCGGGGTTGAACTCGCGGAATTCCTCGGTGAACTGAGCGTCGAGCACGAGCTGCTGCTGCGCCTGCAGGCCGTGGCCCGGCCGCAGTGGCACAAGGCGGCGACCGGTTATGCCCGCGATCTGCGGCGCCATCTGCAGGCCGCGCTGGTCTGATCGATCGTTCGCGGAAGTTCGCATCTGTGAACCTCTGGTGCGGCGCGCGATGGGCGCGAGCCGCGGCGATCGGAGGTCAGCAAAACATTTGCTGTCAAGATGCCCGTTTGGCCGCATTGGCTGGGACAATCCCGCCCTTTCCCGAATTGCGTTTGTTCTCAAGGTATGTCGAGTATTCAAATTCGCCCGGCCACGCTGCGTGATGCCAAGGCCATCGCCCAGATCCAGGTGAGTTCCGCCCAGGATGCGTACAAGACGTTCTGGCCAGACGCCGCCCTGAACGGCCTGTCCGTCGCCCAGCGACAGGCCTACTGGCGCGAGGCCATCAACATGTGTGAACCGCAGGTGCTGGTCGCGCACCTGGACAACGAAGTCATGGGCTTCGTCGGCTTCGACCGCTCGCGCGACAAGGGCACGCCGTCCACCACCGGCGAGATCTGGGCCATGTATGCCTCGCCCTCGCATTGGGACAAGGGCGTCGGCCAGGCGCTGGTCGAGGCGGCGCAGGAAGGTCTCCAGGAGGAAGGCTGCACCCGCGTCACGCTGTGGACCTACAAGAACAACGAGCGCGCGATGCGCTTCTTCGAGATCGCCGGCTTCCGCGCCGAGTCCGACAGCGTCAAGGCGGTGGACGTCGAGGGCAAGCCGCTGGAGCAACTGCGCCTGCAGCGCTCGCTGGTCTGATCCGTGCTGGCGAAGCTGACGTCCAAGAACCAGCTGACCCTGCCGAAAAGCGTCACCGACCAGCTCGGCCCCGTGCAGTACTTCGAAGTGCAGCTGCAGGCCGGACAGGTGCTGCTGACGCCGGTGCGCATCCAGCGCGGCGACGCGGTGCGGGCAAAGCTGGCTGAGCTCGAGCTCGGCGACGAGGTGGTGGCGCAGGCGATCGCCTTCGCATCGAAGGCGGCGAAGGCCGCGATCAAGCCGGCCGCGAAGCGCGGATCCCGCAAGCCGACCCGTTCCGCATGAGCCGTCGATCGAAGCGGGCGGAGGCGCTCGCCGTCATCGATCCGGCGTTGATCCTGCGTGCGCTCGTGAGTTCGAACGGCGAAGCGCTCGCGCTGCGCCGCGCATGGCAGCAGGGGCTGCTGCGGCCGCTGGTCAGTCCCGATCTCGCGGCGACGCTGATGCGGGCGCTCGCGTTCCCGAAGCTCCACTTGTCCACAGCGCAGCAGCAGGAGCTGCTCGCTGATTTCCTGCCTTATGCCGAGGTCGTGAAGCCGGCGCATGCCGCGCGAATCACCGGGGTGCCGGACCATGCGCAGGCGCTGGTCCAGCTCGCGATCCAGGGCCATGCGTCGCTGCTGCTGTGCGATGACGAGGCCCTTTCGGCATGGTCATCGCACAGTCGCAGCCAGGCGGCCCGGCAACTCTGCACGGTCCGTGCGATGTCGGCATGGTTCCAGGTGTTGCCCCCCTCCCAGCGCGACACACTGCTTTGATAAATTCCGCGGTCGCTTATGGGCAGCTTTCACGACCGCATCCCCACCAACATGTGGCGCGTGGTGTTCTACGAACGCCGCGGCAATCGCGTCCATATGGACCGCACCGGCCCCTGGCTGCCGGAGAAATCACTCGCCCGCAACTGGGCCCACTGGTTCAAGGAGCGCGGCTATCACGTCGCGCTGCAGGACCAGAACGGCGGCCTGGAGAAGCTGCACGTCGGCATTCCCGGCTGATCCGGACACGGATCACGAGGCCGTGCGGAAGCCCTGGCGCTCGAGCGCCCAGCCGTCCGTCGGCGCCGCGTGGCTCTGCACGCGCACGGGGCTCAGGCGCTTGTTCGCGGCGCGTTGCACCAGGGCCTCGGCCAGCTCCGGGGTCAGTTGTTGCGCGAAACGCGTCCAGCGCTTCTGCAACAGCGGATCACGCCATGCGTCCTCGAGCGCCCAGCGGATGTCCATCGGGTCCGTCAGCGATTGGCAGCGCAGCACGCGCGGCACCAGGGCCAGCACGAACTTGCGGAAGTCGGCGCGCAGCGTCTCGGCCATCAGCGCTTCCAGGCGCGTGAGGCGCTGGCTCCAGCCGGGCGTCGCCAGCTGGCGCGTCACCAAGGCCTGGAGCGCCTGCACCGGGTTGAACAGGCGCAGCCGGTTCGGCGGGAGCACCAGCATCGGCAACTGCGCCGCCAGGTCGTGCGCCATCGGCGTCACGAAGCTCGCCAGGATCGCCATCCGTTCCCATGCGTCCGCGTTGAGGCCGCCGGCCATGGTCATCGGACCTTCACGCAGGCTTTGCGCCATCGCCCAGCATTGCTGCCAGCCGCGATCCAGCTTGGCGACGTTGGCCGCGTGGCTCATCACGGCCAGGTTGCCGGCGGCGTAGCCGGCGTCGTCGCGGACACGGTCGATCGAGCGGCGCTGCGGATGATCCGGTTCCTCGCTGAAGGCCAGGCGGCTGACCGGGCAGTGCGTGGTGTCCAGCTGCTGCAGATAGTTGGGCGTGAGCAGCAGCGTCTCGAAGCTGCGGCCGCGCTGCCAGGCATGCAGGCGCAGCGAGAGCCACAACTGCGTGTGCGCCGGCGCCTTGAGCGTGCGCGCGCCGAAGGTCGAGCGCCCCAGCTGCCAGCCCTGCTGCAGCGGCGACTGACGGAAGAGCTGCTCCACCGGCGGCGTCATGCCGTGGTGGGCGTAGTCCCAGCCGAGTTCGAAGCCCACGCGTTCGTGGCTGGACGCGCCCGCCTCGTCCGCCGCGCGGTCGCGTGCCTCGGCCGGGATCATCGGCAGGGCGAGTTGCTGAACGGTGATGGCGTCGTCGTTGCGGTGGATCGTGGCGGCCATGGGGCTCTCCTTGAAAACTTGAAGACCTGGAGGACAAGTGATTCAGGCTTGGGATCAAGTATTCGAGTCAGGTGGCTCATAGAATGAGCCACCCCAAAACAGGCCGGCTGAAAGTTGTGGTCGGCCGACCGAAATCTGTCAGGAGAGCCACCGCATGGATCGCACCGAGCGCTTCTACAAGATCGAGATGCTGATCCGCAGCCGCGGCTGCGTGAGCTTCGCGGAGATGCGCGAACTGCTGGAGGTGTCGCCCGCCACGCTCAAGCGAGATCTGCAATACCTGCGCGAGCGGATGGACGCGCCGATCGAGTACGACGCCGCGGAGAACGGCTACCGCTTCGGCCAGCAGTGGCGCGGCCAGCGTCATGAGCTGCCGGGCGTCTGGTTCAGCGAGAAGGAGCTGCACGCGTTGCTGACGATGCATCAGATGATGGCCGGCCTCGATGAGAACGGCCTGCTGAGCCGGCATCTGCAGCCGATGCTGGACAAGCTCACCGGCATGCTGGGCGGCGATGACGCGCAGGCGCAGGAGATGACGCGGCGGATCAAGCTGATCTCGACGGCGCGGCGGCGGGTGCCGTCGCAGCATTTCGAGACCGTGGGCAGTGCCGTCGTGAAGCGGCAGCGCCTGCGGATGCGCTATCGCAAGCGGGGCGCGGGTGGCGGCTCGGTCAGCGAGCGCGTGGTGTCACCGCAGCGCCTGGTGCATTACCGGAACACCTGGTACCTCGATGCGTGGTGCCATGCCAGCGATGGGCTGAGACGGTTCGCGCTCGATGCGATGGAGGACGCGGAGGTCCTCGAGGGGCAGGCCGCGCGCAGCCTGCCGCTGAAGGAGCTCGAAGGGGAGCTGGATCAGGGCTACGGGATCTTTGCTGGCGGCGATCCGCAATGGGCGACGGTGGTGTTCAGCGCGCAGATCGCCGCGTGGGTCTCGAGCGAGGAATGGCATCCGTCCCAGCGCAGCGAATGGCTGCCCGACGGACGCTGGCAGCTGGAGCTGCCCTTCGTCGACGCGACGGAATTGCTGATGGACCTGCTGCGCCATGCGGGACAGGTCGACGTGCTGGCGCCGGCCTCGTTGCGCGAGGCTTACACGAAGCGCCTCAAAGCCGCCGCCGCAGCTCTTGCCTGATTGGACTTGGCCCGAAGCCGTAGCGCTGCCTGCCGCACGAAACTCCCTCGCCCCCCGCGAGGGGGGAGAGGGCAGGGGAGAGGGGGTGCTTCGAAGGGCAGCAGCGCTTGGCGAAAGACCCCTCTCCCCTCCCTCTCCCCAAAGGGGCGAGGGTGAAATGCCGCAGCCTCACCCCTCCCGGTGGTTCTCCTGGGCTTCCTCTGCTTCATAACGGGCCAACCGCTCGCTCTTCCAGTAGACGTCGTCGCCGCCCTTGCCATCGAGGTTGGCCCGGTTCAGCACGCGCGCCAGCACGAACAGCAGGTCCGACAGGCGATTCAGATAGTGGCGAGGCGCGGCGTTGATCGTCTCCTGCGCGGCCAGCGTGACCACGGCGCGCTCGGCGCGGCGCGCGATCGTGCGGCAGACATGCGCGATCGCGGCACTGCGGGTGCCGGCCGGCAGGATGAACTCGGCCAGGCGGGGCAGGGTGGCGTTGTGGTCCGCCAGCGCCTGGTCCAGGTGCAGCACCGCCGCCTCCTTCAGCAGGCTGTAGCCCGGCATGCAGAGCTCGCCGCCAAGGTTGAACAGCTCATGCTGGATCGTGACCAGCAGCTCGCGCACCGCCTCGGGCAGCGGCTCGGCCAGCAGCACGCCGATCTGGGAATTCAGTTCATCCACATCGCCCATCGCCTGGACGCGCAGATGATCCTTGGGGACACGGGTGCCGTCGCCGAGGCCGGTGGTGCCGTCGTCGCCGGTGCGGGTCGCGATCTGGGAAAGTCGATTGGCCATGGCGGGAGCCGCGCGGGCTGCGGAAGTGCAAACCCGGCATCTTGCCGCAACTCGCCGGACGTGCCCTCAGCTCCGGCGACCGCTGCGATGGAAGGCGGGACGGTGGTGGTGCGTCAGCGCGGCGGCATGGCCGTGGATGTCATGCACCGCCTGTCTCGGGATGCCGACCGGCCGGGGCACATGGTGCGTCGGCTTGCCCGTGCCGGACGAACCGGCGGGCGAGCCGGGATCGATGTCGTCGGGCGCGTCGGCGTCGCCCGGCAGGTGGCGGAGCTGATCCATCCACCAGACCCGGAGCCAGTCCATGCGCGTGCTCACGAGCATCAGCATCGCCAGCAGCAGCGCCCAGATCGTCCATAACCACAGATGGGACATGGCGGCCTCCTCGTGTCGCGCGAACCGAGCGCGCGATCCGTTCATGCTGTCACTGTGCGGGTCGCGGTGCAAGCGTGGCGATGCAAGCGAATGCAGCACGCCGTGTTCCTAGAATCGATCGGACACACCGGCCGGCCGAGATGGCCAGGACCGCGTGGAACCAGGAGACCGCGATGCATGCGCCCCGAGAGTCCGGAGCTTTCCCCGCCGCCCATCAGCCCGTTCATGCGCCGCGGCCGATGCCGCCGGCGATGCTCGAGGCGCTGAAGGCGCGCTTCGGCGATCGTTGCAGCACGGCGATGGCCGTGCGCGAGCAGCATGGCCGCGACGAGTCGCCGTTCGACGTGCCGCCGCCCGAGGCGGTCGTCCATGCCCAGAGCAACGAGGACGTCGCCGCGGTGCTGGCGCTGGCGGACGCGCATCGCGTGCCGGTGATCCCGTACGGCGCGGGTACCTCGCTCGAAGGCCATCTGCTGGCGGTGCAGGGCGGCGTGAGCCTGGACCTGTCGCGGATGAACCGCATCCTCAGCGTCGATGCCGAGGACCTGACGGTGACCGTCCAGGCCGGCGTGACGCGCAACCAGCTGAACGCGGAAGTCCGTCATCAGGGACTCTTCTTCCCGATCGATCCGGGCGCCGATGCGTCGATCGGGGGCATGTCGGCGACCCGCGCCAGCGGCACGAACGCGGTGCGCTACGGGACGATGAAGGAGAACGTGCTCGGGCTGACGGTGGCGGCGCCGGATGGCCGGCTGATCCACACCGGCTCGCGCGCGCGCAAGAGCAGCGCCGGCTACGACCTGACGCGGCTGTACGTGGGCAGCGAGGGCACGCTAGGCGCGATCTGCGAGATCACGCTGCGGCTCTATCCATTGCCCGAGGCGGTGTCGGCGGCGGTCTGCTCCTTTGAATCCATCGACGCCGCGGTGCGGACCACGATCGCGATCATCCAGATGGGCGTGCCGATCGCGCGCTGCGAGCTGCTCGACGCGCACGCGGTGCGCGCGGTCAACCGGCACGACAAGCTGACGCTGCGCGAGGCCCCGATGCTGCTGATGGAATTCCATGGCTCGCAGGCCGGCGTCACGGAACAGGCCGCAACGGTGCAGGAGATCGCCGCGGAACACGGTGGGACCGGCTTCGAATGGGCCACCACGCCGGAGGAGCGCACCCGGCTGTGGACCGCTCGCCATCACGCCTACCTGTCCGCGCTGCAGATGAAGCCGGGATGCCGCGCCGTGACGACAGACACCTGCGTGCCGATCTCCCAGCTCGCGGCATCGATCAACGCGTCGGTGGAGGAGGTCGAGGCGAGCGGGCTGCCGTACTTCATCGTCGGCCACGTCGGCGATGGCAACTTCCACTTGGGCTATCTGATCGACCCTCACATTCCCGAGGAACGCGAGACCGCCGAACGCCTGAGCGCGCAGATGGTCGCCCGGGCCATCGCGCTGGAAGGCACTTGCACCGGCGAGCACGGCATCGGGCTGCACAAGCAGGGCTTCCTGCTCCAGGAAGCCGGGGAGGGCGCCGTCGATCAGATGCGCGCGATCAAACGGGCACTCGACCCGAACAACATCATGAATCCGGGGAAGATCTTTCTTTGACTCCACCCGCCGGCGAAAGCCGGGGCGGGGTCTCCTCATACGCTCCGCAGGCTCCGCAAATCGTCGACCCCGCCCCGGCTTCCGCCGGCAGGGAGCGAGGACGTCGCGGGGGCGTGCGGTCAATGTTGGGGGGCGGGGACGCTCCAGCGCTTGGTGACGTCGCCTCGGGCGTTCACGCTCTCCAGCTGTACGCCGAAACCCCATAGGCGCGCGACGTGCTTCAGCACTTCCTGGGCATCGTCATGCAGCGGACGGTCCTGGTGCTGTTGATGCCGCAGGGTCAGTGAACGGTCGCCGCGCAGGTTGACATTCCACACCTGGATGTTGGGCTCGCGCGTCGACAGGTCGTACTGCCGCGACAGCGTCTGGCGGACATGTTGATAACCCTGCTCGTCATGGATCGCGGAGATCTCGTACTCGGCCTGGTGCTCGTCGTCCAGGATCGAGAACAGCCGGAAATCCCGCATCAGCTTCGGACTCAGGTACTGCGCGATGAAGCTCTCGTCCTTGAAGTTGCGCATCGCATGATCCAGCGTCGGCAGCCACTCGCTGCCCGCGATCGCCGGGAACCACTCGCGATCCTCCGCGGTGGGCTGCTCACAGATGCGCTTGATGTCCGTGTACATCGCGAAGCCCAGCGCATACGGATTGATCTGCGCCATCGGCGGCTGCGCCACCACGTTGGTGTGCGACTTCAGCCACTCGATCATCATCCCGTCCGACAGGTAGCCGTCGTCGTACATCGTGTTCAACAGCTTGTGGTGCCAGAAGGTGGCCCAACCCTCGTTCATCACCTGCGTCTGGCGCTGCGGATAGAAGTACTGCGCGACCTTGCGGACGATGCGCACGATCTCCCGCTGCCAGGGCTCCAGCAGCGGCGCGTTCTTCTCGATGAAGTACAGCAGGTTCTCCTGCGGCTCGTCCGGGAAGCGGCGCTTCTCCTCCGCCTTGGCCTCGTCCTCCGGACGCCGCGGCAGCGTGCGCCACATGTCGTTCACCTGCTGCTGCGCATAGGCCTCACGGTCCTTGCGCATCGCCTGTTCCTGCGCCAGCGAGAGCTTCGCCGGCCGGCGGTAGCGGTCCACGCCGTGATTCATCAGCGCATGGCAGGAATCCAGCGTCGCCTCCACCGCATCCAGGCCATGGCGCTGCTCGCAGTCGGCGACGTAGTGCTTGGCGTAGACCAGGTAGTCGATGATCGACGACGCATCGGTCCACATCCGGAACAGGTAGTTGTTCTTGAAGAAGCTGTTGTGGCCGTAGCAGGCATGCGCGATCACCAGCGCCTGCATCGCCATCGTGTTCTCCTCCATCAGGTAGGCGATGCACGGATCCGAGTTGATGACGATCTCGTAGGCCAGGCCCATTTGGCCGCGCTTGTAATGGCGCTCGGTGGCGATGAACTCCTTGCCGTAGCTCCAGTGCCGGTAGTTCACCGGCATGCCCACCGACGCGTAGGCGTCCATCATCTGCTCGGCGGTGATGACCTCCAGCTGGTTGGGATAGGTGTCCAGGCCGTAGCGCTCGGCGGTGGCGCGGATGACCTCGTGGTATGCCTCGATCAGCTCGAAGGTCCAGTCGCTGGGCGAGGGCAGCGGCCGGTCGGGCCGCTTCTCGAGCGGCCGCATCTTCGTCAGCGGCGCGCGCACGCGGCGGCCGCCATATTCGTTGGCGCCGACGCCCACGCCGACGTTGCGGCGGTTCTCCAGGCTGCTCATGGTCGTGTCCTCCGGGCCCGCGCTCATGCGGTGGCCCCTTCCTTCTTGAACAGGTCGCGGAACACCGGGTAGATCTGCGCCACCTCGACGGCCTTGCGCATCGCGAAGTGATGCACCTCGTCCTCGAGCTTGGCGTATTCCTCCCACAGGTTCTGCTCGGCCTCGGCGACCTGCACGTAGGCGTAGTAGCGGCACAGCGGCAGGATCTTGTCGGCCAGCAGCTCGCGGCAGCGGCCGCTGTCGTGGTGCCAGTTGTCGCCATCGCTGGCCTGCGCGCCGTAGATGTTCCAGTCACCGGCCGGGTAGCGGGCGCGGATGATCTCCTCCATCAGCACCAGCGCCGAGGACACCACCGTGCCGCCGGTCTCGGTGGCGTGGAAGAAGTTCTGCTCGTCGACCTCCTGCGCCTGCGTGTGGTGGCGGATGAAGACCACGTCGATCTTCTCGTAATGCCGCGTGAGGAACAGGTACAGCAGGATGAAGAAGCGCTTGGCCAGGTCCTTGCGGCTCTCGTCCATCGAGCCCGACACGTCCATCAGGCAGAACATCACCGCCCGCGTGGTCGGCTGCGGCACCTTGATGCGGTTGCGGAAGCGCAGGTCGATCGGATCGAGGAAGGGGATGGCGCCGATGCGCTGGCGCAGCAGCACGATGCGGGCCTCGGTCTCGGCGATCAGCGCCTGGATCTCGGGACGGCGCAGGTCCTCTTCCTGCCGCAGCGTCTGCAGCCGGGTCTCGAGCTCGCCGAGCTCGCGCCGCTTGTCCATGCCCAGCGCGATGCGCCGCCCCAGCGCGCCGCGCATCGAGCGCACCACGTGCAGGTTGGTCGGCGTGCCGTCGGTGACGTAGCCGGCCCGCACGGTCTTGTACTCGGGCGTCTCGGCCAGCGTCGTGCGCGCGAGGTTGGGCAGCGCCAGGTCCTCGAAGAAGACCTGCATGAACTCCTCCTTGCTGAGGTGGAAGACGAAGTCGTCCTCGCCCTCGCCGGAGTCGCTGGCCTGCGAGCCGCCGCCACCGCCCTGGCCGCCCTGCGGCTTGCCGATGCGGTCGCCCTTGATGTGCTCCGTGTTGCCGGGGCGGACGACCTCGCGGATGCCGCCGTCGCCGTGGTTGAACACCGGCTCGCTCAGGTCGCGCTTGGGGATGTGCACGTCCTCGCCGCGCTCCATGTCGCGGATGCCGCGCTTGTCCACCGCGCGGCGCACCGCCTCGCGGATCTGGTCTCGATAGCGGCGCAGGAAGCGCTCGCGATTCCCGATCGACTTGTTCTTGCCCGACAGCCGTCTATCGATGATTTGTTGAAGGCCGGTCATGGGGACCTCGCTGGTTCTCGTCGTGGGAGCCCCGCGCCGCGCCGTTGCCTGGCGCCGGCGCGCGGGGCCCTTGTCCTCAGCTCGACTTCCTCACCCGCAGGTACCACTCGCAGAGCAGCCGCACCTGCTTGGGCGTGTAGCCCTTGTCGACCATGCGTTGCACGAAGTTCTCGTGCTTCTTGGCCTCGTCGGCGCTCGCCTTCGCATTGAAGCTGATCACCGGGAGCAACTCCTCGGTGTTGGAGAACATCTTCTTCTCGATCACCGTGCGCAGCTTCTCGTAGCTGGTCCACGTCGGGTTCTTGCCGGCGTTGTTGGCCCGCGCCCGCAGCACGAAGTTCACGATCTCGTTGCGGAAGTCCTTGGGATTGCTGATGCCCGCGGGCTTCTCGATCTTCTCGAGTTCCGCGTTCAGCGCCGAGCGGTCGAACACCTCGCCGGTGTCGGTGTCGCGGTATTCCTGATCCTGGATCCAGTAGTCCGCGTAGGTCACGTAGCGGTCGAAGATGTTCTGGCCGTATTCGCTGTAGCTCTCCAGGTAGGCGGTCTGGATCTCCTTGCCGATGAACTCCGCATAGCGCGGCGACAGCACCTCCTTGATGAAGCCGACGTACTTCTGCTCGGCCTCCTGCGGGAACTGCTCGCGCTCGATCTGCTGTTCCAGCACGTACATCAGGTGCACCGGATTGGCGGCGACCTCGGTGGAATCGAAGTTGAAGACCTTGGACAGGATCTTGTACGCGAAGCGCGTCGAGATCCCCGACATGCCTTCATCGACGCCGGCGTAGTCGCGGTACTCCTGGATGGACTTGGCCTTGGGATCGGTGTCCTTCAGGTTGTCGCCGTCATAGATCTGCATCTTGCTGAAGGCGCTCGAGTTCTCCGGATCCTTCAGCCGCGTCAGCACCGCGAACTGCGCCATCATCTTCAGCGTGCCGGGCGCGCACTTGGCCTCGGCCAGCGAGGAGTTGCGGATCAGCTTCTCGTAGATCTTCACTTCCTCGCTGACGCGCAGGCAGTAGGGGACCTTGACGATGTAGATGCGGTCGAGGAAGGCCTCGTTGTTCTTGTTGTTGCGGAAGGTCTTCCACTCGCTCTCGTTGCTGTGCGCCAGCACGATGCCGTCGAACGGGATCGCGCCGAAGCCCTCGGTGCCCTTGAAGTTGCCTTCCTGCGTCGCGGTCAGCAACGGATGCAGCACCTTGATCGGCGCCTTGAACATCTCGACGAACTCCAGCAGCCCCTGGTTGGCCAGGCACAGGCCGCCGGAGAAGCTGTAGGCATCGGGGTCATCCTGCGCATAGGTCTCGAGCTTGCGGATGTCGACCTTGCCCACCAGCGAGCTGATGTCCTGGTTGTTCTCGTCGCCCGGCTCGGTCTTGGCGACACCGACCTGCTTGAGCACGCTGGGCAGCCGCTTGATGACCTTGAACTTGCGGATGTCGCCGCCGTATTCATCGAGCCGCTTCACCGCCCACGGGCTCAGGATGCGGTTCAGGTAGCGGCGCGGGATGCCGTACTCGCCTTCGAGCAGCGGGCCGTCCTCGATCGGATCGAAGAGCCCGAGCGGGCTTTCGTTCACCGGGCTGTCCTTCAGCGCGTAGAACGGCACATGCTCCATCAGCTGCTTGAGCCGCTCGGCGATCGAGCTCTTGCCGCCGCCCACCGGGCCCAGCAGATACAGGATCTGCTTCTTCTCCTCCAGCCCTTGCGCGGCATGGCGGAAGTAGCTGACGACCTGCTCGATCGCGTCCTCCATGCCGAAGAACTCGGCGAAGGCCGGATAGATCTTGATGACCTTGTTCTGGAAGATGCGCGACAGGCGCGGGTCGTTGCGCGTGTCCAGCATCTGCGGCTCGCCGATGGCCTTGAGCATGCGCTCGGCCGCGGTGGCATAGGCGAGGGGATTTCGCTTGCACTCGTCCAGGTACTCCTCCAGCGTGAGTTCCTCGACCTTGCTGCGCTCGTAGCGAGCGGCGAAATGGC
The DNA here is from genome assembly GCF_059491535.1 of Roseateles sp. Mitsp63. Lineage (NCBI taxonomy): Bacteria > Pseudomonadati > Pseudomonadota > Betaproteobacteria > Burkholderiales > Sphaerotilaceae > Roseateles > Roseateles sp. Mitsp63. The sequence goes on along the minus strand of NZ_CP168509.1, from coordinate 392,732 downwards.
TGATCACATCCATGCTGACCTCCAGAGTAGTTCGTGGGGAGGCGACGCGGACCCGTGCGACAACGGACCTCGCATCGTCCAGGAAGTTCTGGCGACGTCCATGACTCAAGGCGTCATCAGAGCTTTCCGAGCTCAGCAAGCTTTCAGCAAACGGCCAGCCCATGCTGGCTCAAAGACCACCGCCCCATGTCCGGTCCCGTGGACAACCTCGAAGGCGGCGAGGCTTTGGTGGATCCATGCTACGCCCATCGGAAGCGATGCGCGAGAGCAAGACGTGACCCCTTGTACTCCCTCAGGCAACGTCTGTGAAGCATTGCCGTTGACCGTCCCCCTCGAGCGGGGACCTGTGGGAAGTACGAGGAAGACGGCACGCGCCGCGCGTGCCATGCTCATGGTTTCAGGCCGGGTGGCCAGTCAGGTGGTCGGCCTGGTCAGCCTGGTCAGCCAAGTGGCCAGGCTTGCCCGCTGGCCCGGGCTCACTCCTCGGCGCCCGGCGGTCGCAGCTTTTGCAGCAAGCCGTTCAATTCGTCCAGCGAGCCGAAACTGATGGCGACCTCGCCCTGTTCGCCGCGCTTGGTCTTCTTCTTGACGCGGATCTCGACCTGCGCGGTCAGCAGGTCCGACAACTCTTCCTCGAGCCGCAGCACGTCGCGGCTCTTGTCCGACTTGACGCGCAGCAGCGGCGCCTGGCGGCCCGCGCCCTGCTGGCGCTGCACGAGCTTCTCGGCCTCGCGCACGCTGAGCTTCTTGGCCGCGATCTCGGTGGCGCTGGTGATCTGATGGGCGCCGTCCAGGGCCAGCAGCGCGCGCGCGTGGCCCATGTCGATGTCGCCGGCCATCAGCATGTTCTGGACCGGCTCGGCCAGGTTTAGCAGGCGCAGCAGGTTGGACGCCGCGCTGCGCGAACGGCCCACCGCCTGCGCCGCCTGGTCGTGGGTCAGGCCGAACTCGTCGACCAGCCGCTTCAGGCCCTGCGCCTCCTCGAGCGCGTTGAGGTCCTCGCGCTGGATGTTCTCGATCAGCGCCATCGCGGCGGCGGCCTCGTCCGGCACCGGCTTGACCAGCACCGGCACCTCGGCCAGGCCAGCCAGCCGGGCGGCGCGGAAGCGGCGCTCGCCGGCGATGATCTCGTAGCGGACCGCGCCGTTGGGCGCGATCGGGCGCACCAGGATCGGCTGCATGATCCCCTGCGCCTTGATGCTCTCGGCCAGCTCGTAGAGCGAGCCCTCGTCCATGCGGGTGCGCGGCTGGTACTTGCCGGCCTGCAGCTGCGCCAGCGGCAGCACGCCGGGTTCGCCGTCGCGCACCGCCGGTGCGTCGCTCACTTTGGGGCCCAGCAGGGCCTCCAGGCCCATGCCGAGCCCCTTGGGTTTCTTTGTCGCCATGGGGCGCGATTCTCCGCGATTCGGGGGGCGGGCCGTCAGCCTCGTGTCGGGGTCACGCGGCCAGGCGCCTGAGCAGCGCGCGGCCCTCGGCCCAGTCGCCCAGCCCGGAGGCCGCGTTGACGTGCCCCAGCGGGCCCGCCAGCACGAATTCCGCGCCCCAGTCCGCCGCCATGCCGGCGGCGCGCTCGGGGCGGCAGAAGGGATCGTCGCTGGACGCCACGACGATCGAGGCGAAGGGCAGGCGAGGGCGCCGGATCGGGCGCCAGTTGTGGAGCTGGGGCGGGGTGTCCTCGCGCTCGGTGTCGGGCGGCGCGACGAGCAGCGCGCCCTTGACACGGCCGGTATGGGCCGAATGCCCGGCCCAGGCGGCCACCAGCTGGCAGCCGAGGCTGTGCGCGACCAGCAGCGCGGGCCGCTCGACCAGGCGCGCGTCCTGCTGCAGCACCTCGTCGAGCCGGGCCATCCAGTCGCCGCGCCGCGGCCATTCCCAGTCGTCCTGCTCGACGCGGGTGTCGCCATGCAGGCGCTGCCAGGCGCTCTGCCAATGATCGGGGTCGGAGTTCAGCCAGCCCGGCAACAGGTAGACGGGGTGCGCGAGGGCCTGGGCATCGAGGTCATTCGTCGGAATGGGGTGCTGTGACATCTGTTGGCCTTATGCTTCGCGCTTTCTTCGGGAGGGTCCCGGAGGCAGCGGATTTTGCAGGAGCGGCGATGAAGTACGCGGTGTATGTCGACGGGCAGGAAGGCACGACCGGCCTGCGCATCAATGAATATCTGGCGCAGCGCGCCGACATCGAGGTGCTGCGCATCGACGCCGACAAGCGCAAGGATCCCGCCGAGCGCGCGCGGCTGCTGAACGCGGCCGATGTCGCCTTCCTGTGCCTGCCGGACGCGGCCTCGCGCGAGGCGGCCGCCATGGTGACCAATCCCGGCACCTGCCTGATCGACGCCAGCACCGCGCACCGCACGGCGCCGGGCTGGGCCTTCGGCCTGCCGGAACTGGCCCGGGGCCAGCGCGCCGCGATCCGCGAATCCAAGCGCATCGCCAACCCGGGTTGCCATGCCAGCGCCTTCATCCTGGCGGTGCGCCCGCTGGTGGACGCCGGGCTGCTGCCAGCCGACGCGCTGGTGTCGGCGACCTCGATCACCGGCTACTCCGGCGGCGGCAAGTCGATGATCGCGGAGTACGAGGCAGGCGGAAATCCGAAGCTGACCGCGCCGCGTCCGTACGCGCTGGGTCTGGCCCACAAGCATCTGCCGGAGATGATGGCCCACACCGGCCTGAAGACGGCACCGGTGTTCATGCCCATCGTCGCCAACTTCTACAAAGGGCTGGGCGTGACGGTGCCGCTGCACCTGAGCCAGCTGCGCGCCGGCACGACGCCGCAGCAGGTCCGCGACGCGCTGGCCGCGCATTACGAGGGCGAGCGCTTCATCCACGTGAAGCCGCTGCGCGATCCGGACACGCTGGCGGGCGGCTTCTTCGACGTGCAGGCCTGCAACGACACGAACAACGTCGACCTGTTCGTGTTCGGCAGCGAGCAGCAGATCCTCGTGATGGCGCGCCTGGACAACCTGGGCAAGGGCGCGAGCGGCGCCGCGGTGCAGAGCATGAATGTGCACCTGGGCGTCGACGAGTCGCTGGGCCTGACCGGTCCGGACGTGAACAGCATCTGATGGCTGATCCTGAGCAATCCGTGGGCAGGACGTGGCGCCGGGATGGCGCCGTGCCGCGGACCGACCTCGACGCGATCCGCGACGGCGTCATCGCCCATGGACGCCAGCAGGCGCAGGGCAGCGACGCGGAGGACATCGCGATCGCGCTCTACGACGGCGAGACGCTGGTCGCTGGCGCCTTCGGCCGCACCGAGTTCCAGCGGCTGTACGTGAGCTTCCTGTGGGTCCATGCGGACCATCGGGGGCAGGGCGTGGGCAGCGATTGCCTTCGACAGATCGAGGCGATGGCGCTGAAGCGCGGTTGCGTCGACGCGCTGATCGAAACGCTGCTGGACGAGGTTGCCGAGCTCTACGAGCACCTCGGCTACGCCTGCATCAGCCACGTGCACGACTTCGTGCCGGGCTTCACCCGCCACACGCTGCTGAAGGTCTGGCAGCCCCGCGACTGAACGCCTTCAACGCCGCGCGCTCAGTCCCAGGTGCGCGGATCGTCGCTGCGGTAGTGGTAGTCGTAGGCGCGCAGGAAGCCCAGGGCGGCGTACAGGCGCTTGGCCGCCTCGTTCTCGGCGGCGACCTGCAGATACCCCGATGAAGCGCCCTGACGGCGGGCCATGGCCAGCAGCGCGGCGCAGAGCCGGCGGCCATGGCCGCGACCGCGTTGCGAGGGCGGGGTGAAGATGTCGAACAGCCCCGCCATGCCGCCCACGGAAGATCCATCGGTAGCGGGATCGATCGCGACCTGCCCACAGGCGAGCAATTCGCCGCCGCTCACCAGGCGGAAGGCCTGATGCCGGACGCTGGCCTGTTCCAGGCGGCGGGCATGTCCTTCGATCTCGGCGGCATCAGAACCGCGCAAGCCACCGATGAGCGCGGCGTACTCGGCGGACGACAGCGCCTGCAGGCCATGGTCGTCATCGAAGCCGTCCAGCGCCGGCAGCACCCACACCTCGGACGGACCGAAGGCACGCCAGCCGCGTGCCTCGAGCTGTTCAGCGAGATCGGCCGGTTGGCTGAAAGGGGTGAGCCGCAGGATCAGCGGCAGGCCTGCCTGATCGAAGGCGGTGCGGCAGCGCCGCAGGATCTCGTCCAGTGGCAGCGAACCGGAGGCGACGGCATTCACGCAACGCGAGCGCCGCGCATGCCCTGGGGAAAGCCGCAGCAGCCAACCGTCGACCTGCGCTTCACGTGGCGCCGACGCCGCATTGAGCCCGGCGAGCTCGGCCCGGCGGGCGAGGGCGTCCAGTTCGGGCCGCACGTCAGCCCCGCGCTCAGCGCATCGCGCCGACGCGCTTGACCATTTCCTTGGCGAAGTCGATGAACGCATGCGCGCCCTTCGATCCGCCATCGAAGACGACGCCCGGCAGGCCATAGCTGGGCGCCTCGGCCAATCGGACGTTGCGGGGGATGACCGTGTCGAAGACCTTGTCGCCGAAGTGCGCCTTCAGCTGCTCGCTGACCTGCTGCTGCAGGGTGATCCGGGGATCAAACATGACGCGCAGCAGGCCGATGATCTGGAGGTCCGGATTCAGGTTGGCGTGGATCTGCTTGATCGTGTTGACCAGGTCGGTCAGGCCTTCCAGCGCGAAGTACTCGCACTGCATCGGCACGACGACGCCGTGCGCCGAGCACAAGCCGTTCAGCGTCAGCATCGACAGCGACGGCGGGCAGTCGATCAGGACGAAGTCGTAATCGTTGGCCGCGGCGGTGAGGGCGCCCTTGAGCCGGTTCTCCCGGCGCTCGAGCTCGACCAGTTCCACTTCGGCGCCGGCCAGCTCGCGGTTGGCGCCCAGCACGTCATAGCCCGCCTTCTCACTGCGCTGTTTGGCTTCGGCGATGGTGGCCGATTCCAGCAGCACGTCATAGACCGTCAGGGACAGGGCGCGCTTGTCGATGCCGGAGCCCATGGTCGCGTTGCCCTGCGGATCGAGATCGACGACCAGCACCCGTTGACCGACCTTGGCCAGACCGGCAGCCAGATTCACCGTGGTGGTGGTCTTGCCGACACCGCCTTTTTGATTCGCAACGCAGAAGATCTTGGCCATGAATGGTCGGGGAACGAGTCGCTGGAGAGGGGCGGAGCTTAACCGATGGAAGTGGCGGGACGGATCCAGAGCAGGCAGCGCTGGGCGTCGAGACCAGGAACTTCGAGTTGTTCCACGTGGAACACGGACAGATCCGGCGCCCGTTGAGCGAGCTCCGTCAGTTCTTCCGCCGGATGCTGGCCCTTCATCGCCGCCCACACGGCGCCGGGCTTGAGGTGCATCCGGGTCCATTCGGTGAAGTCGGCCAGCGACGCGAAGGCGCGGGACGTGATCACGTCGAAGGGCTCGGTCTTGAGCTTCTCGACCCGCGAGTGCTCCGCGCGCAGATTCGGCAGGCCGATCTCCGCGGCGACCTGGGCGATGAAGAACGCCTTCTTGCCCACCGTGTCGACGCAGGTGACGGAGATCGTCGGATCGCAGATCGCGATGACCACGCCAGGCAGGCCACCGCCGCTCCCGACATCCATCAGGCGCAATGGGCGTCCCGCAGCATGCCGGCGCAGCGGGGGAATGAGGCTGAGACTGTCGACCAGATGCTGCGTCAGCATCGCTTCCGGATCACGGACCGCCGTCAGGTTGTAGACCTTGTTCCACTTGGAAAGCAGCCCCAGGTAAGCGATCAGCTGGTCCAGTTGCCGGTCGTTCAGGCCGAGGTCGAGGGTGTCCGCGGCGGCGGCGAGTCGGGAGCGCAGGTCGAGTTCGGTCATCTACGGCGGAAGGTGGTCGTTGCGGCTAGCAGTGAGAGAAGGGGAGTGGGACCGGCCGATGACGGATCAGACGGCGCTCGACTCGGCCACCGCATCCTGGTCGGTGAAGCCCTTGAAGCGACCCTTGCGCAGATGGATCAGCAGCAGCGAGATCGCCGCCGGCGTGATGCCGGAAATGCGAGAGGCCTGTCCCAGCGTCTCGGGCCGGTGCTTGTTCAGCTTCTGTCTGGCCTCGAAGGAGAGCGCCGTGACCAGGCCGTAGTCGAGGTCCTCGGGCAGCTTCAGGTGCTCGTAGTTCGACGCGCGGGCGACGTCCTCCTGCTGCTTGCTGATGTAGCCGGCGTACTTCACGCTGATCTCGACTTGCTCGACGACGGCATCCGCGATATCGCCACCCAGCGATTCAACGAGCGCGGTGCGGGAGACACCTGCCTCCGGCCGGGCAATGGCCGCGACCTCGGCAATCGTGTCAAAGGTGACTCCGGGCCGGCGCAGCAGATCGACGAGGTTGTATTCACGCTCAAGGGCCTTCCCAACGAGCCGCTCCGCATCCGAGGCGGGGAGGATGTTGGGATGCACCCAAGTCGTTTTCAGCTTCTCTGTTTCACGTGAAACAGCGTCGCGCTTCCGGTTGAAGGCGTCCCAACGCGCATCGTCCACCAGGCCCAATTGGCGGCCCATCTCGGTCAGGCGCATGTCGGCGTTGTCCTCGCGGAGCTGCAGCCGGAACTCGGCGCGGCTCGTGAACATCCGGTAGGGCTCGGTGACGCCCTTGGTGATCAGGTCGTCCACCAGCACGCCCAGATAGGCCTGGTCCCGGCTCGGCAGCCAGGCGTCCTTGCCCTGCACCTGCAGCGCGGCGTTCAGGCCGGCGAACAGCCCTTGCGCGGCCGCCTCTTCGTAGCCGGTCGTCCCATTGATCTGGCCCGCGAAGAACAGGCCACCAATGGCGCGGGTCTCGAAGCTCGACTTCAGCTCGCGCGGGTCGAAGTAGTCGTACTCGATGGCGTAGCCCGGACGCAGGATGTGCGCGTTCTCCAACCCAGGAATGGACTGGACCGCCGCCAGCTGGATGTCGAAGGGCAGGGAGGTCGAGATGCCGTTCGGGTAGAACTCGTGCGTCGTCAGGCCCTCCGGCTCCAGGAAGATCTGATGCGAGTCCTTGTCGGCGAAGCGGTTGATCTTGTCCTCGATGGACGGGCAGTAGCGCGGGCCGACGCCCTCGATGACGCCGGTGAACATCGGGCTGCGGTCGAAGCCGGAGCGGATGATCTCGTGGGTGCGCTCGTTGGTGTGGGTGATCCAGCAGGGCAGCTGCTTCGGATGCTGGGCCGCGTTCCCCATGAAGCTGAACACCGGCACCGGGTCCAGGTCGCCGGGCTGTTCCGCGCACTTGGAAAAGTCGATCGTGCGGCCGTCCAGGCGCGGCGGCGTTCCGGTCTTCAGCCGGCCTTGCGGCAGCTTCAGTTCCTTGAGGCGGCCCGACAGCGACACGGCCGGCGGATCGCCGGCGCGGCCGGCGGCGTAGTTGTCCAGGCCGATGTGGATGCGGCCATCGAGGAAGGTGCCGGCGGTCAGCACGACCGCGCGGGCGCGGAAGCGCAGGCCCGACTGGGTGACGGCGCCGACCACGCGATCGCCCTCGACCATCAGGTCATCGACGGCCTGCTGGAACAGCATCAGGTTGGGCTGGTTCTCCAGCCGATGACGGATGGCGGCCTTGTAGAGGATCCGGTCCGCCTGCGCGCGGGTGGCCCGCACGGCCGGGCCCTTCGAGCCGTTGAGGATGCGGAACTGGATGCCGCCTTCGTCGGTCGCGGCAGCCATCGCGCCGCCGAGCGCGTCGACCTCCTTCACCAGATGGCCCTTGCCGATGCCGCCGATCGACGGGTTGCAGCTCATCTGGCCCAGCGTCTCGATGTTGTGGGTCAGCAGCAGCGTGCGGACGCCCATGCGGGCGGCGGCCAGCGCGGCTTCGGTGCCGGCATGGCCACCGCCGACCACGATCACGTCGAACTCTTTCGGATACAGCATGGCAAGGCGTCCAGCAGGATCGGCAGGGACAGCCGGCTGGCGTTCAGATGAGGGAAGGGCGCGATTTTACGCGGGGCTGTGGATAAGTCACCGTCCCAGGGGCATGCGGTCGGACGACAATCCGCCGGTCATGAACTGCCGTCCCCATTGCGCCGCCTGCTGCATCGCGCCGTCGATCAGCAGCCCCATTCCCGGCATGCCCGGCGGCAAGCCGGCCGGCGTGCGCTGCATCCAGCTCGACGGCGACCTGCGCTGCAAGATCTTCGGCCAGCCCGAGCGGCCCGCGGTCTGCGGCTCGCTGCCGCCGCACGAGGACATGTGCGGCGACAGCCGCGAGCAGGCCATGCGCTGGCTGGGTTGGATGGAAGAGCAGACGGCGCCCGCGGCGCCGCCCATTTCGCCCGCGCGCTGACGCGGCGACAGCACGCTGAAAGCGCGCCGCCCGTAGAGTCGGTGTTTCCAGAAGATCAGATCGGAGACTCCGCATGACCCCCACCGACGACGACCGCCGCCGCTTCCTCCTGCAATCTGCCGCGCTTGGCGCGAGCGCCGCCTTCGGCTCGGCGGCCTCGCCCGCTTTCGCGCAGGTCGCCTGGCCTTCGCGCAACGTGCGGTTGGTCGTGCCCTTTGCGCCGGGCGGCAGCAGCGAGATCGTCGCGCGCGCCACCGCCGCCGAGCTCAGCAAGACGCTGGGCCAGGCGGTCTATGTGGACAACAAGCCGGGTGGCGGCGGCAACATCGCCATGGGCGAGGTCGCCCGCGCCGAAGACCAGCACACGCTGATCCTTGGCCACATCGGCACGCTGGCCGTGAACCCGTACATCTACGACAAGCTGCCCTACGACCCCAACCGGGACTTCAAGCCGATCACGCTGCTGGCCAAGGTGCCCAGCCTCTACGTCGTGCATCCTGACGTGCCGGCGCGCAACCTGAAGGAATTCGTGGCGCTGGTGCGCAAGAGCCCGGGCAAGTACAGCTATGGCTCGGCCGGCAACGGCAGCGCGGGTCATCTGGCGATGGAGTACCTGAAGATGGTCGCCGACCTCTTCATCCTGCATGTCCCGTACCGCGGCACCGGGCCGCAGCTGACGGACCTGCTCGCCGGTCGCCTGGAGGCGGCCTCGGTGGGGGCGCCGGCGATCCTGCAGTTCATCAAGGCGGGCAAGCTGCGCTGCATCGCCACGGGTTCGAAGGAACGGCTGCCGCAACTGCCGGACGTGCCGACGGTGGCGGAGCAGGGCTATCCCGGCTTCGAGATGACGCAGTGGTATGGGCTGTGCGCGCCGGCGAATCTGCAGCCCGCGCATGTGGACAAGCTCGCGGTGGAATCGGCCAAGGCGATCAAGTCGGCCGCCGCGCGCGAGCGCCTGAGCCACGACGCGGCCGAGGCCATTGGCAACACGCCGGCGCAGTTCACGGCGTTCATTGCCCAGGAGCAGCAGCGCTGGAAGCAGGTCGTGGCCCGCGCCAAGATCAAGCCCGACTGACGCCAAGGCCCCGACGCCAAGGTCCCCCCAAGCGGAGGAAGCCCAGGGGCAGGGCGACGATTTAGCGGAGCCTGCCGAGCGTATGAGGAGCCCTGCCCCTGGGCTTCCTCCGCTGCGCTCGGTGCCGGCAGGCCATCAAGCCTGATGCACCGTCCGCAAATCCTGCACCACCCGCCCGCCCTGCAGGCTGACGACGCGCTGTGCCGCGGCGATGGTCTCGGGCCGATGCGCGATCACGATGCGCGTCAGCGGCAACTGCCGCAGGCTCGCGTTCACGAGCCGTTCGCGCTCCACATCGAGCGCGCTGGTGGCCTCGTCCAGGAACAGGAACTGGGGCCGCTTGTAGAGTGCGCGCGCGAGCAGGATGCGCTGGCGCTGTCCGCCGGACAGGCTGGAGCCCATGTCCCCGATCAGTGTCTGGAAGCCCATCGGCATGGCCTCGATGTCCTCGAGCACGCAGGCCAGCCGGGCGCATTCGCGGACCCAGTCGGGATCGACGCCGAGGTCGAAGAAGCTGATGTTGTCGGCGATGCTGCCGGCGAAGAGCTGGTCGTCCTGCATCACCGTGCCGATGCGTTCGCGCCAGGCGTTCGCGCCGAGCTGGGCCAGTGCCACGCCGCCGATGCGGATCTCGCCGTGCTGCGGCGCATGGATGCCCAGCATCAGCTTCATCAGTGTCGTCTTGCCGCAGCCCGAGGGGCCGACGATCGCGACCGACTCGCCGGGCTCGATGCGCAGCGAGCAGCCGGCGATGACCTCGGGCTCGCCATCGGCGTAGCGGAAGCGCAGCGTGTCGAGCTCCAGCGCCGATTCGCGCGGCACCGCGCGGCCGGGCGCGTCGAGTTCGGCCTCGGGCGCGGTCAGCACGATGTCGGCGAGGCGCTCGCCCTGCAGGCGCAGCATCTTGAGCGCGACGACCTTGTCGATCAGCCCCGCGATGCGCTGGCTGAACTGGTCCTTGTAGGCGAGGAACGCGAACAGCATTCCCACCGAGAGCTCCTTGTCCAGCACCAGCATCGCGCCCATGGCGACGATGGCCACGCGCTCCAGCCCGAACAGCAGCCGGTTGCCCTGCGTCATGCCGAGCTCGAGCTTGCGCCCGGTCAGCGAGGCGTTCATCTGCTCGACGACCAGGTTGGAGAAGCGCGCGCTGCGATCGGCCTGCGCGTTGAACAGCTTGATCGCCTGCGCGCCGCGCAGCGATTCGAGGAAGTGGGTGTTCTGGCGCGCCTCGTGCGTCAGCGCCTCTTCCTGCGCGTTGCGCAGCGGCCGGAAGAAGGCCCAGCGCAGCAGCGCGTAGCCGGCCACCGCGGTCAGCGCCACGGCCGTCAGCCGGCCGCTGTAGAGCACCATCATCGCCAGCGTCAGCAGCACCATCAGTCCGTCGAGGACGGCCTCAATGAAGCTGCCGGTCAGCGTCTTCTGGATCTCCTGCACGCTGGAGAAGCGCGACCAGATGTCGCCCAGATGGCGTTTCTCGAACCAGGCCAGCGGCAGCCGCAGCAGGTGCGAGAACACGTTGGACAGCCACTGCAGGTTGAGCGAGGCCGACAGGATCATCACCGCCCAGGAGCGCAGGATCCCGACGCCGACCTGCAGCAGCACCAGCAGCGCGAAGCCGATGCCCAGCGTGACCAGCAGGTCGCGGTCGGCGCTGACGATGACGCCGTCGACGGTCCATTGCAGCAGGAAGGGCGCGAGCAGCCCCAGCAGCTCCAGGCCGAGCGCCAGCGCCAGGACCTGCGCCAGCGAGCGCTTGAGCCCGCTCACATGGCCCAGCAGCTGACGCCACTTCGGCGCGGGCGCCGGCGCCTTGCGCGCGAAGTCCATGCCCGGGCGCAGCTCGAGCGCCACGCCGGTGAAGTGCTTGGAGACCTCGGCCAGCGGCAGGCGGCGCTCGCCCAGGGCGGGGTCGAGGATCACCGCGCGATCGCCCTGGATGCCATCCAGCACGACGAAGTGGTTGAAGTCCCAGTGCAGGATGCAGGGCGTCTGCAGCTTGTGCAGCGTCTGCGGCTCGGCGCGCAGCGCGCGCGCGGTGAGGCCCAGCTGCGCGCCCATGCGCACCAGGTCGGCCATGGTCAGGCCCTTGAGCGAGACGGCGAAGCGATCGCGCAGCTCGCCCAGGGCCCAGCGCTGGCCATGCGCCGCGGCCACCATCGCCAGGCAGGCGAGGCCGCATTCGGCGGCCTCGGTCTGCAGGATGACGGGACGGCGGCGGCGCCAGCCAAGGTTCAGCCGGGCCAGGGCGCCGGCGGCGGGGGCATCAGACACGGCGGGCGAGGCTCAGCAGCGGTTCGAAGATCCATTCGATCAGACGGCGCCGTTCGAGCAGCACGTCCGCTTCGAGCAGCATACCGGGGCTGAGCGACTGGTCCTGCCCGTAGGCCTGGACCGACTGGTGCTGCAGCTGCACCGTGATGCGGTACATCGGCTCGCCTTGCGCCATCGCGGCGGGCAGGCCCAGCTGCGCGAGCTCCGCGGCCTGCAGCGGCGTGCGCGAGACCTGCAGCACCTCGCCCTCCTGCTGGCCGAATTTCTGGTACGGGAAGGCCTGGTAGCGCAGCAGCACCGCCTGGTGCGGGCGCAGGAAGCCGACGGCGCTCGAGGGGGCGTAGAGATGCGCCTGCAGCGGCGTGCGGGCGGGGAGCAGGGCGGCGAGCTGGGTGCCGGCTTGCACGACCTGGCCCGGCTCGGCCAGCACGGTGCTCATCAGGCCATCGCTGGGCGCGCGCAGCACGAGCCGGCGGCGCGCTTCGTTCTCGACACCCTGCGCCTGCAGCGCGGCGATGTCGCGGGCCAGCTCCCCTTGCTGGACCTGGGCCTTCAAGGGGATCGCATGAAGCTCAGCTTGCAAGCCCAACGCCTCCCGCTGCAGGTTTTCGCGCTCACGCGAAAGTGCCTGCCGTTGGGCCTGCAAGCCAAGCAACTCCTCCCGTTTCGTCTGGACTTGGGCGCTCGAGACGAACTGGTCCTTCGCCAGCGACTCAAGCCGTCCCAGACTCTGCCGCGCGAGCGCCTCGCGCTCCGCATGCAGCTGCAGCTCGGCATCGGCCTGCCGCAGCGTGGATTCCAGCGTGGCGATGCGCGCCTTCAGCGCCGTCGCCTGGCTCTGCGCGAGTTCGCGCTGCTGCGCCTGCGCGGCGCCCAGCGATTGCTCGCGCTCCTTCAAGGTCCGCGACAGGCCGTCGCCGGTCGGGTTCCCGCTGTCCAGCGACAGCACGAACAGCACGTCGCCTTCATGCACCTGCTGCCCGTCCTGGACGGGACGGGCCACGACGGTGGCGCTCTGCGGCACGCTCAGCCGCATCACGCCGCGCTCGGGCACCAGCAGGCCGTTGACGCGGGCCTTGCGGGTGTACTCCGTGCTGAACAGGAAGGCCCCGACGGCAACCACGCCGCCCAGTGCCAGGATGCTCAGCCATCGCAAGGTGGCGGGACGATGCAGTTGCACCGACCCCAGCCAGGCCTGCTGTTGCGAGGCCTGCGCTTCGGCGCGGAACAGCGCCACCACGATGATTCCTTTTGTTGCGAACCTGACGGGTCGCGATCAGCCGCGAGGGCTTACCAGGTGCCCTTGGGGGCGGGTTCGGTGTCGACGGCCGTGGTCGCGAGCGACTCGGAACCGACGACCCAGGTGCCCTTCGGTGCGCCGCCACCCACGTGAACCAGGGTTTGCAGGTCCAACTCGACCAGACCTTCTTCGACTTGCGTGTTGACGGTGACGTTTTGCGGTTGGGCTTGCATGAGAGGCTCCAGATTCGGTGACGTGCCCGGAATGTGTTGAGCACGGGACGGATTGAAGCAGCGAGCCGACACCCGCATAACTGTCAGCTCTTACAGTGTTTACAAGCTGCCGCGGCGGGCAGCATCAGCGGATCAGGCCCAGCCGCAGCGCCTTGAGCACGGCCTGGTGCTTGTTCGAGCAGCCCAGCTTGTGCATCGCATTGTTGATGTGCAGCACCGCCGTGCGCTCGGTGATGCTGAGGATGGCGCCGACTTCCCAGGCGGTCTTGCCTTCCATCGTCCAGTGCAGGCACTCGAGCTCGCGCGGCGTGAGCCGCGGCGACTCGGTCACCTTCTCCTCCGGCAGCAGCACGCGCAGCGCGGTGTCGACCGCGTGCACCGCGAACAGCTGCAGGTCCGCGACCATGCGCGTGAGCTGGCCCGAATCGCTTGGCAGCGGCTGGTCGCGATCGACGCCCAGCACGAAGTGCCGCCCCTCGGGCAGGTGCAGCGCCAGGCAGATGCCGGTGCTGTACCCGAATTGCGCCTGCGATTCCCAGATGTCGCTCGCGCCATGGCGCGCGTAGGTCTGGCGATCCCACACGATGGGCATGCTGTTGCGCTTGCAGTGCTGCATCACCGGATCGCGGCGGCCGAACTCGGGCGCGTGCATCACCTCGGCATAGCCCGCGGGGCAGTTGTCGATGGTGATGAACTCGGTCTCGGCCAGCGTGTGATCGACCACCGTGATGGCCGACACCGTCTGGAAATCGAGCTTTTGCGCGAAGCGGATCACCTCACTGCGGAACTCTTCCCGTGAGCGCGCTTCCAGGACTGATTGATAACCGCCTTGCAGCATGGATCGCTCCGGCCCGTCGGCCGGTCTAGTGAGCCTCTTCCGAGAGGTCTGGGTGGGGGACCTGTCCGGCTGTCCGTGACGCGCCACGCGCCCGCATCGGCCGCATAGGCCACGTGACGCATTCACGCCCCTGACAGGGTTTACAGCTGGCGAGCCGTCCTCATCGTGACCACACTGCTGGTCAAGGGGAGAAGCAGCAACCGCCGATCCGCAGTAGCCAAACCAAACAATTCTGACAATGACACCAGCTTGGATTGTGTACGCGTGGCCACGAATATTGTGTGATGTTCAGCGACTGCCTCGCTTGCAGTTCGCGCATTTGAGCACGCGCGTGTTGGTGGTGGGAGACGAGGATCACCCAGCCATGGGACAAACCCTGTGGAGCGGGGAATCCGAGTTCGGCGCCGCCGGCGTGGCCTGGGACTGGGTGCGCATGCCCTACGGCATCGTGTCGATGGTGGATCCGATGGCGCTGGTGACCAACCTGCAGTTCCTGAACGGCGAGGGCGAGGTGCTGGCGCCGATCGAATCGGCGATCCAGCTCAACGGCATCGTGCACACGCTGCCGTGGCAGGAACAGGTGCAGCTGGCGCTGGCCACGCGGCACTGAACGCGCCCCGAGGGCGCGTTCCCTCCGCCTTCATCGCGCCACGGCCGCGCGCATCGAGCGCGCCACCAGCGCCAGCCCGGCGACGGTGAGCGCGGCGCCCACGATCACCGTCGGCATCACCTTCGCCAGGGTCAGCGGCTCGCCCTTGAGCACCTGCATCATGAGCAGGTTCTGACCCAGCCCCGGCACCCACAGGTGCCACGCGGCCTCGCCTCCCGGATTCACGATCGCGACCATCGGCGTCAGGGCCACGGCCGTGATGACCAGCGTGGTGCTGGCCTGGGCCTCCTTGAAGGTCTTGGTGCGGATGGCCAGCGCCATCAGCACCGCGGAGAGCCCCGCGCCGAGCGGGATCTGCAGCAGCAGGAAGCGCAGCGCCTCGGCCCAGCCGAACTGGAAGGCGGCCGCGAGCGCGTCGCTGCGCATCAGCCACTGGCCGGGCAGGAAGCTGAGGTTGGAGAGCACCGCCACCAGCAGTCCCGCCATCAGCACCGCGGCCCACTTGCCGGCGACGATGGCCGCATGCGGCGCGGGATTCACCAGCAGCGGCTCGAGCGAGCCGCGCTCGCGCTCGCCGGCGGTGGTGTCCAGCGCCGCGGTCAGCGCGCCGTAGAGCACCGCCATCATGATGAACATCGGCAGCATCTGCGTGAGCCGCGTGGAGCGCGCCTGCGTGCTGGCGAGGTCGCGCTCGCGCACGTCCAGCGGCCGCAGCTGCTGCGGGCCCAGGCCGCGCATGGCCAGCATCAGCGTCGCGCGCTCGCTGCTGAAGCCCTGCAGCAGCCGGCTGAGCGCGCCCACGCCTGCCTCGGCGCGCTGGTTGACGCTGTCGCTGACGATCTCGACCGAGGCCGGCTCGCCGCCGGCGAGCAGCGTCTCGAAGTTGGCCGGCACGACCAGCACCGGATCGGTCAGCGTGGCGGCGCGCAGCCGCGCCTCGTAGTCGGCGGGCGCCGGCTTGATCGTGTAGGTCTGGCGCTCGATGTAGTTGCGCAGCGTGGGCGCGTGCTCGATGCCGGCGACCAGCACCTCGCGCTGTTCGGCGCGTTCCTGCAGCGAGGCGGCCAGGCCCGACATCATCATCAGCATCAGCGGGCCCATCAGCACCGACGGGATCAGCAGCCGCAGCAGCGTGCGCCGGTCGCGCAGCGCGTCGACGATCTCCTTGGCGAAGACGGTGCGGAAGGCCTTGAGGAAGGGACCGTTCATGCGGACTCCAGGTGCCGCGCGTGGGCGGCTTCGGGGAAGGCGAGGTCGACGAAGGCGTCCTCGAAGCGCTGGCGGCCGGTCTGCGCGAGCAGCCCGTCGACGGTGCCGGTCGCGACCGAGCGCCCATGCGACATCACCACCACCTGGTCGCAGAGCTGTTCCACCTCTTGCATGATGTGGCTCGAGAAGACGATGCACTTGCCGCCGCCGGCCGGCGAGCGCAGGTGCCGCAGCACCTCGCGCAGCGCGCGCGTGGCCACGACGTCCAGCCCGTTGGTCGGCTCGTCCAGGACGATGTTGGCCGGGTCGTGGACCAGCGCGCGGGCCAGGGCGGTCTTCATCCGCTCGCCCTGGCTGAAGCCGTCGGCGCGGCGGTCGAGGATGGCGCGCATGTCCAGCAGCTCCGCGAGCGCCTCGGCGCGGGCCTGCGCCTGCTCCATCGGGAGGTCCTGCAGGCGGGCGAAGTAGACGATGTTCTCGCGCGCCGTCAGCCGCGGATAGAGGCCGTGGGCATCGCCGAGGATGCCCATGCGCGAGAGCGCCGCGCGCGGCTGCTTCAGCACGTCGACGCCGTCGACATCGATCGTGCCGCGGTCCGGCGGGAAGAGTCCCGCCAGCATCCGCAGCGAGGTGGTCTTGCCCGCGCCGTTGGGCCCGAGCAGGCCGGTGATGCGGCCGTTGGGCGCGACCAGGTCCAGATGCTCGACCGCGACCACGGCGCGCGCGGGCGCCTTCTTCGCCAGCAGCGCGCGCAGCGGGCTGCCCTTTCCGCCGCGTGTCTGGAAGGTCTTGTGCAGCGCATGCAGGCGGATCATCGGTCGGACTCCCGGGCGGCGGAGGCGGCGGCCGCGATGGTCGCCGGGGTGGGGGGCAGGTAGGCGGGCGGGCGCGGCAGATCCTTGGCGCAGCTGGCGTCGACCTGGAGCGCGTCGGCATCGGTGGGCGCGTCGATGAAGCGGAAGAGCACGTCGCGCATGCAGGGCAGCGTCAGCGCCACGCCATGGCCGGCGGCCGCGACGACGACGTGACGCGCGTTGGCGCCCAGCGCCTGCTGCACGCGCTGGGCATGGCGCTGCGGCGTGGCCGGGTCGCTGCCGCCACTGGTGAGCAGCACCGGCGATTTCGCCGCGGGGATCGAGTAGAAGGCCGCCGGCACCTCGCCGCGCGGCCAGCCGCTGCAGACGCTGGTGTAGAGCTCGCGGTCGAGCGTGCCGAAGTCCGCGCCCGGCGCCTCGGTGGAGGCGGCGATGCGCGGCGCGTCCTCGGCGCAGACGACCGAGAAATGCATGCCTTCGAAGATCCGCATCGCGCGCGAGCCGCCCCCCATCTGTCCCGCCAGCCCGCCGAGCGCGTCGAAGCGGCCCTGCGCCGCTTCATGCAGCGCCGCCGGCAGCGCGGCCGCGAGCGGCGGCGAGTACAGCGGCGGGCGCACCAGCCCGAGCAGCGTGTCGCGCGTCAGCATGACCTCCTCGGCGCGGCCGGTCATCGGATGCGTGAAGGACACCTTGCGCGGCAGGCCCTTGACCAGCGCCTGCCAGTCGGTCCTCAGCGCCGGGTAGCGGGCGTTGCAGTCCGGGGACTTCGCGCAGGACTCGAACACCTGGTCGAACGCGCGCTGCGCGTCCTGCGAGAAGCTCACCGGCAGCACCATGTCGGGCGGCGCGACGCCGTCGATGACGGTGCGGCGCACGTGGCCGGGGAACTGGCGCAGGTACTCGAGCGCGGCGCGCGTGCCATAGGACGCGCCGACCAGGTTCCATTGGTCGACGCCCAGCGCCACGCGCACGGCGTCCATGTCCTGCATCGCGATGGGGGTCGTGAAGAAGCGCAGGTCGCCGTAGGGCAGCTGCTTCAGCGCGTCGCGGCACTGTGCCAGCAGCCGGACCTTCGCGCCGGGCTTGAGCAGCTCCTCGAGGCCGCGATCGCTGTTGTCGGGGCAGGACAGCGGCGCGGAGCGGCCGGTGCCGCGCTGGTCGATGAACACGAGGTCGCGGCGGTAGTTCAGCCGCGACAGCCGCGGGAGCACCGAGGCGGTCAGCGCGGTGGCGCTCTGGCCCGGGCCGCCGGCGAGCAGCAGCACCGGATCGGGCAGCTTGTTGCGAGCCAGCGCGGGCACGACGACGTAGCGGATGTCGATCTTCACGCCACCGGGGCGGGCGGGATCGAGCGGCCGGCTCAGGCCGCCGCACAGCACCTCGGTCGGCACGCCGTCGACGCGGCAGGGCTGCAGCGCGGGCGCCGGGTCCGCGGAGGGCGCCGCCCGCGCGCCGCCCGCGGCGAGGGCGGCGATCGCCGCCAACAGGGCCAGGGCCGCCAGCGGCCGGGATCGGGGGACAGGTGTTGCCCCGGAACTCGTGAACATGTCGCGCTCCTCCTCGTGCCGGCGATTATGGCGACCGGGCGGCGCGCGGCGGGCGTGCCTTCCGTCAGCGGTCCCGCCGTCCGAACATGCCCCAGCCTTCCATGCTCATGACCTGTTCGCCGTGCTGGTTGAAGACCTCCCAGGACGAGCGCACCAGCCCGATCTGCGGGCGGCTGCGGCTGGCCTTGGTCTCCAGCACGGTCATGCGCACGCGCAGCGTGTCGCCGGGGCGCACCGGCTTGAGCCAGCGCAGGTTGTCGATGCCGGGCGAGCCCTGGCTGGTGGAGTCCAGCAGGTAGGCGTCGCACATCATGCGCATGACCAGCGCGCAGGTCTGCCAGCCGCTGATCGACAGGCCGCCCAGCACCGAGGCGTTGGCGGCCGCTTCGTCGAGGTGGAGCGGCTGCGGGTCGTAGGCGGCGGCAAAGGCCAGGCCTTCCTCGCGGTCGACCAGGCGCGAGCCGAACTCGCGCACCTGGCCGGCGGAGAAGTCCTCGAAGGCAAGGGTCTTGGCGCCGGACGCGGCGGGGGCGGGCGTGCTCATCGGGAACCTCGGTCGGATGGAGATCGGCCGACTGTAGGCGCCCTGTGCGAGGGCGGCTGGCGCGGCGGCGACAGTGCGTCGAATGCCCCTGTCGTTGCGCGGAGCGCGGCGCGCGCGTATGGTCCCCGCGTCCCGTAACCGGGATTGCTCTTCACGAGCCGTTCAAGCATCCAAGGAGACCCCCCGATGAAGCTCTACTACAGCCCCGGCGCCTGCTCGCTGTCGCCCCACATCGTCCTGCTCGAGGCAGGCCTGGACTTCGAGCCGGTGCTCGCCAGCACCAAGACGCACAAGCTGCAGGATGGCACCGACTACTACGGCATCAATCCGAAGGGCTATGTGCCGCTGCTGGAGCTCGACGACGGCCAGCGGCTGAGCGAGGGACCGGCGATCGTCCAGTACATCGCCGACCAGGTGCCCGGCAAGCAGCTCGCGCCGGCCAACGGGACGATGGCCAGGTACCGGCTGCAGGAGTGGCTCAACTTCCTCACCAGCGAGCTGCACAAGACCTTCAGCCCGCTGTTCAACCCGGCCATTTCGGAGGACGCGAAAGGCGTGTTCCGCAACAAGCTGCATGAGCGCTTCAAGTGGATCGACGCGCAGCTTGAAGGCAAGCGGTTCCTGATGGGAGACCCGTTCACGGTGGCCGATGCGTATCTGTTCACCGTGTCGAACTGGGCGCAGCACGTCGGGGTGGACCTGGCGGGCTATGCGAACCTGGTGGCCTACCGCGGACGCGTCGCGGAGCGGCCGGCGGTGCAGGCGGCGATGAAGGCCGAAGGCCTGCTGAAGTAGTTGGCTCGCGCTCCGTGAGAGAACTCCCTCGCCCCCCGCGAGGGGGGAGAGGGCAGGGGAGAGGGGGTGTTTCGAAGGGCAGCAGCGGTGTGGCACGAGCCCCCTCTCCCCTCCCTCTCCCCGCTGGGGCGAGGGGGTAAGAAGGAGCGAGTGCCGCCGCAGTACTGCAGCCTCAGCCCTTCTTCTTCAACAGCGACTCGCAGGCGCTCTTGTCGCCCGCGTCCTGCTTGGCGCAGACGCCGTCGAGCTGCGTGCGCAGCCGGTTCAGCGTGGCCTCGTGCTGCCCGTTCGCGTTCCACGCGACGAGCTGTCCGCCCACCTTCTGCAGCGATCTCGCGCTGCGCTCATAGAACGCGCCCTTGTCCTTGCCCGCCTCGGCCAGCAGCTGAGCCGCGGCCTTCTCGATCCGGGCCGAATCCTGCGGCGCCAGTTCCACCAGCGCGCTCAGGTAGTTCGATCCCCACTGCAAGCGCGTGGCCGGTCCTTCGCTCTTGTTGAAGGCCTCCTCGTACCAGCGCAGCGCCTCTTCCTTGCGGCCCTGCTTGCGCGCGTTGCCGCCGAGCTGGCTCATCAGGTAATACGGGCTGTGGCTCTTGGCGACGCTGGATTTCAACAGCGCGTCGGAGTCGCTCCACAACCCCGCGCGCCCCAGCAGGAACGCCGCCGACGTGATCACCGCCTGGCGCTCATAGCCATCGGTGATCTCCTTGTCCGCCTTGGCGGCATGGGCCTTGACCTCCGCCAGCAGCGGCGCGGGCAGCTTCGGCGCGAGCGCGGCCTTGTCCTCGTCCAACCGCGCGAGCTCGACGCGCGCCAGCAGCGACTGCAGCCGATCCGCCCTCGACAGCGACTCGTCGGCCTCGAAGCGCTTCAACGCCACGTCGAATTTCCCGACGAGCGCCTGACGCTCCGCCCCAGCCGCCGGCGCGAGCGCGCGGACGATGTCGTCGGCGCTGTTGCTCAGCACGTCCATCTGCGCTCGGGCGGCGCTGGCGTCGGCCAGTGTCTTCTCCACGCGGCCGCGCAGCGCGGCATCGGTCTTCAGCGCGCCGCCGCCTTCGGTCGAGGCCAGCGCCTTCAACCACAGCCGCGTGGCGGTTTCCTCATCGGTGCCCTGGCTCGCCGCGGCGAGCCTGGCCAGCAGCGCCGGCCGCTGCGCCGCGGGCACGAGCTGCTGCTCATCGGTCTCCCACGAGTAGAACCCCAGCAGCTTCCACTCGCTCGCCGAGAGCGCCTTGCCCGCCTGCGCGTCCGCGAGCACCGTCTTGACCGGACGCCCGCCCGCCAGCCCCAGCTGCAGCACGCGCAGCACCTGCGGCGCATCGACCTCGCCGGGCAGGCGCGTCAGCTCCTGGCCGTCGTTGTTGAACAGGATCATGGTCGGGTAGCCGCGCACCTTGAAGCGCGCGCCCAGGCGCTGGGCGCCGGGGTTGTCGCCGTCGATGTGGACGGCGACCACCGCGCGCGACTGCTCGATGAAGTCGGCGCGGTTGAACAGCGTGGCCTTGAGCTGGTTGCAAGGCGGGCACCACTTCGCGCCCCAGTACAGCAGCACCGGCTTCTTCTCGCCGCGTGCCTGCGTGAACGCGCGCTCGATGTCCGCGTCGCCGGAGGCCTCCTGCCAGGACACCGAAGCCGCGGCGCTGGCGGCCATCGCCGCGGGCATCAGCATCGGCAGCGCGCCCATCGTGGTCAGCGCGGCGGCGAGCAGGGTCAGGCGGGCGGCCGCGCGCGCGCGGCGCGGCATCGAGGTGTCGAAGGTCATGGCGAAGGTCGCGGCCTCGTGAGCCGGTCGATATCGAGGGAAGGGGCCATTGTGGCGCCGGCGCCAATCCCCCGATATGCGGGACGCTTCTAAGCTAGCTTGCCCCGCAGGGCGGCGCCCCGCGGCGGGCGCTCACGCCTCGCCGAGCAGGTCCTGACCCTCGTCCAGCGGCGCCGGTTCGGGCGTCGCCTTGGCCAGCGCCATCCAGGTGCCGAAGTCGGGCTTCATCGCCCGGCGCGGCGCCGGCCGGCCGAGCTCGAATCGCAGGCTCGCGCCGCCGTTCACGTCATGCGCGAACAGCACGCCGAAGGCGGGCGGGATCTCCTCGACCGCCGCGATGCCGGCGCGCAGCACGTACCAGCACTGGCCGCCGAGCGCCAGGTAGGCCTGCGCCTTCGCCGGCCGGCGCAGCTCGGACAGCAGATCGGCGCGGCTCACCTTGATCTCGTGCACCGCCGGCTCGAGGTAATCCTCGACGGTGGTGTTGCGCACCGAATAGACATCGGGCATCGCATTCACCCAGCGCATGCGGCCGGGCTCGTCCTCGCGCGGCAGTCCGGCGCGCAGCGACAGCCCCCGCCAGACGACGCGGCCGGCGCGCTGCAGCTCGACCGCCATGCGGGCCACCAGGTCCTCGTGACGGTCGCGTGCGGCGCGGTTCTTCCGCAACCCGAGGTGCAGCACCTCGATGCCGCCCGCGGTCAGGCGCAGCGTCTCGCGCCCGTGCGGATCGCGGTGCCGCTCGAGCCAGCCCAGCGCCAGCAGCTCCACCTCCAGCATGTCCTGGCAGGGCCAGCCGGCCGAGCGCCAGAGCTGGCGCAGGCGGCGGATCTGGATCACGGTGGGGCGGAGCGGCGGCGTCGACATGCGGCGATGTTGCCGCAGCGCGGGGCCCCGCCGCGTCAGCAGGGTCAGCAGGGTCAGCGTTCGCGGCGCAGCGAGCCGACCATCGCGCTGTTGTCGCCCATCACGAAGACGGTGTAGACATAGCCCGCCTGGATCTGCAGCGCGCTCAGGCTGTAGACCGGCGTCGCCGACGACGGCGAGGTCACCGTCAGCAGCGAGGAGGTCGAGGCCGGCGTCGTCTGCGGCGTCGACGAGGTGCCCGCCACCACGTTCGAGGCCAGCGCGCTGTAGTCCACGTTCAGCGTCAGCCCGGTGGAGGCGCTCGCCACGCCGTTGACCAGGCGGATCCTGGCGCTCGTGGTCGGGCTGGTGGGCAGGCGGTTGTCGTCGGTCAGCACCGCCAGCTGCGGATTGGCCGGCGTGCCCCAGACCATCAGCGTGTAGTCGCTGCCCGCGGCCAGGGCCGGATTCGCGAACGGCATCAGCTGGCCGTTGACGTAGACCGACAGGCTGGCCGTGCCGGAGGCGACCGTCGTGTAGTCGCCGATGGTCGGCGCCACCGAGGTGGGCAGCAGCGCGGTCTGGCCGATCGCGCCCGACACCAGCGCGCCGCCGCCGACCGCCGCCACCACGCGGACGCGGGAGGTCGAGTTCGGGAAGTTGGTCGTCGCGCCCTGCTGGATCAGCTGGATGCCGTTGACCAGCACGCCGCCGCTGCTGCCGGTCAGCACCAGCGTCGAGACGCCGGCGTCCGGCAGCGTGATCGCGGGGATGTCCAGGCGCAGGTCGCCCTTGGCGCCGGCGGCGGTCATGCGCACGCGGAACGAGCCGCTGTTCAGCGTCACGTAGCCGCTGCCCGAGCCGGCCGCGATGCTGCTGGCGATCGCGGTGGCGCCGTCCAGCGTGTCGTTCGCGCCGGTGACGTAGACATCCATCGCGCCCGCATCCGGCGCCAGGTTCAACACCAGCAGCTTGGTCTTGCCGGCGGCCGGCGCGGCCTGGTCTTCCTGCAGCAGCGTCGTCTGCACCGAGCCCGCCGAGCCGTAGGCGATCAGCGTGTAGTGCGAGCCCTCGGCCAGCGTCGGCGTCGACGACGACAGCGTGCTGCCGACGTTGTTGCTCTGCACCTCGGTGCCGGTCGCGTCGGTCTTCACGTCGGCATAACTGCCCACGGTCGCATAGGCGACGGCGGAGTTCACGGTGGTGCTGTCCACCGCCATGTCCAGCGCGGAATATCCGATGCTGGCGTTGAGCAGGCGCATCTGCGCCGTCTTGCTGCTGCTGCCGCCGCCGCAGGCGGTCAGCAGGGCCATGGTGGCCAGGCTCAGGCCCCAGGCCCAGGTCTTGAATCGCATCGTCCGACACTCCGGTTGAGAATCCGGCGATTGAACGTGCGTCGTGTTGCTGCGGCTTGTGGCCCCTTGGCGGCTTTGTGAACTTCCATATCAAGGCCGACACAGAGTTGCCGGCACGCCTGCACGCCCCGCCGGCCTGGGCTGCGCGCTCTAATCGCGCACGCGCGCCGGCGCTAGCATCCGCGCGATGAACGCCTACCCGCAGCTGCTCTCGCCCCTGGACCTGGGTTTCACCACGCTCAAGAACCGCGTGCTGATGGGCAGCATGCACACGGGGCTGGAGGACTCGCGCAAGCACATCGGCCGTCTGGCCGAGTACTTCGCCGAGCGCGCCCGCGGCCAGGTCGGGCTGATCGTCACCGGCGGCTACGCGCCCAACATCGCCGGCTGGGCCAAGCCCTTCGCCGGCACGCTGATGACCGGCGGCGCCGCGCGGCGCCATCAGCCGATCACCCGCGCCGTGCATGCCGAGGGCGGCAAGATCGCGCTGCAGATCCTGCATACCGGCCGCTACGGCTATCACCCGTTCACCGTCGCGCCGTCGGCGCTGAAGTCGCCGATCTCGCCGTTCACGCCGCATGCGCTGAGCGCGCGCGGCATCGAGCGCCAGATCCGCGCCTTCGTCCGCTGCGCCGTGCTGGCGCGCGAGGCGGGCTATGACGGCGTCGAGGTGATGGGCTCCGAGGGCTACTTCATCAACCAGTTCCTGATCGCCGCGACCAACCGGCGCGACGACGCCTGGGGCGGCGATTTCGCGCGCCGCATGCGGCTGCCGGTCGAGATCCTGGCCCGCATGCGCGAGGCCGTCGGGCCCGACTTCATCATCATCTACCGCCTGTCGATGCTGGACCTGGTCCCCGAGGGCGGCAGCTGGGACGAGGTGCTGCAGCTGGCGCGCGCCGTCGCCCAGGCCGGCGCGACGATCATCAACACCGGCATCGGCTGGCACGAGGCGCGCATCCCCACGATCGCCACCAGCGTGCCGCGCGCCGGCTTCGCCTGGGTGACCCGGAAGCTGCGCGACCAGCTGCGCGCCGAGGGCATCCTCACGCCGCTGATCACCAGCAACCGCATCAACACGCCGGAGGTCGCCGAGTCGGTGCTGGCCGACGGCTCGGCCGACATGGTCTCGATGGCGCGCCCGCTGCTGGCCGATCCGGCCTTCGTGCGCAAGGCCGCCGAGGGCCGCGCCGACGAGATCAACACCTGCATCGCCTGCAACCAGGCCTGCCTCGATCACGTGTTCAAGCAGGAGGTCGCGTCCTGCCTGGTGAATCCGCGGGCCGGCCATGAGACGCTGCTGCGCATCGTCCCGGTCGCGGCGGAGCTCAAGCGCAAGCGGGTCGCCGTCGTCGGCGCCGGCCCGGCGGGCCTTGCCGCGGCGACGACGCTCGCCGAGCGTGGCCACGCCGTCACGCTGTTCGACGCGGCCACGGAGATCGGCGGCCAGTTCAACCTGGCCAAGCGCATTCCCGGCAAGGAGGAGTTCCACGAGACGCTGCGCTACTTCAAGCGCCGGCTGGAGCTGCTCGGCGTGGTGCCGCAGCTGGGCCGGCGCGTCGGCGCCGCGGACCTGATGGACTTCGACGAGGTGCTGCTCGCGACCGGCGTCGCGCCGCGCGACCCACGCATCCCGGGCCAGGCCGAAGGCATCGCGCGGGGCCAGGTCTTGACCTACCTCGAGGTGCTGCGCGGCGAGAAGCCGGTGGGCCGCCGCGTCGCGGTCGTCGGCGCCGGCGGCATCGGCTTCGACGTCTCGGAGTTCCTGCTGGAGCAGGACCACTCGCTCGCGCTGGACGCGCCCGCCTGGCGCAGGCACTGGGGCGTCGGCGATCCGGCCGACACGCGCGGCGGCCTCGCCCGGCCGCAGCCGGAACCGGCCCGGCGCGAGATCACGCTGCTGCAGCGCCGCGCCGGCAAGCTGGGCGCGGGCCTGGGCAAGACGACCGGCTGGATCCATCGCGCCGCGCTCAAGACGCACGGTGTACGGATGGTCGGCGGCGTCCAGTACGAGCGCATCGACGAGCAGGGGCTGTGGATCAGCCATGGCGAGGATCGCGCCGATCCCGAGCTCATCGCGTGCGACACCATCGTGCTGTGCGCGGGGCAGGAGCCGCTGCGCGAGCTCGAGGCGCCGCTGCGCGCGGCGGGCCGGCCGGTGCATCTGATCGGCGGTTCCCTCGAGGCGAAAGAATTGGACGCAAAGCGTGCAATCCTGCAGGGAACGCAGCTGGCGGCCTCGCTGTAAACCCTAGCGGCCCCTTCAGACCGGCATCGATACTCCGAAGGTCGAGCAAGAGGGAACGCCCGTCATCCGTGGGCGGCCGACGTGGGGCCCGCCGTGGCTCCCCCAAAACAAAAGAGAAGCTTGGGTCAGCCATGCGTCTTCGCCTGAACCGCCGTTGGGGATGCCTTGCCGTGTCCGCGCTGCTGCCTGCGTGCCTGAGCACGCCGGCGTGGGCGGACGCGTCCGCCGCCATCGCGGCGTCGGCGGTTTCCCCGGCGTCGCATGCGCGGGTGCATCTGCCGGCCTGGATCGACTCGAGCTCCACCGTGTTCTGGCTCGGCGCGGGCTGCGTCGTGGGCGGGCTCACGCTGGGCGTGATGGTCAGCCTCTTCATGCAGCAGCGTGGCCGCCTGCAGCGCCGCCGCGAGGAACTCAAGCGCGTGCGCCGCGAGCGCGCCCGCCTCAGCGCGCTGCTGAACGCGATTCCCGATCCGATGTATTTCAAGGACGCCCACGGCGCCTATGAAGGCTGCAATCCCGCCTTCGAGCGAGCCGTCGGGCTGAGCGAGCAGGAGCTGATCGGCCGCCGCGACGCCGACCTGCCGAATCCCCCCGGCTGGGTGGACACCCAGTCCGACGGCCACTGCCTGACGTGGCGCGACGGCACCGACGGCGCGGCGCGCTGCCTGGACGTGCTCAGCGCCCGCGTCATCGACGAGGGCCAGTACCTGGGCCAGGTCGCCATCGCGCGCGACATCACCCAGCTGCAGCAGGCCACCGACGCCGCGCGCCGCGCCGCCACCGTGTACGAGCACTGCGGCGAAGGCATCCTGGTCATCGACCACCAGCTGCGCATCGTCGACGTCAATCCGGCGCTGGTGGCGATGGTCGGCCATGACCGCCAGACGCTGCTGGGCAAGCGCCCGCTGCTGTTGCGCGAGGCCGAGCAGGACCCCGAGAAGCTGCGCCAGCTGTGGGCCGACATCGAGGCCCGCGGCAAGTGGTGCGGCGAGGTCACCGAGCGTCACAAGAACGGCGAATCGATCCCGATGTGGGCCACCTTCGTGAAGGTGCCGTCGCCGTCGGGCGATCCCACGCAGGTGCAGTACCTGAGCGTGCTGACCGACATCTCCCGCATCAAGCAGACCGAGGCCGAGCTGCTGCACCAGTCGCTGCACGACAGCCTGACCGGCCTGCCGAACGCGGCGCTGCTGCGTGACCGCATCTCGCGCCAGATCGGCAACGCGCAGCGCGAGCAGACCTGCGTGGCGGTGCTGTACATCGACCTGGACGGCTTCCGTGACGTCAACGACATCGCCGGCCACAGCGCGGGCAATCAGGTGCTGCTGACGGCCGCGGCGCGCTTCGCCAACGTGACGCGGCTGAGCGACTCGGTGGCGCGCGTCGGCGCGGACGAGTTCGTCGTCGTGCTGTCGGGCCTGGTCGACGAGGAGACCGCGATGCGCCTGGGCGACCGGCTGATCCAGGCGATGGACGAGCCGGTCGTGATCGACCATCACCGCTTCAACGTCGGCGCGAGCATCGGCCTGGCGCTGTTCCCGGCCGACGGCACCCAGGTCGACGAGCTGCTGCGCAATGCCGAGGTCGCGATGGTGCGCGCCAAGCTGCATGCGCGCGGCTCGGTCCAGGCGTACCGGCCGGAGCTGACGCAGGCGGTGCAGCAGCGCTTCGAGCTGACGCACGCGCTGCGCCAGGCCAACGAGGCGGCGCAGTTCCGCCTCGAGTACCAGCCGCAGGTGCGCCTGAGCGACGGCCAGCTGATCGGCGCCGAGGCGCTGCTGCGCTGGCGCCATCCGACGCGCGGGCCGATCTCGCCGGCCGACTTCATCCCGCTGGCGGAAGAGACCGGCCTGATCATCCCCATCGGCCGCTGGGTGCTGGAGCAGGCCTGCGCGCAGGTGGCGCGCTGGCAGGGCCAGGAGGGCAAGCCGCAGCAGATCGCCGTCAACGTCTCGGCGCGGCAGCTGCGCCAGCCGGACTTCGTCGAGACGCTGGAGGCCATCCTGGCCGAGACCGGCTGCCCGCCCAGCGCGCTGGAGCTGGAGGTCACCGAGAGCCTGCTGCTCGAGGATGCCGAGCAGGCGATCAGCCTGCTGACCCGCATCTGCGAGCGCGGCGTGCGCGTCGCGATCGACGATTTCGGGACGGGCTATTCGTCGCTGGCCTACCTCAAGCGGATGCCGGTGAGCACGCTGAAGATCGACCGCAGCTTCGTCAACGAGCTCAGCAGCGATGCCAACGTCGCGGCGATCGCCCGCACGGTGATCGTGCTGGCGCGCAGCCTCAAC
Organism: Roseateles sp. Mitsp63; assembly: GCF_059491535.1. Classification (NCBI taxonomy): domain Bacteria; kingdom Pseudomonadati; phylum Pseudomonadota; class Betaproteobacteria; order Burkholderiales; family Sphaerotilaceae; genus Roseateles; species Roseateles sp. Mitsp63. The sequence continues at coordinate 364,793 of NZ_CP168509.1, read as the reverse complement.
CTGGACGTGCTGGCCGAGGGCGTCGAGACCCTGGAGCAGGCCGAGTGGCTGCGCCGCGAGGGCTGCGACTGGGCCCAGGGCTGGTACTACGGCCGCCCGATGCCGGCGGAGGACTTCGTCGTCACGCCGCCGCCCGAGCCGTTGCGCCGCGCGCCGGCCAAGCGTCTGCAGCTGGCTTGAGCGCGGGCGGGCGCCCGCTCCGGCCGAGGCCGCGGTTCACGCATCGCCATCGCCATTCGTGCGCCGCCGCGGCGCGTTCGGCGGCGCGGTGTCGCCGGACCACAGCCGCCATTCCTTCGCGCTGATTTCGCGGACTTCCAGTCCGCGCCGCAGGATGTAGCTGGAGTCATGCCAGCTTTCCACCGGGCCGGCGGCCGAGCGCCTGGGCGCCGGCTCGGCGCCGAAGCTGGAATCTCCGAAGGTGCTGCCGCTGTCCGCGTAATGGCTCTGGCCGTGGCTGAACCGGCTGTCGCCGTAGTGGCTGGGATACAGGCTGTCGAAGCCGCTGCCGTCCGCGAGCGGCCTGGACGCGGCGCGCGGGGCGGGGGACGAGGAGGACCGGTACTTCATCTCGGGGTCTCCGGGGTCACGGGGAGGAGGCACTCCATGGTGATCCTGTCGCAGCCCGTACGTCAGCCCGCAGATGGAGGGGCCGAGGGGGGAGGACATCTCCCCCTTGAATCCGCTTGCGCCGCGCGGCGGTGTGTGGAAGTCACGGCCCTCACGGGCACGCATCGGCCCTCATCGGCGCCCGCGGCTCACAGCGGCAGCGCGGTCGTGTTCTTCACTTCCTCCATGACGGCGTAGGTCCGGGTCTCGCGCACGCCGGGCAGCGTCCAGATCACGGCGCCGATGAACTCGCGGTACGCCGTCATGTCCGACACCCGCGTCTTGAGCAGGTAGTCGAAGCCGCCGGCCACCAGGTGGCACTCCAGGATCTCCGGCCGCGCCTGCACCGCGGCGCGGAAGTTGTCCATGACGTCGTGGACGGTGCGGTCCAGCAGGATCTCGATGAACACCAGCATCTGCGCGCCCAGCTTGGCGGGATTCAGGCGCGCCTCGTAGCCCAGGATGAAACCGTCGCGCGTCAGCCGCCGCACGCGCTCCAGCACGGCCGTGGCGGACATCTGCACCTCCTCGGCCAGCTTCAGGTTGCTGATGCGCCCGTCCTGCTGCAGCAGCGCCAGGATGCGCCGATCGATCTTGTCCAGGTCCTCGAGGCTGTTCATGCTGGATTCCGTCCGGTTGATGCTCAGAAGATTGGAGATTAATTCGGGACGTTCCTTTCTACACTCCCGATATTCGCTAGGGGAGCGCCCCTCGCACGAACATCCGAGGATTCCATGACCGCCTTCATCCTTCCCCCGGAACGCGCCCGCCTGCCGGACCCGTATCGCGAGGAGCTGCCGCTGGTGCGCGCGCTCGCCGAGGAACTGAAATCGCTGAACTGGGCGGCGGTGCTCGACCAGGCGCGCCCCTGGGTGCAGCAGGTGCGCGCGAACCCGGCGCCGTTCTGGGCGATGGAGTCGCTGCTGCGCGAATACCCGATCACCAGCGCCGAGGGCCTGGCCCTGATGCGCCTGGCCGAGGCGCTGCTGCGCGTGCCCGACGCCGAGACCGCGATCGCGCTGACCGCCGACCAGCTCGGCCGCGCCGATTTCGACGGCGCGTCGGACGGCCCGCACAAGATGCTGGCGGGCCTGGCGGCGAGCGCGATCTCGCTGTCCAAGAAGTTCCTGCCGGATGCGGAGTCCGAGTCCGGCGTGATGAAGCGCCTGGGCGCGCAGACGGTGGTGGCCGCGACGGTGCGCGCGATCCAGCTGCTGGGCCGCCAGTTCGTGCTGGGCCGCAACATCCAGGAAGCGATGAAGGAAGCCGATGCCGCCCGCAAGGCGCAGGCGCAGCTGCGCTTCTCCTACGACATGCTGGGCGAGGGCGCCCGCACCGAGAAGGACGCCGAGCGCTACCAGGCGTCCTACCTGAACGCGATCGCCGCCATCGCCGCGGGCCGCAAGGCCGAGTCGCCGGAAGGCAGCGACGGCATCTCGATCAAGCTCTCGGCGCTGTTCTCGCGCTACGAGGTGCTGCAGCGCGAGCGCGTCTACGCCGAGCTGCTGCCGCGCGTGTGGCAGCTGGTCGAGAAGGCCGCGCAGGCCAACATCAACCTGACCATCGACGCCGAGGAGGTCGATCGCCTCGAGATCTCGCTGGAGCTGCTGGATGCGCTGGCCGCGCGCATCGCCACGCACTTCCCGCAATGGCGCGGCTTCGGCCTGGCGGTGCAGGCCTACCAGACGCGCGCCCGCGACGTCGTGGAAGCGGTCGCCGCGATCGCCCGCCAGCACGGCCTGCGCTTCATGGTGCGCCTGGTCAAGGGCGCCTACTGGGACGGCGAGATCAAGCGCGCGCAGGAGCAGGGCCTGCCGTGCTACCCGGTCTACACGCACAAGCCGCACACCGACGTCTCCTACCTGGCCTGCGCCCAGGCGCTGCTGAAACACCACGACGTCATCTATCCGCAGTTCGCGAGCCACAACGCCGGCACCATCGCCGCCATCCTGGCGATGGCGCGGGCGCTGGGCGCGAAATTCGAGATGCAGCGCCTGCACGGCATGGGCGAGGGCGTCTACCGCGAGGTGCTCAAGGACGGCTCCATCCCGTGCCGCGTCTATGCGCCGGTCGGCGAGCACCGCGACCTGCTGGCCTACCTGGTCCGCCGCCTGCTGGAGAACGGCGCCAACTCGTCCTTCGTCCACCAGCTGGCCGACCCGTCGGTCGCGCCGGAGGAGCTGCTGGGCTCGCCGCTGACGCAGATCCAGACGCAAGCCGCGCTGCCGCTGCCGATCGACCTCTACCGTGACGCGGCCGGCCGCGGCCGCGACAACTCGTCGGGCCTGGACCTGGCCGTGCCGCAGCAGCGCCAGCCGCTGCTGGACGCGCTGGCGCAATGCACGGTCCCGGCGATGGCCGAGGCCACGGCCGCGGAGGTCGACGCCGCGATGGCCCGGCTGCAAGGCGGCTTCGCCGGCTGGAACGCCACGCCGGTGGCCCAGCGGGCCGCGGTGCTGCGCCGCGCCGCCGACGCGCTGCAGGCGCAGCTGCCGCAGTACTGCGCGCTGCTGGTCAAGGAGGCCTACAAGAGCTTCGGCGACGCGATCAGCGAGGTCCGCGAAGCCATCGACTTCATGCGCTACTACGCCGACGAGGCCGAGCGCCTGGCCGCCGAGGGCGTCGCGCTGAACGGACGCGGCGTGTTCGTCTGCATCTCGCCGTGGAACTTCCCGCTGGCGATCTTCGCGGGCCAGGTGGTGGCGGCGCTGGCCGCGGGCAACGCGGTCGCCGCGAAGCCGGCCGAGCAGACCCCCGCGGTCGCGGCCGAATGCGTGAGGCTGCTGCACGCGGCCGGCGTCCCCGAGGACGCGGTGCAACTGCTGCACGGCCGCGGCGAGACCGTCGGCGCGCGCCTGGTCGCCGCGCCGCAGACGGCGGGCGTGTGCTTCACCGGCTCGACGCAGGTGGCGCAGATCATCAACCGCCAGCTGGCCTCGAAGCCGGGCGCCGCGGCGCTGCCGCTGATCGCCGAGACCGGCGGCCTGAACGCGATGATCGTGGACTCGACGGCGCTGCCGGAGCAGGTCATCGACGCCGTGGTGCAGTCGGCCTTCCGCAGCGCGGGGCAGCGCTGCTCGGCGCTGCGCCTGCTGGCGGTGCACGAGGCGGTGGCCGATGGCGTCATCGAGATGCTGCGCGGCGCGGTCAAGGAACTGCGCGTCGGCGACAACGCCGATCTGTCGACCGACGTCGGCCCGCTGATCGACGACGAGGCCTTCGACGGCGTGTCGCGCGAGGTCCAGCGCCTGAAACGCGAGGCGACGCTGATCGCCGAGGCCGTGCCGGCCGACGGCTGCCCGCGCCTGCTGCCGCCGGTGGCGGTGGAGCTGCCGGCGATCGCGTCGCTGAAGAAGGAGATCTTCGGCCCGGTGCTGCACGTGGTGCGCTGGCGCGGGGATGTCGACGGCGTCGTGCGCGAGATCAACGCGCTGGGCTACGGCCTGACGCTGGGGATCCAGACCCGCATCGACAGCCGCGCGCTGCGGCTGGCCTCGGAGGCCCGCATCGGCAATGTCTACGTGAACCGCAACATCATCGGCGCGGTGGTGGGCGTGCAGCCGTTCGGCGGCGAGGGCATGTCCGGCACCGGACCCAAGGCGGGCGGTCCGCACTACCTGCTGCGCTTCGTCGCGCAGCCCAAGGTCGAGGCGGCCGGCGAGGCGCCGGCGCTGGCGACGACCGGCGCCGGCGCGGACCTGACGCCGCTGTTCGCCGCGCACGAGGGCTGGGCGGAGCGCCCGGTCGACGAGCGCGCGACGGCGCTGGAACGCTCGGCCGCCGGCCAGGCGCCCGGTGTCGCCGGTGCGTGGCGGACGCTGGCCGCGGCGGCGCGCCGCGTGCTGCTCGACGTGATGCTGCCGGGTCCGACCGGCGAGAGCAACGAGCTGCGCCTGCATGGACGCGGCGTCATCGCGGTGCTGGCGCAGGGCGCATCGCTTGATGAGCTGGCGCGCGCGCTGGGCGCCGCGCTGGTGGCCGGGAACGCGGTCGTGGCCGTCGGCGGCGGCGACGCGGCGCAGGAGCTGCGCACGGCGCTGATGCGCGGCGGCGTGGCGGCGGCGGCGATGCAGCTGCTGCCGGCGGATCAGCTCGGCGCCGTGCTGCGCGCGGCGAAGCTGGCTGGCGTGATCGCGCCGGCGGCGCTGCAGCTGCCGGTGCAGCGCGAGCTGGCCGGCCGCGACGGCGCGATCCTGCCGGTCGTGCCGATGGTGGAGCTCGCCGACGCGCGCCAGCTCTACCGCCTGGTCGCCGAGCAGACGCTGACGATCAACACGGCGGCCGCGGGCGGGAACGCCGCGCTGCTGGCGGGCGTGCACTGATCCGGCAGGCCGGGTCGCGCGAGACCCGGCCGTCGAGCCGCCACCAGCCGGTGCGCGGCACGACCCAGACCTGGCCGGCGCGAAAGCGCCGCGGCTGCGCCCAGCAGCGGTCGGCCCACAGCCGCGGGGCGTCCTCGACGTCGACCACGCCGGCGTGGACATGCATCACGGTGCCGCGGGCGAGCTTGAGCATCAGCGACTGGCCCGCGCCCAGCGTGTGCTCGGCCTGTGCCGGCAGCGGCTGGCGCACGCGAGCGCGGGAGGTCTGCCAAGGCCAGGGAATCGGCAGCGCGCTCAGGACGGTGGCAAGGAACATGGCGGTGTCGCCCGGGAGGGCGCCTCGATGGGATGCCATCCAGTGTTGCGAGCCGGGCGCGGCCCGGACAGGCACAGCGGACCGATTTGTTCTGCGGAACAGCGCGCGGCGGCCCGCTGTTCCGTATCGACAGCCATCCGGCTGTTCCGGTGCGGCTTGCGGGTGGGGGCGCAGAATCGCCCGCATGGACACGCCCGCGTCTTCCGTTCCCGCTTCCGCTGCCCCGGTGGCGGCGCCAGCTCCCATCGGTGCCGATCCGCTGTACATGCAGGTCGCGGCCCATTACCGCCAGGCCATCGCGGCCGGCACGATGCCGCCGGGCAGCCGGATGCCGTCGGTGCGGACCTTGATGGGCCTGCATCGCGTCAGCCTCAGCACCGCGCTGCAGGCCTGCCGGCTGCTGGAGAGCCAGGGCCTGCTGCAAGCCCGTCAGCGCGCCGGCTACTTCGTCCGCGCCCCGCGGCCGTCGCGGCTGGCCCGGGCCGCGGAGCCGCGCCAGACGCAGGCCGATCCGGCACGCTTCGTCGGCGTGCATGAGCGCATCTCGGAGATCCTGACCCGCGGCATCGCGGCGAAGACGGAGGTGAACCTCTCCGGCGCCTGCGCGCATCCGTCGCTGTATCCGACCCGCGCGCTGGCGCTGCATGGCCAGCGGCTGCTGCGCCGCCGTCCGGAGATCCTCGGCACCCAGCCTGATCCGCAAGGACTGCTGGCGCTGCGGCAGGGCCTGTCGCGGCTGGCGCTGAACGCGCAGATCCAGCTCGATCCGTCGCAGCTCGTCATCACGCATGGCTGCACCGAGGCGCTGAGCATCGCGCTGCGTGCGGTGACCCAGCCCGGCGACGCGGTGGCGGTCGAGTCACCGACCTACTACGGCCTGCTTCAGCTGCTGGAGAGCCTCAACCTGCGCGCGCTGGAGATTCCGACCAGCCCGCACACCGGTTTGTCGGTGGAGGCGCTCGAGGCGGCGGCGGTGCGGGAGCCGCGGCTCAAGGCGGTGGTGGTCGTGCCCAACCTGCAGAACCCGCTGGGCGCGGTGATGCCGGATGCGGCCAAGCAGGCGCTGCTGGCGGTCTGCGAGGACCGCGACCTCGCGCTGATCGAGGACGACACCTACGCGCTGCTGTGCGACACGCCGCAGCGGGCCATCAAGTCCTGGGACACGACGGGGCGGGTGATCTTCTGCTCCTCGCTGCACAAGACGCTGGCGCCCGGCATGCGGGTGGGATGGATCGCGGCGGGACGCTGGCAGCCTCGGGTGGAGATCCTCAAGTACGCGCAGAGCCGGCCCAACGAGATGCTGGGGCAGGCGATCCTGGCCGAGTTCCTGGCTGGCGGGCAGATCGAGCGGCATCTGCGCACGCTGCGGGGCAAGCTCGCGGCGCAACGCGAGCAGATGGCCGCGGCGCTGTCGGACGAGCTGCCCGCCGGCACGCGGCTCAGCCTGCCGCCCGGCGGGCCCAGCCTGTGGGTGGAACTGCCGCAGGGGCTGTCGTCGCTGGCGCTGTTCGACGCGGCGCTGGAGAAGGGCGTGCGGCTGGGACCGGGGCTGATGTACTCGAACTCGGACCGCTTCGACAACTTCATCCGCATCAACGCCGGCAATCCGATGGACGACGCGCAGCGGCGCGCCATCGCGACGCTGGGCGAGCTGTGCGCGTCGATGCTGCGCGCGCGCTGAGCGCCGCCGGGCCAGGGCTACACTGCCGGCCCATGAGTTCCTGCATCGCATTCATCGGCGGCGGCAACATGGCCAGCGCCATCATCGGCGGCCTGCGCCGGGCGGGTCATCCGGCCGGGGACCTGCTGGTGGTCGAGCCCTTCGAGGCCCAGCGCGAGCGCCTCGCCGCCGAATTCGGACTCCAGCCGCTGGCCGCGGCCGACGCGTCGCTGACGCGCGCTCACGCGGTGGTCTGGGCGGTCAAGCCGCAGCTGTTCCAGGAAGCGGCCGCCCCGGTGGCGGCGCACGTGCGCGGCGCCCTGCAGCTCTCGGTGATGGCGGGCCTGCGCAGCGACGCGATCGCGCGTGCGACCGGCGCGGCTCGAGTGGTGCGCGGCATGCCCAACACGCCGGCGCTGATCGGGCAGGGCATCACCGGCCTGCATGCCAGCGCCGCCGTCACCGCGGACGACCGCGCGCTGGTCGAGCAGCTGCTGCGGCCGACCGGCCGCACCGTGTGGGTCGATGCCGAAGGCGATCTCGACACCGTCACCGCGCTGTCGGGCTCGGGCCCGGCGTATTTCTTCTTCCTCGTCGAGCACATGGTCGCCGCCGCGCGCGTGCTGGGCCTGGACGAGGCCAAGGCGCGCGAGCTGGCGCTGGCCACCTGCGGCGGCGCGGCCGCGCTGGCGCTGCAATCGGGCGACTCGCCGGCTGCGCTGCGCGAGAAGGTCACGTCCAAGGGCGGCACGACGCACGCCGCGATCACCAGCCTGCAGGGCGATGGCGTCGGCGAGGCGATCGAGCGCGCCGTCAAGGCCGCGCACCGCCGCGCCGGCGAGCTGGGCGACGAGTTCGGCCGGGCCTGAACCGCGCGTCGTCCCCCTGACCACCGCATTCGAACCGACGCCAGATCGATGGGAATCGCCGACCGCTGGGGCCTGCGCGCATGGCTGCGCGCGCCGGGCTCGTTGAGCAAGCGCCTGGCCGCGACCGGCCTGCGCTTCCAGGTGCAGGTGCTGCGCCAGACCACGGCGCCGCTGCGGCCGCAGGAGCGCGCCGCGCTCGGCCTGCCGCGGCGCGGATTGACCGTCGTGCGCGAGGTGCTGCTGTACGTCGACGGCCGGCCGCTGGTGTGGGCGCGCTCGGCGGTGCACGGGGATTCGCTCGCCGGGCCGTGGAAGGCCTTGAAGGGCCTGGGCAGCCGCCCGCTGGGCCACCTGCTGTACGACGATCCCCGCATCCATCGCAGCGAACTGCAGCCGCGCCGCGTCACCCGCCATGGCGCGACGCACCGCCAGATGCAGCGGCAATGGCTGGCCGCGACCGGCACCGAGGCGCCGCTCGGCATGCAGTGGTCGCGCAATTCGGTCTTCACCCGGCACGGTCAGCAGCTGCGGGTGATGGAGATGTTCGTGCCCGACGTCGCGCAGCGCGACCCCGGGCCGTTGCGGCGCAAGTCGAGGCCGCGCCGCTGAGCGCGGCGGCGCGATCGCGGCGCGCCTTCCGGAGTTCCTCATGTCCGATCCGAATCCTTCCCCCGCCGTTGAGCAGCCGTCCCTCGCGGCGCGGTTGACGGCGGGCTCGCGGCGCTGGCTGCGGGCGCTGCGCCCGGCGCCGATGCGCGTGGACGCGCGCGAGCGCCTGCGCGTGGTCGCCGGCGCGATCGCGGGCGTGCTGTTGACGGCGGCGCTGACGGCGCTGCTCGCGCACCACGGGTCCAGCCTGCCGTGGCTGGTCGCGCCGGTGGGCGCGAGCGCGGTGCTGGTGTTCGGCGTGCCGGCGAGCCCGCTGGCGCAGCCCTGGGCGGTGGTGATGGGCAACACGGCCTCGGCGCTGGTGGGCATCGCCAGCGTGCATCTGTTCGGCAGCGAGCCGCAGCTGGCCGCGGCGATCGCCGTCGGCGGCGCGATCGGCGCGATGTTCGTGTTGCGCTGCCTGCATCCGCCCGGCGGCGCGGCGGCGCTGCTGATGGTGCTGACCGGCGTGCACGACTGGCGCTTCGCGCTGGATCCGGTGATGCTGAACTCGACGCTGCTGGTGGCGGCGGGCATGGTCTACAACGGCGTCACCGGCCGCCGCTATCCGCACCCGCAGGTGGCGACGCCGGCTGCGGCCAGCGGCGTGGCGGCGCGCGAGGCGACCGCCTTCAGCGGCGCCGACCTGGAGACGGTGCTGGCGCATTACAACCAGGTGCTGGACATGCCGCGGGACGACCTGCAGGCGATCGTCGACGAGGCCGGCCTGCTGGCCGCGCGGCGGCGCATGACGACGCTGCGCTGCGAGGACGTGATGTCGCGCGACGTGAAGGTGGCCGAGTGGGGCACGCCGCTGCAGGAGGCCTGGTCGATGCTGCGGGAGCGGCACATCAAGGCGCTGCCGGTGGTGGACCGGGCGCGGCGGGTGATCGGGATCGTGACGCTGGCGGACTTCATGCGCGGCGCGGCGCTGGACCTGCACGACGACTGGCCGTCGCGGCTGCGGCGGCTGATCCTGCCGACGACGACGACGCACAGCGACAAGCCGGAGGTGGTGGGGCAGATCATGAGCCGGCAGGTGCGGGTGGCCAGCGCGGAGCGGCCGCTGGCGGACCTGGTGCCGATGTTCGCGGCGACCGGCCACCACCACATCCCGATCGTCGGCAACGAGGCCCGGCTGGTGGGGATCCTCACGCAGTCGGACCTGGTGGCGGCGCTGGCGAGGATGGATGGGCTCTAAGCCGGCGTTCAGGCACGGCGGATAGACTCCGCCAGCCTCATCCCGCCCCACCAGATCGCCGATGGACATCGATCCCGAAGAACTCATCGAGAACGCCCGCCAGGCCATCGAGCCGCCCGAGGCTCCCGTGCGCCAGTCGCGCCTGAACATCGCGGTGGCGGTGACGGTCGCGCTGCTCGCGACCTTCATGGGCATCTGCAAGGTCAAGGACGACAACATCAACCAGAACATGCAGCTGGCGCAGGCCGACAAGATCGATCACTGGGGCTTCTATCAGGCGCGCAACGCGCGCGAGGAGATCGCCAAGGCGACCCTGACGCAGCTGAAGCTGCAGGCGATCGGCGCGCCGGCCTCGGCGGCCGAGGGCTACCAGCAGGCGATCGTGCGCTACGAGACGCTGGCCGCCGAGCAGTCGGCCAAGAAGGACGAGCTGCGCAAGCAGGCCGAAGCGGACCAGCAGCGCTACGACGCGCTGAACTTCCGCGACGACCAGTTCGACCTCTCCGACGCGCTGCTCGCCATCGCGATCGCGATGCTCGCGATCACCGCGCTGACGCAGATGTGGGCGCTCTTCGCGGTGGCAATGGTGCCGACGGTGTTCGGCGTGCTGATGGGACTGGCCGGCCTCGGCGGCTGGCCGCTGCATCCGGACGTGATCGTCCAGCTGCTGTCCTGAGCCCTCGTCGGGCCAGAAGCGGGAACGGGCGCGCGCTCAGCGCAGCGCGAGGTCCAGCGCCGTGCCCGCGAAGATCGCGAAGCCGACCCAGTGGTTCTCGCGGAAGGCCTTGAAGCAGCCTTCGCGGCCGCGGTCCTTGATGAGCGTGTAGTGCCAGGCGACCTGCGCCGCCGCCGCCGCGAGGCCGGCCAGGAACCAGTGGCCCATGCCCAGGCGCAGGCCGAGCGCGGCCCACAGGGCCAGGAACACGACATAGAAGGCCATCACGCCGATGACGTCGAAGCGGCCCAGCGTCAGCGCGGAGGTCTTGATGCCGATGCGGATGTCGTCGTCGCGGTCGACCATGGCGTACTCGGTGTCATAGGCCAGCACCCAGAACAGGTTGGCCAGGAGCAGTCCCCAGGCCGACAGCGGCACGGACGCGCCGATCGCCTGCAGGCTCCACTCCCGCCCGCCGAGCGCGGCCGAGAACGCCATCGGGATGCCGAAGGAGAAGGCCACGCCCAGCACCGCCTGCGGCATCGAGATCCAGCGCTTGGTGAAGGGGTAGAGGATGGTCACGCCGAGCGCGGCGAAGGACAGCAGGATGGTGGGCGGATTGGTCGTGAGCACCAGCGCGAAGGCGATCAGCGACAGCACGGCGCCCAGCGTCAGGGCCTGCTTCACCGAGATCAGGCCGGCGGTGACCGGGCGCTGGGCGGTGCGCTTGACGTGCTTGTCGAACTCGCGGTCGGCGACGTCGTTGACGGCGCAGCCGGCGCTGCGCATCAGGAAGGTGCCGAGCGTGAAGACCAGCAGCAGGTGCCAGCCGGGCCAGCCGTCGGCGGCCATCCACAGCGCGGCCAGCGTCGGCCACAGCAGCAGGTAGGTGCCGGCCGGCCGGTCCCAGCGGATCAGGTTCAGATACAGCGACAGACGCGACGGCGCGGCGGGAGAGGGGGCGGCGGGAGTCATGGCGGGGATTGTCGCGCCGCCCGGGCCGTGCGCGCTGCACGGAGCGCTCAGGGCAGCTTGCGGCGCAGCTCGGCGCTGTAGCGTGCGAGGCTATTGTGGTCCTCAGAAGTTCAGTTCCTCGAGTTCCGCCTGAGTGAGGCTACGTACGCGGCGGCGCTGGTCCTCGCGTTGTTGCTGCAAAAGGGCGGGATCGCTCTCGGTCAGAAGCTCGACCACCGTCATCCCTGGAGCGATCGCATCCAGGTAGCGCAGCAACTGGCCGATTGCCAGCCCTGGATCGCCCCGTTCGATGCGGTAAGCCGTGTTGCGCGACAGACCGGCGCGAATGGCGGCATCCGCCTGCTTGATCTGGCGCGCCACGCGCAGCCGTGCCAGGAGTTCGCCCAGTTGAGCGCACTCGGATTGCAGATGGGTCGGCAGGGCGGAGAACTGATGAACTTTCATGCTCGTTAAATCGAGCGCTATCGCGATAAGGCTCGATTTAACGAGCATGAGCGGGCTTGCGCAGCCGCTCCCACAACGCCCCCGCCTCGCCCACCAGGCCGCGGCGGAAGGCCAGCACGCACAGGATGAAGATCAGCCCCGTGACCAGGCTGACCGACTCACCCAGGCCGGTGAACCACTGCACGCCCGTGACCCCGGCCAGCCACTGGCCCAGGTCGCCGATCTTGTTCTCCAGCGCGATGATCACCAGCGCCCCGACGATCGGCCCCACCATCGTCCCCATGCCGCCCACCAGCGTCATCAGGATCACCAGCCCCGAGGTCGTCCACACCGCGTCCGTCAGCGTCGCGAAGCCCAGCACCAGTGTCTTGGTCGCGCCCGCCAGCCCCGCCAGCGCCGCCGAGATCACGAACGCCATCAGCTTGAAACGCGCCGCGTCGTAGCCCAGCGACGTCGCCCGCGCCTCGTTCTCGCGGATCGACGTCAGCACCTGCCCGAACGGCGAATGCACCGTCCGGTAGATCAGCCAGAACCCGAACACGAAGATCGCCAGCACCAGGTAGTACAGCGCGTTGTCGTTCTCCAGGTCGATGCCCAGCAGACGCCCGCGCGGCACCGACTGCAGCCCGTCCTCGCCGCCGGTGAACGGCGCCTGCAGGAAGTAGAAGAACAGCATCTGCGCCAGCGCCAGCGTGATCATCGAGAAATAGATCCCCGAGCGCCGGATCGCCAGCAGCCCGAACACCAGCCCCGCCACCGCCCCCATCAGCATGCCGAAGGCGATGCCCAGCAGCGGCGGGAAACCCCAGACCTTCAGCGCGTGCCCCGCGCCATAGGCCGCCGCGCCCAGGAAGGCCGCGTGCCCGAAGCTCAGCAGCCCGGTGAAGCCGATCAGCAGGTTGAAGGCGCACGCGAACAGCGCATAGCACATCACCTTCATCGCGAAGATCGGATAGACGCCCAGCAAGGGCAGCAGCGCGATGCCGATGAACAGGGCCACGTAGCCCAGCGGTTTCTTGTTCATTTCTCTTTGCCGAACAGGCCGGCCGGACGCACCAGCAGCACCGCCGCCATGATGACGAACACCACGGTGTTGGAGCCCTCCGGATAGAAGACCTTGGTCAGACCCTCGATCACGCCCAGCCCCAGGCCGGTCAGGATCGAGCCCAGGATCGAGCCCATGCCCCCGATCACCACCACCGCGAAGACGACGATGATCAGGTTGGAGCCCATCAGCGAATTCACCTGCAGGATCGGCGCCGCCAGCACGCCGGCGAACCCCGCCAGCGCCACGCCGCCCGCGTAGGTCAGCGTCACCAGCCGCGGCACGTTCACCCCGAAGGCCTGCACCAGCTTCGGGTTCTCCGTGCCCGCGCGCAGCCGCGCGCCCAGCGAGGTCTTCTCGATCAGCACCCACACCCCCAGGCACACCACCAGCGAGGCCACCACCACCCAGGCGCGGTAGTTCGGCAGGATCATGAATCCCAGGTTGGTCGCGCCCGACAGCGCCTCGGGCGCCGCGTACGGCTGCCCGCCCACGCCGAAGAAGGAGCGGAACACCCCCTCGACCACCAGCGTCAGCCCGAAGGTCAGCAGCAGCCCGTACAGGTGGTCCAGCTTGTAGAGCCACTGCAGCAGCAGCCGCTCGATGACCAGCCCGAACACGCCCACCACCAGCGGCGCGATCAGCAGCATCGCCCAGTAGTTGATGCCCAGGTACTCCAGCCCCATCCACGCCAGGAACGCGCCCATCATGTAGAGCGCGCCATGGGCGAAGTTGATGATGTTCAGCATGCCGAAGATCACCGCCAGGCCCAGCGAGAGCATTGCGTAGAACGAGCCGTTCACCAGGCCCAGCAGCAGCTGGCCCAGCAGCGCGGGCAGCGGAACGCCAAAGAAGTCGGTCATGAGTCGTCGCTCATCCTGAACGGGAGGACGCGCCCGCGGCCCGGCCGCGCGGCGCGCCCAGGGTCACATCACTTCTTCACGAGCGGGCACTTCGAGTCGGCCAGCTTCGTGAACGCGTCGTCGCCGGGAATGCGGGTCACGACCTTGAAGTAGTCCCACGGCTCGGTCGATTCCTTCTGCGACTTCACCTGCAGCAGGAACATGTCGTGCACCGCGCGGCCATCCTCCTTGCGGATCGTGCCCTTCGTGTAGAAGTCGTTGACCGGCGTGGCCTTCATCTGCGCCATCACCTTGTCGCCGTCGTCGGTCTTGATCGCCTCGACCGCCTTCAGGTAGTGCGACACCGCCGAGTAGTCCGCCGCCTGCAGCGACGAGGGCATGCGCTTCATCTTCTCGAAGAAGCGGCGCGCCCAGACGCGCGATTCGGCGCTCTGGTTCCAGTACCAGCTGTCGGTCAGGTACATGCCCTCGGTGGTCTTCAGCCCCAGCGAGTGCACGTCGTTGATGAACATCAGCAGGCCGGCCAGCTTCATCGTCTTGGTGATGCCGAACTCGTTGGCCGCCTTGACCGCGTTGATGGTGTCGCCGCCGGCGTTGGCCAGGCCCAGGATCTGCGCCTTGGAGCTCTGCGCCTGCAGCAGGAAGGAGGAGAAGTCGCTGGCGTTGAGCGGGTGCTTCACCGAGCCCAGCACCTGGCCGCCGGCCTTGGCCACCACCGCCGACGTGTCGGCCTGCAGCGAGGTGCCGAAGGCGTAGTCCGCGGTCAGGAAGAACCAGCTCTTGCCGCCGTTCTTCACCACCGCCGCGCCGGTGCCGTTGGCCAGGGCCACGGTGTCGTAGGCGTAGTGGATGGTGTAGGGCGAGCATTCCTCGTTGGTCAGGCGCGAGGTGCCGGCGCCGATCGAGATGAAGGGCTTCTTCTTCTCCGCCGCCACCTTGGCCATCGCCAGGCTGGTGCCGGAGTTGGTGCCGCCTATCAGCAGGTCCAGCCCTTGCGTGTCGAACCACTCGCGCGCCTTGGACGCGGCCACGTCGGCCTTGTTCTGGTGGTCGGCGAAGACCAGCTCGATCTTCTTGCCCGCGGCCATGCCCTTGGCATCGGCGATGGCCATGCGGATCGCCTCCACGCCGCCGGCGCCGTCGATGTCGGCGTAGACGCTGGACATGTCGGTGATGATGCCGATCTTCACCACGTCGCCGGAAATCTGCGCCTGCGCGGCGAGGCTGCCGCAGGCCAGCACCGAGGCCAGGGCAACGGTCTTGAGGGTCGTCTTCATCGCTTGTCTCCTTTTCTAACGGCCTCGTCGGGCCACGCGGGTATCAGACTGGAAGCACCAAAGGCATGCGGATCCGCGCCGGGGCTACACGCTCAGCAGTTCGTCGAGCAGCGCGCGCTTGCTGTCCAGCTGCGCGGCGGCGAAGGACTCGACGACCTGGCCGTGTTCCATCACGACGAAGTGGTCCGCCAGCGGCGCGGCGAACCGGAAGTTCTGCTCCACCATCACGATGGTGAAGCCCTGCGCCTTGAGCGCGGTGATCATGCGGGCCAGCGCCTGGACGATGACCGGGGCCAGGCCCTCGGAGATCTCGTCCAGCAGCAGGATGTCGGCGCCGGTGCGCAGGATGCGGGCCACGGCCAGCATCTGCTGCTCGCCGCCGGACAGGCGCGTGCCCTGGCTGTGGCGGCGCTCGGCGAGGTTGGGGAACATCGCGTAGATCTCGTCCTCGGACATGATCTTTCCGCGCCCGCCCTTGAGCGGCGGCGGCAGCCGCAGGTTCTCCTCGGTGCTGAGCGAGGCGAAGATGCCGCGCTCCTCCGGGCAGTAGCCCAGGCCCAGGCGGGCGATGCGATGCGTGGGCAGGTGGACCGTCTCCTGGCCATGAACCTTGATCGAGCCGCTGCGGCGGTCGGTCAGGCCCATGATGGCGCGCAGCGTGGTCGTGCGGCCGGCGCCGTTGCGGCCCAGCAGCGTCAACACCTGACCCTGCGGCACGGCCAGGTCGATGCCGTGCAGGATGTGGCTCTCGCCGTACCAGGCCTGCAGGCCCTTGATCTCCAGCGCATGGGCCATCAATGCGCTCCCTGCAGTTCGGCGGCCTCGGAGCCCATGTAGGCCTCGAGCACCTTCGGGTGGCGGGAGACGGTGGCGTAGTCGCCCTCGGCCAGCACGGCGCCGCGCGCCAGCACGGTGATGCGGTCGGCGATGCTGCTGATCACCTTCATGTTGTGTTCCACCATCAGCACGGTGCGGCCCTCGGCGACGCGCTTGATCAGCGCGGTGACGCGGTCGACGTCTTCGTGGCCCATGCCCTGGGTCGGCTCGTCGAGCAGCATCAGTTCGGGTTCCATCGCCATGGTGGTGGCGATCTCCAGCGCCCGCTTGCGGCCGTAGGGCAGGTCCGCGGCGCGCAGCGCGGCCATGTCGCGCAGGTCCACGAGTTCCAGCAGCTCGAGCGCGCGGTTGTCGAGCTTGCGCAGCCCGCCCAGGCCGGTCCAGAAGTGGTAGCTGGTGCCGGTGAAGCGCTGCAGGCCGATGCGCACGTTCTCCAGCACCGTGAGGTGGGGGAACACGGCCGAGATCTGGAACGAGCGGATCACGCCGCGGCGCGCGATCTGCGCGGGCTTCTCGCCGGTGATGTCGCTGCCGTTGAAGAGGATCTGGCCCCGCGTCGGGGTCAGGAACTTCGTCAGCAGGTTGAAGCAGGTCGTCTTGCCGGCGCCATTGGGGCCGATCAGCGCGTGGATGTGCCCGCGCTGCACTTGCAGGTCGACGGAGTCCACGGCGGTGAAGCCCTTGAACTCCTTGGTCAGTTTGCGTGTCTCCAGGATGAGGGTGCTCATCGGCGCAAAGGTGGGCGCCGGGGAACCGGTGCCTCTGTAGTGGAGCCAGGAATTTAGGGCCCTGGCAAGGGCCGCGCACAGCGTAAAACCCTTTACGCAGCATTGCGCAAGGGCTAACCCTCGGAGTTGCGCCGAGGAGCTGACGCCTCACGCGGCATCACGCCGCAGCCATCTTTCACGAGGCTGACGGATGGGGGCCAGGACATGCCACAGGGGGCGCTGCGCGAGCGCGTGTCACCGGAATCTCCTGCGGGAGAACGGTGCTTCTTCCGAACGGGGAGGGCGGGACATGGCCCGGATGGCTATGCTGCGCGCCGACAACCCATTGATACCTTGGAGGTTCCCCATGATCCGTTCCGGCAAGTTCGCTGTTCTCGGGCTCGCGCTCGCCCTGTCCGCCGCCGGCGCGCAGGCCGCCGCGCCGCAGGTGAAGACGCAGGCGCCCGGGTACTACCGCATGATGCTGGGCGACTTCGAGATCACCGCGCTGAACGACGGCACGATCGATCTGCCGGTCGACCAGCTGATGGACAAGGCCAAGCCCGGCACGGTGGTGAAGGCGCTGGCCAAGAGCTTCCTGAAGCCGCCGGTCGAGACCTCGATCAATGCCTACCTGATCAACACCGGCACCAGGCTGGTGCTGATCGATACCGGCGCGAACGGCGCCTTCGGTCCGACGACGGGCCGGCTGCTGGCCAACCTGAAGGCGGCGGGCTACCAGCCGGAGCAGGTCGACGAGATCTACATCACCCACCTGCATCCGGACCATGCGATGGGTCTGACGAAGGACGGCCAGGCGGTGTTCCCGAATGCCGTGGTGCGCATGGACCAGCATGACGCCGACTTCTGGCTCAACGCGGAGAACGCGGCCAAGGATCCGGCGCACAAGGACTTCTTCGGCGCGGCCGCGGCGGCGCTCAAGCCGTACCAGGACGCGGGCCGCCTGAAGCCGTTCAGCGGCGAGACCGAGCTGGTGCCGGGCGTGCGCACGCACGCGGCCTACGGCCACACGCCGGGGCACACGGTCTACATGGTGGAGAGCCAGGGCCAGAAGCTGGCGGTGTGGGGCGACCTGATGCACGTCGCGGCGGTGCAGTTCCCGGATCCGGCGGTGACGATCAACTTCGACACCGATTCGAAGCAGGCCATGCCGCAGCGCAAGCTGGCCTACGCGGATGCCGCCAAGCAGGGCTACTGGGTGGCGGTCGCGCATGTGTCCTTCCCGGGCATCGGCCACGTGGCGCAGGACGGCAAGGGCTACCGCTGGGTGCCGGTGAACTACAGCATCAAGCCGTAAGCGGGGTTCGGGCGCCGGCCTCGATGTGACGTTGGAGGCCGGTCACCAGCGCCTCGAACACCGCCCGGCAGCGCGGGCTGTCGCGCAGGTCCTCGTGCATCGTGACCCAGGTGTCGAGCGGGATGCTGAACGCGTCCGCGAGCACGCGCCTGAGCGCCGGGTCCCGCTTGGCGAGGCCCACCTGGCAGGCCCCGATGCCCGCGCCCGCGCGGATCAGCGACAGCTGCGCGAGATCGCTGTCCGCGCGCAGCGCGAGGCGCTCGCGCTCGAGCACCGGAAAGCGCTGCGCCAGCGCCCGCACGTAGGGCGGCGGCTGGTCGTAGCCGATCAGCGCGTGGCCCTCCATCAGCGCCTGCATCGTGGACGGCACGCCCCGCGCCGCCAGATAGCGCTCATGCGCATGCAGGCCGACGTCGATGGTGCCGACGCGGCGCGCGATCAGCTGCTCCTGCTTCGGCGGCGTCATCCGGATCGCGATGTCCGCCTCGCGCCGCAGCAGGTCCTGCACCTTGTTGCTCAGCACCAGCTCGACGACCAGCTGCGGATGGCGCTCCCGCATCGTCGCGATCAGCGGCGGCAGGATCTCCACGCCGACCACCTCGCTCGCGGTCACCCGCACCACGCCGCGCACGCCGTCGCCATGGCTGCGCGCGGTGCGCTCCAGCGCGGCGGCCGTGCTGTCCATCGCCTCCGCGTAGGGCCGCAGCGCCAGTGCCGCCTCCGTCGGCAGCAGCCCCGCCGGCGTGCGCACGAACAGCGACTGGCCCACCTGCGCCTCCAGCGCCGCCACGTGCCGGCCCACCGTCGGCTGCGTCAGATCCAGCACCCGCGCCGCGCCGGACAGCGAGCCCTCGCGCAACACCCCCAGGAAGGAGCGGTACCACTCCCATGCGATCGTCGAAGTCATTCATAAATGTATAGCTGCTTAGCGATGCTCGGTAATTTTCAGGAAAGCCGCTGTTTTCCAGAATCCGTCCCATGCCTTCAACACGACAGGAGCAGGCGATGGATGCGATGACTTCGATGGATGCGATCGGCGCGCTGGGCGCGATGACCGCGGTGGCGCGGCGCACGGCCCTGGTGCTGGGCGCCAGCGGCGGCATCGGCGGCGCGGTGGCCCGGGCCCTGCGCGACGCCGGCTGGACGGTGCGGGCGCTCAAGCGCGGGCTGGCCGGTGAGTCCGAGCACCGCGACGGCCTGCACTGGCTGCGCGGCGACGCGCTCGACGCGATGGACGTGCAGCGCGCCGCGCAGGGCTGCGACGTGATCGTCCATGCGGTCAATCCGCCCGGCTACCGCCACTGGCGCGAGCAGGTGCTGCCGATGCTCGACAACACGCTCGCCGCCGCGGCGGCGCGCGGCGCGACGGTGGTGCTGCCGGGCACGGTCTACAACTTCGGCCCCGACGCCTTGCCCCACCCCGGCGAGGACGCGCCGCAGCGGCCGCTGACGCGCAAGGGCGCGATCCGCGTCGAGATGGAGCGCCGCCTGCGCGAAGGCGCCGAGCGCGGCCAGTTCCGCGCCATCGTGCTGCGGGCGGGGGACTTCTTCGGGCCCGGCGCGGCGAACAACTGGTTCTCGCAAGGGCTGATCACGCCGGGCAAGCCGGTGACGCGCGTTCAGCAGGTGGGGGCGGACGGTGTCGGCCACCAATGGGCCTATCTGCCGGATGTCGCCGCGGCGATGGTCGCGCTGATCGCGCAGCGCGATGCGCTGCCGGCCTTTGCCCGCTTTCATTTCGAGGGCCATTGGGACGCCGACGGCCGCCAGATGGTCGAAGCGATCCAGCGGGTGGTCCAGCGCCGCAGCGGGGCAACGCCGCGCGTCGCGCGCTTTCCGTGGTGGGCGGTCCGGCTGGCGCAGGCGGTGGTGCCGCTGTTCCGCGAGCTCGCCGAGATGCGCTACCTCTGGCGCGAGCCGCTGCGGATGGACGAGGCCCGCCTGGCGGCGCGGCTCGCCCACGCCGGCGGCGTGCCGCACACGCCGCTCGAGATCGCGGTCGAGCGCACGCTCGAATCGCTGGGTTGCCTGCCGGCCCCGGCCGGGGCGCTCACTCGAAATACTGCTGGCGCAGGCGCTCGTAGCGCCCGTCCCGCCTGATGCGGTCCAGCGCGGCCTGCAGCCGGCGCGCGATCGCGGGATCGCTGTCCGCCGGCAGGCCGTACCAGTAGGACTTGTCCACGTCCAAGGGCAGGACCGGCGTCAGCGTCGCATAGGGCAGCTTGAGCTCGCGCAGGTGCCAGGCGGCGGCCCAGTCCAGCAGCGCGATCAGCTCCATGCGTCCGGCCAGCAGCTTGCGCAGGTTGGTCGCGTCGTCCAGACCCAGTTCCAGCTCCACCTCCGGCCGCAGGCCTTCGGCGAGCAGCGTCTTCGCCGCCGCCGAGTCGCGCGACACGCCCAGCCGCCAGCCGTTGAGCTGCTTCAGGCTCGCTGGCCGCACATCGGTCCGGCGGCTGAGCCGGTACACCAGGATGCGCCGCGGACTGATCGGGCCGACCCAGCGGAACTGGGACTCGCGCTCGGGCGTGCGGGTCAGCGAGAACAGCACGCTGTCCGGATGCCGCGACGCTTCCTGCACCGAGCGCTGCCAGGGCAGCACCTCGATGCGCAGCCGCAGGCCGGCGTCGGCGGTCATCGCCTTCAGCAGCTCGGTGCTGAAGCCGCGCGGCACGCCGCCGTCCGCGTAGTTCAGCGGCGGCAGGTTCTCGGTGAAGCCGACCAGCTCCTGGGAGGCCTCGGCCGGCGCCTGCGAGGCCAGCGCCGGCGGCAACGCGCCCGCCATGAGTCCGGCCGCCAGCAGGAGGCAGCTCAGGCGGCGCTCCTTCGACGGCTCGATCGCATTCGGCATCGGCGCAGTGTAGGAAACGCGCGTGACAGGCCGGCAGCGATGCCGGGCCGCGAATGCCAATGAAGTCACGCCGTCCGCACGGGCGGGGCGGCTGGCGCCCGGCCTGCGCGGCCGCCGGATCAGGCGTCCATCTGCTTCTGGAAGACCAGGCCGGCGTGCTCCCGCAGCGCGTGGAACTTGATCTTGGGCCAGTTCTCCTGCATCGCGCGCAGTTCGCCGGCGTATTCGAGCAGCACCGTCGGCGCGTTGACCGCGTCCCAGGCCACGCGGTGCGCGTTGTGGTCGATGAAGCGGCGCAACTCCTTCTCGCCGCCGTCGGCCTCGTCGCAGGTCACCCAGCGCGCGACGTTGTAGCGCGCCGGCATGATGCGGGCCTTGACGCCGTATTCATGCTCCAGCCGGTGCGCGACGACCTCGAACTGCAGCTGGCCGACCGCGCCCAGCAGCAGCACGCTGCCGGCCTCGGGGCGGAAGACCTGGATCGCGCCTTCCTCGCCGAGCTGGCGCAGGCCCTCGCGCAGCTGCTTGGTCTTGAGCGGGTCCGCCACTTCGACGGAGCGGAACATTTCCGGCGCGAAGAAGGGCAGGCCGGTGTACTGCAGCGCCTCGCCCTCGGTGATGGTGTCGCCCAGCTGCAGCACGCCGTGGTTGGGGATGCCGATGATGTCGCCGGCGAAGGCCTCGTCCAGCAGCTCGCGGCGCTGCGACAGGAAGCTCACCACCGTGTTGGGCCGCAGCTCCTTGCCCGAGCGCACGACCTTGAGCCGCATGCCGCGCTCGAAGTGGCCCGAGGCCACGCGCAGGAACGCGATCCGGTCGCGGTGCGACGGGTCCATGTTGGCCTGGATCTTGAAGACCACGCCGGTGAACTTGGGCTCCTCGGGCTGCACCACGCGCTGCATCGCGGCGCGCTCGGCGGGGGCGGGCGCCAGCTCGACCAGCGCATCCAGCACCTCCTGCACGCCGAAGTTGTTCACCGCGGAGCCGAAGAACATCGGCGTCTGCCTGCCGGTCAGGAAGGCCTCTTCATCGAAAGAAGGCGCGGCCTCCTTGACCAGCTCGATCTCGCCCTGCGCGTTCTCGTACTGCATGCCGAAGCGCTCGAGGTAGGCCGGGTTGTCCAGACCGTCCAGCACTTCCTCGGTGCCGGCGGCGCGGTCCTCGCCGGGCGAGAACACGCGCATGCGCTGCTGGCGCAGGTCCATCACGCCGTGGAAGTGCTTGCCCATGCCGACCGGCCAGGTGAAGGGCACCACCGTCATGCCCAGCTCGCGCTCGATCTCGTCCATCAGCGCCAGCGGCTCCTGGACCTCGCGGTCGAGCTTGTTGACGAAGGTCAGGATCGGCGTGTTGCGCGCGCGGCAGACCTGCAGCAGGCGGCGGGTCTGCGGCTCCACGCCGTTGGCCGCGTCGATGACCATCAGCGCCGCGTCGACGGCGGTCAGCACGCGGTAGGTGTCCTCGGAGAAGTCCTGGTGGCCCGGGGTGTCCAGCAGGTTGATGACGCAGTCACGGTACTCCATCTGCATCACCGACGAGGCCACCGAGATGCCGCGCTGCTTCTCGATCTCCATCCAGTCGGAGGTCGCATGGCGCGAGGCCTTGCGCGCCTTCACCGAGCCCGCGATCTGGATCGCGCCGGAGAACAGCAGCAGCTTTTCCGTCAGCGTGGTCTTGCCCGCGTCAGGGTGCGAAATGATGGCGAAGGTGCGGCGGCGGCGCACTTCGGACTGGATGCGGCTGGGCTGGTCGGTGGACATGGCGCGAAAGAGGCGGCGAACCCGCGATTATCGGCCATCGCCCCCGCGAGGCCCCAACCCCGCCGAGGCCCCGGCCCGCGCGGGGTCCTAAGTCCCGGCCTCGTCCATGAACGGCCGCACCCGCGCGAGCAGGCGCTCGACGTACTCGGCCTTCTCGCCGACCGGCGCGGCGTAGGTCAGCGCGTCGCGGGTGGCGTCCTCGCCGGCCTTGCGCCACATCAGCCAGGCCGACAGGTATTGCGAGGCCAGGCAGCCGCCCGAGGTGGCCACCGGCCCGCGGGCATGGAAGGGCTCGTCGAGCACCCGCACGCCGGCCTCGACCAGCCAGGGCCGCGTGTTCGTGTCGGTGCAGGCGGGCGCGTCGCCAAGCAGCCCCAGGCGCGCCACCAGCAGCGCGCCGGAGCACTGCGAGGCGATCAGCTGCCGCGTCGGATCGAGCTGCAGCCGGTCCAGCAGCGCGGAGTTCTCCGCGATCGCCCGCGTGTAGATGCCGGAGCCGAACCAGACCGCGTCGGCCTCGTTGGCCCATTCGAGCGGCCGCTTGAGCTGCACGGTCACGCCATTCATCGAGGTGACGGTCGCGCCGGGCCCGCAGAGCTCGGCGGACCAGCCCAGGGGCTTGAGCCGGTTCAGCAGGCCCAGGGGCACGAAGCTGTCGATCTCGTTGAAGCCGTCGAAGGAAAGGAGGGCGATGCGCATGGGGCGTCCCGCGGGGCGATGCGGCCCACTGTAGCGCCGAGGGCCTCGCGGCCCACGCCGGTGGGGTTATTGCCGCGGGCTCACTCGCCGGCGAGCAGCTGGAAGGTGTGCCGGGCCATCATGAGTTCCTCGTCGGTGGGGATGACCCAGGCCTCGCAGCGGCTGTCGACGGTGCTGATGCGGCGCTCGGGCGGGCCTTCGCGGTTGGCGGCGTCCTGCACCGACACGCCCAGCCACAGGCAGCGCGACAGCACGCGGCGCCGGATCTCGGCCGCATGCTCGCCGATGCCGGCGGTGAAGACCAGGCCGTCCAGGCCGCCCATCTCGGCGGCCAGCGCGCCGATCTCGCGCGCGATGCGGTGCACGAAGACATCGATCGCGAAGCGCGCCCGCAGCGCATCGCTGGCCAACAGCTGGCGCATGTCGCTGGACACGCCCGACAGGCCGAGCAGCCCCGACTGCTTGTAGAGCAGCGTCTCAAGCTCGCGCGCGTCCATGCGCTGCTCGTCCATCAGGTAGATCAGCACGCCGGGATCGATCGCGCCGCTGCGCGTGCCCATCGGCAGGCCGTCGAGCGCGGTGAAGCCCATGCTGCTGGCAACGCTGCGGCCGCGATGCAGCGCGCAGGCGCTCGCGCCATTGCCCAGGTGCAGCACGACGGCGCGCCCGTCCGCCAACCGCGGTGACAGCACCGGCAGCCGCGAGGCGATGTACTCGTAGCTCAGCCCGTGGAAGCCATAGCGGCGGACGCCGGCCTCGAACAGCGCATAGGGCAGGGCGAAGGCGTCGGCGACGTCGGACTGGCCGCGATGGAAGGCGGTGTCGAAGCAGGCGACCTGCGGCAGGCCGGGCAGCGCGGCGAACGCGCGCCGGATCGGCGCCAGGTTGTGCGGCTGATGCAGCGGGGCGAGCGGGATCAGTGTCTCGAGCTGGGCGAGCACCGGCGGCGTCACGATCACCGGCGCCTCGAACGCGGTGCCGCCGTGCACGACGCGATGGCCGATGCCCAGCATCTCGATGCCGGGGAACTCGTGGGTGACGAACTCGACCAGATGATCGAGCGCGCCATCGTGGCTCAGGCGCTCGCCCACCGGCCAGTCGCGCGATCCGGCGCGCGAGCCGTCGGCGTGCGCGGCCTCGAAACGCGGCGTGGAGGTGCCCAGGCCCTCGACCTGCGCGCGCAGCGCCGGCCGCAGCGGACCGAGCCGGCGGTCCTCGTGCAGCGAGAACATCGACAGCTTGATGCTGGACGAGCCTGCGTTGACGACCGCGATGAATTCGCCTTCGAGCCGTGGATCCATGCTCACCCCATGATGTGATAGCCGCCGTCGACGAACAGCGTGGTGGGCGCGCCGGCCGAGCTCATGCGGTGGCCCTGCGGCGGCGCGCCGGTCTGGATGCCGGAGCGGGCGCGGGCGAGGCCGCGATCGAGACCGTCGCCGCGGCCGGCGCCGACAGCGCGAGCGCCATGTCGGCCACGCGCACCGGGTCCACGTGCAGCAGCTCGTGCACGTAGCGGGCCGCCGGCGAATCCGGATCGGCCAGTTCCGACTCCGCCATCAGCACCGCGCTGGCCAGCGCCAGCGCCTGCTCGCGGTCCTCGAGCGTCGGCAGCAGCCGGGGCAGCGCCGCCATCGCCTCGTCCGGCGCAAAGGTGACGATCAGCGCCTGCCGGTGCAGCAGCGTGGCCCAGTCCTCGCCCGGCGCGGCGGCCACGGCGTCTTGGGCTTCGGCGGCCATGCGGCGGTGGGAGTCCGCCAGGAGCTGGCCGAGGATCAGTCCACGCCGCTGGACGACGCCGCGATGCGCCAGGCCGGCCAGCAGGATGCGGCACACGGCATCGGCGAAGCCGCCCTGTTCCACCTGCTCGAGCGCGACGCGGCGGCCTTCGAGTTCATCGGCGGCCGCATGCGCGGTGCTGGAGGCCTGGTCGGCGTCGCGCGGCGGCAGCAGCGCGCCCAGGCCATGCGGCCCGTAGACCGCCTCGACCCAATGCACCAGCGCCGTGTCGCGCTGGTGGCCGAGGCGGTCCAGCGATTCGCTGATCCAGCGCGATCCCAGCTGTTCCCACTTGAGCCATGGGTTGTCCGGCGTGACGGTCTGGCGGCGCTCACGCGCGCTGTCGGCCGCCTGCCGGATCCACGGCGCGAGCGGATGCAGGTCGGAGATCGCCAGGTGCTGCAGCCGCAGCGGATGCATCCAGCGCAGCCATTCGCCCAGCGCCTTGCTGCCGGCCGCCCGCACCGCGGGTTGCAGCCACTGGCGATAGCGGCGCATGTTCGCCTCCGACACCTGCGCGATCGTGCTGAACAGGGCCTCGTCGCGGCGGCATTCCGGATTGAGCGCGCGCAGGTCGTCGACGCGGCGCGTCTCGAAGCTGACCGAGTAGTCGCCCGACTCCAGCGCCGCCAGCGGCGCGTCGGGATCGCGGGCCTCGATCTTCATCTCGTAAAGGCCGGGCGGCAGCGCGGCGATCTGCTCCAGCGTGTCGACGATCTGCTCATGCTCGCGCCGCGCGATCGAGGCGCCGACGAAGATGCCCAGGTGCCCGATGCGCGGATGCAGCATGTAGACGATGGTGCGGCCGGCCTTGATCAGCGCCTTCTCGCTGCCCCACACGTCGATGATCCAGTCCAGCGCCTGCTGCGGCGGCGTGATGTTGTCGCCCCAGGACGCGAAGATCACCATCGGCGCGGCGATGTTGCGCAGGTCCAGGCGGTAGCCCTCCATCTCCACCTCGCCGCGCGCCAGGCGGTTGCCGATGAAGAGGTTCTCGACGATGGCCTCGATCTCCTCGCCGGTCATGCGGAAGTAGCCGCCCCACCAGCGCTCGAAGTCGAGGAATCGCTCGCGCTCGGTGTCGACGTTGGCGTAGAGGTGGTAGTACTTGTCCCACCAGGTATTGGCGAGGTTCAGGTTCTCGAAGTTCGAGACCAGGTGGGCACCGTCGAAGCGGTCGCCGCACAGGTCGGCCGACAGCGCCGACAGCCACGCGCCGCCGAGCGCCCCGCCCGCGTAGCGCATCGGATTCTGCTCCGGCGAGCCGGCCCAATAGGACAGCGGCGCGCCGTTGAGCACGATCGGGCCCATCAGGTCGCTGCGCACCGCGGCCAGTGCCGCGACGGCCCAGCCGGCCTGGCAGTTGCCGATCACCGCCGGCAGCCCGGGCGACTTCGGGTGACGGCGCGCGACCTCCTCGAGGAACTGCGCCTCGGCGCGCGCCACGTCGAGCAAGGTCTGACCCTCGACCGGCTCGGGTTCGAAGGTGATGAAGTAGACCGGATGGCCGGCGCGCAGCGCGACGCCGATCTCGGAGTCCGGCTTGAAGCCGCCGATGCCGGGCCCGTGGCCGGCGCGCGGGTCGATGACGACGATCGGCCGCCGCGCCGGATCGATCACCGCGCCATCGGCCGGGAGGATGCGCAGCAGCGCGTAGTTGCAGGGCTGGGGCAGGTCGCGGCCGTCGATCAGCAGTTCGTGCTCGAACTTCAGCAGCGCGGGCTTGCCGGCGTGCAGGTGGTCGAGGAACACGTTGCCGCGTTCCCGCATCGTGTCCAGCGTCAGCAGCGCACGTTGCCAGGCATCGGTCGCGTAGGTCTGCCAGTCGTGGATCCACTCGGCCATTCACATGCTCCCAACCCGGTCGCGGGTTGCTTTGTTGCACCGCAGCATGCATCATCGTCCGCGATCCATTGTTAAAGCCCGAGGGAGAAGCAGGGTGATGCATCCGATGCCGAGCGCCCATCCGCATTACGACCGGCTCCTCGAGGCCGTGCGGCATCTGCCGCCGCTGCGCATGGCGGTCGTCCATCCCTGCAGCGACGTGGCGCTGCTCGCCGCGACGGAGGCCGCGTCGCTGGGCCTGATCGAGCCCGTGCTGATCGGTCCGGCGGGCAAGGTGTCCGAGGCCGCCGCGTCGGCGGGCGTGGACCTGGCGCGGTACACGCTCTTCGACGTGCCCCACAGCCATGCGGCGGCCGATCTGGCGGTGACGATGGCGCTCAAGGGCAGCGTCGACGCGCTGATGAAGGGCAGCCTGCATACCGACGAGTTGATGGGCGCCGTGGTGCGCCGCGAGGGCGGGCTGCGCACCGGCCGCCGCATCAGCCACTGCTTCGTGATGGACGTGCCGGGGCATGCGCAGCCGCTGATCATCTCGGACGCGGCGATCAACATCGAGCCCACGCTGGAGGAGAAGGTCGACATCGTGCAGAACGCGATCGACCTGGCGCACGCGCTGCGGCTGCCGGAAGTGCGGGTGGCGCTGCTGTCGTCGATGGAGACGGTGAACCCGAAGGTGCCGTCGACGATGGACGCGGCGGCGCTGTGCAAGATGGCGGACCGCGGCCAGATCACCGGCGCGGTGCTGGACGGGCCGCTGGCGATGGACAACGCGATCGATCCGGAGGCGGCGCGCATCAAGGGCATCGTGTCGCCGGTGGCGGGCAAGGCGAACGTGCTGATCGTGCCGGACCTGGACGCCGGCAACATGCTGGCCAAGAGCCTGAGCTTCCTGGCGCAGGCCTATGCGGCGGGCGTGGTGCTCGGCGCGAAGGTGCCGATCGTGCTGACCAGCCGGGCCGATTCGCGCGCCGCGCGGCTGGCGTCGTGCGCGCTGGCGTCGATGCTCGCGCAGGCGCGGCGGGCCGGACGCATCAAGGCGGTCGGCTGAGGCCGGCATCGCCGGGTTGGCAACGGAAAAGGGGACCGCGAGGTCCCCTTCGTCATCGTGGCGGGCGCGCGATGCCGCGCGCCGTGGCGATCACTCTTCCAGCAGCGAGCGCAGCATCCACGCGGTCTGCTCATGCACCGTCAGGCGCTGGGTGAGCAGGTCGGCGGTGGGTTCGTCGCTGGCCTTGTCGACCAGGTCGAACAGCGCGCGGGCGGTGCGGGCCACGCCTTCGTGGCCGTCGACCAGGATGCGGACCATGTCCAGCGCCTTCGGCGGCGTGACGGGCGCGTCGGGCAGCGAGCTCAGCTGCGCGAACTGCGCGTAGGAGCCCGGCGCCTTGTGGCCCAGCGAGCGGATGCGCTCGGCGATCGGGTCGACGGCGTTCCACAGCTCGGTGTACTGGCCCATGAACATCGCATGCAGCGAGTTGAACATCGGGCCCGTCACGTTCCAGTGGAAGTTGTGGGTGGTGAGGTACAGCGTGTAGGTGTCGGCGAGCAGCTTGGACAGGCCTTGCGCGATGGCGGCGCGATCCTTGTCGCTGATGCCGATCTGCAGGGAGGGCACGCCCTTGGCGGAGGCAGCCTTGGCGGGAGAGGGGCTCTTCTTGGCCATCGAGGGACTCCTTACGGGGGAATGAAAGTCGAAAGACGCCCCGGAGACTAACCGATCGAGGGGACCGGCATCGTGACGGCGGGGCGCACGGCGAGCGCGTCTTGACACGTGTCAGACGACGCTGTGCGTCATCCAGTCGACCAGCGTCTGCGCATTCAGCGCCGCGCCGGCGGCGACCAGCAGCCAGCCCAGGGTGCGTTGTCCGGATCGGAGGGTCATGTCTTGCTCGCTTCGCTTTGTAGGGGCTCGGGCCGCTGGTGGGATCTCCCTGAAGGAGGAGACCGGCGGGGTATGAGGAGCGAATTTAGCTATTTGCTATCAATGTGACTATTTAAATAGCCTAAGCAATGCGATTGGGAAATCCAACTGGCTTTGCATGGGGAGATTGACTTCGCCGCTGCGGCGGGGCGACACTCGCTCCACGACTACTCCCTTGCGGACGCGATTTGGTTCGCCAACCTGCTCGGGACGAGAAAGCCGCTCCACCCGGGGTGGCTTTTTCACTTTCTGGGGCTCGACTTCTCTTGACGTGTATCAAGACGCCAGTGCGCGTCGCCGCCTATGTCGACGGTTACAACCTCTATTACGGCCGGTTGCGAGGGAGTCCGTACAAGTGGTTGGATCTGGTCGGCCTGATCGAATCGCTGCTGGGGGAGCGTGATCAGAACGAGGAGTTGATCAAGCTGAACCTGTTCACGGCCTACGCGCTCGCGCGTTTCTCTGGGCACGGTGCCGCTTCCGTCGAGGCGCAGACCAGCTACTTGCGAGCGCTCGGCGTGCGCCACGGCCTGCGATTCGAAGCGGTCTTCGGCACCCATACCTGTGATCCCTCAGGCTCGCTCGTGCCGGAGTACATCCAGGGGCAGCCTTTCGATCGCCATCGCCGGGTGCGAGTCTGGCGTGTCGAGGAAAAGAAGACGGACGTCAACCTGGCGGTCCGGATGTACCGAGACGTCTGCCGAGGTCTTTACGACCGCATCGTGGTCGTGACGAACGACAGCGATTTCGAACCGGCGCTCGAGGCGATACGCCAGGACTTTCCTGAAATCCTCATCGGGGTCGTGATGCCGATCCGTCCTGCAATCGCGGGAACTTCCAGCCATCGTCGTCCCTGCAACTCGTTGGCGGCGCAGGCGGACTGGTCGCTGACCTCCCTCAGCGACGAGTTGCTGGCCTCCGTGCAGCTTCCCCCAATCGTCCCGACGCGCAAGAAACCGATCCGCAAACCGGCGCACTGGTAGGAACGCTGTTCAAGACAGCAGCGTCGCCCCGCGGAGCTCGCAGGCGTAGACCGCGTTGCGCAGCGCCGCGACCGCCTCGTAGCGGGTGAAGGTGCGGCGCCATGCGAGCACCACCCGGCGCGTGGGCACCGGCTCCTCGAACGGGATGTAGCGCAGGTGCGATGGCACCTGGTCCGGCACGCTGAGCGCCGGCACCACCGTGACGCCCATCCCGGACGCCACCATGTGCTTGATCGTCTCCAGCGAGCTGCCCTCGAAGCTCTTGCGGATGCCCTCCGCGTCAGTCGAGAAGCGCGCGAACTCCGGGCACACCTCCAGCACGTGGTCCCGGAAGCAGTGGCCATTGCCCAGCAGCAGCATGGTCTCGGCCTTGAGCTCCTCGGCGCTGATGCGCGTCTTCCTGGCCAGCGGATGCGAGGCCGGCACCGCCACCACGAAGGCCTCGTCGTACAGCGCCGCCTGCGCCAGGCCGGCGTCCGGGAAGGGCTCGGCCATGATCGCGCAGTCCAGCTCGCCGGTGCGCAGCATGTCCAGCAGCTTCTGCGTGAAGTTCTCCTGCAGCATCAGCGGCATGCGCGGATAGAGGTCGATGCAGTGCTTGACCAGCTCCGGCAGCAGGTAGGGCCCGATCGTGTAGATGATCCCCAGCCGCAGCGGCCCGTCCAGCGGGTCCTTGCCGCGCTTGGCGATGTCCTTGATCGCGCTGGCCTGCTCGATGACCGACTGCGCCTGACGCACGATGTCCTCGCCCAGCGGCGTCATCGTCACTTCGCTGGCGCCGCGCTCGAAGATCTTGACGTCGAGCTCCTCCTCCAGCTTCTTGATCGCCACCGACAGCGTCGGCTGCGACACGAAGCAGGCCTCCGCGGCACGGCCAAAGTGGCGCTCGCGGGCGACGGCGACGATGTAGCGCAATTCAGTCAGGGTCATGGGAGCGGCATTGTCCTCAGAAAGCGCCTCCAGCGCACCGTCCCGGTACACTGCCGCCCCACCCCAGGGACCTCCCCGGACCTTCTTCCAGGGGATACGCATGACCGAACCGACCTCCCCCTACGCCGCCCCTCGCCCGCAGGGCGCGACCCCCGAGCGCAAGCCCGTCACCCTGCAGCGCCTGCTCGACATGCATGCCGGCGGCGAGAAGATCGCCATGCTGACCGCCTACGACGCCACCTTCGCCCATGCGATGGAGGACGCCGGCGTGGATTCCATCCTGATCGGCGATTCGCTGGGCAACGTCGTGCAGGGCCTGCAGACCACGGTGCCGGTGACGCTGGAGGCGATGGTCTATCACACGGCCTGCGTGGCGCGCGCGCGCCGGCTGGCCTGGATCATCGCGGACCTGCCCTTCGGCACGTACCACGAGTCGCCGCAGGCCGCCTGGCGCAACGCGATGCAGCTGGCGCAGGCCGGCGCGCACATGATCAAGCTCGAGGGCGGCGGCTGGACCGCCGGGACGGTCCGCTTCCTCACCGAGCGCGGCATCCCCGTCTGCGCCCATCTGGGCCTGACGCCGCAGACCGTCACCGCGCTGAGCGGCTACAAGGTCCAGGGCCGCGATGCCGAGAGCGCCGCCCAGATCAAGGCCCATGCGCGCGAGCTCATCGACGCGGGCGCGCAGATGCTGCTGCTGGAGATGGTGCCCGCCGCGCTGGCCGGCGAGCTGACCCGCACGCTGGGCGTGCCGGTGATCGGCATCGGCGCCGGCGCCGAATGCTCGGGCCAGGTCCTGGTGATGCACGACATGCTGGGCGTCGGCGGGGGCCGCAAGCCGCGCTTCGTGCGCGACTTCATGCGGGGATCGGCCTCGATCGGCGAGGCCTTCTCGCGCTACGTCGCCGACGTCAAGTCCGGCGCCTTCCCGGCCCCCGAGCACAGCTACTGATCATGCAGGTCCACCACGACATCGCCGGCCTGCGCGCCGCGCTCGCGGGCGGCCGCCAGGTCGCCTTCGTGCCCACGATGGGCAACCTCCACGACGGCCACCTTGCGCTGGCGCGCCAGGCCCGCGCGGCGGTCGGCGCGGACGGCCTCGTCGTCGCCAGCGTCTTCGTCAACCGGCTGCAGTTCGCGCCGCATGAGGACTTCGACCGCTACCCGCGCACGCTCGCCCGCGACGCCGAACTGCTCGAGGGCGCCAGCTGCGACCTCGTCTTCGCCCCCGACGAGCGCGAGATGTACCCCGAGCCGCAGGGCTACAAGGTGCATCCGCCGGCGGAGCTGGCCGACATCCTCGAAGGCCATTTCCGGCCCGGCTTCTTCATCGGCGTGTGCACGGTGGTGGCGAAGCTGTTCCAGATCGTCCAGCCCGACGTCGCCGTCTTCGGCAAGAAGGACTACCAGCAGCTGATGGTGATCCGCCGCATGGTCGATCAGCTCGCGATGCCGATCCGCATCCTGGCCGGCGAGACCGAGCGCAATGCCGATGGCCTGGCGCTGTCCTCGCGCAATGGCTACCTGAGCGAGCAGCAGAAGCAGGACGCGCTGCTGCTGTCGCGCACGCTGAGGGCCGCGATCGCGCGCTGGCAGGCGGGCGAGCGCGACCTGGACCGCATCGAGGCCGATGCGATGCAGGCCTTGCGCGATGCCGGCTGGGCGCCGGATTACCTCACGCTGCGCCGCCGCCATGACCTCGGCGCGGCGCGCGAGGGCGAGCCGCTGGTCGCGCTGGCCGCCGCCCGCATCGGCCAGACCCGCCTGATCGACAACCTCGAGTTCTGAACGGGCCGGCACGCGGGCCGTTTCGCGCTCGCCCGGCGCCCGTTTGGCCCGTGTTCATCGGGGCTGGGTGACGTACGACACCCTGTGAAGACGGCGTTAGGGAAAGCCCCGCCTCCTTTCGTGCGCCGCGCGCACCGCCTCCATCGTTTGTGCCGGGTCGACCACGATACTTCGCGCTTCTTTGCCAGCTGACGGAGCCACAAGCTCCCATTGAGCCCATGAAGTCGACCACTTTCCTGTCTCCGTCCCTGTCCAAGCGCCGCATGATGGCGCTGACCGCCGCGATGGGCGGCGCGCTCGCGCTGGCCGCCTGCGGCGGTGGCAGCGATGACGAGGCGGCGCAGCCGCCCAGGCCCAATCCGGTGACCACCGCGCCGGTGACGACCTGCAGCGCCGCCGGCGTCGCCGCGTCGAACGCCAGCGCGCTGCGCACGGTCTGCATGCTGACCAGCGACGGCGAGCTCGTCGTGGAGCTCGATGCCCGCGCGCCGATCACGGTCGACAACTTCCTGAAGTACGTCAACGCGAAGTACTACGACAACACCATCTTCCACCGCGTCGTTCCGGGCTTCGTCGCCCAGGGCGGCGGCTGGACCACCGGCCTGCAGCAGAAGACGGCCGGCCAGATGGCGCCGATCAAGCTGGAGGCGGGCATCGCCGGCCTGTCCAACACCAAGTACACGATCGCGATGGCGCGCACCTCGGTGCCGGATTCGGCGACCAGCGAGTTCTATTTCAACTCGGCCGACAACAGCGCCACGCTGGACAAGAGCACGACCAGCGCGGGCTATGCCGTCTTCGGCCGCGTGATCTCGGGTCAGGCCACGATCGACAAGATCAATGCCGAGCCGACCCAGCAGTGGATGGGCATCGAAACGCCGCGCACCGAAGTGCTGCTGTACTGGGCGATCGTGCTGAAGTGAGCGGGACGGGGCTCCAGGCCGCCAGGCCTAGGCCTTGAGGTACTCGGTCTTGTGACCGAGCCAGCGCTCGACCTGCCGCTGCGCCGCGCGCGGCTGCTCGTCGAGCAGCACCGGCGCGAGCGCGCGCGCCGCGCTCAGCAGCGGCGCGTCTTCCTGCAGGTCGGCGAAGCGCAGCAGCTGCGCGCCGCTCTGGCGCGCGCCCATGAACTCGCCGGGGCCGCGGATGTCCAGGTCGCGGCGCGCGATCTCGAAGCCATCGGTGGTCTCGGCCATCGCGCGCAGCCGCGACTTGCCGGTGTCGGACAGCGGCCCGGTGTAGATCAGCACGCAGACGCTGGCCACCGACCCGCGGCCGACCCGCCCGCGCAGCTGGTGCAGCTGGGACAGGCCGAAGCGCTCGGCATGCTCGATCACCATCACGCTGGCGTTGGGCACGTCGACGCCGACCTCGATGACGGTCGTCGCGACCAGCACATGCATCTGTCCGCCGCTGAACAGCGACATCACCGCTGCCTTCTCCGCCGCCGGCATCCGTCCATGCAGCAGGCCGACCATCCGGCCGGGCAGCGCCGCGCTCAGCTCGGCGTGGGTCTCGGTGGCGTTCTTGAGGTCGAGCGCCTCGGACTCCTCGATCAGCGGGCAGACCCAGTAGACCTGCCGGCCGTCCTCGACGGCGGCGGCGATCTTCTCGATCACGTCGTCGCGCCGGCCGTCCGCGAACACGCGCGTCACGATGGGGCTGCGGCCGGGGGGCAGCTCGTCGATCGTCGACACGTCCAGGTCGGCGAAGTAGGTCATCGCCAGCGTGCGCGGGATCGGCGTGGCGCTCATCATCAGCAGATGCGGCTCGAGCGGCGGCGATCCCGGGCCGGCGGTGCCGGCGGCTTCGTCGGCCAGCTTCTTGCGCAGCGCCAGGCGCTGCGCGACGCCGAAGCGGTGCTGCTCGTCGATGATCGCCAGCCCAAGCCGGTGGAAGCGCACCTTGTCCTCGATCACCGCATGCGTGCCGACGATCAGCGTCGCCTCGCCCGACGCGGCGGCATCGAGCATCTTCTGTCTGGCCTTGCCCTTGACGCTGCCGGTGATCCACGCGACCCGGATGCCGAGCGGCTCCAGCCAGCCGATCAGCTTGCGGAAATGCTGCTCGGCCAGGATCTCGGTCGGCGCCATCAGCGCGCACTGCCAGCCGGCGTCGATCGCGATCGCCGCGGCCAGCGCCGCGACCACGGTCTTGCCGGAACCGACGTCGCCCTGCAGCAGCCGGTGCATCGGCTGCGGGCGGGCGAGGTCGGCGGCGATCTCCTCGCCGACGCGCCGCTGGGCGCCGGTCAGCGCGAAGGGCAGGGCGCCGAGCAGCCGCTCGCCGAGCCCGCCAGGTGAGCCGCGCAGCGGCGGCGCGCGCAGATGGGCGCGCTCGCGTTGCGCGCGCTGCTGGCTGAGCTGCTGGGCGAGCAGCTCCTCGAACTTGAGGCGCTGCCAGGCGGGATGGGTGTGGTCCTCCAGCGTCGACAGCCCGGCCGACGGCGGCGGGTGATGCAGGAAGTTCAGCGCGTCGCGCAGCGACGGCAGGCCCTTGGGAACCACGGCGAGCGGCAGCACCTCGTCCAACGGCGCGCGGCGCAGCGCCGAGGCCACCGCCTTGCGCAGGTAGGCCTGCGGCAGTTGCGCGCTGGTCGGGTAGACCGGCGTCAGCGAGGTCGCCAGCGGCGTGTCCGCGTCGACCTTGCGGAAGTTCGGATGGACCATCTCGCGGCCGAAGAAGCCGACGCGGATCTCGCCGCGCACGCGCACGCGGGCGCCGACGGCCAGCGTCTTCTGGTGCGCGGGATAGAAGTGCAGGAAGCGCAGCGTCAGCAGCGCGCCCTCGTCATCGCGCAGTTTCACCTGCAGCTGGCGGCGGCCGCGCATCTCGATGCGGCTCTCGATGACCTCGCCCTCGCATTGCAGCGTGTCGCCGTCGCGGGCGCGGTCGAGCGGGGTCAGCGTGGTCTCGTCCTCGTAGCGCAGCGGCAGGTGCAGCGCGAGGTCGATGTCGCGCGTGAGCCCCATCTTCTCCATCGCCTTCTGCGGCGCGGACTTGGCGGCGGGCGCCTCGCCGCCCGGGCCGGCGCCGGCCCGCCTCGCGGGGGATGGCGGGGGCGATGGAGCGGTGCTGGCCTCGGACATGGGCGGGATTCTGCCTCGCGCGCTCCCCCCGTTCGGGCGAGCGGTGACGACGTTCAGATCGCGTGAAGCTGGGGCAGAATCCGCGCGCTTCACAAGAAGACATATTGAAACAAATCGGGAGGCTGCCATGGGCAGACAGGGACATGCGCGCGCCGGATGGGCCGGCGTGCTGATCAGTGCCGCGTTGTTGAGCGCGTGCGGCGGTGGCGGGAGCGACTCGCCGTCCACGCCGCCGCCCGTGCAGGGCGTGGCGATTCCGGACAACCTGGCGATCACCGCCGCCGCGGCCACCGACGTGGCCGCCGGCACCGCGTTCACCAGCAACGCGGCCGGCACCGCCGGACTGAGCTTCGCCTGGACCTTCGGCGACGGCGCCACCAGTGCCGAGGCCAGCCCCAAGCATGACTTCGCCAAGGTCGGCGACTACGCGGTGACGCTGAAGGTGTCGAATGCCGCCGGCGTCTCCAAGGACGTGAAGTGGACCGTGTCGGTGTTCAACCGCGCACACGTGCAGGGCCTGAACTGCAGCGGCGCCGACGGCAGTGGCTGGTGCTGGCAGGCGCCGAGGCCGACCGGCACGACGCCCAGCGGCTTCTTCTTCCTCGATGCGGGCAACGGCTGGTCCGTCGGCGACAACGGCGAGATCCTGCGCACCAGTGATGGCGGCGCCACCTGGACCAAGCAGCCGAGCGGCCTGACGACGCGCCTGACGGCGATCCGCTTCGCGGACGCCAACAACGGCTGGGCGGCCGGCGATGCGGGCGCCCTGCTGCGCACCACGGACGGCGGCGCCCACTGGACGCTGCAACCGGCCTCGCAACCGCCGATGAGCGGCGCGACGCTGCAGGTGCGAGGCGCCAGCACGCTGGTGGCGAGCAGCGGCGGCCGTGTCCTGGCCACCGGCGACGGCGGCGCGACCTGGACCCAGGCCGCGTTGCCGCAGGATCCCGTGCTCGGCACGGACGGCAGCCTGTGGTGGATCGAGGGCACGGCGCTGCGCAAGTCGACGGACCTGGGCAAGACCTCGGCCGCGTCGATCGTGCTGGACAGCAGCGGCTACGGCAGCGCCTTCCAGGTCTTCGGCGGCACGGTGATCGTTTCCGGATCGACGTCGACCTACGTGTCCGGATCCTGGGTGTACGGGCTCTGGATGCGCCGCACCGACGATGGCGGCGCCACCTGGCAGTCCATCGCGCCGCAGGGACTGCCAAACGCCGGCCTCGGCGCGCCGCAGTTCGTGGACGCGACGACCGGCACCCTGACCGCCGGCAACGCCATGTATCGCTCGACCGACGGCGGCCGGACCTGGGCCGCCGTCCCGGCGCCCGCCAACCTGCAATCGGGGTCCTATCTCGGCTACTCGACGCTGGCGCCCGGTGTGTGGACGCGCCAGTACTACGTCCCGTCGTGGAACTACGTGACGGAGATCAGCCTTGACGCCGGCGCGACCTGGCGGACCGGCAGCGTCGACAACTCCGCCCAGCGGCCGCAGCGCATCGACGCGCAGACCTGGCTGGCGACGGGCTGGGACAACGTGACCCGCATGAGCACCGACGGGATGCGGACGTGGAAGCGCGTGGCCGGTCCGGACACCGACGCGGCCGCGAAGACGCTGCAGACCTTCTGGTTCTTCGATGCCAAGCGCGGCCTGGCGCTGTCGACGGGCGGCGACCTGATGGAGACGCTCAACGGCGGCCTGGACTGGAAGGTCAAGGTCGGCGGATTGACGGGCAGCGGCTTCGGCTACTACACGAGCCGGGCGCGGCTGCAGTTCCTCGACGCGAAGAAGGGTTGGCTGCAGGCCGGCGACGGTCGCATCTACCTGACCGACGACGCCGGCGCGAGCTGGGTGACGCCGCTGCAATCGACCTCGCAGACGATCTTCGCGTTCCACTTCGTCGATGCCAGCACCGGCTTCGCGCTGGCCTACGACAGCCAGCAGTCGCGCCAGCTGCTGCTGTCGACGGCCGACGGCGGGAAGAGCTGGACCCAGCAGTCCGTGCTGAGCGGCACCTACATCGACCTGAAGTTCAGCAGCGCGCTCAAGGGCGTGCTGGTCGGCCAGGGCGGGGCGGTGGCCGTGACGGCCGACGGCGGCAAGACGGTCAGCGGCCGCTTCTCGGGCACCAGCGCCGCGCTGCAGCAGCTGGCCTTCAGCGACCCGGACACGCTCTGGGTGGTGGGCGATGCCGGCACGCTGATGTCCTCCAAGGACGGCGGCGCGACCTGGACCCAGCAGGCCTCCGTCTCGCTGCCCACGGTCGGCCTGCGGGCCATCCGCTTCCTGACGGCGCAGCAGGGCTGGGCGGTCGGTGACAACGGCACGGTGCTGACGACCATCGACGGCGGCGCGAGTTGGAAGAAGCAGTTCGCCGGCACCCAGAACGCGCTGACGCAGGTGCTGTTCGTCGACGCCCGCACCGGCTGGGTCGCCGGCGGCAACGGCACGCTGCTCGCCACGGGCACCGGCGGCCAGTAAGTCCGCCGCTTCGGCGCGAAGCCGGCCCGGGTCGCGAGACCCCGGCCGGTTTTTTCATGGGCGGGCGTGACCGAATGCCGCTCCGCCGCGGTGTTTCCCTCATGGCCCCCGGGTCGGATGGGAGCCGGACGACACCGCCGGCTGCTAGGCTGCGCCGAAGTCCTTCCGCACACTCCGGTCCAACGCCTTCGCCGACCCGCCTTCCGCCCATGACCACCCGCCGCGACAGTCTCGTCTGGCTCGCCGCCGCCGCTGCCGTTCCGGCGCTGGCGTCGGCGCCGGCGCGCGCCGCCGACGCGCCGCTGCGGATGGTCGCCACCGAGTTCCCGCCCTATACCGGCAGCCAGCTGCCCGGCGGCGGCATCGCCTGCGAGGTCACGCGCTTCGCGCTCGCGCAGGCGGGGCACTCGATGGTGTTGTCCTTCCGCCCCTGGGCGCGGGCGCTGCTCGAGTTCCAGCGCGGCGAGCACGACGGCGTGATCGGCACGTGGCGCTCCGAGGAGCGCGAGCGCACGATGCGCTTCCCGCAGCCGCTGGGCATCGTGAACCAGGTCGGCTTCATGGCGCGCGCGGACCACCGCCGCCGCGTCGACGACCTGGCCGCGCTGCGCGGCCTGCGCATCGGCGTGGTCCACGGCTACGCGAATCCGCCGCGTTTCGACGCCGCCAGCCTGTCCACCGAGGGCGCGGTGGACGACCTCGCCAACCTGCGCAAGCTGCTCGCCGGGCGCGTGGATCTCGCGCTGATCGACAAGGGCGTCGGCGCCCATCTGCTGGAGACGCAGCTGCGCGAGGCGGCGGGCAAGCTGGTCTGGCTCGAGCCGGCGGTGATGGAGCTGCCGCTCTACACGGTGTTCTCCAAGGGCCGGCCCGAGGGCGAGCGCTTCGCCGCCGCGTTCACGCGCGGCATCGGCGAACTGCAGGGCAGCGGCCGGCTGGCGCTGCTGCTGCAGCAAGGGGCGCGCTGGCAGTAGTGGGAAAATCGCGCCCATGTCCCGCACCTTCTCGGTGAGCGATTTCGATTTCGCTCTGCCCCCCGACCTCATCGCCCAGCACCCCGCCGCCGAACGCAGCGCCTCGCGGCTGCTCGACGGCCGGACCGATCCACCCGTGGACCGCGTGTTCCGTGAACTCCCCGACCTGCTCAACCCCGGCGACCTGCTGGTGTTCAACGACACCAAGGTGATCAAGGCGCGCCTGTACGGCGCCAAGGCCAGCGGCGGCGCGGTTGAGGCGCTGGTCGAGCGCGTGCTGCCCGGCACCCGCGAGGTCTGGGCCCACATGCGCGCGAGCAAGAGCCCGAAGCCGGGCGCGGTGGTCCGCTTCGCCGACGCCTTCGACGCCGAGGTCCTGGGCCGCTGCGGCCCGGACGACGGGCTGTTCCACCTGCGCCTGTCGGGCGATCCGTTCGAGCTGCTCGAGCAGCATGGCCACGTGCCGCTGCCGCCGTACATCGAGCACGGCGACTCCGCCGACGACGTGCGCCGCTACCAGACCGTGTTCGCGCGCGAGCCCGGCGCGGTCGCGGCGCCGACCGCCGCGCTGCATTTCGACGAGGCGCTGCTGGCCCGGCTGGCCGAGCGCGGCATCGGCACCGCGCACGTGACGCTGCACGTGGGCGCGGGCACCTTCCAGCCGGTGCGCGTCGAATCGCTGGCCGAGCACAAGATGCACAGCGAGTGGTTCCAGGTGACCGCCGGCACGGTCGATGCGATCGCGCGCTGCCGCGCCGCGGGCGGCCGGGTCACCGCGGTCGGCACGACCACGCTGCGCGCGCTGGAGTCGGCCGCGCTGGGCGGCGGACTGAAGGCCGGTGCCCGCGAGACCGACATCTTCATCACCCCGGGCTTCGACTTCCAGGTCGTGGACCGGCTGGTGACCAACTTCCACCTGCCCAAGAGCACGCTGATGATGCTGGTGTCGGCCTTCGCCGGCTACGAGCCGGTCATGGCGCTCTACCGCCACGCGATCGCCCAGCGCTACCGCTTCTTCAGCTACGGCGACGCCATGTTGCTGGAGCGCGCCCGCGGCTGATCCGGCCCGCCGGTGTCACAACCGGGTAGGCTGCGCCGTCTTGTGAACAAGACGACTCCGGACGACGCGCCATGCCCGACATCGATTCCTCCCCCGACGCCGCTCCCGATGCCGGCCCCGCCGCGCCGGCGGCGGCCGACCAGTCCCCGGCGGCGCGCGCGCTGCGCTTCGACCGCGACCACGCCCGCTCGCTGCGGGCGCTGGCGTACCGGATGCTGGGCTCGCGCGCCGAGGCCGAGGACCTCGTGCAGGAAGCCTGGCTGCGCTGGGCCGATGTCGACGAAACGGCGGTGCGGCACGCCGGCGCCTTCCTGTCGCGGCTGGTGACCAACCTCTGCCTGGACCGGCTGCAGTCCGCGGCGATGCGGCGCGAGCAGTACGTCGGCGTCTGGCTGCCCGAGCCGCTGGTCGACGAGGCGTCCGAGTGGTCCCCCAGCCCGGAAGCGCAGGCCGAGTTCGCGCAGGACGTGTCGGTGGCCTTCATGCTGACGCTGGAGCGCCTCTCCCCGCTGGAGCGCGCGGCCTTCCTGCTGCACGAGGTGTTCGAGCTGGACTTCGAGGAGATCGCGCGCCGCCTGGGCCGCAGCGCCGCGGCCTGCCGGCAGCTGGCGAGCCGCGCTCGGCAGCACGTCAAGGCGGACTACGCGCGCCACGAGGTCGAGGACGAAGAGCGCCAGCGGCTGTTCCAGGCCTTCATGGGGGCCTTGCAGTCGTTCGACGTCGAGGGCCTGGCGAAGGTGCTGACCGACGACGCGGTGCTGCTGGCCGACGGCGGCGGCAAGGTGTCCGCGGTGCCGCGCATGCTGGAGGGCGGCGCGCTGGTGGCCAAGGTCTTCGTCGGCTTCGTGAAGCTGCCGGCGAGCCGCGCCTGGCGGGTGCGGCCGGCGCGGATCAACGGGCTGCCGGGCTACATCGTCTACGACGCGCTGGGCGAACCGCTGCAGACCGTCGCGCTGCGGCCGGCGGCCGAGCCGGGCCGGATCAGCGCGATCTACGTCCAGCGCAATCCCGACAAGCTGGGCCATCTGCCGCGCATCGCGCCGCTCCCACCTTCGGGCGAAGCGCCTGATGCTGGTGCGGCGGCGCCCTGAACCGTTCATCCGGGCGATTGGCGCCCTCGGGCAAGTCCCGGCACCTCGCTTGCCCCCCGCGCACACGGGGGTGGCGGGGGACTCGAATCCCCCTAGCTTTAGGGACAATCGGCGGCACAAGACCACACACTGCCCGGGAAGAACCATGACGCTGTTCGCACGTACCTCGATCGCCGCCGCCGCCGCGCTCTTCAGCGGCCTGGCCGCCGCCGCCACCATCGACGGGCTGGTCAACACCGGCGCCGGCCTGTCGGCGGGCGCTGTCGACAGCCACTATTCGTTCAGCGTGATCGCGGGCGACTCGACCGGCCTGTCCGGCAGCGGCCACGTGACCGACGGCAACCAATCGCCGTTCCCGAACTGGATGAGCAACAGCGCGTCCTCGTCGTGGCTGATCCCGACGTCGACCCAGAGCGACGTCTTCGACACCGGCTCGACCTCGGGCGTGTTCAAGTGGAAGCTGAGCTTCGACCTGACCGGCTTCGACGCCTCGAGCGCCTCCTTCACCGGCCGCTGGGCGGCGGACAACAACGGCACGGTGCTGCTCAACGGCAACGTGATCTCGACCTTGTCGCTGCAGAAGGGCTTCCTGGACTGGACCTCGTTCAGCGCGACGACCGGCTTCGTGGCTGGCGTGAACACGCTGGAATTCGTGGTCAACAACATCGCGACGTCGGGCGGCAACTTCACCGGCGTGCGCGCGGAGTTCCTGAACACCAACGTCAACACCTCGGTCCTGCCGGCGGTGCCGGAACCCAAGACCTACGCGCTGATGCTCGCCGGCCTGGGCGCGCTGGGCTTCATGGCGCGCCGCCGCCGCGGCTGAACGCCACGCTCCCGATGAGAAAAAGCCGCTGAGCGATCAGCGGCTTTTTTCGTTGGGAAGCGCGCGGCTTACTCGTCGCCGCCGGTCAGCAGCGGGATCGAGCCTTCGGAGTTCTTGCCCAGCAGGCCGGCGCGGCTGTACACGCCCAGCTTCTCGCGCGTGTCGGCGATGTCCAGGTTGCGCATCGTCAGCTGGCCGATGCGGTCGGCCGGCGAGAACGCGGCGTCCTCCACCTTCTCCATCGACAGGCGCTCCGGCGCGTAGGTCAGGTTGGCGCTGATGGTGTCCATGATCGAGTAGTCGTTGCCGCGGCGCAGCTCCAGCGTCACCTCGCCGGTGATGGCGCGGGCGACCCAGCGCTGGGCGGTCTCGCGCAGCATCAGGCACTGCGGGTCGAACCAGCGGCCCTGGTACAGCAGGCGGCCGAGCTTCATGCCGTTCATGCGGTACTGCTCGATCGTGTCCTCGTTGTGGATGCCGGTGACCAGGCGCTCGTAGGCGATGTGCAGCAGCGCCATGCCGGGGGCCTCGTAGATGCCGCGCGACTTGGCCTCGATGATGCGGTTCTCGATCTGGTCGCACATGCCCAGGCCGTGGCGGCCGCCGATGCGGTTGGCTTCCATGAACAGCTCGACCGCGCTGGGGAACTGCTGGCCGTTGAGCGCGACCGGCACGCCTTCCTCGAAGCGCACGGTCACCGTTTCGGCCTTGATCGCGACGTCGTCCTTCCAGAAGGCCACGCCCATGATCGGGTTGACGATGTTCATGCCCTTGTTCAGGAACTCCAGGTCCTTGGCCTCATGGGTGGCGCCCAGCATGTTGGAGTCGGTCGAGTAGGCCTTCTCCACGCTCATCTTGTAGTCGAAGCCGCTCGCGATGAGGTACTCGCTCATCTCCTTGCGGCCGCCGAGCTCGTCGATGAAGGTCTGGTCCAGCCAGGGCTTGTAGATCTTGAGCGCCGGGTTGGCCAGCAGGCCGTAGCGGTAGAAGCGCTCGATGTCGTTGCCCTTGAAGGTCGAGCCGTCGCCCCAGATGTTGACGCCGTCCTCGCGCATCGCCACCACCAGCGCGGTGCCGGTGACGGCGCGGCCCAGCGGGGTGGTGTTGAAGTAGGTGGCGCCGCCGCTCTTGATGTGGAACGCGCCGCACTGGATGGCGGCGATGCCCTCGGCGACGAGCTGCGCGCGGCAGTCGATCAGGCGGGCGATGTCGGCGCCGTAGGCCTTGGCCTTGCGGGGGATCTCGTCGTAGTCGCTCTCGTCGGGCTGGCCGAGGTTGGCGGTGTAGGCGCAGGGGATGGCGCCCTTGCCGCGCATCCAGTGCACCGCGGCGCTGGTGTCCAGGCCGCCCGAGAAGGCGATGCCGACGCGCTCGCCGGCGGGAATCTTTTGGAGGATGGTTGCGGCCACGGGCAGTCTCGCGCGGAAGTGGGAAAACAGCCGGCGATTCTAGGCCGCGCCCGCCGGGCAGGCTTCGCGGATGGGCGATACAGGGGTGGCGCGGCGCCACCCGCAGACAGCCATGCGGCGCTGCGGAGGGCCAAAACTTCGCGCGACATAAAAGCCTGTTTAAGGTACGCTAACTCAAGGAAATCGAGATAACAGCCTTTATAAGGGCTATGAAGGCATGGACTTCAGACTGGCCTCCGCGAGACAGATCCAGGACGAGATCGGCGCCCGGCTGCGCCACCATCGCCTGCAGCGGCGGTGGACCCAACAGGAACTCGCCACGCGCGCTGGCATCGCCCTGAATGCCGTCAAGAACCTCGAGTCCGGTGGCAATGCCACGATTTCCTCCTTGGTGAAGGTGTTGCAGGTGCTCTCGCTCATCGATGAACTGGCAGACGCGTTCAAGGCGACAGCGGCGCTCAGCATCGCGGAGCTTGAGCGCCTCGAACAGCCACAGCGTCAGCGGGCCAGGAATCGGAAGACATGAACAAGGTCGACGTCGAATGGCGAGCGTGGGGGGAGTCCTGGACGCTTGGCACACTCGCCGAGCGGGGCCGGGTGACGCTGTTCGAGTACTCGAGCGAGGCGCTCGCGCGAGGTGTCGCCTTCTCTCCGCTGCGTGTGCCGCTCCGGGCACAGACGTACTCGGGCTTCCCGGACCATCTGGGCGGTGTACCGGGTTTCATCGCGGACGCGCTGCCGGACGGCTGGGGCCTGCTGCTCATGGACCGCGTCTTCCGCAAGGCCGGCCGCGATCCGGCGCTGATTGGCACCTTGGATCGATTGAGCTTCATTGCCGACCGGGCCATGGGGGCGCTCGCGTTCAAGCCGGCCAGCGACCTGGAGATCACGCAGGAGGACCTGACCTTGCTCCAGCTGGCCCAGGCCGCTCACGACGTGATCGAGGATCGGGACACGGACGCCCTGAAGACACTCGCGCTGGTCGGTGGCTCGCCGCAAGGCGCGCGACCCAAAGCGCTGGTCCAGTACAACCGGGGGACTCGCCGGGTCAGCACGGATCCCGCGGCGGCGGGAGACCCCTGGCTCGTCAAGTTCCCGGCCCAGAACGAGCATGTCGAGGTGTGCGGCATCGAGATGGCCTACGCGGGCGTGGCCCAGGTCGCCGGCATCGACATGCCGGACACGCAGCTGTTCAAGATCTCCTCCAAGCTCGCGGCCTTTGGTGTCGAGCGCTTCGACCGTTGTGAGGGCATGCGCGTGCCGGTCCAGTCCCTGGCGGCGCTCCTGCATGCCGATTTCCGCCTGCCCTCCGTCGACTATCAGCAATTGCTGCAGGCCACGCGGTTCGCCACCGCCAGCCATCCTGAAGT
This sequence comes from Roseateles sp. Mitsp63, assembly GCF_059491535.1. NCBI lineage: Bacteria > Pseudomonadati > Pseudomonadota > Betaproteobacteria > Burkholderiales > Sphaerotilaceae > Roseateles > Roseateles sp. Mitsp63. Next base: position 320,196 of record NZ_CP168509.1, on the reverse strand, counting down.
GCTCAAGGCATTCCAGCGCTGCGTGTTCAACGTGATCTTCAACAACCGGGACGATCACACCAAGAATTTCGCTCTGAGGATGAACCGGCGCATGGCCTGGGAGCTGGCGCCGGCGTTCGACCTGACCTTCAACACCGGGCCGGGGGGGTACCACCAGATGTCGGTCATGGGAGAGGCGAGGGCACCCGGGCGGGACCACCTGCTCAAGCTGGCGCGGGCTTGCGACATTCCCGAGGGCATGGCCGCGGACACCATCGATGCGATGCGCGAGGTCGCACGCGACCTGGAGCCGGCACTGGACCGGGAGGGCGTTCGCCGGACCACGCGAAAGGCGATCCTGACCGCGGTGGATGCGAACTCGCGGCGCTGCTCCGCGATCGGCTAGCCCTGCCCGGACGGCTGCTCGGACCTGAGCCACCCGATCCGGCCCTGCCCGGACTCGCCGAGCGACGCCATGAAGCCCTCGGCCGCCGTCTCCGGCAGCCGCAGCGTGACCTCGACGAGCGCGCCATGCGCCACCTCGACCAGCTCGGCGCCCGCCTTCTCGGCTTCCCGCCGCAGCAGGCCTTCCTGCGCATAGGGCAGCGTGCAGCGCAGCGTCCGCAGCCGCACCATCGGCACCTTCTCCGCCTTCAGCAGCGCCTGCGCCACCGCGTCGGTGTAGGCCCGCACCAGTCCGCCCGCGCCCAGCTTCACGCCGCCGAAGTAGCGCACCACCGTCGCCAGCACGCCGTCCAGGTCCTGGTGCCGCAGCACCTCCAGCATCGGCCGGCCGGCGGTGCCGCCGGGCTCGCCGTCGTCGTTGGCCGCGGACTGCCCGCCCGCCATCAGCGCCCAGCAGACATGCGCGGCGCCCGGATGCGCGGCCCGCAGCTGCTCGACGCGCGCCAGCGCCGCCGCGCGGTCCGGCACGCTCTCCACGCAGCCGATGAAGCGGCTCTTCTTGATGATCAGTTCGGCGTGGACCGGGGCGGCGAGACTCGAGGGCATGGGCGCGATTGTCGCGCCGCGGTCCTCACGGGGTCTCCGACAGGTCGCCCAGGTGGCGCTTCTTGTAGGCGTCGATGGTGCCGTCGCGCAGCATCTCCTCCACCGCGCGCCGCATCAGGTCGCGGTCCTCCTGCGGGACGCGGGCCCGCGACAGCGCCAGCGCGCCGATGCTGCGCTCCTGCGGCGCGTAGGACAGCGCGGTGTAGGTGCCGAACACCGGATCCACGTGCCGCGCCGTGGCCAGGCTGTGCGCGCCCAGCACCACCGCGTCGCCGCGGCCGGCCTTGAAGATACGCATCGCGGTGGTCTGGTCGGGGACCTCGTCGACGCGGCCCTGCACCCGCATCGTGGTCAGCCAGGACTCCAGCGTCGGCGTGAACGCGTAGCCGCGCACGACGATCACGCGCCGCTGGCGATCGGCGAGGAAGGCGGCCGGCGAGGTCAGCGCCGCCGCCAGCGCGGGACGCAGCACGACGAACTGCCGCGATTCGATGTAGGGGATGAACTCGACGAGCAGCTCGCGCTCCTTGGTCTGCAGCGCGGAGACCGTCATGTCCATCTGCCCGGACGCGATCTGCGCCCAGATGCGGATGCGCGATTCGGTGCGGAGTTCGAGTTTGCAGCCGGTGCGCCGGGCGAGTTCCTCCACGACGTCCTTGTCGATGCCGGCCCAGCGCCCCTGCGCGTCGCGGTAGTAGAGGGAGCTGTACTCGTAGAGTCCGACCGTGTAGGGCCCGCAGACGTGCGCGGGCGCGGCCATGACCGGGGCCGAGGCGGCCATCACGGCCATCATGGCGAAAGCGGCGATCCAGGTCCTCAACGACGATCTCCTGAGGGGCGGTGCATCGGGGGGCCGGACGAGTCTACGCCCGGCCTGCCACTCCCGCCTCGCGTCTTCCCCCCGGACGGGCCCCATCAAGCGGGGGGCCGATAATCGCGCCCATGTTGAAGTTCGAACTGCTCAAGACCGAGGGCCGCGCCCGCCGCGGCGTCATGACGCTCAACCATGGCGTCGTGCAGACCCCCATCTTCATGCCGGTGGGCACCTACGGCACCGTCAAGGGGGTGATGCCGCGCTCGCTCGAGGAGATGGGCGCGCAGATCATCCTGGGCAACACCTTCCACCTGTGGATGCGGCCGGGCCTGGACATCATGAAGCAGTTCGGCGGCCTGCATCGGTTCGAGAGCTGGAACAAGCCCATCCTCACGGACTCGGGCGGCTTCCAGGTCTGGTCGCTCGGCGAGATGCGCAAGATCAGCGAGGAGGGCGTGAAGTTCGCGTCCCCGGTCAATGGCGACAAGCTGTTCCTGACGCCCGAGATCTCGATGCAGATCCAGACCATCCTCAACAGCGACATCGTCATGCAATTCGACGAGTGCACGCCGTATGAGACCAAGGGGCAGCTGACGACCGAGAAGGAAGCGCGGCTGTCGATGGAGATGAGTCTGCGCTGGGCCAGGCGCTGCCAGGACGAGTTCGCGCGGCTGCAGAACCCCAACGCGCTGTTCGGCATCGTGCAGGGCGGCATGTTCGAGAACCTGCGCGACGTGTCGCTGGCCGGGCTCAAGGACCTGGACCTGCCGGGCTACGCGATCGGCGGGCTGTCGGTCGGCGAGCCGAAGGCGGACATGCTGCGCATCCTCGACCACATCGCGCACCAGCTGCCCGACAACAAGCCGCGCTACCTGATGGGCGTGGGCACGCCGGAGGACCTGGTGGAGGGCGTGCGCCAGGGCGTGGACATGTTCGACTGCGTCATGCCCACGCGCAACGCGCGCAACGGCCACCTGTTCACGCGCTTCGGCGACCTGCGGCTGCGCAATGCGCGCTACAAGGCCGACGAGCGGCCGGTCGACGAGACCTGCGGCTGCTACTGCTGTGCCAACTTCAGCCGCGCCTACCTGCATCACCTGGACCGCTGCGGCGAGATGCTGGGCCCGATGCTGACCAGCGTGCACAACCTGCACTACTACCTCAACCTGATGAAGGAAGTGCGGGAGTCGCTGGACGCCGGCGACTTCGAGGGCTTCCGCGGCCGCTTCCTCGCGGATCGGGCGCGCGGGATCTGAGGGCCGGCCTGATGAGCGGCGCCGCGCCCCTCGCCCCGCAGCCGCGGCTCGACCGCGCCGCCCGCAGCGCGCTCAAGGGCCATCGGCCGGCGGTGGTGTGGCTCACCGGGCTGTCCGGCGCCGGCAAGTCGACACTGGCGGACCGGCTCGAGCAACGGCTGCATGCGCGTGGCCTGCACACCTACTTGCTCGATGGCGACCTGCTGCGCGGTGGGCTGAATCGGGACCTGGGCTTCGCGGCGGCGGATCGGGTCGAGAACATCCGCCGCGTCGGCGAGGTGGCGCGGCTGATGGCCGACGCGGGGCTGATCGTGATCGTGGCGCTGATTTCGCCATTCCGACAGGACCGTCAGGCGGTGCGCGAGCGCTTCGCGCCGGGCGAATTCTTCGAGGTCCACGTCGACGTGCCGCTGGCGGTGGCCGAGCAGCGCGACCCCAAGGGCCTCTACCGCAAGGCGCGCGCTGGGCTGCTCAAGGACTTCACCGGCATCGACTCGCCGTACGAGGCGCCGCAGGCGCCGGAACTGCATCTACGCACCGCCACGGTGTCGCCGGACGAGGCGGCGGACACCGTGTTCGAGCACCTGCGCGCGGCCGGGATCTTCGACGGCTGAGCGCCGCTCCCTTCATTCGCCCGCGAACTCGCCTAGCGCCGCGCGCAAGGCGCCGAGGTGGCGCTCGTAGTGCCGCCACCTGCCCGACGCGCGCTGGTACAGCGGCTGGCGCACCTGCCAGTTGCTGGGCGTGGCGACGGTCGACCTACTCGCATGGAAGTTCAGGCAGGCGTCGTCCCAACTGAGCCCGACATGTACCAGCGCGCGCTCGATCTGCGGGCGCGGGTCGGTGACCAGCGCGTCGTAGTCGACATCGTGGATGTCGTCGCCGTAGAGGGACTCCCAATGCGCCATCAGCCGACGGTACTGCCGGTACCAGTGGCCAATGTCCTCCAGGTCCAGTGCGTACGACATCGACGGCCCGAGGTGCAGGAAGAACACGGACAGGCAGTTGTCCAGTACGGCGCGGCGCGTGTGCAGGATCTTCGCGTCGGGGAACAGCTGCTTGATCAGCCCGATGAACAGGAAATTGTCCGGCCGCTTGTCAGTCAGCAGCGACGCGCCGGGGAAGCGCAGCGCGACGCCGTCGCGGTACTCGCGGCGCATTCGCTCGGCGAGTTCCGCGGGCAGCGGTTGGTCCGGGTGCGACAGCGGCGGCAGCACGTGCCGGTGGGCGAGGGTAGGCAGCAGGTCGATTTCGCCGCCGGCGGTCGCACCGGGATGGCTGCCCAGGATTTGCTCGAGCAGCGTCGAGCCCGACCGGAACATGCCGCAGATGAACGCCGACGGCGCCGGCGCGTCGTCCAGTGGCGGCGGCACCGGCTGCTGGGACTGGCGGATCAGCGCGTCGACCAGATGCTCGTGGGCCGTCCGGTCGTAGCGCAGCGGCCGGGGGCCGTGGGCGTGACGGGCGGCAAGGTTGGCATGCGTGTAGGTGGCGAAGGCCTCGTCGTAGGCGCTGGCCTCGTCGAGTGCCTTTCCCAGCGCGAAGGCGAGATCGGCGTGTTCGGCGGGATGGCGGCCGCGCACGCTGAGCGCTTGGCGCAGGCGCTGGATGAGCGGATCGGCGGCCGAGTCGAAACGGCGCAGGTTCGCTAGCCGCGATAGCGCCAGCGCATGGCCGGGCTCGACGTCGAGCGCTTCCTCGTAACGGCGCTGCGCCGGAGCGCGCTCGCCGCGCTGCTCATGCAGGTTGCCCAGGTTCACCAGCGCCGGCAGGAAGCGCGGCGCGATCGCCAGCGCGCGCTCGAGTTCCTCCATCGCCTCGTTCTCGCGGCGTAGGTCCTCGGCCAGGATCACGGCGCGATTGAGGTGGATCTCCTCGGGTCCCTCGGCGCCGAGCGCGCGAGCGCGGTCGTAGGACGCGAGCGCCGCGTCGAAGTCGCGCCCGGACCGCTGCAGCCAGGCGAGGTTGAACCAGTCGTCCGGCGTCCCCGGCGTGACGCGCAGCAGCGCTTCGTAGGCGGCGATCGCCTGTGTCGATCGGCCGGCGGACAGGTGCTCGAGGGCGGCTTCGCGCAAGGGGGCGGCGGGGTCTTGCATGGTGGATCTAGGGGCCGTCGGGGGGAACGGGCGGCGATTCTGGCATGCAGGTGTGCGAGGCGGCCCTGGCATGATCCCGGTCATGCTCAAGTCGATGCTCGCGCCGTTTCGCTGGCTGATCCGCGTCATCCTGGCCCTCGTCATCCTCTTCGAGGAATGGGGCTGGGAGCCGCTGCAGCGGGTGATGGCCGCCATCGGCCGCCTGCCGGTGCTGCGCCAGCTCGAGGCCGTCGTGCGGCGGCTGCCGCCGTACGTGGCGCTGGTGGTGTTCTTCCTGCCGGGACTGATGCTGCTGCCGATCAAGCTGCTGGCGCTGTGGCTGATCGGCATCGGGCGGCCGGGACTGGGGCTCGTCGTGATCGTGCTGGCGAAGGTCGTCGGCACGGCGGTGGTGGCGCGGATCTTCGCGCTGACCCAGCCGGCGCTGATGCGCCTGGGCTGGTTCGCGCGGCTCTACGCGCGCTGGCTCGTCTGGAAGGAAGGCTTGATCGCCTGGGTCCACGCCAGCGCCGCATGGCGCATGGCACGCGCGATCAAGCTGCGCCTGCGCCGCTGGATGCGGCGGGGCGCGCGCAGCGCCTGAGTCAGGCCTTCACCGGCTGCGCCGCGACGCTCTGCGCCTCGCCGAGCAACCCCGCCACCCGCTCGCGCAGCAGCTCCGGCGTCACGTCCTTCGCCGCGACCGGCGCGCCGGCCACCAGCCCGACGCGGCTGAAGAGCCCGCGCCGGAACGGACGCACCATCGCCTGCCCCTGCTCGACCCGCGAGAAGTACGAGCCCCACAGGTTCTGCAGCGCCATCGGCACGACCGGCAACTCCGGACGCCCCTCCAGCAGCTTCATCACGCCGCCCTTGAACGGCTGCAGCGCGCCGTCGCGGGTCAGTCCGCCCTCGGGGAAGATGCCCACCAGCTCGCCATCGTCGAGTACCGCCTGCGCGGCGGCGAAGGCGGCCTCGTAGGTCGCGGCGTCCTCCTTCTGCGGCGCGATCGGGATCGCCTTGGCGAGCCTGAACATCCAGCCCAGCACCGGGATCCGGAAGATGCGGTGATCCATCAGGAAGCGGATCGGCCGGGGGCTCGCCGCCATCAGCAGCACCGCGTCGACGAAGCTCACGTGGTTGCACACCAGCACCGCCGCGCCCTGCGACGGGATGTGGCGGTCGCCGCTCACCTTGAAGCGGTAGATCACCCGCGACAGCACGAAGGCGAAGAAGCGCAGCAGGTACTCCGGCACCACCAGGAAGATGTAGAGCGCCACCACCGCATTGAGGACGCCCACCACCAGGAACAGCTGCGGAATCGACAGCCCGGCGCCCAGCAGCGCACCGGCCATGAGCGAGCTGGCGATCATGAAGATCGCATTGAGGATGTTGTTGGCCGCGATGATCCGCGCGCGGTGCGAGGGCTGCGCGCGCATCTGGATCAGCGCGTACATCGGCACGCTGTAGAGGCCGGCGAACAGCGCCAGCAGGCCCAGGTCGGCCAGCACCCGCCAGTGCGCATGCTGCGACAGGAAGGCGCCCACGCCCATCGCCGCCGACGGCGGCAGGCCGCGCGAGGCGAAATACAGGTCGATGGCGAAGATGCTCATGCCGATCGCGCCCAGCGGCACCAGGCCGATCTCCACCTGGCGGCGCGAGAGCACCTCGCACAGCAGCGAGCCCACGCCGATGCCCACCGAGAACACCATCAGCAGCAGCGAGGCGACCTGCTCGTTGCCGTGCAGCACCTCCTTCGCGAAGGCCGGGAAGTTGGCCAGGAACACCGCGCCGAAGAACCACATCCACGAGATGCCCAGCAGCGAGCGGAACACCGCCAGCTGGCCGTGCGCGAGCTTCAGGTTGCGCCAGGTCTCGCTGACCGGGTTCCAGTTGATGACCAGGTCGCGGTCGGTGGACGGGCTGGCGGGAATGGCCTGCGCGGTCGCGCGGCCCAGCAGCGCCACGACGACGCAGGCGATCGCGACGTGCTGCGGCCCGACGATCGGCGTCGCCACCAGCAGGCCGCCAGCCAGGTTGCCGAGCAGGATCGAGACGAAGGTCCCCATCTCCACCATGCCGTTGCCGCCGGTGATCTCATGCTCGTTCAGATGCTGCGGCAGGTAGGCGTACTTGACCGGCCCGAACAGCGTCGAGTGCAGCCCCATCAGGAACACGCAGCCCAGCAGCACCGGCACCTGGGTCGTGTAGAAGCCATAGGCGGCGAGCGCCATGATGACGATCTCCAGGCTCTTGACCAGGCGCATCAGCCGCGCCTTGTCGTACTTGTCGGCGAGCTGGCCGCTGGTGGCCGAGAACAGCACGAACGGCAGGATGAACAGCGCGCCGATCGCCAGCCCCGCCTGCGCCGGCGGCAGCCAGCTGACGTTGAGCTGGTAGGTGACCAGCACCGTGAAGGCGAACTTGAACAGGTTGTCGTTGCCCGCGCCGAGGAACTGCGTCCAGAAGAAGGGCGCGAAGCGGCGCTGGCCCAGAAGGGCGAACTGGCTGGGGTGATGGGAGTCGCTCATGGGGAGGGCTCGCTGTGGGTGTCGGGGGAGGAGGGGATCAGTGGCCGCTCAGGGCGCGGCCTTCACGGACTGCGGCGCCTGGCCCAGGCCGGTGCGGCTCAGCCAGCTGAAGAGGGTGTCGGCGGTGGTCGTCTCGATGTGGCCGGAGAAGCGGCGCGCCGGCGGGTGGTCGTCGAAGGCGACGTTGGCCATGCCGATGCGCGCGCCCAGCCGCTTGGCGGTGTTCAGGCGCAGGTCCGACGGCTGGTAGCCCTGGCGCTTGAGCCAGTCCTGCGCCTGCGCGCGGTTGAAGACCTCGCGCGGCGCGGCGCCGGCGGCCAGCGTCTCGAGCGCCCACTGGTTGCTCTGCTGGTACTCGCGCGCCCACGAGTAGGCGACCATGCTGTACGCCGGCGTGTGCAGCGCGGCCGCGCGCGCGTTGTCGCGCAGCAGCGGCAGCAGCGACTGCTGCAGCTCCGGCTTGAGCACCGAGAACGCCGCTTCATGGCGGTAGGGGTTGTCCATGAAGAACTCCCCCAGGCCCTGCCGGTAGACATCGGCCAGCGCCGTGCCGCACTGGTTGAGCTTGTGCATCACGCGCCAGACGGGCCTGGCGCCGGCGCCGCTGCCCGTCGTGTCGCGATAGACGAAGCCGACATGCGACCAGCGCAGGCCGTACTCGCTCAGATCCTGGCCGGCGCGCGCCAGCAGCACGACGTCGGCGCCGCTGCGGTCCAGCGCGGCGGCGGTGGCCTGCGCGAGGTCCATGCCGCGCTTGATCTGGTCGGGCGTGGGCGCCTTGTTGTCGCAGGGCCGGCCGGCGAAGGCCGGCGCGGCCGCGAGCAGCGCGCCCAGCGCCGCCGCGACCGCCATGGCCCGCGACAGGGCAGGGCGGAATATCCGGGAGGGCATCGCCGGCATGGCGCTCAACGCGAGACGCGGTCCTTGTCGGTGACGCGCTCGTTGTAGAGCAGCGAGGCACCGATCTCGTTGGGAATGAAGGCGATGGCCTCGCCGGCGGCGGACAGCACGTAGCCCGTGCTGATCGCGGTCACGACGACGGCGGTGCCGATCGAGGTGGCGGCGCCGGCGACGACCTTGCCGGAGAACTCGACGCTGATGCGCACGCCATCGGAGGCCCGCTCCAGCACCCAGACCGTGCCGCGGGCGGTGGACTCGACCGCGACGACGACCAGCGACGCGCCGGCGACCAGCACGGCGGACGGCGCCACGACCGAGATCGCGACCGGCACGGCGGACAGCGCGAGGCTGGCATCGCTCGGGCCGCCGTGGGCGGCGGCAGGGCTGGCCGCGCCCAGGGCCAGCGCGCCGGCGGACAGGATGCTGATCAGGACGAGTCGGGGACGCATGGTGGAACTCCTGGAAGTCGCGGGCGGGGCGTGACGGCTGGCGCTCATTCGGCGGCCGTGGCGGCTTCGCGCAGGGCCTCGCGGCGCCCTTGGAGGCGGGCTTCCGCGAGGTTGGCCTCGTGGCTGTCGCGCAGCATCTTGGCCAGCGTGAAGACGTTGGAGATCAGGTAGAGCCAGCACACCAGCAGGTAGGCCTTCCAGACGGGCTGGATCTCCATGCGCCACAGGCCCCAGGCGGTCAGCGCCATGGCCAGGCCGAAGCCGCTCCACACGACCAGGCCCCACATCGGCGTGTCGGAGCGGGCCGACTGGTTGTCGCGGATGTACTTGGACAGCGCGAAGGCGGTGGAGAGGCAGAAGACATAGCCCATGACCATGAAGGCGCGGTCCAGGTCGGCGCCCGGGAGCCAGGCCAGGCCGATGGCGCACAGCGCCACGCTGATGCCGAAGGAGATCCACACCTGATAGCGCCAGGCCTGGGTGTCGCGCTGGATGCGGATGTGCGGGGTGGTCATGACTGTGTTCCTCCTGAAGGGCCCATGGGCCTGAATGAGTTGCCGGGGTCGCCGCCCCGGTTTGAAGGGGGTGGCCGGTGGCGATGGCGCGACTGTCGCCGCGATCGAACCGTCCTTCCCCTGGAATCGCGGCGAGTATCGCCGCCCGCCTGCCCCGGTATCGATCGGTGCTACTGCCGGGGGGAGGGCGCGGGGAAATGCCGGGCGGTGGCGAAGACCGCGGTGCCCAGCCGGTCCCCGCGCCATCGGGCCAGCCGCTTGAGCGCGAGATCAAACATCAGCGGGTGGTGATCCCGCAATGCCCCCAAAGGAGCGACGTGGTCCTCGTCGAGCACCCCGGCGCGGGCGAGTTGCGGCAGGCGCACCAGCGGCAGTACCCCGGGCAGCGGGTAGTCCGAGCCGTGCAGCAGCCGCCCGTGCCAGTCCTGGCGGCGCAGCACGGTGCGCCAGACCTCGGGGCGCCGGTTGAACTGGAACATCGCCGAGACGTCGCCCAGCAGCAGGCCCTGCCAAGCGGGCTCGTCCATCAGGCGGGCGAAGAGGTCGAAGGCCTGCACGGGGCGTGGGCGCGGCTGGTCGAGGTCCATCGCCAGGCCGAGCGAGGCGCAGTGCGCCGCGATCACGCGCACGCCGTGGCGCAAGGGCTCGCGCAGCAGCAGCGGGTTGCCGAGGTCCTGCCGGCCGGCGCCGGGGACGGCGTGCTCCTCGCCGCAATGGACGATGAGCGGCAGCCGTGATGCCGCGAGGCGGTCGTAGAACGGGCGCAAGCGCGCGTCGCGCAGGTCGATGGCCATGCTGCTGGGCAGCCACTTGATCGCCAGCGCGCCGCCGGCGATCGCGCGATCCAGGCGCGCCAGCGCGTCCTCGCGGTGCGGATGGATGCTCGCGACCCAGGCGAAGCGGTCGGGGCGCTCGGCGGCGACGGCACGCGCGTAGGCGTCGGGGACGTGGAAGGTGGTCCAGTCGGGACGGCGGGCGCCGGTGTCGTCGACGGCCTCGTCGAAGGCGAAGAGCAGCCAGCGCGCGCCGGCCGGGAAGGCGTCGGCCAGCGCGGCGAGCCGCCGGACGTAGGCGCGGTCGACATCGCGTGTCGCGATCGCGCTGGCATCGACGCAGGCGCCATTGAGGATCGCGTGCTTGCGCGCGACCTCCACCGGATGCCACCACTGCGACAGCGACGGCGCGATCCAGCAGCCCGAACCGGAGTCGCCGGTACCGATCAGATGGGCATGGACGTCCCACAGCTGCGCGGGATCGAGGCCTTCCCAGATCCGCTCCAGCCAGTCCGGATCGACCCCGTCGATCGGCGCCGCCGGATGGCCGCAGGGATTGCGGAAGGGGCCCGCCTCGGCCGCGAGCGCGCTGAACAGGCCCGCCGCCGCGGCGGCGCCGCAGCACAGGAGATGACGTCGTCGGAGCATGGTCGGCGCCGGAGGAAGTGGGGATGGGCGCGATCGTCGGGAGAAGCGCGCCGGATGCCGCCGTCCAGTGACGCCGGTAGCGCCGCGCGGCCCTGGCGGTCCCGGATGCCGCTACCGATCTGCGCTAACGTCCGCCCCCATGGCGAGCACGCAATCCCTCATCGATCTCATCAAGGCCGAGCTGAAGCAGTCCGGCGTCAGCTACGCGCAGCTCGCCAGGGAGCTCGACCTGTCGGAGTCCAGCGTGAAGCGCATGTTCGCGTCGGGCGGCGAGATGCCGCTGTCGCGCATCGACGAGATCTGCCGCGTGCTCAAGACCGATTTCGCCGAGCTTTCGCAGCGCCTGGCGCAGTCCCAGCCGCTGCGCCGCGAACTCACGCTGCAGCAGGAGCGCGAGGTCGTGGCCGACGAGAAGCTGCTGCTGACCGCGATCTGCTGCCTGAGCCAATGGAGCTTCGAGCAGATCGTCGCGACCTACCGCATGAACGAGGCCGACGTGACGCGCGCGCTCGCGCAGCTGGACCGGCTCGGGATCATCGAGCTGCGCCCGCTCAACCGCTACCGGCTGCAGGTGGCCAAGACCTTCCGCTGGCGGCCGCAGGGACCGGTGATGGGCTTCTTCCGCGACAAGGTCATGCAGGACTTCTTCGCGGGCGGCTTCGATGGCGACGCGGAACTGCTGATGCTGGTCCACGGCCAGCTCAGCCCCGGCATGGCTCGCGAACTGCGCGACCGGCTGCAGCGCGTGGCCGAGGATTTCGCGCGTCAGCACCTGCTCGACCAGAAGCTGCCCGACGAGGAGAAGCGCCAGTTCACGCTCGTGATGGGCATGCGCTGCTGGCTGTTCGAGCGCTTCAAGCACCTGCAACGCCCGGCGGGCGTGGCCCGCGCGCTCAAGCGTTGAGCGCGGCGGCGCGGCGCGCGCGGTTCACCAGAACTCCCAGCGCCCGCTGTACACGACCCACAGGCCCAGCACGCCGTTCGTCACCGCGTGCGCGATGACGGCCGTCCACAGCTTGCCGGTGCGCTGGTAGAGCCACGCGTAGGCCGCGCCGGCGACGATCGCGGCCAGCCACAGCGTGTGCGCCAGCATGAACACGAAGGTCGAGATCATCAGCGCCCGCAGCCCCGCCACGCGCGGGTCGACCGTCTCGAACTGCGGGCTCGCGATCCAGCGCATCAGGAAGCTGCGCCAGAACAGCTCCTCCATCACCGGCACCAGCAGCGTGGCGCCGAGCCAGCGCACCGCGATCAGCGGCCAGTCGAGCCCGCCCTGCGGCGTTCTCGGCACGAAGCCCGCCGTGGGCTCGCCGAGCTGCATCCACGGCGCATCCAGCGTGATCCACAGGGCGAAGACGATCAGCCCGACCGCGACGCTCAATCCGGCCTCGGCGGCCGCCGGCCGGTTCTGCCGCGCGAGCTCGCCATAGCCGCGCCAGAACCACGCCAGCGCGCCGCCGACGATCACGAGGTTCAGCGCGTAGACCCAGCGTGGATCGAGACCCCAGGCGTTGTGCTCCGGCAGCGCGCCGCGCAGCGCGAGCAGCAGCATGAACAGGGCGAACGGGACGATGCGGGCCCAGGCGGCTTGACTCAATGGCATCCGGCGAATGTAGCGGCGCGGCGCGGCCGGATCATGCGGGCGGGACCTGGGCCTCGCTCCTCGACCCCGTGAATGCGTGGCGCAGCGACTCGATGGCGTGGCGCACCTTGGCCGGCTGCGCGTCGCGCTGCGGCGTCATCGCGTACACCGGCAGCGCCGGCAGCGACCAGCCCGGCAGCAAGGGCAGCAGCCGGCCCTGCGCCAGGGACTCGTCGACGTCCTCCGCGCCGAGCATCGCCAGCCCCATGCCCGCTTCGCAGAACTGCTGCAGGCTGAGCTGGTTGTTGCTGCTCGCGCGCGGGCTGACGCGCAGGATCTCCTCGCGGCCCTCGGGGCCGGCGAGCGAGAAGCTCCTGACCGCGCCGGTGTCGGAGCGCAGCAGCAGCCAGTCATGGCGTGTCAGGTCGGACATCGTGGACGGCACGCCGCGGCGCGTCAGATAGGCCGGCGCGGCGTAGAGCCCGAGCGTCTTCTGCCCGATGCGCTGGGCGGCCCAGCTGCTGTCGGGCAGCCGGCCGAAGCGCACCGCCAGGTCGATGCGCCGGGCGACGAGGTCGGTGAATCCGTCATCGACCTCCAGGTGCAGCGTCATGCCGGGATGGGCCGCGAGCAGCGGCGCCAGCGCCGGCCCGATCTGCCGCGCCGCGCCCACCGGCGCGCTGACGCGCAGCTCGCCTTCGGGCGCGTCGCGCAGGTGGTGGAGCTGGGTCTGGGCTTCGCGCGCCGCGGCCAGCATCGCCTGGCAGCCCTGCACGAAGCGCTCGCCCGCCGGCGTCAGGCCGATGCGGCGCGTCGAGCGGTGCAGCAGCGTCACGCCCATGTCGCGCTCCAGCGCGCGCAGCTGCTGGCTCACGGCGGAGGTCGTGGTCTGCAGCTGCCTCGCCGCCGCGACCAGGCTGCCCTGCTCGACGACGGTCGCCAGCACCGCCATCCGGCGCAGTTGGTCCAGCATCGGGATTGTGTAGACGATCTAAAGAATGAAGGCGGATTCTGAGGACTTCTGCGGCGATTGTGAAGTTTCTACAGTCCATCCCATCGCGACACCCGTCGCCTCCCTCGAAAGGACTCCCCCATGAAAGTCGCCCTGATCGGACCGACCGGCTTTGTCGGCAGCGAAGTGCTCAAGGAACTGCTGGCCCGCGGCCATGAGGTCGTCGCGCTGGCCCGCGACCCGGCCAAGCTCACGCCGCGCGCGGGCCTCACCGTGGTGAAGGCCGATGCGAAGCAGGCCGACCAGGTCGCCGCCGCCGTCGAGGGGGCGGACGCCGTGGTCAGCGCCTACAACCCGGGCTGGTCGGTGCCGGACATCCACACCGAGTTCCTGGAAGGCACCCGCGCGATCCATGACGGCGTGAAGCGCGGCGGCGTGAAGCGTCTGATCGTCGTCGGCGGCGCCGGCAGCCTGTACGCGGCGCCGGGTCTGCAACTGGTCGACACGCCGGAATTCCCCGCCGAGTGGAAGCAGGGCGCGCTGGCGGCTCGCGAGGCGCTGAACCTCATTCGCCAGGAAAGCTCGCTGGACTGGACCTTTCTGTCGCCGGCCGTGCATCTGGAGCCGGGCGAGCGCCGCGGCAGCTACCGCGTGAGCCTGGACACGCCGGTGATGGACGCCAACGGCCCCGCCCACGTGTCGACGGCGGACCTGGCGGTGGCGATCGTCGATGAACTGGAGCGGCCGCAGCACATCCGCCGCCGGTTCACCGTCGGCTACTGAACGCGGGTCAGGCGGTCTGCTGTTCCAGCAGGTAGTTGGCGTCGTCGTACTGGCCGAGCGTGTCCACCAGCGTGGGCAGGCATTCGGCCAGCTTGTCGTGCAGCACGAAGGGCGGGTTCACGACGAACATGCCGCTGCCCATCATCCCGAAGCCGCGCTCGTCGGCCTGCGTGACGGTGAGCCGCACATGCAACCAGCCCTTCTTGGCGGACGACTCGGCGATGGACTTCATGCGCTGCACGAGCTGCACCGATTCGATGGTCTGGAGCTGCGGATACCAGATCGCGATGGTGCCGTCGGCGAAGCGCTGCAGCGCCTCGCGCAGGGCGGCGACGACCTTGCCGTAGTCGGCCTTGATCTCGTAGGGGGGATCGATCAGCACGACACCGCGGCGCGACGGCGGCGGCAGCTCGGCCTTCAGCGAGGCGAAGCCGTCCTGCAGCAGCACCTGGGTGTTGGGCCGGTCCTCGAGGTAGCTCGCGAGGATGCGGTGATCGGTGGGATGGAGCTCGTAGGCGCGCAGGCGGTCCTGCTCGCGCATGAGGAAGCGCGCGATCGCGGGCGAGCCCGGGTACTGCTCGAGCTTGCGGCCCGGGTTGAAGTCGTGCACGAGCTGGACGTAGTGCTGGAGCGGCTCGGGCAGGTCGGTGCGGGGGTAGAGGGCGGCGATGCCGCCCAGGTGCTCGGCGTTCTTCTGGGCATAGCGGCCGTCCAGGGCGTAGCCGCCGGCGCCGGCATGGGTGTCCACCACGGTGTAGGCCTTGTCCTTCTCCCCCATGTAGCGGAGCACCTCGGCCAGCACCAGGTGTTTGAGCACGTCGGCATGGTTGCCAGCGTGGAATGCGTGTCGGTAAGCGAGCATGGGCAGGACTGTAGCGCGCGCGGCGCCAGCGTCGCGAAATCGCGACGGGGGTGAAAAGCGGGGCTCCGGAATGGGCGCAGGATTTCCATCCGTTGCCGGAGATCCGCATGAACCAGAAGTTGAAAGCAGTTCCTTCGCCTGGCGAGGCCCATCGCCACCGCCTCCTGTCGGACCATTCGTCCACGAGGGTCCTTCAGGAGACACAGACCGACGAGCTGGTCATCGCCCTGTGCGGGCCGATCGGAACGCCACTCCAGGAAGTGGCGACGGAGATCGGCGACATGCTCAAGTCCACCTTCGGATACGACGTCGAGCACATCCGCGCGGGCGATCTGATCCGGCAGTTCCTGCGTCAGGACGGAGCCCTGATCGAATCGGCATCGACGCTGAGCCGGCAGAACATGAACAGCGCAGCGCATGAAATGCGCCGTCGCTACGGACCGGCGGTCCTCGCCGAACTGGCGGTGCGGCAGATCCGGATGAGCAGGGAGGCGGAGGGCCGGGATCCTGATTCGCGCAACTTCGTGTCGCGAAGGGTCTGCCACGTCTTTCAGTCCATCAAGAACCTCCAGGAACTGGAGCTTCTACGTACCGTCTATCGTGAAGTGCTGTATGTGGTCGGCGTCTATGCGCCGCTGGAACAGCGCCAGATCTCACTTCGCAATGAAGGGACGGAGTCCGACGCTGACATCGAGAAGGTTCGACTGATCCCGTACGACGGCGTTGCACCGACGCGCTATCTGAGTTTTTTCAGGATGGCCGCGAACTCACGCAGGCGCGCGGGCAAAGCCGTCCGAATCTCGCCTGTATCCGCCTCGCCTCGCTTGAAGAAGAGCCTGGAAGCGCTTCCTTGCGGCTTGCGCGCACAACCGTCGTTACCCGTTCGTGTTGCAACGATGTTCGATCTTTCGAGCTATCGCGCCTTGAAGCGCGCGGAGATGCAGGCCGCACTCGAACAGGCAATCATCCAAAGCGTCCAACACATCGACATCGTGCGACTCTTCGAGCTCAAGGAAGAGCGCGAAGCAAGGCAGCGCGCGCTTCAGACCTGAAACGCCCCCGGCGTATAGGCGGTCCCTGCGGGGACCTCCTTCAGCGCGCACGGATGCTGGTACTGCATCGCCGGCCGCAGTGACTGTCCCTCCACCGCGCCCGCATCCACCGCCCGCCCGAACAACGGCGAGCCGGCTCGCAGGTGGAAGTCGTAGCGATCCGCGTCGACGAAGCTGTCCAGCTCGACGAAGTAGTTGTGATGCTGCTCGCGGTCCGGTCCGCCGGGCAGTTCATGCTTGCCGTGCAGCAGGTTGTTGATCAGCCGCAGCTTCTGTGCCGGCTGGGCCATGCGCAGGTACACGCCGCCCTGCGGCCGCCGGTCGACCAGCGTGTTGTTGATCAGGTGCAGCTCGTTGCGCCGGTTCGAGAACCCCTCGCTGCCGTACGCGATCAGGTGGAAGTTCTCGGTGGCCGCGCTCTGCTGGATCACGTTGCCCATCACCAGCGCGAGACCGCCGTTCGGGAACTCGAGCTCGAAGCTCGCGCGGCCGGTCTCGTCCGTCAGCCGGTTGTAGAACACGTGGTTGACCGCGGCCCGGGTCTTCAACAGGTGACCCGTCGCGCCGTGATGGAAGTAGCTCGCGATCACCGTCAGCTTGCCGATCGCGCCGACATAGCAGTTGTGCGTGTGGCCGTCGCCAGGCGCGATCGCGCCGAAGTCGCAGGACTCGATCCGCAGCTCGATCGCCGGATCGTTGGC
The DNA here is from genome assembly GCF_059491535.1 of Roseateles sp. Mitsp63. Lineage (NCBI taxonomy): Bacteria > Pseudomonadati > Pseudomonadota > Betaproteobacteria > Burkholderiales > Sphaerotilaceae > Roseateles > Roseateles sp. Mitsp63. The sequence goes on along the minus strand of NZ_CP168509.1, from coordinate 303,313 downwards.
GGCCAGCAGTCCGTTCTCGTTGTCCTGGAAGCGGCAGTCGCGCAGTGTCAGCGAGCCGCGCTCCAGCCGGATGCCGGCGCCGTTGCGATCCGGCACGCGCGCGCCGACGAAATCGAAGCCTTCGATCGTCATCCGCTTGCCGCTGGTGACGAAGATCCCCTTGCCCTGCGCATGCGCGCCATTCGCCAGCATTCGCGCGCGGCCGCCCACGGCACGCAGCGTCAGGTCGTCCTGGAGCCAGATGGCGACGTCGCCGGGATAGTCCCCGGCCTGCACTTCGATGGTCATGCCGGGTTTGGCCTGCGCCGCGGCGGCGGCCAAGGTCTTCACCGGATGGTCCGGGCCGACCCGCAGCACCGCCTTCGCGGCGGAAGCCGCCGTGCCCTGCGCCTTCGCGCTGGCGAGCCAGGCCGGCAGCGCAAGCGCGCTCGCGCCTTGCAGCCACCGGCGCCGGCCAGGATCGTGGCGGAGGGCGTCGAGCAGGGGATCGAACGCGGAACCAGAGGACATCGGCGGGCTCCCGGATCGTGGCGGACGGGGCGTCGCGATCCGGGATCGGCGTCCCCACGCGGCCGGGCGAGTGTAGCCAAGCGCTCCGGCGCGCCGGCGCCGGCGCCGCAAGGCCCCAGCCGCCGTCGGGGCTGTCACCAAGGCGCAGCGGCCTCGGCCCTCGCTCGCTAAGCTGCGCGCCATGACAACCGGCATCCCCCCGCCGCGCCGTCGCTCCGATCACGCATTCCCTGGATCCTGAATCGATATGCCCAGTCTCTTCGACCCCTTGCAAGTCGGCGCCGTGTCGCTGGCCAACCGCGTCGTCATGGCGCCGCTGACGCGCAACCGCTCCGTCGGCCTGGTGCCCGGACCGCTCGCCGTCGAGTACTACCGCCAGCGCGCCTCCGCCGGCCTGATCATCAGCGAGGGCGCCCAGATCGCGCCGCAGGGTCAGGGCTATCTGGACACGCCGGGGATTCACTCGGCCGAACAGATCGCCGCCTGGAAGCGGGTGACCGACGCCGTCCACGAGGCCGGCGGGAAGATCGCCGTGCAGCTGTGGCACGTCGGCCGCATCTCGCGCCCAGAGTTCCAGCCCGGGGGCGCCCAGCCGCTGTCGTCCACCGATCGGCAGGCCAACAGCAAGACCTTCACCAAGGAAGGCTTCGTGGACGTCGCGGCTCCGCGCGCGCTGACGGCGGAGGAGCTGCCCGGCGTCGTCCAGGCCTATGTGCATGCCGCGAAGGCGGCGATGGCCGCGGGCTTCGACGCGGTCGAGGTGCACGGCGCCAACGGCTACCTGCTGGACCAGTTCCTGCGCGACAGCATCAACGACCGCACCGATGCCTATGGCGGCTCGATCGAGAACCGCGCGCGCCTGCTGGTCGAGGTGATGCAGGCAATCGTCGAGGCGATCGGCGCCGACCGCACCGGCCTGCGTCTGTCGCCGGTCACGCCGGTCAACGATGCCGGTCAGGACAGCAACGCCCAGGCGCTGTTCAACCACGTCGTCGAGCAGCTGGCGCCGATGAAGCTGGCCTTCCTGCATGTCATTGAAGGCCACACCGGCGGTCCGCGCGATGTGGCGCCGTTCGACTACGACGCGCTGCGTCAGCGCTTCAAGGGCGTGTACATCGCCAACAACGGCTATACCCGCGAAATGGCGATCGACGCCGTCAGCAAGGGACACGCCGACGCGGTGGCGTTCGGACGCAGCTTCATCTCGAATCCGGATCTGGTGCGCCGGTTGAAGCTTAATGCGCCGCTGCAGAAGGCGCATTCGGCCACCATGTACGGCGGCGGCGCCGAGGGCTATATCGACTATCCGGCACTGGCGGACTGAGCGGCGCCGCTGGCCCTCACCCTTCCCTCTCCCGCAAGCGGGCGAGGGGGTAAATGCCTCGCACTGGCACGAGCTGGCGCGAGTGGGCGGGGAACTGGTGTGAGCGTGAGTGGGTGCGAATGGGAAATGCAGCCGTGCGAACCGTCGCCGGCATGAACTCCCTCGCCCGCTTGCGGGAGAGGGGAGGGGAGAGGGCCAGCTGCCGTCGCAGTAGCGGGGTCAGTCCTTGCCCTTGCCCCTGGACCGGAAGATCTCCGCGATCGACACCTCGCGCGGCCCGGGCCGCACGGTGAAGGTCTGGCCGGCCGCGAGGGTGCCCGGTTGCCGCACCGCGAGGTAGAAACCGCACCAGCCGCTCTGGGTCATCATCTTCGCGGCCTTGTTGAACCCCATGACCGCGTTGAACTTGAAGCAGGGGTAGCGCGGCTCGCTGATGGCCAGCTCGCAGTCCGGAAAGACCAGCACGTCGCCGATCCAGGCGTCGGATTCCAGCAGGCCGGCGATCGACAGGTTCTCCCCCATCGCGCCCCATGGCAGCGCGTCATCCCAGCCCGCCGCCTGCGCCTGCGCGCGCACCGTGCGCCAGAACGCGTAATGCTCCGACGGATAGGCATACACCGCCTTGGACAACCCGCCGTGAACGCTGGGATCGGCCTGCTCGTCGCCCTCCAGGCCGAGCGGCCGCACCTCGCACGGTCCCTCCACCGGGCGCTTGCGGATCCCCGACATCACCTCGCGCCCGTCGATGCGCAGCGCCTCAGCGCGGGCCGTGTTCAGACTGATCAGTTGCATCGGGCGATTCTGCCGCAGGCCTCGACGCGGCCGGCTCGGCCCGGAATGCCGCCGGGGCGGTGTCCGCCATTCCGGTCTCGCAGCGGTGCAGCGCATCGCGCAGGTGCTCGAGCTCGCGCGCCTGCTCGCGCTCGCGCTTCAGATGCTCGAGCGCGAACGACAGGTCGCCGGCCATCTCGTCGATCAGGCCGAGGACCTGCGGGTCGAAGAAATCGGGCTCCCCGGCCAGCAGGCTGAGCGCGCCGGCGACCTGGCCGCGGCAGCGCAGCGGGAAGGCGGCCATCGATTCAACGCCCGGCGGGATCACCGGCGCGCCGGCCACGACCAGGCTGGGATCCTGCAGCGCGCGGTTGCTGACCTGGTGCGTGCCGCCCAGGATCGCGCGCGTGGCCATCGAACTGCGCCCGAACGGCGAATCGCGCGTCCATTGACGCGGCGCGCCGGGCATCAGGCGATCCGCGGGGCCATGCTCGGCGACGCGCTCGAACTGATCGCCGTCGACGCGCACGATCGCGGCGAAGCGCGCATGACCGGTCTCCACGCAGATGCGGCAGATGCCGTCGAGCAGGCGCTGCTCGGCCTGCGGGTCGTCGAAGGCCTCGGCCTCGCGCCGCACGATCAGCTGGTTGGTCTGCGACAGCGCCAGGTAGAGCTGCTGCAGCCGCGCCCGCGAGTCCTGGCCGGCGCGGCGCTCCTCGTCGTATCGGGTCCACACGGTGCTGACGACGACGCCGCACAGGCCGGCGGTCAGCAGCACGAGCAGCAGGCCCAGACGGGCGGCGTCATGGGCGGCCTGCTGGGCCCGCTCGGTATCGACGCGGGCCTGGCTGAGCTGGAACGCGATCAGCTCGTCGAGCATGCGCAGCGCCGCCAGGCGGCGCTGGTTGAGCTCTCGCAGCGTGTCGGGCGTGGGCGGCTGGTTGGCCGTGAGCGCGGCCCACAGCTGCTCCAGCAGCGGCTGCGTGCGGACGATCAGGGCCGACTCCGCCGGTGCCATGCGGGTCGCGAGGTAGCGGCTCCAGAGCCGCCGTGTCGTGTCGGCGAGGCGGCGGCCGGTGCTGTCCATCTTGCCGGCATCGGGCTGCTGGGCCTGTGCGATCAGCAGCGTGCCCAGGTGCTGGGCGCCGAGCGTGCGATCCAGCTCGCGCAGCAGGTCCACCGGGACGAGGCGGTCCTCGTAGAGCGACTGCGCGATCGCGGCGAGCTGCCGGGACTGCCACCATCCCAGCAGCGCCGACGAGGCCACCAGCGCGAGGGCCAGGCCGAGGACCAGGTACAGGCGGGCGCGGAGGCTGAGGCCGGTGAGGGCGGACATGGGCGGGTGTCCTCGACGTCGCGGAACTGGCGTCGAGCATAGAGGCATTCCCGATCGGGGCCATGTCCTCGCGCGTCGGGAGTTGCCCGGAGCGGGACAGGTCTTGCCCACCAATGAAAAAGCCGCGTCGCTTGCGCAACGCGGCTTTCGGTCCCGTGGACGCCTGATGGGCGTCCGGGCCGGGTGGGTTTACTTGGCCTTGCGGCGGCGGCCGACCAGGCCGAAGGCCAGCGCGGCGGCGCCCAGCAGGGCCACCGAACCCGGCTCCGGGATGGCCTGGCCGGTGACCAGCGTCAGGCGCGCCGCGGGGCTGCCGTTGGAGGAGGACCACAGCGTTTCTTCACGGCTGGAGACGAACGGGTCCTGCAGCACCGCGCCAATCACGAAACGGTTGGCGCCGGCGTCGAGCAGATCCTTCAGCGCCGCGCTGGTCAGCTGGACCGTCACCGCGGGCATGGCGCCATTCAGGCCGTTGACGACGGAGGAGCCGTACGACGCGCCCGAACCCAGGTCCGCGAAGGCGGCCAGGCCACCGTTGCCGGAGATCAGGGCATCGATCGAGCCGGTGTAATCGAACAGGCCCAGATGCTTGTCGGCGTACGCGCCACGGTTGGAGCCATTGCCTGCGAGGAAGGTGATCGAGGCCGACAGGATCGTTTCACCGGCCGTCACGGCCGGCAGGTTGAAGGCGTAGAAGCTGCGGTACTCGCTGCCGTTGTAGAAGCCGGTGATCGTGTTGGAGTTCCCCACGGTGTGGGAGGCGCCGTTGTACCAGCCGTTGTTGTAGGTGTTCAGCGTGACGGTGGCGGCTTGCGCGCCCAGCGCGGCGAAGGACAGGGCCGCGGCGGCGGCAATTCGGGAGAGGAAGGTCATCGAGTTCTATCGAGGGATTGAGATTGCGGGTCCCCTAAAAGCAGGACATGGGCCACTCTCGGAATCTCAAATGAAAACAATGACTTACGAATTCATGTCCCATGTGGGCGGGACGTTCTGTAAAGCCCTCCGACACCTCCCGCGCACGCCGTTTGCCTGGGGCGCCGCCCCGCCGTTTCATCGCCGCGGCATCAAACCATTCCAGAAACGCATAACCTCGCTCACCCGCCGAGTTACGGCGTGATTACATTGGAACCATCGTTCGGCGAAGTACCAGCCATGAGGCGCGGCATTGGGTCAGCCCCGCGGTCTCCTCCTCTGTGAAACAGCGGCGGGAGCCACCGGATCGGCGCTGACCCAATTCCGCTTTTCATATCCTCAAATTGGAAACCGCCATGAACCAACCCGTAATGGAAGGCTTGCGCCTGAACGTGCCGGCTTACGTCAAGCATCAGCGTCTGATCGCCTGGGTCGCCGAGATCGCCGCGCTCACCGAGGCCAAGGACGTCTACTGGTGCGACGGCAGCCAGGCCGAGTACGACCGCCTGTGCCAGCAGCTCGTCGACGCCGGCACCTTCCAGAAGCTCAACCCGGCCAAGCGCCCGGGCAGCTACCTCGCCTGGAGCGATCCCAGCGACGTCGCCCGCGTCGAGGACCGCACCTTCATCTGCACGAAGAACAAGCTCGACGCCGGTCCGACCAACAACTGGATGGAACCGGCCGAGATGCGCGCGCTGCTGCAGACCGGCGACAAGGCGCTGTTCCGGGGCGCGATGCGCGGCCGCACGCTGTATGTCGTGCCGTTCTCGATGGGCCCGATCGGCTCCCCGATCGCCCACATCGGCGTCGAGCTGTCCGACAGCCCCTATGTCGCCGTCAACATGCGCATCATGACCCGCATGGGCCGCGCGGTCCTGGACACGCTGGGCGACAACGGCGAGTTCGTCCCCTGCGTCCACACCGTTGGCGCTCCGCTGGAAGCCGGCCAGGCGGACGTGAAGTGGCCCTGCAACAAGACCAAGTACATCGTCCATTACCCCGAGACCCGCGAGATCTGGTCCTACGGCTCGGGCTACGGCGGCAACGCGCTGCTGGGCAAGAAGTGCTTCGCGCTGCGCATCGCCTCGACCATGGGCCGTGATCAGGGCTGGCTGGCCGAGCACATGCTGGTGCTGGGCGTGACCTCGCCCGAAGGGAAGAAGCATCACGTCGCCGCCGCCTTCCCCAGCGCCTGCGGCAAGACCAACTTCGCGATGCTGATCCCGCCGGCCGGCTTCGCGGGCTGGAAGGTCACGACCATCGGCGACGACATCGCCTGGATCAAGCCCGGCAAGGACGGCCGCCTGTACGCGATCAACCCGGAAGCGGGCTACTTCGGCGTCGCTCCCGGCACGAACCAGAAGACCAACCCCAACTGCATGGCCAGCCTGGACAAGGACGTCATCTTCACCAACGTCGCGCTGACCGACGATGGCGACGTCTGGTGGGAAGGCATGACCGACACGGCCCCGGATCACCTGATCGACTGGCAGGGCAAGGACTGGACGCCCGCCATCGCCAAGGAGACCGGCGCCAAGGCCGCCCATCCGAACGCCCGCTTCACCGTCGCCGCGACCAACAACCCGGCGCTGGATGAGGAATGGGACAACCCGGCCGGCGTGGCGATCGACGCCTTCATCTTCGGCGGCCGCCGCTCGACCACCGTGCCGCTGGTGACCGAGGCGCGCGACTGGACCGAAGGCGTGTACATGGCCGCCACGATGGGCTCGGAAACGACCGCCGCGGCCGCCGGCCAGCAGGGCGTCGTGCGCCGCGACCCGTTCGCGATGCTGCCGTTCATGGGCTACAACATGGCGGACTACTTCCAGCACTGGTTGTCGCTGGGCGCCAAGCTGTCGGCCTCGGGCGCCAAGCTGCCGAAGATCTTCTGCGTCAACTGGTTCCGCAAGGGTGCCGACGGCAAGTTCGTGTGGCCCGGCTACGGCGAGAACATGCGCGTGCTGAAGTGGATGCTCGAGCGCGTCGACGGCCAGGGCGACGGCGTCGAGCACGCCTTCGGCACCAGCCCGCGCTATGAGGACCTGAACTGGCAGGGCCTGGCCTTCACGCCGGAGCAGTTCAAGACCGTCACCCACATCTCGAACGAGGACTGGGCGACCGAGCTGAAGCTGCACGACGAGCTGTTCGTCCAGCTGGCCCAGGGCCTGCCCGCCGAACTGCCGGCCACCAAGGCCCGGATCGAGCAGCGCCTGTCCCAGGCCTGATCGACGCCCACCGGCCCGAGAGGGCCGGGCGGGGCTGGAAAAGACAAAGCCCGCTCGAAGCGATTCGAGGCGGGCTTTTGTTTTGTGAGGCGGGAAGCGGGCAGCTATGAGAGCCTGCGCTCACCTCCGAGCTTCACGGCCGGGTCTGTACAGCCCCCGGCCAGGACGGCGTTCAGCCGTTGCGACGGGCGTTCGCGGCGCGCAGCTCAGCGGCGAAGGAGGGCATGCTCTCCTCGTACTGGGCGGCCAGGGCCAGCAGCTCGCGCTCGGCGCGGGCCATCTTGGCGGCTTCCAGGCGGGCCTTCACGTTGGTGATCGTGCGGGCCCAGACGCGGGCACCGATGGTGGCGAACGTACCGCCGCGACGCACCGTGCGGCTCAGCGGCAGACCGAAGGTTTGGGTAGCGACGCTCATGGCGATTTCCTTTGTTGGCTTGTTCTTTGGCGGCCCTTCTGGAGCCGACGGAACGAACTATAGGGTTTCCCCTAGGCATGCCGCCAATGAAAGATGGGCATCGAATGTATAAATGCCGTGCATATCATTGGGCGGACCGCGTTCCGCCCGTGACTCCCGTCACGGCGCCGCCGGCCGGATGCCAAGGAATGCGCAAGAACCGCCGCCGATGAGCGTTCGAGGCGGCCCGCCTTTCGTGAAGAAGTGCCCGCCATGAGCTTTCGGAACCTGGATCTGAACCTGCTGAAGGTGTTCGACGCCGTCATGGCGGAGCGCTCGATGACCCGCGCGGCCGCGCGTCTGTCGATGACGCAGCCTGCCGTCAGTCACGCGCTGAAGCGGCTGCGCGAGGCGCTGGGCGAGGACCTGTTCGTGCGGCAGGCCTTCGGCATGAAGCCGACCTCGCGGGCCGAGGGGCTGTGGCCGGAGGTCCGCTCCGCATTGACGCGGCTGCGGGTGGCGCTCGATCCGGGCGACTACCAGCCGGCCGCCGAGGAATACACCTTCCGCCTGGCGATGGCCGACGCGACGGCGGCGCTGATCCTGCCGCCGCTGATGCAGCAGCTGGAGCGGCTGGCGGCCCTGGCCAATGTCCACGTGCTGCCGCTCACGACCCGCGACCCGCGCTCGCTGCTGGAGCAGGGCGAGGCCGACTTCGCGCTCGGCTACTTCCCCACCGCCGTCGCGGCGCTGAAGGGGCAGGGCGACATGGCGGCGATCCGGCAGCAGCGGCTGTACGACTCGTACTACGTCTGCGTGATGCGGCGCGGCCACCCGCTCGCGGACCAGGAGCTGACGCTGGACGCCTTCTGCCAGGCGCATCACCTGCTGGTGAGCTTCTCGGGCCGTCCGTACGGCTTCGTCGACGAGGCGCTGGCGGCGCTCAAGCGCAGCCGCCGCATCGCGCTGACCGTCAACCAGTTCTTCACCGCGGGCCGGGTCGTGGCCCATTCCGACCTGCTCACGGTGCTGCCGCAGTCCTTCATCACGGCCACCGGCTACCAGGAGTCACTGATCTACCGCCCGCTGCCGATGTCGCTGTCGCCGGTGCACGTGGACCTGCTCTGGCACCTGCGCAACGAGGACCGCAGCGCCCAGCGCTGGATGCGGCAGCGGCTCATCGATTCGGTGGCGCCGCCGGCGGGGTCGGCGCTGGCGGGCGTCAGCGGTGACAATCGCGCCCCATGAGCATTGCCCACGACCTTTCCGACGCCGAGTTCGACGAACTCGACGACCTCCTCGCCGCCACGCCCGAACCGCTCGAGCCGCTGGATGCCTCGATGCTGGACGGCTACCTGGCCGGCGTGCTGGTGCAGCCGCGCCTGATCCCGATCGACGAGTGGCTGCCGCCCGTGTTCGACTACGAAGGCCGCCCGCTGCCGGACGATGTCGATCCTGCGTGGCTGGCCCGGATCCGAGCGCTGGCGGAGCGCCGTTTCGCCTCGCTGAACCAGAGCATGCTGGAGCAGGGCTGGTTCTATCCGGTGGTGCTGGACCTGGACGCTGAAGAAGGCGAGAACACCGAGGAAGCCGCCGAGAAGGCGGAAGATGCCGTCGAAGCCGCGGCAGCGGCCCAGGCCGCCGAAGGCACCGATCCGGACGCCGTGCCGCTGCCCGAGGATCCGATCACCCGCGCGCTGCTGCCCTGGGTGGGCGGCTTCGAATACGCGGCGGTGACCTTCCCCGACCTGCACGAACAAGCCGACGACAACATCAACGCGCTGCTGGCGCGTCTGTATCGCCATCTGCCGGCCGAGACGCCGGAGGAGAAGGAGATCGTCGAGACGCTGAATCGCGAGCATCCGCTCAAGAACATCGACGAGGCGATCGAGGACCTGATCCTGACGGTGGTCGACCTGCAGGAAGCGACCGAGGCGGAGCGTTATCACGTCGAGCAGGTGCGTCGCGACGCGCCCAAGCTGGGCCGCAACGATCCCTGCCACTGCGGCTCGGGCAAGAAGTTCAAGAACTGCCACGGCGCCGCCTGATCGTCGCCTCCCCGCGGAACGCCGGCCTTCGCGCCGGCGTTTTTCATGGGCGCGTCCTCAGCCGGCCGGCGTGAAATCGGCGGCGGTCAGCGCGGCCATGGCCGCCTCCAAGCGCGCCACGTCGCCCCCAAGCAGGCGGCTGGCCTCGCGAGCGGCGGCGAGCACCGCGCGGCAGGCAGCGAGCATCGCTTCCGGCGGTGAGAGCCGCACCCGCGGCCCCGAGACCGCGATCGCGCCGTGGACGCGGCCGTCCACCGAGAACACGGGCGCCGCGACCGAAGCGGTGTCCGGCTCGCGCTCGCCATAAGAGGCGGCCCAGCGGCGCGCGCGAACGGCGTCGAAGCCCTCGCGGCGGTCCTCCGAGAACGCGCACAGCACCTTGCCCGAGGCCCCCTGGTGCAGCGCGTACTGCTGGCCCACGGCCACCGCCGCGCGCACCGAGCGCGCGGGCTCCCAGCGATAGAGCGCGATCCGGGCATCGCCATGGCGGACGTAGAAGGAGGCGGTCTCGCCGGTATCGGCGCTGAGCTGCTTGAGCAGCGGCTCGACGATGGGCCCCACCTGGAACGAGCGCTGATAGATCGTCGCCAGCCTCAGCGGCGCCGGGCCGATCGCGTACGCGCCGTCGGCCAGCTTGCGCACGAAGCCGCCGTGCTCGAGCGCACCCAGCAGACGCAGTACGGTGCTCTTGTAAAGGCCGGTTCGCCGCGACAGCTCGGTCAAGGTCAGGCTGTCGTCGTCCTGACCGAAGGCCCCCAACAGGGCGAAGGCGCGGTCGAGCACGGCGACGCCGCTGCCGTCGGAGGCGTCATCGCTTGGCTTGTCTGTTCCAGGCACGGGTTATCCCTTGTCTCGCGGTTCATCGACTGGTCTAGAGTTCTATCAGACAAATCATAGTTCTGCCAGATAGAACAAACACGGAGACAAGCGATGAACGCTCCCCTGGTCCGACGCGCCGCAGGCGTCCTGCTGGCGGCCCTCGCCGCACTGCCGATGGCGGCCTCCGCCGCCGAGCCGGCCTACCCGTCCCAGCCGATCAAGGTGATCGTCCCCTTCCCGCCGGGCGGTGGCACGGACATCGTCTCGCGGCTGATCCTCGACAAGATGCGCGAGGACACCGGCTGGACCTTCGTCGCGGACAACAAGGCCGGAGCCGGCGGCAACATCGGCCTGGACGCGGTGGCCAAGAGCAAGGCCGATGGCTACACCCTGGGCATGGGCCAGACCGCCAACCTGGCGATCAATCCGACCCTGTATCCCCGGATGCCTTACGACGCCGCCAAGGCCTTCACGCCGGTGGCGCTCGTCGCCGGGCAGCCGGTCGTGCTGGTGGTGGTCAGCGCCTCGCCCTTCAAGACGCTCGCCGAACTGGTCGCCGCCGCCAAGGCCAAGCCCGGCAGCCTGACGATGGCCTCTGCCGGCAACGGGACGGTGGGCCACCTGACGGGGGAGCTGTTCTCCAGGCAGGCCGCCATCAAGGTGACGCACATCCCCTACAAGGGGGCCGGTCCAGCGGCCACCGACCTGCTCGGTGGCCAGGTCGATTACTACTTCGCGACGCCGCAGACGGTAGTGGCCTTCATCAAGGCCGGCAAGCTGCGCGCGCTGGCGGTCAGCTCGGCGGCCCGGCTCCCGGTGCTGCCGGACGTCCCGACCGTGGCCGAGAGCGGCTACAAGGGCTTCGACACGTCGGACTGGAAGATGATCGTCGCGCCCGCCGGCACGCCGGCGGCGGTGGTGAACCGGATGAACGCCCAGGTGCAGAAGGCGCTGTCGAAGGCGTCCACCATCGGCCTGCTGCAGTCCGAGGGCAGCGTGCCCATGGCCGGCACGCCGCAGCAGGCGGCGCAGTTCCTGGCGCAGGAGCAGAAGCGCTGGGGCGGCGTGGTCCGGGCCGGCAACGTCAAGGTCGACTGAGCGCGCCGGAGTCCGCCATGAGCCCATCCCCCCTGCACGGCGTGCGCGTCCTGGACCTGACCAATGTCCTCGCCGGCCCGTTCGCCTGCCACCAGCTGGCGCACCTGGGCGCCGACGTCATCAAGGTCGAGGCGCGCGCGGGCGGCGACCTGGCGCGCCAGCTCGGCGCCGACACCGCGCTGAACCAGGCCCACATGGGCGTGTCCTTCCTCGCGCAGAACCCGGGCAAGCGTTCGATCACCATCGACCTCAAGCAGCCATCGGGCAAGGCGGTGTTCCGCCGGCTGGTCGCCACGGCCGATGTGGTCGTCGAGAACTTCCGGCCCGGCGTGATGCAGCGGCTGGGTGTCGGCTTCGACGCGCTGCGCGAGGACAACCCGCGGCTGGTGTATTGCGCGATCTCGGGCTTCGGCCAGGACGGGCCCTTGCGCGACCTGCCGGCCTACGACCAGATCATCCAGGGCATGTCGGGGATGATGAGCATCACCGGGGACGCGCAAAGCGCGCCCTGCCGCGTCGGCTATCCGGTGGCGGACACGATCGGCGGGCTCACGGCGGCGATGGCGATCTCGGCGGCGCTCGCGGACCGCCAGCGCACCGAGGCGACCTTCATCGATGTCTCGATGCTCGAGGCCGCGATGGCGACGATGGGCTGGGCGGTGTCCAACCTGCTGGTGGCTGGATGCGAGCCGCAGCCGATGGGCAACGACAACGTCACGGCGAGTCCGTCGGGCACCTTCCGCACCGGGCAGGGGTTGCTCAACATCGCCGCGAACAAGCAGGAGCAGTTCGAGGCGCTGTGCGAGGTCGTCGGCCATCCGGAGTGGCGGGCCGATCCGCGCTTCGCCGATCGCCACGCGCGGCTGAAGCATCGGGCCGAACTGAAGCATCTCCTCGAAGCGGCGATGAGCGAGGGCTCGGCCACCGACTGGTGGCAGCGCTTCAACGCGGCCGGTGTGCCGGCGGGGCCGGTGCTGTCGGTGAAGGAGGCGCTGGCGCATCCGCAGATCGCCGGGCGCGGCATGGTGGGCGGCTTCGAGGAGGTCCCCGGCGTCGGCCGGCCGATCCGGGTGGTGCGCACCGGCTTCAAGCTGGACGGCCAGGCGCCCTCGGTGGCGGCGCCGCCGCCGCGGCTCGGCCAGCACACCGATGAGATCCTGGAAGAGCTCGGTTATGGCGCCGGCGAGCGCGCCGCATTGAAACAGGAGCAGGCGGTATGAGCGGTCACGATCACATCGACGAGCCGGTCCACGATCAGCGCGTGCCGGACTGGTGGCGCACCTCGATCATCGAGATGTCGCCCGGGGTGATCCGGTACCGGGGCCATGCGATCCAGGACCTGATCGGGCAGGTCAGCTTCGCCCAGATGATCTGGCTGATGACGCGCGGCGAGCTGCCCGGCGCGGAGCAGGCCAAGCTGCTGGACGTCGCGCTGATGGCGGCCGTCGATCACGGGCCGCAGGCGCCGAGCATCGCGATCGCGCGCATGGCGGCGACCTGTGGCGTGGGCCTGAACAACGCGATGGCGTCGGCGGTCAACGTGCTGGGCGACGTGCACGGCGGCGCTGGCGAGCAGTGCGTCGAGATGCTGCAGTCGATCGCGGCCCGCATGGACACGGGCGCCTCGCTCGAGGAGGCGTCCGCCGCGGGCCTGGACGAGGCCATCGAGCTGCGCGGCAAGTTCGTCTCGGGCTTCGGGCATCGCTTCCATCCGGTGGATCCGCGCGCGCCGCGGCTGCTCGACCTCGTCGACGAGGCGGCGGGGCTGGGCGTGGTCTCCGGGCGCTTCGCGGCGATCGGGCGCGCGGTCGAGGCCGAGTTGCAGCGCCGCAAGAACGGCCGCCGCATTCCGATGAACATCGATGGCGCGACGGCGGTCATCTATGCCGAGTTGGGATTTCCGGCGCCGCTGGCACGCGGGCTGTTCTGCATTTCCAGATCGGTGGGCATCCTGGCGCACGCCTGGGAGCAGACGCAGCAGGGCGGGCGGAACAAGGGGCCCATGCCGCGCGAGTACCTGTGGACCTATGACGGTCCGGCGGCGAAGCGCTGAGGCCCGGTCAGGGCTCAGACCTCGATGACCAGCTCCGGCCGGTAGTCTTCCTGCTCGCCCTTGTTGGCGTAGCCCAGCGGATTGGCGACCACGCGGCAGCGATGCGGCACGTCGCCGCGCGGGCCGCTCGGCGACTCGACGACGTAGTCATGCGCGCAGTGCAGGTGCCCGTGCAGCCAGAGATCGGCGAAGGGCAGCAATTCGTCGAGCGAGTTGCAGAAGCCCGCCGTCCCCGGCGTCAGGCCGTAGCGCGGATCGGCGCTGCGCAGGCTCGGCGCGAAATGGGTGACCGCGACCGTCGGGCCGTCGAAGGGCAGCGCGAGCGCCTCGCGCAGCCAGGCCTGGCAGTCGAGCGAGAGATCGCGCATGCCCTCGGCGAGCATGTGCCGGCCGTCGATCAGTGTCGAGTACTTGCGCAGATAGTGATTCGCGGCGCGGAAGGCCTTCTCGCGCGCGGCGAGCTGCTTGGTGGGCGTCGGCTCACGCGCGGCCAGCGCGTCGAAGTCGGCCCACAGCGTCGTGCCGATGAAGCGCACGCCGTCGATGACCAGCGTCTCGCGGTCCAGCCAGTCGATGCCCAGCTCGGCACAGGTCTGCCGCAGCCGCGCCTGGGCGGTGGTGAAGTCCAGGCTGTCGTATTCATGGTTGCCGGGGACGTACAGCACGCGCGGCCATGCCGCGTCCGCGCGCTTCGGCGAAAAGCGGCCCAGGCCGAAGTCGTCGGTCACGAGCCTCGAGCCGGCCTGGTACGAGCCCACGTCGCCCGCCAGCACCAGCAGATCGACACCGGGCGCGGCGATGGTCTGGAAATCGGTCTGGCGCTCGAGGTGGAGGTCGGAGATGAGTTGCAGGCGCACGGCGGATGACGGGGAAGGGCCGGAAACGGCGGGACGGGCGGGGCGGGCGGGATGACCGGGCCATGGCAGCGCGCCATGGAGCGCCGCGCCAGTGCGCATTGTCCAATGCCGGGCAGAGGCGCCGATCCGCGGACCGGTCACGCGACAGGGCGCCCCGGAAAGCGAAAGGCGCCCGGAAGGGCGCCTTGATCGTTCAGCCGCGGCGGCTGGCCATCCAGGAGAGTGGCGACGACACCGCCGCGGGAGGTGAGGCCTCCGACTCCAGCCCGTAGTCGCTGCGGCGGAAGTCCTCGTACTCGCTGTCGTCCCCGAAGCTCGCCTCCATGCCGAAAGCGGTGCCCATGTCGGCCGGCTCCGGTTCGTGGACGCCAGGCGTGTTGCGGCGGAAAAGGCGCAGGGCGGACGTGATTCGCATGATGGACCTCGTCGAAAAGCACGGGGACTCGGAACCCGCGGCGCCGATGCCGCGCCGCGATGTCAACCACAGTTTGCGCGTCTTTACCTTCGGACAAATCCCCAAATCGCGGGTGCGCCGGAGTCGCGTTCACAAATACACACACCTTGGGGTTAACCCGCCACAGGAGATGTGAAATAACCACGCTCCCCACTTAGGTGTGATGCCCCCCTTAAACAGGGGTGACTATGCTTCGACCCTTCCGTAGTTTCCCTGGGCCATTGCCTTCCTCATGTCCCCACTGATCCACAAGTCGATGACCTGGGCCATCGTCAGCGCCGTGGTGCTGACCTCGGGCTGGCTGGCGAACTCCGTGCAGGACAAGCACGAACGCGGCGGCTTCCGCCTCCCGCTGGCGCAACAAGGCGCCTCGTCGGTACCCTCGTCCGCCGCGCCGGCCCATCTGCCGCAGGCCCGTGTCCAGGTCGCCTCGCTGAAACGCTGACCGGCTCCCGGCGTCAAGGCGCCAGGGCTCAGCGCGCGATCAGGGCCTCCCGGGCACCGCGCGCCAGCGCTTCCCCGATCTGATCCAGGAGCGCCGGCGGCGCCCCGCCGTCCGGCATGGCGGACGTTTCTCCGCCCAGTTTCCATTGGTGCCAGTACAGGGCGACCTCGACCTGCACCTCCGGCCGCAGCGCCACCAGCTCGCCGCTCGCCAGCAGCGGCCGCACCTGCAGCTCCGGCGCCACGCCCACGCCCCATCCCATCCGCACCGCGTTGACGTAGCCCTCGCTCGAGGGGACGTAGCGCGCGTTCAGCCGCGCCGAGCGCAGCCCCATCGCCTGCCGGACCCATTGCTGCTGGGCGTCGTCCTTGCGGTTGAACACCAGGAAGGGCACCTGCGCGAAATTGGCGGCGCCCAGACCGTGCGGCAAGGCCCGCGCGGCGAAGGACGGGCTGGCGACCGCGATGTAGCGCATCACCCCCAAGGGCTGGGCGATGCACCCCCGCAAGGCCTGCGGCACCGTCGTGACGCAACCCAGGACCTCCCCCTGACGCAGCCAGTCGTGGGTGAAGTCCTGGTCGTCGACCACCAGTTCCAGTCCGAATCCCTCGCGCAATCCGCGCTGTACCAGCGGATCGAGCGCCGGCAGCACCCAGGTGGCGAGGCTGTCCGCATTCACCGCGATGGGCAACCGCTCGGCCTGGGCCGACTGCACGCCGAGCTCCCGGACCACGTCCGAGCGCAACGCCGCCAACTGGCGGGCGTAGCGCAGCAGGCGCTTGCCGGGTTCGGTCAGCCTGAGCGGCCGGGAGCGCACGACCAACAGCTGGCCGACCTGCGCCTCCAGGTTGCGCAGGCGCTGCGAGACGGCGCTCTGCGTGATGGCCAGCGTCTCGGCCGCGCGTTCGAAGCTGCGTTCGTCCGCCAGCGCGGCCAGGCAATCCAGTCCGGCGGCATCCAGGTCTTTCATTAGCATTCCTAATGGAGTCGCTGAGATATTAATCCCGCTTCATGGATCGACGCGGCCTCACCACAATCCGCCCCAGCCGCTCTCCGGAGCGGGCGGAAACACTCGCCCCAAAAACCCCGTTCCCCGGTCCCATCCCACCCATGTCGTCCCCCAGCGCGGCCCTGTTGCAAGGCTGGCTCACCGGAGCCGGCCTGATCGTGGCCATCGGCGCGCAGAACGCGCTGGTGCTGCGCCAGGGCCTGATGCGCCAGCACGTGGCGCCGGTGGTGGCCGTGTGCGCGCTGTCGGACATGCTGCTGATCTGGCTGGGCGTGTTCGGACTGGGCCGGCTGATCGCCGCCAGCCCGCTGCTGATGGAAGTCTTCCGCTGGGGCGGCGCCGCTTTCCTGCTGGCCTACGGCGCCAAGGCGGCGCTGCGCGCGATCGCTCCCAAGGCCGGCCTGCAGGCGCAGGCGGGCAGCGCGTCGCTGACGGCGGTGCTCGGCAGCACGCTGGCCATGACCTATCTGAATCCGCATGTCTACCTGGACACGGTGGTGCTGCTCGGCACCGTCGGCGCCCAGCAGCCCGCGGGCCTGCAACTGCCGTTCGCGGCGGGCGCCTCGGTGGCGTCCTGGATGTGGTTCTCGCTGCTCGGCTTCGGCGCGGCGGCGGTGGCGGCGCCGTTGCGCCGTCCGGCGGTCTGGCGCAGCATCGATGCCTTGATCGCCCTCGTGATGGCCATCCTGGGACTGCAGCTGATCCTGCGCCCGCTGGCCTGACGCCCCCCACGCGGCATCCGACGCGGAACCACAAGTTCACCTGGAGCTCTCCCATGAAGGTCATCGTCCTCGGCGCCGGCATCATCGGCATCCATACCGCCTGGTACCTGCTGGACCAGGGTCACGATGTCGTCGTCGTCGACCGCCAGCCCGACGCGGCGCTGGAAACCAGCTTCGCCAACGGCGCACAGATCTCGGTCTGCTTCTGCGAGCCCTGGGCCAACGCCGGCGCGCCGTTCAAGGTCGCGAAGTGGCTGCTGAAGGACGACGCGCCGCTGCTGTTCCGCCCGCGCCTGGATCCGGCGCAGTGGCGCTGGGGCCTGTCCTTCCTGGGCCAGTGCACGACGGCCGCCTTCGAGCGCAACGTCGAGCAGCTGGTGCGCCTGGGCCGCTACAGCCACGAGTCGCTGCAGGCGCTCGTCGCGGAAACCGGCATCGACTACAACCGCCTGCAGAAGGGCATCCTGCATTTCTTCGGCAGCGAGGCCGACTTCGAGGCCGGCGCGCAGGGCGCCGAGATCATGCGCCGCCACGGCGTCGACCGCCGCGTGCTGAGCCGCGACGAGGTGTTCGCGATCGAGCCGGCGCTGCGTTCGGCGCAGCAGGCGGTCTTCGGCGGCACCTACACGCCCAGCGACGAGTCCGGCGATGCCCGCGTCTTCACGCAGGCGCTGGCGAAGCTGGCCGAGAAGCGCGGCGCGCAGTTCCTGTGGAACCACGACATCGTGACGCTGCAGCCGCAGGGCCACGAGGTGGCGGGCGTGCAGATCCGCTCGCGCGAGACCGGCCAGACGCAATGGCTCAAGGGCGACGCCTACGTCGTGGCGCTGGCGTCCTACGCGCCGGGCCTGACCAAGCCGCTGGGCGAGCACCTCAACATCTATCCGGCCAAGGGCTACTCGGCGACGCTGCGCCTGAAGAAGCCGGAGCAGGCCAGCACCGTCAGCCTGCTGGACGACGCGCGCAAGATCGCGATCTCGCGCCTGGGCGACTTCGTCCGAATCGCCGGCACGGCCGAGCTGGTGGGCCTGGACACCAGCCTGGACACCCCGACCTCCAAGGTCCGCTGCGAGTCGCTGATCCGCCGCTACGAGGAGCTGTTCCCCGGCGTCGCCGACCTGAGCGAGCCGAACTACTGGACCGGCCTGCGCCCCAGCACGCCGACCAACGTGCCCTACATCGGACGCAGCCAGAAGGCGGCCAACCTGTGGATCAACGCCGGGCACGGCACGCTGGGCTGGACGCATGGCGCGGGCTCCGGCCGCGCGCTGGCCGAGCTGATGAGCGGCAAGCGTCCCGACCTGGACTTCGCCTTCTACGGCGACGCGTTGCCGGCCACGCCGGCGCGCCGGCTGCAGGCGGCGTGATCCGCGGGAGTTCTGCGGGAGTTCTGCGGGAGTTCTGCGGGAGATCCGCGGACTGAATCCACGGAGTCCCTGACGGCGTCATCGGCACGGCGGGATCCCTTCGAAGGGCGCGGCTAGAATCCGCGCCCTTTTCGCATTCACGCCGCGCCATGTCTTCCTCGTCCTCCGGCCTGCCGCGCGACTTCTGCGCCATCGACTTCGGCACCTCCAACTCGGCGGTCGCCGTGCCCGACGCCGAGCGTCCCGGCGCCATGCGCCTGGTCCCGCTCGAAGGCGGCCACGTGACGATGCCGACGGCCGTCTTCTACTTCGCCGAGGGCCGCCACGACGCCGACGGCCCGCCGCGCGCGTTCGGCCGCGCGGCGCTGGCGGCCTATGTCGAAGGCACCGACGGGCGGCTGATGCGCTCGATGAAGAGCATCCTCGGCTCCAGCCTGATCGACCAGGTCACCGATGTCGGCGGCGGCAAGGGCGTGAAGTACGCCGACATGCTGGCCGGCTACCTGAAGCGGCTGCGCCGGCAGGCGGCCTCGGCCGACGGCCACGAGCCGCGCCGCGTCGTGCTGGGCCGGCCGGTCTACTTCGTCGACGGCGAGCCCGAACGCGACGCCGCCGCGCAGGCCTCGCTGGCCGCCGCCGCGAGAGCCGTGGGTTTCGAGGACGTCCATTTCCAGTTCGAGCCGATCGCCGCGGCCTTCGACTTCGAGCAGCAGGCCGAGCGCGAGCAGCTCGTGCTGGTGGCCGACATCGGCGGCGGCACGTCCGACTTCTCGGTGGTGCGGGTGGGCCCGGACCGGCTCCAGCGCCTGGACCGGCGCGAGGACATCCTCGCCAGCCACGGCGTGCACATCGCGGGCACCGACTTCGACCGCCACGTCGAGCTGACCGGCATCCTGCGCGAATTCGGCTACCGCGCCCTCGGCCCGGCCAAGCCGGGCCAGACGCCGCGCGAGGTGCCCAGCGGCGTCTACTTCGACCTCGCCACCTGGCACCTGATCAACACCTGCTACAGCCCGCAGCGCGTCATGGAGCTGCGCAACATGAAGGGCTTCTACGGCGACCCGCGCCACCATCAGCGCCTGATGACGGTGCTGGAGGAGCGGCTCGGCCATGAGCTCGCGAACCGCGCCGAGGACGCCAAGATCGAGGTCGCCGGCGGTGGCGGCTGCACGATCGACCTCGGGCTGATCGAGTCCGGCCTGTCGGTCGAGCTGTCCGAGACGGCGGCGATGGACGCGCTGCGCGGCGACATCGAGCGCATCGCGCAGGCGGGCCGCGAGACGGTCGAGCGCGCGGGGCTGAAGCCGTCGGACATCGACGCGCTGTACTTCACCGGCGGCTCGACGGGACTGCGCGTGCTGGCGGACCGCATCGCGTCGGACTACCCCGATGCGCGCGGCGTTCGCGGCGACCGCTTCGCGTCGGTGGCGACCGGTCTCGGGCTGCACGCCGCGCGTCTGTTCGCGGCGTGATCCGAGCGGGCGGCAACCTCGGGTTCACCCCGAGGTCCGAGGCCGGACCCGGGAGGAGGGCGCTGATAGATTGCCGCCTTCCCCATGTTTCCAGGCCGACACATGTCCATGTCCCGCGCTCCGTCGCCGCGCCCGCTGCTCTCGCTCCTGCCGCTGGCTCTGTCCGTCTCCGCCGCGATGGCCGCGCCAGCGGCCGATGAGGCGGCCGCCACGACGCCCTTGAGCGCCGCCGCCTCGCTCGCGCAGGTCTACCAGCAGCCGTCGGCGGCGATCCGCGCGGTGCTCGACACCCAGGGCCTGCCGGTCTACCAGGTGTCGCCGGACCAGCGCACGCTGGCGATCGTCGGACATCGCCGCTTCCGCACCATCGCCGAGCTCGCGCGCCCGGTGCTGCGCCAGGCCGGCCTGCGCTACGACCCGGCCACCGACAGCCCGCAGCTGATGTCGGAGATCGAATCGCTGACGCTGCGCGCGCTGCCCGGCGCGGGTGCCGGCGCGGACAACGCCGCCGAACGCCAGGTCGCGCTGCCGGCCGGCGGCGCCTTCCATCTGCTGCGCTTCTCGCCGGACGGCAAGCGCTTCCTGCTGAACCGCCGCACCGCCACCGCGGTCGAGCTGTGGGTCGGCGACGTCGCGAGCGGCAAGCTCAAGCCGGTGCCCAAGCTGCGGCTGCACACGATGCTCGAGAACGAGGTCGTGTGGCTCAACGACCATGAACTGCTGACGCTGACGGTGCCCGCGGGGCGTGGCCCGGCGCCGGTCTTCGCGGCGCCGTCGGGCCCGTCGATCCAGGAATCCATCGGCCGCAACTCGCCGGAGCGCACGCAGCAGGACCTGCTGACCAACGCGCAGGACGCGGCCGTCTTCGCGCATCACGCGACCTCGCAGCTGGCGCGCGTGGACCTGAACTCCGGCGCGGTCAAGCCGGTGGGCGAGCCGGCGATGTTCAGCCACCTCGAGGCGCTCGGCACCTCGGGCCAGGTCTTGACGGCGCGCCTGCTCGAGCCGTTCAGCTACCAGGTCGGCTGGGACGATTTCGCGACGCAGGCCGAGGTGCGCGGCGTCGACGGCAAGGTCGTGCCGGTCGGACGCACGAAGCTCAAGGAAGGCGTGCCGGTCGAGGGAGTCATCACCGGACCGCGCCAGTTCTTCGCGTCGCCGGGCGCGGAGGGCGCGGTCTACTGGGTCGAGGCGCTGGACGGCGGCGACACGCGCGCGCCGGCCGGGCATCGCGACCGCTTGATGCGCCTGGACGCGCCGTACACCGGCGAGGCGCGCGAAGTGCATCGTGTCGCGCAGCGGCTGGCCAAGCTCGATTTCCTCGAGGGCGGCGAGCAGGCGCTGGTGATCGACTTCGACCGGGCGACGATGCGCACCGCCACCGAGCTGGTGACGATGGCCGGCACCGCGCCCGCGCAGCGCCTGATCGAGCGCTCGATGCGCGACCGTTATCGCGACCCGGGCACGCCGATCGGCCGCATGCAGGTCACGGGGCGCTCGGTGGTCCGCGTGGACGACGGCGCGATCTGGAGCTTCGGCCTGGGCGCGAGCCCCGAAGGCGACAAGCCCTTCATCGACCGGCTCATGCTGGCGGACAACAGGAAGACGCGCGTCTTCCAGTCCGGCGTCGCCAGCCAGGGCGGCGACGCGGCGCACTTCGAGCGTCCGCTGGCGGTGCTCGACGCGGCCGGCGCGCGGGTGCTGACGGTGCGCGAGAGCGTCACCGAGCCCGGCAACGTGATGCTGCGCGGCGGCGCCTCGCTGGCCGACATGAAGCCGTTGACCGACGCCAAGGACCCGACGCCGCAGCTGCGCGAGATCCAGCGCGAGTTCGTGCGCTTCAAGCGCGCGGACGGCGTGGAGCTGTCGTTCTGGCTGTACAAGCCGCCGGGCTACAAGGACGGCGAGCGCCGCCCGACCTTCGTCTGGGCTTATCCGCTGGAGTACACCGACGCGTCGACGGCGAGCCAGGTGAGCGGCTCCAGCAACCGCTTCGCGAGCTTCCCGGCCACCAGCCCGCAGATGCTGCTGCTTGATGGCTACGTGGTGCTGATGGACGCGACGATGCCGGTGGTCGGCGATCCCAAGACGGTGAACGACAGCTTCATCGCGCAGATCACGGCCAACGCGCAGGCGATCATCGACAAGGCGGTGGAACTGGGCGTCAGCGACCGCGATCACATGGTGGTGGGCGGCCACAGCTACGGCGCGTTCATGACGGCCAACCTGCTGGCCCACACCCACCTGTTCAAGGCCGGCATCGCGCGCAGCGGCGCCTACAACCGCAGCCTGACGCCGTTCGGCTTCCAGAGCGAGCGCCGCACCTACTGGGAGGCGCAGGACGTGTACCAGAAGCTCTCGCCGTTCAACTACGCGGACCGCCTGAAGGAGCCGCTGCTGCTGATCCATGGGGAGGCGGACAACAACTCCGGCACTTTCCCGATCCAGAGCGCGCGGCTGTACCAGGCGCTGGCGGGCACGGGCGGCACGGTGCGCTACGTCACGCTGCCGTTCGAGTCGCACGGCTACACGGCGCGCGAGTCCATCGGCCACACGCTGTGGGAAATGAGCGAGTGGATGAAGCGCCAGGTCGGACTTGGCGCCGCGATTCCTCAGCGCTGACCTCAGCGCTGACCTCAGCGCTGATGGCGGGGCGGCGGACCGCCGCGGCGCGGACCGCCGGGGCCGCCCGGCTTCGCCACGGGACGGGGCCGTGAGACGTCGGCCAGCAGCAGCGTCGCGCGCACCAGGCACTCGACGGCCTCGTCCAGTTCCTCGGGCGGCTCCAGGCTCTCGATCTCCTCGAGCAGCGCGTCGGCGTCCTCGAGGTCCTCGGGATCCAGGTGCATGTAGAGCTGCGCGAGCGGCTCGGTGAGCTGCGACGCGTCGAGGTTCATCAGTGCCGGGAACAGGTCCGCGGCGAGCGCGAAGCCGGCCACCCACGGCAGCACGGTCTCGGACGGGGAGGCGTCCTCGTCGAGCTCGAAGACCCAGGGATCGAACCACTGGCGATCGGCGATCGCCTGCTTGAGCTCGCGCTCGCGGCGCTGCACGAGCTGCAGCAGCGGCTGCGGGTCGTAGCTCGGGGGAGCGGGGCGGCCCTGCTCGGCGTCGAGCACCCAGCGCCACCAGTCGGACAGCGGCACCGGCTTGGGCTGCAGGATCAGCGCGGCGAGGAAGCCGTCGAGCATCGAGGCGTCCAGCGGTTCCAGCGGCGCGGGGACTTCGTCCAGCAGCGACTGCAGCTCATCGAGGTCGTCGTCGCTCCAGGCCTCGGGCGGGGCGCTCGGGGCGGCCATCGCGGCCGTCGGCGCGCGGCCATGCTGAGGGCGCGGACCGCGCGCGGGGGCGCCGGTCTTGGCGGCGGGCGCGCGAGGCGCGGACTTCTGGGGAGGCTTGGACGCGGTCATGGGGCGCGATTATCCCGGCGGGCCCATCGAGAGCCGTGATGTCCATTCAATGGGCGACGGAACGCGTGCCTGGGCATGCGAGGCGGGGTGCCTTGTGTGATCCATCGTACGAAAGTCATGGAGAAAATCGGCGATCGCGCGAAGTTTTCCGTATTGCGGAGTGGCGTTTACACCTGCTGACCATTTTCACGGCGTATCCCACCTAGAGGGGATGCCTGCCGGTCAGGGTTCGCCCTAGAGTCCATCTCACGCCTTCCGACGGCGAGGCCGCAGGCCCCGACGGCAGGCACCGATCCCAACGACGTCCTTTCTAGGACTTGCAACGCCCGGTCAGCTCGCTGGTCGGGCGTCCTTTTTTGTGGGTCGGGAATCGGTTGACGGTGCTCTTACGATGCGCGCCATGCCGACGTCGCCAAGCTCCGCCGATCTCCGATTCGATGCCGTCAACGTGGAGGACGCCGAAGCTCTCGTCGCGCTACGCATCGCCGCGATGCGCGAGAGCCTCGAACGCATCGGCCGCTTCGACCCCCAGCGGGCGCGCGAGCGCTTCCTCTCCAGCTTCGATCCCGCGCGCACACGGCACATCGCCGTCGGCGGGCAGCGCGTCGGCTTCGTCGTCACGACGCCGCAGGTCGGCTGGCTGGCGCTCGATCACCTCTACATCGATCCGGCCTGGCAGGGGCGTGGCATCGGCGCAGGCGTTCTCGCCGAGGTCTTCGGCGAAGCGCGAGCACTCGGCCTGCCGGTGCGTGTCGGCGCGCTGAAGCAGAGCGACTCCAACCGCTTCTACCAGCGGCATGGCTTCGAGTTGGTGGAAGAGGGCGAATTCGATCTCTACTACGTGAGGCCCGCGGACTGACGCCGGCCCCTCAACCCTGACCGCGCCGCTCCGGCTGATCCTGATGCAGGAACACCGCGAAGGTGTCCCACGGCAGCGGTGACTGGATCTGCTTGAGGATCCGTCCCACCTCGCCGCGGTGGTACCCGTCGTGGGTCACGACGTGGAACAGCATTTCCTCGCGCGTCATCGCGCCACGGTCACCGTCGGTGAAGGTGAATGCGACGCGCTCGGCCAGTTGCTCGGGCGTGATCGACGCGACGTACTCCAGCAGCCATCGGTCCGACGCCGCATGCGCCGCGCGCAGCGCCTGCGGCGTCGGCGTGTCGACGGTGTTGTTGGCCTCGTAGCCGTGCGGCTGGCCGGTCAGGTGGCCGGTGAAGATCTGGTTGACCACGTACACGTGGTTCAGCACCCGCAGCGCCAGGTGGCGCTCTTCCCCGAACCGCTCGGCATCGAGGTCCTCGATCGCCCGCAGGAACCCGTCATGGGCCCAGGCCTGGTAGCGGAACAGGGTCGACAGCATCGATGCGGTGCTCATGGGCGCTCCTTGGCAGTGGGCCCGGGTTGGGCCTCGGCTGGGCGACATCATGACAGCGCCGCCGCAGCCGGGCCGAAGGTCAGCCCGGCGGCACCGGCTCGTCCGGCTGGACGGCGATCACCTCGCAGCTCGCCAGCACCGTCCGCAATTGCGCGGCCGTGAGCTCGGCGACCAGCAGCGGCCGGCCGCCGACCGGCTCGCCCGTGGCCTTCGCCGCGTCGAGCGCGCGCCGCGCGCCGGCCAGCGCGGCCGGTCCCGGCTTGAGCCGCAGCAGCACCCGGGCCGCGCGGTCCGGGCTGCGGTCCAGCGCCGCAAGCAGCGCCGCGGCGCCGTCGATGGCATCCATGGCAGGACACTCCACGGTGGAAGAAGACAGCGGCGCGCCCGGCGAGCCGGCCACCGCGCCGTCGCCGCCCATCAGCGCGCAGGCCGTGCCCATCAGGGCGGCGGCGATGCACGCCGGCATGCGCAGACGCGACAGGCGCGGTGACCGGGACGTCATGGCTGGGCCGTCACGATGGTGCTGGTGGCCGGATTGTTGTCCAGCATCACCCAGCCCGGGCAGCTGTTGCCCGAGCAGGCCGCGCCCGTCGAGCGCCAGATGCGGCCGGTGTTGTGACGCTGGAAGAGGCCGGTGGCCGAGGCCTCGATCTGCACCGTGGCGCCGTTGTTGTCCAGCATCTGCCAGCCGGGGCAGCTGTTGCCGGTGCAGACGGTACCGGTGAAGCGCCAGATCTTCCCGTCCACATGGCGCTGGAACAGCCCGCCCACGTTGGCCGCGATCTCGCGGGCAGCCGGGTTGTTGTCGAGCATGGTCCAGCCCGGGCAGCTGTTGCCCGAGCAGGCCACGCCCGTCGAGCGCCAGATCGCGCCGGTGTCATGCAGCTGGAACAGCTGCCCGCCCGCGGCCGCGAACGCCGTGGCGTGCGGGTTGTTGTCCAGCATCGTCCAGCCCGGGCAGCTGTTGCCGGAGCAGGCCACGCCCGTCGAGCGCCAGATGCGGCCGGTGCTGTGCCGCTGGTAGAGCCGCGTGCCGTCCGCGACGATGTCGACCGTGGCGGGATTGTTGTCCAGCATCGTCCAGCCGGGGCAGCTGTTGCCCGAGCAGGCCGCGCCGGTCGAACGCCAGATCTTGCCGTCGGCATGGCGCTGGTACAGCGAGGTGCCGCCCGCCGCGATCTGCTTGGTGGCCGGGTTGTTGTCGAGCATCTGCCAGCCGGGGCAGGTGTTGGCGCCGCAGCGGATGCCGGTGTAGCGCCAGACCTTGCCGTCCGCGTGCAGCTGGTACAGCGCGTTGCCGCCTGCGGCGATCGCCCGGGTGGCCGGGTTGTTGTCGAGCATCACCCAGCCCGGGCACGCGTTGCCGCTGCAGGCCACGCCGGTGTGGGCCCAGATGCGGCCGTCGCCGTGCAGCTGGAACAGCATGCCGCTGGACAGCGCGAAGGGCTGCGGCGCCAGTTGCCGCACGGCCGCCTCGATGTTGATGCGCCGCCGCGTCAGGTTGTTGCGCGCGTCGGTGATCGCCACGCCGGTCGATTGCAACGCGCCCAGGATGTCGCCCACGTTGGCGCCGGGCACGACGGAGCGGATCGCCGCGAAGGCACCGGTCACGTGTGGCGTCGCCATCGATGTCCCGCTCTTGATGCCGAAGCCGCCGCCCGTCACCGACGAGTTGATGCTGGAGCCGGGGGCGAGGATGTCGACCAGCGCCGCGCTGTTGGAGAAGCTCGAGACGACATCGGCCTTGGTGGTGGAGCCGACGGTCACCGCGGTCGAGATGCAGCCCGGCGCGCTGACGCCGGTCGACGAGCCGTTGTTGCCCGAGGCGATCACCGTGGCGACGCGGGCGGCCAGCAGGTCGTCAATGACGTCCTTGCGGGCATCGCCGTCGCAGGCGGCCGCGTTGACGCCGCCACCCAGGCTCATGTTCACCGCGACGACGTTGCGCGCGGCGCGCCGGTCCAGCACGCGCTGCAGGCCGCGGATCTGGTCCGAGGTGAAGCTCAGCGCGCAGGGCGACGCGGCGCCGACGTTCGCGCAGGGCGTGTTCCCCGGCGTGTCGGTGAAGCGCGAGAACACCTGCACGGCCATGATGTTGGCGTCGGGCGCCATGCCGTTGAAGGTGACGGCGCCGAAGGCGCGGCCCGCGGCGATGCCGGCCACGTGCGTGCCGTGGTCGCAGCCGCTCATGGCGCAGGCCGCGCCGGAGCCCACCGCGGTGCTGCTCGAGGCGCCGCCCGGGCAGACCGAGGTCGCGTTGCTCGAGGCCGAGGTGGTCGAGAAGCAGGCCTCCTCGACGACACGGCCGTTCAGGAACGGATGGTTGCCCTGCACGCCGGTGTCGAGGATGGCCACGGCGGTGCCGGCGCCGCGCGCGCCCAGCGTCTGGGCCTGCGGCGCATGCACCAGCGGCCCGGAATCCGCCAGCGTCGGCGGTACCGGCACGTCCTCGGTGAGCTCGGCCACCTCGCCGTTGGCGACGAGCGCGTCGAGCTGCGCCGCGTCCACTTCCATGACGACGAGCGCGGTGTCGGGCAGCGCCTCGACGGCCTCGGCGCCGCGCGCCTTCAGCCGCAGCGCCAGTTGGTCGCGGGCTCCGCGGATGGCCGGTGTCTCGCCCAGCGCGCGCAGCGGCTCGGCGGCCGGTCCGGTGCCGGCCGCGAATGCCGACAGCCGCGCGATCACGCGCACCTTGCGCGGCGACTGCAGCGCCTTGGCCTTCAGCGCCGCGTAGCCGCCCACCCGCAGCGCCTCGCCGGTGTGCAGCTGCACGCCGGGCACCATATCCGGGTCCCGGCTCGGGGTTTGTGCCGCGGCGGGCGTCAGGCCCAGCCACACGGCGCTCGCGCCGCCCAGAACCGCCAGGGCGGCCACGCGGCGCATCACTTTCAACGATGTCATACCTGTCTCCCGACGGCCAACAGCGACCGCCTGGGGGGCACTTTCGGCGGCCAAGCCGCTCGGAAAAACCGCTGCTCTAGGGATGCCTTCCCCCTTGGGAAGGAGGCGGAGGCCCCGTGGTTAAGGGATGTTTCCCCACTGCGGGGGAGGCAGAAAGGGGTTCGAACGGGCGCGGCATCCGTGCGAGGGGCAATTGTTGAATCGTGCATAAACGTGCAAGAACGAGATCAACCATGCATACTCCGTCGCTTCCATCGAGGGCGACATGACGCAACCCGACCTTCCCCAAGCCCGCCGCCAGCTCATCGCGGAGCGCCTCTCCGCGGGGCAGGCCGTCGTGGCGGCGGATCTCGCCGCCGAGTTCAAGCTGTCCGAGGACGCGATCCGCCGCGACCTGCGCGCGCTCGCGGCCGATGGCCTGTGCCGCCGCGTCTATGGCGGCGCGGTGCCGGTGCAAGACGGCGACCGTCCGCTGGCGGCGCGGCTGCGCGAGGCGCCAGGGCGCAAGTCGGCGCTCGCGCGGGCGGGCGCGGCCACGGTCCGGCCCGGCGAACTGGTGTTCATCGATACCGGCAGCACCAATCTCGCGCTGGTCGAGTTCCTGCCGGAGGATGCCGGCCTGACCATCGCGACCAACGCGGTCGATGTCGCCGCGGCGGTGCTGCGCCGGCAGGACCTGCGGCTGCTGATGCTGGGCGGCGAAGTCGACCGCCACCTCGGCGGCTGCGTCGACGCGGCCGCGGTCGACGCCCTGTCCCGCATGCGCATCGATCGCTGCTTCATCGGCGTCTGCTCGCTGTCGGTGGCGGACGGCGTCATGACGACGCAGTTCAGCGAGGCCGCTTTCAAGCGCACGCTGATCCACAACAGCCGCGAGGTCGTGGCGCTGCTGACCAGCGACAAGGCGCGGGCCTTGGCGCCGCACCGCATCGCCGACTTCGCGATGCTGAAGACGGCGGTGATCGAGCAGGACCTCGATGCCAGCGTGGCGCGCGGCCTGCGCGAGGCGGGCGTCGAGGTGATCGCCGTGGAGACCGCGCAATGAGCGCCGCGCCGCAGAGCCTGGCGGGCGCCGAGTCCGTGATCGAGAAACCCGAGAACCGCCTCGCCGTCCGGCTGGCCTTCCTGGTGGCGGGCTTCGGCGTCGCGTGCTGGGCGCCGCTGGTGCCTTTCGCGCGGCAGCGGCTGGGCGTCGACGAGGGCGCGCTGGGCGTGCTGCTGCTGTGCCTGGGATTGGGCTCGGTCGTGGCGATGGTCGCGGCCGGCATGCTGAGCACCCGCTTCGGCACGCGGCCGGTGATCGTCAGCAGCGGATTCGGCATGGCGGCGCTGCTGCCGCTGCTGGCGGTGGCGGACTCGCCCTGGAGCCTGGGCCTGGCGCTGGCGGCGTTCGGCGCGTGTCTCGGCTCGCTCGACGTCGCGATGAACATCAACGCGCTGGAGGTCGAGCGCGCGGCGGGCAAGCCGCTGATGTCCGGATTCCATGGGCTCTACAGCGTGGGCGGCTTCATCGGCGCGGCCTTCATGACGCTGCTGTTGTCGATGGATTTCGAGCCGCTGCACGCGACGCTGCTCGGCGCCGCGCTGATGGCGCTGGCGATCGTGGTCGCCTGGCCCTACGTGCTGGAGACGGCGCGCTCGTCCAGCGGTCCGCTGTTCGTGATGCCGCGCGGCCTGGTGTGGCTGATGGCGCTGCTCGCCGCGGTGACCTTCCTCGCGGAGGGGGCGGTGCTGGACTGGAGCGCGCTGCTGCTGACCGAGTCGGCGCTGGTCGCGCCGGCGCAGGGCGGCATCGGCTTCATGCTGTTCTCGATCGCGATGACGGCGGGCCGGCTCACCGGCGACGCGGTCGTCGCGCGCCTGGGTGATCGCCGGACGCTGGTCGTTGGCGGCGTGGTTGCCGTGATCGGCGTGGCGGCGCTGCTGCTCGCGCCGGTGCGCGCGGTGGCCTTCGCGGGCTTCGTGCTGATCGGCCTGGGCGCGTCGAACCTCGTGCCGGTGCTGTTCCGGCGCGCCGGCCAGCAGGCGGTGATGCCGGCCGCGTTCGCCGTGTCGGCGGTGACGACGGCGGGCTACGCCGGCGTGCTGCTCGGGCCGGCGCTGATCGGCTTTCTCGCGGCGGGCGTCGGACTGTCGACGGCGTTCTGGCTGCTGGCCGCGCTGCTCGCGCTGGTGCCCTTGAGCGCGGCGAGGGTGACGCGCTGAGCCTCAGTAGCCGCCGTCCATCACCCCCTTGAGGTGCTCCATCAGCAGCCGGACCCCCTGCGGGGTGTGGCTGCTCCAGGGATGGATCGCATAGATCGCATCGCCGAAGAAGCCCACCGGGCGCCAGTCCGGCAGCACCTCGACCAGACGGCCTTCGCGGACCGCCTCGCCGGCGCTGAAGTCCGGCAGCAGCGCGATGCCGACGCCCGACAGCGCGGCGTCCCGCAGCACCTCGCTGTTGCTGGCGCGGAAGAGGCCCTGCACCGGCACGCGGATCCGCTCGGGCGCGGCATCGCCGGCGCCGCGCTCGAAGAACCATTGCGCCGGCCCGGGCCGCAGATAGGGCAGGCAGCGGTGCTGCGCGAGCTCCGCCGGATGCCGCGGCACGCCGGCCCGGGCCAGGTAGGCGGGACTGGCCGTCAGCAACGCGCGCGACGCGCAGAGCTTGAACGCCACGTGGGTCTCCGGCGGCGCGCTGGTGTGCCGGATCGCGAGGTCGAACCCCTCCTGCGCGAGCGGCACGAGCCGGTCGGACAGGTCGAGCTCGATGCGTAGTTCCGGATAGCGCTCGAAGAACGCGGGCAGCGCCGGCGCCACGTGCTGCCGGCCGAGCGCCACCGGCGCCGTCACGCGCAGCAGGCCGCGCGGCGCGCCGGCTGCCTCGCGGGCCTCGCTCAGGCTGCGATTGAGCAGGACCAGGCCGGGCTCGGCCTGCTCGACGAGGCGCAATCCCGCCTCGCTCAGCCGCACCGACCGCGTCGTGCGCTGGACCAGTTGCTGGTCGAGGTGGCGCTCCAGGTCCGCCACCCGCTGACTGACGGCGGCCTTGGACAGCCACAGCCGTTGCGCCGCTTTCGTGAAGCTGCCCAGCCGCGCGACCGCGATCAGCGCCTGCAGTTGCGACCAGAGGAGTTCATCGCGCGCCTCGGCCTTCAAGGGGGAAGGGGAGGGCGCTGGCGATGGGAGGGAAGGGCGTCGGGAGGCCATGATTGTTCAGTCTATCGAACAATGTGATTGCCGATCTGGTCTAGGCAGCAGGAAGGGGGATGCCTAGACTCGTCCGCATCCCACAAAAGCAGGAGACCGCCGTGACCCAATCCACCCCCGCCGCCTTCACCGACCGCGCCGACATCCCTCACTTCATCGCCGGCGAGCGCCGCGCGGCCACGTCGGGACGCAGCCAGGCGGTCTTCAATCCGGCCACCGGCGACGTGGCCCGACAGCTCCAGCTGGGCAACGCGGCGGATGTCGAGGCCGCCGTCGCCGCGGCGCGCGCGGCCTTCCCGGCCTGGGCCGATGCGCCGCCGCTGCGACGGGCGCGGGTGATGTTCAAGTTCCTGGAACTGCTGAACCAGCATCGCGACCGCCTCGCCGCGATGATCACCGCCGAGCACGGCAAGGTCTTCACGGACGCGCAGGGCGAGGTGGCTCGGGGCATCGACGTCGTCGAGTTCGCCTGCGGCGTGCCGCAGCTGCTCAAGGGCGACTTCACCGAGCAGGTCTCCACCGGCATCGACAACTGGACCACGCGCCAGCCGCTGGGCGTGGTGGCCGGCATCACGCCGTTCAACTTCCCCTTCATGGTCCCGATGTGGATGGCGCCGATCGCCATCGCCACCGGCAATGCCTTCATCCTCAAGCCCAGCGAGCGCGATCCGTCGCCCAGCCTCCTCATCGCCGAGCTGCTCCAGCAGGCGGGGCTGCCGGACGGCATCTTCCAGGTGGTGCAGGGCGACAAGCAGGTCGTGGACGCGCTGCTGCATCACCCGGACGTGCGGGCGCTGAGCTTCGTCGGCTCCACGCCGATCGCGCAGTACATCTACGAGACCGGCGCGAGGCAGGGCAAGCGTGTGCAGGCGCTGGGCGGTGCGAAGAACCACATGGTCGTCATGCCGGATGCGGACATCGACCAGGCCGTCGACGCGCTGATCGGCGCGGCGTATGGCTCGGCGGGGGAGCGCTGCATGGCGATCTCGGTGGCCGTGCTGGTGGGCGACATCGCCGACCGGATCGTGCCCCGGCTGGCCGAGCGCGCGAAGGCGCTCAAGATCAAGAACGGCATGGCGCTCGACGCCGAGATGGGACCGATCGTCACGCGCGAGGCGCGCGATCGCATCGAGGGGGCGATCGCCACCGGCGTCGAGGAGGGCGCGACGCTGGTCGTAGACGGGCGCGGTCATCGGGTGGAGGGACTGCCGGATGGCTTCTTCACCGGCGGCACGCTGTTCGACCACGTGCAGCCGTCGATGCGGCTGTACAAGGAGGAGATCTTCGGCCCGGTGCTGGCCTGCGTGCGGGTCAAGGACTTCGGCGAGGCGCTGGACCTGGTCAACGCGCATGAGTTCGGCAACGGCGTGGCCTGCTTCACCAGCGATGGGCATGTCGCGCGCGAGTTCGCGCGGCGCGTGCAGGTCGGGATGGTGGGCATCAACGTGCCGATCCCGGTGCCGATGGCCTGGCATGGCTTCGGCGGATGGAAGAAGAGCCTCTTCGGGGACATGCATGCGTACGGCGAGGAGGGCGTGCGCTTCTACACGAAGCAGAAGAGCGTCATGCAGCGCTGGCCGGCCAGCATCGCCAAGGGCGCCGAGTTCGTGATGCCCACCAGCAAGTAAGCGCTTCAGGACTGCCCGCACCTACCTTGCGCAAGAACTCCCTCGCCCCCCGCGAGGGGGGAGAGGGCAGGGGAGAGGGGGTGCTTGGAAGGGCAGCAGCGCTGTGGCACGAGCCCCCTCTCCCCTCCCTCTCCCCGCTGGGGCGAGGGGGTAAGACAGGGTTGCCCGCACTTGCCTTGCGCAAGAACTCCCTCGCCCCCCGCGAGGGGGGAGAGGGCAGGGGAGAGGGGGTGCTTCGAAGGGCAGCAGCGCTGTGGCACGAGCCCCCTCTCCCCTCCCTCTCCCCGCTGGGGCGAGGGGGTAATACCGGGCGGCGCGCTTCTTACACCCTCGCCCGATCGGCTAACCTAGCCGGATGTTTCCGAGCGGCGCCCCTTCCCCCGAACCGATCCCCCCCGAGTCCTTCGACGGCGTGCCCCTGGGCGAGCTGCTCGAGCGCGCCCGTCTGGCGCAGCAGGAAGCGCGGCTCGACGACGGCCTGGCGCTGGCCGATGCGATCTGGCATCGCGCCGATGCCGAGGGCTACATCAACGAGCAGGCCGAGGCCGGTCGCCTGCGCAGTTTCTTCCGCCTGCGCCGCGGCGACCTGTCCGGCATGCTCGACGCCGGCGAGCGCGCGCTGCGACTGATGCGTCCGCTCGGCACCAGTGCCGCGACCTGCGAGCTGCTGCGCTGGATGAGCCTCGCCGCCTGCGAGCTCGGCGCCTACGAGCAAGGCCTGGCCTGCGCGCACGAGGCGCTGCAGCTCGCCGGCGAGCTCGGCGACCTGCGCCTGCACGCGATCGCGCTGAACGGCCTGGGCGCCTGCTTCGAGCGCATGGGCGATCCCTGGCAGGCCGAGCGCCTGATGACCGAGGCCGCCGGCCTGCTGCGCACGAACGCCTCGGCCTACGAGCGCGTCGTCACGCTGACCAACCTGTGCACCGTCGCGCTTGGCGCCTATCACCTGCAGCGCGACGGCGCCGCGCCGCAGCAGGCGGCGCGGACGCTGGAGCGCGCGCTCGAACTCGCGCGCGAGGCGCGGCCGCATTCGCTGACGCTGGGCGACCGCTACGGCATCGCGCTGACCGCATCCAACTTCGGCGAGGTGCTGCTGCTGATGGGCCGCCTGGACGAGGCCGAGCCGCTGCTCCTCGAAGCCCGCCAGGAGAGCGAGCGCGCCGGTTTCCGGCTGCTCGACTGGCGGTTGCGCTGCATGCTCGCGGAGCTGCAGCTCGCGCGCGGCCAGGCCAGCGCGGCGTGGCAGCAGCTCCAGTCGCTCCAGGCCGAGACCGAGCGCGACGCCGACGCCCCGGACCAGCCGCCGCTGTTCCTGCGCGTTCGCCTTCACCAGGCCAGCTACCGCGCGGCGAAGGCGCTCGCGCTGCTCGGTCCCTCGCTGTACCACCTCGAGCAGGCCCGCACGCTCGAGCGCCGCCGGGCGGTCTCGCAGCTGATGGCGCAATCGCAGTACTTCGTCTCGCGGATGGAAGCGGAATTCGCCGCCGATCCAGCCAACGCCGCCACGCGCGACGCGGCCGAGTTCAAGGACCCGCTGACCGGCCTGGGCAATCGCCGCTGCCTCGAGACGCGCCTGCCGCCGCTGCTGCGCGCGGCCGAGCAGGACGCCACGCCGCTCACCGTGGCGCTGATCGATGCCGACGGCCTTCGCAACATCAACGAGCGTCATGGCCACGAGATCGGCGATCGCGTGCTGCAGGAGCTGGCCCAGCTGCTGCGCGAGAACACGCGTGGCTCGGACCTGCTGCTGCGCTGGAGCGGCGAGGAGTTCCTGGTCGTCTTCCCCGACACCATCGCGGACCGCGCCTTCGAGGTCTGCGAGCGCATCCGCGCCAGCGTCTCCGTGCATCCCTGGAGCGAGCTGGCCGCGGGCCTGGACGTGACGCTGAGCATGGGCCTGGCCAGCGCTCCGCCATACGCGACCGACCTGCTCATCGCGCGCGCCAATGCCGCCGTCGAGCGCGCCAAGCATCTGGGCCGCAACCGCGTCGCGCTGGCCTGAAGACCGCACACGGGGACAGGTTTTGCCCGCGGCCTGCCCGCGTCTGTTTCTACAATGAGAAGAGTTCTCATCTGGCCGGTAAACCCGCGCCGTTGAGCCTCGCGCCAGCCTGATTCCCATGCTCCTTCGCGCCCCGCGACCTTGGTCGCGCGCGTCGCGCGACGCCGGAGCCGGATCCGCAAGCCCCTTCCTCCTTCACCTCCCTTCGGGGCCGGTGCGCTTGCGCTCGCCGGTACGCGGGGTCCTGCCCGCTCGCTGCTGCCCAGTCATGTCCCGCTGCTCCTCTCCCACTCCTCTCGCGGCCGCGGTCGCGTTGCTGATCTCGTCCGGCGCGGCCGCCGCGCAAACCGCACTCGATCCCGTCACCATCAGCGCCGCCCGCAAGAAGCTCGAAGGCGCGAGCACGCGCCTGCCGCTGACCGCCCGCGAGACGCCGCAATCGATGAGCTCGCTCGACGCGAGCCGGCTGGAGAACGAGACCCTGATCAGCATCAACGACGTGATGCAGCACATCACCGGCGTGAACGTGTCGTTCTACGACACCCAGCGTCCGCTGTACTTCGCGCGCGGATTCCAGATCACCGACTTCCAGATCGACGGCGTGCCCACCTACAGCGGCAGCACGCAGCAGGAGTTCGACACCCTCTTCTATTCGCGCATCGACGTCGTGCGTGGCGCCAACGGCCTGACCACCGGCGCGGGCATCCCCTCGGCGACGGTGAACATGATCCGCAAGCGGCCGGAGAAGGCCTTCTCCGCCTACGGCGGCGTGGTGATGGGCTCGGAGGATTTCCATCGCATCGAGGCCGACGTCAACACGCCGCTGACCCGCGATGGCCGCGTGCGCGCCCGCCTGATCGCGTCGGCGCAGGAAAAGGACGGCTTCCGCAAGCGCCACAGCGAATCGAAGACCGCCGTCATGGCCGCGATCGAGGCCGACCTGGGCGCCAGCACCACGCTGACGCTGGGCTACCAGAACCAGAACAACGTGCCCAAGGGGCCGATCTGGGGCACGATCCCGCGCTTCGCGTCGGACGGCTCGCTGGCCGGCCTGCCGCGCGAGACCAGCTTCTCGCCGCCGTGGACGCGCTGGTCGCGCTACAACGAGACCTTCTACGGGCTGCTCGAGCACAAGCTCGGCGAGGACTGGACGCTCAAGGCCATCGCCAATCACAGCGAGGGCAACACCTTCAGCCTGCGCACCTACGGCAGCGGCTATCCCGATCCGGTCACCGGCGCGGGCCTGAAGCTGCTCGCGGCGGTCGGCCGCAGCTGGGAGAAGCGCGACAGCCTGGACCTCTACGCATCGGGCACGGTCGAGTTCCTCGGGCGCCGGCATGACGTCGTCATCGGCGCCAACGGCGTGAGGACCACCACGACGACGCCGACGCTGAGCTCGATCGCCAGCTGGAGCTACGCCATCCCGGACATCCGCAGCTGGGACGGCAACGCGCCGGCGCCGACCTTCCGCGCCACGGGCGCGAAGCGCGTCGCCATCACCGAGCAGAGCGGCGTCTTCGCGATGGGCCGCTGGAAGCTGCTGGACGCGCTGTCCGTGATCACCGGCGCGCGGCTGAGCGAGTGGAAGACAGGCACCGACAACTTCGACACCACGGGCAGGTTCACCGGCACCAGCGGCGCCTACAAGGTCACCGGCGAGGTGTCGCCGTACTTCGGCGTCGTCTACGACCTCAGCGACTCGGTCTCGCTCTACGCGAGCTACACCGACCTGTTCAAGCCGCAGAGCAACAAGGACAGGAACGACAACCTGCTCGCGCCGGTCCGCGGCAGCAACACCGAGTTCGGCCTCAAGGGCGAGTTCTTCGACAAGAAGCTGGCGGTGTCGGCGGCGGTCTTCGAGGCGAAGCAGGACAACTACGCGGTGCGCGACCTGTCCATGCCCGACGATTTCCGGCTGCCCGACGGCAGCTATCCGTACATCGGCGTGGATGGCACCAAGACCAAGGGCTTCGAGCTCGACGTGTCGGGTCAGATCGCGCGCGGCTGGACGGTGAACGCCGGCTATGCCAACACGCGCATCACGCGCAACGCCGCGGACCTGATCTACGCCAACCTGCCGCGCCACACGGTGCAGCTCAGCACCAGCTACCGGTTGCCAGGCGCGTGGGAGCAGCTGACGCTGGGCGGCGGCCTGAACTATCAGAGCACGGTGAGCGGTTTTGGCATCGCGCATCCGACGCTGGGCACGACGACGGTGACGCAAGGCGGCTTCGTGCTGCTGAACCTGCACGCGAACTACCAGCTCAACGACCGCTTCAGCCTCGGCCTGTCGGTCCGCAACGCGCTGGACAAGACCTATTGGGCCAACCTCGACTATCCCAACTACGGCGACCCGCGCAGCGTGATGCTCAGCGTGCGCGGCCGCTTCTGACGATGGCCGGGAAAACCGCCACGGCGAAGGCCGGATCCGCGAAAGCCGGTGTCTCCTGGCGCTACCGCGCCGCGGTGGCTTCGCGCGCGCTGGCCGCGCTTGGCGGCGGCTACGCGCTGGCTTCGGCGTTGGCGGCCGCGGTCGCGGTGCATGGGCAGCCGCTGCTGTCCGGCCACCGCGCCGAGGCCGCGATCGCCGGCGCGATGCTGGGCTTCATCGCCTATGCCGCCGCCTTCATGACGGCTTTCGCCGCGCGCAGCGCATGGCGCGCCTGGGCCTGGGTGCTCGGGCCGGCGCTGCTGCTCGGCGCCAGCGTGCTGCTGCCTCGCTGGCCCGGTTGAGCCCACCCACCGATCGCTTTCAACTTCCACGACATCCCATGAGAACCGACGGCGCACGCGAAGGCTTCCGGCAGGCGATGGCCTGGCTCCACACCTGGACCGGGCTGGTGCTCGGGTGGATGCTGTTCGCGATCTTCCTGGCGGGGACCTTCGCGTTCTTCAAGCAGGAGCTGAATCTGTGGAGCCGGCCCGAGCTGCACGCGCTGCCGCCGGCCGGCCCGTTGACCGCCGCGCAGTTGGCGCAGGCGGAGCGCCGCTTGAACGAGCTCGCGCCGGCGGCGGCCAGCTGGCGCTTCACCGCGCAGGACGAGCGCCGCCCGCAGGCGTCGGCCTTCTACCGCGAGCCGCCGGCCAAGCCGGGCGAACGCGCGCGCTTCGTGCAGCGCTGGTTCGATCCCGCCACCGGCGAGGCGGTGGCGACGCGCAGCACTTTCGGCGCGGGCGAGTTCTTCTACCGCTTCCACTTCGAGCTGCGCTCCGCGCAGCAGAGCCGGTGGATCCTGGAAGGCCGCTGGGCGGTCGGCCTGGCGACGCTGCTGATGCTGGTCGCGCTGCTGACCGGCATCGTCACGCACCGGCGGATCTTCAAGGACTTCTTCGTCTTCCGGCCGAAGGCCAAGGCGGCGCAGCGCGCCTGGCTGGATGCGCACAACGTCTGCGGCGTGCTGGCGCTGCCGTTCTATCTGGTCATCACCTTCAGCGGGCTGATGACCCTGCACAGCCAGTACCTGCCGGCCGGCATCGCGGCGGCCTATGGCGCGAAGACCGGGGAGTACTTCGGCGAGCTGAGCGGTGACGGCGTGCCGCGGTCGCGCGGGCGCGAGGCCGAGGCGGCGACGCCGCTGCCGGTGCTCGGCGAGGCCGGCTGGACGGCACTGTTGCGCGACGCGCGCCAGCATCTGCCCGGCGGCCGCATCGAGGCAATCAGCCTGCAGCGCGAGGGCGCGCGCGCCGTGGTCGAGGTCGTGCCCCACGATGGCGGCCGCCTGCAGTACCGGGGACCGCGGCTGTTCTACGACGCGGCGACGCTTCAACTGATCCGCCGCGCGGACAACGGGCGGCCGGCGGCGAAGACCTATGGCGTGCTGTATGGCCTGCACGTGGCGCGCTTCGCGGACCTGCCGCTGCGTCTTGTGCTCGTGGGCCTGGGGCTGCTGGGCACCGCGATGATCGCGACCGGGCTGGTGCTGTGGAGCGTCAAGCGCCGCGCCGACGCGGAGCGCCGCAAGGCCGCGATCGGCGCCGGCCACAAGCTGGTGGACGCGCTCAACATCGGCGCGATCGCGGGTCTGCCGCTTGCGATGGCGGCCTTCTGCCATGCGACGCGCTGGCTGCCGCTGGAGATGGCCGAGCGGCCCGACGCCGAGATCAAGGTCTTCTACGGCGTGCTGGCGCTGGGCTTCCTTGCCGCGGCGCTGGGCGCGCGCTGGCGGCATGCGTTCGTGGCCGGCGCGCTGGCCTGGGCGGCGCTGCCGGTGATGGACGTCCTCGGCGGCTGGCCGTTCTGGCAGGCCGGGCCGGTGGTGCAGGCGGTCAACGCGGGCTTCGCCGCGGTGGCGCTGCTGCTCGCGGCGCTGGCCTGGAAGTGCAAGCCCGGTGCGCCGCCGCTGTCGCTGAAGAAGAAAGCCGCGGTGCCGTCCGAAGCCCTGGCCACGGCCGGCGCGGAGGGCGCGCCATGACGCTGCTGCATCCGATGCTGTGCGGCTTCACGGCGTTCGCCGCGCTGTGCCTCGCGATGGAGCGCCACCATGAGGAGGCGCTCGATCACGCGCCCAGTCCGCGTCGCGTGAAGCGTCTGCGCGCCGCGGCGGCCGCGGCCTTCCTCGCGTCGTGGTGGACCATCCTGCCGCGTCCGGATCACGGCATCGCCTGGGCCATGTGGACGGCGCAATTGACGGCCGGCGCGATCGCCGTCGTCGCGCTGGCCACGTGGTGGCCGAAGCGCCTTCCCGCCGCGGCGATCGCCGCCGGCGCGGCGGCCTTGATGCTGATGCCGCTCCTGCCGTGGTCCGGCGGGCCGGCCGGCTGATTCAGCGCACCGGCTCCAGCTCCACCGCCTGCACGACGTTGCGTCCCTGCGCCTTCGCGCGGTAGAGCGCCTGGTCCGCGCGGCGCATCACCTCGGTGGCGCTCTCGTCCTGACGCGAGGACACCGCGATGCCGAAGCTCGCCGTCAGCGGCCAGTCCCGTCCATCCCAGGCGAACGGAAATGCCGCCAGCAGCGCGCGCATCCGCTCCGCCACCAGCGCCGCGCCGGCGATGCCGGTGTGGGGCAGCAGCACGCAGAACTCCTCGCCGCCCAGGCGCGCGAGCCGGTCCACCTCGCGCAGGCAGGGGCGCACCACCGTGACCAGCGCCTTGAGCGCCGCGTCGCCGGCCGCGTGGCCGAGCGTGTCGTTGAGCTGCTTGAAGCGGTCCATGTCCAGCAGCACCAGCGCGTAGCCATGACCGCGCATCTGGCGCGAGTGCTCGGCATCGATGGCCTCGGACAGCGCGCGCCGGTTCAGCGCGTCGGTGAGCGGATCACGCTCGGTCAGCCGGCGGATCTCCAGCACCAGCTTCATCAGCAGCAGGAACGCGATCCAGCCGTTGATCAGCAGCGCCAGCACCAGCGAAGCCCACAGCCAGGCAATGTTGAAGGCGGTGGTGACGTCGATGTCGGCGGTGCTGCCGGGCGCGAGCAGCGCCTCGGCCGGCCGCGCGAGCAGCAGCAGGCCGACCACCGCCAGCGGCGAGGCCAGCACCAGGGCCGCCCGCGCGTTCAAGCCGCGCGCGCGCAGCAGCCGCCAGGCATCGAGCGTCGAGCGCATCGCCAGCGCGCTCATCGCGCCGTAGAGCAGCAGCTTGTGCGGCAGCGTCTCGGGTCCGCCCGTGAAGCGCGCGCTCAGGACCCCGATGGCGACGATGATCGCCAGCACCAGGCGCCAGGGCGCCGGCCGCTCGCCGACCAGCGGCACCGCCAGCCGGATCAGGCCGAAGCCCGCCAGCGACAGCAGGTCCGACCACCAGTAATCCATCGGCAGCGTCAGGCCCAGCGCGTCATGCAGCAGGAAGGAGGCGCCCAGCATCGCGTTCGCGCCGGCGACGCTGGCGCAGGCCCAGGGCGACTCGCGCAGACCGGCGGCGATCATCAGCCACACCAGCGTGGCGATGCCGAACAGCGCCACCAGCGCGGCGATCAGCGAGACCGGATCGGCGGCGGGCAGCATCAACGGCGCTCCATCACGCGTACTCCGTCTCGCCGGCGGCGCGCAGCACGCGGTTGCGGCCATGCGCCTTGGCCGCGTACATCGCCGCGTCGGCGCGGGCCAGCGCGCCGCGGCCATGGGCGTCGCCGGGACGCATCGTCGCGACGCCGAAGCTCGCGCTGATCGGCCAGAGCTTGTCCCCCCAGGCCAGAGGCTGGGCCTGCAGCAGCTGGCGCAGGCGCTCGGCGACCTGCACGGCGCCGTCCGGATCGGTGTCGGGCAGCAGCACCGCGAACTCCTCGCCGCCGAGCCGGCCGAAGCAGTCGGTGTCGCGCAGCGTCTCGCCGAGCACGCGGGCCAGGTGCTGCAGCGCGGCATCGCCGCCGGCATGGCCGAGCTCGTCGTTGATGCGCTTGAAGTGGTCGACGTCCAGCACCAGCACCGCGTGGCCGCGGCCGCGCTCGGCCTGCGCCTGCAGCCGGGCCAGGTGTTCCTCGAACGCGCGCCGGTTGAGCAGCCCGGTCAGCGCGTCGCGGCGCGTGAGATGGCGCACGCGGGCGATCAGGCGCTGCATCACCAGCGCGACCAGGCCGGTGGCGATCGTGAGGTCGACGACCAGCCGCAGCAGCGCCAGCGGCGCGTTGGCGCCCAGGCCGGCGAGGGCGAAGCCGGCCGGCATCCAGCCGAGCAGGCCGCCGGCGCGCCAGAAGCAGCCGCCGGCCAGCACGAGGTAGGGCAGCACCAGCACGCTGGTGAGGCCGGCGCGGAATCCGGCGCCGGCGGCCACGTCCCAGGCGGCCATCAGCGCGAGCACGCCGCCGGCGATGTTGGAGACGGCGCGGGCCATGGACAGGTCGGGATCGCCGGCGGTGGCCGCGGTGGCGAGCAGCCCGGCCGCGGCCACGGCGGCGATGTCCCAGGCGCTGTAGCGGACCCGCATCAGCGCGCGGACGCCGGCCGCCAGCAGCGCCGCGGAGAGCACGTCCAGCGGCAGCGCGACGAGCCGCTCCATCGTGCCGGGCAGCGCCGGCCACCAGGCCAGCGCGAGCAGGCCGTGATAGGCCGAGATGCGGCGCGCCGCGCGCGGCGCGATGCGCAGCGCCTGGCCCAGCGCGAGCCAGACGACGCAGGCGATGGCATCGATCACGGCGATCACCATCAGCAAGGTGGCGGCGTCGAGCGGCGGCATGCGGAGCCTCTTCCCCAAGCGGTCAGCGGCACATCATCGTGCCCGCGGGCATGGCCGCGCCCCCTGGCGCCGCCCCCTTTCCCGGGGGCAATCCCCGTGCGGGACCTCAGCGGCGCTCGACCAGGATCGGCGTCAGCGCCATCGCGGAGCGCACGCGGTCGGCGGCGGCGCGGGCGTCCTCGCGGCTGGTGAATGGGCCGGCCTGCAGGCGATGCAGGTTCTTGTCCTTGAAGATCGTCAGCATCGGCGCGATCTCCTCCATGCCGCGCGTGAACTGCTCGCGCAGCTGCTCGGCGCCCTCCAGGCGCGAGAACGCGCCGAACTGCAGCCAGAAGCCTTGCGCGGCGGCGATCTTCAGCGCCGGCACCGGGGCGGCCGGATCGGCCGCGGCGATCGCGCCGGCGGTGGCGGCCGCCATCGCATCGGCCTTGGACTGACCGGGGGGCGGCAGGTCGCTGCCGGGCGGCAGCGCGGTGATGGGGATGGGCTTCAGGCTGGCGTCGGCGGTGGCGGCAGCGACCGTGGAGGCCGGCGGGGGCGCGGCGGCCACGGTCACCGGGACGGGCACCGGCACTTGCGCGGCCACCGGCGGGACGGGCGTGGCCGGCGGACGCAGCTGGGCCGTGGTCGTCACGTCGGGCGCGCCGCTGGGCGTGGCGGCGGCGTAGACGGGGGTCTCGGCCGGCACCTTGGGATCGGGCGACAGCGTGTCGCGGTCGCGGGTCCAGGCGCCGGTGCGGATGTCCTCGTAGGTGATGCGCTCGATCTCGACCGGGGCGATGCCGTTGAGCACGTCCAGCTTGAGCGCGGCGGTGTAGCTCAGGTCGATGATGCGGCCCTTGTGGAAGGGGCCGCGGTCGTTGATGCGGACGATGACCTCGCGGCCGTTCTTCGGGTTGCGCACGCGCGCGTAGCTCGGGATCGGCATCGTCGCGTGCGCCGCCGTCATCGCGTACATGTTGTAGACCTCGCCGCTGGAAGTCGGCTTGCCGTGGAACTTGCGGCCGTACCAGGACGCCATGCCCTTCTGGATCAGCGGCTTGTCGTCGGCCAGCGGTTCGTAGCGCTCGCCCAGGACTTCATAGGGCTTGTTGGGGCCGCCCTTGCGGATGGATTCGAGGCGCGGGACGGCGTCGGGGACCTTCTTCAGGTCGGGAGGGACGACGGCATCGGGGCCGTCCCTGTCGGGCCAGGAGGAGACCTTGGGGCCGCCGGAGGGATTCCGGCTGGGGGTGGGACCGCGGCTGGCGCAGGCGGCCAGGATCAGGGCACACGTCAGGACGGCCAGGCGCTGGCCGGCGGGGCGGGCTTCAAACATGGGCGCAACCCTAGCAATGCGCCGCGGTTTTGCCAAGGTTATGCTCCGCGCTCCCCTCCTTCCTTTCACGATCGTTGCGATCGTTACGTCCGCGCCGTCATGAGCACCTACCTCTTCCCTCCCGCGCCGCAGGCCGCCGTGGCCGTGCGCGGCACCGACGCCCGCTATGCCGTCAGCCGCATCTTCTGCGTCGGCCGCAACTACGCCGCGCATGCGCGCGAGATGGGCAGCGATCCGGACCGCGAGCCGCCGTTCTACTTCACCAAGCCGGCCAGCGCGCTGGCGCCGTCGGGCGGCACCATCCCCTACGCGCCGGGCACGAAGAACCTGCATTACGAGATGGAGCTGGTGGTGGCGATCGGCAAGCCGGTGTTCAAGGCCACGCCGGAGCAGGCCGCCGACGCGGTCTGGGGCTACGCCGCCGGCCTGGACATGACGCGCCGCGACCTGCAGAACGAGGCCAAGGCGATCGGCCGGCCGTGGGACCTGGGCAAGGGCTTCGAGCACTCGGCGGTG
Source organism: Roseateles sp. Mitsp63 (assembly GCF_059491535.1). Taxonomy (NCBI): domain Bacteria; kingdom Pseudomonadati; phylum Pseudomonadota; class Betaproteobacteria; order Burkholderiales; family Sphaerotilaceae; genus Roseateles; species Roseateles sp. Mitsp63. The sequence goes on along the minus strand of NZ_CP168509.1, from coordinate 260,041 downwards.
ATCACCGAGCTGGTGCCGCGCTCGGCGCTGGGCGAGCTGGCCAAGGGCGCGATCACGCTGTCGGTGAATGGCGTCGAGAAGCAGCGCGGCGACCTGTCGGACATGATCTGGAGCATTCCGGAGCTGGTGGCCAACCTGTCGCAGTACTACCACCTCGAGCCGGGCGACCTGATCTACACGGGCACGCCGGAGGGCGTGGGCCCGGTGAAGCCGGGCGACAAGTTGCTGGGCGTGATCGAAGGCTTGGGCGAGCTGACGGTCACGATCGGCGAGGCCGAGTAAGCAGGGCGGCGCCGGCATGTTCGATCACAACGAGACCCTGGACGAGGCCCGCGCGCGCAACATCCGCGACGCGCTGTTCGAGGACATCGGCATCAGCGACTGGACCGCGCGGCTGGTGCCGGCGGACCGGCGCGTGCGGGCGCATGTGCGCGTGCGCGAGGCCGCAGTGCTGTGCGGGCGGGACTGGTTCGAGGGCGTGTTCCTGGCGCTGGACGGCTCGGCGCGGATCGACTGGCTGTACGACGAGGGCGCCGACATGGCGCCGGACACGCTGGTGTGCCGGATCGAGGCCGACGGCCGCGCGCTGCTGTCGGCGGAGCGGCCGGCGCTGAACTTCCTGCAGCTGCTGTCGGGCACGGCGACGGCGACGCGCGCGCATGCGCGGGCGATCGAGGGCGCGAGCCCGAACCCGCGCGGCTGCGCGGTGCTGGACACGCGCAAGACGCTGCCGGGGCTGCGGCTGGCGCAGAAGTACGCGGTGCGCGTGGGTGGCGGGGCGAACCAGCGGCTGGCGCTGTACGACGGGATCCTGATCAAGGAGAACCACATCGCGGCGGCGGGCGGGGTCACGCAGGCGCTGAAGCAGGCGCAGGCGCTGGACGCCGGGGTGGGGATCCAGGTGGAGGTCGAGACCATCGAGCAACTGCGCGAGGCGCTCGCGGCGGGTGCGGTGAGCGTGCTGCTGGACAACTTCAGCGAGCCGATGATGCGCGAGGCGGTGGCGATCGCCGGCGGGAAGGCGCTGCTGGAGGTCTCGGGCGGCGTGGCGCTCGACCAGCTGCGCTGGATCGCGGCGACGGGCGTGGACCGCATCTCCGTCGGGCGCCTGACCAAGGACGCCAAGGCGGTTGACTACTCGATGCGGGTCGACGGCTGACGCTGACTTCTTCCTCGACGATTCCTGCAATTCGGCGCCATATCTGGCGCCGAACTTCTTTCTGACACTGACGTCCTTCTTTCTTCGAAGGAGTCAGCAGAGATGGAAGCAAGCAATGACGATCGGGCGCCGGACGGGAATGCCAAAGCCATTCGAGACATCCTGATCCGATGGACGGCCGGTAAGGCCATGCGAATCCTGAATGAGGTCGAAAGCCGGCTCCGACTCATGGCCGAACTGCGGGACAAGCTCCGCGTCGTGGGCGTCAAGGAGGTCCAGGAGCTTCAGCCGCTTTTTGAGCGTGGGCTTTGGATGCTCGGGCCACAGTTCGAATCGGTCCAGTTCACCGCCAACAGCGGAATGACAAGCGTGATCCGGGACTTGCTCGGTTGCCCCGAAGGACAGGGATCCCGCCGCCGGCCCGACTTGGTGGTGCTTCCCGACAGCAGCCTGGGTTTCTATAGCTGTTCATCCTTTGACGACACGTACGAGGCGGATGGCATTGACCACGTGGTGGTGATTGAACTCAAGACCACGGGGCGCACGGTTGATGGCCGGGACCGCGAGCAGGTCTGGAACTACATCAAGGAGCTGGAGCAGTCCGGCCACCTCAAGGCGAATACGCGTGTGGATGGCTACATCCTCGGCAGCAAGATCGCGCAGGGCGAGAACCGGTTCACCGTGTACAGCCCCACGATCAGGATCCGACCCATGCTGTATGCCACCCTCCTGACGAGGGCGGAGGGGCGACTGCTCAATCTGTACAAGGACATCAAGGACCCGCCGTTTCTTGGAGAGCGAGAGTCGCACGTGGCGCCGTGGCCGTTTGACGTCGAAGTGGCCGAGGCGGCGTGATGCCGTGCGGAGCGGGCGCGCGCGGGCACCGGGACGGTGCCCACCACGCCAGTCTTGTGCGCAAGTCTGGTGCGCCGACGCTCGCCAGGCTTGCATACAAGATGGGTGCACCTGTGACGCGCCCTTGGGCTTTCGCTGGCACGGAAGCTGCAAAGCCCCGTGCATGGGATCGACCGCCACCGACATCAGCCAACGCATCATCGAAGCGGTGCTGGCGCAGAAGCTGGCTCCCGGCACGCGGCTGGGAGAGCAGCAACTCGCCATGCTCTTCGACTGCAGCCGCACCATCGTCCGGGAGGCGCTGACGCGGCTGGCCGCGCGCGGCATCGTGACGGTCAGCGCGCGCCGCGGCTGGTATCTGATCGAGCCCTCGCTCGACGAGGCGCGCGAGGCCTTCGAGGCCCGCCGCGTCATCGAGCTCGGCCTGATCCGCGGCCGGCGGCCGCTCGACAAGCCGGCGATCACCCGCCTGAAGAAGCACCTCGCCCAGGAGAAGGCCGCGCTGCGCGGCGACGACGTGGGCGCGCGCAGCTTCCTGCTCGGCGATTTCCATGTCTGCCTGGCCGAATGCCTGGGCAACAGCCTGCTCGCCGACACGCTGCGCGACTACACCGCGCGCACCACGCTGATCGCGATGCTCTACCAGTCGTCGCACGAGGCCGCGCAGTCCTGCCAGGAGCACGTCGCCATCGTCGCGGCGCTCGAGCGCGGCGATGCCGCGGGCGCCGAGGCGCTGATGGCCGGGCACCTCGCCAGCGTGCAGTCCGGGCTTCAGCTCGAGACACCCGCCGGCGACCCGCTGCATCACCTGCGCCAGGCGCTGACGCCCGTCACGCCGCCGGTCACGCCGCCCGCATCGGCGGCCTCCCCGCGGCGCAGCCGCGCCGCGCGCGCCCGCGACGCGGACACCACCGAATCCCCCCCTGCCGCCTACCTTGGAGCCTTGCTATGAGCCATGCCGTCCGTTCCTCCGTCCGCGCGCTCCTGCCGCGCCGCCTGCTGCTCGCCGCCGGTCTCGGCCTGCTCGCGCTGGGCGCCCAGGCGCAGACCGCGCTCGACACGATCACCAAGTCCAAGACCATCAAGATCGCCATCCCCACCGACTACCCGCCCTACGGCTTCGTCGGTCCGGACATGAAGCCGCAGGGCCTGGACGTCGCGATGGCCGAGCTGATCGCGGCCAAGCTCGGCGTGAAGGTCGAGCTGGTGCCGGTCACCAGCGCCAACCGCATTCCGTATCTGCAGACGAAGAAGGCGGACCTGGTCATCTCGACGCTGGGCAAGAATCCGGAGCGCGAGAAGGTCATCGCCTTCAGCGCCGCCTACGCGCCGTTCTACCAGGCGGTCTTCGCGCCGAAGAGCCTGTCGATCAAGAGCTTCGCCGACCTGGCCGGCAAGTCGGTCGCGGTGACCCGCGGCGCGATGGAGGACCAGGAACTCGCCAAGGTCGCGCCGCCGTCGCTGGAGTTCAAGCGCTTCGAGGACAACAACGCCACCATCGCCGCGTTCGCCGCCGGCCAGACGCAGGTGCTCGCGACCAGCGCGGCGGTGGCCGGCAACCTGATGCAGCGCCAGCCCGGGCTGAACGTCGAGTACAAGCTGCTGCTCAAGGACAGCCCTTGCTTCGTCGGCGTCGCCAAGGGCGAGGACGCGCTGCTGGCCAAGGTGAACGCGATCATCGCGGCGGCCAAGCAGGCCGGCGAGCTCGAGGCGCTCTCGAAGAAGTGGCTCGGCCGCGGCGCCGGCGAGCTGCCGCTGTGAGCCCGCGATGATCGAGTTCGACTTCGGCGCCGTCCTCGCTGAATGGCCGCTGCTGTTGCGTGGCCTGGGATGGACCGCCGGGCTGACGCTGGTGGCGGTGCCGCTGGGGCTGCTGATCGCGACGCTCGGCGCGTGGGCGCGCGCCTGCGGGCCGGCGGCGCTGCGCCGCGCGGTCGGCGTCTACGTCGAGCTGCTGCGCAACACGCCCTTCATCGTGCAGCTGTTCTTCGTCTTCTTCGGCCTGCCGTCGCTGGGCGTGAAGCTCTCGCCGGTGACCGCCTCGATGATCGCGATGACGCTCAACCTCGGCGCCTACGGCACCGAGATCCTGCGCGCCGGCATCCAGGCCGCGCCGCGCGGCCAGTGGGAGGCGGCGCAGAGCCTGGCGCTCGGTCCGGTGCAGGTCTTCACCCGCGTGATCCTGCCGCCCGCGTTCAAGCGCGTGTGGCCCGCGATGACCAGCCAGATCGTGATCGTGATGCTGGGCTCCGCGGTGTGCGGGCAGATCTCCACCGAGGAGCTCAGCTACGCCGCCAACCTGATCCACAGCCGCAACTTCCGCGCCTTCGAGGCGACCTTCGTCGCGCTGGCGATCTACCTCGCGCTGACGCTGGTGCTGCGGCGCTTCCTGCTCTGGGCCGGCCCCAGGTGGTTCTTCGGAGGAGCGCCGCGTGGTTGAGTTCACCCTCTGGGACATCCTGCGCAACCTCGCGCTCGCGCTGCGCTGGACGGTGGCGCTGTCGCTGATCGCGTTCATCGGCGGCGGGCTGGTCGGCGGCGCGCTGCTGTGCCTGCGGCTCGCATTCGGCCGCAAGACCGGACGCCTGGTCGCCACCTACGTGGGCCTCTTCCAGGGCACGCCGCTGCTGATGCAGCTGTTCCTGGCGTACTTCGGGCTGGCGTTGCTGGGCATCGAGGTGTCGGCCTGGACGGCGGCGGCGCTGGCGCTGACGCTCTACACGAGCGCCTACCTGGTCGAGATCTGGCGCGGCTGCGTCGAGGCCGTCCCGCGCGGTCAGTGGGAGGCCGCGCGCAGCCTGGCGATGAGCTTCGGCGAGCAGCTTCGCCACGTCATCCTGCCGCAGGCCATGCGTCTGGCGATCGCGCCGACGGTCGGTTTCCTGGTGCAGGTCATCAAGGGGACGGCGCTGGCCTCGGTGATCGGCTTCGTCGAGCTGACCAAGGCCGGCGGCATGATCGCCAACGCAAGCTTCAAGCCTTTCCTGGTCTTCGGCTGCGTGGCGCTGTTCTATTTCGCGCTGTGCTTCCCCGTGAGCCTGATCGCCCAACATCTGGAAAGGAAGCCGCATGGCCGCGCTGCCTGATATCGCCCCTTCGCGGACCCCGGCCGTCCCTGGCGTGCCGATCGTGCGCATCACCGCGCTGCGCAAGTCCTACGGCGACAACGAGGTGCTCAAGGGCATCGACCTGGACGTGATCCGCGGCGAGGTGATCGCGCTGATCGGCAAGAGCGGCTCGGGCAAGAGCACCTTGCTGCGCTGCATCAACGGGTTGGAGCAGTTCCAGGACGGTTCGCTGACGGTCGCTGGCAAGCCGCTGCTGTACGAGAGCGCGATGGCGATGCGCGCGCTGCGGCAGCAGGTCGGGATGATCTTCCAGGGCTTCAACCTGTTCCCGCACCTGAGCGTGGGCCGCAACGTGATGCTGGCGCCGACGCTGGTGAAGAAGCGCGCCGGCAAGGAGGCCGCCGAGCAGGCGAGGGCGCTGCTGGCGCGGGTCGGGCTGGCGGAGAAGTTCGATGCGATGCCCGATCAGCTGAGCGGCGGCCAGCAGCAGCGCGTGGCGATCGCGCGGGCGCTGGCGATGGAGCCGCAGGTGCTGCTGTGCGACGAGATCACGTCGGCGCTCGATCCGGAGCTGGTCGGGGAGGTGCTGCGCGTCGTCGAGTCGCTGGCGGAGGAAGGCATGACGCTGCTGATGGTCACGCACGAGATGAACTTCGCGCGCAAGGTCGCGGACCGGGTGATCTTCATGCATCAGGGGCGCGTGCACGAGATGGGCGCGCCGGCGGAGATCTTCGGGTCGCCGAAGACGGCGGAGCTGAGGCAGTTCCTGAAGTCGCTGGATGACTGATGGCGCGGGGCGTGCAGCGGCTTAGACTCCCGCGCACTTCACGGGGAGCCCCGCCATGCCGAATCGCCGCACGATCCTTCGATCCACGCTCGCGCTCTCCTCGGGCGCATTGACGGCCTCCGCCGTCGCGGCGCCTGCCGGCGATCCGCCTCCCGCCGCCGGCGAGGCCAACCCGGTCCGCGATGCCGAGATCGCCTTCGCCGCCACGCTCGCGCGGCGCGACTTCAAGGCCTTCGCGGAATTCGTGGCCGAGGACGCCGTCTTCATCGGCGGCGGCAAGCCGCAGCGCGGCCGCGCGGCGGTGCTCGCCAGCTGGAAGCGATTCTTCGACGGCCCGGAGGCGCCGTTCTCCTGGGCGCCGGATCTCGTCGAGGTGCTGCCCAACGGCCAGCTCGGCTACAGCACCGGCCCGGTCCACGTGAAGGGCAAGCTCGTCGCGCGCTTCGCGTCGACATGGCGCCGCGATCCCGATGGGCGCTGGCGGGTTGTCTTCGACAACGGCAGCGACGTCTGCGAGTGCAAGGACCTGGCGTGACGCCAGCCCCCGCGGATCACGCGAACCAGTCTTCGTCCGGCAACTGCTCGAACACCCGCTTCAAGCCCGCGCCCCAGCCCTGGCTGATCGTCGTGAAGTAGGGATCGTCCTTCGTGATCCGGTGCGGCTGCGCCGGCGCGAAACTGTCCGTCTTGTAGAGCAGCATGTCGATCGGCAGCCCCACCGACAGGTTGCTGCGGATCGTCGAGTCGAACGAGATCAGCGCGCATTTCGTCGCCTCGGCCAGCGAGCTGTCGAAGTCGATGACGCGGTCGATGATGGGCTTGCCGTACTTCGATTCGCCGATCTGCAGGTAGGGCGTGTCTTCCGTCGCCTCGATGAAGTTGCCCTGCGGATAGACATGGAAGATCCGCGGCGGCTCGCCACGGATCTGCCCGCCGACGATGAAGTTGGCGCCGAAGTCCACACCCTGGTTCAGCTGGTCGTTGCCCTCGCTGTCCCGCGACACCACTTCCTTCAGCGTGCGGCCCAGCAGCTCCGCGACGTCGTACATCGACGTCAGGTTCATCAGGTGCCGGCCCTCGCCCGCCGAGCGCTGGCGCAGCAGGCTCACCACGCTCTGCGTCGTCGCCAGGTTGCCCGCGTTGAGCAGCGTGATCAGGCGTTCGTCCCGCCGCTCGAAGACATTCATCTTGCGGAAGGTGGCGATGTGATCCACGCCCGCGTTGGTGCGGGAATCCGACGCGAACAGCAGGCCGGCACGCAGCCGCATGGCAACACAGTAAGTCATGGGGCGGGAGGTTAGCGCATCGCGCGCGCCGCGATCAGACGCGGCGCCTTCTCACTGTTGATCGGCCGTGCCGGGTTTCACGAGCACCTCCGCCCGCATCGTTTCCAGGCCGCCGCCCGTTCTGACGCCGCGCACCGGACAGGCGTCCAGGTAGTCCGCGCCAATGGCCAGCTTCACGTGCCGGCCGTCGGCCAGGCACTGGTTGCTGATGTCGTAGCCCAGCCAGCCGCCCGCCATGCCGTGCGAAGGCATCCGGCCCTCGGCGGCATCGGGCAGCCGGACCTCCGCCCACGCATGGCTGGCCACATGCTCGAAGTCGGTGGCCAGGTAGCCCGACACATAGCGCGCCGGCAGGCCCAGCAGCCGCGCGCAGCAGACGAAGACCTGCGCGTGGTCCTGGCACACGCCGCGGCCGGTCTGGAAGGCCTCGGCCGCCGGCGTCGCCGCGTCGGTGTAGCCCTTCAGGTAGGGCATGCGCACGCCGATCGCCGCCATCAGCGACAGCAGCGCGTCATGCGCGTCGGCCTTGGCCGCGTCCGCGAAGCCGGCGGCGAACTGCCGCAGCGGCTCGTCCGCCCGCGTCAGCGCGCTGTCGCGCAGGAACAGCGGCGCGGGCAGCTCGTCCTCCGGGTCGGGCGACGGCGGCGCGCTGCCGGTGTCCACCTCGCCGATCGCGCGCAGCACGATCTCCCGGCGCGGCCCGTCCAGGCTCAGCACGTGCATGGTGTTGCCGAACGCGTCCTTGCAGGCGCTGGCCGGCGCCGGCAGCTCCAGCCGCCATTGCAGCAGCTGGAACCCGCGCCCAGGCCGCGGCGTCAGCCGCAGGTACTGGGTGCTGCGCGACACCGGCGCGTCGTAGTCGTACACGGTTTCGTGCGAAATGTGCAAATGCATGGCCCGGTCTCCTGGATCTTGATGGCGCGGTCGGACGCCGCGTTCATTGCGCCTCGAAGTAGGCTTGCTGGATGTCCAGGCTCAGCCGCGCCGAGTCCTGCAAGAAGCCCGTCAGCCATGGATGCAGCCCCTGCTCGAGGATCTCATCCACCGCGGCGTACTCCAGGCGCAGCGCCAGCCGCCCCGCGCTCTGCTTGGCGGTGCGGCCGGCATCCTCGGCGCCGCCGCGCGCCTCGATCTGCGGCAGGATCGCACGAATCTCGTCGCAGCAGGCGCGCAGCGAGCGCGGCACGTCGGGCCGAAGGATCAGCAGCTCCGTCACGCGCCGGCCGTTCAGGCTGTCGCGATAGGCCGCGTGATACGCCTCGAAGGCCGACAGCGAGCGCAGCAGCGCGTTCCACGCGTAGAAGTCGGGCGCGCTCTCGCTCGGCGCGTCCACCGGCGCCAGCGTGTCCACCGCCGGCGCGATCAGCTGCGACTTCACGTCCAGCAGCCGCGCGGTGTTGTCGGCGCGCTCGACGAAGGTGCCCAGCCGGATGAAGCAGTAGGCGTCGTTGCGCTGCAGCGTGCCGTAGGTCGCGCCGCGGAACAGGTGCGACCGCTCCTTCACCCAGTCGAAGAAGGACGAGGGCTCGGCCACGCCCTTGCGCGCCAGCGCGCGCGCCTCCAGCCAGCTGGTGTTGATGGCCTCCCACATCTCGGCGGTGATCTGGCCGCGCACCGCATGCGCGTTCTCGCGCGCCTGCCGGATGCACGACAGCACCGAGGCCGGGTTCTCCAGGTCGGTGCCCATGAAGCGGAACAGCTGCTCGGCGCTCAGGCGCGGATGGCGCGCCTGGTAGGCCTCGAGCGTGCCGGTGACCGCGAGCGGCGCGGCCAGTTCCGTCGCGGCGCCGCGCGACTGCGGCAGCAGCGACAGCGAATGCGTCACGTCGAGCATGCGCACGAGGTTCTCGGCGCGCTCCAGGTAGCGGCTCATCCAGTAGAGCTGGGAAGCAGTGCGGCTGAGCATGGTTCAGTTCTCCAGGATCCAGGTGTCCTTGGTGCCGCCGCCCTGCGACGAATTCACCACCAGCGAGCCCGCCTTCAGCGCCACGCGCGTCAGGCCGCCGGCCACCATGTTGACTTCGCGCCCCGAGAGCACGAAGGGCCGCAGGTCGATGTGGCGCGGCGCGATGCCGCGCTCGACGAAGGTCGGGCAGCTCGACAGGCACAGCGTCGGCTGCGCGATGTAGTTGGCCGGGTTGGCCTTGACGCGGTCCTTGAAGTCGTCGATCTCCGCCGCCGTCGACGCCGGCCCGACCAGCATCCCGTAGCCGCCCGCGCCGTGGACCTCCTTCACCACCAGGTCCGCCATGTGGTTCAGCACGTGGTCGAGGTCCTGCGGCTTGCGGCACTGCCAGGTCGGCACGTTGTGCAGGATGGGCTCCTCGCCGAGGTAGAAGCGGATCATGTCCGGCACGTACGGATAGATGGACTTGTCGTCCGCCACGCCGGTGCCGATCGCGTTGGCCAGCACCACGTGACCCTGCTTGTAGACCGACAGCAGCCCCGGCACGCCCAGCATGGAATCGGCGCGGAAGGCCAGGGGATCGAGGAAGGCGTCGTCGATGCGGCGGTAGATGACGTCCACGCGCTTGGGCCCGACGGTGGTGCGCATGAAGACGAAGCCGTCCTTGACGAACAGGTCCTGCCCCTCGACCAGCTCCACGCCCATCTGCTGCGCGAGGAAGGCATGCTCGAAGTAGGCCGAGTTGAACGGCCCCGGCGTCAGCACGACCACCGTGGGGTTGTCCGCGAGGCTGGCCTGGCGCAGCGTGTTCAGCAGCAGCGCCGGGTAATGCGCGACCGGCGCGATCGCGTAGGTCGCGAACAGCTCCGGGAAGAGCCGCATCATCATCTTGCGGTTCTCCAGCATGTAGCTCACGCCGGAAGGCACGCGCAGGTTGTCCTCCAGCACGTAATAGCCGCCGTCGGCGTGGCGGATCAGGTCCACGCCGGTGATGTGGGCGTAGACGCCCAGCGGCAGGTCCAGCCCCTGCATCGCGGGCTGGTACTGCGCGTTGGCGAAGACCTGCTCGGCCGGGATCAGCCCGGCCTTGACGATCTCGTGGCCGTGGTAGATGTCCCACAGGAAGCGGTTGAGCGCGGTGACGCGCTGGCGCAGCCCGCGCTCGAGCATCCGCCAGTCGTCGGCGGGGACGATGCGGGGCACGGTGTCGAACGGGATCAGCCGCTCGGCGCCGGCCTCGTCGCCGTAGACGGCGAAGGTGATGCCGACCTTGTGGAACAGCAGGTCGGCCTCGGCCCGCTTCTTGGCCAGCGCCTCGGGCGTGCGCGCGTGGAGCCAGTCCGCGAAGGCCTGGTAGCTGGGCCGGATCGCGCCGCTTTGCAGCAGCATCTCGTCGTAGTGGCCGGCGGGCGGCAGGGTCAGCGCATGCATGGGATCTCCAGGGACGGACCGCCTCCGGGCGGCGGCCCGGCGGGGCAGGTTGCAAGGCCCGTGCCCAGCCCGGCGCGGCGCGCGGGCCGGCATGGACGCCAGCTTGACCGCTTTTGGTGCGCCTGCAAAGGTCGCCCCGGCGCGGTGCGCCCACAGGCTCCGCCATTGCCCGCTGCTGGTGCAGTGGCACTATCCCGCGTTGCGGGCGCGCCCGGCTCTCGCTACAACTGCCGCCAATGCCACACGACGCCCCCGTTCCTCCATCCTCCTCCTCGCCCGCCGGCGCCTCCTCGCCCGCTCCGGGCACCGCCGCGGGCGACGACCTCGTCCTGCCCCGCGGCTCCCGGGCCTCGCTGGGACGCTGGCTCACCGCGCTGGTGTTCGGCGCGGTGGCGGTGGCGCTGGCGATCTCGGCGCTGTTGATCGAGAACTTCGCCCGCGCCCATGCCGAGCGCCGCGCGATCGAGTCGCTGCGCCAGGTCGCGGTGGACTTCCGTGACGCGCTGGACCGCGGCATGGCCCAGCAGTTCAAGGAGGTGCGCGTGCTGGCCCAGCTGGCGCCGTTCCGCGACTTCAGCGATCCGGAGTCGATGCGCCGCGCGCTGGACCAGGTGCAGATCGGCTTCGACCACTTCGCCTGGCTGGGCGTGACCGATGCGAAGGGCCAGGTGCTGGCCTCGGCTGGCGGGCTGCTGGCCGGCGTGGACGTGTCCAAGCGGCCCTGGTGGCAGGGCGCGAAGACCGGCCAGCCCTTCGTCGGCGACGTCCATGCGGCGCTGCTGCTGGAGAAGCTGCTGCCGCGCCGCAGCGAGCCCTGGCGCTTCGTCGATTTCGCGGTGCCGCTGCTGGACGACGCCGGCCAGCTGCGTGGCGTCTTCGGCGCGCACCTGAGCTGGAGCTGGGCGCGGCAGATCAAGAGCGAGCTGATCGACGCGACGATGGCCTCGCACAGGGCCGACGCGCTGGTGCTGGGCAAGGATGGCGCGGTGATCCTGGGCCCCACGGAACTCGAAGGCAAGACGATGACGCTCGGCGCGGAGAGCGGTGAAGGCCTGCGGCATCACGTGCGAGACGGCGTGGACTACTTCGCCGTCAGCGTCCCCAGCCATGGCTACGGCGTCTATCCGGGCCTGGGCTGGACGGTGCTGGTCCGGCAGCCGGTCGAGGTGGCGCTGGCGGACTATTTCGAGCTGCGCCGCCAGATCATCCTGTGCGCGGTGCTGCTGCTGGCGGCGGCGGTGCCGGTCAGCTGGGGGCTGGCACGGCGCATGAGCCGGCCGCTGAACGCGTTGTCCGAGGCCATCGCGCATCGCCGCCACCTCACCGAGGACGCGCTGCCCGACGTCGGCGGCTACCGCGAAGCGGCGGTGCTGTCGCACGCGCTGAGCGACCTGGCCCGCCGCCAGGCCGAGCAGGACCGCTCGCTGGCGCAGCTCAATGCGTCGCTGGAGCTGCGGGTGCAGGCGCGCACGCTGGAGCTGCACGACGCGATGCTGCGTCAGGAGGCGAGCGAGCAGCGCCTGCGCATGATCGCGGACAACCTGCCGGTGCTGATTTCCTACATCGACGCGCAGGAGCGTCTGCGCTTCCTCAACGCGACCTTCCGCAGCTGGATGGGCATGGCGCCCGAGGAGGCGCTGGGCCGGCCGCTGATCGAGGTGATCGGGCCGGTGCTGCACGCACAGCGGCTGCCCTACCTGAAGGGCGCGCTGGCGGGCGTGCGGCAGCGCTTCGAGACGCGCTCCGAGGCCAACGGCGTGACGCGCGACATGCTGACCGAGTACGTGCCCGACCTGCAGCCCGATGGCAGCGTGGCCGGCGTCTACACGCTGGCGACCGACATCACCGCGTTCAAGCAGGTCGAGCGCGAGCTGGACCAGCTCAGCCGCGTGGATCCGCTGACCGGGCTGCCGAACCGGCGCCAGTTCGAGTCGCGCCTGTCGGAGTCACTGGCCCGCGCGCGGCGCAGCCAGAAGACGATGGCGCTGATGTTCCTGGACCTGGACCATTTCAAGCAGATCAACGACGCGCTGGGTCACGCGGCCGGCGACGCGGTGCTGCGGGCCTTCGCCGACCGGGTGCGCGGCGCGATCCGGGAGACCGACCAGCTCTGCCGCCTCGCGGGCGATGAGTTCGTGCTGATCCTGGAGAACCTGAATGCGCCGCAGGAGGCGGGCGGCGTCGCGCGCAAGGTGCTCGAGGCGGTGAAGGCGCCGCTGGCGCTGCAGGGCCAGGAGCTGCGCATGTCCACCAGCATCGGCATCGCCTGCCATGACGGCGGACTCGAGGGCGAGGTCGCGCTGCTGGGCCGCGCCGACGAGGCGCTCTACGCCGCCAAGGCGGCGGGGCGCGGCGTCTGGAAGCTGGCGGATTGAGGGCGGATATATTGCGACCCTTCCTTTGCCACTCCGGCGCATGAGAGAGGGATCCGTATGCCTTGCACTCGTCCGATGACCCTCGCCTGCCGCGCCGCGGCGCTGACGCTCGCGCTGATGGCCGCGGGTCTGGCGCAGGCCGCGGACGTGACCGTCTCGGCCGCGGCGAGCCTGACCAACGCCTTCAAGGAGTTGGCGCCGGCCTTCGAGGCCGCGCACCCGGGCAGCAGGCTGCTGTTCAACTTCGCCGCCTCGGACGCGCTGCTGGCGCAGATCGCCAAGGGCGCGCCGGTCGATGTGTTCGCGTCGGCGGACCAGGAGACCATGGACAAGGCCCAGCAGCAGAAGCTGCTGGTCGACGGCACGCGGCGCAATTTCGCCGGCAACGCGCTGGTCGTCATCACGCCGGCGGAGCAGGGCGTCGCGCTGAAGTCGCTGAGCGATCTGCAGCAGCCCGCCGTCAAGCGCATCGCCCTCGGCAAGCCGGAGGGCGTGCCCGCCGGGCGTTATGCCAAGGCGGCGCTCGAGAAGGCCAGGCTGTGGCAGGCGGTCGAGCCCAAGGCGGTGTTCGCGCAGAACGTGCGCCAGGCGCTGGACTACGTCGCGCGCGGCGAGACCGAGGCCGGCTTCGTCTACGCGACCGATGCCCATGTCATGAGGGACAAGGTCCGCGTGCTGTTCAGCGTGCCGACCGAGGCGCCGATCTCCTATCCGATCGCCGTCACCAGCGGCGGACCGAATGCCGACGGCGGCCGGCAGTTCCTGGACTTCGTCGCGTCGGCGGCGGGCCAGGCGGTGCTGGCGAAGCACGGCTTCCAGAAGCCCTGAGTCCAAGGGAGCGGCGCCGCACGTGGAACCGGCCTGGGTCGCGCTGTCGCTGTCGCTGAAGGTCGCGGGCTGGGCGACGGCGCTCAACCTGGTGCTGGGCGTGGCCGCCGGCTTCGCGCTGGCGCGTCTGCGCTTCCCGGGGCGGGAGCTGCTGGACGCGGTGCTGACGCTGCCGATGGTGCTGCCGCCGACGGTGCTCGGGTACTACCTGCTGGTCGTGATCGGCAAGCGCGGCTGGCTTGGCGCGTGGCTGTGGGACCGCTTCGGCATCAACCTGATCTTCACGTGGCAGGGCGCGGTGATCGCGGCGACCATCGTCGCGTTTCCGCTGGTGATGAAGTCGGCCCGCGCGGCTTTCGAGGGCGTCGATCCGCAGCTCGAGCGCGCGGCCCGCGTGCTGGGCCTGGGCGAATGGGCGCTGTTCTTCCGTGTCACGCTGCCGATGGCCTGGCGCGGCGTGCTGGCGGGCGTGCTGCTGGCCTTCGCGCGCGCGCTGGGCGAGTTCGGCGCGACGCTGATGGTGGCGGGCAGCATTCCCGGCAAGACGCAGACGCTGTCCGTCGCGGTCTATGAGGCGGTGCAAGCCGGCCAGGACGACACCGCCAACCTGCTGGTGCTGATCGTCTCGGCGGCCTGCATCGTGGTGCTGCTGGCCGCGGGCCGGCTGGCGGGGCCGAGGTCGGTGCGATGAGCTTCGAGGTCCGCATCCGCAAGCATGTCGAGGGCGGCGGGCGCCGCTTCGAGCTCTCGGTCGCCTTCGCCACGGACGCGCGGCGCACGGTGGTGCATGGGCCGTCGGGCGCGGGCAAGAGCCTGACGCTGCAGGCGATCGCCGGATTGCTGAAGCCGGACGAGGGCACGATCCACATCGATGGCAAGCCGGTCTTCGACAGCGCGTCGCGCATCGACGTGCCGGCGCGGGAGCGGCGGCTGGGCTATCTCTTCCAGGACTACGCGCTGTTCCCGCAGCTGACGGTGCGGCAGAACATCGCGTTCGCGCTCAAGCGGGGATGGCTGAATCCGTCGCGCCACGGCGGCGGCGAGGCGGTCGACCGGTGGCTCCAGGCTTTCGAGCTGGAGCGCGTGGCGCAACAGCGGCCGCACCAGCTGTCGGGCGGCCAGCGCCAGCGCACCGCGCTGGCCCGCGCGCTGGTCAACGAGCCGCGCGCGCTGCTGCTCGACGAGCCGTTCTCGGCGCTCGATCCCGAGTTGCGCGGCCGCATGCGGGCCGAGCTCGACACACTGCTCGAGCGGGTGGGCATTCCGATGCTGATGATTTCCCACGATCCCGAGGACGTGGCGCGATTCGGGGATCGGCGGATCCTGCTGCGCGATGGGGCGGTGAGGGACGGCGGGCCAGGATCTTCCTGACACCCGTTGTCGCCAGCACCCCGAGAATGGGGCGTCAAGGAGGGCGACGACATGCGGGACGGCAGCGCGGAACAGGTCAGCCATTGCGACCTCGTCATGAAGGGCGGCGTCACCAGCGGCGTGATCTATCCGAGGCTGGTGGCCGGACTCTCCGCGCGCTACGAGTTCAAGAACATCGGCGGCACCTCGGCCGGCGCGATCGCCGCGGGCGCCAGCGCCGCCGCGGAGCACGGGCGCCAGCGCGGTCATGCCGGCGCCTTCGACATGCTGGCGAAGCTGCCGGAAGAACTCGGCGCCGATGTCCCGCGCGGCAAGCGGCCTTCGGGCCGCAGCCGGCTGCTCACGCTGTTCCAGCCGGTGCCCGCGCTGCGGCGGCATTTCGAGGTGCTCGCGCGCGCGCTGGGCAAGCCCCCGCGCGAAGCGGTGACGGCCGTCATCGGCGGCATGGCGGCAATGCACTGGCCGGCCGGTCTCGCGATCGCCGCGATCGGCGTGCTGCTGTTGCTGCCATCCGCGCGGCTGTTGACGCCGGAAGCCGGCCTGGCGCCCTGGCAGGCCGTGGCCATCGTCGCCGGCATGGCGGTGACGGCCGCGCTCGTCGCGGCGGCGGCGGTCGTGACGGCGGCCGTGCTCTTCGCGCGCGGGCTGCTCAGAGGCCTCAAGGACAACGGCTACGGCCTGTGCAGCGGTCTCACCCAGACCGGGCCGGCAGGGCAGGGCGGCCAGACCGCGCTCACCGACTGGCTGCATGGCTACTTCAACGCGCTGGCGGGCAAGAGCATCGACGGCCCGCCGCTGAGCTTCGGCGACCTGTGGGGCCCCGATCCGACGACCCGCCGCATCAACCTCGAGGTGATGACCAGCGCCGTCAGCCAGCAGATGGTCTACAGCATCCCGTTCCGGCCCGGGACGCCGATGTTCTATTACGACCCGATCGAATGGGCGGCGCTCTTCCCGCCCGCCGTGATGAAGGCGCTCGCGGCGCCGTTCCAGGGCGAGGGCGAAGGCCCGGCGATCGTCAGCGCGCAAGGCCGGGCGCTGCGGCCGCTGCCGCGTCATGGCGAGCTGCCGGTGGTCGTCGCGATCCGGATGAGCCTCAGCTTCCCGATCCTGCTGTCGGCGGTGCCGCTGTACGCGGTGGACTGGTCGCGCACGGAGAACCAGGCCGTCCAGGCCGCTTTCCGCGCCGCCGCAACGGCCGGCCAGCGCCGCGCGCCGAGCCTGCGCGCGACGCGGATCTGGTTCTCCGATGGCGGCATCGGCAGCAACATGCCGCTGCACATGTTCGATGCGATGCTGCCGCGCCACCCGACCTTCGCGGTCAACCTCAAGCCGCCGCATCCCGACCATGTCATCCGGCCCGAGGCCTCCGGCAACGACGGCGGCCGGATCTATCTGGCCGAAGACGATCGCGGCGGCCGCCTGCGCTACTGGCCCGAGCCGGACCTCGTCGCCGGCTGGGAGCAGCGCGGCGCCGCCGCCAGCGAGAAGACGCCGCTGGCCGGCCTGGCCGGCTTCCTGCGCAACATCGTCGGCACGATGCAGAACTGGCGCGACGAGATCCAGTTCCCCACCCCCGCCTTCCGCGACCGCATCGTGCAGATCAGTCAGAAGCCGGACGAGGGCGGATTGAACCTGTCGATGGCGGCGGACACGATCTCGACGCTCGCCGACGCCGGCGCGATGGCGGCGCAGCGCCTGATCGCGCGCTTCCATCCGGCAGGAGTGGAAGCGGGCGCGGGCTGGGAGAGCCACCGCCGCGCGCGGCTCACGACCTTCCTGGGCGTGATGCAGCCGGCGACGGCGGCATTGGCGCCGGCGACCGGCAGCGCCGCCGACTGGCTGGTGCTGCTCGACGACGACACGCGCTACGAGCGCTCGTCGGCGATGCGGGACGAGGCGACGCGCTTCCTGACCGGGCTCTTCGCCATCGGCGCGGCCACGCCGCTGAAGCAGACGGGGCAGGCGCGGACGCTGGATGTGGGCTCGCTGAAGCCGATTCCCGAGCTGCGCTTTGTGCCCCGGATCTGAAGACGGCGTGACGGCCGCGTGAGCGTGGCGACAGGCGGGAACGCCGATTTCATCGGCCTTTCACCCGTTCTTGATTCGCCTTACAGCCCGATACGGGTGGGCCGGAAAACGGGTCAACGAGGGCGCCGCGGGACCGTTGGCTGAACATGGCCACCTCCCCCATGAAGCCCATGCCTCACACCCTCCGCCTCACCGCGTTCGCCGCGGCTGCCGTTGCCGCGCTGCTCACCGGATGCGCCCAGCCGCACCGCACCGTCGTCAACGCCGATGTCGAGTACCGCAGCGCGCCGGTCTGGGTGCCGCCACCGCCGCCGCCGCCAGCGCCGGTCGTCAGCGTCTACGTCGAGCCGCCGCTGGTCCAGCCCGAGCCCGTGTTCGTCGACGTCGCGCCGCCGCCGATGCTGGTGGAGGTTCCGCCGCCGCAGCCCTACCCGGGTGCCATCTGGACCGGTGGCTACTGGGGCTGGCAAGGCCGCTGGGTCTGGTGCGCGGGCCGCTGGAGCTCGCCGCCGCGGCCGGACTACGTCTGGGTCCAGCCCTACTACGAGCATCGCGACGGCGCGGTCGTGTTCGTGTCCGGCTTCTGGGCCGCACATGGCGTGGCCTTCGTGCCGCCGCCGCCTAGCCTGCACCTGTCGGTCGAGATCGCCATCGGCGGCGGCGTCCGGCCGGTCGGTCCGATGGGCGTGTTCGTGCCGCCGCCGCCCGGATCCCGCGCGGGCCTGATCGTGCCGGCGCCGATCGGCACGCCGCCGGCGGTGGTCGTCAGCGCGCCGCCGGTCACCAACATCGGCATGCGCATCCAGCACAACAACACGACGATCAACAACGTCGATTCGCACAACACCACGATCAACAACGTCGACGTGCACAACACGACGAACGTCGCCAACGTCCACAACGTCACCAACAACGTGACCAACAACGTCACGAACATCACCAACGTGACGATCGTGGCGCCCGCCGGCGCGACCGCGAACGGCAAGGCCTTCCAGGGCAATGTGCCGGCGGCGGCCCACCTGGCCGCGGCGATGCCGGCCGTCGTCCATGCCCAGGCGCCCGTGCCGGTGAGCACGACCCCGATCCCCGCCTACACGCCGGGGCATCCCGCCGCCTTGCCGGCGCCGCAGATGACCCGTGTCCAGGGCGGCCCGCCGCAGCCCGCGCCCGCCCTGGCGCCGCAGCAGCGGCCGGCGCCGGACGTGGCGCGGGAACAGGCGCGAGAGCAGCAGGCTCACGAGCAACAGATGCGCGACCAGCAGGTGCATGAGCAGCAGGCACGCGAGCAGCAGATGCACGAGCAGCAGGCGCGTGAGCAGCAGCTCCGCGATCAGCAGGCGCATGAGCAGCAAGCACGCGATCGGCAGATGCACGACCAGCAGGCGCGCGAGCAGCAGATGCGCGACCAGCAGGCGCACGACCAGCAGGCGCGTGAGCAGGCCCGCCAGCAACAGTTCCGGGAGCAGCACGCGCGTGACCAGCAGGCTCACGACCAGGCGGCGCAGGATCGGGCTCGCGCCGCGGCGGCCGAGCATCCGCATGGCCGCGATCCGCGCGACGACCGGGAGGTGCAGCGCGAGCGCGAGCAGCGCCAGGCCCAGCAAGGCCGCGAGGGCGCCGCGCCGCCGCGCCGTCCCGCCGCGAGCGCCGCCCAGGCCCACCCCGCCCACCGTCCCGACGAGCGCCGGGAGGAAGAGAAGGAGCGGGAGCGCGCCCGCCAGCCGCAGCAGTGAGGCGGGCAGCCGCGGACACCGCCTCTGAGGGGGCGGTGCTGGCGGCGAGCCGGAGGCCGTGACAACATTCCCGGACGCGCTGGGGCCCGATCTCCCTTCGGGCCCGCGCCCGAGGAGACACGACCATGAAGTCCAACTTGTCCGCCCGAGGGTCCATCGGACGGCGCCTGGCGTTTGTGCAGGCCGGGGTGCTGGTGATCGCGCTGATCGGATCGGGGCTGGGGTATTGGGGCCTGAGCCGCGTGGCGTCGCGCACGGCCGCGATGTACGACGACGCGATCGTCACCGAGCGCGTCGCCTCCGACTGGTTCCGCAATGTGTTCAACGGCGTCACCCGCACGACCGCCATCGCCGTCAGCGCCGACCCGGCGCTCGCGACCTTCTTCGCGCCGGCCGCGGCCGAGTCGACCAAGATCTCCACCGAGCTGCAGGACAAGCTCGACAAGCTGCTGACGACGCCCGAGGAGCGCGCCCAGTTCGACCGGATCGCGGTGCTGCGCAAGAACTACCTGACGCTGCGCGACAGCATCGCCGAAGCGAAGAAGCAGGGTGACGCGGCGCGCGCCAGGCAGATTTTCGACGAGCGCTTCCAGGGCGCGGCGCAGGAGTACAAGGAAAGCATCCGCCAGGTCGTGCAGCAGCAGCGCGACCAGCTGGACGCCGTGATGAAGTCGCTCGCGGAGACCAACCAGCGCGCGCGCGTCGCGCTGGTGGTCTTCGGTCTGGTGGCGCTGGTGGCGGGCGGCGCGCTGGCGCTGTGGCTGACGCGCTCGATCACCGGGCCGCTGGGCCAGGCCGCGAAGGTCGCCGACGCGATCGCGCGCTTCGACCTGACGGCGCGCGTCCAGGGCGGCGGCAATGACGAGACGGGGCAGTTGCTGCGCTCGCTGGACACGATGCAGGGCGCGCTGCTGCAGCTCATCGGCGAGGTGCGGGGTTCCACCGACAGCATCGGCACGGCCAGCGCGGAGATCGCCAGCGGCAACATGGACCTGTCGGCCCGGACCGAGCAGACGGCGTCCAACCTGCAGCAGGCCGCGGCCTCGCTGACGCAGCTCACGGGGACGGTGCGCCAGACGGCGGACGCGGCGCTGACGGCGAACCAGCTGGCGAGCTCGGCGGCCGAGACCGCGCAGCGCGGCGGCACGGTGATGAGCCAGGTGGTGACGACGATGGGCGAGATCAGCGACAGCTCGCGGCGCATCGCGGACATCATCGGGGTGATCGACGGGATCGCCTTCCAGACCAACATCCTGGCGCTGAACGCGGCGGTCGAGGCCGCGCGGGCGGGCGAGCAGGGACGCGGCTTCGCGGTGGTGGCGGGCGAGGTGCGCTCGCTGGCGCAGCGCAGCGCGGCGGCGGCCAAGGAGATCAAGGGGCTGATCGCCACGAGCGTGGACCGGGTGGAGTCGGGTTCGCGGCTGGTGAGCGATGCGGGCACGACGATGACGGACATCGTGACCAGCGTGCAGCGGGTGACGGACATCATCGCGGAGATCCGCGCCGCGTCGCAGGAGCAGAGCGACGGCATCAACCAGGTCAACGCGGCGGTGGGCCACCTGGACCAGATGACGCAGCAGAACGCCGCGCTGGTCGAGGAGGCGGCCTCGGCGGCGGAGAGCCTCAAGGACCAGTCGCAGCGGCTGTCGGCGGCGATCGCGGTGTTCAGGCTGGCGTGAATTCCATTGCCGGCCACGGATCGCGCGGGCGATGCGGGAGACGCCCGCCGACATGAACCGCAGATGAACAGCGCCGGTTCCGCGGCCGGGTTTTCTAGAATCGCGCCGCATGTACCGACTCCGCCTGACGCTGGCCCTGGCCGCCATGCTGGCGCTGGTCTGCGCGCAGGCGGCCTTCGTCCATTGGGGCGCCATCCGCGTGGACAGCTATGCCGCCCACAGCCGCCTCACCAGCGACCTGCTCTCCGAGCTGCTCGACCTGTCCGCCAACAAGCAGCGGCTGCGCAACTGGGCCGCCCAGCAGGTCATGGGCGCCGGCGCCCAGGACGCCACGCGCGAGCGCCTGCTCGACGCCATGGACGCCAGCGCCCGGCGGCTGGCGCAGATGTCGCGGCGCCACCTCGAGTCCTGGCAGGAGATCTCCGCGCGCGATGGCGGCGCCATCCCCGACGGGGTCGCGCGCCTGGTCGACATCAGCGACCTGCTCGGCGCCCACATCGCGCAGCTGCGCAGCCAGCTGCGCCAGCTCGAGCCCCATGCGGACGGCACCGGCTTCGACGCCGTCTGGCGCGAGCTCAACCAGGTCTTCGACATGGCCCATGGCCGCGACCTGCGCGACCTGCTCAACGGCGCCATCGAGGGCCAGCGCCGCGCCGTGCCGATCGCCCGCGCGGCCACCGAGGACGGCATCCGCAGCCTGCGTCTGAGAGCGGTGGTGATGGTGGGCCTGACCTTCGTGCTGGCCACCGGCCTGTACCTGCACCTGAGCCGGCGGCTCAAGCGGCCGCTCGACGCGCTGCTCGAAGGCACGCAGGCGCTGCAGGCCGGACGGCTCGAGCACCGCATCCCGGTCCGCTCCAGCGACGAGTTCGGCCGCGTCGCCGCGCATTTCAACGCGATGGCGCATGAGCTCCAGCTGCATCGCGAGGCCGCCGAGGCGGTGCGCCGCCACCTCGAGGACCAGGTGCGCGCGCGCACCCATGAACTCGAGGACGCGCATCAGCGGCTGCAGCGCCTGGACCAGCGCCGCCGCCAGCTCTTCGCGGACCTCGGCCACGAGCTGCGCACGCCGGCCACCGTGATCCGCGGCGAGGCCGACATCGCGCTGCGCGCCGCCGCGCTGCCGGCGCAGGACTACCGCCTCGCGCTGGGCCGCATCGTCTCGGCGGTCAAGCAGCTCACCGGCCTGGTCGACGACCTGATGCTGGTCGCGCGCGCCGAGGCCGACGAGCTCGACATCGCGCCGCAGCGCATCGCGCTCGCCGCGCTGATGGACGATGCGATCGCGCAGGCCCAGACCTTGGCCGCCACGCACCGGCAGCGCATCGAGGCGGACGCCGTCCCCGGCGGCCTCGAGGTCCACGCGGATCCGATCCGCCTGCGTCAGGCGCTGCTCATCGTCATCGACAACGCGATCCGCTATTCCCGGCCCCACGGCACCGTGCGCGTGGCCTGGGCGCTGCGCGGCGACGACATCGCGCTGAGCGTGCGCGACGAAGGCATCGGCATCGCGCCCGAGGAGATCAGCCAGATCTTCGAGCGCTTCGTCCGCGGCGAGCGGGCCCGCCGGCACCGCGCCGACGGCACCGGCATCGGCCTGTCGATCGCCAAGGCGATCCTGGACGCGCATGGCGGCCACATCGAGATCGAGAGCCGCGTCGATGCCGGCACCACCGTTCGCCTGCTGCTGCCGTTCTCCCAGCCGGCCTAGTTCCCCGCCCCCGATCTTCGCGTCCTTTCGAGCCCCCATCCAATGAACCGACACCTGCTCGTCATCGAGGACGATCCCCGCATCGCCGACTTCCTCTCGCGCGGCCTGGCCGCCGAGGGCTTCACGGTGGAGGTCGCCGCGACCGGCCCGGACGGCCTCGCGCGCGTCAGGTCCGGTGATCACGGGCTGGTCATCCTCGACCTGATGCTGCCCGGCCTCAGCGGGCTGGACCTCTGCCAGACGGTGCGCGCCGAGGGCCATCACGTGCCCATCCTGATGCTGACCGCGATGGACAGCACCGGCGACAAGGTCCGCGGCCTGCGCCTGGGCGCCGATGACTACCTGACCAAGCCCTTCGACTTCGAGGAGCTGCTGGCCCGCATCGTCGCGCTGCAGCGGCGCGGCCGCGAGCAGCGCGTCGAGGCCGCCACGCTGCAGGTCGCCGACCTGGTGCTGGACCGCGAACGGATGCAGGCCAGCCGTGCCGGCCGGCCGCTCGCGCTGACCGCCAAGGAACTCGCCTTCCTGGAGCTGCTGATGAGCGCGCCCGGCCGGCTCTTCAGCCGCGAGCGCATCCTGTCCAACGTCTGGGGCGTGAACGTCGATCCGCTCACCAACATCGTCGACGTCTACGTGCGCCGGCTGCGCGCCAAGATCGACGAGGGGCACGGCCTGCCCCTGCTCAAGACGGTGCGCGGCCTGGGCTACCGGCTCGACGACGGTCCGGTCTGAGGCCGGCGGCGCTGTTCATCCGCGGTTCATCCGACGCTCATCGCCGGTTCATCGCGTTCGACGCGCCGGTTCATCCGCGATTTCCAGAATCGATGACGCACCCCGGGAACGGCCCCGCGGTGCGGCGCCTCCCGGCGTCTCCGTCAACGATTGAACTGGAACCCGACCATGACTGTCTCCGCCCGCTCCGGCCAACTCTCCACCGCCATCGGCCGCCGCGCCCTCGGCGGCGCGCTGGCCGCGATCGCCCTTGCCGCCGCCGCGCCGGCCTTCGCGCAGGACCGCGTCGCCGCGGGCTCCGCGCAGTGCGCCGCCACGGACAAGGCGCAGATCGCCGCGCTCTTCGACCGCTGGAACGCGTCGCTCGCGACCAAGGATCCGGACAAGGTCGTCGCCAACTACGCGGCCGACGCGGTGCTGCTGCCCACGGTGACCAACGAGCCGCGCACCTCGCCGGCCGAGATCCGCGATTACTTCGTCAAGTTCCTGAAGAACAGCCCGCAGGGCACCATCGACAAGCGCACGATCAAGCTGGGCTGCAACATCGCGCAGGACGTCGGCACCTACACCTTCCGCTTCGGCGACGGCAGCGCGGTCAAGGCGCGCTACACCTACGTGTACGAGTGGAACAACGGCCAGTGGCTGATCGCCCATCACCATTCGTCGGCGATGCCGGAATCGAAGTGATGTCCCGCCAGTGACGGCCCGCTGAGGCCGTAAAGACAGAAGCCGGTTGCCACGCGTGTGACAACCGGCTTCTCGGTGTTCTTGGTGCGACCGGCAAGAATCGAACTTGCGACTAGGCCTTCGGAGGGCCCAATGATATCCACTTCACCACGGTCGCCATGGGAAGCGCGCATTCTAGCCTCGTTCTGACGCGGCTTGCGAAAACACCTCGCGGCCAGCCGCGGCGGGGACAGGTCTCGACCTTGACGAAAGCCCCAGGGTGGGGCGGCAGGGGGCTGGCTATACTGCGCCGATTTGCTGTTCCCCGGTCCGGTTTCCGGAGGGCCCGGCGCCACGCGGCGGCCTTGGAGACACGGACTCGCTTCTGCCGTAGTCGATTCGATCCACGAGGAATTCATGAGCGGAACCCAGGACCACGCCAACGCCCAGGACACGCACGCCGACGGTCATGACGCCCACGAGGGCCCGATCAAGACCCCCAAGCAACTGATCGCCGCGGTCTTCTTCGCGTTCGTGATCCCGATCGTGATCATCGTGATGCTCGCGAACTACGTCTCCAGCGAGATCAAGCCCGCCGCCGGCTCCACCGGCCTGGACGAGGAGGCCGTCGCCGCCCGCATCCAGCGCGTCGGCGCCATCGAGCTCAAGGACCTGTCCAACCCCGCGTCGATGAAGACCGGCGAGCAGGTCTTCCAGGCCCAATGCTCGGCCTGCCACGCCACCGGCGCGGCCGGGGCGCCCAAGATCGGCGACCACGACGCCTGGGGTCCGCGCGTGAAGAGCGGCTTCGATGCGCTGGTGCATTCGGCGCTGAAGGGCAAGGGCAACATGGGGCCGCAGGGCGGCGGCGATTTCTCCGATTTCGAGATCTCCCGCGCCGTCGTGTACATGGCCAACCAGGGCGGCGCCAAGTTCGACGAGCCGAAGGCGCCCGCCGCCGCGGCCTCCGGCGCCGAAGCCGGCGCCTCGGCCGCCTCCCAGTAAACGGGACGCTCCGAATGACGAAAGCCGACCCAAGGGTCGGCTTTTTCATGGGCGCTCGGTGTCGAGCGCCGGCGCGGGGTCAGGGCTTGCCGGCGCCGCCGTGATCCCCCTTCGGATCGAGTGGCGTCAGCACCACGCCATGGCGGGCGATCAGCTCGGCGTGCGTCGCATTCGACATCGTCCAGCGTCCGGCCTCGATCGCGTCCGCCGCCGGCCCCATGTCCTGCGTGTGCACCAGGCCCAGTCCCAGGTCGGTCTCGAGGAACAGCCGGTCCCCTTCGTCCAGCACCGCGCCGTCGACGCGCGCCTCGCGGCCGGTGTGGCTCAGCACGCGGCCGTCCGGCTGCAGGCGCCAGATCCAGGGCGCCGCCTCGAGCTGCACGTAGACCCGCTGGGGCCCGTTCTGGAAGAACCAGGCGCCCTGGCCGTCGGCGCCGTAGTTGCGGTCGATGAAGCCGATCAGCTTGTCGTGCACGATGCGGCTGCCCTTGACGGCCGGAAACGGGCCGGCGGCCTGGATGCGCTCGTCGCGCATGTACCAGTCGCCGCGCGCGTCCAGCGCCAGCCAGCCGTAGCAGTGCGGCACGTTGGGCCACTTCTTCAGCGCCGCCTCGACGATCGCATCCATCGCGTCTCCCGTTCTCGTGTCCGCGCGGTTCAGAGCCGCTTCGCCAGCCAGTCGGTCACGCGCTGCGGCATGGTGCGCACGTGGGCCGGCGGCCGGCCCGACGGGAAGCCGACATGCCCGCCCTCGCGCGGCTGCCACAGCGTGACGTGCGCGCCGACATGGCCCTGCTCCGGCAGGCTGCGTGCCGGCACGAACGGGTCGTTGCGCGCGTTCAGCACCAGCGCCGGCACGCGGATCCGCGCCAGGTGCGGCTTGGCCGAGGCCCGCAGCCAGTAGTCGTCGACGTCCCGGAAGCCATGCAGCGGACCGGTGAAGAGGTTGTCGAACTCATAAAGATTGCGCACCCGGCGCATCCGTTCGCCGTCGAACAGGCCCGGATGCTGCGCCAGCTTGCTCATTGCCTTGGGGATCATCGTGCGCAGGAACATGCGCGTGTAGACCAGCCCGTTGAAGCCCTTGCCGATCGCATGGCCGGCGGCGGTGAGGTCCACCGGCGAGCAGATCGAGCAGACCGCCTTCACCGTCTTCCCGGCCTCCTCGCCGGCCTCCTGGGCCCAGCGCAGCAGCGCGTTGCCGCCCAGCGAGACCCCCGCCGCCACGATGGGCCCGCGATGCGAGGCGCGCAGCTGCTCGAGCATCCAGCCGATCTCCACGTAGTCGCCCGAGTGGTACGCGCGCGGCGCCAGGTTGAGCTCGCCCGAGCAGCCCCGGAAGTAGGGCATCGCGAAGGCCCAGCCGCGTTGCCGCGCGACCGCGGCGAAGGCCTGCACGTACTGGCTCTGGGCCGAGCCCTCCAGGCCGTGGAACAGCACCAGCAGCGGCCGCTCGGCGGCCTCGCCCGGCGCGGCGGTGGCGGGATCGACCAGATGCTCGACGTCGACGAAGTCGCCATCCGGCGTCTGCCAGCGCTCGCGGCGGAACCGCGGGGGCGGGCCCTCGAAGCGCCGCGCGAACAGCGCGGGCCAGATCGTCTGGG
Organism: Roseateles sp. Mitsp63; assembly: GCF_059491535.1. Lineage (NCBI taxonomy): Bacteria > Pseudomonadati > Pseudomonadota > Betaproteobacteria > Burkholderiales > Sphaerotilaceae > Roseateles > Roseateles sp. Mitsp63. The sequence continues at coordinate 233,814 of NZ_CP168509.1, read as the reverse complement.
CATGGCCTCCGGGCAACCAGGGAGGCGCCTGGTACTGCATGAACGGACCTCTCAGTGCAGGGTGGTCGGCGCGCCCACGGACACGATCGACAGTTCCTGCTTCACGTCCTGCGACGTGCCCGGGCTCGCGTGGTGGGCCACCAGGCGCCAGCCCAGCGCCGTCTTCAGGTAGACATTGGTCGCGACTACCCAGGCGCTCTGCGTGCCGTCCTCGTCGGTGAACTCGACGCGTTCCAGCACCTGGTGGATCGCGGTCTCGCCGGCGACCAGCTTGCGCTGGCACTCCGGATGCACCGGCACCGAACCGCGGGCGAAGATCTCCTCGAAACTCGCCCGTATCGCCGCCGCGCCGACCACGCGCGGTCCGCCCGGGTGCACGCAGCAGACCTCGTCCTCGTCGCCCCAGACGGCCATCAGCCGTTCCAGGTCGCCGGCCTGCAGGGCCTCGTAGAACTGCGCTTCGGTGTCCTCCGGAGAGGCCAGCAACAGGGCGGTCTGAGGCTTGCGCACCATGGGTCGTTCCTTGTTCAGCGGGCCGCGGCGCCGGCGCTCAGTGGCCGGAGGGCAGGACCTCGCCGGCCTTGAGCCTGTACAGCGTGCCGCAGTAGGGGCAGGCGCCCTCGCCGGCGTGGCTCAGGTCGATGTAGACGCGCGGGTGGGTGCTCCACAGCGGCATCTTGGGGTTGGGGCAGAACACGACGCCGGGACCTTGCAGGTCCTGGGCGGTGACTTCGACGGTGGCCTTGGGCGTGGGGGTGTTGGCGCTCATGATCTTGTTCTTGAAGGCTTGCGGGAAAGCTGGCGGAAAGGCGGGCGGAAAGGCGGCTGGGAAGGCGGCTGGGAAGGCGGCCGGGCGTGGGCCGCTCAGACCGGCGTCAGCCAGTGGGCGTACTTGGGATTGCGGCCGCCCACGATGTCGAAGAAGGCCGACTGGATCTTCTCGGTGATCGGCCCGCGGCTGCCGATGCCGATCTCCAGGCGGTCGAGTTCGCGGATCGGCGTGACCTCGGCGGCGGTGCCGGTGAAGAAGGCCTCGTCGGCGATGTAGACCTCGTCGCGGGTGATGCGCTTCTCGACCAGCTTCAGGCCCAGGTCCTGGCAGATCGCGAAGATGGTGTTGCGGGTGATGCCGTTGAGCGCGCCCGCCGACAGGTCCGGCGTGTACACGACGCCGTTCTTGATGATGAAGAGGTTCTCGCCCGCGCCCTCGGAGACGAAGCCCGACGCGTCCAGCAGCAGCGCCTCGTCGTAGCCGTCCTCGGTGGCCTCCATGTTGGCCAGGATCGAGTTGGTGTAGTTGGACACCGTCTTGGCCTGCGTCATCGTGATGTTGACGTGGTGGCGCGTGTAGCTCGAGGTCTTGACGCGGATGCCGCGCTTGAGGCCTTCCTCGCCGAGGTAGGCGCCCCAGGCCCAGGCGGCGACCATCAGGTGGACCTTGTTGCCCTTGGGGCTGACGCCCAGCTTCTCGCTGCCGATCCAGGTCAGCGGACGCAGGTAGCAGCTGGCGAGCTGGTTCTCGCGCACGACGGCCTTCTGCGCCTCCTCGACCTGCTCGATCGAGAACGGCAGCTTCATGCGCAGGATCTTGGCGCTGTTGAACAGGCGCTCGGTGTGCTCGCGCAGCCGGAAGATGGCCGTGCCGGCGGGCGTCTGGTAGGCGCGCACGCCCTCGAAGGCGCCGCAGCCGTAGTGCAGCGTGTGGGTCAGGACGTGGATCTTGGCGTCGCGCCAGTCCACCAGCTCGCCGTCCATCCAGATCTTGCCGTCGCGATCGTCCAGAGACATGGGTCTTCCTTTGAGGCCTTGGCGGGTCGCGGAGGCGCCCCGTGCTGCAAAGTCGTGGATTTTATGCGGCCGGGGTGTCGGCGGGGGCGGGCGCCTGCGCCGCCTGGGCGCGGATCAGCGTCCACCCCGCGACCACGCCGCGCGCCATGACGACGTCGACCGCGTCGCCGCCGGCATCGGTCCAGCGGTAGGTGTCGGTGCCGACCTTGACGCCCAGCGAGCGGCACATGCGGATCAGGTCGATCAGCTTCATGCCCGGCTGCAGCTTGGACTGCAGCATCACCGCGCTGGCGACATGGCCCAGCGGCGCGTTCTGCGCGGTGCGCATCACGCGCATCAGCTGCGAGAACTGCAGCAGCAGGAAGAAGACGACGCAGGACAGGCCCAGGATCGCGCCCTTCCAGCCGAAGAAGAAGGTCCCGGCGGCGATGGCGGCGAGGGCGAGGACGATGCCGGCGAGGCGGTTCATGCGGGGGAACTCCGAAGGGGGAATGAAGAGGGAATGAAGGGGGATGGGATGGCGGGGCGGCCCGGCGCGGCGGGATTGGCGCTGCCCGAGGGAGCGATTGTCCTCACATCCCGCGCAGGATCTCGATGGCGTCCTCGATGCGCGCCACCGAATGGACCTTCAGGCCCTCGATGGGCTTCTTCGGCGCGTTGGCCTGCGGCACCACCGCCACGGAGAAGCCCAGCTTGGCCGCCTCCTTGAGCCGCTCCTGGCCGCGCGGCGCGGGCCGCACCTCACCGGCCAGGCCGACCTCGCCGAAAGCGATGAAGCCCTTGGGCAGCGGCTTGCCGCGCAGCGAGCTCTGGATCGCCAGCAGCACCGCCAGGTCGGCGGCCGGCTCGCTGATGCGCACGCCGCCGACGGCGTTGACGAACACGTCCTGGTCCATCGTCGCGACGCCGGCATGGCGGTGCAGCACGGCCAGCAGCATCGCCAGGCGGTCGCGCTCCAGGCCGACCGAGAGCCGGCGCGGGCTGGGCCCGCCGCCGTCGACCAGCGCCTGCAGCTCCACCAGCAGCGGGCGCGTGCCCTCCAGCGTCACCAGCACGCAGGAGCCGGGCACCGGCTCGCCGTGCGTGGACAGGAAGATCGCGCTCGGGTTGGTGACGCCCTTCAGGCCCTTCTCGGTCATCGCGAAGACGCCGATCTCGTTGACCGCGCCGAAGCGGTTCTTGATCGCGCGCACCAGGCGGTAGCTGCTGTGGGTGTCGCCCTCGAAGTACAGGACCGTGTCGACGATGTGCTCCAGCACGCGCGGGCCGGCCAGCGCGCCTTCCTTGGTCACGTGGCCGACCAGCACCATCGCGCAGCCGCTGGCCTTGGCGGTGCGGGTCAGCTGCGCGGCGCATTCGCGCACCTGCGCGACCGAGCCGGGCGCCGAGGACAGCTGCTCGGAGTACAGCGTCTGGATCGAGTCGATGACGCAGAAGTCGGGCCGCTCGGTCTCCAGGGTGGCGAGGATCTTCTCCAGGCCGATCTCGGCGAGCACGCGCACCTGCGAGCCGTCCAGGCCCAGCCGGCGCGCGCGCATGGCGACCTGGGCGCCGGACTCCTCGCCGGTGACGTAGAGCACCTTCATCTGCCTGGACAGCGCCTCGATCGCCTGCAGCAGCAGCGTCGACTTGCCGATGCCCGGATCGCCGCCGATCAGCACCACGCCGCCGGTGACGATGCCGCCGCCCAGCACGCGGTCCAGTTCCTCGAGCGAGGTGGGCGTGCGGTCGAAGTCGCGGGCCTCGATCTCGGACAGCGTCGCCACGGGCTGGCTGCGGGCCAGCGCCTGGTAGCGGTTCTTGCCGCCGGTGGGCTCGGCGGCGGTCTCGACGAGCGTGTTCCAGGCGCCGCAGGAGGGGCAGCGGCCCAGCCACTTGGCGCTGGTGGCGCCGCATTCGGAGCAGACGTAATGGGATTTGGGAGCAGCCATGGGGCGGGATTGTCGCCGCCCGCGCTGTGGACAAGCCTGTTGAGAAGCCTGTGAATTCGCTGTGCGCCAGCTGTGAGGGAGCTGTGGCCCGTCAGTGGGAAACCGGTCCCCCGGCCTGGGGACGGGCTGTGGACAGGCTGGGGTCAGCCTGTGATCAAGCGGCCCGCGCCTGGGGGTAAGCCGCGGGCCGGGACCCTGCCCACAAGCCGGCGAAGGTGAGCGCGGCGTTCACCAGCAGCAGTTCCAGGCCTATCCGGTACCCGCCGAAGAGGGCGGCCTGATGGGTGTCGGCGATCCAGCACAGCGCGGGCGCGGCCAGCGCGACCCCGGGCAGCACGCCGGGGCGCAGCGCGCGCGAGGTCAGGATGCCGAAGGCGAACAGCCCCAGCAGCGGGCCATAGGTGTAGCCGGCGAGCTTGAGGATGAGGTTGACCATGCTCGGGTCGTCGAGCCAGCGGAAGCCCAGCGTCAGCAGCAGGAAGAGCGCGGCGTAGCCCAGGTGGACCGCCTTGCGGACGCGGCGCTGGCGCGCCTCGTCCCAGCGGCGCTCCTGCAGGCCGATCAGGTCTATGCAGGTACTGGAGGTCAGCGCGGTGATGGCGCCGTCGGCGCTGGGGAAGAGCGCCGAGATCAGCGCCACGACGAAGATCAGCTGCACCCAGGCGGGGAGGTGATCCATCACGACGGCGGGGAAGAGCCGGTCGCCCTGCGCGGCGATGCCGTGCTGGCGGGCATACATCGTCAGCAGGCCGCCCAGGAACAGGAACAGCAGCACGACGGCGGTCATGATGGCGGCCATCACCATCATGTTCTTCTGGGCGTCGGCCAGGCGCCGGACCGAGATGTTCTTCTGCATCATCTCCTGGTCCAGGCCGGTCATCGCGACGGCGATCGCGGCGCCGGCGAGCAGCTGCTTGGCCCAGTGGGACGCGCTCATCGGGTCGGTGACGAAGACCTCGGCCAGGCCGGCCGCGCGCATCGCCTGCCAGCCGCCGGCCAGGTCCAGGCCCAGCGCGTGGAGCAGGAAGGCCACGCAGATCAGCAGGCCGCCGAGCATGCCGGTGGTCTGCAGGGTGTCGGTCCAGACGATGGTCTTGACGCCCCCCTCCAGGGTGTAGAGCAGGATCATCGTCAGCACGAGGCAGGCGCTGAGCCAGAAGGGCATGCCGAACTGCGCCAGCACCAGGTCCTGCAGGATGCGCACGACCAGGTAGAGGCGGGCCGTGGCGCCGAGGGTGCGCGACAGGATGAAGAAGCCCGCGCCGGTGCGGTGCGCGGCCAGGCCCAGGCGCGAGCCGAGGTAGCGGTAGATCGAGCTGAGCTGGAGCCGGTAGTACAGCGGCAGCAGCACGAAGGCGACGACCGCGTAGCCGGCGAACTGGCCCAGCATGATCTGGAAGTAGCTGAACGCGCCGGCGCCGACCGAGCCCGGCACGCTGATGAAGGTCACTCCGGAGAGCGAGGTGCCGATCATCCCGAAGGCCACCAGGCCCCAGTGGCTGTTGCGGTTGCCGATGAAGAAGCTGTCGTTGTCGGCGCGGCGCGAGGTCCGCCAGGCCACCGCGAGCAGCAGCGAGAAATAGGCGGCGACGACGGCGAGCAGGACGGTGGCGGACATGGCGCGCGATTATTGAAGCGCCGCCGGGGCGGCCGCATTCCGAATGCGGCGCAGGACATAACCGCGTTAACCCTGACCTTCGACGGCGCCGGGGCGGCGTGCTACAAACCCGGCTCCTTCAAGGAGTCGATCATGGAGTTGTCAGTCTGGCTGGGGTTCTTCGCGGCCTCCTGGGCCATCAGCCTGTCCCCGGGCGCGGGCGCCATCGCGGCGATGAGCGCCGGACTGAATCACGGCTTCAAGCGCGGCTACTTCATGACGATCGGGCTGATCCTGGGCATCCTGACCCAGATCCTGTTCGTGGGCGCCGGCCTGGGCGCGCTGATCGCGGCGTCGGAGCGGGCGTTCGCGGTGGTCAAGTGGGCGGGCGTGGCCTACCTGGTGTACCTGGGCATCCAGCAGTGGCGCTCGCCGGCCAAGCCGCTGGTGGCGGAGCAGGCCGAGGGCAAGCAGATCTCGCGCCGCGACCTGGTGCTGCGCGGCTGGGGCATCAACGCGGTCAACCCCAAGGGCACCGTGTTCCTGCTGGCGGTGGTGCCGCAGTTCCTCAACCTGCATGAGAGCCTGACGCCGCAGTACGCGGTGATCGGCGCGACGCTGGCCTTCACCGACGCGGTCGTCATGGCCGGCTACACGGTGCTGGCGGCGCGCGTGCTGCGGGCGCTGCGCTCGGAGGCTCACCTGAAGGCGATGAACCGGGTGTTCGGCTCGCTGTTCGTCGCGGCCGGCGCGCTGCTGGCGACCTTCAAGAAGGCCGCCTGAGCGCGGCGGATCCCCCTTCTCATCCGGCAGGCCGCCCGCGAGGCGGCCTGTTTGTTTTCTCCGGTCCCTGCGTGCCTCGAGGCCGCGGTGACCGATACAGAGTTCCTGCGCATGCCCACGCTTTCCGACCGCTGGCTGTTCCTGGGTCCGACCCTGATCTGGGCCAGCACCTGGCACGTGATCCTGTACCAGCTGGCCTCCGGCGTGCCGGTGCTGAATTCGGTGGGCTGGCGTTTCGGGCTGGCGGCGCTGATGCTGGCGGCGTTCGCGCGCTGGCAGAAGCTGTCGCTGAGGCTGCCGCTGCCGGCCCATGGCCTGATGCTCGCGGCGGGCATCGTCCAGTACAGCGGCAACTACTTCGCGGTCTACGAGGCCGAGCGCCACATCCCGAGCGGCCTGGTGGCGGTGCTGTTCTGCCTGATGGTGTTCGGCAATGCGCTGTCGGGGCGGATCTTCTTCGCGCAGCGCGTGACGGGCCGTTTCCTGGCGGCGTCGGTGGGCGCGGTGGCGGGCGTGGTGATGATCTTCTGGCCGGAGATCGCCTCGACGGGCGCGCGTCCGACGGCGGGCTATGGCCTGGCGATCGGCTTGGCGGCGGTGCTGGCGGCCTGCATCGGCAATGTGCTGACGCTGACGCTCACGCGCCGGGGACTGCCGCTGGTGCCGGTGCTGGCGTGGAGCATGGGGTACGGGGCGCTGTTCCTGCTGTCGGCGTCGCTGGCGACGGGGCAGGGCCTGAACTTCGCGTGGACGCCGCCGTACGTGCTGAGCCTGCTGTACCTGGCGGTGCTGGGCTCGGTGGTGGCGTTCGTCCTGTACTTCAAGCTGGCGCAGCGCCAGGGAACGGCCCGCGCGGCGCTGACCGGCGTGGTGATCCCGGTGATCGCGCTGGGCATCTCGGCGATCTTCGAAGGCTGGCGGCCGACGGCCCTGGCCCTCGCCGGCATGGTGCTGTGCCTGGGCAGCATCTACGCGGCGACGCGGCCGCAGCGCTGATCGGGCCGCCCGCGCCCTGGCGCCCGCCTACTTCCTCCAGCCGATCTCCGCCGCCGTGCGCGGACCGATGACCGTCTCCCCCAGCCCCGCCGGGATCCGGAGCGCGCCATCCTGGACCGGAATCCGGCCCGCCATCAGCTCGGCCGCCGCCTGCGGATGGCGCGGCTCGCGGTCCGGCTCGGCATAGCCGTCGGGAAACACCGGCGCCAGCGTCGCCGGGTCGTACTTGTCCGTGGCGCCGAAGGTGTGCAGCGTCTCGTGCGCGATCACCACCTCGTTCTGCGCCTGCTGAGCCCGGGACGCGAACAGGTGCACCATCCCCAGCCGGCCCTTCTCCAGCCCGATCGAGTGCGGCAGCGCGCCGGCGAAGTCGGGCGGGTGGTAGATCAGGAAGAGCTTCACGTCCGGCACCGGCGAGCTCGGCGGCGTCTCGCGCCAGGCCCACCAGCGCATCCGCAGGCTCCACGAGACCGCCGCCAGCGGCCCGCCGTCGCGCGGCGCCGGCGGCGGAGCCGCCAGCACCCGCCGGCCCAGCACGATGCGGATCGGCTCCCGCAGCGGCAGCCCGTAGCGCCGCGCCTGTTCCTGGAAGTAGGGCGCCAGGCGCGCGAAGGCCGCGTCGTCCAGGCGCTCGAGATAGACCGCGGTCGCGGCATCGCCGGCCGCGTTGATCGGATACAGCGTCACCACCTGCGGCCGCTTCCACGATTGCGCCTGCCAGCGGCCCAGCAGCGTCGTGCCCGCCACCGTGATCAGGATGGCCAGCAGCACCAGGATGCGGATCGCCTTGAACATGTCCTCTTCCTCACTCGGCGCGGACCTTGCCGCGTCCCGCCTTGATGTCGCCGCGCTGGGCCTTGGCCTCCAGCCGGCGCTTTTGCGAGGCGCGCGTCGGCTTGGTCGCGCGGCGCGCCTTCGGCGTGTGCGCCACGCTCTGCGCCAGCGCGATCAGCCGCGCGATCGCGTCCGCCCGGTTCTGCTCCTGGCTGCGCGACTCCTGCGCCTTGATCACGATGACGCCCTCGGCCGTGATGCGCTGGTCGGAGAGCGCGAGCAGCCGTTCCTTGATCACCGCCGGCAGCGTCGAGCGCCGGATGTCCAAGCGCAGGTGCACCGCGCTGCTGACCTTGTTGACGTTCTGCCCGCCCGGGCCGCTGGCGCGGATCGCGGTGATCTCGAGCTCCCAGTCGGCCGGCGCCCAGTCCAGCTGCATGCCGCCGCCGCTCGCCGCCGGCCGGGCCTCAGCCCAGGGTCTCGACGTGCACCGGCACCCGCCGGGCCAGCGCGCACATCAGCTCGTAGCCGATCGTGCCGGCGGGCCTGGCCACCTCGTCGATCGGCAGCACCGCGCCGTGCGGCCCCTGGCCCCACAGCGTGACCTCGCTGCCGACGCCCTCGGCGGGCAGGCCGGTCAGGTCCACCGCGAGCATGTCCATCGACACGCGCCCGACCGTCGAGCTCCGCTGCCCGCCGACCAGCACCGGCGTGCCGTGCGGCGCATGGCGGGGATAGCCGTCGGCGTAGCCGCAGGCCACCGTGCCGATGCGCATCGGGCCCGGCGCGACGAAGCTGCTGCCGTAGCCCACGCTGTCCCCGGCCTGCAGGTGCTGCACCGCCAGCACCTTGGCGCGCAGCGTCATCGTCGGCTTCAGATCCCAGTGGGCGATGTCGTGCTCGGGGAAATCCGGCGAACTGCCGTAGGTCATGATCCCCGACCGCACCCAGTCGGCGCGCACCGCCGGGTCCTGGCTGTGGCGCAGGATCGCGGCGCTGTTGCTCAGCGTGCGCGCGCCCGGCAGGTCGGCGGTCGCTTCCTTGAAGACGGCCGTCTGGTGCGCGATGCCGCGCGGGCCGTCGGCATCGGAGAAATGCGTCATCAGCGAGATCTCGTCCACCTGCGGCAGCGCGTTCAGGCGGGTCCAGGCGCCGCGGAAGGCGCTCGGCGTGAAGCCCAGCCGGTTCATGCCGCTGTTGAGCTTCAGGAACACGCGATGCGGCTCGTGGGTCTTGTGCATCGCCAGCCAGTCGATCTGCTGCTCGTGGTGCACCGAGTGCCAGAGCTTGAGCCGCGAGCACAGCTCCAGGTCGCGCGGCTCGAAGCAGCCCTCCAGCAGCAGGATCGGGCCGCGCCAGCCGAGGTCGCGCACGCGCTGGGCCTCGTCCAGGTCCAGCATCGCGAAGCCGTCGGCGCTGCGCAGCGCGTCGAACGCGCGCTCGATGCCGTGCCCGTAGGCGTTGGCCTTGACCACGGCGAACACCTGCGCGTCGGGCGCCAGGTCGCGGGCGCGGGCGATGTTGTGAGCCAGCGCGGGCTGGTGGATGAGGGCTTCGATCGGGCGTGGCATGGGCGGCATTGTGCCGCGCCGTGACCCGGGCGCCGCCCCCGCCTGGCGCGACGGGGCGCTGTCCCGTCAAGCTCTGTTACGAAAACGCCCCCGTGCTATAAACCCGCCGCAGCGCTGCCTTCCCCATCCCGTGGACCCAGCGTGATCACCGCAGTTCCAGGTATGCCGGGTCGATGAAAAAAGGCTTTTACACCATCATGTCAGCGCAGTTCTTCAGCTCGCTGGCTGATAACGCGCTGTTCGTCGCCGCCGTGGAATTGCTCCGCACGAGCGGGGCCGCCGAGTGGCAGCGCGCCGCGCTGGTGCCGATGTTCGCGCTGTTCTACGTCGTGCTCGCGCCCTTCGTCGGCGCCTTCGCCGACGCGGTGCCCAAGGGCAAGGTCATGTTCATCTCCAACACCATCAAGGTGCTGGGCTGCCTGAGCATGCTGGTGGGCGTCCATCCGCTGATCGCGTACGCGATCGTGGGCCTGGGCGCCGCCGCCTATTCGCCGGCCAAGTACGGCATCCTCACCGAGCTCCTGCCGCCGTCGCAGCTGGTCAAGGCCAACGGCTGGATCGAGGGCCTGACCATCGCCTCCATCATCCTGGGCGCCGTCTTCGGCGGTCAGCTGATCGGGGAGAAGGCGTCGGCGGTGCTGCTGGCGATCGACATCCCCTTCATCGACACCGGCATCGACACGCCGCCGGAAGCGGCGATCGCGTTCATGGTGGTGCTGTACTTCATCGCGGCGCTCTTCAACCTGCGGATCCCGCGTACCGACTCGCCGCTGCAGCCGATCTCGCACAACGCGACCGACCTGGTGCGCGAGTTCGCCGCCTGCAATTCGCGGCTGTGGCAGGACAAGCTGGGACAGATCTCGCTGGGCATGACGACGCTGTTCTGGGGCGTGTCGGGCAACATGCGCTACATCGTGTTCGCATGGGCCGCGGCGGCGCTGGGCTATGGCACGACGCAGGCCTCGGCGCTGGCCGGGGTGGTGGCGATCGGCACGGCGGTGGGGGCCGTGGTGGCCTCGGCCGTGGTGCGGCTGGACAAGGCCACCAGCGTCATTCCGCTGGGCATCGGCATGGGACTGCTGATGCTGGTGCTGAACTTCATCGACAACCTGTGGATGGCGATCCCGTTCCTGGTCGTGCTGGGCGGGATCGGCGGCTACCTGGTGGTGCCGATGAACGCGCTGCTGCAGCACCGCGGGCACAACCTGATGGGCGCCGGCCGTTCGATCGCGGTGCAGAACTTCAACGAGCAGGCCTGCATCCTGGGGCTGGGGGCGCTGTACACGATGCTGACGCGCTTCGGCACCTCGGCCTTCGGCTCGATCACGATCTTCGGGCTGCTGGTCGCCGGGATCATGTGGGTGGTGGGCCGCTGGCACCAGCACAACAAGCGCGAGCACACCGAGGAACTCGATCGCCTGCTCGCGATCGCGCGCAGCGACAAGCACTGACGGGCGACGGCCGCAGGCCGCAGGCCGCAGGCCTTCTCCACCCCTCCCGAGGTCCCCCAACAACTCCCGAAGAACTCCCTCGCCCCGCTTGCGGGGAGAGGGCAGGGGAGAGGGGGCGTCGCAGTACGCGGGGGCAGGTACTTTGAAGACCCCTCTCCCCCGCCCTCTCCCCCTCACGGGGGCGAGGGAGTCAGGCAACGACGCTGTCGCCGGTATTACCCCCTCTCCCGCGAAGTGGGAGAGGGAGGGGTGAGGGCCAGCGGCGGTGGAAGGACGCGGTCAGCGCCGCGCGCGTCCCTTGCCCGAGGGCGGCGTCTCGGCGGCCAGGCCGCCGGTCGTGAGGACCTGCTCGATGTGCTCGGACCACGCGCGCCCGATCTTCAGGCAGCCGCTGTGGTTGAGGTGGATCTCGTTGTGCCAGTCGCCGCTGATGCCGCTGGCGCCGGGCGCCGCCGCGGCCAGCGGCACGGCGGTCGAGTCGAACACGAACAGCCCCGGGAACTGCGCCTTGTCCGCCATCAGCGACTTCAGCAGCTGGGCCAGGTGCATGACCATCAGCCGGCTCACCGCGGCCCAGTCGGCGGCCGGAATGGCGTAGGCCTTCAAGGCCGGATACAGCCACGGCCCGTGGCCCGCGTCCTCGGCGCCGGCGGGGCGCGGCATCGGCACCGCATAGCAGTGCATGAACACCGGCTTGCCGGCCGAGGGCCCCTGATCGCGCAGCGTCAGCAGATGGCGCAGGTTGGCCTTCAGGTACTCCGCGTAGGTGGCCCAGCCCGGCTCCGAGAAATAGCGCCCGACGCCCGCGGACGGCGCGCCCCATTCGGTCTGCCGGCGCAGCAGGCGCAGGTGCAGCGGCACTTCCTCGCCATCGAGCTGGGTCGGCGTCTGGGCGGCCTTGATCAGGTCGTTGCCGCCCACGGACAGCAGGATCCCGTCCCACACCGGCGCGTCCGGCGCGGTGAGCAGGTGCACGAACTCGGGGGCGGATTCCAGCTCGACCACCTTGGACAGGCTTTCGCGCTGCCCGGCGCAGTTGACGGCGGCGGCGGGCTTGGACAGCACCAGTTCCTGGAGCAGGTTCGCATGCGCGCTGAGCTTGGCCTGGGCGGTCGAGAACCAGGAGTCCCCCTGGGCCAACAGGCGCCAGTGATAGCTCTGCAGATCGGGCCCGGTGGGGGACTGCAGATCTTCGGGGGCGAAACAGGCCAGGTGATCCAAGAGAAGCTCTCCCTAGTTTGGTGGACGGGTCACACGCGACAGGGTAGGCCGCGTGCATGACAGGCGCACGGCGCCCCGATTGGAGGACAGGGTCAGTCCTTGCGCCATGCTACAAACCCTGGGCATTGTTGGCCGGTCCGACGCCCGGCTCCAAGCGCCGTCCCCGCGACTGTTGCGCCAGCCCCACCGCCTGTCCCTTCCCGCTGTCCCCCCTCTCTGTCCACCGTCTTCGAATGCCGATCCTCGCCCTGATGCTCAACGCCACCATCTGGGGGCTGTCCTGGTGGCCGTTCCGCCAATTCGAGGGGGCCGGCATGCACCCCCTCTGGACCACGGTGATCATGTACGCGCTGTCCTGGCTCGTGGTGATGGCCAGCCAGCGCGGCGCGGCGTCCGAGTGGCTGCGCTCCCCCGGCCTGTGGGCGGTGACGCTGGCCGCCGGCATGACCAATACCGCCTTCAACTGGGGCGTGTCCACCGGCGACGTGGTCCGGGTGGTGCTGCTCTTCTATCTCATGCCGCTGTGGGCGGTGCTGCTGGCGCGGCTGATCCTGGGCGAGCCGCTGACCGCGATGGCCGGAATGCGGATCGCCCTGGCGCTGGGCGGCGCGCTGGCCGTGCTGGCGCCCGCCGGCGGCGGCTGGCCGCTGCCGTCGAGCCTGCCCGACGTGCTGGGCCTGGCCGGCGGCCTGACCTTCGCGTTCAACAACGTGATGCTGCGCCGCGAGGCCGCCCGCAGCCCCGGGGCGCGGGCGCTGGCGATGTTCAGCGGCGGCGTGCTGGTGGCCAGCCTGTCGGCCACGGCCATGGCCGGCGGCGGCCTGGCCCCCTGGCCGTCGCTGCCCGGCGCGCTGTGGCTGCTGCCGCTGGCGGGCATGGCGCTGCTGTTCTTCGTCTCCAACCTGTCGCTGCAATACGGGGCGGCGCGGCTGCCGGCCAACGTGACGGCGGTGGTGATGCTGACCGAGGTGCCGGTGGCCGCCATCTCCGCGTTGCTGCTGGGTGGCGGGGCCCTGGACGGCAAGACCGCGGCCGGCGGCGCGGCCATCCTGGCCGCGGCGATGCTCGCGGCCCTGGAACGCCGCCGCGCCTGACGCTGCCCGCCGCGCTAGGATGCACCCGGTCCGGCCACGATGCCGCCCCCCACCCCGAGGAGGTCCCCCATGAGCGCCAATGGCAAGACTGCCTTCGATTTCGACGCGGTCAGCATCGCCGGCGAGCCGATCGCGCTGTCCCAGTACCGTGGCCGCGTGCTGCTGATCGTCAACACCGCCAGCGAGTGCGGCTTCACGCCGCAGTTCAAGGGGCTGGAGGAGCTGTGGCGCGACTACCAGGCGCGCGGGCTGGTGATCGTCGGCTTCCCGAGCAACGAATTCGGCGGCCAGGACCCCGGCAGCAACGACGAGATCGCCTCGTTCTGCCAGCTCAACTACGGCGTCAGCTTCCCGATGATGGGCAAGATCAAGGTCAACGGCGGCGAGGCGCATCCGCTGTGGCAGTGGCTCAAGGGGGAAAAGCCCGGGATCCTGGGCACGCAGGTGATCAAGTGGAACTTCACCAAGTTCCTGGTCGGCCGCGACGGGCAGGTGCTCAAGCGCTTCGCGCCGAACGACTCGCCGGAATCGATCCGCGGCGAGATCGAGGCCGCCCTGGCTCCCTGATTCAAGACGTCGGCGCCGCTGACCGGCGCGTCAGCGTGACGCCGCCGCGGCCGGCCCGCCCGGCACGACCTGGAGCTCGTTGAAGACCGCCTCGACATCGTCGAGCTGCTTCACCAGCGCTTCCAGCGCCGCCGCATCCTCGGCGCTGCGCACGCAGCCCTGCAGCCAGATCCAGCGCCGCTGGCCCAGCGCCCACACGCTGGTCGTCGCGTCGAAGCGGCCGTCGGCGGCGACGGCCTTGCGCACGCGCGGCATGATTTCCTGGTCGTAGAGATAGGCGTTGGGCAGGCGGCAGCGGCCGCTCTGGAAGCAGCTCGTGCCGCGCTCGATGCGGCCATGCGCCTGGGCCTTCGCCTCGGCGTCGGTCATCAGCGGCCCCGGCGGCGCGGGACACACCGAGGGCGGGATCGCGGAGGTCAACTGCTCGAAGGGGTCGCCGAAGACGTTGCGCCGCGCTTCGTCCGCGATGGCGGCGGCCGGCCAGAGCGCGGGCAGCGCGGCCATCGCACTTGTCAGGATGGCGAGGAGCGCCCTGCGTGCGGTGCCGCACGGGCGCGGGGCGATTGGCGGAGCATGGCGCATGGCGGCGAGCTTGCCGCATCGTCCTCACCGATTCAAGTCGCGGCGCTTCGTGGCTAGCATCGACGCCCATCAGAACGATGGAGATCCCGATGCCCGCTTCCCTTTCCCCGCTGCGCCGCGCCGCGCTCGCGCTGGCCGCGATGACGGCCCTCGGCGCCCAGGCGCAGACGCTGCCCGAGCTGCAGGCGCTCGCCGCCAGGGAGCAGCCCGCGCTGATGAAGACGCTGCAGCAGCTGGTGGAGATCGAGTCGGGGAGTTCCGACCGCCAGGGCCTGGATCGCATCGCCGGCGTGATCGCGCAGCGGCTGCGCGATCTGGGCGGCGAGGTGACGCTGATCGATCCGGACAAGACCATCGCGGCGCCGTCCTCGGACGCGGGCGACGGTCCGGCCAAGGTCGGCCAGATGGTCAAGGCGAGCTTCAAGGGCGGGTCGGCGGATGGCAAGCGGCTGCTGCTGATCGCGCACATGGACACCGTCTACCAGCGCGGCGGCCTGCAGCAGCAGCCATTCCGCGTCGATGGCAACCGCGCCTACGGCCTGGGCATCGCCGACGACAAGCAGGGCGTCGCGACCATCCTGCACGCGCTGGCGATGCTGAAGGCCACGGGCTTCAAGGACTTCGCCGGGATCACCGTGCTGATCAACGGCGACGAGGAGATCGGCTCGCCCGGGTCGCACGCGACCATCGCGCAACTGGGCGGCGAGCATGACGCGGTGCTGTCCTTCGAAGGCGGCGGCGGCCCCACCGGTCCGGACACGATGCGGCTGGCCACCAGCGGGATCGCGTCGGTGGACCTGAAGGTCAAGGGCCGCTCGTCGCACGCGGGCGCGGCGCCGGAGAAGGGCGTCAATGCGCTGGAGGAGATGTCCTTCCAGATCCTGCAGCTGCGCGACCTGTCCGATCCGAAGAACGGCAAGCAGCTGCACTGGACCATGGCCAAGGCGGGCTCGGTGCGCAACGCGATTCCGGCCGACGCGGTGGCCCAGGGCGATGCCCGCGCCGATCGCATGTCCGACTTCGACGGCATGGAGGCCGAGCTGCGCCAGCGCATCCAGAAGAAGCTGCTGCCCGAGTCCGAGGTGACGTTGAACTTCAACCGGGGCCGCCCGCCGCTGCAGGCGACCGAGGCCTCGCGCGCGCTGGGCGCCAAGGTCAAGGCGCTGGCCGGCGAGCAGAAGCTGGAGCTGACCGTGCGCGACCGTCCCACCGGCGGCGGCACCGATGCGGCCTACGCGGCGCAGTCGGGCAAGGCGCCGGTGCTCGAGGGCCTGGGCGTGCGCGGCTACGGCGCGCACAGCAGCGACAGCGAGTACGTGGTCGTCGACGCGATCGCGCCCAAGCTGGTGCTGGTCACGCGGCTGCTGATGGCGATCGGCAGCGGCAAGGCGCTCTGAGCCGGCGCGCCGTCAGGCCTTCGGATACAGGACCATCTGCGTGCAGCGGAACAGCGCGATGGTCTTGCCGCCGTGGGTGACGGTGGCGTCCCACACCTGCGTCGTGCGGCCCATGTGGACGGCGACGGCGGTGCATTCGATGACGCCGTCGCGCGCGGTGCCGAGGTGGTTGGACTTGAGCTCGACGGTGGTGAAGTTGCTGGCGCCATCGGGCAGCGAGGCGATGCAGCCGTAGCCGCAGCAGGTGTCGGCCAGCGTCACCACGCTGCCGGCGTGCAGGTAGCCGTTGGGGGCCATCACCGGCTGGCGCACCGGCAGGCGCGCCAGCACGCGGCCCTTCTCGACCTCGACGATCTCGATGCCCATGTGGCCGGGCAGGCAGGCGGCGCCGCGCGTGTTGAAGTCGTTGATCATGTGATTCTGTATGGCGGGGAATGCGAAGCCCGCATTGTCGCCAAGGCTGTACTGGTGCGCCGGCGCGGGCGCTGTTCCGGTGGCCGCGGGGCCGGCTGAGGATAATGACCGGCAGCCGATTGACTGTCCTCCGTGGAGTTCCAAATATGTTCCAGCACGTCGATGCCTACCCGGGCGATCCCATCCTCAGCCTGAACGAAGCCTTCCAGAAGGATCCGCGCACGCAGAAGATCAACCTGTCGATCGGCATCTACTTCGATGACGACGGCCGCATCCCGATGCTGGACTCGGTGCGCAAGGCCGAGCTGGCCGTGGTGGAGCAGGCGGGCGCGCGGCCCTACCTGCCGATGGAGGGCGCCGCCAACTTCCGCGCCGAGGTGCAGAAGCTGCTGTTCGGCGCCGGCAGCGAGGCGCTCACGAGCGGCCGCGTCGCGACCATCCAGGGCGTGGGCTCGTCGGGTGGCCTGAAGGTCGGCGCCGACTTCATCAAGCGCTACTTCCCCGACAGCGCGATCTACCTGAGCGACCCGACCTGGGACAACCACCGGGCGGTCTTCGAGGGCTCGGGCCTGGAGTGCCGGACCTATCCGTACTACGACGCCAGGACCGGCGGCCTGCGCTTCGACGCGATGCTGCAGGCGCTGTCCGAGGCGCCGGCGCGCAGCGTCGTGCTGCTGCACGCGTGCTGCCACAACCCGACCGGCGTGGACCTGACGCAGTCGCAGTGGGACGCGCTGATCCCGGTGCTGAAGGAGCGCGAGCTGATCGCCTTCCTGGACCTGGCCTACCAGGGCTACGGCGACGGCCTGGAGCAGGACACTTTCGCGATCCGCGCGCTGGCGGCGGCGGGGCTGAGCTTCTTCGTCGCGAACAGCTTCTCCAAGAACATGAGCCTGTACGGCGAGCGCTGCGGCGCGCTGTCGGTGGTGTGCCCGGACGCGGCGCAGGCGGCCAACGTGCTGGGGCAGTTGAAGTTCACGATCCGCCGCAACTACTCGAACCCGCCGATGCATGGCGGCCAGGTCGTGGCCAAGGTGCTGGCCGACCCGGCGCTGCGCGCGCTGTGGGAGGGCGAGGTCGAGGAGATGCGCGAGCGCATCCTGGCCATGCGCAACGCGCTGTTCGAGGTGATCACGGCCAAGGTGCCGGGCCGCAACTTCGACTACTTCCTGACGCAGCGCGGGATGTTCAGCTACACCGGCCTGACGCCGGAGCAGGTGGACCGCCTGCGCGAGGAATTCGGCGTCTACATCCTGCGCTCGGGCCGGATGTGCGTCGCGGGCCTGAACACGCGCAACGTCGAGGCCACCGCGAACGCGATGGCGGCCGTGCTGGCCTGACGCGAACCCGCCGGCGTCCCGCGAAGGCGGGTGCCGGCGAGGATGTCGTGGGCGAACCTCGGCGATGGAGCGGGTGACTGGGGGCATCTTCAGCACCAGGAGTCGCCATGTTCGTATCGCCGCAACCGGTTGCCAGTCCTGTCCACGACAGGGCGGAGGACACGCCTTCCGTCGAGCCCCCTCGCCCGCCCGCCAACGCCTTGATCGTCGAGCAGTTCATCAACGGGCGGCGCAGCGAGCTGGACGTCTTGAAAGTCACGGCCTCGAACATCCATCGCTGCGGCGGCAACGTGGGACAGGCACAGCGCTGCGTCCAGGAACTCAAGCGCGCCGTGCGTCCTGGCACCCGTGAGCGTGTCCTTCCCAATGCCTACGTCCACAACGCGCTGATCTCGGCGTATGCGAAGGCCGCTGACCCC
Source organism: Roseateles sp. Mitsp63 (assembly GCF_059491535.1). Taxonomy (NCBI): domain Bacteria; kingdom Pseudomonadati; phylum Pseudomonadota; class Betaproteobacteria; order Burkholderiales; family Sphaerotilaceae; genus Roseateles; species Roseateles sp. Mitsp63. The sequence goes on along the minus strand of NZ_CP168509.1, from coordinate 215,889 downwards.
GCAGGCGCTCGGGAGGCATTGCGGCGGATGCTGGACCAGGGGTTGGCTCCGGATGTCACCACCAGCAATGAACTGATGTCGGCCTACCGGAAGGCGCGCGATGTCAAGGGTGCTCGCAGGGCCTTCAGGGACATGCGCGGTCTGGGGGTGGTGCCGGATGTCGACGCATGGAACGCGCTGATCAGGGCATGCCTGGACGCCAACGACTTTCGGCGTGCCAGCCGCTACTTCCAGCGGATGCGCCGCCGGCGGACGCCAGCGCCGGATTACCTCACTTATCACGTGATGATCTCGTCACTGGCCTCGCGCGGCATGCACGATCAGGCGGAAGCGCTGCTGGACCAGGCCGTGGAGGACGGCGTCCTGCGAGCGAACCTCGGATTGAATGAGGAGCGCAATGAGCTGGACCTTCATCGACAGGCGGTGGAGGTTCATCCGCGGTCCAGGGAGCATGGCTTGTGCGGTATCTCCGCCAGCCTGGCGCAGACCATCTTTCGCCGTCTCCTGTCCCGCAGGCAGATCAATCGGCTGACGCACGTCATCGTCGGCAGTCACGGCCCGGGGCGCCTGCGGGATGCCATCCGGGAGTGCATGGTGGACTGTGGGTGGGCGGCGCAGCATCCGCGCCAGGGCGATGGAGAGCTCAATCGCGGACGCTGGGTGGGATCGGAATGGGGCGCGCGCGCCCCGGCGGACTGACGCACTGCGCGCCGCGGGCATTTCTCTTGCGCGCATTCAACAGGGTTATGGGTGGCGGCCTCGCTTTCATTGGCTGAGGCCGCCGCGAATCCGTACCCTGCCGGACCATTCAAGAATGAATCTGTCCGGATGAAGCAGCTTGTCGTGATCGGGGGCGGCGTGGTGGGAGTGACCACGGCCTGGGCCCTGGCGGAGGCGGGACATCGGGTGACCCTGGTGGAGCGCGAGGCCGAGCTCGCGACCGGCGCGAGCCGCGCCAATGGCGGCCAGCTCAGCTACCGCTACGTGTCGCCGCTGGCCGATGCCGGCGTGCCGCTGAAGGCGCTGCGCTGGCTGCTGGATCCGGATGGCCCGCTGCGCTTCAAGCCCGACGGCACCGCGGCGCAGTGGCGCTGGCTGGCGGCCTTCCTCGCGCATTGCCGGGGGCCGGTGAACCGCCGCACCACCGAGCGCCTGCTCGAGCTGGGCGCCTTCAGCCAGCAATGCTTCGGCGAGCTGCAGCGGCAGGCGCGGCTCGATGCCATCGCGCTGCGCACGCCCGGCAAGCTGGTCGTCTACCGCAAACCCGAGGAATTCGCGCGCGTCGCGGCGCGCACGCCACCCGGCGGTCCCGAGCGGGCACTCAGCCGCGACGAGTGCCTGGCGCTGGAGCCGGCGCTGGGCGATGGCGGCGCGGGCTGGCTGGCCGGCGGCATCTTCACCGCCGGCGAGGCGGTCGCCGACTGCCACGCGCTGAGCGTTCAGCTCGGCGAGCGCCTGGCGAGGCATCCGAATTTCGAGCGGCGCGTCCGCGCCCACGCCACCGGCTTCGCCGTCGACGGCGACCGCGTCACCGCGGTGAAGACGGACCAGGGCGAGCTCGGCGCGGACGGCGTCGTGCTCGCGGCCGGGCTGCAGAGCGCGGCGCTCGCGGCGCTGGTGGGCGTGCGGCTGCCGCTCTATCCGCTCAAGGGCTACAGCCTGTCGGCGCCGATCAACGGCGTGCACCGTCCACCGTCCATCAGCGTGACCGACTTCGAGCGCAAGACGCTCTACGCCCGCATCGGCGATCAACTGCGGGTGGCGGCGATGGTCGACCTGGTCGGCGAGGACACGCGCATCGATCCAGCGCGCCTGGCCGCGCTGCAGCGCAACGTGCGCGAAACCTTCCCGAAGGCCGCCGACTATGACCACGCCGTGCCCTGGGCCGGCCTGCGTCCCGCGACGCCGAGCGGCGCGCCGATGCTCGGCGGCACGCCGCTGCGCGGGCTGTGGCTGAATGTCGGCCATGGCGCGCTGGGATTCACCTTTTCGTTTGGGTCGGCCCGCATCGTGGCCGACCTGGTCTCCGGCAAGCCGAGCCCGATCGCGCTCGACGGGCTGGCGCTGCGCGCGGCCTGAGGCATGGCGATGACGGCGAGACCGGCTGCTGCGTCCAAGGTCCGGCGTGAGCCGTTGACGGCGGCCTTGCTCGCCGAGGCGCTGCGGCAGGCGGTGCTCGCCCAGGACTTCGGCGCGACGCCGGACTCGCAGGACGGCGGCCGGCCGGTGCGGCATTTTCCGAGCCTTGATCTCGCGGTGGTCGCGTTCCCGGACCACGGCGCGCCCGTCGCCGCGAACGTGCTGTTCTCGCGCGAGCATCCGGCCGGCCTGGTCGCCGATATCTCGGAGGGAGCTGGGCCGGTCCGCAACATCCGCTTCCTCGCGGATCAACGCGATGCCGACGGCAACTCCGTCGCTTGGCGGCCGGACTCGGACTGGTCGGCGATGGACTGGCTCCCGCTCGCGGGTGGCGAGGAGGAGGGCGGCGCGCGCATGGTCGCTCCCTATCCGGCGTCGCTGCTGAAGCTGATGCTGCTGGCCGGCGTGGGCCGGCTGGTCGATCAGGGGCGCGCCGGCTGGTGGCAGCCGCTGAGTCACGGCGGGCGCGAGCGCCTGGTGGCCGACTGGGCGTCGGACATGGTCACGTGGAGCAGCAATGAGGCGACCTCCGCGCTGGTGACGCTGATGCACGCAGCTGGGGCGATCCGCCGCGAGGATGGTCGCGAGGTGCGCAACGAGCTGCATGCGCTGTTCGCGGCACTCGGATTGACGACGCTGCGGCTGGCCAACACGACGGCGGACGGCGGCTGGGGCAATGGGGCGGGATCGGGCGTGGGGCAGATCCAGATGACGGCCTGGGACACGGTGCGGCTGTTGTGGTGGCTGGACCCGCTGGCACCGCGCGCGCCGTGGCTGCGGGCGGACGCGCCGCGGCTGTCGCCGGAGAGCCGCAATCATGTGATGCATGCCTTGCAGGATCAGGCGCTGCACGAGGTGCTGTCGAGCAGCGCGCTCGGCGGCGTGCCGGGCTGGGTGCGGGGGCTGCCGGCGCGCCTGCCGGGCCGGTGGCTGCAGCCCGATGGCTCGCTGCGGGCGGGCGAGGTGTCGCTGCCCGGCGACCTGCGGCGCTTCGCGGCCGGCGGCGAGGTGTGGTTCGCGCACAAGACCGGCAACACGGAGAACTACGTCTCCGATGCCGGCATCGTGCGCGGCATCCTGCCGCGCCGCCGCCATTACCTGATCGCGCTGCTGACCAGCCTCGGGTCGCGCTACGCTCCCGATCCCCGCTGCCCGACGACGTGGCGCATCCCGGCGCTCGGCGCCGCGGTCGATGCGCGCATGGCGGCGTGGCTCGAGGCCTGAGCGCGAGCGCAGGCCGATTCATCGAACCGGATTCCGGCGCTTGGCGCGCCGGCGCATGCCATGGCCGACGAACGTTTCCTCCTGCCTCCGCTGTCTGAGCGCGCCTGCCTGGGCGTGATCGCGCCGGCCGGTCCGCCTCGAGCGGGCACGCTGGAGCAGGTCGTGCCGATGATCGAGCGGCTTGGCTTCCGGGCGAAGGTGTTTCCCGGTTGCGCGGGACCGGCGTTCCTCGGTCATCTGGCGGCGGATGACGAGCGAAGGCTCGCCGACCTGCATGAGGCCGTGGCCGATCCGGACGTCGACGCGGTGATCGCGCTGCGAGGCGGATATGGCTGCATGCGGCTGCTGGATCGCGTCGATCGCGAACTGCTGCGCCGCTGTCCGAAGCCGCTGATCGGCTACAGCGACCTGACGGCGTTGATGGCGCTGCGGCAGCAACTGGGCCTGGCGAGCTGGCACGCGTCGATGCCGGCGTCGGACTGGTGCAAGGGGGATGCTGGCTGGGCGGATGCCGTCGCGTTGGCGGAGCGGCTGCGCCAGGGGCTGCGCGAGGGCGAGCGGCTGGGGCCGGCGCTCGCGCCCCATCCGCTGAATCGAGGGATCGCGCCGGTTCGCGGCGTGCTGGCAGGGGGAAACCTGGCCGTGCTGGTGGCGCTGCTGGGCACGCCGTTCATGCCGGACCTGCGGGGCTCGGTGCTGTTCCTGGAGGACGTCGGCGAGGATCCGTACAAGATCGATCGCCTGCTGTGCCAGCTGCGACTGAGCGGCGCTCTCGACCAGGTGGCCGGAGTGCTGCTGGGCAGCTTCAGCGACGCGGACTCGCCGGAGGAGGTGCTCGCCGATTACTTCGGCGGGCTGGGCGTGCCGGTGCTCGCCGGTTGGCCCAGCGGCCACGCGACACCGAACGTCCCACTGCCGATCGGGGTGACGGTGACGCTGGATCCAGTGACAAGGACGCTCGCCGTCTAGATGTCCTTCGCAGGGTCTCGGCCCTCACCCCCACCCTCTCCCGCAAGCGGGCGAGGGGGTAAGAGCCGGACGTCGTAGTAAACCCCCTCGCCCCCGCGGGGAGAGGGAGGGGAGAGGGGGCTCGTGCCACAGCGCTGCTGCCCTTCGAAGCACCCCCTCTCCCCCGCCCTCTCCCCCCTCGCGGGGGGCGAGGGAGTTCTTGCGCAAGGCAAGAAATGGCTGCGGATCGCGATCAGAAGAACTTGTAGTCCACCCCCAGCGTGAACGAGCGCCCACGCGGATCCGCCACGCGCGGTTCCCACGAGCTGCCCGAGCCGGTGTTGCTGTCGTAGCTGTTCGCGAACGACGGGTCCTGGTCGAAGATGTTCTTGATGCCCGCGGTGATCGTCAGGTTCTTGATGCCGCTGTACGCCACGCTGACGTGGTGCAGGTAGTACGGCTTGACCCACGGGTCGAACAGCGGCGCCGACGCATTGCCGTTCGCCACGCCCGGCGGCACGTAGCCGTAGTAGCCCGACGAGTAGGTCTGCCGCAGCGACCACGCCCAGTCCCCATACGAGTAGGTGACATACGCGTTGTGCTTCCAGCGCAGCCCCAGCTCGCTCGAGCGCGTGAACTGACCCACCTCGCTCGGGCCGAAGGCCACGTTGTCCAGCAGCTTGGACTTCTTCTCCAGCAGGTAGGTGCCATCCAGCCCCGCCGTCAGGCGGCCGCCATTGAGCGGCGTGCTGCCGCGCATCGACAGCTCCAGCCCGCGCGTGCGCGTCTCGCCGGTGTTGATCCAGCGCGTGTCCACGATCTTCAGCGCGCCGCTGCCATCGCGGAGGAAGGCCTGCGGGAACAACTGGTAGTTGTTCAGGATCTGCGACAGCGTCAGGCTCTGGATCTGCCCGTCACGCTTGATGTCCCACAGGTCCACGCTCATGCTGTAGTCCGGCGACGGCTGCCACACGAAGCCGATGTTGGACATCTTCGACTCCTCCGGACGCAGGTCGGTGCGGCCGCCGAAGAGCGTGTCGAAGGTGATCGCCTGGCAGCCCGGCGCGTTGCTCACCACGTTGCCCGGGCAGGTCGCCGGATCCGGCACGCCCGCGCCGGTGTACGGCGACTGCGTCACGCCGTTGAACAGCTGGTTGAAGGTCGGCACGCGGAAGCCGGTGCTGTACGACGCGCGCAGCACCAGGCTCTGCAGCGGCTGGTAGCGGATCGAGGCCTTCGGGTTGGTCGTGCTGCCGAAGCCGGTGTACTTGTCATAGCGCACCGACAGGTTCAGGTCGAGGTTCTTCAGCACCGGGATGATGGTCTCGCCGAAGATCGCGCCCACCTTGCGCTTCACGCCGCTCAGCGCGTTGATGTTGTCGAACGGCGCGTTGTAGACCCACGTGTTGATGTCGTTGGTGTTGACCGTCGTGTTGCCGTCGAAGTGGTACTTCTCGATCCGGTAGTTGGCGCCCAGCGCCACCATCACGTCACCCGCCGGCAGCTTGAAGGCCGGGCCCGACACGGTGGCGTCGAACTCGTCCGTCGTGTACTTGCCGCCATACAGCCTGGTGCCGGCCGCCGAGATCGCGTCCAGCGCCGCCAGCGCCGCCGGCGTCTGCGACTCACCAGCCAGCAGGAACGGGTTGAGCACGCCGGTGTTGATCAGGTTGGCCAGGCCGACGTAGTTCTGATAACCGCTGCCCAGCGTCGACGTGCTCTTGCTGAAGGCATGCGAGGCGCCCGCCTTGTAGTCCCAGTCCTTCATGAACGGCAGCGGACCGTCCATGCTGACCAGGTAGCGGCCGGTGTCGGTGTCGGTGCCGATGTCGCGCTGGCCGCATTCCATGCAGCGCCAGCGGAAGGTCATCGGCAGGCCTTGGTTGGCCGCCAGCGAAGGGAACTGCTTCACCAGCGCGTCGAACACGCGCTGATAGCCGGCGCCGGTGGACGGATAGGCCAGGTCGGCGAACGGGTTGCGCGTGGTCGTGCCGTTGGGCAGGCCGATGGTCGAGGTCGACGCGGCGCTGCTGATCTGGTTGGGCGAGAAGAACTTGGTCGACTCCGACTTGCCCAGCAGCACCTCGCCGGTCAGCATGTGCTCGCCGAGCTTGAGCTGGCCGCGCGTGACCAGGTTGGTGTTCCTGACCGGCTGCTGGATCACGGCGGCGCGGCCGGTGTCCCAGGCGCAGCCGAACTGGTTGGCCGGCGAGGCCGAGGCCGAGTTCCAGAGCTTCTCCGCGTAGGCGTCCATGCCCGGCTGGGACGCGCAGCCGGCCTGGCCGGGCAGGTCCAGGATGTTGACGTTGCCGATCGTGGCGCCGTTGTACAGCGGGCCGGTGTTGGCCGGCGAGCCCGGGCGGCTCAGCACGTTGCGGATCGTCGTGCCGGTGGTGGTGGGCAGGAACAGCGTCGCGAAGGGCGTGCCGCGCGTGTCGGGCGAGAGGCCGCGCGCGGGCTGGAAGCTGTTGACGAAGTCGCGCTGCGAGCCGTCCAGGCGCTTGTTGTCGGTCACCGAGACTACGGCCAGCAGGTTGAAGCCGTCCTTCTCGATGTTGCCCAGGCCGCCGGTCAGCGAGGCGCGGTAGATGTTGCCCCCGCCATGCTCGGTCACGTCGGTGAAGGCGCTGGCCTGCAGGCCCTGGTAGTCCTTGCGCAGGATGAAGTTGATGACGCCGCCGACGGCGTCCGTGCCGTAGGTCGACGAGGCGCCGTCCTTGAGCACCTCGACGCGCTCGATCGCGGCCATCGGGATCTGGTTCAGGTCGACGACGCCGCCATTGAGGCCGTGCGCCGCGATGCGGCGGCCGTTCAGCAGGATGAGCGTCGCGTTGGCGCCCTGCAGGCGCAGGTTGGCGGAGGTCGCGCCGTTGTTGCCGCGCGCCTGGCCCGAGACCACGTCCGAGTTGGACGCCAGGTTGTCCAGCCCGTTGCCGTTGGCCGAGAGCGTCGCGATCAGCTGCTCGGCGGAGACGATGCCCTGGCGGTCCAGGTCCTTGCGGGAGATCGTCTGGATCGGCAGCGCGCCTTCGTCCTGCATGCGCTTGATGCTCGAGCCGGTGATCTCCACGCGCTCCATCCTCTGGACTTCCTGCGACCAGGCCGCCGCGTGGCTGCCCAGCCCGACGACGACGAGACAGCGGGCAAGTTGATTCAGTTTCACGACCTTCTCCTTGTTAACCGGACCGGCGCATCGCGCGCCGCCAACGACCGAGGACGGCGCTGCGTGACCGACCTGTTGCGAGCTGTGAACGATCTTCAAGCACGAGGCGCGGGCCCCGTCCTAGGAACGTCACCCATTTGTTGCATCCGTCCCGATGAATGCTTGTCGCGCGCGTATAACCTGTGGGAATGCAACGGGGCCGGGACTATACAGTCGCCCCTCATGCGATCGATCCCCGCCCTCGTCCTCCTGAGCGCCGCGCTCGCCGCCACCGGCTGCGCGAGCCTGCGCGACACGCCGCCCGCGCCCGTGGAGCAGGCGCTGCGGCAAGCCGGCGTGCCGGCCTCCTCGCTGGCCGTCGTGGCGTTCCCGATGGAGGCGCCCGGCAGCGGCTGGCGGATGAACGCGGACCGGCCGATGGCGCCGGCCTCGACGATGAAGACCGTCACCGCGGTGGTCGCGCTGGACCGGCTGGGGCCCAACAGCCGGGGGCAGACGCAGCTGCTCGCGGCGGGCGAGATCCGCGACGGCCGTCTGGACGGGCCGCTGGTGCTCAAGGGCGGCGGCGATGCCGATCTCGACTGGGGCGCGCTGTGGACGATGCTGCGCGAGGTCCGCGAGCGCCATGGCGTGCGTGAGCTGGCGGGCGGGATCGTGGTCGACCGGGGGCTGTTCAATCCGGCGCGGCCGGAGATCGGCGCGCCGCGCTTCGACGAGCAGGCGGAGTTCCCCTACAACGTCATCCCCGATGCGCTGCATCTCAATGGCAGCCTGCTGCAGTTCGATCTCGCGGCCGACGAGCGCGGGGTGACGGCGCGGCCCTTCCCGCAGTTCGGCGCGCTGGCGGTCGACACGAGCGGGATGCGGCTCAATGACAAGCCTTGCAAGGATTGGGACGACGGCTGGATGCCGTCGCGCTTCGAGGCGCTGCCGGGCGGCGCGGCGCGGGTCGCGCTGGCGGGGGAGTTCCCGCGCGGGTGCCAGGTCGTGCAGGCGCTCAACGTGCTGGACCGGCAGTGGGAGACCGCCCAGGCGCTGCGGCAGCTGTGGGGCTCGCTGGGCGGGACGCTGACCGGGGAGATCCGCGAGGGCACGGCGCCGGAGGGCGCCAAGGTGCTCGCGCAGCATCGGGACCGGCCGCTGGCGGAGCTGCTGCGGCCGATCATGAAGGCCTCGGACAACGCGCTGGCGCGGTTGATCTTCCTGAGATTGGGCGCGTCGGCCGCGCAGCCGGGAGAGGACACGCAGCAGGCCGCGGCGCGCGTGGTGCGCGAGTGGTTCGCGGCGCAGCGGCTCGATGCGGCGGGGCTGGTGCTGGAGAACGGCGCGGGCCTGTCGCGCGTGGAGCGGGCGACGGCGAATCAGCTGGCGGGGCTGCTGCAGGCGTCGGCGAAGGGGTCGCACGGGCCGGAGTTCCTGGCCACGCTGCCGGTGGCCGGCGTTGATGGGACGCTGGCGCGGAGGTTCACGGGCAGTGCCGCCGAGGGGCGGGCGCGGATGAAGACCGGGACGCTGCGCGATGTGGTGGCGCTCGCGGGTTTCGTGCCGGACGCGAGGGGCAAGACCTGGATCGTCGTCGCCGTCGTCAACGACGAGCAGGCGATGAAAGCCCGGCCCGCGATCGACGCGCTGGTGGAGTGGGTGGCCAGCCACTAAAGCCCAGCGATCGCCACCACCGACCGCAAGAACTCCCTCGCCCCCACAGGGGGAGAGGGCAGGGGAGAGGGGGAGCGTCGAAGAGCTTCAGCGCCGTGGCACGAGCCCCCTCTCCCCTTCCCTCTCCCCGAAGGGGCGAGGGAGTTACTGCGCCGTCCCGCGCTTCGAACTCCCTCGCCCGCTTGCGGGAGAGGGCAGGGGAGAGGGTCTTCAGACCACTGCGGGCGACAGCAGCCTGATCGTTCCCGCAGTCGCGTCCATTTCGGCGGGTTGCCCGACCGGCACGGTGAACTTCTTCTTGATGTGCCCGATCATCGCCCCCCGGTACACCGGCACCTTCAGCGGCAGGAAGTAGTCGTCGAAGACCTCATCCAGCGTCAGCACGCCATACCCGCCGCTGCCCGGCCCGCAGTTGGTGAACTTGCCCAGCACCACGCCCGCCACCTGATCGAGCGCGCCGCTCAGCCGCAGCGTCGACAGCAGCCGGTCGACGCTGTAGATGTACTCGTTGATCTCCTCCAGGAACAGGATCGCGCCGCGCGTATCCGGGAAGTACGGCGAGCCCGCCAGCGAGCACAGCACCGCCAGGTTCCCCCCGATCAGCGGCCCGCGCGCCACGCCCGCTCGCAGCGTGCTGATGCGGTCCTCGCGCTGGACGAGGTCGCTGCCGCGCTCGCCCTGCGGGTTCTGCATCAACTGCGCCTGCCCCTCCATCGCGACGGCCCGGAACTGCTGCACCGAGAACTCGTTCCACTCCGACCCCGCCACGGGGCAATGGAAGGTGATCAATCCCGTCTGCCGGTGGATCGCATTGACCAGGCTGGTCAGGTCCGAGAAGCCGCCGAAGAACTTCGGCTTGCGCCGGATCAGCGCGTAGTTCAGCTTGTCGACGATGCGGTTGCTGCCGGAGCCGCCCGTCATCGCGAGGATGCCGTCGACGCCGTCATCGGCGAAGAAGTCGTTGATGTCGCCGGCCCGCTCCGCGTCGGTGCCGCCGAACTGGCCGTAGCGGCTGCGCAGATGGGCGCCGGGCTTGACCTTGAAGCCGAGCGCCTGCAGCGACTCGATGGCGATGTCCAGTGGCTCGCGCTCGAAGGTGGCATTGGCGGGGCTGACCAGGCCGATGGTGTCGCCCGGCTTGAGGCGGCGCGCGCGCAGCGGCGCGGGCGCTCCGGTCTGCGCCTGCGCGGGCAGCGCGGCGGCGAGCGCGCAAGCCGCCGCGGTCGCGGCGCCGGTGAGCATCTGTCGACGGGAGGCGGTCATGGGCGTTCAGGCGGGGTGGCGCTCACAGCACCAGGGGCAGGGTGCGGCGGACCTGGTCGCGGTCGCCGAAGTCGAAGTGCCACCACTCGGTGCTGATGGTCTGGAAGCCGGCATGGCGCATCGCCGCGCGCAGCCAGCCGCGATGCGTCAGCTGCGCGGCGGTCAGTCCGCCGGCGGCCAGTTGCTCCGCTTCGAACTCGGGGTGCGACGCGGGCGTCATCTCGTCGAACCCCGTGCCCATGTCGAGTTCGCGGCCGTCCGCGTCCAGCAGCGTCGCGTCGACCGCCATGCCGAAGGAATGGATCGAGCGCCGTGCCGGATGGGCCAGGTACTTCGTCAGCGGCGTCCCTTCGAGTTCCTTCCACAAGGCCTCCTGCACCCGCTGCGGCCGCAGCGCGTCCAGCACGGCCAGCGTGAGGCCGGGGCAGTGGCGCGCGAGATGGCCGGCCGCCTCCTCGAGCGCGGCCGCCGCCTCCCGGCGCAGGAAGGCGCAGTCCAGGCCGCCGTACACGTTGCGCCCGACGAAGTTGTCCGGCGTCGCGTAGCGCAGGTCCACCGCGATGCCGGGGATCGCGAGCAGCGAGCGGAACTCGGGATGCGCGGCGATCTCCTCGCAGGGGATGGGCGCGGGCGGCGTCAACCGAGGCTCTCCAGGTTGGCGCGGGCCGCGTCCCGCAGATAGCCGACCAGCCGGCGCGCCGCCTGCGCCAGCGGCGCGCTCGCGGAGGTCAGCAGGTAGAGCTGGATCGTCATCGACGGCGCCAGCGGGCGGACCTTGACGCGGGCACGGTCCGCCGACGCGGCGGTGAAGGGATCGACGACGGTCATGCCGACGCCGGCCTCGACCAGCGCGCGGGCGAGCTGGTAGGTCTGCACAGTGATGCGGCTGTCAAGGTGACGGCCCTCGGCCTCGCTGGCGTTGTGCAGCATGTGGCCCAGCGGATCGTCCTCGGCCATCGCGATCAGCTCGGACTGGATCTCCTCCAGCGGCAGCGGGCCGCTGCCCTGCGCTTCGGGGCTGGTCAGCGGGCACAGCGCCATCATCGAGCCGCTGGCCAGCACTTCCGCCTTGATGCCGGGATGGCGCGGATCGTGCAGGCTCAGCGCGAGATCGGCCTCGCCCAGCAGCAGCGCCGAGACGATCTCGCGCGTGTGATTGGTGCTGAGCTGGCAGCGGCTGCGCGGGAAGGCCTGCGCCCAATGCGTCATCGCGGCCGGGATCACCGCCGCGCCCAGCGTCGGCGTGGCCATCAGGCGCAGCGATTCGGACTCGCCGCCGCGCAGGTTGGCGGCCAGGCGGCGGATCGCCACCAGGTCGCGGTTGAGCTTGTCGATCTCGACGAACAGCCGCTGCGCCTCGGGGGTCGGATAGAGCTTGCCGCGGACACGGTCGAACAGCGGCATGCCCAGCTGCAGCTCGCAGTGCTGCAGCACCTTCGTCACGGCCGGCTGCGAGATGTGCAGCAGCTGGGCGGCGCCGCTGATCGTGCCGGCCTGCATGATCGCGTGGAAGACTTCAATGTGACGGAGGCGCATGGTCACTCGCGGTAGACGTTCTCGAAGACCACCCCCCCATTCGGCTGCATCTTGAAGCCGCGCAGGTCCTTGCTGGTGGGGATGTAGACCGTCGAGTGTGCCATCGTGATCCACGGGCGTTCGCGCTTGAAGATCTCCTGGGCCTTCTCGTAGAGCGCGATCCGCCGGGCCTGGTCGGGCGTGGCGCGGGCCGCGTCGATCAGACGCTCGAACTCCGGGTTGCAGAACTTGACGCCGGACTTGTTGGTCGCGCAACTGAGGTTGGGCGTGAGGAAGTCGTCGGCATCGCCGCTCTCGCCGGACCAGCCGCTCATGTAGACCGAGTGCTCGCCGGCGTTGGCGCGCTTGAGGTACTCGCCCCACTCGTAGGTGCGGATCTGCGCGCGCACGCCGATGCGGGCCCAGTCCTGCTGGATCAGCTGCGCCATCAGCTGGCCGTTGGGATTGGTCGGCCGCGTCACCGGCAGCGCCCACAGGTCGATGTCCAGGCCATTCGGAAAGCCCGCCTGCTGGAGCAGCGCCTTGGCGCGATCGGGGTCGTACGCGTTCTTCAGCGCGTGGTTGTAGCCGGGGATCGCGGGCGGGAACGGGTTGACGGCCTGCATCGCGTCGCCGCGCGGGAACAGCGCGCGGAAGATCGCGTCGCGGTCGATCGAGATGTCCAGCGCCTCGCGCACCAGGCGGTTGTCCGTCGGCGGCTTGCGCAGGTTGAAGGACAGGTAGGAGATGTTGAGCGCCTGGATCTTCTCGAGCCGGATGCGCTCGGGGTGGCGGTCGATCGCGGCGACGTCGATGTCGCGCAGCGGCGAGGTGATCTGGCATTCGCCGGCGAGCAGCTTCTGCACGCGCACCGGCGCCTCGCGGCTGATGGTGAAGATCAGCTTGCGCGTCTTCTGCGGCTCGCCCCAGTAGTCGGGGTTGGCTTCCATGCGGACGACGTCGTCCTTGGCATAGCTGCGGAAGCGGTAGGGGCCGGTGCCGATCGGCAGCCGGTTGATCTGCGCGGCCTTGCCCTGGCGCAGCAGCTGGGCGCCGTACTCGGCCGACTGGATGCCGGCGAAGGCCATCGCGAACCAGGTGACGAAGGTGACGTTGGGCTGGCTCAGCGTGAAGCGGACGGTGCGGTCGTCGAGCTTCTCCATCTTCGCGATGGCCTTGGCCAGGCCCAGGTTCTGCGGATAGACGAAGTTGGCCGGGAAGGCCTGGTTGAACGGATGCGCGCGGTCGAGGAAGCGGCCGAAGGTGAACAGCACGTCGTCGGCGTTGAAGGGGCGCGTCGGCGTGAACCAGGGCCGGCTGTGGAAGCGGACGTTCTCCCGCAGCGTGAAGGTGAAGACGCGGGCGTCGGGCGAGATGGTCCAGGACGTCGCGAGGGCTGGCTGCAGCGCGGTGCCGCCGCGCTCGAAGCGGGCCAGGCCCTGGAACATCTGGTTGTTGACGTTGTTGGTGCTGGCGGAGTCCCACAGCCCGGGATCGAAGCCCTCGGGGCTGGCGTCGGTGCAGTAGATGAGCGGCTTGGGCGCGGCCGGTCCGGCCGCGTGGACGGCGGGCAGCGCCGCGAGGAGCACCGCGGCCAGCGAGAGGGGAAGGGCAGGGCGCATCGATACCTCAGATCACATCACACGCGACCAGTCGCCCGTCGATCTCGCGCAGCTCCGGGCGCTGCTCGGCGCAGCGCGGGATCGCCATCGGGCAGCGCTGATGGAACGCGCATCCCGTCGGCGGCGTGAGCGGGCTCGGCAGCTCGCCGTGGATGCGGATGCGCCGACGCCGGTCGGCCGGGCGCAACGCCGGCGTCGCGCTGATCAGCGCCTGCGTGTACGGATGCAGCGGCCGCGCGAACACGCGCCGCTTGTCGCCGTGCTCCACCACGCGGCCCAGGTACATCACCATCACCTCGTCCGCCACATGCTCCACCACCGCCAGGTTGTGCGAGATGAACACGTAGCCCGTCCCGAATTCCTCCTGCAGGTCCATGAAGAGATTCAGGATCTGCGCCTGGATCGACAGGTCCAGCGCCGAGGTCGGCTCGTCCGCCACCACGATGCCCGGCTGCATCACCATCGCCCGCGCGATCGCGATGCGCTGGCGTTGCCCGCCCGAGAACATGTGCGGGTAGCGCTGCAGATGCTCCTGACGCAGTCCGACCTTCGCGGCCAGCGCCTCGATGCGCTCGCGCCGCTCCGCGCGGCCCAGCGCCGTGTTGATCACCAGCGGTTCCGCCAGCGTCGACGCGATCGTCTTGCGCGGATTGAGCGCCGCGTACGGGTTCTGGAACACCATCTGCACGTCACGCCGCAGCGCCTTGCGCGCACCCGCCTCGGCGGCATCGCGGCCGTGGATCAGCAGCTCGCCCGAGGTCGGCGTCTCGATCAGCGTCAGCGCGCGCGCGAGCGTCGACTTGCCGCAGCCCGACTCGCCCACCACCGCCAGCGTCCGGCCCGGCGCCAGCGAGAAGCTCACCCCATCCAGCGCGCGCACCGTCGCCTTCGGCGCGAACCAGCCGCGGCTGACGCGGTAGTGACGCGCCAGATCGCGCGCCTGCAGCAGCGGGGCGCTCATGCCGGGCGCTCCTCGGTCAGCGGAAAGAAGCAGCGCACGCCGTCGACGACCTCTGGCCGCTCCACGCGGCAGCGGTCCCGCGCCCGCGGGCAGCGCGGCGAGAACAGGCATCCCGCCGGCCGGTCCAACGCGCCCGGCACGATGCCCGGCAGCGCCTGCAGGCGGCGCGCGCCGCGGTTGTGCTCGGGGATCGCGGCCATCAGCGCCGCCGTGTACGGATGGGACGGATGCTCGAAGACCTCGGGGAGCGCGCCCGTCTCCACCACCTGGCCCGCGTACATCACCGCCACGCGCTGCGCCATCTCCGCCACCACCGCCAGGTCGTGCGTGATCATCACCAGCGCCATGCCCTGCTCGCGCTGCAGCCGCAGCAGCAGATCCATGATCTGGGCCTGGATCGTCACGTCCAGCGCCGTCGTGGGCTCGTCCGCGATCAGCAGCTTCGGCGCGCAGGCGATCGCCAGCGCGATCATCACCCGCTGGTTCATCCCGCCCGACAGCTCGTGCGGATAGGCCTTGAGCCGGCTCGCGGCATCGGGGATCTCGACCTGCTGCAGCAATTCCAGCGCCCGCTGCCGCGCTGCTGCGCCGCGCAGGCCGAGGTGCGCGCGCAGCACCTCCTCGATCTGGTGGCCGACGGTGTAGCTGGGATTGAGGCTCGCCAGCGCGTCCTGGAACACCATCGCGATGTCCTTGCCGATCAGCCGCCGGCGCCGCGCGGGCGGCAGCGTCAGCAGGTCCTGGCCCTCGAAGCGCAGCGTCGCCGCGCTCACCTGGCCCGGCGGGTCGATGAGTCCCATCAGCGCCATCATGCTGACCGACTTGCCGGAGCCCGACTCGCCGACGATGCCCAGCACCTCGCCCGGCGCGACCGCCAGGTCCACGCCGTCCACCGCCGGGAAGGCGCCGAAACGCACGCGCAGGCCGCGGATCTCCAGCATCACGAGGCCCTCTTCAGGCGCGGATCGAGCGCGTCGCGCAGGCCGTCGCCCATCAGGTTGACGCTCAGCACCGAGACCAGGATCGCCAGCCCCGGCAGCGTCACCACCCACGGCGCGCGGACGATGTAGTCGCGCGCCGATGAGAGCATCGTGCCCCACTCCGCCATCGGCGCCTGCACGCCCAGGCCCAGGAAGCCCAGACCGGCCGCCTCGAGGATCGCCGCCGAGAAGCTCAGCGACGCATTGACGATCAGCGGCGCCATGCAGTTCGGCAGCACCGCCGAGAACATCAGCCGCCAGGTCGACGCGCCGGCCACGCGGCTGGCGGTGACGTAGTCCTTGCCCAGCTCCGCCAGCGCCGCGGCGCGCGTGAGCCGGACGTACTCCGGCAGGCTGCCGATGGCAATCGCGATCACCGTGTTCATGAGTCCTGGGCCCAGCACCGTGATCACGCAGATCGCCAGCAGCAGCCCGGGCAGCGCCAGCATCACGTCCATCACCCGCATCACCACCGGCGCGAGCAGGCGCTGATGGAAAGCGGCCAGCAGGCCCAGCAGCACGCCGGGGATCAGCGACAGCACCACCGAGGCCAGCCCGATCCCCAGCGACACGCGCGCGCCGTGCAGCAGCCGCGACAGCAGGTCGCGGCCGAGCTCGTCGGTGCCCAGCAGGAAGCGCGGCAGGCCGCCCTCCATCCACACCGGCGGCGTCAGCATGTGCTGGCGGTACTGCCGCACCGGATCGTGCGGCGCGATCCAGGGCGCCAGCAGCGCGGCCAGCGCCAGCAGCGTGAAGACGATCAGCGCGGCGAGCGCGCCGCGATTGGCCGAGAAGCCGCGCCAGAACTCGGCCAGCGGCCCCGGCGGAGCGGCCGGCGCCGAAGGGGGCATGGAAGGGGGCACCGGAGGGGGCCTCGGCGCGGAGGAGGCGGGCAGGGCGCTCATGCCGTTCTCATCCCTGCTTGCGGATGCGCGGATTGACCACGCCGTACAGCAGGTCCACCAGCAGGTTGACCGCGATGAAGGTGCAGGCCGAGATCAGGATCCCCGCCTGCACCACCGGATAGTCGCGCCGCGCGATCGCGTCGATCAGCCATTTGCCGATGCCGGGCCAGCTGAAGATGGTCTCGGTCAGCACGGCGCCCGCCAGCAGGCTGCCGACCTTCAGACCGATCACCGTGATCACCGGGATCAGCGCATTGCGCAGCCCATGCACCAGCACCACGCGCGCCGGCGACAGCCCGCGCGCGCGGGCGCTGCGCATGTAGTCCTCGCGCAGCACCTCGAGCAGGCTGGAGCGCGTCATGCGCGCGATCACCGCCGTCGTGCTGGTGCCCAGCACCAGCGCCGGCAGCAGCAGGTGGCGCAGCGCCGAGCGCCAGGCGCCGGCCTCGTCATGCAGCGCCGCGTCGATCAGCATGAAGCCGGTGACGCGCTGCACGTCGTACTCGACCGCGATGCGGCCCGACACCGGCGTCCAGCCCAGGCCCACCGAGAAGAACATGATGAGGATCAACCCCCACCAGAACACCGGCATCGAGTAGCCGACGGTGGCCACGCCCATCACGCCCTGGTCCAGCAGCGAGCCGCGCCGCAGCGCCGCGCCGGTGCCCAGCGCCATGCCCAGCAGGATCGCCAGCAGCAGCGCGAACAGCGCCAGCTCCGCCGTCGCGGGGAACAGCGCGAGGAACTCCTGCGAGACCGGCTCGTGCGAGACCAGCGAGCGGCCGAGGTCGCCGTGCAGCAGGCCGCCGGCGTAGTCCGCGTACTGCCGCCACAGCGGCTGGTCCAGGCCGAGCTCGTGCATCAGCCGCGCATGGGTCGCGTCGTCCAGGGCGCGCTCGCCCATCATGATCGCGATCGGATCGCCCGGCACCAGCCGGATCAGGCCGAAGGCGACCAGCGTCACGCCGATCAGCGTCGGCAGCAGCGCGGCGAGGCGGCGGAGCAGGAAGTTCAGCAAGGCGGTCCAGCCAGGGGGGTTCAGAACTCCGAGCGCGGCTGCTCGTCGGCCGGCAGCGGGGCCTTGGTCTTCATGCCGCCGGGCGAGCTCACGACGTCCAGCAGCGCGGCGGTCTCAGCGTCCATGTCGCCGGAGAAGTTGGCCGGACGGTACTTCATCTGGAAGGTGCTGATGACCTCGCGCGTGGCGACGTCGAACACGCCGGTGCGCGGCGTCTGGTAGCCGACCTTGGTCAGCCGGTCCTGGAACCAGTCGACCTCCGGCACCGGGCCGACCTGGTAGATCGCCGTCTTGATCTCCACCTGCGTCTGGTCGGGCCAGGGGATCAGGCCGGCCTCGGCGAAGCGCTTCCACGGGAACTCCGGACCCGGGTCCTGCTTGCGGCCCGGGGCGATGTCGTTGTGGCCCAGGATGCGGTCCGAGCGGATGCCGTGGCGCGCGACGATCTCCTGGCTCAGCCGGATCACGTCGTCCATCTGCGCCTTCGGATAGGGCGCGTAGACGCGGCCCATCGGCGTCTCGGTGAAGCCGGGGTTGACGATCTCGATGCCGATCGAGGCCGAGTTCAGGTTGGTCGCGCCGGCCCAGTAGCTGACGCCGGCGTGCCACGCGCGGCGGTTCTCGTCGACGAGCTGGTAGACCCGGGACGGGTTGTCCTGCACCAGGTAATGGGCCGAGACCTTGCCGCCGGTGGTCAGCACCTTCATCGACTTGTCGAAGTCGAGCACGGTGTAGTGCAGGATCAGGAACTGCGCGCGGCTGTCCTGGTTCTGCGAGACATGCGAGCGGTCGATCTGCAGCGTGGGCGAGGCGCAGGCCGCGAGCAGCGAGGCGGCGGCGAGGGTCAGGAGTTTGGTCTTCATGAGGCGAGGGCGGCGCGCCGGGCGGCGGCCAGGGCGGTGTCGGGTTGATGGACGGCCAGGGGCAGGTCTTGCGGCAGCGCGGCCCGCAGGCCGGATTCGATCGCGGGGTGCAATTGCAGCACACGGCCCGAGGCCGTGACCGGACGCACCCCCAGCCGGCGCGCCAGCGCCAGCGGCAGGCGCGCCAGTTCGTGGCCCGCCCGGCGCAGCAGCGTCAGTGCGTCGGCATCGTCCTCGCGTGCCGCGCGCGCCACGGCCAGCGCCAGGCGGCCGATCGCGCCGCGCCGGGCGGCGTTGTCGCCGCCGTACATGAAGGCGCGCGTCGTGGGCCAGTCGCTGCCGCCGAGTTCGTCGAAGAGATGGCGGGCCAGCGGCGAGGCGGACCAGGCGCCGGGGTGTTCGTCCTCGCGCCGCCAGACCAGCGCGAGCGCCTCGCGCGCGATCCACTGGCCGCCGCCTTCGTCGCCCAGCAGCGGACCGCGGCCGCCGGCGCGGTGCAGGGTGCCGTCCTCGTCGATGAAGGCGGCGATCGCGCCGGTGCCGGCGTAGACGAGATAGCCCTCGCCGGGTCGGTACAGCGCGTGCCAGGCCTGGGCGATGTCGCTGTCGCAATGGATCTGCGCCGGCGCCAGGCCCAGCTGCTGGGCGAGCAGGGCGCGCAGCTGGCGGCCGGCGGGGCCGTCGGGCTCGCCCAGGCCGGTGATGCCGGCCTGCAGGCCGCGCAGCGCGCCCGGCGCCGCATGCGCGAGCACCGCGGCGGCCAGTGACTGCAGCGTCTGCGCCAGCAGCACGCGGCCGGCGCCACTGTCCAGCAGCAGCGCGCTGAAGCCGCCGACTTCGCCGCGCGCGACCTGGGTGCCGTCCCGCCGGGCCAGTGCCCAGCGCGTCTGGGTGCCGCCGGCGTCCAGCCCGAGTCCCAACCCGGCACCGGCGCGCGCGGTCCCGGCCCGGTGGGGCGCGCGGGAGTCGGCGAGGGGAGGGGAGAGGGAGCTCATGTCGGGGCGGCTTGGCGCGCGGAGCTTACGAGCCGCATCGCGCGCCCGCCATTGTCAATGCGCGGGGCGGGTATGAGTCTGGGTCATGGCTCCCATGAAAAACGGGCTCCCGAAGGAGCCCGTGGCGGTCGCTGGAAGGACCGGCCGCGAGGGCCGGCCGATCCTGGCGGGGATCAGAACTCGTAGCTGGCCGTGACCTGCAGCGCCCACTGCGATTCGCCCTTGACCTGACGGATGTTCAGGTTGTCGTTGATCGCGGCGGCGTTGGTGCGGTACACGTAGTTGCCGTCCTTGTCGATGCCGGCGAAGTTCACGAAGCTGCGGCGGTTGCCGCCGGCGGACTGGAACGTCACCTCGTCGATGCGGCCCCACTTCTTGTTGAGCAGGTTGCCGATGTTCAGGATGTCGAAGGTGACCTTGCCCTTGTGCTGCGGGAAGAAGCCCGGCACTTCCTGGCTGACGCGCAGGTCGAAGCTGTTCACGAACTGCGAGAACGAGCTGTTGCGCGGCACCACGGCGCCCTTGTACTTCGACAGGCTCGGCGTGCTGTCGACGATGTTCCAGAACGCCGCCTCGTCCGCCGGGGTGACGAACTTGACGCCGGCCGCGCCACGCGAGGCCGGGATGTACAGCAGGTCGTTGCCGGCCACGCCGTCGCCGTTCATGTCGTTCAGGTAGGTCCAGCTGTAGGGCTTGCCCTTGCGGCCTTCCCAGACCAGGCCCACCGTCGTCTTCAGGTTGCTGATGAACGCCTTCTGCCAGGTCACGTTGGCCGTGAGGCGGTCACGGATCATGTACGCCGAGTTGGCGGCCACGTTCTCGTTCGGGTTGAAGACGGCGCGCGAGTTGAAGTTGGAGTTGGCCACCGACGAGGTCAGCGGGCTGACTTCCGACGCTTCCGTGTACGTGTAGGCGACACCGAAGCCGAAGCCGTCACGCGCCGGACGCTGGAACGACAGGGTGATGGCGTTGCCGTCGCCCTTCTTGGTCTTCGTGGCCAGCGTCACGTTGCCGAACGAGGCGTTGGACAGCGCGCGCGAACGGCCGTTGGCGCAGGCGCCGGTGGTGCTCAGGCTGCCGCTGGTGTTGGTCCAGCAGCCCGGGTCATAGCTCTGCGGCGTGTAGTACAGCGAGCGGCCATCCGGACCGGTCCGGGTCGGATCGCCCAGGTTCAGATGCTGGTAGTAGATGCCGGTGTTGACCTTGGTGTAGACCCACTCGACGCCGAAGTTCATGCCGAAGAACGGCAGCTCCGCGTCATACGCGAGGTTCATCTTCCAGACGGACGGCTGACCCAGGCCCTTCTGGATGAAGTCGACGTTCGCGGCCGGCGTCACGCCGGGCAGGATCGGCTGCTTGGACGGATCCGCGTTGAACACGCCCGAAGCGGTGCCCGAGCAGGCGCTCAGGCCGGCCGTGCCGCAACCGACCAGGCGCGTGGCCATGCCGGTGTTGGAGTACGGGTTGGTCAGCCAGACCGAGGCCGCGGCGCCCTGGAACAGGCCCGCGCCGCCGCGGATCTGCTTCTTGTGGCCGGCGCGGTTGTCCAGCGCGTAGTTGAAGCCGAAGCGCGGCTGGAACAGGTTCTCGCCGTCGACGGTCGTCGAGTTGTCCAAGCCGAAGCCGCCGGTGGCGCGCGTCACTGCGCTGGGGCCGGTCACGGCGCCGGCCGCGGC
This sequence comes from Roseateles sp. Mitsp63, assembly GCF_059491535.1. Classification (NCBI taxonomy): domain Bacteria; kingdom Pseudomonadati; phylum Pseudomonadota; class Betaproteobacteria; order Burkholderiales; family Sphaerotilaceae; genus Roseateles; species Roseateles sp. Mitsp63. The sequence goes on along the minus strand of NZ_CP168509.1, from coordinate 194,961 downwards.
CGGGGCGGCAGCCGCGGCGTTGTAGGTCGGCTTGTCGCCGGTGCTCATCTGGTCGACGCGGAAGCCGGCCGTGATGTTCAGGTCCTTGGAGATGTTCCAGGTGTCCTGCAGGAACAGGCCGGCCTGGGTCAGGGTCCACTTGGCGATGCCGTCATCCAGCGTGCCGCCGGTGACCGGCACCTGCACTTGGTACGACGACGGACGGCCGCGGGTGAAGTTCTCCAGCACCGCCTGCTGCACCAGCGCCGACGAGGCGGTGTTGCAGTTGATCGTGCCGAAGGTGTACTGCCACGCGCTTTCGCAGCCGAAGGTGTAGTTGCCGTTCACGTTCTGGAAGAACGCGTTGAAGATCTTGTTGCGCTGGACGTCGCCGCCGAACTTGATCTCGTGGTCGCCCTTGATCCAGGTCGCGCCCAGGTAGCCATCCAGCGTCTTGGTGTCGAGGATGTTGTACTGGCGGCTCTGCTCCGTGCCGAAGTTGACGAAGCGGTTGCCGGTGCTGGCGCCCGCCGGCGCGCCGTCGGGCAGCGCGCCGTTGAAGCGGATGCCGATCGCCGGCAGGTTGCTGTTGTTCTGCGGCACGCTGTTGTAGTCGCGGCTCGAGACCTTCAGCTCGGTCGAGAAGTCCGGCGTCCAGTCGGCGAACCACTGCGCCACGACGGTGTCGATCTTCTTCTTCTGCTGCCACCACTGCGAGGTCATCTGCAGGCCGGTGGCGCTGTAGCCGCCGAAGCCGCCGTTGTTGGTGTCCGACTGCTCGGTACGGGCCACGCGCACGCTGGCGCGGTGCTGGTCGTTGATGTTCCAGTCGATCTTGGCCAGGTAATCCTTGACCGTCAGGCGCGAGGTGCCCAGCACGGTGCCGGTGTCGATGCCATACGCGTCCTTGGCGGTCTTGGTGATCGCGTCGAGCTGCGCCTGCGAGATGGCGGTGTTCGACAGCGAGCTGCCGATCGGGCCGTATTCGGGCTGGGCGCGGTTGCTCTTGGTCTCTTCGTAGTTGGCGAAGAAGAAGAGCTTGTCCTTGATGATCGGGCCGCCCAGCGTGACGCCCTTGGTGTCTTCCTTGAACGACAGGAAGTCGCTGTACCGGCCGGTGCCGCGGTCGAAGCGCTGGCCCATCATCGAGTCGTCGCGGTACTTGTAGTACACGCTGCCCTTGTACTCGTTGGTACCGGACTTGGTGACGGCGTTGATGTTGGCGCCGGTGTAACCCTTCTGGGTCACGTCGTAGTTGGACAGGTTGACCTGCACCGACTGGATGGCGTCGATCGAGATCGGCTGCTTGGCGGTCGGCAGGTTGTTGCTTTCCAGGCCGAAGGTGTCGTTGATCGCGACGCCGTCGATGGTGATCGAGTTGTAGCGCGAGTTCTGGCCCATCGCCGAGATCTCGCCGCGCTCCTTGTCGGTCTGCGCCAGGCGGGGATCGTTGCGGGCGTAGTCCTGCAGGTTGCCCGAGAAGGACGCGAAGGCATCCAGGTCGGCGCGGTTCAACTGCGTGCCGGCGCCCATGGACGAGTTGTTGAACTTCGCGGCCGTGCTGGAGCCGGTCGTCACGACCGTGTCGAGCTGCGTCGAGGCTCTGCCCAGCTGGACGTCCAGATTGAACGTCTCGGCCAGGGCCAGGTAGACGTTCTCGCTGACCTCGCGGTCGCCACCCTTGGTGACGGTGACGACGTAGGGGCCGCCCACGCGCAGGCCGCGCGCGTTGTAGCGGCCGTCGGCGTCGGTGGTCTGCGTGTTCGAGGAGCCGGACTCCTTGTGCAGGATCACCACGGTGGCGCCCGCCAGGGGCTTGCCGTCAGCGCCCACCACGCGGCCGCCGATGGCCGAGGTGGTGTTCTGGGCCAGTGCCGGCGCGGCCGCCACGATGGCGACCGCGGCGGCGAGCGCCGTGCGCGAAAAACCCAACCAATCCTTCTGATTCATTCCTGTGCTCCTGTGCGACGTCAGACCGAAACCTGTTCCCAAGGCGGCGGAAAACGTTCCGCAAACGTTTTCCGTTGCCGACTTCCACGCAATCTGATGCGTCTGCCGGCGACTCGCGCCCTCGTTTTGTTGTTGCGACGGGCACGCTCCTGGGCGCGCCATCTCCGCTTATGAAGCAAAAAGCCTACCAGCCGGAACATGCCGCATCAATGCGGCAATATCGGGAGACCTCTCGCTTTCGCCGCGGTGTCAATGCGCCATTCGGGCCCTTTTCCGGGGCCGTGGCGGAGCACCTTCCACCGCGTCAGCGCCGCAGTCTGGTGAGCCAATGTTGAGGAGCTGTGACAAGTGTTCACTGGCGTTGACGGTTGGTGCACTCGCGCAACACGCGCCGGAAACGGGGCGCGAAGGCACTGCCGCGGCGCGCGCGGAGCCGCGCTTCGTGGAGGGCTCGAAGCTGCTGGAATCGAGGGTTTTCCCTGGGCGTGATCACCGCACGCGGCCAGGGTCAGTCGTTGCGCCGAATCGACAGAATGGGCCTCGGGTTCAGGCCACGAACGTCGTGCGGGGGCCTTCCTCGCCGATCGCGTTGAGCGCCGACAGCACCAGCGTTTCGCCCGCGGCCGTCGCGGGCAGGCGTCCGTCGGGCGGCAGCGCGTCGAAGCGCCAGGCACCGCCCGGCGCGCGCCGCCAGAGCGCGAATCTCGCCGCTGGCGGGCCGCTCACCATGGCGCGCAGCGCGCCGTTTGCTTCCCTGGCGAGCGCGACCGGCCCGCACGCTGGCGCCGTCAGCCAGGGCGTTGCCGGCGGCAGCGCCGCCTGCGCGTAAACGCCCTCCCGCAGCGCGTCCGCGATGCCGCGGCGGTTCTTCAGCAGCGCGACCATGCTGAAGTGCAGATGCCCATGGGTTGGCGGTGCGGCGCGCATCACCTCGATCTGCGCGGGAATCTCGTCCAGCGGCCAGCCGTCGGCGTCGTTGCCGGCCCGGCTGGTGAAGAGGCCCGGCCAGACATGGCGCCCCAGCGGATTCACGCCTTGCCAGGCGCGCATCAGCGGTTCGAAGGCCTGGGCCTTCTGAGCGCGCGGCCAATAGAGCTGCGGCGCGAGGTAGTCCAGCCAGCCCTCGGCGAGCCAGTGCTCGACATGGGCATAGAGCTTGTCGTACTGCGAGAACCCCGTGATCCCCGCCGGCCGCAGGTCCGGCCGCGGCAGCCCGAACGGACTGATGCCGACGCGCGCTGCCGGCTTCAGTTCGCGGACCAGCTCGTGCATTCGCCGCACCAACTGATCGACGTTGTCGCGCCGCCAGTCGGCGCGCGCCAGCGTGCCGCCGCCGCGCACGTAGCGTTGCCAGCTGGGCTCGTCGGGGAAGTCGATGTCCTGCTTGGCCGCGTCCTGGACCGGATACGGATAGAAGTAGTCGTCGATGTGCAGGCCATCGATCTCGTAACGCGTCAGCAGGTCCCGGCACACGGCCAGCGTGTGCTCGGCGGCGGCGGGCTCGCCGGGATCGATCCAGAGCTGGTCGCCGTACTTGCGCACCCACTCCGGCCGCGTGCGGCTCACGTGCAACGGCGCCGGGGCCGAGCGGGCGCCGCTCTGCTTCGCGCGATAGGGATTGATCCAGGCGTGCAGCTCAAGCCCGCGCGCATGCGCCTGCTCGATCCAGACCGCCAGCGGGTCATAGCCCGGCCCCTGGCCCTGGACGCCGGACAGGTATTCGCTCCACGGCTCCAGCGCCGAGCGGTACAGCGCGTCCGCGCTGGTGCGCACCTGCAGCACGATCGCGTTGAGGCGCAGCGCGCTCGCGCTGTCGAGCAGCGCGTGGATCTCCGCGATCTGCGCCGCGTCGCTCAGTCCGCGCCGGCTCGGCCAGTCGATGTTGGCCACGGTGGCGACCCAGGCGGCGCGGAACTCGCGCGGCGCGGGCGGCGGCACCTCGCCCCCCGAGGCGCCCGGCTGCGCGGGCACGGCCTGCGCAGGCCGCGTCGAGCAGCCCGCCAGCGCGCCGCCCAAGGTTCCCATCACCGGCGCGGCCAGGGCCGCGGTCATCCACTGTCGTCGTCGCATCGAAGCTCACCCGGCGGCGCCGCGCGGCCCGCTCACACCTTCACGATCCAGCCGCGCCGCCACATCGCCCAGGCGATGCCGTAGAACACCGCGACGAAGCCGGCGGCGAACAGCAGCGACGCGAAGCGCGGGTCCACCGGCAGCGCGCGCAGCGGCGCGAAGAGCCAGACCTTGAGCGAGACGCCCTCGGCCACATGGACCAGCCCGAGCAACCGGGCGACCAGGCCCGACAGCACGAACAGGAACAGCGCGTTCATGCCCAGCACCACCAGCGGCTGCAAGCGCCGCGCCATCGCGTCGCGCATCCGCGGCAGGGGCGCGGCATCGAGCAGCCAGTAGAACACGCCGAACACCAGGCAGCCCCAGCCGGTCGTGAGGAAAACGAAGGCGGGGGTCCAGAGATTCTTGTTGATCGGCAGCGTCCAGGCGTCGAGGACCTGGGCGATCCACAGGCAGGCAAGACCCGCCACCATGAACCAGGTGGCCTTCTCGCCGGGATCGCGGCCGCGCCGCGCGAGCCAGCGTCCCGCGAGCAGCCCCGCGATCTGGCTCGCCACCGCGGGAAGCGTGCCCAGCAGGCCCTCGGGGTCCCAGGTCTTGCTCCTGACCCAGAGATGGCCCGAAAGCAGCGTCCGGTCCAGCCAGGCGCCGACGTCCTCGCCCGGCTGCAGCGAGCCGCGATGCCAGACGCCCTGCGCGTCGGGGACGGCAACCAGTGTCTGGACCAGTCCGTAGCCGAGCAGCAGTCCGATGAACCACGCCAGCTGGGCGCGCCCGCCGCACCAGAGCGCGATCGGCGCCACCAGGATGGTGACCAGCCCGAGGCGCTGCAGCACGCCGGGAATGCGGACCGTGCCGGGATCGACATGAGGAAACAGGTTCAGCAGCAGGCCGATCAGGACGATCGTCGCGCCGCGCCGCCACATGTGGCCCAGCAGCGCGCCGCGGTCGACCGACTGGCCGCGCCGGGCCAGGCTGAAGCTCATCGAGATCCCGCTGATGAAGACGAAGAACGGGAAGATCCAGTCGGTGAAGGTCCAGCCATGCCACGGGGCGTGCTCGAGCGGCGCGTAGAGCGCGGACCAGTCGCCCGGGTTGTTGACCAGCAGCATCGACGCGATCGCGAAACCGCGGAAGGCATCGAGCGCGAGCAGCCGCTCGCCGCCGGCGCGCGGCGCGCTCATGACGCCTTGCGGCCGAAGCCGTCGGGAATCCGGATGAGCGCCGTCATGACCAGCGACGGGATCGTGGCGATCAGCACCCAGGCGAAGAAATGCAGGTAGCCCAGGTGGTCCTGCAGCCAGCCGCTCCACATGCCGGGCAGCATCATCCCGAGCGCCATGAAGCCGGTGCAGATCGCGTAATGGGCGGTCTTGTGAGGGCCCTCGGCGACCAGGACCATGTACATCAGATAGGCGGTGAAACCCAGGCCGTAGCCGAACTGCTCGACGGCCAGCGCGGCGCTGACGATCGCCAGGCTGCCCGGGTGGGACCACGCCATCGCGAGGAAGACCGCATTGGGCACGTGCATCGCGAGGACCAGCGGCCAGAGCGCCCGCTTCAGCCCCACGCGCGAGATGATCCAGCCGCCCAGCAGTCCGCCGCAGGTCAGCGCGAGCAGCCCGATGGTGCCGTACGCCAGGCCGACCTCCTTGTTGCTCAGCGCCAGGCCGCCCTTGGCCACGCTGTCGAGGAGGAAGGGCGTGGCCAGCTTCAGCAGCTGCGCCTCCGGGAAGCGATACAGCAACAGGAAACCGAGCGTCACGGCCAGGCCCGGCTTGCGGAAGAACTCGAGAAAGATCTCGAGGAACATGCGCGGATGACGCTGGCCGGGCGGCACCGGCGCATCGATCGCGGGGCGCGGCAGTCGCCACCAGTGGTACGCCGCGAGCACCAGGAAGATCCCCCCCAGCAAGGCCATCACGCCTTGCCACGCGAGCGCCCAGCTGCCGCCGCGGTCATGCCACTCGCCGGCGAGCCACACCAGCCCGCCCTGGCCGCCGATGTTGGCGACGCGATAGAAAGTCGAGCGCACGCCGACGAAGGCGGCCTGTTCATGCTTCTCCAGCGCGAGCAGGTAGAGCCCGTCGGTGGCGATGTCATGCGAGGCCGAGGCGAAGGCCATCAGCCAGAACACCGCGAGCGACAGCTGGAAGAAACGCGCCATCGGCAGCGTCAGCGCCACCATCGCGAGCGCCGCGCCGATGGCGAACTGCAGCGTGACGATCCACAGCCGCTTGGTGCCCAGCATCTCGACCAGCGGCGACCACAGCGGCTTGATGACCCAGGGCAGGTAGAGCCAGCTGGTGTAGAGCGCGATGTCGGTGTTCGAGAGGTCCAGGTTCTTGTACATGATGACCGACAGCGTCATCACGACCACGTACGGCATGCCCTGCGCGAAGTACAGCGTGGGCACCCAGGCCCACGGGCCGCGGGCGCTGGAGGAAACGGAAGAGGCGTGCATGGCCCTCAGTGTCGGTGCAAACGCGGAGGCGGCCGCATCGGGACATGCCGCGCCTGCGTGCGGACCACGGGCGCGGCGGTCAGCGGTCGGCAAGCGCGCGCCGCACGCTGCCCGCGTGGCGCGCCAGCAGCGCCTGCGCACCGTCGGCGTCGAGCTGGCGCAGCAGCATGACGACCGCGGTCTTCACGCTGAAGCCGCTTCGGCCCAGCGCCTCGCGCGCCGCGGCCTCGTCGGCGCCAGCGGCCCGCATCGTCAGCGCGACCGCGCGGCGCACCAGCTTCGCGTTGGTCGCCTTCATGTCCACCATCAGGTTGCCGTGGACCTTGTGCAGCCGCACCATCAGCGCGCTCGAGAAACTGTTCAACGCGATCTTCTGCGCCGTGCCGGCCTTCAGCCGCGTGCTGCCGGAAATGACCTCGGCACCGGTGTCCAGCAGGATGGGATGCGCGCTCGCGGCGAGCACCGCCGCCCCCGGGTTGTTGGCCAGCGCCATCGTCAGGCAACCCGCCGCCCGGCCGGCCGCCAGCGCGCCCAGCACATACGGCGTGTGGCCCGAGGCCGCGATGCCGATCAACACGTCATCCGGCGTGGGGCGAAGCGCCTCGATGTCGCGGCGGCCCTGGCCTTCGTCGTCCTCCGCGCCCTCGACGGCAACGAACATCGCCCCCTCGCCGCCCGCCAGCACCGCCAGGGCCCGCTCGCGCGGCCACGAAAAGGTCGGCACCAACTCGACACTGTCCAAGACGCCCAGCCGGCCGGACGTGCCCGCGCCGGCATACAGCAACCGGCCACCCGCCGCGATGCGCGGCAAGGCCGCCTCCACCGCCGCAGCCAACGCCGGCGCCGCCGCCCGCGCCGCGTCCACCGCGACACGCTGGTCATCGATGAAGACCTCCATCAGACGGGCGCTGTCGTACAGATCCAGGTCGGGATGGAGCTCGCTCGGGGATTCGGTGTTCAGAGGCTGCTGGGAATGAGGCATGACCTACTCTAGTGGCCAGGCCGGACCGCTGCCAATGAAACGGCGCGGGAACGCCATAACCCATGGTGATCGCGAGGGCTCTGGCAAGGACTGCCACCGGCGGCGCGCAGGCCCGACCAGGGCATGAGGCCTCGCGTCCGCGAACCTCACGCCCTGTTCGAGCCTCACCGGCGTCCAGGCGCGCGGGCCTCGGCGTCGAGCACGGACTGGATCACTTCGGCCAGGGCCACCGGCGTGGGAGCGGCGTCGAGCTCGACCAGCACCATGTAGCCGCGGTCCCGGCCCTGCGCGGTGAAGGCCTGCAGCAGCGCGATCTGGTCGCTGTGCACCATGACACCCTCGGGCGACCAGTACTCCATCGCGACCAGGCAGCCATCCGAGGGCGTGCCCGGATAGAAACGGCTGCCCGCGTAGTAGCGCGGGTCGATCGTGCTGCCATGCATCAGCATCTCGTCACGGCCGGCACGGCCCGCCAGCCATGCCTCCTGCAGCGGGGCGTAGTCGCGCCATGAGGCGGGCAGCAGCGCGCGGTAACGATCCAGCGTCCAGGCCGGCTCGTCGGCGCCCGGGACGCGCTGCTCGTACTCGGCCACGCTCGCCTCTCCCGGCACCTTGGTGTGCAGGTACGGCGTCGGTCCGATCCAGATGTTGGTCGCGGCCCGGCCCGCGCCCTGGATCGTGAACAAGCCCTGCGGCGTGTTGCCCAGCGTGATCGTGCCGGGCAGGCCGCTGCTCGAGAACGCCAGCTGCTCGACGTTGAAGATCCCGCCGTCGGCGCGCCGGACGAAACGGCCGTCGGCCTGCCGCACCAGCGCCAGCCCCATCTGCTGACGGCCCGGACGCTGGAAGCTGAAGACCACCGGATAGCCGGGACGTATCGCCAGCAGATCCGCCAGCGGCGGCCGCGCCGGCTGCGGCACGCCCTGCGCCGCGGCCACCGCCGTCGCGAGCGCCTGCAGCCGCGGCTCGTCGCGGTCGCGCTGCGCGAGCTGGGACTGGATCAGCGCCAGGTCAGCCGGCTGGCGCGACTGCATCAGCGCATAGGCGGCGATGGCGAATTCGCGCGGCGTGGCGAGCTGCGGCAGCAGCGGGCGCAGCAGCGGCGCGGCGTCGAAGGCATAGAGCGTGTGGGCCGCAGTCAGCAGCGGCCGCTGGACGTCCACCGGTTGGGCGCCAAGCGCCGGCAGCGCGGCCAGCAGGGCAGGGCGGGCGCTGTCGATCTCCGTCCGGTAGTGGGCGGCCAGGCGCAGCGCCTGCGCGAGCTCGCGCAGGGCGGCCTCGTCCTGCGGCGCGGCCAGCGCCTGCGCGGCGGCGGCGCGGATGCGCGCCCGATCGGCGTCGAGCCGCTCCTGCGCCTGCGCGGCGCTGCCGACCGTCGAGCGGAACTGCTCCGGCCTCAGGGCCTGCAGCGCGACCGGGCTGAATGGCCCGGCGGGCGTGGCCGCGGGCTTGGGCAGTTGGGCACAGGCCGCGAGCAGCAGGGGCGCGCCAAGCGCCATCCAGCGGGGCCAGGACTTGCCCGTCACAGGGATGGCCGGGGCGAAGCGTGGAAGCGAGAGCGGCAGCATGGCGAGCGATTCTAGGGATCGCGTGCGGCAAGTCTTCCCGACGCGGCCATTGGCGGCCGGGAACGCTGATTGCAGAGGAGGCCGTCCGACCGAAGGAGGCCGTGTGCGGAAGTTGTGGATCCGGGAGCTGCGTCATCGTTTCGCGATGGCCGTGACCTTGCTGACGGCCTTGCTGGCGGCGCTGATCGCGGCGCTGCCGACCGACGCGTCGGCGCAGTCCGAGCCGCGCGCGCAGGACTGCGCGGCGATCGCCGACAACAGCGCGCGGCTGGCCTGCTACGACCGGCTGCACGGCCGCCCGCCCGAGGTGGCGCCCCCGTCGGCCGCCGTGCAGGCGCCGGTGCAGCCGGTGCCCGCCGCGCTGCCGGTGGCGGCGGCGGCCAGCATGCCGGGCGAGGATCCTTGCTCGCGCCTGCCGGAGGCGTCCGGCAGCGCGCGCAACTACCTGGGCTCGACGCTGTCGGAGCGCTGGGAGCTGTCCTGCCGCGATCAGCTGCCGCGCTTCCTGCCGCGCCCCTACAAGCCGGTCTACCTGCTGCCGGTGTCGTGGACCTCGCGGAGCAACCGGTCGCCGGCGCGCTCGTCGGAGACGCCCGACAACGGGCTGGTCGACGCGCTCGATCTCGACAAGAACGAGGCCAAGTTCCAGATCAGCCTGAAGTCCAAGATCTGGTCCCTGGACGACCACGGCACGCTGTCGGTGTGGGGCGCCTACACGCAGAGCTCGCGCTGGCAGGTCTACAACGGCCGGGTGTCGCGCCCGTTCCGCGAGACCAACTACGAGCCCGAGCTGATCGTGACGCACGGCAGCGACGTCACGCTGCCTTTCGGATGGAAGGCGAGCCTGGTGGGCCTGAGCTTCAATCACCAATCGAATGGCCGGGCGGCGCCGCTGTCGCGCAGCTGGAACCGGCTGATCGGCGAGCTGAGCCTGGAACGCGGCGAGACCACCGTCAGCCTGCGCCCCTGGTGGCGGATCCTGAACACCGGCAACGACGACAACCCGCGCATCCAGGACTACGTCGGCCGTGGCGAGGTGCTGGTGACACAGAAGCTGGGGCGCCACGTGCTGGCGCTGACGGCGCGGCACAGCCTGCGCTTTGGCGATCGCTCGCGCGGCTCCGCGCAGCTGGAGTGGGCGTTCCCGATCGGCGGCGGCCTGCATGGCTACCTGCAGCTGTTCAGCGGCTACGGGGAAAGCCTGATCGACTACAACTTCCGCGAATCGCGCGTGGGGCTGGGCGTGTCCGTGGTCGAGTGGCGCTGAGGCTGGCGTCCATTCGTCACGGCGATCCGGACTTCCGTCACGGGACTTGACCGCCGCCCCTTCGCGGCGGGCCGATTCGATGAATATGGCGCACCTCGCGCGGGGCGGCCCCATCGCCAGCCGGTGGCGGCTCGACTAGGCTGCGCGCATGTCCGCTTTCATCGATACCTGCGTGATCTGGGTGGTGGGATACCGCCTGGACGGGCGAGACCGCCAATGGGTCCGCGCACTGCCGCCTTGCGCGGAGGCGCAGGTGCGCGCGCTGCTGCTGGAGGAGCTCGACGAGCTCTACGGCGAGCGCGCCGAACTGGCGTCGCTGCGCGCCGCCGCCGATTCGGAGCGCGGCGCCTTCCTCGCCGGCGGCCTGCCGATGTGCCCGGTCGCCGCGGCCGGCGGCGACGCCACGCGCCCCTGATCGCCACGCCCCGCGCCTGACGCGCCGCGCCGCGGTGGCGGCGAAACCACAGACGCGGACGTCTTCGCCCGCCGGCCCCGGTTTCATCGCGGTTACGGCCTCTGGCGCGAAAGCGCCACGAGAGAATCCCGCGCTCATGTCCACCGTTGTCATCGGTGGGCCGCGATCTCCCGCCGCCGCACCATGCCGTCCCCTTCTCCGCTGCCGACGCCGACCCCGCGCCTGTTCTCGCTGGCCTGGCCCCTGTTCCTCGAGCTCTGCCTGGGGATCGCCGTCGGCGTGATCGGGACGATGCTGGCGGCGCGGATCTCCGATCCGGCCGGCGCCGCGTTCGCGCTGGCGAATCAGCTGGCGGCGACGCTCTTCATCCTGTTCCGCATCATCGGCGCCGGCATCAGCGTGGTGATCACGCAGGCGCTGGGCGGCGGCCGGCGCGCGGTGGCCGACGCGACCGCGCGCGCCGCGCTGGGCGCGAGCAGCTGGCTGGGCGGCGTCACCGCGCTGATGGCGCTGCTCTTCGCCGGCCCGCTGCTGCGGCTGATGAATGCGCCGGCCGAGGTGCTGCCGCTGTCGCAGCCCTTCCTGATGGCGCTGGCGCCGGCCCTGATGCTCGACGCCTGGAATGCCTCGATGGCCAGCGTGATGCGCGCGCACCTGCGCAGCCGCGACACGCTGATGGTGCTGGTGGCGATGCAGTTCGCGCAGCTGCTGCTGTCGCTGACGCTGATGCCGCGTCTGGGACTGCCGGGCTTCGCGCTGGCGCTGGCGATGAGCCGGGCCTTCGGGCTGGGGCTGCACGTGTGGCTGTGGCGCGCCCGGCTGGACCTGCGGCCCCGGGCCTCGGACTGGTGGCGGCTGCCGCGCGCGGAACTGGCGGCGGTGCTGCACATCGGGCTGCCCGGCGCGGCGGAGAACATCGCCTACCGGCTCGCCTACATGGTGAGCGTGGCGGTGGCGGGCCACCTCGGCGCGTCGGCGCTGGCGGCGCACAGCTACACCTCGCAGCTGATGTACTTCGTGCTGCTGCCGGGGCTGGCGACCGGCTTCGCGGCGGAGATCGTCGTCGGCCACCTGATCGGCGCCGGGCAGCTGCACGACGCCCACCGGCTGGTGCGGCGGGCGCTGGCGCGCGGGCTGGCGATCAGCGTGGCGGTCGCCGGCGCGGCGGCCCTCGCGGCGCCGTGGCTGCTGACGATGTTCACGCACGACCAGACCATCCTCGCGAGCGCCGCCGTGCTGATGTGGATCACGGTGATCCTGGAGCCGGGACGGACCTTCAACCTGGTCGTCATCAACGCGCTGCGCGCGGCCGGCGACGCGAAGTACCCGGTGGTGGTGGGCGCGGGCTCGATGCTGGTGGTGCTGGCCGGCGGGAGCTGGCTGCTGGGCGAGGTGCTGGGCCTGGGACTGGTCGGGCTCTGGATCGCCTATGCCGCCGACGAGTGGATCCGCGGCCTGCTGATGTGGCGCCGCTGGGCGCGCCTGGGCTGGGTCCCGCAAGCGCGCGCGGTGCACCGGCGGCTGCGCCTGGCCGCCCGGGGACACTGAGCCGGCGCCGCGCCGGCGCTCGCCGTGTCGGCTGATTTGACAGTCCCGCGCGTCCGCTTCGCGGGCTGCTGAAAAACTTCAATCCCTATCAGCACTTGCCGATCTGGCCCGGGGCTTGCTCGCCCCGTCTGGCCGGACGCGCGCAGATGCGCCGGCAGCGAGCAGGGGGGTGACGAGAAGCTCCGCGGCGGCGTGCCCGCATGGCCGCCATGCCTCGCGGAGAGGAGGGGACTGCCATGCCTGTGCTTGCTTCGCTCATCCTTGCCGCCGCCGCCGCGGCGCCGCCAGCCTCGACCCCGCCGTGCTCGCCGGCGCTGCCGTCGCAGCTGCGCTCGGACCAGGCGCCCACGCAGGCCCTGGACCGCTACACCGACCTGAGCCCCGCCGTCCGCGACGCGCTGGCCCGCCGCATCGCGCAGCTGCGCGTGGACGACCTGGTGATGCTGGGGCGCGAGGGCGTCCAGGGCCAGTACCGCTACGAGGACGACATCCGCCATGCGCTGATCGGCGGCCAGCTGTGCGACCGCCTCGACCTGTCGTCCTGGAAACCCGCCGCCGAGGCCGGCGCCCTGGTGTTCTGCGAGGGCGACACCTGCGTCGCGATGACCGTCGAGGGCCGCATGCTCGCGCGGCTGGTGCGGCGCAAGCCCGATGCCTTCGATGCGCTCGCGCAGGCGCTGCGCATCCGCCCGGGCGGACCGCAGTCGGAAATCATGCTGCCGCCCCCCGCCGCCGGCACCGCCAACGGCTGGGCGCGCCAGCGCCTGCTGATCCAGACCCGCGCCGGGCTCGACGACAAGGCGCTGGCCAGGATCCTCGCCCCGCATGGTGGCAAGGCACGCCGCGTCGGACGCACGCAGCTGGCCGTCGTGGACCTGCCGGCCAATGCCTCCGAGACCGCCATCGCGATGCTGCTGGCGCGCCATCCGCAGCTGAAGTCGGCCGAGCTCGACATGCGCGTCTCGCCCGCGATGGCGCCCAACGATCCCTACATGGGCAGCGAGTGGCACCTGACACGCATCAACGCGCCGCAGGCCTGGGACACGGCGCAGGGCAGCGGCATCAAGATCGCGATCCTGGATACCGGCGTCGACGGCACGCATCCCGACCTGGCCGGACATCTGGTCCCGGGCTGGAACTTCTATGACGGCAATGCCGATACCAGCGACGTCAACGGACATGGCACCGCGGTGGCGGGCGCCGCGGCAGCCGCGCTGAACAACGGCGTCGGCGTGGCCTCCATCGCCGGGCAGGCGCAGCTGATGCCGGTGCGCATTGCCGATCCCAATGCCTACGCCTACTGGAGCACCGTGGCGCAGGGCCTCACCTGGGCCGCCGACCAGGGCGCCCGCGTGGCCAACATCAGCTACAGCGGCGTCGCCGGCAGCAGCACCGTGCAGAGCGCCGCCGACTACATGCGCAGCAAGGGCGGGCTGGTCGTGGTCGCCGCCGGCAACAACGGCATCGACGAGGGCATCACGCCGACCGCCAGCATGATCCCGGTCTCCGCCACCGACGAGACCGACACCAAGACCAGCTGGTCCAGCTATGGCAGCTTCGTCGCGCTGTCCGCGCCCGGGCAGAACATCTGGACGACGCAGCGCGGCGGCAGCTACGGGACCTGGTGGGGCACCTCGCTGGCGAGCCCGGTCGTCGCCGGCGCCGTGGCGGTGCTGATGTCGGCGCGGCCCTCGCTGAGCATCACCGCGATCCAGAACGCGCTGTTCACCACGGCCGTCGACCTCGGCGCGGCGGGGCGCGATCCGTATTACGGCTGGGGCCGCCTCAACGCGGGCGCGGCGATGCAGGCGGTGCTGACCACGCCGGCGCCCGACACGCAGGCGCCGGCCGTGGCGGTCAATGCGCCGCTGGGCAGCGCGATCGTCAGCGGGCTGGTCGCCTTCGACGTGTCCGCCAGCGACAACGTCGGCGTCACCCGCGTGGACCTGCGGGTCAACGGCAGCGTGGTGGCGTCCGACACGTCGCCGCCCTATGGCTTCAGCTGGGATTCGACCCGCATGGGCAACGGGCCGGTGACGATCTCCGCCACCGCCGTCGATGCCGCCGGCAACAGCGGGACCAGTGCCTCGGTGACGCTGAACGTGTCCAACTCGGCGCTGGCCGATACCCAGGCGCCGGAGATCGCCATCACGCGCCCGGCCAGCAACACGCGGCTCACGGGCAACAACGTGACGATCACCACCAGCGCCAGCGACAACGCCGGCACGGCCGGGTTGCAGCAGACGATCTACATCGACGGCGCGGTGGTGGCCTCCGGCACGGGGGCGAGTCTGAGCTACACGTGGAACCTGAAGAAGGCGTCCAGCGGCGCGCACACCATCCAGGCGGTCGCGCGGGACGCCGCCGGCAACATGTCGACCGCGACGAGCGCCGTCACGAAGTGAGCCGGCAGCGGGCGGCGGCGCGGGCCGCCGTCCCGGCGGTCACAGCTTGGGAATGCGGATCCGGCTGATCATCAGCGAGCCCGAAATCGCGAACAGCAGCACCAGCGGATGCAGCGTGAAGCCGCCCATCCTGAGGCTGCCGAACCACAGCGCTTCGCCGATCGCGCCCTGCCAGGCCGCGATCCACAGCACGATGACCAGCAGCAGCGAGGTCGGGATGGGCGTGCCCTCGAAGTAGGCGACCTTGTCGCTGCCGCCGGAGAGGGACTCGGCGGTGATGTTGTAGCGGGCCAGGCGCGAGACGCCGCAGGCGACGAAGAAGCCCAGGATGATGCGGTCCCACAGGCCCTGCATGCCGCAGCCGTAGGCGATCACCGCCGGCGCGACGCCGAACGAGATCACGTCGGCGAGCGAGTCCAGCTCACGTCCCATCGCGGAGCTTTTCTGACGCCAGCGCGCGATGCGGCCGTCCAGCACGTCGAAGACCAGCGCCGCGGGGATCAGCGCGCAGGCGTAGTAGAGATGCAGCGTCAGCCCGGTCTGCAGGAAGGTCATGACGGAGAACAGCGCGCCGACTCCGCAGAAGGCGTTGCCCAGGGTGAACCAGTCCGCGAGATGAAACTCGCGGATCATGGAGAAAGGCTTGGGTCGGTTCATGGGGAGCGAGCATAAGCGAAGGCTCCCCGCCCCCCGGCAATGGCCGCGCCCGCCCCGCCCCGCTCTGCTCCGGGGCCGGTGTCTACCCGCACTTGCCTTGCGCAAGAACTCCCTCGCCCCCCGCGAGGGGGGAGAGGGCAGGGGAGAGGGGGTGCTTCGAACGGCAGCAGCGCTGTGGCACGAGCCCCCTCTCCCCTCCCTCTCCCCGCTGGGGCGAGGGGGTTTACTACGACGTCCGGCTCTTACCCCCTCGCCCGCTTGCGGGAGCGGGTGGGGGTGGAGGGCCATCAGCCGTTGCCTGGCACCTCAGCCTTGCGCACTTCGGGAGAGGTTGTCATCCGGGACCACGCCTTGCGCAGCAGATGCCGCGCCAGCAGTCCCGACGGCATGCGCAACCAGTGGGAGCGCACATAGAGCGCCCCTTCCGCCAGTTCATGCCCAGGCAGCCGGCAGCTGTCATGCGCCGGCCTGAGCGCGCGCCGATAGCACGCGTCCAGCAGCCTCAACGCGAGCGCGCCCGGTGGCGGCCCGACCTCCTCCAGCAGCGTCTCCGGCCAAGGCGTGTCCAGCAGCATCCGCGTATATCTCAGCGCGAGCCACAGCGGGCGCGTCAGACCAATGCGCCGCGCGCGCGCCGTCAGCCGTGGCCAGAAGCCCTCGATCGCGCCGAACTCGCGCAGCAGCGCGTCGAGGTCGAACAGGTCGCGCAGGCCGTTGGTCAGCTCGCCTTCATGGAACAGGTGGGCGGCGCTGTGCAGCAGCATGTCCTCGGGCGGCAACTCGAACACGCCGGGCAGTCCCGGCAACGGCCGCGGCGCATCGAACAGCGCGCGGCTGTCCAGCGGCGTGCGCGCGGTCGGCGGCAGCAGCGTGTGGTGCACGTCCAGCGAGGTGCCGCGCCGCTTGTGGTGCAGCGGCGGCAGCTCGTGCATCCAGTCGCGGTAATAGCGCTGGTCGTAGGCGTCCAGCCCCTCGTCGAAGTCCCACCCATGGACGAGCAGCGTGGTCTCGCAGCGCGGCAACTGCTCGGGCGGGATCAGCAGGTCGATGTCGCTGAACATCCGGCCCGGCGCCGGCGCGTGGCCGCCGAGCGCATAGGCCGCGCCCTTGAGCAGGATCAGCGGGCCCGGCAGCTCGGCCAGCGTCTGGCGCAGCAGGTCGACTTCACGGCGCAGCATCTGCGCCTGCCGCCGCGACAGCAGCAGCGCCGAGCGCAGATGCGGGCGCACCGGCTCGGGCAGGGTGTCGAGCCAGCCGCCGCGTTCCATCTGCTCGGCCAGCTTGCCGGCGAGATTGGAACGCCGCGCCTGCCGCAGCAGCAGGTCCCAGTCGGACAGCCCCAGCCCGGCGGCGACCGCCGGCTGCAGCAGCACCCGGACCAGCAGCGGCCGGCGGCGCTCGGCGCTCATGGCGCTCCCGCCGGCATGGGTGCGGACACGGATCCGGGCTCCGGCACGGATTCGGCGAGCCGGTCGAAGTGGGCCAGCGCCTCGTCCAGGCGGCTGTACTCGAAGCGGTAGCACCCGCAGGCGCCGACGAGCCGGCCCAGCGCCTGGAACCCGGCCTGGCCGTGCACGTCGTAGTTGAACGACTGCTCGGCGAGATCCATGAAGGCCCGGGCGCGCTCGATCGGCATCAGCGCGGCGGGCGCCTCGGCGCGCCAGGCCGGCAGCACGACCCAGGCCGGCCGCGCCGGCGCCAGGCGCGCCTCGATCGCGTCCCGCGGCGCACGCACCAGCGCGACGGTGCCCTTCGAGGTGTTGGGCATCGACGCGCTGAAGAACGCGTCGGGCGCGAAGGCGCGGATCAGCGGAATCGAGGCGTTCTTGAGATTGATCGGCCGCGCCATGCCGTGGACCAGGCCGGTGGCCATGTCGAGCAGGCCGAGTTCGTCGGACAGCAGCCGCCACCCGCGATGCGCCAGCGCGGCGCACAGCGTGCTCTTGCCGGAACCCGGCGGCGCCGGCATCAGCAGCGCGCGGCCACCGCGCTCGAGCACGGCGGCATGGATCAGCAGGTATTGATGGGCGTGGGCCGCGATGCACCAGTTGATGCCCCACTCGAGCATCGCCAGCGCCTGCGCGGCCGGCAGCGGCGTGAACGAGCGCTGGCCATCGAACCAGAACTCGGCGCGGCCCTGCAGCCGGCTCAGCCAATGCGGGCTGCGCAGCACGGCGACGTGGAAGTCGACGAACTCCTCATCGCCGGCGAGTTCGAAGTCGCGGTACATCGCCGCGACATCGGCCGCCAGATGCGCAATGTCGGACCGCACGCGCACGGTGAATGGCGAGAGCCTGAGCGTCAGGCCTTCGCCGCTCATCCGGGCCCGCAGCCCGTCCGTGCCGATGTCCTGCAGCTTCAAGCGCTTGGCTCCTGTGCCGGGTCCTCGCTCAGCAGGTGGATCTCGGCCAGGCGGCGCAGGTGCAGGTCGAGGATCTCGGACAGCGCTTCGGGGGCCGGCGGCTCGTCCCAGTCCACATCGCGCGCGAGCCGCTGCAGCAGCTGATCGCGGTCGAGCGGAGCGTCGGCCAGCCATTCAGCCAGTTGCGCGCCGAGCGCGGCGATCAGGTGGGTGTCCCCGCTCTCGGGGTCGAAATAGACGGCGTGCTGTTCACCCTCCCAGGCGAGCAGCACGTCATTCAGCGATTGCCTGCAGTGCCAGGCCGGCCCAGCCATCAGGTGGACACGAGCCAGTTGCTGTACAGGTAGTTCTTGAAGTCCGTCGTCGACCAGGCCGCGCCGGTCGAGTTGGCCGGCTTGAAGACGCCGGGTCCTTGCGACGCCATCTGCACGAGCATGTCCTGGCCGCTCGACGACACCACGCATTGCGCGACGTTGTTGCCGGCGAACAGCGTGTTCAGCCGGGCCACCAGCATCATCGTGCCGTAGCCGCCCGGATCGTTCTTCAGCAGATCGGACACCTTGGCCGTGCTGCTGACGTTCTTCAGGCCGCCTGGATACACCTTCGCCACCGTCAGGGTGTTGCGCGCATAGGTCAGGCTCTTGCCCGCGTACCAGGTGTTGATGACCAGGGTCCACGGCGCGGTGCCGCCGCGCACCGACGAGCGGCCGGAGTTGCTGTTCCAGTTGGTGATGGTCCAGCACTCGGTGTTGTTGATCACCGCCTGATCGGCGCGGGCCTGCACGCTGGCCCCGCCATTGCGCAGGATCGCCGAGCCCCAGGCCGAGGTCGTGTTGCAGTGCCAGGCCATCGCCGGACGGCTGGCCAGCGTCAGACCGACCGGCACCACGCCCGCCTGGATGAAGCGGCGGCGGCGCTGCGAGACGACGGATCCGGCGCCGGGCGCCGGAGTGGCCGAAGACTGCGGGGTGGTGTCGCTGCTGTGGTCCATATGCTCAGCTTTCGTGGTGCACGCGCCCCCGGAAAGGGCGGACGCTCAAGCGGATCGGCGCTTCCGTCCGACCTGCCAACGCAGTGTTTCATACCTGCCCTCACCCGGATACCCCGCCGAACCCCTTGAACGGGTGGCGTGCAGCGTCCGTCATTCGAGGGATAAGTCAGCGCCGGCTTACGAGAAATCCGTTGGCAAACCTCATTTGAGCGCCAGCATGACACCGGGCCCTCGCGCCGCGCCGGGCCGAACGCGCCATGCCGCCGGCCCTGTTCCAGCGACAGCGGCGGACCGGGTCAATCCGCCTCGTCGTGCACCACGTCACGGTCATCGCTGGCCAGCTGGCCGCCAGGGCCGTTCCGGCGTGGTGCAGGCGTGCCGCCGGTCTCCTCGTCCAGACCGTCCTCGACCAGGAAGCCGCCGCTCTGGTGGGTCCACAGCTTCGCGTACAGGCCCCCCTGCGCCAGCAGCGACGCGTGGTCGCCCTGCTCGACGATGCGGCCCTGGTCCATCACGATCAGCCGGTCCATCGCGGCGATGGTCGAGAGCCGGTGCGCGATCGCCACCACCGTCTTGCCCTCCATCAGCCGGTACAGGCTGCGCTGGATCGCGGCCTCGACCTCGGAGTCCAGCGCGCTGGTCGCCTCGTCGAGCAACAGGATGGGCGCGTCCTTCAGCATCACGCGGGCGATGGCGATGCGCTGGCGCTGGCCGCCGGACAGCTTCACGCCGCGCTCGCCCACGTGGGCGTCGTAGCCCTGGCGTCCCTTCGGATCGGTCAGGCCATCGATGAAGTCCTGCGCCTCGGCGCGCTCGGCGGCCGCCCGCATCTCGTCCTCGGTCGCGTCCGGGCGGCCATACATCAGGTTGTCCCGCACCGAGCGGTGCAGCAGCGAGGTGTCCTGCGTGACCATGCCCACCTGGCGTCTGAGGCTGTCCTGCGTCACCGTGGCGATGTCCTGGCCGTCGATCAGCACGCGGCCCTTGTCGATGTCATAGAAGCGCAGCAGCAGATTGACCAGCGTGGACTTGCCGGCGCCCGAGCGCCCGACCACGCCGATCTTCTCGCCCGGCCGGATCGTCAGGGTCAGGTCGTGCAGCACCGTCTTGCGGCCGCCGTAGCTGAAGTCGACATGGTCGAAGCGCACTTCGCCGCGGGTCACGTCGAGCGCCGCCGCGCCGGCGGCGTCCTGGATCGCGATCGGGCGCGACAGCGTCGTGATGCCGTCCTGCACGGTGCCGATGTTCTCGAACAGGCTGGCCATCTCCCACATGATCCAGTGCGAGATGCCATTGAGCCGCAGCGCCATCGCGGTGGCCGCGGCGACCGCGCCGATGCCGACCTGGCCCTGCGTCCACAGCCACAGCGTCATGCCGGCGGTGGCGGCGATCAGGCCCATCGACAGCGCGTGATTGACGATCTCGAACGCGCTGATCAGCCGCATCTGGCGGTAGGCCGTGCCCAGGAAGTCCTGCATCGCCCCGCGGGCGAATCCGGCCTCGCGGTTCGAATGCGAGAACAGCTTGACGGTGCTGATGTTGGTGTAGGCGTCGGTGACGCGGCCGGTCATCAGGCTGCGGGCGTCGGCCTGCGCGGCGGCGGCCTTGCCCAGCCGCGGCACGAAGACGACCAGCGCGACCAGGTAGCAGGCCAGCCAGCCCAGGAACGGGATCAGGAGCGTCGCATCGAAGCTTCCGACCACGCCCAGCATCGTCACGAAGTAGATCGTGATGAAGACCAGGATGTCGGTGACGATCAGCCAGCACTCGCGCACCGCCAGCGCCGTCTGCATCAGCTTGGCGGAGACGCGGCCGGCGAACTCGTCCTGGTAGAAGCTCATGCTCTGGGCGAGCAGGTGCCGGTGGAAGTTCCAGCGCAGCCGCATCGGGAAGTTGCTGGACAGACCCTGGTACTTGCTCATCGCCTGCAGCGCGATCAGCACCGGGCTGGCCAGCAGGATGCCGCCCAGCAGCAGCAGCTTGTCGCGCTGCGTCGACCACCACTGCGACGGCGGCACCTGGCTGAGCCAGTCGACGACCGAGCCCAGCATCGAGAACAGCAAGGCCTCGAAGGCGCCGATGGCGGCGGTCAGGACGACCAGCACCAGCACCAGCTTGCGCATGCCGTGCGAGCCGGCCCAGACGAACGCGAAGAAGCCCTGGGGCGGCTGCGGCGCCGGGCTTTGCGGAAACGGATCGACGAGTTTCTCGAACCAGCCAAACATGGCGGTCTCCCTTTTATTTCTTTGAGACCGGCCAGCCTACAGCAGCCATTTGTCAGGCGCATCCACTCCCCGCTTCGGTGGCGGGTGGCTGCGCTGAACGGGGGGAATCGCCGTACGGCTGGCCGACGCCATCCCCCTTTCGGCGTCCCCCGTTCCTTATTGCGCCGGCAGTGGCAACACCTTGCCCTGAGCCTGGCGCGGCGCCGGGATGTGCAGGATCGCGCTCAGCGTGGGCGCGAAGTCGACGATCTCGACGCGCTGCTCGATGCGTCCCTGGCCGACCCAGCCCGGGCCCCAGGTCAGCAGCGGCACATGGGTGTCGGCTTCATAGGGGCTGCCATGGGTGGTGCCGGTCATGCGGGCGCCGAACATCCAGCCCGGCTTCGGCACCACCTGCAGCGGGGCGGCGATGCCCGGATACCAGGACCTGCGCATCTGCTCGAGGTAGGGCGTGGCCGTGTCGGTGCCCGCCAGTTGCGCCCGCGTGAAGGCGGCCTGCACGCCGTCCACCTGCTCGACCAGCGTTTTCGCGGCGGCGTAGACGTCGTCGGGCTGGAGGCCCTTCGCCCGGATGGCCGCCTCGTCGAAGATCAGCCCGGTGCCTGACAGGCCGGCGACCCAGCGGCCTTCGCCGAACTGCTTCGCCAGTCCCGCGTTGACGAAGCCCACCGCCTGTGCCGGATTGATCCGGCCGGCATCCCGGCCTTGCGACTTCGCCCATTCGGGGGTGTCGGTGAAGCCGTGGTCGGCGGTCAGCACGGCGATGTAGTTGTCGCGGCCGACCTTGGCGTCGAGGTACTTGAACCAGGCCTGCAGGTGGGCGTCCAGGTGCAGGAAGTGGTCGTGCGACAGCCGTGATTCCGGACCGAACGCGTGGTTGATGTAGTCGTGACTGGACAGGCTCACCGACAGGATGTCGGTCTGGTCGTCGGTGCCGAGCTGCTCGCCCTCGACCGCGGCGCGGGCGAAGGCCAGCGTCAATTCGTCGCCGAACGGGGAGGGCAGGATGTTGCCGTAGAAGCGCGGTCCCGGACCGTCCATGCCGGCGCCAAGCACCGCCGGCAGCCTGTTGCCGTTGCCGCTGTTGGCCTGCCAGGGCTGGCCGTCCGGCACGCTGCGCGCATAGGCGGCCTCGGGCAGCATCGGGGCCCAGGTCTTGCCGAAGAACTGGTCGGCCGGCTTGGCCGCGTTGAAGGCGTCGACCCAGGCCGGATGCTTGTCCATGTAATAGGTGGACGACGCGAATTGGCCGGTCCCGCCCATGAACATGTAGGCCGTGCCCTTGTGGCCCGCCGGCAGGATCGCGCCGCGGTCCTTGCCGGAGATGCCGATCACCTTGGATCCCGGCTGCAGCGTGCGCAGCACGTCACCGACGGTCTCCACCTTGTAGTTCTCGGGGCTGGTGCCGGCCAGCGGCTCGGTCTTGTTGCCGATGTACTGGTAGCGCGGATCGGCGGTGTTGTACTGCGGCTCGCCCGTCACGGGGTCGCGCCATTCGTTGCCGATGATGCCGCTGCGCTGCGGATAGGCGCCGCTGAGCATGATCGAGTGGCCGGCCGCGGTGACCGTGTAGCCGTGGCCGTAATACGCATTGGCGAACCAGGCGCCGCGATCGAGGAAGCGCTTGAAGCCGTCCGGCTGCAGCTGGTCGCGGTAGCCGAGCACCTGCCGGATCGGCAGCCCGTCGATCACCATGAAGACCACCAGTCTTGGCGGCTTCTTCGCCGCGAAGGGGCCAGGGCTTGCCTGGGCGGCGGCGGATGCCGGCGGGGCGGCCGGCGTGGAAGTCGGAGCGGAACTGCAGGCGGCCAGCGCGGCCAGGACGGGCGCGAGCAGCCAGGTGCGACGGGTCAGGATCATGGCGGATCGGGCTTCGGACGAAGCCGGATGAAGGAAATGTGACCGTGGAGTATCCGTGGCCGCCAGCCGCCGAGGACGGAAAAAAGGCCGGTCACCACGCGGTGACCGGCCTCTTTCGCTTTCTGGTTGGATCGCTTGACGCGCTCCCCTCCTGTTATTGAGCGCGATTGTGCGGGCCGCAGGCAATGCGCATGCCCGGGTTTGCCCTTGGCGGTGCGCTGAGAGTGAGAACTCCTCCTCAAGTGGGAGGTGTTTTCGAGGGGAGTGACGCGCCGGCGCGACGCTCAGGCGCCCAGCGCCTCGTCCAGGACCTCGATCCAGTGGCGCACCGGCGTCCCGGTGCCGGATTGCAGGTGCTGGATGCAACCGATGTTGGCGGAGACGATGGCGTCCGCCGCGAGCGGCGCCAGCGCCTCGAGCTTGCGGTCCCGCAGCTGCTTGGACAGCGCGGGTTGCAGCACGGAATACGTGCCGGCGGAGCCGCAGCACAGGTGGCTCTCGGCAGGCGCGACCGAAATCTCGAACCCGAGTTCGCGCATCAGCCCCTCGACGCCGCCGCGCAACTGCTGGCCATGCTGCAGCGTGCAGGGCGGGTGGTAGGCGAGCTTGGGCCGCGCTCCCGGCCCGCCCTGCCCGAGGCGCGACCGCAGCGGCTCGGCCAGCGCCGGCAGGAACTCGCTCAAGTCGCGGGTCAGGGCCGAAACCCGGGCGGCCTTCTCGGCGTAGTCCGGATCGTGGGCGAGCAGGCGGCCGTAGTCCTTGACCTGGACCCCGCAGCCGGAGGCGTTCATGACGATGGCCTCGACCTCGCCGCCATGGCCGTCGACCATCGGCCACCAGGCGTCGATGTTGCGCCGGGCGTCGTCGAGCCCGCCATGGTGGTCATTCAGATGGGCGCGGATCGCGCCGCAGCAGCCGGCCTCGTCGGCGACCAGTGTCTGCACGCCGGCGGCATCCAGCACCCGGGCCGTGGCGGCGTTGATGTTGGGCATCATGGCCGGCTGCACGCAGCCGAGCAGCATCAGCACCTTGCGCGGATGCTCGCGCCGCGGCCACTGGAACGCGCGGGCTTCCGGACGCGGCGGCACCTTGTCCTTCAGCGCGGCGGGCACAAGCGGCCGAAGCGCCTGGCCGAGCCGCAGCGCCGGCGTGAACAGCGGCGAGGTCAGCCCTTCCTTGAGGAGCCAGCGCTTGAGGCGCTCCTCGCGCGGGCGCCCGACCTTGGCCTCGACGACCTGGCGGCCGATCTCCACGAGCTGGCCGTACTGGACGCCGGACGGACAGGTGCTTTCGCAATTGCGGCAGGTCAGGCAGCGGTCCAGGTGCTGCTGCGTCGCCGCGGTCGGCGGCGAGCCTTCCAGCACCTGCTTGATGAGGTAGATCCGTCCGCGCGGGCCGTCGAGTTCGTCGCCGAGCAGCTGGTAGGTCGGGCAGGTCGCCGTGCAGAAGCCGCAATGCACGCAGC
The DNA here is from genome assembly GCF_059491535.1 of Roseateles sp. Mitsp63. Classification (NCBI taxonomy): domain Bacteria; kingdom Pseudomonadati; phylum Pseudomonadota; class Betaproteobacteria; order Burkholderiales; family Sphaerotilaceae; genus Roseateles; species Roseateles sp. Mitsp63. The sequence goes on along the minus strand of NZ_CP168509.1, from coordinate 170,753 downwards.
GGCGCAGGATCGCCTCGGCGGCGCTGCCTTCCGGGGTGCCTTGGAACTCGGGAGCCAGGTGGGTTTGCATCGTGCGGGCGGAAGCTGGCGGATGACGGCGTCGACCGGATCAGAGGTCCGGATAGAGCCGGCCAGGATTGAAGATCCCCTCCGGATCGAACTGGCGCTTCAGTTCGCGGTGGATCCGCGTCAGCTGCGGCCCCAGCGGCGAGAAGGCGCCGGCCGACTTGTCGTTCGCATAGAACAGCGTCGCATGGCCGCCGGCCGCGGCGACGAGCTCGCGCATCTGCGCCGGCGCCATCGGCGTCACGACCCAGCGCTGGGCGCCGCCCCATTCGACCAGCTGTTCGCCGTGCAGCGTCATCGCGGGCGACGTGGCCGGCACCGCGATGCGCCACAGCGCCGCGCCCCCTTGCACCGCCCGGCGGGCGCCGAGGAAGAACTCGTCGCTCTGGTCGCGCAGGCCTTGCCAGAACGGCGCCGCCATCGCCTCGGGGATGACGTCCCCTCCGAGGCGGCGTTTCGCGGCCGTCACCGCCGCCTCGGCGCCCGAGAGCCGCACCACCAGCGCGCCATCCCACCAGGCCGTGGCCGAGACCGGCAGCGGCTGTCCGCCCCAGCGGTTCATCCGGACCAGGGCCTCGTCCTGCCCGCACTCGAAGCGCAGCGTCGCGGAAGCGGCCGGGATCGGCAGCACCTTCAGCGTGACCTGCGCGATGAAGCCCAGCACGCCCAGCGCGCCGGCCATCAGCCGCGAGACGTCGTAGCCGGCCACGTTCTTCATCACCGTGCCGCCGAAATGCAGCAGTTCGCCGCGGCCGTTGAGCATCGACAACCCGAGCACGTGGTCGCGCACCGCGCCCGCCGTCGCGCGAGCCGGGCCGGACAGGCCGGTCGCCACCATGCCGCCGATCGTGCCGGTGCCGCCCGAGGCCGCGCCGACGAAGCGCGGCGGCTCGAACGCCAGGTGCTGCCCATGCTCGGCCAGCAGCGCCTCGACCTGCGCCAGCGGCGTGCCCGCCAGCGCGGTCAGATAGAGCTCGCTCGGCTCATAGGCCAGCACGCCGCTGAGCCCCGCCGTCGACAGCACCGGCAACGGGCCCTTGGCGCCCGGCGGCGTCAGCGGTCCGCCATAGAAGTCCTTGCTGCCATGGCCGGCAATGCGCAGCGGCCCGACCTGCCGGATCCGATCCTGGATCGCCCGCAGCACCGCGGTCTGCCCGGCGTCGAGCGCCGGCGCCATCGCCGCGTCCGGCCCGGCGGCCGGCGCCTGTCCCAAATCCCCTGCTTGCACCGTCATCAGAATCGCTCCAGATCAGGGAAGGGCAGCGCGCCACGCTTCACATGCATGCGGCCATATTCGGCGCAGCGCTGCAGCGTGGGGATCACCTTCCCGGGGTTCAGCAGCCCTTGCGGGTCGAAGGCCCGCTTCAAGGCCAGCATCTGTTCGCGCTCCTGCGGCGAGAACTGCACGCACATGCTGTTGAGTTTCTCCACGCCGACGCCGTGCTCCCCCGTCACCGTGCCGCCCATCGCGACGCTGGTCTCCAGGATGTCGGCGCCGAAGCGCTCGCAGCGGTGCAACTGGTCGGGGTCGTTGGCGTCGAACAGGATCAGCGGATGCAGGTTGCCGTCGCCGGCATGGAAGACGTTAGCGCAGCGCAGCGCGTACTTCTTCTCCATCTCCTGGATCGCCAGCAGGATGTCCGCGAGCCGCTTGCGCGGGATCGTCGAGTCCATGCACATGTAGTCCGGGCTGATCCGCCCCGAGGCCGGAAACGCGTTCTTGCGTCCGCTCCAGAAGCGCAGCCGCTGGGCCTCGGTCTCGCTGACCTCCAGCCGCGTCGCGCCGCTGGCGCGCAGCACCTCGCTCATGCGGACGATCTCCTCCTCGACTTCCTCCGGCGTGCCGTCGCTCTCGCACAGCAGGATGGCCTCGGCCTCGAGGTCGTAGCCGGCGTGGACGAAATCCTCGACCGCCGCCGTCATCGGCTTGTCCATCATCTCCAGCCCGGCCGGGATGATGCCGGCCGCGATGATCGCCGCCACCGCGTCGCCGGCGCGGCGCAGGTCGTCGAAGCTGGCCATGATGCAGCGCGCCAGCTGCGGCTTGGGCGTCAGCTTGACGACGACCTCGGTCACCACCGCCAGCATGCCCTCGCTGCCGATGACGACGCTCAGCAGGTCCAGTCCGGGTGCATCGAGCGCCTCGGAGCCGAACGTCACGGGCTCCCCATCGACGGTGAACCCGCGCACCTTCAGCACGTTGTGCAGCGTCAGGCCGTACTTCAGGCAGTGCACGCCGCCGGAGTTCTCGGCGACGTTGCCGCCGATCGTGCAGGCGATCTGGCTGCTCGGATCGGGCGCGTAGTAGAGGCCGTGCGCGGCGGCCGCTTCGGAGATCGCCAGGTTGCGCACGCCGCACTGGACCCGCGCGGTCCGCGCCAGCGGGTCGATCGCGACGATCCGGTTGAACTTCGCCAGCGCCAGCGTCAGGCCTTCCGCATGCGGCATGGCGCCGCCCGACAGCCCGGTGCCCGCGCCGCGCGCCACGACCGGGATGCCCAGCGCATGGCAGGCCTTGAGCACGCCGGCGACCTGGGCTTCCGTTTCCGGCAGCGCCACCGCGAGGGGGCGTTCGCGGTAGGCCGTGAGGCCGTCGCATTCATAGGGACGCGTCTGTTCGTCCTGCCACAGCAGCGCGTGGGGCGGCAGCACCGTCCCGAGGGCTTCGACCAGCGCCGCGCGGCGTCCGGCGCGGAACGCCGACAGCGCCGCCGCCTGGTCGCCGGGCGGCTGGTGGGTCGAAGGGAGGACGGCGGTCATGGGCTCGAACTGTAGCCCCGCGCGCTGACCCGGGCCTGAACCTTGGCGACGTCGATGGGGGAGGCGCGGCGGCGGTGGGGGGAGGCCATTCAGCGCGCGCCGGGGAGCGGCCACCACAGGGCCTTGCGGCCCAGCGGCGTGGCCGGCGGCAGCAGCGGATTGCGCAGCCGCAGCACGCGGCGCTGGTCGATGCGGTGGCGCTTGACCAGGTCGCCGAAGAGCTGCCGGGACAGGCGCTCGAAGCTGCCGTCCGCGACCAGCGCCTCCATGCCGCGCGCCAGGTCCGCCGCCAGCCGCGGCCGGCCGGGACGGACGAACATGTAGAGCGCGGCGGGGTAGTACAGCAGCAGGTGGGGATCGATGACCAGGTCCTGCTCGGCGAAGCTGGCGAGCTCGGCGTCGATCTCGAAGATCGAGCGCGGGAAGTAGTCGAAGCGCCCCTGCGACAGCATCTGGAACAGCCCCTGGTAATGGGTGCTGACCTGCACCGGCAGGCCATTGGCGCGCAGCACGGCGGTGTCGGGCCAGTCGTGCATCTGGCCGGCGATCAACTTCGCGAGGCCGCGCAGGTCGGGCACCGCGCCCAGGCGGTCGCGCTCGGCGGCCCGCATCAGGCAGAGCCGCCAGCCGATCAGCCCGCGGTCCAGCGGCACGCGGATCGGCAGCAGCGTCTGCTCGCGCTGCGGGTCGGTCATCGTCCAGAAGACGTCGATGCCGGGCTCGTTGCTCGCCATCTCCAGCAGCGCGCGGCTCTGCACCATCTCCGACTGCGTCTGGATCAGCGCGTAGCGCGTGCCGCTGCGCTGCAGCGCCGCGTGCAGCAGACTGATGAAGTAGTCGACCTGCTTGTCCTGCAGCGGCAGGTGGCGCGGAAAGACGACGGTGGCGGGCTCGGACGGCAACCTGGCCGGGGAGTCGGCCGGCTGGCGGGCGGCCCGCGCCGGGACTGGCAGCGCCGCGCAAAGCGTCGCGGCCGCGGCCGCCTGCAGCAGGTCGCGGCGTCCCGGCATCAGGACTCCAGGAACACGGTCAGCACGCCGGTGTAGCCATGGAGGCGGGCATGGGCGATCTCGCCATTGGCGAAGAAGCCGGCCAGCGGGACGTCGCCAAGTGCGTGCTGCACCCATTGCAGCTCGGCCGAGGGCGCGCCGAAGTGCGGCCCGCCGCGTCCGATGCAGCTGAAATACAGCGCGCCGGCCATGCGGGTGCCGCGCTCCTCGGCCTCGGCGCGGATCTCGGTGCAGATGCGGACCAGATCGCGCCGCGCCGCGTCGGGATGGCGCTCGCAGAAGCTCAGCAGTTCGCCTTCGCGCACCTGCTCCGCGACGGCCACGCCGCGCCGCGCCGGATCCAGGCCGACCAGATGGCGCACGCGCACCTCGGGGCCGTATTCGCGCCGGGCGCCCGGTTCGTCGTTCAGTCCGGCCAGCGTGCGCCGGAACAGCGGCATCGCCTGGCGCAGCGCGCCCGACTCGCCGGTGTAGGCGGGCAGCTTCAGGTCCTCCAGCAGCGCATCGAGCGCCGGCTGGCCATCGAGTTCGGTGACCAGCGGCCCGTCGCAGGCGGTGACGCGGCGCTCGCGGCCCAGCGGCTGGCAGCCCTGGCTGACGCGCGAGATCCAGCGCAGCTCCGGACCGAGCGCCAGTCCCGACAGGCCGCCCTCGAACACGCCATCGGCGATCTGGACCGCATCGTCGCCGCCGCTGACCAGGCCGCCGAAGAGATAGCCGCTGCTGCAGCGCTGGGCCAGCTCACCGATGAGGTCCTGCAGGTCGGGCGTGCCGCCGTCGGCATGCAGCAGCAGGCTGCGGGCGTCGCAGTCGGCTGGCAGCGGCTGGCGGCCGGAGAACACCCGCCACTGGTCGCGCGGCAGGTCGGACAGCATGACGACCAGCGCGGGCTCGTCGAAGTACTCGACGCCGCTGGCGCTCACCGCGAGTGCCGACGCGCCGACCCAGCCGCAGCCGGGCCAGCGCAGGCGGGCTTCGTCCAGCAGCGCCTGGGCCTGGGCCGCGTAGGGGTGGGTCAGATAGAGGAAGCCCAGTGTCGGCGCCATGTCGCCGCGCTGGCCGTCCAGCTGCGCGCCGGCGAGCGCGAGCGCCATGTGGGGATCGGGATGGGTGGCGTGAGCCTGGAGGAAGCGAGGCATGTACGGCCCTCGGGCGGGAACGGCGCGAGGCTCAGGAAGTCTTGCGTCTGGCGGGCGCCTTGCGGGCCGCGGTGGATTTGGCGGCGGGCGCCGCGGTGGACGAGGCCGCCGGCTTGGCGGCGCGCTTCGCGCCGGTCTTGGCCGAGGCGCGCGGGGCGGGCTTGGCGCCTGCCGGCGCGGTGGGGGCGGGCGCGGGCGCGGAGGCGGAGGCTCTGGCCGCCGCCGCGGCGCTGGTCGCGGCCGACGTGGCCGCGGCGGCGGTGGTCTGGGCGGTCTTCATCGCATTGGCCGCGACCTGCGTGAATTGCTGCGTGAGGGCGTTCCACCACTGCATCGGATCGGCGCCGACCGGCCCTTTGGAGGCGGTGCCGGCGGGGGCCTCGGGCGTGCCGGCCTTGGGGGCGGGCGAGGGCGCGGGCGAGGGCTCGGCCGCCGCAGGGGCCGCGGCCTTGTCCGGTGCCGCGTCGCGGGCCGCCGCGGCGGGCCGGGCGCCCCCCATCGGCGTCTTCAGCACTTCCTTCAGGTCGGCCATCGGCACGTTCATCGCATGCAGCGTGGACAGCGTCATCCGTTGCACTTCCAGGGCCTGGATCGTCGCGGCGAGCATGCGGGCGTTCTGCTCGAGCCAGAACTGCACCGTGCGCAGCTCGTCGATGCGCTTGTCGAGCTCATGCGGGTCCAGCGTCGGCGCGACCCACTGGTTGAAGCCGGGGATCGCCGCGCCGGCGTTCTTCATCAACCCTTGCAGGAAGTCGAAGCCGGGAACGAATCTGCTGAAGTCGGTGTCCGCCATGGTGTCTCCTCGATCGGCCGGTCTGGCGCCGCGGTGGCGCGCGCGGCCGTGGGGTCGATCCTACGTCCGGGCGGTGACGGGGTCAGGTGGGGATGTGGTTCAGGTCGGCCCAGCCGCTCCACAGGATCTGGATGCCGATGCACAGCAGCACGAAGGCCATCAGCCGCATCATGACCAGCGTGCCGACCTCGCCCATGCGCATCAGCAGCCGGCCGCCGTTGCGGTAGACCAGGTAGACCACGGCGGCGGTGAACGCCGCGCCGATCGCCGCGATGCCGGCGCCCATCACGTACGGGATCGGCGAACGCGGGATCTGCGCGCCCAGCGCGATCGCCGCGGCGATGCAGCCCGGACCGGTGGTCAGCGGGAAGGTGATCGGGAAGAAGCTGCGGCGGACGATCTCGCTCTCGCTGATGTCGCCGGGCGAGGCGTGCACCACGGCGGTCTGGACGTCGTCGGTCTCGTTGCGGGTCAGCATGATCCAGGCGCTGTAGGCGACCAGCAGGCCGCCGCCCACGCGCACCACCGGCAGCGAGATGCCGAACAGGTCCAGCACATAGGTGCCCACCAGCAGCGACACCATGATCACCACCCAGCCGTTGATCGCGACCTGGCGCGACAGCCGCTTGAGCACCTTGTCGTCGCCGCCGGCCGCGCCGATGACGATCGGGGCGACGCCCACCGGGTTGATGATGGGCAGCAGCGTCAGCGGCACCAGGAACAGCGATTGGAGGAAGGACGGCAGGGGATCCAAGATGCAGGGCTCCGCGGGAGGGATCAGAGGGATCAGAGGGAAGAGGGGGCGCCGGGGCGATGGCGGCTCAGTGTGCCGCAACTCGGTCATCGCGATCCGGATCTCGGCATCAGGGTTACCTCGAAGCCGCGCGCCTGGAGCAGCGCGGGCAGCGACTGCGGTCCGGTCATGTGCATCGCGCCGACGGCCACGAGCAGCGACTGTCCACGCTGATGCAGTTCGGAGATCCGGTCGGCGAGGGCCGGATTGCGGCCGTCGTTGATCCGCTGCAGCGCGGCGCGGTCGGCGGCGTCGGTCACGCAGTCGCACCACTGCGCGTAGCGGTTCAGCCGCGCCAGGTCGCCGCGGTCGTAGACCGCGACCATCGTGTCCAGCGTGCGCAGCAGCGCCTGCGGCCGCTCGAGCTGCCGCAGGTTGGCGCGCAGTTCATGCCGCGCGGCTTCGGCGTCCGACGGCAGCAGCGCCTCGAGCTGGCCCTGCAGCGTCTCCAGCGCCAGCACCGGCAGGCCGCGGTCGCGGGCCCACTGGCTCAGCAGGATCTCCTGGCCGTAGCGCACGTCCAGCCCCAGCGAGCGGGCGCGCAGCAGCATGTAGGTGCTGGTCTGCAGCAGCGGATGCATGGCCGCCAGCGCCTGCGGCTCCAGGCAGACCGCGGCGGCCTGCGCATCGAGGCGCTGGCGCAGCGCCGGGTCGAGCGGCAGGTCGGGCATCGGCGGCATCTTCCATGCGTCGCGGTCCAGCGGATCGAGTTCCAGCGCGACGGCGTCGACCTCGTCCAGCGCCCGCTTCAGGCGCGGTCCGGGCGCGGCCCAGGCGGGACGCCCGACATGCAGGCTCGCATACAGGTAGGAGGTGCGGCCATCGCGGCGCAGCGTCCACATCAGGCCGCGGTCCCTGGCTTGCGCGGCCAGCCGCGCGGCGGGCAGCGGCGCGGGCTCGGCCGGGCACTGGGTCTTGGGCGCCGGGCCGGGCGCGGCCTGCGCGGCGGCGGCGAGCAGCAGCGCGAACGGCAGGATCAGTGCTCCGCGCGCCACATGACGCAGTCGCGCGAGCCATCGGAAGAAAAGCGGAATCAGCATGGCCGGCACGATGCCATAGAACATGGCAGGCCAGCGGCGCCACAACTCCCTCGCCCCCCGCGAGGGGGGAGAGGGCAGGGGAGAGGGGGTGCTTCGAAGGGCAGCAGCGCTGTGGCACGAGCCCCCTCTCCCCTCCCTCTCCCCGCTGGGGCGAGGGTGTAGGAACGAGCGAGCGCTGCCGGCAAGAACTCCCTCGCCCCCCGCGAGGGGGGAGAGGGCAGGGGAGAGGGGGTGCTTCGAAGGGCAGCAGCGCTGTGGCACGAGCCCCCTCTCCCCCCCCTCTCCCCGCTGGGGCGAGGGGGTAAGACGGAGTGAGCGTTGCCGAAAGGAGCTCCCTCGCCCTCGCGAGGGGGTAAGACGGAGCGAGCGCTGCCGAAAGGCACTCCGTCGCCCCCGCGAGGATGCAAGAAGGGGGTCAGGTCTCGCCGGCGCGGAAGCCCATCGGCCGGCGCTGCCGGACCTCCGGCTTCACCCGGTGCTCGGCCTCGAGCAGCGTCATGAACTCGTCCGGCGACAGCGCCTCGCCCAGGATCTCGGCCTGCTGCCGCACCGCGGCGAAGTCGCCCAGCGTCAACTGGTCCAGCAGGCCCAGCCGGTCGGCGTGCCCGGCAGCGGGCGGCACGCCCAGCTCGCGCTCGAACATCGTCAGGCGCTGGTCCGGCCGCAGCGGCTTGAAGCGGATCTTGAAGCCGAAGCGGCGCAGCGCCGCCTCGTCGAGATCGTCGAAGGCGTTGGTCGTGCAGATGAACAGCCCGGCGAAGCGCTCCATGCCGGCGAGCATCTCGTTGACCTCGCTGACTTCGTAATGCCGCTCCGCCATGCGGCGGCTGCGCAGGAAGCTGTCGGCCTCGTCGAGCAGCAGCACGGCGCCCTCGGCGGCGGCGGCCTCGAACATGCGCGCCATGTGCTGCTCGGTCTCGCCGACGTACTTGGACATCAGGTCGCTGGCCAGCCGCACCATCAGCGGCCGTTGCAGCTCCGACGCGATGTGCTCGGCCAGCGCGGTCTTGCCGCTGCCCGGCGGTCCGTGGAAGCACAGCGTGCCCATGCCGCGGCGGCGCAGCGCCTCGATCAGCCGGGGCAGCGCGAAGCGGCATTCGCAATGGATCAGGTCCAGCGAGTAGCGCGGCGCCACCGGCCGCGCCCTGGGCGCCGCGTCCCCCTGGCCGAGCGCCTTGTCGGCGTGCAGCAGCTGCCGGCTGACGAGGCGTTCGTTCTCGGCCGCATCGGGCGCGGCGCCGTCCGGCGCCCGCGCCGCGGCCAGGCGCGCGAAACGCACCGCAGTGCGGACCTGCGCCGGCGTGAGGCCGCGGCGCTCGGACAGGCGTTCGGCGAAGCCCTCCGGCACCGCCAGTTCCTCGAGCGCCTTGCGCACCAGCCCCAGCCGCGCGCCGGGCGGCGGCGAGGTCAGCTCCAGGTGGTACTGGAAGCGGCGCCGGAACGCGGGGTCGATGTGCTCGATGCGGTTGGTGATCCACAGCACCGGCACCGGGTTGCTCTCCAGGATCTGGTTGACCCAGGCCTTGCCGTTGACGGCCATCGGCGCCGGCATCTCGAGCGCCGCGTCCAGCCGCGCCATCAGGTGCGCGGCGTCGCCGCTCAGGTGCGGGAACACGTCCTCGACCTCGTCGAACAGCAGCGCCACGTCGCGGCTCGCCTTCAGGAACACCTGGCTGATCTGCAGCGAGCGGTAGCGGTCGCGGCCGCTCAGCGCGTTGCCGTCGCGGTCGGCGTACTCGACCTCGTAGAGCGTCAGGCCGGCCTCGCGCGCGGCGACCTTGGCCAGCTCCGTCTTGCCGGTGCCGGGCGGGCCGTAGACCAGCACGTTGACGCCGTGCTGCCCTTGCGCGACGGCGTTGCGCAGCAGCGTCGCGAGGATGCCCACGTCCTCGGCGATGAAGTCGAAATCGCTGCGCTGCAGCGGGCTCGGCGCCACCGGGCGCGTGAACACCGCCATCAGGTCCTGCGGGCCGTCGTAGGCGCGCATCAGCACCGGCGGCAGTTGCTCGCTGACCTTCATCAGGTCGGACAGGTCGGTGATGTTGTGCTCGGCGATCAGGTTCTCGATCATGCCCACGCGCTCCAGCCGCGAGCCGGCGCGCAGCGCCTCGGCGACCTCGTGCGCATCGACGCCGGCCACTTCCGCGATCGCGGCGAAGGCCTCCTGCGCGGTGTTCACCTTGAACTCGACCAGCGCGCCGCGCAGCTCGCGTTGATAGCGCGCCAGCGTGCCGTAGAGCAGCAGCGCGCGTTCAGCGGCATTGAGCTGCAGCAGCCGCCCCAGCACGTCGATGTTCTGCTCGACCAGCGTGGACTGGCTCTGCAGCTGGCGCTCGAGCGCCTCGCAGGTGCAGGACAGCAGCGCGAGCAGGTCCTTGGGCGCGTCCTTGATGTACTCGTCGAGGTAGAAGAACAGCGTGGCCTCGGCGAACGGGCCGCGCCAGATGCCGTGGCGGGCGAGGAAGGCGGCATCGCCGAGCCGTTCATGCCCGGCCCACAGCGAATGTCCCTCGCAGCGCCGCGCGAGATAGGCGCGCAGCCGCGCGAGCACGGCGGGCGGCCAGACGAGGTGGCGGGCGGTGAGGGCAAGCAGGCCGCTGAGATCGCGGCGGGGATTGAAGCGGTTGGCGTGGCGGACCGTCAGCGTCAGCACGAAGTGCGAGCACATGCGATCCAGCACCGGACTGTCGGACAGCCCCGGGGACAGCAGCGGTGCGGGCGCGCGCTTGGCCATGGGTCGATCGATGCGGGCTCGGGGCGAGCGGTGACGACATGGCCCCGGACCCGGGCGCCGCCTGCCGCGCGGTCCAGGGCGGTGCGCGGCCGCACGATCTTGGCGCAGTGGCAGGCTCAGGACAAGCCCCGGGCCTCGCCAGGCTCAATGCATGATGACGGGCTGCTGTCCCAGGTTCGCATACTGCGCGATGAAGGCGTCGAGGTCATCGACGTCGGGACCTTGCTCGATCAGCGCCTCGACGCCTTCCTGGAAGGTCTGGGCGAGCGCGCCTTCGATGAAGATTTCCTTGCGGGTGAACTTGTCGACGATCTCGAAGCCATCGCGCTGCAGCGCTGGCAGGTCGTCGCGCTCGGCCTGGGCGGCGTGCGCGGCATCGCCGGGCGACAGGGCGACCGGCACATCGAACTGGACGACGATGTAGCTCGGTGAGTCGTAGAGCATGTGCATGAAAGACTCCTTTGCTGAGGAGTTATGGCCTGACGCGATGGATTCAAGCCCCATCGCTCCCAACCAGGCCATGACCCCATGGTGGCAGAACTTGCCGGACCGGATGCGCGAGGGCCCATGCATTTGTGGTGCCAACCGCACAGGGTTTCACGGATTCACGAATCGTCACGCGCGCACACACGGCCGTCGTCGATCCGGCATGCGCGCGGGACCTGTCCGTCAGTCCAGCAAGCGGAGCGCCCACTGCTCGTCGTCGTCCAGGCTGAAACGCAGCTCAACGGGCAGGAATCCGCGCTGGCCGTCGAGCCAGGCCGACCACTGCAAGGCCACCTGGCCCGCTCCGCGGGACCAGTCGCGCCGCAGCAGCCAACGGTCGCCATCGCGCGCGATCACCTCGAAATCCCAGTCGTGCACGCCGGACGGACCCGCGACCGGCACGCGCAGCCGCAGGCCCAGGTGGGGCGCGGGCTCGGCCGCCATCATCGCGGCGAGCTGCAGCCACCACGACAGCCGGTCCTGCGTGCCCGCCGACAGGGCAAAGGCGCGTCCGCCTACGAGCAGACGCGGCGGGGCGGCCTCCCGGTCGAAGATCAGCAGCTCGCGTTCGCGGCCGCGCCGCGTCACGCGGTGCCGTTCCGGCTGCAAGCCTTGCGCGCCGGCGCGGCCCTCGCTGTGCCACACCGGCAGCTCGCGATCGCCGGCGCGGCGCTCGAGGGTCAATGCATAGCGGCCATCCTCGATGCGGAAATCCAGCGCCGCTTCGCCGGGCTGGCCGTCGATGACGAAAGCGTAGGCGAGGGTGCCTTCACCGCGCAGCGGCAGCGCGAGCAGCGCGGGCACGGGCCGGGTCTCGAGCGGGGCAGGGGGCGATGCATCGTCGAGTCGGGCAGGCGCGGACCGCTGCCCGGCGGCGGCTCGCGTGACCGGCTTCGGCTCGCGCGGCTTTGGCGCCGGCGCGGAGAGCGGCGGCGGTACGCCGGCCAGGCGCGCGGTCACCGCCGGCGCCGCCACCGCGCGGGGCGCCGGGCGAGGCACCAGCGCGCCCAGCGCCGCCACGTGCAGCGCGAGCGCGCCGGCCAGCGCCACCGCCAGGGCGGTCCGGTCCTGAGGCGACAATGCCGCCACCGCTCGCCCGACGAATGACTGTCCGATCACAACAATGAAACTCGCTACCTACCGCGACGGGTCCCGCGACGGCCAATTGGTGGTCGTGTCGCGCGACCTGAGCCAGGCATGCTATGCCAACGGCATCGCGACGCGCCTGCAGCAGGTGCTCGACGACTGGAACTTCATGGCGCCGCAGCTGGAGTCGCTGTCCCAGCAGCTCAACCAGGGGCGCGCCCGGCATGCGTTCGCCTTCGATCCGAAGCAGTGCGCGGCGCCGCTGCCGCGGCTAGCCGGCTGGATCGCCGGCGAGGCCTATCCGGACCAGGGCAAGGCTTTGCGCGAGCGCGGCCTGGCCTGGCCGGAGCGCCTGAGCGCGCCGCTGCTGCGCGCCGGCGGCGCGGAGGCGCTGCTGGGCCCCGCCCAGGCGCTGGACCTGCGCGCGCCCGGCCTGGAGCCGGAGGCGCAGCTCGCCGTGCTGACCGGCGACCTGGCGCAGGGCGCGGTGCCGTCGCAGGCGCTGGAATCGGTCCGGCTGCTGATGCTGGTGAGCGACTGGGTGCTGCGGCCCGTGCAGCAGGAGGAACTCGCGAGCGGCTGGCCCGCGCTGCACAGCCGGCCGGCGCTGCAGTTCGCGCCGGTGGCGGTGACGCCGGACGAATTGCCCGGCGCCTGGTACCTGGGCCGCGCGGCGCTGCAGCTGCAGTTCATGCGCAACGGGCGCAAGCAGGCGGTGGTCGATGCGAAGACCGGCATGCAATGGTCCTTCGGCGACCTGCTCGCCGAGGCGGTCCGCAACCGGCCGCTGCGCGCGGGGACGCTGGTCGGCGCGGGATCGCCGGTGATCGGCAAGGTGATCGCGCTCGAGGCCGGCGACAGCCTGCGCATCGAGTTCAAGCTCGGCGACGGCCCGGGACCGTTCGGCGCCATCGACATGGACCTCGCCGAATCGGAAGATGCCGCCTCGGCCGATGTGGATGGCGGCGCCGGCAGGGACGGCCACGCCGACGACGATGCCGCCCCGGCGACCCCCCATGAAGGAGATCTCGATGAACCTGCTTCGACGTGAGCTGATCGCGTTGCTGGGCGCGGGCTGCGCCTCGCCCTGGGCGATGGCCTTCAGCCTGAGCGAAGGCGATGCCGCTTCCGGCGTGCGCGCGGCGCTGGAGCGCGGCGCCCAGGCGGCACTGACCAACCTCGGGCGCACCGATGGCTTCCTGGGCAATCCGCAGGTGCGCATCGAGCTGCCCGGCGCGCTGAAGGACGCCGCGCGGCTGCTGCGCAGCACCGGCCAGGGCCGCCGCATCGACGAGCTCGTGACCTCGATGAACCGCGCCGCCGAGCAGGCGATGCCCGAGGCCCGCCAGCTGCTGGTCAGCACGGTGCGCAACATCAGCGTCGAGGACGCGGTGCGCGTCGTGCGCGGCGGCGACAACGCGGTGACGCAGTTCTTCGAGGAGAAGACCCGCGAGCCGCTGACCACGAAGTTCCTGCCGATCGTGACCCGCGCGACCGAGCGCCAGTCGCTCAGCGAGAAGTACAACGCGGTGGCCGGCAAGGCCATGGGCTTCGGGCTGATCCGCAAGGAGGACGCCAACCTGCAGTCCTACGTCACCGGCAAGGCGCTGGACGGGCTGTACTTCATGATCGGCCAGGAGGAGAAGAAGATCCGCCAGGATCCGGTGGGCACCGGCAGCGCCATCCTGAAGAAGGTCTTTGGCGGATGAGAAGGCTGGGGCAGGGCGCGATTTTTTACAATCGCCTCCCATGAACGCCCCGACTCCCGCCCGTCCCGCCATCGCCTACACCCGCGGCGCCGCCTTGCCCGCCATCCTGGCGCAACGCATCGCCGTGCTGGACGGCGCGATGGGCACGATGATCCAGCGCTACAAGCTGACCGAGGCCGACTTCCGCGGCACGCGCTTCGCCGATCATCCCAAGGACCTGAAGGGCAACAACGACCTGCTGGTGCTGACCAAGCCCGAGGTCATCGGCGAAATCCACCGGCAGTACCTCGAGGCCGGCGCCGACATCATCGAGACCAACACCTTCGGCACGACCACCGTCGCGCAGGAGGACTACGGCCTGCAGGCCTACGCCTACGAGATGAACGTCGCCGCCGCGCGGCTGGCCCGCGAGGCCTGCGACGCGTTCAGCACGCCGGACAAGCCGCGCTTCGCGGCGGGCGCGCTGGGCCCGACGCCGCGCACCGCGTCGATCAGCCCCGACGTCAACGACCCGGGCGCCCGCAACATCGATTTCGACACGCTGCGCACGGCGTACTACGAGCAGGCCAAGGCGATGCTGGAAGGCGGCGTCGACCTGTTCCTGATCGAGACCATCTTCGACACGCTGAACGCCAAGGCGGCGATCTTCGCCGTTGACGAGCTGATGGAGGACACCGGCGAGCGCCTGCCGGTGATCATCTCGGGCACGGTGACCGACGCGTCGGGCCGCATCCTGTCGGGGCAGACGGTGACCGCGTTCTGGCACTCGGTGCGGCACGCGCGGCCGCTGGCGATCGGGCTGAACTGCGCGCTCGGCGCGGCGCTGATGCGGCCCTACATCGAGGAGCTCTCGAAGGCGGCCGGTGACACCCCGATCTCCTGCTACCCGAACGCCGGCCTGCCCAACCCGATGAGCGAGACCGGGTTCGACGAGACGCCCGACGTGACCGGCCGGCTGGTGGGCGAGTTCGCCGCCGCCGGCTTCCTGAACATCGCCGGCGGCTGCTGCGGCACGACGCCGGACCACATCCGCGCGATCGCGCAGAAGGTCTCGGCCTACCGGCCGCGCCGCTGGGGCAGCCGGCTGTTCAGCGACCTGGTGGCCGAAGAGGCCTGATCCCTCCCGCTCCCTCGCCCGCTTGCGGGGGAGCAACCGTGTCAAGCGCTGCTGCTGACCAACTCCCTCGCCCCCCGCGAGGGGGGAGAGGGCAGGGGAGAGGGGGTGCTTCGAAGGGCAGCAGCGCTGTGGCACGAGCCCCCTCTCCCCTCCCTCTCCCCGCTGGGGCGAGGGGGTTTACTACGACGTCCGGCTCTTACCCCCCGGCCCGCTTGCGGGAGAGGGTGGGGGTGAGGGCAGGGGGGGCAGCGGCCGGGCAGTCCAGCTCAGTAGAGCTTGAGCATCGCGTCCATGTGGATGCGCAGGCGGATCTCGTGCGGCGCCAGGCTGGCCGTGATGGCCTGCGCCGGCAGCCGCGTGTCGCGCAGCACCGGCACCGTCAGCGGCGTGCCGCTGCGTCCGACCAGCGCCGCCACCAGCGGCTCGTTGGCGCTGTGGCCGCGCTTGAGCACCATGCCCTGCTCGCCATTGGCCAGCTGCGCCAGCGAGCCCGGCGGATAGAGCCCCACCGCCTTGATCAGCGCGACCCCGGCCTCGTCCGGCTGCTGGCGTTCATCGAGGTAGACGGCCCGCGCCGCCTGGCCCGCGGACAGCGCCCGGCGGCTGCGCCGCGGACTCAGCCGCGCGCCGTAGACATCGATGCGGCGCAGCAGGCGCGCCATCAACTCGCCGTCGCAGCGGCCGGCGAGCGGCCCGGGCCCGGCGTCGTGATGCAGACGCACGGCGGCGAGCCAGTCGTCATCGTCCACGCCGATCTCGCGCAGCGTCGCCGCGGCCCGGTCGCCGTGCCCGGCGAGCGCCTCGCGCTGCGCATCGCCCAGCGCCTCGGCGCGTAGCGCGTGCTGGTCCTGCCGCGAGCCGCTGTCCAGGTTCATCGTCAGCGCCGCCAGGCCGAGCGTGCGCCGGCGGACTTCGCCCCAGCCGAGCTGGCGCGTGGTCATCTCCGCCAGCACCAGCGACAGCAGCGCATGGCGCGCGCTGTAGTGCAGCGGCTCCTGCGCGGCGTCATGGATCAGCACCGCCAGCGCCGCGTCCGGCTGCGGCGTCAGGCGCGCCAGCACCGTGTCCAGCAGCTGCGTCAGGCGCAGCAGGAAGTCGGGCCGCTGCGGGTCGCGCAGCACTTGCTGCGCGTGCCACTGCAGGTCGGCCCAGACGGCCGCGTGCGCGGGACCGGCCTGCGACGGCAAGGGCATCGGGCGGGTGGGCTTGTAGTCGGCCTTGGCGCCGGCGAGCGCCGACAGCGACGCGCCCTGCAGCATCATCGTGTCGAGCTTGTGGGCCAGCGCGCGCTGGTATTCGCGTGTCTCGTGCGCCTGCACCCAGGGGCCGCGGGCCAGCAGCTCGCGCACCTGCGGCGTGTCGGGCAGCGGATGCCCGGAGGCGAA
Source organism: Roseateles sp. Mitsp63 (assembly GCF_059491535.1). Classification (NCBI taxonomy): domain Bacteria; kingdom Pseudomonadati; phylum Pseudomonadota; class Betaproteobacteria; order Burkholderiales; family Sphaerotilaceae; genus Roseateles; species Roseateles sp. Mitsp63. Next base: position 154,635 of record NZ_CP168509.1, on the reverse strand, counting down.
CAGCAGATGACCCGCCGCGTCGCGCAGCGAGAACGTCAGCACCTGTCCCACGCGCAGGCTGTTTGGAGGAAGTTGGACCAGGTCCACGCCGTCTTCCCGTTCGTTGTCGTTTGGGCGCGAGCATAGGCGCGCGCGCCGCGCGGCCGGGCAATGCGGCACGAACAAACCCGGGCCCAACCGGTAGAATGCACGCCGTTTCCGCCCTCGACCATGCCGCGTTCGCGGCATCGCCGGGGCGAAGGTTTCCGAGGAGCGTTGCGACAGGTCCCGTCATCCGGGTGCCCGCCAGGCTCGGAACGGCGCGCCAGATCCCGCGGCGCGTCCAACAACGGCGCTCACCGTCCCGCCTGCCGCGGGGTTGCGGTGAGTTGCGCGGCCCCGTCTCTCGTTCCCGACTCGAAGAGCCCGCCGCCATGTCCGCCACCCCTTCAGACGACGTCTCCGCTCCTTACGCGCCGGCCGTGCCGCCGATGAAGCTTTCCGGCCTGGAGCCGGTGAACATCGGCGCCGGCACGCTGTTCGTCAACGTCGGCGAGCGCACCAACGTCACCGGCTCCAAGGCCTTCGCGCGGATGATCCTGAACGGCGATTTCGAGCAGGCCTTGAGCGTCGCCCGCCAGCAGGTCGAGAACGGCGCCCAGGTCATCGACATCAACATGGACGAGGCCATGCTGGACAGCAAGGCCGCGATGGTCCGCTTCCTCAACCTGATCGCCTCCGAGCCCGAGATCGCGCGCGTGCCGATCATGATCGACTCGTCCAAGTGGGAGGTGATCGAGGCCGGCCTGAAGTGCATCCAGGGCAAGGGCATCGTCAACTCGATCTCGCTGAAGGAGGGCGAGGCCGAGTTCCGCCGCCAGGCCAGGCTGATCCGGCGCTACGGCGCCGCGGCGGTGGTGATGGCCTTCGACGAGACCGGCCAGGCCGACACCTACCAGCGCAAGACCGAGATCTGCGCGCGCGCCTACCGGCTGCTGGTCGACGAGATCGGCTTCCCGCCCGAGGACATCATCTTCGACCCCAACATCTTCGCGATCGCCACCGGCATCGAGGAGCACAACAACTACGCGGTCGACTTCATCGAGGCCACGCGCTGGATCAAGCGGAACCTGCCCGGCGCCAAGGTCAGCGGCGGCGTGTCCAACGTGTCCTTCAGCTTCCGCGGCAACGAGCCGGTGCGCGAGGCCATCCACACGGTCTTCCTGTACCACGCGATCCAGGCCGGCATGGACATGGGCATCGTCAACGCCGGCATGGTCGGCGTCTATGACGAGATTCCCGCCGACCTGCGCGAGCGCGTCGAGGACGTGGTGCTGAACCGCCGCGAGGATTCGACCGAGCGGCTGCTCGAGGTGGCCGAGTCGGTCAAGGGCGCGGCCAAGGACGACAGCGCCAAGCTGGCCTGGCGCGCGGGCGACGTCGACGCGCGCCTGTCGCATGCGCTCATCCACGGCATCACCGATTTCATCGTCGAGGACACCGAGGAAGCCTGGCAGGGCATCCGCGCCAGGGGCGGCCGGCCGCTGCATGTCATCGAGGGGCCGCTGATGGCCGGCATGAATGTCGTCGGCGACCTGTTCGGCGCGGGCAAGATGTTCCTGCCGCAGGTGGTCAAGAGCGCGCGGGTGATGAAGTCCGCGGTGGCCCACCTGGTGCCCTACATCGAGGAAGAGAAGCGGCTGATGGCGGCCGCGGGCGCGGATGTGCGCTCCAAGGGCAAGATCGTCATCGCGACGGTGAAGGGCGACGTGCACGACATCGGCAAGAACATCGTCACGGTGGTCCTGCAGTGCAACAACTTCGAGGTCGTGAACATGGGCGTGATGGTCCCGTGCCAGGACATCCTCGCCAAGGCGAAGGTCGAGGGCGCGGACATCATCGGCCTGTCGGGGCTGATCACGCCGAGCCTGGAGGAGATGCAGCACGTCGCCTCGGAGATGCAGCGCGACGACTACTTCCGCGTGAAGAAGATCCCGCTGCTGATCGGCGGCGCGACGACCAGCCGCGTGCACACGGCGGTCAAGATCTCGCCGCACTACGAGGGGCCGGTGGTCTACGTGCCCGACGCGTCGCGCTCGGTGGGCGTGTGCGCCGACCTGCTGTCCGACGAACGCGCCACGCGCTTCATCGACGAGTTGAAGTCGGACTACGAGCAGGTCCGCCAGCTCCATGCCAACAAGAAGCAGACGCCGCTGGTGACGCTGGCGCAGGCGCGCGAGAACAAGGCGCGCGCCAATTTCACGACCTACACGCCGCCGGTGCCGCGCTTCATCGGACGGCGCCAGTTCCGCAACTACGACCTGGCCGAACTGGCGCAGTGCATCGACTGGGGCCCGTTCTTCCAGACCTGGGATCTGGCCGGCCCGTTCCCGGCCATCCTCAAGGACGAGATCGTCGGGACCGAGGCGCAGCGCGTCTTCAGCGACGGCAAGCGGATGCTGCAGCGGCTGATCGAGGGCCGCTGGCTGACGGCCAGCGGCGTGATGGGCCTGTTCCCCGCCGCGCAGGTGAACGACGACGACATCGAGATCTACAGCGACGAGTCGCGCGCCGAGGTGCTGATGACCTGGCGCGGACTGCGCATGCAGTCGGAGCGTCCGGTGGTGGACGGCGTGCGCCGGCCCAACCGCGCGCTGGCCGACTACATCGCCGCCAAGGGCACGGTGCCGGACTACATCGGCCTGTTCGCGGTCACCGCGGGCCTGGGCGTGGAGAAGAAGGAGCAGCAGTTCATCGCCGACCTGGACGACTACTCCGCGATCATGCTGAAGGCGCTGGCCGACCGCCTGGCGGAGGCCTTCGCCGAGCGCCTGCATCAACGGGTGCGGCAGGAGTTCTGGGGCTATGCGCAGGATGAGGCGCTCAGCAACGAGCAGCTCATCGCCGAGGCCTACCGCGGCATCCGCCCGGCGCCCGGCTATCCGGCCTGCCCGGATCACCTGGTCAAGCGCGATCTCTTCCGCGTGCTGCAGGCCGAGGACATCGGCATGGCGCTGACCGAGGGCATGGCGATGACGCCGGCGGCCAGCGTCAGCGGCTTCTATTTCTCGCATCCGGAGGCCTCGTACTTCAACGTCGGCCGGATCGGCGACGACCAGGTCGCCGACTGGGCGGCGCGCATGGCGCTCGACCAGGCGGATGCGCAGCGGGCGCTGGCGCCGCTGCTCGGCTGACGGCCACACCTCCGGAATGAGGCCGCCGCGCAACGAAAAGCGCGGGACGCGGCCTTGTCCTACAGGGTTTGTTTCAGCCCTTTACAAACGGAACAGGAACGGGGAACCGCCACTTGTAACAGCGTGGCATTCTTCGTTCATCCCTCGGAGTAGGGGTAAACCATAAGAGGTGAATCATGGCGTTGAATACCAATCACAAGATCGCGGCGGGTGCCGTTGGGGCGGCCGTGCTGGTCGTGGCGGCCTTCTTCGCGGGGCGGCATCAGTCCGCGCCGTCGATGCCCGAGGGCCCGGTCGCCGCGGTGAACGACCCGCAGCAATCCGCGGACGAGGCCCGCGCGGCGCGCCGCTCCGCCGAGGACACGATGTCCCGCCCATCGCAGGAGCGCCGCGCGAATGACACGCACCGCGCCTCGCAGCAGCCGGCGCGCGACAGCGGCTCCAGCGGCTACGCGGACAACAACGGCCAGGCGGGCACGGCGCAAGCGGATTCGCGTCTGTGCGCCTCCTGCGCGACGGTGCTGTCGGTGCGGACCGAGGCCCGTGAAGGCCAGGGCACCGGCATCGGCGTGGTGGGTGGCGCGGTGGTTGGCGGCCTGCTGGGCAGCGCCATCGGCGGCGGCACCGGCAAGAAGATCGCCACGGTGGGTGGCGCGGTCGCGGGCGGCTACGCCGGCAACGAGATCGAGAAGCGCCAGCGCAGCACCACCGTCTGGGTGGTGAAGATGCGCAACGCCGACCAGACCAACCGCACGATGACCTTCAGCCACGACCCGGGCGTGCAGAACGGCGACATCGTCCGCGTGAGCGACGGTCAATTGGTTCGCCAGTAATCGCGTCGCGCGGACCAGGCGGTTCGCGCGAACCGAACGAAGAAGCGCCGGCCTGGACCGGCGCTTTTTCATTGGTGGCGACGGGCATGACCGCGTCCTCAATCCTCGCGGCCGGGGAGCGCGCGGCGCCACTGGATCGCCTCGCCGACGTGCAGCGCGGAGACGGTGTCGCAGCCCGCCAGGTCCGCGACCGTGCGCGCGATGCGCAGTACGCGATGGAAGCTGCGCGCCGACCAGGCGAGCCGGGTCGAGGCGCGATGCAGGATCGTTTCGGCCTCGGGCATCAGTGCGAGGTGCTCATCAAGCCTCGCCGCCTCAAGCTGGCCGTTGGCGCAGCCCTGTCGCGCGAGGGCGCGTTCCCGGGCCGCGGCGACGCGCGCCGCCACCGTCGCGCTGGTCTCGCCATCAGGCGCGGCCGAGAGGATGGCGGCCGCCAGCACCGGGACTTCGACGGTCAGGTCGATGCGATCGAGCAGCGGTCCCGACAACCGGTTCTGGTAGCGCGTGACTTGATCCGGCGAGCATCGGCAGGCCTTGTGCGGATTGCCGAGGTGGCCGCAAGGGCAGGGGTTCATCGCCGCGATCAGCTGGAAGCGCGCGGGGAACTCGGCCTGGTGGGCGGAGCGCGAGATGTGGACGCGTCCGGTCTCGAGCGGCTCGCGCAGGGCCTCGAGCGACATGCGCTGGAACTCAGGCAGTTCATCGAGGAAGAGCACGCCGTGCTGGGCGAGCGTGATCTCGCCGGGGCGGGGCGGGGAGCCTCCGCCGATCAGGGCCGCGGCCGAGGCGCTGTGGTGCGGCGCCCGGAACGAACGGCGCGCCCAGAGCGACGGCCGGAACTGGCCGTTGGCGCTGAGCAAGGCCGCCGATTCGAGGGCCTCGCTTTCCGACAGGGGCGGGAGCAGCGTGGGCAGCCGCTGCGCGAGCATGGACTTGCCGGTGCCCGGCGGGCCCACGAGCAGCACGCTCAAACCGCCCGCGGCCGCGATCTCCAAGGCCCGCTTCGGTCCGGTCTGGCCCTTGATGTCGCGCAGGTCGAGGAGCGTGTCGCCCGGCGGCGGCGGGGTACGCGCCACGCGGGGCAATGGCGCTTCGCTGCGAGGCTGCAGCGCGTTCACGAGGTCGAGCAGATGCGCGGCCTCGCGCACGACAAGGCCCTGCACCAGGGCCGCCTCGTCGGCGCAGCCGCGCGGCAGGATGAGCTCGCGATCGAGCTTGGCGGCTCGCAGCGCGAGGGCCATCGCGAGCGCGCCCTTGACCGGCCGCAACTCGCCGGACAGGCCGAGCTCGCCGGCGCATTCGATGTTGGCAAGCATCGCGTCGTCGATCTGGCCGCTCGCGGCCAGCAGCCCGAGCGCGATCGGCAGGTCGAAGCGCGCGCCTTCCTTCGGCAGGTCCGCGGGCGAGAGGTTGACGGTGATGCGCTTGTTGGCGGGGAACTCGAGGCCGCTGCTCTGCAGCGCGGCGCGCACGCGTTCCCGGGATTCCTTCACCTCGAGGTCGGCGAGGCCGACCAGCGTGAAGCTCGGCAGGCCGTTGGCCAGATGCACCTCCACATCGACCGCCGCGGCGGACAGACCGTCGAGCGCGCGGCTGTGGATGATGGACAGGGACATCGCCACGGTGATCACCGCGCGCTCAGCGTTTGGGCAGGCCGTTGAGTACGCCCCATCGCCGGTCTTCCGTGGGCACCAGGAGGCTGGCGGCAAAACGGTTGGCCGCTTGCTCACGAGGATCCGGCGCATCGTTCCACGCGACCGGCTGCTCATTCCCCTGCATTCGCCTGCCCTCCGCACTCGTTCGGTTCAACAGGCCGGCAGTGTCTCCAGTGACCCATTTCACGCCTAGCACCCTGTTGGGGCGTTTCAAGGGTTCTCCCCTCCCCCGGCCGCGCATGTTTTTGGTGCGTTCTGACGCTTGACGGGGCGGGCCGCTCCCCATTCTTGGGGCCGCGGGCCGGTTTGGGGCTCTTTCGAGGCGGATGTGCGCTTGGCACAAAAGCTGCAAAGCCCGTCCGGAAGCAGTCGTCCCGGATCGTCCCCTAAATTCAGGAGCCCTCGCGCATGAAGCCCCTCGCCGCCCTCCGCGCCGCCGCCGTCGTCAGCCTCGTCGCCGCCACCGCCCTTCCGGCGTTCGCGGAAGAGACCAATCCGCTGTCCTTCAACGTCAGCGTCACCTCCGACTACCGCTATCGCGGCATCTCGCAGACGCGGCTCAAGCCCGCGCTGCAGGGCGGCGTCGACTACGCCCATTCGAGCGGCTTCTACATCGGCGCCTGGGCCTCGACGATCAAGTGGATCAAGGACAGCGGCGGCGACGCCGACGTCGAGATCGACACCTATGCCGGCTACAAGACCGAAGTCGGCGGCGGCTTCACCGTCGACGTGGGCTTCCTGCGCTACAACTACCCGAGCAACAAGCTCCCCACCAGCGCCAACACCAACGAGCTCTACGGCGCTGTCTCCTATGGCCCGGCCACGCTGAAGTACTCGCACAGCATCAGCAACCTGTTCGGTTTCGCCGATTCGAAGAACAGCGGCTACCTCGACCTGAGCGCCACCTTCGACGTCGGCGGCGGCTTCTCGCTGACGCCGCACGTCGGCCACCAGAAGGTCAACCACAACAGCGAGGCCAGCTACACGGACTACTCGCTCACCGCGAACAAGGACTTCGAAGGCTTCACCTTCGGCCTCGGGGTCGTCGCCACCAGCACCGACGCCTACATCGGCGGCAAGGGCAAGGACCTGGGCAAGACCGGCGTGGTCCTGTCGGTCAAGAAGGTCTTCTGAGGAGCATCCGCATGAAACTGATCACCGCCGTCATCAAGCCCTTCAAGCTGGATGAAGTCCGCGAGGCGCTCAGCGCCATCGGCGTCCAGGGGCTGACCGTCACCGAGGTCAAGGGTTTCGGCCGCCAGAAGGGCCATACCGAGCTCTACCGCGGCGCCGAGTACGTCGTCGACTTCCTGCCCAAGGTGAAGATCGAAGCCGCCGTCGCCGACGGCGTCGTCGAGCAGGTCATCGAGGCCATCGAGGGTGCCGCCCGCACCGGCAAGATCGGCGACGGCAAGATCTTCGTCTCCCCGCTGGACCAGGTCATCCGCATCCGCACCGGCGAGACCGGCCAGGACGCGCTCTGACCCCGGCCTGACCGGCGCCTGACGGCGACCCCCCGATCCCGCCGCGGCCACCGAGGGAGGCCGCTCCCGCTGATCCCCAAGATCCAACGAAGAGAGTCCCGATCATGAAGAAACTACTCGCCTGCCTGGCCCTGGCCGCGGCGGCCTTTGCCGGAGCGGTCCCCGCCGCCATGGCGCAGGACGCGGCTTCCGCGCCCGTGGCCGCCGCCAGCGGCACGGCCGCCCCCGCTGCCGCCGCGGCGGTCCCGGCCACCGCGCCGGCCGCCTCGGCGCCCGCCGAAGCCGCTTCCGCCGCCGCGCCCGCGCCGGTGCCCAACAAGGGTGACGTCAGCTGGATGCTGGTCTCCACCCTGCTGGTGATCCTGATGACCGTCCCCGGCCTGGCGCTGTTCTACGGCGGCCTGGTCCGCAGCAAGAACATGCTGTCGGTGCTGATGCAGGTGATGGTGACCTTCTCGCTGATCCTGGTGCTGTGGGCCCTGTACGGCTACAGCCTGGCGTTCACCGAGGGCAACAAGTTCGTCGGGGGCTTCGACCGGCTGTTCATGAAGGGCATCTGGGACAACGCCGCCGGCACCTTCGCCAACGCCGCGACCTTCAGCAAGGGCGTGGTGATCCCGGAGATCGTCTTCGCCGCGTTCCAGGCGACCTTCGCCGGCATCACCTGCTGCCTGATCGTCGGCGCCTTCGCCGAGCGCATCAAGTTCAGCGCGGTGCTGCTGTTCATGGTCATCTGGTTCACCTTCAGCTACGCGCCGATGGCCCACATGGTCTGGTTCTGGATGGGCCCGGATGCGTACACCTCGACCGCCGTCGTGGACGAGATGAACAGCAAGGCCGGCCTGATCTGGCAGTGGGGCGCGCTGGACTTCGCCGGCGGCACCGTGGTGCACATCAACGCCGCCGTCGCGGGCCTGGTGGGCGCCTTCATGGTGGGCAAGCGCATCGGCTACGGCAAGGAGGCCTTCACGCCGCACAGCCTGACGCTGACGATGGTCGGCTCCGCGCTGCTGTGGGTGGGCTGGTTCGGCTTCAACGCCGGCTCGGCGCTGGAAGCCAACGGCTTCGCCGCGCTGGCCTTCATCAACACACTCTTCGCGACGGCAGCCGCCGTGCTGGCCTGGTGCGTGGGTGAAGCGCTGCTCAAGGGCAAGGCCTCGATGCTGGGCGCCGCCTCGGGCGCGGTGGCCGGCCTGGTCGCCATCACGCCGGCCGCGGGCAACGTCGGCATCGGCGGCGGCCTGGTGATCGGCCTGATCGCCGGCTTTGCCTGCCTGTGGGGCGTGTCGGGCCTGAAGAAGTTGCTGGGCGCGGACGACTCGCTGGACGTCTTCGGCGTGCACGGCGTGGGCGGCATCGTCGGCGCGCTGCTGACCGGTGTCTTCAACGCGCCGGGCCTGGGCGGCCCGTCGGCTGTCGGCGACTGGGTCACCGCGTCGATGATCACGGCGGATGCCTACTCGATCGCCTCGCAGGTCCTGACGCAGGGCAAGGCCGTGCTGGTGACCATCGTGTGGTCGGGCGTGGTCTCGGTGATCGGCTTCAAGGTCGTGGACCTGGTCATCGGCCTGCGCGTCACCGAAGAGGAAGAACGCGAAGGCCTGGACATCTCGGCCCACGGCGAGACCGCATATCACAAGTAAATCGAACGCTCCTGCAAACGCTCAGGCCGCCCTTCGGGGCGGCCTTTTTTTTGGGGCTGCCCATAATCCGCCGCCATGAATCTCCGCTTTGTCGAAGCCTTCCACTGGGCAGCCTCCTTGCGCAGCGTGACGCGCGCGGCGGAGAAGCTGCATCTCACGCAGTCCGCGCTGTCCAGCCGCATCGCCTCGCTCGAGGAGGAGCTGGGCGTGGTGCTGCTGGACCGTCGCGACAAGCAGTTCCGCCTGACGGTGGCGGGCCAGCGTTTCCACACGCTGGCGCAGCGGCTGCTGGACGTGCAGCGCCAGGTGAAGGAGGAAATGGGGGGCGGGACGGGGGGCGCCGGCCGGCCGGTGGTGCTGCGCATCGGCGCGATCGAGTCGGTGGTGCACAGCTGGCTGACGGGCTGGCTGCAGGAGATGCGTGCCGCGAATCCCGACTTCGAGCTGGAGTTGACGGTGGAGACCTCGCCGGTGCTGGTGGACCAGATCCGCCGCGGCGCGCAAGACCTGGTGTTCGCCGCGATCCCGGCCGCCGATGCCGGCGGCGTGCGCACCCGCGCGATGGCGCCGATGCCGATGGGATTCGTCGGCCGGGCGGACCTGCACACCAAGCGGCGCTACAGGCTGTCCGATCTCGCGGGGCATGACCTGCTGACCTTCCAGCGCGGCTCGCAGCCGCATCAGGCGCTGCTGCAGATGTTCCAGGAGTCCGGCCTGCCGCTGCCGCGCGTGCATGCGATCTCGTCGATCTCGGCGATGGTGCAGCTGGTGGAGGGCGGCTTCGGTGTCGCGACGCTGCCGGTGGCCGTCGCGGAGCAGCTCGCCAGGCGGCTCTCGCTGCGGGTGCTGCGCAGCGATGCCGCGCTCGTCGCGCTGCCGATCCACGCCAGCTACCGCGAGGATCCGAGCTCGCAGCTCACCGAGACGGTGCTGGCTTCCGCGCTGGACTTCGTGGCCCGGCAGAAGCCGTCCGGGAAAGCCCGCATGGCATCGGCGGCGCATCGGCGCTAAGCGGAAGCGCCGCTGTCGTCATCGAAAAAATCGATGACGCGACGCGCAAAATTTCCGTTGGATCACGAAGGCGGACGGCTCTCACAATCCGCCGCATCGTCCGACAGCCCCTGCGATCCCGCCATGACCTCCTCGACCGACAGCCTCGATCTCGACGCCGCGTCCAGCGCGCTGGATGTCCGCCTTGCCGCGCGCCGTGGCGGCTTCACCGGCCACACCAGCGGACTGGCTTCCGAGTTCGTGCAGGGCAACCTGGCGATCCTGCCGGCGTCCCTTGCCGACGACTTCCGCCGCTACTGCGAGCTGAATCCGAAGGCCTGTCCGCTGCTCGGCGTGAGCGAGCCCGGGGATCCGTCGCTGGCGGCGCTCGGCGCCGATCTCGACCTGCGCACCGACCTGCCGCGCTACCGCGTGTGGCGGGACGGCGAGCTCGTCGACGAGCCCGCCGACGTCCGCGCGTGGTGGCGCGACGACCTGGTCGCCTTCGTCATCGGCTGCTCGTTCTCGTTCGAGCACGCGCTGCTGGCCGAGGGCATCCCGCTGCGCCACGTGGCGCAGGGCCGCAATGTCGCGATGTACCGCACCAGCATCGAGACGCAGCCGGCCGGCGTGTTCCGCGGCCCGACCGTCGTGTCGATGCGGCCGCTCAATGCCGCCGACGCCATCCGCGCGATCCAGATCACCTCGCGGCTGCCGCAGGTGCATGGCGCGCCGCTGCACCTGGGCGATCCCGCGCGCATCGGCATCCGCGACATCGACCGCCCGGACTACGGCGATGCCGTCGACATCCGCGACGGCGAGCTGCCGGTCTTCTGGGCCTGCGGCGTGACGCCCCAATCGGCGATCGCCACGGCGCGCCCGCCGTTCTGCATCACGCATGCGCCGGGCTACATGCTGGTCACCGACCTGCTGAACCGGGACCTGGCCGCCGCCTGATCCAGGCCTGATCCGTTCCTGATCGCGCTTCCACCACGACCAAGGGGAATCCCAGATGTGGCTCCGAGACACCACGCCTTCCGAGCGGCGCACGCTCACCGCGACCTTCGCCGGCTACGCCGTCGACGGCTTCGACTACATGATCTACACCTTCCTCATTCCGACGCTGATCGCGGCCTGGGGCATGAGCAAGGGCCAGGCCGGCGCGATCGCGACCGGCGCGCTGCTGACCTCGGCGGTCGGCGGCTGGGCGGCCGGCGTGCTCGCGGACCGCTACGGCCGCGTGCGCGTGCTGCAGTGGACGGTGCTGTGGTTCGCGCTCTTCACCTTCCTGAGCGGCTTCACCACCTCGTTCGAGCAGCTGTTCTTCACCCGCGCGATGCAGGGCTTCGGCATGGGCGGCGAATGGGCGGTGGGCTCGGTGCTGATCGCCGAGACGATCAGCGCGAAGCATCGCGGCAAGGCGGCCGGCCTGGTGCAGAGCAGCTGGGCGATCGGCTGGGCCTGCTCGGCGCTGGCGTTCTGGGGCCTGTACTCGGCGCTGCCGCCGGAGACCGCGTGGAAGGTGCTGTTCTGGATCGGCATCCTGCCCGCGCTGCTGATCCTGTACATCCGCCGCAACCTCGACGAGCCGCCGGTCTACCTGGCCGAGCAGGCCCGCGCCAAGGCGCGCGGGCAGCGCGCCAGCTTCCTGCGGATCTTCTCGCCGGACTTGCTGCGCAACACGGTGCTGGCCAGCCTGCTGGCCACCGGCATGCAGGGCGCGTACTACTCGGTGACGACCTGGCTGCCGACCTTCCTCAAGACCGAGCGCCACCTGTCGGTGCTCGGCACCAGCGGCTACCTGCTGGTGCTGATCGCGGGCTCCTTCGCCGGCTACCTGACCAGCGCCTGGCTGTGCGATGCCATCGGCCGGCGCCGCTGCTTCATGCTGTTCGCGCTGATGGGCGGCGTGCTGGTGCTGGCCTACACGCAGATGCCGATCACCGACGCCCTGATGCTGGTGCTGGGCTTCCCGCTCGGCTTCTTCCTGTCGGGCATCTTCTCCGGCATGGGCGCCTTCCTCGCGGAACTGTTTCCCAGCGACGTGCGAGGCTCCGGCCAGGGCTTTTGCTACAACATCGGACGGGCGCTGGGCGCCGCGTGTCCGGCGCTGATCGGCCACTTCAGCACGCAGTACCCGCTGGGCCAGACGCTGGGCTGGATGGCGGCGCTCTGCTACGGGCTGGTGATCGCCGCCGCGCTGGCGCTGCCCGAGACCCGCGGCCGCGAGCTGGCCCCGGCCGCCGCCTGAGCGCCTTCGCAACGGCCCCGACGACCTCCCTCGATTCCTGGATCTCACGATGCAAGCCACCCCCACCTCCGATCGCTGGCAGTTCTGGATCGACCGCGGCGGCACCTTCACCGACCTGGTCGGCCGCGCGCCGGACGGCGCGCTGCACACCCTCAAGCTGCTGTCCGAGAACCCCGAGCACTACCGCGACGCGGCAGTGGAGGGCATCCGCCGGCTGCTCAGCCTGAAGCCCGGCGAGCCCATCACCGCCGACCGCGTCGACTGCGTGAAGATGGGCACCACGGTCGCGACCAACGCGCTGCTGGAGCGCCGCGGCGACCGCACGCTGCTGGTGACGACGCGCGGCTTCCGCGACGCGCTGCGGATCGCCACGCAGGCGCGGCCCAAGCTGTTCGAGCGGCACATCCAGCTGCCCGAGCTGCTGTACGAGCGCGTCATCGAGGCGCAGGAGCGCGTCGACGCGCAGGGCGCCGAGATCGAGCCGCTGAACGAGCCCGCGCTGCGCGCCGAGCTGCAATCGGCCTTCGACGCCGGCCTGCGCGCCTGCGCGATCGTGTTCCTGCACGGCTGGCGGGCGCCGGCGCATGAGCTGGCCGCCAAGCGCATCGCGCAGAACATCGGCTTCACGCAGATCTCGGTCTCGCACGAGGTCAGCCCGTTGATGAAGCTGATCCCGCGCGGCGACACGACCGTCGTCGACGCCTACCTGAGCCCGATCCTGCGCCGCTACGTCGACCAGGTCGCGGCCGAGATGCCCGGCGTGCGGCTGTTCTTCATGCAGAGTTCCGGCGGCCTGACCGAGGCGCGGCGCTTCCAGGGCAAGGACGCGATCCTGAGCGGGCCGGCCGGCGGCATCGTCGGCATGGTGCGCACCGCGCAGGCGGCCGGCCACGACAAGGTGATCGGCTTCGACATGGGCGGCACCTCGACCGACGTCAGCCATTTCGCCGGCGAGTTCGAGCGCGCCTTCGACACCGAGGTCGCCGGCGTGCGCATGCGCGCGCCGATGATGAGCATCCACACGGTGGCGGCGGGCGGCGGCTCGGTGATCGCCTTTGACGGCGCGCGCTTGCGGGTGGGACCGGCCTCGGCCGGCGCGAATCCAGGCCCGGCGAGCTACCGCCGCGGCGGGCCGCTCGCGACCACCGACGCCAACGTGATGCTGGGCCGCATCCAGCCGGCGCATTTCCCCAAGGTCTTCGGGCCTGGCGCGGATCAGCCGCTTGACGGCGAGGCCGTGAAGACGCGCTTCGACGCGCTGGCCGCGCAGATGTCGGCGGGCGGCCGACGCGTGAGCGCGGAGGACGCCGCCGCCGGCGCGCTGCAGATCGCCGTCGGCGCGATGGCCAACGCGATCAAGCGGATCTCGGTGGCGCGTGGCTACGACGTCACCGGCTACACGCTGCAGTGCTTCGGCGGGGCGGGCGGTCAGGCGGCCTGCCTGGTCGCGGACGCGCTCGGCATGACGCGCATCCTGGCCCATCCGTTCGCCGGCGTGCTCAGCGCCTATGGCATGGGCCTGGCCGACCAGACCGCGATGCGCGAGGCCTCGATCGAGCGCGCGCTCGACGTGGAGGGCTTGCAGGCCGCGCGCGAGACCGCCCTCGCGCTGGCCGCGCAGGCGGGCGGCGAACTCGAATCCCAGGGCGTGCCCGCGGGCGCGCTGCGGACCATCGCGCGCGCGCAGGTCCGCTACCAGGGCACGGACACGGCGTTGACCTGCCAGCTGCCGCTGGACGAGCCCGCGCCGGCCGCGATCGCCGCGATCCGCGAAGCCTTCGAGCAGGCCTATCGCCGCCGTTTCGCCTTCCTGATGCCGGACCGGGCGCTGGTGATCGAGGCGGTGTCGGTCGAGGCGCTCGCCGCCGGTGCGTCGCTGGAGGCGCCGGCGCAGGCCGGCATCGCCAGCACGCATCATCCGAAGCCGCTCGAGCGCGTGCGCATGTACTGCCTCGCCGATGACCAGCCCGCCGGCTGGCGCGATGCCGAGCTGCATCACCGCGATGCGCTGAGCCCGGGCGCGCGCATCGACGGCCCGGCCATCGTCGCCGAGCGCAACGCGACGACCGTCGTCGACGCCGGCTGGCGCGCCGAGCTGCAGCCCTCGGGCGACCTGCTGCTGACGCGGATCCGCGAGCGCGCCCGTACCCGCGCGCTGGGCACCGAGGCCGACCCGGTCGTGCTGGAGGTGTTCAACAACCTCTTCATGAACATCGCCGAGCAGATGGGCCTGCGGCTCCAGAACACGGCGCACTCGGTCAACATCAAGGAGCGGCTGGACTTCAGTTGCGCGCTGTTCGACGGCCAGGGCCAGCTGATCGCCAACGCGCCGCACATGCCGGTGCACCTGGGCTCGATGAGCGAGTCCATCCGCTCGGTCATCGAGCGCAACCCGGACATGGCGCGCGGCGACGTCTACGTGCTCAACGATCCGTACCACGGCGGCACGCACCTGCCGGACATCACCGTCGTGACGCCGGTCTTCCTCGACGAGGACGACGTCCGCCCCGGGTTCTTCGTCGCCAGCCGCGGCCACCATGCCGACATCGGCGGCATCACGCCGGGCTCGATGCCGCCGTTCTCGCGCGACATCGGCGAGGAGGGCGTGCTGATCGACAACTTCAAGCTGGTCGAGCAGGGCCGCCTGCGCGAGGCGGAGCTGCAGGCGCTGCTGCGCTCGGGGCCGCATCCGAGCCGCAATCCGGCGCAGAACCTGGCCGACCTGCGCGCCCAGGTGGCGGCCAACGAGAAGGGCGTGCAGGAGCTGCAGGCGATGGTGGCGCAGTTCGGCCGCGCCACCGTCCAGGCCTACATGCGCCACGTGCAGGACAACGCCGAAGAGTCGGTGCGGCGCGTGATCCCGGTGCTGAAGGACGGCGCGTTCACGCTGGCGCTGGACAACGGCGCGCGCATCCATGTCGCGGTGCGCGTGGACACGGCCGCGCGGCGGGCGACGGTCGATTTCACCGGCACCAGCGAGCAGCAGCCCAACAACTTCAACGCACCCCGGTCGATCACGATGGCGGCGGTGCTCTACGTGTTCCGCACGCTGGTCGATGACGCGATCCCGCTCAACGCGGGCTGCCTCAAGCCGATCGAGGTGATCGTGCCGGAAGGCTGCATGCTGAATCCGCGCTTCCCGGCGGCGGTGGTGGCGGGCAACGTCGAGACCTCGCAGTGCGTGACCAACGCGCTGTACGGCGCGCTCGGCGCGATGGCGGCCGGCCAGTGCACGATGAATAACTTCACCTTCGGCGACGCGACGCATCAGTACTACGAGACCATCTCGGGCGGCTCCGGCGCCGGGCCGGGCTTCGACGGGACCTCGGTGGTGCAGACCCACATGACCAACTCGCGGCTGACCGATCCGGAGGTGCTGGAGTTCCGCTTCCCGGTGCGGCTGGACAGCTATGAGATCCGGCGCGGCTCGGCCGGCGCCGGCCGCTGGCGCGGCGGGGAGGGCGGCGAGCGCCGCGTGCGCTTCCTGACGCCGATGACCGCCTCCATCCTGAGCAACGGCCGCGCCACAGGCGCCTTCGGCATGGCCGGCGGGCAGCCGGGGGCGGTCGGGGAGAACCGGGTCGAGCGCGCGGACGGGCGCGTGGAGCCGCTGGGCCACATCGGGCAGGTGGAGATGGCGCCGGGGGACGTCTTCGTCATCCGCACGCCCGGCGGGGGAGGGTACGGCATCTCCTGAGGCCCCTCTTGAGTTGCCACGGATAACCCCCATGTGGGCGTGCCTAGAATCAGAAGACCCGCCCCCCAGGCTGTTCCAGGCGCCGCCCATCATGGTCCCTCATCTCATCACCGCCCTGACCGGGCCCATCAATGAACTGGAGCAGCGCGTGCTCGAGTCGATGCCGGCGATCGAACGCTGGTTCCGGCTCGAGTGGATGGAGCACACGCCGCCCTTCTACAGCTCGGTCGATCTGCGCAATGCCGGCTTCAAGCTGGCGCCGGTGGACACCAACCTGTTCCCCGGCGGCTTCAACAACCTGACGCCCGAGATGCTGCCGCTGGCGGTCCAGGCGGCGATGGCGGCGATCGAGAAGATCTGCCCCGAGGCCAAGAACCTGTTGCTGGTGCCCGAGGCCAGGAACCGCTCGAGCTTCTACCTGTCCAACCTGGCGACGCTGGTGCGCATCTTCTCGATGGCCGGGCTGAACGTGCGGCTGGGCTCGCTGGACGAGTCGGTCAAGGAGCCCACGACGATGGCGCTGCCCGACGGCAGCGCGCTGACGCTGGAGCCGCTGGTGCGCCAGCGCTCGCGGCTGATGCTCAAGGACTTCGATCCCTGCACCATCCTGCTGAACGACGACCTGTCGGGCGGGGTGCCGGACATGCTGACCCACCTGCACGAGCAGTACCTGCTGCCGCCGCTGCACGCGGGCTGGGCCGCGCGGCGCAAGAGCCAGCATTTCCGCGCCTACGAGGAGGTCTCCAAGAAGTTCGCCAAGCTGCTGGGCATGGACCCGTGGCTGATCTATCCGCACTCGGTCGCGGTGGACGGGCTGGACTTCGGCACCGGCGCCGGGCTCGACGCGCTGCAGGCGCAGGTCGACGCGACGCTGACGCGCACGCGCCGCAAGTACAAGGAATACGGCATCCAGGAGAAGCCCTTCGTCGTCGTCAAGCCGGACGCCGGCACGCACGGCTTGGGCGTGATGACGATCCGCGACGCGAAGGACCTGGACGCGCTGGCGATCAAGGCGCGCGAGAAGCTGGCGAAGCTGCAGGGCGTGCCGGCGCTGTCGCAGGTGCTGGTGCAGGAGGGCGTGGCGACGCACGAGCGCATTCATGAAGCGGTGGCCGAGCCGGTCGTCTACATGATGGACCGCTACGTGGTCGGCGGCTTCTACCGCGTGCACGCCGATCGCGGCGAGGACGAGAACCTGAACGCGCCGGGCTCGCGCTTCGTGCCGCTGGCGTTCGCGCACTCCTCGCACTTGCCCGCGCCGGGCGAGAAGCCGGGCGCCAGCGCGCCGAACCGCTTCTACATGTATGGCGTCATCGGCCGCCTGGCGATGCTCGCGGCGAGCTACGAGCTCGAGACCACCGATCCGGACGCCGAGGACTACGCCTGAGGCGGCGGCGGCGGCCAGGCCGGCCTGGCATCAGGCGCCGGCCGCCTCCACGCCGCCGATCTCGACCAGCAGCTGCCGGAACCGGTCCACCGCCTCGATCTGCATGCCGGGCTGGTGCCAGACGCTCATCGGGCCCAGGCCCAGGTCCACCGCGTGCGGCAGCATCACGACGATGCCGCCCTTGGCCGCGGCCATCGCCATGTCGTGCGGCATCACCGCCACCAGCGGCATCTCACGCATCAGGCCGAGCGCCAGCATCGCGTCGCCGCTCTCGATCAGGTCGGCCGGCGGCGCCAGCCCCATCTCCTGCCAGAGCCGGTCCATCAGCGTGCGGGTGCGCGTGCCGGGCAATTGCCAGATCCAGCGCTGCCGGCTGAGCGTTTCCCAACTCAGCCGCGGCTGGCGCGCGAGCGGGTGCTGCGCGCTCATCGTCAGCACCTCGGGCTGCGGCAGCAGCGGGGCGCGTACCAGGCCGAGCGGCTCGTCCTGCGGCATCGCCCGCGCCACGACCAGGTCCAGCGTGCCCGCCTGAAGCTCGGTGAACAGCGAGCGCAGCGCATGGGTGCGCACGCTCAGCGTCACGCCCGGGTTCTCCGCCTTCATCGCCGTGATCGCGATGGGCAGCAAACGGGCGAGCGCCGCGTTGGTCGCACCGATGCGCACCTCGCCGGACGCGCCGCGCACCATCGTGGCGACATCGGCGGCGGCGCGTTGCACGTCGCCATCGAGCTTGCGCGCCAGCGCCAGCAGCCGCCGGCCCAGCGGCGTGAGCTGCATGTTGCGTCCGCGCCGCAGGAACAGGGTTTGTCCCAGCCCCTGCTCCAGTTCCGCCAGCGTCTTGCTTACCGCCGGCTGCGTGACGTGCAACTGATCGGCCGCCGCGCTGATGTTGCCTGTGTCGTTGAGGGCCAGCAGCACCCGCGCATGACGCAGCGACATGCGTCTGAGAACGAAGTGTTCGGCGGCCTCGGGAGCGATCGGCAACGCGTTCATAACCAAATATTCACAAGTTCATCACAAAGCATCATGGCCCATGAGGTCCGTCTCCTTACCGTGACTCGCTCCCCCCGAGTTCTGTTCACAGGAGTGCACTCTCATGGTCCGTCCCTTCTTCCGTCCGCAAGGACCGCGCCTGGCGCGCGTCGCGGCCGCCGCCGCCCTCGCGCTGGCCAGTCAGTCCCATGCCCAGCAGACAGCCGGCCCCGCCGCCTCCGCGGCGCAGCCGTCCCTGGATGAATCGAAAAAGCTGGAGCGCGTCGAGGTCACCGGCACGCTGATCAAGCGCACCGACAAGGAGACGCCGTCGGTCGTCCAAAGTATCACGCGCGAGGAGATCCGCAATTCGGGGTATGCCAACGTCGAGGAACTGCTGCGTGCGAATTCCGCCGTGGACCTGGGCTCGATCGGCGACGGGGCCGCGTCGGGCTTCGTCGGCGGGGTGTCCACGATCTCGCTGCGCGGCTTCGGCTCCCAGGGCACGCTGATCCTGATCAACGGCCGGCGCACGGCGCCGGTCGCGGCGGTCGACGTGAACTTCGGCCGCGGCACCATGATCAACGTGAACACCATTCCCAAGGAGGCGATCGATCGCATCGACATCCTGAAGGACGGCGCCTCGGCGATGTACGGCTCGGACGCGATGGCGGGCGTCATCAACTACATCCTGCGCAAGGACTACCAGGGCGTCGAGGGCAGCGCGTCCTATGGCGCCAACGATCGCGGCGCCGGCGCGACGAAGACCGGCTCGCTGACCTTCGGCTTCGGCAACCTGGACACGCAGCGCTTCAACGTCTTCGGCGGCCTGGAGGTCTTCCGGCGCGACGGCGTGATGGCCAATGAGCTCAAGGACCGCGGCAACCTGGCGCTGCAGAACCAGTACCTCACGTCCACCGGCGCGCTGGCGCGGTTCACGCCGGACTCGTCGGCGTCCTTCTACGGCAACTACTACCGCGTGCCGGCCAGCCTGAGCGGCTCCACGACGCTGGGCGGCATCAGCGTCGCCAACAGCAACCTGGCGGGCGTGAACTACCTGGGCACGCTGCCGGGATGCCCGGCGGACCGCACCGTCGGCCAGGGCGTGCCGAACCGGCCGCCCGGCCTCCTGCCGACGAACGCCACGCTGCCGACCGGCCTGTGCCGCTTCAGCCTGGACGACGCGGACGAGGTCATCGCCAAGCAGGACCGCCAGAGCGGCATGGTGCGCGGCGCCTTCGCGATCAACAGCGACCTGACCGCCTACGCCGACCTGATGATCTCCAAGACCAGGACGACCGAGCGGCGCACGCCCTATGCGATGACCACCTCGCTGGTGACGTCGGGCAACCCGGTCGGGACGACCTGGCCGAAGCTCGACGGCAGCTTCCTGAGGCAGAACGCGATCATCCTGCCGGTGGGCCATCCGGACAACCCGACCAACGGCACGGCCAGCCAGCAGCCGGTGCAGCTGATCTACCGCTTCGAGGACCTGCCCACCGGCGACATCAACGTGCTGCGCTCCACGCGATTGACCGCGGGCCTGGAAGGCACGGCCTTCGGCTGGGACTTCGACACCGCGATCCTGTTCAGCCAGAACAACAACGAGCGCTTCCAGGAAGGCCGCGTGCGCAGCTCGCTGCTCAACGCGGCGATCGCCAGCGGCAGCTACCGCTTCGGCAAGCCCAATGCGCCGGAGGCGATCAACAGCGTCTCGTCGACGGCCTACAACGAGGGCAAGTCGCGCCTGCTGTCCTGGGACGTGCGCGGCAGCCGGGAGCTGTTCCAGCTGCCGGGCGGCCCGGCGGCGATCGCCGTCGGCACCGAGCTTCGCAAGGAGAAGCTGGAGGCCGTGCCCGACGAGGTCTACGGCACCGGCGACTACATCGGCCTGGTGGCCAACGGCGCCGCGGGCAGCCGCAAGTCCTACGCGGCGTTCACCGAACTGAGCCTGCCGGTCGTCAGGCAGCTGGAGCTCCAGGCCGCCGCGCGCTACGAGCACTACGACGACTTCGGCAACAGCACCACCGGCAAGACCGGCTTCAAGTGGACGGCGCTGCCCTCGCTGATGGTGTTCCGCGGCACGGCGGCGACCGGGTTCCGCGCGCCGGCGATCTCGCAGATCGGCAACTCCTTCGCGCTCTCCTTCCACAGCTTCCAGGAGCGCCGCGTGTTCGACAGCCTGCGCTGCGACACCAGCAACCCCGACGCGCCGGTCAGCAAGGCGCCGGTGCCGGTCAACCGCGACTGCAACGTGCTGGGATTCACCGCGGTGCCGGCGGGCACGGTCAGCCCGGGCAGCCTTCCGACGGTCATCAGCGCCAATCCGGCGCTGCAGCCGGAGAAGTCCAACTCGTTCACCTTCGGCATGATCTTCACGCCGAGCCGGTACGCCGACCTGGCGATCGACGGCTGGTACTTCCACCGCAAGAACGAGATCCGCTCGCAGCGCGGCGTGGACATCATGGACGGCTACAACGCCAATCCGGCGGGGAACACCCAGGTGGTGCGCGACCCCAATCCCGAGTCGTGGCTGCCGGGCGTGCCCGACAGCGGGCCGATCATCATGCTGGTGCGGCAGTACGGCAACAACGAGTGGACCAAGACCTCGGGCGTCGACTACGACCTGAACGTCCGCCTGCCGGCCCTGCCCTGGGGCAAGTTCAGCATGAACGTGAACGGCACCTACACCGCGCGCTATGACCAGCTGGTGGTGAAGGGACAGGCGGTGCAGCGCCAGGTGGGCACCACCAGCTCGGATATCTCGAAGACCCGCGCCAGCGCCACCTTCAAGTGGGACACCGACCGCGCGCGCGCGTGGATCCGCTTCAACCACGCGGATCCGCTGGCCAGCACGGTGTGCTCGTCGCTGACTGCGGCGCAGCGGGCCTTCCTGGGCAACCTCGGCCGCTGCCGGGTGGGCCGCGACCGCACCATCGACCTGGGCGCCTCGTACAGCGGCATCAAGGGGCTGACGCTGTCGGCCAGCGTGATGAACGTGACCAACGACTACGACCGCGCCAACGGCATCCCGACCGTGCTGAGCTACTACGACACCGGCGCGTCCAACGTGCTGGGCCGGCGTTTCAATGTCGCGGCGAGCTACGTGTTCCGGTGACGGCCGTCAAGCCCGCCCCCGCAACGGCAGGAGGCGGGCATTGACGCACCGCACAATGGAAGGCAGACAATAGGCCCTTTCGACTTCCGGCGGCCCTCGCGGCCGCTCGCGCTTTCGTGAGTTCACATCACGCGCCCCGCTCGCCGGCCGTCCTGGCCGGCCTGACCATCGGCGCCCTCGGTGTCGTCTACGGCGACATCGGCACCAGCCCCCTTTACGCGCTGAAGGAGGTCTTCCACGGCGCGCACGTCCCGATGACCCACGACAACATCCTCGGGGTGCTGTCGCTGCTGTTCTGGACCATGACCATCGTGGTCTCCCTCAAGTACGTGCTGCTGATCCTGCGCGCGGACAACAACGGCGAGGGCGGCCTGATCGCGATGCTGGCGCTGGCCACCACCGCCGTGCGCGAGAAGCCGACGCTGCGGCGCGGGCTGATGCTGGTGGGCCTGTTCGGCACCGCGATCTTCTTCGGCGACGCGGTCATCACGCCGGCCATGACGGTGCTTTCGGCGGTCGAGGGCATCGAGGTCTACGCGCCGCAGTACCACGACGCGGTCGTGCCGATCGCGCTGGTGGTGCTGGCGGGCCTGTTCTCGGTGCAGCGCTTCGGCACCGGCGGCGTGGGCAAGGCCTTCGGGCCGGTGATGCTGGTGTGGTTCACCTCGCTGGTGCTGCTGGGCGTGCCCAAGATCGTCCAGAACCCGCAGGTGCTGCAGGCCATCAACCCGCTCTACGCGATCGACTTCTGCCTGCACTACGGCTGGATCGCCTTCGTCGCGCTGGGCGCCGTCGTGCTGGTCGTGACCGGCGGCGAGGCGCTCTACGCCGACCTGGGCCACTTCGGCAAGCAGCCGATCCGCATCGCCTGGTACAGCTTCGTGATGCCGGCGCTGGCGATCAACTATTTCGGCCAGGGCGCGCTGCTGCTGGAACGGCCCGAGGCGATCAAGAACCCGTTCTTCCTGCTCGCGCCGGGCTGGGCCGAGATCCCGCTGTTCGGGCTGGCGACGCTGGCGGCGATCGTGGCCTCGCAGGCGCTGATCACGGCGGCGTTCTCGGTGACCAAGCAGGCGGTGCAGCTGGGCCTGCTGCCGCGGCTGCGCATCGTCCATACCTCGGTGCGCGACATCGGCCAGATCTACGTGCCCTTCGTGAACTGGGGGTTGTTCGCCTTCGTCGTCGTGGCGGTGGCCTTCTTCGGCTCGTCGAGCAAGCTGGCCGGCGCCTACGGCGTCGCGGTGACCATCGACATGACGATCACCACGGTCATGACCTTCTTCGTGATCCGCTTCGGTTGGCGCTATCCGCTGTGGCTGTGCGTGGTCGCCACCGGCGCGTTCTTCCTGATCGACGCGACCTTCCTGGCCTCCAACCTGCTCAAGGTCGCCCACGGCGGCTGGTTCCCGCTGCTGATCGGCATCGGCATGTTCACGCTGATGCTGACCTGGAAGCAGGGCCGCCGGCTGCTGTCGGACAAGCTGCGCGAGGACGCCATCGACCTCAAGAGCTTCCTGGAAGCCGTGTTCATCAACCCGCCCACGCGCGTGACCGGCTCCGCGGTGTTCCTGTCGGCCGAGCAGGGCGTGACGCCCAACGCGCTGCTGCACAACCTCAAGCACAACAAGGTGCTGCATGAGCAGAACCTGTTCGTCAGCGTCCGCCATCACGAGGTGCCGTGGATCGGCTTCGAGAAGCGCTGCGAGGTCGAGAGCCTGGACAACGACTGCTGGCAGGTGACGCTGCACTTCGGCTTCAAGAACGAGCCCGACGTGCCGGACGCGCTCAAGCTGCTCGAGCAGCGGGGCGTCCATCTGGACGAGATGGAGACCAGCTACTTTCTCTCGCGCGACATCGTGATCCCGACCATCGGCTCGGGCATGGCGCTGTGGCGGGAGAAGCTGTTCGCCAGCATGCACCGCAACGCGGCCGCGGCGGCGGACTTCCTGCACCTGCCGACCAACCGGATCGTGGAGCTGGGCTCGAAGGTGGAGATCTGATCCGGACGTAAGCTCCGCGTCCATGAAACGCTGGCTGCAAGACCTGTCCCTCTCCACCGCCGTCGCGGGCTTCGTCGCGGTGCTGGTGGGCTTCACCAGTTCGGTGGCGATCGTGTTCCAGGCGGCGCAGGCGCTGGGCGCCACGCCGGCGCAGACCAGCTCCTGGATCTGGGCGCTCGGGCTGGGCATGGGGCTCACCAGCCTGGGCCTGTCGCTGTGGACCCGCCAGCCGGTGCTGACGGCCTGGTCCACGCCCGGCGCGGCGCTGCTGGCGGGCGTGTCCGGGGTGTCCATGGGCGAGGCCGTCGGCGCCTTCGTCGTCTGCGGCGTGCTGATCCTGATCGCCGGCGCGACCCGCTGGTTCGAACGGATCATGGACCGCATCCCCGTGGCCATCGCCGCCGCGCTGCTGGCCGGCGTGCTGTCGCGTTTCGGGCTCGACGCGGTGCTCGCGGCGAAGAGCGCCCCGGCGATGGTGCTGGTCATGGCGCTGACCTATGTGCTGGCGCGCCGCTTCCTGCCCCGCTACGCGACGCCGCTGGTGCTGCTGGCCGGCATCGCCGTGGCGGCCACGCAGGGGCGGCTGCATCTCGAGGCCGTCCAATGGGGCTGGGCGCAGCCGGTGTGGGTGACGCCGGCGTTCTCGGTGACCGCGCTGATCGGCGTGGCGCTGCCGCTGTTCCTGGTCACGATGGCCTCGCAGAACCTGCCCGGCGTCGCGGCGCAGCGGGCCTCGGGCTACCAGACGCCGGTGTCGGCGAGCATCGCCGCCACCGGCCTGGCCTCGATCGTGTTCGCGCCCTTCGGCGGCTACGCGTTCAACCTGGCCGCCATCACCGCGGCGATCTGCATGGGGCGCGAGGCGCACGAGGATCCGGCCAAGCGCTACACGGCCTCCGCGATGGCCGGGCTGTTCTACATCGCCATCGGCCTGGCCGGCGGCGCGGTGGTGGGGCTGCTGACGGCCTTCCCGCGCGAGCTGATCGCGGCGGTGGCCGGGCTGGCGCTGCTGGGGACGATCGCCGGCGGCCTGTCGGCGGCGCTGAAGGACGAGCGCCACCGCGACGCGGCGATCCTGACCTTCCTGGTGACGCTGTCGGGACTGAGCCTGCTGGGCATCGGCTCGGCGTTCTGGGGTGTGGTCGCCGGTGCGGTTTCTCTTTTGGTGCAACACTTCCGGGCTGCTCCGAGGTCGTGATCCTGCCTCGGGGGCTGGCCCTCGCTGCCGCACTCCCTGCTGAATTCCTTGTCGAAAGCCTTGCCCATGAAACTGCTGTTCGTCGCCGATCCGCTGACCGCGTTCAACACCTACAAGGATTCCACCTTCGCGATGATGCGCGAGGCCGCCCGGCGCGGCCACGAGCTGTGGGTGTGCGAGGTGCCGGATCTCCTGTGGATCAGCGGCGGTCGCGTGACCGCGCACGGGGCGAAGCGGCTGGCGCTGACGCCCGAGGCGATCGCCAGCCAGGCCGGCACGAAGCTGGCGGTGTGGCATGAGATCGCCGCCACGCGGGACCTGGCGCTGGCCGAGGTCGACGCGGTGCTGATGCGCAAGGACCCGCCCTTCGATTCGGAGTTCTTCTACGCGACCCACCTGCTGGAGCAGGCCGAGCGCGAAGGCGCGCGGGTGTTCAACAAGCCGGCGGCGCTGCGCGACCATCCGGAGAAGCTGGCGATCCTGGAGTTCCCGCAGTTCATCACGCCGACGCTGGTGACGCGCTCGGCGGCGGCGATCCGGACCTTCCACGCGGAGCATCAGGACATCATCCTGAAGCCGCTGGACGGGATGGGCGGGATGGGCATCTTCCGCGTCAAGGCCGATGCGCTGAACCTGGGCAGCATCATCGAGACGCTGAACAAGAACGGCGCGCAGTCCGTGATGGTGCAGCGCTTCGTGCCGGACATCGTCAAGGGCGACAAGCGCATCCTGCTGATCGGCGGCAAGCCGGTGCCGTACTCGCTGGCGCGGATCCCGCAAGGCACCGAGGTGCGCGGCAACCTGGCCGCCGGCGGCAAGGGCGTCGCGCAGGCGCTGACCGAGGACGACCGCCGCATCGCCGAGGCGCTGGCGCCGGTGCTCGCGGCGCGCGGGCTGCTGCTGGTGGGGCTGGACGTGATCGGCGACAAGATGACCGAGATCAACGTGACCAGCCCGACCTGCTTCCAGGAAATCACGCAGCAGACCGGGTTCGACGTCGGCGCGGTGTTCATCGACGCGCTGGAAGCGGCGCTGGCCGCCGCGCGCTGAGCGCCGCCGCGGCGCATCGGGGATCGACATGGACTTCGAACTGATCAGCGAGCACGCCTGCTTCGGCGGCGTGCAGCGTTTCCACCGTCACGACTCGGCCGAGATCGGCCTGCCGATGCGCTTCGCGCTGTTCCTGCCGCCGGGCGGCGCGCGGGCGGCGAAGGGGCTGCTGGTGTTCCTCGCGGGGCTGACCTGCACCGAGGAGACCTTCACGATGAAGGCGGGCGCGCAGCGCAAGGCGGCGGAACTCGGCCTGGCGCTGCTGATGCCCGACACCAGCCCGCGCGGCGAGGCCGTGAGCGCGCTGCCGGGCGCGGCGTCGTCATGGGATTTCGGCATCGCGGCGGGCTTCTACCTGGATGCGACGCAGGCGCCCTGGGCGGCGCACTGGCGGATGGAGAGCTACCTGATGAAGGAGCTGATTCCGCAGGTGCAGGCGCTGCTCGGGCTGGATGGGGCCAAGACCGGCATCGCCGGGCATTCGATGGGCGGGCATGGCGCGCTGACGCTGGCGCTGCGGCATCCGGGGGCGTTCGCGTCGGTGTCGGCGATCGCGCCGATCGCCGCGCCCAGCCGCTGCCCCTGGGGCGTGAAGGCCTTCACCGGCTACCTCGGCGAGGACCGCGACGCCTGGCCCGCGCATGACGCGAGCGCGCTGATGCAGGCGCGGGATCGCGCGCCGTATCCGCATGGCATCCTGGTCGACCAGGGGCTGGCGGACAAGTTCCTGGTGGAGCAGCTGTATCCCGAGGCGCTGGAATCGGCTTGCGCGTCGGTCAGCCAGCCGCTGACGCTACGCCGCCACGACGGCTATGACCACGGCTATTACTTCATCGCCACGGTGATCGACGATCACCTCGTCCACCACGCGCGGCAACTGGCGGGCTGATCGCCAGGCTCCGCGCCGCCACCGAAAGGCCGCCATGCGCATCGCCCTGCTGTCCGACATTCACGGCAACCTGCCGGCGCTGGAGGCCGTCGTGGCCGATGCGCGGCGGCGCGGTGTCGACCAGATCGTGAATCTCGGCGACATCCTGTCGGGGCCGCTGCAGCCGCTGGAGACCGCGCGCTACCTGATGGCCGAAGGCTGGCCGACGATCGCCGGCAACCATGAACGGCAGGTGCTCGCGATCACGGCGGAGAAGCCCGGCGGCGCCTCCGACCGCTTCACGCGGGAGCGGCTCGGAGAGGCGGAGCTGGCCTGGCTGCGCTCGTTGCCGAAGACGCTTCAACTGAGCGAGGAGGTGTTCCTCTGCCACGGGACGCCGCGCAGCGACATCGAATACTTCCTCGACACGCAGGACGGGCCGCGCTTGGTGGCGGCCTCGTGCGCGGAGGTCGAAGACCGGCTCGGGGGCCAGTCCTCGACCTTGGTGTGCTGCGGACATACGCACGTGCCGCGCGTGGTGCGCAGCGCGCGAGGGCAGTGGCTCGTGAATCCGGGCAGCGTCGGCCTGCAGGCCTGGGATGACGAACACCCGGTCTATCACGTCGCCGAAAACGGATCGCCGGATGCGCGATACGCCATCGTCGAAAAGTCGAGCGAAGGCTGGGCCACCCAGTCGATCAGCGTGCCCTACGACCACGAGGCGATGGCGCGGATCGCGGCCGGCAACGGCCGCGAGGACTGGGCGCGGTGGTTGAGGACCGGTTACGCCGCAGCCTGACCGCTGGACGCGACGCGCGCGTAGATGACCTCCGCGGGGATGGTCAGGTCCAGGGATGCCAGATGGAGCGTTGCATCGCCAATCGACGCGTGGCGGGACCAGGTCCCGTCGTCCTCGCGGCGATGAAGGTCGATGTGACGGCGGACATGGTCGACCAGCACGTACTCCCGCAGCGACGGGATCTGAAGGTAGTGCTGACGCTTGACCGTCCGGTCATGACGCGCCGTCGACGCCGACAGGACTTCGATGAGGATCATGGGCCGGCGCATCATGTCGTCGTCGGACAGGTCGGCGTTGTCACACACGACGGAGACGTCCGGGAAGAATCCGCCTTGCGTAGCCTCACAGCACAGGCGCAGGTTGCTTCCGAACACCTCGCACGGGGAACCCGCGAGATGACGCTGCAAGCAGGACACGAGGTTCACCACGACGCGCTCGTGATTGCGTGTCGCGCCGGCCAGTGCATGGATGACGCCGTCGAAGAACTCGTACCTCGACAGCTCCGAATGGGCGGGGGCTCGGTCCCAGTCGAGAAACTCGCGCAGCGTCAGGGCTTGGCGAGCCGCGTCCAGGCCCGCGAAGACCTGAGCCACGTCGACGCCGATGCCCAGCGACTCCAAGCGCGCGATGTCTCCAAGGCGGTACTCCGAGATCGCCCAGGTGCCGTCCGCTTGCAGGCGATCGATGCGCATGGTGCGCGCGGCCGGATCCACGACCACCAGTTCCCGCAGCGCGGCGATGCGGCGCAAGGTCAACGTCCGCCCCGTGACCTCCAGTGCACGCACGCCTGCCGAGACCATTTCCATGACCACGGACGGATCCATCGGCGCGGAGCAGGGTGCGACCCTCGCATCGGGGAGCAGGACGTTGTGCCTGTCCACCTTCAGCGGTTCCCCGCGCACGAAGGTCGCCAAGCCGCGATCGCCCAGCTGGCGCTTCATCGCCCCCGTGACATTCACGAGCACCCGGAAGAACGCAGGATCACGGTCCGGCACGGGGAAGGGCCGCCCGCCGATCAGCTCGTGAGCGCGCTCCTGCTCCGCTTGCCATTTCAAGAACTCGTCGGCGGTCATCAGCTGTTCTTGATACATGAAGGACACCGCACCCCTCCCGCAACTTCATGAGGAAAGGTGGTGATTCTTCGGAGGCTGTCCGTCGACGTCTCTCACCTCAATCAGCGTGAAAGCGACCCGTGGTCCCCGATCGAAGGCGACTGGGTGACCGGAACAAGGAGGGCGGTTCCGGATCCATCGCGCCGGGCGCCTGGCCCAGCCCGCGCCAGGCGAACAGCGCCAGCGGGATCGCCAGCGCCGACAGCGCCAGCGCGAGGCCGCCGGCGGCGCTCCACCCCCAGCGCTCGACGACCGCGCCCATCAGCGGCGGCCCGAGCAGCGCGCCCGAGGCGCCGAACTGCGTCAGGCGGCCGCTCGCCAGCGCGAGCCTTCCGGGCGTGCCTGCGGCCAGCGGCAGCAGCGCGAAGACGAGGCTGGGGAAGACGCCGGACGCGGCGTTGATCGCGATCGCCAGGGCCGCCTGCACGGACGCGGTGCCGCCGTCGCGCAGCGCCGCCATGAAGAGCGCCCCCGACAAGCCCAGCGAGATCGCCATCCCCGCGGCGATCGCCCGCGAAGGGGCGCCGCGGCGCCGCAGCAGCCAGGCGCCGATCGCACTGGCCGGCACGTTCGCGAGCGCGGCGGCGGCGGTCCAGCTGCCGGCGGCACCCAGCGGCATCCCGCCCTGCGCGAGCAGGCTGGGCAGCAGCGCGAGCAGGCCGACCTCCGCGATCGCATAGGCGCCGAACGCCGCGACCAGCGCCCACAGCCGCGCGCCGGTCCGGCCGGGCGGCGCGTGCGCGTGCTCATCGGCGGTGGAGATGTCCGCGGGCACCGCGCGCAGCGCCAGCCACAGCAGCACGCCGCCCGCCACGCTGAGCACCTGCGCCGGCCGCCAGCCGGCCCAGCCGGCCGCGTTCGCATAGGCCCAGGCGCCCAGCGCCATGCCCACCGGCACGAAGGTGCTCCACAAGGCCATCGCGGCGGCCTGGCGCCGGCCCTCGGCCGCGCGCGCGATCAGCACCGGCGCCGCGACGACGATCGCCAGGTAGCCCAGGCTCTCGACGAAGCGGGCCAGCGCCAGCAGCGCCACGCCCTGCGCGAAGGCCGCGCCCGCCGCGCCGGCCGCCAGCGCCAGCACCGCCGCCGACAGCGAGCGCTTGAGCCCGAAGCGCGGCAGCCGGTGCCCGGCGATGCCGCCGAGCGTCGCGCCGCAGACCTCGAGCAGCGAGGTGAGGGCGGCCATCGCCGCCAGGCCCAGGTGGAGCTCGCGCGCGATCGGCGGCGACAAGGCGGCCAGCTTGCCCAACTGGGCCGCGGCGAACACGCCGCAAAGGTAGTACAGCAGAATCCTCACGTCGGTCCTTTCGTGCCGATGCCTGTGTTGTCGATCGATTGCCCGCCCGCGCCATGAACGATTCGCCGCTGCTCTTCAGCGATGCCCGCCAGCTCGGCCGCAGCCTGCGGCTGTGGCGCTCGCTGCGCCGGCTCAAGCAGGGCGCGGTCGCGGCGGAGCTCGGCGTGTCGCAGACGACGGTGTCGCGCTGGGAATCGGGCCTCGCGGCGCCGTCCTTCGATGAACAGCAGAGGCTGCGCCGGCTGATGGCCGCGCGGCTGGACAGCGCGGCGGACTTCGAACTCGGCCGGCTGGTCGAACGCGCGCCAGCGCCGATCCATCTGATCTGCGACCTGAGCCATCGCCTGCTGGCGATGTCCAGCGCCCGCGAGCGTGATTGCCGCCTGCCGCGGGCCGAGCTGATCGGCCGCGCGCTGTGGTGCTACGCGACGCCCGAGATCGTCGCGCAGGAGGGGCGGCTCGACGCACTCGGCTGGTTCGAGCCGGCGCCCGCGGCGGTCGAGTTCGACACCGGCGCGGCCGTCGAGCAGGACATGCCCATCCTGCCCAGCCGCATGCGCTGGGTGCGCCTTCAGCTGTCGGACGGGAGCTTCGTGCGATTGACGGAGACCATCGTGATGGCGCGCGGGCCGGACGCGTGACGGGGACATGCCCGCCACCCTAGGCGGGGCGGCGGGCCTTGTCCATGAATGAAATATTCAGCGCGGATACAGCCGCAGGTGCAGCGCCTGCTTCGGCCTCAAGGTGATGTTGAGCACCGGCTCCGGCGGCACCGCGCCGGGGACAGGTGTCAGGCGGAAACGCTGCAGCAGCATCGCCGCCACCAGCGTGATCTCGGTCAGCGCGAAGTGGCTGCCCAAGCAGACGCGCGGCCCCGCGCCGAAAGGCATCCACGCGCCGCGCGGAATCTCCGGATGACCGTGGCCCGGATCGAAGCGCTCCGGCCGGAAGGCGTCGGGTTCCTCGAACCAGCGCGGGTCGCGCTGCATCACGCCGGGTGTGATGCGCAGCATGGCGCCGGGTCGCAGCGTCAGACCGCCGATGCGCAGTTCCGTCGCTGCTTGCCGGGAGAACAGCGCCGGTGCCGGTGGATGCAGCCGCAGCGACTCCTTGATGCACAGGCTGAGCCAGGGCAGGCGGGTGAGGTCGCCCGCCTCCGGCGCGCGGCCGCCCAGCGCCTCGTCGACCTCGTCGATCGCCCGCCGCTGCGCGTCCGGATGCGCCGCCAGGCACCAGCCCCACCAGGTCAGCGCCGCGGCGCTGGTCTCGTGGCCTGCCAGAAAGGTCGTCATGCACTCGTCCCGCAGCGCCCTGTCATCGAGCCCCTGGCCGTCCTCGCCGCGCAGCGACATCAGCAGCGCCAGGAGGTCCCCGGACGGCGCGTCCGCCGCCGGGACCGCGGCCTGGGCCGCGCGGCGCCGCGCGATGTGCCAGCGGATCAACGCGTCGAGCGTCTTCAATGCGTGGCGCTTGCCGCGCTTCCACGGCGCCCACAAGGGGGCGCTGACGGGCACGTACATCTCGCCCATCGCGACCCGCCCCAGCTCATGCACCGCCCAGGCCGCCTGCTCCGATGCAGCCTCGTGTCCGGCGCCGATGCCGGCGCCGCTGACGGAGAACAGCGTGCGCAGGATCACGTCCATCGTCAGCAGCGTCATCAGCCGTTCGAAGTCGATGTCGGCGGCCTGTCCCGCCGCTGGCGCCGCGCGGTCCAGTGACTGGCGCGAGGCGGCCACCATCAGCGGCACGAAGCCCTGCACCCGTCGCGGCGAGAAACCGGGCTGCAGCAGCTTGCGCTGGCGCTGCCAGGCCGACCCCTCGGCGACCAGCACGCTGCGGCCATGCGCGTCGGCGAAGACCTGCGTCGCGCGCTCCCAGCGGATCATCCCGTCGTGACTGGCGATCAGCAGCTCGCGCACCTGCTCGGGGTGGAAGAAGTTGTAGTCGTCCAGGCCGAGCAGGCGCTGATGGACAACGTCGCCGTAGCGCTGCTGCAGCCGCTTCATGTGGCCGAGATAGTCGCGGCGCATCGAAAGGATCTCGGGCAGTCCGGCCCAGCGGGGGCGCGGTCCGGGCAGGGTGTCGGGAATCGCGGGGACGTGGCTCATGGCGGGCATCCTGCTCGCGGCTGGCGCGAGCCGTCTTGAATGGAAGCGACATCGGCGGGGCTTCTCCCGGGGCTTGAAGGATCCGTGCCGAAGGCCCCTAGACTGCGGCGCCATGGACGCCCCCCTGCATCCCGCCACCGTCGCCCGGCTGCGCATCCCTGCGCGCGCGCTGGAGGGTTGCCTGTACGCCTACCTCTGGCGCGACCTGTCGGCGGCCGGCGCACAGGGGTTCGACCTGAGCGAGGCCCAGTGCCGGAGCTGGTTCCCGGCGACGCCGCTGTGCGGGCTCAGCTGGTCGCTGAGCGGCCGCGTGCGCCGCCTGGGCGCTGGCGGCGAGCCCGGCGAGTGGCTGCCGCCGGGCGTGCTGGGCGGTCCGCGCGGCGGGCCGCACCGCTTCCAGTCGACACCCGATGGACGCGCCTTCATGGTGGCGATCCGGCCTGAAGCGCTGCAGGCGATGACGGGCCTGGACATCGGCGCGCTCAAGGACCGCCTGGTGCCGCTGTCGGAGATCGGCGATCCGGATTGGCACGCGCTCGACGCCGCCATGCTGGCCGCCCGCGATGAACCCGACGCCCGGCGCACCCTCGAGGCCTTCCTGCTGCCGCGCTGGCGCGCCGTGCGCGAACGCGTGCTGGCTGACGATCCGGTGCCGCGCGGCTACGCCGGCTGGATGCAGCGCCTGGCGCTGCGCGCGATCGCCGCCGGGCACGGCCGCAGCGTCCGGCAGGCGGAACGCCGCATCAAGCAATGGACCGGCCAGAGCCTGCGCGCGCTGCGGCTGGTCAGCCGCGCCGAGGCGGCCTTCCAGGACGTGCGCCGCCTCGACGAGGACGAAGGCGCGGTGATCTGGAGCGCGCTGGCGCAGGAGCACGGCTACGCGGACCAGGCGCACCTGTGCCGCGAGACCCGCCGGCTCAGCGGTTTCAGCCCCGAGGAACTGCGCCGCCGCGTCGCGGCCGACGAGGCGTTCTGGGCCTACCGCGTCTGGGTGTGAGCCCATCGAGGACAATCCCCCGATGGCTGTCCTCTCCCTCACCAATGCCCACCTCGCCTTCGGTCACGTGCCGCTGCTCGATGGCGCCAACTTTTCCCTGGAAACCGGCGACCGTGTCGGCCTGATCGGCCGCAACGGCACGGGCAAGTCCTCGATGCTGAAGGTCCTCGCCGGCCTCGAGAAGCTCGACGACGGCCTGCTGCAGCTCGAGAAGGGCCTGACCAGCGTCTACGTCCCCCAGGAACCCCAACTGCGCCCCGAGGCGACGATCTTCGACGTCGTCAGCGAAGGCGTGGCCGAGGCCAAGGCGCTGCGCGCCCGCTACGAGGCGCATGACGAGAACGACGATCTGGCCTGGGTGCAGGAGCGCATCGAGCAGATCGGCGCCTGGAACTGGGAGCAGCGGGTCGACGAGACGCTGCACCGGCTGGACCTGGCCGGCGACCGGCGCGTGGGCGAACTGTCAGGCGGCCTGAAGAAGCGCGTCGCGCTCGCGCGCGCGCTGGTGGCCCAGCCCGACGTGCTGCTGCTGGACGAACCGACCAACCACCTGGACCTGGACGCGATCCGCTGGCTCGAGGAGCTGCTCAACGGCTTCAAGGGCTCGCTGCTGCTGATCACCCACGACCGCGCCTTCCTGGACAACGTCGCCAACCGCATCGTCGAACTCGATCGCGGCCAGCTGCGCGGCTACCCCGGCAACTTCGCCGCCTTCCAGGCCGCCAAGGCCTACGAGCTGGAGAACGAGGCGCTCGCGAACGCGCGCTTCGACAAGCTGCTGGCGCAGGAGGAAGTCTGGATCCGCAAGGGCGTCGAGGCCCGCCGCACCCGCAGCGTGGCCCGCGTGCAGCGCCTGCACGAGATGCGCCATGAACGCGCCGCCCGCCGCGACGTGCAGGGCAAGGTGCGGCTGGACGTCGCCACCGGCGAGTCCAGCGGCAAGATCGTCGCCGAGCTCGAGAACGTCTCCAAGCGCTTCGGCGAGCGCGTCATCGTCGACAACTTCACCGGCACCATCCTGCGCGGCGACAAGGTCGGCCTGATCGGCCCGAACGGCGCCGGCAAGACCACGCTGCTCAAGATGATCCTCGGCGAGCTGCCGCCCGATAGCGGCACGGTGCGCCTGGGCACGAAGATGACGGTCGCCTACTTCGACCAGATGCGCGACGCGCTCAACCTGAACGCCACGCTCGCCGACACCATCAGCCCCGGCAGCGAATGGATCGAGATCGGCAACCAGCGCAAGCACGTCAAGAGCTATCTGGGCGACTTCCTGTTCTCGCCGGCACGGGCGGACTCGCCGGTGTCCAGCCTGTCCGGCGGCGAACGCAACCGGCTGCTGCTCGCGCGCCTGTTCGCCCGGCCGGCCAACGTGCTGGTGCTGGACGAACCCACCAACGACCTCGACATCGAAACGCTCGAACTGCTCGAGGAACTGCTGGCCGAATACGACGGCACGGTGTTCCTCGTCAGCCACGACCGGCGCTTCCTGGACAACGTCGTGACCTCGACCATCGTCAGCGAAGGCGCCGGCAAATGGCGCGAGTACGAAGGCGACATCGAGGACTGGCTGCAACAGTCGCAGCGCGCGGCCGACATCAAGGCGCGCCAGGCACCGGCCGCCGCGGCGCCCACGCCAGCTCCCGCCCCGGCGCCCGCGCCCGTGGTCGCGACCAAGCGCAAGCTCAGCTACAAGGAGCAGCGCGAACTGGACGAGATCCCCGCGAAGATCGGCGCGCTGGAGACGGAGCAGAAGCATCTGCAGGCACTGCTCAACAGCACTGAGCTCTATCAACAAGGGGCGGCGAAGATCACCGAAGTCACCAACCGGGCGGCGGAGATCGATGAGGAGCTGCTCGCGCTGATGGAGCGGTGGGAAGCGCTCGAGGCGAAGTGAGGGACGCGTCAGGCCTTGACGGTGAGGTCGCCGAGACCGGCGTAGCGCGCCGTCACCGTCACGCCCTTCGGCAGCTTCGTGGCCACCCGCCATGAGCCCGTCGTGACGACGCTGCCGGCCGGCACGGTCTGGCCGGTGCGCGTCGCCTCTTGAAGCCATCCAGCGACGACCCAGGCCGGATCGTTCAGGCCATGGCCGCCAGCGCCGGCCATCGGCGGCTGATCGCCGACGATCAGCTCGCAGGGCTGATTCGCCCAGTCGTGACCAGGCTTCCAGGCCTGCCAAGGACCCAGCGCCAGCGCGCCATGCGTCTGGGCGTCGGCCAGCCGCAGCAGGTTGCCGGCGGCAAGGCCGCGCTGCCAGCGCGAGCCCAGCCATTCAACGGCCACGCACATCGCATCGATCAGATGCTCGGCCTGGCCAGGGACCAGCGCGGCAGCCATCTCGGGCGTCACGTCCTGGCCCAGGCGCAGCGCGATCTCGGCCTCGGCGCCGATGAGCGACAGATCACCGAAGTCACCGCCGTTGCGCAGGCCGCGGACCTCGCGCGCGCGCAGCGGCGGCAGCGGCGAGTGACCCAGCGCGCCATCGCGCGACGAGCCGCCGCACTTCCAGACCTGCACGCGCCCCGGCGCCAGCCAGTCGAGCCGCCTGGCGAGCTCGGCCTGCGCCGCGTACGCGGCCGGTTCGTCGGGGAGCGACCAGGCGGCGTCGTCCAGCAGCGTGTCGTCGGACCAGGCCTGGGCGAGCGCGGCACCCAGGTCGGCGGGGGAAGAAGGGCTAGGGATCGTCATGAGCGCGGATCTTAGGCGCCGCCGCTAGCATCCAGCCCGACAACGACGTGCCGGGCGAAGCTCCGTCCAGCGCAGACACGGCCAGGGAGGCCTCCAGATGATCGATGGCTCCGGATTCTCGGCGCACGCCGCCGCGTTGTTCTTGTGCGCGCTGCTTGTGGCCTGCGCGCCGCAGCCGCTCAATCCCTTCGGGCGTCCGTACGACGACAAGAATGTCCTGACGCCCGGCCCCCTCGGCGGTTGCAAGGGTGCGTACGACGTGCCTCCGTATCTCGAGTTCGGCAGCAAGACCATGTATCCGGCGACGCAGCACATGAACTCGTACAGCGGCGATGTCGAGGTCGAGCTCCGCGTCGACGCGCAAGGCCAGGTGACGCCGCTGACGGTGGCCGAGGGGCCGGCCCGCTTGTTCATCAACCACAACAACCTGGCCATGAAGGACTGGCGCGTGCGCCCCGCCACCCGGAACGGCACGCCGGTCGAGACGGTCTGCCGCTTGCGCCAGAGCTACCGGATCATCGGGCCCTACGCGCCGATCCGCGACGACAACGAGCCGCCGCCGCCGGACCGCCACTGACCGCAAGCGCCGGCCGGATCAGCGCTTGAGCGCCTCGCGGGCGCGCGTCAGCGCCTGCCAGAACTTCGGATCCTGCGAGGTCGCGAAGTTGATCCGCATCAGCGTGCCCGGCGTGCGCGTCGGGCTGAACAGGATGCCCGGCGCGATCAGCCAGCCCTGGTCCATCATCGCGGGCGCGAGCCGCTCGGTGTCCGCGCCGACGTCGACCCAGCCGAACAGCCCCGCCGGCGCCGCCGCGAAGCGGCAGCCCGCGTCCTCGGCCAGCCTCACGCAGCGCTGCCGCGCCGCCACCAGCCGCGCGGAGATGCGCTCCGCATGCTTGCGCAGCAGGCCCTGCTCGAGGCACAGCGCCACGGCACGGTCCATCAGCGGACTGGTGGTGAGCGAGGCCAGCAGCTTCAGCTCGGTGAGCCGCGTCATGCGGTCCGGGCTCGCCGCGACGAAGCCGACCCGCCAGGCCGGCGACAGCATCTTCGAGAAGCCCGAGACGTAGATCGTGCGCCGCAACTGGTCGAGCGCCGCCAGGCGCGGCGCGTGGTTCGGCGCGAACAGCGCGTAGGTGTCGTCCTCGACGATCAGCAGGTCGTGCTCGTGCGCCAGCTGCAGCACCTGGTGCGCGTGCGCCAGGTCCAGCGTCGCGCCGGTCGGGTTGTGCAGCACCGACACCGTCACGTACATGCGCGGGCGATGCTCGTCGATGAGGCGCCGCATCACCGCCATGTCCGGTCCGTGCGCGCCGCGCGGCACCGGCAGCAGCCGCATGCCGGCCTGCGACAGGCGCGCGTACTCGATCGCCCAGCCGGGGTCGTCGACCAGCACCGCGTCGCCCGGCTCGAGGAAGGCGCGCGTGATCAGGTCCAGCCCGTGCGTGGCGCCGACCGTGCTCATGATCTGGTCCGGCGCGGCCTGGATCGCGATGTCCAGCAGCCGCCGCGACAGCGCGCGGCGCAGCCGCTCGTCGCCGAGCGGCTCGCCGTAGCCCGACAGCAGCGCGTCATCCGCCTGCGCGGCCAGGCGGCGCAGCGTCGACTGCAGCAGGCCCAGGTCCAGCCATTCCGCCGGCAGCGTGCCCAGGCCCGGCGAACGCCGCGCGTCGGCCTGGAACATGCCGCGGATCAGCGCGCTGGCGTCGACGGGCGGCGGCAGCGGCGACCGGAGCGTTCCGGCGGCGGGCGCGGCCGCCGGTGTGCGCGGTGGCAGCGGCCGGGTTTCGCGAACGTAGAACCCTCGCTTGTTGCGAGCCTCCAGCAGGCCTTGCGCGAGCAACTGGTCGTAGGCCGCCACGACCGTGTACGGACTTACCCCGTGATGCCGCGCGCAGTCCCGCACCGAGGGCAGCCGCGCGCCTGGCAGCAGCAGCCGCTGCTGGATGCGCGCCGCGAATCGCTGCGCCAGCTGCTGCGCCAGCGGCTGGCTCGCATTGCGCGACAGGGCGCCGGGCGCGACCATCGTGGCCGTCGAACCGGCCGCGCCGGCGTTCGCTGTGCTGGTGTCCATGCCGATACAGATGATGCGGTGGTATGGCTCAGTGTATTGGTTCTGTGCTGGTCGACGCACTAGACTGGGCCGCTCAACCGGAGACAACCCCCATGAATCGCAGTCCCTGGACGCAAGCCCGCCGTGCCGCGCGCATGAACCCGTCCATCATCCGAGAGATCCTGAAGGTCACCGAGAAGCCAGGCATCCTGTCGATGGCCGGCGGCCTGCCCAGCGCCGACACGTTTCCGGTCGAGGCCATCAAGACCGCCTGCGACCGCGTGCTGACCCACAACGCCAAGGAAGCGTTGCAGTACGCGGCCAGCGAGGGCTTCGCGCCGCTGCGCGAGTGGGTGGCGGCCAAGGTGGCGACGCTGGGGATCCAGGCCTCGCCGGACCAGGTGCTGATCACCAGCGGGTCGCAGCAGGGCCTGGACCTGGTCGGCAAGCTGCTGTGCGACGCGGGCGCGCCAGTGGCCGTCGAGACCCCGACCTACCTGGGCGCGCTGCAGGCCTTCACGCCCTACGAGCCGATCTTCGCCAGCCTGGCCAGCGATGACGAAGGCCCGCTGCCCGACGCGATCGAGGCGCTGCCGCACGACGCGCCGGGCACGCGCTTCGCCTACCTGCTCCCGAACTACCAGAACCCGACCGGCCGCGTGATGAGCGCCGGCCGCCGTCAGGCCGTCGTGGCCGCCGCGCGCAAGGCCGGCGTGCCGATCGTCGAGGACAACCCCTACGGCGACCTGTGGTTCGACCAGCCGTCGCCGCCGTCGCTGAGCTCGCTGTGGCCCGAGGGCAGCATCTACCTGGGCTCGTTCTCGAAGGTGCTGACGCCGGGCTTCCGCCTGGGCTACATCGTCGCGCCCAGCGAGATCTATCCCAAGCTGCTGCAGGCCAAGCAGGCTGCCGACCTGCACACGCCGGGCTTCAACCAGCGCGTGGTGCACGAGGTCATCAAGGGTGGCTTCCTGGACGAGCACGTGCCCAAGATCCGCGCCCGCTACAAGGCCAATCGCGACGCGATGGCCAAGGCGCTGGCCGAGTGCCTGCCCCCGGGCTGCGAGTGGCGGGTGCCCGAAGGCGGCATGTTCTTCTGGATCCGCCTGCCCGAGGGCCTGGACGCGATGGCGCTGCTGCCGCGCGCCGTCGACGCCGGCATCGCCTACGTGCCGGGCGCCGCGTTCTACGCGCACCAGCCCGACCCGCGCACGCTGCGCCTGTCCTTCGTGACGCTGACGCCCGACCTGATCGCCGAAGGCGTCGACAAGCTCGGCCGCGTGCTGCACGAGGCGCTCGCGCTGACGACCGCCGAAACAGCGCCCTGATTCGGCGCCCTGATTCGGCGCCCTGACGCGGCGCTGATTTCCTGCTGACGCCGCGCCGGGCCGCCGCGCCCGGCGTGTCCCCTGTTCCTGGCACCGTCACCGCCCCGTCAGCCGGGCGCGGTCGACTTCGCCCTGTCGCCAACGAGGTCCCGCATGTCCGAGCTCCGCCGATTCGTCCAGGTCGATGTCTTCACCGCCGAGGCCCTGAAGGGCAATCCGCTGGCCGTCGTGGTCGATGGCGCGGGCCTGGACGAGGCGGTGATGGCTGCTTTCGCGCGCTGGACCAACCTGTCCGAGACGACCTTCCTGCTGCCGCCCACCGATCCGGCGGCCGACTATCGCGTCCGCATCTTCACGCCCGGCGGCGAGCTGCCGTTCGCGGGCCATCCGACGCTGGGTTCGGCCCACGCCTGGCTGTCCAGCGGCGGCGATCCGAAGCGGCCCGGCGAGGTCGTCCAGGAATGCGCGATCGGCCTGGTGCGCATCCGCCGCGATGGCGGCCGGCTCGCGTTCGCGGCGCCGCCGCTCAAGCGTGAAGGGCCGGTCGAGCCCGCGCTGCGCGCGCAGGCGCTGAAGGCGCTGCGCCTGGACGAGCCGGCACTGCTGGACCTGGTCTGGGTCGACAACGGTCCGCAGTGGATGGCTGCCCGGCTGACGTCGGCGGAGGCGGTGCTGGCGCTGCGACCGGACTTCGTCGCGATGGCGGGACTGAAGCTGGGCGTCGTGGGCGCTTATCCTGCGGGCTCGCCGCAGCAGTTCGAGGTCCGGGCCTTCGTGCCCGGGCTGGGCGTTCCGGAAGACCCGGTGACGGGCAGCCTGAACGCGGGTCTGGCACTATGGCTGCAGGGCGCCGGTCTGGCGCCCGACCGCTATGTGGCCGCCCAGGGCGCCGCCCTCGGGCGCGCCGGCCGGATCCACGTGGCGCGCGAAGACGGGCATTGCTGGATTGGCGGCGATGTCACCCCATTGATCCACGGTCAGGTGAGGTTGTAAGGCCATGAACATGGAAGTCGATCATCTCGTTGTCGCCGCGAACACGCTGGAAGAGGGCCGCGCCTGGTGCGAACGCGTCCTCGGCGTTTCGCCCCAGCCCGGCGGGCGCCATGCGCTCATGGGCACGCACAACGTCCTGCTCAACATCAGCGCCCCGAACTATCCGCGCTGCTATCTCGAAATCATCGCCATCGACCCGGAGGCCCCGGCGCCTGGCCGTCCGCGCTGGTTCGACCTTGACCAGCCCGCGGTGCGCGAGCGGCTGAAGGAGGGGCCGGCGCTGCTGCACTGGGTCGCCCGGGTGCCCAACCTGGACGCCACGCTGGCGATCTGGCAGGGCGAGGGCGTCGACGCCGGCGAGGCGGTCGACGCGGCGCGCGGCGATCTCAGCTGGCGCATCGCGCTGCGCGAGGACGGACGCCGGCTGCGCAAGGAAGGCCTGCCGGTGCCGATCGAATGGAAGGGCGATGCCCATCCGACCGACAAGCTGCCCGAGAGCGGCGTGCAGCTGCTGGGCTTCGAGGCCCGCGACGGCCTGCGCGCCGAGCTCTCGACGCCCAAGGGCACGGTCGAGCTGGAGGCGATCGAAGGCACCTTGTCCGATGCGCCGACGCAGTCTGGTGATCTCGACGACGCACGGGCCTGACGAGCAGCCAGGACCGGTTCCGTGAGGACGCGCTGACGGCCGGCTTCGCCATTCACGGCCCGGCCGCCGGCCCTTGAGCGCAGCCCCTAGGAAGACGGCTTGAAGGCGGAGCCCGGCTCGCTACACTCGCCCGCTGTGGATACGCCTGACATACGACTGATCTGTCCTGATTCGCCCACGATGTGGGAAGAAGCGCGCGCGATCATGCGCGAATACGCGCAGACCCTGGACGTCGACCTGTCCTTCCAGGACTTCGAGCGGGAACTGGCGTCGCTGCCCGGCGAGTACGACGCACCGCAAGGCGCGATGCTGCTGGCGCTGGTCGACGGCCAGGTCGCCGGCTGCGGCGGCTTCCGGCCGCTGGCCGATTCGGACTACGCCAACGCCTGCGAGATGAAGCGCCTGTTCATCCGCCCCGCGTTCCGCCGCTTCGGCCTGGGCCGCACGATGGCGCAGGCGCTGATCGACCGCGCCACCGGCGCCGGCTACTCCAGCATGCTGCTGGACACGCTCGACGACATGGAGGCCGCGCGCGGCCTGTACGAGAGCCTCGGCTTCGAGGAGATCCCGCCGTACTACTTCAACCCGGTCGCGGGCGCGCACTACCTGAAGGTGGACCTGGCCTGATCGCGGCAGGGACTTCCCTCCGGCCGCCGCGGGTTTCGCCGGGTTACCGGCATAGCATCGGGGGATGACCTCGCACGCCGCTTCGCTCGCCACCACGTCCTCCGACGAGGACTTCCGCCTGACGCCCGCCTCGATGACGCCGGCGCTGCTCGGCGAGTCGCCGTTCTGGCACCCATTGGAGCAATGCCTCTATTACGTCGACATCCCGGGGAAGGCGTTGTTCCGGCTCCACAGCGCCACCGAGGCGCCGACGCGCTGGGCGCTCAACGACGAGCCGGGCTGCGTGGTGCCGCTGGTCGAAGGCGGCCTGCTGATCCCGCAGCGCAACGGGCTGTGGCGTTTCGATCCGAGGACCGGCGAGTACGTGAAGCTGCTCGACCCGCCGTACGACTCGGCCAAGCGCCGCTTCAACGATGGCAAGGCCGATGCGAAGGGGCGTCTGTGGGTCGGCACGATCGACGACGCGCGCCAGCCCGCGTCGGCGCTGTACTGCCTGCGCGACGGCGCCTTCGTCCAGATGAAGGACGGCATCACGACGTCCAACGGCCTGGGCTGGAGCCCGGATGGCCGCACGATGTACTGGGCCGACACCAAGGCGCATGAGATCTACCGGCTCGGCTTCGACGCGGACAGCGGCGCGCTCGGCGAGCGCGAGCCGTTCGCGCGCTTCGAGCCGCGCGGTCCGGAGCAGCCGCTCGAGACCTATGGCGGCCGGCCGGATGGCGCGGCGGTCGATGTCGAGGGCGGCTATTGGGTCGCGATGATGGAAGGGCAGCAACTGCTGCGGCTGTCGCCGGCGGGCGAGGTGCTCACGCGCGTCGAACTGCCGGTGCGCTGCGCCACCATGCCGACCTTCGGTGGTGCGGACCTGCGCACCATCTTCGTCACCACCGCACGGGAAAAGCGCAGCGAGGCGGAGCTCGCCGCCCAGCCCTGGGCCGGCTGCGTGCTGAAGATGCGGGTCCCGGTCGCCGGCCTGCCGGTGCAGTTCGCGCGCTGGCCGGGCTGACCGGCCTTCTTCGACTGCGATCGGGCGGCCGCTGCCGCATGACTTGCGGCACGGCCCTGGGGAACCGCGCGCAATCCCGAGCGCGCCCTGGGGGCCAGGTGTTGCGCGCGCACCTCGCGCGGGCGGCGCGCCGATTCCCGCGAAGCCCGATGAACAGGGCCCTCGAGCGCCCTATGCGCGCTTCGCACGGACTGTCAAGTCGCGGCGGATGGGCTGGCGCCACGGCCTGTTAAGGGTCTGTAAGGCCAGTACCCCTATAATCCCATGGTTTTGCTGATCGTGCCCTGAAGCCGTGAATCCCGATCCAGCGCGCGCATCCGATGCGCCGCCCGCCGAGCCGCCCACCCGCGTTCCGAAGGACGCCGGAAGTGCCGCCGGCCAGGATCCCTGGGACGACCGAATCGACGGAGATGCGGACGGCGAACCGGCTTTCAAGCCCCTGACGCGAGAAGAAGCACAGGACTTGCGGGCCCGGCTCCCGGTGGTGTCGGCCTGGTCGTTGTTGACCTGGCAGGCCGCGGCGGGGGCCGCGATGGTCGCGTTGTGGGGGCTGTTGTCCCTGCAGGGCGACAAAACCTGGTCGGCGCTGTTCGGTGCCGTCTCGGTGGTCGTGCCGAACGCCCTGATGGCGTGGGGCATGACCCGGCGCCCGGCGATGGGCGGCGGCACCGCGGTGCTGGCGTTCATGGTGTGGGAGCTGATCAAGATCATTCTGGCGGTCGCCATCCTGGTGGCGGTCGCCGTGGGGTTCTCGTCGTTGAGTTGGCCAGCCATGCTGTCGACCCTCGTCGTGACCCTGAAGGCAAATTGGCTGGCCCTGCTTCGGCGGGGTCGATTCAAAAAATAGCATCGGAAAGCAACCATGGCAGCAGAAGGACACGCGCCGACCTCGGGTGAATACATCACCCACCACTTGCAGCACTGGCAGAAGAATTTCCAATTCCAGGACGTCAAGCAGACGAACATCGTCGACTTCAGCGTCTTCAACTTCGACTCGCTGCTGTACACGTCGGTCCTCGGCCTGCTGGCTGTCTTCTTCCTCTGGCGTGCCGCACGCAAGGCCCATGCCGGCGTCCCCGGCCGCTTCCAGGCCGCCGTCGAGATCCTGGTCGAGATGGTCGACAACCAGGCCAAGGCGCTGATCCACAACGAGAAGAGCCGCAAGCTCGTCGGCCCGCTGGCGCTGACCGTGTTCATCTGGATCTTCTTCATGAACGCCATGGACATGCTGCCCGTCGACGCGCTGCCGTCGCTGTGGGCCTGGTATGTCGGCACCACCGGCCACGATCCCCACCACGCCTACCAGCGCGTCGTCCCGACCGCCGACCTGTCCACGACCCTGGGCCTGTCCACCGGCGTGCTGCTGCTGTGCTTCTTCTACAACATCAAGATCAAGGGCCTGGGCGGCTGGGCCCATGAGCTGATCGCGGCGCCGTTCGGCGACCACTGGGCGCTGTGGCCCTTCAACTTCCTCATGCAGGTCATCGAGTTCATCGCCAAGACGGTGTCTCATGGCATGCGGCTGTTCGGCAACATGTTCGCCGGCGAACTCGTGTTCATGCTGATCGCCCTGATGGGTGGCGGCTGGGCCCTGACCGGCACCGGCATCGGCCTGGCCATCGGCCATGTCATCGCCGGCACGGTCTGGACGCTGTTCCACATCCTTGTGATCACGCTGCAGGCCTTCATCTTCATGATGCTGACGCTGATCTACCTGGGCCAGGCGCACGACGCGCACTGATCCGGCCGGACAGCCTCGATCCCGATTCAACAGTTCCTTTTCCCTTTCCCTTTTATCTAACTCTCTCAGGAGCAAAACATGGAAAACATCCTCGGTCTGGTCGCTCTGGCTTGCGGCATCATCGTTGGTCTGGGCGCGATCGGCGCTTCCATCGGCATCGCGCTGATGGGCGGCAAGTTCCTGGAGTCCTCGGCCCGTCAACCCGAGCTGATGAACGAACTGCAAACCAAGATGTTCATTCTGGCCGGCCTGATCGACGCCGCCTTCCTGATCGGCGTCGCCATCGCCCTGCTGTTCGCCTTCGCCAATCCGTTCGTCCTGCGTTAATCCGCTACGACCCCTTTCACGACTGAAAGGATCGTGCCGTGAATATCAACGCTAGCCTGTTCATTCAGTGGATCCCGTTCATCGTTCTCGTATTCGTGACGATGAAGTTCATCTGGCCGCCGATCGTGAAGGCGCTGGACGAACGCGCGGACAAGATCCGCACTGGCCTGGCTGCCGCCGACCAGGCGAAGGCCGAACTGGCCACCGCCAACAAGAAGGTCGACGAGCAACTGGCGCAGACCCGCAACGAAACCACGAAGCTGCTGTCCGACGCTGAGAAGCGCGGCGCGGCCATCGTGGACGAGGCGAAGAAGCGCG
Organism: Roseateles sp. Mitsp63; assembly: GCF_059491535.1. Lineage (NCBI taxonomy): Bacteria > Pseudomonadati > Pseudomonadota > Betaproteobacteria > Burkholderiales > Sphaerotilaceae > Roseateles > Roseateles sp. Mitsp63. The sequence continues at coordinate 110,270 of NZ_CP168509.1, read as the reverse complement.
CGGAAGACGAAGCTGCCAAGATCATCGCCGCTGCCAAGGCTGAAGCCGAGCAGCAGTCGGTGCGTGCCCGCGAGGTCCTGCGCGAGCAGGTCGCCGCGCTGGCCGTCAAGGGCGCCGAGCAAATCCTGCAGCGCGAGGTCAATGCCAGCGTGCACGCCGAATTGCTGAACCGTCTCAAGACGGAGCTGTAATCATGGCTGAACTCGCAACCATTGCCCGTCCCTACGCCGAAGCGCTGTTCCAGGTCGCGTCCTCCCAGGACCTGAAGGCCTGGAACGAGCAACTGGCCGCGCTGGCGCTCGTCGCCGGCGACAGCCAGCTGCGCCAGTTCGCCGACGACCCGAAGGTGGGCACCGACCAGGTGTTCCAGGTCATGTCGGCGGCCAGCAAGCAGACGCTGCTGCCCGGCGTGCAGAACTTCCTGCGCGAGGTGATCGCCAATGGCCGCCTGTCGGCGCTGCCGGCGATGGTCCAGCAGTTCCACGACCTGGCCAACGCGGCTTCCGGCGTGTCCGATGCGCACATCTACAGCGCGTTCCCGATCGAGCCAGCCCAGCTGGCCGACGTGGTCGCGTCGCTGGAGAAGCGCTTCGGTCGCAAGCTGCAAGCCAACGTTGAGCTGGAACCTGGCCTGATCGGCGGTATCCGTGTGGTGGTCGGCGACGAGGTGCTGGACACCTCGGTCAAGGCCCGCCTGGAACGCATGAAAGTGGCGCTGACGGCCTGAGGCGCAAGCCTCCGGCTTTCGGCCCGACTGCCAAGATCCCCCCGATTCACCCTGGTGTCCCGCTTCGGCAGGATGCCGTTGGGAGCAAGCAATGCAACTGAATCCTGCTGAAATTTCCGAACTGATCAAGAGCCGCATCGAAGGCCTTGGCGCGTCCACCGACGTGCGCAACCAGGGCACCGTGGTGTCCGTGTCCGACGGCATCGTGCGCGTGCACGGCCTGTCCGACGTGATGCAAGGCGAGATGCTGGAGTTCCCGGCCGCCGCCGACGGCTCGCAGACCTTCGGTCTGGCCCTGAACCTCGAGCGCGACTCCGTCGGCGCCGTGATCCTGGGCGCCTACGAGCACATCGTCGAAGGCGACACCGTCAAGTGCACCGGCCGCATCCTGGAAGTGCCGGTCGGCCCCGAGCTGATCGGCCGCGTCGTGAACGCGCTGGGTCAGCCGATCGACGGCAAGGGCCCGATCAACGCCAAGATGACCGACGTCATCGAGAAGGTCGCCCCGGGCGTGATCGCGCGCCAGTCCGTCGACCAGCCGGTGCAGACCGGCCTGAAGTCGATCGACTCGATGGTGCCCGTCGGCCGTGGCCAGCGCGAGCTGATCATCGGCGACCGCCAGACCGGCAAGACCGCCGTGGCGATCGACGCGATCATCAACCAGAAGGGTCAGAACATGACCTGCGTGTACGTCGCGATCGGCCAGAAAGCCTCGTCGATCAAGAACGTCGTGCGCGCGCTGGAAGCCGCCGGCGCGATGGACTACACCATCGTCGTCGCCGCCTCGTCGTCGGAATCCGCCGCCATGCAGTACGTGTCGGCCTACTCCGGCTGCACGATGGGCGAGTACTTCCGCGACCGCGGCCAGGACGCGCTGATCGTGTACGACGACCTGTCCAAGCAGGCCGTCGCGTACCGCCAGGTCTCGCTGCTGCTGCGCCGCCCGCCGGGCCGCGAAGCCTTCCCCGGCGACGTGTTCTATCTCCACAGCCGCCTGCTGGAGCGCGCCGCCCGCGTCAACGCCGAGTACGTCGAAGCCTTCACCAAGGGTGAAGTCAAGGGCAAGACCGGCTCGCTGACCGCGCTGCCGATCATCGAGACGCAAGCCGGCGACGTGTCCGCCTTCGTCCCGACGAACGTGATCTCGATCACCGACGGCCAGATCTTCCTGGAAACCAACCTGTTCAACGCCGGCATCCGTCCCGCGATCAACGCCGGCATCTCGGTGTCGCGCGTCGGTGGCGCTGCCCAGACCAAGCTGATCAAGTCGCTGTCCGGCGGTATCCGTACCGACCTGGCCCAGTACCGTGAGCTGGCCGCGTTCGCGCAGTTCGCCTCGGACCTGGACGCCGCGACCCGCAAGCAGCTGGACCGCGGTGCCCGCGTGACGGAACTGCTGAAGCAGGCGCAGTACAGCCCGCTGTCGATCAGCCTGATGGGCGCGTCGCTGTACGCGGCCAACAAGGGCTTCATGGACGACATCGAGGTCAAGAAGGTCCTGGCCTTCGAGCACGGCCTGCACCAGTTCCTGAAGACCTCGCACGCTGCCCTGCTGACGAAGCTGGAGAACGACAAGGCGATGGACAAGGATGCGGAAGCTGAACTGAACGCCGCGATCACGTCGTTCAAGAAGTCCTTCGCCTAAAGCAACCATGACCGGGTCTCGCTGACGTACTGGCAAGACCCGGCCCTCACAAGGAGAAATCATGGCAGCAGGCAAGGAAATCCGCGGCAAGATCAAGTCGGTCGAGAACACCAAGAAGATCACCAAGGCCATGGAAATGGTCGCCGCTTCGAAGATGCGCAAGGCGCAGGATCGGATGCGCGCGGCCCGTCCTTACGCGGAGAAGGTCGGCAACATCGCCGCCAATCTGTCCAAGGCCAACCCCGAGTACCGTCATCCGTTCATGGTGTCGCATGCCGACGCCAAGACGGCCGGTTTCGTCGTGGTCACGACCGACAAGGGTCTGTGCGGTGGTCTGAACACCAACCTGCTTCGCGCGACGACCAACAAGCTCAAGGAGCTCGAGGCCGCCGGTCAGAAGTCGGAAGTGGTGGCGATCGGCAACAAGGGTCTCGGTTTCATGAACCGGATCGGCGCCAAGGTCGTCGCGCATGCGACGCAGCTCGGCGACAGCCCCCAGCTCGAGAAGCTGGTCGGCCCGGTCAAGACGCTGCTGGACGCGTATGCGGAAGGCAGGCTGTCGGCGGTCTATCTCTGCTACACGCGCTTCGTCAACACGATGAAGCAGGAGCCGGTGGTGCAGCAGCTGCTGCCGCTGACGGCCGAGTCGCTGGAGACGGACGCCGCGGGTCATGCATGGGACTACCTGTACGAACCCGACGCCCCGACGGTGATCAACGAGCTGCTGGTGCGCTACACCGAGGCCCTGGTCTACCAGGCCGTGGCCGAGAACATGGCGTCCGAGCAATCGGCGCGCATGGTGGCCATGAAGGCCGCGACCGACAACGCCGGCACGCTGATCGGTGAGCTGAAGCTGGTCTACAACAAGACCCGCCAGGCCGCGATCACGAAGGAACTGTCGGAAATCGTCAGCGGCGCCGCCGCCATCAGCGGTTGATCTCGCGATCGATCGCAGGCAACAGATTTGAATTGAAGGAACGAAGAAATGGCTAACACTCAATCGGTGGGCAAGATCGTTCAGTGCATCGGCGCCGTGGTGGACGTGGAGTTCCCGCGCGACCGCATGCCGAAGGTCTTCGACGCCCTGAAGATGGAAGGCTCGGCCCTGACGCTGGAAGTGCAGCAGCAGCTGGGCGACGGCGTGGTCCGCACCATCGCGCTGGGCTCGTCCGACGGCCTGCGCCGCGGCACCGAGGTCTACAACACCGGCGACATGATCAAGGTCCCGGTCGGCCAGGCGACGCTGGGCCGCATCATGGACGTGCTGGGCAACCCGATCGACGAGCGCGGCGAGGTGTCGACCGCCCAGACCGCCCCGATCCACCGCAAGGCCCCGGCCTACGACGAGCTGAGCCCGTCGCAGGAACTGCTGGAAACCGGCATCAAGGTCATCGACCTGATCTGCCCGTTCGCCAAGGGCGGCAAGGTGGGTCTGTTCGGCGGCGCCGGCGTTGGCAAGACCGTCAACATGATGGAGCTGATCAACAACATCGCCAAGGCTCACTCGGGTCTGTCGGTGTTCGCGGGTGTCGGCGAGCGTACCCGCGAGGGCAACGACTTCTATCACGAGATGTCGGACGCCGGCGTCGTGAACCAGGAGGACCTGAGCAAGTCGAAGGTCGCGATGGTCTACGGCCAGATGAACGAGCCCCCGGGCAACCGTCTGCGCGTGGCGCTGACCGGCCTGACGATGGCCGAGTCCTTCCGCGACGAAGGCCGTGACGTGCTGTTCTTCGTGGACAACATCTACCGCTACACGCTGGCCGGCACCGAAGTGTCCGCGCTGCTGGGCCGCATGCCGTCCGCGGTGGGCTACCAGCCGACGCTGGCCGAGGAAATGGGCCGCCTGCAGGAGCGGATCACGTCGACCAAGGTCGGCTCGATCACCTCGATCCAGGCCGTGTACGTCCCCGCGGACGACCTGACCGACCCGTCGCCCGCCACGACCTTCGCCCACTTGGACGCCACCGTCGTGCTGTCGCGTGACATCGCCTCGCTGGGCATCTACCCGGCCGTGGACCCGCTGGACTCGACCTCGCGCCAGATCGACCCGAACGTCATCGGCGAAGAGCACTACACGACGACCCGCTCGGTGCAGTCGGTGCTGCAGCGCTACAAGGAACTGCGCGACATCATCGCGATCCTGGGCATGGACGAGCTGTCGCCGGAAGACAAGCTGGCCGTGGCCCGTGCCCGCAAGATCCAGCGTTTCCTGTCGCAGCCGTTCCACGTCGCGGAAGTGTTCACCGGCGCGCCCGGCAAGTACGTTCCGCTCAAGGAAACGATCCGCGGCTTCAAGATGATCGTCAACGGCGAGTGCGATCACCTGCCCGAGCAAGCGTTCTACATGGTCGGAACGATTGACGAGGCGTTTGAGAAGGCCAAGAAGATCCAGTAAAGCCGGCTTGACGGCGCCCTCCTCGCGAAGGCGCCGTCGATGAGCTGAACGGACTTCTCACTTCTCGATCAAGGAAACGCAATGGCAACCCTCCACGTGAACGTGGTCTCGGCGGAAGAGCAGATCTTCTCGGGCGAGGCGAAATTCGTGGCGCTGCCGGGCGAAGGCGGCGAGCTGGGCATCCTGCCCAAGCACACCCCGCTGATCACCCGCATCAAGCCGGGCGCGGTGCGTATCCAGCGTCCCAATGGCGATGAAGAGTTCGTCTTCGTCGCCGGCGGCCTGCTGGAAGTGCAGCCGGACGTCGTGACCGTGCTGGCCGACACCGCGATCCGCGGCAAGGACCTCGACGAGGCCCGCGCCGAGGCCGCGAAGAAGGCCGCCGAGGAAGCGATGAAGAACGCCAAGAGCGACATCGACTTCGCCAAGGCGCAAAGCGAATTCGCCGCCATGGCCGCGCAGATCGCCGCGCTGCGGAAGTTCCGCGCCAAGCGCTGAGCCCCTGCATGCGGTGCGGCCTCGAGACGTCGAGGCCCGCCACCGCGACGACAATCGACGGCAGGCCGTGCATCCCGCACGCCTGCCGTTTCTCATTGGGCCGCCGCTCCGCCGGCGGCCCCGCCCCTTCGCATGAGCACACCGATCTCCATCACCCGCCATCAGGGCCTCGAGGCCATTGAACTCCACGCCCCGGACGGCGCCCGGGCGACGCTGCTGCTGCATGGCGCGCACCTCGTGTCCTGGATCCCGGCCGGCGGCGACGAGCAGCTCTATCTGTCTCCGAAGAGCGCTTTCGCGACCGGTCAGGCGATCCGCGGCGGCGTGCCGGTGATCTTTCCGCAGTTCGCGACGCGCGGCCCGCTGCAACGCCACGGCTTCGCGCGCGGCAAGCCCTGGCAGCTGGTGAGCGCCGAGACCGGCAAGGACGATGCGCTCGCCGTGCTGCGCCTGACCGACGATGGCGCGACCCGCATGGTCTGGCCGCATGCCTTCGAGGCCGAGATCAGCCTGCGCATCGCCGGCCGCGTGCTGCAGATCGAGCTCGCCTGCGAGAACAAGGGCGATGCGCCGCTGTCCTTCACCGCGGCGCTGCACACCTACCTGCGGCTGACGCAGATCATGTCGGCCTCGCTGCAAGGCCTGTCGGGCCTGGCGTACTGGGACTCGGCCGCCGAGCGCGCCGGCACCCAGCATGAGGACCTGCTGCGCCTGGACGGCGAGATGGACCGCATCTACCAGGATGCGAAGCACGGCCTGACCCTGCGCGACGCTGACCGCCGCGTCGCGATCCGTCAGCAGGGCTTCACCGATGCGGTGGTCTGGAACCCGGGCGAGGAGAAGGGCGACGCGCTGGCCGACATGCCCGAAGGGGGTTGGAAGCAGATGCTGTGCGTCGAGGCCGCGCAGGTGCTGCGCCCTGTCGAGCTGGCCCCGGGCGAGTCCTGGGCCGGCATGCAGACGCTGGAGCTGCTCTGATCCCACCGAGGTAAGCTGGCCCGTCCTTCATCGAACGGAGCCAGCATGGGCGACAAGAAGTCCGGGAACGGCGGCAAGAACGGAAAGCACGACGCCAAGGCCAACGGCAAGGCGGACGGCAAGGCGGACGGCAAGGGCAATGGCGTCGGCAAGCTGTCCAAGTCCGACTACCTCGAGCACCTGCAGCCGATGCAGGTCGAGCTCAACAACCTGGCGCGCTGGCTGCAGCACAGCCGCAAGCGGCTGCTGGTGATCGTCGAGGGCCGGGACACCGCCGGCAAGGGCGGCGTCATCAATGCGATCTCCGAGTCGCTGAATCCGCGCCAGTGCCGCACCGTCGCGCTGGGCAAGCCCAGCGAGCGCGAGCAGGGCGAGTGGTACTTCCAGCGCTACATGACCCATCTGCCGGCCGCTGGCGAGCTCGTGCTCTTCGATCGCAGCTGGTACAACCGCGCCGGCGTCGAGGCCGTGATGGGCTTCTGCACGCCGCGGCAGACCGACGAGTTCCTGCACCAGGCGCCGATCCTGGAGCGGCTGCTGGTCGAGGACGGCCTGCTGCTTTTCAAGTACTGGCTCACCGTCGACCAGAAGCATCAGGAAGAGCGCTTCGCCGAACGCGCGCAGGACCCGCTCAAGCAGTGGAAGCTGTCGCCGATCGACCTCGAGGCGCGCCAGCATTACGAGGACTACGGCCGCGCGCGTGATCGCATGCTCGAGCACACGCACACCAAGCACGCGCCCTGGACGCTGGTCGACTTCAACGATCAGCGCCGCGGCCGGCTCACGCTGATCCGCCACCTGCTCGACCATGTGCCGGATGTGTCGGTGCCGGAGAAGCCGCTCAAGTTCCCGCCGCTCAAGAGCGGACCGAAGCAGGAGCGCTTCGACTGGAAGCTCAAGCCGATCAAGCCGGCTGGCCTGGACTGAGCGCGCTCAGAGCACGACGACGGCGTCGGGCAACTCGTTGCGCGGCGGCGTGCCGGGCTCGGGGGGAAAGTGCTCGGCGAGCAGGGCCTCGACCGCGCGGATCGCGTCGATGAGGCCCGGCTCGAACTGTCCGTTTCGCAAGGACAGCCGCAGTCCCTCGACGATGGGCTGCCACTGCGCCGCGCTCACGCGCCGGCTCAGGCCGCGGTCCGCGACGATCTCGATCGCGCGCTCCGCGAGCAGCAGATAGATCAGCACGCCGTTGTTGTGCTCGGTGTCCCAGACGCGCAGCTTGCCGAACAGCGCCAGCGCGCGTTGCCGCGCCGCCAGCCCGCGCCACAGGTAGCTGATGGGCAGGCTCGCCTCGACGCACAGGCGGATCTCGCCCGCATGGCGGAGCTCGCTCTCGGTGACCCGCGCGGACAGCCGCGCGAGCGCCTCCGGCGGCAGCACGCGCCGCGCGTCGGCCTCATCCCAGAGGCGATGGCGGAGGAAACGTCCGAGCCGGCTCGTATCGCCGGCATGCCGGATCTCGTGATCGGTGCTCTGCGTCATCACCAGTCTCCCGAGGCGCCACCGCCGCCAAAGTCGCCACCGCCGCCGGACGAGAACCCGCCGCCATCGCTGCCGCCGCTCCAGCTGCTGCCGCCATCGCCGCCACCGCCGCCCCAGATGATCGGCGGCGAGATGCCGCCGGTCCCGTGCGCGCTGCGCCGGTAGCCGCTGTAGCCCGAGCCCGCGCCGCGGCGCCGGGCCGCGCCGATGCCCAGCAGCCCGACGAGGATCATCGATCCGATCGCCGCGCCGGCGCCCAGCAGCAGGCTGCCGCTGAGGCCCCAGCCGACGGCACCCGCGCCGGCGCCGGTGAACAGGCTGCCGACCTTGCGGCCGAAGATGGACGTGAGGAAGACCCCCGCGAGGGGCACGCCGAGGAAGGCGATCATCGCGATCTCGCCGAGGTCGATGTTGGGGCCGGAGGAGGAGGGGGCGGACGACATGCCACCGGTCGGTCTCGGCGCGGGCGCTGGCAGATGCTCACCGCGGATGCGTGCCTGCAGCGAATCGATCGCGCGGTTCAGGCCGCCGGCGTAGTCGCCGGCCTTGAAGGCGGGCGCGATGTCGCGCTCGATGATCTGGCGCGCGGCGAGGTCGGGCACCGCGCCCTCGAGCGCCTTGGCCGTCTGGATGTTGACGCGGCGGTCGCCCTTCGCCACGACGATCAGCAGCCCGTCGCCGACATCGCGCCGGCCGATCTTCCATTGATCGCCGATGCGCTGCGCGTAGGCGGCGATGTCCTCGGGCGCGGTCGTGGGCACCATCAGGATGACGATCTGCGGGCCGGCCTCGCGCTCGAAGGCGGCGAGCTTCGCGTCGATCGCCTGCCGCTGCGCCTCGCTCAGCGTGCCGGTCCGGTCGACGACGCGCCCGCTCAGCGCGGGCACCGGCAGCAGGTCCTGCGCGCGCGCCCGAGGCAGCAGGCCCAGGCTCATCAAGACGCCCAGCAGCGCCAGCGCGGCGACGCGCCAGAGCCCGCCGCCGCGCACCGTCCAGGCCGCCCGCATGCGCGGCGCCTCAGTTCGACGCCGGCGAGGCCGCCGGGGCCGGCGCGGGCGTCGTCGCCGCGCGCGCGGCCGGCTTGTCGAAGTTCACCGTCGGCGGCGCGGAGATTGCCGCCTCGTTCTGCACGGTGAAGTTGGGCTTGACCTCGTAGCCGAAGACCTTGGCCGTCAGGTTGGTCGGGAAGCGGCGCGTCAGCACGTTGTACTCCTGCACCGCCTTGATGTAGCGGTTGCGCGCGACGGTGATGCGGTTCTCGGTGCCCTCGAGCTGCACGCGCAGGTCGCGGAAGCCCTGGTTGGCCTGCAGCTGCGGATAACGCTCGCTGACGACCATCAGCCGGCTCAGCGCGCTCGACAGCTCGCCTTGCGCGGCCTGGAACTTCTGCAGCGCGGCCGGGTCGCGGGCCAGCTCGGGCGTGACCTGGATGCTGGTGGCCTTGGCGCGCGCCTCGACGACCTTGGTCAGCGTGTCCTGCTCGAAGCTCGCCTCGCCCTTGACCGTGTTGACGATGTTGGGGATGAGGTCGCTGCGGCGCTGGTACTGGCTCAGCACCTCGGACCAGCTGGCGTTGACCTGCTCGTCCAGGCTCTGGAATTCGTTGTAGCCGCAGCCGGTGAGCGCCAGCGGCGCGCCGGCGATCAACGCGGCGGCCGCGGTGGCGCGGACGGTGGCGAGCAGACGGGACGGGGACGGTGTCATCGGAAGATCCTCCTGTGCGGCGGCATATCGAGGGCCGCCCCTCGGAATTCAAGAGCAGCGAGCCCCGAGGATAATCGCCCTCCCATGAGCGCCCCCCTCCAGAACGACGTCTTCCTCCGCGCCTGTCTGCGGCAACCCACCGAATACACCCCCGTCTGGCTGATGCGCCAGGCTGGCCGCTACCTGCCGGAATACCGGGACACCCGCGCGAAGGCCGGCAGCTTCATGGGCCTGGCCACCAGCACCGACTACGCCACCGAGGTCACGCTGCAGCCGCTGGAGCGCTATCCGCTCGACGCGGCGATCCTGTTCAGCGACATCCTGACCGTGCCCGACGCGATGGGCCTGGGCCTGTCGTTCGCGCAGGGCGAGGGCCCCAGGTTCGCGAAGGTGGTCCGTGACGAGGCCGCCGTCGCCGCGCTGGCCGTACCCGAGCTCGACAAGCTGCGCTACGTCTTCGACGCGGTGAGCTCCATCCGCCGCGCGCTGAACGGCCGCGTGCCGCTGATCGGCTTCTCGGGCAGCCCCTGGACGCTGGCCTGCTACATGGTCGAGGGCGGCGGCTCCGACGACTACCGCCACGTCAAGAGCCTGATGTACGCGCGTCCGGACCTGATGCACCGCATCCTCGAGATCAACGCCGACGCCGTCGCCGCCTACCTGAACGCGCAGATCGAGGCCGGCGCGCAGGCGGTGATGCTGTTCGACTCCTGGGGCGGCGTGCTGGCCGACGGGCAGTTCCAGCAGTTCAGCCTGGCGTACTCGCGCCGCGTGCTCGCGCAGGTCAAGGGCGAGCACGGCGGCCACCGCATTCCCAAGCTGCTGTTCACCAAGGGTGGCGGCCTGTGGCTGGACGAGATCGCGGCGGCCGGCGCCGACGTGGTCGGGCTGGACTGGACGGTGAACCTGGGCCGCGCCCGCGCGCAGGTGCAGGACCGCGTCGCGCTGCAGGGCAACCTCGATCCGAACGTGCTGTTCGCGCCGCCGGCCGCGGTGCGCGAGCAGGCGCGCGCGGTGCTCGACAGCTTCGGCGCGCCGCAGCGCGCCGATGGCGGCTGGGGCGGTCACGTCTTCAACCTGGGCCACGGCATCAGCCAGTTCACCCCGCCGGACAGCGTGGCCGAACTCGTCGACGAGGTGCATCGGCACTCGCGCGCGCTGCGCGCCGCCGGCCTGTCGAAACCGGCCTGAGCCGGGCCCGGAAGGGATTCCGGCGGCATGGCCGCCGCCTCAGTTATCCCCAAAATCGTGCATGTCACCAAAACGCAGCACATGCGCCGGCCCGCTGCTAGGGCTTTCCCCGATGGGCGCCTAAGTCGTTGATTTCAAAGGGGATCGAGAATTCCCCCCGAATTTGACGCCGGCGCCCGCTCCGGGCGGCAATCCGGCCCGGGCCGAGAAACCCGGTCCGTTTCCCACAAAGTTATCCACAGGCTTTCGACCCCGCTGTGAACACCGTTGGAAATCAGGCACTTGGCGCGCTTTCCTCATGGCCGATGGAGGCCGTGAAACGCTTGGCGGGCGGAGGCGCGGGGTGGGGCGGGGCGCCGAGATGAACGATGCGTCCTCGCCGCGGCGCGTCCGCGTGGCCGTCGAGGCACCGCAGCACAGCGGGCTGACCGGCCCGCTGGACTACCTCGGGCCGCAAGACTTGACCCCGGGCACGCTGGTGCACGTCACGCTGGGCCGGCGCGACGTGATGGGGCTGGTCTGGGACGACCTGCCCGAGGGCCAGGACTTGCCCGGCGAGGACCGCCTGCCGGAATCCGAACTGCGTCCGGTCGGCGAGGCGCTCGATGCGCTGCCGCCGCTGTCGGACCGCTGGCGCCGGCTCGTGGACTTCGCGGCTGGCTACTACCAGCGCAGCGTCGGCGAACTGGCGCTGGCGGTGCTGCCGCCGCAACTGCGCGAACTCGACGGCAAGCAGCTGCAAGGCCGCTTGAAGAAGCTCGACAAGGCCGACGCCGAAACGGCGAAGGCCGCGGCCGAGGCGTCGCCGGCCACGGCGGAGCGGCCGGCGCTGACCGCGCAGCAGCAGGCGGCGCTGGACGCCATCCTCGCCCTGGCCGGACGCGAGACGCCACCGCCGGCCCTGCTGTGGGGCCTGACGGGCAGCGGCAAGACCGAGATCTACCTGCGCGCCGCCGAGGCCGCGCTCGAACGCGGCCAGCAGGTGCTGGTGCTGGTGCCCGAGATCAACCTGACGCCGCAGCTCGAGGCGCGTTTCGCCGAGCGCTTCGCCGGCCGCGCGATCGTGTCGCTGCACAGCGCGCTGACGCCGGCCCAGCGCCTGCGCCACTGGCTCTCGGCGCACCTGGGCCGCGCGCAGCTGGTGCTGGGCACGCGGCTCGCGGTGTTCGCGTCGATGCCGCGGCTGGGCCTGATCGTCGTCGACGAGGAGCACGACCCCTCCTACAAGCAGCAGGACGGCGCGCGCTACTCGGCGCGCGACCTCGCGGTCTATCGCGGCCACCTCGAAAGAATCCCCGTCGTGCTCGGCTCGGCGACGCCGTCCCTGGAGAGCTGGCAGCACGCGCTCGGTGGCCGCTACCAGCGCATCGACCTGACCGAGCGCATCGGCGGCGGGGCGCTGCCCCAGGTGCGGCTCTTCGACATGAACCGGCTCGAGCGCAAGAAGGGCGTGACCACGGCGCTGTCGGTGCCGCTGCTGGACGCGCTGCGCAAACGGCTCGATCGCGGCGAGCAAAGCCTGGTCTTCCTGAACCGCCGCGGCTACGCGCCGGTGCTGCACTGCGACCAGTGCAACTGGAAGAGCGACTGCCCGCATTGCAGCGCGCATCAGGTCTTCCACAAGGAGGACCGCACGCTGCGCTGCCACCACTGCGGCGTGTCGACGCGCGTGCCGCGCGCCTGCCCGTCCTGCGGCAACCCGGACATCGCGCCGCTGGGCCGCGGCACCGAGCGGCTCGAGGAGCAACTCGCGCAGGCGCTGCCCGGCGCGCGCGTCGCGCGCATCGACGCGGACACGACGCGGCTCAAGGGCAGCCTGGAATCGCAGCTCGCGGCGGTGCACGAGGGCGAGGTGGACATCCTCGTCGGCACGCAGATGGTGGCCAAGGGGCATGATTTCCGGCGCATCACGCTGGTCGCCGCGGTGAACCCGGATGGCGCGCTGTTCAGCAGCGACTTCCGCGCGCCGGAGCGGCTGTTCTCGCTGCTGATGCAGGCGGGCGGCCGCGCCGGACGCGATGCGGCGCAGGCCGCCGCGAGCGAGATGTGGGTCCAGACCTGGTATCCCGAGCACGCGCTGTACCAGTCGCTGCGCAAGCACGATTACGAGGCCTTCGCGGCCAGCCAGCTGCATGAGCGCACCTCGGCCAACCTGCCGCCCTTCGCGCATCTGGCGCTGGTGCGCGCGGAGGGCCGCACGGCCGAGGCCGCGCGCGACTTCCTGACCGCGGCGCAGGAGGCGGCGCGCGCGCTGCCGCTGTCGCTCGGGCTGCTGCTGTACCCGCCGGTGCCCATGGCGGTGGCGCGCGTGGCCGATGTCGAGCGCTTCCAGATGCTCATCGAGGCGGGCAGCCGGGCCCAGCTGCAGCGCTTCCTGCGCGCCTGGCTGCCGGAGCTGCACGCGCTCAAGCGGCGTCAGAAGGGCCTGACGCGCTGGGCGGTCGACGTGGATCCGCTGGCGATCTGACGCCGCGGCGGCTCAGAGCAGGCGCGCGAGCGCGTCCTCGAGCACCGGCCAGGCCGCGCGCACGGCCGCCAGCGCGTCTTCCGAGCCGGTGGCGGCCTCCTGCGCATCCTGCTCCAGCTGGCGCGCGACGCCGGCGGCCTCGGCATGCCCGAGGGTCAGCAGCACGCTCTTGAGGCTGTGCGCGAGGTGCCGCAGCTTGACGTGATCGCCGCGCTCGCAGGCGCCGCGGCCGGCGGCGATGTCCAGCGGGAACTGCATCCGGCAGCGCGCCAGGAAGGCCTGGTACAGCGCCGCGTTGCCGCCGAAGTACTGCTCGATGGCGGCCTGATGGATCGAGGGCGACGTGGCGGGCGCCGGCGCGTCGCGCAGGCCGTCCAGGCAGGACTGCAGGTCCGCCAGCGAGCAGGGCTTAGACAGGAAGCGCGTGACGCCCAGCGCCTCGAGCTGCTCGCGCACCGCCGGATTGAGCCCGGCGCTGAACACGGCCAGCCGCGCGTTGCCGCGCAGTTCGGGCCGTTGCTGGAGCGTCTGCAGCAGATCCAGCCCGTGCCGGCCCGGCAGCATCAGGTCGCTGATGACCAGGTCGAAGCTCTGGGTCGCGAGCGCCAGCAGCGCCTCGTCGACGCAGATGCAGGCCTGCAGGCGCACCTCGTCGTCCTCCAGGGCCATGGCGACGAAACGTTGCAGGGTCGGATCGTCCTCCACCAGGAGGACCCGGACGCGGGCCGCCATGCTCAACCGCCCGCGATCAGCCGGCGAATTGCGGCTGCCGGGCGCGGATGCGCTGCACGGCGTCGGCCAGCAGCGGGGGCAGGTCGGTGACCAGCCGCGGCTTGTGCACCAGCGGCAGGCCCGCGAGCGCGAAGGCGTAGGGCGCGCGCTGCTGCTCGTCGAGCGCGGTGACGAAGATCAGCTCGCTGCTCGCGAACTGCGGCTGCGAGCGCAGGCTGGTCACCAGCGCCGCGCCGTCGATGCCGGGCAGCAGGATGTCCACCAGCAGGATCTCGGGCTGCAGCTGCCCGTACAGCACCAGGCCGCCGATGCCGTCGTTGGCGGTGTGCAGGTCCAGGTCGGGGAACTCCTGCTGCGCGAGCAGCATCACCAGGTTCTGGTAGTGGACCGAGTCTTCGATCAGCAGCGCCTTGAGCCGCTGCGGCGTGCCGTCGCCGGGCGACAGCTCGGCGGGCTTGGTCGGCGCCAGACCCCGGCCGGTGAGCCAGGCGTCGAGCGAGCTGCGCAGGATGCGGCGGTGGCCGCCCGGCGTGCGCCAGGCCTGCAGTTCGCCGCGGTCGACCATCAGCTGGACCGATCGGACTGCCATGCCGAGGCGCTGCGCGACTTCGCGCGTGCTGAAATCCTCTTGCATGTCGTCAGGGGTCCGGGCAATAGCAGTCATAAGTCGATTTTGCCGAATTTCCTAATTCTTTAGGTGGGCAATATCCCCACTTATAAGCGATAAAACTGATATCCGGTGTGACTTCGGTGGGGCTCGGGGCTTCCCTGGCCATTTGGCGGGGGGAACTCTGGTGCAATCCAGGGTCCGAGGAGATGCGATGACGAAGCGAATGACCGGACGCGCCGCCCGGGCCGCGGCCGCCGCATGGATGGCGGCCCTGCCCGTGCTGGCCACGCCTGCCTGGAGCGCGCCGGCGGTGCCGCCCGCGCCGGCGGCGTCGGCCAGTCCGGCGCTGCAGCGCGTCCTGGGCAGCGGCGTGCTGCGGGTCTGCATCTGGCCGGACTACTACGGCATCACCTACCGCCATCCGCGCGACGAGACGCTGAGCGGCCTGGACATCGACCTGTCCAGTGAACTGGCCAAGGACCTGGGCGTGCGGCTGCGCTACGTCGAGTCCTCGTTCCAGCGCCTGATCGGCGACCTCGTGGCGGAGCGCTGCGACGTGGCGATGTTCGCCGTCGCCGTGGTGCCGCAGCGCCGCGAGACGCTGTCCTTCACGCAGCCCTACCTGCAGAGCGACATCTACGCGATCGCCAGCCGCGCCAGCCGTGTCGTCAAGCGCTGGGAGGACATCGACCAGCCCGGCGTGGTGGTGGCGGTGCAGGCGGGGACCTCGATGGAGCCGGTGATGCGCGAGGCGCTCAAGCGCGCGCGGCTGCGCGTGGTGGAGCCGCCGGCCACGCGCGAGCGGGAGCTGGAATCCGGCCGCGCCGATGTCTTCATGACCGACTACCCCTACAGCCGCCGGCTGCTGGACAACGCGGACTGGGCGCAGTTGATCGCGCCGCCGCGGCCCTTCCACATCCTGCCCTACGCCTACGCGATCAAGCGCGGCGACGACGCGTGGCTGGCGCGGCTGGACGACTTCGTCGCGCGGATCAAGCGCGACGGGCGGCTGCGCGCCGCCGCCGAGCGCCACGGCCTGGGCGCGATCGTGGTGCCCTGAGGCGGAGACGCGGCGATGCTCGGTCCGGCCGTCCGATCCCTCCAGCGCCTGCGCCGCGCCGCGCTGTGGGCAGGCGTGACCGTGGCCGCCGGCACGGTGGCGGGCCTGATCGGACCGGCCTGGGTCGGCCGCCAGGAGGCGATCGACGAAGCCCGCGCCCGCGGCGAGCTGCTGGCGCAGGTGCTGGAGAACGATGCGAGCCGCACGATCGAGACGGCCTCGCTGTCGCTGCACGCGATCGGCGACGGCTTGACGCGCTCGATCGGCAACGAGGACGAGGTGAAGCACCTGGGCGAGCACTTCAGCCACGTGCTGGTGGGGCTGCCCTTCATCCGCAGCGTCTCGCTGCTGGACACGCGCGGGCGGGTGCTGATCAGCACCAACGGGGACGAGGTCGGGCTGGAGGTCTCGCTCGACGACTTCGGCCGCCTGCCGGGACCGGACCGCGACATGCTGATGCCGCTGCGGCCGGGGCGCGGACTGGTGGACCTGACGAAGGGCCGCGGCGCGCGGGGCTCGCCGGTGGGCATGCTGCCGCTGCTGCTGCAGCTGCCCATGGGCCCGGACGCGCCGGCCGCCGAGCCCAGGACCACGCGCGACAGCGACCCGCGCTGGCTGCTGGCGCTGATCAATCCCGACGCGCTGACCCAGGTCCAGCAGCGCGCGCTGCCCTCGGGGCACAGCGCGGCCTGGCTGGCGTCGACCGATGGGCAGCTGCTCGCCGCGATGGAGTCGCTCAATCAACTGCCCGGGCAGCGGCTCGATGGCCATCCGGTCTTCGACGCGCTGCGCCGCGGGCGCGAGCACGGCGCCTACATCGGCGCGGGCGCCTTGCCGGGCGAGGTCATCGTCGCGTACCGGGCGGCGCCGCGCCGGCCGCTGATCGTCGGCGTCGAGCAGCCGGTCGAGGAGGTCCTCGCGCGCTGGCACGCCGGCCTGCGCTGGCTGCTGCTGATCGGCGCGCTGGCGCTGGCGTTGATCGCGCTGGCGACCGCGACCGTGCGGCGCAGCCTGCAGGCGCGCGCGGAGGCGATGGAGGCGCTGGAAGGCGCCCATGAGCAGCTCGCCGACCGCGAGCGCGACATGCGCGTGCTGCTCAAGAGCGTGCAGGAGGTGATCTTCCGGACCAATCCGGCCGGGACGTTGACCTTCGTGAACGCGCGCTGGACCACGCTGCATCGCGGCCGCCCCGACGAGGCGGTGGGCCGGCGGCTCGCCGATCTGGCCGAGCCGGCCGACCGCGAGGCCGTCGCCAGCCTGTTCGATGGCGAGGACGGCGTGCGCAGCGTCGAGGCCACGATCCGCAACGGCGAGGGCGCCCCGCGCCGCTACCAGATCGCGACCGTGCCGCTGCGCCGCGACGGCGAGCTGCTCGGCTACGCGGGCAGCGCCGTGGACATCACCGAACGCGCCGCCGCCGAGCGCCTGACGCGCCAGGCGCGCGACGCGGCGGAGGAGGCCTCGCGCACCAAGACCGAATTCCTCGCCAACATCAGCCATGAGCTGCGCACGCCGCTGCAGTCCATCCTCGGCTTCTCCGAGATCGGCATGATGCGCAGCGGCGCGCAGGAGCGGCTGCACGCGATGTTCGCGGACATCCATGGCTCGGGGCAGCGCATGCTGGCGCTGGTCAACGACCTGCTGGACGCCGCCAAGCTCGAGAGCACCGTCGGCGCGCTGGAGCTGCGCGACCAGGATCTGCGCGAGCCGGTCGGCGCGGTGCTGCGCGAACTCGCGCCGCTGATCGCCAAGCGGCAGCTGATGGTCAGTGCCGAGCTGCCCGCGTCGATGCCGGCGCGCCTGGACTCGCTGCGCATCCAGCAGGCGGTGCGCAACGTGCTGGCCAACGCGATCAAGTTCGCGCCGGCCGGCGGCACCATCGAACTGCTCGGCGACCGCTCGCTCGACGGCTCGCTCCACCTGTGCGTGGCGGACCGCGGGCCCGGCATCCCGGTCGACGAGCTGGAGCGCATCTTCGATCCCTTCGTCCAGTCGACTGCGACCAAGGACGGCTCCGGCGGCACCGGCCTGGGGCTGCCGATCAGCCGGCGGATCGTCGAAATGCATGGCGGCCGTCTCTACGCCACCAACCGCGCCGGCGGCGGCGCCGAATTCCACCTGATCCTCCCCGCCGGCGACGCGCCCGGCGGTCACGCCCAAGCCGCGGATTAGGGGCGCCGTCCGACACCATCGTCACGCGCGCTGTGCCATGCTTGGCGCATCGTCGAGCCGGGCTGCCCGGCACCAGGAGCACATCATGAAGTGGGAAGGCCAGCGCGAGAGCGACAACGTCGAGGACGCACGCGACGGCGGCGGGGGAGGCGGCGGTGGCGGCTTGCCGATGATCGGCGGACGCGGCATCGGCATCGGCGGCATCGTGATCGCGCTGCTCGCCTCCTGGGCCTTCGGCATCAACCCGCTCACCGTCCTGGGCATGCTCGACGGCAGCACCGTCCAGACCGGCCCCGGCAGCCAGCAGCGCCCCGTCGCCCCGACCCATCCGCAGGACGAGCCCGCCAAATTCGTCAGCGTCGTGCTGGCCGACACCGAAGACGTCTGGACCCAGCTGTTCCAGGCAGCCGGCAAGACCTACCAGGTCCCCAAGCTCCGCCTCTTCACCGGCCGCGAACCGACCGCCTGCGGCATGGGGCAGTCCGCCATGGGCCCGTTCTACTGCCCCGGCGACTCCAAGGTCTACATCGACCTCAGCTTCTATCAGACCCTGCGGGACCGCCTCGGCGCTCCGGGCGACTTCGCCCAGGCCTACGTCATCGCCCATGAGGTCGGCCACCACGTCCAGCACCTGCTGGGCATCACCGAAAAAGTCGACGCCGCCCGCCGCCGTCAGTCCGAACAGGCCGCCAACGCCACCAGCGTGCGCGTGGAACTCCAGGCCGACTGCTTCGCTGGCGTGTGGGCACACCACTCCCAGCAAAGCAAGGGCTGGCTCGAAGCGGGAGACATCGACGAAGCGCTCAACGCCGCCGCGCAGATCGGCGACGACACCCTCCAGCGCAACGCCGGACGCGCCGTCGTGCCTGAAAGCTTCACCCATGGGACCAGCGAGCAGCGGCAGCGATGGTTCAAGCGCGGCATGGCGCAGGGCGATCTGCGGGACTGCGATACGTTTTCGGCGAAACCGCTCTGAATATCGAGCGCATCGACACAGCCGTCATGGCGCGTGCGGGTCGCCCACGCACGCCTTGAGCCACTGGCTCATCTCCCATTGCACTTGGCCCGCGGACTCGCGCGCCGTGTAGCCATGCGCCTCGAACGGCAGCAGCACATACCTCGCCGTTCCGCCCAGACCCGCCAGCGCCTGGTACAGACGCTCGCTCTGCATCGGGAAGGTGCCCGAGTTGTTGTCCGCCTCGCCATGAATCAGCAGCAGCGGATCCTTGATCTGATTCGCGAAGAGGAACGGCGACAGCTTCAGATACACCTCCTTCGCATCCCAGAGCGAGCGGCGCTCACTCTGGAACCCGAACGGCGTCAGCGTGCGGTTGTAGGCGCCGCTGCGCGCGATGCCGCACCGGAACAGCTTCGTGTGCGCCATCAGGTTCACCGCCATGAACGCCCCGTAGCTGTGCCCGCCGATGGCGATGCGCCTGGGGTCCACCGTGCCGAGATCCTCCGCCTTGTCCACGATCGCCCGCGCATTGGCGGTCAACTGCTCGACGAAGCTGTCGTTCAGGTTGCGCGAGTCCCCCACCACCGGCATCGTCGCGTCCATCAGCACGACATACCCATCCATCAGCAGGTTCAGCGGACTGATGCCCGAGAAACTCATGAAGCGCCCCGGCGAGCCGCTCAGCTGCCCCGCGATCGAGGCATCGTTGAACTCCAGCGGATAGGCCCACACGAGGGCCGGGCGCTTCTCGCCGTCCCGCAGGTCCGGCGGCAGGTACATCCAGAACGACATCTCCACGCCATCGGCCCGCTTGAAGGTCACCAGCTCCCGCCGCACCGCCTTCAGCTGCGGCGTCGGATCCTTGAGCCGCGTCAGCGCCGTGACCTTGCCGTTCTCGCGCAGCGCCAGGTTGGGCGGCTCGTGCTCGGTCTCGCGCTGGGTGACCAGCCGCCGGTCCTCCAAGAGCGCCACCGGCGCCTCGTAGACGCCCTCGGCCGACTGGAACAGCCGCTGCACGCTCAGGTCCCGCAGCGACATCTTGTCGAGGAAGGGCCGGTCGCCCTTGGGGCCCGCGCCCTGGCCCGACAGCAGCAGATCCCCGTTCAAGGTCTGCGCGACCTGGTGTCCATTGGGCAGCGTCCGCATGAACGGGAAGCCGGGGTGGCGGTAGCGCTCGCGCACCGAGTGCTCGAACAGCGGCCGGCTCTGCGTGCCGCGCAGCGGCAGCAGGTAGGTGCGCGTCCAGCCGCGGCTGCGGTCCTCCTCGGTCAGCAGCGCATGGATGCCGTCGTCGAGGAAGCGCAGCCGCGTGAAGCGGTAGGGCATGCGCTGCACCTCGAAGGGGTCGCCGGTGTAGGGCGGATCGAGCCGCATGACGCGGTCGCGGAACGAGGCGCGCGCGGCCGGATTGCCGCCATCGAGCGCCTCGACCCAGTAGATCGCCGCGTCCTTGGTCGGCGACGGGTAGAACACCCGCGGTCCGGTCAGCGCGCCGTCGATGGCCACGCCCTGCTTGAGCGGCATCTTGGCCAGTTCGCGGATGAGCTTGCCATCGCGCTGGCGGACTTCGACCACCGTCGGGAAGTCGTCGAAGGTCAGGTTGTAGCTGAAGGGGCGGACCAGCCGTTCCGTGAGCAGCGCCTGTCCGTTGCCCACGCTGGACACGCTGGTGAACAGGCCCGGCGTGCCGATGTCCTTGCTCTGGCCGCTGGCGATGTCGATCAGCGTCAGCTGCGAGCGCGCGTGGTACTCGAACAGGTCCTCGTCGCGCGGATTGCGCAGCAGGTCCGGATAGGTGCGCTCGGGCGAGGCCTTGCCGTGCGTCTCCTGGATCGCGGGACCGGCCTGATGGCGGCTGGGCGCGGGGCCGCGGCCATCGGGCACGGTCAGCACGACGGCCTCGCGCGGATTCAGCCAGGCGATGTCGTCGGCATCGACGGCGTTGTTGAGCCGCACGTTGTAGATGCGCCAGAGCTGGCCGTTGGCGGTCGCGCCCGCCCACAGTTCATCGGCCGTGTCGGTGCGGCGCGAGAGCAGGAAGCGCTGCCCGTCCGGCGCCCAGACGAAGTTGTGCCAGGTGCCGCCGGCCGGCAGCTCGACCTCGCGCTCGGTCGCGTCCGGATCGAGCAGCGGGCGCAGCCGCACGCGCTGCACCGCGACCAGGTTCTGCTGGCTGGCGTTGCGGGGATCGAAGCGCGCCCCGGCCAGGCGCAGGCCGGGGCGGGAGAGCTCCTCGAGCGGCGTGTAGCGGCGCTGCTCGACCAGCGCCAGCGACTGGCGGTCCGGCGACGGCAGCAGGCGGGGCAGGATGGGCGCGTCGAGCAGGTCGCGGATCGCCGGCGAGGGCTGCCGGTACGACGAGGGCGCCGCGCCCGCGGGCGCTGGCAGGGTGGCCAGCGCCGCCATCGCGGTTGCGGTTGCGGTCGCGAGGATCGCCGCGAGGGCGGCGACGGGCGGGCGGCACAGGCCGACGGAGGGGACGCGCGAGGACATGGGGTCGAAGTATCGCTGCGCTAGGATTCGCGCCCATGATCGAGCCGCCCGCGCCGCACGCGCCCGACTCCCGGGCCCCGCACGACCCGCCCGCCCCGCAGGGCGGCGGCGCCGGTGCCGGCGGCATGGTCCGCGCGCCTGCCGCGCTGCCCGCCGTGGGGGAGCGCCTGGGCGTGTGGCGCGTCGCGGCCGCGCTGTTCGAATGCGCGTCCGGCTTCTGGTTCCGCGTCGAGCACGGCAAGGCCGCCGCGCAGGTCGGGCTGGCGCTGGTCTACCGCAACGACTCGGACGCGCAGGCGGTGCTGATGCGCTTCGCGGAGGACTCGGAAGCGCTGGCGCGCTTCGAATGCCCCACCTACGGCGCGCCGCTGGACAGCGGACTCAGTCCCACCGGGCTGCCTTACCTCGTCGTTCCGGCGATGGACGGCGCGCCGCTGCTGCGCGTGGCGATGGCGCTGCCGCTCAAGCGCCGCATGCAGCTGCTGCTCGACCTGATCGGGATGCTCGACGCCGCGCATGAGCAGGGCCTGGTGCTGCACGAGCTCGACCCCGGGACGCTGTGGCTCAGCCCCGCGCAGCAGCTGTACTGGCTGGGGCAGGGGCTGGCCCCGCGCGACAGTCACGCGCCCGCCGCGCTGGTGCGCGCCGCCGAGCCGCTCGCCAACGCGCGCCAGCGCGCCGGCGGCCGGCCCGATGCCAACAGCGAGACCCATGCGCTGGGCCGCCTGCTGGGACTGCTGGTCAATGGCCGGCTGCCGCGCCGCGATGCCGCCGAGGAGGGCGTCGAAGAGGAGGCCGAACCCGGCGCGACGCCGGTGGCTTCGCTGCAGTCGTGGCTGACGCTGACCGCCGCGCAGCGCGAGAGCCTGGACCAGCTGCTGGACCGCGCCATGATGGACGGCCGGTCGTTCACCGATCGCCAGTTGCTGGCGCAGGCGGTGCGCGACTGGATCGAATCCGAGCCGGCCGCCGCGGCGCGCTCCACGCCCACGCCCTCGCCGCCCCCTGGCACTGCCTCTGCGCCGATGCCATTCCCGCCGCCGCCGCTGGAAGCGCGCGCGGAGGACCGCCCCGTGCCGCCCGGCACCTCGCTGCTGGAGCGCCTGGCCGGATTCGCGTTCGTGCTGGCGTTGGCGGCGGTGGTGGCCTGGCTGCTGCTGCGTCCCTGACGGCCGCGCCGCGACGCGCTCGCGCGTGCCGGCGGCGATGTGTCGCCGCCCAGCCTCGATGAGCTAGCTCGCTCTCGCAGGGCCCGCGCCGGGGCCGGAAATCGCCCTGGCGAATCGACAACTTCGTGGCGCCGATCGACTTCGACGAGTCATGCGCAGGCCGATCAAGGCGGGTTGTCCGGCCGTGGGTGCGATGCCTACGATCTTCGTCTGTCGTCGCGGGTGGCGGCGCGAGGAGATGTGCGTGAGTTTCGAAATTCGGCCGATGTCCGTCGCGGACTGGCGGACCTGCTGGCGGGACGCGGTGACGGACCCCGAGTGCTCGTCCTGGTTGCGCGGCGTGCTGGAGAGCTGCATCGACGAGAAGAACGCGCACTGGATCCGGCTGTCGGTGCGCTGGGCCGTCGACCCCGCGACCGGCGACTACCTGGTGCGTCTGCCGTCGCTGATCGGCCGCCAGATCACGGACCAGTTCTGCGCCCGCGTCGGCGACCGGCTCTATGGCCTGTGCGGCCTGGGCATCGGCGATCCGAAGGTGTTCTTCGCCGGCGGCTCGTCGCCGCCCTGCGACACGATGGCGCAGGTGCACGCGGTGCTGGGCGCGGCCTTCGCGATCCACGGTTCCTATGCCGAGGACATCGGCCGCGACCCGATCCGCGAGCCGGTCTTCATCCCCGGCGCGCTGATGCCCGAGCACCTCGCCGCCGAGACCCGCGGGCCCTGAGGCCCGTACGGCCCGTGCGGCCTCCCCGTGTCCCGGGGCTGTCACCGCGAGGGCGCGCGCCTATCATCGGCGCTCACATGAATGCTCTGCGCCGCCACTTGCTCCGCCATGCCGCGCTTGGCGCTGTGGCCCTGGGCCTGACGCCGCGCGCGATGGCCGCGGCCTCGCTGCCGGACTCGCCGGCGGGCGCCGGACGCCCGCGCGCCGCGCAGGTGCTGGTCGCCGGCACGACCTTCGCCCGGCTCTTCGAACCCGCGCCCGACGGCGGCCGGCCGCGCGGCCTGGCCGTGGACCTGCTCGACGCGATCCTCGTCCCGGTCGGTCACCAGCCGCGCTACGAGTTCTATCCCTGGCTGCGCGCCCAGTCGATGATCGAGCACGGTCCCGCGCAGATCCTCGTCGGCCCTTATCGGACGCCGGAGCGCGAGCGCCAGATGCGCTTCTCGCGCCAGCCGTTCTACGAGGACGCGCTGGTGTTCTACGCGCGCCGGCGCGAGGAGGGCCTGTGGTGGGGCGACTTCCAGGCGCTGCAGCCGCTGCGCATCGGCTCGGTGCAGGGCTGGGTCTACGGCGAGCGCTTCGAGCAGGCGCGCGCCTCGCTCAACGTGACGCCGGTGCGCGACCTCGCCACCGGGCTGCGGATGCTGCAGCTCGGCCGGCTCGACCTGGTCGCGGCCAATCAGCGCAATTCGGAACCGGTGATCCAGGAACTCGGCCTGGCCGAGCAGGTCGCCCTGTGCGCCCCGCCGTTCGCGCAGCTCAAGGGTCATTTCGCCTTCAGCCGCGAGCCGGCGGGCGATCCCTGGGCCGCGCTCATCGACGCCGGCATGCAGCGCCTGCGCGCCAGCGGCGAGCTTCAGCAGATGGCCGCCCGGCGCGGCGTGGCGCTGCCGGACTGAGCTGGATCAGCTCAGCAGCTGCAGCGCCAGGCCGATGGCGGCCGGGATCGCCTGGATGAACAGGATCTTGCGGCTCGCGGTCGCGGCGCCGTAGAGCCCGGCGACCAGCACGCAGGCCAGGAAGAAGATCTTCACCGGGCCGCCGGCGGCGCCCAGCGCCAGTCCCCAGATCAGGCCCGCCGCGAGGAAGCCGTTGTACAGCCCCTGGTTGGCGGCCAGCACCTTGCTGGCCTGGGCGAACTCGGGCGTCAGGCCGAAGGCCTTGCGGCCCTTGGGCGTGGTCCAGAGGAACATCTCCAGGATGAGGATGTAGACGTGGATCAGCGCGACGAGCGCGATGACGACGTTGGCGGCGATGTTGGCGGCGAGGGTGGTGGTGTTCATGGTTCGCACTGTACGTCCCGCTATCATCCCCGGCCGCCCCGCAGTTCCCCTGTCCCGCACGTTCCATGTCCAAGACCACGCTCAATCCGGCCCAGCTCGCGGCCGTGCATCACCTCGCGGGTCCCTGCCTGGTGATCGCGGGCGCCGGCTCGGGCAAGACCAGCGTGATCACGCAGAAGATCGCCAAGCTGATGTCCGAGGGCTATCGCCCCAGGAACATCGCCGCGATCACCTTCACCAACAAGGCCTCGCAGGAAATGCGCGAGCGCGCCCGGCACCTGGTGGGCAGCAAGGCGGGCTCGGAGCTGGTGATCTCGACCTTCCACTCGCTGGGCGTGCGCATCCTGCGCGAGGACGGCCGCCACCTCGGGCTCAAGGAGCAGTTCTCGATCCTGGACTCGGACGACGTGCTGTCGGTGCTGCGCGACGCCGGCGGCACGACCGACGCGGCGACGGCCAAGTCCTGGCAGTGGACGATCTCGCTCTGGAAGAACCAGAACCTGAGCGCGCAGCAGGCGCTGGCCTATGCGAAGGACGACATGGAGCGCGCCGCCGCCGTGGTGATGCAGCGCTACCAGGAGCGGCTGACCGCCTACCAGGCGGTCGACTTCGACGACCTGATCGGGCTGCCGCTCAAGCTGCTGCAGACCAACGAGGAGGCGCGCGGCAAGTGGCAGGAGACGCTGCGCTACGTGCTGGTGGACGAGTACCAGGACACCAACGCGGTCCAGTACGAGCTGCTGAAGTGCCTGGTCGGCGAGCGCGCGATGTTCACCGCCGTGGGCGATGACGACCAGTCCATCTACGGCTGGCGCGGCGCGACCATCGAGAACCTCAAGAAGCTGCCGGTCGATTTCCCGCAGCTCAAGATCATTCCGCTGGAGCAGAACTACCGCTCCACCAGCGCCATCCTGCGCGCGGCCAACAACGTGATCGGCAGCAATCCCAAGCTGTTCCCCAAGACGCTGTGGAGCGAGTTCGGCGAGGGCGATCCCATCACGCTGATCGAGGCCGACGGCGAGGAGCACGAGGCCGAGCGCGCCGTGGCCCGCATCCAGTCGATCCGCGCCAACCATCCGGAGACGAAGTTCTCCGACTTCGCGATCCTGTACCGCGCCAATCACCAGGCGCGGATCTTCGAGCAGGCGCTGCGCCGCGCCGAGATCCCGTACAAGGTCTCGGGCGGGCAGAGCTTCTTCGACCGCACCGAGATCAAGGACCTGTGCGCCTGGCTGCGCCTGCTGGTCAACCAGGACGACGATCCCGCGTTCCTGCGCGCGGTGACCACGCCCAAGCGCGGCATCGGCCACCAGACGCTGGGCCACCTGAGCGACTTCTCGGCGAAGTGGAAGCTGTCGATGTTCGAGTCGCTGTTCGCGGAGTCGCTCAAGGCGACGCTGTCGAGCAAGGCGCTGCACGGGCTGCACGAGTTCGGCCGCTACGTCGTCGACCTGGAGTACCGCGCCCGTCACGCCGTCGGCGGCGAGGAGGGCAAGGCGCTGATGATGGAGTGGCTCAAGGACATCGGCTACGAGCAGTACCTGGTCGACCAGGAGGACAACGAGAAGGTCGCGCAGGCCCGCTGGGGCAACGTGCTGGACTTCGTGGACTGGGTCGCCAAGCGCTGCGGCGGCGAGATCACGACCGACGGCGGCATCACCACCGAGAGCCCGCGCCAGTCGCTGCTCGAGGTGGCGCAGACCATCAGCGTGATCCTGTCGCTGGCCGAGCGTCAGGAAGAGCAGGACCAGGTCGTGCTGACGACGCTGCATGCCTCCAAGGGCCTGGAATGGCCGCACGTGATGCTGGCCGGCGTCAACGAGGGCCTGCTGCCGTTCAAGGCGGAGAACGACGAGCTCACGCCCCAGCGCGTCGAGGAGGAGCGCCGGCTGATGTACGTCGGCATCACGCGGGCGCGGCGCACGCTGGCGGTGTCCACGCTGCGGCGGCGCAAGAAGAACCGCGAGACCGTGGTGGGCGTGCCCTCGCGCTTCATCGCGGAGATGAAGCTCGACGAAGGCGGTCTCAAGGAAGACCCGCGCGAGAAGCTCAAGCGCATGCGCGAGCAGTTCGCCGCCAAGGCCGCCGCGACGGCCGAGAAGCAGGCGCAGGCGGCCAGGGACGACCGCTGAGCACGCGCTGAGCGCCCGTTGAGCGCTCACTGGCAAGACCTGTCACCCGAACGGCGGATGGCAGGGGTGGGCGAACGTTTCTTACTGGTTCGAGTCATTTCGCGGGCCGCCGCCGCTTCCTAGCATCCGGTCCCTCTGCGCCCGCCGAGGAGACCGTCCATGTCCGCCGTTCCCCATCCGATCCCGGCTTCCCGGGACATTCCGTCCGCCGCCGCGGCCGCCATGCCCGCGGCCCGGTACCGGGAGATCGACGCCATCGCCGACGGCCTGCGGCGCGAGCACGGCGATGCGGACCAGCTGCCGGTGAGCGTGGGCGATCTGGCGGCGGGCGCCGGCATCGAGGTCCGCGCGCGCGGCGGGCCGCAGGAGCCGACCTATCCCTACCGCGGCCGGCTGCTCTACCTGGACGAGCGTCCGGTGATCGAGCTCAACGCCGGCGAGGAGCCGCGGCGCCGGCGCATCGTGCTGGCGCATGCGCTGGGCCACCATCTGCTGGGCCACGGCCCGGTGCCGCCCGAGACGGGCCCCACGCTGTCGACGCAATGCCCGCGCCGCGTCGAGCAGGAGGCGCATCACTTCGCGCTGGAGCTGCTGATGCCCGACTTCGTGATCTACCGGCTGATGAACCAGGGCATGGTCAGCGCGCGCCGGCTCGCGGACAAGTTCCACGTGCCCGAGGACGCCCTCCACGAGCGCCTGCAGGCGCTGGACCGCAAGTGCGGCTATCTGTGAGCCCGGCCGCCGACTGCGTTTCGAACCTGTAAGGTCTGCCATGTCACCGGGACGGGGTCGATGGGCGCCGCTGGCAAACGGCAGAATGCGGGCGCTATGACCGTCTCCGCCGCCAAGACCGCCGTCGCGCTCCCGCTCCTGACCCTGCTCAGCGCCGCCGTCGCCATCCTCGCGCTGTCCCAGCCGGCCCAGCTGCCGCCCGCGCTGGGGTTCGTCTTCAAGCCGCTGACGACCGTCCTGATCCTCGTGCATGCCTGGCACCGCGGCGCGGGCGAGCCGCGCCTGGCGCGCTGGCTGCGGGCCGGTCTCGCGTGGTCGCTGGCGGGCGACATCGCGTTGCTCTGGCCCGAGGCGGGCTTCCTGCCCGGGCTGATCAGCTTCCTGGTGGCGCATGTCTGCTACATCGCCGGCTTCTGCACCCGCCAGCGACTGGGCGCGGTGCGCTGGCCCTTCCTGATGTTCGGCGTCATCGCGGCGGCGGTGCTGGGCCGGCTCTGGCCGGGCATTCCCGCCGCGCTGCAAGGGCCGGTGGTCGTCTACGTGGTCTGCCTGGCGGCGATGGCCGCGCAGGCCTGGGCCTGGTGGCGTGGCAGCGTGGGGCAGGCCGATGAGCCGCTGGCGCGCTGGGCCGCCTGGGGCGGCACGCTGTTCGTGCTGTCCGACGCGATGCTGGCGATCAACAAGTTCGCGGGTCCTCTGGAGATGGCCAGCTTCTGGGTGCTCGCCAGCTACTGGCCGGCGCAGTGGTGCATCGCCAGCAGCCTGGGACGGTCCCGCGCATGAAATTCGTCCTGCCCCGGCGCCCCGCGTCCTTCGTCCTGCTGGCCACCGCCGCGGCCAGCGCCGCGCTCGGGCTCTGGCTGGTGCGGCATTACCCGGTCGAGCCGCTCGCCGCCATGGCGCTGTGGACCGCGATCGCGGTCGCGTCCTTCTTCGGCTGGCGCGTGCTGCCGCTGCTGGTGCCGGCGCTGGTGCCGGTGATCGGCTTCGCGCCCTGGACCGGCTGGATCACCTTCGAGGAACTGGACCTGCTGGTGCTCGCGGTCGCTGCGGGCGGCTACGCGGCGCTCGCGCTGACGGCGCCGTCCAGGAAGGCCGTGCCCTGGCGCTATCGCACGCTGCGCTGGCGCGCCGCGGTGCGGGTGCTCATGGCGGTGTTCGCGCTGTCGGTCGGCATCGCCGTGTGGCGCGGCTTCGAGCAGGCCGGCGGCGTGCAGTTCGGTTTCTGGCAAGGCGTCCAGGAGCCGATGAACAGCCTGCGCGCCGGCAAGAGCTTCGCGCTGGTGCTGTTGATGCTGCCGCTGTGGCAGAAGGCCTCGGACCTGCGGCCCTCGGCGGTGCAGCGGCTGGGGCGCGCGGCCTGGGTGCTGGTGCTGCTGCTGACCTCGCTGGGCGCGCTGTGGGAGCGCTGGATCTACACCGGGCTGCTCGATTTCTCGACGGACTACCGCACCACCTCCTTCTATTGGGAGATGAACGTCGGCGGCGCGTCGCTGGACGGGGCGCTCGCGCTGAGCCTGCCCTTCGCGCTGGTCTGGGCGATGGGGGAGCGGCGCCCGCTGCGCTTCGCCGCCGCGCTCGCGGTGCTGCTGCTGGCGTTCTATGCCTCGCTGACGACCTTCTCGCGCGGCGTCTACCTGGCGGTGCCCGCCGGCCTGACGCTGTGCGCGCTGCTGTGGGCCGTGCAGCGGCGCGAGGCCCTGGCCGTGCTGGCGCCGGAGTCCGCGGCCGCGCCCGCGGCGCCTGGCACCGGCGGGGCGATTCCGCTGGGCTGGTCCGCCGGGGTCATCGCCGGCACGGCGGTGGCGGCCTGGGTGCTGTTCGGCGCCGGCGGCTACCGCGCGCTGCTGGCGCTGGCCGGTAGCGTCGCCGTGCTGCTGGCGATGCCGGCCTCACGCGCCGCCTGGCCGCGCGGCCAGCAGCGGGCGCTGCTGCTGATGGCGCCGCTGCCGGCCGTGCTGCTGGCGCTCGGCGGCGGGCTGCTGATCGATCTGCTGCCCAAGGGCGCCTACCTGATCGATGCCGCGGTGGTGCTGCTCGGCCTGACGCTGGGCTGGCGCTGGCGCGGCGGCCTGACGCAGCCACCCCAGGCTTTCGCGCTGGCCGTCGTGTGGATGGCCTCGCTGGCCGGTGCGGGGCTGGTTGCCGCGCATTGGGGCGGTGGCCGGGACTTGGCGCCCGTCGCCATCGTGCTGGCGGGACTGGCGATCGCATGGATCGCGACGCAATGGTCGCCGCGTGTCGGCGCCGACCTGCGCGCCGCCGGCTGGCGTGTCCGGGGCCTGGTCTGGACCGCCTGCCTGCTCGCCTGCGCGGTGGTCGCGGCGCTGGGCGGCGGCGCCTACATCGGCCAGCGCATGTCGACCGGCCAGCAGGATTTCGATGGCCGTCTCGAGCACTGGCGCATCGGCCTGGGCCTGCTCAAGTCGATGGACGAATGGCTGCTGGGCAAGGGCAGCGGCCGCTTCCCGGCGAGCTTCGCCAATGGCGGCCCCTTCGACCAGCGCGTCGGCGACTACCACTTGAACCCGGGCGGCACGGAGCCGGCCGCCTCCGGCCTGCCGGGCCTGGCGCCGTCGCCGCGTCCGACGGTGACGCTGACCAGCGGGCTGCATCAGATGGGCAACGGGGAGATGTTCCGACTGAGTCAGCGCGTGCCGGCGGTGGCGGGCGAGGTCGCCGCGACGGTGGTGCTGCGCACGCAGTTCAAGACCCGGCTGCGCCTGGAGATCTGCGAGAAGTTCCTGCTCTATCCGCTGCGCTGCGTCGACCGCGAGACCGAGGTCCAGCCGCTGGGCGGCGCGTGGCAGACGCTGGCGCTGAAGCTGGGCAACGCGCCGGCCGATTTCGGCGGGCCGTCATGGGCGCCGCGGCGGCTGGTGGCGTCGGTGACGCAGAACTGGCGCGGCGGCGTGGTGGAGCTGGCATCGGTCTCGATCGCCGACAGCGTGCACGGCCCCGTGCTGCGCAATGGCGACTTCAGCGAGGGCCTGGCGCGCTGGTTCTTCAGCAGCGACCGGTACCACATGCCCTTCCACATGAAGAGCCTGCCGGCGCACGTGCTGTTCGAGCAGGGCGTGTTCGGCCTGGCGCTGTGGGCGAGCCTGGTGGTGACGGTGCTGTGGCGCTGCACCTTCGGCGCCGGGCGGCAGCATCCGTTGTCGCCGGCGATCGTGGGCGGCGTCGCGGGCTTCGTGATCGTGGGCCTGTTCGACAGCCTGATCGACGCGCCGCGGATCGCCTTCCTGTTCTACGCGCTGATGGCGCTCGGGCTGGGCGTGCGCATGCCGTCGCGCAAGCCGCGCGATGGCGAATCGGTCCTCGACCTGGAGACCGTGCTGCCTGAGCTCGACTCCGATTTCGAGGACGCCCCCGAAGTCCGCCGCGCGATGGCGGCGGCCGGCGTGAAGCTCAAGGGCCCGCTGCGCGAGTGAGCGGGCTCCGCGTCACATCCCTTTGAACAAGTGGGTGTAGCTGCGGCTCACTTCAAGCTTTTCATCGAGGCCGCGCACGCCGACCAGCTGGCGGCCGCGGAAGTCGCGGCTGATGCCGTTGATGGCCTTGACGTGGACCAGCGTCGAGCGGTGGATCTGCCAGAACACCTGCGGATCGAGCTCCTCGACCAGCTCCTTGATCGGCTTGCGGATCAGCGCCTCGACGGTGGGCGTCTGCACGCGCGTGTACTTCTCGTCGCTGATGAAGAACAGCACCTCGTCGACCGGAATCATCTGGATGGTCTGGCCGACCGAGGCCTGGATCCATTGCAGGTACTTGGGCGCGCCAGACGGATTGACCCGCGCGGTCAGCGAGTGCAGCAACTGCTGCAGCGTGCCGTTGCTCGGACCGTCGGGCTCGACCTCGCCGCTGCGCTGCGCCAGGCGCTTCTTGATGCGCTCGACGGTGACCTGCAGGCGGTCGCGCTCGGCCGGCTTGAGGACGTAGTCGCACACGCCCTGCTCGAAGGCCTCGACCGCGTACTGGTCGTAGGCGGTGATGAAGACGATCTCGGGCAGCGCCCAGTCCTCGTCGTCGGGCAGCTGCGCGATCTGCTTGGCGGCCTCGACGCCGGTCAGGCCCGGCATGCGGATGTCCAGGAAGACCAGGTCGGGCTTGTGCTCCTTGACCAGTTCGACCGCCTCCAGGCCGTTCCTGGCCTCGGCGACGATCTGCAGGTCGGGCCAGACCTCGGCGATGCGGCTGCGCAGCTGCTCGCGCATCAGCCGCTCGTCGTCGGCCAGGACGGCGCGGGGGGAGGTGGGGGTGTCGCTCATGGGGCCGATGTTAGGTCAGGCGTGCAGGACGGGCTCGCTCGGCGCGGCCGGGGCAGAGGGCGGGGGTGTCACGGCGCGGGGACGCCGGTCGCGCACCAGCAGCCAGACGATGAAGCCGATCAGCAGCAGCGGCGATCCCGCCACCACGCCCACGCCCAGCAGCGCGGCGAGGCCCGCCAGCGCCAGCGCCCCGAGGATCAGCAGCGGCAGGCCCAGGCCCAGCAGCAGCACCAGCGGCACGACCAGGCACATCACGCCGATCGCGATGATCATGCCCAGCCCCGCGCCGAAGGCGTCGGCCATGCCGATGCCGGACCAGATCACTTCGTCGCCGTCGATGGTCAGGTGCACGCCGGGCGCGTCGCCCAGCAGGTGCAGCACGCCCCAGCCGAGCAGCATCGCGCCCAGGACCAGCGCGAGGCCGACGATGAGGAGGGTCTTGAACAGCGTTTTCATGCGTGGGCTCCTGGCTCTTGCGCGTGGTGCGCGGACGTCCGGTAGGGGACGGTGATGGTCACGACGGTGCCGCTGGGCTGGTTCTCGGCCACGGTCAGGCTGGCGGCCTTGCCGTAGAGCAGCGACAGGCGCTCGCGGATGTTGGCCAGGCCGACGCCGGTGCCGGAGGTCGCGGCGCGGCCGAAGCCCAGGCCGGTGTCGGCCACGACGACCTGCAGCTTGCCGTGGACGATCTCGGCCTTGAGGGTGAGGCTGCCGCCCTCGGCCTTGGGCTCCAGGCCGTGCTTGATGGCGTTCTCGACCAGGCTCTGGATCATCATCGGCGGGAACTCGGCCGAGAGCAGGCCGTCGGGCACGTCGATGCGGGTCTGCAGCCGCTCTTCCATGCGCACCTGCAGGATCTCCAGATAGGGCCGGATGACGGCCATCTCGCGGCCCAGGTCGCGCACGCCGCCGTTGGCGTTGGCCTCGCGCATGGTGGGCATCGAGGCCCGCAGCAGCGCGATCAGGTTCTTCTGCATCTGCGAGGCGCGCGGCGGATCGGTCTCGATCAGGTGGTCGATGGAGGCCAGCGTGTTGAACAGGAAGTGCGGTTCGACCTGGGCCTGCATGGCGGCCATGCGGGCCTCGACGACCTGGCGGCGCAGCGATTCGGCCTCGGCGGTCTCGGTGGCCTTGGCGGCCTTGACCTCGGCCTGCAGCCGGCCCTTGTAGGTCGCCTTCAGCAGCGCCGAGGCGAACACCACCAGCACCGCGAGCTTGTCCAGGAAGTCGCCCAGGTGGACGGTGCGGTAGCGGGTCTTGCGGGAGGTTTCGCGCTGGGCCTGCTCGAGCTCGTCGCGGGCTTCCTCGGCATCGGCCTTGGCCTGGCGGGCCTCCTCGGCGGCGTCCTCGAGGGCGCGCTTGGCGTCGTCGACGGCCACGCGCACCGCCTCGCGGACGGCCTCGCGCTGCTTCTCGTTGGGGATGCGGATGTCGACCGAGGGCAGGTTCGGGTCGGTGATCTCGGCGTCGGAGGCGGGGTGGCCGCTGGCGGCGGCGCTGGCCGGGGAGGCCGGCTTGCGCGGCACGATGCGCACGCCGTTCTTGTTGATCTGGACCTCGTAGCGCAGGCCTTCCAGGTCGTCGGCGCTGATGCCGCTGGCGGCGGCGCGCTCGGCGTCGGCGCCTTCGGCGCCGGAGGACTTGCCGGCGTTCTCCTCGCGCTCCTTGCGGGCCTTCTCCGCTTTTTCCGCTTTTTCCGCCTTCGCCCTCGCGGCCTTCTCCGCGGCGCGTTCGCGCTCGCGATCGCGGCGCAGGTCCTTGGGCGAGTGGACGGTCTCGGTGGTCTCGACCGGCAGCTGCCAGCTGAAGGAGAACGGCGGGAGGGTCTGGAGGATGTTGGCGCCGATGATCAGCATCACCGACAGCAGCGCGAAGCGCTTCCAGGTGATCGACACCAGCCAGCTGCCGTAGGCGTGGAAGCCCTGCTCGGCGGTGTGCAGGAAGCTCTGCCAGCGCTGGCGCGGGGTGGGGGAGGCGGGGGACGGCGCGTTCATGAGGGGGACCTGTCGTATGGGACGCACTTTACGCAAGTCCCTTCTCGCGCCAGGACGCCGGGCGACGCGCCGTGCGGACGGCGGGATGGACTGCATGGCCCGGCGACAGGCCGGAGGCATGGCATCGCCACAAGTCGAGATCGGTCAACGGCTCGCGTGAAAGACGTCACGGAGGCTGGCTTCCCAAGGGCGGGCGCCGGAGGATATGTCCCCTCGCCGTGGCGCAGGGAGCCTCGGCGGTCCAGAAAGCTCAACGCCACCCGAAGGTGGCGTCTCGCTCTGCTGCTGCTGTGGGCATCACCGGCTTGGGTACCTCCGGGTGAAGGTGCGGGAGTGGGATCCACAGTGCCTACGGAGCGGGAGAGTAGCGAGTCGCACCCGATGAGTCAAACCCATCAACGCCAGGAGCTTTGACGCTGAGCGCGAGTGTCCATCCGTTCGTCGGACTGATTGAAGTCGTGCTTCGGAACGCGATCCACCGATCGCTCTCGCTGCAGGTCTCCACGCAGCGGCAGGCCTCGTTTCCCTGGTACGACCGGGCCACTGCGGGGGCCGTTCCGCTGCGTGGCAAATCGCTCGAGCGGATCGAGGAACTCCTTTCGGAAGGTTCGCCACCGGTCCGCAAGCCGCTTCAGCCGTCTCCGGACGTCGTCGTCGCAAGTTTGTCTTTCGGCTTCTGGCCGAACCTGTTGGAAGGTTTGTCGAACCGTCACGCCCCGAGGACCTTCACGGACGTGTTCCAACACCACCCGCATTCAAAGCCGCAGCACTGGAGCCACGAGGCGAACAGGAAAGCGCTCCTGCTTCGGATCAAGCGGCTGCAGCAATTGAGGAACCGCGTCTGTCATTTCGAACCGGTCTGGAAGCCCCATTGGTTCACGTCCCGTGGGGCCGTCGCACGGCATTGGAGCCAAGCGGTGGCGGCCTTCCGGACGTTCCACGAGGAGATGCAGGACCTGCTCGTCTGGAGTTCGCCGGATTCAGCGGCCATCTACCGCGCGTCATTTGCCTGGAACTGGTTCAACAGGCTTTGCACCACGCATGCGGTCCAGGCGTTCATGCGCGATCACGCCACCAGCGGACAGCTCGTGTCGATGGCGCCTGGCATCGGTTCGATGCTGACGACGGAAGATCGAGAAGCAGAAAGGCCTGCTTCCGCAGGCCTTTCCACGTCGGTCTGACGAATGCGCGGGAATTACTGCTTGATCGCCTCGACCTGGATCACGACCTTCACGTCCTTCGGGAAGCCGTAGGACACGCCATAGTCGGCGCCGAACTGGGTGCGGTCGAAGGTCGTCTCGAAGTCGCCGCCGCAGACTTCACGCTTGAGCATCGGGTTCTCGTAGCAGTTGAAGTTCACCGCCTTCAGCGTGACCGGCGCGGTCTTGCCCTTGAGCGTCAGCTCGCCGTCGATCGACGACACCTTGTCGCCAGTGAAGTTGAACTTCGAGCCGACGAACTTGGCCGTCGGGAACTTCGCCGCGTCGAAGATCTCCGCGCTCTTCAGGTGGCTGTCGAACTTGGAGAAGCCGGTGTCGATGCTGTCCATGTCGATGGTGATCTCGACCTTGCCGGTCTTGGCCGCCTTGTCCAGCTGCACCGAGCCTTCCTTCTTGTCGAAGCGGCCGCGGTTGGTCGAGGTGCCGAAATGGCGCATCTCGAAGGTCGCGTAGGTGTGCGTCGGATCGATCGCGTAGGTCGCGGTCTCGGCTTGCGCCAGGCCGGCGACGGCGAGCAGGGAGGCCAGCAGCAGGGCTTTCTTCATCATGGTGGGGTCCTGTCGAACAGTGAGGAATGGAACCGGGCGAGGACCCGGACCGGTTGGAAAAACTCGGGAAACCGGCGGCGCGCGGTTTACAGCGGCGCCATGCCGGCGATGGCCAGCTTGAACTTGACCTGCACGTCGTTGGCGACGATGGAGGTGTCCTTCCACTCGCCTTCGCCGATCTTGAAGTCCAGCCGCTTCATCGCGAACGCGCCGGTCGCGGTCGTCGTGCCGCCGGCCTGCGTCAGCGCCACCGGCACCACGGTGTCATGCACCTGGCCCTTGATCGTGAGCTTGCCGGCGACCTCGAACTTGCCGCCGCCCAGCGTCTTGATCGACGTGCTCTGGAAGCTCGCGGTCGGGATCTTCTTGGTGTCGAACCATTCCGGCTTCACCAGCTCGGCGTCGGTGGCGGCATCGCCGATGGTGGCGCTCGCCAGCTCGATCGACAGCGACACCTTGCCCGCCGCCGCGTTCTTCGGATCGAAGGCCAGCTGGGCGTCGAACTTCTTGAAGTGGCCGTCCACCGGCACGCCCATCTGGCGGAAGGTGAAGGCGATGTCGCTCTGCGCCGGCACCAGCTTGGCCGCGCTGGCCGTGGCTGCCGTCGCAGCCGCGGCGGGCTTGGTCTGCGCCATCGCCGGCGCGGCCAGGAGGAAGGCGGCGCTCAGCACCGACAGGGCGGTGATCGAGAGATGGGTGGCCAGTCGTGCGGTCATGGAATCCTCTGCGGAGTCGGTGGGGTCAGGTGTTGTTCGATCGGAGCGTCGGCGCTCAGCCGCGGCCCGGGAGCATGCGTCGCAACAGGCCGTCCTTGTCGAGGACGACGTGCTTGACCACGGCGCCAAGGTGGGCAAGCACCAGCAGGCCGAGGCCATAAGCGAAAAAGCCGTGCACTTCCTTGAGCGTCTCCGCCAGCGCCTTGTCCTTGCCGACGAAGTCGGGCAGCGGCAGCACGCCGAACCACACGATCGGGAAGCCGGCCGCCGAGCTGTAGGCCCAGCCGCTCAGCGGCACCGCGAAGAAGGCGGCATACAGCAGCCAGTGCACCGCGTGCGCGGCCAGCTTCTGCCAGGCCGGCATCGGCAGGTCGGCCGGCGGCCGGTGCGCCAGGCGCCACAGCAGCCGCAGCGCCGACAGCGCCAGGATCGTCACGCCGGCCCACTTGTGCCAGTTGAAGAGCTTGAGCCGCGTCATCGAGAACGGCAGGTCGGCCATGTACCAGCCCACCGAGAAGGTGCCGATGATCGCGATCGCCAGCACCCAGTGGAAGGCCATCGCCACGCCGTCGTAGCGGGTCTTCACCACCGGCATCGGCGCCGGCGCGGGCGCGGGGATGTCGGCCTCGGCCGGGATGGTCGGCGCGGCATGGGGATCGTGGGCGTTGTCGTTCAGCGTGGTCATGGCGGATTCGCGTCCTGGGGCGTCCTGGGAAGGCACCGGCGGACGCCAGCGCGTCCGGTTCGGTTCGAAGTGTCCGTGTGCGGCTTGCGTCGTCGGTTCATTGGAACTGAGGCCAATGTTCAGTCGATTTGAATGCGGACCCCGGCGACGCTTCATAGATCCGTCATCGGCCGGGTCGAGACTGGCGACCGCTCCGAATGGGAGCGACGTCGAGGATTCGTCATGGACCTGATCGCCAAGATCGAGGCGGTGTTCCACCGCCGCGGTCACCTGCAGTACGGCGACGAGCGCCGGGAACCCGTCACCGCCCTGGAGCACGCGCTGCAATGCGCGCAACTGGCCGAGTGGGCGCACGCGGAGCATAGCCTTGTAGCCGCCGCGCTGCTCCATGACATCGGGCAACTGATGGACGGCGGTTCTTCGGCCCCTCTGCGGGACGATGAGCATGAGCTGATGGCCCTGCCGCTGCTGCGCGCCGGCGGGCTCGGGGCCGACGTGCTGGAGCCCATCCGGCTGCATGTCGCCGCCAAGCGCTACCTGGTCGCCACCGATCCGGCCTATGGGCCGGCGCTGTCGGACGCGTCGCGCCACAGCCTGGCGCTGCAGGGCGGCCCGATGAACGCCGAGGAGCGGCTGCGCTTCATGGCGCATCCGCATGCGAGCGCCTCGCTGCAGCTGCGCCGCTGGGACGATCTCGCCAAGCGGCCGGGCATGCGCACGCCGCCGCTGGGGTACTACCTGGCGCTGCTCGAGGAGCTGCTGCGCGAGGAGCATGCGCCGGCGCGTCTTCGCATTGCCTGAGATCGCATTGCCTGAGATCGGTTCGGCGACTCCCACTTGAGGGGGATATCGGCGGACCCGGCGGCTTTGCATACTGGGCACCGATCGCGCGCTGCCTGGACCTCAGCGTCGTGATCAAGGGGAGGAGTGCTATGCCGACCTACCAAAGCCCGAAAGGGTGGCGGTGGTCGGCATAGTTTTATGCGCGTTTCGCTTTTTAGCGATTCCACGGGCGGTTTTTCACTTACGGACACCGCGCCGCGCACGCCGGTCCCGAATGGGCGCCACAGCCTAGGTGACGCGCTTGGGAGGGAGAGGATCGGCAAGATATATTGCCGCGCCTGAACAAGCTTTACACCTCTCATGCATCTCCCCTCGCGGCAGCGGCCAGGCGCCGTCTCCACCGGCCATGGCGGCTGCCATGCCGGGTGAGCGCAGCGCCGAGCAGGCCAGCGTCGAACTCGAACTGCTGCGCCTGATCGGCAAGCAGGGCCGGCGCGTCCCGTATCCGGTGAGCATCGCCGCGCTGGCGATGGCGGTGATGGCGGCCAACGTGATGTCGCCCTGGCTGGCCTACGGCTGGCTCGCGGTCGTGTACGCGGTGCTGGCGGCGCGCTGGGCGGTGCTGGGCCGCCTGCCGGAGATGCATGAGCGCCCGCTCGAGCAGCGCCTGCGCTGGGCGGTCGGGCTGAGCCTGATCAACGGCCTGGTCTTCAGCGCCTCGCTGGCCGCGGCGCCCTTCCTGAGCGACTTCCAGCGCATGGTCCAGACCATCGTGCTGCTGGGCCTGTGCGCCGGCGCGGTCGCCACGACCGCCGGCCACCGCGTCGTGCTGCAGGTGTTCCTGTGGCCGGTGACGATCGCCACCGCGCTGGCCTGGGGCCTGTTCCACCAGACCGGCACCCAGCACCGCTGGCTGGACTGGGTGCTGTCGGCGCTGATCATCTTCTTCGGCCTGATCCTCACCGGCCTGGCGCGCGACACCTACCGCGTGTTCGCCGAGTCGGTGCTGATCCGCCTCCAGCAGGTGAAGAACAACCAGCAGCTGCGCCAGGCGCTGTCGCAGGCGGAATCGGCGATGGCGGCCAAGACGCGCTTCCTGGCCTCGGCCAGCCACGACCTGCGCCAGCCGATGCACACGCTGTCGCTGTTCGGCGCGGCGCTGGACAAGCGCACGCTCGACGACGAGGGCCGCGTCATCGTGACGCAGATGAACCTGGCGCTGCAATCGCTGTCGTCGCAGATGGACGCGCTGCTGGACATCTCGAAGCTGGATGCCAACGTCGTGCCGGTGAACAACCAGGTCTTCGCGCTGCAGCCCTGGCTGGCGCGGCTGCAGCGGGAGTTCCAGCCCGCCGCGCTGCGCAAGCACCTGCTGCTGCGGCTGGACTGTCCGCCCGAGGCCTGCGTCGAGAGCGACCCGGTGCTGCTGGAGCGGGTCGTGCGCAACCTGATCGACAACGCGATCAAGTACACGATGCGCGGCGAGGTGGCCATCGAGGTCCACCGCGGGCAGGACGAGGAGGTCTGGCGGCTGTCGGTGCGCGACACCGGCATGGGCATCCCGGAGCATGAGCAGCAGCGCATCTTCGAGGAGTTCTATCAAGTCGGGAATCCGGAGCGCGATCGCGCCAAGGGCCTGGGCCTGGGGCTGTCCATCGTCACGCGCCTGGTCGATCTGCTGGACCTGCACCTGGCGCTGCGCTCGGCGCCCGGGCATGGCTCGAGCTTCATGCTGAACGTGACCGCCGCCGACATCGCGCAGGTGCAGCCCGACGCCGCGCCGCGCCGCGGGCCGGCGCTGCCGCCGGTGCGGGTGCTGGTGATCGACGACGAGGAGCCGGTGCGCGTGGCGATGCACGCGCTGCTGAGCGCGCATGGCTGCCAGGTGCTGCTGGCGGGCAGCACGCGCGAGGGGCTGCTCAAGAGCATGGGCCAGCAGCCGGACCTGCTGCTGACCGACCTGCGGCTGCGCGGCGGCGAGGACGGCATCAGCGCCGTGCGCTCGCTGCGCAGCGCCTTCCCGGGCCTGCCGGCGCTGATCATCAGCGGCGACACCGCGCCCGAGCGGCTGCGCGAAGCCCACGAGGCCGGACTCACGCTGCTTCACAAGCCGGTCACCGAAGACCTGCTCATCCATGCGATGCAAGCCGCGCTGGCCGACCAGCGCAGGGAGGGTTCCGATGTCACGTCCATTCGCGGAGGCGCCGCCAGTCCCGCCTGACGCCGCCGGCGAGGCGCCACAGCGCCCGCGGGGCACGCGCTGGCTGTCGCGGCCGCTCGAGGACTGGATGGCCGCGAGGCTTGGAACGCCCGGGCCCGGCCCGTCCGCCGTGGACGTGCTGATCGTCGGCAGCGGCTATGGCGGCGCCGCGGCGGCGCATGCGCTGGCCGGGCGGCGTGATGCCGGCGGGCGCCGGCTCGAGGTGGCCGTGCTGGAGCGCGGACGCGAGTACCTGCCCGGCGCCTTCCCGAGCCGCTTCGCCGACCTGCCGGGTCATGTGCGCCTGGCGCGTTCCGGCGCCGACGCGCCGAGCGGACGGCGCGAGGGGCTTTTCGACCTGCGGCTGGGGCCGGACGTGTGCGTCGCGGTGGCCAACGGGCTGGGCGGCGGATCGCTGATCAACGCGGGCGTGATGGAGCGGCCCGATCCCTCGGTGCTGCGCGCGCCGGGCTGGCCGCAGGACTTCCTCGGCGAGGACATGACGCCCTGGTTCGAGCGCGCCGAGCGGCTGCTCGGCGTCCGGGACGAGGCGGGCGACAACACCATCGAACGCTTGCGCGCCCGCGCGCCGCAGTTCAAGGCGCGCCGGCTCGATGCGCTGAAGGCACTCGATGCGTCGCGCACGCGCGCGGCGCGCCTCCAGGTCGCGATGGACGACGAGCCGCGCGGCGCGGCCGCATGGCGCCATCGCGCCTGCATCGCCTGCGGCGACTGCGCGACCGGCTGCAACCACGAGGCCAAGCAGTCGCTCGACACCGGTCTGCTGCTGCAGGCCTGGCGGCAGGGCGCGGAACTCGTCTGCGGCGCGAGCGTCGAGTGCCTCGAGCCGGTGCCGGGGGTCGGCTGGCGCGTCTCGGTCCAGCACACCGACGAACTGCTGCGCGACCGCCAGGGCGAGCCCTTCGAGGTGCTCGCGCGGCGCGTGATCCTCGCGGCAGGGAGCCTGGGCTCGACCGAGATCCTGATGCGGTCCCGCGCGCGCGGCCTGACCGTGTCGCGGATGCTGGGGCAGGGCTTCTCGGCCAACGGCGACGTGATCGCGGTCGGACACGACGGACCGCGCGCCGTGCACGCCGTCGCGGACGAGGACCAGCCCGCCGCCGCGCGGCAGGTCGGGCCCACGATCACCGGCCTGCTCGACGCGGGGCCGGATCACGTGATCGAGGACCTGGCGGTGCCCGGCGCGCTGCGGCCGCTGTTCGACGAGAGCTTCGCGCTGGCCGCGACGCTGGATGCGCTCGCGCGGCCGAACGCCGGGCCGCACGAAGAGCGCGATGACTTCGACGATCCCTTTGCTGTGCGCCCCTCGGTGACGGACCGCTACCTGCCGCTGGCGATCATCGGCCACGACAGCGGCACGGGCCGGCTGGTGCGGCGCGAGGGGTTCGAGGAGCCGGGCGGCTTGCAGGTCGAATGGCCCGGACTGCGCGACGAGCCCGCGATCGTGCGCCGGCACGAGGCACTGGAGCGCCGTCTGCGCGGGCAGGGCGCGCGGCTGCTGCGCAATCCGCTGTGGCAGCTGCTGCCGGCGGAGATGGCCTTCCTCAACGACGCGCGCGGTCCGATGGTCAGCGTGCATCCGCTGGGCGGCTGCGCGATGGGCGACCGCGGCACGGACGGTGTCGTCAACGCGATCGGCCAGGTGTTCGCCGGCGATGGCACGGACGTGCACGAAGGGCTGGTGGTGCTCGACGGCGCGATCGTGCCGAGCTCGCTCGCGATCAATCCGGCGCTGACGATCAGCGCGCTCGCGCTGCGGGCGCTGGACCGGCTCGTCCAGGCCTGGGGGCTGGGCG
Source organism: Roseateles sp. Mitsp63 (assembly GCF_059491535.1). NCBI lineage: Bacteria > Pseudomonadati > Pseudomonadota > Betaproteobacteria > Burkholderiales > Sphaerotilaceae > Roseateles > Roseateles sp. Mitsp63. The sequence goes on along the minus strand of NZ_CP168509.1, from coordinate 68,881 downwards.
AGCCGTCGCCGGTGGCGCACAGACGCGAACGCGAACGGCCGGTGTTCCGGGACGTGTCGCGGGAGGCCCCGTCAACCGCGGCCGCGCAGCCCACGGTGGTCGAGGTGCGCGAGCGCCTCGGCGGCTTCCTGCGATGGGACGGGGCGCCCGGCTCGCCGGTGAAGTACCTGGAGTTGTGCGTGACCTATCGCCCGAAGGCGGTGGTGGAGCTGCTCCGCCCCGGACCGCAGCGGCGGCTGATCGTCGCGCCGGGCAGCCGGCTGCGCGTGTTCGAGACGCGCGAAACCCGCGCCGGCCGCTTCGAGGTGGTGGGGCCGAATCCCGGCGACGGCCGGCTGTGGTCGCACGAGGAGCGCGGCGACGACCGGGCGCTGTTCACCGCGCCGCTGGCCGAGGGCGAGCTCACGCTGTTCCAGCGCGAGGGCTCCGGCCCGCTGCGCCGCCATGCGCGCGGACTCTGGGCGTGGGCCATCAATCGCGGCGTGCGTGATTGCTGGCAGGGGCTGACCGACTGGGCCGCCGGGCGCTCGCCACCGAAGGCGCCGGGCGCGGCGCGCGCCGGCCTGCGCGAACGCGCCGTCAATGCCTGGCATCTCTCCGGCCACGCGGGCGAGGCGCGCCTGATGCGTTACCGCGTCCGCATCGATCCGGACGCCGCGCTGCCGGATTGGGCGGCCGGTTTGCGCATGCAGGGACTGGAGGGCTGCAAGCGCGTCAGCTACACGCGGCGCGGCAATCCCTGGACGCAATTGAGCCGGATGGTGCTGAAGCCGGTCGCGGGCCTGTCGCCGCCGCCCGGCGAGCGCGCCATCACGCTGACGCTGGACCTCCACCATCTGGCCCGCGAACGGCTGCCGCTGCTGCGCATCCGGCAGGCGCGCGACATCCCGTCCGCGGCGCGCGACATCGGCGCGCTGATGGCCTACGTCGCGCGGATGACGGTGGGCCTGCATGCCTGGACCTTCCGCAAGCCCGACGAGGCGCCGGCGCGGCAGGTGTCGCGCCTGCCCGGCGTGGTGCCGGGGCTGCCGGAGCCGGCGGTGACGGAGATGGCCGCCGGCCGCTGGGGCGATGCCGGCGCGCAGCGCCAGGACCTGGACCGGCCGCCGCGTCCGGACGACGACGACCCGGTGCTGATCCGGCTGACGCGCTACGCGCGTCCGGGCGGCATGCCGGTGCTGATGATCCATGGCTACAGCGCCAGCGGCACGACCTTCGCGCATCACTCGGTGCGGCCGGGCCCGGCGAAGCTGCTGTGGGACGCGGGCTACGACGTCTGGATCGTGGACATGCGCACCAGCGCCGGCCAGCCCACCGCGAAGCTGCCGTGGACCTTCGAGGAGGCGGCGTTCAACGACATTCCGCTGGCCGTCGACCGCGTGCTGCGCGAGACCGGCCGCGAGCGGCTGGCCGTGTTCGCGCACTGCATGGGCTCGGTGATGCTGCACATGGCGCTTCTCGAGCCGCGCGAGCAGCCGTGGGAACGCTTCCATGCGCTGCGCGTGAAGCTGCGTGACCGCATCGAGAAGCTGGTGATCTCGCAGGTGACGCCGCTGATGGTGATGTCGCCGACGAACAGCCTGCGCGGCGTGCTGATGCAGTACGTGCGGCCCTACCTGCCGATGAGCGACTTCGCCTTCCGGCCCGCCGGGGAGCCGGCGCTGGCCGATCGGCTGCTGGACCGGCTGCTGTCGAGCCTGCCGTATCCGGACGCGGAGTTCGACCTCGAGAACCCGCCGCCCTGGCCGCCATGGCGCATGCGGCGCACGCCGTGGACGGCGACGCGGCACCGGATGGACCTGCTCTACGGGCGCGACTTCGCGATCGGCAACGTGGACCAGCCGGTGTTCGATTTCATCGACGACCACTTCGGGCCGCTGAACATGGACACCGTCGCGCAGGCGATCCACTTCGCGCGCTGCCACGAGATCACCGACTGGCAGGGCGCGAGCGTCTACCTCGACAGCCTGGCCAAGAGCCTGGCGCTGCTGAAGGCCTTCCCGGTGCTGTCGCTGCATGGCGAGGACAACGGCCTGTGCAGCGCGGACAGCGCGGAGCTGCTGAAGGACTACTACGACCAGGCGGCGCCGGGGCGCTATCGCTACCGGGTGATCGCGGGGCATGGGCATCAGGACTGCCTGATCGGGCGCCATGTCGCGACGCAGGTGTTCCCGCACGTGCTGGCCTTCCTGGCCGAGGAGCCGCAGCCATGAGCGCGATCTTCCGCAGGCTGGCGCCGAGCGCGCTGCTGATCAGCGCGGAGGCGCCGGGTCATCGCGTCGAGCACGGCGCGCCGGAAGGCGGCCGCGTGCCGGTGCTGACGGCGCTGCGGCCGGAGCGCGGCTGGCCCCACTGGCTGCTGTGGGTGCCGATGCGCTGGCGCGGCGGGTGGGACTACGAGCGCCTGCCGCTGCCGTGGCGGATCGAGCCCTTCGTGGCACCGGGTGTTGGCCAGCCCGGCGCGCCGTGGCGGGGCTCGCAGGCGGTGGAGGCCTTTCCGGCGCCGGCGCCGCGCGAGCCGGCCGCGGCGGACGCGGCGGACACGGATGACGAGGACCCCGGCATCGCGATGGATGGGCTGCTGCTGCTGGCGCTGTATCTGGAGCCGCGCGCGCTCGCGATGGAGGGCGTGCATCACGGCGTGATGCATGAGCTCGGCGAGGAGGAACTGCGCGCGCAGGTGGAAGGCGCGCTCGACGAGTTGCTGGACCTGCCGCCGCATCGCTGGGCTCACGGCTTCGTGCCCGCGCCGGGCGAGGCCGCGACGGCCGCGGCGGACGCGAGCGGCGTGTGCTTCGCCCTGGCCGCCTGCCAATACCCGCCGGGGCTGCTCGACGTGAGCCCGGGCTGGGAGCTCGACGCCTCGCAGGCGGGACCGGCGCTGGCGGCGATGGCGCGGCTGCACCGGTTCACGCGCTCGACGGCACGGGGGCGGGCGTGCTCGCTGGTGCTGTTCGCCGGCGACCAGATCTATGCGGATGCGAGCGGCGGCCTGGCGGATTCGCGCAGCGGCGTCGAGCGCTACGCGCGCGCCTATGGCGAATTCAAGGCCGGTCCCGCGCGGCTGTTGCCGCCGACGGTGGCGCGCGTGGTGCACGGCGTCGACGACCACGAGATCGTCGACAACTGGGAGCCGAGCCCGCGCGCGGGTCATGGCGGCCACGGCCCGTGGTTCGAGGTGGCGCGGCAGGCGGCCTGGGATCACCGATGGGAAGCGGGCGCGCGGGTGGGCGGGCCCGGGCTGCTGTGGCATGACTTCGACTGGCGCGGGGCGGCGTTCTTCATCGCCGACGCGCGCTGCGAGCGCGAGTCCCGGCGCGTCGCGACCTGGTCGACAGCCCGGATGTGGTCCGTCGCGCAGCGGGATGCCTTCGGCGAGTGGCTGGCGCGCGGCGCGGGCCGGCCGCGTTTCGTGATGAGCGGCTCGCTGCCGCTGCCGCGCAAGCGGACGACGGTGGAGCACGCGGCCAGTTGCCTGCGCTCGGATGCGTGGGACGGGTATCCGCACAGCCTGCATGAGCTGCTCGGCGAGGTGTGGCGGCATCGCGCCTCGGGGCTGGTGTTCCTCTCCGGCGACGAGCACCGCTCGGGCTGGGCGAGCGTGGAGATCTCGGCCATCGACGGCGATGACCCGTCGCCGGTGCGGGTGCATTCGGTGCACAGCTCGGCGCTGTACGCGCCGTGGCCGTTCGCGATCACCGCCGAGGAGGAACTCGCCGCGCCGGAGATGTTCGAGTTCGACGGCCCCGAGGGACGGCGTCTGAGATGCGTCGTCGGTGCATGGGTGGACCACCCGGGCGACGGCTTCGCCGTGCTTCGGGTGACCGGTGCGGGCACCGAGCTGTGGTTCGATCGGGCGGGGCAGCCGGGCGAGGAGGCCATTGCCTTGCTGTCACCCCTCGCATGCGACACTGCCCCATGAACGAAATCGAGCTCCGTTTCCAGATCCCCGAATCGCAATGGCCCGCGGTGCATCGCTGGGTGGCGGGGAGCGGCAAGTCCACCGCCGCGCAGGAGCGCCTGCAGGCCGCCTACTTCGACACCGCCGAGCGCGATCTCGCGCGCGCCGGTTTCGCGCTGCGCCTGCGCCGCGAGGGCGAGGTCTGGGTGCAGACGCTCAAGGGCGCCGCGCCCGACGGCATGACCCGGCTCGAACACAACGTTCCGCTCGGCGCCGACACCCCCGCGCTGGACGTCGCGCGGCACGCCGACCACCCTGCCGGCCAGGCGCTGCAGGAGTTGCTCGCCACGCTGCCCGAGGGCGCGTTGCAAGCGCTGTTCCGCACCGACATCACGCGCCTGACGCGGCCGCTGCGCACGCGCTACGGACTCGTCGAACTCGCGCTCGACCACGGCGCGCTGCTCGCCGGCGAGGGCGACACGCTGCGCTCGGCCGCCGTCGCCGAACTCGAGATCGAGCTCAAGAGCGGCCAGGCGCGCGCGGTCCTCGAGGTCGCCCGCCAATGGGCCGTCGAGCGCTTCGGGCTGTCGCTGGAGCTGCGCACCAAGGCGCTGCGCGGCGATCTGCTGGCGCGCAACCTGGACTGCGCGCCGGTCGCCGAGTCGCATGGCATCCATTGGACCGGCGACATGACCCGCGACGACGCGCTGCACGTGCTGCTGCGTGACTGCCTCGAGCCGGTCCTGGGCAACGCCTCGCAGATCGTCAGCGGCCGGCATCAGCCCGAGCACCTGCACCAGCTCCGCGTCGCCCTGCGCCGGTTGCGCGCCGGCCTGCGGCTGCTGGCCGGGGACGACGAGGTGGCGCTCCACGCGCTCGCCGATGGCGCGGGACAGTTGTCGCGGCGGCTCACCGCCGCGCGGGACGCGGACGCGCAGGCCGAGGCGCCCTGGCGAGTCGCGATGCTTGCCGCCTGGCGCGCCGAGCGTCCGTCCGCCGCCGCGCCCGAGGCCGCCGCCGCGCCGCGCGTCGACGTGGCCGGTCTGATCCACGCGCGCGAGGTCCAGGGCTGGATGCTCGCGATCATCGGCTGGCTCGCGCGTCCCGAGCCGGAGCACGTGCCCGGGTCGCAGCAGGACCTGTCCTTCGTGCATGAGCGCATCGCCCAGTGGCGGGCCGCCGCGGACAAGCAGCTCAAGCGCTTCGACCGGCTCGACGCCGAAGGCCGTCACCACCTGCGCCGGCGTCTGCGCCGTCTGCGGCTGGCGATGGAACTCGCCTTCGCCGTGCCCGGCGGCGCGGACGGCCGCCGGCTGTCGAAGAAGGAACTGGAGACCCGCGGCAAGTTGCTCGAGCGCGTCCACGAGGCGGCGCAGAAGCTCGGTGCCCTGAACGACCTCGAGATCGGCCTGTCCCAGGCCCGCGAGCAGCTCGCGCTGGCGATGGCCAGCAGCGATGTGCCGGCCGCCGCGAGAGCCGGGTTCTCGCTGGGCTGGCTGCGGCCGCGCCAGAAGCAGGCGTTGGAGCGGGCCGCCAAGGCCGTCCGCGCGATCCCGGCCTTCAAGCCGGCGAAGGCAGCCAAGCGGGCGAAGCCCGCCAAGGCCTCGAAGGGCGGCAAGCCCGACTGAAGCGGGCCGGCCGGCCGCCTTCACTGAGGAATGCGCCGCTGGCTCCTCCGATCGAGGCCGGCGGACGATTTCCCATTCCTCTTGCCTCGAGGCCGACATGTCCACCAACTTCTCTTCCCACCCCTGTCCGAACGGCGATCGTCCCGCGAGCAGCGCCACGAGCACCCGCCTCGCCGGCGCCGATGCCGATGTCGACGCGATCCCGGACCACGACAGGGTCGTCGCGCTCCTGGCGCATGCGCTCGATCCCGATCAACTGCGCGCCGCGCAGGCGCTGGCCGCGCGCAAGCTGTTGAACGAAGACGGCACGGTGTATCCGGCCGATGGCTGCGCGATCACCTTGTCCGTGTTGATGCAGGGCGCGGGATTCGACGTGCCCGACCTGTTCTGGGCCCTGGACGTGCCGGCGATGCTGCTGGCCCGGGGCTGGATCGAGGTGGCGCCAGGCAACCAGCGGGCCGGCGACATCGGCAGCACCTGCCGCGCGGAGCGGCACCATGGCGAGGACCATGTGTATCTGGTGCTGCGGGCGGTGAACGGGGACGAGATGATCGTCGTCGACAACCAGGCCGCCAGCCCGCATTTCCGCTGGGCGAGCGGGCAGGGCGGCAAGACGCCGACGACGATGTTCTATCGCGCGCCGGACCTGACCGCCTGAGCGGTGCTCAGCATCTCGTGCACATCGTGCACATCGTGCATCCTGACCGCCAGGAAGGCCGCGAGTCCGCGAGCAGCGCGGATCAAGACTCCGCGGTCTCGCTCTTCTTGCGGCCGAACAGCTTCATGATCGCGCCGCCGAAGCCGACCGCCGCCAGCACGATGATCTTGGCGAACTTCAGGAAGAACGCGCCGATCACCGCCAGCAGCCCCAGCTTCTTCGCGCCCACGCCCAGCACCAGCGCGGCCAGGCCGTACTCGGCGACCTTGTCGGTGCTGCCGTTGAAGTCGGCGTAGCGCTTGCCGTCGTTGAACTCGAGCGCGCCCAGCAGCTGCTGCGCCTGGCCCTTGTACTTGGGCAGGTCGTCCAGGCCGGTGACCAGGTTCAGCGACATGTAGCCCTCGCGGCCCAGCGCGTAGGTGTTGTAGTTGACGCCCTGCGGCTCGTTCGCCGGCGCGCCGACCTCGCGCGACTTCATCGCCCACACCAGCCGGTGCGTGTCCGCGGCGTAGGCCGGCTCCTGCGCCCAGCCGGTGATCTCCAGCGCGCGGCCGCCCATCTTCTTGCGCTCCTCGTTGCTGGCCTCGGTGCCTTCCTTGAAGCTCTTGAGCATGTCGGCGGCGTCCCAGTGCTTGGCGTCGTCGTCCTTGATGTAGCCCGACTTCTCGAAGCGCAGCGTCGCGAACCAGCCGTCGTCGTCGCGCTGGAACACCAGGCCCTCCAGGTCGCTGTAGTCGCCCGGGTTGCCCATCGCGTGCATCAGCTGGGCGGCGTGCGGCTGCGGGATGTAGAGCTTGCCGTCGGGCAGGTGCAGCACGGCCTGGCTGGACAGCTTGACGTCCTGCGGGCCCTTGACGATGTCCTTCTGCGCGGCCGCGAAGACCTGGTCGAACTCGTTGTTCGCGGCCTGGGCCGAGGCGGCCGGGGCCGCGAGGAAGGAGGCGCCGAGCGCGACGGCGCCGGCCAGGGTCCGCATCCAGCGGGACAGGGGGATGGTGGTCATGGGAAGCTCCCTCGAAACGGCCTCGCGGGCCGGAAAGTGCGTGGCCTCTGACGGGCCGAGGGGTGCGAGTCTATCGATGCCCCTTGCCGGGAAAACCGCACCTCCCCCATGAGAGGGCGTCGCCAGTCGCCCAAGATGACGAAAGACACGCGGCCCGCCCGGGTTTCCCCGGACGGGCCGCGTCCGCCAGCGGATGGCCGGGCCTTACGCCGCTTCCTGCCAGCGCTTGGCGAGCTGGTCCCACTTCAGGCGCGCCGCCTTGAGGTGACGCTCCTTGACATGGCCGTAGCCGCGGATGTCCTCCGGAATGCGGGCCAAGTCGACGGCCACCGGCAGGCGCTCGGCGGTCAGGCCCTTGGCCAGGATGGCTTCGATCGTCGCGCGGTAGTCGGCGATCAGCTGGCGCTCCATCTTGCGTTCCCCGGTGTGGCCGAACGGATCGAAGGCGGTGCCGCGCAGGCCCTTCATCTTCGCCAGCACGCCCATCGCCGGACGCACCCAGCCGCCGAAGGCGCGCTTCTGCAGCTCGCCCTTGTCGTTCTTCCTGGCGAGCATCGGCGGCGCCAGGTGGTGCACGACCTTGAAGTCGCCCTCGAACTGGGCCTGGATCTTCTCGAGGAACCGGGTGTCCGTGTGCAGACGGGCCACCTCGTACTCGTCCTTGTAGGCCATCAGCTTGAACAGATAGCGCGCGACGGCCTCGGTCAGGCGGGTGCTGCCCAGCGGCAGTTCGGCGGCGCGGACCTTCTCGACGAAGGCGCGGTACTGCTCGGCGTAGGCGGCGTTCTGGTAGCCGACCAGGAACTCGACGCGCTTGGAGATCAGCTCATCCACGCCCTGGCGCTTGACGAAGTTGATCACCTGCTGCGCCGCGAACAGCGACTGCACCGCGGCCAGGTCATGGGCGCAGCGGCGGCCCCATTCGAAGGCGGCCTTGTTGTTGTCCACCTGCACGCCGTTGAGCTCGATGGCGCGCATCAGCGCGGCATGGCTCAGCGGCACGCGGCCCTTCTGCCACGCATAGCCCAGCATCAGCGGGTTGGTGTACAGCGAGTCGCCCAGCAGCTTCACCGCGACCTCTTCCGCGTCGAACATGCCCAGGTGGGACGCCCCGACGGCCTTCTGCACCGCGGCCTCGCAGGCCGCGCCCGGGAAGGACCAGTTCGCGTCGTTGACCAGCGTGGCGGTGGGCGAGCCGTGCGTGTTCAGCGCGACGAAGCTGCGGCCCTCGCGCATCACGGCCAGCGTCGTCTTGTTGGCGGCGACGATGGAATCGCAGGCGATGACCAGGTCGGCCTCGGCGGTGCCGACCTTGGTGCAGTAGATCGCGTCCGGCGAGTTGGCGATCTGGATGTGGCTCCAGGTCGCGCCGCCCTTCTGCGCCAGGCCGGCCGCGTCCTGCGTGACGACGCCCTTGCCCTCCAGGTGCGCGGCCATGCCGAGCAACTGGCCGATCGTGATCACGCCGGTGCCGCCGACGCCCGCGACGACGATGCCCCAGGCCTCGGACGCGTTCGGCACCACCGGCTGCGGGATCGCCGGCAGCGAGGCGTCGAACGGGCTGACGCGCTTGTCCTTCTTCGGCTTCCTGAGCTCGCCGCCCTCGATGGTAACGAAGCTCGGGCAGAAGCCCTTCACGCAGGAGAAGTCCTTGTTGCAGGTGTTCTGGTTGATCTGGCGCTTGCGGCCGAACTCGGTCTCGAGCGGCTCGACCGACAGGCAGTTCGATTGCACCGAGCAGTCGCCGCAGCCTTCGCAGACCAGCTCGTTGATGACGGTGCGCTTGGCCGGGTCGGCCAGCTTGCCGCGCTTGCGGCGGCGGCGCTTCTCGGTGGCGCAGGTCTGGTCGTAGATGATGACCGTGGTGCCGGGGATCTCGCGGAACTGGCGCTGGATGGCGTCGAGCTCGTCGCGGTGATGCACCGTCACGCCGGCGGCGAGCGGCTTGCCGTCGTACTTCTCCGGTTCGTCGGTGACGATGACCAGCTTGGCGACGCCTTCGCTGATCAGGCTGTTCATGATCTGCGTGACGCTGTGGCCCTCGGGGCGCTCGCCGACCTGCTGGCCGCCGGTCATCGCGACGGCGTCGTTGTAGAGCACCTTGTAGGTGATGTTCACGCCGGCCGCGATGGACTGGCGGATCGCCAGGCTGCCGCTGTGGAAGTAGGTGCCGTCGCCGAGGTTGCTGAAGATGTGCTTCTCGTCGGTGAACGGCGCCTGGCCGACCCAGGGCACGCCCTCGCCGCCCATCTGGGTGAAGGTCGCGGTGTTGCGGCCCGGCATCCAGGTGACCATGTAGTGGCAGCCGATGCCGCCGACGGCGCGCGAGCCGTCCGGCACGCGGGTGCTGGTGTTGTGCGGGCAGCCGGAGCAGAACCAGGGCGTGCGGTCGGCGCCGCCGGCGGTCTTCTCCTCGCTCTTGAGCGACTGTTCCTTGGCGTCGATCAGCGCGACGCGGGCATCCAGGCGCGCGGCGGTGTCGGCGTCCACACCCAGCTTCCTCAGCCGCTTGGCGATGGCGCGGGCGATGATGGCCGGCGTCAGGTCGGCCTGCGGGCGCAGCAGCCAGTTGCTGCTGGGATTGGGCTGGCTCCACTCGCCGCCGCTGCGGTCGCCGTCGGTCTCGTCGAACTTGCCGAGCACGTTCGGGCGCACGTCGGGACGCCAGTTGTACAGCTCCTCCTTGAGCTGGTACTCGATCATCTGGCGCTTCTCCTCGATGACGAGGATCTCCTGCAGGCCGGTGGCGAAGTCGCGGGTGATGGTGGCCTCCAGCGGCCACACGACGTTGACCTTGTGCAGCCGGATGCCCAGGCGGCGGCAGCTGTCGTCGTCCAGGCCCAGGTCGTGCAGCGCCTGGCGGGTGTCGTTCCAGGCCTTGCCGGAGGCGATCAGGCCGATGCGGTCATGGGGCGTGCTGATGACGTTGTGGTTGAGCCTGTTCGCGCGGACGTAGGCGAGGGCGGCGTACCACTTGAAGTCCATCATCCGGGCTTCCTGGTCCAGCGGCGGGTCGGGCCAGCGGATGTGCAGGCCGCCCGGGGGCATCTGGAAGTCCTCGGGCATCAGGATCTCGACGCGATCGGGGTCGACGCTGACGCTGCTGGAGGACTCGACGATCTCCTGGATCGTCTTCATGCCCGACCACAGGCCGGAGAAGCGGCTCATCGCGAACGCGTGCAGCCCCATGTCGAGGATGTCCTGGACGCTGGACGGGAAGAACACCGGGAAGCCGACGGCCTTGAAGACGTGGTCGCTCTGGTGGGCGGCGGTGGAGCTCTTGGCGATGTGGTCATCGCCGGCGATGGCGATGACGCCGCCATGCCGGGAGGTGCCGGCCATGTTGGCGTGCTTGAAGACGTCGATGCAGCGGTCGACGCCGGGGCCCTTGCCGTACCACATGCCGAAGACGCCATCGAACTTGGCCTTCTCGGGGAACAGGGCCATCTGCTGGGTGCCCCAGACGGCGGTGGCGCCGAGTTCCTCGTTGACGCCGGGCTGGAAGACGATGTTCTGCTTGGCCAGGTGCTTCTTGGCGGCCATCAGGGCCTGGTCGTAGCCGCCCAGCGGGGAGCCGCGGTAGCCGGAGATGAAGCCGGCGGTGTTGAGGCCGGCGATGGCGTCGCGGGTGCGCTGCAGCATCGGCAGCCGGACCAGGGCCTGGACCCCGCTCATGAAGGCGCGCCCTTCGTCGAGGGCGTACTTGTCGTCCAGCGTGACCTTTTCTAGCGCACGCAGGATGTGTTCGGGCAAGGGGGCGTTCATGGGGGGAGTCTCCTGATGGGTGGCTGACCTCGGTCCCGCTTGTGGCGGGCCGTGTGCCTGGGCTGCCGTCGCGCCAAGTATGTTGGCGCGCGCAAAACGCAGCGATCAGTGTAGGAAACAATGCCCGGCGAGTGTTTGCTCGTTCTGCGCCGTGAGCGGCAGCTTGAGCAAGAATCTTTCCCGAAACGGTGAAAGGGATTCGTATGGCATCGAAAAATGGCTCATCAGGGAAAACCATGAGGGCGGCGGCGGGTTCGACCGGCGCCGAGGAGCACGAGGACGCGGCGGCGGCCGGAGGCCCCGCGAGTGGGGAACTCGACCGGTATCACGTGGCCATCCTGGGGGAGCTGCAGCGGGAGGCCCGGCTGTCGAACGCGGAACTGGCGGCGAGGATCGGGTTGTCGCCGGCGCCGACCTGGCGGCGGGTGCGCTGGCTGGAGGAGCAGGGCTTCATCACCGGGTATCGCGCGGAGATCGACCGGCGCCGGCTGGGGCTGGGAGTGCTGGCCTTCGTGCGGGTGGACGCGGACCGCAACAACGGCGCCGCGACGAAGGAGCTGGAGGAGGCGATCCGGCAACTGCCGGAGGTGATCGCCTGCCACTACATCAGCGGGGCGGGGACCTTCGAGCTGGAGGTGATGGCGACCGACCTGGATGCGTTCAGCCGGTTCTCGATCGACACGCTGCTGAACCTGCCGAACGTGAAGGACATCCACACGAGTTTCTCGCTCGGGGAAGTGAAGGCAGGCGGCGCGTTGCCGCTGGGGCACCTCCGGCCCAAAGGCTGAAGACCCTCACTCCGCTCTTTCCGGCGAAGTGACAGAGCAACCGTGTCAAGCGCTTGGACTTGCCTGACCACGACCGCCAACTCCCTCGCCCCCAAGGGGGGGAGAGCAACCGTGTCAAGCGCTGCTGCTGACCAACCCCCTCGCCCCCCGCGAGGGGGGCGAGGGCAGGGGAGAGGGGGCGCTTCGAAGGGCAGCAGCGCTGGGGCACGAGGCCCCTCTCCCCTTCCCTCTCCCCCTGCGGGGGCGAGGGGGTTGACTGCGCTGCTCGGCTCTTCCTACTCCCTCACCCGCTTGCGGGAGGGGTGAGGGCCAGCAGACTGTGCCGGTCGCCTCCGCAAGTTCCTGTATCGGTCCGGTTTGAAGCCGCGCTGGCATAGTCGGCGATCCCCCGCTCGCCTCGGCCGTCATGACGCTACCGCTCCGCCATTTCCTGCTCGCGCTGTCCGTCGTCGCCATCTGGGGAAGCAATTTCGTCGTGATCCGCTGGGGCCTGAACGCGTTCCCGCCGCTGCTGTTCGCCGCGCTGCGCTTCACGCTCGCCGCCGTGCCGGCGATGTTCCTGCTGCCCCGCCCCAAGGTCGGCTGGCGCAACCTTGCCGCCTACGGCGCCTTCGTCGGCGTCGGGCAGTTCGCGCTGCTCTACCTGGCGATGGGCTCCCAGATCTCCCCGGGGCTCGCCTCCCTCGTCATCCAGACCCAGGTGTTCTTCACGCTGCTGCTCGCGATGCGCATGAGCGGCGAGCGCGTCCAGGGTTTCCAGTGGCTCGCGCTCGCGATGGCGGCCGCCGGCATCGGCGTCATCGCCTCGCACACCGACGGCTCGACCACCGTGCTCGGCCTGGCGATGGTGCTGGTCGCGGCGTTCAGCTGGTCCAGCGGCAACATCGTCGGCAAGCGCGCTGGCGCCGTGAACATGCTCGCCTACGTCGTCTGGAGCAGCGCCTTCGCCGCGCCGCCGCTGTTCGCGCTGTCGCTCATCGTCGAAGGCCCCGCCCGGATCGGCGAGGCCCTCGCCCAGGCCGGTCCCGGCGCCTGGGCCGCCGTGCTCTGGCAGTCGGCCGGCAATACGCTGTTCGGCTACGGCGCCTGGAGCTGGCTGCTCTCGCGCCATCCCGCCGCGACCGTCGTGCCGATGGCGCTGCTCGTGCCGGTGTTCGGCATGAGCTGCTCCGCGCTGCTGCTCGGCGAAGGCCTGCCGCCGTGGAAGCTGATGGCCGCCGCGCTCGTGATCAGCGGCCTGGCCGTCAACCTGCTGTGGCCGCGCGTGCGTGGCGTGCTCAGGGCCGCCTGACGATGCGGCGCGCACGCGGCGTGTGGGCGGCGGCGCTCGCGTCCGTGGCGGTCGCGCTGTTCGCCCCGGCCGGCCGCGCGCAGTTCGTGCCGCCGGAGAAGGGAACGGCCAGTGCGCCCGCGCAGGCTCCACCGGTGCGCGATCAGGAGATCGCCCAATGCCTGCCCGGCGAGCTCCAGACCTGGGGCGATGGCCGCGATCGTCCGATCGCCTCGCGCTCGCTGCGTTTCGCCTACCGGCATGACAACGCGCCGCCCTGGTTCACCGAATCGCAGGTGCTCGCGCTCGTGAAGCGCTCGGCCCAGGCCTGGTCCGCCTGCGACCTGCGCCTGACCGTGATCGCCGTCCCGCGCGGCCAGCTGCCGCCCGAGGACGCCATCCAGATCCTCTGGAGCGACGCCGGCAGCCGCGGCCAGTTCGCCCTGGCCAACGTCACCGCGAGAAGCCTGTCCATCGGCCCCGGCCTGTTCGCGCTGCTGCGCGAGCGCAATCCGAAGTACCCCGCCGACCAGACGCTGCAGATGGTGCTGTCGCACGAGATGGGTCACTTCTTCGGCCTGATGGCGCATTCGAAGCGCTGCGTCGACACCATGTCCTATTACGACAACGGCAAGGGCGAACGCTGCGCGCTGCGCGACTCGAGGAGTTGGGGCAGCGTCGTCGAGTACCGCTCGATGCTGCCCACCGCCTGCGACATCGCGCGCTGCCGGGCGTTGAACCGCTGACAGCGCGCGGGCGTATGCTGATCTGATGAACCCGCACCGCCGCCTCGCCGCCTTCGCCGCCCTGACCGCGCTGGCCTTTGCCGCTGTCCTGCCCGTCCGCGCGGCGCCCGGTCCGAGACAGAACCTGCAGGTCGAGCTGCGCTGGGTCGAGTCGGAGCTCAGCGGCTCCACGGTCGCCGGCATCCGCGACGGCAGCACGGTCGTCAGCACCGGCGGCAGCGTGTCGCCGCGCGGCGGCGTGACGCTGTCCACCGAAAACCGCGAGCAGCGCCAGCAGCTGTTCCCGCGGCTGATGGTGCTCAATGGATCCCAGGCCTCGTTCACGATGACCGAGTCGACGCCGATCCAGTGGGTCGACGTCGCGCTCGATCGCCAGCAGGGCGAGCCGCGCGATCGCGTGGTCGTCATTCCGCGCCAGGGCATGGCCGAGCGGGTGCGCGGCATCGTGGTCAAGCCGAGCTGGCCGGGCGGGCAAGGGCCGGTGACCGTCGAGGTCCGCGCGACGGACCAGGCGCAGTTGCCGCCGGGCGGCACCTACGGCAGCTCGCTGCCCGACGCCCAGCAGCGGCCGGGTACCGATGTCCTCAGCACCGTCCAGGCGCCGCTGGGCATCTGGGTCACGATCGCCCGGACCGGCAGCGTCGCGGCGAGCGCCGGCCGCAACGTCTACAGCACCCGCGACGCGGAAGTGCAGAAGCTGCGCGAACTCCAGTTGCGGATCGACGTGGCGCCCTGACTGGATCCATGGCGGTTTCTTCGAATCGCCTTCATCGGCTTGATTGGTATTTGACTGGTGTTATTTTCGGCGTTGATCCGCTAAGCTGCGGCGTCCATTGGAGGCCCGCATGTCCCTTCGTGTCCTGTCCAGCGTCCTGATCACCCTGAGCGCCGCGCTGATCGCGGCGGGCGCCTTCGCCGCGGCGCCCGCGCCGGCCGCCGAGGCCAAACCCGAGGCGCCGGGCTATGCGCTCTTCGGCGGCAAGCCGGTCGAGTTCGAACGCACCGGCGGCAAGATCGTCGGCATCTACGTGCCGAACTGGGAGCCGGTCGAGCTGATCGAGCGCGTGCCGCCGCAGAACCTGACCCATGTGCTCTACGCCTTCCTGCGCCTGTGCGGCCCCGGCCAGCTGGAGAAGGACGCCGCGAAGTGCATCGGCAAGAAGGATTTCGAGATCGGCACCGGCCCCATCGACGAGCGCTTCAACGCCGCCTTCCTGCGCTACAAGCAGCGCGCGCCGCATCTGAAGATCGTCGCGTCGATAGGCGGCTGGGGCGGGTCGGATCCGATCTTCCATCTGGCCGGCGACCCGGCCCGGCGCGCGGTGTTCGCCGCCTCGGCGCAGCGCTTCCTGCGCGAGCATCCGGCCTTCGACGGCATCGACATCGACTGGGAGCATCCCGGCAACAACGGCGCGCCCAACGGCGTGCAACTCGGCAGCCCGCAGGACGGCCAGTCCTACGCCGAGCTGATGACCGACCTGCGCCGGGCGCTGGATGCGCTCACCGCCGAGACGGGCCGCCCCTATCTGCTGACGACGGCGGTGAATCCGATGGCGTCGATCGTCGGCAAGATCAACTTCAAGGACGCGTCCAAGCCGCTCGACCTCGTCTTCATGATGAGCTACGACTTCTACGGCATGTGGTCGCCGGTGGCGGGCCACCACACGGCGCTGCGGGCCTCGGGGCCGGAGGCGGACGACAGCCTGGAGCGCGCCGTGCGCAACCTCGAGACCGCCGGCGTGCCGCGCGCGAAGCTGGTGGCCGGCGTCGCGATGTACGGCCGTGGCTTCACCGGCGTGGGCGAGACCCGGGCGGGGGCGGCCAAGACCGGCGCCTACCCGGGCGGCGAGGGCGCGCAGGGCTATCGCGAGATCGCGGGACGGATCCTCGACGCGGCGGGCAAGGGCCGCGCGGGCTACCAGTCGGTCTGGGATCCGGTGACGCAGTCGTGGTCGCTGTACCACCCGGCGCTCAAGCTCTGGATGGGCTACGACGATCCGCGCGCCGTGCTGGCCAAGGGCCGCTACGCGCGCGACCTGGGACTCGCCGGCGTGTTCGCGTGGGAGCTCAGCCAGGACAACGGCGATCTGCTCAACGCGATGAATCGCGGCGTGGGCAACCTGCCGCTGGCGGCCGGCGCGCCGAAAGCGGCGACGGCGTCCGCGCAGAAAGAACCGCGCCGGTAACTCCCGCGCCGTCTGGCGGACCTACGATCGCGCCCATGACCGCCTTCCTCCCCTCCGGCGCCTCGGCGTCGACCGCCACGCCCGCGCGCCTGCGCCTCGCCCTGATCGCCCATGACGGCAAGAAGGACGAGATGGTGATGCTCGCGACCGAGTTCGCGGACTTCCTCGGCGGCTGCGAGCTGATCGCCACCGGCACCACCGGCACGCGCCTGACCGCGGAAGTCGGATTGACGGTGGAGCGCATGCTGTCGGGCCCGCTTGGCGGCGACCTGCAGATCGGCGCGCGGCTGGCGGTGGGTCTGGTCGACGCGGTGGTCTTCCTGCGCGATCCGATGACGCCGCAGCCGCATGAACCCGACATCAACGCGCTGGTGCGCGCCTGCGACGTGCACGACGTCGCCTGCGCCACCAACCTGTCCAGCGCGCGGCTGATGCTGAACTCGCTGCGGGTGGCGGTGCCGGGCACGCAGCCGCGGGAGTAGAGTCGTCCGCCGGCGCCGGCCGATCCGTCGATCGTCCGGTGAACGGCAAGGAGACTCCGATGCAACGACGTTCCCTGATCGCGGGGGCCGCGGCGCTGAGCGCGCTGTCGACCGTCGCGCCGGCCCAGGCGCAGGCCGGCGGCGCCCCCGCCTCGATCTTCGCGGCCGAGCAGATGTGGTTCATCTTCCTCGAGACCGGCCGCCCGGTGCCCGATGACAAGGCCGCCGTCGAGGCGATGCAGCGCGGACACCTCGACAACTTCAAGCGGCTGTTCGGCGAGGGCAAGCTCTTCGCGGCCGGACCGCTGCGCGACCCGTCGCGGGAGAAGCGCGGCATCGTGGTCGCCAAGGCGCCCAACCGGCAGATCCTGATGCAGTACTTCCAGCCCGACGCGTATGTGCGCGAGGGCTACATGACGGTGAACGCGCAGATGGCGACGGTGCACCAGGCGCTCCGTCACACGGGGATCGATCCCGATGGGATCGAGGAGCACCGCATCGTGCTGTTCAGCCGCGCCGAGCCCAAGGACAAGGACGCGGTGCCGGTCTTCCTGCAACGGGCGCTCGACGAGGGCGTGATCGGCGCGTGGTACTCGCTGGAGGACGGCCCGATCGGCGAGGTCGTCTTCATGCGCGGCACCGACGAGACCGCGCTGCGCAAGACCATGGCCGAGTACCCCGGCCTGTCCGATCAGCGCGTCACGATGAAGATCTGGAGCCAGTGGCTGGGCAAGGGCGTGCTGCGATAGCCCGGCGGCCTTTTGTCTATCGCGACAGCGGCAGCGGGTAGCTCGCCAGGCTCGCGTGGCCGGACTTGGACAGGGCCTGGATGCCGAAGATCAGGTTGTCCTTGGACAGCGGCAGCGTGACCGTGGTGACGTTGCCGACGTCCTTGGCGCCTTCCCAGGCCTGGGACTCGCTGCGGCGCCAGACCACGCGGTAGCCCGCCAGCCCGGGGTCGGCGCTGGCCGTCCACAGCAGCGTCGTGTCGTTGGTCAGCTCGCGCGCGTCGATGCGCGCGCCCTGCACCGGCGACGGCGCCCAGGCCAGCGTGGCCAGGCCCGCCAGGTTGATCCGCGCGACGTCGGCCACGTAGTTGAAGTCGACGAACTCGGGCAGGTCACCGTAGACGACGCCGCCTTCGGTGCGCAGGTTCTGATGCTGGTGGCGGAAGTCCTCGAAGGGCTCGGAGAAGCGCACCGCCGCGTAGCCGCGCTCCAGGAAGGGCAGGTGATCGCCGCCGCGCAGGTAGCGGTCGCGGCGCTGGATCAGGTCGACGCGGAAGCCGGGCAGATAGCGCTCGCCTTCAGCCTTGAGGTGCCGGCCGAACTGCTGCGTCGGCAGGTCCGCGCCGCCGCCGGCCACCGCCAGCGGCTGCAGCTGGGCGCGGATCGCGGCATTGGTCTTGACCTCGTCGTCGGTCGCCGGCGTGTTGCTGCCGGCGTTCACCAGCAGCCGCAGCAGGGGGTCGAAGCCGTCCGCGAACAGCCGCAGCCGCTTCGGGTCATGCTCGCCCTTGTCGCCGCGCGAGCTGCCGACGATGTCGTTGGTGATCATCCCCTCGACATTCAAGCCCTGTGCGCGCGCGCGCCGGGCCCAGTGGCGCGCGCCGAGCAGGCCCTGCTCCTCGCCCGGCACCGCCATGAACACGAGCGTGGCGTCGAAGCGCTGCTTCGCCATCGCGCAGGCCATCTCCATCACGGCCGCGGTGCCGGAGGCATCGTCGTTGGCGCCGGGCGCCTCGCCCTTGGCGTCCATCACGTCGCTGTTGCGCGAGTCGTAATGCCCGCTGACGACCAGCACCCGCTCGCGCGGCGTGCCGGCCGACGCGCCCGGCAAGGTCGCGACGACGTTGACCAGTTCCGTCGGCGCCGACAGCCGGTTGCCCGCGGGCTCGATGAAGGCGTCCATCGTCACCCGCAGCCGTCCGCCCGCCTTGGCGCCGCAGTCCTGGAGCTGGCGTTCGATCCAGCGCCGCGCGGCGCCGATGCCGCGCGTGTCGCTCGCGGTCTCGGACGCGGTGTGGCGCGTGCCGAAGGCGGCCAGTTGGCGGATGGTCCGCTCGATGCGCTCGGGGGAGATGTCCGCCAGCATCGGCGCCACACGTGGATCGAGCGGCGGCGGGGCGGTCTCGGCCATGGCGCGGGCCGTCGCCGACGCGGGCCCCGAGGCCGGCGTGACCTGCCCGAAGGCGGAAGCGGCGAACAGCGCCCAGACAGCGGCGGCGGTGGAGATCAGGCGGCGATGCATGGGCATGGAGGGATCAGGCGAGGTGGTGGTGGAGGAAGTCGAGGGTGCGCGTCCACGCGAGCTCCGCGGCGGCCTTGTCGTAGACCTCGGGCCGGGTGCTGTTGGAGAACGCGTGGTCGGCGACATAGCGATGGATCTCCGGCTGCTTGCCGGCGGCCTTCATCCGGGCCTCGAGCGCGTCGACCTTTTCCGGCGTGCACCAGTCGTCGCGCGTCGCGAAGTGGCCGAGCAAGGGCGCGGCGATCTTCGCCGGGTCGGCGAACTCCGCGGGCGGGATGCCGTAGTAGCAGACCGCCGCCTGCAGGTCCTTGACATGCACGCCGGCCGCGATGGTCAGCGCGCCGCCCATGCAGTAGCCCATCACGCCCACCGCGCCGCAGCCGAGCTGATCGCGCAGGTGGTTGAGCGCGCCCTGCAGGTCCTGCGTCGTGGCGTCCGCGAAATCCAGGCCGTTCATCAGATGGCTGGCCTCGTCCGCGTCGCTGGCGATGCGGCCGCGGAAGAGGTCGGGCGCCAGCGTCGTGATGCCGGCGGAGGCGAGCCGCTCGGCGATGTCCTTGATGTGGGGCTTCAGGCCCCACCATTCCTGGATCAGGATCATGCCGGGCGAGCCCTCGCCGGCGCTGGCCAGGTAGCCGGACGTGAGGGCGCCGTCGGGGCGTTCGAAGTCGATCATCTGTCCCATGTGGATCTCCCGGTTGGAAGGCGAAGGATGAGGAAGAATCGGCTCCCTCGATGAACACCACGGGCGGCCCGGAGACGGCCGCATCCTGAGGGAGGAAGCTGTGAGTCTGCACGAGCGCTTGTACCAATGGACGGCCCGGCAGGGCCTGGATGCGAGCAGCGCACGCCGCTTGCGCGCGCTCGCCGGCGTCGATGATCCGCCGGCCCAGCCGTGGACGCCGATCCGGCGCGGGGCCGGCACGCTGGCGGCGGGGTTGATCGGCTTCGGCCTGATCCTGTGGGTGGCCGCGAACTGGGACGACTTCGGCCGCGCGCTGCGCTTCGGGCTGCTGGAGGCGGTGCTGGGCGTGGCGCTGATCGCCGCCGCGCTGCTCGCCGCCTGGCGGGCGCCGCTGGCGATGACGGCGTTCCTGGCGCTGGGCGGGCTGCTCGCCTACTTCGGCCAGACCTATCAGACCGGCGCCGATCCCTGGCAGCTGTTCGCCCTGTGGGCCGCCATCGGCCTGCCGATCGCCTGGGCCGCGCGTTCGGACCTGGTGTGGACGCCGTGGGCGCTGGCTGTCGCGACCGGGATCGGGCTGTGGATGCAGACCTTCGGCGGACATCTGTGGCGCTTCGACGCGTCGACGGTGCCGGTGCATGCGATCGGCTTCGTCGCGTATGGCGCGCTGTGCGCCGGGCTGGCGTTCCGCCCGGGCGCCGATGCACAGCCGTGGGCGTGGCGCATCGCGGTGCTGGCGTCGGTGGTGGCGATCTCGGGCACGGCGCTGGGCGCGCTGTTCGAGCGCGAGGTGGGACCGCAGTTCCATCTCGGCCTCGGTGTCATGGGCGTGGGCCTGGTGCTGGCCTGGCGGCATGCGGAGGTCTACGCGCTCAGCGCGCTCGCGTTGGCGGTCGACACGCTGCTCGTCGCGGGATTGGCGCGCGCGGTGATCGACGCGCGCGGCGACATCGGCGGCGTGTTCCTGATCGGGCTGGTGGCTTGCGGGCTGCTGGCGGCCAGCGTGAGTTTGATCATGCGCCGCGTGCGTGCGAAGGAGGCTAGGGCATGACCGCGCGTGAGGACTGGGTCGAGCAGGCCCGCGCCGAAGGGCTGGCGCCCGCGGAAGACGGCGCCCCGGAGCGGCCATGGCCGGTGGTGGTGCTCACGGCGCTGGGCGCGTGGCTGGCGGTGCCGCCTTTCATCTTCCTGCTCGCGATGCTCTTCGGCCGCGACTGGGACCAAGGGCCGATGGCCTACATCGAAGGCATCGGCCTGCTGACGCTCGCCGTCGTGCTGCTGCGCAGCCGGGCGTTGCCGCTGTTCCTCGAACAGGCGGCCGTCCCGCTGCTGCTGACGGGCGGCGTCTGCCTGGGCTACGGGCTGGCGCGGGATCTGTCCAACGATGGCGCGGCCGTCGCGGGCCTGGTGATTGGCGCCGTGCTGATCGCGTTGTTGCGCCAGGGCTGGCTGCGGGTGCTGCTTGGCGCGGGGATGGCGGGGCTGGTGGCCTTCCTGATCCATCTTGCGCTGAGGGACTTGACGCCTCACCGCTGGTACCGCTTCGACGGTGGCCAGCCGCTGACGCAGGCCGCGCTGTTGCTCGCCTTCGGCCTGGGGATGGCGTGGCTGCAGGCGCGTGCCGGCAGGGAGTCCGCCACCGCGCCGCTCGCCGCGGCGATGGAGCCGGCGTTGGCTGGATGGTGGATCGTCGTGCTCGCGTGCCATGCGCTCGCGGCGGGCTGGTCGTTCGGCGCGATGGCCGCGTTCGGGCCGATGGGCGACGTGTCGCGCGATCTCTGGGCCGGCATGCCGGCGGAGCATGCGGTGCTCCACGCCGCGTCGCGGGTGCTGTCCGCGGCCCTCGTCCTGATCGCGGCTGCCTGGCTGTGGCACCGCTGGCGGCTGGCCGGCGCGGTCCGGCTGCTGCCGCCCGTGCTGGTGCTGGCGGCCTTGGCCGCGCTGATGCCGGCGCTCGGCGGCACGCTGCTGGTGCTGTCGCTGATGTTGTCGACGCGCCGCTGGCGGCTGGCGACGCTTGCTGGCGTCGCGGCGGTGTGGGCCATCGGCGCGCTGTACTACGAGTGGCGCCTGCCGCTGGCGCACAAGTCGCTCGCGCTCGTCGCGGCTGGCGCGGCGCTGCTCGCGTGGGTCCGCTGGCTGGCCTGGCATCCGGCTCCCGCGGCGAGCGGGCCATCGCATGCCACGCTCGCGCTGCGCGGCGCCCCGGCGGTGCTCGCCGGCGCGGGCGTGCTGGCGCTGGCGGTGGTGAACGTCGGCATCGCGGGCCGCGAGCGGCTGATCGAGACCGGCCGGCCGGTGTTCGTGAAACTCGCGCCGGTGGATCCGCGCTCGCTGATGCAGGGCGACTACATGCGGCTGAGCTACGACCTGCCCGGCGTGGACTGGAGCAGCCGCCACCGCGTCGGCGCGCCGATGCTGTGGGGCGTGCGTCCGCGCATCGCGGTGACGCTCGATGCGCGCGGCATCGCGCAATCCCCGCGGCTGCTCGGCCCGGGCGAGGCGGCGCCGCCGGGGACGCAGCTGCTGCAGCTCACGCCCAAGGGCGGCGGCTGGACCTTCGTCTCCGACGGCTGGTTCTTCAAGGAAGGCGAGGGCCCGCGCTGGCAGCCCGCCCGGTATGGGGAGTTCCGCGTGACGCCCGAAGGGAAGGGCCTGCTGGTGCGCGTGGTCGGCGAGGACCTGAAGCCGCTGTGAGCGATCAGCCGCCCGGCGCCTGGGCCTCGGCGCCATCGTCCGGCGCCGGTCCCCAGCCGTCGAGGGCGATGTAGTACCGCGTCGAGCGGCCCGCGCCGACGCGCCGCAGCAGGCCGAGCGCCTCCAGCTCCAGCAGCTCCCGCGAGGCGGTCGCGCGCGAGGTCGCGCCGATGCTCTCGTACTTGCGCGTGCTCATGCCGCCTTCGAATCCATGGGGGCCGGCGTCGAGCAGCACGTTGATCACCTTGCGCTGGCGCGGCGACAGGTTGGCGTCGCGGTGTTCCGTCCAGAACTGGAACTTCTCGATCGTCTGGTCGATGAGCGCGATGGACTGCTCGCAGCAGATGCGCACCTGATCGAGGAACCACAGCACCCATTCGGTGACATCGACGGTCCGCGATTCCCGCAGGCGTTCGTAGTACGCCGGCCTGACGGCCAGCAACTGCTGGGACATGCGGATCAACCGGCTCGACGGCCCCATCTCCCGCGCGAGCACCAGATCGATCAGCGCGCGGCCGACCCGCCCGTTGCCGTCCTCGAACGGGTGGACGCTCTCGAACCACAGGTGCGCGAGTGCCGCCGCCACCAGCGGATCCTTGCCCAGGGTCCCGTTGAACCAGTGGATGAAGAGCTCCATCTCCACCGGAACCTGCGTGGAGGGCGGGGCCTCGTAGTGAACCTTCTGCCGCCCTTCGGGTCCGCTGACGATCTGCATCGGTCCGGAATGGGTGCGATAGGCCCCGGCTTCGATCCGGCGCAGCCCGGACCGGCTATCCGGGAACAACGCGCCCTGCCAGGCCCAGAGCCGCTCGTGGGTCAGCGGCACCGCGCAGCGGAGCACCGCGTCCTCCATGACGTCGAGCAAGCCTTCGATGTCACGCGCCACATGCGGGCCAATGCCTTCCGCGATGCCCAGGCGCCGCTGGATCGACGACTCCACCGACACGCGGTCGTAGCGTTCGCCCTCGATGGCGGCCGTGGCGAGCGCGTCGTCGCTCCAGGCTTGGGCTTCGAGGATGGCGCGGTGCCTGGCGCCAATCGAGGCCCATTTCCCTTCCACCATGCCCTGCATGCGGCGCGCCATGGAGAGCGCGTCCGCGACCGGATCCAGGTCGAAACGCAGGCGCGGCCAAGCCGGGTCTTGCCAGATCAGCGCGAGGTCGTAGGCCATGGATGTTGAGAAATCGACTCAAATGATGAGTCGATTATGCGCGCTAATCGCCTCACGGCGGCCGATTTACTCCCCGCGCAGCCCTTCCGGCTCGCCGCCGTCGGTCATCAGGTCGATGAGTTCGCGCAGGAATCCGAGGGCCTCTTCAGCGGTGGCAAAGTAGTACTCGCCGCCCAGATCGGCGGCGTCGCCATCGGGGCCGACGTGGACGACCGACCAGCCTTCGGCGCCGCCCCCGATCGCGCAGATCCCGAAGCTGCCCGGCGCGAGATCGCGCGCCGATCCGGCGGTGACGAAGATGTCCTTGCCCCGATGGGCGAAATAGCGTTTCTGCACGAGGAGATGGAATGAAGGCAACCTGGAACGGCGAAGTCATCGCCGAGAGCGACGACACCGTGGTGGTCGAAGGGAATCACTATTTCCCGATGACCGCGCTCAAGCGCGAATTCACCACGTTCAGCAATCACCGCACGAGCTGCCCCTGGAAAGGGCAGGCGCACTACTTTAGCCTGCTGGTCCACGGCGACATGAACCCGGACGCCGTCTGGTACTACCCCGAGCCCTCCGAGGCCGCCGCCAGCATCAAGGACCGCGTCGCGTTCTGGAAGGGCGTCCAGGTCAGCGAGTGAGGGGCGCGCCGGCCATGGTGCCGGCTGTAGCGCCGGCCGTGGTTCCGGCCTCGCGCGGCCACAGCGCCCACAGCCGCAGCGGCTGCTTCATGCGGCCGGCCTGTGCCTCGGCGCTCTCGCCCCAGCCCCAGAAGAAATCGGCCCGCACCGCGCCCACGATCGCGGTGCCGGTGTCCTGCGCCATCACCAGGCGCCGCAGCGGCGTCGTCGACAGCGGCTCGGTCGTGTCCAGCCACACCGGCGTGCCGTACGGAATGCTGGCCTTGTCCACCGCGATCGAGCGCCCCGGCGTCAGCGGCACGCCCTGACCGCCGCGCGGGCCCACCGCCAGGTCGGGCAGCGGCTCCTCACGGAAGAAGACGTAACGCGGGTTCGCCCACATCGCCTCCTTGAGCCGCTGCGGATTGCGCCGGCCCCATTCCTTGATGCCCGGCCACGAGGCCTCGGTCGGCCGCAACTCGCCCTGCGCGATCAGCCACTGGCCCATCGACCGGTAGGGCTGCTCGTTGTGCGCCGCGAAGGACAGCCGCACCCAGCGGCTCGAGCCATCGCGCTCGGTCACGCGCAGCCGGCCGCTGCCCTGGATCTGCATCACCAGCGCGTCCAGCGGATCCTGCACCCAGGCCAGGCTGAGCCGCGACAGCGACGCGTTGCTCTCGATCTGCTGGCGCGAGTCGTAGGGCCTGCGCTGCGCCAGGTCCGGCGGCGGCGGCAGCAGCGGCACCTTGAAGTCGCCCTGCGGCTGCCGGCGCGCCTCGAGCTGCGGCTCGTAGTAGCCCGTCACCACGCCTTCGCGCTGGCCCTCCGGCGTCTCGATCCGGTAGGGCTGCAGCGTCTTCATCAGCCAGATCAGCGCGTCGCGATCGTCCGCGGGACGCAGCGCCCGCGCCTGCGCGCAGGCGGCGGTCCAGCCGGGCATCGGCTTCTCGCAGCCGCGCAGCAGCGCCGGCCACCATTCCAGCGCGCGGTCCTGACCCCAGCCCGGCAGCTCGCTCCATTCGGCCGCGACCCAGCGCGAGCGCTCGCGCAGCAGCACGCGGCGGCCGGCGGTGTCGTCCTCGCCGTTGAGCAGCTTCTCGGGATCGACCGCCCCGCGCGGCGCGACGGCGCCCGGCAGGATGGGCCGCACCGCGGCCGCCGGGCCCGGCGGCGCTTTCGGGGAAGCCCCCGGTTCCCGCACGGGCTGCGAGCCGGCGCAGGCCGACAGCGCGCCTAGAATCGCCAGCGCCGCGCTCCAGCGGCGAGTTCTGCAACGGATCGGACCACGAATCATGGGCGTGATTTTGCTGGAGGCGCTCGGCGCCCTCGCGCTGCTCGTCTTCATCGTCTGGTGGACGATGTTCTCGGGCCGCAAGGGCGGCGAGCGGCCCGACGACCGCGATCCGGCCTGAGCCACTTCCCGCACTGCCGGGACTGCGTTCCCCCACTCTCTTCCGCAAACGGGCGGGGGGCATACCGGCCAGCGCATTTTTTTCTTACACCCTCTCCCGCGAAGTGGGAGAGCAACCGTGTCAAGCGCTGCTGCTGACCAACTCCCTCGCCTCCACAGGGGAGAGGGTGGGAGAGAGGGTGGGGGAGAGGGTGTGTTTCGAAGGGCAGCGGCGCTGTGGCACGAGCCCCCTCTCCCCTCCCTCTCCCCGCTGGGGCGAGGGGGTCATACGGGCGGCGCTCGATCGTCTGACCCCCTCGGCCGCTTGCGGGAGGGGTGAGGGCCAGCGGCGGTAGCAGCGCGGGAGCGCTCGACACGGTTGCTCAGGCCTTGGGCGGCACCAGGAAGCTCATCGGCTGGCGCCGCATCCGCGTCCATATCGCCGCGCGCACGCGCTTCTGGTCAGCCAGACGGATGCCGCGCGAGCGCAGCGCCACCTTGAACGCCAGGAAGAAGCTGACGCCGACGTTCAGCACCCCGGTGCCCAGGATGCTGATCACGCAGAGCCAGAACGGCCAGTGCCGCAGCACGTCCCAGCCGAGCGCCGCGGCCGCGGCCGCCAGCTGACCGGTCGACAGCGTCACGTGCCTGACCTCGATCGGCAGGCCGAAGAAGCCCAGCAGCGCCGGCACCAGTCCCAGCATCAGGCCCAGGCTGATGTTGGCCGTGAGGCCCGAGATGTTGTCGCGCCACCAGCGGGACCAGCGGCCGGCCCGGCCCGCGCCGAGCGTGGCGATGATGCGCGGGTTCCAGGCGATCGCGCTGTCCAGCCGGTGGAAGACGAACCAGTTCTCGACCCAGCCGGCGATCAGGCTGGCCGCGAACAGCAGCACGCCGGTGAAGGCGGCGAAGAACAGCGAGGGCCCGAGCACCGTCAGCGAATGCAGCACGTGCTCCGCCTCCTTGGCGCCGACCAGCGGCTTGCCCAGGCTCAGCCACGCCGCCATCTGCACCACCAGCACCATCGGCGCGGCCAGCGCGAGGTTGCCGATGATGCCGGCCGTCTGCGAGCGGAACAGATGCACGACCTCGTCGACGAAGGCCTGCAAGCCCGCGTCGCTGTCGATGTGGCGCAGCTTGTCGGCCAGCGCCGGCGCGGTCATCGCGGGCTGCTTGGTCGCGACCGTCCAGTGCAGCAGCAGGATCAGCACGAAGCTGGCCGCGTAGTTCACGCCGGCCCAGAAGCCGCCCCAGAACGCGGACAGCCCGATCGCCATGATCGCGAACTTCATGAAGGTCGTGCCCGCGATCACCAGGCCGCCGCCGCCGGCGCGGCGCAGCATGTCGCCGTACTCCTCGCGGTTGCGGGTGATGTAGTGCTCGCCGGTCTCGGCGCTGCGCTCGGCGACCTTGCGCGCCAGCAGCGAGTAATGCCGCGCGAACAGCGTGCGGACGCTGCGCCGGTCGTGCACGACCGCCACCAGGCTGGCGACCAGGCGCAGCAGCTCGCGCTGCGGATGCTCGGCCAGCAGCACCGCCAGCAGGTCCTCGACGCGGCGCATCCGCGCCTGCATCTGCTCCACGCCGAACATCAGGTCCACCGACACGCCGTGCTCCTCCAGATGGTCCGGCACCGAGCGCACCGCCGCGCGGCATTCGTCGAGCAGGCCGCGCAGGAACTGCAGCTTGCCGGGCAGGGCGGCGGTGTCGCCTTCGTCGAGCGCATGCTCCACCTGCTCCCAGGCGGTGGCCAGGTTGCGGAACGGCCGGCGCGCCAGCCGCTGCGGGTCCATGCGCACGCGCAGCGCGCCGGACAGGCCGGCGGAGCGCACCGCGCTCACCAGCACGGTGATCGCGGCGCGCATCTCATCGCGCCAGTCGCCCTCGGGCGCGCCGGTGAACAGCAGCCCCAGCCGCAGCAGCAGGTCGTCGTCGACGGCATTGATCCACTGTTCGTCGTCCTCCTCGGGGAAGAGCAGCTCGAACAGCTCGGACAGGTCGCGGGTGTCGGCGCTCAGCGGCAGCAGGCGGCGGCGCAGGCGGCCGAGGAACTCGTTCCACAGCGCCATCCGGGGCGCGAAGCCGACCTCGGCGAACAGGCTGATCGCGTCGACATCGGCCCAGACGCTGGCGATGACCTCGGCGAAGGCCCGGGCGTGCTCGGGATGGCGCTCCAGCAGGTTGAGCAGGTATTTCAGGCGCCGCACCGGCAGTGGCGCGGAGGGCGCGGGGGCGGCCTCCGCGGACGGGGACGCGGCGCGTTCGTCCTTCAGCGGCGCGTGCCGCAGCCATTCGATCAATCGCACCAGCCAGAGATTGCGTTCGGCCAGCGGTGCCTGCGGATGCGCCGCGTTGAGCAGCGCGGTGAGATCCCAGCCTTGACGTCGGAACATCAATGCAGCGATCCGGAATCGGCGAGCAGGAATTCAGGCACGTCGGTGTAGAAGACCTCGGCGTGCTCGGTGACGCACAGGAAGCGGCCGCTCATGGTGCCGTGGCGGGTCTCGATCTGGGCCCAGGAGCTGTACTGGAAGCGCTCGCCGGGCTGCAGCAGCGGCTGATGTCCGACGACGGCCAGCCCGTGCACCTCCTGCACCTTGCCGTTCGCGTCGACGATGGACCAGTGACGGCCGATCAGCTGCGCGGTCACGTCGCCGCGGTTCTCGATGGTGATCGTGTAGCCGAAGGCGAACTCGTTGCGCTCGGGGACGGTCTGCTCGGCGAGGGGCTCGACGGCCACGCTGCAGTGGAATTGCGGATGTGCCATCGGGGGATTCTAGGGACTCCGCGCGCGGCGTTCGCCCGCTGGGCCGCGGCGTCAAGCCTGTGCATCGATGTCGTCCGGTTGGATCCCGGTATCGGCGAATGTCTTTTTGGCTGTCGGGATGCTGCTGAAACCCAGAGGCAGCTGATCGAGCTCCGCCGGGCCGTCCGGGTACGAACGGACAAGAATGAAAGCGCGAGCGTAGGCCAGGCGCTCGATCATCTCGGGCGTGTGGGGGACGCCTTCGACCTGGAGGAGGGCGCTCAACTCGGACCACTTGCAGCCGCGTTGGACCATGGCCCGCACGGCTGTTTCCAGATACACGAAGAAGTGTTGCGGGTGGACCCTTCTGGAGCGCCACGCCCATTGAAGCAGGCGAGATCGCCCCTCGTGCAGGTCCAGGAAACCGTGCAGAAGATGGCGTGCCTCCCCGGGCCGGAATACCTGCTCGCGCCGAGGCGAATCCAGCTTCGCCTCGGCCTCTCCCAGGACCAGCATCGCCGCGGCGGGCTGCCTGGCGCCTATCTCCCAGTCCTCGCCTGGGGCTGACGGCCCCAAGGCGAGAGTCCCGGAGCGCATGGCCGAGCAGACATCGTTGAGCGTGGTGCGAGGCGGATTGGACGACAGCGCCTCAGCGGCCGCGAACAACCATTGCTGGACGAACTGGGCCGAGGCCTGCATGCGCGCTTCTGGCGGCAAACCGGGCATCGAGACGCCCACGAGATCCCACAGATCGCCGGACAGGGCGGCCATCCAGATCGTTTGCAGACGGCCGCGCAGCGCCTGCGCCGTGATCTCGCCCGACTGCCGTCGGCGATACAGCGCCCGCAGGCCGTCAAGGTCTTCCAGATCGGGGAGTGTCAGCCGCTGCCAGTGCAGCGTCGCGCCTTCGAAGAACGCCGCGCCGCGGCCGCGAGCAAGCAAGGCGTCCCGCAGCAGCACCTGCTGATCCTTGCTCAAGGGCGCTGGCGAAGACTGCCACCGTTCGAAGCACGCCCGCAGCGCGACGTCGTCCACGCGATCGAGCAGCGCGTCGAACGCCGCCGTGTCTCGCATCCACTTGGCTGGCAGCGTTGTCCACAAAGCGTCGGGCGCGCCGCCCCGGATGATCGACGCGGCAATGTCGGCCGGCACCTTTTCCGGCTTCAAGCGCTCCAGATCGTCGAAATCCAGCAGGCGGCGTTCGCCGTGCGTCTCGGCCCAGGCGAGGCGTCCCGCTCGCATGAACTTCGTTCCCGCGGGCGGGTTGCCGAAGGCGACGGGCTGGCTCCGAGCGTCCGTTCGGCCGGCGCGCGATTCGCTGCGCCAGCAGTCCAGGAAGTAGGCGGCGAGCAGCGTGGCATCCGTGGCGACCTCGCACGAGCCGTCATCGGAATCCACGCGGAGCACTGCCGATGGCGGTGGTTTGCAGCCAAAGTCCGCGGCGAGCAACTCGATGGCTGCTTCCATCTGCGTCAGCGTCAACCTCGGAGTTGCCGACGCCTTGTCATTCGTCTCGCGCAGCGATGCGCTCAGCCGGGCGAGATAGTCCTGCGCGATCTGCATCGACACGGAGGCGGGGTGGAGGTCGTCAGCGAGCCGGCGCCCGGCCTCGTCGACGAGGGATTGCTCGAGATCCGTCGCGACGTAGGGGTCGTCGGTCGGGCGGACCGGCAGCTTCGCTTTCCGGTACAGGTCGGGCAGCAGCGCATTGACGACATGCCGGTTCGTCGTCCCGTGCCTGCTGAGTCGCACCGTCTCGGCGGCCGACTGCTCGACGAGCTGGACCCGCATGTCGTGCCACCGGTCCTGCAGCGTCCGGGGAGGGGCCGAGAGGCGCTGGACACAGGATTGCAGCCCTTGGATCACCGCCGCCGAGCACAAGTCCAGGTCTTTCGACAGGTCCACCAGCTCGGCATGAAGCCGGAGCCGTTCCACCTGGGGATCCCTGGACAGCAGCACCAGGCGGTCGAGCAGTTCGGCACCCTGGTGGTAGATCTGTCCGGCTTGCTCCTGGAAGAACAGGTTCTTTCCCCCTGCGTCGACGGTGGTCACGTTGGACAGGAACTGCCGCAAGCCGGCCACTGCCTGCGGTGAATCCGTGACGTGGGTCGACAGTTCGTCGGTGAGCGCGGCCATGTGTTCGCGGAATCGCTCGAAGTCCGGATGACGGACGAACGCGGCCGGCCCACCATGGCGCTCACGCTGGTATCGCCAGGAGTTCGAGGCGTTCGCGATGTCGCTGTCGGGAGCGGCCTCCTCCGCCATGGCGGGGCCGGCGCTGGAAGGGATGAAGTGTCGGAGGAGTCGGGTGAGTGGCATGCCGGGTCAGTGCGAAGGACGACAACTGTTGTTTCGCCATCCGGGTCGGCGCGTGCGGGCGCGGGTGCGGGCCTTCCTACAATCGTCGTCTTTCCTGCCAGCGCCCCGCGCCGGCCCGCCATGAACCCGCCCACCCATCGCATCGCCCCCAGCATCCTGTCCGCCGATTTCGCCAACCTGGGCGCGGAGGTCCGCCAGGTGCTGGCCGCCGGCGCGGACTGGATCCATTTCGACGTGATGGACAACCATTACGTGCCCAACCTGACCTTCGGCCCGATGGTCTGCGAGGCGCTGAAGAAGCACGCGGTCAAGCCCGACGGCACGCCCGCGCCGATCGACGTGCACCTGATGGTGCAGCCGGTGGACGCGCTGGCGCAGGCCTTCTGCCGCGCCGGGGCGGACCTGGTGAGCTTCCATCCGGAGGCCAGCCAGCACGTGGACCGCACGCTGCAGCTGATCAAGGCCGAGGGCGCGCAGGCTGGCCTGGTGTTCAACCCCGCCACGCCGCTGGACGTGCTGGAGTGGGTGATCGACAAGGTGGACCTGGTACTGATCATGAGCGTCAACCCGGGCTTCGGCGGGCAGAGCTTCATCCCCGGCGCGCTGAAGAAGCTGCAGCAGGCCCGGTCCATGATCCTGGCCTCGGGCCGCGACATCCGGCTGGAGATCGACGGCGGCGTGAAGGTCGACAACATCCGCGAGATCGCGGACGCTGGCGCGGACACCTTCGTCGCGGGCTCGGCCATCTTCGGCAAGCCGGACTACAAGAGCGTCATCGACGCGATGCGCGCGGAGCTGGCGCGCTGAACGCGGCGTGGAGCGATGGACCGGTGACTCGACTGCTGCTCGTCTGCGCGGCCAACCTGTGCCGCTCGCCGATGGCCGAGGCCGTGCTGCGGGTGCGCGCCGGCGAGCTCGGCCTGAGCGAGGTGCGATCGGCCGGCGTGTTCGCGTCCTCGAAGGCGCATCCGGTGGACAAGCGGGCGCTGACGGTGCTCGAGCAGCGCGGCTACGGCATGGACCGCCGGTGGCGCTCGCGCAAGGTGACGGTGGAGGACTTCGACCGGCACGACCTGATCCTCGCGATGGATCGCAGCGTGCTGCGCGGACTGCGGGCGATGCGGCCGGCGGTGTCGCCGGCCAGGCTGGGCCTGTTCATGGCGGGCATGACCGGCCTGGGCCTGGACGAGGTGCCTGATCCGTACTACGGCGCGGGCAACGCGTTCGTGCAGGTGCTCGATCTCATCGAGGCGCGCGTGCACACCTGGCCGCGCGACGAGGCGGTCTTCCACAAGACCGCCGGCGCTTGAGCCCGGATCAGGCGACGGGGGGTTGACCACCCGTTCCGGTCAGGGCGCTCCGCAACCGGCGCCGCACCTGGACACGGTGCTCCGGCTCGGGCTGCCGGTTCGATCCCAGTTGCAGCGGGGGCGTCACGGCATCCATGGCGCGCTTGGCGAATGCCGGCCGTCCCGTCTCCGGCCAGCCGGATGGAACCCGCAGCGCCGCCACCGTTTCGTTCTCGGACAAGTGGCCGTCCAGGCAGAGGCCCACGATCCGGGTGAGCCACGTTTGGAGACCGAAGTTGAAGTTCCGGTCGTCCGGGCTGGCCGTGTCTCCCGCTGCCCAG
Source organism: Roseateles sp. Mitsp63 (assembly GCF_059491535.1). Lineage (NCBI taxonomy): Bacteria > Pseudomonadati > Pseudomonadota > Betaproteobacteria > Burkholderiales > Sphaerotilaceae > Roseateles > Roseateles sp. Mitsp63. The sequence goes on along the minus strand of NZ_CP168509.1, from coordinate 36,958 downwards.
GTCGACGCCAGGGGAATGAGGCAATCGACGACACGCCGCAGATCCTCCTTCGTGATCACCTGGCGCGACGCGGCCTCGCTCAGCACGTCGAAGTAGGCGCGCGCCCGCTTGTTGAAGCTGTCGCCCTTGAGCGGCCCTCCGAGCAAAGCCAGTGTGACTGTCGGATGAGCGCCGGGGCCGAGCAGCAGTTCGCGGCAGCGTTCATGCGTCATCCCACTCCCGGCGGCGACCTTCACGGCAAGGGTCAGCAACGCGTTCACGCCATGAGGGCTGAAGGTGGCCAGCGCGGCGGGCCACCCGCCGGACAAGGTGAGCGCGTGCTGGTTCAGCGCTTCAAACAGCGCTTCGGCCGGGAGCAGCCCATCGCGCTGCAGTTCCGTCAGGCCCGCGAAGAGGAGATGGACGATGTCCTCATCGGCGCTCCGCAGGCATTCGATGAGTGGCGGTGCCGGTGTGCTGCCGGGGCGTGTCAGCACGTCCAGCAGTGCTTGGGGCGTGAGCCTTGGAGGCTCTGCGCGCAAGGCTTCGCCGATCACGCGCCACCACAGTCGCAAGGGTTGCGTGACCGCCATGACGCGGCTGGTGCTGGATCGCGGACCGAGGCGCTCGCGGACCAGCGACGACTTTCGCACCCCCACGACCATGGTCAGCAGATCGCTCAGCTGGATCTGAAGGTTCTCCGGCGGGAGGTCCCCGCGCAGATGCCGGTTCAGCAGCTCCTGGATCTCCGATGCCGCCAGCTCGTGGCGTGCGACCTGGCTCGCAGTCTCTCCGCCGGGCCCGCCGCCGGTTCTGCTCCCCCACCGCAGTTGTCCGGCCGGCCTGCCGTCGAGCCCCTGTTCATCGTCATTCCCGCTCGGCGGACGCGCGGACGCCGCCTCGACATCAGCGCGCGGGTCCGAGATGAGCAACCCGGCCGATCGCATGGCGTCCAGGAAATGCAGCGCCGTCGGCGTCGAGTCGATGGCGCATTCGCTGCCATCCTCCGCAGTGAGCAGCAGGGCCTCCCGAGGCGGCGGAGGGCCGAATTCCGCGTCCAGCGGTTCGGTGCAGTCCCTGATCTGGTCGAGCGTCGGATGCGGGATCGGTCCGTGGCGCGCCCTCAGTTCGCGCATGGCGACGGTGAATCGCTGCAGGTAGTCGTCGGCCAGGATCCGGGCCACCGCGCCGGGCGCGAGCGCTGGACGCAAGGTCTCGATGCATCCCTGGATCAGCGCTTCCTCGTGCTGGTGATGGGCAAAGGGGTCTTCCTGGAGCGGCCACGGAAGACCGAGTACCGCGTAAAGCTTTTTCTTCAAGCCGCTGACGTAATGCGCCTGACCCAGGTGTGCGTCGGCGAACACCTCGCCGTAAGTGGCCTCGACGGCATCGACGGCGACCTGCTCGATGATCTGCTCGACCGTGCCGCGGACCTTGCCGCGCAGGCCGAACCGATCGGGATCGAGCCGGCCGATGCAGCCCGCCATCTCCGACAGCACGGCGGGCGCGCAGACATCCAGCTGCTGGCCCAGCTGGTGCAGCTCCAGCTGGCGGGTCTGCGGGGTCAGGCGCTCGTCGCGGATCAGCGCCGACAGGCGCCGCAGGAGATCGGTGCCATGTCGATACATGAGCGCTGCTTCCGCCTCGCCGTAGCCCAGGTGCCGGCCGTGCATATCGAGGTCGAACAGTTTCGTGCGCCAGGCCTTCAGCGCGCGCACCGTGTCGTCCATGCCCGCCGCGACGTCGATCAGGGTCTGGATGTCGTCCTCGATGCCGTGCCGGAACGCCTTGAAAGCGTTGCTGAGGGCAAATTCGGCGACGCAGCCATGGCGCGCGGGACAGTAGCTTGGCGCGCCTTGCGCCGGCGCTTCATCGGTGCCAGCATGGGCGGGGACGGTCGTTTCCAGCGCGGCGGGTTCCGCGAGGAAGGCGCTGGCGTAGCGGGATTGGAGGGGATGCATGGCGCGTCAGTGGGCCATCGCGGGACGCCCTGCTGACAGGGTGTTGCGCCGGGCGAAGTCAGAATCGCGCGCACGACCGTGAGATCCCGGAGGAACGATGAGCGAACGACTGGCGCAGGGCCCCGATGGCCAATGGCGATGCAAGTGGTGCGAGGCCCCAGGCTTCGATGCCTACCGCGACTATCACGACAACGAATGGGGCTATCCGGTGCACGAGGACCGGCGGCTGTTCGAGAAGCTGTGCCTCGAGGGCTTCCAGTCCGGGCTGTCGTGGCGGACGATCCTGGCCAAGCGGGAGAACTTCCGCAAGGCGTTCAAGCAGTTCGAGATCGCGAAGGTCGCGAAGTTCAAGGAGGCCGACGTCGAGCGGCTCCTGGCCGATGAAGGCATCGTGCGCCATCGCGGCAAGATCGAGGCGGCGATCCACAACGCCGGCCGCGCGCTGGAGCTGCAGCAGGAAGCCGGCTCGCTGGCCGCGTTCTTCTGGCGCTTCGAGGATCCGGAGCAGGGCGGCGATGTCCGGCCGACCTCGGACACCTCGGTGAGGCTGTCCAAGGAGCTCAAGAAGCGCGGCTGGAAGTTCGTCGGCCCGACGACGGTCTACGCGTTCATGCAGGCGATGGGCCTGATCAACGACCACGCGCCGGGCTGCATCGGCCGCGAGACGGCGGCGCGGGAGCGCAAGCGCTTCGAGCCGCCGCGCTGATCAGTCCGCGTGGCCCGGCGCGGGATGCTCCGTCAAGCGCGTCTGCGCCACCTCCCGCATGTCCGGCCCCTTGCCGCTGAAGCGGTCCAGCGCCAGGTAGATCACCGGCGTGATGTAGAGCGTCACCGCCTGCGACAGGATCAGGCCGCCGACCACCGCCAGCCCCAGCGGCTGGCGCAGCTCCGCGCCGGCGCCCAGGCCCAGCGCGATCGGCAGCGCGCCCATCAGCGCCGCCATCGTCGTCATCATGATCGGACGGAAGCGCAGGATGCAGGCCTCGCGGATCGCCTCGGCCGGCGTCATGCCGCCATTGCGCTGCGCGTCCAGCGCGAAGTCGATCATCATGATCGCGTTCTTCTTCACGATGCCCACCAGCATCAGGATGCCGATCGTCGCGATGATGGTCAGCTCCATGCCCGCGATCTGCAACGTCAGCAGCGCGCCCACCGCCGCCGAGGGCAGCCCCGCCAGGATGGTCAGCGGATGGATGTAGCTCTCGTAGAGCACGCCCAGCAGCACGTAGATCACCGCCACCGCCAGCACGATCAGCAGCAGCTGGCCGCCCTGCGAGTCCTTGAACACCGCCGCGTCGCCGCCGTAGCTCGTGATGATGGACGGCGGCAGGCCGATCTCCTGCGTGAACTGGTCGATCTTCGCGGTCGCGTTGCCCAGCGGCACGTCCGGCGCGAGGTTGAAGCTCAGCGTGATCGCCTGCAGCTGGCCCTGGTGATTGACCGCGGTGGGGCCGAGCTCGCGCCTGACGCTCGCGAAGGCGGTCAGCGGCACCATCGTGCTGTTCCTGCCGCGCAGGTAGATCTTGTCGAAGGCGTCCTCGCTCAGGCGGTCGCTGTCGGTCGCCTCCATGATCACCTGGTAGGTGTTGCTCTCCGCGTAGATGCTCGACACCTGCCGCTCGCCGAAGGCCGAGTACAGCGCGTTGCGCAGGTCCTGCATCTGCACGCCCAGCAGCGTGGCGCGCTCGCGGTCGATGACCAGGTTGGCCTGCAGGCCGCGCAGCTGGGAGTCGCTGGTGACGTCGCGGAACACCGCGTCGTTGCGCAGCTTGTCCTGCAGCTTCTCCGCCCAGGTGTTGAGCTCGCCGGCGCTGACCGACTGCAGCGTGAACTGGTAGCGGCTCTTGGACTGCCGGCCGCCGAGCTGCAGGTTCTGCACCGGGCGCAGGTACACGGCGATGCCGGGCACGGCGCGCAGCTTCTTGCGCAGGTCCTCCAGCACCCGCGCCATCGCGGGTCGCTGCGCGCGCGGCTTCAGGTTGATGAACAGCCGGCCGGTGTTGACGTTGCCGCCGCCACCGCCGCCGCCCACGGCCGCCGCCACCGAGGCCACCGCCGGATCCTCCTGGACGATGGCGGCGACGCGCTCCTGCAGCACCGTCATCGCGGCGAAGGAGATGTCCTCGGACGCTTCGGTGCTGGCCTGGATCTGGCCGATGTCCTCTTCCGGGAAGAAGCCCTTGGGGATCGCGACCCACAGCCAGGCGCTGGCGACGAAGCTCGCGATCGCCACCGCGCCGATCACCCGGCGGTGGCGCAGCGCCCAGTCCAGCGAGGCCGTGTAGCGGTCCAGCACCCAGGTGAAGCCGGCCTCGAAACTGCGGCCCAGCGCGTTCTCCTCGACCTCGTGATGGCTGCTCAGGAAGCGGCTGCAGAGCATCGGCACCAGCGTCAGCGACACCCCGGCCGAGACCATGATCGCCAGCGACACCACGACCGCGAACTCGTGGAACAGCAGGCCGATGACGCCGGGCATGAAGAAGATCGGGATCAGCACCGCCACCAGCGAGATCGAGATCGACATGATGGTGAACGCCATCTCGCGCGCGCCGCGGATGGCGGCGTCGAACGGGGCCATGCCGTCCTCGACATGGCGCACGATGTTCTCGAGCATCACGATCGCGTCGTCGACCACCAGGCCCACGGCCAGCGTGATGCCCAGCAGCGAGATGTTGTCCAGGCTGTAGCCCAGCGCGAACAGCAGCGTCACCGCGCCGATCAGCGAGATCGGCAGCGACAGCGTCGGGATCAGCGTCGCGACCATGCGGCGCAGGAACAGGAAGATCACCATCACGACCAGCGCCACGGTGAGCGCGAGCGTGAAGTAGACGTCGTGCAGCGACTCGCGGATCGAGACCGAGCGGTCGTTGAGCGTGCTCATCCGCACCGAGGCCGGCAGCTGCGCGGCGAAGCGCGGCAGCATCGCCTTGACCGCGTCCACGACCTTCACCGTGTTGGCGTCGGGCTGGCGCTGCACGGCCAGCACGATGGAGCGCTCGCCGTTGAAGTTGGAGAAGGACTTGACGGTCTCGTAGCTGTCCTCGACGTCGGCCACCTCGCGCAGGAACACCGGCGCGCCGTTGCGCGTGGCCACGACGATGCCGCCGAAGGCGTTGGCGTCGCGCAGCTGCCGGTTGGCCTGGATGGTCAGCGTCTGGCGCGTGCCGTCCAGCGTGCCGACCGGCGTGTTGGCGTTGGCGCCCTTGACCGCCGCCTGCAGCTCGTCCAGCGTGATGTTGCGCTGCTGGAGCAGCTCGTTGCGCGCCTTGATGCGCACCGCGAAGCGCTTCTGGCCGTAGATCGAGACCTGCGCCACGCCGTCGATGGTCGACAGGCTGGGCGTGATCAGGTTCTCGGCGAAGTCGTTGAGCTCGGACAGGTTGATCGACGGCGAGGTCAGCGAGACCAGCAGCACCGGCGCGTCGGCCGGGTTGACCTTGCGGTATGACGGCGGCGTCGTCATCTCGGTGGGCAGCGCGCGCAGCGAGCGGAACAGCGCGGCCTGCACGTCGACGGCGGCGGCGTCGATGTCGCGCGAGGGGTCGAACTCCAGCGTCAGCGAGCTGTTGCCCAGCGTGTTGGTGGACGAGATCGTCGTGATGCCGGCGATGGTGGAGAACTGCTTCTCCAGCGGCAGCGCGACCGAGGAGGCCATGGTCTCGGGGCTGGCGCCGGGCAGCACCGCCTGGACGTTGATGACCGGGGTGTTGAAGCTGGGCAGCGCGGCGACGGGGATGCGGCTCCAGGCCGCCAGGCCCGCGACGACCAGCGCGATGTTCAGCAGCACGGTCATGACCGGCCGCCGGATGAAGAGTTCGGTGAGGTTCATGGCAGCCTCCGCGCCGCAGCGGCGGGATCCACCGCGGCGGGCTGGGTGCGCACGGGGGTGCCGGGGCGCAGGTTCTGCTTGCCGTCGAGCACGACCATCGCGCCGGCATCGACGCCGTCGACCACGGCCATCTCGCCGAAGGTGTAGCGCAGCTTGACGGGCTTGAGCTGGGCGGTCTTGTCGGCGCCGACGACATAGACCTGGCGGTCGCTGCCGCGCAGGATGATCGCGGCCTGCGGCACCACGACCGCGCCGGGGATGCTGCGCAGCGTCATGCGCACGCGCAGGTACTGGCCGGGCCAGAGCTTCTGCGCGCCGTTCTCGAATTCGGCCTTGAGCTTGATGGTGCCGGTGGTGGCGTCGACGAGGTTGTCCACGAAGACCAGCCTGCCGCGCGCGGCGGCGTCCGCCGGCTTGCCGCCGCGGCTGTCCTTGTCGTCCTTCCGGGAGGGGCCGCCCTCGATGACGGGCAGGACGACCTGGACCTCGGGCGGCGTGGCCTTGGCGTTGCCGGGCTGCGGGCGCATCGCCTCGAGGACGGGCGCGAGCTCGGTCTCGGGCAGGTTGAAGCTGATGGCGATCGGATCGATCTGGACGATGTTCACCAGCGGCGTGCCGGTGGCGCTGGCCTGGACCAGGCTGCCAGGCCAGACGTTGACGGCGCCGGCGCGGCCGGCGAAGGGCGCGCGGATCTCGTTGTAGCTGAGCGCGACGGAGGCGGACTGGACGGCGGCAGTGTCGGCGTCGACCAGGCTGCGGCCGCCCTCGAAGTTGGCCAGCGCGGTGTCGACGGCGCTCTGCGCGACGAACTTCTGCGCCAGCAGGTCCTTGGCGCGTTCGTACTGGCGCTGCAGGTCGGCGAGGGCGGCCCTGTCGCGCGCGAGCTGGGCGCGGGCCTTGTCGAGGTTGGCGCGATCGGCGCGTTCATCGAAGCGGAACAGCGGCTGGCCCTGGGCGACGGTCTGGCCGTCGTGGACGAGCACGTCCCGCACGGTGGAGGTGGTCTGGGCGCGGATGTCGACCTGATTGAGCGGGGTGACGGTGCCGGACGCCTCGACGGTCACGGGCACGTCGCGGCGCTGCGCGGTGACGACGCCGACCATCTGCATGCCGCCCGGGCCGGAAGCGCCGCGCGAAGCGGGCGCGGCGGCCGATGCGTCGCCGCCCGGGACCGCCGAGCGCGCCTTCCACCACCACCACCCGCCGCCGGCGGCCAGCAGCAGGATGAGCAAGGACAGGGCGAGGGACTGGCGGCGCATGAACACGTTCTCCAACGACGGTCTTCTTCGAGGGGCGCGGAAGCTTAGGCCGCGGTCCTGCGATGAATGTTTCGTTCAGGTTAATCCTGAGCGAGCGTCAGGAAAACTGTGCGATTGGAGGGTTTCGGACCTGCGCGAGGGTGACGTCCCTCACCCCTTTTCGTCCTCCGGTCTCGATCAGCCGCGCAGCGCCTTGGCCAATGCCGCGCCCACCTGGGCGTTGTGCTTCACCAGCGCGATGTTGGTCGCCAGGCTCGCGCCGCCGCTCAGGTCCTTGATGCGGGCGAGCAGGTAAGGCGTCACCGCCTTGCCGCTGATGCCCTGCGCCGCGGCTTCGCCCAGCGCCTGTTCGATGAAGCCGTCGATCCGCGCCTTCGGCATCTCGTGCTCGGCCGGGACCGGGTTGCTGATCACCGCGCCGCCGTTCAGGCCGAGTGCCCATTTCGTGCGCAGGAATCGGGCCTGCTCGGCCGGCGCGTCGATGCGGAAGTCCGCCTTCAGTCCGCTGTCCCGCGTGTAGAACGCGGCGAAGTTTTCCTGGCCCACCGACAGCACCGGCACGCCATGCGTCTCCAGGTACTCGAGCGTCAAGGCCAGGTCCAGGATGCTCTTGGCGCCCGCGCAGACCACCGCCACCGGCGTGCGCGCCAGCTCCTGCAGATCGGCGGAGATGTCGAACGAGGTCTCCGCCCCGCGATGCACGCCGCCGATGCCGCCCGTCACGAACACTTCGATCCCGGCGAGCCGCGCGCAGATCATCGTCGCGGCCACCGTCGTCGCGCCGATGCGGCCGGTCGCCAGCGCGAAGGGCAGGTCGCGGCGGCTCAGCTTCATCGCGTCGGGCGACTTGCCCAGCAGCTCCAGCTGCTCATCGCCCAGGCCGACGCGGATCTTCCCGTCCAGCACCGCGATCGTCGCGGGCACCGCGCCGTGCTCGCGCACGATGGCCTCGACCTCGCGCGCCGTCTGCACGTTCTGCGGATACGGCATGCCGTGGGAAATGATCGTGGACTCCAGCGCCACCAGCGGACGGCCTCCGGCGCGCGCGGCGGCCACCTCGGGCGAGAAGTCGATCAGGGTCGGGTCTAAGCGGTCTTGCGTGTTCATGCGGTCTCTCTCGGATTCATGGGTCGGGGTCAGACGAGCAGCGCCGGGCTCAGCGCCTGGCTGACGGTCGCGTCGCTCTGCAGCGTCAGCGCCGCCAGCCGCAGGCCGAGCGCGCAGGCGCCGCGCAGGTCGTCGGGGTCGCGATGCAGCGCCGCGGCGATGCCCGCGGTCATCGCGTCGCCCGCGCCGGTGACTTCGCGGATGGCCGCGGGATCCAGCGGCGGCACGGCGAGCAGGGCGAGCTCATCGCCCTCGGAATGGCGCACGCCCTGCGCGCCATCGCTGATCACCAGCCGTTGCAGGCCGGCCTCGCGCAGCGCGTGCCAGGCACCGCGCAGCGCGGCCTCATCGGGCAGCGCGCGGCCGGCCAGCGCCTGCAGCTCGCCGCGGTTCAGCACCAGCAGCTCGACGCCGCGCAGGTCCGCGCCGAGGCGCGCCATCTTCGGCTCCGACACGGCGACGAGCAGCAGACGCTGCTCGCGCAGGCGGGCTTCGGCGCGCAGCTCGTCGAGCGTCTCGCGCGGCAGGTTCAGGTCGGCGACGAGCCAGCGCGCCGGCGCCCGCTGCGGCGCGGTCTGGCGAAGGAAGGCGGGATCGAGCCGGTCGGTGAGCTCCATGTGCGCGAGCGCCAGCACCAGCTCGCCTTGCGGATCGAGCACGGCGGTGTAGCTGCCCGTTGCCGCGTCCGCGGCTTGCAGCGAGCCGGCGCAATCGACGCCCAGCGCCTGCAGCTGCGCCAGCAGGGCCTGCCCCGCGGCATCGCGGCCGACGGCCGTCAGCAGATGCACCGGCAGGCCAAGCCGCGCGAGGTTCTCCGCGATGTTGCGGGCGACGCCACCGGCCGTTTCATGCTGGGTCGCGGGATTGGAGCTTCCCATCCGCAGCGGCCCGATGCCGCGCAGCTTGCGATCGAGGTTGGTGCCGCCTATGCAGACGATGGGTTGGCGCTGCGGGAGCACGTAAGCGCGGCCGAGGATGCGGCCCTCCTTCGTCAACTGCGCGAGATGGCCGGCCACGGCCGAACGCGACAGGCCGAGCTGGTCGGCCAGTTCCTGCTGGCTGATGAAGGGGTTGGATTCGACCAGCGCGAACAGCTGGTCCTTCGATGAAGACATCGGCGCATTCTAGACAAATGTCTACGACAAGGACAAATGTCCAATGCGCCCAACTTTCGCTCGTGTATTTCCCCCTCGCCCCCGCCAGGGGGAGAGGGAAGGGGAGAGGGGTCTCGCCGCAGCGCTGCTGCCCACCGAACCGCCCCCTCTCCCCCACCCTCTCCCCGGCGGGGCGAGGGAGTTTTTTTGGATACCGGCGGCGGCCAGGGCCAGCAATCTCAGAAGAACCCCAACTTCTTCTGCGAGTAGCTCACCAGCAGGTTCTTCGTCTGCTGGTAGTGGTCCAGCATCATCTTGTGGGTCTCGCGCCCGATGCCGGACTCCTTGTATCCGCCAAAGGTCGCATGCGCCGGATACGCGTGATAGCAATTGGTCCACACGCGCCCGGCCTTGATGCCCTTGCCCATCCGGAAGGCGGTATTGATATCCCGCGACCACACCCCCGCGCCCAGCCCATAGGGCGTGTCATTGGCGATGCGCAGCGCCTCCTCCTCGGTCTTGAACGTCGTCACCGCCAGCACCGGCCCGAAGATCTCCTCGCGGAAGATCCGCATGTCATTGGTCCCCTTGAACAGCGTCGGCTGGATGTAGTACCCGCCCGCCAGGTCCCCGCCCAGCTGCGCGCGTCCACCGCCGATGAGGCACTGCGCCCCCTCCTGCTTGCCGATCTCGAGGTAGGACAGGATCTTGTCGAGCTGCATCGACGAGGCCTGCGCGCCCATCATCGTCTCGGTGTCGAGCGGATTGCCCTGCTTGATGGCCTTCACGCGGTCGATCGCGCGGGCGATGAAGCGGTCGTAGATCGATTCATGGATCAGCGCGCGCGACGGACAGGTGCAGACCTCGCCCTGGTTGAACGCGAACAGCACCAGCCCTTCGATCGCCTTGTCGAACAGATCGTCGTCCTGCGCCGCGATGTCGGGGAAGAACACGTTGGGGCTCTTGCCGCCCAGCTCCAGCGTGGCCGGGATGAGGTTGGTCGCCGCGGCCTGCGCGATGACGCGCCCGGTCGCCGTCGATCCGGTGAACGCGACCTTCGCGATGCGCTTGCTCTGCGCCAGCGGCATGCCCGCTTCCTTCCCGTAGCCATTGACGATGTTGAGCACGCCCGGCGGCAGCAGATCGGCGATCAGCTCGGTCAGCACCAGGATGCTCACCGGCGTGGACTCCGCCGGCTTGAGCACCACCGCGTTGCCCGCGCCCAGCGCCGGAGCCAGCTTCCACGCGGCCATCAGGATCGGGAAGTTCCACGGAATGATCTGTCCGACGACGCCCAGCGGCTCATGGAAGTGGTACGCGATGGTGCTGGCGTCGATCTCGCTGAGCGCGCCTTCCTGCGCGCGCAGGCAGCCGGCGAAGTAGCGGAAGTGGTCCACCGCCAGCGGCAGGTCGGCGTTGAGCGTCTCGCGCATCGGCTTGCCGTTGTCGATGGTCTCGGCGTAGGCCAGCCGCTCCAGGTTCTGCTCGATGCGATCGGCGATGCGCAGCAGCACATTCGCGCGCTCGGCCGCCGGCGTGGCGCCCCAGCGCTCGGCGGCCGCGTGCGCCGCGTCCAGCGCGAGCTCGATGTCCGCCGCGTTCGAGCGCGCCGCCTGCGTGTAGACCTGCCCGGTGATGGGCGTGATCACGTCGAAGTACTGGCCATCGCGCGGCGCGGTCCATTGGCCGCCGATGAAGTTGTCGTAGCGCGGCTTGAACTGCAGCGGCGCGCCGGCCGCGTTGGGCTTGGCATAGATCATGACGATGTCTCCGTGTAGGGATGAGGCGAAGGGACGCCGGGCGCTTCCTTGCATGGCGCGTGCCAATGCGGCGCGGCCTCCCGTTTCGCGCCGAAGACCCTGCCGGCCGGCGCGAAGCCCCTTCCCAAGCCGCAAGCCTTTGGTCAGGATCGCTCCACAGACTGATCCGGGATGACCCGGCGCGCCGCAGCTGTTCCGGAATGGAACACCCGCCCCGCGCGAGCGGCTCGAACCGGACGCAAGGAGACGACAGGATGGTGAAAACCCCGAGCGGCGCCATGCCCGCGCCCCGGCTGCTGCGCGCCGCGCGGCGCGAATTGCTGGACACCGGCCAACTGAGTGTCGAGGTGCTCGACGAGGGCCTGAGCCGCAGTTGGCTGCGCAGCCGCGACTTCGGATTGAGTCCGGTCGGCCGTCCGCCCGGCGCGCCGCATGCGTCGGGCGCTCAACTGCGGCGCGCGCTGGAGCGCCAGCACGAGCTGGTCGCGCATGCGCGCCCGGTGATGGAGGACCTGTTCGAGCAGACGCGCGACAGCGATGGCCTGGTGATCCTGGCCGATGCGCAGGGGCTGCTGCTGGGCGCGCTCGGCGATGGCCGCTTCGTCGACCGCGCGCAGCGCGTGGCGCTGCGTCCGGGCGCGATCTGGGACGAACGCTGGCGCGGCACCAACGCGATCGGCACGGCGCTGGCCGAGCAGCGGCCGGTGTCGGTGCTGGGCGGCGAGCACTTCCTCGAGCGCAATGGCTTCCTCAGCTGCACCGCCGCGCCGATCCGCGACCCGCAAGGGCGGGTGCTGGGCGTGCTCGACATCTCGGGCGAGCAGCGCGGCTTCCAGCGGCACACGCTGGCACTGGTGCGGTCGGCGGCGAGGATGGTGGAGCATCGCCTGTTCCAGACCCGGCACGCGGATGGACTGCGACTGCAGCTGCATGTGCAGCCGGAAGGCCTGGGCACGCCGACCGAGGGGCTGCTCGCCCTCAGCGACGATGGCTGGATCCTCGGCTGCAACGCGGCGGCGCAGGCGTGGCTGGGCGCCGGGACGGCGCGCGCCAGTCCGCTCGAATCCGTGCTCCCGGTCCGCTGGGCCGAGCTGATGGATTGGGCGCGGCAGGGCGGGGAAGGCGCGCGGCTGATCCGTCGCGAGGGCGCTCCGGCGCTCTGGGTGCGGATGGAAGCGCCGGGCGCGTGGCGACAGAAGCAGGCCGTGAATTCGCCGGCCGTGGTCGAGATGGACCTCGACGCCGGCAAGCAGGCGCGGCATGACGTGAAGCCGCAGTGCTCCGCCGTTGCGCAAGTGGTGCCAGGCCAGACGCCGGACGCGTTGCAGGCCTTGGACCTCGGCGATGCGGCGATGCATCAGGCGGTGCTGCGCGCGCGGCGCGTGATCGACAAGCCGATCCCGCTGCTGCTGCAAGGCGAATCCGGCGTGGGCAAGGACGTGTTCGCGCGCGCGGTGCACGACAGCGGACCGCGGCGCGAGCGCGCCTACGTGGCGGTGAACTGCGCCGCCTTGCCCGAATCGCTGATCGAGGCCGAGCTCTTCGGCTACCGGTCGGGCGCCTTCACCGGAGCATCGCGCGACGGCGCGCCGGGCCGGCTGCGCGAGGCGCATGGCGGCACCTTGTTCCTGGACGAGATCGGTGACATGCCGCTGCCGCTGCAGGCGCGGCTGCTGCGCGTGCTGCAGGACCGGCAGGTGCAGCCGCTGGGCGGCGGTCCGCCGGTCCAGGTGGACTTCCAGTTGATCGGCGCGAGCCACCGGCCGCTGCGCCAGCTCGCGGCGCAGGGCCAGTTCCGCGAGGACCTCTACTACCGGCTCAATGGCCTGACGCTGAGCCTGCCGCCGCTGCGCGAGCGTCAGGACCTCCGCCTGCTCGTGGAGCGGCTGCTGGCCGGCATCGAGCCCTCCCGCGTCGTCATGCTCGACCCGGCGCTGGAGCGCGAACTGTCGGCGTATCGATGGCCGGGAAACATCCGTCAGCTCGAGCAGGCGTTGCGCATCGCCTGCGCGCTGATGGAGCCTGGCGAGTCGATGATCCGGCGCGGCCATCTGCCGGACGATCTCGTCGAGGAACTGGATCTTCGCGAGCCGGTGCCGGCCTCGGCGGCCGAGCCGCCACCAAGACCCTCGATGCTGCGCGAGCAGTCGCGCGCACACGCGCATCGGATGCTGGCGGACTGCGGCGGCAACCACTCCGAAGCGGCGCGGCGGCTGGGCATCGGGCGCAACACGCTGTACCGGCTGCTGCGCGGCAGCGCGGGCGGTCCTGCCGTGTAAGTCAACGCCTCACGCGGCCATCAGCGATCCGCCGAAGCCGCGATGCGGCGAACGCGGCTTCTGCGCGCCAGCGGCGGCCCGTATTCTTTCGTTCATGCGGTCCAAGGTTTCTGGTGGTGGATTGCAGAGGCGCAAGCCGGACGTCAATGGGTAAGGCGGGCATCCGAAAGGATGTCCGCCTTCGTCTTTTCAGGCTTCAGCGATTGGCGAAGTGCTGGATCGCGCGGCCGACCCGCGCGGTCTCCAGCAGATTGCCCAGTTCCTCCATCAGCTCGTCGCCGTCGCTGCAGTAGAGGCTCTGGAACTCGTAGACCAGATTGACGGCGTAGCCGCCGTGGCTGTCGATCTCCCAGCCCGCGATGATCCGCCCCTCGTGCTCGTTCTCGGTGCTCCGGATGACCAGGCGATGCCTCAGGTCGGAGATCCGCATCACCTCCTCGTCCTCGGCATTGCGGAACTTGCCGACGAACAGCCGGGCGTTGCCGAAGGTGGCGCTGCGGACGGCGGCGTCGAGCTGCTCGAGGATGCGCTCGATCTCGGCGCGCTCGCCGTCGGCGGTGGTGGCGTTCTCGATGCCGGTGCGGATGCGCTCTGCGAAGTCAATCATGCGTAATGCCTTTCAAGGTGGCCCACGATGGGGAAGTGGTCGAAGACCCTAAGCGCCGGTGCGCGTTCGAGGTCGAGTTGGGGTAGGACCGCGACTCGGGTGTCTGCTTCGTTCAAGCGCCAACCGGCGCGTCCGAACAGCACGGCCGACGAGACGATGACCTGATCGAAGGTCCTCCATCGCGAGCAGGTCCCGCCGTGATGGAGGTAGGTCCCGGGATCCGCCTGTGCGCGGGCGGGCGCCTCCGGCTGGAATGAACTCAGGTGGCGCCAGAACGGGTTGTAGAGCAGCCGCGGATTGCGCCGGACCTTCTCCCGGTCCCGGCTCGCGTAGAGGTAGCGTTCCAGGCCTTCGTCGAAGGGCTCGTCGTTGAAGTCGCCGATCAGCACGACATTCGAGAGCTCCTCGATCGAGGGGATGTGATCGTCGATCCAGCGCCGCAGGTGGGCCGCGATGTGGGTCCGTTCGCTGTCATGCCGATCCATGTGGAGCCGGCTGGGCCAGTGGGAGGCAATCAGCGTGAAGGGGTGCTCGTCCTCACCGTGAGGCCGGACACTGAAGTGCAGGCCGATCTTGATGAAGGCGTTGCCCTCCTTCTTGATGATCGGGTGGATCAGCCTCACATGGAGCCGGCGGGTACGGCTCAGCACGCAAAGCGAGAAGCGGCTTCGCCCGGCCGGGACGAAGGCCTGCAGCCACGTGAACTCGGTGCGTGCGATGTCGCAGCTGGCGCGTAGGCGATGAACGCATTCCTCGGACATCTCCGCGAGCACGATGACATCGGCGCCGTTGTGCTCGATCAGGTGCTGGAGCACGCTGGCCGCCACGTCGATGTCGGCATCTTCGGCCGGTTTCCTGGCGCGTGGCGGCGCCAGGCCGGTGTTCCACCACGCGATGCAAAGGCCGGGATCGGTGTGAGAAAGCTGGATCTTCATGGACGGAGAGCGGGCGTCGCCGAGGGGGTGGAGGACATCGCCAGCCCTTGCGGGACGGCGGCCTTTCCATCGCGCATTTCGCGGGGAAGGCAGTCACTCTACGTGCCGGGATTTCGCGCCGCCAGCGCTCCGTCGCTCTCCTTTTGATGCACTTTCCGCCGCCGATGCCGAGCATCAGTCAGCGGACCCACCGACAGTGGTGGGTCCCTGCGGATACGATGTCGCGCGCTGCATCGCATCCCTTCTTCCCGCCGAGATGACCCTTCCGCTCACTCCCCCGCCCACCGCCTTCATGATCGACCTGGACGGCACGCTCGTCGACACGTTGGGCGATTTCGTCGCGGTGCTCAACCGCGTGATGGCCGACATGGCGCTGCCGCCGGTCGCGCGCGATTTCATCGAGCACACGATCGGCCAGGGCAGCGAGCACCTGATCCGCAGCGTGCTCGCCGAGGCCGGCGCGCCGCAGGCGCGCTACGAGGAAGCCTGGGCGCTCTACCAGCGCCATTACGAGGTGCTCAACGGCGAGCACGCCGACGTGTTCCCCGGCGTGATCGAAGGTCTGGAGGCGCTGCGCGCGCTCGGCCTGCCGATGGCTTGCCTGACCAACAAGCCGGCCGCCTTCGCGCGCGAGCTGCTGCGGCGCAAGGGCCTGGACGGCTATTTCGACCGCGTCTTCGGCGGTGACGATTTCGAGCGCAGGAAGCCCGACCCGCTGCCGCTGCTCAAGACCTGCGAATCGATGGGCTCAGCGCCGGCGACCACCTGGATGATCGGCGACTCCAGCAACGACGCGCGCGCCGCGCACGCGGCCGGCTGCCCGATCGCGCTGGTGAGCTACGGCTACAACCACGGCCAGCCGATCCGCGAGGTGCCCGCGCAGCGCCACGTCGACCGGCTCGACGAGTTGCTGCGCGGCTGAGGCCGGCGCGCCCGTCAGCGGCTGCTGCCGGCCGCGTTGCGGTTGCTGGCCGGCTTGGCCCCGCCCAGCAGCGCCACCTTCAGGTCGCTGTCCGCCGGCGACTTGCCCAGCCAGATCTTCAGCAGCATGTGGAAGAAGTCCTCGCCCTTGATCGGGTCGCCCGGCATCAGCTGGCCGTTGACGAAGATCACCGTGCCGGTGCCGGGGATGTAATCGACGCCGAAGCTCTCGCCGTTCTTGAGCTTCTTCTTCTGCACGAAGACTTCCGACATCCGCAGCACGCCGCTGATCGAGCGGCCGAACTCCTCGCGCGTCGCGTTCTGCTCCATGCCCTTGGTGAAGAGCTTGCCGAGTTCCTCGCCGTCGATGTCGCGCAGCATCTGGATGTGGATGCGCTTGGGGCCGGTGTTGGCCAGCACCGCCTCGGCCGTGGCGGCCCTCGCGTTCAGGTACAGGCCGGCGGTGTAGACCTTGAAGATCGCCTTGTAGCGGATGCCCGCGCCATTGAGCACGAGCTTCTGGCCGGCCACCTCGGCGGTGCCGTCGTACTTGACGCCGGCCACCTCGACCGGCGCGGCGGCGTTGGCCGCGCTCGCCGGCGGCGCGGTCTGGGCGGACGCCGCGATGGGCATCAGGAGTGCGGCCGCGAGCAGGCCGGCGGTCATCGGAACAAGGCGCTTGGACATGGTGTCTCCTTCCCTCCAAGGAAGATCGGCCGGCTCCGCGGCCGGCTCTGGACGCGAGTATGTGCCACGGATCCGAGGCCCGGACATCCGGGATCGTCCTGCTACACTGCCCGCCACCATGTTTATCACGCGCAAGCACATCAAGGGGTCGAACGACCGGGGAGCCTGGCCCTGGCGATCCTGGCACGACTTCATCTGAAGCCGCCTGCTGCTTGCCACCCGCCGTCCACCCTCACCCCCCGGACGCGGGTCACCGTCACACTCTTGCTGCACCCTTCTCCGACGGGGCAGGTCCAACAGGCGACCTGAGTTTCCGCTTGCGCGCGCGCCGTGACCCGCTGTGTCACTGACGGCGCGCCGCGACCGACAAGAGGTTTGACGACGTGATCACCGAACTGGAATTCCAAAGCCTGGCCGCCGACGGCTACAACCGCATCCCGCTGCTCAGCGAGGCCTTCGCGGACCTCGAGACCCCGCTCTCGCTCTACCTGAAGCTGTGCGCCGGCAACGGTCCGGGCCGCCACAGCTTCCTGCTGGAGTCGGTGGTCGGCGGCGAGCGCTTCGGCCGCTACTCCTTCATCGGCCTGCCGGCCCGCACCGTGCTCAAGAGCGAGGGCCACACCACCCGCGTGATCCGCGACGGCGCGGTGATCGAGACCCACGACGGCGACCCGCTCGCCTTCATCGAGGCCTACCAGCAGCGCTTCAAGGTCGCGCTGCGGCCCGGCATGCCGCGTTTCTGCGGCGGCCTGGCCGGCTACTTCGGCTACGACGCGGTGCGCTACATCGAGCCGCGCCTGGCGCAGTCCACGCCCGAGGGCGGCCTGCCCACGCCCGACGTGATGCTGCTGCAGTGCGAGGAGCTCGCCGTCATCGACAACCTGTCGGGCAAGCTCTACCTGATCGTCTACGCCGACCCGTCGCAGCCCGAGGCCTACTTCCGCGCGAAGAAGCGCCTCACCGAGCTCAAGGACAAACTGAGCTACTCGGTGGCCGCGCCGCGCATCGCGCGCGGCCAGGCGCATCCGGTGGAGCGCGAGTTCGCCAAGGCCGATTTCCTGGCCTCGGTCGACAAG
Source organism: Roseateles sp. Mitsp63 (assembly GCF_059491535.1). Classification (NCBI taxonomy): domain Bacteria; kingdom Pseudomonadati; phylum Pseudomonadota; class Betaproteobacteria; order Burkholderiales; family Sphaerotilaceae; genus Roseateles; species Roseateles sp. Mitsp63. The sequence continues at coordinate 19,464 of NZ_CP168509.1, read as the reverse complement.
GCCAAGGCCTTCATCGCCGCGGGCGACTGCATGCAGATCGTCTTCGGCCAGCGGCTCAAGAAGCGCTACACCGAGTCCCCGCTGAGCCTGTACCGCGCGCTGCGCTCGCTGAACCCCAGTCCCTACATGTACTTCTACGACATGGGGGACTTCCAGATCGTCGGCGCCTCGCCGGAGATCCTGGTGCGCCAGGAGCAGACGCCGGACGGCCGCAAGGTGACGATCCGTCCGCTGGCCGGCACGCGTCCGCGCGGCGGCACGCCGGAGCAGGACCAGGCGCTGGAGGCCGAGCTCCAGGCCGATCCCAAGGAGCGCGCCGAGCACCTGATGCTGATCGACCTGGCCCGCAACGACATCGGCCGCATCGCGCGCACCGGCAGCGTCAAGGTGACCGACGCGTTCGCGGTCGAGCGCTACTCGCATGTGATGCACATCGTCAGCAACGTCGAGGGCCTGCTCAAGCCGGGCATCGGCAACATGGACGTGTTCCGCGCCAGCTTCCCGGCGGGCACGCTGTCGGGCGCGCCCAAGATCCGCGCGATGGAGATCATCGACGAGCTCGAGCCCGTCAAGCGCGGCATCTATGGCGGCGCCTGCGGCTACCTGAGCTTCGGCGGCGACATGGACCTGGCCATCGCGATCCGCACCGGCGTGGTCATGGACCAGGTGCTGTACGTGCAGGCGGCGGCGGGCATCGTGGCCGATTCGGTGCCCGAGCTCGAATGGAAGGAGACCGAGGCCAAGGCCCGCGCGCTGCTGCGCGCGGCGGAGCTGGTCGAGGAAGGCTTCTGAGGCTGACGAAGGAGAACGACATGCTGCTGATGATCGACAACTACGACAGCTTCACCTTCAACCTGGTGCAGTACTTCGCCGAGCTCGGCGCCGACGTGAAGACGGTGCGCAACGACCAGATCACGCTGGACGGGATCGCCGCGCTCAAGCCCACCCACCTGGTGCTCTCGCCCGGCCCCTGCACGCCGAAGGAAGCCGGCGTCTGCGTGCCGGCGATCCAGCGCTTCATCGGCCAGCTGCCGATCCTGGGTGTGTGCCTGGGGCACCAGAGCATCGGCGCCGCGCTGGGCGGGAATATCGTCCGCGCGAAGGTGCAGATGCATGGCAAGTCCTCGACCATCGCGACCGACACGCAAGGCGTGTTCAGCGGGCTGCCGGAGCGCTTCGACGTGATCCGCTACCACTCGCTCGCGATCGAGGAGGCGACGCTGCCCGCCGAGCTGGAGATCAGCGCCCGCACCGACGACGGCGAGATCATGGGCGTGCGCCACCGCGCGCTGGCCGGCACCGCGACGCCGCTGGAAGGCGTGCAGTTCCACCCCGAATCCATCCTCTCCGAGCATGGCCACGCGATGCTGCGGAACTTCCTGGAGTTGGCGCGATGAATGCAGGCATGAAGGGCCAGGTCGTCGACCTGCGCAGCGACACCGTCACCCAGCCCACCGCCGGCATGCGCGCCGCGATGGCCGCGGCGCCGCTGGGCGACGACGTGTTCGGCGACGACCCCAGCGTCAACGCGCTGCAGGCGGCGCTGGCGGAACGGCTCGGCTTCGAGGCCGCGCTGTTCATGCCGACCGGCACGCAGAGCAACCTCGCGGCGCTGATGTCGCATTGCCAGCGCGGCGACGAATACATCGTGGGCCAGTTCGCGCACACCTACCGCTGGGAAGGCGGCGGCGCGGCGGTGCTGGGCTCGATCCAGCCGCAGCCGCTGAACCACGCGCCGGACGGCTCGCTGCCGCTCGCCGACATCGAGGCCAGCATCAAGCCCGACGACGCCCACTTCGCGCGCACGCGGCTGCTGGCGCTCGAGAACACGATCGGCGGCAAGGTGCTGCCGATGGACTACCTGGCCGCCGCGTCGGCGCTGGCGACGAAGCATGGCCTGGCGCGCCACCTCGACGGCGCGCGGCTGTTCAACGCGGCGGTGGCGGTGGCCGCCGCGCAAGGCGGCGATCCCTATGCCGCGGCCCGGCGCATCAGCGGGCATTTCGACAGCGTGTCGGTGTGCTTCTCGAAGGGACTGGGCGCGCCGGCCGGCTCGGTGCTGTGCGGCTCGCGCGAGCTGATCCAGCGCGCGCACCGCTGGCGCAAGATGCTTGGCGGCGGCATGCGCCAGGCGGGCGTGCTCGCGGCGGCGGCGCATCATGCGCTCGACCATCACGTGACGCGCCTGGCCGAGGACCACGCGCTGGCGCGGCGGCTGGCCGACGGCCTGCGGGGGCTCCCCGGCCTGACGGTCGAGGCGCCGCAGACCAACATCGTGTTCTGCGACGTGGACAAGGACATCGCCGCGGCGCTGGTGGCGCACCTCAAGACCGAAGGCGTGCTGGCGACCGGGCTGTACAAGCTGCGCTTCGTCGCCCACCTCGACGTGGACGCCGCGGGCGTCGACCGCGCGATCGCGGCGACGCGGCGCTTCTTCAATGCCTGAGCGGAGATCGACATGCCCATCACCGACAACGAAGCGCTGACCCGCGTCATCGAGCACCGCGAGATCTTCCACGACGAGATGCTGGCGCTGATGCGCCGCATCATGAGCGGCGACATCTCGCCGGTGACCGCGGCGGCGATCCTGATCGGCCTGCGCGTCAAGAAGGAGACCATCGGCGAGATCACCGCCGCCGCGCAGGTGATGCGCGAGTTCTCCGTCAAGGTGCCGATCGAGCCGGGGCCGCATCTGGTCGATGTCGTGGGCACCGGCGGAGACGGCGCGCACACCTTCAACATCTCGACCTGCTCGATGTTCGTCGCCGCGGCGGCGGGCGCGCAGGTCGCCAAGCACGGCAACCGCAGCGTCTCGTCCAAGACCGGCAGCGCCGACGTGCTGGAGGCCCTCGGCGTGACGCTGTCGCTGCCGCCGCAGGCGGTGGCGCGCTGCGTCGAGGCGGCCGGCATCGGCTTCATGTTCGCGCCCAACCACCACCCGGCGATGAAGAACATCGCACCGGTGCGCAAGGAGCTGGGCGTGCGCACGATCTTCAACATCCTGGGCCCGCTGACCAACCCGGCCGGCGCGCCCAACATCCTGATGGGCGTGTTCCATCCGGACCTGGTGGGCATCCAGGTGCGCGTGATGCAGCGCCTGGGCGCGGCGCACGCGGTGGTCGTCTACGGCAAGGACGGGATGGACGAGATCTCGCTGGGCGCGGCGACGATGGTCGGCGAGCTCAAGAACGGCGAGATCCGCGAGTACGAGATCCACCCCGAGGACTTCGGCATGCCGATGGTGGCGAGCCGCAACCTGCGCGTCGGCGGTCCGGAGGAGAGCCGGCAGATCCTGCTGGCCGTGCTCGGCAACGAGCCCGGCCCGGCGCGCGACATCGTGCTGCTGAACGCCGGCGCGACGCTGTACGCGGCCAATGTCGTCGAGTCCATCGCCGACGGCGTCGCGAAGGCGCGCGTGGCGATCGAATCCGGCGCGGCAAGGGCCAAGCTCGACCAGTTCGTCGCCGAGACGCAGAAGCAGGCCGCCGCGCACGCCTAGGCCGCAAACGCAGAGGAAACCGCATGTCTGACATCCTGGATCGCATCAACGCCGTCAAGCGCGACGAGGTCGCCGCGGCGCAGGCGAAGGTGCCGCTGGCCGCGCTGCGCGCCGAGGCCGAATCGCGCGCCGAGCCCACGCGCGGCTTCGTGAACGCGCTGCGCGCGAAGATCGCCGCCGGCCGCAGCGGCGTCATCGCCGAAGTGAAGAAGGCCAGCCCGAGCAAGGGCGTGCTGCGCGAGGACTTCCGTCCCGCCGACATCGCCCGCAGCTACGAGCAGCACGGCGCCGCCTGTCTGAGCGTGCTGACCGACGCGCCGCATTTCCAGGGCTCGGTCGAGTACCTGAAGCAGGCGCGCGCCGCCTGCGCGCTGCCGGTGCTGCGCAAGGACTTCATGATCGATCCGTACCAGGTCTACGAAGCGCGCGCGATGGGCGCCGACTGCATCCTGCTGATCGTGGCGAGCCTGGACGACGGGCAGATGGCCGAGCTCGAGGACTGCGCGCTGGGCCTGGGCCTGGACGTGCTGGTCGAGGTGCATGGCGGCGACGAACTCGAGCGCGCGCTGCGCCTGAAGACGCCGATGGTCGGCATCAACAACCGCAACCTGAAGACCTTCGAGGTCACGCTGGACACGACGCTGGGTCTGCTGAAGCAGGTGCCGGCGGACCGGCTGCTGGTGACCGAGTCGGGCATCCTCGGCCCCGGCGACGTGGCCCGCATGCGCCAGGCGCAGGTGAACGCCTTCCTCGTCGGCGAGGCCTTCATGCGCGCGCCCGATCCGGGCGCGGCGCTGGCGGCGCTGTTCGGCTGATGCCGGCGACGCTGAACACCATCGATTGGCAGGTCGGCGACGGCTGGCAGCCGCTGGTCGACGCCTGGCGCGCGAGCGCCGATGGCCAGCGCATCGAGGCGCTGCTGCGCGAGCGCCTGGCCGCCGGCGCGGCGATCTATCCCGCCGACCCGCTGCGCGCGCTGCGGTTGACGCCGCTGACGGGCGTGCGCGTCGTCATCGTCGGCCAGGACCCGTACCACGGGCCGGGGCAGGCCGAGGGCCTCGCGTTCTCGGTGCCGGCGGGGCAGAAGCTGCCGCCGTCGCTGCGCAACATCTTCAAGGAACTGCTGCGCGACCTGGGCCAGCAGCCGGCGATGTCGGGCCACCTGTCGGCATGGGCGCGGCGCGGCGTGCTGATGCTCAACACCAGCCTGACCGTCGAGGATGGCGCGGCTGCCTCGCACGCGAAGAAGGGCTGGGAATCGCTGACCGACGCGCTCATCGCCGCGGCGGCGAAGGACCCGGCGCCGAAGGTCTTCCTGCTGTGGGGTGCGCACGCGCAGGCGAAGGCGCCGCTCGTCGAGGCGGCCGGCCGCGGCCACCTGGTGCTGCAGGCCAATCACCCGTCGCCGCTCTCCGCGACGCGGGGCCCGGCGCCCTTCATCGGCAGCGGGCACTTCTCGACCGCGCGCGACTGGCTCAAGGGCAAGGGCGTCGACTTCGAGTGGTCGCTGGACTGACGGTACCGCGCAGGACGCAGGCCACCAGTGCGCGCTGCTCCCGATTCCACGACGCTGCCATCACTGGTACGTTGGTGGTTATCATCCGCGAGCCCCTAGCGGAGCGATCCATGCATCAGGGTTAAGTCCAGTGCACTACCAATTGACGCTTCGCGTTTTTTGGTACTAAACTGGTATTAATCATGACGAGCCACACCCTGGCGGACGCCTGGTCCGCGCCCTTGCAGCCGCAGTTCGCGGCCGTTCGCTTCCTGGTGGGGGTGGATGGCGGCGGCACCGGCACTCGGGTCCGGCTGAGCGATGTCCACGGACGCCTGCTTGGCCAGGGATGGGCGGGCCCGTCCGCGCTGGGGCAGGGCATCGCCCAGGCCTGGCGCCACATCCAGATGGCGGTCCAGGAGGCCGCCGCCAAGGCCGGCATCGAACGGCTGCCGCTCGGCGACACCGCGATCGGCCTGGGCCTGTCCGGTGCCGGCGTGGCCGCGCAGGCGCAGGCCTTCGTCGCGCAGCAGCCCGGCTACGCCCACATCGAACTCGTGAACGACGGCACCACGTCCGTCATCGGCGCCCATGCGGGCCGTCCGGGCGGCGTGATCGCGGCCGGCACCGGCACGGTGGGCGAGGCGCTGCGCGCCGATGGCGCGCTGGTCTGCGTCAGCGGCTGGGGCTGGATCGGCGGCGATGAAGGCAGCGGCGCGTGGCTCGGCATCCAGGCGATGCGCGTCGCGCAGAAGGCCATGGACGGCCGCGCCGGGCCCGGCCCGCTGGCCCGCGCCGTGTGGGCGGCCGCCGGCTGCGCCCATGACCAGGACCGCGACGCCGTCAACGCCTGGGTCGCCCAGGCCGGCCAGCATGCCTACGCGCAGCTGGCGCCCCTCGTGTTCGAGCACGCCGACACCGATCCGGCCGCGCACGCGCTCGTCGCGCAGGCGGTCGCGGAACTGGAGCAGCTCGCGCTCGCGCTGGACCCTTCGCAGCAGCTGCCGCTCTCGCTGGCGGGCAGCGTGGCGCAGCGGCTCGCCGCGCTTTTCTCAGGCAACATTCGGGCCCGTTGCGTGTCGCCTCAAGGCGACTCGGCCGACGGCGCGCTGCGGCTGGTCCGCGGCGCTCTCTCCGAAACACGTTGAGAAGAAGAGACGCCCGATGAGCACCAAGCTGCCCTTCCAGTTCAAGCCCGACTCCGCCGCCGCCTCGCCGCTGTACATGCAGCTGGCCCACAAGCTGGCGCAGGCGATCCGCGAAGGCCAGTACCAGGCCGACGAAGCCCTCCCGTCGGAACGCGTGCTCTCCGAATCGCTGGACCTCTCGCGCGTCACCGCGCGCAAGGCCATCGACCGGCTCGTCGAGCAGGGGCTGATCGTGCGCAAGCGCGGCTCCGGCAACTACATCGCGCCCAAGCTCGAGCAGCCGCTGTCGCGCCTGACCAGCTTCTCCGAAGAACTGCATCAGCGCGGCTTCAAGCCCAGCAGCCGCTGGCTGACCCGCGGCTTCGCCATGGCCGCGCCGGACGAGCAGCTGTCGCTGGGTCTGACGACCGGCCAGCGCGTCGCGCGCCTGGAGCGCCTGCGCCTGGCCGATGCCGTGGTCATGGCCTATGAGCTGTCCGTGCTGCCCGAGGCCGTGCTGCCCGAGCCGCAGAAGGTCGAGTCCTCGCTCTACGAGCACCTCGCCCGGCATGGCGGCGCGCCGGTGCGCGCGCTGCAACACATTCGAGCCATCAACGCGGATTCGCGGCTGGCCGGCCTGCTGGAAGTTCCGGTGGGCCAGGCGGTGCTGTTCATCACGCGGGTGGGCTATCTGGACCAGGGTCAAGCCGTCGAGCTGACCCATTCCTACTGCCGCAGCGACTACTACGACTTCGTCGCGGAGATGAGGCGAGACGGATGACGGCCCAGCACATCGACGGATTCATACTGACACCGAGCGGTTTCCTCCGCGGTGTGCTGGAACATCAAGACGGACGCGTGACCCGCATCGACGGGAGCGCGGTCTCCGAGCACGAGGCGCGCCACGGCGCGCAAGACCTGCCCCTCGTGCTGCCCGGGTTCATCGACACCCATGTCCACGGCGGCGCCGGCCACGACACGATGGAAGGCGGCGCGGCCGCCGCGCGGCTCGCGGCGCTGCATGCGAAGCACGGCACCACCTCGCTGCTGGCCACGACGATGACCGCGCCGCTGGACGAGATCCGCCATGCGATGCGCGCGCTCGCGCCGACCTGCGCCGAGCGGCCCGCCGGCGGCGCCCGCGTGCTGGGCGTGCACCTCGAGGGCCCTTACATCAATCCCGGCAAGCTCGGCGCGCAGCCCGACTTCGCCAAGGCCGCGTCGATCGGCGAGATCCGCGAGCTGCACGCGATCGCGCCGATCCGCCTGATCACGCTGGCGCCGGAACTGCCCGGCAACCTGGACCTCGTCCCGCCGCTGCGCGAGGCCGGCTTCCAGGTCCAGATCGGCCACACGCTGGGCACCTACGAGGACGGCGTGGCCGCGCTGGGCCGCGGCGCCGGCGGCTTCACTCATCTGTTCAACGCGATGACCGGGCTGCACCACCGCGAGCCGGGCATGGTGGGCGCCGCGCTGGCGCATGCGCAGTACGCCGAGATCATCCCGGACCTGCTGCACGTGCATCCCGGCGCGATCCGCGTCGCGCTGCGCAGCATCCCGCGCCTGTTCTGCGTCACCGATTCGACGGCGGCGGCCGGCATGCCCGATGGCGAGTACAGCCTGGGCCGCCACCGCGTCACCAAGTGCCTGGGCGGCGTGCGCCTGCCCGACGGCACGCTGGCCGGGTCGACGCTGACCATGGACCAGGCGCTGCGCAACCTGGTGCTGAAACTGGGCCTGCCGGTCGAGGACGCGTCGCGGCGCGTCTCGACGCACGCGGCCGATTACTTGGGTCTGGACGACCGGGGCCGGCTGGCCCCGGGCGCCTGGGCGGACTTCGTGGTGATGGACCGTGGCTTGCAGTTGCAACGCGTGGTCGTGGAAGGGGAATCGATATGACCTCGCGAATGCTGGAAGAGGCGCTGAGCGCGCCGCAGGTGGTGGCCCGTCAGATGGCCTCCGATCAGGGCGCCTACGCGGCGCTTGGCGACGCGCTGCGCGAGCAGCCGCCGGCCTCGCTGCTGACGATCGCGCGCGGCAGTTCGGACCATGCGTCCAACTACCTGGCCTACCTGGTCATGGCGCGCCTGGGCCGGCTGGTGACCTCGCTGCCGATGTCGCTGATCACGCTCTACCAGAGCCGCATCGAGAGCAAGGGCCTGCTGTCGCTGGCCTTCTCGCAATCGGGCCAGAGCCCGGACCTGGTCTCGCCGACGCAGTACTTCCGCGCCAATGGCGCGCGCACGGTCGCCTTCGTCAATGCCGAGGGCTCGCCGCTGGCCGCCGCCGCCGAGCACGTCTTCCCGCTGCACGCGGGCGTCGAACAGAGCGTCGCCGCGACCAAGAGCTACATCGCGCAGCTGGTCGCCGGCGCGCGCGTCGTCGCGGCCTGGCAGGGCGACGAGGACCTGTCCGCCGCGCTGCAATCGCTGCCGCGGGCCATGGAGCAGGCCGCGCGCCAGCGCTGGGACGTGGCCGTCGACGCGCTGAAGGACGCCGACAAGCTGTTCGTCATCGGGCGCGGCACCTCGCTGCCGATCGCGCTCGAGGCGGCGCTCAAGTTCAAGGAGACCTGCGGCATCCAGGCCGAGGCCTTCTCCGGCGCGGAAGTCAAGCACGGCCCGATGGCGCTGGTCGACGAGGGCTATCCGCTGCTGGTCTTCGCGCCGCGCGGTCCGGCGCAGGCGGGCCTGCTCGCGCTGGCCGAGGAAATGCGCGGCCGCGGCGCGCGCGTGCTGCTGGCGGCGCCGGAAGGCACGCCGGGCGCCGAGCTGCCGCTGAGCTGCACCGGCAACGAGGACCTGGATCCGATCGCCGCGGTGCAGAGCTTCTATCCGATGGTGGAGGCGCTCGCGCAGGCGCGGGGCCTGAACCCCGACCAGCCGCGCCATCTGGCCAAGGTCACGAAGACGCATTGATTCCCGGCAGCAAGAGAACGACATGAGCGAGACAGCATTCCATCCGGGCCGGCTGGTGATGGTGGACATCCAGGGCAAGACCCTGGATGCGGCCACCGCCGCCTTCCTGCGCGACAACCGGATCCGCGCGGTCTGCCTGTTCCGCAAGAACCTGGGCACCGAGGCCGAGGTCCGCCGGCTGACACGCGACCTGCGCGAGACCATGGGCCCCGACGCCCTGATCGGCCTCGACCAGGAGGGCGGCTCCGTCGTGCGCGCGACCTTCCTGCCGCAGCCGCCGTCGGCGATGGCGCTGGGCGCGGCCGGCGGCGAGGCGCTGGCCGAGCAGGTCGGCGCCGCGGTGGCGCGCGGGCTGCGCGGCATCGGCATCAACTGGAACTTCGCGCCGGTCACCGACATCAACAACAACGCCGCCAATCCGGTCATCGCCGAGCGCAGCTTCGGCGAGACGGCCGACCTCGTCACGCGCTTGGCCGGCGCGTGGATGAAGGGTTCGATGGACGCGGGCGTGGCCTGCTGCATCAAGCACTTCCCGGGACATGGCGACACGCATGTCGATTCGCACCTGGACCTGCCGACCGTCGACAAGTCGCGCGCCGAGCTCGACGCGCTCGAGCTCAAGCCCTTCAAGGCGCTGCGCGACGCGGCGCCGTCGATCATGACGGCGCACATCGTCTATCCGAAGATCGATCCGCGCTACCCGGCGACGCTCTCGAAGACGCTGCTCGGCGGCATCCTGCGCGACGAGTACGGCTACGACGGCGTCGTCATCACCGACGCGCTGATGATGAAGGCCATCGCCGAGCGCTACGGCTATGCGAAGGCGGCGGTGCTGGCCATCAATGCCGGCGCCGACATGATCCTGGCGCAGGGCTCGCTGGACGAGCAGGCGCAGGCCATCCATGCGCTGCAGGACGCGCTCGCGCGCGGCGAGCTGAGCGCCGCGCGGGGCCGGCAGGCGCAGGCGCGGCTGGACAAGCTGGCGCGCGACTTCCCGGTCCGCTTCGACGACTACCAGGGCGCGCGCCGCGACGCCGATGACGCGCTGATGCGCGCCGCCTGGGCGGCGGGCCTGAGCGCGCTGCGCGGCGCGGCGCCGCCGGCGATCGACCGGCCGATCCGCGTGCTGGTGCAGGACGAGGTGCCCACCGACGGCGTGTCCGAGGCCGGACCGACCGGCGCGCAGGTGAGGGCGCTCTTCGACGGCCACGCGGACGTCGAGTTCGTCTCGCTGGCCGACATCGCCGCGCTGGACTGGGCCTCGGTGCCGCGCGATGGCCGCTTCACCATCGTGGCCTCGACGCATCGGGCGCGCTATGGCGACAACGCCCGCGCCTGGACGCCCGACCTGCACCTGGTGCTGTGGAATCCGTTCCAGGCGCTCGACGTCGACGCGCCGACGGTGATCAGCTGGGGCTACGCCGACGGCGCGCTGGGCGCGCTGGGCGCGTGGCTGCAGGGCCACGGCGTGGCCGGCGGCCAGTCGCCGGTGACGCTGAACTGAGCGCACGGCCGCCGCCGTGACGCCGCCGTGACGCCGCATTGATCCGAGGGCCCCGACATGAGCCAGCCGCACACCGCTTCCCCGCCCCCGCGATCGCCGATCCGCTGGGTCTCCAGCCTGTACTTCGTGCAGGGCATGCAGTTCTTCGTCGTCATGCTGATCGCTGGCCTGATGTTCAAGAACATGGGCGTGGCCAATGACCAGATCGCGCGCTGGACCGGCCTGCTGGGGCTGGCCTGGGCATTCAAGCCGCTGTGGAGCCCGTTCCTGGAGCTGGCGCGCAGCAAGAAGCTGATCGTCGTGGCGGGGCAGTTCACCGGCGCCGCGGGCCTGGCGCTGATGGCGGTGGCGCTGCAGCTGCCGATGTGGTTCGCGGCCAGCATCGCGGTGCTGTTCCTGCTCGCCTACGCGTCGGCCACGCACGACATCGCCTGCGACGGCCTGTACATGGCGGCGCTCGACGACAAGCAGCAGGCGGCCTATGCCGGCTGGCAGGGCGCGTTCTTCAACGCGTCGAAGTTCCTGACGCTGGGCGGCCTGCTGGTGCTGGCCGGCCACCTGGAGCGCGGCATCGGCGTCATGAACGCGTGGTCGGTGATCTTCGCGCTGCTGGCGGTGCTGCTGTTCGTGCTGGCCAGCTACAACGCCTACGCGCTGCCCGGCGCGCTCAACACCGATCATGGCGATCTCACCGCCGCGGGGGTGTGGCGCACGCTGCGCGAGGTCATCGCGGACTTCCTCAGCAAGCCGGGCATCTGGCTGATGATCCTGTTCATCGTGATGTTCCGCTTCGCCGAGGGGCAGGTGCAGACGATCGGTCCGCTGTTCCTGATCGAGGCGCGCGACAAGGGCGGCCTGGGCCTGACCACCGAGCAGGTGGGCGGCATCTACGGCACGGTGGGCACGGCGGCCTTCCTGCTGGGCAGCATCGCCGGCGGCTACTTCACCAGCTGGATGAGCCTGCGCCGCGCGATGCCCTTCCTGATCGTGGCGATGGCGGTGCCCAACGCGACCTTCTACTACCTGGCCGTCACGATGCCGGCGGATCTCTGGCATGTCGGCTTCGCCGTCGCGGTGGAGATGCTGGGCTACGGCTTCGGCTTCGTCGGGATGATCCTGTTCATCATGCAGGCCGTCGCGCCGGGCAAGTACCAGACGGCGCACTACGCGCTGGGTTCGGGCGTGATGCAGCTGGGCTTCATCTTCTCGAAGACGATCAGCGGCGACATCCAGCTCGCGATGGGCTACGAGCGCTTCTTCCTGTGGACCATCGCCTGCGGCGCGCCGGCGCTGATCCTGCTGCTGTTCGTGCGCATGCCCGGGCGGGCGCCGAAGGCACCGGCGGCCGCCGCGGCGCCGGTGGAGAACGCGACATGAAGGCGATCGCCGCCGGCGCCGTGGCGCTGTCGATGGCGGCCGGCGCTCATGCCGCCGAGCCGCAGTACTTCTTCGACGACTTCAACTACCCGGATACGGCCGCGCTGTTCAAGCAAGGCTGGACGGTCCGCGGCGCGCCGGGTCACCCAGGCATTCCCGGCGCCCGCTGGGCGCCCGAGGGCCTGAGCCTGGTCGACGGCAAGCTGCGGCTGCATGCCGCGACCGACGGCACCGGCCCGGGCACGGCGCAGGTGCAGGTGTGCCACCAGCGCAAGTACCTCGCCGGCACCTATGCCGCGCGCATCCGCTTCAGCGACCTGCCGGTGAGCGGCGCCGATGGCGATCCGGTGATCCAGACCTTCTACGCGGTGAGCCCGCTGAAGCATGACTTCGATCCCGAGTTCAGCGAGCTGGACTGGGAATACCTGCCCAACGGCGGCTGGGGCAGCGACAAGACGCGCATCTACGGCATCACCTGGCAGACGGTGCGCCTCGATCCCTGGCTGGCCTTCAATCAGCAGCACGAGGAGTTCGGTCCGCTCGGCGAGCGCGGCCGCGACTGGCACACGCTGGTGATGCAGGTGGCCGACGGCCGCACCCATTGGTTCATCGATGGCCGCAAGGTCGATGAGCACGGCGGCCGCAACTATCCGGTGGTGCCGATGTCGATCAACTTCAACCTGTGGTTCTCGCCGGAAGGTCCGTTGCCGAAGGGCCCGGCCGGCGGTCCGCCGCGCGTGTACGAGCAGGACGTCGACTGGGTCTTCCATGTGAAGGACACGGTGCTGAGTCCCGCGCAGGTCGAGGCGCAGGTGCAGCGCTGGCGCGCGGGCGGCATTGCCCGGCTGGATCAGGTGCCGGCCGCGCAGCCGGCGCTCGAGAGCCGCTGCGATTTCTGAGTCTCCTTCCCGCCGCCTTCCCATGAACGCTCCTTCCAAACGCATCGCGTCCGTCGACGCGATGCGCGGCCTGGCCGTCGCCGCGATGCTGCTGGTCAACAACCCCGGTGACTGGGGCCATGTCTACGCGCCGCTGGAGCACGCGGAGTGGAACGGCTGGACGCCGACCGACCTGGTGTTCCCGTTCTTCCTGTTCATCGTGGGCGTCTCCCTGTCGCTGGCCATGGGCGCGCGGATCGAGGCCGGCGGTGGCGCGGCCTTGCGCGGCACCGTGATCACGCGCGGACTGCGCATCGTGGCGCTGGGCCTGGTGCTGCATGCGCTGGCCTGGTGGCTGATGGACAAGCCGGCACTGCGCGTTCCCGGCGTGCTGCAGCGCATCGGCCTGTGCTTCGCCTTCACCGGCCTGATCGCGATCCAGTGGCGCGCCGCCGGTCAACGCGTCTGGCTCGCGGCCCTGCTCGCCGGATACGGCGCCTTGCTGCTGTGGGGCGGTCCGCTCGACAAGGCCGACAACATCGCCAGCCGCGTCGATGCCTGGCTGCTCGGTCCGCATGGGTACCAATGGGATGCGGCCACCGGCCTGGGCCATGACCCCGAGGGCATCGTCGCGACGCTGGGCGCGCTGGCCACGACGCTGCTGGGCTGGCGCTGCGGCGAGGCGCTGCGCGCCGGCGCCCTCAGGCAGCTCGCGGCCGTCGGCCTCATCGCGGCGGCGACGGGCTTCGCGCTCGATGCCATCGGCCTGATGCCGATCAACAAGAACCTCTGGACGCCGTCCTTCGTGTTGTGGACCGGCGGCCTGGCCGCGCTGGTGCTGCTCGCCGCCCACGCGCTGATCGACCGGCTCGGCGCGCCCGCGCTGTTCCGCAGCTTTGGCGTCAACGCGATCGCGGCCTACGCCGGCGCGTGGATGTGCACCGTGTTCCTCGAAGGCTTCGGCTGGATGCGCCCGCTCTACGCGCACGGCTTCGGCTGGCTGGGCGCCTGGCTCGGGCCGCATGCGCAGTCGCTGGGCTTCGCGGTGGCCTTCGTGGGCGTGTGGTGGCTCATCGTGCGCGAGCTCGACCGGCGCCGCTGGTACTGGAAGATCTGAGCGGGCTTTGCGCCCGCACAATACCGCTCCATGAGCCCGGAGACCTTCGCCATTCGCATGCCGCCCGACATCCGCTCGGTGCGGGTCGGCGAGCACCCGGTCGTCGTCATCGACGATTTCCTCGCGCATCCGCAGGCCCTGGTCGAGGCGGCCTGCCAGGCCCGCTTCGAGCGCTGCCCGGGCGCTGACGAGCGCAAAGGCTATCCCGGGCTGCGCGCGCCGGCGCCCGCGGCCTATACCGAAAGCCTGACGGAGCTGCTTGACCCGCTGATCCGGCTGAACTTCGGCGTTCCCGAAGAATTGCCGCTGCGCAAGTCGCCGTGCACCTTCTCGCTGACGACGGTGGCACCCGAGGACCTGGGACCGCTGCAGCGGGTGCCGCATTTCGATGCCAGCACGCCGCACTTCATGGCCGTGATGCTCTACCTCTGCGACGAGCGCCATGGCGGCACCGCCTTCTACCGCCACAAGGCCAGCGGCCTGCAGCAGATCACCGCCGATCAGCGCGAACGCTACGGCGACTTGATCTATGCGGAGATGGAGCGCTGCCCGGCGCCGCCGCGCTATTTCAGCGACTCGGACGACTGCTTCGAGCTGCTGGGCATGCTGCCGGCGCGATTCAACCGCCTGGTGGCCTACCGGGGCAGCCTGCTGCATTCGGCCATCGTCAACCCGGCGCTGGGGCTCAGCAGCGATCCGCGCCAGGGCCGCCTGACCATCACCACGTTCTACGACTTCTAGCGCGCGAGCGCTGCCCGCCCGGCGGCGCAGCGCAATGAAAAAAGCCCGGCGGCTGCCGGGCTTTCGAAGTGACGCCGCGGCGCCGGTCAGAACTTGGCGCTCAGGCCCAGCTTGTAGGTGGTCTCGCCCTTGAAGCTCCAGGCCGGGAAGCCGGCGCGCAGCGGGTCCTTGATGGCGGTGTTGGAGGCCGCCGCGGCGCCGTACTGGACGTCGTCTTCCTTGGTCAGGTTGATCGCCTCGAACGACAGCCGCAGGTTCTTGGTGATGTTCCAGCCCACGCTGGCGTCCAGCGTGCCGTAGGCATCGTGCATGCGGTTGCCGTACCAGAACGCGCCTTCGCGGATCATGTACTTCGAGCGCCAGTTGTAGGCCAGGCGGGCGAAGTACTGCTCGTTCTCGTAGTAGCCGACCAGGTTCACGTTGTGCTTGGAGGACTGGGTGAACAGGCTCAGCTGGTCCAGGTAGCTGCTGGCCGGCGCCGTGCCTTCGGTGAAGGTGTAGTTGCCCTGCGCGCCGAAGCCGTTGCCGAAGGCGTGGTTGGCCTGCAGTTCCACCCCGCGGATCTTGCCGCCGCCAGCGTTCTGGAAGCTCTGCACCGTCCAGTTGTCGACGCCGGACTTGGGATCGACCAGGCCGACCTTCTGGTTCGGCGTGGCATTGGCGACGACGAAGTTGGAGATGTCCTTGACGAAGTAGGTGGCCGACATCATGTTGCCGCGGCCGTAGTAGTACTCCAGGCCGATGTCCGCCTGGCTCGACTTCATCGGCTTGAGGCCGATGTTGCCGATGGTCCAGGTCTCGTTGCCGACGCGGTCGTCGTTGTAGCCGGACACCGTCACGCCGAACATGTTGGCGAAGTTCGGGCGCGTGATGGCCTGCGAGGCGGTGGCCCGCAGCACCAGGTTGCTGTTCAGGTCGAAGGCCAGGTTGAGGCTCGGCAGCACGTCGTTGTAGGACGACTTGGTCGACGTGGTGGTCTTCGCCCAGTTCTGGTTGCCGGCGTACTCGTCGGGCGGGGTCACGCCGTCGAACTTGTAGCCGGTGCTGGTGGCCTTGGTGGAGATGTAGCGCACGCCGAAATTGCCGCGCAGGCCTTTGGTCTCGAACTCGAACATGCCGTAGACCGAACGGTTCTTCTCGTTCAGCTCGCCATAGCCGGAGCGGTCCTCGACCCAGCCGGCGATGTTCCGGTTGGTGTTGTCCAGCATCGCGCCGATGTTGGCGCGCGGCACCGTCCAGCCGCCGACGTTCACCGAGCCGTCGAACAGGCCGGAGGTGGCGACCGGCGTGATCGTCGTGTTCCAGATCGGGCGGAAGCTGCGCTTCACGAAGGTGTGGTCGGCAAAGCGCACGCCGGTCTTGAAGGCGTTGATGACGCCCCAGTCCAGGTCGAAGGTGGCGTCGAGCTGGCCGAACTTTTCCTTGTCCTTGTTGGGGCCGGCGGAGGTGGCCCAAGTTTCCGGCGACATCTGCGCCGGCAGGGCGCCGACGCCCCAGGACTGGTCGGTGCTCGGATTGATCTTGATCTGCTTGCCGGTGGCGTCGATCGTGCCCTGCCAGTTCGGTCGCGTGAAGGGGCCGGCGGCGCCGTCGAAGGCGGCGGTCTGGTAGTTGGTGGTGGCCGAGGTGCCGCCGTCAGCCTTGGTCGTGCCGACGACGAGGTCGAACTTGGCGCTGCCCAGGGTGTAGTGGGCGTCGGCCACCGCGCTTTCCGAGTCCATGCTGGCGCCGCGCGCCCAGACCTGGAAGAACTTGTGCGGCAGCGGGTTGGCGGCCGTGGTCGTGCTGTGCAGGCACATGCCGTTCGGGTTGAAGTCCGACTTGACCGCGGTATTGCGGTTGTCGCAATTCTGGTCATGCATCAGGTAGTCGCTGGCGTTGGAGCTGTCGGCATTGAGCTTCAGCTTCAACAGGTTCAGCCCCACTTCCAGGCCCTCGACCGGACGCGCCTGCAGGGCGACGTTGAACGAGGTGCGCTTGCGCTCCTGCACGAAGGCGGTGGGGGCCACGTCGCTGTTCCAGCGGCTGTCGGACTCGACCCCGCGGCGGATGTAGTCGCCCTTGGACAGGCCGGCGGCGACCAGCACGCCCAGGCTGCGGCCCTCGTTGCGCCAGCTGTACAGGCCGGAGACTTCCTTCTCCGGATCGCTGATGGTGCCGTCGCCGTAGCGCACGCTGCCGAAGACCGTGTTGGCCTTCAGGTCCAGCGGCTTGCGGGTCTTGACGATCACCGTGCCGCCGATGCCGCCTTCGGTCAGGTTGGCCTGCGAGGACTTGTAGACCTCCATCCCGCCGATCATTTCCGCGGGCAGCAGCGAATAGTTGAACGAGCGGTCGATGTCCATCTGGTCGTACCAGCCGGTGGACGCGACGGTCTGGCCGTTCAGCGTGGTGTACGTCATCTGCGGGTCGGTGCCGCGGATCGACACCGAGGCGCCCTGGCCGAACGCCCGGCCCACCGAGATGCCGGGGATGCGGCCCAGCGCCTGGCCGACGTCGGAGTCGGGGAGCTTGCCCACGTCCTCGGCGCTCACGGCGTCCACGACGGCGCTGGCGTTCTTCTTGATGTTGGCCGCCGACTGCAGCGACGCGCGGATGCCGGTGACCACCACCTGTTCCAGCTGGGTGCCGTCGTCCTTCTTCTGTTCCTGCGCCTGCACGGCGAACGCCGCGCTCAGCAGCGTCAGCGTGACCGCCGCCGCGATAGGGGTCTTGTTGACCTTCATGAACTGCTCCTCTAGTGGCCTGGGAGTTGTTGGCCTTGATGAAGACTTGGCACCCGAAATCACGACACCCGACCGCTGAGTGACATGCTGCTGGCGCCCCCGAATACACCTCAATGCAACCAATGCCATGCCACTATAACGGTCGGTAACGCCACTTTGCTACCAGTTAATGGGGCGTGTTTTCCCTGCTGTAGCGCCGCCGCGACCCGCATGGACAGCGGTGTCTGGCGGTTTCCGCGAGGGCTGGCGCGAGGGACGGAGGCGAGTGCTGGAACGAGACCACTTGGTCGTAAATTGGTATTACTAGTGGTCCGTATGCATGCGCCTACGCGCGTGCGCCGGGATGCGTTCGTGTCGACTGCGGCGCTGCGTCATGAGGAGAGCTGCGCCAGGCGCCGACTCGCCAATCGCACGCCCACGGTTCCTCGAGCAAAAAGTGTTTGCGCCAAATAAGAACGCTGCTATAGTCGTGGGCTCGCCTCGGAGGGGTGGCCGAGTGGTTAAAGGCAGCAGACTGTAAATCTGCCCGCTAACGCGTACGCTGGTTCGAATCCAGCCTCCTCCACCAAGGCGAACAGATTGCAGGAGCAACGAAGCGGGTGATCGTCACACGCTTCGCGGTTCAGGCAGCTGGAATTGGCAAGCTCCCGGGCGGGAGTAGTTCAATGGTAGAACCTTAGCCTTCCAAGCTAATGACACGGGTTCGATTCCCGTTTCCCGCTCCACCGGAAGCTGAAGGTGTCGTGTCGAGATATCGATACAGGTTTGCTGATAAGGTCATCAATCCTGTGTCGATGCCCATGTGGCTCAGTGGTAGAGCACTCCCTTGGTAAGGGAGAGGTCACGCGTTCGATCCGCGTCATGGGCACCACCAATCTCTTCTATCCCGTTTCTTGATCTGATCGCCAGGAGCGCAAGATGGCAAAAGGCAAGTTTGAACGTACCAAGCCGCACGTGAACGTGGGCACGATTGGTCACGTTGACCATGGCAAGACGACGCTGACGGCCGCGATCGCGACCGTGCTGGCCTCCAAGTTCGGCGGCGAAGCCAAGGCCTACGACCAGATCGACGCGGCTCCTGAAGAAAAGGCGCGCGGCATCACGATCAACACGGCGCACGTGGAGTACGAGACGGCCAACCGTCACTACGCGCACGTGGACTGCCCGGGGCACGCCGACTACGTGAAGAACATGATCACGGGCGCGGCGCAGATGGACGGCGCGATCCTGGTGTGCTCGGCCGCTGACGGCCCGATGCCCCAGACCCGCGAGCACATCCTGCTGGCGCGTCAGGTGGGCGTGAAGTACATCATCGTCTTCCTGAACAAGTGCGACATGGTGGACGACGCCGAGCTGCTGGAGCTGGTGGAAATGGAAGTCCGCGAGCTGCTGAGCAAGTACGACTTCCCGGGCGACGACACCCCGATCATCAAGGGTTCGGCCAAGCTGGCGCTGGAAGGCGACAAGGGCGAGCTGGGCGAAGGCGCGATCATGGCGCTGGCCGACGCGCTGGACAGCTACATCCCCACGCCTGAGCGCGCGGTGGACGGCGCGTTCCTGCTGCCGGTGGAAGACGTGTTCTCGATCTCGGGCCGCGGCACGGTGGTGACGGGTCGCGTGGAGCGCGGCATCGTCAAGGTCGGCGAGGAAATCGAGATCGTGGGTATCCGCGATCTGCAGAAGACCACCGTCACGGGCGTGGAAATGTTCCGCAAGCTGCTGGACCAAGGTCAGGCTGGCGACAACGTGGGCATCCTGCTGCGCGGCACCAAGCGTGAAGACGTCGAGCGCGGCCAGGTGCTGGCCAAGCCGGGCACGATCAAGCCGCACACGCACTTCACTGCTGAGATCTACGTGCTGAGCAAGGAAGAAGGCGGCCGCCACACCCCGTTCTTCAACAACTACCGTCCCCAGTTCTACTTCCGCACGACGGACGTGACCGGTGCCGTGGAGCTGCCGAAGGACAAGGAAATGGTCATGCCGGGCGACAACGTCAGCATCACCGTGAAGCTGATCGCTCCGATCGCCATGGAAGAAGGTCTGCGCTTCGCCATCCGTGAAGGCGGTCGTACCGTCGGCTCG